>NZ_CP007451.1:3392500-5132075 GCF_000626635.1 Draconibacterium orientale | reverse complement strand
TTGTAAAAACAACATTTGTCATAGTTGGTTATAGGTCAGGCGTTTAAAATTTTAAATTTGCAAAATATTTATAAGACACTAAGAATCAGGCGCTTGTTTTTAAGTAGTTGAACGATAACTATATAGCCGGTGGGGTCTGGTGGGGTCGTTTTTTTGAGCACATGGCTATTAACATATTGCAGTTAATTACTGTATTTGTTTCAACGCCTTCTTAAGCTTGATAAGCCGGCCATTTTTGAAAGCAACGATACTCGATTCAGGAAATTGAAAACGTAAATTTTGATAGATTTCTTCTATCTCGCTGTACTTGCTCGTTGCTCCGGTTAAATAGTTATAAACATTTCCTGTGGTGTATTCTTCCACATCATCTATTTCTTCAAAAATTTTGGCATTGGTACCCAGCTGTGTTTTGGTTGAAAGCAGGTGAACTTTAAAAACGATATCTTTTGCTGAAGCATCGTTTTTGGTATTAATATATACTTCCTTGCCAAAATCGAAGGCTGAAACCTGAAGGTAGCGTTTTGGGTTTTGTTGAATATCGCCAATCAGGAATCCCATATTCTCCGAAAGTGTATTTATCGACTGGTATAAGTCGTCGTCGTTGAGCAAAAGGCCGGCTGAGTTGTCGTCGCTGTTCAGTTTTTCCAGTATATTTTCTAGTTCGGCCGATGCGTTGGCCAGGTTATTTAATACAGGGGTAACAGAAACATTGGCCAGTGTATCTGAAAATCGATTCAGGTTTTGAATGGTTGCTTCAAATTCGGCTGCGTTATTTTTAAACGTTGCCGTTAGTTCTTCAATATTCGAAACAATATTTTTTACATTTCCTTTCTCGGAGGCCATAATTTCCTGGAGATCGGCAGTTGTTGCTTCAATGTTTTCAACAGTTTGGTTTATTTTGGCAAAACTGGTGGTGAGGTTTTCGCGCGCATCTTCATTAAAAATAATGGTAAGTACGGTAATGGCCGAATCAACGGTGCTCAGCAATTCTTCTGCTTTATTTTTTAGCGGAAGTACCTGCATGCTCACCTGGTCCTTCAGCCCGGCTTCAATCGATCCGGGAATGGTATCGTTCGATTTATACATTTCGTTTTCGCCGCTGTACACAATTTCTATCGATCGCGTTCCCATAATGTCGCTGCTGATAATACGGGCGGTAGAATTTACCGGAATTTTGAATGATGAATTAACGGCAAAGCTTACGATCAGCCGCCCGGAGTTATCGGGAGCAAATTTTAAATCTGTAACCTGGCCGATCTTGAATCCGTTGAGTGTTACGTCGTTCGATTTTACAAGCCCGTCAACGCGGTTATAATACACATGGTAATAGTCGTTTTGTTTAAATATGTCGTTGCCTTTCAGAAAACTTAAACCCCAAATCAATGCGGCTAATGAAAAGACGATTAAAATTCCAAGTTTCGTGTATTTTGCATTCTTCATGGCGGAAAAATAAGATTTTAATGTAAAAGTAGCCAATTCCCGAGGGATTAATCAATGCCCGCTTAGCTTTTTTACCGAAATTAACTTATTATTTTTGAAAGCAACAACAAAGGCATTGGGGTACTTCGTGCGTATCCGATGTTGTTCCTGCTCGGCTTCTTCAAGCGATTTAAAGTTTCCCGAAAAGTAACGGTTGAGGTTTTGCCCTTCCAGGCGAAAGATATTTTGTTCGCCCTTGAAATTATCGGGCGTAGTTTCCAGTTTTCGTGTTAAGGCCATTATTTGCACCGAATAAAATACATCATCAGTCTTTTGTTGCTGCGCCCGGCCAGCTGATTGTGCCAGCGGTAATTCCGATGGCGCTGAACCGGTATTTTGATTGTTAACAGGCTTCGTGTTGTTTTCGGTTACCAGGTGAAAACTACTGCGCTGCTCGATATCCGATTTATATTCGCGAAAAGCCCTGAAAATGGCATAGGCAAGTCGTGTTCTGCCGGCTTCGCTGGTAAGGTATTGCCGCTCGCCGTTATGGCTTATAAAACCGGTTTCGATTAAAACGCTGGGCATGGTTGTTTGGCGTAAAACCAAAAAACCGGCCATTTTTACACTTCGGTCGAGGCGTTTGGCATAATCGCGAAATTCATTCTGAATACTCGATGCCAGCATAACACTTTGTCCCTGAAATTCTTCCTGCATGGTTTCAAACATAATGTACGACTCGGGAAGATTCGGGTCAAAACCTTCGTACGTGGTGTTGTAATCGTCTTCTAAAAGAATTACAGCATTTTCCTTTTTGGCTACTTCCAGGTTATCCTCGTTTCGGTGAAGCCCCAGCACAAACGTTTCGGTTCCCTGCACACTTCGGGCGCCAACTGCATTTACATGGATTGATATAAAAAGATCGGCCTCGTTTTTATTGGCAATTTCGGCCCGCTTATATAATGGTATAAAAACATCGGTGGTGCGGGTGTAAATTACTTTTACATCGGGGTAGTTCTCTTTTATTGTGGTGCCAAGTTTTAAGGCAATATCGAGCACAATGTTTTTTTCAACGGCGTTGCCAAACGATGCACCAAGGTCGCGGCCGCCATGTCCAGGGTCGATAACCACAACTGAAACGCCTTCTTTTTGGTTTTCAGCTGAAATCAGGTTGTCGGAAAAAGATGTTATTGCCCAACAAACGCTACAAATGAACAGAAGTAATTTTAAACCTTGTTGTGTCATGTAAATAACTGGTCAGTATTTTTATATATAAACACATAAAAGCAAAGTGTTAGTATTTGTTCGGTACCATTTTATTTATTTGTTTTGCCCCGCTAACAGCTTATGAACGTAAAAATAGAAATATTAGTAATATTTTACATTTTATAGCACTTCAGTATTCGCCATATTTATATTTTTGTGCAGCCAAGTAGATTTTGAAACGCAGAAAACATTTTGTATAAAATAATCATCACATATATATTCCTGGTAGCTCCTTTTTTAATTCTGGCTCAGGAACCAACCATTAGTGTGGCTCCGCAGCAGCAGGAACCCGATTCTATTCTGACAGAGTATTACAGCTTACAGGACACCACTGTAATTGATAGTACCAGTACTGATACAATGGGAATGGCAAACGAGGAAAAGCCCGTAATTGATGCGCCTATTGATTACACCGCCGCCGACTCGATGATTGTTTCGCTCGACGGGCAAAAGGTGTATTTATATAACCAGGCAAAAGTTACTTACCAAAATATTGAACTGGAGGCCTACTATATTGAGCTGGATTTGGAAACCAAGGAAATTTATGCCGAAGGAATTCCGGATTCGTTGGGAGAGATGACGCAAAAACCCTTGTTCCGGCAAGGTTCTGAAGAATACGAGTCGGAAACGATGCGCTATAATTTCGAAACAGAGAAAGCGTTTATTACCAAAGTGGTATCGGCACAGGGCGAAGGATTTATTCACAGCGACCGAACCAAAAAGATTGGCAAAGAAGTGTTTATAACCAAAGATGCCAAATATACCACCTGCGATGCCGATCATCCGCACTTTTACCTGCATTTAACCAAGGCAAAAGTAGTATCGAACAATAAAATTATTACCGGACCGGCCTACATGGTTCTGGAAGATTTTCCGATTTACTTTCCCATTCTGCCGTTTGGGTATTTCCCTAATTCGCCAACGTACTCGTCGGGTATTCTTATTCCGAAATACGGTGAAGAGCAAAACCGTGGATTCTTTTTGCGCGACGGAGGTTATTACTGGGCAGCAAGCGAATATTTCGATTTAGCCGTTCAGGGCGATATTTATTCGCGTGGTTCGTGGGGTACACGTATTAGAACAAATTATAAAAAACGTTACAAGTTTGGTGGTAACTTCGGGTTTGAATATGCCAAAAACAAATACGGAGAACAAGGTTTGGCGAATTATTCGGTAGGTACACAATATAAAATTTTGTGGTCGCACTCGCAAGATGCAAAAGCGAATCCTAACCAAACCTTCTCGGCAAGTGTGAACGTTTCGTCGAGCGGATATGATAAGCAAAATGCCTACAACATGAACGATTACCTGACGACCACAAAATCGTCGAGTATATCGTATTCGCGAAATTTTGAGAATACGCCTTTCAACTTTTCGATGAACCTGCGTCATTCGCAAAACACAAAAGACAGCACCATGTCGTTGTCGTTACCCGAAATGACCTTTAACATGGCAAAAGTCTATCCGTTCAGGAAAAAGAACCGTAGCGGATCGGTAAAGTTTTACGAAAAATTTGGTATTAATTATACGGCCAACTTCAGAAACTCGATTAACGCCAAAGAAAGCGAAATACTTAGCAGCTCGTTTGCTACCGACTGGAAAAACGGTATTCGCCATAATTTGCCTATTTCGTTCCCGAGTTTTAACCTGGGTACTATTAATTTTAGTCCGGGCATTAGTTACAACGAAAAATGGTATTTCAAAAAATACAATTACAACTATGTTGAAGATGGTGAGTTTACCGACAATCCTTCAAACATTCCCGATAATATTAGAATTGATACGATTACCGGTTTAAACCGCGTTTACGATTATTCGTACAGTATTAGTGCATCAACCAATATTTATGGTTTTTACACCCCTCGGAATCCCAATTCCAAAATTCAGCGCATTCGCCACAAAATGTCGCCATCGGTATCGTTTAGTTACCGCCCCGATTTTGGTAAGGAACATTACGAATACTGGCAGGAGGTGCAGGTTGATGACGAAGGTAATACCCGCTACTTCGATACCAACTTGGGTGGTATTTATGGTGGCTCGCCCGGAAGGGGAGAATCGGGATCGATTAATTTCTCGCTGAACAACAACCTGGAAATGAAAAAGCTGGATGTGCGCGATTCAACCAAAACCGATGAAGAACAGCAATACAAGAAGGTAAAAATTATTGACAACCTGAGTATTTCTTCATCCTACGACCTGATTCGCGACTCCTTAAACCTGGCGCCGTTTTCTATCCGTGCACGTACTACTGTGGCTGGTGTTAGTATTAACATGGGAACCACGCTCGATCCGTATATGGTGGACGAGAACTATCGGCGCATTCATAAATATGCCTGGAACGAACGCAATGGTTTGGGCAAACTGGGGCGTGTAACCCGGGCCAACCTTTCGTTTGGAATGAATTTTAATTCGAAGGACAAGAAAAAGGGCGAAAACAACGAAGGAAGCGACCAGGAAGAAACTCCCGGGCCTGAAGAAGAAGTGCTGCCGCCTATTTTTGATGATTATCTTGATTTTAGTATGCCCTGGGATTTTGGTTTCGACTACAGTTTAAATTATACCGGAGCAACCAGCGCCAGTAACCCGAATGGGCGGGTGACACAAACTTTAGGTTTACGTGGTAATGTTAGTATCACCAGTAAGTGGCAAATGAGCGCCATGACGAACTTCGATATTCAGGAAGGCGAGTTTGCATTAACCTCGTTCCGCCTGAACCGCGACCTGCACTGCTGGAACATGTCGTTTAACTTTGTGCCTTTTGGCTACCGTAAAAGTTACAGCTTTACCATTAGCGCCTCTTCATCGATGCTACAGGATCTGAAAATCCAGAAACAGCAAAGCCACTACGACAACTTCCGGTTCTAAGCGATAATTACATTGCAAAAACGTTTGTTTCTGTAGTTAAAGGGCAGCGTTTTTGTCTAAAAGCGTATCCTTCCGCATGTGGAGAGCCGCGGTTTTATAAAAAAATGGCCCCCTTTAATCGCGGAAGGCAGTGTTTTTACAAAATAATGCCCCCCTCCAGGTGCGGAGAGATGCATTTTTACAAGAAAATGAGGCCCTTTAAGTGCGGAGAGATGCATTTTTGCAAAAAAATGAGGCTCTTTAAGTGCGGAGAGATGCATTTTTGCAGAAAAATGGCTTCTTCCGCATTTAACAATAATCGGGAATATGTATTTGTTTACTTTCCATTAATAAGTTTTATTGCTTCTTTGCCGATCTTGAAAATTGGGGCATATTCTTGTATCTTCACACGAAAAATTTACACGATGAAACGTATTATAGCTACAGAAAAAGCACCTGCAGCCATTGGCCCCTACAGCCAGGCTGTTGAAGTAAACGGAATACTTTATATTTCAGGTCAGGTACCACTCGATCCGGCAACGATGAAAGTTGTTGAAGGTGGGATAACAGAACAAACCGAGCAGGTAATGAGAAATATTGGCGAAGTTTTAAAAGAGGCCGGTTATTCTTTTTCTGATGTGGTAAAATCGACTTGCCTGTTAAGCGACATGGCCAATTTTAAAGCCATGAACGAAGTTTACGGAAAATATTACAGCGAAACTCCACCGGCAAGAGCAGCTTTTGCCGTAAAAGAACTGCCGCTGGGGCTGATGATTGAAATTGAAACGATTGCCGTAAAGTAGTTTTATCGAATGAATAATGCGATTCGCCTCGAAGTGCTGGAGAAGAAAGACTTAGGTCTGATTAAAGACATCTACAATTATTACATCGCTAATTCAACAGCTACTTTTCATCCCGGCTCGGTAAGCGAGGCTGATTTAAAGGAGAATGAGGCTGTCCAAAAAGTAAAATTGGACAGCCTTTGTTTTTATTGTCCCTTTAAGATTTGTATCTTAAAGGTGGATATGACAATAAGATCAAACGTACGATTTAAAAGCGTTACTTCCCAGCAATCGATGCTGTTTCCAAGTAATTTAAGCGATAAAATAGCGGCTAATCACCCTGTTCGTCTTGTTAACCAGCTAGTTGATGGTTTAAACATCGACGATATTTTATCGACCTACAAAGGTGGTGGCACCAGTTCTTATCACCCTCGGATCATGCTTAAGATCCTGTTCTACAGCTATCTGAACAATGTTTATTCATGCCGGAAGATTGCACGCCAGTTGGAAGAAAACATCCATTACATGTGGCTTTCAGGCGAGGCAACGCCTAATTTCCGAACGATCAACAACTTTCGCAGTCAGAAACTGAAACACCAGATCCAAACCTTGTTTGCCCAAATGGTACAGCTAATGGCAGAGATGGGCTATGTGAGCCTCGATGTTCAGTACATAGATGGGACGAAAATCGAGGCAGCATCTAACCGCTATACTTTTGTTTGGCGTGGGTCGGTTGAAAAATACAAGGAGAAACTTGAACATAAAATCCAGACTGTTTTAAAAGATATTGAGGCAAGTATTGATGTCGATTCTGCTGAACAAACAGAAGACGACCAGCCGCAACCAGTTAATGCAGTGTTGCTTAAGAAGAAAATCGGTCAACTAAACGAGCAACGGTCGAAACTGGATAAGAAACAGCAAAAACAGGTAAAACAACTGGAAGAAGATGCATTGCCACGACTTCAAAAGTATGAACAGCAATTGGAAACACTGGGCACCCGTAACAGTTACTCGAAAACCGATACCGATGCCACTTTCATGCGCATGAAAGAAGACCATATGAAAAACGGCCAGTTAAAGCCGGCTTACAACACGCAAATCAGTACCGAAAACCAGTTTATTACAGGCTTTTCACTTCACCAGCGCCCCGGCGATACAGCTACACTAATTCCGCATCTCGACCAGTTTGAAGCACTCTACAACAAACAATCATCTACCGTTGTGGCCGACTCAGGCTATGGAAGCGAAGAAAATTACCAGCACCTGGAAAATAAAGATATCCAGGCTTTTGTCAAGTATAACTACTTTCATAAAGAACAAAAAAGAAGCTACAGGAACAATGTTTTTCTGCAGGCAAACCTGTACTACAACCAGGAGCAGGACTATTATGTATGCCCCATGGGACAACACCTGCATAACGCAGGTAAAGGAAAACGGAAATCAGAGCTGGGATTCGATTACCAGGTGAGTATTTACCAGGCACAAAACTGCACGGGCTGTCCGCTACGGGGGCAATGCCACAAAGCCAAAGGAGATCGGAAAATCGAAGTTAACCACAACCTGAATCGTTTACGACAAATTGCACGCGATAAACTGTTGAGCGATGAAGGACTTTACCATCGGAGCAAACGTCCCATTGAGCCCGAAGCTGTATTCGGACAGCTGAAATCGAACAACAAATTTAACCGGTTTACCCTCCGGGGATTGAGCAAAGTTGAAATCGAGTTTGGTTTAATGGCAATCGGGCATAACCTGAGGAAGATAATAGCTATAATTATGTCCTCAAAACGGGAAAAAACAGTCTTTTGGGCCATTATTGTTGTTTTTGAAGTAGTAAGCACAAAAAACAACAACTTGAAAAAGCAACAATCTAAAATCTGGATGAAAAACTACTATTCTGAAATTGCAGCATAAAAAAAGAGACCGCCTTTTTGGACAGCCTCATTATAAAGCCAATTAGTGGTGCAATTGCCAATTCCCTTTTAACTTTACTTTAAATCCTTTCATCCTGTTTTTTTAACATAGGATTTCACCACAAATTCCCTTATTTTTGGTCTGCTTAAAAAATTAGAAATCAATAATTAATAATTACTGAAGCCGGTTTTTCCGGTAAAAGTATAGTCCCGGAATATTGTTTTCAATTTCCGGCTAAAAAATAAACAGACATGAGTATTAGCGCATTACAAAAAGAAAGGGCTAAATATCAGCCAAAACTTCCTAAATCGTTAAAAGGCAATGTAAAATTGGTTGAGGGAGCAAAAACCGAATCGGTTGCCGACCAAAAAGAAATTGCCGAACTGTTTCCAAATACATACGGAATGCCTTTGATTACTTTTGAAGCTGCCGATGCTGCAACCGACAGACAGCCGGTTAACGTGGGTGTTATCCTTTCAGGAGGTCAGGCACCGGGCGGACACAACGTAATTTCAGGAATTTTCGATGGTATTAAAAACATCCATCCTGATAGTAAACTGTATGGTTTCTTAGGTGGTCCCGGTGGATTGGTTGACCACAAATACATGGAGCTTACTGCTGATATTATCGACGAGTACCGTAACACCGGTGGTTTCGATATCATTGGTTCGGGCCGTACAAAACTGGAAGAAGAAGCACAGTTTGATAAAGGTTTGGAAATTGCAAAAGACCTTGGTTTGAACGCGCTTGTAATTATTGGTGGCGACGACTCAAATACAAACGCCTGCGTATTGGCCGAGTACTACGCAAAAATCAATTCAGGTGTTCAGGTAATCGGTTGTCCGAAAACCATTGATGGTGACCTGAAAAACGAAATGATCGAGACTTCGTTTGGTTTCGACACGGCAACTAAAGTTTATTCAGAGCTGATTGGTAACATCCAGCGCGATGCCAATTCAGCAAAAAAATACTGGCACTTTATTAAGTTAATGGGACGTTCGGCATCGCACATTGGTTTAGAGTGTGCTTTAAAAACGCAGCCAAACATTACCTTAATTTCGGAAGAAGTTGCCGAGAAAAAACAAACCCTGGGCGAGGTGGTAGATTATATGGCCGGTATTGTTGCCAACCGCGCAGCCGATGGAAACAACTTTGGTGTTGCCCTTATTCCTGAAGGGTTGATCGAATTCATTCCTGAAATGAAAACGTTGATTTCGGAATTGAACGACCTGCTTGCTGAAGGAACAGAAAGCGAGAAAGAATTTAAAATGCTGAAGAAAAGTCACCGTAACGAGTGGGTGGCCGGTCATCTTTCCGAAACTTCTTCAAATGTATTCAGCTCGTTACCATCGGGTATTGCTACTCAGTTAACTTTAGATCGCGATCCGCACGGAAACGTTCAGGTATCGTTAATCGAAACTGAAAAGCTGTTGGGCGAAATGGTAAAAACACGTTTGGATGAAATGAAAGAAGCAGGTGATTTCGCCGGTAAATTCGGCACGCAGTACCACTTCTTTGGTTACGAAGGACGTTGTGCCGCTCCATCAAACTTCGATGCCGACTACTGTTACTCGCTGGGTTACACGGCTTCTGTTCTTATTTCTGAAGGCAAAACCGGTTATATGGCATCGGTACGTAACACAACTGCAGCTGCCGATGAGTGGATTGCAGGTGGTGTACCTGTAACCATGATGATGAACATGGAAAAACGTCACGGGCACATGAAGCCGGTAATTCAAAAAGCACTGGTTGAACTGGATGGCGCTCCATACAAATATTTCGTAACAAAACGTGGTGAGTGGGCAACAGGAACCGAGTTTGTTTATCCTGGTCCTATTCAGTATTTCGGGCCAACCGAGGTTTGCGACCAAACAACTGAAACATTAAAATTAGAGCAGGCATAATCAGCCGCTTTAAGTAATGAAATAGCAAAAGCATCCCTGAGTTGATCGGGGAGGTTTTTTTTTCTGCAAATCACTTTGGTAAAAACAAAAAAGTTCACGCAGAGTAGATCACTAAGTTTTCGCAAAGCACGCAAAACAGATTCTATACCTTTGCGAATTTTGCGCTTCTTCTTTTCTTTGCGTGAAACAATATTGATGTCCTTTCATCCCTGTTGGTGATTCCATAAATCATGAATGTTTTTTCTGAAAGTCTCCATCTTTTTAGGTGTATTGCCTTTTGTGTTTCGTCCGGAAGCACCATCTGGCTTCGATCTGCTTTCTTCGCCGGACGATTTCGCTTTGGTCATTTCTTCCCGGCGCTACGCACCGGGTTAATCACATTAGACGCTTTTAGCGTCATGAAAAATTGGCAATTCCGACATAGCTGGCCAATAAAGTCGTCTTAACTTGGTATTCAAATTCAATATCCCGAAGGGATAAAATGTAACTAACCTCGGGTGAAACCCGGGGGTGATGAGAAAGTAAATTAAAGGCGCAAATAATCAGTTATTCAACGCACAACTGATGTATGCGCCTTGTAATCTGATTTTTTTATGAAATGCTGTCGTTAGGCCTCACTTTCATCACTGTTGGTGATTTCCGGGAATCATGAATGTTTTTTGTGGATTTTATCAATGAGCGCATCAAGTTAAGAAATGAGCGCTTGAAGACAAGAAACTAACAATTGAAGTCAGGCAATCGTTTCATGCAGAATGTACGCGTTGGCGAACCAATAATTATACCAAATTGAACATAAAATGCCGCATGTAAATTTGTTCTTTTCCGTTTCTACTGCGTTGAAAAATTATAACGTAGCTCGGCTATACTAAAATTTTTCGCCTTGTACAAACGGAAAATAACCGGCATATCCAATACGGCATTTTATCATCAAATTGGTATTATTCTCGCAGCCTAACGTACGATGTCTTAAAATACAGTACTTTCAGACTTAAAATAGTAAATAACAGCATCGTTCGTAAGGGCGAGGTTGTTGTATGATATTTTAGGAACCGTAGTTGGCCAGCTTATTGTTATACGATTCAATTACTTTAAACACCTGATGATCGGAAGGCAGCACTTTTTCGTAAGCTTCTTTTGCTAACCGGAAATTCAGTTTGGCATTCTTAAAATCTTTTTTGTCGTGT
This sequence comes from Draconibacterium orientale, assembly GCF_000626635.1. Taxonomy (GTDB): domain Bacteria; phylum Bacteroidota; class Bacteroidia; order Bacteroidales; family Prolixibacteraceae; genus Draconibacterium; species Draconibacterium orientale. Next base: position 5,120,762 of record NZ_CP007451.1, on the reverse strand, counting down.
TGAACTAAAGCGGTATAGAATTTTAAATTTCCACTCACCGTATAATCGGCAGAATAGTTTCCGGTTTGCGCTGATAGGAATTGAATCAACTCGTCGGGTTTATTAACGGTCCAATAAAATCTCATCAAATCCTGGTAAACGGTTGGAGCTTCCGGTGCCAGTAAGAAAAACTGCCTGGTCCGCTCCTTGTAGGCTTCCATATTCAGCGCCATTTCCAACTCAAGCAGTGCTTTTACCGTTGAATAATTGTTGGGTTCAATGGCATCAGCTCTTTGGTAATACTCCACGGCATTTACCGTATCCTCAAGTTCGAGGTACATTACCGCAATCATTCTGGCGGCATTTGTTTTATATTCCGAATCGTCATACAGGTCCAGTGCTTTTTTGGCACTTTCTATACCCTTCTCAGTTTGATCGGTGTATAAGTAGGCATAGGCAAGGTTATAATTGCTGTAAGGGTCCTTGTTGTTTAGTTCAACCGATTTTTTAAAGAATGGAATGGATGCTTCATAATCGAGATTGATCAGACAGGCATATCCAATACCATAGGCCGACCAATAATCAAATACTCCTTTTTCATAGGCACTCAGATAATAGCTTTTAAATTTATCTACCAACACCGAATCTGCAACTAACCAGTTATTGTCGTATTTTAAATGAATCTCGTGATAGAAGTTCCCCAATTCTTTTTGCAACTCATAATTATCGGGGTATTTCTCAATCAGGTCGGGCAATACCGTATTCGGCGAAAATTTGTAGCTGGAAAAATTACCTTCACTATCACGAACAGCTGCCAGTTCCTCGCCCGGGTTTAAGTCTTTTAATGCAAAAATCTGGTGCATCTCGGTTGTAACATAGTAGTTTACTAGCAGTCTGGTTTTTGCAATTGCAATTTCCGGTTTTTCATTATTCGGATCAGCACTATCCAACAGTTTATAGGCCGATTCGTATTTTTTTAATTCAATAAGCTTATTCGCTGCGTCTATTACGTCTTTTTGGGCAAAGGAAATGGTGACGCAAAATAGCAGAATCAGTGTAAGTTTTAGTTTCATAATTTATCGTTTATGGTACCATTGTCAACCTTTCGTATTTAATTATTCAAAAGGCGAAATGTTATTTCCGCAGGTATTCAGCGGTTTATAGCTTTGGCGCAATAAATGTAAATATAATAGCGCAAAACCAATATTCGAAGGGCCGAAATAATTAACATTGGTAGTTGCTTTATCAATTAAATGCCAATAATGATGCATTTTAGCAGCTATTTTTAGGCTAAATGCTTTTTAATTTGGTGGTTAGTTTTATTTGAGTAGCTTTGCAGCGCTGATATTTATTCAGCAGTTCATAGTTTAGTAAAATATTCTGCCACTAAAAAGGCACAACAGTATCCGTTCCAGGTTTAATTGTTCACAATAATTTTCTGAAGACGTTTCAATTTTACTTATTTCTTTGAAATTGAAATTATAGAAATTAATTAGTTGAATTATTAAAAAATTATCACACTTACCATCACCCGTTTCCCTTTATTTCGCAGCATTAAAGCAGGTTAACAAATTATACAGCATAAAAAGCAATTGTCGTAAGTATAACTATGGCAATATGTTGAATCTCCGGCCTTTATATATTCTTAAAAGTTTATTGGGCCACAATGTTTCAGAAAACATTTTAATTACAGTACAATGTGCGGAAATTAAAACTTCGCAGCCATTGTTTAAGCCGCTTAGCTCCAACAGCTAAGGCTTTAAAATTTCCTTCTGAAGCATATTCAAAAAAAAATAATGAATACAAAAACGATTGTCCGGATGGGCCGGATAACAAATTAACGAATACATGAATAACAACAGATATAAAAACAATACCAGAAAACGTACTCCACGAAAGAAAGTGGTTTCTACAATAGATCCTGCTTTGCTGGTAAAACAGGCTGTTAAGGTTGAAACGGTTCCATTTATAGCCGAACAAACCTTTGAAGAAATGCCGCTTAGCGAAACGTTAAAAAACAATATCCGCATGAAAGGCTATATTGAACCAACCGAAATTCAACAAAAATCGATAAGCGATTTGATTGCGGGACGGAACATGATTGGCATTGCGGCTACCGGAACGGGTAAAACCGGTGCTTTTTTAATTCCGGTAATTGAAAAAATGCTGGCCGATAACACAACCACGTGTTTGGTGGTGGTTCCAACCAGGGAGCTTGCCCAGCAAGTTGAAGATGAATTTAAATCGTTAACCAGGGGGCACAAACTGTTTTCGGCCTGTTTTATTGGCGGAACCAGTGTTAACACCGACATGGGCAAAGCACGAAGAAAACAAAACCTGATAGTGGGAACACCCGGACGGCTAAACGATTTAACCTCGAGGGGGACGCTGCGCCTCGGAAACACACCGATTTTGGTGCTCGACGAATTCGACCGCATGCTTGATATGGGATTCATTAACGACATTAAGAAAATTATTGCGCTGATGAAAAACCGTAAGCAAACCATGTTGTTCTCGGCTACCTACGAAAAAGCACAGCAAAATCTTATAAAACAATTTGTTCAAAACCCTGTACGGATAAACGTAAGTAGGTTGAATAATGCGGCCGATACGGTTGAGCAGGATATTATCAGGGTTGGAGATAACGAAAATAAATTCCAGGTGCTTTATAATTTATTGAATGGGGATGGTTTTGAAAAGGTGATTCTATTTGCCGAAACAAAACGTAATGTCGATAAAATTAGTCAGCAGCTCCGCAAAGTGGGCATCAATTCGGACGTAATACACGGGAATAAATCGCAAAACTACCGCACAAAAGCTATACGCATGTTTAAAATGGGTAAAACGCGGGTTTTAGTGGCTACCGATGTGGCAGCCCGTGGTATTGATGTGGATGGCGTAACGCATGTTATCAATTATCAGCTTCCGCAAACAATGGATAGTTATATCCATCGCATAGGAAGAACCGGTCGCGCCGGGAAAAAAGGAATGGCTTACACGTTTGTTAATTAATTAACAAGCAAGCAAATATATATTAATAGAATTTTTAAGATTACGATTATGATTGAAGGAACAGTAAAGTTTTTTAACAACGACAAAGGTTATGGTTTTATCACAGCAAACGAAACAGGTGAAGATATTTTTGTTCACCACACAGGTTTGATTGATGAAATTACCGAGAACGACAAGGTAAAGTATAACAAAGAAATGGGCAAAAAAGGCGAAAACGCCGTGAATGTTGAGCTTGTTTAAGAGTAAAAACACTATACGAAATGAAAGGATTCTGGCTTTGCCTGAATCCTTTTTTTGTGCTTAAAAATGTGCTTCGAAAGACATCGCACAATAAATACGCAGAGCTATGATAGAGATACCTGGCACACCGAACGGGATTATTCCCGCAAATTGAAAGGAGGAGAGGCATAGCTTGTATAAATATGTCGCGAGGAGCGTTTTTAATTGGCTAAAATCTTATAAAAGTGTGTCTTAGTATTTTATAAGAACTGTATTTTCCATAACTTATAAAACAATTGAACCTGCAACGTTTTGGCAGTCACTTGTAGCAGTGGCTGAAATAAAGTTGGCAGTTCGAATTATAATTAACCAGAAAATAAGGAGGTCACACATGAAAAAGTCTATTCAATTATTGGCGATGCTTGTTGGCATCATTGCAATTCTAATTCCCCAGGCCTGTTCAGACGTAGATTCAAACGACGGTTCGCTCGAGCAGGAACGACTGGAAGTTGGGCGGGCTTTGCTCGAAATGCAGGCATCTGATGTAGCTGATTTGCTTCCGTACTACACCGATGATGTAGAGTACCACGATCCGATTGTGGATATTAACGGCATTCAGGATATGACTGCATTTCTGAATCAGCTTATTATTGGTGCTTCGCCAAATCTCGTTACAACTGTCGAGGACGAAATCCTGATGAATGATACCTATTCTGCAACATGGGGTATGTCTGGCTCTTTCAACGGTGTTCCTTACCAGGCCAAAGGCATCTCTATTTTTAAATTCATGACCAACTCGTCGCAGGTTTATTATCAGCGGGATTATTATACCGAGGGCGATATAATGGCTACCACGCCCGGTTTAGATGAGGCGATAATGGGATTCAGAACGTATTACAAGTGTGCTGTTGATCCAACTTTCGACTGTCCGCTTCCACCTCAGGAGCCTGTAAGCATGGTAAAAAGCCAGTTGAGTTCGCAGGATGAGATAAACAATGATCAGGTTGTTGTGGGGCGTCAACTGGTAGAACTTAATGCCGAAAACTGGATGAATGTGCTTTCTCATCTGGAAAGCAACTATGAGTATCACGATCCCATTGTAGATATATACGGCCCCGACACAATGGCTATGTTTCTGGGGCGTTTGTTTGCCGGATCGTCAGACTTGTACACCGTGATAGAGGAGGAGGCCATTGCTGATGATATTTATATGGCAACATGGACCATGTCGGGAGAATTTAACGGGGCTGCTTTTAGTGCTCCGGGCATGTCGATTGTAAAGTTTGTTGAGGGCACAACACAAACTTATTACTCCCGCGATTATTACACCGAAGGGGATGTAATGCTTGGTGTACCCGGACTTGACCAGGCTGTTATAGGTTTTCGCGACTATTATCGCAGTGTGGTTGATCCCAACTATGTTAGTCCACAGTAGAAAGAATTTAAAAAGTATTATTTGCCCAACATCGGAAACAAAATCTGTATATCTTCATCGGAAGGATGCCGGCCAAATTCGCAAATTTCAAAGGCTTCTACTGCTGTGGCTTTTTCCGCTGTTTCGGTGTCGTACCATTTCTCCAGCGATTTACGCATGGCAGGAGAGGGGGCGTTTAAACGCATTTTACCCAGCCATTTCAGGCGATCCTGCTCGTTGGCCGGAACGTCATCAAGTATTCCGTTCAACCAGGGAAGCCACTCGAAGAATTGCGATTCGTGCGCTGCCATACCATATATTTTCTTATCGTACACGGCTGAAATATCTACAGTAATATCGGGTTGAAAAGGATTGGGTTTTTGAAAATTATCGTGCGAATACAAAAATACCGGATTCATTTTTAACGCCGGAACATCGGGAGCCACATTCGGTACAGTCACCAGAAAGGCAGCATCCTGAACGGCATTGGCCGTATTTCTGTGGTCGGGGTGGTAATCGTACGGACGGTGTGTAATTACCACATCGGCATTCCAGTTTCGGATAATACGTATAATATCGTGGCGTAATTTAAGTGTTGGCATCAACTCTGCATCGTGGTTGTCAAGCACTTTATAGCTTACGCCAATCCGTTTCCCCGCTTCTTCGGCTTCATTTATTCGTATTTTGGCCAGCGCACCGCCGCCCTTGTTAAAATGTCCGGCATCGCCATTGGTAAGTGATACAAACAATACATTATGCTCCATTTGTGCAAACTGATAAGCGGTGCCTCCAACATCCACATCGGCATCATCGGGGTGGGCGCCAATTACAACAACGTTTATTTTTGATTGCTGTGCGTGCGTAGCAAAAACGAAAAAAAAGCTTAACAGGAGAATAATCGTAGTTCTCATAATTAGGTAGTTTAGTTTTGTTTAGGTTTCTAAGTTAGTTTTTTTTGGTAAACTTATGTAACTGCAATGCCTGATTTTTTTGATCAGAAGTAAGATCTCCTCCCATCCTGATTAATCGGGATGTACTCCTCCTTAAAAGAGAGCCTGGCCCGACTCTTCGTGGGGAAGAGAACCGCGTGTACAGCGGTGAGGTGGAGAAGGTATTTAACAATACAGAACAACAAGGAATAGAACAAAATCTGATATCTTTGAATCACAACCAATTTAAACCAATTATGCAACGACGAAACTTTATTAAAACTACCGGGCTGGTAACTGTCGGAGTAAGTATGGCTGGACCTTTGTCCGCCTCACAATCGCAAATTACAAACGCTTTACCTCACTGGCGCGGATTTAACCTGCTCGATTATTTTTCACCGGCGAAAGGCAGTAGCGCCGGCGGTTCCACCGAAGAGGATTTTAAATGGATGGCCGACTGGGGGTTTAATTTTGTCCGTATTCCGATGGCGTATCCGCGATACTTAAAATTTGATCCTTCAAAGAACATTACGCCCGATGAGGTTTTGAATTTCGATGAGAAAGAAGTCGATAATATTCAGCAATTAGTTGATACAGCCAATAAATACGGACTGCATGTAAGTTTGAACCTGCACCGCGCCCCGGGATTTTGCGTAAATGCCGGCTTTAATGAGCCTTATAACTTGTGGCAGGACGAAAAGGCGCAGGAAGCTTTTTACATGCACTGGGGAATGTGGGCCAAACGTTTTGCCTCGTATTCCAGCAAGCAAATCAGTTTCGATTTGGTGAACGAGCCTTGTAGCCGCGAGGATATGAACGACCAGTTTTCGCAGCGCGGGCCAATACCCGGGGCGTTGTATCGCAAAGTGGCCAAAACAGCGTTGGAAACCATCCGTAGCCATAATCCTGGGCATTTGGTAGTGGCCGATGGAAACAATGTGGGAGCCGATGTGATTCCTGAGCTATTTGATTTGGAAATCGGTCAGAGTTGCCGGGGTTATTATCCGCATTATGTGTCGCATTACCGCGCTCCGTGGGTATGGGAAAATCTGGATGATGCACCAATGCCGGTTTGGCCGGGCGAAATCGATGGAAATCAATTCAGCCGCGAAAGCATTGAGGAGTTTTACAAACCCTGGATTGATGCCGTGAAAAACGGAGTAGGTGTACATTGTGGCGAATGCGGTTGCTGGCGCGAAACACCACACGATGTTTTTCTGAGTTGGTTCGGAGATGTGCTTAGCGTGTTGGCCGAAAACAAAATAGGTTTTGCCTTATGGAATTTCAGGGGCGATTTTGGATTGCTCGATTCCGGAAGAAAAGACATTGAATACGAAGACTGGCACGGACACAAACTGGATAGAAAATTGCTGGAGTTATTGCAGAAGTATTAGAAAAGTGCTTCTGATTATTTTTAGCAAGCCTTGCTATTTTTTCACCGTGGCTTAAGCCCAGTGACTGTAATGTGAATAGACAAAAAGGCTTTAGCCATTAATACCAAATTGACCACAAAATGCCGCATATGAATTTGTTCTTTTCCGTTTCTACTGCGTTGAAAAATTATAACGTAGCTCGGCTATGCTAAAATTTTTCGCCTTGTACAAACGGAAAATAACCGGCATATCCAATACGGCATTTTATCATCAAATTGGTATTATCTCTAAAATCACCGCCCTGAAGGACGGTACTAAACCAGTCGCAAATAAAAAGCCCCGTTCTGTATTTGTTTGAATTATACAGAGCGGGGCTTTACTTCCGTCTTCGGTCTTCGATCCCGACGCGTTGGTCGGGACTAGTGATACTTCGCATTTTCGCTTCGCCAGGCTCACAAAAATGGAGAATCACTTAGCTTCCTATGCCATCAGCTTTTTATATTTAAAACGTTTTGGAGTTTCGTTACCCATGCGTTTTTTGCGGTTTTCTTCGTATTCCGAGAACGAACCTTCAAAGAAATGCACATGTCCATCGCCTTCAAACGCCAGAATATGCGTGGCAATGCGGTCGAGGAACCAGCGGTCGTGCGAAATTACAACGGCACAGCCTGCAAAGTTATCCAAACCTTCTTCCAGCGCACGCAGTGTGTTTACATCGATATCGTTGGTGGGCTCATCAAGCAGCAACAGGTTACCTTCCGATTTTAAAGCCAGTGCCAGGTGCAGACGGTTACGCTCACCACCTGAAAGTACGCCGCATTTCTTTTCCTGATCGGCACCATTAAAATTAAAACGCCCTACATAAGCACGGGCATTGGCTTGTTTGTTGCCCAGCATTATGGTTTCCGTTCCGCCTGAAATAACCTGGTAAACTGTTTTCTCCGGGTCGATGGCTGCGTGGGTTTGATCGACGTAACTTACTTTTACGGTTTCGCCAATGTCGATGCTTCCGGCGTCGGCTTCCAGTTGTTTCATAATCAGTTTGAAGAGTGTGGTTTTTCCGGCACCGTTTGGCCCAATAACACCGATAATTCCGGCAGGGGGTAGTTTAAAGCTTAGGTCTTCAAACAACAGTTTATCGCCAAAACCTTTTTTCACTCCTTCCATTTCAACTACTTTGTCGCCCAGGCGCGGACCGTTCGGAATAAAGATCTCCAGTTTTTCTTCTTTCTGTTTGGCATCTTCATTCAGCATTTTATCGTAAGCACTTAAACGGGCTTTACTTTTTGCATGACGCGCTTTCGGTGCCATTCGAACCCATTCCAGCTCGCGTTCCAGTGTCTTTTTACGTTTCTGGCTGCCTTTTTCTTCCTGCTCCAGACGTTTCGATTTTTGCTCCAGCCACGAGGTGTAGTTTCCTTTCCAGGGAATTCCCTGGCCGCGGTCGAGTTCCAGAATCCAGCCGGCAACATTATCCAGGAAATAACGGTCGTGCGTAATGCAAATAACCGTTCCTTTATACTGATCGAGGTGGGCTTCCAGCCACAAAATACTTTCGGCATCCAAGTGGTTGGTAGGCTCATCCAGAAGAAGTACATCAGGTTCCTGTAACAATAAACGGCACAGTGCAACACGGCGGCGCTCACCACCCGAAAGCTCGCTTATAGGCTGATCGTTTGGCGGACACTGCAACGCATCCATGGCTCGTTCCAGTTTGCTGTCGAGGTTCCAGGCATCCAGTGCATCCATTTTTTCCTGCAACTCGGCCTGTTCTTTCATCAGCTCATCCATTTTATCCGGGTTCTCATACACCTCCGGCAATCCGAACTGCTGGTTGATTTCTTCGTAGCGGTTCAGTATGTCAACGGTTTCCTGCGTACCTTCTTTTACCACATCAATAACGGTTTTGCTTTCGTCGAGTTGAGGCTCCTGTTCGAGCAAGCCAACCGAATAGCCCGGTGCAAAAACCAATTCGCCGTTAAAAGCTTCATCCTGTCCGGCAATAATTTTTAGCAGGGTCGATTTTCCCGATCCGTTTAAACCGATGATACCGATTTTGGCTCCAAGGAAAAACGAAAGCGAAATGTCTTTGATTACTGTTTTACTTGGTGGGTAGGTTTTACTCACCTTATACATCGAAAAAATTATTTTCTTGTCGTCGCTCATTTTGTTTGTTTTTGTTCTGCCGCAAAAGTACGAAATTGTTTAAAGAGAAGCTACGTGCCGCGAGTTGCTAGCAACGAGTTTTTGTTATACCAATTGTACTTTATTTTGCCGCATGGCAATAAGAGAGTTTACAATGGTTTATTCCGATAATACAGCAAAGGAGGAGACTGAACGAAGTGAAAGTATGCGACATTTTGTTGTTAAATCGGTATTAGTGCTGGTTTTCGTGTATAGTCAGCATTTTTGTTGTCAAAATCTTCTTCAATTTGTACCACAGAGTTGCACAAAGAAGGCTCAGAGTTACGCGGAGAGAAAGGCAAAAGAGGCAAAAGGCAAAAGACAAAAGACAAAAAAGGCAAAAGTTTCAATATTACAATAATCAATGTTCAATGAATAATGACTAACATCCAATGAATAGAATTCAGTATGTCCTTCAATTCCATAATCCTTCAATCCTTCAGTCCGTCCCTCAATCCCTTTTACATCGGAATGCCACCACCAGCGGCTCCAAAACCCGAGAATATTCCGAACAGAATCATTCCAATTATCATTATGGGGTAGAGACACATAGCAACAATCATGATAATGCCAAAGGTTTTGTAATGTGCCCTCAGGTTGTTGAAAGCAACGGACAGTTGATCCTGTTTTCCTAGAGCAACGGCCTGTTTTATGCTGCTTGAAAAACGAAACAAATAATAAATGGGAAGGAAATATACACCCGCAAAAACGATGTATAAAAATCCGAATAAAGCCATAGGAAACGGGAGTATGCCTGGTTTTGCTACAGGAACAAATGCCGCCATGATACTCACACTGATTCCTCCCAATACCATAAATCCGGTTCCTATAAATCCGAGGATGGACAAAAACTGGCTCCATTTTCCGGCACTGTGCAGGTTGTGGTTAATTTCTTCAGTAAGTTCAAGTAAGGCAGGTTTAACTTCCGCTTGGTTCTCTGTTGGAAGTATTTCTTCGTTAAAGGTTTTTTCGGTATTCATTTTTTATTGTTAGGTAATTTTGATTTTTGTTATATGCGGAAAAGTTTCAACCTTTTGCAGCCAATCAGGTAAAGCAATTAGTACGAGGGGCTGAAAATTAGTTATGTATCGGTGTATATTATTTTATGTACTGGTAGCTAACAAAAGCAAAACGTTGGCCATCGGGCGACCACGAAGGTACGTTAATGGTTCCCTGTCCGCCGGTGAACGAGCACAGGGTTTTTACCGATCCGTTGGCGAGGTTCATCAGGCGCAACGACACATCTTTCATGCCCGGGTGTGCACTTCCCTGGTCTTCGTGATAACTGATATACACAAAACTTTTTCCATCGGGAGACGGGTGTGCAAACCAGTTGGAATACTTGTCATTGGTTAGTTGTTTTTTATTCGCTCCGTCGACATCCATTTGCCAAATCTCCATTTTACCTGAGGCCATTGAGTTATAGTAAATCGTTTTCCCGTCGGGCGAATATTCCGGTCCGTCGTCCAAACCGGGCTCAGTGGTTAAGCGGCTTTCTTCGCCGCCATCAACCGAAATGGTATACACGTCGTATTCGCCATTGCGCTCGGCACAATAGGCCAGTCGTTTTCCATCGGGCGACCAGCCATGCCAGTACGAAGGAACGTTTGGGGTTACCGCTTTTGGTGTTCCGCCTTCTATCGGTAATACAAAAATTCGCGAACCTTGTTTTGCTGGTTCTCCGTTAACCGGCTCAGATTCGGCCTGATGACTAATTGCCAGCCATTTGCCATTGAATGAAATGCCGTGGTCGTTATTGCAACGGTCGGCAAAGCCGGTGTTTATCAGTGTCTTATTGTTTGTTTTCAGATCTACTTTATACAATTTGCCATGCTGGTTGATAATCAGGAAATTGCCGTCGCGACTCCAGTTGGGGGCTTCAAAATGGTCTTCTTCAATTAGGACTATCTCGCGTTCATCCGTCTCAATATTATAAATTTCCAGAGTGGATTTTATATTTCCTGATTGTTGTGCAAAAGTGACTAAAGGGAGTAATAATAAAGTAAGCAAATAAAGTTTTTTGTTCATCGCAGAATTTTTAGTTGGTTGCTAAAGTTAATAATTTGTTTGAAGTTTTTATGTTATCGATGAGCAGTGAACGGAATTATTCAGCAATGCCTTTTTTGTAGGTTTCCAGTGCCCGGTTACGGGCCATTTTATGGTCAACCATCGGAGCGGGGTAGCTAAGATCCTGAAATTCGGGTACCCATTTTTTGATGTAAAGCATTTCGTTATCGAACTTTTTCACCTGTTCGGTTGGATTAAAAACGCGGAAATAGGGTGCTGCATCGCAACCGGTTCCTGCGGCCCATTGCCAGTTGCCGTTGTTCGACGAGAGTTCAAAATCAAGCAGTTTTTTGGCAAACCAGGCCTCTCCCCATCGCCAGTCGATTAGCAGGTGTTTGCACAAAAAGCTGGCTGTTATCATTCGTACGCGGTTGTGCATGTAGCCGGTTTTATTTAGCTCGCGCATTCCGGCATCCACAATGGGGTAGCCGGTTTCGCCTTTACACCAGCGCTCGAATTCCTTCTCGTTATTACGCCACTGAATGCCGTTGTATTTGGTACGGAAATTCTCGTTCACCACGCGAGGAAAATGAAAGAGGATCTGCATAAAAAACTCGCGCCATACCAGCTCGCTCAAAAAATCGGGCGATTGTTGATACACCTGCTGCACAATTTGCCGGATACTTACTGTTCCAAAACGAAGATGAACACTTAAGTTGCTGGTACCGTGAACTGCCGGAAAGTTTCGTGTTTTCCTGTAATTTTTAACCACTGATAAATCGTAGTCTTCAACCTCGATATCGGATTTTTGAAAACCGATATCTTCCAAAGTAGGCACTGACGATTCAATGGCCGCGAATGCATTCTTTTTCAATTTCTCCTCAATTTTTATTTGCTGTGGATTAAAATGCTCAAGCCATTTATTTTTGTAGGGCGTAAAAACGGTGTAAGGCGTTCCGTCGGCTTTTAATACTTCGTGAGGCTCGAAAATTACCTGGTCTTTATGCGCGAACGCTGAAATATTGTTTTTCTGCAGAAGTTGCTGTACCTGCTCATCGCGTTTAGTGGCATAGGGTTCGTAATCGCGGTTGAAGTGTACTTCGCTAATTTCAAAACCGCTGATCAGTTCTTGCCAGATTTTGAACGGATCGCCGGTTTTAACCAGCAATCCCGAGTTCATTTCACGCAGTTGCCGATCAATTTTTGTAAGTTGCTGGTGAATAAAAGTTACGCGGGCGTCGTCTTTATCCAGCTCATCCAGAATATTGGTGTCGAAAATAAAAAGCACCGCTGTTTTGTTGCCATTTTTCAGGGCATGTTGTAGTGCGGTATTATCAGTCAGTCGTAAATCGCGTCGTAACCAAGCGATGTTAATCATATTCATTTTCTTTTTGCAAATGTAAGTTTTCATCCTTTAACAATGTTCGCTAGCATTCGTTTAAAAACAAGTGAACGAAGCGGCTTGTAAAGGTACCAATACATTCTTCCCCAAAGTCCTTTGTGCAGCAACACAGGCAATAGTCTTTTTCCTATGTGTCCGGTAGCTCCGGTTAATAGAATTCGCATGGCGCTAATCGTTAAACAGAATTGTTTATAAACCTTAAAACAGTAACGTATTTGTTAAAAGGATGTTCGGGGCGATTTTTCAGAATAAATAAGAATTATAGTTTACAGGGCTTCCAGTTCTTCGCGGTAATCGTATTGCAAATCTTCGTGAAGCATGGAAATTACTTTTTGTATGCGTTTTACCTGGGTAAGGTACATATTAAAAACAACCCGGCTGCGTTTGTAATTCAGGCCCGAGTCTTTTAGCTTTTTGCAGAAATACAGTAAGAGTTCAATTTCCGTTTCTTTTTTACCCGAAAAACGAATGTGCTTTTTGGTGGTTTTTAAAACTTTCCGAATTGTTTTTTTGGCCAGGTAAAAGCTGCTTCGGTTCAGGCTCATAAATTCCAGATCGATTTCTTCTTTCACCTGCCTGATGTATTCGTCCTCGTTATAAGCTTCAAACAAAAGATAGCTCAGTAGTTCTTTATTATCTTTTTTGTACTTGGCCAGCCGCGTTATTACATCTTGCAAAACCTCGGGCGGCAGGTTCTTTAGTTCTTTTTTTATGTTGCTCAGCGAGGCAATTTCCATAGCCTGCAAATTAACCTAAAACTTTCTTTTTATGCGAAACACTGGCTAAAACTTTTACCTAAGATCAGTAATGTTTGATTTCGTAGAACAGCCAACAACACAATTTCAGGGGTAACGGTATTTGAATGCAGGTGAATAACAGTTAACGAATTTTGCAGAGTAAAACCTGACGTTGGTTGGTGGTTATTTACTGAATGCTGAATTAAAAAGCATTGCATCAGGTAGTTACGTAAATTTGAAGTGTAAAAACAATTAAAACAGTACCACGATGAAAACAAAACTAGTTCTATTAAGCATTTGCCTTGCACTATTAAGCATGGGCGCCACCGCAAAAATTAAAGACGGAAAGGCAATGACCGGAAACTCACTTACCGAATTTGGTAGGTATACTATTGTTAATTCAAGTACACCAATGGTTTACGAAGATCAGGTGTTGGAAACTTACGAGTTAACGTACGAAAATATCAGCAATCCTGTTCGAATTGGTGTTTTGTGCGAAGATGAAAAAAAATGTACAACATTTATCGTTCGCACCGACGAGTTTGAAATTGAATATGCCTGCAGAAACCATGTGTTTGGAGTGAAGAAAATGGAGGCTCGTTTCCAGCAACTGCCAAAAGAAGAAATGGATTTGAAACTGGATAGAGTTGCCTACTACGCTCAGCGGGTAATTTGCCAGAACAAAAAATCGCAGGACGATTTGCTGGGCTTGATTGCCTGTTATTTCCCTGATTTGGTGAAAGACGAATATCAGGCCAGCTTTTAAAACGAATTACAGTACAGCGCAATTTTTTTCATAGAAGTATGAAAAGATGACCCCCGCCAGAGGGGCGGGGGTTTTTTCTCTCAACAGAAAATAAAAAACAGAAAACATTGAAAAGACAGAGTGAGTAGAATATGAAAGGGTAATATAAAATTAGTGAGTAGTTTGCTCGAAGGCCCTGCGTTGTTGCAATGCAGGGCTTTTCAATGAATAGAAGTTTTTTTGCTGCAAAACGACAAATTCTGTCAGTCAACGGCAGGATTTCGCCGCCAGTCTGATGTTAAACTCCAAAGTGCTTTTATAAATGTTTTTACCTTTATGATAGGGGAGTTAATGGTATGAACAAATTAATGTACAATAACAGTGTGCTTTACCGGGGAACAAGGCATCTTTTATTCTTTGTGGTTACCGTGGTATTGTTTACGGGTATTTTATTTGTTCAAAGCGAAAACGATAGTCTGCTCCATATTTTTGAAATCACATTGGGCAATGCCTTTTTCTTTTTTGGCTATGCATACATCACTATTTTTCTTTTGGTTCCCGAGCTGTTGTTAAAGGCTAAGCCACTTTGGTTTATCATTGTTTTTTTACTGGTGGGAATTGGATTGTCGGCACTAAAATTATTGTTCTCCGATTATATTTTCTACGCCTCAATTGCCCCCGAAAATATTTCCGGAAACGGAGTTTTTAATCTTCGTTTAATTGTGATGAATACAAAAGACATGACCTTTATTGTGGCTCTGTTTTGTATTGCCAAATATGTTAAAGATTACATCCTTACTGAAAACCTGCGGAAAAAACTGGAACAACAGCACCGGAAAGCGCAAACAACACTTTTGCAATCGCAGTTCGATCCGCATTTCATGTTTAATACCATTAATAATTTGTATGCTTTGTCGTTGCTTAATCCCGTTAAAACCAGCGAGGTAATCAGCCGCATGAAAATTGTACTCACCTATATAATTAACGAAAGCCTGAAAGAATTTGTAACGCTAAAAGATGAAGTGGAGCTGGTGGAGAATTACCTTCAGCTGGAGAAATTGCGTTACGGGAAACGCTTAAAGGTAAGTTACACAACCGAGGGAGACTTAACCAATGCGCAAATTCCTCCAATGGTATTGTTTCTGCTTATTGAAAATAGTTTTAAACACGGCAGCAGTTTAGATGCAGGCGCACCCTGGATTTCCATTTTGGTACAAGCAACTAATGAAAAAATAATTATTGAAACCGAAAACAGCAAGCCCGAAGGATTGCAGAAAAAGACCAAAGAAATTGAACGCGGAAGTGGCTACAGCGCCTTAAAAAGGCGCCTGAACATTATTTACAACGGACAGGGCTATGATTTGAAAGTGAAAGATTTGGGCGACCGATTTAAAGTGCGCCTCGAGTTAAAAAGTACACATGAAGACAGGCATCTTACATATCGCTAAACGGAATTATATTTTGCATGTCGTTTTTTGGCTGGCATGGGTAATAGCATTCACTTTTATTCAAACTTTGAATGAAGGAATTGGTTCCTTGCATATATGGCTCATGTATTACCTGCTTACTTTGCCTGTTTTTGTAACACACACTTATTTAATTGCTTACTGGCTTTTACCCAGAACATTCTTCAAAGGGCGTTATTTACTGTTTGCAGCAGGTATTTTCGTCCTCCTCATTGTATTTTCGGTAATTGAATTAGTGGTAAGCAACTACCTTGTATTTTGGCTTTTTGATAAAAGCAGGATGTTTGCTCCCGGATTTCTGAATCTTAAAAATATAGTGATCAGCGGAGTTGGTAATCATTATATTATTTTGGTATTTCTGGCTATAAAAGCCGGTAGTTCGTGGTACCGGGCCGAATATCAGAAAGAAGAATTGCTACGTTCGAAATTGGAAACCGAACTGGAAATTTACCGCTATCAATTACAACCCCGCATTGTTTTGGAACTGATTGAAGAGCTGGAAGTTCAGTCGTTAAAAAAGGAAGAAACGGCACCGGAAATGATAATAAATATCTCGAATTTCCTGAATCGTTTCCTCTACGAAGGAAAAGAAGAACTAATACCGCTGGAGTTGGAAGTAAAGTTGCTGGAGGAGTTTATGACCATTCATAACCATGCTTTGGGCGAGCGGTTAAAAAGTAATTTTATCGTTAGCGGAAACCTGAAATCGTACGTCGTTCCGCCACTTTTACTGCTTCCGTTTATAAATTCGGCAATAAAAATGGCCTACGAGTGTAACGAAACCTATGAAAGTACAGTCATAATAAAAGCGGAGCGAAAGTATTTGCTGTTTTCGTTTACCTTTTGGTGCGACAACAGTTTTACGATTGCCGATAACGAAGACAATAAAATTACCTACCGGCGTTTAAACTATAATTTCCCCGGAAAACACCGGTTGGTAGAGAACATTGATGACAATTTTAGAGAATTTAGTATAGAAATTTACCCGTAAAAGTGTAACACTATACCTGTTTTTCGTACTATTTTACTAACAGATTGAAAACAGACTGAAGCTTGTGCTTCGGATTTAACAGAAAACAAAAGCTAATTTCGTATTACCATGAAAACTAAGTGCCTCATTATTGATGATGAGCCTCTTGCACGCGACTTGATGCGCTCTCACATTGAAAAATTAGATAATTTTGAAATTTGTGCCGAATGCGGCGATGCCATGAAAGCCTTGCAGGAACTTCATAATCACAAAATTGATCTGATGTTTATGGATATTCAGATGCCCCAGATAACCGGGATCGAATTTCTGCGAACATTAAAAAATCCGCCAAAAGTAATTATTACCACCGCCTACCGCGAATATGCCCTGGAAGGTTTCGAACTGGACGTGGTTGATTTCTTGCTGAAACCAATTACGTTCGAGCGTTTCTTAAAATCGGTAAATAAATATTACCAGTCGGTTCAGGACGATGCGCCGGCCGCTCAACCCATCCCGTCAACCAATGGAAAAACCGACGAAGCCTTTATATATGTGAAGGAGAATAAAAAGGTTTTGAAAGTGCATTTAAACGAAATACTTTACGTTGAGGGGTTAAGCGAGTACGTGCAGATTTACACCACCGACAAAAAGATCATCACAAAAACCAGCATGACCCACATGTCGCAAAAACTGCCCGACAGTGGTTTTATGCGCATCCATAAATCGTTTATTGTGTCGCTGTCGAAAATCGAAGCATTTACCTCAACCAGTATCGAAGTGCCGGGAAAAGAATTGCCGATTGGACGCAGTTATAAAAATGCGGTGCTTGAAGTTTTGCAGCTTCAGGGCTGAGCAAGTGCTCCGGCATTTACAAATAGTTGCCAGAGTTTTAAAATTCCCGAATTTTCATCATCCAACGATTTTATTGGCGAAAGTTGCAGATACGAACTTCGTTGTTGATTAACAGCCATTAAGTTGAGTTCTGTGTCATCCAGAATCGGAATTTTATGCACACATAAAGTTAACACCGTTTTTAAAGTTGTGGCGCGTACCCGAATGGTGTGTTTCGAGAATTTTGCCGGATGAATATGAATGAAACGATTGGCCTGAATTCCTTTTTTATCAGCCATTTCGATTCGTCGGGTAAAGTAATTTTTTTCCACTCCGCGGTTCCCATCCACTTGTTGAAAGCGGTTTTGGTGGTAATGTTTTTTGTTTCGAAGTAGGTGAGGGTAGCCTTGCAAATTTGCTCGGGCGTTAATTCTCCGAGGTAAAAATCGAAAAGGTTATTCCCAATCAAAAGCATTGTTTTTTCGGTAACGCTCCAGTCGCTTTTTTGCCATTCAGCCATTTCGCTCAGCAGAAAACTGAAATGATGTTTGTAAGGATTATATTGGATCGGTAACGGAATTTCAGGCGGCATTTGAATTGCTTTTGAAACATTTCAATAAATTTACCATAAAAGATGAACATGGCACTTTATCCACTCCATAAATATTTTGTTTTTAACGATCGGCTTTTGCCGGTTTCCACTTTTGTGCCGGCCGAAAACGAAGGCGGCATTTACGAAGTTTTACGTGTTGTTAACGGAATTCCACTGTTTTTAGATGAACATTTGCAACGTATGCAGTTATCGGCAGAATTGGCCGGAAAAGAAATCCGTTATACCTGTGCGCAGTTGGAGGCCTTTTTAAATCAGCTAATTGTACGAAATGAGGTGGATGAGGGGAATGTGCTGATTTCGTGCAAAACCAACCTGAAAGCTTTTTTTATCGCGCATAATTATCCTTCGGCAGAACAGTACAAACTTGGAATTCGTTGCGGATTGTTACACGCTGAACGTATGAATCCAAACGCCAAAGTTTTTCAAACCGAAGTACGCAAACAAGCCAACCGACTGATGGAAACCTTAGGTTTTTACGAAGTGCTGTTGGTTGATCATGAAGAGCGAATTACCGAAGGAAGCCGAAGTAATGTGTTTTTTATAAGAGGCAATGAAATAATTACACCTCCGGGCAAGCAGGTGTTGTTGGGAATCACCAGGCAAAAAACAATTGCCTGTGCTAATCGCCTCAAGCTAAAAGTAGTTGAGGATGAAATACAACTGGATGGATTAACTGGTTTTGATGCCGCTTTTATAACCGGTACTTCGCCAAAAGTACTTCCGGTAAACGAAGTGGACGGGCATTGTTTTGATGTCGACAATAAAGTATTACGAAGTCTGATGATTGAATACGATAAAATTATTCAGGAAGACATAAAAAAAAGATTGTCAGGAAAAGCGGTTAATTAAACATCTTGCCTGACAACCTTTTATTATCTGATAGAGATATTACAACCGGTCTCTTAAAATCTTTTCAATCTCAACATAATCCATATCCTGCTTCTCGCCCAGTTTTGCTTCGCTTTGTTTAAAGCGGTCAACAATTTTAGCGATGGTGCTTTCAGGTACATCGTAATCCGATAGGCGGCATGGTACGCCTAACGATTCGAAGAACTCAACTGTTCGTGCAATAACGGCGTCAATTCTTTCCTCCTCATTTCCTTCTGTAATTCCCCAAATGCGTTCGCCATATTGTAAAATCTTGTCTTTTTTATTGGCGCGTTTAATATTCATTACACCTGGCAATACAATGGCCAGTGTTCGTCCGTGGTCGATTCCGTGGAAAGCAGTCAGTTCGTGGCCTATAACGTGTGTCGACCAGTCTTGCGGAACACCAACGGCAATCATTCCGTTCAATGCCATTGTTGCGCACCACATAAAGTTGGCTGCCGCGTCGTAGTTTTTACGGTCGGCCAAAACCTTCGGACCTTCTTCAATAAGTGTGGTCAGAATACTTTCTGCCAGCCTGTCCTGAAGCGGCGAATTTACTTTAAAAGTCAGGTATTGCTCCATTACGTGTATAAAAGCATCAACAACGCCGTTGGCTACCTGACGGTCGGGTAAGGTAAACACACATTCCGGATCGAGCACCGAAAACTGCGGCATTACCAGCGGCGAACCAAAAGCCTTTTTCTCTTGTCTTTCGGCACGGGTAATTACAGAATTCCCGTTCATCTCCGATCCTGTTGCCGGCAGCGTTAAAACAGCTCCCAGTGGCAAGGCTTTTTCAACGGATACGCCAGCTGCAAGAATATCCCACGGATCGCCATTTTCATATAAGGCAGCAGCTGCAATAAATTTGGTGGCATCGAGCACCGAACCTCCACCAACTGCCAGCAGAAAATCAATATTTTTTCTTTTACAACATCAACGGCTTTCATACAGGTTTCGTAATGCGGGTTCGCCTCAATTCCGCTAAACTCTGCAACCGTGCAACCTTTTAATGCTGCCATTACCTGGTTGTAAACTCCGGTGCGTTTTATGCTTCCGCCACCGTAAATCATTAAAATGTTCGCATCAGCCGGAATTTCACCGGCAAGTTTCGAAATTGATTCTTTTCCAAAAAGAATTTTAACCGGATTTTTGAATTCAAAATTGTACATGAAATTTATTTTTGGTTATTTCAACTGTCATCTGAAACAGGGTGTGCCTGTTTGTTGTTCAAAGATATAAAATGTGGCAGAAAAGATATTCGAAACGAGAGCTTGATTTCCGGGAAGATATTCCGAACTATTCCGACGAACAATTAATTGAGGTGCTGAAAATGCGCGACCATTATCAGCCGGAAGCAGCAAAGCTGGCCATTCAGGAAGCCCTGAAACGCGGCATCATTCATTCGGAACAGGATCTGTTTTCTGAAGAATACCGGTGCCACGAGATGCGGTTTTCGCTTTTTCCAAAAATTAAAAAGGATCGAAACCGAATAAAAATCAGAAGAAGTATTGCACGCAGTATGGTCATTTGTTCCGTGCTTCCGGTAGTTTATGGTTTAATAGAAATGAAAAACGGAAGCAGGTGGGAAGGAGCGGGGATCTTACTTTTTGGATTGCTGTGGTTGTTTTGTTCAGCACAACTCATTAAAGTATTTCATGTACTTTTTATAAGGTGCTTAATGAGCGGAACGGTTCTTGGAGTATCGTACATTTTTTATCGGCTCATTTCTTCGCAGACCACTGTTTTAATGGATTTTTTTCTGGTTTTAGTTCTTGCCGGTTTAATCTTTTATGGACTGATTTTTATGCTGAGAAATGCCCGAAACTAAAAACAGAAGTTGTTCTTAAATCTTCCATTTATCTTGAAAAATCACGTATTCATCGAAATAAGTACGAATATCAATGTATAAGATTCTACCTTTGAATCGTTTTAAAAAATAAAGTCATGAAACGAACATGAATTTTCTTCATTCTAAATTCAAAAACAAGAATGATTAAAATTTATGTGAGTTCCTGAATGTCTTCAAATTTTTTGAACATTCAGAAATCAAAAAATTTTAAACAGATGAAACGAACATGAATTTTTATTCTTCAGGTTCACAAACCTGCCTTTCGCAGGCAGGCAAGAAGAATTAAAATTCATCGAGAGTTACATCGAATACAAATGAAATAAACAATTTTAATGAGATGAAAACATTATTTCTGTTCAGCTTATCAATTTTATTTGCGTTAAACCTTACGGCACAAAACGATACCGATTGGGATTCGCGTCGGTTTGATCTCGACAATTTTTCGGCCATTTACCTTGAAGGCAGTTACAAAGTGTTTTTGTCGCAGGGAAACCAAAGTACATTAACGGTAAAAACTCCGGATAACGATGTGTTGGATGAACTGGATATTGAAAACCGGGGCGATGAGCTGCGGGTGGTTGTCGATCGAAACTTTATTAATTACGAGCGCATTCATTTGTATGTTACTTTTAAAAAGCTGAATGAAATTAAAGTACAGGGCGGATTAAATTTGAGCACCGATGGTTACCTCGATTTGAATAATTTATATGTGCATGTTGAAGGTGGTGCTAAGATTGATTTGGAAGTGAAAGCCGATGATATTGAGTTGGTTGGCGAAGGAGGTGTGCTGGTTCAGTTGAGTGGAGTGGCCGAGAGTTTGGATGTAAAACTATCTGGTGCCGGACACGTTGATGCTGAAGATCTTCGCGTGAACGATGCCCGATTTGAAATTGAGGGTGTTGGAACCGGATCGGTACATGCCGTTGAAACACTGCACGCTAAAATTGAAGGCGTTGGTAAAGTTCGCTACAAAGGAAATCCAAAAGTTACGCGCGATATTGAAGGGTTGGGAAGCGTAAAAAGAGACTAAAAAATACAACTCGTACCTAACTACTACAAAGGGTACAAATTTTCTTAGGTTTGGTTTTGGGTTAAAAGGCTATCATTGGGTGGCCTTTTTCTTTTGTTTTTCTCTCCTTTTGCAAGGAAATAGTAACAATTAAGCTATTTTGGAAGCACCTGTGAAATGATCGTAAAGTATTTATTTCCTGCCGGAGGCCTTCATTTTTGCTTTGATGCAAAAACGAAGCAAAAAGATCAAGGCTGCTTTTGGCTTTTGCCCTCCATTTTCATAAAACCAAAGATCGGACGGGTGATCTCCTCGTTCCCTCGGAGCTTCCCGCTCTCTCTAAGGTTTCATTTCAATTCCAAGCAATAACCAAAAGAGGCCGTTCCACTTATGTGTCGGAAGCATATCAAAAGATACTTCGTAGCGTCGGCCTCGGCCAATGAGCCGGAAAACAAGTGGTGATGGCGTAAAAAATTACTGATGTTTGAGGAGGTACGACGAGTTTCAGGAATTTTAGCCAGCATCACGTAGCTTTTGCGAGTGAAGTGGGCGCAGCCTTGAGTTTTTTGTTTACTTATTGTCTCAAGACAAAAAGTAAAATCGGCCCGATAGGGCAAAAGCAATATTAAGTTACTTGAACGTAGTCTTCCATCTGACACTTCCGATATGCTGCTCTTTTGTATTCGCAAACAGCAATAACAAACCAATCAGGATTTACATTGTTTTTGAAGCGGTAATTATGGTTTTTGTATTAAAATTATTGCCCGAGCTCATTAATTGTGTTTATTTTGAATTCACTAATTTTTCAAAAAAGTAAAATGAAGAAAATTGCACTTTTTATTTTAATTGTTATGACGATAGTTAGTTGTACGCAAAAGGAGTCGGGGCAGGTTGCTAAAAACTATGTGCCTGAAACGCCGAAATTAAGTTCAGACGTAATGACTCCCGAAGTTTTGTGGTCGTTTGGCCGGCTTGGTGGAGCACAGGTCTCACCCGATGGCTCTACCGTTCTTTACACGGTAACCTATTACAATATTGAGGAGAATAAGTCGTACCGCGATATTTACACCATTCCGGTTGCGGGGGGCGAAGCCAAAAATATTACCAACACCGCCAGTAACGAATACAATGTGGTTTGGCGCCCCGATGGCAAAAAGATCGGTTATTTGTCATCGGCTTCCGGCAGCGTTCAGTTGTGGGAAATGAATCCTGACGGCAGTAATAAACAACAGGTCTCTGAAATCGAAGGTGGAATTTTCGGGTTTCAGTATGCACCGGATCTATCGAAAATTTATTACCTGCAAACCGTTAAGCTCGATAACGATATTCACGATCTTTTCCCCGATTTGCCAAAAGCCAATGCGCGACTGGAAACCGATATTATGTACCGCCACTGGGATACCTGGCACGATTACACTTATAACCATATTTTTATTGCCGACTATTCAGATGGAAAGGTAGGCGAAGGAAAAGACATAATGGCCGGCGAACGTTTTGATTCGCCCATGAAACCTTTTGGCGGAACCGAACAAATCGTTTGGAGTCCCGATTCAAAAACACTGGCTTATGTTTGTAAGAAAAAAGTGGGTCGCGAATATGCTGTTTCTACCAATTCGGATATTTACTTGTATGATGTGGTAAGTGGCGAAACCAGCAATTTTACCGAAGGAATGATGGGCTACGATCAAAATCCGTTTTACTCGCCCGACGGAAAATACCTGGCCTGGGAAAGTATGGAGCGCGATGGTTACGAAGCTGATAAAAACCGTTTGTTTGTTGCCGATCTGGAAACCGGCGAAAAGAAAGATTACTCGGCCAATTTCGATCAGAATGCGGCTTCTCTGAGTTGGAGTGCCGACTCAAAATCAATCTATTTCATCAGCGATATTCATGCAACCGACGAGATTTATAAACTGGAATTAGCCGACAATTCGATTGTGCGTTTAACCGATGGGGTTCACAATTACCAAAGTGCTGTTCCGGTTGGTAACCAGTTGTTGGCGCAAAAAGTATCCATGTCGCAACCGGCCGAGCTTTATTTAGTTGATCCGGCCAACGGAAAAGACAAGGCGTTAACCACAGTAAACAAAGGTATTCTTGATCAGCTAACCATGGGGAAAGTGGAAAAACGCTGGATGGAAACCACCGACGGCAAACAAATGGCTGTTTGGGTGATTTATCCGCCGCATTTCGATCCGAACAAAAAATATCCGACACTGCTTTACAACCAGGGAGGTCCGCAGGGAACGGTTAGCCAGTTTTGGTCGTACCGCTGGAATTTTCAGATGATGGCTGCCAACGATTATATTATTGTGGCACCAAACCGTCGTGGTTTACCCGGTTTCGGACAAGAGTGGAACGAGCAAATATCGAAAGACTACGGCGGTCAGAATATTAAAGATTTGCTGACTGCCATCGACGAAATGGCTAAAGAACCTTTTGTTGACGAGACAAAACTGGGTGCCGTTGGGGCTAGTTACGGCGGTTTTTCGGTAATGTACCTGGCCGGAAACCATGAAAAACGTTTTAAAGCATTTATTGCCCACGATGGTATTTTTAACTTCGAGCACATGTACACCACAACCGAAGAAATGTGGTTTGTGAACTTTGATTACGGCGGTGCTTACTGGGATAAAGACAATGCCGCAGCGCAGCGTTCGTACTCATTCTCGCCACATAAATACGTTCAAAACTGGGATACTCCAATTTTAATCGTTCAGGGTGAAAAGGACTACCGTGTGCCGGCGGAGCAGGGAATGGCAGCGTTTAATGCAGCTGTTTTGCGTGGCGTTCCGGCCCAAATGTTATACCTGCCGGAAGAGAACCACTGGGTGCTGCAACCGCAAAATGGCATTTTGTGGCAGCGTGTATTTTTCAACTGGTTGGATAAGTGGTTGAAATAAGACTGTAAAACATTATTGAATTAAAAGTGCTGCCTGGTTGTTTCAGGTGGCACTTTGTTTTTCAAATAGAACGGATTCTTTTCCACAAAACACTATTTTTGACAAAACATTATTAAGCGAGCAGATGCAAAAAATACACGTAGGTTTTATTGGTGCAGGCGGAATTGCCCGGGCACATGTTTATGCGATTCAGGCCCTGAAGTTTTATTATAACGAAGTTCCCGAAATTGTTTTGGAGTCGGTCGCTTCGGCAAGAGCAGAAAGTCGCGAAGCGTTTGCCAAACAAATGGGATTTGAAAAGGCACAGTCGGTAGAGGATTTTGCAAAGAACGATAAAATTGAAGCAGTATTTATTTTGGGGCCGAATAAAGTGCATTTCGAGCATTTTAATAGGGCACTGCAAATGCCAAATGTAAAATATATTTACCTGGAAAAACCGGTTTGTTCTTCGTTGGAAGAGGAAGAAAAAATGAAGGAATTACTGCAAACGGCCGGTCAGGATGTTCGTATTCAGGTCGGGTTTCAGTATTTGCAAACATCATCGGTGCGTGAGGGATTAAAATTCTGGCGTTCAGGAAAAATCGGGAAGCCCATTCATTTCGATCTGAAATATTATCACGGCGACTACCTGCAGGAAAGCTACCGCAAAAAACGTGTTACCCGTTTAACTCTTGCGCCTGATGGTGGGGCAATGGCCGATCTGGGATCGCACGGAATTAGCCTTTTAATGGCTTTTATGGGCGAGGAACTGCAAATAACAAGTGGTTTGCAGGCAGGCGACTTTGATGGCGTTCCGGCCGGATCCGACTTGTTTAGTTCACTTTCGTTGTACGAACCCAAAACGGGTGCCGTAGGAAACATGTCGGCAAGTCGGATTAGCTCGGGTTCCGGCGATTTGGTGTCGCTGGAGATTTATGCCGAAAAAGGTGCATTTCGTTACTCATCGCAAAATCCTGAATATTTTGAATATTATATTGAAGGTTCGGATCAGTGGGTGAAACAGGTGGTTGGCAGCAACTACAAACCGGTTACCAGTTTTCCTTCGGGGCATGTTCCACCGGGATGGTTGCGCTCGATGGTACACGCGCATTACCAGTTTTTTACCGGCGATGATGCGGAGGCGGCAATTGCCGACTTAAAACACGGACTGGCCGTGCAGCGCATTGTTCGCGAAACTGCCGATCATTTAAAACAATTCAGAGAAAACTTTAAGGATGACAACTAGAAAAAGTGGAATTCTGCTGCATATAACTTCGCTTCCGGGGCAGGAGGGGGTTGGTACATTGGGGAAAGAGGCGTATGCCTTTGTTGATTTCCTGAAGGAGAGCGGTCAGAAACTCTGGCAGATACTTCCGCTTGGGCCTGTTGGTGCAGGAAATTCACCTTATCAGTGCTACTCTGCTTTTGCAGGAAATCCGATGTTGATTGATTTGGAGCTACTTTTGGATGAGCAGCTGCTGAATGTTGATGATTTAAAAACGGTACCGGTTTTCAAAAAATCAAAAGTAGAATTCGCTAAAGTTTCAGAATGGAAAAATGTGCACTTGAAAAAGGCTTTTCAGCAATTTCAAAAGAATAAATTTGATCGTTTCCGCGATGAATATTTCCACTTTTTAGATGAACACGGCTGGTGGTTAAACGACTATGCGTTGTTTATTTCAGCACGTAACTATTTTGGTGGTTTGCACTGGAGTGAATGGGATCGTGGAATAAAATTCAGGGAACCGGAAGCTCTAAAAAGTCTCTCAGAAAGACTGGAGCAGCAGATTGCTTTCGAAAAATTTGTGCAGTTTATGTTTTTCAGGCAGTGGCACCGGCTAAAAAATTATGCCAACGAAAAAGGCATTCAGATTGTTGGCGATGTGCCGCTTTACGTTTCGGGCGACAGCTCGGATGTTTGGACCAATACCGATATTTTTCTTTTGGATGATGAGCTGAATCCGACAGAAGTGGGTGGAGTACCACCCGATTATTTCTCGGAAACCGGCCAGTTGTGGGGCAACCCGGTTTTTGACTGGCAGCGCCTGAAAGAGCGTGAATACGATTGGTGGATGGCACGCCTGCATTTTAACCTGAATATGTTTAATCGGGTGCGCATCGATCATTTTCGCGGACTGGAATCGTTTTGGTCGGTTGCGGCAGATGAGGAAACTGCCATTAACGGGAAATGGCTACCGGCACACGGCTACGAAATGCTGAGTTTGATAAAAAGCCAGATCGGAGTTTTGCCGTTTATTGCTGAGGATTTGGGGATTATTACAACGGAAGTTGACCATTTGCGCGAGCGTTTTAATCTGCCCGGAATGAAAGTACTGCAATTTGCTTTTACCACCGATGCGGCAAATAAAGATCTGCCTCACAACTACGAACGAAACTACGTGGTTTATTCAGGTACACACGATAACAACACTACTTTGGGCTGGCTGAATGCTGTTGATGCGGAAGAAAAGGAACTGCTGGAAAAGTATGTTTCAAAAGAGAATGCAGCAAAGCAACTAATGGAAATGGCCTTGGCATCGGTGGCCGATACGGCAATTTTGCCCATGCAGGATGTGTTGGAGCTGGACGAAAAATCGCGGATGAATACGCCCGGAACGCCAAACGGAAACTGGGAATGGCGTTTTCAGTGGAAACAATTAAAAGCAGGGCAGAAGAAGTTTTTGAAGGAAACTACCGAGAAGTATAATCGGTAAATATTTCAAGGCAAAAGTAGAAAGGCAAAAGGCAAAAGGCAAAAGTTGAGGAGGGCTTTGCCTGACGAAATCCCGACCGCAGCGTCGGGAGCAAAAGTTGAGATTGGCTGTCATTTCGACGTGGAACGAGGAGGAATCTGTTTCATGTTTATAGAAAATCTGAATTCTTTACCACAGAGTTACACAAAGCATACACAGAGTAACACGGAGAAGTTGAGTGTTTCAGATACAATTTTACAATTTGTCAGTTTGGCAATTTTTTCAATCTCCTTCAATCTCCTTCAATTTTCCTCAATCTATAATCAATCTGATTCAATCTGATTCAATCTTGTAAGTTAGCAACACAAAAACACCGCTTCAGCAAACTTTTGTGGTTGTTCGGCGTGCAGCCAGTGCCCTGCATCGGGAATATCAACAATCCGGGCTTCCGGGTAAATTTCTTTTATCAGCTCTTTGTCCTCGTCCTGGATGTATTTCGAAAGCAGGCCTCGGATAAAAATTACCGGGTAAGCGGTTATCGGAATCCGGTCGTCGAGCCAGTGAATATTTACACCGTTCACAATTTCTTCCAGGTAATCGTACAACACTTCGGCATTAACGCGCCATTGAAACTGTTTGGTATTTTTGTTTTTCTCCACATTTTTTAACAGAAACATTCTGATTCGTTCGTCGTCGATCTTTTCCGCCAGAAAATCATCCACATCGTTACGCGATTTTACCATCGAGAAATCAATATCCTGCATGGCCAGAAGAATATTCTGATGCAGGTAAAACTGGCCTTCGTCTTTTAGTTGCAGATAATCTTTGGGGGCAATGTCGGCAATAACAAGTTTCTCCACCTTTTCGGGATAATCGGCAGCAAACCACATAGCTGTTTTTCCGCCCATACTGTGGCCAAGTATTGTTGCTTTTTCGATGTTGTGCTTTTCAAAAAACTCGGCCAGATCGTCGCGCATGTCGTTGTAAGTATGCGTTTCGGTAAATCCCGATCGTCCGTGGTTTCGCTGGTCGATCATATAAACCGTGTGCTTTTCAGCCAAACGTTTCGAGATGTTCATCCAGTTGTCCGACGATCCGTAAAGCCCGTGTATAATTACCAGTGGCGATCCACTGCCTGTTTTTCTGTAATATAAATCCATAGCGTGTTAATTGTTGTTCGTTCGTTGCTTTATTTAGGTCTGAAAGCAAACTCATTAATTTCTGCCTCTTTGAATAAGAAAACGTCAAAGGCAAGGCTTTCGAAGGTTTGAAAATTAGGGAGTTTACTTTCGTAATCGACCGGTTTCAAACCGAGAGTAACGCAGCATTTGGCGTTTTATTGCAAAGATTACTTCAGGCAGTCGAGGTATTTCTGTATGGTAGTTTCCAATCCTAAATAAAGTGCATCAGCAATAAGCGCATGCCCGATTGAAACTTCTTTTAAATTCGGAATCTTGTGGTACATGTAATTCAGGTTCTCCAAACTTAAATCGTGGCCCGCATTTACATCGATACCTAAATTTGCCGCCATTTTTGCCGCCGCAACAAATGGTTCAATTGCTTTTGCATGGTTAATCGGGTAGAGGGTTGCATAAGGTTCGGTATATAATTCAATGCGGTCGGTTTTAATCTCGGCGGCTCCTTCAACGGCTTTTTCATCCGGATCGACAAAAATTGACGTGCGAATACCGGCTTCCTGCAAGCGGGCAATCACATCTTTCAGAAAACCAAGATGTTTCCAGGTATCCCAGCCATGATCGCTGGTTAATTGCGCATCAGTATCGGGCACCAATGTTACCTGATCGGCCTGCACTTCAATAACCATTTTCAGGAAATCTTCACTGGGGTAACCTTCAATGTTAAACTCGGTGGTTATCAGTGGTTTTATCTCGTAAACATCCTTACGCGTAATGTGTCGCTCGTCGGGGCGTGGATGGATGGTAATTCCCTGAGCTCCAAATTTTTGACAATTAATAGCAGCGTCTTTAACGCTGGGCATTTTGCCACCGCGAGAGTTTCGCAGTGTTGCAATTTTATTTATATTTACACTAAGTCTGGTCATAACTAAAAATTTAAAGACGCAAGTTACTATTTTCAGGCTGAACGATTAACATTAAACACTAAAGTTTTGTTGGCAGAAAAACTAATATCAGATGTAATTCCATCGGTAAGCAGTTCCGAAACGGGGCGTAAAGCGCTGAGCCATATGGATGTTTACCGTGTTTCGCATATCCCGGTGGTTGACGAAGCCAAATACCTCGGACTTGTTTCGGATAAATTGATTTACGACTTGAACCTGGTAGAAGCGCAGCTTTCTACAGCAATCGATAAACTGAACACCACGCATGCACACAGCGATCAGCACATTTTCGAGCTGGCCATTGTAATGTATAAGTTGAAAATAAGTGTGTTGCCGGTGCTCGACGAAGACCATTATTATTTGGGAGCCATTACACTATATGATTTAGCACGGCGTTTTGCCAGCCTGTTTTCGTTGCAGGAAGTGGGCGGTGTGCTGGTAATAGAAATGAATGTGAGCGATTATTCCGTTGCGCAGATCAGCCAGATTGTTGAAAGTAACGATGTAAAAATACTCAGCTTTTTTATCGATCGTAAACCCGGATCGAATGTGCTGGATGTGATTCTGAAACTCGATTCGGATGAATTGTCAGGTGTTGTTCAGGCACTGATGCGTTACGATTATAAGGTAAAAGCCATTTATCAGGATCGGTCGATGCTGAATGATTTGTACCAGGATAGGTTCGATCAGTTTATGAAATTTATGAATATTTAAATCCATTCGAATAGTGAAAGTTGCAGTATTTGGCACGCTGGTTTCCGATGATTTTGTTCCTGTTTTGCAGGAGTTTTTTGCTTTTTTGCGATCAAAAAATATCGAAGTACAATTGTATAAACCGTTTTATACTCACCTGGTTGAAGAGTTGAACAGCTCGACTTATTATACCTCGTTTTTTCATTCGTATTCCGATTTTGATCCCAACAATGATTTTGTTTTTAGTGTTGGAGGCGACGGAACATTCCTTCAGTCGGTGTTGAATATTCGTAATTTCGATATCCCCGTAATAGGACTTAATGGTGGCCGTTTGGGATTTCTGGCCGATATTTCGGAAGATCAGGTGCATAATGCCCTTGAAAGTATTTTCAGCAAAAACTATAAAATCGTTGAGCGTTCGATGCTGGAGATTGAATTCTCGAACCAGGAAAACCTCGACTTTAATTATGCACTGAATGAAATGACCGTGCTGAAAACCGATAACTCATCGATGTTAAATGTTACGGCGCGGGTTAATGGCGAATTTCTGAATAATTACTGGGCCGATGGTTTGATAATTGCCACACCAACCGGATCAACGGCTTATTCGCTAAGTGTTGGAGGTCCCATTTTAACACCCAATTCGGCCAATTTTGTAATTACACCACTGGCACCGCACAACTTAACCATACGCCCCATTGTAGTGCCCGACACCTGCGAAATAGAACTAAGTGTTGAAGGCCGGGGAACCAACTACTTAACTTCGCTCGATTCGCGTTCGGTTGCCGTTGAGTTTTCTACAAAAATAAAGGTGAAAAAAGCCGGGTTTAAACTCAAAACACTGCAATTGCCCGAGCAACCGTTTTTTTATACCTTACGCAATAAGCTAATGTGGGGCATGGACCGCAGAAACTACAATTCATAGGCCTACTTAACAATTTTTAATCTTTGTTTCGGTTTTATAATAACAAAGGAGCATGTTATTTTTAGAATTATATTACTTTTGTAGCTTTTGAAAGCAAAAGATAAAACGTTTTTAAGCGTTTAAGTTCATTGATATTCAGTTTGTTATGAGATTGGTTTTTGTTCGTTAACTCGTGTGTTTTTGTCACTTTTTCAAGACAGAAAAACCACGGTGGAAACCTGCAACAATCTTTTCATTTCAAAATGAAGAAAGTGATAAAAATAACATGTCTGAAACCATTGTTAAATAAACGAAATTGAATACCAAGATGAGAAAATTATTATTGGTGTTTGTTACAGTTTTGCTGACTGTTTCAGTACATGCACAAAAAACAGCTGACATCGGAATCTGGGGAGGTACATTAACATCGGTACATGGCGACATGGATGAGGATGCCCCGTTTCAATCGTTCAATTTAAATTTTGGAGCTTATTTCAGGTATAATTTTAATGCCCGCGTAGCCATGCGTGCTATGTTTTTAACCGGTACATTTGCCAGCGAAGGAACAGTGGAAGGTGCACCATGGGAGTTTGATAAATCGGTACAGGATTTAACCTTGCAGGCAGAAATTAATTACCTGAGGTATATTTTGGGTAAAAAGAAACTACGGTTTAGTCCGTATGTTACCTTTGGAATTGGAGTAGCGTATTTCCCATACAACTTTACGGTAGGGAGACTTGCTACAGATCCTGATGGACCGGCCGGCATTATGGGGTTTAATCCCGATCATCCGGAGCTAAATGGTGGGGTTGTTGGCGACTATGAAGAATCGATAACAACGCTTACTATTCCGTTTGGAATGGGTTTTAAATATACCATTGGCGAGCGTTTGGGATTGGGAGTTGAATACCAGATGCGCAAATATATGAGCGATAAACTGGATGATTTGGATGATCCGCTGGCGTATGTCAAAGGAGCGGAGACCGTTACTTATAACGATGGTTCGCACAACAACGACTGGGCAGGATATTTGGGGGTACATCTCACATATATGATTTTTACAGGCAAAAAGGCTTGTCCGGCCTACGATGCTAAAAATTGGTGATGAAAACAGTTGACAGATTAGATAGAAATAATATTCCAAAGCATATTGCCATTATTATGGATGGCAACGGAAGGTGGGCCGCCAAACATGGCAAACCCCGTGTTATGGGACACGAAAGCGGCGTTGAGTCTGTTCGTTCCGTAGTTAAGGGTGCCGGCGAAATAGGCGTAAAACACCTTACTCTTTATGCATTTTCTACCGAAAACTGGGAGCGCCCAAAAGAAGAAGTTGAAGCGCTTATGGCACTTTTAGTACATGCCATTGAAGCCGAAACACAGGAGCTGAACAAAAACAATGTGAGGCTTAGCGTTATCGGATGTGTACATGTAATGCCCGAAAATGTACAGGCAAAACTTCAGGGATGTGTTGATGCCTTAAAAAATAATACCGGGTTAAACCTGGTGCTGGCATTAAGTTACAGCGGAAGATGGGATGTGCTGAATGCCGTAAAAAACCTGGCCGACGATTTGGCCAACAAAAAGATTACACAAGAAAAAATAAATAACGAACTGTTCCAAAATTATTTGTCCACTTCAGAATTACCTGATCCGGAGCTGATGATAAGAACCAGTGGCGAATATCGAATTAGCAACTTTTTGTTGTGGCAGATAGCTTACTCTGAATTGTATTTTACGAGCAAATTATGGCCCGATTTTAGAAAAGACGATTTATTTGAAGCCATTATTGATTATCAGAACAGAGAGAGAAGATTTGGAAAAACAAGTGAACAGTTAACGAGCTAATTTTATGACTAGAATCAAAAGACCATTAGTCGCCTTTTTATTCCTTTTTGTAGCGTTTGTACCACAGCTATTTGCACAGGAAGCCGACAGTACAAACTTTTCAATCTATTATTCAAGTGCACGCAAGTATACCATTGCCGATGTACAGGTTTCAGGAATACGTTATCTGGATAAAAATGTGCTTATCCAGCTGTCGGGTTTAAAAGCCGGCGATGAAATAATGGTGCCGGGAGATGCAATAACACTTGCAATAAAAAAGCTTTGGCAACAAGGCCTGTTTTCTGACGTAAAAATACAGGCAACAAAAATTATCGGAAGTCAGATTTGGTTGGATATCTACCTGCAGGAACGACCTCGGTTGGGAGATGTAAACTTTTATGGTGTTTCAAAGTCGGAAAAGGACGACATTACCGAAAAGGTTCTACTCTTACGCGGAAGTCAGATCACCGATCACCAGGTAAACAGTGCCGAACGGACAATTAAGAATATCTTTCACGGAAAGGGATTCCTGAATACCGAGGTTAACATTGTACAGCGCGACGATACCACCCAAAACAACAGCGTAATACTTGATATTTACGTTGACAAAAAAGAAAAGGTAAAGGTTAATAATATCGACATTGATGGCAACGAGGCGCTTTCGGATGTTACACTCGAACGCGCCATGAAAAAAACCAACGAAAAGTCGTTGCGCAATTTCTTTAAAACCAAAAAATTCCTTCAGGAAGAATACGAGAACGATCAGGCGAACGTAATCGATAAATACAACGAGAAAGGTTACCGCGACGCCATTATTGTTGATGATTCGGTTTACCAGGTAGAAGTAGGACGAAAAAACAAACCCCGTGTGAATATCGATATAGATGTGGAAGAAGGCGATAAATACTACTTCGGCGACATACGCTGGGTGGGTAACACCGTTTATCCTTCCGATTATCTCGATTTGCGTTTGGGAATTAAAAAAGGAGACATATTTAACCAAAAGATTCTGGATAAACGCCTGTTCGATAACGAAGAAGGATTGAACAACCTTTATCTCGACAGAGGTTACCTGTTTTTTGATCTCGATCCGGTTGAGGTGAATGTAAACGGCGATACCATTAATTACGAAATGCGTATTATCGAGGGGGAACAGGCAACAATTAACGAAGTGCGTATTGTGGGTAACACCAAAACGCACGAACATGTTGCCCGTCGTGAACTGCGTACCTATCCGGGAGACCTTTTCAGTAAAACACTGCTGATGCGTTCGTACAGGGAACTGGCGCAACTCGGACACTTTGATCCGGAATCCATTAACCCTGATGTTCAGCCTCACCCTGAAGATGGAACAGTGGATATTGAATATCAGCTTCAGGAAAAAGCAAACGACCAGATAGAGCTTTCCGGAGGTTGGGGAGCCGGAATGTTTGTAGGTTCGGTAGGTTTAAAATTTGCCAACTTCTCGGTTCGTAACATCTTTAATAAAGAAGCCTGGCGACCGCTGCCTACCGGCGACGGACAAACACTGAGTTTACGTTATCAAACAAGTGGAAAATATTATCGTACCGTAAGTTTGTCGTTTATTGAGCCCTGGTTAGGTGGTAAAAAGCCGAATTCATTCTCGGTATCCTTATCGCACTCGCGTATAAACTACAGTGCTAACCGCTATACGCAGCGTTATAATCCTTACGGTTATGGTAGCGGTTATGGCAGCGGCTATGGTTACGGAGGATATAGCGGTTACGGAGGTTATTCGCCTTATGGCTACGGAGGTTATTCTCCTTACGGTTACGGTGGTTATAATTCGTATCCGCAATACCAGTATAACTACGATTCGGAAAATGAAAACGAAGATGATGATCAGATATGGGAAACCACTGCATTGGCTTTAGGCTATGGCTATCGTTTATCGTGGCCCGATGACTACTTTACTGTTTATCACGAATTATCGTTAGAGCATTATAACCTGCGGAACATGGGAAGTATGTTCTACTTTATGGCCGACGAAAACGGTCAGGTAAACGGAACATTTAATAACCTGAGTTTTAAAACCGTTTTCGGGCGTAGTTCAGTAGATAATCCACTTTACTCGCGAAGAGGTTCAAACCTTTCGCTGGCATTAAAAATGACACCACCTTATTCGTTAATCAATGGTAAAGATTATTCGGATGAGAGTATCTCGAATGACGAGCGATACAAATGGATTGAATACCATAAATGGTTGTTAAAGGGCGATTGGTACACCCCGTTAACAAACCCGGGAGGAGAACACACACTGGTGTTGAGAACTGCGCTTGAAATGGGATTCCTTGGTTATTTCGATTCAGGACGTAAATCACCTTTCGAAGGCTTTATTGTGGGTGGTTCAGGTATGTCGGGCTACAACATTTATGGTACCGATTATATTGCACTGCGTGGTTATCAAGACTATAGTTTGAGTCCGAGAAACGGCTCGAATATGTATTCCAAGTTCACCACAGAACTTCGTTTCCCGATTACCTTGAAACCAAGTGCAACAATTTATGCATTGGCTTTCATGGAAGCAGGTAACGCCGGAACCAGTTTCCAGAACTACGTACCGTTTAAATTGCACCGGTCAGCCGGTTTGGGCGTTCGTATCTTCCTGCCAATGTTCGGATTAATGGGAATCGACTGGGGATATGGATTTGATGAAGTACCGGGTGTGGCAGATGCTGCAGGTAGCCAGTTCCACTTCGTAATCGGTCAGCAATTCTAGTAGAAAATAGCTTTGGCATAAAATATGATAGACAAAAACCAGTTGAACTAAAAAAGAATTTGCCATGAAGAAAATTATTTTATCAATTGCAATACTGTTTTCAGTAACGTTATTTGCAAGTGCTCAGAAATACGCGTTTATCGATTCGGAATACATTATGGAAAACATTCCGTCGTTTAACGCTGCACAGGAACAACTGAATCAGTTGTCGTCGCAGTACCAGAAAGAACTGGAATCGATGCATGCTGAAATCGAACAGATGTACCAGGATTTTCAGGCCGAAAGCGTACTGCTTTCAGAAGACATGAAACGCAAACGCGAAGATGTAATTATTACAAAAGAGAAAGATTATAAAACATTGCAACGAAAGTATTTCGGACCAAGTGGCGACCTTTTCAAAAAGCGTCAGGGATTGATTAAGCCTATTCAGGATGATATTTTTAACGCCGTTCAGGAAATAGCTACCGATGGTAGTTATGCCGTTATTTTTGATAAGGCCGGAGATGCTACTTTATTTTACACCAACCCACGTTACGATCTGAGCGACGAAGTGCTTAGAAAGCTGGGCTACAAATAGAAAAAAGTGGTAGCTTTTAATTAGAATGATTCCATCTAATTCAATTGTTCATTTTAACCAATAATTGGTATTAAATACTATATTTGCAAGCAAAAATTAAGACTACATTGACTATGAGAAATTTATTGAAAATTATGGCAGTGCTAATGTTCACTGTAGCATCATATACTGCTGCCAATGCGCAATCTTTGAAATTCGGACACATCGACCTGCAGGCCTTGGTTCAGGTTATGCCGGAAAGAACTGCTGCTGAAGCCGAGTTTAATACTTTCCAGGGAGAACTGGAAGAAATTCTTGGTGAAATGCAAAAAGACTACCAGGTAAAATTAGGCGAATTTGAAGCAATGGGAGAAGAGGTTTCTGATATTAAAAGAAATGCAAAGATTGCCGAAATTCAGGACGTACAACAACGCATTCAGAATTACCAGGTAACTGCACAACAGCAGGTTCAACAAAAACAAGCCGAACTTTTAGGCCCTGTTTTTGACAAAGCTGAAAAAGCAATTGAAGACGTAGCTAAAGAACAAGGTCTGATTTATGTTTTCGATTCAGGAGCAGGAAACAGAACTATCCTTTACAAGTCGAACCAAAGTGTTGACGTTTTACCGTTGGTAAAAGCTAAATTGGGTATTCAGTAAGAAATTGATTTACTACAATAGTAAAAACCGCTTGTCGAAAGATAAGCGGTTTTTTTATGTCTTATATTTTGTGGTAAAACGGTTAATCGCAGAAGGCTTTCGCTAAAATTTAAGTGCTATAAACATAAATCCACCTGATTGTATAGACTGCAGGGGCACAAGTTGAGCATCACATTGAAAAGTAGGTGGAGAAGAAAAAAATATCTCACTCAGAAGTTTCAATATTGAATAAAAGCGACCAAGTATAAGCAACATTCTTTTGGCTTATCAGCCGGATTCTACTCTTTGGTTTAGCCCAAAGAGTAGACAGAAAACCCAAGGCTGCGCCCACTTCACTCGGAAAATCTACGTGATGCCAGCTAAAATTCCTGAAACTCGTCGTACCTCCTCAAACATCAGTAATTTTTTAACGCCGGCACCACTTGTTTTCCGGTTCACCGGACGAGGCCACGCTCTGATGTAGCTTTCGTTGCATAAGTGGACGGCCTCTTTTGGTCGTTGCCCGGAGTTGAAATGAAACCTTAGTGAGAGCGGGAAGCTCCGAGGAATCGAGGAGATCACCCGTCCGAACTTAGGTTTTATGAAAACGCAGGGAAAGGATCAAAAGCAGCCTTGAATTTTCTGTTTCGTCTTTGCTTCAAGGCAAAGATGAAAGCCGCCGGCAGGCAGAAAGTTACAGTTCTTCTCTTGCTTCTATAAAATTTTTATTCCACCGGATTTTACGGGTGATCCCAAGTTGAGCAGCCTTTTAAACTTTCCCAATTTTTCAGGACGATTTATCTGCTTTTTATCGTCTAGTATAGAAATAATGATAAAATAATCGAATAAAACCGACAAAATGTAAGCCATCTCCGGTGATAACCGGAAAATAGTAAGTGGTAATGCGCTGATTGTAAGTGATAAGACGTTAAATGTGGGTGATAAGCACCTGGAAACAGGTGATAAGCATCAAAAACCGGGTGATAACACCCGTATTGGTGGAGATAAGAGCTTTTCGTGCGGTGATAGAGGGCAATATACCGGTGATAAGTGTAATTTGATTGGTGATAATCGCTAAATACACGGGAAGCAAGTGAAAATGCTTTTGCGTAATTGTTTTTTATTAAAAAACATATTGCAATGATAATAGATAAAAACTATATTTATTGATCTCAAAAATACCGTACATACGGTCATTTGTGTGAACACAGAATATAATAGTAACCAGAGAACTAACTTTAATAAACATATGAAAGCAGCTACCATAAATAAGGAGAATTCTACAAAGGAGAGGAACGAAAACACGAAGCTTTTTGAAGTAGCGTGGGAAGTTTGTAACCAGGTTGGGGGAATTTACACGGTAATTCGCTCAAAAGTACCATCGGTTATTAAAGAGTGGGGGAACGAGAATTATTTTCTTATCGGGCCTTATTTTGCCGACCAGGCAGCAGCTCATTTCGATCCGGCAACGGATTTCTCCACACCCATTGGTAAAGCTGTTCTGGAAATGCAGTCGCGCGGCTTTGAAGTGTATTACGGCCAGTGGATTGTTTCCGGCCGCCCGAACGTGATTCTTTTTAATCCTTATTCGATCTACGACAAATTGGGCGAAATAAAATATTTCCTCCTTAAAGATTACAATATTGCCATTCCCGATGGCGATGAGTTGCTCGACAAGGTTGCCGCCTTTGGATTCCAGGTGAAAGAGTTTTTCCATTATTTGTGCGGAAGCGATTTCTGTAACGAAACTATTATTGCACACTTTCATGAGTGGATGGCCGGTTTGCCAATACCCGGAATACGAAAATCGAACCTGAATATAAAAACGGTATTTACCACCCATGCCACATTGCTGGGGCGTTACCTGGCCATGAATGATCAGGAATTTTACAGCCATTTGCCCTTTTACAATTGGGAAGAAGAAGCCAATAAATTTAATGTGGCACCTATTGCAAATATCGAGCGGGCATCGGCACACGGAGCACACGTTTTTACCACGGTAAGTGAAGTTACAGCGCGTGAGTGTACGCATTTATTAGGTCGAACTCCTGATATGATTCTGCCAAATGGCCTGAACATAGAACGTTTTGAGGCAACGCACGAAGTGCAAAACCAGCACGTTCAGGTGAAGAAAAAAATCCATGAGTTTGTAATGGGGCACTTTTTCCAGAGTTATTCGTTTGATCTGGATAAAACCCTTTATTTCTTTACATCGGGGCGCTACGAGTACCAAAACAAGGGTTACGATTTAACGCTTGAGGCACTGGCCCGTTTAAACTGGAAAATGCAGCAAGCCGGAACGGATATGACTGTTGTTTCCTTCTTTATCACAAAACGCCCGTTCTATTCATTTAACCCTGAGGTGTTGCAATCGAAGGCGCAAATCGAAGATGTTGGCCGTGTGGTTGAGGAAATTCAACACCAGGT
Source organism: Draconibacterium orientale (assembly GCF_000626635.1). Lineage (GTDB taxonomy): Bacteria > Bacteroidota > Bacteroidia > Bacteroidales > Prolixibacteraceae > Draconibacterium > Draconibacterium orientale. The sequence goes on along the minus strand of NZ_CP007451.1, from coordinate 5,081,710 downwards.
GGGCGATCGTTTATACAAAGAAATTACAACAATAACAGGTAATTATCAGTTTCCGGATTTAGGTGCTTTGGTTGACGATTACCTGCGCTTGAAATTGCGACGCAACGTACAAAGTTGGAAAACACAGAACTTACCCAAAGTAGTTACGCACCAGTTGGTTGACGATGCAAAAGATGAAATTTTGAATTTCCTGCGTACCTCGAACCTGGTGAACAACCGCCATGATAAGGTGAAAATCGTATATCACCCTGATTTTATAGCCACAACGAACCCGCTTTTTAAAATGGATTACACCCAGTTTGTTCGCGGATGTCACCTCGGTATTTTCCCAAGTATGTACGAACCGTGGGGTTATACGCCATTGGAATGTTTGGCCAGTGGATTGCCATCGATAACCAGTAATCTGGCCGGATTTGGCGACTATGTGGTAAACAACATTGAAGACCACGATAACAAGGGAATGTTTATTATTGATCGGACTGACGGCAATTTTAACCGGGCAGCCGAAGAGTTGGCAAACATGTTGTTCGAGTTTGTGAACTTATCGCGCCGCGACCGGATTGCGTTGCGTTATCGTTGCGAGGAAGCGGCTATGCATTTCGACTGGTCGAACCTGGGTAAATATTATGATGAAGCTTATAAACTGGTTTCTGAGCGTTAAAGATTAATTCATTTGAATAGTATGAAATCCTCTCCAATTGGAGTTTTTGATTCCGGGTATGGCGGGTTAACCGTTTTGAAAGAATTGATTAAGTCGATGCCCGGATACGACTTCCTGTACCTTGGCGACAACGCCCGCACACCTTACGGAACACGATCGTTTGATGTGGTTTACGATTACACGCTGCAGGCGGTAAAATATTTGTTTGCACAAGGATGTCCGCTGGTAATAATTGCCTGTAATACCGCTTCGGCAAAGGCGTTACGAAACATACAAATGCTGGATTTGCCGCACATGGCTCCCGATAACCGGGTGTTGGGTGTAATTCGGCCAAGTGTTGAAAAAGTGGCGGAAATTACGCAGAACGGGCATATTGGCGTTTTGGGAACCGTTGGTACAGTAGCCTCGGAATCGTACCCTATAGAACTGGAAAAGTGGTCGGGAGGACATGTAAAGTCAACCGTACAGGAAGCCTGCCCCATGTGGGTGCCTTTGGTGGAGAATAATGAAATGGATAATCCGGGAGCCGATTATTTCGTGAAGAAAAATATCGACTCCGTATTTCAGAAAGATAATACGCTGGATACGCTGATCCTGGGTTGTACGCACTATCCCTTGTTGATTGATATGATTAAAAAGTATGTGCCTGAAAATGTAAATATTTTAACCCAGGGAGCCATTGTTGCCGAAAAACTTGTTGATTATTTGCAGCGCCATCCTGAAATGGAACAACGATTAAGCAAAGGAGGAAGTTTGGAGTATCAAACTACCGAATCGGCGGCCACTTTCGAAAGCAAAGCGGCTTTATTTATGGGAAGCGAGGTGAACGCAAAAACGGTTCACCTCTGATGCTTGTTTCCTAATTTTGTAATTCAGCAACATACGATTTTACAAAGTTCTCCATTTCAGCAAACTGTGCCTCCATGCTTTGCAGTAACTTGTATTGGGCGCGAGCGCGAACCAGGTTATGGTCGGGCGATTTGGTTTTGTAATAATTATCACCGTCAATATAATCCATCAAAAATCGCAGTACCTGCTCGTAAGTAATGTAGCGCGCCGAAAATGCCAGGTATTCAATTTCTTTCGGGCTTAAAAATGAAACGGTTTCTTCCAAATATCCTTTGGCAAAGGCTTTAAAAATGGCCATGTCCATCGAAACATTGTCGAGGTTCTCGTCGTCTTCCAAACCGGTGTTGGTGTAAAAACGCATGGCATCGCCAAAATCGTTTAAAACGGTGCTGCTTAGTACGGTGTCTAAATCGATCACACAAAGCACTTCGCCCTTTTTATCGAATAGGATGTTGTTTATTTTGGTGTCGTTATGGCTAATGCGCGTTGGGATTTCGCCGTTTTCCACCAGTTCCCAAAATGCCAGCATTTCTGCTTTCCGGCTTTCAATCCACGAAATTTCTTCGCTTACTTCAGCTTTTCTGCCAACCGGATCGTTTGACAGTACTTCGTCCCACTGTTTAAAGCGGTAACGGATGTCGTGAAACCCCGGAAGTATATTAACCAGCGGCTCTTTTAAATCGGCCACCAGCGATTGGAATTTCCCAATTCCTTTTCCTCCTGCATACGCCAGTTCCGGCGTTTCGGCGGCTTCGTAAGCAATAGTATCCTCAATAAAAAGGCAAACAGCCCAGTATTCCTCTTCGTTATCCAGGAAATACAGTTTTTCATCCTTTGTCGGAATAATGGTCATTGCCTCGCGCAAGGGATCGCCGCCGACATTAGCAACTTTCTCTTTAATGTGGGTGCAAACTTTTTGAATATTCTCCATCATCGCGGGGATGGGAGAGAAGATGTTTTTGTTTTTGCGTTGCAGAATGTATTTTGGTCCGTTGTTTTGTGTTGTAATTATAAAGGTGTCGTTTATAAAACCTTCTCCCAGCGGTTTTACGTTTTCAATTTCAGCTTCGAGCTGAAAGTTTTGTGCAATGTTTTTTAAATCCGTCATATTTGAATTTGTTATGATATGAAAGAAGTCGGGAAGTTCCAACTCCCGACTTCTTTCTTAATGTATAATGTAGATCGATTACCAGAGTTTCTCCGGGTACACGCCTTCTTTAATTAAGGCTTTAATTTTATTCACTACAATTGGTTTGTCTTCCTGGTAAGTTACGCCAAACCATGGCGAGTTGGCTTCCAGTACTTTTACTTCCACCTCGTTGTCTTCAATCATTTCGAAAACTACCGAAGGAATGTACATCTCCGATTTTGGTTTGTCGATTTCAGTTTCGAGGAACTGTACAAATTTGGTTTCCAGTGTTTTGAAAACCGAGGGATGAAAACCCCAGAAATTCATCGATACCCTCTCGTTGCCTGTTAAAGGCGTTTCCGTTCCATTGTCCGCAATAGCAACGGCAGCATTTTCTTTTTTGAAGATGTTGTGGGTTTCAACAATCTTTACCAGGTTGTCGTTTTCATTTACGGTACACATACCCCGCGAAACCGATCCGTGTTCCGACAGCGTGTTTTTAAGCTGGTAACCAATCATCGAAAACGTTTGTTCCTGCACCGTGTTGTTCAGGAAGTCGGCCATAATCTGGTAAGCTCCATCTCCGTAAAAGTCGTCGGCGTTGATGGCGCAGAAAGGCTCGTTAATTACATTTTTGGCAACCAAAATTGCATGTGCTGTTCCCCATGGTTTTTCACGTCCCTCGGGCAATGTAAATCCTTCTGGCAGGTTATCCAACTCCTGATAAACGTATTCCACATCAATTTTGCCGCTTAATTTGGCTTCAAACTTTTCTTTAAACGCATCGGCAAAACTTTCGCGAATAACAAAAACTACTTTGCCAAAACCGGCACGAATAGCATCGAAAATGGTGTAGTCGATAATTGCTTCTCCGTTGGGGCCAACAGGTTCAACTTGTTTAAGGCCTCCAAAACGACTTCCCATTCCGGCAGCCAGTATGAGTAAGGTTGGTTTCATTCTTTTATTTTTATTTATTATTACTTCGGAGCCCGGACTCAAACTTCCGTCTCCCGACTTCCTTCTTTACTTATACCAGCTAGAATACATGTGGTAGGCATTGGCAATTCGCTCCACCTCGCCATGTAAAAGTTCAGCGCTGATATCCTTAACTTTTTTGGCCGGAATACCAGCGTAAACACTGCCCGATTCAACACGCGTATTTTTGGTAACAACCGAACCGGCAGCAATAATCGAATTGCTTTCTATAATTGCATTGTCGAGTATAACTGCGTTCATTCCAATCATTACATTGTCTTTGACCGTGCAACCATGAACGATGGCACCGTGCGCAATGGTTACGTTATTGCCTATATTGGTTGGGCTTTTTTGGTAGGTAGCGTGTATGGTCGCATTGTCCTGCACATTGGTGTTGTTACCTATTTTTATGTAGTGTACATCGCCACGAATTACCGCGTTGTACCAAATACTACAATTGTCACCTAGCTCAACGTCTCCGATTAGAGTTGCGGTTTCAGCCAGGAAGCAGTCTTTGCCTACTTTAGGAGACTTGTCTTTAAGTTCTTTTATAATAGCCATTATCTGAATTGGTTTTAAATTGATTACAAAAATAAGAAAACCAAAAAACTATCACAGATGTCATCGAAATCTTGTTAAATAATGGTTACATTTGTTTTAAGATTCTTCGATCGACCTTGATGAAAACCGGTTCTGAAATTATGATTTAGTAGTTTTGGAGTCGTTTTTTTTATGAATTATACAGACTTAGGAGAAAATAACTAGAATTTGAAATTTGGGGTTGAGAAATAATCAACCGTTTTTTTTTTTCGAAATTGAAATCAAATATTTTTAGAGATGAAACGAGCGGTTATAATTTTTCGCGCAAGAATGAGAGATTTAAAGCGAGTTACATCGAATACCGCTAATAGCTATAAATTTTAATGAGATGAAAGAAACTAAAGTTATCGAACTGGAAGAAGTTGCCATTAGGTTTTCCGGCGATTCCGGCGATGGAATGCAGCTTACCGGAACCTTGTTTTCCGACACTACGGCAATTCTTGGAAATGATATTTCTACCTTTCCGGATTATCCCTCCGAAATTCGTGCCCCACAGGGAACAGTTGGGGGTGTATCGGGTTTTCAGGTACAATTTGGAAAAAAACAAGTAAATACCCCGGGAGATAATGCCAATGTATTGGTAGCCATGAACCCGGCAGCCATTAAGGCAAATGCACGCTTTTTAGAACCCGGCGGTACTATTATATACGATTCTGATTCGTTTACCGAAAAGAACCTGAAGAAAGCGAACTTTGAAACCGACGATCCTTTTACGGAATGCAACCTCCAGGATTTCTTTAAAATCGCGGTGCCAATTTCAAGTCTTACACAAGAAGGACTGAAGGATTTTGGTTTGGATAATAAAAGTGTGCTGCGTAGTAAAAATATGTTTGCTTTGGGTTTGGTATGCTGGATGTTTAACCGCCCGCTGGAGTACGTTGAGGAATTTGTAAAAAATAAATTCAGGAAAAAACCGGTTGTGGTTGATTCGAACATAAAAGTGTTGCACGATGGTTATAACTATGGGCTAAACATGCAGCACATGACTCCGACTTATCTGGTAAATCCGGCCGAAATTGAAAATGGTACTTACCGAAATGTAAATGGTAACCATGCTACGGCATGGGGACTTTTAGCAGCGGCCGAAAAGTCGGGGCTGGAATTGTTTTTGGGATCGTACCCCATTACGCCGGCAACCGATATTTTAACCGCATTATCGCAACGAAAAGACCTTGGTGTAAAAACATTCCAGGCCGAAGATGAAATAGCAGGTATCTGCTCAGCTATCGGAGCTTCGTTTGCCGGCGACCTTGCCGTAACAACCACCTCAGGCCCTGGATTGGCATTAAAAGGAGAGGCGATTGGTTTGGCTGTTATGGCCGAATTGCCACTGGTTATTGTAAACGTTCAGCGTGGTGGCCCGTCAACCGGATTGCCAACAAAAACCGAGCAGTCGGATTTAATGCAGGCACTTTACGGACGTAACGGTGAAAGCCCGGTGGTGGTATTGGCAGCCAGCACACCTTCCGATTGTTTTCATTATGCTTATATGGCAGCAAAAATTGCGCTGGAAAGAATGGTGCCGGTTATTTTGCTTACTGATGGTTTCTTAGGAAACGGTAGCGAGCCCTGGAAAATTCCTTCAATGGCCGATATGCCAGCCATTACTCCACGAGTTGCTAAAGACAGTAACGAATTTCAGGCTTATAAACGCGATGCCGCAACTTTGGCACGCGAGTGGGCCATTCCGGGAATGGCAGGTTTTGAGCACCGCATTGGTGGATTGGAAAAGAATATTACAGGTACGGTAAGTCACGATCCGGAAAACCACCAGGTAAACAGCGAAATAAGGGAAGAAAAAGTACAGCGTGTTGCTGACATGATTCCTGAACTTGAAATTTGTGGCGACGAAGAAGGAGGAGATGTTCTTGTGGTAAGCTGGGGAGGTACTTTCGGCCACACTGCAAGCACTGTTCGCGAAATGCGTATGGCGGGTAAAAGTGTTAGTTTGGCTCATTTTAACTACATTAAGCCACTTCCAAAAAATACAAAAGAGGTATTCAGCAAATTCAAAAAGATTATTGTTTGCGAGCTGAATCTGGGACAGTTCGTGGCCTATTTGCGTAATGAGTTGCCTGAGTTTAACTATTACCAGGCCAATAAAGTTAAAGGTCTGCCATTTACCGTTAGCGAATTAAAAGAAAGTATTACCAAACTTTTGGAGGACTAAGCAATGACTGATGTAAAATATACAATCAAAGATTTTAAAAGCGAGAACGAAGTACGCTGGTGTGCAGGCTGTGGCGACTTTGCTATTATTAATGCCGTACAACGCACCATGGCCGGAATGGGCATTCCGAAGGAGAAATTTGCCGTAATTTCGGGTATTGGTTGTTCGTCGCGTTTTCCTTACTACATGAATACTTTTGGTTTTCACACCATTCACGGTAGGGCAACTGCCGTTGCATCGGGAGTGAAAGCTGCGAACCCTGAACTGAGTGTTTGGGTAATGACCGGCGACGGTGACTCGATGGCTATTGGCGGTAACCACTTTATTCATCTGATCAGACGCAATATTGATTTAAATGTGGTGCTGTTCAATAACCGTATTTATGGTTTGACCAAAGGGCAGTACTCGCCAACCTCCGACCGTGGTTTTGTAAGTAAAACATCGCCATTTGGTACTGTTGAAGATCCATTCATCCCCGGACAACTGGTGATTGGAGCACGGGGTTCATTCTATGCCCGTTCAATCGACGGAAATCTGAAACTGAGTCAGTCGATTTTCGAAAAAGCAGCTGAGCACAAAGGAACATCTGTGGTTGAGGTGCTTCAAAACTGTGTGATTTTTAACAACGGTATTCATAATGAGATTACCGATCCTAATCACCGTGCCGACCGACAATTGATTCTGGAACATGGAAAACCAATGCTTTTTGGAGCTGAAAACGAAAAGGGTTTGGTATTCGAGAATGGTAAACTTAAAGTGGTTAAGATTGGTGAAAACGGAGTGACCCAGGATGACATCCTCGTTCACGATGCAATGGAAGTTGATCCAATGCTGCATTTGGCACTAATCAATATGGCTTTGCCCGATTTTCCGGTTGCATTTGGTGTAATTCGTGCCGTACCTGCTCCTGTTTACGATGTGGAAATGGAAGCACAGATTAAAGAAGTACAGCAAACGCGTAAAGTGACTTGTGTTGATGAGTTATTAAACTCGGGAAATACCTGGGAAGTAACCGGAAATCCGAACGGATCAGGTAAAAAATGTATTTGATAGTTAAACCAAAATAATGAAAGGCTCTGCAATTTTGCAGGGCTTTTTTTGTTTTCTAAAATCTGACGCAAGGGATTCTGTATTAATAATTTTATTTATTTTGTGGAGCCTAACTAACTAATTTTATAAATGTTCGACATTCAAACTAAGGTACAACTTAAGAAAGGAAATCCCTCCGTATTTAAAGATGTATTCCAAATTCTTTACCCGCGTTTAAAAGGATATTGCAAACTATTTGTTGCTGACGATAACAAAGTTGAAGACCTCATACAGGAAACCTTTATTACGTTTTGGGAAAAACGTCATTCGATAAAAACTGACCGTTCAATAGAAAGTTACCTTTTTGTCATTCTGCGCAACAACTGCCTGAATTTTTTACGCAATGAAAAGCTGGAAAAAACCACTTCTTCAGTTGATATTGAAGAAGTGAGCGAACTGCAGTATTTATATCAAATCGACTTTTTGGGCAAAGAAGAAAAAAGCCTGGAGGAGCAACTTGTCGAGTCGTTTCAGGTTGCGGTGGATGAGCTGCCCGATAAAATGAAACAGGTGTTTAAGCTCTGTAAAATTGAAGGACGAAAGCAAAAAGAGGTAGCCGAGGAAATGGGAATCAGCATAAAAATGGTGGAAAAGCATATTGCTAAAGCCAAAGAACAAATCCGGAAAAAATTGATTGACCAATACCCGACACTTATTATTCTAGTAACAATGCTGCTCGAAAAATAGTAGTTTGGCTATTTGCAGTTCGTTGAAAATCAACAGTTCAGTTGATAGGCAAAATCGTTTAAAACAAATTTATTAAAAAAACAGGTAGGGTTTTTTCACTTTATGTGTACTCCTGTCAGATTACAACATGAAAGAGATAATAGAGAAATATTTTGAAGGAAGAGCATCGGCAGGCGAGCAGGTGCAATTGTTGAAGTGGATTCGAAAAAAAGAAAATCGCATAGTTTTTAATAGTTCTAAGTTAGATTGGAATAAAAGCCAGCAAAATAAACCGCTTCCTGAAGGAAGTGAGCAAAGCTGGATGAATATTCAAGATCAGATGTTACAAAAAAGTTTCAAAAGATGGCAGTATTCAGATAAGGTGAACCTGATGGTTCGGATTGCCGCCATCTTCTTTTTTGTGCTGAGTTTGGGGGGAGGAGCTTACATGCTCTCATCAACTAAACAAAACGACATTTGGTACTCCGAAATTGAAGCAGAAAACGGGCAGATTTCAAAAGTGAAACTGCCCGATGGTTCGATGGTTTGGTTAAACTCCGGATCGAAAATTAGCTACAATAACCTGTTTGCAGCGAATAACCGCGACGTAAAACTGGAAGGAGAAGCCTATTTTGAAGTGCAGAAAAACGAAGATCTGTCGTTTGTGGTAAACAGCGGCGAAATTCAGGTTAAAGTACATGGAACAAAATTTAATGTGGAGGCTTATCCCGGATCGGAGAATATCGACGTGGTTTTGGAATCGGGAAAAGTGCAGCTTTTAAGCGCAGAAGTGGCTTCGTTCCAGTATTTTCTAAGCCCCGGAGAAAGGGCATCGTTTGTAAAATCAAACAATCAACTAAAGATTAGCGAGGTAAATACAATGAAATTCACCTCGTGGAAAGACGGCATTCTGAATATTTACAATCAGCCACTTGTTGAGGTGGTAAAACGCCTGGAGAAAAGATACAATCAGGAGTTTGAGTACGCCAACGAGTTGAAGGATTTTCCTTTCACATTCACCATTAAAAACGAGCCGCTCGACGAGATTATCGAGATTATGGAAAAGATAGCACCAATTAAAACTAAACAAGAAAAAAATGTAATTGTATTTGAACTAGACGACGAAAAAGTAAGAGAATTGTCGAGATAAAAAAACCGAAAGTGCGGCAACACTTCCGGTCCTTATTTACCATCGGCAAACGGTAAATTAAGTTATAATTTAAATCAATGTAAAACTATGAAAAAAATCCTAATCCAGGGAAGAGGTATGCCTTCCTTTTGGAGTAAAAGCTTAAAGCTTATGAAACTAACAATTCTATTTTTCATGATTGGCTTAATGCACGTAAGTGCGAGTGTTTACAGCCAATCGACAAAACTTACGCTTGAGATGCGTAACAAAAAAGTAGTGGACGTTCTTGATGAGATTGAAAATCAGTCGGAGTTTCGTTTCGCTTACAGTCCCGAACTGATCGATATCAATCGAAAAATATCGGTAAACCTTAATGAGAAAGACATCGAAGAAAGCTTGAATGTGTTGTTCAAAGGTACATCTGTATCGTATGTAGTTCGCGACAGGCACATCATGCTGTATCCTGGAGAAATGAACGGAGAAAATCCAGCTTCAGCTGTACAGCAAAACTCAGTTTCAGGTAAAGTAACCGACCAAAATGGTATGCCATTACCCGGAGCAACAGTTTTTATTAAAGGAACAACGCGTGGAACAGTTACGAACCCTGATGGTGAGTTCTTATTAAACGATGTAAAACCTGAGAGCACTATTGTTTTTTCTTTCGTAGGTATGCTTTCGCAGGAAATCATTGTGGGAACACAAACACACATTAATGTGGAATTAGCAGCTGATGCAATAGGTATTGAGGAAGTGGTAGCAGTTGGTTATGGTTCATTACAGAAAAAAGAACTTACCAGTGCTGTAACCAGTGTTTCAAGCAAAGACTTGTTACAAGGTGCTTTTAACAGCCCTGTTCAAATGCTTGATGGAAAAGTCGCTGGTGTTTCTATCTCGAATGTGGCAGCGGCCGATCCAAACCGTGGTACTGATATTCAGGTGCGTGGTGCTTCTTCTATCGATGCCGGTAACGGCCCGCTTATAATTATTGATGGTATGCCTGGAGGTGACCTGAGAAATATTGCACAGCAAGACATCGAGTCGATGACTGTACTTAAAGATGGTGCGGCTGCTGCAATTTATGGTTCGCGTGCAGCAAACGGTGTAATCCTTGTTAAAACAAAACAAGGTAAATCTGGTGATGTCATTGTTACTTATGATAGTTACATTGATCATGATGTAGTTGCTAAAAAACCAGATATTTTATCTCCTGAAGAATTCTTGTCGCATGAAATAGATGTTGATCGTGGTGCACGTACCGATTGGTATGATCAACTGATTAATAAAGACAATTTTGGTCAGAATCATTTTATTTCGGCTGCAGGTGGTACTGATAACACCATTTTCCGTGTTTCGGTTAACTACCGCGACAAGTCTGCTATCGATATTGCATCACAACGAAAAGAAACAGGTATACGTGCCAGTTTCAAACAAATTGCGTTGGACGGCTTTCTTGAATTATCAGGAAATCTTTCATACAAAGATGCTGATGAAGATTATACCAACTATGGTGTATTCCAGCAAGCGGTTAAATTGAACCCAACCATTCCGGTTTACGATGAGAATGAACCTGGCGGGTATTATAGAATGTATGGTTACGCTACCTACAACCCTGTTCAAGACCTGAAAGAACGTATAAACAGAGCTGATCAGGAGTATTCGATTATCGACATGAACGTGAAGCTTAACCTGTTGCCTAATTTAACGACCGAGTTGAAACTGGCCCGCCAGAAACACGATAAACTAGGGCAGGAATATTACTATTCAACATCAAAAGAGTCGGTTGACAACAACCGCACAGGACGTGCTCGTCAGAGCAACGAAAAGTGGGAAGACAATACTTTGGAGTGGATTGCAAACTATTACACTACCATCGACAAGCACAACATTAAATTGATGGGTGGATATTCGTACCAGGAATTCAATAATACAGGATTCTGGGCAGAAAACATGGATTTCCCATCGGATGCTTTTTTATACAACAACCTTGATGCAGGTCAATGGAATCTGGAAGAAGGTCGTCTAGGTATGGACTCATGGAAATCAAGAGAAAAAACAATTGCTTTCTTTGGCCGTGCCAACTATAATTTCGACGATGTACTATTGTTCATGGGATCGTTGCGTTACGAAGGAAACACTAAGTTTGGTGCCCAGAATAAATGGGGTATGTTCCCATCCGCATCTGCAGCTTGGCGTTTATCCAAAATGTCGTGGTTAGAAGACGCCAACTTTGTTGATGACTTGAAAGTACGTTTATCTTACGGTGAAACAGGTCGTTCAGGATTTGGTCGCTATTCTTCGTTAGCTCGTTACCAAGGGTTTGGAAGATGGCAAAACGATGAGGGGGAGTGGATTCAGGTGTATGGCCCTGCCAATAACCCTAACCCAGACTTAAGATGGGAAAAACAATTGTCGTATAACCTTGGTGTTGACTTTACTTTGTTCGACAATACACTGTCGGGAAGTTTGGATGCCTTTATTCGTAAGGGTAAAGACGTTATTTCAAACTACGATGCACCGTTACCTCCGTTCCTTCACGACCAGATCTTTACCAATGTTGCTTCTACCAGCTCAAAAGGTGTTGAAGCGGTAGTAACCTGGAACGCGGTTGATAAAGCGGATTTCACTTATAGAACAAACGTTACGGCCTCTTATATCCGTTCGCAGCTTGATAAGTTCTCTAACGGTACATTTAATAAAGGGTATATGGATCGTTATCACCTGCCTTCTCCAGGTAACCCGGGTCCTGCGCAACGTCTTGAGGATGACACTGAAATTGGTAGTTTCTATGGCTATAAATATGCAGGTGTTAACGAAGAAGGCAAAATTATGATCTGGAGAGACGGAAAAGTTGGAACAGAGAAAGTAATTGCTTCTTCTGAAGGTAAAGAAACCGATAAAACATACATCGGACATGGTGCTCCTCGTTTACAGTTGGGTTGGAGTAACTCGTTTACTTACAAGAATTTTGACATGATGCTTCATTTTACCGGTCGTTTTGATTATCAAATCCTGAATACTTATCAAATGTATTATGGTTTGGTAGCAGAGCCTGGAGTAAACCTCTTGAAAGATGCTTATGGTCGAAATGCTGAAATTACATCAGGTAAGGTAGTTTGTGACTATTTCCTTGAAAATGGAGATTACCTGAAACTGGACAACCTCACTATCGGTTGGTCGCCTAAAGTTTTCAGCAAATACATCCGCAACTTAAGGGTGTACGGAACTGTGAAAAATGTATTCACACTCACCGGATTCTCAGGGCTTGATCCAACATCAGTGGCTAGTTCTGGATTGGAGCCGGGTATTCTTAGTCTGGACGTATATCCTGTAACAAGAAATTATACAATTGGTGTTCAGGTATCGTTTTAATTCATAAGCTTTTATAAAAAGAAAAAACTATGAAAATGAAAAAAATAATATACTTGCTGTTGGTCTTAATTCTGGCAGCTCCTTCATGCACAAATTTGGATGAGGAAGTTTTTGACACCTTAACGACTGATATTTACTATCAGGATAAGAATTCGATAATTGCTGCACTGGTGCGCCCATATGAACATGGTCACTGGTGTGGATGGGACGGCGACCGTTGGTTGTTACAAGAGTTGACTGCAGATAACTTTGCCTGGCCTCAAAAAGGAAAGCATGGTTACGACGGTGGTCAGTGGGTGCGTTTGCATGGCCACGAATGGACCGATAATGAAGGTGTAGTTTATGGTGCCTGGGTTGGCCCTTACCAGGGAATTGCGCAGTGTAACCAGTTTATTGCTGATTTCACAGCGCTTGATTATCCTTCGTTTGGTTTAACTGAAGCCGACAAAGCACAACATATTAGTGAATTGCGTACACTTCGTGCATGGTTCTATCTTTTCCTGATCGATTTTTTTAGGGAAATTCCGATTGTTACAAACGTAAACGATGTGGTTGGTCAGTCATCAGTTGAAGAAGTTTTCTCTTTTATTGAAACTGAACTAAAAGAAGCATTGCCTGGATTGCCTAAAAACGGCCGTGCCGGACGTTGGGATCAAGGTGGTGCAGCAGCTTTGCTGGTACGTTTGTATTTGAATGCTGAGGCGTGGACCGGTGTTGCGAAATACACTGAATGTGCTCAATATGCACAGGCTGTAATTGATGGACAGTATGGTGAGTATTCACTCGATCCTGCCTATAACGGACCATTCCGCTCGGGAGTTAACGGCTATCGTTCTCCTGAAAACATCCTGGAATTTCCGCATGCTAAAAATATTTACGAATTTGGCTGGATGTACAATGCTATGATGCACTATCAGCAACGTTATTCGTTGGATAACGACTGGGGGGGATGGAACGGTATCGTTTTATCTCCATCGCGAGATTTAGAAGGTGATATTTATCCATACAAACTTGGTAAACCTTACGAAAAATTTGTTGATGGTGACCTGAGAAAACAACCTTTCGAAGTAACGGATAATGACGGAAGCAGCAAAGGATTTTTCCTGATTGGACAACAATATGAATTCGATTACGAAAAAGGATACGGTTTCGATAGTACTAAAATGATTTTAGGAACTGAAGAGTACACCGGTTTACCATTGTCATATGTTGATCAGTGTGGACGTTTTTCCGAAAAACCTGACGGTCGCTGGGACGAAGGTTCACACGTAACTACTGGTGAAGAAAACACAGGGGTACGTTTCTTAAAATTCCCATGGTTGCCGCTTACAAAAAATTTATTCCAAACGAACTCTGCAACTGAAATTCGTTTGGCTGAAATGTATTATGCATTGGCTGAATGTAAATTCCGTAATAACGACAAAGCAGCGGCTGCTGAATTATTGGATGAAGTACGTGAACGTAACTTTCCTGCCGATATGTGGGCAGAACAAAGTTATGCTGCAAATCTTGATAAATTAACAGAAGATGAATTTGTTGATGATCTTGGTCGTGAGTTCTTAGGCGAACGTCACCGCAGAACAGATCTTGTTCGCTGGGAGCGTTACGGACAAGAATGGTGGGATAAACCAACTGATTCATCAGATAAAACAGTTTTCCCAATTCCAACAAGAGCATTGAATGCCAATCCTCTGTTGGTACCAAACCAGGGAAATTCCCAAACCAACTAATACCTAATACCACAAGGGAGTCGGCACTAAACCAACCGGCTCCCTGTTTTTTCTGAATTTATTTTTTCAAAAACAAGGATAGGTTAATGGGCTCTGCAATTGCGCAGGGCCTTTTTTTTATCATTTTTGCGACTTTAATAATTTCGTATCTTGCCACGATTAAAAAATATATTCACTACTCTGAAAATAAATTATCCTATGAATCAACTCAACCATCTTTTAAATTTTATGCTGCTTGGTTTGCTGGTTTTAGGCCAGTCGTGCTCTACCGAACCTGCCCGTGAAAAAGCGACTTCTACACATGTGTTGTGGTACGATAAACCGGCATCCTACTTTGAGGAAAGCCTGGTGCTCGGAAACGGCAAAATGGGAGCTTCTGTTTTTGGTGGTGTGGAATCGGATAAAATTTACCTGAACGATATTACGCTTTGGTCGGGCGAGCCGGTTGATCCATACATGAATCCGGAGGCCTACAAATATGTGCCCCAAATACGTGAGGCACTGGCCAACGAGGATTATGAACTGGCAGATAAATTAAATCACCATCTGATGGGGAGCTATTCTCAATCGTATGCGCCGCTGGGTACTTTGTTTTTGGATTTTCAGCACAACGGAAATGCGGAGAATTACTACAGAGAGCTGGATATCGACAAGGCGGTTTCAAGCACATCGTACCAGGTAGATGGTGTAACTTATAAACGCGAATATTTTATTTCGTATCCCGATCAGGTTATGGTGGTGAAACTAA
Source organism: Draconibacterium orientale (assembly GCF_000626635.1). Taxonomy (GTDB): domain Bacteria; phylum Bacteroidota; class Bacteroidia; order Bacteroidales; family Prolixibacteraceae; genus Draconibacterium; species Draconibacterium orientale. The sequence goes on along the minus strand of NZ_CP007451.1, from coordinate 5,066,595 downwards.
GTGCTGATAAAAAAGATGCGCTGAGCTTTGCCGTAAAGTTCGACAGCAAGTTGCGTTTCAGTACATCAGCCGGCGAAGATATATTGAAGGTGGAAGGATATGCGCCGTATCAGGCGTTGCCAAATTACCACAGCGGTGATGAAGAACCGGTTAAATTTGATGAAAACCGTGGCACACACTTTTCATCCTACATAAAAGTGCAGAATGATGGTGGTAACTCCGTATATACCGATAGCGTATTAACGGTTTCAGGGGCAAGCGAAGCGGTACTTTACGTTTCGATAGCCACCAGTTTTAATGGCTTCGATAAAGACCCCTCAAAAGAAGGGGTGGATAATAAAGCTATTGCACAGAAACAGTTAAATGATGCGAATAAAAAGGGAGCTGAAAAAATAGAAGAAGCGCATATCGCCGATTACAGCGCCTTAATGAACCGCGTTCAGCTCGATTTGGGCGAAACCACAGCACCGGAATTACCGACTGACGAACGATTGAAAAGATATTTTAGTGGAGCCGAAGATAAAAACCTGGAAGTGCTGTATTTCCAGTATGGACGCTATTTGCTGATTGCCAGCTCGCGAACCGAGGGCGTGCCGGCCAATCTGCAGGGCCTTTGGAATCCGCATCTGCAGCCGCCCTGGAGCAGTAACTACACCATGAATATTAACGTGGAAGAAAATTACTGGATGGCCGAAACGGGTAACCTGAGTGAAATGCACCGTCCGTTATTGACGTTTATTGGCAACGTGGCACAGACGGGTGCCGTAACAGCAAAAACATTTTATGGTGTTGATAAGGGCTGGGCATCTGCTCATAATTCGGATATCTGGGCCATGAGCAATCCTGTAGGTGGTTTTGGCGAGGGCGATCCGGTGTGGGCATGCTGGAATATGAGCGGCCCGTGGCTGTCGACCCATTTGTGGGAACACTACCAGTTTACACAGGATGTCGATTTCCTGAAAAACGAAGGTTATCCACTTATGAAAGGTGCAGCTGAATTCTGTTTAAACTGGATGGTTGAAGATAAAAATGGCCATCTGATCACTTCGCCGTCAACTTCGCCCGAGAATGTTTATATCACCGATAAAGGTTACCGCGGGGCTACACTTTATGGTGGAACAGCCGATCTTGCAATGATTCGTGAATGTTTTTTACAGACTATTCAAGCGACCAAAGTTCTGGATGTGGACGCAGATTTCAGAAAAGAGTTAGAAGAGGCTCTGACAAAAATGTATCCTTACCAGATAGGGAAAAAGGGCAACCTGCAGGAGTGGTATTACGATTGGGAAGATGCCGAACCCAAACACCGTCACCAGTCGCATTTGTTTGGTTTGCACCCGGGCGGACACATTACTCCTGATCAAACGCCTGAGCTGGCAGAAGCCTGCAAAACAACGCTCGAAATTAAAGGCGACGAAACAACGGGCTGGTCGAAAGGCTGGCGCATAAACCTGTGGGCACGTTTACTGGATGGTAACCGTGCGTATAAAATGTACCGTGAATTACTGAGTTATGTCGATCCGTCGGGTACCGAAACACAATACAGCCAGGGTGGGGGAACTTACCCGAATTTGTTCGATGCACATCCGCCATTTCAGATTGATGGCAACTTTGGAGGTTCTGCCGGCGTTATCGAAATGTTGATGCAATCGCACCAAAACCGTATCGATTTATTGCCTGCTTTACCCGATGCGTGGCCTGCAGGTTCGGTTAGCGGAATTTGTGCGCGTGGCGACTACGAAATAGCAATGGATTGGAGCGAAGGAAAATTGAACAGCGTTACTGTTCTTGCAAAAGCCGGAGGAAGCACCAAACTGGTTTATCGGGGAGAAGAAAAAGAAATTGAGCTGGCAAAAGGGGAATCGCTTACGATTGAATGGTAATTTGTTGAGGAATAAGGATTGAAGATGCGTTTAATACTGTTTAAAAACCGTCGATTAAATAAGGGAGAGCATGCTTTAAATGTTGGAAGATACAAGGAGGCAATAAAACTTGGCCAGGCATTGGTAAATTCACGAAATAAGGAGAGTGCTTTCCGGGCGAACCGGCTGTGTGGTTTAGCACTTTACAAGCGTAAAAAATACGACGACAGTCTGCAGTATCTCAAAAAAGCGTGCGGCATTGGAAACTTTCGGCACGACTGGTACAGCCTGGCAATGGCTTTGGTATTTGCCGGAAAACCGGAGCAGGCAGAAGAAGCCTTTAAAAACATTTACCGTACCAATGTGCAGCCCGGCTATTTGTATGCAGTGCCTGTTCCCGGGCTGCTTTATCAATACATGAAGGCTTTAAAGCAAAAGCAGTTTATTGATGCTGCCAAAGTTCGCGCCAACGAATTAAAGCAAATGTTTGTTGGCGTTGGGCCGGATACCACCAAACAAGTGCAACGCGGATTACCCAATTTCAATACTTTCCTGACCGAAGTTGAACCTTTGTTTGAACCGGAACGGTTTGTGGTATGGAAAAGTGATTTTCGGATGTAGTAACAGGTATTCTGCAACTTTTTCTGAGATTAAGATCTGAACGATTGGGGTATGCTGTCGAGGTGTCCCGAAATCTCGAAATCGGAGAGCGTTCCTGTCAGGCAGGCCGGAATGATAATGTTTTTTGATATTACATGCGAGAGTTTACATGATAATTGTCGGGGATTTATGGCTTTTGTCCGAAAAATATTTAAAAATAGATATTTCAGTTTTAAATTTAGCTATTAATTTGATAATTAGTATTTTAATGCAAGTAAAGCACCTTGTTTTATTGGTTTCTTTTTAAATTTGATAGAATCAATTTCGATTTTTAAAAAAAAACTAATTGAATATCCGTTCTATGTCATAATTAATATTTAGCACGTCATGCTGAACTTGTTTCAGCATCTTTCGCCACTAATAATCAGCTATTTGCAAAAAAGACCCTGAAATAAGTCCAGGGTGACGGTCTGGTTGTGACTAATTACGGACATTCAATAAAAACTAAATCAAAACTTTACAAAATCTTAGCATTATTATGAAAAGTCTAACTCTTTTAGCTGTGATTTTCATTGCGTTTGCTCTTGTATCCTGCACTGAAAATGATCCAAATCCTGTGTTGACAATTGAAGGTGGCCAGATACAGGGTGTTGAAACCGAAGTAGAAGGAATTGTTGCATACAAAGGTGTTCCTTTTGCAGCTCCGCCAGTTGGAGAATTACGTTGGAGAGAACCACAACCAGTCGTTCCGTGGGAAGGTGTAAAAATTGCTGATACATACGGTGACGCTGCATCACAAACTACCTGGGACCCGGAAAGTTTTTACGGACGTGAATGGCAAGCCAGTGGTACAGCGCCGTTTACAGAAGATTGTCTTTACCTGAATATTTGGACTCCTGCAGCAGGTCAGGTTGATGAAAATTACCTGTTGCCATGTGGATACATGGTGGCGGTTATCGCGAAGGTTTTGCTTATGAACCAGAAATGGATGGCGGCATCGACTATGCCTCACGAGGTGTTATTCTGGTTCAGGTAACTTATCGTCTTGGTGTATTGGGATTCTTTTCTCACCCATTATTATCAGAAGAAAGTCCAAACGGTGTTTCAGGAAATTATGGTGTAATGGACCAGGCTGCAGCATTAAAATGGATTCATGATAATATTGATCAGTTTGGTGGCGATCCTGATAATATTATGATTTTTGGTCAGAGTGCCGGAGGTGGAAGTGTTCAAACTTTGCTTGCTTCACCAAAATCGAGAGATTATGTTGCTAAGGCAATTAGTATGAGTGCCGGTGGATTAGGTGCTGGAAGAAGACCTTCTATGCCTTTTGATACCGTTCAGAATAACAACAAAAAGATGATGGATTATTTTGATATCACCACACTTGACGAAATGCGTTCTCTTTCATTTGACTCGTTGACAACGCTAATCAACAAATATGGTGCAGAAACTGGTAAACGTGTATTTTTTAGCCCGGTTGTCGAAGACTATTTCTTAACTGGAACATTTTCAGAAATGGCTCAGGCCAATGAAATTCCCGATATTCCTTATATGTTTGGTTTTACTGCAAACGACATGAACGATATGACTAAACCTGTGGCAGATTTTTGTTTATTGCGTGAAGAACAAAGTGATAAACCAGCTTATGCATATCTTTTCTCACGTCAGCTTCCCGGAGACGACAGTGGAGCTTTCCACTCATCTGATTTGTGGTATGTGTTCCATTCGTTTGAACACAGTTGGAGACCATTTACTGATGGCGATGAAGCATTAAGTTTGCACATGGTGGATTGTTGGACAAACTTTGCGAAATACGGTGATCCTAATGGTAAAGATGGTGGCGAGTGGACTCCATATACAAAAGCGACACCTGAATTTATGGTTTTTGACGCCGACCAAACTGATGATATCAGTGGAATGACTGATAGCCCTAAATTTTTAGGTGGCGGTTTCCCAAGATAGTTAGAAGTTGAATTCTATATAAATGAAAGGCTCGGAATTAAATTTCCGGGCTTTTTTACTGAAATAAAAGTTCACGCAGAGATCACAAAGTTTTCGCAAAGCACGCAAAACAGATTCTGCATTTTTGCGAACTTTGCGCTTCTTCTTTTCTTTGCGTGAAACAATGTTGATATCCTTTCATTTCGTAAAAAAATAAGGATAAAATACGGTTTTAGTTTTAGCCATTTGGGTTGATTATAGGATTGGTTCTAATCCTTTCAACCGGCAACACCGGCATGTCGTTCATATCCTGAAGGGCATTTATCAAGCCAATTTTTTGGTACTTGTGCAGGTCGTTAACGGTAATGCGGCAAACTGAAATTTTGTTTTCGGCGAGCAATCGGGCACGTTGTGTTCCGGGGAGCAGGGGAGTGTCGGGTGTCCACCATTTTTCGCCATCGAAAAATATCGGGTTGGCAGTAAAGCTGTCGGTAATACAAGAGTTTTGTACAATAAGGATATCGTCGCAATTGCCGCGCTGGTCGAATAAATGTTGCAGCTGTTTGCGGTTGGTGTATTTGCTACTGTATTCAATGCTGTTGTCTTCAACTAAACGGATGCTGTTGATGGAAAGATATTGGTGTGGCAGGAATTCGATCTTTTCAATATGCTCGGCATAAACCACTCGACAGCGGAATAGTCCATTTTTGCAGCTTTCCGGTATTTCGATATGATCTTTGAGTTTTAGCTTTGGTGCATCGGGAAAGTATTTCATCCGCGTCACATCAAACCGTGCCTGATGATATTCCAGGTTATAAAGTTTCCCGTTTTTACATTTTATGGTTTCCAGTAATTGCATATTTTAAAAGCTATTAGCCACGAGCTGCGAGTTGCAAGCTACAGGTAATAGGCTTGTTGGCAAAATCGCAGTATTCAACCCAACAATTTATCAGTTTTTCAATTTAACAATTTCCGCATTAAAGCATTCGCAACTCAATCCCTCAATCCCTCAATCCTTCAGTCCCTTTTTTGAAGCGCTAACCACAAAGTTTCACAAAGGATGCACAGAGTTTCACAAAGTAGATCAACGATTAAAGCATTAAAGCATTTCCGCATTAAAGCATTCTTCCATCAATCTCCATCAATCTGCATCAATCTCTTTTCAATCTCCATCAATCCTTCCTAAAAACCGGAATATAAACTTTCTTCAACAGCTCTTCATATTCACTTTCGGCGTTGCTTAAAAAAGTTACACCTCCGCCGCTTTTGTATATCAGTTGTTCATCTTTTGTTTCCATGTAGCGGATCAGCACACAGCTGTCAAGGTTGAGCCCATCGAAATAGCCAAAAATACCGGTGTAAAAACCGCGATCGTAGTTTTCGGCCGCTCTTATAATCTCCACGGTTTTCTTTTTTGGTGCGCCGCAAATCGATCCGGCCGGCAACATTTTAAAAATGATATCGCCAATCTGTTCCGTATAGTTTTCGGGCAGGTCGCCGCTTATTTTCGAACTTACCTGCCACAAATCGCGCTGGTTGGTTTTTAATCGTTCCAGGTAACGAAATTTTTCTACTGTTACATTTTCGGCCACCAAACTCAGATCGTTTCGTATCAGGTCAACAATGGTATTGTGCTCGGCCAGCTCTTTCGAGTCGTTCAAAATTCGCTCTTTGGCATTCGGCAAACTGGCGTCCATTGTCCCTTTCATGGGGAACGACGAAATTTTCCCGGCATCGATCTGCACAAATATCTCGGGCGAAAAACACACAAACTCATCCCTGAGCAGCACCTTATAACGCGCCTCGCTGAGGTGAAAAATCTCCTCCGGCGACAGATTGGTTTTAACCGTTGTGGGCTGCGTGTAATTCAGCAAATACGTATCGCCGTTGTGAATGTGATGCTGAACAAGATCATATCCCTTTTTATATTGGCGGAAGGAAACCGGCTTCGTTTCCCATTCTATTTCTTTTTCTTCGCTTACCGGCCGGGCAAAATTCGATTGCTTATTGGCCTGCCACCATATTTTGTCTGTTTCGTCGGGTCTGAATAGTTTTGCTGTTGTGGTCTCAAAGTCAATCACAAAAACAAAAGGCTCGTTTCTTCGGCCCCGTTCGTTCATTGCTGCTATAGTTTGCTTTCTCTTCATCTCGCATGCAAAAGTATTAAGCTGTGCTCAATATTAAAATAATTTAACCGGAACTCGCAATTTAATAGTACTGAACTCTGCTGTATTTTTGAAGAATCCACCGGTTTCTACAGAAAACGATGGGATTTGTTCGATGAACAAGAAACATGCGTTTCAGACAACGCGCGAGGTAGTTTAACGGACTCTGCAGATGAGCGCTGATTTACTGTCACCCGTTGTGTGAACGTTTTTCTGCGAAAACCTGCATGAACCCTTAGTAGGGGAAGGGTATTAAAAAAGCCACTCCTCATAAAAAGAGAAGTGGCTTTGAAATATTTTGTTCTGGATACTGGATACTTGATACTGGATTCTCAGTACTCAATACTATCTATGATCCAAAGTCGTCGAACAGTACGTTTTCGTCCGGAACGCCTAAATCGTAAAGCATTTTCTGAACCGCATCGTTCATCATTGGTGGTCCACACATGTAGAAATCGATTTCTTCCGGTTCTTCATGCTGGCTCAGGTAGTTATCGTGAATTACCTGGTGAACGAACCCTGTTTTGTATTCAATTCCAAGTTTATCGGCTTCAGGATCTTCACGGTCGAGCGCCAAATGGAATTCGAAATTCGGGAAGTTCTTCTCGATATCTCTAAACTGATCGTAGTAGAAAACTTCTTTCCACGAACGTGCTCCGTACCAGAAAGTAACTTTCTTTTTCGATTCTTTGATGGTATGGAACAAGTGGAATAAGTGCGAGCGCATTGGCGCCATACCTGCACCACCACCTACGAACATCATTTCGCTGTCGTTGTCTTTCAGGAAGAATTCTCCGTAAGGACCCGATACGGTTACTTTATCGCCCGGTTTCAGGTTAAAGATGTAGGATGAACAGATACCCGGATTAACTTTCTTAAATCCGTTGTTTGCACGGTCCCAAGGTGGAGTTGCAATGCGAATGTTCAACATTACAATGTTACCTTCGGCAGGGTGGTTTGCCATAGAATATGCACGGAATGTAGGCTCCGGGTTTTTCATAACCAGGTCGAACATGCCGAATTTTTCCCACTCTTCGCGGTATTCTTCTTCAATGTCCATGTCCTTAAAGTCTACGTCGATTTTAGGTACATCGATCTGAATATATCCACCCGATTTGAAATCAAGCGTTTCGCCTTCAGGTAGTTTAACCACAAATTCTTTGATGAAAGTAGCCACGTTGTGGTTTGAAACCACTTCGCATTCCCACTTTTTAACACCAAGTACTTCTTGTGGAATTTTAATTTGCATGTCTTCTTTTACTTTTACCTGACAAGCCAAACGCCAGTTGTCGTTTTGCTCTTTACGGGTAAAGTAACCAGTTTCGGTAGGCAGAATTGAGCCGCCACCTTCTACAACCTGGCAACGACACATTGCACAAGTTCCACCACCACCACATGCCGATGGAAGAAGAATTTTATTGTTACCGAGAGTCGATAACAGGGTATTTCCCGGTTCAGTTTCAATTTCCAGATCGCCTTCGTTAATGCTAACCTTTACAGTTCCTGATGGCGTAAGTTTCTTTTTGGCGAACAAAAGTAAGGCCACCAACAGAATAATTACACTCAGGAAGAAAACAACACTGGTAATAATTACAGTTGATTGTGCTGACAATAATATCATCTTGCTAATTGTTTTTTAATTCTACAATTTAATTCCGCCGAATCCCATAAATGCCAATCCCATTAAACCGGTTACAATAAATGTAATTCCAAGTCCACGAAGCGGGCCAGGTATTTGTGAGTATTCGATCTTTTCCCTGATGGCCGCAATACCTACAATTGCCAGCAACCAGCCAACGCCCGAACCAATACCGTAAACGGTAGCTTCGCCCACGTTAACAAAAGCTTTTTGCTGCAGGAATAACGATCCTCCAAGAATAGCACAGTTTACTGCAATAAGCGGAAGGAAAATACCCAGCTGGTTGTACAGCACCGGTGCAAATTTCTCCACAATCATTTCCACCAACTGAACCATTGATGCAATTATGGCAATAAACATGATAAAGCGTAGGAAGCTTAGGTCAACATTGGCAAAGCTTTCGCCTAACCAAACCAAAGCACCTTCATTTAATACAAATTTCTCTAACAGGTAGTTAACCGGTACCGTAATTCCTAACACAAAAACTACAGCAATTCCCAAACCGGTTGCAGTACTTACTTTTTTCGAAACAGCCAAATACGAGCACATTCCGAAGAAGTACGCAAATACCATGTTTTCAATAAAAATTGACTTAACAAATATATTAATCAGATTTTCCATTTGAATTTTGTTTTTGCGTTACAATTAATCTTCAATTAGTTTACGGTTACGGCTACGCTGAACCCAGATAATTACACCAACCACAATAAGTGCCATTGGCGAAAGTACCATCAGTCCGTTGTTTTCGTAAAAACCACCGTTCGCAATGTACCAGCTGTCGGGGATTATTTTATAACCCAGTAAAGAGCCAGATCCCAGCAATTCGCGGAAGAAACCAACTACGATAAGAATAAAACCGTATCCGGCTGCGTTTCCAATTCCATCGAGGAACGATTGCCATGGGCGGTTACCCAACGCAAAAGCTTCCAAACGACCCATGATAATACAGTTGGTAATAATTAATCCAACAAACACCGAAAGCTGCTTGCTTACATCGTACACGTAAGCACGAAGTACCTGGTCTACCAAAATTACCAGTGCGGCAATAACTACCAGCTGAACAATAATTCGGATTCGGTTAGGAATTGTATTTCGTAACAATGAAATAATCACGTTTGCAAATGCCAAAACAGCCATAACTGAAATTGTCATTACAATTGACGGTTTCAATTGTGCAGTAACAGCCAGCGCTGAGCAAATACCCAAAACCTGCACGGTAATCGGGTTACTGTCGTTTATCGGATCCGACAGTAATTTTAAATTTTTCTTTGAAAATAATGGTTCGCTCATCTCTCTTAATTTTTATTCTTGTTTAAGAATGCTTCATATCCTGTAAAGTCGTCTTTCAACATGGCTTCCAGACCTTTACTTGTAATTGTACCACCTGAGATTCCGTCAACCTTATGCTCTTCAGGAGCAACCTGACCGGTTTTTGCAACCAGAATAGAAACCAATTCTCCTGAATTATCAAAGATCTCTTTTCCTTTAAATTGCTCTTCAAAACCAGTGGTCGAAATTTCAGCACCCAGTCCCGGAGTTTCACCTTCGTGGTCGAAATTCGCTCCGAAAATGGTATTCATATCGTCGCTAACCGAAACATATCCCCAGATAGGTCCCCAAAGACCGGCTCCGTAAACAGGAAGTACATATTTTCTTCCTTCTTCGGTGTCGCAAACAAATACAGGAAGTACCATTTCGTCGAAACTCTTGGCACGTTCTTTTTTCAGGTCGGTAGTGAAAGCGTTACCGTCAACTTTTTCACCTTTTGTATTAACAAGGTACTCGTCAACAATTTTTTCAGCGTAAATAGCTTCTGCTGTCTCTGCAGTACTTTCAATATTTACCGATGCCAGGATATTTTGTTTTTCTCTATCTCCACGTTCTTTTTCTGCGCTGGCTTTAATGCCATTGAAACCGAAGCAAGAACGGCAGCCACAATAATTACCATAATGGCTGCATATAAAAATGTGTAAGTATTACTATTTCTGTCCATCTTTTCTTCGTTTTAATTATGCAGAAACTTTAGCTCGTTTTACTCTTCTCTTCACATGACCGGCTACAACGTAGTGGTCGATAAGCGGAGCAAATGTGTTCATCAGCAGAATGGCCAACATCATACCTTCAGGGAAGGCCGGGTTGATCACACGGAAAATGATGGCCAGAATACCGATCAGGAATCCGTAGATCCACTTTCCTTTTTCGGTTTGTGCTGCCGAAACCGGGTCGGTTGCCATAAAAATTGCACCAAACATAAAACCACCTAAAATTAAGTGATGCCAGAAAGGCATTGAAAAGTAAGTAGCAACTTCAGGCGATAAACCTGCACTGCCCGAAAATGCGTTAAGGATAAGTCCCATTACTGCACCACCGGCAATGGTTGAAACCATAATTTTCCAGCTTCCGATTCCGGTAATGATCAACAATACAGCTCCGATAAGAATGGCCAGTGTCGATGTTTCACCAATCGATCCGGGGATAAAACCAAAGAATGCATCGGCTACACTGTAATTTAAGTGTCCTGCTGCTGCATCGGCCATTGGAGTTGCTCCTGAAAAACCGTCAACTACTTTATCGGTGTCTTTTAATGCAATCCAAACCGAGTCGCCCGACATTTGTGCCGGATAAGCGAAGAAAAGGAAAGCACGTGCTACCAGCGCCGGGTTCCAGATGTTCATTCCGGTTCCACCAAATACCTCTTTACCCAGAATTACGGCAAAAGCTGTTGCAACAGCAATCATCCAAAGCGGAGTATTTACAGGCATAATAAGTGGAATAAGCATACCCGATACCAGAAATCCTTCCTGAATTTCGTGACCGCGCAGTTGAGCGAAAACGAATTCAATTCCTAAACCTACTGCATACGATACAATTACAATTGGAAGTACTTTAATTAAACCAAACAGGAAGATGTCGAAAAATCCTGTTGAGGCCAATTCGCCAATGGCTTTAAAGTGCTGCACTCCTACGTTGTACATTCCGAACAACAAAGCCGGAACCACCGATAAAACAACAATCGACATGGTACGTTTCAAATCGATGTAATCGTGAATGTGCGTACCCGTTTTCGACGTGGTTTTTGGCGTGTATAAAAATGTAAAGAATCCGTCGTGTACCGAATTGAGCCAGTGGTATTTGGCTCCCTTCTGAACCAGCGGTTCTGTCCTTTCAAAAAAGTTTTTTATAAATTTCATCTCTTAAAAGACTAATTAGTTACTTGTAATGATTAACCAAGCTCTTTGATCATGGTATTAATTCCTTCGCGCAAAATTTTCTGAACCTCGATTTTTGAAGTACAGGCGTATTCACACAAGGCGAAGTCTTCTTCTATTACTTCATAAATACCAAAGTTTTCCATTTTGTCAAGATCATTCACCAGGATTGCCTTTAACAGGTAAACCGGAAGAATATCCATAGGAACCAGTTTTTCGTATTGGTTCGACAAAACAAAAGCGCGTTCGCCACCATGTATGTTGGCATTCATTGTGTACTCTTTTTTCGGGAACAATTTTCCGAAATAGGCTTTGGTTGCACTGAATTTGTTAAAACCAGGATCGGCCCAGCCTAAAAATTCGTACTCATCGCCTTCAGGAATAACACTGATGTGCGAATCGTAAAAACCAACATAGCTTTTTTCAGATACTTTGGTTCCGGTAAGTACGTTACCGCTGATAATACGCTGGTTGTAATCGGCTTCTACCAATTTACCGCCAACTATTGTAGCAACAGGTGCACCCAAAGTAGTTTGGTAATATTTAGGTGTTTTAACCTCTGATCCGGTTAAAGCAACAGCTTTTGTAAAATCAACTTTTCCGGTTTCGAACAGGCGACCAATAAACAATACATCCTGAACGTTAATGGTCCAAACCACTTCTCCCTTGTTAATCGGAGATGTATTGGCGATTTGAATACCAACGTTACCTGCAGGGTGAGGACCCTCGAACGTATTAACCACAACATTTTTTAGCGAAGTAAAAGCCGAATCCTTTGAAACTCCAAGGTTTACTTTTCCTTCGGTAAGTTGAGCCAATGCGTTAACACCGGTTTGGAATGTATCCATTTGGCCATCGATAACAAAATTGTAATCGGGTGCCAATGGAGCCGTGTCGAATGTTGAAATGTAAATGGCTTTTGGTTTCTCCTCCGGATTGGCGATAATACCATACGGACGTTTTTTGATAAACGGCCATAAACCACTTTTCAAAATTTGTTCCTTCACCTCTTCCGCCGATAAGGTTGATGGATCAGCTTTTTTAAATTCGGCTGAACCAATTTTCTCGTCGGTTGCAATAACTACTTCCAAAATTTTACGACGTTCACCACGGTTAATCGATACTACTTTTCCTCCAAGGGGAGCAGTAAATAAGATTTCGGGATGATATTTGTCGTAGAACAAAGCGTCGCCGGCTTTAACCTCAGCGTCAACTTTTACACTAAGTTTTGGAGTAAGTCCCGGAAAATCGGTGGGTTTCAGAGCTACTGTTGCCGGAACCGGCAATTTGTCAAGTGCCTTTTCTGCACTTCCTTTTAGCTTTATATTAAGCCCTTTCCTTAACTTAATTACTTCTGACATATTGAATTAAGAATGTATTATTTTTAAGTGGGCAAAAGTATTAATTTTATTGGCTTTTCGCAATGCTTTATAGCAAAAGTTCAACGGTTTCAAATATGAAGATATGTGTATATCGGAATAGTATTCGTAAGTGTCAGTAGTTGAATGAAATAAGAAATTAATTCCGTCGTTATTTATCTTCAGATTAAATTAACATTTTGTTATCTATTTTAACGATTTAACTATAAAAAGGCGACACATTTCTGCGAAATTTGTGTTTTCGGTTTTGATATGAGATACGAATTGCAGATTTTTACGTTTTAACAAGGCATGCACTATTTTTTGCGATACAGTTAGTAAGCATTTTAGCTGTTTTTTAGAAAAGAATAATTGCGAAAAAAGTAAGGGCAGAACAATACCAACAATAACAAAGCAAAACAAATGAAAACTGTTTTTTTGACCACTATATTATTCCTGATTTTAAGTTTGGGGGCCATAGGGCAGGAGGAGAATTTTTACTACGAAAATGCCATTAACCGCGAGAATATAAAAACGGTGCAGGCCTATAGGAGTGGTTTCGAGCTCTCGAACCCGGTAATGGGACTGAACGAAAACATTACATTGGTTTTTAAATTCGATGACCTTTCGGAAGGGGTAAAAGATTATTACTACACCGTGGTGCATTGCGATGCCGACTGGAACGAGAGTTTTATTTCGCAGGACGAATACATCGATGGTTTTATCGAAAATCCTGTTGATGATTATGCTTTGTCGTTTAACACCACTTTTAGCTATGTAAATTACCGTATTGAATTGCCCAATGATCAGATGCGCTTTAAACTTTCGGGAAATTATGTTTTGGTGGTTTATGAAGATCAGGATAAGGAAAAGGTGGTTTTAACGAAACGTTTTTATATCTACGAAAATGCTGTACGTATTGAAGGAACGGTGCGGCGCGCCACCGCCGATGCTTTTGAAGGCAGCAACCACGAGGTTGATTTTAAAATACACCATCCCAATTTGTCTATCTTAAATCCGCGAGAAGAAGTGAAGGTGGTAATTATGCAGAATAACCGTTGGGATAATGCCATTCGAAATTTGAAGCCACTGTATATCCGGGAAGGGATTTTGGATTACGATTATAACCGCGAAAATGTATTTCCGGCAGGAAACGAGTTTCGGTATTTCGACAATCGAACCAACCGGATGAATGGCGAAAATGTGATTGCCACCGATTTTCACCGGCCTTATTTTCATAAAACAGTTAAAATTGATGAAGTGCGTGCCAATAAACCGTTTTTCTCGTACGAAGAAATGAACGGGATGTACGTGGTGGAAAGCCAGGACCAGGAGGTGCGCGATTATGATACCGAGTGCGATTATACCTTTGTGCATTTTACATTGCCACTGGAAGCGCCGTTACTTGGTGGATCGGTGAATGTATTTGGAGCGCTAAGCAACTGGAATGCCAACAAAAGCAATGAAATGACCTATAATTTCGAGCGCGGAGAATATGAATTGACTTTGTTGTTAAAGCAGGGCTATTATAATTATATCTACGTTTATGTGCCGCAGGGAGCAAAAGTAGCCGACCACACCAATATTGAAGGAAGCTTTTGGGAAACCAGTAATGATTATCAGATTCTGGTGTATTACCGTGATTTAGCCGGCCGTTATGACAGGTTGGTCGGATACCGTCAATTAAATTCCGTTATAAACAGGTACTAAGTGGTTGATATTGTTTCTGGTTTCTGTTGTTTGAAATAGTTTGAAATGTTTGACAACCAATTGAAAACTGCAACCGAAAACTGTCAACTGCGTCTGAAAACTCTTAACTGGAACTGCCAACTGACATTAGCTTACGATTTTCATGTAACCTCGTCCGTCGCTAAAAGGTAGCATAAACCAGAAATTACTTCCTTTATCCACTTTCGATTCAAATTCCAATTCCCCGCCCAAAAGCGTAACGTAATGCTGGGCAATTGGCAATCCAATTCCGGAACCTGAAGTCGTTTGGTTTATTTTATTCTGCACGCGGTAAAAACGACTGAAGATGTGTTCGTAATCTTCCTCAGGAATACCAATTCCAGTGTCGGCAACATAAAACTTCACAAAGTCGTTGCGTACCATCTCAAAGCCGAAAGTAACTTGTCCGCTTAAGGTGTATTTTACAGCGTTGTCAACCAAAATTGTCATCGCCTCTTTCAGTAACTGCGGATCGGTAGAAAAGCCAAATTCAGGAGTGGCAACATCGGTTTTTAAGCTAATGCGAATATCCTTGCTATCCGGAAGTTCGGCAAAATAGGCATTGTAAATTTCGCGAAGCAGCGGATTTATTTTGCTGAAAGTGGCATGAACCGGAATATTCTCGGTTTCAATTTTTGCCAGATGCACCGTGTTGTCGATCATATTTAATAATTGCTGACCGTTTTGTGTGATGGCTTCGGTGAGTTCCAGTCGTTCCAATCCATCGAGCGAATCATCGGCCAGCATGCGCGTAAAGTTGGAGATAATGTTCATTGGTGTGCGAATCTCATGCGACAGGTTAGCGAGGAACGCCGATTTTAACCGATCGGATTCTTCTGCTTTTACGAGTGCTTTTTCCAGACCGAATTCTGCAGTTTTACGTTTGGTAATATCGCGCGCCACCGAAATTACTGCATTGGCATTGAGTTTGGCCAGGCGCATTTCGAACATAAATGTTCCGTTGGGAGTATTTAACGAGTATTCAATACTTTCAATCGTGTCGTTTTTAATACAATGCTGAATACATGAGTAGATCTTGTGTGCCAATTTATCCGGAAATCCGGCATTAAAAATAGAGCTGCCAATAATATTCGAGTCCTCAATTTTAAACAGGTTGCCTTCTTTTATTACAAAGTCCTCGTAAATACCATCCTTATCAATAACAAAGAAAATATCAGGAATCGCCTCAAGTAGTACTTTGTAGCGCCGTTTGCTGGCTTCCAAATCTGCAAGCTGCTTTTTGGTTTTTGTAATGTCTTCAAAAACCAGGTAGTAGGAGTTGTAGGATGGATTTAGCACATGAATTTTAAACCATTTATCGAGGGTGTCGGCATAAAACTCAGTCACACTCTTTTTATTGAAAAGAACGGTTTTGTTTACATCAAAGCGGCCTTTAAAAATAAGGTCGAATACGTATTCGGCTTCCTGTTCCTGCACTTCGTACAAATTGCGTTTAAAAGCCGCTTCAAAGGCATTGTTTATTTTTTCCACCACCAGGTTGGTGATATTTCCGTCTTCGTCGCGTAAGGCGCGTAGTCGCGAAATCAGAAACGAAGTGTTTTGTAAAACACGGTGAATTGCTTCGTTTTTCGAGTTGATTTCCTCGGTCAGAACTTCAATGTTTGTAATCAGTTTTTTACGGAGATAAAAGGTTGCCAGAAAAAAGGCTGTGAATATTAAAACAGGGTTGCTGGCAAAAGGATCGAAATAAGTAAATGCATCGCTTAAATGTCCGGCTTTCAGCAGGTGAAAACAAATTAGCGCCAGCGACACAAAAAAGTAAATGATCACCCGAGTTTCCATCAACGAGAAATAGTACAGAAAAACCAGCCCGGCCATTAGCCACCACACCGAAAGATGTACTGTTTCAATTAGCGGTGCATGTTGTGTTAAGTCCGAGATGTAAAAGGCGTAAATAAAAACGGGTAACGAAAAAATAACATTGGTGGCGCAATTCTTTTTTGCATTAAAAGTGCAAACTATGCCTAAAATTGAAACCGAAAGAAGAAGAAGATAGCTCACCAGATCGCTTTTAGGCGCCGCAAGAATTAGCTCGCGTATCGATAAAAATAACGACAGAACTCCCGCAACTTCCCAAAATAACAGAAGCTGAAAAAGCTGCCTTTTTTCATGATCAGTTTTAGCAGCCCAGAATCTTTCTGCTAATATTTTATATATCCTTTTTAACAATAATGTAAAAATATTAAAAAACAGGTACGTCTCGGCAAATCAAACGATTTTTCGGGGAAAAATTGTCAAAATGGGAAACTGAAAACCTGATTTTTATTTTGTTTTTAAGGGTTTTTGTTCTAAATGTTTGGCTATAAGACGGTTGATTTAAACTCTGTTTTTCGATTATGATTTTTGTTATGCTTTGTGAGAATGCGATTTTTTAGATTTGCATAAACAGACCAGAAGAATTACAAACGATAAATATTAAAGAATTATGCCAAAAGGAATTTACAACGTTCCGGTTGCTAAAAACGAACCGGTTTTAAGTTATGCTCCGGGATCTCCGGAAAGAGCAGAGCTGCAGGCTAAATTGCAGGAATTACGCTCGGAAGAACTCGACCAGCCAATGATTATTGGAGGAAAAGAAGTTTATACCGACAGAAAAGTCCGGATGTTTCCACCTCACGAAATTGCGCATACTTTAGGCTATTATAATCAGGGCGATGCCAGCCACGTTGAAATGGCAATTGATGCGGCTTTGGAAGCCAGAACAGAGTGGGCAAACCTGTCGTGGCAACACCGTGCGTCAATTTTCCTGAAAGCAGCTGATCTTTTGGCAGGACCATATCGTGCAAAAATCAATGCTGCATCGATGCTGGGACAATCAAAAAATGCTTTCCAGGCCGAAATTGATGCGGCTTGTGAGTTCGCCGACTTTTTACGTTTCGGCGTTCAGGTAATGACTGAGATTTATAAAATTCAGCCCGAGTCGGCAAAAGGTATCTGGAACTACAACGAATACCGTCCGTTGGAAGGTTTTGTTTTCGCACTTACTCCGTTCAACTTTACATCAATTGCCGGAAACCTTCCTGCAGCACCTGCCATGATGGGTAACGTTGCCGTTTGGAAACCATCGAAAACTGCTGTTTATTCAGCTGGTGTAATTATGGAAATCTTTAAAGAAGCCGGTTTACCTGATGGTGTTATCAACCTGGTTTATGCATCGGGTCCTGTTGCTGCCGATACTGTGCTTACTCATCCTGAGTTTGCCGGAATTCACTTTACCGGTTCAACAGCTGTATTCCAAAGCATTTGGAAAACCATTGGCGAGAACATTTACAAATACAAATCATACCCACGTATCGTTGGCGAGACGGGTGGAAAAGACTTCATTTTTGCTGATCCTACAGCTAAAAAACGCGAACTGGCCATTGCGATGTTGCGTGGTGCTTTCGAATACCAGGGACAGAAATGTTCGGCAGCTTCAAGATGTTATGTTCCGGCAAGTATCTGGCCGGAAGTAAAAGAGATATTAGGCGCTGAGCTGGCTACCGTAAAAATGGGGCCGGTTGAAGATTTCACCAATTTCGTGAATGCCGTTATCGACGAGTCGTCGTTTGATAAACTGAAAGGTTTTATCGACCAGGCAAAAGAAGACGAAGATGCTGAAGTGATTTTTGGCGGAAACTGCGATAAATCAGTTGGTTATTTTGTTGAGCCAACAGTTATTCTGGCTAAAAAACCAGATTACATTACCATGAAAGAAGAGTTGTTTGGCCCTGTGCTTACGGTTTACGTTTACGAAGACGAAGACATGGATGCAACGCTTGATCTGGTTGATACAACTTCGATTTATGCACTTACAGGTGCTGTTTGGTCGCAAAGCCGTTACAATATCGAGAAAATTTCAAAACGTTTGGAAAACTGCGCAGGTAACTTTTACATTAACGACAAGCCAACAGGTGCTGTTGTAGGCCAGCAGCCATTCGGTGGTGCGCGTGGTTCGGGTACCGACGACAAAGCAGGTTCTATTTTTAACATGCTTCGCTGGACGGCAATCCGCACGATTAAAGAAAACTTTGTACCACCGATAGATTATACTTATCCGAATTTTCAGCCGGATAATGAATAGATATTAATAATTGAAATTCAGGTTATTAAGGTTAAACTGTTGAAAAAGGGGAATCGGAATTGTTCGGTTCCTCTTTTTTTTGGTCGCGAAAGATTCTACTTTTGTGATACCAATTTTGAAAATGTTTAGGCTATTGTCAACTATTTTTAAATTGGTTTAATGCCCGATATGGAAAAACACAGGCATTAGAAGTGAACTAAAGGCTCAATGTTTTTCATTATCGGTATATCAACATTTAGAGGAACATGAACAAGGAAATATTTAAGTCCGGAAATTTTAAAAGCATCGGTAACAAGTTTGTTATCGCCTTTATTCTTTTTGCTGTCTGGATTATATTTTTTGATGAAAACAGCATTGTTTCTCATGCGAAAAGCAAGCGTCAGCTGAATGAGTTGAAGCAACAAAAAGAATATTACCAGAAACGCATTGCCTCCGACAGACAAAAGCTTCAGGACCTGAATAAAGGGAAAGCGGAACTGGAAAAATTTGCCCGCGAACAATACCAAATGTCGAAACCCGACGAGGATGTTTTTATTATTGTTGAAGAAGAGTAGAGTAACTTTTGATAAACAATAATTTCTTGCGATTAAAACATTCTATTAATAAATCCGTTACAGATTAGTGTAAGATTAGCTGCTATTTGATAGCCAATATAAATTTCTTATATTGCTTTTAGAATGAATGAGAATCTTGACATATTCAAAATAAAATCGAATAACATTGCACCACAAAAGGGGCGGGTTTTAATTGCTGAACCATTTTTGGCAGGCAATTATTTTAATCGTTCGGTGGTATTTCTCGTTGCTTTTAGTCAAAAAGGAGCAGTGGGGTTTATCCTGAATAAAAAGGTCGATTTTCCGGTGCAGGATGCGTTCCCGGATTTTCCTGACTTTAATGCCGATGTGTATTTAGGAGGTCCTGTTTCTACCGATTCAATTTATTTTATTCACAAACTGGGCGATAAACTTCCGGGAAGTATTCATGTGATGGGAGACTTGTATTGGGGGGGCGACTTTGAAGTGTTGAAAAGAGACATTCGCACAGGAAAGATAAATCCTTCAGATATTCGGTTTTTCCTTGGCTATTCCGGCTGGGATGGAGGTCAGTTAGAGGAGGAATTAAAAGAGGATTCGTGGTTGGTAACAGATGTTGAGCAAAACGATGTAATGAAAGATTTGAGTGAATCGTCGTGGTTCGATTTTGTAAAAAAAGCCGGTAACCGTTATTCGGTATGGGAAAATTTTCCTGAGAATCCCGCGCTTAACTAGTGTCAGGTCAAGCCTGCTCTATCGCCCCAAGTATTGTTCTTTTTCGTTTTTACTCATCATAAAAACACTCACGTAGCTAGGGCTATGCTTTCTTTTTCTGATTTCGAAAAATTCAAACAATAACTTCAACTTAGCCGACATTTAAGACTTGACTTAACACTTTTCGCTTTTCATCTCTGATTTTCTGTTTTCCTTTCTAAAAATTGATTTAAAGCAGAATAAATCCGGTCGGAAAATTCATGAACGTAACGTCGGTTATTAAATCCTAAAACCCATTGTATTCCTTTCGTTTCAGAAGCAAAGAATATTTCATCCATCTCTTGCAGATACGTTGGTTCCAAATCATCAGTTTCTACCACTTTCATGTTTATTTCATTCGCCAGTCGCATAATTTGCGGGCGAATTACATCACCGTAACAACCTGTTTTTATCATTGGCGTAAAAAGTACATTTTCTTTAATCATAAAAAGATTGGCGGCAATCCCTTCACAAACAATGCCCTTTTCATTTAATATTACTGCAGCGGCGTTTGGTGTCTTTATACATTCAGCTTTTACCTGTTCCCAAAATGGTGCTTTTGTAAAGCAAGAGTTATAAGCTTGAGAATGGCTAACCAGTTTCAGTTCTGACACCTGCAGGAGAAGCCCCTGTTTGATACCTGGGAAATCAAAATCCTCGAAAGCTTTACAGGTAATCAGGTAATCGATTTTTTCTTCAGAGATAAAAAACTGAAAAGTGATCAATCCGGTCCGGTAAAACCGGTTTTTATTGAGCATCCGTTTCAGTAGCCTGAATAATTCGCGGCGGTTTTTAAACAGGTCAGGAAGATCGTGTCCGAGAGTTTTTAATTCTATTTCCACGATGTCCAGGTTTTCGTCGAGCAGCGGAATTCCGCCAAAACCAAACCAAATGCTGTGTTTATACACATCGGGCGTGTTTAACAGAAAAGGTGTAAGGTTGGTTTCTGCTTCTTTTAAAATTCGATTATTTATAAGCAGGTAGGCCATAAACTACAGGAACGAAAACAAATTGTCGATAAAGCGGGTAAATAATTCGGGTTTTAGCAAAATTGGGAAAATGAAACCAAAAACAGCTCCCAAAAAGTGGGCATCATGTGCCACATTGTCCGATTGTCGTTTACTCATTTGGTACGAGTAAAAAAGGTAACCGGCGGCAAACAAAATTCCGGGAATTGGAAGCACGGCAAACAAATACAACGACTCCCAGGGCTGGAAAAAAATGGTGGCAAACAGCACAGCCGACACCGCACCTGAAGCACCAACGGCATTGTAGTAATAGTTGTTTTTATGTTTTATCAGGCTCCAGATGTTCGAAGCCAAAATACCGCCGAAATACAACAAAAGAAAATAAGCTGTGGCTTTATTTCCAAAGTAATAGTCGAAATAAACCACGGTATTTCGTCCGAAAAAATAAAGTACCAGCATGTTTACACCCAAATGCGACCAGTTGGCATGAACAAAGGCGTGGCTCACGAGGCGGTAAAATTCTTTCCGGTGAATAATTTGTACGGCATTAAACTGAAGCTTTGCCGATAACTCGCGGTTTTGAAAGGCAATATATGAAATTACGGCAGTTACGCCGATAATAAACCAAACTATCATTAGTGTAATATTTTATAGATCATTTCCTTTTGCAACTCGCCGGTTTCAACCATTGTTGATACGTTAAATCCTTTGCTTTTCATGTCGTATTCGCGCAGGACTCCCATAATTTCGTACAGCTTGGTAGGAGAGTAACGCTTGGCTGCCGAAACATATTCTTTTACAAAAAAAGGATGAACACGTAGTTCGGCTGCGACATTTCGTTCCGATTTGTCTTTTAGAAAATGATAAGTAAACAGTTTTGAAAAATAGAAATACAGTCCGGCCACGGTTTTCTGAATCGGGTTCAGCGTTGGGTTCGATCCAAAATAATTAATGATCCGGTTGGCTTTTAGCACATTTTTTTCGCCCAATGCATTTTGAAGCTCAAGAATGTTAAACTCTTTGCTCAGCCCGATATTTTTTTCGATATGCTCGGGTGTAATTTTTGTGGTGTCTTTTACGGCAATTACCAGTTTGTTCAGCTCGTTGGCAATTTTGCTTAAATCCGTTCCCAGGTACGAAGTAAGCAATAAAGCTGCCTGCGGTGTGATGGTATAATTGTGCGTTCTTAGAAAACCGTCAATCCAGCCCGGAATTTTATTCTCGTACAGTTTTTTCGAGGTGAAAAGTACACCGTTCTTTTTTATGGCTTTGGCCAGTTTTGTTCGCGAATCGAGGGTTTTGTATTTGTAAGCCAATACCAAAATGGTAGAAGCCAGCGGCTTTTCGGCATACGATGTCAACGTTTCTATTTTGCTCAGGCTTTGCGCTTCTTTCACAATTATTACCTGCTTGCTGGCCATCATCGGGAAACGTAACGAGGCTTCTACAATGTTTACCGGATCCGAATCTTTTCCATAAAAAATGGTTTGGTTAAATCCTTTTTCGGCATCAGTCAGCACCTTGTCTTCAATATAATCCGATAGTTCATCAATAAAATAAGCTTCTTCGCCCTGTAACAAATAAATGGGGTGATAGATGCCTTTTTTCAGGTTGTGCAGTATGTCGCTGTACTCCATTTTAAAATCGTAAGTGTTTTACAGAAAGTCCGTGGTTTTTAATTTCCAGTAGCGCATCAATACCAGCCTGAATATGCCTCTCTACATAGGATGAAGAAACATATTGATCGCTTTTGTCGGTTTTTACGCCGGTAGAGATCATAGGCTGATCGGATACCAGTAATAAAACTCCGGTTGGTATTTGGTTGGCAAAACCAACGGTAAACAGGGTTGCTGTTTCCATATCGATGGCCATTGCGCGTGTTTTTTTGAGGTACTTTTTAAAGCGTTCGTCGTATTCCCAAACCCGGCGGTTGGTGGTTAACACCACGCCTGTCCAGTAATCCTGCTCCGAATTTCGGAGAATGTGCGAAACTGCCCGCTGCAGGTTAAATGCCGGAAGTGCCGGAACTTCAGGTGGCAGGTAATCAGCCGATGTACCGTCGCTGCGGATAGCCGCAATCGGTAGGATAAAATCGCCGAGCTGGTTTTTCTTTTTTAAACCTCCACATTTTCCCAGAAACAAAACTGCTTTTGGGTGTATGGCACTTAACAAATCCATTACTGTAGCCGCATTGGGGCTTCCCATGCCAAAGTTGATCATGGTAATGCCTTCGGCAGTTGCACTGGGCATGTTTTTGTCGGTTCCTTCAACCGGAACCTCAAATTTGCGTGCAAACCGTTCTACGTAATCCTGAAAATTAGTGAGCAAAATATACTGGCCAATTTCTTCGAGCTTTTTGCCGGTATATCGCGGCAGCCAGTTGTCAACAATTTCTTTTTTCGTCTTCATAAGCTGAATTATTCTACCTTTGAACAAATAGGAAAACTTTTGGTTTTAAGGCGAACACAAATGTACATTTTTAGCGCTCGCCAGCCAAGTTGAGTTAGCCTGATTAATTCATTTTTTTGAATTAATTACCCGAAGGGTTGACGAAATAATTAAAAAATGATTATTTGTCAGGGATAACTCAATCGTCAACACTATGTGTGCAAATTTTTTTGAATTTTTCCGATTAATAAGTTAATGAGAAGATGATGTATAAACTGAATTTGCCGGAATATGCTTTCCGAACAAAAACAGAAAATAATAAGACATTGATATTTGATCCGATACGGAAGAAATTTGTGGTGCTGACGCCGGAAGAATGGGTGCGCCAGAATTTTATTCAATATCTGATACAGGAAAAAAGTTATCCGCAGAATTTAATGGCTGTGGAAAAACAAATTAAGGTGAATCAGCAACAGCGGCGTTTCGATTTATTGATTTATCAGCGAAACGGAAATCCATATTTTATTGCTGAATTTAAAGCGCCAAACGTTAAAATTACGCAGAACGCTTTCGATCAGGTGGTGCGCTACAACATGGCTTTGCGCGTTGAACGGGTAGTGGTATCGAACGGAATGCAACATTTTGCCTGCCAGATTGACTATGAAAAGAACAGCTATTCTTTTTTGAAGGAAATACCAGGGTTTTAGTTAGGTAACTCTTATGCAACTACGCTCCGTCATGCTGTCCGTCAGCTGACGGATTCAGCATCTGTTAAGCAGCCGGGATTCCGAAACAAGTTCGGAATGACGTAGCCGAAGATTAATGTGTTAGCAGAGTAAGATGTGTTACGAAGCGAAAATGGTAGCCATGATTTTTGGGATGAATGAACTTTATCCCAAAAACTTCTGATAAAACAATTCATCTTTCCACCCGGAGAACGTTTTAATCCAGTTTTTTTTGATGCCACTTTGAGTAAATCCCGATTTTTCGAATAACTGTATGCTACCCCAATTGTCGGAAGTAATGTTGGCGTACAATTGCCTTAATCCCAGAATTTCAAACGAATAGTTGGATAAGGCTTGCAGTGCATCGCTGGCGTAACCTTTTTTACGGTCGTCGCTTTTGTGGATGAGAATACCAACTCCGGCCCGCATGTGAAAGGGCTCAAAATCAAACAGATCAACGGCTCCAACGGGCTTCTTATCTGAAGTTTCAATAATTAAACGAAGCTGTTTGGTTTCGTAGATGTCTTTTGCCGATTCCAAAAGATACTGGGCAAGAATGTGTTTCGAGAACGGCGTTTTAGTGTTGCTCACTTCCCAAATCTCAGTGTTATTCTCCCATTGGTATAACAGGTCAAGGTCTTCCGGTTCAAGGGGACGGAGGATTATTTTTCCATAGCTTAGTTTTTCGTTCATCTTCTTTGGTTTTTATGATTACCGGTCTATGTGTTTCCAGCCTTTCAGCAAAATTTCAATGTCCGACAGTAAATTGTAATCTTTTGCGTACGACCTGTTCAACTGAATTAATTTTTCTTTATCCCATTTCAATTCAGGAAACCTGTCAGCCGGATGTAAAACGCCTTCTTTTATTGCCGGAAGTTTGTTTTCTGTTGTAACCTCCGGTATGTAACCAATCCAGGATTTCTTTCCTGCAATTACCCTGCAACTGTTTTTAATGAAGTTTCCTTTATTTGTTGTGAACCAGATAAGAATCGGGCTCAGACAAAAGATCAATAGAGCTGTAAATATGTCGAACAAACGTTTTTTTCGCTTGTTGGCCGCTTTTGAAATGGCGTTGAGGTTCACCACATAAAGATCGCCGGCGGTGTGAATGGAATTACTGCCGATGATACTTGCACTTTCGGGAGGCGCAATTTTGTAATCAATATCCAGGCGACTCAGGTCGAGCATGGCTTTAATAATCTCGGCCGAGCTGATATTTTCGGCACAAAAAATAATTTCATCAATACGGTTAATCCGAATAATCTCTTCCAGCTGGCTCAATTCACCTATGTAATTGGGGCCTTTATCGCTACTATTGATCGCAATAAAACCGGCCATTTGCGACCGAATCCGGGTTTCTTCCAAAATTTGATGAACACGGAGAGCTTCTTTCGAATGCCCAACAATAGCAATTTTACGGGCACGCTGTGTGTTCAGGGCAAAATCGCAGAGTTTTAGCCAGTGGCCCAACAAGCGGTAGCCGGTGAGGATAATTGCGGCCCAGGCAGTGCCCAAAAGAATTAAGGCGCGCGAAAAGCGGTATTGCTCGTCAACCAGCGAATAGGCCAGCAGCAACGCGATAAGCCCCCAAAGTATTCCACGGCCAACTTTGTAAAGGCTTGCGGGCTTTTTGTATGCTCCCGAAAAACGAATGCCAAACAAAAAAAACAAGCAGTAAACCGGAACTACAAATTGTATAAATTCCGGCGGGTAATAATCGGATTGATGAAAGCGGAACTGTTCCCAAAATGGAGTGATCAGCCAGAATCCGGTAAAAATCAGCAAGGCATCAATAACCGGAATATACAATTTTTGCAAGACACGCTTTGAGGCAGAAAGCAAAGCCCGGAAATAAATTGCCAGATGAATTAGCAGGGCAAAAACGCTTGCTTTACTTCCCGAGAAATGTTTATGCGCAAAAATAATCATGGCCTTGTAAAATACCTTCACGTAATTTAGCGAGCCCTTTTTTGTGCTTTCGCCTTTGTAGTGGATTATGGTTGTTTCGGGGAAGTAATAATTTTTATATCCCCCTTTTTGAATGCGGTACGAAAGGTCGATATCCTCGCCATACATAAAAAATGTTTCATCCAGCAATCCTACTTTGTCGAGTACCGATTTACGAAGCAGCATAAAAGCACCTGCCAGTACATCAATTTCATGCACTTCATCCGGGTTGAGGTAGGAGAGATGATATTTTCCGAATTTACGCGATTTGGGGAAAAGTTTCGAAAGACCGAACATTTTATAAAAAGCCACCCATGGTGTTGGTAATCCCCGTTTTGATTCCGGCAGAAAAAGGCCTTTGCCATCAATCATTTTTACACCGAGACCGCCCGCATCGGGGTGTGCTTCCATAAACGAAAGTACCTTTTCAAAAGTATCTTCCTCAACAACGGTGTCAGGATTCAGCAACAAAATATATTTTCCTTTTGCCTGCCGAATGGCCTGGTTATTGGCTCGTGAAAAACCGATGTTTTCGGTATTTTGGATGAAAATAACATGGGGAAACTTTTCGGTAATTAACTGCGCCGAGCCGTCAACCGAGTTATTATCAACAACAAAAACTTCGCCTTGTACCTTCTGCAAAGCCTTCTCAACCGAGTGGAGGCATTGTTCGAGAAAATGCTTTACGTTGTAGTTGACAATAACAATTGAAATATCCATTTTTCAGCGCTGGTGTTTTCAAAAAAGCTGGTCGGCAAAACTATTGCCGGCCATGGAAATCTACTTTAAAGTTGATAACGAATTACTCTCAAATGTAAGGTTTCCTTTTCATAACAAAAAGAAACCGGCTTTCTGATGCGTAATTTATTTTCCCAACGAGCTTTCGAAAGGAACGCGGTTCATTAACGAACGGCCAAGTGTAATTTCGTCGGTATATTCCAGCTCGTCGCCAATGGAAACGCCCCGCGCCAGTGTCGAGATTTTTATTTCCCTGCCTTTCAGTTTCCGGTAGATGTAAAAATTGGTGGTATCGCCTTCCATGGTGGTTGAAAGTGCCAGGATGATTTCAATAACTTTGCCTGAATCTACCCGTTCAATCAGCGAATCGATTTCCAGTTCTGCCGGGCCAATGCCATCCATAGGCGAAATTATCCCTCCCAGTACGTGGTACAATCCGTTAAACTGGTGTGTATTCTCCACCGACATTACATCACGGATATTTTCTACCACACAAATTACACTTTCGTTGCGCGACGGATTGGAACAAATCTGGCAAGTATCGTTATCCGAAATGTTATGGCAAACTTTGCAGTGTTTTATTTCGTTTCGTAATTGTATCAGGCTGTTGCCAAAAGAGTTAACCGCTTCTTTGTCTTGCCGCAGCAGGTGTAAAACCAGGCGTAAAGCACTTTTCCGGCCTATTCCGGGAAGTTTTGAAAACTCGTTTACAGCGGCCTCCAGTAATCGCGAAGGATATTTGTCAATATTCATACAAACAAAAATAGTGTTGAAATTGAAAATATGATACACGAAAGCCACTTTTCGTACCGGGATGTACTTTTGCCTGTTTTTGCTGCTGTAATTATGGTACTGAAAGCTTCTGTTTTTTTAGAAGTAAAAAAAATGCCGAAGTCCAATTAGGAACCCCGGCATTTTTATGCAAGCCCAGGTGTTAGTTCGTATTGTTGTCCTGGGCATCGATAACAGCTATGGCCGTCATGTTGATGATCTCGCGCACGGTACTGTCGCGTTGTAATATATGAATTGGTTTTTTCATTCCCATCAGTATAGGACCAATCGCCTCGTACGGCCCCAAAGCCTGTAGAATTTTATAGGTAATATTTCCCGAGCTCAGGTTGGGGAAAATAAGGGTATTGGCATCCTTATCGCCCAATTTATTAAAGGGATAACGCGAATAGCGCAACTTGCCATTTAAGGCATAATTGGCCTGCATTTCGCCATCCACTATTAAATCAGGATTACTCTCATGCAGCAACTGTACTGCTTCTTTTACTCTTATCGGGCTGCCTGCTCCTTTATAGGCGCCAAAGTTAGAGTAGGAAAGGAGGGCAATGCGTGGTTCGATATTAAATTTACGAACTTCGGCTGCGGTAAGCAAGGTGGTGTCGGCAAGTGTTTGTGCCGAAGGATTCATATTTACGGTTGTATCGGCCAGGAATAACGGGCCGCTTTTGGTTAGCAGCATATACATTCCTGCAATGTGGTTATAATCCTTTTTTACGCCGATTACCTGCAGCGTTGGGCGAATGGTTGACGAATATTTTCTGGAGAATCCGGAAATAAAAGCATCTGCCTCGCCTGTTTCCACCATCATCGAACCATAATAGTCGTGGTTGTACATTTTTTCTACCGCCTCGTTGTAAGTCATTCCTTTACGTTTTCGTTTTTCGTAGAGGATTTTTGCAAAATGATGACGTTTTTCGTCGCTTACTGATTCGCACAGGTCGATAATTGGAACATTGTTAATATCCAGCTGGTTTTCTTTTATCAGCTCCTGAATTTTCTCTTTGTTGCCCAGTAAAATTGGTTGTGCAATACCCTCGCGAATAACAAACTGAACGGCTTTAAGAATCCGGAAACTGTTGGCCTCGGCAAATACAATTCGTTTCGGATCTTGTTTTGCCTTGGTGCGAATGGCCATTATCAGGCGGTTGTCAATTCCCAGACGTTCCGTTAACTCTTGCTCGTAGGCTGTCCAGCTTTTTATGGGTTTGCGGGCTACCCCGCTTTCCATGGCAGCATGTGCTACAGCCGAAGAAATGGTAGTAATCAAACGCGGATCGAGCGGTTTGGGGATGATGTAATCTTTGCCAAACACAATATTTTTCATGTTGTAGGCTTTGGCAACCATTTCCGGTACATATTCTTTTGCAAGTTTTGCCAGTGCTTTTGCGGCCGCAATCTTCATTTCTTCGTTAATGGTGGTTGCCCGCACATCCAGTGCTCCCCTGAAAATAAAGGGAAATCCCAGCACGTTGTTGATCTGGTTGGGGTAATCGCTACGTCCGGTAGCCATTATAATGTCTTTTCGTGCAGCAGTAGCATCTTCGTATGAGATTTCGGGATTGGGATTGGCCATGGCAAAAACGATCGGATTTTTCGCCATCGATTTGATCATTTTTTTATTGACCACATCGGCAACCGACAGTCCGAGAAATACATCGGCATCTTTCATGGCTTCTTCCAGCGTATCTATTTTTCTGTTGGTAATAAATTGTTGTTTAATCTCATTCAAATCAGTACGTTCGCGGTTTATAACGCCCTTGCTGTCAACCATTACAATATTTTCAGGTTCTACCCCCATGCTGATGTACAGTTTAGCACACGATACAGCGGCTGCTCCGGCACCGCTAACAACAACCTGAATATCTTCAATAAGCTTTTTGTTTATTTCCAAAGCATTAAGTAGGGCTGCCGCAGAAATGATTGCTGTTCCATGTTGATCGTCGTGAAAAACCGGAATATTAAGTTGTTTCCGAAGCGTTTCTTCAATTTTAAAACATTCGGGAGCTTTTATGTCTTCCAGGTTTATGCCTCCAAAAGTTGGTGCAATAGCTTTAACAACGGCAATCAGTTTGTCCGGATCTTTTTCGTCCACTTCAATGTCGAAAACATCCACGTCGGCAAAAATCTTAAACAACAAACCTTTTCCCTCCATAACCGGCTTTCCGGCTTCCGGCCCGATATCACCAAGACCCAAAACCGCAGTTCCGTTCGAAATTACGGCTACCAGGTTTCCTTTTGCGGTGTATTTATAGGCATTGTCCTTGTCCTTTTCAATTTCCAGACAAGGCTGTGCAACCCCCGGGGTGTATGCCAGCGAAAGATCGTATTGTGTATTATGTGGTTTGGTAGGTATAACTTCTATTTTCCCGGGACGATGTTTTTTGTGGTAGTTGAGGGCATCAATTCTACGAATTTTAGGCATGGCAGTCAATTTTTATGGTTTAATCTAAATTTACATAAAATGTACTGCCTATAAAAGGTTATTAATCAGAAATAAAAGTGTTGTGCAACAATGGGAAAGGGAAAAGGGGAGAGAAGGATTTGTGGGGAATGAGGTTGATAGGAGATTGGGATTTGAACGCAACGAAGATGAGCTAAATTGTGAAATTGGATATCGGAAGGGTGAAATCAAGAAAATTCGGTTTTCAGCATTTTAGCTGAAATGAAGTTGGCGTAATACCGCTTGGCTCTGCCACGGGGATAGTCAACTTCAAGAATTTTAATTATTCTGAACGATGTACTTGCGGTATTTTAAAAGTTCTGTTTTTAAGCAACTTTGTGAAAGATTGGGATTCGCGAAGGCGAAAATTAACCTGGCAAAACTACCAAGAGACCAACTTACCTTCATCATCCTTAATCAATAATCCTTTCTCACCTATTGCTTTGAATAGTAACTTTTATACTTAGGAGAAGTGGTAATTGAGCCTACGCAGAATAAGCTTTTTTGGCTCTTTTTGTACGCAGTACATAAGATGGTATCGCCGAGAACCCAAGACCAACCAGGAAAACAGTAATAAACTGCAGATTTACATTTAGCTGCCAGTGGTTGAGGCCAAGTGCAATTGCAATTAATACAACGTTGCCTGCCAAAATGGTTAATGTTACTTTTAAATGCGAACCAAGTAACGATAGCAAACGGTGGTGGATATGGTTTTTATCCGGCGAAAATGGTGAGCGTCGTTGGGCTATTCGAATAGCCATAACCCTGAGAGTATCAATAAGAGGTACAATTATTATGGCAAAAGATACAGCCGGTGCTCCACCTATACGGTAAGGCTCTGGTGCAGTCAAATTCAATTCGTTAAATGAAACAATCATTACTGAAATAATTAATCCAATTATCAGCGATCCTGTATCTCCCATAAACAGTTTATTTCTGCTACCAAAAACATTATAAAGGAAAAAGCCTGCCAGTGCTCCAACTAAGGCAAAAGCCATTATTGCCTGCGGATAGTTTTGGCTTAAATAAAACCAGGTTCCCAATACTGATGATGCCAGCATTCCTAAACCGGAGGCGAGTCCATCTACCCCGTCAATAAGATTAAAGGCATTTATGATCACAATTATTGCAAAAAGCGATAGTGAAAAACTAGTTAGATTTCCGATCTTATGCTCTCCGAATACCCCGTGTAAATTCGTGAAATGAATATTGGCAAAGGAGATGAGTAATATTACCGTTACAATTTGGATGATTAATTTTTTCCGGGCCGAAAGAATCATCAAATCGTCTTTTAAGCCCATGAAGAACATGATAATAACGGCTGCCATAATATATTTTAACGCATCATAGGCTAATCCATCTGTGGCAAATATGGCACTAATGCTGAAGCCAATAAAAATAGCAACTCCTCCCAATGGAGGAACTATCTCTGTGTGTACTTTTCGTTCATCAAAGGGCTCAAATAAATGTTTGGCTTTAGCGGTGCGAATAATTGGGGGTACTACTACAATTACGAGTAGAAAGCTAAGAATAAGTGCGGATAGGATTAAAATAATTTCCATATCAGAATGTTATGATCTAGTTCTTGTGTTTATATAGGTAATTTAATTTACCGTAAATGCATGCTATTTTGTTGAATACATTTTACTCGATGCCAAAATTAGCTAAATTTAATTTAAATAAGAATTTTAACTTCAAAAAGATCAAATATTTAACAAATTGTTTTATTCTTACTTATTGGTTAACCCTGCGAACTTGCCTGATTGCAGCCAGGTTTATTCCTGTTACATAAGTTTTTATTAATTTATTTTTCCTGAAGACTGAAGTCTGGAACCCCGGTTCGGAAAGAGGTGTTGAAGTTGTTTCTTCCGTATTCAGACTTCTGTCTTCCCTCCAACATATCGATAGCATCAAATTTCATTCGCGGTTTAAACCGATGTATTTCCAATGCAAAGTGCTTTGTTAACAGTAGATAAAAAACGTCTATCCAAAAACAAGGCGCTGAAATTTTTAGTTCGGGAAGTAATAGTTGAATGAAATCATTGCTCCCAAACGAGTGGTGTTTACTCCATTATCATAAACACTTCCACGATCGGCAGCTACCGATGTTGAAATACTTATTTTTTTTGACAGCGGTTGCCAGGAAACCTGCCCAAGTGCTGAGAGTTGTTTACGCGAAGGACTGATGGTTGTGCCTCCTTGTCCATTGTGCCGCCCAATATTATTGGAATAGGTTAGCAGCGCTTTCCAGGCAAAAGTTTCAGACAATAATCCGTCAGCCCCCAAATGGAAACCTGCAAAACGCGTGTTTTCAAAACCTCTGCTTGTGCCATCAGCTATTAATACGGGAGCAAAGAGCGGACTCACCATTGCCATTTTATTGTAAGTGGCACCTGAAAGATATAACCCGTGGTTAAAATAATCATCAATTCCACGGCCACGCCCGTTTTCGTCGGGAGCTTCACCGATGAGATAAGCCCCGCTTTGGTTTTTGGTATGGAAATATTCGAACACGATATTTTTTAAGTGAGCTTGTTGTTTATGAAAAGCAAGATGTAAACCAATCAGGTTATCGGAGTAATTAACAAATTCCATTCCTGAGTGATCTTCATAGGGATGGCTGATGTAAAGTGTAGCATTCAGTTTATCCCAGGCTTTGCTAAATTCAATCTGATAAACGCCGTAACTGTTTCCCATGGCATTAAGCTGTTCTTTATCAATAACATTATTGCCACCGGCACTGGCTGTTAAATAGTTGAAGTAGTCTTCCCATCCCGGAAACTCGCCGAGCACAGGATGTGTGCCGCCCCACATTACGAAATGTTCAATTCCTACCGTTACCTGTAACGATTTTGGTTGGCCAAAGCGAAAAAACAGGTTTCCCCGGTGTAAATGCGTATCTTTTACATAACGATCGTCGTTGAGCAGGCCCTCTTCATAAAAGCCATTGATAAAAAACCAGTCGGTAAAAACGGGAACATAACGGTTAAAACCGGCTCTTATTTTTGGATGAGGCCTTGCATTTCGCGATGCTGACAGGTTGCCGTTAGTGGTTGACAGTCCGGCATAAACTTCCTCCTCAGGGAAAGCGCCAATTTGCAGCTGAAGAAATCTCCAGCTCATGCTTCCAAAAAGTTGGGTAAAGCGGATGTCGTTTTCGTCGGCCAGTAGCAAATCAAGGTCAAGACCTACCTGATAGCTGAAATCAGAACCTCCGATTTGTTGCCCATGAAAAGCATTAATACTGAAGTTTTGTATGGTACTGCTGTTTTTATCGAATTGCCCCAACTGGTTGGCCCATAGCCAAAAGGGGAGCTGGTTTTTTGTGCCTGCCAAAGTATTTGACTCCAGACTTAGTGATTGAGCAAATAAGCCGGATAGCGGACCGATGCATAAGAGCAGTAAAAGTGCTCCTTTAATTATGGAAAGTTTTTTCATTAGCTTTTTAACGATGATAATGCGGATTTAGTTTGATCAGGCGTTAACATTTTAATTTGTGCTCTAACTTATTTCATATCCTTCTTGTGTTTGGGTTTTGTAGTTAGGTTTAACCTTTTGTTATTTGGGAAAAAGTATTGAATCTGCTCAATTAATTAATGTTGGTATTATCTTTTGCAACCACAAATTCCTTCCACAGAACAATACAAGTTCCCGCAAACAAACCTATCAATGTAAGGCTGATGATGGTGAACATTGTTTTGGGCCTGCTTTTCTGCTGGGGCACTTTTGCCGGTTCAATTACGGTAAATACCGGTGTTTTATCCTGAACGAGAATTTGTGCCTGTTCGCGCTTTTGTGCCAGTCCTTTGTACAGGTTCGAGGCCAGCGTACTTTCGGTAACCAGCCTGTCGCGGCGCGATTTTGCTGATGCCAGAATGACATTTACATTACTGTCGTCGTAATCGGCTAAAGCTTCCTGTTTCTCAAAATACCGGGCTTTGGCTTCCTGGTAGCGAGCCTCGATAAAAGCCAGGTCTTTTTTCTCTTTACTGGTATGGTAATCAATAATGTATTGCTTTAGGCTGGCGATCACTTTTTCGGTTAAAAGAGCTGAAACGTAAGGGTCTTGTTGTTCCACACTCACTTTAATTATTTTACTGTCGCCACCGGTAATTCCACTTTCCGATTTTATAATGTTTACCTCAATGGTACCGGCCAGTCCTTTAATCAAATCCAGGTCGGCCTGAGAAAGATTCAACGGTTCTCCTTCATTTTTTTGAGGAATACTTCTTTTTTCGCCCTTCGGTTTTAACAAGCTGAGGGCATAACCCGGCCATCCCGCAATCGATGGTTTGGTATGTTCCTGCAGGTATTCGCTAACCGACATGGTAAGGTCTTTTTTGGGTAAATACACCCTTTCCTGTAAAATATCCATAAGGAAAGTTGTACTCTTTACCACTTCGGGATACAAGTCGGGTGTTAAGGCGCTCTGATTACTTCCACTCATATCGAGGCCCATTAAACCACCTACGTCAAATCCTGCCAGGTTTCCCAATTGTCCCATTAAGCCATTTGCCGGGCTGTTGGAGTTCGATTCGGCTAACAGGCTAACTTCCGTTTTATATACCCTCGGCGTAAAAACGACCAGAAATACACCTGCCAAAAAAGCGATAGCAGCCGATTTTATTAGTATTCCACGGTTTTGTTTGAGCCGGAGAAGCAGATCTTTTATTTCGAGGTAATCTTTTTTATTTATGATAGCTGTATTCTTGCTCATTTCTTATTCAATGAAAATTTACAGTGAATTTTTAGATCAATAATGTCTTTCAGTATTACGGGCACT
Source organism: Draconibacterium orientale (assembly GCF_000626635.1). Classification (GTDB taxonomy): domain Bacteria; phylum Bacteroidota; class Bacteroidia; order Bacteroidales; family Prolixibacteraceae; genus Draconibacterium; species Draconibacterium orientale. Next base: position 5,031,942 of record NZ_CP007451.1, on the reverse strand, counting down.
TACCGTTATTACATGGTATTTATTAGTGCTACAACAATAAGCGAGAGCGATGCAGCTAACGAAATGGCACCTGTTTGGGAAATCTTTCTGCGTTCGCCTTTACTCGGAACAATTATTTCTGCTCCTGCCTGTAATTCGGGATAATTACGGCCAAATATTGTTTTGTTTGTTTTGCGAACCGAGCCATTGGCGTAAACCACATAAATATGTCCGGGTTTCGATCTTTTTGTTAATCCGCCGGCATTGGCCAGGTATTGCCTTACACTCATCGATTCGTCGAAAGGAACCACATTGGGATTGTACACCGAGCCACTAACTTTAATGGTTTGTAACGATTTTAATATGCGTATCGAATCGCCTTCCTGCAAAATCAAATCGCTTTTACCTCCCGGGTTCGAAAGAATATTTGCCAGGTTAACAGCAATGATATCCAACTCGTTTCGGGTGATATTAATAGTATTGGCCGATTCTTTTTCCTTTGCAATATTGTCAATGGCTTTGTCGGTCAGGATTCGGTTCGGCGTTCTTTTTCGAATTAAACTGGCACCGTTAATATAGGCTTCGGGCGTTATACCACCCGATCGTTTTATCAAATCGGAAATGCGTTCGGTGCGTGAGGTTAGCGAGTATTTTCCCGGAAAATTCACTTCGCCGTTAATACTTACCAGCATTTGCGGCATGTAGGCAGGAGATTTGCGAATAAACACCTGATCAAAAGGTTGTAATACGAAATTGGATGCTTCGTCGCTTAGCGCCAGTGATTTATCGATGGGGAATTTAATGATATCAGCCAGTTTTACTGAAGTAACGGTTGAGGTGTCGTTTGCCACGCGTCGGGCAATTTCAATATTCGCTGTAGAAGCCGTTTCCAGCAAACCTCCGGCCTGAAGAATAAAGTCTTCAACGGTAGTATTTTCAGAGTAAGGATAAATTCCCGGTTGTTTCACTTCGCCCTCAATTTGTATCGTACGTGTTTCGCGCAAATCGTGGATTGAAGGAATATGAACAGAGTCTTCGCGTTGCAGGGTGAAATCGAGATTGGAAGCCAACAGGTTATTCAAATCAACAGCAATATGCTCCCTGGTCAGATCTTCCTGTAAGCGAAAAACCGAGATGCGGTCTTTAAATACATCTTCGCGTAAACCATCGGCTTTGTTTATTAATTCTTTTAATGTTGTTCCTTCGTTGATGGCATACGAACCCGGGCGAAATACCGCTCCTGAAATAAATACCCGGTTTTCAAAACGATTCAAAACGGCATCTATTTGTACTTCGTCGCCATTTTCCAGGCGAATGACATCCAAATAGTCGGTAGCAATGTCTAAAATGCGTTTTTCTTTGCCGGTTTTCCGAAGTATTTTAACCCGCTCGGTATAAGCATTTCCTGTGAATCCTCCTGCAAATTCAATTAAGTCCTCCAACGATTCGTCGGGCTTAATGTCGAAGGCCATGGGGCGTTTCACCTCTCCGTTTATCCTTACACGGTTTTCATAAGGAGGGATGAAAATGATATCCTGATCCTGTAAGCGGATGTTATTGGATTGTTTGGCATTTATCAGGTATTCATAAAAGTCGATGTGTGCAACGATTTTATTGTCACGAATGATCTGTACATCACGGATTGAACCATTGTCAGCCGGACCACCGGCGATGTACATGGCGTTAAAAGCTGTTGCCATTGCCGAAATATTGTAGGTTCCGGGTAAAACCACTTCGCCCACAATATTTATCTGGATACTCCGTACAGCACCCAATGTAACTTTCATCGAGGTTTTTCCATCCTTAAGTCCGGAGTAGATCTGGCCTAAGATGGTTTCCAGTTTTTTTCCGGCATCTTCTGTCGTCATTCCGCTTAAGAATACAGGGCCAATATTTGAAATAATTATACTTCCATCGTTTGAAACCACTTCCTGGTAACTGTGTTGCGAGGCTCCCCAAACATCGATGTTTACCAGGTCGCCCGGACCAATTAAATAATCGCGTGGTGTTAAAACATTAAAGCTGGGTTCGAAGGTAAGGTCGGTATTTTTAAACAGCGAAAAACCAAAATTATCGTTTGTTGGTGTTTTTGCAGCGTAGGGAAGGCGTTCTTCGAGGTTTTCGGGATACTCTACCTTCGGACGTGTGTTTATTTTTACTCCCTTGCTGCCATCCTCCATTATCTTGTTGTCGTAAAGACGTTCAGCGCGTTCTTTAAATTTCTCAATTTCGTTTTCGTCCATTCCGCGCGACCGGGCTAAGGATTCGATCTGGTCGGGTGTAAGTCCCGACTCAATAGCACGTTGCATAATTACCCGCATCTGGGCATCGGAAATCTGGCTCGATTTTATTTCCGAAACATTTTGTTCCATCGGGTTTAGGCTCTGGGCCATCACTTTTCCTTGTATCAGAAACAGGAACATCAGAATGAAACAGGAATATTTAACGATAGAAAATCTCATAGATATAGCTTATGTTTTAGGTATTAAATAATGAACTGTATGCGTAAATTTTGAGCAATAAAAGTAATAAAATCTCATTTCAATCGAATCATCCTTTGCGGTTCTTCAGTAGAATTCGGATTTTAACCTGATAATTGCCCCTGGCTTTGTTATTGGAAGGTGCTTTTTTTCCTTTGTTGAACTACTCTTTATACACCTCTTTTCTAAAGAAAGTATGCTTTTCGTTTATAACGATTTAAAATGTAAAATATCCAATGCTGAATGATCAATATTCAAGTTTACTGGAATTTGTTGTGGTTTAGCCTGTTATCTGTTGGATGTTGAGTATTTTACAATAACCATCGCCCTTACGCCTGCCTGCAGGCAGGGGCGATGCTGTAATACCGATTTGAAATTAAACTGAGCCTTTGGTTCGCTCACTCCCAAAGCCTCTTTAATTTTCTATAGGCATTAACCATTGTAATTTCAAAGGCTCACTTTGAAATACAATTGGTATAACTTGCCGGGGCTTTGCCCCTGTAACGATTTACATAAAACCATTTTACGGCTCTCTTTTACCAAAATTTATAGCGTAATGGGTAGCCTGTTGAGGGGAGAACAAGCCTTTATTTGGGCTTTCTACAGCTTAATTGCAGCTTTTTGGCAAAAATATACAGCGCGTAAAATACTTTTAAAAAGGTAAGCAAAATGCTATTTGTTTTGGCGTGGTATTGATGAAAAACGATCCGACTGTTGAATAAATGCTGGATTTGTGCCAGGTGATTCATCTCTTTACTGATAACTGCGGAGTCTTCGTGAAAGAATTTAAGCTGTAAAGCCAGGTAGTTCCTTAGCCCGGCTTTTTTTACTTTCAGACCCAAAATGCGCTCTTCTTCGTACAAAAAGGTACGCTCATCGAAAAAGTTTAGCTGCGCAAATGTTTCCAGTTTCCCCATAAAAAAAGAGCCGGTTAGGCATTCTACAGCCATTGTTTTTTGTTGCGCGGGCAAATCGTAATAAACAGCCTGGTTTGCTTTTGCCCGGTTAAAACCAGCTACCGTACCGATATCATAAGAAAAATCCGGAATTTTCCAGGCCGCATTGGGTGCCGGCTGGCCATCCATGTGCATAAGTGGCGAAATAAAGGCAATATCGTTACACTGATCGTAACTGTTTGTTAGTTGCGCTAACAGCTTCGGATTATCAATTGAAATATCGTTGTTGCTTATAACCACAAAGGTATTGTCAGGTATTTTTTTCTGAAGGTATTTTAAACCAAAATTATTTCCGTAAGCGTAGCCTCCATTGTATGCTGACTGAATGATTTCTACTTGTTCATCGTTTTGTAAATGTTGAACGAGAGCATTGTGCGAATTGTCCGTAGAACAGTTATCGACTACCAAAATGGAAAGCTGAATACTTTGCTGCAATTTTAATTGCCGGATGTAGTCAACAGTGGCTTCCCACGAATTATAATTCAGAATCAATACAACCAGGCGTGGCATTTCCATTTTTATCTTTTAGTGTATCGTAAGTTTTGTTGGGCAATATTTATCAGAATCCTGTTGATCGGCACCCTTCGACTACGCTCAGGGTGACTGTCAGGCTGAGCGTAGTCGAAGTCTGATTTTTCGAGCTAAACGGCATCTATTTTAATTTCATTTTTTGTCGTACAAATCGCAAAACAATAAGTGACAGCATCGTAAGCCGAAAGAATATTTTATAACCCAGCGAATTGGAGTTGGTTTGAGCATCCAGTGGTGTTTTGTTAAAATCATGCCTTCTGTATTTTACCAGTTTGGCCGGGCAGAATACCGGTTTTGTAAACAGTTCAGCATTTAGTCCGATCCATAAATCGTGCATGGCAATTTTTTTAGGGAAGGGGAGAACAATCGGCAATAAATCTTTATGAAAAGCCATACAACAACCCATGTACGAGTTTTTTGCAAGGTTTTTTAAAAAGCCCAGGCGCGAGTTAAAGATTTCAAATATTGATGAGGCAATTTCTTTCCCCTGCTGGTTGATTACCACTCCGTCTGAAATTACCAGTTTGCTTGTTGCCAATTCATTGACCAGAATTTCTACCTTGTCGGGCATCCATACATCGTCCTGATCGGCTAAAAAAATATAGTCGCCCGAAGCTTGTTTTAAGGCAAATTCGAGATTAAATATTGGGCTTGAAAATTGTTGCTTTTCGAATAACTTGATTCTCGGATCGGCAAAAGATAAGATGATTTCTACCGTCTGATCTGTCGATGAATCATCGGAAATAATAATTTCATCAACAGCTCGCGTTTGGTTCAGAATCGAATCGAGCTGTTCCTTTATAAATTGCCCGCCGTTATAAGTAGGAATACAAACTGAAATAGTCATTTTGTCAGAAAAGTTTAGCCAGCGATATGCGCAGTTTATACCAGAGAAGTTTAAGGAGTGAATATTTGTTCGACAAACATTTCATCATTCGATAACTTTCCATATTCCTTTTTATTGTGAGTGACAAATTGGCCAAACGCGACAACAGGTAAGTGTTTTTAATGCCCTCAGCACCCACTTCATTTTTTTTGTGTTGACGATAGCGTAAGCCCGGCTTTTTGAGGTAATCGATCACTCCCGATTCTGCAACTTTTAAAATAATCCACCAGTCGTGCATCCGGGCTTGCTCAGGGAAAGGCAGAACCAATGGTTTTACCTTCTTGTTCATGATAAAAGTGCAGCCCGGGGCCGGATTATTAATCAAAAGCTTGTAGACATTGTAAACATTCCCGGGATTCACTTTCGAATAGTTCCAGAACGATGAATGGATGGTGTTTAATTGTTCATCCACTACTTCCAGATCGCTAAAAACCAATGCTGCCTTATCCGGATTTTGCTGTTTCAGTTGCTGAATACAAGCTAACGATTCTTCAATTTTATGGGGTAACCAAACATCGTCGTGATCGCAAAACATGATGTATTCAGCAGAACTGTATTCCATCAGTTTCTCAAAACTGCGCATTGGTCCCAGTTGCCTATCGCTACTCAATATTTTAATCGCTATGCCATGTTGCTTTCTAAATTTCTTTAAAATTGTTGTTGTTTGGTCGGTGGAACCATCATCGTGTACCAGCAGCTCCCAGTTGGTGTATGATTGTGCCCGTAACGAATCAAGTAACTCCGTCAGGTATTTTTCGCTGTTATATGTCGCTAATAATATTTCAAGCCTCATTTTCAGCATCGTTTGGGAAGGTCGTGGAATAGGTTTGCGAAAAAACATAAACCAATACCAACATTCCGGTTGAACTTAACAGTAGCGGGTTGGTGCCTGCAATAAAGAGATAAGCCAGATAGGCAATAAACAAGTGTGAAATGGAACCACTCTTGATTTCATAAAAGATCGGAATAAGCAGAATGAGGCCAAATACGATCGAAACGGGGATGCCCCAAACGCGTATTAATTCGAAATAAGTTAACTCAGTTACGCTTACCACACTGTTTATGCCCGAGGTGTACATAGTGCTGCCAATTCCCTGTCCAAAGAGCAAAATACCTATATGATTCGAAAAATGTTCGATATAAGAAAACAGGTGTCCGAGCTTTACCTGGTTGGAAATTTCAGAGCGGTTTAAAAATACTTCGGCCAGTAGATTTGCCCCATAAAAGAACCCGGCCAAATAAATAAATGCCACCAGTAAGGCAAGCGGCTTCGAATTTTTATAGGCATAAAACAGAAGGTAGAAAAGCAATATAAATGTCATGGACAAAATGTTTGCCCGTGTACCGGAAAGAAACAGAGTGGTACATAGTGCCAAAATAAAAACAATTTGCGCGCCCCTGTTCTTTTTAATTTTTAAAATGAGTAGCCGATGGAGGTAATAAGCCAGCGGGAATACAAGTATCGGCGAAGTTTTGTAGAACACCATTAACAGGGTAAAACCACCGTAATTCCGCAGCGCATAAACGGCGACTTCTTTTTCCATCACAAAAAACGCATAAAGCTTAGCAAAAAGGCCGGGATTGATTAAGGGCAGAAAATAGGAAAATGCCGTCATTGCAACAAGCAGTATAGCCGATACATTCAAAACTGGGCGAAGCTGAATGTTTTCGGTAACGATTATCACCAGCAGGAAAAAGAAGAAAAAAGAGTTCAGGTAAACCAGCTCTGCCATTGTGCTGTTACCGGCAAAGTTTTTTATCAGGCCAACCGATAAGGCATAAAATGGCATAAAGAAGCCAATAAAGGCCACAGCAAATAGGATTTGTTTCGAGAGATATACCGTTTTTTTATAGTGCAGCGGAAACCAAAGCACAAAAACTCCCAGGAATAAAACATATTTACTATGAAATATTTTATTGCTGGGATCGATAATTACATCGAGAAATAACAAGGCTAAACCAACGTAGAGCAATGTCTTATAATTTTTCCCGTACAGGTATTTTATACTATTTGTCAATGGAATAAGCGATAAAGAGTTCGTATGGGCTTCAACAGAAATACACCTAATCGGTACTCGCGCGACTGCGTTATGAGTTCATATTCAAATGATTCCTGGGGATCGAGGAGATGTTTTGAATAAATATCCTGGTGGTTCATATATATTTGCTGCCTCAGTTTCCGAAAATGTTCCCGGCTTGCGATTAATGAAGCATTTCTTGAATTTCTTTTAATCCGATAAAAAAAGCCAATGTCATTTAAGGTATGAACAGCACCTCCGTTTTTTAACAAGGCTATCCAAAAATCCCAGTCCTCGAAACCTTCTTTCATATTTGTATTGTAGCCCTGTGTTTGGTCAAAATCCGACCTTCGGAAAATGGCAGAAACCACAATAAAGTTTCTGGCCAGCAGCTTCTTTAACGAATAGGATTCAAGAGGTAACATACCATTTTTGGCGCCAAAAAGTGCGACTTGGCAATTGACCACTTTAACGTCGTCGTTTTTTTCCAGCAGTTCAACCGCTTGCTGAATAAAATTTGTACCAATTTTATCGTCAGCATCCAACGGTAAAATGTATTTTCCGGTCGAATTTTTAATTCCCAGGTTGCGGGCAGCGGAAACGCCCTGGTTTTCTGTTTGCAGTACTTTTATTCGGGGGTGTGAAATCCCGCGTACAATTTGGTTGGTATAGGCGTCGGTACTTCCATCGTTTACCACAATAATCTCGTAATTGTCATAGCCTTGTGAATGAATGCTTTCAAGACACTCAGTCAGGTATTTGCCTTGATTGTAACAAGGAACGATAATGGAAATTAATGGCGAAGTCTGCATTGGCGAAATGGTAAACTATTGGTCGTTTTGTTTGTTTTTTTGTCTGCTGATAAGCTCTTATTATGGTTAAATCTAATAATTTTCTCTGGTTTTGCTTGTTCGGCGTTGTATGTTACATTAAAACCATCGCCCTTACGGACGATGCTATAATACCGATTTGAAATTAAACTAAGCCTTTGGTTCGCTTACTCCCAAAGCCTCTTTAATTTTCTATCGGCATTAACCATTGTAATTTCAAAGGCTCACTTTGAAATACAATTGGTATAACTTGCCGGGGCTTTGCCCCTGGAATGATTTACCAGAAACCTTTTGTTGTTCTGTTGCTTAGAACTGTGGGCTTTTTGTTTATAATGAGTTAAAATCAGTAATCTTCGGGTAACTTAAAAAAGATTCCTCGCTGCGCTTCGGAATGAAAGGCTTTTGGCTTTGGGTGAGGATAGAGTGGTTTGGCGGTACAGCCGCCAAACCACTCTATCCCAACATCAAAAAACTAACATACTGTCATTCTGAGCGAAATGCAATGAAGCGAAAGAATCTTTTTATGGCTGTGTATTTTATTGTATCACAATGATTTAAAAAGTAAAATATCCAATTTTGAATAATCAATGTCCAAATCAACTGCAATTGGTGCGTTTACCTTGTTCTGCATTGGGTATTTGTTATTGGGTATTGATCATTTTTTTGTGCCTTATCCAAATTAATTTTTGTGTATAGCGGGTAGCGGGTGGATAGGGATCAGAATCGGTAAGATATACCCAATTGGGTATGCAGGTTGAAGGTGTTGTTGGGATGTGTCCAGTAGTCGGCTTGCACTTCGGCAAATGTGGGTTCGTAAAGCCATTGGTAGTTTCGGCTGCTAACCAGCTTTATTTTTCCATATACCAGAAAGTTTTTATAATCCCAGTTGGCAAAAACAGAGGTGCTTAAATCCACCCAGTTGGCCCGGAAATCTTTAATATAGTTATACCAGAAGTTGTTGTTGTGCACATAACGTTCAAATTCAATACCCACCTGTTTTAGTCCTCTATTCCAGCTGATTTCCAGCGTTTGGGTGTTGCTGCCGGGATCAATTCCGGCACCCAGTAACTGGCCTTTGTGGGTATAGCCGTGCGTTAGTTGATAATGGTAATACCACGTCCCTGCCGGTTGCTTATAAGTGCTCCTTCTGTTTATGTTAGTCTGACTTGCAGCCATTTGAGTAATTTCTCCCCGCACCTGGAAATAACGTTTTCCTTTAAAGCCCAGTAGTTTATGTGCCCCTAAAATATAGGCTGAAGAATGGGTGGGCTCCATCAAAAAGTCGCGCATGTCCCAGGAATGGTCTTCGCGGCCAAATTCAAAGTATATCTCCGCATGCGATTCGGGGAATAACCATCTTGCAAATAGTGAAATACGTTGATCCTGTCGCTGGCTGTCCACATTTTCATTGGAACCTCCCGAACTTTTGGAAAGAAAACTAAGTACCGGCAAATAGTCCGAAAATCCGGATCCCATATCCTCCGAGTAGGTCATAAAACTTCGGGTAAAACCCAAAAACAAACCCGGTACCCAACGGGGTTGATAGCTCATTACCATGGCATTTAAATAGCGCCAGTCGTCCGGTAAACCTTCGGTATAGCCCGATTCTTCAAGTTTTCCGGCAACGATTTGCCCTTCGAACGAACCGATTGGTGTTTTTACCGGGCGTACCGTATTTAAGGTTAGGTGTAAAAAACCGGAGGCTGAATTGGTCATGAGCAGGGAGTTTTTATATCCCGGTCCCCACCAGAGGTTTTCGGATGATAAGCCAATGGAGATGGGTTTATAAGTTAAACGCACACTGCTTTGGCCTAAAAAGAATTTCGTATAGTGGAAACCTCCGAACCGCTCCGGTAAATCAATTCTTCCTTTAGAGTGGGGGAATTGCATATTCAGCGTGGTTTTGTACCCCGAAGGAAAACCGTCGAAAAGCTTATTGTGGGCATACACCAATTCCGGATTAAAGGTTATACTCAGCAGGCTGTATTTAAAATAGAACCCCAGGTCGGCACGCATTTGTGCACTTCGTGCCGGAATCATCGATCCATCGTTAATCCCTTCCGGATGATGGCTATTGTATTGATTCAGCATGCTCACGGGAAGCAAAGTAAACTGTCCTCTTCGCTTATGAAAGAAAAAGCTGCCATCGAATTTGTGGAGGCTCGAACTATCCATACTGTTTTCAGGATCGAATAGGTCTTCTTTGCCCAAAGCTTCCGAATAGATAGGCCGGGAGGTAAATGAAAGGGTCGAATCCACATTCCCCAGTAACTGCTGACGACGGTAATAATCGTTCAGGGTTTGTTTGTTTAAGGATAGGGATTGAGCTATACTACTTTCTGCACCAATAAACAATAGTATGGAGAAGAAAAGAAGGTGTTTATATTTTATGTACATGATATGAGATACTTGATGTTTGATACTGGATGCTGGATACTGGATACTGGATGCTGGATAATTGATGCTGGATACTGGATGCTGGATACTGGATACTGGATGCTGGATAATTGATGCTGGATACTTTCACTTTTACACTTTTCCTTTTCCTTTTGCCTTTTTTCTTGGTGCTAGATGCTTGAACTTGATCGTGTAAATATTTTTAAGCGCTGAGATGATGAGCACTGAGACGTGAGATATTGTTTTATTTAAACACTTCAAGGTTTTAAAAACACTTGAAGGTTTTTTCTGCTATGGTAAAACCTTATTTCGTCCTTAAATAACCTTAGTAGCCATTGATGTCTCCCTGCAATAACCTTATTGACCTTATTTTTTTTGTTGATGGTTGATGCTTGATGGTTGATGCTTGATGGTTGATGCTTGATGGTTGATGCTTGATGGTTGATGCTTGATAGTTGATGCTTGATACTTGATACTAGATACTTGATTCTAGATACTGGAAACTATGGAATTGTAAAACTGATAAATTGTAAAGTTGTAGGTCATAACTTGCTTCTCAATTCTCTGTGAAACTCTGTGATTTCTTGGCGTAACTTTGTGGTAAAATCCTTTATATCTTTTTTGTCTTTGTACTGGATACTGGATACTGGATACTGGATACTGGATACTAGATAGTGTAAACACTTTTATCTTTACACTTTTTCCTTTTGCCTTGGTGCTAGAAGCGATACATTATTCCCAGTTTTCCGTGGAAGTTAAAAACATCTTTTCCACTACTGTTGTCCCAGTAATCGTTCCAGTTAAAGTCGTAAATCCACTGATAGTTTTTAGCCCCAACAAATTTTAAATTAAAAGAAAACAACAGGTTCTTATAATCCCAGCTACCGTTTAATGCAGCTGCCAGGTCAACCCAGTGCATGCGTATATCTTTAATGGTTTCATTGTGGAAATCTTCGTTGTGGGCATATCGTTCCACTTGCACTCCAATGGCTTTCAAACCTTTGTTCCATCCTACGTTTAAGCTCATCAGGTTACTACCGGGCCCGATTCCGGCCCCCAGTAGTTGTCCACGGTGGGTATAACCCTGCCGAACACCAACGCCGGTGTACCAGGTTTTGCTTCCCTGTTGGTAAGTGCTCTGGCTACCCCTAAGTACCGAGGTTGGATTTTTTGCCAAATGAGTGATTTCCATGCCTACCTGTATCACCTGATCTTCTGCCGGGAGTTCAATTAGTTTTCGGAATCCATAATTAAAGGCTCTTGAGTGTTCCATTTCCACCATAAAATCTCTTCCGTCCCAGTGATTGTCGGCCAGGCCATATTCCGCATATATTTCAACATGAGCTTTGGGCCACACATAGCGCATAAAAAACGAATAGTATGCGTCTCTTTTCTGGTGATTGCTCAATTCTCCTTCTTCCAGATCTTCTGCCTGCTTTTGTAATTTCTTTTCACTGAAAGAACTAAAAACGGGTAGGTAAGCGTCGAAAGAGTCGTCCCTATCGATTTTATACATTTGGAAACTACGTATCAGTCCCAGGTGAAGTCCTTCTACCCACTTAGGACTGTAATTCAGGATCATTCCATTAAAATAACGATCGTCCTGCCGTTTGGGCGAATAAAAGAGCATGCCGTTATGGTCTTTCACTTCGCTGTTGGGAGGGAGGTAACCCGAAGCTTTTAACGTACCCATTACAATTTGTCCTTCGAAAGAACCAACAGGTGTACGAATGGGACGGGTAGTATTTAAGGTATAATGCCGAAAGCCGGGTGCCGTATTGGTCATTAACAGGCTATTGCGTCTGCCCGGTCCCCACCAGAGATTTTCGTTGGAAAAACCCAGCGAAATGGCTTTGTAGTTGATGCGAACACTGCTTTGTCCCCAGTTAAACTGCTCGTAGGCCTCCTCGCCAAAACGTTCCGGCTGGTCGATATAGTTTAAGGTGTTAAAATAATATTGCGCCCATCTTAAGGTCGCCAGCTCCGGATTTTCGCGGGTTAAGGGGAACCCGTCATACTCGGGATTGGAAGCGTAGATATATTCCGGTTGTATTTTTATGGATAGCGATGGAAGGTTCTCGCTCACGGCAACACTAAAATAAAGGCCACCACTAACGAAGGTCTGATAGCCTTTGGCCGGAATCATCGCTCCGTCGTTCCAGTCTTCAGGATGGTGCGAATTGTACTGATTAGTCCAAACCAAAGGAAGGAGCTTTAGCGAGATATCTGAAGGTAAATGTTTCCCCAAACGCTTATTCACATCGTAATCAAAAAAGCTTTCTGTGTTTTCAGTTGGCCGGTGCGGATCTTTCACGCCGAAAGCCTCAGTAGGAAAGAGGGGATAGGAGACAAAAGAATAATCGGCCTCAATGTTACCGAGTAACTGTTCTCTCCGGTAATAATCTTCCAACCGATCGAAGTTGCTGGAAAGTGCTTGTGCCACAGCTTGTTCGGCAACAGTAAGTACAAAAGCTACTAGTAGATAATATTTCCAGGTCATATGCTGTATTTTCTTTTTAATGGGAGTGTCGTATAAGTTCATTAATGATACAATCAGTGACAAATTGTGTTTTTACACCGTTCGTGGCTGTAATGGTTAGTCGGTTCAGTCAAAAGTGGTTAAATGTGTTTGTTTTCTTTACCCCTCATCCTGTCGGGAGCTCCCCTCAAGATGGGAGCCGGTTATTGGCTACTGCTGTGGATTCAGCGGCTAATAAAATATTCTTCCAGCCAGGCTTTAAATCCGTTCTGATAAGATCGGAACACTTTTAATTTGAAGCCTTGAAGTAGCCAGACACCACGAATCGTGCAGATTGTTTTTTAATCCCGCAGGGATTTGATATTAATAGCCCCGGGTTTTAACCCGGGGTAATGAGCGCAGCGAATGATGCGGCGCAATTACCCCGTTGGTGGAAGCCTGAGCGTTTAATGCGCCGCAGGAATATGTCGTTACCAAATTCCTTTTTGCCGGAGTTTTTGTTTTGATTATCTATTTTTCTGTTGTGTCGTCTTAACGGGGCTTTTTATCCACAGAATCCCCGCCAGCGGAGGAGATTATTCAACCCCTCCGGGGCTGATGTCTGTATGCTTGTTTACCGTGCGTTTCACACACGGTTATTTGTGTTTAGTCCTTTCAGGACTTTTTTTGTGGAATTGTTTGTCCTGGTATTACTGTATCCTGCCTTTTCTCTTGTTTAAAACAGCGGGTATCCAGCCTTTCGTTCGGGCATAGACAAAAGCTTCATCGATTAAGGGGTTTTTAAATAGCCAGCCCTGGATGCTAAAATAGATCAGAGCCGATAGCGGAACAGCAATGAGAAGGCGGATGACTTCATTTTCCGAAAGGGAGCGAACCCCATAAGCAATGGGAATAAAAAGTAAACACGACAGAAAAGCTTTGGACAGCATTCTCCAATCCAGTTTAAATTTTATGAGTTTGTAGGCAAAAAAGCCCGCAATTCCGGTTACTACAATTTCACTGGTAACGGTAGCCACAGCCGCTCCTTTATCCTTAAAACTGCCAATGAGCAAGAGGTTTAAAACAATGCTCACCACCATACCGGCAAATGTTGCCCACAGGTATTTTCGCTCGAAACCGGCAGGAATCAACAACTGAAAACCAAATATATGGGCAATTCCTATGATTAGTGCCAAAGGTGCACTAATTTTCATGGTCAGCACGGCGTTGGCAAATTCCGGTCCCGAGATGGAGATAATAAATTCTCTGGCAAAAAGAAAAAGCCCGAAACTAACGGGCACACCCAGTAAACAGGTAAAAGCAAAAGATTGGTTAATCAGCTTGTTTACCTGAATTTTGTCGCGGCTTTCAAGGCTTTGTGTGATACGGGGTATTAATACTGTCCCCAGTGCTATCAGCACCGGAATGGTAATTTTATTGATCTTTACGGCCGCAGTATAAAGTCCTACAGCCGTATCGTCGGCCAGAAATCCCAGCAATAAAGTATCGACAACCGAATAGATGCTGATGGATACCGAAGTTCCCAGCAAGGTTAATAAGGCCGGAAGATGTCGTTTAAGCTCCAGAGACTTGAAATGAAAAGAGATGATTTTACGAACACCCCATAAATTCCATAAGTGATTGGCTAAAATGGAGAAAATAACTACGGCAAAATAAACCAGCAGATCTTCCTTTGTTTTTACAAATACAAACAACGCCACTAAGGAAAGTGCTTTTATGCTAATGGAGCGCATGGATAAAAAGCGAAATTGCTCCATGCCGTTGTAGTACCAGTCGAGGTTCGAGAAGGCACTTATTACAATTAACCCGCCCAGCAGGTAGAGTTGCAGATCATCGTGAAACCAGGGGACCAAAAACAGAATTCCCAGGTAACCCAAAAGCAAAAGCAGCGAACTTATACCATTTAAAAACAGCAGCTCGGAAACAGTTTTGCTTATCCGTGCCTCGTCGTGGCGGATTTTTGCAATTTCACGTACGCCGTAAATCGGTATGCCAATGGCGGCCAGTAAAACAAAGTACTGGGCAAATACCAGAATAAACTGAATTTTACCGAAAGCCTCGGGACCCAATACCCGTGAAGCATAGGAAAAGCTGATAAAGGGAAACAATAAATTGCTCAACAAGAGCAGGCTATTGTGAAATAAATTCCTTTTTATGGATGGTGTTTTTTGCAAAACTTAGTAATAGGCGGTAAAATGAAAACCGGAATGGAAACTTGTTGCTCGAAATTTCTCCTCCTCTGGGGAGGAGGAGGGGACCAACGTATGTTGGTGAGGTGGTTAAATGTATCGAATTAAACGGATCCGACTATTGACAACAGAAGATAAATCACCACCTCCCCGCTGATTACGCTGCACTTCATCAGTGGTACTTCCCGATGCTCCGATCGGGACAGGCTCTCCTCAAAGGAGGAGAAATGAATACTATGCAGAACCACGCGAAAGGATTCGCGCGGTAGCGGCGTATTATTTAGCGTTTAGTTTTTGTTTGTGCATTTCCTTTTTCGCCAGTTTATATTCCAGCTCTTCCAGTACGCGCTTATTGGTTTTCCTTCTTTTTGGGTCGAAAAACCATCCCCACTTGTTAAAATAGCGAATGGTATTAACCATGTGTACCAGCATCATCCGGCTGCTTTTGTACGAATGCCGGTGATGATAGTGCGTTATCGATACCCTTGGATAATAGATGGTCTGGTATTTTTCATGTATTCTTCGCGATAAATCAAAGTCTTCGGAGTAAAGGAAGTAGCGTTCATCAAACATCCCCACTTCTCTTAACGCTTCTACCCGGAAAAACATAAAACAGCCCGAAAGGCACGGTGCTTCCATAGTGGTATTGTAACCATTAAAAGCCAGCTGGTATTTGGTGCGCTTGTTTTTAAAAATATTATCAGGTAAAAATAAACGTATCAGTAAATTAGAAGGGGTAGGCAGCAGCTTTGCCAAATACTGAACTTCGCCCTTTAAATTGAGTACCTTAGGTAGAATAAGGCCTACTTTCGGGTGTTTGTTTAAGTAGTCAACAATTTTTGGAATAACATTGGCCGAAAAAAAGATGTCGGTGTTTAAAGCCAGGTGGTAATCGGATTTATCAATTATTTTTCGAATGGCAATATTATGTGCCGCGCCGTAGCCTATATTCTTCCCATTAAAAATGTATTCTACTTTTTTGCTGGGAATAATATTCTTTAAGCGATCATCAGGCGAATTGTCAACAATTATAACTTTTGAAAATGTGTCGTCCTGAAACAGCGACTGACATACTTTTTCCAATTCTGCCATTGATGTTTTATAGAGTACAATACTGGCTGTTATTATCATTATTCGTGTTGTTTATCGTTCTTCATTTGTGTTTTTCACCTCTTCCTTTGTATTCCGGTCTCCTTTTTAGGGGAATTACACCGGGGAATCTTTTAAACTGTATTTCCCCTTAGCTGCTTCTGTGAACGATTTATCTTTTTGTTGTGCAAATAGGTTGCTGAATAAGCACCATTTCGTTTGGTGCCGCCTGTTATCAGGGATGTGTGTATCATGATGCAGTATTCAATTCGTTTTATTTCTTGTTTATGGGATTGCTAAGGTATAAAATGTTTGGTTTTTTCCATAAGTTTTCCGAAATACTCCATAGGCTTCTCTATTGATGCTGTTTTCCTAAAGCCAGCTATCTCTTTGTGCTTTTTGTTGTTGCGCGGTTGACAAGGTATTTCGATGTGTTTGTATTTTTTACCTCTCATCTGTCAGTTGACGGAGAACGTTTTTAACGTGATCTGAATTCGGTTTTTCTTAGGGACTAACTGCTTTTTGTGATTTAAACGGTTTTGGAAACACCTGAAGGTTGTTGGTGTTACAGTAAAACCTTATCTATTCCTCAGACAACCTTAGTAGCCATTGTGGTAAATACAGTATAACCTTATTAACCTTATTGTTTGGGTTATTGTTGCTTCAGCGAACTTTTCCAAAATTCTAAATTTTGGAAAAGGTTAAGGTTATAGTTTGATATTGTTCTTTTGTGCAGTGGAGGTTGAGTTATCTAGTCAAATTTTAGTTTTTTCGGATTTTGTCGGTTATCGAAAAATGTCAATAAATAAATTCTCCGGTTCTTTTTATCCACTTGATAGAAAAGCGAATTGTTTTTATCAATAATGGCTTTACGAATATTTTTATGTTTGCCTGAAGCTACGAACATATAGGGGTTTTTTGTGAGTGCCTTCAGTATAACTTCCGTTTTATTTGAGAATTGGATCAGCTCTTTTTTGGTCCAGTTCTCTTTTAAATAATCTAATACACAGAAGTAGGTCAATCGCGCTTTCTCAGTCCAAATAATTTCCATTTCAGAAACCATATTTTTGTTTTGCCTCGCGCACTATCTGGTCGTGAGAATACATTTCTCTCTGCTTAATATTTTCTACTCCTTCCAATATCGATTGTTGCACTTCATCCGGTAATTGATCCCACCAATCCTGGTCATTTTCTTTTTCAAACAGTTTTTCAATCTGAATAAGCAATGATGATTTTTCGGTTTTGAGGATCTTGGTAACAAGATCGAGTTTTAATGCCTGAATATCCATTGTTTACGTGTTTTGCAATAAAAATACAAATTATACCGATGTGAAATAAAAATGAGCCTCATTTGGTGAATTCTTCTTTTCAATCGGCATTAACAATTGTAATTTCAGAGTTTCGCTTAAAGCTCACTCTCAAATACAATTGGTATTAAATGTGTGACGAAAACCCCTCGCTGCCGCGCGATTGCATCGCGTGGTTTGTAGTTATTTAACTACAATAACATCATCCAATAATACTTTTTCTCCGGCATAATCTATGGCACTACTGTACACATAATCCTCTGCCTTAAAAACCAAGCCCTCTTCAACAGGATTTTGATGAATATAGTTTATTTTCTCATCTATAACTTTATTGCTCCATAATTCTATAGGTTTGTTGTCATGACGCCAAAACTGATAATTAAGAACATTTGACGACATCGCTCCTGCCTTTTCAAACCGTTCAAGCAAAAAATCTTTTCGGCTTTCTTGCGGATTTTCCTTTATTGCCTTTATAATTTCTTTGCTTGTAAACCGTTTAAAATCGCCCAAAAGTTGTTCTGGTTTTACATTTTCTTTTGAACTTCTGAAAATCAAATGTACATGACTGGTCATTATACACCATGCAAATATTTCCATGCCTTTTTCTTGTTGGCAATAGTGTAAACTATCAAGTAATATGTTCTTATATTCATTTCGAATAAAAACATCTAACCACTCGACAACAGAGAAGCTTACAAAATAAACGCCTTCGGGATTATGGAACTTGTAGTTACGGCTCATTAACAATTAGTTTTTCTGAGAATAAAATTAAGACTTTTTTATATTAGAGTATAATCTTATTAGCCTGACGGCTAAACCACACGAAAGGATTCGTGCGGTAGCGGGGTGTGACTTGTATTCGTTTTTGGTTTCTCCCCGAATGGTATTTGAGTTTTTACGATTTAAACCTTCAGGGTTTGGAAAACACCTGAAGGTTATTCGTACTATAGTAAAACCTTATTTCCTCTATAAACCTTAGTAGCCGATTGTGGTAATTATTGAAAATAACCTTATTAACCTTATTTTTAGCTAACTTTTCCAAAGTACCAATCGTTGTAAAAGGTTAAGGTTATAGTTGTTTGATAATGTTCTTTTGTGCCAAAAGAGGCATGCATTACAAATTAGGAGTGTTCGGAAGAATCCCCAAGGCACACGATTTTCAAAAAGCCTAATTCAGCGAAAAACTAAACTCGGATCTCCACCACAGTGCTTTACTATCATTTTTATAATTAACTCATTAAGTTCTAACGAGATTCTTCTAACAGCTGTTTTGTAGCCAATATTGTTGAGTTTTTTATATATCAACACCATCATTGCGGTAATCATGGTCATATACATCATTACTGCTATCCCGTTAGGATTGGTTGAGGTGATGTGGCTAAAATTTAATTCTTGTTTCAGAAACCTGAAAAAGACTTCAATGTCCCATCGTTTCTTATAATGTTGCAGAACTTCTTCAACGTCAATATCAAACAGGTTGGTCAGGAACCAATATTCAGTGCCGTCTTCCGGATGCCGAGTTATGATTAATCGAAAAGTTTCGTCACTAAATTTTCGGTATTCTTTCCTGTTTTTGGTTAATTGAACTTCAATATCCCTAATCAACTCTAAAGCCCCAACCGTTCGGTTATTTCCTTCTTCCAACTCGCGAACTAATTTAAACTTAGCTCCAGGATTAAGTCTGGTTACAAAGCCGGTTCCTTGATTTGATAGTTTGCGATAAACTTCCCGTTTGTTTACTCCACGGTCAAATGTAAATATGGCATTTTGATCCTTCCTGGCATAATCAAATACTACCTGGGGAATAGTTATATCTTCACTGAGACATTGTCTGTTTGTAAATATTTTTGTCATGCATGGCAAATCTCCATCAAATGCCACGGTATATTTTATTTGCTTCTTCCCATCTTTCTTTCGTCCTATATTCATCCCTTCAATTAGCTTATTCGCTGCTTCTGCTACCATCGAAGAATCAACTCGTATCAAACGTACATTTTCACGTTGTATGCGGTTGTAGTAAGTACTAAAATATTCATATGTTAATTCATAGGCTTGTTGAAAAAACTCAATATTTATCACACTTAACCTTTCAGAAATAGAACTATGTCGAACTGTTTGAGTAGCATCCAGGTTAAATAAGAATTTAAATTGCGGACTATTAAAAATATCTTCCATTGTTCGAAGACTATTGCGCTGACACTCTACCAAAGCATAAAGTATTAAACAGAAAATACTTTTGCCATCTAATACTTTTACATAGTAATTGACTTTCGTGCGTCTGGCAATTTTATTGAGTTCCTCATCAGGAAGTAATGACAACAGTTCTGTAACCGATATTTTTGCTTGTTTGCCTGTCAATTTGAATATTCTTAGTGACAGGGCAAAAATAAATTTGATAAATTAAGTTACATTCACAAATACCAGCAACTTATCAAGACCGATAACGGAAAATTGTTGAAACTACTTGAGTTTCGCGATAAAATCTTCCGAACACTCATGATTACAAATGTGCGCCAGCGGAGGGAGATTATGGGAATTTTTTGTAAATTTTTCCTCTTGGTGCAAAAGCTGCAAATATTACCGTGTCATCTTCAAAAAAGAACCCTATGCGATACTTTCCTTTTCGGTAGCGAAATGCGTTCGGATGACCTTTTAATTTTTTAACACCGGAATTTTTTTTTTAGTGATTTTGCAGACTCGAAAACAGTAATGCTTTGCAAAATCACTTGAGCAAGCTTTTTATCACTGACTTTCCTGAGATCGTTTTCAAATCCATGCAAAAATCTAATCTTCATTAGTATAAGGAGCCTGGCCTTCGTTTAAAATGTTGTGAAGTTGATCAATAATATTTTCTTTCTCAACAAGTGGTGTATTTAGATTCTCCAACATTCGGCTGAGTAATTGTTCATCCTGAAAATCTTCGAGTGTTGTAAATTTTGTTCCCAAACGTTCAGCCAGTTCTATATAAAATTTGAGTTCGGCTTTATCTTTTGTTTGTATAATGATGGTTTCCATTTTGTGTATTGTTTGGTTCAAATATACGTTATTAAAACAGAATGGGTTTCTTTTTTACTTGTTTGAAAAATGCTGTTGTGTAATTATTTAATGTCCATAAATTACACCGATTCAACTAATTGTTACCGGGTAGGTAAATTTTCCGCCTCTGACCCCCCTTTGACATCCCCCCACATTCCTTACGCAGACATTTCCCCCAATTGGGGAAACAAAGCGGAAGATTTTATTCTTTAGGAGGGGACCAACGCATGTTGGTGAGGTGGTTGAATGTGTTTGTTTTTTCTTTACCCCTCACCCTGTCGGGAGCTCCCCTCTCGAGGTGAGCCAGTGTTGAAGATTGGTTTTATCATGTCTGACTACCTCTGACTCCTAAAGGAGGACGTTCTTAACGTGATCCGTATTTGTTTTCGTAGTGTAACTGGCTTTTCTTTCCAACCTTCAGGGGGTTGAAAACGCCTGAAGGTTGTTACGGCTTCGGTAAAACCTTATCTATTTCTCAGACAACCTTAGTAGCAGGAAGCGGTAAGCGCTGCAATAAGCTTATTTGTTGTGTAAAGCAATGGGTAATGGTGGTCTTGCAGTTTATGGAAAATATTTATAAATATCGGATCGGTGATCAAAAGCAGCAAAAATAACTGTGTCTTTCTGAATATATATACCAATTCTGTAGTCACCCAAGCGTATTCTATAAGTGTTATTGTAGCCTTTAAGTTTTTTTAATTTTCGAATATTGTTTAACGAATTGGCTTGCTGTGTTTGCTGAATGATATCGAGCAGTTTCTTTTTGGTTGCCCTGTCTGCTGACTTAACAACTTGTTTTTGAAACTTCTTTGTGAACTCAATCTTCATCTTTTTGAGTATCGAGTGATGACAGAAAATTTGCTTTTTCTTCCTCTGCTAACAGACCGGACTGCAGTCCTTCTTTTACGGAATAAAACAGGCCTATTTCTTCTGCTTCTTTATCACTTATTTTTTTCGCACTGAAGTTTAGTTTCTTTGCCAACTCGAGAATCAATTTTGCATCAGATTCAGATTCACCTCTAAGTATTATTGTTTTCATCAATGTGCTGTTTAATACAAATATACGTGTTTTTGTATGAAGTGTTTTTTTGACGTTTAACGATAATCCGTTATTTTTTACTTCTGACTTTTTTGTGGGGAGCCAGCGTTGAACTGATTTCGTTGTTTGACTATTTGCACTCCCGACGCTGAAGAAGGAATTTCTGTTAATTAATTTTTTTATGATTAAACCTTCAAGGTTTAAAAAACACTTGAAGGTTATTTGTGTTTCTGATAAAACCTTATTACCTAGTCGGATAACTTTTGCATCTGTTTGTTTTTACCCCTGATCCGCCAGCTGGCGGAGAGCGTTCTAAACGTGATTTGTATTCGTTTTTTGTTTTTTCTTGGGGTGTAACTGGCTTTTCTTTCAAACCTTCAGGGTTTGGGAAACGCCTGAAGGTTGTTGGTGCTATGGTAAAATCTTATTTCCTAGTCGGATAACCTTAGCATTTGTTTGTTTTTACCCCTGATCTGTCAGTTGACGGAGAACGTTCTAAACGTGATCTGTATTCGTTTTTTTGGTTTTTCTTAGGGACTAACTGCTTTTTGTGATTTAAACTTTCAGGGTTTGGGAAACGCCTGAAGGTTATTCGTGTTACGGGAATAAAACCTTATTTATTTCTCAGACAACCTTAGTAGCCATTGTTGTAAATACAGTATAACCTTATTAAGCTTATTGTTGCTTCATCGAACTTTTCCAAAGTTCCAATCGTTGGAAAAGGTGACAAGGGAATAATTTTTGTTATGCTTTTAAATAATGTTGGTACATTAATTTTATGCCTTCTTCCAGTTCGATATTGTGTTTCCAGCCCAGGCGGTGTAACTTCGATGGATCGGTTAGTTTGCGCATGGTGCCATCGGGTTTTGTACTATCAAACCGAATGGTTCCCTGAAAACCAATTTCCTTCTGAATAACCTCGGAAAGCTGTCTGATCGAAATTTCCTTGCCGGTTCCAATATTGATATGGGTATTGATCACCTCTCCATCACATTCGGCCTTTACATCCTCAAAATTCCGGTTCTCCATTAAAAACACACAGGCATCGGCCATGTCTTCCGACCACAGGAATTCGCGCATCGGTTTGCCGGTTCCCCAGAGGTTGAGAGAGACTGTGAGACAGTGAGATATTGAGCACTGAGACTGTGAGACTGTGGGAGTATGTGATGGTGTGATTTCACTATCTGCTTGTTCCGCTTTAATACCGTATTTAGCCAGGATTTTAAGGATGTCTTCCTTATCGGCTTTGCCTTTAACTCCTTCCACCGGGCGACGGTTCAGGTCTTCGCGGATAGCATCCCAGTTGTTGTCTTCCAGGCATTTCGATAAATGGATTTTACGTACCATAGCCGGTAAAACATGCGAGGTTTCCAGGTTAAAATTATCGTTAGGCCCGTACAGGTTGGTGGGCATCACCGAGATAAAATTGGTACCGTACTGCAGGTTATACGACTCGCACATTTTTAAGCCTGCAATTTTGGCAATGGCATACGGCTCATTGGTGTATTCCAGTGTATCGGTTAACAGGCAATTCTCCGGCATGGGCTGGGGAGTCTGTTTGGGATAAATGCAGGTTGATCCCAGAAACAACAGTTTTTTTACGCCATGCACATACGACTGATGGATGACATTATTCTGTATCTGCAGGTTTTCGTAAATGAATTGCCCGCGGTAGGTGCTATTGGCGATTATCCCACCCACTTTTGCTGCTGCCAGCACCACATATTCCGGTTTCTCCTGTTCGAAAAAATCGGCTACCGCCTGCTGGTTCATCAAATCCAGTTCTTCCAGCGTTCGGCCTATAAGATTTGTATAACCTTTGTTTTAAAATTTTTCCAGATGGCTGAGCCCACTAGGCCTTTGTGTCCGGCGATGTATATTTTGGCGTCTTTTTTCATCTCTTTAGAATTGTTTATTCCATATAACTTACGATGAATTTTGGGTGTTGTTGTTTTATTTTTACCTCTTATCCCTAAAGAGAAACGTTTTTAAGGTGATCTATGTTCGTTTTTTGTTTTGTCTATGGGGTAATTGTCTTTTTACGATTTAAACTCTTCAGAGTTTTCCCCCTGATCCGCTAGCTGGCGGAGGACTTTTATAATGTGATTTGTAATTGTTTTTTGTTTGGTCTTCGGGTGCAACTGTCGTTTTTCATTTAAACCTTCAGGGTTTTGGAAACGCCTGAAGGTTGTTCGTGTTACGGTAAAACTTATTTACTCCTCCGATAACCTTAGTAGCTATTGTTGTGCCACCCGGCATAAGCTTATTAACCTTATTGTTGGGCTGCAGCTTTGCTAGCTTGTTTTATCATCACGCGAAAGGATTCGCGCGGTAGCGGGGGAATTCAGGGTATTAGCTATAGTGCCCAAGTGCGGATACGATGACGACCGTAATCACTTCCTCTTCAATGCGGTAGATTAGCCTGTTCTTTTTGTCTATTCTTCGGCTCCAATAACCCGAAAGTTCATGTTTTAGTTGTTCCGGGCAACCAATTCCGCTTGTAGGATTTAGTTGTAATTCCTTTAAAATTGTATGGATTTTCCTTAGTGCAATTTTATTTCCTGCTTTCCGGTAGCTTCGAATTTCTTTATCTGCTTGTGGCAAAATTTTAATCTTGTACATCAGTGTCAGGATTTTTTAAATAGTTGCTGATATCTTCTTCGCATTTTAAGATAACAGCATCTTCCTGATGTTTTTCTGATTCCTGTATTTTTTTTAGAAACTCAGGATTGTAGAGGCTTTTTTCGAATGGTATTTTCATGGCTTTTAAAACCGATTTTATAGCCTTCAGTTGTTCGTTGTTTTGTGGATGTATTGTTAATGCTTCCATTGTTTTTATCTGAATCTACAAGGTACAAAAAAATATTTATTTGAAATACTTGCAATTTGTGATCCGTTCTGTTGATTTAAACCGTCAGGGTTTGTGCTACCATCCAGCTTATTCATTTTTTCAAACCATAGTAGCTTTTACCCCTGCCCCTGACCCCTAAAGGGGGACGATCTGAACATGACCTGTATTTGTTTTCGTAGTGTAACTGGCTTTTTTTATTTAAACCTTCAAGGTTTAAAAAACACTTGAAGGTTGTTCGTGTTACGGTAAAGCCTTGTTTCCTCCTCCGATAACCTTAGTAGCCTTTGTTCTACCCTCGACATAAGCTTATTAACCTTATTGTTGGGCTGCAGGTTTGCTAGCTTGTTTTATCATCACGCGAAAGGATTCGCGCGGTAGCGGGGGTTTTATCACCACGCGAAAGGATTCGCGCGGTAGCGGGGTAAATAGATTTGACTTACCAGTTACGTTGCTTAACAAATTCAAGTGTGGTGTTTATATTCGCCAGGAGATGATCACATTTTTCTATGACTTCAGGAACCAGCCCGGTGATGGCTTCAGGAATGTATTCATGCGTTATCTGATTTCTCAGGTCGCGGACTTCCAATAATTGATCTGCGGAGTTTATGAGCTTCATTTTTTCAGACTGGTTCAGTAAATCAATAAATGGGATAAACGGTTCGTGTAATAAGATCCATATGGTACGTATTACTTTTTGAGTATAAAGGTCGGAGGTACGTCCAAATTTCGATGTGAGAGAATCAAAGCTTTCCATTTCTTCAAAGCTGTATTCTTCTTTTCTCCCAATTTGCATGCATTTGGAAACCGACAATTTTAATGTGCGAACCGATTTATCCAGAAGATCCAGTTCTTCTCTCAGTAGCTGAATGGTAAGCTTTTCTTTATTGGTCATTTTTAAATAAGCTTTGCATCGTTTACTATTAACTGTTTAAAAGT
Organism: Draconibacterium orientale; assembly: GCF_000626635.1. Lineage (GTDB taxonomy): Bacteria > Bacteroidota > Bacteroidia > Bacteroidales > Prolixibacteraceae > Draconibacterium > Draconibacterium orientale. The sequence continues at coordinate 5,006,939 of NZ_CP007451.1, read as the reverse complement.
GGAATCCTCAGTTTTGGTAAAATTAACCAAATCCAGTTTTTGCCAACCAAAGGTTTTATAGAATGAAACCCGAAAGTTTCGGATTTTTTTTGCATCAATTTTCTTTTCCGAAAGTAGAAGAATATCAATATCACCACCTTTCAGCTGGTTGTTTACCCTTGATCCAAAAAGATAAACTTCTGATCCGGGAAACAGCTTAGCTGCCTGTTCTTTGATAAATTTCCTTATTTCCGGTTTTAGTCGCATACTTCAAAATTAGTGTTTTTTGGATGTAAATAAAACAACTTCCAGCTTTAGAATATCCGGTTTAATTTTTATTGGTTAAACCTTCAAGGTTTAAAAAACACTTGAAGGTTAATCGTGTTACGGTAAAACCTTATTTCCTCGTCCGATAACCTTAGTAGCCATTGTTCTACCCCCCGGCATAAGCTTATTAACCTTATTGGTTGCTTAATAAATGTTTCATCTATCTTTTCCAAAGTTTGGAACTTTGGAAAAGGTTGTAGGAACTATAGATGCTGGCTTGTTTTATCACCACGCGAAAGGATTCGCGCGGCAGCGGGGACTTATAGCTATGCTGGCCTGTTTTATCAACAAGTGAAAGGATTTGCGCGGAAGCAGGGAAACCCTTGCCATCAGCGGGTTTTAGGACTCACAGTCAATTGTGGATAAGTTATTACTTGTGAATAAGCTGCTGGTTTTTAGTTAAAGTTTGATTTGTAATGCCTGTATAACAAGTGTTTGGCTATTTGTGGAATCGTGTTGTTTTTTTATAAGATGTGAATAAAACACGCATTATCGTTAATAGAATTTTGTTAAATAATTGTTAAAAGTTGTTTATTGTGGGTATTTTTGTATTGTAAGTCAAGTGCTTATAACGTGATAATTAACGGATTGGATTAGCCATTATCCGGTCTTAGTATTAATTTAAATTATAATTAAATGGCAAAATTGAAAGGGATTCCCAAGCGGAATCCACAGGCTCCGGAAGAGGATCCTAAGTTTTATGCTTCTTTAGTTCATGAGGAGCGAGTTGAAATTGATGCCCTGGCTACTAAGGTATCTCAGCGTTGTTCGCTCAGGCGATCAGATGTACACGGGGTTTTGGTTGCACTTATGGACATTATTCCTGAACAGTTGTTAAATGGCGACATTGTTGCCCTGGGTGAACTGGGAAGCTTTTGTGCCGCTGTTAGCAGCGAAGGCGTGGATAGTGTTGACGATCTTTCGGTAACGATGGTTCGTGGTGCAAAGATCCAGTATCGCCCAACAAAAGAGCTTAAGAAAAAATTGCGGATGTTAGACTACACCATTGCAAGCTAATTCTTAAGCCCATCGGGTTCGGCAGCGTGTTCCAGCACCTGCCGGGCCTTTGTTGTTTTACTTCCAGTAAACAGGGGCAAGCTACAAAACTCCGAGACTTTAAACAATACTTTACAACATATCTTCCCCCAATAATAATCTAAACTTTGTTTTAACTCTTTTTCTACGCTTATTTTTCACTTTTTTTTGGTTTTCTGCTAGAACAAAAGAAAATCTTCTGCGCTGATGATTTTTTCACCTCAGCAGGAAATAATTTTTTCAGCTGCAGGGGACTTTCGTCATCACCGCTGTTTTTTATTTTCTCAGCTGCACCGGTTTATTTTTGTTCTCGAAAACACTTAAATCTACTTTTTTTACCCTGCTTTTGTGTTTTTTTGCGGAGCTGGTTGTGTCTTTTAAACGCTTCAAGGTTTTGTAAACGCTTGAAGGTTTGTTGGTTGCATTGCAATATTGTTGGCTATGTGGCTAAATCACTCGAAAGCCCCGAAACTTTTGGGGTGCGGCAGCGGGGTGGAATTATTCTAATTCTTTATAGATTTTTCTGAGTGTTTTTATTAAAAAAGGAACATCTTCCTTTATGGTTTTTAGAATTACTTCGGCATCAATATCAAAATAGTGGTGTACTATTATATCGCGCATTCCCATAACTTGTTTCCAGGGAACTTCGGGGTAGTTAGATAGTAATTGCTTGTTCGATATTTTGTCCAGACTTTTTATGCTTTCCCCAATTGCGGCAAGTTTCATACAGGTACTGTCAAGCAGAATCATCCCTTGTTCGTTTGAAGAAAAATCATCTGCGCAATAAATATCTTTGGTTCTGTCTTTTACGGTATCCAGATTCTCGATAATTAATTCTATGAGGTCGTTAACCAGTTCCTTATCCCACATAAAGTCCTTCTTTTTCTATTCTTTTTTTTAATAGTTTGTTCATCGATTTTCGAAAACGGACTATATCTACACTGGTCTCAAGTAATTTTTCAAGCTCTTCTTTTAGTGCAGCTGTTTGTAGTAAACTTAAAACAGCGCCTTCGTAATAGATGTCAATGTCGCTATTTTTATGCTGTTCTTTTCTGGCCACCGACCCAAAAATACCCAATTTTAAGATGCCATAGGCCTGTCCTCTATTTTGTTTAAAATCGAGTAATAATTTACAATATTGTTGCCGGGTTTTCATCTCATTAAAATTGTTTATTTCGTTCGTATTCGATGGAACTCCCATGATTTTAATTATACTTGTTTGTGGCTAATCTTCGTCATGGTCGTTTCATATTCTTGAAATTATTACCAAAGTTAAACATTATTATTCTAATTGTTATTTAGCTACTGTGGTTATATGTATTTGCCCCTTTTTATTTTTAAACCTTCAAGGTTTTAGAAACGCCTGAAGGTTGGTTTGTGCCAGGAAAAACCTTATTCCCTCCAAAAGTAACCTTAGTAGTTGGTGGCAATCATCATCGTAAATAACCTTATTAACCTTATTGCTTACTGTTGATTGTTTAAGAGACTTTTTCCAAAGTTTGCTGTTGTTCTTAGGTGAGCAAAAAGGACACATTACAAATGTGCGCCATCAAGAGCGGAAGCAGTGATGATTTGGTAATGATTTAATTGTAGCCCTTACGGACTACGCTGTTATTTGTCGGGGCGTTGCCCCTTTTTGTTTTTAAACCTTCAAAGTTTTGTAAACACTTGAAGGTTGCTTGTGCCAGGAAAAACCTTTTTCCCTTCAAAAGCAACTTCGCTGGCACGGATTTGCAATTAGGAGTGTTCGGAAGAATCCATAAGGCACACGATTTTCAAAAAGCCTAATTCAGCGAAAAACTAAACTCGGATCTCCACCACAGTGCTTTACTATCATTTTTATAATTAACTCATTAAGTTCTAACGAGATTCTTCTAACAGCTGTTTTGTAGCCAATATTGTTGAGTTTTTTATATATCAACACCATCATTGCGGTAATCATGGTCATATACATCATTACTGCTATCCCGTTAGGATTGGTTGAGGTGATGTGGCTAAAATTTAATTCTTGTTTCAGAAACCTGAAAAAGACTTCAATGTCCCAACGTTTCTTGTAATATTGCAGAACCTCTTCAACGCCAATTTCAAATAAGTTGGTCAGAAACCAATATTCTGTACCGTCTTCCGGATGCCGCGTAATTGTTAACCTAAAAGTCTCTTCAGGGAAAACCCAATGCTCTTTCCTGTTTTTAGGTAGTTGAACCTCTAGTTCTTTGATTAATTCAAGAGAGCCAACAAGTCTGTTGTTTCCATTTTCTAATTCGCGAACCAGCTTATATTTTGCCTTGGGATTAATTCTTGTCACAAAAGAAGTTCCCTGTTGTGAAAGCCTGCAGAATGTTTCTCGTTTACCGACTCCACGGTCAAATGTAAAAATGGCACTTTTATCCTTCCTGGCATAATCAAATACTACCTGAGGAATAGTTGTGTCTTCACTAAGACACTTTCTGTTTGTAAATATTTTTGTCATGCATGGCAAATCTCCATCAAATGCCACGGTAAATTTTATTTGTTTCTTTCCATCCTTTTTGCACCCCACGTTCATGCCTTCTATAAGTTTGTTAGCTGCTTCGGCAACCATCGAAGAATCAACTCGTATCAAACGTACCTGTTCTCGCTGCAAACGGCTGTAATAAGTACTAAAATAGTTGTAAGTTAATTCGTAAGCTTGCTGGAAAAACTCAATATTTATTACACTAAGTCTCTCTGATATTGAACTGTGACGAATAGTTTGAGTAGTATCAAGGTTAAACAGAAATTTGAATTGGGCACTATTAAAAATATCTTCCATTGTACGCAAGCTATTACGTTGACATTCTACCAAAGCATAAAGTATTAAACAAAAAATGCTTTTACCATCTAATACTTTTACGTAGTAATTAACCTTTGTCCGTCTGGCAATCTTATTGAGTTCCTCATCTGGAAGCAATGACAACAGTTCAGTAATCGATATTTTTGATTGTTTGCCTGTCAATTCTATGAATCTTCGTGACAGGGCAAAAATAAATTTGAAAATTTAAGCTATACCCCAAAATTCCAGTAAGTTATTAAGGTCAACATCAAAAAAATGTTGAAACCACTTGAGTTTCAAGAAAAAATCTTCCGAACACTCCTAATTTGCAATCCGTGCCATTGCTGAAAACAATAGTATCTTATCACCCTTACATGCAACAGGCCATTTTCTCCGGCAGAATTAATTGCTCTACTATGGTACATATATATGTCAGCCTTTTAGGCTGAGGCACACATTACAAATGTGCGCCAGCGAGTGAAGCAGTGAGTTTATCGGTAAACATTTTCTCTCGAAAATACGGCATATTCAAAATCACTGATATCTTTTATCAAGGGATGTTGTGTATCTTTTTCTGATAACTGAATGTCTTTGTCCGGTATTTGCCAGTCGATGCCAATTGCAGGGTCATTCCACATTAAACCTCCATCGAATTCCGGCGCATAATAGTTGTCGCATTTGTAACTAAAAAGCGCCGTTGGGCTAAGTACGGCAAAACCATGGGCAAATCCACGGGGAATCCAAAGCTGACGTTTGTTATCTGCTGAAAGCCTCACTGGAACATGTTGCCCGTATGTAGGCGAATTCAAGCGGATATCCACAGCAACATCCAATACCTCTCCCTGCAGTACACGAACCAGTTTTCCCTGGGTATGTGGCGGACGCTGGAAATGTAATCCCCTTAAAACCCCGTATTGCGAAAAAGATTCGTTGTCTTGTACGAAGTTCACCTGACCAATATGTTCTTCTATTACTTTTTGCCGGAAGGACTCCATAAAGTACCCTCTGTTGTCACCAAAGACTTTTGGTTCGAAGATGAGTACTTCGGGGATTGTTGTATTTATTACTTGCATGTTTTTATATGTGATTTTCTGAGAACGTTTCTCCTCCTGGTCAGGAGGAGGGGACCAACGAAGTTGGTGAGGTGGTTGCTTTCATACTATTAAAATTGTTTGTTTTTAGCAGTCCGTCAGCTGACGGATGGAACTCGCAAGTATTTTACTATTCCTCTTGGACGTAATTTTTTACATGCTCGTTTCATTTTAACTCTTTTTCTCACCAAAATCAATAATATCCTGTTTTATAATCTCAGGGTACTCATATACCCAACGGTTTTCATAATGTAAAACTGTAACTCCCAGATTATTCAATTGCTCATCCCTTTCACTATCTCGTGCAATACTATTCAAATCGGCATGAACCTCGCCGTCTAATTCGATCGCGAGTATTAGTTCGTAACAAAAGAAATCAACTATGTAGTTTCCAATAGAATGTTGTCTTCTGAATTTGTATCCATTTAGCTGACGTTTCTTTAGCATTTGCCATAAAGTAGCTTCAGCGGCTGTTGAATTATTGCGTAAATGTTTTGGAATTGGTTTATAGAACTTGCGGTTGTGGAGCTCCATTTTTTTGATTAACGTTAATTTCACAAACTTTTGTATACCACCCCACCGCAGTAAACGCGGTACCCCCCTCCTCGAAGGAGGGGAAACTTTAAAATCGTGTTTATTTTACCAAACTCAACAAATACTGCCCATATTGGTTTTTGGCTAAATTTTCACCTTGAGCTATTAATTGTTCTTTGGTGATCCAGCCGCGTTGGTAGGCAATTTCTTCCAGACAGGCCACCTTTAAACCTGTACGTTTTTCAATGGTTTCAATAAACGAACTGGCTTCCATCAGCGATTCGTGAGTGCCGGTATCGAGCCAGGCATAACCCCGGCCCATCAGTTCCACTTTTAATTCGTTGCGTGTAAGGTATTCCTGGTTTACCGTGGTGATCTCCAGTTCGCCCCGGGCAGAAGGTTGAATGGTTTCGGCTACCTGAACAACCGAATTGGTATAAAAATACAAACCAACTACTGCATAATTTGATTTGGGCTGTTCGGGTTTTTCTTCGATGGTGGTAACATTACCGGCTCCATCGAAAGTGCATACCCCGTAACGTTCCGGATCGTTTACGTAGTAACCAAATACAGAGGCTTTACCTTCCTCTTCCACCGCAGTTACTGCATTTTTTAACAGCGAAGTAAATCCATGGCCATAGAAAATATTATCGCCCAATACCAGGCATACATTATCATCGCCAATAAATTCCTTTCCCAGAATAAAGGCCTGTGCCAATCCATCGGGTGAAGGTTGTATGGTGTATTGCAAATTAATGCCCCATTGACTGCCATCGCCCAAAAGCTTCATGAAGTTGCTTTGGTCATCCGGCGTGGTGATGATCAGAATATCTTTAATCCCTGCCAGCATGAGTACCGACAGCGGGTAATAGATCATGGGTTTATCGTAAACCGGTAACAACTGTTTTGAAGTTCCCAGGGTAATGGGGTGTAGGCGTGAACCGGAACCTCCGGCTAGAATTATTCCTTTCATATAGTTAGACTTTTAGTATTGATATTGTGAGTTGATTTGGAATAAGAATGTTTCTCCTCCTTTTTGAGGAGGAGGGAACCAACGAAGTTGGTGAGGTGGTCAATTTGCATATCATAGACACCACCCCGTCAGCGTTGGCAACTAATTTATTTCAAAATTATATTTACTTACACTGCCACCCCTCCTGGAAGGAGGGGAAATTCACAGTTTATTTATCGTTCCTGGTATTGGGCTTCGTAGTATTTTAGATAATCCCCCGAAGTTACATTATTCATCCACTCTTCATTTGCCAGATACCAGTCAATAGTCTTTTCAATACCTTCTTCGAATTGAAGTGAAGGTTCCCATCCCAATTCGTTTTTAATTTTGGTAGCATCGATGGCGTAACGCAGATCGTGGCCGGCGCGGTCTTTTACGTAGGTGATTAGTTTTTCTGATGTGCCTGCTTCGCGCCCCAGCTTTTTATCCATTTTTTTGCAGATCACTTTAATCAGGTCGATGTTGGTCCACTCGTTAAAACCTCCGATGTTATAGGTTTCGCCCAATTCGCCTTTATGGAAGATGACATCAATGGCACGGGCATGATCTACCACCCACAGCCAGTCGCGCACGTTTTCGCCTTTGCCATAAACCGGCAGCGCTTTGTTGTTGCGGATGTTATTAATAAATAGTGGAATCAGCTTTTCCGGGAACTGGAACGAACCATAGTTGTTCGAGCAGTTGGAAATCACCGTTGGTAAACCAAAGGTATCGTTGTAGGCCCGGACAAAATGATCGGAACTGGCTTTTGATGCGGAGTAGGGGCTATGCGGGTCATAGCCGGTCTCTTCGGTGAAAAAGCCTTCTTTTCCCAACGATCCGTATACTTCATCGGTAGAGATATGGTAAAAGCGTTTGCCTTCCCTATTGTCCTTCCAAATGTGTTTAGCTGCATTTAGCAGGTTTACCGTCCCGATTACATTGGTAAATACAAATTCGGTTGGGTTGGCAATGGAACGATCCACATGACTCTCAGCTGCAAGATGGATAACACCATCAAACTGTTCGGTTTCAAAAAGTTCTTGTATAAAAGCCGCATCCACAATATCACCTTTTATAAAACGGTAATTGGGTTTGTCTTCTACATCTGCCAGGTTGGCCAGGTTTCCGGCATACGTTAGTTTATCAAGATTGACAATTTCATAGTTGGGGTAGTTGTTTACGAATAAACGAACTACGTGGGAGCCGATGAACCCTGCACCACCAGTTATGAGTATCTTTTTTTTCATATGTTTCTTTGCTGAGGAATTATTTTGTTTCTGGTTGAAATCCTGTGAAATAAGATTTGAGCCTGTTCTTTAAGAACATCTTACCATAGTGTGTTTTAAAATATTTTTCTCGTTTTAAGGCATCTTCTTTAGAAAGACAAGCTTCAAAATAGATCAACTTTAATGGTCTTCTATATTTTGTTGAAGGCACATTTCCTTTACAGTGCAGCTCAAATCTTAAATTCAAATCATGTGTATAGCCAGCATAATTCTGACCATCTTTTTCACTGTAAAGAATATAGGTGTAATAGAACCCTTTCATTTGAATTTATTTCACAGGGTGAAACCTGCTCCTCCGGTGATTAATATTTTTTTCATTATCGATTGTCTTCTGGTTTATTGTCTAAATTGTTTTCTCGTCCTATGAAATAAGATTTGAGGCGATTCCCTAAAAACATCTTACCATAATATGATTTTAAGTATTTTTCTTGTTTTAGTGCGTCTTTTTGAGAGAGGCATCCTTCAAAATATATAAGTTTTAAAGGTCGTCGATGTTTTGTCGATTGAACTTCCCCCGCTGCCGCGCGAATCCTTTCGCGTGGTTTGTAGTTATTTAACTACAATTATATTCTTTAATAATCCTTTTTCTCCGGCATAATCTATCGCGCTACTATACATATAATCTTCTGCTCGAAAAACTAATCCTTCTTCTACTGGATTTTGGTGAATGTAGTTAATTTTTTCATCGATCACTTTATTGCTCCATAATTCAATCGGCCTATTGTCATGTCTCCAGAATTGATTCTTACTTACATTTGATGTCAGTGCCCCAGCTTTTTGAAAATGTTCAAGCAAAATTTCTTTTCGGCTTTCTCGTGGGTTTTCTTTTATTGCTTTTATTATTGCATTACTTGTAAACCGCTTGAAGTCTCCTAGTAACTGTTCTGGCTTAACTTCATCTTTATCACTCCTGAAAACTAAATGCACATGACTAGGCATTATACACCATGCAAATATTTCCATGCCTTTGTTTCTCTGACAAAAGCTTAAACTATCGAGTATAATATTCTTGTATTCATTCCTGATAAAAACATCCAACCAGTTGACAACTGCAAAGCTGACAAAATATACACCATCGGGATTATGGAATTTATAGTTACGGCTCATATCGTTTTTTATTTCGGGATTGTAATAGTACAATAACTCTAAGAAGATCTTAGCCTTTTGCTAAACCACGCGAAGGGATTCGCGCGGCAGCGGCGGCTAAACCACACGAAAGGATGTTGTTTGTTCAATCACCACGCGAAGGGATTCGCGCGGCAGCGGCGGTTCGGACTTATAGCTTGCATGCGCCGTAACGATACAGCCGTATTCATCGTTGATTTGTTCTTTTGTTCCAAAAGAGACACGAATCGCAGATCTGCGTCAGCGGTGCGGCATCCATTACACATGTGCACAAGTGAGAGAAGCATGGAGTTTTAAAATTGACTCCAGTCCAGCCAAAGGTCTTTTTCAAAGCGGATTTTATCGTCCAATGATTCATTAAGCGCGTAATCAGAAAATACTATGATTTGTGAGCCAGGCTCCAGCGCTTTTAAACCGTTGGCATTACCAGGAGGAACTGATAATACGTTGTTTTCAGATGCTTTTAGTATTTCATATTGAGCGTTAAGCTTGACAGAAGGATTTTTAAAATTATCAATCTCAACCCAGGCCACCACAAAGCTGCCTTTTAAACATTTAAAATATTTGTGTTCTTGCTGATGGCCTTGCCAGGCACGAACAACACGTTTATCGGGATGTTTGATTACGTAGAACCGTTTTACATTGGTCAAATCGAAATCGTTGACATACGAAAGCTCTCCTCGTTCATCGGAATATAATCCCCCCCTAATTAAAAGTGGTTGTTTATTATTCATTGTAAATTATTTCCTCCATACGTTTTGATTGATATAGTCCGTATAAGCCAATATTATTCTTACAACCTTATCAGAAACATTTGGCATAGAATAATCATATACTGGTCTGAAATTTCTTTCTTCGTCAACATGCTGGTATTGCAATTGAACCAGGCCTTGTAAAATGCGTTCAGGATTTAAGCCTACCATCATTACCGATGCTTCTTCCATGGCTTCCGGTCTTTCATGGGCTTCGCGTATATTTAATGCTCTGAAATTCATTATGGAAGATTCTTCTGAGATCGTGCCGCTGTCGGACAGTACCGCAAAGGCATTTTTTTGCAGGTGATTGTAATCGTGAAAACCCAGTGGTTTCATTAATTGAATAAGCGAATTAAATTCTGTTCCCTTTTCATTTATTTTATTCCGGGTACGTGGATGGGTGGAAACAATTATTGGGAACTGATATTTCTCCGCAACCCTATTTAGGGTGAGTACCAGTTTATCAAAGTTCGTGGAATTAATATTTTCCTCACGGTGAGCTGAAACCACGAAGTAGTTGCCCTTTTCCAGTTTTAATTTTGATAAAACATCCGATTCATCAATCTGTTTCCGATTCGCCTGTAGCACTTCAAACATCGGGCTTCCGGTTTTTATTACACGATCGGCCGGCAGTCCCTCTCGTAATAAATATTCCCTGGCAATGGAGCTATAGGTCAGGTTAATGTCGGATATATGGTCAACAATTCTACGGTTGGTTTCTTCCGGGACACGCTGATCGAAGCACCTGTTGCCTGCTTCCATATGGAAAATAGGGACTTTTCGCTTTTTGGCTGCTATGGCACATAAACAAGAATTGGTGTCGCCCAATACCAAAAATGCATCGGGTTTTTCCTCTTCCAAAACAGGATCAATGTTAATTAATATTTTTCCCGCCGTGGTTGTGGCATTTCCTCCTGCGGCATTTAGAAAGTGGTCAGGCTTTCGTAATCCCAGGTCGTTAAAGAATACTTCGTTTAGCTCGTAGTCGTAATTCTGACCGGTGTGAACTAAAATATGTTGGATGGCTTCAGATTGATCTAACTTTTTTAGTACTTCCGATAATCGGATTATTTCGGGACGTGTACCCACTACAGTTAGTACTTTTAGCTTTTTCATGATATGTTAATGGAACGCAGATGACGCTGATTTTGCGGATTTGCGCAGAGTTTTATTGTTATACTTTTAAGGATTTAAGGCTGGTAATACTGACTAAAAATTTAAACTTCTTCGAAATAAGTATCGCCATCTTCCGGATTATAATGTTCGTTTATCCAGAAAATGGTATACAATTCTTCTTCACCGATGTTGGTAATATTATGGGTAAACCAGATGGGCATATCCACGAAAGAAGGCTGACTGCCATCCAATTCGAAGGTATAGACTTCGCCGGTTCCTATTTTTCGTAGTTCAATTTTGGCTTTTCCCTTAATGACGGCAAAACGCTCTGCTTTACGGGTGTGAAAATGATTACCACGCGTAATGCCGGGCACAGTAGTTGAAAACGATACCTGCCCTCCACTGTTTAGTTTTACGGTTTCAATGAATGAACCTCTGTCATCAGTATTTAACTTAAGTTTGAACGGAAAAAAGTTTTTGTGGTCGATGTAGCACAAAAATGTATTAAAAAGGTTACGTTCGAACGGTTCGTCAAGGTTCGGAATTATTCCTTTTTCAAAGTAATTCTTTTTAAATTCACTGAGCTTGTCGAGCAGGGCTGAAACTTTTATCTGTGAGGTGTTGGGAACAAAATATTTGGTTACCGGAGATTGGGCATCGGTTACCGGCCTTTCAATTTGGCCTGTTATTTCGGCAACCAATTCAGCAACATAAATTAAATTGATTTCGCCATCAGTTTGAATGGTCGGATTTTCGTTGTGGGTTAGCTGATGACAGAAGGTTGCAACCACCGAGTTGTAATAGGGCTGACCAAATGGACCAAACACATTGGGTATTACCAGACCTGTAAATCGGGCATTGTTATTTTCTGCCCACTTTTCAAGCAATTCACGTCCTTCTTGTTTTGATTTACCGTAAAGGTTATCGCGTTCTTCCTGGGTGGAGGAAGAAAAAAGGATATGCGGAGCAGATTGAGTAGCTTCGCAAGCTTCAATCAGCTGGTTGACCAACTTAATATTGGTTTGATAAATGACCTCCGGATCCTTATGGCGGTTCATGGCGGCCAGGTGCACAATTGCGTCGCACTGCTTTACAAACTGCTGTAAGGATTCTTCTGACTTAAAAAAATCGTCTTCAAAAGGTATTCGTTCATATTTATCAGGGTACAAGCCTAGTGTGTTGTAAAGATGTGTTCCTACAAATCCGGCTTGTCCGGTAATTCCTATTTTTATTTTTGACATCTAATTTCTATTTTAGGTGATTAGCGTCTGAACGCATTTGCATGAGGTTCAGTTTTAATAGTATTCTTAAAGTACCATGTACTGTAAGGTGTAGTTGCTAATCCGGGTATTGAAAACCCTCTTCGCCCAATACATCTTTGCGGACTAAAGGCAATTTTAACAACAATTCCTGCATACCTTTAATATCGAGGCGACGGGTGTTGTGCGAGTGGTAGTCTTCCAGTTTGGAAATTTTTTCTTCCCCTTCTTCAAAATATTTGTCGTAGTTCAAGTCGCGATCATCGCAAGGGATACGGAAATAATTGCCCCGATCCACATGTTTGGCCATCTCTTCGCGGGTAACCAGTGTTTCGTACAATTTTTCTCCGTGGCGGGTGCCAATTACACGAACCGTAGTATCCTTTTTATACAGCCCTTTTAATGCTTCAGCCAATACATCCAAGGTAGCAGCCGGTGCTTTTTGCACAAACAGATCTCCGTTTTCACCATTCTGGAAGGCATATAATACCAAATCAACTGCATCTTCCAGCGTCATCATAAAACGAGTCATGTTGGGGTCTGTAATGGTAATATCGTTACCTTCTTTGATTTGTTTCACCCATAAAGGAATAACAGAACCCCGGCTGGCCATTACGTTGCCGTAACGTGTGCAGCAAATGGTCGTGGCCGCGTCTTTCCCTAAAGCACGGCCTTTGGCTATGGCCACTTTTTCCATCATGGCTTTGCTGATACCCATGGCATTAATGGGGTAGGCGGCTTTGTCGGTACTCAGCACCACCACGTTTTTTACCACATGCTGGATGGCCGAATCCAAGACGTTTTCGGTACCAAAAACATTGGTGCGTACCGCTTGCGTTGGGAAAAACTCGCACGAGGGGACTTGTTTGAGTGCCGCAGCATGGAATATGTAATCCACTCCCATCATAGCCCCATCTACACTTCTTTTATCTCTGACATCGCCAATGTAAAATTTTACTTTGGGATTATTCAGGCGATGACGCATATCGTCCTGTTTTTTCTCGTCGCGACTGAAAATACGGATTTCTTTGATATCGGTATCAAGGAAGCGGTTAAGTACGGCGTTGCCGAAAGAGCCTGTACCACCTGTGATTAAGAGTGTTTTGTTTTTAAACATGATTTATGTGGTTTTTTATTTGATCATGAAATAAGTTCATTTATTTTGTCTTTATATAATTTAATAACAATTTCTTCCGAATATTTATTTTCAGCTATTCTTCTACCTTCTTCTCCCATTTTTAATCTTTCTTCCTGAGATAAGTTTATCATTGTTTCCATTTTGTTTTGGAGGTCGTCAGCGTTTTTTACCTGACAGAGAAATCCATTCGTACCATGTTCCACAACTTCTCGACAACCTGGTACATCAGTTGTTACAATTGGAAGATTCATTGCTGCTGCTTCAATTAATGATTTTGATAAGCCTTCCCTGTATGAAGGTAAAACCATAACATCTGTTTCAGCCAGAACCTTAACCATATCATCTTGTTTACCCAAATATTTTATTTGCTTATTTTTTACCCAGTTTTTTAACTCTATTTCTGTTATTGCTGTTTTATTGGCGTAACCCAGTTCGCCAACCATTGTAAAATTTACGTTTGGATATTTTTTTGAGAGATTTTGTGAAGCTTTCAAATATTCAATAATACCTTTGTCTTTTAGCAGACGACCTACAAATAAAAAACGTTTACCGGAATTACTTTTTCTTTTTATTGAAAACTTTTGTGTATTTACACCGGACCCGGGCAAAACCGAAACCTTATCACCTTTTACCAGTTTTGCTTGTATGAAAAGCTCTTTATCGGTATTATTTTGGAAAAATACCCAGTTACTGTTTTTAAAAGAATAGTGGTACAAAAATTTACCAACTATTGAAGCAAAACTATTTTTTATAAATAAAGTACCTAAGCCACTCACATTGTTTATTACCGGAACACCAACTTTTTGGGCGGCCAGATTTCCATATATATTCGGCTTTATTGTATAACTGAGAATTATATCAGGCTGTATTTTTAAGAAGATTCTCTTATATGCTTTGACCAGTTTTATATCCTCGAAAGGGTTGGTTCCTTTATGATTTATATTGACTTTAAAGTGTTTAATCCCATGCGTTTCAAGTTTTTTTACATATTTATCCTGGGGAGACACAGCATAAACTTCATGACCATCAGCCAATAAAACTTTAATTAACCCAAGCCGGAAATTATAAATGTTCCAGGCCGTATTGATCGAAATAACAATTCTCATTACAATAGGATACGATATTTGCTGTTTGCCTTCAACAAGTTTATATTTTTTGAAGAAAACGTTCTGTTTTATCTTTGAAGTTTTGATAGGAAAAAAGTTCGGATTTAGCACAGTTTTGCTTCATTTTATTAATAGCCATTGTATCCATTTTTAAAATTTCATTCATTTTATGCAGATGTAAATCTGGTTTTGATAAATCAACAACAAATCCATTTTCCCCTTCAAAAATATAATTTTGTAGGTCGCTGGTATTGTTTGTTATTACAGGTGTTCCGCATGAAATAGACTCAACAACTTTTGTTGGAAAACCTGCTTTGGTCATTTTATTTATATCCCTAAATAAAATTGAATAATCAGACTGGGCAATTTTCTGACGTGCAATTCTATTTTCGATTGGACCATGAAATATCACTTTATCTTTTAGTTCATTTAATTTATCTTTTTGATAATCAACGACAGTAATATATTGGTCATAAGTTAATCCATAGACATCAAAAATGAAATCATGTTCTTTAAGCTTATACAGCGTATCAATTACCTTATCTAATCTGTCTTTAAAAGATTTGGGTTTACATTAGTCGCGTTTATTGGAAATGGTTCGCCTACATAAATAATTTTGTGTTTTATGTGTTGAAATGTTATTATAGAGTTGGTTAAAATGAAGAGTGTTTACCAGCGGCGGGATAATTATCGTATTGTCAACTCTTTTTTGTAATACTTTTGGAGATAAGAGCTGATAGTTATCACCCCATCTACCTGATTATTTAGATATCGTTTTTGATAATTCGTGTCAAAATATTTTACAATGCGAAATATAAGGCCTCCAGAACCGATAGCTAACCAATCAACAACATCTGTCAATATTTTAATGTTATTTTTTTTGCAAACGATTTTAGTAGTGAACCAAATAATGATATTGTGGGGCTGCCGTATAATATAATTATATCAATGTTTAAGTCTTTAATCAATTTTGCAACCTCAATGTATCTTTGTTTGTATGCAATCCAACCTCTTACACCCTTGGGATATGGTAAGTTATAATATGCAAACCCCTCGAATTCATTCCTGGTTTCCGGAAGATTTGAATTTTCATTTAATTGTTTATCTAATCCAATAAAAAAAGTTTTGTAGCCTAATTCACGGAAAAGATAGCCATTGCCTAATACCCTGGCACCTGAGGCATTCCCGTTAGGGAACGAAAAATTTCCTACATAAAGTATTTTCTTTTGCATACTTAAAGAAATTTGGAGAATTGTTTTGTGTATTTGTATTTATTTATTTTTCCAATTAAATAAGCACCAATAGCGTAGTAGTTTAATCTTTTAACATACCAACCAAATGTTTTTTTTCCAAATTTCTTTTCTCTGAAATCTTTATCCGAAAATTGAGAAACTCTTTTGTTTTGGTAGCTGATTGGGTCTTTTATGTTTTTAATTTCATTAGATAAATTTGTGAGTTTGGAATCTATTGAGGCAACTTTTATTTGATTGTTTATTTCTTTAATGCCAATTGTTTTGTAGTTAATAATTCTATTTTCATCAATTGAAACATCAAAAATAAATGATTCTCTGTTTTCATCGTTTTGGGTAAGTTTCATACCCGTTCCTGAAATCGCCTCGCAATCGTCAAAACAGAAATTACCCTGACTGTAAGCAATTAGTGAATTATTTATTTTTTCGACTCCCTGAATTACATGAGGATGATGACCGCTAATTATAATATCGTTTTTTTTTGCCAGCAAATGAGAAAATTTAATATGCTCGTGTCTAGGATAATTCGTATGTTCATCGCCCCAATGTATGGATAAAATACTTGTTTTACCGGCAGCTTTATCTTCTTCAACCTGTTTTATAACTTCCTTGTAATCTAAAGTATTAACGCCTTTGTTTTTAGATGTTGAATTGTAGCCAATAGCATTTGTAGAATAGCAAACAAACCCTCGTATTACAGCATTGTTTATATCAATTGATTTATTGTCAATTCCAAAATAATCAATTCCATTAGAAGTCAATATCTTTACGGTATCTTCAATTCCTTTTCTTCCAAAATCGTAAGTATGGTTATTCGCTAAAGAAACGATGTTGATGTTTAAATATTTGAGTAAATTAATATTAATTGACGGTGAACGTAAATGCATTGATTTACAAACCATTGTGCTTTCCTTGTCGGTTAACGGTGATTCTAAATTTCCAATAACAAAATCATAATCTTTTAATACTTCTGCAATATCTTTAAGAGCTGATTTTGCATTTGGATTTTGAGTTAAATCGTATTTGCCAATTAGGGCTATATCTCCTAAAAATGCAATTTTCATTATTTATTTTTTGAGTAGATTTTTAATAATTTCATGAGGGGCATTAACTGGTTCGTTGTGCCATTGTAAATCCCTATCCCAATAACCGTTAGCACCTATTAGTGCCTGATGTGCAAAACCAAAGCTCATTTCTATAATTTTACCCTTTTTTGTGCTTTTATCAACTACATAGTCAAAACCAATGCATTGTAGCTTTAGTTTGTCTGATGTTTCAAATGCCGATTCTAATACATTTTTGGGAACCAATGATTTATCGTATGAGAGGTTGCCTCCCCCTGAAGCTCTGAAATCTCCTTTGCGAGTGTGTCTGGCCAAAAAGCTTATTTTATCACCAATAACATAAATTTTTAAATCGTAGCCTGCATTTGGTATAAATTCCTGAAAGCTACAATAATCTTTTTCTTTCGGCATTCGTTTGGCTCTGGAATAGGTCTGAATAAAATCGGGGATTCTTTTAATTCTCTTTTTATTGTAGACCAATCAGGTGCGGATTTATAATTTGACGAAGCTTTAAAAAGAATACTGGGAGAGGATGACAATCCTCCATTAAACATTTTAGTCGCATACATCAACGCTTCAGATTTGGTGCGAAGAAGTTTAACGTTATTCGAACCTGCTCCGCATTTTAGTTTTGCTATAACAGGAAAATCTGCTTCCGAATTTATCCATTTTTTACATGATTCTTTTGTTGCAAAAAACCAGTGATTGGGAATAGGTGCTTTGATTGACTGTAATAAAAACATTTGGGCAACTTTGTCATCAAAATGCCATGAGGTATTATAATCCGGAAATACTTTAAGGCCCATTTGTTTTGCACTCTGAAGAATACTTCTTGCAAATAACATATCCTGCAATACATAATTCTGTATATGCCAAAGTAAAAGATCAAAATCCCTTAGTTTCTCTATAATGTTTATTGAAAAACAATCGATTATTTCATAATCAATATTTTTTTCATCGCAGTAATTTATCCATTCTGTTTCCCAAGATGTTGAATGATTAAATATTTCTTTGTTTTGATGAATGGCTATTCTCATATGTTGGTTTTTTATATAAACAAATAACCTTTTTGATTATCCGTTCTATGTCATAATTAATGTTTAACACGTCATGCTGAACTTGTTTCAGCATCTCTCACATTTACTAATTAGCTATTTGCAGGAAAGACCCTACAACAAGTTCAGGGAGAGGTTCTGGTTGTGACTAATTACGGACATTAAATTTATTTTTTAATAGTATAGAAATATATCTTAAAGATAAAAAGAACCTTTCGGGTAGCATATTTTGCAAGTATTTGATAAAACGTAGTCTTAAAGTAAGTTTCTTATTCGTAAGTGGTATGTTTCTCCAAGGAGAAAGTGATTTATAAAATAAGTATCTATTTTTCAACGGATGAGTACAGTTTTTGTCCCAGGGGCGATTATAAAAAGCTGATAAGTAATGTATGATGACGGGGCTTTTTATAGCCTCATCAATTATCTCATCGGAGTAATAATTTGATAAATATTTATTTTTAGTATAATTTGTATTTGGAATTGATATTAATCCACTCATTAAATTAAACTTTGGATGCAACGAAAGTATGGAGCCTTTGCATACGAAATTTATGGTGCCTTCCGATAACAATGGAGGATTACCATTAAACATATTGATGAAATCTAAAAATTTAAGGTCATAACGATTTTTTCTAAGTTTTTCTAAATTTAATAATACAATACCATCATTAATGAAATTATCTTCTGGTAATAGATTTAATCTTTCTTTCGATTTTACAGTGTATGTTTCAACACCTGCAACACAATAATTTGAGAGGTCAATAGACCAGAGTTCATGAATAGAGCCATTTATGATAGTGTCGCTGTCAATGTACAACATCTTATCAATGTTGCTAATTCTGGAGAAAAAAAGCTTTGAATAGATGGTTTCTATGTGTCTCCCTGTATCGCTAGGATGTAAATCATTACAAATGCTGCTGAAAGGAATTACTTCAAGCTTACGTTTATATTTGTCACAAATAGTTTGTAGTTGATTTATTGATTCTTGCCTGACACCTTTTTCAATAAAATAAATAATAATGGAGTTTATTCCTTTGTTATTTTCAAATAATGAAATTAAAGATATTCCTGTATGGTGAATATAGGCCTCATCACATGAATATGCTATATAAATTGTATTATTAGTTTGTTGCATGTTAAATTGAATAATTATTAGGAAAGGTTTATAATTCGTTAAATAACCTTTCCCTTGTTGGGTCAGTATCCTTATCGAAGATAGAATTATATGGATACCAGAGGCTATACCATCGACTGGAATCTACCTTTTCAGAAGTGTCAGAAAAATATTTATACGAATGCATAAACGCAAAAAAGAAAAGTATTAAGAACGAAATAATTTTTCTGAACTCTTTAATTTTTTTATTTCTAAAAATACTATGTACCACTTCCGTTAAAAAGACAAAAAAGATAGGTGTAAAGTAGTTTCGAAATCTAAAAAAAATATAAAAAAGAGAACAAAAGGCACCTATTAATATAAAAAAACGCAAGAAAGGATACAAACTGTTTTTAATATTTAAAAAATTGGTACTCGCATTCATAACAATAAAAGGGTATAACACATATAGAACAATAATACCAACTAAACCCCAAATGGTATAATTGTAATCTCCATAATTTTCCAGAGACATAAAAAATCCATTATTTCCAGATAATGAATTAATAAAAGAGAGAAAAAACGTATTTAAAAAAGCTCCAATGACAATTATAATTAGAATGCTAAAAAAGTTTATTGGAATCCTTTTTAAGAGTGGAAGTATAAATAATAATATAGCCGAATAATGAAATCCAAACGCAACAAACACAAGGACGTAGTATCGCAACCATTTTTTTTCACAAAAAATTCCAATGATAAAAGAAAAACGCAAATAGCAAGAGACTCCCTCAATATTTCAAAATTGAAATAGCCATAAAAACCAATGAAATATAACAAAACTGCGGTAAATACATACTTAGTATATTTTCTGAAGAAATAAAAAATTATAGAATTTACAATTAAAGCATGAAGTAATTGAAAAACAAAAAAGTCAGGAGATATTGTTCTGGATATTGCATTTAATAAGAGCCACAAGGGTTGTAGTTTTGAAACTCCTAATTCTATTGATGATAGCTCAGGTAAAGTTGGGAGGTATTCATACATCTTAATATAGAAGTAAGAATCACCTCCAATTCTATATCTAAATCCAGATAAACTAACCAATACCATAAATACTATCAGTAGGTTCATCTTTTTCCCAATTCTCAAGTTGCCGAAATCATAAACAAATGAAAGAGTGAGAGAGTATATGAGTATTAAAAGATAAATCATAAACTACGTTTTAAAAGCGAAAGAGATTGTTCTCGGAAGAATACGAAGTTGATTCCTATAATGAATATGAATGACAATAGAGAGCTATAAATAAAATGTAAGTCGAACCAATAAATTGTAAAAAAAGAGCCTATTACTACCACAATATAACAGAGTTCATAGAACCGTTGAGTTGCAGAAATGATCTTAAAAGAGAGGGGGAATACAGTCCAAATATATATAGTAATAACAGAAGCAATTGCAATTGACGTAAGTGTTTTGAAATATAAAAATGAGCTAATGTTAAGTAGAAAACCAATTGCTAGGTATATGATAGTGTCGGTTAAAAAATCACTCTCTTTTTTTTCTATTTTGTATAAATTGGCATAGATTGATTTTATAATAAAAATTCCAGGTATGGAAGTAATAACAATAGCCGTAATGAGCAAGGCACTTGTGTATTTAGGCAAATAATTTAGGATAATGTATTTTAAGATAAAATATGAAGGAAGAGCAATAGTACTGGTTATATATAGAATTCTTCTTAATTTGGTTAGTACTTTCAAGTTATTATTGCGGTATAAGTAAGGGTAAAATGTTTTGTTTACAGCAGATACAAAAATTACAATAAATCCAATTAGAGATAAGCTAAGAGAATAAATTGCGAATTTCTCATCATCTGTAAATATTTTTGTAATCCAACGTCCCGTATTAAAAAACAGATTAAAAAGAACAGTTCCAAGCATAATGAAAAAACCTGAAATAAATATGTTTTTGTGGTTTTTTAAAACAGATATGAATACTTTAATTTTTTCTGTTAAAAATTGAGGTATGTTATTAGAAGACTGTCTAGGTTTTACCTTCTTTTCACGAAAGAATCTTATTTCCAAAATTATCATAGAGATGTAATAACTTGCAATATTTGAGAACACAAATGCTTCGAAGTTCATCACTTTGAATAAGAGTAAGGCTAAGGTGATAAATGTATTACACAAAGGGACAATAATTGTAACTAAAGAATATATTCTGAATTCACCAATGGCTTGATAGAAAAACAGGAAGAATGATTGAATATTGATTGGAATTATTGCGAGACAAATAAAAAATAAATAATTATTGTTAATGAGTACGCTTAGCACAGATAATATTCCAACAATAATTATTTGGAAAAGAATAAAAAAGGTATGATAGTCCTCAAATTCTTTAATATTTAAGTTTCTTTTATCAATTCCTCCGTATTTAACATTAATACCATCGACAAATCCAAAATGAAGGAAACCAATAAAACTTGCATATAATATATAGGTTTTATAATCAGCATATCCTTTAATTGTTAATATGGTTGGTAGTATAAAACTATTAACAAGGCTTGAGATGAGTACAATAAAATTTGAAAAGCCTACTTTTATTAAATCTTTTTTTAAACTCACTTTTTATAAAAGCTTAGATTCTACAATTAATTTAAGTGTGAATAAGGTTATTGCAGGTGTTGGATATACCACCCACAAGCCTCTCCCAACCCTTTTTTTACAGAATATTCCGGTTGGTAGCCCAAAACAGGTTTTCCTTTTGGAATAGAGGCGAACAAAGGCAAGTATTAAGCTTTTATGTTTTCAAAATACCATTCACAAGCCCTTGCAAAGCCTTCTTCGGCCGAATATTTTGGCTGATAGTTGAGTATTGTTTGGGCTTTAAAAATACTTGCTTGCGAATGAGGGATGTCGCCTGGGCGTTTATCGCGATAAATAACGTCTACTTTTGCAATATTAGGGTCGTGCTTTGCCAGGTTGTTGCGCAAGGTGTTAAAAAGCTGGTTGAGGTTGGTGTTGCCGCCAAAAGCCACATTAAACACTTCGGAGAAATGGGTGGCGTCAATATCGAGTCTCTCTCTCTTGGCTACATCTTCGTTGTAATAGGTTTCGCGGTTTTTGTAAATGGTTTCGGTGCTTTGTAGCATGGCTTGCTCGTTGGCATGTATTACGTTTTCAATATAGGTGAAATCGCGCGAATAAGAGCCATCGCCATTAATGTATGGAGATTCGTGCTTAATAAGAGATTTTACCCATAACGGGATTACGGCCGCATATGCTCCATCGGGTGTTTGTCGTTTACCAAAAACATTGAAATAACGCAGTCCAATGCACTGCATACCGTAGGTCTTGGCAAATACGTCGGCATAGAGTTCATCAACATATTTCGTAATTGCATAGGGTGAGAGAGGGCGACCAATTTCGTTTTCAATTTTAGGCAGTTTTTTAGAATCGCCGTAGGTAGAAGAACTGGCAGCATATACAAAACGCTTTACATTCGCTTCTTTTGCAGCGTGTAGCATTTTTACAAAGCCCCCGATATTTACATCGGTGCTGGTCATTGGGTCGGCTATGGAGCGCGGAACACTTCCGAGCGCTGCCTGATGCAATACGTATTGGCAGCCTTCTACAGCTTTTTGGCAATCTTCGTAATTGCGGATGTCGCCTTCAATCAGGGTAAATGCCGGATGTTGGAGTGCATTTGCCAAATTTTCCCGTTTGCCGGTGGCAAAGTTATCCAGGCAAATCACAATATTGTTTTGGGCTAACAAGCGGTCAACGAGGTTGGAGCCGATAAAACCGGCTCCACCTGTTACCAATACTTTCTTATTTTCAATTTTCATTTTTGTGTTATCGTTGTGAGTTCCCTTTATCTCCGTCAGTTGACGGATTCTAAGGAAGTAGTGCTCCTTATTCTGTTTTGGGATGCAAGGTTTGTTCTACTAAATGTTATTTTGTGCAAGGTTTCGCGTGGGAAGAATGACCGAAGCGGTCTTGCCACCCGTTTACCTTACAATCTCCCGTCAACCTGTTCTTTATCCCAAATACCTTTGATGTCGTAAATAACTGCATTGTGGCCATTGCGCAATTTCGAGAGGTCGAGGTCTTTAAATTCATTGTGGGCTACGGCCAGCACTACACCGTCGTACTTGTTTTCTGTGTAGTCATCAACTAAGTCTAAGCCGTATTCCTGTTTTACCTCTTCGTTATTAGCCCATGGATCGTATACATCCACCTTACAGCCATAGGTCTTTAGTTCGTTAATTACATCGATGGCTTTGGTATTTCGGATATCCGGACAGTTTTCCTTGAAGGTGATACCCAGAACCAATATTTTGCTGTCTTTTACCGCATGGCCTTTGTGGATCATTAGTTTCACAATTTGGGAAGCGACCCATGCGCCCATACCATCGTTCATTCGGCGGCCTGCCAATATAATTTCAGGATTGTAACCTGTTTCCTGTGCTTTTTGCGCCAGATAGTAGGGATCTACACCGATACAGTGGCCGCCAACTAGTCCAGGAGAAAAGGGGAGGAAGTTCCATTTCGTTCCGGCAGCTTCCAATACTTCTTTGGTGTCAATTCCCAATTTGCTAAAAATTTTGGCGAGTTCGTTTACAAATGCGATGTTGATATCGCGTTGTGAATTTTCGATGACTTTGGCCGCTTCAGCTACTTTTATGGAGGGAGCGAGATGGGTGCCGGCTTCGATAACCGTGCGGTATAAAGCATCTACTTTTGTTCCGGTTTCTGGGGTTGAGCCTGATGTTACTTTTTTATTTTGGTAACGGTGTGCAATTTGTCGCCGGGATTGATCCGTTCAGGCGAATAGCCTACAAAAAAGTCGGTATTCATTTTCATGCCTGAATAGAGTTCCAAAACCGGCACACAGTCTTCCTCGGTTGCTCCCGGGTAAACTGTCGATTCATAAATAACAATATCGTCTTTTTTGAGCACCTTGCCGATGGTTTCGGAGGCTTTGATCAGTGGTGTCAATACCGGGCGGTTGTTTTTATCGGTTGGTGTAGGTACTGTTACGATGTAGTAGTTGCAGTCGGACAGTGCGGCGGGTTTAGTTGTCAGGTAAAGACCGTTGTTCCCTTCGACTTCGCTCAGGCTGACAACGGATTGAAGGTTGTCATCATCCACTTCGAGGGTGGAATCGGTTCCTGAATTTAATTCATCGACACGTGATTGGTTAATGTCGAAACCCACCACGGGAAATTTCTTAGCGAATTCTACGGCTAAAGGCAGGCCTACATAACCAAGGCCGATTACTGCGATTTTGGTTGTATTCATTTGAAAATGTTTTTATGCTTACAAATGATTATTATTTGTGTAAGTCGTTGTGTTTGTTTAATGTGTTTGTTCTAACGTTTCTCCAGGAATTTAATTGTTGGTTCTATGTCGGAGATACCAATTCCTTTGTTGTTTGTTATATGTTGATAAGCACGAATAAAAAGTTCTTTATCGCTTTTATACAGATCAATAATTTGTTCGTCCACTTCAATAAACAGCTCATTTCTATTTTCTTCCTGTTTAAATGAGTTGGCAAGTTCAAAATCTACAGTGGCGTTCTCTAGCTTCATATTGCCTAAACAATGTTGATTTGTATTTTTTTCAAGTTTGGTCTCTATTGGTTTCCCATAGATATTAATAAATCCATCAAAAAAATGGTATCCAAGCGCCGTTATCAATCCTCCTGTTTTTTTTGAATCACCTTTCCAGCTATGGGCTAGCCACTTTCCGCGGTAAGAGAAATTTTTAAGGGTGATTAAATAGTGTTTTTTGTTGTCAAAATTCTTTTTCAGTTCTATAAATGCTGGATCATGACGGTATTGAAGGAGGTTATAAATTTTATGGGCGGATTGAGATTCTATATCTTTTAACTTTTCTAATTCATTCCATGTTAAAACCAATGGACTTTCGCAGATTACATCACAATTATTTTTTAAGCCAAAACTGATATGATCAAAATGAAGGTGTGTAGGAGAACAAACTACAAAGTAATCAACAAGATTTGTCTTCATAAAAGGTTTAGCATCCTCTATTGATCTAAAATATTCTGCATTGGGAAAATAGTCATCCAAAATATCCAGATTATCAACGGGATCGATTACAGCGATGAGTTTACCCCCAATTTTTTGGATGGCATTAAAATGTTTTGGTGCGATATAACCTGCGGCTCCTATTAATACAAAAGTTTTTGGTTCCATGGTTTTAACTTATTAACAGATAAGTGAACTTTACAAAGCAAAACTATAATTATTAACTATTCAGAATGGAAAATTAATGAACTATTATTTTGATCTTCATCTTTTATGAACTTTGTTTCGACACGGGATTAAATTGTTAATTATATCCTTGGTGTTCATTTATGCTGTTGGTTCGTTCCATTTTGCTTTTATGCTGTTTAGAAACTCTTTCCCAAAAATCCATCCAACTCCAACCACAGCACCTAAAAAGATAAAGATAACAAATGTTGTAAATCCGCTGGCATTATCTTCTACGGGAACAGTAACCGGTTTCAACAGGAAAAAACGGGTGTATCTTCTTTCACCTGTATTTGGGCCTGTTCGAGCTGTTGTGCCAGTTGCGAATACACTTCAAAGGCTAGCTGGTATTCGTTTTGCAGCTGTTCTTTTATACCGATTTAACAACAAAATGTCGCATACTTTAGCTCAGTAAAATAAAAACATAATGCCTTCGCTTATTTTCAATTCACTTCGTTCAGTCTCCTCCTTTGTTGTATTATCGGCATTAACCATTGTAAACTTTCTTATTGCCATGCGTCAAAAGAAAGTACAATTGGTATTATTGGGCTGATTGGAAGGTTTTTAGCTTATCTGTTATTGTTGCTTTTATTTCGTTCCAGGTAACCTCGACCAGCATTTTAGGCATCAGCTCTTCTTCTGCGTCGTCGAAGTAGGCCAAACTTCGTAATACCATAAATACTGAACCTTCGTTATATTTTTTTAGATAAAGATTAAGCATTTCTTTCAGGCTAAATCGTTGAAGCAAAAAATACAAATCGATAAAGTCTTTCTTGCTTCCCCTACCGGTAATAGCCGCCAGTTTCATTGCTGCGATATCTTCAATTGCTGCCAGTGTCAAACCATCCTTAGTAACCGGAGCCTGCAACCAGGGGTAGGGGTAGTTCACCACATCTACCTTAATATTTTCAATGTTATAAATATGAATATTTTCGGTTTGTTGAATAATTCTATATTGAGCCAGCGACTTTAAGGTGTTATTCAATGTAATATTGTCGCATTTTAAATCTCCAAACAAATCGATATCAACAGAGATCCGATGCCCGATTTGTAAGGCCAGTGATGTGCCACCAACCAGCCTTAGATTTGAAAATAAATCTTCGGATTGCAGCTTTTTTAAAAGCCCCAATGTTTGGGCGTGGATGGTTTCGTAGAATAACATAAAAAGCTTGCTTTGGGAACCTCTCCAATTATAGCTAAAAATGAAGCCGTTCGTTTATCGAGTTCTCTTATTTTTTGAGCATTTTTTACGATAAGGTTTATGCCGTAGCATTTTACAAGAAGTTTCCAATCGGTATAATTACCATATTGAATAACCTTTGAAATGATAAATTTGGCATGTACATTTATATCCAGTTCAAAGGTGTCGATATCCCAAAACAGGTGTTTTGAAAATTGTGATAATATACCTGAATCGTGTTGCATAACAAACAAAATTACGAATTTATCTTTATACTGATGATCGTAAGACGTTTATTGTTTGGTTTTGATGCCGGATACTGAGCACTGGGACTGTGAGACATTGTGAGTTGGGACTGTAGCCTTGGTACTATTCTACAGTATCCCATTTGTCTTTTAGACCTGCCATAAACTCCTTTCCAAAGATCCATCCAACAGCAATAACTGCTCCAAGGAATGTGAAAATGATCAGGATTGTCAATCCACTGGCGTTATCTTCAAGAGGAACGGTAACCGGTTTAAGCACGGAAAATACAGGTGTATCTTCTTTTACCTGTATTTGTGCCTGTTCGAGTTGTTGCGCCAGTTGCGAATATACCTCAAAAGCCAGCTGGTATTCGTTTTGCAGCTGTTCTTCGGTGGTGCGTGCCAGGGCAGAGGTCACATTTTTATTACGGTCGCGGAACTGGGCCAACGTGGCCTGTGCGTTTTCGAATTCGTTCTTTTTTTCGTTGTAGCGTTCCTGTATAAAATCGAGTTGTGTTTTTGCTTTTTCGATTTTAAAGTCGGTAATGGTATTCTGCAACAGTGTTTGTGCTTTAGTGGTGAGCTGTGCGGCCAGTTTCGGGTCGAGTGAGGTGGCCGAGAGGGTCAGGTAGCCATCTTTGTCGTTTACTTCGAGATTTACCTTGTCGCTAAGCATTTTACGTATTTTCTCTTGCTCTTTAGAGAGGGTTATATAGTCACTGGTCATTGAGTCACTGGTCATTGGGTCACTGGTCACTTGTTCGCCTCTTATGGCTTTGATGATTACGCCGGGAAGACCAATGGTGTACTTTTTTAATCCTTCGAGGAAGCCGGTTTCTTTTACTTCAGTGTAGTAGGTGTAAATGCTGACGGGCTGTTCATTCTCAGGAAAACAGAAAGGAGTGTTCATCAGTTCGAGCTGAAAGGGTACACTTTTTACAATTTGTGGATAAACCATGGGGGAGAGTTCGCCGGAGCTTCCTGTCATATCGTTCAGGTTAAAGCCTGCCATGGCTGCCAGCGATGAGAGTCCGCCCATTTTAGTGGATCCCTTGGAAACCTGTGGCACCAGCGTGGTAGAGGCGGTATATTCCTTTGGTGTTAGCAGGGCTACGGCAACACCCAGTAACATAAAGATGGCTACTGTTATGATTATAAATTTACGGTTGTCCCAAAGGGTTTTGGCGAGGGCGATGAGGTCTATCTCGTCTTCTGCTGGCTGGTTGCTTTTTATTTCTTCGGTCATTTGTGTCTTGTTTATATTTTTGTCCACGAATTACACTTATTTCACAAATTTTATTGGATTACTTCGTCGTCCCGGTTTGTCGGGACTGCTGCCAATGACAGAAATCAGTTTACTTTACCCCTCTCCCTATCGGGAGCTCCCCTCGCGAGGGGAGCAAGTGCTGATCAAATTTAGCTTTGTTTCAAAATTTGCGGCCTTACTTTTAAACTGTTCCCCTCTTGAGGGGAAATGGCTACAGTCAAAGGGGTAAAGCCTAAAACAGTCAGTACCTCATTATTCCCAGTAAAAATGAGTAGGCTCTCGTAATTTGAGGGCAAGTTTACCGTCCGAAGCAATCTTGTTGGAACGCTGATAACGCTGGTTGTATTGATTTGCGCTGATTATTGTTAGTCGTTTTATTGTTACAGATCCCTCACTGTGTTCGGGATGACACATTGGCTGGGTTATCCTTTGCCGATACCTTTGTACGAAAATCCGATTTCCGCTAATTCTTTTGCATTTAGGATATTCCGTCCATCAAAAATAAAGGCAGGTTTATGCATGTTATTGTATATTTCTTTCCAGTCGTAGGTTTTAAACTCATCCCACTCGGTTAACACGGCAATGGCGTGAGCTTCGTCCATCGCCGGGTAGGGAGAGGTGTGGACAGTGACTCTTTGTAACAGATTCCTCATCGCTTCGCTTCCTTCGGAATGACAGTCGCCCTTTTGGGTCAGCAGGTACTCCAAATCTTTGAAAATTTGCTCTTTGGTGACTTTGGGATCATATACATGTATCTCGGCGTGATCATCAAGGAGCTCTTTGGCTACGTATATGGCAGCACTTTCGCGGGTATCGTTGGTGTCTTTTTTAAAGGCCCAGCCCAGGAAGGTGATCTTTTTCCCGGAAACGGTATTAAAGAGGGAATCAACAATGTTTTTGGCGAAACGGTGTTTCTGGTAATCGTTGAGTTTTACCACCTGCTCCCAGTAATCCGCTACCTCGGGGAGGTTAAAATGCCTGCAGAGGTACACCAGGTTGAGTATATCTTTCTGGAAACAGCTGCCTCCAAAGCCTACTGAGGCTTTTAGAAATTTTGGACCGATACGGCTGTCCATCCCAATGGCATGTGCCACTTCGTCCACATCGGCACCCGTACGTTCGCACAACGCAGAAATGGCATTGATGGAACTTACGCGTTGTGCCAGTACAGCATTTGCAGTGAGCTTGGATAACTCGGATGACCATACACGTGTCGTGATCAGTCGTTCCCTGGGAATCCAATTGGCGTAAACATTCACAAGGGCTTCAATAGCACGTTGTCCGTTCTCATCTTCTTCTCCTCCAATGAGCATCCGGTCGGCATGCTGGAGATCATCAATAGCTGTACCTTCTGCCAGAAACTCCGGATTGGAGAGTATGGCAAAGTTGTGTTCTGTGTCTTCGGCCTGTAAAATTCTTTTGATAGATTCTGCGGTACGTACAGGTAAAGTTGATTTTTCGACTACGATCTTATCTTCCTGTGCCACTTTTGCAATTTGCCGCGCACAGAGCTCCACGTATTTCAGGTCGGCCGCCATTCCTTTACCGGTACCATAGGTTTTGGTCGGGGTGTTTACCGAGATGAATATCATTTGTCCGTCGCGGATGCCCTGATCGACATCGGTGCTAAAAAAGAGGTTACGCCCACGTGCTTCGGCTACCACTTCTTTTAAACCTGGTTCGTAAATGGGAAGCTTTTCGAGGTCTGTATCGTTCCAGGCGGCTATCCGCTCCGGATTGATGTCAACCACGTTTACTCTAATGTGCGGGCAGTTTTTAGCAATTACAGCCATGGTTGGGCCGCCTACATAGCCTGCGCCGATACATGTTATGGTTTTTACTTGGTTGGGTATCATGTATTTAGTTCGTTTGTTTTTTGTATGTTTTTAGTAGTGTGAGTGAGGCTGCCGCGCCTGCGGCTCGCAGACTCGTGCAGTAAAGTATTTTTAGTGTAAAAGTGATGAGGCTGCTTCGTCGCTCGTGCCTCCCGAAGTTTGATTCGGGATTAGTTCCTCTTTCGACTTTTGGTTCACTTCGTTTCCCAATAGGCGAGAGTCACTGAATCGCAGAGTCGTATTTCAAAAAAATATTTTGGAATAGGATTTCCCGTACTCTTAACATTTTATGGTGCAGGATTCCGCGAGCCGAGGAAGGAGGCGCGGCAGTCTCATGCCCTTGTAATCTTCCCGAACGTTTTATTGTTCTTCTTTGTATATCGTAATACCGACACGATTGATATGATCGATGAGTTTTTTATTATTTATGGTTTTATAGTCAGAAATATCGAATAACCAGGGAAGGTTGAGTTGGTCGATGTCGGTATTTACTTGTTGAAGGATGGAAAAATCGAGCTGATCGCCAACTATAGTCAGGTCAATGTCCGATCCTTCGTTATAATTTCCCTTTGCCCTTGATCCGTAAAGAATAACTTCATTGATCTGAATGTATTTATCGAAAACTGCTGTCAATTGCCTGAGGATATTTTCGCTTAGTCCGTATGGCATAGCTCTTCCATCTTTTTTTCAAATTGGCGTAATAATTCAAAATAGTCGTTTACAATCCGGTTAAAAATTTGTTCAGCTATTTCTTCCTGATAGGTGTGCGAGCTAAGGTTCCGGTCTGTAATCATATTCATCCAGCCTTCTCCATTGGTAATTAAGCCACGGTTAAAAGCCAGGCGTGTAGCATCTTTTGATCCGTACAGGTTTGTTTCCCCCTGATCCTTCAGGAAATCCTGCATTACCTTCCAGCTCAATTCGTGTGTGAATTCAAATCCCTGAATAACGCCTTGTTTTTCCAGATCAGAGAGTTCTTTTTCGAAGTGTTGTTCTATACCTTGAGAAAGCGTATCCAGCGCTTTTTTGTAATTGGCAAATCGTTGTTTCCACCTTATATCTTGTTCCTGCATTTGATTATTGCTTTTGTGCTTCAAATATAGTGATTTACGCCTGATTGTATTTTCGAATGCTGATAAGGTTTTTTGTTGGAACGCGGATAACGCAGATTGTGAATAATTGTTTTCAGCCTGTTGGCTGAGGTACGGATTACAAATCCGCACCAGCGATGGGGCTGATTGTTTTATCCACGAATTCCACCAATTATAAGAGATTCCCTTGTCGTTTTTGTTTCACGCAGATTACGCTGATTGTATTTTTAGTGGTTTTATTGTTACAGATCCCCTGCCTACTGCAGGCAGGCTCACTTTGTTCGGGATGACAGTTGAATAATAATGTTATTCTTTTTCGTAAAAAACCAGGTTGATGTCCTGATCCATTTTCTTAAAACCTCTATCGGCTGTAACAATTGGTGCATTCAAGAAAAGGGAGGTGGCAGCAATTATTGCATCAGGTAATTTTACATTGCATTTTTTTCTTAATTCTATTGCTAGTTTTTTGATGTCGTAAGGAATGTCAATAACAATACAATCTTTAATAAATGACTTAATTATTTTTTTATCGTGCTCATTAATTTTATGAAAACTGAGCAATTCCATTTGAGTTATGAATGAGATGTATAATTGTTTCTCTTCCAAAACTGGGATGAGGGTTTCGTCGCCATTTAACAAGTAAAGGATGATATTGGTATCAATAACGAGGCTATTCCCACTCATCTCTCCATTTTTTTTGGATGTCAACAGGGTTTTCTTGCAGTTTTAATGCTCCGCAATATTTATTTAAATCAATATTTTTTCTGGATGATTTTTTCTTGTCAATCTGCAAAAGCAATAATTTGATTTCCTTTTTATTGGTTCCCTTTGAAATTGTTGTCATGTTTTTAATGCTTTTAATCAAAGATAGAGAAAAATGTTTGAAGTTTAATGTTGCTTATTAAATCCTCAAAAACCCTCTATTGAACAGAACCTACCTGAAAATCTCTGCTGTTCCACTCTCTTGTAATAGTCAATCTTTTGTTGGAACGCTGATAACGCAGATTATGCTGATTGAAACTGATCTGTATTTATTTTGCACCGTACTTTAGTGCGGTGACGGTCTGATTAGAAGTTTGAACGGCTTCAGCCTTTAAATGCAAAGATTAATGGCTAAAGCCTGTTACTTATCTGTTTTTTACCACCGGGCTAAAGCCGCGGTGCAAAACCTAAAAACGCCTTCGCGTTCACAAATTAATCGGATTACCTCGTCGTCCGAAGCAATCTTTTATTGGAACGCTGATAACACAGATCGTTCTGATTTGCGCTGATTATTTATCTTCAACTACGCGAATTGATTAGATTACTTCGTCGTCCGAATAGCGGACTCCTCGTGATGACTGTATTTTTAATGTTCATGGGCGGCGTTTGATGGATAATGACATTATTAACTTGTTTCTACGCCGCCGGGTAACTCCGATAAGCCTGTCATTCCGAAGGAGGTATGACTGAGGAATCTTTTTGTTCCATACTACCTAATCCTCCGCCTTCCTTCGTCAGGCACCTCCTTTAGCAAAAGGAGGATGAAGTCATGAACATTTTTAGTTGTTGTTATAAGTATTTGCTCTATTGTTATAAAATTAATTCAATGCTCTTAACAAGATATTTTATATTGTCGCTGTTACTTCTGCCGGCTGATCGTCTTTCCCAGCCTGAGGGAAAGATAAGAGATAGGGTAAAGCGAATTTTCGTCACTTACCTTATGCAATCCTCCGTCCGCCAACTGGCAGCCACCTCCTTTTAAAAAAGGAGGATGAAGTCATCAACAAGTTTTTTAGTCGTTGATTGTTTTGTACGCACTAATTTATGATGTTTTTCAATGCTCTTAAATGGATAGTTTATACCGTCTCTGTTACTTCTGCCGGCTGATCGTCTTTCCCTGCCTGGAGGGAAAGATAAGAGATAGGGTAAGAAACCACCACCAAGATCTTTTACTCCTTCGTCGCAAAAGCCCACCGCTCCTTGAGGAGGAGATTGCTTCTGCTTTATACTCGTTACTTGCAGCTAAATTATTTCGATGCGTTCATAATTGCGGCGATTGCTACGGCCATTGATGACATCGTAGATGCTATGGCCAGCCAAAGTCCCTGCTGACGTTCTTTTTCCGGTTTTTCAGGAACGACCACAATACTACCCGGTGTTACATCGGGGTAGTGTCTGAAAATAAGTCCTTTGGTAACCGCTGTTTCACCGTTGGGGTACTGTACATAGGTTTTTCGCTTATTGGCTTCAGCCTGGAATCCTCCGGTACGGTTGATATAGTATTTGGCATTACGTTTTGGTTCGAAGGTAATGGAGAACGGGTTTTGTACGCTTCCGGTAATTTTTACGGTTTGCATAAATTCCGGAATATTGAGGCGGTCGCTATTTTTTAATAACAGGTCTTTATCGCTCCGTGGGTTGTTAAGAATATTTTGCAGATTGATGGCCACACGTTCGGTGCCCAGTTCATCGGAAAAACGTTCGAGTGTAGCTCCCTGAAGATAGGCTTTCGGGGTAGTTCCCCCGGCCATTTGCAGCAGGTCGGAGATACGCATTTGTTTATTGGTAATGGCATAGGCGCCGGCATAGGTTACTTCGCCCGAAATCATTACCGTTTCGTTTTGACGGAAGTTGGGAGCCGTACGCACCGATACCTGATCCCAGGGCCGTAATTTCATTTCAGCATCGTTTTTACCCAGTTGTAATCCGCGCGAGATATTGGCAATAATAACGTGTCCGATGGTGTCGGAAAGTACGGCGGCATCGTCGTAACTCAGGCGGCGGGCAATTTCGATAAACGTACTGTCGGCGCCCTCGGTAAGGCCTCCGGCCAGGAAAATAGCATCGCCAAGTGTCATGTTCTCCGACCAGTTGAAGGGGCCGGGTTCCAGCACTTCGCCGTTAACGGTAATATAAGGTTGTTCTTTTAAATCGAAATGGGTTTTTATCAGCACTTCATCGTCGGCTTGCAGCAGGATGTTTTGTTTACCGCTGCTGATATCTTCCACATCAAAGGCAATGGCAGAAGTCGTACGGTCGCTGTTGTAGCGGGTAATCAATCCCCGTCCTTTAAATGCTTCGGGCAGCAGCTTGCCTGATTTTTCAATTAACAGGTCGAGGGTAAGCCCCTCGGTCCACTCGTACTCTCCCGGATGATAAACGGCACCTTCTATGCTTACTCTGTTTTCAAACCTGTCGGTAGTGAGGTTATTCTGAATAGTATCGCCTTTTACCAACGGTGTGGTATTTAGCAGGTCGTAAGGAACATCGATAATCTGTTGTCCCTTTTGTGTTTGCCGTACAATTTGCGTGTTGCCCAGGTAGGCTCCGGCGTTAAAACCTCCGGAAAAGCGTACCAGGTCGTTTAGCATTTCGCCTTCTTTAATTTCGAAAATACCGTTGCGTTTGAATTCGCCGTTTACCACCACCTGTTTTTCGGCAGGCGGCACCAGTACGATATCGCCGTCTTTTAAGGTAATATTGTCAGATGGATCAGCATTAACCAGTAAATTGTATATATCGATTACCTGTTCAATTTTGTTGTTGCGAATAACCTTGATGTTACGGAATGAACCAATTTCGTTAGGGCCACCCGATAGGTACAAGCCGTTAAAAACGGTTGCTGTTACGGGTAGGGTATAGGTGCCCGGTGCTACCACCTCGCCCAACAGGTTTACACGGATAGAGCGCAGCTGCCCCATGTCTAACTGGGCAAAGGTGCCGGGATTGTCGCCTCCCATATCGGCATAAATGGCAGTAAGGTTTTTTACAATTTTCTTTTCAGCCTCGTCAAACGACATGCCAGCCACATAAACCGGTCCCAGGTCGGGAATAACAATCTGTCCGTTGTTATTTACCCTTAGCTGATAGTTGTTTTGTGAGTTCCCCCAAACCTGAATAAGCAACTGATCGCCAATGCCTATTTCGTAGTTTTTTGGTGTTTGAATGTTTACCTGTGGTTCGAAAGTCAGGTTTTCGTTGTTAAATAAGTAGGCTCCAAAAACTTCCAGATCCTTCTTTAATTCAACTTTCCGTTGCGAAAGGTAAGCGTCTTTTTGTTCTTCGGGTAATATTTCGGGCTCTTCATAAAGCTCAAACATGTCTTGCTGCGTGGTGTCCTGTTCGCTTAATCGTTGACGCATTTCCATGATCTGTTGCTCGGTAGCTCCCCGCTGACGGGCCAGTTGTATCGCTTGTTCTTCCGATAACCCGGCATCCTTCATGGCTCTTTTGGCTTTGGTGATCTCGGATTGCGGCAATGATTTAACATCAACATTCTTTACATCCTGCGTCTGCGTTTGCGTCTGTGCCTGAGTGGACAGTAGTAGTGCAGCGCAAAAGAATACTGTTAACATTGATTTTAGTAAGTGCTTCATATTTGTGTTACGTTAATCTAAAAGGTTCATTATTTTTTCGGTTTTCGACAAAAGAACAAAGCTAAACTTTATTCTCTCGACCAAATATGTAAGGCGTTTTGTTTTTGCAGGTAATCGGCCTTTTCGTTTTCAGAAAGAATGAGGTAGCGTATTTTTTATTGACCAGTTTTTCTGCTTTCGTTACCAGTGCCACCACAAAGCGAGTGTCGATGTCGTCGCCCACCAGCAGCAGGTCGATAATACCCGATTCTTTGCCTATGGCCAGATCGCCGATAAGATAAGCCTCGTTAAGGTCGCCTACATTTTTCAGGATCTTTTCGATAACCGTATCCAGGCCCACGGTTTTTTGCAAAATGCTGTTGATTTCGCCGTAAAGCGGGTGGTTATCATTGGCACGGAAATATTTTCGGTTCCCGTTGAAATTCGAAACCAGTAAATCAGCTTTCTCCAACCTGTTCAGTTCCAGACGTATGGCATTCGAAGATTCACCAAACTCATTCTCAAGGTTTCTGAGGTAGCTGGTGGTTTCCTTATTCAGAAAAAACTTGAGTAAAAGTTTTAGCCGGGTTTTGTTTGTGATTAATGACTCTATCATTTGGCTAGTAGTGAGTTATGTGAAGTTGGAAATAGTTGGGAGTAGTGGTGGATACGCTGATTTGGGTACTGCTTCGCCTCCTCAGTTACAGGTGTTGTAT
Organism: Draconibacterium orientale; assembly: GCF_000626635.1. Classification (GTDB taxonomy): domain Bacteria; phylum Bacteroidota; class Bacteroidia; order Bacteroidales; family Prolixibacteraceae; genus Draconibacterium; species Draconibacterium orientale. The sequence goes on along the minus strand of NZ_CP007451.1, from coordinate 4,970,996 downwards.
GAGTAGAAAATCAATATTAGTTGAGTAGCAAAACTACTCAATTTGTTTAATTAATAAAGCCGTTTCCTGAAAAAAATACAAAAATGTTATTTGTTGATTCATGGCCGGAAAATGAGCATTATGATTTTGTTTGGTTAATTATTTGACAGTGTGTGCGTTTAGTGGTTTGGTTTTCGCACAAAAGCTGTATTGTTACTGAGCTGCAATTTTTCGCAAGAATCATCGCCCTTACGTCTTCCTGCCTTAGGCAGGGACGATGCCATAATACCGATTTGAAATTAAACTGAAGCTTTGGTTCGCTCACTCCCAAAGCCTCTTTAATTTTCTATCGGCATTAACCATTGTAATTTCAAAGGCTCACTTTGAAATACAATTGGTATAACTTGCCGGGGCTTTGCCCCTACAATGATTTACTGGAAATTTGCTGCTGATACATCTTGTAACTGTTTAGAGTGTAGGAAATATCCAATACTGAATAATCAATGTTCAAATCGTCTGCAGATTGATGCGTTTTGGCTTGTTCTGCATTGGGTATTTGTTATTGTACAAATCATCGCCCTTGCGGACGATGCTGTAACTTTCCGGGGCTTTGCCCCTGTAATGATTTATTGGAAAGTATTTGCTGCTGATGTTCATTGTAACTAGTTAGAGTATAGGAATATTCAATACTGAATAATCAATGTCCAAATCGTCTGCAGATTGATGCGTTTTAGCTTGTTCTGCATTGGGTATTTGTTATTGAATATTGATCATTTTTTCTTGTTTGTTAGAATTTGTTTTGCACCGTACTTTAGTGCGGTGAAGGTCTGATTAGAAGTTTGAATGGCTTCAGCCTTTAAATGCAAAGATTAATGGCTAAAGCCTGTTACTTATCTGTTTTTTACCACGGGGCTAAAGCCGCGGTGCAAAACTTAAACGCCTTCGCGTTCACAAATTTATCGGATTAACTCGTCGTCCGAAGCAATCTTTTGTTGGAACGCTGATAACACAGATCGTTCTGATTTGCGCTGATTATTTATCTTCAACTACGCGAATTGATTAGATTACTTCGTCGTCCGAATAGCGGACTCCTCGTAATGCCTGTATTTTTAATGTTTATGGGCGGCGTTTGATGGATAATGACATTATTAACTTGTTTCTACGCCGCCGGATAATTCCGATAAGCCTGTCATTCCGAAGGAGGTACGACTGAGGAATCTTTTTTGTTCGATACTACCTAATCCTCCGTCCCGATGCTACGATCGGGACAGGCTCTTTAGCAAAAGGAGGATGAGGCTTTAAGCATGCTTAGTAGTTGTTGTTTGTATTTGCTCTATTCCTATCACTTGCAACTTGTTTATGTTCATGGGCGGCGTTTTATGGATGTTAAAACTAATAACGTATTTCTACGCCGCCGGGTAATTCCTATAAGCCTGTCATTCCGAAGGAGGTACGACTGAGGAATCTTTTTGTTCTATACTGCTTAATCCTCCGTCCCGATGCTTCGATCGGGACACCTCCTTTAGCAAAAGGAGGATGAGGTTATGAGCATTTTTAGTTGTTGTTATAAGTATTTGCTCTATTCCTATCACTTGCAACTTGTTTATGTTCATGGGCGGCGTTTGATGGACATTGAAATTATTAACTTGTTTCTACGCCGCCGGTTAATTTCGATAACCCTGTCATTCCGAAGGAGGTACGACTGAGGAATCTTTTTGTTCCATACTGCTTAATCCTCCGTCCCGATGCTTCGATCGGGACACCTCCTTTAGCAAAAGGAGGATGAGGTTATGAGCATTTTTAGTTGTTGTTATAAGTATTTGCTCTATTCCTATCACTTGCAACTTGTTTATGTTCATGGGCGGCGTTTGATGGACATTGAAATTATTAACTTGTTTCTACGCCGCCGGTTAATTTCGATAACCCTGTCATTCCGAAGGAGGTACGACTGAGGAATCTTTTTGTTCCATACTGCTTAATCCTCCGTCCCGATGCTTCGATCGGGACACCTCCTTTAGCAAAAGGAGGATGAGGTTATGAGCATTTTTAGTTGTTGTTATAAGTATTTGCTCTATTCCTATCACTTGCAACTTGTTTATGTTCATGGGCGGCGTTTGATGGACATTGAAATTATTAACTTGTTTCTACGCCGCCGGTTAATTTCGATAACCCTGTCATTCCGAAGGAGGTACGACTGAGGAATCTTTTTGTTCCATACTGCTTAATCCTCCGTCCCGATGCTTCGATCGGGACACCTCCTTTTAAAAAAGGAGGATGAGCTTCGGGGCGCAGTAAGTTGTTAAACCGCGTATCCTTTTCCATAGGCATATTGGTAGGAATGGCCATATCCGTAACCAAAACGATGTAATTTGATGTCGTTTATGATTAAGGCAGGGTTGTGCCATTGTGCCTTGACGGGCGATGTCGTTAATAAATTTTAACTGGCTTTTTTACTTACTCCATAACGTAATATGAAGAGATTCAGGTCGCTGTGCCGGCTGGTGATTAGTCCGTCGGTTACGCGCGACACAGGAGCATTGTCAATAATGATATAGTCGAATTGTGCCTTTAATTCTTCCAGCAGTTGTGAAAAAGCCGGACGTTCGATTAACTCGGCAGGATTTGGAGGAATGGGGCCGGAAGCGATGACCGACAGGTTTTCGATTTCGGTTTGTTGAAGGATTGCTTTGCTGCTGGACTGGCCGGCCAGATAATTACTTAATCCCTTTGTATTTGCAAGGTTAAAGATGTTATTTAATCGGGGTTTACGCATATCTACACCGATAATTACGGTTTTTTTATCGTTCATAGCCATAATGCAGGCCAGGTTGGTGGCATTAAAGGATTTTCCTTCGCCAGGCTGAACCGAATGTAGTCCGATAACTTTTTGTTTATCCTGTAATTTAAATTGAAGATTGGTGCGGATGGTACGGTACGACTCGGTTATAGGGGCCCGGGGGTGATGTATAACTACCAGTTCCGATTTATCGGTACTGTGTAAGACATTTCCCAATATGGGTAATGGAGTAAGCTTCTCGATATCTTCCTGCAGGTGAATACTATTGTCTAACAAATCGACAAGCAGGATGAGTACTCCCGGAAGTAACAGCCCCAGAAAAGCACCTATAAGCAAGATGAGCATTGGGCTTTTGTTAAGTGGAATGAGGCGTTCAAATTGTGCCGGATCGATTACTTGTATATCAACAATGGCAGCAGCGAGTGAAATTTCCAGTTCGGCACGGCGTTGCAGCAGGTAGGTGTATATTTCGTTGGTGAGCTCGTATTGGCGCTGTATATTAATCAGCTGTTGTTCCTGCTCGGGCATGTTGTTCAACTGATTGTTGATGCGGGTGTAGCGAAGGTTGAGTGTGTTTACCGATAGCTGGGTATTGTCGATCAGGTTAACCAGTATTTCGCGCAATTGTTGGTTTACCTGTTCAATCTCCTGGTTAAGCAGAATGAGGGACGGATTGTTTTCGTAAGCGCTAAACGCCAATACCTTGCGGCGGCTGTACAGTTCGCTGAGCTTAAGAACGAGTGCATTCAGTGTAGCATCAGTAATGCCAACCACAGAAGGTGCCACCAGTTGATCGGCACTTTGGATGTTACCGAGGTAGCGCTGAAGGTTTTTAAAATAATCGAGCTGCATTTGCATCTGCGACTTTTCCTGCTCAATCTCTTTTAGCTGTTCCATAATAAGGCTTCCCTGGCTGCTGAGATCGATGATCTGGTTTTTCGATCGGAACTCGGTAAAGGTATTTTCTGCGGCAGTCAGATCGCTGGAGATACCCGACAGCTGCGAATCGATAAACTCGAGCGAGCGTTTCTGGGTTTGTGTTTGCAGGTTGAGTTTGAGCTTCAGGTACACGCGTACCAATTCGTTCAGGTAGTGAATGTCACGCAGAGGTTCTGTGCTTTCAACCGATAGTTTGATCACTTCACTTTCCTTGCCATAGTCGGTAGTAACTCTTTTGAGGTAATCTGTAGTGAGTTTGCTTTTATTTATAAACGAAAAACGGTACCACTCGCCAGGCAGGTCGCTGGAATTTTCTTTTGGAGTAAGTGTAAAATTAAAGTATTCGTTGCGAAAAGGCTCGCCGTATTTTGCGATTTCGCTGAATTCTATTTTTACGTTCTGTCCTTCTAGCTTTATTTCTCCATCCACACTGATATCGTATTCTGTTTCTGAAAGAGGGGTGATATATATTGGTATTCCTGCCGGGTTTAAGCCTTCGCCTGATTTATTGAGGATAAAAGGCTCGTTGAGGTAAATACCGTTCCAAATAATCAGGTTCTTTTTTTGCCAAAAGGTTTGCCAGTTGAGATTGTCAACTGCCTGGTGGTTCAGGGTATAGGAACGCAGGAATTCTAATTCGTTTTGCAGGCTGGCTATACCGCTGCTACCCATCATCCCGTCCATAAATAAATTTTCCAGGTCGAAGCCTTTGCTTTCATCCGTAACCAGTAAACTGGTGTTTACCTGGTATTTGTCGGGGGTGTATTTAACAAATAAATAGGCTCCGGTTATCCCCAGAAAAAGCCCCATAACCAACCAATACCATTTGCGCAACAGAAGAAAAAGCAGTCGTTTGAGGTCTATTTCATCATCTTGCTCAATGGTGTTGTATGGCTGGTTGTTGTTATTGTTCGCTGTCATTTTGTGAAAAATCTCTTTGTTTTTATGTGCGTGTTTCTGTTGTATTGTTTTTGGCCGGGAAGCTACTTTTTGTTGTGAATTTTTCGTAGCGTATTGGTTACACGTTGTTTTGCCTGGTTTTCTCTACTTCAGGAGCCCGAATACTGCTAACAATAAGCTGGCCGACGAGATGATCATGGAAAAAACCTGGGCGTTGAGCTGGAAGTTCTTATGTGTATTGGGTTCTACAAAAATGTAATCGTTGGGGTGGAGGTAAAAGCCTTTTTGCAGCCAGGCATCCGAGGCGGCCAGATCAAGAATCATCGCTTTTTGTCCATCGGGCTGTGGACGGATAACCATTATATTGGTCAGATTTGCGTAGTCGGTATTTCCGTTGGCCATGCCAAGTGCTTCAAGCACAGTGAAGTTGTTATTGTAATTGTAATATACACCGGGGCGCTTAACCTCGCCCATAATGGTGACCTTGTAATTCAGTAGCTTAACCTTAACAATGGCTTCCTTAAGGTATTTGTTGGCATGTTTTTGTACAATCTTTTCGATGTGTGAATTGGGATGCCCGGCTACGGGGATGTCGCCCATTATGGGAAGTTGAAGGTTTCCTCTTTCATCTACCTCAAAACCATAGAGGTAAGCTCCCTGGGGAGTAGTGTACTTCTGGTGCGAACTGTAATTTTGGGCTTCCATATTCGATTCCGGATTAAACAGTGCATTTACTTCGGCATTCATCGATTTGATGCTTACGTAAAGTATATCGCCGGGTTTTATGATGTATTCAGTAATGGTATCGGTCAATGCTTTGATTACCTGGTTGTTCTGCACATCTTTCATGTAAATCAGTTCTTTGCTGCTGTGGCAGGAGAAAAGCGAAAGCGAAGCAGCTACCATTAGTAATGACATCAGACGATGGATTTGTTTTGAATTCATTGTAAGTGTATAATGTTTACTTTGTTAAATTTTTTTGCCGAAAGAGGATGCTCAGGCATTTCTGTTCCGGGCGATTAACAACAATTTGTTTGCGTGCATGCTTTTACGATGCGTCATAAAAGGTGAAAGGAAACGACCTTACCTGCTTTCTCTTTGCAGGATTTCTATCTTTTCCACCAGCTTTTCGACTTTGTTTGTTCAATGGCTACTCTTTCTTCGGGATGCAGGCTATAAAAGATATCTGTCCATTCGGGCATACCGCCATAATTTCGGTCGTCGATATAGAGGTCGGCAAGTATTTTCCGACTGATCTTATCGTTCATCTTTTCTTCCGGATAATTTTTATTTACGGCGTAAAATTCCAGGCCTTTTTCGCGGCAGAATTCAACTGCTTCGTCCAGTTCTATTTCTGAACGGTAGGTCCATAAAATTAGTTTGTGGCCTTTTTTTTGTAGGGCGCGCAGCGTTTCGATGGCGAAAGGAAGTTCATTTCCGATTTTGGGATATCTGTGTTCTACAATGGTGCCATCGAAATCAACAGCTATCGTTAGTGGTGTTCGCATAAATTATTGGTTTTTTGTGCGTTTTTGGATTGGTTTAGTTGCTTTAGGATGATCTGAGCAAAAGATTTATTCGGGCTTTGTTATCGATCAGCTATTCGGAAGCAAAAGATCACTTGAACTAAAATGAGGGATCGTTTGTTCCGGAATTCATGTTTTTTTTAGGTGTAAAGATACTGCTTCGCCTCCTCGGTTACATATTATTGTGCGAGTAGGATGTTGAGACAAAAGAATAGCAAAAGTATTTATTTAATTATGTATTTTTTATTGTGTCAGGAAAATACCCAATAAAAAAGCTATTTGTTAATTTATGTTTAACTAAAGAGTATTTGGTTTTTATTTGGTGAATTATTTGGTTTTGCGCTTGTTTTTTCTTGCTGGAAACCGCCAGCGTGAATGAGGTATTTGATAGTTGTCAGATCACATTTTCCGGTACCGCACTCAGGCAGGAGGCCGGAATTTCAACCAAAAAGGAAGTGTTGATCTGTTCAATGCGCAACGCAAATTTATTTTTTCCCCTGCACTCAATCAGCTCACCTTTTAGTCCTACCATTGGCCCTTCTATTACTTCAACCAGTTTGCCGGGTTCGAAATTCTCCATGGTAACGTTCACCTCAAAATCAAACTGGCGGAGAATGGTTTCCAGGGCCTCTATCTCGGCCTGACTAACAATAGCGGCTTTTCGTTCGAAAGTGACATAGCTTACCACGTTGTTAAGTTGCAGAACTTTGTCGTATTCTTTGCGGGTGATATTTACAAAACAATAGCCCGGGATCAGCGGGGTTTCTACCCATTTTTTGCGGTCTTTCCACTGGCGGAGTCTTTTTTGCAGCGGAAGGAAGCATTCAATGTCGTTTAAATTAAGTTCTTGTACGACCTTCTTTTCCGCCCTGGACCGGGTGTAAATTACATGCCATTGTTTTTGAGTTTGTAAAGATGCCATTAGTTTGTTGTGTAATGCAAATTCGTGGGAGACAAAAATATAAATTACTGCGTAAAAAAGAAGAAGATCGTTGGTAAAAGTAAAAAGGTAAAAGTAAAAAGACGAAAGTATGACAAAGTGAAAAGGCAAAAGTAAGGCAGAAGTAAAAAGGCAAAAGTAAAAAGTGAAAAGGTAAAAGTAAGACAAAGTGAAAATGTAAAAGTAAAAAGTTGAGCGTAGCGAATTGAAAATCAGGCACAGCAAAATTCAGGCACAGGCATTGGAGTATCGAGAATCCAGCATCGAGAATCCGGTATCCAGTATCCAGCATCCAGAATCCAGCATCCAGTACCAAGGCAAAAGTAAAAAGGTAAAAGACGGGGAGTGGTTGAGCAATAAATACTTGTAGCTTGAGACTTGTAGCTTGAGACTTGTGGCTGGTTAAAAGGTATAGACCAGTGCAAGCCCTTTTTGGTGGCCGGTTTTAAACGGAAAAATATCAAGGTTATTCAGGTGTTCGCGATCCCATTTGAATTGATGAGTGAAGTAGATGAGTTCGGTGGAGATCATTCCTACTCCTGCGCCAACCAGTACGTCGGAAGCCCAGTGTTTGCCTTTTGAAATACGCATGATTCCCACGGTGGCGGCACAGGTATAAGCACCTATGCTGTACCAGGGGTTTGTTTCGCCGTATTCGCGGTGCATCCATTGGGCTGCTGCAAATACAATGGCTGTATGTCCCGAGGGCATCGATTGTGTTTGGCCTGTGGGGCGTTCTACATCCAAAATACTTTTTAGGCTTTTGGTGATAAGGGTAGTCAATACCATACTTTTGCCCAGAATTGCGGTTTGGTTACCGATATTGTTTTTCCCCTGTATGCCCAAAGCGTTTAAGGAATAAACGGCGGCAATTGGTGCAAAACGCAGGTAATCGTCGAGGTGGCCGGTATAGTTGAAATGTTCTCTGCTCCACTCATTAATATCGTATTTCCAGTCCGAAAAATGCAATATCGTTCCACCGGCAACCAGGAGCGATGGTGCGATAAAAGGTTTGAATCCCCGTTTTTTGTCAGCATACCGAAAATTGATATGATGGATGGAATCGTTGTGAAATGCAAAGTCAGAAGTTGTCGGGAAAGTTAGCCGTGAGATCGGTTTCGGGGTTTTCCCGTCAGACGCTATCCCTTGTATGGAGAATAGTAGCAGGCCTGCGAGCAGTAAATTTGTTATGAATGCTGAATGATTTTTCACGAGGCAAAAATAGGAAAAGGTTTTGCAAGGCAAAAGGAAAAAGTGTGAAGGCAAAAGGAGGGGCATTGAGACGGTGAGAATGGTGGAGGTTGAAAGGATGAAAAGGATTAGTGATTAGGGATGAAGGATTAATGGGAGCTGAGACTATGAGATTGATGGAGATTGAAGCAGATTGATGTAGCTTGAAAGAGGATGAAAGGATTTGTGATTAAGGATGAAGGATTAATGGGAGCTGAGTTGAATAGAGATTGAAATAAAGATTGATGGAGATTGATGGAGATTGAACCAGTAAATTGGTGAATGGGAAAACGGGAAAGGAGATTGAGCGCTGAGCACTGAGATTGGAGGAGATTGACGAAGGGTAATTAGCAATTTAAAATTGCAGAACCAGGAAGGACGAAATATAATACCAATTTGATGATAAAATGCCGTATTGGATATGCCGGTTATTTTCCGTTTGTACAAGGCGATAAATTTTAGCATAGCCGAGCTACGTTATAATTTTTCAACGCAGTAGAAACGGAAAAGAACAAATTTATATGCGGTATTTTGTGGTCAATTTGGTATTATTAGTCCGGTGCTTTAGCTCCGGGGATAAAAGCCAGAATTCTACCGCGCTCCACGATGGGGCAATGATCAACGATCAAAAAGCAGTTTGGAGCAAGAGGTCCGGACAGCTGATAAAAGAATAAAGATTGACAAACGCTGATTAGCAATTTTTGATCGGAGAAGTAGGGAAAAGCAAACAGTTTACAGTTTACAGTTGAAAAATTCAGTAATAGAAAAAATGAACAGCGCCAATTCTATGCGCTTAGCGCGTAGATGCTGTACTTCAGAACTTTGTGTCTTTGCCTCTTCGTGTTTAATGATTTTTGATTGCAGAAGAAGGGAACAGCAAACAGTTTAGGGCCGGAGTTGTAAAAAAGCATCTGATCTTTTTTTTTGTCTTTATACTTTTGCCTTTTGCCTTTTGCCTTTTTGTGCAAAAAAAAAGCACTACCTCCAAAATTGGAAGATAATGCTTTAAAATCTATGGTGGTTTTGCTTAAGCCAGGGTGGCAACCATAACGGCTTTTATGGTGTGCATGCGGTTTTCGGCTTCATCGAATACCAGCGATGCTTTGCTCTCAAAAACATCTTCGGTAACTTCCATGGCTTCCAAACCAAATTTCTGAAAAATCTGCTCGCCAATTTTTGTGTCGCGGTTATGGAAAGCAGGTAAGCAGTGCAGGAATTTTACATCCGGATTTCCGGTAAGTTCCATCACTTTTTGGTTTACCTGGTAGGGGAGCAGTAGTTTTATCCGCTCCTGCCATACTTCGTCGGGTTCGCCCATCGACACCCAAACATCGGTATATAGAAAATCGCAGTCTTTTACGGCGGTGGCAAGGTCTTCGGTAATTGTTATTTTACCACCTGTTTGAGTGGCAATTTCACGGCATTCGGCCTGTAGTTCCTCTAAAGGCTGGCAGGCTTTCGGTGCAGCAGCCCGAAAGTCCATTCCCAGTTTTGCAGCGCCAACCATAAGCGAATTACCCATATTGTTTCGGGCATCGCCCAGGTAGCAGAATTTTACTTCTGATAAAGGTTTGTTGCTGTGTTCTTTCATGGTAAGGAAATCAGCCAGAATCTGAGTCGGGTGAAATTCGTTGGTGAGGCCGTTCCATACCGGAACGCCGGCAAATTCGCCTAATTCTTCTACAATGTCCTGTCCGAATCCGCGGTATTCAATCCCGTCGTACATTCTTCCCAACACTCGGGCTGTGTCTTTCATTGTTTCTTTTTGTCCGATTTGCGAACCGGAAGGCCCCAGGTAGGTAACCCGCGCTCCCTGGTCGTAAGCTGCTACTTCAAAAGCACAACGGGTGCGGGTAGAGGCTTTTTCAAAAATCAGGGCGATGTTTTTACCGGAAAGCAGCGGTTTCTCGGTGCCTTCCTTTTTTGCTTTTTTTAAACTTGCCGCCAGATCGAGCAGTTGGTTTATTTCTTCGGGTGTAAAATCCAGTAGTTTGAGGAAGTTTTTGTTTTTCAGATTATTCGTCATTATCTTATTTGTTTTTATTAGTCGTTATTGTATCAAGGCAAAAGTAAAAAGTATCAAGGCAAAAGTACAAAGTACAAAGGCAAAAGTAAAGAACGTTTTTGCCGGGCTCCGGTCTTAGTTCTCAGTTCTCAGTCTCAGTTTGCAGTCTCAGTTTGCAGTCTCAGTGGGCAGGTGCAGTTTACAATTTATCAGTTTAACAATTTAACAGTTTTTGCAATTTATCAATCCTTTCAATTTACAAGAAGAATAGCCTGGGCCCGGCTCTTACATTCTCACCGTCTCAGTTCTCAGTTTCAGCTTGTAATTATTTCTACCGCAGAGTTGCACCGAGAAATCACGGAGTTTCACGGAGAACAAGGCAAAAGAAAAAAGAGTAAAGTCAAAAGTTTCAATACAATTTATCCGGTTCACAATTTAACAATTCTTTCAGGCTGTAAGAAGGAGATAATCTCAGTCTCAGTCTCAGTTCTCACCGTCTCACCGTCTCAGTTCTTAGTTTTACAATTCAACAATCTCTCAACAATCTCTCATCAATCTCCTATTCAATCTCCATCAATCTTCTATTCAATCTTCTATTCAATCTCAAACAATCTTGTCTTCAATATCGTATTCCATCGTAATCTTCGAGCCATAACTTTTATCGGCCAGTTTTGTGGCTTCGGTGATGATACTTTTGCTGCCGCCGTTTTTTATAAAGTTAAGGCAGGCTTTTATTTTGGGCTCCATCGTTCCTTCAGCAAATGTGCCGTTTTTAAGATGCTGTAAGGTGTCGGAATAATTTAGAAATTCAAGCTTTTCCTGCGTTTCCTCTCCAAAATCTTTGTAAATAAATGGCACGTCGGTGAGGATGTACAGCTCGTCGGCACCGATATTGGTGGCCAGCATACCCGAAGCCATATCTTTGTCGATTACAGCATCCAAAGTGCGCACATCGTTGTTCTCGTCGAAATAAACAGGAATGCCACCGCCACCGGCAGCAATAACGATATTGCCGTTTTCAAGCAGTTGTCGGATGATCTCTTTGTTTACTATGTCAACGGGAGTGGGCGAGGGGACCACCCGCCGGTAGCCATCTTTGCTTTTTGATGTGGGCTTAAAATCCCAGCCTTTTTGTTGAGCCAGCCGGTCGGCTTCTGTTTTGCTGTAAACTTTGCCAATTCGTTTCGATGGGTTTTGAAAAGCCGGATCGTTGGCGTCAATCTCCACCAGCGTAACCATTGAAATTACGTTTTTATCAATGCCGTATTTGTTCAGCACATTTCGCATCATTCGCTCAATCATAAAACCAATACCACCCTGCGAGTCGGCCACGCAAATATTCAGCGGCATAGGAGCAATGCCGTAAAGTTGTTCGCCGGCGTCGTTTCGCATTAGTATATTTCCTACCTGCGGTCCGTTGCCGTGTGTCAGTACCAGTTCGTAACCCTCGCGCAACAGTGGCACCAGGTTTTCAAGGGTGTCGGTTACATTTTTTTCCTGCTGAACGATGGTTCCTTCTTCGTTACCGCGCAGGATGGCGTTTCCGCCCAAAGCAACAACAGCTCTTTTTTTCATTGTTGGAATTAGTTAGTGCCCTGACGAAAGATCAGGCGCCTAACAAACATAGAAAAACAAAGCATAAAAAGAAATGTGTTAGCGCTTGGTTTTGTGTTGTTTGTGCTATTTTAAAACAGCTTTTTTTGATTGATTTATTAATTCGGAAAACAGGTGGGATGCTTACTTACGAATTGCAAGAAATTGAGTGAATTTTGTTAACAGTTTTTTCTTGAAATGATTACCTGAATTAGCAGGCAGGCATAACTTCTACCTAACCTGAAAAAATTCGAGAAATCTTTCACACGAAGTGTTGACGATTGAAAATCTGCACGATACATGCTTTCAAAAAATATATTTATGATTTTCAATGTCAAGGTTAGCCCTGACAAATAATTGTATCTCAATTATTTCGTCAGCCCTGCGGGTAATTAATTCATTTTTATGAATTAATCAGGCTAAGTTTTTTTAGTTAAATTTGCGGGCAATTTAACCCACATTATTCAGTTTTAAGAGGGATAATGTTTTGGTTTAGCGGTTAAAGTCGGTTTTGTTGAATGATTTTTAGGATCTCAAAAATTGAACTAAAACTTAATCGTTATATTGGAAACTTGTTGTGAATAAAAATTCGGATTAAAAAGAACTCCATGGCATTTAGAGCGAAGAAAAAGCCGGCAAAATCAAAAAATAAACGTACCCAAAAAAAGCGTACACCCCTTGTTAACAGAGAGAAACTGTGGTTTTTGTTCGGGTTGTTCGTGCTTTTGGCTGCTGCTTACCTGTTGATTTCCTTTGTGTCGTTTTTATTTTACGGTGCAGCCGATCAGAGTATTATGGATTCGGGCTGGCGCGAATTTCTTTTCAATACCGAGGTGAAAGCTCAGAATAAAGGGATGAAACTTGGTGCCTATCTGTCGGAAGTTATTATGAACCGCGGATTTGGACTGGCATCGTTTGGTTTTGTTTATTTGATGGCCATTAGTGGCGCGCGGATTTTGGGACGAAAAACAGGGAATTTTCTGAAAAGTGTATGGTACACGGTTATCTGCATGATTTGGTTTTCGGTGGCGCTGGGTTTGTTCTTTAATAAAACCGATGCCGGATCGGCCATTTATTGGGGCGGCCATTACGGTTTTGTGCTCAGCAACTGGCTGCGTTCGCTTATTGGTATTGTGGGCCTGGTATTTCTGTTGTTTATTTCGGGGCTGGCCATTGTGGTGGTGCGTTTCGATGGTGCTTTTAATATGTTGAAAGGGCTGTTGAAAAGAAAGTCGCATGAAACAGAGCCGGACAATGAGGATATGGATGAAGAATCCATTTCGAATGAAGAAGTTGAAGGCGAAGAATCGATTACAAAAGTTATTGAGGGTGACGATGATGTGGTGAAAGCCATTTTTGAGTCGGACGATGAAGATGATTTGCCGATAGTAGAGCCTGAAGTGAAGATCGACGACGAAATTGAAATAGAGGAGCCGGAAGAGGAAAGTGACGATGACATTGAAGTGATTCCTGTGAAAAAAGAGGATGACCTGAATTTAACGGTTGCGCCAAAACTCGAGGAAGAGGAGTCGGATGGTAAGCATCCGGAGGAGCTGGAAGACTATGATCCAACACTCGATCTGGCAAGTTTTAAATTTCCTACACTGGAATTGCTGGAAGATCATAAATTTGGTAATGCCGAAGTTAAAAATGAAGAGCTGGTAGCCAACAAAAATAAAATTGTTGAAACGCTGCGTCATTATAAAATCGAGATCACAAAAATTCGGGCTACCATCGGGCCAACAATTACACTATACGAAATTGTGCCGGCTCCGGGTGTTCGGATCTCGAAGATCAAAAACCTGGAAGACGACATTGCCTTGAGTTTAGCGGCGCTGGGGATTCGTATTATTGCTCCGATTCCGGGGCGAGGAACCATCGGTATAGAGGTGCCTAATCAAAATCCTGAAACGGTGTCGATGCACTCCATAATTCGCTCGAAGCGCTTCCAGGAAAGCAAAGCCGAATTGCCGGTGGCTTTGGGGAAAACCATTTCGAACGAGACTTTTATATTCGATCTGGTAAAAATGCCGCATATTTTGGTTGCCGGTGCCACAGGGCAGGGTAAATCGGTGGGTATTAACGTCATTATTACTTCGTTGTTGTACAAAAAACACCCGTCGCAACTGAAGTTTGTTTTTATCGACCCGAAAAAGGTGGAGCTGAATATTTATTCGGTGTTGGAGAAACATTACCTGGCAAAACTGCCTGATGCGGAGGAGCCGGTGATCACCGATATTCAGAAAGTGAAAAATACGCTGAATTCGATTAACGTGGAAATGGATGCTCGTTACGATTTACTGAAAGCTGCCCAGGCACGTAATATTAAAGAGTATAACAAGAAGTTTATATCGCGCCGACTGAATCCGGAGAAAGGACACCGTTTTATGCCCTATATTGTGGTGATTATCGATGAGTTTGCCGACCTGATTATGACTGCCGGAAAAGAGATTGAGTTGCCGATTGCACGGATTGCTCAGCTGGCAAGGGCAGTGGGTATTCATATGATTATTGCCACACAGCGCCCATCAACCAATATTATTACGGGTGTGATTAAGGCGAACTTCCCGGCGCGTATTGCGTTTAAAGTGGCATCGATGATCGACTCGCGTACCATTCTCGATTCGCCGGGTGCGAACCAGCTGATCGGGCGTGGAGATATGCTCATTTCGCAGGGAAGTGAAATGACGCGTGTGCAGTGTGCTTTTGTTGATACGCCTGAAGTGGAAAATATTGTTGGATTTATTGGCGATCAGCGCGGATATCCGACCGCATTTTTGTTACCCGAGTATGCGGGCGACGAGGAACCCGGACCGGGAGAAGTGGATTTGCGCAACCGCGATGAGTTGTTCGACGATGCTGCGCGCGTTGTGGTAATGAACCAAATGGGATCTACATCGATGATTCAACGGAAATTCTCCATCGGGTATAACCGTGCAGGGCGTTTAATGGATCAATTGGAGGCTGCCGGAATAGTAGGGCCAAGCGAAGGAAGTAAAGCCCGACAGGTTTTATTGCAGGATGAGTATAGTTTGGAACAGTTATTGAATAGTTTGTAGAATTAATTTTTGAGGGTGATACGGGATCGGGATTCACGCATTGCGGAGAGAAAATCGTAGCGTTTTCATTTTCTGACATACGAATAGTACAATAGTAAAACGAATGAAAAGGATAGTGTTGATGGTTGCGCTGGTTATGGTAGCAACTTTGGGGTGGTCGCAAAGCGATGCAAAAGCAAAAAAAATTCTGGATGAGGTAAGTGCCAAAACGAAAGAGATCAAATCGATGTCGGCCAGTTTTGTGTTCTCGATGGTGAATGAAGAAATGGATATTGACGAAACCAACGCCGGTACCATAAAAATTAAAGGGCAGAAATATTGTGTGCAACTACCCGATTTGGGTGTTGAAGTGTTTTCAAATGGCGAAACCATCTGGAATTACATGAAAGACGGTAACCAGGTAACCATTTCGAATATCGACGATGAAAGCAGCGAATTAATGGATCCGTCATCGTTATTCAGTATCTACGAGCGCGGTTTCCGTTCGGAGTTTGTAGAGGAAAAAACAGAGGGTGGTAAAACGCTTTATCATATCAATCTTTTTCCTGATTCGGATAGCTACGATGTAACAAAAATTGAAGTGGCTATCGACAAGGCTAAAATGATGATCCATTCGGCAACATTACACAGCACCGATGGAAACCAATATGGAATACTGGTAAAAGAAATGGATACCAATGCGGGTTTTAATGACTCGGAATTTGTTTTTAATGCCGCTAACCACGCTGATGTGGAAATTATTGATTTCCGTTAGTTATTGTTCGATACAAAAGAAAAAGCCTTGTTTCAATGAAGAAGCAAGGCTTTTTTTCTGAACGTCACTTTGGTAAAAACAAAAAAGTTCACGCAGAGTAGATCACTAAGTTTTCCCAAAGCACGCAAAACAGATTCTATACCTTTGCGAATTTTGCGCTTCTTCTTTTCTTTGCGTGAAACAATATTAATGTCCTTTCATCCCTGTTGGTGTTTCCATAAATCATGAATGTTTTTTCTGAAAGTCCCCCATTATTCTTATCTGTATTGCCTTTTGTGTTTCGTCCGGGAGAACGGTCTGGCTTCGATTTGCTTTCTTCGCCGGACGATTTCGCTTTGGTCATTTCATCCCGGCGCTAGGCACCGGGTTATTCACATTAGACGCTTCCAGCGTCATGAATAATTTGCAATTCCGACATAGCTGGGCAATAAAGTCGTCTTAACTTTGTAATCCAATTCAATATCCCGAAGGGATAAAATGTGACTAACCTCGGGTGAAACCCGGGGTGATGAGAACGTAAATCAAAGGCGCAAATAATTAGTTGTTCAACGCACAACTGCTGTATGCGCCTCGTAATCTGATTTTTTTAATGAAATGCTGTCGTTAGATCGCGCTTTCATCCCTGTTGGTGATTCCATAAATCATGAATGTTTTTTATAATAAAATGCTGAATAACCAATATTGAATAACCAATTTTGAATATTTAATCATTGTTGTCCGGGAAACCGGATCTAGTTTAAATTCATATCTCTAACTTCTTGATATTCAAGTCAGGTATTTTTATTTTTCAAAAGTAAGCCCCCTGTACTTCTGGGAATAGCGAATGTTGGTATTTGTATTTGTCTTGCTTTATCAATATGAGCCAGCTTTTCTCTGGGTTTTCCAGGAAGGCATATATGTTGATGTAGTTCATTAATTGCTGTCTTATAATGGACACCATATTCGAGAATGCCCACTTTCTCTTGAGTTTGCTCTTTACCAAAGTAATTAGCAAGTTGGCAAGCATAGCTGCCCATATCTGTATCTCAATGGCGTTCTCATTGTCACCAAGAAAATATTTTAATGGGAAGTTCTGTTTTAGCTGTTTGAAAAGCAGTTCTATTTGCCAACGTTTTTTGTAAATCCAAGCTATCTTTTCGGCAGCTAGTTCAAAGTTATTGGTTATAAACTCAAATAAACGTTGGTTTTCATTATCCCAATAAGCAATTCTACGAGCCTTGTGTTCTTGCGTTTTATTATCTCCATACAGAAGCACCACTTCTTCATCTTTTAGGACACCAAAATCTGTGTCGTCTGGTATATCAAACTCTTTCCCGGCTGTATAAAATGCATTCTCTTTCAATCGGGTTACATACCAAATCGACTTTTCTGAAAAAGTTTCATATTGCGCATAATCAACATAGCCTTTGTCAAAAGTTATAATCGATCCTGATGGCAAAGCTTCCACTTCTTGTAGAAACATATGGTCGTGTCTGGCTGCTTCGCTGTACCGAACTAAACATGGAACATTTTCACTGGCTTTGATAATTGTATGGGCTTTAATTCCGCCTTTCTTTTTACCACTCTTTGGATTACGACCAACTCCTTTTAAAATGTCCTTAAACAAGGATATGGTAGATGAATCCATGATATAAAGTCGTTTCAAATCCTTGTCTGTTAACCGGCTGTCCGCTAAAAAACGAGAATGCTTTTGGTAAACGGTCATATAAATATCCTCGAACACCTTGCTGCTCCTACGTTTATTAGCTTCTGAAAAAGTGCTGCGCCGTACCAGATAACTTAAACCTAAATGGGACAGTTTGTGGGCATTGGCAAGTAAACCAAGAATAACCTCCCTGATGGAATGATATCCTTCAAAGACTACGAAGAGCATAACTACTAAGTGATTATAAGTAGTAAACTTCTTGACATAGTAATCACTGCCGTGTTTCTTCGCTATTTTTCTAATCTCACTCTTGTCAATGAACGTTAACAGCTGATTAAATATAGGCTGTCCGCTAAAAATTGTATTTTTACCCATGTCTAACTTTTTGGTGTGGTAACTCAAAAGTAGACATACCGGGTGGTTCTTTAAAATGTACTGCCCGGTAAATTTTTACCGGACACTAATGATATTTAATAAAATTTCGTGCTGAATTCGAAATATCCGGCTGGTACCAGGGCAAAAGAAAAAAAAGGATTATTGATAAAGGATGAATTGGCAGTAGGCAAGCGCTGTGCCTGGCAGTTTGCAATTTTGCAAATCAGCATTGTTTCAGTTCAAGGTTTAGAATTTATTCAGAATAAAGGCAATTAAAACTTTGGAAAAGCTCGCAAAAAAAACATCAACAAAAAATAAGGTTAATAAGGTTATTGTAGGGGTAAAACATTGGTTATTAAGGTTATCTGAGGAGCAAATAAGATTTTACCAAAACACAAAAAAAACTTCAAGCGTTTTTAACTCCTTAAAGCGTTTAAACAAGAATAAAAATACAATTCATTAAATATCTAATGGGGCAATCTCAGATTATCAATTACGGAATTTAAGATTTTACCAGAGAGTAAAAATTTGGAAATCATAGCGTTTTACTGAGTATAAGATCGACCGTTAAGAGCTACAATATTACAATTTATCCGTTTAACAATTTTATCCATCCAGCATCCAGCATCCAGTATCCAGCATCCAGTATCCGAATGAACGAAGTGAATTGAAAATCGGCCACAGCCAAATCCCGACCGCAAGTGTCGGGACATCCGGCATTCCGGTTTTATCCAAAATGAAAAAGCCTTGCTTCAATGAAGAAGCAAGGCTTTTTTTATGGAATTAAATTGTTGCTAATTTATTTCTTTTGACTTTGTAAATAGGCGGTCGGCAGTAGATATTTCGATGAACGATGCACCTGCATCTTCGCCAAAACGGCCGCCGATATAAATTACCAGGTCGTCCATGTTAACGGTACCCTCGTTAACCAACTCCTGAACAGCCGCTTTCTGGATCTTCATTTTGTTCTTTTTAGCTTCGAGGTACGACGGATGAACGCCAAATGAAAGCGCCAGTTCGCGCATTACCCGGTGTGAGTGGCATTTAACAAAAACCGGGTAAAACGAGCGGTGCGATGAAAGGTAACGTCCTGTTTTGCCGGTTGTGGTTGATGTGATAATCGCATCGGGTTTTAATTCGCGTGCAGCGCGTATTGCCGACTGGGCCAGGTAAGCCGGAATATCAGCTTTAAGTGGAACTGTTAACTCGCGACGGTCGCGGTCTGGTTCAACTTCCTGAGCAATTTTATCCATTGCTTTAACGGCTTCAACAGGATACTTTCCGTAAGCTGTTTCGCCACTTAACATGATGGCGTCGGTTCCCATGTAAATAGCACTTGCCACGTCGCTCACCTCGGCACGTGTTGGTCTTGGGTGCTCAATCATAGTGTGCAGCATTTGTGTGGCAATAATAACCGGTTTTTGGAACAATATTGCACGACGAACCAGGTTACGCTGAATAGATGGGATCTTCGATTCCGGAAGTTCAATACCCAAATCGCCACGTGCTACCATAATACCATAGGCGTGTTCCAATATCTCGTCGATATTGTCAACACCCTCCATGTTTTCAATTTTGGCAATAATTTTAATCGGGCTGTTATGTTCATCCAGAATTTTCTGAACTTCTTTTACATCTTCTTTATGGCGTACAAACGAGTGTGCAATAAAATCGAGTTCGTTTTCGGCAGCAAAGCGAATAAATTCCACGTCGCGTTCCGTCAGCGATGGTAATTTAATTTCTACGCCGGGAACGTTAATACTCTTACGCTTTTTAATAACGCCCGAGTTGCAAACTCTACACAATAAATACTGAATGTGTTTTTCAACTACTTCGAATTCAGTTTCGCCGTCATCCACAAGAATTTTGTTGCCAACATTCAGGTCGTTTACAAAACCTTTATAGTTTACACAAATGTTTTTTACATTCTCAATCACTCCCGTAGAGTATGAAAGCGTAACCAGTTCTCCTTCCTTAACTTCAGTGTCCGAAAGAGTTTGACATGTTCTTATTTCCGGGCCTTTCGTGTCAACAAGAATTGCAATTTTATCTGAAACCGCGCGAATATTGTCAACCATAACTTTCCCGCTTTCGGGAGTAATATGGGCAGTGTTAATACGGGCTACGTTCAGCCCCGCATTATATAGTGACTGTATAAAATCTACGTCACATCGTTGATCCGAGATCGTTGCAACAATTTTGGTCTGTCTCATTATTTCTAATTTTTAAGGGCGCAAAAGTACAATAAAACCCGATTTAACGGTTAAATTAAATTTAATCAGCAATTAAATTTAATAGAGAGTATAGATTACGTTTCAATTTACAAAACTTTGAATTGCCAATCGATATGATTCCAGACCAAATCCCATAATACATCCTTTACATACCGGGCCAATGATTGATTTGTGCCTGAAATCTTCGCGTGTAAGTGTATTTGATATATGTACTTCAACAACAGGTGTTTTTATTCCGGCAATGGCATCGCGTATGGCCACCGAGGTGTGCGTGTAGGCACCGGCATTTATGATTATCCCGTCGTAACTAAAACCATGCTCGTGTAAGGAATTTATAAGTTCTCCCTCAACGTTCGATTGGTAATAGGAGAGGTCTGAATCCGGGAAATCCTGTTTTAATTGTTCATAATAACTTTTAAAACTTTCTGTTCCATAAATCGACTTTTCCCTTACCCCAAGCAGGTTTAAGTTCGGTCCGTTGATAATCAAGAGCTTCATTTCTTCGATTTTAATTTATTTTATAGTAACTTTATTCAAAATGCAACGTAATATTTTTTTGTGTTAATAGTTCATAGGTATAATAACATACATTGCACGATATAAACAGACATAAAAGTAACCTTAATTTGCAATATTATGAAATGGGAGGAATGTAAAAAAGGATATGAAAACTACTTAAAGTTGGAGAAATCATTATCGCAGAACTCAATAGCTGCCTACATTAATGATATCAACAAGTTGGAGAATTTTTTTGAAAAAAGTTTCAAAGGGGTAAATCCTGAAAAGGTAACGCTGAGTCAGTTAAAAAACTTTGTAGAATGGTTAAATGAGAAAGGTGTTAGTCCGAGAACTCAGGCGCGAACTATTTCTGGCATAAAATCTTTCTATAAATACCTGTTAATCGAAGAGAAGATCACCAGTGATCCGACGGCTTTGCTCGAGTCGCCAAAAATTGGCCGGAAACTGCCCGACATATTATCTATGGAAGAAATAGATACGTTAATAAATGCCATTGATTTGAAAAAATCAGAAGGGCAGCGAAACAAAGCCATGTTGGAAACTTTGTACAGTTGCGGCTTGCGCGTATCGGAGCTGGTAAACCTGAAAATGACCAACCTGTTTTTTGAGCAGGGATTTATAAAAATTGAAGGAAAAGCAGGTAAAGAGCGATTGGTACCGGTTAGCGGACGGGCAATTGAAGAGATTAATAAATACCTGGCCAATTACCGAAAAAACCTTCGGGTGAATAAAGACAGTGAGAACATATTGTTTTTAAACCGCCGCGGCAGAAAATTAAGCAGGGTAATGATTTTTACCATTATTAAAAACCTGGCCGCAAAGGTTAATTTAGACAAGAAAATCAGTCCGCATACCTTCCGTCACTCGTTTGCCACACACCTGATAAATGGTGGAGCCGACTTGCGGGCCGTTCAGGAAATGTTAGGGCACGAATCGATATTAACAACCGAGATTTATACCCATTTGGATAAGGATTACCTGAAGTCAACAATCCACCAGTTTCATCCAAGGTCATAACAGACATAAGATAATAATAAAAGAGCGTTACATCCTTATTTGTAGCGCTTTTTTTGTGCCTAAATTAAGAGTAAAATGCCTTCTTAATGACAATCTATTGTTAAGCTAATGTTTAATTGGGGTGAAAAAAAGAGCAAATGGGGGAGGTGACCCCCTCCGATTGGAAAATTATGATATTTTTGTGTCCCGATTTAAGTAGACGAAAAATTGTATTATTAAGTTAATTATTAGGTAGTTATGGCAAATTTAGATTTAAGCAAGTACGGAATTGTTGACGTACAGGAAATTATCCACAACCCTTCATACGAGAAACTTTATGAAGAAGAAATGAATCCTGCTTTAGAGGGATTCGAAAAAGGTCAGTTGTCAGAGCTTGACGCTGTAAACGTAATGACAGGTGAATTCACTGGTCGTTCTCCTAAAGATAAATTCCTTGTAGATAACGAAGCGTCTGAAGATATTTGGTGGACTACTCCAGAATCTCCAAACGATAACAAAAAAGTTTCAGAGGAAGCTTGGTCTTACTTAAAAGAAATCACAGCAAAACAACTTTCTGGAAAGAAATTGTATGTTATGGATACTTTCTTAGGTGCTAACGAAAACTCTCGTTTGAAAATTCGTTTCATTATGGAAGTAGCATGGCAAGCTCACTTTGTGAAAAACATGTTTATTCGTCCTACTGAAGAAGAACTTGCTAACTATGGTGAGCCTGATTTCGTAGCCATGAATGGTTCTAAAACTCAAAACGACCGTTGGGAAGAGTTTGGTATGAACTCTCCAGTATATACTGTTTTCAACTTGAAAGAAAAAATGCAAGTGATCGGTGGTAGCTGGTATGGTGGTGAGATGAAAAAAGGTATGTTCGCTATGATGAACTACTACTTGCCAAAAGCGGGTATGGCTGCTATGCACTGTTCTGCTAACGTAGGTAAAGATGGTGATGTTGCTATCTTCTTTGGTCTTTCTGGTACTGGTAAAACTACTCTTTCTACTGACCCTAACCGTCAGTTGATTGGTGATGATGAGCACGGTTGGGATGATGAAGGTGTATTCAACTTCGAAGGTGGTTGTTATGCAAAAACCATTAACCTGGATAAAGATGCTGAGCCGGAAATTTACGGAGCTATCAAACGTAACGCTCTTTTGGAGAACGTTACTCTTGATGCTGATGGAAAAATTGACTTTAATTCAGGTCCGGCAAACACTCGTGTTTCTTATCCAATTCACCACATCGATAATATTGCTGTTCCATCAAAAGCAGGTCATGCTAAAAAAGTTATTTTCTTAACTGCTGATGCATTTGGTGTAACTCCTCCGGTTTCAAAATTAACTCCGGAACAAACTAAATATTATTTCTTATCAGGATTTACTGCAAAATTAGCAGGAACCGAGCGTGGTGTTACTACTCCACAGCCAACATTCTCTGCTTGCTTTGGTGGTGCTTTCCTTTCACTTCACCCAACTAAATACGGTGAGGAATTGGTGAAAAAAATGGAAGAACACGGAGCAGAAGCTTACCTGGTGAACACCGGATGGAACGGTACCGGCAAACGTATTTCTATTAAAGATACTCGCGGTATCATTACTGCTATCCTTGATGGTTCAATCGACAAAGCTCCAACTAAGAACTTACCAATCTTCAACCTTGAAATTCCTACTGAATTAGCAGGTGTTGATACTGGTATTCTTGATCCAAGAGATACTTATGCTAATGCTTCTGAATGGGAAGAAAAGGCTAAAGATCTTGGTGCTCGCTTTATTAAAAACTTCGTTAAATACACTGATAACGAAGAAGGTAAAGCATTGGTTGCTGCTGGTCCTCAAGTTGACTAATTCAGATCAATCTTTATATATTATAAAAACCTTCTGTCTTTGGGCAGAAGGTTTTTTTGTGCCCTAAACGGTTCCTTTTACGTGCGACAGGGAATGGTTTCTCAACAAAATGCAGCCTTTCGCACTTCTCAAAATCACGTGGCTTAGAAATATCTCCGTTTAAAATTACCGGGAGGAGGTTCGTTTTAGCTCATCAATAATTTTTGATGTTGTTGCCGCAATATTATAAAACAAGCGCAGCTGTTGCCGTTTTAAACCAGCTTCGGTGTTTCTGATTTGTTGCTGCAGTGTCATTAGCAGTTCCGACAGATCGGATGACAACTTCTCTTCGCGTAAGGTACTTTCTTTTCCGGCTTCACTCATCTTATTATGAATTTGCAGAAACAGCGATTCAATGTTTTTGAATCGCTCAATATTGGCTTCGCGATGCGCTCCCAGTGCCGAAATGTGCGAGAGTAAAGCATGATTCAGATAAGTATTGGTGAGTACACTATCCATTTTGTGTTGTTTACTTTTCGGCTCTTGCCTCATGCTGTTCCAGGCCTGTGCAAGTTCGTTATCGGCCAGGTGCGCTTCACGTCGTGCAATGCGGTATTGCAGGTCGTCGCTACTTGCTTGCTGGTATTCTCTGGCAATGGCTTGAAAATAGTTCCTGTTCTTTTCGAGTGCCGCAGAAATAAGCCCGGAAATGCGCCGGTATTGCCAGCCCGGCCACAAAAAGCGAATGGTGAGAAACGACAATGTTGCCCCAAGCAGGGTGTCAACCAAACGCGGAATCATACTGTTTATGCCTCCATCGTTTGAAATAATGTTAAAAGCACTCAGTACAAAAGTGGTTACAAATATTACCGCTACCGAGTATTTTTTTCGCAGCCAGTAGAAAAAGGCCATCGCCGAGCCCATCATCAGTAAAACCTGTGCTGCAGTGGTGGTAAAAATTTGCAGTAATGCGGCGCCGATAACAATCCCGGTGGCCGTTCCCAGTAAACGCTCAAACAGGCGGCGGCGGGTGTCGCTGTAGGTAATTTGGCTAACAAATAAACTGGTTAGCATTACCCACTGGCCTTTATCAAGATCAAGATAAATCTGGAGAATGTAGCCCAGAGCAAAGGTTAAGCTGAGCCGCAATGCATAGCGCATTCGTGGATGACGAAGAGTAAGCTGCTCTTTTAGGCGTTGAAACGGTGTGCGTTCGTCGCGCCGTAAACGGGGAATCGAGGTGCCTTCTTCCAGGTTGTCGAGGTATTTTAACGAAACGTGCGAACGGTGTAAATTGTGATGTAGCAGGATCAGGTCCTGGGCATCTTCCACAGGCATGGTTTGCAGTTTGTCGTCGATGGCTTTTGAAATCCACTCCAAAGCCGGCGGATGATTGTACGACCTTCCGGTAAGCATATTTTCTGCCACCATTCGCGAAGCATAAGCCAACTGGCGAAGCATTTCACCAAAACCTTCCAAAATCTCGATTTGTTCGTTGCTGTTTCCCAGTTTATCGTGGCGCTGGTGGGTCGATGCGGCACGCTCGTGCAAACTTTGCAACAACATAAAACGCTGAAGATAGTTGTTCAGAGGCTCGGTGCTCTTCATTTCGCGGGCGTAGTTGTTCAATACGTTTTTTATGCTCTCAAGTGCATTCACCACATTTACGTTTAGCAAAGCCAGGTCTTTATTTATGTCTTCCTGGTCTTTTTTTAGGCTGGGAAAAAGCAGGGCTTTCTTGTCGAGGTAATTTCCCAATGCCCTGAAACCGCTGGCCATTTGCTGGTCGAGTAAACGCCACGGATTTCGGAAGATCAAAATCAAAGTGAGTATGCCATGAAACAAAGCTCCGGCAGGTAATAAAACTGCCTGCCAATACCAGGCCGGACTGATTTGGATGCCGAGCATTGCGTAAATACCTACTAAAATAGAGCCGAAGGTAATGGCGCGGTACCGTTCGCCAATTCCTCCAATTAAAATAAATATGATGGTGGAGAGGATAAATCCGGCGCCAAGTATCCAGGTGTAATTATTTAAAAGCCCTACCGAGAAACTTGATATAAAAAAGCTGAGAATGGTTATCGACAACGATTTTATACGCCCTTTCGGATGGTCATCGGTTTCCGACAAAGCGCCGGCCAAAGCTCCCAAAGCCAGTGTTACCCCAAAAAACGGCAGGCCGGCAATTATAAATGGTACGGCCAATACACCCATTGAAATTGTGGCGCGCAAGGCAAACAAACGGTAGGGATGCAACAGAAATACATCGCGGAAAAATTTTATGTTCGTTCGCAAATGGCCTTTTTCCTGGTTCTTCATTGGTAATGCGTAAAATTGTTTTTTACAAAGCTAATGAATGAGAACAGAAAATAACGACTAAAGTTTTTAGCTCTTAGCAATAATATTTTGTAAGGTAGCTTTTATTGTTGGGTATTCGAAATTAAAACCTGCGTTTAGCAGTTTTCGGGATGATACATTTGGTGATTGTGTTAGCAATTGGGCTGCCTTGCCAAACACCAGTTTCAAAGCAAAAGCAGGAATAGTAAAAAATGCAGGACGCTTTAATTGCCGGGCAAAAGTTTGGGTAAATTCTTTATTTGATATCGATTCGGGGGCGGTTAAATTAAAAGTATCACTTGTTTCAAGTGTTTCGGTAGCCCAAACGAATGCATTAACCACATCCTGTTCGTGAATAAAGGGAAAAGCCTGCTCGCCCGACCCGATCTTACCCCCGAGGCCCAGTTTAAAGGGTAGCAGCATGTTGTGTATGGTTTTTGCCTCTTTTCCAAAAACAATTCCGAGCCGAAAAACAATGGTTTGCACATTCATGGGTAAAACCCTTAGTTCGTTTTCCCAGTCCTTTACCACTTCTCCAACAAAACCGTCATCAAAGTTTGTGCTTTCTTCGGTGTGCGAATCCCCTGATCTGTACAGGCCAATTGCCGATGCTGATACTACTTTTTTGGGGCGTTCATTTTCGGGTAAGTCAATAATTGCTTTTACCAGGTTGCGCGTGGTTACCACCCGGCTGTTGTATATGTTTTTTTATTTTCTGCTGTCCAGCGCTGTAAAATAGGGGCACCGGCAAGGTTAATTATCACATCGGCGTTGCGTAATTCTTTCTGAAGATTTGTTGATGCTCCATAAAGTAGGTTGCGATTAATGCCTGACACAGCATGCCCTTTTTTCAGCAATTCTGATGAAATGAGCCGGCCAATATATCCGTTACTTCCTGTGAGTTTTATTTTCATCTTACCCTGGTTTATTAGGATAACAAAATCTTTAGCTTTTAGTTCCTTAAAATTTGTTAATCGCGCTTGCTAATTGTTACTTTTACCAGATCGAAAAAAATGACAAAGCACAGACAGCATATTTTTGTACGATTGCACAGGTGGCGGTTAAAGCACCTGGGCGAGCGGGGTTTTTTAACCGTGCTAAGTATTATTATTGGTGTTTTGTCGGGAATAGCGGCTGTTGTTCTTAAAAATACGGTGCGTTTTACGGAAGAAATGGTTCACAATCTGGTTGCGAATGAAGTACAGAATTATATCTATTTCGCTTTACCCGTTGTTGGAATTTTTCTCGCAATTCTGGTTATTAAATATATTGTTCGCTCGGAAGTCAGACACGGAATTCCCAATGTGTTGTATAGTATCTCAAAACGAAAAGGGAAAATCTCAAGGCATAACTTATTTTCATCGGTTGTAACGGCTTCGTTAACCGTTGGTTTTGGCGGGTCGGTAGGGCTGGAGGGGCCAACAGTTGCCACCGGAACTGCCTGGGGATCGTGGATTGCCAGTATTTTCCGGCTCAACTATAAAAATACGATTTTGATGCTTGCCTGTGCTTGCGCCGGAGCCATGGCAGCTATTTTTAAAGCGCCCATTGCAGCTATTGTTTTTGCTGTGGAGGTAATAATGATCGACCTGACCGTATTTTCGCTGGTGCCGCTTTTGCTCGCGTCATCAACTGCGGTGGTAACCTCGTATTTATTTTTGGGGCAGGATGTACTTTACCCGTTTAATGTGGTTGATGCTTTTGAATTGGGCGATTTACCTTTCTACATTGCTTTGGGAGCTGTAACCGGTTTTGTATCGGTATATTTTACGAAAATGTACTTGTTTGTAGCCGATATTTTTGAGAAATTGAAAAGCAGCCGAATACGTTTGCTTGCTGGCGGTGCCGGTCTGGGAGCGCTGATCTTTCTTTTTCCGTCACTTTACGGCGAAGGTTACGAGTCGATAAACGAATGTTTGGCCGGCGACTTAAACTATCTTTTCGATAATAGTTTTTTCTATTCGTTACGTGAAGAATTGTGGGCAGCCATGCTACTTATTGTAGCTGTAATTTTGCTGAAGATCGTAGCCACATCGCTTACCTTTGGAGCAGGAGGTGTTGGTGGTATTTTTGCGCCAACGCTTTTTATGGGAGTTAATACTGGAATGCTTTTTTCGCTGCTTATTAACCGACTGGGCATACGAGACCTAAATTCGAATAACTTTGCATTAATAGGAATGGCCGGGTTAATTGCCGGCGTTTTACATGCGCCACTCACCGGAATATTCCTGATTGCAGATATTTCAGGAGGGTACAAGTTGTTTGTGCCGCTCATGGTTACGGCTACATTTGCATACCTTATTGTCAGGGCATTTACGCCAAACTCGGTTTATCATATTCAGTTGGCACGGCGCAAAGAATTGTTAACCCACGATAAAGATGCCAATGTGTTGCAGTTGATGCAAGTAAAAAATTTAATTGAAACCGACTTTGAAGTTTTGTCGCCCGATGCAACTTTGCGCGACCTTACTGAAGCCATTACCAGGGGCCACCGCGATTTGTTTCCTGTTGTAAAAAACGATGGAACGATGGTGGGAATGGTAAAAATGGACGACGTGAGAACGATGATCTTCAACCATGAACTATACGATACAGTGAAAATAAGCGAGTTGATGTATATGCCTGAATTTTCGATCGACCCGAATGACAGCATGGAAATTGTTACTGCTAAATTTGAATCATCGGGGCGCTACAACCTGGCGGTGATAGAAGAAGGCAAATACATTGGATTTATTTCGCGGGCACGTGTGTTTACCCGCTATCGTAAACAGATAATTGATGTTTCTCATGTTTAGAATTTTTAGAATTAACAAGTTGTTGATGAGTAAGTTGCTTAATCGACTTGTTGCCTGGCGAATTGCAAAAATACCGGAAAAGAACTTTTTGTATTTGCTAAGTTTGATTGTTGGGCTGGTAAGTGGATTGGCTGCCCTGCTGTTAAAAAACCTGATTCACTTTGTTGCCGAAGAGTTAACCGGCGTAATTTCTGTTGAAGGGTTTAATTACCTCTATTTGTTGTATCCATTTATCGGGATATTGTTAACGGTGTTGTTTGTTCGCTATATTATTCGCGATGATATTGGGCATGGCGTCTCAAAAATTCTGTATTCAATTTCGAAAAAGAGCAGTAAGCTGAGGCCATCAAAAACCTACTCATCGATGATTGCCAGTTCGTTAACCATCGGTTTTGGAGGATCGGTAGGATCGGAGGCACCAATTGTACTTACCGGTGCATCAATAGGTTCGAACCTGGCACGCATATTTAAATTACGGTATAAATACATTACCCTTATGGTTGGCTGTGGAGCGGCCGGTGCAATTGCAGGTATTTTTAATGCGCCAATGGCCGGTATTGTTTTTACCCTTGAAGTGCTGATGCTCGATTTAACCATGGCCTTTCTAATCCCGCTGCTGATTTCGGCGGTGTCGGCCACAGTAATCTCGTACTTTTTTATGGGCGAAAGCGTAATGCTCCATTTTGATCAGGTGGCACCATTTCATATTAATATGATTTGGATTTACATACTTGTGGGAATTTTTACCGGCTTGCTTGGCATTTATTTTACGCGCGGAACCATGTTTCTTGAAAAGCGTTTCGCGACGATAAACAACTGGTTTGTTCGTGTGCTTATCGGTGCTGTTACGCTGGGTATTTTAATTTTTATTTTTCCTCCGCTTTGGGGCGAAGGTTACACCAGTATTAACTCGGTTTTTAATAATCAGGGGGCCGATTTATTGAACAACTCCATGTTCTTTCAATGGAAAGATAATCCGTACGTTGTACTGATTGTGCTGGCCGCAATACTTATTTTTAAGGTATTCGCCATGTCGGCAACAACCGGCTCGGGTGGTAACGGAGGTATTTTTGCTCCAACACTGTTTACCGGTGCAATTGCCGGTTATTTTCTGGTATTTTTGCTCAACACTTTTTTCGATTTGGGAGTGCCTGAAAATAACTTTGCACTGGCTGGAATGGCCGGAATGATGGCAGCCGTTATGCATGCTCCGCTTACAGGAATATTTTTAACTGCTGAAATTACAGGAGGTTATGGCTTGTTTATTCCCTTGCTTATAACTTCAACGGTGGCGTATTTAACCATCATGCGTTTTGAGCCCCATTCCATTTATACCAAACACCTGGCACAAACCGGCGATTTGATTACGCACCACAAAGACAAAGCTATACTTCGCTCGATGGAAGTAAAAAAATTGATAGAGAACGACTTTGAGATTATTTCTCCCGATGCCAGTTTGGGCGATCTGGTAAAAGCCATTTCAAAATCGAACCGGAACCTTTTCCCGATTGTTGATGAAGAAGGTTATATGAAAGGGATGGTGAAACTCTCGAAGGTGAAACACCTTATTTTCGAGCACGAGCTGTATGACCAGGTGATGGTGAAAGACCTGATGTTTATGCCTGAATTTTATATTTCGTCGAAAGACAATATGGAAACAGTGGCGAAAAAATTTGAAACCTCAAACCGGTACAATCTTGCTGTTATCGACGATGGGAAGTATCTTGGTTTTATTTCGCGCGCAGTGGTATTCTCGAATTACAGAAAAACGTTGGAGTATTTCTCGCACGAATAAAGCTTTGTACGAGAATCAATAAAAGGTTATCATTATTAAAAACCTGCCGTGAGCTGATTCCTGGAATACATTTTGTTTACTTTTGAAATCAATTAAAAGTATTAAACTATGATATCCCGTCGTTCCTTTTTAGCAAAAAGTTCGTTAATGCTTGCCGGCGCAGGTGTAGCCACGAAAGCGTTTTCAAATTCGGTTTTTCAGTCAGCAAATAAATTCCCGGTTGTAATCTCAACATGGAATCATGGTATGGCTGCCAACGAGGCTGCCTGGGAGATATTGGCGAAAGGAGGCCACTCGCTTGATGCGGTGGACGCAGGAGTGCGTGTTCCC
The DNA here is from genome assembly GCF_000626635.1 of Draconibacterium orientale. Lineage (GTDB taxonomy): Bacteria > Bacteroidota > Bacteroidia > Bacteroidales > Prolixibacteraceae > Draconibacterium > Draconibacterium orientale. The sequence continues at coordinate 4,940,415 of NZ_CP007451.1, read as the reverse complement.
GAAGGCGATCCAAATGTAATTACCGTTGGAAAAGGCGGAATTCCCGATGCCAGCGGAAAAGTAACGCTCGACGCCTGTATTATGGACGAGAAAGGACGTGCCGGAAGTGTAAGCTATTTGCAGCACATCGTTCATCCTGTTTCGGTGGCTCGTCTGGTAATGGAGAAAACGCCGCATGTAATGTTAAGCGGGAAAGGAGCACTGGAATTTGCACTTGATAATGGTTTTGAAAAAGAAAAGCTGCTAACCAAAGCCCGTAAAAAGGAGTGGAAAAAGTGGAAAAAGGACAACAAGGAATTCACTAACAATATTAATATTGAGAATGTTACTGAAGATAACCACGATACCATTGGGATGTTGGCGCTCGATGAAGACGGACGTATTTCAGGAGCTTGTACCACCAGCGGAATGGGCTATAAAATGCCCGGCAGGGTAGGCGATTCTCCAATAATTGGAGCCGGTTTGTTTGTTGATGGCCAAGTGGGAGGCGCAACAGCTACCGGATCGGGCGAACTGGTAATGAAAACGCTGGGTTCGTTTCTGGTGGTTGAACTAATGCGCAGCGGCATGTCGCCCGACCGGGCTTGTGAAGAGGCCGTTCGACGCATCGCTAAAAAGATTCCCGATTATCAAAGCCATCAGATTGGTTATATTGCTTTAAACACAAAAGGTGAGTACGGTTCGTTTTGTATCCAGCCCGGTTTTAACTATGCTGTAAAAACGGCTGAGCAAACCGAGCTTATTGAGGCTGAAGCCTGGCTGAAGACCTTATAAAGCGATCAGGTTATTGCTCTCTTAAAATAGAAGATGAACATTTCTCATTCAAGAGCTATTTTATTTCAACACCTTTAAAACATTCATGATGCCCGGGAATCACCAACAGGAATGAAAGTGAAGCCTGACGACAGCATTTCCTAAAAGTAGTTGGATAACAAGGCGCATACAGCGATTGTGCCTTGAATAGCTTATTGATTGCGCCTTTGATTTACTTTCATATTACCCCCGGGTTTCACCCAAGGTTAATCCTATTTTATCCCTTCGGGATATGGAACAGAATTACAAGGTTAATACGAGTTAACTGAACAGCGATGTTTGACTCTAAAGCTTTTTATGGCGCTGAAAGCGTAGAATGTGATTAACCCGGTGTGCAGCACCGGGATGAAACGACTGAAGGGAAATCGTTTGGAATAGTTAGCTGATAAAGGATTGCCCGTACTATCGGACGAAAAACGGCTGTCTTCCTTTAATCGACTTTCAGAAAAAAAGGTGTTCGAAAAAACGAACACCTTCTTTTAAATATCTTTCGGGAAGCTTACCAACGGTCGCCACCGCCGCCACCACGACGATCGTAACCACCGCCGCCGCCTCTGCGGTCGCCACCGCCGCCACCGCGACGATCGTAGCCACCACCACCGCTTCTGCGGTCGCCGCCACCACGGTTGTAACCACCACCGCCACCGCGGTTGTAGCCACCACCGCCGCCACCGCGATTAAAATCACGACGTGGACGCTCTTGTGGAGCATTTGCTTCCTTAACTACGATTTGTTTTCCTTCAATTTCAGTTTCATTAAGTGCAGCAATTGCTGCATTAGCTTCTTCTTCGTTTGGCATTTCAACAAAACCAAAACATTTCGAGTTTCCCGTTTCTCTGTCAAAAATAACTTTGGCAGATGCTACTTCTCCGTGTGCAGAGAACAGCTCATTTAAGTAGTCACCTGTAATCGATGAGTCTAACTTTGCAACAAATAAATTCATAAAAAATAGAAAAATATAAATGTATAAATGTAAAAACTGGCGGCTGTATGCCGCTTTATTTTCAAAAAATTATTGTTAAGTAATAAGAACGTGTCAGACATTAAAACGGAAAATCACAAACACAGGTGAAGTGCGAATTAAAATCTTATATCAAAGTAACGGACTAATTATTAGATTATCACAATAAAAACCTTGTTTTTTTAATTAAAATCTCAAAAAAAATATTCAAATAACAGAGCCTCTCCGAAGAAAGGCCCTGGTAAGGTGAGATTTAAATTAATTTCTTCCGGTTTTCGGAAGATGTTTTTCGTTACTTCTTGTAAGCTAAAATAATAAATTTGTTAGAATTCGTAATGAGGAGCGATAATTTTTTTATTCCGTAATATGTTAATTACTGCATCAACTATCTGGTCGTCTTCCATTGTGGCATAATTAAAAATAACGTCAAAATCCTCGTTTTCGGCTTTCCTACCAATAATCTTTTCAATAAAAGCATCTCTCTTTTTGTCGGCTTGAGTAATGTATTCAGCAGCTTCTGTTTGGGTCATATCTTTAATTTGCATTATTCGGTTAATTCGCCACTCTGCAGGTGCTTCAAGCCTGATGTTTAGTTTGTTGGGTATGCTTCTTAAAATTGCTCCTGCCGAACGGCCAACAATAATCGTGCGTCCGTGGTTGGCCAGCCTGCAAATAATTCCTTTTAACGCCGCAATCATTTTATCGTCCGATATATCGTAAATCGTTTCATCGGCAAAAGCTTTTCCAACGTCTTTTAAAAACAATATCGATTCTTCGGCATCCTCATATTCTCCCCATTTCAATTCATCGGTCAATTCTTCTACAACCTCCAAAAACATATCTTTGTCAACATATTTCCATTCCACATCGGTTTTAGTTTCCGACATGTAGCTGTACCCGGTCAGTATTTTCGAAAGCTTAATGGCTATGCGCTTTGCCGAGCATCCGGCTTGTCGCGAAATGGTAAGAAAAGGACTGGGATAATCGCCTGACTCGAGGTTGATGCATTTCGATTCTGTTAGATAACTGTTCAGAAAATTTTTCATATGATTAGCATTGTTGTTTCCAGCCGTTTCATAACCGGAGTACTCGTATTGTTTTTGCAGGCAATTTACAATCAAATTTTGTGGAATAGAAGCTAATGTGTTATACAATAGCATGTATGGCGAATGTTATTCAGCAACTTTTGTGCGGAAAACTTATTTCTGTATTTTTATAATCAAGAATTTTGTGAGTAATAATTTCATTCGTAATCGAACATGAATAATCAGGTTATAGTGGCGTTGGCTTCGTTTGGTATGTCGGGGAAAGTATTTCATGGCCCCTTGTTGAAAGTGAATCCGAATTTCAGGGTAAAACTGGTGTTGGAGCGGTCAAAAGAACTTTCGAAAGCGTTGTTGCCCGATGCGACGATTGTAAAAAGCTACGACGATATATTAACCGATACCGAAGTTGAACTGGTTGTTGTAAACACGCCTGATCGATTGCATTATACCATGGTGAAACAGGCTCTGGAGGCCGGAAAACATGTGGTGGTTGAAAAACCGGCCACCTTGCGGAGTGCGGAATTACAGGAGCTGATTGAGCTGGCACAGGCGAAAGGTTTGGTTTTTACTGTTTTCCAGAACCGCCGGTGGGATGGCGATTTCAGAACGGTGCAAAAAGTAATAAAGGAAGCCAAGTTTGGGCGGCTGGTAGAGTTTGAATCGCATTACGACCGTTACCGCACCGAAATTACACCCGACAGCTGGAAAGAAGAGGGCGATGAATATTGCGGTGTTTTGTATAACCTCGGGGCGCATATGGTTGACCAGGCCTACGTGTTGTTTGGAAAACCGCAAACGGTTACCGCCCATTTAAAAACAGTACGAACAGGAGGAAAAGTGGCCGATTATTACGATATCCGATTGGATTATGAAGGTTTTTCGGCCTTGTTAAAAAGCTCGTACCTGGTAATGGATCCCGGGCCTCGATATACGATAAATGGTGAGTACGGCACGTTTAAAAAGTGGGGGAGCGATGGGCAGGAAGAGCTGTTACAAGCCGGTAATTTGCCCAAAGGTGACGATTGGGGAAAAGAAGAAACCGATTGGTGGGGAACACTGGTGTACACCGAAAACGACGAGCAGGTGGAAGAACTGGTAGAAACCGTGCCCGGTGATTACCGCATTTTTTACGACAAGCTTTTCGAAGCCATCAGAAACAATAAAGCCTTGCCGGTTAATCCGGCTGAAGCGCTGGAGGTATTAAAGATTTTAGAGGCCTGCCTGTTCAGCAATAAACAGCGGCAAACGGTTTGTCTTTAGAAGCCTTTCGGCAGTGCGGAAGAAACAGGTACTTTAACTCAAAAAACAAGCACTTCGAGTCAAAAAACAGGTGCTTTAACTCAAAAAACAGGTACTTCAACTCAAAAAATGACTTCTTCGAATCGGGAAATGTCGATTACATGTTGGAAAATGATTTAGCATAGTCGAGCGCTTTTTCAAACGAATCTTCCATATCAATGTAATCAATAACTTTTGGGCTGAGACGTTTCTCCAGGTCGGTTTTTAGCTGCGAAGAAACACCCGACAGAATTACTTTCACTCCTTGTTTTTGCAGGATTTTAAGCGAGCTCTGCAGGTTTTTCATTCCCGTTTCGTCGATGAAAGAGACATGGCGCATACGCAGAATCAGCGTGTTGCAATTTTCCCCGATTTCCTGAATTACTTCGGAATAACGACGCGCCGATGCAAAAAACAAGGGGCCGCTTATTTCGTAAACTGAAACACCTTTTGGCAACTGCGAATAGTCTTCAATTACGTCGGTGTCAACAATGTTATTAATACGTTTTTCGCTAATGTCAGCCATACGTTTCATAAACAGGATAGCTGACAGTACCACGCCAACTTCAATGGCAACTGTTAAATCAACCAGCACGGTTAAAATAAAGGTGGTAAGCAAAACAATAATATCGAAAACCGATCCTTTCAGAATGGAAGCAAACGAGCGCCATTCGCTCATGTTATAAGCAACAATAATTAAAATACCGGCCAGGCACGACATCGGAATAAGTTTGGCCCATTTCCCCAAAAACAGCATAATCAGCAACAAGGTAATGGCATGTGCAATACCGGCAATGGGTGTGCGTCCGCCATTTTTTACGTTGGTTGCCGTACGTGCAATCGCTCCGGTTGCCGGAATACCGCCAAAAAACGGGGTAACTACGTTGGCAATTCCCTGGGCAATTAATTCGGTGTTCGAGCGGTGTTTTCCACTTATCATACCATCGGCAACCACTGCCGATAACAGCGACTCGATACCACCCAGCAAGGCAATGGTAAGTGCCGGTTCGAGGTAATTCTGCAAATCGCCCAACCGAATCTGTGGTACGGTAAAATGTATTGTATTACTGATCTCTCCAAAATAGGTTTCAATAGTTGCAACCGGTATTTTAAAAAGCTGTACTACCAGTGTAACAAGGATAATGGCCAAAAACGACCCCGGTATTTTTTTTACAAATTTTCCGCTGATTAGCGTGATGCCAATCGTTGCCAGTGTTACCAGCAAAGCTGCCGTATTTACATTACCCAGGTTACTAATATAAACCTGCCATTTTTCCAAAAATCCCGAAGGAAGGTCGGTAATGGTTAATCCCAGTGCATCTTTTATTTGAGTAGAAAAAATAACCAATGCAATACCGCTGGTAAAGCCAACAATAAGCGGGTGGGGGATAAATTTCAGGAGTGTACCAAGTTTTAACACGCCGAAAGCGATAAGCATAACACCGGCCAGAACCGTAGATATAATAAGTCCGTTAACGCCGTACTGCTGTACAATGCCGTAAACAATTACGATAAAAGCACCGGTTGGGCCGCCAATTTGCACACGGCTACCGCCTAAAAACGAGATAAGAAAACCGGCAACAACTGCGGTAATCAGTCCTTTTTCGGGCGAAACTCCTGAGGCAACAGCAAAAGCAATCGCCAGCGGCAGGGCAACAATACCAACAACAACACCGGCTAGTACATCGGAAGTAATTTGTTTTTTACTGATGCCATTTTTTAAAATCGTAAACAGTTTGGGCTTAAATATTGTATTCATGATGCGGATGAAATTTCGCGCAAAATTACATGGAATACTGCCTCATTGTTCTGAACTTAAGTCGGAAAATTGATCAGATCTGTTCTTTGCAGTAAATCAGCATGTTACAAGGTAAGTATTTTTTAACATTGGCCTGGCTTTCGCTAGTTTTATAAATAATACAGCTGTAAACCTTAGTAAAGTTTCTTCAATTCGGTTTCCATTCGCGAAATGTAATTGTCAACCTGATCCTTGGTCTCGAAGCCAACCAGCATCAAGTCAACGCAGCCCAGCCCAAGAACAAATCGCAGCGAGTTATCTATTTTTTTACTGTCGTTACGTAATTGCCCGTTACCCACCAGTTTCATGCCTATAACGCCTTTTCCCGATTGGTGCAATTGCTGAATAACCTCTACCACTTCCTGCGGATCGGGTTTGTCCATGGCAATTCCATACGGATTTATGCGCGCATGCAACACATCAACCCAGGGGCTTTCAACCGCAGCTTTCATGGCATCGAGCGAATGCACCGAAACGCCATGTGCTTTTATAATTCCTTTTGCTTTCAGGTTCGAAAGAATTTCCATTTGAGGTTTTAAGGTTTCTGTCCAGTCCTCATCAACCATACAATGTATTTGTACCAAATCGATGTAATCGGTATTCAGTTCTTTTCGGAAGCGGTCCACCACAACATTGGCATTGGGGCGTTCATTCTCGGGAATGCCACCCGGGCGTGTCCATATTTTTGTGGTAAGCGTCAGTTCTTCCCGCTTCATTTTTGTCATGGCTTCGGCAAAAAGCCCGTGTGTACCATAGGTATCGGCCAAATCAAAATAACGGATGCCTTTGTTGTATGCATGATGCAACAAATCGAGGCTGGTGTTTTTATCCTGTTTGGTAAGAAAACTGGTGCGGTTGGTGGCATGTACGCCGGTTCCCATCCCCAACAGCGTGGTTTTTATTCCTGAGTTTCCCAGTTCAACCAACTGAAAAGGATCGTGACTTCGTGCCGGAATATTGGCTGCATAAAGTGGATTTGAAAATAAAACATGTGCCGTACCAGCACCAAGCGCTGCGATAAATTTTCGTCTATTGATTTGAAAGTTGGCCATAAGGATATTTTTTAGTCATTTAAATTAAAAACAGTAAGCAAATGAATTTGTTGAATATCATTGGTTTTGGCTGTTGTTTGTCTGTTTCGATTATTGTTTTGGCCGGTAATGTCGTTTTAACCAACTGGCCAGGCCATCAAGCCCGGGGAAAAGTACCCGCTCGGTAATATTTGCCTGGTCGAGTTTGTCGCGTATTTCCCATTTTAATTCAGCAGGAATAACAATGCGCCGGAACAGTTCAGAATGTTTAAGCAGCCACTCGTCCAGAATCGAAGTGGCGCTTGTCATCACCGAAAACAGTGCAAACTGGTTTACAATCCGGTCGTCGATCGATGGCGGTTCAAAAAACAAAGCATGCCCTCTGCCAATGGTTTCATCCAGTTTCTGAATTGTTGGGAAAACAGATTCCAGCATTTCCACGGTAAATGCATTGCATTTTTCAAGCGTAAGCAATTCTTTTAAAGGTTCAGGAATAAGGCGGTTTACCTGCACGAAGTCTACCTTCCAAATTACGCCATCCAGGTCATATTTTTCGGTGTTCGATGTGGCAAAATGCATGGCAATGTATGGCGAGTACGTCCAGTCGAGCAAACGGGTAGCCAAACCATGGTGTTGCGCCAGTACCAAAGCCCGCAGTGGGGTGTTCGCCAGCGAAAAATCGTCGATACGGGCATATTTGCGGAAATTACGCAGCATATGGTATTCCAGCTCCGGACGTTCTCCGCAGTTTCGAACAAAGCTGTTCTCCAGTTTATAGTGGCAGTCGGAAAGACCACGAAATGCAAAGTCGGACCTAAACCGGCCAAGATCCGGTTTCCACGACTGGTGGTAAACTTCCTGTGTTAATTCTTCCCAGCTGTTAACCCGAATATCGTTTGAAGTGATCGCGCAATTCATAATACACCAATTCCGATTTTAAGTTATCTAAAGTACAAAAAAACAAAACAGGAAACCATTCACTGATTTCCTGTTTCATTCTTTGTTTTTTATTTCTATGAGGAGGATGTTACATCAATTGTATTTCAGCGCGTGCCTTAAGCTAAACGCTAAAATTACAATAGTTTATGCCGATTGAAGAGGAAAATTATCTTCGATAAAGCTCATCCTGATTTCACATCGGTATTATTCCATACTTTCTTTCGGAGGTGTTTTTTCTTTTTCCGGGGCATCTTTTTTTGCTTCAGTTTCAAAAGATGCATTTTTTTCGGGTTCAGCAGCTTTTACCTTGTGGGTAATAATTTTTTCTACCGGGTTCGATTTTTTTACCAGGTCGATTTTGTTGCTGATCTTCAATCCGAGAATGTAAAAAAATTGAGGAGATGAGGATAAGAGCTTTCATGGTGCTTTCTGTTTTAATTCGAACACCAAATTATGTAAACGTCAGTAAATTCCGAAATTATATCTGTGAATGAGCGGAATTACTCTGCCAATGACATAATAAGCTCTGCAAAATGACATGTACGATCGATTTCCGGTTGGTACCAAACAGGAGATATATCGTCTTTTTGTGAAAAATTTTAAAGTTTCAGTTGTGCCAGATACTCGTGATGAGCACCTTTTTCGAGCAAAGTGCAATTGAAATCCAGTTCGCTGGCAATAAGTTGCAGGGTGTTGAAATCGATAAAAAGCCAGTTGAACTCAGCCTCATCTTTCCTGAAACTTACTTTGTACTGCATTTCTCCGTAGTAATTGTTGTTGGCAATATCAACCCACTGAGATCCGTCTTCTTCTTCAAAAAGGTATTTAATATCCGACGAGTCAATTAAAATCTGGCCCCCTTCCAGCAGAAGGCTTTTCAGGTGAGCCAGCAGTTTTTTCAAACCTTCAATTGTTCCGCCTATTCCGGTGCCGTTCATCAGCAATAAAATGGTGTTGAATTGTTCTTCGTTGTAGTCAAAAATATCAGCATGAACTACTTTTACAATTCCCTGTTTGCGCATCACCTCAACCGAAACTTCCGATTTTTCAAGTGCCGTAACGCTATAGCCTTTCTTTTGCAGAATCAATGAATGGCAGCCTGCTGCTGCTCCAATATCCAAAATACGGCCTTTGCAATTTTTTAGGGCAACTTTTTCAATTTTAGGCAGTTCTTTTTCGTTGCGGAAAAAATACGAAGGCGCAATAGTTTCGCCTTCTGTATAATTTGAATCTACCTGAATTTGAGGCGCTTTACCCCGTTCGAAATATTCTTTAATGGCCTGGCCAATCGGATCGTTCATTTTTAAATATAAATAGTGAATATGTGTGTAGTTGTGTTTTTTATCTTGTGCAAATATATACCACTTTCCTTTAAGTTAATCGATACCTTTCTACAAATTATTCTAAATAAGGTTAAGGTGCTTCTTCCAAAATTAACCCAAAGGAATTAAGTGCTTAAATACTAATGGTTCCAACAAGGTAAGTTACGGCTTTGCCACCAATCTCAACGCGATCGCCTAATTGTTTACAATGCAGAACACCACCTCTTTTCGATATTTGTTTAGCCAGCAGGTTTTGTTTATCCAGTCGAGCCGACCAGTACGGAATAAGCATGGTGTGCGCCGACCCGGTTACCGGATCTTCGTTAATGCCCAATGATGGTGCAAAAAAGCGCGATACAAAATCGTATCTTTCTGATTTGGCCGTGCAAATTATTCCGCGTGAAGTGGCTTCCAGCATTTTTGTGAAATCGGGCTCGAGGTTGGCAATGTCGTTTTCATTTTTAAATACCAGCATCAGGTCTTCGCGTCCTTTAAAACACTCCTGCGGATGGATGCCAAACGCCGTTTTTAAGCCGGTGGGAATATATTTGGCTTCCACTTCTGATGCCGGAAAGTTCAGTACCAGTAAATTGCCCTCTTTTTTTACACTTAGTTTACCGCTTCTCGACTGGAAACAAATTTTATCGGCAGCAAGGTTTAAATGCTGAAACATAACATGCGAAGTAGCCAGCGTAGCATGGCCGCAAAGATCAACCTCGGCTTCGGGCGTAAACCAACGGATATGGTAAGTGTCGTTCTTTTTGATAAAAAATGCTGTTTCCGAGAGGTTGTTTTCCATAGCCAGCTTTTGCATCATATCATCCGGAAGCCACTCATCATTCAGCGGAATAACGGCAGCAGGATTTCCTTCAAAAACTTTCTCGGCGAAGGCATCAACTTGATATACAGTTAGGTTCATAGCATGACGAATTAAGTTGCACGGCAAAGTTAAACGATTCGTTACAATAGTTCATATCAAACACCTTACACGCCAAAGTTTTAATGTTGCTTAAACATTACATTATGTAATGAAGTAAATATGTTGCTGTGCGTTAGAATTTTACAGTGAGTTTTAGGTTGAATTTACGTGATGTAAGGTAATTCGGAACCGCATACTGGTCGCCATAAATGCTAGATACCCAGAAATAAGAGATGGTATTGTTGATATCCAGCAGGTTAAATACTTCGAGGCTTAACGACAAATCGGTAATATGCCTGAAGAATGGGCTGCCGGAGCGGTTTGCCCGGCTTATGAATACTTTTGAAAGGCCAAGATCGATACGGCGGTAAGGCGGCATCCGAAATACATCCTGGTAACGCTCGCCATTTGGTGGCCCGGTGGGCAGGCGTGCACCGTAAAATCCCGACAGCTGCATTTTGTATGTTGGATTTCCCGGTAAATAATCCTGGAAAAACAAACTAAAATTCATCCACTGATCGGTAGGGCGGGGAATCATTCCATGGCCATCGCCTTTTATATCTTCTTCGGTTTGCAGGAACGATAAACTGGCCCACGATTGTAATCCGCTCACAAACTCGCCATTTATTTTAAAGTCAACGCCGGTGGCATAGCCGGTGGCTTCTTCTTCGGCCAGGTAACGTATGCGAACATTGTCTATTTGGTATGGAATCAAGCGGTTCATGTGTTTGTAGTAGGCCTCGGAGGTAAAACGAAACGGTCGGTCCCAGGCGGTGAAAAGCAGATCGGTGCCACCAACTACCTGAAACGAGCGTTGTGCTTTCGAGTCGTAATTAATATAGCCGTCGCTTTGTTTCAGCTCCTTAAAAAAGGGCGATTGATGGTACCAGCCCGCCGACAAACGGAACGACATTTTTTTCTCCCACTCGGGAAAATAGTTTAATGTGGCGCGCGGACTTACCAGCAACTCACTGTTAAAATCCCAGAAATTAAAGCGCACTCCGCCAGTTAAATACAAATCGCCATTTGCGGTGGGCACGCTCCAACTGTCCTGAATGTAGCCGGTTATACGGTTCGAACTGATTTTGTTTTTGGCATTCAGCGTATAAAACAATTTAACTTCGCTATCTGAATAAGGAATGGAATAACCGGCAGAATCGCGGTAGATCCACTCGTTTAACTCGTCGTTTATTTTTTCGTGTTGAAATTTAATTCCCCAGTTTACCAGGTGCTTCTCCGAGTTAAAGGCTCCTTTGTGCGAAAAACTGTAAACGGTTGCATCCAGGCTGTTTCGGGCATGGTTGATAAATGTACCTACTCCCAAATTCAGTGTGCTGTCGCCAAACTCTTCCGAGCCCAGATTTCGCTCCAGCTGGTTTAAATAGTATTGCCCCTGAATGTCGTAAGTCTCTTTTTCCTGTGCATGGTAAGCTGATGCAATAAACTTCAGGTTTAGGTTGGCATTGGGATGATAGTTAGCGGTAATCGCGCCAAGGTAAGTTTGAAAATCATCCTGTTCCTGTCCGTCAAAATATATTTTGGTGTTTAGCGGGTTTTGCCACGTACCAAAAGTTGTTTCGCGGGTTTGCGGAATAAAATTGTATTGGTTTTGCGCTACGTTGCCCAAAAACGATAAGTCGAATTTCTCGTTAAACTGGTAAGTTATGTAGGTCTGAAAATCAAGAAAGCGAGGATCGTATTCGCCCTGTTCATCCAAACTACCCAAAATGTAGCGGTTGGTTTTGTATCGAATTCCTGAAATGTGCGAAAGCTTTCCTTTAAGCGCAACATCTTCAAAATGCGCCGTAGCACCAAGCATACTAACCGATGCTGATCCGCTAAAGTCGCTGGGCCTGCGGTATTTAATATCGAGCACCGACGACATTTTATCGCCATATTTGGCATTAAAACCACCTGCCGAAAAATCGATGGTAGAAACCATGTCGCTGTTTATAAAACTCAAACCTTCCTGTTGCCCCGCACGAATCAGGAACGGACGGTAAACCTCCACATCGTTAACATACACCAGGTTTTCGTCGAAATTACCACCGCGCACCGTGTATTGCGAGCTTAACTCGTTATTTGACGATACACCGGGCAGGGTTTTTAATCCTGCTTCAATACCTCCCGAAGCACTCGAAATGGAGTTGATAATTTTCGGATCGAGACTAACAATACTTCCGCCGTTGCGTCGCTGCTCTTTTACAATTATCTCTGCCAGTTCCAGATTGATTTCCGGCATGGTGATTTGCTTGATAACTGTTTCTTCGCGGTTGGCATAAACCGAATCCTGAAAGGTTTGATACCCCAGCGACGAAAAGATTATCGTGAGCTGTTTACGCGCCGGAATCCGAAGCAGAAATTCGCCGTTGGCATTTGTAGTGGTTCCAAGGGTTGGATATTCTTTTAATACCACATTAACCATATCGATCGGAACGCCGTCCTGATCATTGATAACGCCTTTTAATGTTGCATTATTACTTTGTGCAACAGCAACCATTTGGCTAAGCAGTAACAGAAATAAAGTGGTTAAGTTTTTCATTATTAACACAAAGCTATGCAAAGGTGTTTTATATTCAACATTTTATTGTTCAGTAAATTGTGCTGCCGTGATAATTTATTTTGTTATTCCCGGCCAGTCATCGGTTCTAAAAGGATTGGCCGGCAGCAGCTCCAGGTTATACAGGTTTAAATCATCAGGATTGTCGGCCCAGCCAAAACGTACCGCCAACGGATCGGTAACTGCGTACGAATAAACAACCACCGTGTTTTTATTGATAACCTCTGCTTTTGCCCAATAAAACTGACGATCGGCTCCTGCAATTGAAAATGCTTTTACATAGCCATATTTATCTTTTACCGCCAGTCCCGAGCCAGTATTTGAAAAAGTAATGTAGGCTTTACCATCTTTAAATTCCACCGATTCGAATGTTGGGCCGGTATATACAATATCTTTTCCGTAAGCCACTTTAAATGCATTTAATGCCAGTCGCTTCCCAACATCCTGCTTGTTGCGCGGGTGAATATCATTCGCTTCGCCAATATCGATAGCCGAGGCCATCCCGGTATTTGACAGCTCCAGCGTTTTGGTTTGTGCTTCGCGCAATTCTGCCCATTCGCTATCCGTTGGATTTTGTACTGGTTTCATATAGTTGGCCAACTGCACAAAAAGGAAAGGGAAATCTCCCTGCTTCCATTGCGCACGCCAATCGTTTATCAAATTCGGAAATACGCGCTGATACTGTTTGGCCCGGCCGGCATTTGATTCGCCCTGGTACCAGATAACTCCTTTTATCCCGAATGGTACAATCGGATTAATCATTCCGTTGAATAAGAGGGTAGGATACGAGTTGGGGCCAAGGTTTATGTCTTGCATCACGGCCTTTGAAATTTTGAATTTCCAGTCGCCCGAGATATCGATTTTTTCCTGCCCGATAGCTACGTACTGATCTTCGGGAGCGCCCCATATTCCACCGCCGCCACCGGTGTCGTTAACGCGAACAACGATCATATTTTTACCGGGATTCAAATATTTTTTGTCGATGGTGTAAACACGTTCTTTATCGTACTGGTTTTCGGTTTTTCCAATTTCAATACCATTCAGAAAAGTAATATCAGAGTCGTCGATTTTTCCCAAATGCAGGTTCATATTTGTTTGGGTCTGCTCCTCGGTAAGATCAATTTCTTTCCGGTACCAGCCAATTCCGTCAATGTCAATATAACCTTGTTCTTCCCATAATCCGGGAGCTATGATTTTACTCCAGTCTTTGTCGTTTAACTCCGGATCAGACCAAACAGCTTTCCCGTCTTGCATGCCTTCATCCTCTGTTGGAATGTCGCCCCCAAGTATTTTTCTGATCTCAGCTTCCTTGTTCTTCCTGTACTCTTCAACATTCATTTGTTGCAGCTCGATCATTGGTGCCCTGAAGTCCGGATCGTTTTGAATGGTTTGTGCACTGGTCCAGGTTTCGGCTACTGTGCCGCCCCACGACGAATGTATGAGTCCGATAGGTACATTCATGTCTTCCTGCAACGCTTTGCCAAAGAAATAGCCAACCGCTGAAAAGTTATGCGCGGTTTGTGGGGTACATTCCATCCATTCGCCACTCTCCATATCCTCTTCCGGAAATTGTGCCACCCGACGCGGTACCGTAAACAAACGAATATTGGGATGATTTGCAGCATCTAATTCTTCATCGGCATTTTTTACCTGTGCCAGGGGCCATTCCATGTTCGATTGCCCCGAACACACCCAAACTTCGCCAATCATTACATTGTTTAACGAAATGGTGTTTTTGCCTTTTATCGTTAAAGTGTATGGACCTCCGTATTTTTGAGAAGGAAGTGCAACTTTCCATTCGCCATCCTGGTTGGTAGTTGTTTCAATCGTAGTTCCATTCAACAAAACTGCGACTTCTTCGCCTGGTGCGGCCCAGCCCCATACCGGAATTTCAATTCCTTGCTGAAGCACCATATTCGAACTAAATATTTTGGGAAGTTTTACTTCTGCTTTTGTAGTAGAAACAATGGCAAAAAGTAAAACATATAACAAATGGATTTTTGTCTTCATCGTACTATTTTTTCGTTTTCTCAAAGCTAATGAATTTATGCAAAACACATCATGTAAAACAAATCGATACTGATACAAAGCTTTCCAAATTCATCTGCTTTAGCGTTTGCAGATAACGATCATTGGATTTAAATTCGACGTATATTTCGGGTTAAATTTTTCAGGTTTCGCTTTAAAATAAAATAGAAACAAGCGAATAGTTTTATCTTTGAAGGAAAATTAATTTAACCGATTATACAATGGCAGATTTTAAATATCAAAAACCATTTCCAATTTTAAAAGACGATACCGAATATCGTTGTATTACAAAAGATTATGTATCAACCATTGAAGTTGATGGCCGTGAAATTTTAAAAGTTGATCCGAAAGGTTTGGAAGAACTGGCAAAAGAAGCATTTACCGATGTTTCGTTTTACCTGCGTGCTTCGCACCTTGAAAAGCTGGCCAAAATTCTTGAGGACCCGGAAGCAACCGATAACGACAGGTTTGTAGCACACACCATGTTAATGAACCAGGCAGTGTCGGCCGAGGGCGAACTGCCAACATGCCAGGATACAGGTACAGCAATTGTTATTGGTAAAAAAGGAGAAGATGTATATACCGGTGCCAACGATGCTGAAGCCTTGTCGAAAGGTATTTATGCTACCTACGCCGAAAAGAACTTGCGTTATTCGCAAGTGGTGCCTTTTACCATGACCAAAGAAAAGAATACCGGAACAAACTTGCCCGCACAAATTGATTTGTATGCCGAGCAAGGAAATAAATACGAATTTTTGTTTGTAACCAAAGGTGGTGGTTCGGGTAACAAAACCTTTCTGTATCAGCAAACCAAGTCGTTGCTGACCGAGGAGAACCTGACTAAATTTGTGAAGGAAAAAATTATGGACCTGGGCACTTCTGCCTGTCCTCCGTATCACCTGGCGCTGGTAATTGGCGGTACTTCTGCCGAAGCAACATTGGCGACGGTGAAAAAAGCATCAGCCGGTTATTTAGATCATTTACCAACCGAAGGCAACGAAGGGGGCCAGGCTTTCCGCGATTTGGAGTGGGAAGAAAAAGTAACCAAAATTTGCCAGGAAAGTGGAGTAGGTGCGCAGTTTGGCGGAAAATATTTCGTACACGATGTGCGTGTTATCCGCTTGCCACGCCACGCAGCTTCTTGCCCGGTAGGTTTGGGGGTTAGCTGTAGCGCCGACCGTAACATTAAAGCAAAAATTACCAAAGAGGGTATTTTCCTGGAGCAACTGGAGAAAAATCCTGCACGTTTCTTACCGGCAAAAGCACCGGCTATGAGTCCGGCAGTGGATATTGACCTGGATCAGGGAATGGACAAAGTGTTGGCTGAATTAACAAAGTACCCAACAAAAACACGTTTGAACCTGAGTGGTACTTTAATCGTAGCCCGCGACATTGCACACGCGCAGATTAAACAAATGCTCGACGAAGGCAAACCAATGCCCGAGTATTTTAAAAACCATCCGGTGTATTATGCAGGTCCTGCGAAAACACCAAAAGGAATGGCTTCAGGTAGTTTCGGGCCAACAACTGCAGGTCGTATGGATCCGTATGTTGACGAGTTCCAAAGCCACGGCGGATCGATGATTATGCTGGCAAAAGGAAACCGCTCGCAAGCCGTTACCGAC
Source organism: Draconibacterium orientale (assembly GCF_000626635.1). Lineage (GTDB taxonomy): Bacteria > Bacteroidota > Bacteroidia > Bacteroidales > Prolixibacteraceae > Draconibacterium > Draconibacterium orientale. The sequence goes on along the minus strand of NZ_CP007451.1, from coordinate 4,924,095 downwards.
GCCTGTAAAAAACATGGAGGTTTTTACCTTGGTTCGATTGGCGGACCGGCTGCTATTTTGGCCAAAAACAGTATTAAATCGGTTGAGGTAGTCGATTTTGAAGATCTTGGAATGGAAGCTGTTCGTAAGATTAAGGTGGAGAATTTCCCTGCATTCATTATTGTTGACGACAAAGGAAACGACTTCTTTAAAGAACTATAAGGAAATTTAAAGAGATAATAGAAACCTTCGGAGTTTATCCGGAGGTTTTTTTATGCTCTGGATTGTACATTTCAAAAGCAAACGGAAAGCAGTCAGCATCCACTCTCCGTTATCAATTATAAATCTATGCGAAAGATTTGGCGACAAATATAATCAAATGTTCGGGAGTTTTAAAAATAGAAATTCCAGAAGGTGTTGTTATTGAGTGTTTTGTAAAAGAGTAAAAAGTTTTTTTATAAAGTTCTATCAGTTGATACGAAAACATAAAGAATAGAAAGTCAGAGGTAAAGGAGTTAATTTATCTTGTCATCTTTATGATAAGAGGTGTTTCTTATCGGGTTATAATCTATAATGTTAATTCATTCTGAACAGTGAACTTTATTGCGGATTATTGCCGAATGAATAATTTTGCTGAATGTGATGAAAACTTTAGTTTTGGTATCCTTAAAATAATAAAATGAAAAAAGATATTACAATTGGTTGGATCGGCACCGGAGTTATGGGGACATCGATGCTGGGCCACTTAAATAAAGCAGGTTACGAATGTATCACCTATACCCGAACAAAAAGTAAGGCCGAATCGTTGCTGGCAAACGGCGTAAAATGGGCCGACAGTCCGGCTGAGGTTGCGGCAGTTTCGGATGTTATTTTTACGATTGTAGGTTTCCCGAAAGACGTTCGCGAAGTGTACTTTGGCGAAAAAGGTATTCTTGCAAAAGCAAAGCCGGGTGCTGTTTTGGTTGACATGACAACCACAGAGCCAAGTTTAGCTGTTGAAATTTATGAGGCCGCGAAAGTTAAAGGTATTCAATCGGTTGATGCACCGGTTTCAGGTGGTGATGTAGGTGCTAAAAATGGCACATTGTCGATAATGGCCGGTGGCGAAAAAGAAGCTTTTGATAAAGTTTATCCGTTGTTTGAAAGTATGGGCAAGCAAATTGTTTACCAGGGGGCGGCCGGATCGGGGCAGCACACAAAAATGTGTAACCAGATTACCATTGCCGGAACCATGATCGGGGTTTGCGAAGCTTTGTTGTATGGGCATAAAGCCGGTCTCGATTTGCCAACAATGCTTTCATCAATCAGTGGTGGAGCGGCAGGTTGCTGGACACTCGACAACCTGGCACCACGTATTGTAAACCGAAATTTCGATCCCGGATTTTTTGTGGAGCATTTTATTAAAGACATGGGAATTGCCTTAAAAGAAGCCGAAGCAATGGGCTTGTCGTTACCCGGACTGGCACTGGTAAAACAACTTTACCTGGCTGTTCAGGCGCAGGGCCACGGAAAATTGGGAACACATGCATTAACGCTGGCTTTGGAAAAATTGTCGGGCTTGTAATTGCAGTTTTAGTTTCTTATTCCTGAAGTGAAAACCGGGGGCGACTGGCATTATTAACGGTTGGTACATGTTGTCGGGGGCGGATTTCGGAGAGCCTGCCTGCCGCAGGCAGGCGTTACTGTACGCCATCTGGCGGACACGGAACTGCGAAACTAGCCCCGAAACTTCGGGGCGCAGTTGGCGTACCACCGAACCCAGCCATGCAATATGTACTGCAAACCGTTTTTTAATTTTCAAATATTTGTCCTAATTCATAGTCCGCGTAAGATTCGCTACACAGTCTATATTTTATAATTTTTCCATCAGGATTTACAAGATAATTCTGCGGAATGAATTTTACATCATATCGTAAAAAAGCTTCATTTTTCCATCCTTTCAAATCAGATACATTAATCCAAGAAATTGAATCTTGCCTAATTGCATTTGTCCAGCTATTTTTATCACTGTCTGCTGAAATACCCAGGATTTCCAATCCTTTGGGGTTATACTTGTTGTAAATCTTTTTAAGCCATTTAAAATCTGTCCTGCACGGACCACACGACGATGACCAAAAATCAATCAGTACATATTTACCCCTGTAGTCTGAAAGTTTTATTGTATCTCCGGTGGGAGTAACTTGCATAATATCAGGAGCCAAATCTCCAACCTTTGGCGGTTCCGGTAATTCAATATATTTTTCAATTTCAATTCCCTTTTCAGACTCTTTTAACTCGCTGAATAAACTATTAAAAGCAGATTGAATTTGGTCTTTCTTTAAGTGCCTAAAGGCAAGGTAGCTTTCTGAATGAAGGATGTTTAATGCCACGTAAGAGTCTGAGTGATTTGTGATGAATTCAACAATGCTATCGCTCAGATTACTTTTCAATTCTTCAATTATCAGTGAATCTGCTTTCTGTTCTTCAGGCGACTTAAAATAAAGCTCTTCTTGTATTTTGTTGATTTCTTTTGTTGCAGTGTCAACCATCTTGCTATAAACATCAAATTCATTTTGGGACACTGATTTTTCAATGGTTACATTTTTTAAGAACTCAAAGTCTCCAATTATTTTAATTTGTGCAGGTTCAAGCCAAATATACTTTTGGTCTCTGAAAGGTTGCTCATTTCTTCGATTATGTAATAAAAAATATTGGGGATGAGAAAGGGGGAAAGAGTAGTCAAACTCTCCATTTACAACTTGAATGGAATCAACAAGAATCCTATTTTCCATATCCAGAAGGAATAGCGTGGTCTTGTCAGGTGCGTTTTTAAAACTCCCTGTTAAATGACATTCTTCTTTCTCTTTATTACTGCACGAAACAACAAAAAAAAGAAGAAGTATTAAAGCTAGTTGCACTTTCATTGGTTTTCGTTTAAAATGGTTTGAAACTAGTTTATATGTATACACGAAAACCGTACAATAATTCCATCTACAGGAAATTATATCAGCCTTAGGCATACAATATTCAATTTTGTAAAAGTTATTTTCTGTTGTTATTTCAGGGCGCGTATTCAACGGTTTTGGTTTTTAATTGTGTATAAAGTTAGCATAATAAAAAAATAAAACAACACTGGTTTAAATCCTCACATATGGTTTATCTCTCAGTATATAAATACTTAGCATCGGGGGCTAAAGCCCACTTTAGAAGCTGAGTTTACTAACCCCGGCATTAATGCCGGGGTTAAACATAGCACGGCAGAACAGGGCTTTAGCCCGTAAGGCTTATTGCAGGCGGGTTTCCGAAAACCTAATGTTGCAAAAACAGCTAACTACCAGATTACAAGAGATCCCAGGAGCTCTATTTGTAACTTTCGCAGGGCTGCGAAAGCTTCCCGGAGTGCTATTTACTGCTTTCGTAGGCGTACGAAAGCTTCCCAGAGTGCTATTTAGTGCTTTCGTACTACTACGAAAGCTTCACTGTGTTCTCAAAACTGTTTTCGTACTGCTACGAAAGCTTCACTGAGTTCTCAAAACTACTTTCGTACTGCTACGAAAGCTCCACCGTGTTCTCCAAAGTCCTTTCGTAGTGCTGCGAAATCTCCAGCGTGTTCTCCAAAGTCCTTTCGTAGTGCTGCGAAAGCTTCCCAGAGTCCTGGTTGCCGCTTTCGCAGGCGTACGCTGCCACCAAATAGTTCTATTTACTGTTTTCGTTACCATGCTGTGGTTAAACATCCGTATAATGTGTGGCGGGTATTTGCTTTTTCACTTTACTCACTACTCATTACTCATAACTCACTACTGAAACGACGATAAATGTCAGCAAAACAGCAGTGTATTGCAGCACTGGGGCCTGTTTCCGTTTTCTTTATTTATTCCTGAACATTTACGATAAGTCTTTGTTGTAAAGGGTGTTACTAAAATATGTGAAAATCAGTATATCTTACTGTGTAAGCTTCGTAGCATCGTTTAAAATCTATAAGAAAACTATAAAAAAATGGCAGTATTTAATCTGAACATCAACGGAAAACAGCATGAGGTGGATGTTGATCCGTCAACTCCAATGCTTTGGGTACTCAGAGATCACCTGGATTTAGTAGGAACAAAATTCGGCTGTGGAATTGCACAGTGCGGGGCGTGCACCATTTTGGTAAACGGAGTTGCAACGCGTTCGTGTATCACTTTTGTCGACTCGGTGGGTGACAAGGAAATTACAACAATTGAAGGGCTCTCGGAAAACGGAGATCACGCGCTTCAAAAAGCATGGATTGAAGAAGATGTGCCGCAATGTGGCTACTGCCAAAGCGGACAAATTATGAATGCCGCTGGGTTGTTAAATGCGAATCCATCGCCTAGCGACGAAGAAATTGAAATGGCTATGCATGGTAACATTTGCCGGTGCGGAACATATACCCGAATTAAAAAGGCGATTAAAACAGCTGCTAATTCATAATCTGCACCACACTGGTACTACGCTTTTCGCATTAACTAACATTAAAATTATTTCACATGACAACGGTTAAGACAAAACTCGATAGACGTTCTTTTATACGAAGCTCGGCATTGGCCGGTGGCGGATTACTGCTGACTTTTAGTTGGCTGGCTCCGGCTTGCACTACCGACTCGCCCAAACAGCTAACCATGCCCGATGAGTGGTATGAGTTAAACGGTTTTTTGAAAATCGGGAACAATGGAGCGGTTACCATAATGTCGCCTAACCCCGAGATTGGCCAGAATGTAAAAACATCGATGCCGATGATTGTTGCCGATGAACTGGATGTCGACTGGAAATTTGTAATGGTGGAACAGGCACCGTTAAATACCGATATTTTTACCCGGCAGTTGGCAGGAGGCAGCCAGTCTATCCGGCAGGGGTGGAACGGACTCCGAATGGCCGGTGCAACGGGCAGAAGGATGTTACGCGAAGCTGCCGCCCACGAATGGAAAGTTCCGGTAGATGAAATTACTACCGAAGCCGGAGTTTTATACCATAAAAACAGCGGGAAAGAAGCCGGTTATGGTGAAATGGCCTCTGCTGCAGCAGAACTGACCGTTCCTGAAGAGGTAGAGTTGAAAGACATAAAGGATTTTACCATTATCGGTACCTCAAGAAAAAATGTGGATGGTCAGAAAATAGTTACCGGAAAACCTTTGTTTGGCCTGGATTATAAGGCGGAAGGAATGTTGATTGCCATGATCGAGCATCCACCGGCATTTGGTATGAAACTAAAATCGTTTGATGCCACCGAAGCAAAGGCAATGCCCGGGATAATAGATGTTTTTTCCATAAAAACGTATAACGACGACTACCAAATGCAGTGGTCGGATGTTACTGCTTTTACCGAATTAGTAGCAGTAGTTGGTAAGTCAACCTGGGAGGTAATGAATGCCAAACTGATGCTAAACGTGGAATGGGAACCGATCGCGGAAGACAATGCGCAGGGTGTTCCTGCAGGTTTTGAAAGCACTGCCGATCATTATAAAAAGATGGAGGAAGCAGCTGCCAAAGCGGGTAGGGAACAGCGTCGTGACGGAAATCCCGAAGAAGCATTTAAAAATGCTGCCAAAGTAATTGAACGAACTTATACCGCACCATTTCAGGCGCATAGCCCGATGGAACCGATGAACTTTTTTGCCGACGTAAAAGATGATTTTGCGCTGTTGGCAGGCCCTACTCAAACGCCGGAGTTTATGGAGAAAACGGTGGCTGCCCGTTTGGGTTTGCCACTTGAAAAAGTGGATGTGCAAATGACCCGTATGGGAGGAGGTTTCGGACGACGCCTTTATGGCCACTTTATGGTGGAAGCAGCTGTTATTTCGCAGCAAGTGAAAGCACCTGTAAAGTTGATTTACTCGCGCGAAGACGATATGTCGTACGGAATTTACCGTCCGGCTTACCATGCCTTATACCGTGCTGCGCTGGATGCCGATAATAACCTGATTGGTTTCCATGTACGAATGGGAGGAATCCCGGAAAGTCCGTTACATGCCAACCGTTTTCCGGCCGGAAGTGTTGATAACTACCTTGCCGAAAGCTTTACGGTAGAGTCCAATATCAGTACCGGGGCTTTTCGTGCTCCCGGCTCCAATTTCAATGCCGTAGCCGAACAATCGTTCCTCGATGAGGTGGCCGAAGCTGCCGGCAAAGATCCTATTCAGTTTCGCCTCGACTTGCTGAAACGCGCACAGGAAAACCCTGTAGGTAGTAACAATGATTACGATGCAGCGCGCTATGCCGGCGTTTTGGAGCAGGTTCGCGAAAAGTCGGGCTGGGATACCAATTCCGAAGGTAAAAACCGGGGTGTGGCTGCCTATTTCTGTCACAATTCGTATGTGGCAAATGTGGTGGATATCGCCAATAAGGATGGAAAACAGGTAATTGAGAAAGTATATGCTTCGGTTGATTGTGGTATTGTGGTAAATCCCGATGCAGCGGTAAACATGACGGAAGGAAGTATTGTGGATGGAATAGGCCATGCCATGTACAGCGAATTGACTTTCAGTGAAGGGCAGCCGGAACAAAACAATTTTGATATGTATCGTTTGATTCGTCATGCAGAAGCACCAAAAGAAATAGAAGTACATTTTGTGGAAAACAATATCGATCCGACCGGGTTGGGCGAACCACCTTATCCACCGGTAATGGGAGCGCTGGCAAACGCTTTATACAAAGCCAACGGAGAGCGCTATTACCATCAGCCATTTGTGAAAAACAGTATTGGATAGATCTAAGAATAGAACGCAGATGACACTGCTCGAACTGATTTTCGCTGATTTATCTGTGATCATCAGTTGAAATCGGCATTATCTGCGTTCCACCTATACTCAAAATGATTCAATCGTTTTCCGAATATTTCATTTAGTAGCTTTTGTGTTTTGAGGTTTGTTTCTAAACTTTACAGATAAATCAGTGAATATCCGCTAAATCAGCGTTATTAGCGTTCCATCTTCACTCAAAACCGAAACAAATTAAACCGGTTATCGCGGATATTAAACACCAATAGTTTTCCGCTGATTACTTCACCGTAACCGGTTATTATTTTTATAATTTCATTGGCCTGTAGCGTACCTGTTATTCCGGGCAAAACACCTAAAAGGCCAATGTCATCTTCTTTGTAAATGCCGTCTTTTGGGGTTGTTGGAAACAGATTGGTATAAACAGGACCGTTCTGATAATTAAATACACTTATTTGCCCCTCGTAATTTAGCACCGAAGCAAAAGCTAGTGGCTTGTTTAAAGCTGCCGATTTTAAGCCGATCAATTGTCGGGTTTTATAATTATCGGTGCAGTCGGCAATCACATCGTATTGTTGGAAAAGCTTTTCCGCATTTGATTCATCCAGTTTTGTGTCAAATGGCTGAACCTCAATTTCGGGATACAAGGTCTTTATCTTTTGAGCAGCGATCTCCACCTTTTTTTGCCCCACTTCTGCTGAGGTATAAAGTATTTGTCGTTGCAGGTTCGAGGTGCTCACCACATCATCATCAACAATACCGATGTTGCCAATACCCGCGGCTGCCAAATAAACGAGTAAGGGACTTCCAAGTCCGCCGGCACCAATTACCAGCACCCGCGCATTTTTCAGTTTTAGCTGGCCGGTAAGGCCAATTTCCGATAAGGAAAAATGACGTGTAAACCGTGTGCGGTCTTCGTTATTCAGCTCTTTCATAGTGGTGATTATTATGGTGGTGATGGTGATCGTCGCTTATGCAATCGCAGTTTTGGCCCCATTCGCTGGTACCGTCAGCAAAAAACTCGTGCTTCCAGATGGGCACCTCATTTTTCACGCGGTCGATAATGTAGCGGTTGGCGTCGTAGGCTTCTTTTCGGTGCCCCGATCCGGTAATCACAACAACGGCACAGCCGCTGATCTCAACACGTCCAACACGATGAACGCAGGCGGCCTGATTAAGTTTAAAACGCGATTTGGCTTCCTCCAATATCTCGCTAATCATTTTATTGGCCATGGGCTCGTAGGCTTCGTATTCCAAATGGGTAACTGCCCGGCCTTTATTGTTATCGCGAACTTCGCCACTAAAGAGCACTACTGCGCCGCTTTGCGGGTGCCTGAAGTTTTCAAACAGTTCGCTGTAACTGATCTCCGTATTTTGAATGTGCTTCATATCGTTCGGTTTATCCTCCGCTTGACGGTGGAATTAAAAACAAAGTGGTTTGGTCTTTTATCGTTTCATCGAGTGGTACAAATTTTTCGTTCACTGCAATCCGGCAGCTGGTCAGTACCTCTTTTGCCTCCGGGTTTAATTCACCCAGTTTTTCAAGTAGGCAGGCATAACTTTCTTCCGGTGCCACTTCAACGCTGGTTTCGTCGCCAAAGAACTTCTTCAGTCCCGCAAAATATACAATCTTTCTATTCATATTAGCCTCCTATATTTCTCATTGATAATTCGCTGCCATGGAATTTCACTGCTTGTTTAAGCAGCAGTAACCCTTTCAGTTTCTCGATAAGCAGCTGGTCGTTATTGATATACGGCATCAGTTTTTCGCCGTGGGCATTGCTCAGACAGCCAAAAAAGTATCCGTTGCTATCTAAGCGTAAACGGTTACAGTCGTGGCAAAAAGGTGTCGATTCATTGGCGATAATGCCAAATACTCCACCCCTGGAAGTACGCCAGTAATGCGCTGTTGATGCATGTTCGCGCTTCATTTCTTTTATTTCATATTTCTCCTGAATTGTTGAAAGAATTTCTTTTTCGGGAAAGAAAAGCCCATTCTCTGAATGGTATAAATGCCCCATTTTCATCAATTCCAGGTAGCGGATTTTTACCCCCAGTTCGGTGGCATAATCAAGTAATGGAACAATCTGCGAGTCGTTTTTCCCCCGCATGATAACCGCATTCAGTTTTACATTCAATCCGGCTTTTATTGCTGCTTCAATCCCCTGGAAAACGCGCGATGTATCCGATCGGCGTATAATTTTCCCAAAGGTTTTGTTATCGATGGCATCCACCGAAATGTTGATTGAGTTTACGCCTGCATTTATTAGCTTTTCCGCATTTTCTTTTAGAAAAAATGCGTTGGTGGTTAAACGTATGTCGTTAATCCCCAGTTTTTTGATGTTTTCAATAAGTGGGTAAAGATTGGAATAAAGCAAAGGCTCCCCTCCGGTTAACCGAACGCTTTTCAAGCTCGTTAAGCGGTGTACTGCCCGTATCAACTGCGTGAATTCTTCAACTGAAATAGGTTTGTCAGCACCGTTTTGATCGGGTTGAAGGTTTGTATTTTCATCAAACTCATTGTCAACACAATAAACGCATGAAAAATTACACGAGTTCAGGAGACTTATCCTTAGCTTTTCAAATCTTCTGCCCAGCTTATCTTCAATTTTCAACATGTCTATTTAACTTGAAAATCGTTGATTTGTTCAGTTAATTCAGACTGACAGGTATTTTGATTGTAATGGTTTGTGTTAACCGGTAATTATCTGCCAAATGTGAGGATTTTATTGAACAGTATAAATCATTTTTGTGTTATAGTGTTGGTTTGTAAATATTTGATGTATTTTTAGTTAGGAGAATTAAAATTTACCTGCGAAACTAACCTTTAACATTTTTGATATGACACACGAACTGAAACTACTCTTCAACACGCTTAAAAACTGGCAACAATTGGGAAAGAAAGCTGTATTCGTTTCGGTGGTTGACCTTGATGGTTCATCCTACCGACGACCCGGGGTTCGAATGCTGATTCGCGAAGATGGTGAGTATGCCGGAGCAGTTAGCGGCGGTTGTGTTGAAAGTGAGATCGAACGTCAGGCACAAAGTGTTTTCCGTAGCAACATACCAAAAGTTATTACTTACGATGGCCGGTACCGGATTGGCTGCGAAGGTGTTATTCATGTTTTAATTGAACCTGTTGAGCTTTCCGATGAACTTCTGAACGCATTTAATAATCAGCTGGAAAGCAGAAGGCCTTTTCAGATGGATTCGTTTTTTTATACCGAAGTGGGTGAGTACGATGATGTTGGTTCGGTGCTTCATATTAACGGCGCAGACTATCCTTTAAATCCCAATTTTAAACGAAATGAAACTGCAGGGCAAAAGTGTTTCTCGCAAACTTTCGAGCCTTTATTCCAGCTTTTTATTTTTGGGGCTGAGCATGATGCCGTTCAGCTCAGTCAGGCTGCGAAGCTACTGGGATGGGAGGTAACAGTTGTTGCATCGCCAGAAGAGTCGAAATCATGTGATTATTTTCCGGGGGCAGCAGCGTTGATTACTCCATCGTTTGATGCCATCGACACTTCGGTTATTGACGAGCAAACCGCAGTGGTTTTAATGACGCACAGCTTTAATAAGGATGTTCAGTATTTAATGGCGCTAAAAGATATTAATCCGGCATACATTGGTTTATTGGGGTCGGTAAACCGCCGGGAGCGGGTAATTTCGATGTTGCTGGAACAGGTGCCTGATCTTCCGCTGGAGTTTATTGAGCAAATCAATGGCCCGGCGGGAATTAATATCGGAGCTGAAAATGCGTCGGAGATTTCGATTTCGATTCTCGCAGAAATATTAAGCGTGGTTAGAAAACAAAAGCCTGTGGCTTTGCGCGAAAAAGTGGGTACCATTCATGAATAATATTCCTATAGTATTGCTGGCAGCCGGTGCTTCCTCAAGAATGGGGCGGCCAAAACCATTGTTGCCATGGGGCGAAAAAACCTTAATCGAACACCAGCTAAACATCTTGTCGGAAACGGGTAGTTCAGTGTTGGTGGTTTTAGGAAAACAGGCTGAAAATATTATTCCATTACTTAACGATTTGCCGGTAAAATTTACCATAAACGAAAACTGGGAGCAGGGCATGGGAACTTCCATTGCTGCGGGTGTTAACTTTGTAAAACAACAGTTTCCTGATTGTAATGGAGTACTGATTACTTTGATTGACCAGCCATTGATTACAACCAGCCATTTAACAACCTTGCTTACCAATTTTGAAGCGGAAAAGCAGCAAATAATTGTATCGCAAGCTGAATCGGGATGGCAGGGCGTTCCGGTAATATTCGACCGGTTTTACTTCAATGAACTCTCGGAATTAAGCGGGAAACAAGGAGCAAAAACGATCTTCAGGAATTATCTGCATCAGGTAAAAGCTATTGCGTGCGGAGCGATTTTAGACGATATGGATACCTGGGCACAGTATGTAAAACTCAGGAATGATCAGTAGCTGAAAAACGGATATTGATAATTGCCTTGTTAATCGTTTGCCAGATTTACAATATGGCAGGCCACAACTCCGGCAGTTTCTGTGCGCAGGCGGGCATTTCCCAACGAAATGGCTTCAAATCCATTTTCCAGGGCAAGTTCCACTTCCTCGGGACTAAAATCACCTTCAGGACCAATTAAAATGAGCACGTTGTCGCCCGGATTGACAACATTTTTTAGATGAGGTTTTTCACCTTCGTTGCAATGGGCAATGAATTTTTTTGTTTCAGTGACTTGTTCTAAAAGGTCGGAAAGTTTTGTTAACTCATTTAGTTTGGGCAGGTATGCTTTTACTGATTGTTTCATGGCCGAAACCAGGATTTTCTCCAAACGTTCGGGTTTTATCACTTTACGTTCCGAATGTTCCGAAAGGAGAGGAGTTACCTCGTCAATCCCAATCTCGGTGCACTTTTCCAGAAACCATTCTGTACGGTCGATATTTTTTGTGGGGGCAATGGCAATGTGCAAATGAAAATCTTTTTTGCCAAATTCAGTTTGCGATTCAATAATGATTAGTTGGCATTTTTTGGGGTTGGCATCGGTGATTCTCGCTTTGAAGAATCCGCCTTTACCGTCAACCAGCTCAATATCGTCGCCTTCTTTTAAGCGAAGCACACGAACAGCATGTTTCGATTCGGTTTCATTTAAAATAACTTCGGCACCTGAAATATCCGGGACATAAAATAACTGCATGGATTCAAAACTTTTTCAAGTGCCAAAGTTAGTAAAAATGTTATTCTGATTTTGTAGAAACAATGATGTCAGGAACAAACAGTATGGTGAATTTACGATTCCGGCTCTTCGCTAAACTTAAATGTCTTATATAAAAATCCCATTGCAGGGAAAATAATCAGTACACCAACTACTAATGCAATCAATAAGAATAGCTGCACTTGCTCGGGTGCCTTTGCGGCCTGAATGGTAATATCGTGGCCGCTATTTGTTTTCACCAGCACCGGAAACTGAATGGCAAACCATCCGGTAACAATCAGCGTAGTTTGAAGCCCGGCAGTTAACCGCAACCAGTTGCCTTTGTTCTTATTCAAAAAATACCAGAACGCCGGCAATGCCAGTGTGGCTATTACAATACAAGCTACGCTTATCGGTGAATTTATAAAGTCTTTCAACAGTGGATGACCGGCAACTTTTGCCGTTGCAAACACAATTGCTCCCATTACAACCAACGAGATTAACAAGCGTTTGGTCATGCGTGTAAAATAAATGATGTAGTCTTTGTCATCGATTTCGCTAACGGTAAAAATACCCGCCAGAAAGGCAAACAACAGCACCATAAACAAACCCATGCTTACCGAAAACCAGTTAAGCCACGGGTGAATGTAAACAGTATAAAATCCAAGTTGATAGTCCATTGAGATTTCGCCCAAAATCAGCCCTCCAACCGTAACGCCTAAAAAGAATGTTGTGAAAACACTGGAGTAGCGAAATATGGCCGAATAAATTGCTTTCGGCGTTTTTTCATCAATATCGTAATGGCGGAATGTAAATGCCGATCCGCGGGCAATAATGCCGAGCAACACCAGCAACACCGGAATGTGCAAAGCCGTAAGAACGGTGGAATAAACCGATGGAAACCCAACAAACAGGATTACAACTACCAGAATGAGCCACACGTGGTTGGCTTCCCAAACCGGCGCAATGGCCCGCGACACAATTTTTGATGCTTTACCTCTTGATAAAAGTTCGAGAATACCGCCGCCAAAATCGGCGCCTCCAAGTAAAACATAAAGCAGTAAACAAATAACCAGTATAATGAGATTAGCTTCAGCCATTTTTCAGATATTTTGATTGTAATAGTTTTATTTGGCGGCTCAACAGCCAGGTAACCACAAAAGTTAGTATGATGTAAACCACACTTATGGTGTAAAAAGTGTACTGGATGCCCGGCATTGGCGTTAACGAATCTTCTGTTTTCATAATGCCGTAAATGATCCAGGGCTGGCGTCCCACCTCGGTAACGATCCAGCCGGCTTCAACGGCAATAAACCCGAGCGGAGTTGCAATGGCCAGCAAACGAAGCCACCATTTTTTCTCCAGCCAGTGTTTCCATTTGTAGGTTCCGGCAAAAAACAGGGCGGCAATCAGCATTAAAAACATCCCAATCCCTACCATCAATTGAAACGAATAGTGGGTAATTGGTACCGGTGGCCATTCTTCTTCCGGAAATTCTTCCAGTCCTTTTACTTCGGCGTTAAAATCGCCGTGCGCCAGGAAACTCAGGAATCCGGGCAGTTTAATGGCGTATTTTACTTCGCGGTTTTCAACGTCGGGAATTCCGCCGATAATCAGTGCTGCTTTTTCCTCTGTTTTAAAATGCGACTCGAAAGCAGCCAGTTTTGCCGGTTGCAGTTTGGCAACATTTTTAGCAGCCAAATCGCCACTTAAAGGTTGAAGAACAGCAGCCACAGATGCAAATGCCAGTGCTATGGTTATGGCTTTGGCGTGAATCTCCAGCTTGTTTTTCATGTATAGAACAGCGTGCACTCCGGCCACTGCAAATCCGGTTGCCGAAAAGGCTGCAATGGTCATGTGGTGTGCCTGCGAAAACCATGCTTTGTTGAACATGGCTTTTACCGGATCGATGTTAAAAGCTTGTCCGTTAATCCAGTCGAATCCCGAAGGAGCATTCATCCAGGCGTTGGCCGAAACCACAAAAATTCCTGAAAGCACACCTGAAATTCCTACAACCATTCCGGTGTAGAGGTGAACCCATTTGTTCAGGCGTTTCCAGCCGTAAAGGAATAATCCCAGGGCGATGGCTTCCACAAAAAAAGCTGTTCCTTCCCACGAAAAGGGCATCCCGAAAATGGGCCCGGCGTGCTTCATGAATGTGGGCCATAACATCCCTAATTCAAATGATAATACGGTACCGGAAACGGCACCAACGGCAAAAAATATTGCCACACCTTTTGCCCAGGCTTTTGCCAGATCGAGATAAACCGGATTTTTTGTTCGCAGCCATTTCCATTCGGCAACAAACATAAACCACGGCATTACCATTCCTATGCAGGCAAATACGATGTGAAATCCTAACGAAACGGCCATTTGCATTCTTGCGGCCAAAAATTCATCCATGTTTTATCCTATTTTCTGTTTACATTGTATGTCATTCCTAACAACAATTTCTTCTTGTAGTTTGAGTTTTTTTGTCGATTTCTCCATTCTATATAAGCAATTCAATCCAAAATACTGACTGATTGGAATATAGCATTGAAAAGTTACGTAAAAGCAATGCTAATTTAGAAAATATAATTAAGTAATAACAGGAAGTTTCAGTGATTTAAGTAAACTAAAGTTTAAAAAGTAATGAGGACACGGCTATTTAAACATACGTGGAACAAGATGAAAAGCCAGTTTTCCGCTTCGCGCTTCTACCTGGTCCCAGTTTTCAACAGCGAAGTTTATTCCAACGGTTGATGTGGTTGGCATGTCGCTGTAAAACTCTTCGAGTAAATTACATACGTAGTAATAAAAGCCCGGATTATGCCCAAAAAAGAAAACCGTATTTGAACTGGGTGGCAGTTTGTGTATCAGCTCCAGAAATTCGTCGGTGGTAAGCCCGTCGTATATGTCCTCAACAGTAATAATGTCCTGGCGTTTGAAGTCGAGGTTTTCGGCAAAGATCATTGCCGTTTTAAACGCGCGTTTGGCAGGGCTTGAAATAATGGTATCCGGAACTATTCCCAGTTTTTTCAGATCCTGACTTACCAGTTTTGCGTCGTTTTTACCACGTTCACGCAGGTCGCGTGTAAAATCATCTTCGTACCCGTAAGGTACGGCTTTGCCATGTCGAACGATTACTACTTGTTTCATCTGTATAAATTAACGACCGGCACCGATACTTTACGGCAGCGGTCTGGTTAGCCTCTTTTATACCGGTTCGTAAAGGTCAATGCTCACTTCTGCCAATGCTCCAATTTTAGGTACGGTACCGGTAAAGTGCGGGGTATTGTTGTGAAAATCGATCGCCGCCTGATCTTTCCATTTCTCAATAAGGCAATAAGTTAAGGGATCGTCCACTTTTTTATGCAGCACGTATTCAATGTTCCCATCCTCGGCGCGCGATGCTTTTCCCAATTCTTCAACGAGTTTCAAAAATGTTGATTCCTGTTCTTTTTGTACTATAAATTTGGCTACAATTGTAATCATCGTGTTCTTTTATTAGTATGAATCTTCCCGGCCAAAACTGAATTATAAAAGGTAAATTCGGTTTTTAATTAAGCTGTAGAAGTTGTAAAAACAAATTTAACTTAATTTGTAGCAATAAGACAAATTTTAATGAGACGAATTGGACTGTTATCGGACACACACGGATTTATTCACGAGCGTATATTTACTTTTTTCGATCAGGTGGATGAAATTTGGCATGCCGGCGATTTTGGAAATATAGAAACGGCAGATCGCTTGGCTGAATTTAAACCTTTGAGAGGTGTTTACGGAAACATCGACGGGCAGGATGTGCGTGTTGTTCATCCGATGCATCAGCGTTTTAAATGCGAGAATGTGGATGTTTGGATGACGCATATTGGCGGTTACCCGGGGCGTTACGAGCGCTATGTAACACCTGAAATTTACCGCAAGCCGCCCAATCTGTTTATTAGCGGGCATTCGCATATTTTAAAGGTTATTTTCGACCACAAACTTAACTGTTTGCATATGAACCCCGGAGCTGCGGGTTACAAAGGTTTTCATAAAGTGTGCACGGCAATGCGTTTTGTTATCGACGGAAAAGATATTCGCGACCTTGAAGTGTGGGAGTTTCCACGTCACGAAGCGGTTCCGCGCAAATAATTTCACTGATTATTTCAGTTCCTGAAGTTCAAACAATTGTTTCCAGAGGCGGTTGAATTCTTCTTCGTATTGTTTAACGATCTCAAATTTTGTGGTTGCCACCAGGTTTTCGTGGTTGTGTTTGGTGGCGGAGTAAGTCCAGTTAAAACTGCCGGTTATGGCAATTTTATTGTCGATAATGCCAAACTTGTTGTGCATGTGGTAATGCGAATGATCAATTTTTGTCGGGATTCTGGCTTTGGCAAGCTGTGCGATTTCCGAACCATTATCCTCCATTTTTTCATCGTCGGTAATGATACGTACTTTTACCCCACGTTTATGGCAGGAAATTATTTTACGCGCCAGCTCGTTGTCGGTAATGGTAAAAATGCAAAGGTCAACGGTTTGTGTGGCGTGATCGAGCAGTGTTTTTATCTCATTTTTTATGTCGTTTCCCGGACTGAAAAATACCCGGTTAAAGTGAAATGCATGCGCGTTAATAAGTGTGATGCAGGTTTCTAACCACGAAATAACATGCTTGTGGCCCGATGTTTCCAGCTCTTTGCCCTTGTCTATCAGCATCTTTTTTAATGCCTCTCTATCCTTCCGATTGAGTTTTTTTAATCTGCCGGTGATCGATTTTGGAACCTCTTTCTCATGCAACGAATTGCTGCGTTTCACAAAGTAATTAAAAAGGTCTTGCATGACATTTAAGTTAAAAGTAGAAAGTAAAAAGGCAAAAGTTAAAACTGTCAATCTTTAATCAATCTGTATTCAATCTCCATCAATCTATTTTCAATCTCCATCAATCTGGTTTTAAAAACGAATGAGCTACCCAGTTATTTTTCTCCACAAAACCGGCATCTTTCATGCCCAGCGATTCTGCTTTTGATTTAATATCTTTAATGTCTTCGGTATAAAAACCACTCATAATCAATGTGCCGCCATCGTTCAGTACTTTGTGATAAGATTCCATATCGTTCAGCAAAACATTTTTATGAATGTTGGCAAAAATCAAATCGAACTTTTCATTTCCGAGCAGGCTGGCATCTCCCAGTTTTGCATCAATGTTTGTGATGTTATTCAACGCCGCATTTTCGCATGTTCCTTGGTACGACCATTTATCGATGTCGATGGCAGTAATTTGTTTGGCACCTTTCATTGATGCCAAAATGCTGAGAATTCCGGTGCCGCAGCCCATGTCGAGTATAGTTTTGCCGCTTAAATCGTTTTGCAGAATCGACTCGATTATTGTGGCTGTGGTTTCGTGGTTTCCGGTACCAAAAGCCATATTGGGCTCAATTACAATTTCGTATTTCGCGTGGGGATATTCGGTATGAAACGGTGCCCGGATCATACACTCGCCGCCAATTACCAAGGGCTTGAAATAGTTTTTTTCCCACTCTTCATTCCAGTTCTGATCGGCGATAAGCTCCGATTTTACATCAAAAGAAAAATCGCCGGAGAAACCTTCCAGAACTTCATTCATACTTTCTTCAGCGTATAAAGTTGCCGGAATAAATGCATCGAATCCGGTTTCGGTTTCCACAAAACTATCGAAACCAATTTCGGCAAGTTGCGCATTTAAAACGTCGCGTAACCACTCTTGAAAAGGGCTAATTTGAATACTTATTTTTTGGTAATCCATTTGTTTGATATTTGTGGCGAAGGTATAAAAAAACGGCCACCGACGCTTGTTTCGGGAAGATTGCTTCTTCTTTAATCGATAAATTTATTGGGAAAGATATTTACGGCGATAAAACCGAATATTCCTGTAAAGGCAATAATTATCAGGTCAATAATTTCGGCTCTGATTTTTTCTTTTGTAGGCGGATAATGAAGTATTGCCCGGCAATTAGAACAAGACTAAAAATTAGCCACCAATACGATTGACTCACTGTCAGGAAGAAATTTACAAAGCTGGATTTATCATCCGTGATTTTTAACTCGGCCGGAAACAGAAACTGTGCAAGTTTTCCCTCGGAGCTTGATTGGTAAGTCGGGCGGGTTTCAGTATATTCATCAACCTTGTTATGGTCGCGGTTTAAAACCTGCGTTCTGATAAACCCGCTGCCAATTGTTATAACGTTGAAATTAAAATAATCGCCGTAGATTCTGATCTCGTATTCATCCGGATTAATATCATCTACCTCAAATTTTTCCAGCATATAATCGTATGGTGTCAGCACGTACAACTCATTATTTTCGGTAAATAAATAGGCGTAATAAAGTTGGTCGCTAAAATCAACACACTGAATGGTTTTGAACTTCATTTCCCCGGGAAGATCAACTTTTCGGACAAAAGGTACGCCTTTGGCCATTTTTACATGAAATAGCTGGTTGGCTGAATCGATAACCAGATAACCTTCGTCGCACGATTTTCGGGTGGTTGGAATACCGTTTATCGATTTTGCGGGGAATTTAAAACCCCGGTTATAAAGAACGGCCGAGAACATCCGGCTTTTCTCTTCAAGAATTTTGTTGCTTTTGGCATCGATGAATTCCATGCGCCAGGTGATGCGGAAAAAGTCGCCGGGCATTTCCAGGTTTGCGCGGCCCGATTTCGATTCAAACAAAGGATATAGTTTGGGTTTTGGGGCATGAATTTCATCGGGTGTTATCCGGAAGATTGAGCGAAAAATTCCGGTGTGCTGGATGTTTATTTTTTGTCCGTTTATAGAATCGGGCATTGTTCCATCCATTACCAATTGACGTGTGTACATCAGCGGTAACTTCTTTTCGTAGGCCTCACGCGTTAGTTTTGTTCCTTCACGGTTTGTCCATTTATCGTCAGCATCCGGTCGGAAGATCATAAAGTCATGGTCGATACAGCTGTATTGTATTAAAGGAGTTTTGGTTGGTTTTTCAAAAGCCATCCTGTAAAATTGAGGCAGTACAACCGACAAACCAATAATGGCTGTAAAAACTAAAATATATCTGCTGATTTTTACCATATTACATTTCTCCTTTTCTAAACCGGTATCCCGAAAATAACAAGGCAACAGATAACAGAACTGTAAACACAATTAACAGCGGAAGGGCAGGAGAGTAGGCTCTTGCAGCGGCTGTTTGAAGGTAGATGGGCACAAGAGTGGCGGCTACCAAAAGGTATAAAAAACGATATTTCCACACCGGCTCCAATACTATTAATGCAGTTAGGAAATAAACGGTAAAACCGCATAAAAACCAGGGAGCTACTGAGATTAAGGCTGATTGAATAATTTCGGAAGGAAAATACATCCCGCTCAGGCCGGTAAAAAGTACAACCAGAACCGCAGCAATTGCCAACAGGCAAAAGGCACCGAACAACATCATCGCCAGCAATGCTTTGTTTTCGTTAAGCGGCAAATGAAACGTGAGCTTAATTCGTTTGTTTACGGTTTCGGGGAAATACTGGGCAAGTGCAATTACCAGGGCTCCCAAAAGGGGCACAAATTTGAATAAGCTGTATTCGTAAAACTGATTTCCCTGAAAAAGGATGCTATACCAATAGTTTTCTGCCTGGCTGAATTCAAAATCATGCTGAACTTTAAGAAATATGTTTCCAACAACCAAAATACCAAGAGCCGCATAAATAAATGCAAACCATCTGATTTTTAGCCATTCTTTATATAGTATCGATTTCCACATTTTGCTAATATTTTCCGGTTAGGCCAATAAATGCATCTTCCAAACCCATTTTTACCTGCCTAAAGTTTTTATGTGCAATTCCGTTATTTTTCAGGAAGTTCAGAATCGTATCTTCCGACTCGTAAGTATATAATTCCAACTTGTTGCTCACTTTCTCGCTATTTATTACAAAATCCTCATTTGAAATATCGACTGACGGATCATCAAGCTCCAGGTAAAACTGTTTAAACTCCTGCATAAACGATTTTACATCGCGTTGCGCCAACACACGGTTAAAATCCATTATCAGCAAATCGTCGATCAGTCGTTCCATATCCTGAATAATGTGCGAAGTGGTAAAAATGGTTTTGTTCTTTTCTTTGGCATATTCGCGCAGGTAATCGATAAAAAGGCGACGATAACCGGGATCGAGCCCCATTGAAAAATCGTCGAGAATAAGTAGGTCGGGATCCTGCGCCAAAATAAGTCCGAGTGCCACTTGCGAACGCTGTCCGCACGACATTGTGGCGATTTTTTGCTTTGGCGAAACCTGAAGTTTCGACATGAGTTGCCAGTAGGGGGCGTTATCCCATTTCGGGTAGAATTTCGAATAAAATTTCTCGATTTGATGTATGTTCATAAACGCATACTGAACGTGCCCTTCGATAAGAAAACCAATGCGCGCCTTGTTTTGCGGCGATAGGTTTTGCGTGTTTTCTCCGTAAATCAGGCATTCTCCGTTTTGGGGGTGCAGAAAGCCATTTAAAATATTAATGGTAGTGGTTTTGCCCGTTCCGTTTTTGCCTAAAAGCCCCAGAATACTTCCTTCCTTTACGTTAAAACTCAGTTTTTCGTAAACCAGCTTTTTGCCGTAGTAATGGGTTAGGTTTTTACATTCAATTACATTCATCTGAGTACGTTTACTTCTGTTAAAACATAAAGCCAAGTTTTGCAGTTAAGATTCCAATGTTTTCATTTGAATTGATAACTTCCCGGAATTCGTATCTTATTTTTAAAAATAGTTCGTCAATATTTTCCGATTTTGGCAACTTGTATGTACAATTTATTCGAGGAGAAATATTTATAAAATCGGCTGTGTCGTATTCAAAATCATGTATGTAAAGCTGTTTGTTTTGCCGGCGGGTAATTGTTTCGTCGTTTGAAAGGTTTAATTCCTGATCAAGATTGTGACGATAATTTAGTTGAAGCCCGGGAGCAAAACACATTTTTCCAAAGTAAAAGTCTTTTTCAAAATTTACGCCAAGCTCAATGTTCGCATAATCGGCATTAAAAATTTCAGGAATGTAATAATACTTTTCCGTTTTTAACTTGTAATGGGCGTAAACACGGCTTTCCCAGTTAATTTGTTCGTGGTTGTAAAGCTTTAAAAACTTATATTCTAAAGTGGCATCAAACTCTTTCCGGTTCAGTTTTAGATTTTTAGATAAGGTAATGTATTCTGTTTGATTGTCGTCATTTAAAATGGCATCCTGTATGTATTCTATTCCGTCTCCATTGAAATACGAGGAGCCAAAGGTAATTTTCTGTATGGCCGATTGAGTGTATTTGGTAAACTGCTGATTGAGCTCAATTGTAAACGTTTTCCAATCGCCGGCATCCGCTTTTTTTATTGTGGTTGTTCCGTCTTCTGTAATTTCTTTGCTGTAAGTTGCTCTGATTTCTGTTAATGAGCTAAATTCACTAAGTTTTGTGTCAAGCTGTACTCCGGCTGATATACTATTTTGATTAAAGAATCGTGATTTTGTTTCTCCTGTTTCCGAAGAGTAAAATCCCATTCCTTTAAACATAAAATAGGTTGGGTCGGGATCGTTTGTTACCACCTGTAGGTAATCAATATCTTCTTTTTTGTTTCGATAGGCCAGGTCAAAACCCAGATTATTAGTTGGAAAATGAATGATAATTGATGGATGAAGAGAAAAGTCGGTAATCACAGTTCGTGGTCGTGGATCTTTTTGTTTTGCACTTTTTCCGATATGGTAATCTGCTAAAAGACCAAACGACAAATTATCCGTTAGTTTTTTTGCAACACCCCCAGAAAGGTTAAAACTTTCTTTATGAATATTGGCTCCGGGAATAGAATCTCCAATTATATAAGGATTCCCTCTGTATGGATTAAAAAGCCCGGTATATAAATTCCCCGTTTCGTCACTATTTTGGTAGGCTAATTTCCCAAAGAAATAGGTATCGTTTATTACCAGGTAACTCTCAGTAGAAAGCGAGTAGTTATCTATATGAGAAGCCTCCCGTACTCTTTTGCTATCTCCATCTGCCAATTTATACTCCCCGAAAACTTCCCCGATGTTTTGGTTTGCATTAAATGTTAAGCCAGCTATATTTCCGCTACCAAGCCATTGGTTTTTTAGTGTGAAAAGTTTTAATAAATGGAACGAATAAGTACTATCCTTTTGCACACTATTCGCTAATCCTCTTTCTGCTGTTAAAAAGGATAAAGACAGAATAAGTGCAATCTGAAGTTTAGTCATCTTAATCGAAACATTAAAAGTTCGAGCTGTAGGTTGTGGCAGTTGATTACTGTTATGCCTTTTTTATTCGTCTGCACTTGTTGGATTTACTCCCGGAGTTGGTGTTAAATCATGCAGAAAATCTTCCGAAGAATTATTGGTGTCTTTATAAATTACGCGGTCACCGATAATCATTTTGGCTTTACGGCGAACGGATAACGAAGATTTGTTACTCGCTTCAATATAGGTATATCCGGCATCTAATTCGGCAGGGAGACGTTTGTAGATCTCTTCAGCATCAAATCGGGCACATTCCACTGCATCAACAACAAATGATTTGTCAATCATGAGGTACTCAGTGGTTCTTGTACTTCCTGGTTTTGCCATAAAATTGTTTGCATCCGAAACGTAATTTTCCCAGTTATTGGAAGGCAGTCTGAAAATTACTATGGCCGGACCTAAACTGGAAGCAGTCCAATCATACATCGTTGTACTTGTTGCATACACCAATGTCAAATTCGATACTGCAGAAGCATCCAGGTCTTTACCCGACGATTCAACATAAGTTTCCCAGTCGGCGTTTCCCAGGTTGACTGGAGAATTGGGATTGCCGATTTCATCAGTTTGATGGTCAATTCCATCCTGAGCAATAATAAAACTTTCTCCCGGAAGAACAGGATGTTCCATTCCATTTCCCGGAACAATCCATGTGTGAAACGTTAGGGGGATTCTATCAAGTAATTCGCCATTATCGTCAACCCATGAGGTTGGTGATGAGGTTGTGGTAGTTTCATGAACGGCAATACATAAACCATCGGCGTATAAGGTATCTCCTGAATTGTTGTAAATTTCAAAAAACTGATCGGAATAATATCCTTTGTCTTCAACAGTTAATGACCCTGCATAATAGATTTCTTTGAAAATAAAACCACCTGTATTATCTGCTAAAACCAGGTTCATTGTAGCGGTAGACTCGGAAATTAAAGAATAGTTGGATATTATGCCGTTAAAAATATATTCCTCCCCATCGTTGCCGTTAACAGCAAAACTTGCCGTAAAATTGTAGTTACCTTCAACCAATTCAAAAATGGCATAACCGTCGGACGCGGCTGTAACCGTCGTGGTTCTTGTATTATTGGTGTTGGTTGCCGTTACAACAACATCTGACGGGAAGTTGGCAACAGTAAAACCATCAGGGTAATTTACTTTTACGGTTATGATATAGCTGGGTGTAACATCATCTTTGCAGTTTATTACTAATAAACTCATTAGTAAGCATAAGGATATAAGTGCAAATTTTCTCATAATATGATTTATAAATCGGTTCTTTATATTTACAAGCTAAATGTTAGGTCTGCTCCGAAGTAGGCAATTTGATTTAATCGGGTATAAGACCCACTTCGTTCATTTTTATATAATGGTCGGTGATTAAACACATTGTATGCAAAAAACGACAACTTCGCAAATTTTTCAAATTCCTTGGTTAATTTTAAATTCAGTTGCCAGTTTATCGGATACGATTCCTTGTCATAAAAATCATCGTCACGTTTCTCTACCATTGTTGAGTAGGGAGCTTCATTCGAGTAATTATCCTGCCATTCGTGGTATTGCATATCCATATCGTAAAAACCTACCGGATCTATATAAATAATTTCTCCCGCAGGAAACTGGCCGTATAATTTGTCGTTATTTTCGTCTCTGGTATAGGCAACAGGCGTTCCGGATTTGTTTTCCCAGAAACTTTCAGTCTTATTCATCCAAATCGTTTGGAGGTTGAGTGAAAAGATCATTTTCAGTTCAGGAATATGGGTGATTGTCTGGAAATTCGAATTTAAACGTTGAGAAACGGTTCCGGAGTTGCCCGGTAATACAGATAAATACGGGAAATAATCTCCCTGGTACGAAGAAGTTATTCTTTCCACCACAGGAACTGCATGTCTTGATCTTTTTATGTAGTAATATGCCCCGTCAACCATGAGTTCTGTTTTAACTGGGTTTATGCGACCAAAGTTAACAACATATTCTATCCCTTTCTTGTCGACGCTGTAGTTATTTTTTGGAGTTTTAAATTCTTCAAATACACTTTTTTGCTCGTAGCCCAAGGTATTGGTCGCTCCATTTTCCTCGTATGTAATTTCTCCATTTTCAAATACGGGTAAAAATCCCTCACCCAATTGATCCCATTTGCGGTAATTCATTACAAAGTATTGGTTTTCCCAACCAAAGCCATTTCTGATTTTTTCGCGAAACCCGGTGAGGATAACGTTTGTACCATAAATATTGAAATCAGCTCCCAATTCATATTTGTTATTTGTCATCGGTTTTAAATCAGGATTGCTAGTGTCTTCAATTATTTCTGTTGTTGAAACAACTAATTCCGGCGAATAATTAAAACTCAATTTATCAATGTAAGCGGCATCCGGATACATGTGCAACATTGTAGGAGTTTTTGATGTTTTTCCGAAGCCTCCTCTAATAGTCAAGTTTTGAGAAATATGGTAAGCGAAATTAATTCGTGGTTCAAACGATGTAAATCCATTGGTAGAGAATATACCTTGTGGAAGAAAGTTATTGTAACGTATTCCTATTTGTGTTTCCAAAGAGTTGTTGCCAATTGGTAAATTAATTTTGTCTTCAGCAAAGAGAGCCAGCTTTCTGCTTGCCGGAATATCTTTAAATGCCCGCGGACGGGTTGTGATGGCATCTCGTGGGGGCTGGTTTAAATCGTACTGTCTGCCTTTTCCATTGTTACCTGATTGCCGCCAATCTAAACCATACATAACAGAGTTGCTTATACTTCCAAGCTTAAATCTTGAGTCGAGTTTTACTGTTGCAAAATAATTGTACGGTTTCCCATCAACGCTTAGTTCAGAGTAATACTCTGAAGGTAAAATGTCCACTTCGTATATGCCTGCCGTGTAGGTTGTTGGGATAGGAGTTGCCTGAGCTGAATTGAGTGCATAGCTGTAAAAATCCTGTTGTGTAAAGCTACCCGAAAAGTTATAGGTAATGTTGCCAATCCACCATTTCTGAAGCGACCATTTTCCATATAATTTTAAATTTACCCCTGATTCTTTTTCTCGCTGACGTTCCAGTTGACGTTGATCAGGATCTTTCTTTTCATTGTCGATTGTCTGGAAATAGTTTCCTTTAAAATTAATACTGAGAGGCTTCTGTTTCTTAAACAAGGTATTTGAGTAGCCAAACTGGCTGTTTAGTCTTTTATAACTTCTTGCAGGCCTACGCAGATCATCATATGAATGCGTAATATCGAAGTCGATATTTATGGCACCTTTATTTTCGCCCTTTAGCAAAAATCCTTTTGAAATTGCTGCCTGCTTAATCTTAGGATCTGCTTTCAGTTTTCCTTTAAAAGGCGTTTTGCCTGATTTGGTTTTTATCAGCACGGCGCCGCTTGTTAAATCTCCATATTGTACCGAGGGAATACCGCGGATAACCTCAACCGATTCGATATAATCGGTAGATATTTGACGAAGATCGACACCTCCTCCTGCTGTTGAAAATTCACTTGATTGGCCCTGCCGGGTTGTATTTAACGATTGCATATTCGCATCGTTGTCCATTGGTGTTCCATCAATAATTATTGCAGTTCCCAGAGCATCATTGGCATTCGCCTGCCTGGTTTTGTCCTCACCCGAGTAGGTGTTTATATCCCTGATTGTTACCTGGTTGGCTTTTGATAAATCGGGATTTAACGAGATCTGTCCCGGTATTAATTGAATGATATCCGTTAGACTTGTGGGTTGTGAATGTTCAATAGCGGCATTTTCAATAGTTGACGATGAACTTAAATTGGTATTTTCACTTGCAACAACGGTTATTTCATCCAGACCAAGCGAACTTGCCAGCATATATAGTTTATAGTTTTCTGAATCCTGTTTAATTTCAACAGCACTTTCATAGCTTTCATAACCTAAACACGAAGCTTGTATCGTATATTTCCCACTGGGAATATTATTAAAATTAAATTCTCCATTTAAATCAGATGTTGTCCACCTATTCAGCTCTGTTAGCTGGATGGCAACCAGACTAATGTGTTCCTTGGTTTTTATGTTTTGAACTACTCCGGAGAAATTATAATTATTTTGGGCAAGCAGATATAAAGGTAGCAGGGTAATTATGAGGGTAATTATATGCTTTAAAGTCTGGTTCATAGTTACTATTCAATAACGACTTCTTTATCCTCTGCTGTAATTTTTCTTTGTTATCATATTATTAAACGAATGTACAGTTTTTGAATGCATTTCGATGACGAATTTAACTTTCCTCTGTGAAAATTTAAATATAATCAATATTCAGCTTGTCGATTTGACTTTATACCGATTACGAATTTACGTGTATAAAACGAATAGTATAAAGATGATTGAGAAATTGGTTGGTTATGATTATAAACAATGTTTGAAAAGGAGATGAGCAGTTATTCCTCCCCATAAATGCCCATTTTCTCAAGCACCTCAACCGCTTTGTCAAACGTGTGGTAAAGGTCGCCTTCTTTTTCGTCCCAAACCTGGCCTTTGTTTATTCCTTTCAAGTTGCGGTCTGGTCCTTCGTAAAGAATTACCGTTTCAAGGGCTTTCATTTTTACCGAATTCTCATCAATATGAACCACTTTGGCTTTTGCTGGTTTTCCCGAAATGGGTTTTCCCCCTTTGGTTACCTGTATTACGAGGCCGTAGCAGATTTTTCCTTCTTCCACCCAAACAGGAATTTTTACCCGCAGGGCATCGCTCATTTCAATTTTTTTCTCCTGGTAGGTGTATGACGCTATTTCTTCCGTATTTTTATAAGAATGACAACTGATAATGCATAATGAGGTGAACAGAATGACTAATAATACCAGTTTTTTCATACAGTTAAAATGTTTGCTTTTGGCAGTGTAGTATAAAACTCGCATGCTTTTAAATACTCCTCCCGGGAGTACTGTATTGCCTGCTCGTTTCATGCAACAAAAAATTTGACTCAACAAATAAGATCACGATCCTTTGAATAACAATGCGACTCTGGCAGATGTTTCGAAAGACCGGGAACAAATGTAGTAAATATGAATTTAAAATGGCAGGTGCCAGATTATTGTTACCAAAAAAGCCATTTCCCGACTGTGCAGAAAATGGCTTTTATGTATTTTGCAATTTGATAGTTTCCTTAGAAACCGTTGATGATTCCGATGAAGTCTTCAGCTTTTAACGCAGCACCACCAATTAAACCACCGTCAACATCTTTGTTGGCGAACAATTCTTTTGCGTTGCTTGGTTTGCAGCTACCACCATAAAGGATTGAAGTTCCTTCAGCAACTTCTTCGCCAAATTTAGCGGTAATTGCAGCGCGAATGTTAGCGTGCATATCTTGTGCTTGCTCAGAGCTGGCAGTTACACCAGTACCGATGGCCCAGATTGGTTCGTAAGCAATAACGATTTTTTTGAAATCGTCAGCTGACAGTTGGAATACTGTTTCTTCCAATTGGTTAACAACATATTCGTTGTGTGTACCGGCTTCGCGAATATCTAATGCTTCACCACAGCAGTAGATCGGAGTTAATCCGTTTTCAAGTGCAAGGGCAACTTTTTTGTTCAGGATTTCACTTGTTTCGCCATAGTATTCACGACGCTCAGAGTGACCTAAAATTACGTACTCAGCACCTGTTGATTTTACCATCTCGGCAGAAACTTCGCCAGTGAAAGCGCCTTTTGCTTCAGCAGCACAGTTTTGTGCAGCAACACCAATTCTGTCGGTATTTACGGTGTCAACTACTTTTGTAATGTGTGTAAATGGTGTTCCCAAAACAACCACCACATCGTCAGCAGCTTCGCTTGCTACAACGGCATCAACAGCTTTTGCCAACTCAACACCTTCTTGTAAAGTGGTGTTACATTTCCAGTTTCCTGCAACTATCTTTTGTCTCATATTATTGAATTTTAGTTTATTCGGTTTTCAAAAATCGATCACAAATTTAACCGAAATTATTGATTCGCGGGGCATTGAAAATAATGCTTAAATATTATTAACTATTTGTTTATTTAAAATTGGTTGAATGAGAGGCTGGAGGCTTGATACTAGATACTGGATACTGGATACCGGACTTTATACTCTTGCTACCGACGCTACGCTCAACTTTTTCTTTTTTCCTTTACACTTTTGCCATGAGGCTTGATATCCGATCCTATTCATCGCCTGTAAGATAACGGTTATCTGGTAAAGGTTTATAGTCATCTAGCGGCAGCGATTCATTTCAAAACGTAATACGGTCTCCTTCTTTTATAAGACACACGCCATCTTTCTTCCGGTTGCTTTTCTCTAAAAGAAGATAATCGTAAAAAAACATCAGCGAGGGTTTATCTCCCATAAGATAATGATGCGCTGACATCTGATAGTGATTCTCTGAAAGAAGAGCAAGGCTATCTTCCATAAGATAATGCTTCTCTGACAGGTTTTTGAGATTGATGGAGATTGGTTTGAGATGAATAGAGTGAGCACTGAGGCGGTGAGATTTAATGTGATTGCTAAATAACAAAACTGTTAAATTGTAAACTGTTCTTCTCGATGACGTTTTTCCTTTCTCTTCGTGGAACTTTGTGCTAAGAGAAGATTGATAGAGATTGATATAAGATTGAAGCAGATTGCTAAATTGTAAAATAGCAAACAATAACTGCGACTGCAAACTGTGACTGCAACTCTCTATTCAAATTCAGCCTCAACCTCTTCGGGCGAAGGAATATCGTTGTAATGCCATTTATCAAGAATGGTTCCGTCTTTCATAACAATTAATCCCGGGTTCGAACGAATCATTGTTTTTAAGGTAATTTCATCGCAATTAAAGAACTCGTAAGGCGCATCGTTCTGCGCAGCAAATTCCATTGCTTCATCCTGCAGTGTAGAGGTAAGGCAAACAAACGAATACCCTTTATCCATTGCCCAATTCGCCAGTGTGTTTATTTCTTCCTGCGACTTGGTGCTGGTTTTATGCAGGTCGTAAGCCACCAGCATAAACACATAATTTTCGTCGTAAATAAAAAAGTCTTTTATGTCATCTCCTTCGGGCGATTCAATGGTAAAATCATGAATGGGCGGTTCGTAACCTTCCTGCACCAAATTCGATTCCATGTCGTGGTATTCCCAGTTAGTGGTGTCTTGCCACGGATAATTTTCTTCGGTGAATTCTTTTACCTCGTCGGTATTTTTGTTCTTGTAATAAAATATATTCTCGTAGATTTCCTGTGGCGCATCATCAGGAATACTCATTGCTTCCGGAATGTTTGTTCCCACTTTGTAAGGTCTGAAATCAAAAATTGGCAAGTGGTTGTACGAGTGGTAAACTATACCAAAGTAAACGATAAAAATACCTATACTCAGTATTCCCGGAACTATACTTTTTACTTTGTCGGCAAACCAGTTTCGGTTAACAACAACAATAATTGCCAGTGTAATGAATACCAGGTTTTTATAAAAAGTTTCCCAGTTCGAGATTACCAGTGCATCGCCAAAACAACCGCAATCGGTAACCGGATTTTTTAGTGCGATCCACAGTGTTAACGGTGTAAAAAAGGCCATAAATAACAAGCCCAGCCACGAAAATAACCGTATACGCCAGTTAAAGAAAAAGGCCACACCAATGGCAAATTCGGCAAAAGCCAGCAAAACTCCCAGCGGAAATGCTGCCCAAAGCATCCAATCCAATCCCATGGCATTAAAGTAGTCGGTAAATTTGTAGGCCGATCCCCAGGGGTCGATTCCTTTTACAAATCCGGAGAAAATAAAAACAATACCAAAAAGAATTCGTGCGAGTTGCTTAACAATATTCATAAGATGAGTTTATTCGTTGTTTTCAAATTCAATTTTAATCATGGCAAAAACCGAATAATTGATCATGTCCATATAGTTGGCATCAATTCCTTCCGAAATAAGTGTTTTCCCCTGATTATCCTCTATTTGTTTTGTGCGTTGTATTTTCATTAAAATCAGATCGGTGTACGAACTGACGCGCATATTTCGCCAGGCCTCGCCATAATCGTGGTTTTTATCCATCATCAGCGTTTTGGCTTCGTTAAAATACTTGTCGTAAAGCTCCTGGATGGTTTCGTTTGGCACTTGCTTGTCCGACGGCCCCAGCTCCAGCTGGATCAATCCCATAATGCAGTAGTTTATAATACCAATAAATTCGGGTTTTACACCTTCGTCAACTTTTGCAACACCTTTTTCTTCAATGCTTCGTATGCGCTGTGCTTTAATGTAAATCTGGTCGGTAAGCGAGGTCGGACGCAATATTCGCCATGCTGTTCCGTAATCGGTCATTTTCTTCGAAAATATATTACGGCATATTGAAATTACCTGGTCGTATTGCTGGTTTGTTCTGTCCATTATTTTGTGTCTTTTTTTCTTCTTCTTGAGCCAATTGTGCTTAAATCGCTAAGTTCTGTGTATTTTTGTATGCTCAAATTGCCGGATAAAAGTAGGAAAAAATGGCAAATTTGGCCTGTTTTATTCTACATTTGTAGTTAACGACAATAAATAGATAGTTAATGATTTGTTAAACATAAAAGCTCAGTTCTTATGTTGATTACGCAGTCTGCGGGTAAATTTCTAAAACGAAACAGTACATTACATCTTGGCGAAAAGGAAGTTGATTTATCCATTCCGGTAGTTGCCGGAATTGTAAATATTACGCCCGATTCGTTTTTCGATGGTGGAAAAATGGAAGATGAGGCCACCATGTTAAAGGCCGTTGAAAAGATGGTTGCCGATGGCGCCGGAATTATTGATGTGGGTGCGGTTTCCACGCGTCCCGGGTCGAAAACGGTTTCAACAAAAGAGGAGCTGGCGCGTTTGTTGCCCGCAGTAAAAGCCATTCACGCGGCTTTTCCCGATGTGGCACTTTCGGTAGATACGTTTCGTTCGTGGGTTGCTGTGCGTGTTATTGATGAAGTTGGGCCAATAATCATTAACGATATTTCAGGTGGATCGCTTGATAGCAATATGTTCGAAACTGTTGCAAAATTGCAGGTTCCATACATTTTGTCGCATATAAAGGGCACGCCGTTAGATATGCAGGAAGATCCTCAATACGACGACCTGATTCGGGAGGTGGCGCAGTATTTTGCAGAGCGTGTAAAAAAGCTGAATAAACTGGGCGTAAAAGAAGTTATTCTTGATCCCGGTTTTGGATTTGGGAAAACGGTTGACCACAATTATGAATTGCTGAACAAACTCGATGCCTTGAAAGTTTACCAGTTGCCGGTAATGGTGGGATTAAGCCGTAAATCGATGATTTGGAAGGCACTTGATGCTCAACCCGAAACGGCGTTGAACGGCACGACGGTGGCCAACACTCTGGCGTTAATGGGTGGGGCTGACATTTTGCGTGTACACGACGTAAAAGAAGCGGTTGAAGCCGTAAAAATATTTTGTGAAATTAAAGCAACAATCATTTAATGCTTGCATTTATATCCATAAGATTTCTTGATATTCTCGATATTCTGTTGGTGGCATTTTTGCTCTACCAGCTTTACCGTCTCATAAAAGGAACGGTAGCTTTTAATATTGTAATCGGTCTGTTTTCACTCTACCTGGTTTGGCTGATTGTGAGAGCGCTGAACATGGAGTTGTTAGGGTCAATAATGGGGCAGTTTATCGGTGTTGGTGTGCTGGCGCTTATTATTGTTTTTCACCCTGAGATCAGAAAGTTTCTGGTGTTTATCGGCACTAATTATAATGTTAATAAAATTCTGATGCTCGATAAATTGTTTAGCCAGGGAAGAACTAAAAGTATCAATCATCAACAGATTGATAATATTGTTGATGCCTGCCAGTCGATGGGAAAAACAAAAACAGGTGCGCTGATTGTTGTGGCTAAAGAATCCGAATTAAACGACCAAATAAATACCGGCGAAAAGATCAATGCAAAAATATCATCGGCGCTTATTCGCACAATATTTTTTAAGAATTCGCCACTGCATGATGGTGCTATAATTATTAAAGGAAACCGTATTGTTGCAGCAGGCTGTATTCTTCCGCTAACCCAAAAGGAACTCGACAAAGCTTTGGGGCTTCGCCACCGCGCAGCTGTTGGTATGACCGAAAATACCGATGCCCTTTGTATCGTAGTTTCGGAAGAAAGAGGATCGGTTTCGGTAGCGCAGAAAGGTGAAATTAAACGGCGTTTATCAAAAGAAACGCTCGTGCAAATTCTGGAAGAAAACATCATTGAAGATGACGAGACTGCCGGTCATAAAAAGTAGTTTCAGGGAATAAGCGAATCACTCCTAAATTTTTTTAGCACTATTTTTTTGAACCTCTGCGACTGTAAAATCGTTCAGCTTAATGTTAATTTATAGAAGTTGTCAAAAGTTAACTGTTGAAAAGAAAGAATGATATTTCAATATTGAGACACAATATTTTATATCATTCTTTCAAAAAATCGTGTTGAGTAAAAGTATAATAAAAAAGAGATTTGTCCCTATTTAAAATTTGGGAATTCAAAGAATAATACAAAAGTAAGAGATTATCAGGTGCTTGAAGCAATACTATATCGGTTAAAGACAGGATGTCAATGGAGACAATTACCTATGAAACAATTCTTCCGTTGCAAATATAACTGGCAAAGTGTGTATTTCCACTATCAAAAATGGTGCAAGGACGGAAGCTGGGATGAGATGTGGCAAAACATCCTGAACAAATACAAACACTTGCTGGACTTGTCAAGTATCCAGCTCGATGGTACACATACTCCAACTAAACGTGGTGGGGAAGCAGTTGCCTATCAGGGGAGGAAAAAAGCAAAAACAAGTAATATGCTGATTTTAACGGATAGCCAAGGAATCCCTCTGACTTGTAGCGACCCTATTGACGGGAATCACAATGATGCATACAACCTGGTTCCAACGGCAAAAAAAATGATTGCCGTTCTGGAAAACTCAGGGGTACACACCGATGGATTGTTCTTAAATGCTGACTCTGGATTCGATACAGAAGAATTTCGTCATTATTGTTCGGAAACAGAGATCATTGGCAATATTGATCAAAACAAACGCAATGGAATAAATAGTGAATACTTATTCGACGACTTACTGTATAAATGCAGATTTGTTGTGGAACGCACTAACGCATGGCTTGATGCATTTAAAGCAATATTAGTACGATTTGAAACAAATGCGACACATTGGAAAGCACTGAATTTACTTGCATTTACCGTGATTTTACTACGTAAACTTTAAACAACTTCATAATCACAATTTCTAATATTTTGAAGAAAGAACTATGAATCGTATTTGTAATTTATTCAATATAAAATACCCCGTCATTCAAGGGGGAATGGTTTGGTGTTCGGGATGGAAACTGGCTTCGGCAGTTAGTAACAGTGGTGGACTGGGGCTGCTTGGTGCCGGATCGATGCACCCCGGAACTTTGGAGGAGCACATTGTGAAAACAAAAGCTGCCACCGATAAGCCATTTGGGGTGAACGTGCCTTTACTGTACCCCGAAACTGAGCGGATTATGAATATTATTGCCGCACACGAAGTGCCGGTGGTTTTTACCTCGGCCGGTAGTCCTAAAAAATGGACCGGCTGGTTAAAAGACAAAGGGATTACTGTGGCACATGTGGTGTCGAGCTCTTTTTTTGCCGGCAAATGCGAGGCCGCCGGTGTTGATGCGATTGTTGCCGAAGGTTTTGAAGCCGGTGGCCACAACGGACGCGAAGAAACCACAACGATGACTTTGATTCCATCGGTACGAAAAGCCACCAACTTACCCTTGCTGGCTGCCGGAGGAATAGGATCGGGAGAGGCCATGCTGGCCGCAATGGTTTTAGGTGCTGATGGGGTGCAGATAGGATCGGCATTTGCTGTGGCCGAAGAATCGTCGGCGCACCCTGCGTTTAAACAATTGGTTACCGAGTTAGGCGAAGGCGGTACAAAACTGGCGCTAAAAAAACTGGCTCCAACGCGGTTGGTAAAGAACAGCTTTTTTAATCAGGTTGACGAAGCCGAAAAAGCCGGGCAATCACCTGAAGCAATGGCCGAATTACTTGGTCGTGGCCGCGCCAAAAAGGGAATGTTCGAAGGCGATCTCGACGAAGGCGAACTGGAAATTGGCCAGGTTTCGGTACAGCTAAATCAGATTAAGCCTGTTGCCGAAATAATGAATGATATTATTAATGCATACGAAGCTGCTCAAAAAGCTGCAGGGCAGGGGCGCTTTGCGTTTTAGCCGGAGAGCATTGGGAGGATGAGCCCGTGGGCGCTGAGACGGTAAGCACTGAGAGGGTGAGACTGAAGGAGATTGTAAAACTGTTAAATTGCAAACTGTTCTTCTCGATGACGTTTTTTCTTTCTCTCTGTGCAACTCTGTGCCTGCTTTGTGGTAAGAAAAGATTGATAGAGATTGATATAAGATTGAAGCAGATTGCAAAGTTGTAAAATAGCAAACAGCAACTGCGACTGATAACTGCGACAGAGAACTGCGACTGCTACTTTTCCTCTCTGTGCAACTCCGTGACTTCTCAGTGCAACTCTGTGGTAAGAAATAATTGCAAAACTGATAAATTGCAAACTGCGACAGAGAACTGCGACTGCTACTTTCCCTCTCTGTGCAACTCCGTGACTTCTCAGTGCAACTCTGTGGTAAAAAGAATTGCAAAACTGATAAATTGTAAAATTGCAAACTGAGAACTGAAGAACTGCGACTTTTTACCGAATCTTCAATCCATAAAGTATTGAAAAATTAATTTCGTGAATAATGACGGTTGTTTTTTAAATTTTGAAGCATTCTACCCCTAAAAACTTTCACTTAGCGCATAATTCGTATATTTGGTCTGCTTAAAAGTAATGGGTGAAACGAGTCCGGAAAATTGGCGAGTTACATCTTGTTCCATAAAATATAAGCACTTTTAATAAAAATGAAACGGATAGCAATTCAAGGAATAGCCGGCTCTTTTCACGAGGATGCGGCCCGACGATATTTTGATGAAGATATTGAGGTGGTTGAATGTAAGACATTTACTACCGTATGCGATAAGATTGACAATGACGAGGTGGATTATGCGGTTATGGCCATTGAAAATTCCATTGCCGGTAGTTTGTTAAACAATTACCAGTTGATTCGCGATTATCATTTGCGTATTATTGGCGAAATCTACATTCATATTCAAATGAATTTGCTGGTGAATGATGGTGTGAAACCGGAAGATATTAAAGATATTCACTCGCATCCCATTGCTTTGCGGCAGTGTATGGAGTACATCGAACACAATTATCCGAATGCGCAGTTACACGAAAAACTCGATACGGCAGCGTCATCAAAATTAGTATCGGATAAAAACCTAAAAGATGCCGCGTCGATAGCCAATCTGCGGTCGGCCGAATTGTATGGTTTGAATGTGCTGGATACCGGAATTGAAACCAACAAGAAGAACTACACCCGCTTTTGGGTTCTGTCGAAACATGGTAACCCAACCGAAGGAAGCAACAAAGCATCGGTGTGTTTTGAAGTGGGGCACTTTTACGGATCCCTGGCAGCGGTGTTAAATACCTTTGCCAAAAATGAAATCAACCTCACCAAAATTCAGTCGGTACCAAAAATTGGTAAGCCCAATGAATACATGTTCCATGTTGACATCGAATGGGAAAAACCTGATAACTACGATCGCGCTATTCACCAGGTACTGAAATGTGCATCGAGCCTGTCGATTTTAGGCGAATATCAAAAAGGAAACCTGCATAATGAATAAAACTAAAACAATACGATATGAGTAAAATAGCAATTTTTTACGGTCCCGAAGGTGGATCAGTAAACCGCGTGGCAGACAAAATAAAAGAACTAATTGGCGAAGATAAAGTGGAGATGGTAGCCGTTAAAAATGCTTCGGCTGCCGACCTGGAGAAATACGATAAGATAATTTTTGGTCTTTCAACGGTTGGAAAAGATACCTGGGATTCGAGTTTCTCAAGCAACGACTGGGGAAAATTCTTGCCAGAAATTTCAAAGGTGGACTACAGCAATAAAACAGTAGCTGTTTTTGGATTGGGCGATCATGTTACCTATGCACATGCTTTTGTTGACCATATCGGGTTACTGGGAAAAGAGCTGATGAAAAACGATGCCGTTCTAGTTGGTCCGGTTGATACCGAAGGTTATGAGTTTGAAGAATCGGACGCTGTGGTTGACGGAAAATTTATCGGGCTACCGCTCGACGAAGATTTTGAGCCGGAGATGACCGACGAACGTGTAACTGCCTGGGTGGAACAAATTAAACCTGATTTCGGATTCTAAAGACCTTGATTACAGAGACTGGCGGACTGTGAGTTGATGAGACATTGAGCCTGAAAACTGCGATTGTGACTTTTCGCTTTGTGCAACTCTGTGATTTCTCTGCGGCGCTCTGTGGTAAAGGCTGAACGCTGAACTCGAAACCTTGAAATTTAAAGTATGAACAATTCACCTCTCAACAAAAAACTTGTTGAAGAAAAGATAGCGCAATTGCGCATCCCCAATATTGGCAAAGCATCCATTCGCGAAATTGTTGCCCTGGTAAACCTGGTGGAAGAAGCCAGCGATTTTAAATACGTGCGCATGGAAATGGGTGTGCCCGGTTTGCCACCGGCAAAAGTTGGTGTTGAAGCCGAAAAAGAGGCACTCGATCGTGGTGTATCGGCCATTTATCCAATGGTTGACGGAATAAAACCACTGAAGGAAGAATCGTCGAAATTCATTAAAAACTTTTTGAATGTAGATGTGGCACCCGCAGGCTGTATTCCAACTACCGGATCGATGCAGGGAACTTACGCTGCGTTTATGGCGGCCGGAAACTGCGATAAAAAGAAAGATACCGTTTTGTTTATCGATCCCGGATTTCCGGTGCAGAAACAACAAATGATGGTGCTGGGCCAGAAATACGAAACTTTTGATGTATTTAATTACCGCGGCGAAAAGTTGAAGGAAAAACTGGAATCGTTTCTTGCAAAAGGAAACATTAATTCCATTGTATATTCCAATCCAAACAACCCGGCCTGGATTTGCTTTAACGATGAGGAATTACAGATTATTGGCGAGCTGGCCAACAAATACGATGTGATTGTAATGGAAGACCTGGCTTATTTCGGTATGGATTTCCGCACCGATTTCTCGAAGCCGGGAGAAGCGCCATATCCGCCGTCGGTAGCTCATTACACCGATAATTATGTGCTGTTTATAAGCAGTTCGAAAATATTTTCTTATGCCGGTCAGCGCATTGGCATAATGGCCATTTCCGATAAATTGTTTAGCCGCGATTATCCCGACCTGCAGGAGCGTTTTAAAGGAACAACCTTTGGCGCAACCATTACCCTGCGTTTGTTGTATTCGCTTTCGTCGGGTACCAGCCATTCGGCACAGTGGGCACTGGCGGCCATGTTTAAAGCGGCCAACGATGGCGAGTTCAATTTTGTGGATGGCGTAAAAGCCTATGGCGAACGTGCCAAAGAGATGAAACGCCTGTTCCTTGAAAATGGTTTCAAGGTGGTTTACGAAAACGATTTGGGCGTACCCATTGCCGACGGTTTTTATTTCACAATCGGTTATCCGGGGATGACAGGAAACGAGCTGGTTGCCAATTTACTTTTCTACGGAATTAGTGCCATTGCACTCGATAATACCGGTAGCGACGAAGAAGGTATTCGCGCTTGTGTTTCGTTTGTGTTGCCCCATCAGTTTGGCGATCTGGAAGAGCGCCTGAAATTGTTTAACGAGAATTTTTCAAAATAAACTTTTGTCATTCGGAACGCGGGAAGCGAGAGAGAAATCTGTTTTGAAATAGATTTCTCTCCGTTTCTCTTCGAAATGACGGATGAAGATTAGAGCGAAATGGATAGACAAAAGATAATATCGCGATTTGAGCATACCCTGAGCCTGATTGATACTTTCGATTTGAAGAACGAGCCGGTGGTGCTAAAAAAGGGCGAATTATTTATTGACTACGGCGAAAAGAATAAAAAACTGGGCATTCTGCTCGATGGTTTGCTTTTTGCTTCCTATCTGTCCGACAGTGGTACCGAGTGGGTTTCACGCTTTTTCTTTCCTCCCAACAACTTTATTGTAAGTAATCATCGTGGTTTTGTGCTGGGCAAAGATTCGTCCGAGGCCATTCGTGCCTACGAAGATTCGCGCCTGATTTTTATCGAAAAGGACGAGTTTAAAGCTTTGCTCGATGAGAACCATAAGTTTGAACGTACGGTGCGTATTCTTGCCGAAGAAAGTTACATCCAGGCGATGGATCGGATACACTCTTTCCAGTCGCTGAATGCTGAACAACGCATTCGCAAATTTTTTGTAGAATACCCTGAGTTGGCACAGAAATTACAGCGCCAGCACATTGCATCGTATCTTGGAATTCACCGAAACATATTAACCCGGATTCTGTATAAATTGTAGATCTTTATTTGCCTGCTGTTGTATTTATAACCGGAAAAGGCTTTGTGGCTTCGCCCGTGTACAAGGTAAGGTGTGGGAACGGAATTTCGATTCCTTCTGCATCAAAACGGGCTTTTATTTCCTGGAAAACAGAGTTTTTTACCTTCAGGTAGTTTTGCTTCTCGAACCATATTCCCACCAAAATATCGATGCCACTGGCACCAAACGCTTTAAACGTAATCAGTGGTTCAGGCTCGTCTAAACTTAGCGGATTGGCTTTTACCACTTCTTCCAGCACGGTTTTTACTCTTGCCAGGTCTTCTTTATAGGCCACGCTAACAATAATATCGAGGCGTCGGATAGGGAAGCGCGTAACATTTATCAGCTCGGTAGAAATAATGGTCTGATTTGGAATTCGCAAAAGCTGGTTATCAAAAGTTCGTATTTTAATCGACAACAGATCGATGCTAAAAACAACTCCTGCTTTATCGCCAACTTTAATCACATCGCCAATCTCGAACGACTTTTCGCCAACCAGGAAAAATCCGCTAACAATGTTACCAATACTGGTTTGCGAGGCTACACCTATAACCAGTCCGATAACACCTGCAGCACCAAAAAACGGGGCCAGGTTAATCTTTAGCTGGGCAATAACAATAAATGCCAGCAACAGAAAACCGGAGTAGTACACCAGGCGTTGGATAATCATTTTTCGTTGCTGCGACAGGGATTTTGGCAGCAGCCTTTTTACCATAAATGCCACCAGGTAAATAACAGCAATACCAACCACCAAAATGATCAGTGCCCACATCAATCTTTCCAGATTTTCAGCATTAAAATATTTCGAGAAGTCAAATTCCATTATTCTGAGCGATAAATGTTTTTAATAAAATGAAAGTTAATTTTTAGCATGCTTTTGCCTTCGGGGTTTCGTGGTTTGGCAACTATTTCCTGGTTTTCGCCATGCAAAATTTTCGAGAAACCATAACTTACTGAGCTCAGGTAATCTTTTCCCCGGTATTCGAGTTTTACCTGGCTGGTAATAAGGTGATCGTTAAACTTTACCAAGTGCATTTGATCTACACGAATAATAAGCCGTTCGATCTCGAGAGCTGCATTGTCGTTGTTGAAAATGCTTATGGGGCAAATGGCAAATCGCTCATCTGCTTCAATTGTTTTTAAATCGAGGTAGTGATCTGATTCCAGCGCAAATGCTGGTTCGCCATTTACTGTTTCTCCAAACCAGGTGTTCGAAATTTGGTGCAAGGGAAATTCTGTCAGCAGGTTTTCATCTTGTTTTTTACTGGCGTACACCTGAAGAACAAGAGGGATCTTTACAAAAAAAGTTAAACGTTGCCGGGGTGAAATGATTATTCGGCTGCTTTTAAAAACCATTGGTTTTACTGGCAGTGCAGGAGTCAGTATCAGTTTGTTCGATTTCCCGGAGTGGTAATAAGTTCCGTTAACAATTTCGTCGATATTAATCTCCTGTCCGGCGTTTACTCCGTCAAACGATTTTAGGTACCAGCCTTCTTCGTTGCGCTTAATCCCCAGCGTAAAACTGCTGTAGTCGATTAAGGCACTTTCGCCCGGATTCAGTTGCTTTTTACCGTATATAGATAATTTTCCCATAGTCAGATTTTGATAACTAAAATTACCAATTTTTTAGTCCGAAAAGTCATGTGTTGAAAAAAATCCGGCAATACCGGATTGATTTCTACAGCGCTTATTTTAATATAACTGGTAAGTTTGATTTTTGTTGGAGAATGCCAAACGTATTAATCGGAATAATCTGGATTATACAATTCTTCGGCCAAAAGGTGTAAGCGCCAACGATGCCATTTTAAAGTGTTGTTTTGCCCACGGAATACCGATAATTGTGATACCCAGTAGAAGACCAAAAAGTACGTGGGTTAGCATGATCCAGATTCCGCCGATGAATAACCAGAGAATATTCATGATGGTTGAAAGACAGCCGGGAGCATAATTCATGTATTCAATTTTTTGCCCGAAAGGCCAGAGTGCGAGTATGCCCAATTTAAAGGATTGAATACCAAAAGGGATTCCCACAATTGTTATACAAAGTGCGATGCCTGCCAACATGTACTCCAAAAAAATGGCGAAACCGCCGAATAGTAACCAAATTAAGTTTCCTAAGATTTTCATTCGTTTCTTGTATTTGTGTT
This sequence comes from Draconibacterium orientale, assembly GCF_000626635.1. Classification (GTDB taxonomy): domain Bacteria; phylum Bacteroidota; class Bacteroidia; order Bacteroidales; family Prolixibacteraceae; genus Draconibacterium; species Draconibacterium orientale. The sequence continues at coordinate 4,883,460 of NZ_CP007451.1, read as the reverse complement.
AAAAACATAACGAAATTACTTATTTCATCGGTTTTTCTGTCGCCAGAAAAGGTAAAACGCCGATAATTACAGACGAGCGTTAACTATTCAGCATTGAAAAGGCAGTATTGTTTCTGCGGTAAACAAATACTTTTTAATTTTAAGCTTTTGAACAGAATGCAAAATTATGATTGAGCAGAAAGAAATAACGCTTCCCGCATTTCGGCGCGGATACCATTTAATTACCCGTTTAATTGAAGAGCAATTACCGGATTTGCCAGAGAAAGGATTGCTGCATATTTTGGTTAAACATACATCGGCCGGAATTACTTTGAACGAAAATGCCGACCCCACTGTGCGCACTGACTTTGAGAATTTTATCAATAAAATGATTCCGGAGAACGATCCGGTTTATGTGCATACTTACGAGGGAGCAGATGATATGCCTGGGCACCTGAAATCGTCGGTTATTGGTGCGGAAGTAACCATACCAATTACCCGCCATCGCTTAAATTTAGGCACCTGGCAGGGCATATATTTTTGCGAATTTCGCGATTACGGCGGATCAAGACGTGTCGTGCTGACCGTTTATAGTTGACAGCATTTTCCATTACAATTGATGGTGTTTTATTTCCACTTTTATTATAATTTTACTTTAGAATTAATTTTATGATATATGAAAATTTCTGTTGATAACTATTCTGAAGAAGAATTACAGGAAGAGGGAGTTTTTGAATGGCCGGTTCGTAAACTCGGGGAGGAAAAAATGGACTGGTATTACGAGGAAACGGAGTTGTGTTATATTCTGGAGGGAGAAGCGGTAATAACAACCGAGTTTGAGGCAACAACAGTGCGGGCAGGTGATTTTGTCACCTTTCCGAAAGGTCTTGAGTGCGTTTGGGACGTTGAGGACGAAATTGAGATGCACTATTCCTGCGAATAATCATTTCTGTTTTTAAAATATTTTATAAAGTTTGTATTAGAACTAACTATTGAATTAGATCTCATGCGAAAAATTTTATTTTTGGTAGTGGCAATCGTTATGTCACTTGGTGCAAACGCTCAGGAAATCGGTAAAGAAACTCAGAAACGGATGCAGTGGTTTGGCGATGCCAAACTGGGCATTTTTATTCACTGGGGCATTTATTCGGTAAACGGCATTGATGAAAGCTGGTCGTTTTTTAACGACTACATTTCGTATGACGATTACATGAATCAACTGGCCGGATTTACTGCCGAAAAATATAATCCGGAAGAGTGGGCGGAATTGATTGCCGGTAGTGGTGCCAAATACGCTGTTCTAACTTCGAAGCACCACGATGGAGTGGCACTTTGGGATACCAAATGCAACGATTTAAATGTGGTTGACAAAACACCGGCCGGTAAAGATTTGGTGGCGCCTTTTGTAAAAGAACTTCGTAAAAACGATTTAAAAGTTGGATTGTACTACTCGTTGCTCGACTGGTCGCATCCTGATTATCCGAATAAAACCCGTAAAATAAAACGTTACGAAAATGACTCGCTTCGCTGGGCCAATTTTGTCGATTTTAACTTGTGCCAGTTGGAAGAGTTGTCGAAACAATTTAAACCCGATTTGTATTGGTTTGACGGCGACTGGGAGCAATCGGCAGAAAAATGGAAAGCAAAAGAGTTGAGCGAGTCGCTACGGAAATGGAATAAAGACGTGATTCTAAACAGCCGCATTCAGGGCTATGGCGATTATGCCACACCCGAGCAGGGACTGCCGGTAACACAGCCTGATGCTCCGTATTGGGAGTTGTGTATGACCATGAACGATAGCTGGGGATATCAGCATAACGACCACAATTATAAAACGCCTAACCAGGTAATTCGCATTCTGGTTGATTGTATCAACAAAGGAGGAAATTTACTGCTGGATATTGGCCCGAAAGCAGATGGCTCAATTTCTGACGAACAGGTTGAAATTTTAAAAGAACTGGGCCGCTGGACCAACAAACATGCTGAAGCCATTTACGGAACACAGGCCGGAATTCCATACGAACATTATTACGGCCCCACTGCACTGAACAAAACCGGGGATATTCTTTATTTATTTGTGCCACACAAACCAAATGGTTCGCTGGTGCTGAAGGGAATTAAAAATAAGATTAACCGGATGTGGGTGGTCGGTAACGGTACCAAGTTAAACTGGGATGTAAAAATGAAGCAATACTGGAGCGCTGTTCCGGGTATTGTTTATATTGATGTTCCGGAAAAGGTATTGGACGAACAGGTTACAGTAATTGCAGTTCTGTTGGACGGAAAAGTTGATCTTTACCGCGAGCAGGGACAAGTGATTGAGAGTAATTAGTGTTGAATGATTATTGAAGAAGTTGGAAGCAACCGAAAATTTATATATTTAAACAGTTTTAAACTTTAGTTTATGAAAACCCAAGAACAGTTAAGTAATGTAATTTTAGCTTTCGTGTTTACCTTGCTTCTTTCGGCGTGCCAGAAGAACCATAATGAGGAGCAAGCTGACTATAACGGAATCTGGGAAATTTATTTCAATATTCCGACGAACACAGGTTATTCAAGTCTGCGATACGAAATAGAGTTGAACAATTCGACCTACTCGGAAAGCTTTCTGGATTATTATTCTGCATCTAACGAATATATTTATAATGTTTGGGAAGGAGAAGTGATAAAAACCGGAAACAAACTTCAATTTGAAGTAACCAGTATGAAAACGTACAATTACGACCCGATTGAAAAAGAAGTGCTTGAGCTGATTTCGGAAACCGTACCCACCGAACCTCACATTGATAGGTCTTTAACGTTAAGTTGGGAAACCGTATTATACACAATGAATAATGGCAACCTTGAAATTCGGGCAGACTGGAACGAAGATGGTGATTACGAGGATACGGACGAAATAATGATTTATATGCCTGTGGATTAATAACTGTAAAAGAATAGGCTAACATACTTTTTCCAATTCACCGGTGAGCAAATACCATAAATAGCCATTTACTTTTGAAAAACCGGTGCTCTGTAAAACTTTGGCATATTCTTTTACCTGATACAGGTATTTGTCTTGTCGTTCGCCGGTTTTGTAATCCACAACAATTGCTTCGTCGCCCGAGAACATTATCCGGTCGGGGCGCAGCAATTTGTCCGAAGTTAGCAGATCGCGTTCGTTAAGCACTTCATAGCTACCATCAAACCACTTTTTAACTTCCGGTAACTGAAGGTTGTTTTGTATGCTTGTTTGAATTTCATCAAACTCTTCTTTTGATACTTTGCCATCGTGCAGCGCTTGTAAACAAGCCGCATTGGCATCGTCGGCCAATACAATTTCAGATAGTATATCGTGAATGATTTTCCCGGTATTTTTTACCGAGTGCTGTTGTTCGTTTTCCATTAAAAAATCCTCGCCATTCAATCGTAAACTTATCTTATCCGAAATGTCGTTAAAGTTGTAATGTTTGATCAGAATGGCTTTCTGATCGTTGTCATCTTTTGGCTGCAGGTCGATTCTGCCAAATTCAAAACGATCCTGTTCTTCGTTAAAACAATCGGCAAATTCCTCCTGCTTGCTCTGGTTTGCCAATGCTTTGTGCAATAAATAATGAATGGGTTTGCCCGAGCCTGAATTATTTTTGCTCTCTTTTGGCATAGGGCAGTTGGCGATAAGTACCGACGCGGCACGTGTAAAGGCTACATAAACCAGGTTCAGCGAATCAATGTAATAATTCATTTTTTCCTCGAAATACATGGGCGCAAATTCCGATGTTTCCATGTGTTTACCGGCCTGAATGGGTAGTAACGGAAATTTATTGAACGGCTCAGATTGTGGCTTGCACCAAAGCAGCGGTGCCGTGTTTCCGCTCCAGCTGGTTTTCCAGTCGAGATAGGGGAGCAACACAGCTTTAAACTCCAGCCCTTTTGATTTGTGCACGGTCATCAGGCGAATGGAACTTACTTCTTCGTTTACATTTACCGATGTGTTGCTTCCTTTTTCATTCCACCAGTACAGCAGGTTCGACAAATCGTTGGATAAGGATATTTTTAACTCGCCGGCTTTATCGATCAGAGTTTGCAGAAACGGCAATTCCGACTCGAAATTAAACAAGCCAAAAAGTGAACAAATATGTGTGATGGTTTCATCCAATGAAGTCAGTAAAACCTTACGTTTTACCTGATCCAGTTTGCCGGCTAATTCAGCCTTAAATTCTTCGTCAAAACCGGGTTGAAGGTGCCAATTGCTATAATCGTTAAAATCAAGCAAACTTTGTCCGTTGTTTGAATGAACCGGTATGCCCATGCTTTTTAAGCCGGATTTTAGCCAGCTCTGCCACAGGTGCAGCAGGGTGGCTTGTGTAATTTTATTTTCCGGATCGATCAACAATTCGATGGTACTTATCACAACCAAAACGGCTTTCGAGGCATGTAAAAACAACGATTCGTTTGACAGTACCGAAAGGTTATACTTTTTATTCTCCGGGAGCTTGGCAGCCGCTAAAAAGGCTTCGATAATGGGGCCGCCTTCTTTGTTCTTGCGAATTAAAATGGCAATGTCACGGGCTTTAATTCCCTGATCCTGCAAGTATTTTAACTGCTCAACCAATTGTTCGGTAGCTGTTTCCTGAAAGTCATCTTCCGGCAGAAAATTGATTTGTGTGAAACCTGTTGCTTCATCATTTGTTTTGCCGGCTTCCTGTTGGTACGACGAGTATATATGATCGAACTTTTGAATGTAGGCCTCCCGGTTTTCAAGCGAACCGATCAGGTAATCTGCAAAAGCTGTTTTTAGCTCACCAAAAATAGCGTTGTTAAAAGCGATGATATTTTTATCGCTTCGCCAGTTTTTTTCAAGAGTAAAGTCCTGTTTTTGTTCCGGCGAAAACTGAGCATCCAGCTGCTCGGCCAAAATGCTCCAGTCGCTGTTGCGCCAGCGGTAAATCGACTGTTTTACATCGCCCACAATAAGGTTGGCATTTCCTTCGGCCAGCGAGTTTTCAAGCAGCGGACGGAAGTTTTTCCATTGCAAACCCGAGGTGTCCTGAAACTCATCGAGCATAAAATATTTGTAGTAATTACCGATTTTTTCGTACACAAAAGGCGAATCGCTTTGCCCGATAATTTTGCTCAGCAAAAGGTTGGAGTCGGAAAGTTGCAAGGCGCCTTTTTCCTGTTGAATTTTTTGAATTTCTACTTTTAGATCGGTTAAAATTCCGAGCATGCGAAGCTGACTGAGAGCGGCAAGAGCGGTGTTGTATCGTGTCCAGTTTGTATCGTAATATTGTACAATATCAATTAACATTGGCTGCAGACGGGTTTCGGCAGCTGACAGAATTTCATCGCGACGTTTGCTGCTTTTCGAACTCCATTTTTCAATATCTTCAGCACAATTGCGCACTGTTTGTGTGAAGTTGGGAAGAAGGCCATTGGCGAGCTTAACAAAAAAGCTGCCGATACTTCTGCTTGCACCGCCTGAAAAATCTGCCGGTCCAAGATTTAGTGCTTCCATGGCAGCCACTGTATTTTCACCTTTTGACTTTAGCGTGCTTTCAAAATGTCTTTTTATCTGGCGCAACTCTTTACCAAATTCATTCAGGTTTTCGCGGTTATAAACCGATTCGCCTTCATCGGGAAAAAACACCTGGAACGATTCTTTAAACAACTCTCTTCCCAGGTTTTTTATATCGTCGTCGATGCGCTGGCTGCGGTTGGCTTCAATTTTTTCTCTACTGAATTCGCGCAACCATTTCAATAGGTTTTTATCGTCATTTATGCGGGTTAGCAACCGGTCGGAAGCTTCCTGTAAAAGAAGGTCGTTGTCGAGTTCTACCGTGAAATTTGGCGAAATACCCAGCTCGCGGTTAAAGGATTTAATTACTTTCTGCGTAAACGAATCGATCGTATTTATGGAAAAACGATTGTAGTCGTGCAGAATATTTTTAAGCACTTCTTTGGCGCGTTGCCGAATAAATTGCTCGGTGTAATTATTGTCTTTTTGCAGAGGCTCAATGTAGGGCGAGTCTTTCTCAATGGCCAGCAAATGCAGTTGATCGAGAATCCTGCTTTTCATTTCGTTGGTGGCCTTATTGGTAAAAGTAACCGCCAGAATATGTTTGTAATTGTAAGGATTGCTCAGGATGATTTTCAGGTATTCAACAACCAGTTGAAAGGTTTTCCCTGATCCGGCAGAAGCTTTGTAAACGGTAAGCATGAATGTGATCTGAGTTTAAAGTTCAGTTTTTAAAGATAAGATTTTGCGTGGAGGAAGCAAGACTAAAATCCCGGTGGTCCCATTCGGTTTTGCTGAATGCTGATGCTGGTTTCGATCTTAAATTTCTTTGAAACCTTGTATTGCATAAATAGGGTAGAGCCGTAGGCATCAAAATAGTTGGAATTCTGATTGGGAAGCGGTGCCGAATTAATGAGATTAGCCCCGTAACTGTAACCGCCAATTATAAATTTGTCGCCCAGTTCGAATGCAGATGAACTTAGCAGTTCAGCATTGTAATAATAAGGCGAAACAATATCAGATCCGTGAAATGACAAACTGGTATAATTAAATTGAGGGAAAGCGGCCAGTGCCAGGGTGTAGCGGCTTTGGTAAAACTGGTTCATATTAAATGCCGGAAGCTGCAAATCATCCATCAGGTAATTGGCGCCCATACCTCCGTTAATCAGGTTGTAATATTCGATTTGGCGGTGCTGAAAGACTTCGCTCGAATCCACTTCGCCAAAATCCATTTGCAAACCTTGCTGGGCAAATGCCTGCAAACCCAAAAACAGTAGGATTGTAATTAAAACTGATCGCATAGCTTTTATTATATAATGCTATACAAAAGTATCATTTATTACGAGGGCATTTAAAAAAAATGAGCTTAAAAACTGTTAACGCATTATCAGTTCGTGGCGCTGTTTTATCTCGTTGTAAAGTTCGTCGTTGATTTTATACAACGGTAAACGAAGGATATTTTCAATGGTTCCCTGAATATTCATAAGCGCTTTAATACCGCCCGGATTACCTTCGCGAAACAGAAGCTGGAACATTTCAATTAATTCGAAATGTATTTTTCGTGCCCCTGCAAAATCATTGGCCAGTGTCAGATGCATCATTTTACTGATTTTCTCGGGGTAAGCATTTGCTGCCACCGAAATAACCCCTTGTCCGCCAATAGCAGCAATGGTGATTGCCAGCAGGTCGTCGCCCGAAATTACTGAAAAATCATCCGGCGTGTATTTGCCAATTTTAGTTATTTGCGAATGTTGGCCCGAGGCTTCTTTAATGGCCACAAATTTATCCGATGCTTCCGTTAAACGCCCAACAGTGGTTGCCTCCAGGTTTATTCCTGTGCGCGATGGTACATTGTAAAGAATAATTGGCACCGGACTGGCTTTGGCAATTTCAAGGTAGTGGCGATACATTCCTTCCTGCGAAGGTTTGTTGTAAAAAGGTGTTACAACCAAAATTCCGTCGATACCTTCAAAGTTAAAATTGTCGATTTGGTTGCACATGGTGCGGGTGTCGTTACCGCCCATTCCAACAACAACCGGCAAACCATTGGCTTTTTCTTTCACCAGTTCAACCACATGTGCTTTTTCATCAGTGGATAATGTAGCTGTTTCAGCTGTTGTACCCAAGGCAACAAGATAGTCAATGCCACCTTTTACCTGGTTTTCAATTATGGTTTCCAGTGCTTTGTAATCAACCTGATCGTTTGTTGTGAACGGAGTAATTAGCGCTACTCCTGCGCCTTTGAAATATCGACTCATGAATCTGTTCTGTTGTTTAGTTGCGCAAGATAGAAAATTTGTTGTTCGGCTAAAAACATTGCATCCTTATTTTGGTCAAGCTTAATATTCAGATCGAAGTAGGAATTATCGGCTTCAGAACTTCCAATTTTGAATTTAGCATGCGATAATGCTGTGATATAATCGACGGCGTAATTTTTCTCGGCAGCCAGGCATAGCAGCAGATCGAGCTCCATTTCGATAAAGTCATTCACTTTTTCGGGTTTCGGAATTCCCCACCAATTCAGGTCGTTTACTGTTAATGAATTGGCTTCAGCGGCCGGGTTTGAGTCGCTGTCGAATAGGCAGTAATCGCGAAAAATAGCGCCGTGGTGGTTAAAATAATCGCGGAGATATTGTGCCGCCGGTTTCTCCGATGGTTGCCAGATTACTCCTACTTTTGAATGTAAAGCCAGATCTGGAATTACCGGTGTACGTTGCTGTGCTGCTACCATCTTCCGGAGTTTTCGGTAGGCATATTTTTCTTTCCATCCCATAATGCAGTGTCTTATTTTCTTTGCTTCTTTTTTGGATTACAGGTTTTACAAAAATCACCCAGCTTGTCCAGTTCTTCCAGCGACCATTGCATCCACTTTTCAATTTCCGAATCGAGCGTGCCGTTAAACGTGTCGCTTTCTACCTGCGAAAGCAGTTTGGCATGCTCGGCATAAGCTCGCTGATGCAGTTCCGATGGCCCTTTTGTTAGCATCGTTTTACGCTCTTCAAAAAACTTTTCACGCATGTTGCGGGCCTGAATTTCGTACAAATTAAAAATCAGTTGCTGATAGCGCAATAAACGTGCTGTAGCTTCTTCCGTTCCGTCATCCATGTAAGAAGCGTCTTTTTGAAATTTGCACGATACATTTTCATTCATGTTGCGGTTCAGCACCAGGTTCAGTCCACCGGTTTCGTACTCCACCGAAAAACTTCCCGAGGCGGTTTGCATTTGCCCGCTGTTGGGCGCTTTTGCCTGAAAATCGCTTTTTTGAAGTTGATAGTCGGCCGACCACTCAATAATATTTTGAGCATTGGAAGCCACTGATAAAAGGAGTGTTATTGATAAAAGAAGAATTGTTTTTGTCATAGTATAAACAACTTATTTAGCTTCAACTGTAATTTTTTGCGTCATTATTTTCTACAAACTATTCGATCATTTTCAGGAAATCTTCCTCGCTGATCATTGGAATACCCAGCTTCTCCACTTTTTGAAGTTTACTTGGCCCAACATTGCTTCCGGCGAGCATGTAGCTCGTTTTTTTCGAGATGGAGCCCACATTTTTGCCACCATTTTGCTCAATTAATTTTTTTAGCTCGTCGCGCGAATGTTGCTCGAATGTACCCGAAATAACAATGCTTAATCCTTCCAGTTTGTTGGTTTGTCCTTCCAGCTGGTCTTCGCTGATGGAAAACTGAAGTCCGTATTCTTTCAGGTGTTGAATAAACTGCAGGTGTTCCTCGTTCGAGAACCACTCCACAACACTCTCGGCAATGCGGTCGCCAATTTCATCAATTTCAACCAACTGTTCTTTGGTTTGCTGCTGAATATTTTCGATGGTATGCAACTTTTTTACCAGCGTTTTTGCTACTGTTTCGCCAACAAAACGAATTCCCAGCGCAAAAAGTACCCGCTCGAACGGAACTTGTTTTGATGCTTCCAAACCATCGAGAATGCGTTGTGCTGATTTATCGGCCATACGTTCAAGGTTTAGCAGTTGCTCTTTTTGTAGTTGGTAGAGTTGCGTAATGTTTTTTGCCAAACCTTCGTTGTAAAGCAAATCAATGGTTTCCTGACCAATGCCATCAATATCCATGGCTTTCCGGCTGACAAAATGCTCCATTTTACCTTTTATTTGTGGCGGACAGGCATCTTCGTTCGGACAATAATGAGCGGCTTCACCTTCTTTTCGTATCAGTTTTGTTCCGCACTCGGGGCACGATTCGATAAACTGTACCCGCTGAAACATCGGGTGGCGTTTGGCCGGATCAACGCCTGTGATTTTCGGAATGATTTCGCCACCTTTTTCCACAAAAACCGTGTCGTCTATGTGTAAATCCAGGTTGCTGATAATATCGGCATTGTGCAGCGACGCCCGTTTTACAATGGTTCCGGCAATAAGCACCGGTTCGAGATTAGCTACCGGCGTAATGGCTCCTGTGCGGCCTACCTGGTACGAAACCGATTTTAAAATGGTGGCAACGCTTTCGGCTTTAAATTTATAAGCAATGGCCCAGCGTGGCGACTTGGCTGTAACTCCAAGGTTATTTTGCAACTTGCGCGAGTTTACTTTTATTACAATGCCATCGGTAGCAACCGGCAGGTTAAAACGTTCAGAATCCCACTTTTCGATAAATGCGAACACTTCATCAATATTTTTACAAAGCTGAGTATGCTCCGAAATTTTAAAACCCCATTCGCGTGCTTTTTGCAGGCTTTCGTAATGACCGTCTTCCGGCAAATTTTCGCCAAGCACATAATACAGGTAGGCATCCAGTTTTCGGGAGGCTACAATCGACGAGTTTTTCATTTTTAGTGTTCCGGCAGCTGTATTTCGCGGATTGGCCAGCAACGGTTCGCCTGCTTTTTCCAGGGCTGCATTCAGTCTGTTAAACTCGTTGAAAGGCAGTAAAATTTCGCCACGAATCTCAAAACTTTCGGGGTAATCGTTTCCGCGTAATTTTAAAGGTACCGATTGAATGGTGCGTACGTTGTTGGTTACATCGTCGCCTTTAACACCATCGCCGCGGGTGACAGCGCGCACTAATTCGCCATTTTCGTAGGTCAGGCTAATCGATGATCCATCGAATTTCAACTCGCACACGTACTCATAATCGTTGGTGCCAATAATTTTATGAATGCGGTTGTCGAAATCCTTTAGTTCTTCCTGCGAGTAAGCATTCGATAACGACAACATGTTGTACTTGTGCGTTACCTGCTGAAAGTCGGAGCTTAAATCGCTTCCCACGCGCTGCGTTGGCGAGTTGGGGTCGTTAATGTCGTATTGTTTTTCAAGGCGCTCCAGCTCTTTTAATTTCATGTCGAAATCAAAATCGCTGATTGATGGTTGCGCCAAAACGTAGTATTTATAGTTATGTTCGGCCAGTTCGGCCTGCAATTCTTTAATTCGTTGTAGATCCAGTTCGCTGCTCATTCGTGCACTAATTGTAAATGTTTCAAGATGATTTTTCAAAGATAATTCGTTGGACGAAACGAGCATAAATTTTTACACTCCAAATTTCAATTAACCTCTAAATCGCCTAAAAGGGACTTGGTCGTATTCCTCTTTAGGGGGCGGGGGTAAAACAACCCACCGATTAAACAATTTGCACTCGAAATTCTTTATGTAGTAAAAGGAGATACAATTATGGCATTTACACTCGAACCAGGAAAAAAAGCAATCGATTTTAATCTTCAGGCTACCGACGGGAAAAGGTATTCATTGGAAAGTTTTAAGGATTCGAAATATTTAGTGGTGTTTTTTACCTGTAACCACTGCCCCTATGTGATAAACAGCGACGAAGTTACCCGCAGAACGGCTGAACGTTTTAAACCTCTTGGTGTTGAGTTTGTTGGAATTAACTCGAACAGCAAAAATACCTACGAAGAGGATGATTTTGACCACATGGTGGAACGCATGAAGGAGCACCGTTTTCCGTGGAAGTATTTGTACGACGAATCGCAGGAAGTGGCATTGGCCTATGGTGCGCTGCGGACTCCACATTTTTATGTTCTCGATGAAAACCGCGAATTGGTTTACACCGGAAGGGGAGTTGACAGTCCGCGCGATGCATCAAAAATAACGGTAAACGATTTGGCGAATGCGTTGGAAGAACTGACCCGGGGAAAGGCCATTTCAGTTCCGGTAACCAACCCGATTGGGTGCAACGTAAAATGGGAAGGTAAACACAAACACTGGATGCCCGCTGATGCGTGTGATTTGGGTTGGTAGTGTTTCAAGGCAAAAGTTAAAAGTAGAAAGGCAAAAGTTACTAGCGACTAGCCGCGAGTTTTTAGTCGCAGTTGGCAATTTTACAATTGGATTTTACCACAGAGTTGCGCAGAGAAGACGCGGAGTTTCGCAGAGAGAAGGAAGACGCAGACTGCTTAAAATTACAATTTAACAGTTCGGCAATTTAACAATTAAGTTCTGCCACAGAGTTGCACTGAGAAGACGCGGAGTTTCACCGAGAGGAAAAGTCTCATTCACTGTTTGCAATTTTTACAATTTATCAATTCTACAATCCCGGAAAATCTCATTGTCTCAAAGTCTCAGTGCTCCATCTTCATTAATCTCAAAACCAATCTCCATCAATCTAATAATCAATCTTTCTTAAAAGCTTGTTAATAACTCGCTTTTTCATCCCCCATCATTACTTGTATATTTGCAACACTTATGATTGTTTGTATTGCAGAGAAACCAAGTGTTGCCAAAGAAATTGCTCAGGTAATTGGGGCAGGTTCGCGAAAAGATGGTTATTACGAGGGAAACGGTTACCAGGTAACCTGGACCTTTGGTCACTTTTGTACGCTCTGGCCGCCAGAGGATTACGACTCGAAGTGGAAACGCTGGGATTTGCATACACTGCCCATGTTGCCCAAACGTTTTGAAACAAAAGTGATGACAGGCGACGGTGGCGTAACCAAACAATTCAATACCATTAAAAGCTTATTGGATAAAGCCGAACAGGTAATTAACTGTGGCGATGCCGGTCAGGAAGGAGAGCTTATTCAGCGCTGGGTGATGAAAGAGGCCGGCTACAAAGGCGAAGTGAAGCGATTGTGGATTTCGTCGCTAACGAACGAAGCCATTAAAACCGGTTTTCAGAAACTCGTACCGGCTGAAAAATTTGACAACCTGTATTATGCGGGCAGCTCCAGGGCTATTGGCGACTGGCTGCTGGGAATGAACGCCACACGTTTATATACACTGAAATATGGTGGTTACAAACAGGTTTTGTCCATCGGGCGGGTGCAAACCCCAACATTGGCGATGCTGGTAACGCGCCATTACGAAATCGAGAATTTTAAACCCGAACCGTATTGGGAGCTGCAAACCACCTATCGCGAAACGGTTTTTAGCAATACCGAAGGAAAGTTTTTCAAAAAAGAAGACGGCGAAAAACTGCTGAACCAGGTGTTGGGTAAGGATTTGTACATTACCGATGTTGAGAAGAAAGACGGACAGGAATATGCGCCGAAACTTTTCGACCTCACCAGTTTGCAGGTGCATTGCAACACCCGTTTTGGACTAACTGCAGATGAAACCCTGAAAACCATACAGCGCCTGTACGAAATGAAAGTGGTTACCTATCCGCGTGTTGATACCACTTTTCTGCCCAACGATCAGTACCCAAAAATACCCGGAATTTTAAAGGGGCTAAAAAGTTACAGTGACTTGGCGCAGCCGCTTTTGGCAAAGAAAATACGAAAATCGACTAAAGTTTTTAACGACAAAAAAGTTACCGATCACCATGCGATTATTCCAACCGGCGAAGAGAAATTGCTGGGCGGTAACGAGAAAAAGGTTTACGATGCCATTGCCCGACGTTTTTTGGCCGCGTTTTATCCCGATTGTAAAGTGGCCAAAACACAGGTGAAAGCCGAAGTTGATACGGTGCAATTTGTGGCAAACGGAAAACAAATTCTGCAACCCGGATGGCGCGTGGTTTTTCAGGATGAGAATTCGAAAAGCGGTGACGGCGACAGTATTTTACCTGCCTTTACAAAAGGAGAGCATGGTCAGCACGAGCCGTCGTTTACCGAGAAGGAAACAAAACCGCCACGTTATTACACCGAAGCATCTTTACTTCGCGCCATGGAAACGGCCGGTAAAAATGTGGACGACGACGAACTGCGCGACCTGATGAAAGCCAACGGAATCGGGCGTCCGTCAACACGTGCTGCAATTATCGAGACTTTGTTCCGGCGTAAATATATTGAAAGGCAGAAAAAGCAGATACATCCTACAAAAGTGGGAATTCAGCTAATTGACATCATTCATAATGAACTATTAAAATCGGCAGAATTAACCGGACAGTGGGAAAAACGATTGCGTGACATTGAGCAGGGAGAATACAGCGCCTCGAAATTTATTTACGAGATGAAACGTATGGTTTACGATTTGGTCGTTGAGGTGCTACGCGATCGTAGCTCGGTAAAACTGGTTGCTCCTGAAGCGGAAAGCAAGGAAAAAGGTAAAAGGCAAAAGGCAAAAGGAGAAAGGCAAAAGGCAAAAGGAAAAGGGCACAAGTCGGATGATGCTGGCAACGGTGAAATGACTTGTCCGAAATGTTCGGAAGGAAAGGTGCTGAAAGGTAAAAATGCTTATGGCTGTAACCGTTGGAAAGAAGGTTGCGATTTCAGGCTGCCATTTGTTTTTATGGAGAAAAAGCTCACCGACAAACAGGTTGAGCGCTTGTTAAAAAAGGGAGCCACCACAAAACTCAAAGGTTTTAAAATGGGTGATAAAAAAGTGGAAGGTATTCTGCAGCTCACTTCGGATTGTAATGTGGAGTTTGTGGATAAATCTCCGGCTGAAAAGAATACTGCCGACTCAACGCCAAAATGTCCAAAATGTGGCGGAAAAATTATAAAAGGAAAAACCGCTTACGGTTGCAGCAACTGGAAAGAGGGCTGCGATTTTAAATTCACCTTCGATGCTATTCGCGAAAAAGCTGCCGGCCGAAAACTGACGAAAGAGTTGGTGCTGGAAATCATTAGCAGCTAATTAATCTAAATAAGTGTTTTAGGCTTTATTGAATACCGTTTTTGACTTTTGATGGCAAGAGCGTACAGAATTCCTTCCGTTTTTCTTAGAGGTTTATCAGCAAAATTGAAGTAGGCCTGGGTGATTTGCCCAAAATCGGGCAATAACGCATGGAGTGGGTGTTTTGTTACCTTCATAATCATATATTTGTGTAAGAGGACAATACAAACCATTAAGCGATGAAAAAGATTTTAGTTGTCGACGATAAATCGTCGATTAGCAAGCTAATCGTACAGTTTCTAAGTACCAATTACGAAGTTGAAACCAAAGAAGATGGACTTCAGGCTTTAAGTTGGCTGCAGGAAGGAAACATTCCCGATTTAATTTTAACAGATTTGCAAATGCCGAATCTCGACGGATTTGAGTTAATCGAACATGTACGATCGAGTGGATATTTTAAAGACGTGCCAATTATTGTTTTGAGCAGTCTTGACAGTAGTAATGATCGTATAAAGTGCCTTAAAATGGGTGCTGAAGATTACCTTGTAAAACCATTTAATCCGGAAGAACTGATTATTAGAATCGACCGTATTCTTAAACGCTAAAACCAACCGTTATGAAAGCCAAACATAACCGAAAACTTAGCGTTTTGTATATCGGAACCGATGAGCGTATAATCAGCGGATTCGAATCGAAAAAGAATCTTCTTGAGTTGATTCACCATTCAAATGCATTAAGTGCTGTGAATTGGTTAAAGGAAGGAAATTCGTGCGATGGGGTAGTTTGTGATAAAGAACTGCCGGGGCGCAATGGGATTGATTTTCATGAAACGTTTATTGCTGAAGTTGATCAGGGAAATAAGATTCCTTACCTGGTTATTACCGATGAGCGTAGTGCTGAAGATATTCAATTGGCGTTTAAAAAGAAGGTAGATGATGTATTTCATCAGCCGGTAAACACCGAGGAGCTTTACAAGCGCATAAAAACCCTTACGGTTTTAAAACCACGAATGTCGTTGGTGCAGAAAGAAAAGAACGACCCGGAAACTACGATTTACAAAACGCCATTTTTCAAACGTACTTTCGATATTGTTTTTTCAGGCCTGGCTTTGCTCTGTCTGTCGCCATTGTTATTGATTTTTGTAATTGCAATACGTTTGGAGTCGAAAGGAAAGGTTTATTACATTTCAAAAAGGGTAGGTACCGGATACCGGATTTTCAATTTTTTGAAATTACGATCGATGTATCCTGACGCCGACAAACGACTGAAAGAATTTCAACATTTAAATCAATACCAAAATAACGAGGAAGAGCAGACTGATGTAGCGGAAAATGAAAGCAATGAACAACAGGAAAGCTCCAAGGCAAATGGAACAATACTTTTTGGCGATGATGTTGAAGTTGATGAAGCCGCTCATATTCAGGAGAAAAAGCAGCAGCAGGAAAGTGCATTCGTGAAGTTTGAAAATGATCCGCGAATAACAAAAGTTGGTCATATTATCCGCAAATTAAGTATCGATGAATTACCACAATTAATAAATGTATTAAAAGGCGATATGTCGATAGTTGGAAACCGCCCTTTGCCTTTGTACGAAGCCGAGTTGCTAACGACCGATGAGTGGACCGACCGCTTTAACGGACCGGCCGGAATTACCGGTTTGTGGCAGGTTGAAGCCCGTGGGAAAACATCAAAAATGTCGCCTGAAGAACGTAAACAGTTGGATAATACTTACGCAGAAATTGCCAATAGTCGCTTTTCGTTTTGGAAAGACATTTGGATTATTATCAGAACTTTCAAAGCTGTTTTTCAGAAAGAGAATGTTTAAAATGAAAAAAAAGATAATATATATTGCTCTGTTGGTGTTTGGAGTTCATGTTTTGCATGCACAATCCTATGATAATTTAATTGCCGCCACATCAGAGGGTAATGATATTGCAGAAGTAATACCTTCTATTTCGGAATTACAGGCCCTTGCAATTGAAAATTCTCCTTTGTTAAAACTCTATGATGCTGATATTGTAATTCGCGAGATGAAAGTGCAGTTACTTCGACGCGAGTGGATGAATGGTCTTGGTGTGGAAGCTGGAGTCAAATATGGTTTGTTTGATAATTTAGTAATTTCTCAGGATTTGGGCTACGATCAAAGCCAAGCACAAACAACAGAACAAACGCGTTATAATTTAGGCATTACCTGGAAATTACCGCTGTTATCATTGGCAGGTGGGAAAAACAAAAGTATGGCGATTGCCGAAAAAGAAAAAGCTCAATATCAGCGTGAAGCATCGGTAAAAGAATTAAAGGAACTCATAATTATACAATACGGTAATATAATTCGAGCTCACCGGAAATTAGTGATATACATAGCAGCCGTTGAATCTATGAGAACACAAATGATAGAGGCCGATGTGAATTATAAAAACGGTATTATTGATATGGCCGATTATGCCCGGTTACAAAATATGCAATTGAATGCAGAGATATCTTACGAAGAGGCAAAGACCGAATTGATAACAGCTATGAGAATTCTGCAGGAAAATATTGGGACAGAAATTAATTTAAATCTTGGAAATTGAATTTAATATATTTCATACGGTTATTGCTAAAGCATTGGTTACTTATGCTTTTGGGACCAATTATATTGTTTTGTGCCATTTTTTTCTTAACAAAAGATGAGCCAAAGGTTTACAACTCTTTTACCAGTATATATACTGGTTTAGCGTCAGGTTCGAGTTTAACATCGCTTGAAAGTAGTAAGATTGATCGGGTTACGACCATGACTGCTTTTGATAATCTAATAAATATTGTAAAACTCAGAAGTACTATAGAAGAAGTTGGGTTACGTCTTTTTACGTCACATATGATATTGGAAGAGCCCAATCCGGAGGTGATTAGTCGGGAGTCGTATTATGAATTAATGAATTCAGTTCCGGATAAAATAAAGAAATTAGTAGTTAAAAATGATTTTGATGCAACTTATAAGGCATTTGTAAACTATAAAATTCAGAATAATCAAAACTATATTTATAAGCTTATAGAGCTTGATAATACATATTACGGATTTGAAAAAATTTTGAAAGAATTAACAGTAAGGCGTAAAAACCTTAGTGATATGATTGAGATTAGTTACTCAGCCACAGATCCGGGCATCTGTCAACAAACATTAGTCATTTTAATCAATGTTTTTATTAAAAATTATGCTGATGTAAAGATTAATCAATCTGATGCTATTCTGAGGTATTTTCAAGATCAACTTAACCTTGCCCAGGAAAAACTTGATTTGGCAGAAGATGAACTACTTCAATTTAATAAAGACAATAACATTATTAACTATTACGAGCAAACTGAATACATCGCTTCTCAGAAAGAGAGTTTTGATGCAAAGTTTAACGAAATAAGAATGGAATATGCCAGTGCTGCAGCTGTTCTAAAAGTTCTTGAAGAAAAGCTTAGTGTTCAACAAAGACGTGTTATTACTAATTCCAAAGTTTTAGAATTAAGAGATCAATTAGCGGCTGTAAATATTGAAAAGGCATTGAAGGAGTATCAGTCGCAATTTGATACAATTAATCAACAATTATATATTGATGAAATAGCAGAATTAAGTACCGAATCTACTGCGCTGCAAAATCAGTTAAGAGAGCAAGTAAATAAGGCGTATTTTATGTCTAATAGTATTGAAGGAGTAGAGTCAAATTCTGTATTAACTCAATGGCTGGAAACTGTTATTAACCTTGAATCTTCGGAAGCTAAACTTGTAATAGGAGAACAACGCAAGGACGAATTCAGAAGTACCATAACGGAATATGCTCCGAAAGGTGCTCAAATGAAGCGATTGGAAAGAAAGATTGCGATTGCAGAGAGAGAATATTTAAGCATTCTTGAGAGTTTAAATCTTGCAAAATTAAAGCAACAAAATGTAGAGTTGAATTCAAACTTAAAAGTTTCAGATCCTCCTTTGTATCCTAATAAATCCTTACCAAGTAAACGAAAAATTTTGTTGTTGGTTGGATTAGTAATTGGTTTTATAATACCGGCAGCTCTTATAATATTACTTGATTTTATTGATCAAAGTTTAAAAACAGAAAAACGTGCTGAGGAGTTTACTGGTTTAACGGTTGCTGCAATTTATCCGAAAATAGGTAAAAAAGTAAGTAGGAGTCTTGATATAGATAATATTAAAGCAAGGGCAATTGATGTATTAGCCCGAAAACTTATACTAAGTAAGGAAACGAACAAAGCCCAGGAACAAAAGCCAGATACCAATATTGTTTTTAGTATTCTTGATGAAGAAGGTAAATCAACGATATTAGGTTTGCTCGCTGAACGTCTCGCAGATATCGGGTATAAGGTTCTGGTATTATCAGATGAAAAATATACACGTTTGAGTAACGTCGAAGTGTATGAATATGTTATTAATGATTCTTTCCATAAATGTGAAGTTATTACAGATTTGATGGATGAAGCAGACAGACACAAGTGTTACCAGAATGATTTTGTGTTTGTTGAGATTCCTGGAATTTTGCAAAATTCATTCCCGATAAATTTATTTAACGGAACCGATCATTCGTTTATGGTAACACGTGCAAATAGAGCATGGACTAAATCTGATACAAATGCAATTAAGGATATACTTTCGTTTACCGAAGATAAAAAACCACAGATATTATTAAATGGTGTGGAAATCGAGGAAATGGAAAATGTAATTGGTGATTTACCACGAAAAAGAAGTTTTATCCGACGATTTGTAAAAAATGTAATTCGTTTACAATTCTTCTCCAAAGATCGAATTAACGGATCGAAAAAGAAGCAGAAAAAAAAGCAGAAAAAAAGATGAAAAGGTCGAATTAAAAAATGGTGCAGAAGTAAAACAAGCTTAAAAAGTTAAGCAAGAGGATTATTTCTTCATTTAAGGAAAAATAGCTAATCCAATTTAAACCAATTAGGAAGATAAAAATGAAAATAGGAATAATTACACTGCCTTTTAATTGGAACTATGGAGGTATCCTTCAGAATTTTGCACTTCAATGGGCACTCAAAGAGCTGGGACATAGTTCAATTACAATTAATCGAATAGATGAGGTAAACTTTGCATTAAAAGATAAAATCAAAATCATAATTAAACGTTCCATAAAAAAGTACTTGTTACGAAAAAAATAAGCCTGCGTTCATGGCCTAACTTGAACGAATTAAAAACCATTAAAAAGCATACCGATCGGTTTATCGACGAAAATATTGCAGTCACAAATCAAGTTAATTCGGATGCTGATTTAAATAATATTGGCAAATCTGATTTTGATGCATTTATTGTGGGAAGCGATCAGGTTTGGCGACCAAGGTATTCTCCAAAAATTGCAAACCATTTTCTGGATTTTTTAAAATCAGATTCTACAAAAAAACGCATTTCTTATGCTGCCTCATTCGGAACTGATAATTGGGAATATAGCCCAGAACAAACTAAGGCCTGCGCTAATCTAGCCAAACGTTTTAAAGCTATATCTGTTCGGGAAGATTCTGCAGTAGAATTGTGTCGTAAAAACCTGGGAGTCGATGCTATTGTTACACTTGATCCTACCTTTTTAGTACCCAAATGGGAATATGAAAAATTGGTTGAAAAGGATGAAGTAGAAAAAATGCCGGGCAAACTTTTTAACTACGTTTTGGATATAAATCAAGAGAAGAAACAAGTTATAAATGATGTAGGAGAAAAATTGAATCTGGAAGTTTTTTCAGCTTCTGCCAAACAGTCGTTTTTTGAAACAGGTAAGATCGGTTTAAAAGATTGTATTTATCCACCGGTAACATACTGGTTAAGATCATTCATGGATGCTGAATTCATTTTAACAGATTCGTTTCATGGAACAGCTTTTTCTATAATTTTTAATAAGCCGTTTATTTCGATAGGGAATTCAAAACGAGGATTAAGTCGTTTTCAATCAGTATTAAAAATATTTGGACTTGAGGAGCGATTAGTCGATGAAAATGAACTACACAAAGTTTTCGAATTATTAAAAAGAGATATTGATTTCAAATCAGTAAACAAAATTTTAGCCGAGGAGAAGGATAGGTCGATTAGATTTTTGAAAGATGCATTGAATTAAAATTGCGAAAACAAAATATGTTGAAACCAGAAAAAGATAACCCATTTAATGAAATAAGAGGAAGTGATTTCTTAAAGTTACCTCTACCTTTTATTATGGTGTTGTTTACATTCTTGGTAGTGGGAGCGTTTATCGTAAAAATGGGGCCGGTTTCAGGAGCGGTTATTGTTGCACTAATTATAGTTGGTGTGTACCTCTATTATCAATTTATGTATCCAAAGCTCGGATTATTTGCATTATTGATTTTCAATTATTTTATTCTGGGAGTTGGCCGATACGTTTCCAATTTTCCTATTCCGTTAGGAATGTTTGTCGATTTAAGTTTGGTGATTGTGCTCTTGTCTCTATTTTTTAAAGCATTTTTTAAAGATGTTGGATGGCAAAAAGCCAAGGGAGATTTATTTGTTTTATGTATAATCTGGTTTGGGTGGGTATTGTTTCAATTAGTAAATCCATTTGCAATTGCCCGTATGGCCTGGTTCTATTCCATGCGCAATATCGGCTTGTACCTGATTCTTACTGTACCCCTCTTTTTAATTCTGTTTGATAAACACAAAGATTTGCATACTTACTTTAAGTTGTGGGCTATTTTTACAATTATAGGAGCTGTAAAAGGGATCATTCAAAAATTTGTTGGGCTCGATCCTTTTGAAGATGCCTGGGTACACGGCCCCGACAGTGTAACTCATATATTGCACGGAAAAATCAGGTATTTTTCTTTTTTCACTGATGCTGGGCAGTACGGAGCTTCAATGGGGCACTCGGGAGTTGTATTTGCCATTCTTGCATTAGGACAAGAAAAATCAAAGAAACTAAAATATTTCTATGCCATAACAGCAGTTTTAGCTTTATATGGAATGATGATCTCAGGAACCAGAGGAGCCATGTTTGTTCCGGTAGGAGGTTTAGTGTTGTTTGTAATTGTTAAGCGTAATATTAAAATGATGATTTTAGGAGGTTTGGTCGGACTTTCCGTTTTAATATTCTTTAAATACACATTTATAGGACAAAGTAATTACACTATTGCACGAATGCGGACTGCATTTAATCCCTCGCAAGATGCTTCTATGCAGGTAAGGTTGGCTAATCAACGTTACCTAAAAAAAGTAATGAGATCATACCCCATAGGTGGAGGAATTGGAGCAACAGGGCCAATTGCTGAAAAGGTGGCGCATTCTCATCCAATATCAAAAACTCCGCCAGACAGTTGGTTTGTGCTGGTTTGGATGGAACATGGTATAATTGGATTGGCTTTGCACTTATTTATTCTGTTTTATGTCGTTATCAAAAGTTCCTATGTTATAATGTTTAAGTTAAAAGATCCATGGTTAAAAAGCCAAATGAGTGCATTGGTATCCGGAATGTTTGGAATAATGGTTGCCTCATACGGTAATGCAGTTTTGGGGCAAATGCCTACGGTTATTCTGATATATTCTACTATGGCATTTTTGTTTTTAGGGCCAGTATACGATAGAGAGATCGCAGAAAAAGAAAACAGGCGAGTAACGCATTAAAGGTTTAAAGTATGAAACATGAGAAAAAATATCCTTTGGTATCTATAATATGCGTGAATTATAATACCGCCAAAGTTACCATTGAAACGATAATTAGTTTAAGGGCTATTACATATCCAAATATTGAAATAATAATTGTTGATAATGGTTCAAATGAGAGTACTGAATTGATAAGAGAAGAGTGTCCGGAAGTAAAACTTATCAAGCTTAACAAAAATCTGGGATTTGCAGGAGGTAATAATGTTGGTATTCAACAATCAAAAGGTGAGTATATTCTTTTATTAAATTCAGATACCGAAGTAGAACCTGATTTTCTCGAACCTCTTGTGGATTTATTGTTATCGGATAATACGATCGGAGCTGTTTCTCCTAAACTGGTTTATTATTTTAGTGAAAATAGGAATGTAATTCAATACGCAGGCGGAAACAAGATTAATATGTTTACCGGGCGCAACTCAACAAATGGGAAACAACAAATTGATGATGGCTCTTATGATTATATAGCAGAAACAGATTTGGCTCATGGCGCGGCAATGATTATACCTCGTAAAGTAATTCGAGAAGTTGGATTAATGCCCGAGATTTATTTTTTGTATTACGAGGAAGTGGATTGGGCAGAGCTAATAAAAAGACACGGTTTTAAAATTTACTACAACGGGCAGTCTAAAGTATACCATAAAGAATCCATGTCTGTGGGTAAAGAGAATCCAATGAAAACATATTATTTAAATAGAAACAGGTTAGTTTTTATGAGACGAAACAGTAGTATTTATACTTATCTCGTTGTATTTCTATTTTATACGTTTGTCTCTATTCCCAAAAATCTGATCGTGTTTATTCTTAATGGGAAATACCTGATGGCTAAGAAACTTTTAGAAGGGTATTTCTGGAATTTTAAAAATAGGAATGTGAAAATTAATCCATATTTAACTGAGGATAATAAAATTATTTACTCAAAAATTAGAGCAATTACATGAAAAGGAAGTTAATGACAATTAAAAAAGAATCTGTTGAAATACAATTCTCGTACACTTCAAATATATTATTGAAGTAAACGAAATCAATAGAATATTAATACTTAAAAGGCAGTATTCTTAAAATTAAACCAGCAAATTAAATCATTATGGAAGTAGTAGTTTTACTAATAAAAATTATTGAAGCAATCATTTTTGTATACTTGGGAATTGCCAGTGTATATTTCTTTATTTATGCATTTGCAGGCATTTTCCCTATTCGTCACAAAAAAGAAATTAAAGATGGTTTCAATAAGTTTGCAATTCTTATTCCGGGATATAAGGAGGATACCGTAATTATTGATGTTGCAAAAGATGCTTTGCTGCAGGATTATCCAAAAGATAAATTTGAAGTTGTTGTAATTGCTGATTCATTTAAAGAATCAACACTTGAAGAACTAAAAAAACTATCAATTACATTAATTGAAGTATCGTTTGAAAAAAGTACAAAAGCCAAGGCATTAACAAGAGCCATGGATGTGCTGGGCGACGAATATGATGTAGCATTAATTCTTGATGCGGATAATTTAATTGAAAAAGATTTTACCTCAAAAATGAACCTTGCATTCAACAGGGGATACAAGGCCGTTCAAGGTCATCGTATAGCTAAAAATACCAATACCGCCTTTGCTATTCTTGATGCGGTTAGCGAAGAAGTAAATAATCATATTTTCAGAAAAGGACATCGGGTATTGAATATGTCGTGTGGCTTAATTGGGTCAGGAATGGCATTTGATTATAAGTTTTTTAAAACCACGATGAATAATGTATTTGCAGTAGGTGGATTTGATAAGGAATTGGAGCTCAAATTGTCGCGCGAAAAAATAATGGTTGAATATTTACCTCATGCCTATTGTTTGGATGAGAAAGTACAGGATTCGGGGAATTTTTCAAACCAAAGAAGAAGATGGCTGTCGGCACAGGTAATATACTTACGTCGTTATTTCTTTTCGGGGATCTACCATTTACTTGCCAAGGGAAATCTTGTATTTTTTGATAAAATGTTTCAAATGTTGCAGCCACCGCGTATTTTGCTGCTGGGTTTTGTAACGTTACTAACCTTGGTTCATGGCATATTCTTTATCCTTGGAGAAAGCCTTTTCAATACCCCATTTATTACGTTTTTCAATTGGTTAGTTGTTTTTTGCTTGGTGTACTTTTCATTTATGTTGGCGGTACCTCGTAAGTTTTACAATAAAGAAACGCTTAAAGCTGTACTAACATTACCAAAAGGTTTTATTCTGATGTTTATTTCGCTTATTACAATTAAAGGAGCTAATAAAAAATTTATACATACACAACACGGGACTGTAAACGACAAAAGCTAGCAAAAGCTAAATTTATTTGGAGAATTAAGACGAACCAATAAAAAAAAATCAATGATTAGTAATAAGGATATTATATGTGTTTCAAATACTACTTGGTATGGAGAATATACTAAATCAACAGTACAATTGATGTCGCGACTTGCGCAAAGAAATAGGGTAGTATTTGTTGAATATCCGTATACGCTAAAGGATTTAATATTTGCTATTTTAAGAAAAAAAGAAGCACCGGTAAAGCGAATGTTGGGTATTCGAAGAAGATTAATCACAATTAAATCAGATGTTGACACATCGGTTTACAATCTGGTTATGCCACCGGTTTTACCCGTTTACTGGATTAAGAAACAGAAGATTTTTGATTTGGCTTTAAAATTTAATTCATGGATTTATAAAATCACATTAAAAAAGCTTATTAAAAAACTTGAGTTTAATGAACCGATAATAGTAAATGCCTACAATCCTTTTTATGGAACGCCATTGATTAACCAGTTAAATCAATCTTCAAACATTTATTACTGTTACGATGGGTACGATACAGGATTCTACGGTGATAAAGTATATGATGTTGACCACAAATATACAGAGCTAGCGGATGCTGTAATAACAACTTCTGATTACTTGAAAGAAGATAAACTTCAGTTCAATAAAAAATCGTATGTAGTTAAAAACGGAGTTGACTATGAGGTTTTTGCCTCGAATGTTAAGACTGACGTGAATAAAAGCGGTGACAAAAAAGTTGGCTATATCGGTAGTCTCGATCATCGTTTTGATATTGATATTGTAGAACATGCCATTCGTCAATTACCTGAATTTGAATTTCATTTTACAGGTAATCTTCGAAATCTGGAGATAAAAAATCGTTTGGAAAAATACAATAATGTGCAATTCTTCTCAGCTATTGGCCCAAATGATGTGCCCGCATTACTGGCATCATACGATGTGGGAATTATTCCGTATACCATTACCGAGTACAATAAAAACATATACCCGTTAAAAATAAACGAATACCTGGCAGTTGGCGTTCCGGTGGTAATGACTGCATTTGCCGATTTAAAAGATTTTGAAGGAATGGTTAGTGTCCCTAACGACAAAGAGTCATTTGTTGAAGCATTGAAAAAGGAAACAAATTTAGATACACCTGTTTTGATAAAAGAAAGATGTGAGTTTGCTAAAAAGAATTCGTGGGATAAGCGAACAGAAGAATTTGGAAAAATACTCTTTGATAGTTTGTAGAATGGGTGTTGATTAGGATTCATCAAGAGAAGTTAAATAAGTATTTATTATTTAAAAATGTAGAAAATGAAGATATTAGAGATTATATTTTGGCTGGCTCTTTTTATAATTTTTTATTCTTATTTGGGGTATGGTATTTTGTTGTATTTCATTATAAAGATTCGAAGGGTATTCGGTATCCATAAACCTTTTACAGGTAACGATGACTACGAACCCGAAGTAACACTTTTTGTTGCTGCATATAACGAAAAAGATTATGTGGATGCAAAAGTAAAAAACTCTTTTGGTTTAAATTATCCACAAGAAAAAGTTCGTCATGTGTGGGTAACCGATGGCTCAGATGATGGTACACCTGATATTCTAAAAAGTTACGAAGGAGTAGAGGTTTATCATGAGGATGCTCGTGGAGGAAAAATTGGAGCAATGAATCGGGGAATGAAGTTCGTAAAAACACCAATAGTAATATTTTCTGATGGTAATACCACTTTAGGAAAAGAATCGATAAAAGAGATTGTTAACTTATTTAAAGATCCGAAAGTGGGGTGTGTATCGGGTGAAAAACGTATTGTAAATAAAGATGCAGATGCCGCTGCTGGAGCGGGAGAGGGTATATATTGGAAATATGAATCGACATTAAAAAAATGGGACGCAGAGTTGTACTCCGTAGTTGGTGCTGCCGGAGAACTTTTTGCTATAAGAACTGAACTCTGGCAAGAAGTTGAAAAGGACACCTTATTAGACGATTTCATTATATCGTTGCGAGTAGCAATGCAAGGTTACACCATACAATATAATCCTGAAGCCTATGCCATTGAAACAGCTTCGGCCAATGTGAAAGAAGAGCTTAAACGTAAAGTTCGAATTTCTGCAGGAGGTATACAGTCTGTTGTTCGATTAAACTCTTTACTAAACGTGTTTAAATACGGTACTTTGTCTTTTCAATTTATTTCGCATCGTGTTTTACGTTGGACACTAACACCACTTCTTTTACTTTGCATTATCCCTGTAAATCTTGTTCTGGCATTACATTCAGGCATGAATATTCAAAATATTTATACTGTACTTTTTTATGGTCAGGTATTGTTTTATATATCGGCATTGCTTGGGTGGTTTTTGGAAAACAGGAAGATTAAAATAAAATTACTTTTTGTACCATATTATTTCTTTATTATGAACTTGTCAGTTTACCTGGGATTTAATAGGTATTTACGAGGTAATCAGTCAGTAAATTGGGCACGAGCAAAACGTGGAGCATAATTAAATGTGTTCGTTTGTTTAAAAACTATTCCGGATTTACATAAATTATACTCGATTATTTGTTTGTAAAGTACTTTTTGTAAAATAAAATCAGAAATAATTACCTGAATTTTAAGATTTAATCCCTACAGTAGGTAAATGATATTATGTATTTTAGTGGTACTTAAAATACAAATCCTATCATGATGTTATTTTCTCTTTCTTTTTTACAACTTCTACTTAAGTTTAATAAGAGATTTTATGCTTTAATCTCTGTGCTGGTAATACTGGTTGCTTCTACGGATTTAAGTGCATCTACAAAAAAATATTTAGTTGAGGAGAGTTTTGGTTATTACATCGATGCTAATACTTGGGCTGTTGCTCCGACGGGAGGTGATACTGTTTTTATTTCTTCAGACAGAACTAAGGCATTAAAAATTCGAAATCTTAAAGGGTCAAAGGAAACCCCCATTGTTTTTATAAATTTTGGAGGCCAGGTTAGAATAGATTCGCCAACAGCATGGGGTGCATTAACATTCGAAAATTGTTCGTATATAAAAGTTACCGGTACTGGTGATGAAAGCTGCAAATATGGTTTTCTTCTATCGGCTAATACTTGTGGACTTGGTTTTACTGAGTTAAGTACTGATTGCGAAGCTGAATTTATAAAAATTAGCCATGAGGGATTTATGGGAATATGTGTCAAAAAAGATTATGATGGTAATCCTCCTTCGCCAGCACCTGTTTTTTCAAATTTGGTTATCCACGATTGTTTTGTAGAAAATGTTACCGAAGGCATGTATCTGGGTGAAACCAAAAGCCCGGGAATGGAATTTAAACATGTAAAGGTGTATAATAACATTGTGAGAAATACCGGTAGAGAATCGATACAAATTGCAAATATGGTTGAAGATGTTGAAATACATAATAACACCTTATTAAATGCCGGGATGGATAATGTTGGTTCGCAAAGAAGTCTTTTGCAAATTGGCGATAATTCGGTAGCTAACGTTTACAACAACATTTTAATAGGTGCACCTGCGCATGGAATTATAAATATGGGAAAAGGAAATAATGTTTTTACCAATAACTACATTAGTAACTGTAAAGGAATGTTTATCGATAATCGTCTATTCACCGATGTTAATCAACCAATCGTAGTTTCAGGTAATTACTTTAAAGATAATACTCATTCAGAGATTATTGAGAGTATGAATGAACTGAATGTGGTTGTTATTAACAATAATAAGTGGAATTCGTTAATCCCATTTTTTTTGAATAATTCTGGAAGCAAGAGTAATCACATTTTTGCAAACAATATTCACACTGCAATTGATGAGATTGGGTTTACCAACGAACAAGAAAATGATTATTCTCTTGCCGAATCAACTCCTGTTAAATATTTATTGCTTGGTGCTCCCGGCGGACCAGAATATTTCGAAGATAAAAAGAACAATTCAAAGAATACAAAATCCGCACAAATTATTCTCTCTTCTGAAATGATTATTGATGAAAAGGAAGGGATAAATATTTATTCAGCCGATTATTTGGTTGATGAACAGGGCCTATCGTTAGATAAAAACGAACATGCGTCTAGCGAAATTTGGAAACCTTACTACAATATGGATTACGGTCCATATCATATTTATTTTGATTTAGGACGTCAATATCAATTAACCGAAATTGCATTACATGATATGCAAGGAATAGCAGATATGGAGGTTTCAATTGGCGAGCCGGGCGATTGGCAAGAAGTATTTACAGAGCCTTGCGATGAGTACAAATCGTGGAAGAGGCACTCGGTTAATGTATCTAGTAGGTATGTACGACTGACGATTGATGAAAGTCTGTCGGCTGCAATTAATGAGATTGTGCTTTTCGGTTATAAAGAATCGGGTAATCTGAAAAGTGCTGATGCTGAAACTGAAGAGGATAAAACTTTAAAGTGCCAAAATCCGGTGAGTAAATCTTTAAAAGTTAGTATTGATGAAGATCTTGTTGGAGAATATAATTTAGAAATATTTGATTTAAATGGACAAATGCTTTTTACACAAGAATACAGTGATTATTCTTCGTCAGAAATTAATATCAATCTTTCGAATATGGATTTAAAGAAAGGTATGTATATTATAAGGTATAGAAATGATGCAGGAATAACAAGAAGCACTAAATTTATAAAACAAAGTTAATAATGTTCACGCTTAATCTCCCTTTAAGCCTAAACTTCTGCCACCGTCAACAATAAAATTCTGACCAGTTATAAACGAGGCTTCGCTTGATGCTAGAAAAGCTACCATATTTGAAATATCCTCTGGTTTGCCAAAAGAATTCATGTAGTTTTTCTTTTTTATTTGTTCCATTTGGTAGGGGGTAATCTCGTCGCGTTGAACAATGCCAGGAGAAACGCAGTTTACTGTTATCCCATATTTGCCCAGTTCCATGGCCAAAGATTTTACCGATGCATTTGTACCTCCTTTGGCTGCAGCGTATTCTGTAAAACCCGCTTTGCCATGATCTCCAATAATTGATGAGATGGTGATAATTCTTCCCTTCTTTTTGGTTTTCATGGCTTTTGCAGCTTCCTTAGAACATGCAAGCGATCCAATTAAATTGATATTAATGTTTTGTTTTATTAGATTAATATCCTGACCGGTAAGTTCATTGCTTTGCCCACGTAAACTGCCTCCTGCGCTGTTAACCAAAATATCAATTGTGCCGTGTTTTTCAATAATCTGCGCAAAGGCGGTTTCTATATTTATTAAATCAGTGACATTCAGTTTTAAAGGATAAGCTTCTCCCTGCAATTGCGTTTTTATTTCTGCAACTACCTCATTAATTTTTGATTCAGTCATACCACAAACATAAACTATGGCACCTTCTGCAGCTAGTCGGCAGCATATTGCTCTACCAATGGCTCCTGATCCTCCGGTAACAACTGCAACCTGGTGTTTAAACCTATTCTTTTCTTGCAACTCAATAAGGTATGGTTTTGTAACATTAATGGTTGGTTTGCCCGATAAATTATTTAAGGCAGTTCGCTTAATTTTATGATAGATATTTCGTAACATGTTTTAATATTGGTATTTTATTAACAAAAAGTTCAAGTACTTTCTTCTTTTCATTACGTTTTAACCCGATTGAAAAGAAACTTATACTAACACATAATACAGCCAGACAACATACTATAAAAGTATTTAATAAGTTAGGATTTAAATACAGATGAAGTAATATTGGAAGTATTGATGCTGTTACAGAAATGAAGAATGCCCGAAGAATTACATTGTAAAAAAACTCTGAGACATCTAGTTTTATTGATTTTTTTAAAAATTTTAGCCTTACATACGTTAGTACAATTGATTGTACTAATGTAACAATTAACGGCATATACGGAGGATACCCAAGTTTTAGTAATAAATAACTAATCGGAAGATTTACCAAGCCAATACTACTTAATGTTATGTGGTACGCTTTTACCTTCCCGGTGGCACTCTGAGCTGTCCAAAGCGTATTGTTTAATGAATCAATAAGTGCAGTAATTATAACTAATCGGGTAAAAATAGTGGTATACTCTGGAACCTCTTTAAGCCATAAACTTAAAATCGGTTCTGTTTCGATTAGTATGGGCAACGCAAAAGTTAAAATCAGAAAAAAGGAAAATTTTGATCCAAACATGATTAGTTTTTTCATTTCAGATAACTCGCCCTTTGCAAAATTTTTAACGATTTGCGGATTCATGGCCTGCATAAAATTTAGCACAAAACCGGTAACCACATTATTTAACTTTGTAGCCAACGCTCGCGCAGCATTTACTACAGTTCCAAAAAACAGATTTAACAGAATGTCAATCCCTTGTTTTTTTAGCATTACGGAAAAAACACTTAAGGTATTCCACCCCGAGTAGCTAAGCATTTCTTTAAAATAGATTTTGCTGTAGCATATTTTTAACGAACATTCGGCGAACTTTCTTTTTGCGTAAACTAAAAAAATTAAGGAAACAGTAATAGATAAGACTAATAACAATCCCGAATACAAAATGAGTCTGTCAGTGTGTTGGCTGTTATTAATGCCTAAAACAATTAATAGTGTCATTAATGCTTCAAAAATACTTATGTAAGCAAAAGCCGACATTTTTTCGTGAGCGATAATTGACGCATTATAAGGAATTGCAATAATTTGGAATATTAATGTTAGAATGGAAAACTGAAACACCCAATTTGCAGCATGTAGCCGATCAGCATCAATTTGTAATTTATGATTTACAAACCAAAGGCCGATTGTTTCACTTAAAGCAAGTACAACAAAAGCAATAATTATATGTAAAAATAAGCTGGTACTAAAAACGGTTTTTAATGCGTTTGATTGACCTTTTCCCATTTCGTAATTCAGAAAACGCTGGGTAGCCGATGCCATACTATTGTTTAAGAACGCGAACATTGCAACGGTACCACCCACAACATTATACAGCCCGTAATCGCTAAAGCCAAGTGCATCAAGAATTATGCGAGAGGTGATTAACGAAATCAGTAATTTAAAAATCATCCTGAAATACAGGAAGAGTGTATTTTTTGCTATGGTTTTATTATGCGCTTCCAAATTGTGCTTTTTGGGGTTAAAAATTATTCAGATATTGCTTCGCAATTCTGTACGCTTTTCGTTTTGCTCTGTCGATGGTTTTAACTTTGTTGATGCTGTTGTAGTATGATTTAACAATTTCAACATCTTCTTCTTTTTTCGTAAAAACTTCAATTAACATTGGCGTTTCCATGGTCTCATCAGTTATCTCGGCTATGGCTTTTTCAGCTTCATCTTCGTTTGTTACGCTGGTATAGGTAATACCAACTGATTCAGCCCAACCCTTTGCAGATGTATTGTGGTAAGCCGAGGTGTATTGTTCCAATTCTCTGGCCTGGCTTTTTGGAAATGGCATATGCATAACAGCACCACCTTCATTGTTTATAAGAACAATTCTTAATTTCTTTGAAATATATCGGTTCCACAACGCATTCATATCATAAAAGAATGTTAGATCGCCGGTAACGTAATAAACAATTTTATCTGAACTTGCTGCAAAACCAACTGCAGTTGACATGCATCCGTCGATACCATTAACACCACGGTTACAATAACAGCGTACTGTTTTTTTAATCTTGAATAAGTGCATCAGCCTGATCGCGTTACTGTTGGCAATTTGAAGTACTGAGTTCTCTGGCAGTTTCTTTACCAGTTTCCCCAAAACCTGTAATTGACTGTATTGAACTTCTGGTTCGGGAACCGCTTGGGCAATTACGTCCCACTGTTTAAAGTACGAGTCGCTTTCACCAGGCGTTGATGAATATTTTGTAATTTTTTCAAAGAAAAGGGTAGGAGACATTTCAAAAACGCGGGTTAAGCGTTTAAACGGATCACTAATTTCTCCACCATTATTTATTTGCCAGTTTTCTAATTTATTTTTATAGGCTCCTAAAAATCCTTTAATCTCAAGATTAAAAACAAAGTTGGCACCAATGGTAAAAACAAAATCAGGTGCAAGGTTGTCTTGATCGGGTATTGAAAGGGCACGAAGAGTTGTAAATGTATTCAGTATTGCTCGGTGGTGGGTACAATTCGAAATACTATCGGTTAGTATTACATAGTTTTGTGTTTTACTAAATTCGTCTAACGCAGCAGATAGTTTATTTGACAAAGGCTCGGACTGGCCCCACACGATCATTATTCTTTTGTTCTCTAGCATTGCTGCAGAATCTTTCCAGTCTTGTTCTGATAGCTCCGGATCGTGATGGAAAATTCTGCGAACTTTAGGTAAGGTTTTAGTTTCAAATTTAAGGTCGCGGTGTTGTTTTATCGGAATATTAATATGTGTTGGACCATTATCTTTTTTGGTTAACTTTATTAATGCTTCATTTATTAATCGATTACTATGCCAAATATCCATCGCATTATCACCCATCGATAACGTGCATTCAAAGTTTACAAAATTCTCGTAAATGTTTGTTTGCTTGATCATTTGGTCTTCTGTTTGGCCTAACAAAGCCGATAACCTGTCGATGGTGATTACAAGCAGCGGTAGTTTTTGATAATAGGCTTCACATACTGCTGAGCTGTAATTAACAGATGCTGTGCCCGATGAACAACAAATAGCAACAGGAGAATCACTTTCCTGTATTAAACCTAATGCAAAAAAAGCTGCGCTTCGTTCATCAACCACTGAGTATAGCTGAAAACTTTTATCTGCTTCTAACGAATGTGTTAATGGATAGTGGCGGCTTCCCGGAGAAATTACAACCTTGCTTATTCCATATTCTTTAAGAAGAGATATAAGATGTAGGATTTGTGTATTATTTGTGTACATGATTTAATTTTTCTGGTCAATTTAATATTTCCAATTTCAAGAATTCTTTTTAAAACAGAAGATAAAACTTACGGTTATAAAAAGTATACAGTCATTTAGATGTTGTTTATCTATCATTATACTTCAATAAAGAACGTACTGCCTTTGCCCAATTCGCTTTCTACCCAAATTGTTCCGTCATTCTTTTCAACAAAGTCTTTGCACAGGGTTAAACCCAGTCCGCTACCAGCTTCGCGGTTAGTGCCATAAGTGGTGTGATGTGTATTCGGATTTAATACCTTTGGCAGGTCTTCTTCCGAAATTCCAATGCCCGAGTCGGCAACAGAAATTATTGTTTTTCCATTTTTTTCGGTAGCCGAAACGGTTATTGTTCCTTCATCAGGAGTAAATTTTATGGCATTTGAGACCAGGTTGCGCAGTACAACTTTCATCATACTCAAATCGGCCGTTACTTTTGTCGTTTCACTAACTTCCGATTTAAAAGAAATCTTTTTTAGTTCTAAATTGCCTTTATTCAGAATATAAACACTGTTAACAACATCCGAAATTTGCAGCTCCTCTTTATTGATACTTAGGTTTCCGCTTTGCGATTTTGCCCAACCTAAAAGATTTTCGAGCAAGCCAAAAACTTCGTCGGTGGTTTTTAGCATGATGTTTATATTCTCGGCAACCGGATTGTCTTTTGTGTCGGTCATTTTCGAGAGAAATTCCAGTGTCATTTTCACACTGCTTAATGGCGATCTTAAATCGTGACCAATAACCGAGAACATTTTGTCTTTTAGTGCATTAAGTTCCGATAAATGGTGAGTGGTTTTCTCCAGCCTGTCGCGTGTTTGTTTTAATTCAAGGTGTGTTTGTACTCGACTAACCAGTTCGTCTTTATTAAAAGGTTTTGTAATGTAATCAACACCACCGGCTTTAAATCCTTTTACCAGGCTTTCGGTGTCGTTTAATGCGGTAATAAATATTACCGGAATATTTGCGTTCTCCTCCTTTTCTTTGATGATTTTGCACGCATCGTATCCATCCATTTTAGGCATCATAATATCAAGCAAAATCAAGTCGGGTCTGGTTTGTTCAACCAGTTCTATTGCTTGTTCGCCGTTGGTGGCAATAACAATTTTATACTTTAAGGTACGCAGTATAAGCGCAACAATTTTAATGTTATTAGGGTTATCGTCAACAATTAATATGGTAGGAGTTTCTTCCTGTAGATTTAAGTGCATAATTTATCTTTCTAAAAAAAACAGATGAAACTTGCATGTAAAGGGTGTTTTCATACAAGTTTCATCTGTCAAATCATTATTCGTGAACAACGTTGTTTACACGTCGCCGTCTTTCAGTAATTGGTCGAAATAAGCAATGGTTTTTGTTAAACCCTCGCGTAACGGAACTTGTGGTTCCCAGCCGTTTAATTGCTCTTTTGCCAAAGTAATATCGGGTTGTCGTTGTGTCGGATCATCTTTAGGTAAAGGCAGATGAATGATTTTTGATTTTGATCCGGTAATATCAATAATCTCGCTGGCAAGTTCAAGCATGGTAAACTCTCCGGGATTACCAATGTTAATTGGGCCGGTAAAACTATCTTCAGTATTCATCATTCTAATCATTCCTTCTACCAGATCGCTAACGTATTGGAAACTTCGGGTTTGCTGACCGTCACCAAAAATCGTGATATCCTGGTTTTGAAGTGCCTGCATAATAAAGTTTGAAACAACACGACCGTCATCCGGTTCCATTTTTGGTCCGTAGGTATTAAAAATTCGGATGATCTTTATGAGTACATCGTTTTGAACGTTATAGTTTATAAATAACGATTCAGCACAACGTTTTCCTTCGTCGTAACACGAGCGAATACCAATTGGGTTTACATTTCCCCAATATTCTTCGGGTTGTGGATGAACATCCGGATCTCCGTATACTTCGCTGGTTGATGCCTGAAGTATTTTTGCTTTTATTCGTTTGGCTAATCCCAACATATTTACCGCGCCCATAACCGAAGTTTTTATGGTTTTTATGGGGTTGTATTGGTAATGCACAGGTGACGCCGGACACGCCAGGTTGTAAATTTCGTCCACTTCAATATAGAACGGTTGAGTTACATCGTGACGTATTAATTCGAAATACGGATTATCCAATAGGTGTATAATCTTTTGCTTTTTGCCTGTAAAATAATTGTCAAGACAAATAACCTCGTTGCCTTCGTTTAACAACCTTTCACACAGATGAGAGCCCACAAAACCGGCCCCTCCGGTTACTAAAATTCTTTTCATTTCGGTAAGTTTTGTTTGTTAAAAAAGGTTCAGGTTAGTTCTTACTGCGACCAATGGCATAATATTCAAAACCGAGTTCTTCCAATTCTTCCGGATCGTAGATATTACGGCCGTCAAAAATTATTTTGTTATTCAGTAATTTTTCAAGCACACGGAAATTTGGCAATCTAAACTCCGACCATTCGGTAACCAGAATTAGCGCATCAGCATCAATAAGTGCTTCATATTCGTCTTTTGCATACGAAATTTTATCGCCTAAAATTCTATTGGCTTCTTCCATTGCTACGGGGTCGTAAGCAACAACCGATGCACCGGCATTTAGCAATCGTTCAATAATTACTAATGAAGGAGCTTCGCGCATATCATCGGTTTTTGGTTTAAAAGCCAATCCCCACATGGCAAACTTTTTGCCTTTCAGATCGCCATTAAAACGTTTGTTTAATTTGGTAAAAAGTACCTCTTTTTGGCGATAGTTAACCGACTCTACAGCTTTTAATATCTCGAGCGAATAGTTGTGTTCGTCGGCAGTGCGAATAAGTGCCTGAACGTCTTTTGGGAAACATGACCCGCCATATCCGGTTCCCGGATATATGAATTTATTTCCGATTCGTGCATCGGAACCAATACCTTTTCGCACATTATCAACATCGGCACCAACAATCTCACAAAGGTTTGCAATGTCGTTAATAAAACTAATTTTTGTTGCCAGCATCGAGTTGGCAGCATATTTAGTCATTTCCGACGAGGTAATGTCCATAAATAAAATTGGATGGCCGTTGAGCAAGAAAGGTTTGTACAATCGTTTCATAACCTTTTGGGCTTGTTTCGATTCTGTACCAATTACGATTCTGTCTGGTTTCAGAAAATCAGCAACGGCACTACCTTCTTTCAAAAACTCAGGATTCGAAGCTACATCAAACGGAATGTTTTCACCTCGTTTTTCCAATTCTTCCGAAATGGCTTGTTTTACTTTCATTGATGTACCTACCGGAACCGTACTTTTGGTTACCACCACCAGGTAGTGATCCATGCTTTTACCAATTTCGCGGGCTACACCCAACACATATTTTAAGTCTGCACTTCCGTCTTCGTCAGGCGGTGTACCTACTGCAATAAATACCGAATCGGCATCTTTTATACTCTCTGCAAGGTTTGTTGTAAACTCTAAACGACCTTTTTCTACGTTCTTTTTGTAAATGTCTTCCAATCCGGGTTCATAGATTGGAATAATTCCATTGTTTAGGTTGTCAATTTTTTTCTGGTCAATGTCAACACATGCTACGTTAACTCCGGTTTCGGCAAAACATGTTCCCGATACCAATCCAACATAACCTGTCCCTACTACTGATATTTTCATACTTGATTCTTTAAGATTTAGAAAATTACTTTTTTAATAAACTTTAATTTAATGGTTTGTCTGTACCGTGTTCTCAGGAGATTTAATGGATGCCTGAAAACTGAAATTAAATATATACAAATAATATGTAAGGCATTATTCCTGTTCTGTTTTTTCCCTTTTTTAGCATAAAATCATCCAACCAAAAATTTTCTAACAAATTCAGTAAGCAAAAGCCTTACGTTTCTTGGGGAATTTTACTTAATTTATGTAAGAATTTAGTACACGCCGGATTTGGTTTAAGCAAAAATTTTAAATTTATCAGACTTCTGTTGATATACTAAAAGCAGGTAATTGTAACGAAATAGACAGGCAAGATGAAAGGATTGGTTTTTAGGGAATTTTTGGAGATGGTGGAAAAAGAATACGGTTACGAAACTGTTGATACCATTATCGAAAAATCGAAAGTACCTAGCGAAGGTATATACACTTCGGTTGGCACCTATCATCATTCAGAAATGTTTGCATTGATTACCGAGTTAAGTAAACTAACCAAGCTGAATACCGATAAGTTATTATTCGCTTTTGGAGCGTATGTTTTTGACGTATTCGTAAAGGCTTATCCGGTATTTTTCGAGAACAAAACCAGCTCGTTTCAGCTACTTGCCGATGTTGAAGGAACTATTCATGTTGAGGTGTTAAAGTTGTATCCTGAAGCAGAGTTACCTACTTTTAGCATTGAAGAACAAAGAGAAGACAAGATGGTAATGATTTACCGCTCGCAACGTAAAATGGCCGATTTTGCCGAAGGTTTGATACAAGGATGCGCCAAACATTTTAACGAGAATATTACCATTAGCAGAGAATATATTGAAGAGGATGGAACAGTGGTTTTATTTAGAATAACAAAATAGAATGAGTAAAGAACTTGAACTTCTGAAACGCAAATTACAACGAGAAACTGCTGCCAGAAAGGAAGCAGAACAACTTCTCGAGAAAAAGGCACTTGAACTTTATCATTCAAATGAACAGCTTAAGGATTTAAATTCGAATCTTGAATCGTTGGTTGAAAAGCGAACCCTTAAACTAAAAGAATCGGAGCTGGAATATCAAACTATGGTCGAGAGTATCAACGATATGATCTTTCGCCTTGATTTGAAAGGCAATATAAAATTTACTAACCAGATTGTAAACAAGATTATTGGAACAGAAGATCAGAACCTGATCGGAAAAAATATTCTGGAATTTTTACCCGCTGAAGAACAGAAGAAAACATTTATACATTTTGCAAAAAGTTTTATAAAACGTAAGTGTCTAAATTATCACGATGTCTCGGTACTTTCGGCCCGTGGAACAAAAATATGGTTACGACTTAACGTACAATTTGCCAGCGAAAACTGTCAGTTTTGCCCCATAAAACAGCAGGCACTTGCCGAGCCGGGATTCGAACTGGAATCGGAAAAAAAGTGCAGGTTTACCGAAATTATAGTTGTTGCCCACGACATAACACACCAAAAACTGGGACAAGACAAGTTAGAGAAAAGCGAAAAACGTTACCGGGAACTCACCGAAGCCTTGCCCGAAATGATTTGCGAACTGGACAAAAACGGTGTTATAACTTATGCCAACCAGTTTGCCATTGAAAAATTTGGTTACACAAAGGAAGAGGTATTTAACAACAACTTTAATATTCTTAAAATATTTCCGTCGGAACATCGTAAAAAGGTGCGCGAAAATATTCGAAAGATTTATGAAGGCGGAGAGTCTACTACCTCAGAATATGTAGTAGAACGAAAGAATGGAGAACCTATTTCCGTGATTGTGAATACAACGCCGGTTTATGAACAAGGAGAGGTAGTTGGGCTGCGCGGAGTAATGTTTGATATTAGCATAAGGAAAAAGCACGAACTGGAGATTGCCCACAACCTGGAACAACAGGTTTTGCTCTCGCAAATATCAGTAAGTTATAACACATTAACCGATTTTGAGAAAAAAACCGATGATGCATTAAAGCTAATTGGCCAACACCTTGATGTAAGTCGTGTTTATATTTTTGAAGACAGTGCTACTGATTTAACTACCAGTAACACATACGAATGGTGTAACACCGGAATTGAACCACAGATGGATGAATTGCAAGAGTTACCATACAGCGTAATACCATCCTGGGAAAAATTACTGGATGAAAAAGGAATGGTTTTTTCGGAGAATATTACTGATTTGCCGCAGGACTTAATTGATATTCTCGAACCTCAGGAAATTAAATCGATTTTGGTATTACCGTTAATTGGTCGGAATAAACGAATTGGGTTTATCGGCTTTGATGAATGTGCGAAAAAACGTAAATGGCGACAATCAGAGATCGAATTACTTCGTACCATCTCTAACCTGCTATCTCATAATTTTATTCGTCAGCGGGTACAGAATGAGTTGATTGAGAGTGAAAAAGAAAATCGGATAATAATTGAATCCATTCCCGATGTAATTCTGCATGTTAACAACAAAGGGGAAATTCTGGCCTTAAAATCGGCGGCTCATTCCAATTTATCAAACCTGATAAAAAATAAAGATAGTAAGACGATTGAGTTGGCTTTCAATAAAAAACTTTCAGGTTTATTTCACGATGCCATTAATGAGTGCCTCAAAAACAATGAACACCAGGTTGAATTTGCAAACCTGAATTGGGATGAAAAAGAACATTACGAGGCGCGCCTGGTAAAGCTTAACGATACTGAGGTTTTAATGATCATCAGGGATGTTAGTATTATTAAGCAAAACGAAAAAGAGCTGGAAGAGGCGAAAAACCTGGCAGAAGAGGCATCGGTTCTTAAATCGGAGTTTTTGGCCAATGTGTCGCACGAAATACGCACACCATTAAATGCCATTTTAGGATTCAGCCAATGGTTGTACGAAAACACAAACACCAACCTGCACAAAGGTTATTTGTCATCGATAATAAATAGTGGTAGACATTTATTAAATGTCATTAATGATATTCTTGACTTGTCAAAAATCGAATCGGGGAAAATAGATGTTGAATACAGCCCGATGAAATATACCGAAATTGTTACCGACATTAAAA
Source organism: Draconibacterium orientale (assembly GCF_000626635.1). GTDB lineage: Bacteria > Bacteroidota > Bacteroidia > Bacteroidales > Prolixibacteraceae > Draconibacterium > Draconibacterium orientale. The sequence goes on along the minus strand of NZ_CP007451.1, from coordinate 4,843,548 downwards.
TGGCTTTTGAAAGTGAGGTGGTTAAAAAAGGCCTCAATTTTAAAGTTACCACCGAAAGTTCGGTGCCGGAATATATTTTAATGGACGAACTTCGTTTGTACCAGGTAATTTTCAATTTGGTGTCGAATGCAGTTAAATTTACCGATAAAGGCTATATACACATCTTTGCTTTTGCCTCTGAAACCGAAAAGGAAGACGAGGTTGATTTAATGATAACTGTTGAAGACACCGGAATTGGAATTGATGAAGAAAAGCAACAGAAAATTTTTACATCCTTTGCACAGCTTGATGGGCAAAGTACCCGGAAATACGAAGGAACAGGTTTAGGACTGGCTATTGTTGATGGTTTAATAAAACGCTTAGGAGGAACAATTTCGCTAAAAAGCCAGAAGGGAAAAGGAACAACTATTACCGTAACATTAAACGGGGTAAAAATAGATCACTTTAGTAGTGCAAACAAACATTTGCACCAGGAGACCGAAAATATGAATGCCAAACTGGGGCCGTGTACAATTATGGTTGTTGACGATATTGGCTATAATATTGAGGTTATAAAGGCACTTATAAATTCGAAGGATGTCGAATATGTTGAGGCTTTTGATGGATCGGAGGCGCTGGCAAAATTAAATACGGTAAAACCGGATTTAATTTTTATGGATATTAGAATGCCCGGAATTGATGGTTTTGAGGTTACCCGAATGATTAAGAATGATAACAGTTTAAAAGATATTCCTATTGTTGCTTTCTCGGCTTCAACGCTAAAATCGAGAAATGATTTAATTGAATTATTCTTTGATGATTTTCTGCAAAAACCGGTATTTAAAAAGGATTTGGAAGCGCTGCTATTGAAGTTCTTACCCGATAAATTTGAATATCAAACAAAAAGCGTTGAAAATAATGAAGAAGATAATGAAGAGTTCTCTGCAGATTGTTTAAAACGATTACCCGAAACAATTGAGGCGCTGGAAACGGACTTTATGCCGATTTGGCAAAAACTAAAAGGCAGCTTGGTTATTTACGAAATAGAAGAGTTTAAAAACAAGTTGAAAGAACTGGCACAGTTAAAAATGTGTGCTCCGTTATCGCGCTATTGCACCGAGCTTGACTTGGGTTTACAATCGTTTGATATTGAGTTGATCGACCGTAAGCTTTCGGGATTTCCTGATTTGATCGATTATCTCAAACAAATTACGAAGTAAAACCCAATATAAAATCAAGAGTTTTCGAGTGGCTGAGTTGGTAGTGTAAACCAGACAGTAGTACCTTGGCTCGGTGTGCTTTCTAAACCAATTTCTCCCTTATTTATTTTTACAAATTCTTTGCATAAAACAAGTCCCAAACCATGACCTTGCTCGTTGGCCGTACCGGTTGATGTTGTTTTCGAATCGATTGAAAACAGCTGGTTTAATTTATCCGCTTCAATTCCAATTCCGGTGTCTTTTACAGAAATCTTAACTTCATCGTTAGTTTTTTCTGCTGCAATGGTTATTTGTCCGCCTTTCGGTGTAAACTTTATTGCATTCGAAACCAGGTTGCGAAGTATTAAAAGAACCATATTCCTGTCGCCGTAAACTTCAACATCTTCTTTTAATGCGGATGAAATTTTAATTTCTTTGGCTTGTGCAATATTGGTGTGATTTCTGTTTATCTCGTCAAAAATACAGCCTAGCATTAATTTCTCGGGCGAAAATTTAATTGCTCCGGTTTGTGATCGTGCCCATTTTAACAAATTCTCAAGAAGATCTAAAGTATTTGCCGAGGTGGTTTGAATATCGTTTAGCAATTCCTCTTTTTCCTCGTTGGTAAGAAAATCGCCTCCTTCCTGAATAAGCTGAACAAAATTGGTAATTATGCCAAAAGCCCCACGCAAATCGTGCGACATAATGGAGAAGAACTTATTCTTTGAATGTACCTCTTCGCTTAACGTTTGCTGTGTTTGGCGTAGCGTGAGGTGCGTTTTTACGCGGGCAGCCAACTCTTTTCCGATAAAAGGTTTGGTAACGTAATCAACAGCGCCAAGCTTAAAGCCTTCAACAATATCCTCAGTCTCGGTTTTGGCTGATAGAAATATTACCGGAATATCTTTAGTTGCTTCGTTACTTTTTAATCTTCTGCAGGTTTCGTGCCCATCCATTATTGGCATCATTACATCCAGCAGAATTAAATCGGGTTTTACTTTTTCGACGGTATCCAGGGCTTGCTGGCCGTTCATAGCAACCGCCAACTCACATTTAAATTTTGCCAGTAAGGTTCCCAGTACCTGAATGTTTTTAGGCACATCATCTACAATAAGTATTACCGGTTTCTTATTTTGCATCATTGTATGTTCCAGATTCTTTATTTTTTGCATTAAACATTTGCCATATATTTTCAAAATCTTTAATGGTAACTGGCAAGTGTTCCATGTCTAAATTTACAATTTGTTTTTGAATTTTTAACCCCCAGCCAATTAATTGTTTGGCATTATATTCTTCACCTTGATTAACGCAATTTTTAGCAAAATCATTTATCTCGCCCAATATAAATGTATCCTTTACTGTTGCCCACTGCTTGTAGAGCTGATTATTCAGGATATCTAAAAATTCTTCCGAGTAGGTGGTTATATTTTCATCGGTTTGATTGGGCTGAGTTGATGGCATTACTACATTGTCTTTGTCTTTTTCGCTGCTATTATGCTTAAGTACTTTTGCAAGTTCGGCTATAATTTTTTTTCGTGTAAATGGTTTTTGAAGGTAACCATCAAAACTGGATTTCCGTATTTCTTCAATTTCTTCTTTTAATGCCGATGCAGTAAATGCAATGATGGGAATATGTTTAAATTCTTTATTACTTTTTAAAATTTCGGTGGCTGCAAACCCATCCATTACCGGCATTTTTATGTCCATTAAAATAACATCGGGCATTATTTCTTTTACTGCATCCAGTGCTTCTTTTCCGTTTCGGGCACAGTTTACTCGAAAGTCAAAACCTTTGAGGAACGTTTTTACCAGTTTACGGTTTGTCGAAATATCATCAACAAGCAATATTGTTGCAGGCTCAAACTGAAACGAATTATTTACCGGTTTATGTTCTTCTTTTGCATGATCAATATTTCCAATTTCAACATCGTTCAACACAACATGAAAAATACTTCCTTTATCAGCCTCACTTTCAACCCATATTTTCCCGTTCATCATATCAACCAGGCGCTTGGTAATGGTTAAACCAAGACCGGTTCCGCCGTATTTGTTAATATTCTGATTTTTTTGCTGTTCAAAAGCGCCAAATATCAACTGCTGCTGGTTTTTGTCGATACCAATTCCGGTATCCTGCACCATAAAATGTAGATTTTGTTTCTCTTGATTATCGGTATTGTTTTCCTGATTTACTTTTAGCTTTACAAATCCGCTCTCAGTGAATTTTATGGCATTTCCAACGAGGTTTATCAGAATTTGCCGCAAGCGCACATCGTCAATAATTATTGCCGAAGGAACGGCTTCCTGAACTTCGATTATAAATTCAATTTGCTTTTCATCGGCTTTGTGTTTGAAAATTTGGGCTACCTCGTTTAGTAACGATTGAAGTTTGACAGCATGGTAGTTTAGTTCCGTTTTACCGGCTTCAATTTTTGATAAATCGAGAATGTCGTTAATAATGCTGAGCAGGGCAGAGCCGCTTGAAGAAATGGCCGAGGCATATTGTTTTAAAGCATCGTCTTCAATTTTTGATTCTATAATTTCGGCAAAACCAAGAATGGCATTCATCGGCGTCCTGATTTCGTGACTCATATTTGCCAAAAACTCACTTTTTGCACGGTTGGCCTGAATGGCTTCCTGTTTGGCTTTTTCGATGGCAATGGCTTTGTCTTCCAGTTCGCGGTTAAGAGCAACAACACCTTTGTTTGTTTCCTCCAGTTCCTGGTTCATGGTTTCAATTTCGTCGTTACGTTCCTGCAGTTTTCGCAACAGAAAAACCAGTTCGTTGTTTTGAGAATTAATGGTGTCGACCATGCTCGAATCGCCATTTTCTATCGTTTTCTCAAAAGCCTCTTTTATTTTTTCTATTCGTTTGCCTTCAATTTGTCGCGAAAATTTTGGAAGCCATTTTGCGGTTGTAATTATGGTTCCGGTTTCGGGGCCGGTTTTAATATCAAACTCATCCATTAAACGCTGCGAGCCGCTTAAACCCACGCCCATACCGGTTTTCGATTGAAAATTTCCCGATTGAATGAGGTTCAGATCATTTATTCCTTTCCCTTTATCTTTAAAAACAATAACGATACCTGTGCTTTGGCTTTTGCGTTCAGCAAGCATAAATTCAATCGTTCCTTGTCCGGCATGCTCTATAATGTTTCGGCTAAGTTCTGATACGGCCGTACCAATTCTAATGCAAGTGGTTTTATCGAATTTGGTTTCTTGTGCCAAAAGCGATGCCAGATTTCTTGCCCGAACAACGTCAGACTCGAACTGAACCACAAGCGTACCCACGTTATGTATCGTAGCGGATGATAAGAATGGTAGCGTCGTCATTGTTTCGTGCGTAATTCGTTATTAAATTTTCGGCTATGCTTTGCGGATGATCTTTCCAGTTAAAGTCTTCGTGTCGCCAACGCGAAGTAATTCCGTCGGATGACAGGCAGATATAATCGCCGGGCTCAAAACTATACTCAAACACACGAGGTGTTCGCATATTGTGCCCAATTATTCCACCGTATGATAACAGGTTCTTTTTTACGTTTGAGCTAACGATAAAACTTTCGATATTTCCTATTCCACTAAATTGTAATTTGTTTTTCTCGGTATCGATTGACACAATTGAAGCAACTAAACCTCGTGTTCCGCGTGTTCCGGCATTCATGTGTTGCAATAAAAGGTCAACCGGTTGGTTCGCTTTCAGAATAATTTGCTCCCGAGCCAGTTGCGAAGCTAAATGCGCTTCTTTGCCATGCCCCAAACCATCCATCACGGCAGCAATCGTTTTAGTTGGAGAAATATGATTGATCACATAACAGTCGCCATTTAGATTTTCTCCGGGTTTACCACGCGATGCAGCACCAATACTTATCGATCGGTTTGTGCCAATCCATTTTTTATTGGGTACCCATTTTAGGGTTCTTATGCATGTTTTATAGGTTTCGAGTCCGTGAAGCGCATTGTCGTTTACAAAAGGAGTGTGTTCCGGGTTAATCTCAAACACATCGGAAAAACGACGAATGGAGCCCAATCCAATACCTAACGAGATTTTATTTGAAAAACCGTCTTTTATCGCTTTTTCAATGTCGGGTATTCCGGGGCCGGAGTCGCAACACCAAACTTCAATTGCTTTTTGTCCTTCATCGGTTTTTAATTCGCAAACCAAAATCTTGCCTTTTCTTCCGCCGTGTTTTAAAACGTTGGTAACAAGTTCGGTTACCATAATTGCAATTTCGCCGGTTTTAACATCGTCAAAACCAAGTTGTTTTGCCAGACTCACCGATTTGCGTCGGCTAATACCAATGTCTGATTCATGCTCAATTTGCAATGTTAGTATTTGTTCGCGAACTATCTCCATTTCATAACCCTTACAATAGTGCCTTTATCTTTTTCCGATTGGATTTCAAAACGATCTACTAAGCGTTTGGTTCCGGGAAGTCCGTATCCCATTCCCATTCCGGAAGTATAGCCGTCGCTCATTGCCAGTTCAAGATCTTCAATTCCCGGACCCTGATCGATACAGGTAACAATCAGCGCATTTTTTCCGTCAATGTTTCCCCGCTCAATTAAAACATCACCTCCTTCGGCGTAATTAAACATATTCCGAAATAGTTCGGAAACAGCTGTCGTAATGCGTGTTTGTTCAACAATTCCCATGCGCGCTTCTTTGGCATGGTGACGAACAAGTTGCCTGATTTTTACAATGTCGTGTTCTGTAACGATTGGATATTTGCCGAGTTGTTCCCAATTATTGTCGAAACTAATTTCGTTCATGGGCATCGCCTTTTATAAAGTGTTATAATTTGAGAGGCGTTCTTCCAGCATTTCTATGCCCTTTTCCATATTTAGTGCTGTGTCAACACCGGGCATTTCTAATCCAAGCTCTACTAAGGTTATTGCCACTGAAGGTTGCATACCTACTATAACTACGGCCGCATCCATAATGGCGGCCATTGATGCCATTCCTGATAGCATGCGCCCAATAAATGAATCGACCATTTCAAGTACTGAAATATCGATAAGTACTCCTTTGGCACCAGTCTTTTCAATCTCTTCAAGAATTTGCGATTGCAACTGAATGGCCAGTTTGTCGTGCATATCTACCTGGATAGAAACGATCAGGAAATCGCGTATTTTAATTATGGGTATTTTCTTTTCGTGTAAATCAATGTTCATACCTATTCTGTTTCTTCGGTTTCAGACAAATGATCTGATTTTATTTTGCCATGGGTAAGTTGGTTGTTTTTTCGCATGGCATAAATCATTGCATCTTGTAGTGTTGCTTTGGTTTTTATAACCGAAAGGTCAATTCCGAGGTGAACAATTGTTTGTGCAATTGCCGGGCTAATTCCTGAAATTATACAATCGGCACCCAGTAGTCGGGCAGAAGTTACAGTTTTTAGTAAGTGATTGGCAACCTGTGTATCAACGGTTGGAACACCGGTAATATCAAGTATTGACATAGTACAGCCGGTATCAACGATTTTTTGCAACAGATTTTCCATCATTATTTGTGCACGCTGGCTGTCAAGTGTCCCAATTACCGGAAGAATAAGAATGTTATCCCAAACTTTTGATACTGGGCTCGAAAGTTCCAGTAAGTCGTCTTGCTGGCGTATAATTGTTTTTTGCTGATCTTCAATTTTTGAAAGCTTTTCTTCTAGCTCTTCGCGCATTTTTTTGCTTTGCTTTAACTCGTAGGTTAAATCTTCAATTAAAATATTAATTGCTTCTTCTACTCCGGTTAAATCATCTTCAATCTCTGCTTCAATTCTAACATCCAGATCTCCGGCAGCAACCGATGATAATACATCTTCAATGTGCTCAATTCTTTCTTTAGCTTTTTCGAATACTATTTTTTCTGACATAACTTATCGTTTACTCATTAACCAATTTACTCCTTCGTCAACTGTTTTAAAAAAATCGCCCTTAATTTTTAGTGCCCCGGTTTTCAACATTACTTTTGCAATCATTCGGTTGGCGGCGCTACCTCCGATAAAGGCAACATGCGATATTTCAAACTCTTTCAAAAGTTGGTTGGATTGTTCACGGGTTTCGCGATTTTCAACTTTAGCTGTTTTGCTGATATGAATACACATTTGACGATACGGTATATCATCAAAAAGTTCATTCATCTTGCTTCTGATGTCCGGGATGTCGGTTGTTAGGTAATCGCGTGTAAATTGCAAGTGTATAACTTTAGTATCTTTGTCATACCATAGATTGTGTTCCATTATTTGCTTTTTTAGGTTTGTAAACTTGGCGTAAAAATATAGTATTTATGCTGAACATAGCGGTGAATTGCTGCCTTAGAATGCTGTTTTTGCAGGTTTAAAAACCTTAAAAGGTATGGGGTAAAAGATGATTGATTATGGGAAAAATGCCTATCCGCTCTAAGGATATGAACTTTTGATTATGATCGATGTTAAATTAGTAACTTTGAAAAAAATCAACTGACAGACGTGAAATACCTGATTTCCTTAATAGTAACATGTTCTGTTTTTATGTTTCAGTTTTCTGAACTTTTGATTTTATTCTCCTTTAAAATCAATCAGGATTATATTGCCAAGAATTTGTGTATTGAAAAGGACATTGAGGGATCAACGTGTAAAGGTTGTTGCCAGTTAGAAAAACGAATGCACGAACAGGATGAGCAGAAAAAGGAACTTCCTCCGCAGCAAACCGAGAAGCAAAATATTGATTTTTGTGTTCCACTCTCAGGAATTAATTTTGCATTGTGTACTATAAAAGAAAACTTAGCAGGTAAAGTTGCTACCCAATATTCATTTCAAAATCTTTTTAAGGTCTTTCATCCTCCGGCTGGTATATGTTAAAATTTGCCCCCTTTAACTTATTCAAAAAACATTACTAAATCATTTTTGGAATGAGAAAGATCTTTTACAATTCCGGAATAAGAATGGCGTATGTATTGGTATTGCTAGTAGTGGTACATACGGCTTATTCACAGGAAAAAATAATTAAAATAGCAGACAAAAAAACAGAATTGGGAATTGCTGATGTACATTATCAATACGATAATATTCGGGGATTTTCGGATAAAGAAGGAAACATTGTTTTGTCTTTTACCGAAGGAGCACAATTGTTTTTATCGCACCTGCAATATGGTAAAGTTGCATTTAGTGCCAATGAAGTTGAAACTTTTGTTGAGAAGGGAGTTCTTGAACTTCAGCAGTCGTCAACCTATTTGCCGGCAACCGTAGTTTTGGTGCATCCAACGGCCGGCGACAAACGAAAGATGAAATTTACCGTACAGAACAAACTGGCGCATGATGCAGGAAATTTGTTGGAGTCAGTTCCGTCAATATCTACAATCAGGAAAAGCGGTGCTTATGGTTTCGACCCGGTTCTTCGCGGATTTAAATACGACCAGATTAACCTGGTTTTAGACGGAAGTCAGACGGCTTCGGCAGCTTGCCCAAACCGAATGGACCCGGCTGCCAGTCAAATTCCCATTAACATGGTCACTGAGGCAGAAGTGTTAAAAGGACCGCATAGTCTGCGTTACGGAAATGCTTTTGGAGGAACTATAAATTTTAAAAGTTCCGCACCTGATTTCAAAGAGAAATCAACGCCTGTTGGCCGATTAGGAACCAGTTACGAGAGTAATGGGAATATCTTCAGAACAGAAGGAGTGGCAGGAGTTTCCGGTTCAAAAGTCGACTTTCGGATGTTTGGTGCCTATTCAACCGGCGATGATTATACCGATGGCGATGGAATGGATATTGCAGCACGTTTTAACCGCCTGAACTGGGGCGGAAAAGTGGGCGTAAAAATCAGTCAAACACAAAATGTTGGCGTGCTGGTATCAAACAATATTGCCAAAGATGTTGATTTCCCTGCCTTACCAATGGATTTACGCGAAGACAATACCTGGTTGGTAAACGCCAGTCATTCGGCCGTGTTTTACGACAAAGCGCTTAGCTCGTGGAATACCAGTGTGTACGGAACCATGGTTGATCACCTGATGGATAATTACGATAAAGTACTTGATCCGCGCATGGTGGATGCGATTACCGATGCCGAAACGCGGAATTACGGTGGAAGAACAGAACTGCGTTTCGATTTTAACAAAAGCTACCTGTATGCCGGTGCCGATTATCGTTTTGAATCGGCCGACGGATATCGCGAGCGTACCATGTTAATGGGGCCAATGGCTGGCAAAGTATTAAGCGATAATGTATGGCAGGATGCAGAAATTAAACGCACCGGATTGTTTGGTGAATGGCATATTGCACAACCGGGATTTCAGTTTGTGGTTTCGGGGCGCTTAACTATCAATTCTTCCAAAGCCAATAATCCTGATCCGCGTTTTGAGGAAATTTATTCCGGATTGAAATCTTCTCAGGTGCATCCGTCGCTTAGTGTTGGCGGAACACGTTTGTTCAACGAAAATATTTCGCTGGGCTTATGGGCAGGCATGGCCACACGCAGTCCGGGAATTGCCGAGCGTTACATCAATCAGTTTCCGATTGGGCTCGATCCGTATGAAATGTTGGGGAATCCTGATCTTGATCCGGAAATTAATAATCAGCTCGATCTGGTTTTTCGCTATCAAACGGTAAAAACAAATATTAATATAAACGTGTTTACCTCGGTTTTGCGCGATTATATTTCATCCGAAATTCGTGAGGATTTGCAGCCGGCAATGAATACTTCTCCTGGTGTACGACAGTTTGTAAACATTAAAAAGGCATTGATGACCGGTTTTGAAGCCAACTGGACACAGCAATATAATACTTTCTTAAGTCACGATTTAGGATTGGTATATACGCACGGCCAAAATCAGCAATTGGATGAACCGCTGCCCGAGATTCCTCCGATGGAGTTTCATTATCACCTGATGGGAAATTTTGTAGAAGGAAAAGTAAAACCTGAAATCAAGTTCCGACACGCCATGAAACAGGATCGGATTGCAACATCGTACGGCGAGAATGAAACACCAGCTTTTAGCGTTGTTGATGCAAAAGTTTCGTGGATGATGAGCAGAGTTTTTAATGCTACCGCTGGTGTTCAGAACTTGTTTGATGAAGCATATTACGAACACCTGGCGCGGTCGGTTCGGGGCGCTGGTGCACGACCAATATATTCGCCCGGGCGGAGTTTTTACGTAACACTCACCATTAGCTTCTTATAACTTATTGTAAGAAGCAGACGAAAAGGGGCTGTCCATAAAGAAAAATTATTTTAGAAGAAACTTACAATTTATAATCAACTTTTATTTTACCCCTCCAAACCTCCCCTGAAGCGGGAGGCTTAAAGTCCCCTACAGGGGATTTTGGGGTGAAAAACCTGGTGGTTACTTACAAATTGCAAGATCAATCTAACACAAAACAACTTTTGGGACAGCCTCTTTCTATTCAAACTAATAATTTAAAGTTATTCGCCGGGATTATAACTCGAATTGTGTTATAATTTTCTTCACTTATTTCCGATGCAAAAAATCAATTTCAGAACTCTTTTTTTGCCTTGTATGTTAACAGATGTTAAAAAACAGAGCATGTTTTTACATTGTGTTTCGTATCACTTAACCATAAATTTTTAAGCTATACCTTTGAATTTTGAATTTCGGTGAGCGCATTCCCCGATGGCTTTGCCTCGGGGTAAGCGAACAAAACAATAAAAAAGTCCTTAACGGAATCGGATTCCTCGTCAGCTTTGCTGCGAGGAGTTTCAATTAGACTGGTTTTAAATACTGCGGTTGAGTTATTAATTTTTAATTTTAGCTCACCGTAAAAATAAATTATGATTTTTAGTTCTTCATTTGAAAATATTTACCTGCTTTTGCCTTTAATTGGGTTTGTTATTGGCCTTTTTGGTACCATGCTCGGTGGAGGTGGAGGCTTTTTCTTTTTGCCCGTGCTTACCTTAATTATTGGTGTGCCGGCGCATACTGCTGTTGCCACTTCGCTGGCAGCAACACTGCCAATTGGTTTGGTAGGCTCGTGGGGGCACTACCGAAAAGGGAATATCGATACCAATACGGGGGCCTTGTTTGGTATTGCCGGAATTGTTGGAGCTTTACTTGGAGCACGTATAACAAATTTGATTTCGGAGCCGCAGTTGAAAATACTTTTTGGAGTGTATTCCATTCTGATAGCCATAAACATGCTGGTTGCCGGTGTGCGCAAATACAAGGAAGTTGAAGCCCAAAAAAGTAAAGCGAAGCTGAAAGCGGTTCGAATTGGGAAAGGCTCGTTTTTTGGTTTAACGGCCGGATTAATTGCCGGAACATTCGGAACCAGCGGAACAGCTCCGATTATTGCCGGATTGTTTTCGATGCGATTACCTGTAAAATTAGTGGTTGGCACATCGTTACTGGTGGTTTTGGTTAACACCGTTTTTGCAGTTGGCGCGCACTTTTTAATGGGAAGTATCGATCTTACACTAATAGCATTTCTAACATCAGGTTCGGTAATTGGTGCGTTTTTGGGGCCACGGCTGTTCTCGAAATCGAAGATCGGAAAATCGGAGAAAAAGGTGAAGTACGTGTATGCTGCTGTGGTTGCCGCAATTGGTATATTAATGATTGTAAACAGATAATATGATTTTAACTATATACATATTCATTTTGTCGTATTTCGTGCTTGGCGCAGTAGGATTCTTTTTCATTAACCGGAAAAAGGAAAAAGCTGTGGCCCGAAAAAGCTGGACAAAATTCATTAGCTATTTTATTATAATCCACATTCTGTTTTTCAGCATCACAATAAAGCCGGTATTTTTCCAGGTTTTAGTTGGAATAATATTACTGGCCGGTGCGTTCGAACTTTTAAGGTTATATAAAAAGGCAAATTATCAGCAATCGGGCTTTGTAATCGTTTCCCTGTTAATTTATGCCGTTTTGGGGGCAGGTTTGTGGTTGTTTGGGGCTATGGATAATAAACTGGTGCTTTTTGCATTTCTGATCTTATCGATTTTTGATGCGTTTAGCCAAATCTCGGGGCAGTTATGGGGAAAAACCAAAATTGCACCTGAAATCAGTCCGAATAAAACCATTGGAGGTACAGTTGGTGGTGCTTTGTTTGCTTTCGCAAGCGGCTTTTTTCTAAACGGATTATACAACAACAAATGGTATGTGGTGGCTGGGCTCACATTGGGAATAATTGTTTTTGCCTTTTTAGGCGACATTGCAGCATCGTTATACAAACGGAAATTCGGGGTGAAAGATTATAGCAATTTAATACCGGGGCACGGCGGATTTCTTGACCGCTTTGATAGTTTAATTGCCGGAGGCGCCTGGGTAACATTTTTTTTCTAATGATTGGTTCTTAACTTGAGCATTTCAGGAAAGGATAATAACAGTTCGATCAATAAAAGAACTTGAAAAACTTATTGAAGAATAACTTTGTTTATTGAAAACAGAGCGGGAAACAAAGGGGGACAATACCAGAGACTAAATTTTTTTTATGGGAAACACTATTACACTGTCAGTAGTATATTTTATTGCAATACTATTATTACTGGCTTTTAACGAGCTTAACTACAGGGAACTAAAAGTTAAAGGAGAGTTTACACGAAAGTTTGCGCATTTTACTGCCACAATTGCCGTGGTACCATTTCCATACATTTTTTCAAGTCATTGGTACGTGTTTGTGTTGGCATTAATATTTTTTGCGGCCCTGTTTATAACACAATACAGCAAACAGCTGAATTCGATTCACGATATCGACCGAAAATCGATTGGAAGTTACCTGTTACCGGCATCAATTTATCTTACATTTTTACTATCGGATATCGTCGATAGTAAATTTATCTTCATCCTGCCCATGCTGATTTTGGGCATCAGCGATCCGATGGCAGCCATTGTAGGAATGAGCTTTAAAACAAACAACCATAGAATAAAATTATTTGGTATCAATACCGGGAAATCAATTTTCGGATCGGGGGCATTTTTGCTAACCAGTTTTATTATCAGTTTGATAGCCTTATATTTTAATCGGGGTGTTTTCGATTTAAAAACCTTTTATGTTGGCCTGGCAGTTGCGTTAGTCAGCACGCTGGCAGAATTCCTCAGTTGGCGCGGATCCGACAATTTAACCATTCCCCTTGGGGCAGCTTTTACGCTTTTACTATTAATGTAGCGATGTAAAATGTAGCGGTGTTGTTGGCATTTCTGCCAAAAAAGGAGTAATTTGTATATAGTAGAACAGAAATTAGAGAAAACTGAATAGCTAAGTGAAGATTTTTAAAGTCTTCCAATCAAATATTACGTCATGAAGAAAATTGTTATAAACGGAGCCAACGGTTATGTTGCTTCAAATTTTATAAACGAATTATTGTTAGAGAACTACAAGGTAGTTGCACTCGCACGCAGTAATAAAAAATTTACTGCCGAAGAGCGGGTGAAAGCTGCCTTAAAAGAAATGAAAGGCGATGAGGATGTTGATTTTACAAATCTTGAAGTTCACGATTATTCGTTATTTGAAACCGATTTTGCACTGCAGGAAAGTGAGTTGAAAACCATTTTGGGAGGAAACATCGATTACTTTCATTTTGCAGCAAGTTTAAAATTTGATATCAAATCGAAGGAAGAGATATTTGGAACAAACCTGCAGGGAGTAACCAACTCGATTAATACTTTTCAGAAATATTCGGCAAAAGAATCGCGTTTTTATTTTGTAAGCACAGCCTACTCATGCGGTCGTATCGACGAGCCGTTTAAAGAAAAATTTTACGATAATGCAGAGATTGATGCCTTCCGTAATTACTACGAGCAATCGAAACGTTATGCCGAAAATGTAATTAAAGATTACATCGATAATAAAGGATTAAACGCTTGTATTTTGCGTTTGTCGCAGGTCGTGGGAAACAACAAAACCGGCGTAACAAAAACCGACTACGGCATTTTCGATTTCTCGAAACGGGTACAAAAACTGGCAAAAAAATATCCTGACAGTGTAATTCGCTTAAAACTTGATCCTGAATCAACACAAAACCTTATTCCTATCGATACCGCAGTAACTTACCTGATGAGTGCCGTAAAAGCTGAACAGGTGCCGGTTATTCTGAATTTAATTGCCAAAAAATCGGTGAAAAATGCCGACATTCTGGGAAGCATCAGTAGTTTAATGCCAATTAACCTCGTTCCTGATATGACCCTGGAGAAAGAGCAAATGAATTCGCTCGAGCGGATTATGGCCATTGGTATGTCGTTTACAGGTGCCTACATCGATACCAACATTGTTTTCGATACCACCAACCTCGATTCGATTGTTAACCAGGAAGTAAGCGAGGTAACAGCCGAGTCGGTACACCGTATGCTTAGCTATTTCCTGAATGGTGACACCCACCAACAGGAGAACGAAATTAAAGCTGCGGTATAAATCATTTTAATTTCAGAAACTAAATTTTAGGTTTACACCCATTAAGTTTAAACGAGGATTATGAAGAAAATTTTTGTACGTGGCGAGAATATTATAAATCTGCCAAATGCGATTAGTTTATACCGTTTATTAGCATTTCCGGTAATATTTTATGCCGCCCTTGTAGGCAACGAATCGTTGTTTGTATGGTTGCTTTGTATTAGTTTGGTAAGCGATGTGGCCGACGGAAACCTGGCCCGCTACCTGAAATTGCAAACACATTTTGGCGCTGCGCTCGATAACCTGGCCGATATTTGTACCTATGCCATGGCCATTTTAGGGCTGTTTGTATTTAAATGGGCCGATATTGAACCGCACAGCTGGTTCCTGTTCCTCTTCCTGGGATTGTTTGTAGTGAGCTACATTGTTTCGTTTGCGCGCTTCGGTAAAATTCCTGGGTTGCACTTGTATTCCGCTGTTTCGGCCGGATATGTGCAAAGTATATTCTTTTTTGTATTGTTTGTATTCGGGTTTTACACCTGGTTTTTCTACCTGGCAGTGGGGTGGGGAATTATAGCCTACACCGAAAAGATATTTGTACTCTTTAAACTCGACGATATAAAGATTGGGGTGAAGGGCCTCTACTGGTTAATAAAAGCAGAAAAGGAAGCAAAATAATTGCAAAGCCACATTCATTCGGATGTGGCTTTTTTGTTTTTGTATAGTTTGATTTTCTTATCTGCATGCACCTGAGCTTGTTTACTACTGTTTTCCATAAAATTTTATATCTTTCACCTCATATTTATAAACCCAACTTTAAGTTAATTACCATGAAAAGAACCGCTTCGCTTTTTATTATTGCACTGTTTATGCTTTGTTCGGCCAGTGTTATGGCACAATATTCATCTGTTACTTTTTTGGGAGGTGCAAATATGGCCACCACCGACATGAAATTTGGAACGGGAGAAACCGATGTAGAAGATTCCTATAAGGCCTTGTATGGAATGAATATTGGGGCGCTGTACGAATATGTTTTAAACAAAGATAAATCGCAGGAATTCGCTGTTGAAAGCGGATTGCTATTCGAAACAAAGGGTTTTCATAAAAAGCTGGAAGCATCGGAAAATAAAACCACACTTTATTTTATCGATGTTCCGTTGTATGTGAAATATCTCCATCGTTTCAGGAGCAGAAACAAGTTCTATGTTGGTGCCGGTCCTTTTGTAGGAATGGGACTTTTTGGTAATGCTGATTACTCCAACGATTCGGAATCACTTAAATTCGGAAACGATTCCATTGAACATGATTATAAAAGACTGGATTACGGTGTAAGCGGGAAAGTAGGTTTTCTGTTTTTAAACGGTTTTAACATGTGCGCTTCGTATGATTATGGTTTGGCAGATATTGCAACGGCGGAAATTCAGGAAACAAAAACACGAGTTTTACGTTTATCGCTTGGTTATACATTAAGATTACACGATTAAAATAGCCAAACCATCACATCTGTAAATAAGTGAAAGCAGGTTCTGAAAATTTACCGGTTTACAGCTTGCACAATTTTAGTTCGGAAGAACGGGCAAGCCAGCAGTTTCAGGTTGAGGTATTTGATGCCAACCGGCATTTTGCTGTAAAGTACCCGCATCGTCACGATTTTTTTGAAGTGTTGTACCTGCACAAGGGCAGCGGCTCGCACGTTATCGATGGTAATAAATACGATATCGAGCCACCTTGTGTATTTTTTATGTCGCCGGGGCAGGCACACAAAATCGAGCTTTCACACGATATCGACGGTTTCATTTTTATTTTTACCGCCGATTTTTACCTGCTCAACCAGCGAAATCCTAACCGCTTAATTGAATTCCCTTTCTTTTTTACCATCCGGCAGGATAACCCACCACTGGTTTTAACGAATGAGGCCGACAAACTTTTTCTGGAGAGTTTGTTTAAAAAAGGTGTTGATGAAATTGGCAAGCCCGAAGGTTATTCCATCGATATTTTACGATCGGTACTCGACCTTATTTTAACAACCAGCGCATCGCTCTACCCGTATGACGAGAACCGCTGGAAAGGAAAAGGGCACATTGTGGTGAAAAAATTCTTTCAGTTGCTGGAGGAGCATTTTCACGAAAATCTTTCGGTGGCGCAGTATGCCGATATTATGGCGCTAACACCAAATCATTTAACGCAAACGGTAACCCAGCTAACCGGGAAAACTTCGTCGCAGATTATTAAAGCAAAACAGATTATCGAGATTAAACGCCTGCTGGTACACACCAACCTCAGTGTTTCGGAAATTGCTGCAAAAATGAACTTCCCCGATCAAAGTTATTTTGCCAAATTCTTTAAACGCGAAGTCGGTGTTTCGCCTCTGCAGTTTCGCACACAATCGCTCTAATGGTGGTAAAATGCCATATTTTTTACATTATTTAAGCCGTTGAAAATTAATGGTGTAATTTTAATCCTTAAAACAGAGTTAAAACCCAAATCCATGAAAATTACCTAAAAATCATGTAATTTTACATTTCAGGCGAGCAGAAATTTTGTTGCTTTGTATTCAGGTTGGTGTATTTGCAAACAAACCGCCGGCTATTGCAGCTTAAAAGAATATTAATCGTAAAAAATAATAGATCATGGAAAATTATTTCAATACATTGCCACTTCGTCTTCAGTTAGACCAGTTGGGAAAATGCGACTTTATGGATGAGTCGGAATTTGCAGACGGAGTAGAAAAGCTGAAAGGAAAACAAATTGTAGTATTGGGCTGTGGAGCGCAGGGATTAAACCAGGGCTTGAACCTTCGCGACAGTGGGTTGAATGTAGCTTATGCGCTGCGTCAAACTGCCATCGACGAAAAACGTGCCTCATACATTAATGCTACCGAAAACGGTTTTGAAGTAGGTACTTTCGAAGAATTGGTGCCTAAGGCCGACCTGGTATTGAATCTTACGCCCGATAAACAACATACTCCGGTAGTAAACAAGGTGGTTCCATTGATGAAAAAAGGTGCTTGCCTGGCTTACTCGCATGGTTTTAATATTGTTGAAGAAGGTATGCAGATTCGCGACGATATTACCGTAATTATGGTGGCTCCTAAATCTCCTGGTTCAGAGGTTCGTGCCGAGTACCTGCGTGGATTCGGTGTACCTACACTAATTGCAGTTCACCGCGAAAATGATCCGAACGGCGATGGTTTGGAAATTGCAAAAGCTTATGCTGTTGGAACAGGTGGTCATAAAGCAGGTGTATTGCTTTCTTCGTTTGTGGCCGAAGTAAAATCAGATCTGATGGGCGAGCAAACCATTCTTTGTGGTTTATTGCAAACCGGTTCTATCCTGAGCTTCAATAAAATGATTGAAAAAGGAATCGACGCCGGTTATGCATCAAAACTGATTCAGTACGGATGGGAAACAATTACTGAAGCCTTAAAACTTGGTGGAATTACCAATATGATGGATCGTTTGTCGAATCCGGCTAAAATTGAGGCTTATAAACTTTCAGAAGAATTGAAAGAAATTATGCGTCCGTTGTTTGAAAAACACATGGATGATATTATGTCAGGTCAATTCTCGTCAACTATGATGGAAGACTGGGCCAACGATGATAAAAACTTGTTGGGATGGCGTGCTGCTACCGGCGAAACGGCTTTCGAGAAAACTCCGGCTGGCGACATTGAAATTAGCGAGCAGGAATATTTCGACAATGGAACTTTAATGGTTGCCTTTGTAAAATCGGGTGTTGAGCTGGCATTTGAAGTAATGACAGAATCAGGCATTAAAGAGGAATCGGCTTATTACGAGTCGTTACACGAAACGCCGCTTATTGCCAACACCATTGCGCGTAAAAAACTGTTCGAAATGAACCGTACAATTTCTGATACTGCAGAATACGGTTGTTACCTTTTCGATCACGCCTGTAAGCCGCTTTTGGCCGACTTCATGAAAAAAATTGATACTGATGTAATCGGTAAAAATTTCAACGAAGGAAAAACAGCACACGTTGACAACAAAGAGCTGATTGAAATTAACGACGAAATTCGTTACCACGATGTGGAGATTATTGGTGCCGAATTGCGCGAAGCAATGGAATCAATGAAATCGATTATTTAAGAAGATATTCTTTTTGAAAGATTAAAAACAGACGATCAGATAAAATTCAAAGCTGGCTCTGCCTTTTAGGTGGGGCCAGTTTTTTTTGTTTCACTTCATATGGTCATTGCTTTGGATTACCAGTAAAAGCAGGAGGACTTACGTTTTTATGAACTGCAAAGATGCGGCGCAGGAATGTTTGTATTTCAATACACTTTGCAATTGCGCCTTTTTTATAACCCCGGGCGACACTCTCCTGGATCACATTGAAAAGTAGGTGGAGGAGTAAAAAATATCTCACTCAGAAGTTTCAATATTGAATAAAAGCGACCAAGTATAAGCAACATTCTTTTGGCTTATCAGCCGGATTCTACTCTTTGGTTTAGCCCAAAGAGTAGACAGAAAACCCAAGGCTGCGCCCGCTTCCCTCGGAAAAGCTACGCGATGCCGACTAAAATTACTGAACTCGTCGTACCTCCTCAAACAGCAGTAATTTTTTAACGTCGTCACCACTTGTTTTCCGGCTCACCGGCCGAGGCCATGCTTCGATGCAGCGACGTTGCATAAGTGGACGGCCTCTTTTGGTCGTTGCCCGGAGTTGAAATGAAACCTTAGTGAGAGCGGGAAGCTCCGAGGAATCGAGGAGATCACCCGTCCGAACTTAGGTTTTATGAAAATGTAGGGGAAGGACCAAAAGCAGCCTTGAATTTTCTGTTTCGTCTTTGCTTCAAGGCAAAGATGAAAGCCGCCGGCAGGCAGAAAGTTACAGTTCTTCTCTAGCTTCTATAAAATTTTTATTCCACCGGATTTTGCAGGTGATGCACTCTCCGCCATCCGGCGGTTCGTTTGCCTGAGGCTGAATAATTACGGACTTTCAGCCCTGTACTATTTTATCGCTGGTGCTTCCGGACGAAATTTAACGAATCGCTGTTAAGGTATTATTGCACGAATGTAAGCACCTGTTGTACAACTGTAAGCACCTGTTGTACAACTGTAAGTGCCTATTGCACAATTGTAACCACCCGATGTGCGAATGTAAGTACCCGTTGTATGAATGCAAGCAGACGTTGCACGATTGTTAGTACCCGTTGCATGAATGTAAGCACCCGTTGCACGAATGTATGTACCCGTTGCATGAGTGTAAGTACTCGTTGCATGAGTGTAAACACTCGTTGCACCAATGTAAGCACCTGTTGCACCTGACCTTTCCTAAAATAGCTTGACAGATTATTACTCTATTTACTGGTAGGAGTAAATGAATTTTTCTCATTTACTGTTTTACAAAACTAAAAAGTTTTTCTTTACTGTTCTTTTCTGCGTTTTCATTTTTTGTTTCTGCAAAGTTCGACATGATTTTGTGTATGCCCTAAAACTGGCGACAGGTAAATTTTATCCTCCTGCATTTTCTTACAGTATTATTTTTTAATCCTGGTTTGCAGGAACATTCTGCAGGCTTTCCCCTTTTTCCGCATTCGCCTTATAATGCCGCTTTTTCCAGTGTTTTTTTAGTACTCCTGTCTGCAAGTGTGCATCTGTTGGAAACATGAAGTCTACACTGCGGTGAGGCCGTTTGTTATTGTATTTATACACCGCAACTTTTGTGGCTTCGAGTGCTTCCTGATAATCAGAAAATGTATGGTTTAAATCGTATTCGTCCTTTAAAATCCCATTAACCCTTTCTGCTATTGCATTTTCGTACGGATCGCCGTTTTCGGTCATCGAGATATTTATTTTCGAGCCCTGTAATGATAATGCTCTTTATGATTGGATAAAGGCGCCATCTTTCGTAATTTTAAATCAAAAAATGATGCGATCTGGATTTATTTATGTGTGTTTCATGCTGGCTTTTATAGCGCTTTTTACTTCTTGTAATAATACGGCCAGAAAAAACAGTAATCAAAACTATACGCCGAACATCCCCGAGGGCTGGCAGGCCTTATTCAACGGAAATACGCTGGATAACTGGGAAATAACATCGTTCGGAACCGAAGGGCCTGTAAAGGTTACCGATGGAAGCATCGTAATTAATTACGGCGATGGTTGCAGCGGAATTACCTGGACAGATACGTTCCCGAAAGTAAATTACGAAGTACAGCTGGAGGCCCGCAAAATGGTTGGTAACGACTTTTTTTGCGGAATGACTTTCCCGGTTAACAACGATTTTTGCTCTCTGATTGTAGGAGGGTGGGGCGGCCCTGTTGTTGGATTAAGCAGTATTGATGGTGTTGATGCATCGGAGAACGAAACGCAGGTACTAAAGAACTTTGAAAAGGAGGTGTGGTACACCATTCGGCTACAGGTAACCGAAACCACAATTCGTGCCTGGATTGACGATGAAAAGCTGGTGGATTTCAATTACGCCGGACACAAACTGAATATCCGGCCGGAGGTTTCGCTTTCAAAACCGTTTGGAATATGCACCTGGATGACAAGCGCCGAGTTGCGTAATATTGCCATGCGGGAAATAGAAAGTAAGTGATGGCACTTACTTTTTCTTTTTCTTCTTCTTTTTCACCTCTTTTAATTCGCGCTCGTTTTCGCGCATTAGCTTTTGCCAGTTGTAGTCGGTGTCTTTGGTAAAATCAAGTGTTTCTTTGTAAAGGTTTTTGTCGATCTCAAGGCGATGAATGTCTTTGCCTAAAAAGCTTTCAATTTCATCCAGAATTTCACGTTCTTCTTCACTGCAAAACGAAACGGCTTTTCCTTTTTGGTTGCCGCGCCCTGTTCGTCCTACGCGGTGAACGTAGTTTTCGGCAACTTCAGGCAGGTCGTAATTCACCACAAAATCAACGTTGGGGATATCAATTCCGCGGGCACTTACATCGGTAGCGATAAGTAATTTAAGCGCGCCGCTTTTAAATCGTTGCATGGTTTGGTCGCGCTCTGCCTGTTCTTTATCGCTGTGAATGGTGTCGCTTTCAATTTCAACACGTTCCATTGCTTTTTTCACGCGCTCGGCACGTACTTTTGTTCGTACAAATGCCAGAATCTTTGCCTCCGGATTTTCTCCCACAAGGCGTTCCAGGAAAGCTCTTTTGTCATCCATTTCGATAAATGCCACCTGGTGCTCGATGGTTTTTGCCACCGGGTTTTTGGGCGATATCTGAATGCGTATAGGTTTGCTTACCAGCGAATAGGCAAGCTTTTTAATCTTTTTATTGATGGTTGCCGAGAAGAATAAGGTCTGGCGTTTTTCGGGTAAAAACCGTATCAGGTCGTTAATATCTTTAATAAAACCAAGATCGAGCATGTGATCGGCTTCATCCAGAATCAGTGTTTTTACCCCGTGCAGTTTTAAGTGTCCCTGGCTTACCAAGTCGAACAAGCGACCGGGTGTAGCAACCAAAACATCGGTACCGGTTTTTAAGCGGTCGATTTGAGGATCCTGATCAACCCCACCAATTATTACAGTGGTTTTTACCCCCGTATTTTTTGAAATGGAAACAAACACTTCGTTGATTTGCTTGGCCAGCTCGTGCGTTGGAACCATAACCAAACAACTAATTCCCTGAATATGTTGATTCAGCTTGGCCTGCTGAATATTATGAATTACCGGAATGGCAAAAGCCGCCGTTTTTCCGGTTCCGGTTTGGGCAATGGCCAAAACATCTTCGCCCCTTAACACTGGCGGAATGGCCTTAAACTGAATGTCGGTTGGACGACGGAATCCCTTTTTTTCCAGGTTGGTTTTTATGGTGTTGGATATGGAATAATCCTCGAATTTCATGTAATCTAATTTTCGGTAAAGATAACTGAATTTATTCAGTGAGACCCAGATTGCAGGAGAGAAACGAACTGTAATCTGATAGTCGAACTAATCCCGATAGCGGAGCGTATCGGGATAAATGAGTAAATACTTCGATACTTGCATCGTTTTTAACTAAATTCCATATTGATACCTCGTTAGCTTGCTACAAGATAGATGATTCAGCAGCGGCTAAAATAAAGATTGATGGAAGATTGAATATTAGATTGAGGAAGATTGAGGAAGATTGAGGAAGATTGTAAAATTGATAAACTGCTAAACTGTTAAATTGTATATCAATAATCCCGGAGCTTACATGGAGTTATTGAGTTTCGCCCTGTTGAGGCTTTTTGCCTATTGCCATTTGCCTACTGCCGCCTTTAACCCAAATACTCATTTACTTTTTAATGCCGCTAAAGCGTTGCCCAAATACGCGCCAATGAAAATCCGGGTGCTTTAATATTCAGGTCGAGGAAATAGCCAAAGGGTGTTTGTGCAGTAGTGAAATCGGCGTTTTGCAGTCGTTTTTCAGCCAGATCGAACAATTCTTTGGTAAATTCAACCGATGCCTTCGATTCGGAAAGGTGGGCAAACGAGTGAAGAATCACACTTTTGCAATTGTTCTTTCGGGCAGTCCATTTCAGGTGATTCACCAGTTTTTTCTCCCGGCTTTTCACATCTTTTTCTTCGTCGCTTTCTTCCACCTGGATAAAAGCTAATATCGAATCTGAAAATTGTGCACCCGCCGTAATTTCTTCAACTTCCTCAAGGTTTTTCTGTGCCGGCTGGTACGAAAACTCTTCAACATACATTACCAATACCTTCATTTCGTCGGTTTTTGGTAAAGATAATATTTATGTAAGTTTTGGTAAAAATTATTCACCGGCAGCTTTGGCCAGTAATTCTTCGGCCAGTTTGGTAGTCCAATCGCAAAGTTCGGCAATTTGTTGGTCGCTTAATTTTGCTTGTGGGTGAATAGCACGGTACGATTTTAAGGGCATGGATTTTCGTTCCGCTTCCTGGCAAATTTCTTCCAGTATGGTAATCTTCTCAAAAATATCCATGGTGCCCCAATCCGAAAAATTAAGTTCCGATTTGCCTTCGGTTATATGATTGTCCACCATCCACGAAACCGGCGCAATGTGGTTGTACCACCAGTAGTTTGTATGGTTCGAGTGGCAATCCAAACAGGCATTTGTTAGCAGCGTTTGAATATTTTCAGGAACTTCTACCTGCTTAAAAATATGATTGCTGCTTACTTCCTCGCTATTTTTCTCGGGTTGAAAAAACTGGATTACGATAAAAGCAAGCAGCAATGTAATTAGTGAAGATCGAACAACTATGCGCATATTACATTCCTTTTACCAGGGCTTCGGCTTCTTTTTTCGACCAATCCAATAACAATTGTTTATGATCGTCGCTTAAAGCTTTGTCCGGAAATCTTTCGAGGAATTTTTTTTGGCGGCATTTCATTTTTCTCAAGTACTTCACCAATTTCTTTGTAAGTACTAATCATTTTAATTTTCGAAAGGCTGTCGAGTTTGTTGAAGTCAAGCTCTTTTTTCCGTCTTCATTTTTGGAATCGGTATTGTGGCATCCGAAACACGAATTCTGGATTACCGCTTTCACATCGTCGGGCATAGCCGGCGTTTTTGTTGGTTTGTTGGTGCCTAATGCAACCAGACTGAGAACAAAAAAAAGTGCAACGAAAATTGATAATGACTTTTTCATCTGTTTATTTTTTTAAGTTAATTCGTCAGTTGACAGCGTTTTCGAATGAGATTTCGTCATACTATTGGTATGCATTTCGTCTCACGTTTAATCAAAGATTTTACAATAGTTACGTTTATGTGCAATATAAAACACAATACTTGAGTTTTTGTTGAAAAGTTACGTGATTGATTTGAATTGATTAAAAAATACGTAATTTTCGCGGTAATTATTTTATTTACCCTGCAAAAACCATTTAAAAATGCGTTTGTATATTCCAGTTTTGATTGTACTGATTTTTGTGTGTAACTCGCTAAGCGCACAGTTGTCGGAGGGAGGGTTTCCTTTGCAGGTTGTTACTTTGAAAAGTACCGACAGGGCGTTTGTAAATATGCCGGTATTGAAGCAGAGTGTTGTTAAGGCCGCGATGGATGCAAACAAAATAACTGATGCACAGTTAAAGGCACTTACTTTTGCGCATGCTTTTAATGTTGATCTTCGCCCGTCAAATTCAGGCGTGTGGTATTCAACAAACGCAGGTTTTAATGTTTGGCGCATTACCATTGCCTCGGATAATGCCTATTCGCTCAACCTTATTTTCGATGATTTTCAGTTAAATAACAAAGCGCGTTTGTTTATTTACAACGAAGAGAATAACCAATACCTTGGCGCTTTTACCGCGCGAAACAATAAACCTTCGCAAAAATTTGCGGTTGCACCGGTTGCCGGCGATAAAATTACCGTGCAGTACGAAGTTCCCGAAGAAGAAGGAACACCGGATGATTTTACGATTACCCGCGTGAACCACGATTTTATGGGAATTTTAAAGTTTGACAGACGGCCGATTCAGGGGAAAACAGCCGGTGACTGTAATATTGATGTGAACTGCCAAATCGGCGATCGCTGGAGTGAGGTAAAAGATGCTGTGGTTCGTTTAATTGTTGATGGCAGGGAAGTATGTACCGGAACATTGCTTAATAATACTGCTGAAAACAAAAAGCCTTATGTTTTGTCGGCATCGCATTGTTACGATAAATGGGAATATGCCAAAACCACGGTTTATACTTTCAATTACGAAAGCCCGTATTGCGCCCCTTTGGATGGCGACCCGATTCATTCGCTCTCAGGAGCGATTATGAAAGCCCATTACGATAGTCTGGATTTTGCACTGGTAGAATTAGACGATTTGCCACCACCTGATTTCAGACCATATTATGCGGGGTGGGACCGATCGCCGGGAGTACCCGATTCCTCGGTAAGTATCCATCATCCACAGGGAGATATTAAGAAGATCTCGTTTGACAACGACGCCCCGGAATACGCAACATTTACTTCATCGTCGGTTAAAAATCCAAAAAACGGATCGTTCAATATATTGCGATGGGACGGAGGTGTTACAGAAGTAGGTTCATCGGGTGGTGCTTTGTTTAATATGGAAGAACAGGTAATTGGCACGTTGTCGGGAGGGGCTGCGTTTTGCGGTAACCCGGTGAACGATTATTTTGCCCGTTTTGCAATGCAATGGGATTATAGCTCCGACTCAACAAAGCAACTAAAACATTGGCTTGACCCCAAGGGCACAGGTGCTTTAGAATTAAACGGAAAACAATTTAATACCAACGAGGATTTGTGTAACGCTTTTACAAATTTAACCGATACGGATGAGCATGCAAATATTGCCTTAACCGTTTCAGGCACAATAGAAGGGTATTGGGGCGGAACCAATTCGTTAGGAATAACGGAAATCGTAGAACGTTTTTCTATAAACGGTGATGAAATTCTGGATGGCGTTTCGTTTGGTGTTGGGAAACTGGTAACCAATAAAAACAATAGCCGCATAACCGTTAAAGTGTACGATGGCGGTACTTATCCCGATAATCTGCTGTACAGTAAAGAGGTAATTATTGATAACTGGGCTGAAGATGCCATGAACTTTGTAGGTTTCGATCAGATGGTTGAGCCTTCAGGTGATTTTTACGTAGGTTTTGAATTGAGTGACGTTAATGCTGCCGATACCTTTGCGGTCTATCAATCGTTACGCGAATATGAAGATGCAGAGAACCACCTTTATGTACGTCAAAACGGTAGCTGGGAAAGTTTCACTTCGCTGAATGCCCAAAACCATGCTATGGTTAATGTGATGGAGCTGGTTGCCTGTAATTACAGCTTGTTAACAGATACACCAACCGTGGAGCAACCCAAAAACGTTTTGGTGTATCCAAATCCTACGGCAGGCGAACTAAACCTGGAATCGGATAAAGAAATTGATCCGGAGAGTGTTGTGGTGTATAACCTAATCGGGCAGGAAATAAAAACTTCAGTAATAAAGACCGATAATTTCCGTATAAAACTCAATCTGCAAGGAAACACTGCCGGTGTTTATTTTGTGCGTCTTCCTTACGGTGATTCGTATGTTACCCGCAAAATCTCATTTGTACCGTAAATAAGCACCGAACAGAAATCCAGCAGCTTTTCGCATGATCTGGATTTTAGTTGTTAAAAGTTACAATAACATTTCCAATCAGTGTCATGGGTAACTGTTCATTCGTTATGCTTAAAAAGGTATCTTATTCAGGCTTAAAAGGAAATGATGAGTGGTGAAGATTAAGCTTTAACGAGTTGTCGGCAGCCCTGAAGAATCCCATCGTGTATTCGACCTTTGTTTCCCCACCATTGGCATCAATAAAGAAGTAGTTTCCCATAATTATAGCCTGTTTAAAATTGGCAATAAAACCGTGTACTTCAAAACGCACTTTTTCCCAGGGCTGAAGCGCAAATCCCTGGTCTTCGGGAAATTCGTTGTTTCCTCCAACAAAGTACGAAAGAGCTTCTTCTTTACTTGCCCTGAACTGCGGATCGGTAGCTTTTGTAGGCTTAAAAAGTACTTTGCTTTCACCGTAACCATACAAGTCGTCAATGTGCTCTTTGGCCGCTTTTACATAATCGCCTTTCGCGGTGTAAATTTTACCGATGCGAATAATTCCGTTACCCCAGTCGTACTGTCGCTTTAAAATATCTTCTTTGCTGAATTGTTCATTCATATTTCCGTATTTTGTTATTCAGGATAACAGGTTTAGCTACGCTTAGTTCAATTCCCGGGGAACAATTTCTTCTAACTGTTCGACAGTCAGTTTTTTACCGATGATTTTTTTATGTTCGTCGAGCAGGTAAACGCCAGGCGTTTTTCGGGCGTCGTATTTAATTTTGAAGCGCGAAGTGTGTTGCGGATCCCAAACATTTATCCAGTCGAACATGTTGTGTTTGGCTAAAAACTCAGTCCATTCGCTCTTGTCATCCATCGAGTAAATGGCATACACTGTCAGTCCTTTGTCTTTGTTGGGCAGGTAAACTTCTTTGTAAAATTCAGGAACAAAAACTTTACAATGCGAACAATTGGGCTCGTAAATCAGAACTGCGGTTAATTTCGAATCAATTTGGTGCAGGTTGACAAATTCACCATCGTAAGTTTCCAGCGTGAGATCGGGAGCAGTTTTACCGATAAGGTTATCTTGCATAAAAAGTACATTTTCGCGAATAGCCTCCATCGATTCTTCTGATGCCCAAAAAGCTTCGCCACTTAAATAATAATCGCGGGCAATATCTACAAACAGGGCGTCCATGCCCATAATGTTGCTGTTAATGCTGCTATTCAGAAAGAAAGAAGTGGCAAACTGAAACAAGCGTTTATTGGGTTTTACATCTTCAATAAATTGATAAACGTATGGTTTTACGGAATCATAAGCAGGGTATAAAACTTTATTAAACCAGGTTTCAAGTTTGGTTTTGTAAAAAAGGTGTGAACAGGTAACGTTCGTCGGTATAATCAAAATAATCCCAATAATGTTCTTTCTGATAGTTGAATTGAGCCAATAACAGCAAAGAATCATTCTCCTGGATTTCTTTTGGTAAGGTTGACTGGTCGAGTTTAGGAACGTAATTAGCAGTTAAAAATTTATTGAGAAATGAGTTGGGGTACTTTTTCTCCACCATCGCCCAGTAATCGTGCATTTCGTCGTTCAGTGCCTCACGTTGTTGGGCTATTTCCGCTTTTTCTGTGGCATTGGCATTTTGGTAGGCTTTGTTTAACGAGGCACTTTGTTGCTGCAGGTCGGCCAGAAAATTCATGTAATCGACAAAAGCTTCCGATTCGGCTGCGCCTTCTATTTTCGCATCCTTACCTGCAAATGTTGAATTGCTTAATTTAAAATCCTGATCAGCCCCCAACAGAAAATCAAAATGGTGGTCTTTATCCACCAGAATTTTATACAATCCTTGCGTTAAGAGACTGTCGCCGGTAAATGCGCCATGCCCGTTCGCATCAAGTTTTGCGGTGTTGGCAGCATATATTTTGTCGAGGTAATGGTAGGCCAGCTGTACTGTTTTGTTCGGAGCGCCATTAAGCTGCACCTCAATGTTATAGTGTTGCGCGCTAAGCTGGGAACTAAAAAACAGGAATAAGAGAAATACGAATCGTGGCATAAGCATTTTTAAATAATGACTTAAAAATAGGATAATTACACGAAATGGCTTGTTTAAAGAAAAATTGTTTTGATCTTGAAATATTGTAAATTCAAACCCTGTAAACAGAAACTATGCTTTCGGTAAATATCCCGGTATATAACATTGAAGTGGTGAATTTGGTTGACGAGCTTCACCAACAGGCAACAAAGTTGAACATTGATTTTGAGATCAGGGTATATGATGATGGCTCGGATGAGATTTTTAAATCGCTGAACCGCATTGTGAAAAACAAACCCAATGTTGTGTATCGCGAGATGGAGAAAAACCTGGGCAGAGCCGGTGTTCGTAATAAAATGGGAGCCGAATCGGTATTTGACTGGTTGCTGTTTATTGATGCCGATTCGAAAATTATCAGCCCGAACTATTTAAAATACTATCTGGAAAACCGGAACGAAAACCGGGTGTTGTGCGGAGGAACGGCTTATGCGAAACAAAAGCCGGCTGATGCGGAAAAACTGTTTCGCTGGACTTACGGAACGAAACGTGAGGCGGTAACGGCAGCAGTTCGTAACGGCAGCAAAGGATTTATTATAACCTCTAACAACTTTTTTATTGCGAAGGAACTTTTTAACCGGGTGCATTTTAGGGAAGAGTTGCGCGAATACGGACACGAAGATACCTTGCTGGGATACGACTTGTTTTGTGCCGGTGTAGAGATTTTTCATATCGATAATGCGCTGGAACATACCGGCCTTGAAAGTGCACAGGCATTTTTGAAAAAGAGTTGTATGGCGCTTGAGAATTTGAAAAAGATAGGAGAGGAGCTGCTTGATGGCGACAGGATGTTTTACCGCCAGGTAAACTTTTTGCAGAAATATAAACGGGTAACATTTATTATTCCATCACGAACAATCGGGCGGCTATTCAGAAAGTACCGCGAAAAAATGGAAGCGAATTTGAAAGGGCCTCGTCCATCGTTATTGATTTTCGATTTGTACAAGTTGGGCTATTTTGCGGGCATAAAAAACCGCTGACAAAAGGATTGCCAACGGTTTTTTTGATAATCTATACAAAATAGTTCAACTGTTATTCATCCAGTTGAATATCGCCGTAGCGGCTTACAACTGTAACTTTTCCGCCCTCTCCCGAACCTATTTTTCCAACAACTGTGTTTTTGTGGTTATCTTTAATACGGTTTCCTGTAAATTCATCTTCAGGATAGGAAATGCCGCAGTAATCGCAGCTGGCATCGATAGAATAACTGGCATCGTCGAGTCCCAGTGAAATCTGGCCGTAGCTGTTGGTAATGTTGATAAACTCGAAGTTTGCTCCAACTTCATCAACCTTAATACCTCCGTAACCCGATTCAACTTTTAAGCTTTTGGCCAATTCTCCAATTTTTATATTGGTGTACTTAATTTCTGCAACGAGCGATTCCAGTTCTTCAAATTTAAATTTGTCGTATTTCGATTCAATAATCACCGACTTACACTCTTCAACGCTGATATTCGAATATTTCGATTCGATATTTAACGAAGTGGCTTCTTCAATATCAAGCGGCGAGTAACTTACGTCAACATCCATGTGCGAAACCTCGCCAATATTTGCATTTCCGTAGGCCAGTGATAAACGGAGTGAACCACTTTCGGGTGTAGTTAGTTCGTAAGCGGTAAAGTTACCGTATTTACACGTGAAATCGCCGTTTCCGGTAAGTCGGGCAACGATGGTGTTGCCATACTTGTTGTTAATTTTCAGGTCTTTGTCCGACGGAATATTCACTTCGTAATCGATACTAAAACTTCGGTTACTTTTAAAGTTATTTTCAATTTCGGTAACCGCTTTTACAGCACTTCCGGTTTTTCGGATATACACTTCCAGCATATCCAGCAAATCATCGGCTTTGTTCTCGTTAGGCGCATCAACAGTAATGGTTACATGAATAACTACCGAGTCGCCAGCCGAATTATTGATTTTCACTTCGCCAAAACGGTTGTCGATTTCCAGCGATGATACCTCGTTGTTTAACCATGATTCATGGTACTCTTTTGTTTTTTCTTCAGCAAATACTGTTGTTCCGGCTACTAAAACGCCGATGGTTAACAGTGCTGCAATTCTTTTTAATGCCTTCATTTTATTCTGGTTTTAATTTTTACTACTAATTCTTTCCATCCAATTTACTGTGCATTACATGGCCGTTGTTTCCTGTTCAAATTCTTGTGTTTTCTGTTGTACTTCTTCTAATTTGGTAATGATTATGTATATAACACTAAGCTTAGCCTGATAATATTCTAACATGGCGTTTATTACGCGTTCATCGTTTGGGTTGGCTGCTAAATCCTTCTGCAGGTTTTGGTAAAGTGTTTCAAACTCGGCCAACTCATTGTTCATCATAGTTTGTTCGTCTTCCGAAATCAAACCTTCTTCAATCCATTTGTTCCACTGCTCCATACCGGTGTTAATCGAGCTGGTGTAATAATATTCAACTTCCTGGTATTCGGGCGAAACAGATGCAAGAGTAAGGCTTGCCGATTCTGTTTTCGAATTAAAAATTCTCTGGTTATCAGGCGAAAAATAGATAAACGCCTGGTTGGTTGCCAAAAATACAAATACAACGGCGGCAGCAACTTTCAGAATAATATTCAGATTTATCGTTCTTTTCTTTTTATGTTGTGCATTAAGTTTTGCCTCAAATCGTGCAAAGTGGCCTTCCATTGGTTCGTTATCGTTTAACGTTTCAATGTTATCCAGTATCAGTTTTTCTATGTCATCTCTTTTTTCCATAATCTTAATTGTATGAAAATATTTCCTTCCCTTTCAATATTTCTCGTAACTTATTTTTCGCTCTCAGCAGCTGGGTTCTCGAGGCTGAATTCGAAATGCCCAAAATCTGGCTGATCTCTTCGTGGTCGTAACCTTCAATCAGGTACAGACTTAATACCACCCGGTAGCCATCAGAAAGTTCCTGTATCGACTGTTTTAACACCCGGGCGTCCAGTTCTCGTGTATCCATGCGGCTTTCGGCAATTTCTGTGGTACGTTCGTTTATCGCCTCAAATTGTACTTTTCGTTTCTTTAAACAATCCAATGAACGGTTTACAACAATACGCTTTAACCATGCACCGAAGCTTACTTCGCCTTTGTAGGTGTCAATCTTTTTAAATGCACTTAAAAAGGCCTCCTGTATTACATCTTCGGCTTCCATCTGGTCATTTACGATCCGCAGGCTTACGTTGAACATGGCTTTGTAATAAAGCTTGTATAGCTGGAATTGCGCCTTCTGGCTTCCTTCCCTGCACTGATCGATGATCTCCTGATGAATATTTTTATAAAGTGTATTCAATCTTTTATTTTTCTGATTCAATGACGATGGCAATATATCAATGTTGCATACGTTACGAAAATATTTTTTGTTTTTCGGATAGTTTTTGCGAAATGTTTTTGCGATTTTTTTTATCAAGGTGTTTAGTAGGAGCTTTTTAGATAAAAATTATGGAGCTATGATTTAATAAGGAGCTGAAAGTGGTTTAAGGAAATAGTCGCGATTGACGAGCATCCGGTATCCAGTATCCAGCATCCAGTATCTGGGCATCCATCATCCGGCTACAACGAATTATAATATTCAACCAGCTCCATCATCTTGTCGGCCTTACCGGGTTTTATTTTATTCTTCTTTATAAAACTTTCCATTTTATTTTGATGATCGGTGAAGAAATTCTGTAAATCCTTTTTCGATTCAATTCTTACTGCAGCTTGCTGATTTAATCGCAGGTAGTAAGTATCAGGACGTTTTTCAAATTTTGCAGGTTCAGGTTCACTGTATGCAGCGGCTTTTTTCGGTTTTTTGTAGAGCACTTCAGGGCGTGCGTATAAACTAAGCTTACCTTCGGTTAAAAGTATAAAATACGCACGTTTTACTTTGTTGCCAAGCGCATAAGGGATGTTTGAAAAAGTATTTTCTCCGAGCACTGCTTTATCCACAATTTCTGGTGCTGCTATGGCCAGAACCTGGTTGTTGGGTGTTTGAAATTCCATTTCGTCGTTATAAATATTGTAACGTAACGGAATATCGTTATACTGAATTTTCTGGTAGGTGAAAATGGTTCCTTTTATAAATTCATCGTTAAAATAGGGCGAACCTTCAATATCGCTTTCGGTGAGAATATGCCTATATTCTCCTTTTTGCATTCTGTTCGATTCGAAAAAATCGATTGCATTTCGGATATCATAAATATTTTGCGCAAAAAGTCCTGTACAAGAAAACAGTAATATGACGAACAACGAAATGTACTTTTGCATGGCTAATAATTTTTTTGGGTTATCAGTGATGTTATTCATTTCCAATTGTTTTCATTTCTGAAGTTTATATACTCAAAAGTGTTAATTAATTTGAGATAGTTAAAATTTATTATTGCTAATTTTGCACGAAAATAGATTATGCAAAAACCAGAACTTCTTTTACCAGTTGGAAATCCAGAATCGTTTTATGCCGCTTTGCGTGGTGGAGCCGATGCAATTTTCCTGGGATTAAAACAATTTAACGCCCGCGGAAGGGCAAAAAATTTTACCAACGGGCAGCTTGGCACCATATTAAAAGAAGCCAAAAAGAAGAACATTCTGGTTTACATTACCTTAAATACGGTAATAAAAAACAATGAAATCCCGGAATTGCTCGATTACCTGAATTTTTTGAACCAGGTTGGTGTTAATGGAGTGATCATTCAGGATTGGGGCGTTTTTTATATTGCTCGAACCTATTTCCCCAATTTGGTGTTGCACGCCAGCACACAAATGGCCATTCATAATTCAACCGGAGCCAATTATGCACATAAAAAGGGGATAGAACGAGTGGTTCTGGCCCGCGAACTCACTTTGCACGAACTCAGCAAAATTTGCAAAAAGAGTAAGGTGGAAACCGAAGTTTTTATTCATGGTGCGCTGTGTTATTCTTTCTCGGGCATGTGTCTTTACAGCAGTTATGCCGGGGGCAGGGGAGCCAACCGCGGATTGTGTACCCAACCTTGCCGACGCACTTACACGGCTCAAAATACGCATCAGTATCTCTTTAACTTAAAAGATAACCAGCAAATTGATTTGGTTAACCGTTTTGCAAAAATGGGAGTAAACAGTTTAAAAGTTGAGGGCCGTATGAAATCGGGCGAATACACTTACCGAGTGGCACAAGCCTACCGAACTGCACTCGACGAACCCAATCAAATTGAAAAAGCCAAAGAGCTTTTGTCGCTTGATTTTGGGCGTGAGAAAACGGCCTATTTTATGGGAAAAGATGTAAATAAGGCCATTTCAGAAAAAACGGTTGCCGGTGTTTTTCTCGGCAAAGTTGAGCAAATAAAAGGGCAGAATATTTGGTTAAGCTCGCAAATGACTATTGAGCCGGGCTTCCGTTTGCGTTTTCATATTCCGGGCACCGAAAAGCAGGAAACGGTAAAGGTGCGCGAAGTAGCCGAAGAGAATGGTTTGTTTAAAATTCATTCGGGCGGAAAGCAGGTAAAACCCAACAGCGAGGTTTATTTGGCGGGGATTAGCGATGTGAAGTTCCCATCGAAACTGGAAGACACAACTGCTCATTTTAAACAATTGAATTACGGAAACAAACAAAAGATTCTGAGTGCATTAAAAGGCCGGGAAAATGGTCGCAATGAAGAGTTTTATTTTCGCGTAAACTCCATGGAATGGCTAAAAAAGATGAACCTGAATGAAATGGAAGGTTTGTTTTTGGCTTTTTCTAAAATTACCTGGAGCCGCTTCGATCCGGAGGTGCCGTTTATTCAAAAATTCAGGGAGAAAATTTACATCGAACTGCCGAAGTTTATTCAGCAGGATGCTTTGCAGTTTTATCGCGAGCTGATTGCCAAAATGGTAAAATGTGGATTACGAAACTTTGTTGTCAGTCATATTTCGCAACTGGACCTGATTCCGCCAAAGTGCCGTATTATTGCCAACGAAAATGTGTATGTTTTTAATGATGCTGCCGCCTGTTTTATCAAAAACGAAGGAGTGAGCCTGTTCTCGTATCCGCAGGAAATTGATTTTGAAACGCTGTTTTCACTGTCGCACAAAGACGGAATTGTGCCGGTTTATTTCCACCCCGAATTGTTCCATTCACGCATGCCAATAGCCATGAAAGATGGAAATGATGAGCTGTTAGATGATATGAACATTAAGTTGCAGCGCTTCCGCCGAAATGGAATTACCTCAATTGTTCCGCAGGTTCCGGTTTCCATTTCGCAATCGAAAAACAAATTGAAAAATAATGGCTTCCACCGTTTTTTAATTGATTTAAGTTACGAGCCGGTTTCAAAACACCGGGCTAAAACCGTAAAAAGCCGTATTCTGCGATCGGAGCAAATTCAACCATCGAATACTTTTAATTTTAATAAGGGATTAAAATAGGATGTCACCTTTTTAAAAGATGACATCCTTATCCCAGGCTTTCAGGCAACAAAAAAGCAGGTCCGAAACCGAACCTGCTTTTTTTATGTTGTTGTATTTATTTACTATCCATCGTTCATCGATGCCAGGAATTCTTCGATACTTGCCGCACGCATCAAGCGTGTTTTCATAAACTCCATTGCTTCCAGGGCGTTCATATCGCCAAGGTAGTTGCGTAAGATCCACAGTTTGTCGAGAACTTCTTTCGAGAATAAAAGGTCTTCGCGACGGGTACTCGATGTTGGAATATCCACAGAAGGGAAAATACGTTTGTTCGACAATTTCCGGTCGAGTTGCAGTTCCATGTTACCGGTACCTTTAAACTCTTCAAAAATAACTTCGTCCATTTTCGATCCGGTTTCGGTAAGTGCCGTAGCCATAATCGTTAATGAACCACCTTCTTCAATGTTTCGTGCCGCACCAAAGAAACGTTTTGGTTTATGCAGCGCATTAGCATCAACACCACCCGAAAGTACTTTACCCGATGCTGGCTGAACGGTGTTGTAAGCACGTGCCAAACGTGTAATCGAGTCTAACAGGATAACCACATCGTGTCCACATTCGGTTAAACGTTTTGCTTTTTCCAGTACAATGTTGGCCACTTTTACGTGTTTGTCAGCCGGCTCATCAAAAGTTGATGCAATAACTTCGGCATGTACGCTGCGTGCCATATCGGTAACCTCTTCCGGACGTTCGTCGATCAGTAACACGATCATGTAAACCTCGGGGTGGTTGGCTGCAATGGCGTTGGCAATTTCTTTCAGCAATACGGTTTTACCGGTTTTTGGCTGGGCAACAATCAAACCACGTTGTCCTTTACCAATTGGCGCAAACATATCAACCACACGTGTTGAAATATTATCGTGGCCATTTCCGGTGAGGTTGAATTTCTCATCAGGGAATAAAGGAGTGAGGTGATCGAAAGGTACGCGGTCGCGAATAAACTCCGGGCTGCGTCCGTTAATCTCTAACACTTTAATCAATGGGAAATATTTTTCACCTTCTTTTGGCGGGCGAACTGTTCCTTTTACGGTATCGCCGGTTTTTAAACCAAAAAGTTTAATCTGCGACTGCGATACATAAATATCGTCGGGCGAGTTCAGATAATTGTAATCCGATGAACGTAAGAACCCGTAACCATCGGCCAAAATCTCGAGTACGCCGGTGTTGGTAATAATACCTTCAAACTCGAATTGACGCTGTTTCTGGCGATTTCCCTGCTGCTGACCCTGCTGTTGCTGGCCTTGCTGCTGGCTTCTGTTTTGTTGTTTCTGACGGTCGTCTTTTCCGCCGGTATTTTGTCTTTGCTGATTTTGCTGACTTTGTTGATGCCTTTGCTGGCCTCCACGATGTTGCTGCTCTTTGTTTTGTTGAACTTTAACTTCGGGTTTTTGCTGTTCTTGCTGTTTTTCCTGAGCTTGTTGCTCTTGCTGTATTTCTTGCGTTGGTGGTTTTTGCTGTTGTTGCTGAGGAGCTGTTTTTGTTTCTTCAGGTTTGGCCGCTGCTTCAATATCTTGTTGCTTTGGCGCCGCAGCTGTTTTTTCCTTTGTAAAACCTTTTATTATGGCTTTTATCTGGTCCTGACGCGTTTGAACTTTATCGTCAATTTTGTCGCTTTGTTTTTTTCTGGGACCTGAGCCAACTTTTTCGCGTTTTACCGTCTCCACTCTTTGGCGAGGACGTTTGGAACGGCGCGGTTCATCGTCATCAGAAGTGTTTCTGTCGGATTGATTTTTACGATTACCGGCTTCTCCTTTTTCGTCTTTAGGAGCATTCTTTTTGCCTTTGTTTTCAGCTTCAAGAACAGCCTGGGTATCTAAAATTTTATAAATAAGATCCTGTTTCTTGTAGGATTCTACACGTTTAATATTGAGCTCTTTAGCGATCTCTTTTAATTCAGGAACAAGTTTCTTGTTCAGTTCTAAAATATCATACATTATATTATTGTTATAACTTTTCTCGATTAATAATTGTTGAAAAAATTCTTGGAACAATTGACGAGGAGGGTGATTTTCTTTTGAAATCGTGTGCAAGTATAAATAAATACCTGCTTGTAAACAAAAAATTGAAACTCTTTTTTCTTCCTCTTTCTTATTTTTAGGTAAAATTAAAACTTTTGGTTCGTTCGTAAAAATATATTTCCAAAAAACGATTCAATTTGCTCAGTAGAAAGTTCTGATTGTAAATACTATACGTTTAAACAGACCAAATTGTTTAACTTTCTGTCCAGGAGTTTTATTTGGTGGTTTATAAATAGTGTGGAAAATTGAGGCCGCTACTTAACGCCTTTAAGCCTGATAATTGACGCAAGACCACGGTGGTAAAGACCTTCATCCAATTCGATATCGGCTTTATGTGTTGATACTGAACTGAAATATTTAAAGTCATTTTCTAATTCTTTTTCATCGAATAAGAAACTGATATCTTTAGGGCCTCCTGTATTTCTGTTAATTTGTTCTTTCGAAAAACCTTCAAGAATTAATGTGCCTCCGGGTTTTAAATACGACGCTAATTTTTGGTGTACTTTATTACGCATATGTTCCGGCATATGGGCATATGTCAAACAAATACAATCAAAATACTCATTTTCAAAATCGGCATTTTCATAATCAGTTACCTGGTAATGGATAGAAGTATTATGTTTAACAGCTAAGAGCAGTGCTTTTCTTTTTCCTTCAATACTTGGATCAAAAGCTGTGACTTCCCATCCTAATGTTGCGGCGAAAACTGCATTTCTTCCTTCGCCTTCTGCCGGGAACAGTACTTTGCCCGGGGGGAGTTGAGGCAATTCCTTTTTCAAAAAATCGTTTGGCGCTTCACCGTAGGCATATGCTGTTGCGCTGTATCTGTCGTTCCAAAAATTGTTCATTGTTTCTGTTTAAAGTTGAATAAACAAATTAGATTACAAGAAGTTTATTCATGAATATTGCGTGAGAATTATGGTGTAATTCTGCATGTTTTCAACCGCTGATTTCTGCAATTCTTAGAAGAATACAAGTTGTTAGTTGTCTGTGAGTAAGGTTTGTGAGGTGTTTCTGATTTTCTGGTTAATTTAATTTTCAAAACCGGTTAAACGGGAATGATTATTTCAAATTTTCGTTAGCGGCATTTTAAAGGGAAAAAAATTAAAAAAATTGATCTTGGTTTCCCCCAACTATTTATCCTCTTCGCCGCTTTTTGTTTCGATGAGAACGACTCCGTTTGCTCCCCTTGCTCCATAAATAGCAGACCCTCCATCTTTTAAAATATCGATACTTTTTACCGTATGTGGAGGGAGCATTCCCAATATACTTCCTTCCCGCTCAATTCCATCCACTACAATTAATGCAGCATTGCTGCCACCCATCGTATTATTCCCGCGGATTATTACTTCATCGCCAATCACCTGAACGCCCGAAAACTTTCCTCTTATCAGTTCATACATATCTGTATATTTCGAGAAATTATCATGGTCGTCTCGTAAACTTGAAATTGCATTCAGTTTATCTTCATCCTGTACATGCCCATAACCAATGGCCAGTGATTTTCCTTCTTCGCCCGGTTTAAGGTGTAAATTAACCGCAACAAACTTTGTGTTTTCTTTTAGTTTAACGTTTTGCTTATTAAATCCATGGGCGAAAAAACTTAATTTATCTTTATTATTACAAGCAACCGAAAACCGCCCAAGGGTATCTGTTTTAACTACCTGCCCGGTACTTTTTACCTGAACTTCCACACCGGATAAAGGTAGGTTTTCGAAAGTGGTTACTTTGCCCTGAATACTTCGATCCTGAGCATTCAAGCCAGTTGCAATAAAAATACAAACTACAAATAGTATGGGTATGAAAAAACGGTTATTCATGGTTTATTGGTTTTAGTTATTTGTTGAAATCGAATTAAAATTAGTGCAAAAAATTGAATTAAGTTTCTGATTTGTATAAATATGTGCGGGAAACTAGTTGAAACGAGCATGTAATATTACATCCTCAAGGATATTAAAATACGTGCGGCTTTCATACTATACCACTACAAACAAACAATTTTAATGGCCAGAGATGAAAGAATTTTCAGGCAAAAAAGAATCCGGCAATTATATTTTGCTACGTGTATAATAAAGTCGCCAGGTTCTCTTTTTACCATAAAATCATTGATAACCGTCGAGTGTTTGTTAAGTGAGTTGATACCAGTAATTTTATTTTACCTTCTGAATCTTTAGGCATCCAGTCCTGATAAAAAGAAAAAGGTATGGTTCCGACATTATATGCAATTATTCCAATAATTTCACCGGTGTCTGCAATAATGTATTGATTGGCAGATTTTTTTCGCCGAGATAATTTGTAATGTCAAAAATCTGTTCTTCAAAAGGCACAGCAGAGTAGATGCGTTTTTAGAAATGATTTGCTGCCAATAATTGAAAATGTAGCATATTAGCACACAAAAAGCGTACTCCACATTTGCAGAGTACGCTTTGTATTACGTTCTGGTTAAATTAATCTTTTTTATAAACCAGTTTACCATTATGGATTACGTTACCTAACTTCATACGGTAGAAGTATACGCCGCTTACCTGTTCTTCAGGTTTAAACTCAGCATTATAAGTGGTGTTTTTTTCCACAAAACCATCGAATACGGTTTGCACCATTTGCCCTGCCATATTGTAAATATCAATTTTAGCCTGGGTTGCTATTGGCGAAACAAATTCGAAACGTACTTCTTCGCTAAATGGATTCGG
This sequence comes from Draconibacterium orientale, assembly GCF_000626635.1. Taxonomy (GTDB): domain Bacteria; phylum Bacteroidota; class Bacteroidia; order Bacteroidales; family Prolixibacteraceae; genus Draconibacterium; species Draconibacterium orientale. The sequence goes on along the minus strand of NZ_CP007451.1, from coordinate 4,803,895 downwards.
GTAAACCTTAAGGTCGGTATACTCGAATTCTTCAACTTCTGTTGTAATTTCAGCTGATTTTTCTGCTTTCACTGTGAAATCAGAAGTACAGGAAGCTACCGGTTCGCCAACTTCATCACCTTCAACATAAAGATTAAATATAACAGTTGTTGTTGTGCCACATTCCGGCGCTTCTTCTGGAACTGTTTTAATCGTATAATCTCCTTCACCTGTGTAATAAGCTGAATTCACCCATGCTGGCCATGCATCAGAAAGGTCTGCACATGCAACTCGTGTTTTAGTTGGACAAATAAGCTGAACTTCTTCACCCGGATCCGGAGCAGTAGGTTGGTCACCCACATCGTGTATATCCAACCACGTGCCGTCCTCGAACCAGACGCGAATGACGTAACCGGAGGACGCGACTTTGTTAACGAAGTCGAAACGCAGGATGGCTTCACCTGTTAGAAGTGTACTGCCATACCAAACCCCCTCACCATCCGAATTGAGAATGGCATCTTGTGAATAATCATTTCCTTCCCAGATAACTTCGGTAATATTACCAGTGACCAGCCAGACCTTAATCAGGTTGCCGTTACTTGCAGGCCACTTAATCGTGACTTCATCAATCACTTTATTGTGGCCTGTCATATTAGTTAACCTGGCGGTAAGCCGCTTACCAAGGGTTGTCAAATCAGTTAATGTTATACCAGGACCAACGGTTACTCTTGCATCATCAGAGTCTGTTTGCGTTCCTTCGGAATCCTCACCGGATGCGTATCCTGTGTTAGGTATCTCATATTCAACGGTCACGTTACCACACGATTTTATGTAGCCATTAGCATTGAAGCGGGCGATCGTGAAGAACGCAATCTGCCAGTTGTCGTCGACACCTTCAACCGGTCCGGCTGATTGTCCCCAACCGCCTGTGAAAGGATCGGAGCAGGAGAGATGCATCTCGAATGCCGGATCATCCCCTGGTGGGTCAAAAATGATGTCATTTCGGGTAAGACTGGTAATTATTGTTACTTGATCCGTGATATTTACACCATTCAGAAATACGCCATCACCATCAGTTGATCCTTCGAGAACGCTACCGTTTACGAAGACAAAGTAAAAGTCGTCACCGGCACCTGTCCCGTAAGGCGTAACGTCATCTAAGAAAGGTGCTGTTAGATAGGTAACCTCGATCGTGTCTGACTTACCAGCCGGAATTTGTAATGTACAATCCAGGTGAGGACCATCCCATGTGCCAGTACCACCGTCATCAGGAGTCACACTAACACTGGTAATTTCAAGTGAAGTATGTACGGTATCTTTCACCGAAACATCTACCGCGTCAGATGGGCCTTCATTGCTCACTACCAGGGTAAACTTCTGGAATGTACCTTGCGGTGCCTGTATCACCGCCGGATCGAATTCCTTCTCAATCGATAGGTCGATTATCACCTTAATGTCAATATCGTCGTAATCGCTGTCTACGACCTTAATACCGGTGTCGTCGGTTGCTTCAGCATTTACCCATGCATCGTTAGGAACGTTTCTTTTACCATTTAATCCACCAACTCCATTTGCCTCTTCAACATCAGAAGCAACCTCGAAGTCAACAGTAATAGTTGCTGAAGTGCCCGGAGTCAGTGACTCAATTAGCCATTCAACCATTTGAGCATCCCCATCGGTATCGGCATCTGTGCCATCGGTACCGGAAACACCTGTCACAGTAAGGCGGTCATCAACTTCGTCATAGATTTCAATATTACTCAACGGTGCAGAACCATCATTGGTTACAACCAGAGTAAAAGAGCTGGCTGCACCACCTGCTATCACCTCGTCATCTGCAAACGTTTTTACGATATTAATGGATGCCACCAGAATTTCCTGATCACAAGTGCTGGTATTGCCACAATCATCGGTAGCTGTCCAAGTACGGGTAATCGTTTCTGTGTCGCAACCAGGTGTTGTACTTGTAGCATCCACATAAGTAATAACCACATTAGCATCACAATTGTCTGTAGCTGTTGCAAAGCCAGTTCCATTTGGACTTGTGACGTCACCGCAATTGACAACCGTTAGCGGAGGGCAAGTTATTTGCATCAGCAGGAACATTTGCGAGTACCGGGGCAGTATTATCTTCCACAGTAATCACCTGAGTCTGGCTACTGCTGTTGCCGCAGTTGTCGGTAGCAGTCCAAACACGAGTTATTGTGTAGCTCTGGTCTGTACAGCTTCCATCGTCGGTTTGCGTACTTGTTTCGTCAAGAGTAATTACCGGGTCAGGATCGCAGTTATCTGAAGCTGTTGGTGAAGCTGCTGCCGGAACGGCATCGCATTCCACAGTTACTTCAGCAGGAACTCCTGACAATACTGGGGCTTCGGTATCCTGAACAGTTATTGTCTGAACACAACTCGATGCATTTCCACCGCAGTCTGTTGCCGTCCAGGTTCTCTCAATGGTGTAGGTCTCTGAGCATGTTCCGGCAATTTGATTGTCGGTGTATGTAATTGTTGGTGTTGGTGTTGGGTCGCAGTTATCAACTGCTGTAGCTGTTCCGGTGTTACTAGGGGCAGTGCTTTCGTCACATTCAAGGATCACATCTACCGGACATGTGATTACCGGAGCAGTTCCGTCCACGGTAATACTGATTGCACGACTGCAATCACCGCCTTGAGAAGGTATTACTTGAAATGTGTAATCGCCAACTGCCAAACCAGTGAAAGTATATGGTGAGGTAGCATCAGTAATTGTTTGATCATTTAATATTACGCCATCTAGATACAATTTTAGGGTGTAGGGAGCAAGTCCGCCAGCCCAGGTAACCTCAATTGTACCATCAGTGTCATCGGGACAACACACTTGACTGCCTGTTGCTCCACAGCCTAAACCGACAAGCGGTAATACACCGGTTGGCTCGCACCAGGAATTGTTTGTGTCGTCCGTATCATCGCTGATAGTGGTAACATGCACTTTGTTCACCAGATCGCCCGTGCAACTGGAACCAGCTGAACCCGACAAACTAACTCCTCCAGTTGCCGTTGCCGGTGCATCATTATTTACGGTTACAGTGACTGTATAAGAAACTGATTCGCCAGGTGCTAATGCACCAACGTTCCATTGTACAGCTCCATTCGGTATTAAATCTTCAGAATCTGTGTTGATAAAACCACCATCAGAAGCAAATACAAAGGTTACATTTGGGTCTAGTTCATCATATACAACAACACCATTTGCAACAGAGGGACCAGCATTGAATGCTGTTATTTCGTAGGTTAGCGTTTCTCCAACTAAAATTGGATCAATATCATCTGTTTTGGTAACGGACAAATCCACATCAGCATTGAAGAAATTACTTGGTTTTAGTAACGGTACCGTTTGATTACCAGTCGAGATCGCATCACCATTAACAAGTGTAATTGTTCCACTGTTGGAGACATTGATCGTTTGATCAGACCCGGTGGCTGCAACAATAAGACGGGATTGAACATTTCCTCCAATCCCGGCGGGGATATCATCATCTAAAACCAACCATGCTTCTACAACAACTTCGTCCCCATCTTCAAGACCACTTACAGTGAAGATCCCTATAATTTCGTCGTTTATTAATGACCAGGTATAAGTATCGACAGTAGCTTGAATGCTACCATCAGTATAAGCGCCATCGCCAGTATCTATGAATGCACCTAATACACCGTAGCCAACATCATCTCCACGGGCGTCATAACCAAAATCACCTCCATTGGTTGTTAATGTGTTCCAGCCGACTACGAAGGTTATTGTGCCATTCTCAGGGGTAATATCGCCATTAACTGTAATCATGATCTCGAAAGGAACGATTTGCCCCAGGGCCATGTCCTCGGGAGCTAAACTTTCAACTCTAACATCGGAGGTTCCATCATTAAAATCTGAAAGAGGAATTAAAGTTGAACCATCACTAGATCCCTCTGGAACAGTAAGATCGTCAGGAAAAGGAATAGCAGGAATATAAATTGAAGGATCTGCAGCTGCAAGATTGATGGTATAAGCCCCACCACCATCGGTAAAACTATTCCAGGCTGTTAAACCGCTAGTTGCTCCGGTTGCGGTTAGCAAAAAAGATTCTCCCAGATCAGATGGATCAATAATATAACTGTCGTTAAAAATATCGCCATTTGCATCGGCAACAGCTTCAAGATATTCATCATCATGATTGAAAGTTGTATGGTCAAGCACCATGTTTACTGTTTCCCCGGGCAACCAACCTGACCCGGTAATGACAACTGTTTCTCCTGGCAGGTAGTCAAATTTATCCGTTTTTATTGTCGTCTGTCCAAAACCGACATTAGTTGCCAGTAATAAAATCCCCATCATTAGCATAAAAATCACCATATGGGGTGTTCGAAAAGTTTGGTAAAGTTTTTCATCTTGTTTGTTTTTAGGTTTTTATTAATCTGATTTTTTTGTGCAAAACATAGCAGTACCCGGCCTTGTGGCAAGGCATAAACATACAGCGCATTTATAAGAACACGAGGTTTGTATTTAGATAGCAAGTCTGCGGCCCACAGCAGTTGCTTGCGGCAAGCCCAATGCTTAGCTCAACTAACTTATTGGGGAGTAGAATTGTCTATGGAAAGATTTTATTTTTTCCATACGTTCAGTTTAAAGTAAATTGCTGTGATTGGTATAAAGAACCATCATTTTTTATCACGAATCACTTTATGAAATTTAAGAAATATTAATTGAATATCCGTAAATACTCATAATTTGATTTATTTCATTATCTTTAAGGTAGTTAAAACGATATAGATGAACCTATTTACTTTCACAGCACATTTTGATAGCGAGGAAGCTTGCCGAAACCATTTTAAAGAGGAAAGGGACAAGGTAGGTGTAGTCTGCAAGGAATGTGGACATACAGAGCATTACTGGATAAAAAGTCGCTGGAGTTACGAGTGCAAAAAGTGTAGACACCGTACTTCATTGCGTAGTGGCACTATAATGCAGGGATCAAACCTATCGTTCATGATCTGGTACAAAACCATGTTCTTAATGACTGCCACCAAAAAAGGTTTTTCCAGCAAGGAAATCCAAAAGCAACTTGGAATGAAACGCTATGAGCCTGTTTGGGCAATGGTACACAAACTTCGTAAAGCCATGGGTAACCGCGATGCGCGTTATACCTTGGAGGGGATGATTGAAATGGACGAGGGATATTTTACAGTAGAATCTTCTGAAGTGGAAAAGTCGAGAGGGAAAAGAGGACGTGGTGCTGCAGGCAAGTCGCCGGTATCAGTAATGGCAGAGTCGGCTCAGCTTGAAGATGTAGAGACCGGGGAAAAAACAAGTCAATGCCGTTACTTCAAAGCCAGGGTTCTTGAGAGTCACCATGCAGATGAAATTAATGATACGGTCAGGGAATCTTTTGATGAAAAAAGTATTGTATTTACCGACGACAGTACGTCTTATGTTGATATTTCGGATTATGTGGAACTTCATTTTTCTGAAAAGTCAAGCGAAAAGCTCACCAAAGAAACATTGCGTTGGGTTCATATTACAATAAGCAATGCTAAACGAAACTTCCTTGGTAATTACCACAAGATTAAGGGGAAATACCTTCAAATGTATTTGAATGAGTTCGTCTACAAGCTAAACCGGAGGTATTTTGGAGAAAAACTCTTTGACAGGCTGGTTATTGCTGGAATTACTGGACTATGACTAAATACGGATATTCAAAAATATTATAATTGGCTGACAGATAGTGCTGTCCCATTTTGAAAAAATGTGATAGGAATCGTGAAAAAGTTAGGTTTTACTGGCTGAAATAGCCTTGAACTTGTATAAAATCGAGAAGAGAATTTGTGACTTAAAATCTCCGGCTAATCATAATTATTGTAAAATATGCTATTGAGCATATTTTTTAACTCGCTTTTTGGTATCAATTCCCTAAGTTTTAAAGCTATGATTAATTGAAAGAGTTAAGAAGGCTTTGAACGCTTCATTTCCTCATCCTTATGATGTGTTACCTGTTTAACGGGGCAGTGGAAGACTGAGATTTTTCCGAATATTTGATTAAACAATGTTCGCTGCCTTGATTCCACCTAGTTATGTGTTATTGCGACGACTAAGCAGGAGGAGGGAGCAAGCTCTAATATACTCATTTAAACTCTTCATCAAGGGAATATCCAATAACGAATACTCAATATTCAACTGTTCTATGGCTATGGAGATTCTAAATTATTGGCTATTGAATATTATCTTTTTCAAAGCAGTGCCCCATACAGCACCTCCACCGGATGCAAAGCACTTTTGCTGGTCCCGTCTTTTATATGATGGCGGCATGAGGTTCCCGGAGCCGAAATAATATAATCGTCTTCAGCCTTTCGGACCGCCGGAAAAAGCACCAACTCTCCAATTTGCATCGAGAGCTCGTAATGTTCTTTTTCGTAACCAAACGAGCCGGCCATACCACAACAACCGGAAGGGATTTCTTTTACAAAATAGTTTTTAGGCAGCGACAACATTATTTTTGATGGTTCGGTTGATGCCACGGCTTTTTGCTGGCAATGACCGTGCAGTAAAATATGTTGTTCTTCGGTAGTAAAATCTGCTTCCGTAATATTTCCTTTTTCAATTTCGGCAGCCATAAATTCTTCAAAAAGAAGGGCGTTTTTCGCCAGCTTTTCAGCAGCCGGTTGCAGCTCTTTTTCTACCAAATCAGGGTATTCATCGCGAAAAGCAAGAATAGCAGAAGGTTCAATTCCAACCAGTGGCGTTTCGTCGGTGATAATATCTTTTAACAGGTTTATATTTTGGGTGGCCACCTTTTTCGAAGTCCGTACCATTCCTTTCGAAAGGAAGGTTCGTCCGCTTTCTTTGGTTTGCGGAATTTTAACCTCATAACCCAATTTTGTCAACAATAGAATAGCCTTTATTCCAATATCGCTTTCGTTGTAATTGGTAAACTCATCGTTAAAAAGATATATTTTGCCTTTTGTTGCTGCCTCTGGTGTGGGAACTCCGTTTTCAACCCAACGGTTTAAAGTAATTTTCGACAGTGCCGGAAGTGTACGTTTCGTTGAAAACCCGATAGCGCTTTTTAAGAGCGATGTGCGCATCAGAAAGTTTGAAACAGGGCGGAAAACCATAGCCAGTTTGTTTAAACGTGGCAGGTAACCAATTAATCGCGAGCGCAACGGAATGCCATGTAAATCGTAATAATTCTGCAGAAATTCGGCTTTTAATTTAGCCATATCTACATTACTGGGGCACTCACTTTTACAGGCTTTGCATGAGATGCACAGACTTAAAATGTCATATATTTCCTGATGGTCGAACAGGTTCTTTTTATCGTTGTTGTACAGAAATTCGCGCAGGATATTGGCACGTCCGCGGGTACTTTTGTCCTCGTCGCGGGTAGCCATAAAGGTAGGGCATAGAGTGCCGCCAATAACTTCACTTTTCCGGCAATCGCCCGATCCGTTACATTTTTCAATACTACGGAAATAGCCTTTATTTTTCGAGAAATCAAAGTAGGTATCGGTTTCGGGAATGGCTTTGCCCGGAATTACACGCAGATTTTCGGTAATTGGTGGCGTGTCAACAATTTTTCCGGGATTAAAAATGTTATCCGGATCCCAGGCTTTTTTTACCGATTTTACCATTTCGTAGCAGCGTTCGCCCAGCATAAACGGGATGAATTTTCCACGTGCTCTTCCGTCGCCATGTTCGCCACTCATCGAACCACGGTATTTTTTTACCAGCGCAGCCACTTCGTTCATCAAGGTGTCAAAAAGCTCAACATCTTTGGGATCTTTAAAGTTGATTAGCGGACGGAAGTGAATTTCGCCGGTGGCAATGTGGGCGTAAAACACACTGTCTAATTCCAGTTTTTTCAGAACAACTTTTATATCAGCCACGTAGTCGGGCAAATGTTCCGGATGAACAGCAGTGTCTTCAATTCCGGGTACGCCTTTTCTGTCGCCCGGAATATTGGCCAGCAACCCAAGTCCGGCCGTACGTAACGACCACACGCGTTTTATTTTATCGGCGCCGGTTACCAGCGGATAATGATAGCCCAAACCGGCTTCTTCTAATTCTTTTTCAAGAGCAGCAGCTGTGTCGGTTAATTCTTTTTCAGTTTTAAACGAAAATTCGATCATCAGCATCGCGCCCGGGTCGCCTTTCACAAAAAAGCGGTTTTTGGCCTGCTCAATGTTTTGTTTGGCTGCCTGCATTACCGGGTCGTCCATTAATTCAATGGCCGTTGGTTTATATTTTAGCGCCACCAGGTTGGCGTGTAACGATTCTTCCAGCGTTTCGAAATGCGCACAAACCAATCCTTTGTATTTTGGAGGCAACGGAATTACATTCAACTTTATTCGGGTTGAAAAGGCTAAAGTTCCTTCAGAGCCGGCCAACAATTTACAGAAATTGAATTTTCCTCCACCGTCGGTAAACGGATCGGCATACATTAATTCATCGATGGCATAACCCATATTCCGGCGGGTTAATTCGGGCTCAGGGAAATTTTTCCGAATTTCTTCCCTGTTCTTTTCATCGGAAAGCAGATCGTTAATATTCGAATAAATAGCTTTTTCCTGTTGATTCGGATTGCCATTTAATTTATTCAGAAATTCTTCTTTGTTTAATTCTTTGAATGTGGTTTCAGAACCGTCGCTTAGCAGCGCATCAATTTCCAAAATGTGTTCGCGCACGCTGCCATAAACCAACGAGTGCAAACCACACGAATTATTTCCCAGCATTCCACCAATAACACAGCGGTTGGCAGTAGAGGTTTCGGGGCCAAACTGCATACCGTGTTGCGCCAAAAACTGGTTCAGCTCGGCCAAAACAACACCGGGTTCAACAATAACATAGTTTTCGTCTTTGTTGAACTCCAGAATTTTATTCATGTATTTCGAAACATCAACAACAATTCCGTTTCCAACAACCTGCCCTGCCAGCGAAGTACCTGCTCCGCGGGGAATAATGTTGGTGTTGTTCTCGCGAGCAAAGGCGATGATCTTTTTAATGTCGTCCTTATTTTTGGGCTTGGTAACAGCCAGGGGCATTTCTTTGTACTGCGATGCATCGGTTGAGTAAAGCACCCGTTGTACGTTATCGAAAAAAAGATCGCCCTGTAGTTGGGCTTTTAGTTGGTTGAATTTATTTGTAGTTGTCATAGCCATTCGAAAAGCACAAATTTAGTAATAGTTTATAATATGTCATACAAATTTTACGCGTCATGTATGTTAAAATTTCCGATGCAGTTTTTATTCAGTCGTGTTAAAATCAAGCAGGATTTTTATGTTTTCAGCCGGATTTTCAACCTCGTTCCATTCAACCTGCTTGTATTTTGTAAGAACTGCTGCTTTCATTTCGTTCGGTTTTTATGTTTTCAAAGATAAAGGAAAATGAAAAATGGCTTATTAATTGAAATGGAAGATTCTGATTTCAGCAAAAATGATGAAACAACAATTTCACACCAATTCTGCAATCAGGAAAATGAACCAAATAAAGCCAGGCAGGCTTTAAAATATTTTTTAGGAATACTAAATACATAAAAAGTTATTTTACCAAAGAAGACACATTGATACTATTTTGTAAAATTCTGTGTTTTATAGTAGAAGTTGGTATTAAGGTTTCGCGATATTTTTCTTTACTTGCATGTATCGGATCAAATTTTGATTTACAAACTCATTAATAAATCGTAATTGTTATGAAAAAATTTTTTCTTGTTGCACTGATAACCCTGGCAGGCCTTAAATTTTCTCATGCCCAATCGGATGTGGCAGATATGTTACGTTTTGGAACACATGATGCCAATCTGTTGATTAATGCCTATGTAGAGCCTTATGCGAAAGGTCTTGGCGTGGGCATGAATAATTCGTGGTACTTTACGGCCGAAACACATAAGTTGTGGGGATTCGACCTGGCTTTTTCGGTTAGTGCGTTTAAAGTTCCCGGATCGGATAAAACCTTTGATGTAAATGAGCTGGGATTGCAACATGTGTATGCACGGGAGGGCCAGAGCATCGCATCTACCGCTGCCGGTAGTGGTGATGGGGTAAGTTTGTATTATGATGCTCAGATAAATGGTCAGACCATGCCGGAGGAATATTTCTCTACGCCCGGAGGTAGTGGTGTTGATGTGGTGCCGGTTCCGGTTATTCAGGCCACATTCGGTTTGTTGCCCAATACCGATGTAATACTACGTTACGTGCCAAAAGTAGAATTTGAGATTGATAACGAAGATGCAGAGGCCGGCCTCTGGGGCCTGGGCCTGAAGCATAATATCCGCGAATCGTTGCCGGTTATCAGGCATTTGCCTATGGATGTGGCTCTTTTTGGGGCGTATTCGAATATTAGTGGCGAATCGGGAATTGATTTCGACTATACTGTTTATGGTGATGATGTTCCAAATCCTGCAGGATATGTACAGGATCCGAATCAAAAAGGAGAATTTACAACCAAGAATATGAAGTATGGCTTAATCGTTTCGAAAAAGATTGCGGTAATTACATTTTTTGCCTCGGTTACCGGTAATTCCAGTAAAACTTCATTTGATATTTTGGGAAAATACCCGGTGCCTGATCCGACGAAGTTGGGCACGGATATTACGAACATCGACGAATTATTGCTTAATGCCATGACCGAGGAAGAAGACCCGATAGCGTTAAGTTATAAAGATAATTACATGGGAATTGATGCAGGCTTTCGCTTGAAGTTGGCATTTTTTAGCCTGTTTGGCTCCATCAGTAAAGCCAATTATGTAAGTTATAATGGCGGTATTAGTTTCGGATTTCGCTAGAGAAGAAATTTTTTACAGTTACAAAAAATCTATAGGTCTAAAATCACAACAGTTTGCCCTCCGTTGTTTCCGCTTCGGAGGGCTTTTTATTTTGCTTTCTTGTAATAACGTCCTGTTAGGTTATTGGGCGTCCTGCAACCTAATTGGGCGTCCTGCTCGATTTTACCCCTCCCTGCATGAATTTTATGCTTCCCTGCGCCGCAGGATTACGAAATAGTGCCGCAGGACTGAAAAAAAGGCCGCAGGAATAAGCAAAAAGGGCGCAGGAAACACCTAAAGTGGTGCCGGACTGCCAATTCATAACAATTTTTTTAAGTCAAACAAAGTCTGTATTATTTCGTAAATCAATATAAATTAATGATAGTCAACAGGCCGAGAAAATGAATGCCAATTCTCAGCAAGACCAGCTTTTTTTAAACCGCTTGACTTCCATAGTTGAAGCCAACCTAAACAACGAGAATTTTGGTGTGAGTAACCTGGCCCGCGAAATGAATATCAGCAGAAGTAATCTTTATTTTAAGGTAAAAGCGGCCACCGGAAAATCGGTAAGTAGTTTTATTCGCGATATTCGCTTACACAACGCAAAAGAACTGCTGCAGAAAAGTAATAAAACCATTTCGGAAGTTGCTTACGAGGTAGGTTTTGGAAGCCCGACTTATTTCAGCCATTGTTTTCATGAGCTTTTCGGAAGTACCCCCGGCGAAGTGCGAAAAATAAAACCGGCTGCTGGTATTGAAAATGATATTGCTGAAACCACAGAGTCGCAACCTGTAAAAACGCAACGAATATACCGAACCATATTTTTATCAGCACTGGTGTTCATCGTACTCTTCTTAGGGGGCTGGTTTGGTGTAAGTCGGATGAACGGCCCGGAGCAGAATGAATTGTCGATAGTGGTTCTTCCGTTCAAAAATTTGAGTGATGATGATGCGAATCAGTATTTCGCCGACGGTATTACCGAAGACATACTGAATAACCTTTACTGGATTACTTCGTTGCGTGTAGTTTCGCGCACATCTTCCGAACTCGTGCAGAATTCAGAGCTAACGGTACGGGAAATAGCAAAGCAGCTGGGAGTAAGATATATTCTTGAGGGTAGTGTACGCAAATACGCCGATAAAGTAAGGATAAATGTTCAGTTGATCGATGCCAAAGATGACGATCATTTGTGGTCGGATTATTACGACCGGCAAATCGATAATGTTATCGATGTTCAGGGGAAAGTAGCTCTTCTGGTGGCCAATAAGTTATAAATGGTACTTTCCGAGTCCGAAGTCATCAATATTGAAAAGATTGAAACCCGGAATGCAAAGGCCTACGATTATTATCTGCAGGCCCGTTTTCTTTTGCATCAGGCAAACAGTATACAGCGAACAGGTTTTACTGCCGAAGGTGTAAAAAACAGCATTCCCTATTACGAAAAGGCTATTGCCGAAGATTCAACGTTTGCCGAAGCTTACGCCGGCCTTGCCAATGCCAGTATGCAATTATCGGCCTGGGGTATAATCCGGTCGTGCGATGGTTTTATGCGTAGTTATGAGTTCAGCAAAAAAGCAATTGAACTTGACCCTGAATGTGCAGAAGCTTATGCTATTCTCGGAGCATTTTTGGTGTGGGCACAACGTGATATATTCGAAGGCGGTGAAACTCTGCTGAAATCGATAGAATTAAATCCGAATTTTGCTACGGCAAGGCAGTGGTATGCACAGTATTTAATGATTACCGGGCCTGTCAGCGAATCACGTCACCAAGTAAACAGGGCCGTGGAGCTGGAGCCGTATTTCTGGGTAGTTAAAAATCTTGATGCCTGGATTGCGTATTTCGAAAAGGATTATAACCGATCGCTGGTAGTAACGGAAGAGGCCCACAGTTTTAATCCCGCATTTGCCAGTAATTTGTGGTTGTTTTTCCTGAATTACGTAAAGCTGAACCGGGACGAGGAGGCTCGCGACATGCTTAAGAATATTGTTACGCGCTTTTCAAATAATACCGTTGATACCTTAGAAATAGACGCTGTTTTTATGGCAAAGGGTATGCCCGGTTTATTTAATTGGATGATTGATTTGAATAAAAATCATCCGATACGGGTAGAGGGATTGAACGGCGACTATTTTTACCTGGCCTGGTGGTATGCCATTCTCGGGGATGCCGATCAAACGGTTTACTGGCTGGAACAAAACCTCACTTATAAGCGACCGAACTATCACTTTTTTAATTTGATTATCAATCACCCTGATTTTGAATTTCTGCACAACGATCCGCGTTTTGCAGAAGTGGTTAAAAAATTGGGTCTCGAAGAATACTGGCCCAAAGAACCGGTCTGATTTGCTCTTCAGAATTTCATCCCGAACCAATACTTATTTGGGCAATGATTGCGCGACTGCAGAAAGAGAACTTACCAACCAATATTTGAACTAAACCGGCAGCGTAGAATGTGGCCTTATAAGCCAAAAGAATATTGCCTCTGCCTGGTCGCCTTTATTCTCCCCGCTGCCGCACGATTGCATCGTTTGGTTTTCGTTTATTTCGGAACGCGATAGAATCGCGCACCAGCAGTGCCCGGCACTGATTTTATCCGGCCAGTTGAAACCCAGGTTTACCTATATCGCCTGAAAAAGCTATTCAGCTCGGTTGTAAGTTGTTTGTAAATGGGCCTTGTAAACTCGATAAATAAATCCTGATGGGGTGGCAGCGGAACTGCTTTCTGTTGGGTAAGTGCATATTGTTTATCACTTAAAGCTTCCTGGTCGCCGGCAAAAATGGCATATTGGTTTACCCAGTTAAAAGATCCTGGAATAAGGTTGTCGCGCAGCAATTTATCGTTTTGAAAATCCACAATGCGGTAATTCAGGCGGCCACCCGAAATTACTTCGTCGGTATACGTTTTTAATTTGGCACGGTAGGTTTTATTTACAAAAGTGGTATCGGTAAGCGGTACTTTTACGCGTTTTGTAAGGCTTTCTTCTTTTTCGCTGCGTACCAGGTTACCCACCGAAAAATCGTAAAATTCCATGCGCACCACAAAGTCGGGGTTTAGCTCAAAATTTTCGGCCTGTTTGGGCGAAAAAAAGTTTACAAAACCATGCGACGGGAATTGGTTGTTCAAATATTCAAACACCTGGTTGTAAAAGAACCCGGAACTAAGCTCGTAGGCTTTTGTGTGTACTGTTACGGCCTCAACCACTACATTAACTGTTGCCAGTTCTTTAGCAATGGCCATCCTTTCATGGCTGTCTTTATACCCGGGAATCCACTGGTCGGCTCTTTCAAAATGGGTGTAGGCGGTTCGTGCACTTTCGCGGGTTTCCTGTTCCATAAACTGCAATCCGGCCTGGTAGCGGTCTTCGGCTGCTTTTTCGTAGGCCATTGTTAATTCCGAAGTGTATGTTTTCGGAGCGGGAAATAGTTTGCGTGCTGCCGGAGTGCTTCTTATCTGGTCGCTCATGGCATTCACGCGCTTCATAACCGAAATGGTGCGTTCCCATTTAAAGGCCTCGTTTGTGGTTAGGGTCTGGTCAATTTCTTCCTGCGACCACTCAACGGCCATGGGGTAACCTTCTTTTAATACTTTTAAAGCTTTGTCGTTGGTTGGGTTCGATTTTAAACGTTCAATAGCTTTTGAAATGGCCTGGTAGTAATCGCCACGTTGCAGCGCTTTTTTGCCCGATGAACATGAAAATAAAACCAGAGGGAGCAGTAGTACTAAAAGGTAAGATCTTTTCATTTTGGTATAAAAACAGTTTGCAGGGCAAATATATAATTTTAACAAAACAGAACGCTGATGACGCGGATTTAAATGATTTCCGCATCAGAGGAAGACGAGCTGTTCAAAAACAAAACTGATTCCCGCGAATAACAAACAGGAATGAGAGTGTGGATCGTCAACAGCATTTCATAAAAATAGTCGGATTAGAAGGCGCATACAGCAATTGTGCCTTGAATAGCTTTTTGATTGCGCCTTTGATAACCTTTCATATCTCCCCCGGGTTGCACCCGAGGTTAATCCAATTTTATCCCTTCGGGATATGAGTAGAAGTACAACGTTAAGATAGCACTGAAAGCGTCGAATGTGATTAACCCACTGTGTTGCATCGGGATGAAATGACCAAAGGAAATCGTCCGACATCGTTCGCGGATCACTGATTGCCCGGACTTTCGGACGAAAAATAGCTGTCTCTCGTTGATCGACTTTCAACAAAAAAGCGCAATACAGTTTTAATCCGTTTTGCGCTTTTTTTATTGTTCGGCGAATTTCTGTAAAATCCGCGTCATCAGTGTTCAATTACTATTCTTCTCTCCACTCTGAGCGATCAGGAGGAGCCGGTGCTTCCACCTTTTTCACCGGATTTTTCTGCAGTTCCTGTAGCAGAACTTCAACGGCTTTTTCTATTCCGGGATCTTCGCCTTTGGCCAGTTGCTCGGGGCGGTCAACCACTTTTATATCGGGCGAAACACCAACGCCTTCGATAATCCATTCGCCTTGGTCGTTAAAAATACCAAAGCGCGGAACGGCGATGTAACCGCCATCAACCAGTTCGGCATTTCCCGAAATTCCAACCAAACCTCCCCAGGTTCTTGTGCCGATCAGTGTTCCCAGTCCTTTCTTTTTGAAATAATACGGGAAAGCATCGCCACCCGATGAGGAATAACCGTTAATCAACATTGCTTTTGGTCCGTCGTGAGCAATGGCGGGCGTTTTCATTGGTGTTAGGCCATTTCGCTGCCAGTAACTCAGTGTTTTCCGGTCGAGCAGGTCGGCCATTACATCGGGAATAAATCCACCACCGTTATAACGGTCGTCAATAATCAGCGCCTCTTTGTTGTGGTAGGCGTACATGCCTTTAAACAATTCGCGGTTTCCTTCTACGGCCGTGTTGGGCACGTGGATATAGCCAATTCGTCCGCCCGAAAGTTTATCCACCATGGCACGTCTTTCCAGTACCCAGTTGTAGTAGCGCAGGTTTTGTTCGCTGGCAATGGGCTTTACTATTGATGCGCGCGCGCCTTCGGCTTTTGGCTCGGCGTTCACTTTTATCTCAATTCGTTTATCGGCGGTGTTTTCCAAAGCCAGGTACGGATTGTCGTTGGTTGTGATGTTCGTACCGTTTATGCTGATGATATAGTCGCCTATGTTTACATCAATTCCCTGTTCCGTTAATGGCGAACGCAGCGATTCGTTCCAGTTCTGGCCTTTGTAAATTTGCGAAATTTTGTACCGTCCGGCTTTGGTGTCGGCGGTAAGAACGGCTCCCAAAAGACCACCTTGAACACGTTTTACCTGTTTAAAATCGCCCCAGTTGGCATAAGCATGACCGGCATTGGCCTCCGAAATAATTTCGTGGAAAAGGTAATCGAGATCGGCGCGGTGCCCCACATAGGGCAGCAATTGCTGATAGTTTTCTTTTATGGCATCCCATTTTACACCATGCAGGTTGTTTACATAGAAATAGTCGCGGAAAATGCGCCAGCCGTCTTTGTAAATCTGTTCCCATTCCTGTTTCGGGTCGATTTTCATTTCCAGATTGTCGAGATTTATTTTTCCATCTCCCGATTTTATTCCGGGTTTAATTTTGGCAATGGCAAAATCCCTTCCCGGACGATACATTATCGATTCTCCATCGGCCGAAATAATGGCCTGGCGGGTTCCTTCCACAATGGTTTCTTCTTTCCTGTCTTTTAAGTTGTAACGCTGTAATTTTCCACCGTTAATGTAAATCACGCCGTTTTCAACAGCCAGCAAGTTTCCATAATTACCCGAATTTAATGGAAGAGCAATAATGCGCTGATTAATGTTTTCAACATCAATTGCTACATCTTCGTTCTTTTCTTCCTTGTTGCCGTTTTTCGTTTCTTCTGCATCCGATTTTACCGGCTCCACATCGTTTTCGAATTTGAAAATATTTTCGCCGTCATTTTTCAATATCATCGCATAAATGCGTGTGGCATTGTTATAGAGATAGCTGAATTCGAAGCTGGAGAAATCGAGGTTAAAGTCGCGGTTCGACAGGAAGAACAGGTATTCTCCATCGCTTGAAAAAACGGGTGAGTAATCGTTAAAACGATCGTCGGTGAGCTGGATGGTTTTTTCGT
Source organism: Draconibacterium orientale (assembly GCF_000626635.1). GTDB lineage: Bacteria > Bacteroidota > Bacteroidia > Bacteroidales > Prolixibacteraceae > Draconibacterium > Draconibacterium orientale. The sequence continues at coordinate 4,787,042 of NZ_CP007451.1, read as the reverse complement.
TTTCAAGGTTGTACACCCAAATTGCCGTTTGTCCGTTCGCCGCTTCCTTTGTGTAGGTTACCCATTTCGAGTCGGGCGAGAAATTATACGAACGAATCTCACTCTGTGCGGCGTGGTCGATTGTAACTTCTTTTTTTGTTTCAACGTTCAGCAGTTTCAGTTTTAACGTGCGGTCGGAATAAACCATGTACTTGCTGTTTGGCGACCACTGGCTGTCGTATTTCCATGCCGATGAGTTTTTGGTTATCTGCTCGGGTTGGGCACCTTCTTTATTTTCCAGCAGGTAAATTTCGTATTCGCCGCTTTCGTCCGAATAGTACGAAATGTATTTCCCGTTTGGCGACCACTGCGGATAAATTTCGCGAACGCCTTGAGTGTTGGTTAAATTCTCGGTAATTCCTTTTTCTGCCGGAACCGAGAAAATATCGCCGCGGGCATCAAATAAAGCCCGTTTTGCAGTTGGCGAAATGCTGTAGCTGTGAATATTATCGGCTACATTTTTAAAGTAGGGCAGCAGGTTGGGATTGTCGAAATGCAGGTTAACGGTGAGTTTTGTGGTTTCTCCGTTTTCCAGGTTGGTCTTATAAATGTATCCGCCGTTTTCGAAAACCAGCTGTCCGTTTTCGCCCGATGGCCACATTACATCGAAATCCTCAAAATCGGTGATTTGTTTTACTTCTTTGGAGTCGGTATTGTAGCTGTAAATGTTAAATTTCAAATCGCGATCGGACGCAAAGAATATCTCATTTCCAAACCATGTTGGCCATTGGTCGGAGCCGGGAAAATCGGTAATTTGCTCCGAAATATCTTTCTCCAGGTCGTAAATCCAAAGATCGGTAGCGCGGCCACCTTTGTATCTTTTCCACGAGCGGAATTCGCGGTCAACCGGAGTGAAGCACAATTTTGTAGCATCAGGCGAAAAAGTGGCAAATCCGCCGTTTACAATCTGCAGCGCTTTTTCCAGTCCACCGTCGATATTTACCAGGAAATATTTACCGTTTCGTTCTCCCCAGATGGTACGGTTTCCACGAATCAGAATATTTTTACTGTCGGGTGTCCAGTCGAGCACCACATTGTCGAAACCACCTCGTGGCGGCATCATTCCCACCGGGTTGTAGTAGGTAAGTTGTTTGGGTGTTCCGCCTTCGGCAGGCATTACATAAATCTGCCGGGAGCCTGAATATTCGGCCGAAAATGCAATCAGCTTTCCATCGGGAGAAATTTTTGGAAATAACTCCATCCCTTCGTGTGAGGTTAACCTTTTGGCATCGCCGCCGTTTGCGCTTACCGTCCAGATATCGCCGGCATAAACAAAAGCCACCAGGTTGTTATTGATGTCGGGATAGCGCAGCAATCTCGAATCGTTTTCTGCTTTAACACCGGTTGCAAAAACCAGTAGAAAAATAAGTGTTAGTGTGTGTTGTACAATTTTTTTCATATAACTTAATTTGAAATGGATTTTAATTGTAGATATAATTTTTCAAAACCACAAGAATAATCTAAAGATACAATAAACGGCCCAGTTCGCTCATGGCTTCGGTGGCTTTCATCTGAAGGAAAATATCGGTAACGGTGTTGGTGAAATGGGAGGGTTTGATATTTATTTCGATGATTTTTGCCCCGTTGTTTTTAGCCACAACCGGTATTTCGGCTGCCGGTAAAACCTCGGCATTGGTACCGATTATCAGCAGCACATCGGCTTTAGCAGCTTCTTCGAACGCACGTTTTTTTGCAAATGCAGGAATGGGTTCGTTAAAGAAAACCATGTCGGGTTTTAAAATGCCTTTACAAACAAAACAAGTGGGAGGGAGGTAATTCAGGTCGGCAAAACTCATGTCGTATTCCGAGCTGCATTCGGTGCAAATTAACTGCTTGTAAGTGCCGTGCAATTCGTAAACATACTTACTGCCGGCTTTTTGGTGAAGGTGATCGATGTTTTGCGTGATAACGGTTTCAACAAAACTGCGTTCTTCCATTTTTGCCAGCATAATATGCGCAATATTGGGTTCGGCATCACCCAGGCTGTCGTAAAATATTTCCTTTATTTTTTTCCACGACTGCAATGGCTTTTTCTGAAAATATTCAATTTCCAAAAAAATGGGGTGGGTAACATTCCACAGACCATTTTCGCCCCGGAACGGCGGAATTCCACTCTCAACAGAAATACCCGCACCGGTAAATGCCACGGCATATTTCGCCTTTCGGATAAGGTACGAAGCCTGCCAAAGTTTATCGATCAGTGATTTTGTTAGTTTAGTAGAACTCATACAATTTTAAAACTCCCGGAAACCTTGCTGTTTACCGGGAGATAACAATATTTAATGTAAAAGGTTTTTATTCCTTGTTAATGATTAAAACAGCGCTCCCGAAAATTCTGGATTCTTGCTGCTGCTTTAGTTTCTATAAACATTTGTATTGGTTTTGAGTACAGAGATTTGAGTATTGAGAAACTTATACGTGTTTACATTCTTTACTCACTACTCAGTACTTTCTACTCATATCCTATTCTTTGTTCATTTTTAAAAATATTCAAACCTAAATATATGTACTTTCGTGTTTAGTGGTTTATTCCTGCTCCAGGTCTTTGTTAACCGTTACTGTGGTGTCTTCGTTAAAACGGATTTTAAAATTCAGTTTCCGGAAAACAGAGATCATCGGTTTATTATCGCGTGTGGTTTCGGCTGCCAGCTTCTTAATTCCGCGCGATTTGGCAATTTCAAGGCAGTAGCTGGTCAATGTAAACCCAAGCTCCTTTTTCTGCCACTTATCGGTAATCAACACCGCATATTCCATAATTTCCACATCGGGGTCGGCAATCAACCGCCCAACACCGATAAGCTCATTTTTGCCATTTTCCTTTTCGTGCTCGGCAACAATGGCAATTTCGCGGTCGTAATCGATAAAGCAGAATTGTGAAGCCACCTCGTGCGAATCAAAATAAAAGTCGTAACGAAAGCGGTGATAGATGGATTCTTTCGAGCAACTTCCCAGCAGTTCGAGCCACATGGGCTCATCTTCAGGCCGGATGGGACGCAGAGTTACTGGCGTTCCATCGCGTAAAGTCGCTTCTTTTATCAGGCTTTCCGGGTATGGGCGCATAATCAGGTGCGAATATTCTTTTGCCGGAGTTGTCAGCAATTCTTCATCAACGACTATTCGTGCATCAAGCGCAATTACATCTTCTGGGGTAACAATAAGCGGATTGATGTCCAGCTCTTCAATTTCGGGGTAATCAGCCGCCAGGTACGACATGCGAATGAGTACCTCAATCAGTTTATCGATGTTTTTAGGTGCATCGCCGCGCCAGCCTTTCAGCAGCGGATAAATTTTTAGCGATCGCAGCATTTGGCGGGCCAGGTGTTCGTTTAATGGCGGAAATTCCAGGCGCTGATCTTTAAAAAGTTCAGCAGTTGTGCCGCCCATGCCAACCAGCATTACGGTTCCGAATACCGGGTCTTTTTTTGTCCCGACAATTAGTTCGATACCGTCTTTGGTGTCCACCATTTTTTGTACGGTAATACCATCAATTCTGGCTTCGGGGCGTTTTTCAGCGACTGTTTTTACCATGTTGCGGAAAGTAGCCCGCACCATTTCTTCGTTTTCAATGTTCAGGGCAACACCGCCAACATCCGATTTATGGATAATATCAGGCGAATAAATTTTCAGCACCACAGGGTAACCTTTTTCTTCGGCAATTTTTACGGCTTCATCTTCGGTTGTTGCAGGGGTAGGGTGCGTGGTGTCGATACCGTAGTCGTTCACCAGCATTTTCGAATCGTCCTCATTCAGTACTTTGGCTTTTGGGAATACCTGGGTCAGGTATTTCTGGCGAAGTTCGTTGCGGTCGTACTGAAATGAAACCGGTACCTCACGTGGCGTTTCATACAGGATTTGCTGATTTTCGGAATAATCAGAAAGTGTCATAAATGCACGGATGGCCTGTTCCGGAGCAGGGTAATTCGAAATGCCATTTTGGTTGAGGATGTGAATACCTTCGTGCATGGCAGCTCCTCCCAACCACGATGTCATAATCGATTTTGTTGTGTTCTTCGACATAGTGGCAATGGCCTGTGCCGTGGCTGTAGGATCAGTCATAGCCTGCGGGGTAAGCAGCACCAACACGGAATCCACCTCTTTATCTTCCAAAACTATTTCGGCAGCTCTTGCAAATCTTTCGGGTGTAGCATCTCCCAGTACATCAACCGGGTTGCCATGCGACCAAAATGAGGGCAGGTAATCGTTTAGTTTCTGCATGGTTTCTTCCGACAGTTTTACCAGGCTTCCACCCATTGATAGCAGCGAGTCGGTTGCCATTACACCAGGTCCGCCGGCATTGGTAACAATTGCCAGCCGGTTCCCTTTCGGAATACGTTTGCGGCCTACCAGGTCGGTAAAATCGAAAATGTTTCCAAATTCGAAAACCCTTGCCAAACCTGCTCTGCGGAATACGGCATCGTAAACCGAATCTTCAGAAGCCATAGCCCCGGTATGCGATGCGGCTGCTGCAGCTGATTCGGGGTAACGACCTGATTTATATACGATGATCGGTTTTTCGCGCGAAAAAGCCCTTGCTGCCGACATAAAGGTGCGGGCATTTGCGATGGATTCAACATAAAGCACAATGGATTTTGTGTTTGGATCTTGTCCAAAATAATCGATCAGATCGCCAAAACTTACGTCCATGGAATTACCAATTGAAACAAAGTTGGAAAATCCTATGTTGGACTCGTAAGCCCAGTCGAGAACAGAAGTACAAAGCGCGCCCGATTGCGAAATAAATGCCACGTGTCCTTTCTTGGGCATTGTTTGAGCGAAACTTACATTCATATTTAGTCCCGGCACCAAAATGCCCAGACAGTTAGGGCCAACGATTCGCATATCAGGGAATTTAGCTTTTTGAGCTTTTACCTGCTCTTCCAGCTTTTTACCTGCTTCTCCTGCTTCCTTAAAACCGGCCGACATGATGATTACGCCGTGAATTCCGGCCTCGCCACAATCTTGCACCAATTGAGGTACGGCCTCGGCTGCAGTCATAATAACGGCTAGGTCCGGAGTTTTCGGCAGGCTTTTTACATCCGGGTAGCAAGGTATTCCAAAAACGGCTTCGCGGCGCGGATTTACCGGATATACAACGCCGTTAAAACCTCCTCCCACTAAATTTCGAAGGGTGATACCGCCTACACTGTCGGGATTATTTGAAACGCCAACTAGGGCAATTCGTTTTGGTCGGAAAATACTATCGAGTTTTTTTATGGCCATGTTTCTTCGTTTTTTGGTTTAAATCGGGTGTCAGTATTCTGTTGATTTTAGTAGTTGACTGAAATCCGTTATAAATTTCATGAAAAAATACCAAGTTCGAAAATGTTCAGGAACCGGGCTTTTACCTGGCCGAAAAATGTAATGGTAATTGAATTAGTTAGTTACAGCTTTTGTGTATAAAAGGTCGTGATAAACTATGCTGTAAAACAATAAGAAAATACGGTGTTATATAGCATACATCAGCAAAAACCAGTGATAGCAAATAAAAAAAGCGTCTTTTGCCGACGCTTTTTCTGGTTCACTATTTAGGTGGTTTAGTAAGCAAAATAATAACGCTGCCAATTAAACAGGCAACTCCGGCAATTATAAAAGGAGCCATCCAAACGATTGGCCCGGATGATGCGGTTGCCGAATCTTTAAAATGACCGGCAAGTTGAGGGCCTGCAATTCCTGCAAAACCGTAGGCTGTAAACATCCAGCCGTAGTTTTTGCCAACGGTGTTATTTCCAAAAAAATCGGCTGTAATGGCCGGAAATAGCGCAAAGTTTCCGCCAAAGTTGAAGCCAATTATACAGGCACTGGCAATAAACCCGGAAGTTACGCCAAAGCGAATAAAAATGTGGTAGATCATCAGCATAATCACCCCCTGAAATAGGGTCATAAAAAATATGGCTCGTTTTCGTCCGAGTTTATCGGAAATCATTCCCCAAACAATTCGGCCTAATCCGTTAAATATGGCGTACCAGGCCATTGCAGTTCCGGTTATTACTCCGGCGTTTTTAATTCCGTTGTATTCCAGAGCATCAATGCCAAATAGTTTTATGCAGTAAATTACCATCAGACCAGCAAGTGCCGAAAAAATGAATACCACCCAAATGGCATAAAATTGTTTAGTACGAAGCATGTGGCTGGAGTCAAACTCAACGCCACCCGATGTTTTGGCAGTGTGGTTTACCGGTGGTTCATAACCTGCGGGTTTGTATCCAGCGGGCGGATTGACCATTACAAGCGAGCCCAAAACAACCATGATGGCGAATACAATTCCATAAATAACAAATACACTCTGTACGCCTGGCAAGCCAAAAGCGCTGCTGGTGTTTAACAGGCCTCCAAACCACGAGCCTGCAAGCTTCACCCAAATGGTTGCGCCAAAACCAAAACCGGCTACGGCCAACCCGGTTATTAGTCCTTTTTTATCGGGGAACCATTTTACGCCAACAGCAATGGGAACCACATAGGCGAGGCCGATTCCTGCTCCGCCGAGTACTCCAATAAACAGCAGTTGGGCCAGAAATGAACTTCCAAATAATCCACCTAAAATATATCCGGCACCTAAAACAAGGCCGCCGGTTAATGCCACGATTGTAGGCCCTGATTTGGCTTGCCATTTTCCGGCAAAAACCATTACCACGGCAAATGTGGCCAGGCCAACAGAAAATACCCAGGCGGTTTGTGTGGCCGAAAAGCCATAATCGCCGTTGGGTTCGGTTAATAATGCGGTAAATACCGACCAGGCATAAATAGCGCCCAAAGCTAATTGTATAAGTATTGCTCCAACCACTACAGCCCAACGGTTAGTAATTTTTAGTCCTTTCATTTTTGTTTAGTTCTTTGGTTTTTATGGACAGGAAAACAGGCATAAATGCTGTGCGAAAGAACATTGCATTGAAGTGCTGCCTGTTAAGTAAATAAAGAAGGTTGAGAAACAAAACAGACACCCTCGTGAGAAGATGCCTGTTTTTATTAAGAGTTATCGTTTTACTTCAACTTTTGCTCCGTCGATAATTTCTTCAACAACGCCCGGATCAAGTAAAGTAGAGGTGTCGCCAAGGTTGGTCGCATCGCCTTCTCCGATTTTCCGCAAAATGCGTCGCATAATTTTTCCCGACCTTGTTTTGGGAAGACCGCTAACGATCTGAATTTTATCGGGTTTGGCAATCGGTCCGATAAACTTATTTACAGTAGCCTTTATTTCGGCTTCAATATTATCCAGTTCAGCATCGGTCATATCTTCGCAAATAACGTAAGCGTAAATACCGGCTCCTTTAATTTCGTGCGGATAACCAACCACAGCCGATTCAACTACTTTGGGGTGCTGGTTAATGGCATCTTCCACTTCGGCAGTACCAATACGGTGGCCGGAAACATTAATAACATCGTCGATACGGCCAATAATGCGGTAGTAACCTTCTTCGTCGCGTTTGGCACCATCGCCGGTCAGATAATAGCCGGGGAAGGATGCAAAGTAAGTTTGGTAGCATCGTTGATGATCGCCCCAGGTGGTGCGTATCATGCCCGGCCAGGGATGTTTAATGCAAAGAATTCCTTCAACGCTGTTGCCTTTCAGTTCGTTTCCTTCGTGATCAAGCAACACCGGCTGAATTCCGGGTAGCGGTAAGGTTGCCAATGAAGGTTTTGTTGGTGTAATGCCTGCCAGCGGTGTGATCATTATTCCTCCGGTTTCGGTTTGCCACCAGGTATCAACAATGGGGCATCGGCCTTTTCCAATCAGGTCGTGGTACCAGCGCCAGGCTTCTTCGTTGATGGGTTCTCCAACCGTACCCAGCACTTTTAGTGAGCTCAGATCGTGTTTAGTTACCCACTCGTCGCCTTGTGCCACCAATGCACGAATTGCAGTGGGAGCGGTGTAGAATTGGTTGATTTTATATTTATCCACGATTTCCCAGAAACGTCCTGCATCGGGCCAGGTTGGAACACCTTCGAACATAACGGAAGTAGCTCCGGTTAACAGCGGGCCATAAACAATGTACGAGTGCCCGGTTACCCAGCCAATATCGGCGGTACACCAGTAAATATCGCCATCGTTGTATTGAAATACATTTTTAAAGGTGTATTCGGCATAAACCATGTAGCCGGCGGTGGTGTGTACCACTCCTTTTGGTTTTCCGGTTGAGCCCGATGTATAAAGGATAAACAGCACATCTTCGGAATCCATTGTTTCTGCCTGGTTTTCGCAATCTACATCGGCAATCAAATCGTTCCACCAGATATCTCTTCCTTCTGTCCATTGAATTTCTTCTTCGGTGCGTTTTAAAACAACAGTAGTTTCTACCGATGGACATTTTTCCACTGCTTCGTCGGCAATACTTTTTAGCGGTATTGATTTTGTTCCTCGGAATCCGCCGTCGGAAGTAATTACCACTTTGGCTTCGGCATCGTTAATACGGTCGGCTAGTGCGGTTGCCGAAAATCCGGCAAACACAATGGAGTGAATGGCGCCAATCCGGGCACAGGCCAGCATGGCAATGGCCAGCTCGGGAACCATGGGCAGATACAGTGCTACGCGGTCGCCTTTCTTAACACCGATCTTTTTTAATCCGTTGGCAAATTGTTTTACTTTTTCAAACAACTCGCCATAGGTCAGTTTTATCTCCCGTTCTTTTGGGTCGTTGGGTTCCCAAATAATTGCAACCTGGTCTTTTCGCATAAACATGTTACGCTCAAAAATATTCTCGGTAATGTTCAGTTTGCCATTTACAAACCAATTTACATCGGGGGCACCATCCCCCTCAAATTTGTAATCAATAACCTGGTCCCATTTTTTTCGCCAATAATGGCTTTCAGCTATTTTTCCCCAGAAATTATCGGGGTCAGCCACACTTTCTTTGTACTTCTGAAAGTACTCGGCTAAACTTGTGATTTTATTTTCCATCGCAGCTATATTTTGGTTAATTACTAAAATGAATCGAGTATTGTGTTGGCCCTGCAACAATTGCAGGAGCCCTTAATAAATGCCTTGTGCACGGTATTTCCCAGGTAAAAATGTGTTTTTGCTTTTTGCAGGAAGATTTGCTTCGGATGATAGGTCGAAGAAAATCGGATATGCGAAGTATGGACGATTTGAAATCAAGTTGAACATGTATAAACAACTTAATATTACATTGTTTGAAAATAGTATAAAATCTCTTTTGACAGAAAGATTTTGATATATTGTAAAACACCATATTATTGTTTGAATAACATTGATTTACATTTGATTAAGACCGGGATTTTCCCTACTTTTAAAAGAATACACTCTGTTTAAACACATATATATTTTGTCTGGTTCATAATCTGTAGAATTGAAAAAAATAATAAGCACAGATTTTTGGGAGTAGTGAAAAAAGAAAATGCCAAGTTTTTAGGGCTAAATAATTTCATATTCATATCAAATTGTAAATTGCTGAATACTAATTCTAAGTTTAAAATTTTTAGAGGTGGTTTACAACATAAAAATTGCTGAGAAAAGTTATCGCTTGAGAACTTCAGGCGTTGTATTTTCGGGCTAAAATTGCTAAACAATGGGTATAAACAATTTTACAGAACTTCTGGAAGTTGTAAAAAATCAACCTCCGAAACGTGTTGTGGCGGTTAACGGTGTAGATACCAGCACACTGGAAGCCATGCACGATGCTGTTCAACTGGGATTTGTAATTCCTATAATAACCGGCGACAGAACAATTATTGAAGAGTCGTGCAAAAAGCTGGGGATTGATAGCTCGGATTATCAGATCTATGATGCCAAATCAATCCACGAGGCTACCGACAAAGCCGTAGAACTTATTCATGAAAACAAAGCCGATGTTTTGATGAAAGGAATGATATCCACCGATAAGTTCATGCGTGCATTATTACGAAAGGAGAACAATCTTATTCCGGCAAAAGGTACTTTAAGCCATGTTTCGGTAATGCACAATCCGAATTACCATAAACTGCTTGTTTTTGGCGATGCGGCCGTGTTGCCTTACCCCGATCTGAAACAAAAGATTTTAATGACCAATTACCTCATTTGTGCGGCAAAATCGCTGGGTATAGAACAACCAAAAGTTGCGGTAATTGCACCTACCGAGCAAATCATTATCTCTATTCAGTCGTGTATGGATGGCGCCACAATAGCCAAAATGTCGGAGCACGGCCAAATCGAAGGAGGTTTGGTTGACGGCCCAATGGCACTCGATGTGGCAATTAACGCCGAGTCGGCCGAAGTAAAAGGTTTTACCTCGCCTGTCGCCGGCGATGCCGATTGTTTGCTGTTCCCGAATATTGATGCGGCCAACGTTTTTTATAAAACAAATTCGAAACTGGCTAAAGCCGAAATGGCGGGAATAATTGCCGGAGCAAAAGTGCCTGCAGTGGTATCATCACGCGGCGATAGTAGAAAAACAAAGTTGAATTCTGTAGCACTTGCATCAATTGTAAGTTACCAGAGAAGTAATATCTAAATTATTTTATGCATCAGGTTCTTGCCATAAATCCGGGGTCTACCTCCACAAAATTTGCTGTTTATAACGAAAAAGAATGTGTTTTTTCAAAAACCATCCGCCATCCGCTTGAGCAACTGCTCCGCTATAAGAATATTGTCGATCAGTTTGCTTTCCGAAAGGGGCTAATTATTGAGGCTTTGGTTGAAGAAGGAATTGAAGTAGATGCTATAAAATACATCATCGGCCGGGGCGGGCTGACTTATCCTTTGGAATCGGGCGTTTACCGGGTAAATAATTTAATGCTCGAACATTTGCGCGAAGGTATAATGGGGCATCATGCCAGTAATTTAGGCGGGATGCTGGCCGATTATATTGCTTTGCAGATTCCAAATGCCAAAGCTTTTATTGCCGATCCGGTTGTTACCGATGAAATGGATGAGGTGGCACGATTTTCAGGCCATCCAAGGTTTCAACGGCAGTCGATTTTTCATGCGTTAAACCAAAAAGCTACAGCACGTTTTCATGCTAAAAAAATGGCAAAGAACTACACCGAAATGCGGCTGATAATTGCTCACCTGGGCGGTGGTATTTCTGTAGGAGCGCATAAAAACGGCCGTGTTGTCGATGTAAACAATGGGCTCGACGGGGAAGGAGCTTTTAGCCCCGAACGATCGGGAACTTTGCCGGTTGGTCAGTTAATCGATCTCTGTTTTAACGGAAAATTATCGCAGGAGCAAATTCGCAGAATGGTTGTTGGCGAAGGTGGTTATGTAGCGTATCTGGGCACAAACGATGCACTGGAAGTGGAGAAACGCGTGGAAAAAGGTGATGAAAAAGCAAAGTTGGTTCAGGAAGCTTTGTTCTATCAGGTGGCAAAAATGATTGGTGAAATGGCTGTTGTACTCGAAGGAAAAGTTGACGGAATATTATTAACCGGAGGTTTGGCTTACGATAAACAACTAGAGACCTACATCCGAAATCGGACAGCATTTATTTCAGAAGTGTTTGTTTATCCTGGTGAAGATGAACTGGAAGCTTTGGCCATGAACGCATTCCGTGTTGCCAATGGCGAAATTGAGGCAAGAGAATACAATCCGGTGATAAAATAAACCACTATGCACTGGAAGTACATAGGTTTAAGATTGAATGAAATTCAAAGAAGAATAATTGACAAAGCAGACATGAGTATTGAGTAATGAGTAGAGAGAAAAACTAAAATCAGTCTCAATACTCAAATCTCTGTACTCAAATCTACTTCCTTTTATAATAGAAAGTTATAGAAACTAAAGTAGCTACAATAAAATTGCAGGGTTTTAACCATTAACTAGAAAATAAACAGTCATCACAAATCCGTGAAAATTTTCTGAAATTAAAACCTCCATCTTGCCGTGGCTTATCGGGGCAATTTATTACATTGCAAATCAAAAAAAATCGGAGCATAAAAGGAGTCGGAGTATGCGTCAATACCCGCAAACTGATTTGGCTTATTTTATCCGGTAATTTGGCAAACTACAAATAAAACTATATGAAAGATTTGTACACCCTAATCATGGCGGGAGGCTCGGGAACACGATTCTGGCCACGCAGTAAAACGGTAAAACCAAAACAGTACCTGAATATTTTTGGCGACAAATCGCTTCTTCAGGACACCATTGAACGATTTGCAACCTTCACTAAAAAAGAAAATATCTACATTGTATCAAGTGCAACGCAGGCAAAAGTGCTGGAAGAGCAAACTCCGATGCTGCCTAAAGAAAACCTGATTTACGAGCCGATTGGCAGAAATACCTTGCCCTGTATTGGTTTGGCAGCGATGTATGCCGAGCGCGAAAATCCGGATGGCGTGATGGTTGTTTCACCTTCCGATCATTTAATTACCAATAATACGTTGTTTAAAGATACTGTTTTGGCTGCCGCTAAAATTGCCAGCGAGCGTGATGGTATTGTTACGCTTGGAATTACGCCAACCTATCCGGCAACGGGGTACGGTTATGTACAAACCGCCGAAGACATTACCGGCAACGAAAAAATAAAGCAGTTTAAAGTGAAACGTTTTGTGGAAAAGCCGGATGAAGCCACTGCTGCCGGTTACCTGAAACAAGGCGGTTTTTACTGGAACAGCGGATTATTTGTTTTCAAAGTATCGGTTTTCCTGAAAGCGGTTGAAGAGTTTGCCCCGGACTTGTATGCCGATTTGCGTAAAATTCAGGCTGATTTGGGCAATCCTTCCTATCCGGAGACGCTAGATACCATTTACCGCGCAGTTGAAAGTATTTCGGTTGATTACGGCATTATGGAGCACGCCAAAAATATTTACCTGGTTGAAGGAAATTTCGATTGGAATGATCTGGGAAGCTGGGAATCGGTATATCAAACCGATAAAAAGGATGAAAATGGCAATGCCGGAATGGGTGAGGCCATATTTTTAGATGCTAAAAACTCCTATGTGTCAACCGACGAAGGTTTGGTTGCTGTGGTTGGGCTCGACGATGTAATTGTTGTACGCGACGGAAATACAACCTTGGTATGCAAACGCGATAATGCCGAGGATATAAAAAAAATTGTTGAACAACTTAAAGCTAATAATAAGTCAGAGTATCTATAAAAGCTCGGTTTCTGTAATCTTACCGGGCAGTTTGCTAAAACTGTACTAACTACCAATATTTTAGTAAAACTATTAAACCAATGAATAAAACTAAAGCAATTGTTGTGGACAAGAAAATTCTTGTTCCGTTTATACTTATAACCAGTTTATTTGCCCTTTGGGGATTTGCCAATGATTTGACCAACCCGATGGTGGCCGCATTTCAAACGGTAATGGAAATTTCCAATGCAAAAGCTGCTATGGTGCAGTTTGCATTTTATGGCGGATATGCTACTATGGCCATTCCGGCGGCGTTAATTATAAAACGATATTCTTATAAAACCGGAATTATTATTGGCCTTGCTTTGTATGCTATTGGTGCCTTGTTATTCTTTCCGGCTGCGCAGTACGAAATTTTTGGATTCTTCCTGATGTCGCTTTACATTCTTACTTTTGGTTTGGCTTTTCTGGAAACCACAGCCAATCCATATATTCTATCGATGGGTGATCCGGCAACAGCAACGCGTCGTTTAAACCTGGCACAATCGTTTAATCCAATGGGATCGATTTTGGGAATGTTTGTGGCTTCAAAACTAATTCTGTCGTCGTTAGAATCGGATAAGCGGGATGCTGCCGGAAACCTGATCTTCGATACTTTAAACGCAGCCGAAAAAGCAGCTATTCGTACAAACGATCTTGCTGTAATTCGCAATCCGTATGTAATTCTGGGTTTTTTTGTAATTGTAATGCTAATAATTATAGCTGTTTCAAAAATGCCGAAACGCGAAAGTGCAGATCATGAAATTCATCCGTGGCATTCGGCAAAACGGTTATTCCGGAATAAAATATATAGGGAAGGTGTAATTGCACAGGTGTTCTACGTGGGTGCACAAATAATGTGCTGGACTTTCATTATTCAGTATGCCGATAATCTGGGTATTCCAAAAGCTCAGGCTCAGAATTTCAATATTGTTGCCATGGCAATTTTTATAGCAAGCCGATTTATAAGTACCTTTTTAATGAAGTACCTGAACGCCCGTTATATGTTATTGCTTTTTGCCATAGGAGGAATGTGTACAACGGCTGGCGTAGTTTTAATTCAGGGAATGATGGGATTGTATTTGCTGGTGGCTACGTCGGCCTTTATGTCGCTAATGTTTCCAACCATATACGGAATTGCGCTGGAAGACGTTGGCGATGATGCAACGCTTGGTGCCGCTGGTTTGGTAATGGCAATTGTGGGCGGAGCTTTAATGCCGCCACTGCAGGGGTTAATTATCGACCAGGGGACTATCGGACCGCTTCCGGCGGTTAACTTTTCGTTTATTTTGCCTTTTATCTGCTTTGTGGTAATTGCAATTTATGGCAAAAGAACATATAACGCATTTAAAACGGTTCATTAAGAATAGAGTATAAACGCTACTGAAAAATTTAAAAATATCCATGAATCGATTTAGCAGTATAAAAAAAGTAAATGTGTCGAATGCTATATGGTCGGAAGTTTTTAACAGCATGCGCGATATTGGAAGTATTGATTAGGAATTTACTTTCATGGGAATATAATTTTTGAATCTACACCATCAGTATTTACTGAGTATGAAGTGTTTCTAACTGAAAGATAAGAGCCTCTGTTTTTCATAAAAACAATTGCATTATCCAACTGTTTGTGTATCTTAAAACAAAGTTTTCTCTATGAGTGCATACCTCTTTTTGATTGGCCTTTGTGTCATCATAATATTTTCCTTTTTCACAAATATGTTTTCGCGGAAAACCAACGTGCCCAGCGTGTTAATTTTAATATTACTGGGGGTTGGAGTGCAGCAGTTAATGACCTACTTTGAAATGGAGCCCGATTATTTCTGGGCACTCGAAGTGTTAGGAATTGTTGGGTTGATAATGATTGTGCTGGAAGCCGCTCTTGATCTGGAGTTGAAGAAAGAGAACTGGCCACTTATATGGAAATCGTTTACCATCGCTTCGTTATCGCTCGGATTAACAGCCGTTTCTATCGCATTTCTTATTCAGTTTTTTATTCCCGAAATTAATTTTTTGCCGGCATTGGTTTACGCGTTGCCGCTGTCAATAATGAGTAGTGCAATCATTATTCCAAGTGTTGCCAACCTTACAAAATACAAGCGGGAGTTTTTAATTTACGAAAGTACTTTCTCCGATATTTTGGGCATTATGGTATTTTACATGATTGTGGAAAACCTGAATGTTGAAGGGATGCGTCAGCTTAGTTTTGCCATCGGAAGTAATATTGTGCTTACGTTGGTAATTTCGGTGGCACTGTGTTATGGTTTGCTGTATATCATTCAAAATATAAAAGGCGACGCAAAATTCTTCTTGTTTCTGGCGGTACTGGTTTTACTGTATGCCGTGGGGAAAATGTTTCACTTATCATCATTGATAATTATTTTAATGTTCGGCTTATTGCTGCGTAATTATAAAGTTTTGCTTTTCGGAAGACTACGGGAGTGGTTGAACGACGCAAAAATAGATGGACTTTTCGATCAGTTTAAAATGATTACTTCAGAAACCGCCTTTTTGGTGCGTACTTTTTTCTTCGTTGTTTTTGGGATGACCTTGCCGCTGGCATCGTTATTTAGCTGGAAAGTTTGGCTGATCAGTGTTATATTTCTGGCAGTTACTTATATTTTTCGTTTTGGCTTATTTTACGTAATCGAACGAAAAGATACGCTGCCGCAAACCTTTATAGCGCCAAAAGGATTAATTACAGTACTGTTATTCTTTGCCATACCCGAATCGTTACGGGCCGAAAAATTTGAAGGCGCAGTATTGTTTGTTGTTATTATTGCCACCAGTTTAATTATGGCGTGGGCTTTAATTGCAAGCAAAAGTACGAATAGTAAGAATGGGGAAGAGGAAGACGTAACAAAAAGCGATGAGGGGGATAAGCCTGATTTTATTGAAATGTCGATTGACTAAATTCTAAAATAAAAAAGGTTGCCATTTTGTAATGACAACCTTTCTTTTTTCTTCTTA
Organism: Draconibacterium orientale; assembly: GCF_000626635.1. Taxonomy (GTDB): domain Bacteria; phylum Bacteroidota; class Bacteroidia; order Bacteroidales; family Prolixibacteraceae; genus Draconibacterium; species Draconibacterium orientale. The sequence goes on along the minus strand of NZ_CP007451.1, from coordinate 4,770,989 downwards.
GCCCAGATATGATTTTAATAATTTGCTACGCGATGTATGTCTTAATCGTCTGATAGCCTTTTCTTTTATCTGCCTTACCCTTTCGCGGGTTAATCCAAATCGTTCACCGATTTCCTCTAATGTCATTTCCTGGCACCCTATGCCAAAAAACAGTTTAATGATGTCACTTTCTCGCTCAGTCAAAGTAGCTAATGCGCGGAAAATTTCTCTAGCCAAAGATTCGTTGATAAGGCTTTTGTCGGCATTTGGCGAATCGTTGTTCACCAGTACATCCAACAGACTGTTGTCTTCACCATCAACAAATGGTGCATCAACCGATACATGTCTTCCCGATACTCTTAACGTATCAGCAACCTTATCAGCAGGCAGCTCCAGTGTTTCGGCTAACTCTTCAGGCGACGGTTTACGTTCGTGTTCTTGCTCAAATTTCGAATAAGCCTTATTGATCTTATTCAGCGAACCTACCTGGTTCAGAGGCAAACGAACGATACGCGACTGCTCAGCAAGCGCTTGAAGAATTGATTGGCGAATCCACCATACTGCGTAAGAAATGAACTTAAAACCGCGGGTTTCGTCGAATTTTTCGGCTGCTTTAATCAAACCAAGGTTTCCTTCGTTAATTAAATCGGGTAAGCTAAGTCCCTGGTTTTGGTACTGCTTTGCCACCGATACAACAAATCGAAGGTTTGCTCTTGTTAATTTCTCCAAAGCCGCCTGATCGCCTTTTTTAATCCGCTGTGCTAACTCCACTTCCTCCTCTACAGTAATCAGCTCTTCTTTACCAATTTCCTGCAAATACTTATCTAAAGAGGCACTTTCACGGTTAGTGATTGACTTGGTGATCTTTAGTTGTCTCATATATAATCCTTAAAAAAATCGTGCAAATATAGAACATTAATATCTAATGATAAAGGAGAAAGCTCATCGTATCTTGTAATTAATACAAAGTTAAAGGTTATGTTGGTTGAATGTTAACGTTCAACGCCAAAAACATAGTATGCTGATTCCCCATTGGGATAAACACCTTCAACCAGAATTCCTCCTCTCGCATTTCCAACTTCTCTCTTAAAATCTGATACTTCGTAAATAGGTTTTTTGTTTACCGAGGTAATAATAAACCCTTTTTCGAGACCAGCATCTTTAAGTTTTCCTTTCTCAAGATTGGTAATCATGATGCCGTTTCTGATTCCCAAATCCTGTTTAACATTGTTACTCACTGTTTCAAACTCGGCACCCAGTACGGTTATATTGTCGCGTACTATTTCGGTGTCGCCATGTTTGTTACGCAAGGTAACGGTAAATTGTTTCTTTTCATTGTCTCTAATTACAACAATATCAACATTGTCGCCCGGACGGTACTGACTAACTTTTTCCTGTAGCTCGGCTGCTGTTTTTACTTTATCTCCATCAACGCTGATGATTACATCTTCCTCTTTTATGCCGGCTTCGTTGGCAGCTCCGTTCTCAACGACTCCACCTATATAAACACCTTCCACCTTGTCAAGGTTCAGTTCTTCAGCAATTTCTGCGTTAACATCGCCAATGTTTACACCGAGTAATGCACGTTGTACCTCTCCGAATTCTTTTAAGTCTTCAACAACTTTTTTTACAATAGAAACAGGCACCGCAAAAGAATATCCGGTGTATGACCCGGTACGCGAGGCAATTGCAGTGTTAATTCCAACCAAATTACCTTGCTGATTAACCAATGCTCCTCCGCTGTTTCCGGGGTTTACTGCCGCATCGGTTTGAATAAACGACTCGATTCGGTACTGATCCTGGTTGATTCCCAGGTTTCGTCCCTGCGAGCTAATAATACCTGCGGTTACTGTTGATGTAAGGTTAAACGGGTTACCAACGGCCAAAACCCATTCGCCAAGTTTTAAATTATCAGAATTACCATAAGTTAAATAAGGCAAATCTTCAGCATCTACTTTTAACAGGGCGATATCGGTTGATGGATCGGTACCAACCAAACGGGCTTCAAACTCGCGTTTGTCGTTCAAAATAACTTTAATATCCTGTGCATCTTCAATAACGTGGTTATTGGTAATTATGTATCCGTCTTCCGACATAATTACGCCGGATCCAAATCCTTGACGTACTTGAGGCTGTTGTCGTTGCAAGCCAAAAAATTCATCTAAAAACGGATTACCGCTCGACCATTGGCCTGTACGAACTGATTTGGTGGCAATATGAACTACCGAATGAATTGATTTTTCGGCGGCAAAAGTTAAATCGGGTAACTGTTGTTCACTGTCGGCGGGGTAATCAACAAATCGTGCTGCTTGTTCTTCTTTTACGGTTACAACTTGTGGCTTGTCGAAAAAAGTGCTGTAAGCCCAAACTCCTACAAATGCACCTGCTATAACAAGTAAAAATGTCAGCGAAATTCTTCCTACTCTTTTCATAACTTAAAAATTTTTAAACGTTCTTGTTTTCTATGGGATATAAGAACGCAAATTTATTGCCACTGTTTTGCTTGCCTGCCGGTGATTGCCGCTATTTTGCATAATTTAACACCCAATTACCGCTTGTGTTAAAAAGTGAAAATAAAATCGGTGTCAACTGTAACTATGTCAGTATGGCTTGACAGAACTTGCAAACAATACGACAATTTATCGCATTAATAATTACAGCTACTGACAATTATTTTTCGGGGACCTTAAACCATTTCGAATCGAGCTCTACTTCCTCGTAATTTTCGATGTATTTCATCGCTTCTTCAGGCGTTTCTGCCACAAAATATAATTGTCGGTAAATATCTTTTGCAAATAATTCGACATACGAGAGCTCAAATTGTTTAAAAAGGTGGTCGAAAAAATTATTTGTGTTTACAAAAACAATTGGTTTGTGGTGGTAGGAGAGTTGCCGAAGTGTAATAACTTCCAGTATTTCTTCGAGTGTACCGAAGCCGCCCGGCAATGCAATGAAAGCATCCGACATATCGCGCATTTGTGCTTTTCGCTCCATCATATCGGTGGTAATTATTACTTCGTGCGAGTTATTGGAGGCCAGCGACCTGCCAATCATTCGTTCGGGAATAATACCTACCGTTTTTGCACCTGCTTTGCTGGCAGCAATGGTAGCTGCCTCCATCAGTCCAACATTGGCACCTCCATTAATAAGGTTATGGCCGCCTTTGCCAATTAACTCGCCCAGGTTTTGTGCGGCCTCAAAGTATTTATCGTTTATGGCATTGCTCGATGAGCAGAAAACACAGATGTTCATTTAATTTTAGATATAAGTAGTGAGTAATTAGTACTGAGAAAAGAAAACCGGGCATTGCCCGGTTTTCTAAATATCGTGAATGAAATTTTAGCGTGTAAGTAGCTGTGTAGTACTACTCATTGCTGAAATCTCAAATCTTATTTACGCATCAATATTTGCGTAGGTAGCGTGGTCTTCAATAAACTTACGACGCGGTGGTACATCATCGCCCATAAGCATGGAGAAAATATGGTCAGCTTCGGCAGCATTTTCAATCGTTACCTGTTGCAGTGTACGTTGCTCAGGATTCATGGTAGTTGACCAAAGCTGCTCGGCATTCATCTCTCCCAAACCTTTGTAACGCTGCGTGTGAACGGCACTTTCGTTACCATCGGCCCATTCATCAATGAGTTGCAGACGTTGTTTGTCTGACCATGCATATGCTTCTCTCTTTCCTTTTTTTATCAGGTAAAGTGGTGGAGCTGCAATATAAAGGTGACCTTTTTTAATCAGGTCGTTCATATAACGGAAAAAGAAAGTCATAATAAGTGTTGCAATGTGGCTACCGTCCACGTCGGCATCGGTCATAATCACAATCTTGTGATACCTTAATTTTTCCATGTTTAACGCTTTCGAATCTTCTTCGGTACCAATGGTAACTCCTAAAGCGGTAAAAATATTTTTGATCTCTTCGTTTTCGAAGATCTTGTGCTGCATGGCTTTTTCCACGTTCAGGATTTTACCACGCAACGGAAGAATGGCTTGTGTTCTGCGGTCGCGGCCTTGTTTGGCGGTACCACCTGCCGAGTCTCCCTCGACAAGGAATACTTCGCATTGTGCAGGATCTTTTTCCGAGCAGTCGCTCAACTTACCCGGCAAACCACCACCTGAAAGTGCGTTTTTACGTTGTACCATTTCGCGGGCTTTACGCGCCGCGTGACGCGCCTGAGCTGCCAAAATTACTTTTTGCACAATCTGCTTGGCTGCCTTCGGATTTTCTTCCAGGTAGTTTTGCAGGGCTTCGCTGGTTGCCTGGTCAACTGATAAACTAACCTCGGAGTTACCTAATTTAGTTTTTGTCTGACCTTCGAACTGAGGCTCCTGAACTTTTACCGAAATAATTGCAGTTAATCCTTCGCGGAAATCGTCTCCACTGATGTCAAATTTCAGTTTTTGGAGCATTCCGCTTTGGTCGGCATAGTTTTTCAAGGTACGTGTTAAACCACGTCTAAAACCGGTTAAATGCGTTCCTCCTTCAATCGTATTAATATTGTTAACGTACGAGTGAATATTTTCAGAGAATGAAGTGTTGTACTGTAGTGCAATTTCTACCGGAATATTATTTTTCTCGGTGGTAATGTGTACTACTTCCTCAATCAGTTTTTCACGGGTACCGTCAAGGTATTCAACAAATTCTTTTAACCCTGCTTCCGAGAAGTAATTTTCTGATTTGAAAGAACCATCTTCTTCAATAACACGTTCGTCTATAATTCGAAGTTTTATTCCTGCATTCAGAAAAGCCAGCTCGCGCAAACGTGCTGCCAGAATTTCGTACTTGTATTCGGTAGTTAGGAAAATGCTGTTGTCCGGCACAAAAGTTACAAAGGTTCCTGTTTTGTCGGTCTTTCCAATAATTTGAACATCGCCTTGTGGTTTTCCCTTGGCATATTCCTGTACATAAATTTTTCCGTCGCGGTGCACTTCAGCTTTCAGGTAAGTAGAAAGTGCGTTAACACACGATACACCTACACCGTGCAGACCACCCGAAACTTTGTACGAATCTTTATCGAATTTACCACCGGCGTGCAAAACGGTCATTACAACCTCCAGCGCCGATTTATTTTCTTTTGAATGTCTTTCGGTGGGAATACCGCGTCCATCATCTTTTACCGTGATGGAATTATTTTCATGAATGATAACTTCGATGTTGTTACAGTAACCGGCCAGCGCCTCGTCGATCGAGTTATCGACCACCTCGTAAACCAGGTGGTGTAACCCTTTTTCGTTGGTGTCGCCAATGTACATCGACGGCCTTTTTCTTACTGCTTCCAAACCTTCAAGCACCTGGATACTATCTGCTCCGTAGTTTCCATTGCCGTTGCTTTGGACTCCATTTTTTTCAATTTCGCTCATCTCTCTTTGTTAAAATTAAATCCTCTAAAATAAAATAGTTTCCCTCGCAAAAAATTCTTTAAAACCTTTCGAAGAAAACTAGTTGATTTTCAAGCTTTTATCTCGTTCTAAAAGTGATCTGATAATCACGTCACAAATATATAAAAAATGGGCAGAAAACCGCTGCTTTTACTGTGTTAAAAGACCTTATTTTTTAACAAGATATTAACCTCAAAATGAGCATGAAGCAGCCGGTTTTTATTTTGGAGAAAATCATGTTGGAAATACGGTAATTTGTACTCTGATTTTTCCACGAAAAAAGGGAAGCTGACGCCTCCCTTTTACCGAATTGATTGATTAATGCCAATTAGAACGAATAACTTATACCGGCCAGCATATTAAAGCTTTGTACCGGGTACCCGAACCAGCGTTGATATTTTTGAAAACCAAAATTGTTGAGCTGTGCAAACACCGAAAATTGATTAGTTATCTGGTAGTTTCCTTTTACGTTTAGATCGAAAGCGGTGTCAAGGCTATTCGATCTTCTAATAGGAAGGTCTTCTGGAATGTCTGTTGCCGGTTGTTCAATCAATAACGCTTTTCTTTCTCCCATTAAAAATATATCGGCCGACAAACTAAGTTGGTCGTTTACTTTGTAGCCAATATTTAAGTTCGCATCCCATTGCGGAAGGTTCCAGGCTTCTTCCTGCTCGTCGAGTTTGTAACTGTAGTAATTTACCGATGCAGTTAAATCAACTTTGTCTGACGAGGCGTGAAATACTTCGGCATTTAACTTCAATCGATTCATGTTGTCGTACAACGGCTTAAAAGTGTTGTCCATAACAAGTTGCACCGGATAGGCTAACGATTCTCCAATTGGTGCATAGCTTAAATAGTAAAACGGCTGATTATCGATCATGGCATATTCTGCTGAAATTTTAAAGTTGGTCTTTTTCGAGAACTTACCATCGAAACCGCCATAAAAGCGGAACTTTTGGAACGAATTCATTACATCGTGCTCCGGATCGACAAATGGATTTTCGTAAGCTATTTTTGAATAATGATTGCTGATGTAGTCGCCGTCAATTCCGGCGTACAGATTTATTAACTCCGGAACCGGTGCCCAGTTGGCACGTACGTTTGGAGAGATTTTAGCTTCGGTATCCTTATCTGAAACTATGGCGAAAAAAGTATTTACGCCCAGCGTAATGTTTGCGGTTTCGTTGCCAACAAACCAGGCCGGTTTAGCGTGTATAATTATTTGCGAACGTTTGCCGGTGGTTGAGTCGGTTTGCAGGAAAATGTCGCTGGCCTGTGTGTATAAAACGCCACCTTCAAGCAGTCCAACGCCGGTAACCATTGGTTGTTGTACATCCAGCACAAAGTTGGCGTAATGCTCGCGCTGATCGGTTTTGGTACCAAAATAATGGTAGGAAAAATCAAATCCAATAGTTGCATCATCGTATTCAGCAGTCGGGTTTTTCAAACCAATATTGATACCGCCTTTTGCAAACGACTGTTTGGTATCGAAATAATTTATGGTTTGGCCGTCTTCCAGCAGTGGATCAGGAATGGCCATTAAAGGATAGCCGTAATAGTTAAATGCATCGTGTTTAAAGTCCAGATTCACTGAAAGCACATTGTCCTGAAACGTGTGTTTTACAAACAGATCAACCTCGTTCTTCATAAACGGTGCATCCACTTTGTCGCCTCCCTCAAGTTTAATATCGTCAAACGACGACAGGTGCATGGAGTGAATTCCAAACAACGAATTCCTGGAGTTTTGATTATTAAAGAAAACCTCGCCGTAAGGGCGGAAAGTTGTTCCCAGTCCGGCACGAACCAAGCCGTAGCCGTTGTCTTCCTTCTTCGAAGTTTCAACGATGGCTGCTTTTAACGGATTCACCGAAAAGGTGCTAAAAACCGGCTTACTGTTAATGTTGTAGTTAAAGGTTGGTTTCTGATGCTCCGTTTCATCAATTGTCGGCATGCTGTTTAGTTTGTTGGCATCCGAAATGGTTGGTTTGTATGCTTTGGTTACCTCAACTTCCTTGGTAAGCGTGGTATCTTGTTGGGCCTGTGAAAATACGGCAGTGCCAAGTAAAAGTAGTGTAAAAATATATCGTGCTGTTTTGAACATGTTGTGCATTTTTAGTTTTGTTTAATTTCCATTTGGAACGAACTATCGACTGCATTTTGCTGTTGCTGCGCCTCTTTTGCCAGAATTACATCAAGGCGTTGCTGTGCTTCGGCTTTTATTCCGTCGTTGTCGTCGTTATAGTTTTCAGCCAGGCTTTTCAATGTATGTTTTGCCTGAAACTGGTCGCCACCATCTTCGTAAATGCTGGCCAGCAACAAAAAGGATTTACCCAGCCAATAGGTGTATGGTGTGCCTTTGTCGATGAAATCAACAATTTCGTCCTCGGCTTTTGCCCTGTTATTGTCGCGGTAATAAATTTCGGCCAGCAGGTATTTGGCTTCGGCGCCTTGTTCCAGTTTGGTGTCTTTTGCCACGTCGCGTAAAGGGCTGATTGCTGAACTTAAATTGCCCAGTTCGTAATTCGATTTTCCAATGGCATAATCGGTTTCTTTTTTCAGTGCTTCGTTGGCTACATCCGATTTATTTACTTTTTCGGCAGCCACAATTACTGCCTGGTAATTTTGATTGATCAACTGGCAGCGCATTTGTCCGGTGTTTGCACGAAGCGAATTCCATTTACCGGTTGATTTTTCTTCCAGACGGTTAAACAGATCGAGTGCGGTATCGTAGTCGCCGGCGTTGTAGGTCAACTCCGATGCGCGTGCAAGCGCCTGTTCGGTAAAAATATTATCGGGTTGATTGGCTATAAACGAATAGTGTGAATTGGCTTCTCCGTAGTTGCCTTCTTTGTATTTTATTTCTGCCAGATAGAAATGCGCATTGGTTGCGTAAGCTCCGTTTGGATATTGATTCAGGTACTGCTGAAGTTGTACGTTGGCATCCTCGTTTCCGGCCATATAAACACGTTCTGCAGCCGAGTAGGTAAGTTGGTCTTGTTCCGATGCGCTAATGTTGACATCGCCACCCAATTGTTTCACGTACGCAAAATAAGCATCCACATCGTTCAGTTCCACATAACAGTTTTTAATCCCCTGAAGTGCAGAATTGGCCTCGGGTGTTCCTTTGTAGTTTTCGGCTACTTCTTTGTACTGGTTAAGGGCTTTGTTAAAGTCGCCGTTGTTGTAATTAACCAAACCCAGTTGCAACAGCGCATTACGGTAGTAGTTGCTGTTTGGATGGTTTTCAACAATTTCCCGGTACTGGCGAACGGCCTCGAAATTGTTACCCAGTCGTTCGTTCGCGCGCCCCAGTTCATATAAAGCGTCGTCGTAATAATCCGACTCCGGAAACTCGCGTAATAACAGGTTTAGGTTGTTAATCTTGTCTTGTTGATTACGCTGAAGCCCCTGGCAAAAAGCAATTTGCAACAGGGCATAATCGGCTTCCAGCATTTTTATGTTGTAGGCACGTTCGTAACTATCGATGGCTTGCGCATAATTTGTATTCAGGAAATAATAATCGCCAATTCGATTGTAGGCATCAGCAATTTTTGGTGTTCGTTTGCCCTGCATTTTCTGCACATACTGTTGGAAATGTTGTTGCGCCGCTTCTTTATTATCGGTTTTCAAATAAGCGTAACCCATGTTGTAATGGGCATTTAATACTTCAGCATCACTGGCGGAAGAAGAACTGCGTGCGAATTGGTTGTACGATGTGATTGAATTATCGTAATCGCCCACGCGGTACAAGGCCTCCGATTTCCAGTAAAGTGCCCGCGCTTTTATTTCCTTGTTGTAGTTTCCGTTGGCCAGCGACAGATCGAAATTCTCGATCGCCTGGTTGTACATCAGGTTATTGAACAACTCCAGACCGCGATAAAATGTTACGCGCTGGTAGGCTTCTAAAATGTGGGGCGTTTTGTTTTGTATTTTCTCAATCGATTCAATTGCGTCTTTGTAGTTTTTGGTCACCATATAAACTTCGACCAGAATTTCGTAGGCTTCAGCGTTTTTTGGCGAGTTTGGATATTCAGCAATGTAGCGGTCGAAAGCGTTAATGGTTTCGTTAAAAGGAGAGTACGAAAGCTCGTAGGTTAATTTGGCGTAACTAAACAGAGCATCTTCTTTAATGTCTGCATTAAAATCAAATTCCGAAGCTGCATTGTAAGCTGTTTTTGCTTTCTCTTTGTCGTTGAGTTTGATAAAACAATCGGCCAGATGATAGTAAGCGTTTTGGGTCATTTCATCGTTGCCGATAGCTGCTTTTTGCAGTAATTGGGCGGCTTCGGCGAATTTGTTGGTGTGATAGTAGCAAAAACCGAGGATGTAATTTTCTTCGCGGGTTTTTGTCCCCGATGTTTCAAAATATCTCTCGAGGTAAGGAATGGCATTTTCGTACTGACCTAAATGAAAATACGAATCGCCAACAATCTTGGCCAGTTCGGTTTGGTGTTCTTCCTGCACATCGTCGATAATGGTTGTGGTGTAGTTTACCACCTCGTTGTATTTCTTTTGTTTGTAGTATATGTGGCTAACATACAGCGGAATTACCGGCGAATAAGAAGGATCGTTGTTTAGTGCCCTAAAAGCTTCAATCGAGGCGTCGTAATCTTCTCTTAAATACAAAATATGTGCACAGTAATAAGTGGCAGGTTTGCTGTACAAATTGTTGGTATTTCGGATGGCCATAAACTCGCGGTAGGCAACATCGGTATTTCCTTCCTCGAGGTTTGCAAATCCATTCTGATACTGCAATTCAATGCGCTCGTTTTCCGCCAGGTCGCTTCTATCTACTTTTGCAAAAGTGCGAACAGCCAGCGAATATTGTCGCTTTTCAAACTGGTTTTTCCCCAGGTTGAATTGTGCGCTGTTCATGTACGGACTGTCAGGATAGTTTTCAACAAAAGTACGGATCAGCTCGTCGCCCGAGCGGTACCCGGAGTGAAGTGCCGAAACTGCTTTGTAATATTCGGCTTCAGAATACAATTCCGATTTAGGCTCGACACGTTCCTGAATTTTCTCGAATTGCCGGTAAGTTGAAACGTATTTTCCCTTGTCGTAAAGTTCTTTTGCGATGTCGATATCCTTTCTCACATCATCGAAATAAGCCGTTTCCTGCGCGCCGGCTTGCTGAAAAGAACCAATAATGATAAAAAGAGATAACAAAATTTGTATTGTTCTCATGCTTATTCGCTTTGTTTTGAATGAATTAATTGTTTCAAACCATTTGCTGGCTTACTTTTTACAATTGACCAACTAAAATAGCTATTCCCGACTTGCTAAACTGCCGTTAATGCTTGTAATTCTTAACAAAAAACTGTTTATTTCTTTCCTTTATTATATATGTGGGTAAGAAATTTCGAACTATTTTAGTTGCAACACATTTTTTATGGACAAAAAAACAGTTATAAAGTTGCTGGATGCCAGTATTTACCAATACGATAACCTGGTGCTGTCGGGTGTTGATGTAGAGGTGAAGGAAGGCGAATTTATTTATGTGGTTGGAAAAGTTGGAACCGGAAAAACCAGTCTGATAAAAATGTTGAATGCGGAATTACCTTTGGAATTTGGCTTTGGGAGTGTGTTGGATTTTGATTTGGTTGGACTAAAAAAACGAAATATCCCGTATTTGAGAAGACGGCTTGGCGTTGTTTTTCAGGATTTTCGTTTGCTTACCGACCGGAATGTGTATGCCAATCTGGCTTTTGTGTTAAAAGCCACCGGATGGAAGAACAAGCTGGAAATTGAAAACCGGGTTGATGAAGTGCTCGAGCGGGTTGGCATGTTGCACAAAAAAGAAAAAATGCCGCACCAGTTAAGTGGTGGCGAGCAGCAGCGTGTGGTTATTGCCCGTGCCATTTTAAATTATGCTGATATTATTTTGGCCGACGAGCCTACCGGCAACCTGGATCCCGAGACTTCGGAAGATATTCTTGACTTGTTTATCCAGTTGAATAACGACGGAAAAACCATTTTGATGGCTACGCACGATTATGCTGCAATTGCCAAAAAGCCTGCTCGAACATGGGTTTGTGTTAATGGGAAATTAAACGATTCGGCAAAAAACACAGAGGAAATAGAGTTTGAAAATCTGCTGGAGAAAAATGTGTAATTTGTCTTTCACTTAATCAGAGTTGATGAAACGTCACCCTGAACTTGTTTCAGGGGCTTTCGAAAGGAGATACTGAAAAAGAAATGCTGAAACGAGTTCAGCATGACGTTACAAGAAACCAGAATGAACTAGTCAGGAAATATTCACATTAAATCTTACAGAAACTCAGCAAAAATACCTTTTAAAACTTCCGCTTCATTTTCCCAGGTAAGTTCTTGTGAAGTCTGAATCAGGTTGGTTTTCCAGGTTTTTATTTTGTCTGAATTATTCAAAGCCTCATTAACCGCATTTGCCAGATTTTTATGATCGTGTGAATTGCAGATAGCACCAATATCGTATTTTTCAACAATCGCTTTCATTTCCGGCAAATCGCTAACCAATACGGGAACTCCGGCACCGATGTAATCGAACAATTTATTGGGCAGTGCAAAACGATAATTCAGTCCCAAATCTTCTTCAATCGATAATCCCAAATCGGCAGTGGGTGTAAGTTCGGCCAGTTCATCAATGGAAAGGCGGCCGGTAAAACGTACTTTGTTTTCCAGTTTTTCGGTGCGCACCAATTCTTCCAGTTGTTGTTTTATGTCGCCATCGCCGGCAATTACTAGTTGTGCGCCTTCAATAAAATGCATGGCTTTTATCGCTTGTTCCAGTCCGCGGCCAATGTTTACAGCGCCCTGGTAAAGAATGATCTTAGGCTGATTTTCATTTTCGATAAGCTGAAGCCTGTTTTTTGAAACAGGAATATTTCGAACTACTTTAAATGATGCTCCGTATTTTTCATGGTAAACTGCAGCAATAGAATCACAAACCGTGTAGCAGTGTTTTAAATTTGGCAGCATTCTACTTTCCAGCCACTCCCAAAATTGCTTTACTCGCGGGCGATCAATTAATTCCGGAACTTCGGTAAAATACTCGTGGCTATCGTAAACCACTGGAACTCGTTTGATTTTTGACGCAAAGTAATTGGCCGTCAGCGTATCCAAATCGTTAGCCAGCAAAACATCGGCTTTTCGGAAAAGTAAAAACAGGAGTAAGCGGAAATTGTATTCAGTATAAAAAAAGGCACCTTTTGTAAAACACAAACGCATGCGGTGAGTCAGATAGCTGCGATTAATTGGCTGACTGTTTTTTAATTTTCTACCTACAAGTAAAACCCCGAATCCCATTTCTTCCAGCGAGGTACAAACCTTATGCACCCGGTTATCGGCAACCAGGTCGTTGGTAACAGAAACAATTATTTGTTTTTTGCGCTTCAAGTGAATGAAATGAATTTGTTGTAAAGATAGAAAAAGTAGGAAGCGGGAAGATGGAAGTCGGAAGATTCTTGATGTGGACTCAATCTTATTCAATCTTTATCGATCTCCATTCAATCTTTAAATATTGTTTCTCAATCCTTCCTCATTAATCAACGGAGCTTTTATCTTTGCGCAAAATTTATTCTATGATCCGCTTTTCTGAAAATCATTCGCTAAAGGCACACAATACATTTGGCATCGACGCCAAAGCAAAATATTATTTCGAATTTACCGAACTGGAAGACCTGCAGGTTTTTCTGAATTCCAACAAAAGCTGGAAAGAGGAGAAGTTGATCGTTTTGGGAGAGGGCAGCAATATTTTGTTTATGAATGATTTTGATGGTTTGGTAATTCATCCGAATGTGCCCGGAATAAACCCGGTTTGGGAAGATCGCAATCATGAATGGTTTGAAGTTGGAGCCGGCGAAGTTTGGGATGAGTTTGTTGAATTTGCAGTAAACAGAGGCCTTGGGGGAGCCGAAAACCTTTCGTTGATACCCGGAAAAGTGGGTGCTGCACCGGTACAAAATATCGGAGCTTACGGACAGGAAGTTTGCCGTTTAGTTGAAAAAGTGAAAGGATTCGACCTGGAAAAAGGCTGTGCCGCAGAATTTAACGCCGCCGAATGTCTGTTTCAATACCGCAACAGTATTTTTAAAAATTACCTGAAAAACCGTTTTATCATCACTTCAGTAATTTTTCGTTTGGATAAATTCCCCGAGTTTAATCTTGGCTACGGACAGCTCGAAGAACGGGTAAACGAAAAAGGAGAGGTAAATCTTCACAACGTTCGTGAGGCGGTTATTGAAATCCGCTCCTCAAAATTACCCGATGTAAAAGAGTTCGGAAACGCCGGTAGTTTTTTTAAAAACCCGGTGGTGGAAGTCGCTTTGGCTGAGCAAATAAAATCGAAATACCCTGAAATTCCTGTTTATCCTGGAGGGGAAGGCAAAATTAAACTGGCTGCCGGCTGGCTTATCGAACAGGTCGGCTGGAAAGGCAAACGAATGGGCGAAGCCGGTGTGCACGAACAACAGGCTTTGGTGCTGGTAAATTACGGCAAAGCCACCGGCAAAGCTATCTACGAACTTTCTGAAGCGGTTTGTAAATCGGTGGAAGAGAAGTTTGGCGTGACATTGGAACGTGAAGTAAACTGCATTTAGGACGCAATTATCCGAATTCCTTTCAATTTTATTTGCTCGCAGATTACGCGGAATTAAGCAGATGAGAAACTGATGTTTTATCTAAAATCTGCGATAATTAGCGTAATCTGCGTGAAATCTTTTGTGGAGGACGTTAATTTCATTAAAAAGACATCAGAAGAAATTTAAGCTATAAAAAAATCCCGGCGTCCAGTCCGGGATTTTTATTTTTTGTTTGATGTTGTGTCCTAATTTCTTAGGTGGATTTGTACCTGCAAAAATAGTTGTCGTATTAAAAGTCAAAATGACCTTTGTCATGCGAAAGCGGTGTTTACACAACTTTAATATTCCCATTTTCAAATGATTCTGCAACGATTTTTCGTTCGGAACAAGCTGACCAATTCTAATATTTTAGACGCCGAACGATTTTTTATCGATCTTTTACCCGGCGCTTTGTGTCTTCGTAAACTCAGCCACTCGCACCGGGCTATTGCCTGTCGCCCGCTTCGGGGCTTTAAGCACCAAGGGTGCGTAATCAATAGCCCGGGGGAAGCACCCGCAGGGAGCGCAGCCCCGGGGATAGAAGAGAAAAATGACAAAGGCGCAACTGCTTCCGGTTTTTGAAATACAACCCTACCTTGCGCCGCATATTAAAAGTCGATTGTAAAGCAGGACCTCTAAAATATTTGTGTACACACCGTATTGTCATGAGATGGGAGCCAAAAAACAAAATGTCCGAAACTAATTTCCTGTTTTATTGTTCTTCTGAAAAACAATCATTTCGGAACAGAATCAGGCTGAAAACAGTTTGTTTAAAAACATTTATTTTGATTATGCCACATACAAATGCGCTAATAGATGCTACATCGCCATATCTTTTACAACATGCCCACAATCCTGTAAACTGGCAGGTCTGGAGCGAGGAACTAATTGAAAAGGCAAAAGCCGAAGACAAATTGATTTTGGTAAGTATTGGCTATGCTGCCTGCCACTGGTGCCATGTAATGGAGCACGAAAGTTTTGAGGATGAAAAGGTGGCTGCCGTGATGAACGAAAACTTCGTTTGCATCAAGGTCGATCGCGAAGAGCGCCCCGATGTGGACCATTATTACATGAGTGCGGTTCAGTTGATGGGGCAGCAGGGCGGCTGGCCTTTAAATGTAATTGCTTTGCCCGATGGACGGCCAATTTGGGGCGGAACCTATTTCCCGAAAGAAACCTGGGTTGAGAACCTGAAAACGATTGCTGCTTTCTACAAGGGAAAACAAAATAAGGCGGAAGAATTTGCAACCCGCCTGCAGCAGGGAATTCATCAGGTTTCGTTAATGCCCGAAGTAGAAACGGCAGAAACATTCGGCCCCGAATTGTTAAAAAACGGCGTTAACGGCTGGAAAAAATATTTCGATTACAAGGAGGGCGGAAGAACCGGCGCTCCGAAATTCCCAATGCCGGTAAATCTCGATTTCTTGCTTTACTATGGTTTTATGAATTCGGATGAAGAGGTTCTGCGTTTTGTTGAAACCTCCTTGCTGAAAATGGCCCGCGGTGGTATTTACGACCAGGTGGGTGGTGGTTTTGCTCGCTATTCGGTGGATGAAAAGTGGAAAGTTCCGCATTTCGAGAAAATGTTGTACGATAACGGGCAGTTGATAAGCGTGTATTCAAAGGCATTTCAGCAGTTTAAAAATGAGGAATTTAAAACCGTTGTTTACGAAACCATTGCTTTTTCAGAACGTGAGCTGATGGACGAAAGCGGTGCTTTTTATTCGTCGTTGGATGCCGATAGCGAAGGCGTAGAAGGAAAGTTTTATGTGTGGCGAAAAGATGAACTGTTTGAAGTTTTAGAAGAAGAGTATGATTTGTTTGCCGACTATTTCAATGTAAATGGTAAAGGATTTTGGGAGCACAATAATTACATACTCCTTCGGGATCGTTCAAATGAAGCATTTGCCGAAAAGCATGGATTGAGTTTAAATCAGCTCGAGGTAAAAGTTGGAAAATGGAAATACGCTTTGTTAAAAGCACGAAGCAAACGTGTGCGTCCCGGGTTGGATGACAAAACACTTACATCGTGGAATGCACTGATGCAAAAAGGGTTGACCGATGCTTACAAAGCTTTTGGAAACGAAGAGTTTTTGAGTCTGGCAATTAAAAATGCTGACTTCATCGAAAATAACCTGATAAGAGAGGATGGTCAACTTTACCATAGTTGGAAAAATGACTTTACATCCATCGATGCATTTCTGGAAGATTATGCCTTGTTGATTGAGGCGTTTCTTGCACTTTATGAGGTCTCAGGTGATGAAAAGTGGTTAGCACTGGCCGATAAATTGGTGGATTATGTTTTTGCCCATTTTTATGATGAAGAAAAACGACTTTTTTATTTCAACCGTTTTAATGCCGACGCGGTAATAACAAATCATTTCCAGAAAGAAGACAATGTAATTCCGGCAGCCAATTCGGTAATGGCCAACAATCTGCATCGTCTGTATTTAATCCATGGAAAACCAGAGTTTCTGGAAACGGCAAAAAAGATGTTGCAATACATTACGTCGCATTTTACCAATTACCCCATGGCCTATGCCAACTGGGGAACACTGCTTTTGAAATTAACGGCACCTTATTTTGAGGTGGCGGTTTGTGGAATCAATTCTCGCTTGTTGATTGATAAATTACAAAAAGGTTTTTATCCGCATGTGCTTTGGGCATTTAACGAGCAAGAGAGTGAAGTTGCATTGTTAAAAGACCGGTTCGATCAATCCCGTGATTTGATTTATGTATGTAAAAACGGTACCTGCAACTTGCCGGTTGAAGATGTTAATGAAGCTGCCAAAAAGCTCTCGATAAAATGAAAAAGATTGAAGTATTGATTGTTGGGCAGGGCCTGGCCGGAACATTGCTGGCTTTTGAATTGCATTTGGCAGGTGTGAGTGTTCGTATCGTTAACAATCCAAAAAAAAGTACGGCAACGCGTGTGGCGGCAGGTATGGTAAATCCGCTGGTTTTTAAACGTATGACAAAAAGCTGGATGGTTGACGAGCTGTTGCCGGTAATGAAAAAACGTTATCGAGTTTTGGAAGAATTACTGAGAGAACGTTTTTATTTCGATTTGCCCATGATAAAACCGCTGTCGGAGCAGGAAACAGCACTGTGGCAGGAACGAAAAACCGACGAAAGGTTTGCGCCGTTTATTAACGAGATTTGTGAAAGCAGTCCGGTTGACCACGTTTTCAAATCTAACGCTTATGGAATTGTAAAAGGATCAGGATATTTAAAAACGGGTCTTTTCCTTGATGCTGCCAAACGATATTTTCAGCAGAAGGAATTGTTGATAGAAGCTGATTTTTCTGTTCAAGAAGACGATTTTGAAAATCGTGTTTTTCAGAATATTCAGTTCAATAAAATTGTGTTTTGTGAGGGACATTATTTAAAAACCCACCCGCTGTTTGATTTTATTCGTTTGCAACCCGCAAAAGGAGAGGTGTTGCAGATTTATGCGCCCGATCTTTCGGAAGAATATATCATTAACCGGCGTGTATTTGTGTTGCCAATCGGCGATCATCGTTTTAAAGTCGGATCAACATACGAGTGGAAAGACCTGACGGATATTCCAACAGAGGAAGGTAAAAACTCAATTGTCGATCGTTTAAAAGACCTTATTCATGTTGATTTTTCGATTGAACAACACTGGGCAGGTGTGCGGCCAACCGTTATCGACCGGCGGCCGGTTTTGGGAAAGAACCCGCAGCATGAACACGTTTTTGTGTTTAATGGCCTGGGAACAAAAGGTGTGATGCTGGCGCCTTATTTTGCGAAACAGATGCTTTGGACTTTAATGAAAGGAAATCATATTTTACCCAAAGAAGTAAACCTACAACGCTTTTATAAAAGTTAGACTTTGAGAATGTGTTTAGCAGAGTTTATTTGCGTACCTTAATTAAGGTACTAATTCATCGGTTTATAATTGTTACCGCTATTACATATACACAAGAAATCACAGTATGAACTAACGTTCACTTTAGATAAATGGCTTTCAGGCTGTTTGTAGCTCTAATTTAATCTCAAATAATTTCAATACAGATACTCCGTATTAATAGGAAGTTTATTTATTAAGGATGGGTTTGTAGTTGTCGTATAATCAGTGTGATAGCTGCTTGTGTACTTGTGTTTGTTCCTATGATTATAATAGATTGCCAATGAAGAATAAGCTTATTTCAAATAGGCTTTTTACAAAATATTGTAATACTCTTCAAAAGCTTATCATAATCAGCATAAAATAAAGTATCTTAGTTCCATATTATCCATCCATAACAATACTGAATGAAATCAAATGCAATTATTACAGTCAGATACCTTATAAGGATAAGTACTAAGCACGCAAATCGAAATTTCATTTCCAAAATTTACTCTTCTAAGTTAAGGTGAGTAGTAAAAAATCGGTAAAAATTATGCTTTTAAAGACAGGTGTAAATTTATGTGCTCTTGCGACACTGCTTTTTGGGGCGCTCTCGGCAAATGCATTGCAATCCTACCAGCAGGATACTGCTCGCATTGAATATGAAACACGGATTTCAGGAGCAACCGATAGTATTGATAAGTTGAATGCTTATTTTGATTATGGAATGTTTTTAGACGCTGAAGGTGAAACTGAAAATGCCATTACCAATCTTGAAGTTGCATTGCAAATTGCCGAAAATAGTTCGAATTATAAAGAAATGGCACGAGTGGCAAATTCTTTAGCAGCATTATACTTAATGGTTGGTGATTTAGAGGTATCAACCGCTATTTATAAAAAAGCGTTGGAGTGTGCAGAAAAAACAGAAGACAATACGGAGATCGCAAAAATTAGTATGAATCTTGCCGGTAATTATAGTTTTAACGGCGATTACAACAATGCTATAAAGTACGGTTTATATGCCCTTAAAATTAAAGAAACAACCAATAATTGGGTGCGAATATGCTATCATTATATGGCAATGAGCAATATTTTTAAGGAAACAGGGAATCTCGAAAAGCGCAAACAATATGTGCAACGGGCATACAAAATGAAGGATGTTGAAGGGTGTGCCTCGGTAAGCGACATCGCAAAAATTTACAATGGTTTAGGCGGAATAGCAGAGCACCAGTTTAAACACGAAGAGGCACTTGCTTATTACGATACGCTTAAAGTGTTTAGCGAGGAGAATGGTTTTACCCAAGGTATTGGAACGGCGTTAACAAATAGTTCGCTTATTTACATTGAACTCAAGGAATACGAAAAAGCTTTGGAAATGGTTTTGGAAGCTGAAGAATATTCGAATGGTACACCCTACGATACCGTTTTTAGCAACAATTGTAAAATTGAAATATACTGGGCCTTAAACCAACCTCAAAAGGCATTAGAACTGGCTATCGAGAATATTTCGAAAGAAGAAATGACGTATTATTCGGCGGAGCGTTTAAAATGTCTTCAGTTTTTATACGAATTAAATTTTGTTCTGGGCCATTATTCAGATGCATACAACTGGAACGATTCTTTGCATGTTTATCAGGAATATCTACGCGACGAAGATGTTCGCTCAACGATTGAAGATTTGGAGACCAAATACCAGACAGAAAAAAAGGAGCAACAAATTGAATTGTTAACTACCGAAAATCTGTTGAGAAGAAGAGTGATGCAGGCAGCTATTGTAATAGTTATAATTCTGGTATTGCTGGTAGCTTTAATTTTATACATATTACGGATTCGTCGTAAACAGGCAAAATATATTCAAAACGAATTGCAACAGCAAGTACTCCGTTCGCAGATGAATCCGCATTTTATTTTTAATGTTTTAGGATCAATACAAAACTTCATGCTAGCTAACGATTCGAAAAAAGCGGCAGGATATTTATCTCAATTTGCATCCTTAACCAGAGCCACTCTCGAATATTCATCGGAAGACACAATTTCACTAAGCGATGAGTTAAACATGCTTAAGAACTATATTGAATTGGAAAGGATGCGTTTTCAAAATAAATTTGATTATCAGATAGATTATGATGAAAATCTTGAACTGGATTTTATTAAAATTCCACCGATGATGATTCAGCCTTTTATTGAGAATGCAATAAAACACGGTTTAAAGAAACGCAACGAAGGAGGACTTTTAAAACTTCAGATTGCAGATAAAACAGATTGGATTGAGTTTGTTATTGAAGACAACGGAGAGGGAATGCCTAAAATGACAACAAAACCAAAAGGGCACAAATCGATGGCTATGAAGATTTTTGAAAAGAGAAGAAAATTAATTCAACAAAAGAATAATAAAGATTTTGAATATAGAATACAAAACCTCAAAGATTTAAACCAAAACCATTCCGGGGTCCGTATCATTATAAATATTCCTGTTCTTAACGAATAAATATCCCAAAACTATTTGTCGAAAAAAACCAACTCACGATGAAAATCACTTTCTGTTTTATATTAATTATCTGTGTTGTAGATGCAAAAATCAGTTATTGTAACTCTTCAACCGATTTGTCGGATAGTTTACGTATGCTAATAACAACGCAAACTGCTCACGATCAATTGGCAGAAACCTATCAGTTGATCAGAAAGAACCGGATTGAATTGGATGAGGACTATATACCTCTGTTAAAAGAATTCGCCGGTAAATCTCAGCGTGTTAATTATATAAAAGGTGAAATGCAAAGTTATGATATTATTGGACTGGAATACCGTTACCAGGAAATTTTTGATACAGCTTACGTTTACCACAACAAGTCTTTAAAACTTGCAATTCAGGAAAAAGACAGCACACAATTGTTTTATAACTACAATAACCTTGGGCAGGTGTTTCGCAAGCAGGATATTACAACTCTGGCTATTGATTATTTTCATAAAGCACTTGAAATTTCTGATGCTGTAGGAAATTTACGCTCGTCGTCTTATACAATGAATGCATTGGGAACCACTCTTATCCTTCAGAAAGATTACAATAGAGCAATGAGCTATTTCCGGCAGTCGTCGGCAATTGCAAAACAGCGAAACGATATGCGAACACTGGCTTATAATTATGGTTCAATGGGGGAGATATTGCTGGCAGAAAAACAAGCTGATTCGGCCATGTACTATTTCGATATTTCTCGTGATATGCTAGTTCAAACAGGTTCCGACAGTGGTATGGGAGTAGCTGAACATCTTATTGGAAAAGCTTTCTTGGCTAAAAAGGATTATACAAATGCGCGCTCTCAGTTTCAGAAAGCATTAGCGTATCATATAAAAAGTGAGGATTTACGCTATCAGGCTTATTGTAATTCGTATTTAGGAAAAATAGAAAATGAAACCGGAAATTATGCGGAAGCAAAAAAATATTTCGATTTAGCAAAATCGCAATCAGAACAGGTAAATTCGTTGAAAAATTTGATGGAAATTTATTCCGGTTATGTTGGGATGTACAAAGGATTAGCGCAGTGGAAAAATGCTTATGAAGCGAATGAAAAGCGCCATGCTTATGCCGACAGTATTTTAAATGAAAAAAGTAAAAAAACGATTGCCGCTCTCGAAATTGGATTTGAAACCAAAAAGAAAGAACAACAAATTGAACTACTTTCTGCCGAAAATAAGTTGAAAAACCAACGACTTCGTGTAGGAGTAATTTTATTAATTGTTTTAGTATTTATAATTATTCTAATTTTTTATATCCTGCAAATCAGAAAAAAACAAGCTCTTTTAAAACAAACTGATTTGCAACAGCAAGTACTTCGTTCGCAAATGAATCCGCATTTTATTTTTAATGTTTTGGGATCTATTCAAAATTACATGCTTGCCAATAGTCCGAAAGAGGCGGCCGGATATTTATCTCAATTTGCATCGCTAACCAGGGCTACTCTCGAATATTCTTCGGAAGATACAATTTCGCTAAGCGATGAAATTGCCATGCTTCGAAATTATATGGAACTGGAACAAATTCGAAAGCCCGGTATTTTTGAATTTGTGATAGAAAAAGATGATGAGCTGGAATCTGATTTCATTCAGGTGCCTCCAATGATGATTCAACCTTTTATTGAAAACGCTATTAAACATGGGTTTCAAAATATTGATTATGTTGGTAAGTTACGACTATCAATTACCGATAAGCTGGAATATGTTGAGGTTGTGGTTCAAGATGATGGTGTTGGAATTGAGACTACGAGTGAATCGAGCAAGAAACACCGGTCAATGGCTATGGAAATTTTTGAAAAAAGAAGAAAACTTATTCAACATAAATTCAATAAAGATTTTATATTTGATATTTCTAATCTGAAGAATTTAAATCCTGAAACTTCAGGAGTAAAAGTTACGCTTCAAATACCGGTACTTGATAATGATTAAAGCCGTAATAATAGACGACGAACCTGCAATGCAACAGGTTAACAGCCAGTTGTTGTCTGAATATTTTCCTGCTATTAAACTCGCAGGTATTGCTGATTGTATTGAAGAAGGTGCAAAGTTAATTCTGAAGGAGAGTCCTGATTTGGTATTGCTCGATATTGAGTTAAAAGACGGAACAGGCTTTCAATTGCTTCATAAACTAAAGCCTTACGATTTTAAAGTGGTCTTTATTACCGGTTTTCATTCGTTTGCTATTAAGGCTATTAAATTTAGTGCGCTCGACTATATTGTAAAACCGGTTAACGAAACTGAATTTCAGCAAGCAATACAACGTGCTGTGGAATTAATAGAGAAGAAAGAAAATTCCGATGCACAGCTGAATGTTTTAATGACCTCGTTGCAAAACGAAAATAAAAGCAAAAAACTGGTGCTTCGAACTGCCGAATCGCTGCATGTAGTTGATGTGGCGGATATTTATTATTGTAAAAGCGATAATAGCTATACAACGTTTTATTTTCGGGATAACGAAAAGATTTTAGTCTCGAAAAGCCTTAAAGATTACGAAAACCTGTTAAGCGATTACGGTTTTTACCGGGCTCACCAATCCTATCTTGTAAATTTAAATCACATAAAAAAGGTAGATAAAAGTGATGGTGGTTTTATCATCATGAAAAATAAAAAAGAGGTGCCTGTTTCAATGCGGCAAATGAAGAAATTAATTTCGTTGTTGAGCCAGCTTTAACAGTAGCCTTTTTTATATTCCTTCCATTTATTTGCAGTTTCAAACTCAAACCAAACGCTTTCAAGTTTGGTGCGTTTGGCACTACATAATTGTGCTTACTTGTGTATGGTTTTATAATTAATACCAGGTTTAATGCACACACCAATAGATAAATTAGTTCTGTCAACACGCGATTCCTATCACTTAATTGAAGTGGAAAGTATAATTTATTGCAAAAGCAATAATAGTTGTACTACTTTCTATCTTGTTGGAGGAGAGGAGATTAAGGTTTCTGTGTCGATGAAGAATGTCGAGAAAAGACTTGGTAATAAATATTTTATACGACCGCACCAATCATATTTGGTTAATGTGCAGCATGTTAAAACAATTCAGAAAGTAAGTGGTGGCGGCCTTGTACTCGACAATGGAAAAAGTATAACAATTAGTACACGAAAAAAGGGAGAAGTATTGCACTTTCTCGAAAATATTAAACGGATTCAAGTTTGATGCCTGCACATTCATTTTAGCCTGGTAAGCAGAACTCAATTTTCATAATTTTGAATAAACAAAACAAAAACCATACTACCATGAGATGTACAACTTTACTCATTACCGTACTGACTTTGCTTGTGTTTTCAACATCGCTTAATGCTCAGGTTAAGAGTGTTGAAAAGGAGGCTGAACGGCAAGGAACCAAAAGAATAAATCGAAAAATCGATAAAGGAGTTGATAAAGGCTTCGACAAAATAGAAGAAGGAATCGGCAGCCTTTTCGGAAAAAAGAAAAAGAAGAAGAAAAAAGGCCAGGCTGAGCAAGTAAATACTTCAACGGAAACCAGCTCAGAATCAGCAGTTGGTAATTCGTCAGCTCAATCTCCTTTGCAAGCTCAGGCAATGGATGTTCAGTGGAGCAAGTTCGATTTTGTACCCGGCGATGAAGTTATTTTTGAAGACGGGCCGGATATTATGGAGGAAAACGGTGAATTTCCAAGCCGTTGGGATCTGGAAACAGGGCAAGTAGAAATTGCACAGGTAAACGGCGAAACCGTAATGATGTTTCTCGACGGCGGCAAAATAATACCCTATCTTGAAAATTCGAAAGAAGATTACTTGCCCGATGTTTTTACCGTAGAATTTGACTTTTACACCCCTAAAGGCGGGAATAGATTTTCTTTTTATTTAACCGACACAAAGAATCAACCTAATTCAGTATCTCAAGAGTTTGAAGTTACACCAATCCGCGTTTCTACTCCGGGTGGCGATTATGTTGAACATTCAGAAAGAGATTATACGTATTGTAAAAATGGTTGCTGGACGCATGTGTCGGTGGCTTTCACTAAAGGAAAACTAAAGGTATATCTTGATGAAACACGTTTAATAAATATTCCTCATTACGAACACAATCCAACAGGATTTACAATTTACCCCTATTTTGCAGATGCATCAGAAAATAAAGCGTTTTATGTTAAGAATGTAAGAATTGCAAAAGGTGGTGTGAAATATTACGACCGTGTTCTTTCCGATGGAAAAATTATTGTAAACGGTATTCGTTTCGATGTTAACCAGGCTACAATAAAACCCGAAAGTAATGGCGCTATCAACAAAATATTTGAGTTGATGCAAAAACAGCTCGATTTAAACTTTAGTGTTGAAGGACACACCGATAGCGATGGCGATGAAGCAAAAAACCAAACACTCTCAGAACAACGTGCCAAGGCAGTAATGGATCGCTTAATTAGTATGGGCATATCAGCTAACAGATTAAAATCGGCAGGTTGGGGCGAAAGCAAACCATTAGCAGCTAACACCACTGCCGAAGGAAAAGCAAACAACCGCCGTGTTGAATTTGTAAAATTTCAGGGTAACGCAGCACCTTCTGGTTCCAGCAGTAGCATTGGGAATTCCGCTTTCGACAAGCTCGATAAGAAAGCAATAGGTGCAAAACTCGAGGAGTTACCTGAAACTATTAATATTCCAGTATCTAATCCTGATGGAATTGTGAACGGTGCCGGCACCGTAATTTTGTTCGCAACATCGGATGGAAACTTAGGTAAAATGGAAATTCTTGACGTTGATGAATCCGACAATTATAAACTTACAGTAAAATATGTAACCTATAATTACAATGGATCGATTCACAGTCAATCCGATCATTTCGAAATTCCCGGAACTTACACCTGCGATTTCGACAAGGGAACTATTGAAAATGTAATTTATTCCGAAGTAGATCTTCGTTTGGGTAGAGAAAGTAAAACAAACACAACGCTTTACCAGGGAGAAACTTCAATGCTTCGAATCTTATAATAATGGGTGTAAATGCCCCTAAACAAATCAGTTAAATAACAAATTATGAAAAAGTCAATTTACGTACTTATAGTTTTAATGTGTGTTTTTAGTGTAAGTCTTAACTCTTGTAGCAAAGACGATGATGGCGATATTACAACTCTTGATGGGAAATACACATTAGTAATGGATGGAACAACAGTTGCCAGTGGCGAAACCGAAGAAGTGGGAATGGTTGGAAATGCCATTTCTTTATCTCTGGGAGAAGATTTTGGCTTTATCGTTGCCGGAGTGCCTGAAACAGTAGGTGACGAAGCAGAAATAGGTGCACAGGGCAGTGGTGTTTCTGTATCGATTACAGGAAAAAATTTACTGAAAAGTGGCGATGATGAAATGTATTTCTCCATTAGTGGAACAGTAAAAAGAACTTCCTCCAGTAAAATTACTTTCGAAGGAACTTGCACAGAGTTTGGAAGTACAATGGTTCATACATTTAGCGGAAGTGCAGAATCAGCAGCATATAAAATTATATAAACAGTATTTGAAGAATACCTCAAAATTGCATGAGTAGTTTTGCTGGTATTCTTCTCCCCAATCTCTTTAAAACGCTTTAATTTAAACTGCTATGAAATATCTGCTTCTTGTTTTAATCATCTTCGTAAATGGATTTTCATTTGCTCAGGAAAACCAAATTGCGGGAACCTGGAAACTGACGGAGATTAGAAAAGGAGAAGAATCGAAAGAAGTTGACAGTGGTTATATTTTTGAAGAAGGAGGTGTCCTGAAATTAGGCTTCTTCAATATGGAGGAGATAATAGAAGCTGGCACTTGGAAATATAATAAAACTGATAACGCGATAGAAATGATCAGCGATATTGATACGAATTGTAACGGTAAAGCGAAAATCCTAAAGCTCTCGGCGAATAAAATGGTTTATAAAAAAGATGCCTTGGAATACCATTTTACAAGAGAAAGTGAAAATTCGGTAAGGCTTACTAATCTTGAGTTTTCGGAAGCTGATTTTTTTACCGAAGATGGCAATTACAAATACGACGGAGAAAAGGAAAAGTTGCCCTGGCAAGATATTGTGGCAATGATTAGAAACATGGAAGAAGTAGGTAGCCTGGTTTATGATTATTCTGAATGGAATGAAACCACAAAGTCTTTTGATAAAAAACAACTTACTGCTGATGTGATTGCTAACAGCGAAGAGATGGCGCTTAGTATTGATTATATTTTTTATGGTTACGATAAGTACAATCTTCCCGAAGATGCAGAACTACCATCCAACAACGATTACACAACGTCACTTTATCCCGAACAGGAAATTAATTTCAGAATTACCGTAACTGAAGAATTAACAACACCTGCCGGGGCGTTTACGTGTACAGTTATAGAAGCAGTGGAAGCTGAGACGAAAAAAATGTTGTGGATGATAAATGACCAACCGGGTGTTTATGCCAAAATTATTATTGAAAAACCAGGAATGTTTGGCGCTTTTTACCACGGAGTATTTGAGTTAAACAATATTGTGTACAGGTTTTAAAAGAGCAGTTTGATGGAAGGAACTTCTTTGAAATTAGCAGTAGGTATTGTTCTTATATTTAATATAAAAATAGTTCAATCTATTCCTCTAATTCTAATAATAGCATTGAAATTGCTAAAACAAAATTAAAATTCTTAGGCTCAAAATTACTGAAGTTTAAATGACAGCAGTTTGAGCAAAACATAATAAATAATAACCCAAAAAAACTAAAATTATGAATTGGTATTTAAAAGTATTAAAACAGTATGCCGACTTTAACGGTCGTGCCAGAAGACAAGAGTATTGGATGTTTGTTGTTTTCAATATCATTTTTTCGATAGTTGCCGGAGCTTTAGATGCAGCTTTCGGAAGCTGGGGAGCAATTGCTGGACTGTATGGGCTAGTCGTATTAATTCCTGGTCTTGCAGTAA
This sequence comes from Draconibacterium orientale, assembly GCF_000626635.1. Lineage (GTDB taxonomy): Bacteria > Bacteroidota > Bacteroidia > Bacteroidales > Prolixibacteraceae > Draconibacterium > Draconibacterium orientale. Next base: position 4,743,782 of record NZ_CP007451.1, on the reverse strand, counting down.
GTGTTAGGCGTTTGCACGACATTGGCAAAAGTGGCTGGATGTTACTGGTTGTCTTAATTCCGGTAATTGGCACAATATGGCTTATCATTCTGTTTGCCACCGAAGGTACTACCGAAAGCAACGAGTACGGAGCTAATCCTAAAAATTAGAATTCTTCCGAAATGAAAAAAAGACAATCACCCTTAGGAACATTGATTTTTGCCATAGTATTTTTTGTGGGCGGTTTAATGGCCTACCAATACCTAACCAAGCCTATTGCCGAAGAAGCAAAAGCAGCTAAAGAGTGGCCAACAACGCAGGGAACCGTTACGCTTGCAAAATTGAACAAAACCCGCAATGACGATGGAAATGATATGTATTCGGCAAGTGTACAATACGATTATACTGTCGAGGGGAAGATATACAACGGCTCTGGTATTAGAACGCTCGACGGATCGACCAGCTCGAGCAGCAGCGTAAAAAAAACACTGAAGAAATATGCATTAGGAAAAGCGGTAACAGTACATTACGATCCTGAATTTCCAAATATTGCAGTACTTGAACCCGGTACAGGATTTCTCATGGGAATACTGTTAAAGTTGCCATTGCTGTTCTGTATTGTTTCTGTTCTAATGGTTGTAGCGCTGTTTAAAAGACTTCTGTTTGGCAGGTAACAAAAAGAGGAGATTACACACACTCATTAAAAATTAATAAAAAAACTTATTATGAATTCACACGAAGTAGATTATAAAATTGGTGGTCACGATATTCAATATGTAGAAATTGAACTCGACCCAAACGAAACCGTAATTGCCGAAGCCGGAGCAATGTTATACATGAAAGACGGTATCGACTTTCAAACAAAAATGGGCGACGGATCAGAACCTGATAAAGGACTTTTTGGAAAGCTGTTATCGGCAGCTTCGCGAAAAATCGCCGGCGAATCAATCTTTATCACTCATTTTACACATCGCGGAATGGGAAAAAGCCATGTAGCTTTTGCCGCTCCGTATCCCGGAACCATTGTTCCGCTTGAGTTGAATGAGTTGGGAGGAAAAGTAATTGTGCAACGCGATGCGTTTTTATGTGCCGCTCTGGGAACAAAAATAAGCATGCATTTTAACCGTCGTTTAGGAGCCGGATTTTTTGGTGGCGAAGGATTTATTCTGCAAAAACTGCAAGGCGATGGACGAGCATTTATTCATGCCGGTGGAACTTTGATTGAACATGAACTGAATGGCGAAACACTGCGTGTGGATACCGGTTGTGTTGTTGGGTTCCAGGAAGGAATCGACTTTAGCATCGAGCAGGCAGGCGGACTTAAATCGATGGTGTTTGGTGGCGAAGGATTATTCCTTGCTACGCTTCGGGGCACCGGAAAAGTTTGGTTACAGTCAATGCCAATTAGCAAGTTAATCGATCAGCTTTCTCCGGGAGGTTCAAATGCCAATAAAGGCGAGCGTGGCGGATTGCTCGAAAACTTATTGGAAGGATAAAACGCCAAAACATATTAAAATAGCTTTTTTGAGGATTGATTGCCTCAAATTCAATTATTTATAAAACAAAATCATTATTAACCATTTAATTTTTAAAAATGAAAACACTCTTAAGAACACTTTTAATTGTTTCTCTGTTTTTTGTAGTTACTAAATCGCAGGCCCAAATTAGCGTTGGCGGCGGTCTTTGGTACGGAAGCGACATTAACACTATTGGTATCAGTGCAAACGGTCACTATTCTTTTGATGAAAAATGGAGTGCGGCACCCTCGTTCACCTATTTCTTCGAAAAGGACTATGTAAAATGGTCGGCACTTGATTTTGATGCCAACTACAACCTTACCGAATTGGAAAACATTGGAAGCCTTTATGCAATTGGCGGATTAAACATTACTTTTTGGAGTTTCGATTACGATGGAGGAACCATTGATATGGGCGAGTTTGGCTCGTATGATCTTGATGTAGATGCCTCCGGTTCTGACGTCGGATTAAATCTTGGTTTAGGTTTAAATATTGCAACATCAGACAAGTTGGCTATAGCTCCCGAAATTAAATATACCGTTAGCGATGGTGGCTACCTGCGCATTGGTGCCAAAATTTTATTCGGAATATAGACATATAACGTAGAATGATTGGAAGAGGTTGGACAGGAAATTTTTTTTTGAAAAACCTCTTCCTTTAATCAACTTGCACACTTTATTTCCCACATTAATACAACCTGCTCTAAACAATATCATAAAATGAAAAAGATAATAATCCTGGTTTTGGCTATTATTAGCTTAAACGGTTTTGCCCAGGAAGCAAAAAAATATGCCATAAAATCGGGCTACATAAAATACGAGCTTACCGGAAATACAACAGGAACAAAAGAACTTTGGTGGGACGACTATGGCCTGAAAAGTTGCGAGCGCGAAAAGTCAACAACCACAACAAAAATGTTTGGTATAAAAAATACCGAAGAAAAAGATATGTGCACAGTTTTGGTAAAAGATAAGTTTTGGGTAGCCGATTATATTGAAGGCACCGGAACAAACGGAACAATGCCGTATTACCAGGATGCGCAGGATTTTGCCAGCGAAATGACCGAACAAGAGCAACAGGATTTTGCCGATGAATTGCTGGAGCAACTGGGGGGTAAAAAGCTGGGTACTGAAAAACTTGGCGCCTACACGTGCGAAGTAATTAAATTAATGGGTGCAAAATCGTGGATATATAAAGGTGTTCCTTTAAAAACCGAAGCAAAAATAATGGGTATTGAAGCCAATGAAAATTTTGTTGATTTTGATCCTAATGCAAAAGTTGCTTCATCTAAATTTAATCCTCCCGCAGGTGTTGATTCCGAAAGCATCTCCGAACAACAGCAGCAACAAGGGTTGGGCGGATTAATGTCGGCTTTTGGTGAAATGGGAGATATAGATGATTTTGAGGATGAAGACGAAGATATACTACTGGTTAATTATGATTTCGACGAGTTTACCGAAGTTATTGAAAATTGCGAGATAGCCGGGTATCAGTCGTTTGCTACGGCTAATTCTGATGGAATTTATGTAGCTACTTTTATTAAGGGAACGCAAACCATTGCCATTACAATACAAGCCGATAGAAACGTGGATAAAGATGATGCCGAATTTAAATCGTTACAACGATTTGGAAGTGGCAACAGAAATTACCGATATGGCGACCTTTCAGAAGAGGATGGATCGGCATTGCTTGTTGAATATCCCTCGCACAGTATGTTATTAACAATTGTTGCCATGCCCCGCATGAGCAAGGATGAAATGATGAAAATAGAAGATAAGCTTCAGTTTTAAACTGGCTTAAATTGGGTAGAATGATCCCTTGGCCGGATAACTTTTGTTATTCGGTTCAAGGGACTTTTTTGTGGTTACAAACTTTTTTTCCGACCTTTGTTCTAATTCCAAATTTGAGATTTAAAAAAATTACCAAACAAAAAAACATGAAGAAATTACTTATTCTACTTTTTATTATTCCTGCACTGGCATTTGCGCAACAAGAGAAAAAAGATACGCTATGGACAACAAGCGGAAATGCTACATTTAATTTCGCACAGGTATCGTTAAGCAATTGGGCTGCCGGAGGAAAAAGTTCAATGTCGGGGGTGATGATGTTTAACTACGCTGCCAATTATAAAAAAGATAAATTGAGCTGGGACAATAGTTTCGATTTCCGTTATGGATTTTTGAAAGAAGAAGATCAGAAGGTGCGAAAGTCTGACGATAAAATCGATATCAGTTCGAAATTGGGTATCGAGGCCAGCGGAAACTGGAATTATGCAGGTTTATTAAACTTTAAATCGCAATTTGCAAAAGGGTATAATTACCCTGATACCGATAATGCCATCTCAAAATTTATGGCACCGGGTTACCTTACTTTTGGTGTTGGTATGGACTATAAAACTGATGTGCTGTCGGTTATGATGGCACCTGTTTCGGGAAAACTTACTTTTGTAACCGACGATGATTTGGCTGCTGAAGGAGCCTTTGGTGTTGAGCCCGGGAATAATTTACGGGCAGAAATGGGAGCTACCGTTAAAGCGCAGCTTAAAAAAGATATTATGAAAAATGTAACGCTCGATACCAAGGTTGACCTTTTTTCGAATTATCTTGATGAGCCTAAAAACATCGATATCGACTGGACATTTAAGATCATTATGAAGGTGAACGATTATTTATCGGCCAACCTGATTACCCAAATGATTTACGATAATGATGTAAAAATTCAGGGCGACGATGAAACCCTTCCTCCATCGCCTGGCTTACAGTTTATGGAGTCGTTTGGAGTAGGACTGACGTTTAAATTCTAGTTGAATACAAAAATATTGAGAGAAGCTTTCTGCGTTTGCGGGAAGCTTTTTTGTTTAGCTACGGGGCGCGAGCCTCTGACTTCTAGCTTCGAGTAAGACCTCACGTCGGTTGGCAAAATATTTTACCACAAAGTTTCACAAAGCAGGCACAAAGTTTCACAAAGAAGAAGAAAGCGATTCCGGGCAAGCTGCAATTTTTCAATTTGTCAGTTTTTCAATCTTTATCAATCTTTTCTTACCACAAAGTATCACAAAGCAGGCACAAAGTTTCACAAAGAGGAAGGAAGTAGTTTTCGGAGATTTACAATTTATCAGTTTTTCAATCACCATCAATCTTATATCAATCTCCATCAATCTTTTTTACGACAGAGTTTCACAAAGAGGAAGGAAGCAGTTTTCGGAGATTTACAATTTTACAATTTATCATTTTTCAATCTCCATCAATCTTATATCAATCTCCATCAATCTTTTTGCTAACGGCTTAGCGGCTTGCAGCTAGTGGCTACCCTCACAACACCGTTCCCAAAGTAATAAGTAAAATACCCGTAAGAATTCCCGCCAGGTAAGCGCCTTTCTTTTTCAGGTTTTGTTCTTTAAACAGCACACCGCCAACAACAAAAGCTACCAGAACACTTCCGCGGCGCAGTGCCGAAATAACCGAGATCAAAGCATCTTCGTTGCTGAGGGCATAAAAATACAGGTAGTCGGCAATTACCAGAAACAGCCCAATAAGCGGGATGGTCCAGCGCCATTCGAAAGTAATGTTCTTGCGTTTTCTGATCTTTTCATTCAGCAAAACAAAAGGAAGTAAAATTACCACCTGGTACACCGAAAACCAGGCTTGTACTGCCACGCGGTCGATGCGTTGTAAAATAAACTTGTCGTATAAACCACTACAGGCGCCAAGCAACGTTCCGGCAACAATATAGTAAATCCATTTATTGCGTTTGAAGTTGATGCCCTCCAGTCTTCCGGCAGTGGAGAACAGGTAGAAAAACAGGAGTGTAATAACGATCCCGATCCACTGATAGACATTTAAACGTTCATGAAAAATGATCAGGGCACCAATTAATGTCCAAAGCGGACCGGTAGCGCGAATGGGCGCCACAATGGTAATGGGTAAATGTTTCAGAGCAAAAAAGGCAAACACCCAACTTGATACTACAATGGCCGATTTCAGTAATACCTGAAGGTGCTCGAAAGTGCTGAGTTTGGGAACATACAGTCCGGTGTTGGCAAGCAGATCGGGCGACTTAAACGATAAAATAATTAAAGGTGAAAACAGCAAGGTACTGGCAACAGTAGAAAAAAACAATACCGGCATAACTGCATTGTTGTTAACCGATTGCTTTTTAAAAATGTCGTAAATGCCCAGGAATAAAGCTGATGCTAATCCGAATAGTGCCCACATAACGTTTTATAAAGCTGCCAAAAGTAGCCGTTTTCATCGAGTTTGACATTTCCTAAAAGTTATGATTTCGGCTAAATCTATTTGCAATCATTTTTTTCAATGTTTATTTAAAAACTAAAAGTGCTTGTTGTTGTTTCAAAGTAAGAAGTAAAAAAAGATGAAGTTTATAAAACAAAAGCAGTTGGGCCTGATTTTATTAGTAATTGGTGCTGTTGGAGGCTTCCTTTACTGGAAATATGTGGGATGTTTAAGCGGTACCTGTCCGATAAAATCGGTGTGGTACTGGAGTACCTTGTGGGGAGCTGCAGTTGGCTACCTTTTGGGCGATGCCATAAACGACTTTATTGTAAAGCGCAAAAAAAGAGCAGAACAAAATGATAGCTAAATTCAAAAATATTATCAATTGCAAACGTCCGGTTTTGGTCGACTTTTATGCCGATTGGTGTGGTCCGTGCAAGCAAATGCCACCCATCTTAAAGCAGGTGAAATCGGAGTTGAAAGAAAATATCAAGATCATTAAAGTGGATGTTGACCGCAACCCGAATATTGCATCGAAATACCAGATACGAAGCATTCCTACACTGATGCTGTTTAAAGATGGCGAGCTAAAGTGGAGTGGAATGGGCGTGCGACCTGCCCACGAAGTAAAAAGTATTGTTGAGCAATATTTGTAAATTTGCGTATGAACGATTCGCAAAATATTTTCTATACCTCCATCTCAAAGTATTATTCCGAAATTTTTCCGTTTAATCCCATGCAACTGAAGTTTGTAATAAACAAGCTCGGTGAGTTGCCGGGGAAACATATTCTGGATATTGGTTGTGCCACTGGCGAGCTGTCTTTTCAGCTGGCAGCGGGTGGGGCAGAAGTTACCGGAATAGACTTGAATGAAGATTTGTTGCAGCAAGCCATTGGCAACAAGAAACACGAAAAGCTAACTTTTCAGCAGGGAAATATGCTGGAACTGAAGCAGGATTTTGAAGTGCAACAGTTTGATGCGGTATTGTGTTTTGGAAATACGCTGGTACATCTCAATTCCGAGACACTTGTTTTGCAAATGCTGGAAGGGGCCAAAACCGTTTTGAAACCGGGAGGACAATTGCTGATTCAGTTACTGAACTACGATTATATTTATAACGAGCCCGTTGAAACACTGCCTGTAATCGACACAGAAAACATAAAATTTATACGCCGTTATAATTTCGCTGATAACTCTGATCTTATCGGTTTTCAAACCGATTTGGAAATAAAAGCCATCAACCGCATTGTATCGAACGAAACACCTTTGCTGGCCCTTAAAAGTGAAACTTTAAAAACACTGCTTGAAAGAGCCGGTTTCCGAAACATTCAGTTTTACGCCAACTTTAAACAAGATGCGTTTGGTGGAAAACATTTGCCTTTGGTGGTGAGTTGTAACGCGTAATTAGTGATGCTCTCACTTCAAGTGAGCGTATCACTGCCAGACAGAACAACTTTGTAAACAAAAATAATTTTAAACACATGACACGAAAAGTATATTACCTGTCTACCTGCGATACCTGCAAACGAATAATGAAAGAAGTAAACGTTGACGATAGTTTTAAGAAGCAGGATATAAAAACCGAACCAATTACCGAAGAACAGGTTGAAAGCCTTTACGCACATACAAAAAGCTACGAAGCACTGATAAATAAACGTGCCCGCAAATTAAAAGCTGCCCTTGAAGCCAACCCGGTAGAAAACGATGCCGATTACAAAAAACTGTTGCTAACGGATTACACTTTCCTGAAACGCCCGGTTTTTGAAATCGATGGAAACCTTTTTGTTGGTAATTCACCCAAAACAGTAGCGGCAATTAAAGCGGCTTTGTAATTAGCGATACCCTCACCCGGAGTGAAGAGCATCACTGATAAGGTTCTTCGCGCCAATCGTGAGAATATAAACCAGTGGGGGCAGGTTTACAAAGCACCACAAAAAACATTCATGATTCCCGGGAATCACCAACAGTGATGAAAGTGAGGCCTAACGACAGCATTTCATGAAAAAATCAGATTATGAGGCGCATACAGCAGTTGTGCGTTGAATAACTGATTATTTGCGCCTTTGATTTACTTTCTCATCAACCCCGGGTTTCACCCGAGGTTAATCATGTTTTATCCCTTCGGGATATTGAATTAGATTATGTAATTAAGACTACTTTATTGACCAGCTATGTCGGAATTGTAAATTTTTCATGACGCTGGAAGCGTCTAATATGAACCTGTCTGCCGACAGGCAGGTAACCCGGTGCGTAGCGCTGGGATGAAATGACCAAAGCGAATCGTCCGGCGAAGAAAGCAGACCGAAGCCAGATGGTTCTTCCGGACGAAACTCAAAAGGCAATACTCCTAACAAGATGGGGACTTTCAGAAAAAAAGGAAGCAAACTCCATATCGAAGTGCTTCCTTTTTGCTTTATTTAAATCGCGGTTAGGATTATACAAATTGTAATATAAAATGTCTCATGGAAAGTTTTACATCTTACAGTTGTTAATGCCGATAGACTGAAAAAGGAGTCCCGACTTAGGGATGACATTTTTGAAGCTAATCGGTATTATTTCTTTTTTGCCTTTTGCATGGGGTTTTCGCCACCTCCGGTGTAACGTCCACCGCCATATCTCGATTTATACAGTTCGAAACGAGTTGGCTCTTTGCGCTCCGGCCAGTAGTTGTTGTTCAAATCAGTGTCGGCGGTTTCGCGGTAAGGGTCGAGGATAATTTGCTCCACTTCTTTGTTAAACATAAACACTTTCGAAACTTCTTCGTTGTTTTTCCGCCAAATCTCGGCAGGAATATACTGAACCTCTTCTGTTCCGTCGGTAAATTCAAATTTCAGGATCACCGGCATTACCAGTCCGCCCACATTTTTAAAGTCGATCTGGTAGAAGTTCAGGTTGGCACCCAGCAACTCTTTCTCCTCCTTGCTCAGGCTTTTTACAAACCTGTCGTATTGCACTTTATCCTCTTTGGTTACTTTGTATTGGTCGTAAGTAGTGTAAAAATCGGCAGCTTCAGGATTTATAGACCGGTATGTTTCTTTGGCAAATGCTTTGTTACGTATGGCGGTAATTGAAACAGCGGCTTCTTCATCAGCAGCTTTTTGCAACGGTTTTTCTACCACCGGATCTTTTGTGTCGGCCTGGTACCATTTTACGTTTTCCATGGAAATATCGCAGTAGTCGGTGGTAAAGAACCATCCGCGCCAGAACCAGTCTAAATCAACTCCCGAGGCATCTTCCATAGTGCGGAAGAAATCAGCGGGGGTAGGGTGTTTAAACATCCAGCGTTGTGCATATTCTTTAAAAGCATAGTCGAACAGTTCGCGGCCCATAACGGTTTCGCGCAAAATATTAAGTGCTGTACTTGGCTTGGCGTAAGCGTTACTCCCGAGGTTCCAAACCGACTCGGAGTTGGTCATTACCGGCGAAATAAACTTTTTGTCGCCACGCATGTAAGGCACAATGTAGCTTGGTATTCCGTTCGACGATGGGTAATCCGGTTCCCATTCCTGTTCGGTTAAAAACTGTACGAATGTATTTAATCCTTCGTCCATCCAGGTCCACTGGCGTTCGTCGGAGTTTACAATCATTGGAAAGAAATTGTGTCCCACTTCGTGAATAACTACGCCAATCATTCCGTATTTGGCACGTTTGCTGTATGTTCCGTCGCTTTCGGGGCGTCCACCGTTAAAGCATATCATCGGGTACTCCATTCCAATGCGGTCGGTGTGTACCGAAATGGCTACCGGGTAAGGGTAATCGAATGTATATTTCGAGTAGGTTTTTATGGTATGAGCCACCACGCGTGTTGAGTATTGTTCCCACAGCGGGTTACCTTCTTTGGGGTAATACGACATGGCCATTACCGTACGATCTCCGAATTTTACGGCCATTGCATCCCAGATAAATTTACGCGAGCTGGCAAATGCAAAGTCGCGCACATTTTCGGCTTTAAATACCCAGGTTTTTTCTTCTTTTACTTTTCCTTTCTCCGCTTTCTCTGCATCTTCCTGCGATACGATAAAAACCGGATTTTTCGTATCGGCTTTTGCTTTCTCAAAACGATCGATCTGTTCCAGCGTTAATACATCAGAAGTATTCTGAAGAACGCCGGTTGCTGCAACTACATGGTCGGCCGGAACGGTAAGACTTACTTCAAAATCGCCAAAGGGCAGGGTGAATTCGCCGGTTCCAAGAAACTGTTTGTGTTGCCAGCCTTCCACTTCGTTATAAACCGCCATGCGCGGGTAAAATTGGGCAATGGTATAAATATAGTTGTCTTCGTTTTTAAAATACTCGTAACCCGAGCGGCCACCATCGGTAAGACGGTCGTTAATGTTGTACCACCATTTTACTTTAAAACTGAATGCTTCGCCCGGTTTTAGTGGTTCGGGTAAATCAACACGCATCATGGTTTTGTTTATGGTCGCCGGCAAATCGTTTCCTTCGGTATCCTGCACGTACTCCAGTTTAAAGCCACCGTCAAAATCGTACATCATACGTTTTAACTGGCCAAATGAAACACGTTGGTTCAATCCTGATGTCATTGTTTTGAAGGTGTCCGAATCTTTTGAACGCATATTCTGGTCGAGTTGCAACCATAAATAGCTCAGAATATCGGGCGATTGGTTGTGGTAGGTAATGGTTTCTTCGCCATAAATTCGCTGGTTTTCGTCGTCGAGCCTGATGTTCATTTTGTAATCGGCTTTTTGCTGCCAGTATTCGTGCCCCGGTGCTCCCGATGCGGTACGGTAAACATTTGGTGTTGCCAACTCTTGTTTTAACTGTCTGAATTTATTTTGGTTAACGTTTTCCTGCGCCAACGAAATTGCACAGGCACATACGAAAAAGGTAATAAAAAGTGCTAATCTATTCATTATGTAATCAATGTCTATGATCTATGTCAAAATGGTAGGTGAACAAAATTAGCAATACTTTTAACTTATTGTAAGTTCTACTGTTAAAAATGCAAATTGATTACAAAAGCTTGTAATGGCTTCGGATTTGTTAGGGAGCGCAAGGTTAAAAAACGGCTGGTGCCTTATTAATCATTAATATAACTGAAATACCAAATGCCATTCCCGATACAAAAATGCGCCAGAAATCGTTTCGCGACCTGAATGCCTGAACAGTAATAAACAACAAGGCAAAATAGATAGCAAGAATTAGTAGCTGGCCGAGTTCGAGCCCAATATTAAAGGCCAGTAGCGGAGTAAGAATATTCGATTCGCGCCCGAGCAGTTCTTTCAGGTAATTTGAAAATCCCAGTCCGTGTATAAGCCCAAAAAATAAAGTAAGTACATAAACCACGCGGTTGTTTTTTGCTTTGAACGGAATAATATTGGCTATGGCCGTAACACAAATGGTGGCCGCTATCAGAAATTCGATTAAACCGGAAGAGACATTAACCACTTTTAAAGTGGATAGGGCAAGAGTTATTGAATGGCCAATGGTGAAGGCCGTAATCAGTATAAGTATTTTTTTAAACTGGTTTAAATTGTAGCCGGCACATAAAGCCAAAACAAAAACAATGTGGTCGTAACCATGAATGTCAATAATGTGTTTGAACCCCAATTGGAGGTACATCTCAAATAAACTCATAAAATTTTTACTTTTGCCCAATAATTTTGAAGGGCATGAAAATAAGTAAAAAATTAATTCTACCGGTTTTGTTTCTTTTTTTAGGGGTGTTTTTCTCCAATGCTCATCCATACTATGTAAGTATTTGCCAGGTTAATTTCAATCAACAAAGCCATTCGCTCGAAATTTCGGTGAAGATTTTTGTTGATGATCTGACAGCGGGATTGGCGGCAGAAGGGCACAATAAATTATACATTGGCGAAGTACAGGAAGATGCACATGCCGATGAATATATTTATGCTTATTTTAAAAAGAGTATCCGGTTTAAGGTAAACGACAACGATTTTGAGCCTGAATTTATTGGGAAAGAAATGGAAAAAGATGTGGTGTGGTCGTACCTGGAAATTGGAAACGTAACCGGCCTTTCCACAATAGAAGTAAATTGTAACTTGCTAACCGATGTTTTTAGCGATCAAAAAAACATTATACAGGTGAATAAAAACGGAACGATAAAAAACCTGCTGTTGAGTAAACGCGACACAAACGGCCGGTTAAAATTTGATTAAACCGGAACCTGCATGTAATTTATATGTTAGCCAGAGTAGTGATAATAATAAAATTACCTTTACATCTCAAATAAGCGATTAGCATGAATCCATTAGCCATTGTTGGAGCATTTGTAATTACCCTCTCGTTTCTTTCCTACGGTATTGGAAGCATTTCGTTGGTGCGATTTAATATTGTTGGACGAATTGTAGTTGCCTTTTTGTCGATGGGAGTGATATTGGATATTATTGCTATTACTTTAATGATATTGGGCTCGAAGGGATCTCCGTTTACCTTGCACGGTTTTCTTGGAGCCACAGCGTTTATCGTCATGCTGGTGGATGCAATATGGAGTTGGAAAATGTATATTGCCAATGGTCGCGACTGCAAGGCGCGCAAAAATCATATAATTTATACGAAAGCCGCTTACGGGTTTTGGGTAGTGGCTTATTTAACAGGAAGTTTAATTGTAATTTGGAGGTGACATGTCGAATAATGACTGGAAAGAACGATTAGGGGTGGTATTTTCAACCAATTCTGATTTTAACTACGATAAAGACGAACAGGAAGAACAGGATACTTTGCCTGCTAACCAACAGGATTTGCGTGTAATGCTCGATCGTAAAAAGCGAAAAGGCAAAGCGGTAACGCTGGTAACCGGCTTTGTCGGATCGGATGATGACCTGAAAGAACTGGGTAAAAAACTGAAATCGAAATGTGGGGTAGGCGGCACCGTTAAAGATGGCGAGATCCTTATTCAGGGCGACTTTTGCCAACGTATTATCGAGCTGCTAAAAGCTGACGGTTATAAAGTAAAACGATCAGGCGGTTGATCGGGCCCGGTAATTCCTCGCCCGAAGAACTAACCGAAGTTCATTTCTGAACTTCGGGAATTCCCGGTGGCCTGTTTTAATTTTATTTCTGCTCGCCGGGTGGCCCCGAAAGCTTGTTTTCAATTTGTTTCTATTTGTCGGGAAGCCCCGAAAGTCTGTTTTTAAACTGTTTCTGTGTTTCGGGAAAGTCCGGAAGTTTGTTTTTAAATTCAGGCAAGCTTTCCGAACATTCGGAAAGCCTGTTTTCAACTTTTGAGAAACTTTCCGGAGCTGCGGAAGTATTAAAATAAACTTCAGGCTAACTTTCCGCGATTGCGGAAACCTTATTTTAATTCTCTGGGAGAGTTTCCGCACGTGCGGACGGTATGTTTTTAGTTTGTCAGAGGCATTCCGGGCGAGGGGACGGCATAAAAAAAGGCCTCCTTAACGGAGACCTTTTTACTATTGCGATGCAATTTTTTAGAATCTTTTTTCTTTGATACGGGCTTTTTTACCTGTTAAGCTGCGTAAGTAGAAGATACGCTTACGGCGCACGCTACCACGTTTGTTCAACTCGATACTCTCGATGAAAGGAGAGCTGATTGGGAAAATACGCTCAACACCAATGTTTCCTGACATTTTACGGATAGTAAAAGTTTTGGTGCTGCCGCTTCCGCGTAGCTGGATAACAACGCCACGGAATTTCTGAATCCTTTCTTTGTTACCCTCTTTAATTTTATAGCTAACAGTGATGGTGTCACCTGCGCTGAATTTCGGGTGGTTTACTTCCACCTCAAATTCTTTCTCTACTAATTTAACTAAGTCCATTTTCTTAATTTTTAATAAGTTGGCAATATATCCCGTTGTTTACCGGTAAAGAGATTGCATTAAATCGGCTGCAAAAATAGTGTTTTTTTCAATTCCTCAAACACTTTTGCACTTTATTTTGCAATTATTTGATTGGTTTTCAGTCTGAAAACGTGCATCTCGTTTAGTGGCTGCTTCCTTTTACTTTAAAATGATCGCCGGTAGCTTTAATAATTGCTTCGTACCACCATTCAGGGTAGCCTGCAAAAATTGGCGATGCCGGCATTCCTGTTTCTGTGCGGGTAAATTCGCCATTGCTTTCGCGTTTTATGTTTCCATCGGTGTATTTTACCACTAAATAATGGAAAAGTTCTTTCCATCTTTTGGTCATATTTTCGGCTTCATTCCGCGAAAATTCGGTAACAAATTTTCGTGCCTCTTCTTCATTAACGGTGTTATACAGGTTTTCGGCCGCTTTATCAATCGATGGTACGTAGGTTACAAACTTATCTTCCAGCTGACGCTGAACGATTTTTACATCTTTAATCATGTCGCTGTAACGTAAATAAGCGTAGTTGGCTACCTGGCTAAATGTCCAGAATGCCGATGTTTCGCTGTAAGTAAGCAAATCGCCGTTACCCACTGCAAAACACTCCGGAATTTCGGTAATGCCACAATACATTGGTGCGTAGCAGGTTGAGTAGGTATCGTCAACACCAAACCACAGGATTCCTCCAATTGGATTGGGCAACCAGCTACGGCATTGTGCTACAAACGAAAACCCGGTTTGCTGTGTTGAAATTGCGCGTTCGTTGCAGTATTCAACCGAATCAACTTCCCAGGTTAATCCGCGCCAACGGTAGGGTAGTCCGTATGGTCCGGCTCCCAAATCCTGAGTCATGTCCAGCTCGGTTCCTTCGTAATGATCGCGCATCATGCCCATCACATCCTGAACGCTCAGTTGTTTATCGGGTTTTACCCACAAGGGCACACGATTTGTTGCATAATTATTTTCTTCGTTCTTCTCCACAATTCCCTTTGCATACTCCGTATATTCTTCCATCCCGCGGGCTACTTTGTTAAAACCGGCCCAAACGCGCGCATCGCAAAAACGTGCTGCACCAAAATCAACCGGAGCATAAACGTCCGAAAAGCTAAAGTCTTTGTTGGTGCCCGTGAACCATCCTTTTTCGCGGGCAAACGAAATTACATCTTTCGAGTACAGGCAGTTTTTCGAGTCGTTTAAGGGGAAAGTTGTAATGCGAGCCTGGTTGGCATGTCCGCTTATGTAACCATCAGGGATACGTTGGGCTACCCAAACGGCACCCTTTTCGCCTTGTCCTTTGCCGATCATTTCCAAAATCCAAACTTCTTCAGGATCGGCAATTGAAAACGATTCGCCCGAACTGTGGTAGCCAAATTCTTCAACTAAACCGGTCATTACTTCAATGGCTTCGCGTGCTGTTTTGGCTCGTTGTAAGGTTACATATATCAAACTGCCGTAATCCATAATTGCACCCGCCTGGCTCGATAACTCGCTGCGGCCACCAAAAGTGGTTTCGGCAATGGCCAACTGAAACTCGTTCATATTGCCAATTACACTGTAGGTGTGTGCCGGTTGCGGAATTTCACCCAAATAAATGCCGGTGTCCCATTCGTAAATTTTGCGCATGGCACCTTCGGGGTGATCGGCTGCCGGTTGATGATATAACTCGCCGTAAAGCACATGCGAGTCGGCTGCGTAAGTGATCATTGTTGACCCATCGACCGAAGCGCCTTTTGAAATTAAAAAATTGGTACAAGCATTTGTTCTCTGCTGGTTTAAAAGAATGAATGCCAGAACCAGCATTCCTACAATCTTAATCTTCCTCATTTGTAAGTTTGTTTTTATTTCAATCATTGAGGCAAAGATAATTAAAAGACAAAACTGCCTAATGATTTTTATTTTGTATTACAGGCAGCTTTTTATGCGGTTAAAAATATCCTCAATATCGTTGTCTAAACCAACAGAAAAACGTACAAGTCCATCAGACAATCCCATTTCTTTTTGCACTTCTGCCGGAACCTCGGATGAAGTGCTATGCCCCGAGCAGCTAAAAAGTGTACGGAAATAGCCCAATGAAACTGCAAGGTAGCCCACATTAGCTTGTTGCATTTTAAACATCACTTCGTTGGCGTGTTTTTCCGTTTTCAGATCGATGGAAAGTATGCCTCCATAACCATATTCGTTGTTCATTAGTTGTGTGTGAAGCACGTATTGTGGGTGACCGGGCAATCCGGTGTATTTTACTGAGACACCTATTTCGTGGAGTTTTGTTGCCAGGTACATCGCATTTTTGCTGTGTTGTTTCATGCGCAAATGCAGCGTGTGCAGGTTCTTCAGAATGCTTGACGAGCGTAAAGGATCGAGAACAGGCCCCAGCAACATGGCCGTGCCGTCGTTTACATTCGATAGCTGACTGATAAATTCGTTCGAGCCGCAAATAGCACCGGCTACACAATCGTTTTTGCCGTTTATAAATTTCGTCATGCTATATACCACAAAATCGGCACCCAACTCAGCGGGAGAAAATATCATGGGCGTGAAAGTGTTGTCGACCATAACTTTAGCCTGGTGGTCGTGCGCAATTTTTGCCAGCTCGGGAATATCAGAAACCTGAAGCAGCGGATTGGTAACCATTTCGGTGTAAATGATTTTGGTATTCGGGCGCAAAGCATTTTTCACCTGTTCCAAATCGGTGATGTCGACAAACGAAACTTCAATATTGTATTTTGGCAGCCAGTTCTTAAGAAATGCATAAGTGCCGCCATAAGTGGTTACGCTGGTTATAATGTGGTCGCCCGAATGGCAAAGTTGCAAAATGGCGCAGGTAATGGCCGCCATTCCTGATGATGTTATCCACGCCGACTCGGTACCTTCCATAGCGGCCAGTGCATCGGCCAGGTATTTATTACTTGGGTTCCAGTGGCGCGAGTACAAAAAACAGCCCTCCATGTGGCCGAGAAATGTTTCTTCCATGGTTTCGCCTTCCAGAAAAGTATAGGTTGAGGAATCGGTTATGGATGGATTTACACCGCCAAATTCGCCAAATTGCTGAATGTCGAAAATTCTTTTTGCAGGATCTGAGTTCATTTTCAAAGATTTAAGTTATACCAATTGTTTTTCAGCGTGAGCCTTAAGCGAAACTCTGAAATTACAATGGTTAATACCGATTGAAAGCATTAAGGCTCAATTTGATTTCACATCGGTATTTGAGGGTAAGGTAGATGGAATGAAAATACGAGAGAATGATTTTTGTCTGCAAACGAACTTCCCTGTTGTAGAATATCTTTTGTTTGAGGTGAACCCGGTTCTGGTGTTAAGTCAAGCCTCAACTTTCGGGTTCGTCATTCCGAACTTGTTTCGGAATCCCGATTGATTAAGAGATGCTGAATCCGTCAGTTGACGGACAGCATGACGTAGCGAAGGAACATAGTTGACTTGACACTATGGCAAAAAGATCACACCGCCGCAACTGTCCTTTCGTGCCCCGGTTACGGACGCCAGACAGTTTACCTGCTCTCTCAGCCGAAGTACGCCCATAAATGCAAAAACGATGGCTTCTTTGTAATCTATCAGATCCGGTTCCGGAAGTATGATTTCAGTTGTTGTTAATGCCTGCATGCGTTCAATTAAAAAAGAGTTGAAAGCACCGCCACCGGTTACCAGCATTTTCCCTTCGCCCGACAAATCTTTTGTTATTTGC
This sequence comes from Draconibacterium orientale, assembly GCF_000626635.1. Taxonomy (GTDB): domain Bacteria; phylum Bacteroidota; class Bacteroidia; order Bacteroidales; family Prolixibacteraceae; genus Draconibacterium; species Draconibacterium orientale. Next base: position 4,726,565 of record NZ_CP007451.1, on the reverse strand, counting down.
ACAGCAATGTGCTCGTAAATGGTGCGCATCTTATCGTGTGTATTCAATTCCGTTTCATTCAGAATGGGGAGAATATCAGATTCAATCCATTCTCGTCCCAGCGACTTTGGAGGCTTCTGGTGATAGTGGGTGAGTGCATTCAGTTTCTTCAGCAGCGATTCACTAACTTTTCCTTTCCGTCCCAGGTCGCCGTTTTTATCGTAGGGCAGGCCAAATTCTTCGGCCAACGGATTTAAAACAATGTTTACCGGACAGTTGTCAAAAGCTACGCGAATACCTTTCTCATTGTACGAAATATTGGCAAAACCACCCAGGTTGAGGCAGTAATCGTATTCCGAAAAAAGCAGGCTGTCGCCGATGGGTACAAGGGGCGCTCCCTGGCCTCCTAATGCTACATCGCCGATTCTGAAATCGCAAATTGTAAGGCAATTACTTTTTGATGCAAGGTGTGCACCACTGCCAATTTGCAGGGTGAATCCATTTTCAGGTTGGTGAAAAACCGTGTGGCCGTGTGATGCGATTAAATCGGCTGCGAATTTTGTATTATCGATAAACTGTTGGGCTTGTTCGCCCAGGAATATTCCGTATTTAGCGTTAAGTTTTGCAAGTTCTGTTCCGGGCAGCAAATGAGCTGTTTCAAGGAGCTTTTTCCATTCTGTAGTGTACGAAATGGTTTCGGCTTCCTGTAATTTGAATGACCAATTATTGTCGTGTTCAAAAAACTCAACAGCGGCAATGTCTAATCCGTCGAGCGAAGTACCCGACATCATTCCAATGGCCTTAATCGCATTTTTATTTTGCCAAGAACTTGTCATATCTTTCATTTTTTATCACTTCCAAAAGTGCGATTCATAAACCGCATTGTTATTTCGATAGTCGGTAATTGTTAACTTAAAGGTGTGGTTTTTACCCAGCTCAAATCGCTCTTGGTCGAAATAGTGTGTTATTGTTGCTGTTTTCGCATCGTATTCAAAAAGTGCCCATTTCCCGTCGAGCAAGCCTTCAATGCTTTTTATTCCGGTAAGATCATCCTTAATTTTAAAACGAATCCGACTCGACTCGGTTAGTTTGTTATCCGCAATACTGAGTGGTGTTATTTCCGGCGGAATCGTGTCAACCGTAACGGCATAAACGCCCAGATTACGGGTTTCAGTTGTTACCCAGCCATTTTCGTAGCGCCCGCCGGCAGCGCTGAATTCGCCGGTTTCCGGGTTAACGTATGCCATAATAACTTTTGATTCGAGATAATTTGGAAGACTGTCGGTGCGAATGGCAACCGTTGCATTTTTATGTAAGGGAACGGTATTGTTGTGGAGGAAATGATAATGGGAGTAAAACTGATCAGAAGCCTTTTCAGTGCGGTAATCAAATCGAAAATCGGAATATAAAGCTCCCGCAGTAATTTCCAGCCGGACCGAATCGTTTTGAAAACCATTAAAATGGTTATAGGAAAAAAGTTCTCCTTCTTGTGATTCAGGTTTTACAACTGTGTTTTTACCCATAATGGTAAAATCGATCAACGAGGTATTTCCATAAGAGTCTTGTAGTTCTATTTCAATTTTTCCGTTTTGCCCGTTGTTCGCCGTAATGCGTCCTTCAGAGCCGTTGTGCGTGTAAATGGGAAGTTTATTCCCCGGATCAATCCATGTTTTTATGTAACGGCGTTTTGTTGTAATATATTCGCTGTAAACTATATGACTGTTCAGATAACGCGTATCGGCAAACGAAAACCGGTTAAGTGTAAACGAGAACTGATCTTCGTTATTCAACGACATACGAAGCAGGTTGATGCCGCATTTGTTGTAGGTGTCGTTAAAATAGTCGTTGGTTTGTATGGCAACACCAATTTCTCCCCAAACCGGAATGATTGGATTGTTTTTTAAGTGGTATTTGCCCTCGTAAAAAACCACGGGATAACTTTGGGGTTTGCGCGAATAAGCCACATGCGAACTGTCGGTGAGCGGAACCAGCAACACCGAAAATAGTTTTGGTGCAATATCATCCTTTACCGGAAAACCAAAATTTAAAGGATTTAGCGGCTCTTCCGTTCTTGTATCCCGAATTTCGAAATGCAGATGCGGTCCGCCCGAACTGCCACTGTTTCCGCTTTTGGCAATTTCCTGGTCTTGTTTAACAGGGAATAGATACGAAGGAATTTGGAGATCGACCCGGAACGAATGTTTTTTGTATTGCTGTTCTTTCACGTAGTTCGCTATCTCAGAACTAAAAGCTTTTAAATGCCCGTAAACCGAAGTGGTTCCGTTGGGATGGTCGATGTACAAAGCGTTACCGTAACCTGTTGGGGAAACCACAATGCGCGAAACATGTCCATCGGCAACCGCATAAACCGGCAAGCCTGTTGTGCCCTGGGTTTTAATGTCGATTCCCGAATGAAAATGATTGCTTCGCAGCTCGGCAAAACTTCCGCTGAGTAGCAATGGGATTTTAACAGGATCAGTGTAAAGGCGTTGTTGCGCCATTCCAAACAAAGCGAAAAAGAGAGCAAGAGTTGTAAAAAATGTTTTCATCGTTGTTTAATCCATATTATTATCTCCACAAAGCAAACAGTACAATGCGACAACGTTTCGTTTCCATTTTCGGTATTCAAAAATGGACTTCACTAAGTCGGGATTAACCCGGAAAACCTACTTATTACTCGAATCAACTGATTTATCCGGGCTAATTGGAGGCACCAAATTTAATTAATTTATATTGGCTGCAAGTCTCGTTTTCAACTTTGTGCTATAATCTTCATTCAACTTCAGCAAACAACTAACATCGGTTTGTTAGCATAAAATGAAAGCAATCGATTTGATTTCCTTTTACAATCAGGAAAAAAAGTTAACTTTGTTCGCGAAATGCAGCTAAAATGACCGAAGAGGATCACTTGCTACTTAATGATTTAAAGCGCAATACACAGCAACTGTTCGAGAAATACAATGAACTGGAACAGAAAAATAAGATGCTGAGTAAACAGGTAGAGAACCTGAAGCAGGAAATTGAATTAATGGAGCATGAAAAGATCGAATTGGGTCGGAGTTACGAGCAACTAAAAGTAGCCAACCGGATTTTATCTGAACGGGATGAAAACGGTGAAGCGAAACAGAAAATTGATTTTTTGATACGGGAGATTGATAAATGTATCGCATTACTAAACAGGTAATGTTTTGAAAGATAAAGACTTTAGAATACATATTAAGATTGATGGACGGGTTTACCCGCTAAACATCAATCGCGACGAAGAAGAGAGATACCGAAAAGCTGCAAAGATTGTTGAAGAAACGATTTCGTCATTTCGAAAAATGTTTCATGATAACGACAATCAGGATATTTTGGCAATGACCGCATTTCAGGTAGCACTACGTTACACCGAAGAGCAACAGAGCCGCGATTACTCTCAATTCGTTGATGATATAAAGGATATAAAGGATGATATTTCTGATTTTCTTAAGGAAAAGGAGAAGAAATAGAGTCTGAATACATAAATAATCAAAGCCCGTATTAGGCCGGTTCGAACGTGAATCCGGTTTATTACGGGTTTTTTAGTAACTAATTATTTGAAATATGGAAATAATAATAGGAGTAGCCGCGGGGTTTATTGTGGGAGGCGCTTTAGCTTATCTGATTTGGGATAAGGCCCTGAAGGCGAAAAAAAATCGGATTATCGGCGAAGGAAAAGCCGAAGCCGAAGTGATTAAAAAAGATAAAATATTGCAGGCCAAAGAAAAATTCCTGCAGTTAAAATCGGAACACGAAAAGTACATTAATGAAAAGAATTCGCAGTTAGCGAAGGAAGAGAACAAGTACAAACAGCGTGAGACAACTTTAAATCAACGTCGCGATGAGTTAAATCGCAAAACAAAAGAATTTGAAACTACACGCCGCGAAGTGGAAGCCATTCGCGAGAATTTGAATACACAATTGCAGCGTGTTGAGCACAAAAGCGAAGAGCTGGATAAAGTACACCGGCAGCACCTCGAAAAACTGGAGCAGATTTCAGGACTTTCGGCTGATGATGCAAAAGAACAGTTGGTAGAATCGTTACAGGAAGAAGCCAAAACTGAAGCCGTTGCATACATTAACGAAATAATGGAAGAGGCAAAACAGACTGCCAACAAGGAAGCCAAAAAGATCGTTGTGAAATCGATTCAACGTGTGGCTACCGAAACGGCTATTGAAAATGCTGTTACAATTTTCCACATCGAAAGCGACGAGATTAAAGGACGAATTATTGGTCGTGAAGGCCGTAATATTCGTGCGCTTGAAGCTGCTACCGGTGTTGAAATTGTTGTTGACGATACTCCGGAAGCCATTGTGCTTTCAGCTTTCGACCCGGTACGTCGCGAAATTGCCCGCCTGGCTTTGCACCAGTTGGTAACCGACGGACGTATTCACCCTGCTCGTATTGAGGAAGTGGTGCAGAAAGTAAAAAAACAAATTGACGAAGAAGTTATCGAAACCGGTAAACGTACTGCCATCGACCTTGGAATTCATGGGCTGCACCCTGAGTTGATTCGTTTGGTCGGTAAAATGAAATACCGTTCGTCGTACGGACAAAACCTGCTGCAGCACTCGCGCGAGGTAGCTAACCTTTGTGCTACAATGGCATCGGAACTGGGATTAAATCCGAAAAAGGCCAAACGCGCCGGATTGTTACACGATATTGGTAAAGTGCCTGATGATGAGCCGGAATTGCCACACGCAGTACTCGGTATGAAACTGGCCGAGAAATACAAAGAGAAACCGGATATTTGCAATGCCATTGGTGCCCACCACGACGAAGTGGAAATGCAGTCGTTATTTGCACCAATCGTTCAGGTTTGTGATGCTATTTCAGGTGCTCGTCCGGGTGCCCGTCGCGAGGTAGTTGAATCGTACATTAAACGTTTGAAAGATCTTGAAGATCTGGCGCTTTCTTATCCTGGTGTACTGAAAACCTATGCTATTCAGGCCGGTAGAGAATTACGTGTAATAGTTGGTTCAGAGAAATTAACCGATCAGGATACTGAACAACTTTCGTACGATATTTCGAAACGTATTCAGGATGAAATGACGTATCCCGGACAGATTAAAATTACTGTAATCAGGGAAACCCGAGCAGTAAGCTACGCGAAGTAAGAAGTACAAACAGACATAAAAAAAACTTCGGCCAAACGGCCGAAGTTTTTTTATGCCTAAAGTTTTGCCACTGGTGTCAAATCAATTACCAAGTATCGGGCACGTCATTCCGAACTTGTTTCGGAATTTAATGTTCATTGAAAGATGCTGAAATAAATTCAGCATGACGAACACAAGAGGCATACTTGGCATCACACTAAAACAAGCTAAGCAATTGTTTTATCTTTCCTTCCTTTTCGGTAAAACCAACCGAATTGTAGGCTTCAAGCATCGATTCTACCAAACGTTGTATAAACAAAACATCGGGTTTGGGCTCGGCGTATTCTCGTATTGGCCGGTATTCGTTCCTTTTCAGGTGGTAATCAATTTCTTTTCGGCTGGTAATCGAACCCTTGTTCGAAGGGTTGATGTAAAAAAGCACCTCGGTATCGCGTGTCGCCCCATGTACTTTTTGTGCCAGTTCGGCATCAACAATGGCTACCAGCGGGTTTTTCGGGAAATCAACCAAATAAGCCGGAAGCTCAATGGCACGTGCAATGATGGTATAAAAAATACTCATCGAAACCGGATTACCACGTTTGGTTTCCAGTATCTGGTTTAAAAAGCAGTTTTGTGGCGAATTGGGGTTGCTTAAATTCACCGAGTAACCATTTAAGTTAAAAATGAAATGGTTTAATATGGTTGTTTTTTCCAGCAGTGTTAGCGAGTTATTCAGTTCCAGCCAGATCGATTTTCGCAGGTTCTCAATTTTTAAACTCAGGTTTAACGGATTCAAATCCGGGTATTGAAATTTATCCCCTGCACAAAAACCTTCAAAAATATCCTGTTTTCCCGGCGTTTGATTGATCCAGTTTTTTAGCCCGCTAAAAGTTCTTTTAAACTGAAGACTTTGAATGATATTTTCAATTCGGTTCTGACTGTTTTCATCAAAACTTTGTTCCCACTTTTTCTCCAAAGCCGGAATAATCTCTTCATCTTCTTTTAGCAATTCATGTTGAACCATCTGGAACACAGCTGTGTCCGGATCATCTAGGAGGGTGATCAGAGCATCAAGTTTTTCCTGGTTCATGCCTAATTGCTTAAGTTATCGAGCACTGCTTTAATTAATTTTTTCATCTCGTCGCGGTAGTTTTCGTTGGCGGTAAGCGTTACGCGGTTGGCAATAATTAAACATACCGTAAGCGCATTATGCCCCATTAGTTTCGATAAACCATAAATGGCCGAGCTTTCCATCTCGAAATTGGTAATCCGCAGCTGTTTATACGAAAATGTTTCAATCAGCTCATTCAGTTGAGGAAAAGCCAAAGGTAAACGCAATTCCCGGCCTTGCGGAGCATAAAAGCCCGGTGCCGAAATGGTAACGCCTTTTTTAAAGCGCTCGTCCGAAAATTTATCCAGTAAATTTTGCCCGGCATCAACCGTGTAAGGTGCTGCCAGCGAATCACTCCATTGTGTATGTTGCCGGAAAGCGGCTTCAAACTCCATGTCGGAAATATGTTCGCGGTTAGCGTAATAATTGAGCAACCCATCAAAGCCAATCGACTTTTCAGAAACCACAAAACTATTTACTGGAAGATCGGTTTGTAATCCTCCCGAAGTGCCTATACGAACGATATCAAGCGAACTGAGCTGCTTTTTTATACTTCGTGTTTCCAGATCGATATTCACCAGCGCATCCAGTTCGTTTAATACAATATCAATATTATCGGTGCCAATTCCGGTTGAAATAACTGAAATTTTCTTCTGCTTGTAAAACCCGGTAACCGTTTTAAATTCACGGTTTTGGACTGAAAACTCTATTGTGTCGAAAAAACCGGTAATGGTATCAACGCGGGCTGGATCGCCCACAAGAATAATTTGTTTACCAATATTTTCGGGTTTCAAATGTAAATGGAATATACTTCCATCATTGTTTAATATTAATTCCGAGTGTTTAATCATTTTTTGCTTTTTAATCTCACCAAAACTATTTAAAATAACGACGAACACCAATGGCAGCGCGAAAAACATATAAACAGCTAAGACCAACACTTTTGTTTTTATTCGGTGATTTTGTTAAAAACATTGAATATGTTAAACAAAAAGGAGGAAGTTTTCAGAATTCCTGAGAATATTACGTTTTAATATAAAAAAACGCATTAAATTTTTATTTTTGATACAAATACGAATCTAATAACAAACCAGATGTCATTTAAAATCTTTTCACTTCAACTTACCGGCAAAATCAAGTCGGTTGAGCTTATCGAGAAAAAGCGCAAACAATTAGCCGACGATTATGCTGAGTTTTTAAAAACGGAAAATACGGAAGAGCTGAAGGCATTTTTAGCGTTGGAAAAATATGTTACTTCCAGTGAATTTGCCTCGAAAAGGAAGCAGGTTGAAGGGCAGTCGTTTAAAGGAAGTGAAGAGGAAAAGCAGTTAAAGGAATTTCAGCGTTTGCAAAAAGCTGCACGCATAAAGAATTATTTTAAGGTAGAAGGTTCTGCTGATCTGGTTCGGTATGAGAAAGAAAAAGAATCGAAAAAACTGGCCGATTTTTATGCTTTGGAAGAATACGTGAAAGACGGCGATTTTGAAAATGACAAAAAGGAAATTAAAGGCCATGTTTTTAAGGGATCGGCAGAAGAGAAGCATTTAAAGGAATTAAAAAAAGCTTGAAAAATCGGCCGGCATAAAAGCGTATAATGAGTTGGAAGGTTCTGAAAAACTGAAGCAACACAAGGCATTTGAAGCTTCGGATAAACTGAAAAAGTATAAGGAACTAAAAACGGTTGCAGTAAACGATAAGGAAAAAAGAAAGAGTTCAACCGCTTGAGTAGAGATTTGGCAGTTAAAAATTATTTCAAGTTCGAGAAATCGAAAAAACTGAAGTTGTATCACGAAATCAGTGGAAGTCATAACCTGGTTCGTTATAAGGAATTAAAAGAACAGGTAAACACTGAGGAATTCAAAAAGAAGGTTGCCTTTTTAAAAGACAAGAAGAAGTTTGAAAAAAGCGAAGCCTACAAAAAATACTCGGATTATAAAAAACTGGCGGCTGACCCTGTGGTAACTTTTGTATTGAAATACGAGAAATCGAAATTCTACAAAAATTATCTCGACGTTAAAGAATCGTTTGATTTAAAGCGACATAATGAGTTGAAGGAGTTGATTGAATCAGACGACTATAAAAAGCAAAAAGCGTGGCTGGAAGACAAAAAACGCTGGGAAAAAACGGAAGATGCCCAAAAGTTAAAACAATACGAAACCGACAAGAAGAAACCTGAATTTGTAAAATACTTTAAATACAAAGACAGCAGCGATTTTGACTTTTTCAAAAACTGGGATGTGGTTTTTGAAGATACGTTTGCCGATAAAAAACTGGATGATACGAAATGGATGACCAGTTCGTTAACCGCTTCAAAAACCCTGGGGCAAAACTATGCAATGTCGGGCGACTTAAGTATTTTCACCAACGGTGCCAACATTCAAACCGGTAATAAACTCAGTATTCAGGTTAAAAGAGAAAACAAGGAAGGTATGGTTTGGCAAATGCCTGCCGGCTTTGTACCGGCTGAGTTTGACTATACTTCGGGAATGATCAGTTCGGGCGAGAATTTCCGGTTGGGAGATGGAATTGTTGAAGCGAAAATTTTCTTTAATCCGGTAAAACAGGTGGCCAGTTCTTTTTCCTCGCTAATGGCAGCAACGTTCCGCGTGCTAACCTGGTTGAAATGGGGGCGAAAAATATTCTGGGAATTTACACCATGAACGGTAGTGGAAAAATAGCTTCGGAAGGATTGGAGATTAATAACCTGAAAAAAGGAGCTTATATTTTCTCGCTCGAAAAATCGGGAGCAACTTTCACCTGGAAAATTAATGAACAGGAGGTTTTGCAGCTGAACAGTAACGATTTAAATAAACCGTTAGAGCTAAATGCTTCAACTCTTGTAATTGATAAATTACCCGGATCATCAGCCAGTTTTGATGTTGAATGGGTGAAATGCTACCGTAAAAAATGATGCTGAAAGATTACCACGTAAACTGGATGGACGGATTTGACGGAGCAATTACAGTTTGCAATACGGAAGGCATTATTGTTTATATGAACGATTTTTCCATTCGGCAGTTCGAAAAATATGGTGGCGAAAAACTGTTGGGAACAAACCTGCTGGATTGTCATCCCGAGCCATCGAAAACCAAACTTCGTGAAATGCTGGTTATACCAACCGAGAATACATATACCACCGAAAAAAACGGTGTAGCAAAGGTAGTTACCCAAAAACCATGGATGGAACACGAGAAATTCTGTGGGGTTGTAGAACTATCCTTTGACCTTCCTTCAGGAATGGTAAATAATGTTCGTGATTAATTTGGTTTCTTAATTTACAAACCTCGATTGTTAAAGAGGATATAACCAAAATTCAGCGTAACATAAAGATTGGTATTACTTTTTTCGTAGTAGTTGAACGAAAGACTTACCGGACCAATTCCCGTTTGATAAACCAATGCAGCCAGCCCCTGCAGATAATAATTATCGATAAAATCATCGCTTTTAATTGCTGTCAGATCTGGTTGTTCCAACTCTTCATGAATAGGGCAAAAACCATAACCTTCAACACGAAGATGGACATCGGGCGAGAATTTAAATATGGCTTTTAAACCTCCTGCCAGGTAATTGTTCGAATTAAATTCGTTAATAAACAGCGATTTGCTGTGAGGCGTTGGCGTAAATCCCTGAGCTGAAAGTTTTGTTGACCGGTACGTGCGAAACAATTCTTTTGTACTTAAAAATGATTCGAGGTGTGTCCCCAGAACAAATCGTTCACCCAACGAGAAATAGCGCAACGCGTGGGCGTGAAGCTGAAAATAATTCTGTTTGTTCAATTGCGTTTGGTAGTTTGTACTATTTCCGGGCAGGTATTTTTCTTCACCAATTACAAATCTTCCATCAATTCCGCGGTAAGCGCCTTCTGTTGCATACTGCTTGTAATTCAGTGAGTTATTTTCGAATGCCAACTTCGAAACGAATGCGTTAAATTTTGAGTTATTGGCTTTATTTCCTTCTTCTGATTCATCGGTTTGATAAAAATCGTTACTGGCAGAAGAATAGGCAATTCCCGCATAAATTTTACTGTGCAAGCCCAGCGGAAAACCGGTTTCGAGCCTGAAACTGGTTTCATCTTTTATGATGAACGGCGAACGAACATCCTCGAAAATCAGCTCGGTACTCGACGAAAAATAATCCCAGCGGTTAAAAGTTAAATACGATTCGAGATAGAAGGGCAGCGCGGTTGGATAATCAATGCGGCCACCCAGTTTAAATGAACTGTAAAACCGCCCAAAGTAAATGTTTGAATGAAGCGAGTAGGCTCTGCTGTTGTAACTCCGGAAATTAATAGCCGCAAAGCCCTGGTTAATGGGCTTGGTTGAAATATTACCGCCAATACTCAAATCCAGACGTTTTTCGGGCTCGACTTTTAAATGCAGATCGAAATAACCCGTTCCGGGATTGTAGCGTGTAATGGGGTGAATCGATTTCAACTGTTCATCGGCAATTAATTTAAAATATTCTGTTTTTAATGTAGAAAGCGACACGATGTTATTCCGGTGTTTAATACTATGGATGATATATTGTCGTTGCATGGGGTCGGTAACGCCTTCAACCTGAATGTTTTGAAAGTTGAGTTCGGGCTTTCGTGCATTAAAACTGTCGCGTTTTGCCTGAATCACTTCCTTCGGAACACGACGTTTAATCAGTTGTTTTATACTATCTATTTTGGCCCGTGTGGTTTGTTCTCCACGCGCCAGAACAGTATCAATTTTATTAAAATCGAGAAGTCCAACATTGTCAAATTTTGTTTCCAGCAAAATCCCGTCTGCAGGTTTAATCTCAAAATTAGTTGGCCGCATCACCATATTCGAAATTTGCCGCATAACATCATCGGCATCGGCAGCTTTAACATCATCAGCAACCTTATGCCCGATAATAATGTCCGGGTTAAATATTTCTTTCATATGGTCGGTGGGGAAGTTATTTAGCAAACCGCCGTCGAACAATAATTTCCCGTCAATCTCGATGGGCTTAAAATAAAGTGGAACCGTCATCGATGCCCGCATGGCATTTCCCAAATCGCCATTGCGTAAAACCAGCGGTTTACTGTTATTTACGTCGGCAGCAATACAAAAATAAGGCACCATCAGCTGGTTAAAATCATAGTTACAGGCAGCACTGGTTGCAGCCGTTAATTCCATAAACGCAAAATCCATTTGTTCACCTGGAATAATATTGGTTGGAGGCAGAATTTTTACTTTTTCATCCTTTTTGGCCACACGCAGTTGAACCCAGGTTGGATCGTCTTCCTGACGTTTAAAATAATAGCGGTATTCGCGTTGTATTTTCCCGGTTGACCAGAAATAGAAATCATCCGATTTAAAAAGTTCTTCCATTTCCTCGGTAGAATAACCGGCAGCATAAAGACCACCAACAATAGCTCCAATCGAAGTTCCTGATATGTAGTCGATTGGAATGTTGTTTTCTTCCAAAACCCGTATCACTCCAATATGAGCCATTCCTTTGGCGCCACCGCCACTGAGCACAAGCCCAACCGATTGAGCGTTGCCATGCACAACGGCAAAAATAATTAACGTGATAACGAGGAGTGATCTAATCATTGGGTCAATTGTTTTCTGAACGCTATCAAAATTACTAAAAAAGGGGAGTATGTTAAATACGCTTCTTCCTAAATCTTATTAAAAACTGATTAAATTCAGCAGTTTCTTTATTACAGACAGAAAAATACATGTGCAGGTTGCTTTCATGTATCATAATTTTCTAAACACTACTTTTATTGATAGTTTTGTTAAAGAGAGGTTTTTGCTCCTGAATTTTTAAATCAGGCTTCAGGGTAAAACCGTTTTAAGGTGTTTTTGAAATACAAACGATAACTGGCTTTAATTGAAATTAGGAAGTGAAACGACTGATCATTATATTTTTACTTACCTGTGTTAGTCTTTTGGGTAATGCGCAGACGGTAACCGAACCCGATTTTAGTTGGGGGAACTGCCATTACTTCAATGCCAATATAGGAGACACCATTCTGTTTATGGGGATTAATGTGGTGCTGCTCGATATGAAAAATCACTACAACAAACTGAGTGTTGATAATGATACGATCGAGCTGAAAGTAAGCCGACGCAGTTTGCCAATGAGTTCAAATATAGTACGTGCTTTTATTGCTGATAATCGAAATGTAAAAAATCTGGTTGCAAATAAAGCGGCGCACGGATTATTAAAAAAGGATGCACTGATTTGTTTGTCGGATAACCAAAATATGATGCTCAACCCCGATTCATATCGTTTTCCGGTGAGTTATAACGATGGGTTTAACTGGAATATGAACGAAGATAATCATATGTTTTCGTACCTCGCAAAAGGATCTAATTCCGGAGGTGAAGCCAACGCGAACGAAGGAATCGGAATTGCTTTAACCGGTTCGCGGGGCATTGAAAAGCATTGGTTGCTGGCCATTGAAGATAGTAAAGTTGTTTGGGTGGAAGATCAAAAAAACGGTCGCAACAGTAAGCAGTGCTGTGTTCTTTTGCAGAGCAACTCAAATCCATCTGTATTTTATGTATATGATCGTTTATACGCCAACACAATTCAAGTAAAAGAAGGGCAGGAAGTTAGAATGGGAGAGCTTTTAGGAACGGTTTGGGGAGACGAAAACTGGGCTTATCTGCAACTGGCAGTAGTAAAAAGCGATACCATTCCTGGTTACGAAAACCGATATGCCAATTGTGTAAATTTTTTCCCACAGCTTTACGAGTTGTATTTTAAAAACAGCTTTAATTTTACAAAATCGTTTACACGCGGAAAAGTGGATTTTGCGCGGCCACCGCAAAGTAATGGAAACCGAAAAAACCTGCTTGCCTTTGAGGAATATGCTGGTATGGGATGGGGCTTAGGAGTTTGGAACACTGCTGATAAAGTAATGTTTTGTACAAAAGGCGAACAAGGGAATGCCCGGCTAAAGAAAGTGCTGTTCGGGGGTTCTGAGGCAGAATGTCGTAATCCGGATAATTATTTTGATTACGAAATTAATGTGCGAAACGGTGTTTATCGGGTACGGTCACAGGTGGGAGATGTGGAACTGCCTTCGTGGCAAAAAATGGAATACGAAGGTGTTGAAGCTGCTACCTACAATCTGAATGCAGGAGAGCAAAAATGGACTTCGGAAAGAGTTGTGAAAGTTATTGATCGCAAATTGACAGTTCGTATTTATGTCGATCCAAAAAATGAGAAAGTTGCAGCAATCAGCGAAATTGTATTTCAACAAGCCTATTAAAACCTGAAGACCATTCCTGTTTTTACCTGCTCAGTTTTAAATGTTGAATGAAATAATGCCAGTGCCGGAAGTGCGGTGCAGTGCGATGGTAAAAGTTTCGCTACCTTATTTTTCTTGAAATATTCAACGGTTTTTAACGATTGTTTGTTTTGCTTTTTCAGGTGAAAACCACCGATTACAGCTTTTATCTTATTCACTCCGCTAACCTTTTTAGCGTGCTCACAAATATTGCAAATGCCGGAATGCGAGCAGCCGGTAATCACTATCAGTTCATTATTTACAATTGCAGCCAGTGCTGAGTCATCGGGAATAAAATCATCAGAGCCATCAGCAAATTCAAAGCTGGTTGCTTGGCTCTCAAAATCGTTATTTCGTGGTATTTCGCCTAAAAAGAAAAGGTTTTCCGTAAGTTGTAGCGGGTCTTTGCTTTCCTTTAATGTAAATAGTTTTTCAATATCATTTTTTGTCAGATCCATTCCAACAGTTGTGTGATCGATTTTTCGGTAACGTTTTGAAAAACTGGCCGGATGCGTTATTAAAGTCTTATTTGATAGATACTTTAGTCCGTTTCCATGATCCCAGTGGCCATGACTTAAAACAACTGTTTTTACCTCGTTTTCAATCTCGATTTTTAGCTTTTGGGCATTTTTCAAAAACACATTGGAATGGCCGGCATCGAATAAAATCTTTTCGTTGTCGATTTCAATAAGGTAGGAGAGGCCATGCTCTGCAAGAAATTGCCCGCCCGCAGTATTGTCTGTTAGAACCGATATTGTTAGCATGTTATTTTAAATTTGGTTAGTGCTGATTTTTTCCCAAATGGTTTTTAAATTTAAACTAATTGGATGATCCGGTACGTATTCAACCAACGATTTTTCGTGTAACATCGATTCAACAAACAGTTCAGAAAATGGGATTTTGCCAACAAGTGGAATATTCGTATCGCCTAAGTAGCGCTCAACCGTTGCTGTAAATTCCGAATTTATATCGTGTTTATTGATGATTGCATAAAGTGGCACCTGGAACGAATTAACCAGTTCCACTAAACGTTTGGCATCGTGCAGGCCTGAAATAGTTGGCTCGATAACCAGTAACACGGCATTTGTTCCGGTTATTGAAGAAATGGCGGTGCAGCCAATTCCCGGCGGGCCGTCGTTGATTACAAATTGTGCTTTATTTTCCCGGGCCATTTCTTTGGCTTTTTCCCGTATTTGCGTTACCAGTCTCCCCGAATTTTCTTCGCCGGGGCCCATTTTTGCATGAACCATCGTACCAAAACGAGTGTTGGATACAAACCACTGGTTGTTCAGGTTTTGGTTGATTTGAATGGCACCGACCGGACAAAGTCGTTCGCATAACCGACAACCTTCGCACTGATAGGGATTGACCTCCGGGAAACCGGCTTCGTTCGTGAAAATGGCTTCAAACCGACAAGCTTCCTGGCAGGTTCCGCAGTTGGTGCATTCTTCGGGGTTGATAAAAGCCAGCGATCCGCTATCAAACGGATGCGTTTCTTTTATATCGGGTTTTAAAATTAAATGTAAATCGGCAGCATCAACATCGTTATCGCAAAATACAGCGTTGGTGGCCAACGAAGCTAATGCCGCTGTAATACTTGTTTTTCCTGTACCACCTTTTCCGCTGAGTATGGTAATTTCTTTCATTTTAGTTGATTATGGTGGCTAGTTTACCAATGATTGAATGATAGGATTGTTCTATTTCATTGGGGATATTTTCAAACAAAGCACCTCGCGAATAATTCTCAGCATAAGCTTTTGAAAACGGTATTTTACCCAGTAACCCGATGTTGTTTTCTTCTAAGAACCGATAAATATCGTCATTTCCCAAACCGGCCTTGTTCACAACTACGCCAAATGGTTTATGGATTTCTTTTAGCAGCTCAACTGTAATTTTTAAATCGTGCAGGCCAAACGGAGTTGGTTCGGTAACCAAAACTACGTAATCGGCCGTAGATACCGTTTCTACAACCGGACAACTTGTTCCGGGAGGTGCATCAAGCAAGGTAATTTTCTGTTTGGAATCAGTTTGTTTTTTACCTTCTTAATCAATGCCGTTTGCATGGCAGAACCAATTTCAAGCCGTCCCTCCGATATTCCGGCACCGAAGTATGTCTGGTAATCTGAAATGCTGCCAAGCGGATGTTGAATCTGCTTAAGCGCATCAAACGAACAAGCTTCAAAACAAGCGCCACACGAATGGCAAAGCTCGTAATTTACTTCTGCAAATTTCAGTTTCGTAACGATGCTTATTGCATTGAATTCGCACCATTCAACACATTTTTTACAATACGTGCACTTGGTTTTATCAATTTCAGGAACAATGGTAAAAACCTTCTTTTCTGCTTCTTTTTTCGCTTGAGGGAAAAAAAGCAAATCGTTGGGTTCTTCCACATCGCAATCGATTAATTGCACCTGGTTATTGTATTTTTCAGATAAGAAGTAATAAAGGTTAAGGGTAACGGTTGTTTTTCCGGTACCACCTTTACCGCTTGCTATGGCAATTTGCATGTGAATTGATTTAAAAATTCCCCGGTCTTTTGGCCGGGGAATTCCGATTTAGTAGCTAACTATCAGTAATGTAGGATGCAAAAATCAGTATGCATTCTTTTATCACTGTGTTTATTGTAATATTTCCTATGCCGGATATTCCGGCATTTAATGATCGCAGTAGTTTGCCGTAAACTCAATTGTTTTTTCGAGGTAACCTTGTACCAATTCCTCGGCAGCAATTTTGGGCGCCCCAACAAAAACATTTACATTGTTGTAGTTGAATATTTGTATGGCTTTGTGTCCCATTCCTCCGGCCAATACATCGGTAACACCTTTTTCTGCCAACCATTTAGGCAATACTCCCGGCTCGTGAGGTGGGGGTGTTACCCGCTCTTCGTTAACGATGGTTGTGTCTTCAACATTTAACAGGGCAAAATATTTGCAATGTCCGAAATGTCCGTCTAAAATCCCGTTTTCATCAACAGGAACAGCAATTTTTTTACTCATGCGTATTTTAAATTATTAATTATCTAAACGGCCAAATCCACGGCCACGACCTCTTCCTTTTCCGCGTCCCCAACCTGTTTGAATAGAGTCGTCAGCAGCAAGATTTCTGTTTCTTAAGCCTCTGCCTCCGCCTCTTCTTCCAAATCCAAATCTGGTAAACAGGTCATCGGTTAATGCAGTGTTGCATCTTCCTTGTTTTCTGCCGGTTTGGGCTCCTTGTCCCATTGGTCCGGTTTTGTCTAATCCTGGCATTGTTTCTAATTGTTTTCAATTTTTAAAATAACATCTTTCACATTCAGCTCTTCATCGTCTAGTTCTATCATTCGGATATTAAACTTATCCAGCATATCCTTGGCTTTTGGGCCAAAATGACCCGAGATGATTTGTTCTGCACCTAATTCTGCAGCCATTTCCGAAGATTTTGTTCCGGCTCCTCCATTTGAGTTTTTAAAACTGTTTTCGATAAAGTTGGTGGTATGCGTTTCTTTGTCGTACACACAAAACCAACCTGCACGTCCAAACCGTAAATCAAATTTAGCGTTTACGTTGTCTCCGGATGAAGTAATTATTGTTTTCATATCATAAACATATGTTCTTTACAAAATTAGTTCAAATATTTTATTTAAACAAGTAATTAGGTGAACAAATGTTTATTAAGGCATGAGATTTGTAATTCGTAAAAACACAAAAGATGCAAAACCTAAATTGATACCAGATTTTGCATTTTCCTGCAAGTTGAAAAAAATGTCCAATTATTCTTCTATCTCCTGTGCTTTCTTTTTTACACGGTTTGCGAGAAAAATAGTTATTATTCCTGCAAAAATGGCGAATGAGCCGAATATTTTAACAACCACCAGCGCGGATGTGTATGGCGAGGAAATTAGAATAATAGCAAGGACGATTGAAAATATTCCACCCCAAATCATGGAACGTGCGCCGGTGTGGTATTTATTTATCCGTATTCCGGTAACAACTCCTGAAATTCCATTTATTAATGCAACCAGTCCTAAAAACCACATTAAAAATGAGGTAGTAAGTACCGTGCTGGAAAATGGTTTTAACACCACAATTAATCCTGCAATAATTCCAAGACCTCCGGTAATTAACCCCCACCACCAGTTTTTTCTGACATCTTTTTGTTTGTAGGTGTTGAAGAGGGTTACAATCCCATCAATAAGCAGGTAAATTCCGAGTATAAATATTAGTGTGGTAAGTGTTGCCTGAGGGAACAGGAGTAATATTAACCCTATAACGATAAGGATTATGCCCCGGGCCATTATGAGTTTCCATAAGCTTTCGGCAACTTTTTTGTTTGTACTTTCTGTCATTTTTTTTGATTTTATTTGAGTTGGTATGAGCTACAAGATAGACGAAATTACTGGAAGTTTTCAAAGAATATTATGATAAATACAAAAAAGTTGCCTGTAACAGACAACCTTTTATTTAACGCAAAAAGCACATTGCAGCGCTATTCTACTCCGGCCTTTTCAAGGAAATACTCCAGTGGGCAAAATTTTGTAATCGACGATTGAAATAAATTCAATCCAACAAAACCTGCCAGGCCAAGCCAGTAAATATTAACGAATATGGCCAATAGAATGCTAGTCAACACAAATATTCCTGCAACTGCGCGTATTATTCTCTCTTTCATGGTAATCTATTTTTGTTGTGATTAATTTTTAAATAAGTGATTATACAAATTTTTCGATAGCCGAAATAAAGGCACTTATCGGGCTAATTCCTTCGGCTTCGTCATTAAATCTTTTTATTCGCTCAAGAAGTTCATTTGCCTTATCCTCTTCCAAAAAGGTAAATGAAATGAAGTAACGATATGGATTTTTCGACGATCCGAACCAGTTGGAAATATCTGAATTCCCATCGGCGCTTTCCATAAAACCATCAACGGGCAATTCGCTGTACGAATTAATCTTTATGTCGCGAAAGATCTGCTCCAGCTCATGATGATAAGCTTCGGCGCTTTGAATAATTACAAATTTCATGATTGTTTGTCCTCCTTGTTCGTTAATTCAATATTGGTTTCTTCAGTATGCACAACCGGCGCATTTTCTACCGGGTATTTTTTCTTCTCGGTCATGTAATAAATCAGCGGAACAATAACCAGTGTTAAGAATGTTGATGCAATTGTTCCACCCATTAGTGAAATTGCAAGCCCCTGGAAAATAGGGTCGAATAAAATTACCACGGCACCAATTACAACAGTTCCGGCAGTAAGCAGGATAGGAGTGGTTCGTACTGCTCCCGCTTCTATTACCGCGTCTTTTAGCGGCGCTCCGTCCTTAAGCCGGAGATTTATAAAGTCGATGAGCAGTATGGAGTTTCGGACCATAATTCCCGCCAGCGCAATTAATCCGATCATTGAAGTTGCTGTAAAGAATGCGCCCATCAGCCAGTGACCAATAAGAATACCAACTAACGAAAGTGGAATGGCAACCATCATTACAAACGGCACTGTAAAGTTTTGGAACCAACCGATGATAAGCAGGTAAATTACCAGGAGAACCACTGCAAACGCAGCTCCCAAATCGCGGAATACTTCGTAGGTAATTTGCCACTCGCCGTCCCATTTTAAGCTGTAATTGTCTTGAACGAAAGGCTGCTGTGTAAACTCTTCATTCAATGTGTAACCTTCAGGCAGCTCGATTTTATCGAGGTTATCACTCATATCCAGAATGCCGTAAACCGGACTTTCCAAAGCTCCTGCAATGTCGGCAGTTACATAAACTACACGTTTTTGGTTTTTGCGATAAATGCTTTTGTCCTGAATTTCTTCTTTTATCTCAACCACATCGCCAAGTGCCACTTTTTGGCCGGTCATGCTCATGATGTTTATTTTCTTCAGGTCTTCAATGCTAGAGCGTTCATCTTCCGAAAAGCGCAATGCAATACCAACCTGCTCGTGTTCTTTTTCAGCGTAAAGTTGTGCTACTTCCTGCCCGCCAAGCGCCATAGCAACGCTGTTTACCACCTGCTGAGTTGAAACACCAGCCAAAGCCGCTTTTTCTTTCAGTACATTGAATTTGTATTCTACCTGGTCGTCTTCCACCTGCCAGTCGATATCTACCACATCGGCCGTTTCGGCAAATAAGTCTTTTACCTGGCGGGCAACCTCAATTTGTTGGTCGTAATCAGGTCCGTAAATTTCGGCAACCAATGTTGAAAGTACCGGTGGACCAGGTGGAACCTCTACAACTTTTGCATTGGCGTTGAATTTTTTTGCCAGTTGCTGAATACCCGGACGCATAGCTTTTGCAATGTCGTGACTTTGTGCTTTACGCTCGGTTTTGTCCGTCAGGTTCACCTGTATATCAGATACATTTGAACCACGGCGTAAATCGTAGTGACGCACCAAACCGTTAAAATTCATTGGCGAAGCAGTTCCTACATACGACTGGTAATTTAATACCTCTTCCTGTTGAGCAATGTATGCTGCCAGTTCTTTTGTAACGGCAGCAGTGCGCTCAAGCGTGGTTCCTTCCGGCATGTCGATAATTACTTGGAATTCGTTTTTATTATCGAACGGAAGCATTTTTACGGCTACCATTTTAAAATAAACCAGCGTTGTTGATGCCAGAAGTAAAAATGTGATCGTTCCTATAAATGTCCAGCGTTTCAACGGCGATTCCAACATTGGGTTCATCGTTTTATAATAGATCTTATAAATCGGCGAATTTTCGAGTTTGAATGCCTTTTTTACTTTGTCGTCTTTCTCAATAACTCTTAGTAAACGGAAAGCGAGGTACGGAGTAATCGTTAATGCAACCAGCAACGAGAAGATCATTGCAATAGACGCTCCAATAGGCATCGGGCTCATGTAAGGCCCCATTAATCCGGATACGAAAACCATTGGCAATACCGCCGCAATTACCGTAAATGTGGCCAGAATTGTTGGGTTACCCACTTCATCGATCGAGCGCAATGCGGCCTGAATGAATGGCAATTTTTTCATCTTAAAATGCCGGTGCATGTTTTCGGCGATAATAATCGAGTCGTCAACCACAATACCTGTTACAAAAACCAGTGCAAAAAGCGTAATCCGGTTCAGTGTGTAATCGAGGAAATAGTAGCTGAACATGGTTAGGGCGAAGGTAATCGGTACCGACAGGAATACAACCAGTCCACCGCGCCAACCCATGGCAAGCATTACCACAAAAGTTACCGCGATAATCGCTCCGGCAAGGTGCATCAACAGTTCCGAGACTTTGTGCGAGGCTGTTTCGCCGTAGTTACGGGTTACATCAACATGAACGTCAGCAGGAATCAGGTCTTTTTCAAGATGGCTGATCTTTTCCAAAATCTGGTCAGAAACTTTCATCGCATCAGCACCACGGCGTTTTGCTACAGAAATCGTTACTGCTCCATATTCGCCTGCAAATTCATTTTTCTTTTCGTCCATCATTCCGTAACCAAAATTCACATACTGAATCGGCTCTTCCGGACCATCAAGAATTTCGGCCACCTGTTTCAGGTAAACCGGGCTTCCGTTGTGGATGCCAACAACCAGGTTGGAAACATCATCCGATGTTTGCAGAAATTCACCGGCTTCAACCAGGTATTCCACATCATTCTTGTTAAAAGCACCTGTATTGAATTGCTGATTGGCAGTCTGTATTTTTTGTGCAATACTCAATGCATCAACGTTGTAGCGGGCCATTGCTCCGTTGTTTAAAACGACGCGGATCTGGCGTGAACGGCCTCCAATTACTTTCGTTTCCGATACATCGGTAACCTGTTCAATTTCGTTATTTACTTCCTGGGCAATTCGTTTCAACTGATAGTCGTCGTAATTCTCGCTCCAGAAAGTTAGTCCCAACACCGGCACGTCGTCGATAGAACGTGTTTTTACCAAAGGCAAACTTGTTCCGTGCGGCATCTGGTCCATGTGCTTCATAATTTCGTTGTACATTTTAACCAACGAACGTTCGATGTCTTCGCCAACGTAAAACTGAACGATAAGCATGGCCTGGCCCGGCATTGAGGTAGAGTAAACGTATTCAACTCCCGGAATATTGGCTACCACTTTTTCGAGCGGTTGCATCACGCGGGATTCAATTTCTTTTGGGCTGGCTCCCGGATAACTAAAGAGGATATCAGCAATTGGTACATCAATTTGCGGTTCCTCCTCGCGGGGAGTCAGGTACGAGCTGTAGATACCGATTGCCATAAAAGCAATCATCAACAGCGGCGTTAATTTTGAGTTTATAAATTGTTTGGCTATTCCGCCGGCAAATCCTGTTTTCATTTTTTTTTCTCTCTTAAATTCATTTTTTAAGTTCCGTTTAATAGACCCACTATCGTCACTTTGTTCCGATTGTCTCCGTCGGCTGACGGAACAGGAGCTTCATTGAAGCGACAGGGGTAATTCACTTAGGAATTACTTTTTGCTTAATTGGAAGCTATAATTGCTCCGTCAAAAAGTTTGCTGTCAGACTTCACCACATATTGTTCTCCATCCGATAAGCCTGAAATGATTTCAATTTTGTCGCCAAATGTTTTGCCTGTTTTTACCCAGCGAAGCAGGGCATTTCCTGTTTGGCCAACAGCATAAATTCCAACCAGCTGACCACGATGGATCAAAGCTGATTCCGGAACCAGGATGCGTTTTTGTGTTCCATACTCAAACAATACTTCGGCATACATTCCGCTGTACAATTTTGCCGTACAGTTTTCAGGAACGGTAACTAAAACCTTTGCCATATATTGGTTACCGGTATTTGTGGTTGATGGATTTATTTCGATAATTTTTCCTTCCAGTTCTGCATTTGCTGCAGTGAATTTTACTTGAACGGCATCATTCAACTGAACTTTTGCGATGTCGGCTTCAGGAATGCGTGCAATTACTTTCCATTGCGATGGGCTTTCCATACTCAATAAAGGCATTCCCGGATTGGCCATGTCGCCTTCCTGAACGAATTTGGTGGTGATTACTCCGCTGTAAGGGGCACGAATCGATGCATAACGCATGTTTTCTTCTACTTCGTTTTCCATTTGCTCAACGGCAGCCAAACGTGCTTTGGCCATGTCGTAACGGGTACGCATATCGTCCATTTCTTTGTCCGACGCACTGTTTGCCGCGTAGAGCGCTTCGTAACGTTTTAAATCTTTTTCAGCGCTTTCATAAGCAGTGCTGGCTTCAACTTTACTTGCTTCCACCTGTGCTTTCTTCGCCAGAATATCCTGGTTTCTGATCTGGATCAACAGATCGCCCTGGTTTACTTTCTGGCCTGGTTTAACGTAAATACGCTGAATTTGCCCCATAATACGGGTGCTTAAATTACTTTGTTTGTCGGCTTCCAGTTTGCCTGAAAAACTATGTACTACCGGGTAATCAGCCAATTTTGCAACAGCAGTTTCTGCCGCAACTTTTTCCTGTGATCCCGTGGCCTGTTCTTTTTCTTTGTTACCACATGAGATTGCAATTATTGATAACAGTGCAATTGCGATTATGAGTTTTGATTTTTGTACTGGTGTTTTCATCTTAAATATGGCGTTTATTCGTTAATATCTTGTTCGATAAGCAATTCCATTTCGAAAATGGATTGCTTGTAGTTATAAATGGCTTGTATGTATTCTAATTCTTTTTGCGAAGTGAGGGCTTCAGACATGAGTAGATCAGCCGTTTTTTCCAGTCCTTGCTCAAAACGGTTGGTGCGGATTCGTAACGACTCCTGTGCCTGTTCTTTTGCCAGTTTGCTCGATTGGATTCGGTTATAATTCAGTTCCATTTTACGTGTTGCACGATTGATTTCAATCTGGCTTTGAGACAGGTAATCTTCGTAGTTAATTCGTGCTTCGTCCAACTGTGCAGTGGCGTGTTGAATGGCTCCTGCATTTTTATATCCGCTAAACAGACTCCAGCTTAAAGAAGCGCCAACCATATAATTATTAGCTGAGGTTCCGAACAACGATTCGTCGTTCCATTCCATGGCACCAAAAGCATTCAGGCGCGGAACGAATTTCATTTTATTCGATTTTACCATGTTCTCGCCGGCCTCAATTTGTTTTTGGTAAGCCAGCATATCCGAACGGTTTTCGAGGTTTACCGAATTTCGGTCGATAATCACTTGCATTGGTGGTTGAATAAGCGAATCGGTAGTTTCAATCACTTCGCTGAATTCCATTCCTAATAAGTACGCCAAAAAGTCGTTAGCTGTTTGGCGCTGGTTTTGTGCTTCCAATAACTGATTCTTGCGTTCTTCAACACGAACGGAGGCTTCCAGCACATCAGCTTCTTTGGCAAATCCCTGTTCAGCATTGTTTTTTGTTAAGCGTAAAGCTTCTTCCGCTACGGCAACTGATTTTTGCAGTACCTCAACCGACGACTCGGCCAGCTCAAGCATAAAATACGCTTTTTTCACTTCGTAGTTAATGTTCAGTTTAACCCTGTTGCTCTGAAACGACATGGCATCCAATTGGTTTTTGGCTGCCTTACGGGCGTAAATTCCATCCAGGTTCAGCAAAGGCTGCTTCAACTCAATTTTTGTCTGGAAATTCTCGATACTTCCCGGATCATTTAGCAGGTCAGGGTTAAAATCCTGTTGTGTTACAATCTCTTGTTTTAATTTAAACCCAAAAGAATTTAGCGGGTCATTGGTTGACATGCCGGTGTGACTCGCTTCCACTCCCGGTAAAAAAACAGAGTTTGTCATTCGGTAGCTGGCTCGTGCGGCTTCCACACGGGCTTGGGCACTTTTCACATTAAGGTTGTTTTCCTGGGCAAGGGTAAGTGCCTCGCTCAAGCTTAATGGTCTTGGCTGTGCCTTTATTATTGCCGGCGTTAATAACAGCAATAATACCAGGTAATTGAATTTTTGTGTTGACATATTAGTAATCATTTTTGATTCTTTTTCGCCGCAAATATATGTTATACAATCTAAATAACTATATAAATAGATATATAAATAATTTATGTGTCATTTTTGAAATCTATTACGATCTTAGGTCGTTGATTTGTGAGCATATATGCTTTCCAAGATTTAAGTAAAAATTAATTTAAGTAACGTATTCTAATTCTTATGGTTACTGTGGAATGATAAATTAACTCTACTAAAGGATAAGATTGATTTAGGCAACAAAAACTAGGAAGATATTGAAGATCATTTCAATGTTAACTGGGTGGTATTGAAGATAAAAATAAGTGGAACCAGTAAGGATGATGCCATTGCAAAATAAGGAGTGGTGAGGAAACAAAAAGACCAAAGTCGGAGGGAGGGTGAACAAGAACAATACATGATCTACGTTCTCCATTTAACTTTGGTCCTTAAACAGCTTAATCAATTATTAATAAAAAATCTTAGCTGTAAATCAATAATTGCGCCCTGGTAATGCTTAATTCCTTTTCCATATCAAGCAATTTTTCCAGGCTGTCGTAATAAACTGTTAGCTCAAATAGATACTCGGTTAGCGAAATCGCTCCTTTGTCCAGCGCTTTACGCAACAGATTAAGATCGCTTTGCAAAGATAGCTGCTCACGAAACCGTGTAATGTTTTGTTGAATTCCGATTGCTTTGGCATGCAACGTTTTCATTTCACTGTAAAAACGGAACTTTGCATCGGTTTCGCTTTGTTTCGCCGCTTCGCTTTTCAGGCGGGCATATTTTACGGTGTTTTTATTCTCAAACAATGGTATTGAAACGCCCACCGAAACGCCCTGAAAATGTTCGCCAACTACTTTTTCGCTCATGTAACCTGCATTTAGTTTGGGCAGACTTTGCGCTTTCTGTAATTGCGTGTTCTTGTCAGAAATGGCAATTTCCTGTTCTAACCAGTCCAGCATCGGGTTGTTAACGGCCGCTTGCGTCATCCATTGTTCAAAGTCGGTAGTGATTGGCGTATTCTGAAAAGCTGTATTTTCAAAATCAACAGCAATGCCACTGTTTAGTGTTGCCAGCAGTTGTAAAAGCGTTTGCCTTTGAATTTCAATGTGGCGAAGTTCGGCTTCTGTATTTAAAAGCGTCACTTTGGCTTTGTTCTGATCCAGAATATTAGATTCTCCGGCATTGAGCTTTGTTTTAACAGATTTTGCAATCTGGCTGGCATTTTCCTGTCGCTTTTGGTATTCTGCTTGCAGTGCATTCTGATAGGTGAGTTCGGCACAAATCAAACGCACCTGGAGGAAAATATCCATCTTTTGTTTTTTGTACTCCAGCTCGGCCTGTTCATTTTTCAGTTCTGCAATCTGGTTGCGGTAGGCATAAGCCGACGGAAAATCAAACGACTGCTGAACGCTGATATCCGTGCGGTTGCCAATAGCTGATGGATTGCCCCACAAATAATGAAATTCCACTTCCGGGTTTTGCAGTTGAATACCTGTTTTATTGCCCATTTTTTTAGCGTCAACCGTTTTTCGGAGCGCCGAAAGGGTGGTGTTGTTTTGTTCAATCTCTGTCAACAAGGTTTCTACGCTATCTTGCGCCGATGCAAATTGACTAAGAGCCAGTATTGATATAAGTGTGATTATCAGTTGTTTCATTTTAAATCCTTTTTTATGTTTCCATTTTTGCTTAAGGCGTAGTAAACGATGGGCACCACATATATATTCAGGATGGTTGATGTGAGCAAACCTCCCAAAATTACCTGTGCCATCGGGCTTTGTATTTCGTTTCCCGGCAAATCGCCATTGGCTGCCAGCGGAATAAGCGCCAGAGCAGCTGTTAGTGCTGTCATTAAAATAGGTAACAAACGGTCTTTTGATCCGTGTACCAGCGTGTCGTACAGTTTCTCGCCCTGCTGCTCCAGACTTTGATAACGCGAAACCAGCAGAATTCCGTTTCGTGTTGCAATACCAAAAAGTGTGATAAAACCTATAATTGCCGGAATACTCAGCATTCCGGAAGTAAGCATGATGGCAAAAATTCCACCGATCAATGCCAGCGGTAAATTCAGCAAAATGATACCTGCCAGTTTAAAGTTTTTGAATTCCTGAAATAAAAGCAGGAAGATCACAAAAAGCGCGGCAATGGATGTGAGCAGTAGCATGCGCGATGCTTTTTCCTCGCTTTCAAACTGTCCACCGTATTCAACACGATAGCCTTCCGGTAAATCGATATTCTCGTTTATACTTTGTTTGATTTCTTCTACAACACTGTGCAAATCACGTCCGGCAACGTTTGCCGAAACTACCAGTTTACGTTTTACATTTTCGCGACTGATGGAATTTGGTCCACTTGCCGAAACCACTTCAGCCACTTCGCTGAGTGGTACTTTTTTCCCATCGGAGGTATCGATCAGTGCATTTGTTATGCCTTCCATCTGGTCGGTGTAATCGGTTTTGTAACGAAGCAGCAAATCGTATGTTTGTTGCCCTTCATAAATGTCGGCCATTTTTTCACCGCCCAATGCGATATCCACAAATTCGTTAAATTCGTGAATAGGAATGCCGTAAAAGGCCAGCATATTACGATTTGGACGAATCTGAATCTGCGGAATTTCAACCTGCTGTTCAACGTTTACGTCAACCAGCCCGTCGATGTCAACAATGTGCGACTTAATCTCGTTACCCATTTGAAACATCCGGTTTAAATCGGAGCCAAACAATTTTATGGCAATGTTGGCGCGGGTTCCTGAAAGCATGTGGTCGATGCGGTGCCCTAAAGGTTGCCCAACGGTAAACGCAATTCCCGGAATTCCGGAAAGTTTGCTTCGTACATCTTTCAAAAATATTTCCAGTTCGCGGTCGTTTAGCGTAAAATTCACATCAATTTCGGCACTGTTGGTACTTTGCGAGTGTGTATCCAGTTCGCCACGTCCGGTACGTCGTGCTGTGCTGTTCACTTCAGGGATGGAAAGCATTTCGGTTTCAACCAGCTCACCCAATTTATCGCTTTCGTGCAGTGATGTTCCGGGTTGAGTAATTACCGAAAGTGTTAAAGCTCCTTCGTTAAATTCGGGAAGGAAACTGCGTCCAAATCCCGAAAAAATAAACAGCGATACCACAAACAAACCAAGAATGGGGAATATCACTATTTTTTTGTGGTTGAGCACCCAAACCAGCGAACGTTCGTAACCTACAGTGAGATTTCGTGCCAGCCAGCTTTCTTTTGATTTCCGTGATAAATAGTTGTCGCCCGACAACATCATTTTCGAAAGTAGTGGCGTTAATGTCATGGCAACAATCAGCGACATAAACAAGGAAACGATGTAAGCAATTCCGAGCGGTTTTAGCATGCGGCCTTCCATTCCCGAAAGGAAAAAGAGTGGCATAAAAGCTACGATAATAATGAGTGTTGCATTTAAAATAGACGCCCTGATTTCTTTTGATGCCTCGTAAACCACTGCGAATGCACTTTGTCGCTCGCCTTTTGGCAGTTGGAAATTCTGCCGGAGACGTTTATATACGTTCTCAACATCGATAATGGCATCGTCAACCAGCGAACCGATTGCGATGGTCATTCCACCCAAACTCATGGTGTTGATGTTGAGACCAAAAAGGTTCAGCACGATTACCGATCCTAATAACGACAGCGGAATGGCAAGCAAGGAAATTACTGTTGTTCTGAAACTTCCCAGGAACAAAAACAGGATAATGATAACCAACACGGCACCTTCCAACAGCGCACGTTGAACATTATTAACCGAAGTTTCGATAAAATCTGCCTGTCGGAAAATTTTAGTATTTATGGTTACATCGGGAGGCAGCGTAGCTTTCATTGCTTCCAGCTTTTGCTCAATGTTCTCAGTAACGTCCAGCGTATTGGTATTGGGCTGTTTCGAAACCGAAATAATAATCGACTTTTTAGCATTGTGCGAAGCGTAGCCCATTTTTACGGCACTGCCAATTTTTACTTCGGCAACATCGTTTACCCGAACAGGGTTACCACTGACGGTTTTTATAAAAGTATTTCCCAGTTCTGCAGGATTTGAAGTACGGGCAACACCGCGAACCACATATTCGTTACCATGTTCGCGCACGATTTTACCTGTTGAATTCTGGCTCATCTCGCGGCAGGCATCGGCCAGCTCATTGATGGATACGCCGTAAAAATTCATTTTTAGCGGATCGGCCAGTACCTGGTACTGTTTGTAATCGCCACCAATAATAGTTACCTGCGAAACTCCACCTGTTGCCAAAATCACGGGCTGAATATCCCATTCGGCGATCGAACGCAAAGTCATCAGGTCGGTAGAATCGGCTTGCAGGCTCATAAAAAATATTTCACCCATTACGCTCGATTGTGGCGCCAGAATTGGTTCACCCACATTCTCGGGCATGGCTTCCTGCACGGTAATCAGTTTTTCACTCACCACCTGGCGGGCTTTGTAAACGTCGGTGCCCCAATCGAAATCAACCCATACAAATGAAAAGCCGAGTCCTGAAGATGAACGCACGCGACGAACACCCATTGCTCCGTTTACTGCCGTTTCAATGGGGTAGGTAACCAGACGCTCCACCTCTTCGGGAGCCATTCCGTGTGCATCGGTCATTACAATTACGGTAGGCGCCGTAAGGTCCGGAAACACGTCAATGTCCATATTTTTGGCCGTGTAAATCCCGAACACTACCAGCACCACCGAACACAAAATAATCAGGTATTTGTTGTTCAGCGAGAACTTTATAATATTGTTAATCATAGTGTCTGTTTTTTAGTGAACATGCCCGGCGTGCGGATCCAAAGCTCCGGTTGATTTTGCCAGTTTTACCTGCATCGCACCTTGTGTTACAATTCGCTCATCAGTACTTAATCCCGAAGTTATTTCGGTTAGCAGGCCATCAGTTCCGCCGATTTTAACCTCGCGTTTTTCGAACATCTCGGGTGTTACCTGCACAAAAACATAGTAAATCCCCTGTTCTTCCAGCAATGCGCTGTTCGGAACGGTAATGGCTTTTAAACTGGTTACCGTTTTCAGGAAAACTTCAACAAAAGTTCCCGGTGCAAAACCTGCATGATTTCCAATTTCAAGATTTACCGGAAACAGGTACGAATTATCGCTAGCCGACTTTCCATACGAAAGGATCTTACCGTTCAATTCTTCAAGTGTGTATGATTTGTTGTCGTGCATTGTCGTAATATTCGCTGTATTTATCGACGGTAAATACGAAAGGTATTTCTGCTGAACCTGCGCGGTAAGCAGCAATTTATTGTTTTGCGTGATGCTCACCAAAGGTTGTCCGGCAGCAACATATTGGCCGTTGCTTACAAAAATCTGTTTCACAAAACCGTTCATTTTGCTTTTTACCATCTGACCGGATTCGTTGAAGTTTTTCGACAAATTCTCGTAAACAGCTTTACTGGTTTCGTAGGTGTTTTTTGCATTCAGTAATTCCTGTTCCGATACCAGACGATCTTTAATCAGTTCTGATTTACGTTCATAATTTGCCTTGTTGGTTTCATAATTGCTTTTGGCTTCGGCCAGTTGAACGGCAAAGTTGTTTTCTGCCATTTCGCTCGATGAAATTGAAAAGAGTTTTTCGCCATTATTTACTTTCTTTCCTTCAACCAGGTTGTTGTTCGTAAACAATACTAATCCTGAAGCTTTTGCAGCAACAATCTCTTCTTCGCCACGTGCAGGCTCTATTTTGGCCACTGTTTTAATTGCCGGGCCGAATTCTTGTTCCAGTGGCAAAGCAGTTGCAAAATCAATTTTCCACGATTGTTCTTTTGTAAAAACGGTTGCATTTATTGCCGATGGCTCATCACCGTGATCGTGATGACTGTGTAGTTCTTCGTCGTTGGCAAAAACGTCAACATCGGGAATAACAAGTTCAAATTGTTGACCTTTGGTTTCGATATCGAAATACAATTTCCCTTCACCTGTGGTTGTTGGTTTCAGTTCAAAACTGTAAATGCCTTTTTGAAGCGGTTCATTTAAAGTTTCAGTTATTGTTTTGCCGTTTACAATAAGTCTGGCAGTAATTTTCGCCGGTTCTTCAAGCGGTTTAAAATCCGCGAGCGAAGTAAAATGTGCCAGTACATCAGCATGTTCGCCGCTTACCATTGCGTCGGCTTCGGCAAACAACTCAAAATCGTTGCTGTAAACGGTGTACTGAATTTTCTCGTGTTCGTGTTCGCTTTCTGCTTCCCCCGCTTCGTGGTCGTGATCCGCTTCTTCCGCGTGCATTTCATGATCGTGATCGTGTTCGTCTGCGTTGTTATGATCGTGGGAAGAATTTTGGTGACATGAAAATAAAAGAAAGGCGATTGTTGCCACCCATAAATATTTCAATTTCATTTTATATGCTATTTAATTTTCCAAATAAATAATGTTGGTTCCTTTTAGCGGAACCTTAAAGGTGTTGAGGTGGGAAAATTAAACTGATGGAGGCGCGCGAAGCCCTCGTGTGAAAGTGTGGATATTGGTGGGTAGGGGAATTGTCCCTTCAATGTGATAGTGCCAGTTGCTTTGGATAATATTCAAATCGGCATTAAACAGGCCGGTAATCAGCAACGAGCAGTAGGTATTTTGAAGGATAGTTGCAATTAGCGGCTGATCAGCCCTGATTTGCTTTCCGGGAAGTACCAGCAGGTTATGAAGTACACAGTCGGTCGATTCACTTTCGGAATGGTCGTGTGTACAACTTGCTGTCTGAGCTGATGTTTCATGATGATGATAAATACAATGACATTCGGATGTTTCGATAACTGCCTCTCCGTTGTGCAAATGATGGGGGATAAAAGCATGCGACAGTATAATTGCACCAGCAAGAATAAGTAAAAAACTTCCGATATGTTTAATCGTCTTTATCAAGCTCTATTTGTTCAGTTCAATTCCGAATAAAGCAAAAATAATAAAAAGTTGCAGAACGGGGGCTTTTTGTTTCTATTTAACAACAATTACAGCTGTTCGATTGCACGTGCCAGCTTATCTTTAATAAGGTGAGCGATTGGTTCGATAGCGGAATTGTCAACTGCCATCATTGATGCAACCGGATCGATTGCCGAAACTTTAATTTTGTCCGGTTCCGATGACTCCTGAACAACTACGTTACAAGGCAGCATTAATCCGATATGTTCTTCTGCTTTCAGTGCTTCAAATGCATTGGGTGGATTACAGGCACCAAGAATTTTGTATGGTCTGAAATCCACATCCAGTTTCGCTTTTAGGGTGTTGTGAATATCAATCTCCGTTAACACTCCAAATCCTTCCTTTTTAAGTTCTTCTTTTACTTTTTCTACTGCTGAATCAAAGTCAGTTTCAATGGTTGTTTCAATATAATACTTCATAATAAAACGTTTTAAAGTGTGTTGTCTTAAACACTGGTAAAATCATGCCATTGCTAACAGGATTAGCTAGCGTATTGTTTACGAGGCGTACCGAGAAATAGTTGACATTTGTTTGTAGAAAATTTTCGACAACCTGCGAATTCCGGCCACAAAAAAGGGTTTCACAAACGAATGAAACCCTCTCTGTTCAGTTCAATAAAAAATTAATGCATATGTCCCTCGTGTCCTTCTTCGGTTTTGGCTTCTGCCGTACGGTCGTATTTACAGCAGCTCGGAAGTTTATCGTAAACTTCGTCTTTTGCTTTGTGCATATCGGTATCGTGGCCAACAGCTGCAACGGCCATGTGTACTTTGTGGATGTTGGTTTTTGTATCATCGAAAGTAACTTCCAGCATTTTGGTTTCCTTATCCCAGTCTGCTTTTGAAACGCCATCAACCGCTTTAACAGCTTTTTCGATGCGGTTTTCGCACATTCCGCAGTTTCCGTAAACTTTAATTTTCTCCGTCTTATTTCCTGCAAAAACGGTAAATGCTCCCATTACAAAAAGGGTTACTAAACTTAAAACTTTTGTTTTCATCGTATTAAAATTTTAATGGTTAATAAATTGAATTTCTATTTTATGGTTTCCCGGGTTTCCCCGCAACTCAGCATCATATCTCCGAAATAAGGATTCCGGATCTCTTTTTCAGCGCTAAACCAATAGGCACCCTGGTCGCTGTTCGCCATCGGGCAATATTGGTAGTAGGTAGTTTCGTTATCAAGCCCGAACATTTTCAGGCTCTTGTAGAATGCGAGGTTAAATGTGGCGTATTCTAATCTTTGCTCGTCGATGATTGTACTGTTACCAATTTTTTGTAACGATGGTTTAAGAATATTTAGCTGATCCATCCACGCCATATGCGTGTCGCCTTTCAATAATTCCATTTTTATGGCAGCAAGAGCTTTTGAGGTGTTCTTTGCCTCTGCACTTACTTTGGCTGCATCCGATTCTATAAAAGCCTCATTCATATTTAAATAAGCTTTATAAAATGTGGTGAGTTGCTTTACGAATTCCGGATCAACTTCTAGAGCTTCAACAGGAGCACTTTGCTCATCATTCTCCATGTTCATTCCATCGTGATTGTGGCCGGTTGGGGCAGCGCCTCCTTCGGGGCTCATCATGCTTGGTTTGCCGGCCAGCTGTGCTGCCGCATCAATACTGAATGTGCCGTTAACAGCAATTTCTTCGCCTTGCTGAACACCGTTTTCAACCACGTAACTTTCGCCAAGAGCCGGACCCAGATCCACCTCGCGCATGTTAAAATATACACCCTGATTGTTTTCCGATTTTACGTAAACAACCGAACGTTCTCCCGTCCACATAACAGCTGTTTTCGGTACTACAAGCGCATCGGTTTGTGGCAATTTTGCCTCCACTTTTCCCGATACAAACATTTCAGGTTTTAGCTTTAAACCTTTGTTCGATTGAACAACACGCGCTTTAGCCACTCTTGTTTTCGGATTGATAACCGGATCGAGGTAATCAATCGTTCCTTCAAATGTTTCGCCCGGTAGCGATTCGATCGTATAACTTACTTTATCGCCTTTGTTAATCCAGGTCAAGTCCGATTCATATACATCAAAAAGAATCCATACTTTTGAAAGATCGGCAATCTCGTATATCGCTTGCCCCCTGCGCACATAATCGCCGGTATTCACTTTTTTCTGCGTTACATAACCCGAAACTTCAGCCCGAACATCGAATGTTTGCTGCGCTGTTCCTGAAGATAAAATTTGACTGATCTGCTCGTCGGTCAGCTTCCAGTTTTTTAGTTTTTCTTTGGCAGCCTCAAAAAGTTGCGGTTGCGAATCTTTAATTTTTTGTGCTTCAAATAACTCTTCCTGTGCCGTTACTAAATCGGGCGAATAAACAGAAGCGATTACCTGTCCCTTTTGAACATAGTCGCCCGTAAAATTCACCTTTAAATCTTCAATTCGGCCGGGAATATGCGACGATTGCGAAAAAATAAGCCGTTCATCTTCCTGAACTTTCCCGTTAAGTCGTACAACTTTAAGCGGTTCTACAGCTCCTACAATGGTGGTTTTAATATTGGCCAGTTGCATGGCAGTGGCCGACATGCTTACTGCGTTCGGATCAACTTCGCCATTTTGCTCTTCCTCCAGCGGAATTAAATCCATTCCGCAAATAGGGCAGTCGCCCGGTTCAGGCTGACGAATTTGCGGGTGCATCGAGCAGGTCCAGGTTGTTTCGCCGGCTACCTCTTCTGCAGGGTGTTCATGCTGATGTTCTTCGGTAACTTTTGCCTCTGAACCACCAAATATCAACCAACCAAGCAATAAACCAATTGCCAGTGTTGACAGCACTATGATTATTGTTTTTCTATTTGTATGCATTGTTAATATGTTTTTGCGGTTATGTAATTTAGTTTTGCCAAAGCGGTTTGGTATTGCGTTTCTGCCGTGGCTTTCATTTTTTCGTATTTCAGCAGTTGTTGCTGCATGCGTAAAACTTCCTCAAAGTCTTTCCCCGAATTTCCGTAAGCGCTAAACAACAGGTTCAGTGTTTGATTGGATTCAAGGATTTGCGCCTCATACAAATCGATTAAATCTTTTTGTTGCTGAATTTGAAACCAAACAGACTCATATCCTGAGGTTAGCGAGTTGATGGTTTCTTCCTTTTGATAGGAGTATTTTTCCTGCATCAGTTGCGCTTCTTTTTCAGCTGCTTTGTACTTTTTTCTGAAAATTGGAATGCTAACAGAAACCATAGGCATGAAAATGTTTTTGCCGTTGTCTTCCACTTCCATGTCGGTGCGTTTTCCAACAGCTGCATAATCCAGCCCAACACCTACTTTCGGCAGACCTTGTTTTTGCGCAGCCAGTTCACTCTTTTCGCTGGCCTGCTGTTGTAGGTCGATTGCATCGAGCATCGGGTTGTTCGTCAGTAACGAATCTCTCCTGAAATTTTCAGGTAACGATTCAATCGTCAGCGAATCCTGAACAACTACTGCTTCGTTCTCGTCTCTGTTGAGCAGGTTGTTAAATGTTACCAGTAGCGGTTTTTCCTTTTTATTCAGAATTCCGAGATTGGTCTGTGCCTCTTTCAGCATAATATCTACCCGTAAAACATCGGTCATTGGCGAAACTCCGTTTTTAAATTTTGAGTTGGCAATGGTCTTATACGACTGTAGGATTTCGATATTTTCCTGTTCAATGGCTTTTAAGCGGTTCAACTCGATCAGCGGATAATACGCTTCCGAAACGCTGTAGTAAAGCCGGTTGCGCGCATCGAGAAATGCCTGGTATTTAGCATCGGCCATCAACGAAGCGGCATCAGCCTGGGCCTCCAACGTTCCAAACCACGGGAACATCTGGCTCAATGAGAATTTTGCCCGTTGAGGCCCCACACGAGTTTCTACCGGCGAAATAAAATAACCGAAAGAAAACGTTGGATCGGGCAATGAGCTTACCTGCGGTACTTTCTGCAGCGCAGCCTCAAAATCCTTGTATTTGGCTTGCAAACCCGGATTATTTTCGGCAGCCATTTCAAAGTAACTCTCAAGTGTTTGCGCCTGTGTTGCGCCTATTACCGAAATGAATATGATTATACTTGTTATTATCTTTTTCATGACTGACTCTTTTTAAGTTTACGTTCCTCGCGGTAGCTATACAATACCGGAACAATGAAATAGGTAACGGCGGCAAAAATCATCCCTCCAAATGCCGGAATGGCCATAGGAATCATAATGTCGGCACCGCGGCCGGTTGAAGTAAGAATAGGCAGTAAAGCGATAATCGTTGTTGCCGATGTCATTACTGCCGGCTTAATTCTCCGTTGTCCGGCTTCCACCACTGCAGCACGAATTCCTTTCATATTGTCAGTTTTGTTTTTGGCAAAACTCTGATCCAGATAGGTTGCCATTAGCACTCCATCGTCGGTTGCAATACCAAACAGCGCAATAAATCCTACCCAAACTGCCACACTAAGGTTAATGGTTCCCATTTGGAAAAGTTCCCGAATATTGGTTCCAAAAACTGAAAAATCGACAAACCAGTTTTGGCCGTATAGCCAGAGCATCATAAATCCACCACTAAAAGCCATGGCAATTCCGGTGAATACCATCAGCGATGTGCTTACCGATTTAAACTGGAAATAGAGAATCAGAAATACAATCGCCAACACCAACGGAACTACAATTGAAAGCCGTTTTTCGGCTCGCACCTGGTTTTCGTAACTTCCCGAAAATTTGTAGCTTACACCTGCGGGAACTTGCAAATCTCCCGCATCAATGCGTTCCTGAATAGCCAATCGTGCGTCTTCAACTACGGTAACTTCCGAGAATCCGTCGTTTTTGTCGAACAGAACATAACCCACCAAAAAGGTTTCTTCGCTTTTTATGGCCTGCGGACCACGCTGGTATTTGATATGTACCAACTGGCTCAGTGGAATTTGTGCACCGGTTGGTGTTTGCATCAGGATTTTTCCCAGCGATTCCGGATCGTCACGCAATTCGCGTGGGTAACGCACCCTTACCGGGAACCGTTCGCGACCTTCCACCGTAGAAGTGATTTTCATTCCGCCAACAGCTGTTTCAATAGTCTGTTGCACATCTTCCACATTCAATCCGTAACGTGAAATTTTATCCCGGTCGATATCGAATAATAAATAAGGTTTACCTACGATACGGTCGGCAAAAACAGCCTGAGCTTTTACCGAAGGAACTGTTTTCAACACGTCTTCCAGTTTCAGCCCAAATTCTTCGATGGTTGTTAAATCGGGTCCGTACACTTTAATTCCCATTGGGGCACGCATACCCGTTTGTAACATCACCAATCGTGTTTCAATGGGTTGCAGTTTTGGTGCCGAAGTAACGCCCGGAATTTTGGAAACATTTACAATTTCATCCCAAATATCGTCAGGCGATTTGATTTTCTCCCTCCAGTTACGGAAATAATCTCCGTTGTTATCAGGAATGAGATCTTCCCGTGTAATTCCTTGTTGCAAAGCATCTTCATTGCTAAGTTTTTCTCCGCTTGTCAAAACAAAAAGATCATCTTTATCCACCTGAAACCGCATGCGATGCCCTTTTTCGTTCAGAATATATTCCGGTTTATAGTTAATCACATTTTCGTACATCGAAATTGGTGCCGGATCGAGTGCCGATTCCACACGTCCGAGTTTTCCTACAGTCAATTCAACTTCAGGAATATTGGAAATCAGCATATCGAGTTGGCCCAACACCTCACGGTTATATGCAACACCCGAATGTGGCATTGAAGTGGGCATCAGCAGGAAACTTCCTTCATCCAGCGACGGCATAAATTCTTTGCCAATTCCGGGGAAAGAGTGCGCCAGTCCTGACCAAACTTCGGTTGTACGAATGTTCCATCCAACCTTGTCGAATCCGCGGGCTACAAATCCGAAAATATTGTTGAAGCCCATCCAGGCTGTTATTCCCACTATAATCAAAAAGGTTGGAATAGAAAGAAATGCTACTTTGTGATCAAGACACCAGGTTAATATTTTTTTGTAGAAATATTCAAGTAACGCAAATGCGCCCAGGATAATGATAAGCAGAATGCCTACAAAAACCACATTCATTATCAGGCTTTTTGTTGGCCCCAGCGGAAGCCAATATTTTGCCAATAACCAGGTAACGCCAATCAGTACAATAACGACTTCAATGTATTCCAGCAACCAGTTTCCGGCATATCGGAAGCGGCCAGCAATGCTGTTGCTTTTAATATTTTGCCTTTCGCCTTTTGCTTTTTGCCTTTTGAATTCTTTGGCTGTACCTGCCAAGCCAAATGCAAGGATCATCATTCCTCCCCAGATTTGTCCGAAGACCAGTAGAATTATTCCAAGCGGAATTAAGGCGATATTTACCCATTTTCGGATGGCTTTACTGTTAATTCGTACGCCGAAAAACCAGTGAGCAAGCGCGGGTAATATAAACAGCGAAACAATCAGTGCTGCAATCAGTGCAAAGGTTTTGGTAAAGGCAAGCGGTATAAATAGCTTCCCTTCTGCAGCCTGCATGGTAAATACCGGTATAAAACTCACAATGGTTGTTGAAACTGCAGTTAAAATAGCCGAACTAACTTCTGCCGAACCGTTATAGATTGTAGTAATCAGTTTTTGTCCGGGCGGGGCTTCCTTCGTATGTTTTATAATATTCTCCGAAAGAATTACCCCCAGATCGACCATGGTTCCAATAGCAATTGCAATACCCGAAAGTGCCACAATATTCGCATCCACGCCAAAGTAACGCATGGCAATAAACACCATTAAAACTGAGATTGGCAGTAGGCTTGATATTAACAGCGAGGCGCGCAGGTTATAAACCATGATGATAACCACAAGGATAACGATCAGCACTTCCAGAGAGAGTGCTTCTTCGAGCGTACCGAGAGTTTCGTAGATCAGTCCTGAGCGATCGTAAAAAGGAACTATGGTAAGCTGACTTTCTACTCCGTTGGGCAAAACCTTTGAAGGTAAGCCCGGTGCTATATCGGCAATTTTTGCTTTTACATTATTGATTACTTGCAGTGGATTTGCTCCGTAACGGGCAACCACAACACCTCCAACCACTTCGGCGCCGTCTTTATCGAGCGCACCACGACGAGTTGAAGGTCCAAGACTAACAACTGCAATATCTTTTACACGGATCGGCACATTGTCTTCAACCGCAACCACGGCTTTTTCAATGTCGTCAACACTTTTTATGTAACCCAATCCGCGAACCAAATACTCTGCCTGGTTGATTTCGATAGTTTTCGCACCAACATCGCGGTTCGATTTCTGAACGGCCTGCATTACTTTATGCAGCGGGATGTTGTAGGCTTTTAGTGCATCGGGATTCACATCTATCTGGTATTCCTGTACAAAGCCACCAATAGAAGCCACTTCAGAAACACCTTCAGCAGCGTTCAGTGAATACTTGACGAAAAAATCCTGCACTGTACGTATTTCGTGTAAATCCCAACCACCGGTCGGATTCCCGTCTTTATCGCGCCCTTCAATAGTGTACCAGTAAACCTGTCCGAGTGCTGTAGCATCAGGACCAAGAGCAGGTTGAACTCCATCGGGTAACAGTCCCGACGGCAACGAATTCAGCTTTTCGAGTATCCGCGAGCGCGACCAGTAAAATTCTACATCTTCATCAAAAATGATGTAAATACTGGAGAATCCGAAAATGGATGAACTACGAATGGATTTAACTCCGGGAATACCCAATAAATAGGTGGTTAATGGATAAGAAATCTGGTCCTCAATATCCTGTGGAGAACGTCCCATCCATTCGGTAAATACAATTTGCTGGTTCTCTCCAATATCGGGAATAGCGTCAACCGGCACCGGATCCTTTGGCAGAACTCCCGTGTCCCAGCCAAACGGTGAAGTTATAATTCCCCAACTTACAAGGAGAATCAATACCAGTATTGTAACCAGCTTATTTTCAAGGAAAAATTTTATGATTTTATTTAGCATACCTTTTTTGCTATGAGATTATTACAATAGAAAATCGCGATCATGAATAGTCATGATCAGATAGTTTATCATAATAAAATCATAAAAGGTATAATTGCTCTTCAGCAAGGAACTCCATCACCGTAGGCGGAGGAGGATCATTTGTCAATTCAAATTCTTCGGTTAATTCGTTTGGAAATAATATAAAAGGATCAAGCAGCGTCTGATGTAAGACATCAATTTCGGCGAGTAGCGGAATTGTAGAAATTACGGGTGCCGAAAAATCTTCTTTCACCTGGTAAAAATGATTTTCGTTGGTACAGCATCCGCCATCGCCGCAGCACGAATCGGCTTCAGCAAAAATAGAAACATCAACCAGCGAACTGTGGCAATAATGTTTGCTCACAGCCAATCCCATTGTTGAAATCAACAACAGAGATGCTAAAATAATATGGTTGAGTTTTTTAATCATTTATTATTTAAACTTCACTAAATAAACGTTCAACAAAACTAAAGGTTTAAACGAATTTGCCAACCGTTTAACAAAGCTTTAACATACTTTCGGGCTAAACCGCTTTGTAGCCAATGGATTCAACAGTTTCTTTTACTTTCTCCAGGTCGATGTCGTCGCCTTCCAGAGTAACCGTTTTTTCGGCCAGGTTTACCACTGCACTATCTACAAATGCCAGTTTTTGCAGGTTATTTTCTACGTTCGCTTTGCAATGGTTGCAAGTCATTCCTTCAACTTTAATGGTTTTTGTTTGCATCATATTATACGTTAATTGTGTTTTTGCTTGTTGTTTGGAAGCCCTGTATTTTTGAATGTAGCCGTTTACGATTAATCCCAGAAGTACAATTCCGGAAGTAATTTGCCACCAATTCAGATGAGTTCCGTGGTCGTGACCCAAATGTTGTTGAGTAATTTCAGTAAACCACTGTACGGGCAGCAGGTAATCAATGATCAATCCGGATCCCAGGGCGCCAATAATAATTATTCCGAGATAAGTGAAAAGGCTTTTTTTTCCTAAAACTTTACCGATCATGGTAATTGTAGCTGCGTTGGTAGCAGGTCCCGCCATAAGTAACACAAAAGCTGCTCCGGGGCTGACTCCTTTTAAAATAAGGATGGCGGCCAGTGGAATAGAGCCGGTTGCACAAATGTACAAAGGAACAGATACAACTAAAATCAGCAGCATTTGCAATATGGGCGACAGGTTTAAAAGTTCAAAGAAATCGTTGGGTATTAGAGCCGAAATAATGGCCGC
Organism: Draconibacterium orientale; assembly: GCF_000626635.1. Taxonomy (GTDB): domain Bacteria; phylum Bacteroidota; class Bacteroidia; order Bacteroidales; family Prolixibacteraceae; genus Draconibacterium; species Draconibacterium orientale. The sequence goes on along the minus strand of NZ_CP007451.1, from coordinate 4,686,190 downwards.
TAAAACCAAGCCGATGATCAGCCATTTTGAGATATCCTGGATGAATTCCACAAAACCATAACGAAAAACGTCTTTTATTTTTTGCCCCGGTGTTTTAGGTTTTGAAACCGTATCCGAAGTTTGCTGTGGCACTGATTCGTTCTTTGTTATTACGCTTGTAATTAAACCTCCTGTGATTCCGGTAATTAAAGCGGCAATCGGACGAATAATGGCGAAAGGTAATCCCATCAACGAAAACGTTGCCAAAATGGAATCGACTCCGGTTTGCGGCGTGGAAATCAGAAACGAAACTGTTCCTCCTTTCGAAGCTCCGTTTTTATACAAAGCTGCCCCAGTAGGAATTACTCCGCAAGAACATAAGGGCAGCGGAATTCCCAGTAAGGATGAATAAACAGAGGAGCGAAATGGCGAACCATTAAAATACTTGTCTATTTTTTCGCGGGGAATAAACGCATATAATAGTCCTGCAAAGAAAAATCCCAATAAAAGATAGGGAGCCATTTCTCCTAAAATTGTAGCGAAATCGCCTAAAAACTTTACTATGTATTGTACTGCTTGCATTCTGATAAATATTATAATACAAAGTAAAGCAGGATACAGGAGATTTTGTTTACACGATTTTGGAAATGATTTATACTATTTTGGGGTTTCTCGCAGATATCGCTGATTGCCGCTGATTTTCTTTCACCCGATGGGTGAAAGTTTTTTCTGCGTAAATCTGCGTAATTTGGGTGAGGCTGTAATTGGCTTCGAGAAAAAGAGAGGAAAAAGAAGTTTTGAGTTTTGTTAAACCTCGTCAAGCGGTTTTCGCTTGTTTCCCTTTAGTTTTTTAAAGTGCGAAGGTGTTAACCCGGTAACTTTTTTAAACTGGTTCGACAGGTGCTGCACACTGCTGTAGCCCAACTGGTAAGATATTTCGTTTAAGGTGAGTTCGCCGTACACCAGCAATTCTTTCACTTTTTCGATTTTTTGATTGATGATGTATTTCTCGATGGTTATTCCTTCAACCGATGAAAACAATTTACTCAAATACGAATAATCATGACCAACTTCTCCTGCAATCACCTCCGAGAAGTTAACCGGTTCCTTTTCATCATTTGAATAATGCGTTTTTTCAATGATAATGGTTTTTATCCGGTCGATGAGCTGGCTTTTTTTGTCATCGATCAATTCAAAACCATTGTTGTGCAAAACAGCGCGCACTTCTTCGGTTTGGTCTGAATCCAAACTTTCCTTGATCCCAACCTTTCCCAGTTCGATCGTTTCAATATTGATGTCGAGCTTTTCAAGTTCTTCTTTCACCACTTTTATACAGCGGTTACAAACCATATTTTTTATGTGCAGAACTTGTTTCATAAAGTTGTATTTATGCGCTCAAGGCGAAGGGGGAAGGAGTTAGCAGCAACTATTTGAACGACTGTTGCAGTGCAACCATTTTAATGGCTGTTACAGCAGCTTCGTCGCCTTTGTTGCCCAATTTACCTCCGGCACGGTCGAGCGCCTGTTGTTCGTTGTTGGTAGTTAAAACACCAAAAATAAACGGTTTGTTGTATTTCAGGTTCAAATCTTTTGTGCCTTGCGTTACGCCTTCGCAAATATAATCGAAGTGGCGGGTGTCGCCCTGAATAACACAGCCCAGCAAAATAACAGCATCAACATTGTCTAATTCTGCAAAATATTGTCCGCCCAATGGAAGTTCAAAAGTTCCGGGAACATATTTTACTGAAATGTTTTCCTCGGTAGCACCGTGTTTTTTTAAGGTGTCAACAGCGCCGTTTGCCAGTGCCGATGTAATTTCCCAGTTCCATTCGGCTACTACCACGCCAAAACGCATGTTTTCTGCCGATGGTACCGAGTTAATATCGTATGCTGATAAATCTTTTGTTGCCATAATTTTTTCTTTTTTAGTAATGAGAGATTAGTATTTAGTAGTGAGAAATGATCGTAATTGATACTTGATACTCGATCTTTATTCTCAAATCTCAGTACCGATTACTCTGTACTCACCTCTAATATACTAATACAAACAAAAAACCCCTCCGAAGAGGGGTTTAATTATCGTTTGAATTCTTTTTTAATTCAATTTTGTTTTGATGCGGGCAATATAGCGGTCGGCATTTGTACCTTCCGACGATTGCGGATATTCAGTTTTAATAGCTTCGTATAAAGCCAGTGCATCTTCCAGCTCGTCCATCGATTCCAACAGGTTAGCTGCTTTCATCATATAAACCGGAGTGGTTAATTCGTTATCGCTTGCTGCGTAAGCTTTTTTGTATTGTTTCAATGCATTATCGGTCTCACCCAATTCAAGGTAAGCATCGCCTTTTGCACCTTCGGCAACCGGAGCCAGCAATAAATCATCGGTTTTAAAATCATTTAAATAATCCAATGCAGTTTCGTACTCACCCAGGTACAGGTAAGAAATACCGGTGTAGTATTTTGCACGGTTAGCTGATTTTGTAATGCCGTAATCATCAATAATATCAAGGAACCCAAGGTAGTTACCGTCGCCGTTGATAGCCAGGTTAAACGAATCTTTTTCGAAATAATTCTCGGCCATAAACATTTGCGATATGGCTTCGTCCTCCTTTGGTTGTACATAAAACTTGTTAAACCCAAGGTAAGCGGCAACAACAATAATAATTCCACCAACTACAAAACTGATGATCTTCGAATTATCTTCAACAAATTGTTCCGTTTTTGTTAACGCACTTTCAAGTTCCTGTAAATTATCGGCTTGTTCTACATTCTTCTTTGCCATTTGTCTCTTTTTCAAAATTGTGCCGCAAAAATAGCTTTTTTTTCAAAACAGCTAAACCAATGCATCTATTATTTTCCAGAATAATCAACATAACATTGTTATTAAGTGCTTTTTGTCAACATTTCAGAAATGTGCAGGCTTTTTATTTAGTTTTGTACGAACGAAAACAAAGAAACTGATAATGCATATTGAAGAGATTTCAATTGTAAATTTTAAAAATATTCTGGAGGTGAAGGCCGAGTTTTCGCCTAAACTGAATTGTTTTATTGGTAAGAACGGTGCCGGAAAAACCAACATGCTCGACGCTATTTATTACCTGTCGTTTTGCAAAAGTTTTTTTAATGCCACCGATCAGCTGAATATCAATCATGAAGAGAATTTTTTTATGCTGAACGGGAACTACAGCCGAATGGAATCGAAAGAAACCATTAATTGTGGTTTGCAAAAAGGGCAGAAAAAGCAGTTTAAACGCAACACAAAGGTTTATAAAAAACTGCAGGAACATATTGGACTGCTGCCTTTGGTAATGATCACGCCGTCGGATGTAAACCTGATTTTAGGTGGAAGCGACGAACGCCGCAAATTTATGGACGGAGTAATTTCGCAATACAACCAAACTTATCTCGACGATCTTTTGAAATACAACAGGGCACTGATGCAGCGCAATAATCTGCTGAAACAATTTGCCAGCGATCGTTATTTCGACGAAGAACTGCTGGGCATTTGGGACGATCAGTTGGTAGAATACGGAACACGGATTCACGAAGAGCGGACACGTTTTGTAGAAAAGCTGATTCCGGTTTTTCAGCGCTACTATAATTATATATCGGGAGGCAACGAAGTAGTGGAATTGGTGCATCAATCGGATTTGTATGATTCGGGCTTGGAATCGCTGCTAAAAGCTTCGTTGCAAAAAGATCGGGTAGTGCAGTACACAACTGTTGGAATTCATAAAGACGATTTGCAACTGAAAATTGGTGATTACCTGATAAAAAAGCTGGGCTCGCAGGGACAGAAAAAAACTTACCTGGTAGCGCTGAAACTGGCGCAATTCGAGTTTATTAAAGAAATTTCGGGTATAAATCCCATCCTTTTGCTGGATGATATTTTTGATAAACTGGATCAGCACCGGGTGGAGCAAATTGTTACGGCTGTGGCGGGCGAACAGTTTGGACAGATATTTTTAACCGATACCAATCGCGAGCATCTCGACACCATAATTAAAAGAATGGATGCCGATTATCGTATTTTTAAAGTAGAAAACGGAAAAGTAGAATTGGCACAATGAGACGAAGTAATACACAATCGTTAAGCGAGGTTTTAAAACAGTATATCGAAGAAAACCGCATGGAGCGGAAATTAAAAGAAGTGGATATTGTTCAGGGCTGGGAAAACCTGCTCGGGAAAACCATCGCACGTTACACCCGCAATATTTATATCCGCAACCGGATTTTGTATGTTGAAATAACTTCGGCAGTAGTAAAAAACGAATTGTTTTTAATGCGTGAAGAAATTTGCCGGCGTATAAACGAGAATGCCGGAGATGAGATGATTACACGAATTGTTTTTAAGTAAGAGCTTGATTCTGGATACTTGATTCTGGATACTTGATACTCGATACTGGATTCTGGATCTTCAAAATCTAAAACTAAATGGAAATGAATATTGACGAATTAAACGAAAAATTTGGTGTTGAAGGCGAAGTGGGTTTTATGGAACTCGACGGCGAACTGCCTTTTATAACCATAACCAATAAATATGCCGAAGCCGATATTTGCCTGTATGGCGCACAAATAACCAGTTTCAGGCCAATGCGAACCACCGATGTTTTGTGGATGAGTCCGTACAGTGTTTTCGAAAAAGGCAAAGCAATTCGTGGTGGTATTCCGGTTTGTTTTCCTTGGTTTGGCCCGCATGCAAACGATTCGGCTATGCCACAGCACGGTTTTGCCCGTACATCGATGTGGGAAGTTACCGAAGTTGATACCCTGGAAAAAGGGGAGACATACGTTTCCATGCAGCTAAAATCGTCGGATGAAACAAAAGCATACTGGCCCTATGATTTTATTGCTGAATTGATTTTTGTTGTTGGCGATTCGTTGTCGCTTACCCTAAAAGTTTCCAATCCTTCCGACTCGGCAATTTCTTACACATCGGCATTGCACACTTATTTTAACCTTTCGGCTATTGAAAACATAAAAATTGCGGGACTGGCCAATACCCATTACGAAAACCAGTTGGATGGCAATCGCTACGTTCAGGAAGAAGAATTGCTGGAAATTTCGGAAGCTACAACAAGGCATTATTTCGATACGGAAGCCGATTGTATCATTCACGATCCGTATTTTAAACGCGACATCCGAATTGCCAAAGATGGCAGTAAGTGTTCAACGGTGTGGAATCCGGGTGCTGAAGCCTGCGAGCAAATGAGTGATATGCCCAACGACGGATATGAAACGTTTGTTTGCCTCGAAACGGTGAACAAGATCAATGATCAGATCGATCTGGCTCCGGGGGAATCGCACGAAACAACAGCGGTAATTAGTGTTGAATAAAATTGCGAGCATTTTTTGCACCGTTCTTTAGAGCGGTGTCAAGATAGAGAGTGACTGGCAATGATTTTCAGGAATTTTGTAGATTTTAATTTACAAAATTCCTGAAAAATTATTGTGATTCGTACTATCAGTCATCACCGCCTTGATAGGCGGCGCAAAATTTATTCGTAATCGTAAAAGCGCTCGAAAGTAGAAAAGAAAAAGTCGGCTTCGCGCGTGGCGTTTTCGTCGCTGTCGGCACCATGAACCGCATTTTCGGTAACACTGCAGGCAAACAATTTACGAACGGTACCTTCAGCGGCATTTTCCGGATTGGTAGCTCCAATCAGCTTGCGGAAATCTTCAATGGCATTATCTTTTTCTAAAATAGCGGCAACAATTGGCCCCGAGCTCATAAACTTAACCAGGTTATCGTAAAAGGGTTTTCCTTTGTGAACTTCGTAAAAAGCACCGGCCTGAGTTGTTGACATGCGCGTGAGTTTCATTGCGCGAATTTTAAAACCGGCATCGTTTATCATTTTTAAAATTGCGCCCTCGTAGTTCTTTCTCACCGCACCGGGCTTAATCATTGTAAAGGTTCTGTTACCAGCCATTTCAAAAGTTTTAGTAGTTATTGTCTGTTTATTGGTTCAAGCCCTTAATAAAAGCTTGTCATTTACAATATTAACAAAATTTGGGTTATTAGCGTTTTCAGGCGAGGTAAGATTTTTTATCTTTGCGCATTCTAATTTTTGCGAATTTTGAAAAATACTGACATAGAGATTATTACATCAATTAAGGCATTGCTGGCCACTTCAAAAAAGAAACTGGTAATTATTCCGCATGAAAATCCGGATGGCGATGCTATTGGCTCGGCACTGGGACTTGGGCAGGTACTTGCCGATTTTGGGCACGAAGTTAAAGTACTGTCGGCAAACGATTATCCCGTGTTTTTAAAATGGTTTTCTTCAGAAGTTCCGGTAATTATTTACAATAAAGACAAAAAGCAAGCTAAAAGCTGGCTGAAACAGGCCGATGCAATGATCTGTGTGGATTTTAACGAAGCCTCGCGTGCCGGGAAACTGGAAAAGAAAATTCTGGAGTTTGAGCATAAAAAGGTATTGATCGATCATCATCCGTACCCCACAGAGTTTTGCGATTTTATGGTTTCCGAAACATCGTACAGTTCAACCGCCGAATTGGTTTTTGATGTGCTTGAAGCTACGGGATTAATCGAAAACCTGTCGCAAAAGGCTGCTGAAGCCTTATATACCGGGATTCTGACTGATACAGGAGGTTTTAGTCACAACATTTCGAAAAACACTTTTAAAGTGGTTTCCGGGTTGCTGAATTACGAAATAAACACCGATAAAATCCAATCGTCGGTATTTCATAATTATTCGGCCGACCGAATGAAATTACTTGGCTATTGCCTGAACGAAAAAATGCAGGTTTTTCCCGAGTATCGGGCTGCGGTAATAAGCATTAGTAAAGAAGAGCTAAAACGGTTTAATTTTCAACCCGGCGATACCGAAGGATTTGTAAATTACCCGTTATCGATAAAAAATATAGTTTTCAGCGCCCTGTTCATCGAAAAAGATGGATATGTAAAAGCCTCTTTCCGCTCAAAAGGAAATTTTCCGGCCAACGAATTTTCATCGAGCCATTTCAATGGTGGCGGGCATTTAAACGCAGCCGGAGGCGAATCGGAACTGAATTTTGAAAAAACTTTGTTAAAGTTCACGCAACTTTTACCTGCGTATAAGCATCAGTTGTTGGAAACAACTATTTAAAAAATGTAAAAAATGAAATTAGTTACAAAATTATTATTGGCGATTATTATCGGAGTAACAGTTGCATCGTGTATTGATGATCCGGAACCTTATATTCCGCCAACAAAAGCTGAAGAGGATGCTCTGTTAAAAACGTATCTTGATACTCTGGACAACAGAGGGTTGGATATTGACACAACAGCACTGGGTGTTTATTACATTACCGACTCAATCGGAAACGGCACTTTCCCTCAGGATGGCGATACCTGTGTGGTAAAATATACCGGTAGGTTTATCGATGGTAGCATTTTTGAAACAACCGGAGAGACAACCTGGGAGTATGTATTAGGTTCCGAAAATTTGATTGACGGATGGAATGACGCAACACGCTTTATTGATGAAGAAGGTTCTGCATTTTTAATTATTCCCTCAGAACTGGGGTATGGAGAAGATGGTGCCGGCCAAATTCCACCAAATACAACAACAGTTTTTTGGATAGAAATGGTAGAAATAAAACCACATAATTAAATTTGCAGAATAATTTAAATTAAACGACACTGTTTTTAAACAACAGAAAATAATTAAAGATCAGATGAAGAAAACAATATCATATGCTTTATTGATGTTAGGAGCTGTTGCCTTTTTTGCCTGCGACAATGGAGTTGATTACCAAAAAATGAGGAATGAAGAACTTGCACTGTTGGATGAATACATGGCAATCGCTCACCCGGGAGCAGAAGCAACTGCATCTGGTCTTTATTATTTTAACGAACCAGGTACCGGCGAAGGCGACACCATAAAAGCCGGCGACCAGGTTCAGCTATATTATGCAACCTGGACGTTAATTGATGGCCCCGACAGTTTATTGGTTGACGAAACAAGTGGTTATCTTGATGGACACCGCTATGAACCCTACAAGGTTACGATTGGTGCCGGAGGATCGATACAAGGACTGGAAGAAGGTTTGCTTTATATGCAGCCCGGAACACGATCGCGCTTAGTAATTAACTCTGAATTGGCCTATGGGCAAAGTGGTTCAGGGTATTCTGTCGGTGCTTTCCAAACGGTTTTAATGGAGGTTGAAGTTTACAAGGTTATTCCTTTTGAAACTGCTACCGACGACGAAGAATAATTTATTGCTCATTGTTTACGATGAACAGAGCACAATTATTTAAGAAATTACTGCCTGGTTTTATTCCTTTGTTTGTTTTCATCGCTGCCGATGAAATATGGGGGACTAAAATCGGGCTTTTTGTTGCCATAGGCGTAGGCTTGGCCGAAATGGCCTGGATTGCCATTAAAGAAAAACGATTCGAAAAATTTGTGCTTTTCGATACCTTGTTGCTGGTGGTTCTTGGCGGCGTTTCCATTTTGCTCGACAACGATATTTTCTTCAAGCTGAAACCCGGACTGATCGAATTGATACTGGTTGCTGTGCTGGCCATTTCAGCATTCTCAAACATAAATATAGTTGGAATGATGGGGCAGCGCTACATGAAAGATGTAGCGTTTAATACCGCTCAACTGCAGCAAATGCGACAAAGTATGAAGAGCCTGTTCTTTATCTTTCTGGCACATACTGTTCTGGTATTTTATTCGGCCTTTTTTATGAGCAAAGAAGCCTGGGCTTTTATCAGTGGCGGCTTGTTTTACATCATTTTTGGCGTTTATTTTTTGTTCGAGATTCTCCGTCAGAAAAAGAAACAAAAGGTGCTTACCAACGAAGAGTGGGTCCCGTTGGTTGATGAGCAGGGAAAACTGACCGGTGAGGCACCACGCAGCCAGGTGCATAACGGAAGCAAGCTGTTGCATCCGGTGGTGCATTTGCATGTGCTGAATAATAAAGGGGCAATACTTCTTCAAAAACGACCGGTCGATAAGCTCATCCAGCCCGGAAAATGGGATACGGCTGTTGGCGGTCATATTTCGGCAGGAGAGACCCTGGAGCAAGCACTGAAGAAAGAAGTTTTTGAGGAAATCGGATTAAAAGAGTTTTCGGCAAAATTGCAAAAAGTATATAAATGGGAATCGGAGGTGGAAGCCGAACTGATTTACCTGTTTACGACTTACGATTATAAGGGGTTTGGCATCCAGTCGAACGAAGTGGAAGAACTTCGTTTCTGGACAAAAAAACAGGTAGAGAAAAATTTGGCAAAGGCTGTTTTTACTCCCAATTTCGAGGTGGAATTCCGAATGCTATGTGAGTTAGGTATAGGTGGTTTATAACCGCTGAATTTCGAACAGAAGTTATAAACTTCCTGTGTCGGAATCAGTGAATAGTATCAACGATTATCTTCGGAAGTTGTAAACTTCCAATCCCGATACCGGCCCTGGGATTCGCGGTTTACAACCGCGTTTATACCGGAGGTTGAAAACCTCTAATCCCTATTCCAGGCCAATCTTCTCTGTTATTTACCAGCCCTGCATTTACCGGATTATTCAGAGTGTATTCAATAACATTGTACATGTGTTTTTCATTCCTGATCGTAGTATCAAAACTTTCTTTTTGCCATAAAGCCCCAGTTCTTTTTTCGTTTTTGTTTATCCTATTCGCTGAAAAACGTTTTACCGAATGCATAATATCCTGCAAATAAACCGGCTTGTCATTATCGTCCTTTTCAAACAACTGGAACACCCAGTGAACATGATTAGACATGATACAAAAGGCTTCATTTTCCAGCCTTTTTCCCTGCCAGAAGTTTAAGGCTTCCATCATTATTTCCAGATTTTGTTTTTTACATAAATCAATTTTTGCGTTCTGCTGAACATCAAGGTATTTATCAAATGCCTTAAAGTGTTTTTGGCGTAGTGAATAATATTCTTTTTTGAGTTCCTTCAATGAACCAGCGGTTTCCAACCACTGATATTCTGAAGCTAAAAACCTCCGTTCCCGGCTTTGGGGATTCGCGGTTTGTATCCGCGATTTTCTACAGGAAGTTCCAAACTTCCGATCCCGATGAAAATCAATCTGATGTTTTAGTAATTCGAGCTTTTCCGAATATTTCGCCACTGCTTTTACAGGAACAGCATCTTTTAAACACCAGGTAACGAAGTAAGCCTGACCAGGCTGTTGAAAATGAGGCAGAATATGTTTGTAGAATTCTTTCTTTTGCATAAAGCAAATTACAAAGAAAAATTGGGAACAGCGGTTTCCAACCGCTGGAATTCGAACGGAAGTTATAAACTTCCTATCCCGGGATTCGCGGTTTATAACCGTGATTTTCTTGTGGAAGTTCCAAACTTCCGATCCCGATGCCGCGACTATTTGGAAGTTGAAAATTTCCCGTCCCGGCGGTTAAAAACCGCTATTCCCGAACCGAAGTTTACCCCAGCAAGAAGATTACTGGTTGTTTATGCAAATCAGGTACGCCGGCCTTTTTCCACTCCTGAACAGATTTGGTTTGGATGAATTCATTTTCACCGGTAATATTGGCCGCAATACAAAATAAGGTGGAAGGCGAGCATGATTTTAAAATATCGCTTACCAGTTGATTGTTGCGGTATGGTGTTTCGATAAAAATCTGCGTTTGCCGCTTGTTTCTGATTGTTTTTTCCAGGTTTTGAAGTTCTTTTATCCGCTCCTGTGGTTTTACGGGCAAATACCCTTTAAAAGCAAAATTCTGCCCGTTCATTCCCGAGGCCATCAGCGCCAAAAGAATTGACGAAGGCCCAACAATCGGTACTACTTTTATACCTTTTTGATGGGCTATTTTTACCACATCGGCACCAGGATCGGCAACACCCGGGCAGCCGGCTTCGGAAAGTACCGCCACATCATGTCCATCGTTAACCGGCATTAAAAAGCGCGGCAAATCAGCAGCATTGGTACGTTTGTTAATTTCGTAAAACGTGCACTCGTCAATATTTATCTCGCGGTTTACCTGTTTCATAAATCGCCGTGCCGTGCGTATATTTTCTACAATAAAATATTTGGTATTGCTTAAAATCGGTTCTACCCGGGCAGGTAAAACGGTTTGCCAGTCGCCATCGGCCAGAACATTCGGTACGAGATAAAGTGTTGCCATTCGTTAAAAGATTTTTGCAAAAGTAGTGATTCTTGTTATTTCACAACTGCTTTTGTTAATTTTACCCGAAATGGCAAATCCTTCAATAAAAATAAAAGCAACTTTACTCGGAACGGGCACTTCGCAGGGAGTACCGGTTGTTGCATGCGACTGCGACGTTTGTGCCTCAACAAACCCGAAAGATAAACGGCTACGATCCTCACTACTGTTAACGATAAACGATAAGAATTTTGTGATTGATGCGGGGCCTGATTTCCGTCAGCAGATGTTGCGTGAAATGGTAAAAACGCTTCGGGCGATTTTGTTGACACACGAGCATGTTGATCATATTTTTGGATTGGATGATATCCGGTCGTACAACTGGGTGCAGAAAAACCACATGGAAATTTATGCGGAAGAGCGGGTGCAAAAAGCGATCAAGCGCATTTTTAATTATGTATTTGCTTCGTTTAAATATCCGGGTATCCCGAAGATGGAATTGCGAAAGGTTGACAATGAGCCGTTCGCTATTGATGGCGTTGAGTTTGTGCCAATTCGCTGCTGGCATCATAAATTGCCGGTTTATGGTTACCGCGTGGGCGATTTAACCTACATAACCGATACTAATTTTATAGAAGATAGTGAGTTGGCAAAGATGGAGGGAACAAAAATTCTGATTATAAATTGCCTGCGAAAAGAAAAGCACCTGTCGCATTTTAACCTGGCAGAAGTGCTGGAAATTGTTGATCGGATTAAACCGGAACAAACCTATCTTACGCACATTAGTCATGCTTTTGGAAAGCACGACGATGTGATGAAAGAGCTGCCGGAAAATGTTTTTCTGGCCTATGACGGATTAAAACTGGAGCTTTAAAGAAACTTCGTGAGCCCGGCAAAATTGTCGATTTTGTTAGCGAAATTTAAGTCGGTATATTTTTCCAGGCGATCATAAATGACCGTATCGATTCCAAGTTCTTTTCCGGCCTGAATTTCTGAATTAATATCATCGCCAACAATCAAAACTTGTTCTTTTGGTAGTTGGTATTTATCAAGAAGCCGTCTGAAAATATCCTTCTTCGTGTCGTTAGTTTCTTGCAGATCGAGAATTACTATTTCTTCAAAATCGTTGCGAATGCCGAGGTTATCGATCTTGCTGTGTTGCAGTTTGCTGAAACCCGAAGTAACCAAAAACTTTGTTTGTGGCAGTTTTTGCACCAATTCATAATCAGGGAAATACTGCATCGGATCTTTGTAAGTCAGGTTGATGTGTACTTCCATACAATCTTTCAGCAATTGCTCGCTAAACGAAAATGCGCCGGCTACTTTCTGAAATGGTGTGCGTTGTATTTCCAGTTTCACGGCTTCAAAGTCTCCATCATATTCACCACTTTTTTCGATAACAGCAAAAAGCTTTTCAAATAACTTTTCAGCTATCGAACTTACCGGATAAATCGTATTATCAAGATCGAATATCAGTACCGATTTGCTCATTTTTCTTATCTTTTTGTTCGTAACCACGGTAGCGAAACCGCTGTTGCTGCAACAATATAAATGATTCCTGCCAGTAAAAATGCCTTATTTAAACTCACATTGTCGGTAATCCATCCCAGCAGTGGCCCAATGCCGGCAAAAGCCATACGAATAATAAAATTTCTGACCGAAAGCATGGTTGCCCGCACCTCGCTGTCGGTGTATAGGTTAATGTAATTCTTAAAGATAGGAGTAGCCAAACCACGCACCAGATAAAAGAGGAACAGGAATACAAATCCATAGTAAGAGATGGAGATTCCTGCAAAGAAATAGCCCAGCGACAGCAAAACAATAACAGCTAAAACCGACCGGCGTTTTCCCAGAAATAATTCAACTTTATAGGCAAAAACCGAAGAAATGCCAACGCTTAAATTAAGGGCTGTCCAAAATATTCCGAATAACTCTTCGGGTAAACCGATAGCCACAAAAAAGGGTTGAACCAACCAGGCAAAGGTGAGGGTGGCGGTTCCGGTAAGCGCCGAAAGCAAAATGGCAACCCGAAGGTTTGTGTTCGAAACCAGCGAGTTTTTGATATTCTTAATTAATTTCCTGATGGAATGCACATGCTCCACAGCATGTACTTTGGGCTCGATAAGTGTAAATGCCGCAGGAATTGCCAGCGTTGCTACTCCAAACTGAAAATAGAACGGTGTTCGCAAACTAAAATAAACCAACAGGCCACTCACCACGCCGGCTATGGCCTCGGCAAAATTTCCGGCAGAAGTTATTCGTCCCTCTTCGCGTGTGTATTTATCCGTTTTGTTATCGGCTTTTAAGCTATCGTAAAGTAAGGCCGAATCGGCTCCCGAAATAAACGAAAGCCCTATGCCCAGTACGATTTCGGCAGCAGCGAAAGCCCAAAATTCATAGGAAAAACTGTAAATCAGAAAACCAAGGCTTCCTAAAATGCTTCCAAGAATAAGCGTTTTTTTGCGTCCCCAAACATCGGCCATCCACCCCGATGGGATTTCCATAATAACCACAGCAACCGAGTAAATGGCTTTTAGCACAAATAATTCGTACGATCCCAGTCCGTTACTTTTATAAAAAAGCAACATTATGGGCATTACCATATTAAACCATTTCGAGATTTTTATGAGGTAAAGGCGCGGAATATTTTTACTGAAATTTGCCATTTTTTCAGGCGCAAAAATAATGTTTACATTTTTATTCCGGCTTTTTGGATTGAAATGTTATGAATTTTAAGATTAAAGATAAAAAAGCTTTTAGATTGTTAGCAGATTTATATTTTTGCTTTCACAGACAAAATGATTTAAAAGTATTAACAACACAAGAAATTGTGTAGGAGAAACGGTGCAAAAAACACAAATTAAGAGCTGTATGCATGGTTTTTCGAAAAAATTATAAGATGAAACTTACAATTCCAGAAGGCTACCAGTCGGTTTTAAATGTACAACAAACCGAGCAGGCGATTAAATTAATTAAAGATTTTTTTCAGGAGAACCTGGCTGCCGAACTACGTTTGCGCAGGGTAACCGCGCCGTTATTTGTAAAGCAGGGAACCGGAATAAACGACGATTTGAACGGTATCGAGCGTCCGGTGTCGTTTCCGATGAAAGACCTGAATGAAGAAAAGGCAGAAATAGTACAGTCGCTTGCCAAGTGGAAACGAATGGCTTTGGCCGACCTGAGAATAGAAGAAGGATTCGGGCTTTATACCGATATGAACGCCATTCGCCCCGATGAAGAACTGACAAATATTCACTCCCTGTATGTCGATCAGTGGGACTGGGAACGTGTTATTTCGCGCGAACAGCGAAACCTTGATTTCTTAAAAGCTATCGTGCGAAAAATTTATTCGGCCCTTGTTCGAACCGAGTTTTTACTAAGCGAAGCTTTTCCTGTAATTAAAGCAGAATTGCCCGAAGAGATTACTTTTATCCATACCGAGGAGTTGGCGGCAAAATATCCGAATTTAACGCCTTTTGAGCGCGAAACCACAGAAGCCAAAAAACACGGAGCTATTTTCGTTATAGGTATTGGTGGCGAAATGCCTAACGGCGAGATTCATGACGGAAGAGCACCCGATTACGACGATTGGAATACGGAAACCGTAAATGGTTTTAAAGGATTGAACGGCGATATTATACTTTGGAATAATGTGTTAGACAGGGCTTTCGAAATTTCGTCGATGGGAATTCGTGTGGATAAAGCAGCATTGCTCGAGCAACTTAAAATACGCAATGCAGAAGACCGTAAAGAAATGTTGTGGCATAAAAAATTGCTGAACGGTGAACTGCCGCTTACTATTGGTGGTGGTATAGGGCAATCGCGTTTGTGCATGTACTTTTTACGTAAAGCGCACATTGGCGAAATTCAATCGAGCATTTGGCCCGATGCCATGATAGAACAGTGTAAAGCTGCAGGAATTGATCTGCTTTAACAGCATAAAATAACAGTACCGATTTCTGAAAAATTGGGTAATTTGAATTATTTCAGAGTTGGTATTTGTTATTTGCGATTAGATTTATACTTTTGCAGCGCAAAATAAGGCTGCTCCGGTGGCTCAGTCCCGAAAAACCAGAAATTTGTAATTTCATTGTTTTTCGAGGATGCACGAAAATCGAAAGAGATTTTCGGCATTGGATAGAGCAACTGCCTGAGATTGAAATAAAGAAAATAACATATGGTACGCTCCGGTAGCTCAGTTGGATAGAGCAACTGCCTTCTAAGCAGTAGGTCATGGGTTCGAATCCCGTCCGGAGTACCAAATAGAGTAGGGGATTAGATGAAAATCTAATCCTTTTTTATTTTTAAGTGAAACATATGTGAAACATTTGAGTTGATTCATACAGCTAAAATGTTCCTATGTACGGACAGATGATTATTTTCTCGCAGTTGCTACTAACAAATAATTTTCATTCTTTAACGATCAGACTGCTGATTAAAATTTAATTAAACATTTCTTACATTTGAAGAAACTACATCTTTATCTGTGAAAAACGATTTGTTTTGGGAAATTCCTAGT
Source organism: Draconibacterium orientale (assembly GCF_000626635.1). GTDB lineage: Bacteria > Bacteroidota > Bacteroidia > Bacteroidales > Prolixibacteraceae > Draconibacterium > Draconibacterium orientale. The sequence goes on along the minus strand of NZ_CP007451.1, from coordinate 4,670,600 downwards.
TCACTCAACTTAGAAGACATTTTAAAAAAACGTCCTCCGGAATTCAAATACAAGATTGATAAGTTTTATTACATCCTTGATTATCTCGCGAGAGGTATGGATGTGGAAGATCTGGACAATAATGAAGGATTTATTAACCTTAATGCAAAAAGGCTTCAGGAAGCCGTACATGATTATAAGGACTATCTGGATTATCTGCTGAAGAGGGGAATAATAAGTACAGACATGATCTATATTGTCGGTAAAAAATCTAAAGGTTACCGAATCAACAGTAATAAGGAACACAAAGTCAGTGTTCAAAGAATTCCTATCACCTCATGGCCAATGCAAAAGAAGAAAAGAAAGGAACAAGAAGACCTAGTGGCAGAGAACAATAAGACGGTAAAAGGTTATGGACATTTGACCAAATGGTTTAATGATAAGCTTCAAATCGATGAGACAGGAGCTAAAGCGAAGATCGAAGAAGTATTTCCAGAACCAAGTGGACCAATCCGTGGAAAATTAAAAGGAAGGCCTAGTGATTGGAATAAAAGGTATAAAGCAATTTATTCCATTGAAAAATTTGCAAAGGGTGATTTCTACTATAGCGTAGATGATAATGTTGGAAGGTTTCATTCTAATCTTACCAACATTAAGAAGGAACTTAGGCATTATATAACGTTTGATGGACAAAGACTGGTAAATGTGGACATTAAAAATTCACAACCATTATTCAGCCAACTCTTATTATCAAAAAACTTTTATGAAAATGAAAGCGAACCATCTATTTTTAACTTTCCTCACTCCTTCAAATTAATTTCTCCCTCCTCTAATTCACCATCCTTTACCATTATGGTAGTAAAAATGCTGCAAAAACTTAATAATGAGGATATTGGTAAATATGTGTCTATGGTTAACTCAGGACAATTTTACAACCAGATGAGTGACCTTTTATTCCCTAATCAAGCATTTGAAAAGAAGAAAGTTAAAATGATGTTTTTCAAAGTTCTCTTTTCAAGCAATTATGTATTGGGGCAACCTAGTGCTAAGGACAAAAAAAATTTGCTGAATCATTCCCTGATGTTTATCAAATATTCAAGCTGATTAAGCGGAAAAATCATACTGCCCTTGCCCATATATTGCAAAGAATCGAAAGCGAAGTTATTCTACGGAAAGTAGTCTCACGAATAGCATCTGAAAAGCCTAATCTCCCCATATTTACAATACACGACAGCGTGGCAACAACTGTAGGTGATGAAAAATACGTAAAGAATGTAATGAAAGAGGAAATAAAGAGTTTTACAAAGCTTAATGCGAAATTTGGGCTTGAGTATTGGGATTAATTTTGTTTGTATGTGTATAGCCCTATGTTCCTTCCCTACAATATAGCAATTTCTTGATTATAAATTTTCGTCAGATTCAATTATTACTTATAGCAATAACCATACAGCTCATCTGATTCTCAAAAATTCCAACTTAATAACTTTTTAGATTAACCATTGATTCTGAAATAACTTTTCAGGTTATTTTTCTGCCGGATCACAACTAAAAAGTTATTTCTACCTGCACATTCCATAAGCAAATAACTAAAAATTGTAATCAATTGATGCCCTTCCACAGAGCTAAAATTTCCTTCTTGAAAATTCTCTTTGTGTACGAGAGGTAAAGGTACTTCCAACCATCACCCCACCTCTAAACCAAGCAATCGGGTCACCCCCGGTTTGCTGAAATCATTATTAATTCAAAATTTAAAATTATGGTAACAGTAATTGATTATGCCAAAAGGCAAAGGAAAAAGGATGGTTCAGAATTTTTTGTTCTCATCCTTCAAGGTGGTTTATCGTTGGTTAAATCACAAAACACCGGTAACTATTACGCAACGGTGAAACAGTGTAGCATTCCAAGTACATTTGATGAAAGTACAGCCAAAGCATTGATTGGTGAAGAGGTACCGGGATCAGTTGTAAAGAAACAATGTGAGCCTTACGAGTGGACCAACCGTGAAACTGGTGAAGTGTTGAACTTAGCACATCGCTGGGTTTATTTACCAGAAGGTGCAACGCTTGAAGAAGCTATTTTCGAAGGTGATCCTGAAGTAACAATGGCCAGCCATGTTAACAATCAGGCAGTGCCTTCACTTGACTAGGAACTGAAAGGACTGGCAGAAATGTTGGTCTTTTCGTTTTCATGTATATAAAGATCATTGCATATACAGGACAATATTGCGCAATCATACATCTATAAAACAGGTTTTTATGTTGAATTTTTTATGCTTATTTTTTGAGAAGATTTTTTCCCTGTAGATGTGATGAAAGAATAAAGAATCACTGAAAAAATTGGCGAATGAAAAGGAGGGCTGAATTGCTCTCTTTTTTGTTTTAAGAAATTGCAATCTATACAAATAACTTATACAGGTTTTCTGCTGTATTTTTAAAGGTTTTTTTGAGAAGATATTTCCCGTGATGCATGAGAAATTAAAATCCACTGAAAAAATGAAATGGAGGCTTATATTTTCTATGCTTAGATCACTGAATTCGCAGAATCTAGCTAAGTTCAGCGATGCGTTTATTTATATTTTCAAATACTTCATTCAGTTCCTTGGTAGGGCTAAAATCAAATAGCTTTGCATCTTTTTCAACAATAGCTGTATGTCCTGGGGGCATATAGAAAGCATCACCAGCCTCAATGAGTTCTTCTTTCCCATCATCATAAATGGCACGTATAGCCCCTTCAAAAAGATAGCCCCAATGTGGACTATGACAGCTATCATTAGCTAAACCTTTTAAAAGTGGAGTAAAATCTGTTCCTTCAGGTAGCTCATGATAAGATACAGTGAATCCACCCAATCCTTCCATTGCACGCATAATTGTACCTGGTGCTTCCATGGTTACAGTAATGTCTTCTTTTTTAATCTTCATAACTTGGCAATTTTATGTTTTGATATACAGTAAGTTACGATGTTATTAAGATAAATCCAAATTCGTCTTTTTAATAATTGTTAAGTTAATAGTGCCAGGTCACCTTAAATTTTCAGAGGATTATTTTGCAATGCTTTACAGTGAAAAAGGGGTAACTCATTAGCTCCCCCTGAATTATCTTTATTACCCGTTAATAAGAGTAAAAAGAATAGTGCCTGTCTAAAAAAGAAGGAGACTCAATAGTCTCCTTCCTAAATGTTAACCCCCAAACACACAATATGGGATGAATCCCAAATGCATTTTAAATATATGGAATAGCACCCTCAATTCCAACAAAGTAATCATTCATAAAATCTATCACTTTAAATTTTTTAATATGGAAATTAGAAAAGCTCAACGTAGGGAAGCAAAAATAAAGCTTGCCTTACAGGGACCTTCTGGCTCTGGAAAATCGACCTCTGCATTATTAATGGCATCTGGTATAACAGACTGGTCAAAAATTGCAGTTATTGACACTGAAAATCACAGTGCAGATTTATATGCTCACTTAGGTGAATTTAATGTTCTGCAACTCTCAAAACCATTTACTCCTGAGAGGTATATCACTGCCGTTGAAACTTGTGAAGAAGCAGGTATGGAAGTGATTATTATTGATTCCGTTTCACATGAATGGGAAGGAAATGGTGGTATTTTGGATCAACATGGAAAAATGGCTGGTAACAGTTTTACAAACTGGTCTAAGATTACACCACGTCACAATGCTTTTGTACAAAAAATGCTTGAATCATCTTGTCACATTATTGCCACCATTAGAAGTAAGCAGGATTACACCCTTACAGAAAAGAATGGGAAGATGGTGCCTGAAAAAGTCGGGTTAAAAGGAGTAACAAGAGAAGGTATGGATTACGAGTTTACGGTGGTATTTGATCTTGATATTTCACATCATGCAAAAGCAACAAAGGATAGAACCGGGTTATTCATGGATAAACCGGAGAATGTTATTACGCCAGGTTACGGTAAACGGATTTTGAAATGGTGTAATGCCGGTGTTTCTGTAGAGCAAGTGATAAAATTGGTTAATGAGGCTACCTCCATCGATCAATTACGTGACATCATTCGCCAATATCCAGATTTCAGAACACAAATTGAACCGCTTGCTATTCAGCGAAAGGAACACATTGAAAAACAAACTTTAAGCACATCAAAAATTAGTGGAAATGGAATTGAAAAAAGTTAATGAAACAGATCAGCGAATGGTCAATCCTATTGTAGAAGATGTTGAACCTATAAAAGAATCAACACAGGAAACAAGTGATGTACATTTTATGGCTGCAAATACCAAACCAATGAGTTTGGAAGATATTGCTAGCAAGCACACCATACCGGTATTTGCAAAAGACAACGAAAGCACCATCAGCCATCAGGAATTTATTGAAACAGTATCAATAGTTACTGAAAAAATATTTGGTGGTGAACAGATTTTAAAGCCTGCTGTAAGAGTTTCACATCCTATCAAAGGCAGGATTCCAACAGCTGTAGGGAAACCTGCTAAAGAGCTTTTAGAGCACGAAAAAACGCTGTATTTTGAGCGCATGGCATTTGCTATTGAAATACCATCAATCAATGATAGAGTGGCTGAAAATAGCTTAAATCTCACTATAGGAGGAGTACGTGCCTACAACCTTGAGAACTTATATTCCAAGAAGTCTGAAGAACGTTTTAAACTCTTTATTGGCTTTAAAAACAGTGTATGCACAAACTTGTGTATTTCAACAGATGGCTTTAAAACAGATGTAAAAGTGAGAACTGTTGCAGAACTGGCAAATGCTGCATTTAACCTGATGGGGAATTTCAATGTGTACAAGGAAATTGAGAAGTTTAACTCTCTTCCACAGACAATGATAACAGAACAGCAATTTGCACAAATTATTGGCAGGGCTAGAATGTACCAAAATATGCCTTACAAGAATAAGAAGGAACTACCTCAGTTCCCACTTTCTGATGGGCAGGTGAATCTTGTGGTTAAGGATTACTATTCTGATGAATCATTCTGTAGAAATGATCTTGGGAACATCAACCTCTGGAAACTTTACAACCTGTTTACAGGAGCCAATAAAATGAGCTATATTGATAATTTCCTTGACAGGAATGTTAGATGTCAAAGTTTTGTTGGTGGACTAAATGAGGCTATTGAATTGAATAAGCATCATTGGTTTGTGAGTTAAACCTTGTCCATCCATCCGTAATCCTAATAGAAATGGACGGATGGACAGTTTTACAATCAAGTATCGAAGAAAATTGGCACAAAAGTTTGATACTATTAACAGTATAATTATTTTTAACAAAACTTTACTGATGTGACTGACAAGCTTCAAATATTGCCTTCAAACTATACTCACAATAACCGAAGGATTTCTAGTAAACGGGTATACGCATATAAGTTTAACTATAGCTTTGCGACAAACCACTTGAAACAAGGCGTGGATATTCACTTTATACAAGCCTGGTTAGGCCTCGAAAGCGTTAAAACCACACAACGCTACACGCATGTTTCGGAGCATAATTTTAAAAACTATAAAAATCCATTAGATGAACTACTTTAGCAAAAAGGTTGGGTTACACACCCAGATTGGCAATATAACCCAACCCACTAAAAGAAATATAACCCAACTTGTTGGGTTCCATGTACGTTATGGTGCAGCGTTTGGGGGTTATCGTTAGTATGCGAACTTGTTCTTTAAAATATTGGTATGGTGGGTTTTCACGCCCCACTCTTTTTAAGCGGGCTGACTATGCTTTGTTGTTTGGTGGGGCTGCGTTAAGCTCATAAGAGCCCGTACAAAAGCCTGTTCGGGCGGTCACAATGTTTGCGGTTTGTCAACTCCTGCGCCAATTTTAACCGTCAAGTTAAGCTAGCTGACGTCGGCGTGTTTAACAAAGCCGGTGAAAATTATGGCCACACAGTGGTTGTTCACTGCCGACAATTGGGCAGGTGGTTACCTGGGCTGGATGTCAAAATTGGCACATCACTTGGGAGGGGCAAACATTCCGCCAGCCCTCCTTCGGTTCAGGAAAACCCAGGTAAGCTTCGGGCTGCCACGCAGAGGCTTTTGCCGACACCATAACAACGTGCATATGTAATGCTGGCAGACTACGTATGCGAACAGAAAAGCTTTGTTTAACAACGCCAATTCGTCATTGACGAATCGGCTAAAAAATATAAATACGAATAAACGAATTGGCTCAGTGGCTAAAATGGAAGTGTAGTTTTTCAAATGCCGCACTCCACATGCACGCGGCCGTTGGCAACAAGTGTAAAAAGACAGACGACCAGACAGATACAATAGTGACAAATAATAACGAAAGAAAAGATTTAGCTTTTTGACAGGACAGTGCAAATTTGATGGAACCGGAACGAAGTGGAGCTCGGCGGAGCCAAATTTATTTTGTTTTTTCTTCCCACCCGCAAAAAAGAATAAAACCCCACCCACATTGCACACATTGCCAAAGCCCCACGAGCCAACGCTGAAACCAAAGCTTTGTCAAAGAGTGCAGCCTACCACCAGGAACCCTCGGACATTTTAGAGAATATTATCAGGCATAAAATATCTCCAATGTTTCTACAGAATTTATCCCTTAATTTGTATTTATGAAATTACTTATCGTAGAAGACGAACCGCAATTATTAAAAAGTTTGGAAGATTTTGCATCCAAAGAGGGATACCTGTATGATTCTTCCCAAGGATTTTGTTCTGCTGCTGAACGCATCGCTCTTTACGACTACGATTGCATTGTACTTGATATTAACCTTCCTGACGGAAATGGTTTCGATATACTTGAAGCCCTGCATAAAGAAGGCAAGACAAATGGGGTCATAATACTTTCAGCACGTGATTCATTAGATGATAAACTAAAAGGGCTTGGACTGGGTGCCGACGATTACCTTACCAAACCATTCTATTTCTCTGAGCTAAATGCCAGAATTAAAGCCATTATCCGTAGAAAGCAATTTAAGACAAACAAAATCGTACACTTTTCTAACCTGATTATTGAACCAGACCAACACCTCATTGGTGTAAGCAACCTTGATAACCCCATTTCATTTACTAAAAAAGAATTCGCTTTACTTAGCTATCTCATTAATAATCATAAACGGGTTCTTTCCAAGGTATCACTGGCAGAATATATCTGGGGAGATTATGTGGATGAAGCCCAAAGTTTCGATTTCCTTTTCTCACAGATAAGGAACTTAAAACGTAAGCTGAAAGAAGCCGGGGCAGACGTAGAAATTAACAATGTTTATGGAATAGGTTATCAAATAAAAGCACGATGAAGCTACTTACCTACACCTCACGGATTCAGTTGCGTTATTTCATGATTCTGTTTGGAATTTTTTCCATTCTGTTTTACGTAGTGCTTAACTGGAATGTACTTCGGAATGTGGACGAGGTGTTGCATAATAGAAAAATTAACCTGCTTGCATACCTCAAAACCAATCCTGAAGCTCCATTTCAAGGTGATAACCCGCTGGACGATTTTACTTTTTATGCCATAGATGCTGCAACTTTCCAAAAAAGCAAAGAAAACTATACAGATACGCTAATTTATGAACCTGTAGATGATGAACTCGATGAATACAGGAAATTAAACACTTTTGTAGAAATCCATAACCAATATTACAAATTGGAGATTTTAGCACCGCATCTTGAAGCCGATGAAATGTTAGGCACAATTGCCTTTTTTCTTGGAATTTTGCTTACCGGGCTATCACTCTCTTTTTATTTATCACAGCGAATAATTTCACGAAAAATTTGGAAACCATTCTACGATATGTTGGAAAAACTTCGTGGTTTTCGCCTCGACAAGCAGCAGCTTCCAGAGTTATCATCTTCTCAGATTGAAGAATTTAAGATGCTTAATGAGTCCATTAATGAATTGGTTTTGAAAAATATGGAAGTATTTACCAGTCAAAAACAATTTATTGAAAATGCCTCCCATGAAATGCAAACACCACTTGCCGTAATGCAGTCACGACTGGAAGCCCTAATAGGGCGGGCAGAGTTGACAAAAGAGCAGGCAGAGATTGTGGAAGGACTTATAAGCTCCACCCAACGTTTAAAAAAACTAAATAAAACCCTTCTTTTACTATCGAAAATTGAAAATCGTCAGTTCCTGTTAACTGACCAGGTTGATGTAAATCAGATTATACGGCAGTCAATGGAATATTATGAAGAACAGAAATCAAAACTTAATATTTCAGTAACGATTAAATCAGAAACCCAACTGACAGTACAGGGCAATATCATGCTCACGGAAATTCTTATTCAGAACCTGCTTAAAAATGCTTTTTTGCATAATACAGAAAATGGCATACTAACCATTTATGTAGGAGAAAAGCAGCTTACTATTTCCAATTCAGGCCACAAAAAAGATGAAGAAGGCTCAATGTTGGATAAAGAAAAATTGTTTAACCGTTTTTATAAGCAATCGGGAAATCCTGATTCGTGGGGTCTCGGATTGTCCATAGCTAAAAAAATTGCAGATACCAGCGGTTGGGAACTTTGTTACCGAAGTGATGGAGCCTTGCATATCTTCGAAGTGAATTTTCAATAAACAGTTTCGATTCCCATTTTTCTACAGATTCAATGGTTTCCTTTGTAAGATAAATCATTTAAAACTATTAGAAAATGAAGAGCAAAATAATCTTGACAACAGCAATAGCACTAATTAGCACAGTGCTTTTTGCGCAGACGCCAAAAGCGTACATTACCAACTACGGCAGCGACTTTATATCAGTCATTGACATTCAGAAAAATCAAAAGTTTTCTGAAGTTATCACCGGAAGCAAGCCGCACGGAGTAGCAGTTTCACCAGACGGAAGCTGGATTGCTGTTAGTAATGAAGGCGATAATACAGTTTCTATCATTAGTGCGGCAGACAATAAAGTAAAACAGACCATTTCTGTTGGTAAGACACCCCACCAGTTAAGTTTCAGTATTGACGGAAAGTATGTTTTAACCGCAATCAATGGGGAACATAAGGTAGATGTGATTTCAACCGCAGATTGGAAACTTGTAAATTCAATTCCCGTTGGCAAAAACCCTCACATTGTGTTGCCAATGCCCGACGGAAAAAACGTTTGGGTTACTTCCGAAGGCGACAACAAAATTGTGAAATTGAATCTGGACAGTATGAAGGTTGTATCAGAAATTCCCACTTTCGGTTTTCCAAGAGTAATGACAGCAACACCCGACGGCAAATATATTTACCTAACCATTCGCTGGTTTCACGGTTTGGTAAAGATTGATGCGGAGCAAAACAAAATTATTGCTCAAGTGCTTTTACCTCAATCTGATAAATTTGATAACGAAGGGAAAGCTGCCCACGGACTTTGCGTTGCACCTGATGGCAAAACTGTTTACCTAACAAGCCAGTTTACCAATGATGTAACGGCTATTGATGTAGCATCGGATAAAATCATGAAAAATATTACAGCCGGGAAAAACCCGAACTGGATTGAATTTTCATCTGACGGAAAATTTGCTGTGGTCAGTAACACTTCATCCAATGATGCAAGTATTATTGATGTTGCAAATTGGAAAGTGGTGGCAACTATTCCGGTTGGGAAAAACCCAAAACGTTTGTGGGTGGCAAATACAAAATAATTGTTGATTTATGAGATACGGATTATTTTCACTAATGCTGTTAATACAGGTATTGGCTTTTGGGCAAAAATCAGGAAGTATATCAGGCAAAGTATTAGACAGCGAAAACAATATTGTCGAATTTGTCAATGTTTTTCTTACTTCCGTTAACGATTCAACTCGCATTGTCAATGGTACGGTTACAGATAATAAGGGCAGTTTTGTATTGACAGATGTCCCTCTTGGTAAGTATTTTATTCAGTTTCGGTTTGTAGGATTCGTTAATCATCAACAAACTGTATTACTAAACGATGCAAATAAAAATATAGAATTAGGAACAATAATATTGAAGCAGGATGCCATCGCATTGAACTCTGTTGAGATTACTGCTTTTCGCAACCTAATTCAGAAAACCGATGAAGGAATTGTGGTGAACGCATCGGAAAATTTGACACAAATTGGCGGTACAGCAGCCGACTTAATGAAAAATATGCCCGGGGTGCAGGTAGATATGGAAGGAAATTTAACCATGAGGGGGAAAAACCCTTTGATAATGATAAATGGCAGGATTTCCGGTATTGGCGGAGTGGACAGAGTAACAAATCTGGAACAAATCCCTGCAAGCACCATCGAGCGTATCGAAATTATTACAAACCCTTCTGCAAAATACGATGCCGATGCCGAAAGCGGAATTATAAACATTGTTCTTAAAAGTAATACAACCCTTGGCACAAACGGAGCGGCAGCTTTGGGAGGCGGTTTGGGGGCACGCTATCGCTTAAACGGCTCCTTCCTTATTAACCATAATACCCAGAAATGGGATTTAGGTCTGGCTTACGACAATTGGTTTACTACCAGAACACGCACAGTAAACAAACAGCGTGTTCAATACGATTCTGACGATAAATATTATCTATCACAGCCGCGGCAAGACGAACGTACCATACAAACCCAAACGGCACGCTTTAATGTGGGCTATACCCCAAATTCAAAAAACAGTTTTAGATTGGAAGGTATCTGGCTTTTTGAAGGACAAGATAATTATGAAACCATTGTTAGCACCACAGAAACATCATTGCATGACTTCACAAGCCGTAACAGCCGATACTCAAATGAAATCAGACGTTTCCATACAGGCGAACTCTTGTTCAATTATACGAGAAATTTCAATCAAAACAGAGCGCTTATCATTGATGCAAACTCTGCAATTGAATACAACAGGGAAAACACCGACATCTCTACTCAAAACTTATCGGAGGAAAACGCTGAGATAGGCAACCCGTTTTTACAGAAAACACATTTTTACGAAGATGCCAACCTGACTAATTTCTCGATAAACTATTTGCATCCGATAAAAGAATCAGGATTATTTGAAACCGGTTATAAAACCACGCTTAGGTTTATCAATGATGATTATCTCCGCTCTAACGAGGAGAACGAAATTTATATAACCGATTCAGCACATACAGACATCTTTAAATTCAACGAACAAATACATGCCCTGTATCTGCAATACACAGGTTGGACCGGTACACAGCAGGAACCAACATGGAAATATCAGTTGGGGTTGAGGGCTGAACCGGTTTCTAATACTGGTGATAATGTTCACTCTCCATATAGTTTTTCAAACGAATACTTCCATATCTTCCCTTCAGCATCGCTCATTTACTACACTGCAAAAAGAAATTCATTTAAACTTGCTTACAGCAAACGAATTAACAGACCATCAATTGGCGATTACAGTCCCTTCATTGATATTACTGATTCGTTGAACGTTTGGTCGGGCAATCCCGATATTCAGCCTGAAATTTCACACTCATTTGAATTAACACAAAATCAAACCTTTAAAAAGGCAAGCCTTACGACTTCCTTGTTTTACCGCCTGACGAGCAACAGTATTTTCCCTTATACCTCTATCGACAATAGCGGAGTAAGCACAACACGACCTGAAAATTTTGGCAATTCTTCCACTTACGGGGTAGAAGCTTTTTTTACTTATAACCCGTTTAATTTTTGGAAAATAAATCTTGATGCATCAATATACGAACAAAGAATTGAACCAAGTGCCAAATTGCAAAATGCCCCGGAAAATTTGTTGTCAGGATACGCTAAATTCATCAACAATTTTGATGTTTGGAAAAACGGCAGGTTTCAAATCACCGCTAACTATACATCGCCCATTGTCATTCCACAAGGCACTATAAAGGAAGTTTATTTTATTGACCTTGGTTTTCAGCAAAAAATCTTAAAAGGTCAGGGGCGTTTGGCTTTGACAGTAACCGATATATTTGATACACAGCGCAGTGAGTCTGCTGTTTCCGGTAGCAATTTTGAATATACACACTATCGGAAAGTAGATACAAGGGCAGTTATGTTGATTTTCGCATATACATTCCGGTCGGAATTTAAAGAAAAACTCTTAGAAAATAAATTTAAAAATGATTAAATATAAACACAATGAAAACACTAATAATCTCAATTTCAGTTATGATAAGTGTTGCATTTTGCAGCAATGTATCATCGAAAAACAGTCAGGTTGTGGTTGAAGATTCTTATTCCCAAACAGGGAATGATACCATTTTTGATTTTGATAACGAAACAGAAGGGCAATTGCCTTCAGGTTTTGTTGCGGACGCTACCAATAAAGCCAAAAGCATCAAATGGAATATTGTAAATGACAATGGCAACAAGGTGGTTGAACAACAAGCCGTAAACTCGGGCAGTTGCTATAATTTGCTTGTTTTAGAAAAAATTGCCTGTGAGAATTTTACCGCCTCGGTTAAAATAAAAGCCATTTCGGGCGAAGAAGACCAGGGGGGCGGACTCGTTTGGCGGTACATCGATAAAAACAATTACTACATAGCAAGGTACAATCCACTTGAAAACAATTTACGTTTTTATAGGGTCGTAAACGGTAGCCGTAAAGAATTGGAAAGTACCGATAGCGATATAAAACAAGGAGAATGGTTTACCTTGAATATTGTGATGAAGGGAAATAAAATCACCTGTTTGATGAACGGAAAAACAATGATTGAATCAACAGACGATACGTTCATATCAGCCGGACTAATCGGCTTTTGGACAAAAGCAGACGCGGTTACCTATTTTGACGACTTGAAAATTAAAATTGAATAATTGTTAAATTTTTGTTCATCAGGAAAAACTAAATTAATCATCCTAAATTATTGATAAACTGAAAGTTTAAAAAATGAATAAGCGTACTGCACTTTTTGCCACCTGTTTTTTGATTGCCCGGGTATCATTCTCGCAAATCAGCATTGAAACTGACATGATGTTGTATCCTGAAAATATTATCAGGTTAACTTACAATCAAAACGACAGAATTAAAGCAGCCTACTACGAATTGGAATCGGCAAAGAGCAATTTTAAGTTATTTGAAAGTGAATACACTCAGTTTAACCCGTTAATAGTTGCTCCAAAATTTAGTGCAAACTCAGATGGTGACTATGCTTCTGATATGACTGCCGGGATGAAAAAAGAGTTTTTTGATGGTTCGTCAATTGGTGTGGCGTTAGGTACATTTAACGACTGGGAGCAAAACACGGGGCATGGCACGATAAATTTCATCGAAACAGAAATTGGCTTTCCGCTTTTTTCTTCTTCCAGAACATTGGAAAGAATTATAAAAAGGACATTTGAGGAAAATGAGCTTTACACAAAAAACCTTGATTATGTTGATGCTGTTCGGGAAAATATCCTCAACGCCCTGGAACAATATTATGACCTGGTTCCCAGAATAAAAATTTATGAAATGCTGATTGAATATCGCAAAGAATTAATTAACCTATTAGAGGATGATAGTATTACCACAACAAATTCAGACAGGGAGCAAATTAGTGGCGAAATAACAAATCTGAATTCAAAAATTACCGGTTGGGAGATTACACTATATTCGTTGCAGCTCCAAATGCAACGTTATATGAATGTTGAACAAATTCAGTTAGTCCAGCTAACAAAAATAGAAATAGATTTTAACGAACCCGGATATGTTGGTAAATACTACATCGACGAAATTACTGATAGCATTTTTAACAAAGCCTTAAATAATGACACCGAATTTAAAGTATTGGGTATTATTAAAAAAAATGCCGAAGAAAAAAAGAGGCTGGCAGAAAAGGGAAAGTGGGATATCTATGCAACCACAGGGGGCAGGTATAATTTTTATGAATTCACTGGTAACATGCAACAGGGCAATTTTCTTACGGCTGATGCAGGTATTAAAATCAAGATAAATGACCCAAAAATACTCAGGCACACCATTGCAAAAGCTCAGGCCGATATTAATGCTATTGATTACACTATAGCCGACCGCAGAAAACTAATTAAGTCAGATATCCTTCAGCTTAAAGATGCACTTACCAAGAAAAAAGAGCAAATGATTAGTACAACGACCAGTTTGCAATCGTGGAAACGGATTTATGCAACAAAGAAAGAATCGTATTTGCTAAAAGAGGAAAGTGTTGATAATTATATCCAGGCATTCAGGTCACTGGTATCAACGCATGAAACATTGTTACAACTGGAAAATAATTATTTAGACTTAATCAGAGATTTAGACTATGTATGTGGTGAGTATTTTGCTGTAATTAACTTGACTAATTAGCCATCCCACAGTCGTAAGCACATCCCGCAAACCGCTCAAAGCCAAACCAAATCCAAAGTTTGCGGGAAGAGCTTCCGCCTCTCCTGCCCGAGTAACCGCCTTTCAGGACGGTTTTGGGATTGCCCACGCTCAAAAAAACAAAATAAATTTGTACTTTGTAGATAGGTTCGTGCAGATTGATAATGACAAGAAAATAAAGCTAAATAAATGACAAACAGACAGATATGAATGAACACCAGTTGCCAACACGCGGTATAGTTAATTGCCGGTGCAGTGGGTATTCGAGCGGCACAGCTCGTATCAAAAGTAGTTGTAACTTGACAGGGAAGTACTTCGAAATCGGCAACTAACCATACCGCCATCCGTTACCACACATTTTAAATGACAGACATATGAGCAAAATATTAAATGATTTTATAACATTAATACGACCAGCGAATAAAACTCAAACATGACCTACGAAACCATAAAAAAAATAAGGAGAAGTCTATCAATGTTTTTCCTTTTGCTATCAGGATTTATTGTTCTGTTTGTAGCAAAACAAGCCTATGACTTAAAAGAATGGAATACAATTGCAGCATCATTAGCCGTTTATACAGCTCTAATAACAATCTATATTTCATTCAAAATCACATGGAAATCAGAAGATGACGCAGAACCAGAATTAATTGTTAAATGGGACTTTGAAAGTTCTCCGATTGTAAATCTTGTATTGGAAAATATAGGTGGTGGTTCAGCGTATGAGATTTCAATTGAATGGGAAAAAGAATTAAAAAATGCAATTGACAAGCCAATTACATTTGGCAAAATTCCTTGCTTGTCAAAAAACCAGAAAATCAAAACAGTCGTTAATTCGCAACCGAATCTTTGGAAAAATGCAAAGGAGTTTGGAGAAAACAATGATGAATTCTGCGGAGTTATTAAGTTCAAACGAAGCCGAAAAACTAAAAAAATTGACTCCTGTGATTTCTGTATCTCATTGGGGCATAAAAAACTTAGAATTGACTTTGAAACTAGCAAACAAGAATTTTATTCGCAAGGGAAAAAGATAGTATCACAATTAGAAAAAATAAATGAAAACTTAAGCAAACAAGATAATCCGTTAACTAAAAAAATTAAAAACCGCGAAACATGAAAAAAATCTTACTAATTCAAGTCCTCTTCTATTTAATCTTTTTTTCGTGTAGTAAAGATGATTTTGAAGAACCAAATCCGACTGATAAAAACTTAAAAAGTTTTACTGCTTATATGGTACCATTTAAATATGGACAGCCAAGTGAATCAAGTAAATTTAAATGGGAAACAAAAGAATATGATAAAGATGGGAATTTAACACTTTGGGAGTACCGGAGCAATAAAAATTTTGACACCGAAAATAATTGGTTAAACTCTGAGGAATATACATACGAAAATGGAGTTCTTACAGAAAAAATAGAGGATAACTTAATTTCAAGGTATCGCCATGTTTTCACTTACACAAACGGAAACCTAACAAATGAAGACGTTTTTTAATGAAAATGGTCTTGTTGAAAAATATGAATATAAATATCAAAATGGTGACAAGAAACCAAAACAAATGCTTAGCTGGTGGATGTTCTTTGACCATGACCCAACAACTCACACCTACACATATGATAACAATGGAAATATGACTGAGGATAGTATTGATTATTCTACGATTCCGTACGGAATTTTAATGTGGAAATATGATTCTCACAATAATATGATTGAAGAATCATACTATTCAGCCGATGATGATAAAACAACTATTCAGGACATTCGAAGCTATAATTATGATTCAAATGGTAAAATTCAGGAATATATTTTTTCATCTTGGTACACTTTATATTTTCAGAAGTACATTTATCAATATTTGGACGATGGAAAAATCTCAGAGATAAATGTTTATGAATCGACAAATGGACAGGACGGAATCTTTGAGCAGAAAGGAATAATCAAATACGAATACAACTATTATTGATTGAAATAAAAAAACGTGTGGTAACACGGTACATATTGCAGGGCGGGGTTTGGTGGTACGCCAACTGCGGATTCTCGCATCGCAGTTCCGTGTCCTACCGGACAGGAACGCTCTCCGAAATCCGCCCCGACAACATGTACCAACCGTTAGGCACAAGCTTAAAAAGAGACCAATGAAAACGATATTACCTATTTTAATCATTTTGACCTTAGTGTCTTGCAATCACTCGACTAAGAAAACTGATACAGACCAATCAGAGGTGACAGAAAATTCAATTGACACTGTATTGGTAAAAATTGAGAATAAAATAGATAAGCCATTAATTGATTTCTATGCAAAATCATACACATATTGTTGGGTTGCAAATAAAGATACCCTTGATTTTAAAATTGGTTTGACAGAATATGCGAGAGATAGTTCTGTGCAAATTAGATTCTATCACGACAGACCAATTCTATTTTCAAGTGCAATTGGCAAATTAAACGACTGTTTACCAGAAATTAAGCAAGACTTTAATATTGACCGGCTCAATTCATTTTATTTTGAGCCACCGATATATTATAAAGACATGACAACTGAACTTTCAAAAAGTTACGAGAATCATTTTGGAGATAAAAATATTAGTTATCAGAAACTGGATGAGTTTCTTATGAATTCGTGGTTGGAAGAAAAAATTAATGAATTTTTGAGACAAATTAACAAGAGTACCAAAAGATACTCAATTGAGAAATTTCATCTTCTCGACAAAGACTACTATGACACGTATATTCCAGGTGTAGACTTAAATGATTATCCTTCATTTTCGATTAACGGAATGGGAATATCAGTGATTTTAAATGACAAAAAATAAAAGCCAGTGCCTAACAAAGTACATATTGCAGGGCGGGGTTTGGTGGTACGCCAACTGCGGATTCTCGCATCGCAGTTCCGTGTCCTTCGGACAGGAACGCTCTCCGAAATCCGCCCCGACAACATGTACCAACCGTTATGGTGCAGCGTTTGGGGGTTATCGTTAGTATGCGAACTTGTTCTTTAAAATATTGGTATGGTGGGTTTTACGCCCCACTCTTTTTAAGCGGGCTGACTGTGCTTTGTTGTTTGGTGGGGCTGCGTTAAGCTCATAAGAGCCCGTACAAAAGCCTGTTCGGGCGGTCACAATGTTTGCGGTTTGTCAACTCCTGCGCCAATTTTAACCGTCAAGTTAAGCTAGCTGACGTCGGCATGTTTAACAAAGCCGGTGAAAATTATCGCTGGAAAGAAGTTGTTTACTGCCGAAGTTTTAGTCCGTGGTTACCTGGGCTGAATGTCAAAATTGGCACATCACTTGGGAGGGGCAAACATTCCGCCAGCCCTCCTTCGGTTCAGGAAAACCCAGGTAAGTTTCGGGCTGCCACGCAGAGGCTTTTGCCGACACCATAACAACGTGCATATGTAATGCTGGCAGACTACGTATGCGAACAGAAAAGCTTTGTTTAACAACGCCAATTCGTCATTGACGAATCGGCTGAAAAATATAAATACGAATAAACGAATTGGCTCAGTGGCTAAAATGGAAGTGTAGTTTTTCAAATGCCGCACTCCACATGCACGCGGCCGTTAGCAACAAGGTTAAAAAAGACATTCGCTCGTTAATAAGTGAACTACCTAATTGAAAGAATTTATTTTGTTTTTCCCACGCGCCGTTCTATGAATGGTTAGTGCAAAATTGAAACCCCACCCACAAACAGCACATTTCCAAATCCCACATGCCCTACTATATCCAAAATTTGCAAAAGAGCTGTTCTTTGCCGCCCCACATGTACTTTTAATAAGCCTTTGTGCAACAATACTTAAAAAACCATTTTAAGAAAAACTATAATACACAAACCACTAATGATAAAATCAATGATTTTATTGCAGAATATTATACCAACAATAATAACTTCGCGTTTACTGTTTATACCAAATAAATTAATAATTAACTATGAATTGGTCCATGTTTATGAACCTACATAAAAGCAAACCCAACCTTTTTTGCATTTAATGCTCTAAATATTAAAGATTGTTAAAATCGAAGTTACATAAACTGATAAGTAAAAGTGTTAATGGTAATACCAAAGCACGCAAAGCACTGTACCAGCAAATTGCTCCAATGATGCTTAGTGTTTCGAACAGGTATGCCAATAACACTAATGATGCAGAAGATATTTTTCAGGAAAGTGTGTTACTTTTTTTTGAAAAACTGCACCAGCTTAATGATGCAGAAAAGGTTGGAGGATGGGCAAAACAAATTGTTATTCACGAAGCGATAAAAAATTACAAAAAGAAGAGAAAACTTACATTTACAGAAGACACATTAAACACTGAAAATGTTTACGTTGAAGATAGCGAGTTATACAACAAAATTAATATTGACGAATTACTAAGTACAATACAACAGTTGCCCGAAAAAATGCGTATGGTGCTTAACCTGTATGCCATTGAGGGGTACAAACACGACGAAATTGCAGATATGCTTGGCATTTCGGTTGGAACATCGAAGTCGAATTTACATGATGCCAGGGCAAGGTTAAAAAAACACATTCAGCAAGAAAAGCGTAGGCTTGGATGAAAAAAGGCAAAGAACATAACGACCTTGATAATTTCCTTAAAGAGAGCTTTGAGGGGCATACCATTGAACCAGCACCAGAGCTATGGGATAAAATTGAAAGTAGGTTTCAGCCCAAAGTGGTTCCTATGCAAAGTTTTGTCCGACTAAAGGTTGCCTTATATGCAAGTGTTGCAATTATTGCCGGATTGGTGTTGTTTATGCTGCTCCCTGAAAAGCAAGCTAAGCCCGAAGCACCACTTACCATTGAAATAAAAAAGGAAACCGCACAACCTGAGGAAGCTAAACAAACCGAGGACATAGCGCAAATTGAAGAACCAATTATTGTAAAAACATACAAGACTAATATTGTTAACGAGGCTGATGAATTAACTAAAGAAGAAGAAAATCAGTTGGCTTCGGTTGAAATGAATAATACAAAATCCGAAACTTCTGCTATTAAAAACCAGACACAAAAATCGGATGAATTTGAAAAAGTACCACAAGCATTAAAAACCGAAAAAACAGGAATAAGCGAAGAAAAATTGGTTAACGAAGAAAAAGAGACAGTAGCAGAGTTGAAAAAGGAAGAAGTGGAAGAAACCCCTGATTTATCGGCATTGGCAAATAATAACAGAGACCATGAAGCACCTGTGGAAACCACCGAAGAAAAAGCTATTGCTGAAATATCGAATAGTGTTGATAATAAGAAAAGCAAGGATTCTAAGGTAAAATCGAATAATAAAAAACGTTCATCATCAAAACGCCTTTTTTCCAACAAACAACATAGACCTAATAAGAATTACACCAACTACACCCGTTCGGGAAAAATACTTAAAGATTTTACCTTAAAAGTAAACTTTACACCAACAATAACTGCACTTTTTGTTACCGACGAAGATTCGGATATTCCCAATTTTCAAAAACTTGACACAGACAATCCGGGCTTTACATTTAATGGGGGATTTGAGCTTGAATACGCCCTTAACGATAATTGGGCAGTTTACACCGGACTAAAAACCTATTACTTTAAACAAAGCTTTGAAGAATATACATATAATGTACCATCGCCTCTTCCGCAAGACCAAAAGTTAAAAACGCTGGCTGGAAATTACCTGGTAAACAATGCGGGTAATGGGAACTTGCCAGGCACAGCTGAAGTAGATGCTATATTAAGGATAAGGTACATCGATATTCCGTTAATTGCACGTTACCAGGTTAACAACGTATTTTTTGATGCAGGTGTACACTACAACTACATGATTGACAACTATTCGAACATTAAACAAAGGAACAATCTAACCGACCTTACTTTCGAACGAAACGGAGGCATTCGAAAACATGCTTTTGGTTTAACCGCCGGAATTGGTTTTAAGAAAACGTTCGAATCGGGCATGCGTATGGAATTTGGCCCCGAAATCAAGGTCAACCTCAATAATTTTTATAGCAACGAAGAACTTATCGGCATTCCCGTTTTCGGAGGTTTCAGAGCCGTTATGTGTTTAGATAAATACTATTCCAAATAAAATTTCATTTTTCACCCAACCTTTCTTTTCCCCAATGCTCTTATAAAAAAACAACATGAGAGATTAATAAAAATTATGGGCACAGTGGTGTTGTAGTCTGGTATAGAGAAGAGGGTTAATAAAGCATCGGGTTGTAATTTATCTGGTGCTTTATACAGCCATATTATTCTGTATCGACTGCTCTCACCATAAAAATTGCAGCCCCAAAAATATGTATGGAAAAGAGTCGGTTATTGATTTTAATTGTATTCCTGAACCCCGGAATTTTGTTGGCATCGAAAAAAGACACAACAGTCAATTTTGCCGATGCAAAAACAAGCTTTTTAAAGCAACAGGTTTTGTCCCTAACGCTTATGGCTACCGGAGGATTACTTTACATTGGCGATATTAAAGAAAACATACAACCTAAATTCCCGAGTACCAGTACCAGTATCGATAATATTTTAGAGTACACCCCTATGGTGCAAATGTATGCTTACGATGCTTTAGGCTTTAAACATAAAAACACGGTATGGGACCAAACCAAGTACTTGCTAATTTCCCAGTTAATTTCTGCTCCTACGGTGCAAATACTAAAAGGAATTACAAAAGTTAAACGTCCCGATGGTAGCAATAATTATTCATTCCCATCAGGTCATACAGCAAATGCTTTTACCGGGGCAACGGTTTTATACCACGAGTTTAAAGATACAGAACCGCTATTGGCGTGGAGCGGCTATATGGTAGCAACAACCACTGGCATTTTACGCATTACAAATAACGAACATTGGTTGCCCGATGTATTGGTCGGAGCAGGCATAGGAATTATTTCTGCCAACCTGGTTTATCATTTCGAACCATTAAAAAACTGGCAACCTTTTAAAACGAAAAATAAGGACATAGCATTTACACCATTGATAAGCCCTGCTTCAGTTGGCTTACATGTCAGGTTCTGAGAAACTTGAATAATCAATAAAAACAAAAAACAACATAGTAAAAATGAAAACCAGCATATTTCCATATTGCCTGTTTCAGGCTGAAGAAAGCCCCTACAAACTAACCATCCTTGTTCCGGTTTACAACGAAGAAGATAATATTGAACGATTAGAAAAAGAACTTCTGGAATATTTAAAAATAGCAAGTGTGCCCGCCAAGGTACTTTTTATTAACGATGGCTCTACAGATAAAAGTCTGGAATTGTTAGAGCAGGTTTGTTACAGGAATCTTGAATTTTCTTTTATTAGTTTTGAAAAAAACTGTGGATTAAGTGCCGCAATTAAAGCAGGTTTCGATTTTGTAGATACCGAACTAACAGGATACATCGATGCAGACTTACAAACCACACCAAATGATTTCAATCTACTGCTGGAACATATTGAAGAAAACGATTTAGTAACAGGTGTCAGAGCCAACCGGAAAGATTCGTTTGTAAAAAATATGTCGTCGAAAATTGCCAATGGAATACGTAGGGCCTTTACTCACGATGGCATGGACGATACAGGCTGTCCCTTAAAAATTATAAAAACATGTTATGCTAAAAACCTGCCCATGTTTAAAGGCTTGCACCGTTTCCTGCCTGCAATGATTTTATTGCAAAACGGGAAAATAAAACAAATACCTGTTCAGCATTTTCCGCGTATTGCCGGTGAAGCAAAGTATGGCCTATGGAACCGTTTGCTTGGGCCGTTAATGGATTGTTTTGCCTACCTGTGGATGAAAAAGAAATACATTAACTACACCATAAACAGAAGAGGTGAATAATTACAATTGGTACATATATATTATCGGTTTTATTGCGCAGGGGCTCTTTTCCTCGCGTTTAATTATCCAGTGGTTTTTATCCGAAAAACAAAAGAAAGTGGTTACCCCCTCCTTGTTCTGGGTATTAAGCCTTCTGGCTTCTTTCCTTTTATTTGTTTATGGCTATTTGCGCGATGATTTCGCCATAATGCTTGGGCAAAGCCTTACTTATTTTATTTACATTCGAAATTTACAGCTACAAGGTAAATGGGAAAAAATTCATATTATCCTAAGGATTGCTATTTACATGGTTCCCGTATTACTGGTAGTTTACTACTTCAACAATAATGTTATTGATGTTGACAAGCTACTAAAAAATGAAGCCATTCCGCCTTGGCTGCTTTCCTTGGGTATTATATCGCAAGTGCTTTTCACATTTCGCTTTGTTTACCAGTGGCTGTATTCCGAAAAACACAAAGAATCGACCTTGCCCATGGGCTTTTGGCTATTAAGTAATTTGGGATCACTGCTTATACTAATCTACGCCATTATTCGAAAAGATCCCGTGCTTTTGGTGGGGCATTTAATGGGTATTAGCATTTATACACGCAACATAATTTTATTGGTTAAACA
Source organism: Draconibacterium orientale (assembly GCF_000626635.1). Classification (GTDB taxonomy): domain Bacteria; phylum Bacteroidota; class Bacteroidia; order Bacteroidales; family Prolixibacteraceae; genus Draconibacterium; species Draconibacterium orientale. Next base: position 4,648,010 of record NZ_CP007451.1, on the reverse strand, counting down.
AAATGATTAAAACTATTGAGAAATATCCTGTTTTAAGTATGCTTGTGTTGGTTTTGCTAATGTTGCTGCCAAGTCTTGGCGAATTAAAAGTAACCATAATGGAAGCACGCAATTTTATATCAGCGCGTGAAATGCTCAGCGAAAACAACTGGATTTTAACCACGTTAAACGGTGAGCAACGTTACGAAAAGCCGCCGCTACCCACCTGGATCACTGCACTATTCGGTTTAGTATTTGGAATTAAAAATGTATATGTTTTAAGACTACCAGGAGTGATAATGGTATGGCTTACCGGGGTTTTTGTTTACTTGTTTTCGAAAGAACTCACCCAAAATAAACGCAACAGTTTTATAAACGGAATTATATGTGTTAGCTCGTTTTATATTGTGGGGATAATAGTTGAAGCTCCGTGGGATATTTACACCCATGGTTTTATGATGCTTGCTATTTATTTCATGTATAAAAACTATCAGCAATACCATTTAAAAAGGGTCTTGCTTGCTGTTGTATTTATTGCTTGCTCGGTAATGAGTAAAGGCCCAATTTCGCTTTATGCCCTGCTGTTACCTTTTTTATTGGCTTTTGTAGTGGTTTACGGAGTAAAAAACAACTTTATTACCCGTACCCTTTTTCCCTTGGGGCTGGGTGTGGTTTTGGGTAGCGGTTGGTTCGTATACGTGCGTTTGGCAGACCCCGAAGCATTTTTGAAAATTGCAGAAGTTGAAACTGCAAACTGGTCGAGCTACAATGTAAAACCCTTTTATTATTACTGGAATTTCTTCATCCAAAGTGGTATCTGGACAATTCCGGCGGTGCTGGGATTACTATATCCATACATGATTAAACGAGTAAAGAATGTGATACACTACAAACTAAGCCTGTTTTGGACTCTCTTTTCGGTGATACTTTTGTCCCTTGTTCCCGAAAAAAAAGCACGCTATCTGGTTCCGGTTCTTTTACCTTTAGCTATAAATACAGGATTTTACATTTATTACATTTTAGAGAAATGCGCCTCAAAAATTAAAAAAGCAGAGGCAATGCCTGTTTTCTTTCACTTTGGCATTTTGGCACTTGTTGCTATGCTTTTCCCCCTGGTCGCATTTTTTATGTTTCAAGAAGTGCTGCTATCCAATTCCACTACCTTCTTAATTTATTGCCTGGGGCTTTTTATCTCCGGGAGTTTTCTCCTTTTCTTTCTGTATTTTAAAGTAATGTGGTCGTCGTTTTATACATCGGTTTTTATTGTTATACTTCTTTTTGTTGCAGTTATTCCTGTTAATCCAGGTTTTGCCAATCAAAACATAAACTACAATTCAATCGCTCAACTAAAAGCCGATGCAGAAAAAGAGAATGTTACAGTTTATCTTTTAGATGCAATTACTCCCGAAAACCTTTGGGAATACGGAGGAATTATTCCCAAAATTCAGAAAACAGCCAAAGGATATATTTTTCCCGAAGCTAGTGAATTTGGAGTACTTGTAAACGATTCAACTCTTATAAACTCAGGGGAATTTAACCAAAAATACGAGATTGAGAAAAAGGAAATATATGATTTAAATCTGGGGAAGTTTAACACCCGGAAACATAAACCACGCTACGTTAATAACTACTATGTTTTTACAAAAAAATAAAATGAACAAGCTAACGAAAAGGAAATATAAAGCCCACCATAAACTGCTTATTATATTGGCAATTTGTGCAATTGGTTTATTTACCAGTGTGGGGATGTTTGGTGTGGTTGAAACCAGCGATGCCCGTTATGCCGAAATAGCTAGAGAAATGTTAGAATCGGGTGATTATTTAAATCCGACCTTGTTGGGGATTAAACATTACCACAAACCACCACTTACCTACTACATTACAGTTTTGGGTTATTCCCTTTTTGGCATAACTGCGTTTGCTGCGCGTTTTTTTGTACAGCTTACGATTTTGGTTCAGCTTGTGTTTATTTACTTGCTGTCGGTGCAATTGTTTAACAGTAGAAAAAGTGCGGTGTGGGCGGCTGTAATTTATTTTAGTTTCCCAATTGTTCTAATTTCATCGCGTAATTTAACCACCGATCCTTACCTGGCAACCTTTGTTATTTTAAGCATGTATTTTTGGGTACGGTATCGCAAATCAGCAATATCGGGTTACCTCTACCTGTTTGCAATTTGCCTTGCTTTGGGATTTTTAACCAAAGGACCATTAATTTTTATTGGCCCTTTGATATTTGCCATTTTATACAATCACATCCAACCATCCAATGCAAAATTTACCCTACATCATATTTTCTCGCTACTCTTATTTGTTTTAATCGCAGGTTCATGGTTTTATCTACTTATCAGGCAGAATACCGATTTTCTCAAGTATTTTGTCGAACACCATACCATAGATCGATTTGCCACTAATGATTTCGGCAGAGGAAAACCTTTTTGGTATTATCTGGCTATTGCTCCTGCTGTGGGAATACCCTGGTTGTTTATTCTTCCCTTCCTTGTATATAAGAATTGGGAAAAGATTATAAAAGATAAGTTGTATGTGCTTTTAGGCGTAGGTATTGTTATTCCATTCTTATTTTTTTCCGTTGCATCATCTAAATTAGTGCCCTATATATTACCTCTATTTTCTCTTTTTGCACTTGTATTAGCACAGTTGATTGAGCAATTTGGATTAAGCAAAACTCAATATTATCTTATTGTGGCTTATACCATTTTAATTGCACTTGGAGGCCTGTTAGGTGCTGTTCTGCCACTCGATTTCAATATTCCACTTGTCGTCTTATTTCTTTCTGTTGTTACACTACTTGCTTTGTATTTAATCAACAAATTTATACTTAACTTCAGTTCACGAGTAATCCATACAGTCTTTGCAGCTTCGCTGTTCATTTTGTTAAGCTCTGGATTTATCTTATCGAAGAATCAAATTGAAGTTAACAGCACTCAACCTTTGGCTGAGTTTATTTTACAAAATAAACTAAACGAAAATGAAATTCTGGTTTATAACAAACGTCTCCCTTCTGTTTCGTTTCATCTGCAAAAGTCCATTGTGTCGATATACGATGGCAATAATGATTTAAACCGCGAGGTGCAGTTTGAAGAAAACAGGCAGTGGAAACAAAACCTGGTTAACCTAAAAAGCGAAACAGAACTCGACCGCTTAAAACAAATAATGGAGAAAAAGAAAACGGTATTAATTCTTTACAAAAACCGAATACCGGATAACAGAAAATGGCTATTGGATTATTACAGCCATTCAAAGGATTACAACAAATGGCAAATCTACTATTAGTGCTTGCCTCGTGCTTAAAGGAAACTTTGTGTTTCTGCTTTTGTAAAAATGAAGATTTTAATCGTTCAAAAATCTAAAAAGAAAGAATCATGGAAAAGAATCAAATTAAACAGAATCCTGTTTTATTTCTTATGTTTTATTGCTAACAGTTGTGGGGTGTAGTAAAGAAGAAAACGTTAATACAACACCTCCTGATGCGCTTCCCGATATAAATGCGGCAACTTTTTCGGAACCAACTAACATTACTATTCCTTATTACGGTCCTGCAGCCAACCAAACATATATATACGTTGCAGGTGAGGTAGGGAAAGCCCCCGAAGAAGAAGTCAGGATAAACCGTAAAGTAGCAACCAAAGTAGTGATGGGTATTGAATGTATTATTCATCGGGACATTGTTTATTTAAACGGAATTGTAATTGAAGACACCGACGACTGGTTAGCTCAGGATGATGATGGAAACCTTTGGTATTTAGGCGAATTTGTGATTAATAACAAAAATAATGGTCAGTTTGCAAACAACGATGGTTCGTGGGAAGCAGGTGTTGATGGAGCTTTACCGGGTTATTGGTTTCCGGGAAATCCTACCGTTGGGCAGTTTTATTACCAGGAATGGTATGCCGGAGAAGCCGAAGACTATGCCGAAGTAGTAGCTGTTAACGAAACCGTTACAATTGGAATGGGAACTTATACAGATTGTATAAAAACCAAAGATATTAATCCCTCTGAACCCGATGAATACGAGTTTAAGTATTATGCTCCCGGTATTGGCATGATAAAAGAAGAGTTATACGAAGATGACGTGTTAACCGAAATTGGAGAATTAGTGGAAATTATTGAAAACTAAAACTCACCGTTTAATCCCCAAAAAGTTTCAAACAAAAGAGCCAGGTGAGAACATTATAGCATGATAAGATGAAACGTGCACAATAAAAAGTCTTATAAATACACAGAATAGTGATTATGCGAGTTCCATCTGTTACAATAATAAATAAACAATTTTAAACAGATGAGATTTAAAAACATAGCATTTGTATTTCTATTTTTCTTCTTGTTTACGGGTTGTTACAACAACGGAAGCTTAATAGAAACAGAAGACGATTTAAGCAAAGTAGCAGGCAAGCCTTATAAGACTGAAAATGTTATCGTTGTAGTTATCGATGGACCTCGACAATCGGAAACCTGGCAAAGTGTGGACAGAAAATATATTCCGAGAATGGCAAATCTGCTGGCTCCTCAGGGCGTTATAATATCAGAGTTTTACAACCATGGCGTAACTTTTACTGTACCTGGTCATGTGGCAATATGCACTGGCAACTACGAATCTCTATCAAATAAAGGCGAGCAATTGCCTACTGAGCCATCGTTCTTCCAGATGTGGTTAAAAATTAGTAATGCCCCCAAAGAAAAAGCCTGGATTATTACATCAAAAGAAAAACTAAATGTGTTGGCTGATTGCAGAAATGTGGAATGGAGAAATTCGTTTAATCCATCGTTTGATACAGCAAATCGTGATGATGAAGAAACCTATCAGAAAGCTACAGAAATCCTTACAAACTATCAGCCACAATTAGTGCTTTTACATTTTCGAGGACCCGATGCCAATGGACATGCTGGCGATTGGGATAAATATGTTAACAGCATAGCTATAGCCGACAGCCTTACCTACGAACTTTATAAGTTTATTGAGAACCACGATTTTTATAAAAATAAAACTACAATTATGGTAACCAACGACCATGGCAGGCACCTGGATAACATTGCAACGGGATTTATTGGGCATGGCGACAATTGCCCGGGATGCACTCACCTGAACTTTTATGCGGTTGGTCCCGATTTTAAAAAGAATGTAATTAGTACAACCGAACGCGAACAGGTAGATATTCTTCCAACAGTAGGCGAATTAATGGGATTTCAGATCGACGACAATAAAAACGTAATGTGGGAACTGTTTAAATAGAATATTATGGGGAAGAAAATTCTATTGGTTTGGGTACTGTTTGCTGTGCTATCTCAAACAAGTACTGCACAAAACGAGAAAAACTTTTTTATTAGTTCAGGTGGAGTGTTGAATAAAATGCCCGAAACAATTAGGATCGGCTGGGTTAACGATTTTGGCATAATAAAAAACAACAATATTTATAAACTTGGGCTTATTACCCAACTTTACACTGATAATGCCGAGTCCTTATCCGAATCGGCAAAAATTAGCGGAGCGCATTTGGGCTATGGCAGAATTTTGCCAACAGCAAAAAATGGGTGGCGTTCGAGCTAAAATCCGAATTGAATATTCAGCATTTTAAATCTGTCTGGAACTCCAATCTCTACAACGAAGAGCTGCAACAATACCAGGAGTACAAATATAAACTGGGCGAAACAATTGTTGATTTATCGATAGGTTATGGTTTAAGATTATATCCAACAAAGCGGTTTTTTATTAGCCAGTCGTTTACCGGAGGCTTGTTCTATTCGCGAATTAACAGCGACGAGTTAAGCACCGGAGCACCAGAGATTCCCGATGGAGAACTTGATTTTCGTGCATACGGAAATACAGGTTTGCAATGGAATATTCAATTTTCAGTTGGTTATACATTTTGAAAGAAGACAAAATTTAGATACCAGATTCATTACCACTTAAAAACATATTTTAGGAGTCAACCATGGCTATAGATGAGTTCCCTAAATTAATCCATTGTTTTTTAAATGTTAATGAATTTCTATTACAAAAAAAATACTTATATTCACCATTGGTATTTTAACCATAAGTAAGTTACCCTTAATCAGGGATTCACACAAAATAATAACAAAAGCAACAAGGAGACCCCAGGTAACCATAAGGAATTCGTGAGAAGTCGTAAGGAGAGCATGGAGAGCCATAAGGATTAGAAAGGAAGCTGTAAGGAGACCATGGGAAGCGTTAAGGAACGCACGGGAAACGAGAAATAATTGAAGGGAAGCGTTAAGGAATGCGAAAGTACCGTTAAAAAACAGGCAAACATCCGTAAGGAGTACGCAATAAAAAATAAAATGTAAACCTTAAAATTAATTACTATGGTAACCAAGAAAACGCTATCCGAAGCTGAAGCCCTCGAACAGTACAGAGTATCGTTAGAAAATGTTGAAACACAACCCGAAATTGCCGCAGCCATGACAGAGTTTGGCTACGATGCCGCGCTAATTACCGAAGGAAAAGCGCTGCTAAGCGAAACACGTCAGGCATTCGATTTAAACGTAACCGAAGACGATGAAACCTCAGAAGTGTATGCCGCTTTTAAACTTTTAAAGGCGAACCTGGAGAATTCCTACTCCCTCGCCCGCAAAAAGGCAAAAGTTATCTTCCGTAACGACCAAAAAACACTCGACAAACTGGGAGTTTCAGGCAGTCTGCCAAGAGCTTACGTTAAATGGTTAGAAACAGTAAAAAAATTCTACTCCGTAGCCGAAAAAGACAATCAGATTCAAACTAAACTGCTAAGATTAAAGATTACAGCTGAAGATATAACAGCCGCCAATACCTTAATCGGTGAAATGGAAACTGCACGTGCTGAATATTTACGAGAAAAAGGAGAATCGCAAGACGCCACAAAGGCTAAAGACGCTGCATTTGCAAAAATGGACGATTGGATGAGCGAATTCTATGCCGTTGCAAAAATTGCATTGGAAGATAGTCCTCAGCTCTTAGAATCGTTAGGGAAGTTTGTTCGAAGTTAGCAAGCCTCCCCTATTTGCAGGCACATTGGCAAGCCGCACAAGCCATCGCTTAAGCAAAGCTTGCCAAAGAGCCTGCAAACCCAGCCCAATTAACCGCCTTATGGGCGGTTTTAGGATTGCCCACGCAAAAACAAAATAAATTAGTGTCTCGTGGATAGTTTTGAAGTACATTTAAAAGCAAAAATAAAACAGGAATTGGGGTTGAAGAATTAAAACCCAGTTGCTAACAAAGTGCAAATGTAATGCGGACGGGCGGGGTACTCCAATATTTTCGCCCTGTTTAACCACCGCCAATCCGTCGTTGACGGATTGTAGTAAAAACCAAACTTAGTGCTACGCCGGCTTGGCTCTGTGCGGGTTTGACAGGAAACCTTTTCAAAGTTCCGCACTACACTTGCACTAACCGTTAGTAGCAAGGTTAAAAAAAACCGTTTTACAATAAATATTCGTCAAATGATTTATGACTAAGCGAATTCAAATATTATTAATTGGACTTTTAATCACATTGACAACGAATGCACAAGTCGCTGACACAATACTTGTCATCGGACAATTGACTTCAAAAGATAAAAATCCTTTGCCTGGAATATCAATTGGTATTCCCAAAGTAAAAAATGGAACTGTATCAGATGTTTGTGGAAGATTTGAAATAAAAGTACCAATTGAAGGAGTAATAAATTTTTCAATGATTTCTGAACCTTATTACATTAGCATGAACGATATTGCTCCCGAAAGGGACACAATATATTTGAATTTTCAATTTGACTTAAAAGCTGAGAACTTCAATTGTGACGAGTCAATTTCAAAATTCAAAAGAATTAAACTAAACGAGAAAAACAGAGATACATATTCTCAAAAACTGTTAGCCTGCTTCACAGACAATTTTGAAAAACACACATTGGACTATTATAATCATTTTAAGGTATTAAATCAGGACTTCCTATTTGTTATTAACGGACATGTTATGGATGACGATTTTTCACCTGAAAATTTAATGTTCAACGATTTTAAAAAAGTCTACGTCTATAACAATTATGCAAATAACCGAAATATTCTAATTATTATTTCAATGAATGATAATGGCAGAAAAGAGTGGAGAAAATAGAAAAGATAAAACCCAGCTACTAACAAATTGTAAATTGCATTGCGGGGTTCGTGCGGTGTCGTTCGCTGGATTCTCGCAACATCGTTCCGTCCTGCCGGACAGGAACGAGCTCCGAAATCCGCAACGACAACTTACAAGTGACCGTTGTGCTTCATTAAAAAAGAGACCATGAACTGGAATCAATTAAAAAATAAGATTTATCTATGGGACGGAGGTTGGTTGGACATTTATGTTCATGATATTTCACGAGAAGACTGGGAAGCGTGGGTTAGGTATGTAAATCAAAATTTTAGAATTGAGTGGTATAATGGGAAAGCAGAAAAAGATGAAAACAAAATTGATATTAACGTGATTCGGGAATTTTGGGATGGCAATCATGATTTAACTTCAACTGCGAAAGTATATATTGATAATATTCAGGTTAATGCTCACTTTTTTGACGATACAGAATTAGAAAACGATATTGACCCTAGAGAATTTAAAAACATTGAAGACCATAACAAGCTAATTGAGTATCTGAAAGAACTCTCACTAAGATTAGAAAAAGAAGTGACTGTAACACCAGAAAATTGCCCTGAAATTGTTCTGATGAAAGTTAACGGTGAATCAATTGAAATAAGGACTGACAGTGACCCAGAAAAATGGCCTTTAAGAATTAAGAAATAGTAAAACGAAATGCAAAAAGAATTATGGAGAAATAGGTGGTTAAGCTGTATTAATGAATTGACTTCATTGGAACTCCAAAGAAAATCTTGGCTTGACAAATCCAATACAAATCCTCACTGGTCATTCGTAGAATTTATGTGCAGCTACTTTGACGATTTAGTAATTGATAATAATTATAAAGACTTATTGAATGAAGGATGGATTTCCAAAAGAGAATTTGAAATAATCCAATCATGGCATGGATTGCTAGATAAATATGATTCTCCAAATAATGAAGACCATGATGTGGAAGCAATTCTGGCAGATAAAAAATGGCAACGGATTGTTGAAGAAGGGAAAAAGGCGAAAAGTGAATTGTCAAGACTGTTGAGTAAAGATGAAAATCAAATTTTGAACGAGAAAATTGATTATACTAAATACATGTAAAATAATAACGAAAGCACAACAATATGTATAGTGCATAAGGGTTTTAGAGGTTTTCGAGCGGTTTCACCCGCATCAATTTTGGGTGGTAACTTGATAAGTTTGAAGCACGCAATCCCTTACGACACCATACATTGAACGTTAACAGCAAGGTAAAATTCGTGCACATAAGAAAATGAAAATATATACAATCATCGCATTATTGCTTTTAATTTTCAACCAAAACCTGAATGGACAAAATCGAATGATTCATGGACGGATAATCACAGAAGACCTTGAAGAACTTCCTGGTGTTTGGATTCAAAACCGTGATACTTTATTGATAGGAAAAACTGATTTAAACGGTTATTTCAAGATAGAAATCCCTCCAGAGACAAATAAGTTGCTTTTAAGTTTTATTGGCATGGAGTGGACAATCATAAATTTAAAACAGAACTGTGACATAATAGAAGTTGTAATGATGTACGATGTAATTTATGACTTTATGGCCTCTAGAAAAGTGAACCGACTGAGATTAAAACGTTTTAAGGAATTACCGAAACTTCACAGAGCTGCATACGAAAACGGTATCTTCTTGACAGAAGAACAATGTTATGTACAGGACTTCAATTTGAATTAATCATAGCAAATAAAATTGGAAAGACCTTTAACGAATGAGGAGTAAAATAAAAAATTCAATACTAATTATGAGATTTGGGCTCATTGTAATAGCTGCAATCTTTATGATGCCTTTTTTATTAGAGCGCAATTTCAATTGGCAAACAATAAGTATATGCTCACTCTTATTTATCTTACTTATTTTCAACTTCACAAAATTACTTGGTCTAAAAGAACTATATCTTCATAAACACAAATTGATAATAACACATTTATTCAAGTTTAAAACTGAGACACATTTAATTCAAAATATAGATAGTATTTCAAAAAATACAGTTATTAAAGAATCTGGCAATGGCCCAAATATTATTGATTTTCCAAGTTTTGAAATACGAATAAAAATCAGAGATGAGAAAAGTTATAAATTCAATTCAAGAGAGAATTTGAACTTAAAGGAGATATATGATAAATTAAAAAATATTAAACCCAGCTGTTAACATTTTATATATTGCATAGCGGTTTCTTTGGTATGCGTAGCTCGGATTCCCGCCTGATTGTCCTCGTCCTCACGGACAGACAATCACCCGCAATCCGCTACGACAACATATAATTTACCGTTAGCATTAATATTGAAAGACCAAACTGCAAATAATAAATTGATATGTATAACTCAACTATAAAAACCTTTAGTGAAGTTGAAAGCTTTAGCGCAATTGAGCAGTGGAAAGAGCAAATAAAGAAGAAAATTGAAAGCGAAACTAAAGAGTATATTCTTGGAGTTGAGGAAGAGGATTATATTAATTTTCTCATTGAGGACTTTAAGGTTACTCCTTTAGTTATTTATGAAGAGAGCGAGCAAATTGACCAGCCAAAAACGAAAAAGGAAACAATGACTGGTCGCTTTAGGGATTATGAGTATGAACAAGATGTCTATATTTTTACAGTTCGATATACCTTTTCAGGGTCAATTGTACTTTTCAAAATAAGACCTAGCACTTGGGCTTGGACAAGCTATGATATATCTGTTAACGAACATAGTAATACAGTTTCTTTTTCATTTAAACTTTACGACCAAGACGCAGAGAAATTCAAAGCAGAGAAATCAAGAGCCTTTAGCGCGGCTTTTACAAATGTTGTAAATGTGAATAATTTCGCTAAAGAGTGGAATAACAGTGTTGAGGGAATAGTAAGAGTAGAATTCAAAAGAGTAAAAGAAAGATTTTTAAAAGAGAACGATTTTTTTGCTGCAATCAATATCTCAACTAACAAAAATACAGATTCGATATTTTCTGTACCTACAGTCAAAAAAAGTAGATATTCCACAACCAAAACTTGACAAGAATAGAGAATTTGCCTCTGTTCCAACAATGTCTCAAAACATGTATTCAGGTATCCTTAAAGTTGTATATGATGCCGGGAAAAGTATGGAAAAGAAACCAGCTTTGTATAAAAACAAAGACGAAGAAGGTTTAAGAGACCAATTCCTATTTATTCTTGAAACAAGATATGAAGGTGTAACCGCAACTGGTGAGACGTTTAACAAAAATGGAAAAACTGATATTATATTAAAATACTCAGCTGACAACTCAAATCTATTCGTTGCTGAATGTAAATTTTGGAAAGGTACAACTGAATTTCACCAGGCAATAAATCAACTTTTTGACCGATATTTAACTTGGCGCGATTCAAAGGTTGCTTTATTGTTTTTTGTTCAAAATAAAGACTTTTCAAAAGTCTTAGAAACAGTTAAAGAGGAAGCAAAGAAACATCCTTATTACAGAAAAGTTAATAATCACAAAGGGGAATCTTCTTTTGGATATATATACAGATTACCGAATGATGAAGATAAAGAAGTTTTTCTAGAGATAATATTATTTCACTTTGACCAAAAATAAAAATACTAATGCTAACACGTGGTATAAGGCATGGCTGGGTTTGTACGGATTCGACAAGTCGAATCTCGTCCCAACCTCAGTTTCGGTCGGACTGGTCAGACTCTCGTCTGACCGCCACGACCTCATACCACCACCGTTATGCCCAATGTTAAAAAGACCGAAGAACTTTGAAAGAAAGAATTAAATACATAGGAATAACCCTGCTTTTCTTAATAATTGCAAGTGTTGCAATTAAATACTTCATCGACAAAAATCGCCTTGAGAAAAACTTTGATATTACAACTGGACTTGTCTATGATTATGAAGTATTAGCTCGTTCAGGAAATGCAGTTTATTATGAGTATCGCGTAGACTCCATTAAATATATTGGCGAGATTGTCATTTATGAAAATCCTAAAAAGTTTCTAAATCATAGATTCAAAGTAAAATATGAGCCAAGCAGACCTAAAAATTCTGAGATATTATTAGATGAGATTATCGGGGAAAAATAATAAGATACATAAAGACGAAGTTGACTGGCTAATTTCAGTTTACAAAACATCAGATGATGAAGAACTGGAAAATGAATCATTCGAAAAACTTGTAAACTATGGTTTTGACACTAATAAAATTGAGGAAAGATTTAAAAAAATAAAAACAGAAAAAGACGAATTAAACGCATTTAAAAAAGCATGGGAAAAACAGGAGGAAAGAAATCAATTTGAAAAATATACACTCGTTGAGAAAATTAAAATCTTCCTTTTCGGACCTTATGAATTATTCAAATTCTTTGACAGCGGATTAACGGAATTAACGGAATCAAATTATAAGACAAAATTTCGTCAAAGACTGGTTCTCCTAATTACTGGGACAATTTTCTGGATTTTAATTGGAGTTGCAACTTATCAATATTACGAATACAAAAGAATCCAGGACATTGAGAAAGTTGACATTACTAATTGGGAAAACAATAGGATAAAAAATGAATAAAACACAGGGCATAACACGGTACATATTGCAGGGCGGGGTTCGGTGGTACGCCAACTGCGGATTCTTTCAACTTTACATCATATTCTATTACCATCCATTTAAGATCGCTTCGTCCATCTAAATCTTCCACTAAGGACCCCGGTTTTTTGAATGATTGGTTTATGCTACATTTTCAATTTGCTTGAGCTTGAGCTGAAATCTTCATTCTGAGCATTAACATACTCCTTATTTTTGCATCATTCTCCTAGGGATAGGATGATACACCAGTTACTAGAGAAAATGTGTTTTTCGCCAACACCTCAACACTCTGAGAGGATGTCTTAAATTTATAAATAGTTTCATTAATATTAACTCAGCCACTTCTTTTCAAGAGGTGGCTTTTTTATTTCCTGTATATGAAAGATCAAAAAGCAAGAGCATACATCACCGGGTTATTCAAAATCGTTGGAACAGACAGTGTTTTAGTGGTTCTGTATACAGGCCATGTAAAAAGGGTGCATTGCCCTTTTACAGTGATTGCAAAAGTGGATGTTCCACCTTTGGTAGAAGGTAAAGAATACATTGTTCATGCTGTAAAAATGACCCTCCATCTTCAAGATGTATTCATCATTGATGGAAAGGCATATTTGGTGTGGTATTTTGCCGTGAAGGTTTGATCAAATGAGCAAAGGCTAGTCCAACCCCAGACTCTCATCATCTCTATTTAGTTCCCAACACCAACAAATTAACCATTTTCTCAATTCGATGGTAGGATTTATACCATCGCAGAGAAAGTGGCTAAAATCTATTCATTGAAGAATAATTATCAAATTTTAATTCCCGGAATTATGAAGAAACAACAACTAATAAATCATTTGATTCAAGAACAGATAAGGAATCAGATACTAATATTAGCATTGGAAAAACTAGGATTCGACTGCACACAATATACCCTAAATATCAGCGAGGAAATTCTTACACTTTTGGGGTTTAAAGCAAAACCGGATCGGTTGTATCAACATTATTTTGAGCTTATTGAAAAGGCGGTGGAAGATACTTCATATTACAACATGGATGAAAAACTGACCAAATGGTGTGGGATTATTTTTAACAAGCTACAGGATATTGAAAAGAATGGACTTCCTCCTTAATGGTTAAACATTAACCAAATCCGATAATGTTACTTCCAAAGCTTCACTGATCTTATACAGGGTGGATATTGTTGGATTTGTACGACCAGCTTCCAAGCGAGATAAATTAGCTTTTTCAAAATTGCAGATAGCAGCCAGATTTTGTTGGGAAATCCCCTTGGATTCCCTCAATTCTCTGATTCTGTTACCAATTTTTATTTGAAGCAGGTCAATTTTCATTAGTTATCATTTCTGACAACTAAGATTTTGTTTTATCTTTATTAAGCGGTTATCATATATGATAACTTCGTGATAGCCTTTTAGATTTCCCGATTTGACTATGGTTTCATAATTCATCTTGGAATAATACTTCATATGCAGCGTATAATGACAAAACAATAAAAAATGAAAAATAGATTTATAATTATGTTCCTAATGATTCTAGCCATGAGTAGTTGTAATACAACTCCAAAGAAAACGGATTTGACCCTAATGAACTTAAAAGGTCAAGTTGAATCAGTCTATGAAGTTTCTTATACCGCCGTGGATAAATTTGGGACAATAGAAAGAGGTAATAGAGAAAGAGAGATGACAATTCTAGGATATCCTAAAAAAGATATTTACATCAAATTTAATATTGAAGGAATGAAAACTGAGGAAAGCTATTTCCGAAATACCGGTTACGGATACACTAAAAGTGAACTAAGTTCTAAAATAATCTATCGATATGATTTAAAAGGAAATTTGATTGAAAAACTAGAATATAATTCAAAAGGTAATCTGACAGAAAAGACTATTTCAACATATAGTGAAAGTGGTGATTTAATCAATGAAATTCGTTATAATGCTGATGGTAGAATAAATTCAAAATACAATTATAAATATACTCATAATAAGATATTGAAAAGCAACTTCTACGATGGAAATGGGAATTTAGAAAAAAAGCGAGAATATAAGTATTATGAAAGCGATAAAGTAGTTGAACTCAACTCTTACTATGAAGATGGTGCTTTAGAGCTTAAAAGAGTATCCACCTACGATGAAAACGATAAATTAATCGAAGAAATAAACTATAGTAAAGAAGGTGAAATTTCTGGAATATATACATATAAGTATTTTGATAACGGTAAATTAGCTGAAGAAAATTGGATTTCCTCTAGTGGAAATATTTACAATGGATTTATCTATTCATACGATGACAAAGGTAATTTATCGGAATCACAAAACTATGTACACAGCAAGGATCATCCTCTAGGAATAACGAAATATGAAAATGGAAATATAATTGAAGATAGTGAGATTGTTAATGGTGATATTCGTCGAAAGATTACATATTCCTATGAGTTTGATAAAATTGGCAATTGGATAAAACAAATAAAGTATGAAAATACAATTCCAAAATATGTGATAGAGCGAGAGGTTTATTATTTCAACTAAATCTTTCAATTTGGGTTAAATATATCTTATTGTTAAGTAGTACTTCCAATTTTTGATAGCTTATTATCTAGAGCGATGTAACAGGGGCTACTACAAATCATTTTCATTCTAAACCATATTTCTGCCCCACAACATCTAGCCCAAATCCATCAAACCATCAATGTCTATAATACTTTGGGTGTATGGATTTAGGAATTAGTAAAACTTTTAGAAATATATTTTATGCACTGATACTCTGTAGAAGGATTATGGGGTATGCAAGTGCCGGATACATATTTTGAATAATCTATTGGAGCCAATTTGTGAGCATAAAAAGGGGGCTAGCTAAAGCTAAACCCTTATTAATTTACATACATCATTATTTGCCATAGCTTACTAATTCTTCATACCCACCCAAGGATCTTTTATCTGAAGTCTCATGTGATTGACTTTGCAGCACATAAAATCCAAATTTTCCGATTTGTCTTGAGTTAAAAGCGTCAATCTGCTTTCGGTCTTTCAATGTAACCAATGCTTCAATTTTACCTTTACTGAGACTCTCGATTCCTTCTTCATAAGTCATAAGTGGCTGGATTTCAGGTGTTTTATTTTCTGGAGATATCCTTTGTTGTTTTTTATGCGATTCCTTAATAGTTTTGGATGCCCCAGATATTGAAAGTTCACCTTTAAGCATTTTTTGCTTTACTTTCTCAGAAGCATTTTTTATAACATTATTATACCTCACCGCAGTTGACCTTGAAACTCCTGCAATCTTTGCTATTTCACTATTTGTATCAATTTTTTCATTTACAGGAGCGCTCTTTCCAGCTTTCATGAGATTTTCTTTTGCCCGTCTTTCAATTGTCTCTTTTGATTTGAAGGAGATTGTAAGTTTTTCAACACTTGAAAGATTTCTTCTTTGAAATTGATGTTCAATCATCCACAGCTTGATGTCATCCAAATCCTTAAAATCATTTGAAATTTCTTTCGTTGGAAAATACTTCAGTTTAAGCTCAAGTGCTGCTCTTAATCTCGTATGTCCTTCAATCACCAATTGATGACCACTTGATGTTCTGATGCATAAAATAGGATCATTCATCCCATTCCTTTTAATATCGGCTTTCAGATGTCTGAATAATTTATGTTCCATTTCAGGAAGAAAAGTCTTGAGTTCTTTGATGGTTTTTAACCCTTGGAAACTATCCACGACATTATATTTTTTTGAATATCCGTAAATACTCATAATTTGATTTATTTCATTATCTTTAAGGTAGTTAAAACGATATAGATGAACCTATTTACTTTCACAGCACATTTTGATAGCGAGGAAGCTTGCCGAAACCATTTTAAAGAGGAAAGGGACAAGGTAGGTGTAGTCTGCAAGGAATGTGGACATACAGAGCATTACTGGATAAAAAGTCGCTGGAGTTACGAGTGCAAAAAGTGTAGACACCGTACTTCATTGCGTAGTGGCACTATAATGCAGGGATCAAACCTATCGTTCATGATCTGGTACAAAACCATGTTCTTAATGACTGCCACCAAAAAAGGTTTTTCCAGCAAGGAAATCCAAAAGCAACTTGGAATGAAACGCTATGAGCCTGTTTGGGCAATGGTACACAAACTTCGTAAAGCCATGGGTAACCGCGATGCGCGTTATACCTTGGAGGGGATGATTGAAATGGACGAGGGATATTTTACAGTAGAATCTTCTGAAGTGGAAAAGTCGAGAGGGAAAAGAGGACGTGGTGCTGCAGGCAAGTCGCCGGTATCAGTAATGGCAGAGTCGGCTCAGCTTGAAGATGTAGAGACCGGGGAAAAAACAAGTCAATGCCGTTACTTCAAAGCCAGGGTTCTTGAGAGTCACCATGCAGATGAAATTAATGATACGGTCAGGGAATCTTTTGATGAAAAAAGTATTGTATTTACCGACGACAGTACGTCTTATGTTGATATTTCGGATTATGTGGAACTTCATTTTTCTGAAAAGTCAAGCGAAAAGCTCACCAAAGAAACATTGCGTTGGGTTCATATTACAATAAGCAATGCTAAACGAAACTTCCTTGGTAATTACCACAAGATTAAGGGGAAATACCTTCAAATGTATTTGAATGAGTTCGTCTACAAGCTAAACCGGAGGTATTTTGGAGAAAAACTCTTTGACAGGCTGGTTATTGCTGGAATTACTGGACTATGACTAAATACGGATATTCAAATATTTTTTGTCGAAAAGATTGATTGTTTCACCATTTTTTACCTCAGCACTCTCTTTTGCTTCTTCTTTTACTTCAGCAGATCCATTTGTAGGAGTAGCTGCCATTTCATAATCTTTGTTCATTTTATTAAATTTTTATTGTTTAAGACTTATTTTTTAATCTTTGATCTTTTGAGCAAAGGCTGCCCATTAATGGGTTTAACTTCATTGGTTTCCAAAAATGATTGAAGCTGATCTTCAGTCATATAGGTTTTGGAGCTCACAATGGTCAGAGGAAGTCTTCCTTCATCTTTCCAGTTGTAAATGGTTCTTTTTGTTACTCCAAAGAAGGTAGCTAATTCACCTAGTGAATAAACCTTCAATTCTTTTTTTACATTGTTTTTTTGCGTTAGCATTCTCAGGATTTGATCCTGACCAGCTTTCAATTTTTCAAATTCTAAATTCAAGTCCATGACTATTGATTTTAGATTATTACTTTAAGAACCTCCAGTTCATTGAAACCAAGATGGAGTGTACTCAGTTTCAATTTCCAACACTAAGGTATGGTGAAATGCACATAGGATTTCATGTCGACATCATGTCGGCATGTTGTGTAAGGGGTAGTATTTCAGTGATTTATATTAGAATTTATTTAATGATCCTTTCATGTTGGACAACAAAATCTTGAGGTTTTGCACAGAATTAGGATCTGGATCATTGTAGGCATTTTTTATAGATCCTTCGTTGAATGAAGATTTATCTGGGCTCTTGAATGAGTTTTTTAGCACTCTGTGGATGTGCGTTCGATGTTTAGCGGAAAATACCTTGTTTTCTTCTAAAAGACGGAATAGTAAAGCAATATCTGATAATGGCACATTGAGTTCCAGTTTACCCACAGTCGATTCATCTTTATTGGAATTATTGCTGATGATTTCTTCGAGTTCTTCAATCATACTTGTAATTACCTCATGCCTCGATTTATTATAAGCCACAAATTCTTTAATAATCAACTCATTGTCAGGTGACTTTAAATCGTATTGTTCAATCAAAACGTTTTGTTTATTCAAAATTCCAAATTCCGAAATAATTCTTGAGTTTATGTGGCATAAATACTCTGTGTCGTTAATATCTTTTTGTACAAAGTCCAATGAAATATCATTTAAAAAGTGCAGCTGTGCATTAATATATTCAATACCAATTTCCTGTTTCGAAAACTCGGTTCTTATTTCTCGTATAATTTTTCTTGCATTGCTGACCATGAAATTGTGGTAGCTCTCAGCATTTTTGAAATCTTTATAAGAAAGGTAAGAATTGATGGCTTTTATTGTGCCATGAACATCTTCTATCTCATCCAATGCCTCTTGAAATGTCGGTACATGATCCGATAATAGATCAAAGAAATCATCAATATTTAATTTCTGTTTTTTAGGTTCATTATCATTATCCAACATTTCTTTCAATCCGTTTATTAGTTCCACTGTATAATCATATTTGAGCTGTGATACTTCAACAATTTTGTCAAAAATTTCGTCTTTTACCTTTTCAATATTTCCTTCATATTCATAGCCTTCCCAAACTGGAATTACTGCTTCAGGTTGATATTGGAATTTTTTATCTCTTAATTTATATAGTTTGAACGTGTCAAGTGTTTCTGATAGTTCATTTAATAACAATCGCACATAATCGTATTCAATTTTGTTCGATAATATTTGCTCCTTTATGTGAAATATTGTTTTATCAATTTTTCCCTTAAATGAATTTCCAAAGGAGCTTGGATCTGTGTAATCTTTATAATACAAAATCATTGTTATTTCATTGGTGCCGGGAATTGATTCCATACTAAACCTGTACTTCGGATTTTTATCACATAATACATCTTTTACATGATCAATGATATCAGGAGTAATTTTCATTTTTTGTATTAGTTAATTATAAGTTCGTTTGCATCATCTAGTACATCATTTTCAAAGCTATCCAGATACACCTGTGTTGTCTCTTCTGATTCATGTCCAAGACCTTCACTAATTATTGCAGTAGATATACCTGATCTTTTTGCAATAGTAGCCCATGAATGTCTGGATACGTATGTTGTTAAAGGTACATCAAGCTTTAATATTTCAGAAATTTTCTTCAACTTTTTATTCATTAGCCTCATGGCATTTCTGTAGTCGAGGTATTCTTTGTCTTTTCTATATATAATTGGGAATATGTGGGAATCTGGTTGTTTCAGGTCGTTATACCTGATAATAATTGCCCTTGCCTTATCAGTCATTTTGATGCTGAATTGCTGACCGGTTTTTTGGCGTGTATATTCAATTCTGCCGTTTTTTATATTACTAACTTTTAGAAACGCCATATCTACAAAATTCATCCCTCGGTTATAGAAACTGAACATGAAAAGGTCTTTGTAAAGCTGTAGGCTCTTATCAACGTCCAGATCTTCCACCAGTTTAATTACATCTTTATTGACAGCCCTTTTACGAGTTTTTTGTGTTTTTATCGATATGTTCTTGAAAGGGTAGGAGGCTTCTTCAATAAGTCCTTCCTTAATGGCTTTATTGATTATTGCTCGAAGTGTCCTTAAATAAACGGATATGGTATTAACAGTTAGTTTCTTCTTGACCTCGTTGCTTTTACCTTTATTAATTATAACAACTTTCTGTTCCAGGTATTTTTGGAATCGTTTTATAAAGTGATAGTCTATATTTTCTATTGATATATCTTTTCCACTTCTAAACGCAGATATTGAATCCAGACAATTTTTGTAAACTATAGCATTCCCCTTTTTCCCAGATTTCCTTAGTGATTGAATTATATCATCCGTATATTGGAAGAACATTTCCTTTGAACCACTAAGTTTATACTTGTTTTCCACGTCAGTTAACGAAAATTGGACATGTCTGTTTTCAAAATCGGTGATTATAGTTTTAAGTAGCAACACGGCATTCTTCAACCTTGATTTGATGATTTTATGGTCCGGGTGTTTACTATTTGGCAAGTTGGTTGTATCATCCCATTGGTGGTCTAAAGTGGAATAACCAAGATGGAATACTTTTTTCTTTCTATTGTGAAGAACTTGAATTATGATTGCCTTTGAACCGTCTTTTAGTAACAAGTCGTTTTTCAACTTTACTTTTACAGATGCCATCTTGAAATTGAATAGTGAAACAATAGTGAAACATTTATTTCAAAAATATGTATTTTATTTCATTTTTCAATAGCTTGTAATATTCTGTAATAGTATGTTTTACTAGTTTTGTGTGAAAAATCGTGAAGTGTCAGGAAATACTAGTTGTGCCTTCTAAGCAGTAGGTCATGGGTTCGAATCCCGTCCGGAGTACAACGAGTTACATTAAAGCACTGAAATCATTGGTTTCGGTGCTTTTTTTTTAGCGAATACCGGATAACCAGATACCCGCCAACACCAGCGATCAACGAAGCAATCAATATTCCCAATTTTGCGGAGTGCTGTAAATGAACAGACACGTAGGAAAGATTGCAGATGAAAATGGACATTGTAAAACCAAATCCGCCTAAGCAGGATAAGCCAAAAATCTGTCGGAAATCGACATCTTGAGGCAGTACAGCTATTTTTAGTTTTATGGCCAGCCACGAAAATAAACTTATCCCGATTATTTTGCCACAAACCAAACTTATCGCAATGCTTGTGGTTAAAGGTGTAAAAGCACCTTCGTTGCCCATTAAATTTATGCCCGAATTGGCAAAGGCAAATAGCGGAATAATAAAAAAGAAAACCAATGTGCTCAACTTGTTTTGCAGATGTTGTAAAGGCGATTGAATCTCGGAAGTTATATTGTCCAGAATGTTAATGGCTGTTTTATGATTTTTAAATTCTACCTCCTTTTTCCCGATTAGTTGCGATAACTCGTTAAGGGCATTTTTACCTTTTCCAATTACATATGCAAGCCTTTTTTTGCGATGCGAAGGAATGGTAAATGCAAAAAGAACACCTGCAATTGTAGGATGTATGCCCGACTCTAAAAACAGCAGCCAGACAACAATGCCTACAGGAATATGGATATAGCTGAAATATAAGTTTTTTATCGACAAAAGTGATAGCGCAATTAATAAAACAAAAGCTATGACGACCAAGTGCCAGGATATAAGAGAACTGTAGAATCCCGCAATAACCATAACCGCACCCAGATCGTCGATAATGGCAAACGCCGCAAGGAAAATGGTAAGGCCAAAAGGTACTTTTTTCCCAAGAATTCCTAATATACCCAACGAAAAGGCAATATCTGTAGCCATGGTTATTCCCCAGCCATGTGTGCTTTCGTTGCCCGAATTCAGTAAAAAGAAGATGGCAATAGGGAAGATCATTCCGCCAATGGCTGCCAAAATAGGTAGTATGGCTTTTCTGGCCGAGCTGAGTTCCCCAATCATAAATTCGCGTTTTATTTCCAGCCCAATAACAAAGAAAAAGATGGTCATTAAGCCATCGTTAATCCAGTGCAGCACCGATTTTGATAAGTGGAAGCCGGAAAAACCGATAGAAAATTCGAGTTCTAATAATTGTTCGTAATAGCTGTACAGGTTGGTGTTGGAGACTATCAGCGCAGCAATGGCAGCCAAAAGCATACAAATACTGCTCAGTGACTTAATTTTTATAAACCGCCGTAAGGGATCGAATTTTATCTCCATGTGTCATTAAGTTTTCTGTGTCTCTTTAGCCTTAATAAATTTCAGAAATAACAGTTTTCCATGTATTTACGCGTATGTGCTTTAAAGAGTTTCTAATATATTAGAGCGGAGTATTACGGATTTTAAGCCCTTTCAATTTCCTTAAACATAAATTCATTTATCCAAAATATTACTACATTCACAACCGACTAAAACAATTTAAAACCGATCAAAAAAAACGAAGCAAAATGGAACTGATTAAGTGTTTACATTGCAACGAAGACAATAAAACCAACGCCAGATACTGTCGCTATTGTGGCTACGAGCTTCCCAAAGCAGCGCCCAAAGAGCTCCTGGAAAAACAGGTGGCTAAACAAACAAAAAGTTCGACCAAAAAGAAGTTGATCGTCGCGCTTGTTAGTGTGGTGGCTTTTGTTGTTGCCTTTTTGGTGGTGCAGCAGTTGGTGCAGCGTGTTTTTTCTTTCGATAAGGTGTTAATGAAAACCGCCAGCGAATTAAACGAAGCCTGCCCTTTTATGGTGGATGCCGAAACCCGTCTCGATAATGCTGCGGCAATGCCCGATAATACTTTTCAGTACAACTATTCGCTAATGACTTTGGTAAAAGACTCGATCGACATCAGCAGTTTTGAAGCGTACCTGATTCCGCAAATAACCAATAACATAAAAACCAATCCTGATATGGAATTATTCCGCGTTAACCAGGTAACCATGAACTACAAATATGTGGATAAGAATGGGGTGTTTATCACCAAAATATCTGTTGGCCCTGAGCAATATAACGAGTAAGCTGTAAGCATAAAACAGGAGATACAATTCGTAGAATTTGCAATAAATACGGATTGCATCCTTTGTTACCCAATATAAACTTTATCTAAAATCAATCCAGATAAGCTTGCGTTTTTCAAAAATCAATTTATATTTGCGCTAAACAAATTCGGCAAGAATGAACATTGACAAAAGAAATACTACTTCTTCCAGCGCAGCAATCCGTTGCGAAGCAATGTTTATGTCGTCTATGTATATGTCTATGCGATAGCCTTCATTCGATGGTTATTCGTTGTTTGAAGGCATTCCGTACAAGTGTTTATTAAGCAAACAAAAATTTCAAAAAAAATATTTTTATGTCGGATAATGTTATTCGATTTGGTGGAAGCCATATTGGCAACCAAATAGCATTGCACAATTTAAAAGCTTGGTTAACAGGTTGCAATAGCCGCAATTATGTAGTGGTTTCGCCTATTCCGCAATTGCTCGATCTTGTTCAGTTTAACCTGCAACAGGTATTTCTGCAAGAACTGGATGAAGAGGAATTGTTGAACGAGATCTATGGATTTTATATCAGTACCGTTGATGAGCAACCATCAGAAGTGTATTCTGATTTGGCCAAACAATTGGTTGGATTATTAAAAGGAATTGGACTTATCGGCGATTATTCGCAGGCTTTAAAAGACCAGGTACTGAGTTTTGCCGAAAAATTGTCGGTTGAGATTCTTTCGTCGCTTTGGAATGAAGCAAGTATTATTCTTCCCGAAGACATTGACTTGCAGGTGTCGTCCGATTTCGGAAATGCAACTTTCCTTTCGGTCGATACATTTAAGCTCAATAAGCAGGAGCCCGGTGTTTTCCTGATTCCCGGAACATACGGGATCAACGAGAACAATAAACTGGCACGAACCGGTAAAACGGCAGCTGATTATACCGCCGCTTTTCTTACCAAAGAATTGGGTATCGATACACTAAAACTTTGGGGCCTCGATAACGATTTTCAGCGGGCCAAGCCTGCCATTATCGAAAATCCTGAAATCATTAAACGCCTTACGTATTCCGAAGCCAGTGAACTGGCCTATTTCGAACACTACTCGTTTCACCCGCGAACGGTAGAACCGCTGGAACACGCGCATATCCCGATCCAGGTACTAAGTCCGGATACGCCCGATGGCGAAGTGCAAACCGTTATCAACACCGAGACATATATTGAAGAGCAGATTGTAAAAAGTGTAGCCTGCACCGACGATATTTCGCTGCTGAAGCTCGACGGGCCGGGCGTTGGTTTAAAACCGGGTATCCTGGCAAAAGTTACCAACCAGTTAAACGATGCCGGACTAAACATTAAGTCGGTGATTACCTCGCAAACTTCCATCAATTTTATTTTAAGCAAAGAAAATGGTGCAAAAGCACTAAAACTCGTGCACAAATTGGGCTTTTCGGCTGTTACTGATATCAAAGTGGTGAACGATGTGGCGCTTATAGGTATTGTTGGGCACGGAATGCAACAGGCCTACGGTGTGTCAGCCAAGATATTTGCCGCGGTGGCCAACAACAAAATAAATGTAATACTTAGCGGCTCCGGCGCATCCGACCTGGTAAGCTATTTGGTGGTGCAGGAATCCGACAAAGAAAAGAGTGTACGTGAAATTTATAAGGCTTTTTTCTAGTCCAAAATAGTTCTAAAAAAAAAATAATGATTTTACCCTTTTGGCTGTCGCCATTTTCCCTTAAAAAGGGGAAAATATTAAAGGGAAGCTTCTGCGGAAAAGATTTGCAGAGGCCTATATTTAAACGTTCTCCGCTTGTAAGTGGAGATGCTGACAAGCAGAGGGGTAAGTCCCTTTCAGGGGATTTAGTAGTAACAAGTTTCTAACTCAAAAAATTATAACATGACAACTCAAAAATTAAATTTCGAAACACTGCAATTACACGCAGGACAACAACCCGATTCAGCAACTAGCTCGCGAGCGGTGCCTATTTACCAAACATCGTCGTACGTGTTTAACGATGCCAATCATGCGGCTAATTTGTTTGCCTTAAAAGAATTTGGCAACATTTACACGCGAATCATGAATCCAACTTCAGATGTGTTTGAGCAGCGTATTGCAGCGCTCGAAGGGGGAGTGGCAGCACTTTCTGTGGCTTCGGGACACGCAGCTCAGTTTATCGCACTGAATAATATTCTGGATATTGGCGACAATATTGTTTCGTCGCCTTATTTGTACGGCGGAACCTACAACCAGTTTAAAGTTACTTTTAAACGACTGGGAATTGAAGCTCGTTTAACCGAAGATTTGGAAGCCGCATCGTTCGAAAAACTGATTGACGAGAATACAAAGGCCATGTACCTTGAAACCATTGGAAATCCGGGATTTGTGATTCCTGATTTTGATGCGATTGCGGCTGTGGCTAAAAAATACGACATTCCGTTTATTGTCGACAACACTTTTGCCGGCGGAGGGTATTTGTTCCGTCCGATTGAGCATGGTGCCGACATTGTTGTGGAATCGGCAACCAAATGGATTGGCGGCCACGGAACCAGCATTGGCGGCGTAATTGTTGATGCCGGAACTTATAACTGGGGCAATGGAAAATTCCCTGGCTTTACAGAGCCTTCTGAAGGTTATCACGGATTGAAATACTGGGATGTGTTTAATTTCGACGGGCCATTCGGAAACATTGCATTTATTACAAAAGCACGTGTTGAAGGACTGCGCGATTTTGGATCGGCGATCAGTCCGTTTAACTCGTTCCTGCTGCTTCAGGGGCTGGAAACCTTGTCGCTCAGAATGGATCGTCATGTGGAAAATACGCTGGCTGTGGCCAAATGGCTTGAAGCGCATCCGAAAGTAGAAAGTGTAAATTATCCCGGACTGGAAAGCAGCCCATCGTATGCCAACGCACAAAAGTACCTGCCGAAAGGTGCCGGTGGTGTGCTGTCGTTCAATGTAAAAGGCGATAAAGATACGGCGAATAAGGTGGTAAATAGCCTGGAGCTTGTAAGTCACCTGGCTAATGTTGGCGATGCCAAAACGCTGATCATTCAGCCGGCAGCAACAACACACCAGCAATTGTCGGAAGAAGCGCAGGCAGCAGCTGGTGTAACGCCAACACAGTTGCGAGTGAGCGTAGGTTTGGAACACATCGACGATATTATTGCCGATTTTGAACAGGCTTTAGCTAAAGTTTAATCAGAACAATTCACCTGCTGGCTTCAAGTCAGCGGGTGAATAAATATTTTCCAACTTCATACTATTGGTTAATTTTGCACGAACTGAAAAAATGGAGCGACGAGATTTGAAAATTGGTCTTCTCGTCACGAAAAAAGGAATATAAAATGCCATTAAATATAAACGACAAATTACCGGCAATTGAAATTCTTCGCGAGGAGAATATTTTTGTAATGGATACTTCGCGGGCATCGCACCAGGATATCAGACCGCTAAAAATTGTGATCTTAAACCTGATGCCGCTGAAAATATCTACCGAAACAGATCTGCTTCGTCTGTTATCCAATTCACCGCTACAAATTGAAATTGATTTTCTGAAAATAAAGGGACACACGCCAAAGAATACACCAAGCGAGCACATGAGTGAGTTTTACGACACTTTTGATGAGCTGAAAAACAAAAAGTACGATGGCATGATTATTACCGGAGCGCCGGTTGAACAGCTCGATTTTGAGGAAGTAACCTATTGGGATGAAATGAAAGAGATTCTCAACTGGGCCGAACATCACGTAACTTCGTCGTTGTTTATTTGCTGGGCGGCACAGGCGGCTTTGTTTCATTATTACAAGGTGCCCAAATACCCGCTCGACAAAAAAATGTTTGGCGTTTTCGAGCATCGTTTGTCCGACAATACATTGCCTATTTTCAGAGGTTTTGACGATGCTTTTTTTATTCCTCACTCTCGCCATACCGAGATTCGAAAAGAAGATATCGAAAAAGTGGATGAATTGCAGATTATTTCCTGTTCTGATGATGCCGGAGTGTCAATCGTAAAAGCCAAAAACGGCCGGCAGTTGTTTATTACCGGACATTCTGAATACTCGCGCCACACACTGGATGGAGAGTACAAACGCGATAAAGCAAAAAATTTGCCCATCGAAATTCCAAGAAATTACTATCCGGATAACGATCCGTCGAAAACACCGGTTATGCGATGGAAATCAACGGCAAACCTGTTGTTCTCCAACTGGCTGAATTACTATGTTTACCAGGAAACACCGTACGACCTGGAGCAGATTAGTTAAGTACAGATCTTAATTACGTTTTCTGATTCACTTTTTATCTTGTAACTTTGAAATACAAAATTAAAAAAGGAGATAAAATGAAAAATATAGCAGTAGTATTAGCAGGAAATGGTGTTTATGACGGTGCCGAAATTCACGAAGCCACATTAACTTTACTGGCTATTGCACAGCAAGGTGCAGCTTACCAGTGTTTTGCTCCCGATGTGGATCAGGCGCATGTGGTAAATCATATTTCGGGCGAAGAAATGCCGGAAACCCGTAATGTGTTGGTAGAAGCTGCCCGAATTGCGCGGGGTAATATAAAAGCATTGTCGGAATATAATGCTGCCGATTACGATGCCATAATTTTTCCGGGTGGTTTTGGGGCGGCCAAAAACCTTTGCACTTTTGCTTTTGATGGCCCTGATTGTAAAGTAAATCCCGATGTTGAGAAAGCCATAAAAGCGACTGTTGACGCAAAGAAACCTGTAGGGGCACTGTGCATTTCGCCGGCCATAATTGCCAAAGTATTAGGCGATGTAACACTTACTATCGGGCAGGATAAAGGAACCGCCGATGCGCTGGAATCGTTGGGCGTCACACACATTAACACCACCCACGGCGAAATTGTAGTTGACGAAAAATACAAGGTAATTACAACGCCATGTTATATGCTCGATGCTACTATCACGCAAATTGCTGATGGTGCTTCAAATGTGGTTGCTAAAATGCTGGAGATGGCATAGTTGAGGAGGATTTAGCTAATAAAACTGGTTTATGAGTTCAATTCCCTATATCGATATTCACACACATCCGTTTCATAATGAACTGGAAACGGTAACGGTACAAAACATATTTCCGAGCGATGGATTTGCGGCTTTTAACGGGCGTAATTTTTATTCGGTAGGGCTTCATCCGTGGCATCTTGGCAGCAAACAGGAAAACAACGAGGCGCTGCAAATGGTAGAGGAAGCACTTGAATTCGATCATGTAATTTTTGTGGGGGAAGCAGGCCTCGACAAAATTAACGGCGGCGATTTTATCGAGCAGCTTCGGGTGTTTGAAGCGCAGGCTGTTATTGCCGAAGAGTATGAATATCCGCTTATCATACATTGTGTGAAAGCATTGAACGAGGTCGTTGCGCTTCGCGAAAAACTTAATCCCGCTATGCCCTGGATTATGCATGGATACAACGGGAGTGTCGAAATTACAAAACAATTGATGGATAAAGGATTTTTGTTTTCGTTTGGGAAGAACCTTTTCAGGGAGGATTCAAAAGCGGTAAAATCATTTAAATACCTTCCTTTGAATAAAATTTTCTTCGAGACCGATGAGCTGGATTTAAATGTAGATACCATTTACGAGCAGGCAGCAGCCTTAAAAGAGGTGCCGGTTGAGGTGCTTAAAAAGGCGGTGTGGACCAACTTTAACCAGATAGAAAAATCGTTGATGCCCGGAAGAATGTAAACACAATTTTGTTTCTTTGCCCCACGAAAATTAAGTTTTAGAGAGTAATGTATTGGTTAGAACGAACTGAGTTATTGTTAGGAGAAGAAAAACTGGCCAAATTGAAAAATGCCAATGTTCTGGTGATTGGTTTAGGGGGAGTTGGAGCTTATGCCGCCGAACAATTATGCCGGGCCGGAATAGGAAAAATGACCATTGTTGATGGCGATGTAGTGGAAGAAAGCAACCGCAACCGTCAGTTGCCTGCGCTTATAAGCACCAAAGGACAGCCAAAAGCCGAAATTCTGGCAAAACGTTTTATGGATATAAACCCTGATTTGAAATTAAGGGTGGTAAATGATTTTATTCACGACGAGCAAACGCTAGAGCTCTTAAAAAGCGAGCCTTTCGATTATGTGGTTGATGCCATCGATACACTTTCGCCAAAAGTATTTCTGGTTTACCACGCACTGCAGTTAAAACTTCGTATAATCAGTTCGATGGGGGCAGGCGGAAAAATGGATCCGTCGAAAATAGAAATCACCGACATCAAAAAATCTCACAATTGCAAACTGGCAAAAATGATGCGTAAACGACTTGGTCGTTTGGGCGTTAAAAAGGGCGTAAAAGTGGTTTTTTCGTCCGAAGATATTGACGAAAATGCGGTACGAATCGAGGAAGGCCGGAATAAAAAATCAACTGTAGGCACTATTTCGTACATGCCACCGCTGTTTGGAGGCTTTATTGCCAGCGCGGTAATTCGCGATCTGCTTGCGGAATAAAAGTATGTTAAAGAAATATGTTAATTTTACTTTGTTAGTTCGAATAAAGAATTACCTTTGGGCTGTTAATTTTTAGAAAAGTCTGGCAATTAGCATTTTGGTCTTTTTTTATTGATATTAATAAACCGGACAGTTTATCTCTCTTGTGTTTTTCCCGACGTTATTTCGATCGTAAATAAAGCTTCTTTTTATACTGTATTCAAGTAACACCAGGACGTGATGCATTTTGATTGGTTCTTCTGGTGATCAGTAAGATGGATATATTAACTTTAAATTATAGTATAAAATGAACATTTACATTGGAAATTTGCCCTTCAACATGGGCGAAGAAGATTTGAGAGAAATTTTTGAAGAGTATGGTGAAGTTGCTTCATCTAAAATTATCATGGATAAATTTACCGGTAGAAGCAAAGGTT
Organism: Draconibacterium orientale; assembly: GCF_000626635.1. Taxonomy (GTDB): domain Bacteria; phylum Bacteroidota; class Bacteroidia; order Bacteroidales; family Prolixibacteraceae; genus Draconibacterium; species Draconibacterium orientale. The sequence goes on along the minus strand of NZ_CP007451.1, from coordinate 4,618,345 downwards.
TCGGTTTTGTTGAAATGGAAGACGATTCTGAAGCTAACAAAGCTATCGAAGAACTGAACAACGCTGAGGTTGCAGGTCGTAACATCAAAGTTAACGAATCAAAACCTCGCGAAAACAACAACCGTGGCGGTGGCGGCGGTGGTTACAACCGTGGTGGCGGTGGTGGTTACGGACGTCGTGACCGTTACTAGAATCAGAAAAGAATTTTTTGATAATATAGAAAAGGGGTTCATTAAGTTGAATCCCTTTTTGTTTTTATAAGACGAGAATTCAATGTTTTTCTATTTTTGAGATACAATTCAAGCCGATTAAAATTATGAGCAATATCGTTTATCTGAACGGAGAATTTATAGCAGCCGACGACGCAAAAATCTCACCAAACGACCGTGGATTTCTGTTTGCCGATGGTGTTTACGAAGTAGCCAAATATTATAATGGCAAGGCTTTTCGTTTTCTGGATCATTTGGATCGTTTAAACCGCAGTTTAAAAGAAATTGGTATTAACTATAATACTGAAAATCTTAAGGCTGTTTTTATGGAATTGATGCAGAAAAACGATATGCTTAACAAACATGCCGGAATTTACCTTCAAATTTCGCGGGGCGCAGCCAAACGAACGCATAATTTCCCAGATGAGATTACTCCAACCGTTTACGCCTTTGCTTTTGATCTGCCATCAGCAACCGAAAAACTGGAGAACGGTATTAAAGTGATTACCCGCAACGATATTCGCTGGCAACGCTGCGACATTAAATCGGTGTCGTTGCTGCCCAACACCATGCTTTACAACGAAGCGCACCAAAGCGGGGCAGGAGAGTGTATTCTTATTCGCGACGGATTTGTCACAGAAGCAACACATTCAAGCGTACTGTGTGTAAAAAATGGCGCAGTAGTTACACGTCCGTTATCGAACCTTATTTTACCGGGCATCACCCGAAAAGTAATTATGGAACTGTGCGCGGTCAATAATATCCCGGTTGAGGAGCGCCTGTACACCAAAGAAGAGCTTAACGAAATGGATGAAGTTTTTATCGCCGGAACCGGTAGCGAAATATGCCCTGTTGTGCAAATCGAAGAGCAATTGGTTGGTAACGGAAAACCGGGAGAAATAACACGTTTGCTTCAAAAGCTGTTTTTTGCGTTGGTTTAATTAGTTTGTTCTTGCAAATTTATACATTCAAAATGGGGATTACCTGTAGGTTGTGCTTTTGCCTGCCGGCGGCCTTCATTTTTGCCTTAATGCAAAAACGAAGCAAAAAGATCAAGGCTGCTTTTGATCTTCACCCTACATTTTCATAAAACCTAAGTTCTGGCGGGTGATCTCCTCGCTCCCTCGGAGCTTCCCGCTCTCACTAAGGTTTCATTTCCACTCCGGGTAAATACCAAAAGAGGCCGGTCCACTTAAGTATTGTTAGCAGATACGAAAGCAATATCGAAGCTTCGGCCTCGGCCGGTGAACCGGAAAACAAGTGGTGACGGCGTTAAAAAATTACTGATGTTTGAGGAGGTACGACGAGTTTCAGGAATTTTAGCTGGTATCGCGTAGTTTTTCCGAGTGAAGTGGGCGCAGCCTTGAGTTTTTTGTTTACTTATTGTCTCAAGACAAAAAGTAAAATCCGCCTGATAAGGCTATAGGAACTAAATTCTTGTGTATAATCTTTATCATCTCAACCATGTCACAATTAGAATCGAACAGATTTCAATATAGGAGATTTGGAAAGCCAAATCTTAGACTTCCAAAACAAGTTGATCAAGTTCATTTTGTATGAAAGTAAACTCTTCATCCGAAATGTTTAATTCAGCAGCTTTCAGATTCTCCAATACCTGCTTTTCATTTCGGGCACCGGCCAACACGCAGGTTATTCCGGGTTGTTGCAAAGTCCATTTTAAAACCAGTTGTGCTAACGTTGCTTGATTGGCTTCAGCAATCGGTTTTATTTTGTGAAGAAATGCATTGATTCGTGACAAATTCGGCTCCTTAAAAAATGGAGTTGTCGGCCGATGATCACCTTCTGAAAATTTATACCCGGCAGTAATTTTTCCGGTTAAAACACCTCTTTGCAGCGGGCTGTAGGGAATAATTGCCTTATTCGTGGCGATGCAATACGGCACCAATTCCTTTTCAATGCCGCGGTTAACCATGCTATACGGAACCTGGTTCGATGAGAGTTCGAAATATTTTTCAGCTTTCTTCATTTCGTTCACCGAATAATTGCTAACACCACCTGCTCGGATTTTCCCCTGATCTTTAAGTATTTCCAGTGCTTCCATTGTTTCTTCAACCGGAGTAGAACTGTCGGGCCAGTGTTGTTGATAAAGATCGATGAAATCGGTGCCAAGTCTTCGTAAACTATCCTCGCACTCTTTTATGATGCTTTCTTTACTACCCAAACGATACAGGCTTACCTCGTTTCCCTGGTTATCGAAAGTCTTTTCGTAATGCACATGCCCCGATTTCCGGTCCCACACCAAACCAAACTTGGTTAACAGTTCAACTTTGCTGCGTTTGCCTTTTATGGCTTTCCCTACAAACTCTTCGCTTTGTCCGAAACCATAAACCGGCGCGGTATCAATGGTTGTCATACCGTTTGAAATAGCTGCTTCAATGGCTTTTACCGACTCATTTTCTTCGGCTCCGCCCCAAAACCAGCCGCCAATGGCCCAGGCTCCAAAAGTTATCGGTGTAATTTTTACGTCTGATTCGGGTAACTGAACTTTATCCATGATGTTAAACTTTTCAGGTGACTATGTTTCGGGAAGTTAGGGATAAAATTTAACTTATCGAACTCCAGTCGAAGCTTGTATCTTTTGATGATAACAGGTTTTTTAGCAGCAGTTGGTTTTGCTCTTTTTGCAAAAACGGATCGTCGTCGAGAATATCGTTCGCAATGTTTCGGGCTTTTTGAAGGATTTCGCCGTCTTTCCCGAGGTTGGCAATTTTTAGGTCGAAACCCATACCGCTTTGTTGTGTGCCTTCCAAATCGCCGGGGCCTCGTAGTTTCATGTCAACTTCGGCAATATCAAAACCATCGTTGGTGCGTACCATGGTATCCAATCGTTTGCGGCTTTCAGTGCTTATTTTATACGACGACATCAGGATACAATACGATTGTTCGGCGCCACGTCCCACGCGGCCACGCAACTGGTGCAACTGCGACAAGCCAAAACGTTCGGCACTTTCAATTACCATAACTGCAGCATTTGGCACGTCAACACCCACCTCAATAACGGTTGTGGCAACCATAATCTGTGTTTCGCCACGTTTAAAAGCCTGCATGGCATTTTCCTTAATGTTGGGTTTCATTTTCCCGTGCACCATGCTGATCTTGTAATCGGGGAAAGTCTCCGAAATATGACGGTAGCCTTCTTCCAGGTTTTTCAGGTCCATTTTTTCCGACTCGGAAATTAGCGGATAAACGATATAAACTTGTGTGCCTTTTTCAATTTGCTGTTTCAGAAAACGGTTTAACTGCGCTCTTTTGTTCTCGAAAAAGTGCATGGTTTGTATCGGTTTCCGTCCCGGTGGCAATTCGTCAATTACCGATACTTCCAGGTCGCCGTAAACAGTCATGGCCAATGTTCGTGGAATAGGAGTGGCCGTCATTACCAAAATGTGCGGCGGGATAAGGTCGTTCTTTTTCCAGAGTTTTGCCCGTTGAGCCACACCAAATCGATGTTGCTCGTCAACGATAACAAGTCCCAGCCGTTTAAAACTAACCGTATCTTCAATTAATGCATGCGTCCCAATAATAATCTGCATTTCGCCCGATTGTAATGCGGCATGCAATTCGCGGCGCTGCCTGGCTTTTGTCGATCCGGTTAATAGTCCAACGTTTATTCCCATTCCATCTACCATTTTTGAAATCGATTGGTAGTGTTGCTGAGCCAGAATTTCGGTTGGTGCCATTAAACAGCTCTGGAATTCGTTGTCCATGGCCAGTAGCATCGTCATTAATGCTACCAGTGTTTTTCCGCTTCCCACGTCGCCCTGCAGCAAACGGTTCATCTGTGATGTGCCGTTAACATCGCGCCTAATTTCTTTGATCACCTTTTTTGTGCATTGGTAAGATCAAAAGGCAGGTATTTTTCGTAAAAGGTATTGAAGTTGTAACCTACTTTTTCAAAATGAAATCCTTTAAATTTTTGATTACGATTATGTTTTAATGCCAGTATTTTCAACTGAATAAAAAACAGCTCTTCAAACTTTAAGCGGAAGGTGGCGTTTTTAAGCTCAATTGGTTTTCCGGTTTATGAATGGCCGAGAGTGCCTGCTCAAGCGGCATTAATTTTAGCTCGCTGGTGATGTATTCCGGCAGTGTTTCTCTGATTTTACCTTTTGCCAGCCCAAGTAAAGTGAGCTGGAATTTATTGATGGTTTTCGAGGTGAGAAACTGCTTTTTCATTTTCTCGGTGGTGTTGTAATGCCCCTGGAAAAGCCCGATCGGTTTAAGTTGCATTTCCTGCTCAGTTTCCATTTCGGGGTGCACCACACTAATGCGGCCGCTAAACAAAGCCGGCTTGCCAAAAACAATGTAGGTTTTGTTAATGCGGAGTTGTTCCTTTTGCCATTTTATCCCTCTGAACCACACCAATTCCATGGTGCCGGTGCTATCCGAAAAACGGGCAACAAGCCGCTGTTTGCTTCCGGTGCCAACAGTTTCCATCGAGCGCAAAACGCCTTTCACCTGAATGTACGCCATCTCGGTGTTAATGTCGGAGATATTGTAAAATTTGGTGCGGTCGATGTATTTATACGGATAATAATAGATCAAATCTCTGAAGGTTTTTATTTTCAGCTCTTTGAATAAAATTTCCGCACGTTTTGGCCCCACACCGGGTAAGAATTTTATTTCCTGATCGAGAAATTCTGGCATGCAGCAAATATACATATTCACACAAAGTGCGGCAACAGAGAAATACAACCAATTATTCAAAAATAATTAACTGTTGGGTACAGTTTTTGTTATAAAGCGAAAGTTTTACTTATGATAATAAATCTTAAAAAATGCTATTTCTGGCCGGTAAACGCGCGGAAAATCATATTTTTAACATCGATTCGATCAATTCGTGTAATACAACAGAAAAAATACTACAAATACATAAAACAAAGCTATGCCGGAAAAAATTATTCATGTTGAGAATATTGTAAAAACTTATAAAGTTGGAACGCAGGAAGTTCGCGCCCTTCGTTCGGTTTCTATTGATATTTACAAAGGCGAATACGTGGCCATTATGGGCGCCTCGGGCTCGGGAAAGTCAACCTTAATGAACATTATTGGCTGTTTAGATACTCCAACCAGTGGGAAATACGTGTTGAATGGAAAAGATGTGAGCAGCCTGTCGGACGATCGTTTGGCAGAAATAAGAAATTCGGAAATCGGATTTGTTTTCCAGGTTTTTAACCTTTTACCACGTAATTCAGCCCTTGAAAACGTAATGTTGCCACTGGTTTACGCCGGGAAACGCAAGGCTGAACGCAAGCAAATGGCCGAAGCCACCCTTGTTGACGTAGGTTTGGAAGACCGTATGGAACACAAGCCCAACGAATTGTCGGGAGGACAACGCCAACGTGTGGCCATTGCCCGTGCGTTGGTAAATAAGCCCGCTTTGCTGCTGGCCGATGAGCCAACCGGTAACCTCGATTCAAAAATATCGGAAGAAATTATGAAGCTTTTTGCCGAAATTCACCGAAAAGGGAATACGCTGGTTATGGTAACTCACGAAGAAGATATTGCCGAGCACGCACACCGTATTATTCGGTTAAAAGATGGAGAAGTGGAGTCGGATGTAATTAATGAAAATCCTATTTATTAACTTTGCAAAACATTAATAACAATTATCCCGAATGGTAAACATCTCGGGATTTTTTATGTTTTCACTTTACAAAAGAATAAACATGTCAGGAGATTTTAAAATATACACGAAAACCGGCGACGACGGTACAACCGGACTGGTTGGTGGCAGCCGCGTAAAAAAATACGATCTGCGGTTAGAAAGTTACGGAACAGTTGATGAATTAAATGCGTGTATTGGCGTTATCCGGTCGTTCGACATTGATGTGGCGGTGAAGGATTTGCTGCTAAAAATTCAGCATAAACTTTTCAACATTGGTTCGCGACTGGCATCGGATGAAAAAGGACAGGAGTTTACCGCGAAACTTATTGTTAAAAATGAAGATATTGAGGTGTTGGAGAAAGCCATTGACGCGTATCATGAAACACTGCCAGAATTACGAAACTTTATTCTTCCGGGAGGAGAACTGTCAGCTGCTCAGTGTCATATAGCCCGAACAATTTGCCGAAGGGCAGAGCGACGAATCGTTGAATTCGCAGAACAAACGCCGGTTCAGCCCGAATTGATAAAGTACATTAACCGGCTTTCGGATTACCTGTTTGTATTGGCCCGAAAACTCGCTCATGATAAAGGGATTGACGAAACAACCTGGCAGTATTGATATTTTTTTTTCAGGAACGTTTTTTGGTATTTATTTTTTGTTATATTCGCGCCAAAGTAAAAAATCGAGTTTAACCACATAAAACTATATACACATGTATTGGACTCTGGAATTAGCATCGAAGTTAGAAGATGCACCTTGGCCGGCAACAAAAGACGAGTTAATTGATTATGCAATACGTTCGGGTGCTCCGCTTGAAGTAATTGAAAACTTGCAGGAGATTGAGGATGAAGGTGAAATGTACGAAAGTATTGAGGATATCTGGCCGGATTATCCGAGTAAGGATGATTTCTTTTTTAACGAAGATGAATACTAGCAATTAGATGATAGTATATAAAGCATCCGCCTTGATGGTGGATGCTTTTTTTATTTTCTTTTTAGAGGCTTAATGTTTTCCAGCCTTCTTTTAAGTAGTCGGATAACGGAACACCCATTCCTTTAACATCAACACCCATTTCGGCTAATTTTTCGTCAACATCGTACATTTTTGCGCAGTATAAACACGCTTCGGTTTTTACACCTGCTTTCTGCATCTTTTTAATGTGTTCCTGTATCATTTCATTTTCGGCAGCCAGTTTTGCCGATGGTCCCCAGATAATTAGAACTACCTCGTCGAACCAACCTTGCGTTTTGGCATTGTAGGTGTACATAAAAGCCATTTTTTCTGCCACTTCCGGATCGCCGCTGGTCCACAGCACTGCCAACTTGTTTTTATTTTCTTCCATTGGTTTATTATTTGTTGCCATTGCAATATTGCAAAGCAGGATTAAAAATAATACTACAAAAATACGTTTCATAATCTCAGTTTTTAAATGTGTTTTGCCAATTCTTTAATCGGTATTAAATCAAGCTCCGAATGGTTGGTTAATCCGTTCTTAGCAATAAACTCTTTATTCAATAAATAGAGTTTGCTGTTGAATTTATCTTGTGGAAATGTGTTCCCTTCCGAAAAGTCGTCCATGTCAAATTCAGTGAAGTTCAGTTCGCATGCCGATAATTCCCAACCATTGTCTTCATTCATAAATAACAAGGGCAGACCGTGTGTTCTGCATATTATCGGCCGCTCGGCATAGATTTCGCATTTGTGGTTATTCAGAAAAATACAACTTGATTCATCCTTATTGGTGTTTAAAACGGGTTTATCCCCGCGTTCTTTTAGCGCTTTAGCAATGCTGTAAAATTCTACCGGAAAAATACTGTAATCCATGCAGCACAGATCGCATCCGGCTTTGCACTTCATGTGCTTATTGTGTTGCTTCTCCAGTTTTTCTGATAGTTCATCAATAGTGTTTACTAATGTTTTGTAAGCTGTAAAATCCATATTTTTATGTTGTGTTTTAAATTGCAAAGGTAAGCAATCAATCGAAAAGAGTAGAAGTATGAAATTTGTCTGTTATTAAAACAGAAGTGTCTTTTTTTAGAAAACAAATCACTCAATTAGTCGTATATTTGTAGTCTTTTGCAGAATAGAACAGAATAGTAGTTTGTGAAATGAAACGCACATGTACTAAAATTTAAACGACGAAAAATAAAAAAGTGTGTGTGTTACGTCTGTTGCCAACTAAAATAGAACAATTATAAAACAGATGAAGAAATCAATTTTAAACCTAATTCTAATTTTTTGTGCTTTCGTAGTATTTGCACAAAATGAAAATCTCGATTTTTTAGATCCATCGCTTCCGATGGAGGAACGTGTTGATTTGCTGGTGTCGCAAATGACATTGCAGGAAAAAGTTGATCAGCTGGAATATACCTCAAAAGCGGTTGATCGTTTACAAGTGCCGGAATACAACTGGTGGAACGAGTGTTTACACGGAGTGGCAAGGGCCGGTTATGCAACGGTTTTTCCGCAATCGATAAGTATTGCTGCCTCGTGGGACGCCGATTTGGTAAGCCGTGTTGCAGTGGCTATTTCTGATGAAGCGCGTGCCAAACACCATGAATTTGTTCGCCGCGATAAACGAGGCATTTACCAGGGACTTACGTTTTGGTCGCCTAACATAAATATTTTCCGCGATCCGCGTTGGGGACGAGGACACGAAACTTATGGAGAAGATCCATACCTCACCGGTATTCTGGGAACTGAATTTGTTAAAGGACTTCAGGGCGACGACCCGAAATACCTGAAAGTAGTAGCTACGGCAAAACACTATGCCGTTCATTCCGGTCCCGAGCCATTGCGCCACGAATTTAATGCACTGGTGAGCGAACGCGATTTGCGGGAAACCTATTTGCCGGCATTCCGCATGTTGGTGAAAGATGGTGGTGCGTATTCGGTAATGGGCGCGTACAACCAGTTTCGGGGAGTTCCGTGTTGTGCCAGCGATGAGTTAATTGGCATTCTGCGCAACGACTGGGGATTTGATGGATACATCGTGTCCGACTGTTGGGCAATTTCCGATTTTTTTACTTTTCAGGATTTCTCGGAAGATGCTGCCGAAGCAGCGGCCGTGGCAGTTAAAGCCGGTACCGATTTAAATTGTGGAAATTCATACCGTCATCTTATTGAGGCTGTTGAACGCGGTTTGATCAACGAAGCGGAGATTGACGTTGCAGTAAAACGCTTGTTTACCGCCCGTTTTAAGTTGGGAATGTTTGATCCGAATGAAGAAGTGCCTTATGCCCAAATTCCATTTTCGGTAAATACATCGAAAGAAAATAATGAGCTGGCACTGGAAGCCGCACGCAAAAGCATTGTTTTGCTGAAAAACCAGGATAACACATTACCGCTTTCAAAAAACATTGAGACACTTGCTGTTATTGGCCCAAATGCCGATAACTGGGAGTCGTTGGTTGGAAACTATAATGGTATTGCCAAAAATCCGGTAACTGTGTTAAAAGGATTGCAAAATAAACTGCCGAACACCAAAATTCTTTATGCCGAAGGAAGTCATTTGGCAAAAGGAGTGAGTAATCTGCATGCTATTCCTTCAGAGTTTTTACAAACTGGAGATGGTACAAAAGGCGTTAAAGGAGCGTATTTCAATAATGCGAAATTAGAAGGAGAACCGGTGTTTTCCAGAATAGATGAAAATATCGATTTTTACTGGGAAGCTGACGCGCCAACACCCGAGATTAACGATGATGACTTTAGTGTGCGCTGGACAGGTTACATTGTACCACCGGTGAGTGGTGAATACCGGATTGGAAGTTGGGGAATGCCAAAACTTGATATTTGGCTTGAAGGAGAAAAGTTACTAAGTCATAAATCCGAGCATCATGCTTTTCATCATGAAAAGGCAGTTAAAATGGAGGCGGGCAAAAAGTATAAATTTGTATATGAATATGCCAACGATCATGGCGACGGCGATGCAAAACTGTTGTGGGCCATGCCCAACCAAAATCTGAAACAGGAAGCCGTAGAGGTAGCTAAAAAAGCTGATGCTGTTGTTTTGGTGCTTGGCCTGTCGCAACGCCTTGAAGGTGAAGAAATGGAATTGGAAGTAGATGGTTTTGAAGGCGGCGACCGCACCCACTTAAAACTTCCGGCAACACAACGCGAATTGATGAAAGCCATTCAAGCAAGCGGTAAACCAGTGATTCTGGTTTTACTTAACGGAAGTGCACTGGCTGTTAACTGGGCCGACGAAAACCTGGAGGCAATCATTACTGCCGGTTATCCGGGGCAGGAAGGCGGTAACGCTGTTGCCGATGTGTTGACAGGCGATTATAACCCGGCCGGACGTTTGCCGGTTACCTACTACAAATCAGTTGATCAGTTGCCGCCGTTCGAAGATTACGACATGGAAAACCGCACTTACAAGTACTTCAACGGAGAGCCTTTATATCCTTTTGGCTACGGATTGAGTTATACCTCTTTTACTTATTCAGATGTAAATCTGGCTAAAAAAGCAAAAATTGGCGATACTATCGAAATTAGTGTGAAAGTAACGAATAGTGGAAATGTAGCAGGCGAAGAGGTTGTGCAGTTATATATGAAAGATTTGATCGCATCAACACCGCGTCCGAAATATCAGTTGGAGGGTTTTCAGCGGATTGCTTTAAAGCCCGGAGAAACAAAAACGGTGAAGTTTGTACTTGAACCACGCCAGTTTTCCATTATTGGAGCCGATGATAAGCGGGTTATCGAACCCGGAGATTTTTTGCTGTTTGTAGGCGGAAGTCAGCCCGAAGGAAAAGGAAAAAATGGTCTTTCAAGAACAATTGAATTGAAAGGAAATAACACTTTTATTGAATAAAAAAGCAGGTAAAAAGTAAAGGCCGTTTCGCGAATTTTTTCGGAAACGGCCTTTTTTCTGAAAGTCCCCATTTTTTTATGTGTATTGCCTTTTGAGTTTCGTCCGGGAGAACCATCTGGCTTCGATCTGCTTTCTTCGCCAGACGATTTTACTTTGGTTATTTGATCCCGGCGCTACGCACCGGGTTATTCATATTAGACGCTTCCAGCGTCGTGAAAAATTTGCAATTACGACATAGCAGCTCAATAAAGTCGTTTTAACTTTGTAATTCAGGTCAATATCCCGAGGGGATAGAATGTGACTAACCTCGGGTAAAACCCGGGGGTGATGAGAAAGTAAATCAAAGGCGCAAATAATCAGTTATTCAACGCACAGCTGCTGTATGCGCCTCGTACTCTCAATGTTTTTATGAAATGCTGTCGTTAGACCTCACTTTCATTCCTGTTGGTGATTCCTGAGAATCATGATTGTTTTATTATCCTTCGCATAGTAGTTATCTTCCGATACGGTACGAAAATTTTACCAGGAAGACATTATGTGGTTTCTCGTCAAAGAGATCAGTAATATCGTCTCCAAAATTAAATTTGCCCCAGTTATCGTAACGTCCCCGATTTTGCGACCACACCAGGTAAATCATCGAGCCGGGACGATATTCCCACCGAACTACCAGGTTTGATAAAAATTCTTTCACATTAAAATCAGGATTATCAAAACTATAATCGGTTTGTCCATTTAAGGTTTCATCAATGTTGTAAACACTGTTTTGTGCATCGTAGGTAATCTGGTCTTTGGAATAGAGTGCAAATCTGTCGTGAATTTCATTAGCCTTACTATCAGTTATATACTTAAACGCATTGTAATCGCCCGTTGCAATAAAAGGCTGTCCCCAAAACTGCACCGTTAAATCGGGCGTAACATTATAGTTTATCCGAACAGAGGTGCTGAACGTTTTACGCTGAATGGTTCCCATAATGTAGCGTGTGTCGTTCAGGTGGTCTTGCTGCGTAATATATTGAAGCTGATTGTCGCTTACGCCATATTCGGGGCTAATTTCAATTTGCATGGCTTTTATCGGGCGATAACCAAATTCTACCTCAAAACTTTTGCTCGAGAAGTAGCCTTTTTCGTTACTCCAGTTCATTCCACCGTCGGCTCCGTAGGTAAACTTCTTTTGTGGATTTGAGAATATTCCGGTATAAAAACTGTGGTTTCCTGAAATTTTCATCGATGGGCCGCCTCGTAGTGCAGAATGAGAAAGCTGTTCGCCATTAAAATTTATACTCGAAAAGGCATTCCAGAAGTTTTTAAACTGTGTATTGCCGTTAATATTGCCACCTGCACCCAATAAGTTTCCGCCAAAATCATAATCGGTCCACTGGTTAAAATTAAGTCCCATACTTCTGAAAATGGAGAAAGGCTCGTACCAGCGATAGCCTACCCAAAGTGCCTGAGTAATGTCGTCAACTTCGGGTGTATAGCCAATGTCGTTAATTTCCAGTCCCGGTGATTTCCAGCTAAAAATTCCCGCAAACTTCAGCTTGCCACCTGTTTTGCCAATGGTGAATTTGCCTCCGGTACCAGCAAGCGAAGTTCGTGTTGAATCGAGTGTTACGTAATCGGCATCAGGGCGCTGATAGGTTCGCGAATAGGAAGTTTGCGTGTTAAGAATCGCTTCTTCGCTACCTTCAACACGGCTAAAATATACTCCGGCATCTACAAACCAGTCTTTGTTGTGCCATTTGTGTACAACATCAACTCCACCGGTGTAAGCGCTTTTGTGCAGAAATTCAAGATGTTCATCATTTATATTTCGGTTCACAGCGGTAAGCATTCCTCCGATATAGGTATTTCCCTCGTTAAAATCCTTTTGAACTCTGCTTACGAAATAGTTGGTTAAAGGCTCAACCGCTTCGGTTTTGTTACCTGATAGTCCTCTGATTTCAGCTTCTTCTCTGGCAGTAACACTTTCAATTACACCAATCGACCAGCCGCTTTTTGTTTTGCCGGTTATTTTTGCTGCACCCAATATTCGGGTAAAATCGGGCAGATCGGCATATTCATCATCCGCCAAATCGGGCGAATGATTGGGACGGCGTCCGATTCGGCGCGAGTAAAACAGGTTATTGGCCGATTGATCTCCGTCGCCAAAAGCAAGTTTGTACGACAGGATATTGTTTCCCTCGATAAAAAACGGGCGTTTTTCTCTGAAAAAAGTTTCGTAAGTACTCAGGTTTACCTGCGACGGATCAGCTTCAACCTGGCCAAAATCCGGATTAATGGTGAGGTCCATGGTAAGGTAATTGGTGAGGCCGATTTTGGCATCTAAACCGGCATCAAAACCATTTGATTTTCCTGATTTCAGAAATGGATTTTCAGGTTCTTTTTCAAAACGTTCGGTACGGGCAACCATATACGGCGTAACATTCAGCGAGTTTTGCGGCTTTATATTTTCAATGCCTCGCAAAATGCCAAACTGCGAGGTAAAACCGGCCGTTTCACGTTTCATAGCTTGCCACGACGAAAGTTCGTCTTCCCTAAAAATATAGCGTAATACATTCAGTCCCCAAATCTGTTCTTCGTTTTCGTCAAACCTAAGTTGGGTGAGAGGAATGCGCATTTCGGCATTCCAGCCATTTTTTGTAACGGCTGTTTTTGCATACCAGATCGGGTCCCAGGTGTCGTCTTCGTTATCGCCATCGTTGGTATTCACCATATCCGAGCGTACTCCGGCTGCTGAAACGATAAATGCAAACGAGGTTCGTTTGTCAAAATACGAGTCGATGTAAACGCCTGCCAGGTCGCCATCCGTTTCATCGCGTCGTGTCATTCGCATTGAAATACTGTCCGGATCGTCGAACGAGTGAATTGCCACATAAAGGTTGTTGGCATCGTATAAAATGGCGTATTCTGTTTGGCGGGTTGGCGCTTCGCCTTCGTTAGGTTCATGCTGTATAAAGTCGTTTTCCCAGTTGGCATTTTGCCATTCCGGTTCATCAAAAACGCCGTTAATTGTAATATCCAGATTATTGAAGGTTGTAGCTTTGTAAGTTCGTTTCTCCTGGGCTGATATTGTGCAAAAAAGGAATAATAACCCGAAGACAGCTGCAACTTTCATTGAATTGGTTTTTTTATAAGACTGCCAAATCAGAGAAGTGTTACAGCTAAATGTGATTTTCTTGGGAGTGGACCTTATTTCAGACTTGTTTTCATGTTGATTTTGCTGGCACCAATATAGAAAAACCAGGCTGCAACGGCCATTAAAACATGGCTTGCAGCAATGTGGTTAAACCACTGGTGTATGGATATATCATTCATGAAAAACAGAGCTGCAACTGCTGCAAAAGCAACTCCAATAAGAATAAACTTGCTGGATTTATTACGTGTTTTTACGTATAAAAATCCTTCCAGCGAGAGCACAACAAACATTAATCCGTAACCCGAATGAAATTCAACATAAAAGAAATTGAGGGTAATGATCGTTAAGGTTAAAAAAGTCAGGAACTCAATAATATTCAGAATGCTCAAAATTTTAACAATCTGTTTTGAGAGCTGAATACGAGTGTGTTCGATTGCTGCCCGTTCAACAAACATTATAGCGAACATACTGGTTATCCATCCCGGTAATTTCCAGTAGAAGTTTAATTTGTACAGGAAGGCATGACCGATCAGGCCGCCCAAAGCGGTGGCTATTCCCATAATCAGGAAATAAAGTTTGAAATAGGTAAATACTTTTTCAGACCGGTTATTATTGTGGATTTTGTAGGCAAATATGAAACATAACACCGAAACAAGGAGGTCGGTGAGCGTTACAACAGGCTCGTCAATTTTAATTCCAAAAAGAAATACCGTGTTTATTTTTTCCATTCATTTTAAAGCGTTTAATACAACAACACATTGTGTATTAACAATAATGTACTGTTATTATTTTTGTTCAAAACCGATGTCGGTTTTTATTTATTGAGTAGCTTTATCAAAGAACCAAATAAGCAACCAGAAATCAAAAAAAAATAATAGATGAAACAGACCTGCATTTTTATTTTCTTAACCCTTTCAGCTTTTTGTTTTTCATGGGCTAACAAACCGGAAAAGGAAAAACGTTTTAATGCCGAAAAGGACTTGCTGGTGATGCAGTTTGATTGCAAAACCGATGTAGATGATATTCATTCGGCCGCAGCTTTTAAAACCTTGCTTTCGTGTCCTGATTTCAGTGCAATAAATTACTTTGCAGTTGCCGGAACATACGGCATTCAGGAAGGTTTATATGTGCCGCCAAACGAGCTTTTTCAACAGGCTTTTAGGGATAATTGGATCGATGCACATACAAACCGCCCAAAGGCAATTGTGAAGATGAAAAATATAACACTCGAATGTTTGCAAAATGGAGGAAATGTATGGATTGCTGAAGCCGGTCAGTCCGATTTTTCGGCGGCGTTAATAAAGGCTATTCAAAACGATGCGCCCGAAATTAATACTTCCGAACGCATTCATATCGTCCAACACAGCGATTGGAATGAAAAAGTAACATCGGCCAACAGCCTGGCATACGTGAAAGCGAACAGCAATTACCATAAAATTCCGGATGGGAATGCAGTGGGAAACGGAACGCCCGGATTTCGAACGCCCGGCTACAACGATTGGCAAACAAAAGTAAAAGATACTGATCTTATCAACCTGTGGGAACTGGCCGTTGAAATAGGCTTAAAATACAACGGCAAAAACGGACGATACAACAATGAAGCTGTTGCAAGTGGAGGACTTGACTTCTCAGATCTTTGCGAAGTTTGCTGGATTTTGGGATTACAGGAAATGAAAGATACTGATGAGTTTTTCAATACTTTTGGAAGGTAATTTATAGTCCTGTACAACAGGATGAAATCCTTCAGAACATCAACAAAAATATTGAGGAGAAGAAAGACGATTAAGCAGATTTCCCTGACAGTCAGACAGCTTTTAATTAAATCTGGTTAACGATTCTTAGCTATACCTGCACATAAAAGGTGTTTCCCGATAATTTATTTAGTTTTGGCCCACGAAATTATAAAATATGGCGAAAAAGAAATTATTATGGGGAGCCGCGATGGCTGTTTTTCTGGTGTCGTGCGGGGCACCAAAAGTACTGACCACCCCAAAAACAGAAGCAACAAATTTTGAAGCAACAGGAAATTATTCGCAGGCGCTAACAGCCTGGACGAGTTATTTCGAAACAACAGCAATTGAAGAGGTGGCGGGAGCCGATTTTGCTCAGGCGGCAAAAACGGCATTCAAAGCGGGCAACGCTGCGCAGGCTATCAGTTGGTTCGATCAGGCACGTTATAAAAATTATGCCGATGCTGATATGTATCAAACACTGGCAGCCATTTACCAGCAACAGGATAATTTATCGAAAGAATTGTCGGCGCTGGAGTACATCACCGAAAATTACGGAAGCGATAATAACGAAGTAAATGCGCGTTTACTGGCTATTTACACCGAAATTGATGCAAACGATAAAGCGCTGGAAGTATGGAGCAAAATGGATGGTGCCTCGAAAAATAAGGAGGAAAACCTCGATCATTACTTCGAAGTGAACAAGGCGCTGGAAAACGAAGCGGTTTGCGATAGTCTGGCTGACGTTTTGCTGGGTAAAAATCCGGAGCATTTGGAGGCCTTGGAATGGAATGCCAAAAAATACTACTGGGCCGGACAAAACCGCTACGAGCGCGAAATGGCAAAATACAATGCAAACAAAACCCGAAAAAACTACAATACGCTTTTAAAAGAACTGGATTTGGTAACAGCGGATTTTAAAAAGGCTTTACCTTATTTAAATAAGTTGTGGAAGCTGAATCCCGGAAAAGAATATGCCGGTTATCTGGCCAATATTTACGCCCGGTTTGGCAACGAAGACAAAACAAAATTTTATCAGAATTATATGAAGTAAAAAAAGAGGCTGTCTCAAAAGGGCGGTCTTTTTTTTTGCTGCCATCAGAATGGCTGTTCAGTGTCGCCCGGCGCAGAAAACTAAACGCACAGCGTGTTGTCTGCGATTTCTGGAAAATCCGGGCATTTATTATCATAATATGCGCTGAGTTATTTTTATCCGAAATAAACAGAACTCTTATTTTAAATCTGAAAGATTTTTGAACATTAATTTTTGACTTTTGGAATAAAAGAGTCATTTTTGTCATCCGGAATTTGGGGAACATTCCTGAATTTCGGGGACACGTCCGGAGACCATCCCGGTCTCTTGTTTTCCCATTTATTTTTTAAAATTTACGAGAGAAATGCTGAATAGAATTTCAAAGAGAAACGACTGTTCAATCTACAAAATTGAAGAGGAGGGGAAGACGAGTGTAAACCGACTGGTGATTTCCAACGCTGAAACGCGCGCCATTTGCAACGATACCACGGTAATGGGGGTAAATTATACCCGCAAGCTGCGCAAGGCGTGTTCGATGGCGATGAAGAGTTTGCAGGAAGAACAGGTAATTTGCCTGGAAGAAAGAAAAACCATAGTGTTTAATATTTTGCGGGGCGGACTGAATTTTGGTTTGCGCGAAGCCATCGCCGACGCGTTCGACTGGAATTTACACGGTTCGTCGTTTATCAGTGCCCAGCGGGCCCGTATTAATCCCGATTCGGAAGAGTGGCACATTATCGAAAGCGACTACCAAAAGGTTTATATGCCGCAATCGGCGCAAATTGTAATTGGCGATGTGGTTGCAACCGGCACCAGCCTCGAGTTTGGGTTGGAAGCCCTGGTAAAACAAGCCGAAATCAACAATACGAACATCGAATCGATCCTGTTTTTTACCTATGGAGGGAAACGAACCGAGGAGATCCTGGAGAATGTGGATGCACTTTGTCGTGCGAAGTTTAAAGGATATCAATCCACCACCTTGTGCTATATCGAAGGACGTTTTACGGTGCCTACCGTTTCAACGCCTTTAACCATTAAACTTACCGGAACCGATTTGGTAAAACGCGAAGCGCTGATGGCCCCCGAGTTTGTTGAAAGCCAGTATGAAAATCCGGCTTTTCCGATGGAACGCTGTGTGATTTACGATGCCGGTTCACGCGCGTTTTGGTTACCCGAATACCTCGAAGATGTGATCGAATACTGGGGACAGGTGCATACCATGGCCCGTCGAGGCCGAACCTTTGAACAACAAGTGGGAGAGCGTGTACCGAATCTCGACTGCAGTAAGTTTGGAGCGGTTGATCTGGAAGAACTGGCTTCAGCTCAACTCACGAAACTAAAAAGCATTGCAAATTCTTAAAAATCAACTTATAAAAAACTAACAATGGAAAAACCATCGCATCACGATCACGATTTTTCGTTATCGGCAGTTGAGAGCAACAGTAAAAAAGGATTTTGGGTAATGCTTGTAGTAATGCTGGGCTTTACCTTTTTCTCGGCCAGTATGTGGGCCGGAGGAAAACTGGGTGCTGGCTTAACTGCGTCGAAATTTATAACCGCCATTTTGGTCGGAAACCTGATATTGGGAATTTATACAGGTTTGCTTGCTTATACTGCTTCCAGAACGGGTTTATCGACACACTTGCTGGCGCGGTACTCATTTGGCGAAAGAGGATCGATTCTCCCTTCGTTCTTGCTGGGAATTACCCAAGTGGGATGGTTTGGCGTTGGAGTGGCCATGTTTGCCATTCCGGTACAAAAAGTCACCGGCTTAAATATTTACATGATTGTTGCCGTTTCGGGAATAATAATGACAGCTACGGCATGGTTTGGGATCAAGGCACTTACTGCGCTTAGCTTTGTGGCCGTGCCTGCGATTACCGTGTTGGGGTTGACATCGGTGGGAAAAGCCTTTGGCGATTTTGGCGGAACAGCTGCCTGGTTTGATGTTGTTCCTGAAAATCCGATGACGCTTTATACAGCGATTGGAATCTGTGTGGCTTCGTTTATTAGTGGCGGAACTTTAACACCCGATTTTACCCGTTTCTCCAAAAACAGCAAAATTGCGGTATCCACTACGCTGATTGCCTTTTTTCTGGGTAACTCGCTGATGTTTTTCTTTGGCGCTGTTGGATCTGCCTTTTATCAGCAATCGGATATCAGTGATGTTTTGGTGAACCAGGGGATGATTGTTTGGGCGATGATTGTTCTGGGATTAAACATCTGGACTACCAACGACAATGCGCTTTATGCATCGGGGCTGGGATTCTCGAACATCACCCGTTTACCCAAAAAGATCATGGTGATTGTGAATGGAATCATCGGTACGCTACTGGCAATTTATTTATACAACAATTTTGTGGGATTCTTGAATGTGCTGAATTCTATGTTGCCTTCGATTGGTGGAGTGTTGATTGCCGACTTCTTCATCGTTCATAAAGCAAAATACATTGATTTTGCAGAACGGAAAATTCGTAATTTCCGCTGGTCGGCAGTAGTTGCCTGGGGAATTGGCGTTTTGGCCGCAACTTATTTGCCCGGTGTAGCACCGGTAAACAGTGTTGTGAGTTCGATTGTAGCTTATGTGATCATTGAAAAAGCCATTTTAAAAACAGAAACGCTTTAGTGTCTTTGATGCAAAACATTTTAACTCCCAGAGGATTTCGGGATTGTAATCTTTAAAATTCAATACAGCTTTTAACGCACAATTGGGATAAAAATAAAAGGCTGTCCAAAAAAGTTAAATTGGACAGCCTTTATTTTTACTTGTATTTCCGATTTATTACTCCATCAAATTATCTTTCAGGAAATTTACCATTTTGGTGTACAAATGCATACTTGTGTTGCCACCCCGTATTCCGTGGTTGCGGTTGGTGTACATTGCCATTTCGAACTGTACGCCCGCCTGCACCATTTTTTCGGTCATTTCATAAGTGTTTTGTGCATGCACATTGTCGTCGGCAGTTCCATGTACAATCAATAAGTTTCCTTTTATGTCTCCTGCGTACGAAAGCGGCGAATTATCGTCGTAGCCTTCCGGGTTTTCTTCCGGAGTGCGCATAAAACGTTCGGTATAAACCGTGTCGTAAAAACGCCAGCTGGTTACCGGAGCAACTGCAATACCGGCTTTAAACAGGTCTCCACCTTTTTCAAGCGTTAGCAATGTCATAAAACCACCGTAGCTCCACCCGAAAATCGAAATGTTTTCAGCATCGACATAGGGCAGGGTAGTTAAGTATTTCGCTGCTTCCACCTGGTCGTCCGATTCGTATTTTCCCAGCTGCATGTAGGTTGCTTTCCTAAAATCTTCGCCACGGGCAGCAGTTCCACGCCCATCGACACAAACCACCACAAAACCTTCCTGTGCCAGGTATTCGTTCCAGCTAATGCCACCCCACGAGTCGGTAACACTTTGCGAATTCGGACCACTGTACTGTGTCATTAAAACCGGGTATTTTTTCGAATCATCAAAATCGGTTGGCTTTAACATCCAGCCATTCAACTCAACGCCTTCAGAGGTGGTAAACGTGAAAAACTCCTTTTGTGGAATTTGCAAACTCTTAATCGTGTTTTTCAGCACCGTATTGTCCTGCAGAAAGCGGATTTGTTCGCCTTTTTTATTGTCGTGCAAAGTGATGTAATTCGGCACTTTTGCGCTGCTGTAATAGTTAATGTAGTATTTAAAGTTGGTACTGAATACAGCACGGTTTGTTCCTTCTAATGTCGATAGTTTTCCTTTCTCTTCTTTATCCTGGCTAATGTAGTAAACCTCGCGGCGCAATGGCGATTCGGCCGCCGCCTGATAGTAGTATAGTTCTTTTTCGGCATCGTAGCCATAAAAGTCGGTTACATCGAATTCGCCTTCGGTAAGTTGGGCAATTTCGAAGCCCTGTTTGTCGTAGAGGTACAAATGCGACCAGCCATCACGTTCGCTTTGTACAACAAAACTCCCGTCTGGAAGATAAGTAAAAGCATCGAGGAAATCCTCGGCAATGTAGCGGTCGTTTTTCTCTGTCAGGAAGTTGCGCGAGTCGCCTGTGTAAGGATTGGCATATAAAATATCAATTTGGTTTTGATGACGATTTAAACGCATTACCACCAATTCGTTGTCGTCGGGTGTCCAGTTTAAACGCGGAACATAAATATCCGATTTTTCGCCAATGTCAACTTTAATGGCAATTTTTGTTTTCACTTCGTACGAATAAACTTCTACCTTCGAGTTCGCTTCACCGGCTTTCGGGTATTTAAAGGTGTATTCTCCGGGATACAATTTATTGTTGTTGAGTGTTGGCGCCGCTCCGGCATACATCGGCATTGAAAACTCGCGTACTTCGGTTTCGTCAAAACGAATGTAAGCCAGAAATTTGCTGTCGGGCGACCACCAAAATGCTTTGTTAAAGCCAAATTCTTCTTCGTAAACCCAGTCGGGAGCTCCGTTGATTATCTCGTTAAACTTACCGTCTTTTGTTGCCTGGTGAGTGCTTCCAAATTTCAGGTTTTTGATGACGATATTGTTGTCGCGCACATAGGCCACGTAATTTCCATCGGGCGAAAAAGTTGCCAGTTGCTGTGCCCCTTTATCTGATAATTGGGTAAGTTCTTCGGTAACCGAATTCCATACATAAAATTCAGCAGTATAAGAGCGTCGGTAAATCGGTTTGCGCTCGGTTGTCAGCAATATTTTTGTTTCATCGTTACTGAATTCGTAGGCCGAAAAGGAAGAAATAGGGGCATCCTTAACCTTGGTAATATCAAAAAGTACCTCAATTTCTTCACCGGTTTGGTAGCTGTATTTAACTATCTGGGTTTGTTTTTCCAGGGTAGTGTAATGGATGCCATCGTTCATCGAGCGCAGGCCGTAAACCGATTGTGCCCGAAAAGTGCCTTTTTGTAAAATTTCTTCTAATGTAATTTTTTGCGGCTGTTGTGCCTTTACCGAAAAAGTAGTCAGAAATATGACCAGTAAAATAAGCAGTTTCTTCATGTTATTTCTTTTGTGTGTGAGCAAAAATAGAAAAATGTTTATCGAATGTTTAATGACATTTAAAGAATATCAGAAATCGCAAATTAATTTCATCCATCTTGTTTCGTAAAATTTTCAACGAAAACAGTCTTTCATAACTTGATTCCTCTTATTTCGAAAAAATATCTCTTAATTCGTATTGTTCGCTATTGCAAAAAATTAAAATAGCACCGGAAATAATAAGCTGGCATTAACCCAAGTGGTTTGTTTTGCATGTAAAAGAGCTGTAAATCAATAAGTATAGCAACTGTTCCTGAACCCCGGCAGCGTTAATCAGAAGTTGGTAACTTTTAATAGATTTGTAATTTAACAACTGAGTGTTGAAAAAACGTTACAATTGCCTAACATGCAGGCGCTCGATTCTTTCTAGTATCAATGGATTGATTATCTTTGCCGCGCAAAAGTGATTTAGGTTTGGAAATGAAGGTTTTTAATTCAAAAACTTCTGACTGCATTTGAATTACAAGATTTAAAATAACAGATAGATTTCAATAGTAATATTGAAACAAAAAATAGTAACAGTAAAATGATAAAAATTACACTTCCTGACAACAGTGTGCGCGAGTTTGCGGAGCCTGTTAATGGTTTAGAGATTGCCAAATCGATCTCGAACCGTCTGGCAAAGGATGTGCTGTCGATTTCGGTTGACGGCGAAGTTTGGGATTTATCGCGGAAAATTGACCACGATGCCAACATAAAACTGCACACGTGGGACGACAGAGAAGGAAAAGAGACTTTCTGGCACTCATCAGCTCACTTAATGGCTGAAGCTATTGAAGCTTATTTTCCGGGTACCAAATTTGGTATCGGGCCAACTGTTGACACAGGATTTTACTACGATATCGATCTTCCGGAAGGAAAAGTGCTTTCGGAAAATGACCTGCAAAAAATCGAGCAGAAAATGCTTGAGTTGGCACGTCAGAAAAACGATATTGTTCGCTCTGATATTTCGAAAGAAGATGCTCTGGCTATGTTCACCGATAAAAACGATGAGCTAAAGCAGGAGTTGATAAGCGAACTGGAAGACGGAACCATAACCCTGTACAATCAGGGAAATTTTACTGACTTATGCCGTGGCCCACACTTGCCCAACACCAGCTATATTAAAGCCATTAAATTAACGGCGATTGCGGGTGCTTACTGGCGTGGCGACGAAAAAATAAAATGCTTACCCGTGTTTACGGTGTTACTTTCCCAAAAGCAAAAATGCTTGAGGAGTACCTGCAAATGCTTGAGGAAGCCAAAAAGCGCGACCACCGTAAAATCGGTAAGGAAATGCAATTGTTTGCCTTTTCTGAAGCCGTTGGACAAGGCTTGCCGTTGTGGTTGCCAAAAGGTGCGCAATTGCGCGAACAGCTGGAGAATTTCCTGAAAAAGGTACAAAAGAAATACGGTTACGAGCAGGTGATGACACCACATATTGGCGATGTGAAGTTGTATAAAACTTCAGGTCACTTTCAAAAGTACGGACAAGACTCTTTTCAGCCGATAAGTACACCGGCAGAAGGCGAGGAGTATCTGTTGAAGCCGATGAACTGTCCGCACCACTGCGAGATTTACAAAGCATGGCCACGTTCATACAAAGACCTTCCGGTGCGTATGGCCGAGTTTGGTACGGTTTATCGTTATGAACAAAGTGGCGAGTTGCACGGTTTAACACGTGTACGAAGTTTTACGCAGGACGATGCGCATATTTTCTGTCGCCCGGATCAGTTGAAAGATGAGTTTAAGAAAGTAATCGATATTATTTTCATCATTTTCAAAGCATTGAACTTTGAAAATTATACTGCACAAATTTCGTTGCGCGACCCGAATAAACCCGAAAAGTATATCGGATCGCCGGAAAACTGGGACAAGGCTGAAGAGGCAATTATTGAAGCCTGCGAAGAAAAAGGTTTAAATACGGTTACCGAACTGGGTGAAGCTGCATTTTACGGTCCAAAACTCGACTTTATGATTAAAGACGCTTTAGGACGTAGCTGGCAGCTGGGAACTATCCAGGTGGATTATAACCTGCCCGAACGTTTCGAGTTGGAATATATTGGCGCTGATGATAACCGTCACCGTCCGGTAATGATTCACCGCGCACCGTTCGGTTCGATGGAACGTTTTGTGGCCGTGTTAATTGAGCACACTGCAGGTAAGTTTCCGTTGTGGCTTACACCAGAGCAGGTGGTAGTGTTACCTATTAGCGAAAAGTATAACGATTATGCTAAAAAAGTTTCAGATTTTCTAAATATTTCCGATATTCGCACCGTCGTTGACGATCGTAACGAAAAGATTGGTAGGAAGATACGCGACAACGAATTAAAACGAATTCCTTATCTTTTGATCGTAGGAGAAAAAGAAGCAGAATCTGACTCGGTTGCTGTACGCCGGCAAGGCGAAGGTGATAAAGGAACAATGACACTAGAGGAATTCGCTGAATTTATTAATAAAGAAGTAAGAGATCAATTATCAGGATTATATAACTAACTTAAGGAGGAACGCATTATAGCTATTAAAAGAAGAGGTCCGAGAAGAAAATTCCAGCCCCGAAGAGAGCAGGAACCGCAACACCGGATAAATCACAAGATCAGGGTGCCACAAGTACGTTTAGTGGGTGATAACATCGAAGAACAAGGTGTTTACCCCTTACGTGATGCACTAAAATTAGCAGACGAGATGGAATTGGATTTGGTAGAAATTTCGCCAAAAGCCGATCCACCGGTTTGTAAAATTATTGATTACTCGAAGTTTCTTTATCAGCAGAAAAAGAAACAAAAGGAGATGAAAGCAAAAACCACAAAAGTTGTGGTAAAAGAAATACGTTTTGGTCCGCAAACTGATGAGCATGACTTTCAGTTTAAACTGAAACATGCCGAAAAATTCCTTCAGGAAGGCGCAAAAGTGAAAGCGTTTGTATTCTTTAAAGGACGTTCGATCTTATTTAAAGACCAGGGCGAAATTCTGTTGCTGAGACTGGCAACAGCATTGGAAGAATGGGGAAGCGTTGAACAAATGCCAAAATTGGAAGGAAAACGAATGACAATGTTTATTTCACCTAAAAAGAAATAGGTTTCGGTTAACGAAACTTGTTTTTTGGTGTTAAACCATATATAATAAAGTTCTTTGATAACATTTTAATTAGTAGGAATTATGCCAAAAATGAAAACGAACTCCGGTGCTAAAAAACGTTTTAGATTAACCGGAAGTGGTAAAATTAAAAGGAAGCACGCCTACAAAAGTCACATTTTGACTAAAAAAAGTACAAAACGTAAGCGTAATTTGACTTATTGGACAACAATCGATAAGACAAACGAAAGCAACGTAAAACTTTTGTTGTGCATGAAGTAATCCGTCGGTTGACGGACTTACATTAAACCTTTTAATTGAGAGAGGTAAAAAAAGTTAAAAACCTGATAATTGTGCTTTAAAGTATTTCCGTTGGTTGACGGAGACCGCCGATTATCAAAAAAGTAAAAAGTATGCCAAGAAGTGTAAATCATGTAGCATCACGCGCCCGAAGAAAAAAATTACTGAAAAAAACTAGAGGTTATTTCGGTTCGCGTAGTAACGTTTGGACGGTTGCAAAAAATACCTGGGAAAAAGGTCAACAGTTTGCGTACCGCGATAGAAAAGCGAAAAAAAGAACATTCCGTGCATTGTGGATTCAGCGTATTAACGCTGCAACGCGATTGGAAGGAATGTCGTATTCACAATTCATGGGATTGTTGAAAAAGAACGACATTGAAATTAACAGGAAAGTTTTAGCCGACTTGGCGATGAACCAACCTGAGGCGTTCAAAGCAATCGTAGAAAAAGTAAAATAAAGACTTTATTATTTAGGTGAAATACATTGTAAGTCCTGACGGTTTCGTCAGGACTTTTTTTATGCCCTTATTTTGGGCTGCAGAATAAAATAATCCTCTTTATTGAGCTAGTTCATAAAGCAATTTCACATTCGGATCAATGAAAATATCTTTAATCCCGGAAGTTGTTCTTGCCTGAAATTGCTGTGTTCTTTTTGTTTTTTCGATCATTACGGTTACGAGATCCACCGAACCATCTTCATAAAGAATATTCATTTCCAGCGGGAAACTGAAAAGTTGCTTGCCCCTTTGTTGAATCAGAATTTCCTGGTTGTCTATTTGTTTCCCGGTGGTTTCTGTTCCCCACGAAACTTTAAGTACCGGATGTCCGGCACTCCATAACCACTGATGAAAAAAACGATCAAGATCTTTACCCGAAACAGATTCCATAAGCGATTGAAAATCTTTTGTCAAAGCGGTTTTGTTTCTGAAATCGTGATAATATTCTTGTAATCCTTTAAAGAAAGTGTCGTCGCCCAATTTATTTCGTAACATGTGTAAAAACCAGCCGGCTTTTTCGTACGTATTGGCATTTAATAGGCGGGTATATTCCTGAACAGTTGTATCGATTACCGGAATGTATTTTTGTTTTGAGAATGCAATAACGCGCTCACGATCATATTTCAGTCCATCATTAAATTGTTCGTCGCCATAAAAGTGCTGTACATAAAGATGCGTGAGGTAGGTAGCAAATCCTTCGCTGAGCCACACATGATGCCAGTTTTGCTCGGTAACGGAATTTCCAAACCACTGATGAGCCACTTCGTGTGCAAACAGCTGTTCCGGAATACGATCGCTTATGGCCGAATTTTCATGGTAAAAAATACAGCTGGCGTTTTCCATTCCGCCGTAACGTGTTTTTGATTGTACATGCGCCAGCTTTTCGTAGGAGTAGGAACCAATCAATTCAGAAAAGTACTCCAATGCCTTTGTGCCGTATTGATAATTCTCAAATCCTTTTGTTTTGTTCTGTTCAAATACCCACGAACTCACCGGTATGCCCTGAAATTCCTGCTTGTTTCCAATCGCAAAATCGGCAGCTCCAATTACCATTAATTTGGTAGCCAGCGGCACATCTTCTTTCCAGTGGGTAAATTCAACTGCATCGTCAAGTTGTTTTTTCTCCACGAGCTTTCCGTTTGAGATAACCTCGTAATGCGCCGGAGCATAAACAAGGAACTCTAAAGTAGCTTTATCAGAAGGATGATCGACACACGGGAGCCAGTTTTGGGCGCGATTGGGCCAGTTGTCGCCAAAAAATGTACGATCTCCATAGCGATTCTCTGATATGATCAAGCCATCGGCAGGAACGCCGGAATAGCCAATGGTAAAATCGAGAATATCGCCCGCTTGTGCCTGTTCGTTTAAAAGAATTACAAGCTTATTGTGTGCTTGCTTAAAGTCAAGTTCAATGTCTTCCTTTTTTACCATATGAACCAGCATTCCGTAGTCGCCGGAATTCTCAACTAAATCGAGTGTGATATCGTTACCGGCTTTTAGAAATTTAATTGAGATGGTAGCAACTCCTTCTATCTGGTTTGTTGTATCGTTTAAATGGATTTCGAACTTGTGGTGTTGTACATCAATCTTCTCAAAACGAGATTGGTGATTTTGGGCAGACGAAAATACAACGTTGCCCCAAAATAGCAGCAGGCAGCAAAATTTTGTAATATTCATTATCGAGTGAGTTGAGCTCCGAACCTATTTATTGTGACTTTTTATTAATGCGTAGGTGGCAAAGGATGCCAGCCAGTGTGCTCCGGCATATTCGCCCGAATCCATTTTTTCGTAACTGTAATTAAAATGGGCGTCGGCAAAATCAATTAGTCGCTGGTTATTTAAGGCGTAACCCATTTCGTATAAGCACCAGGCACGGCTGAAGTTTAAGCCATCGAGGTGGGCAAGTTTGCCATCGCTGCGGTCGGTAACAGTTGCAATCTCAAGAAACTTTTCATGATGTTTTTCAAACTTTGGAAGAAACTTTTTTAGCCACTCTTCAAACTCTTTTTCTGGTAATACTTTTAGCATTATCGAAGCTTCCTGCAGGCAAGGCGAAAGAAAATCGAAACCGCCCGGTTCCCAGGTCAGCGGACAATCACAATCGGAAGCGTAATACTCTTTTGCTTTCCGTTCAATTTGAATGGCCAGTGCCGTATCGTATTTTTTTGCCCAGTCGTAGGCAAACGACATTCCGAAGGCAATATTGCAGTGTTCGCCAATTCGTATAGGGTAAATCAGTTTGTCGAGAAATTCACCAAATTTATCCGACAGCAAATCAACCAGTGGCGACAGGTTTGCCTGTAATTCAAGTGCTACCGGATCATTCCATTCGCGCAAAGCTTCATCAAGTTTTAACAACCAGGCCCAACCGTAAGTGCGTTCGTAGGTGGTGTTGTGCTTATCGTCGAAATAAGCAACTTCCTGGAGAATATTTGCTTCGGTAATATTTTTCTTGAGCTTTTTAATGATCTCATCACGGTACTTGAAATCCGGAAATTCAGTTAAAATTTTCACCAAAGTCCAGTGCCCGTGCACCGACGAATGCCAATCGAAACAACCATAAAAAGCAGGGTGCATTACTCGCGGAGGCTGAAGGTAACTGTCGTCGCCCAAAACATGCCCGGTTTTATTCGGGTATTCCTGGTCGATACACTCGTAAGCAAAATGATAAAGGTATTCGGCTTTCTTTTCATCGAAGCTAAGTTTTGAGGATTGCGCAGAAAGCTGACCGGTTATAAACAAAAATATTAGGAAAAACTGTAATTTCATTATTCATCAAATTTTGATCTGATGAAATTAGAAACAATTCTTAATAAGCCTTAATAATTGCGGTATTTATCGTTTAAACCGATGTTATTATTAATCATTGGGATAATCTTATTCAACCTCGATTGTTTGGTTTTTACCTGTTTTGCCTGTGCGATATAATTGGCAAATTCGCGTTGTTTGCCCGGCGAAAATTCCTGAAATGAAAGCTTCAGATGATTATCCTGGTTTAAGGCTTCTTTCAATTCGGGCGGAATAATTAACTTTTTATTTCGGATGATTTTTACCCTTTTGTTTTGCTTTTCGTTGGAAATAGCTTCGTTTGCATAAGCAATAATCATTTCTGCATCAAGATCGTCGACCGTTACAAAGCGCCACTGACGCAATGCTTTGGTTTTATCGTTTTGTGCATTAAAAAGCACTTTTGCTTCGTCTTTTAACAGCGCACCCTGAAAGAACCAAATAGCCACGTGTTCTTTAAAAACACCGAGCCCGATTACATTTTTTCCATTAATAGTGTAACACGGCGCACCCCATTTTATAGTTTCCGATAGTTCCGTAGATCTTAGCAAATCACGCAGTATCATCAAAATATCCTGCCTTGATCGGGCAGTTAAAATATACTCGTCAACTGTTTTTGCACCTGGCATAGCCACTTATTTTTTTCGGGTGAAAATGGCAATAATTGCCGAGGTTGCCAGTCCCATAATTGGTGCTGTAAGAATACTTTGTAGCATATAGCTTTGCAGGTTGAAATAACTTGCTGCCTCTTCCTGCGTTTGCAAGCCATTTTCAACCGCATAGCGAATCATGTTTTCGAAATAATGTGGAGTAATCACTTCAACCGTAAGGTATTGGGTGAGGGGAGTAAGAATGGTAACTCCCAAAGTAATGATCAATCCGCTGATAAATCCCTGTATCCAGGTCATTTTGCCGTTGAAATCATTTTTCCGTTTGTCGAACAGGGCAACCACATAAACTGCAATGGCCACAATGGCGAAGAAGTTGGTTGCAATGGCGTGTTTTTCAATGTTCTCATCATGAAGGCCGGCAAGTCGTTCTCCTAGCATCCAGACCAGCTGAACAACAGCAAATAAAACGGCCCATTTCATCTCAATTGCGAATTTTTTCATCGATAAATAAGTTTTGGTTTCAGTTTAACAATGAATCAGAGGGACTTATTGTTCATCAACTATTTTGGTTTTGAACGCTTTTTCTCTTTCAACACCGATTTTATCATTTTGCCAAACTCCTTATCGCGCTGCCGTTTTTCGTAAAGGGTACTGCTGAAATGTTCTTGCTCGCGCTTTAGTTTTAAATAGTTTTCGTAGGCATCTTCGCTTAATTCGCCACGCTCAAGTGCTGCCAACACGGCACAGCCCGTTTCGTTGGTATGGCTGCAATCGCTAAACCGGCAATCGGAAGTCAGATCAGAAATAGCATCAAAGGTCATTTCAAGTGCATCGGCCGAGTCGGTTACTCCCAACTCGCGCATTCCCGGTGTGTCGATCACAATGCTATCGTTCTCCAGCACAAACAATTCGCGATGGCTTGTTGTATGCCGCCCTTTACTGGTACTTTCGCTAATCGACCGGGTTTCGAGGGCTTCCCTGTTTAGCAGGTGATTAATAATTGTTGATTTGCCAACACCGGAAGAGCCCAGGAAACAATAGGTTTTTCTCGCTTCCAGTTCATTTCTCAGAAGGTTAAAACCTTGTTTGGTTTCATTGCTTATGGCAATTATTTTAATATTCCTGATTCGATTTTTTACTTCATCCATTAAGGTTTTACACTCGGTTTCACTAACCAAATCAGTTTTTGAGAGTACCAAAAACGGTTGGATATTTCCGGCATAACAAACTGCGAAATATCTTTCCAGACGGTTCGGGTTAAAATCGTGCCCAACAGCTTGTACAATAAACGCTACATCAACATTGGCGGCAATAAGCTGCACATCGCCGTGTTTGCCAACAGCCTGGCGTTCGAGTTTCGAAAAACGGGGCAGAACTTCATTAATGATTGCATTGTCATCGTCCATTGGCACAAAGTGTACCCAATCACCAACAGTAGGGAAATCGGCGGCAGATTGAGCCCCAAACCTTATATTACCGGTTATTTCGGCTTTTAAAACCGATGTGCTGCTTTGAATAATGTAACGTTCTTTGTGCACCGTTATAACCCGCGCCAGTTCAGCGGTTGAGATGTTATTCTCTTTTGAATAATTTTCAATCGAAACAGGAAGTTGTTGTTTCATGATAAAGAGTCTTAAGAGATAAATTTACACTTTTTGTTGTTTCCATTTGCCTTTGCGGAACACATATAAGGCTATGATTGCCAAAAACGATTCGGCTATTACAATTGCCATACTGGCTCCAAACAACCCCATATTCAGCACAATGGCCAGGAAATAGGCCAATGGTATCTCGAAGAGCCAAAAGCTGATAAAATTGATTTTTGAAGGTGTAATCGTATCGCCGCTTCCGTTAAATCCCTGCATCAGAACCATTCCAAGTGCATAAAACAGAAAACCAAAACTGATTATGCGCAGTGCCAGTGTGCCGTTATCAATAACTGCCGCTTCGCCGATAAACAATTTTATCCAGAACTCGGGGAATACAGCCAGTATAATTCCCATAAATCCCATAAAAATCATGTTTACGTATCCGGTTATCCAAACCGATCGTTCGGCACGCTCAGGTTGATTGGCACCAAGATTTTGCCCAACCAGCGTTGAAGCAGCGTTGCTGAGGCCCCAGGCAGGCAACAGCGCAAAAATAATTATCCGGATGGCAATGGTATAACCGGCCAACGCTTCCGGTCCTGAAACGGCAATAATGCGAACCAGCAAAATCCAGCTCGAAGTGGCAATCAGGTTTTGTAAAATTCCACCACCGGAAATTTTCACGAGTTTCAGCATTACATTGAAACGGATTTTTAAACTGTGCCAGTAAAGCCGAATGCGGTGATGCCCGCCAAACAAAAGGTAAAACTGGTACAAAACTGCCAGTCCACGCCCGATTGTAGTGGCAATTGCTGCTCCCGCAAGCCCAAGTTCAGGAAAAGGGCCAATGCCAAAAATCAGCAATGGGTCGAGAATGATGTTGATAATATTAGCCAACCACATTACCCGCATTGAGATGGCTGCGTCGCCCGAACTGCGGAACACCGCGTTAATAATAAACAGCAGCATAATTACCACATTACTGCCAAACATAATGGCAGGGAAAAGGTAACCTTCGGCAGCCATGGAGTCGGTTGCGCCCATAAGCTTTAAAAATTCGCCGGCAAATAAAACACCGGGAATGGCTAAACAAACTGAAAATATTAAACCGACCATCATAGCCTGAAACGCCACAACACCGGCTTGCTTGTTGTTTTTCTCGCCAATTCTTCGCGAAACGAGCGCTGTGGTTGCCACACTTAATCCCATTCCAATGGCGTAAACAATGGTCATTACCGATTCAGTGAGGCCAACCGTTGCTACTGCATCGGCTCCTAATTTCGAAACAAAAAATATATCAACTACGGCAAATACCGATTCCATAATCATTTCGAGCACCATCGGCACTGCCAAAATAAAAATGGCTTTGCCCAGGCTGCTTTCAGTGAAATCGCGCTCTGTACCGCCTATTGCTTCTTTTACATCAATCCAGAGCTCTTTAAAATCAATGTCTTTTAGTTTTTGTAAAGACAAAACATTTACTCTTTTGCGTAACATGATAAAATTATGGAAATAAATGAATAAACTAATTGAATAATCTCTCTTGGCCAACCTAGAACGGTCGGTAATCAGTAACGGTGATATTTATTGAGCTATTCATTTTTAGTTCTCTTTTTATTTGAGTGTAACAAAGTTATAGAAATTAGTTCTTAAAAAACAAATCAATTTTCAATAAACTTTTAATTGCCATTTGTTTGAACACTTCACACTGATTCGTGTTTATGAGCTGAAAAGTAACTACAAATGAATCCTAAACTGTATTTTATTATTCTGTTTTTTGTACTTGTTTCATGCAATTACAACGATCAATTTCCAGTAAAAAAGTCGGAACGTATTTCAACCGTCAATACATCTGTAACACAAGACTATGGTAATGATTACGGGCCTTTTGAAAATCTTTTTACTTTTGTGAATCAGTTTGATGCACAAGATTCAGCCTTTGATTTACAGGTGTTTAAAGATAAATACGATCAGTTTTATGCAGCTAAAAAAAAGGCCGTTTATGATAGTCCGGAATTGCCTGCCTGGATAGAAATAAACGGATTGTTACTTGAATTAACAGGCGAGGCAAAATATGCACAGGAACTGGAAGAAATATCGGCAAACGAAAATATGGCGAACTACATCGAACCTTTTGTGCTGACAAAAAATGGTGATCACATTTACGTTAACCTGTTCAATCCGGTTGAAATAAACTACCAGCATTCGCTTGGCGGCGAGGTTACTTTTCGGCAGGAAACCACTTATCCGGAGTCGGGAAGTGTACGCTTACATTTCGACAATGCTGAAAATAGTTACATAGAGTTGTACATTCGAATTCCGGAATGGGCCGAGGGAACGAGTGTGGTCGTAAAAAAGGTGAAATATTTCACGCAGCCAGGCAGTTACTGTGTAATTGCCAAAAAATGGAAACAAGGTGATGTGGTTGAGATTGAGTTGCCGATAGAAAACTATCAAGCTCGTCTTCATTAATATCCAGCTTTTCACAGCATAAATCGTCATGCTGAACTTGGTTCAGCATCCAACTATTTCAAAAAGATTCCGAAATAAATTCGGAATGACGACTTTATGAATTCTTTAACGAATCAGCAGTTTGGCAAAGCATCAAAAATTGCCAGTCCGCCTTCCGATGTTTCACGATACTTACTTTGTAAGTCAATTCCTGTTTTATACATGGTTTCCACCACTTCATCGAAACTAATGCGGTGGCGCCCATCGGTAAGTAAAGCATAATTATTGTGCGATACGGCCCGTTCGGCAGCAAATGCATTTCGTTCTATACAAGGTATTTGTACCAGCCCGGCCACCGGATCGCAAGTCAATCCCAAATGATGCTCGAGGCCCATTTCTGCCGAATACTCGATTTGATAAATGGTGCCGCCCATCATTTGTGTTGCAGCGCCTGAAGCCATCGCACAGGCTGTTCCTACTTCGCCCTGGCAACCTACTTCTGCTCCTGAAATTGATGCATTTGTTTTTACCAGATTACCGATGATTCCTGCGGTAGCTAATGCCCTGATTATACTTTTCTTATCGGTATTATGAATTTTTTGGAAATACTTTAGGATTGCAGGCATTACGCCGCTTGCTCCGCACGTTGGAGCTGCCACAATCTTACCTCCCGAAGCATTTTCTTCCATTACCGCCAGTGCGTATGAAAACAACTGCGAACGTCGTTTAAAAGGTGTGGCAAAATTGCGTCCCTTGGTATTAAAACTTTGTGCTTTTCGCGGAAGTTTTAAACCTCCGGGTAAAACTCCATCGGTTTTTAAGCCGCGCTTAATGCTGTCGAACATTACGTGCCAAACTTCCTCCAGGTAATCCCAAATATCGGGTTCTTCAAACTCGGCCACGTATTCCCAAAAGCTTTTTCCGTTGCGGTTACACCAGTTCAGTATTTCGGCCATGGTGGTGTGTTCGTACACATCAACCGTTTCGGTTTGCGTATAATCATCGATAATGGCACCTCCGCCAATGCTGTAGCAGGTCCATTCTTTCAACAGGTTATTTGCTTTGTCGAAAGCTTTGAAACACATCGCATTCGGGTGTCTTTTTAGAAAGGTTTTCGGCTCCCAGTTAATTTGTAACTGACGCTTGCCAAAACTTTGTTCGATTGCATAATCCGTAAGGTGACCTTTTCCGGTGGCGGCCAAACTACCATACAGTGTTACCTCAAAATGGTTGGCATCATTGTTTTCTGCCAGAAACCTTTCTGCAGCTTTTTTCGGTCCCATGGTGTGACTGCTTGATGGGCCGTGTCCTATTTTATAGATTTCCTTTATCGATTCCATACTTCTATTTTACTGATTCAATAAAAGAATAGAAATTGTTGTAGTTTATGATATTTAGCAGTGCCTTAAAAAAGTCCTGTTATTTGACTACTTTTTGTCTTTCACCCGCATAAAACGAAACATATTCATAATCCATTTCGGAAGCGGGTGGTAGCCTCGTTTACGAAGGTCGATGTACCAGCCAATTTTTTTGACAATCGGTATTTTATGTGTTTCAACAAATTCGATCAATGTTCCTTCGGGGGCCTGTATATAGGCAAAATTTCCGGCAGCTTCGCCCATATCGAATGATTCCATCGCTTTTGCACTGTCGACGGTAAACGGATAACCAATTGCTTTTGCCTTTTCGCGGAATTGGTCCATACCGTTAATGTCGAAACAAAGGTGAATAAAACCCGGATCGCCCCATATTCTTCCTTCGTAAATATCTCGGGGCTCGTAATCAAAGGCCTGAATCAGCTCGATAACCGATTGCCCGAAGAAAGGACTAAAAGCGCCTTGTTTTACATCGGAATGACGAAGCAAAACGCGACGGAATTTTTTGTCGCCACCCGGAATACTTTTGTAATCTTCAAAAACACCGGTTTCATCGTAAACAACTTCGTCGTATTGCAGAATCTCCTGGTAAACTTTCAGGCTGGTATCCAAATCTTTTACCCCAATTACCGTTCCCAGTACACCACCGGTTAACGACTTTTCTTTTTTACGAAAAACACCTTCCTGGTTTTTTATTTCCCACATGTTTCCGTAAATGTCTTTCATAAAAAAAATGGTCGTTGCCGGCCGGATCTTTCGAAACAGGAGTAAGCAGATTTAGCTTTGAAGCACTGAATTTATCGTAAACTGCCTGTACATTTTCGGTTTTTATTTTTCCGATGTTAATGCCCAAATCGCCCAGTTGAATCTCGAAATTGATGGGCTCAGGTTTTTTTCCGGTATGTTGCCATATTTCAAAACCTCCACCACCTTGCATATTTAGTGCCAAAACAGCTTTTCTGTCGCGTGTTTTTCCTGCTGTGTGTGCCAGCATCAACTCTGCTGTGGCTTCATCTTCAAACATTCGAATATCCATTGAGAAATGTTCGCGATACCATTTCCATGCTTCCTGAAGATCTTCAACTCCAACTCCTAACTGCTGGATTCCGTTTATTTGTGCTTTCATTCGTTTACAATTGTTGATTTTTACGGTAACTCATGCCTGCCTGCGGTAGGCAGGTAACTCGCATATTCATTCTCCCGACTATTAAAATCGCTCTTGTTATGCTCGTTTCATTTTGCTTAATCCTTATATTTACAGTGGTTTAACGCGCGAAGCCATGTAATAATACAAACGCGGCAAAAACCGTCTGATGTGTACCATAATAACTTCTGAACCACCTACCAATATTTCCTTTTTCTCTTTTTTCAGTTTTTTACAAATCACTTTTGCGCATTTTTCTGCCGACATGCCCTCGTCTTGGCCGGCATCCATTTGCGCGTGAGTTTTTCCGTCTTTATTGATCGCATTCACCGAAATATTCGTTTTTATACGTCCGGGAATGATAACCGAAACGGCAATTTTGTTTTTGGCGTTCTCGG
The DNA here is from genome assembly GCF_000626635.1 of Draconibacterium orientale. Classification (GTDB taxonomy): domain Bacteria; phylum Bacteroidota; class Bacteroidia; order Bacteroidales; family Prolixibacteraceae; genus Draconibacterium; species Draconibacterium orientale. The sequence goes on along the minus strand of NZ_CP007451.1, from coordinate 4,582,563 downwards.
CCCGTAAACTTTCGAAAAAGCCGTGTAAAGCTTGTTTCGATGCCGAATACGACGACCGGTATGGAAATCCAAATTTACCAACAATACTGGAGGTAACAGCAATTTGCCCGCCACCATTTTTAATCATTTGCGGCAAAACCTTTTTGGTTAAAGCAATTGTTCCAAAATAATTTACTTCGAAAATTTTGCGATCGACACTTAACGGGGTTTCGGCTACATACGAACGTTGGCTAATTCCGCCAAACTGGTATAGCGCATCAATTTTTATGTTGTTTTCGTTAATGAACTGAGCCGCTTCTTCAATCGATTGTTCGTTTCCTAAATCGAAAGGAAGAATAACGGTTTGGCAGCCGTTTTTTATGCAGCATTTTTCGGTGTCTTTTAAGGCCTCTTCTTTTCGGCCCGAAAGAATGAGTGTTACGTTGTTTGATGATAACTCAATAGCCACCGCTTTGCCAATGCCCGATGATGCTCCTGTAATCCAAATTGTTTTTCCCGAAAAATCCATTTTCTACTTACTTTCAGCGTGGCACGAAGATAACAGAATATTCAGCCGGATAAAATGAAAGAGGGCTATTTTTACATGCCGTTGAATTTAAAAATCGTTAAGATTGTTAAAATGTACATTTAACCAACTATGGCTGCTAATTGTTACCTTTTTGATTCAGGCTCTGAAATCCTTCGCCAAGAATTTCTTTAGTATCCATAACGGTAATAAATGCGTCTGGATCTATTTTACTGATGTATTCTTTCAGTACTGCCACTTCGCGACGACTCACAACGGTGTATATAATTCGTTTTTGCTCGCCGGTAAACATACCTTCACCATTCAGATAAGTTCCTCCGCGCTCTAAATCAACCAATAACTTTTCTTTTATTTCTTCATGTTTTCGCGAAACGATTAGAAGGGCTTTGTTGTAATTGGCACCTTCAAGAGCAGTGTCGATCAATTTTCCGCAAATGTAAATTACAATTAGCGAGTAGAGTGGGATGGCCCAGTCGCGGAAGGCGAGCAAGCCAAATAATACGATTACTGAATCAACATAAATCATCAGTCTGCCAATTTGCAGATGGGTGTATTTTGCAATAATCATGGCAATAATATCCGATCCGCCGGATGTAGCACGCGATTTAAAAATCAAACCCAGTCCAAATCCCATTAAAACACCGCCAAACAGGCACGATAAAAGAATATCATTCACCAGTGGCAAGTTTGCATCCGGGCGCATCATGGTCAGCAAATCGGTAAAAACAGCGGTTAACACCGATCCGGTAATGGTTTTTATTCCAAAACGTGGACCGAGAATTTTAATTCCGGTAATAATCAGCGGAATGTCAATCATCAGTGCAAATGTACCCACCGGAATCCCATCGGGCCAAAACGAAAAAACACCTTCGGTTAGGTAGTGTACAACAATGGCGATTCCGTAAACGCCACCCGGAACAATTTTATGCGGGGTAACAAAAAATACAAAAGAAGCGGCCAAAACAAATGAGCCCGAAATTAAAAGCAGATTATCCTGAATCCACTTTTTACTGAAAATTTTGTCTTTTGTCAGAAATGCCATTGTATTGAAATTTTTCGCAAAAGAACACAATTTAAATGGATTAAAAAACAGATAATTGTCAGCAAAGATTTATGCTGGATACTGGATGCTGGATGCTAGATACTAGATACTAGATACTAGATACTGGATCCTGGATGCTGGATCCTCGTAGCTTGAGTTTCGATACTAATCCAATCTGAAACGATACGAAATAGTTCCCTGCTGGAAAGCTGCCGCATCAGGATCGACGTTGAATTTGGCTTTTAATGCTGCCTGCTTGGCTTCGTCCCAAAATGCCTTATTGGCAATCGTTGTTCCGCGAACTCCCGGTTCGGCAGAAGTAACTCTTCCGTTTTTATCCACGATAACTTTTACCACCACAATTCCGGCATCGTTACCCGGGTATTCCGGTTTGGGCAACGAAATTGCTGAGCGTCCTCCAAGGTCGAATGAAATGCCTGCGCCTGTTCCCTGGTTTCCGGCACCGCTGCCACCATCGCCATAATTTGTTGCATTCGGGTCGCCGGTTGGCACACCTTGGTTACCACCCGGGAATGTTGCTCCCTGGCTTTTCCCGTCGCTGTTGCCGGTGCCGCCGCTTCCTGAGCCACTGTTTGCAAAAGCGCCTTGCGTGCGCGAGTTTATCTCTGCAATTTTTCGTTGTTCTTCCAGCTTACGTTGGCGCTCCGCCTCTTCACGTGCTTTGCGTTCGGCTTCCTCGCGGGCAATTCTTTCTGCCTCCTCGCGTTGCTGGCGTTCTATTTCTTCTTGCTTTTTGCGTTCAATTTCTGCCAAACGCTTTTGTTCCGCTTCTTCAGCATTTTTGCGGTCTATTTCTTCCTGTTCTTTACGTTTTTTTTCATCCAGCTCCTGCTGACGTTTGCGCTCTTCTTCCTTTTTCTTTTTCTCGGCTGCTTCAATGGCTACTGTTTTTTCGTAGTCCTGTGTCATTGCAACTTCCTTGGCAGGTTCCGGTTCCGAAGTTTTTTACCGGAGGCGGAGGTGTTTGTTGAGCCGTTGGTGGCGTAGATTTTTTTTGTGCCGTTTGTGGCGGTGGAGGAGGAGTGGTTTGTTGTTGTCGGCGCGCCGGACTTGGTTCGCGGTCGCCCAATCCATTCTCTGAATTTCCGAAATTAACCAGAATTCCTTCTTCTCCGGGCAGAGGAAGTGGCGTGAAAAAGCCAAGCACAAGCAATAATATCAGTACAATTGTGTGAAAAACAATCGTTCCGATAAGCCCCTTTTTCTTCTCGCTATATTCCTCTCTTTCTATCATTCTTCGTCTATTCAGGCGATGTTGCCAGTATCATTTTATACTTATTTCGGCGGGCAATGTTCATTATTTTTACCACTTCGTTAACCGGAACAGATTGATCGGCGTGCAACGAAATAAAAATATCGTCGTTACCCGAACCAAACTTATTGGTTAAAAACGGCTCAATTTCACCAAATTTTACGCTTTGAAGCTTGTTGTCGTCGTTGATATAGTATTTCAAATCGGATGTTATCGATATGGTTGTGATCGGCTTGGCAGCTGTTTGATTGTTACTTTGCGGAAGCAACAATTTCAGCGCATTTGGCGCAATCAGGGTAGAGGTAACCATAAAGAAAATAAGCAACAGAAATACAATGTCGGTCATCGACGACATGCTAAATGCAGCATTTACTTTATTTCTCTTTTTTAGTGCCATTTACTACAGATTATGCCGGTTCGTTTAACAGATCCATAAATTCAGAAGTGGTAGCTTCCATTTTAAAAACCACTTTCTCCACATTCGAAACCAAAATATTGTAGGCGAAATAGGCGATAATACCCACGATTAATCCGGCAACTGTAGTTACCATTGCCTGGTAAATACCTGTTGAAAGCAGTGTTACATCAATATTGTTTCCGGCGTTCGACATATCGTAAAATGCCTGAATCATTCCCATCACCGTGCCAAGAAATCCGATCATTGGAGCTCCTCCGGCTACCGATGCCAATACCGGAAGTCCTTTTTCCAGTTTCGAAATCTCGAGGTTACCTACATTTTCGATAGCGGCATTAACGTCGGTTAGCGGTCGGCCAATCCGGCTGATTCCTTTTTCCAACATGCGCGATGCCGGGTTGGGATTGCTGCGGCACAGTGCCACGGCTGAATCGATTTTTCCTGAAGTGATATAAACTTTTATTTTTTCAAGCAAACCTGAATCAAATCTTCCGGCTTTTTTTATGGCAAAATAGCGGTCGAAAAAGATGTAAACGGCTACTACCGACAAAAATAAAATCGGAATCATAATCCATCCACCTTTCATCGCCAGATCTATAAATTTTGTTGAAATGCCTTCCGGCTCGGTCGCCATAGCTTCCAACTCTTGTGGAAGATCAGTCTGAATCATCAATAAGTTAAACATGTTTATCCAATTATTTTTTTTACAATTCTTAAAATAAAAAACGAGGTATAACCTTAAATATTATACCTCGCTAAAATAAGTAATATTTTAACCGTTTTGCTTGCTCTGCACCTCGTATCTTATAGAGTTATGAACAACTGATTTTTGATATTACAGGCCAAACATTACAAAGTAAACTGCGGCACCTGCCAGATAGCCAATTAAAGCCAGCCAGCTGATTTTTTTCAGGTACCAGATAAAATCGATTTTTTCCAATCCCATGGCAGCCACACCAGCAGCCGAGCCAATAATTAACATACTGCCACCGGTACCGGCTGTGTAGGCCAGGAATTCCCAGAAAGCTCCATCCTGAACAAAGGCAGCCTGGTAACCAACAGCTCCGGCATCGGCAATCGGGTACATACCCATTGCACCTGCTACCAACGGAACATTGTCAACCACCGACGAAAGCACACCAATGGCAAGGTCGATCAGGTAAATGTTGCCCAGTTTCTCATCGAGATAAGTGGCCAGGATATTTAAGTGTCCGGCTGATTGTAAGGCTGCAACTGCCGAAAGTATTCCAAGGAAAAACAATACAGTTGGTACATCAATGCGCTGAATTACAGCTGTAACTTTTAGTTTTTCTTTAATTTCTTTTGGTTTGTCTTTGTGAACAATTTCGCCAACCACCCACAAAAGGCCTAACGAAAGTAACATTCCCATGTAAGGAGGCAGGTGGGTGATGGTTTTAAATACCGGAACGAACAATAAACCGGATACACCCAAAATAAGGAACAGAAGCCGTTCTTTTTCGGTACTGTATTCCACTTCGTCTTCGTCGATTGCCGGGCGTTGAACATTTCCTTTCATGGTTACCGAAAGTATGGCCAACGGAACAACCATACAAACCAAACTAGGCAGAATTACATTCGTTATAATTGTACCTGCTGTAACCTGTCCGCCAATCCACAACATAATGGTGGTAACATCGCCAATTGGCGACCACGCACCACCGGCATTGGCCGCTAATACCACCATACTTGCAAAAAACCAGCGGGTTTGTTTGTCGTCGATCAGTTTTCGGAGCAATGCAACCAAAACGATTGTTGTAGTGAGGTTATCAAGCAGTGCCGACATGAAGAATGTAAGCAAACTCAATATCCACAGTAGTTTTACTTTATTGGTGGTTTTTATTTTATCGGTAATAATTTTAAATCCTTCGTGCTGATCAACCACTTCAACAATGGTCATTGCGCCAAGCAGGAAGAATAAAATTTCACTGATTTCGCCCAAATGATGGATAATCTCCGATTCAACAATAAATTCATGAGCAGCATGTAAGCCGTGCGAATCGGGATGAGCGACAAGGAATGCCTCCCAGGCCGGGCTAAAGCCGAGATGTAAAATGCCTTCAGCACCAAGTACATATACTACCCAGCATAAGGTGCCAATAATTAAAGCCGATGCCGCCTTATCGACTTTAAGTGGATGCTCCAGCGCTATGGCAACATAGCCCAGAACAAATACAACAACCATTAATATAAACATAGTAAATAATTTTAGGTATAAGTTTTTGTATTAAAGAATTGCAAAATTACCGGAAGTAAAATATTTGCAAAGGAAATCGGTCAGTTTTTTTTATGATTTATAATATAGAACCGGCCTTTTTATGTGCCGGAATAAAAGTGAACACTAGTTCTCTTTCTTTTTAAAAAGTTTGCCAAATTTTGTAATCAGTTCATCAATCGAATTATATTCTTCTTTAAACGATAAACCAATTCCCTGGGTATAAGGAGCTGTGTCGTATATAAGGTTGTTATTCGACCGGTTGTAAACTTTGAAAAGAATTTTTCCACTGCGCACCAGTTTTACGCTCATTTCAAAGTCGCCAACTATTTGACTGCTGTTGTTGTTATTGGTTCCGTACTGGTTCGTATTATTTCCAATATTTCCGTTCAATGTTACCCGGTCGTTAAAAATCTGTGTACTCAGTGCCAGCTCAATTTCATCGTTGGTAACCTGGTTTCCGGGGCGGTAATTAATACCAATATCCCAGTTTTCATCAATTTGCGAGAGCCAGTTACTTAGTTGGTTCGAAAAAACTTCGCTGGCCGTTGTACCTATCATATTTGGGTTTTGGGCTTCAAAAGTTCCCCGTACATATTCGGGCGTATAAAATTTTCCGAGAACGATTAACGAAAGGATTTGTTTGTTCATTTCCTCCTCGGTTTTAAAAAACTGCTGTAACTCATCACGTAGCGGTTCTTCAATATTTGGAAAGTTGATATCAAAACCAATAGTAGGATTAACCAGTTCATCCTGAAGGTTAATAATACATTCTACCGGCACACGATTGGTTTGAGAAAATTGCTGGTAACTTGTTGGCAAATCATTTAAAGATGCTTTTAGTTTATAAATTGCCTGTAAGTCAACAATTGCATTATAAGGATCGCCCGACCAAAGTATTGAACCGCCCGGCTCAATCGAAAAGCGCTTGTTCATTACATTTTGCAGGGTGAACAGGTAATCGCCTTCGGTTGGATTATAGTTTCCTGAGAGGCTCATGTTTCCTTCATTATCCATTTCAAAAAGCAAAATTCCTTCACCTTTTGCATGAATAACGTCGCCGATCTGCGAATTGTAAATCAGCTGAACTTCGGCATCGGGAGTGGCTTCAACGGTAATGCCTAAATTAAAACCTCCGGCATCGCGGTTTGAGCTATTGGTAAAAAAAGCCGATTCTTCCTTTTCTTCATCCGGTTTAACAAACTCCAGAAAGTCGTATTGTTTCAGTTCGCTCTGGCTTTCCATCGATATTTTAATGTCGGTTCCGGGCAAAGTGGTCCCAAAGCAAGTTAGATTTACACGTGTTGCCTGCCCCTCGATTTCGATACCTCCGTTGGCCATTACTACACCGTAAAACTGGTCATTATCTTTTTGAGTAGTATTTAGCGCTTTTATTTTATTCGACTGAAAATTCAGGTTGTAAGTCATGTTCTGAAAGTTATGCTGCGTAATTTCTCCATCAAAAATGGCCGTATTGTTCTGGTCGTCGAAAACCGTAATATTATCGAATATTATACTTCTGTTCTTAAAATAAACCGAATCGGAAAAATGATAGGGAACCTGCGTAGCATCGATGGTTAAGCCGGCATTGGCCCCATAAAGCGCACCATTTAAAAGGATACCTTTTACATTGCCGCCCAGGTTTACTTTACCCGATGCTGCCCCCTGGAAATTGGAAAAGTTCTCGCGCATAAAAGCCGACAAAATCAATAACGAAGCACTGTCAACTTCTATATCAAAATCCAAATCTCCGGCCGAAGGAGTGTAGGAGCCGGCTGCGTGAAAGTTTGTTTTGTTATTCCTGATAACTTTTAACTCGGAATCGATAACGGAGTTGGCCTGGTTCCACTGACTGGACAGAAAAATATTCCCCATGTATTCGTTTTTGTACGAAAGACTGTCGATTCTCAGATCCGATAAAATAACAGGCTCGTCAAATAAACGCGAAAAACCAAAGTATCCGTTTATTTTACCTTCCAGGTCAATTGTTTTGTCGAAATACTTATCCAGATAGTTTAGATCGATGTTTTCCATTTCCAACCTTACGAGGTCTGCTTTTTTGCTGGTAATGCTACCGTCGATAGTAAAAATCTGGTTGGCATGTTGAATTTTAAATCCATCTACTTTTATCGACGTAGTATCAATGCTGGCATAAAACGGATTTACCGACCAAAGCGTGTCGGCTACATAAATTTGCGATGGTTGCCCGTAAATATCAATGTGGCGCAGTTTTGTGGAATCGGAATAGGAAAATTTCGATTGCGTTCGAATAGCTCCACTGTAGGTAAGTTCATCAAAATTACTCCACGATATTATGTTTTCGAGTTCGTTGTTGGCCATTTTGCTGTCAACCGTAAAATTGTACAGCAGAAAGCCATTTCGCTGGTACAATTCTCCAATTCTGAATTTGGAGTTATAACGGCCATTCAGCGCGTTGTTTCCAATATATACATCGCGTGCCCAATTGTTGTTGTATTTTACACCCGGAATACTTCCGTTTAAATTCAGAATATTTCTTGGTGCGTTTATTTTTCCGTACAATAAAAACGGCCCTTCAAATTCCAGTTCCGGAATAAATATTTTTACCAGCGGGTTAATATCTTTTGCGTTAAGGTTGTAATCAAAATTATTTGAATTGGCTCTTGTTGTATCTGCCGGTATTCTTGCGGCCGGAACATAATGATTTACCAACTGAAAGAAATCGTTTTTTAAGTTTCGAAAGTTGTATGCGCCCAATATTTCAGCATCTAGAAAATCAGACTCGATACGAAGCTTGTTTTTGCCCGCTTCCTGGTTGGCACGAAACTCAATTCCTTGCAGGTTTACCTCGCCGTTTCGGTTACTGTAGTATCCTTCTTTTACCGAGATCATCCCGTTAATATTGTCGATTCTATCGCCGGTAAAGTTGGCTTCCATTTGAAAAGCCATGTTGCTTGCCGGAAAGTTTTGCGTAAAATTCAGGTTACCCGTGTAGGCGTGTCGCAGATTCATATTAAAATCGAAACGCGGAATTTTTTTGTTCAGGTCAAGCTCCCCGATAAAGGTGAAATCGAGGTTCGGGTCTTGAATTTCGAGTAAACCATCGAACATTTTTTCGTGTAATATTCCATCAATCGACAGGTGCCGGTAGTTGTAGTTATTGTATTCAATACTATCAATAGTGCCTTTAAAAATACCGGAAACAGCTTCGGTGGTTTTGTTGAACTGCCCATCGGCCGATCCTTGCAGGGTAATAGCTCCCAGCTCTTCATGTTTAAAAAGTTCGCCCAACTGGAAGTTTACTGTTGAAAGATTTCCCCGGTAATAAATTTGTCCTTCTTTTTCGGGCATAACCAATATATCGGTGGTTAATGAGCCCATTTCGCTTTGCAGGGTTCCGAAGGTTACAAAATCGGTTAAGAAACCACTAAAATTACCTTTAAACTGTAGCTGGCCAGCCTCGTAAAAACTCTCGGGAAAGCGTATGTAGCTGTTTGGTACGCTGTTGGGTAGGCGAATGCTGCTGATGTCCTGAAACGTTGTATTTGAATTTTTTAAATCGAGAAACAGGTACATATTGGCCGGATTAAGCAGGTCGTTCACATAAAAGTCGAGCAGTGCATTGGTTTCGTTGGCTGTTTGCAGGTACAGGTTTTTTCCTTTCAGGTCGTTCAGGCTGCCGTATATAATTCCTGAAAGTTTTATTTCATCGCGCATTCCTTTAAGCGAAGGAATCAGAGCTCCAATTTCCTGCATTCCAATTTCAGAATCGGCAATTTGAATATCCATATCAAAGCTGCGGTTCATCGAGTCGCTGGCGCTGTAAAACTGAAAACGCATATTGGTGTTGGTTAGCGACGAATGGTTGCTTACCATATTAAAATTTTCAACGGTAAGTACTTTTCCAACGTTTGTAATGTTGGCAGCAGCTTGTTTTAGGTGTAAGTTGGGGTCGGCATCAACGCTTAAATCTTCAATCCGGAACGCAACAGAATCGCGAAACGAATAAAAATCTGAGACCTTCAGATTCAAATTCCGGGTATCTAAAATCGGGTGGCTTTCGTTTTCGTTATTAACATACCGAATTTGCATGTCGTTAAAATTAAACGTACGGCAAGCAAAGGTCCAGGCATTTAGCGTGTCTTTTTCCGGGTTGGCCCCAAATTCTTCTACCAGAAAACCAAAATTGAAAACATCGGCCGTGTCTTTCGAGATGTAAATACGGTTATTTTCAAAATAAAGATCTTTTAAAACAACCTGTTTGCGTTTAAACTTTAAAGTGTCAACCCGGGCTTTTATTTGTTCGCTGTAAATCAGCGTATCGCCCAGCTGATCTTCAATTAAAACATCTTTCAGCGTTAGGCGTTTAAAAAAGCCAATATCAACTTTGCCAATTGTGATGTTGGTATTTAAATCTTTTGAGAGATTTTTGGCTATTTGTCGCGTAATTTGCGTTTGCACCCAGCTGTTTTGAATAAGCACAAAAATACCGCCCGGCAACATTATAAATGCTGCCAGCAAAACAATGATTATTTTCCAGCCTTTTTTTAATAGTTTTGCAATTTTAGAACGAACATAATCCATTTCAATTAATAACAATAAAAAGGATAGCGCGTTTTTGTTAACTATTTATTTTTAATAAGTGCAAAGATATAAACCCAACAGCGTTTATCGTGTTTTATTGAGGTAAAAAAAGGGAAGATTTTTATGGCTGATAAAGGAATTATAATAATGGGTATCGAATCGTCGTGCGACGATACTTCTGCTGCCATCATTCGCGATGGAGAAATACTGTCGAATGTGGTGGCTTCGCAGAAAGTTCATGAAGAGTACGGTGGGGTAGTGCCCGAACTGGCTTCGCGTGCACATCAGCAAAATATCATCCCGGTGGTTGATCTGGCGATGAAACGGGCCGGAATTGAACGTGAAGAAATTTCGGCTGTAGCTTTTACGCGTGGTCCGGGATTGCTGGGGTCGTTACTGGTAGGTACTTCGTTTGCAAAGGGTTTTTCGCTGGCTTCGAAAATACCGTTAATTGAGGTGAATCATTTGCAGGGGCACGTGCTGGCTCTGTTTATCAAAGAAAATGGAGTGGAATTTAACCCGCCCAAATTTCCGTTTTTGTGTTTGTTGGTTTCAGGCGGTAATTCGCAAATTATTCTTGTGCGCAACCATCTGGATATGGAAGTGATTGGGCAAACCATTGATGATGCTGCCGGAGAGGCGTTTGATAAATGTGCAAAAGTTATGGGCTTGCCTTATCCGGGAGGTCCGCATGTCGATCGTTTGGCAAAAGAAGGCGATCCGCACCGTTTTGAATTTTCGCGCCCACGGATTCCGGGTTTAGACTACAGTTTTAGTGGCTTAAAAACCAATTTTCTGTACTTTTTGCGCGACAATCTGAAAGAGAATGAAAACTTTGTGGAAGAGAACCTGGCCGATCTTTGTGCATCGTTGCAGCACACCATTATTGAAATTTTGCTTAGCAAATTAAAACGGGCTGCCCGCGAAACAGGCGTTAACGAAATTACTGTTGCCGGTGGTGTTTCTGCCAATTCGGGGTTGCGTAAGGCACTGCAGAATAATGCCAAAAAGCACCGCTGGAACCTGATTATTCCAAAGTTTGAATACACCATGGATAATGCAGCTATGATTGCCATTACCGGCTATTACAAATACCTGAATAAGGAATTTACCGGTCAGGATGCCGTTCCGTTTGCACGAACTCAGCTGTAATATTATTACCAGAAAATACCTGATTTTGAAATTTGAGAAAGAACTTGTTCATGGCCGGCTGATAAAACGTTACAAACGGTTTTTGGCTGATATTGAATTGGATACCGGTGAAATTATTGTGGCGCACTGCACCAATTCCGGGTCGATGAAAAGTTGCCTCGAAAATGGGGCAGAGGTATATCTTACACCGGTTGACGACCCAAAACGAAAAACAAAGTTCACCTGGGAAATGATAAAAATAAACGGCGACTGGGTAGGTATTAATACCGGCAATCCGAATAAGTTGGCGTACGAAGCCCTTTTGTACGGAGAAATTCCGGGACTGGATGAATATACAACCGTAAAGCGCGAAGTGAAATTTGGCGATTCGCGTTTTGATGTGTATGCGGAGAATGAGACAGAAAAGTGTTTCGTTGAAGTAAAAAACGTTTCTATGAAAGAAAACGAATACGCCTTGTTCCCGGATGCCGTTACTACACGCGGACAGAAGCATTTGAAAACACTGATGGATGTAAAAAGGCAGGGAATGCGTGCTGTTATGCTTTATATTATTCAGCGCAGCGATGTGCAGCTATTTGCCCCTGCCAAAGAAATCGATCCGGTGTATGCCGACTTGTTAAAGCAAGCTCACAGGGCCGGTGTCGAGATTTTTCCGATGCAGGCCAAAGTAACTCCCTCGGAAATTACATGGAGCAAAAAACTACCTTTTGAGCTATAAAAAAGCCGGAATATTTAATTATCCCGGCTTTACTCTGTGAAAAATAAAATTCTACTTTTTCTCTTTTTCTTCAATCGGAACCAAGTCGCCATTATAGGAAATAAACTGGCGATTGGTGCTGTTTACTTTTAAACTTGCCGATCCGGTAGCACCTACTGAAAAAATAAATTCCACGTTGTCGTTTTTGTTTTTTGCACTAAACTTAACGGTGTAACCACCTTTCTTTGCATCCTCAACTTTATAGTCGGTAACAGGTGCTTTAAAAATCATTGGCGAGTCTGTCGATCCGTAATCAACAGAATAAGCACGGCCAAAGTAAGGAAGATAAGAATCTACCTCACCATCCGTTAATACAACATTATACGGAGTTGTTAATGTACGTGTTCTTCCGCCTGAAGGAAGCATTTGTGTAGCATCAAATTGCCAGACATTGGCTTCAATAAGTTTTTTTGTTTGCTCGGTAAGCATAGCTTCACGTTGTGCTTTCTTCTCTTTTCTTGTAGGTTTTTTGTCTTGTGCATGCACTGCTACAATTGAAAATAGCAGAAATACCAATAAAATTATTCGTTTCATGACTCCAGATTTTGGATATAAAATACAAAAAATATGCCGCAAAGTCAATGGATTACACAAAAGAAAAGGGACATGTTTATATCCCTTTTCGTGCAGTTTAACTAAATAAAATCACTTTATATGATTTCTGAAAAATTTCAAACCGATTTTTATTCAATACCAATTGTGCGCCGTATTTTTTAAAACAGTTGGCATCGAATACAAAAGTTCTTTTCTTTGCAACGTTTCTTTACAACAACAGGTAAAATTAATGCTGTTTATTCTTTCGTAGCAAAGGTATTACTTTTGCAAAAAATTTAAAAGAGTAAAGTTGAATAATAAAAAAATGCAGTTATTCAGATAAACAATGCAAAGTATAACTATTAGTAGTGAATTAACAGAAAAAGTACCGGCATTGGTTTTGTCGTGTATTGAATGCGATGTGAAATTTCAGGAGCATAATAGCGAACTTTGGAAAGAGATCGAATCGAAAATTGAAGAGTTAAATAAAAGCCTGCGCGTGGAAGAAATAAGCAAAATGCCTGCCATTGCTGCATCGCGAAGGGCCTATAAAGTATGCGGAAAAGATCCCGCTCGCTATCGCTTGTCGGCCGAAGCATTACTTCGACGGGTTTTAAAACGTGGCGAAATTTACCAGATAAATAATGTGGTCGATCAACTGAATTTGGTTTCCATTTCAAGCGGATTTTCAATTGGTGGTTATGATGCCGATAGCATAACCGGAGCAGTTACTTTTGGCATTGGTAAAAAAGACGAAGCTTACGAAGGAATCGGGCGCGGGGAGTTGAATATTGAATTTATGCCGGTGTTCAGAGATGCGAAAGGCGCTTTTGGAACACCAACAAGTGATTCGGTGAGGACTTGTGTTACCGAACAAACAAAACGTTTTTTAATGATAATTATCGCCTACGAACCCACAGAAAGTATTAAAAATGCCACCAACCAGGCTCAGGAACTTTTAAAAAAGCATGCCGGAGCCACTAACTTTGAATTAAAAATTATTCAAGCAATATAATGAAAGGAATTTGTAAATTTTTGCTCAGACTGATGGGCTGGACCGTTGTTGGAGAGCCGGCACCGGCAAAAAAATGTATTATTATTGGAGTTCCACATACCAGCGCCTGGGACTTTGTTATTTCGTGGTTGTTTTACACCTCGAAAGGTGCGGTTGCCAATATTCTTATCAAAAAGGAATTTTTCTTTTGGCCGGTGGGTTATTTTGTGAGAAAAATGGGCGGTTTACCCATTGATCGATCAAAAGGGGCTAACGTAATTCGCCAAACCATTCAGCTCATCAATAAACGAGAGCGTATTCATTTGGCATTAACGCCTGAAGGAACCCGAAGTTTGAATAAACGCTGGAAAGCGGGCTTTCATATTATTGCCAAAGAAACCGGTATTCCGGTGTATCTCGGCTATTTTGACTGGGGACGAAAAGAAGTTTCGGTTGGCGAGCCCTTTGAGCTTTCAGACAATGCGCAGGACGACATCAAACGTATGAAGGATTTTTACCGCGAAAAAGGAATCAAAGGGAAATTTCCGGAGCTGTTTACAACCGATTATTAGTAGAAATATAGCATCAGAAATAGTAGCTTTTTATCCCATTATAAAAGCTACTATTTCGGTGCTGTTAGTCAAAAGCAGAAATGCTGAGTTTAACCTGAAAACTCTCAAAATCACTCTCGTTAAAACCTGCAAATACACCTACATTGCCTGCAAAAAACAGGTTGTTCAAACTGTAACCAACTTCCCAGTAATTATTGTATTCCGGCGTGGTAAGGTAATTTAAATGAAGGCTTTCGCTCCAGGTTCTTTTATTAAAAACCGACAGGTAACGCAGCAGCAGGTATTCCGACCGGTATTCCGTCATTACGTTTAGGTAACTTTTGTTAGTGCTTAAAGCATAGTCGTTTATCAGTTGAAAGCGATGCGTAAAAGGTTGCATCATTACCGGTATTTCAGCAGTGCTAAAATGTTTGTATTGCGAAAAGTGCATTTGCTTATTCGAAAAATAATGTCCGGCATTTATTTGCCAGTCAATACCAGTACTCGGCGAAATATTGGCCTGCTGGTGCACCGTAAAATCAACCCGGCTAAATTCTGATTCGGAATCAAAAAGATCGGGTACACCTTGTTTGTAGGTCAGGTTAAGTTCATAATAATCATTTACAAACAGAAAGGGCGATTCTTCGAGCCACGGTTTACGCTGCGATTTGCGGAAATTCAACCCAATGCCGTAACTGAAACTTTTTTGCTCGGCAAGTGCGCGATTGTCAGCTGTAAAGTTGGCGGGTAAATTGGGGGCAAAATCTTTGTAATCTGAAAGCGGAAACGAAATATTGTTTTGCAGCGGGTAGAAATGATCCATGTTAACGCTGGCATAATACCTGAAATACTTTTTAAAGCGCTGAGAGAAACTCAGATGCACAAATTCGCTTTCGTAAAAACGCATGTAGTTTTCGCCAAAAAACCACGAACTTAAGGAGTTAACAACCGGGCTAATTCCCTGAAGGCTGCTTTTAAAATCGCTGCTTTGCTTTCCGGCGTACAGGCTAATTTGGTTTCCTTTTGCCAGGAAATTAACAAATTGCGTGTTCAGGCTGCCAAACAGTGCTTTGCGGTTAAAGGCATAGCCCAGCTGCGGAGTAAGGTAAATTCGTTTTGTGGAATCGACCAAAAACCGGATTCGGAATTCCTGGCGGTATTTATAGCCGTCAACCGCGTTAAAATCAAAATTCACCGGCGAAAGCAAGCCATCATAACTCACACGAATAGTTGAATCTTTCGAAATATCGTAAGCTCCGGCCAAAAGGCGGCTTAAAATCCGTTTGCTACTTTCATTACCCGATACTGAGTCATTTGAAGCCGCTTTTTCCATCAGTTTTAGCGAATCGGCCATTTGGTAACTTTCAATTTCGGCTTGTGTTAGCGGGATGCTTCTCACCGTATCCCAGGCAATAGTTGTTTGCAGCGAATCGTTATTTTCTGTAATTCGGTAGCTGCCGTAATCGGGCGCCACAATCGTTGAATCTTTGTATTGCTCTTTTAAAATCTTACGGTTCAGGCGGGCCACTTTTTTTACATCTGCATTGCTCAATTCTTCCTTTGCATTCAGATCATTTAGCTCGCTAACCAACTTCTCTTCTTTTTCGCCGGCTTTCCGTTCAAGCTGTTCGGTATTGGTTTGTTCCGCTATTTCAGCGTCTTCGTATTGTATGTTAGAATAATTATTTACGATGGAATCGTACTTAACCGATGCGCCATAATAAAAGTTGCCGCGCAGCCCCAGCATACCGAAATCGCCTGTAATATTGTGCGAAACCGGCAGCCAGTTTTCATTATCAAGGTTCTCGAACTGTTGTTTTATACGGTAATTAAAAAACTCGAAACTGGAGCTGAAATCGAGGTTGTAAATACACCAAAGCTGGTCAACAATATAAATAAAACCTTCAACCAGTTCATCGCTTTTCCGTTTGGGCGTAACGCGTATTTTAAACACATCGTAATCGCCGGGCGTAATAAATCCTTCGTAAACAAAATGGTAATGTTTTAGTGCCAAAACCGATAGCGGAGACACCACTTCGTTGGGGCGTTCATCGTAAAAACTGGCTGTCATCAGGCCCATTACCGGCGGCTCGTCGAAACCCGTTATCGAGCTTTTTTTGCTTATCACCTGCTGGTTGTACTGGTTGGGATAATCGTACGTAATCCGGTTTTGCGACTCCATTACATAGGTTACATTCTCTTTAAAGTAATCGTTGAATTTGCGGCCGTCTTCCACTTCCTGCTTTTTTATCAGGTTCGGAATATTGCTGAAGGCAAAATTGGCTTTGATGTACAGATCGGCACCATAATGTTTTATATTCTTGCGGTAGTAAGGCGCTTTGGCAATCGCTTTCCGCATAATAAAATAGGCCGGATCTTCATCTCCGGGAAACACTTTTATCTCGGCCAATTCAAAATTCTGAGTCTGCAAAGTAATGGGTAAAAATAAACTGTCGGTTTGCACAGCGATCGTTTTTTCCAGCTTTTCGTAGCCCATCGATCGCACGGTAAGGTGAAAATTTCCGGATGGCAAATTAAAACTAAAATCTCCGTTTGTGTTTGATGTTGTTCCTTGCCGCGTTTCTGAAATATAAATAGTGGCATAGGGAACTGGCTGTTTTTGTTCATCCAGTATGCGTCCGGAAAGAACCTGCCCGCTGGCAAAAAAGTGGGCAAAAAGAAATAGAAACGTAAAAAAACGGACAGTTTTCTGCCGGTTGATTGGTAGATTTTTTGGGTATTCATGGCTTCATTCTGTTTTCACCTTATTAACTTAATCCTATTTTTTGTATAAGATGGAACTCGCACAATCGATTTTCAACGTTTCATTAAGAAATCGATACAACTCGTTTCATTTGCAAGAAAATGAAAAAAGCGGTCTGGTTAAAATAGTTATTGTTTAAAAAGTATATGGTGCTATAATCCCAGATCATCGCTAATCGACCGCATTGCATTAACCGCCAGATCGGCAAACTCAGCGAGCGGAATACCAATTTTTTCGCACTCCATAATATTTTCGCGCTTAACCGATGCCGCAAAGGCCTTTTGTTTCATCCGTTTGGTAACCGATTTTGCTTTTACGCTGGCCAGCTTTTTATCCGGGTAAACCAGGGTTGTTGCAGTAATTAAACCTGTAATTGTTTCGCCGGCGGCCAGTGCGTGCTGAAATTCGGTGTTACGTTCTTTTCCGGTAGCCACTTCGTTGTGCATTACAATGGCATCAAGCATTTCATCGGTAATTTTTCCTTTTAGCAGCTTTTCGGCATAGGGACCGTGTGTGTGCGGGTCGGCATTTGTAATTTCCACATCAATATCGTGCAGTAAGCCTGCGATGCCCCATTCTTCCTCGTTTTTGCCCAGATGTTTGGCCACTGCACGTAGTACTGCTTCCGATGCCAGACTGTGTTTTAACATGTTTTCCGCCTCAACATTCGATTTTAGTATTTCAAGCGCTTCTTCTCTTGTAATCATATTCAGAATATAAATGTTCGCCGCATTAAAAATAGTGATAAATTTGTCAGCGTTATTTTTTCGAAACAACTAAACTTAATATCATGATTGAAATTGAACGGAAATTTCTTGTTGATACCAATTTATGGTGCCCAAAAGATTCGGGAAATCTTATTGTTCAAGGCTACCTGTCAACCGACAAAGAACGGGTAGTTCGGGTACGCATTAAAGGCGAAAGAGCTTTTTTAACCATTAAAGGCAAAACACAGGGAATTTCGCGTATTGAAATGGAATATGAAATTCCGGTTAATGAAGCTGAAATTTTAATGCAAATGTGTCATGATTTTCCTGTTCGAAAAAAGCGTTTCGTGGAAGAGATACATGGAATGACATGGGAAATTGATGTATTTGAACATAAAAATGCCGGTCTTGTTTTGGCAGAGGTTGAACTTAGCGCTGAAAATGAAAAAATTGAGCTGCCAAACTGGGTAACCCAAGAGGTGAGTGCCGATTATCGGTATTTTAATGCCTGGCTGTCAGAGCATCCTTATGCAACATGGTGATGTGTTAAAATAATGATGTTGAGACAATTAAAAAACGGGTGTTAGTTGTTTAGGAATTTAAAATATAGGATAACATAACAATGGTATTATTTTTGCGTTTAATCCGAAAGCTAAAAACAGTGTATATGTTCTCAGAAAAAGGGAAAGTTTTTTTACTTATTCTACTATTTACCGGCTTCTCAAAACTTTTATTTGCGCAAAACCCAATAATTGAAGAGGAACTTTTGCGCAATAATATCCAGGTTTTAAGAAGCTATTTTATTGAAAACAACAACTGGCACGTTGTTAAAAAGGAAGTGGGTACCGATGTTGATGCCTTATTGCATTTTATCGAGGATGAATCGCTCGATGAGATCATAAAAAACCTGAACGACACGCAGCGCGTTAACGGGAATTATGTAATGCGTTTGCCCGAAAATGTTGAAGACAGTCTTAGCGTGCCGGGTTTTGTGCCTTATTCCAGGCAGCAAATGGAAATCCGGGCTATAGAATCGGATTACAAGGCAAAGGTAAAACCCGAAGATATAATTGTTCCACCAGTAATAATTCGCGAAGCTGAAAACGAAGTAAAGCAGGTGCCCGAAGGTGAGGGTATGTCGCTTTTTACCGATTCTGTTTATACGTTTCCGGAAGAGCTCTATATTCCTGAAGTGATTCCCGACTCGATTTTAAATTCCCCCGACATGTTCAATGAACTTATCCGACGCGACAGCCTGCGGAGGGATTACATCGAAGAAAAACGAGTATTTTATAACGACTCGGTTAAAGCCGATTACATAGCGAGAATAGTTAGTGTTTACCGTGCCGGTAAATACAATGAAAACCTGCAATATCGCATAAAACGTTATAAAGACGAAGTTAAGCTCAATAACTACTACGTACTAAAGGCCTACAACGATGAAGTGGTGGCACAGGTAAACGATTCGATAAAAGCGGTTTTAAATATTTTGATGGAGTATGCCGACCATATTGATACCACACACTTGTCGTTAATTAATTTATATGGCGAAAAGGAGGAAATTTTATTGCAGAACGGTGCCGAACGTTATTCGCGCATTTGGTTAAAAAACCAGCAGAACGATTCGCTGGCTGTGATGGTAAAAAATACCGATAAACGAACGGTGCAGATGTTGATTGACGATGGCGTTACATTTTCGAGGTTTAAGGAAAAACAAACCAAAGATTTTGATTTTGAAAGCCTGAAGCCAGATTATAATAAATTTAAGGGAGTGGGAAAAAGTTACGAGCTTGAAACTCCCTGGAATATTGGTGGCGACGGAAGCATTGGGCTTACTCAAACCTATCTTGATAATTGGAAAAAAGGGGGCAAAAGTGCCCTGTCCACGTTAATGGTTTTAAAAGGTTTCGCGAATTATTCGCGTAAAGACGCTAAGGTAAAATGGGAAAACTCGGCGGAATTCCGAAACGGTTGGATTAAGCCGGGAGGCGAAGAGTCGGAGTGGCAAAAGAATGATGATAAGTTTGAATTCACATCGCGTTACGGATTAAGCGCCTTTAAAAAATGGTACTATAGTGCCGAGCTTAACTTTAATACACAGCTATTTAGAGGTTATAAATATCCTAAAGCGGATAACCCGGAGGTGCTTTCCGCATTTCTTGCTCCATCAACAACTTATTTTAAAGTTGGTTTAGATTATAAGCCAAACAATAACCTGTCGTTATTCCTGTCGCCAATAACGATGAAAAACGTTTACGTGCGCGACACTGCTTTGGTTAACCCGGTTAGTTTTGGTATCAACGAAGGTCGAAAGGCATTTTGGGAGCCTGGTTTGAATGCCGATCTGCGTTACAAAACTCAAATAACCGACAATATCTCGTATGAGACAAAATATAAGATGTTTATTAACTACAAAGACCCGTTTAAAAAATTCGACTTGAACTGGGAAAACAACTTTAAAATGCAGTTAAACTCGTATATCGACATACGTTTAATGCTTCATTTTATTTACGACGACGATGTGAAGTTCCCGGTTTTCGATGCTGAAGGCAACAAAAGTGGCGAGGAAGCCAAACTCCAGGTAAAAGAGTTCTTTACCATTGGGTTTTCGTATAAAATAAATAAGAAGGTGATGCGTACACACCGAATTCGCTAATGGGCAACGATGTTGTTTTGTGCAAACAATAAATCATTTAAAAGAAGAAAAAAGTTACTTTTGATAAAAAGACAAATTCATGAAAGATTTAAAACGCTACTATATTTTAACCGCTGATCCGAAAGACGTTTACAATGCTTTAACCAACGAAAATATGCTTGAAATATGGACCGGCGAAACAGCAGTTATGCCGCTGGAACCAAACGCCGAATTTTCGTTGTGGGGCGGAAGTATTTCGGGTGTGAATGTGGAATTTGAGCAAGATAAAAAGATCGTTCAAAAGTGGTTTTTTGGTGAAGAAGTAGAAAATTCGTTGGTGACCATAAAACTACATCCGCATAAAAAGGGTACAAGCATTGAATTGCGTCATACCAATATTCCCGACGATGCTTTTGATAACATCTCGGAAGGCTGGGATGAAGACTATTTTGGAGCACTTAACGAACTGTTTATCTAGTTAGGTAATAGTTTTCTGTTCGAGAGGAAAAGGCTTCTTATTTCAGCTCTTCCTGTAAAAGGTCTCTTATTTCAAGAAAGTTGTGTTCGAGTTTTAGCATGTTTTCAATAAAGAAGTTGAAGATGTCGGGCCATTGGTTCTGACGGTGAAAATCAACGCCTTCCAATTGTGTATATATCCGGCATACTTCGGCACCACTGTCTTCGCGTTCGTGCAAAAAGTCCCACTGCAAACCATTTGCAAAACCATCTTCAATAACCGGCTTGTATTTTTCCAGAAATTCGTAGGCTTTCAGTCTTTTGTTTTCATTTTTATTACCCAGTTCCAGAATTACCTTTGCATCTTTACGACTAACATCAAAACGCAGCGCCACACCTTTAATTTTTGTTTTATGTAGCACCCATTTTCGTTTCCGGTATTGTAATTCAGGATGTACACTGCAGCGCTTGTCAAACAGTTGCCAAAAATCCAGCTTTAATTGTCGCAATTCCTCTTTTGAATACATGCGCCAAAGGTAAACTAAATTTAATTTTACTTTTATCATTTGTAAACATGTGCTATATGATTCACAAAATACTTCTATTGTTAAAATTAATATTGATTACCAGTGTCACAATAGCTCAGTATGTTGAAGTGCAGGCCAATTACAATTCGCTTGGCGATTGTGTTTTTAGTGCAACCAACAATGCAAAAGTGCCAATGTATCTGCATATTAACTTTGCCGACCTGGAGAACACCACGTTTAACGAAACCTTACCCTATGTAAAGAAAGTAGCACCGGGTTTTAATAGTCTTTTTACACTTCAGCGCGATATCGATGCCGAAATTCCGCGTTTTAATTACGATATTGAAACTTTCCGGTCGAATCCAACGGCCGATATTGATCTTGATTTTCCTTATTTAATTCCGTTAAAAGAAGGTAAAAGCGTATCGGTTTTCGATGTGAAAAATATTGATGGTTTTTGGGGAAATGACACACCCGATTCCTGGTTTGCATCAGGTTTTAAGGCCGGTCGGGGAGATGCCGTTTTTGCCAGCAGAAATGGTATTGTAACTGAACTTGTTGGGGAAACGAGAACCGAAGAATCGCGTTTTTTGGTATCATACCTTTACAAACAGTATTACCTTGTTGCAACCCGACGGAACTTTAATTTGTTATCATGGTGTAAAGTATAATCCGGAGCAACTCGTTGTAGGGCAAAAAGTATTTGCCGGGCAAAAAATAGGGGAGTTGTCCAATAAAAACGGCGAATTGATAGTGCTTATCTATCATGATTCCCTATTTACCCAAAAGTTATCGTTTATTATTCCGCAGTTTGTGGTAAACAACAATGGCGATACCGAAATCCTTAATGTTGTAAGCCCCTACACCGTTTTTCACCCTCAGGCTATTCGAGGACTGGAAATGACAAAGCACGAGAAAAGAAAGTACCTGAAATAACAACAAGTATTTTTATGGTTACTATTTTTACAAAAATCAAACGAAAATTTGAACATCAACAAAACATTAATTGTTAAATATTTTTTATACTTATACAATTGTTAAATATTGTTAATTTGTTTAGTATTAAAGAGGGTTTTTGACGAAGAAACATGACAAATATCACATCATTCTGTTTCTCATTCGTTAAATTTGTGATGTATATGAATATGATAACACTTCGAATTAGAATTAGTTAATTTAAGTCTTTATCCTTAAACGGCCAATCAGAAACAAATTTTAAGAAAGTAACTGTTTGATGTAAATATTTGTTAATTGATGTTTTTTTTTCTAATTTGCCGGTGAGTATTAAAAGTGAGTGAGTTATTTACTAATATTTTAAATTTTATTCTATGAAAAAAATTGCGCTAATGCTATTGGGCATTGCCTTGTTTGGCGTGCTTGTGGCTGAAGCACAGGTAAAAAGTATCACAGGTACTGTAATCAGTTCCGATGATGATATGGGCATACCTGGTGTTTCAGTAAGTGTTAAAGGTACCACAATTGGTACAGTTACAAACCTTGATGGGGTTTACCAGCTGGAAGTTCCGTCAGATGCTGCAACCCTTATTTTCTCCTTTGTTGGTATGAAAACGCAGGAAGCACCAATCTCTGGAAGTGTAATCAATGCAACTCTCGTTCCTGATGTTATTGGAGTTGACGAAGTAATGGTAGTTGCTTATGGTACTTCTACCAAGGGATCTTTTACCGGTTCTGCCGGAGTTGTTGAAGCAAAAGAAATTGAGAAACGTCAGGTTTCCAACATTTCAAATGCTTTAGCCGGAACAGTTGCCGGGGTACAGGTATTAAGTAATAATGGTCAGCCTGGAAGTTCTGCAACAATCCGTGTTCGCGGAGTAGGTTCTATTAATGCAGGTACAAACCCGTTATACGTTGTTGATGGTGTGCCTTTTGATGGCGACCTTTCATCTCTTAACTCTGCCGACATTGAGTCGATGACAGTGTTGAAGGATGCTGCTTCTACCGCACTTTACGGTGCACGTGGTGCAAACGGAATTATCATGATTACCACTAAAAAAGGTAAAAGCGGTGAAACAAAAGTTACTTTTGATGCAAAAGTAGGATCGAATGCACGGGCTATTAAAAACTACGATGTTTTAACCAGCCCTAAGAATTATACCGAAATGGCTTATGCAGCTATTTATAATGCAGGTATTTATAACCTGGGTTATGATCCGGTACAGGCGAATTCGTATGCCAATGCACGTCTTACCTCAAACAGTGAAGGTGGATATGGCTACAAAGTATATACATTGCCTGCTGGAGAGTCTTTGGTTGGAACAAACGGAAAACTGAATCCAAATGCAACTTTGGGTTATAACGATGGCGAGTACTATTACACTCCCGACAACTGGGCTGATGAGACTTTCCAAAACAACATGAGACAAGAGTATAACCTAACCATATCAGGTGCTAACGAAAAGCAAAACTTCTACCTGTCGTTTGGTTATCTTGATGATGAAGGTATTGTTGCTGGTTCTGGCTTCAATCGTTTTTCAGGCCGTTTTAAAGGCGACCAAAAAGTAAACGATTGGTTAAAAGTTGGTGCCAACG
Organism: Draconibacterium orientale; assembly: GCF_000626635.1. GTDB lineage: Bacteria > Bacteroidota > Bacteroidia > Bacteroidales > Prolixibacteraceae > Draconibacterium > Draconibacterium orientale. The sequence continues at coordinate 4,558,884 of NZ_CP007451.1, read as the reverse complement.
TAAACTTCAACAAAATTGAAAGTAATTACCCGGGCGAGCAAACATCTACTTCATCAAGTGGTAATGCCTTCTTTATTGCCAACTACGTTGCGCCGGTATATCCAATGTATGTTCGCGATGGCGAAACAATGCAGGTAATGGATATTAATGGCCGTAAAGTTTACGATTATGGCGACGGAGTAAGTACAAACTTCTCTCGTTCATTTATGCAGATTGCCAACCCTGCCGGAGACCTTGCATACAATAAAACCGACTATTTAATGGATATCATTAATGCGAACTGGTTTGCTGAAGTAACACCAATGAAAGGCTTAACGCTTACTGCAAAGTATGGTTTACATATCGACAATACTCGTTACAGCGATTTAGGTAACGCCTACATGGGACAAAGTGCTCAGTACGGTGGTACAGCCTACCAAAGTCAAACTCGTGTATGGGGATTTGACCAACAATACATTGGTTACTACCTGTTTACAATAAACGACGAACACCAATTTGACATTACTGCCGGTTACGATGGTTATTCATATACAGATGAATACATTTCAGGTAGCGGCCAGAATTTGTACAACCCTGAAAGTTATTACCTAAGTAATGCGATTGATAATTTGAATACCGGCGGCGAGAAAGATACTTACTCAACTGAAGGTTATTTTGGTCGTATTAATTACTCATTACGCGATGCATATTTCCTGAATGTTGCTTATCGTCGTGACGCTTCTTCACGTTTTAGCCCGGATAATCGCTGGGGTGACTTCTGGTCGGCAAGTGCTGCCTGGATGTTGACTCAGGAAGATTTTATGGCAGGCATTTCATGGGTTGATATGTTAAAACTGAAAGCTTCTTACGGTGAGCAGGGTAATGATAACATTGGTAACTACTACGCTTGGCTCGACCAGTATTCTATGTCGGGTGCCGACGGCGTTTTCTCTGATGGTACGCTGGATTACAAAGGAAATCCTGATATTACCTGGGAGACTTCTACTTCATATAATATTGGTGTTGACTTTGCTGTGCTGAATAGTAAACTGTCGGGTTCGGTTGAATACTTCGGACGTAAATCAACCGATATGCTTTACTACAAGCCTGTACAAGGTAGTGTTGGTTATACTTCAATTCCAATGAATATTGGTTCGATGACTAACTCAGGTGTTGAATTAAACCTGAACTTGAGCATTATGAATCGCGATAACTTTAACTGGACTGCAAATGCCAACGCAACCTTTATTAAAAATAAAATTAATGAATTGCACCCCGACCTGGAAGGTCAGTTAATTGATGGTAGCCGTATTTACGAAGAAGGCGAATCAATGTACCGCTATTACTTTGTTGAGTATGCCGGTGTTGATCCGGAAACAGGTTTGGCACTTTATTACGCAGGAGAAGGTGAAGACGGAGAACGCGTAAAAACAAGCGATTACTCATCTGCACTGGAGCACAAAGTTGCAACTGATGATTTATTACCAGCCGTTTATGGTGGTTTCAGCACAAGCATTGAAGCTTATGGTTTCGACGCTTCTATTCAATGTTCTTACCAACTGGGTGGCGATATTTACGATTCTGGTTATTCACGTTTGATGCACGAAGGAAACTCAGGGTCTGCAGGAAATAACTGGCATAAAGATATTTACAACGCATGGACACCAGAAAATACAATTACTGATGTACCACGTGTTGATGCCAGCGACTTGTATGCAAATTCTACTTCAACTCGTTTCTTAACAAGCTCTGATTATTTGAGTATCAATAACATTACCTTAGGATACACATTGCCATCGAGATTAACCGATGTATTAAAAGTTGAAAAACTTAGAATTTATTTTGCAGCTGATAACGTAGCATTATTAACAAGCCGCAAAGGATTGGATCCACGTCAAAGTTTTACATCGGCCACAACTGCACGTTATACACCGATTCGTACACTTTCGGGAGGTATTAACTTATCATTCTAATTTTTAAAATTGAATAACTATGAAGAGAAAACATATATTTGCTTTACTAGCAATTAGTTTATTTGCTTTCGTGGGGTGTGAGGATTTAGATACCCTGCCCGAAGGTGATATAATTACATCTTCGCAGAAAGAAGATGTTGTAACAAATGATCCTGCCAAGGCAGAAGCAGGGGTAAACGCGATTTTTGCGCAGTTCACCACTTATATGCCTAACGAGGATGCCCTTGGTGCATCGCGTCACAACGACTTCGGTTATCCTTCAGTAATGCTTTTTACTGATAATAACGGCCAAGACATGGTTTCTGATAACAACGGTTATAACTGGACTGGTAACAACCTTGAATTTTCTGATCGTGACTACACATCAAACGAAAGTCAGATTCTGTGGAACGATATGTATTCGATTATTTTTACAGCAAATAATGTTGTAGGTTCTATCGACCCGGCAACTGAAGATCCAACTACACAGTTTTACCTAGCGCAAGGTTTAGCTGCCCGTTCCTTTAGTTATTGGGTATTGGCTCAGTTGTATCAATTCAACTATGTAGGTCACGAGTCTGATCCTTGTGTACCTCTTATTACCAACGAAAACTCCGACGAGGCTGCTTTGCTAGGTTCTCCAAGATCAACTGTTGGCGAAATTTATACACAGATTTTAGCCGATATTAATGCCGCTGTTACTTTATTGGAATCAGCAGAAGAAAACGGAATGATGCGTGCCGACAAACGCTATGTTAACCTGGCAGTAGCATACGGTCTTCGTGCCCGTGTAAACCTTACTATGCAAAAATGGAGCGATGCTGCAGCCGATGCAACTAAAGCAATTGAAGTTTCAGACGCTACGCCTGCTGCAATTGAGGATGTTAACAAGCCGGCTTTCTGGACTGTTGACGAATCAAACTGGATGTGGGGAATTATCATCTCTGAAACCGACGATGTTGTATCGTCCGGTATCGTAAACTGGATCTCACACATGGGATCGTTGAATTATGGTTACGCCAACTACTCGGGAGGTAAACAAATCAACAAAGTCTTGTTTGAATCAATTCCTGAAACCGATGTTCGTAAAGGTTGGTTCCTGGACGAAAATGGCATTTCTGACAACCTGTCTTCAGATCAGGAAGATTTTATGGTTGAGTACGGTTATGTGCCCTATACGCAAGTGAAATTTGCTCCTTACAAAAATGAGGTGGGTACTTCAATCAACTCAAACGATATTCCTTTAATGCGAATTGAAGAAATGTACCTGATTAAAGCTGAAGCTGAAGCCATGAGCGGAGGTGACGGAACAGCAACACTTACTTCTTTCGTTCAAACTTATCGCGATCCTTCTTATTCATTCAGCGGTGGCGATGTACAGGAAGAAGTTTTCCACCAACGTAGAATTGAGCTATGGGGCGAAGGACTGAACTGGTTCGATATTATGCGTTTAAACAAAGGCGTTGATCGTAGAGGCGGAGCCTATCCGAATGCCAATATGATTTTTAATATTGCGCCAGAATCAGATATTTTATTGTGGAGAATTCCTGAGGCAGAGGTTCAGGCAAACCGTGCATTAAACGAAGGTGATAACAACCCGTCTGCACCGGTTCCAACTCCAGTTGCTGATTTATAATGTTTCAATTTTATATTTTAAACTATGAAAATTAATAAGTTATATATATTGTTTTTTATCGCAACGCTCTTTTTTGCGGCTTGTGATGAATATGAAGATACGGTAGAGCCAAGTCCTGCCGTACCAGAAGGATGCCAGGGAGTATATTTCCCTAGTTCGAATACAGCTGTTTTTGAGCTGGAGCCAACAGAAGCAACTGAAATTTCGTTAACTCTTGCCAGAACTGTTTCATCAGGAAATGTTGAGGTGCCAATTTCAGTTCAAGTAAACTCTGATGATGTGTTTAACGTACCGGCAACAGTAAGTTTTGCCGATGGTGAAACAGAGGTAGATTTTACAATAACTTTTCCGAATGCCGGAGAAGGTACAACCTATGGTCTGAAATTGATTGTTGAAGGAGATCAGTATATAAATCCATATTCAGCAGCTTCGCCTGTTGTTTCAACTCAGGTTACCCGAATTAAGTGGACTCCTGTTGCCGAGCCAATGGTTTATGTTGATGGAGTATTTGCTGCAGGCTACGGCGTTAGTCAATATCCAATGTATGTTGAAGCCGAAAAAGCTCAGCTAGGTGAATCAGTACGTTACCGTTTTAAAAATGCATATGATGTACCAACCCAGGATGCTGATGCAGATGGAATTTATGACGGCTATCCATATAATGATGCCGAAAAGGTTGATGCTGACAACGACTACTACACTATTATTGAAATTTACGATCCTGCAGGAGTGTCGGGTGATGTTTTTATGCCAGCACACGAAATAGGTAATGACTGGGGGTATGGAATGATAACTATTGGTTCTGTTTATGGAAACCTTTCAGAAAATATCAGTTCTTACCCGTTGGGAACAATAAGTAACGGAGTTATTACTTTCCCTGCTAATTCTCTTTACCTGAGTGAGGCCGGCTACGAAGATGGTAAACCTTATCCTTCTTCTACACCTACTTATATTTACCTTACCAAAGAGGCTTTTATTGCAGCTAACCTTAAAATTGAAGATTTCAATGATGTTGAATACAACGCAATTGCAGATGGTGCAGTAAGCGAATTTATATCAGCTGCATACAGCGAAAGCTGGAGTCAAACATTAGCAATGGCTGTTGATGCTGATCCGGATAATGCAGACAGTGAATATAAAAACCTGTACTATTTGTCTGACTTGTTCGCTGAAGGATACGGCGTTGCTTTCTATTACGAAGAAGGTGTTGGCGTAACAATTCCTGAAAACCAGCCAATTGGTACTGAAGTATTCGGCCAGGCGCTTTATGTATCGCCAAGCGAAGACATCGAATCATCGGTTGTTGTAAATGCAAAAGGAGTTACTATTTATACGCTGGGATTAACTTTCCACTATGCTGATGGTACTGTTGTGGGTGAATTTGCTGAAAAATTCTTTTACTCTGAAGATGCAGTTTCTTATGCAAAAGAAGATTTCATTGGTAACTTTGTAATGACTGGTATAAGTCAGTTTGGCGAGGCAGATGCTAGCATGGACGTGAACATTGCAGAAGGTGACGATGAGAATACATTTGTTATTACCGGTATTGATTATGCTCCTGAAGTGCTTGCACTTTTCGATCCTGCTACAAGTGTAATGACTATTACCCCGCAAGTATTACCTGATTTGGTACTAAGCAGCGGAACATACGATGTTACTTTATATACAACCGATCTTGACGGAGGCGTAAGCACCACAGCCGTTATGGACTTTACATTTAATATGCAGGGCGATTTGGTGATGACAAGTTCAAGTGCAGCTGATGGTTACCTGATTCGCAGTGAAGCAGCCGGAGGTTGGTTGGATGGTTATTATGGACTGTCGTTTACACCAGATGCCAGCAAGTCTGCAGGAATCGCAACTCAAAGCATTGTTCCATTCAACGTACGTACAATACAGGAAATGGTACAAAAAGCAGAACGTACTACGAACAATTTCGCAGTACAAGGAAAAAGATCTCCAAAGAAAAGAGTGACAACAAATTCAGTAGTGCTTTAGTACTGAATAGTAGAATATAGAAAAAGCCGCTTCATTAATTTGAAGCGGCTTTTTTTTAGCCATTCAGCAGATGCCTGCCGTTTACCTGCTGAATACAAGAGCTCCCCATTAACCATTTTGCAACTGTCGTAGTAGTACGAAAGCTTCAAAACAACCATTTTGTAAGCGTTGTAGCAGTACGAAAGCTTTAAAACAACCATTTTGCAAGCGAAGTAACTGTTTAACCCGGATTTTGTCGACAATTTGAAGCCGGCATTGTTTTTCAGCAACACCTCAGTTAGAAATTTTAGGCTTTTTGCAGGCCTGCGAAAGGATTTCTGCAGCACCATCAAAGTCATATCCGGCGCTTCAAAGTCTAACTAGGGCGAGTAACGATGAATTTCATAATGTAACGGACAAAAAAAAAGACCGTCTCTAAACAGAAACGGCCTTTCAATTATCTCTTTTTGTATTACTTAGTCGTAACGATGTTCATCTGCATGCGGTTTGTCATTGTCGCATGCACATATCTTATCCAACCCTTTTTCGTATTGCTCCAATGCACGTAAACTCATTCCCATGTTCGAGAATCCTCCATCGTGGAAAAGGTTTTGCATGGTAACCTTTTTCGTTAAATCAGAGAAAAGTGTGATACAGTAATCGGCACACTCATCGCCGGTTGCGTTTCCAAGTGGCGACATTCTTTCGGCGAAGTCCAGCAAACGGTCGAAACCTTTTACTCCGTTTCCGGCAGTGGTAATGGTTGGCGATTGCGAAATGGTATTTACCCTTACGTTACGCTCACGTCCGTAAATATAACCGAAACTACGTGCAATCGATTCCAGCAAGGCTTTAGCATCGGCCATGTCGTTGTAGCCAAAGAACGAACGCTGTGCCGCAACATACGACAAGGCAACTACCGATCCCCACTCGTTAATGGCATCCATTTTACGGGCCACCTGAAGTACTTTGTGAAACGACACTGCCGATACATCAAGTGTTTTGTCCAGGTAGTTATAATCCAAATCACTGTAATGACGCCCTTTTCTTACGTTTGGCGACATACCAATAGAGTGTAAAATGAAGTCGATTTTACCACCTAAAACCTCCATCGATTTTTTTATCAGGTTTTCCAGATCTTCAACATTGGTGGCATCGGCACCAATAACTTCGGCATTAATTTGCTCTCCCAGTTTATTTGTCTCGCCCATACGAATGGCAACCGGGGTATTTGATAATGTTACTGTGGCTCCTTCTTCGTGTGCTCTTACTGCCACTTTCCAGGCAATTGAATCGGGATTAAGTGCCCCGAAGATAATTCCCTTTTTTCCTTTTAGTAGATTATTCATAATTTATTTTTATGAAACGTGTACGACAAATGACATACACGATAATTATTAAATACATGTTATATTCATGTGTTCTTTTCACAAATGAAAATACGCTTGCAAATTTAATTCAGTCTAGTTAAATTATTCACGAATGGTCATTTTTCAGCTCTTAAGTCTGCTTTTTTAACTTTTCTCATCGAATTTTGTTCAATAACATTCGAAAATATGAATGTTAAACGCAAAAGCTGTGAAATAATCTTTTATATGGCAGCTGCTTTTTTTAGCTTTGAAAGCAAATAAAAACTGGTACATATGAAACGAATATTCATGCTGTTTATGGCAACAACTCTACTCTTTAGTTGTTCTATAAGCACTAAAAAAGAAGCAAAAGAAGACACAAAAATGGAAGTGAATGAGGAAATAAAAACGAAGGCCGACGAATTTGTATCGTTTAAATTAACCACCGATTTAAGCGTACTTAGCGAGAATGAAAAGCAAATGCTGCCGATTTTGCTCGAAGCTGCAAATTTAATGAACGACATTTACTGGCAGGAAGCATACGGCGAAAAGGACGAATTGTTGAGCCAAAGCTGGGATGAATACACCCTGAAATTTATAAAGTTAAATTATGGTCCGTGGGAACGTTTAAATGCCAATAAACCATTTTTACCCGGATACGATGAAAAACCGGCAGGGGCAAATTTCTATCCGAAAGATATGACCAAGGACGAATTTGAAGCCTGGAATGATGAAACAAAAACCAGCCTGTATACCTTGATACGCCGCGACGAAGACGGTAATTTAAAATCCGTTCTATACCACATCGCATTCAAAAAAGAAATAAAAAAGGCTGCCGAGCTGTTATTGCAGGCAGCTGAGCTGGCTGAAGATGCCGGACTGAAAAAGTACCTGGAAGAACGCTCAAAAGCACTAATTACCGATGATTATTATGCCAGCGATGTGGCCTGGATGGAAATGAAAAACAACACCATCGATTTTATTATTGGCCCCATTGAAAATTACGAAGATCAGCTTTATGGTTATAAAGCTGCACACGAATCGTTTATCCTGATTAAAGATAAAGACTGGAGTCAGCGATTGGAAAAATACGCAGCATTGCTTCCGGGCTTACAAAAAGATCTGCCTTGCGAGCAGCCATACAAAAACGAAACACCGGGCGTTGATTCGGATATGAATGTTTACGATGCCATTTATTACGCCGGCGATTGTAATGCAGGGAGTAAAACCATTGCCATCAACCTGCCAAACGACGAAGAGGTGCGCGAAACAAAAGGAAGTAGAAAACTGCAGTTGAAAAATTCGATGCAGGCGAAATTCGATAAAATTTTGGTGCCCATTGCTGATTTGTTAATTGCTGAAGATCAGCGTCAGCACGTTAAATTCGATGCTTTCTTCGAAAACACGATGTTTCATGAAGTGGCACATGGCCTTGGCTTAGGAAATACGGTTGATCAAAGTACCACCGTTCGCGAAGCCTTAAAAGATGCTTACACTTCAATTGAAGAAGGGAAAGCCGATATTTTGGGTTTGTGGTGCGTTTACCAGCTGAACGAAATGGGCGAGTTGGGCGAAAAAGATATGATGGACAACTTCGTAACATTTATGGCAGGTATTTTCCGCTCGGTACGTTTTGGCGCTGCCAGTGCGCACGGTAAGGCAAACATGATGCGTTTTTACTACTTCCAGGAAATGGGAGCATTTACACGCGATGAAGCCACCGGAACCTATCGTGTTGATTACGATAAAATGAAAGCCGCGATGATGAACCTGTCGGAAACCATTCTGAAAATTCAGGGCGATGGCGACTACGAAACTGCCAAACAAATCATTGAAGAAAAAGGCTTTATTCGCGAAGCCCTCCAAAAAGATCTCGACCGAATAGGAGAGGCCGGCATTCCACGCGATATTGTTTTTGAACAGGGAGCTGAAGTTTTAGGACTTTAAAATATAAGCCGGGAAGTAAATAGCTTCCCGGTTCCTTTTTCTGCTAATTTATTCGTAGCAGGGTTTAACACCCCGTTAACAACAATTTTGTTACATACGGGGTTATATTTGCAAAGTGAATCGGTTTAAAAACATAGCGGTTTTGTTTCTGGGAGTAATCTTTCTGTTGTCAACTTCCGGCTTCGTTCTGTACAAAAGCTCTTGTGCATGTTCAGGCCAGGATTACACCAGCATTATTGTAAAACCCGAAACCTGTGAAACCGATTTTCATCAACACCATCATCATGATCGGTCGAACAACGGAATCGCCTGTTCCGAAGAAGAGTGTCATGAATGTACCCCGAAAGGTGAACATTCAGATAATTGCGGATGTGAAGCGCCTGAATCGATTTTCATGAAATTGATGGATGAGGCGATTAACGATGCAGTAAAGTTCGTTGCCGTTCAGCCAGTTGAGCTTAAAGTATTAAGCACCAATATGCTGGAGGAACAGCCTACTGATATTAATGACAACCTGAACAAACGATATTACGCCGATCCGCCGCCACGGATAACATCCACACTCGATTATCTTATCCATATTCAACAACTTAAAATCCCTTCGTTAGCTTAAGATTTGTTCTGTTTGCTCAGAACTCTACTGTATTTGGAGCAATAAAATTATGCTTTTCATTCTCTGATGAAAATCGCATGCTTTGAATTATAATCTTAAGAATAATGAAGAAATACATATTACTTTTATTTATACTGTTTCCATTCCTTTCGCAATCGCAGTCTGTTTCAGGTGTAGTTTTTGGAGACGACGAGAATGGAAAACAACCGCTTCCCGGCGTAAATGTAGTTTGGGAAGGCACCAGCAATGGTACTGCCTCACAGCCCGACGGAAGCTTCACATTGGAAAATAAATCGGGACAGAATAAGCTTGTTTTTAGTTTTGTTGGTTACGAGTCGCAAACCGTTCAGGTGCGCAATACCAACAATTTAGAGGTCGTGCTTCAACCCAATCTCGAATTGGAAGAAGTTACGGTGATAAAAAAGAACCGTGGAACGTATCTTTCTGTTATTAACCCTATTCAAACCGAAAATATTAGCGGAGCCGAGTTGCATAAGGCTGCCTGCTGCAACCTGGCCGAAAGTTTTGAAACCAATCCTTCGGTTGATGTAAGTTACAGCGATGCTGTTACCGGTGCCAAGCAAATAAAACTGTTGGGGCTCGACGGAACCTATTCACAACTTCAGGTGGAAAATATGCCTGCGCTTCGCGGATTGGCAACCACCTTCGGATTAACCTATATTCCCGGCCCGTGGCTGGAATCCATTCAAGTTTCGAAAGGCGCAGCATCGGTTTTAAATGGTTACGAATCGATAGCAGGGCAAATTAACGCGGAATTGAAAAAACCGGACAGTCAGGAAAAGCTTTTTCTGAATGTTTTTGCCAACAACGAAGGGCGCTATGAATTTAACGGGAACACAAACATTAAAGTTAAAGGCGATACGCTTACAACCGGTATTTTTGTGCATGCCAGCGATCTGTCGAAAGAAAACGACCACAACCACGACGGTTTTCTTGATTCGCCACTTTCGAGCACTTACGAGGTGGCCAACCGCTGGAAATACAACAACCACAAGGGCGGTATGGCACAGGCCGGATTCACCCTGTTACGAAACGACAAAATGGGAGGGCAGGTTGGTGCCAACAGCGAGATGCTGCCTTCAGTAGATAATCCGTACGGTGTAAATATTGAAACCAACCGGGTAGATGCATTTTTTAAGTCGGGAATTGTGTCGAAAGATAATCACCGCGCGCTGGCTATTTTGACCAATTTTGCGCGTCATGAAACGGACTCCTATTACGGGTTATCGCGTTACGATGCCGATGAAACACGTTTTTACGCCAACCTGGTTTATACCCAGGATTTGGACGAAGCTGCCATTCATGTGCTGAATAGCGGAGCAAGTTTTATCTACGACGATTTTAACGAAATGCTTTACAGCCAGGATGTACAGCGCACCGAAAAAGTTCCGGGAATATTTACCGAATATACTTTTAAACCCAGCGACAAGCTGACACTTATGACCGGAATTCGTGCCGATTTTCACAATATTTTTGGAAATTTTGTAACGCCACGTATGCATTTCCGTTACCAGTTTGCCGAGCATTATACCATTCGCACCAGTGCAGGGAAAGGCTACCGAACTGCAAATGTAATTTCGGAAAATACCTATTTGCTGGCCAACTCACGCCCAATTAGCTGGACCGAAGATGCCGTGCAGGAAGAAGCCTGGAACTTTGGTTTCGCGTTTATACAGAATTACAAATTACTGGATCGCGACCTGAGTATTAATGCCGAATTCTTTCGCACCGAGTTTCAGCAAAAGTTGGTAGTTGACCGGGAAACATCGTCTGATTTTATTTACCTGTTGCCTTCCACCGAAAAGGCCTATGCCAATAGTCTTCAGTTTGATGTGCGCTGGCAACCCATTGAACGTTTGGATATGTTGCTGGCCTACCGTGTTAACGACATTAAAGAAACCATTGGCGGCGAATTAAAAGATGCGCCATTAACCAGCGATTACAAAGGATTGATTAACCTGAATTACACGACCAACCTGAAAAAATGGATGTTCGATTACACCATTCAGTTTAATGGCGGCGGACGAATTCCCCGTGTTCATGAAGAGTGGATGAATCGGGCAGATTTCGCCGGAGACTTTTTTGAGTTTTTGCCTTACACCATTATGAATGCCCAGGTAACCAAATATTTCCGCTACTGGAATATTTACCTCGGGGTGGAGAACCTTACTGATTTTACACAACGAAATCCGATTGAAGGTGCCGACAATCCGTTTGGCGAAAATTTCAGTGCAACCAATATATGGGGGCCTACAATGGGGCGGAAAATCTACCTCGGATTACGTTTAAATTTGAATTATGAATAGAAGTTTCAAGCCTATAGCTACAAGCTTCAAGAAAGAATAACTTGTGACCTGAAGTTTGAAACTAAAAACTTTAAAAAGATGAAAAAACTGATTTTATTAGTTACAATGGCAATGTTTATCGGTTTTGCCGGTAACGAAACGTTTGCACAGAAAAAAGAGAACAAAGTGGTTTGCTTTAAAAGTAACATGGACTGCGCCGACTGCGAGAAAACGGTTACTGAATACCTGAAGTTTGAAAAAGGGGTGAAGGACCTGAAAGTTGATCATGCATCGAATACCATTTTGGTGGAATACAAAGATGGAAAGAACTCGGATGAAAAACTGGCTGCGGCCATCGAAAAGAAAGGCTACAAAGCAGACAAAATAACTCAAAAAGAATACGAGGAAATTGTTGCTCATGCACAAGGTCATGGGCACGAACACAACCACGAAGTTCATAAGGAAAGGGAATAATCGCCTGATTAAGAAGTGGAAAGCTGCCCGGTTTTGGGTGGCTTTTTCTTCTGAAGGAAACTTTAGTAAAACAAAAAAGTTCACGCAGAGATTTCTAAGTTTTCGCAAAGTACGCAAAACAGATTCTATACCTTTGCGAATTTTGCGCTTCTTCTTTTCTTTGCGTGAAACAATATTGATAATCTTCATTCCTGTTGTTGGTTTTATTGTAATCTTTGTAAATAAAAACCATGGAACCTATTATCGATCACATTGAAATTACGGTAAAAAATCTGGAGCAAACCGTTTCGTTCTACGATCAGTTTTTGCCTTTGCTGGGGTTTAGCCTCGATACGAAAACTTCTGCTTATATTGCTTCGCACGACAAACACGTGGTTGAATATTCGCATCCCAATCTTTGTATCGCACTCACTTCGCCGCGAGAATCGTTAAAGGATGAAGCTGTTCACCGCCGCCGGCCCGGAGCTCTGCATCACCTGGCTTTTAAAGCTGCATCGCGCAACGAGGTGGATGATGTATATACCAAACTGCGGGAAATGAATGCTGATATTGTAAGCATTCCGCGTTTATATCCCGAGTACCATGAGAATTATTATGCCGTTTTCTTCAAAGCTCCTGACGGGATTAAGTTTGAAGTAGTTTGTCAAACGCCGCAATAAACGCACTGCCACATACCAAGGTTTTTTAGCCTTCTATACATCTTTTGTGGTAGTTTGTCAATCAATGTTGTTTTCCGGCAAAAACAGGGCTAAATTTGAATAAAACAAAATCTACAGCCATGTTCCGGTACATTATCATTTCGGTTATTGTGGTGCTTTGTGCTTCATGTTCAGCAGATAAAAGCAACCATTCTTTTTCAGGCTTTTGGGAAGGCCCGCATCCCGAAGATCCCAACAAAAAATTCTATGTGCAGCTAATGGATGCAGATAGCACTCTCGCAAAAGGTTACTGGACTGCTAATGGTTTTTATGAATCAGGATTTCAAATTGATAGTTTGATAATTTATGGCAATTCCATCCGCTTTTTTGTGCCAAACTGGAATTGTACTTATCTGGGTGAACTTGAAGGAAATACAATTTGTGGAGGGTTTGTCTGCGAAGGAGAACCTTTTGATTCAGTCTTGCTGGTGAAAAATGATGGAGTAGCACGATTTCTAACTGATGCGCTACCCGGCTGTCATCTCGCAGATTACAAGTATCAATGCCAAACTCCAAAACAACTTGATGATGTTTTACAAACGTCACACATCGGAATTGAAAGCGATTCGCTTTTTATCTATTCGCTTTTGCCAGAGATTATAAACGGCTATTATGGCCGCATCAACTCTTTTTTACTCATCAAACACAATCAGTTAATTTGCGAAGAATATTTTTACGGCTACGGGCCAAATACGCTTCACCAGGCTGAATCAGTAACAAAAAGTATTACCTCGCTGCTGATCGGAATTGCAGTGGACAAAGGATTTATAACTGATGTAAATGAGTCAGTGGCAAGGCTACTGAAAGCGCCGGATTTTGATAAGCGAATCACGCTGAAACATTTACTTACCATGACTTCGGGCTTAACACCCAACGACGAGCAGCTATATTTGAGCAATGATTGCATTTCCACAATTTTTTCGCGCGAATTAAATTCCGAACCGGGAACCAAATTTCAGTACGATGGTGGAAATACAGAGTTGCTGGGGGCCATTATTAAAAAGAAAACCGGAATGTTCGCGGATGTGTTTGCAAAGAAATATTTATTTGAACCGTTGCATATAACACATTACAGCTGGGAAATAGGTAAACAAAACGGATACCCGTGTATGGCAGGCTCGCTGGAAATAACGCCGCGCGAATTGGCAAAAATAGGATTGATGGTGCTGAATAAAGGAAAATTCAATGGGCAGCAGATTGTGTCCGGAGAATGGATAAAAGCGTCGACAAGTTTAAAAACGCATACCCATATTCCGGGCGATGATTATGCCTTTCAGTGGTGGAATCTAACGCTAAAAACAGCAGGAGAGGAGTATCCCTGTATTTGGGCCAACGGATTTGGAAGCCAGTTTATTTATATTTTCCCAACGCTTGATGCCATAATTATTACCACCGGGCACAACTATGAATTCGACTCGTGGGCCATAACTTCGGGGATTGAAAAGTATTTGTATTTGTTGGAGTAAGTTGTTCAAGGCAAAAGGTAAAAGTAAAAAGGCAAAAGTAAAAAGGTAAAAGGTAAAAGTAGAAAGGCAAAAGTTCGGGAAGACTGTCATCTCGACGAGGAACGAGGAGAGATCTGTCGCACGTTCCGGGTACCGACCCCAAATCAGGGATTCACGGGAACATTTAGCAATTTTTCAGTTCTGCAAATAACTCAACCAGATTCACCAAACTCTAAAAAATTTAAGCATTTAAGCATTTAAGCATTAAAGCATTAACGCATTTAACAACGCTAAAGTCTCCTTCAGTCCCTCAATACCTCCTTCCTTCAATAACAAATCATTATCATTTCTACCACTGTCCATCGAGTGTACATCGTGTTGCTAAACAATAAGTAGCTTTGCAGTAATGAAACTCAAACAGAAATACAACAACTTTCCGTTCAATCCATCAAAAGTGCCGTTTTTTTATGGATGGGTAATTTTATTTGCCGCTACCATTGGTGTTTTGTGTAGTGCGCCCGGACAAACAACCGGCGTTTCTACATTCACCGATTATTTGATCGATAGTATTGGCATTTCCCGCGACCAGATCAGCACTGCCTATATGTTTGGAACCATTGGCAGTTCGTTTATTCTTACCTATGCGGGTACACTCTACGATAAATACGGCGCCCGTTGGGTGGGCATGGCAGCAGCGCTAACACTGGGTTTTGTTTTGGTACTGTTCAGCCAGTCCGACCGCATTATAAAAGCCATAGTTCCGCAAAGTTCACCTGGTTATGTGGCTGTGGCTGTGGCAACGTGTATTGTATTCTTTTTTATGCTGCGTTTCTCGGGGCAGGGCGTAATTACCATGGTCTCACGAAATATGCTGATGAAGTGGTTTATCGCCCGCAGAGGATTGGTGAACGGTATTTCTTCGGTATTTGTTTCGATGGGGTTTTCCATTGCGCCGCTTAGCTTCGATTTATTGATAGAAGGAACCTCGTGGCGTTGGGCCTGGTTGCTTATGGCAATGGGAATTGGTGTTGGTTTTTTCCTGTTTGTGTTTATTTTCTTTCGCGATAACCCGGAAGACTGTGACCAGATTCCTGACGGAGAGAAACACGGCAACAAAGAGCACGATGTTATCATTAAACCCTTTAAACAATTTACGCTGAAAGAGGCACGCAGCGGACTAACCTTTTGGTTATTTGTATTGCCATCGGCCATTTATGCCATGTTTATTACGGGCTATGTCTTTCACCTGGTTTCGGTGTTTGGCGAGGCCGGCATCGACAAAGAGCAGGCGCTTTCGGTATTTATTCCCATTTCGATGATTTCGGTGGTACTGGCATTTGTTGGCGGATGGATTAGCGACCGCATAAAACTGCAGTACCTGCTTTACCTTATGCTGGCCGGAATGGTGGTGGCTTTAATTGCACTGGCCAATATAAACACCGGGTTTTACTACTATGCATTTATTATCGGTAGCGGAATACCAAGCGGCATGTACAATGTGCTGTTAAGCGTAACGTGGCCTCGTTTTTACGGCCGCGATCACCTGGGGAAAATCACCGGATTTGTAATGGCTATTATCGTTTTCTTCAGCGCGCTGGGGCCAATTGTATTTAGTTTGTCGCATTCGCATCTGGGCAGCTATTCGTATGCCATTTATGCCTTGCTCGGGATTATACTCGTAATTTCGGCCATCAGTTTTAAAGCACATAATCCGCAGGATAAGTACGAGAAACAATAAATCGTAAATGCCACACGGAAATAGTTTCAGCCAGCATTTTTGTTACATTAGTATTTTGTTAGCTAAAAAAATGGATTACAGAGATACTGTTTTTATATCGGTGGCCGAACTCCTAAGCTTTTCAAAAGCGGCCGATAACCTGCACATTAGTCAACCGGCGGTAACCCGGCACATAAAAGAGCTGGAGAGTAAATACAACACGAACCTTTTCGATCGCAAAGGAAATAAGATCTACTTAACTAGGGCGGGAAAAAAGGTTTACAATGCTTTTAAACAAATTGAAAAAGAATACCGCGACCTGAATTTCGAGATTAGCCAAATAAACCAAAGTATTTTGGGCGAATTTATAATTGGAGCCAGTTCTACCATTTCGCAATATGTGCTTCCCCGGGTAATTGCATCGTTTCATAAACGCTACCCCAAAATCCATATTCATTTAATGAATGGCAATTCTTTTGAAATGGAAAAACTTTTGCTGGAAAACAAGGTAGATGTTGCCCTGGTTGAAAACCATTCGTCGCAACCGGGAATTCAATACAAGGATTTTCTCAACGACGAACTGATTGTAGTAACAGGCCGAAACAGCGTTTATGCCAAGCGTAGTGTAATTACAAAGGAAGATTTGCTTCAGTTGCCGATTGTTTTGCGCGAACAGGGCTCCGGCACTTTGGAAGTAATAAAAAAAGCCCTAAAAAGCAAAGGTCTTGATTTTGAACAGCTAAACACACTTATTCATTTGGGAAGTACCGAGGCAATAAAAAACTTTCTTCAGGATTTTGATGGTTTGGCTATTGTTTCTGAAAAAGCAGTGCCAACAGAATTGTATATGAAAAGCCTTGTTAAACTGAATGTTAAAGACTTTGCAATGCACCGTAAGTTTAGAATGGCTTTTATTCCCGGGCACAAAAACAGGCAAGTTGAACTTTTCGAAAATTTTCTATTTCATTATAACTTTTAGTTATTTACTATTAATATTTACTATTTGATTTGATTATATCATACAGGTATTTTTGCAGAAAAATAGCTGTATGATAAAAGATGTAATTAAAATCAACTGGTTGTACAAACTCCTGCTTTTTGCTTGTCTTTTGCCTTTTGTTTCGCCAGCCATGGCACTTTCTGCAGGTATTCTGTTTTCTTTACTGGGATTTAAACCGCAAAATTTTCACAAACACACATCACAAATTCTACAAATTTCAATTGTCTTGCTCGGATTTGGCATGAACCTTAACGATGTTATAACAGCATCGAAAAGTGGTTTTTTTCAAACGTTTTTATCGGTAACACTTGTTATGGCGTTGGGTATTTTGCTCGGCAAATTATTTAAAGTTGAAAAAAATATAACCTTGCTTATTGCCTCCGGAACGGCAATTTGCGGGGGTAGTGCCATAGCCGCCGTGGCGCCAATATTGGGCAGTAAAAACTATCAGAACTCTTTTGCGCTGATTGTTGTGTTTGTGCTTAATGCCGTAGCTTTGCTGTTGTTTCCGTTTATTGGGCACCAGCTTGGTTTAAGCCAGGAGACCTTTGGCAACTGGGCAGCAATTGCTATTCACGATACCAGCTCGGTGGTAGGAGCCGGAGCAATTTATGGTGAAAAGGCTTTGCAAATAGCCACTACCGTAAAGCTGATAAGGGCCTTGTGGATTATTCCGCTGTCAATCGTTGTTTCTGTAGTTAATAAAGAACAAAAGCAAAAATCGGTAACGATTCCATGGTTTATCCTGTTTTTTGTTGTAGCCATTCTTTTCGCCAATAGTTTCCCCGAGTTAGAAGAAAGTTTCGTGCATTTCACCTGGCTCGGAAAACGCGGAATGGTAGTCGCGTTGTTGCTTATCGGATCAAATATTACCATTAAACAGGTAAAACAATCGGGAGTAAAAAGTTTTGCACTTGGTATTTCATTGTGGGTCATTACGGCTGCAGTTTCCTTATTTCTCTTAAAATTATAGTTATGCTAAACATCTGGGTAGTTGTTACGGTAGTAATTTCAAGCTTTGTAAAAGGACTTACCGGTTTTGGTTTTGCTCTTTTATCGTTGCCGGTTTTGCTGACTTGGTACACGCCAAAAGAAATTATTCCGGTTTTAATGATATGTAACTTCATTGCATCGGTACTGATTGTATTGCAAAATAAGACTGAAAAGCTTATTGATAAACAAGCAGGCGCTTTAATTGCTACAGGCGGTATTTTTACGCTGGTGGGCGTAAGTGTCTTAAATTGGGTGAATAACAATATGTTGGTAAATATTTCGGGTGCGTTTTTTATAGTATTAACGCTGGTTTCGATGGTAAAAAAAGAAAGCAGCGTTGCGTCAATTCCCGGTGTGTTTTACCCCTTGGCAGGTGCTTTTATTGGCTTTATAAGCAGGCTTATTTCCATAAGTGGGCCTCCTTTAGCCTTGTTTCTGAATAAAGCGAAGGTCAGTAATCAGCAATTTCGCGAAATATTTGCGTGGTTTAGTGTAATTACGGCTGCCATTGCAATTGTTGGCTATAAATATGCCGGATTATTAACTGTTCATACAATAAAAACGGCCCTGTTGTTTACTCCAATCCTTTTATCCGGAACGATTTTGGGTAAACAGCTAAATGCGTCTTTATCAGTAAGTAGTTTTAAAATAATAAATACAATTTTAACGCTTATAGCCAGTGTTTTACTCATTCTTAACAGGTGAAAATATCAGTAAATGATTTCGGTACAGATTTTAAGTAAATGTTCCGCATTGAATTTACCTGCTAAGAATTTCATGTTTAGTTTTTAATACTCCCTTAATCCCGCCTCAATATATTCCAGTTGCCATATCCGAAACAACAGCGGATCGTCGGGGATTTCCCTTGGTTCGGCAGCAAGCAGCCTGTCTATTTTGTCTTTAATTGCTGAATCAATCGCTACCGTATTCAACACTGCCTGCCGCGAATAATAGTAGGTTTTGTCTTTTAGCTGAAATTCCTGAACGGCCAATCGATCGGGTTTTTCATCAAATATCCGGATGGAATCGTAGCCAATTCCGGTGTCGGTAAAACGCCTGATATAACCGTTTTGGGTAAGCACATCTTCATCGTTGGCCAGCGCCGTAGCTACCTTATTGCGAAATCCGGCTTTCTGAAAGCGGTTTTTAAAATGAAAGGAACAGTAATTGATGCCAATATCGATGGAATGGTCGTGGGCATAAGCAATTAGTTCCAAAGCGGCCAGTTCCGATTCTAAAACCACGGGCTGCTCGGCATGAATGTAGGTGTAGTTGTGTTTCGACAATTGTTTTACGTTGTGTTGCGTAAGCCGAAGCTGGTGCAAATTCAGGTTCGATACGCCGGCTTTTACCATTTCGGGCAATAGCTTTTTTAAACGTTCCAGTTCTTCGGGTACCGCCGGTATTTCAATCGTAATTACGGGGATAATACCTTTTGCCGCAGCAATTTTATCGAGTCGGAATGCTGTGGCGCCTATATCAAAACGCACTTCGTTAATTCCGGCTGCCGCCAGTTTTCTGAACTTTTGCGTTTCGGCCAGAATTCCGTTGGTGTACATCCATATATAGGTGTCCGGGTTACATTTTCGGCGCACTTGTTTCAGGTAGTTTAGTGTTCTATCGAACTGTAACAAAGGCTCGCCGCCACTAAAACTCACGCCTTTAAACCGGAAATGGTTAATGTACTCGGCAAATGCTGCCGGATCGGCAAAACTCAGGTTTTGGGTGGTAGGCAAATGGTCTTCCTGCTGCGATGTGGGGCAGTAAAAACACGAGGCGTTACATTTGCCGGTAATAAACAAACAGCTCCATTGGCCCAGCCCGCAAAGTTTACACCCGTTTGATATCTGTTTGTAATACGGTTTGGTGCCCTTAAATAATATATTTTCCGCCTTATCCAGCAAAACTATTTTCTTTTCCTGCGCTTCCTGCGCTGAACAGCTGTTTAACCAGTTAAGGTTTGTCCACTCCGAAAAAGCAGACTTATTATTGTTCACCAGCTGATTCAGCCAGTTATAATACGTTTTCATTAAAAAATAATAAAGAACAACGATTGCTAAAATTGAATGTTAATCGGTTTGGGGAAAGGAAATGTTAGGAATCAGAGTTCGGAGAAGATAAAGAGAAACATCAGCAATTTCTCGCGATCGATGTAAACCGATTTCGGTTTGGCTATGTTATTGCTTGTTCTCATTTCCGGTGTTTATTTAATGGTGTAAAAATAGACAAAATGAGATACGAGATTCCTGGCTTCCCATTTTTTTCAACTATTCCTGCATAAACGGGTAATACCAATTGTATTTCAGTGTGAGCCTTAATCAAAACAGCGAAATTACAATGGTTAATGCCGATTGAAAAGAGTAATTCACTGAAATAAGGCTTATTTCGATGTGGCGTCGGTATAATTGCTTTCAAACAATTCTGAATAATCTCATCCCCGTTACTGCAATTCTGCGTAAATTTGTTTTTATTGTAGTGTTGTTTAAAATTTTTAGAAAGATATGAGACGAATTGTTTTAGGATTTTTAGTTGCCGCCATGGTGTTTACTTTGGGCTGCAAAGAGAAAAAGGAGAACAAACTGCCGCGTGTTGCCATTGCCGGTTTGGCCATTGAATCGAGTACTTTTTCGCCTGCACAGTCGGGTATTGAGGCGTTTCAGGCCCGTCGCGGCGAGGAAATATTCAGTTACTATCCGTTTATGGACGATACGGCGGCTACGCGTCAACGGGCTGAGTGGTTCCCGACTTTGCGCGGCCATGCACTGCCCGGAGGAATTGTAACCCGCGAGGCCTACGAAACGCTGGTGGGTGAAACACTCGACCGCTTAAAGGAAAATATGCCTTACGATGGATTATTTTTCGATATTCACGGAGCAATGAGTGTGGTTGGCCTTGATGATCCGGAAGGCGATTTTATCGAACGCATTCGTAAAGTAATTGGTGATGATGTGCTGATATCTACATCGATGGATTTGCACGGAAATGTAACAGAGCGACTGGCACATTACAGCGATATGATTACTTGCTACCGCATGGCACCACACGAAGATGCGATTGAATCGAAAAAACGTGCGTTAACCAATTTGCTCGACCGGTTGGAGAGCGGTTTAGGCAAACCAAAATACAAAGCCTGGATTCCGGTTCCGATATTATTGCCCGGCGAAAAAACCAGTACCCGCATCGAACCGGGGAAAAGCCTTTATGCCAAAGTTGCCCCGGCAGCAGCGCGCGAAGGCGTTAATGATGCCGCCATTTGGGTGGGCTACGCATGGGCCGACGAGCCCCGCAACCGTGCGGTGGTTATGGCTTACGGCGACGACAAAGAAGCAGTAACAAAATCGGCCGAAGAACTGGCGCAGGCCTTTTGGGATGTACGCGAACAGTTTGAATTTGTGGCTCCGGTAGCCTCTTTGGACGAATGTTTGGACCGCGCAATTGCCTTTAAAGAAAAGCCATTTATCATCAGCGATATGGGCGACAATCCTACGGCTGGTGGTGCCGGAGATGTTACCTGGACATTGAACGAAATCCTTCGGCGAAAAGAATTTAAAAAGAAAAACGGGCCATCGTTAATTTATGCATCAATTCCGGGGCCCGATCTTGTTGCCAAAGCTGTTGAAGCCGGCATTGGCGAAACCGTTACAGGTATGGTTGGAGCAGAAGTGGATGATCGTTATTGCGGGCCACTTGAACTAACCGGCAGGGTAGAAGCCATTAAAGAGGGTGACAGGTACGCCGAAACCGAAGTGGTGATTAATATTGGCAGTGTTGATGTGATTGTGACTAAAAAACGGAAACCCTACCATCACGAAACTGATTTTACTGATTTGAGTCTGTATCCGCGCGAAGCCGACATTGTAGTAGTTAAAATTGGCTACCTGGTTCCGGAGCTTTACAATATGCGCGCCGGTTGGCTGATGGCGCTTACTCCCGGTGGTGTTGACCAGGATTTGGAGCGGCTGGGGTATAAACGAATTCATCGCCCAATGTTCCCGTTGGATAAGGACATGGCCGATCCAGATCTTTCAGCACGACTGATCCCACTGGCTGATGAATAAAAGAAATTAAGGCGTTTGTAACATTTGGTGCAAGCGCCTTAATTTTTAAAACAAATTGTCAATCGTTATTCTGCTAACGATTTTTTCTTTAGTTTTAAAAACCGAAGTTGTCAAAAGTTAAGCGGGAATTTCGAGAGTGACATATTGATTCTCAGTGGCGAAGCTCCATTTTTCTTGCATAGCCATAGCTACGGAAGAAAAATTAGCTAAAGCCAATGGAATCAAGATGTTGCTTGCAGTTTTTCAGATTGACTTTAGACAACTTCACCATTAATAATCTAAACCAATAAACATGAGAAAGTTATTTTTTCCTCTAATTATTTTATTCGTTTTTACCGCTTGCCAGAATAAAGTTCCGGTGGGAGAGTGGCAAACTATTTTCGATGGCGAAACACTGGATGGCTGGAAAAAAGCGGGCGAAAATCCGGAGAGTATAAGCGTTGAAAATGGAATGATAAAATGTGCCGGAGAACGATCACACCTGTTTTACAACGGCGATTTTAAAAACTTTGAATTTGAAGCTGAAATAAAAGCTCTGGAGCATTCCAATTCGGGCGTATTTATTCATACCGAATACCAGGAAGAAGGATGGCCGGCAAAAGGCTACGAAATTCAGGTGAATAATTCGTATCGTGGCTCTGTTAAATTTCCCGAGCGACGAAAAACCGGAAGTATATACAATGTGCGCAACGTTTATTATCCGCTTGCTGGCGATAACGAGTGGTTTACCATGCGCATTAAAGTGGTGGAAAATGTTGTTGAAGTTTTTGTGAATGATGTAAAAGTAAATGAATACACCGAACCTGAAAATCCGTGGCGATGGGACGGGGGCGAAAATGTAAAGTTAAGCCACGGCACATTTGCGTTGCAGGCGCATGATCCTGGCAGTACAACGTATTACCGGAATATTCGTGTAAAAGCACTGCCTGAAGCAGAACCGGCAACTCCCGAAGTGGATAAAGAGTGGGATACAAAAGTTACCAAACTGATGTTTGCCGGTTTTCCGTTGGTGGATTACCACATACACTTAAAAGGCGGATTAACACTCGACGATCTGGCGGAAAATTCGCAGCGTTTGGGAATAAACTATGGGGTGGCACCCAACTGCGGCCTGTATTTTCCGGTAACCAACGATGAATCGTTGTACGCCTATATGAACGAAGTAAAAGGCAGCCCAACTTATAAAGGAATGCAGGCTGAAGGCCGCGAATGGGTAACACTGTTTTCGCCGGAAGCAGTGGCTGAATTTGATTATGTGTTTACCGATGCCATGACCTTTACCGATAAAAAAGGACGCCGAAACCGTATTTGGATACCTGAAGAAGTGTGGGTGGACGATAAGCAGCAGTTTATGGACGATCTGGTTGAGAAGATTGAAGCCATTTTCTCGCAGGAGCCGGTGGATATTTACGTGAATCCAACCGTTTTGCCGGATGAATTAATGCCCGAATACGACCAGCTCTGGACAAAAGAACGTATGCAACGTGTAGTAAAAGTTTTGGCTGATAACGGTATCGCACTGGAAATAAATGCCCGTTATAAAACACCAGGTGCTGAAATGATAAAAATGGCCAAAGAAGCAGGAATAAAGTTCTCGTTCGGCACAAACAACGTAACCAAAAACCTTGGCGAGCTGGAGTATTGCCTGCAAATGCTTGAGGAGTGCGAATTAACACCAAATGATATGTTTGAGCCCAAACCGGATGCCGAAAAACCGGTAAATGTAATTGGACTACCCGATAAAATTACGGGATAGAAATATTATGCACTGAAGATAAGCAACTTCAGTAGTATGAGAAAAGGGTAAGACCAAATAATCTTACCCTTTTTTTATGGGAAATATTGCTCGTTTAATGAAACGCCATTTTGTGGCTGAATTTATGAAGAATACCTTTTTCTTCAACGGCAAACTCTACCAGGTTAACTGCCTGCTCGTTGGTAAATGATCCGCGGTTTATCGTTAGATCAAAAAATTCTTCACGCAAGCTGCTTTCTCTAAGAGTTTTACGAAATGCCGCCCGCTCTTTTTCAACTTTTTCAATAAAAGCAATTGCTTCGTTCCGGTTGAGTTTATTATTCGTCATTATGGTATTTATCCGATAGCCAAGCGGTGCGGTTAAGCGAATGTGCAGCGCATTTTTAATGTCGCTGGCAATAATATGGCTTGCCCGGCCAACAATGATGCAATGTCCGTCAATAGCAAGCGTGCGTACTACTTCTTTTACCGTTTTAATAATCGTTTCCTCACTTTTATAACGCTTCTCACTAAAAGCTTTTAAAATCTCTTCAAAAACATAGCGGTCGGTCTTTTTAAAGGTTCGGCGCACCATTTCCGGATCCAGATCAAGCTCCCTGGCGCTTTCGTAGAATATTTCCTTACTCAATACACTCCACGAATCCTTCGGGTGTTTCTTGTTAAGTCGTTCGGCAATTAGCCGTGCCAAAACCAAACCGTTACATCCCACTTCCCGGGAAATGGTTATCACCGGTCCTGCTTCACTCATGTTGTCATATTCATGAGTTTTGGCCTCTTTCAGGCGGCTGTTCAGATAGTTCATCAATGAATTTCCCATAATTTCCAAGCTTTGTTACATTATAGATTACGCTAATTATGGTAATCATGTTATGTTTTTGCCGGTGATTTTAGTGCCAGTCCTAACCGGCTTTACAACTTTCCTGAATTGAGCTCATATTATTGTTGTTTTTAACTGTCAGATTATCTGTTGTTTGGCAGCCCCTTCTCCCTTGTTGTGACAAGAGTCAGCTCTATTCTGAACGCGAAAAACTATCTTTAACTTCTGTTAATTTTTTATTATTCTAAATAATTATCAGAAACAGTATCTTCGTGAAATTTTTATAAAACTGCACAATATGTTTGACAAAAATACTTACACCGACCGTAGAAATAAGCTTAAATCCAAAGGCTTAAAAGGTATTGGATTATTCCTCGGAAATGGCGAATCGCCAATGAATTGTTTGGACAATACTTATCATTTTCGCCAGGATAGTTCTTTTCTGTATTTTTTCGGTTCTTGATTTTCCCGGGCTGGCCGGAGTAATTGACTTTGAAAGTGGCGATGAATACATTTTTGGCGACGATGTTGAAATTGACGACATTATTTGGATGGGGCCACAGGTTGCTTTAAAAGATAATGCAGCAAAAGTGGGAATTGCCAAAACAGCGCCATTCGCAAAACTTTTCGATATTGTAAAAAAAGCGATGGATGCCAGGCGAAAGGTTCATTTCCTTCCGGCATATCGCGGCGAGAATAAAATTTTGCTCGAGAAGTTAACCGGACTTTCTGCGTTGTCGGTTCAGAATTACGCATCGCTGGAGTTTATTAAAGCCATTATTTCGATTCGGGAAATTAAGGAAGTGCAGGAAGTGGAAGAGATAAAAAAAGCCTGTGCAACCGGTTATCAAATGCATGTAGCGGCAATGCGCATGGCGCAACCCGGAACCTGGGAGCAAAAAATTGCCGGAACGATGGAAGGTATTTCATTTGCCGGTGGTGGAATGGCATCTTTTCCTATCATCCTTTCGCAAAATGGTGAAACATTGCACAATCACGATCATTCGCAAACGCTCGAAAAAGGCCGTTTAATGTTATGCGACGCCGGTGCAGAGTCATTACTTCATTATGCATCCGATTTTACACGTACTACGCCGGTAGGTGGCCAATTCTCCAGCAAGCAACGCGAGGTTTATGAAGTGGTTCTGGCTGCCAATAATAAGGCCACAGAACTTACCAGGCCGGGCGTTACCTATTTGTCTGTTCACATGGCTGCAGCCGAGGTAATTGCTGCCGGATTAAAAGAGCTGGGATTAATAAAAGGAGATGTAAAAGAAGCGGTGGCTGCCGGAGCACACGCCCTGTTTTTTCCACACGGTTTGGGACACATGATGGGACTGGATGTTCACGATATGGAAGATCTGGGACAGATTTATGTGGGCTACGATGATGAGACAAGGCCGTCGGATCAGTTTGGGGCAGCAGCTTTACGTTTGGGCAAACGTTTAAAACCGGGCTTTGTAATTACCAACGAACCGGGCTGTTATTTTATTCCGGCGCTGATTAACAAGTGGCAGGCCGAAGGCATAAACAAAGACTTTATCAACTTCGATAAACTGAATGAATACCGTGATTTTGGCGGGATCCGTTTGGAAGATGATATTTTGGTTACCGAAACCGGTAGCGAAATAATAGGAGAGCGGGTTCCGATTGAACCGGATGAAGTTGAAAAGATCGTTCAACAAGGATAAATAGTAGAAAGGCATTCATAGTTGTGAGTGCCTTTTTTTTAATATCCGGTGGTAAAAATAATCCATTTCCGATAGAAGCTCATCGCGCACAGCACAACATCGTTCCCGAATTTCTTCCTGCGATTTGGCGCCTTTGTAAGGGCTTTTAAAACCCAAATGAAGCTTCCTTTTATACTTTACTCTCGGAATTGTTAACTCTTCGTTTGTTCCTTCGCCAACTGTAATCAGGTAATCAAAATCCATATCGGCATATTCCGAAAAATTATGAGGAACACTTTGTTTTAAATTAATTCCCGCTTCGCCCATCACTTCCATGGCAATTGTACTGACATGATCCACCGGATCTAATCCGGCAGAATAAATGCAAAGATTTTCATCATTGAAGTTTCGAAGTATGGCTTCTGCCATTTGACTTCTGCATGAGTTTCGGTTGCTTAAGAATAAAATACTTATCCCATCATTTTAGATTTAAGTTGGTAACCGTTTAAAATTGGAAAATGTAATTTACTATAATTTTTTCACATTAAAAATGTCTTATGATTTGATAGTAAAACTTTTAACAATGTTTTGGAACATAATTTCAGAATACAGTTAAATGAACAAAGTTGCAGAAATAACTTTAATCTGAAAATGTAAAGTATAAGTGTACAAACCCTGCTAAAAATGGCTCGTACAGAAGATTTTAGCCAATAAAGTTGCAAAAATGTAATGGCTAACCAATTGAAAACCAATTGCTATAAAATTCATAAACTATTATTTTCTCTGATTAATTGAGTATTAATGGGGATTTCCCTATTTTCGTAGGTGAATGATATCATGAAACGAGCATGTAAATCATTTACATTCGCAAGAATGATTTAACGAGGCGAGTTACATACGATACCGTTGAATATAAACAATTTAAATCGTATGAAAATCGTTTCAATACGATGTAAAAAATACTGTAAATGGAACCTATAGATCTAAAAAACTCGGAAGAGTTAAAGCGTACGGAGAATACTGACCTTGAGAATTCTGAAGTTAAACCAACCTCGGAAGAAGCTGTTAAATCGGAAGAACCGAATACTGTTGAGGATGAAAAAAGTGTTGAAACAACCGAGGAGGAAACACCCGAACAGCCTGCGGCAGAATCTGTTGAAGGAACTGCAAAGGAAGAGCCTCAAGCGGAAGTAGCAGAAGAACCGGAAAGTAAATCGGAGCCCGAACCAAAGTCAGAAGAAGAAAGTACAACTGATTCAGCTGAAGTTTCTGGTGATACTACTGAAGAAAAAGAGCAGCAAACAACGGAAAGCACAGTCGAAAAAGCCGAGCCTGTTAAAGAAGAAAAACCGGAAAAACGAGAGGCGGTTGATTATTCTAATTATTCTCAGGTTGAGCTTGTTAATGCACTTCGCGATGTGCTTGAAGATGATGACAGTGATATCAGAGTAAAAGAAGAAATAGACACCATTAAAGCAGCATTTTACAAGAATTTGAAAGAAAGCATAGAAGCTGATAAAAAGAAATTTATTGCTGATGGTGGTGATGAAGAGGCTTTTAAACCCGAAGAAGACCCCTACGAAAAGACATTAAAGATCTGCTAAAAAATACCGCCACATTCGTATCGAGCACAACAAGCAGATGGAAGCCGAAAAAGAGGAAAATTTGCAGAAAAAATATGATGTAATTGAAAAAATTAAAGGCTTAATCAATAACGAAGAGTCGATTAATAAAACCTTTAATGAATTTCGTGATCTTCAAAGAGAATGGCGTGAGATTGGTTTGGTTCCGCAATCAAAAATGAAAAATCTTTGGGACACTTATCATTTTCATGTTGAGAATTTCTACGATTACATCAAAATCAACCGCGAGCTGCGCGATCTGGATTTGAAAAAGAATCTGGAAGCGAAAATTAAACTTTGCGAGCGGGCAGAGGAGTTGTTGGTTGAAGAGCCATCAATTCTAAAAGCATTTAATACGCTTCAGAAATATCACGAACAATGGCGCGAAATTGGACCGGTGCCGCGTGAGCAAAAAGATGATATTTGGGAACGTTTTAAGGCAGCAACAACCAAGATAAATAAAAAGCATCAGGATTTTTTCGAGAATAGAAAAGTTGAGCAAAAGAAAAACCTGGAAGCCAAAACTGCACTGTGCGAAAAAGCTGAAGAGATCATTCAGGAGGAAATAAAAAACCATAAAGAGTGGGACGAAAAATCGAGGCAACTAGTTGAATTGCAGAAAGTTTGGCGCACAATTGGTTTCGCACCCCGAAAAGATAACAATAAAATTTACGAGCGTTTTCGTACTGCCTGCGATGCATTTTTTAATGCCAAACGCGCATTTTACGCTAAAAACAAAGAAGAGCAACAAAATAATCTGCAGTTAAAAACTGATTTGTGTGTTCAGGCGGAGTCGCTGAAAGACAGTGAAGATTGGAGAAAAACAACACAGGACTTTATTAACATTCAGAAAAAATGGAAAGAAATAGGCCCGGTGCCTCGTAAATACTCTGATATTTTATGGAAACGTTTCCGTGCCGCATGCGACTCTTTCTTTGATAAAAAATCAGAGCATTTCTCGGATGTGGATACTGAGCAGGATGATAATCTGAAATTGAAAGAAGACCTGATTAAAGAGGTGGAGAACTTTAAACCGATTGACGACGTTGATACAAATCTGGAAACGCTTAAAACTTTCCAGCGCAGGTGGACAGAAATTGGCCATGTTCCGTTTAAAAAGAAAGACGAAATTAAAGTACAGTTCAGAGATGCAATCAACAAACTTTTCGACGATCTTAATCTGGACGATGAAAAGCGCAACCTGCTGAAATTCAGGAATAAAATGTCGTCGTTCTCGGAGTCGTCGCGTGGGCAAAACAAAATGCGCATGGAACGCGATAAGTACATGAACAAAATGAAGCAGCTGGAAAACGACCTAGTACTGCTGGATAATAACGTTGGATTTTTTGCCAAATCGAAAAATGCAGAATCGCTGATTAAGGATGTGAAAAAGAAAATTGAGGTAACCAAGCAAAAAATTGAATTGTTGAAAGACAAAATCCGGGTTATCGATGAAATGGATAATGACTAAAGAATAAAATGTAATATTTAAAAGCCGGTTTTTACCGGCTTTTTTCCTGAAAGCAACTTTGGTAAAAACAAAAAAGTTCACGCAGAGTAGATCACTAAGTTTTCGCAAAGCACGCAAAACAGATTCTATACCTTTGCGAATTTTGCGCTTCTTCTTTTCTTTGCGTGAAACAATATTGATGTCCTTTCATCCCTGTTGGTGATTCCATAAATCATGAATGTTTTTCTGAAAGTCCCCATCTTTTTAGGTGTATTGCCTTTTGTGTTTCGTCCGGAAGCACCATCTGGCTTCGATCTGCTTTCTTCGCCGGACGATTTCGCTTTGGTCATTTCTTGAGGCTGTCCAAAAAGGCGGTCTCTTTTTTTATGCTGCAATTTCAGAATAGTAGTTTTTCATCCAGATTTTAGATTGTTGCTTTTTCAAGTTGTTGTTTTTTGTGCTTACTACTTCAAAAACAACAATAATGGCCCAAAAGACTGTTTTTTCCCGTTTTGAGGACATAATTATAGCTATTATCTTCCTCAGGTTATGCCCGATTGCCATTAAACCAAACTCGATTTCAACTTTGCTCAATCCCCGGAGGGTAAACCGGTTAAATTTGTTGTTCGATTTCAGCTGTCCGAATACAGCTTCGGGCTCAATGGGGCGTTTGCTCCGATGGTAAAGTCCTTCATCGCTCAACAGTTTATCGCGTGCAATTTGTCGTAAACGATTCAGGTTGTGGTTAACTTCGATTTTCCGATCTCCTTTGGCTTTGTGGCATTGCCCCCGTAGCGGACAGCCCGTGCAGTTTTGTGCCTGGTAAATACTCACCTGGTAATCGAATCCCAGCTCTGATTTCCGTTTTCCTTTACCTGCGTTATGCAGGTGTTGTCCCATGGGGCATACATAATAGTCCTGCTCCTGGTTGTAGTACAGGTTTGCCTGCAGAAAAACATTGTTCCTGTAGCTTCTTTTTTGTTCTTTATGAAAGTAGTTATACTTGACAAAAGCCTGGATATCTTTATTTTCCAGGTGCTGGTAATTTTCTTCGCTTCCATAGCCTGAGTCGGCCACAACGGTAGATGATTGTTTGTTGTAGAGTGCTTCAAACTGGTCGAGATGCGGAATTAGTGTAGCTGTATCGCCGGGGCGCTGGTGAAGTGAAAAGCCTGTAATAAACTGGTTTTCGGTACTGATTTGCGTGTTGTAAGCCGGCTTTAACTGGCCGTTTTTCATATGGTCTTCTTTCATGCGCATGAAAGTGGCATCGGTATCGGTTTTCGAGTAACTGTTACGGGTGCCCAGTGTTTCCAATTGCTGTTCATACTTTTGAAGTCGTGGCAATGCATCTTCTTCCAGTTGTTTTACCTGTTTTTGCTGTTTCTTATCCAGTTTCGACCGTTGCTCGTTTAGTTGACCGATTTTCTTCTTAAGCAACACTGCATTAACTGGTTGCGGCTGATCGTCTTCTGTTTGTTCAGCAGAATCGACATCAATACTTGCCTCAATATCTTTTAAAACAGTCTGGATTTTATGTTCAAGTTTCTCCTTGTATTTTTCAACCGACCCACGCCAAACAAAAGTATAGCGGTTAGATGCTGCCTCGATTTTCGTCCCATCTATGTACTGAACATCGAGGCTCACATAGCCCATCTCTGCCATTAGCTGTACCATTTGGGCAAACAAGGTTTGGATCTGGTGTTTCAGTTTCTGACTGCGAAAGTTGTTGATCGTTCGGAAATTAGGCGTTGCCTCGCCTGAAAGCCACATGTAATGGATGTTTTCTTCCAACTGGCGTGCAATCTTCCGGCATGAATAAACATTGTTCAGATAGCTGTAGAACAGGATCTTAAGCATGATCCGAGGGTGATAAGAACTGGTGCCACCACCTTTGTAGGTCGATAAAATATCGTCGATGTTTAAACCATCAACTATCTGGTTAACAAGACGAACAGGGTGATTAGCCGCTATTTTATCGCTTAAATTACTTGGAAACAGCATCGATTGCTGGGAAGTAACGCTTTTAAATCGTACGTTTGATCTTATTGTCATATCCACCTTTAAGATACAAATCTTAAAGGGACAATAAAAACAAAGGCTGTCCAATTTTACTTTTTGGACAGCCTCTTAATCACATTAGACGCTTTTAGTGTCATGTAAAATTTGCAATTCCGACATAGCTGGCCAATAAAGTCGTTTTAACTTTGTCATCCAATTCAATATCCCGAAGGGATAAAATAGGACTAACCTCGGGTGAAACCCGGGGGTGATGAGAACGTAAATCAAAGGCGCAAATAATCAGTTATTCAACGCACAACTGCTGTATGCGCCTCGTAATCTGATTATTTTTATGAAATGCTGTCGTTAGGCCTCACTTTCATCCCTGTTGATGATTCCAGAGAATCATGATTTTTTTATTTCCACTTTTTAAAACGTGTTGCTTATAACGTTGTAATATTTTTTGCTCTAAAATAACGATCATAAAAGATTGTGATATGGGCTTGAAACATCCTACAGTTAAGTATTTTCTTCTATCGTAATCTTTTATAACTTTGGTACAAAGAATGGCCAGATTTTGTGCAAACAGACATTTGGCATTTTAAACTAACTAAAACTAATAATCAAAGTAATGAAAAGTAAAAGTCATTCATCCCGACGATCGTTTATTAAAAATACGGTCCTTGGAACAGCGCTTGTTTCCTCCGCTCCAACAATTTTAGCGAATTCCTACAATCAGCGGGTTCTATTAAAAACCCGGGCGTTTGAACCCACTCAATATTCAGCCAACGACCAGGTGCAGTTGGCACTGATAGGAGCCGGAATTCAGGGAATTTATGATACCAATTCAGCGCTTCAGGTGCCAGGCGTAAAACTGGTTGCTGCATGCGATTTATATACCGGACGTTTACAACGTGCAAAAGAATTGTGGGGCGACGATATTTTTGTGACCCGTGATTACCGCGAAATTCTTAACCGTGACGATATTGATGCTGTTATTGTTGCCACGCCCGATCACTGGCACATAAAAATCAGTACCGAAGCATTAAACGCCGGAAAAGCCGTTTATTGCGAAAAACCCATGGTGCAAAACTTCGATGAAGGTCACCCTTTGATTCAGGCCTGGCAAAATTCAGGTAAAGTTATGCAAATTGGAAGTCAGGGCATGTCGTCGCTGGGTAACGAAAAAGCAAAGCAGTTGTACGAAGATGGAGCCATTGGTGAGATTGTAATGCTCGATATGTTTAACGACCGTTATTCGGCAGAAGGAGCCTGGCAGTATCCGATACCGCCGGATGCCAATCCCGACACCGTGGATTTTGATACTTTTCTGGGACGTGCTCCCAAAGTGCCTTTTGAACTGAAACGTTTTTTCCGTTGGAGAAATTACAAGGATTATGGTACCGGAGTAGCCGGCGATTTGTTTGTACATGCATTTTCTACCTTGCACTATGTCATCAGTTCAAACGGTCCGGAGCGCGCTCAGGCAACCGGAGGATTACGTTACTGGGACGATGGACGTGACGTGCCCGATGTGTCGATTACGCTTTACGATTTCCCGCAGACGAATACACATGCCGCGTTTAATGCTGCTTTCCGTGTAAATTTCATAGCCGGGAATGGCGGTGGCGGAGGTTTCCGGCTTGTGGGAACTGAAGGTGAAATGGAGATCGGTTCCGACAGGGTGAAACTTATCCGTTCGAAACTGAATATGAAGCCGCAAAGCTATTCTTTAATCGCATATACTGAGGAGATGCAGAAGAAAATTAAGGAAGAGTACGATATGAAATACCTGAATGAAAGGAAGGCTGATTTGAATATAGGCGAAACGGTTTATGAGGCTCCTCGTGACTACAAAGGCGCTCATTACGATCATTTCTATAATTTCTTCCAGGGTGTTCGCGGACGAAAAGAAATCGCTGAAGATCCTGTTTTCGGATTGCGTGCTGCCGGTGCAGCCCTTCTGGCCAACGAAAGCTATTATCAGGGTAAACCGGTACATTGGAATCCGGATACCATGAAGTTGGGCTAATGAATTTATAAAAATTTGAATATCCGTAAATACTCATAATTTGATTTATTTCATTATCTTTAAGGTAGTTAAAACGATATAGATGAACCTATTTACTTTCACAGCACATTTTGATAGCGAGGAAGCTTGCCGAAACCATTTTAAAGAGGAAAGGGACAAGGTAGGTGTAGTCTGCAAGGAATGTGGACATACAGAGCATTACTGGATAAAAAGTCGCTGGAGTTACGAGTGCAAAAAGTGTAGACACCGTACTTCATTGCGTAGTGGCACTATAATGCAGGGATCAAACCTATCGTTCATGATCTGGTACAAAACCATGTTCTTAATGACTGCCACCAAAAAAGGTTTTTCCAGCAAGGAAATCCAAAAGCAACTTGGAATGAAACGCTATGAGCCTGTTTGGGCAATGGTACACAAACTTCGTAAAGCCATGGGTAACCGCGATGCGCGTTATACCTTGGAGGGGATGATTGAAATGGACGAGGGATATTTTACAGTAGAATCTTCTGAAGTGGAAAAGTCGAGAGGGAAAAGAGGACGTGGTGCTGCAGGCAAGTCGCCGGTATCAGTAATGGCAGAGTCGGCTCAGCTTGAAGATGTAGAGACCGGGGAAAAAACAAGTCAATGCCGTTACTTCAAAGCCAGGGTTCTTGAGAGTCACCATGCAGATGAAATTAATGATACGGTCAGGGAATCTTTTGATGAAAAAAGTATTGTATTTACCGACGACAGTACGTCTTATGTTGATATTTCGGATTATGTGGAACTTCATTTTTCTGAAAAGTCAAGCGAAAAGCTCACCAAAGAAACATTGCGTTGGGTTCATATTACAATAAGCAATGCTAAACGAAACTTCCCTGGTAATTACCACAAGATTAAGGGGAAATACCTTCAAATGTATTTGAATGAGTTCGTCTACAAGCTAAACCGGAGGTATTTTGGAGAAAAACTCTTTGACAGGCTGGTTATTGCTGGAATTACTGGACTATGACTAAATACGGATATTCAAAATAAAAATTCCTGTTGCCATAAAAAAGTTGCATTTCGTGAACGGAATGCACTTTTTTATTGTTGAATTTTGATGATTCTTTTTTGCGTATTATAGATCAAGCACTAAAACTGATGCTATTTTTACGGCACCATTCTAGGTTTTGAGGATGGAGTCGTGCGTCCTAAAGTACTGTTCACCCCATAAATAAAAGCATTGCGAGTTTTAAAAATAGCTATTTCAAATAGGCTTCTACCAACGCTACCCAATAAGCTGCACCAATTGGCAATAAATCTTGATTAAATACATATTGCGGATGGTGTACCATAAAACCGTCACCATTACCTACCATTACATAGCTGCCCGGGCATTTTTCGAGCATAAAAGCGAAATCTTCACTACTCATCATTGCATTGGCATTTCTTTCCACACGGTCTTCTCCAAACGTTTCAGCCGTTACATTAGCGGCCCATTTGGTATTTTCTGGTGTGTTCACCAAAACCGTTCCGGGAATACCTTCTCTGATTTCATAGTTACAATTAAATGCTTCGGCTTGCGATTTGGTAATTGTACGAATTTTATCAAGCACTATTTTTCGTACGTCATTATCCATATTTCTGATACTTAATTTTAGGATAGCCGTTTGTGGTACTACATTGCCGGCATTCCCTGATTGGAAAGCGCCAACATTTACAACGGTTTGTTTCCATGGCGACACATTACGACTGACGATGGTTTGCAATGCCATAACCAACGACGAGCCACATACCAGCGGATCAATACCCAGTTCGGTCATCGAACCGTGTGAGCCTTTCCCTGTGAGTTCTATTTCCCAGTTATCGACGGCAGACATGGTTTGTCCTTCACGGAAATAGAATTTCCCAAACTCCAGGCCCGGAATATTATGCATGGCGTAAATCGCATCTACCGGAAAGCGCTCAAACAATCCATCGGCTATCATTGCCGGGCTTCCTTGCATGGTTTCTTCCCCCGGTTGAAAGAAAAAGCGTACCGTTCCATTAAATTTTTGGGTTTCGGCTAGGTATTTAGCGGCTCCAAGCACCATTGAAGTATGACCATCGTGACCACAAAGATGCGATTGTCCTTTGTTGGTGCTTTTGTAGGGTAAATCATTATCTTCAGGGATGGGCAGCCCGTCAAAATCGGCACGAATACCAATTACTTTTTTGCCATCGCCAACTTTTAGCGAAGCTACCATACCGTATTTGCCAATGCCTTCAACCAATTCTTAGGCACCAAACGATTTTACCACATCAGCAATATACTTCGCTGTGTTTTCCTCTTGCATCGACAGTTCTGGACTTTTGTGCATGGTTTCCTGCCATGTTTTTAATTCCTTTTTTTTGCTTTTTAATGTAGCTATCAGTTCTGTATTCATTGAATTCGTTTTTAACAAGTTACTAAAAAGATAAATTTGAGCATTGAATCAGTCATTGGCTTTTCCTGTAGATTTAGGTATTGTAATCATTATAAAAAGAATGGCCATAACGATCATCATCAGGTTTACTCCCAGACCAATAATAGCCGCCTGACGTACCACTACATTGTCCTGACGTCCTACAAAAGTGAGTACACCTTCTAACCATTGAATATGGTCGCCAACATTGAATGCAGCAAAAACGCCGGCAGAAATAGCCACACCAAATGCAGCGCCCAGCGATGATGCCATTTTGTAAATTCCCGCACCAGCACCGGCCTGATTTCCGGGCAGGTTCGATAATGCGGCATCAGTTGATGGAGTAGCGTAAAATGCCAGGCCTAATCCAAATAAGGTATAAGCAATAATCGCCAGTATTTTATACGTATCGGTCATTACATTGGTAAACATGAGAAGGAAGATGGCCACTCCTACGATGAGCGAACCCCAAATCATGGGTTTGCGTGCTCCAAATCGCTGCAATAGTTTTTCACCCATACGGATAAACAAAACAATGGCAATGGCATAGCCTAAGGTTAGCATTCCGGCTTCCTGTGCCGAAAGGTTTCCGCCAACCTGTAGAAGCATGAGCGATACGATTAACATTCCGGCAGTACCATTGAGCAAAAAGTTTGAAATAGTAGCGCCGGTAAAAATCATGTTATTAAACAACTTAAAATCGATAAAAGCACCTTTTTTCCCTTTTTCAATGTAGAAGAATATAAATGAAAAAAGGAGTGTTGCAGCGATTAAAACAATCCCGATAACGCTGGTAAAGCCTAATTGTGAACCTTTGGTTACTAATATTTGCAGGCCAATCATTGCCAGCATAAATGTAAAAATACCGGCATAATCATTTTTGTTATGTTCTTTTCCTTCGGCCTTACTTTCGGGGTACCTTTTATCATGATCAAACCTATGACTGCAAGAGCAGCAGCGGAAAAGAAAATCCATCGCCAGCCAACATTAACCATCAGTCCGCCAAAGAGTGCAGCAAAACCGGAACCGCCCCACGACCCCATAGACCATAATGAAATGGCACGTTGCCGCTCTTTACCTTGCCAATAGGCTTTTACCAACGCCAAACTTGCAGGCATTATGGCGGCCGCCGAAAGTCCCTGAAAAATGCGGCCAAGAATTAAAACGGCAGCAGCAGCACCCCCAACTGGTGTAAGGCCGACTAAAAGTGAACCGGTAATGCTAAAATAAAATCCGATACGAATCAGTTTCATTCGTCCGATTTTATCGGCTAACCCTCCAAATACAACAATAAAAATACCCGAAAACAATGCTGTAATTGAGACGGCAATGTTCATCATCGATACATCCATGTTGAGGTCTTTCGCCATATCAACATTGATGTTTAAGGTGGTTTGCGCAAAGAGCCAAAACGCCAAAACGCCAAGAATGATACCAAATAATAACTTATCATTTCCTTTGTATTCAACTGAATTTGTCATGCCAGTAAGTTTTTATTGTTAAAAATGAATTGTATTCACTTGTATATCTTGATTTTAGTTCGTACTGTTTTATAATGCAGCCATCACTACTTATTTAAGTTTTAGCGTAAATGTTGCTCCGGCAATAAAATGCGAAAAATTAGTTATGGTGTTGTAAGTTGCCTTTACATAGATGCAAGAGGGTACGGTTTCGCTTGTAGTAAAGTTATATTGAAGTTTGGTTTCAAGGTTGCAAATCCCGGCTTCTTTTGCATAAAGTCCTTTCCACGGAGTTACACCAATTGCTCCAGATGCCTGCCATCTTCCAAATTTATGCACTGTGGAAACTTCGGCGTATGATGAGAAATTCCTTCCACCATCTTCTTTCGGGTCGTATCCTAACACAACGGAAGCCCATTTTAGGTTTAATGGGATTTTTTTGAATTTATAGGTGGTGTAAAAATCAACAAAATGTTTCGATTCATTAATGTTGAAATTCAATGGATCGGATTGCCAAAATGTTTTGCCTGGAGAATAAATATCTTGCAGGGCTACAGAAAATTGGTAGTTTACATTGTAAATAACAAAAGGCATAGCCGTTTTATAGATATTGTCGAAAGATGCTGCTGCAAACAGGCCGTAAGTCCATTTGTTTTGCTTGAAAATTATTCTTGACTCAAAAGCAGGGCCTTTCCCAAATAGATTTCCCCGCCCAAGTCCCCGCCAATAATGTTGTGTGGTATACTCGGAAAAAATAGTGATTTGTAAAGGATTTTGATGATCAGCTACAGGTGAATTATTGTTGGTTTGCTGCGCAATTAAAATAATTGGGTGAAAGCAAATAATGAAAAAGATGACTAATTTTTTCATGATACTTGCATTATTCTTTTTCGATGCTTGATCGTGAACTAGGAATTTTTCATTAATTCCTTGAAAAAAACGGAGTGCCCTAACTTATTTCTCCCGGGAAATTGTGTGATTTATGTTTTTCCCTACTTTCTTTATTAAAGGTAAGATATTCAGGGGAATATTAAAAATTAGGGCAAGGCGTAAATGCAATAAAAATTAGAGTAAAACTCAAAGAGTGAGATAACCTTTCTATGATATGTTCAAATCGAGCAGCCTTGACAGAACAACAATTTCGGGGAAGAAAGAACATTCCATGTAAAATATTGGAGCACGTTTTGGTAGCAACCCCATTGGCCACACACTTGAATCCGAGAGCGTTTAGATTACTTTCCGATACAGAAAGTAACACATGTTGATTATTAGTTATTTATAATGATTGGGCTACAAATAGGGTACAAAATCCATCCAATTATAAGAAATCGTACAACAAGCATAAGAAAAAGGGGTGCGGAACGGGGGATTCGAACCCCCGGCTCAACCGTACGTCTATCGTGTATAATTTGTAACATTCATGGATTCCACACTATGAGCCCCGCCATCAGAATGCAAGATGTAATTGTTGTATCCATAAGCAATTGATTTAATTTGTTAATCCATGTAGGAACATGGAAACCGTCAAAAGCCACAAATGACAACACGGTACGACATATCTTAAAGAACTTGTTATCTGACACAAAGTTATAAAAATATCTGTCTATCGTTAATTATATGACGACGATTTGTTTGGCTGCATTTTGAAAACTTTCCAACTGGAAAAACATCTTATGATTCGATGGGACCAAACTAATTATTGTTTTCGATTTCTTACCAATAGGAATTTGACCTTGGCACTTTTTTATTGAGTTCTTCCATTAGTTCTTGTCGGTCGTCATCATCGAGTATTTCGTCTGGTCCTTGAGTAAATGGATCGAACCATTCAAATTTTTGCTTTGCCCAAGGAATCCAATCCATTTTTTTAAAATCCAATCCATTGGTGTTTTCAAGAGCTGTGATATAATCTCGCAGAATTTGTGCTTGCTTCCAGTAATTGGCCATATTTATAAGCACTTTAATTCTTCTTATTTCATCGTTCTTTTTAATTTGAAGCTCTTGCTGTCTTTTCTGTTCCTCCTCCTCAATTTTACGGCGTTTTTCCCATTCAATTCGATCTTCGATTTCTTTCTTTGCATATGTTTCAAAATAGGCTAAAATTTCAGCTAAACGTGATTCTAATGGTTTTTTGCCGTCTAACCATTCCTTTTGATTATATGGACGATTGTCATGTACAAAAGCAAGTTTCCCACTTGGATGATAGGTGCGGCTTCTCCAGCCATATGTACTAGTTTCATAAGAAATTTTTGCTTTCTCTTTAAACTTGATCGGTAGTTTTTCTCCAAAAATGACCGCATACGTTTCATTATCTTCGATGATTATATTGTGCTTTCTTGCGCGAAATAATTTTATCAATGTATTCATAAAATATAAGGCTCTGTCAATATTGGATTCTGATACCATGATATTAATTTCACCACGTTCAGTAGCTCTCATTCCCTCATAGTTGTATACTCCCGAACTCTTCTTTTGTAAAGATTTCTTTGCCTGAGCAATTAGACTATCAAAGCGAGTAATTTTTTCCGGTACGGTTAATGGCAATTGGGGATCATTTTGTAATTCATGTTTTAATTTGGTTTGAGGAGTGACCACATCCACCTTTTCAACATAGTTGCCATCCTTATCACGATAGCATAGAATAGTTTCGTTTTCTCCTTCATATTTGCCAGGCAGCTTTGGCACTATAACTTTGTATCCATGTTGTATTTTTGACCAGTGACCGGCTTTGGGTAAAGGAATATTCATCTTCTTACATCTCTTTCGGATACCATTGTCGGAGATGTTGTATTTTCTTGCTAATCTGGATAATGGCTCACTCCAAACCAGTTCATAAAGTTCCTTTCGCGTAAAAACGATTTTTTCCATGACGATATTTTTTACATAAAAGAAACAAAAAAACCGCCTTGAATAAAGCGGTTTTAATTGAAATCCGAAATATACTGCTAAGCAACTACAACCGAACCAATGTACTTGCTGTTAGCAACTTCACCATCAACGCTAATGAAAGCGATAAAACATTCAACAGAGTCACCGGAATAGCTGTCCGGTACGGTCAGCGTTTGGGTTCCTGCTGCGCGGGTAGAACCTTCAGTCGTAAATACTGCTTCGTTTTTGTCTGGATTCAGAGCTAGAAGCATAGTCAAATCGTCCACATTGGCGTTTGATTCGACTGAATTATCCTCCCAAGTGAAAGTAACTTCACCGGCAGCGGCAGAGTTTGCAGCCGGGTTCAAAGCTCCTGCTAGAGAGCCACGGCTAACCAATGCCTGGGCATAGTCCATGCTATAATTCGGGTAAGCGCCGGTTATAGCATTCTTCACGTTGTAAGACATGGCACTGTTAAATGCTGTCATTTTAATGGCATAGTCTTTAAAACCAATTTTAATAAAAGCAGTGATTGGTTGCAAGAAAGACAAAACCAGAGAGAACTTAGACCGTTGGTCTTTTTGAGCTTTCGAGTTCGGGTTGGTAACTTTAGATGCTTTGCTACGCATGTAGTCGATACCTTTCCAGTTACCACCGATTACAGTTCCCACTTTTCCTGAGAACCCTCCTAAAATACCTTGAGAAATCTTTCCCATTTTCTTTATCATTTAAGTGTTCAACAAATTGTCACTTGGAGTTGGCACGGAGGAAACTCGGCTCAAACCATGCGACTGTCGTTTTCTGAATATCAAACATTGGGCAATTAAGGTTTCTAAAGGTGGTTTGCATCGTTTTTCATTCAATTGACTGACAATCTTGAAACTGTCAGTAGGTAATGATTCAATGGGGCTTAATTGAATGCGTAAACACCGAAAAAATCAAAGGGATGAAACGGACAAAAGGAAACGGAATAAATAGCGAAGCGGCTTTATGCCGTAGTCTTTTGGTCGATTCAGACCGACTTTAAATTTGTTTGCGCAATCAATTAAACCGGGTAGGGTTGAGGGGAATGCTTTTTAATTGGTTCAAACCGGTTTCGGAATGCTGTATCGATGGTTTTTGCACGGGTGCGTCGGAAAAAATTACACACAGGAGAAACAGCCTTGAGTCAAACGGCTGGGCGGTGGCTGCAATGAATGGAGCGCAGCGGAATGGTTTGCGGACACTGACCAAGCATCGCGAGCCGCCTGCGAGTGGAGCAAGGGTGATGCAAAGAGATGGTTTGAGAATCCGATAACCCTTTGCGGCATATGTGCGAAGTGGAACGTCGTGTTTTGGGGTGGTTTTAGGGAAGGAAACACGGAGTGGAACGAGTACACAAGGCTACCGCTGAAAAATGCCAGAGCGAAGCGGAGGCAAATCAGATAATTCAGCCGCAGCCCGCAGCGACCAGCAGGCGAGCCTAACACTGGCAGCCGGTGGACTGCGAGCGGCTGAAACGAATGGAACTGGTACGGAGTGAAGTAGTTGAGGTACGAAGCTCTGAACGTAGTAGCGGTGAAATAAGTGAAGCGGCTTGCTGGACAGAGTAGGCTGCCGTGAGGACAACGACTGAGTTGCAAGCACTGTGACAGCCTGAGCGCAGCGAACCCGCAGGGCGGTTAGTGCTTTTTTACACCATAAAAATTGACGATTCATAAAAAAGGACTAAACGGGCTGGCACCGGGCTTGCCGAAGAAGGCGGACGAACACCGCTTTTCCTGTGTGGAATTGTGGTAGAGATCGTATTTTTTGTTATTAATTAGAGAGTGGAACGAATCCCTTTATTAATCGATAAAATGACACTTCAATTTCGCTTTATGATAGCTTGTAAGGCGTTAAAATTCTTTTTATTACAAGTAATTGACCTCACAGGATTATTGATAATTTAAAAATGTTCGTTTTAATTCTCAGATACGATGTAATTAATAAACGTATTTTTTCTTTTTTCAATATACTTCTTCAATTCGTTATCTTTAGTTAGGGCCTGGTAGTAATCTGCTGTAAAAATTAAATCAGATGCATATTCGTCCACGAGTTTAGATACGATGCAGCGAAAATCTCTATGGTATTCAGCACAATATTTATCAATTAGCTTTTTTGTATTTTCAGGCATAACAAACTTTTCAAAGTGTGACAAATTGAAACGAATGCTATTCTCCTCATAGTAATTTTCCCACTCGTCAATGTTTTCATTGATAATTTTGATTGTTTCATTTGATACTTGATAAAAACTCAGGTTTAGTTCTGAATTTAGTTGAATAAAGTTATCATCGAAAGAATCTTCATCATAATAAACTCGGGCAATAGCGTATCGTTTAGGATCTTCTAATATTTTTTTCAATTCAGCTATACTGAGATAAAAAATGGTATCTTTTGTTCCCCTGGTTGCTTTTACATCAATGAAAAATTCAAAGTCTTCGCACTTAAAAACCATATCATATGGCAAATATGATTCTTCATTTTTATTATTCCATTCAACTTTAAGGTCTTTTACAAAAGGGAAATTTGATCCAATTAAGTTAATTGAAAGCTGATATGTAAGAAGTTTTTGGGAGAAGTATTTATATACTTCCTGTTCAGCTTTTCGGCCAAAATCTTCATTGTTACGCTTCCTTGTTTTTGAAATTACAAACTGATGTTGATTTTCTATTTTATTAATTGAATCCTTACTTTTATTAAAGATTTCATCTTTGAAAAAATTCAATTTAATATTTTGGATTTTGCTGACTTTCCTTATGAGGTCATAGCTCAACTGATTTCTGCTATCCCGAATTTTATTCTTTTTTACTTCGAAAAAGGCGTTGAATTTACTTTCTGAGAATACATTATTTATAATTACATTAAAATCACTTTTTATAAATTCTGATTGCTTATTTACATCCCAGGACAACCTTTCCAATTGCTTATCTGCTCTCCACGATTGTTCTAAAAGAAGTGAAATATCCTTTTTGATTAGTTTATCATTTTTAAGAATGTAGATTCCTTCAAAATTCCCTTTTGTTGCTGCCAATCTTCCATTCTTGAAATCTAATTTATCAACTCTATTGTTAATAAAGGAACATTTTGAATCAAAGGGGATTAATATTGAGATGGATGCACTTGTGTTTTTTGTCCATTTATTCCCTGTCCAATTTTCGTTATATTTATGAATTATTCGCGCGAACTCAGTTGCGAACTCATGATCATTAATAAGTAATTTCAGAACATAACAGTCGTGCTGAGGCGCTGGTTTTGTCTCTATTTCGATTCCCGATAAATTATCAAGATAATCCTCAAGGAAATTAAGGAAATGGATTTCATTTTTTGAAGGATCAAAATCACCAAAACTATAATAAAAGTATGGAAAGTTATACCCGTTTTCTGACGAGAATTCCATAAAATGTATTCGTCGAAATGGGGGAGTTGCATTACTAAATAGGTTATCATGGTATTTACTTCCCCAGATTGGCCCCATTGGATAATCTGTCTTGATCAAAATCGTCTCTATCGAAATGTCTTTTGCGTACGCAACGAAATCTCTCTTATATTTTTTAGATAGCTGTTCTGCCTTATTTTTTCTAATTTCTTTAATGAAAAAGGTAAAGAAAGTGTCCTCATTTCTGAAAACGGAACTTAAGTCTATTCCAAATGGATGAGAAAATCCAAGTTGTTCAATATGAGCAACCCTTTCGTTATATTCCATTTTGATCTTTCCAATCAATCGCCTACTTTCTTCTACACAATTGTGAACCATAATATCAATTTTATCGAAATATTTCTCTAATATCTCAATAATTGATGCCTCTTTTAAGGTCCCTATTTCGGTTTCTTCCAGCGCCAGGTGCTGGTTGCTTTTACCATTTAATAGAAGCTTTTGTAATTGTATGAATAATTGTTGTTTGGGATTTTTATTATATCTGGAGTATTCATCCTCAACATTCTGTATATACGAATTTGAATGTGAAAAGAATTTTTCTTTAAAACGCCAAAGGCCCCATAAAAAATATCTTTTAAACATTTCACGGGACTCTTCAAAATCACTTTCATAAGCTAAAATCCAATTTTCCTCTCCTGCACGCCTTGTTAGAAGATAATCGGTGAATGGTTTTAGAAAGTCAATTTCATCCTGATAATCACAATATCTGTAATGGATAGGCTTAAAGTCAGCCAGAATATCAGAAAAATTAATTGTGTCTGAGAACTTTACAGGCTTGCCACCTTTTACATCTATTTCATAATTTATTCTTATTATGTCGGGGTTAATGTCAACTATTTCAATCATATATTTCACAATAGGTTTGTTATTTTTA
Organism: Draconibacterium orientale; assembly: GCF_000626635.1. Taxonomy (GTDB): domain Bacteria; phylum Bacteroidota; class Bacteroidia; order Bacteroidales; family Prolixibacteraceae; genus Draconibacterium; species Draconibacterium orientale. The sequence goes on along the minus strand of NZ_CP007451.1, from coordinate 4,514,331 downwards.
GCGTACCATTATACTCTTTAACAAGAGCATCGAGTCGGCATAAAGATATATATGTTAAAATTCGGAAACAATATTTTTAATTAGCAGGTATGATTTTTTCCTGTGTGGAATTGTGGGAGGGGTTAGTTATCTTTGGTCTGCTGAACAATCAATATCTATTGAATTAATGACTGCTCTAAAATCGACCTACAATAAAATAATTCAGGAACATCCTAATTTGACTTTTGAGAGTTATCCTGTCGTCAAGCTTGTGAATGATTATCGTTTATACTGGAAACCTCAACGGATAAAAACCATCCTTTTCGCGGAATCACATGTTTTTACAGACGAGTTTGAATTGGCATTTAAACACACAATAAATCTACCTGATTATCCTACCAGTTATGTGCGCTTTGTTTATAATCTGGCTTATGGGCAAAGTGATACTTTACCAGAATCGCCGCCTAATAATGGTGGTACTCCTCAGTTTTGGAAATTGTTTAACGAAATTGCCGGAAACAAATTTCGTGTGGTCAATAATCAAAATCCGAAAGATAAGCTTGAGCAAAAAATTCAACTGCTTCAGTTTTTGAAGGATAGTGGTGTATGGTTGCTCGATTGCAGTATTGTTGGCTTATATCAAAACAGGCAGAAGCCATCCATCAATGATATGAACGATATTTTAGTCACTTCCTTTCTGAATTACTGTAAGCCTATTTTATTGGAAGAAAAACCTGAAAATATTTTGGTCATCGGGAAAAGTGTCTATTCACTATTTCAGCTTGAGTTGAAGCAGCTTAATGCTCATGTTGACTGGATTCATCAGCCTAACGCCCGAGTTACTACCGATAAACGAAGGGACATCAAAAAAATAAATTTCATCTGTATTTAATTTATGGAGTAGTGCTGTGATTTTTGCCGCGGGTTGGCAAAGGCAAGGGGAGCCTGGCATGGAATAAAATGGAATGCCAAGCTACTCTTGTGTGGGTTGCCGAAGTTGGTGAATGCAATGAGTGGACCCGAAAGAATTTCGGGTCAAACGAATGGAATGAACCTACTGTAGGCACATGGGAGGATATTCAAGCTTTCTATTTAATTTTTGCTAATTGCAGATTTTCATCTTTTTAGCCGACCTTTATTTACTCAACAAATTACAGAACTGGCAAATCCAGTATAAAAAGGTGAGAGGGTCATTTTTTGGCTCTCATGCCCCTGAAAAGAGGAAAGTGATTTATTTGCTTTCCTCTTTTCCTTATGGTCGCAAGTACTGAATAGTAGGCTGCAAGTTAGATAAGAGTCAGCGGATGGAATCTGATACAGCCATGTAATAGTATTCATTCCTCAAACAGAGAGGCTTTAATTAATTTATCATTTTTTTCTGTACCCAGGTAGAAGTAAAAGAGTTTGTCATCTTCGGGGTAGAAGAAGGAATTTTTCAGTTTGAAGTACTTTTGAAATTTTGTGTACTTGAGGCATTCTTTTTCCTGCTCCCGGGCATTGGCTCCTGCTTCAAAATCCTGTTCTTTGATCTTTGTGAATTTTTCGGCTGTCAACTTTGCCAAGTTTTCCTCATTGTACTTTTCGAAATCGAGAAGCTTGATGCGCGGATTAGATGTTTGCGATAATTCAAGCGCCAGTTTATTCAGCAATGGAATGTCCAACGATTCAGTATTCAGGAGGATATTCAGTTGGTCGGCAATTTCAATTAATCTTTTCATACGATTAAAATTGTGTATTTATAAGGCATCGTATGGAACTCGCATGAATTTTAATTATCATCTTAGGTGTAAATATTTTACATACTCGTTTCATAAGAATACTGTTTTAAAGCATTTTTATATACGGCTTTGATTTGCTCTACTAATTTCAGCGGACTAATTACTTTGACATTATCACCATGTGACAAGATCTCCAACAAGAAGTCGTAGCTTAGGAATAGTTTTAGACGGATTCTGACTTCATTTTCATTGTCGATCAATATTTCCTGCGATTCGTGGAGGGGCATTGTTTTGATGTATTTTCCCTGATACGGAGGAAAAGAAAGAACGACATCTTTGGGTTCATCTTCTTCGGTTGTAATAATTCCAAAGCAGTGCTGAAAGTAGCTGTCGACACTAAATGTATCCGGGACTGCGAATTTAATGTCCGACAGAATCAGATTGGAGAGACGATCCAGACCGAAGGTTTTGATCTTGTCGTCCTTTTTGTCCTTGGCTACCAGGTACCACCGGTTTTTGAATTCTTTGAGGGCATAAGGTTCAACTGTTCTTGAGGTGAAAAAGTTGTCCCAAAACTTTTGGTAAGTGAACTGCACTCGAACTTCTTTTTTAATGGCCTGAATTAAGGTCATCAGGTATTCGGAGCCTTGCGGATGACGTTGTTCAAAATGGATAATTTTCGAAGTATCCTCACCAACTTTTAACGCGTGAAAAGTATCCAAGGCTTCCAGTCGTCTTTGGGCGATATTCGACTCACTTTCTTCGTCAATAAAGTACACATTCCGGCTAGCATCGTATTCAATATCTAGTTCAAAAATGGAACTGATATCTTTTAGAATGCGGGCAAACTGTTTTTTGGAAACGTTAAAATTTTCATCCTGCCACTCGGATTGCATGCTCAGATAAGCATCAATTTCCCTGAAAGAAGCCGGTGATTTACGGAGTCTGTTCAGGATATGGAAATAGCGGAGGACGGTTTTGCGGTCTGACATAGGCGTATTAATTTCAATTTTGAATTAAAGTTAGGAATCGGCTACGACATAACATGTCCGAGCACATGTAAATATCTACATTGTCTAAAGATAATGTAGATATTTCTTTGGCTAATTAGATGTCAATTGCCTCTGTGTCATGTTAATAACTTCATCGACGAGACAGCTCTCCGTAATTTTCATTTTGGATGCAAAATCATCGAAAGATTTACTTTGTTTATATATAGGTATTCCTGCAGAGATGACTCTTCCTCCAAATCCGTTTAAAAGTCCTATTGTTTTTATAGTAACCGGTTCATTTATGCCATTTGTTCCAATAGGATAAATGAATCCTCCCAGTTCTGATCTTAGAACATGGATATAGGTTACAATTTGGTGAATATCTTCGCGCGATATCTTTTTATTATCCAAGTGTTTATATTTCGCATCTAAAACCATTTTTTTCGAATGACAATAGAAGTCAGGAAAACGGCTATAACTGTTTCCATTGAAGAGATAAATCGGATTTTTATCACCAGATTTCCCTTTGTTCCTTGGGTGAACAAAGTTTATTTGTTTCAAGATTGTATTTAGATATTCTTCCCATAACCAGGCGCCATCAAAGAGCAGCCCGTAAACTTTATCTTTCTCTTCGCCATAAGTCAAACCATCTCTCCGCAGAATCTGCAAGCAAATTTTTTGCAATACTCTATACTCTGTAAAAAAAGGATGATTTGCTGGTTTTAGATTCATTTGAATAATGCGGGTTCTGTGGCGTTCATTGTAAGCCGGTGTTGCCAACTTAATCTGGGTTATAGCGGTTTGTGTTTCGACATCAGCATTGAGAACACTTGCTCCCCGTTTATGCTTTAGTACATATTCGATTGAATGACGAATCAATTGTGTCATCCAATTGTCGTATACATGTTCTCTTGTTCTAAAAGCAATATTACCGGTAAAAGGTATGTTCGAGCGGATATGCCGGTTGATATCAATCGCGCCTTTGACACTCGGATTATTGTACTCCTGATTCTGATACTGTTTAAATAGACCTTGGGAAAGTGCCTTTTTCAAGTAAAATGGCAAAAGATAAATTAGGAAATCCCAGAGGTTTTCTTTGTCAGTACTGTGTTTCAGATCGAACAAATTGATCGAAAAGACTTTTTGCAGCATATAGTGCAAAAAGTAATCATTCCCTTTCGAGTAAAATCGGGAAGCGATCGTCAACTCTGTTTGATTACATCCGATAAATCCCATTAAATTGTAAGTGGTGAGTTTGTCTGCTGACAAAGAAAAAACAGAGGAGTTTCCTATATCATCACCATACTCATTAACAACAGCCGGAAACACAAGTAAACTGTCATTCTTTTCAACCAAAGTTGAGACCGGAATTCCGGCAATTAGAGCCAGATCAGATGCACATTTCGTGTGATCTGATCCTTTAAAAATGTCGGTTATCTTTTTTCCCTGATTGTTATCAGTTGTTCTGGATATCTGAGCCATCGTATCTCCATTGAAGTTTTTTAAGTGTTTCTGACGGGTTTGGGAAACCACGCAAGTATTCAGTCAATAGTGGTTCAATGTGGTAGTTCCACAGTTTACTAAAATCTCCATCATGGTCTTTTAGAACTAAAAAGTAAGCTGGCCCAATGTGATAAGCAGAACTTAGTCCCTCAGTTTTCTCGATGGCTTTGTTGAGCCTTTCCATTCTATCTTGTGCTTCGTCTATCCAGGCATCAATTTTTCCAAGCCACATATCTGTTTGTTCGCTGGCTTTAATTTCGCGCCAAGCGAAACGACGACGCATTGCAAAATCAAAACTTTCAACACTTCTGTCGATATCATTCATTGTGCCAATGATATAGACGTTATCCGGCACGTAGAAGTATTGGTCTTCCTTCTTCCTAAGATTAGCATATTGTGTTAATACACTTCCTTTACGGCCTCTGTAACCTGGGTCAATTGAGAAAAATAGCTCTCCAAATATCTTGGAAATCTCACCACGATTTATTTCATCAATTACTAATACATAATCGTTTTCCTCGTCATTTTTAGCTCGTTCGCAGAAACTTCTGAATATTCCATCTCGCAATTCAAACGAAACTTCTTTTTGTTCGGCAGACTTTACTGGTCTCAGACCTTCCACAAAATCAGTATAATCATAAGATGGGTGAAACTGAACAAAAGCTATACGACCGTCATCCTGATCCTCGTTATAATTGGTTATAGTTTTCGCTAACTGTTTTGCTTTGTAAGTTTTTCCTGTGCCTGGCGCACCGGTATATATCACGTTTTTTACTTTTTTCAAGAAATCGATTTCCATATTTTGCTTTTTTGTTACTTGTTCGTTCTTACTTTTTGCATGTAAAAATGAATCCCTGACCTGCCATGGGTATGTTATTATATCGTAGTAATCCAGATCGGTAAGTTTCTGTTTAAAGAATTGCAGAATGTTATAACTGTTTTGAAACCAATTACCGCCAACATATGGAGGAATTTGCTCGTCTGTTTTATGTTGGAGAAACCAATAAAGCTCGGAAAGGTTATCCTCATTGACGATAGTAGAAAGCAATCGAGGTTGCAAAGAGGCTACCAGTCTATTAGTAGCGGCACGTCTGTCAACCTTTGTATATTTTCGGATTGTCTTTTTCAATGCATCATAAGCTTCCCATTGAGGTATATCTTGGTTTTCTGCTATTTGTGCAAACAGAGGAGACAACTCATCCCAATGATCTTTAATATCTTGTTTCTCTTTGTTCGTAAAGTATCCTTGACGAAGAGAGGAAACACATTGATCGTTTGATTTTTCAAAAAATTCAAAAAACAAATCTTTCTCCCAAAGCGACCAGTGTTTGTTTTGCTTAGCTTCTTCAATGAACAGAGGAACATAGATCTTGTATTGATCTCTCCACTGTGACCATACATCTATATTCTTACAAATTTGTTCAAACTGCGAAGTCTTAACTTGTTCCATTTAATTACGTTTTAATAGTTGTGTATTTTTGCTGTTTCTTTTTTTATAAAAACCACAAATTATCTTTTCCGAACTCGGGGATTTCATTGCCGGAGAAATGGGGGAATATTTCAGCCACCATTTCCGGGTATTTGATTGTTACCGGTAAGTTTTGCTGACGTACAGATTTCCAATACATCCGGCTAAACTGATATACCTGGTTTATTAATTCTCTTACTACTTTTTGGTCTTTGGCTTCTTCCTCGTGCGTACAACGAACTGAAAGTTTGATGGGGAAGGGGTAGCCGTCGATTGCACCTATTCTGCTGTCAGTATTGTACCTGACATTATTGAATAACAGGTATTGGTTGAAGCCAACATTTATGTAGGTGCCGCTAAGTGGCATCAATTCTTTGGAGTTGTTGTCGAAAGCAACAATATCGTGTGATTCAGTTTTATTTATTGAAACAATGAAGACAGGAATATCCAAATCGAGATTATGTAGGCCTTTTTCAATTGGCTCCAGTTCCTTCCTACTCATGTTTTTGTAGAAGTGGATTATCAGCCGGTTAATGTTGCTGTTTACTGACACATATTCTTTTATCTGGTCGAGAATCGATCCCGCTAATTCGTCGGTCTGGTCTTTTTGGAAGCACTCAAAGCGTTTAAATTTTCCGTTGTTAGAAAAGCTAAAAGCACTTCCCAGATATTGCACATCGGTATCCACATGCCGGAAGGCTCCGACACCAACAATTAATTCGTTTTTAAGCTTAGCGTTTAATTGCCAGGGAATACCGTCGAGTTTAGCTAAAATTGCGATCGCAATATTATTCAGGCTGTAATCATATCGAGATCCTTCATCGGCTAAAGTAGTTCTTACTTTTTCGGCATCTATTGCCTGTGAGGTTATATCCCGTTTTAATAAAAGCTCTTTAACACGGTAATAAACAGATTTTATTTCCTTGCTTGGATGGTGCTTGCTATGTGGACTCAGGTATATCGCAAAATAATGTGTTTCGGGCTTGAAATCGCGTTTGATTAATTCTCTTTCGATCTCTTCCAGCGGATTGTCTTTGTTTGAAAAAACAATACTAAAATTTCGCTGCGTGTGATAGGGGACCTTTGCAAACCGATATAATCCTTTGAATGAATAAAGCCCATTTGTAAAGTAATTGTGCAGGTTGTCTGCAATCTCTCGATGTTCCTCATGGAATATATAAAAGAACTGTATGTTGCCGTAGTCACTTCCTTTGTAAGGGCCTTTTTTCATTCCGTTAAAAGGCACGATGTCGGGGGTATCATCGAAAAAGAGTAACTCATTACTTTTTTCTTTTACTGAATTGATTTTGACTTCCTTAACCGGAACAAAAGACTTTGAGTCTACTGGTATAATTTCGGTGAAACCATTTTTACTAATGAAGTGCTTATAAAAAGTATCAATATTTGACTTGAATCTGAGGTATTTATTTGATCGGTCGGGGGCTTCAGTAGGTAATTGAAGCGCATCGCGAATATCGAAGTTCCACACCGGGAAGACTTTATCAAGCTCCATCTTTGGTTTATCTGGAAGTTCATCATAGCGATATAGTTGCTGTTCGTAAATTACCCAATTAAAGCAGTCGGGAGCGACCATATCCAGCAAGTCGAGTACGCTATTCTTGAAAATTCTTGAAATTCCAGCCGAAGTAATTACCAATTCCGGCTTATCGGTTATTCTTGCTAATTGTACTTTCAGGGTAAATTTCTCAACATAGTTGTAATGAATGTCATCTTTCTTTTTGGGGAACCAGACTTCAATATCATCTATGAAATTCGGTTTAACCAGATAGCCTAATCCTTTAAAATACTGATAGATTTGCTGGTTATAATACCTACGTAGAACGGATCGGGTATAGGCTGAATTTTTAACCATTTTTCGGTATTCTTCACCGTCTTCGTCGGTGGAATATTCAAAATCAGGAGTGGTATTTTTTGTAACGGCAAAAAATCCTTCATGTTCTTCCTCGAAAGATGTGTAAAAATGGTCCTGTTCCCCAAATTTATTCCTGACCTCATCGGGAACCAATGTATGAAAAATACGGCAAAGACCGTCTTGTTCCTGGTTGGTAAACCAAAAGGTTAAACTTTTTTGCGGATGCGTGAACGTTAAAAGGTTGAATGTAAGTTTTGGGTTTGACATAGTAGTCTGGTTTTATTTTGCGGCTAATACATCTAAGTAGTCATATAATTCAGGCAATAAATTGCGGTTAAATTCAAATTGAGCGGCTGTTTTGGGCAGTTTTAAAGCATCGAGTTTTTGGGCAGTCTTGCCCCAAAGGCATGGAACATCTTCTTTTATCTTATCGGCCCCTCTGTCGCGTAGCCAAATCCAGATGTATTTGCCCAGGTCGTCATTCGTAATACTGCAGGTTGACGTGGTTTTTCTGATGTAAAGAATATACTCGTCGTTTCCCATTGTAATTTTAGTGTTCATTGATTTTGTTTTATTTGTTTTGTTCAAACTTGAATTTAATTTTTGGGCATTTAGCTTTTAAATCGGCCGTGGATAATACACTTTTTGCATCGATATTTTCAAACAGATTTATATCCGGGTCATTTAGCCATGTCTGAAATTCCTTAGCACCTCTTTGTTGACTAATTTTGCTATTGTAAAATGTATTATAAAATATAAGGCCCATTTCACTGCTCGACATTTTAGCCTGTAAAAGATTGGCATACAAGCTCCTGTCAATTCTTTTATCTGACGTCATTATGAATTTGACCAATGTGTAATAATAGCGGAAATAATGAGGTAAAGACTCCAGGTTGTGATTATACACCTGTCTCCATCGATAAGGAATTCGTAATTCTTCTGTTTCTAAATCATCATCGCCGAGTTCATCTATGTTTATTAATTCTCTTGCAAATGCGAGATAGTCTGCTAAAAGCACATTTAAAGCAGACCGACCAGCATATTCCTTTTCAAAATTATTTTTAGGATTTAGATGTTCAATCCTATTTTCCTTGGTGACTTTAATCTGGGCAATAATGCTATCAAAGTGGGTAAGCATGTTAAAAAAGGTGGTTTCAAAATCCTTCTTTCTGTTGGCAGATTCAACTTTTAGGAAAGTGGCAAAAGCAAAAAAGAAAGCTAAAATTGCTCCTATACCCGCTAAATGAGAACCATATTCGGCAAACGCTTTTGTGTCAATAAGCGATGATAAATTTAAGCTATCATAATAAGCTTGGATGAATAGAAAAGTAACGACAATGAAATAAATTGTGCCTATAACGCCAAGGATAATAAAGTAATTGTTTTTAAGCCAGCGCTTTACGGAAGTGTCTTTTTTCATATTTTAAACTAATTGAGTTTATTCATTCTATTGTATTCCTCCATAAAAAGGACTGGATTATTTCGCAACTGAGGATTATTTTCCAGAAATATCATTTGTTCAGTAGTTAACTCAAAGATTTGAAGTTCAGTTCCATGTAACTTTACAATAGCTAACGACCCCATAAGTGTCATTGCATTGTCAAGATGTTGAATTGATGTTATGAATGCTGCCGCACCCTCAAAGTTGTTACGATTTACTTCGGATTGAACTTTTTGAATTTTTGCGAGCTCGATTGCATACTTCGTTTTCCGTGCAACTTCATCAGGTGAAATGAAATTTCCTAACCAGCTAAAAGCGTAGCTAATTTTTTGTTGGATCCACGAGCCGTTTATTATTTCTCCATCATTTGTAAATTCAAAACCGAAGGATTCGATTAATCGTTTATAGGAAGCGTAAACCTGCTCAGCAATCTCTTTGTTATTTGTATCGAGATAAATGTGGCCGGAATACTCTTTCTTATTCAATTCTTCAACGCTGATGCCTAATTCCGAAATCAGGCTACTGATGCCTTCGTTGATTTTTGAATGATGGATTACCACGTATTTAAAATTCAGCATTTTCAGCTTTCTTCTCTTGACCTCGTCGTTTCGTTTTACGTGCTCTTTATCGTGATCAGGGCCATCAATAAAAACACACAGACGTGGCTCGTAGAACAAATCGGCTTCGGCAATTGGTTCTTTGTCGTAGCTAATTATTTTGTGCAGCTCGTTTGGCATTGGAAAACCTCTGTTATAAAGACGTGTCAACACTTCTTCTTCCAGAGAGGTTGTTTTATCGCTGCCGAGGTATTCTTCATACAGGATAGCATCGTCCTGATCGTTTTCAAAAGCCTGGAACTTTGAAAGGTCGAGCAGGAAATCCTTTACTAAATTACGGTCGAAATCCTGATGGTATCGCTGATTATAGAAGTTACATATACAATTGTAGCAAGCATGCGCACAAGCATCCGGTTTGTCAGTGCCATCTGCATTAAAGTGAAGAATATCGAGCGCTTTAAGTGCTACTTTACGAATTAAACTTTCACTTTTTACGATGGAAGAGAGTGTGCCTGTTCCTCCTTCAGAAGTTTCAAAAATAACGAGGCGACCATTTTGATTGCGTATGGGTTGATAAAAACCTCTTATTTCTGATTCATCGAGGTTTAGGACGTTGCAAATGGATTGAAGTAGTACGTTCAATAAAGTCACACCAAAGGCTTCTGCATCATCTCTGATTGCCTTTGCTGTTTCCAGGGTAATTACATCATTCATCGAGTCTGTAATCAACGATAAACCGCGTGCCACTTCTCCTGCATCGATTTTACGATCTTCAATGTGTCGCTCAAGTTTGCCCTGGTTTTTACTTACCCACTCGCGGTTAATTACATCGAGATTAAAACCAATGTTACCCTCTTTATAATCGCGTTGAGCACCCAGGTTTATGTGCCGGAATTTAGCGGTTCGCTCAAAAGTTAGTTTGGCTAAGGTTTGGTTTTGTGCGGTCAGCTTTTTACTGATTGCATTCTTACTTTTGTTGTAGCTGCTAATTGTTTTATACCCGCCTTTTGCTCTTTCTTCCTCTTCAGCGGTGATACGCATCCGGCGTTGAGCATGCATACGTGGAAACTGAATTGCCTGGACATAGTTTGGATGAGAATACACGTTACCACAGGATTTACAATTTGTAGGACGCTGCTTGCCATCGATTATTTCTTCAATATGCTCGCAGTGGTCGCAAATAATCAGGCTATAGCGTGTATTAATATCTGATTCTTTGCTTACACGCTCAACAACAAATTTCTGACCACTATAATAGAGCGTATTGTAGGGGCTAAATTCGCGTAAGGCAATTACCTGATCGCGTACCAATTCTTTTTCTTCTTTCTTGTATTGGAACTTAACCGATTTGATTTTTGTAGGGAAAGCATAATTGGGTAAAAAGCCCACCTGGCTCAGGTAACGATACATGTAAAAAACACCATTTCCTTCGCGCAAATCTTCATTCCTTTTTTCCAGGGCTTCCCGGCGACTTGTCAGATAGAAGTTATGTGCCTGGCCTTCTTCCTGTATTCTTTTTGTCAGGTAATTGATCTCTGATTTTGATTCCTTGTAGTCTTCCCGAAGCAGTTCCAGTGCTTCATTCAGGTTGAAGGTGAAATTGTCAACTTGTTTTTGGATCGCTTGTCGTTCAATTGTGGTAGCTTCCTCCATTTCTTCTTTAAAGGCATTTTCAATATTTGCCAGAATGGAAGTGTGGTTTTTTGATACTGCATTGGTAAATTCATCTACCCTTGACGTGAACATGTCGAGGTTTAAATCAGCAAAGTCAATTAAATCCTTTGCTGCGTGTGGAAACTTAATATCAATGGTTTGTAGAATCAATGCGTTAATATGACTTAGAAACAAGGATTCATTATCGAGGTTGAAGCGGGGAACTGCAATTTTACCTGCAACGATTTCGGTAGGGTGGTTGTAGAAGTACTGATCGTGGGCACCTCTTCCGGGACCTGAGCCGCAAAATGTTTGTATAATTGACCCCTGACCGCTACGACCGGCACGACCGGCGCGCTGTGCATAATTACTTGGGTTGGGGGGCATGTTGCGCATGTACACCGATGAAAGCGTACCAATATCAATACCGAGTTCCATAGTTGGTGTAGCAAAGAGCACTTGTATTTCGGGAGGTGTTTTCTTAAACTTGTTCTCCTTGATTTTTCGCTCTTGTCCCGGTACCTGTGCAGAGTGATCGTCGGCAACAATAATCTCGCTGCCTTCCGTATCCAAAGTATATTGTTTGTAATAAAAGTCTTCGTGAATTGTTGCTTTTACCAAGCCGTTTTTACAGCTGTTTTTCAAACAGGCATTAACCGTAAGCCAACTATATTGGCTGTGGCATTGCGGACATTCCTGTTCGAAGCCATCCTTCAATGGTTTCACCATGATTGCATCCGGCTGTAGCATGAAGTAGTCTTGCCCGTTGAGCTTTTCTTTTTGGATGTAGAAGTTTTCTACTCCAAAAGCTACCATTTCATTGATACAGCTATTGATCATATCGGCATCGAAGTAGGGGGCACACTTACGAATCCAGCTTTTTATGGTATAAGAACCGTTTAATCCGTGATGTGTAAAGCTAGTCTTGCGGAAATGTTCTTGTGAGCCATTTGTGTAGATACTTACCTGTGTTTCTTCTACGGCCTCGAATACTCGTTGATCCGGAGTGTGTTCTTCGATGAAATTCAGGTTGGTTCGCAGGTTTGCTTTTTCAATCAGATTGGGATGAGCTACTGCTACTTCGCGTCGGAATATCTCAAAGAAACCTTTTATTAAGTCGTACTGTAAATCAGCACTTAGACCTTTTAAAACAGGATATTTATCGTCAATTCCTTCTTCGATTGATTCGTCCAATGAATCATATTCTACTGACAGTAATCCTACATCTTCGAGGTTTACCGAGGTAAATTTCTTTGTTCCGCGAATTTCAACGAATAAATAAGTTTCCAAATAGGTTTCGAGGTTCTGCCTCACCAATCTGCGCATTCGGGGTACAAATTTCTTCTCATCAACCAAATGCGGGAAGAGTTTGGCCGGTAAATCTTTCACAAAAATATCGGAACCAATTTCCTGTAATACCTTATTTAATATCCGCCTAAAGTAAATTTGCGAATACCAGTGGTTCAGGTGTCCAGCCTGAAAAGCAGTGTCCTGTCGGTTATCGGAGAATCCTATCAGCTTCTTCTCGTCCATTGGTGAAGCATTGATGGCCGCTGTTGTGATTACATCGGTACCCGTTGCCCGACCAACTGAGTTAAGCAAAAACATCTTACCGTATTCCGATGTGTTACCACCGTGTTCGGTTCCGCAATTTAAACAGATCGGAAGCGGGGAAGGGATGAATACACCATTCAGGTCTTCGCCTTCATAATATCTTGTAAATGTGTTATTCTCAGTATCGAGTACACCATTGGTTGGAAATTTATGTGCATGTTTTTTTGCTCGTTCATGTTTTTTCGGGGTGAACCAGTTTTGTGGAAGATCGTCGTCTTTACAAGTTATGGCAGGTGAGTAATAACCGGTGTCGCCTTCGGTTTCATAGTCCATAAAGGTCCAGGGCATTGTTTGGCCGCTGCTGTCATCTTTAATCATGCCATAGTATTCCTGACCACATACCCTGCAGAAATGGAGCGGATACAAAGTTTTAATACCTCTGCCTTCCTGTTCGCATTGAGGGCAAGTGGTTTCACCGGTATGACTCAAATAATTGCATTCAGGGACGAGACACCCGCGTAATTCACCTCCCTGATTGTAGAAAGCATGAATTTTAGGGATAAAGCGCGGAACTTCTTTACCTGTATCGGTTTGCAACGTTCCTGTAATTCCCAAAAGCAGGCCAGCCATTAATTCGGCCTTGCATTGCTCCGGTGTAAAATCTTTGCGAATTTGATTTTGGTAGTTTGCTGCAAGGTCTCCAAAGCTTTTCACTTCTTTCAGTTCCTTTTCCAGAAAACCTAAGAGGAGAGAGTCTTTCAGGGCTTCACCCAGTTCGAGGTTGGAAGACCCGGTGAAATCTTCACCCATTAGCGCTTTATATAAAGGCGCTGCTGTTAACGGATTTTCGTGGTCGAGGTTTTCAACGTCGGATTCCTCTAATTGGAACGAATCGGAAATTTTGGTGCCTGAAAACTCTAAGGCTTTGTCTTCGGTTTCAACCACCACATTTTCCGGCTTAAATTCTTCACCAAACATTTTTGATGCAAAATCGGCAATGGCTTGCGATGAATTTTCATCGTTCTTATCGGATACCATGGTTGCTGATGTTCCGATACAAATCAATTTACCGATGGTATTGGTGCGTTGTTTTAAGCGGCGCACCAGAAAAGCCACATCGGCACCTTGTTTGCCAGAGTAGGTGTGCAATTCGTCGAGAACCAGAAAACGAAGGTTTTCTTTGAATGCATCTCTAAACAGCGGTTTGTCTTCCAACCGAGTTAGCAGCAACTCTAACTGGACATAGTTGGTAAGCAAAATATCCGGTGGATTTTGTTTCATCTCCGTTCGGGAAATTCTTTCGCTGTCATTTGGTTCAGCATCGTCACCGAATATCTCTTTGTATCGTTCAATGGCGCTGTCCTGGGCAACGTCGGTATCACCGGTGTAAAGCCCAATGGATAAACCACTGCCTGCCATTTTCGAAGCCAGCTCCTGATACTGTGAGTTGGCCAAGGCATTCATCGGGTAGATGATGATGGCTTTAATTCCCTGCTTTCCTTCATCTTTAGCTTTTAAACAGTGGTCTACAATCGGAATCTCGAAACAGAGCGATTTCCCGGACCCCGTACCAGTGGTTACGACCAGATTTTCCTGCTTCCTACTGCATATTTCAATGGCTTGCTCCTGGTGGAGGTGTGGATGAATCAGAAACCGTTCGCCCGTTCGTGTATTTGTGAGGTTGAAAACATCTCGGGTGGCCTGATGCAGCACTCCTTCGTCAATTAATTGGGGAATGCTTTTCCCAGCCTTAAATCGTTTTGAAATTTGGATGATCGGTTCCTGCCAAAGCAGTTTGCCATTATCCATCTGGTCGTGCACATAGGCTTCAATCTGCTTGTTTTTAAAAACCTGAAAGGTTTGAATGTATGCTTTATATTGGTGCTTTACCTCCTGAAATACTTTAAACGGGTTCATAGTATCAGTTTTATTTCTTGGTTTTCTTAATATTTTCTTCCAGTTTCTTCAATTCCTCTATTTCCTCTTCATCCGCTTGTTGCGCATCATAGGCTTTCCGCCGGGTATCAAACTCCTCATAAATCTCGCGGACTTGCTTTTCCATTAGGGCGTTGCTGATGGAACCTTTGTTTTGCAGGACTAATTTGTCGTTGAGTTGGAGAATCTTATCCACGTTGTCGCGCCAAAAATCCATGGTGATGTCGATGCGGTTTTTAGCCCGTAGTTCAGCTGTTTCGAGGAAAATAACTACCAACCGGTTCAGGGTGTCGATTTCGTCGGATGTGAGGTAGTTTTTAGCGGTAAAGATGTCTCCCTTGCGCACAATGCTTCCTTTCCACGATGTTAGCGCCATATTGGGCTTTGTTGCATCGGCCCGGCTCATTACAATTTCTGCGGCCGTTTTGCCGGATACGGCAAAAAGTAGTTTATTCTGGGTTTCGGCAAAAAACATTTGGGTAGCTTTGTCTGTCGGGTCGTAATCGCTACACAATGCAAATAGGTCGCGTACTTTCTGGTAAAAGCGTTTTTCGGATGCGCGAATATCGCGTATGCGTTCCAACAATTCATCGAAATAGTCAGGACGACCATCCGGGTTTTTCAGGCGCTCATCGTCCATCACAAAACCTTTTACCATGTATTCGCTCAGGTTTTTATTTGCCCAAATACGGAACTGGGTGCCACGCCTGCTGCGTACCCGGAAACCGACTGCCAAAATCATTTCGAGCGAGTAGAAGGTTACGTTGTATTCTTTGCCATCTTCGGCAGTTGTCAAGTAATTATTTACAACTGAATTTTCCTGTAACTCTCCTTCTTTCAGTATATTAATGATGTGTTGGCTGATGTTTTGTTTCGAGGTGGCAAAAAGTTCTGCCAGTTGGTTTTGGTTCATCCACACCATTCCGTCTTTGGCGTACAGCGCTACTTTCGCTTTGCCATCGGCTGTGTTGTAAATAATGATATTGCGTTTCTCGTCCATGCCTTAGTTTGGTTTTTCAGTTTTTGTTTTCTCCATTTCCTCCTTTACCCAATCCATTTCATCATAAAGTTTTAAAATGGTGTCTTTCGTGCGGTAAGTGCCGTATTTTTCGATGTCTTTGCGCTTAACGATAGGGAAGGTTTCTAATATGTAATCAAACTCCTCACGGGTTAAACCATATAAATGCCCGTAAATGGCATCCAATTCACATTTTAACTGGAAGCGTTCTTCTTCGTCCCATGTGAAGGGTTCTCCTTGATAATTTAAGTCATTGGCAACAGGCTTTAAATCATTGCTAACATAATAAAGTCTCAATGCTTTAGATTGGATAAAATCGAAAATTTTAGCGGTAAGGTGTTCTTCGCTGATAACGGGTAGTTGTTTTATTACAAATTTTGCAATATTCTCACTTCCTAACTTATTTCGAACAATATAATCAAAAGCCAATGTGCTTAAATTACAACTTAGTATAACAAGACCATTTTTATTAGTATTTGAACAAATAGTATTGAATGAGTATAGCATTGCTACTTTTGGTAAAATTGTACAAATGAATGTTCTCGAGTTTGTAACAGCAGTATTTTTCCTTATACCTATAGACCATTGTATGTCTTCAGTATAAATTTTCTTTGCTAAATCGCTTTCGTCAATCCAATATTGTGGATTTGGATACCAGTTACTATCCTTCAATTGTGATATTGAACTTGGAGCACTTATCGCTTTTCTAATTGGATTGTCCGGATTAACCTCAACAGATGATGCACGATGATTAAAGTGGTCTATCATTTTACCCTCATATACTGGGTAATAAATTGAATTATCAAGTTTAAAATAGAAGTCATTATACTTTCTTTTTCTATACTCAAGTGCTGAGTCTTCAATCAGTAATTTGGCATCTGTAGCATTTGCTGCGTCTAAAGTTTTAAGAAATGTGATTTTAAATGGATTTTTTCCTGAATCTTCATTTATTAATACCGGACAAGCTTTATGAATTTTTTTGATAATGTTTGCATCATATTTACTTTTGAAAATAGGGCATGTTTTTGTGTTTGGATTGATGGCTGTAAAATTGTCTAAACTGAGTGAAAAATGTCTGTTTTCATCAAACAATTCATTTAGTTCTTCAATATAGAAAACGAAATCAAAATCCTTGTCATTTGAATCTCCTACAATTGTTAATAAACAGAATTTCTCACTTGCATGTACATTGCTAAAATACTGTTTATTCTTGTTTACAAAATCGTACAAAGATTTCAATTTTCGATTTTCAACAATTTCGGCAAAAAAGTTCTTGTTTGAATCACCCGTTGCAATGTCAGTTGGGATTATTATACCTAACTGACCATGCTTACGTATTGAATTATAGGCTTTTTCCGTAAAGATGCTATAAAGGTTTATATCACCCTTTCCAAGAAGGGGATAGCAACAAGATGCCGTGATGAAAAGAGTAGACTTTTCTGATATAGCCTTTTGATTAGAATATAATTGATAAAGCCTAGGATTAGTCGACTCCAGTTCATTTATCAATTTATCTCGTTTTGCTTTTGCTGCCTTAGCTATAAGATCATCTTTGCCTTTAAAAAATTCTTTTTCTTGTAATTTTATTCTTTCCCAAGGAGGATTCCCTAATATACAATCAAACCCACCATTCTCAAATACTTCAGGAAACTCCAAATGCCAGTGAAAGAAGCGGTATTTTCGAGCTAAGTCCAGCACCTCAAGTTCCAGTTCTTTGTTAATGGCATGGCCCTGTTTTATGGCCTGCAGGGTCGTATTAGTAGGGTAGGATTTATCCAGATCGTCTTTCTGAATAAAGAAGGCTGCCGTCCAGGTATCGGCCAGTTTCCATTCGCCATTTTCGCGCAGGGTTTTATAAATCTCCTGGTATTCATGCGCCATATTCTCCACTTCCTCTGCATCTTCCTGCTGCGAATGGAGAATTTGCAGGTATTGTTCAGCTTCGTATTCGGTACTGATTTCTGTTACCTTAAATTCAAAGCCCTGTTGTACTCCTGTATATGTGTCCTTTGTTTTAAAAACCTGGAGTTCTTTTCTAACCTTCTTTTTTAATTCGGTGCACACCTTTTTATCATCGAGTGTTACCGGATTAAAGGCTTCCACGGGAATACCTTTTTCAATGAGTTCGGGCGTTGCGCCAACCAGTGAGTTTCCGCATTTTAAGCGGTGGTCGAGGAAACTTAATGGAAAATTGGGCATAGAAGCTGTTATCCACAGCGAAAATTTCGCGAGTTCCAAAGCCATCGGGTTTAAGTCTACCCCGTAAATACAATTCTGGAGCACCTCGCGTTTGGCGTGGCGGAGTTCCTGTTCGGTTGGTTTTTCAC
Organism: Draconibacterium orientale; assembly: GCF_000626635.1. Taxonomy (GTDB): domain Bacteria; phylum Bacteroidota; class Bacteroidia; order Bacteroidales; family Prolixibacteraceae; genus Draconibacterium; species Draconibacterium orientale. The sequence goes on along the minus strand of NZ_CP007451.1, from coordinate 4,496,313 downwards.
CTTCTTCTTTGCCAATTAACGAAAGGTATTCACCCAATTTTTCGAGGGCTGCAATAAGAAATGCACCGGAGCCGCAAGCAATATCAGCCACTTTGAGATCGAGTAGGGCTAAGCGTTTTTCGTCATCGGTGGTTTTGTCTTTCAGTGCATTTTCAATTACCGGTACTAATGCAGAATCGATTAACTGTGCTACCAGGCGGCTGTCGGTGTAATACGAACCGGTTGTTTTGCGTTCGGTAGAACGGTCGTCCAATACAAATTCACCTCGTTTGCAGGTTCTGCTGTTTATTTCGGTGTTCTCACGTAATAAACGAGGTTCGTAATCGAGTAAGCTTTCGTACACCGAACCCAATTCATCAATGGCCAGCGTGGCGTAATTGATTTTGTTTTTAAGCTTATTCTCGGTAAAGAAACAAAGGGCATCAACCGCCTTTAACAAATGTTTGTTTTTTAACGGCGATTTGATGTGGAAAATCCGCTCGTCGGAAAACAGCTGGCCTCCAAACGCGTTGATGCTATCCTTGTTGGGAAAAGTGTAGCCTTTGGTTACCAAACGGAAGGTAACTTTTAATCCTTCCCAAAGATCTTCGTTATTATCGTGCGAATAGTCTGCCTTTTCAGCTCTTTCGCGTAGGGCATTAATGCTATAGGTACGGGCATAAATGTCATTTTTTACCGGGAGCCAACCTTTTTGCTCGGCAAAGAGCAGGAAGAGCAGGCGGTAAATGATATTTAAGGTTTCGCTGTAGAACTTCTTTACTTTGGCTTCGTCGAACTCGTCGGGATTAAGGTTTTCTGCAAAACCATTCCCCAGTGTTTCTATGGCTAAACGAACCTGTTTGCGGAGGTTGTCGCCAACCTTAACACCGGTTTCGCGCGACTGGCTATGGAATTTCTCCAGCCAGCAGGTTAGTTTTTCTTCATCTTCGGCATGTTTCTCGAACTGGCCCACAAAGCGGCTACTGTGCATCATTCTGTAAAGAATACGGAACTGTTCGGTGTTGGCGGTTTCAAAAATGCCTTCAATGTCGAACTCGATAAAACCTTTCGTTATGGAGTGGAAGAAGTCGCGCAGAATGCGCACTTTCCGTCCATTGATCAAGATAGCCCAGGAGTGCTGCGAGGTATTCAGAAACTGCTGCAGCATATCGTGCGGACTTTTATTGGCGTGCGTCCGGTTGTGTTTGTCGCGCGAGTCGAAATCGGCCGAGGAGTGAACCATGTGAATGAGGGGAGCTTCGTCATCGTCCCAGCCCCGGTAAGGAATGTTATATTCCAGCCCCGCATCGTTCTTCAGGTTGTGCGGATTGTACATTGGTACGAAACCCAGCATGCTCAGGAATTGCTTAATCCATCGGTCCCTTAACTGGGTGGTGTCGAACTCGTCTTCCAGTAGCTTTGAGCGGATCTCTTCCCAACGTTCGCGTAATAACTCAAAAGAGGTGGCGATGTCTTCATCTACTTTCTTTACATCGTCGCCAAACGATTTACTCTTTACATATTCGGCTTTGCTTTCGATTAGCAGCTGGCTGCAAAAGTCTTCCGAAATAATGTTTCCGCTTGTATTGATAAAACTTAATGCCATGCCTGAATTAATTTAAGGGTAAAACAACTGTGATGGTTAGCAGGTCGGCACCGGCTTTATCGATGTATATTTCATCATCAATCCACGAAGCTTCATCGGTAGAATCGGTTTCCTTGATGATTTTTTTGTAGAGTTCCTGTCGCTCGGAGATGAGTTTGAGTCTACGATCTTCAATCTTTTTATTCATGATTTTTGTGAAGTCGGGAAAGCTGATCGCTTCTTCCATGTATTCTTTAAAATCGGCTTCACTTAGTTCATCTGTTGTATTTCCGGGCATGATTTTACGAATGAAAGTTTCATCCAGTTCCTTCTGTGAAAAACCATCGAAGCCAAAGGTTAGCATCTCTTCAATAACCCGTTTTTCTGTTAACCCCACGGTATATCTCACCAAAACATTGTATAACAAGCAAACCGAACTCACCTCATTGGAGTAGTACCATGCATTTCGTCCATACACTCCGTTTTTGCCGAAAAATTCGGACTTGACAATCTCGATTAAACGACGAACAAAAGGATGTCCTATTTCCAATACGGTTGCATCGGGATGTGTCAGCCCGATTTCGGGGTCGAAAGTAATTTTGGAAAGCCTGTCACCGTATTGTGGAAGTTCGAGTCGCGGATCATTGATTTTTATGTCCTGAAAACCGTCTTTGCGATCCACCAGAACAGATTTAAAGAAGGTTGCGGTTGCTTTTACGAATTGTTCCACATCGGATTTTGAGCCGACAATGGCTTGTGTTTCGGAGATACGTTTATCGATTTCCGGCAGGTCGATGTTCAGACTGTCGTAAAAACTTTCCTCGTCGATTTTTTGCAAACGCTGATCTTCCTCTTCCTTTGAGATAGATTTTTTTGACGGCTTCTTTTACCTTGTCCTGTCCAATGGCATCGAACAGGGTAGGTCCTTCCTGTACGTTCTTCTTACGGCGCTTTCTGTTCCGTTTGGTAGCTTCCTGTAGTACTGCTTTGATGTATTCTTCGTCGCCAAAGTAAGCAGCACTATAGCCCCGGTCTTCACGGATGTTGTTCGCTTTTGTAATCAACAAGTCGAGAATATCTTTATCGAGTGTTTTATCCAGTACAAAGGTTCTGATATGTACTTTTTCCTTTAACTGCCCGATACGGTCAACACGACCGTTACGTTGTTCCAGCCGGTTCGGATTCCACGGTAATTCGTAATGAACGATGCAGGAAGAGAGACGCTGCAGGTTCAGACCTTCTGAGATTACATCGGTGGCAATTAAGATTGCTTTTTTTGTATTTTCAAAATGAAGGAAAATCTCCTGACGCTTGGTCAAACTTAAATCACCATGCATAGTGAAAATATCGTAGTCATTTCCGGCAAGGTTGCTTTCGAGGTATTCGAGCGTGTCCTTGTATTTGGTAAATACAATAATCTTTTTGTCGATTGCGTGAAGCTCCGGAATCGTTTTATTCTTCAGTTCCTGAAGCTTTACGTCATCCGCTGGCTTAACCGCTTTTGCCGTATGTAGCAAACTTTTAAGTTCTTCTTTATCTGCTTCATTTAAAAGTTCTTTGTCCAATTTACTTGAAGCCATTTCGTCAGTCATGCGGTCTTCAAAAAACAGGTCCTGAACTGAACCACTCAGTACTTCTTCTTCCGTTTCTTCAAACTCTAACTTGTTTTCAACGGTCGCCAATCTGTTCTCAATGGATTTCACCAAAGCGTATGGGGAACTGATGGCACGTTTCTGTAAGTGGAAGGCTACCCAGGTAGCAATATTGTATTTACGCCCAGCCCCCTGAGCGTTGACCAATAACCGATCACCGTATTCCAACACTTCGTTAAAGCAGTTTGCCAGTTTTTTGCTTTCGTATACATCCACAAAGACTTCTTCGGCTTTCCTCTTTGGAAAAGGACTTGCTATGCCTTGTTTCTTATACCAATTCTCCAATTTCTTTCTGTTTCGCTGGCAAACATTGTACTTGGCTGCAGGCTTATTCAAGAAGGTATTTCCTGAAGTTGTGGTTACAATCTTATCATTCAGGATTTCTAAAATACTGGCAAATGAATCGGTATAACCGTTGTGCGGCGTCGCTGTTAAAAATAATACGTTGGGAATATGTTTTCCAAGATCGCGAACCAACTCATAGCGTTTCATTTGTTTGGAAGCGCGGAAGGTTGCATGCGGCCGGGCACAAAGGTGTACCTCATCAACCAATAGTAAATCCCATTGCTGTTCCTGTATTAAGTGTTTTACTTCCGGGGCCTTCGCGTAATCAATTGATGCTATAACCACCTGAAAATATTGCCAGGGGTTTGCTCCGGCCGGAAGCTGCTTTTCGTATTCTTTTCGGGAAAGTGATGAAATTATTTTGGATTCAATGTGGAAGAAGTATTCCATTGCCTCCTGCCACTGTTCTTTCAGGTTGGCCGGAGTTAAAATAAGAATACGTTTTACTTTACCACGTTGCATTAATTCTGAAATAATAAGGCCCGCTTCAATGGTTTTACCCAAACCAACATCATCGGCAATTAAAATACGGGCTTTGGATTTTTCCAGCGCCAATACCAATGGAACTAACTGATAGTTATAAGGGATTACAGCTGAACGTTGGAGGCTGAGGAAAGGGGCAGAGCCATGCATTAAATCGAATTGGTAGGCATGCAGCAACATACGTTGTGCCTGAAAGTCGCCAACTAGATCTTTGGAGATTTTATCCAATTCTGCAGGTTTAATCTGCTCAATATCTCGCAGAAAAACTCTTTTGTCGTTATAATCACCATTGATTGGTGTTGCGAATAATTCGGTTTCTGAAAATTCGTCAACACGCCAAAGGCGGTTGCGCATTTCTATTATCTGACCGGAGTGGAGATTCATTAGTATTCTTACTATTTTGTTGTTTTTGAACGAATTAAAAATTCAAGGGCATTCATGCCTAAATCTTCATCTTTTATAATATTATTAACCTGACCCGCCAGCCACAATGTCAATAACTCGTCTTTATTGGCATTAAGCAGTTTGGCTAATTTTAGAACTTGTTCGCGTTTGGCATTCCTTTCGCCACGTTCAATTTTGCTGTACATAGGAGTATCAATCTCCAAATCGGCAGCCAATTGGCGTTGAAGTAGTTGCCTCTCTTCCCGGAGTTCTTTAATGCGTTTGCCTAAAAACATAATAAAATGGTTCTTGACTTGTCAGTTTTTGGCTAATGTACTAAATGAAAGCTAAATATAAACAAGAAAAAGAAAGAGAGTTATTAACATCGGAGAGGGGAAGTGTAGGAAACATAGGATACTTCGACTACGCTCAGCATTTATTTCCTATGAATCCGCTGTTTTCTATTTCCTGCTTCATTAAAATGTGATAAGATATTCACTGGTTGCAGCTTAATAGATTTTATACTCCTATGTGTTAGATGTCTTTGATTAGGTTATGTATTTTGTTCCAGTGACCTGCTGTTTGTTTCTTAATTTTGTTATTCATCATAACCCGAGAGGCCTTATAAGCATAGGAAAGAAAGTTTCCCCAATCATATCTATCAGATTTAGTATATTGATTTGTATTTGGATTGTATTTCCATATTCTACGTCGTTTGGCTCCCACATATGAAAACTTCTTCAATATTCGACTTTTAAAAAGTATTCCTCTCGTATTATTTCGGATGTGTTTTACATAGAAATTTGAACGATTGATATTTCTTTTCATTTTTCGATAGTAGCCAGAAAGGCTAGCCGATTTTAAAAGAACGGTTTCTCCATCAAATTCAAATCCCAGGTAAATTAAGTTTTTATGCCAATTGATAACTTTATTAAACTCCTGCCCACAAACCAATCGATTCTTTTCCCTTTTAAAATGAAATATCTGTGTTTTTTCATCCTGAATTTGGAGATCGCTTTCATCTATGGCGATTTTCATTAATTGGATAACTCTAGTTTTGTGAGCTTTAGGAACAACTACAACCATATCGTCAGAGTAACGATTGTATAGTCCATTGACAGATTTAACAAAATCATTAATCTTTTTATCGAAATTTATCATGTAGATATTTGCAAGAACTGAGCTAATGGGAGAACCTTGTGGGATACCATAGTTACGAGTGATTGTCTTTCCATCTTTTTTTACATATCGCTTATTTTTTACCAGTTTCCCTTTTCTCTGCAAAAAATCTTCTTTGGAGCAAAAAGCTATGGCATTTTGATTTCTTAAGAACCGGATCTTTGATACCCTTTTCTTTTTGATAGGCCCATAAAATCCATCCTTCGTTCTTTTTTGAGTAATTATTTGGTTTTTAAAAGCTTCGAAAAGATCAATAAGATCAACATATGCAAAACGGGTTATGTTTTTATACAGATTGAAATGGTCTGGAGGAAGTTGATGGTCGTTCAAAACTTCTATCCAATTTTCTCTTAACTTTTTATGGTTAAGTTCATCGAAGAAGCCCTTAATGTCGAAGGTTATTGTAACAAATTCTTGTTGTGGAAAATTGCTGATAAATTCGAACACATCGTTGGCAAAATCGATGTTACATTTATTCTTCCCAAGCTGTGTTTCTTTGGTGCATGGAATTGTACGATAAGCCGTTGCTACATCGGGAATATCTAATTCGATAACCTTTTCCTCGTAATACTTCCCTAATTTGAAAGCATAATAACTGTATATTAATGAGTCGATATGTGAGGCACAATATAATTCTCGTGGTTTTGTTGAGTTATCACGGTTTTGGTGTTTGCCATTTACGATTTTCGTAATTAATTCACCAGTATCTTCATTGTATTCTTTTCTAAATCGTCTGACTTTTGATGTTTTATGAATGAAAGGGAGAAAAGAATGGCTGGCGATTTTTTCAGGATCAGTAATATACCGTTGAATCCATTTATAACGGTCGGAGTAATTTAAAGGGTATCCAATATGGGGGTATCCTTTTAGTTTGAACCAATCCTTTTTTTTGTTGCGGCCATAGGTAAAAAAGAGCGGTGAAGGACAGCTACGAGGCAGTGCTAAAGAAATGTACATGCTCTTTTCGACGGATTCTTATTCGGAAGAATCGCGACGCCTCAATTCAAGCTGGGTTAATATTTGTCGTATATTTATGTATTAATCTCAACAACATGAAATCAACTCAAATAATGACTTTAGAGAAACTCCTATACATTGTACAGGTGGTGTTTTCACTAGTTCCAATGTCCATAGGTAATATTTCAACCTACTGGATTTGGATTTGTAAAATACCTCTACCGTAGCCGCTTTTAAAGCTACGCAAGAACGAATCTACCCTAAAACGTACATTTCAGCCCTTCACCGCAATATTGTTTAATAAAATTAGCATGTTGAGCATTAATCGATGAAGATAATTTTATACGATGTTAATTCAAAATATTATTTGTCTCATTTTACCTTTATTTCTTCTTATAGTGATTATGCTCATGATCCAACAGGTCATTTCCTTTGAATTGACCGATGTATTTTTCTGCGGTCTTTTCTTTAATGTTGAGGTCTTTTGCTACAGACAAATAATCCTGCCGGTTGAAATTATCGGGCAGGGCGTTGTAGAATTTCAATTTAACGCCTTTCAAATTGTTGTTAGGCAGATTCTGGAAAACAGCGATTGCATGTTTTTCCAGTGTGAAGGCTATTTGGATGGCTGTTTGAAAATCAGTCTCATTGCAAATAAGCGGATTGGAATAGTCGCCGTCTTCAAGTATGCGAAGGGTGCGAAGCACCATTGCGATACGAAAAGTTATCAATCCCAACCGTCGGCTATTCGCGTTGAAATCGTTTCCCAGAAGCATTCTATTTCGTTTATACAGCGCGTTGAATTCTTCTGTGAAAACTTCGCCTTGTTCGGCTGTAAATCGAAATTCAAAAGGGGAGGGTTGGTCCGCCAGGGTTTGATAGAGATCGTACATTTGTTCTCCCTTTGCTTCAAAAAAATCGGTGTAGTTAACCTTTTGATGGGAAATAAAGGGATTTTTAAAGTCGCTGTAATCCTCGAACGCATAGTAGAGAAAGCGGCTGAATAAGCCGTTTTCGACATCGGGCATCATGTTATGCACTTGCTTTGGTGTACCGGAAAGTACGATTGCCAGGTGCGGATCTTCCACCTCAATGTGTTCATTGTCTTTACGGCGAAACATATTGGTGCTTTCGTGATGGAATGCTTTACGCAGTACATCGCTAAAGTTTCCCCAATCCTGTTTTAATGTTCCGGCTAAAGTGTCTGCTTCGGTCTCGAAGATTATGCCTTTGAAATTGTTGTCGGACAGTGCCTGGATAAAAGCTGATGCACTACTGTTGGCCGGGATATAAAACATCTTCCGTTTTGGTTCTCTTGGCCGCTCCACTCCCTGTCGCTGGTTTTTGTTTAGGTTGTTGTAGTTCTCCATTTCCTGTTCATAGTCTTCTTTCTCCCGAATAGATTGCTCGACCATGGTTTTATGGATTCTTAATCCAAAGAATTTAGCCCATTTTAGTTTCCCTTTCCCGGAGCCAGCAGGAGCCGTTATGAATGAATAAAGATGTGCTGAATGTGGCTCGTCGAAATAAATGCCTTCAATGTTGGGCAGACTTCCGCTGATTACGGCAATTGCACCAATAAGGAATACGTCCTTTTCGATAGCATCGGCGAACATTTCGCAGCTATCCCGAAGAATTTCGGGTAGCTGAGAATAAACTTCGGATGGTATTCTTGGTGTGTTGAAGATTGGCTCTTCATTTACCCCTAAATCCTCCCGAATCAATTTCGGGACATGCTCTGAAGGGGACTTGGAAACGCCGTCAGGTTTTATAGACGCTGACGGATTTGTTCTTTGCTGAGTGGTCACCAAACTAATTCCGGCTTGTTGGGCCAGGTGGAAAAAGCTTTTAATGGTTACTCCGTGGCCGGAGGATTTTAGGCATTTGTCGTATTGTTTGTTGCAATCACTTTGCGAATAGCCCGGATAGTAACGGCTGACACGGTGAAAATATTCGCGGCCAGCTTTGCCAAATTTATCGGCAAAGGCGAAACCAATATCCCGCCAGTCGGGATAACTGGCGGTAATATCGGTATGAGCAGATTCGAGGCGTTGAATAATGGTTTCAACGTCGGTTACCCCTAAATCCTTCCGAATTAAGTTCTGGACAGGCTCTGAAAGGGACTTGGAAACGCTGCCGGGTCTTTTAGACCCTGGCAGGTTTTGTTCCGGTTCGGATTGTTGCATCCAATGTTGTATATCGAATTTCTTTTTCATCGTTACAATATTATTGGTGTGAACATTGAATACTTGAACATTTCGATAACATAGTAGAGTAGAAATGGAATTACTACCCACCACAGCGGATGGAGTACTGACGGTGCTTTTTGAAGCATTGTTTTTAATAGTGCGAGAAATTTATTTTGTTTCATCTTTTTTAATTTTAGGGTTTAAATATTTCGGATTTATGTATGCCTCCGGATCATGAGGCAGAAAGCAAGCACGGGAAACATCTTTACCCGATTTGTCCACTTCCAGTTGGTAAGCTTCCCTGATATAGTTAGCAATAGCCTGAAAGAAGTTTTGGTGTGTAGCTTCGGTTATATCAATAGGTATAATCCACTTTAAACCATCGCCGGAAGGGGAGACAAAGAGTAGTTCCGTTTCGAAGTATTCATCTTCCAGTAGTTGCTCTTTCAACTGCTGTAGATTGGAAATATGATCAAAATCGATTGTCAGCAAACCTGAATGATTAACCAAGGCTTTGTCGCTCCTTTTGGAAAATGTCCCGGAGAATGTGACATAGTCAAATTTTGATGCCTTGAATTTTCGTGCTTCACCTTTGCCCGGAATAGCTCTTAGCTGATCTGTTATAGAACTATATTCGGTAGATTTAATCAGGTAGTAAACGTCAATTAATCTTAGGTTTTTCTTGGGGTTAATATTCTTTACCGGAGCATTGAAATAGCTGAATATGGGAATTTGCACCTCCGATTTTACTTCAGTTGTTTTTGCCTGGTCCGGCAAACTACGATTGCTGTAAAAGTGCTTTTCGTCGATGCGAAGATTTAATTCCTTATTCAGTTTCTCCCGGAGTTCGCCGCCTGAAAGCTTGTAATGCAGTTCGGCAAAGTCGAAAGGAGTACCCGAAAAATCGGGTAGCTCTGTATCATTATAATTAAATACCCACTCCTGGTTGATTAGCTTTAAGGTGTGCTTATCATCGTTAAAAGGATTCTTAGCCGGTTTACATTCTTTGCCGGAAAGCTGAATCACTGTTTCTCCGGGGTAATATTCCCGCAGTATGTGCGCATAAATATTTAGCCCGTAATGTGTCAAGTCTAAAATGTCCTTTTCCTTAATCATGGCTTTCATTTTTAAGGTTTTGGGAATAGTTGCTTTCCAGGAGCTTTTCGAGGTCAGCAACCTTGTAATAGAACTTGCCATTAATCCGTGAGTAGGGAAGAGTTCCGGCATCCCGCAGGGACTGTAACGTTCGTTTACTTATACTGAGAGCCAGCATAACTTCCTGCCCGTCGATCCAGGCTTGTTTGAACTTCTCCGTTCTGGTTTGTTTTAGTACCAGCAAATGCGCTTTGATTTCTTTAATAGCGCTGGAAAGTTCCAGTAGCAATTGCGTTATCTCCATCATAGCTTTACCCTCCCTTTTTTGATGAGGTAGTCAGCGGCCTGCTGGTCAATCTCTTCCAATGAACTTTGTCTGTTCGACAACAGCCAGTTGTCTAACTCCTTGCGATTGAAGTACAATTTTTTGCCGTTAGGCTTGTACGATGGAACAACGCCGGTACTGGTCATTTTGTAGAGGTGTGAGTGCGATACCTCTAAATAAATGGCAGCTTCGTTAAATGTTAGAACTTCTTTTTTGAGCATATTCTGCTCCATCAGCATCTTCTCAATGCTGTTAAGTTTTGTCAAAATAATCTCGTCCATGATATTACGGATTTGAATAAAACATGGACTTCTGGCCAAAAGTCATCTTTGGTTTTCAAAGACATTGGCTAAATTATCCTGAAAACGAGCGCAATATGAACGTTTTGGAGAGGTGGCGTGGAAAGTGGCAAGTGGCGAGTGGGCGCATTAATACTACTATTCGCCGTTTTTGCAATTCAGTGAATAGTAAAAAAAGGAAGAAAACGGAAAGGAGTGTAAAGTGGCGAGTGCTAAAAAAGTAAGGCCACAGCTTTGTCTAATAAATCACCGGTTTTGGATGGCCGTTGCTGTTTTCGGTCGCTAGTATGAAATTTGGAACCGTCTGCTTTTATAAAACAATTTACTGCAACTTTCCATTGGTCTTGCTTTAGGTTAACCACTAATTCATGGTTGTTGTGAATGAGTTTGATGAAGTAAGAAAACTCTGAACGATTGCCGGTCCATATAATAGGAATCGTAAATTCTCTTCCAGAAAAGATTTTTTTGAAGTTTGCTGCAGTGGTTGTACTGTCAATAAAACCAGATTTCTTTAAGCTATCGCACAGGTCGTTTAGCTTATCACTGTTTTTATGAAAATCCTTATAAGTGAAAGATTTTAGTGATACCTCCATATCTCCCTTATCCGGTTGCTTCTGAATTTTTGCAGGTTCTATTTCAATTGTTTTGATTTCCTGAATGTATGTTTTATCAGGAATTGGCTCGAAAAGTAACTGAGAGTAAAAGTCTTCAATTATTAATTCATCTTTTACCCAATCTTTAAGCACATTCTGTATTTCCAGGTAGATATGAATTAATGTTGTTTTTAGTAGCTGAAACACGAAAGTGTTTGTTTTGTGTTCCTGGTCAATATCGAAGGTTGTTTTCCTTGGATTTATATAAGAAAGTTCAAACTGTTGCTCTTTGATAATGTTGCCAATGTCCTTGAGCTTCGTTTTAAGTTTTTTGTTTAAAGTATCGTTTAAACGGTATTTAATTAGTTGTGGAGTGTCATCTTCCTGCAGACTATCCAGTAAGCCGTTTATCGTTTTTATCGATTCATTCTGAATGAATTTTGCATAGTATTTTGTTTTGTTGTTGAAAGGTCGCTCAAACTTTATTTCAAAACCGGGAGAGTAGTTAGGTTCAACCTGATGGATGCCAGAAATTAGTGAGGCAAATTTTTCATCAGGATTATTTGCAGGTAGCCAAGGTCTCATTCCTTTGTAAAGGATCTGATCAAGCGTAGTGAATTGATTTTTCATTAGTTTATAGTTTGATACGGTTAGCTGCTTCTTTTTTCTTCTGGTCTATAATTTTTGCGTACACTTCTGTTGTTTTCAGGCTTTTGTGTCCAAGTAGCTTTGAAACCGTGTAAATGTCGGTTCCTAAAGTGAGTTGCAAAGTTGCAAATGTGTGCCTGGCACTGTGAAATGTGATGTGCTTTTCTATTCCTGCACGAATCATCCATTCGCGGAGCTTTGAGTTATTCGCATCGCTATAGGTTAAGTCCTTAAATACTAATTGGTCGCGTTCTTTAGGTTCTCCCGTAAATCTTAATGCGTCTTCTGAAAAGGGGAGGGTTTCCTGTCCGTCTGTTTTTTTCTGCTTAAAACGTATATAATATCCGTTTTCTTCTGAATGTTGAATTTCCGACCAAGTTAACTTTTGAATATCGGAAAAGCGTAATCCGGTAAAAGCACTAAAAATGAATGCGTTTTTTAGTACATCAACTGCGCAGTATGTATCGACAACGGTTCTTAGTTCTTCGAGTGTTAAAAATTCGCGTTTGGTTTCCGCTTCTTTTATTCCGCCAATATCTTCTGCCGGATTGCGAATAATAATTCCATCTTTTACTGCCTGCTTTAAGGCAGCCCGTACTTTATTGAAATATGAGGAACACGAATTTTTTGAAAGGTTTCTTTTGTCCTTCGTTTTAGCTTCATGCACCAGGTAATACTTTAAGTTTTCCAACCATTCGGTGTCAATATCAGCAAAACGAACATCTGATTTGGGCCACTTTTCTAAATGTTTGTATGAGCTTAACCAGTTGCCGTAGTTTCCTTCACTTTCTCTGCGTTTCTCTGCAAGGGCTTTAAAATAGAGCAGAAAGCTTGAATTAATTTTCTCGGCATCATTAAAACCATAATAACCGTTCTGTATTTCTAATTGTCTTTTTGCCCGGATACTTTCGGCTAACTGCAATGTTTTTTTATTCAGGGTTTTGTCTTCCTTTTTCTTAGGTTTCTCAATAAGGTAGAGCTTTAAATACTCGAATTTGCGTTTTCCCTGGTGGTAAAAATCAAGGTACAAACTTATTTTTCCATTCTTTTTCCGTTGGCGAAGAGTCACTTTCATAGTGCGAATAGTTTATTGATTTCAGAACGATGAATGATTGAACGGCTGCCTATTTTGGTAGCCTGAAGAGTGCCATTTTTGAGTAGTCGGAATATTGTTCTTTCACTGACTCCAATTAAACTTGAAGTTTCTTTGATAGATAGAAAGTCCTTTTGTTTGATTAATTCCTGGTCTAATTCGGTCAACGAGAATAATTTCTGATTATTGGTGTGTTGATTGGACAAACCAATTTTATCATCCTTCTCGCGTTGCTTGTAAGAGCGAGCTGCACATGTGTGACCGCAGAACCGGGTTACTGTAGTTTTAGCAGTAAACTCCTTGCCACAGTACTCACATATTTTCTGGATTTCAATTTTGCTACTCATGTCAATTAGTGTCGGTTGTGGTCCTTAACTGCCGAGAAATGTCAGTGACTGTCATCTTTTCGCCGCTTTGTTTCCGGGCAACAAAATTTGTTGGCAGGGCAACAAATACACAACTAAAGTAATCAAAAAAGTGCAAATGGGCAACAAAAAAGAGAAAATAAAAATATGTAAATATCAGTAAATGAGGTGTGTTAACAAATAAAAGAAAGGTATTTACTTTCCGATACAGAAATTTTTAAAAATATGACCCAAAACCTCTTCTGTGCCAACTTCTCCGGTAATTTCTGCCAAGTAATGTAAACATTCGCGAATATCCTGAGCCAGAAAATCACCTGTTATTTGCATGTCCAAACCGTTTAATACCCGCAGAATAGCTTCGTGTGCATTTTTCAATATTTCGTAATGGCGGGCATTGGTAACAATTATATCCTGTTGTTCAGCTTCCTCCATATTTATGGAATGGCTCATATAATCGATCAGTTCCTCCAGATTTTCCTTTTGTTTGGCTGCAATAAACACCGCTTTTTCATTGTCGGTAAGTTCCATTACTTCTATTTGCTGAATGGTATCGCGCAGGCCTGAGTCTATTTTGTTGGCAACAATTATTAATGTTTGATGCGGGGCAATCCGTTCGCGAATATTCTGAATGCGGCTTTCCACAAGCGGGTAGGGGTTATTGGTATCGACCACTAACAAAACTACTGTTGCCTGTTCTAATTTGCTGTAGCTGCGTTCAATTCCCAGGGTTTCAATCTGGTCTTCCGTTTCACGAATACCGGCCGTATCAAAAAAACGAAAAGCAGTACCGTGAATATTTACCACATCCTCAATTACATCGCGGGTAGTTCCATGAATATCAGAAACTATGGCACGGTCTTCATTCAGCAGTGCATTTAACAGGGTAGATTTCCCCACATTGGTTTCGCCAACAATGGCTACCGGAATCCCATTTTTAATGGCGTTCCCCAGCTGAAACGAATCTTTTAGTTTTCGCAGCAACTCTTCAATTTGTTCGGTTAATTTGCGTAAGGCAGTTCGGTCGGCAAATTCCACATCTTCTTCGCTAAAATCCAGTTCCAATTCTACCATTGCAGTAAAATGTAACAACTGATCGCGCAATGCACCAATCTCTTTCGAGAATCCGCCGCGCATCTGGTTCATGGCCAGTTTATGGGCTGCCGCATTGGCCGATGCAATTACATCGGCAACTGCCTCGGCTTGCGAAAGGTCCATCTTTCCGTTTAAAAATGCACGTTGTGTAAATTCTCCGGGCAATGCAAGGCGTGCTCCGTTTTCAACCAAAACATTTAAAATACGCTGCTGAATATATACCGAACCATGGCATGAAATCTCAATAATATCTTCGCCGGTAAACGAATGTGGCGCACGAAACAAAGCAATTACCACTTCGTCGATGGTTTCGTCGGCTGACACGATTTTCCCAAAATGAAGGGTGTTAGCTGCCTGATCGGCAAGTGATTTGCCAGTCTTAGGACTTTCGTAAACCCTGTCGGCAATTGTAATGGCATCGCTACCCGAAAGACGAATAACGGCAATCGCTCCAACACCGGGCGATGTTGATATAGCACATATTGTTGATTGATCGAGCATATTCTTGTGGATGTAGAATTGGTTTAAAAAGTTCTCGTTTTTTTACATTTATCTTCAGGACAAAGATATACTCTTTTGTTTAGTGATGTTTAATAACTATAAATTCTTCTAATTTAAAAATGAATAAGCAACAAAAAGTTGGACGCTCAGTTAAGCGATGAAGCTAATTTTTGAATATTGTATAAAAACTCAGATTCTTCCTTAGTTTTATATCTCAACACTAGGTAGTTCTTGTGGAGGTAATATCTGATTCCAGCCTACATGGTTTGTTGCTGTATATTTCCTGTTCTGGAGATTGGGTGTAAGTGAATAATTATGTCTTGAATCTATGAATACAACAAATAAACTTGCTTCAATAACATGGGGTGGTGCAAAATTGAGCAAACAGTTTTTCAGATTGTTTTCTTTCAGATTAAAAATTCCAGTTAATTGACATGTCAAATAATTTTTCTTTCTGAAGCTATAGGATGCAATTAATTAGAGCACTATCTTCGTGCCCTTAAAATTTGGACATGATATTAGACAAAACTTGTATTGTACTATTGGCTTGTAATGATTATGAAAGTACTCAGTTAACAGTTGCTAATCTTCTAAAATACACTCCTGAGAATATACCTATTTATTTTCTTCCTAATAACATAACTGATAATTTTGATTCGGATAAGGTAAGGGAAATTGGTATGTTTTATAGTAATCTGTATCCCAATCGGGTAATTTATGTGAATTGGGTTACTCCGAGTTTTCCTTATCAGGCACTCGGTGATTTGATTTACTCTGAGCAATTGGAAAAATATGATTATATCTGTAAAATAGATGATGATGTTTTTCCGATTACTTCAGACTGGATTGAGGAACTGGCAAAATGTTTCGAAAAACACGAAAACGATAAATTGGGATATGTTACCGGATTAATCAATAATAATCCATGGGGATTTGCAGAACTCGTATCATTGATGAATTTGCAGGATGAGTATAAAATGTTAGTTCCGAAAGTAACTATTGCAGGAAAGAATATGAAAGGTTATATGAAGCAAGAACAAATAATTTACCCCGAAATTGGACGAGGCGGCTTCGGAACGGTTTGGCAATATCCACATTTAGCTCGTTGGATACACGAGAAAACAACTTTTCGCCCTGAAGAGTTTATAAATGCGACTAAAGGTTTGGAGTCTAAGGAAATAGATAATCACCTTCGGTATTCAATTGGTTGTGTGCTTTTTCGGAAATCTAGCTGGGCAAAAGTATACAACGGATCAAAGACTGATGAAAAAATGTGGCACATTTACTCCAAGGATAATAACATGCATAATTATGCAGCCTTAAATGTTCCAATGGTACATTTATTCTTTTATAACCAGCGTTTATCTAATAAATCAATACTGGATAGAGCTTATGAAACATTTCGTAATTTTGCCAACGACCAGTTAGTGCTCCTTTGGGACAATTCTGCTTCCTGCAAAACTAATTTTATCGAAGAGCGATTAAGACAGCAGGAATATCGCATTAAAAGCAGTCAAAAAAAGTTGGTAACAACTATCCGAAAATTTAAAAACTATGCACGTTACAGGTATTTTCGAAAATGGTAAATTAGATTTTTAAATTTTTAAAATACAAAATCGGTAGTACCTTATATTTTAATTGATTCTTTATAAGCCAGACATCAAATAAACGTTCAGATATGAAGCCATAGAGGCGTTTTTGATAGTTGTCGTAATTTGATATGTCCGTTCTTCTTTCCAATTCAAAAAGAATAGTGAATAACCACTCCATATAGGCATTAAAATGTGACCTCTTTAACACAAACATATTGCAATGCATTATTTCAGATTGTTGCATACATTCGTTAAAAGCATCAAGGTAATCAGGATACAAGTCAGAAATAATATTTAGTGTAGTATTTAAGTCTTCGATTCTGTGCTTTCGTTTGTATTGCTCTAATACGGTATAACGTAATTTTCGTTTTATTGGGACAATGGCATCGTATTGCCGTAAATAATTATCAACTTGTACACCTGTAAGAATAAGTTCTTTTGCCTGAAGCTTTGAAGAATAGTGAACCCCAAATCGTTTACGTCCCTGAAGAATAAAATATTCACCGATTTTTTTTAATCGCATCAATAAAGAAGCCTTATGTCCCATGAAAAATCGGCGATAATGCGATAAGCCAACATATTCCGATGTTGTGTTCTTCCATACCCAATACAGTCCGGTCAGTTCTGAATAATTTTGGTTTTTTTCAGAAATATGTTCACCGGTATCATCAGTTTTAAAACCCAAATCTAATTTAGAAAGTGCTTTCCCAACTTGAATTGGTTCATAAGCTGAATCATCAGTTAAAAGCGGATGTTCTTTGTGGAAAACTACGTAAATACTCATAAATTATTAAATATTGATTCACAACTACTTAAGGCTGATGCGATAACTTTGTCCATGTCGTAGTATTTATATTCGCCTAGTCTGCCACCAAAGTGAATATTTTTTTTATTGTCGGCCAGCTTTTTATACCTGGCATATAACTTATTGTTCCTTTCGTCGTTTATGGGGTAGTACGGATCTGTACCATCTTTGTATTCTTCCGAATATTCTTTCGAAATGACCGTAGTTTTTTGTTCACCAAACTCAAAGTGTTTGTGTTCGATTATTCTTGTGTATGGTACTTCGCGTTCGGTGTAGTTCACAACTGCGTTTCCTTGAAAATTGTCAGTGTTCTCCAACACTTGATGCTCGAAGCGTAAACTGCGGTAGTCAAGCTGACCATATTTATAATCGAAGTATCTGTCAATTTCACCGGTGTACACAATTTTTTTAGCCATACTTTCAAACCTGTTTTTGTCACTTAAAAAATCAG
The DNA here is from genome assembly GCF_000626635.1 of Draconibacterium orientale. Taxonomy (GTDB): domain Bacteria; phylum Bacteroidota; class Bacteroidia; order Bacteroidales; family Prolixibacteraceae; genus Draconibacterium; species Draconibacterium orientale. Next base: position 4,478,701 of record NZ_CP007451.1, on the reverse strand, counting down.
TATTTAATTGAATTTCGATCCCTTCCAACATTTTTTCGATTATGGCGGTATAACCTCCAATCGGAATTCCCTGGTATGGATCGTTAAAATAATTATTGTCGTAGCGCAAACGAACCGGGATTCTTCGGATAATAAATGCAGGTATTTCAGTGGCTTGTAATCCCCATTGTTTTTCAGTATAACCTTTAATCAGTTTGAAGTAAATATCTTCTCCAACAAGCATTAGAGCCTGTTCTTCAAGGTTCGATGGATTGGTGTAATTGTGTTTTCTTTTTTGTTCTTCTATTTTGGCGAGTGCTTCTGCAGGCGTTTTTGTCCCCCACATCTGATAGAATGTATTCATGTTAAACGGGAGGTTGTACAACTTATTTTTGTAATTAGCCAGGGGGGGAATTTATGTAGTGATTAAATTCGGCGAACTGATTTACATAGTTCCATATTTCTTTGTTGCTGGTATGAAAAATATGGGCACCATAATAGTGTACATTTATACCATTTATATTTTTAGTATAAATATTCCCTCCAATATGGTCTCTTTTTTCCACAACTAAACATTTTAATCCTCTCTTTTTTGCCTCATAAGCTACTGTTGATCCATATGGACCGGCTCCAACAATTAGGATATCATACATCTTGTTATTATTTTAAATAAAGTTTAGTTTTTCTTTTTCTACATTTGAAAGAAAACAATAAGATGACAAATTTAGCAGATTCGTTAACAAAAACAGCAGATATCTTGAAACAATCGAAATTCACAATGGCATTTACCGGTGCCGGAATTTCAGTTGAAAGTGGAATTCCTCCGTTTCGTGGAGAACACGGACTTTGGAACAAATACAATCAGCAGGTGCTGGATTTGGGCTATTTTTTGAATAACCCGGCACACTGCTGGATCTATATCCGTGGGATATTTTATGATTTTTTCGCAGATGCAAAGCCCAACGATGCACACCGGATGCTGGCGAAAATGGAAAGTAGCAAGCTTTTAAATGCTGTTGTTACCCAGAATATCGATAATTTACATTACCAGGCCGGAAGTGAGACGGTTTATGAGTTTCATGGGAATTCAAAAAAGCTAAAAGTGTTTAAAATGCGGACATGTTTATGATGCCCGCGATATTGATTTTGAAAACATTCCGCCAAAATGCATTAATGATGGAGAAGTGTTAAAACCCGATTTTATTTTCTTTGGCGAAGGAATACCACCCGATGCCTATGCCGATTCGTTCGCAGCAGCTGAAAAAGCTGAAGTGTGCATTATTGTAGGCTCTACGGGAGAAGTAACGCCGGCATCGTATGTGCCGCGTACGGCAAAACAAGCCGGGGCTACAATTATAGAAATCAATCCGGAGAAAACCATTTTTACATCGGCAATTACCGATATTCATTTAAAAGGAAAAGCCACCGAAGTTTTAAATCAGTTGGGCGAATTGTTATTTTGAACTTTTCAACCAAATGGTTGAAGTTTATTGTTAAAGTGGAGATACTTTGCCCGGAAAATGATTAATCTCCAGTTCATTTTCCGTATAACTTGAAGAAAATTTATATTTGCGCACGAAAACAAATACGATGGTAACGGGTTTTGCAAGTTGTAATGTGCTTTACCCAAATCTGCCATTTAAATTAAAATTATAAACAAATGAAATTACTTGAAGGAAAAACAGCGATAATTACCGGCGCATCTCGCGGTATTGGTAAAGCAATTGCTGTAAAGTATGCACAGGAAGGGTGCGATGTTGCCTTTACCGATCTTTTTGAAGATGACAATATGAAAGCCACGGAAGAAGAATTAAAGACCTACGGTGTAAAAGCCAAAGGATATGCTTCTGATGCAAGTAATTTTGAAGATACTGACCGGGTAGTAAACGAAATTGTTAAAGAATTTGGCCGTATTGATGTATTGGTAAATAACGCTGGAATAACAAAAGATACGTTATTAATGCGCATGACTGAAGACCAGTGGGATGCTGTAATAAATGTTAACCTGAAATCGGTTTTTAATTTTACAAAAGCTGCTCAGCGCACCATGTTAAAACAGCGCTCTGGTTCAATTATCAACCTGAGTTCGGTTGTTGGTGTTAGCGGAAATGCAGGTCAGGCAAACTACTCGGCATCAAAAGCAGGTATTATTGGTTTTACCAAGTCGATAGCACGCGAACTGGGTTCTCGTGGCGTTCGTTCAAATGCCATTGCTCCCGGGTTTATCATTACTGAAATGACAGGTAAAATTCCGGAAGAGGCACGTAAAGCCTGGGAAGCTTCAATTCCGTTAAAAAGAGGTGGAACACCGGAAGAAGTTGCCGGAGTTGCTACATTCCTTGCCTCCGACCTTTCGTCGTATGTTAGCGGACAGGTTATTACTGTTTGCGGTGCAATGAATACTTAAAAAACGTTAACATGATAAGGAAAAGCTGTCTGAAAAGGCAGCTTTTTTTGTTTCTTTGCTTTTAATGAAACACAAGGCCTTATTCGTAGGACTAACTACCATTGATATTCAGTATTTTATAGATGACATACCGGTTGTAAATACCAAAATAAAAACCGGTAACCCTGATATTTTAGTTGGTGGCCCGGCAACCAATGCAGCCGTTGCGTTTGCGTATTTGAATAAAACAGCAACGCTCGCCAGTCCGGCCGGTCTTAATGCATTTTCCTCATTTATCGATCAGGATTTGAACCGTGTTGGAGTTGATCATTTTGATCTGGCTTATGGACAGGAATTTGAAACCATTCTGGCCACTGTGTTAACCTCGAAAAATGGCGACCGAACCATTGTTACTCATAATCCGAAAGAAGTTAAGAGTACGATTTCGCCACAAAAACTGATCGATTTGGTAAAGCCGCAGGTTGTTCTTATTGATGGTTTTTATCCTGAATTCAGTATTGAATGTGTGCGAATTTGCAGAGAGCAGCAAATACCTGTTGTTGCTGATTGTGGAAGCTGGAAGCCCCAGTTTGCCGATCTTTTAAACGATGTTGATATTGCCATATGTTCGGCCGACTTTATGCCGCCGGATTGTGAAACCCGGGAAGACCTTTTTGATTTTATGACGGCAAAAAACATACATTCGGTGGCCATTTCAAAAGGTGGAGCTGAAATTGAATTTTTATCAAAAGAAAAAAAAGGGAGCGTAAAGGTGCCGGAAGTAAAGGTTATGGATACGCTTGGTGCCGGAGATTTTTTACATGGTGCCTTTTGCTATTATCTTCTTGAAAACACTGATTTCGAAAAAGCTTTACAGAATGCAGCTTTCTTGGCATCGTTTACCTGCAGCTTTGAAGGAACACGAAAATGGTTAAATTTTAACCATAATACCTGACATCTGAAAAATAATCCGTAAATTGTTTTATTCAGAAACAATAAAAGAATAATGTTAAATAAATCAATTGCATATCGATTGAGTGTTTACATCTCCCTTGCTGTAATAGGGGTGTTTATTGCTTTTATTGGTATATTTTTTCTGTTCAATCAAACACTAATAAAAGAAAGTGTAAAGAGCAAGGCAATGTCTCAAAGTACACATGTAACCAGCCAGGTACAGCGTTACATTATTACTACCGCTGAGGTTGCCGGCAATATTTCTGATCAGGTTATCTTTTATGGTCATCAAGACCATGCCGATTTGTTTATTCAAAGCCTGGTTATTAAATATCCTTTTATTAATGCTATTTATGTAGATATTGACTCAACTGTTGCCAATTTACCTTATTGGAGTTATTTTACCTACCGGGATGGTGATTCCACGGTTATACAACGGGGAAGTGGTAATATTTCATCGTGTACGAATGAGCAGGCACAGTTTAAGAAACTGATTAAACAGAATGAAACAGGTTGGTCGGAGCCCTATCTGTGCGATCGTAACAACATCGTTGTTGCAGCTTACTGTTCTCCTATTCTGGTTGAAACACCTTCAGGGCAAAAAATACGAGTTGGGGAAGTAATTTGCGAGTTGTCGTTAAATGAATTAAACAGGCAGGTGAATAGTATGAAAATAGGAAAAGGAGGATTTGCTTTTCTGATGTCGAGAGATGGCATTTATATTACACATCCTGTTACGGAATGGATTCTCAACCGGAGTATTTACGAGGTTAATGAGAAGGTTTTAAAAGAGGATGTTGTTAGCACTACAGATAATGTACTGGCCGATACAAAGCCGGGAACATTAATCGCTTATCCCGAATTATTTAATTTCGAGAAAGCCCTGGTTTACTATGTGCCAATTCGGCAAAATGGTTGGGTTTTGGTATCGGTTTTACCCTATAAAGAGTTATTTGAGCCTTTATATCTGCCTGTACTTCAGATGTTGTTCTTTTCTGTTTTGGGAATTCTTATTATTTATTTAACTGTTACCTACATTATCAACCTGCAGATAAAACCTCTAAGTTTGGTCACCAAACAATTAAAACGTTTTAGTAATTTAACCGGCCCGTATAAAGATATTCCTGAAAATGAAATTGATCAGGTTGCTGAGAGTTTGAATTACATGAAATCGTGGTACGAAAAATACCTGCAAACACAATCTGATGAACAAAAGAAAAAACAGCAACGACAGGAAGACATGAATCAGGCTTCCGAAATTCAGCAAAGTTTTATTAAAACAATTTATCCGGCTTTTCCGGGCCGCACTGATATTGATTTGTATTCGACTTACCAACCGGCAAAAGGAGTAAGTGGCGACCTTTTCGACTATTTTTTTATTGATGATGACCACCTGGTTTTAACCATGGGTGATGTTTCGGGGAAAGGAGTTCCGGCGGCATTTTTTATGAGTGTTGCTCAAACAACCATTAAAACAAATGCTTTGGTGCCAAAAGCAAATAAAATTGTTGAAAAAGTAAATAAAGAGTTGTGTACAAACAACCAGCATCAGTTCTTTTTAACCTTGTTTTTAGGTGTTCTGGATTTAAAAACCGGCATTTTGGAATACTGTAATGCCGCTCATACTCCGGGATATGTTTTAACGAAAAACGCGAAGGTTAAAGAACTGGCCCAGTCGCATGGACTGCCGTTAGGACTGTACCCCGACAAATCGTATAGTTCGGCCAAAATTCAACTGAACAAGGAAGATACGCTTGTTTTATATACCGATGGAGTTACCGAAATGCTAAACGAAAACAATATTCAGTACGGTAATCATCAACTTGTTGAGAATATTAAAACACTGGCCGGACAAAGCCCAAAAGAAATGATTGAACGTTTGGAAAAGAGTTTTAAACTGTATAAGGGGCACGCCCAGCAAACCGACGATATTACCATGTTAATATTTAATTACCAGGTATAAAAAAAGGAGGTAAGCACCTCCTTTTTCAATTTAATCAGTATTTCGTTTCTTATTCTTTCAGCGCTTTTTTATTGGATAAAATACGCATCTGAAGTTTTTCATTTTTCTTGTCAAAACCAACCGAAATGGTATCTCCTTCAGATATCGATGCCTTTATTATAATTTCGGCCATTTCATCTTCCAGATATTTCTGGATCGCACGTTTTAATGGTCGGGCACCAAACTGAGGATCATATCCTTTTTCGGCAATAAAATCTTTAGCTGCCGGAGAAATTTTCAATTTGTAATTCAATGATTCAACTCGTTTGTACAAACCTTCAATTTCAATATCAATAATGCTGTGAATATGTTTTTTCTCCAGTTGGTTGAACATTACAACATCATCGATACGGTTCAGAAACTCAGGAGCAAATGCCTTTTTCAGCGCTTTCTGAATGATGTATTTTGTATGCTCGTTTTCCTCTTCAGGTGTTTTCGCCGTTGCAAAACCAACGCCACGTCCGAAGTCTTTTAACTGACGAGAACCAATATTTGAGGTCATAATGATTATCGTATTTTTAAAATCAACATTTCGTCCCAAACTATCGGTCAAACGTCCTTCGTCCATCAGCTGAAGTAAGATATTAAAAACATCAGGATGAGCTTTCTCAATTTCGTCGAGTAACACAACAGAGTACGGTTTGCGTCTCACTTTCTCCGTCAATTGTCCGCCTTCTTCGTAACCTACGTATCCCGGAGGCGCTCCAACCAATCGCGATACCGCAAATTTTTCCATGTATTCACTCATATCAATACGTATCAGCGAATCCAGGTTGTCGAACAAATAGGTGGTTAAAACTTTTGCCAGCTGGGTTTTTCCAACACCAGTTGGTCCCAGAAAAATAAATGATCCGATCGGGCGGTTTGGATCTTTCAGTCCTGCACGGTTACGCTGAATGGCCTTAACAATTTTGGCAATGGCCTCGTCTTGTCCAATAACTTTTCCTTTCAGGTCGTTGCCCATATTCATCAAACGCTTTCCTTCGGCCTGAGCAATACGCTGTACCGGAATTCCCGACATCATGGCCACCACTTCAGCTACCTTGTGCTCATCAACCGTTTCCCGATGATTCAATAAATCTTTTTCCCACTGTTCTTTTGCATCTTCCAAAAGAGTGAGCAGGTTTTTTTCTTTATCGCGGTAATTGGCTGCCAGCTCAAAATTCTGACTTTTAACCGCAGCAATTTTATCCTCTTTGGTTTTTTCTATCTTTTCTTCCAGCTTAACAATGTTGTCCGGAACATTGATGTTTGAAATGTGTACACGCGAACCGGCTTCGTCAAGGGCATCAATGGCTTTGTCCGGTAAGTATCGATCGGTAATGTAGCGAGCCGTTAATTTTACGCAGCTTTCAATCGCTTTAGGCGTAAAAATTACATTGTGATGATCTTCGTACCGTTCTTTAATGTTATTCAGAATTTCAATGGTTTCGTCAACCGAAGTAGGATCAACCATTACTTTCTGGAAACGACGTTCCAAAGCACCGTCTTTTTCAATTTGCTGACGGTATTCGTCCAGTGTTGTAGCACCAATACATTGAATATCGCCACGCGCCAGAGCAGGTTTTAACATGTTGGCCGCATCCAGCGATCCGGTAGCCCCACCGGCGCCTACAATGGTGTGAATCTCGTCGATAAACAAAATAACGTTATTCACTTTCGACAGCTCATTTAAAATCGCTTTCATACGCTCCTCAAATTGCCCGCGGTATTTTGTACCCGCCACAATCGAAGCAATATCAAGACTTACAACACGCTTGTCGAATAATATTCTTGATACTTTTTTGCCTATAATACGAAGCGCCAAACCTTCGGCAATTGCTGATTTACCAACGCCAGGTTCTCCAATCAAAATTGGATTGTTCTTTTTACGACGACTAAGTATCTGCGCCAGTCGTTCAATTTCTTTCTCGCGCCCAACAATTGGGTCAAGACTGTTTTCTTCAGCCAGTTTGGTAATATCAATACCAAAATTATCGAGCACAGGAGTATCCGATTTTGCACCGGCAGCTTTTTTCGAACTTTGTCCGCCCGAGGGGCCTTTGCCAAAACCTTCGCCCGGCTCATCGTCATCGCTTTCCGGAAAATCAGATTTTGCTTCAGGCTGCTGGTAGTCTTGCAATTGCGACTTAACCATGTAGTAATTAATACCCAACTCAACAAGCAGTTGAGTTATTAAACTGTCGTTGTCCTTCAATATAGCCAGCAAAAGGTGGCCGCTGTTGGCCGTTGCACTTTTAAACGACCGGGCTTCAAGGTAAATCAACTTCAACGTCTTTTCGGTTGATTTCAGCATAATCAAATCAGCTTTCTGATTTATATCTTTATCTGTACGTACCTTGCTTTCGATTAGTTGTTTTACTTCAACCAGGTCAACACCCAGTTTTTCAAGAATATCAGTAGCAGTACCTTCGCCTTCTCTCAAAATTCCCAAAAAAAAGATGCTCCTGGCCTATATAATCATTCCCCAAACGAATTGCCTCCTCCCGGCTGTATCCGATAATGTCTTTAATTCTTGGTGAAAATTGTGAATCCATATATAGTCTCTTTTTTATCTCTGGTTTAACAAATACTATTCCTAAAAGGTTGAAAAACTAAAATAAATAAAATTTGTAGCTGGGAAGTATCGAAATGGCAGAAGTTATCAAAGGTAACCTAAACATCATGCATAATTGTCAGTTGATATGTTAATATCTTCTTGTCAAAAGTATGTAAAACACTACTAGATATGCGTGTTACACGAATGATTTTACTATTTTTGTGGGACTTTAAACAGTGATAATTTATTTTGAAAGGAGATATAATGACAGAAGGTGAAAAGATTATCAGAATAAACATTGAGGAGCAGATGAAATCTGCCTATATTGATTATTCAATGTCGGTAATTGTTTCGCGTGCATTACCCGATGTACGCGATGGTTTTAAACCGGTACACCGCCGGGTTTTATTTGGTATGCACGAGCTTGGAATATTTTCCAATCGTTCGTATAAAAAGTCGGCAAGGATTGTTGGTGAGGTACTTGGTAAGTATCACCCGCATGGCGACTCATCAGTTTATTTTACTATGGTGCGTATGGCGCAACACTGGTCGTTGCGTTACCCGATGGTTGATGGCCAGGGTAACTTTGGATCTGTTGATGGTGATAGTCCTGCAGCAATGCGTTATACCGAGGCTCGTATGTCGAAGATTTCGGAAGAAACGTTGGCCGACCTGGACAAAAATACTGTTGACTTCCAGCCCAATTTCGATGAATCGTTAGGTGAGCCTACAGTGTTACCAACCAAAATACCACAGTTGCTGGTTAACGGTGCTTCGGGAATTGCAGTAGGTATGGCTACAAATATGCCGCCACACAACCTCAGCGATGTTATTGATGCTACCATTGCATACGTTGATAACAACGATATTGAAATGGAAGAGTTGATCGATATCGTTAAGGCTCCCGATTTCCCAACCGGTGGTATTATTTACGGTTACCAGGGCGTAAAAGACGCTTATGAAACGGGTAGGGGACGTATTGTTATCAGGGGTAAAGCCCATATTGAAAATGAAGGCGGCCGCGAGAAAATTGTTGTAACCGAAATTCCATACATGGTTAACCGTGCAGAGATGATCCAAAAAACTGCCGACCTGGTTAACGAAAAGAAAATTGAAGGAATTTCGAACGTGAACGACGAGTCGGACCGCGAAGGTATGCGTGTTGTTTATGATTTGAAACGCGATGCAATGAGCAACGTAGTTTTAAATAAACTATACAAATATACCCAACTGCAAACTTCGTTTAGTGTTAACAGTATTGCACTGGTACATGGTCGCCCTAAAATTTTAAACCTGAAAGACCTGATCAGACACTTTGTTGATCACCGTCACGAAGTGGTTACGCGCCGTACACAGTACGAACTGGAACAAGCCGAAAAACGTGCTCACATCCTGGAAGGACTTATTATTGCCAGCGATAATATCGACGAAGTAATTGCTATTATCCGTGGTTCATCAACTCCTGAAGAAGCACGAAACAGACTGATTGAACGATTTGAATTAAGCGATGTTCAATCGCGCGCAATTGTTGAAATGCGTTTACGTCAGTTAACCGGTCTTGAGCAAGACAAACTTCGTAAGGAATACGATGAAATTATGGCGCAAATTGAAGAATACAAGGCCATTCTTGCCGACGTTAATTTGCGAATGGAAATCATTAAAGAAGAATTGCAGGAGGTGAAAAACAAGTATGGCGATGAGCGTCGTACTGAGATTGTTCCTAACGCCGAAGAATTTAATCCTGAAGATTTTTATGCCGACGAAGAAATGGTAATTACTATTTCGCATTTAGGTTATATAAAACGTACGCCACTTACCGAGTTCAGAACACAGGGTAGAGGGGGAGTAGGTTCGAAAGGAAGTACCACCCGCGATGAAGATTTCCTGGAGCATATTATTATTGCATCAATGCATAACACCCTTTTACTATTTACCGAAAAAGGAAAGTGTTACTGGCTAAAAGTTTACGAAATTCCTGAAGGAACAAGAGCATCGAAAGGCCGTGCAATTCAAAACATGCTGAATATTGAGCCGGACGATCAGGTGTTGGCCTTTATTAAAGTGAAAACACTGGCCGATCAGGAATTCATCAACAACAACTACATTATTCTTGCTACCAAAAAAGGTATTATCAAGAAAACAACCTTAGAAGCTTATTCGCGTCCACGCCAAAACGGAGTTAACGCAATTACCATTAAAGAAGGCGACCAGTTACTGGAAGCCCGTTTAACAAATGGCAAAAGCGAGGTAATGCTTGCTGTGCGCTCTGGTAAAGCAATTCGCTTCAACGAAAGTATTGTTCGGGCAATTGGTAGAACAGCGTCAGGAGTACGTGGAATTACACTTGGTCATGAAAATGATGAAGTAATTGGTATGGTTTGTGTGATGGATGAGAACGAAGATATTCTGGTTGTGGCCGAAAAAGGATATGGAAAACGTTCTAAAATTGATGATTACCGTATTACCAACCGCGGTGGAAAAGGTGTAAAAACACTGAATATAACCGAAAAAACCGGCGAATTGGTTGCCATAAAAAGTGTTTCGGACGATAATGACCTGATGATTATTACTCAGAAAGGAATTACGATTCGTTTAGCGGTTAATACCATTTCGGTACTCGGAAGAGCTACTCAGGGAGTACGGGTTATCAACTTACGAGAAGACGACAGAATTGCGTCGGTTGCCCGAATTGCGGTTGAAGAAGCTGCTACAGAAGATGTAACTGACGATAATGTTGAAGATATTGATAATGAAGATAATAACTTAGAACAAGAATAAATTATTGATTCTTCGTACTGTTATTTTGATAAAATTTGAAAAGATATATTTTTGTGGCTTGTAAGAGGGCCTATTAAACGATAATTTTAAAATTTTAAAAAGTATAAAAATGAAAAAACAATCATTCTTCTAGCTTTGGTATTTTCTGTTTCTGCAGTATTTGCACAGAAAGGAAAAGTTACCAGTGCTCAGAACCTTAAAGACACAGGAAAATTAGATAAAGCGTTGGAAGCGATTAATGAAGCAACTGATCCGTCAAACGATAAGGCTGAAAAATCACTTCCATGGCCAAAAACATGGGAAGTAAAAGGAGAGATCTTTCAGGCAATTTTTGCCAGTCAGGATCAAAACGTAAAAGCTCTTAGTGATGATCCGTTAACAGTAGCCTTGGAATCGTACAAAAAGGCACTTGAACTGGATGATAAAGACAAGTTCTCGAAAAGTGTAAAAATTAAGTTAACGCTGTTAACTAACGACCTTACCAACCAGGCCGTTGAAGCTTTTCAGAATAACGACTACGAGCTGGCGTTGAAATCGTTCGAGCAAATTCTTGACATTCAGGATATTCCGGTAGTGAAAGAAGATAACCCTGAAGCAGTTGATACTGTAATTTTATTTAACTCGGGATTGGCGGCATTCAATGCACAGAATTTTGAGAAAGCTGTAAAATATTACGGCGAAGCAGCAAAATACGGTTATAACGGTGCCAGAACATACTCTTTAATTTCTGAATCGTACATTCAGATGCAGGATACTGTTAATGCATTAAAAGCTGTGCAGGAAGGATTCGAAAAGTATCCTGAAGACAACGGTGTATTAACAAGTATGATTGACCTTTACATGAAAATTGGTAAAAACGAAGAAGCATTGAAATACCTGGACATGGCCATTGAGCAAGATCCAAACAATGTAACATATTATTTTGCCAAAGGTGCCTTGTACGAAAAATTTGGTGAGGAAGAAAATGCAGTAGCAGCGTATCAAAAGGCATCTGAAATTGATCCGACATTCTTTAATGCCTATTACAATTTAGGTGCACTTTACTACAATAAAGGAGTAAAACAAATTGAAGTTGCTAACGCAGTTCCGGCTAACGAAAACGAAAAATACGAAGCTGAATTGAAAAAAGCTGATGTTTGGTTTGAGAAAGCTCTGCCATTCATGGAAAAATGTCATGAGTTGAATCCTGAAGATGAAATGACATTAGAATCGCTTAAAAACTTGTACTACCGTATGAAAAATATGGACAAGTACAACGAAGTTCTTGAAAAGTTAGGACAATAAGTATAGGTAAAAAAAGGAGGGAAATTCTCTCCTTTTTTTATATCTATTTAAACAACATAATATCAATTATAAGACAAATGCATTTATTTCATATTTTGGAATAACTGGCATGATTACGTCCAGCTCTGCTGGTTTATATAAAATCAGTTATCGTGACGGCTAAGTCCGATAACGTCAAAGATTTTATGTAAAAGTTTATACTGATGCTTCTGGCAAATGATAAGGCAAACATATTTATATCATATTTCGGAATAACTGGCATGATTACGTCCAGCTCTGCTGGTTTATATAAAATCAATTATCGTGACGGCTAAGTCCGATAACGGCAAAGATTTTATGCAAAAGTTTATACTGATGCTCCTGGCAAATGTTTTCCCTGTAATTCAAAATTATTTATGAGCTCTCCCGAAACTTTTAATGCTTGTTTACACCAATCCACTTAAGTAGATAAAACGTCGCAATCAATGTTTTTTTAATTCACGAATTCTTTTAGATGTTTTGCCTTATAATTCTATATAAAACCACAATCGCTGAGAATTTGCTAAACTGAACATTTATACACAGAAATTATTTCATGCGATTCTCAGTGCATTAAAATTTTTACTTTAGGAAATAGCTCTTTAAATTCTGTATTAATATTTATTTCCCGCATTCAATTCCATCAACTACGTTGTTAGTTTTCATTCAGCAAGCAATTAGCTGCTGCCGGAAAAGTTACCACGAAACAAATAACATCTTTAGCTGTTTATTTCTGTAGAAACTTATTTGAGTTCGCTAATACATAATTTCAGCAAGTAAAATATGGCTGATGCATTGATAAGTATCTAAATATATTATTATTACGGAATTATAAATCTGTTACAACACGACGAAATTACATGTGAGTATCATTCGAGTGCATCATTTTTAAATAAATGTTCGTATAGAAATGATGTTAACAATACATTATATAAATAAGTGATCGGTTATAAAATGCAAGCTATTACAATTGATCGTATTACTTTTGCCGCGCATGATTAAAAGGCGTATTAAAACATACAAACAAAATAATCAGCGGGCATTTATGGCTATTAAAATGGCTTATAAAATGCGGTCCGACAGGTTTGTACCACCTGTAGCTCTACTCTAATTTTTCTCTTCCCCCCTCACTTGTATTACCGATTTTTTTCACTAAATTAATTTATATGTTACGAAAATTTAGTTCATTAATTTTAATTATTCTATTTTTTACAACTAATTTGTTTGCACAGGAAAAACCTGAGGTTCAAATTGGTGGAGCACTTCGTTTTAATTACAACCTTTCTTCGTGGAAAGAAGGTCAGAAAACCCGTGGCGGCGATTTTGGCTACGACGTTTTCAGAGTAAATGCCAAAGCAAAATACAAAGGCGTAAAACTAAATGCTGAATACCGGCTTTATTCCGAAGGTTTTGGCGGCGGTATGTTAAAACAAGGTTGGGTTGGTTACGATTTCAGCCCTGAAAATAACCTCCAGATCGGTTTAACACAGGTGCCTTTTGGAATTACCCAATACAACTCGCACAACTGGTTTTTTGGTATTAACTACTATGTTGGCTTAGAAGACGACCACGACATGGGGATAAAATACACCCACAACGACGAGAACTGGATGTATGCCATTGCATTTTTTAAAAATGCCGAAGAACTCCGTTTTGGTAGTGCTTCCGATGTTTCAGACAGTCGCTACTCGTACGATGTAAGTTCATCTGCCGATGGTTTATACCGAAATAAAGAAGTAAACCAGGTAAACCTGAAAGTGGCCAGAAAATTCGCGTCGGGTAACAGTAAGCACATGTTGGGCGTGTCGGCACAATATGGCGGGCTTTACAACCTCGACACCGAGAAAACTGGCGATAGCTACGCAATTGCAGCGCATTACGAGTTAAATGCCGGAAACTTCAATCTGAAAGTTCAGGCTACCAAATATAAAATGAATCCTGAAAATCCTGCCGATCAGGATAGCGAAGGCCTTGCTATGACAGCCTACGGAGCGCCTTACCTTGTGGCATCTGAAGCTACAACTTACACCATTGGGCCAGCGTACTCTGTTCCGGTTGAATGGGGGCCAATTTCAAACCTTCAGTTTTATAACGATTTTGGCTACATGAATAAGGCCAATGATATGTATGAAGACAGTTTTATGAATACTACCGGAGTTTTGGTAACTGCCGGAAACGTTTATACCTACGTTGATTTGGCGCAGGGAAAAGATCACCCGTGGGTTGGGCCGGCTTGGACAAATGGTCTGGCAGCCGGAACACCTGATGCTGAATGGGAAACCCGTTTCAATATTAACATTGGATACTATTTTTAATTGATTCAATTATGTCGGATAATAGAAAAACAAAAATTAAGGTTGAAGACCTGACACTGATCTTCGGCAAACGCAAACAAGAGGCACTCAAGATGCTGGAACAAGGTGTTTCAAAGGAAGAGATCCTGAAAAAGACGAAATGCACCGTTGGTGTAAATCGGGCTAGTTTCGAAATAAAAGAAGGGGAAGTTTTTGTGATCATGGGACTTTCAGGAAGTGGAAAATCGACTTTAATTCGCTGCTTAAACCGCTTGAATGAGCCAACGGCAGGGAAAGTAATTTTCGATGATCACGACATTACCCGCGAAACCAATAAAGAATTACTGGAAACACGGAGAACAGAAATGAGTATGGTTTTCCAAAAATTTGGACTACTTCCCCACCGTACCATTCTGGAAAATGCAGGTTTTGGTTTAGAACTTCGCGGTGAAGAAAAAGCAGCGCGCGACGAAAGAGCGAAAACAGCGCTCGAAACCGTTGGTTTGAAAGGTTACGAAGCGCAATATCCGGCCGAATTGTCGGGAGGTATGCAACAGCGTGTTGGTTTAGCCCGTGCGCTTGCCAACGATCCGGAAGTTCTGCTAATGGACGAAGCATTTTCGGCACTCGACCCGCTTATAAAATCAGATATGCAGGACGAGCTGCTTGAAATTCAGGACAAACTGCACAAAACAATTGTGTTTATTACGCACGACCTCGACGAGGCCATTAAAATTGGCGACCGCATTGCCATTATGAAAGATGGTGTGGTGGAACAAATTGGTACTGCCGAGGATATTCTTACAAATCCCGCCAGCGAATATGTGGAGGCTTTTGTGGAAAAAGTGGACCGCAAAACGATTATTACTGCCGAAACTTTAATGTTTAAAAAGCATACAGCTCTGGAAGTTCATAAAGACGGGCCTAAAGGTGCGGTTCGTAAAATGCGTTCTATCGCTGTTGACCAATTGCCCGTTGTTGATGAACACAAAAAATTCCTTGGCCACGTTTGGTTGCAGGATGTTCTTGAACTGGAAAAAGAGCAGGGAAAATCGTTAGAAAAAGTAATAAACACCAACGTTCCAAGTGTTTACAAACACTATACTGTTGAAGAAATGCTACCACTGATTACCGGTATAAGGCACCCGCTTGCGGTAATTGAAGAAGAAACAGGGAAATTCCTCGGCCTGGTTACACAAACCTCGTTGATTATTGAGGCTACACGCTTCGAGAAAAAAGAAGTGATTAAATTAAAAGAACAAGCTAACGAATTATAGTATGGATAAATTAATAGACCTCGGAAAATATATAGAACAGGGAATTAATGTACTGGAAGAAAGCCTTTCCGGTCTTTGGGGAGCTATCGATGATGTTATTTCATGGACAGTAGAATTCTTAAACGACACGTTTCTGGCTATTCCTTTTATTGTAATTATTGCCCTTGTTACTTTTGGTGCCTACTATGCCAACGCTGGTAAAAAGGCCTTTAAAAAAGAAGGTATAAAAAAAGGTGTAAGCCTGGCTCTTTTTGTTGTGCTCGGTTTGTTGCTGATTTGGGCAATGGGCTACTGGAAAGAAGCCATTCAAACAACAACACTTGTTATTGTGGCTACCATTATAGCGCTTTTGTTTGGTATTCCGCTGGGAATTTGGGCGGCGCGCAGCAACACAGCCAATGCCATTATCCGGCCAATTCTCGACTTAATGCAAACCATGCCGGCATTCGTTTACCTTATTCCCGCTATTTTCTTCTTTAGTGTTGGGAATACGCCGGGTGTTATTGCAACCGTAATCTTCTCGTTGCCACCGGCTGTGCGTTTAACAAGTCTGGGAATCCGGAACGTGCCTGAAGATGTTATTGAGGCCGGTCATGCTTTCGGAGCAACCGACAAACAAATTCTGTTTAAAATACAATTGCCACTGGCAAAAACAACAATTCTGGCCGGTATAAACCAGGTAATTCTGCTGGCCCTGTCGATGGTTGTTATTGCATCAATGGTTGGTGCAAAAGGATTGGGGGCCATCGTTTACCAGGGTATTCAGCAAAACGACATTGCCAAAGGTTTCGAATCGGGACTTGGAATTGTTGTGCTGGCCATTATACTCGACCGTATAACCCAGGCTGTTGCTAAAAAATAAATTATAAATCTTAAAAAGTAATATTATGCTGAACGTAAAAAAATTAGGAACTCTGTTTGTAGCTGCAACTTTGTTGTTTGCAATTACATCGTGTTCAAACAGCGGATCGAAAAATAAATCTGCTGAAGTAGAGAAAAAAGAAGTTAACATTTTATATCCAAACTGGGCCGAAGGTATTGCCTTTACACACCTGGCAAAAATTGCACTTGAAGCCAATGGTTTTGAGGTTGAATTAACCAACCTTGAACCGGGATTGATCTATGGCGAATTGTCGAAAGATGACTCAAAAGGCGATGTTTTTATGGACGCATGGTTACCCAATACCCACAAAGATTATTGGGCCGATTATGGCGACAAACTGGTAAAACTTGGCGAATCGTTTAGTAACGGTACTACCGGATTGGTTGTTCCATCGTACGTAACCATCAATTCTATTGAAGAGCTGAATGCTAACAAAGACAAGTTCGACGGCGAAATCATCGGCATTGGTAGTGGTGCAGGTATTCATGCCAGCACTGAAAAGGTAATTGAAGAATATGGTTTGGATTTCGAGCAGATTACTTCAAGCGGGCCGGCAATGGTTGCCAGTCTCGAGAAAGCGATTAAAAACAACGAATGGATTGTGATTACCGGATGGAAACCACATTTTAAATGGGCTAAAAACGATTTGAAATATTTGGAAGATCCCAAAGGAATTTATCCGAAAGATGTTTGTGCAATTATTTCGCGCAGAGGATTTGCTGAAGAGATGCCAAAAGCAGGTACTTTCTTTAAAAACTTTAACCTGGAAGAAGCTCAGCTTTACGATTTGATGGGTAAAATTTCAGACTCGGGAGAAGAAGCCGGTGCACAACAATTTTACGATGCTAATAAAGCAATGATCGACGCCTGGTTTAACTAAACCGGTTCGATTGCACAATTTTATCATAAAAAATGGCAGGTTAGGTTTTCCTTTCCTGCCATTTTTGTTTCCACCTGAAGCCGTTTAAACGCCTCTCTTGTGGTATTTTAAGTCCCGCTCAATAGCTTCAATCATTTTGCCGGCTATATCTTTATTCGAAGCTCCTTCTACCCCTTCAAGGCCCGGCGATGAATTTACTTCCAGCAACAACGGCCCGTTTTTTCCACGGATGATATCAACACCTGCAACTTTCAGGTTTAAAGTTTTTGATGCAAGAATTGCAATACGTCGTTCTTCAGCAGTAATTTTAGTAATCGACGCTGTTCCTCCCATGTGAATATTTGCACGGAACTCGCCCGGAGCGGCTGTACGCATAATGCTGGCCACCACTTTCCCGTTCACCACAAAACAACGGATATCCTTACCATCGGCCTCTTTTACAAACTCCTGTACCAAAATATTGGCACGAAGGCTTTTAAAGGCGTTAATCAAACTCTCGGCAGCTTTTTTGGTTTCGGCCAACACAACTCCTTTTCCTTGTGTTCCTTCCAACAGTTTTACAATTAACGGAGCTCCGCCAACCATCTGTATCAGTTCGTTGGTATCAAGCGGAGAATTGGCAAATCCGGTTGTAGGAATGGGCAGCCCATTATTGATGAGCAACTGCAAAGCATATAATTTATCGCGCGATTGGGTAATTGCTGACGCGGTATTGAGCGTATAAACTCCCATGGCTTCGAAATGCCGCGTAAGTGCACAACCATAAAAGGTGGCACTTGGCCTGATTCGCGGAATAATGGCATCAAATTCATTCAAAACACGACCACCACGATAATGCATTTCCGGATTTTTACCGTCCAGCTTAATGTAACAGTCTTTCAGGTTCAGAAACTCCATTTCGTGGCCATGCTCCTGCCCTGCTTCCATAATTCGCGTGTTGCTGTACAAATCAGGATTACTGGCCAGCAGCCCAATTTTTAAACCCGTAGGGCGAGTAATATTTGTAAAGTAAAATGATGCGATACGTTCTTTGGAAAGCTCGCCCAAATGAAACGATTCTTCCGGATCGACCAATATTTTTCCCGACATAGCTTGTCGGCCCAACAGCATTCGGTAACCCATCGAGTCGCGGTTGGTGAGTGTAACCTCAATTTCCCACGCTTCGCCTGCGATCGACAAAACTGTTTTTATTACGTAGCGGACTTCGCTGCTGCCACTCGAGCTTTTTACTTTTCGTTTGTCTAACAATGGTGCTTCGCAATGGATGGTTGTTTTTCCGTCTTTCTGCAACGGATGCACATCAAAACTAATCCACGGCTGGCCATTCTTTTTAAACTGATTAATATTTACCGCATGCAGTGCTGAAGTTTTTGCTCCTGAATCGATCCGGGCTTTTACTCCCGGAATATTTAATTGTGGTAAACCGCACCACTCTTCGCTACCAATAATAATTTTACTTGAATCCATTTTTCTAAAATACTAATAATAAGGCTTTTTTGTATCCTGTGTCTGAAATTTAATTGGTTTGTTTATGAGCCGCAATATAAATATCTTTTTTTGATGTGGTAAAGACAAAGGCGGAAGGCATTAAAAATATTTTTACAATTTTAAAAAACAGTTTCTGACAGGATTACAGGAGGTAATAACACATTATTGCAGCTGTACGACTGTTGTGAATGGGTAAAAAAAGTGCTTCTGTAAGGCGAAGAAAGCTACAAATAGAACTATTTGGTGCTGTCGTAGCCGTACGAAAGCTACAAATAGAACTATTTGGTGGTGTCGTAGCTGTACGAAAGCTACAAATAGAACTATTTGGTGGTGTCGTAGCTGTACGAAAGCTACAAATAGAACTATTTAATGGTATCGTAGCCGTACGAAAGCTACAAATAGAACTATTTAATGGTGTCGTAGCCGTACGAAAGCTTCAAATAGAACTATTTAGTGGTGTCGTAGCCGTACGAAAGCTTCAAATAGAACTATTTAGTGGTGTCGTAGCTGTACGAAAGTTACAAAATGAGCATTTCAGATAAGAATGATGGAGACTTAAGGATCCGATCCTTATTATTTTAAACTGATAAGGATCGGATCCCTTTATTACAAGCGATTTGAAACCGCTAAGCGCATTTGCCTACGAAAAAGAGTACACTCTCCCAATAAGCCATTATTTACTGACTTCTTACAATAAAACATTCATGATTCCCGGAAATCACCAACAGGGATGAAAGGACATCAATATTGTTTCACGCAAAGAGAAGAAGAAGCGCAAAATTAGCAAAGGTATAGAGTCTGTTTTGCGTGCTTTGCGAAAACTTAGTGATCTACTCTGCTTGAACTTTTTTGTTTTACCAAAGTGACTTTCATAAAAAGCCTGAAAAACTTCAGGCTTGTAAATTAGTCGAAAGCGACTTTATTTCTGATTTGTTTTGTGTTCTTAATTACGATTCAAAAATAGCCCATGTGCCGCAGTTGACGGAAAAAAATGTCCTTAAATCCAGCTATTAAAAGGTTTGAAATCGTTGGTAAAAATCCTTAGCAGCTATCAGCATTTCTGAACCGTGTGTGAGTAAGGTGCCAAAAAACGAAAGCCACTTATCTGAAATCGATAAGCGGCTTTCTGTATATGTGGTTTTTTATTTTTCCGTTTATCCGGCCATCACTGCATCAACCTCTTTCATAATGGTACGTTTGGTTTTTACTCCAACAATACGGCCGGCTTCTTTTCCGTCTTTTAAAATCAGCATGGTTGGAATATTGCGCACCTTAAATTTTTGTGCCAGTTGCTGGTTGTGGTCAACATTAACTTTTGCTACCATAAAATCGGTTTGGCTGTCGGCAATTTCGTTTAATGTAGGCGCAATAATTTTGCAGGGGCCGCACCAGGGAGCCCAAAAATCGAGCAGTACAACGCCGCGTTTTGTTGCAGCCTTAAAGTTTTTATTATTCAGCACTTTAATTCGTTTGCTGTTTGCCACCGGTTTGGCATTCTTCATTCGAAAATAGTTTACTGCAATAAGTGCCACCAAAGCGACAAGAACAACAGCAATAACAATTAGTGTAGTTGACATAACTTTAATCTATAATTTTAATTTCAGAAGTAACTTCGATTACTTTTCGGTAAAGCGCACTTACTCCACAATATCTTTCTTCCGACAAACTAACTGCTTTTTTTAGTTTCTCCAAAGGAAGATCTTTACCTTTAAACGTATAGATAACATTCATTTTATAATACTGTTTCGGATGCTCGTCGGTTAAATCGCCTTCAACGGTTACATCAAAATCTTCCACTTCAACGCGCATTTTTTTCAGAATAGATATAACATCCATTCCCGTGCAACCGGCAAGTGCCGTAAGCATAAGTGGTTTTGGGCGCGGGCCAAGGTCTTCGCCACCAACTGCTTCGGCCGCATCGAGCATTATTTTGTGTCCGTTTACTTCGGCCTCAAAGGCCATTTTATCTTTCCAGCTAACTTTTACTTCTTGTTTTGCCATAATTGAATCGATTTTTAGTTACCAAACTGCTCGTCGAGAATTGCTGTAACCTGCTCGTGAGTTTGAATACTGGTAGTTGCTTTGGCCACTTTCCCGTTTTTGTAATACATAGTGAACGGAAGCCCCATGAAACCACTGCACTCAGGCGCATTACGAATTGGTGCAGCCTCGGGATTATCAAAAGACATAACCATAAATTTTACGTTGCTACGCTCTTTCTCCAGGCGTTCCATAACATTGTACACCGGGAAACACATGGGGCCCATGCGGCCACAACATACCATAACATTCTCGTTTTCGGCCAGCACTTTTTCCAATTCTGCTGCCGATTCTATTTCGGGTAATCCTGTTCTTAAAAGCTTCATATTTGTTCGTTTTAATTTATTATTTCAGTAATAATGTTTTTATCCGATTCCAGTTTTCCACAACGATAGGCCTCAATAATTTGTCCGGCAGAAACCATGGGTACACCAACAAACAAATTAATTTTCTCTGAAGTAAAAATGCCAATCAATTCTTTCCTTATGCGATGCAGAATAATGTCGGTGATGCCGTTGTTTTTAATCCATAAGCGAATTTCATCAGCATTTGTGAAGTCGATAACAGCGCTTTCAGAAATGGTCGTGTTTTTTGATTCCATATCATAATAGGCAAAGTGCGAACATCCGCACAGATACTCGCTAATTTTTTTGTTCGCTATAGGTATGGCTACTTTCTTCATCATCTTTTCGGTAAAAAAACAGAGCGCCTGAATAGTCGGGCAACTCTGTTTTATCTTTCCTCTATCCCAACATTCTTAAATCAATATCATTATGAAAAATCAATATTACAAAGATAAATCGTTGGAAAACACCGTGCGTAAAAATGGCACTGAAGTCTGTCGGTTCGTAAACTAAAATTTGACAGTTTCATTCCTGTCGTTTGATAGTTTTATACCGATTAGAAATTAAAATGAGCCTTTTGTCGAAAACTCCAAAAGTCTCTTTAATTTTCTATCGGCACTAACCATTGTAATCTCAAAGTTTCGCCAAGCCTCACTTTGAAATACAATTGGTATAGCTTGGTTAATCACATTTCTTATGTAAATTTGGAGAAATATCAGATTCAGCATTGGATTTAACAGACAACATAAAAAACTTAGACAACCTGAATGCCTACAAAACCCGCGTTCAGTACCTAAAAGGCGAAACGATTTTTAAGCAAGGGGCGTTTGCTCCTTATGTAATGTATGTTGTTGAGGGGCTGGTAAAAGTATATCTGCAAACCGGTATTGATAAAAACACGAGTATCAGTGTGGCTGCCGAAGGCGAATTTCTGGCGTTTTCGTCGGTGTTTGGCGAGCCGGTTCATACTTATTCGGCACAGGCAATCAGCAACACCGAAATTTGTATGATCGAAAAAGAAAGCCTGAAAAAGATTCTGTTGGAAAACCCTGAATTTGCCTTGCAAATTACCTCGCAAAACTACCGTAACGAACGACATTTGTTTGAGGTGATCAAAAACATTTCGTACAAACAAATGCGCGGAAAACTGGCTTCTGCCCTGCTCTACCTAAGCCAGGAAGAATTTCTGAAGAAGAACATTTTCGAGTTTCTTACCCGCCAGGATATTGCTGACTTTGCATCTATTTCGGCAGAAAGTGCCATTAAGTTTCTGAAAGAGTTTGAGAAGGAAAACATTATTTCGCTTAACGGCAAAAACATTATAATTGACGATGCTGCTCAATTGCTGAATATCAGCAAAAACGGCTAATATTAAATGATTAAGTAATTGATATTATCTCAACGCTTCATTGTTTTTCAAGCGGTTATTTTGTACTTTAAAAATCAAATTATAGCGTAACGAAAGGCATAGTTGTCAGATTCATTTTTATTCGAAATCATTCAATACTTTTACTCGTAAATGGCAAGTTATCAGAAATCTTCACCGATTAATCTAAATCCACCATCAAGGAGTAAAAATGTATTTTCCGACATCAGGAATTTCTTAATAAATAAACCCCAAAAATCGACATTAATAAAATTTGAATCGGAAGAAAACCGAAAAGAATACAACCGCCGGGTGCTGCAGCGTGTGGGTATCGATGTGAATAAGAACTTTATTTTAAACGTTCATAAAATTGGAGTGAATGCGCCGGTTAGCTACATATTTAATGAATTACTGAATTGGAATGGCGATTCAACCTGCTGGCCCAACCACGTAGCAAAAGTTGAACGTATTGATGATGACATTGAGAATATTGAGATTCTTCCGTTTGGCCTTAAAAAGTATCCTTTTGGCTTAAAAAAAAGCTTCCTGGGTATGAACTTAATTCCGTTGTTCAAGTTGCATTCAATTCGCATTAAAAATACCCCCGACGCTTTTGATTTCGACAATGCCCGTTATTTATTATATGATTGCACCGGAGGATACCCCATTGGCATTTTCGTTATGTACGTGCGTTCGCCGATTGAAGAGATGGGCGAAATTGCCCAATCGCAGTTAATTTTTGCCGTGAGTTTTAATTTTTACGGAAAAGAAAAAGAGGCCAACAGGTTGGTAAATAAAATTTGGGAAAGTGTACATAACCGGGTTACTTCAAACGTTTTAAACCGGGTAAAGCAACTGAGCGAATGGCGATTGGAAAAAATGGCCAATGATATGGAATATTTATAACTGAGTTATTTTGAATTTGTTCTCAACAACTTACTTTTTAATCCCTTTCTTAGGCATGTAAAATAGTTCATTTACCGTATTTGCCAGTAATAGCAGTATTGTTGCCGGATGCAATACGCGCCTTAAAATATTGGTGTACGGCGCACTTCCGGTAAACGTATCCCATAAAACCGAGCTCATTCTTCGTTTGTCGTTTACCTTCTTCTGTTCGTTAACTACCATACGAAATATGCCTTTTTTCAGCACCGAAGATTTTTGAATAATTGTTGTAACCCCAAAAATAAATTTGCCAATGGCATTGTCTCTGTTTAGTCGCGTACATTCCGGTTGATAGTGCTTTTTGAAATCAGCTTGCGATACGCCGTTGAATATTGCTGTTTTGGCCGCTGCTTTGGCGGTTATATAAGCCGCACCAATTCCGTTCTTATATAATTTTGATGATGCGGAGTCGCCAATCAACACCACCCGGTCAGAATAGGCATAATGCGCATTTTTAATATTAATACCCGGAAAACACTGACAGGGCGCAATTTGGTCGATATCCAGCCCTTTGGGGAAACATCGCTGAACGGCCTCGCTGCTTAAAAAGCTGTCAACTATTTCTCCGGTAATTTGCTTTCCCAACAAAACCAGGGTAACGTATTGGCCTTTTGGAATGAGTGCCCCGAATTTTATGTTTTTAAGGTTGAGCAGAAACACGTGCATCGAATTCCCAAAATATTGATTGATCAGCTCATTCCCCAGTTTAAATTCGCAGATATATGTTCTTGTTGTTTCAGGAGGAATATAGGCCGCGGCAACTTTTTTGAACAACGAAAATGACCGTGGATTTAATCCTACCGAGCCAATAACAAGCTCGTAATTTGCTGAATTTGTTTTTGTTTGAACAGTAATTCCGGAATCATTTCGTTCCAAACCGATTACCTTTTCATAAATGGTATGAACTCCTTTCTTTTGGCACAGTTCCAATAAATAATTATCGAAACTAACCGAGTCGATGTTGTCGCTACCCAGGGGGCCAAATCCCCTGAATATGGAGGCTATTTTTTGGTCTTTTAATGGCGTTTCAATTAAGGTTGCACCTTGCTCCATATGAAGTTTGTACGATTCGATTCCACGCCGAACAACATTTGCCGGCAGAACAATTCCGTCGGTGGATAAGGCCTGAATCAACGATTCAGAAACGATTCCGCCACAACGGTTGCAACCTGCAGGGCCGGCTACATGAAAATTCTTTGCTTCGTAAATGTCAATGTGTATGTTGATTCCTCTTTGTTCGGCAAAACCAAGTGCGAAGTAAGCAAAAAAACTTCCGGCCGGACCACCGCCAATAACAGCTATTTTAGAACCATTACCAATATTAAAGTTTTTGTTTTTATTCACTTTCGCCAGGTTTAGTTTAACACCAAAAATAAGTGTAAGGGAAAAGCTTTCTAAAAAAGTACTGGAGTAAAAATGGTTAATAGTTTGAACTGCCAATGAACCGGAGTCCGGTATTTTTATGTGGTATATACCATTTAAACACTGTAAAGGTTACAGTTTGCCCGACTGTTACAGTAGGCTACATGGCTCGGTATTATAATTTGTAATCTGTTTTAATCGATATAATGATTTGATAATTAAAAAAATCCATGTTCTTTTGTGGCATAGAGATTATTGCATGGTACACTTAATATGAGACTTTCGGAAACTCAAAAAGACCAAATTATAAACGAATTAAAGATTTCGGCCATTCGCAGCAGCGGCCCCGGCGGACAAAACGTAAATAAGGTAAATACAAAAATAGAGCTGCGTTTTAATCTGAACGACTCCGCTGTTTTTAGCGAAACACAAAAACAAAGGCTTGGCATTAAATTAAAGAACCGGATTAATTCTGATGGTGTAATTGTGCTTTTTGAAAGCAGCGAACGCAGTCAGTTGAAAAACAAACAGCAAGCCATCGCAAAACTTGTGGAGCTGATAGAGAAGGCATTAACTCCGGTTAAGCGAAGAGTGAAAACAAAACCTACCATTTCGTCGAAATTAAAACGACTGGAGAAGAAAAAACAACAATCGACAAAAAAACAGTTGCGCCAACGGCCTGATTTGTAATTCTGGAACTGATAAATTGTAAAACTGTTAAATGGTGATATTGTTCGCTGGCACTGAGAAAGGGTTTACAGCCATTGACGAATACATCTGTAAGCAAAAAATTGCGAATCAAAATCCGGCAATTGCCGCGTCATTTTGCATTTAATTTCACCACTTGCTTTTCTTTTTGATCGATGCTTCCTCAAATGTGTTTTGTGGGTATAAAAGTATTTTTTGTTTCTTTGCAGCTCAAATCTGAAAATAAAGCATGCGAAACATACTGGAGAAAATAGGAAAGATGATCATCAACGTTGTTGACTGGTTTTATTTTCCATTCCTGCAATTTCTTCCGCGCGAAATCTTTCGCTATGCCGCCACCGGTGGCGCAAACACGCTGCTCGACATTGGTTTGTATTTCATTTTTTACCGTTTTGTACTAAAAATGCAGATCGTCGATCTCGGCTTTATCGCCATAAGTCCGCACATTGCTGCTTTTCTTTTTGTTTTTCCGATAACCTTCACAAGCGGTTTCTTTTTGGCAAAATATGTAACTTTTACGTCATCGGTATTAAAAGGACGCATTCAACTGTTCAGGTATTTGCTTACCGTTGGCGGATCGATACTGCTGAATTATATTTTTCTGAAATTCTTTGTTGAATACTGTGGCCTGTACGCCACGCTTTCGAAAGCAATAACTACCGTGCTGGTAATTCTTTACAGCTACGTTGCTCAGCGTTATTTTACCTTTAAAACGGGGAAAAAACTACTTGCCGCCCGAAATCGTTCGTAAAAATTCACTCTGGTTAACATTTGTTTTACCAATTGTACTATATTTATTAGCCGTATGGAAGAGTACCGCGTTAAATATTATCCAACCATTTTACAGGGCATTCACCTGGTGATCCTTTACATATTTATTCAAACCGTTGTTGATTTTCCGTTGGCGGTAATCGATTATTACAAAGGCACCGAATACCTGTATAATCCCGTTAAAAAAATTGCACTTGGAGTCGGTTCTGTAGTGTTTATCCTGCTATACGGCATTCGCAAGGCAAAAGCTCCGGTTTTGGAGATCTTTCCCATTAAACTTTTTAATCCTTTGGTTTTTATTCCCGTTGTAACATTTCTTTGGGGGGCACATAATATTCTTGAGGATGTTAATATATGGGTTGAGAAGCTGCTGCCTGCCCCACCCTGGTTTTGGGAACTTTTCGATCGTATTTTCGAGGGCGACTATGGTTTTATGGGGGCTTTCCTGAAAGTGGCCGTTGTTGCTCCTGTTATAGAAGAACTCATCTTCAGAGGCTTGATATTTAATGGCTTCCGTAAGAATTACAATGGTTTTGTTGCTGTGTTTATGTCGGCACTCTTGTTCTCCCTGTTTCATTTAAATCCGTGGCAAATGCCGGCAACGTTTCTGCTGGGGCTGCTACTGGGCTGGCTAATGTTGCGCACCAATAATATTTTTGTTGCTATTATTGGTCACT
This sequence comes from Draconibacterium orientale, assembly GCF_000626635.1. GTDB lineage: Bacteria > Bacteroidota > Bacteroidia > Bacteroidales > Prolixibacteraceae > Draconibacterium > Draconibacterium orientale. The sequence goes on along the minus strand of NZ_CP007451.1, from coordinate 4,451,726 downwards.
CTATAAATAATGCAATGGTGCTGCTAACTGTAACCTACTGGCAACAAATTCGCGAACATTCCATCTATCTTTTAGAGCGTAATAACCTGTTGCTGCTGAGTGCGCTTGTTATGGCACTTTCTATTGTGTTAATGTATTTCACAAGCATTCCGTGGTTTGGCAAACGCCGGCGATAAGCGCTTGTTTACCGAAAATATTCAACCCGAAAAAAAGGAAACACTATTTTTACGCCCGTAATTAATTTTAAAATATGGACATTCTATTAATCGTTTTAGGAGCACTTTTTATTATCAGCGGAGTTTTAGGTTGCGTTTTACCCATCATTCCCGGACCTCCCTTAAGTTATATAGGCCTATTGTTGCTGCATTTCACCGAACGTTATCAGTTCTCTTCAAAATTTCTGATTATTTGGGCTGTAATTACGGTGGTAGTTTATGCACTGGATTACCTTATTCCGGCATGGGGAACCAAAAAATTCGGAGGAAGTAAACGTGGGGTTTGGGGCAGTATTATCGGCCTGGTAATAGGCATGTTCTTCTTCCCTCCTTTTGGCATAATAATCGGTCCGTTTGTTGGAGCTGTAGTTGGTGAACTTACCGTTGGCAAAGACTCGGGAGCCGCCTTAAAATCAGGCTTCGGATCGTTTATGGGATTTTTAGCCGGGACATTACTAAAACTTATTGCATCGGGTATGATGACCTGGTATTTCGTTAAAGAAATGATTGTTTAACAATTAGAATATAAACAAAACCTCGTTTATAATATTTTCAAATCAATTAAGTTTGATTAAGAAGGACATAGTTTTTATAATACTTTTGTTGCGTGGCAAAAAAGAAAACAATTACAACTTCCCGGACCAAAAAGCCGGCGAGCAGAAAGAAAGGCAAATCGAAGAAAACAGGTAAAAAATATCCATTCCTAAGCTTTATTTTTAAAGCAGGCGTAGTATTATTCTTACTCGGATGTTTGTTTTTTATCCTGGTTTTTCTGGGCGTTCTGGGCCCGGTTCCTTCTAAAACACAGTTACAACAGATTAATAACCCGCTGGCCTCGGAAGTATATTCTGTCGATGGAAAAATACTGGGCCGGTATTATGTTGAGAACCGAAGTTATGCCACATTCGACGAAATTTCGCCCAATGTAATAAATGCCCTGGTTGCCACTGAAGATGCCCGCTTTTACGAGCATCGCGGTATTGATGAAATTGCCCTGGCGAGGGTGCTTTTTAAGTCCATTATTTTGCGCAACGATGCTGCCGGCGGTGGAAGCACCATTAGTCAGCAAATTGCGAAAAACCTGTTTCCGCGCGTGGATTACGGGCCATTTTCGATGCCGGTAAATAAACTGCGCGAAGCAATTATTGCTTATCGTTTAGAGCGTATTTATAATAAACAGGAGATTCTGGCATTGTACCTGAACACGGTTTCATTTGCTGAAAATATATTTGGAATTGAAGTAGCTGCAGAGCGATTCTTTTCCAAATCGCCAAAAAGTTTGGATGTGCATGAAGCCGCAGTGATTGTTGGGATGCTAAAAGCCAATAATTATTACAATCCGCGAACGCATCCTGATCGTGCCGTAGGCCGGCGAAATGTGGTGATCGATCTGATGGTGAAAAATAATTACCTGAATGCAGCTGATGCAGAGAAATACAAGGAAAAACCTTTGGGATTGCATTATCGTTTGATTTCGTATAATCAGGGACCCGCCCCCTATTTTCTGGAGCGTTTAAAGCCCGAATTATTGGAATGGTGCGCTGACAATGTGAATGAAAACGGCCAACCATATAACCTTTATACCGATGGATTGAAGATTACCACAAGTATTGATTACAATCTTCAGCGCTACGCACAGCAGTCGGTTAAAGAGTACATGAAAAACCTTCAAAAGGTATTCGACAACCACTGGAAATCGAGAGATATTTTCCGAGAGAATCCGGAGGTATTAAAAAGTGCGATTCAGAATCTGAATACCAGCGGAGACAGTTACGCTGATGAACTGAAAAAATATTCGGCAAAAACGCATGCTTCATTATTTACCTGGGATGGTGTTGAAAGTATGGAGGTTTCGCGCCTCGATTCATTAAAACACTACCTGAAAATGCTGAATGCCGGATTTATTGCAATCGATCCGCACTCCTCGCATTTAAAAGCCTGGGTTGGAGGAATCGATTACCGCTTTTTTAAATACGACCACGTTACAGCGCCGCGACAAACCGGATCAACATTTAAACCGTTTGTCTATCTGGCAGCGTTGGAAGAAGATATTTCGGCCGATACTTATTTTGTAAATCAATACAAGGTTTACGAAGAATATAAAGACTGGGCACCGCGGAACTCGCACAACGAATATGGCGGCTACTACTCGATGAAAGGTGCTTTGGCAAAATCGTTAAACACCGTTTCGGTTGATGTGTTGTTGGAAGCCGGAATTGATGAAACTATCGATATTGCGCGCGATCTGGGCATTTCGGCTGATCTGCCCGACTATCCTTCTCTGGCTTTGGGAGTGGCTTCGGTATCGTTAAAAGAAATGGTGGAAGCTTTTGCCGGCATTGTAAACGATGGAAAACCCGTAAAAGCCAATTACCTGTTGCAAATTGCCGACAAGAACGGGAAAGTGCTTGAAACCTTTAATTACGATTTACCTTATGAGCCGGTAGTTTCACCCGAAAATTGCAGGGCGGTAATAAATATGATGGAAGCCGTGGTTGACGGCGGAACCGGACGGGGAATCCGTACCGTTTATAAAATCCCGGGCGAGTTTGCCGGAAAAACAGGTACAACACAAAATAACTCGGATGGCTGGTTTATCGGTCTTACACCCGAGCTGGTAACGGGTTGCTGGGTAGGTGCCGACGATCCGCGTGTACATTTCCGAACAACAACCTATGGGCAAGGCGCATACATGGCTTTGCCAATTGTTGGGAAGTTCTTTTATAAAACTTATCACGATAAAAAATTTGAGCACCTGCAATACAGCACTTTCCCCGATCCGGAGCCGGAATTACTGGCCATGCTAAACGAGCCGGAATACAAAGAAGTGCTGGATATTGAAAAACACGGCTTTAATTTTGCCAGCATTTTTGGAAAGAAAGAGACAGAAAACCTGAAAGACCGGCCTGAAGCTAAAGCTGAGGAGAAAGAAAAGGGTCAGCTTTGGAAAAAAATTAAAGGTATTTTTAGTAAAAAAGATAAATAGAAAACTAAGCAAAACGATTATCTGAACGTTGTTTGGCGGGAAAATCATCATCTTTCGAATCCAGCCAACCACAAATTGCATTGGGGCGGTTATCCACTTGCCTGAAAAAGGGTTTGATATCGATCAGCGGTGTTCCGTCCAGCATATCGGCACCTGAAAACCAGATTTTGTTCCCTTCAATTTTGAGTAACTCAACGGTTGAGATACCAATTGGCGACGGTCGTTTGGGCGATCGTGTGGCAAAAACACCATGCTCTTTGTCGTCCATAAAAGGTTTTACTTTTAGTTTATAGCCATCAACACGATGAAGATGATAAAGTAAAATTAAATCCGAAAAGCCCTTCAGTCCTTCCAATCCCGCTGTTAAATGTGGTACCAGTTCAATGATGCCGGTGTACGCTGCTGCCCCAACCGACTGGATTGGAATGTTGGCAATGGTTTTATGTGGTGTGGAAATCGTACCGATTATCTTTAGTTCTACCTTCTCCAAATCTTTCATTTTTCAGGGTATTGAATTTATGCTCAATATAGTAGATTTTTACGAAACAACATTCCTGAAATTTTACAAGAAATTTAGTAACATATTTTTTAAAATTTACTTAAATTAGCGGGCTCAATTCGGGATGTAGCGCAGTCCGGTAGCGTACGTCGTTCGGGACGACGGGGTCGCAGGTTCAAATCCTGTCATCCCGACAGAGACAAAAGCCTTTCGCAATAGCGGAGGGCTTTTTTGTTTGCAATGAAACAGCAGTCTGTTTTATGCGAAATTGGAAAGCAAAAAGCGCAGTGCATAAAATGAACAAGGCTTTTGGCTATAAGCTTCTACCCTTTTTTGATTCATTGTAAAAATAAATCCGGTCATTTATCCGATAAAAATGATTCATAAAATACGCCATAAAAAATGGGATTTATACCAAATTGACCACAAATTGGTATTAGTTTGGGGCAAAAAAAAGGATCAACATTACGCCAATCCCTTTTGTGTATTCTTCTCAACTTTATTGTCTTCCACCACCAGGTCTTCCTCTTCTGTTGGCTCTTCTTTCTTCCATCAGTTTTTCATATTTTGCGAATTGCTCATCGGTTAGAATCTTCTTTAACTCTTTCTGTTGATTGGCTCTCCATTCTGTCATTTTTTCCCGCATTTTTGTGCGGTCTTCTTCTCCGGTCATTTCCTGGCGCAAAGTTGTCATTTCGTTGTAGGACTTCAGCAGAACCTTTTCCATTTTTTCGGCCTGCGTATCATTTAATTCCAACTCTGTTTTAAATTGTTCCGTTTGTCTTTTTGCCATTTCCTCAGGGTCGAACTGACGTTGCCCTCCCCTGTTTTGGGCCATTGCCACAGTAGTTCCTATCAGAACTGCTACCAATAAAAATGCTAATCTTTTCATGCTATCTGTTTTTAATTCTAAAAATCAACAGATTAGACTGCACCTTAAGGGTTTAGTTTAATCGTCAGGAGCTCGGTATTAAATATCGAAGCTCAAATTTAAGCCAAGAATATCAGCCGTTAACCAATGATTCTGCAGTTCTTGTTTCTGCAGTGCATAGTAAATTTTTATTTCCAGGTGCTCCTTTTCAAAAGCTGTAAATCCCGCATAAAACCGAGCTAAATGTGTGCCCTCGCCATTTAGTTTAATAAACGATTCGTTCTGCACATAAAATTGCAATCCCCACTCGGTAATCGCCGGAAATTTCATACGTAACGACTGTCGGTATCTGAAGTAATTATTTAATTCTTTGTAAGTTCGGTATTCGAGACGGTTGTAAAAATCAAATTCAAACTTGCCAATGTCTTTTCCCAGGTTCACAAAAAGCATCGGACGGTTTTCCGGCAACCACTCACCAACCTGAAGATTTGTATAGCTTAACCTGGAACCTACACCATATTCCATCCAATTTAAAACCTGGTGTCCGACTAAAATTTCACCATATTTTAAATCGAGTGTTGTGCGCTTAGGTGAATAATGTATTTTTTCGGAAACAGTAATACTTATTTTATTCCAGGGTTCTATTTCAACCTGATTTTTATTCCAGAGTTCAAACGATCGGTCGTCTTGTGCAAAACTGTTAATGCCTGTAAAAATCAATAATACTATTACGTATAACTTTTGCATGCCTGCAAAAATAGAAAACAATAGTTTTTCCTAAACAGAAGTATGTAACTAAATATCATAATTCGTTTCACTTTTTAATATTGACAGTTCAGAATAATATTTTCTCATATCAGGGGATAGAATATAAGTATCATGAAAAATTCTTGTACATTTGGACCAAAATCGTCGAATAAAAGAAATACTTATGAGCGCGAACTCGAAACAACAGATTATTGAAGCAGCCGGAATAATTTTTGAACATTATGGTTTTAAAAAAACAACCATGGACGACATTGCTTTCGCTGCAGGAAAAGGAAAAAGTTCGCTTTACTATTATTTCAAGAATAAAGAAGAGGTTTTTGAAGCTGTTGTTGCACATGAAGCAAAACAATTGATAGCCGAAATAAATAAGGTAATAAATGCAACGCACTCGGCAGTTGAAAAGCTGAGAAGTTATGTGAATATTAGAATGAAACGATTTGTGCAACGTGGGAACCTGGCAACCGCTTTAAACGACAATTTTTTGGCAACTTTTGCTTTTATTGAAAAAATACAGAATAATTACCGGGATTTTGAGATTGAAATGATTACCGGAATTATAAACGAAGGTATTAAACGAAAGGAATTTAAACCTGTTGATGCCAATTTTACCAGTGAGGCGATTCTTACCTGTATGATTGGTTTTGAAGTTCCCTTATTAACCAAATCGAAAACCAGCGAGGAATCGATAACAAAAATCAATAATGTAATTGATATGTTCTTTTACGGTATTTGTACCTAAAAAATTTTATATCATAATTCGAATATTTTAGGTTATAGTTCAAATAATACAAAACAATATTAAATAGAAAACAAAATTAAGATGAAACAGAAAACAAATTATTCAGGAAAAACACTTTACAGCCTAATACTGGTTGGAGTTTTAACTATGGGCCTTTCACTGGCATCAAAAGCTCAAATGAGTTATGGAATTAAATTTGGCGCAGGTGCAGCCTGTCAGTCTGATTTACTGGAACTTGCAAATAATTGCGATGTACGCTTTAGCCCAACTATAGGCTTTGTTGGAAAGTACCAGATTACAGAAGGTTTTGCCTTAAAGAGTGGTTTGGAATATCAACAAAAAGGACGCAGTTTTACGGAAGAAGATATGGATGTAACGAACAAACTTCAGTATTTATCGCTTCCGGTAAAAGCTGAATTTTCGGCAGGAGAAAAAGCCGGGTTTAAAAAGGGACAACGTCTGTATTTTGCTATTGGCCCCTACTTAAGCTACATGCTTGATGCTGAAGGAGAACTGGATGACGCAACTTTTGATATGAAAAACGATACCAAAGATTTTGATGCCGGCTTAGGACTGGAGCTGGGAATGGAGTTTCCGGTATTTAATCAAAAGGCTTTACAAGTAGGCTTAAACTACGACATGGGACTTGTTGAAGTATATAAATCAGAAGCCGATTTGCATAACAAAATGGCCTCAGTAAGCCTGGGATTACTGTTTTAACGACGAAAACATAGCACAACATCAATACAAAAAAGCCGGCTAAGAAATTTCTTAGCCGGCTTTGCTTTATACAACTGGTATATTATTTTCTTTTTGGTGCTTGAACCCCGCGTTGTTTAGCCATTTCTTCCAAACGTTTCTGGAAATTCGACTGCTTTTTCGCCGGTTTCTTTTTATTGGCTTGCAGCTGTGCTCTAATCTTACCATCGTCAACAAACGAGCGAATCAGATAAGTCTGGCCAATAGTAATCAAGTTAGCAAGGAAATAGTAATAACTCAAACCCGATGGATAACTGTTCAACAGGAAGAAGAACATTAGTGGCATAATGTACATCATGGTTTTCATTCCCGGCATTCCCTGGCTTGTAGTTGCCGACTGGCTTAACTTGGTAGAAATGATTGTTGTAATGGTCATTAATATCGTAAATAAGCTCAGGTGGTTACCCATAAAGTTTCCGATTAACGGAATGGTAAAATCCCAGCTCAGAATCGAATCATAGGTTGATAAATCGTGCGCCCACAAGAAACTTTGTCCTCTTAACTCGATTGAAGTTGGGAAGAAAAAGAACATCGCAAACAAAATCGGCATCTGTAATACCATTGGTAAACAACCACCCATTGGGTTTACGCCGGCCTTTCGATACAGCGCCATTGTTGCCTGCTGTTTTTCCATGGCTTTTTCCTGCCCCGGAAACTTGGCATTTATTTCGTCAACCTCAGGTTTTAATGCACGCATTTTTGCCTGCGACATATACGATTTGTAGGTAAACGGGAACAATACCACTTTAATCATCAGAGTAAGCAGCAGAATGATGATACCAAAATTATCGATTGAACGGCGTAACCAGTTGAATACCGGAATGATAACGTAACGGTTTACCGGACGAACAATGGCGTATCCCAAATCGATCTGGCGCTCCATATCAAGCCCGTATTGTTTCAGGGTTTGATAGTGATTCGGACCAAAATAAAACTGCATACCCATCTTTTCACTTTGTGTTCCGTTGAAAGGAATAGCAATATCGGCCCTGAAATTTCCAAGATAATTCTGGTTGTCTTCGTAGTCGTACTTCTCCTGACGTACCATAGCATTTGGGAATGCTTCGTCGCCAATTATAGTTGAATTAAAGAATAACTGCTTAAAACTAATCCATTTAACACTTGTTGAAAGGTTCTCTTCGTCGGATTTGTTTTTATCCAGGTTATCAACCTCGTCTTCAAAAAACTTATAGGTCATATAAGTATAACGGTCTTCGCCAAATCGCGAATAGTGTTCCTGACGTGGTACATCAAAGGCCCAGCTAAAATTCAGATACGATTGATTCCGTGAAATGTAGCTGTCCATTCCCTGCATATTCACATCAAAATCAACCATAAACGAGTTGTATGCCAGGGTATAAACATACTCGATAAATTTACCCGGTGCAACTTCCAAACGGAAAGTTACTGACTCGGTTTCGCCCGGATTTTCTTTGTTAAACTTAATTCGGCCTTCGTCACCTTTACGCACTTTCGGACCGTTTACCACAACATCTTTTGCACCTCCAACCTGATTAAAGTAAAGGTTATCAGTGGTTATGCTTCTGTTTTGTGCAAAGAAATTCAGACCAAAAAGTGTTTCCGGACCATCAAAAAGAATCAATTGTGTAGAGTCATAACGCTCATAATCTTTCAGCTCAACCGAGTAAATACGTCCCCCTTTATTGGAGAAGGTGATTTTAACCTGGTTGTTTTCGAGAGTGGTAAACTCCTCTGTACCAACTGATGCAGCTCCAAAAACACCAAGTTCCTCTGTTTTCTGTTGCATTATTTGATTCTGAACTGCAGTGTCGGCTTCCATAGCCGCATTTTGCATTTCTTGCTGTTCCTGCATTTTCTGCAGCTCCAGTGCTTGTTGTGCTTCAACTTGTGCTATGGAATCGCGTCGTTGCTTCGCAGCTTCAACTTCTTCTTCCGATGGCTGGTTGATCCATGAAAATACAACCAGAATTACAAAGATCAGAACGATTCCAATAATCGATTTTCTATCCATTTTCTATTATTCAGGTAATGAGTTCTTAATAAAATCAATAAACAACGGATGGGGATTTAATACCGTACTTCTGTATTCCGGGTGGAACTGAACACCTACAAACCACTTGTGTTCAGGTATTTCAACAATTTCCACCAGGTCGGTTTCAGGATTAATTCCTGTTGGTACCATTCCTGCATCGATATATTGCTGACGGTATGTTTCGTTAAATTCATAACGATGACGGTGTCTTTCGTGAACCGTTAATTTATTGTATGCCTTGCTAACTTTTGAGTTTTCATCGATAATACGACATTCGTAAGCTCCCAAACGCATGGTTCCACCATAATTGGTAATGCCTTTTTGCTGTTCCATAAGGTCGATTACCGGATGTGGCGTTTTCGGATTCATTTCTGATGAGTCTGCATTTTCCAGGTTAATTACATTTCGTGCAAACTCAATAACAGCTACCTGCATTCCTAAACAAATACCAAGGAAAGTAATGTTGTTTTCGCGGGCATATTGTGCTGCCAGAATTTTTCCTTTCATTCCACGGTGTCCAAAGCCCGGAGCAACGATAATTCCGTTCATCGGTTTCAACTGCTCGTCGATGTTCTCGGCGTTCAATTCTTCAGAGTGAATCCAATTGATATTTACTTTGCATCTGTTTTCGGCTCCGGCGTGTACCAAAGCTTCGGCAATTGATTTGTAAGCATCGTGCAATTCCACATATTTTCCAACCAACCCAATTTCAACGGTTTGTGTTGGATTTTTATGACGTGCAAGGAAATCATTCCAGGCTGATAGATCAATCTCTTCGTTAATGGTTAAACCAAGCTTTTTCAATACAGTGATATCCAGCTTTTCTTCCAACATTTTTAACGGAACATCGTAAATTGTTGGCACGTTAACCGACTGAATTACAGACTCTAGTCCCACATTACAAAACAATGCAACTTTTTGGCGAACCGATAATTCAATATCGTGCTCGGTACGAAGAACCAGAATATCGGGTTGAACTCCGGTTTCGAGCAACATTTTAACCGAGTGCTGTGTTGGCTTGGTTTTTAATTCGCCTGTAGCCGACAGGTATGGAACCAATGTTAAGTGAATAACCATTGCACGGCTTCCCAATTCCCATTTTAACTGACGAACTGCTTCAATATAAGGTAACGATTCAATGTCGCCTACCGTACCGCCAATCTCAGTGATCACGATATCGTATTTACCTTTTGATCCCAGTATTTTTATTCTCCGTTTTATTTCGTCGGTAATGTGAGGAATAATCTGAACGGTTTTTCCCAGGTAATCACCCCGGCGTTCTTTATCGATAACCGATTGGTAAATCCGTCCGGTTGTTACGTTGTTAGCCTGCGAAGTGGCAGTATTTAAAAAACGCTCGTAATGTCCCAGATCGAGGTCGGTTTCGGCTCCGTCTTCGGTAACAAAACACTCTCCGTGTTCATACGGATTCAGCGTTCCCGGATCGACGTTAATGTACGGATCCAATTTTTGAATGGTAACATTGTAACCACGAGATTGTAGCAACTTGGCCAGCGACGAGGCCAAAATACCTTTTCCCAACGACGAAGTAACTCCACCGGTAACAAATATGTATCTAGTTTCAGGCACGGTAAATTTTTTTATAATTCGAAGCCACAAAATTAATCAATTAATACGAACCGAAAACTAATGAACGGGCAATTTAACCGATATAGCAAATAGTTAATAACAATGAGCTATTAAAAACCCTTTTCTATTTAACAATAATTAAATCGTTTTCCTGCGTGTATTTTAAAGTCACTAATCAGTTGTCAAGAAATATCAAAAAAAGCGAAGCAGTAAATATGGATTATAATCAGGTTACAAAAGTGAATACATTTGTAACCTGAATATATTACACATTTGTAATCAATAGAATATGTTGGTCATGCCTAGTTTTGATGAAAGCCAAATAATTCGGCCCTTTCATGAATATTACATTTGTATCAGATGTATAGAAAATGTAAAAAGGCCATTGGTCAACACCAACGGCCTTTATGCAAATAGAAAAACCTTATATAGCAAGAGTTTTTCTGAAATCGATAATATTAACTTTAAAACTCTTTTTTGAGTTGTGCTACCCAGTCTTCTACCCGTTCTTTTGTTTTACGAGCCTGGTTTTCCTGGTCAATCGGCAATCCGATAAACTTATCGCCTCGTTGTGCGCGCGATGCTTCGAAGGTATATCCCTCAACCGGGGTTTGTCCAACGATTGTTGCTCCACACTCTTCAAGTATTTCAGCCAATAAACCTATGGCATCGCAAAAATTCTCGGTGTATCCTTTCTGATCTCCCAATCCGAAAATGGCAAACTTTTTCTTTTAAGGTCCATCTCTTCCAAATCAGGAACGAACTCATCCCAGTAGTTGGGCAATTCGCCATCGAACCAGGTTGGTGCGCTAAGAATAAAATTGTCATATTTATTCAACACCTCTTTATTAAGCTCTTCAGCATTAACTGCTTCAATCTCTTTCTCGCCAAAAGCAGCAATAATTTTTTCCGCTACCTTTTTCGATTTTTGAGTATTGTAACTGTATATAATTGCGGTTTTACTCATTTTTCCGATTTTTAGTATTCAATTAATTCTTTTGCTGCTGTGTAAATACGCTCTTTATTTGGTAAGATCGCCTGTTCAAGAATACGGTTGAAACCAACCGGCGTAAATGGCGAACCTACACGTTTAATTGGTGCATCGAGGTATTCAAAACCTTTTTCGTTGATGAGTGCGCTTAACTCGCCACCAAAGCCTCCAAACACTTTATCTTCGTGAACAACCAACACTTTGTTGGTTTTCTTAATCGAATTTAAAATGGTTTCTTCATCCAGCGGAATAAGTGAACGCAGATCGACAACTTCAACATCAGCAATTCCTTCCTCTGCCAGTTTTTTAGCAGCGTCAAGGCTTAAGTGCGTTGTGTTTCCGTAAGTAATAATGGTTAAATCGCTACCCTCACGGCGAACTCGTGCTTTTCCGAAAGGCACCTCAAAATCGTCAGGCACTACAGTTGCAGCTTTTGGATCCTGGTAAAGTGCTTTTGGCTCCATAAACATGGTTAATCCTTCTGAACGCATCGATGTACGCAACAATCCGGCTGCATCATCGGCAAACGACGGATAAACAATACGTACTCCCGGAATGGCTGCCAGCGAACCTTCAATGTTTTGCGAGTGGTACATTCCACCACCGATATAACCACCTGATGCCAGGCGAATGGTTACATTTGGCGAAAATTTACCGTTCGATCGCCACAGGTCGTGACTGGTATCAACGTACTGTTCCATTGCCGGCCAGAAATAGTCGGCAAACTCAGCACCTTCAACTACAACACGGATTTTTTTATCGTATCGCGACATTCCGTTTGCTGTTCCAAGTATGAAATCTTCAGCAATAGGGCCGTTGAATACGCGCTTCTCGCCAAACTCGGCCTGCATGCCTTTTGATACGTTGAAAATACCACCTTTATCTTTGTTGGCCATGTCTTGCCCCCAGATAAAAGTATCCGGATTATGACGGAATTCAGCCTTTAAAGTCTCGTTAAGTGCTGTAATAAACTTCGTCTTCTCGCCTTCTTCGTTATGCAATCCTTCAGGGTATTTCTCCGAAACAAACGGATCAGAAAATACATGATCGTAAATCGATGCAGGATCGGGATCCGGTGCAGCCATCGCCGCTTTATGCGAAGCTTTTATTTCTAATTTTACTTCTTCGTCAATTTTATTCAGCTCTTCTTCAGCAAATCGCTCGTAACGCAATAACAACCTTCTGTATTTTGCCAGCGGATCGTATTCTACCACGTAGTTTCTTTCCGAATCTGAACGATAAAGCAAATGGTCGTCGGAGTTGGAGTGCGACCCCATGCGCACGCAGTTGGCCTGCAGTAATACGGGTTTGCTTTCCTCTATGGCATAACGTTTGGCTTCGGCCATGGCGTTCATCGAATCGAAAACATCTTTACCGTTACAGTGGATAATACGCAGGTTTTTATACCCGGAAAAGTTATTGGCCACTTTTCGTTGCGCAGTCTGGTCTTTTTTAGGTACCGAAATACCATAACCATTATCCTGAACCACAAAAATTACAGGCAATTCTTCTTTATCGGCACCGGTAATCGCTTCGTAAACGTAACCTTCACTAACCGATGATTCGCCTTGGCTACTGATAGAAACCGCTTTCTCGCCATAATATTTAATGGCACGGGCGGTTCCAACGGCATGCAAGGTGTGGTTTCCGGTTGCCGACGACACACTGTGCATGTTCCACTCGGGTTTTGCCAGGTGATTCGACATGTGGCGACCACCGCTTGATGGATCGGTAGCTTTAGAAATACCGTTTAATATAATTTCTTCCGATGTCATTCCGCCCGCAAGAGCAGTCAGCATATCGCGATAATACATATATAAATGGTCTTTCTTTTGCTCAAAATTCTGTCCGATAGCCAGCTGAATTCCATCGTGTCCGGCATAAGGAGCGTGGTACGACCAACCAATGGCCTGTTTCAGATAATTGGGTGCTTTTTCGTCGAGTGCACGGCCAATTTTCATTAACCGGTACCAATTTTCCAGCGTCTCCTTCGGAGTTTTCTTAATTGTATATTGCTTTGGTACTTTTAAATCCTTCATAATAAATTATATTGCGCGGTTTGTATCAAATTGTTCCAGATGATCAGCAATGCGACGCAGGAAAGCGCCTCCAAGTGCACCATCAATAATACGGTGGTCGTATGATAACGACAGGTACATTTTGTGACGGATTGCAATTACATCGCCGCTTGGTGTTTCCAAAACGGCTGGTTTTTTCTCAATAATTCCTGTTGCCAGAATTGCAACTTGCGGTTGGTTGATAATTGGTGTTCCAATAATATTTCCAAACGATCCGAAATTGGTAATAGTAAATGTTCCACCCTGAATATCGGACGGATCGAGTTTATTGTTACGTGCCGCATCAGCCAATCGGTTCAGTTCTTTTGTTAAACCAACCAGGTTGCGCTGTTCTGCATTTTTAATTACAGGAACAATCAGGTTTCCATCGGGCTTGGCAACTGCAATTCCAACGTTTATATCTTTTTTCATTACGATTTTTTCACCGCTAACCGATGAGTTCACCATTGGAAATTCGGCCAATGCAGCTGCAACTGCTTCTGTGAAAATTGGCATGAACGTAATTTTGTCGCCATATTTTTTCTGGAAAGCGTCTTTGTTTTTGTTTCTCCACAATACCAGTTCCGTAACATCGGCCTCTACAACAGAAGTTACGTGTGGCGACACTTGTTTCGACATCACCATGTGGTCAGCGATCAGTTTTCTGATGCGATCCATTTCAACAACGGTATCGCCTGCTCCCACTGAAACCGGAGGTGCTGCTTTCTTTTCTGCAACAGGTGCTGCTGGTGCTGCAGGTTTACTTTCTTTTTTAGCTTCAGGCTGAGCGGCAGAACTGTCTCTGTTTTCCAGATAGGCCATAATGTCCTTCTTCTGAACGCGGCCTCCAACGCCCGATCCTTCAATGCTTTCCAGCTCGTCAAACGAAACATCTTCTTCTTGAGCAATGGTTTTTACCAAAGGCGAATAGAAACGGTTTGAAAGTTTTCTACTGTTATCAACCGAAGCTTCGGCTGTTTCTGCTTTCGCAGGTGCATCGCTGGTTGTAGCAGTTTCTTCAACCTCTCCATCGAGACTTACCACAGCCAGAACTTCTCCAACTGCAACCAGACTATCTTCCGGATAATTAATTTTTGTGATTACGCCATCAACCGGCGACGGGATCTCTGAATCTACTTTGTCAGTAGCAACTTCGAAAAGCATATCATCCTCTTCAATAGTGTCTCCCTCTTTAACGAACCATTTTGTAATGGTGCCTTCCTGGATACTTTCGCCCAGTTTAGGCATAACGATATTAAAACTTGCCATAATAAATACTTTAAATCTTTGTTTTGCTATTTGCACTTAATACAACAGAACTAAAATTGAAATGTTCAGATTGCAATTTTAATTTTGTGCAAAAATAGAGTTAAAAGTATTTTAAAGGCGAAAATCGGGAAAAATCGTACTAAATAGTATTTATCTCAGATAGATTTTATCGAATGACAAAAGTGATATACAGAAGTACATGGAAATAAATGTACATTACACTTGTAAAGCGCCAATTAATTCACTGGCCGACTGCATATTATGGCGTTTCAGATAATCTTCAATGCCTTCAACAATCTTCACCGGAATCATCGGGTCTTTAAATATGGCTGTACCAACCTGCACTACTGAAGCTCCTGCCAACATAAACTCAATGGCGTCGGCAGCAGTCATTATTCCGCCAATTCCAACAACCGGAATTTTAACAGCGTTAGCAACCTGCCAAACCATACGTAATGCAATGGGTTTTATTGCCGGACCGGATAATCCGCCGGTTATTGTAGATAAAAGTGGTTCTCTTTTTTCGGCATCAATGGCCATTCCCAAAAAGGTATTTACCAACGATACTGCATCAGCCCCCTGTCCTTCTACAGCCTTGGCAATTTCAGTAATGTTGGTAACATTTGGCGACAATTTCACGATCATTGTTTTATCGTAAACCCTGCGCACTTCGCGGGTAACCATTTCTGCTCCCGGACAACTAACACCAAAGGCCATTCCGCCTTCTTTAACGTTAGGGCACGAGATATTCAGTTCAATGGCGTTTATTTTATCCAGTTCATTAACCTTTTCAGTTAATGCAATATAATCTTCAACAGTAGATCCGTTTACATTTATAATCAATTGTGTATCATAGTCAACAATCTCAGGGTAAATGTTTTCAATAAAGTAATCGATGCCTTTATTTTGTAAACCCACAGCGTTTAACATGCCCGACGGGGTTTCGGCCATTCGCGGGTAGTTATTACCATCGCGGTTTTTAAGTGTTGTGCCTTTCAGAAAATAACCTCCCAACAGGCCGGGTTCGAAGAATTCCGCGGTTTCGCGCGCAAAACCGCAGGTTCCCGATGCCAGTGTTACCGGATTTTTAAATTCTATATCGTGTAATTTTACTTTTAAATCTACCATTTCAAATCATTAATGTTAAACACCGGACCATCAGTACACACACACAGGTTTCCCTTTGTTGTTGGCTCAATGCAGCACAAACACACACCAAAACCGCAGGCCATAAGGTTTTCGAGCGATACTTCGCAAAATACATTGGCAGCTTTTGCTTCTTTTGCAATGGCGCGCATCATTCCATCCGGGCCACAGGCATATATTTTAGTGTATGAATTTAAGTTATTGGTAAATACAGAATGCTGCGTAACAAATCCCTTTTCACCAAGCGAACCATCTTCTGAAGCATAATGTAAATTCGCATATTTTTTGTAACTATCTACATTTATATGGTCTTCTTTTGATCGTGCTCCCAGTAAAATGTCAACATTTTCAACCGGCAAACCCGATTCTTTGGCTAAGAAAAGCATTGGTGCAACGCCGCTGCCTCCGCCAATCAACAAAATTTTATCGTCAGATGAAGGATAGGTAAAGGTTTTTCCCAGTGGGTAAACCATGCTGAGTTTACTTCCTACTTTTACCTCAGTAAGTTTTCGCGATCCCCGCCCCAGTATTTTTACGATCATCGAGATTACATTATTCTCGTAATCGACCTCAAATATTGAAAAAGGGCGCCGAAGAAAGATTTCTTGCGCTTCCTTAACCTCAATATTTACAAATTGTCCTGGCTTTATCACCGGAAATTCGGTATCCGATTGCACTTTGATAAGAAAGTTTGTAGCGTTTAGCGCACTATTTTCAATTACGTTGAATTCTTTAACAAACTTTTTTGGCATGTATTCTGATTTTGCCGCAAAGATAATAGAATAATTGTTGAATTAACTGCTACGAATTGACACAAAAAGAAAAGACCGTTGAATAACGGTCTTCTATGTAATATTTAAATTAGGTAAAAAATAAGGGTCTTTGTTAATATGTGTACAAATGTATCTATAAATTTCGTGGTTACAAAACAGAATTTTAGTTTTTTTACAATTAAATTCAATTTTTAAAAAACATACTCCTGAAAACCAGAAATGGCCACTAAATATAGTGGCCAAGCGACTTCTGGATTTATCAACTTAAATTGGGTTTGTAAATTGAATCTATATGGTTTTAATCATCCTGTCGTATTGTTGTTTACTTTTGTTGTTACAAATATGAAAACATTAATTCACATATGCAAACATTTTGCAGATTATTTTTGTAAAAATATTTACTTTTGTGCTCCCTGTGTTTAGATGATTGCAAATCAGACAAGTTACAAATATGTATTACAAAAGTAAACTTGAGGGATTTACACATAAACAAAAGAGGACCGTATTGTTACAGTCCTCTTTGTTACTCTGGTTTAACCACCGTTTGGAGGCCAAATACCTTTTAGTAATAACGATTACAATTCTCTACAACATATTACAAACAAATGTTTTTGTATTTTTAATCGCCCGCACCCGGTTTATTTCTTCCGATTTAACCACGGTTTGGCAAAACTCCATTATAAATAAGTGATACTATATAATGGTATGTTCTATTGACGATATACATTTCTATACAATTTCTTAGCGTTGGTTATATATATTAAACGTACCATCACGATATACAATAATCATTTTATCTATATCGCTATTTGATGTAGTCATCGATTTTTCACTATTCTCCTCTGGTACTATTGGTACAATGTTTTTCTTAGCTGGCTTTTCAGTCAATGGTTGCTGTTTAATAGTTTCCTCAGCTATTGGCAGTATTTGTTGCCGATTATCATCAACTGATACTTTTCCGCTAAACATATCGCCCTCGCCTGTAAGTAGCCAGCGAGCGTTTAAGTCAGGGAATTCCAGAAGTAACTTCTCAATAAAGGAAGCACCTGGTTTATTTCTACCATTAAGAATATGTGAGATATTAGATCGTTGCACATCCAGAACGGCAGCCAGTTCGCCGGCTGAGATTCCTTTTGCATCGATAAAATTTTTAATTCGGTCTTTCATTTTTAAAAGTGTGTTGCAAAGATACATTTGTCATGCGTCCAACAGACTTCGTGTATGCTTCAAAAACAAATGTAAATATTATTTTCGAATTTAACAACACCTTTTAATTAAATGTAAATACATAACAAACTTCAAATAGGTATTCACAAGGCGATAAATCACTTAAGAAGTACTTGGTAATACATTAGAATTGAGCGCTATAACTGTGTTTTATTTAAATAGCTGATGCGAAATAGCTGATATAGTGTATTGATTCTGTATATTACTTCATGTAAAACATGTAATATCCTAAAATAAAGATAGATAAATTAATTTACATGCTTTGTATATTTATACATATTGATTTTCAGCGTAAATATTCCACTTTGTAAAATAGGGCTTTATTTATTTAAACACTCTCCTCTTCATTTGTTACATATATACAAATAAGCTGCAATAGTAATTTAAAAAGATGAACTTAACTCTTTGATTCAATTTTCATAGATGACACATATGTAATCTATTTAGATTTGCCAGTGTGACACAAATGTATTCGTCTTATTTTGCAATTATTTTACATCTCTATCTGCTTTTAAATAACTACTTGTGAATTTTACAAGAGTGTACTTGAATACTGAACATTACAATAAAATTTATCAGTCCGAATCACAAGTGTGCACTACAAATAGGCTAATGAAAAAGATTCTTTCGCTTCTTTGCATTACGCTGCCAATAACAGCAAATTATGGTTTTATAAAATTATCCACACCACCATCCAGTCTCCCGGGTCGCCTTTCATTCCGACTATTGCAAGTAATTTAAATTACTTATAGTGGACACTAATGGAATCGAACATCGATAAGGAATGTCGAAATCTACTGCCTGACAAAATTTCTATTCCTATTATCTGAAAAAGCTCCGGTTCTTTTCATTTTGTGCTTTAGCTAAAAATGCGCTAAATATTTACGCATAATTAGACGTAAACGAAAAAATGGCGTATTCTCAGAAGCTTAAACAGAGCAATTACCCTGGTCAAACTGCATGAATTTAATTAGTTAACACTAAAACAACTCAGTTGCCAAATACAATGAAATAGAAAAAACAGCGATAAATCAGCACAATTTTCAACTCAGTAATGGAAAATGCTTGTTTTTCGTTGAGATGTTACTTTTTGAATTTGTCTATAACGAATTAAAATCAACAGACAGTAAAAAATCAAAACCAACATCTTCCAGTTCCTTAAGATACGATGCTCTGACTCCTATTTTTACCGGAGCATAAAATCGGAAGAAATTTACATCGCCTAACAACTCGACACCATACGATGATATATCGACATTAAATTTTGTAGGTGCATCACCGCCATGGTAACCTCCTTGCAAGTTTGCGTAATCAGCAAATAAGGTTGCACTGATTCTACGCACGTAGGTAATTCCGCCAATACTTAAATCGGGATTAATAAGTGGCAGCGCATAATTTAGCGATAAGGATTGCAATTGTTCGGTTTCTATTTTTGTCCATCCTCGTGGAAAGCGGATCGCATCAGAGAATCCAAAAAGGTTTCCGGAGCTTTTATCCTGCAAACCTCCATATAAACGAATGCCATGATTTTTCAATAGGCCGGGTAGATACACGGTAGCTGCCGCTGCTGCTAATTGCCCCATTTCGTTTGATTGCCAGGGCGAGTGTCGGAAATTCCCTTCCAAGGCCAATCCAAAATTTGGGTAAATATCCTGGTGGCTTTTGCGTAGCAACTGGTAGTAGTACAAACGGTACGATAACGATTGATAATTACCTGAGTTAAACTCATCCGGGGTTGACTGTTCCTTACCGTAATGTGCCAACTGGTATTCCACTTCAGGTTGCAAAAGGCGTGAAAATGCTCCTTGCGACAAATTTAAAGGAATACGCATATTGGCATTAAAAGTTGTCTCATTCCATTTATAATCCTGGAGCGTGGTATCTCTTTTAACCACCTGGCCTTCCTGATTTTGGTACTCACGAATTAACCAATATTGCGATGCGCGTTTACCCCCCGTTACTTCGAAATCGAAAACAGGGAACCAACCTTTGTAGGTGTACTTTCCATAAAAATGACCTGTTTTTTCGCTGGTGTCCCATTTATACCCCAAGGTGGTAAATGCTGTACCTAACTTATTTTGCGACATCAAACTTACGCCGGGCAAAAACTCATAATCGTCGGGATCGACAAAAACAGGCGCCCAACTGTGAAAATTAAAAAGATGCTTTGCTTTGTTATAGGTTTGCGACACAAACACTTCTGTAGTATCAACGCGCGTAAAGTCGACAACACCAGGTTCTTGTTGTTGCATGGAGTTTGCAAGTGGCCAGCTGCCGCGAATTACCTCATTTAACGCCATTGTTTTTTTCGGTTTAAATTCGATAATACGAAAACCATCTCCGGTGTAATCGCTCAATGCAATTGTTCCTTTTGGGTTAATGGCCGGATAAGCAACGTCAAAACGAGGTTCGTATACTTGTTCAATTTCAGAACTGAATAAATCGTACACATAAAGTGCATTTTTGCCCGAGTAACTGCTAATAAAATACAAGTTGTTTCCTGCAACCTTTAATTGTTTAATCTTTCCCAGTTCGGTTCCCGGAAGTAAAGTCTGCTCATTATTTCGCAGATCGACTTTCGCAATATGTTTTCCGTTCTCATCCAATAGCACATAAATTAATTCGTGCGGGTTTAACCAAACCGGAGAAAAGAAATAATTGTTATTGTCAGTCTGGAAGCGGTATTTCATTTTTCCGCTTGAGATATCATAAACCGTTAAATAATTTTTACTGGAAAAATCGGTTTCAACAACTGCAACTTCTTTTAAATTGGGTGAGAGAACCGGGGCAAATGCTTTAAATTCAGGCGAAACAGAGTACATTTTTTTTGTATTCGCGTTTAAGATTCTAATTTGTGAAAGTCCGCTGTGCGACCAGCGAACATCGGGTATTTTTTCGGCCCAAACGATCCATTCTCCTTCAAAATTTACCGATTCTTCAAAAATAGAACCCGGAATTATCAGGCGTTCTTCATCTCCTGTTTTCGTGTTAATCCTGACAAAAGAGGGAATCACATCCAGGCCCGTTTTGTAGGCAATCAACTCATCAATGTTAAGCCAGTGTTTGTATAAATAATTGGTGTAGGTTTTATTTTTTTGCGAGAGTTGTGTTAACGAAGGTTCTACAAATTGAGCATCGGTATTTTTCCACTCCGTTGCCAGGCTGTCGAATATCGATTCGTAAAGTTGCACCTTTCCTAAACCGGTTTCCAATTTTAGCGCTTTATCAAAAGGCGTTATCGAAAAAGGTTTCGTTCCTACTCTTTTTATTGCCTTTTCCCAGATTTCACTTCCGTATCGTTCTCTTGACTTAGCTACCAGATAATAACCCAGTTGATAGTGATTGGGTACGTAATCTTTAAATGATCCGAGGTAAGCTTTATCGTACGAAAAAGTTTTGTTATCGACAACCTGCGCCTGATGTTCCATCAGAAATGAAGGGAATCGTCCGCGCCCGTAGTTGCCTAATGCCGTTTCAGTTACAACGGCATCGCCTTCAATAAACCACCACGGAAGATAAGCTCCGAACACTAACGCAGTTCCCTGTTCTCCCAATACGGCTTCAATGATTTTGGGTAATTCGGCGTTTAATTTATCGATTTGCACCACATGTCGGAATTCGTGTAAAGCCAGCTGTTCTAACCAATCTTGCGGATAAATTCCCTGATGTGGTGTGGTATAAAATTCCGACCGTTTGGGAGCATAAGCCACCAAACCGTTCGATTGTACCGTTTGCGTATGAAGAATTACCGATATTTTACCCGGCTTGTATTTTAACGAATAACTCCCGAAATCGTAAACCATTTCCAGTTTCTGAGCCAGAACCTGCGCCTGATTTTCATAATAATCGGGATAAATCAATTGAAAATTTGTGGTATTAATTTGCCGCCATTTCAGCGATGCCGGATCCTGCCCTGTATCGAAATACTGAGCTTGTGCGACATAAGTTGCAAATACAAGAAATAATAAAAGTAGTTTCTTCATTTTTTTAGTGGAAATGAAATGCCAAAATACACAAACGAAACTATATAAAAACAAAAAGCCCGGAAAAATCCGGGCCCTAAGCTTGAACATGTTTTGTTTTTTATTCTTCTACTTCGTTAACTCCTAAAATTGGGATTGGATTGTCATCTTCCTTTTCTCCGTCAACCGAAGCATAAAGTGTTGCAAATGCTGCATGAACCCAAATTAGTGAAAAAATGACTCCCACAAAACACACGATTAAGCCTGCAATATAAATAAAGAAGGATAAGATGGCCATTCCGAAAATGGTCCAACCGTAACCGCGTGTCATTTGCCAGCTTTTTTCAATAGCTTTTATGGCATCCAGTTCTTTGTCCATAACCAGGTAAGGAACAAAAGCCAGGCGGCATGCCACAATAATACCGGGTATTATCAGCATAAAAATTCCTACGGTTACCAATGCTGCTACAATTAAATTGGCTAAAACAATATTTAGGTACTGCGTTTTAAAACCTTCGAACATTACTTTCAGATCCGTTTCTTCGTCTCTTATGGCAGCTAAAAAAAGCCGCTTTTCGCCGTATTTAATTACAGGCACAAACAAGAAACCATATGCCAGTGCGAATAAAGCTATCGGAAAAAGAAATAAACCAATGTTATTAAAGTCACCTCCATTCCATTCGCCTTTAAAACCATAGCCGGGGCCATTAAGTAGCCCAACAATTATTACGGCCACCAGAAGTGTCGGGAATGATTTTTCAAATATTTTTCTCCAGGCGTAACTAAAACTTCCACCTGCCGATGGTCTCAAATTAAAATACTTTAAGCTTTCCATTGTTTTTGTTTTTAATGTTTTTGTTTTTAATGTTTTCTGTTTTCTAAGTGGCACCTTCCGATGCCTGAACATTGTTTTTTGTAATTGTTATTCAAATCTACTGCATATCTCAAAAAAAATCCTTCCTACTAAAGTTGGATTTAGGTTTTTCACTACTTTCGTAGTTAGCGCCACAAGCGCAAAGTGCGTAAAATTGCGTTGCACTACTTAAGTAGTTTTTATGTGGATAAAAATTTTAGCATACATCGTTACATTTATTGTTTCTGCCGGAATTTCGGCTTTAGGAATAATGCTCGCTTACCAGCAATACCAGCAAAACAAAAAGCCAATTTTCACTACTTTGCTGTATCAGCAAATATTTCTTTTTTCCTTTCTTTTTTATGGAGTATGGGGAAATATAAGCCTCCGGATGGTTATTGCCGATTTAAATATTGGCGAGGCTCTAAGTGCCAAGTTGGCCGTTTTTATACCCATTATTGGAATACCGTTTATGGTGGTTAGCTGGTTTATGCTTTTAAAATTTGCCAATAATTGCAACGGACGCCGGCTAACAAAAACCTTCATCTTTACCTTCTTTCCTACTTTTGTAGTGTTGGCTTTTGCCCTGGTTTTTCTCATTCAGAAAGAATATATCTATGTGCCTGAAAATGCAGATCTTTTTGTAGTACGGATTTTAGTAGTATTAAATCTGGTGGTGCATTTGTTTTTCCTGTTACCGTTTTTCAGAAAAACAAAAGACGCAGGTTTGTTAAAGGAAAGCGGACTCGACAAAAATCAGGTACTGATTGTTTTTGCAGCCACCTTACTTTATTCCTGCGTGATGTTCTTTTTCAACCGGTTCGGATATATTTCTACTTGTATAGCCCTGGTTGTTTTGTTTGCCAGCAACCTGGTTCTTCCGGCAATTATTCGCCTGAACAATCAAACCACGCCCGAAAATGGGAACATGGATTTTCAGTCGTTTTGCAGCTTTTACGAAATATCGAAACGTGAAGCAGAGATCATTCAGGAAATTTGCAGCGGAAAATCGAACAAAGCAATTGCCGATAAATTGTTTATCACCTTACAAACGGTAAAAGACCATAACCACCGGATCTTCACCAAAACCGGCGTAAAAAGCCGGGTTCAGTTGGCCAATCTGGTACGCGAAAAAACAGGTGAAAATTAATTGGGTTTCACCAAATTATTCATCAAAAAACAGATCCTCTTTTAATTTTTCAATCCGCTCCAATGCATAAATGGCATTTTTCGCACCTTCACCCGATTCAGTCAAATAAATCCGATAATAGTTCATTGCCAGCGTTTTATTCGAGTTATATTCTTCGTAAGTGGTTGCAATTTCAAAAAGCACTTCTGTTTTCCCGGGATTCAGTTCGTAAGCTTTTTTCAATGCATCAATCGATTCTTTAAACTGTCGTTGCTGACCATACATTTGACCCAGGTGATGATACATTTCCGACACATAATCGGGTACTGTTGCCTCAATTGCAAAAGTCATCAGCTCAATGGCATCGTCGTAATTTTTCAGTTTGCGATTACACAAACTTTGGTAGTACATTACCAGCGGATCGTTCGGATTGAGCAATTTTAAGTCGCCAAAAATATCCAGTGCCTTCGCTTCCTGCTCGGCAAAGTAAGTGCAAATACCGTAATTCATCAATGTTTCAAAAGCCGGTTGTTTTTCCTGCTCCAGGTATTTCTCGAACTGTAACATTGCCGGCCCGTAACGTTTTGTTTTATAAAAGAACATCGCCTTTTCAAACAGCAAGTCTTTATCAGCCGGAAACTGTACCAGGCCTGAATCGATGGTAGCCATTATTTCGTTGGCCTCCTTTTTCCAGTTATAACAGTGTATCAGATTTATGTAAGTTCCATGATCGCGGGGATTCGCCTCAAGCACTTTTTCGTACAGATCGCGTGCCTTTTCGCGTTGAAAAACACGGTACGAACAATACGCCAACTGTTTGTTCCAGTAAACGTTACTCGAATCCTTTTCATAAATTCCGGAGAAAACGTTGAACGCTGTTTTATAGTCATCCATATTAATGTGAACGCGTCCGAGCTTTCCGGCCAAAGCCAGGTTATTCGGCTCAACCTGCAGCGCTTTCTCGTAAAATGCAACAGCATCGCGGTTGTTGCCCAAAATTGAAAAACATTCGGCCGTTTCTTCCAGCATTGTAATATTGTTGGCATCGTGCTGAAGTCCGTTCAAAAAAGCCTCTAGTGCTTGTTGGTAATCCTGCAGGTTTTTATAAACCAATCCTTTTTTATAAAACAATTCAGCCGAAGGATTTGCAGCCAGCTCCTTTTCGATCTCTTGCAAAGCTTTATCGTAGCTCTTTTCAATTATAAGCAGATCGATTTTGCGCTGTGCCATTGTGGTGCCAACAGCACACAACATGATGATTAATAGGGTTAAAAGATTTAATCGCATATTCTTTTATTCATTAGTATTATCGGTTGAAGAGGTATTTTTCTGTATAAATTTACTGAAGAACAAAATTGATTGGCACGGTATAACTCACATTAACCGGCTCCCCGCGCTGATATCCGGGCTTCCATTTGGGTAAGGAATTAACCACACGTAATGCCTCTTTATCTATCGATGGATCAACTCCCCGCGCTATTTTTGCATTGGCAATTGTGCCCTCGGTTGTTACCACAAAACTTACGTAAACTTTACCCTGCACTCCATTTTTAATAGCAATATCAGGATATTTGATCGAGCTGGCAATGTATTTACGCAAGGCCAAATCGCCTCCCGGAAATTCAGGCATTTCTTCAACGATAAAAAATATCTGGTCATTTTCCTCCAGCTGGCGCGGCTCTTGCTCTTTACTTTTTACCAGAAAAACAGCGCCGGTACTATCGGTATTAAATTCGTATTTATTCTTGTCGTTTAGCAGGGCATGTAAAAATTCCAAATCATCCTGTTTACCCTCCAGTTTCATACCCTCATCAGCCAACCGGATGATGATTTTTCGATCGTTACTATCCTCTACTTTTTTTACCTGAACGGCTTCTTTTTGTTCGCAGGCAAAAATTACAACCAATGCCAGCAGCGAAACAAATCCCAAAATATATTTCAGATTGGCCAATTTTGATGAACGGATTTTTGAAATCATTTGAATCCGTTTTTTTATCAGCGATGAATTGAAATTATTGGCAATATCCAGCTGCACACCAACTGCCTGACTTAAAAGCAATTGTTTATACTGAGCCGAACTTATTCCGGAGTTAAGAACCGCATGGTCGGCCAGGTATTCGTGATTTTCGCGGATGGCACGTTTTAGCATCCACATAAACGGATTAAACCACTGAAAAACAGTAAGAATTTCAAGAATTAGTACATCAAATGTGTGTCCCTGTTTGATGTGTTCCATTTCGTGGGTCACCATTTTTTCGTAACCGGCTTCTTTTCTCCTGTTTGGATTGATAAAAATATAACCCAAAAACGAAAATGGGCTGATTTTTTTATCAACCATCACAAAACGATAATTATCAATGTATTGAATCTCATTTTTGGAGATGATCAGTAAAATCTGAATGATCCGAAAAATTGTTCTGCCTAGAAAAAATATCAATCCCAATAAATAGATAAGAATGATAATTTTGCTTGAACTGATAGATTGTACCATTGCGCCGGACAGATCTTGTCCGTAAATGGTAACCGCCTCTAAAACATTCCGATACGGTGTTACGGTAACTTCGGCCAGCATATTTGATTGTGGTGCGTAAACCCGGAAATGCAAAAATGGTAGAAGTACAGAAAACAAAATGGAAAAAAGCAGGAAAAGCCGGTTTAAACGGAAAAATGTTTCTTTCCGTAAAAACAGCACGTAAATAAGCGCCAGTAGCGACAAGCTTATTCCCGATTCGATAATAAAATTTACCAAATTATTCATCGGTGTTCCGGTTTTCGTTTTCTATATCGCGTTTCACATCCTCCATCAGTTCATCCAGTTCCGATAAACTCATGTTGTCTTCCTTGGCAAAAAACGAAACCATTTCTTGGAACGATCCGCTAAAATAATTTCGCATAAAATTCTTCATAAACGAACGGGTATATTCTTTTCGCGAAATGAGAGGAAAATACTCATGAGTTTTACCGTAGGCGTTGTGCCCCACAAAACCTTTCTTTTCCAAAATGCGCACAATTGTAGAAACCGTATTATACGCGGGTTTCGGTTCAGGCATTTCTTCTATAATGTCTTTAACAAATGCTTTTTCCAGTTTCCAGAGCAACTGCATTACCTGTTCTTCGGCCTTGGTAAGTTCCTTCATTTTGTTCGTTTATTTTTGATTTCTGCTAAACTACAAAAACTGTACCTAAAAATTTAGTTAATAAACTATCATTTTAGGTACAGTTGAAATATACGCGATTAGTTTAAGGCAAAATTTATTGGAACCGTGTACTGAACACGAACAGGTTCACCACGTTGTTTTCCCGGTTTCCACAGGGGCAAATTTTTTATTACACGAAGTGCTTCTTTATCCAACGATGGATCTACGCCTCTCGCTATTTTTGTTTCACCTACTGAACCATCCTTTTCCACAACAAAGGTAACATACACTTTGCCCTGTATCTTATCTTTTTTTGCAACATCAGGATAGGTAACTGAGTTGGCAATATATTCGCGCAAAGCTTCGTCTCCACCCGGAAATTCGGGCATATCTTCAACAATAAAAAATACTTGGTTAACACCTTCTCCGTGTGATGTTTTTTCCTCTTTTGCGGCTTCTCTGTCAAGGGCAAAGTTAATGGGCACGGTATAACTTACCTTTACAGCAACACCTTTTTGCTTGCCGGGTTTCCAGGTTTTATCCAGTGCATTCATAACGCGCAATGCCTCTTTATCCAGGGATGGATCAACGCCTCGAGCTATTTTTGCATCTTCAATTTTACCTTCTTCGTTTACAACGAAAGTAATGTAAATTTTTCCATGAATTCCATTCTCTTTAGCAGCAACCGGGTATTTTACCAACGCTGCAATGTCATTGCGAAGAGCCTCCTCTCCTCCCGGATATACAGGCATATCTTCAACAATCACAAATACGTTTTCCTTATCATCCTGCGCAAACACATTGATTGTCAGAAATAAACCCAAAATAATCAAAACAAAGTTCTTCATAATTCTTTTTATTAATGGTTAAATTTAAATTGCTTACTCCAGCCTAAATGTAATTTGTGCATTGTAATACACCTTAACCGGTTTTCCGCGCTGTTTACCTGGTTTAAAACGAGGCAGACTGTTTATCACACGCAGCGCTTCTTTATCCAGCGATGCATCTACCGGACGTAACACTTCTGCATTATTTACATTGCCTTGCTCATCAACTACAAACTTTACATATACTTTTCCCTGTATTCCGTTTTCCTGTGCAATTACCGGATAACGAACATGTGAATTGATGTATTGGTACAAAGCCCTCGTGCCTCCCGGAAATTCAGGAGACTCCTCCACAATCACAAATATTTCATCAACGGCCGCTTCTTCTTCTTCCATATTTTCAACAATTGGCTGCACCTCTATAATTGTTTCGTCATCAGCTTCGGTGTCCTCAATTATGAGTTCATCTTCAATTTCAATATCGTCGTCAACAATATTAAGCACCTCTATTACTTTAGGTGGTGGCGGTGGCGGCGGTGGTTTTACTTCCGGTTCCCGTGTAATCGGAATAATTTCTTCCTCTATTTCAAGCGACTGAATCATTCCCAGAGAATCTGCTTTCTTTGGTGAGCTTGTCCATTCAAATGCTGCTAGCATTGTTCCGAGTGCGACTACTAAACCAACTAAGAAAAAAGTATTTCTTTTTCCCTCCAGGTCTGCCTTTTGTGTTTTTTTCAATTCCATAATTATCAAATTTTGTTATTACTTAAAAATTACCGTTCACTAGCAGTAAAACAACATTTGCTTATGGCTGTCATTCAGTTATCCGTTATGTGTGCAAAAGTATAACTAATAAATTAGTTTTCAAACTAAATATTTAGTTATTTGTATTTACAAGATCATAACCAGCTAATATACTTACCATTAAAACAACTATAATTTTAGTTTAAAGAATATGAGATTGAGGGTAAAAAGAGAATCTTACAAAATTGAGAAAGTATCGCGATCGTTGAGCAGGGGGAATTTTTGTCTGAAATTGTGTAATTCGGAATAAGAGATATTATAGGTTTGAATGCTTTCAGAGTCGCCCATAAATTCGGGAAAACCTTTGGGTGAAATGCAGCCTGAATCGCCCAAATAATTTAAACCGATGCCATCCGTGCCAACGCGGTTAACGCCAAAACAATAGGCCTGATTTTCAATGGCTCGGGAAATAAGAAGGTTTTTCCAGACATGATGCCGTGCCGAAGGCCAATTGGCCATATAAAATACAACGTCGTAATCCTCGAGGTTTCGCGCAAACACCGGGAAACGGAGGTCGTAACAAATTTGTGGACAGAATTTCCAACCTTTGTATTCAACAATTAATTTGTCCTTTCCGGAAGCATAATGCAAATGCTCCTGCCCCATGCTGTATAAATGGCGTTTATCGTACGTTTCAATTTTACCTTCAGGAAATACCCAAATCGCACGGTTGTATATCTTTCCTGCTTCTTCAATAATCAGGCTTCCAATAAGTGCTGCATTTTTATCCGAAGCAATTTGTTGCATCCATTTTACCGATGCACCATCCATTGTCTCTTTTAACTTTTCAGGCTGCATCGAAAAGCCGGTGGTAAACATTTCGGGGAGAATGATTACATCAGTTTGTTTGATGTTTTCCAGCATTCCTGAATATTTTTCCAGGTTTGCCTTAGCATTTTCCCAAATGATATCGGGTTGTATAATGGTTATTTTCAGGTTTTCCATATTGTTTCTCGCAGATTTCATCTCCCATTCAAATGTAGTTAGAAGAAATTTGAATTGGAAAAGATATGTGTAAAAGTATTAGTGGTTTTTGGCTTGGTGGTTTATTTTAAACACCAAGGCACTAAGCCACAAAGAGATATTAAAGTTTTTTTTGCACCGTACTTTAGTGCGGTGATTAGTTGATGTGATAATAAATGGCTTTAGCCTTTAACTTTGAATTAAAGGCTAAAGCCATTTTGTTCTTCTATTTATTGTCGCCAAGCTAAAGCATGGCGCAAAACTATTGAGACACAATACAATTTATCAATTTAACAATTTCGCATCCTCAGCAACATTCGATCTTAGCAACTTACTTTTGTCCGGTGCCTTTAACCGTGTCGATGGTTCTTCCATATTCTCGTTGGGCAGGCGGTAGATTTCGGCGGCTTCGATACTGAGGAAACCAAATTCTTCCACCACTTTCCCTTTTATCAGGTAGCACCCACCACCCGAAAAAGGGTAACGCGCGGCAATCTCCGGAAACTGAACCGTGTCGATCCAGTGCCCTTTTAAATCGATGAACACGCCAAAACTCATAATTTTGCCATCGTTGGTGCGGGTGCGCTTTACATGCACCAGACTTCCCACAATAGCTACATTCTGGTTGATCAGAAAAGGCAGATCGGCGGCAGTGGTTGGCGGCAAGGGCATATTTTCCAGCAAATGGAAAGGTGAACAGGTAACCGGAAATCCCAGCAACTCAATTTCGTCGTAGGCATTTTCCAGCGGATGATAATACAATTCCGGGATTTTAAACTCCTTCACTTCCTGTTTAAACAAAGTTCGTTCGGGTGCAGTCTTTTTCGATTTCGACAGAATAAAATGCGCATTCCACAACAGTTCCTTTTTTGATTTCCGGGTAAAATTAAAGGCGCCAATCCGGATCAAAATACTCAACTGCTCCAGCGAAATGGGCACGCGCTCCAGAAAATCCTGTAAATTTTGGTAGTAACCACCACGGTAACGTTCTTTCAAAACAGTATTTATGGTATTTGTTTCGAGGCTTTTTAAAAATCCCAGGCCAAGATGAATAACTTTTCCGTCAATCACGGTTTGTTTTTCGCTGCGGTTAACACAGGGCGGAAAAATGGTTGCCCCGTGCATGCGCGCCTCATGCACATACAATTCGGTGCGGTAAAAACCGCCGCCGTTATTGATGGTTGCCACAATATATTCCAACGGATAGTACGCCTTTATAAACAGCGCCTGGAAACTCTCCACCGCATACGACGCCGAGTGCCCCTTGGAAAAGGCGTAATTGGCAAAACTCTCGATCTGCTCCCACACACGTTTTACCAAATCGTGGGCATAACCACGTTCGGCACAATTGGAGAAAAATTTATCTTTGATCTTTCCAAATTCGTTGCGCTGTTTGAATTTCCACGACATGCCGCGGCGCAAAATATCCGCCTCGGCCAGCGTGAGACCTGCAAAAAGGTGAGCCACTTTTATTACATCCTCCTGGTACACCATCACGCCATAGGTTTCTTTCAGTAAATTATAAAGTGCCGGTGCTTCGGCTTTAGCCGCCACACAACGACTGCGGTCGCGGTAACGCAAAATGTACTCGCGCATCATTCCACTTTGTGCCACACCCGGGCGAATAATGGAACTGGCCGCCACCAAACGCAGGTAATCGTCGGCCTCCAGTTTGGTTAGCAACATGCGCATGGCCGGCGATTCCACATAAAAACAACCGATGGTATTTCCATGCTTCAGCAGCTCTTTTATCTGCGGGTCTTCCTTAAACGTTTTCAGGTCGTGAATATCGATTTCGGCACCGGCATTCTCCTGCACCAGCTGAATGGCATCCTGAATTTTACTCAAACCACGCTGCCCCAAAATATCGAACTTAGCAAAACCAATGTCTTCGGCTTCGAGCATACTAAAATGAACGGTTGGAAAACCTTTTGGCGGCATAATCGTTGCCGAGTACGCACTAATCGGCTCCTCGGAAATAAGAATACCGCTGGAGTGCACACTCAAATGGCTCGGAAAACCGTGAATCAGTTTACTGTACTGCAATACCAGTTTCCCAATATCATCAAGACTGCTGAAATCTTTTACCTTTTGCAGTTTTTCAATTTCGTGCGTAGGCAAACCAAACACTTTTCCCAGCTCGCGAACTACTGATTTGTACTGGAAAGTGATGTAGGTTCCCACCAGTGCGGTGTGATTCCAGCCGTGCCGGTCGAAAATATAGCGGGTAATATGATCGCGGTCGCGCGAGGCAAAATCAATGTCAAAATCGGGCGGACTTTGCCGCGATGGATTGATAAAGCGCTCGAAATACAGGTCCAGTTCAATGGGATCGACATCGGTAATCCGCAGCAGATAGGCCACCATACTGTTGGCGCCACTTCCCCGCCCTACATAGTAACAACCTTCGCGGCGGGCGTACTCCACCAGGTCCCAGTTAATAAGAAAATACGAGGCAAAATCCATCTGCCGGATCACCTGCAACTCTTTCTCCATTCTTGCAACCACAGCCTCCGAAGGACTGCCAAATCGATATTTCAATCCTTTGTTCGCTAGTTTTGTAAGCAATTCAAAATCTTCTTCGGGTGAGTTGGTAAAACATTTTTTGTTTTTGGCTTTTTTAAAGGTAAAATGAATGGTGCAACTGTTAATCAGACGCTGTGTATTTTCAATAATATCCGGAAAATCGCGAAATACCTCCCTGATTTTTTCCTGCGGAAACATAATCTCATCCGGACTGGCTTCTTCGCTTTTAGGCAGGCGACTCAACAACGTATTGTTGTCCATCGTACGCAAAAGCCGGTGGATATTAAAATCGCGTTTATTGCGAAAAGTGACCGACTGCAACACAACCAGTTTTTCCCGGTGGTTTCGCAAGTCGCCAAATATTTTACTTATCTGCGTTGGTTTTACACCGATAAATTCATTCTCGTGCAACAGTTTTGGAGGTACTTTCCCAACCGGGTAAATAAAATACACGTCCTCCATTTCCGGAGCCCGTTCTGCAAAATCAGCTTCTTCGTGCAAATGCATTGTAAGGTGCTCGTTCAGCTTCTGAAAACCACTGTTATTTTGGGCAATGCCGATATATTGCTGCTGTGCGCCATTTCTGAAATCGATGCCCACAACCGGACGCAGATCTTTTCCTTCGCAGCGGCGGATAAAATCAATGGTGGCTGAAGTATTGTTGATATCGGTCAACACCAGCGAATTGTAGCCTTTTCCAATCGCTTCATCAATCAACTCGTCGATGGAAAGTGTGCCGAATTTGTAGCTGTAATAGGTATGGCTGTTTAGTAACATAAACAATGCGTAAATGCTTTAATGCGAGAATGCCTAAATCAGTTTCCAGTCACTGGTCACTAGCCATTGGTTCTGAACACTGCGACTACTCACTGATCATTTTTTCCTTCATTATTCTTAAATCGTTAATCATCATCACTTAATTCACATCCTCCGGTGTGCCGGAATTACCGGTGGCTGGCCGTTAAACGGATTTGCCATCTGTCCGATTCCGCGGGTTCCCAGTGTTGAGGCCCGTTGCACGGCATTTTGCCCATAACGATTCCGGATCTTATCCATGCGCTGGTACAGATTTATCAGTTTGGTATCGTCTTCAAACAGTTTCATCTGGTAACTTCCGCCCACCAAATGACTAAAACGCACACCCACCAGCCGCACCAAAACCCGGCGCGTGTACAACTGATCGAAAAGCTCCATCGTAGTCTGAATTAGCGTATGATCGAGCGAGGTGTAGGGAATGCGCTTTTGGCGGGTGCGGGTATCGAAATCGGAGTAACGCACGGTTACCGTAACACACGACGTTAGTTTATTTCCGTTGCGCAGGTAAAAAGCCAGTTTCTCAGCCATGGCCAGCAGCAGGTTTTTCAGCGCCTGCACATCAATAGTATCTTTCTCAAAAGTCAGCGACGAGGAAATGGATTTCCGCTCGTGATAAGGCTCCACCAACGAATTATCGATTCCCTGTGCCTTTTTCCACAGCACAATGCCGTTCTTCCCCATCACTTTGTCCATCAGCTCGATAGGCATCTCCTGGATGGTTTTCACATAACGGATTCCCATGCTCAGCAGCATTTTGTAAGTCTGGTCGCCCACCATCGGGATTTTTTTTACCGGCAGCGGTGCCAGAAACTCTTTTTCATGCCCGTATTCAATTTGCTGATAACCATTGGGTTTTATCTCGCCTGTAGCCACTTTCGATACCGTTTTATTGGTCGATAACCCAAAAGAAATAGGCAAATGCGTCTGATCGATAATGCGCTGACGCAACTCCTGCGCCCATTTGTAGCAGCCGTAAAATTTGTCCATTCCGCTTACATCAATATAAAACTCGTCGATGGATGATTTTTCGTAAAGCGGTGCTTCCTCTTTAATAATATCCGTTATCTCATCGGAGAATTTGCTGTAAATGGAGCTGTTTCCTTTTACCACAATAGCCTCGGGACAAAGCCGGCGGGCCATTTGCATGGGCATGGCCGAATGTACGCCATATTGCCGCGCTTCGTAACTGCAGGCCGCCACTACTCCCCGTCCACTGGTACCTCCGACCAACACCGGTTTACCAATCAACTCGCGGTTCATCAGCCTTTCGCACGACACAAAAAAGGTGTCCAGATCAATATGTACAATATTTCGATTCAAGATGTCGATATTTTCGTCAATTTTTCGACTATAATTTAGTCATTTTTTATTATATTTGGAAGGAAAAGTAGGAAGAAAAGATTGCTTCTCCGCTGGCTGGCGGATCGCAATGACGTAATTTGAATAGTGCATAGGGAGTTTGGGCGCGGCAAAGCCGCGCCCAAACTCCCCTCCGTTCTGATTTAATGAGTCATTGCGAGAGTCCACCCATTTTTAATGGGCATAATGAGGTAATGACAGTAGATATACCGAACTTAGCAGCAAGCCTGCACAGTTTGACCGTTCTTTGTATAGTGTTTTAAACCTGTTTGCGAGTTTGGTTCCAAAAGATTGAGGCATAATGAGTGGTACTGTTTGATTTTTCAAATATGTCCGAATGGCAGCCTGCCGACATATAGTCAATTTGCCCTTTTGGGTGTGGGCATTAGTAAAATTAAGATTTAAAAAAGATGGAAAAAATCAGGACTAATGCAGCGGGCATCGATATTGGTGCCAAAAAAGTTTTTACAGCCGTAGAGGGGCAGCCGGTAGTAAGCCATTTAACTTTTACCGAAGATTTTTACAAATTACGGGACTATTTGGTCGGACATAAAGTTGAAACAGTTGCGATGGAAGCCACCGGTGTTTACTGGGTGATTTTATACGACATTCTGGAAGAAGCCGGTATCGATGTTTGGCTGGTGGATGGTCGCCAAACCAAACAAGTTCCAGGCCGAAAAACCGACGTAAAAGATTGTCAGTGGATCCTACAACTACATAGCCATGGCTTGTTAAACCGGTGCCTTGTTGTTGATGCTGACATAAAAGAGTTAAGAAGCTATCTGCGATTACGGGAAGACCACATCAACTCTTCGGCGATGTACATCAATCAGATGCAAAAGGCATTAACGTTAATGAATATCAGGCTTAAAGAAGTTTTGAGCCAGATACACGGGGCAAGTGGGCTGGCAATAATAGAAGCAATCCTAAATGGAGAACGGGACAAGCAGGTACTGGTTAGCTTGTGTCACCGTAGTGTTCTCAGTAAGAAAAAGGATTTGGTTATAAAAGCTCTGCAAGGCAAGTATACCGATGCCGGATTATTTGCGCTAAAACAGGCTTATGATGGATATAACTTTTGTTTGCAACAAATTAATGAATGTGATAGCAAAATAAATGTTGTAATCAACAGGCTTGGTGAATCAGGCAAAGGTCAGGATCTAAAAAAAAACGTAAAGCAGTACGTCACCACAAACCAAACGTTGAAAGGCTTGGCCCAAACCTGTTGAATATTTTTAATGGCAACGATGCAACCTTAATATCAGGTATTACCGATTATACATGGATGCAATTATTGGCAGAAACCGGTCCTGATTTAACAAGGTGGCCAAGTGAAAAACATTTTACAAGCTGGTTGGGACTGTCTCCGGGGCAGCATAGCTCTGGAAAAATGCGACGAAATGTAAAGAAAAAAGGCAGACCAAAGGCAGGGCAGATTTTTAGGGTAATTGCTCAGGGACTTATAAACAGTAAAGACATTGCAATAGGCTCATTTGGAAGACGATTACGTGGGCGAAAAGGTCCAAGAATAGCAATAAAGGCAATGGCCCGAAAACTGGCAGTCCTTTACTGGCGCGTAATGGTAAAAGGGCTTGACTATGCAGAACAAGGAGTACAACTATATGAAGAACAAATAATGATAAATAAAATGAGAACAGTAAACAAATTGGCAAAAGAACTAAACATGGAAGTAGTAAATTGTCAGAATGTAAATTAATTCTGTCATTGGCAAGGAGGAGGCTTCACGACTGAAGCAATCTTTCAATTACTAAAAACAACGAACTATGCATTTCGCACAAAACCTGAAATTCTTACGAAAACGCCGCAGGAAATCGCAAATGGACCTGGCAACAGAGCTTGGATTAACGCGCACTACCCTTTCGGGCTACGAGAAAAATGTGCAGCCGCCTTTTCCGGTGCTTATAAAAATGTCGGAGTATTTTAATGTATCGCTTGATGCGTTGATTAAATACCGGCTGGAAGTTTTGTCGGAAGAACAACTTTCGCAGATCGAAAAAGGATTTGATGTGGATGTTACCGGAAGAAAGCTTCGGCTTCTGACGATCTCGGTAGATAAAGAGGGCAAAGAAAACATTGAAATGGTTCCGGTAAAAGCACAGGCCGGTTATACTAACAGTTACGGCGATCTGGATTTTATTGCGTCGCTGCCCAAGTTCAAGCTTCCGTTTTTGCCGGAAGATAAAACGTATCGCACTTTCCAAATTCTGGGCGATTCGATGTTGCCCATAAAAGAAGGCTCGTGGGTAACCTGTTCGTTTACAGAAGACTGGAGCAGCATAAAAGATGGCAAAGCCTGCATTATTGTAACACGAGATGAAGGCATGGTTTTCAAACTGGTTTACAAACGTTTAGAGGACAAAAAGTTTTTACTGGTTTCGTTAAACCGAAATTATTCGCCTTACGAAATTCCGGTTTCGCAAGTGGTAGAGATCTGGCAATTTGAAACCGTAAACAGCTTTGAGGTAGAAAGCGATTAGGGCTTTAAACTAAAAAGTGTATTTTCAGTCAAAATCAAAATAAACCAAAATTTCCACCATGAAATCTCAAATCTTTCTATTTTCTCTTCTTTTTCTTTTTGCTGTTTCAACGAGCAAAGCACAACCCAAGGCCGAAGATAACTGGATGCAATGGCGCGGCCCACTGGGTAACGGCGTGGCTGTAAAAGCAAATCCCCCGGTTGATTTCAGCGAAACCAAAAACCTGAAATGGAAAACCTCAATACCCGGCAGAGGAAACGCCACCCCAATTGTTTACGAGGACAAAATCATAATTTTAACAGCTGTTCCAACTGATTCATCTATCGATCCGCAAGTGTCACCCAACGTAGAACATAACTTTAACGTAATTCTGGTGAACCGAAACGATGGTAGTATTATCTGGGAGAAAACTGTCGCCACAGATCTTCCTCAGGGCAAAATACATGAATTAAGCAGCTGGGCCTCGAATTCACCCTGTACCGACGGCGAAATGATTTATGCCTACTTCGGTTCGTTTGGACTCTACTGCCTTGATTTTGACGGGAATATTATCTGGAAACGCGATTTTGGCACCATGGAAAAGCGCATGAACTTTGGCGATGGTGCGTCGCCGTACCTTTACAAAGACCGGCTTTTTATACAATGGGACCACGAAGGTGACTCATGGATATATTGTGTTGATAAAAAAAACGGGAACGACATTTGGAAAATGGAACGCGACGAACCCACCAGCTGGTCGACACCTTTTGTTGTAGAAGCAAACGGAAAAACCCAGGTAATAACCAGTGCAACAACGGGAATTCGGAGCTACGATTATGAGAATGGAAACGTTTTATGGTCGTCAACCGGAATGACTGGCAATGTAATTCCGGTACCAATGGTTGAAAATAACATGCTGTATGTAACGAGTGGCTTTAGAGGAGCAGCTTTGCAGGCAATTGATTTGACAAAAGCCAGTGGCGACATCACCGGAACTGACGCAATAATATGGGAATACAACCAGGATACACCCTATACACCATGTGCTCTGCTCATGGATGGAAAACTTTATTTTTTGCGTGCAAACAATGGAGTTATAACCTGTTTGGATGCCAAAGACGGAAGCGTAAATTACTCCAAAGAAAGACTGGAAGGAATAAGCACTATTTTCTCATCTCCTTCCGGGGCCGATGGTAAAATTTACATTGCCGCTAAAGGAATCTGTTTAGTTATTAAAGCTGGTGAGATTTTTGAAATCCTGGCTTCAAACAAACTGGATGACGATTTTCACGCGTCGCCTGTTTTTGTTGATAAACAACTTATTTTAAGAGGATTTGAAAGTTTATATTGTTTTGAAGAATAATTAATTGTCTCTTATATAAAAATGGCTGGAACCAGAATTGATTGGTTCCAGCCATTTTATTTTACAATTCATCAATACTTTCAATTGTTTACAGAAAAACCACTCTACCACAAACACATCAAAAAGCCTGCCTTCGTATTTCACGAAAACAGGCTTATGCGTTATAACCTTTCCTCTTAAAACCAATTATGATACTTTAATTTCAACGGGCTCTTTCTCAAGTGCTTCTTCTTTTTTCGGAAGTTCGATGTTCAAAATTCCATTTTCAAATTTCGCGCTAATCTTTTCTGCATCAACCGATTTTGGCAAACGGTATTTCTTCTCGAAATTTTTGGCGCCAAACTCGCGGTGTGCATATTTATAAACCTCGTTGTTTTCTTTTTCTTCTTTTTCAACCTTAACAGTCAATACATTTTTGTGAACATTCAACTGAAGATCTTCTTTTACAAAACCTGGCAACAATACTTCAATTTTGAATTCTTTTTCTGTTTCAAAAACATTGGTTGCCGGCGATGTACCACAGGTATTTACATAGTTTTCGTGGTAATCATTTCTCAGGAAATTGTTGAATAATTCATCAACTAAAGTTCTGTTTACATTGTAACGTGGGTTTTCAAATCTTA
The DNA here is from genome assembly GCF_000626635.1 of Draconibacterium orientale. Taxonomy (GTDB): domain Bacteria; phylum Bacteroidota; class Bacteroidia; order Bacteroidales; family Prolixibacteraceae; genus Draconibacterium; species Draconibacterium orientale. Next base: position 4,412,983 of record NZ_CP007451.1, on the reverse strand, counting down.
CTAAATTCATGACTTTTCCTCCTAATATTTTTAATTCTGTTGTTAAAATTTTGTTTTCAAATTACTGCATGCCATAAATCAATTCCTGTTCCAACAAACTTTTCCTACCGGTCTTGTCATTTCTGAGCCCTCAAGTAATGCCATATTGACTGCTTTTGTAATTGCAGCATGCAAATATGGCAGAGTACATGGTTTAATGGATATATAACCAACAGTAATCAAAGCTGAAAATATTGTTACCTTTGCGCAAAATTTTTCCAGAAATGAGGATCGATATCATAACAGTTTTGCCCGAAATTATTGAAAGTCCGTTTAAACATTCTATTATAAAACGCGCGCAGGATAAAGCATTGGCAGAAATACATATTCATAATTTACGCGATTTTTCGGAAGACAAACACCGACGAGTTGACGACTATTCGTTTGGCAAGGGTGCAGGCATGGTAATGGCCATTCAACCCATTGAAAAAGCTATTGAAACATTAAAAGCCGAACGCGATTATGATGAGATAATTTTCACTACACCCGACGGAGGAGTTTTTGATCAGCAGGAAGCCAATAAACTCTCGCTAAAGAAAAATTTAATCATTCTTTGCGGACATTACAAAGGAATTGATCAGCGAATCAGAGACACTTATATCACCAAGGAAATTTCGGTGGGCGATTTTGTACTAACCGGTGGCGAATTGGCCGCTGCAATAATAACGGATGCAATTGTTCGCCTTTTGCCCGGAGTGCTTTCCGACGAAACATCGGCTCTTACTGACTCGTTCCAGGATCACCTGTTAAGCCCACCGGTTTATACACGTCCGGCAGAATATAAAGGCATGAAAGTGCCCGAAGTTTTGCTTAGTGGAAACGACAAACTGGTTGACGATTGGAAACACGACCAGGCCATTGAGCGTACTAAAAAGTTACGCCCCGACCTTTACAAAAAGTATCTGGGAGAAGAATAATCAATGAGCGATACAACAACCAACACAATCGAATTAATTAAGAAACCCTCGAAACAAACAACTGCTAAAACAATACTAATAATTGGTGTTTTTCATGGCGAAGAACCTCAAGGCGAATATGTGATCAAGAGATATCTCGAGAGCGCTAACTTTGAAAATGTCACTAACCACTTGAATTTTATTCCCTGCTTAAATCCATGGGGGAAAGAACGCGGTGTACGTGGAAACCATAATGGAGTTGATCTGAACCGCAACTATCCAACAAAAAACTGGATTGAAACGGAAAAAGATGAATTTTACTCGGGAACACATGCCGGTTCGGAACTTATAACCCGGCAGATGACCGAATTATTGAAAGAATTAAAACCCGACATCATTCTTACATTGCATGCCCCGTTAAAATGCGTAAACTACGATGGCCCGGCAAAAGTACTGGCTGAGAAAATAGCTGAATTCTGTGAATATCCGGTAATTGCAGATTTGGGTTACCCTACTCCGGGATCATTTGGAACTTACTGCGGAGTTGAGCGTAATATCCCAACAATTACACTTGAATACGACGATAAAGAAGATTACGAAAGTATTTATCGTAAAACGGAAAAGATTTTTGACTGGCTGGCCGTTTATTAGTTGACAGTATCAGTAAACAGTTTTCAGCAATTCCGGCTCTTTATATTCAGTTTTTTCAAAACCTTCTGCAGATTCCGCGATAGGCGCAGTACTCACACTTTTTGTCGTGTTCGGTTTGTGCAAACTCGTTTTCTTCCGAAAAGATCTCTGAAACCAATCCGGCCAACTCCTCCTCAAATTCTTCAGCTACTTCGTCAAAGAAAAAGTCTTTGTAATTCATTTTTACCGCTGCCGTAAAATTCTCGGAAAATAAACTGCGCAACGGATAAATGGCCGCCTGAATTTCTGCTGCATTGGTTTCCGTGGCTAATCCCCACGAATAAATCAAAGCCTGCAAAATCTCCTTTTTGGGATCTTTCGCATCACGTACAAAAAGATCTTCAACTTTCGAAAATCTGGTTGTCTTTACGTTACCGGTTTTATAATCGAGCACGCGGGTTATGCCATCAGCACGGTCAACCCGGTCGATCATACCTCCAACACATATTTTATTCTCGCCGGCATTTATCCATCGTTTGTAGCGCTGCTCCAAACTAACAACAGTAAATGGAGCCATTTCTTTGTCAATTTTTAAGAGCTGACGTAAATAGGTTATGGCATTTTCGAAAATCAGCAAAGTTTTCCCCTCCAGCTTTATTTCGCCTTTAAGTGGAAGTTTCTTTTTCAAATAATGTATGGCAATTTGTTTGGTCACCTCATTCTCCAGCCAAACACGGTCTTTCTGAATTTTCTCGATATTACTTTTCTCAACGACTCTACCTATATACGGCTTGTACAACTCTTCCAGCGTATCGTGAAAAATATTCCCAAAAACAACACCGTCAATCTCTTCTTTTACCTCTTCCGGCTCGGGCAAGCGCACTACATATTGATAGTAAAATTTCAACTTACAGTTCAGGTAAGTATTAATGGCACTTGGCGAAAGCGGATGATCCTCTGAATTATTAGCCAGCAATTTCGCCACTATGTCTTTCGAGCTTTTTATGCGAATTTCCTCAACCGGATCATTAGAAAACGAAAAATCGAGATTCAACATTGCCGGTTTATGCACCGAATCGTATTGCAATTGGTAACCGTAACGACTGAGTTCACCTGTTCCCATTCCCTCTTTCACCACGCTGTAAGTGGCAGTTATATTTTTTGCGCGCTGAATAAGCCGATAGAAATAATAGGCATACATAGCATCCTGCTCATCGATGCCCGGCAAGCCAAACCCTAAACGAATATTAAACGGGATAAACGACGGAGCGGTGAATTTTCGCGGCCATTTATTTTCGTTGAGTCCGAGAATGATCAGATTTTCAAAATCCAAACAACGTGTTTCCAGAATTCCCATTACCTGCATTCCACTCAGTGGTTCGCCTTCAAAAGCCACAGAAACCTGTCCAAGATATTGCGAAAACAATCGAAAATAAACAGCCTCACTAATTTCGCGCTGTTGCTCACTCAATACATCATCAACAACTGTTTTTAGTTTTTCAATGGCTTGATAAATGGAATAGATCAATTCCAGAAGCATTGCATTGTCAATCTCAGAATCTTTTAAATGACCATAAAATGCAGCCAATACATCTAAAAAGTACGAACTGTAATCCGCTGTTTTTTCGGGCAGGGTAAATATCTGTTGGTGCAATGGAGAGAAATCAATATCGGCAAGCGGCACCGTAATTCGGTTATAATTTTTCAACTGATTAATGTATGCTTTGCAAGCATCGGTTTCGGTCTCACCCAACAACTGATGATTCAAAACATCGGTTACATAACGGTAATAGGCCACGAAATTATCGCCTTCTTTTCGTTTGTTTTTCAGCAAAGTTACCAGCAACATTAAAAAGCCGTAAACCACCGAATTTCGTACCGAATACCCCATGGTAACATTTACCTTGTCGATATTTGCAGGCACCGCTCCCAGCGCCGAAAACAACAAACTTTCATCGGCCAGAACTATCGCCGTATTGTCAAACTCTTTTTTGTACGATTTTTTTGTTTCATCCAGAAAATTCGGAATCTGCTGTGCCTGCCCGTAAACCGACGAAACTGCCACCATTTTCATGTTTTTCCAATGGTTAAACTGCGTAGTATCCAATTCAAAATCGTCGGGTTGTGGAAATTCCACCAGGTTTGTTCGCAGGAAATGACCGGCTTCATTTTGCTGATCGTTGAGATATGACTCATCGTAATCCCAAAGAAATTCCGCCTTCCCTAAGGCTTGCAGATGTTTAAAAAATCGTTTTTCGCAGGCATTCAGTGCATTCAACCCTATGATATAATATTTTTTGTACGGGAAACTTTTTTCATTATCATCAAGATTTTCAGCCACTTCCCGATCCTGCATTCCGGGGTAAGCCAATTGCTTTTCGGCCAGTTGCTTTTTAAAATCCTGGTAAACAGGATACAGTTTATCCCAAATCGATATGTATTTTTCCTTGAACCCTTTTTTGTCAACCACAGCCATACTTCCCCAGAACTGCTCCAGCGCCTTTTTCTGCTCATCGGTGAGGTAATCAAAAACCGATTCGATTTCTTTTAAATCAGAAACGTTGGTAAAGAGGTCTTTTGCATTTACCAGGTAGCGATCGATGTCGTTAAAATCGGCCAGCAGAATTTCGCCCCAAAAGTAAAATTCATCAAAGGTTTCAGTGGTCTTCGTGTGTTTCAGGAATACATCGTAAAGCAAAGAAATCAGCTGCAGTTTCTCACCTTTTTGCATGGTCGAATACGATGCCATCAATTCATTTATCGTGGTTGTATTGGGGCCAATCGCCGCTCCATCAACCGTTTTCTGCAGATAATGAGTAAAAAATACGCCGGCTCTTCGGTTCGGAAAAACCACACACAAATCTTTTAACTCGTTTTGATGTTTTTGATAAATAAATTTAGCGCATTGCGAGAGAAATCTTTCCATACTTCAGTTATCGTTCAGGGCTTAAAGTTCATAGTTTAGCGTGAATAAACAAGAAATTGATGCAATAAAATTTTCTTAAAATGAACTACCTCGCAGCAGAGCTGACGAGGTATCAGAATAAGCTAAGTTGCTGAACATGCAGTTTCTGATATTCCTTTTGTCTTCCTTGTGCTTGTACATATCTTTGAATTGTATCTTCATCACCATGAGCTCCAACCGAACTAACATAAAACCCTTTTGTCCAAAATTCTCCTCCCCACAGTTGCTGCCTGACTTTTGGATGAAGCTTGAAAATTTGTTTCGCTGTAATACTTTTTACTGTCTGAATGATTCTAGTTGGGCTCAACATTGGAACACTTTGTATCAAAAAATGAACGTGGTCGTTATCTGTACCAATCTCAATAAAAAGAATTTCAAAACGCTTCGAGATTTCAATACATATTTGTTTCAAACTTTCATCAACCTCTTTGTCAAAAACGACTCGCCTGTACTTAGCTGGACATACAAAATGGTAAAGAAGTACGGAAACATTATGACTCTTATGAATAAATTCGCTCACATAACAAATTTAAAATTATTTTCGAAGCAGAGCTTCGGGGAACTAACCCCGCTGAGATTAGAGCTTTCGTTATAACCTGGGTGTATAAATCATTCTATCGCAATATGAAAAAAATAGCGCTATCACTTTTATCAATTCTTTTAGCAGTTCCACTATTTGCACAAGATCGCATAACCGGCCTCACGTTTGCCACCCGCAGCGAGGTAATCGCACAAAACGGGATGGCATGTACCAGCCAGCCTTTGGCCACGCAAGCGGCAATTGACATTTTAAAAGCCGGCGGAAATGCCATTGATGCAGCCATTGCTGCCAACGCTGTTTTGGGGCTGGTTGAACCCACCGGAAACGGCATGGGCGGCGATTTGTTTGCCATTGTTTGGGATGCTAAAACAAAAAAACTATACGGCTTAAATGCCAGCGGGCGCTCGCCTTATGAATTAACGCTCGATTATTTCAAGCAAAATGGTTATGAAAAAATACCGTCGTACGGACTACTGCCAATTTCAGTACCGGGGTGTGTTGACGGCTGGTTTGAGCTACACAATAAATTTGGCAGTCTGCCGATGAAAGAAGTCCTCAACCCCGCCATTTCTTATGCCGAGAATGGATTTCCACTAACTGAACTTATTGCCTACTACTGGGAGCGCAGTACCTTTTTAAGTCAATACCCGGGTTTTGAAGAAATTTTCATGCCCGATGGAAAAGCGCCTAAAAAAGGTGAAATATTTAAGAATCCATACCTCGCCAACACGTTTAAACTAATTGCAGAACAAGGTCGCGATGTATTTTACAAAGGAGAAATAGCCGAGAAGATTGTAAAATATGTGCGCGAACAGGGAGGTTTTTTAAGTATGAAAGACTTTGAAGATCATCATTCAGAATGGGTGGAGCCTATTTCTACCAATTACCGGGGTTACGACGTTTGGGAGCTTCCGCCAAACGGACAGGGAACAGCCGTGCTACAGATGCTGAACATCCTGGAGAACTACGATATTGCAAGCATGGGCTTTGGCTCTCCGGAATACATGCACCTTTTTATTGAAGCCAAAAAACTGGCCTACGAAGACCGCGCGAAATATTATTCCGACATGGATTTCAATAATTTGCCGATTGAAGAACTGATCTCGAAAGCATACGGAAAAGAAAGAGCGGCATTAATCGATGAAAACCGTGCAGCCCGCTCCTATCCTGCCGGCGAGCTGGAACAAGGAAATACGATCTATTTGACGACCGCGGACAAAGATGGCAATATGGTTTCGCTTATTCAAAGTAACTACCGCGGCATGGGTTCGGGAATGACGCCCGGAAAATTGGGTTTTATTCTTCAGGATCGTGGTGAATTGTTTTCATTGGAAGAAGGCCACATGAATGTTTACGAACCGCACAAACGCCCTTTTCATACTATTATTCCGGCATTTATTACAAAAGATGGTGAACCCTACATCAGCTTTGGATTAATGGGCGGTGCCATGCAACCACAGGGACACGTGCAAATTGTTTGCAACCTGATCGATTTTGGCATGAACCTGCAGGAAGCCGGTGATGCACCACGAATCAGCCACGACGGCTCGAGCCAGCCAACAGGTGAAAAAATGAATGACGGCGGTCGCGTTTCGCTAGAGAGTGGCTTTGAATACCAAACCATTCGCGAATTAATGAGCAAAGGACACCGGATTGGATATGCACTTGGCCCGTACGGCGGCTACCAGGCCATTATGTGGGACAAGGGAAACAGAGTGTATTACGGAGCATCCGAATCGAGAAAAGACGGGCAAGCTGCCGGATTTTAAACACCTCCCTTCCATCTTAAATCCATAGTTCCATGCTAAAATATTCCACTAAAGAGAAACACGAAGTTTCACAAAGAAACAGCACAAGCAGATGAGTATGAATTACAATTTATCAGTTTAACAATTTGACAATCCAATTCAATCTTCCATCAATCTCTTAGTAATCTAATTCCAATTTTCCTTTCCGCCTTTTACAAGCAACCAAACCGTAAATGCCATTTCGCCAAATATACTTGGCACAGCCACCAAAGCCAGGAATACTCCGGCCAATTCGGCATAATTGGGCAATAGAAAATGTGCTGCTGTATCAACCATATACATAATTCCGGCAACGGTAAGAAATACTGCAATCCACTTAGGCTTTTTAATAATAGTTGAGAGTAAAATCAGGTGTGCGCAAAAAAAGAATAAACCAATGAGCCAGATTATTTCAAACACATTTACCTGGTACAAAATCTCATTTGCCGAATCCAAATTCAACGTAAGCACCAGTGCAAAAACAGCAACTCCCATAATTGCGGCATGCATCAACCGAAAATAGGTGCTTAAACGTGTAAATTGGTGCTTGCGATATAAATTAAAAAGCCCCCAGGCAACTACCACATCGAATAAGGCGGTGATTAAAAATGCCAATATTCCAAAGCGCACAGCCATATGATTAAGCCGGATCGTTTCAAGCGGGTTTTGTTTGAGAGACTCCAACATAACAAAATTGGCAAATATGGCCGCAAAAAATATGATCAGATAACTGACTCCGGTAATGATCGAGAGTTTTCTTGAGTTCATTTCTATTGTTTATTTAGTTAACAGCGTTTAATTATTGAATAACAACCGGCAGTGCAGCGCAAATGTTTACAAGAAAGGCACAAAAAAAGGTTCCGTTCGAATCAACAAACGGAACCTTCACTATTTGGCTTTATGTATCTACGTCTTATTTACACAGCGGATCGGCACCAATAGTACCAACCAGGTCTTTCAGGTATTGGTTCGACTCAACATATTTCAGGTGCTCTTTAGCCTTCGCAATGCGCCCATCAATATCCATTTCGGCAACCAGCACAGCATTGTTTTCGTTGTTTTTAAATTCCTGCAAGTAAGCAATTTGCTCCACAAGGAATGCCATATCCCTCTCTTGCTTCAGTTTCAGGCGGGCTTTATACCAGTCGCTTTTTAGCACCTCTTCCCTTTCGAAAAGTTTACGCAGCTCCGGATCGCTGATATCTTTGCCTTCGAAATGGCCATAAGCCATAACATGCAGCAACACTTTCAGCGGCGGAATAGCAGATTCAACGCTTCCATCTTCGAAGAATGGCAGCGCGGCACGTTGCATCGCTTCGGTAATGTTGTTTATGCCGTCAACATAATCGTCCATTCCCTGAAGCTCGGGCTTTAACATGCGCTCGTTAAATACCGCCAGCGGCTCGTCGAACAAGCGGTTCATACAACGGAAAGCGAAGTTTTTGGTAATCCGGTAGCCCAAACGGCTGGCCAGTACTTTTTGTCCTTTGTATTCAAAGTCCTCCAGTTTTTCCAAACAGCCATTTTCAATCAGTTTTTTCGGATCGCGATCTTCAGGCACCAAACGTGCCCAAATTTCAGGAATAAGAATACTGATATCGTGGTCAAAACGGTTTTCCGAGCCAATATAACCTGCTGCCGAACTAAATCCCTGGTATTCGGTAAGAATATACGACAACAAGGCGTTGTTCAGGTCGGTGGTTGGCACCAGCATGTTAAACGGCCCTTTGGTTAGCGCTCCTTCCAATCCGGCACCGGTGGTTGATGGCGATTTTCCGGTAATACTTGCCACAAAATCCATAAACAACTCAGGCAGCTCCTGGTAATGAATCGGATTATAAACTGCCAGCGGGCGAATTCCGGCTTTTTTATCGACAGGATTGTTTCTTCGTCCGGGCAATACGGCGTTAACAGGCCAAACCACCGGATCTTTGTCCTTTATTTTTCGGAACAAGCGCACACCAATTTCACCGAGGTACGAGTCTTGTGTTTCCTCCTTAAATATGTTGCGTTGCAGGTAACGAGGGTTCTTTGTTGGCTCGCCGTCCACAATTCTCGGATGCGAAGGTGTAACAAAGTAGTTATCGCTATCGCTTTCAGCCACCTCTTTAATAAAGTTTTTAACCGGTTTGGTATATTTCTCGAAACTAATCGCCTCGTCAATCAGTTCGATAGCATTCTCGCGGGTTAGCGGCTCGTAATTCGTCAGGAAGGTGTTATTATCCACAATTTCCTTTTCTGCTTCCTTATCGTAACCTCTGATTACTGCTTCATCAGGACGCTGAAATAAATAGCTCTCGCAATTGGCAACCAGTTTTACGCTTGGGTTATTGTATTCCGCATTCAAATCCTTCAGGCGGTTTGACGGTACTGTAATAGTTGCCGAAATATCATCCTCAGTTTGAATTTTCATCGACGGTACAAAATCCGAACGCAGTTTATGCAAATACCAGCGTCCTTCTTCGTTAAATCCAATGCGTACATAACTGGCTACAATCGGGTTGTGTTTGTATCGCAACACATTTCCGGGGCGGCCATTTACTATTTCAACATTAAATAATTCGCGCCATTTTAATCCTCTCTCTTCATTACCGCGGTAGTGGCGTTTAACAAAAAAGGCCAGTGTGCGAACATTGTCGGGCAAATCTTTCAGAAATTTATTGTATTCGTCGCTGTACTGATCGGATGGCGTTAATAATTTCACAGCCGATCCCAACGTACGTTCTTTGCTCAGGAACGAACGCGACGGATCGGCATCGGGGCGCACCTCTTTCCATCGGTTCGAATAATCTTTGTTAATGATTTCATCCACCATGTTTTCAACCTGCTCCAGGTTTTCGATATAAAACGAACCATATTTAATGGCATTTTGCATCGATTTTGAGATCTCGGATTTTCCACCTCCGGAAACCGTGCTTGGCTTATGGCAGAACATTCCTTCCGGTGCGGTGTCGATAATACGCCACATAGCTTGTGTTGGATGTTTTACCAATTGAAATTTATGCCCGGTAGGATGAACGTAAACTTTATTTGGCGACAGTTTCAGGCTGTAGTCTTTGTTTTTGTATTTCCAGCTTACCGAACTTTTCTCCACATCAATGTCGGCGTTTTCAGGAATGTAAACCACATCCGGATATCTTTTATCGATGGCATAATTTCCTTCCTGTACCTCGATGCGGTTGCCCAGCAGTTTTTTCGCTTCATCGAACGAATAAGGCTGATCGAATTTTTTGGTGAAATTGGTTCCAAAAACACTGTCGCTCATATTTCCGCGCGGGAAAGCAATAGCGCCACCGGCATGTTCTTCTTCAACCAAACCATACAGGTTGGCCGAATAGCTGATTTGTGTTTTTATCTCTTTCTTGGAATACCCGTAATAATTATCGGCAATAAGTGTAACCACTACGCCGCGTTCATCGCGACAGGTTAGTTTAAATGCTGAACCATCGTTGTACAACTCATTCTCATCTTTCCAGCACATGCCGTCGCGCTTCTGGCGCTCCGATGCATCATCATAATGTGGCAAACCAACATCCTTTTTCTTAAGCTTCGTAAGGTGTGGTGCTAAAATTATACATCCGGTGTGGCCGGTCCAGTGCTCAACATCAAGTGCAGCATCGTTTACCGCCAGGTTGGGGTCGCCGGCATTTCCAAAAATGGTTTCAACAAAGTCGAGGTTACTCACCAAACTTCCCGGTGCAAAAAAGCGTACTTCCATACTCTTTTCACTAACTATACCCGGCACTTCAGGGCACACTACGGGACGCAACAGCAACGACACCATCACTTTGGCTTTCTCATCTTGTGCCGATGTAAAAGGCAAAGTCATTAACTCATCAGTAGGTTTTAGTGCGTTATGCAACAGGTGTGCGAAAGTAATTTTCGGCACTTCTTTTTTATCGGCAGGTACCGGAAGTCCGCCACGTACAATATGGAACGTTCCTTTTGTGGTGCGCTTATCTGCAGCAGGATTATTCAAAACTCCTTGCTTTAAACGGTACGAACTCAGTAAATCGCTTTTAAACTCATTGTCGTTTGGTGGCAGACTCAGTTCGCGCGCCATTTTTTTCTGATTCAGCACCAGTGTATTATTTGGCAAACGATAAGGCTTATCAAATTCAAGCTCTTTTAAGTAATCATCGATAAAATGCTGAATCCGTGCATCGGCCGGAGACATGTGCTCGCTTAGTAAGCGCGATTTTTCGCGGAAACTTTTTACCAGGCCTTCGGTTAATACCTGAAATTTTGAATTGGCGTATTTTGTGCCCGAGTCTGAATCATCATTAAACGTTGGCTGACCTAAGGAAGCCAACTGCAAATTAATGTAATGAATCATATCGCGGCGATCTCTTCTCGTTTGTTTTGAGGAAGCGGATTTTTTTATTCATAATAATTATATTTCTAGTTCTTAAACAAAAATACAGAATTGAAGTTTAATCAATCGATTGAAATTTCAGAATTAACCATAAAACAGCAATTCTTTATTGTTTTGTTAACCCAAAGGTGACATATTATGTCAAAATGTAAAAGGTTAACTTTTCATGCGATATACGTGACTTTTCTGTCAATGTTACCCTTATGATATGTATCATAGGTGCTTATGAATTGTAAAATAATTTCAGAAATATCTTTGAGCATTTATTGAATAATATCGCCAGGAAAACCAAGTCGAATTATAAATTTATGATCCCCTTAATCATTGCTGATTATTGCTAACAACTCGTTCTAATATACAATTAGCATACTCCAAAAATTTAAAAATAGTATAATTTCTAACCCGGGCTTTCGTCCGGGTTTTTTATTGCTTTTTATTTTGAACACTTCCCCGGTTTAACTGTAATTAGTATTTTAACCGCAAATATTAATTTGAAAGAAAAAAATGAAGCTCATATCGTGGAATGTAAACGGAATTCGTGCCGTTACCAAAAAGAATTTTTTTGAAGATTTTAAACAATTGGATGCCGACATATTTTGCCTGCAGGAAACCAAAGCGCAGGATGACCAGGTTGCTGAAACACTGGCGCCAATTAGCGGCTATCATATTTATTCCAATTCGGCCGAAAAGAAAGGTTACTCCGGCACGGCAATCCTTTCGAAGTCGGAACCGCTAAGCGTTTCGCGCGACATGGGAATTGATGATCACGATACCGAAGGACGTGTTTTATGTCTGGAATATGAAACGTTTTATTTGGTAAATGTGTATGTACCCAACTCGGGCAGCGAATTAAAACGTTTGGATTACCGGCAGGAATGGGATCTGGCCTTTTTCAACTACCTGAAAGAACGGGAAAAAGCGAAACCGGTTGTGGTGTGTGGCGATTTTAACGTAGCCCACCGCCCTATTGATTTGGCACGGCCAAAGCCAAACTACAATAAATCGGCCGGCTTTATGCAGGAAGAGATCGACGGGATGGACCGCTTTACACAAGGTGGGCTGGTTGATACCTTTCGCCATTTTTACCCCGATGTTACCGATAAATATTCGTGGTGGAGCTACCGGGCCGGAGCGCGCGGCAAAAACGTAGGCTGGAGAATCGATTATTTCCTCGTTTCCGAAAACTTCATTCCACAAGTACAAAAAGCATACATTCTGAACGAAGTTATGGGCTCCGACCATTGTCCGGTGGCCATTGAAATTGCCGGTTAATTAGCAAAGCATAAAATATTTTTCAGCGGATGAGTTTTAATTCATCCGCTGTTTTTATATAAAAACGCCCTACTTTTGCGGTTTTAAATCTGATAAATTGAGTTTCGATCCACATACTACCAATTTACCCATCGTTGATGTAATCCACGAGGTAAAGCAGCACCTTCAAGAAGAAAATACCTTAATCGTACACGCACCTCCCGGAGCCGGAAAAAGCACCGTTATTCCACTTGTACTATTGGAAGAATGCTGGCTAAAAGGACAAAAAATTATCATGCTTGAACCGCGCCGTCTGGCTGCCAAAACTATTGCTACCCGCCTGGCCGAACTTTTAGGTGAGCCGGTGGGAAAACGGGTTGGTTACCGCATTCGTTTTGATAACTGTGTATGCGAATCCACCCAATTGGAAGTAGTTACCGAGGGCATTTTAACGCGTATGCTGCAAAGCGACAATGCATTGGAAGGCATAGGCATGGTTATTTTCGATGAGTTTCACGAGCGCAGTCTCTTTGCCGATGTAGCTTTGGCGCTTTCGCGCGAGGCACAGCAGATTTTACGCCCTGATTTGCGCATCATGATTATGTCGGCAACACTAAATATGCCACAACTTACACAGCTGCTTAGTGCACCGTCGGTGGTTAGTGAAGGACGTCAGTATCCTGTTGAAATTCATTATGAAGGCGATAACGACCTAAAGCTTCTTCCTGAATTAACCAGCCGCGTAATTACAAAAGCAGTTGAAAAACATGATGGCGATATTCTGGTGTTTCTTCCCGGCGAAGGAGAAATAAAAAACACCGAAGCAATTCTTCGAAATAAACACAAAGGAATTGCTATTCATCCGCTCTACGGACAGCTACCGCCACACAAACAGTTTGCCGCAATAATGCCCAGCCGCGATGGACGGCGTAAAATTATTCTTGCTACATCCATCGCCGAGACCAGCTTAACCATTGAAGGCGTAAAAGTTGTTGTTGACTGCGGTTTTAGCCGTACGCTGAAATTCAATCCCAACACAGGATTGTCGCGACTTGAAACGGCAGAAATAACCTTGGATTCGGCCGATCAGCGGGCCGGACGAGCAGGCCGGCTTGGCCCCGGCGTTTGTTATCGCATGTGGACAAAAGCAACGCATCATCGCCTGAATAAACACCGCACACCGGAAATTGAAGAAGCTGATCTGGCCTCGCTGGTACTTGAAATGGCCAAATGGGGAGTTGACGATATTAATAAATTGACCTGGCTCACTCCCCCGCCAAAAGGTCACGTTCTGCAAGCTAATGAATTGCTGGAACAACTGGATGCCATCGCTGATGGAACAATTACAGCGCACGGAAAAGCAATTCATCATCTGCCTTGTCATCCCCGACTGGCACACATGTTACTTCTGGCACAAAACGATAATTTTACAGCACTGGCCTGCGATATTGCGGCCATTTTGGAAGAACGCGATCCGTTGAACCGCGATGCCGGAATAGACATAAATTTACGTATTGAAGCTTTGCGCCGTTACCGTACCGGAACATTAAAAAACAAACGGTTGAAACACATTGCAAAAATTTCTGCGCAATACCAGAAAATGCTCAATATTGATGAAGACAATTCAACTACTGATCCGTTTGAAACCGGTTTATTGCTGGCTTATGCCTACCCTCAACGCATTGCTCACGCCACTCCCGGCAACAATGCCCAATTTAAACTGGCTAACGGAAATATTGCGGCTGCCGGGCACGAAGACGACCTGGCGCATGAAGACTGGCTGTCGATCGCAAGTGTAAATGCCCGCGATGGAGTTGGCCGTATATTTCTGGCATCGCCACTAAATCCTCGTGATCTTGCTCCGATGGTTAAAACGGTTGAATCCATCAGCTGGGATACAAAAAGAGGCGGTTTTTCTGCTTTTTCGGAATTACGAATTGGCAGCATTATTCTTCAACAAAAACCATTGCAAAACTATAATATCGACCAGAAAATAAAGGCGATTTCTGATGTCCTAAAAAAAGAAGGTGCCTGGCTGCTCGATTTTAATCAGGAAGTGGAACAATGGCAAAACCGCATCAATAGTTTACGATTATGGGATGCATCAAATAATTGGCCCGATGTTAGTACAAGTCATCTTCTTGCCACAAACTACGAATGGCTTTCGCCTTACCTTAACGAGGTAAAAAAGCCGGAAGACCTGAAAAAAATCGATTTGAAAAAAGTGCTGCAAAATTATCTGCCTTACGAATTGCAGCAACTATTGGATAAGCTCGCACCGGAGCGGCTGCAGGTTCCCAGCGGATCGAACATTAAGCTTAAATATGCTTCAAACGGCGAATCACCGATTTTGGCCGTTCGCTTACAGGAAGTATTTGGTTTGCTCGACACGCCAACCGTTAACAATGGAAAGGTAAAAATTCTGCTGCATCTTCTGTCGCCAGGCTTTAAGCCTGTTCAGGTAACCGATGATTTGAACAGCTTTTGGAATACTACCTATTTCGAAGTAAAAAAGGAATTGAAAGCACGGTATCCGAAACACCACTGGCCGGATAATCCGTTGGAAGCTGAGCCGGTGCGTGGTGTAAAACGGAAAAACAACTCATAAGAATAATCGGGAAAAAGCAATCGCATAGATATAAACGAAAAGAGGCTGTTCAAAGGAGCAAGCCTCTTTTTAAACCAAATTGACCCCAAATGCCGCATATAAATTTGTTATTTTCCGTTTCTACTGTGTTGAAAAATTATAACGTAGCTCGGCTATGCTATAATTTTTCGCCTTGTACAAACGGAAAATAACCGGCATATCCAATACGGCATTTTATAATCAAATTGGTATTACTTTTCAGAAGCGCCGAAAATGATTATCCAGCCTTTCTTTTTAACCGCCTTGCCAAAGCATGTATTCGCCTTATGCCCTCCAGTACTTCCGATTCAAAACGATAAATATCAATACGGTTTTCATCGCTTACCGATAATCTTTCAACCAGGTATAACCGAACGTCCTGAAGTTCTTTTTTAAACTGTTCTTTGGCCAGTGTATCATCTGCTGAAATATCATCTTCGGTGTAAAATTGTACTGCCATAAAAAAAGCTTCAAGCGCCAATTTATGAACAACTGCTATGCGCTGCACCGTATCGCTGCTTACTTCAAAGCTTTTTTCTATCCGATGTTGTGCGGCTTCAACTAACGATGTAGTAACCACATCGGCTGCCGATTCCATCACATTTACAGCCTCAATCTGCCGCTCAAGAATATGGCTTTGATTTTTACTTATCGACTGGCTTTGTATGATTTGCAGAAAAGTTAAAATTTCGGCATGTCCCCTATCTATAAATGTATCTTTATAACGCAGCTCAACCAATTCGTGCTCTTTTCCGGTTAAGGCCATCGGAACACCTGCTTTTAATATTTCAAGTACGCTTTCTCCCAGTTTGGCAATGGAAGTTTGCGATAAATCCAAAGCAAGATTAACATCTTCTAAATAAAATTGGTGTAACTCCGGAAATAGTCTTTCCTCTTTCTTTTTCTTCTCGGGAACCAACCAAACCACGAGTTTTGAAATGGGTGTTACCAGCCAGATAAACAGAAAAGTATTGGCCAAATTAAAAATGGTATGCGCATTTGCCACCTGTCGTGCTTCACTACCTGGAGAAATGGCATCGACCAAATGAGCCAATTGAGGAATAAAGGCATACCAAAGTACAACTCCAATAACCTTAAAGAGAACGTGCGAAACAGCCACCCGCACTGCCGCCTTCGGTTTGCCCAATGCCGATAAAATTGCCGTAACACAGGTACCAATATTGGCACCCATAATAATGGCGATGGCCGGTTCAATAGCTATTAATCCCTGCGAAGCCATAATAATTACAATTCCGGTGGTTGCCGAAGAACTTTGTACCAATGCCGTAAATAACGCCCCAATCAATATTCCGTAAAGGTAATTATCGAGGCCTTCCATGAGGTCTAAAAAAGGTTCGTAGCTTTTTAACGGCGCGGTTGCATCGCTCATCACGCTCATTCCCAGAAAAACCAAACCGAGGCCAAGAATAATTGTACCTACATTTTTAACCACTTTATTTTTAAATAGAAACCCGGCCAAAAATCCGCCGGCAATCATTATCCACGAGGCTTTTGTAATTTTAAAAGCAATAATCTGTGCTGTGATAGTGGTACCAACGTTGGCCCCCAAAATAATTCCAAGTGTGCTTTGAAAAGAGATTAAACCTGCAGAGACAAATCCCACAGCCAAAACTGTGGTTACCGACGAAGATTGTATAACTGCTGTAATTCCGGTTCCTGCCACCAGCGAAGTCCAGCGGTTACGTGTCATTCCTTGTAAGAACGACTTCATTTTGCTTCCGGCGGCAGCTTTTAAGCCGTCGGTCATTACATTCATCCCATGCAGGAACAATGCCAGTCCGCCCAATAAAAGTATAATCTGTGTGGTAAAATTCATACTAAATCTTTCGCCTAATTTAAAAAACTTATATTACTCTTCTATAAATCATTTTACGACAATTAGATTAATGCTAATTTAGCTGATACTAAAACTTAAAATGATGAACTTACACCAACTTCTTTGCCTGTTTGTATTGGCTTTGTTTCTAAACTCATGTTCCAATAATTCTCAAACAACCAAACAACCCAATGTTGTAATTATCTTTCTCGACGATTCGGGGTATTCCGATTTCTCTCCTTTCGGGCAAACCCGTATTGCAACGCCTAACGTAACAAAACTGGCAGAAGAAGGAATAATGTTCCGTAATTTTTATGTACCACAGGCTGTTTGTTCGGCATCGCGTTCGGCACTTATTTCGGGCTGTTACCCCGGACGAACAAAAGTTTTTGGTGCACACGGCCCCGGCGGTCGCGGGCTGGAAACAACTTTCCCCACCATTGGCGAAGTATTTAATAATGCCGGATATAAAACGGCACTTTTTGGCAAATGGCATTGTGGCGATCAACCGGAAACACGGCCTCAAAACCGGGGATTTGATGAAACCTGCGGTTTGATGTACTCCAACGATATGTGGAGGCATCATCCTGAAAGCCCGGATTACTGGGGACAATGGCCTCTGCAATTTTGGGAGAACGGCGAAATTACTATTGAAGATGTAGATTCGGCCGACCAAAGAATGCTGACCAAATGGTACACCGAACATGCGGTTGATTTTATTTCGAAACACAAAGATGAACCGTTTTTAATGTACGTTCCACACGCCATGTCGCATGTTCCGCTGTTTTGCGGCCCCGGGTTTGAAGGCATAACCGGCAAAGGATTATACGCTGATGTTTTAACCGAGCTTGACTGGTCGCTTGGACAAATAAACCAGGCATTAAAAGACAATGGAATTGAGGAGAATACGATTGTGATTTTCTCATCGGATAACGGCCCGTGGATTTCTTATGGCAACCACGCCGGAACAACACCGTTTCGCGAAGCAAAAGGTACAACCTTTGATGGAGGAACGCGCTCGGCAACAATTATCAAGTATCCGGCAGAATTAAAAGGTAACCGGCAATCGACGCAGGCCTTAATGACCATCGATTTGCTGCCAACACTTTGCGAGGTGGCCAACATTCCGCTTCCCGAAACCGAAATAGACGGAAAAAACGTTTGGGACATTATCTCCGGAAAACCCAATGCTACAAATCCGCACGATTATTATGCTTTTACCAACAACAGCGAATTTCAGGCAGTACTATCGGGCAACGGAAAATGGAAACTACATCTTCCGCATAATTACCGCACAATGACGGATATAAAAGGCAAAGATGGAATACCCGGAAAATATGATTATTCGGCCAAAATAGAGCTTTCGCTGTTTGACATGGAAAATGATCCGTACGAAACAACGAACGTCATTCTTCAGCATCCCGACATTGCAGAAGAATTATTGGGCTACGCAGAAATACATAAAAAAAAGTTCTTTAGCGAAAACTAAAGAACTGTGCTATTAGCAACTGTCATCAACAGTGCCCTGATTAATGTTTAAAGCTTAAAAAACGATCGGGATTCGAGATATCAATCTGATTATTTAGAATTTCAGGACTGATTTCGCCTTTAACGTAAATCAGGGCATTGTCGTCGCCACCAACCAAAATCACCATTTCTTTTATTAACGATTCATCCATACGGCCAAAAATGGTTACGCTCTGATCTTCCTCCCGAACAACCATAAGCTGCTCGTAATCCTTCTTCTCGCTGATTTTTTTGTAAAATTCTTCATGTAAATCAATTCGGGCATTCAAATTATTGTCTTCAACAGCAATCACTTTAACTCCATCGATACTTTTCAGTAAATCCCGTTCGCTCTCTTCCAAATCGCCAATTCCGGCTGCAAGATGAATTACCCAGCCCGGCACCGAAACCGTAGTTACACCATCTTTAAAACGGTATTTGGAATAGGCTTCTGATACGCCCGATTCGTAAACACACGAGGTCATTAAAAAAAGACCTACCGATAAAATTAAAGCTATACGTTTCATGTCTTTGTTTTTGAATAAGACGTAAAGCACTAAATATCGTTACATGAAAATCAAAAACTTTATCAATTAACCAGAAAACGTGACAATCTGAGTGAATCAGGACTCATAAAAGTTTAGCAGCCGATCAAATTCTTCAGGAATTGGTGAATCAAAAGAAACCGTTTCTGAAGTTACAGGATGCTTAAATTCAAGCTTCCCGGCATGCAGGAAAAGCCGACGAATATCAGTATCAGCCAGAATAATTTTATTCAACGCAAAATCGCCGTGATGCGTGTCGCCAATAATATCAAACCTGTTTTTGGCAAAATGCTGGCGCAACTGGTGCCAGCGTCCTGTTTCGGGCTTAATTTCCACCAAACTCAATTCAATATCTGTTTTGTCTTTCGAAGCCAATTTTGTTTGAACGGTGCGCAAAGTTTTATAATGTGTTACAGCCGGCTTTTTAAACTTCGATTTCTTTTTTACCAACACTTTCGAGTCGAACGTTCCCTCTCCCGGATTTCCCTGCACGATGGCGTAGTAGGTTTTCTGTACCTCCTTCTGCTCAAACTGTTTGGTTAAAACACTGGCCACTTCCGACGATAATGCCAAAACCATCACTCCCGAAGTTTTCGAGTCTAAACGATGTACATTATAAATCCACTTCCCCGTTTCATCGCCAATTAATTTGGTTAAATATGGCGCATCGTTGGGCATAAAATCATTTTTATGAACCGGAAGCTCAATCGGCTTCTCAACAACAATTATCGCTTCGTCTTGATATAGTACTGGAATATTCATGCTTTGTTTAAATGCTCAAAGGTAGTATTATTCAGGTTCGTTCTTTATATTTCTTAACGCATGCAGTTAAACCACCACGAGTTCCGGTTGTTATAGGTGTATGAAACGAACATGAATTTTTATTCTTCAAATTTCATAAACATGAAGAATTAAAATTCATCGGGAGTTACATCGAATACAAATGATCTAAACAATTTTAATGAGATGAAAACAATTGTATTATTATTTATTCTCGGTTTAAGTTTTGTAAGTTACGCCCAAAATGAGCAACAAAATAAAGACACTAAAAAAATGGAATACAACAAATTAACAGAATTTGAACGCTACGTAATTTTAGAAAAAGGAACGGAACGCCCGTTCACCGGAAAGTACACGGATTATAAAGAAAATGGCACTTATGTGTGTAAACAATGTGGGGCAGCCTTGTATAAATCGACCGATAAATTTGATTCGCATTGTGGCTGGCCAAGTTTCGATGATGA
Organism: Draconibacterium orientale; assembly: GCF_000626635.1. Lineage (GTDB taxonomy): Bacteria > Bacteroidota > Bacteroidia > Bacteroidales > Prolixibacteraceae > Draconibacterium > Draconibacterium orientale. Next base: position 4,392,741 of record NZ_CP007451.1, on the reverse strand, counting down.
GATTGACGGTGCAGTAAAACGAACGGTTGATGCCGACGGACGACGAACCGAAATTACCTGTGCCAATTGTGGCGGACATCTGGGGCATGTATTTATGGGTGAAGGTTTTACCGATAAAAACACCAGGCATTGCGTTAATTCTGTTTCGCTCGATTTTATTCCGGCGGAAAAGGATACAAAAAAAGGAAAACAATAATTGTTTTCCTTTTTTTGTATTGAGTGTATTGCCTGACTACTCTGTCATTTCTTTTACCTTCAGTCCTTCAATAAAAAACACGCGCTCTGCCGCTGCCTGATTTTCAGCAAGAACTTCATGCGCTGCTGCTGTTTCGGCATCTTCAACTTCGCCTTCTGCTTCACCATGCTCTTTACCCGGATTGTGAGCATCGGCTTCGGTTAAAACTTCCTTCAGAATACCTGTAATTTCCAATTCGCTTCCCATTTGCTCCTGCGTAAAAGCTCCGAGTTTTTCACCGGCTTCAACACGTATTGAGATATCTTCGGTACTTCCCATTAAAAAACAACGTTCACCGCCGTGCTGGCAAACATGAAATACTGTTCCTTTTACAACCACTTCGTTATCGGCTAACTCAGGCGCTTTCTGAAGAAGTTCGTCAACACTTAGCACTACTGCTGACTTCTCTGGTTCAACTTTAGCCTCCTGCTTTTTTGTTTGCTGACCACAGGCAAACAGAATTACCGCTAACAAACTAATTAATGCAATTTTTTTCATTTTCTTGATGTTTTGGATTTTTTATGTTGGTTAAAGATATAAAATTACAAAGATTAAAGGAACTACTAAGCCGGCAACTGTTAACCACCATCCCCAACGTTGCAAACCTCTTTTTCCCTTCAGAATAAACAAGCCAGAAACAGCTACAAACAACAGAATAACGGCCATTGTATCGCTCACCCATTTCCAGGCAGTTCCGAGAGTTGCCCGGTGAAGTTTGTTCATACCAAATATCAACGGACGACGCTGCAGATAGCGCATTCTTCCTTCTCCAGAGCCGGAATAAATTATTACTTCTCCATTGGCAATAAACACCTTTATATCGCCATCGTTGTCAACGTAATGTTTTTTATACACCACATCGGGCTGAACCTTTTCCACAATTTTTTGAATCTCGTCATCCGGATACGATTCTTGCGGCTGCAAATCGTGCTTAAAATCTGTAATGATAATTTTATAATCGGGATTGAAGTCGTGACGATGGTTTAAATAGATTCCCGACACGGCATAAACAATTGTCATAGCCACAATAAAGTACCCAAAATCGCGGTGTAAAATGCGTAGTAATTTCCGAATTTTCATCTTATTAAAATTGTTTATTTAATTGGTATAAGATGTAACTCCCGATGAAACGAAGTTCGGCCTGAGCCAATTTTAAAATGTTAAAATTCATGGTCGTTTCATGGATAAACTCTTTTGGAAGGTAAATATATGATAAATGGACTGATTAGCAGTTTAACAAAAACTATTAAATATTAACATTATTGGAAAATATTGATAGTCAATACAAACCGCATGAGGTTTACGATTCGGGAGTTTATTTAAGGTAAATTTGTCTTTATAAGAGAAATCAAGTATTGACACGAAAAACATATAGTTGTATATTGCACCTATCCTAGTGTACTAGGGCTCTGGTTTTATCACAACTTAATTGGGTACCTCCGGCTATTGAGCCGGAGGTTTTTTCTTGTCTTTTTCTAACAAAAGCCTGCTAAAAAGCTTTTATTTATCCATATAGAAGTCGTTAAGCGAAACCAGGTCTTCGGAGTTGCATACAGGGCATTTCTCATTCTTTTCAGAGTAATCGCTAAAACTTGCTTTGCAACTGTTGCATCTGAACCAGTTTTTATCAAAATAAACATCACCGCCTCTGAAAATAAGGTCTCTCCCCTCAACAAAAGCCGTTGCCACTTTATTTCGGGCTTCTTCGTAAATACGGGTAAGTGTCGGGCGCGAAACATCCATAAAAACGGCAGCTTCTTCCTGTGTAAGATTTTGGTAATCCAGCAAACGAATTGCCTCGTATTCTTCGAGGTGTAAAATAACTTCATTTGTTTTTCGTCCGCGAACACCATAAACCGACATACCTTTAATTACCGGAGGTACCTGGATCCTTCTGTTTCTTTTTCTTCTTGGCATATTAAATTGTGTTAAGTTTATTTAGTAAAAAGTGGTCAACCAGAACTAATGCAGCCATTGCCTCAACGATAGGAACAGCACGTGGAAGCACACAAGGATCGTGTCTTCCTTTTGGATTAATTTTTATGTTTTGCTCATCCTTGTCGAGCGTTTGTTGTTCTTTTAATAAGGTAGCGATGGGCTTAAAAGCAACATTAAAATAAATGTCCTCGCCGTTGGAGATTCCTCCCTGAATGCCACCTGAGTTATTTGTTTTTGTACGAACGCCTTCGTCTGTTTTTATAAAAATATCGTTATGTTCCGACCCACTGAGTTTTGTTCCGTCAAAACCGGAACCGTACTCAAATCCTTTTACGGCATTAATTCCGAGCATTGCAAAGCCCATGTCGGCATGCAGCTTATTAAAAACGGGTTCGCCCCAGCCTGCAGGCACTCCGGTAGCAACACCGGTAATTACACCACCAACGGTATCGTGTTCGCGCCCGGCTTTTTCAATTCGGGCTATCATTTGCTCTGCTACTTCCTGATCGGGGCAACGTACAATGTTATTCTCGGTTGCAGTGAGATCAAGTTCTTTGTAGCTTTTTTGCAATTTAATTTCTCCAACCTGAGAAACAAAAGCCTGAATAGAAACACCTGCTTTTGCCAGAATTTGTTTGGCAATTGCTCCGGCTACAACACGTGCTATAGTTTCGCGTGCCGATGATCTGCCGCCTCCGCGATGATCGCGTGTACCGTATTTTTTAGTGTAGGTATAATCGGCGTGCGACGGACGGAATACATCTTTTAGATCGTTGTAATCGTTCGAGTGTTGGTCTTTGTTCCAAATAGCAAACGCAATTGGAGTTCCCTGGGTTTTTCCGTCAAATACACCAGAAAGAAACTCTACCTGATCCGGTTCTTTACGTTGTGTTGTAATTTTCGACTGTCCTGGTTTTCTTCTGGCCAGGTCATTTTGAATTAAATCTATATCGAGTTCAACCCCTGCCGGACAACCATCGATTATACCACCAATTCCTCGTCCGTGAGATTCGCCAAAAGAGGTTAAGCGAAATATCTTTCCAAAAGTGTTCATCTGTAAAATATTGTTTGTTACTTTTTGTAACAATTACATCTTGTGTTATTGGCATCTACAGGAAAAGTAGTTGATTTTCACACAATCAGCTCTATAAAATAAGAAACCCCGTTTCCATTGTAAGATGAAAACAGGGTTAAAATAATTAAATTGAACTTATTATCAAAATTTATTAGCAGCCACAGCCGCAGCCACCACCGCTTTCGGTTCCGCATGAACCGTCGCCACAGCTATCGGTAGAACATCCGCCACCGCTGCCACAGCCACAACCTCCTCCACCTGAAAGGATTTGCGCAACTTCTTCGTCTGATGCTTCGCGAACGTCAATAACTTTACCTGCAAAAAACAAATCTTCGCCCGCCAATGGGTGGTTAAAATCCATTTTAACAGTTTCATCGTTTACATCTAAAACCAATCCGTTTAAACGCTGACCGTTACTGCTCATCATTGGTACAGTATTTCCAACTTTAATCAATTCTGCGTCGAATTCACCATTCACCAAAAACACATTTTTGGGCAATTCAACAATTGCTTCGTTGTTTACGGCACCGTATGCTTCTGTGCTATCAATTTTAATTGTGAATGGATCGTCTTGTTTTAAGCCGATCAATTCAGATTCGAATTTTGGTAGCATCATACCTGCTCCGTAAAGAAACTCTAAAGGTTGTTCAGTTGTTGCCTGCTCAACCAGTTCTCCCTGCTCGTTGTCGATACGAAGATCGTACGTCAACTTCACCATTTTATATTTTCCAATCTCTAACATATTCTTTAATTCTTAATGATCTGCAAAATAAGTTATTTTCAGTTTTACAACAAAATACTTGCAGCTCCTTTATTCAGTTTTAACATTAATTTTTATTATTCTTGAAAACCACTTCCGGTTTCGTTATCGCTCTGTAAACCAATAGTGCGCCAATAACAACGAAAGGAACACTTAACCACTGCCCCATGTTCAATGCCATACCGGCTTCAAATGCTTCCTGGTCTTCTTTTATAAACTCGATAAAGAAACGAGCTGAGAAAATAAGAACGAAAAATGCGCCCAGCAATAAACCCGGACGGTTTTTGGCACTTGTTTTCCAATATAAATACGTTAACACACCAAACGAAATGAGGTAAGCTAATGCTTCGTATACCTGTGTAGGGTGTTTTGCTACGGTTTCGCCGTTTCTTTCAAAAATTATACCCCACGGCAATGCTGTTTGAATTCCGTATATCTCAGAGTTCATAAGGTTTCCGGTGCGGATAAATGCTGCAACCAAAGCCGTTGGAACTACAATGCGATCGAGTGTCCATAGCATGGTTCGTTTGGTTATCCATTTTGAATGCAGGTACATGGCAATTAAAATACCAAGCGCCCCGCCATGACTGGCCAGTCCGCCATGCCAAACTTTTATTATTTCGCCCGGATTTTGCGAGTAATAATCCCATCCATAAAAGAAAACGTGGCCGAGACGTGCACCAACAACCGTGGCGATAATAATGTAAAAGAACAGACTGTCGATCCATTTCTGGTTTACATTTTCTGATTTTAGCATTTTTTCGCCAATGTAATAGCCAATTAAAAATCCTGAGGCAAACAATAACCCATACCATCGTATTGACAGTGGCCCGAGGCTAAAAATTTCAGGATCGACATTCCAGTGAATGAAGTTCAGTAAACTGATCATATTCATCATGTAGTTTGATTATAAGTCACCACCTCTACCGTGGCATTGTTTGTATTTTTTGCCGCTTCCGCAAGGACAAGGATCGTTACGACCAACACGTTTTTCAACCTTAACAGGCTGTGGTTTGGCCTTTTCGGCCGTATTTGTATTGGCTCCTTCCATGGCATTTTCGGCCGATGGAAGTTCTGACTTCTGTGTTTTATAACGGCTCATATCCGTTCTACGTCGTACTTCTGCCTCACGAACCTGCTCCGGGCTCTGAATCGGAATCTGTCCTTTCATTAAGGTTGAAACAACATCCTTATTCACTTTGGCAACCATTATCTTAAACAGGTTAAACGACTCGAACTTGTAAATTAACAATGGGTCTTTTTGCTCGTAAGTAGCATTTTGTACCGATTGTTTTAATTCGTCCATTTCGCGAAGTTGTTCTTTCCACGATTCATCGATCGTGTTCAGCACAATTTGTTTCTGGTACGATTTTACCAATTCCTTACCTTTATTATTGTAGGCCTTTTCAAGGTTACAAATAATCTGGAATACACGTTTTCCATCGGTTATCGGGACAACAATATTTTTGTAAACCTCTTTTTTGGTTTCGTAAACATTTTTAATTACCGGATAAGCTTGTTGCGCAATGGTTTCAACTTTACGGTTGTAATTGTTGATCATTTTTTCGTAAATACTCTCGGTTACCGCTGCAGCATTCAAACTCTTAAATTCTTCCTGACTAACAGGCGATTCCAGCGAAAGCAAACGCATCAGTTCCATGTTGAAATCTTCGAACATATCGGAACCGTGGTATTCATTTACCAACTCTTCAACCGAGTCGTACATCATGTTCAGCACATCAACTTCCAAACGTTCGCCATATAATGCATGGCGACGTTTTTTGTAAATCACTTCGCGCTGCGAGTTCATTACATCATCATATTCAAGCAAACGCTTACGAATACCGAAGTTATTCTCCTCAACCTTTTTCTGCGCCCGTTCAATCGATTTCGAAATCATGGAGTGTTGAATCACCTCTCCGTCTTCCAAACCAAGCTTGTCCATTACTCCGGAAATACGATCGGAGCCAAACAAACGCATCAAATTATCTTCCAGCGAAACGTAGAATTGCGAAGACCCCGGATCTCCCTGGCGTCCTGCACGTCCTCGCAACTGTCTGTCAACACGTCGGGAGTCGTGACGTTCGGTACCAATAATTGCTAAACCACCGGCTTTTTTAACCTCGTCGGTCAGCTTGATATCGGTACCACGACCTGCCATGTTAGTTGCAATTGTTACTGCTCCGGCCTGACCGGCTTCGGCAACAATATCAGCCTCGCGTGCGTGTAATTTCGCGTTCAAAACGTTGTGCTTAATACCTTTTATTTTCAGCATTCGGCTTAACAACTCCGATATTTCAACCGAAGTTGTACCCACCAATACCGGACGACCTTTTTTGTTTAGTTCAACAATTTCGTCGCTTACCGCATTGTATTTTTCGCGCTTGGTTTTGAAAACCATGTCTTCCCTGTCGTCGCGAACAATCGGACGGTTGGTGGGAATTACCACCACTTCCAGTTCGTAGATGTCCCAGAACTCGCCTGCTTCCGTTTCAGCAGTACCGGTCATACCGGCCAGTTTGTGGTACATTCTGAAATAGTTCTGAAGCGTAATGGTTGCGAAAGTTTGCGTTGCAGCTTCCACTTTCACCTGCTCTTTGGCTTCAATTGCCTGGTGTAATCCATCAGAATAACGACGACCTTCCATAATACGACCGGTCTGTTCGTCAACAATTTTCACCTTATTGTCCATCACCACATATTCCACATCTTTTTCAAACATGGCATATGCTTTTAACAACTGGTTTATGGTATGAACTCGCTCTGATTTTATCGCGTAGTCCTGCAGTAACTTATCTTTTTCAAGCTGAATGTCTTCCGGCGCTTTCTCACTGTTTTCCAGCTCGGCCATTTTTCCACCCATATCAGGCAAAACGAAGAATTCAGCATCTTCAAAACCGGCAGAAATCAAATCGATACCTTTATCGGTAAGCTCTACCGAGTTTTGTTTCTCTTCGATAATAAAAAACAGCGGATCGGTTACAATGTGCATGTTTTTGCTGTTCTCTTGCATGTACAGGTTTTCTGTTTTTTGCATAACAGCTTTCATGCCATCCTCGCTCAAAAATTTAATGATCGATTTGTTTTTAGGCATCCCTTTGTGGGCACGCAATAAAAGCAAACCACCTTCTTTTTTCTCGTCGGAAGTTGCATCGGGTTTGGTAAGCAGGCGCTTGGCATCAATAAATATTTTATTGACCAATTCGCGCTGCGCCCGGTATAATTTTTCTACGTAAACTTTCAGTTCTTCAAACTGCTGGTTATCGCCTTTTGGTACCGGCCCCGAAATAATAAGTGGCGTACGTGCATCATCAACCAACACCGAGTCAACCTCATCGACAATGGCATAATGATGTTTGCGCTGCACCAAATCCTCGGGATTGATGGCCATGTTATCGCGCAGATAATCGAAACCAAATTCATTGTTGGTTCCGAATGTAATATCCGAGTTGTATGCTTTTCTTCGTGCTTCAGAGTTTGGCTGGTGCTTATCGATACAATCAACCGATAATCCGTGGAACTCGTATATTGGCCCCATCCACTCGGCATCACGTTTCGACAGGTAATCGTTCACCGTTACAATGTGTACCCCTTTTCCGGTAAGTGCATTCAAAAACACAGGTAAAGTTGCTACCAGCGTTTTTCCTTCTCCGGTTGCCATCTCGGCAATGTTCCCCCGGTGAAGTACCACACCACCAATCAGCTGCACATCGTAGTGAACCATGTTCCAGGTTACCCGGTTTCCTCCGGCTAACCAACTGTTTTCCCATATGGCTTTGTCTCCGTTAATTTTAATGCTGTCGCGGGTTGTCGAAAGATCGCGGTCGAAATCGTTGGCAGAAACCTCAATAGCTTCATTTTCTGCAAACCGTCGTGCTGTATCTTTTACTACAGCAAAGGCAGTTGGCAGAATTTCATTGAGAACTTCTTCTATTTTCTCATCAATTTTTTCTTCCAACTTGTCGATACGTTCGTATATCTTTTCGCTTTCCTGAATTTCAACTTCTTCAACTTCTACTTTTAAAGCAGCAATTTCGTCTTCTTCAGGTTTAATTCGGTCGGCTATAATTTGCTTTAATTTCGCCGATTCGGCCCTAAGATCATCATGAGATAATTTGGAGATTCTTTCGTATTCCTCTTTTATTTTATTGATGATAGGAGTTATTTCTTTAATATCCCGCTCCGATTTGTTTCCCAGCAATTTTCCCAGGATCTTATTTACAAATGCCATCTGTGCAACTTATATTTAAATTATATGAAACCTGTGCAAATGTAATTAATTGTACAGGCTAAAAAAACATTCGATTTACTTATTACTAATAATTATGCCAAATATAAACTGGATTATTTTATAGACAGAATTTCATACTTTAAACTGCAATATGTGACAATCACGTCAGAATATCATGAAAGAGGCACTAAAGTTTCCATTTTCTGCTATTGTGTGGCGATTACTTTTGAGCAGGACACCTCTTTTTATAAGCACAGAATATTTGTTAAGAATGAATAAAACAAATCCTATTTTTATTCGACAATAAAATAAGACTTATCTATCTTTTTTAACAAACCACAAAACACTGAAATACTGATTATTACACACAACAAAGTTGGAGCAAAATAGAAAAACCAGTAAAAAATCTAAGAATTTTATTGCAAATAAGTTTGTAGTATTAGAAATTATACGTAACTTTTTTTTCGAAAACGATAAGATAAAAACATTAAAAAATCATTTTCGTTGTAAAGAACTTATAAGTTGAGGATAGTAACATGGATTAGAAAATGTTTTCAACTTTAAGTACTGCACAAACACAGAATAATAAATAAGGGTAATCATTTATTTTCTGTATTCTCACCCAAAATAAGTTGTACCAGTGCATTATTAGTGTAATTGTTTTACAGAAATTAAAAATTTTGTGATTCATTGTAGGGAGACCTCTGTTCAATTTCACACTATTTATACATTTTCTGTAAAATAATTTAAAAGGACAAAAAGCATTTATATTAAACTATAAATGCTTTGACGAAAGGCTTTTTCGTCTTCGGATTTGTTAAGACTTTGTGATTAACTGTAGGGATACCTTTATTCTTTTTCAAAAAAAAGAAGAGAATACCAGAACGCCTCCAAAAGTATGACTTAGAGCAATTAAGCAGTCTTTTTTTTAAACTTTTAATTCCAATATTTTATAAATAAATTTTAAGAATTAAGAGCCTTAAACTTTGAAAAACGAAAAAAAAGAGTGGTAGAGGGTTTGTTTATACAAAAATAGAGAGCAACTATTGTTCTTTCCTTAAAGAAATTAAACCACCCAACCAAATTACAGCTCCACTCTTAGAAAAGTTCAATCAATACCTAAATCAGTCTTTTCCATACCAAAAACTATTCAGATGGTAAAAAAGAGATTTAAAAAATCTGAAATAGCCCAAATACTTCAGGAAAATAGAGATGGCAAATCTATTCAGCAAATTATAGATGAATATGGAATTAGCCAGGCTACATTTTACAACTGGCGGGCCAAATATGGGAAAAGCAATTCAGACGAACTTTTAATGATTAATAAACTCAAAGAAGAAAATGATCGCTTAAAACGTATGTATGCCGACTTAAGTTTGGAGAACTTAATTTTAAAATCAAAACTAGAAAAACAGAATTGATATAAAAATAGCTAGTGCTACTAACTGTTTTGTTCTTATTGAAAACAATAACTCTTAAAATATAAAAAATGAAGCTGGAAGAACCATCGTATTTTTGGTATGCTATTTATACCAAACCGAATAGAGAGAGAAAAATTCTGGAAAATTTAAAAGAGCAAAATTTAACTTGTTATCTCCCACTACAAGAATCATTACGAATATGGAGCGACAGAAAAAAATGGATTGAAGCGCCTTTGTTTAAAAGCTATGTTTTTGTTAAAGTGAGTTATAAAGAATTTTTTAATGTTCTTAGTATTCCGGGAGTAATTCGCTACGTAAGTTTTGGAGGAAAAGCACAAGCAATTCCAGAAAAACAAATTGAAGACATTAAAATTTTTGTTGAACAAGACAAAACAAAAATTGCCATAACAAAAGAAAACATTGCGCCAGGCACAAAAGCAGAGGTTTTATATGGTGCACTAAAAGGAGTTCGTGGAGAGATCGTCAAATTCAACGGAAAATTCCGAATTCTAATTCGTATTCCCATGATGGGGTACTGCTTACATGCCAACATCTCGAAAGATGAAATAAAAATACTTAAGCCCGAAAAACAATCTGACGAGTTAAAAAAGCGAACCCTCCCCCAAAAAAGTATCGCAAAAACATCAGTAAGATTCTAATGACCACAAACTGCAGGCTTAAACGCTAACTAACATCTACACATCTCTTTCAAATAGAATTACATCTACAATCACTCTCATAATTCTTAAAAATGAAAAAATGAAAGTACTTATACTTGCAGGAGGATTAGGTTCCCGCCTATCCGAAGAAACAGATATTAAACCTAAACCAATGGTTGAAATAGGTGGCAAACCCATCCTATGGCACATAATGAAAATCTACTCCCACTACGGATTTAATGACTTCATTATTCTTCTTGGCTATAAAGGATATGTTATTAAAGAATATTTTGCCAATTACTACATGCACCAGTCCGACATTACCTTCGATATGGAATCGAACGAAATGAAAATTCTGAACAATCAATCGGAACCCTGGAAAGTTACCTTGATTGATACGGGCCTTAACACCATGACTGGTGGACGAATTAAAAGGGTTGCAAAATACATTAATAACGAACGTTTTATGCTCACCTATGGTGACGGAGTTGCTAATATCAATATCCAGAAATTGTTGGAATATCATACCTACAACAATAAACTTATTACAATGACATCGGTTCAACCAGAAGGAAGATGGGGGTCGTTAGTAATAAACGAGAAAAATGAAGTAACGAAATTCCAGGAAAAATTAAGTGGAGACGGGCAATGGATAAATGGTGGTTTTTTTGTTTGCGAACCAGAAGTGCTAAACTACATAGAAGGAGACTCTACTGTTTTTGAAAGAGCTCCGTTGGAAAACCTGGCTTTTGATAAAGAATTAGTTACTTATAAACATGAAAATTTCTGGGTTCCGATGGACACTGCTCGCGACAAACGACACCTGGAAAGACTAATAGAAGCTGACAATGCCCCATGGATGATCTGGAACAAGATTCCGACCGATAAATATCAAAAAACAATCAGGCCATGAGGTCAAAGGTTACTTCATCACTCTTAACGCACAATCTGTTTCTGTAAAATCAATAATAATCTAATCGATAAACGAACTTGTAATATTTCGACATCTAAAAATATGATTAAAACAAATGCAAGTTCCGCACTACACCTTTAAAAACCAACAATTTTAAATAGTATGAAAATATTAATAACCGGCAATATGGGCTATGTTGGTCCGGGAGTTGTTAGTCAACTTCGAAAAACCCATCCAAACTCCAGGTTAATTGGTTTCGACACTGGTTTTTTTGCAAGACATCTGACAAATTCGGCCATTTTACCCGAAACCAAACTCAATGAACAGATTTTTGGCGATGTTAGAAATTTCGACACGGAAATTCTTAATAATGTTGATGCCGTTATTTACCTGGCCGCCATTTCAAACGACCCCATGGGAAACAAATTTGAACAAATAACCATGGATATTAATTACAAAGCAACCATTGAGCTTGCAAAAGCAGCAAAAGCCAAAGGTGTTCGTGCGTTTATTTTTGCCTCGAGTTGCAGTGTTTACGGCGCAGCAGACGATGCTGCAAAAATTGAGACCGATACCTTAAACCCACTTACAGCTTATGCCCGATCAAAAATTGCTGCAGAAAAAGATCTGGAAACCATAGCTGATAAAAATTTTACAGTAACCTGCCATCGCTTTGCTACAGCATGTGGGGCCAGCAACCGGCTACGTCTTGATTTGGTAGTAAACGATTTTGTAGCCGGTGCAGTTACCTCTAAAAAAATCGACATTTTAAGCGACGGAACTCCCTGGCGACCTCTGATTAACGTGTTCGATATGGCCAGGGCAATTGATTGGTCGGTTACGCGAAAACCGGAACAAGGTGGTAACTTCCTGGCTGTTAACACCGGCAGTAATGAATGGAACTACCAGGTAAAAGAACTCGCCGAAGTTGTTGCAGAGGTTGTTCCCGGTTGTAAAGTATCAGTCAATGCAGATGCACCTCCTGACAAGCGTTCATACAAAGTTAATTTCGATCTGTTCAAAAAACTGGCTCCTAATCATCAACCCATCTATAGCCTAAAACCCAGCATACAAAACCTGTATGACCAATTAACAAACATGGGATTTAATGACGCCAATTTCAGGTCATCTTCACTTATGCGATTAAACGTAATTAACCAGCTACTTGAAGCAAAAACTCTTGATGATAACTTGAGCTGGAACTGGTAATCCGTAATCCATGAAACAAGATATAATTATAATTGGAGGGGGAATTGTTGGACTTGCAACCGCCTTGTATCTAGCGGAAAACAATCCTTCAAAAAAGATTACAGTTCTTGAAAAAGAGGCCAAAGTTGCCCTGCACCAAACCGGTAATAACAGCGGAGTTATACATGCAGGAGTTTATTATAAACCGGGTAGTCTGAAAGCCATTAATTGCCGGAAAGGTTATCAAAAACTAATCGATTTTTGCGAGAACGAAAACATCAAATATGATTTGTGCGGAAAGTTAATAGTTGCTACCCGCGAAGATGAATTGCCGCGGCTTGAGGATCTTTGGGAAAGAGGTATTCAAAACGGATTGGTTCGGATGAGAAAAGTGCACCGGGAAGAAATTAAAGCTTACGAACCACATGCCTCGGGAATAGCTGCCATACATGTGCCATACACCGGGATAATTGATTATGGCGATTTGAGCAATAAATATGCTGAAATTTTTACCGAAAGGTTTGGTGGGCACATAAAGCTGAACACCAAAGTTGAAAAAATCGGTTTGATTAATAATGGTGTTACCATCGAAACAAATCAGAATACATATACGTGCCGAATTCTAATTAATACAGCAGGCTTGTATTGCGATAAAATTGCGGCCTTGTCTGAATCGGAACTAAATGTACGAATCATTCCATTCAGAGGAGAATATCACCAACTAACCGAAGCGAAAAGTCACCTGGTGAAAAACCTCATATACCCTGTCCCCGATCCGAATTTTCCATTTTTGGGTGTTCATTTTACACGGATGATACATGGTGGTATTGAAGCCGGCCCCAATGCTGTATGGGCATTTAAACGAGAAGGTTACACGAAATACTCATTTAAATGTACTGAATTTTTAGAGTCACTCGCATGGCCTGGATTCAGGAAAGTAATGCGCCAATACTGGAGAATGGGATTAGGAGAATACTACCGATCGTACAATAAAGCTGCCCTGGTTAAAGCACTGCAAAAGCTGGTGCCTGAGATTCAATATGATGACATAAAAACGGGAGGCGCCGGAGTAAGAGCGCAGGCATGCGATCGTAACGGAAAGCTGATTGACGATTTTCTGATTTCTGAAAACAAGCATATCCTTAATGTCTTAAACGCACCATCTCCGGCAGCCACAGCTTCGCTAGCAATAGGAGAAACAATAGCCCAAAGGGCAATGAGCAAACTGACTTAATCAAATTTTCGCCAAAATATAAATACACACGAACAGCACATTATGAAATCAAAAACAGCTTTTAACAAATGTAATTTCTGCAAATCTTCGTTAACGCATGAAGTTACCGACCTTGGAATGCAACCACTCTGCCAGGATAGAATAAAACCTGAAGACCTGAACAAAATGGAACCACATTTCCCTTTGAAGGTTTATATTTGTGAAAATTGCTATCTAACCCAGGTACCAGAAAGTGCTTCGCCCGAACAGATTTATCGCGATTATGGGTACTATTCATCATTTTCCGACACATGGCTCAACCATGCAAAAAGGTATGTTAACCATGCGATGAAACAATTTAAAATAACCTCAAATAGTTTGGTTACCGAAATTGCCAGTAACGATGGATATCTGTTACAATATTTTGTTGAAAAAGGAATTCCGGTTCTTGGGGTTGAGCCATCAGAAGGGGTTGCCGACTATGCCATTAATGAAAAGAATATCAGAACGGAAAAAAAGTTTTTTGGTGTTAATACCGCAAAAGAGCTGGTTGAAAAATACGGAAAATCAGATTTAATAATAGGAAATAACGTATTGGCACATGTCCCCGACATTAATGATTTTGTTGAGGGAATGAAGATATTTCTAAAAGACGAAGGCGTTATTACAATGGAATTTCCGCACCTGATGCGACTTGTGGCCGAGAACCAATTTGATACAATTTATCATGAACATTTCTCCTATCTTGCATTTACCGTTGTTCAGAAAATATTTTCAAAACACGATCTTGAATTGTTCGATGTTGAAGAACTTACAACACATGGCGGTTCAATACGGATATATGCACATCATAAAAATGACACGAAAAGGAGCATCCAACAAAGCGTATTCGACCTAATGGAGACTGAACACAAGGCAGGTATGAATAACCTGCAATATTACGATTCGTTTAACGAAAAAGTAAAAGAAACCAAGCGCAACATTTTGGCCTTTCTGATTCAGGCAAAAAATGAAGGGAAACACATAGCCGGTTATGGAGCACCCGGCAAAGGAAACACACTTTTAAATTATTGTGGTATCCGATCTGATTTTTTGGACTATACAGTTGACAGAAGCCCACATAAACAAGATACCTTCCTGCCCGGTTCTCACATTCCGGTTTATCATCCTGAAATGCTGAAATCTACTAAACCTGACTATGTTTTTATACTTCCCTGGAACTTAAAAAAGGAAATTATCAGTCACCATAAATATGTATTCGACTGGGGCGGAAAATTTGTTGTTCCAATTCCCCGGCTAACTGTTATCGATCACGCCTATGCAGAAAAGAATCATTACTGCGTAGAAGAAATCGGTTAATCATTTATCTTAAGCAGCACAACAAACTCATCCTCATTTTTCCCTATGAAAGTAGTTTTATTTTGCGGTGGACAAGGAATCCGACTCCGAGAATATTCGGAACAGATTCCCAAACCAATGGTAACAATTGGTTATCGTCCAATTCTTTGGAATGTAATGAAATACTACGCCAGTTACGGACACAAAGATTTTATTCTTTGCCTCGGATATAAGGGCGATTACATAAAAAACTATTTCATTAATTACAACGAAACACTATCGAATAATTTTGTCTATACCAAAGGAGGCAGTGAAATCGAGCTTCTAAATTCGGATATAGACGATTGGCGAATAACCTTTGTTGATACCGGTTTAAACTCAAACATAGGTATGCGACTATTGAAAGTGAAAGAATACCTTAAAGATGAAGATTTATTTTTGGCTAATTATAGTGATGGATTAACAGACCTCCACCTACCTGATATGCTAGACTGGTTTCTAAATGATAAAAGCAAAACTGCTGCTATTATGGCCTACCAACCAACACAAAGTTTCCATGTCGTACAACGTAAAAATGATGGAACTGTAAAGAAAATTAGCCATATTGGATCGGCCGGATTGCATATTAATACCGGTTATTTCATTCTTCGCAAAGAGATTTTTGACTACATGGAGCAAGGTGATGAATTGGTGGATCAACCATTCAGTCGCTTGATTAAAGAAAACAAACTCATTTCATGGGAACATAACGGTTACTGGGCTAGCATGGACACGTTTAAAGATAAAAAGAATCTGGATGACATTTATGCACAGGGGAATCCTCCCTGGGAAGTTTGGACACGCTTTGAAAATCAGGAAAAGAAAAAACTAAATTAATTAAAAGATTTACGAAATATGTTGTCCTTTAAATTTCAGAACGATACTCCATTAAAAATCCTTTGTTTAGGGGCACATTGCGATGATATTGAGATAGGAGCAGGTGGTACCCTACTTAAGATAATTCAAGAAAATGAAGTTAGCCACCTTAGTTGGATAGTTTTCGCATCTAACAAAATAAGAAAGCAAGAAGCTCTTATAAGTGCTCATAGGTTTGTAGAAGATATCCCTAACAATAAGGTTTCAATAAATACATTTCGAGATGGTTTTCTTAAAACCGAATTTGTGAAAATAAAGGAATATTTTGAGGAACTAAAAAAGGATATTGACCCCGACCTGATATTCACACATTATAGAAAAGACAGGCATCAGGATCATCGTTTAATAAGCGATTTAACCTGGAATACCTGGCGAAATCATATGATACTAGAGTATGAAATACCAAAATACGATGGTGATTTGGGAATCCCTAATTTTTACGTTCCACTCCAAGAAGAAATTATACACAAAAGGAACAAGATAATCTTGGAAAGCTTTATTTCTCAGCAAAATAAACATTGGTTTGATGAGGCAACTTTTAACGCACTCCCCCGCCTAAGAGGAATAGAATCAACATCAAGATTTGCAGAAGCATTTTATGTTAGAAAGTTGGTGATTTAAGCGACAATATTCAACTATACATTTGAGCTTAAAACCGGCACTTGTTAACTTGATGATTGGCAGAGAATCACTTCTTTTCATTACTGTCTCCAAGATATCTGCTTAATAAAAGAACACTATAAATAAGAGCAAAATATGACGTTAGTTATCAAATCAAAACAAATATTACGTAAAATAAGGAAATACTATTTACAAAAACAAAATGCAAAAACACCTATAAGAAATAGAATAACGATAAAAATTGAGCTCTACAACCAACTAGATAAAACAACATTATCGGCAATTGACAATATATTCAAAAAAGTATTCAATCGCACATTAAGTTCTGATCAGGAGTGGCACACCCCGCACTTGATTGCGATTGCCTATCTAAGGAATAAAATTATCAGCATCAGATATATTATTAAAACAAGTGCACTGTTTGATTCCAAACCAGTTATTGTAGGAGGAACTGGAGGGCTTTTAACCTTGCCATCTTACAGAGGCTTTGGAATTGCAAAAAAAACATTCAAATATGTTGACAACCATCTTTTTAACCAACTAAATGTAGAGTGTGGATTATTTATTTGCGGGGAACAACTAGTACATTATTACCGCAAGCTTGGTTGGTATAGATCAAAAAGCCAACTGTTTTATTACAAGGATAATATCAGAACAGAATTAGTTGAATATTGCGTCATGTTAAAGAGTAAGAATAACAAATATCAACCTAATATTATTGAAATAAATGGGGAACTATGGTAGAAATTTCTTTATAAAACAACACAATGAAGCATTTACACTGCCCTTCTTGTAACAGCCATAAAACAGAAGAATTCTTTCGGGTAAAAAACGCACCTGTTCAAAGTGTGGTTACTGTAAAATCATACGAAGAAGCAATATCAATTCCTCGGATGGATATTACACTGGCTTTTTGTAATTCATGTGGTTTTATTTACAACAGCTCTTTTGACACCAGTATTGATTACTACACAAAAGGATATGAAGACCAGCAAGGTTATTCGCCAACATTTAAGAAGTTTATTACCGAAATTACCAACCGGTTTATTAATAAATACAATGTTCGGAATAAAGATGTTGTGGAAGTAGGTTGTGGCAAAGGCGATTTTTTAAACCTGATTTGTGAATTAGGCAACAACAGAGGTATTGGAATTGATCCGGCCTATGTTAATGGCCGATTAAAACCAAATCCGAATGTTTCATTCGTAAAAGAATTCTATTCAAGCGAACATGGCAAATTGCCTAACGATGTAATTGTGTGCAGGCACACACTGGAACACATTCACAATACAAAAACTTTTTTAGATACGATAAAACAATCCATACAGGCAAAGAATGAAGTAATTGTATTTTTCGAAGTTCCCAGCATCGTTCGCATTTTAAAAGTCCAGGCTTTTTGGGATATCTTCAACGAACACTGTTCCTATTTTAGTCCGGGTTCACTGGCACGCCTGTTTAAAACGTCTGGGTTCGAAGTTCTGGATCTATATCAGGAATATGAGGAACAATATTTGTTTATCGAAGCAAGAGTATCGCAAAATTCGTCACAGCAAATTCACGCCATAGAAGAAAGTATTGAGCAGCTCCGCAAACACGTTAATGAGTTTGCAATAAAAATAAATCATCAATTGAACAGCTACAAAAAGTTACTTCAAAAGTTAAAAGATGAAAACAAAAAAGTTGCGTTATGGGGCGGTGGTTCAAAGTCAGTAGGTTTTTTGACACATTTTGATGAAATGAAAGTAATTAAGCATGTTGTTGATATAAATCCTCACATGCAAGGTAACTATATTCCGGGAATTGGTATTCAGTACGTACATCCCAAAATTCTTCATTTGTTTAAACCAGATACCATTATTATAATGAATGCCGTTTATAAAACGGAAATAGAAAAAATGTTAACTGAAATGGACCTTTTTCCTGAGCTAATTTGTTTATAGGCCGTTAAGGTCAAAATTTATCTAAATGGCAAACTCCGGAATAATTTATTGCTGATTATGCCTTATTGCTATGCAATATCTATCCACGCTTAAATAACTGATCTATATAAGATTAACATTTTACAGTTTTATCTCACTTAAAAACAAGAGACATGAAAAAAAATTTACTTTTACTTGTTTTGAGTATTGCATTCTTTCAGTTTGCAAATTCTCAGGTTATTGAACTCGTTGGGATTGGTGTAGAAAATACCAATCCTTCAACGCTTTACATTTCCGATCGGGGCACAGTTGACCATGTTGTAGTAGAAGCGGCTTCAGTATTTCGGGGCACCACACCTGCTGATGTTACTTTTTCTGATGCTAATGAAAATTACACTGTTTCATTCAACCTTGCAGAACAAGACTTTGCTCCAACCGTTCCGAATGGAGTAAGCCAACATTGGGGATATTACACTGCAACTTTCACCGATGTTGATGCGGGAGGAATTACTCTCCAGAATTACGACCAGTTGGAAAATGTAATCTCTTTCACGGCATATGTTTACCGATCGGGTGGAGATCCGGATGTGTACAGTATTGTTGAATATGATCATGCCTTTGTATTTCACAATGGAGCCGCTGATCCTTTAACTTACAACTTTACTTTACCATGGAGCATGGAAGCACGTGATATCGAAGTAGATATTCCGATTAGTGAGCTAACTGAAGACCATCGGTACGTTGTTATTAAACTAACTGCAGGGGCAGAAACTGAGGAATTAGAATTTGACTCTAATAATCTTGGACATCTTTTAAATATCCAAAACATTATGCTCTCAAATATCCCGGGCGATGTTACTGAGGTAAGCTTAGAGATCTATTCTCCAAATTATCCTGTTGATGATAAAGTAGGCGATTCATTTCTTACAGGTACCATCTTACTAACAACCACAGTTAACCAGGGCTGTACTTATACCCAGGGATACTGGAAAACCCACTCCGAATACGGACCGGCCAGCAAACCTGACGCTACCTGGAACGAACTCTCAGATGGTCCTGATACTGAATTTTACTTATCAGGAATGAGTTGGATCGATTTATTTAATACTCCGGTAAAGGGAAATGTGTATTATAATTTGGCGCACCAGTTTATGGCCGCCTACCTAAATACCTTACGAGGAATATATGTTCCTTCTGAAGTTGAAGATGCTCTAACTGATGCTATGTCCATTTTTGAGGTAGATGAACCTGGCTACTACGAAAAGGTAAAAGGCAAAACAGATGCAAGTAAAGAAGAAATCAAAGAACTGACTGATCTTGCTTCAATACTTGCCGATTATAATGAAGGAAGAATTGGTTCTGGTCATTGTGACGACGAATCCTATTATATGGAAAAATCGGCATTCATAACTGCTCCTGATGAGATGGGAGTCGTTGATTTACAAGTTTATCCAAATCCAGTAAAAGGAATAGCTACAATTTCATTCACTCCTAAAGTTAGTTCAAAAGCTACCATTGACATTTATAATTCAACCGGCCAAAAAGTCAGAAGAATTTATGATAAAAATGTGGTAGAAAACATTCCGGAAACTCTGCGTTTCGAAAGTACACGATTTAATGAAGGTCTTTATCTCCTGGTCATTCAAAATGGTGCCAGCAAACAAATCACAAAAGTTATAATAAAAAGGTAAGTTATTTTCATTATATATTGAGGTTGGCTGAGATTAATAAGGGTGTACAATAAAAGCATCTCAGTTTCTAATAGTATTCCATAAGAATAACAAAGACACCCTTGTTTTTTATCACTCCGTTCTGGAGTTAGGAAATGACGGTTTCCGTGTCAAGTTTTTATTCTATAATAACAACTCAATTTTATGGCATAAGATTTTTCTACGGGAACTGTTGTTTCCTTTTCATTAAATACACCAAAACATATTCCTCTTTTTTAGTAATTTATTCAATATTATTCCCTAAATAACGGATAAGACATCATGTTCGAAATTCCCTAAAGTAAACGAAACAATATAATCATGACTAATATTGCTCAAGTATTACGCTTCTATTCATTAAATGAAATTATGGATTTTAAAGACCAGGGGGGAGAATACCCCGGACATAATATGTGGGGCTATGATCAAATAAAAGAATATGGATATTATATTAATGAAATTAATTTCAACAAAGAAAGCTTCTTTAATAAACTAGGTAAGAAAATCAAAATCCTAAATCTCCAGCAACAATTAAATTTATTACGAGATTCGAACAATTATAATATCATTTACAGTCCTTTTATTGAAGATGTTTTCTTGCTAGCATTATTAAAAACACTGGGGCTTTATAATAAACCTATCATCGGGATGGGTATCGATGATCATACTCCGTATAAGAAAAATATTTTCAAAAAATTACGGCAGAAAATTGTACGATATATATATATTCATGGTATCGATAACTTACTTTATATAACTGAAAAAACCTACTTAAAATCCAACGAGTACAGTAAATTAAAAAATGGACACAGCTTCTCTAGGTCATGGGGAGCAGATTTGGACTTTATCAATTCATTTATAGATAAACAAACCGAACCTCCAACGCTGGACTATATATATTCAACGGGTGGCTCAGGTCGAGATTATAAAACATTAATTGAAGCTTTTGCTGAAATCAACTTTAATCTCAGAATAACAACAAAACGAGATATGGAGCAAAGCATAACGAAACAACTAACACCAAATATTTCCATTAACAATACGATAAAACCAGGCTTAGACTCCGTCAGTATTATGCGGAAAGAATATTATGATGCATTGGCTGTTGCGATACCATTAAATGGAGCAATCCAGAATGCCCCAATTGGCCTTACAGTTATTTGGGAAGCTTTGGCCATGGGTAAACCTATAATTTGCACAAAAAACCAACTCCACCAGTTTGATTACGAAAAAGAAAAAGTTGGTTTTATTATTAATGACAAAGATATTGAAGGTTGGAAACAATGCATTAAATACCTTATTAACAATCCTGATGAAGCTAAAGAGATGGGAGCAAGAGGAAGGTATTTATGCGAGAAGAAATATAACTACAAACTATTTTCTAAAGAGATTATTGAAAGAGTTAATTATTGGAATCATCAACATGATATTGAATATAAAACTTTAAAAAGAAAATTTAAACAACCAACACTCTAATTTTTTAAATGTACTAGTGCAACTTCGTAAAGCATCCAAAATTTAATAGAGACAAAGCAAGAAAAAGTTATGAATAATAAATTCCCCATGCATAATTTCCTTTAATATGGATGAGCACAAAAATATTTCACTGAGTCAACTTAAGGAAAAAACGTTAACTGGATTTAAATGGTCATTCTTCGATAATGTTGGTCGGTTAGGTGGACAATTTGTAATTGGAATAGTATTGGCCCGTTTACTTGATCCTGTTGATTTTGGGCTAGTTGGGATGCTTACCATCTTTATTGTTATTGGCAGCTCTCTTACGAACAGTGGTTTTGGCCAAGCCTTAATTCAGAAGAAAGATGCAGGTGATGTTGACTTTTCTACCGTATTCTATTTCAATGTCTTCACAAGTATATTTCTTTATATTCTTGTTTTTGCATGCTCCGCACTAATATCAAGATTCTATAATGAAACAGACCTTATTTCTCTGACCCGAGTTCTATGTCTTATTTTTATTATTGATGCTTTTGGCCTAGTTCACCGAACCTATTTAGAAAAAAAATTAAATTTCAAAGCTCCTTCCATAATCGGAGTTGTAAGTATTTTTACGTCAGGCGCAATTAGCATTTATCTTGCATTAAAAGGCTTAGGCGTATGGGCTTTAGTTTGCAATTCAATTTTAAGAAGTTTTATCACCACAACTTTATTGTGGATATTAAGCGGATGGAAACCTTCTTTTGTTTTTAGATTCAAATCGTTTAAGGTTTTATTTTCATATGGATCTAAAATATTAATAGCAGGAATACTAAACTCAATATTTAACAACATCTATTATCTTATAATTGGTCGATTTTTTCAAGCTGCAAGTTTAGGTTACTATACAAGGGCGGTTCAATTTTCCAACTTACCTGTAAATACATTAACTGTTGTTGTACAAAAAGTTGCCTACCCTGTTTTTTCTCTTATGCAGGATAACAATCCTAAACTTATAGTAGGATATACCAAAATAATCCGAATACTGGCTGCAATAGCTCTCCCTCTAATGGCTTTAATCTACATTATTGCAAAACCGATAATTATAGTTGTTCTGGGAGACAAATGGCTACCAGTTGTCCCCTATTTAAGAATTATGTGCATTTATGGCTGGATATTTATATTATATTCTATTAATAATATAGTAATTACAGCTAAGGGAAGAAGCGATTACTATCTACAATTACAGATTATAAACAAAATAATTATTGCAGGAGCGATTGCAATAACATACAAACACGGAGTTTCAGCATTAATTTACGGACAAATGGGAGCAACGGTTCTTACCTATTTGGCAAGTAGTTGGTATTTAAAAAAAGTAATAGATATTTCCATCGGGTATCAATTGAAAAATATTTTACCGTTCTTTATTTCCACCATACTTATGTTTGCTGCTAGTATTCCAGTCTCTCATTTAATATCCAGCGATATAATACGTATACTATGTAGTACATTATGGGGAATATTTATCTACACAGCCTCCTTATGGATGATGAAAATTGGAGAACTGGAAACCTGCATAAGATTCGTCAAAAATAATATGAAACAATTTTATATTAAAGCCAAGTTATAATTACTGTATGAAATTGATATGGAAAGCATCAGGTCTTCATCAAAAAATAGCTTACTCTATATATTTGAATATTTTACAGTTTTTATTGTAATTTTTTATGCAGGTAAAGCCAGTTTGTTTGTAGGTGCAATCGAGAGTTGGGCAAATCCAATCGGGTTAATGCTACCCATCTTAACATTTGGTGCGTTAGCCTTTATGAAAGGTATTCATTTTAACTACAAATTTATTTTATTAATATCTGGTTATATTATATATACAATTGCCTCCACAATTAAATTTGGAGCGATTCACCCCAGGTTTTTTGCTATATATTTAATCAAATTTATTTTTGCTTATATAATAATTGCAAGTTTACGTATTCGTTTTTTTCGAATTTATGAAGACCTGATCTATTACCTGTGTATTATAGCTCTTGTGTTTTGGACAATCCAAAATATTATTCCTGTCCCATTTATCGAATTTCTTCGCAATTTCGAATTTTCAACACAAGGACCAGTAAAGGGAAATGTGGACTTCAACACAATTGTTTATACAATTCCAAATTTTAAAGAAGTACCTAAAACAATTATGCATTTAGGAGGCATTCAAGTCTTCAGAAATGCCGGATTCGCATGGGAGCCAGGAGGATTCGCTACTTTTATAAACCTGGCAATTTTAATTAACCTGATACGAAACAACATGTCAATCAACTCAAACAAACATTTTTTTGTATTTGTATTTACTCTGATAACAACCTTCTCTACCACTGGATATTCAATTTTTATTATTATTATTCTCTTCTATATATATAATCAGCATTTGATTAAAATGGTCTGGATGGCTCCCATTGTTCTTATAGCAACAACACTAATCTTTACACTTCCATTTATGCGTGAAAAAATTACAGACGATCAAGGATATACAACAAAGGAACTTGTCTATTATTCTGCAAAATACGGGAATCAATATTCCACTCAACGATTTCAATCATTACAAATAGATTTTGTAGATTATTTGAATCATCCTATAATCGGGTATGGAGGGCACGAGGAAGCAAGATGGACCAACAACCTAGGGGCCCAAATATTTACAGTATCAGGCATTGGAAAAATTTTAGCCAGGTTTGGTACCATTGGCTTCATTTTCTTTCTCTTTAGTTTATGGCAATCAACAAAAGAGATATTAAAGTTATATAAATTAAAAGGCACTATCTTCCCAGTACTAATTATGTTTATGATCTCTATCAGTTACAGTCTGTTCACGATATTGTTCATGTGCATTTGGTTGTTCTATCTTCCTGGTATATTAAAGGTTGAGAATTATCGAAAACACATTCTCTCCTATGTATTAAAAACAATAGAGACTCAGAGCTCATAAGTTCAATATTAACACCGGCAATATCGTGTTCAAATAATTAATGAAGTACATAGCCAAATGAAGATATTTCTGCTTCTAAATCAACCCTACCCACACGGATTTGCATTAACAAAACGATTTCATTTATATGCAAAAGGATTTGTACATGAAGGGCATATCGCTAAAGTAATTCTGCCTGTACCAACTGAAGCGAATAATGTTTTAAATAATTCAAAAATCTCCGGAATATTTGAGAAAATACCTTTTGAATATACTTGTAACAATACAATACGAAGTAAACGATTTATTTTAAGGAGATGGCAAGATATTTTAGGATCGATTAAAGCAGGTTTAGTTTGTATACGAGAACTACCTGATGTGCTTATTATATCTGCTTTTCCAATCTATTTTTATCTATTTTTGAAAGTTATTTCTATTGTGACCGGAACCAAATTAATTCGCGAAAAAAATGAAGTGGATTTTTTGGATGAGAATGAAATATCTGAAAAGCAGATAAAACAAATAAACAGGAAAAACAGATTATTTCATGGTTTTATTGTAATAAATAGTCAATTACAAGATTACCTAAGAAATGATTTGAAATTAAAGACAAAGTCGCTTGTTGTACCAATTTTAATTCAAGATTTTAAAGCAGACAAACATCTTTCAACCACCCGTAACATCACATACACAGGAACTTACCTAGAGAGGAAGGATGGTATACTAACCATATTAAAGGCATTTTCAAAGCTTATACAAAAAAATCCTGATTTGAATCTGGTACTAACCGGGTCCCCTCAGAGGTCAAAAGATTATCATGCATTAAAAACTATTATAGAAAACCATAATTTAGAACGGAACATCTGTTTCCCAGGTTATTTATTAGAAACAGAATTGCAGGATATATTAATGTCTTCAAGTATGTTAATTCTTGCAAAACCGGAAAATCGGCAAAATAGATATAATTTCCCTACAAAAATTGGAGAATACTTGATTTCCGGCAGACCTGTTATCTCAACAAAAACAGGGATAATTGGAGATATTTTGAAAGATAGAGAAAATGTAGTGTTCACTGAATTTAGCGCAGAAAATATCTGCCAAAATATCGAATATATTCTAAACCATCCCAAGGAGGCAAATACCATAGGGAGTAATGGAAGAAAGTTTGCATTAGAAAACTTCGATTATCACACACACACACAACGAATGATTCGTTTCTTTAAAATGATACAATCATGCAAATAGCAATTCATGACAGATCCGGTAGTTTTAGTGACATATGGATTGAACACTGTATTGAGAATGGCATTCACTACAAAGAAGTTAATTGTTACAACTCCAATATTATTTCAGAGTTGAAAGACTGTGATGGCCTAATGTGGCACTGGGATTTAACCGATTATAAATCAAATTTAATGGCTCGCCAATTAACTCAATCGTTGGAAAGAATAAATATTAAAGTTTTTCCGGATGTAGATACCAGTTGGCATTATGATGATAAAGTTGGACAAAAATATTTACTAGAAGCTATTGGAGTACCACTCATTAATACTTATGTATTTTTTTCGAAAAAAGATGCTGATAACTGGCTATCAAGAACTACATTCCCAAAAGTTTTTAAATTAAGAAATGGGGCCGGGTCTTCAAATGTCAGGCTAGTGAAAGATAAGCCTGAGGCAGAAAGGATGATAAACATAGCCTTTGGGCAAGGTTTTTCACAAACCAACCCATTTGCACGGTTAAAGGAACGAATCTGGATGTTTCGTCGCGATAAAAATTTAACCTCAGCTCAAAGACTACTCACAGGTGTAGCCAGGATTTTCGTTAAAAATGAAATAGAAAAATATTCACAGAAAGAAAAAGGATATATCTATTTTCAGGATTTTATTCCTCAAAATGAATTTGATATTCGTTTGGTAATTGTGGGAACAAGATGTTTTGGACTTCGCAGATTCTGCAGAAAGGGCGATTTCAGAGCTTCTGGTAGTGGATTAAAAGATTATGATTACACAAAAATCGATACTGAATGCATTCGCATAGCATTTGAATCGGCCCAAAAACTAAATGCACAATCGGTTGCTTTTGATTTTATTAGTCATCAAGGAGAATATAAAATAATTGAACTGAGTTACGCATTTACGTCGCACCAATTTCCTGGTTTCTGGGATCAGAACCTAAACTGGCATAAAGGAAGCGTCAGTCCGCAAAAATTTATGATCGAAGATTTTGTGAATTCTCTGGTAAAAGTTCACAAGTTTGTATCGTGATCCTATTTCAGAAGCCAAATACATTCAATCAATGTCAGAAGTGGAATCAAACAAAATTGCTCTTTTCGTTTATAACCTGGAGCATGGCGGTGCTGAAAAGGTAAGTACGCTTCTATGTAACGAATTATTCAGCAGAAACTTTGAAGTAGAACTTTGGGTAATCAATTACCGGGAAACATCTTTAAGTAAGGAATTAAATAAACAGGTTCCAATTGTCAACCTAAACAAAAAACATACGCGGAATGCCTTTTTCCCTTTACTTAAAACGATTTGGAAAAGAAAACCCGAAAGCATTTTGGTATTTCATACTGAGTTGGCAATATTGGTTTTTCTGGTCAAAAAAATCTTCTTTATAAAAAGAAAAGTAATTGTAAGAAACATTAATACACTTTCGCATTTCTTTCAAAATTCGGGAAACGTATTAAGAAACTTTATTACCTCAAAACTTACAGAACTTGCACTAAAAGACTGTCATAAGATTGTAGCACAATCGAAAGGGATGTGCGAAGATTTGGTTAAATCATTTAACATAGACAGCAATAAAATTGAAACAATTTTTAATCCGGCTTTAACCATTGGTAGTATAACTAAAGACAATCATGAACAAAAAAAGCTTGAAAATGAATTTCTGTATGTAGGAAGATTAAATGCTCAAAAAGGACTTACGTATTTGTTACGGGCTTTCGCCATTGCATTAAGAACTAACTCCAACCTGCACTTGACCATTGTTGGAGAAGGGGAAGAAGAGCCCCAGTTAAAAACCTTAGTAAAGGAATTAGGTTTGACACTACAAGTATCCTTTGAAGGTTTTCAGACATCAACTATATCGTATTATTTAAGAGCAAAAGCAACCGTTTTAACCTCTCTTTTTGAAGGATTTCCTAATGTTCTGGTGGAATCGATTTCACTTGGAACACCCGTTATTGCATTTGATTGTCCAAGTGGTCCGAAAGATATAATTGTACAGGAAGTTAACGGAATTTTGGTTGAACACAAAAATATTATCGAATTTGCAAAGGCATTATTAAGAGTGGCAAACAACGATGTTATGTTCAAGAAAAGTAACATAATCGATTCTGCTAGCAAATTTTCAGTAGAATCTACTGTTACAAAATACGTAAAACTATTAACTGCTTAAACAAGCAAATTTTAGAGACATAACACACTTTTACGTATTTAACCTCAAGCAAACTAAAATCATTACAAAATGAAAGAAATAACTGTTATAGAACCATGCAATTTTGTCGACTTCCCTACCGGAGGCCAACTTACATTCGTACGAAATTTATTACATTCGTTTAACGGAGAGCTAAATCTTGTAGGCATTTCAACCGGGAAAGAAGAAATTGGATCATGGACCATAAAAGAAATAGATGGCAAAAAATATCGTTTTTTCCCATTCATGAAAGGAATAAGAAGGAAAAACAAACCATTAATTCCAATGCGCCTACAGGCGTACAACAGTCTTCGAAAATACCGATCAACAATTGCAGAAGGATGTAGTGAAATAATCGTAATACAAGCTCCGGAAGTACTGTTGGCATTAAATTCAAAGATCCAAGACAGAAAAATATGTTTTATATTCCCCGGGATCAAAAATCCATTAAATTATTCCAGGTATTTTTATGCAAAAATATTTGCCAGTGCATATGATAGCCTATTCTTGTCTCAGGTGGCTAGTGCCCACTGGATTTTAGCTGCTGCCGACAGTTTGGCTATAAAAGAACTAGAAATCAGAGGCAAGGGGTTTAACGGAAAATCTGTGATTCAATTCCCAACTAGAATTGATGAAAATATTTTTAAAAAAGTAAACAACAACAATTACAAAGAAACATTGAAAATCGCCAAAAGCACAAAAGTGATAGTTACCTGTGGCAGACTTGGATATTATAAGGGCTGGCAACTAATGATTGATGCTTATAAGCTTTTTCATGAGAGATATCCTAACTCAGTATTTTTTGTGATTGGTGACGGAGAAGACCATGAAAAAATTGTGCGTTACATTGAACTAAATGAGCTTGAAAACAATATTTTTCTTCCCGGATTTTTAAAAAATACCGAAATCTCCAAATACCTTAATATTGCCGATGTATTTATTATGGGTTCGTACACCGAAGGATGGTCAACCACATTACTTGAAGCTGCGTGTATTGGTGTGCCGTCAGTAGTTACCAATTTTAGCAGTTCGTATGATATCATTAAAAATGGAATTAATGGTTATGTCGTGGAAAACAGGAGTGTGATTGATTTCTCAGAGATGATGATTAAAGCTTTACAAATCGACAGAAGAGCATTGCCTGAAAAAAGAATGGAACAATTTACCTTAAAAACATTAAAATCAGATTTGGTTAAAATTATACAATAAATGAAGTATTCGATACTTACTAGTTCTATCATCTTCTATATCGTCAATAATGCACAAAAGTAAAATTCTTTTTATTCTGCATTTACCCCCACCTACCCACGGCTCATCAGTTGTTGGAAAGAATATTCAAAGAAGTACATTGATTAATGATACTTTCCATTGCAAATATGTAAATTTAAATACCTCAAAAAATACAACAGACATTGGCAAAAGGAGCATATATAAAGTATTTATATACATTTCTATTCTACTCCATACATTTTGGCATGCAGTTACATTTAGACCTCATTTGTGTTATTTTGCAATAACCATTAAAGGAATAGGCTTTTATAAAGACTCGTTGGTGGTCTTGCTTTTAAAACTATTTGGAATTAAGTTGGTTTTTCACCTTCATAATAAAGGAGTAACTTCCCGGCAACATAAATACTTTGACAATTTTTTATATAAAGTTATATTTAAGAATGTAACATTCGTACTCTTATCAGAATACTTATATCCGGATATTCAAAAATATGTTTCCCGAGATTCAGTTTACTATTGTCCCAATGGTATAGATTTCGAGCAACAAAACACCAATCACATAGTTGATAAATTTAATGAGGCAGAATATAGACCGAAAACTGTCAAAATTCTGTTTCTGTCAAATTTAATCGAAACAAAAGGTGTCTATGTATTGCTTGATGCTTGTAAAATATTACACAACCAAAGACTCAATTTTCGATGTACCTTCGTTGGTGGAGAAGGTGATATTACCCAACAAAAGATTTGTGAAAAAATTCGTTCACTTAATATGAACGGTAGTATCCAGTACCTGGGGAAAAAATACGGAAGAGAAAAAGAAACTATCTATTCAGAAACCGACATTTTCGCTTTCCCGACTTTTTATCACAACGAATGTTTTCCTTTAGTATTGTTAGAAGCAATGAAACATAGCCTGCCAGTTATTTCTACTACAGAAGGAGGAATAAGAAGTATCGTTATCGAAGGGAAAACAGGTTTTTTAGTAAAAAAGGGAAACCCCGAAGAACTCGCAAAAAAATTAAGAATACTAATTACAAATCCAACATTGCGACAAACTTTAGGATCGGCAGCTAGAATAAAGTTCGAACGAGAATATACAATTTCTAAATTCGAAACGAACCTGGTACAAATTTTAAAATCAATTCTCAACATTGATTAATTCTCTCCAATTTAATATTTCAAAAGTTATTTCATTTATAATACACTAGTAAACTGAGTAATACATAACAACAATAACAATATACAGTATGAAAAAAAGATATATTTTCTATTTGTGTGTTTCCAGCATTCTAATTCAAACAGCGTGCAGTAATACAAAAAATATCACGATGTTTCAAACGAATGTAGAAAAAGCAGATTACTTCCAAGTTCCTGGCGCAGCACCTGAGCATAAGATTAAACCCTATGACAATCTTTATTTAAGCATTTTAACCTTGGACTCAGAGGTCAATAAGTTATTTAATCCGAGTCTGGCAGGAAATGGGATTTATACTGGAACTCAGCAAATGTTTGGCGATCCCACGAGTAAATATATCAATGGTTACAGAGTATCAGCTGATTCAACTATAATCCTGCCTATTTTAGGGAAGATAAAGTTGGTTGACCTTACTCTTGACCAAGCTGAAGACAGAGTAATGAGACGTGCGCAGGAGTACTTGAAAGAACCGACCGTACAAGTAAAACTCTTAAACTTTAAGGTAAATATTAGCGGTGAAGTTAAAAATCCAGGGATTTATTACAATTATGAAGGAAGCCTGAACATACTTGACGCCCTCAGTGAAGCAAACGGATACACGGACTTTGCAGATTTATCAAATGTTACTGTTAAAAGACATAATGGCAATCGTATATATACCCATAAAGTTGATTTTACAAATAATAGTATTTATTCATCAAATGTATTTTATCTTCAACCGAATGATATGGTCTATATTCCTCCAAGTAAGCTAAAAAGAAGGAATGTTAACAGCGATACTTACTCAAAACTACTTGGTACTTTGTCTGTTTTGTTGGTAGCTGCCTCAATATTTGCACTCTAAAACACATCTGATATGGAAAAGTTAGAAGAAATTATTAACCTGATTGACTCACACGAGAAAAAAGAAACAAGAAATTTCTTTTTAAGATATTTGAAAAAATGGCCATGGTTTGTAGGATTTTGCGCACTTGGTTTAGTTTTAGGATACTTCCACTTTATAAATTCACCAAATAAATATCAAATTCAAAGCAGAATACTTGTGGTAAATGAAGAAAGCTCAATAAGTTCAGTTTTGTCATTTGATAATCCCATGAAGGGAATGGGTAAAAAAGCGAATATTGAAAACAAGATTGGAATTCTTCGTTCGTATACACTATATCGAAAAGCTCTACGAAACCTTGGTTGGGACTATTCGTGGTACCATAAAAGGTTATTGTATAATGCTGACCTATATCAAAGAGCGCCTTTTCATTTAGACATCTCTCCTACGGCACAAAATGCCCAGAACATTCCTCTGTACATAAAAGTTCTCAACGAGAATGAATTCGAAATTATCGGAAAAGGACAAACCAGCCAGAATGGTTATCCACAACAAATTGATATGGATCAAAGACATAAATTTGGAGACCCCTTTTTTAACGATCTTTTCAATTTCACAATAACAAATAAAAATGCAACAGTTGATGAAACTTATATACTAGTATTCAATAACGTTGATAAGCTAACAACTCAATATCTGAAAAGAACACAAATCAATCTGGAAGAAATAAATTCTGACCTTATCTCAATTATGATTGAAGGAGAAGTCAAACAACGCGAAGCTGATTTCATAAACGAACTAAACGATGTATTTATACAGTTTGGGATGGAAAATAAGAATCAAAACTCAGAACATTCGTTAGAGTTTATTGACTCACAGCTTTCCAGAATAAAAAAATCGTTAGGTGCAGCCGAAGAAAATTTCAGCAGCTATCGCAAAAACAATCAGGTTATGAACTTAGGTCAGGAAGCCCAAACCGTATATACAAAGTTGGAAGAAATAGAACAAGAACAATATTTAACTCAGTTGCAGATCGATTATTACAACGATTTACAACAATACCTTGATGATTCAAAAAAAATTGAACAGATGGTTAATCCTGCTGTCATTGGAATTACTAATACAAGTTTAAACAGTACGCTCGACAGATTAAAAGATTTATATAGTAGACGTGAGGTTCTTTCTTTTAGTGTTCAGGAAAAAAATCCATCATTAATACTTATTGAAAAGGAAATAAAAATTACACGCGATGGACTTGAAGAAACGCTCAAGAACCAATTAAAAGTGACAGAATCAAAAATGGAAAGTATGCAAGAGCGATACAATACTATCCAGTCAAGGCTTAAAAAACTCCCTGATACTGAAAAAAAATTAATTGGAATACAAAGAGAATTTGATTTAAATAATGAACTCTATACTTACATGCTTCAAAAAAAGGCTGAAGCCTCCATTTCTAAAGCATCTATCGCTTCCGAAATACAAATTATAGATAAAGCCATGGTTGAAGCTGCGGTACAAATTGGACCAACGCTGGTAAAAGACGTTGGTATAGGATTGTTTGGAGGCGCAGCAATTCCATTCATTTTTATCACTTTAATTGGCTTCTTCAATACAAAAATAGAAACCAGGGAAGAGATTGAGCACAATACCAGTACCCCAATACTAGAAGGTATTGTTAAACATAAATATAAAGTTAAGTTACCTGTCGTCCATCATCCCCGATCGGGAATTGCAGAGTGCTTCAGAGGTATTAAATCTAATCTTAACACAATCCTAGATCAATCAGGAACAAAGGTTATCGCCATACACTCACTAGTTCCGGGTGAAGGGAAATCATTTATTTCATCTAATTTATCAGCAATTCTTACAAAATCAGACAAAAAAGTTTTGCTCATTGGTGCAGATTTACATAAACCTACCTTACATCACTTCCTGAACAAGCAAGAAGCGATCGGATTGAGTAACTACCTTAAAAATGAAAAATCAATTGAAGATATAATTGAGCAAACAGACATATCTAACTTACATTTTATACAAGCTGGGCCAATTCCACCAAATCCGTCTGATCTTTTAGATTCGGTCAAATTTGAAAAATTAGTAGATAGTGTACAGCACAAGTATGATTACATCGTAATCGATAATGCCCCCTTGTTATTAGTTCCAGATGCTATTTTAACAAGCGGATTCTCAAATATCTCTCTTTTCGTTCTTCGCATTAACCATAGCCACAAAAACGAAATTAAGCAAATCAACAAAATTATTCAGTTCAATAGAATAAAACGTGCAGCAATTATAATAAACAATGCACCAGACAGAGGGTATGGTTATGGTAACAAGTATTGGAAAAAAGGCTATGGCGGTTACAAACACAAAATGAGTATTGCCTAAGTATTATGCTTAAAAACTACTAAACACTTAAAAACACAATTATTATGATTATTGCAGTAGATTTTGATGGAACAATTGTTGAACACAAATATCCATCCATTGGAAAAGAAATTCCGTATGCCATAGAAACGCTCAAACTATTTCAGGAGAAAGGCCATAAGTTAATCCTATGGACTTACAGAACTGGTACTGAACTTGATAAAGCAGTAGAGTTTTGCGGGGAAAAAGGACTGATATTTTATGCCGTTAACAGCAATTACGAAGGCGAAGAATACGATGAGACGATTAGTCGCAAAATTTATGCAGATCTATATATCGACGATCGGAACATTTTAGGTCTTCCTCAGTGGAAAAAACTTTACCGGTTGCTAACGGATGGAGAAAAAGTAAAGGATTATACAAAAAACTTCATCGCAAATTAGTTATTGCCGATTGTTCCACAATAACTTTTCCTCAACCACCAGACCATAATTTTATTAGCAAATATTTATTTACAGTCGAATAAATAAAATTCTTGAAGTTGACTATCCCCGTGGCAAAGCCAAGGGTATTACTCCAACTTCATTTCAGCTAAAATGCTGAAAACCGAATTTTCTTTATTTCCCCCTCTGACATCCGTCAATTGACGAATGCCATCTCCCCTCACCAGGGAAAAGAATGCGAAACCCTGAGGCAAAGCCACAGGGAATTATTCCGATTATAACTTAAAAAGACAATCGAATGAAACGAACATGAATTTTAGCTTTCAGGAATTCACCAGCGAGAATACCTAAAATTCATCGGGAGTTCCATCTGTTGCCTTACCATTTAAACAATTTGTAAACAGATGAAATACTTTAAAATAAATTTTGAGTTCGATCATCATAAATTCGAAGAAATAGTAATACTTACTTCTTTAACTGCCAAAGGCTATTGTTGTTTTATCGACAGCAATATACTAATTGAAGCACATAAAAAAAGAAATAATGCATTACTGGAGATTCTGAATGGATCAACCGTAAACTCTTGCGATGGAAGCTATATTGCAAAGTTAGCCTCGATATTTTACAACAAAAAGTTAAAGGCATATAATGGTCCGCAGTTTTTCAACAAGTTTGCCTATCATCCTGGCAACCACTGCATTGTTGGAAACACAGTAAGTGTATATCAAAAAATAAAGGATAAAGTTGAAAAGCAAAGCACTGCTTCGCAATTACACTATATTCCTGTTCCATATTTAGAAGCTGATCAATTTAACTACGAAGAAATTGCAAGGCAAATAAACAGTATTAAACCTGAACTTATTTGGGTGTCGTTAGGCGCACCAAAACAAGAAATATTTATGTCAAAACTACTTCCCTACTTAAATAAAGGTATGATGCTGGGAGTTGGGGCAGCTTTGAATTACTTTTCGGGAGATATTAAAGATATACCGAAGTGGGTCACCAAATTCAATCTAATTTGGTTATACCGCATCCTCACCGAACCCAAAAAACAACTTAAAAGAGTCGGTAAAATTATAAAACATTATCCCCGGATTATATTACTTGAAAAAAGTGAAGTTTAATTATACCGATATGCCTTTAGCACTTGCTTTCGATTATGGTAATACAATTAAAAATAATTTCGGAGTACAAGTTTCATTAAGTAAAGAATGGTAGACTTTTATTTCTGATTTGAAGAAATAAATCAGCCATAGTGCTATAAAATATCAAAACCTATGAATATTCTAATAACTGGTGCATTTGGTTTTGTTGGAACAAATCTTGCAAAATCAATAAAATCAGAATTAACAGCTCAACTTATTGCTTTAGATATATTTCAGCCGAAAAATCACGCGTACGACGAATTTATTTTTTGGGATGACCTAAATAAAAAAAGAACGTAGAATTTGATGCCATTATACATTTGGCAGGAAAGGCTCACGATGTAAAAAATACGACAGATGAAGCTGCTTATTTTGAAATTAATGTGGAGCTAACGAAGCAGATTTTTGAATACTTCATACAGTCCAATACATCGAAATTCATTTTTTTCAGCTCAGTAAAAGCTGTTGCCGATGAGTTAAATGGAAATCATCTCGATGAATCAGAAATTCCGAATCCAAAGACGCCTTATGGCAAATCAAAACTGGCAGCTGAAAACTTTTTGTGTAGCCAAGAATTGCCAAAAAGTAAGAAGCTCTATATACTTCGGCCATGCATGATTCATGGCCCTGGGAATAAGGGTAATTTAAACCTGCTTTACAAGCAAGTTGCTAGCGGAATCCCATGGCCTTTGGGAAGTTATGATAATGAACGATCTTTTACATCCATTGATAATCTTGCATTTGTAATAAACTCATTGCTTGAAAAAGACATAAAGCCAGGAATCTATCAAATTGCGGATGATGAAGTTCTTTCAACCAATCGACTCATTGAACTTATTGCAAAATCAAAAGGAAGAAAGGCTCACATTTGGAACATAAATAAAAAGATAATTTACTCCCTAGCTAAATTAGGTGATACCATTCATTTACCTATCAATACTGAACGACTAAAAAAGTTAACTGATTCATACGTCGTTTCAAATGAAAAACTAAAAAAAGCATTACGTATCGATAAAATGCCAATGCAAGCAGAACAAGGTATTACAAAAACAATTTCATCATTCTAATTATCCTGAAATGATATATATTTTTACCTTCGTTGCACTTACCATTATTCTTTTGGGTTATATTAAAATTGCCAAAACTTTAAACATTGTAGATAGGCCCAATAATAGAAGTTCACATCAATATGTTACTGTTCGCGGTGGAGGTATAATTTTTCCAATTGCAGCAGTTTTATGGTATTTTTTTATGGACAGATAGCCCCCTGGATTATTGTCGCATTATTAATTATAGCATTTATCAGTTTTATCGATGATATAATCCCACTAAAATCGAGTGGTAGAATGCTAGTTCATATAGTAGCTACAACTATTTTATTATGGCAAATACAGGTCTTCGATCTGCCATGGCATACGGTCATTTTAATATATATTCTGACTCTGGGATGGATTAACGCATTTAATTTCATGGATGGGATCAATGGAATTACAGGGATATACGGTTTGGTTTCATTATGCACATTTCTTTGGCTTAATCGATCCATTAACTTTATTTCTACAGAACTGCTGATAACAATGATTATATCTACCCTCGTTTTTCTATTCTTTAATTTTCGCCGACGTGCAAAGACATTTGCAGGTGATGTTGGCAGTGTAAGTTTGGCATTCCTGCTAGCCTGGTTTATGATCTCTTTAATTATAAGAACAGGAAGAGTTGAATATATTTTATTTTTTTGCGTTTATGGAATTGATTCGGTTGTAACCGTGCTTATGCGTTTGGCTCACCGTGAAAATATTTTCAAAGCGCACAGAACGCACTTGTATCAGTTTTTAAGTAACGAATATAAGTGGTCGCACACTAAAGTAGCCTTAATTTATGGACTAATACAGCTGACTATCAATATCACTGTCATCCTGTCAATTACAAACAACTGGATGAACTTCTTTGTACTTCTCTTTTCAATAATAGTACTTTCTGCAGCCTACCTGATTATACGCTACAAAATACAAAAAGCTATTAATTGGAAATACTCTTATTAGTTAGCAAATAAGTACCTATCAATATCGCTTTTATCTACTGTTTGAATAAATACTTGTTAACCTAAAATTTTTAAAATGAAAACATTTAAACGCTTCTTTACTCGTAATTATTTACCCCGTTGGGCAATTCTCTTGTTCGATGTAGGTATCGCGGCATTATCATGGTTTACAGCTTTTGTTTTGAGGCTTAATTTCAATTTGGTAGCTGTTGACCAAACGATTAATCCGTGGCATCTCTCCATTGTTTTACCCCTATTCATTTTGTGTTGCTGGAAAGCCAATTGCTATTCTGTTATACTTCGTCATACAACGATCAAGGATATAAAGAACATAATATTCTCGGTGCCATGCACCGGAGCCTCTCTTGCGGTTATATCGCTAACCATAAGAAAAATAGACGAATCTTCCTTTTTTAATATGCCCTTATCGGTAATCGTAATTTTTGTTCTTCTTGTTACCACATCTATGG
The DNA here is from genome assembly GCF_000626635.1 of Draconibacterium orientale. GTDB lineage: Bacteria > Bacteroidota > Bacteroidia > Bacteroidales > Prolixibacteraceae > Draconibacterium > Draconibacterium orientale. Next base: position 4,355,067 of record NZ_CP007451.1, on the reverse strand, counting down.
TAATGTCGCGTTTGTTTGCAAAAATACTTTACCAACACTGGATACTTCATAAAAAGGATTCAGAAAATGTATTGATCTTTGGTACAGGAGAACTTGGTCAAACAACTCTCAATGCCCTCACCAACAACAATATGCAAATAAAAGCAATTGGATTTATAGATGAGAATGTATCCATTCAAAATAAGTTTTTGTCAGGTTATCCAATTTACTCTATAGATAAGGCGATAAAACATATCATTCCGAAAAATAATGTTACAGAAATAATTTTTGCCATTGAAAAATCGGAATTATCCTATCAAAGAAAAAGACAAATAACCGATCAATTCTTACAACATCATCTTTTGATCAAAGAAGTACCTCCTTTGGAATCATGGATTAATGGCAAACTTCATGCAAACGAAATTCATACCATTAAAATTGAAGATTTATTAGGACGAAACTCCATTCAGTTAGATCGAATAAAAATTAAAAATGGATTAAAAAATTCTGTTGTTCTGGTAACCGGGGCAGCCGGTTCAATCGGTTCAGAAATAGTACGCCAACTTATTGGTTTTGGGGTTCGGAGAGTTATTTTATTAGATAAAGCAGAATCGGATCTTTATAATCTGCAACAGGAAATAATTGCAAATTATCCCAACACAAACTTTGAAGTTATTGTTGGTGATGTAACGAATGCAATTAAAATGCGCAGAATTTTTAAAGAGTATTCTCCTACAATTGTATTTAGTGCTGCTGCTTATAAACATGTTCCCTTAATGGAAAAATACCCAAGCGAAGCAATTCATATTAACGTGGGAGGGAATAAACTAATGGCTGATCTTTCTGCAGAATTCGGTGTTGAAAAATTCGTACTGATTTCAACCGACAAAGCCGTTAATCCAACAAACGTAATGGGAGCAACCAAACGTTTGAGTGAAATGTATATTCAAGCACTGGCGCAATCAGTAAAATTTAAAACTCAGTTCATTATTACACGGTTCGGAAACGTTCTTGGATCAAACGGATCGGTTGTGCCATTATTTAAAAAGCAGATTGAAAAAGGCGGTCCGGTAACAATCACCCACGAAAAAATCACACGTTATTTCATGACAATTCCGGAAGCCTGCCAACTGGTACTTGAAGCAGGATTTATTGGCAAAGGTGGAGAGATATTTGTTTTCGATATGGGTGAACCTGTTAAAATAATTGATCTGGCCAGAAAAATGATCTCTCTTTCAGGATTCGTTCCTGATGAAGACATCAAGATAAAAATTACAGGATTACGCCCGGGTGAAAAACTTTACGAAGAGTTGCTTGATGACAAAGAAGAAAAACTCTCACATACCCATAATAGCAAGATAATGATAGGAAAAGACAGAACCCAGGATCTTGCCAACTTGAATCATGCCATCATTGGATTGTTAAATTCAATTGAAACAATGAGTCATCAAGAGATTGTAGATGAACTCATGCGTATAATTCCTGAATATGTTTCCATGAATTCATATTACAACAAAACTAAAGAGTCCGATGTATTTATGAAGTTTGATCAAATTTACAACAACAAAAAGAAATTACACCCGGTTAAATCGATGAGGAAAAATGGTCGCAAACCAATCTCGATTCAACACAAAAATCATTAGTCCTTAAAAAATCACAATATGAAAAAAGTAGCACTTATTACAGGAATTACAGGTCAGGATGGTGCCTATTTAGCTGAATACCTTATAAAAAAAGGTTATATCGTACATGGTATCAAACGAAGAGCCTCCATGTTTAATACCGAGCGTATTGATCATATTTATCAGGATCCGCAATTAGATAACCGGAACCTTATTTTACATTATGGAGATTTAACCGATAGCTTGAACCTGACTCGAATAATACAAGAGGTACAGCCCGATGAAATATACAACCTGGCAGCAATGAGTCATGTACAAGTAAGTTTCGATACGCCAGAATACACCGCCAATGCCGATGGAGTTGGCACCTTGCGTATTCTCGAGGCAATTCGATTACTCAACCTGGTTGAAAAAACAAAAATTTACCAGGCTTCAACCTCAGAATTATATGGTCTTGTTCAAGAAGTTCCACAAACAGAAAAAACACCCTTTTATCCACGATCACCATATGGTATTGCAAAATTATATGCTTATTGGATTACTGTAAATTATCGCGAAGCATATAAGCTCCACGCATCTAATGGTATATTGTTTAATCATGAATCGCCAATTCGGGGCGAAACATTCGTAACCCGAAAAATCACCCGGGCTATGGCACGTGTAGCCCTCGGTATGCAAGAGACAATTTTCCTTGGAAATTTATCGGCAAAACGAGATTGGGGCCATGCAAAAGATTACATTAAAGCGATGCATCTCATTCTTCAACAAGATAAACCTGATGATTATGTTATAGCCACTGGAATTACAACATCAATACGCGATTTTGTAATCATGGCCGGCAAAGAAATTGGACTGGAAATTACTTTTACAGGAAAAGGTGTTGAGGAAAAAGGATATATTTCGGATATAGATGAGACGATTTTTACTTCGCGGGTTGGCCTTGAATATCTTTCCCATATTAAAGATCGAATTAAGAAGAATAATTCGGGGATGAACAATAATTTTACTCCTGTTATTTCTGTTGATCCGAGTTATTTCAGGCCAACAGAAGTTGATTTACTGGTTGGCGATGCTTCCAAGGCAAGAAATATACTAGGCTGGAAACCAGAATACGATTTAAAGGCTCTCATCTCAGAAATGATACATTCAGACATTAAATTAATGCTGAAAGATGCATACCTAAGAAAAGGCGGATACCGAACTTTAAACTATTTCGAATGATGTAAAAAGAGAGACTATCCTATATAACGATAGTCCCTCTTTTTCCTAATATCTTGAAAAATTAACAAACACTGATGAATCGTTTATTAAAAATTATGATCCATTATTTTTAATAACTCTTCGTGTTCAAATTCAGCATTTTTCAAAAGAGCTCTCAATATTTTATTCTGAGATTTTAAATCATCTGCACCGAGATTGCTTTTTTCGAATATCCGAATGATATCAGTGGCACCATATTTTTGACGCCAACTATGCAACAACGCGCTATCAATCCCTATATCAGCGGCAACGCTATCCACATCATTTCTGATGTACGATAGTAGAACTGCCTCTTCTATTAACTCTTTGTCATACATTGTCCATTCTGATTTAGCATACATGAGATTAATTCTTAATGAGCTTATTCGTTTTTACGAAGTCACCTACAACAGTTTTTATAAAATATATACCTGCTGGATAACTACTAATATCCAATCTTTCAAGTGTTGATTGTACCTCCCGACTTTGCAACTGTTTACCGTTAATATCCAAAAGCAACAATTGTGCTCCACTCTCCGGAATTTGAGAGAATCTGACATTCACATTATTTGTAGCCGGGTTGGGATACATATCAATAGAAAAAGATACATTTTCATCATCAAGAAGCTGATTTTCAAACCTTATAAAAACACTTGAATGCATGGTGTATGTTAATTCACCATTCACAACTGAAAGATTAAAATCTTTTACTTCATTGGTTTCAGAATCCCAAAATTTCAGTTCAATGTTATTGTCTTCTGTAAAGCCGTTATTCTCGCCTATATCAGTGGATGAAGCATTAATACTTACTGCTTTATTTCTCAAATCAGAAGCAGTTATAGTAATTGCACCAACACAAATGTCGCCATCATAGGCTGCAATTTCGTCTCCAATCGATAAATGAGAGTCATCAAATCCGAATAAATTTATATTCATATGATTTGAGCCATTTCCATGAAATTCAGGTTGAAAATACACTGTTTCAATATTATCATCTACATAAACAGATTTTTCGTATAAATTTCCAATCGTTAGAACAACATCTGAATTAACCTGAACCTGGTAACCTTGTCCAACATTAAAATTACCGATACCATTTAGCCAACCTATTTCAGTTCCCCAGTATTCTATTGAATTTCCTTTTTGATCCTGCACTTTTTCCAGAGCCCCGGCATCAATTAAAGGCTGAATAACCTGCATTGCATCAACAGATCCATTATATGGAAAAGAAATAAGGTTTGATCCGGCTTTAAGGTTTATACTCATTGGCAAACTAACCTGGGATCCCGTAATTTCAATGCTACAAGCTGATTTTACACGAATACGGTAACCTTCCGTTTGTTTCATATCGCCAATATTATTTATCCAGGTGCTACGAATTTTCTCATAGGTTTTACCTTCTTCATTCTGCACCTTAAAAAGATCTTTACTCTCAACCAAAACACTACTAATTACTTCTATGTTCGGATCATCAGGCACAACTGCAGCGGAAAAAATATTCCATCCCAGTTCAAGCTGTATCGTTTGAGTAATAATTGGTTCTTCATAAACATAACTGATTTCGACTACTGAAGTACCTCTCGACTTAAATTTACCAGAAATTATCCATTCGGGTAAATCATCGTGGTAAATAACATGGTTAGCAACTTTTTCAACCTGTTCTTTTGAATCCCAAATCTTAAATATTACATCATTTCCATCAGTAAACCCATTTAAATCTTCGGTTGCCTGCGAAGCAGATATGAAAACATAGGAATTTTCGTCGTCAATATTTATGCTGCTTGTCAAAACCACAGAACCAACACATATGTCATTATCAAAAACTGCTATTTCATCACCAATGCCAAGTTCAATACTGTCAACAAGAGCCTTGGTAACAACAAAAGTCATATGATCCTGACCATTCTCTCCATCCCAAACAGGAACGAAATGTCTGGTATCTTCTTCTACAATCAAATGTGTTGTTATGGTGCTGTCACAACCAAAAATGGTAGTTAAATTACGAACATATTCGCCCGAAGTGGTCCAACCGTTATAATCTTCGCCTGCCTGGATAACGATATCTTCGACTATATCATAAACCGGATTAACGGTTAAATAGGTAGTTACAATACTGTCGCCACCAGTAATACTTTGCAGTACTCTTGGGTATTCGCCTGCGGAGGTTAAGCCTTCATACGATTCACCTTCGCAAATAGAAATTTCTTCCGTGGAATATACTGTTTCATGAGCAGATTTTTCTTCAACACTCAGAACAGTGGTTATAGTGCTGTCGCATCCCAAAACTGTAGTTAAGTTACGAATATATTCCCCTGAAGCAGTCCAGCCATTATAATCTTCTCCTGCCTGGATAACAATATTTTCAACTATATCATAAACCGGATTAACGGTTAAATAGGTAGTTACAATACTGTCGCCACCGGTAATACTTTTTAGTACTCTTTGGTATTCGCCTGCGGATGTCCAGTTGTTATACGATTCACCTTCGCAGATAGAAATTTCTTCGGTCGTATAAATTGGGTTTTCTTCAACACTGAGAACAGTTGTTATAGTGCTATCACAACCAAAAATGGTAGTTAAATTACGAACATGCTCCCCTGAAGCAGTCCAGCCATTATAATCTTCTCCTGCCTGGATAACAATATTTTCAACTATATCATAAACTGGATTAACAGATAAATTTGTTGTTACAATACTATCTCCTCCAACAGCACTTTGCAGAACCGTTTGGTATTCGCCTGCGGATGTCCAGCCTTTGTATGACTCGCCTTCGCAAATTGAAATGTCTTCTGTTGTGTAAACGGTATCAATCTTATTAACTATAGAATTATAGATTTCTTCAATTTCAGAGCTTGTTAATCCATAGTTGTATACTCTAACTTCATCGATATATCCGGTGTATAACAAAATAGGTTCAATTCTGTCTCTTCCTGCCCCAATAAGTAAGTTGTATCCTTCTCCTGACTCGATAGTACCATTTCCAGACACCGCGAAAATTTCCTCAGCATCAAGATAAATTATTTTTTCTGTGCCATTATAAGTTACCGCTAATTGGTGCCAATCTCCATCCCACAATTTATCAACATTGTCGATGGTAGACCAAGATGAAGTAGTGCCTGTTGTTTTAAATGCAACAGTTTTCGTATCAGGCTTTATATATAATGCAAAAGTATCATCATTCGGGCCACCGTGCATTATTAATCCCTGATAATCACCAGACATAGCAGGCTGTTTTATCCAGGTACTCATTGTTATTCCATCAATTACATTGGTGGAAAAACATTGTCCTAAATTAATATAACCATTTCCGAGAAATTGTAATCCCTGTCCTTTTACTCCCTCAACTCTTAGCTCTTCATTAAAAATAATACCATCATTTGCTCCTTTTGAATCAATTACAGAGGCCCCAGACGTTTCTTCAAAGCGGTATTCAGAATAAGTAGTACTATTATCCAACGTAATTAATGTAGTCGCACTAGAAGATGTAGAAATATTTCCAGTTGCATCTTTTACCCATGCATAAAGCTTATTCTCACCACTCTTACTAAAAACATATACTTCTGGGTTCGACGTCGTCCAGTTACTATCGTCCATTATCGGCTCGTCAGATGAGGTACTCAGCAGATAACTTACGACATTTCCATCAGTAGAAAAAGAAGTAATTGGAACTGTTAAAGACGACGAGGAAGGTGGCAGTGTAAATGATGTAATAGAAGGCAAGATGTCCCCATCCGGAATGTTAGTATTGACACCCGAAATGTTCATTGTAATTATAGCTGAAGCAGATAATGACTCTGTAGCATTATCTGTTACAGAAACAACTAACTGAATTGATTTATCATTTGTTTCGTAAATTGATGAAGCAGCATAAATAATTCCCGTTGTTGCGTCGATATAAAATAGGCCATCCTCATTACCACCCTGAATATCGTATGTGAGCGTCTGTCCATCATTCGGATCACTTGCAATTACCTGTGCAAGAAACTCATTAATTTGTTTATCACCTATAAATCCAAAAGATTGATCATAAATCTCAGGGGTAGTATTAATATCACTTGTAGATGATGTTTTAATTAAAATTACTCCTGTAAATGGCTCTAAACTAACATTATTAGTTACTATTTCCCCATCCAAATTACGGTACTTCGTACTGCCTAGAGAAATAGTTTTTGTTTGTTTTGTATCATTGTAGAGCAATTCCTCTGTTTCTCCATCATTCAGAATGGAGATATCTATTGTCGAATTTCCATCCTGTTTCGATACACTTTTCCAACCAGCAAAATCAGCATAAGTACTTATTTCTTTAAATATTTTTGCGGAATTGTAGTGACTAACATATTTATTGTAATCAAAAGAAGTATTAACACTGTTTCTTTTTACTAACAATTGGTTTGGTTCATATTCATCCTCATCTAATACATAAATAATATTATTGTTAATTGAATTAGCCCCATGCTCTTTGTTAATCTGAATACCATATCTTGCATCTAGTACTGTGTTATTTTTAACAACTGTAGATGCATTATCGTGTAAAAATATACCTGAATTTGAACAATGTGCAACCACATTATTTTCGACAATAACCTCTTCGGCACTTTCATCTATATATATTCCCTCACCATAAGCCCTGCTTGCTGTATAGCCATATCTGCTACCTGTAACATTTAATACAATGTTATTTTTAACTACAGATCCATTTGGTCCTGGACTCGTACGAAAACTTGTATAAATTCCACCACCATCACCTTTTATCTTACAAGCACCATCAATAAAATTATATTGAATGCTATTGTTTGGTCTAGCAAAATATATCCCGTGATACCCTATATCGGTGAGTCGATTGTATTGCACAGTGTTTCCTCCATCAATACCTGCCATAAAAATACCTCCTCCTTCTGCATGGTCTCCTGTCCCTGAAATTCCAAGTTCATCAAATACTGCAATTTGTGATATGGTATTATCCGATATCAACGAGTTCATCATTCTTAAATAAAGTGCAAAGTGATTCGAACCAATTATAGTATTATTGGTAATTGTATTATTTGAAGAGTGAGAATTATCATATATTCCATAGGCGTCTGCATTCAATATATCGTTATTATTTACTGTCAATTCATCACAATTGTTGACGTAAATCCCAGTTTCCGCAAATTGGGTTATATTCAAATTCTCAATGGTTAGATTATTAATTCCATTAGCATAAAATCCATTTTTATAAACAGAACCTTTAACAGTATAATTGTCTGGAGAATCGCCATTTGGCATCCACACATAAACGGTTTTTGAGGATGCATCGTAATACCATTCTCCTGCTTGATCTAAAAACTCCAATTTATTCATTAACAAGAATCCCCGGTCAACCCCCAAGTCACCTGCAGGCGCACTATTTAATATAATTGTTTTTGAGTTTGAAGAAGATACTGTTGTTGTTGGCGTAAAATATACAGAAGTTCGGCCAAACCATGTAGCACCTGCATAATTTACTCCTCCATCTAGTTCGTTAGAAGTAAAAGTTGTCGATCCCTGTACCGAATTAATAAATAGGTAGCCGCTATTTGGATAGCGTGCCACTTTCAATTTTGAATCTCCAACAAATAATTGGTTGATTGAAGAATTAAAGGTAGCTTTATAAATATTCCCCGAATGTTTTGTCCAACCTGTAATTGCTTCAGAACCATAAATCTTTGGTTTCTCACCTGATCCATAAGCTCCATAAACAATTGGACTTCCTGCACTTCCCGATGAAGTTACAGTAATAGTTCCTGACCACTCATCACCTCTTTTAAATAAGATTTGGTCGCCCGGACTAAAAGAAGTGCTACTAACCTTTGCCAAAGTTTTCCATGGCTGGCTTTCGCTGGTTCCAGTATTTGCATCATCTCCTGATGCACTTACATAATACACTGTTGCATTACCAATATTTACCAGCAATACAAAGAATAACACAAAAAGATACCTTGTACCTTTCTTTACATTTAGTTTTCTTCCCTCGAATCTTTTAACACTCTTGTTAAAATCCCACATACTAAAATAATTCACGATAATTTGTACTAGCGTCCACATTTTATTAACAACTTAAATAGGTTTGTAAATTCTCTACAAATATATTCCAAATGCAAAGCAAAAAATAAGTTGTTCTCAATGTGAATGCTCCATCGCAATTACCTGGCATAGAATATGGATTTCATTAATTATATGTTAATATACACAATTTTAAGCAGATTTCTTAATGATTATTTGAATTTTCTAATTAGCATTTTTCCGGATTAATAGAAATTATTTACCTCTGTTATTTTATTCACTAACAATTTATGATGTCCCCTTATTCTTAATGCTATTGTTAGTAATTAGAATTTTCTAAATATAGAACCGCCTTACAAGAAGCCCGTATCTAGGCAATCTATACTCAACTTAACAAAATGTTTCAAATAAAAAAATTGTCAATTTTTGTAATTTATAATGTTTCTAAATAAAGTATTGCTAAATTCTCAGATTATTTGAATTTCGCATGATATTTAGCCTTGCACATTGCTGATTTCGCCTCAGTATTTTTAGTTTTTCACATAAGTATTTTTTGAAAATTAACTGTTCGGGCTCGGTTTCTAATGTGTGCGCAACGTAAGGCGTGTTCATCAATAGTTTTCCGGCAAAAACCACAAGTTCTGCTGTTGATTTTTCGCTGTGTTGTTGCAGTTCTGCAAGAATGTGTTTGCAAATTGCTTCGTCAGCATTATTGCTACCATGCTGGGCAAGAAGGATTGAAAAGCTAAAAAGCAGCGCGCCGGCCAGCAGAAAAATTCTCTTGTTCATTCTTGATATATTTTTTTGATTATCCGTTCCATGTCATAATTAATATTTAGCACGTCATGCTGAACTTGTTTCAGCATCTCTCGCATTTAATAATCAGTTGTTTGTAAGAAAGACCCTGAAACAAGTTCAGGGTGACGTTCTGGTTGTGACCAATTGCGGACATTCAATTTTGAAAATTAATTAAGTTTTGAACCTGCGAAATTCATGCTTTATACTTAGTCTTCAAACAATTGTTATTTTTGAGATGAATTTTGCACTAAAAAATATAACACTACACAAAGCATATCGAATTAATTTAAATGGGAGACTTGAAAAATACCTGTTTTGTTTGTAAAGAGCCGATCACTACTGAGAATTCAGAATTGAATACTACCGTTAATTTACCGGTTTGCATGAAATGTAAAGGAACCGATACTGAGAAAAAGGCAGAAAAAGAGGCACTCGATAGCCTGGCAGATGGCTTTGTTTGTGGCTGTATATAAAAAAACCGCGATTACTCGCGGCTCCCTTAAAATTGCTTTCTATGAAATAAAATTTGCTGCTTAATTCAAAAGATGCGTATAACCATCGTTAATCAGGTCGGGCAAATAACTTGCAATTAAACCCAGCGCAGTTTCATCGTCAACTTTATTAGGAGTAATAATACGTTGGCGCTCCATTTCTTCCTGACTAATAACGGCCCTTGCAATTCTTTTTGGCACATCGCTCCAGGCTTTTCTGGTTTCTTTAGCTCCAAATCCTTCGCTGGTTGCCGCATAGCTTACCTGAAAATGTTTTGAATGCACAACATATTCAACGCCTTCAAGCGTCGTACGTTTTACAACTGTAACAGGATCTTCCTCGGCACTGTAACTTACCGTCCAAAGTGCTTTCACCGATTTTCCCATGTAAAGATTATCGACTTCTTTAATTTCAAACGATTTGAATTGAGTACGCACTCCGGTTGCTGATGCACTAACAGAAACGAATAAGGTTGCTAAAACCAATACGGATAATAAATTAACTTTTTTCATGACTCTAAATTTTTGTTTTCTGACTGTAATTGTTTTCGTAATTATTTGTATTAAAGAGACGCACGAATTACATTTTGGTGACATCCAAAAGCCTTGCTGTAAAACAGATTCCGTTCACAGAAAAAGGTTGCTTTTTACATACTGATAGTCTCAACCCCAATACATATTCAATTTGAAAACAAAAGGTGATTTTTATTTACATTTTTTATAATATTAAAAAAATGCAACTACATCAACTCTGAGGGCTAATTAAAATCTGTCCACGAACGACAGATTTAATCGACGAATAGTTTATGATTCTATTATGTTTTTTACCCTCCCAAACAGTAAAAACAAAAAGCCACCCGTAAAACGGATGGCTTCGAATTAAAATTGCTTTTATTCTATTTATTGCGATTAATTGAGTAAGTGCGTATATCCATCATTTAAAAGATCGGGCAGGTAACTTGCAATAAGCCCTAAAGCCATTTTGTCATCCACCTTGTTTGGCGAAATAATTTCTTGATTTTTTAATTCGGTTTGATTAATAACTGCATTGTTGATTTTGCTATCTACATTACACCATGATTTTCGAACTTGTTTTGCACCAAAACCTGATGCATTAGCCACGTAACGAACTGAAAAGAACTCTGCGCTTACCACATATTCTGTTCCTTCGATTGTATTTCGTTTAACAACAGTAACCGGTTTTTCTGATTTGTCGTAGCTCAAGGTCCAAATTGCATCTACCTTTTTGCCCATGTGCAAATCATCAACAAGGGTAAATTCAAACTCATTAAATTCAGTACGTATTCCGGTGGCATTGGCTACAGATGTGGCCATGGTAAAAAATGTTACAATTGCGATTATAAAATTTACTTTTCTCATGACATTAAAATTTAAGGTTCAACTCTAAACTTTGTTATTGTTTAATTTTCGTGCAAATGACGTATATTTTTTAATGCTGCAACAAGAAAAATGAATGCTCTAAAACACATTTCAAACACCATTAAAACATTGAAAATAAAAGACTTTAAGCACAAGTCATTTTTCCCTTACACTCTGAACTTTAAAATTTGAAAAACGGATTAAAAATTGACAGAAAACCATATTTCTGCTTACACTTTTAAAAACTGAAAAAGTTTATATTTACATACTAAAAGTGCAGATTTTATCAGAATTCCCCGCGAAACACCGGCCCAACGGCCGAAACGGTAAAATAAAAGCTGAATGCACCAGCTGGCGAACAGTTAAAATAAACAATTAGTGGCCTATGAATTTGTCAGATATTATAAAAAACCGTTACTCGGTTAGAGCTTATAAAGATACCAAAATAGAAAAGGAACTACTTTTTGAAATCCTGGAAGCTGGCAGACTGGCACCGTCGGCCGTTAATTTTCAACCCTGGCATTTTATTGTTGTGCAAAACAAGGAAGTCCTGACTCAGCTCTATAAATGCTACGACCGCAGCTGGTTTCGCACAGCGCCGGTAATTATAGTTGCTTGTGCCGACCATTCTCAATCGTGGAAACGGGCTTCAGATGGCAAAGATTCTGCCGATATCGACCTGGCAATTGCCATCGACCACATAACCTTAAAAGCCACCGAATTGGGCTTAGGTACATGCTGGGTGTGTAATTTTAATGTAACCTGTTGTTCCAACCTGTTGCAACTGCCAGCTAATATCGAGCCTGTTGCCTTACTTCCGCTTGGATACCCAAATAGCAAAAGACCGGATAAAAAGCGCAAACCTATTGACGAGATCGTTCATTTCGACCGCTTTAATTCATAGGCACATTGTGATATTTAACCAGGTAGTTCTGTAAACGATTCATTCCTTCTTCGATATTCTCGATTGAATTGGCATACGAGAAACGCAGAAAGCCTTCGCCGTTATCGCCAAAATCGATTCCGGGAGTTACGCCAACATGCGCTTTTTCCAGTATATCGAAAGCCAGCTTATAACTATCATTTGAAAGGTGTTTGGCATTTACCATTACATAAAAAGCTCCTGTGGGTTTCACTTTAATATCGAAACCCAGCTTCGTTAACCGTTCAATTAAATACCGGCGTCTTTTATCGTAGGTTAAGCGCATTTCCTCCACCTCGTTACCCGCATTTTTTAATGCTTCAATGCCGGCGCGCTGAGTAGTTGAACCTGCACAAATAAATAAGTTCTGCTGCATTTTCTGCATACATCTTAAATACTCCATCGGAGCAATAACGTATCCTAAACGAAGCCCCGTCATTGCGTAAAGTTTCGAAAATCCATTAAGAACAAAGGCCTTGTCGGTTACTTCCAGAATAGAATGAGCACGATCTTCGTAAACCAAACCGTGATAAATTTCGTCGGAAACAATTGGAATATCAAATGTTGCCAGATCTTTCATCAACTCAACCGACAAAAGGTTTCCGGTTGGATTCATGGGGCTGTTTATCATTATTGCGCGTGTTCTGTCGGTAATGCGCTTTTTATTTCCTCGTACCGGTACTGAAATCCATCTTCCTCGTAAACCGGCACCTTAATAGCTTTTGCACCAATAAAGCGTATAAAATTCTCGTAGCAGGCATATCCCGGGTCGGAAATTATTACTTCATCGCCGGCATCGCACAACACGCCCAACGTTAATAAAATGGCAGGCGAACTTCCCGATGTTACAATAATCTGCCCGGGCGACACGCTTACATTATATTCCTCTTTGTATTTTTCGGCAATTTGCTTGCGCAGTTCGGGGTCGCCAAGGCTGTGTGTATAATGCGTTCGGCCTTCGTCGAAGGCTTTTTGTTCGGCAACCGAAACACATTTTGGAACGTTAAAATCGGGTTCTCCCACTTCCAGATGGATTACATTTATTCCCTGCTGCTCCATTTCGGCAGCCTTTTCAAGAACTTCCATTACAATAAAAGGAGTAATTTCCTTAGCCTTTTGTGCGATCATTAGAATCGGATTTTGGTTTTGAGGCTAATTTAATCATTAAGGCAACCGACAACAATGGCTTTACTCATAATTTTTATCGATGATAACCTTGCTTACCACTTTATCGCCCACCTGGAAAAGTGTTTTTACCTTTAGTTTTTGTGATAAATATTCGGCAGCATAATAAAACGGAATGGGTAACGTAACCGGACTAAAAATGCTTTCCACATACCTGTTCGATATTTCGCAAGTTTCGGCACCTGCAACATTCACTTTCTTCAACAACCTTTTTGTGCGTTTATGTTCGCGCCCTTCGTGGTTTATAGCAATAACCATCGAATCTTTGGCTGTTTCAATAAATCCGTGTTCGTATTGCGAAACCGACATACTTAAAACCGGCATTCGCATTACCTGGCTGAGCACAAGTGCCGCAATATTAGCGGTAGCAACATTTGGTCCGTTGCCAAGAATATACAAACAACAGCGTTTCTTCCGTTGTGTTTTCGTATAGATTCGTGCGCCAATATCGGTACCTAAGGCTTCAAATTCTGCCTGATGTTTTTTTAGTGCTTCTACTGCTTCGCCCGGATCAAAACCAAACCCCAGATACAATACCAGCAAAGTATTAATGTATGTTTTTGTGGCGATATGATTTTCAATCCCGGAATACAACATTACCTTCTTCGAGCAGTTCGGATGTTTTCCCAACGGACTGTTCTCGTCGTTTACAATAGCGGTAAAAGACTTAAAATAGTCGGCACACCAAAGCGTTTCAGAACTTTGCCCCGATTGCGAAATAAGTACGCCTTTTTCAGGCTCTTTATACTTTAACAGGTAATTAAAATATTCGGCTGCTTTCTCAGGAAAAAAGTTTATTCCCATAAAACGAAAAGCTTTTGTTGCAATATGCGAAGCCCCCATACCAATATAAGGCACCTCCTCCGGCAATATCAACCCCTTGTTCTTCATGTAACACAGCTCTGCCCTGTACGGTATTTCAAAAACTTCATGTTTCATTGCTGTAACCTTTTGGATTATAACTATAAGTTACAAAAACAAAACGTACAAATACAAGTATTTACCGGAAAGAAATTTACAAATACCGTTTTGCTATTGCTACAGCCTGATGCAGATAAGCACCTCCAAATAAATAATAATGATTAAGCACATGATACAACTGATACAGCTGATTTCTTTCTTGCCATCCGGAATCGAGCGGAAATTCGTCGTTATAGGCATCAAAAAAACGCGAAGAAAAACCCCCAAACATAGTAACAATTCCAAATTCCATTTCGCGGTGCGAATAACTGGCTGCCGGATCGATTAATGCCGGACCATTCTTTGTTAACATGTAATTGCCCGACCACAAATCGCCATGAATTAACGAAGCCCTTTCTTCATTCGGAATCAACAATTCGAGGCGATCCAGCAACTTTTCAAACAAACGCAAACAAGAACTGTCTAACCCCCTGCCTTCCCGAATCATATTTATTAAAAACGCCAATCTCTTATCACGGAAAAACGGCACCCAGCTTTTTCCCCAGGTATTATTTTGTGTAGTTGCGCCACAATAATTATCGGAATAAAATCCAAAATCATTTTGCTGATATTTATGAATTAGTGCCAACCCTCTTCCTAACCTTTCCGACTGATCGAAACCTCCCGGTTCCAGGTATTCCATCACCAGCAAAGCGAGCATTTCGTCAAGTTCTTTTGCATATAACACTTTGGGCACACAAAACGTCCCGTCTGATGCCTTGCTGAGTTCCTTCAAACTCTCTGCTTCGCGGATAAAAATATCGCTCTCGCAATCCGAATTCCATTTCAAAAAAAAGCTGCCACAATTGGTATCGATTTTCGAAGCATGATTTATACATCCGCCAGACAAAACTTTGGAAGATGTAATCATTACCGTTTCTCCAAGTACATTCGACAATTGCTTTTCAACTTCCTGCAAAATACGACCTTGACTATTTACCCCCATTTTGTTTGTTTATTTTCTTAATTAAAGAATATGTTTAAATTTAGCAGGAAATTAGATTACAAAAAACTTTTTAGCGTTGTTTCAAAATAACCCAATATGCGATTATTTTTAATTTGCGTAATAGTATTTACTAATTGCTATTACCTAAATGCTCAATATAAAATTAAGGCGAGTAATAATTATCCCCCGTTTAATTATATTGATGAGAATGGGGACCTTGTTGGCTTTAACATCGATTTGGTAAAGGCCATAAATGAGCTGTATAATAACCAAATTGAAATATCGGGAGCAGAGTGGCAAGCGGCTAACTCGTTACTGGAAAACGAACAAATTGACGGTATTGCCGGAGCTCACTACCCCGGCTATCCCGATAATCAGCACCTTTATACCCGATCGGTTATAAATACTTCGCATTGCTTTTTTTACAACAATAATTACCATAAAACTATAACGATAGAGTTTTTGCGAACTCAAAAACAACCCGTTGTTGCATTATGGAAAAACGATGTACTGGTGCGCTATGTTTTAAGTATAAATCCTGCCGCGAAATTTGTTTATGCTGCCAATTACAATCAATTAGTTGATTTACTGGAAGACGAACAGATAACTTGCGCCATTGCCCAACGAATTGGTGGGATGTATTATGTAACTAAACATCAAAAAGACTACATAAAAACTACTAACCACCGAATACTGGAGCGAAGCATGGGGTTTATGCTTTCGCCAGGTTCGATTGAATTGGCAGCAATAATAAATAACGCCACAGAAATACTGCTTTCAAATGGCGAATACCAACGCATTTATGACCAGTGGCTCGCCGAGTACGACAAAGAATCGAATGGATTGAGAGATTACTGGCGGTACATTATACTCATCAGTGCAATTGTTGGCTTCATACTTCTTCTTCTCATTGTAGTCAATCGAATTCTTCAAGCCAGGGTTCGAAGAAAAACACATGATCTCCAACACCAACTCTACCTGAACTCTGAGATTATGAAAGAACTTTCGCGTCAGAAAAACAAGGCTGAGCAAAGTGATAAAATGAAGTCTGCTTTTTTAGCCAATATGAGCCACGAAATACGAACCCCAATGAATGGCATTCTGGGTTTTGCAGAACTCTTAAAAACGCAGGCTTATTCAAAGGAAGAAGAACTTCAGTTTATAAACATCATTCAGCAGAGTGGCGACAGAATGCTGAATACCATCAATAATATTATTGATATCTCGAAAATTGAATCAGGAAACGAGGAGGCACAAATTAAAAAGGTAAACATTGCAAAAATCGTATCCGAATTGTATGATTTTTTTAGCGTTGAAGCCGATGAAAAAGGAATTGATTTGCTTGTTGAGCCGGAAATTAATACGCCGTTGCAGAACTTTTACAGCGATTCGTACAAGCTGACTTCCATTTTAACCAATCTCATTAAAAATGCCATTAAATTCACCAACAAAGGCTATGTAAAAATTCATTACTCGCTTAACTCTACCGAGTTAAAAATTACGGTAAGCGACACCGGAATTGGAATTGCTCCCGAAAAGCAAAAAGCAATATTCGATTACTTTGTTCAGGCCGACCATTCACACTCTAGCGGCTATGAAGGATCAGGACTGGGACTTTCAATAACACGTGGCTATGTAAAGCTGCTAAATGGAGAAATCAGCGTTTCTTCAACACCGGGCAAAGGCACTTCATTCACTTTTGTTTTGCCCAATTTAAAAACGGTATGCACACCGCAGGAATTAACTATAACAGAGGCGCATGCAGAACAAGTTAATTTTAGCCGGGACAATGATTTAAACATTGTAATTGCAGAAGACGATGAAATTTCATTTGACTTTTTAAGCCATATTCTTTCCGACATATCAGGAAGTTTAAAGCGGGTTAAAAATGGTATCGACGTAGTTAAAGTTGTTCGGGAAAATCCAGCTACCGATGTCGTTTTAATGGACATTAAACTGCCAAAAATAAATGGTTTTGAAGCAACAAAACGGATAAGGACATTCAATAAAGACGTGTACATTATTGCACAAACCGCATATGCGCAGGAAAACTACAAACAAGAAGCAATTGCCGCGGGATGCGATAATTTTATTGTAAAACCGATTGATAAAAACCAGTTAAAAAAGATTCTGTCGAAGTTAAAACAACCGGCCATATCTGAATAGCAGAATTAATGCGAACAACTTACGCAGGTTCGCGCTTGCGGCATAATAAGAATCCTACCCAGCGGAATTGGTTTTTTACAGCTTATACAGCGGCCAAAATCATCGTCATCAACTTTCGATAAGGCAAATTTCAACTTCTCAAGCTTTTCTTTTGCCTTACGCAAAGTGGCTTCAGTAACACTTTTGTTGTTTATAGCATCCATCCGGGATATTCGTCCAATGGCATTTTCCGGCTCAACAGGTTTTGTCAGTTCGGTATATTCCTGAATAAGTTTTTCCGTTTTATCAATTTCGGAAGTGATTTGAACTTTTATTTCAACCTTATTCAGTTCGGCCATGGCAACAAATTAGCATTACGAAAACAGCGAATCGACAAACTCGCGACGACGGAAAATTTGCAAATGCTCCATTTTCTCGCCAATACCAATATATTTTACAGGAATTTTAAACTGGTCGGAAATACCAATTACAACACCGCCTTTAGCAGTTCCGTCGAGTTTGGTTAGTGCCAGTGCCGTTACTTCAGTAGCTTTTGTAAACTGTTTGGCCTGCTCAAAAGCGTTTTGCCCGGTAGATCCATCCAGAACGAGTAACACTTCATCAGGCGCATCGGGAACGATCTTTTGCATCACTTTTTTAATCTTGCTTAGCTCGTTCATTAAACCAACCTTATTGTGCAGTCGGCCGGCCGTATCAATAATCACCACATCAGCATTGCTGGCTTTTGCCGATGCCAATGTATCGTAAGCTACCGATGCCGGATCGGATCCCATTTTTTGTTTTACAATAGGTACATCTACCCTTTCGGCCCAAACTTCCAATTGCTCAATTGCAGCGGCTCTGAATGTATCGGCAGCTCCCAAAACGACCGATTTCCCGGCTTGTTTAAAATTGTATGCCAGTTTACCTATGGTGGTGGTTTTTCCTACTCCGTTTACACCAACAACCATAATTACATAAGGCCCGTCTTTTTGCGGAAGATCAAAGTCTGAAACATCAGTGGTATTATTTTCCTCCAATAAATCAGATATTTCATCTTTCAGGATGCTGTTCAATTCGCTAACGCCCATGTATTTATCGCGCGAAACACGCTCTTCGATACGTTCAATGATTTTAAGCGTTGTATCAACTCCTACATCTGATGTAATAAGTACCTCTTCCAGGTTGTCTAAAACTTCGTCGTCAACTTTCGATTTTCCAACTACCGCACGACTTAGTTTCTTAAAAACACTCTCTTTTGTTTTCAACAACCCCTCGTCGAGACTCTCTTTCTTCTTTCTGCTAAAACTTCCGAATATGGCCATATAAAAATGATTTGCAGGTTCTAAAATAGTACAAAATTTGGTTACAGTAAATTTGTGGTACAAAAAATATCAAAACGTTCATATAAACAAAAAAAGCTTTCATCTTACATGAAAGCTTTTCCTGTTATACATTATATTTTCTTATTTTTTAAAATACGTTTTAACGTCGTCGTTTGGCACCATTTCTTCTTTAAAAGCGTATGCTCCGGTTTTCTCCGACTTAATCATTTTGATTACTTTCGCATAACCTTTACCGGCACCTTTTTGTAGTGATGCTACTGCTTTCTTTGCCATGTCTTAATTATTTAATTTCTTTATGTACTGTTACTTTCTTAAGAATAGGATTGTATTTTTTTAATTCCATACGCTCCGTAGTATTCTTTCTGTTTTTTGTAGTAATATACCTTGAAGTACCTGGCACACCACTATCCTTATGCTCTGTGCATTCTAATATCACCTGCACTCTGTTACCTTTTTTTGCCATTGCTTAAGATCTTTTAAAATTTATCAATAAAACCTTTTTCCTGTGCCTCGGCTAAAGCAGACTTAATGCCTTTTTTATTAATGGTACGCATACCGGCAGCAGATACTGTTAGTTGCACCCAACGATCTTCGTGGGGCATATAAAATTTCTTTTTAAACAGGTTTACATCGAACTTTCTTTTAGTTCTTCTTTTCGAGTGAGAAACATTGTTACCCACCATTGCTCTTTTACCTGTTATTTGACAAACTCGTGACATTTCTTTTTAATTTCTTGATGTTCAAAATAAACACATTACTAAAAACGGAGTGCAAAGAAAATACTTTTTTAGAAAATAATCAAGTAGTTATCCTAATTTTTGCAAAAACAATTAACAATACCGTGTTAATACTCAGGAAAAAACGAGTTTTCTACTCAATCGCCTGCAAATATATGCTAATTTTCGATAGCATGAAAAGAATATTGACGCAATATTAATTTTTCTGAAAACAAAGAATTAGCTGAATATTTTATGATTAATTCGCGTTGTTTGCCTTACTCCGGAAACGTAATGAACAACCGTTTTTGGATTTAGAAAGCGCCTGTAAAAACAAAAGGTCCGGAATCACTCCCGAACCTTTCACTGTTTATTTAAAAATTCGCTTATAAACTTTGCTCACATGCAGCTAATACCTTTTTTGCATTTGCATTATTAGGATCAAGCTCTAAGGCTTTTTTCAAGAACGGAATGGCTTGTTCAAAGCTTTTCTTACCGGCTGCTACTGCGTTTTTATATTCATCGTCTAAAGTTGTGATGCTTCCGGAATTAACACTTTCGGTTGCACTTTTAATCGTTGCAGCACCTTCCTGGTATTTGTCATATCCTTGAGAAAAATAAACCTTGGCAATGTTTTCAACCAATTCGGCTTTATTTGCCTCGCTAACAGCAACACCTTCAACCGACGATTTTCCTTCGGCAACCAAAGTTTCAGCAGCCTTTTTCAACGAAGCACTTTTATATTTTTCGGCTTTGTCGTAATTGAAATCGTTTTGCGAAACGGCAAAACAATTGGCAGCCTCAACAAAATCTTCGCTTTTATAGCTTTTAATTCCTTCATTATAGAAAATTTTACCCGCTTGCTCTTCAATACCTTCATTTGGGTAATCGGCAATAGCAGCTTTATAAAGCTCAATTGCTTTATCGTACTCTTTACTATCTACTGCATCCGATGCTTTACTTTTTGCTACAGCCGGGCGCAATTGACCAAGTACGGCGTTAATATTATCCACATTCTGTCCATGATCCGGGATGGCCAATACAGATTCGAATAATTCAATAGCCTTTTCAAAATCTTTACTTTCAACAGCGGCATTTGCCTGCGTCATTAATTCACTGGCGTCCTGGGCAAATGTCATTACTGAAATAAACACCATCACCATTAACAATACTACTCTTTTCATTTTTCAACTACTTTTTGATATTTTATAATTCAATTTAATTTTTCTCTAAATTTCGTCGATGAGCCCCAAAAATAGTAATTCTGAATTAAAAACCTAAAATACAGTAATTAAGATTCCCTACTCATTTTTCTTATTATTGCCGAAACAAAAACAGTACCGTTAAAAAATGCATTATTTTTTAGCGAGTTACGGGTTAAGCAAATCCGGATTCCAAAAGTTCAATATATTTTTAATCAGGTGAAGATTGTTTATTGCCTCGGTATTACCGGGCTCCATATCCAACACACGGCTAAAAGCATTTATGGCTTCGCCCCAATTCTGGTATTTTTGTTCAATCTTCCCTTTCAGCAAAAAATAACGTACAGAATTCTGTTCCTCAAGCTCTTCAAAAAGTTTTCGGGCCTGTTCTGCTTTTTCAGTTTTCAACAAATCTTCAATTACTTTCAGGCTGTTTTCAATTTCTATGTTCTCCATTTCTATTTCTCTCCCCTGCTTACTGAAATAACACCTTTTACCTTTTTTAGTTTATGAATAAGGAATTCAAGGTGATCGAGGTTATAAACCAAAATCTGCAATACGCCTTCAAAATTGCCTTTATCGCTCGAAATATTTATAGCTCGCATTTGTGTGCCAACATCTTTTGCAATAATGTGTGTAATCTCGGAAATGATCCCTACTTCGTCGGTTCCTGAAATATGCAACGACGTTAAGAATGAGCTATTGCTGGTATTGTCTTTCCATACGGCTTTTATAATGCGGTAAGGAAAGCGCTCTCTCATTTGAGGTGCATTCGGGCAACTGGCACGATGTATTTTTATACCTTCGTTTATGGTAACAAAACCAAATATTTTATCGCCAAAAACCGGATTACAACATTTTGCCAGTTTGTAATTTACATTTTTCAGGTTGTTGTCGATGATCAGAAAATCTTCGCCACCATCATACGTCAGATTTTTTGCTTCGCTTGTTGGCAACAGTTCTTCAATCGTCTTCTTCGTTGTATCGGGTTCCTCCTCTTTTTCAACAAACAGCGATTTTACTTCAAGCGTATCGATTTTACCATTTGCTATTTCATAGTAAAAATCAATTGCCAGTTTAAAGCCAAAATGTTTCAGAATTTTACGAATAGCATCGTCGTTTAAATCCAGTTTCCAGTTTTTAAACTTGCGTAACAACATTTCGCGGCCATCACTCGCCTGGCGGTTACGATCTTCGTTTAAACTCGTTTTAACCCGGTTTCTGGCTTTCGAGGTTACTACAAATTCCAACCAGTCTAACTTTGGTTTCTGATTATTCGACGTATCGATCTCAATTTGATCGCCGTTTTTAAGCTTGTGTTTTAAAGTAACTTTTTTACCATTTATTTTGCCTCCGACACAAGTATCACCAAGGCGCGAATGAATGTCGTAAGCAAAATCCAGCACTGTAGCTCCTGAGGGCATTTTCTTCAAATCGCCCTTTGGCGTAAAAACAAATATTTCGTCGCTGTATATATCGGTGTTAAAGTGTTCGATAAAATCAACCGCATTTAATTCCGGATTTTCCAGAATATCGCGGATACCAGCCAGCCACGAGTCGAAACCCGATTCCTTGCCTCCTTTATATTTCCAGTGTGCAGCCAAGCCTTTTTCGGCAACCTCATCCATTCGTTTGGTACGAATTTGAATTTCAACCCATTTTTTATGCGGTCCCATTACCGTTGTGTGCAACGACTCGTATCCGTTTGATTTCGGAATGGTTATCCAATCGCGCAGCCGGTTTGGATTGGTTTGATACTCTTCAGTAACAAACGAATAAGCTGTCCAGCAGTCGGCTTTTTCATTTTCCGGTTCCGAGTCAAGAATCACACGAATGGCAAACAAGTCCATTACCTCGTCGAACGAAACATTCTTTTTGCGCATTTTGGTATTTATCGACGAAATAGACTTTGTGCGTGCCTTCATCGAAAATTTCAATCCGCGCTGCTGCAGCTTTTTCTCAATAGGTTTAACAAATTCGGCTACAAAGTTGGCTCGCTCGCGTTCGGTTTCCTTTAAACGGTTTACAACGTAATAATACTCATCAGGCTTTTGAATTTTCAGGCAAATATCCTGCATTTCGGAGTTTATACTGTACAAACCAAGCCGGTGTGCCAAAGGAGCGTATAAATATTGTGTTTCGTAGGCGAGTTTCTGCTGGTTCGCCTTGCTGTAAACTTCGAGATTACGCATTACCTGTAACCGGTCGGCGATTTTAACCAAAATAACTCGTACATCGCCGGCCAGTGCCAGCATCAGTTTTCGGTAATTTTCCGAGTGCAAATCGATGGTATCGGTTCCCAGGGCATTGATCTTTGCCATTCCTTCCAGGATAGAACTTATATGCTTCCCAAATTTTTCACCAATTTCTTCCTGAGTTGCCTTTTCCTTTAATCCGGCATACATTACATTGTGTAACAAACCTGTAATTACCGAATCGGGTTCAAGACCGATCTCCATCGCAATTATGGAGGCAACTTCGAGCGAATGGCTTAAAATTACTTCGTCGTGAGAAAAGCGGGTCTCGCCAAGAACTTTCCGGGCAAACTCAAAAGCATTCTCAAGTTTCAGAAACGATGCATCGTCCCATGTTAACTGGCAAAACTCTTTTAAGTGGTCGTATCTGGTATATATTTGTTCTCTGGGTTCCATGATGTAAAAATAAAAAAGGCTGCTATAAGAGCAGCCTTTTAATTCTATATATTGATTTTAATATTATTGAGCTGCAGCAGTAGTATCAACAAAGGTACGATTACGCATTTCACGATCCAGCATAAAAATACCGTTACCCTGGCCATTAATGAGTTTTAAGGTATCAAGTATTTCAGTAACGTTAGCTTCTTCTTCAACCTGCTCATCAACAAACCAGCGCAAAAAACTTTGTGTTGCATGGTCTTTTTCTTCAATAGCAACATCAACCAATTTATCGATTAAACTGGTAACCAACTGCTCGTGCTCCAGTGTTTTCTCATAAACATCAATAACACCTTCCCAGGTTGTTGGCATTTGGTCAATAGCTTTCAACTCCACTTTACCTCCTCGTTCAACTACGTAATTAAAAAACTTGTTGGCATGAGTCAGCTCTTCCTGGTATTGAACATACATCCAGTTAGCAAAGCCCGGCAGCCCTTTATCGTTAAAATAGGCCGACATTGATAGGTATAATAATGAAGAGTATTGTTCCGCGTTAATTTGCTCATTTAGCGCTTTTAGCATTTTTTCTTTCAACATGATCTACTTGTTTTATGATTTTGTGCTTAAAAGTAGGAAAAACAACAGAAAGATAAAAAAGAAAGATCCAAAAACGGATCTTTCTTAACGAATTGTAATTTGAATTACCTTATCGAGCAATATCGACTTGCTTTTTCTTTTCGAGCCAAATATAAATGTGCTGCTATTCTTCATCAACCCTGGTCTTGAATGTCCATGTTGGGCTGTTTGCCACACGGTCTCCTTCATATTTAGCAACTACATACCAATAATATGTTGTATCGTAACTTAAGCCATCAACTACGACTTCATTACTGGTTAAGTTTTCGCCGGCAACTTTTTGCGTGGTAGAGTTCGACTGGAAATAATACACTGTGTATTCTAACTCTTTTCTTGAGTATTCCTGCTCAACTGCCCACCTAAAAGTTATACTTGTACTTTGTTCAACAGCACCATTGCCCGGTACGGGATCATAAATTTCTATCCATCCAATATCGTTTTCATCTTTCATAAGAAAGAATCTTAAATCCGTTGTTTCGTTTTCATAAACAGCAATGCTAACGGTACTACTTAGATAGTCATTTTTACGTGCGGTAACTGCTAAATCACCTTCTTTAACTTTGGAAAACTCAAATACTCCATCGTCAGCTGTTATAGTAGACGTACTAGCCGGATTGGTTACTATCTGCACTCCGGAAAGAGGCTGATACGTCTCACCATCAACAATTTGTCCTTTAACTATTCCGTATTTCTCAATCATTAGTGTCCGGTAAAATTTACCGGGCAGTACATTTTAAAGAACCACCCGGTATGTCTACTTTTGAGTTACCACACCAAAAAGTTAGACATGGGTAAAAATACAATTTTTAGCGGACAGCCTATATTTAATCAGCTGTTAACGTTCATTGACAAGAGTGAGATTAGAAAAATAGCGAAGAAACACGGCAGTGAGTACTATGTCAAGAAGTTTACTACTTACAATCACTTAGTAGTTATGCTCTTCGTAGTCTTTGAAGGATATCATTCCATCAGGGAGGTTATTCTTGGTTTACTTGCCAATGCCCACAAACTGTCCCATTTAGGTTTAAGTTATCTGGTACGGCGAAGTACTTTTTCAGAAGCTAATAAACGTCGGAGTAGCAAGGTGTTCGAGGATATTTATATGACCGTTTACCAAAAGCATTCTCGTTTTTTAGCGGACAGCCGGTTAACAGATAAGGATTTGAAACGGCTTTATATCATGGATTCATCTACCATATCTTTGTTCAAGGACATTCTAAAAGGAGTTGGTCGTAATCCTAAAAGTGGCAAAAAGAAAGGCGGGATTAAGGCTCATACAATTATCAAAGCCAGTGAAAACGTCCCTTGTTTAGTTAGGTACAGCGAAGCTGCAAGGCACGACCATATGTTTTTGCAAGAAGTGGAAGCTTTGCCAGCAGGCTCGATTATAACTTTTGATAAAGGATATGTTGACTATGCGCAATATGAAATTTTTTCGGAAAAGTCAATTTGGTATGTAACCCGATTGAAAGACAATGCACGTTATACAGCAGGAAAAGAGTTTGATATACCGGATGACGCAGATTCTGGTGTTCTAAAAGACGAAGAAGTGGTGCTTCTGTATGGAGAAAATAAAACGAAAGAACACAAGGCTCGTAGAATTGCTTATTGGGATAATGAAAACGAACGGTTATTTGAGTTTATAACCAATAACTTTGAACTAGCTGCCGAAAAGATAGCTTGGATTTACAAAAAACGTTGGCAAATAGAACTGCTTTTCAAACAGCTAAAACAGAACTTCCCATTAAAATATTTTCTTGGTGACAATGAGAACGCCATTGAGATACAGATATGGGCTGCTATGCTTGCCAACCTGCTGATTACTTTGGTAAAGAGCAAACTGAAGCGAAATTGGGCTTTTTCCAACATGGTATCCATTATCAGGCAGCAACTGATGAACTACATTAACATATATGCTTTCCTGGAAAATCCTGAGAAAAGCTGGCTCATATTGATAAAGCAAGACAAATACAAATACCAACATTCGCTATTCCCTGAAGTACAGGGGGCTTACTTTTGAAAAATAAAAACACCTGACTTGAATATCAGGAAGTTAGAGATATGAATTTAAACTAAATCCGGTTTCCCGGACAACAATGTTTCTCAATATCAAGTTTTTCTTCTTCACAGCCAAAGAGCAAAACGGCAATCAGAAAGCATATTATAAATTGTAATCTCTTCATTTTTTTATGTTATTTTAATTTTTCCCAAAATAATAAGTTGCCCCCAACTGAAATCCCCAAATATGGTCATTAAACTCACCGACTTTAACACCATCATAAAAATCGGAAAACAATTGATTCGCAAAAACTTTCCCAGTTAAAGCAAATCTACTACCAACCAGATATTCTAAACCTGCCTGATAACTCAGAAAAGGAATAAGAGTCTTTTTTGACAGCCCTATTTCATCTTCAAAATCATAATAAACGCCTCCTCCTACACCGAAAAATGGGGAGAACAAGCCATCAGGATTTGCCCGAAACAACAAACTTGAACCTCCGTAGAATTCGTTAGAGTTCATTAAATCCTTAACATGAATGTTTTGCATACCAAACATTGTTTCAAGATAAAAGTTATTATGCAAGGCAAAACCAAGATTAAATACGCCTCCAGGTCTTATTTTGCTTACTGAATAATCACCAGCATAAAACTGACCGGTACCAAGTAGCGAAGCATATATTTTCCCCCTTCTGTTCGTTTCAAATGGAATTCCAATATGATTGGCATCAAGTCGTTCTTCCTTTTCGTTCATATACTCCTGAATTACTGTATTTTCTATTTCCTCCTGATCACTTAAAGTCCAAAGATTATCAAGAACCCCTTCAACAATTAATCCCAAAACTGCTTTTTCAATTGCCTCAGTAACGGCCAATTCTGTTGGCTCATTGTAGGTATAACCGGTTTCTGCCTCTAACAATCGTTTAAACTTCACATAACGGAATACGCCCATAGATACTTCTTGTGACAATATTGATTTTGTAGTATAAATGGTTTTTAATATTTTACCATTACTGGTTGAAACCGCGCGTAAATAAATACTCACACGGTCTTCGCGATATTGAGTTGATGCATCGGTGCCAAAATAACGCACGCCTGCACCTCCGGTGTAAATATTAGTTTCATATGAGGTTATTCCTCCTTCGAGCAACACGCCCGCAAATAACAGAGGGGGCAGTAACGAACCGGTGTTCCCTTCATACTGTTCTCTACTTGAACGGATTATTTTTCGTTCATTAAGTAAATTACTTATGTTCTCTCTTTCGATTGGCACAAACCAGCCCGACTCTTCCAATGCACGAACCAATATATTGGTGGCTCCCTGAGTAACTGCAGTTGACCAGTTAGCACCAACATTTGATGGTTTATACTGTCCGGTTTGGTCCCGAAATTTATAAACAGCAACAACAATAGGTTCTTTGGGGTCGGGTAGTTCCAGCAAATCTTTTTTAACAGCTGTTTCCGGCCCTAATTCAGCTCCACGATCAGAACTAAATGGTTGATGAAAATACGGTGCACATGCCACTAATGCTGAAGAAAGAAAAAGTGCGGACAAAAGACGTTTTATCATACTTTGCAAATTGGGTTTTTCCATAATTTAAACAAACTTAAAAATAGGGTACTTCAACCGTTGTCGTTGAACCGGTTACATTATCAACAATTGTGATATTGATACCACTGTCGGAATCACCAATATCAATTTGATAATCACCGAGCACATAACTACCTTCTTCTAGAGCATCCTCTCCAAACTGCCGGGTTACTAACTCTCTCGACAGCCGACTTAATATTTGTCGGTTTAAGCTTTCAGCAAAATCATCAACAGAACTGGAACTTTGAGAACTATACGGATCGTAACTATCATCCTCCGGAGCTTCAATTGTATTCTGCGACTCAGCAGAACTCAACATCCAACTGTAATTATACGGGCTCCCTCCGAAAGCCGGGTTTTTTGGTGTGTACACAAAATCTTGTGCGTAAATACAACTACCAGCCAGTAGTAACATTGCCGTTATAAAAGTTTTACTCATGTTATTTTTTATTGTTTGGTTTATTAATTCTGGTTAAAAAATACCACTTCCCGATTGATCAGCACCCTCCAATTGCTTAACGATCTCTTCGTAATTTTGCAGGTACAATGCGGTACGTGCTACCGCCTGTTGCGATAATATTTCAACAATATCGCTGCGTGGTTGTAAAAACGACTGAAAAACGAGCGTCTCGTTAATTCTGATTTCGATCATGGTAGTGGTTAGGCGATAGGGTTTTTCGGTAATAAATATTGAATAATTTTTCGCATTTTGTGGTGGTACCCAATCACGAAAAAAATAATCATAAAAATCCCGCCCATTTTTAGTTTTGGTTTCATCTATCAAAAGTCCATCAATCTCTATTTCAGCATCGCGGCTTACTTTTTGGGTTTCTTCTTGTTGAATATCATTCAACAATTTCTGCAATTCTTCGGGAGCTTGTTTCATCTGCTTATTTTTGATAATTGTTGTATCGTTTTGGGCAGTACAAAATACAACACCGGCCATTAAAAATATTATGGTCGTAAAATACTTCATCTATTTCATCGGAAAGTAAAAGTCGGAATTTGAAATATTTACACGCATCCCCTCGCCGCTGGTTCCCGATTGTTGCCTCACAAGAACAGGACTGTCATACGAATCGAGTTTAGCAATAACTTCCAAATCGTTTCCCTTTTGCTCTATAAAGGCAGCTTTAGGCCAACCTTCCGAAACAAATCCATTACCGGTTAAAGCCAGTTCGATGTTATTCCTATTCCCTACTTGAATAAGTGCTGCCACTTTGGGTATTAATGCTTCGTTTCTTATAAAACTATAAATGGTATTATCGTCTCCCTGCTGCCAGGCTTTTGAAACAGTCATTTCGCCATCCGACCACAAATTCGCCTCATTTCCACTTCCTTTCTGAACCAAAACAGAAGCATGCCCCGAACCTACCTGGTTAATATAGGCATCGTTTTCAGCGTTGTACTGTTTGCTAATTATTACATTCGAAAGTACTCCTTCCTGTTGCTGAATGACAACCATTGTATTTTGATTACCAATTTGCTCTATTATCGAGTTACTACTATTAAGTAATTCATTTGCATCGATAAGATCAAACTGCTCTACCGACATATCAGGCATAAAAACTTGCGAGAAAGCACTGATTGACAGCAGGCTTAAGACAAGCAATATATAACAACTCTTAATCATCATAAGAACTTTTAATTTAAGGCTAACTAATTTGCAATACGATTAGCACTGATTATCTTGCGTTACTATTTTCTTTTTTTTAATATAAAACAACATAACCCTCCCGGCCTGAAAAGCCGGGAGAGAATTGCTGTTTTAGAGAAAGTTTATTGGCCAGATTGTGGTAAAAACGATTTTAACAGTAAAAAGGCACACCCCAAAAAAAACTTCAACACCTTCTCAGTGTGTACTTTTTTCACCATCAATAATTGTATTTATCTTCTTTATACACCCAATAAGCCAACAGACAGGCCGATGCCTTTATTCCTCAGGCTCAACATCTACCTGATCAATATCTATCACATCGGTACCATACTGCCATGCATCAACGTTTTGCATGGTTACACCAACCTGCAAAATGTTAGTAGTGTTGCCACTACCGTTCTGTCTTGATTCAGCCAGTTGTTCATCAACATCTCCTACTTGTTTCACGTTCAAAGTACTATGCACTCCTATTTGCCAAGAATAACTTTCATCCTTGTTGACTGCAGTTAATGAAATATCAGCACCATCTTGCAACAGATCTGCCGTGTTCCAATCACCTGTTTGACGAATTTCACTGTAATTATTAAACCCGAGTTGATCTATATCTGCAGCGTTCGAGTTACCTGACTGAGTCAGGTAAGAAGTATTATCCGGAATGTAATTTTCCCGTCCCTGCGCCAGGTTGTAAGTGTTCGAATTTCCTGATTGAGTTGTAGTAGCCTCGTTAATACTTCTATCCCGTTCTGGAAGAATTGGCAGAGGAAGCCACCCACCCACATAATCTATGTCGGCGAGACCACCGTCTTCCTCCATCTGCGAAAGATTAGCAGTGTTTCCATCACCATATTGCACTACTTTGGCAGTATTATATCCATGGCTATCATCATAGTCACAAGTTTCCTGGGTCATATCTGCAGTATTATGATCACCACTTTGCAATAAATCAATGTTATTATCCCATCCTTTCTGAAAAGTAGTCAGCGTATTCCAATTACCCGATTGAGTTGCAAAAATAGAATTAACAGCACCACTTAGGCAAGCCATTTGATCTACTGTAGCAATATTACTATTACCCGATTGTACAAGAGTTGTTGTTTTTTGTGCCATTACAAACCCTGCAATAAGCACCATTGCGAAAAGAAATACTAATTTTTTTGAATATCCGTAAATACTCATAATTTGATTTATTTCATTATCTTTAAGGTAGTTAAAACGATATAGATGAACCTATTTACTTTCACAGCACATTTTGATAGCGAGGAAGCTTGCCGAAACCATTTTAAAGAGGAAAGGGACAAGGTAGGTGTAGTCTGCAAGGAATGTGGACATACAGAGCATTACTGGATAAAAAGTCGCTGGAGTTACGAGTGCAAAAAGTGTAGACACCGTACTTCATTGCGTAGTGGCACTATAATGCAGGGATCAAACCTATCGTTCATGATCTGGTACAAAACCATGTTCTTAATGACTGCCACCAAAAAAGGTTTTTCCAGCAAGGAAATCCAAAAGCAACTTGGAATGAAACGCTATGAGCCTGTTTGGGCAATGGTACACAAACTTCGTAAAGCCATGGGTAACCGCGATGCGCGTTATACCTTGGAGGGGATGATTGAAATGGACGAGGGATATTTTACAGTAGAATCTTCTGAAGTGGAAAAGTCGAGAGGGAAAAGAGGACGTGGTGCTGCAGGCAAGTCGCCGGTATCAGTAATGGCAGAGTCGGCTCAGCTTGAAGATGTAGAGACCGGGGAAAAAACAAGTCAATGCCGTTACTTCAAAGCCAGGGTTCTTGAGAGTCACCATGCAGATGAAATTAATGATACGGTCAGGGAATCTTTTGATGAAAAAAGTATTGTATTTACCGACGACAGTACGTCTTATGTTGATATTTCGGATTATGTGGAACTTCATTTTTCTGAAAAGTCAAGCGAAAAGCTCACCAAAGAAACATTGCGTTGGGTTCATATTACAATAAGCAATGCTAAACGAAACTTCCTTGGTAATTACCACAAGATTAAGGGGAAATACCTTCAAATGTATTTGAATGAGTTCGTCTACAAGCTAAACCGGAGGTATTTTGGAGAAAAACTCTTTGACAGGCTGGTTATTGCTGGAATTACTGGACTATGACTAAATACGGATATTCAATAATTTTTTCATTTTTTTTAATTAAGTTGTTTTTAAAAAGACTGTTAATTTTGATAATCCCGAGGAGACAGGATTAGTTTCCGGTGTATTCATCAGCGTAGCCTGATAATCTACCGAAACAAGCGGAGTGCCACGTACTACGTCACGATTCTAACGTGATTGTGGCTTACACTTTTTCAACAATTTTGAAATTACTTTCCATAATAATTTGGTTTAACATTTTATATTATATCAACATACTTTACACAGTTACACCATGCATTCATTTATGCAAAAGCATTAATTTTAAAAGTTGATTTAACAGTTGGGATTTGTTAAAATTATTTATGGAAATGATCTGAAGATAAACCCTTAATTTTTATCGTCGGAGATCGGAGGAACGCTTAGGGGGCAATTCCTTGTTTTCCGATGTCTAAATTACGCAGGTATCCAATCAATTGAAATACGTAGTTTTACGACCCTTTAAAAATTATTACGTGGTTTCACTAAGTTTTTTACACTTATTGTGCATACATTTATTCCAGATCCAGCATTGCAAAAGGTTTCCAAAAAAAATAACATTTTGATTAAAATTTTTGAGGAAATATGGTTTTCGCTATTCCTCTATTGAAAAAACGATGACAATCGGGATTAAAAACGAAGCACCTATTGAACAAATGCTTAATGATTAGAGTCAATAACCCACATAGTTTCCAGGATACTTCTTGTTTGCGTTTTTCTCCTGATGTTTGCCCGGTGTTTTTCAATGGTTCGTTCAGATATTTTGAGCTCAGCCGCCAATTCTTTCACTGTTAACCCATTTGCCGATAAATGAAAAACTTCCAATTCTCTTTTGGTGAGACCATATTTCTCTTTTGCAATATCGAGCCTGCTTAACGCCTCCTTCTCATCCGATTTGGAATCAACTTTTGCAAAATCATTATTCAGTGGTAATATTTCAGCAAAAGCTGAACGGATATCAAACTGATTTCCCCGATGCAGATTAATGTTGTATTTCACCCCATTGGTGCTACAACAAGTCACCTCTTTTAATTTACATATTTCCGTAACGCCATTAACAAACTGCCTGTAATGGTATTCGTTTTTTTCATAATTAGCGATAGAAAACAACCAATCGAAGCGCTGGTTTTCCATATCCTCACTTTTTCGTTTAACAAGCTTTTTAAAAGCTTCGTTTACGCAAGCTACCTGGTTCCCCTCCAGAAAAAACATGGGCACATCCGATTTTGAAAAATATTTCTTAAAATGTTTTAATGTAAAAACATTTAATTCGGTTCTTTTGTAAAAGGCCCTGTCCACCTTTCTGATAACAGAATCGATATCGATAGGTTTGAAAATAAAATTATCGATCCCCATTTCCAATCCTATCATTATATCTTTTTCATCGTATTTTTGCAGGAATAAAAAAAACGGAACAGCAGTGGTTAACAAGTAAGGTCTTAATCGTTTAAATATACTAAAGCCCGACTCACCATTTAGTTTTCGGGGACAAATTATTAAGTCAACCTTTTGGCTGGCGATTCGTTCTAAAACCACTTCAACATTTACGGCTGTGGTAATTTCGTAACCGGCTTTTTTTAAAGCCAATTCAAATTGATTGTCGGTAAACTCAATCGATTTTAAGATCAGGAGCTTCTTGTAATAGGTATTCATATCAGAGGTGAACAGTTTGATTAATAAACAAAAGTTAATTATTTCAAAGAAATGTATTCAAGATATCAATAACTTTTCAAAAAAACAATGATAATTTGTAAGTTTATTTTTAATTTTTTAATCAAAATGAGACATATTCCTCTTATTATATCAACCTTCTGTTAGCAAAACAGCAGTAATCCTCCCATTCCACAAAACAATTCACACCAAAGAGTCTTCTTTAACACAAAGTTTACAAACCCAATCGAACCTTTCTAAATAATATTCGAATTATAGTGGGGGTGATTAAATTTCTATCTTTGCGCACCTGAAATTATTAGCCGTATTTTATAATCCGATAAAACATGAAAAATATCAAGTACGTATCACCGGAAGAAGCTGTTAAGGTTATCAAAACCGGAGACAGAGTCCATTTAAGTAGTGTTGCCGTCACTCCTCACACCTTAATTAAACCGATGGTTGAGAGAGGTCGCAACAAAGAGTTCCACAATGTTACCATTCAGCATATCCATGTCGAAGGCCAGGTAGATTATGCCGATCCTGAATTCGAAGGAATCTTTCATTCTGAACAATTCTTTGTTGGTGGAAACCTGAGAAAACAAACTCAGGCTGGGTACGCCGATTACATTCCAATTTTCCTGAGCGAAACCCAACGTTTAATGCGCAGAGGTTATTTAAAAGTAAACGTTGCCATGATTATGGTGTCGGTTCCCGACAAACATGGTTATGTTTCGTTAGGTACTTCAGTTGATGCCACCCGCGCCGCTATTGAAAATGCCGACACGGTAATTGCAGCTGTAAACCCAAATGTACCACGAGCATGGGGCGATGCCATGATGCATATCGATGAAATCGATATTTTCGTTGAAGACGACATTCCTTTATATGTTCACGATCCGGCTCCACTTACCGACATGGATATTAAAATTGGTACCAATGTCGCCGAATTAGTTGAAGATGGTGCTTGTTTACAAATGGGTATTGGTGGTATACCAAACGCTGTTTTGGCGCAATTAGGAAACCACAAAGACCTTGGTGTACACACCGAGATGTTTGCCGATGGTATTCTTCCTTTGGTTGAAAAAGGAGTTATTACCGGTAAAAAGAAAAAAACTGATCCGGGAAAAATGGTAGCATCGTTCCTTATGGGATCGAAAGCACTTTACGATTTTGTTGACGACAACCCACGTGTTGCCATGATGGACGTTGCACACACCAACCACGTAGCAAACATCCGTAAGAATGACAAAGTAACAGCAATCAACTCTGCACTGGCTATCGACTTAACAGGTCAGGTTTGCGCCGATTCGATTGGTATTACTCACTACTCGGGTGTTGGTGGACAAATCGACTTTATCCGTGGTGCCGGTCACTCTAAAAAAGGTAAACCAATTATTGCCCTTCCATCAGTTACTAATAAAGGTATTTCTAAAATTAGCCCAACTTTAATTTCAGGTTCGGGCGTTGTAACTACTCGTGCCAACATGCACTGGGTGGTAACCGAATACGGAAAAGTTAACCTTTATGGTAAAACGCTTCAGGAAAGAGCAAAACTTCTGATTTCTATCGCTCACCCCGACCATCAGGAATCGTTAGACAAAGCATCGTTTGAACGATTCGGTCCGCATTACCATTATGTAAGGGGCGAATAAAAGACATATGGTTAAAGAAGCAGACGGTAGTCTGCTTTTTTTATGACTAAAATCATTCACAAAAATTACAATAACAAGCCAATATTAACTAATTCTAAAATCGTAAGTCAAAAGACTCAGGTTTTTTGGTTTTCGCGAATAGAGAATTTTTAGAAGAATAACTTTGCAGGCATTTAAAAATTTGACTATTAATATTTTATAACCATTCTAAATAAGCAGGTAACGAAACGATTAATACCTAAACAACTGTACTAACCGCCTCAAAATCTGTTTATTTTTTAGAATACAATTATTTACACCATGAACATTTCACATATAGAACACATTGGGATCGCAGTAAATAGTTTAGAAGAAGCTATTCCGTACTACGAAGAGATGCTGGGTCTAAAATGCTATGCCGTTGAAGAAGTGGCAGACCAAAAAGTAAAAACCGCCTTCTTCCAGGTTGGCGACACTAAAATCGAGTTATTGGAATCAACCAGTCCTGACGGACCAATTGGTAAATTCCTGGAGAAAAAAGGACAGGGAGTACATCACCTTGCTTTTGCTGTTGACAATGTTAACGATTCGTTGAACGAGCTGGGAGAAAAAGGCGTTCAGTTGATCGACAAAACAGCAAGAAAAGGAGCTGAAGGACTTAACATTGGTTTCCTTCACCCAAAAGCTACCATGGGAGTACTAACTGAACTATGCGGAAAAGAATAAGGAAACTATAATAACCGACTTTATGAGCAACCAGGATAAAATTAAAAAGTTAATCGACCTTAGAGCAGAAGCTAAATTGGGTGGCGGATTAAAAAGAATTGAAGCACAACACAAAAAAGGCAAATTTACTGCTCGCGAAAGAATAGAACTTCTGTTAGATGAAGGAAGTTTCGAAGAATTTGACATGTTTGTTACACACCGCTGTACCAACTTCGGTTTAGAAAAAACCAAATTTTTGGGCGACGGTGTTGTTACCGGTCACGGAACAATCGACGGACGTGTAGTTTACGTTTTCTCGCAAGACTTTACCGTTTTCGGCGGATCGTTATCAGAAACCTTTGCACAGAAAATTTGCAAGGTTATGGATATGGCCATGAAAGCAGGAGCTCCCGTAATTGGTATCAACGACTCGGGCGGTGCTCGTATTCAGGAAGGTGTGAACTCGCTGGCCGGTTATGCCGAAATTTTCGAGCGTAACATTTTGGCATCGGGAGTTATTCCTCAAATCTCAGCTATTTTCGGACCATGTGCCGGTGGTGCTGTTTACTCTCCTGCCCTAACCGACTTTATTATGATGACCGAGGAAAACTCGTATATGTTTGTAACCGGACCAAAAGTTGTTAAAACAGTTACCGGCGAAGACATTTCAGTTGAAGATCTTGGTGGTGGTAAAGTTCACGCATCTAAATCAGGTGTTGCTCAATTCCTTGTTGAAAACGAACAGGAAGGTATTTCGATCTTGCGTAAACTGATTAGCTACCTGCCACAAAACAACCTGGAAGATCCGATTGTTACTGACAGTACCGACCCAATTGATCGTTTGGATGATGCCTTGAATGAAATTATTCCTGACAATCCGAACCAACCTTACGAAGTTAAAGATGTTATTCATACCATTGCTGACTATGGCGAGTTCCTGGAGATTCACCGTAACTATGCGAAAAACATCGTTGTTGGTTTTGCTAAATTCGACGGACAGCCAGTTGGTATTGTTGCCAACCAGCCAAATTACTTAGCCGGTGTGCTCGATATTAATGCATCAGTAAAAGCAGCTCGTTTTGTACGTTTCTGCGACTCGTTCAATATTCCAATTATCACACTTGTTGATGTTCCGGGATTCTTGCCGGGAAGTCGTCAGGAGTACGGTGGCATTATTACTCACGGTGCAAAACTGATGTTTGCATACGGCGAGGCTACTGTTCCAAAAATCACAATAACACTGCGTAAATCGTATGGTGGTGCGCACGATGTAATGTCGAGTAAACAATTACGTGGCGACCTTAACTACGCCTGGCCAACTGCCGAAATTGCAGTTATGGGTGCTGCAGGTGCTGTTGAAGTACTTCACGGAAGAAAATTACGCGATATTGAGGATGCTGAAGAGCGTGCTAAATTTATTGCCGACCACGAAGAGGAATACAAAGAAAAATTTGCAAATCCTTATCAGGCTGCATCTTTTGGTTATATCGACGATGTTATCGAGCCTCGTAATACAAGGTTCAGAATTATTCGCGGATTACAAAGCCTTGCTACCAAGAAACTGGTTAATCCACCTAAGAAACATTCAAATATTCCACTTTAAAAAACAGAACAAATTATGGAACCATTATCAATTCTATTAGCCAGTTCTGTTCAGTTTGGGTACACGGTTGCAATCGTTGGATTCTGCATCGTTTTCTCAGCACTTACCTGTTTGGTTATTGTATTCAGCAATACTCCAAAGTTGATTAACATGAAATTCAACAAGGAGAAGCTGAAAAGAAATAAAACCAAAGGGCAGGCTGAAGTTAAAGAAGACGAAGAATATATGGAAGGTAACGTTACTGCAGCAATCAGTTTAGCCCTACACATGTATTTTAACGAACTGCACGACGAAGAGAGTAACATCGTTACCATTAAAAAGACGAAAAAATCGTACTCTCCTTGGAGTTCAAAAATTTATAGTGTACAAAACAACTGGCCGCGATAAATAATTCTGAATAGAAAGAGTAAAAAAAGAATACAATGAAAAAATATAAATTCACAATCAGTGGTAACGATTACGACGTTCATTTAAAAGACATTGAAGACAATGTTGCTGAACTGGATGTAAACGGAACCATATACGAAGTTGAGATTCACGGAGAAGTAAAAACATCAAAAACTCCGAAACTGATTCGTAAACCTGTTGAAAAGATGCCTGGCGAAGGTCAGATCAAAAAATCAGAATCAACAGGAAAACACAAAGTAACAGCACCACTACCGGGCACAATTCTAAAAATTAATGTATCGGTTGGCGATGTAGTAACCGAAGGCCAAAACCTAATGGTTATGGAAGCCATGAAAATGGAAAACCAGGTACAAACTACAAAAGCCGGCGAGGTTACAGCAATTAAAGTAGGTGTTGGCGATAGTGTGTTACAGGATGATGTTTTGATTGAAATCGGTTAACCTTTGTTACAATGAGAAAAATATTTCAACTATTATTACTACTGATTTTTATTACACCAACGGTTTTTGGTGCTGAGCAATCAGAAAAAATCAGCGAAGTATTGACAGAAGGGAAATGGGTTAACTATTCTGATGGATATGTTCCTATTCCAACCTACAAAGAGGATGGAACGCAAACCGAAAAGCCACGCACTGTAAAGCGTTTTAAAACCTTCACTTTTGAAGAGCACGGAGCGTTTATTTTAGACTCTGCAAAAACGCGTTACACAGGGCGTTTTACAATTTCCGGTGATAAAGCGATTCTGAACTTTAACGAAGTTCCGGTTACGCACTTGCGTGCCAATACCGATCCGAATAAATCAACAGGTTACGATACCGAAACAGAAATGGTAAAACTCCCGCAACGAGTGTTACACCTTTCTGATAATGGTAAACTTGTTGGCGACGGTCATGAATACAAACATTACAGCGGAGCAATGTCGGGATTATTCAATTTCTACGAATTTTCCGGTTTTGCAAATATCGCCTGGGGTAATGTAATTATGATGCTGATAGGATTTGTTTTCCTATTCCTGGCTATTAAATACGACTTTGAGCCGATGTTACTTATACCAATTGGTTTTGGTATTCTAATTGGTAATATTCCAATGTTCCAGGTAGTAGACTTTAACCTGAAATTAGGTGTTTACGAACCCGGTTCGGTTATGAATATCCTTTACCAGGGAGTTGTTCAGGGGTGGTATCCACCTATTATTTTCCTTGGAATTGGAGCGATGACCGACTTCTCGTCGTTAATCTCTAATCCGAAATTGATGTTACTGGGAGCTGCTGCACAAATTGGTATCTTCCTAACATTCCTCGGAGCTATTTACCTGGGATTTGCAGCGCCTGAAGCCGGTGCAATTGGTATTATTGGTGGAGCCGATGGTCCTACTGCGATTTTCATTTCGTCGAAACTGGCAAATGGACTAAACGTACTGCCGGATGGAACTACGGTGAAAAACCTGATTGGGCCAATTGCAATTGCAGCTTATTCTTACATGGCATTAGTACCTGTTATTCAACCGCCGGTAATTAAACTGATGACTACTAAAAAAGAACGTCTAATTCGTATGAAACCTCCACGCGCGGTTTCAAAAACAGAAAAAGTTCTTTTCCCGATTATTGGTTTAATTCTAACCGCTTACATTGCACCATCAGCATTACCACTTATTGGTATGTTGTTCTTCGGAAACTTGCTGAAAGAATCGGGTGTAACAAAACGTTTGGCGACAACTGCTGCCAACCCGCTTATCGATACCATTACAATTTTGTTAGGTATTACTGTGGGAGCATCAACTCAGGCCGACGTATTCCTTACTCCAGCTTCAATCAAGATTTTTGCCTTGGGTGCCGGCTCGTTCGTTATTGCAACTGCGGGTGGTGTTGCCGGAGCCAAAATCATGAACCTGTTCCTGAAAAAAGAGAACAAGATCAACCCAATGATTGGTGCATCTGGTGTATCAGCTGTACCTGATAGTGCAAGGGTTGTACAACACATGGGATTAAAAGAAGACCCAACTAACCACTTGTTAATGCACGCTATGGCACCAAACGTTTCGGGTGTTATTGGCTCGGCAGTAGCAGCCGGTATTTTGTTGAGTTTCTTAATGTAAGACAAACAACAAACGTTATATAAAAAAAGGATTTCTACTTCAGAAATCCTTTTTTTTTGTTCATTCAATTGCCCATCTTTCGCTCGGGTCGCCAGGCATCGAAACAGTTTTCCACGAGAACTTAAATACCCGCGGTTCAACCATACGCTCAAAATCAGCATAACTCATTTTAATCATCTCGGTGTGATTTCCCGCATTAAATGCAATCTCTTCATCTTCAGCCAAAGTTTCGGCTACAAAAACCTCCATATCATAAAGGTTTCCAAATGGTGGCATCGCTCCTATTTCGCAGTCAGGGAAAAAGCGTTGAAATTCAGCCTCGGTCGCCAAATTAACATGCTGCGATCCAAAAATGTCTTTCAACAGTTCAAAATCAACCTGGTACGAAGCAGGAAGTACAGTCATTGCCATTTTTCCATCAACATTTACAATTACGGTTTTTGCTACCTCTTTACCCGAGATGTGACTTTTTGCTGCAATTTCCTGAGCAGTAAAGGCACTTGAATGCCTGATTACAGTGTACTTTACATCGTTTTCATCAAGAAATGCTTTAAGTTTTTTTACTGGCATAAAATGTAGTTTAATGCTTTAAAATTTACAATTTCACTAATTTCTTTAAGAACAATCGTATTCTTTTCGATTTAGTTTTACAGCAATTACATATTATGGGTTTCGTTTTTAAAAGAGTTTATACCAATTGTATTTATTTTGCCGCATGGCAATAAGAAAGTTTACTATAGTCTGTCCCGAAATCTTTTCGGGAGTTAATGCCAATATAACAACAAAAAAGGAGACTGAACGAAGTGAAAGTAAGTGACATTTAGTTGTTAAATCGGTATTAAAAGCATATTTCAATTCCCGAAAATGAGGATTCTTGAACTTTGACAGAAAATCGGACTATTCCTTGCCGGCGTAAACACGCGTTTCGATGTAGCCAATGAGCAGTAGCGAAGCATCAATATTCCCAAAAACAAGAAGCCTGTTCGCTCCACAACCATCTTCCGGCTGGTACTCGTATTATTCCCGTTTGTACTAAAAAGCCAACCAACTGTATTTTTTTATTTCTCCTTCTTCCTTTTCTGAAAGAACTTTGAAGTACGAAAACAATAAAACAGAAAAACCATGAAGACACGTTTAATACTGCTCCTTCAATTTCTGATGCTGTTTGCACACGCCCAGGTAAAAATTTCAGGAGTTGTTCTATCAGAATCAGGAAGCCCGATTGCCGGGGTGAATATTTTTATACAGGGAACTTACGATGGCACAACAACCGATAGTCTTGGAGTATTCACTTTTAAAACAGATGCAAGCGGCGAACAAACATTAATTGCCAGTTGCGTAGGGTTTGAAACATATGGAAAAGCATTGAATCTCACAGAAGATGTTTCAGGTTTAAAAATTGTGTTGATTGAGGAAATTAGCGAACTAGACGAAGTAATAATCAACGCCGGAACTTTTGAAGCCAGCGACAAAAAGAAATCAGTGGTTTTAAAACCGCTTGATGTGACACTAACGGCAGGAGCAAACGGTGATATTTTTGGAGCTTTTGGCAAATTACCCGGTTCGCTTACAGTGGGCGAAGAAGGACGGCTTTTTGTACGTGGTGGCGAAAGTTACGAAACCAAAACTTTTATGGACGGCATGCTGGTAAACACGCCATACTATTCGAAAATGCCCGACCTGCCAACACGCGGGCGGTTCTCCCCTATCCTTTTTAACGGATCGGTATTTAGCACCGGAGGTTATTCGGCCGAATACGGGCAGGCACTTTCGTCGATTGTAGCGTTAAATACCGTTGCGTTGGAACCGGAAACCAAATCAAGTATCTCTGTTCTTTCGGTTGGACTACAGGGTTCGCATGCAAAAAGATGGAAAAATACTTCGCTGTCCATTAGTGGCGAGTATCTAAATACGACGCTCAGTAACAAGCTATTTAAACAAAATGTTGAGTGGTTGCAAGAACCGGCTATTGTTGGCTCGACCATGCTGTTCCGGCACAAAACCAGCGAAACAGGAATGCTTAAATCGTTTGCCACTTTTAATTACGACACCAGCAGTTTGCTATACGACAATTTTGAGCAAGCTGCCTTTCAGGAAGTTTCGTTGGGCAATAAAAATTTGTATTCGAACACCACCTATAACGAAATGCTGAATGAAGGATGGATGATACAAACCGGTGTAGCTTTTAACATCGATCAGGAGAATATGGATATAGATTCGGATGAAATTGCTACTTCGCGAAACAGCAGCCAGTTTAAACTTACCTTATCCAATTATTCCATTAAAGATGTTACAACAACTTTCGGTGCTGAAGCTTTGATTTACAAGTATGATCAGGACATTGAAATGGATGGAAATTTCAAGCTTTCATTCAACAACAACCTGTTTGCAGGCTTTGCCGAATCAGAATGGAAAGTAACAAAAAAGCTCGCTTTAAAAGCCGGAGTCAGAACAGAATATAACTCACTCATCAATGAATTGAATGCCGTTCCCCGATTTTCGGGAGCAGTAAAAACCGGCAAGAGCAGCCAGCTTTCTGCCGCGTATGGAAAGTTTTTTCAGAATCCTGGCGACGACTACCTGAAATTCACCGACGAGCTGGCTCCTGAAACATCAACGCATTCCATTTTAACCTGGCAGTATAAAAAAGACAGTCGCACGTTGCGCATTGAAGCCTACAATAAAAACTATACCAATCTGGTAAAATTTGATGAAGAATTTTCAGCAGAACCCGGAAATTACAACAATTCCGGTAGCGGTTATTCCCGGGGAATTGACGTTTTCTGGCGCGACCAAAAACAGTTTGGAAAAGCCGATTACTGGATTTCATATTCGTGGATCGATTCAAAACGGAATTACCGCGATTACCCAATAAAAGTAACGCCTCACTACGTTTCGAAACACAACCTTTCGGTGGTTTACAAGCAGTATTTTACAAAGATCAACTCATTTATTTCGGGCTCATACACTTTTGCCAGCGGACGTCCGTACGATAACCCGAACACGCCCGAATTTATGGTCCGAAAAACCAAAACCTACAACGATGTAAGTTTCGGATTCACACACCTGTTTTACCTTTTCAACACGCAAACCGTAGCGCATGTTATCGTAAACAACGTTTTGGGATTTAACAATGTATTTGGTTACAACTACGCTCAAACACCCGACAACAATGGAGTTTACCAATCGCAAGCCATCGTGCCGGGGCAAAAACGACTTATTGTATTTCTACTATCATTTCAATTATAAACTAAAACAAATAATCATGAAAACTTTATTAACGCTTATTTTTAGCCTGGTAGTTTTGACTGCCGCAGCACAGCGAAAAAATTACGAGTCAGCAATGACTGCTGCCCTCGAAAAAATGAACAGCTCGGAAACTGTGGCCAAGTTTCAGGAGGCTGCAAATACTTTTGAACGAATCAGCATGACCGAAACCTCGGAATGGCTGCCGTTGTATTACGCATCGTATTCAATTATCGTGATCAGTTACCTCGATCAGGACCTTAACAAGAGAGATGCTTACCTGGATAAAGCGCAACAATTTTTGGACAAAGCGCTTAAGATTGCTCCCGATGAATCGGAATTATATTCACTTCAGGCATTTCTTATTCCATCGCGGATTACGGTAGATCCGATGACCAGAGGAATTGAATACATGCCTAAAATGAATGCGGCAATCGATAAAGCAATTGCGCTGAATCCGGAAAATCCGAGAAGTTACTATTTGCGCGCAATTACCTTGTTTAATATGCCCGAACAATTTGGTGGCGGCGCAGAAGTTGCCCGTCCTCATTTTGAAACGGCAAAAGAAAATTCGACAAATTCGAACCGGAATCACCGCTTCATCCGAACTGGGGTAAAGAAATAAATGAAATGGAGATGGAAAAACTATAAATTGTTTTAAATCAATTCTCCGTACAAGTCATAATCTTCGGCACCTGTTATTTTCACTTTAACAATGGTGCCGTTTTTTAATTCTTCGTCGGTGGTAATATAAACTTCGCCGTCAACTTCGGGCGAATCAAATTCGGTACGTCCAACATAGTAATCGCTTTCTTTTCTGTCGATAATCACGTCGAACTCCTTCCCTACTTTTTGCTGGTTGAGTTCGGCAGAAATATATTGCTGCACTTCCATAATTTCGTCGGCACGCGCTTGTTTTACCTCTTCGGGCAAATTGTCATCGAATTTTTTGGCCGCATACGTACCATCTTCATCAGAATACGGGAAAACACCCAATCGACCGAATTTCTGCTCTTGTACAAATTCTTTCAATTCATTAAAATCTTCCTCTGTTTCGCCCGGGAAACCAACCAACATGGTTGTGCGAATAACTACTTCCGGAACTTCTTCTTTTATTTTGGCAATTAAAGCTTCTGTTTCTTCGCGGGTAACATGGCGCAACATATTTTTCAGCACGCGGTTTGAGATGTGCTGCAAGGGCATGTCAAGGTATTTGCACACTTTGGGATTTTCGCGCATTACCGGCAAAATCTCCATCGGGAATTTGGTAGGATACAAATAGTGCAAACGAATCCACTCAATTCCTTCCACTTTCGAAACCTCATTTATCAGTTCAGCCAACTGGTTTTTACCGTATAAATCGATTCCGTAATACGAAAGGTCCTGGGCAATAAGCAACAGTTCCTTCACTCCTTTTTTGGCCAGGTAACGAGTTTCTTTTACCAAACTTTCGATGGTGCGTGATTTGTGGCGTCCCGTCATTTTCGGAATGGCACAAAACGAACACGAACGGTTACAACCTTCCGAGATTTTCAGATAGGCAAAATGCGATGGCGTGGTAATTTTGCGCTCGTAAATATATTCGGGCGCGTAGGTAACTTTCAGCTCTTCAACCATGGCTTTCATATCAAACTTTCCAAAGTATTTATCTACTTCGGGCAGCTCAGCCTCCAGCTCGTTGTGATAACGCTCCGAGAGACATCCCATAACGTAAAGCTTATCGATCTCGCCACGTTTTTTAGCCTCGGCATAATCCAGAATCATATCAATCGATTCCTGCTTGGCATCGTGAATAAAACCACAGGTATTTACAAATACTGCATCAAAATTGGTTTCGTTTGAATCGTGCAATACTTCAAATTTCCCCTTCTCCAACTGGTTTAGTAAAACCTCCGAATCAACCAGGTTTTTCGAACACCCCATGGTTACCACATTTACCCTTTTCTTCGCCATAACTTTTCTTCTTTCTTTTCAGGCTGCAAAGTAAAGATAAATT
Source organism: Draconibacterium orientale (assembly GCF_000626635.1). Taxonomy (GTDB): domain Bacteria; phylum Bacteroidota; class Bacteroidia; order Bacteroidales; family Prolixibacteraceae; genus Draconibacterium; species Draconibacterium orientale. Next base: position 4,310,115 of record NZ_CP007451.1, on the reverse strand, counting down.
TGTCTGAATTAAGAAACTATGAGCTACTAACTATTGAAATATAACACATACAAATAATAGTGTAGTCACCACCTAATCAGCACTAATCAATAAATATTTATTGATTTAGAATTTTTATTTATTGTTTTTCGATAATTTATTATTTAATTTGCATAAAACATTTAATACAACTACAATGAAAAAGGTGGAAAAAACACAAACCGAACATGTTCTAATTCTTATGAAAGTAGTAGCCTGGATTGCATTTTTTAGTTTTGTTGTGGCCGCAGGTGTTTTACTATTCTCTTATTTTTCAAGTGTATGGAATCCCGAAAGCGCGAAAAATATTCACGAAGGCCTCAACCTGTATCAATTAAGACAAGAAAATTTCAACCTCTATTCGGTTTTGATGGCCTCTCAATTTGTCACTTCTATAATTAAAGCAATTGTATGGTGGATGGTGGTAAAACTCATCACGAAAATAAAGTTGACAAATCCTTTTGCTTCTGAAGTTGCTTTTAAACTGGAGCGCATTAGTTATTTGCTTTTTGCAGTGTGGGTATTCGCCGTTACTACAGGTGGTTTTATTGCATGGTTAGGAGAAAAGGCAGGCAATCTTAATGACTCATGGAATCACGGACAATACCTGTTTATGGCCGGCCTGGTATTTATAATTTCGCAAATATTTAAGCGCGGAGTTGAGTTACAGAATGAAAACGATTTAACGGTTTAAAGCTATGCCGATAATTGTAAATCTTGATGTAATGATGGCGCGGCGAAAAATGTCGCTCAACGAACTTTCGGAGAAAGTAAACATCACACTGGCCAACCTTTCGATATTAAAAACCGGAAAAGCAAAGGCTGTACGTTTCAGTACGCTGGAAGCGATTTGCGAAGCTCTGGATTGCCAACCTGGTGATATTTTGGAATATGTTGAGGAATGAGGAATTTACTTAATCTATGCGCTTAGCGCTTAAAACCTGCAAATAATTGTAAAATTCTTACCTTTAAATAAAAATGCATTTCGAACCAGATGCCGTTTATCACGTTTACAACAGATCAAATGAACAAGTTTTCTTTTCTCGTGAAAACTATTTGTATTTTCTAAAGAAAGTTCAACTTCAAATAAAACCGGCTTGTAATATTCTTTCCTGGGTACTTATGCCCAACCATTTTCATTTTTTAATTCAGGCAACGCCAAATGGTTGCAGAACAGACAACGAATCTCATCTTCCGCATATTCAACTTTTATCAAAACGATTTGGTAATATTTTAAGTTCTTATACTCAGGCGATAAACAAAGAGCGAAACAGAAGAGGAAAATTATTCTCGCATAACACAAAAGCTAAAAACCTGAACGACATTGCTTTTGAAGAAGCGCTTAACGGTTCCAACCGCTTAGCGCATAGGCCAGACTATACCACCGCATGTTTTCTGTACATACACCAGAATCCGGTGATTGCAGGAATTGCCAATTCCCTATCTGACTGGGAATTTTCTTCGTTTCGTGATTACGCCGGTAGTAGAAAAGGGAAACTCGTAAGTAAAGAAATTGCCAAAGAAATGATTGAGCTGGATTTTGAGAATTTTAAACAACAATCGCAGTTCCTGATTGAAGAAGAATTGCTGAAAAAGTTATTTTAATATGCGCTTAGCGGTTCAAAACTACTTAGCGCATAAAACCTTCCCCTGCAATAAGTTCGACTTAACTTTTTGCCACCTATTTTTTAAAAATGAAATAAACGGCCAGTATAAGAAACATGAAACCAATAAAGTGGTTCCAGCGAAATGTTTCGGTTCGGAAAAGTACAAATGTAAAAACCGAAAACACCACCAGCGTTATTACCTCCTGAATTACTTTTAGCTCGATGAGCGAAAACGGGCCGCCATGATCCCGAAATCCGATGCGGTTGGCCGGTACCTGAAAGAAGTATTCAAACAAGGCGATTCCCCAGCTAATTAAAACGATCGATCCTATTCCCAATTTACTGAACCACTTCATTTCGGCAAATTTCAAATGTCCGTACCAGGCAAAGGTCATAAAGGTATTGGAAAGGATCAGCAATCCAACGGTCAAAAATGCTTTCATAATTCGTAAAAAATTCGGCGCAAAACTACCGAAAAGTCCTTTCCGTTGTTCGTTACTGCACCGAATTTCTTCATCGCATTACAGCAAAAATAAAGTGTTCAATTTACAGCAGCTGTTTTACCGAATTAATCACTGTTTTGTATCTAACGGATCAGCAGCTTCTTTAAAGAATTGCTCTTGCAAAGCTGGTACAACAGTGTCGGTTTTAACCAATTTAATCATTTCAACCAGCTGCTCTACCTTTTCATTAATAAACAATTCCCCAGCTTCAGCATTGGCATCCCAGGCTTCTCCCCCGTAATGATTCGGGTAACTGGCATACCACCAAATTCCGGTATAAACATATTTTAATGCATTCATCCGGTCCTGATCAACACCCGATTGCTGTTTGGCCCGATCGACATGTACTACATCGGGTACTGTTGCCAACATTTCTGAAGTTTCGCTGTTGCCTGCATGAGAATCGTACGGATCGTGTCGTGTTAAAGCCTCGGCCTTTTCATCAATTTCACGATTACCTTCCGGGCGAAACCAGTACAGGGAGTAATCCCGCGGTTCTGAAAGTTGTGCCATTCCAAAATAATTCAGAAAAGCATTGTTGCCGCCATGGCCATTAACAATAATGATCTTTTCAAAACCATTTCGGTGCAGTTCGTCCAGGGTTTCCTGCAGCACTTTCCAAATCAATTCGGGCGAATACGAAATGGTGCCGGGCTGGTGACGTGCCTCGTTAATCTGACTAAAATAGTACCACGGAAAAACGACCGTATATTCCTGTTCGGCTGCCCGCAACGAATATTCTCTCGACATGTACAAGTCGGTTCCCAAAGGTAATTGAGCGCCGTGTTTTTCCATTACTCCGATAGGAATAATACAGGTTTTTGAACTTTTTTCAACGGCTTTAATAAAATCGGGGGCGGTTAATTCTTCCAAACGATACGGCAAATCCTGTGCTGAAACAAATGTAGCGATCGCCAAAAGCAAAAATGTTGCAATTTTTCTCATAGGTTTTAGGTTTTAGTTAATATTTCCATAAAAATAAATTCTTAGAAATTATTTAGCAACGATTTCCTATTTTTATGCATAAACTAAAAATATGCCAGTAGTAATCGCACACAGTCATTTAAATCCGGGTGGTGTTAACCGGATTATTGAATCGCAAATCGACAGCCTGCAAGGCGAAGAAATAAAAGTTTTGGTAGGTGCCTGCCCCGATGGCAGCAAAATAAAATCGAAAAATGCGGAGCTTCATATAATACCCGATTTAAATTACCTGGAGCGCCGGAAATACACCGACCAGGAAGCCATGGAAATGCTGCATAAAATACATCGCGAGATTCGGGAACACCTTACCCGCGATACTATTTTGCATTTTCACAACCTTAATTTGGGTAAAAATCCGATTGTAACGTATGCTGTTTACCTGTTGGCAAAAGAAGGTGTAAAAGTGTTTAACCATGCTCACGATTTTGCCGAAGACCGCCCCAGCAATTATTCGTTTCTGGAAGAAATTATTTACGATAATTTTTCGCAGAACCTTAACGAAGTGCTTTACCCAAATCTTCCGAATTATCAGTTTGGGGTGCTGAATTCGTTTGATTTCGACCGGTTGAAAGAGCTGGGTGTTACAGAAGACCGCATTGAGTGGCTCCCTAACCCGGTAACATTTGATGCATCGGATGACCTGCCCGAAAAACAAGTTGCAAAGCAAGCCGTTTGTAAAGAGCTGAATATTGATGCCGACAAACTGTTGGTGACCTACCCGGTACGTGTTATTCAACGCAAAAATATTGGTGAGTTTATCTTGCTCTCCATTTTATTCCGGCACCGGGCAAATTTTGCGGTAACACAACCACCCCAAAATCCTCTAGAGTTTGAAATGTACAAACAATGGATTAAATTCTGTAACGAGAATGAGATTGATATTGTATTTGAAGCCGGCCAAAAAGTAAACTTCGAAAATTTACTGCGGGGCAGCGATTTCTGCATCACCACAAGTTACAAGGAAGGTTTTGGAATGGTGTACCTCGAACCCTGGTTACTGGACACACCTGTGGTTGGCCGGGATATTGATTTTATCACCCGCGATTTTAAAAACGACGGTTTTAGCTTTCCTACACTTTATTACAAATTGAATATACCGGGAATTAAAACAGATTTTAAATATCTGAACTTAAAAATGCAGATGGAGATCATTTCTGCAATTATTAGCGGAAAGATAGAAAAACACAAACTGTTTGAACAAAACTCCATACTAAACACTTTGTTTAGTGACGTAAAGTTATATATTACAGAAAAAACAAGACAATTATCAAAAACAACTATTCTTTACAGGGATATGGAATTAAACTTCAGAAACGATATAAAAAAATGGTTGGATAGTTCAGAGCAACTGCAACCCATTCCCACCACTTTTTGTCCCAACATAAAAACCGATTCGAAAGAAAAAATTAAAGCCGTAATTTTCGATATTTACGGAACTTTGCTTATTTCATCGTCAGGCGATATCGATCAGGTTTCGCTAAATAAAGACAATATGCGCACTGCCATGGAAGCCGGTGGATTCGACTTATCGGGTTGCAAAGAGGAAACCTGCAGTTTTCTGCTCGACCAGTTTCAGGAACAGGTAAAAAAGCAACACGAAGAGCTAAAAACAAAAGGCCATCCCTACCCCGATGTAGATATTTTTGAGGTGTGGAAAAACATGTTTGAAGCAGCCGAAAACAAAGGATTGTTAAAACTGAGAGGCACCGAATCGTGGGAAGATACCATAATGGTTTTCGAACTGCTAAGCAACCGCGTATACCCCATGCCGGGAATGAAAGAAGTGCTGCTGGCAATAAAAAAAACGGGCATCCCAATGGGTATTGTTTCCAACGCGCAATTCTACACGCCAATTATCATGAATTATTTTCTTACCGGCGAATTTTCAACCAATCAGCATATCGATCTTTTTGAGGAAGAACTTTCGGTGTATTCATTCAAAGAACTGCGGGCCAAACCCGATACGGCTTTGTTCAACAAATTTATTCCGGCACTGAAGAGCAAATACAATATCGAACCATCGGAAACCATATTTGTGGGCAACGACATGCTAAAAGACGTTTACACAGCCACAAAAGCAGGTTTGCGAACGGTGCTGTTTGCCGGCGACGAACGCTCGCTACGCCTGCGCGAAGACGACGAACGTGTAAAAGGAATGTTCCCCGATTTTATTATCAACGATTTAAAACAACTACTGAAAATTATAGGATGAAGCTAAACGAATTACGCGTAGGAATTATCCACTCCTTAATTGGCAAAAACGATGGCGTTTCCATTGTTATCGACCAAACCGTTGAAGCCATGTCGGAACATCTCGGCATAAACATTGGTAACTTTTTCTTTTTGGCAGCCCACTCATCGCCGCGTTTTAATGCACAAACCAACGATGTATTCTGGCACAAAAGCGAGGCGCATAAAACCATTTTGAATAACTTCAATAATCCCGACACTGAAGGTCTGGATGAGATGATTCATGAAAATGCGCTCTATGCAAAAAAGGTAATTCAGGAATGGGTTGACGAAAACGATATCGACCTTATTATTGCCCACAATACCTCGCATCCGTATAATTTTATCACTGCCGTTGGATTGGGTTATTACATTGAAGAGTTGCGCGCAGAAGGAATTATCTGGCCGAAATTGATGGTGTGGTGGCACGACTCGTATTTCGAGCGCGCTATTTTCTCGAATCCCAACAAAGTGATTCAAAAGTATTTGAAATACCTGCCTGGAGTTACTTTTGTAAATTCAATTGCTTTTATTAACAAGCAACAAATCGACCTGGGGAAAAGGCTTTTCGAGCAGCACAACGCCAGTAAACTCGAGAAATTCTTTAAACTGCGAACAACTGTTGTACCAAACACTTGCGAAATTCCATGGGATTGGGAAAACATCGCCCCGGAAACCGAAGAATTAATTTGCCCGGCACAAGACAATTATAACGACTCGTTTATGAAAGACATCGGCCTTGTTCAGCAAGTTGAAAGCCGTGGTTTTACTATGGACGAAACCGTAATCCTGCTGCAACACACCCGCGTTGTTCCCCGTAAAAAAATTGAGCTGGCCATCGATCTGGCTTTTGAACTGGAGAAGAAATTCGCTACGAATGGTGAGAAAAAATGTGTTGCGGTAATTGTTAGTGGCCACTCGGGCGACGAGCAAAACCAGTACCTCAACAACCTGAACGAGCATTACACCGAACTTTGCAAAGCACATCCCGACAGCAATGTGGTATTGATTTTTGGCGAACACAACATCCTTTCGCACCGCGACATCATCGTTGATAAAAAGTTCTACAAATTTGCTGAAATACCTTCTATTGTGGCTGCTCATGGCGGACTTGGAACTTATTTCAGCGATGTGGAAGGTTTTGGTAACAACCTGCTGGAAATGATGTCGTACGGATTGCCGGCGGTAATCAACAAATACGAGGTGTACAAACAAGAAATTGAGCAATATGGTTTTGATTTGCCGGCTATTGATGGCGGAGGAGTAACTGAAGAGTTGGTTGATTCGGCGTATCGACTACTTACTGATATTCCATACAGAAACAAAGTGGTAATACACAACCTTAAGGTTTTAAAGGAAAAACTCGATCATAAAATAATTGCTGATAAACTTGAGCCGATTATAAAAAGTATGTACATGCGCGAGTTGTAATACGAAAGTTGCATATTAATTATTCGGCCTAACGTGCCATTTCAAAACAAATGGGCAATGTTTAAAGTAAATGTTTTTTATATTTAAAAGGTCGCCGGAATATCGGCACCATACATCAGTTATTTGAAAGACATAAAATAGTAAAAAATGGGTGATTTTTATCAGAATGGATTTGTAGCAACACTGCATAATTTACGTGCCCGGCCTTATGAAGAGCTGGAACAAAAATTGGAAAAATTTAGTAAAAAACGTCCCATTGGATTAATCATTCCCTCCTTATATTCAGAACTTTCGCGCCAGGCATTAAAAGATATTGTTTCGGTTTTAAAAGACATCCCGTATGTTTCTGAAATTGTTATCGGATTAGATCGTGCCGACGATTATCAATACAAAAATGCGCTTGAATTTTTTGCAGAATTACCACAGCATCACCGGGTTTTATGGAACGACGGACCGCGTATGCAGGAATTCAAAAAGAAACTGGCGTCGAAGAATATCGTTACCACCGTTCCCGGAAAAGGCCGAAATGTTTGGTTCTGCTTTGGCTACATGATCGCCTCGGGACGCTCTGAAGCAATTGCCCTGCACGACGCCGATATTGTTACCTACAACCGCGAAATGCTGGCACGGCTGGTTTACCCGGTTGCCGATCCATCGTTTAACTTTAAATATTGTAAAGGTTTCTATTTCAGAACCGACGACGAAAAGCTACACGGCCGTGCTGTGCGCTTGCTGGTTACCCCGCTGCTACGAACCCTGAAAAAATTACTGGGGCACCATACTTACCTCGAATATCTCGATAGCTTCCGTTACCCGCTGGCCGGGGAATTCTCAATGCGTGCCGACATTATAAAAACCATTCGCATTCCCTACGACTGGGGACTTGAAATTGGTATTTTAAACGAGGTAGAACGTAACAACTCGTTTAACCGGATTTGTCAGGTTGAAATTGCCGACCGCTACGACCATAAACACCAGGACCTTTCAGCCGAAGATGCCGAAAAAGGATTATCGAAAATGAGTCGCGATGTTTCGCGTGCTATTTTTGGCAAACTGGCTTCCGACGGGGTAACTTTAAGCCCTGAGTTTTTCAGAACCTTAAAAGCTACCTACTACCGTATTGCACTCGAATTTGTTGAATTATACAAAGCCGATGCAGCAATGAATGGCCTCTCGTACGATTTTCATAAAGAAGAGGAGGTAATCGATCTGTTTGTGAAAAACGTGTATCAATCGGGTATTCAATTTCTGGAAAACCCGGATAATGTACCGAATATGCCCAGCTGGAAACGTGTGCAAAGTGCATTCCCCAATATTCTGGAAGAGTTTTATGAGATTGTGGAAGCCGATAACAGTATCATCTAAAATCCGGAAACAATATGATTCATCCCGATCGTTCTTTCATCGAAAAAATTGAAAGCCGGCTAAAGTTTATCTACAAGGAGAAGTATGAGAAATCAATTCTCACCGATTTGATAAGTGTTATCTCGTCGTACCGGATTGCCGCATCAAAAGGCCAAAAATGGAATGAAAAAGATGTGGTATTGATTACCTACGGCGACAGTATAAAAACGGATAATGAAGCTCCGTTGCAAACACTCCGCACTTTTTTAAACGAAAATCTACGTGAACAATTAACCGTTGTTCATATTTTGCCTTTTTTCCCTTACAGCAGCGACGACGGTTTTTCGGTGATCGATTTCCGGGAAGTGAATCCGGAACTTGGTGATTGGCAAGATATTGAGGATTTAACAAACGATTACGACCTGATGGCCGATTTGGTGATCAATCATGCATCGAGCCAAAACCAGTGGTTTCTTAACTTTTTGAAGCAGCACGGAAAAGGTAAGGATTATTTTATTACTGAAGATCCGGGAACAGACCTTTCGCTGGTAACCCGTCCGCGCAGTACGCCACTTTTAACTTCTTACGAAACGGCAAACGGCACCCAGCACGTTTGGACAACTTTTAGTGCCGACCAGGTAGATCTGAATTTTTCCAATCCCGATTTGCTGGTTGAAATGATGGATATTCTGCTTGGCTACATCAACAAAGGAGCACGAATTATCCGCCTCGACGCGATAGCATTTTTGTGGAAAGTAGTGGGCACAACCTGTTTGCATTTGCCCGAAACACACGAAGTGGTAAAACTGATGCGCGATGTGGCCGAATTTATCAATCACGATACAATTATACTTACCGAAACCAATGTTCCCAACAAAGAAAACCTGAGCTATTTTGGCCATGGCGACGAAGCACACATGGTTTACCAGTTTAGCCTCCCTCCCCTGTTATTGCATGCATTGCATACGGGTAATTCACGTTATTTATCAACCTGGGCAAAAAGCTTACCTCAACTCAACGGCGATAAAACCTTTTTCAATTTCACCGCTTCGCACGATGGCATTGGCGTTCGTCCGCTGGAAGGACTTTTGCCCGACGACGAGAAAAATTCGTTGGTGGAAAACATGAAAGGTTTTGGCGGCCTGGTAAACTACAAATCCAACCCTGATGGCAGCCAAAGTCCGTACGAATTGAACATTACCTATTTCGATGCGCTTAAAGGCACACACAAGGGCGAAGACAGCCTTCAGGTCGATCGTTTTCTGGCTTCGCAGGTTTGTATGATGAGTTTGGCAGGCGTTCCGGCATTTTATATACACAGTTTAACGGCAACGCCAAATTATTACGAAGGCGTTGCAAAAACACAGCACAACCGCACCATAAATCGACGCAAATGGCAGCTTCATGAATTGCAGGATGTGTTAAACAATGATACGCCACAGAAAAAAGTATTTCAATCGTTACAACAACTTATTCTGCTTCGTAAAAAACAAAGCGCTTTTCATCCGAATGCGCAGCAGAAAATTCTTGATTTTGGCCATGCAGTGTTTGCCATACAACGAAAATCACAAGATCAGACAATTCTCGCTATTGTTAACCTTTGCGATGAAGAAACAGGAATAGAAATACCGGCAGAATTTTCTTTCGATATCATTTCTAATTCCGAATTCACATCAAAGAAATTAAAAGCTTACCAATGTTTATGGCTGGTTAAAAATAAATAATCACAAGCCCATCATTGTACTTTTGTTCTAAATAATCATTCAGCCACAAACACCGTCTTCCGTTCGTTTTTTTACGATAAATTCAAATTTATATTAAACTCAACAGCTAACTTTTTTATGTAAATAATGTTGTAAAATGGTATAACATTTCCCCTTTGTAACCGTATCATTCTGTACAAATATTGTCTTATATAAACGTAACGATCATTAAAATAAACACGATGAAACAGAAAATATATTTTAGCGGACTTATTATCAAACACGAAAAGCTGGAACAAATAAAACTGAACATCCCCGACAATATTTACATTGCAGAAGCTTCAACTCCTTATGCAAATTATTACGGCCAACTTCCCCGAACAGCCAAACCCAATTCAATCTTTCTTTTTACTAAAAAATTTCACTTCCTGGAGGAGCTAATCTGCTATTCATCGAGTTTGGAAAAATGTTTGTTTGAACGAATTAATATTGCCAGCGCGCTTGTGGAATCAGGCGGTAAACAATACCCTGCTATCCGCATAAAAAACTTCCCGGACTATAGCCAGCTGGTAAAGTTGGAAAAATGCTTACAAGAAAAAAACATAGTGTTTATTGAAAAAATTCATTTGGACGAACGGGTTAAAACTATCGTCAGCAAGCCTTTTTTTCTGGAAGAATTAGAACCCAATTTCTACCTTGACCTCATCGAAGAACACAAAGGATATTTTGTAGCTGAAAGCCATCTTTCACCAGAAGAATTTGAGGCAACCATTACTCAAATACGATACAACGGCATATGCAAGCTTTTCGATGCGGAGCAGGGTGTGGTGTACAACGATGGAAAACTCACCCACCTGATACGCATATTCTCAGAATCACTTAACCTGGAAATGCTAAAATGTTTGAGCAAAGAGTTTTCGAAATTATAAGGGGACTTAAAAACGCAAAAGCCCGGTAAATCGTTACCGGGCTTTTTTCGGAAAGGATGTTTTGAATTGATGTTTTTACATTAACGTAATGCTTCTATTTCCTGCAATTTTGCTTTCACCTCTGCATCATCCGATCTTAACTCCAAGGCTTTTCGGTAGTAGAAACGGGCTACATTATAATTCCCCGCCTCGAAAGCACTGTTGGCCGTAGTTTTAAAGTTCTCAAATTGCTGCTGACTCTGCCCGGCAACACGCTCGGCCACACGACGTTCAATTTCACGCAGCTGTTCTTTCGGATAGTTTTCAGTATCCTTTTGCGACAAAGCCTGGTTGTACCAACCTCTGGCCACTGCCAGCTCGTTATTCCTGAAACTTTCATCCGCCAGGTCGATAAAACGCTGGTATTCGCGGTCGCGTTCGCTCAACATCATGTCGCCCAATATTCGGTTAATTTCGGCAATGCGTCGTGGCGGATAAGCCTCTTCCGGTTTCAGATCCTGTGCTTTGTAGTACCACGCTCTCGACACGTTGTACAGTTCGATATCAAAAGAACCATCGGCCTTTTTAATGATCTGATCATAAAGCGCATTTAACCCTGATTCTTCAAGAATTCGCTGCTCATCCAACTCCTCTTCCAGTTGAGCAATCTGATCTCTTCTTCTTGCCAGATCCTCGGCATTAGCTTGTTCCTGAGCAATTTGCTGGCGTTCGTTTTCACGAATTGCATCTATTTTACGAATCTGTTCTTTCGGATATTCTTCATTAGGTTTTACGCCTAAAGCAATCTCATATTGCAGGCGGGCATCGTCGTACGCTTGTGTTCTGAAATGACCATCGGCCACCACAATAACACTTCTGTATTTTTCGTCGATAGCTCGTTGCTCAAGAATTCTGTCTATTTCGGCAATTTTATCTTTCGGATACGTTTCTTCCGGTTTTAATGCCAACGCTTCTGTGTAATTCTCTTTTGATGGCGTGTAACTATTTGCAGCGAAAAAACGATCGGCCTGCATAATCAAATTCGCATATTTCCGGTCTAACTCTGCCTGCGCTGCCTGAGCCGCCGCTAACTCTCTTAAAATCCGGTCGATCTCATCGATACGTTGCGGTGGATACAATTCTTCCGGTTTTATATCCTGAGCTGCACGGTATTCGTTGCGTGATTCTTCGTAATTCTCAGCGGCAAACAGTTCATCGGCGCGTGCAATGGCATCGTTGTAGTTTTTATCTTTCTCGGCCTGGATGGCTGCCAATCGGGCTGCTTCCGCTTCAGCTTCTTCTCTCGCCAAACGTTCGTTCTCGGCTATTAAACCATCAATTTTATCCATCATCTCAGGAGGATAGCTTTCTTCCGGTTTAAGCTGTGCTGCCTGGGCAAATGTTGATTTCGCATCGGTATAATCCTCACGTCCAAACAAACGATCGCCCTCTGCAATTAAATCATTGTACTGCCGTTCCAAACGAGCTAATTCCGTTAAAGTGGAGGCAATTTCATCCAGTTTATCCTTTGGGTACTGTTCGCGCGGTTTTATTTGCAAAGCTTCCGTGTATTGGCTCCTGGCATCTTCGTAATTTTTCTGTGCAAGCAAATTGTCGGCCTGTTTAATTACCTGTGCATACTGCTCATCAACTCCCTGCTGAGCTATTAGCTGCGCAATTTCAGCAATTCGCTCCTGCACATGTTTGTCGCCCGCTTTTAATTCATTTGCTTTCTCGTAAAGTGATTTGGCGGTAGCATAACTTTGTGCATCAAATTGCTTATCGGCCTGACTCACAAATTCGTTAAAGCTGTTTAGTGCATAAAGAATTTCGCTGATCTCCTCTACCCGCTTTTTTGTTCGTGGCTCATCGGGAACCAGTTCCAGTGCCTGCTCGTAGTTCGACAAAGCATCGGGGTAATCTTCCTTTTTGTACGCTTTATCGGCAGCGGCAATAAATTTATCAAACTCCATGCGATCGAGGATGCGCTTCATTTCCTTTTTCGAGTCCTCAATGCGGCGTGTAGCCTTAATGTCGCCGGGTTTGTACGACAATGCATTCTCGAACGAAGTAAGTGCCCGATCGAAAAACTGCTTGGAAAACATACGCTCTCCTTCCGACATAGCATCATTATAACTTTTCTGATCTTCCTGATTTTTGCGCTGTTCGGCAAGCAAACCATTAATTTCGGCAATTTTAGTTTTTGGGTATTGTTCGTTGGGCCTGATTTCAAGCGCCTGATTAAAAAGGCCAAGCGCCTCGTTAAACAACAGTTCGTCGATTGCCTGATCGCCTTGCTCAATCAGGTTCTGATAGTTTCCGGCAAGTCGTTGTTGTTCCTGCATTTCAGCAAGCTTTTTTTAGCTGATCGTTGACATACTGATCCAACGGTTTTATCGACAGTGCGCGGTTGTATGATTTTTTGGCTTCGGGCAATTGTCGATTGCCAAGGTGCAAATCGCCTTCCCGAACCAACTTGTTGAAACGGGCCAACATCGCTGCATCCAGCTCTTCGGCAGCCATTATCAATCCCAGCAAATCGTTAATTTCAGCAATCCGGTCTTTCGGAAACTGCTCACTTGGAAATATTTTACTGGCAGCTTTATAACCATCCAAAGCTTCCAGAAACTCTTCGTTGCTGTATTCTTGTCCGGCCTGTTCCAGCAGTTCATTGTATTCTTTCCGAAGTTCAGCCAGTTCGGCACGGGTTAATCGCGCCATAAAATCGGCATTCTCGTCTATTTGTTGCGCCTGTGCAATTGCCTGGTTAATCAGGCGTTCAATTTGCGCATCGTTATAATAAAGTTCCTTTACAAAATTATCAACGCTTGGGCTGTAAAATATTTTTAGCACAGTATTCTCGGCAAACGAATTATCGATTCCGGGAATTTCAGTAAACAAATTAATATTTACCGGAAATGGAGGAAATTTAGGATCGGTATTCAAAACATCGCGCGGAACAGCTGTTTCAACCACAATTTTCTGGCTAAAATTTCCTTCGTGTTCAAATACCAGTTCCCATTTGTGGTTCCAGTTCAGTTCTACATTGTATTTTCCATCGGCCCCAATACCGTAATTATCCAGTCGTCGTCCATCGCGATACATTTGTATAATCGATCCTTCCGACGATCCTTCCTGAACGGTAACCAACCCTTCAATCGCCAAACCGTTGGCGCGCTGGGCCATGGTCTGGCCAACACAAAAAACAAAAAATAAAATGATTAATATAGATGTAACCCCTTGCTTCATATCAATTTGTTAATTAACAAAGAACGAAAATAAGAACAAATAATTATACGCTAAATAAAATGTAGTTTGTTTTTGTTTTGGGGCTTGTTTTTTACAAAATGTACGAATTCAGCGCAATTTTATTACACTTTTCGACTATAATATGTTATTTTGGCGCTTCATTTTGATATCCGCTACTTAAATATGACAACAAAACGCGAAGCATCACTTTTTCTGGCATTGTTGCCCATTCTTATTTTAATTGGTCTGTTAACGCTTAACGTATTACTTTTCGACGATACTTTATCCGGCGCCAACCAGGTTGCACTGATGCTGGCAGCTGCTATTGCAGGCATTGTTGCTCATCGGTTGGGATTTAGCTGGGACAGAATCAAAAGTAAAATCGTTTCGACTATCGGTTCGGCAATGCCATCCATTTTAATTTTGTTGTTGATCGGTTCGCTGGCGGGAACCTGGCTGATCAGCGGTGTTGTTCCGGCAATGATTTATTACGGATTGGATATTATCAGCCCCAAAATGTTTCTGTTTACGGCAGTTGTGGTGAGTGCGATTGTTAGTGTGGCCACCGGAAGTTCGTGGTCGACCATTGCCACAATCGGAATTGCGCTGCTTGGCATTGGAAAAGCCATTGGAATTGACGAAGCCATTGTTGCCGGAGCGATTATCAGCGGTGCCTATTTTGGCGATAAAATGAGTCCGTTAAGCGACACCACCAACCTTGCCCCTGCAATGGCCGGCACCGATTTGTTTACCCACATAAAATACATGACACTAACTACGGTGCCAACGATGACAATCACCCTGATCATTTTCCTGATTATGGGTTTCAATTACGATTTTACACATGCCTCGATAAACGTTGAAGATGTAAAAGTGGCCATTGACACTACTTTTAACACCAGCCCCTTATTGTTTTTGGTACCGGTAATTCTGATTACCGTAATCATATTAAAAGTACCGCCGCTTCCATCGTTGTTGATTGGCACATTACTGGGCGGTTTATTTGCCATTATTTTTCAACCTGATATTATAAACACTATTGCAGGTAGTGTAAACAACTACGGAACCGCATCGTATTATTCGGTTATGCAGGCCATGTTTGGCGATGTTAGCCTTACAACGTCGAATGCCAATGTAAACGAATTGCTGAGTACCTCTGGAATGCGCGGAATGCTCGACACGGTTTGGCTCATTCTTTCGGCAATGGTTTTTGGCGGCGTAATGGAATCGGCAGGATTACTGAAACGAATTACTCAGCCCATTGTTAAGTATGCCAAAAGCACCGGAAGTTTGGTGGCATCAACCGTTGGCACCTGTATCTTTTTTAACACCACGGCTTCCGACCAGTATATTGCCCTGGTGGTGCCCGGAAGGATGTACCGGAAAGCCTACGAAGACAAAGGTCTTAAGCCCGAAGTTTTGAGCAGAACACTGGAAGACAGCGGTACAATTACCTCCGTGCTTATCCCGTGGAATACATGTGGAGCCACACAGTCAAGAGTATTGGGCGTTGACACCTGGTCGTATGCTCCTTATGCCTTTTTCAATATCATCAGTCCGTTTATGACTGTTCTTTTTGCTTACCTGAACATTAAAATAAAGCGATTTGTTAAGGGCGAAAAACCACAGGTAGTAAAAGAAGATTAATAGAAACAACTTTTTACAAAGCATAAAAAAACGCAGCAACTTACCGTTTACTGCGTTTTTCATTTTATGGTAGAAAAGTAATTTACGTTAATCGTTTGCTTCGCGGTTGCAAAGTAGTTAAACTACCAACTTTTACGGGCATCCCCGATTCAATGCTGTTTCTGGCAGCTGTACCCACAAGAATCGACATGGCCCCGTCGCGCGTTCCTGCCAGGTGCTGATATTCGTCTTCGGCATCAGGAGTTCTGAAAATATGATCGTGCAAGCGTTCGTCACCTCCACCGTGTCCGCCGCGGCTGTAACCCACGTTTATTATTTCCTGCTCGCCCCACAATTTGTGCAGAATTATTGGTTTCATAATTTGTTCCTGGTTACCGCTCTGGTCCATTTCTGCGCGGTGCATATCTTCCTGCGAAATTTGCACATCTTCCAGATACGGCACATCCAAAAATGCTTCAATTCGGCCTTCGGTACCGTTAAATGCAACGCGCCAGCCTTCCCATGGCGAATAAGTTGTAAGCATGTAATTCAGGTACACATTGTTGGCGTATTTTACATTCACATTCATTTTATCGTAAATGTTTATCTCGGGCCTGAACAGGCAGTTATCGCGGATGTAACCATCGTAGTGTTCGTGTTTGGCGTACAGATTGTATTCTGTAGTACTTTTCGTGATATCCCAGAAAAACGGACAACTATCCTTTTCATCGCACGAGCGGCAGTTTACACCACTTTTATCGCGTCGGTTGCCATAAAACTCCAAATCACCTTTGGCGTACACTTCATCCGGATCGGAATCGATCCACCAGTTCAGCAAATCAAAATGGTGTGTAGCTTTGTGTATCAGTAAAGTTCCGCTCCACTCGCGCTGACCGTGCCACCGCCGAAAATACGAAGCGCCATGACTGGTATTCAGCATCCACGAAAAATCAACCGAAACCAGTTTGCCAATTGCATTGTTCATCAGCAACTCCTTGATTTTTGTATTGTACGGGCTCCAGCGATAATTGAAACCAACAATTACTTTACGTTTGTACCGTCGTTCTGCGTCCAATATTTCCTGACACTTGTCTTCATCGGTAGTCAATGGCTTTTCAGTAAGCACATCAACACCGTTTTCCAACGATTTTATAATGAATTGATGATGCGTGGCATCGGGGGTAGTTACAATGATTAAATCGGGCGATTGCTCCCCGATCATTTCATCAAAGTCAGTATAAGTTTTGCAGTCTTTACCAACTCCGATATAATCGGCAGCATATTTTACCCGGCCCGGATTGATATCTACCAGCGCCACAAATTCAAGGATGTCGCTGTATTCATCAACCAGTCGTTTTCCCCAAAAACTGTTTCCGCGGATTCCGGTGCCCACCAAAACCAGTTTTAGCTTTTCGCCTTCGGAAAGTACAGCAGCCTTTAAAGGATTGGAGACCACTGCACCTGCAGCAATGGTGCCAATAGTGGCCAGAAAGTTTCGTCTGTTTTGCATGTGTATAAGTTTAGAATGAATTGTTGTTGATTTAGGCTAATAAACTTAAGACAATTTGTGTATTCTTCCAAAAACCGACTTGCTTTTAACTTCGTAATTTTATAATTACCACTCTGAATAATGCTGAAATCTCCTGATTAATTCTTCTGTTCAGGTGCTATTTTCACAGAAACAATTACATTTGCGGGCTAAAGCCACAATTATTCGAGATTTTACAGAAAACGATTGACATTAAAAAAATCGTTATATGGAGCAAATTGATTATAATTCAGACTGGCGCAGAGTAGCGTCAACTATTTACAAAAAGCCTACCGATTCCAAAATTTATGGAATGGTAGAGTTGGATGTTACCGATATTGAAAAATACATCGCCAAGAAGAGAAAAGAAGGCTTAAAAACCACGCTTACTTATATTATCACACTTATAATTGGCAGGGCAATCAGAAATGAAGTACCCGAACTGAACACCTTTGTAAAGGGCTCGAAAATTGCCCAGCGCAAACAGGTTGACGGTGTGGTAAGTGTTCTGCTGGCAGGTGGCGAAATGGGTTCGGTAAAAGTTGAGAATGCCGATCAGCGCACCATTCAGGAAGTTACCGACGAAATTGCCGAACATATCCGCCAGTCGCGAAAAGGTAACGAACGCGACGAAATGCAATCGAAAAATATGCTGGCGCGGGTTCCGTGGCCTTTCCGCAAGTGGTTGTTCCGCTTATACCGTGTACTTACAATCGACTGGGGAATTTCGTTGCCGGGAATCGGTCTCGATTCAAATAGTTTTGGATCGTACGTGGTTTCAAATATTGGTACCGTTGGCCTCGATACCGGTTATGGTTCGTTGCTGCCATCGTCGAATGTATCGCTCGTTATGATTTTGGGCTCCGTTCAGAACAAACCGGCAGTTGTTAACGGGGAAATCGTTCCGCGCCGAATCATGTTACTGTCTGCAACGCTCGACCATCGCGTTGTTGACGGATCGCACGGAGGACGCCTGTTTCGGCATATTAAATACCTGTTAAAAAATCCACACCTGCTGGAAGAAAAGCCCGACGAAAACCTGGCTAAATTTTAAGCAAAATCCAATACAAAAATGTTGCTGAACATTTTTGAAATATTTTTCCGTGTACGAACACGGGAATACTAATATTTTTATTTAGTTTTGAAAGCAAGTAGCTAAAGCTACGGTTTAAAATCTTAAAAATTTAAAGCGCTATCAAACTAAATAAACAAATACGGATTAAAGATATTGCCGAAAGAGCAAAGGTATCGATTGGCACTGTTGACAGGGTTTTGCATAACCGCGGAGAGGTTGCACCTGCCACCAAAAAGAAAATTCTTGAAATTGTAAAGGAATTAAACTACCAGCCCAATATTTTGGCAAGTATGCTGGCCTCAAAAAAGTCGGCCACATTTGCCACGCTACTCCCCCAACCTCCGGCTGGAGAAGGCTACTGGACAAAACCAATTAAAGGAATAAAAAAACGCATCTCGGAGTTGCCGCAATACGGCTTACAAATTCAGTCGTTTACCTTTAACCAGTCCGATTCAAAAAGTTTTGTAAAAGAGGCCGATAAAGTGCTTGCCATGAAACCCGATGGTGTGGTACTGGCTCCCTTTTTCAAAAAAGAGGCTACAGCTTTTATCGAAAAACTGAAAGAGCAGGAAATACCTTTTGTTTTTATCGATTCAAATATTCAGGATGTTGGACAGCTCAGTTACATCGGGCAAAATTCATATCAAAGCGGAATGGTGTCGGGGAAACTGCTCGACCTGATGTTACCCGAAGGAAACATTCTTGTTATTCATTTTGCGAAAGAAATGGATAACCAAAACCACCTGGTGCAGCGCGAAATGGGAATTCACGACTGGTTTAAGCAAAAAAAGGATAACAATCACAAGCTGTTTACCATTGAAATTCCGGATACCAAATCGGATGAATGGATGGCAACGGTTGAGCAAAATATTTCGGAGAAAAATATTAAAGGAATACTGGTTACCAATTCGAAAGTGTTTTATGTGGGCCGATTGCTTAAAAAATTAGAAATCAGAAACATTAAAGTAATAGGGCACGACCTTATTAAGGAAAACATTAAATACCTGAAAGAAGACCTTGTTCAGTTCCTAATCTGTCAACGCCCCGAAGAGCAGGGATATAACTCGGTGAACAAACTGTTCAGAAGCATCGTACAGAAAAGAGAAATTCAGGAAGAAAGTTACACCCCTATTGACATTGTTACCAAAGAGAATGTTGATTATTATAAAGAATTTAAATAGATATTATGCAGGCACTATCATTTAACGATTTAAAAGACAAAGTATGCGTAATTACCGGTGGTGCCGGAGTTTTGGGTACCGCCATGGTAAAAGCAATTGCATCGGTTGGAACCAAAATTGCCATCGCCGATATTAATAAAGAAGTGGCCGATAAAGTTGCTGCCGAGATTGCCGCTGATTCGGGGACTGAAGTGATTGGTGTTGCAGCCAATGTGCTCGACAAAGAATCGCTTGAGTTTGCCAAAACGGAGATAAACAAACGATTGGGGCCAATTGACATTTTAATAAATGGTGCCGGCGGAAACAGCCCACAGGCAACAACAAAAGTGGAAACCATAACCGAGGACAACATAGATAACCTCGAAGACACTTTTTATGGTTTGCAAATGGAAGGTTTCGACAAAGTTTTTGCCCTGAATTTTACAGGAACCTTGCTGCCAACAATGGTATTTACCCGCGACATGCTTGAAAGTAGAAAAGGCGTTGTGCTTAATGTTTCGTCGATGAATTCGTATAAACCGCTAACCAAAATTCCGGCATACTCGGCTGCAAAAGCGTCTATCAATAATTTTACAGAGTGGCTGTCGGTGCATCTTGCAAAAGTTGGTATCCGGGTAAATGCCATTGCTCCCGGCTTTTTTATCACTCACCAAAACCGCTTTTTGGTAATGGATGAAAAAACAGGCAACTACTCCCCCCGCGGGCAAAAAATTGTTGACAACACACCAATGGGAAAATTCGGTGAACCGGAAGATCTTCAGGGCGCAACACTTTTCCTGATCTCCGACGTTTCAAACTTTATAACAGGAATTGTAATACCGGTTGACGGAGGTTACAGCGCATTTGGTGGCGTTTAAATTATTGTTGCGAAAATTTTGCCAGACACAAATCGTTGGCTAACTGCTTTTCATTATATAGAAAATCAAAAAAGATGAAACTGAAACAAAATTGTAAATATGCCATGCTGGTCCCCACAAGTATGGGAACACGCATTACTCCCGAAAACGGACAACCGGTTCACTCAAGCGATAAATTTACCCTTTACGCTACCAGTGCCGAAACCAATGTTGCAAGCATCTCATCGTTCCTGGGTTTGCCGGTTAAAGTGTTAACCACATTTGTAAAGGACAGTCCGATTGCAAAATTCATTCAGAGCAATTTAAAGGCCCGACATATGGACTACGAAGGCCCGGAGGTGGAACAAGGCAATCCGTGGGGTTACCGCCACCAGATAAATATTGCCGACAGTGGATACGGTAGCCGCGGACCACGTGTTTTTAACGATCGCGCCGGCGAGGTGGGCCGCACATTAAATATAAAAGACTTCGATCTGGAACGTATTTTTGGTGAAGAAGGCGTGCAAATCGTACACCTGTCGGGATTAATTGGTGCGCTCTCTCCTGAAACAACCCAGTTTTGCCTGGAAGTGGCAAGAGCCGCAAAAAAACACGGCACTAAAATTTCGTTCGACCTGAATCACCGGGCATCCTTCTGGAAAGGCCGCGAAGAACAACTTCGGAAAGATTTTACCGAAATTGCTTCCGTTTCTGATATTCTCATCGGTAACGAGGAAGATTTCCAGCTATGTTTTGGAATTGAAGGCCCTGCTGCCGGCGGCGAAGGTTTGAATGCCAAAATAGAAGGATTTAAAGGATTGATCACCCGCGTAAAAGAAACCTTTCCTAACGCATCGGTTTTTGCAACAACACTGCGTGAAGTTATCAGTGTAAACGAGCACCTTTGGGGAGCCATTATGTTGGAAGGCGAAAACTGGCATGTGGTTGAACCACGTACCATCCGCGTTCTCGACCGCATTGGCGGCGGCGATGGTTTTGTTGGCGGAATGTTATACGGTATTTTAAAAGAATGGAAACCTGAAAAATGGCCTCAATTTGGCTGGGCAACCGGCGCTTTGGCAACCACATTTTTAACCGACTATGCGCAACCTGCCGACGAAGAACAGGTTTGGAGTGTTTGGGGCGGTAATGCACGCGTTAAGCGCTAATCTTCAATTTTAAAACAGATCAAAATGATATATTTCGAAAAAGGATCTACCGAAACAGCACTCAGTGCCGAGGATCTGAAAAATGGCCTGTTTGAAGCTTTCGAAAAAATGGGAGCCAAACAAAAGGTTTTGGCCATTCCTCCGGATTATACACGTCTCCCCTCGCGGGCAGGCGAGCTTACCGAATTTACCTGGGAATATTTTGGCGAACGCTTAACCGATGTACTTCCGGCGTTGGGAACGCACACGCCGATGACGATGGAGCAAATCAGCCACATGTTTGGCAAAATGCCATCCGACCTGATTCGCGAACACGACTGGCGAAACGATGTGGTTACACTGGGTACCGTTCCGGCTGAATTTGTAGAGGAGGTTTCGGAAGGTGCTGTTAATTATTCGTGGCCGGCACAGGTGAATAAAATTCTGGTTGAGGGTAATTACGATCTGATATTGTCTATCGGGCAGGTTGTTCCGCACGAAGTGGTTGGAATGGCCAATTACAATAAAAATATTTTTGTGGGTACCGGTGGCGCTGAGGGCATTAACAAAAGCCATTACATTGGCGCTGCATACGGAATGGAGCGCATGATGGGCCGTGCCGATACGCCAGTTCGGAAGATTTTTAATTATGCCTCCGAAAATTTCTCCAACCACCTGCCTATTGTTTATGTACAAACAGTAGTTGGATTAAATAACGATGGCAAACTGCAAACATACGGGCTTTTTATCGGCGACGATTTCGAGGTATTTGATAAAGCAGCAAAGCTTTCGCTCGAAGTTAATTTTGAAATGGTAGAAAAACCAATCACGAAAGCCGCGGTTTGGCTCGATCCTTCCGAATTTAAAAGTACCTGGCTGGGAAACAAAAGTATTTACCGCACGCGCATGGCTTTAGCCGACGGCGCTGAACTGATTGTTTTGGCTCCGGCCTTAAAAGAATTTGGTGAAGACCCACAAATTGATGCCTTGATACGAAAATACGGCTACTTTGGAACGCCACACACCTTGAAATTGGTAAAAGAAAACGAAGACCTGCAAAATAACCTGGGAGCTGCAGCACACCTTATTCACGGATCATCCGAAGGGCGTTTCAACATCACCTACTGCCCGGGTAAAGGGAAAGAAAATGTAACCCAGCAGGAAATTGAAAGTGTTGGATTTAAGTATGGCGATTACGATGAAGTTACAGCCAAATACAATCCTAAAAAGCTAAAAGACGGCTTTAACACCCTGCCCGATGGTGAAGAAATATTTTACATCTCAAATCCGGCAATTGGATTATGGGCATACCGCGAACGTTTTGAATATTAACACAAATAAGCAGCAAAGTTGAGTATTAACAGGAATAAAGAAAGCATCAATTGGGGAATAATCGGTGTTGGAAACGTAACCGAAGTTAAAAGTGGACCGGCTTTTTACAAAGTCGAAAACTCGAAACTGGTTGCCGTTATGCGCCGAAATGCCGAAAAAGCTGCAGATTATGCCCGTCGCCATAATGTTCTAAAATGGTACAACAACGGATCGGCATTAATTAACGCCCCGGAAGTGGATGCCGTATATATCGCAACTCCTCCCGATACCCATGCATCGTACGCCATTGAAGCGCTAAAAGCCGGCAAACCGGTTTACGTTGAAAAACCAATGGCGCGAAATTATGCCGAATGTTTAGAGATGCTTAAAAGTTGCTGAAGAAACAAAAACTCCGCTGTGGGTGGCCTATTACCGACGAACTTTACCTGCCTTTTTAAAAGTAAAAGAGCTGGTAGAAAATGGCAGCATCGGCAAGCCATTAATGGTGAATATTAAATTGTACAAACAGGCTCGCGAAGCCAATCAAAAACCGGAAGAAATGCACTGGCATGTATTTCCGGAGATTGCCGGTGGCGGCTATTTTTTCGATCTGGCCTCACATCAACTGGACTACCTTGATTTTGTATTTGGAAAAATTACCGAAGTGAAAGGACAAGCGGTTAACCAGTCTGGCCTCTACCCTGCTGAAGATACAGTTACAGGGGTTTGGAAACACGAATCAGGAGTTGTTGGAACAGGAAGCTGGTGTTTTGTTGTGGATGAAAATTCGGTGGAAGATTATATTCAGATTGTCGGAGAAAAAGGCGAAATTTGTTTGCCTTGTTTCACGCACGGCGATGTTATTGTAAAAAACCAAAAAGGAACAGAAAAACTGAGTTTTAATAATCCGAAACACATCTCACAAAACCTGGTTGAACAGGTTGTAAATGAATTACTGGAAAATGGTAAGTGT
The DNA here is from genome assembly GCF_000626635.1 of Draconibacterium orientale. Lineage (GTDB taxonomy): Bacteria > Bacteroidota > Bacteroidia > Bacteroidales > Prolixibacteraceae > Draconibacterium > Draconibacterium orientale. Next base: position 4,286,461 of record NZ_CP007451.1, on the reverse strand, counting down.
GTGAGCACCGGCGAATCGGCAGCCCGCACAAGTTGGGTACTTGATGAGATGGTTAGAGATTATTACAATGGACCACAGTAGGCACAATAGGACCCATTAGTTATGATGACTCAAAAAATAGTAAATGCTATAACATATGATATAATTGGATGTGCTATTGAAGTTCATAAAGAACTTGGGCCAGGACTCCTAGAAAGTGTTTATGAAAAGTGTCTTGGTCACGTATTGCAAGAAAATGGGATGAAAGTTGAGTACCAAAAAGCTGTCCCAGTCAATTTTAGAGGATTAAAAATTGACGCTGATTTAAGATTCGACATATTGGTAGAAGCTTTAATAGGTGTTGAATTGAAAGCTGTTCAAGACCTACTTCCCATTCATGAAGCACAGCTACTGACCTATTTGAAACTTTTAGAGAAGCCGAAAGGTATATTGATAAATTTTAATTGTACAAATATTTATAGAGAAGGACAAAAAACATTCGTAACAGAACACTTTAGGAAGTTACCGAAAGAATAAAGATAATTTCAATCGAATAACGAATTATTAAAAAAATATGCGTCCTACATTCTTTTTAATTGAAACGCATAGATTCAATAGGTCATATTAGGATGAATTTCTATACAAATTGCTGCTTTTCGTTTGTTTCAGTAGCACACCAAGTAAGAATAGCCAGGAAACTACGTGATGCCATATTATATAAAAAGAATTAAATAAATAAAGCGACACTATTGATTCCTAATGTGTCTAATGTGGTTAAAAAAAATGAAAATTATTATCGACAATAAAATACCCTATATAAAAGGTGCGCTTGAACCTTTTGCAGAGGTAATTTACCTGCCGGGAAGTGAAACCACTCCCGAGATTGTAAAAGACGCTGATGCAATTATTACCAGAACAAGAACCATTTGCAATGATAAATTACTTCGCGATTCGAAGGTAAAATATATTGCAACGGCAACCATCGGATTTGACCACATTGATACGGATTACTGCAAGCAAGCAGGAATTAAGTGGACCAATGCGCCAGGATGTAATGCAGAGAGTGTAAATCAGTATATTGCTTCTGCCTTGTGCTCATGGGCAATGCGAAAAAGAACCGATCTTACCGGATTGACCATCGGAATTGTTGGTGTAGGAAACGTTGGGAAGCGCGTTGCGAAGACCTGCAAAATTCTTGGAATGAATGTTCTGTTGAACGACCCTCCACGTGAACGAACAGAAGGAAGTAGGGAATTTGTTTCGCTGGAGACAATTCAAAACGAAGCCGACATTATTACCTTTCATGTTCCCTTAAACATGAGCGGCGAAGATGCTACTTTTCATATGGTAGATGAAGACTTTTTGCAAAACCTCAGGAAAAATCCGTTAATAATAAATTCGTGTCGTGGAGAAGTTTGTGATTCAGAAGCCATCTATAACGCCATTGAAGCGAGTGATATCAAAGGATTTATTGCCGATTGCTGGGAGAATGAACCGGATATAAACCTCGATTTGTTAAACCTTTGCGAATACGGCACACCGCACATTGCAGGCTATTCAAAAGACGGGAAAGCCAACGGAACAAAAATGAGTGTACAGGCCATTAGCCGTTTTTTTGGTTTAGGAATCAACAATTGGGAACCAACAAACGTTGAACTACCGGCAACTACAAGCATCGAAATTGATGGCAACCAACGCCGCGAATATTCAATTTTGGCAGAAGCCATTTTGAGCACATACGATATTGAAAACGATGATGACGACCTACGTGATTCGCCCCTGAAATTTGAACAATTGAGAGGAGATTATCCTGTTCGTCGGGAGTTTAACACCTACACCATCGAAGCAAAAAATATTGAAACCAAAACTTTGGAAAAACTTATAGAATTAGGATTTCAGATTAAAAACAAATAATACGCAATAGCATGAAAAAATTAGCAGATATTGGTTTGATCGGGTTAGCCGTAATGGGCGAAAACCTGGTACTAAACATGGAAAGCAAAGGCTACACAGTGGCCGTTTACAACCGCACAGTTGAAAAAGTTGACAAATTTGTAAATGGCAGAGGAGCCGGTAAAAACTTTATCGGAGCACACTCAATCGAGGAGTTTTGTGCCTCGCTGGAGAAGCCCCGTAAAGTGATGATGTTGGTAAAAGCCGGTCAGCCGGTTGACGATTTTATCGATATGGTTATCCCGCATCTTGAGCCGGGCGATATTATTATCGATGGTGGTAACTCACATTTTCCGGACACCATTCGCCGTACTGAATATGTGGAGAGCAAAGGTTTGCTGTATATCGGAACCGGAGTTTCAGGTGGCGAAGAAGGCGCATTAAAAGGTCCTTCGATTATGCCGGGCGGATCGCCGGATGCATGGCCACACGTAAAAGAAATTTTCCAGGCCGTTTCGGCAAAAGTTGAAAGTGGCGAAGCTTGTTGCGACTGGGTTGGTGAAGGTGGTGCCGGACATTTTGTAAAAATGGTGCACAACGGAATCGAATACGGCGATATGCAGATTATCACCGAAGCCTACCAGCTGATGAAAGAATTGCTGGGAATGAGCAACGATGAAATGCACGAAGTATTCAAAAAATGGAACGAAGGCATTTTAGACAGTTACCTGATTGAAATCACACGTGACATATTAGGCTATAAAGATGAAAATGGCGAGGAAACAGTTGAAATGATTCTCGACACTGCCGGCCAAAAAGGCACCGGTAAATGGACAGGCATTTCAGCACTCGACCTGGGTATTCCGCTTACACTAATTGGTGAATCGGTTTTTTCCCGTTGCTTATCGGCTCAGAAAGATTTGCGTGTTCAGGCCTCAAAAGTAATTGAAGGCCCAAAACCGGAATTTAATGGCGACAAAAAACAATTTATCGATGATATTGAAAGTGCATTGTTGGGCGCCAAAATAATTTCATACGCACAAGGCTACAACCTGATGATGGAAGCTGCCAGCGAACACGGCTGGAACCTGAATTACGGCGGAATTGCCCTGATGTGGCGTGGTGGTTGTATCATTCGTTCGGTTTTCCTTGGAGATATAAAGAAAGCATTTGATAACAATCCGGAATTGCCAAACTTGCTACTCGATCCGTTCTTCAAACAAAAAGTTGAAGAGGCACAGGCAGGCTGGCGTCGTGTTTGTGCAACGGCATTGGCTAATGGAATTCCGGTGCCTGCATTAACATCAGCTTTATGTTACTTCGATGGTTTTCGCAGCGAACGTTTGCCTGCCAACTTACTTCAGGCACAACGCGACTATTTCGGCGCACATACCTACGAACGGGTTGATAAACCACGTGGCGAATTTTTCCACACCAACTGGACCGGACGTGGTGGCGACACCGCATCGTCGACCTACAACGCTTAAAAGTTTAAATAAGACAAAAGAAAAAGGAAGCAGCTGCTTCCTTTTTTTATAGTTCGAAATTTATCATCGCTTTTATTGCACCAAATTTGTAGCCCTCAACAACATCGAAAGCCACCGGAGTTTCTTCCAGCGTAAATTCGTGGGTAACTATTTTCGAAACCTGCACAGCACCGGAAATTACCAAATCAATCGCCTCTTCAACACAATGATTTTGCCGGCGTACATTGATTACGGTTAATTCCTTTCGGCGCATTAAATCCATATCAAAAATATATTGCGCGTCAGGCGGAATTCCAACCAGCACCAGTTTTCCTCCCGGTTTCAGAATTTTTATGGCATTATTTACCGCATCTTGCTCGCCACTTGCTTCAAAAACCACATCAAGCAACAGTTCTTCTTGTTTTTGTACGGCAGTCTCTACATCTTCATTTGTAGGATTTATTAACCATGATGCACCAATTTCTTTGGCTTTACTCAGGCGATATTCCAGTGGTTCAATCACACCAACATTGTTTATATTATCAGCTAACAATTTCAGCAGAATGCTCAAACCAATTGGCCCGGCACCAAAAATACCAACAGTAGTTTCCTTTTTCTGAATTTGAGCCAGGTTAACCGCATAAACACCAATCGAAAGTGGCTCGATCAACGCTGCCTGTCGGGCATTTAATTTATCGGTAACCGGATAACACGTAAACGAAGGCATTACGATGTATTCCGCTAAACATCCTTCAATTTGTCCGGGGCAACCTAAAAACTTGTTGTTCCGGCAGGTATGCGGACGGCCTGCCAAACACTGGTCGCAGGTACCACAATGTACCGATGGATCAACCACCACCAGATCGCCAACCCTTACATTTGTTACCTCTTTGCCGGTTTCTACAATTACACCAGAACACTCGTGTCCTACTTTAAAAGGATATTCAACAACCTGCGAGCCGATCTTTCCTTCCGAGTAATAATGAATGTCTGATCCACAAACTCCAACAGTTGAGATTTTTATCTTCACATCCGTCTCGCCGGTTAACACCGGCTCAGCTGTTTCGATTAACTTCATTTGCCGGATACCGGTTAATACTACTGCTTTCATTTTTTAAAGAATTAGCTATTTGCAAATTGAATACCGGCTTTATTGCCGCTTTAAGATTTTTAATAAAAATACGATCTGGAACCATTCGTGCCAAATAAAAAAGCACCTAACTTTATTTCGTTCTTTATTCTTATAAAATTGCAGGTATTTATTCGATCAAATTACCGGAGTTCGTTTGCGAATTAGTAGGTATAACATTGAAAAACGTTAAACCACTACACTATAAAACCTGAGAATTTACCTGAAAACATTAGTGTCCACTAAAAATTAAATAACGTTCTTTGAAACAATTGTAAATCTATACTTTACGCGGCTTTCTTAAGCGTGACGATTTGAATCTGTTAAGTTCGTGGATTTTTAAAATCACATGAATAACGGAAAATTCGTTTTCGCTCAATTAATAAGTTTTTTGCCACAAAGGGTATTTGATAAATGTGTTACTAAATATACGGGCAATAAATATGTTAGGCACTTTACCTGCTGGAACCAGTTGCTGTGTATGATTTTCGGTCAATTGACCAACCGTGATAGCTTGCGTGACTTGATTGTCATTATTGACGCTCACCGAAACAAATCTTATCATCTTGGTTTTGGGAAATCAGTAACAAGGAGCAATCTGGCCAAAGCGAACGAAAAGCGCAATTACAGAATCTTTGAAGATTTTGCTTATTACATGATTGACTTGGCCAGGAAAAAGCTTGCTAACGATGATTTTGAAATCAAAGGAAAAATTTATGCCTTCGATTCTTCAACCATCGATTTATGTTTAAGTGTTTTCTGGTGGGCAAGTTTTCGTAAAACAAAAGGAGGCATAAAACTCCATACACTTTACGATATTACCACACAAATACCAGCGTTTATCCACATCACGGCAGCTTCGGTTCACGACGTCAACGCAATGGATGTTATTCCTTACGAAACAGGAGCATATTACATTTTCGACCGTGGGTATGTTGACTTTGAGCGCCTTTATCGGATAACAACACTTTCTGCGTTTTTTGTAGTAAGGGCAAAGGCAAACCTGAAGTTTTACAGAATGTATTCGAATAAAGTCGACAGACAATCAGGTCTGGTTTGCGACCAGATTGGGAAACTGTCTGGTTTTTATGTCTCAAAAGATTATCCTGATAAACTACGGAGAATCAAATTCTTTGATGCTGAAAGAAACCGTTACTTCGTTTACTTGACAAATAACATGGAATTGACAGCCGAAGAAATTGTGCTTCTATACAAAAACAGATGGCAGGTTGAGTTATTTTTTAAATGGATAAAACAACACCTGAAGATTAAAGCATTCTGGGGTACGTCAGAAAACGCAGTCAGAATACAAATTTATTCAGCGATCATAGCCTACTGTTTAGTTGCAATTGTAGGTAAAGAGTTGAAAATTGAACGCTCAACCTACGAAATATTACAAATTTTAGGAATATCACTACTGGACAAAACTCCTATAAATGAGCTGCTTACAAATATAGATTACAAAAATGTCAAAGAACTAAATTATAACCAGCTGTCCCTCAGCTTATTTTAAGTGGACAGCAGTGACCTGAAAATAATACAAAATGCTACATTATTGGGTGATGGTTTACACAACTATAAGAACATGACATTTATCACCACATGGGTGCTATTTGCATTTTTCGAATAAAATGCGATTTTTTTCAAAAAAGATCAAATCTATTCTAAAACATATTGTCAATATCACAAACACTGACAATCAATATTATAAGTCTTTCGAACACGCACTTTTTAACAAACATTAATTAATTTTAAAAAATACTTAAGATTTAATTCATTTTTATACTATATTAGCGGAGCCTTATATGAATAAAACGATTTAGATACTTATTAGAACTACCTTTTCTCTATTAGACCAATAAGTTTTCTGATCTAACTAAACTAGACTATGAACAATCGGGTTATCAACAAAAGATAACCCGCTTTTTTTTGGTAAAAAAACTGAATCAGCCTTAGCCTAAACGTTTTAGCAAACGCATAAACCGGATATAAAACAAAACTCCTGCGGTTCCCAAACCCACCAAATAACCATACCATATTCCCTGCGGACCTGCATTTAAAACAAACGTAAAAATATAACTGGTTGGAATACCAATTAACAGGTAAGCAATAAATGCAATTAACATTGGCGTGGTAACATCGGCCATTCCGCGTAACGAACTTTGCATTATAACCTGTAATCCATCAAAAAGCTGAAATACGGCGGCAATTATTAATAAAGTAGCCGCAACCTGAATAACGTTCTCATCGGAGGTGAATAGTAATGGGAGTATTTTTCGCGACACTATAAAAAGCAGAGCGGATAACGACATAACTAAAAGTACCAAATGTGTTGATGCAAAAACAGCCCGCCGTAACGATACATAATCCTTATCGCCCATTTGATGGCTTACGCGAATGGTATTGGCCTGCGAAATGCCGAGTGATATCATATAGGTAAATGTAGCTAATCCGAGCGCTACCTGGTGGGCCGCAAGCTGAGTTTCGCCCAGCCACCCCATCATTACTGCTCCAATAGCAAATGCAGCAACTTCAACAATTAGTTGAAACCCAATGGGAATTCCGATTCTCAATAATGCTACAATATCCTTCCTGAAGATTTTTTGATAGCGGGCAAATACAAAATATCGTTTATACCTATTATTCCGAAGAATAAACCAGGCAAACAACAGCGGCATACACATTCGTGAAACCACCGTCCCGATTCCAGCTCCCATAAGTCCCATTTCAGGGAAACCGAACTTACCGAATATAAACACATAGTTCACCACAATATTAATTACGTTGGCAATAAGCGTAATTTGCATGGCAATTTTTGTATTTCCTATTCCTTCAAAAAACTGCTTTAATGTAAAAAAGAACATAAAAGGCAGATACGAGCTGCAAAGCAGAAGATAATAAGGGCGAGCCAGGTGCAAAACATTTTCGGGCTGGCCCATATATGGCAAAAAGAAATAAATGCTGAACATAAGCGCCGTTAAAGCCACCGAGGCTGTAAGATGTGCTGCAATTCCATTTTTCAACCAAATAATGGCTTTGTGCAATTGGTTTTGGCCAAAAGCTTTTCCAACCAAAGGTGTAAGCCCCATTGTTACGCCCATACCAAAAACCATCCCGATCATGAATACACTGTTGGCAAACGAAGCTGCGGCAAGCTCCGTGGTTCCTACGTGCCCCACCATCATGTTGTCGGCGAGCGATACAGTAACCTGTCCGATTTGCGATAAAACGATCGGCAGCGCCAGGGTTAGATTACGCCTGTAAAATGGAATATAATCTTGAAATTTCATTCCGCAAATCTACAACTTCGCGGTTATCAATAATGCAAGAACACAACTATTTTCGCTTAATAAAGACGTATGAAACTTTAAACGAGGCAAATGGCTTTCTTTCAAAGTCAGTTTCAACATACAGATTATCTCCTGTAGTTCGGGTCTGATACTTCATACTATCGAAGATATTTGACCACGAAACCTCAGTCGTCAACCTTCTGTTGAAGAACGATTTGCGCAATACAAGGTTCGAGTATGCAAATCCATCCCTTTCCATCTGGGCATTTATTCCCTTGCTTTGGAATACCAATTGGTAACGTAAGCTCAGTGTTTTTGAGATTCTGAAATTATTATTGGAGCGAATACTTCCACGGAAAATCTCCTGAACATCCGATTTATCATCAATTGTTGTAGTTAATTGGTAAAAATAGGTACTCGTTGACAGGTTCGTATTCCACCATTTAAAAAGTTGGTAGCCAAACATAAAATCAACACCAATACTCAGCGACTCGCCAACATTTTCCTTTGTCCACTCAATGGAGTTGCCCTCTCCTGTTCGGTAATAATTTCGCGACAGATTATCTGTTTGCCGGGCAAATACCTCTCCCGAAACAAAATTATCGTCCCACGATTTCAGGTAGCCCAACTCGTAGGCATTTACATACGATGGCATTAAGTTTTCATTTCCGGAAAAGGAAATATAGGGTGTTTCATATCGTTGCAAAGGAATTAGTTCCCAGTAATCAGGGCGGTTAATCCGACGTGAGTAACTTAAGGTAAACTGATTTTCATCCGATATATTATAAACGAAATGCGCTGTTGGAAACCAATCCCAGAATTGTGTTGTTGCCGGAACAGTTACCTGTTCGTTATCACCAACCAGGTAGTAACTGTAGTTCGACTGCCGGTGGGTAAACTCCCCCCTCATTCCCAATTGATATTCCAATTTTCCAAAACTGCTTTTAAAAGTTGCATATCCGGCATACACATCCTGCTTAAAATCAATCTCTTCGTTTTCCTTATTGTTCACAAAAACACTCAGAATATTGTAGCGATCAAAAGTACCACTTTCTGTTTCCACCTTTGGAATATGGTCCAGGTTAATTTCAAGACCGGCCTCTAACCGGCTTTTATCCGACAATTTATTTTCGTATGATACTTTGGCATCAATAAGTAACTCGTTGTGTTCTTTTGTCTGGTAGCCATATTTTTCAGTATGTTCGCTGTAAATCAGTTCGTCACGCTTTTGTTCTTCAAGCGGTTGCAAATAGGTAGATGAGCTGATATATGCCGACAATAAATTCGAACGGTCTTTATTAAAATCATGTTCATAGCTGGCCACAGCACTAAGGTAGCGGTAGTACAGGTGGTATCGGCTATCAAAGCCATACTCGTCATAAGTTTCCAAATTGTTACCTGCATATACACCTGATGAGTATGTTCCTTTCTCGTTGGAAGTGCTCGACCGGCGAATCGGATCGGCACTTAATTTAAAATCGAGGTAATCGTTATCTGTTAAATCGTAATTAAAACCAAGCTCCATAAAAGTATTATTCTCACGGTCTTTTGATTTTACGTCCCAAAGCGTTTGGTATTGGGTGTTGTCACTGGTTACGGTTTGGTTACCTTGCTGCCACTGAATTTGCGAGACATAATCGTCGAGCTGCCCATTCAAATACCAACCGCCGCGCTCTCCTTTTTTATCTACCGAAAAAATAAACTCTGACGATCCCAGTGTTGAAAGATTCAGGCTGGTATTTACTTCAATACCTTCCAAACGATTACGCTTCAAAATAACCTGGATAATTCCGGCAGTACCTTCAGCATTATATTTCGATGATGGATTGGTTATCACTTCAATATATTGAATTTTATTTGCCGGAATCTGGCGTAATTTTTCTTCTCCATTCAATTCGGGGCGGCCATTTATATACACCAAAAATGTTCCATCGCCGCGGTAAGTTAAACGGCCATCAACATCCAGTTCCAACGATGGAATATTCTCCATTAAATCGATGGCCTTGTTTGCCCCGGGAAAATTTCTCGCCTCAATAACTTTTCGGTCAACTTCGTATCTAACTCCTGAATTTTTAGATTGTACCGTAATTTCATCCAATGTTTTTTGATCAACCTTTAAATCAATCCGGCCTAAATCGAGCTCGGGATCTTTAAGCTCCATTTTTTCAATGTGATACACATTATAGCCAACATAACTAATTTTCAACTTATAATCTCCGTACGGAAGATCGCTAATTTGAAACAACCCGTTTTCGCCGGTTATATCTCCATTTATTTTAGTGGTATCGGTTCGGGGTTCAACAATTACAGTTGCATATCTTATAGGAATTCCGGTAGGGCCTTCTGCTACAACTCCCTTTAATTGGGCATTTTGAGCAAAAGCAAAAAGAAACAACATTCCGAATAGGGAGGTCAGAAAAATTTTTTTTAGAAGTTGAAACAAAAATATGTACATCCAAGTGGTTAATTAGTTAGCTCCAAAATTTATATCGTTGTGCCTTATTCCTTCGCCTGCAAGAACTGTTAACAAAAATAATCATCAAACCAAAAATGAGAAAAAGGAATCCAGGGTTTGGAATAATGTCAACTTTTTATTGTTACTCTCTTCAAAAATAAACATATTTCTCAAAAATCAATTGCTTATCATAAAAAATATAATTTTAGACCCATTGCTTTTGGAATTCAAATTTCAGCTCCCCGAAAAGCTAACATAAAACAGTTTTTTAGATTTATTAACAATTAACCAAGCCAGAGGTACCTCGCAACAGGTAACTTCCACAGTAAAATTTTTGAGTGTAAACATTTTTTGCAAAACAGAGTTATAGTTGCAGAAATTAAGATGATTTAAACTTATATTGATTTCAAAATTATATGAAGAAAATCAAAAAGATTCTAATCGCAAACCGGGGCGAAATTGCGATTCGCGTTATGCGAACCTGCAGGGAGCTTGATCTTGAATCGGTTGCCATTTACTCGGAAGCAGACAGGACTTCGCTTCATGTGCGTTACGCCCACGAAGCTTATTGTGTAGGTAAAGCTCCATCGAGCGAAAGTTACCTGAACATTGATAAAATTATAGAAGTTGCCAAACAAAGTGGCGCTGATGCAATTCATCCCGGATACGGATTTTTATCGGAAAATGCCGATTTTGCCCGACGCTGTGCCGAAGAGGGAATCGTGTTTATTGGTCCATCGCCTGAAGTAATCATTCAAATGGGCGATAAAATTCAGGCCCGCGAAGCAATGACTGCTGCCGGAATTCCGGTGGTGCCCGGCACCGATGGAGAGATAAAAACAGAAGCAGAAGCGCTGGAAGTGATAAAAACCATTGGTCTTCCGGTAATGATAAAAGCATCGGCCGGAGGTGGAGGAAAAGGAATGCGCCTGGTTAAAAACGAATCAGAAGTGGTTTCTGCAGTTCGTGCAGCACGTTCCGAAGCGAAATCGGCTTTTGGCGACGATGCCGTTTACATTGAAAAATACATCACTTCGCCACACCACATCGAGTTTCAAATTCTGGCCGACCAACACGGAAATACCGTTCATCTTTTCGAGCGCGAATGTTCGGTTCAGCGGCGTCACCAGAAAATGATAGAGGAAACACCATCACCGTTAATGACTCCGGAATTACGCGATGAGATGGGAAAAGCAGCTGTAGAAGCTGCAAAAGCAGTAAATTATGTAGGTGCCGGAACCATCGAGTTTCTGGTGGATAACAACCTCAATTACTACTTCCTTGAAATGAATACACGTTTGCAGGTGGAACACCCGATTACCGAGCGTGTTACCGGAATCGACCTGGTAAAACAACAAATTTATGTTGCTGAAGGCCGTGAACTGGAATTCGGTCAAGAGGATTTAAAACAAAGAGGGCACGCTATTGAATGCCGTATTTATGCCGAAGACCCGGACAATAACTTTATGCCAAGCGCCGGAAAAGTGTATAAAATATCTACTCCGCTAGGACTTGGTGTGCGCACCGATGGATACGTTTACGAAGGTTATGAAATTCCGATTTACTACGACCCGATGATTTCGAAACTGATCGTTTGGGGAAAAACACGCGACGAAGCCATTGCACGTATGCGACGGGCGCTATACGAATACAAGATTACCGGTGTAAAAACATCAATAAAAATGTTGGAACGCGTAATGAACAACGAAAACTTCATTGCCGGAAATTACGACACTCATTTTATTGAAAAAAACCAGGAACAACTGCTATCGAACGGAATGAAAGACAATCCGGAAGACATGGTTATTATAGCTGCATTTATCGACTACCTGGATAAACTGGGAAGCAATGCCACAGTAACCAAAGAGTTTGTGCCGGCACAAAGCCGCTGGAAAAAAATTCCTTACGTAAATCATTTTTAAACCAAAATTATGGCTGTTGAAATTAAAATTGGCGACAGGAAAGCCTGGGTAAACCTGTTAAAACAAGATGGCAACATACTGGAAGTTGAAGTTGACGGAAAAACATACAATGTAGATTTGATGCATACTGCCGATGGTACATTTTCAATTCTTGAAGGTGGCCATTCGTACGACATCGAACTGGTTCCGGATGAAACACAAAAAAAATATACCGCTTACACTTTATACGAACGTTATAATGTTGAAGTAATTGATGCCGAAGCACGCTACCTGCAAAACCGTAACGCGAACGGCGCAGGGCCGGGCGACAACAAAATCACTTCGCCTATGCCGGGCAAAGTAGTTAAAGTGTTGGTTGAAGAAGGCGATGTTGTTCAGGAAGGTGAAACTGTAGTTATCATTTCGGCCATGAAAATGGAAAGCGAATACAAAGCTCCAAAAGATGGCACCGTTAAAAAAGTACATGTAAAAGACCAGCAAACAGTAGATAGCAACCAGGTATTAATTGAATTGGACTAAAGGAAAAAAAATGGATTTAAAAGCAAAATACGAACAGCTTGATGCATTTAATGAACAAGCAGAACTCGGAGGAGGTAAAGAAAGAATTGAAAAGCAACATGCTGCGGGAAAAATGACGGCCCGCGAGCGCATTCTGCAACTCCTCGATCCGGGAACTTTTACCGAAATTGATAAACTGATGACACACCGGAATTACGATTTCGGTATGGAAGCAAAAAAAATACTAGGCGACGGTTTAATTTCGGGTTACGGAAAAGTAAATGGCAAATTGGTATATGTTTTTGCCCAGGATTTTACTGTTTTTGGCGGGTCGCTGAGTAGAGCCAACGCCGATAAAATTGTAAAAATCCAGGAACTGGCGCTAAAAATGGGAGCACCACTTGTTGGACTGAACGACTCGGGCGGCGCCCGTATTCAGGAAGGCGTTGAAAGCCTTGCCGGTTATGCCGATATTTTTTACAACAACGTAATTTCATCGGGCGTAATTCCACAAATATCGGCCATATTGGGGCCGTGTGCCGGTGGCGCAGTGTACTCTCCTGCCCTCACCGATTTCATTTTTATGGTGAAAGAAAAAAGCCACATGTTCGTAACCGGACCAGATGTTATTAAAACGGTTACCCACGAAGATGTAACCAAAGAAGAATTGGGCGGTGCCGATACGCACAGCTCGAAAAGTGGTGTGGCTCATTTTACCGGTAACGACGAGGAACAAACCATTATGATGGTTCGTGAACTGCTGAGCTTTCTGCCATCGAATAACCTGGAAGATCCGCCGGTAAAAACGACCATGGATCCTTCCGACAGAATTAGCGAAGAACTGGAAGAAATTGTTCCGGTCGATCCGAACAAGCCTTACGATATGCACGAAATCATCCAGAATGTGATCGACAATAAACATTTTCTGGAAGTGCAGCCTAATTATGCACAAAATATAATTGTAGGATTTGCCCGTTTTGGAGGCCGGCCGGTAGGTGTTGTTGCCAACCAGCCCAGTCATTTAGCCGGAGTGCTGGATATTAATTCATCGGTAAAAGCGGCGCGTTTTGTTCGTTTCTGCGATGCGTTTAACCTGCCATTGGTAACTTTCGTTGATGTTCCGGGTTTCTTGCCTGGAACCGGACAGGAGTTTGGCGGTATTATTAAACACGGCGCAAAACTGCTTTATGCATTCTCGGAAGCCACAGTGCCGAAAATTACAGTAATCACCCGTAAAGCTTATGGTGGTGCTTACGATGTGATGTCGAGCAAGCACATTGGTGCCGATGTAAACCTGGCCTACCCAACTGCAGAAATTGCAGTAATGGGGCCTGAAGGTGCAATTAATATCATTCATCGCGAAAAAATGACTGATGAAGAAAAAGCCGCCAAAGTGCAGGATTACCGCGATAAATTTGCCAATCCGTACAAAGCAGCCTCGCTGGGTTATATCGACGAAATTATTCATCCGCGCGATACACGTAAAAAGGTGATCGATGCGCTTGAAATGACGCAGAACAAACGGAAATCGAATCCACCTAAAAAGCATGGAAACATTCCGCTTTAACAGAGATTGATGTAGATTGAAGTTCAGATTGAATCAGATTGAAGATAAATCTGGATAGATAAAATATTAAGAGATTGATTGAAGGTAATTATTGCTTTTTGGTCAATCTCTTTTTCGATATATATCAATGTTAAAATCAATCTGAATGCTCAACTAAAGCTGTCATTTCGAAGGAGAGAAACGACTGAGAAATCTGTTTCTAAATATTACAGATTTCTCCTCATTCTTCGTCGAAATGACAGTATATTTGCAACGACAAACCAGATCATACGATTCCGATGAACAAAAAACCTCCAAAGTGTTTGAATCTTAACAATTTATTTCTATTTTTGCGCGTCCAAAATTTTGGATATTTATATTTAATAATTTAAAAATTAGATGATTATGTTGAATCAGTACGAAACCGTTTTCATTTGTACTCCCGTTTTATCTGAGCCACAGGTAAAGGAAGCGGTAACAAAATTCAGGGATCTCATCACAGCCAATGGAGGTGAGATGATCCATGAAGAAGATTGGGGCATGAAAAAACTGGCTTACCCAATTCAAAAGAAATCTACTGGCTTTTATCACTTATTTGAGTTTAAAGCCGATCCTGCATTCATTACAAAAATGGAGACAGATTTCCGTCGCGACGAACGCGTTATCCGCTTCATGACTGTAAAACTCGACAAATATGCAGTTGCATACAGCGAGAAGAGAAGAAAACTTCAGAAAGCAAAATCAGAAAAAAAGGAGGATTAAACCATGGCACAAGGAAGTGAAATCAGATACCTGACTCCACCGTCAGTAGAGATCAAAAAGAAAAAATATTGCCGTTTCAAGAAAAACGGAATCAAATATGTTGATTACAAAGACCCTGAGTTTTTGAAGAAATTCCTTAACGAGCAAGGTAAAATTTTACCTCGTCGTATCACCGGAACTTCGTTAAAGTATCAGCGCAAAGTTGGCCAGGCCGTAAAACGCGCCCGCCAGGTTGCATTGTTACCATTTGTAACCGACATGATGAAATAAGAGGAGGACTTGAAATGGAAATTATATTATTACAAGACGTAGAGCGTTTAGGAAGCAAAGACGATATTGTTGAAGTTAAACAAGGTTACGCACGTAACTTCCTGATTCCAACAAAAAAAGCAGTTGTTGCTACCGAGTCGGCCAAAAAAGTTTTGGCTGAGAACATAAAACAACGTGCTCACAAAGAAGCTAAATTGAAAGAAGAAGCTACTAAAATTGCTGAGCAAATTGTTGCCAAGAAAATTTCTATTGGTGCAAAAACAAGTACTTCAGGCAAAATCTTCGGATCGGTTAACACCATCCAGTTGGCTGAAGCGATCAACAAAAAAGGATTTGAGATCGACCGCAAACAGATCACTATTCCTGAAGACAGCATCAAAGAAGTTGGTACTCATACAGCTAAAATCAAACTGCACAAAGAAGTTGTGGTTGAGATTGAATTTGAAGTTGTTGCGGAATAAGCATATTTTTGCATACACAATACTAAAAACGGTAAAAGGGTTTCCAAACGGAAACCCTTTTTATTTTGTAATAATTCAGCTGCACAGCAACTGAATTATTTAAATCATTAAAAAGTGTTAACCGAAAACCTGCAATTCGGGCAAATTGGTTTATGATTATCGCTTATTAAATTGTGTTGACAGGCATAAATCATTATTTGTAAATAATTAATACTGCCCAGCTTTTGCCGAATATTTTTCAAATGCGTACGCACAGTCGATTCGCTTATATTAAGTGTTAACGTCGCACTATTTAAAGCTTTTTAAAAGGTAATCCGGAGTGTTATTCCAGTT
Source organism: Draconibacterium orientale (assembly GCF_000626635.1). Lineage (GTDB taxonomy): Bacteria > Bacteroidota > Bacteroidia > Bacteroidales > Prolixibacteraceae > Draconibacterium > Draconibacterium orientale. The sequence continues at coordinate 4,270,457 of NZ_CP007451.1, read as the reverse complement.
GGGTAGTTTGGGGGATGCGAGCAATAGAATCTACCCGGAATTAACTCTAATTTATACGAATTAGAGAACTGTACTTTACGAATTTTATCAACTCGCGATATCCCTGTCATATACATGGTAAACCCGATTATGGTGACTGCTACTCCCCCGGATATTAAGGTAGCCGCTGTTACGCACATTACACTTGATCCACCCGACGAACAATTGTTGTTTTGTGTAGCCGCACCTAAAATGCCAATTAATCCTGCAGCAACTCCAGTTATAGCCAACGTTTGGCCTTTTTGTTCCAAATTCAGTGCTTTTTGATAATACAGGTTAAGTTCCTCACTCGAAACCTGTTGCAAATTTCTTATAGAGTAAGTTCCTTGTGCATTGCCGGCAACAGCCAGCAACAGAAAAAGTAACCCGGTGATTAAATGCTTTTTTATAGCCGTTAATTTCTGTTTTACTAAACAAGTTACAAAACAACACACTGATAGTCAACAATAATTGAAAATAACACCCCGTTAACAAACCTTCATTTCACAAATATGTTATTATTCGTAACGCAATCAATGTGTAAACTTTTTTAAACAAATAATTTCGGAAATTATGAAACAACTTGCATTAACTTTTCTGATTGTACTTATTTCGCTAACAAGCTGGTCAAAACGAACGAGCGTTCCGTTAATTGGAGATAAGGCTCCCTCTTTCTCCGAAAAATCAACAAATGGCCTATTGAATTTTCCGGGGGACTTTGGCACCAACTGGAAAATATTATTTAGCCATCCGCTTGATTTTACAGCTGTTTGTACTTCAGAGTTGTGTGGTTTGGCCCGCAACCAGGAAAAGCTAAATGCCCTGGGCGTTAAAGTTGCCGTTGTTTCAATTGATGAAATCGACCGACATTTATTGTGGAAAGAATTTATGGAAAGAGTACTAAAGGATGAAGGTAAAACCACAAAAATCGAATACCCTATTGTAGCTGACCTTTCGGGAGAAGTATCGAAAAAGTACGGAATGTTGCATCATTCAGCGAACGACAAAAGAGATGTTAGAGGTGTATTTATTATTGATCCTGACAATATTATTCAGGCCATTTCTTTTTACCCAATGAATGTGGGACGAAATATGGATGAAATACTGCGAACAGTTCAGGCATTGCAACTTACTCGAAAAGAAAATGTGCTTACACCAATGAACTGGCAGCCAGGCGACGATGTGCTTGTTCCTCATAAACCATATACATCTGACGAATTAGAGCAAAATCCGGAACTAAAGGACAAGTATTACCAAAAAGGCGAATACATGTGGTTTAAAAAGATGAAGGAATAATGACCTAATGTTGTCGCAAAAATCTGGGATAAAACCAACGATGCTTCTGTACGTCATGCTGAATTTATTTCAGCATCTCTTCATCAATAGTCATTCCGAAGCAAGTTCGGAATGACGACCCCGAAAGTTGAGACTTAACTTAACACTAGTGTTTTATATAAATCCCTGACGACTTTCGGCTAAATAAGTCTCTGCCTACACCAATTTGCTCTAAATCGGGTATTTCATCCATATAGCTCAAATCATGGTTTCTACTCAATACCACTACATCGTCGTGTTTGGCCAGGTAGTCTAACAAATTCTGTTCATTTTGAAAAACAGGAATTCTTGTATTGGCATAAAAAGCAAAGGCATGGTGAAAATCTTTGTAGGCAACCACATGTTTATGAGCGCTTACTGTTTCTCCATATTTCTGAACCGGTGATTGATTATCAATAATCTGAAAAGGTTTCCAGAAAATTATAAATGTAGAAAGCATAAAAGCCGCGGCAATAGAAAGCAAGCCATACGCTGAAGATTTTTTTCTTAGCACCAAAGCAAGAATTCCTCCGATGGGCAACGTAACCATAAACCAGGCTATCCAACTGATATTTTGTAACGGGGAATATTTCAGAAAAAAGAATATGGCAACAGGTATCGCTATTGCCAAAAACGCCATAATATATGTTTCGATTTTTGTTTTGCGAAGCGATTCAGGATTTTTAATAAGTCCGGCGATGGTACTCCCAATCATCAAACTCAAAAAAGGATAGGCCGGCGAAGTATAATTTATCAACTTGGTTTGCGACAGGGCATAAAACCCAACAACAACTAGTGTTGATAAAGCAGCTAAAACCATTAGTGGATTGTTTTTACGTTGCTTCCACGTTTCTTTGAAAGCACGAATTGAAAATACCGAAAAAGGAAGTAATCCTGCCAACACAAAAATAAAAGGCATAAAAAACGGTCCGTGATGCCCACTTATGCCTGAATCAAATCGGTTTAAATTGTGCTCGAAAAAGAAAATTCGTGTCCATTCGCCGCCTGTTTTTATGTGCACTGCGTAATACCACGGCACGGCCACGGCCGCAACCAGTATAATTCCCCACCATGGTTTTAGTTCCAGAAAACGTTTCCAGGTAAGCGTTTTTGTAAACAGCATAAAAAGCAAAATTGTCAATCCCGGCAATAACAAACCAACCGGTCCTTTGGCAAAAATTCCTAATCCCATGAAAATATACATCAAGGCAAACCACTTCCATTTACGCGAATGCCATCCTTCATAAAAGAAATAAATAGAAAGAGTATGACATAGAATCAGATACGGATCGGGGGTAGCCAGCCGGAACTGGATTATTAAGTGCATGGAAGCCAACATGGTTAACGCCGACCACCAGGCAGCTTTTTCGCCAAAGTGGCGTTGTGCAATCCAGAAAGTTGCCAGTACCACCAATAACCCGCATAAAGCCGAAAATAAGCGGGCACCTGCCTCGTTTGTACCTAATAACCAATACCCCGCTATCATTCCGTAATATTCCATTGCCGGTTTATCGGTACGCAGTTCTCCGTTAAAAGTTGGTACAATCCATTCCTTGTTTTGCATCATTTCGCGCGCGCATTCTGCATTTCGTGCTTCTGCCCGCTGAAAAACACTTGTTCCTCCTAAAAATGAGAAAAACAATAAACCACTAAACAACAGAATCAATAAAAAATATTTCATTTCCTAATTTTATGCATAAAACTATGATTTCCCGACTTTAAACAAGCAAGTACTTTTATTGTTTTAACCAGAGCGGTATGTCGCTATTCTATAGTCCGCTTACTCCGGAAATTCGTCCAATCATTTCTTCTCTCATAAACATGCATAGTTACTAATTTTTACGAAAATCTAAAATCAGTTCGAATCCTCTGTTTTTTTTTAGAAATTATTCTTCGTGATAATTTAAAATACGTATCGTTTAATTGAGTATTCTGTTCCCAAATTGCCGGCAAATCTTAAGTCCGGTAAAATTTGCCGGGCATTTTTGTACTAAAGAAAATTCCCGAAGTTGACTATCCTCTTGGCAAACCAGGGTGAATCAGTAACCAGATTTCGATTTTTAAATATTTTCACCGATTCATCAAATTACATCCCACTTTTCAAGAATTGTTTTACACATCGAAAAATCGTAATTACTGTAAACATCAAATCCTTTTAATTCGCTCTTTTTGCCGTTGTAAAAATCGTTTATCCATTTTTCAAGTTCCAAAGTTCTAAAATCAATAGCATCAACACTGTTTAACACCCAGGTGCGTTCCATCATCGTTCGATGCTCATCTTTAAGAATACGAAGGAAAATTGTTTCTGCCAGTTCCTTTTCTCCCAATCGGCACAATGCTTCTCCAATTAAAACGGCTGTTGCTGTAGCGTCTTCATCCGCCGCTGCTTTCAAAGCCGGTAATGCCTGTTCCGCATTATCAATATGAATCAACAAGCCGGTAACACCCCAAAAACGTATTGCCGAATCTTTGTTTTTCAGCAATTCAATGTAGTCATAAATTGCTCCCTTGCCCGGCTCTGTAGCCAGTTCAGCAGCAGCTAATAAATCATCAAACGGACAAGCTTCCGATCGCATGTAATCGTACATCGATCCGTCTCCTGCCCTTTTCGCGTACTCTGTTTCAGGAATCAGTGCCACATCTCTGATGTGTTTCATCCAGCGAATATTTTCTTTTCGCATCCGTTCCAGCACATCTTTATATTCAGGATCATCGGCCAGATTGTAAAGTTCATTCGGGTCATTCTCCGTATCGTATAGCTCTTCAACTGGCTTGGGTTGAAAAGCTATACTTTGTAATTCGTTACACCTACCTGCCTGATAATAATTTTCCCACGATTGGGCCGAACGGGCATTAAACAAATAAGCCAGGTGCTGCATATAAATTCTGAAAGGCATGTAATTACGAATGTACCGGTACTTTTTATCTAGCACAGCCCGGCTCATATCAATACGTTCGTCCATCCGGCCGCGGGTCAGATGAACATAGCGGGGTTCGGGCTCAACCGCATTTCCGAGAAAAGCATTTCCCTGCATGTAATCCGGTTTTTCTTCTCCAATAAGGCTAAGTAAGGTTGGTGCAAGATCAACGAAACTTACGTTACGGTCAACGGTATCGCCTGGTTTTTCAGCCGGGAAATATTTCTTGTATTGCTCAGGAATACGAACGATAAACGGTACCCAGGTTCCGGTTTCAAAAAGATAACGTTTACTGCGTGCCAGCACTCCTCCATGATCGGCGTAGTAAAAAACAATGGTATTTTCGGCCAGTCCGCTTTCTTCCAGCTCTTTTAACAAACTACCAACCTGCGCATCCATATCCTCAATTTTGTCGTAATACTGCGCCCAGTCATGTCGCATCTCTTTCGTATCAGGATGATACGGAGGCAAAACCACATCTTCGGGTTTGTGCCTCAATTCGGCATCAGAAATATAAGGAAAGATTTGACTTTCGTGCGTTGTCAGCAAATTGAATATGGCAAAAAATGGTTTGCCCTCAGGGCTGTTTTTCCAATGTGCAGTTGGGCTACACTCGTCCCACATGGCCTTGTAATCGCCTGCAAAATTATAATCAGTTTTTACATTGTTGGTGCAGTAATAACCGGCTTTTCTCAGCAGTTCGGAATAAGGAATAACCAGTTTCGATTTCGGATAAGTACTCCGCATTTGTTCGTTCCCGTTTGATGCGGCATAAACACCGGTAATTATGGTATTTCGCGCGGGTGCACAAACCGGACAGTTGGCATAAGCATTGGTGTATCGAAATCCTTCCGATGCCAGTTTATCCAAAGTTGGTGTTGTGGCAAAGGCATCGCCGTAACAACCTAAAAACGGGCTGTTGTCCTCACTTGTTATCCATAAAATGTTTGGTCGCTGGTGCTGGGCACTCATAGTTAAACCAGATAACACCACAAATAGTGTGAGTATAAAACTGACTTTAACCTTATTAAATTTTAGCATACTGATTTAGTTTAGTTTCGAAGAATTTAGATTTTATTTATCATCGGCAGTAAACAACCTCCAACAGAAGAAATCAATGCTAAATATAAAGAAAACAAGCAAGTTAAAGATTATGGAAGTAAAGGTTTTTACGTTGAATTATAAAATTCCCTGCACAAGAGTTGACAAGAATTCAGGTTGGGTGAAAGACAATCAGAAATGCAGGAAATACTAAAAAGAATTTCCTGCCTGGCGAACATTTATTTAGGCTGGCGATAAAACAAACGGCTAGTTGCCCGGCTCAATGGCATCGGAAATCAGCAAATCAGTAAAAAACCGGACAAAAGATTTTTGCACAGCAACATTAACACCCGCTTATACGTTTTACAATTAGCTATATTTTTATACTTTTGCACCACTTCTATGGGGCTGACTGGTTTTGACAGCGGGTAGAAGAGACAGGTAAGCATGTCGGGTTTTGGTTGTTGACCCGTAAAAAATAATGATCAAAACCATAATTGGCGAAAATAATTACGCTCTTGCTGCGTAATCTAACAGTTTAGATTACACTTAATTCCGAAACAAGGTTTTGGAACAAGACATCGCCCGGATGCTAATGCTTTGAAGCGGTCCGGCTCGGCGGTGCAAGTAAATCGAAGCTAGCATAAACGAGGCTCTGGCGTTTTTGCGAAATTAAAAGAGATAAGGTAGTAGTTGGTGGCTTTGATCCGGCTGCTATTCGAAAATTAAGTCAGAGATAAGCATGTAGAAAGCTTGTAGCTTCCTCGTTTGGACGCGGGTTCGACTCCCGCCAGCTCCACTATTTTACATACAATTTTCAATCAAAAAACATTAAAGCACTGTAATCCAGTGCTTTTTGTTTTTGCAACATACCAAACAGAACCATATAAAACCATATTTTAGGTGAACAATTAGGTGAACAAAATTTGAATCATAATTTGTTCACCAATTAGACCTCAAAATACTATATAACAACCGTTTACAACGGTTGAAATTTTGCATTTTAAATATTATTTTATTAATTTTAGTGAACAAATTTCAATGTCATTGACGATGGAAAATTTCAACACCTACAATCTAGCATTCGTCCTCCGAAAATCAAGAAAGAACAATGAAGGCAAATCCCCTGTATACATGAGGATTACAGTTAATGGACAGCGAGCAGAAGTTTCTATTAAAAGAAATATACATACAGACAATTGGGAAAATAAAGCTTGCAAAGCTAAGGGTTATAAAAGCGAGGTTAAACAACTCAATCAATATTTGGAAACGCTAAAAGCTTTAATGAATGATTACCACACGGAAATGGTAAAAATGGGTGAAGAAATCACAGCACAGAGCCTTAAAAATAAATTTCTCGGTATTTCAGAAGACAGAAGAATGCTGATTGAAGTTTTTGAATATCACAATCACCAATTAAAAGAATTGGAAGGGACAAATTATGCATCAGCAACGATTAAACGATATACAACTACTTTGGATCACATAAAAGCCTTCCTGGTGTTTAAGTATCAACTTAACGATATTCCTCTAAACCGTTTAAAATATTCTTTTATCACTGACCTAGAACATTATTTCAAAGTAACCAGAAAGTGCAACCATAACACAACAATTAAATACATTAAGAACTTTAGAAAAGTAATTAACCTGGCCATTAAAAATGAATGGCTGTCAAAAGATCCTTTTGCAAAATTTCAAGCTAAGATAGTAGAAGTAAAACGAGAGTATTTACTAAAGGATGAATTAAAAAATATCGAAGATTTAAACCTTGCATTTCCGCGTCTGGATATTGTACGGGATATTTTTGTTTTTTCATGTTACTCGGGACTAGCCTATGTAGATGTTGCAAATCTTACTAAAAACAATATTCGATTGGGTATTGACGGTGACTTATGGATTATCACTGAACGCACCAAAACAAAGAGTCAATCAAATATACCACTCCTGCCCAAAGCTCATGAGCTAATAAAAAAATACAGCAGGTACCCGAACAAGAAAACAGAAGATCACATCTTCCCTATTTTCACAAATCAAAGAATGAATGCTTATTTAAAAGAAATTGCCGATTTAGCATCTGTGGACAAAAATCTGACTTTCCATATTGCAAGACATACATTCGCAACAACAGTAACACTGGCTAATGGTGTACCAATTGAATCAATAAGTTCAATGTTAGGCCATAAGAGTATCCGAACAACTCAGATTTATTCAAAGGTCATTAATGCAAAAATTAGTGAGGATATGGATAAGCTTAAAAGAAAATTAAGTTGAACTAACAGTGTCATTAGCATTATAATAATCATCAATTCATTGAGAGAGAACCTGATTTGCTTTTCAACTTCCTCAAAAATAACCATATATGATTATCAGTAGCTTAAGAACCAATGGTACAAACATGGCACAAAATAATCATCTATTTTTCTACGCCACATCGGTATCATCTCCGTTCTCAAAACAACAAAAATACTTAAGAAAAACCGGAATAGCATCATTTTAGTTTTAAATGATCTTGTTTCGTTGATGAATATTTTGAAATAAAATTCCGGAGCCTGATGCAAAAGTCAACCTTTTCTTCATTAGATACCAAATTAGTAAACAAAAGAGGTGACAATGAATTTGACAGTACCAGCAGAATTAATTAAAAACAAAATTGAATATCCGTTCTATGTCATAATTAATATTTAGCACGTCATGCTGAACTTGTTTCAGCATCTTTCGCCACTAATAATCAGCTATTTGCAAAAAAGACCCTGAAATAAGTCCAGGGTGACGGTCTGGTTGTGACTAATTACGGACATTCAAAAAAACAAATGTAAATTAACCATTTTAAGCAAGGCTATTATGAAATAAGAAACCTTATTAATTATGAACTTCAGATTTAAGGGCTTTTATTTAAAAAGTTGTAACGTAATTTTAAGTATTCAAAAACAGTGCTCTCATGTTAAAACATGAACCTCCGTTCTTTAATTCAAATTGCGGTAAGCATTCGGCGTTTGTCCCGTAGCTTTTTTAAACATCCTGTTAAAATGCTGAGGCGATTTATATCCCAGTTCATAAGCAATTTCTGAAATACTTTTTCCTGTATCGAAGATGCGTTCTTTTGCTACACTGATTAATTTTAATTGTATGTGTTCCTGGGCTGATTTACCGGTTTCCTTTTTTAAGGTATCGCCTAAATAGTTCGCTGATAGATGGAGCAAGTTGGCAAAATAGGCAACCGTAGGCAAACCAGATTCTTTGGTTTTATATGAGTGAAGATAATCGTTAAGCAAGGTATCGAAACGGGTTAATATACTCTGATTTACATTTATACGGGTAATAAACTGCCTGTCGTAAAATCGGATGCAGTAATTCAGGAATAGTTCAATATTTGAAATCACCAGGTTTGCTGTGTGTTTATCCATATTTTGATGTAACTCATAATCAATTTTGTTGAAGCAATCTAAAATGATCTCCCTTTCCTTAATTGAAAGATGTAAGGCTTCGTTCACATCGTATGAAAAAAATGCGTAATCGTGGATTTTCTTGCCCAACGAAGTACCTAAAATAAAATCAGGATGGAATACTAATGCCTTTCCTTGTGGCTGATATTGATAATCCTTATTTTCTCCGATAACCTGGTTTGGAGCCAGGAATATAAGTGTGCCCTCGTCATAATCGTAATAATTACATCCATAACGAAGATCACCACAGTTTATCTCTTTAAAAAAAGATGGTATAAAAGCCATAGCTGAGCCGCCTGGCTTTCCGTGGATCTGCTTTTGATAAATCTACAATGCCTACCAAAGGATGCATGGTTTCATTGTTATTAAACAAATTATATTCTTTGATCGTGTCAAATTTTAGGATCTCTTCCATCGCAATAAATTCAAATTTCGCTACACAAATTTACTCTTAATTTATTCATAATTAAACCCGAACAAGGCAAATCCGTAATCTTGGTTATAACTGCCGTAATATGTATACAAACATTGAACATTACATCAGCGATATTTGTAAAGTGATTAGTTTACAGATTATTATAATCAATTAAAAGAGCAATAAAATGAAAAAGATTTTGACAGTTTGCATCGTAGTTTGTGTTTTTGCATTTAGCTCCTGCCAAAATACAGATAATTCCAGTCAGGGTAAAATTTCCGAAACTCAGACCGAACCAATTTTTCCAAAAGGAGAGAAAATAACGAACAATAATTTTGTAGGAACAGCCTGGCTGGAAGGATTGTTGGCTGCCGATAGTTTAAACCACATAGCAGTAGGCAACGTAGTTTTTGAACCCGGAGCAAGGTCAAACTGGCACACGCATCCTGATGGCCAGATTCTGATTTGCCTTGATGGCGTAGGTTATTATCAGGAAAAAGGTAGTCCGATCAGGGTGGTAAATAAAGGTGAAGTGGTTAATATCAGACCTAATATCCTGCATTGGCATGGTGCAAGTGTCGACACTGAGTTTGTTCAGTTGGCTATTACCAGCCGCTTGAAAGGTGCGACGGAATGGTCCGGCCCGGTTAGCGATGAAGATTACCTGTCGCTGAAACAGTGACTATAAAGTAAGAATAAAACCAATATCAATATTACTTATAATCTTTACTATGAATCGAAGGACGATTGTGATCATAAAACAAATCATAAAAACCAGTATTTCTTTACTGGCACTACTTTTTCTTACATTTTCTCTATTTGCTCAGGATTACGGAAGAGCGATACGCGTAAATTACATCACCGAACCGATAAAATTGGATGGAATTTTAGATGAAGCAGCATGGCAACAAGCTGATAAAGAAGGAGATTTCTGGCAATTTTTCCCAACCGATACAGCACGAGCAAAGTATCCTACTGAATTTATGTTAGTGTACAATGATCATTTTCTATACATAGGAGTACGGGGCGAAGCATCTTCAGAGAAATATGTAGTTTCTTCCTTGCGTCGCGATTTCAGAGGAACAACCAGTGATAATGTAAGCCTGATGTTTGATACATTTAAGGATGGAAATACCGCCTTTCTTTTCGGTATGACTCCTTATGGAGTTCAACGTGAAGCCTTTATTTCTCAGGGTGGAGCTGCAGCCGGATTTAATGCCAACTGGGACCAGAAATGGCAACTGGAAAGCAAAATAAATGATGGCTATTTTATTCTTGAAGCAGCCATACCATTTTCCTCAATAAAGTTCAGGGAGGGTGACACCGAATGGCGGATGCAGTGTTATCGCTGGGATATTGGAGCCAACGAACAAAGTGCATGGGCACACGTTCCGCAAAATCAATTGCTTTCAAGTCTGGCTTTTATGAATACCATGGAATTTGAAAAGCCTCTTGGAAAATCGCGTACTCCCTTTTCGGTTATTCCATACATAAATGCACTGGCATCAAAAGACTTTGAGCTGGGAACCACCGATAGTAAACTGAAGTTTGGAGGCGATGCAAAAATTCCTATCGGAAACAGTATGAACCTGGATATTACAATCAATCCGGATTTTTCGAACACTGAAGTGGATGCCATTTTTACCAACCTTACCCGTTTTGAAGTTTTCTTACCCGAAAAAAGGCAGTTTTTTATCGATAACAGCGACCTGTTCGGAAGCTTCGGTAGCAGTCGTGATGCCAATCCGTTTTTTTCGCGAAGAATTGGTTTGGCTCGTAACAATGCCGGCAACACCATTGAAAACAGGATTGTAGGTGGTGTACGTTTAAGCGGAAAGCTGAATGAAGACTGGCGTTTAGGATTTCTGAATGTGCAGACCGATGAAGATATTGACAACGGGATTGCATCAAATAACAATATGATGCTGGCAGTTCAAAAGAAAATGTTTGCACGTTCAAATATCGGATTCTTCGCAATTAACCGTCAAGCCTTTAAAGATTACGACTTTCTGGATAGTAGTAAAGAATATAACCGTGTTGTTGGATTGGATTATAACCTTGCCTCCGCCAACGATAAATGGACTGGGAAATTCTTTCTTCATAAATCATTTCAACCTAATGATTCAAAGGGCAATCTGGCATCGCAGGCTTATCTCGTTTTTAACACACGTAAATGGCGGTTGTCCAGTGATTTTGTATATGTGAATGAGGATTTTACATCTGACCTTGGATTTATACCGAGAAGAGATATTTTTAAGATTGGGAATTCTGTAACCCGCACTTTCTACCCCTCAAACGGGATTATCAATTCAAATGCTTTTCGTTTGCTTTCGTTACGGTGGTTACGGCCAAGTCTGGATTTAAAACAAACTGACTACGAAAATACCTTTAGCTGGACTGCCTTATTTAAAAACTCGGCAGAAATGGAATTAAGCCTTGTAAATAATTACATTTATCTGTTTAACGATTTCGATCCAACCCGAACGCCGGGAGCAGTACCTCTTCCGGGGAACCGGAGCTATACTTTTAATCAATTCCAGGGTACTTATCAATCGAATCTGGCTAATTTGTTTACCTACAATTTTGAAACTACTCTTGGCGAGTTTTACAAGGGTAGTATTTATTCTGTTGGTGGCGAAGTAGCCTATCGTGTGCAACCATGGGCAACATTTAGCGTGGCCTTTAACTACGATGGCATTCGCTTGCCCGATTCACATGCAGATGCTGATATTTGGCTGCTTTCACCAAAAGCGGATATAACTTTTAGTAAATCTTTATTCTGGTCGACGCTGGTTCAATACAGCAACCAAAGAAGCAATCTAGGTATTAATTCACGTCTTCAGTGGCGTTTTGCTCCTTTGTCGGATTTGCACCTTGTATATAACGACAATTACAATACAGATAATTTCAGACCTCGATTCCGGTCAATTAATTTGAAATTGACATACTGGTTGAATATATAAAACTCATCAAAATTCCAACATCCGTAATTATGGCACTCAATTCCGTAATTTGTATAAAAACCGTTTAATAACAGTACCTTACCTTTGATTTATAAAAATTATAACGCATAGAAAATGGAAATTCAACATCGTAAACCTGTACGTTTTATTAACACCTCACAATCTATTGGAAAACACGTAAATCTGTTGCAAATACTTTTAGTGTTTTTGATTGTGAGCCTGGCATCTTGCGTGGCAACAAATAATGAAAATCAAACGGATGAAAATCTAATACTTATTAAAGATCAGGGAAGTTTTGCTGTTGGAGGTACCGTAAAAGAAAATCCGGGAACATTCAATACAATAACACGCGGCCCTGAAGGACAGACTTTTCATGGCGATCACGCTTATGTCTTTTATCAGGTTCCTGCTGATGCACATCAATACCCTTTGGTAATGTGGCATGGCATTGGGCAGTTCTCAAAAACTTTTGAAACAACACCGGATGGTAGAGACGGATTTCAGAACCTGTTTCTGCGGAAAAAGTATAGCGTGTATTTGTTGGATCAGCCACGCAGGGGAAACGCAGCCCGAAGTATGGCTGAAGGTACAATCATACCAACTCCGGATGAGCAATTTTGGTTTAATACTTTCCGAGTAGGTGAATGGCCCAACTTTTTCCCTGGAGTTCAATTCGCTCAGGATGAAGAAACACTCAATCAGTATTTCCGGCAAATGGTACCCAATGTTGGCCCAATCGATATTGGAGTAAATGTTGATGCTGTTTCAGCATTGTTCGATAAAATAGGGGATGGTATTCTTGTGTCACATTCACATTCAGGAGGAATGGGATGGTTAACGGCTATTAAAAATCAGAATATAAAAGCAGTTGTCTCTTATGAACCCGGCAGTGGTTTTGTATTTCCTGAAGGAGAAGTGCCTGATCCAATTGATAACTCTGCAGGACCGCTGGTACCATCAACTGTTTCAATGGAAGATTTTATGAAACTCACCAAAATTCCGATCATTATTTATTATGGTGATTTTATTCCTGAAACACCTGATCCCAATCCGGGAACCGATGGGTGGCGTGCAAGGCTTGAAATGGCAAGAATATGGAGAGATGTTGTAAATAAGCACGGAGGTGATGTAACAGTTATTCATTTGCCGGAAATAGGAATTAAAGGCAACACTCACTTTCCCTTTTCAGATTTAAATAATGTAGAAATAGCTGACCTGATGGAAGATTGGTTGATCGAAAAGGGACTTGATAAATAATACAGTTTAAAAAGAAGATGAAAACAGTAAAATTAAATAATGGTGTAGAAATGCCAATCCTTGGTTTTGGCGTATTTCAGATTGCCAATCAGGAAGAATGTGAAAAAAGTGTTCTTAATGCAATTGAAACAGGTTATCGCTTAATCGATACAGCTTCGTCTTACATGAATGAAATTGCTGTAGGAAATGCGATAAAAGAAAGTGGAGTTTCAAGGGAAGCTATGTTTGTTACATCAAAATTATGGGTTCAGCATACCGGCTACGAAAACACAAAAATATCTTTCGAAAGTTCATTGAAAAAACTTCAGCTCGATTACCTCGATTTATATCTCATTCATCAACCTTATGGAGATGTGCACGGATCGTGGAGAGCTATGGAAGAATTGTATAAAGAAGGAAGAGTAAGAGCCATTGGTATCAGCAATTTTCAACCAGACAGAGTTATGGATATGATTACATTCAATGAAATTACTCCGATGGTGAATCAGATTGAAACACATCCTTTTAATCAGCAAGTTGATACAGAGAAGTTCCTCACCGAAAACGGTGTTCAAATGGAATCGTGGGGACCTTTTGCTGAAGGAAAGAATAATCTTTTCGGCAATGAATTATTAGCTGAAATTGGGGCAAAGTATAATAAATCTGTAGCCCAGGTTGTGCTTCGTTGGTTGATTCAAAGAGGTGTAGTTGCAATTCCAAAATCAGTACGTAAAGAAAGAATGGAAGAGAACTTCAACATTTTTGATTTTGAATTAAGTGCTGAAGACTTTGAACGGATCGCAACGCTGGACATGAAAACCAGTTGCTTTTTTGATCATCGTGATCCGGCTATGGTAAAATGGATGGGAGAAAGAAAACTTGATATATAATTTGTGAATATTAGAAAGAATTATGCAAAAGAGAACGCTAGGAAATAGTGGTTTAGAAGTTTCCAGCCTTGGCCTTGGATGTATGGGGTTGAGTTTTGGTTACGGGCCTTCTACCCAAAAAAAGGAGGCAATAAATCTTATTCGTGCAGCCTACGATAAAGGCGTAACATTTTTTGATACCGCCGAGGCTTATGGGCCACATGCAAATGAAGAATTACTTGGAGAAGCCTTAAAGCCCTTTCGTAGCGAAGTGGTGATTGCCACTAAATTTGGGTTCAAAGAAGGTAAACCGTCACTAGGAACAGATAGCCGACCCGAAACCATTCGTGCGGTTGCTGAAACATCATTGAAATTGTTGAAGACCGATGTTATTGATTTATTCTACCAGCACCGTGTAGACCCGAATGTTCCGATTGAAGATGTGGCTGGAACAGTCAAGGATTTGATTAAAGAAGGAAAGGTAAAACATTTTGGTCTTTCGGAAGCAGGAGTCCAAACCATTCGCAGGGCACATGCTGTTCAACCCGTAACAGCCTTGCAGAGTGAGTATTCACTTTGGTGGCGCGAACCCGAGCAGGAAATATTACCAACGCTTGAAGAGTTAGGAATTGGTTTTGTTCCGTTTAGTCCACTCGGAAAAGGTTTTTTAACAGGCAAAATTAATGCGAATACCAGTTTTGATAAAACAGATTTTCGCAATACTGTTCCCCGTTTTTCGGAAGAGAATAGAAAAGCAAATCAAGCTTTGGTTGATCTGCTAGGTGGAATCGCCAAAGAAAAAGATGCCACTTCTGCTCAAATTGCATTAGCGTGGTTGCTCGCTCAAAAGCCATGGATTGTTCCAATCCCAGGTACAACAAAAATACATCGATTGGATGAAAACCTTGGATCAGCAGAAATTACTTTAACGAATGATGATCTGAACCAAATCAACATTGCGCTTTCAAAAATTGATGTACAAGGTGCGCGTTATTCGGAACAGACTCAAAAGTTGGTTAATCGTTAGTGATTGGTACAGTAAGTAAATAAGCATGTTAATTGAATAATTCAAAATCAAAAAGGAATTATTAATAAACGGTTATACGAAGAAAACAGCAGGCAATATTTCCGCAAATAAAAAGAATGACAACACATTGGGATACATATAGGATAATAAGGAAGGATGTAGGATTCGCCCACAGATCAATAATATCCCTTTTAATGGTCATCTTTTTAAGTTGTACGAACAGCGATCCAATCCAGGCAGAAAATGATAGCTATGAAACAAAATTTTCTAAAGAATCCGATGAAATGGACAAGCATTTGACAACCAGTAATAATGTTAGTGATATTGTAAATCATAAGGCATTTAAAGGATTTGGAGAATTACTGTTACCCCGGGATAACAATTCCGGTGTTTACAACACTCCACTTTCAAATGTGGGCTCACTGATGCCCTATCACGGGGACGTGAATTCTGGAGATGTGGTTGATGCCCTGAATCGCATGATTGACGATGTGAATGAAGGCAAGACAATCTTTTACGAATTCTACACAGAAGATCAAAAGCAACATGATACGGGTAAGGAAAATACCGGCTTATTCTTTTTACGAGGAAATCCGGGAGCTCCGTTTGCGATTATTTGCCCTGGTGGCGGTTTTTCCTATGTCGGGTCGCTGCATGAAGGCTTCCCAATAGCAAATAGAATTAGCGAATCAGGGCTGAATGCCTTCGTTATTCGATACCGTATCGGGAGTGGACAAATGGCAACTGAAGATCTGGCTGCAGCCATATCATATACTTTTCGCAACGCTGAATCGTTGGGTGTAGATACAAAATATTATTCAGTTTGGGGAGGATCGGCCGGAGCAAGAATGGCTGGAAACATAGCTTTAAGAGGAGTAGAAGCTTTTGGTGGCGACAGTATTGCAAAACCGGTCACAGCAGTTATTGCCTACACCGGACAATCAAGCTATTCCAGTGATTTTTCTCCGGCCTTTATAACGGTGGCCGCTAACGACTGGATTGCCAATGTAAATACAGTAGAAAGACGGGTTCAAAATCTTAGAAACGCAGGTGTTGAAGTTGAATATCAAAGATACGAAAACGCCGGTCACGGATTTGGGTTGGGGACCGGAACGGATGCTGACGGCTGGGTTGATCTTGCCGTTAAGTTTTGGCAACAACATATTGATGAATAGATTTCTATCATTAATACATTTAGGAAAGATTTAGCTGATAATTTAAAAGTAATAAGAAGGAGTTAAAAATGAAAAAAATAATAAAGAATCAAGTTTTAATAATCATGGTAATGACAACAAGCCTTATTGCAGTTGGTCAAAACAAGATTGAAAATCCGTTCGGTCTTGTATATAAAGATGCCATAACTGAGAATAAATCAGGCGAAGTAAATATTCATCCGATTAGCTATGACCTAAGCGGTATTGAAATCGCGGCCAATGTTTATACACCTGCGAATTATGATCCTTCAAAAAGTTACCCTGCTATAGTTGTTGCACACCCTAACGGAGGAGTAAAGGAGCAGGTTGCCGGATTGTATGCACAGCGTTTGGCAGAATCGGGTTACATTACCATTGCTGCTGATGCATCGTACCAGGGAGCCAGTGGTGGTGAACCCCGTAACGTGGATAAACCCGCCAACCGTATTAATGACATTCGCGGAATGGCAGATTATCTTACTCAATATGCTGGTGTAAATGCTGAACAACTTGGTGTATTGGGAGTTTGTGGCGGCGGTGGTTATACACTGGCTGCAGCACAAACCGATAAGCGATTTAAGGCAGTGGCAACACTAAGTATGTTTAATTCAGGTATTGTAAGAAAAAACGGATTCAGGGATTCTCAGTTAGAAACGATTCAGGAGCGGTTAAAACAAGCCTCTGATGCCCGTGCACAGGAAGCTGCAGGAGGAGAAGTGCTCTATGCCGCCAACACGGTAGCAAGCGATAAAGTTGCTGATAAAATGCCCTTTGATCTTTATCGTGAAGGACATTATTATTACAACAGAACCCATGCTCATCCAAACTCTACTTTTCGATACACAATGAGCAGTTTGCTCGATTTGATGGCATTTGATGCAACTTCAAATATGGACTTAATCAATCAGCCTTTGTTAATGATGGCCGGAAGCAAAGCAGACACCTACTATATGACTGAGGATGCTTTTAAAAAAGCTACCGGAACTACAGAAAAGGAATTATTCCTGATACCGGGAGCCACGCATATTCAAACCTATTATGTTCCTGAATATGTCGAGCAGGCAATGAATAAATTGAAAGAATTTTTTGGGGAAAATTTATAAAAAGCGTAACTAATAAAAACAGATATTATGAGATTCAAACTTATCGGACTAATTGTACTACTTTCATGGGGACAGTACTCATTCGCTCAAGATACAGATGCGAAACGTGAAATCATTCAGCTTTCAAAAGACAAATGGCAATGGATGTCAGATAAAAATGTCGATGAGTTAAGTAAACTCTTTCACCAAAAAGCCGAGTTTGTTCACATGGGTGGGCACTGGGGAACAGAACAGGAACTTGCCATCATTAAAAGTGGTGGAATTTGGTACAAAAAGGCTGACATACACGAAGTATCGGTTAATATTATCGATAATACTGCCATTCTTTTAAACCGAATTGATCTGCTTGCTGTGGTTGGCAGAAATGAAGTTACCAATCCATTTGAAGTTACCGAAGTTTATATAAAACAAGACGGTAAATGGATGCTTGGGGCACTTTCATTCACTCGATTAATGACTCCCGGAGATCATTAACAAAATCAATCAAAAAACTAAAGCAAATCGAACAAAATGAAAAACTTACTAGTCGGATTTCTTTCTTTTCTATTGGCAATATCAATAGATGTGCAATCGGCATCTGGAAATACAAAACAGACTTCCGGGCCAGAAATAAAAACAAAATCAGGTGTTGTTAGAGGTGTTACTGAAGGCGATGTCTCCAGTTTCAAGGGAATTCCTTTTGCAGCACCTCCCGTTGGCGAATTTCGCTGGCGTCCGCCACAACCGGTAGAAGCCTGGGAAGGAGTTCGCGATGCTTCAGAATTTGGTCCTACTTGTGCCGCAGTAGGCTGGGGTGCTGCTGCGGGAACCATCCAGCAAGGTTCATCAGAAGATTGCCTTTACCTCAATGTATGGACTCCTGCCACTGCCAAAGAGGGAGCAAAATTGCCTGTTATGGTTTGGATTCATGGTGGTGGTTTTACAGGAGGCAGCGGTAATACAAACGGAGCAGGATTTGCCAAACAAGGCGTGATCCTGGTTTCAATGAATTATCGTCTTGGACGCCTTGGTCATTTTGCTTTCCCTGCATTGAGTGCAGAGCGTCCTGAAGAAGCTAAAGGCAGTTATGCTTTTATGGACCAGATTGCTGCATTGAAATGGGTACAGGAAAATATTTCTGCTTTTGGAGGCGATCCAAATAATGTAACCATTTTTGGCTTCTCTGCAGGCGGTGTTTCTGTACACTCACTTCTTACGATCCCAACAGCTAGCGGTCTTTTCCATAAGGCAATCGGTCATTCAAGCGGTGGACGCGACGGAGTTCTTACCGGCAGACCAATGAATAAGGAAAATGCTGATGCACTTTACCCGGTTTCAGCCGAAACGATTGGGATAAATTTTGCTAAAATGCATGGTATTGAAGGAACTGATGCAGAAGCACTGGCTAAACTTCGTGCCCTTCCTGTTGTCAAAATTGTTGGGGGTGGAGAGACTGATGGACAGGGAGGTCCGCGTATTTATCCAGGCCCGATTCTGGACGGGAAGTTTGTAGTAGAAACTGCCGAAAGTGCATACAATGCAGGCAGACAGGCAAAAGTTCCGCTGATGATCGGAAACAACAGTGCCGAAATTGGCGGAGGTTTCGTTAATTCAAGCACAACAAAAGAAGAACTTTTCGCTCTGTTCGGTGATTTGGAGAATGAGGCAAAAGCAGCTTACGATCCGGATGGAACCAAAGAATTCGCAGAGGTGCAGGCACGATTTAATACCGACTGGGTTTGGGCTGAACCGGCCCGGTTTTCCGCAAGAGCCTTTACAGCCATTGGTGAACCAGCCTACATTTTCCTGTTTGATTATGTGCCTTCTTACATGAAAGAAAGAGCGCCCTATGGTCCCGGACATGGAACCGATATTTCTTTTGCATTCGATATTCTTGGGGAAGGAGGAGGTTTCGGGCCACCACCAACTCCGACAGCAGAAGACCAGGATGTAGCCCGGACAATGAATGCTTACTGGGTTAACTTTGCAAAAACAGGTGATCCGAATGGTGAGGGATTGCCGAATTGGCCGTTAAATAAACCCGAAACGAACCAGATCCTCGAATTTCAGCGTGATGGCAAAGTTGTTGGCGAGACTGATCCTACGAAAGCCCGACTGGATGTTATTGAAAAAGCATTTAAAAACAGGGCTAGAATCCAGACACGAGGTGGTATTTAAAAATTAAGACATGACGAAAATGAGGAAAATAAGTAAACTCGTAATACTCATATTTATGGCTTTAGTAGGCCTTCAAGTGAGCGTATTAGCAGAGTATAAAAGTGATCAGAGTACGACTTTAACCGAAAAACAACAAAGCATAATTCCAATTGCTGCATTTACAGCTCAGGGCGAGTTAGAACAATTGAAACCTGCATTGAATGCTGGATTAGAGGCGGGGCTCACGGTTAATGAGATTAAAGAAATTATGGTTCATCTATACGCCTATTGCGGTTTTCCACGCAGTATTCGCGGATTACAAACCTTTATGGAAGTAATGGATGAACGTAAAGCTAAAGGGATTACTGATGAAACAGGTGTTGAAGCCTCACTGTTAAACGACGAACGCAGTAAATACGACCGTGGGAAAGCAAACCTGGAAACATTGATCGGAAGGCCTTTAGACGGACCTCAAAGTGGTTATGCGGCTTTTGCCCCAATAATAGAGATCTTCCTGAAGGAGCACCTGTTTGCCGATATTTTTGATCGTGATGTTTTAACATACGCAGAACGGGAATTGGTAACGGTATCGGTTATTAGTGCAATTGGCAGTGCAGAACCGATGTTGCGCAGTCATTTATCAATTTGTTTGAATGTGGGTTATACGCCTGATCAGTTACAGGAATTCGTTTCAATTATTCAGGCAACCGTAGGAAAAGATGAAGCCAAAGCAGCGCAAGTCGTATTAAATGAGGTGTTAAAAAACAGATGAATAACTCGGCGGTAGGTACAGGAAGGTAAAGTTCGGATTATGTAGAAATGCTCGAAGCTTAGATGGGTAAATGAAACATCATATCCGGTTCAAATGAACTACCTCTCTCCCAGCCTACTCCGCTTAATTTTCAGAGTGTGAATTTTAGGTTGCCTGTTATTCATCTTCGTTAAACTGGTATTGGTCTCGAAGAATTGCGTTGAGATAATATTTTTGATATAATCAGACTAGAATTAAAACCAAAAAACTACAGATTATGAAAAAGCTTTTCGCCCTTTTGTTCACCATTTTTTTTGCGTCCACTATTCACGCCCAGGACTGGCCCCAATTTCTTGGTCCTGAAAGAAACAGTACCTCACCTCAAAAAAATCTGCTTCGGGAGTGGCCAGAAACCGGACCGGAAGTGCTTTGGAGTGTGGAAGTAAAAAAGGGTTATGGTGGGCCGGTAATTAAAGATGGGAAAGTCTATTTGCTCGACAGGGATGATGCAACTGGTGACATTATGAGGTGTTTTGATTTTAACAGTGGAAATGAATTATGGAGCTTTGCGTATGATGCACCTGGCACGGTTTCGTATTCGGGTTCAAGAAGTATTCCTACCGTTGACGGCAACAAGGTCTATTCCTGCGGACCTTACGGAGACCTGTACTGCATCGATGTTGATACACATAAGCCGGTGTGGAACAAGAATATAATGACAGATTTTGGTGGAACTCAAATACCTGTATGGGCAATATCGCAATGCCCGCTTATTTATGGCGACCTGCTAATCGTATCCTACTCGAAGGATCCTTATGCCGGACTGGTTGCGTATAACAAACAAACAGGCGATATCGTATGGAAAACCGACGCTAACGGAAATGAAACGTATGCCAGCCCAACTATTATAAAGATTGCAGGCGAAGATCAATTAGTAATGGTGTATTCATCAACCAATACTTTTATGCACAGAGATGTTGAAAAGACCTCGGGCAGGATATTCGGCTTAAAACCACAAACAGGCGAAATGCTTTGGGAATACAATGACTGGCAGAATATGATCCAGACAGCGCCAGCACTTGATGCAGGCGATGGAAGAATTATTGTTGTTGGTGGTTATGAACATGGTGTGGTAATGATAAAAGTTGAAAAAACAACGGATAATAACTATGCGGTACAAGAGCTTTTCATGAATAATGATTTTGGTGATCACACAAAACCACCCCTGTTATGTGATGGTTATTTCTATGGACAATTCTCGACAAACAACCGTCGCGAAGGCCTTTGCTGTATGGATATGGACGGTAAAGTTCTTTGGAAAACAATGCGTGCACCTTCTTTTGATAAAGGCAGTATGATACTGGCTGACGGACTGATTCTGGCTACGGATGGCAGTAAAATGCTGTATCTCATTCAGCCTGATCCTTCAGGATTTAAGCCATTGGCTTCTGCCGAGATGCTTGAAACAGGGCAAAACTGGGCTCCGATTGCGCTGGTCGATGGGAAACTGTTGATTCGTGACCAGAAACGAATGTTGTGCGTAAAAGTAGCTGAGTAAAAAAGTACAGCCATGAGGTGCTTTCAGCCGGCACTCCATGGCTATTTTTAGAAATTAATAAAGGATATAAAAATCTGTAAATCGTTGAAATTCAAAACGGACGAACAATATGCATAAGCATTTGTTATACAAATAGTTATGATTTACACATAAATCAATTAAGCATTAATAACAAGAAGGTTTTAAGTGTCCAATCTACTGTAATAACTAATAAGACAATTATTAAAATGAAAACACTTTTTTTGGGATTATCACTAATTATTATGAGTGTGCAATTGTCATTCGCACAGACTTCTGAAGTTGAACAGGAAATTATTAATCTTTCCAAACAAAAATGGCAGTGGATGTCTGACAAAGATGTGGACAATCTTGCCAGTCTCTTTGACGACAAGTCGAAATTTGTCCACATGAGCGGAACATGGGGAAAAGAAAGAGAGCTTGAAATCATAAAAACCGGAAGTATCTGGTATCGAAAAGCTACTGTTCATGATGTGGCGGTGGAAGTTTCCGGGGAAACGGCAATTATATGGAGCCGTATTACCCTTGCCTCCAATGTTCGGGGAAATGATGTAGAAGTTGAGTTTACTGTAACTGAAGTCTTTCAAAAACAAGGTACAGGCTGGAAACTCCTTGCTCTAACATTTAGCAGTGTGCGAGATACGCATGTTCTTGAACATTAATAAATAATCAGTTAGATTTATGCAACTGCTGATGATAACTTATATAATCTGAATTCTTATGGCACAATTCAATTTGAGAATTAATGGGAAACAACATCAGGTAGATGTTGATCCATCAACGCCCCTGTTGTGGGTACTCAGAGATCATTTAAAAATGAAAGGCACCAAGTATGGTTGCGGAGTGGCACAATGCGGATCATGTACGATTCATCTCGACGGGCAGGCAGTACGGTCATGTATAACGTTTGTCGATTCGGTTGGAGATAAAGAAATAACAACCATCGAAGGGCTTTCTGAAAATGGAGATCACCCGGTTCAGCAAGCCTGGCTCGAACATGATGTAGCTCAATGCGGTTATTGTCAACCCGGACAAATTATGCAGGCTGCTGCACTTCTCAAAGAAAATCCGCATCCGAGCGATGAGGAAATTGAAGAAGCGATGAGTGGAAATATTTGTCGCTGTGGAACTTACACCCGAATTAAGCAAGCCATAAAAACAGCTTCCAATTCATAATTTAACCTAAAAACAAAGAAATGACAACAGCAAAAATACAGTTCGGAAGACGATCATTTATAAAAAGTACTGTTCTGGCAGGTGGAGGTTTAATGCTGGGCTTTAATCTTTTGGCGTCGTGTAAACCCGGTTCTGCAAACGAACTGGAAATACCCGACGAATGGTTCGAAATCAATGCCTACCTTAAAATTGGCGAAAATGGTGTAGTCTCTATCATGTCGAAAAATCCGGAGTTTGGACAAGGTGTAATGACATCAATGCCCATGGTAATTGCCGAAGAACTGGATGTAGATTGGAAAAACGTGATGGTTGAACAGGCTCCTTTCGATGCTGCACGATTCGAACGTCAGTTTACCGGAGGAAGTCAGGCATTGAGAAGTTCGTGGCAAATGCTCCGTACCACAGGTGCTGCTGCACGCCAGATGCTTCGCGAAGCTGCTGCTAAAGCCTGGGATGTTCCTGTGGCTGAAATTACCACTGCTGCCGGAATGCTTCAACATACCGGTAGTGGTAAAAAGGCGGGTTATGGCGAATTTGCTTCGGCGGCCGCACAGATACCTGTTCCAACAGAAGTAGAATTGAAAGAGCCAAAAGATTTTACAATCGTTGGTAAATCCAAGAAAAATGTAAATGGTAAAGACATTGTAACCGGAAAACCATTGTTTGGTCTGGATGTGGAGAAGGAAGGAATGCTGATAGCAACGGTTGCTATTCCTCCGGCATTTGGCATGAAATTAAAATCATTCGATGCCACTGAAGCCAAAACAATGCCTGGGATTAAGGATATTTTTTCGTTTAAATCATACAACGACGATTACGAACAAAATATGTTTGATACCAATGCTTTCACGGAATTAGTAGCCATTGTTGGAAATTCAACCTGGGAAGTGATGAATGCCAAGCTGATGTTGAATGTGGAATGGGAACCATTCTCAGACTATCAATACACCGCCGGAGGTTTCAGAGGATCTCAAGAGGTAACTGTTCCTGCGGGTCTTGAAAGCACTGCCGATCACATGGTTAAAATGAAAGAAGCAGCTGCCAAACCGGGGAATATAGTCCGCAAAGATGGTAATCCGGATGAAGCATTTAAAAATGCGGCTAAAGTCATCGAAAGCACCTATACTGCTCCATTTTTGGGCCACTTTATGATGGAACCCATAAACTTTTATGCTGATGTTACAGAGGATATGGTAACAGTGATCGGCCCTTCGCAGGCACCCGAGTTTGTTGAAGGTACGATATCAGCAAGACTGGGCATCCCACGCGAAAAAATTGATGTTCAAATAACTCGAATGGGTGGTGGTTTCGGACGTCGTGCATATAATCACTATGCAACCGAGGCGGCTGTAATTTCACAACAAGTAAAAGCGCCGGTAAAACTGGTTTATTCGCGCGAAGACACGACCCGCTTTGGTGTGTTTCGCCCGGCTTACTACGTTACTTTCCGTGCCGGATTAGATGCCAATAATAATATGATTGCTTTTCATGTAAAAGCCGGCGGAGTTCCTGAAAGCCCTTTGCATGCCAATCGATTTCCGGCCGGTGCAGTAGATAATTACCTGGCTGAAGCCTGGACCGTTGACTCGAATATTACAATTGGTGCATTTCGTGCGCCAGGATCTAATTTTATAGGACCAGCAGAACAGCTGTTTCTGGACGAAGTGGCCGAAGCTGCAGGCAAGGATCCCATTCAGTTCCGTCTCGATTTATTTAAAAAGGCACAGGAAAACCCGGTGGGCGAACGTAACGATTACGATGCAGCCCGTTATGCAGGAGTGCTCGAACTGGTTCGTGAGAAATCCGGTTGGGGACAAAATGACTCGGGTCGTAAGCGCGGCGTAGCAGCGTATTTCTGTCACAACAGCTATGCAGCACACGTGGTTGATGTGGTAATGGAAAATGGTAAGCCCCGGGTGGAAAATGTGGTCAGTGCCATGGATTGTGGCATTGTTGTAAATCCCGATGCCGCTGTAAATATGGTAGAAGGAGCTGTTGTGGACGGAATTGGATGTGCGATGTATGGCGAAATAACATTTACAGATGGAGCACCGGATATGGATAATTTTGATTCGTACCGAATGATCAGGTACAACGAGGCGCCTAAAAAAATTGATGTTCATTTTGTGCAAAATGAGATCGCTCCAACAGGTTTGGGCGAACCTCCGTTTCCTCCCATTTTTGCCGCACTCGGAAACGCTTTGTATAAATTAACCGGCGATCGCTACTATCATCAGCCATTTAATAAAGAAGATTCTTAAAGTTTAAAAACCTGAAGTACGAAAATGCTTGATAACAGGGCTTTTCGGAAGTATATAAAAACCACACTACGTTTTTGTAGAAACGTAGTGTGGTTTTTAAAAAAGGACGTGTGGTTTTTGTGAAAATGTAGCGTGTGTTTCTTGACAGCATAATTATTCCATTAGATTTAAACTTTTACTTCAGTATTACCCCCACGCCAGGTTCATTCCCCTGACAGTATTTTTCATTTAAATATCATTTATCTTTTCACTATTATCCTCGACTTCTTTGCAGGCTTTTTGAGTTACTTTCAAATCTTTAAAATAGCCGATTGTACCTACATCCACATAAAGCCCAACATACCCTTTTTTAGTTTTACCCAACATTTTGTCCACTACAAACGAGGAATATTTTAAATCATTAACAAACATTTCTGCAGATTCACCATTAACTTCAATTCGCATTGTAATCCACTCGTTTAAAGCCACAGGAGCAGAACCTTCATACTCAAAAGGAGCTATTTTACGTAAAGTGTCAAATTTAAAATCAGGGTAAGAAAAATATTGAACCGTGTGATTTCTTAATCGTTGATTAGTTGCTCTGCCAACTTTGGGACGCACATAAATGGATTCCCATCCCGAATCGTCTTCCGCAATTCTAAAATAAACTCCAATAAAACCGGCAATACCCGGATAAGAAGCCGGATCTTGTAATTGGCTATACATTTTTACCTCAATGGTACCATTTTCAAAATCATCGATATCTATCAGACGAGCATAATGACGGTCATCCACTGTGGCTTCCAGGTTATGTTCATCAAAAGGCAATGCTTCTAAATCGCGCTCGAGTTTTAATACTTTTTTACCTTGAAATTTGATAACTTCTCCCGTTACATTATGTAGCTCAAAAGTTTGCTTCTTAAAATCGAGTTGTTTAAATCCCTGGCCATAACTATAGCCAACGATTAAAATCAAGACGAAAATAATTTGATATTTTTTCATACTATTAAACTTGTTTGTTTTCAAAGGTATAGCATGGAACTCGCATGAATTTTAATTATACTCATGGGTGTAATTTTTTTACATGCTCGTTTCATAGCAGTTCTTTTTATTTATTTACAATAGTCAATTAAAACCCTTCCCTTTCTCCGTTTTTTGGCATGCCGGAATAATGTACATGAACAATTCTCCATTCTTCTCCAATCTTTTTCAATACCTGTGTTTCGCGACCTTTACTTTGCATTGATTCCGGATTCTCTCCATTAAAGACAGCATCATAAATCCAGTAAAATTCAACAACTGCCATGTCACCATATAACTGAATGGTTTCATTATAACTTTTTAAATCCCGTTTGGAAAAACGGCTTCCAAACATTCCGTAGATACCTGATTTTATTTCTTCCCAGCCTTTTTCGTGCCCTTTGGGGTGAATAAAACTGGCTTCTGAAGTCGTCAGCCAAAATGTGGCCGCCAGTGTAGTGTCGGCCAGGTTAATGGATTTTTTGTACGCTTCAATTACATTCTTTACAGCCTCAATATCCTTTTGAGTTTTATCAAAAGCGGCGGCTTTTTGTGTGTTCAGAACAGTAGCCACTAATATTGATACGACGAAAATGAACCATCCTTTTTTCATATTTATAAGTTTATCAGAATTTAAAACAGCTTTTACAAAACTCAGGCAATAAGCTTTTCCAAAGTTTGAAACTTTGGAAAAGCTTGTTAAAAACTACTTATCGTAAATACCATTTACTTCTTCACTAATCACCATTATTTTATTAAAATCGGGAAGATGAACCACTTCCGGAAGACTGGTTGTTCCAAAATCGATATAAACGAGTTTTTCGTTTTCCGATTTATTCAGCACAACATGTACTCCTTTTTCGCCGGTTGGGAATCCGATTACATCACCGGCTTTTACATCTATTTCGCCATCGATTGTGCGAACCACTCCTGTTCCACTAATAAAGTAAAATACCTCTTCGTTGGCTTCGTGGTAATGGTAACCGTAAGCGTAATTTCCAGGTTCCACTTCCACAAAATTGGCTCTGCACTTTGAAGTCTCTTCGTCGGGAATAATGGTTTTTTGAGTAAACTGATTTCCTTCGCGGTCGATTAGCTGACCTTCCAAAGTTTCTACATTTTTAACTATTAGATTTTTCATAACATCGTTATTTTTTATTGTTTGAATACTTCAAATTTCGGTATCGGGTTACACCTGTGCAAACAGGTTCGTTACCTAACCGGGAGGTTAGAATTACAGATTACCAGACATTTAAAACCTGAAAATATTTTCAGAAAAGTTAATCTTCTTGCAAATGGTAACATTATCATGGTTTCCTTACTCTCTAAAAGAGATTATTGATTAGTTTTGTGATGAATTAAAAACAGTAATTATGCACACATTAGATCCGCTTTACCCCACCTGTCCCATCCGAAATATTATAAACCGGATGAGCGATAAATGGTCGCTTTTAATTTTAGGCACGCTGAATCAGAACGGTATTATGCGCTACAAGGAGTTAAATGCAGCCATTCCGGATATTTCGCAAAAAATGCTTTCGAGTACACTGAAAAGGCTGGAAGAGGATAAATTAATCAACAGGAAAATGTATGCAGAGATTCCTCCACGTGTTGAGTATTCGCTTACCAAAACCGGAAAAGAATTTATGCCTGCTGTTGATATGATGGTAAACTGGGCTTTGGAGCATTTTGATGAGATTGTTGGTTGATAAGTTAGTCAAGATCTATTTTCAGGAATATTAGCTGTTAGCCCAGATATAAAAAAATCACATAAACTTAAAATATTAACGGCTCATACCCCTATCTCTATTCTTAACCTTATGTTTCATATGTGGGTCCTTTTTACGCCCTTTACTTTTCTCCACCAACCGATTCATATCTCTCGCCCATTGCGCCAACTGAAATTGATCAATCACCTGTGGCTGCATTTGTAGTTCCTGCTCAGCCTTTGCCGATAAATAAAATCGAGGCCGTTCCTGAAACTTGGAAAGCCTAATCGGGTACCGAATCGAATTCCCGTCTCCATCCGTGACAAAAACAACGTGCCCCCTTCCTGATCTCCTAACCTCCACATTAAAAAGCTCAAGCGATTTATCGTAAAGCTGCTTGGTGGTTATGGATTCCATTTGATTTAACTGGTAAAACAAACTTTCCAGGTTTTGTTTCAGGTTTCTACTAACTGCAGAAAATCTTAAATTCGATTGTACCTGGTTTTGTTCTTTGGAGAGATCATACTTTTGCTCCAGGGATTTGATAAAACGTTGCGTTTTCGCCTTCTCATAATTGTCTTTGATCTTCTTCCCTGTTTCGCAATCAATTCGTGTAGAAACTATATGAAAGTGTGTCCGGTCAAGGTCTGAATGCTTATACACAAAGTAAGGCTGATTTCCATAACCCATGTGTTCCATAAAGTTTCCGATTTCGGTACGGATTCCCTTATCTCCCAGTTTCACCAAATCCGTTACCGTTGGATCTACAGAAATATGCAAACCTTTCTTTTTCACCCGGGTATTCCTTTCCTCAATCTCTTTCAGGGTATTCAGCCGGTCGTG
Source organism: Draconibacterium orientale (assembly GCF_000626635.1). GTDB lineage: Bacteria > Bacteroidota > Bacteroidia > Bacteroidales > Prolixibacteraceae > Draconibacterium > Draconibacterium orientale. Next base: position 4,241,466 of record NZ_CP007451.1, on the reverse strand, counting down.
TTTTGTTCCGGCAAAAGGATTTATGGTTGGCGTATTCCCACTTTTATAGAAATGTGCCTTTTTCTGTTCTACCTTCTTTTCGTTGTAAAATAAAGCATTCTGCGTATTGCCGGATTGATGGATTACAATTACCATAGTAAAAAATTTAGCGCAGGTGTTTTTGTAAAAAAGCCAGGCATTGCATCATCATCTGAAAAGCCTGTTTGAGTAGTTGCCGGTCATTATCTCCAACATTGTATGCTGAAAAGGAATTCATCTTCTTTGAGAGTTGGTTCAGGTTCACACCAATCCTATTCAATTCATAGTCCAAATTAGTCAACCGTTCTTTTGTCTCCGAATCTAAGCGAACTTCTTTCTTCACTGATCTCCGAAATATGGCAAAGCGTATATAATCACTCCGGCAGCCAAACTTCCCGGTACGCACCAAACTATCCAGTCGCTGCTTTTCCTCTTTCGTGAGAAGCAGCCGGATAATCTCGGTTCGTTTTTCGTGCTCCGGTAATTTTGGTCGCATATTTACTTTTGTTTTGCTTTTTTGGGGAGGGGACTGCATGTTGGTGTGGTCAAAACCAGGGGCTCCTGCCAGACAAGATACCGAAGGTTTTTATGGTAATAAAAACACATCTTGCAGTCCCCTCCCCCCGTAGTTATTTCTTAGTGATTTTTAGAGGTCTTCTTTGGTCGGAGAACTTCCAAACTGCCTACCTTAAAAGTCAATTTTTATTGAATCATTTTCTTCTGCTTTCTCCCTGCAGCGTGATAAAATTGAACATGGTTTTTAGCCGGTCGCCAATCATTCCTCCGTAGAATTCATCGGAAGAAAGGGTCTTGAATGTAAAATTTGAAGTGGCATGGGTGATCGTCCCGACATCACTTCTGAGGCTTAATAATTCAGAAATTGGACGGCTGATATTTCCGTAATCCATGACCGTTTTAGATTCCCTTCCGAATTCATCAATGATCAAAGGCCTTTTGACAAACATTTCCATGGACTGCTCTTTAATCTGCTCCTGGAGTTGAACGGATTTGACAAACCGAAGCACCGGATAATTCAAACTCAATTTTCTGACGATATGGTTGTGAAGCATGGAATAGGTTTCGAGCAAAACTGTTTTGCCACATCCGTATTTTCCCTGCAATAACAATCCCTTTGCGAGATCTCCGGTGAAAGAAGAATTACCGGTAACGTACAAGTAAAGTTGTTTTATCACCGGCTCGTTGAATTTATCGATAACAAAATTCCGGTCCTGATTTCGTTGAGCCAGGCACGTGTTCCCGAATGCTTTTATCAGATTTTGAAATTCAGCATATTCAAAAGGAAAAATTAATCGGCGGCGGCGCATTTTTTCTTTTTCACCGGCAATTATATTTTGGGCATCGTTGAGCAATACATCACAAAATTTCTGCTTAGTCGAAATCACTTCCTGTGTGGACAAATCCTTTCCCTTTTCCATTCGTCTTTGTCTTTGTATTATTGTCTTTAGTCTTTATATAATAGGGTGAGAGTCTAAGGTCAGACCTAAGTGTAGACCTAGGTGTCAGAATCTGATACTTAGTTTTAATCCTAAATCCACCCCCGGGAACATAATCTAGCAATCCCGCTTCCTTTAACTGTCCCCGGGACGATTTCAGTACCTGCAAAGAAATATTGGCATTGGCTGCCAGTCGTTTGTCGGCATATTCGATCCATTCCGGCCATCGTGAACGGTTGGCCACATGAAGCAAAAAAAATACAACCGGGTTTCATTTCCGGTAAAATTTAGCTGTTCATCCAGTCACCAGAAGTTGTTAATCAACTCAAACATATTCATTATCCTTTCACTTGCGAACGCTTTCTGAATCCGGCTTTTGCTTCGTTTTCAATCTCCTGCAGTGTTTTCTTTTTGCCACTGGTGATCCATTCGAGTAATTCGTCTTCGAAAAAGTAGAGTTGTTTTCCGTTTTTGTAACAGGGAAGCATACGTTTGCGCACAAGCGTGTAAACGGTTGGTTTGGCTTTTTTGATGATCTTACATGCCTGGTCAATCCCGATCGGAATACGTTTTTTATTTTCGACCGGTGTCTGACCTTTTTCAACCAGCACTTTTAATTCCGCCACTTCGGTAACCAGGTGGGCTACTGCTTTTGGTAAATTTTCAAAAGAAATTTCATTGACATCCATAACTATGTTTTTTAATCGTTATGGAGCAAATAAAGCCAGTGTTTTTCCTGTGTCGTAAAAACACAGAAGAAACACTTCAAAAACACAGGGGATGATGATTCTTATTTGTGCTTATTCTTCGGAAAGATCTTTCCTGATTTGAATAATACCTCTCTGCTCGTCATCTTTTAAATGCCGTTTGATAGTTTCTGTTTCCACCCCATCAAGAATTGAAGGAAAGACTTTTTTAAGAAAGGCTGCCATTTGCAGCTGATTGCCAATCCTGAAATGGTTCCAGATATTCCAGCCGAAATGATACAGGTCAAGGCTGGTTAATTTTTTGACTTCTACCGATTGAATTTCACTGATCGGCTTCTTCTCGGCATAAGATGTTATATTTCGGGAAAGTAGGACTAAATCTTTATCGGAGGTATAGGGTGCAAAAGCGGTTTGTGTGTATTTAAGTGTGATTGCTTTCTTATTATTTTCCTGATCTGCGACCAGCTGTTTTTGCTCGGTCCTGATCTTATCGATCCTGGCCGAATCATTAGATTTTTCGATAGGCTCTTTTACTAGTTTCTCCTTTGGGAAAAACCATTGCTTAATAAGAGTGAACAGGTCTTTTATGAAAATTGAAAGCAAACCATAAACCAGGATTCCTAACAAAGTAACGGCGACAAAAACAATGTTCGCAGTAAACTCATCTGCTCCAACACTTATGGCAAACATTCTTGCAAGAATGCCCAATATGAGACACCCCAGTAAAACGGATAAATAAATTACGATATTTTCAAAATATTTGGAGTGCATCTCTTTTTATCAGCTGACTATAAATGGAACTAAAACTTCTGTAATTCCGTGGTTTTTATTGAATCTAATTAATGATATGTGTTTCTTACTATTGCAAGGTAACAAATGTAAATTGATTGTAATAAAAAGTGTCTGCTTTTTGAGTGTTGTTATTCAATCCTATAAATATTTTGGGAAATAAAGAATCTGAATTGATTTTATTTGAACAAATAAAACATTCCTCAAAAGAAACGAAAAAAGGAAAAAAAAGAAAAGAAAGCCGGAGTGTTGACGGCCGTGGATAAAATGCAGGATTGCCACGGATACCTGTAAACAAATTAGACTTACCTGCAATATTACTAATCCGGGGCATTCACCTTGATCTTGCATTTTTCCAAGCGTGGGCTTTGTGGGGAGGCCGGCTATCTTGGGTTTCTTTTTTGTTTTTCCACCTGTAAAAGCTTTAAAACCTGTAAAATCGTTATTTGTGGGCGGGCTAAAGAAAAGTGCAAGACTGCAGTGAAACGAAAGGATGGCTCTTTTACGTGTGGTGCCTGAAGGCGTTTTTCACTGTAACGGCGGAAAAAGCGACCGTTCTCCGTGAGTAAGCGAACGGGATCAGGGAGCGTTGGAGCCGGTCAGTGGAAATGGCTGCGGCACGGGAAGAAACAGATAATTTGTAATGCTAATTCATTTACTACAATTTTTCCAGTATTACTTCCGGTATCAGTAGCTGTCCCTCTTCCTGTCGCACTACCTGTATCAGATCTGATACAGGTAACTTTATTTTAATAGAGTTGGATAAGCACACCCAATCAAAATTAGCACCTATTTTTATCCAAACACCATTATTTACACCCATAATTATTGCATTGCACTTATTTTATTTATATATTGCACTTGAAATTATACAAAAATGAATAATAGCACCCATTTTTCTCAGATCGCACCTATTTTTCATGGGAAACAGTGTCCTGAAAAAGGCTATATAGTTGGCTACGCTGCAATCATCGAAAAATTAAGACTACCAATTCCAATTCCCTATCAAATTACTTTGGTATGTAACCAGAATAAAAACTACGAAACCGATAATTGGAGAGTACTTCCCAAATCATATCTACCTGAGGATAATTCTGAAATGACAGAAATTGAATCCTTGTACAAACAATTGGTTTTTGCACTGAAATATGAAGGTATCAACCTCCTGGTATATAGAAAGATTACTCAGCATTATTCAGCAGAACAATTAAAAAACCTGGTTAATATTGAACCAACCGGTCAATACAGCAGGAGAATATGGTTTTTAATCGAATGGATTACAGGGAAGCAGTTAGAGGGGAAAGAAGACCTTACCCGGAAAAGTTATGTTCCTTTGGTTGATGAAAAACTTCAATTTGCTGTATTGGGTGAAAAATCTACCCGACACTTAGTAATTAACAATCTACCCGGAACTCCGGAGTTTTGCCCACTAGTCAGAAAAACACCAAAACTTGAAAATTATATCCAAACCCAATTTTCTGAAAAAAACAGGCTATATTTAAACGATATACATAAAGATATCTTACAAAGAGCTTCTTCATTTCTATTACTGAAAGATTCCAAAGCATCATTTACAATTGAAGGAGAAAGTCCGAAGGCGAAACGTGCTGCCCGCTGGGGACAAGCCATAGGGCAAGCAGGCAGTAAAGATTTAAGTTTTGAAGAACTGGCCAGACTACAACAAATCGTTATTGAAAACGACCGCTTCGTTGAAATGGGTTTTCGAAAAAAGGGAGGTTTTGTTGGTGAACATGATAGAACCACAGGAGAGCCTATACCAGAGCATATTTCAGCAAGATGGCAAGATATTGAAACCTTAATGGCTGGTCTGATTACTACAAACAAACTATTAACAGAAGATGAATTTGATGCAGTTCTAGCTGCTTCGATGATAGCTTTTGGCTTTGTTTTTATTCATCCATTTGAAGACGGGAATGGCAGGATTCACCGGTACTTAATTCATCATACCCTGGCTAAGAAGAATTTCTCACAACAAGGTATAATATTTCCGGTTTCAGCTTCAATACTGGACCATATTGATGATTACCGAATAATACTGGAGAAATATTCTCATCCTCTTTTAGATTATATCGAATGGAGAGAAACTGAAGACCATAATATTGAGGTATTAAATGATACTATTGACTATTACCGTTACTTCGATATAACTCCTCAAGCGGAATTTCTTTACGATTGTGTAATCGATACCATTGAAAATATTATACCTTCGGAGGTATCCTATCTAGGACATTACGATGAGTTCAAACGTTTTGTAGATGATGAATTTGAAATGCCGGATAAAATGGTAGCATTATTGGTTCGATTTTTAGAACAGAACAATGGAGAACTTTCTAAACGCGCAAGAGAAAAAGAGTTTGAAGCTTTATCAGAAACCGAAGTTCATCAAATTGAAATGAGGTATAATGAAATATTCAAAACGTAATAATTAGTACCAAAATAAATGTAAAAACAACGCTGGTGAACAATTCGGTTAACACTCAAATTCGCCCTTCCATAAATAACTGATTTAGTGTCCAATACCCATATTATTCGACTCCCGCCAGCTCCACTATTTTACATACAATTTTTGATCAAAAAACAATAAAGCACTAACATGAAGAATGTTAGTGCTTTAGTAATACCTAAGTAAATAAACGAAAAATTAAAGCTTCGCTATTTCATTAATAAAAATTTGAAATACAATAAACTTCCGTTCTCTCCAAGCTACTTTATAAACGACGGTGTAACAGATAACATCAGGTAAGCCCAGTGCTGACCCACCGAACTATCGCCACCTTTCAGAATTTCCATCGAATCGCCTGCAAACATCGTTGAATATCCAAGCGTAATTGAGGTGAACGGATTTACGATCCATTTTCCGGAAAGGTCGAGCTCGGTGCCCAAATAATTGGATGCGTCAGGAGCAACTGCAGCTGCGGCTCCAAAATAATGCAAATGGGCATCAAACACAAACTGATCTTTCGTGTACTTGTATTTCAAATAAATATCGTTTAATCCCACCGAACCAATGTGACTGCCAACATAAAAATAATCCATAAAACCATTGAATTTATGGTTGGTTCCGTAAAGTGGCGTAAACGATTCATATTTTTCCGTTTCGTTGTAATCGGTTCCTGAAAGACGTTCATAGCCTGCAACAAAGTTTTTATATGCCGCTTCAAACAATAAGTTTAATGCACTTATTTTGGCCCCTGAAACGTGTTTCCCGGTTTGCACATAAAGGTTACCGGCCAGTTTCACCTCTTCAACAAGGGTGGTATATCTTCCGCCAATGGTCTGGCTGTATCGGTTTTTCTGTTCATCCGCTTGCATATACGGAACTCCATTGTTTAAAAGCATCAAACTCAATGCGCTGCTCTCCCAGCTCTTATTGAACCACAGAAACTGAAGGTCTTTGTAGGCATCGGGCCCATTGTAAATATTATCGGTGATATCGCTGTTTTCGTTATGCGCAATTCCCAGGTGGAGCTTAATATCGTCTTCGTATTTAAGAATAGCCATATCGTGCGAGCGTGCCTGCTGTGCCCAGCCCACATTTCCAAAAATGCGGTGGTCGTCGTAAACCACTTCCTGCCGGCCTGCTTTTAACGAAAACTGAGGAGTAAACAACACCTCGGCCCATGCCTCGTGAACCGAAAGTGCAAAGTCTTCGTTGCCCACCAATTGCAGCTGACTCCCCCACTGCCTCACATCTTGTAAAACCAGACTGGTAACAATGTGTTCGTTTTTAAACATGGCATTTAACCTTGTACGTTGCGAGGTAATCAGCGATGCTTTTTGGTCTTCAATGGCAAGCGACTTGTAGCCCCGGCTCAATTCGGTTCGCGGCCTGTATTCTCCCGATAGCGAAAACTGTGCTTTTGCAGCATAAGAAACGCACATAATTACTATTACCAATATGGTAATTCTGGAATTATTCATGATTTCCGGATTTAAGTTTTATTACTCCTGCAACTCTACAACAGCGTCGTAAGTTTTCTCACGTTCTTCGGCTTCCTTCATCCATTTGGGTACGATGGTTTTTAGGAAATCCTGTTTTTCTTCGTTCAATTTTTCCATATCCAGGCCAATAAACTCCTGGGCTTTAGCTTTGCTTGTAATATCAGGATATGGAATTGCGTGGTTATGCCCAAGGTCTGCGAGTAAACGTGCTAATTCAATTCGTGTTTCCTGGGCAATGGTAATACCTGTTGAAATTACGCGTCCTACTTCTACAGGCGAATGGAATGATCCTCCGTGACTGGCTGCGGCATAATCCCAGCGCCACTGCGCATGACGAATTCCCATCAAAATGTCCTGCATTTGTGTTTCGCCGGCACCTAAATCCCAGGCCTTTTTAGCTTCAACATGAGCACGAACCAGCAGCTCTTCCAACTTATCGCGGTTTTCAATAATCTTATCCTGGCGTTCGTAAACATTTGCCAGCAAAGTTCCGGCTTCTTCGCGGTGACAAACCTGGCACGAGTTGGCTATATTATTTAACGGCGATTGCATGTGGTGATCGGTAAATTTCTGCCCCCCTTCGCTTTTGTATGGCATGTGGCAATCGGCACACGACACTCCGCGTTGAGCATGAATTCCGGTTGAATGTATTTCATAGCCCGGATGTTGTGCTTTCAGCATTGGCGCTTTACTCAAGGCGTGTGTCCAGTCGCTGAATTCCAAATTGTCGTAGTATTCCTCCATGGCTTCAACACTAAAGCCGTTATCCCAGGGAAAAGTAAGGTATTGTGCGCCCTCCACTTTTTTCTTGTCGAAATAATATTCAACATGGCATTGAGCACATACCAAACTACGCATTTCCTGATGGCTGGCTTTTGTAACATCTTTACCCATGCGTTCAAAAGCTTCTACCAAAGCCGGACGTGTAATGGTAAGGTTCATCGTTTCGTTGTCGTGACAATCGGCACAACCGATCGGATTTACCACTTCGGCTCCCAGTTCGGCCCAGGCTCCGGTGTAGAATGCAGCCACACCCCTGTCGTTCATCAGCCGCGGAACATCCGGGCTTTTACAAGTCATACAGGTTGCAGGCATCGGCCCGTCAGTTGGCGTTTTTGGCGCTCCGGTGCGCAAGGTATTTTGAATATCGGTTATTGCATAATAATGGCCTCGTCCCTGATTGTAATCCTTCGAGAAGCCATAACCGGCCCACAGAACAACCAGTCTTGGATCAACTTCAAGCATGTCGATCATGGTATTACCGTTGTATTTACTCCGGTAGCTGGTGTCAGCCGTTCCGTAATACGATTGATACTCGCGGGGATAATTCTGTCCCCACACTTCGTTTCGTGGTTCGAACTTGCCAATTTCAGCTTTTGGAACATTAACGTAAGCAGCTTCCGTTCTTCTTTCAACAATTGAAGAGGCCAGCAGGCCAAGAAAGAAAACCACAACAACAGTTGCCAGAAAAAATATCCACGCCAACCAGGGGCGTTTCTCGGTTAGTTTTTGTTTTGTACTCATGATTCTGTTTTAGTTATTTTTTATGTATTGTTTTATCCAATTCGGTACAGGACTCGCGGGTAGTGGAACACGTGCATTAGGCACACTCGAAATGCTGTTAACCCGGCCGTGCGGAACTTCGCGATGGCATTCAACGCAACGCCGGTCTTCGCGATGTGCTTTGTGTGCTTTTACATTCCCAACCAGTTTGGGATCTTCCAACAATTTCTGATGACAGCGGATACAATTATTTTGCACCACTTCAGCACCTTCTTCATGTATATAAATTACCTGAGGCTCTTTCCTCAAGGTAAAAATTGTAGCGTGGCGCAAACCATCCTTTGCTTTAAAATAATATTTGTTAAATACGTTGTTATGCGGAACATGACAGTCGTTGCAGTGGGCAACCTCACGATGCGAGCTGTGTGTCCAGGTAGCGTATTGCGGCGCCATTATGTGGCAATTGGTACAGGTTTCAGGTCGGTCGCTGAGATATGAATGTGCTTTTGAAACATAAAGCAGAAACAAAACCAGACCCGCAAATATGCTTAAAATGAAAATTACCGGAAGCTGCCATTTTTTTGGCGGAAGTAGTTGTTTTAACATAGCAATTGGTTAATCGATCTTTTATGCAGTAAATTTCTTTAGAATCGTACATAAATTTTGTACCAAATGTTACATTTTTAACAAATTCAATAAAATAAGGGAAACCGGAAGCCAACCCGAAATACAGTTTTCAGCCAGATGGCTTCATTTTTCCCTCCAATCAACCTTAAAAACAAACTATTTTATTCCTGAAAATTTCAGCCACGCAGAAGGACGAGCAAAGCGTATTATGCAATCACACATAACCTGATGAGCCTTTCATTCACTCATTAAGCCTTTTTACACTTTGTCCTACAGAGAACAGATTTTTCAACTCCGGCGGCAGAGAAAATATGAAACAAGCATGTAAAATATTACATCAAAGAGGAATATTAAAATAGGTGCGAGTTCTATCCGTCAGCTGACGGACCGCTTGAAACAAACAATTTTAATAGTATAACAAGAAAAATGTACGTAGCAGCACGTACAAAAATATTTATCCGATCATTTGCGTGGGCGATTTGCCAAAATGTTTCCTGAAAACAGTGCTGAAATACCCCACACTGGCAAAACCACAAAGTTCGCTTACCTCCGTAATGTTATATTGTTTGGTACGCAACAACTCGAGCGAATGATTTAAACGAACCATCTTGATAAAATCAGTAGGCGACTGATCGGTGAGCGATTTTACTTTTTTGTACAGTAACGACGGACTAACATGCATAGCCGAAGCAAAATCTTTTTTAGAGAATTGCGCATTGGCCATATTTTCATGAATAACTTCTACCATTCGTTTCAGAAACTTATCGTTGAGTTCGTTCTCTACAATTACAGAATCATCGCCACCATTGATAATTTTTATGGCTTTCTCTCTGATGAGCTTCCGGTTACCAACCAACGAGCGAATTCGCTGCTGCAAAATAGAAACATCAAAAGGTTTGGTGAGATAATCATCAGCGCCTAATCCCAAACCTTTTAACTGCTCAGCTTTTCCGGCCAGTGCGGTTAACAATATTACCGGCAGATGCGATGTTTCGTAAGTCGATTTAATTTTCCGGCATAACTCAAAACCATCCATTTCCGGCATCATTATATCCGACACAACCAGGTCGGGCGTTTGTTTCTGTATCAGTTCCCAGGCCTGCACGCCATTTTTGGCCAGGTAAACCTGAAACTGCGGTTCCATTGCCGTTTTCAAAAACTCGCGCAAATACTCATTATCCTCCACAATAAGTACTTTCATTTTTAGTGCCTCAGGTTCTTCATCTTCATTCGGCACAACCGGACTAAACTCTTGTTTTGTTACCGGCACCTGCAAACCTTTTTGCTGAGTGTTCGCTCTTACAACCGGCTCTTCGTTGAGCGCTTTGGTTGGAATAAGCACCTGAAATGTTGATCCTTCGTTCAGCTGGCTGAAACAATTGATTCTTCCGCCATGCAAATTCACATAATTTTTCACCAGCAACAAGCCAATCCCTGAGCCAACAATTTTGGAGTTCACAACATTTTCGGCGCGGTAATATTCTTTAAAAAGCTGCCGCTGCGCTTTTTTGCTTATTCCAATTCCGAAATCCTGTACCTCCAGCACCCATCGGTGTTCCGTACAATTTAAACTTACATTTACATGGCTATCGGGATTCGAATATTTTATGGCATTCGAAATAAGGTTATCAACCACCTTATCAATCAGCGTTTCGTCGATAGCCGTAACAAACTTCGATAGATTTGATTTAAAATGAATCTCAATATTTTTACTTTGGCCATACGATTCAAACATCATAACACGGTTTTTAATGGCCTTCACCACATCAACCATTTGTAGCGAAATACGTTCTTTACCAATGTCTGATTTCTGAAAATCCATCAGCTGTGTTACCACATTTAACAGCCGCTGTGTTTGTTCGGTAGCCAAATGCAAATAATGGTGCCCTTTGGATGTTAGCACGGGCTCTTTGTTCAACTCTTCAACCGGCCCTTTTAACAGCGTTAACGAGGTACGGATATCGTGTGCCGTATTGGCAAAAAAGCGAATTTTCTCTTCGGAATGTACTTTTTTAAGGTTTTCGATATAATAAACCATTATGAAAACTACCAGGCCAAAAACAAATAAAATTATCAGTATCCGGAACCACCAGGTGGCCCAATACGGCGGAATTACATAAAGTTTTATATCGCGCTCGGCAAGAAGCTGGGTATTCGAACTATCGTACATTTTTATCCGCAACGTATAATTTCCGCTTGGAATATTGGAGTACGACAAAATTTTGTTGTTGGCGGGTTTTGTCCACTCGGCATCAAGATCTTCCATTTTCCACGAGAAACGGGCTCCCGGAGATGTTACCCCAATTGGCAACATTTCGAGGCTTATGGTATTTTGCGCATATTTTAACGATAGTTTTTCCAAATCGTTTAAAGGTTTCGTAAGCGACGGAGATTCGAGTTCGCGAATGGAACGCCCCGAAACGCTGAGTTCCTGCAAGAAAATACTTCCTCTGTTCTGAACGGGTTTAATTTCGTTCGGATCAAAAATTAATGCACCGTTGTTGGTTCCCATCATTAATCTTTCGCCACCAAGCACCTGAATGGCCCTCAGATTGTACGACACATTGCTTACTGCCGGCAAGGCGTTAAAGGTTAAAACCGACCGGTCGCTTGGCTTTAAACGACAAAGCCCTTGCTCGGTTCCAATCCAGAAATAACCGCTCATGTACTGAATACTCGACACAAAGTTCGATGGCAAACCATTATCTACAGTAAAATTCTCCTGTTCGCGGGTAATAAAATCGTATCGAATTACACCACTCCCCACAGTACAAAGCCAGGCCACATTATCTTTCAGAAAAATATCGTTTACAATGTATCCTTCCACAATGGTTTCGGTTCGCCCTGAATTTTTGTCGAACAGAATCAAACCGTTGGTGTTCCCAATCAACAATTTGTTTTCCTTATAATTCAGCAACTTGCCCACCGTTACATTCAACAACGACCTGTAAGTATCGGTTTTAATATCATAACAGATTAAATCTCCACGAACGCCACCAATCCAGAATTGGCCATTTTGATCGTCAATTATTTCGAATACATAATTATTACCAAACTTCCCGCCGGTTGTTTCAAGGCTCAGGTGTTTTAATTCTGCCCCCGTTTTGTTGTCAAGCAAATACACACCCGATGAATACGTGCCGGCCCAGATACGCCCCCGGCTATCTTCTTTTAGGGTTAAAAATACCTGTGCATCCTTTTCGTTATTGTAATAAAACGATTTCCATTGTCCGGTAGCGTTATTCCTGAAACTGATTCCGTTATTGGTGGCAAACCAATAATTTCCGTTACTGTCTTCCAGCACTGCGTTAACATCGTTATTTACAAGCGAGTTTTGGTTGTTTGCAATATGGTTAATTTGAGTAATAACCGGGTTGGCCATATCCATATAGGAAACTCCGCCGCTATAGGTACATACCCAAACACGTTTATTCGTGTCGCGGTAAATATCATAAACGCCATTGCCTTTTAACGAGCCCATGTTGTCGGCGTTCTCTTTCATAACGGCAAGAACATCGTGGCTGTTTTTATCCAACTCCCAAACACCCTGCCCGTCGATACCAATTAACACCGATGATGCTGTAAAATTCTCGATTGCCAATATTGGCTGACCGGGAATATTTTCGATTGGATAAAGTTTCGGTTCCGCTTTACTATCAAACACAAAAAGCCCGCTGCCCATAGTCCCTATCCACCAAAAATCCTGCTGTTCGTCGTGTACCAACGTTGAAATATTATACCCATCGTCTGTTGGAAATTTATAAAAGGGCTTGTAAACCAGTTCCTGAATATTGAATAGTCTCAACTCCTCCTGTTCAGCATAAATAATGTTTTCGTTATCATACCATGTCATTGCCAGAACATTATTTACCGCCGTGGTTGCCTTAAGCCCATTTTCTTCGCTAAAATGAAACAGCCCTGCTGTTGAGGAAATCCATAAACGTTTTCCCTGATCGACAAGCATTGCAGAAACACCCAAATAGGGATTTCGAAGCACCCGCGATAAATTAATCAACAATTCAAAACGATCTCTTATAGTATTGTATTTGAATATTTGTCCGGCATTGGTATAAACGTAAAGTTCATTCTGACTATAGGTTAACTCAGCAGTTACCACATTGGTGCTTTCATACGGAAGCTGATAAATTCTGATATCGTCCTGAGTATAGCGAATGATGCCCATTTTTGATGACACCCAGATAAAGCCATCATCGTCGCCACACACCGAATTGGTTTCGCGTAAGGAAATCCCGAATTTGTCGTTGAGGTTATAAAAATGAACATTGTTCTTGTTTTGTGCTATAGAAAAACCCGTAATCAGCAAGCTAAGCAGGCCTGATAGTATGTATCTTTTCATCCTCATTATTACCCTCCGAAATTATTGTAACCATTGCAATGATAGGAAAAAAGATACTTTCAAAAAAACAGTAATCTCATCGTTTGTTTATTTCTCCCTCAGGCTTTAGCCTGGCATCCGATACATCGATATAGCTTCAGGGCCTTTATTTGTAAGCCTTGCTGAGAACGGATTGCCGAAAGCTGAAAAACAGTAACCAACGTAAACAACTGATTTTAAACCTCCCTCAGGTACCAGAAGTTAGTTTCAAACGCGTTTTTTTACGCCCCCAGCTAACAGAAAACGGTTTCAAACGCGTTTCTTTGCTCCACCAGGTGACTGAAGAGGGTTTCAAACGGATTTTCGCACGCCGCCAGATAAACAGAGTAGATACAAAACGTATTTTTTCATGTGCTCAGCACATCGCTGGTAGTACAAAACACATTTTAACCGGGCATTGTCACATGGGCATCAAAAACATTTCATTTTATAGTGTCGTTATACAGAAAACTGGCAATTCTCATGTTGAAATTTGTTATTTAAGGAGCGGGCCGTTCTTTACTCTTGCATATTTCATGGCTAAAAACGTATGATAGCATTGTTTCTTCCTCAACAAAGAAGCCAGATTTTACACCATTAAAGAAATATGGTCGCCGGTGCAGGTGCAGCCGGTTGCCATTGTAAAAAGTTTAAAAGGCAGCGAAATTGGTGTTTGGGAGAAAGATTACAACAACACCATAACCGGCGAAAGCTTTGAAAATATGGTTTACCCGGAGTTTAAAGGCTACCATCGCAACTTATTCTGGGCAACACTGGAAACAACCGAAAGCCCGATAACCATTATCTCGGAAACGCCAAACCTGTATCTCCCACTGTTTAAACCGGCAAAACCACAACACGTGGCAGGCGGCACTTTTCCGGCATTTCCTGAAGGCGATATTTCGTTCTTATACGAGATTCCGGCCATTGGAACCAAGTTTTTCCAAACCGACAGATTGGGGCCAACTGCAAAAAAAGGCATGTTTTTCGAACGTTGGGGCGACGATAGTTACTCAATAAAACTGTGGTTCGATTTTAGAGCTGAGCAATAGTGTATCAATCAATAGAAAATGGCTGCGGGATAAATCTTGCAGCCATTTTTTTTTGCAATTCATTTTCACAAAAAAACTTCATGATTTATGGGAAGTAGCAACAATGTGCAAGTGGAGCCTGTCGGCAGCACTTCATAAAAATAGCCGGATTACCAGGCGCATAAAACGATTGTGCGTTAAACAGCTTTTTGAATGCGCCTTTGATTTATTTTCGCTCTGTCCCCGGTTTTCACCCGAGCTTAATCCTGTTTATCACTTCCTTTTATCACAAATCAGTATAAAAGTCGTATAGCCAAACAGGTCGAGCATTATTTGGCGTATTTGAAACCCGCAGAAAAACAGTTAGCAGACTTATTGAACAAATTATTGTTACCATAGAGCACGGACAAAAGATTAAATTGCGAACGCATTGACACCATTTATATACCTGTCGTTATTTTAACCAGACAACCGTGATACGATTTGCACAAACACATTCAAAATATTTGTATTACATGTTATATGGCACATTAAACAAGTCGTAAACTCCGGGCTAAAAATAAAACACTACCACTCGACACTTCATAAAAACAGGCATTTCAACAAAATACAAAGCAATTTCAACACACAATGACACCATTAAGGAACCAATTAAATCTTTTTGCAAACTAATGCGACATTGTGATTTTTTGCATTTTTGTAATACATATTACAAAAATACCTTATATTTGAACACCTTCTTTTAAGAAGAACAGAAGAAAGTTAGCAAACCTGATGACCTAAAAAACGATTAATGAAAACAGCAAAACGGTATCTGGCTCTTGATGTTCTGCGCGGTTTAACGATAGTAGCAATGATTACTGTTAACAATCCCGGCAGTTGGTCACATATCTATCAACCACTTAAACACTCGGTATGGAACGGGTGTTCACCTACCGACCTCGTTTTTCCTTTTTTCCTGTTTATTGTGGGAGTTTCCATGTACTTTTCATTTTCAAAATATGGAAATACCTTAAATAAGGAATCGTTTAAACGGCTGGCAAAACGAACCATTTTAATTTTTGCTATCGGCCTGTTTCTTAATTCATTTCCACAATGGGCCAGAGATTTTTCAAAACTGCGCATCCTTGGCGTCCTTCAGCGAATAGCAATTGTTTACGGAATAACATCCTTAATCGTGCTCTCGGCCAGAAAATCGTGGTTACCGTATATTTCTGCAACCATACTTTTATTGTATTGGGGCATCCTCTACTACTTTGGCAACGAAGCTCCCTTTAGTTTGGAAGGCAATGCAACGCTACTTTTCGACCGGGCAATTCTTGGCGAAAACCATATGTATCATGGCTTTGGCATTCCGTTCGATCCCGAGGGGCTGTTGAGTACCATTCCGGCAATTGTTACTGCATTGTTGGGTCATATGGCTGGTGCGCTTATTCACAAATCGGAAGAAACAAAAATAATAAAGCAGCTTTTTGTTGCAGGCCTGACAGGTATTGCGGCCGGATTAATCTGGGGATTGATTTTCCCTATCAACAAACCGCTATGGACAAGCTCATACGTGTTGTATGCTGCAGGCTGGGCTTCTGTTGTTTTGGCAGGACTCATTTGGATTATCGATATAAAATCCTACAAAAAATGGACATCCTTTTTTGTGGCTTTCGGAATGAATCCCCTATTCATATTTGCACTTTCCGGATTATGGGCCAATACCCTTTCGCGTATCATTAAATTCACGAACAACGAAGGTCAATTAACCAGCGGAAACAGCTGGCTTTATCACCAGGTTTTTGTACCACTGGCAGGACCACTAAACGGCTCGCTGCTTTTTGCGTTGGCACATGTTGCCTTCTTCTGGATAATTGCCCGAATACTTTACCAAAAAAAGATATTCATTAAAGTTTAAACCCTAACAATTCAATCCTTTAACAGCATTCAGAAATGATCTGGAACATGAAACAAACGGCCTTACTACTACTTCTGTTTTTTGTAATCGGAGCAACTGCCATGGCACAAACACAGCCTGCTGAAACCGACAAAAATCACTGGGTAGATTCTGTATTTCAATCGCTGACGGCCGAGCAGCGCATAGCACAATTGGTATGGATTAATACAGCAGCCGATAAGAACATTGCCAGCCAGCTAAAAGTAGCCGGGCTGATAAAAAAATACAACCTGGGAGGCGTGATTTTCTTTACCGGCGATCCGGTAAAACAGGCAGAACTTACCAATTTCTATCAGGCATCGGCACAAACGCCGCTTTTTGTTGCTATGGACGCCGAATGGGGAGCCGCAATGCGACTTCCCGGAGTAATGCCCTTCCCTTACAATATGATGATGGGGGCCTCGCACAGTCCGGAATTAATAAAACAGGCCACCACCCAAATGGCCAAACAAATGAAACGTTTGGGCGTACAGGTTAGCCTCGGTCCGGTTGTCGATATAAATACCCAACCACTAAACCCAATTATCGGGATGCGTTCGTTTGGCGAATCGCCCAAACAAGTTACAGCATGTGGTATTGCTTATATGCAGGGCTTGCAGGAAAATAATATTCTGGCCATTGCCAAACATTTCCCCGGACATGGCGACACACAAACCGATTCGCACCTTACCCTTCCGCTGGTTCCTTACACGCGCGAGCGACTGGATTCAGTTGAGCTCTATCCGTTTAAAGAACTGGCCAAAAACGGCGTTGCCGGTGTAATGAGCGCCCACTTAAATGTTCCTCAACTGGACAGCATAAAAGGCATTCCATCCAGCCTGTCAACGAAAATACTCAACGGAATTCTTCGCGATGAATGGAATTACCAGGGGCTGGTAATTACCGATGCCATGAATATGGCCGGTGCCAAAAGTTATGGTGAACCCGGCGAAATTGAAGCGTTGGCGCTAAAAGCCGGTAACGATGTGGTGGAATTTCCGAAAGATGTAGAACAAACAATTGCCGGAATAAAAAAGGCGATTGAGTCGGGCCTGTTAACACAAGACGAAATAGATTTTAAATGCCGGAAAGTACTGGCTGCAAAATACGATGCTGGTTTAAATAAACTGGCTCCTGTTTCGCGTATCAACCTGATGGAAGACTTAAACAGTGCTGAAGCCGAACTGGTAAAAAGGAAATTAATTGAGGCCTCGTTAACGCTTCTGGAAAACCAAAACGATATCATTCCGCTAAAACGCCTCGACACTTTAAAAATCGCCTGCCTTACTGTTGGAGAGTCAACAGTAACTCCTTTCCAGGAGATGCTTTCGAAGTACACAAAAACCGATAACTTTTTCCTTCCTGAACAGTTTTCGGAAAAGGAATTAATTGCGGTTAAAGCAAAACTTCAGGATTACAACCTGGTAATTGCCGGCCTGCATTTGTACGAAAGCAAAACGAGGCGATCGATGCAGGTAGGCAGCCTGCAAAAGGCAAAGCCCGAAAGGCCTTACGGGTTAAGCAACGAAACCGAAAATTTATTGGACTATTTATCGAATAATAAAAAGTCGATCGTTGTATTCTTTTCCAGTCCGTATGCAATAACCGAAGTTCGCGACTTTACTCCACCGGCCGGTCTGATTATGGCTTATCAAAAAGACTCGCTGGTACAGGAGTTAGCTGCTCAGCAAATTTTTGGCGGCATTGGTGCCTTGGGTAAACTTCCGGTTACGCTTGGCAACTACTACAAAATGGGCAACGGGCTAAACATCAGCAAGCCGGTTCGTTTGAAATACACCATTCCTGAAGAAGTTGGAATGAACAGCACACGTTTGAATCACCGTATCGATTCACTTGTTAGCGATGCCATTGCCAAACGGGCAACACCGGGCTGTAGCGTTTTAGCGACAAAAGATGGGAAAATAGTATTCCGGAAAACCTATGGTTATCATACTTACGAAGAACGAATTCCGGTTTCGGAAAACGATTTGTACGATCTGGCTTCGGTTACAAAAGTATCGGGAGCACTGGCAGCAGTGCTTAAACTCAGCGACGAAGGAAAAATCAATATCAACGATAAATTCTCAGCTTACTGGCCCGATTGGAAAAAACGTTTATTTCATTCGTCGGACAAAGAAGATTTGGGCTGGCGCGAAATTCTGGCACATCAGGCCGGGCTGATTCCCTACATCAATTACTGGTCGGAAACAACAAAAAACGGGCAGCTAAAAAACCGCTGGTATTCCGTTCAAAAAACACACGATTATCAGTTGGAAGTGGCTCCAAACCTGTTTCTAAAAAACGATTTCACAAAAAAGATCTACAAGGATATACGAAAATCGGAGTTGAATCCTCCGGGCAAATATGTCTATAGCGGCTTATCATTTCTGCTTATCCCTGAAATCACCGAAAACCTGTCGGGGCAAGCTTACACCGATTTTTTAGATGCCAATTATTACCACTCGCTCGGAGCATACAATATTACCTACAACCCGCTAAATAAATTTCCGAAAAGCCGCATCGTCCCTACAGAATACGATTCGTACTACCGCAAACAGCAGGTTCAGGGCACGGTACACGACGAAGCTGCTGCCGTTTTTGGCGGTGTGGCAGGTAATGCCGGTCTTTTTGCCAATGCCAACGACCTGGCAAAACTAATTCAAATGTATCTGCAAATGGGCACTTACGGCGGAGAGCAGTATGTAAGCCAATCGACCATGAAAGAATTTACGCGTGTTCAGTTTCCGGAAAATAACAACCGCCGGGGATTGGGCTTTGACAAACCGCTGCTGAACAACAACGAACTTAGCCCGGAACAGAGTTATCCATGTCCGGGAGCGAGCCCCGAAAGTTTCGGGCATTCCGGATTTACCGGAACATTTGTTTGGGCCGACCCTACTTATAACCTGGTTTACATCTTCCTGAGCAACCGTGTTTACCCAACGCGAGAGGGAAACATGCTTGGTAAACTAAATGTTAGAACCAACATTTTACAGGCATTTTACGATGAAATGGAAAGTAAGTGATAAAAAATCATATCCATGATATTATTTGATCACGCAAAGACTAATTTACTTATTTACATAATCTTGAGTTACACGTAATGAATTTGAACATTATGAAAACAAACATTAATTTAATTTAAATCCTTATCTATCATGAAGAAAGGCTTATTACTAATTCTATTTCTGTGCATGGGCATTATGGTTTTTGCGCAGAAACGTCAGATTTCCGGTGTAATACGGGAAGAGTCGACAAATGAACCGCTACCTGGTGTGTCGATCCTTGAAAAAGGAACCACCAATGGTGTTGTTACAAACATTGACGGACAGTACCAACTTACCGTGAGTGCTAACGCCACCATAAAAGTTAGTTTTATTGGTATGGAATCGCAGGAAGTTGTTGTTGGTGACGCAACTACCTACAATTTCGCGCTAAAACCTTCGTCGGAAGAACTGGACGAGGTTGTTGTTGTGGGTTACGGAATCCAGAAAAAAACCAACTTAACCGGTGCCGTTGCATCGGTGGATACCAAAGAACTGGAAGCAAGACCAATTCCCGACGTAGGTCGTGGTTTACAAGGCCTTACTCCGGGTTTGAACGTTGTTGTTCCGAGTGGAGAAGTTGGCTCCGACCCAATTCTGAAAATTCGTGGTCAGCTGGCATCTTTCGAAGGAGGTACTGCTCCTCTTATTTTGCTCGACAACGTTGAAATTCCTTCTATCCAGCTGGTTAATCCTGACGATATTGCTTCTATCTCCGTACTGAAAGATGCTGCGTCAGCATCGATTTACGGAGCAAAAGGAGCTTTTGGTGTAATTCTTATTACCACTAAAAAAGGAGCTTCAACCGAAAGCGTAAATATCTCTTACTCTGCTAACCTTTCGTTCCAAAACATCTCGAAAAAAATTGAAATGGGTGGAGTTGAAGCCTTGGAGTATTCAATTTTGGCCGCCGAAAGAGTTGGTGCAACTGCTACCGGTGCTTTCTGGAAGGTTACCCGCGACAGCTACGAAAAAGCAGTGCAGTGGGAACAACAATATGGCGATGTTGTAAAACCAAACGACCCAATGCTTTACGGACGCGACTGGTATGTTGATGCCAACGGATATAAATTGGGTTTGCGTACTTATGACCCTTACGATTATATGATCGAAGAATGGACACCAAGTCAGCAACATAACCTTTCGGTTAACGGAAAAACCGGCAATACCGACTTTAATATTGGCTTTGGTTACCTCGACCAAAATGGTATGATGAAAACCGCCAAAGAAGATGACTTTAAACGATACAACGGTTCGATAAAAGTTGGAACGCAAGTGAACAGCTGGTTGAAAGTTCACGGAGGATCGATTTTCTCGAAACGCGTAAAAAGATATCCTTTTGCAACAGCATCTACGACTGCCGACCCGTGGTTGTACCTTTACCGCTGGAGCCCGATTTATCCGTTAACAACAGAAGAGGGAGACCCGATCAGGAGCCCCGTTTCAGAAGTTGCACAGGCTAACACAGCATTTCAGGAAACCAACTACACCAGTATGAACGGTGGTTTTGTTATTACTCCGGTTGACGACTGGAATATTAACTTCGATTATACTTATGCCAACCAGGAATACATTAACAAAAACCCCGGAACACGTTACACTGCACGTAACAGCTGGAGTTCGGCATTGCCAAAATACGACGAAAGCGGCAGCCGTATCTATGTAAACAATGCGGGTGAGCAAGTGGCTTCAACGGCCAATGGTGCTATGGAAGCTTACGAACTGAACCTGCTAACCTACACCGGAGTTGGTGCCAACCCCGACCGTGTTTATCGTATTGCTCAAAACAAAAAGTGGTCAACAATTAACCTGAATACCACTTACGCTCTTACGTTAGACGAAATTCACAAGTTCAATTTTATGGCCGGTATGAACCGGGTAGCTTACGACGTTGCTTCAAACTGGTCGCAAAAAACGGCACTGATTGACTATAACAATCCTCAGTTCGATTTGGCTACCGGTACTCAAACTGCTGGCGGAAGCGAAGCCTGGGAATCACAACTTGGATTTTTTGGCCGTATCAACTACAGTCTGAAAGACAAGTACCTTTTGGAAGCCAACCTGCGTTACGATGGTACTTCTAAATTCCCGTCCGATCTTCAGTGGCGTTGGTTCCCTTCGTTCTCTGCCGGATGGCGTGTTAGCGAAGAAGATTGGATGCAAGCTTTGCAACCCGTGCTTAGCTCGCTAAAACTGCGCGGATCGTGGGGTACAATTGGCGACCAAACCGTAAGAAATTCATTATATATCCCAACCATGTCAGGTGGATACAACAACTGGATTATTGGCGGTTCAAAACTTTATGATTTCGGCACTCCTGCTTCGGTAGCAGCTGCCATTACCTGGCAAGATATTACTACACTCGACTTAGGTTTCGACGCACGTTTTATCGATAACAAACTGGGACTTTCATTTGACTGGTACCAGCGTGATACCGAAAACATGATTGTTCCTCAGGAAGGTCTTCCAACCACTTATGGAACATCGGCACCAAAAGGCAACTTTGGTTCGTTGCGTACCAACGGATTTGAATTGCAGTTAGACTACAACCACCGTTTCCGCAATGGTTTAGGGTTAAATATTGTGGCAACAGTAGCCGATGCAAAAACAAAGATTACCAAATACGGATCGACACAAGTTGTTGACAGCTGGTATGTAGGAAAAACTTATGGCGAAATTTGGGGGTATGAAACAGATCGGTTGTACCAGGCCGACGACTTTGTATACAGTGATGGCGAATTGGTAACCGTAACATCATCTGACGACAGAAACGTTTATCAGCTTTCTGATCCAGATGCAGCAACACAAGGCTACCTGCAATCGGGTAACTTTATGTTTGGCCCCGGCGATGTTAAATACAAAGACCTGAATGGCGACGGAGTTATTAACGATGGCAGCCGTTTGTTGGACGACCATGGCGATTTGAAAAAAATCGGTAACAGTACTCCTCGCTACGAATACAGTTTCAGAATCAATACCGACTATAAAGGTTTCGACTTATCTGTGTTCCTTCAAGGTGTAGGAAAACGCGATGTTTGGGGTAACGGATTTTTTGCTATTCCCGGATTTAACGCTTCCGACGGTGCAATGCCAGAAGCAATGGCCACTGATTTCTGGAGAGAAGACCGCACTGACGCTTTCTATCCTCGCCCATACAACATGGCCAATGGTAATAACGGATTAAATTTGGCCAGACAATCACGCTATTTGCTCGACATGTCGTACCTGAGAATTAAAAACATCACTTTTGGTTATACATTACCGGCTCAGCTTGTTGAAAAAGCCAGCCTAAGCAGCCTGCGTGTTTATGTATCACTCGAAAACTTCTTCACTTTCGATAATTTGCGCGACCTGCCAATCGATCCGGAAGAAATTTCAGGTTACTCAATGTGGAACAGCAGCAACTACAACTTAAGTCGTACAGGTATTGGAACACCAACCTTTAAAAGTGCGTCAATTGGTCTTCAGTTAAATTTCTAAAATCGACACAATCATGAAAAAATATAGTTTAATATTAATAACACTGGTCTTACTGGCATTTACCAGCTGCGACGATTTTCTTGACAGACCTTCGCTTACCGAAATGAACGACGAGACCTACTGGACCTCGGAAAACAACCTTCGTTTGTTTGCCAACGGTTTTTACGAAAATTACTTTGTTGGATATAACTCGTCGTGGAGTTCGTCGTACACCCCACTTCGTAGTTACTATTTCTCCGATGATTTTACTTCTCGTGGAAAACAGGGTGGTTTTGAAACACAAGCTCCATCGTCGAGAGCCAGTACAAGCTCTACGCCAAGCATGATGACAACTTATGCCGGACCAAGCTGGAACTTTTCGTGGGTAAGAAAATCGAACCTGTTTTTAGATAGAATTGAAAATATGGAAGCCGGAATTCTTACCGAAGAAGCACAAAATCACTGGACTGCAGTTGCCCGTTTTTTCAGAGGTTACGAGTACAGCCGACTTGTAAGTGTGTTTGGTGATGTTCCTTACTACGGAAGCGTTGTTGCAGACACTGAACTGGATGTTTTGTATAAAGATCGCGACGACCGTACCGAGGTAATGGACAAGGTGTACGAAGACTTTGAGTATGTTTTGGCCAACATGAGATTATCGGACGGCGATGCACAGTACCTTAACCGCTATACTGCTGCCGGATTTATTTCGCGCTTTATGTTGTTTGAAGGAACCTGGCAAAAATACCATCTGAATAACACGGAAAAAGCAAGCAAATATTTACAAATGGCTGTTGATGCAGCGGCTATCGTGATGGAATCGGGTAAATACTCTTTTACCAGTGATTTCCGTTCGCTTTTCGGTTCTCAGGATTTGGCAGGAAATGCCGAAGTTATTATGTACCGTCACTACGATGCTGCATTGAATGTAACACACCATGTTGCTTCTTATTCCAACTTAACAGAAGGACAAGCTACTGCACCTAACCTTTCATTGGCAAAAGCATTTATTTGTACCGATGCAAAACCCTACCAACTTTCGTCGGTTGAAAATGCCGACAAACTGGATATTCAAAACATGGCTGCCACCCGCGACCCACGTTTTGAAGCCACTTTCTGGGATGCACCAATGAAAGAATCAGCTACCTTGTTGTATGCCGATAAATTTATCGACAGAGTTGGTCCAACTTACTATGGTTCTGGTTATCCTTCAATCTACGGTTCAAACACCAATACCAACGATGCTCCGGTAATGCGTTTGGCTGAGGTGGTATTGAACTGGGTTGAAGCAAAAGCCGAACTGGCAACTATGGGCGGCGCAGCGGTTACTCAGGCCGACATTGATGCTTCTATAAATGCCATTCGCCAGCGCCCGTTGGATGACGTAGCGATTGAAAAAGGTATTACACAAACAGCTCCGCTGTTGCTAAATGCATTGCCTGACGATCCTGCCCGCGATTCAGATGTACCTGCCTTAATTTGGGAAATCCGACGCGAACGCCGTATGGAATTTGTTTACGAACACTCTCGTCTGCTCGACATCAAACGCTGGAATAAAATCGACTACATGCGGGCTTCTGAAAATCCGGATATCATGCGTGGATTATGGATTGATTTCCAGGCAGAATTCCCTGAATGGCTGGTTGAAGAAAAAGAAGGCGTGTTAAGAGTGGAAAATGAAAACGGAACAATTGTTACCTACGATGGTACAAACGCCGCTGAAATGGTGGGCTATTTTGTTCCTGAAAGTATTGCCGAACGCGACGAATTTACCGACCGTGTATATCTTGCTCCGGTAGGAAATGCACAAATCAGTGAATACGCTGACAAAGGCTACACTTTGACTCAAACACCAGGATGGAACTAAAAATATAGCCTGGAATTAATAACCTGAGTTCAATTTTAAAATATTTCACAGAAAGTCATAATTGCGTCAGATTTGCATTTAAAATTCTGAAGGAATAACGAGTTATTTCAAAGAATTTTAAATGTGAAGATGGCGTGAGAAGGACTTTCCTTTCAGGCTTTGCTCTTTTTGCCATAAACTTCCCCCAATTTTCTTGTATTATCCCGATAGTACTGCGAAAACCGGTGAAAGTTTCTGACTAAAAATAGCTAAAGCTGTGAGTTATTTTAAAGCAGAACTCAGGTTAATACCTTAGAGGCTGCCTTACTTGTTATCGCAGCCTCTTTTTTTTAAATCAATTAAATAATCAGGAATGAAACAGGTTACAATATCAGTCATAATTCTTCTGTCATACATTCTTTTCTCTGGTTGCAAAACTACAACTAAAACTCCGCCACAACAGGTAATTGTTGGAGCCGAACTCACAGATTCGTATCTCCCCTTTCTCGAAAACAAAAATGTTGGGTTGGTTGTCAATCAAACTTCGGTTATCGATTCTGTTCACCTTATCGATTATCTCTTTAATAAAGGTGTTTCCATAAAAGGAATTTATGCGCCTGAACACGGCTATAAAGGCAATGTAGAACGCGGTGAGCACGTTGACGGGACAACTGATCCTGACACCGGAATTCCGGTGCATTCGTTGTATGGACAATACCGTAAACCCACGCCGGAAATGCTGGAAGGCATCAACGTAATGATTTTTGATATGCAGGATGTTGGCGTTCGCTTCTTTACTTATATCAACACAATGACCAGAGTAATGGAAGCGTCGGCCGAAAATGGTATAAAAGTTATCGTTCTCGATCGACCTAATCCTCTTGGATATTACGTTGATGGCCCAGTGTTAAAACCGGGTTTCGAAAGCGGTGTAGGCTTATTTCCAATTCCGGTTATTCACGGAATGACTGTTGGCGAATATGCCCAAATGGTGAATAGCGAAGGCTGGCTGAAAGATGGTATTCAGTGTGATTTGGAAGTGGTTAAAATGAAAAATTACACCCACGAAACCAAATACCAGCTTCCGGTACTTCCCTCGCCCAACCTGGCCGATATGAAATCGATTTACCTCTACCCTTCCATCTGTTTGTTTGAAGGCGCCGATGTAAACGAAGGACGAGGAACTGATAAACCTTTTCAGGTATTTGGAGCGCCCTATTACACTCCAAAAGATGTTTCATACGTACCGAAATCGATACCGGTGTTGGCACTGCATCCGAAGTTTGAAGGCGAAACCTGCTACGGTTACGACCTTTCGGAAACGCCATTGGCCGAACTTCAAAATATTAAACAGCTGGAAATAAAATACGTCATCGATTTTTACAATAAATCGGATGACAAGGAGAATTTTTTCACGCCATTTTTCGATAAGCTGGCTGGCACAGACCAATTACGGGAACAAATTATTGCCGGACTTAGCGAAGATGAAATTCGCAAGTCGTGGCAAGCGGATCTCGACAACTTCAAACAAATGCGTAAAAAATACTTATTGTATTAAAAGATGAAAAACAATTTTATGATGAAGAAAACACTCTTTCTGGCAAGTTTATTTCTTTTTTTAGTGCCTTTTGCACGTGCTCAACAAGTATGTTTTGCCCATATTACCGACACCCATGTTGGCGGAAGTACAGGAGCAGAAGACTTGGTGCGAACAGTGAAAGATATTAACAGCCAGGCCAACATCAACTTTGTCATTCTGTCGGGCGATGTTACCGAATTTGGCTCCGACGAAGAACTAAGGGAAGCAAAATCAATCCTGTCAGAATTAAATAAACCCTGGTATGTTGTTCCCGGCAATCACGATTCAAAATGGTCGGAAAGCGGCAATAACAGTTTTGTTCGTGTTTTCGGGTGCGAGGAATTTTCGTTCGAAGCCGGTGGTTACCTGTTTATAGGAACGGCCAGTGGCCCCAATATGCGAATGGCTCCCGGACTGGTTCCACACGAGCAGATCGTTTATCTCGATTCGGTTTTGCACAATATGAAAGATCCTGAACAGCCCATTATTTTTGTTAATCATTATCCGCTCGACAATTCACTGTCGAACTGGTACAAGATCATCGACCTGTTAAAAACACGCAATATCCAGGCGGATTTGCTGGGCCACGGGCACCGCAACATATTGTTCGATTTTGAAGGTATTCCGGGTGTAATGGGACGATCGAACCTGAGAGCAAAAGAGGAAATTGGCGGGTACAATATTGTTACCATCAAGCAAGATACAATGTACTATGCCGAGCGCACTACCGGGGTAAAAACACACGAAGAATGGTGCAAAATACCACTGCAAAATCACCATTTTACTGAAAAAGAAAACGACTACCCGCGCCCCGATTATTCGGTAAACCAGAATTATCCAGAAATTACAAAGGTTTGGGAGGTGCAGGATGTTAGCGATATAGGAACAGGATTAGCCAGCAAAAACGGGATTACCGTTTACGGAAATGCTGCCGGAGCCATTGTTGCACTTAATGAGAACACAGGTGAATACATTTGGCAATTTCAAACAAACGGGAAAATCTATTCAACGCCAGCCATCGCAAAAAACAAGGTAGTTTGTGCTTCAACCGATAATAATATCTACTGCCTGAACCTGAAAACCGGCGAGAAAGAATGGAGTTTCTCTACCGATAAATCCATTGTGGCCTCTCCTGGAATTTATAAAAATTCGGTTTACATCGGGTCGTCTGAAGGGATTTTTCGTTCCATCAATTTAAATTCGGGCCAGCTGAACTGGGCCTTCAGCGATGTGAAAAACTTTGTGGAAAGTAAACCACTGGTTTACCAGGGCACAGTTTATTTTGGCTCGTGGGGAAATACTTTTTATGCCCTCAACGCCAAAACCGGCAAGCTGGAGTGGAAACGCGAGAAATACAGCAACCGCATGTTATCGCCGGCAGCAGTTTGGCCGGTAGCTGCCAACGGTAAAATATTTATTGTTGCACCTGATCGGTACATGACAGCGCTTGATGCTAAAACCGGAGAAGAAATCTGGCATTCGAAAGAATACTCCTGCCGCGAATCAATTGGCATTTCGAACGATGGCGAACTGGTTTACATTAAAAACATGACCGAAGGAAATGTTGACGCTTTTTATACTTCTGCCGACGAACAAAAGCTGGCATGGGAATGTAAGGCAGAGCTGGGGTACGAAATTGCTCCTTCGCCGATTACCGAAAGCGGAAACCTGATCTTTGTGCCAACAACCGAAGGAATTGTATGCGCCATTAACAAAACATCGCACCAGGTGGCCTGGAGGTACAAATTATCAAATGCGCTGGTAAACCATATTCTGCCGGTTAACAATGACCGTATCATCGTTTCATTACTCGATGGCAAAGTTGTGTGTTTACAATATTGACAGCATTTTTTTCAAAAGAGCTACAAAATAATCCAACAAAAACGGCCGCGTAATGTGGTCGTTTTTTATTGGTAACAGATTTATTTTGTTGAAAGAATCCGTGGAGGATGATTTTGTACATAACAGATCTTTAGCAAGTTCCGCGATTGGAATTTTGCCAAAATCAGATCAAATCCCTATAGCAATCCCTTCTCCGCCAATACCTTTTCTATGGTCGCATGTTTTTTCCAAAACCGATCGTTTATTTTCTGAATCGTTTTCCGGTACTCCGGGTTAGCTTCCAGCGGTTTCAAAATCGGATCCATATCCTGAAAAAGTAAAATCCAGTACTGGTAATTATCCTGAGTTGAAAAAATCTTGAGTTGCTCTACAGCTTTTTCGTATTCTCCTTTATAGGCATACATTACGGCCATGCTGGCACTTTTATAAATCGATTGATCTTTCTCGCAATACTCCACATAATTATCAAAAAAATTAGCGGCCTGCTCCTTCAAACCCATCTTTTCATAAACCCGGGCAATTTTCACATCCTCCTGCGGATAAATATCCAGTCCGCCTTTATCGCGGGCAGCAACAAATTTTTCGAAATAATAAAAGGCGCTGTCATAATCCTCCTGGTAATAATAAACTTTTGCCACTTCCTGCAAAAGATCCAGACGGGTAGTGTCCTTGCGCCACTCCTGAAGCAACAGTCTTTTGGTCCGCTCACCATCGCCATCTTGTGCATACAAAATATAAGCTTTCATCAGCGGCGCATAATAATTTTCAGGATTAAAATCGAGCGATTTTTCGATATAAGTCGCTGCCTCATCAACAAAACCATTCTGAACAAGCGCATTACTCAGTGCCAGATAAATGTAACTTTTACCAATAGAATCGTTGGCTGCAACATCCAACTGAATACCTTTTAGTGCATACTCCAGGTATTTTGCGGTATTCGGAATTACGCGCGCATACAAATCGGCCAGCATTTGTACCACCGCCAGGGAGTTGGGATTGTACTCCAGCGCTTTTTCAAGGTGTGGCAAAGCCAGGTTGTACTCCTCAATTTGCATGTAGTAAAGGGCTTTGGCAATCAGGCTTTCAGCCGAACGAGAATCGTAAAGCAATGCCTTATCAGCAAAATTGTTGATTTGCTCCGTATATTGTTTTTCTTTCTGATTAACATCGAGAAAATAATACGAAATAGCCACGTTGGCATAAGCCAGCGCAAACTGATCGTCCTCTTCTATCGCTTTCTCAAACAAGGAAATTGCTTTCTCCAGGTTCTCCGGTGTGCGATTATAATACAAGTTAAGTGCCTGCAAATAATAGTCGTAAGCCTCTAAATTCTCCGTAGGGATTTTCTCAATTTGTTGTAATTCGGCAGGCGTAACAACGGCTTTAATGGCCTGTGCTATTTTTCGGGCTACTTCATTCTGAAGCGCAAATACATCATCTACTTCACGGCTGTATTGTTCTCCCCATATTGGTCGGTCGGTAGCGGCTTCAACCAACTGAATATTGAGTAAAACCTGGTTGCCAAAACGCTGTCCACTTCCCTCCACCAGGTAATTCACATTCAACTCTTCAGCAATTTCCGGAATACTTTTTTCTGTACCGCGATACCTGGCCACCGAAGTTCGGCTAACAACGCGCAGGTCGCCAATTTTCTGCAGGTTGTTTAAAGTCGATTCCATGAGCCCGTTCACAAAATACAGGTTCAGCGAATCGCTGCTTTCGTTTACAAAAGGTAACACGGCAATCGATTTCTCCAACTCAACACGAGATTCGCTTTTTCTACTGAAAAATAAAACGAACCCAACAATTACAACCACAGCCATCGCCCCAATCGCATACCATTTGTAATTTTCGGGAACACTTTCCTGAGCATTTCCGTTTTCTTCAGGTACAGCTCCTTTTCGCACCTCACCGGGCGAATAACCGTATTGTTCGCGAAAACATTTAATGAAATAAGAAGTGTTTCCAAAACCAACCTCGTAGGAAATTTCAGCTACTGTTAGCGAGGTTTGCTTCAACATCTCCATACCTTTTGTAACGCGAACCTGCCGAATAAACTGACTCGCCGAAAGCTGTGTATGGGTTTTAATTTTTCGGAGTAAACTGGAACGGCTCATATTCATAAGATCGGCCAACTCGGAAACGCCAAATTGCTCATTGGCGATATTCTCCAGAATAATCGCTTCCACTTGTTCGATAAAATCTGCTCCCAAAATTGATGTGTTCGACATGCTGTTTCTTATTAACCCGAAAGTAGAAAAATTTATGAAAATGCAGATGAAAAAACGCCGTTTGCTTCAAATTTTGCATTTCTGCATCATAATTTTCATGCCCGATTCAAACGTAACACTTATCGCCGCATATGGTTTAAATCAGTCGTTTACGAAACCCTCATCTTTGTACAAACAATTTTCAAAATCAAAAACATTAAAATTTTAAAAAATGAAAACACTAAAAAGAAATTCAGTTAAAGCAGTAGTAAATTTTTCACTTATTCTCCTGGTATTATTATCTGCTTGTGCAAATTCGGGAAGTAATAACAAAGTACACTCGGGAAATGATACCGAAGTGAAGTCAGGCGTTGAAAAACCAAAAGTTGACTTGCATACCGCAATTATGTCGGGCAACCTCGAAGCCGTAAAACAACACATTGAAGCCGGAACCGATATTAACAAAAAAGACCAGATGAGTGGTTCAACGCCGCTAATTGCAGCCATATCGTTTAATAAAACAGCAATTGCCAAAGCTCTGATTGATGCCGGTGCCGATCTGAACCTGAAAAACAACGAGGGATCGACCGCATTACATGCTGCCGCCTTTTTCTGCCACCTGGAAATTGTGCAGATGCTTATTGATGCAAAAGCCGACAAAACTTTAAAAAACAATTATGGTGCAACTGCCCGCGAATCAGTTCTGGCTCCATTTGCCGACATGAAACCCATTTACCAAATGATGCAGCAACAATTAGAGCCGCTCGGTATAACAATCGATTTAGAGGAAGTGGAAAAAAACCGCCCTGTTGTTGCCATGATGTTGCAGTAGCCAAGATAACGTAATAATGTGAAAGTGTTCAAAACTTTACCCCTTCGCCTTTCGGCACTTCCCCTTACAAAGGGGAAGCAGTTTCAAACCGGCATTAAGCAGAATAATAACGCTTGAAATATTCGCTTAAGATGTTCTCCCCTCGTGAGGGGAGATGTCGAAAGACAGAGGGGTAAAGTGAAAAATTAAAACAAAAAGAAAATGAAAACAGAAAGAAGATACGATATTGATTGGTTACGCGTGCTGGCAATAGGCCTATTACTGATTTACCACATTGCCATTGTTTTTCAACCGTGGGCTATGTTTGTTGGCTTTATTAAAAGCAACGAAAGCCTGGAAAGTTTATGGAAACCCATGACACTGTTAAACGTTTGGCGGATTCCGCTATTATTTTACGTTTCAGGAATGGGTGTGTATTTTGCCATGCGAAAACGCAACTACAAGCAGTTGCTTACCGAACGTACACGTCGGATTCTGGTTCCACTAATTTTTGGGGCACTGGCTATTGCCCCGCTACATTTCATCATTTTTCAGAAATTTTACCATTTGCCTTTGGGGTATTACCCACACATGGGCCATTTGTGGTTCCTTGGCAACATATTTATTTATGTGCTGGTATTCACTCCGCTGTTCTTTTACTTGTTGAAAAACGAAGAGGGTAAATTCAAAAAAGGACTGTCTGCTTTAATGAAAAACCCGCTGGGGCCGCTGTCACTATCGGTATTTTTTATCGCCGAAGCGCTGTTGGTAAAACCTCAGATTTTTTCGGTTTACGCCGAAACATGGCACGGCTTTTTTCTTGGTCTGCTTGCCTTCTTTTTTGGCTTTCTGTTTATTTACAGCGGACAGCAATTTTGGCAAACAATATCGAAATGGAAATGGTTGTACCTTGGTTTAGCGTTGTTTTTATACATCATTCGCTTGTTAGTATACGAAACAAATTCTCCGGGATACTTAATGGCCATCGAATCAAACTGTTGGATATTTGCCGTTTTTGGTCTGGGTTACCAATACCTTAACAAACCAAGTGCAACACTAAGCTACTTAAGCCAGGCTGCTTATCCGGTTTATATAATTCATATGTTTGCCTTATATGCAGGTGCACTAATCATTTTGCCAACGCAACTGCCACCAATGGCAAAATTCGTTGCTGTTACAGCATTTACTTTTGCCACTTGCTATGTTGTTTATGAACTTATAATAAGAAGGGTTGGCGTTTTACGTCCGCTGTTTGGATTAAAACCCAAAATCAACAAATTAGAGAAGAAACTGTTACAGAAAGCGGCATAAATTCTCCGTTCAGAATAAAATTGTGATAATGAAAAAGAAACAAACAACACTAATAATCAGAATAATGTTATTTACCGGAACCGCCATATCGCTTTTTTTTGTACCCTGGTTATTGCTAAAAATTATGCTTGCCCCACTCCCCGATACTGTGCAGGCTCAGCTCGATAAAAGTATTAAATACGGATTTGATGGTATAATTGTATATGTTGACGAAGCCGGTAAAGAACCAGCTTTTTATGCTGCAGGATACAAAAACAGGGAGAACAAAATACCCGCCGATCCTCATTCGCTGTTCAAAATTGCCAGCATCAGTAAATTGTACGACGCAGTTGCCATTACCAAACTGGTAAGCGACGGACGTTTGTCGCTGGATAAAACACTGGCCGATTACTTCCCGGAATTAGTGGGAAGAATTGAAAATGCCGACAAAATTACCCTCAGAATGATGGTGCAGCACCGAAGCGGAATACCAAATTTAACCGACACGCCTAACTTTTGGGCAGAACCACCGGCAAGCAGCGAGGAAGCGCTTGAACGCGTGCTGGATTTACCCGCCGATTTTGAGCCCGACCAAAAGTACAGGTATTCGAACACCAACTATTTATTGATTTCGATGCTGATTGAAAAAGTAACCGGAGAAGATATTTTTCAAACCATTAAAAAAGAAATTCTCGATCCGCTTGGCCTTACAAATACTTTTGCTTCGATAAGCGAAGAAAATATCGACGATGTAATGAGCGGATATTACGTTGGCATTGAAGAAGACATTAAAGCCGGAGATTACGGCACCAAACTCACATCGATGGTTGCCAGTGCTGAAGATGTTGGCATTTTCCTGCGTGCACTAAACTATGGCTCGGTGTTTAACGAAGGTGAACAGGAAATTTACTCCTCCATTTACGTTTACAACCACACGGGCCTGATGCCGGGCTATATGAGCATTGCCAAATACCATAAAGACATTGATACGGTGGTTGTTCAATTTGTGAATACAACCGATTTCCAGGGGCTGCACTGGAGTATAATGGAAATTGTATATAGGCGGGTTGTTAAAATCGTTAGAAAAGATTAGATTTTTTCGGAAAATACGCTTAAAACTAGTCCGCGAAAACAAATTCGGACAATACATTAAATATGCCATTGGCGAAATTGTGTTGGTGGTGATTGGTATTTTAATTGCTGTGCAAATCAATAACTGGAACCAGAATAGAAAAGATGACCAGATTTTGAATGAATACCTGGTAAAAATTAAGTCGCACACCCTGGAAGATCTTCGTAAACTGGATACAGTAACGGTTTACAGAACACAATTAGCTGATTTATGCAAAAAAGCCCGTACGCGTGTTTTAGACAAAACCGAAGATGAGGACCTTATCCTCTTTATGGCATGCGGGGTAGCATTTGCCGATTATTATTTTAAACCCAGCACCGGCGGATATGAGGCATTAAAAAATTCGCGCTTTTTTGGCAAAATAAATAACACAGCTCTCGATTCGCTTTTAACCCGGTATCATGGCTTGGTTAACGACATTGCTGAAAATGAAAAAAGTTATAACAATTATGTGGTGTTTCAGGAGGCCCACATCTCTACCAAGTTCGACAGATCTTTAATTCTGGCTTCTGCTTTCTTGCCCCAGGATTCGCTAATTAACCGTGCCACACCCATGTCGGAATATTACGAGGATTTTGCAGAATATACATCCTCGGCCCCATTTCGAAATGTTATTGGACTGGCCGCTTTCCAGTTTGAGGCCATGGTTGATCAGTACGATCAATTAAAAGATGCAGGCAACGCAGTAATTAAAGAAATAGATGCAATTACCGGTGAATAATTTTCGGTGAAGTATGTTGCTCCCGTAAAAGAACTGTTCACTCCGAATAACAAAACGGCAATTACTTATAAACCATATTTAAAGCCGCACCGATAATTCCGGCGTTGTTTTCCATTTCGGCCGGTACTACAGGGGTATCCAGCTTAATGTATTCTTCAAACTTGTCCATTTTTTTGCTTACTCCCCCACCAATAATAAACAGGTTTGGATTAAACATTTTATCGTAATAATCCAGGGCTTTGTTAAAACGTTTGCCCCATTCTTCCCACGACAGGTCTTTTCTTTTGCGCACCGAATCGGCCGAATAGCGTTCAATAGTTTTGCCTTTAAATTCGAGGTGCCCCAATTCAAGGTTCGGAACCAGGTGCTTATTGATAAAAATTACTGTTCCGATACCCGTGCCAACTGTAAGTAAAAACACCGTTCCCTTTTCTTTGGCTCCGGCGCCAAAATGAATCTCGGCAATTCCGGCAGCATCGGCATCATTCACGCACTCCACTTCGCAGCCTGTTTTGTCCGATAGTTGTTTGTTCACGTGCTGCCCAATCCAACTATTATCGATATTTGCAGCGGTTAACATCACACCGTTTTTTACCACGGCAGGAACACCAACACCAACCTTGCCTTTCCAGTTAAAATGCTCGGTAAGCTGGGCCATTACTTCCGCCACAGCATCAGGAGTTGCAGGTTGCGGGGTTTCTATGCGGTGCCGTTCAGTAACCAGCTCGCCGGTTTTGGTCTCTACAATTGCTCCTTTAATCCCCGACCCACCAAAATCAATTCCAAGTACTTCCATTTTTTATTGTTTTTTTGATCCTCTAATTTACAATAATGATTTCGTTCAGTTGCAATGATTATTAATTTAGCTTGAATCAGACCTTATTTCCGCAAGAAAATAATATGTCACGCAGATCTCGCAGATTTACGCAGAAAAAAACTTAAGCCCCAAATGGCTGAACAAAATCAGCGTGAATCTGCGTCATCAGCGTGAAATAACAAAACCGTGCAATTTTTAGGTTATAAAAAAGCAAAACACAAAAGAACGAATCCCCTTCCGAACTACCAGGTTTGTTTGTTGTTTTTGCCAAACACCATTAGTGGATTTTACCGAAAACTCGTTTTCTTTTAACACTGAAATGTATCACGCAGATCTCGCAGATTTACGCAGAAAAAACTTAAACCCCAAGTAGCTGAACGAAAATCAGCGTCATCAGCGTCATCAGCGTGAAATAACATCTTTGGGTTTTAAAACTGCTAAACACAAGAAAAGGAGATTCCCTTTCGGAAATCCGCTTTTATATTTTCTTATCGGGTTGCGATTAGAATTGGTAAAGTTCGTCAGCCCGAATCAATTCGGTTTTATGTTTCTGCAGCATTTCTACACAGCGCTCAACACGCGTTGGGCGAATTACTGTAACCGCTCCTTCATCCTGCATCGAAAAAGCGTACATGTATTCGATAAACACTTCCTCCTGTTGCAAAATATCGAGCAGCTTGCTCAAACTACCCGGCTTGTTTGGTGTTTTGGCCAAAACAACATCGGTGGTTTTTACCGAAAACTCATTCTCTTTTAATACTGTACATGCCTTATCCGGATCGGAAACAATCATCCGCAGAATTCCAAAATCAGACGTATCGGCAATGGTAAACGCCGACAGGTTTATTTCGGCATCCGCCAGTATTTTTGTTACTTCGTTCAATCGCCCTGACTTATTCTCTAAAAAAACAGATACTTGTTTAATAATCATGACTTTAGATTTTACGGTTATCGATTACACGTTTTGCTTTTCCTGCAGTACGTTCAATAGTCTTAGGTTCCACCAGTTTTACATCAACCGAAATTCCTAAGGTACTCTGAATATTATGGGTAATTTTCTTTTTCAGTTTCTCCAGTTCGCGAATTTCGTCGGAGAAGAACTGCTCCTGCACTTCAACCATTAGTTTCAGCACATCGAGTGTTCCTTCGCGCTCCACAATCAGTAAGTAGTGTGGTTCGGTTTCGCTCATTTCAAGCAGCACACTTTCAATTTGCGACGGGAATACGTTCACCCCGCGAATGATCAGCATATCATCCGACCGGCCCTTGCATTTTTCCATGCGCACCAATGTACGTCCGCACTCGCATTTATCGTAGATCAACCGGGTTAGGTCGCGCGTACGGTAGCGCAAAATTGGAATACCTTCTTTTGTTATGGTTGAAAACACCAACTCTCCCACTTCGCCCGGTGCAACAGGTTGCAGTGTTTCGGGATCAAGAATTTCTGGAATAAAATGATCTTCGTTTACGTGCATTCCCGACTGGTGTTCGCACTCGCATGATACGCCTGGACCGATCACTTCGCTTAATCCGTAAATATCGATAGCTCTTAGTTTCAGTTTGGCTTCAATTTCTTTGCGCATGCTTTCGCTCCATGGCTCGGCACCAAAAATTCCCACGCGCAGTTTCAACGCTTCCGGCGCGATACCCATTTCGGCCATTACCTCGGCTAAAAACAATGCATACGATGGCGTACAGGCAATAACCGACGAGCCAAAATCCTGCATCAGTTGAATTTGCTTTTTGGTGTTTCCACCCGAAATAGGAATTACTGTTGCACCAAGGTTTTCGGTTCCGTAGTGCAAGCCCAAACCGCCGGTAAACAGTCCGTAACCGTAAGCCACCTGTACAATGTCGTTACGTGTTACGCCGGCCATGCACAACGATCGGGTAACAACTTCGGCCCACATATTCAGGTCGTTGCGGGTATAGCCAACAACTGTTGGTTTTCCGGTGGTACCCGAACTGGCATGAACGCGTACAATTTCGCTCATGGGCACGGTAAACATACCGAAGGGGTAATTATCGCGTAAATCGGTTTTATTGGTAAAGGGCAGTTTTTTTAAATCCTCAACCGAGCGCACATCGTCGGGCAGCATGCCAATTTCCTGCATTTTTGCCCGGTAGCTGGGTATATTGTGGTAAATGCGCTGAACGGTTTGCTTTAATCGTTCGCTTTGAACTGCAGCCATCTCATCGCGAGAGGCGCATTCTATCTTTTCATTCCAAATCATAAAATTTGTTGATCTTTGGTTTTACATGTTGTTTTTAGAACTACAATCGGGCATTTCTGCAACTGTTATTTACCGTAAACCACTTTGTCATCCAAAATTTTTACATGGTTGATTTCCAAACGGCGAACGGCCTCCAAAACATCGGGCACTTCAAGCAGCAGCACAGCAAGATTCTTCTCGGCAATAAGGCGTGTATAGGCACTTTCTATATGAATTCCGGTACGTGCTATTTTCACCAGAATTTCATCAAGCCCACCGGCTTCGTCTTTCATTTCAAGCGCAATCACCTCTTTCATCGACACGGAATTTCCATTGTCGGAAAGAATTTTATACGCCTCTTCGGGCCGATCGACCAACATACTTAATACGCCCCACCCGTGTGACATATCGTTTAAAGTAAGCGTACGAATGTTGATTCCATTTTTGTTCAACAGTGCGGTAATCGCCTCAAAATGGGTGATTTTGTTCTCGAGAAAAACAGATATTTCAAATGCCATAATTGTAGTTTTTTAGTTTATTCAACATGGTTTTCGTAAAATTAAAGTTTCTTGGGTAAACATACGCCAACGAAAACTATATTTTCAATTCGTTCAAAACCTGTACCACTATTTTATTTCATGATAACAGGCGGCCAGGTGCTCGTCGGATGTTTTTTGCGTAAACAAAGAAACGGCAATAAGAACCGCAATCGATACCGGCAAGGCAATTACTATCGGGTCGATGATCATCCATGGGAACTCGGTTGCCAGCGTTGGTTTGCCAAACAGTGCCTGACAAATTCCCAGCGGTTCCGATTCTTTTGCGTGCATGAACGCCAGGGCAAAAACACTGGCTGCCAATCCCGACAAAATACTCCATAAAGCAGCTGTTTTTGTTACCCGTTTCCAGTATAAAGCGGCAAAATACACCGGAAGAAAAGCAGCAGCGCAAATACCAAAGAAAATAGCCGTTCCGCGGGCAATAATACTTCCGGGCAATTTATAGCCAATTATAATACTGATTATAATAGCTACGATGATGGAAATTTTCGACAGTAGCATGGAATTGAATTGCTTTTTTGGAAAGATATTTTCGATAAAATCGCGCCCCAACGATGTTCCCATGGCATGAAACTGCGAACTTAAGGTTGACATTCCGGCCGACAGCAGTGCCAGCATAAAAAGGTAGACAAACCACTCGGGCATAGCTGCACTAATGTATTCCGGGATTATCAGATCGACATTTCCCTGCGCAAACTGAATTGCCAACTGGCTTGTTTCCTTATAAAAATAAACATTGCTAAGCGCACCAACAGTGTAAATAAAGCCGGTTGCCACAAAAATAAATATTCCACCAATAAGCACGGCACGGTTTAGTTCGCGGTTACTTTTTACGGTCATAAAACGCACAATAAGTTGTGGTTGTGCCAAAACGCCAACACCAACACCAAGAATAATATTGGTGGTTATGGTCCACCACCAGGCCGAATTCATTTTCGGGAAAGCAGTCCAACCTTCATGGCCGGCAGCTTTTAGGTTTTCGGGCACCAAATCGACCATATTGGTAAGTGCTTGATGAGCTGCACTAACTCCTCCCAATTTCTGGTAAGTAACAATCAACAGGAAAAACAAACTCAGAAACATGATACTTCCCTGCAGTGCGTCGGTGTACATTACCCCTTTTAAACCTCCGGCAATTACGTAGGCCGCAATAATTATGGAGAAAAAGGTTAAAGCGAGCGAGAAATCGATTTCAAAAATACTTTCGATAAAACGTGCGCCACCAATTAATACCACGGCAGCATAAAGCGGCATGGAAATAAAAATTACCGCACCACTGATAACCTGTATCTTTTTCGATTGAAAGCGGTTGCCCAGAAATTCGGGGAAAGTATGTGCATCGAGGTTATGCCCCATTTTTCGGGTAACACGCCCAAAAAACAGAAAAGCGATAAACACACCTATAATAATGTTCAGTGCAGTCAGCCAGATCAGGCCCATTCCGTAAACTCCAGCAATTCCGCCAAAACCAATAATGGCCGAGGTTGAAATAAATGTTGCGCCATACGACATGGCCATCACAAAAGGGTGAATATCGCGTCCGGCAAGCAAATAATCTTTTGCCGATTTTGTTTGGCTGTAGCCCCGGTATCCGAGGTAAGCAATTACTAACAGGTAGATAACAACTACCAGGCCCAGCGTAAATGTGTTCATAGCAGTTGTTTAAATTTCTTCTTTTAAATGTTCGTCTTTTTCTTCCCAATCCAGGTCGCGCTGAATTTCTTCGGTACTGGTTTCCATTCCTTTATTCCAGTTTAATGCCCCGTAAACCACACAGGCAATTAAACCTACCACAGCTAAAAGGTAACCGAGAATTACCCCGGGATCATTGATTCCAAGCATAAGTTTTTTAGTTTTTGGTTGAGTATTTTTTGTTAACTGGTTCCGTAAACGGTTTGGTCATCGATGATTTTTACGCCTTGTTGTTCCAGTTTTTTTATCGATTCGGCATAATCATCAACATTTAATATCAGAATAG
Source organism: Draconibacterium orientale (assembly GCF_000626635.1). GTDB lineage: Bacteria > Bacteroidota > Bacteroidia > Bacteroidales > Prolixibacteraceae > Draconibacterium > Draconibacterium orientale. The sequence goes on along the minus strand of NZ_CP007451.1, from coordinate 4,201,576 downwards.
CTTTTTGTTTTTCGGTAATCACACGGCCAATGGCATTATCGAAATTCACTTCGGCCTTTGCCACTTCCATTAGCAGATCGTCGAGGCCACCGGCTTCATCGCGCATTTCAAGTGCAATTACTTTGCGCAGCGCCACCGACACACCCTTTTCGGCAAGCGCTTCTTTTGCCTTTATAGGATCGTTTACAATCAGGTTCAGAATTCCCCAACCGTTTGCGGTATCGTTTATGGCCATCGACCGGATGTTGATTTCAGCTTCTTTCAGCACTTTGGTTATCCGTTCGAAATGACCGATCTTATTTTCCAGAAATATTGATACTTCGTAAGCCATAGTTTTAGTTTCAAGTTTTTAGATTCAAGTTTCAAGTTCGTGCTAACTCAGTTCGCTGCTAACTGCAACTGTCAACTAATTTAAAAGTCCGTTTTTGCGGTTATCAGTAACGCGAATTGCTTTTCCTTCTGATTTTGGAATAGAACCGGCTTCCACGAGTTTTACAATCGGTTTCGCCAATACTTCATCACGAATTTGACGGGTGATCGTATTGCTCAAACTATTCAGACGTTTAATATCTCCCTGAAACCAATCGGATTTCACTTCTACTTCCACCACCATTTCATCGGCTCCGTTCATGGTTTCCAAATGGATCATATAATCCGATCCCACTTCCGGAATTTTCATCAGCACACCTTCAATTTGCATCGGGAATACGTTACAGCCTTTAATGATGAACATATCGTCGGAACGGCCGGTAATCCTATCGATACGGCGATGTGTGCGTCCACATTCGCATTCTCCCGGAATAATTCGTGTGATATCGCGGGTACGGTAGCGGATCAGCGGCATGGCTTCGCGGTCGAGCGTGGTCATTACCAACTCGCCATATTCACCGTCCGGAACGGGTTGCAGTGTTTCCGGGTCAATGATTTCCACCACGTATGAATCCTCCCAAATGTGCAGGCCATTTTGGTGTGTACATTCAAAAGCTACTCCCGGGCCGTTCATTTCCGAAAGTCCAAAGGAATTAAATGCCCGCACGCCATACATTTCTTCAATGCGTTTGCGTTGCGCATCGGTATGTGGCTCGGCACCAATTACCAGCGTTTTTAGCTGTGTATCTCTTTTCGGATCCAAACCTTCAGCTTCGAAAACTTCGTACAAACGCCCCAAATAACTGGGAATGGCATGTGCTGCTGTTGTTCCGTAATCGCGCATCAGTTTTATTTGGCGCAGGCTGTTGCCAGCACCGGCAGGAATACTTAGTGCACCTAATGTTTCAATGCCGTACTGAAAACCCAATCCGCCGGTAAACAATCCGTAACCGCATATATTCTGAAAAACATCGGTATCGCGAATGCCCGCACAAAACAGCGAGCGTGCCATCAGGTTTGCCCACGATTTCAGGTCGTGGCGGTTATGAAAAATTACGGTTGGATTTCCGGTGGTACCACTCGAACTGTGCAAACGGATGATATCCTTTTTCGGCAAACTTAAAAAGCCGTACGGAAAATTTTCGCGTAAATCCTGCTTGGTGGTAAACGGCAATTCCGCAATCTGCGATATCGCCTTTATTGCTCCCGGTTTTATATTTTTTTTGCTATACAAATTGCCATAAAAAGGCGACCTGCAAGCACTCTCTATTGTTTTATTCAATCGATCGACCTGCAGTTTCTGCAAATCTTTCTTCCCCAGAGTCTCAAACTCCTCCTGCCAGAATTCTATTGCCATACGCTAAAAATTATAGGTCAGCATGAACAGAATCCGATGATTGGTGGCGTTTACAGTATCATCGTAAAGTCCGTCTGAGAAATCGAAAGTTCCGGTTCCGTAATCGGCCGAATCGATTTCGTATTCCGCCACAAAACGAAGGTTTTTGTAGTTATACGCATAATGCGGCGCAATACGCCAGGCCTGTTTCATGGTAGGCATTAATCCTTTTGTTTTTGCTGCCCCATCGAAATTGTATAAGGCATCTTTTGTACCGAAATTAGTTGTTAACCCGGCAAACAGGCCTAGTTGATTTTGGGTTCCGTAAACCACATTCACAAAAGTTGATGACGTGGTATAATTGGAGTAGGTCATTCCACCTGTTCTTTCATCGTATGTTTTTACACCGTAACCACCGATCATCAGCATATTCGACAGGTTCTGGCCCACCATTTCTTTTACCAAAAAGAACCACTTATCTTTTTTGTAACCTGCGTAACTCATTACTGCATAACTGGTATTCAGCTCATCGCTCTGAAATTTTCCGGCGGCTCCTTCAGTAACATCGATGGGTTTTATAGCATTAAACTGACCAGCAATTCCCAAACTCATACCATTATCGTTGAAATATAAACCGGCCACCAACTCCGGAATTCCGGCATTTCGTTTTGCCAGGTTCTTGCTGTTGGTATTCGGCACATCGTAAAATCCGGCCGAACAATATTGTTGCTCGTAAAGCGCTGTTAACGAGAGCGAGGTTTTAGCACCCAATTTATAATCGAAATCGATTTGTGGCGAACGGTTAAACGGATTGTAAGGACTACCGGTATTCAACCCACCAACCTGCGGAAAAAAGGCACCGCTGCCATTCCATAAGGGATGCCAGGTTTGTCCGATGAGTAACGATGATTTTTCCCAATCGAGTTTTACATATGCCTTTCGCAAACGCAACACCTCCGGGTACTCGCTTACAATTCCGGAAAAATCGGTTTCGAAATTGGCTGATGTTTTCGCCCCTAAAATTTCAGGGCCGGTGATGTTAAAACCAAAACGGGTTGCCATAGCGGTAAAACCACCAATTCCTTGCTGATTGATGTGCTTCCCTTCAGCATCCAGTCCCTTGTAACTCGGGAAAAGATAAAAATTGTCCTGCGCGGCGTTAATTCCTTTGTACGAATCGTAATAAAACTCGCTTCGGATAAAACCGTAAAGTTCGATCGATGATTTTTTTGCCGAAACTTTGTTGTTGTCCTGTGCCGTGACAAAAATGGCAATCAGACACAAAATAGCCGTTAGTGATAAATATTTTTTCATTATGAAAATGGTTGTTGTTTTTGTTGATTGAAAAATGATTGTACACCCGAAGTCAGCGAATCAGCCCTTCGGGTAATAACAGAAGTAATCTAATAAGAAATAATATGTAGCACTCTTAAACACAAGGCTCAAAATTAGCAATTTTACAGCCCTGCCCAAGGTTGTACTTACAATTTGAATATAAAAAGGGCTTATTTATTTTGATTTCAAACTACACATAAAAAAGCTATCATTCACCAAGTCTTTATTGCCATTGGTTTAATAGAATTGGTATTCGAGCATAAAAGACTTAATTTTGACTAACCCCGACATTTATGTCGGGGATTGACCACAACTTTTAACCCGGGCTTTAGCCCTCAACCATCCAAATTATGGCCTACATAAGAATCTGGATACATTGCGTTTGGGGAACAAAAAAAAGAATTCCTTTTTTGAACCAAACAAACAAAGATGTCATTATTAACCACATTAAAGCAAACGCCAAAGAAAAAGGGATTTACCTTGATTTTATTAACGGGCACCAAGAACATATCCATTGTATTTTATCATTAAATGCTGACCAAAAGCTTTCAAAATCAATTCAACTACTAAAAGGCGAATCGTCATTTTGGATTAATAAAAATAATTTGTGTCCCGGGAAATTCGAATGGTCGGATGAATATTTTGCAGTATCGGTCAGTGAATCTCAAATCAATTCTGTTCGTGAATACATAAAAAACCAGGAAAAGCATCATTCCATAAAATCGTGGGATGAAGAATTCAAAGAATTCATGGATTAATATGGTTTCCATAAGATTAAGGGCTAAAGCCCCATTCTTTCTCTATTCTTTTTCCTCCGGCATAAATGCCGGAGTTAGTTAACATGAATAAAAAGACACGAACAAGTATTATTCATAAAAAAACCCATTCTCGAACTAAAGTCAGGAATGGGTTTGTTATTGATGGTTATGAATATTCTATTTGTTTGCCATTGCAAAATCCAAACCGGCTTTAAAAGCTTTTCGGTTCATTTCTACTACGGCTTCACCTTTTCTACTGAAAATATGTGCAATTCCGGCTTCAATTTTTTCCGGCTCAATATTCAGGAAAGGAGTAGCTGCCCCGAGCATTACCACATTCGATGCGCGTTTGTTACCAATTTCAGCCGCAATTTTATCGGCGTCGATAGCCACAAAACGTGGTTGTTTTTTTATTTCTGCCAAAACAGCCTCCACATCCGGGTAATTCGGGATGTTGATAAAAGGCGTGGTGTTGGTTACCACATAACCTTCGGGCGAAAGAAATGGCAGGTAACGCAAGGCTTCCATCGGTTCCACCGACAAAATCAAATCGGCTTTTCCCATCGGGATCAAATCGGCAGCAATTTCGCTGTCGGAAATACGCAGGTGCGACTGCACTGCCCCACCGCGCTGGCTCATTCCGTGCGTTTCGGCCTGTTTTAAAAACAAATTCTCGTTAATAGCTGCATCTCCAATAATGGATGCAATGGAAAGAATTCCCTGTCCGCCAACTCCGGCTAATATAATATCTGTTTTCATTTCTACTTATTTATTGGGATTATCTTTCATTTTCTTCTCCTTGCGCAATCGTTTTGCCGCTGCCTGAATACACTCTCTGCGGAAAACAATTACTGAAACACCTCCGTAAGCAATTTCTTCTTCGAAAGTCTGCACCATTAGTTCGTGGTATTTTTTCAGCGGTGTTAACACGCGAATATGGTTTGGATCAACACCAACTCCGGCACAAATGCTTTCAATTTTTCCGAGTGCCGAAGAATCCTGTCCTCCGGTCATCGACACCGATTCGTTATCGGAAATAACCACTACAATATTTGCCTCATCGTTAACAGCATCCAACAAACCGGTAATTCCCGAGTGCGTGAAAGTTGAATCGCCAATAACCGCCACAGCCGGTATTAATCCGGCATCGGCAGCCCCTTTTGCCATGGTTACCGAAGCGCCCATGTCAACACACGAGTAAATACTTTTGTACGGCGGCAAAGCACCCAGCGTATAACAACCGATATCGGAAAATACGCGTCCTTTAGTGTATTTATCAAGCGCTTCATTTAATGCTTTGTACATATCCTGATGGCCGCATCCCTGGCACAGTGCCGGCGGACGATTGACCACCAGTTCAGGAACATCGGCTCCAAGTTGTGTTTCTTTTCCCAATGCTTTTGCAACCAGGTCGGCATTCAATTCCCCATCGCGTGGCAAAGCACCACTTAATCGGCCCGATACCTGAACATCCTTTTTAAAGGCTGCCTTAACATGCTCTTCAACAACCGGATAACCTTCTTCCAACACCAACACCTCTTCGCAACGTTTGGCCATTTTATCCAAAAACTTCTGCGGAACCGGGTATTGCGAAAGTTTCAGTATGGTATAAGAACAGTCGTCTTTCGGATAATTTTCCTTCAGGTAATTGTATGCAATACCACAGGCAATAATTCCAAAGCTTTTGTCTTCGCCTTTGATGTATTCGTTGTATTTCGATTTTTTAGCGGTCTTCTCAAACAGCTCCTGTTTTTCAAGCAAACCTTTGTATCTTCTTCGGGCAATGGCCGGCAGCAAGACAAACTGACTTGGATCAGTTGGTAAAACCATATCGTTCTCGGCCAGCACCTCACTGCGAATTACTCCGGCACGCGAATGCGCCAAACGGGTTGTAATACGCACCATTACCGGAACTTCCAGTTTTTCAGACAGCTCAAATCCTTCGCGAACCATGTCGTAAGCTTCCTGCTGGTTGCTGGGCTCCAGAATGGGTATCATGGCAAACTTGCCGTAGAAACGGGAATCCTGCTCGTTTTGCGACGAGTGCATCGACGGATCGTCGGCAACAGTAATGATCAACCCACCGTTTATTCCGGTAATTGCAGAGTTAATGAATGCATCGGCAGCTACATTTAAACCTACATGTTTCATACAAACCATGGTACGTTTGCCGGCGTACGACATACCCAAAGCAGCTTCGTAAGCTGTTTTTTCGTTGGCCGACCACTTGCTGCGAATACCTTTTTCGATGGCAAGTTCATTCTCCTGAATAAACTCGGTTATTTCGGTTGAAGGAGTTCCGGGATAGGCATAAACCCCTGATATTCCACCATCAATAGCTCCCTGACCAATGGCTTCGACTCCTAAAAATAGATTTTTTTGCATTTTGGTTTATTTTACGAAGTCAACAAAAGTATTAATTTGAGGTTTTTATGCAATTAGGATTGTCATGTTTTGTCCTTATAATCAATATAAATTAGCCGGCACGTTAATTTTAATCTGCAAAACGGCACTCTGCCATTCCCCCTCGTTTGTACCATTTGTTACAAAACAAATTACAAATGTTAAACATATTTGCGCAACAAAAACTACCGCATGGCCCGAAAAAATTGGATAAAGACATTTAAAAAACTACATAAATGGCCGGCAATAATTATTGCTTTCATTGCCATTCTCTTTGCAACATCAGGAATTGTAATGAACCACCGGCAACTATTTTCCGGTTTTGATGTTTCCAGAAACTTACTACCCCAAAATTACAAGTACAAAAACTGGAACCTGGCAGCGGTTCGTGGTTCTGTTCAGCTGGAAAAAACCCATTTAATTTATGGAAATATCGGCGTTTGGAAGACTGATAACGATGTTCAAAAGTTGGAAGATTTTAACCAGGGATTTCCGAAAGGAATAGACAACCGGAAGATATATTCCATCATTCAGTTTAATAATGAGCTATTTGCCGGAACACAACTGGGCTTATACAAACGAAGCAAAACAGGCGGCTTCTGGCAAAAACAGGAAATTCCGGTAAATAAAGAACGCATTGCCGACCTGGAAATAAAAGACAATAAATTGCTGGTGCTTACGCGGCATTATTTGCTGGAAAGTACCGATGGGCAAAACTTCAGAAAAATACAATTACCGGAGCCGGTAAACTACCAGCGAAAAGCGGGATTATTTAATACCTTTTGGGAATTACACAGCGGAGAACTTTTTGGTTTGGCAGGAAAACTGTTTGTCGATTTACTGGGGCTGGTAACCATTCTGCTTTCAGTAACCGGACTGCTGCATTTTATCTTTCCGCAATGGATAAAACGCAGGAAGAAGAAAATTCAGTCGCGAACAGAAAAACCCAATCACCCCCTGCCCCCTCGAGGGGGTAAGCGAAATCAGAAGATTTCTAAAAATGAAACTGTATCGGTTGAGAGGTTGGTGAGGACAAAAAAGCAAAACCTTGAACTGGCACAATGTTGTGGGTTATGTTTTTGCCTTGTTTCTGCTCATCAACACTTTTTCGGGGATGCACCTGCGGCCGCCTTTTTTAATTGCAATTGCCAATAAGCAGGTAGGTATAATTCCCGGTACGCACCTCGACAGTCCAAATCCGTGGTTCGATAAACTACGACGCATTCACTGGGATGCTGCCAACCGACGTTACATTTTTTCCACTGCCGACGGGTTTTACTTTGCCGACGAATACCTGAGCGAAAAACTCGTTCCGGCACCAGCTCAGCCACCGGTAAGTGTTATGGGCTGCAATGTACTGGAAGCAATTGACAACAATCATTTGTTAGTAGGATCATTCAGCGGTATGTTTATCTGGAATTCGAATAACGGCAGAACAGCCGACTTGTTTACCGGTAAACCTTACCTCCGCCCCGAAGGAATGGCACGCCCCATTGGGGCCAATAATGTTGCCGGTTTTGCACAGCTGGGCGACAATGCCTGGTGGTTCGACTATAGCAGGGGAGCCATAGCGCTAAATGAACAAAACCACCCCGCAACCATGGTTGCCATGCCCGATGAAATGCGTAGAGCATCGCCCATGTCGTTATGGAATTTGGCGCTTGAAATTCATACAGGCCGCATCTTTGAACATCTGGTGGGTAGTTTCTATATTTTGTTTGTGCCACTGGCGGGTATTTGCTTTATGCTGGTAATCATCAGCGGATTTTTCCTGTGGAGGATGACGTTTCGGAAAAAACGGGTAAAAAAAGATAGCAACCAGGAGAATCGTTACAATTTTTGAGTGACCAGTATCCAGTATCCAGTATCCAGCATGTCCTTATCCACAGGCTTATAATTTCTGGTTATATTAGCCTTCTATAAAATTTGACGTATTATGGATTACATCAACATCAATAAAAAATTGTGGGACGAGAAAACCGACATTCATTTTAAATCGGAGTTTTACGATGTGGATACCTTTGTAAAAGGAAAGGATTCATTAAATTCAATTGAACTTGGATTACTGGGAAATATCGAAGGGAAAAGCATCCTGCACCTGCAATGCCATTTTGGGCAGGATACCATTTCGCTGGCACGACACGGTGCATTGGCAACCGGAGTTGATTTTTCGGGAAAAGCCATTGAAAAAGCCCGGCAGTTAAATAAACAGGTCGGTACCGATACACGGTTTATTCAATGCGATGTTTACAAATTGCCCGAAGTGCTGGATGAAAAATTTGACATCGTTTATACCTCGTACGGCGTTATTGGCTGGCTTCCCACTATGAAAAAGTGGGCAAACCTTATTGAGCATTTCTTAAAACCCGGAGGACAATTGGTTTTTGTTGAGTTTCATCCGATTGTTTGGATGTTTAGCTACGATTTTAAACGGGTGGAGTTCGACTACATGGAATCGGAAGCAATTGTTGAAGAACTGGAAGGCACCTATACCAATAAAGATGCGCCAATTAAGGCAAAGTCGGTGTGCTGGAACCACGGCCTGAGCACGGTAATCGATTCGCTGATAAAAGCAGGCCTTACGCTTACCCACTTTAAAGAATACAACTATTCGCCCTACGATTGCCTCGAAAATTTAGTTGAGGTTGAAAAAGGGAAATATAAAATTAAAGGGCTGGAGAATAAATTTCCATTGGTGTATTCGCTTATTGCAAAAAAAAGCTAAGTTCTTAAAACTCCCGATGGGCCCGTGATTTTCAAAATCGCAAAAAGTTCCATCAAGCACAAGAACTTTCTTTAACCCACCACCTCTCCCACCGAACCGTTTTCTCCCGGTTTCAGCTCAAAAACAAACGCGGGTTTTAAATCAGGCTCTGTACGGTGCGAAACATAAAGAATTGCTGTTTGGCTTTCTGCCGCAATTTTATTGATTAGTGCCGAAAGCAGTGCTGCACTTTTATCGTCCAGTCCGGTTGATGGCTCGTCGAGAATCAGCAGTGGCGGATGTTTAATCATGGCACGGGCAATCAGCACCATTCGGCGATGCACCTGCGAAAGATCGACAAAAGCCCGGTTACCCTTGTCGGCCAGTCCCAGCACTTTTAGCCACTCGTTGGCTACATGTTTTTGTATTTCGCTCGGCCGGTGGTACAATCCAATTGAATCGTGAAAACCGGAAATCACCATTTGTTCGGCGGTGTGGCGGCGTTTAAACAGCTCCATCATCGATGGTGTAAAATACCCGATCTTCTGTTTGATCTCCCAAACACTTTCGCCTGTTCCTTTTCGGCGGCCAAACAATTCAATGTTCTGCCCGAAAGCTTTTGGATTATCGCCGCTTATCATGGTTAAAATGGTGGTTTTCCCCGATCCGTTGGGGCCCTTTAATTGCCAAAATTCTCCGGGTTTAATCGTCCAGTTGATATTATTCAGGATTTGTCGTTCCCGGTATCTAACCGAAACATCACTTAGCTTTATCAACTCATTGTAGCTCAAATTTTGCTCGTGTAAAGGCCCCGGAATTTCTACAGAAAAGTGTATCTCCTTTTCCGGCTCAAACTTTTTAAGGTATTGTTCTATTCCATCGGCAAAAACCACCTTACCCTTATCCACACGCATGGCATGTTTAATAAACGGCAACAGGTCCGATTTTCGTTTAAACACCTGTATCACTGTCATTTCGTTGGCAATACTTTCCAGGCGCACTTTTAACTGCTTTACCGAAGCCACATCCAGCGCATCAAAAGGATTGTCGAGAATAATAAAATCGGGTTGTTTGGCCATCAGAACTTCCAGCAGCGCCTTTTTTTGCTCTCCGCTTGACAAGGTACGTATGCTGCGCCCAAAGCTTCTGGTCAGCTCGAAATTATCGTGTCTGAATTCTTCCTCGATAAACTTCGCCAGCGTTGTATTTGAAAACAACACCCCCCTTTTTCCTGTTAGTTCGGGGAAATGCTCTGAGCACTCCCCTTTCAAAAGTTGTTTCATAAATGCCGAATCCATCGCCAGATCATCGCCGTTTAAAGCCACATGTTTAAGCATATTCCGTGTTTTGAATACGCCAAATTAGAAATATCTGACCAATTTGTGCGCTGAACTTCTGCATTCGAATAAAATTGACCGACAAAATGACGTTACCAGCCACTTTGATAAGCTTTTTAGACCACCAGGTCACGAAGAACACTAAAATTTTGAGTCTTAATCTTCGTGACTTTTTGTTCATTACAGCCGTTTTTTTAATGTTCTATCCGGATTCGGGCGTCAACAGCCAAGATTTCCTGTTCGTTACCCAACAACGGATTAATATCAATTTCTTTTATCTCGGTGGCAAAACGCAGTAACCACGACAAGCGCACAATAATATCCACATACTTATCGATGTTTACACCTTCCTGTTTACGAAAACCTTTTAGTATTTTATACGATTTCAGACTGGAAACCATCGAGCGTGCTTCGCTGTGTGTTAACGGCGCCAGACCCGAAGCCACATCTTTCATCACCTCCACGTAAATACCACCCATTCCGCACAAAACAACGTGCCCAAAGGTTTCTTCGTAGGTAGCTCCCAAAAACAGTTCATTACCAGCAGCCATCTGGGCAATTAAAACGCCTTCTGTTCCTTCAATCTGAAACAGGTGATGAAACTCTTTGCGTACCTGGGTAACATTCCGCACATTCAGTATTACGCCGCCAACCTCGGTTTTGTGCACCGGGCCAACTACTTTCATCACCACCGGAAAACCAATGTTCATTGCCGCCAATACTGCTTCCGATTCTGATTTGGCCACCATCTCTTTTACCCGCGGAATGCCTGCCAAATCAAACAGTTTATGAATTACTTCCGGCGGCTGGTAACCATTTTCAGTTTCGGCAATTACAGCTTTAACCGCCTCCGGATCAACCTCCTGTGCATCTTCTGTTTCGGCAACGGGCTGTGGCGTATTCATAACTTTTGTTAGTGCACGCCCCAGCAACACTTCGTCGGGGAAGTTTACATTTCCCCGCGACAAAAAATGGGCAACCTCATCTTTTACATTTATAATGGATGGCAGAATCGGATAAATCGGTTTTTTACAAACCTTCATTTTTTCGGAAAGCACATCGTAAACATCGCCAATCGGGAATAATCCGGGGCTTCCAAAAATCACGGCCATTCCGTTAACTTCGAAATCATTCTCGCAGGCATCGATTATGTGCCCCAATTGTTCAGCGGTTCCTGTCGCCAGAAAATCGATGGGATTTTCTACCGACGATCCGGGAAATAACTTTTGCAGTAAAGCTGTTTTTGCATCCGATTCGGCGATCTCAGGTATTTTTAATCCACCATCTTCCAGGGCATCGGTAAGCATTACTCCCGGGCCTCCTGCGTGTGTGATAATCGCCAGCTTATCTCCCTGAAGTTCTTTGCACATAAACACGCTGGCAACTGTTGTTAGCTCCTCACGGCCATAGCAACGCACAATTCCGGCTTTACGGAACAGTGCTTCCACCGCGGCATCGGAACTGGTAAGCGCCCCGGTATGCGACGATGCTGCACGACTTCCGGCCGACGAACTTCCGGCTTTTATGGCAGCAATGCGGCAACCTTTTTTTATCAATGAAGTAGCATGATAAAGCAACTTATCCGGATCGTTAATATTCTCGATATAAAGCAACTTTACGCGCGGGCTTTCACCATCAATGTAGTGCTCATCGAGGTAAGCCAAAACATCTTCAACTCCAATTTGTGCGCTGTTCCCCACCGAGAAAACACTGGCAAAACGTAAGCCTTTCGGGATTCCCGATTCCATAATAAATACAGCGGTAGCTCCCGATCCGGAAATAAAATCGCAACCTTCGGAAGTAAGCTCCGGAATAGGCGTTGTAAAAACACTGGCATGCCAGGGTGTCATCACACCAATACAGTTTGGCCCGATTAAACAAGCGTCGTGCTCCTCTACCACTTTTACAATTTGCTGCTCGATTTCTTTGCCGGCTTCACTGGTTTCGCCAAATCCGGCCGAAACAATGATAAAAGCTTTGGTGTTATTTTGCTCTGCCAGATCGGTAATGGTTTGCAAACAATATTTTGCAGGAATGGCCAAAATAGCCAAATCTACCTCCGGGAGCTCCGCCACATCGGGGAAGGCCGGAATTCCCTGAATTTTTGATTCGTTGGGATTGATAGCAAACAGATCGCCGGCAAAATGATGATCCAACAGGTTTTTAATGATCTTTCCACCGGGCTTTGCAATATTATTCGACGCCCCAACAACTACAATACTGTTGGGCCTGAGCAATTTTTCGTTAATCATAGTTCGTGCTTTAGCAGCATAAAAGTAGGTAAATCCATGTTAACCTTTCCTGATTTTTTTCAACATCAAATAAAAGCATGGCTTAAAACCTTATTTTTACCTGAAAAACGTCTATGACCAATAGCAAAGAGCAGAAAATAGTTGTGGTTACCGAGCTAAAAGATTCGGACCAGGGACTAATCGTTCATGGATTGAAACTGGCAGCTATTTTCAAAAAAGAGCTTTGTTTACTTTATAATTACCAGTTAAAACAAAAAAAGCAACACCAAGCGTTTAAGCAAAAACTGCAGAATTATGCGGCTATTGTAAAACAGGAAGTACCAACACAAAAAATTTCCACACTTTTGTTATCCGAAAGTCAGACACAACTTCCCGATTTGCTTGCCGAAGATTATGAAGCGATAATAATGGTATTAAACTCGCTTAATTTAAAAAACTATTCAACGGCACTTACCGAAACTTCAATACCATTTTTGTTCGTTCATCCCGAGTCGAAAATTATGGATTACAACCATCTGCTGCAACCTATTGACCTGCGTAAAGAAATTAGTGACAGTTCGCTCTGGTGCTCTTATTTCGGCCGGTTTAATGCTGCGCAGATCGTTACCATCTCGGCAAACGACAAAACACAGGAAGCCAAACAAAATGTGATGAAAAATACGGAAATGACACGGAGACTGTACGAAAAATTCAAGATCGTGCACAAACGTTTTAAAGGAAGCCGATCGAGTTTACGCAATGTTTTTGAAGCACTGGAGCTGGCTCTGGCGTCGGATTGTAACTTGCTGGTAATTTTGGGCAGTTCGAATATTACTCCACTGGATTTGCTGATTGGCTTGCCCGAAAGAAAGGTGATAAAAGCAGCAGGAAAATTGCCGGTATTGGTTATTAATCCACGCAAAGACAACTATATTTTGTGCGACTAAAATCAGCTCGCAGTCACAGTTTCCAGTCTCAATTTAACAATTTAGCAGTTTAACAATTATTCAATTTTACAGTTTTGCAATTTACCATTTGATAAAGGTTTTATTACATTCGCAAACAAACATTTCAGCATGAAAAAAACGCTACTCGCACTACTGACATTAATGGGATTTTTAGCCCACGCACAGGAATTTAAATACCAATTATTATTTGAAGGCATTGGCGATAACCGCGAATTTTCGCAGCCTTATGCCTATCCGCAAACCATTATGGGCAGCCGCGGTGCCTTTGAAGTGGGTGTTAATATCGACAACCATCAATTACGCGGAGGATTGAGCCACTTGCTGGAGTTTGGCAGCGATTTGGATGCACAAAAACCAAAATTAACCTTGTATTACCAGTTTGAGGGTGAAGGCAAAGAATTTGCGTTTGGAGCCTTTCCGCGCCGCGATAAAATTGATTTTCCGCTGGCTATGCTAACTGATACTTTACAGTACTACCGACCGAATATTGAAGGACTGTATGGAAAAATCAGCTGGAACTGGGGCCATCAGAATGGTTTTGTTGACTGGGTTGGCCGCCAAACCGAAACACAACGCGAACAGTTTATGGCCGGATTCTCGGGCGAGATCTTCCATAAAAACCTGTTTTTTCAGAATTACCTCTTGATGTTTCATAATGCCCACACGCTGAATAACGATCCGCCGTTACATATTGAAGATTTTATGGGATTTGCACTGCAGGGAGGTATTCGCACCACGGAAAATTCAGCCATGCAAGGACACTTTAAGGCAGGAATTCTGAACTCAACTTACCGTGAACGTGGTATAACTGATGGTTATGATGTTTCGACCACACTGTTTGCAGAGTTAGCCGGTAGTTACAAAAACCTTGGAATAAAATCGGTGCTGAATATGGGCGGCGGACATAAGTTTATGTATGGCGATCCCTACTACCAGGCCGATGATTACTGGCGCACCGATTTCATCTGGTATTTTATTAATCACGAAAAAATAAAGGGAAAATTCAACCTGTCGATGCATGTTGTTGATTGGGATACACTCGATCAACAGCAACAACTTTCCATTATTTACGTTTTTGGTAATTAATTGCAGACAGGAATTGTGAGCTTGAATTTTACTGTTTCCCCGGAATAGTGAAAAAGAAGGTACTGCCTTTTCCAGGTTCGCTTTCCACCCAGATTTTACCGTTATGGCTGGTTACAAACTCTTTGCATAACGATAGTCCGAGGCCAACACCTTTCTCGCCATTTGTGCCTACTGTCACATCAATATTCATGTCGTCACTGAAAATAGTTGATGCATAATCAGCGTTCATTCCCACACCAAAGTCTTTTACAGAGAACAGCACTGTATCCGCCTCTGTTTGAACCGCATTAATAAATATACTACTTTCGTTGTTGCTAAATTTTATGGCATTCATCAACAGGTTTCGCAAAATAAGCCGGATAATATTCCTGTCGAAATATATTGCCAGATCCTTATTCTCGAGTTTGCTTTCAACATTTATCTGCTTTTTTAATGCCGTTGCCGAAACTTCAACCATTACATTTGAAAAGATTTCAGCAATAGTTAAATTCTCCGGGTTAAACTCAATTTTTTTGTCCTGACTTCGGGCCCAGTGTAACAAGCTGTTCAGCAAATCAAATGCGTTGCGCGACGACTCGTGTATATGCTTTATTATCTCCACCCGATTCTCTTCATCCATGTTTTTGTATCCTTTATTTAACACTTCCGAGAAACCTAAAATTGCATTAAACGGATTGATGAGATCGTGTGCAATTATGGAGAAAAGCTTGTCTTTTGTAGTATTCGCGGTTGTAAGTTCAGCATTTAACAACGAGAGGTTTTCAGCCACCTCGGTAATTTTATTTGCCTGGGTTTCAATTTGCTGTTTTTGTTGTTTTAGCAACGAATTTCGTACATGGAGTTTCTCCTTCTGGAGCTCAAGTAAACGGTTTTTATCGTTTAAAACTTTGGTTCTTTCTTCTACCAGGGTTTCCAGCTTTTCTTTTTCTGCTTTAAGTTTAGCAACCCGGTATCTGAAAATTACAACAACCAGCAATCCAAGAAATACGATAAAGCTTGCAATAAACCACCATTCCAACCATAAAGGAGGTTGAATAATTACTTTCATCGATGCTCCTGTGTTGTTCCATATTCCATCGTTATTTGCCGCAATAACCCTGAACACATATTTACCGTGTGGCAGGTAATTATAGTTTACATGCGAATGATTCGTTTCAATCCAGTCTTCATCAATACCTTCAAGTTTGTATTTATACTTATTATTGGCATGATCGACATAGTTGGTGGAAGTATATTCAAAACCAACGGAATTTTGGTTGTATTTTAAATTAATATTGTCGGCACAAAGCGGGCTCTTTGGAAGAATTTCATCTGGCCCGAATTTTTCAACTTTCTTATTCTGAAGAAAAATTCCACTGATAAATACATCCGGCACCCCGGTATTTAGTTTTAGTTTTTCAGGATTAAAACTCGCTATTCCCTTATCGCCTCCAAAAAACAGCACGTTATTTGCACTTTTTGCACTACTTCCGGCTTTAAATATTCCAGAGGGAAGTCCGTCAGCTTCATCAAGGTTGACAATTAATTGTTCTGTTTCAGGATTAAAACCTGTAATTCCGGTAACCGAACTAACCCACAAATTTCCGTTCCGGTCTTCTTCAACAGAACAAATGTTATGCGCAGGAAATCCGGGATCAACCCGATGAAAATTATCACCATCAGGTATGTATCTGCACAATCCCGAGAATGTGCCAATCCAGATTCGTTTTTTTGAATCCTGAAACAAACAATTTATATAATCGCTGGGAATGGTATACGAATATTCCGGCACATGATAATAGCATGTGAATTTCTTTTCACCTTTTTTCAATACACTCACACCACTGGGCGATGCTACCCAAAGATTTTCATCCGAATCAAGCAATAGCTGAAAAGGCCAGTCATTCGATAATCCGTTTTCTGCAACGTTGTAATTATAAAATTTTTGTTCCTTATAATTAAAATAATCAATTCCTTTTCCGTGCGTAATCACCCAGAAATTACCATCAGCATCCTCCTGTATTCCCCTGATATCGTTATTCGAAATCGACAATGAATCCTGCGGATCATGCACATAAGTAATAAACTTGTCGTTCACCGGGTCGTAACACTGCAGGCCTCCGAGGTTGGTCCCCACCCACATTCTGTTTTGGCTGTCGTTATATAAGCAGCAAACTGCGCCTCGTCCCAAACTCCCGGGATCATTCAGGTCAGAATGATAAACCCGGTGACGTTTGTTTTTAAAATCAAAAACATCAATACCATCATTCGCATTTCCAATCCAACAAACGTTATTATCATTAAAAGCAATTGTCAAAGTATTGTTATTAATCGTATGCCAGAATTTCCCCGGATTTTCATCATATATGCTTATTCCTTTCGATTGATATCTTAAACCAATACCACCGGGGCTATTAACGGTCCAGTAATTCCCCTGCTTGTCCTGAAGCACCCGGGAAGGAAATTCTTTAACAAGGTCTCCGGCGGTATTAACGCTTTGTATCCGCACAAAAGTATCTGATTCTTTATCGTATCTCCGCATACCTTTTAAATCACAAATCCAAATAGTATTATTGCGATCGGCATAGATGAAAACCACATAATCAGAATAATTATCCCCAGTGGTATATCTTTTAATTTCCCGGGTTTTAGTATCCAGTAAATTAACACCACCACCATAAGTTGCAATCCAGAGTTTTGAATTATCTACTAAAGAAATATCAAAGATATGATTATTGCTCAGGCTCGTTTTATCTGTGGCATCTGAAAGAAATCTTTCCGATGTGCGTTCAGTGATGTCAAAATAGGTCAATCCTCCGTTATTCGATGAAATCCATATATTATTGTTTTCATCGAAAAGAAAGTCAGTTATCCAGAAATCGGGATTGTGGAAAACAAGCTCGAGTGTATTTTGCTCCTTATCGATTCGGTAAATTGAATTGGTAACAGAGATATAAATATTGTTCGTCTGATCCTGTTGTATAGCTGAAATTTGACGAAATTCGCCATCACCCAATTCAAACGAGCTGATAATACGGTTAAAGTTATCGAAACACGGGTTGTACGTACATAAGCCATCTATGGATATAATCCAAAGCTTTCCTGACTTATCGACAAACAAATCCTGAATACGGTTATCGTATAAACTTGTGCTATCATTACCTCCTGAGAGGTATCGCGCCAAATTGTCGCCCCTTAAGCAATAAAGTCCGTCGTTGGTTCCAATCCAAACAAATCCTTTATCATCCTGAACAATACATGTACTGTTTTTACTTTTAAATTCTTTATCAGGAATCGGATCTGCATAAATTAAATCGATGGTTTCGGCAAATGAAACAACAGAAATAATGATTGTACAAAACAGTAAGAGAGATTTAACCCAATATTTTTTTTTAATCGATTTTATCATAAAAACCATACTCTTAAACAATTTAAAAGTCAGCTGGTTTCGGTAATACATAAAAAAAGCCCTTTAAAACATCCCGATAATTCTTATCCCTTCCCGAATAAATAGAGAATTACTATTGATGTTCACTTCAGTTAACTACAAAAATATTGTAATTTTTAAAAGTCAATAGGTTAAAAGGGCTGATATTGCCTTCAAAAAAGATTAAAAATCGATACCAGACTATAATTTTAATTGTGTTTTAGTTAAATAAAACCGATTAGCCTTAACCGTAAAATTTACCTGTTTGAATTTACTTCACAATCTCCATCTCCTCCAATAAATAACCGGCTCCTGCAAATTTATCGATAATAAAAAGGGCATAACGAATATCGAGCGAGATATTGCGACAGCGCTCCGGATCAAACATAATGTCGCTCATTGTCCCTTCCCAGCAACGATCGAAATTTACCCCGATCAACTCGCCGTTACCATTTACAACCGGACTGCCCGAGTTACCACCGGTAGTATGATTTGAGGCTGTAAAACAAACCGGCACATCGCCGTTTACTTCGTATTGTCCGAAATCTTTTGCGTGGTAAAGTTCTTTTAAGCGATCAGGCACATCGTAGTCGTAGATCTCCGGATTGTCTTTTTCCATAATCCCCGTAAGCGTTGTATAGTACTTGTATTTCACACCGTCTTTGGGCTCGTAACCTTCCACTTGTCCGTAGGCAACACGCAACGTAAGGTTGGCATCGGGGTAAAAAGCCTGTCCTTTTTTCATTTCCATCAATCCGGCCATGTAAACCTTCATGTTATCGTCGATTGATTTACTGATTTTCCGAACCTCCGGCATAATATCCTTTTCGTAAATAAAGTTCAGTTGGTTGAACATAGAAATAAGCGGATCTTTGCGCAACTTTAACAATTGTTTTTCCGAACCATTTTCCAGCAGATCTTCCAGCTTTTTCCGATCGGTAAGTATCGATTTCTGATAGACTTTTTTCACCAGTTTTTCCTGATCGAGGTTTCTAATTGTCTCCACCACTTCAGCAGGTAAAAACGAGGCATCGAGGCCATTAATCAGCTCGGGCATAAGCGTGGCAAACAAAGCTTCGTCGGTTGGTTGGTTAAAATCTTTGTAAAAGCCGGGCAGCCCTTTAAGCATGGCCGAACGCATGCTTTCGGCTCTTTCATCCTGGTCGTTCTCAATGTTATTGATTATAGAGTTGATGGTGCGTGCGCCTTTAAACACCTCTACTCCGCTCATCACAATTTCGCGGTAATAATCGTAAGCTTTTATGTAGGTTGAATAGTCGGCATACAGCACATCGAAAGCATCAAACACCGGTTTGTATTTATTTTCCCAGGTATTGTTTTGCTGTGCCCATTTTTTGAATTCTTCTTCGTAGTCCCGCTTTTTATTAATGGCATCGAGGCGTTTTAACCCTTTAATTTCGCCCTGCCATTTTTTCCACGCATTACTGATACCTGCATATTTTGCAGCATACTGAATACGAATTTTCGGATCCGATTCCATATCGCTTCCAATAATATCCAGTTTTTTATCGCGCAGCATAATACGATCCGGATCGCGTTGGTTCATGGTTACATCAACTGCCTGGTGTGGCCAGTATTGCATGGTAGTTCCCGGGTTACCAAAAACCATTGTAAAATCGCCGGGCTGAATACCCTTCATCGAAACGGGGAACGATTTTTTTGGTTTAAAAGGCACATTGTCGGGCGAATACTCTGCCGGTTCGTTGTTCTTATCGGCATAAATACGGAACAGCGAAAAATCGCCGGTATGGCGCGGCCACATCCAGTTGTCGGTATCGCCGCCAAACTTGCCAATGGCCGATGGTGGCGCCCCCACCAAACGCACATCTTTATATACTTTGTAAACATACAGGAAATACTGGTTGCCATAAAAAAGCGGCTTTACCGAAGCGGTAAATTTCCCGTCGTTACGGGCTTCTTTAATAATGCGGTCGGTATTTTCCTTTATTTTTTTGTCTGCTGCTTCGCCATCCATATTTTCGGTTCCGGCCAATACACTGTCGGTAACATCTTTCATGTACTCCAGAAAACTTACCGTTAAGCGTTCGTTGGGCAATTCTTCATCGCGGCTCATGGCCCAAAAACCATTGGTAAGGTAATCGTGTTCTACGGTGCTGTGCGATTGAATCTGGCGGTATCCGCAATGGTGATTGGTAATCAGCAGTCCTTCATCCGATATCAGTTCTCCGGTACATCCTCCGCCAAAAATTACCACTGCATCTTTCATGCTCGAGTGGTTTACATCGTAAATATCATCGGCACTCAGTTTAAACCCCATTTCCTGCATTTCTGCCAGGTTGTATTTTTCCAGCAGAATAGGAATCCACATTCCTTCTTTGGCCGAAAGCTGAAACAAACTAAAAACAAGTAATACCAGCAACAAACTTTTCTTCATCATCTTAAAATATTTTAATGCGTTAAAGAGAATAAAACGCCGGAAAAAAAACAAGGATTTAAAACATTTTGATGGTTGAATTGTCATTTGACTTAATAACAGGAAACAATTATTGTGCTATTACGGAGTGCTGACGTAAAGCCAGATCTTTTTTTAGCAAGTAAAACAGTGAAGGATTGTAGTAATCATTTATTGCCAATTGTAAAATCCCGGTTCCAACAATACTTAGCAGGATGCCTAAGTATTCGGTTTAATGATTAATTTTGAAAAAATAGCAACAGACCCTTACTATGATAGATTTTTTACCGAGTAACAGTCTTATTCAATTAATAACTGCTTTTACTGCCATTGGCACATGTTTACTTTTATGGAAGTTCAGAAAAGCCGCTGAGGTTCGCTTCCTTATTTTACTGGAGTTTTTTGTTACCATCTGGGCATTTAGTTACGCCCTTGAGTTTGGTACTCCTGTTTTTGAAGAAAAAGTTTTCTTCTCGCAAATGTCGTATCTGGGCATCGTGTTTATCCCGCTTACCTATTTCTTTTTCACCACCGCTTTTAGTCAGAAATTTAGTTTGGTAAATAAACAGAGTATTCTTCTTTCGCTTATTATTCCGATAATAACGCTAATTCTGGTATTTACCAACAACAAACACGGGCTTATCTGGAAAGATTACACTTTAGACAGCAGCACCAATATGCTGTATTACAAACACGGCATTTGGTTTTGGATTTTTGATATGTATGCGTTTACACTAATTGCCTGGGGGATTTTTAACCTGGTTAGCTCAATTTCGACCTTTACCAGTTTTTACAAAAAACAAATCCGAATACTCATCATTGCCTCGCTTATTCCGGTAATTGCCAACCTGATGTATATTTTCAATATTAATCCGGTTCCGGGTTTCGACTGGACCACCGTTTCGTTTGTTTTAACCGGGCTGATTATTGCATTTGGGATATTCCGCTACAAAATATTTGAGCTGATTCCGCTGGCCCGCGAGAAACTGCTGGGCACCATGAATGAAGGGGTTTTGGTAATCAATACCAACGGGATTATTGAAGAAGCCAATCCGGCCCTGATAAAAACGTTTGGGTTGAATAAAAAGACATGCATTCATTCCAACTTTATGAATACGTTTCAACAATTCCCTGCTATTATTGAGTTGCTTCAGGCAAATGAAGATCGGTTTACCGACTTTGAATTGAAGCACAATAACCAAACATTTTATTACCAGGTAAGGATTACTGCACTTTACGACCAGCGGGGAAAACTTAGCGGAAAGCTGATGGTTTTAAGCGATGTTTCGTCAAGCCGACTGGCGGAAATTGAGCTTACCAAAAAGAACGAACAGCTAAAGTTACAGAATAAACGAAACGAAAAGCTAATCGACGATTTGGATGCGTATGCCCACACGCTGGCGCACGATCTGAAAAACTCGTTAGGCGTAATTTATTCGTCAAGCGATATTATTTTAGGAGCAATTGAAGAAGGCGATATGGATGCGATTAAGGAGTTTTCGGCGGTAATTAAAGAATCGTCGGCTAAAACCATAAGCGTAACCAACGAATTGCTGAAAATGGCCACTGCCGGACACGAGGATGTTAAAATCGCCCCCATTGAAATGCAGCAAGTTTATGCTGCCGCAATGGCACAGATTGCCGATATGGTTGCCGATTGCAAAGCCACCATTGAACTGGAAAACAATTGGATTGATGCACAGGCTTATGCGCCGTGGATTGAGGAAATCTGGATAAACCTGTTATCGAATGCGATGAAATACGGAGGTGCTCCGCCACATATAAAAGTGGGCTGCGAACTTAGCGGACAAGGAATGGTGAAATACTGGGTGAAAGACAATGGCGATGGAATTCCTGAAGATCAGCACACGAAAATATTCCGGAAACATACACGACTGCCAACCCGATAAAGCCGGCGGTTACGGACTTGGGCTATCGATTGTAAAACGTATTATCGAAAAGCTGGGCGGTAAAGTGGGTGTTGAAAGTACCGGCGAAAAAGGTGCCGGCTCGCTGTTTTATTTTAAACTTCCGGCGGTAAGGGTTGACGCACTTACTGAGGTGCGATAGACAAATGCCCCGCCAAAATGGGAAGACCCCCTACCTCTCAGCTGACGGGAGCTCCCCTCGCCAGGGGAGCCGGTTGTTAACAGACTTTTCATCAAAACGGTTTCCCCTCGTGAGGGGAAATGTCGACAGACAAAAGGGTAAAGCAATTAATACCGATTTAACAACAAAATGTCGCATACTTTCACTTCGTTCAGTCTTCTCCTTTGTTGTATTATCGGCATTTACCATTGTAAACTTTCTTATTGCCATGCGGCAAAATAAAGTACAATTGGTATAATGAGATTTTTATTCTCAACCCCTCTCCCTGACGGGAGCTCTTACCAGGGGGTATTGATCGAATCCGGAGGATTCAACTATTTATAGAAAATTAATTGACGGGGCATGGTGCGACTCCCACCGGAGTCGGATATTTTTCATTCGTATTATGCTATAAACATGTGATGCTGCCGGCATCTACAAAAAACCGGCCCACCCCAGAAAGGGCAGGCCGGTAAAACCAAAATTTAACCTATCGACCGAGAGTTTCTTTTGGATTGATGTTTATTCCGTGTCGTCGTTATCGTTCTCGTCGTTGCTGCTGTTGCTTTGACTTTGTTTGGCAGCGGCATTGGCTTCGGCGATGTATTGCGACACTTCGGCCACCACCTCGTCGATATTTTGTGGTTCCTGCATGGCCTGCATGGTGTTTAGTATATTTTCCAGCAGTTCGAGCGATGTTTTCAGGTCCTTTAAGGCCTCGGCATCTTGCAAGGTATCGTCGGCCGAGCGGGCAGCACTGCGTTGTGTAGCTGCTGCTACATATGCCTGATTATCGTTATCCAGTTCTGTTACCCATTCGGTAGTATTAGTAGTTGCCAGGTGCGGGGCGTTTTTAGGTTTGCGCAGGTCAGCCAACAAACTCTCAGTAGCGGCAGTTTGTTTATCGCGGGCGAGGTAATACAGCTCCAGGTTGTTTTTTTCAAACTCGAGCCAAAGTGCTTCGCAAGCGCTACGATACGCTTCGTTTTGGCGGCGCAACCCGGCTTTAATCGTGTCGCGCAACGAACGGAATGTATCATCGCGGCGCAAATCGGCAGCTGTTACAATTTGGGTAAGCGGTGTTTTCCTTGAGCTTCCAATAGCCTGCAGAGCTGTTTCAATCTGCGGCTGAAAACGGTTAAGCAGGGCAATTACCATTGCGTTTTCAGGAAGTTTAGCGTTTAAAAGATTAATGATTTTTTGTGCCAATGCAGTTAATGCAGCAAGTGTGTAATAGGAGAAAATAACCTTTTTCATGATTAAATATTTTATTGGTGATTAAAATTAGAAATACAAGTTAAGGTCATTTTTTCAGAAAGTCAACAGATAACATAAAATTATCCGGAAAGATTCGCTAAAATTTCCGCCACTTTAAATCTGCAAGAATGGCGAAAAGCTTTATTGTTTCTGTTCTCCGGTTTTTCGGAGTTCTGAATTGGAAGCTAATTTTTGTCTCCGGTTTTTCGGAGGCAAAAACTGGAGCTTGTTTTTTATCTCCGATTTTTTGGAAGTATAAATCGGTGCCGGATTTTGCCCTCCAGTTTTTCGGAGTATTAAATTGGGAGCTCATTTTTATCTCCGGTTTTTCGGAAGCAAAAACTGGAGCTTGTTTTTCATCTCCGGTTTTTCGGAAGTATAAATCGGGGCCGGATTTTGCCTTCCGGTTTTCCGAAGAAACAAATTGCCGGTTATTTTAATCCTATTAGTTGTGATGAAGTGTTTTCATGTATTTGTTGCCTGAAACATAAAAAATATGATTAGTTTTAGTGTACTAAAAACCGATATGCGTGAATACACATCTGAAAATAACAAAAGAAAATAGCATTTACAAAATTGGATATTGTACGCCTAAACCTGATAACAATTATCGTATTGGGGTGTAACAAGCAAGTTTAGCAGACAGTATAAAAACAAGATAATTATGAAAATATTAACAACACTTTCCTTTCTATTATTTATAAATATTACTTATGCTCAATCTCTTTTCGAAAAGACTGATTTAGTGGATGAATTTGGCGATAAAATTGGTGAAGTTCAAAGAAATGTTTCGATAGGTACTTTTTCAAATTCAGCAACTAATGATTCTCCTTTACATGTGCATTCAATTTTAGAAAAAATGCCAGAATTTAAAAGCTTAGATGAATATAAAGATTATTTGAAACAGCAACTGAACGAATATGGATATACAGAAAAACAAATTCAGACTACTTTAAAATACGCTAAAAAATCAATCGAGACTGTCAAAAATACTAACGGCTCCATTCGATTTAAACTTTATGAATATAAAGACATTAAAGCAAGTATGATAGGTGTTAAAAATGGAATTATTTAAATTAAAACATCAGAAGGTAAAAAAATAGAGGCGAACTTAAGTTCGGCATCTTTTTTAGACGGCACAGTTACGTTAACTGGATACAAAGAATTAACAACTGGGGCAATGGGTGTAAAGAACCAAATAAAATATGGATACTACGATTGGTCACAAAGTGAGATATACAACGAAATAGTAAATGCCGATGGGAAAATAATGGTTGTTATTGCCTTTGGTGGTTCGACTTATAAATTTGCTTTGGAATGATTTATTCATTAAAAATAGCGCCCAATTGAGTTGTAAAAAAAAATAACAATTTGCCAACAAAGTGCCATATTGCATAGCGGGGTGTGGTGGTGTGCCAACTGCGGCTCTCGCAACATCGTTCCGTCCACGCGCACAGAATAGTTCTTCGAAACCCGCTCCAACAACATGTACCAACCGTTATAAATAAACATAAAAAAAGGAACCAAATAACTTTAACCTTTAAAAATGAAACCGATATTTTCAATTTGGATCAAAACCCGACAGACATTTCTTTAAACTGGGAGATGATGAACAGACCGACATAATGCTGAAACTAAAATTAAAATACTAATATGGTATAACTAAAAAAACAGATAATATGAGATTAATTTATTTGACTTTATTGATTGCGTTAACTTTTAACTGCTCTGCTCAGGAAAATCAAAAAAAGAAAATATTAATATGGATAAAATGATGATCAGAATATCGGAAATAGAAATAGAACCGGAGTATCTTAACGAATATTTATCCATCCTAAAAGAAGAAGCGAGGGCTTCAGTTGAATTGGAACCAGGTGTAATTTCTATTTATCCAATGTTCCAAAAAGAAAATCCAAATGAAATCAGGATATTGGAAATTTATACCGACAAAAAAGCCTACGAAAACCATTTGCAAACACCTCATTTCAAGCATTATAAAACGACAACTTTAAAAATGGTAAAATCGTTGGAACTTATTGACATGAGTGCAATAGACGAACAAACAATGCCAAAAATATTTAAAAAAATTGGGCAATAAATACAAATTGAAAAAAGCCGGCAGCTTACATGGCACATATTGCAGGGCGGGGTTCATTGGTGCGCCAACTCCGCCCCTACAACTTACAAGTTACCTTTAACACCGAAATCATTCAGGCAATCATTAATTCCCCGAAAATTATTTAGATACTATACCGTTTGCAGCAAACTGTGCGGCGGCTTCTTCCAGGTATTTTCCTGCATTTTTTATTGAATCCTCAACACCACTGGCCTGTTGTATTATTTCAGCCAGATAATCGATTTTATGCGCTGCTATTTGTTCTGCAGTTAATTCACTTAATCCGCAAAACACAGCCAGTTGCTGGTTTGTTCTTGAATCGAGCACTCCTTTAATTACTTTTCCTGAAAATGTTTGCTCATCAAATTTGCCTTCGCCGGTAACAATCCAGTCGGCATCTTTTACCTGTTCATCAAAATTGGCAATTGATTTTATCAGCTCAGTTCCCGATTTTAACTCTGCATTCAGAAACAATACGCAGCCGGCACCCAGTCCTCCGGCAGCGCCGGCACCGGCAATATTTTGCAGGTTCTTACCAAATTGTGTTTCCACTTTTTCGTTAAAATTTCTAAGGCCGGCATCCAGCTCTTCCACTACCCTTTTTGTGGCGCCTTTTTGCGGCGCATAAACAGGTGCGGCACCTTTGGGTCCAAACAAGGGATTATCCACATCGCAGGCCACTTCAAATTTTATATTCCTGAGCTCCGTATTTACCATTGAAGTATCGATAGTCGTCAGGCGGTTTAAATCCTTCCCTCTCCCCTCCAATAAATTGTTTTCAGCATCAAAAAAACGAAAGCCAAGTGCACATGCCATTCCCATTCCGGCATCGTTGGTTGCGCTTCCGCCAATTCCCAACAGAATATGTTTAGCCCCACGATTTATGGCATCCAGTATCAACTCGCCGGTTCCGTAGGTGGAAGTTTCCAACGGATTTAGCTCGTTGTTCTTCAATAAGCGAACTCCTGAAGCTTCGGCCATTTCGATAAAAGCCAGCATTTCGTTTTCGGCATACAAATACCTGGCCTGTATGGGCCGTAGTAAGGGATCGTGTACCGCAGCAGCTATCAACTTTCCGCCGGTATAAAATTTCAGGGCATCAACCGTTCCGTCGCCTCCATCGGCCAATGGCAACTTCACAATCGTAACATTTTCGATTTGTTTTTTAATGCCACGCTCAACGGCATTACAAAATTCAATTCCGCTTAACGATCCTTTAAACTTGTCGGGCGCGATTACGATCTTCTTCATTTCCCTAAAATAATACCAATTCTGAAAATGTTTAGGCTATTTTTAACTATTTTCAGATTGGTATAATGCCGATATAAAAAAACACAGGCATTGGGAGTCAGCGAACCAATGGCTCAATGTTTTTCATCATCGGTATAAGAATATTTATAAGAACCTGATGGTACGCAAAAACGGGAAGCCATAACCTCCCGTTTTCACTATCCTAATTTTTAAAGATTGACTACACGTTTGGCAACTGCCAGTTTTTATTGTAGTTCAGTTTCATAAGATCGTTGGCAGCCGCTTCGTTAAACAACTGCGAATCATTATTCCAGTGAATGCGTTGCCCCACCCGATAAGCCATATTTCCCATCTCGGAAACGATAGCCGTTTTCGCGCCCACTTCAACCGGAGCATTTAAGGTACCACCTTTTCGAATGCACGACAGCAGGTTTTGTACGTGCTCGTCAAGGCCATCGCCATATGCTTTTTGGGCTTTCGCTTCAAAAAACGGACCTTTCAGTTCGTTGCTATGGTCGGGTAAAATTTCGTAGCCACTTCGGGTAACTACCAGGGTTCCTTTTTCGCCAACAAAAGCCACTCCATGCGCTTTTTGGTAAGGGCCGATTCCCGGATTTAAGCCACATTCCCAAATCATAGTATGTTTAGGGTACTGATAAATGGCCTGCTGAATATCGGGTGTTTCAATGGCTCCCGGCTTGTGGTAAAAAATACCGCCGCCCGGAGAAATCGACATAGGCATACCGGCGTCCATTGCATATAACGCAAAATCGAGCAGGTGAACACCCCAATCAGTCATGGCACCGCCTGCATAATCCCACCACCAGCGGAAATTATAATGAAAACGATTCATATTAAACGGGCGTTGGGGTGCCGGCCCCAGCCACATATCGTAATCAACATAATCTGGTGCTACGGAATCTTCCATTACCGGATAGGCCGTATCGTAGCCTTTATAAATCCATGCTTTTACCAAATGAACTTCGCCCAATATTCCTGATTTCACCATTTCTGATGCTTCGAACCAATGTTTCGAGCTCCGTTGCCACATGCCCACCTGGCAATATAGCTCAGGATGTTTGGCCTGGGCAGCTACCATGGCATTACATTCTTCAATGCTGTGGCCCATTGGTTTTTCCACATAAACATGTTTGCCGGCATCCATTGCCATCATCATCATTATGGCATGCCAGTGGTCGGGTGTACCAATTATTACAGCCTGCACATCTTTATTATCCAATACATCTCTGAAATCGGCGTAAGTTAGCGGTCGTTTACCCGTCATTTTTTCCACTTCAGCAGCTCTTTTCTCCAGCACATTACTGTCGACATCGCACAGCGCCACACAGGCTACATTGTTTTCCTCGCGCAAAAAGCTTTTCAGATTATTAAATCCCATCGAACGACAGCCGATAAGCGCCACATTTACCTGCTCGGCTGGCGATGCACAAGCATTTAGAAGCCCCGGAGCAACGCCAACTGCCGCTGTGGCTATTGCCGAATGTTTTATAAATTCTCTTCTATCTGTCATTATTGTATCAAAATCTTATGTTTTCTGTAGTTGTTATTATTTTAATTGATTATCCGTTCTATGTCATAATTATTATTTAGCAAGTCATGCTGTCCATCAGCTGACGGATTCAGCATCTCTCGCATCTAATAATCAACTATTTGCAAGAAAGACCCTGAAACAAGTTCAGGGTGACGTGCTGGTTGTGACCAATTGCGGACATCCAATTTTTTTTTATTCGTCAATCAACTTTGCAATTTTTTTTGCATTCATTTTGCCTGAATAAACAATAAGCGAATACTTTAAAACCAATGGTTCTGTTGTAGATAGTGCAACCGGTTCAGCACCCGGCCAGGCTATATTCTGCATGCTGTTTTTTTCGCGCAGAATGAGATTTTGCGGATAACCGGGATTTTCCTTGTTATCGAGCATTACAATTCCGGCCTTGGAATTTCCCTTTCCGAGCGATCCGGAGATGTTCACAAATCCCTGCGACTCAACGGCCGTTTCCTGAGGTTTTATGCTTCCATTTTTTCCTGAAAACTGAACATCATCGGGTAAAATCATACGAACAGAAAAACCGCCATAACCTTTTTCATCATCCGAGCCGCCAATGCGTAAATTTTCTTCCAGTGCCAGCAGGCTGATTTCAAAATCAATTCTTCGGTATTTTAAATTGCTTTTGTGTATATGAATAGCAACATTCTCCTGAATATACGGCTTTTTGATGCCATTAACTTTCCACTTGTCGGACAACCAAAGCACTTCGCTTTTCAGCCACACGGTTTCATCCGGATCTTTCACAAATTCGATTTCGGTAATTTCCTGATCAAAATCTTTTATTTCCCAGGGATCGCCAATGCGCTTATCGCCAATCCAAACCTGGTGCCAGGCCCAAAAAATACCACGGTGATGCAAATGATCGGCAGGAAAATCTTCGGTAAGAATTTTGCCGTTTAATCCCCAAAGCGGATGAATATAGTTACAGCGCTCGTAAGCCCCATCCTTATTCAAGGGACTCATTTGGTAAAACAACACGTTTGAAGAACCATCAACGATTTTAATTCCATCCTGCTGCTTTTTCATGGTCAATTGCCCCCACACCAAACCATTGGTGAGCAGCACAAAGAGTAGCGATAGTATGAAAGATCTTTTCATGACGGATCCTCCTTTTCTATTATCGTTGTTGTTGTTTTAACATCATCTTCGGTATATTCAACTTCCAGAATTTCAATATTACTGAGTTGGTTGGAGATAATGACTTTATCGTTTTCGGGTAGGATAAGCCAGATATTGGCAATAAAAGCTGCCATAGTTGCGGAGTCGGCCTTTACCGAAACGGTTCGTTTTCCTTGAACAGGAAGGCCGGTTGCCGGACTGATAATCTTGCGGGTTTTCATTCCCTCGCCGTCATCGCGTATATAAACAGTTCCGGTGGAATAAACCGTTTGTCCTGATACTTCGAAAACATGCACAAACTCGTTGGGCTGCTGCTGGTTTCTGATTCCCAGTGGCCACTCTGTACCAGCCGGATGGTTTCCGAGTGCCAAAACCACATCTTCCTCAAAACTGACAATAGCATCGTGAGCACCCAATTCGATCAAAAGCGGTTTAATCAAATCAAGAGCATATCCTTTTTCGATGGCACCAAAATCCAACTCAACACCTTCTTCTTTAAAACGAAGTCGTTTATTATCAATGTCGAGTTCTATTTTATCGAAACCACATTTTTGTCGTGCTTCCCGGAGTTCGTTTTCATCAAGAGTTTCCTTTTCAACCCAAAGCGATTGCAGCGGAAACAGGCTTACATCGAAAGCGCCCTGGCTCATCTGGTTAAAATCGCTGGCAATGGTGATGATTTCCCACAACTCGCCGGAAACATCCATCCACACGCCTTTTCCGGCCTGATTCAGCTCATGAATGTCAGACAATAAACTAAAGCGGCTGATGGTACTTTCCAGCTGCTCCATTTCGGCTTTTATTTGTTGAAATATTTTTTTTGCGGTATCGGCCTCAAGATTTGGGAGCACTACGTCGCAATGGCTGCCAAAGGCCAGAAAAGTATCACTAAAAATAGCAGGTTCTGTCATTCAAAAAGTTTTATTGTTTCAGTTGAGCACTAAATTAAAAAAGTAAGCCAAAATTAGTGATCTTCGTGCGAACAAATCCGGCACTTTAGCTAATTTATATTCCTTCTTTTTAACCTGAAAGAAAGAAAAAAGGCAGGGAAATCCCCGCCTTTTCAATTTTGTTATATTCTATAGTTTTGGTTCCCAATTTTGATCGTAATCCCTGCCCCACAATTTCATGGCATCGCGGTCGTACATAATTCCGGTTTTATCGCAAATATCGAAACCGTGTCCGATACGGTAAGCCACATTTGAATAATGTACCATTGTTTGGCTAATGGCACCTTCCATAATGTGCGAATTCAGTGTTCCTTTACCGCGAATTACCCCAAACCAGTTTTGAACGTGCCTGGTTGATGTATCGCCGCCACCGCCAAGTGCTGTACCGGCTTCCTGCGAAGCCGAAACGCTGTCTTTTACAATTTTTCCACCGCGATCGTAAAGAATATACTTTCCACGATCGACAAAAACGGTTCCTTCGCTACCGTAAATAATTGTTCCGCGGCCTCCCATTCCGTATGTGTCGTGACCCGATCGGCTGCGGCCATCCCATTTAATTACTTTATCGCCGACAAACAGGAAAGTAGCATCCATGGTGTCGTACATTTCCCAACCGTCGTTAAAAAAGTGCCGTTTACCGGCTTCAACATGTACATTATTTGGCAAGCCCACCTGTAATGCCCAACGCGCCACATCCAGCTCGTGTGTTGCATTGTTTCCGGTTTCGCCGGTTCCGTAATTCCAGCCGTACCAGTGCCAGTTATAATCCCAGGTTTCTTCGGTGTACTCGCGATGAATTGCCGGTCCTTGCCAGATTTCCCAATCCAGGCCGTTTGGAACTGCTGCTTTTTTCTGTACCGGCACTTCGCCTCTTTGGTTTACATAAAAAGCCACTGCCCGGTACGGAACTCCAATTATTCCGTTATGTATTTCCTTAATAATTTCGATGGTATGATCCGACGAACGCTGCTGGTTCCCCATCTGAACAACTTTATTATATTTTTCAGCTGCTTTAACGATCATCTCATTTTCGGCCATATTGTGGCTGCAGGGCTTTTCAACATAAACATGTTTTCCGGCCTGCATGGCCATAACCGAACCGGGAGTATGCCAGTGATCGGGAGTAGCGTTTATAATACAATCTACATCCTTGTCATCCAGAATTTTTCGGAAATCGTTCTCCAGCTTTGGTTGATAATCGATGTGTTTCGAGAAGTTTTCGGCAGCACGTTTTCGTTGGTGCTCCATAACATCGCACAGGTATTTTAACTCCACATTGCTTTCTTTTTCAGCAATTGGTTCGTAATAAGCCCCCAAACGGCGGCCCAGCCCCATAATGGCAACATTCAGTTTATCGTTGGCACCTAAAATTTTGCTGTAACTTTTTGCCGACATGCCCATGGCAGTTCCACCAACTGCAACACCGGCGGCACCTGCCGACACTTTTTTTAGAAAATCTCTTCTGTTAGTCATAGGTTATAAATTTCGTATTTTTAAACTTCTAAAGTGAACCGTGTCGTTGTGATCCTGTAGAAGGATGGGGCTTTTTTCGGCCATTCCAAAACCTTCATAATTGGCATATTTACTGCGTGCAACAAGCGCTTTATAAATATTATCGCCACGGGTATATTCAACTACTTTTCTTCCGTTTAACCAATGTTGTACTTTTCCGTCGGGAAAAACAACGATACGACCGCGATTCCATTCGTTGGGACCTTTTGTAAATCGTTTTTCCTTACCCGATGGTATCAGGTCGTACAACGACGACATGGTACGGTTGCCCACTGCACCCTTTTTAGCATCATGATGTTTCTCATCATCCAAAATCTGATATTCCAATCCGATGCCCGGTCCGTTATTACCAAGGCCGTATTTTATTCCGCTGTTAGCTCCTTCGGTGTACATAAAATCAAATTTAAATTCGAAAGGGCCAAACATTTCTTTGGTTATAATATCACCTCCTTTTTGGCTGGAATCCTGACGGCTCGATAATACACTTAAGATGCCATCTTTTACCTGCCACCCTTTCTCCGGAAATTCTCCGGTTTTTTCATTTTTCCAGCATTCGGTTGATTGTCCATCAAATAAGAGATGAAAGCCTTGTTTCTTTTCTACAATATTCAAGTTATTGGCAACAAGGTTTTCCACGTGAATATCAGAATAAAAATCAGGCTCCAGGTTTTCGGTCTTTATGCGAATATTACGCCATTTTATTTGCTCGCCTTCCTTTTCTTTATTGTTCCCGATTGCGTGTACCTGAAGTGCGATAAAACCTTCGGAAGTCATATCGTCGATAACATGAGCAACCGGAATATCGTTTACCCATGTACGAATTGAGTTTCCAATACATTCAATGCGATACTTGTTCCACTGTCCCATTTTGAGGGCTTTCCGGGCATCGGGATTTAAGTCGAGCGGATACAACCAGCCGCGCCGTGCCTCATCGTAAATACCACCACTCCAGGCACGTTCCGAGGGATCGACTTCGCATTGATAACCATGTACTCTCCCGTTGTTATATTCCGGCGAGCTTAAACTTCTGAACTGAATACCCGAATTCATATCGGGCTCCACCAAAAGTTCCACTTCGAAAATAAAGTCGCTGTAATTTTTTTCAGTACATAAAAAAGAGTTTGGCGTACCGGCAACCGTAGTTCCAACAATAACACCATCAACCACGTCGAATTTTGCGTTGCCATTACGCTGTATCCATCCGTCGAGATTTTTGCCATTGAATAGATTCTCCCAGCCTTGCTGAACACTTGCATTGGTTACAAAAATTGAAAAGATAGTAAAGAATAAAATAGAAATGAAGTTTTTCACTTGTATTAGATTTACGTTTAAATTGGTTTATTATAGTAGTCGTGTACGAACACGACACCAGCAAATTTAATCAATTTTTAGAGTTGGCAATGCGATTGCTTTAAAATTCAAGATAATCTGGAAGGAATAAAAAAGCCCCGATAAATTAATATCGAGGCTTTTTTACATTTTATCAGCTCTATTATTCTATTCCGATCTGGTCGAAAATAAATGCATATTCCAGTGCCGTTTCTTTTATCCACTCGAAGCGACCTGAGGCGCCACCGTGCCCGTAATCCATATTAATATGAAATAAGAGCGGATTATCATCGGTTTTCAATTCGCGCAATTTGGCTACCCATTTGGCGGGTTCCCAATACTGTACCTGCGAATCGTGCAGTCCGGTTGTAACCAGCAAGGCCGGATAATCTTTGGCTTCCACATTGTCGTAGGGCGAATACGAAAGCATATAATGGTAGTATTTTTCGTTTTTTGGATTTCCCCATTCGTCGAATTCGCTTGTAGTAAGCGGAATAGTTTCGTCGAGCATGGTAGTTACCACATCAACAAAAGGAACCGCGGCAATAACACCTTTGTACAAATCGGGGCGAAGATTTATACAGGCTCCCATTAACAATCCGCCGGCGCTTCCGCCCATAGCAAATAATTTTTCGGAGCTGGTATATCCGTCATCGATCAGGAATTGTGCACAGTCGTTAAAATCGGTAAAAGTGTTCATCTTTTTCAGCAATTTACCGTCTTCGTACCACTGGCGCCCATTGATCTGGCTTCCGCGAACATGCGCAATTGCATACACAAAACCACGATCGAGCAAAGGCAAACGCGCCAACGAAAAGCCTGGATTGTATGTATATCCGTATGAACCATAACCGTACAGCAAAGTTGGATTACCGCCATTTTTCACCATGCCCTTTTTATATACAATCGACATTGGAATTTTTGTTCCGTCGCCGGAAGTTGCATAAATACGTTTGGTTTCGTAATCGTTTTTGTTAAAACCACCCAACACCTCATCCTGCTTTAACAAGGTGCGCTCCTTCGTTTTCAGGTTGTAATCGTAAATCGAATTCGGTGTGGTCATCGAAGTATAACTAAAACGGAAAACATCGGTATCAAAATCTAAATTCACATTCGGATTAACCGTGTAAACTTCCTCATCAAAAGCGATGAAATATTCTTCGCCATTCCACGGAATAACGCGAAGCTGGTTAATGCCCTCGATACGCTCGGTAAGCACCAGGTAATCTTTTAAAATTTCGAAATTATCGAAGAAAACATCGCTGCGATGCGGAATAACCTCGCTCCAGTTTTCTTTTTCAGTAGCTGTAACCGGTGTTTTCATTAAGCGGAAGTTCAAGGCATCGAGATTGGTGCGAATGTAAAAATCGTTACCAAAATG
The DNA here is from genome assembly GCF_000626635.1 of Draconibacterium orientale. GTDB lineage: Bacteria > Bacteroidota > Bacteroidia > Bacteroidales > Prolixibacteraceae > Draconibacterium > Draconibacterium orientale. Next base: position 4,166,636 of record NZ_CP007451.1, on the reverse strand, counting down.
ATCTACCGAATATTCCAGTCCACGTTCGCGCGGCTGAACAATTTTAAATTCTCCTTCCGGGTTGTTGGCATCCAAAAACCGGTATTCCGAAGTCAGTGTACTTTCGCTGCCGATGATCAGGTATTTTTGCGATTTGGTTTTAAAGATAAAAACCGAAAAAGTTTCATCGTCTTCGTAAAAAACCTCCACATCATCTTCAACAGGAGTACCAATTACGTGCTTCATAATTTTTTCTGAACGCAGCGTAACATCGTCTTTCAAAGTATAATAAACCGTTTTGTTATCATTGGCCCAAACCGCACTTCCGGTGGTTAACGGAATGGCATCTTCCAACGTTTCGCCGGTTTCTAGGTTCTTGAAATGAATGGTGTATTTTCTCCGGCTAACGGTATCAACACCGTAGGCAATCAATTTATTATCGGGACTTACCGACAATCCGCCAAGCATAAAGAAATCCTGCCCTTCAGCCAGCACGTTTTCATCGAGCATCACTTCTTCTTCGGCATCAAGACTCCCCTTCTTGCGGCAGTTTACATCGTATTCTTTCCCCGGTAACTGCTTGTAATAATAGTAGTAACCATTTTTTTTGTAGGGTACCGACTCATTTTCCGGCTTAATTTTCGACTTAATTTCCTCAAACAATTTCTCCTGAAGCGGTTCGGTGTGTTTCATCATGGCATCTTTGTAAGCATTTTCGGCTTCAAGATGTGCGATTACTTCAGGATTTTCGCGTTCGTTTAACCAGTAATAATTGTCAACACGCGTATGACCATGTATCGTAAGTTCTTTCATTATCTTTTTTGCAACAGGTGGCTCAATCTTCTCTTTCGAAGTACATGCCACTAAAAATAGAACGCAAATAAAACCCAAATAAATTAACTTCTTCATGCTATTGGTAATTAGGTGATTATTATTAATATTTTTTTCAGGAAGTTTTTAAATTACAACTAAACAACCAACTTTCAAAATGAAAGTTCATTCTATTATGATTAATCTTACATCCGAAAAAGACCTTTACTTATTTCGGAAATTTATCTTCTGGATATTTTTTAAAATTTCAATCCGGTTATAAATCGATTCGATAACCTGATCGTACAGTTTATCCTTCAAAATGTAATCCTCAATATCCACATCGATGTTCGGATTATCGTTCACTTCAACTACATAAACCTTATCGTTTACCAGTTTCAGGTCAACGCCATACAATCCGTCGCCAATTAAAGCAGCCGCTTTTAAGGCTGTTTTTATTACTTCTTCGGGCACATCTTCGATATTCACTGTTTCCGAATCGCCGGAATATTCTTCGGCTTCACCCGTCCAGTTGTAAATTTGCCAGTGCCCTTTCGACATGTAATATTTGCAGGCAAAAAGCGGCCGGTTATCAAGCACGCCAATTCTCCAGTCGAATTCCGAATAAAGAAACTCCTGGCAAACAATCATATCCGATTTTTTAAACAGCTGATTGATGGCATCAGCAGCCTCTTCCTTATTTTCCACTTTTGTTATTCCCAGCGAAAATGCACTGTCGGGTTGTTTTAACACCAGCGGAAAATTCATATCGTCAAGATCTTTCTTTTCAAAAATATTTTTGGTGAAAACAACCGTTTGCGGCGTCAGGATTTTATGTTTTCTGAAAATCTCGTTCTGAAATATTTTATTGGAGCACCGCAATATCGACCACGGATCGTCAATAACCACCAACCCTTCGGCATAAGCCATTCGCGAAAATTCGTAGGTATGGTCGTTTACATTGGTGGTTTCGCGGATAAACAGTGCATCGAATTCGTTGATCTTATCAAAATCGTTTTTTGTAATAAACTCGGCATACAATCCTTTTCGGTTGGCCGCCGCTTTAAACTTCTGAAGCGCCCGTTTGCACGATGGTGGCGTTTCCTCTTCAGGATCGATCAGAATGGCAATGTCGTATTTATAATTAATGAGCGTGGTTTTGTTAAAACGCCGCTTGCTGAAATATTTACGGGCAAATTCGTAAATCACCTCAATTTCGCTTTCAGGCAACTTGTTTAAAGTGAGAACTTTTATTCCCTTAATGATCCATTTCTCTTGTTTTACAAATTCAATCTCGAAAAGCGGCGTTTCAAACAACAGGTAAAGCCGGTTGGCAATGGAGCTAAATCCTTTGGTGGCCGTCTGCCCGAAATAAATTTTCAGTTGAAATTTATCGTCTTTAACTTTTTGCAGCGCTTTGTTTATCAGTTCATCAATGTCGTACGATGTGGAATGGATAACATTCAGCATTTTAAAGTCGCGCAAAGTAACCGAACTGGGAATTACACGGTGCCCGCGGGCTGCCGCCAGCAACGACACATAATAACCGTAACTCTGGTATTTGTACGAACTGCAGAGGTTAAACACCCGCATATCGGTACTGTTCTGGTAAACCGGATTGCTGATGTACTCTTTTACCGAAATAACTTTAGCATTCACATCGGTAAAAGTCCATTTGTGCGGCTGGTTGATTACAATAATATTCGTTGTCTTTTTCCGAACCTCTTCGGCCTCCACACTCCATTCCATTTTTATGGCATCTTCCCCACTCGTGTAATAATCCGTTAAGGTATGCGATTGCTTAAACCCCTTCGTTTTATACCATTCGATGAGCTCGCTGTTTTTAGACTGAACCTCAATCAATATTTTTTGATAATGATTTTCGATTGCCCTATTCTTCACATAATTCAGCATGAAAGTGCCCAAACCGGCATTTCTGTATTCTGCCACCACCGCGATCGAATAAATTCGCAGTGCATGCTTGTATTTAAACAATGTAAGCGCCCCTACCGAAGTTACCTTTTGGTCTTCTTTCGCTTCTACAATCAGAACTTCCTGAAATGTACTATCCAGACTGTGTTTTAAACTTTTACGGGAACTCTGTTGAAAATGAGGGAAAGATTCTTTTTCCAGCTTTTCAAGGAAATAAAAATCACCGGGTTGTGATTTCCTGATATTCAAATCCATTTATTGCGTTATAAATCAAAACTAATTGAAACCTAATTAACACTTCAACCCCGTAAACACTTTTCGGCAACTACCGCCTCTGTTCACAGGATCAATAAAATGAATACGTTTTCCTATTTTATTGACAAGCAAAAATACAATATTGAAACATTAATTCCGATATTTGTCAACTTAATTATGCAAACGGAAATAACCATACTTATTTATTTTGTTTTTATTGTTGCAATTGGCGTTTATTCAGCATTTCGAATCAAAAATCCATCGGATTATTATGTCGCCGGAAAGAAAGCGGGATTATTACCAGTTTCAGGTAGTTTACTAGCTACCATTCTGGGCGGCTCGGCATTGATGGGCACCATTGAGTTAAGCCAAAGCAGAGGCTGGGCAGCCTTGTGGTTTTTGTTTTCGGCAGCAATCGGCTTGTTTATTCTGGCTCCCATTTCAAAATATGTAAGTCGCTACGGGAATTACACACTGCCAGAACTTTTAGGAAAATTTTTTGGACGTAAAGCAGAACGTTTTTCTACCATTATAATTCCGTTAGCCTGGCTGGGAATTGTAGCGGCACAAATTATTGCTGCGGCGCAAATTCTGCAGGGATTGGGTTTCATTTCGTACCAGAATGCAGCGATTTTGTCGGGACTGGTTTTTATTGCCTACACCTTGCTGGGCGGCCAGTTAAGTATTCTGAAAACAGACACTTTTCAGGCCATATTAATCATTAGCGGATTGGTGGCGCTGCTGTTTTTTGCCATTCAATCGCCGGAACATTTGCAGGTTGAGCCACTAAAATTTTCAGCGCTGTTCAATTCAAAATTCTCGGTTGTCGATCTGATCGTTTTGTTAATGACTTATTCGGTAACATTTATTGTAGGCCCCGATATTTACTCACGCCTGTTTTGTGCCGGCAATGAAAAAACTGCACGAAGAAGTATCATTATTGTTGCGTCAATATTAATCCCCGTTTCATTTGCACTAACCTATTTAGGCGTTTATTCCGGAAAAGAAAATGAAGGCATTATGGCATTTGCCGGGCACCTGCTTCCCAACTGGGCTTACGGATTGTTTATTGCGGCACTGCTTTCGGCAGTAATGTCGTCGGCCGATACTACGTTGCTTACTTCGAGTATGATTTTAAGCGAGCTGTTTAGCGGAAACCTGGAGAAAAAACAAGCACTCCCGCTTACCCGTTGGCTGGTTGTTGTAATTGGCATTTTAAGCTTGATCATCGCATTGTATGTCACTTCGGTAATTCAGGCTTTACTTTTGGCGCTCAGTTTTTTCTCGGGGGCATTTGTAGTGCCGGTATTATGCGGATTGCTGGGGTTTAAAGTAAACAACAAAAACGTAATTTGGGCAATTGTTTTTGGCGGAGTCACAGCTCTGGCAGGCAAACTGCTAACTTTATCTAATTATCAGAGCCTGGGAAATGGTATTGTCATTCTCAGTTATTTTGTAAACAGCCTTTTCCTTTTTGCCGGACGTAATCCAAAAAAACACAGCTGAACGATCAACATACTTTAAATTCTTCACAATTTGGGCTGAATTTGCTTTTCCATATTCAATTTTCCTACAATTGTTTTTATTTTGTTGCGTTTAAACAATTCCTCGTTACAAACGTAAGTAGGTTTAATACTATTGAAACAGGGAAATCCGAAAATTGAGAGACGCTTATACAAAACAAAAGGGACAATGAAATACAAGCAGCTTATTGAAAGCCTGAAAAACGAATATTTTTTTTATTCTCATAATATTGATGGTGATTATCTGTACATGAGCCCATCGGTAAAAGCCATTTTGGGTTACGATGTGGAAGAGGCAAAACTTGGTCTTTTAAAACACATGACTGACAGCAAGTTGAATGACAAGGCAAAAAAAACGCAGAAAAAAAGTGCAACCGGGGTAAAGCAAAATACCTTTCATCTGGAATTATTTGCTAAAGACGGATCAATAAAAGTTCTGGCGATTACCGAGTCGCCTCTGTATAACGAAACCGGTGAACTTATATCCATTGAAGGAGTAGCCCACGATGTTACCCGACACGTTGAGCGCGAAAAAACAATCCGCCAGCAAAACGATAAATTAAAACAACAAACCGAAGAACTGGAAGCGACCATTGCCGACCTGAAACAAACCCAATCGCAACTGGTTCAGTCAGAAAAAATGCGGGCGCTTGGAAATCTAATAGCCGGTGTTGCACACGAAATAAACACTCCGATTGGAGCCATTAACGCTTCCATTGACAATATCTCCAGATCGCTTGATGCGGCGATTGAGAACCTATACATTCTATTTACCCGTTTATCAGAACATGAATTGAAGGTTTTTCTTGAGGTGATGAACATGATCGACCGAAAGAAGCCACCGATGGTCTCAAAAGAAAAACGCTACTACAAAAAACTGGTAAAAGAAAAGCTGGATAATGCCGGTTTTGAAGATACGTATACGATGACAGACCATGTGATTTACCTGAATCTTTACAAAACAGTAGATCAAATAATTGCATTGCTGAAAGTGGATAATCCTGAATTCATTTTAAAATCGATTCGGGACATTTACTCGGTGCGGAAAAACGCTGAAAATATAAAAATGGCTGTAGAAAAGGCCTCGAAAGTTGTATATGCTCTGAAACGTTTTACCCATAAAGATCAGGGAATGGCAAAAGAGTTGAGCAACCTGAAAGAAAATATTGATATGGTGCTTACGCTGCATCATAACCGCATAAAACAAGGCATTGATGTTATTCAGAATTACGATGATGACCTTCCTTTAATTAGCTGTTATCCGGACGAGCTGGTGCAAGTGTGGAACAACCTGGTTTCCAACGCAATTCAGGCAATGAACAACAAAGGGCAACTAACGATTACAATAAAAAATCTGGGAGAACGTATTCAAGTTTCGATTGCGGATACCGGTTGCGGAATTCCGGAAAAAATACAGCAAAAAATATTTGAACCTTTCTTTACTACCAAAAAGGCTGGAGAAGGCACGGGAATCGGCCTTGAGCTTGTATCAAAAATTATTGAAAAACACCGTGGTAATTTAGAGTTCGAGAGCAAAGTAGGAGAAGGAACCACCTTTACTGTTACATTACCAGTTAATTAATTAAGTTATGAAGAAAAAGGCAATAGTTTGTGTTGACGATGAAAGCATAATTCTCGATAGCTTAGGCGAGCAGATAAAAAATATCTTTGGAGATGAATATTTGTATGAAGCAGCCGAAAATGCTGAAGAGGGGCTGGAAGTAATTGAAGAATTAACAGAAGAAGAAGTTGATGTACTGGTAATTGTTTCCGACTGGTTGATGCCGGGAAAAAAAGGCGACGAATTTTTAATTGAAGTCCACAAAAAATTTCCAAAAATAGTAAAGGTAATGTTAACCGGCCAAGCTGATGAGGCAGCCATTAACAATGCAATTAAAAATGCTGAATTGCATGCGTATATTTCAAAACCATGGTCGGCTGAAGATTTAGAAAAAGTAATAAAAACAGGTTTGTCAAAAATTGAAAATCAGGAGTAAATGCAAAAACAAACAATCATTTGTGTCGACGATGAAGAAATAATCCTGGAAGCGATACAGGAACAACTTCAATCAACATTTGGGGAAGAATATAATATTGAAACTTCAGATAGCGGAGAAGATGCACTGGAATTTTTTAAAGAACTAATGGATGAAGGCCAGCAGGTTCCGGTAATTATTTCGGATTATATTATGCCAGGCATGAAAGGCGACGAATTATTGAAGGAAATACACAAACTTTCGCCTGAATCGCTAAAAATATTGCTTACCGGACAAGCCAGTATCGAAGGAATTAGCAACGCCATTAACAATGCCCAGCTTTATCGTTTCATCGCTAAACCCTGGGATAAAGCCGATTTGGTATTAACCGTAAAAGAGGCGGTAAAAAGTTTTATTCAGGAAATTAAAATTCGTAAACAGAATAAGAAATTACTGGAGCTAAATGCGTCGTTAGAAGAGCAGGTTGCCCAACGTACTGAAGAATTAAGAGAAGCCAATGCCGCTAAAGACAAGTTCTTTTCCATTATTGCACACGACCTGAAAAGCCCTTTTAATGCACTATTAGGCTTATCGGATGCCATGCTCGAAAACTGGGAAATATTTGAAAATGAAGACAAACTGGAGTTTGTTCAGGATATTCACAATACCTCGAAAAACACCTACGCATTGTTGCAAAACCTGTTGGAATGGTCGCGTTCGCAGATAGGAAGTTTGCAAATTAATCCCGAAGTATTTAACCCGGTAGAGTTGGTTAATGAAAATATTATGGTTTTAAAACAACATGTCGATACGAAACAGATCTCAATTACGAATAAAATAAACAATGAAGTTCTTTGTCAGGCCGATAAGAACATGATCTCAACCGTTTTCCGAAACCTTATTTCCAATGCCATAAAGTTTACCAATCCGCAGGGAAATATAACGATTACCGGTTGTACAAAAAACGAATATCATGAATTTAGCGTTACCGACAACGGTATTGGCATGAATGAAAAAACAAAAGATGACTTGTTCAAGTTGAATAGCAAAACGCAGCGTGCTGGCACATCGGAAGAAAGCGGAACAGGATTAGGACTTCTTCTTTGTAAAGAATTTGTGGAAAAAAACGGCGGAGAAATAGCTGTTACCAGCAAGGAAAACGAAGGCAGCACCTTCAGTTTCACCTTACCGGCAGCAATTTAAATTTTGGCTGTTAACTCATCCAAAAATTTGTGATACTTATCATTAAGTAGTGGCTTTAGCTGACCGTTTACCCATTGGTGGTAATCGTTCAGCCACTTTCGCTCTTTATCGGTCAGTAAATCTACTTTTATCAAGGTTGTGTCGATGGGGCAAAGTGTAAGCGTATCAAAACCGAGGAAGCGCCCGAATTCAGTGGTTTCGCGCTCAACACAAACCATCATGTTTTCGGTGCGAAGTCCGTATTGCCCCTCGCGGTAAAACGCAGGTTCGTTCGAAAGTACCTGACCGGGCAGCATCAGGTTTTCGTTGTATTCCAACCGGATTGCCATAGGCCCTTCGTGTACATTCAGAAAATGGCCAACACCATGACCGGTACCGTGGCCGTAATTCATGCCGTTTTCCCACAATGCCTGACGCGCCAGAATATCGAGGTGACAACCTTTTACACCGTAAGGAAATTTGGCTTGCGTTAAGCCAATCATTCCTTTCAGGGTAAGCGTAAAATCGGTTTTAAACTGATCGGAAACCGGCCCCAGCGCAACCGTGCGGGTAATATCGGTAGTGCCGTTGATGTACTGGCCGCCGGAATCAAAAAGCACGGCACCATCGGCTTCCAGTGGCAAAGCATCATCGGCACCAATATGTAAGTGAACAAGCGCACCGCGGCTTTTGTAGCCTACAATTGGCGGAAAACTTTCGCCTTTAAATCCCTCTTGTTTCGCTCTGAATTCGGCCAGCTTATTCCCAAACTCGTAATCTGTTATCGTTGTTTTTCCAATCGTATCTTTTAGCCAGTGTAAACACTCCACCAGTGCCACACCGTCTTTTTTCATCGCATTTCTGAAACCTTTCAGCTCGGTTTCATTTTTTATAGCCTTTTGAATGGCCACCAATGAAGTTCCTTCAACAATTTCGTTTTTGCCGGCAAGCGCACTGTAGGCTGCAAAATTTAATGTTGACGGATCGATGAAAATCGTTTTTCCTTTAATTTCCGCCAGGTAGCTGTAAAAAGTGGTGTAATCTTTCAACGTAACACCATCGGCTTCCAATTTCGATTTTAGCTCCGAATCAATTTTTTCGGGATCGACAAAAAGTATGCTTTCATTTTTTCCAATAACGGCAAAAGCGGTAAAAACAGGGTTGTAAGGCACATCCGAACCTCGAAGATTGTACAGCCACGCCAGTTCATCTAACATCGAAACCACATGAACACCGGCACCAACGCCAGCCAATTCACCGGCAATTTTTTGTTGCTTTTCAGGTCGTGCAACTCCTGCGTATTTTACATCGAGTTCAAAAACTTTATCATCGGGAGCAGCGGGGCGATCTTCCCAAATCGCTTCCAGCAAATCCGGTGTTTCCACCAGCTCGATATCTTTTTTCAAAAAGCCTTTCTGTAAACTTCTGAATGCGTCAACAGTTAACGATTTTGCATCGAGCCCCACTTTACTTCCGGCTGGCAAATTCCGGCTTAGCCACGTTTCGGGCGATACAGCATCTGCAACGCGCATCTTCATCATCTCAATTCCGGTACCTTGCAGCTCGTCGGCAGCCTGTAAAAAATAACGCGAATCGGTCCATAAAGCTGCTTTTTCAAGCGTTACCGCCACCAAACCATACGAGCCTGTAAATCCCGAAATGTATTCGCGTGTTTCCCATCGTTTGGGTAAATATTCGCTCGAATGCGGATCGGTACCCGAGATGTACCACGCATCAACACCAATCTTTTTCATTTCGGCGCGTAAGGCCGTTAGTCGTTGTTTTATTTCTGTTTTCATTGTTTATGCTTTGTGCTTTGAAAATAGTCTTTCACAAATTTCCGTATCGAAGGTGCAGGAATATCATCGTAATCCAGTTCTTCTTCTGCATAGAATTTATAAGCCAGTATATCGTCCATCGGTTTCAGGTCCTCAACCGATTCTGCGATAACCTGAAATGCCATATCAAGTGTAAATACGGTAAATGCAGAAAACACATACTCGTTTGGTGCTGATTCCAGGTATTTTAAGTTTTTACTTTCAAGCCCAGCTCTTCTTTCAGTTCGCGACGCACGGCATCTTCTGCCGATTCCAACGGGTCGATAAAACCGCCGGGCAAATCCAGCTTTCCGTAATTGGGTTCAACGCCACGCGTTACCAGCATTAATTTACCTGATTCATCGGTTACCAAAGCGGCTACTGCTGCCGATGAGTTAATAAAGAAATGAAAACCACAGTCAGCGCATTTTAACGAACGGTCGCCTGATTTGTGTAACTCAGCAGAACCACACTTCGGACAATATTTTAAAACTTTTAAAGGATGGGTATTCATTTAATTCGATTTGCGAATGATGATTAATGATTTTAGATTTTCCTTCCCAACTCGTTAATCGTCATTCTACATTCATTATTCTATTATTTCTCTTGCTTTTAGCCAGTCGATAAACAAATTTGGCCAGTTATCTGCCGGAATACCGTTTTCCCGAATACCAAAACCGTGACCACCTTTTTGAAAAATATGCAGCTCTGCTGGCACGTCAAATTCTTTCAGTTTTGAATAAAAACTAATCGAATTTTTTGGCAATACAGCTGTGTCGTCGTCGGCCAGCACCAGAAAAGTTGGTGGCGTTTCAGCACTCACATTTAGCTCGTTCGAATATTTCCGGATCAATTCTTTATCGTGTCCTTTTCCAATCAGGTTTTCGCGCGATCCCATGTGCGTAAACGTTTCATCCATGGTAATTACCGGATAGAGTAACAACATAAAATCGGGCCGGCAACTTTGCTGTTCAATTTTGTCCGCACTTTCGGCATTTCCATAATCGAAAACCGTTCCGGCTGTTGAAGCCAGGTGACCACCGGCTGAAGAGCCCGCAATTCCAATTTTTTCAGGATTGATGCCCCACTCTTTGGCATTTGCACGCACCATTCGAATGGCTTGCCGGACATCGCTCGACGGAACTTCGTGGTTACCGTAAGGCAATCGGTATTTTAGTACAATTCCGGTAATTCCTTTACCCTGAAGAAAACGGGCAATATCAAATCCTTCGTGGTCCATTGCCTCAATCCAATAGCCTCCGCCCGGACAAATTACCACGGCCGCACCGCTATTAATTTCAGCTGCAGGAGTGTAAACATACATTTCCGCTTCCGACACATTTCGAACGCGCACACCGTCGTATTTCTCTTCGGGCTCGGTCACTCCGTTGTCGTTTGGTGCGCCGTTGGGCCACACTTTTAGTGTTTTATTTTGTGCGATAGTAATTCCGGTTAGTAATGAAAATAGAAGGATTAGGTTGATTGTCTTCATAATTATTTAGTTTTTGCTCCAACAAAATAATGCTCCTTTTCGGCAAACAACACATTAAAAGTTGTTAGCGAACCATAGGCACGCGTTATGTATTGCTGGATATTTACTTTTTCTTCGTCGGTGAGCGATTTGCTACTGTTGATATTTTGCTCCAAAACACGCAGTCTGTCGCGCAACATTACAATTTTGTGAAAGAATGTTTCAACAGGAATTTCTTTTGGTTTTAGCTCTGGATTGGCCGGTTGAAGTATCATTGTTCCACCTTCCCATTTTTCGCCTAAAGGAACCACCTCATTCAGTGCAGCATGTTTATCTAATACGTAGCTTAAAACCTTCTCTATTTCGCCAATTGAAAGTTGTGATTTTGGTGCAGTTTCATTGGCCTCCAAAACAGTAAGGTCGGTATTTCGTTTTGTAATTTCTATTTTACCGCCCCGCTCAAAAAATATTTCGTAGGCAGTAAGGTTGTCTTTACTAATAATACCCTCTCCGTAACGCGGATGTTCCACCCTGGTTCCAACAGTTAAATCTTCCATTTTAAGTTGAGTTTATTGATTGGTTAAGATAAAATATTTTCAGGTATCAGTTTATGGAAAATACCCCCAACTATTAATTGTCGGAAGCCATAACCAAACGAGGCTGCCCCTTAATGCGTTTACGTTTTACCTCGTAATCGCGGGTATATGAAATTACAGAAACCCCTTCGTTCATATAGCCTCCAAACTGCGTTAATTGCCCGAAATGATAATTCCCCTGCATTTGGAAAGTATGCATGTATGGCAGACAAGCGGCAAAATCGTTTCCATAAGTAATTAATGCCGTTAAAAAATAAAGCGTTACATCGTAGCCCTGGAAACTAAAATTATCAGGCTCTGTTCCAAAATTGTTCTTGTATTTTTCAACAAAATTAATGGTTTGCTTATTCGCATAGTCGGTGTAGTATGGCGCAATGTATTTCAGCTTCAGATTATGAAACTGCTCCAACTGAATACTCGAATAGTTTGGATAACGGTTTGAACCAATCAGCGTAATCGAATACTCGTCAGACAAGTTGTTTAAATTAGAAATGGCCACACTTAACTCACCCTCATTTTCAGAAGGAATGTAAACCACATTTTCTTTGGTTTTCGACATAATTCGACGCAAACCGAAACTTCCTTCGTTTTCAAAATCGTAGATCGTAAAGTTAACGCCCTCGAAACTGCTTAACATTCCTGAATTGAAGAATTTTTCGCGCAACAATTCAACCAGTTCTCCTTCCGGGGTACCTGCATAATCGGATGTTTTTAAGATAATGAAGTTACTGTTAAAATGCTCTTCGGCCACCATTTCTGCCGTTTGACGAGTCAGGTAATCGCGCGAAGGATTTACCTGGAAGTAACTGGAATTCGACTGTGTAATTGCGGCCTGCGAAGCCAGTGGCGAAACAATTGGAATCCGGTTCTTCGCTGCGTAGCCTGCAATTTCCTGTTGCACACTTGGGAAAATCGGCCCAATAATTAAATCAGTCATAAAGAATTCGTTAGTAGTAAAATACTGGCGTATCGAATCTTTGCTTCGCTGTGTGTCAAAAACATTGAGCTTTACATCGAAACCAATTCGTTGCAAGGAATCAACAGCTAAAAGTACACCCTCGTAAAACTGTACGAAGTTCTCACTTCCGCCATAAAACTGCTTAAACAATTCTTTTCGCTCTTCCAGTTCAATGGTTGTATCCTGTGCAATTTCGGTTTCTTCCCTTGTAAAAATTGCTGTTGAATCAATTACTATATCTTCGCGGTTCAGTGTATCATTCGCTTCGTAATAAAAAGGCAAAAACAAGGCAACATTATATGTTTTTCCCGAAAATGATCCCGACAAATCAGGCACACACGACTCGGGAATTTCAACCGGCATTTCCACGGCATAAAATTCTTCGAGCATTTTAGCCGAATCAATGTCTTCAATTACGATATTGTCACTTTCCGGCCGGGCAAAAACATCCTCCGGTTTTTTAGGAATTAAAATGGTTTCGCCGTACGCCAGATTCCGGCGATCGAGTATCGGATTATATTTTATAATGTCGGGGATACTAACATTGTATTGTTCCGACAAACCATATAAAGTCTCTCCTATTTCCACCAAATGCTGTTCAAAAGCTTCTTCGTTTACCGGTTTGGCTATTGGTTCGCTGGCTTCTGCAAGTGGAATTTTAATTACCGCTCCTGCCGGAAATCCGGTATTCAAAATCGGGTTTATTGCTTTTAGCTCCTCTTCCGATACATTGTATTTGCGGGTTATCCCCCACATTGTTTCACCCGATTCAATAATATGTTCGATGTAATTTCGATCACCGGCATATTCCATTGGCTGTGGTTTATTTACATTGCCCTCCAAAGTGCCGGTTTTTATTTTCAGGGTCATTCCGGTTTTTAGCTGCCTGGCATCGGGATTTAATGCAAGAATTTCCTGCTCGGTTGTTCCGTATTTCCGGGCAAGCGAATACAAGGTTTCTCCCGAAATTACCTGATGCAATATAGTTTGTACGCCCGTTTCGGTTTTCGGAGCTAAATCGTCGATCTCTGAAATTGTCTCTTTTTCCCAATAAGGAATATTCAATACTGTTCGCTTTTTAAATTTCCGAACGGTTGGGTTGTAGGCATAAAGTTCCTCCACCGTTATTCCAAACTTTTTAGCAATGGAATAAGCTGTTTCTTTACGCGACTCGATTTTATATTTGGTAAATCCAGAAGGATCTCCTTTCTGATCGGCTTTAGAATCCGGCAGTTCAATACCTTCAACATAAGGAATTTTTAGCACCTGCCCTATTGTTAACCCTTTATCTATTCCCGGATTATTTTCCTCAAGCGCTGATTGCGATACACCAAACTTCTTACTAAGCGAATAAACGGTTTCGCCGGTGCGCACCTGGTGCATAACAAACTTTTTGCCTTGAAAAATAACCACCTCGTTTTGAGCAAAATTCTGCCCAAAAACCTGTTCGGTTGGTAACAACAGTAAAAACGCCATGCATAGCAGCAAAAAACTTCTCATTAAAAAGTGGATTTAAAAATTCGCTCAAATTTAGTAATTCTGAAAGAACACTTAAATCTTAACGCATAGTTTCGGAATTAATTTCACATATTCTGAGGCAAACACAATCCTAATATTAACACGAGCCTTAATTTCATTCACTTTTGAAAAGATTTTGACACGTTATTAGTACTTTTGTGCTTTCATTAACTAAAGAAGTTTTTCATGCAGGAAAAGATTTTAATCCTTGATTTTGGTTCTCAATACACACAATTGATCGGTCGCAAGGTCCGCGAGCTAAATGTTTATTGCGAAATTCATCCTTTTAACCACTTTCCGAAAATTGATGAAAGTGTAAAAGGTGTGATTCTTTCGGGTAGTCCGTATTCGGTTCGCGACGAAAATGCACCTCGTCCTGATCTATCAGAAATTAAAGGTAAACTGCCGGTTTTGGGTGTATGTTACGGAGCACAGTACATGGCGCATTTTTATGGTGGCGAAGTGGCCCCATCGAATACGCGCGAATACGGAAGAGCAAATCTGGGATTTATCGATCACGATAGTATTCTGTTTGAAAATATTAGTCTGCACTCGCAGGTTTGGATGTCGCATGGCGATACCATTGTAAAACTTCCGAAAAATTATAAGGTAATTGCATCAACCGAAGATGTAAACTACGCAGCATATAAAGTTGATGACGAAAAAACCTGGGCAATTCAATTCCACCCCGAGGTTTACCACACCACAGAAGGAAAGCAGTTGCTACAGAATTTTGTTACCACAATTTGTGGGTGCGAACAAAACTGGACTCCTGATTCGTTTGTGGAAACAACGGTTCAGGAATTAAAAGATCAACTGGGCAACGACAAAGTTGTGTTGGGTCTTTCGGGCGGTGTTGACTCGTCGGTTGCCGGCGTTTTATTAAATAAAGCCATTGGAAAAAATCTTACCTGCATATTTGTTGACAACGGCCTGCTTCGTAAAAACGAATTTGAAGATGTTTTGCATTCGTACGAAGATATGGGATTGAACGTAATTGGCGTTGATGCCCGTAAAAAATTCTGGGACGATTTGGCCGGAGTTACTGATCCGGAACAAAAACGAAAAATTATCGGTCGCAACTTTATCGAAGTTTTTGATGAAGAAGCACACAAAATACAGGATGTAAAATGGTTGGCGCAAGGAACCATTTATCCCGATGTAATTGAATCGGTTTCGGTAAACGGGCCTTCTGCAACCATTAAATCGCACCACAATGTTGGTGGTCTTCCTGAGAAAATGAAGCTTAAAGTGGTTGAACCACTCAAACTTTTGTTTAAAGATGAAGTACGTCGTGTAGGTGCTGCTTTAAACATTAAGAAAGAATTGTTAGGCCGTCATCCATTCCCGGGACCGGGGTTGGGAATTCGTATTCTTGGCGATGTAACTCCCGAGAAAGTTAGTATGCTTCAGGAAGCTGATGCCATTTTTATTAACGGGCTAAAAAACTGGGGACTGTACGACGAAGTTTGGCAGGCCGGCGTAATGTTACTTCCGGTTCAGTCGGTAGGTGTTATGGGCGACGAACGTACTTATGAAAATACCGTTGCCTTACGCGCCGTTACTTCAACTGATGGAATGACTGCCGACTGGGTACATCTTCCTTACGATTTTATGGCAAAAATGTCGAACGAAATCATAAATAAAGTTCGCGGTATCAACCGCGTAGTTTACGATATCAGTTCGAAGCCACCTGCAACAATTGAGTGGGAATAGTTGTTGCACAATGTAACGAAATTAAATTTGGCAGACTTATTGCGTGATTGTTTCGTTATTACTAAAAAATGAGAATTATGGCTGTAACAAAAATTCAACATATTAAAACAATTGGTCTGGGTTTATTTTTAGCAATATTCCTGATTGGCCCTGTTTACACGCAAGCACAAAACGAGGTGCAGGAAAACCAGGTAAAATTTGCCCGTTTACTGCGACTGGTAGATGGCTACTATGTTGACTCTGCAGATGTTAATGACTTAACAGAAAAAGCCATTGTGCATTTGCTTGAGGAGCTTGATCCGCACTCAACCTATATTTCGAAAGAAGAAGTGGATAAAATGAACGAACCGCTAAAAGGAAACTTCGAGGGGATCGGGATTTCATTCAACATTTATAAAGATACCTTGATGGTTACTACCGTAATTGCCGAAGGTCCTTCCGAAAAAGTTGGCTTGCTTGCAGGCGACCGGATAATTGAGGTTGACGGTAAAAACATTGCCGGAATAGGCTTGAAAAACTCGGATGTTTTTGATTTGTTACGTGGGGAAAAAGGTAGCAAAGTTGACTTATCCATTGCCAGAAAAGGGGAAGCCAATCCACTTGAATTTACCATTGAAAGAGACAAAATTCCAATTTATAGTCTGGATGCTTCTTACATGCTTGATGAGACTACCGGCTATATCAAACTAAATAAATTCTCGGCAACTACAACCGAAGAGTTTTTATCAGCCATGTCGGATTTAAAACAAGAAGGAATCCAGAACCTGGTGCTTGATTTACGAAACAATGGCGGAGGTTACTTAAAGTCGGCCATTGAGTTAGCCGACCAGTTTTTAACCGATGACCAGTTGATTGTTTATACGGATGGCACAAACGATCCGAAAAGAGACTACAAAGCTACAGCAAAAGGTTCGTTTGAGGACGGGAAAGTGGTTGTTTTAGTTAACGAAGGTTCGGCCTCTGCAAGCGAAATTGTTTCGGGAGCTGTTCAGGATTGGGACCGTGGAGTGATAATTGGCCGTCGCTCGTTTGGAAAAGGATTGGTACAAAAACCATTCTTCCTGAACGACGGATCGATGATTCGTTTAACAACGGCACACTATTACACACCAAGTGGCAGATGTATTCAGAAGCCTTATGAAGAAGGCATTAGCGAATACCGTAAAGATTATGCCAACCGAATTAGTAACGGTGAGATGTTTAATGCCGATAGTATTCATTTTGACGATGAATTAAAACATAAAACGCTGGTTAACGGCCGTAATGTTTATGGTGGCGGTGGTGTAATGCCTGATATTTTTGTACCCATGGACACATCTTCGCATTATGCCTACATTAATAACCTGAGAAGAAAGCGGGTTACCTATAATTTTGTTTTAGATTATGTTGATCTTCATCGTGAAGATATGGCCAAACAATATCCTGACTTTGACAGGTTCAATGACAAATTCGAAATCACGGAAGAGAACATTGAGCAAATTGTTGCCATTGGTATTGAGGAAGGAATTGAGAAAGACGAAGAAAGTTTATCATACCTTAAAGATGAGCTTAAGCGCGAACTCAAAGCTTTGATTGCCCGCGATGTGTACTCCAGAAACGACATGTATAAAATTTTGAACGAAGATGACGATGCTATTTTAAAAGCTCTTGAGGTTTTTGATAACCAGGATAAATATGCAGCGCTCTTAGTTACAGTTGATACAGTTGATTAAATTTTATGACTGATATAGTTTTGGAATGGCTCTTAGGTAATTATATTGAAATACTGGGAGCCATTCTTGGTTTAGTTTACATTTTCTTTTCCATTAAACAACACATTTTAACGTGGCCAACCGGGTTATTAACCTCGGCTCTTTATGTGTTTGTATTTTTTAATGCCCGCTTATACGCCGACATGGGCCTTCAGGCCTATTACGTCGTTATTAGTATTTACGGCTGGTATTTCTGGCTTACGGGTAAAAAACAAAACGAAAAGAAGGTTGCTGTTAAAACCACGCGCAAAGCATTGTGGATGAAGTTGACAGTGGTTTCAATTGCCCTTTATGCCCTACTCTTTTTTATATTAAGCAATTATACCAATTCCGATGTTCCGCACATGGATTCAGTTACAACAGCACTAAGTATTGTTGCCACCTGGATGCTTGCACGAAAGTACATCGAACACTGGCTGCTTTGGATATTTATCGATGCGTTTTCAGCAGGACTGTATGTGTACAAAGGCTTGTGGGCAACCGTAATTTTATTTATTGTTTACACCGTTATGGCTCTGCTGGGCTATATTGAGTGGAGAAAAGACCTGAAAAATATTGAAGCAAAAAACTAAAATAATTGCCATTACCGGAGCCGAATCAACCGGGAAAAGTACACTTGCCAAAGCATTGGCAACGCATTATAATGTACCTTTCGTACCCGAATTTGCAAGAAGTTACGTAGAACAATTGCATCGCTCATACACCTACGATGATGTTATTCTGATTGCTAAAAAGCAAATTGAACAATACAACGAAATGGTTTTGCAGCAGCCCCCATTAATTATTTTAGATACCTGGCTTCTGATTACTAAAATCTGGCTGGATGTTGTATATGACAAAGTTCCTTCCTGGATTGAACAGGCGATAAAAGAAATCCATATAGACACTTTCTTAGTATGTGATATTGATTTGCCGTGGGTTCCGGACAGTGTTCGCGAGAACGGCGGAATTGATCGCGAAAAACTTCAGCAAACTTACATCCAGGAACTGAAAAATTACGACTTCCCTTATCATATAATAAAGGGGAATTACGAAGAGCGGAAAAAAGCAGTAATTAAGGTCATCTCAAGTTTAGATTAAAACCTTCAACAAGAACCTTGTTTTATACGTTATATGTTACAATTCTTAAATGAATGTAATTAGTTTTGTAATATAATTCGAGAATATGACAAATAATACAGTAGACCAGATAATTTCAGAAACAGTAAGCAAACTGAGTAACCCGGAATCGTACAAATTAGTTTGTCATAAACATTTGATGGGAGACCCGCTACCATCAAATAAACAATTGAAACGAATTATCAACCTGGTTCGCGAGATTCTTTTCCCCGGCTATTTCGGAACAACCACGTTAAAAACCACCATAACTCCGCATTATATGGGAGTTTATGTTGATGAGTTACTTGACATGCTTACCCGTGAGATTTTAGCCGGACTGTGTTTTGAGTGCACCGACGAGTCGGAACAAAGAGTTGAAAAGCACAGAACAGGTGCTCAGGAAAAAGCGGTTGCTTTTATCGAGTTTTTGCCCGAAATCAGGCGCAGATTAGTAGCCGATGTTGAGGCCACGTTTCTAAATGACCCGGCAGCAAAAAACTTTGGCGAAGTTATTTTTAGCTATCCGGGAATCCGGGCAATTACAAACTACCGAATCGCCCACAAATTGTTACAGTTGGACGTTCCGCTTATTCCACGTTTTATTACCGAAATGGCGCACAGCGAAACCGGAATAGATATCCATCCACGTGCTCAAATTGGCGAGAGTTTCACGATCGACCACGGTACTGGAGTTGTAATTGGATCGACATGTATTATTGGCGATCATGTAAAAATATATCAGGGAGTAACCTTAGGAGCAAAAAGTTTTCCACTTGACGACGATGGTAACCCGATAAAAGGAATTCCACGTCACCCGATTTTGGAAAACAACGTAGTTATATATGCAGGAGCAACCATTCTGGGCCGCGTAACAATTGGCGAAAACTCTGTTATTGGAGGTAATGTGTGGGTAACCAACGACCTTCCGGCCAATTCTCGTGTAGTGCAAAAACGCCCGAGAGATATTCCGTTTATGGACGGAGCAGGTATTTAAAAAAAAATCAAATCATTGAAAGAGTATAAATTAATTGCAAAAACCTTTTCCGGACTGGAAGATGTTTTGGCCAAAGAAGTGAAGCGCATTGGCGGTAAAAACGTACGACGCGGAAAACGTGCCGTATTTTATGACGGAGACCTTGAAATCATCTATAAGTCAAACTATAACCTTCGTGCAGCTTTGCGCATTTTAAAAGAAATTGAACATTTCAATTTTAAAAAACGTCGATCAGTTTTACTTAAAATGCAAAAGAATAAAGTGGCAAAACTATTTTAACGTCGATCAGAATTTTGTAATTAACAGTGTTGTTGTAAACTCACGAGAGTTCAGAAACTCCATGTTTGCCTCACTTAAGGTGAAAGATGCCATTGCCGATTATTTTCGTGAGAATTTCGGGAAACGTCCTAGTGTTGACACCGATAATCCGGATATTATTATAAATGTTCATATTTTTCAGGATAACTGTACTTTGTCGATTGACAGCTCGGGCGAATCGTTACACAAAAGAGGTTATCGTGTAAAACAGGGCGACGCACCTTTAAACGAAGTACTTGCTGCCGGTATGATTTATATTTCAGGTTGGCTTGGAAATTCGGATTTTATGGACCCGATGTGCGGATCAGGAACCTTGCCTATTGAAGCCGCAATGATTGCTCAGAATATTCCTCCGGCTAAATTCAGAAAAGAGTTTGCTTTTCAACTTTGGAACGATTTTGACCCTTTGCTTTGGGAAAAAGTTACGGAACCGGTTGAGAAAAGAGAATTCAGACATAAAATCTATGCATCGGATATTTCGGGAAGTAATTTATTAAATGCACAAACTAACGCACGACGTGCCTTAGTGTTTAATAAAATACAATTTGCCTGTACCGATTTTAAAAACCTGGATATTGATTTAGATAATGCAACCATCGTTACAAATCCTCCATACGGAGAAAGGTTGAAGGAAAATGACCTCGATGGTCTTTATGCAATGATTGGTGAGCGCTTAAAACACCAATATGCCGGCAACAGTGCCTGGATTTTAAGCTCATCGATAGATAGTTTAAAGTTTGTTGGACTAAAACCAGCACAACGAATCGATTTGTTTAACGGGGCTTTAAAATGTAAATTTAATAATTACCGGCTATTTGAGGGAAAGGAAAAGTAAGTACAAAAAAAGGGGTAAAACCGTCCGTGTTTTAACCCCTGTACTAACAACTCAATTGGTTCTGTATATAGGCTATTCTTCTTCAAAATCGAAAATATCTTTATCTCTTGATTTTGGTGTTCCTCCCCCACGAACTTCATTTAGTTCTTCTTGCGAAAGAACATCAAAACCGAAATTATCTAAATTGTATTGTGATTGTATCGTTATAGCTTTCATCGTTCTGTTTTTATGACTTATTCTTCTTCAAAATCGAAAATATCTTTATCTCTTGATTTTGGCGTTCCTCCACCACGAACTTCGTTCATCGCTTCTTCAGTCAATACATCAAAACCTCTATTGCTTTCTATAAAAAAATCAGCTATAACTTTCATATCTTTAAATCTTACCAGTTAAATACTTTCTTATTCTTCTTCAAAGTCAAAAATGTCTTTGTCTCTTGATTTTGGAGTTCCGCCACCACGAACTTCGCTCATTGCTTGCTCGCTGATTACTTCAAAACCCTTAACTTCGAAAGTATTTTCTGTTGATTCAAACTGTACCCTTTTCATCGTATAATAAATTAATTCGTTAAACTTTTAAAACACACATTCACTAATATATTCTGATAAGTAGAAAAAGGTAACCCCTCTTTTTTGAAAAAAATTGAAAAAAGTTCTATTTTGGTGGTATAAATCACAACATCTGATGACAATTGCAAAGAGAATAAGCTTCGTTTTTTACTTATTATTCCTACCCAATATATTACTTAGCCAAGTACTGAATACCGACTCCTTACTTCAGATTTCCAACGCCTTACGAAGAGAAGGAGCGATTTTTACTCGTGATGGGAAACACAACGAGGCACTGGAAGTTTTTAAACAATACCTCGAGTATCGAAAAAAAATTTTCGGAAATGAAAATTATTATCTGGCAACAGCCTATTATTCCATCGGAATCAGCTATAAAAATCTAGGAGAAAATGAAAAGGCATTGAAAAATTATATGTTGTCTGAGAAAAATATGTTTCTTCGGGAGCCATTAAATTATGGTTTGCTCGGTAACCTTTATATAAATATTGGAAATACATACAGAGCTAAATTGGATTATACCAATGCCCTGAAATATTATAATCAAGCAGTTAATTTCTATAATTCACAAACTCCAATAAATACAGCAAATCTAGTAGACTCTTATTATGCTATTGCAGAGGTGGAGTTTGTTACAAAGAACTACCAATCCGTTATCGAGATTGCTAAAAAATGTTATGCATCAGCAGATACATCCAATCAAATATATTTTGATAATATTATGGGAGGTAGTTATTACAACCTTAAACAATTCGAAAGAGCAGATTATCATTACAACCATGCTATATCATTCTCACAACGGTATTATGGCAAAGGTTTAGACCTCGCCTATGCCTATATGAGTTACGCAGAATTTCTTTCTGCAATTAATAACTTTGAAAAGGCAATTGAAAACCTATCTCTAGCATATAAAATATTGCAAAATCAACAAAATTTTGGAAGAGAACTTTCCAATTACTATGAATATGAAGGAAATATATACCGAAATAGAGCTATAAATACGCAGGAAATAAACCGATTCCGAAGAGAGAAAAAACAAAATCTTATAAAATCAATAGATTCCTATAAAAAAGGACTAGCTGCCTTGGAAGTTGAACAAACTAATCCTGAATATTCTGACATAAAAGTCCGACAAACTCGTTCTCTAATAGACTGTATTGGTCTGATAAAAGTAATTGGTGATGTTTACCATGAAATAGCTCTGCTTGACAATGAAAATAAAGGCATGGAGTTCAGTAAAAACCTTGATTATGCCCTAAGCTCTTATAATAATACCAGCAACCTTATCCAACAGGCCAGAAAAGAAATTTCGAACGATGAAAGCAAAATTCAGCTGTCGAACCTGCAATACCAAACCATTAGCAAAATTATTGAAACCGCGTATCTTGCCTACAATTACTCGAAAAATCAGGAGTTCCTTTACATTGCTTTTAACAATTCAGAACAGCTAAAAAGTAGCGCGCTGTTCGATAAAATTGCCAATGAACTGGCTCAGGAAAATAGTTTAATTCCTGATAGCCTGTTGGAACTGGAACGTAAATTAAACAATACCATTGCCAACTATTCCGAATTACAATACGAAGAATTAAGCTACAATGAACCGGATAGTTCATTATTGGAAGAATATAACGATAAGATTTTTAGTGCATCACGTCAACGAGACGAATTGAATCGTTACATGGAAGAAAGCTACCCCGATTATTACCAGTTAAAATATTCCAATTCTGCCCTCAGTTTAAATGAAATTCAAGATAAGGTTGATAGAAAAGAAGCGATTGTTGAGTATTTTTTAGCTGAACCAGCATCAGAAAAAATTAACAATGGCAATGAAACCGACACACTTGCTTCGTTGTACACGTTTTTTATTACAAACGAAAAGATTGATTTTCACAAAAAGACACTTCGTCCTTCTGACATACAAGCTTTAGAAGAAACTTTTCGGTTTATGTCATCAACCGATTACATGTTTACACACAACGAAGATGCTAAACAGTACTGTATTTCTTCGCACAATCTATACAATTTACTAATTGCTCCTTTTGAAAACGATCTTCATGAAAAACATCTGACTATTATACCTGATGGTAAACTAAATTACATTTCATTCGACGGCTTACTAAAAACATTACCCGACACGAGCGAAACCATACGCTTTAACGAACTGAATTACCTGGTAAAAGATGTAAATATTAATTACGCCAATTCAGTAAATATTTTCCTGAAAAACAAAGCTTCAAAACCAAAGCTTCGAAACCATACACTGGCATTTGCTCCTGAATACAATTCTGAAGAATTTAAAATGACAGGCACAAGCTATAAACTGGCACCGCTACCGGGCGTACAAAAAGAAGTTGACGAAATTGCAAAATCAGTTAACACGACAATTTTTAGAAGTAAAGATGCCAGCGAGCAAAATTTCAGAGAGAAGAGCGGCAATTTTGACATTCTTCACCTGGCAATGCACGCCTACATAAACGACTCGTTACCAGCCTACTCTCGTTTAGCTTTTAGCCAAATAGCCGACTCAACCACATTGGACAATGACGGTTGGCTAAATACGGCTGATATTTACAACCTTGACTTAAATGCAAGCATGACCGTGCTTAGCGCATGTAACACCGGTGTAGGAAAACTACAAAAGGGAGAAGGTTTGATGAGTTTGGCCCGAGGTTTTTTGTATGCCGGATGCCCATCGGTAATTATGTCGCTGTGGGAAGTTGAAGATGCGGCCGGCACAAAAATTATGACCTCCTTTTATAAGTACTTAAAAGCAGGAAAAACAAAAGACGAAGCACTTCGGCTGGCAAAACTAAAATACCTGGAAGAATCGAATTCAAGACTTTCTCATCCGCATTACTGGATGAGTTTTAAATGTATTGGCGATAATTCTCCGGTTTATACCAGTTACGATCTTTACTTTTTTGCCATTCTTATTCTTCTGATTATTGCCTTTTCTATTGATCAGGGAATTCGCATAAAAAAAGCCCGTCGAAACCGACAGGCTTAATTGAATGTGTATCTATTTTCGAATTAATCTATTGGACGATTCTTCAATTATTTAAAAGAGTACTTCAGCTTTCTTAAAATTGCCTTGGCATCTTTTTGGTAATGACCTCTGCGATCAATAACTGCCAGCAATTCTTTCTTAGCTTCTGCCCTTTTATTCATTTTCAGGTAACAAAGTGCTTTATACCACTCGGCTTCCTCGATAAACATGTTATTGCCGTGATCGATAACTTTAGAATATTCGGTAACCGCTTTCGGGTATTTATTCAAATTCTGATAGCTTAATCCTTTATAAAACTGTGGCACAAATTGCTCATCAGCGTTAACCGTTACATTATTTAACAGGTCGATAGTTTTTTGGAACTCATTCTGCTGATAGTACATTTGAGCTTGCTGTATTATGCTCATATCGCTGTCAACCGAACGTTCAGATGCCCATGTTGATGATTCAATGTACTTATCGTACGAATTGTCAAGCGTATTGGTATTCATTCGCATAACGCCAAGTAAACCAACCAGCACCAAAATAACGGCTACACTGCTGCGCCAGAATTTGGTAGAACCGATCTCGATACGAGGCATTATTATCGATTTCACCTCTTTCTTCTCCGATTCGTCTCTTGCGTCTTTCAGTTTCTGACGTAAGCCCATAATATCCATTTCCGAAACGGCAGCGTTTATGTTCTCGCGAAGTGCCACTTCCGCCATCAGATCGGTATTTTCTTTCAATTCGGCACCGAATTCTTCTAACAAACTTTCTTCCAGTACTCCATCAATAAAGTCTTCAATGGCTTGCTCACTAACATTCCACGATGTTTCAGACTCCATGATATTTCGCAATTCACTTCTCAGATCCATTACATCGTTTTCTGCAACAGCCATTTCAAGCTCCTTGTGCAAATTAACTTCAGATTGCAACAGTTCATTTTGGCTCAACTCTCCTTCAAATTCGGCCAAAATATCATCCCCCATTTCTCCTTCAAGATAGGCGTCAATATCTTCAACCGAGTATTGTGGTTCAACAGATTTTGCAACCTGCTGCAATGTTTCGCGCAAGTTCAAAATGTCTGTTTCCAGAATAGCCTCTTCAAGTCCTTCCAGACCTTCCATATCAAAACCATTCAGGTCATCTTCAACAACAACCTGCTCAGAGCCGTTTTGCTCTTTGTAATAATGGTGTATGTTTTCGTTGCTGGTTCGCTCATGCTGATACACATGAACTTTTGGGAGCGATTCGAAACTTTCAATGAGTTCTTCGGGTGTTAACTCTGCGGTGGCTTCTTCAAATTCGCTGAAATCGTCTAACAGCTCGAAAGAGCCATTTAACTTGCCATTTTTTGTACTGTTTGTTTGAATTTTTTCGAGTTTCCCCTTAAGATCAAGAACATCCATCTCCAATATGGCATTCTGGATATTCATCTGAAGTTCAACTTCTTCTCTTAATTCCGGGTTTAATTTTAACTCTTTTTCAAATTCTTCTCTCTCTGGTTTGTTTAAAAGATCTAAACAGTAATCTTCAATGCGTCCAAATAATTCTGCTTTAGGTGTCATCTTCAAGTATCTTTTTAAATTCTGTATCTTGCTTTATGCGCTTTATCAACAGTTCTTTACATTTATACTTTCTTGTTTTAGCATATTTTTCAGATTTGTATCCCATGATTCTCGCAATTTCTTTTAGCGGAACCTTTTCGAAAAACATCTGTAATAGCTTCTGACAATCTGTACTCAAAGTTTTGAAATGCTTCTGATATAATCCGTATTTCTGGTTTTTGTCCACCAATTCTACCAGGTTGTCGTCGTAAACATCCTCCTGGAACGGTAATGAATCGTTCAGCTTTTCTTTCTCAATACGTCGTTTCTCCAGTTGCTTTAACCACAAAAACCGACACACTGAAAACAAATAACCTTGAAAAGAACTCTTTTCGAAAATTAAATCATTTTCTTTTATTTTCCTGTAAATTACGATAATAGCCTCCTGAAAAATGTCACTGGCATCGTCCTCACTTCCTTGGTTTTTCTTAATGAAATAATTTACTTTATAGTAGTACTGTTTGTATATGTACTGCAAAATTAAATTATCGTGCCTTAAGATTCCTTTCAGGATTTGCGCATCCGTATAATTTATCATCTTCTAATATATTATTCGATTATTGGGTAAAAGGTAACCCTGTTTTTAAAATTATTCTATCCTCAACTTAATACCTGCCCGCCTGGCAAACGTGTAATTTCGCTTATTAACAAGCGGTTACAAGATTTGATAAAGATAAAAATTAAATTAAAAAAGAAGAAACTTTTGGACTTAATGTTCTGAGGGCTTATAAAAACAAAAAGGACGGGTTCAACAACCCATCCTTTTCTCATTAAACTAACTAACCTAACTAAACCTAAACTTATGAAAATAAACGTACCGCAAAGATAAAGCCATGGCGCAAATTCAACAAGAAAAAGATGTTAAATGGTGTTAAACCTGCCAACAATTAACATTGAATTTACTGTGCTACGAAAGTGTATTGGATTGTTCCTTTTTGGCGCGCCGGCGCTGAGTTATCGCTGTTAAAAACAGTTCGGGTTGCAGCCTCTTTTGCGTAGGCGAACAACTGCTTATCACGGATTGACCGATCGTCGCGAGGTTCGGCTTCAATAACTTCGCCCTGACGATTTACCACAATATCGACAATTATTGTTCCTCCACCCTGACTTAAGTAAACCGGAACAGGCAAACGCAAATGATACCGATTTTCGAGGTAATAAACGATATTACTTTCACCGGCATAAATTACGTTCTTTATCGAATCGCGATCCATGCCTTCAGTTGTTTCAACCGGCATTTCAATATCGCTTAAATCAACTGTTTCTTTTGCAAGATTTTTATTGACATTTGAAACGAGTTGTTTGGCGGCTTCCACCTCTTTTAAATAGTCATCGTCGAAAAACTCGTCGGTTGAAGTTGTGGTATTTTCCGTTGCCGACCGGTTTGAAGCAACATTTGTTCGAGTATTGGTAGTTTGCTCGTTATCGGGTTGATCTGTACTTTCTTCTTCTGCAGTTTCGGGTTCAATAATTTCGGATTCGAGCATTTCCGCCGGAAATTCAATTAAAATTTCCTCTTCTTTTACAATGCCTTTCCTGTTTACATCGGCCAGCAAAAACGCAGAAAATAACAGAATATGAAATACCAGCGTACCGATTACTCCATAAACATTTCTTCTGTATAACTCTCCAATCTTCATTTGCAGCAAAAATATAAAATTAGCTGCGATATAAGCCGGAAATCAATGAGAATACTAATTTATTTATGTTGAACATGATCCGGGATAAACAAACAAAAAAAGAGTTCCCCAGGCATGGAAAACTCTTTTCACTTTATTTAGCTGAATTTATTTTGTTGCGGCGATCATTGCTCTGAAATAACCGATTGATTCTGCTATTCCCATAAACGGATCATCCATATTTCGTTCGTGTTCCAAACTTACAGCTCCGGTATAATTCACTTCACGAAGCATATTTACAAAAGCGGGAAAATCAATAATACCTCGCCCAACTTCTAC
The DNA here is from genome assembly GCF_000626635.1 of Draconibacterium orientale. Taxonomy (GTDB): domain Bacteria; phylum Bacteroidota; class Bacteroidia; order Bacteroidales; family Prolixibacteraceae; genus Draconibacterium; species Draconibacterium orientale. The sequence continues at coordinate 4,138,787 of NZ_CP007451.1, read as the reverse complement.
CGAATAACCGTCTTTTGTTCGGCCGGTTACATCTTTTAAATGAATATCGAAAACCCTGGAGTGGTATTTTTTCAAATCGGCAACCGGATCTTTTCCGTTTCGCGTATCGTGACCAATATCGAGACACATGCCAATGCGCGGATCAAGATCTTTGGTATGTTTCCACACATCATCAGCATCGGGATACACATCAATATCGGGGCCATGCAAATGAATGGCAAAATACAAACCGGTTTCCTTTACTTTTTCATTTACGTAGGGAAGCAACGCGTAATCGGGCACACCTACAATCGTGTTAACACCCACTCGTTTGGCATAATCAAAATACTTATCGATATCCTCTTTACTTTTCATGTAAAGTGGTCCAACCGCATAACCGGTAACACCGTATTCAGCACATTTTTTATGAAATGCCTCAATTTCTTCCGAAGTACTGTTTACCGGTAAATGAAAATCCTTTATGCAGAGGTAATGCACATCGCACCGTTTCATGGTTTCCAATGTGGTTTGCAAATCGAAATGTACGAAAGTATAACCTGCCATTCCAAGTTTAAACGATTCATTGGTTTCAGGTGCCGGCTGAGGGTCAGGACGTTTTACATCCTGCGCAGTTAACGAGAGGGTAAAGAAAAGTAGTAGCAGAAAAGTAAGTGCTGACTTGTTCATTGTATTAAATTTAGTTGTTTCAGAAAAACAAATGTAACAATTAAACCAATACAACACGGCTATTACAAGCGTTGCATGTTTTTGAGAATCGCAGGTTTAAATTCTGTGCAGTGAATTACACTCGCTTAACAATCAGTTAAAGGGAACAAAATGCAGTTGAAATAGCAGTATAAAGCAATTAAACGGTTTGCCAGCGGGTTGTTATACAATAATTTTTAGCATACTCTTCGCGGTAAATCTCATCAGCTGTTAGTTTACTTTCAGCTTCCATATTTTGGAGCTCAACACACGCCTGACTATTGTCATTTTTTTCGCCTTTAAAGAATTTTTTCTTTATTCTATCAGCTACGCATCTAAAAAATAAATTAACCTTTTTCATTTTTTTGCTTTTTTGAGTTATTTCTTTGAATCGTTCAAGCGTTGCAACAAAACAGCGGTGGACGAACTCATTGAAGTATTTTGAACTATTATATGATCGGGCAGATCCAATATTTCGTGCGTAAAATTCCAAATTGCTTTTACTCCACAGTTCACCAAATCTTCAGCTACTTCCTGTGCTACATTATTGGGTGTGGTTAAAATGGCAATCTCAACGTCTAAGCGGTTCGAGAGGTGGAACAACTTGTTATATTCTAAAACCGGAGTATTTCCGATGTTTTGCCCAATTTTTTTTTCATCTACATCAAATGCAGCTATCACTTTCAGCCCCAACGTTTGGTTCTCCTGATATGCCATTAAAGCAGAACCTAAATTACCGGCTCCAACCAGAAAAGCTTCATTTACCTGATTGAATCCCAGAAATTTTTCCAACGCATGACACAATTCGTAGGTATTGTACCCTACCCTGGGTTTTCCTTTAACACCAGTAAATGCCAAATCTTTCACCACTTGTGTAGGATCGCACTTTAATTCTTTTCCAATTGATGGTGCTGAAATATTCATCACCCCTTTCTCCCGAACTTTTTCAAGAAAAAATAAATAGCCCGGCAACCTTCGTAAAGTTGGTTCCGGAACCTGCTTTTTATTTTTTCTTACTGCAATCACTTTTGTAGCTTTTGTCATTTAGTTTACGTTAAATATAGCAACAATTCAACATTAGAGAATTTTTTCTTTATTATATCTCTACAATTATTTACCAAAAGTTAACAAATAAATCCTATTAGTTTTCAATTGCAAAGAGCAGTTTGCAATTTACACAGAATGATGTAAATTTCATTAAACACACTATTCCAATCGGTGTAAGATTAAGTCATTAATTAAAAATACAGAAAGTAAAGTTTTAAATTCGTAATCTACAGCTTTCAGAAAAATAATTTCTTATCATGATCGGGAAAGAATATTCCTGCATCAATACGAACACGGTCAAGCGTTTGTATTAAATCCTCGCTCATTTTCCAGGTCATTTTGGGGCTTTCAATCAATCCGGCATCCAAACATTCCATAACATGTTTGGCTTCGTACTGATAACCGGCACCTTCTTTTGTTTCGTTTGGAAATAACTGTTGCTTTTCCCCATCTTTCCAAACCGTTAAATCGGTTGGTGTAAACCAGCGCGGATGCAAAACGATATATCCTTTTTCGCAGCAAAATTCGGTTTGAACCGGTGAATGTACAGCAAAACTTGAGGACAGACTGGCCATTTCTCCGCCTTTGTATTTAAAGATCATTTGCACACTTTCCTCGCTTCCGGTGCTGCTAAAATCTGCAAATGATTTTATAAGGTCAGGAACGCCAAGTGTTGAAAGTGCTGCAAATACCGGGTAAATACCAATATCCAAAAGCGAGCTGCCACCCAGTTTGACGTTATACAAGCGTTTGTCCTCATTAAACTCGGCATTAAAAGCAAAGTCTGACCGAACCATTTTTAACTTCCCCAATTCGCCTGATTTGATGATCTCAAGAGCTTTTTGAAAACTAGGTTGAAACATGGTCCAGAAAGCTTCCATCAGAAAAGTATTATTGTCCTTTGCACATTGTATCATTTGCGCTACTTCGTGCTGATTCATAGCAAATGCCTTCTCACAAAGTACTGCTTTTTTATGCTTCAGGCACAACATGGTATGCTCAAAATGATGTGAGTGCGGCGTTGCGATATAAACTACATCAACGTTGGGGTCATTAACCATTTCGGTGTAATTTCCATACGCTTTTTCAAAACCCAGTTCGTTTGCAAACTGCTGTGCCCGATTCAAGTCGCGCGACGCTGCGGCATACAGTTTGGCATTTGGCAGCAATTTAAGATCGTTAACAAACTTATTGGCAATTCTGCCACATCCTAGTACCGCCCAATTGTATATTTTACTCATTATTTTTTCGATTTAGTTTGGAGGCTAAATGTACAAACTAAATCAAAAGTATAAAACCCCGGGGTAGAATCCGCTTCCCATTTTTCAGATGCAGTGCTTCGGGGCACTATGGCACCTGTTACCGATACGCTTCGTTACCGGCATTAATTCAACTGGCAATTTATACCGATTTAATACCGAAATGAGCCTTTAGTTTGCAAACTCCTAACCCGATGCAAGAATTTACACCACCATTTGCTTCGATTTCGGCATGTCGAAATATTTTTGAAATAATGCGAAGCGTTGCGATTTGCTTTGCGTGCGTTTCTTGCGTAAATACGCGAAATGCAAGGGTGATACTTTTTCTATCGCTTCTAAATAATCGTTACTATACCAGGTCTCATTCAGGCCCACCGATTCAACAATCATCATTTCAATGCTCCGATTCATCAAACCTAAAAAATCATCGCTTTTTACACCTTTAAAACAACGCATCTCTTCCAGTGCCATCCGCCCGAAATGGATGGTCTTATTTACAAATCTTCCCAAATCACTTTCAGGCAAACAAGAAAAAAGAGTTTTGGTAAAAGCCAGTGAATCTTCTCTCACATCCTGAATATCGTCGAGCAACTGCAAATAAATTCCGTAACCAAAAAGTGCTTGTTCCTGCTCTCTGGACATTTCACCGGCAACCAAATAACCATCGGCTAAAACTGATGCTCCACCTTTTTCGAAACAAATGTTACAGATCTCATCATCAGATAATCCATTATGCGCTATCATTTTCAAACTATTGGTTTGTCCCTGCTGAATGGCATATAAACTTTCATAAACTTTGGGGAATTTGCTACGTGGAAATTCCTCCTCAAACATACGTATCAATTTAAACAGCTGCTTTTCGGTGTGATTTAAGGGCACTTCTAATATGCCATGCAAACGTCGATCGAAACGTGCTGAGAAGGCTTGTTTTTGATTATCACTGATTTTGGGATCATCCAATAAATTATCGCTGTACGGATAGATCATTGAATAAGCAAAAACCGAGGGAGTGATATTTACCGGCTTTTCAGCCATCAGCTGCAAGCCATTCATTATCCACACATTTCGCATTCCTTGGTAAATGTCTTCCGGTTTTAACTCGGGGCCAAATGCCCTAACCCGATAGAAAAAACCTTTCGAAACATCTTTAAATTCTTCTGACAGGATAATTTTAAGATGACCGGGATCAAAATCAAAAACAGTTTCAAGGAACGACCGGAACGTGGGGAAAAAAGATTTTGTTGGATCATTTTTAACCTGTTGAACTTTGCTAACATTCTGCAGCTCTTTCAACTTTTTCTGAAAACCATCGAAATTGCGCTCGTGAGTTAGTTTTTCTTCTGCAGAATAAGTTTTGTGAAATTGCGGAAAGGTTTCGGGGCTTCGTTCCCACATTTCCTTAAAATGGTTGATGTAATTCTGAACAGGTAGCATAAATCTTTGTTTTCCACCGAAATTAGTGGATACAAAAGAAATGCGGGCAATTTATTAGATAATCGTGGGATTTTTGAGGGTTAAATGAGCTTTTGAAGCTGTAAGTATCATTTCAAACGCTGAACAGAAGTCAATGCATTTGAAATGATACTTGCAGGTTATTATGCAATGTTGGTATAAACAGCCTGAACGTCTTCGTCCTCTTCCATTCTATCCAACATCTTTTCAATTTCTTCCATTTGTTCTTCGGTAAATTCAACCGGAGTAGTTGGAATACGTTGCAATTCTGCTTTTTTAACGTCTATTTCCAGCTCTTCAAATTTATGAGCCATGTCGCTAAAGCTGGTGTATTCGCCATAAGCATAATACGTTCCTTCGTTCTCCTCAATTTCATCGAGACCGGCATCAATCAGCTCTAGCTCAATCTCTTCCAGTTCCATACCTTCCGGCATATCAAACTCGAAAACAGCTTTTCGTGAGAACATAAATTCTAACGAACCGTTTGGAACCTGACCTCCGCCAGCTTTGTTAAAATAACTTTTAACGTTAGCCACTGTACGGGTTGTATTATCGGTTGCTGCCTCAACAAAAACCAAAACTCCGTGCGGGCCTTTTCCTTCGTAGGTAGTTTCAATATATGCCGTTGCATCTTTTCCCGATGCACGTTTAATAGCTGCATCAATATTCGCCTTTGGCATGTTTTGCGCCTTGGCGTTCATGATTGCGGTACGTAGTGCAGGATTCAAATCCGCTTCAGGGCCACCTTCTTTAGCTGCAATGGTTATTTTCTTCGAAAGTTTTGGAAAAACTCTCGACATTTTATCCCAGCGTTTCTCCTTCGCTGCCCTCCGGTATTCAAATGCTCTTCCCATGAATAAGTCTGTTTTGAAAATTTTTGCGAAAATAAATACAGAAAACCTAATTACCAAAAACAGCGCTAGGGTTTTTACCTTTATAACACTACTGTTAGAATTTTCGGTAAGAAATGTGCCGTATAAATGTATCCGGTTATTCCACTTTCTGGATTGCAATCTTTTTCGGTTTACAAACCTTGTCTTCCTTTTTTACTTTGGCGCCACATTTTTTGCAGCTGTATTTTGGATCTTCTTTATCTTGAAAATCCTTTTTTTTACATGCTTTTTTGCTCATCTCCAATTTTCCTGTTCACGATGTACTAAAACAACATTTACAGGATAATTGTTTTGCAAATATTCGCCAATTTTCTCGGCCGAATAAACCGATCGGTGCTGTCCGCCGGTACAACCAAAACCTAACGAAAGATGTGTAAATCCGCGCTCGAGATAAACTTTCACCGATTGATCGACCAGTACTTTTACGGCATCGATAAAAAGCCTGATCTCTGATTTTTGCTCCAGGAATTCCTGAACCGACATATCTTTACCACTTAGCTTTTTGTATTCATCGTAGCGCCCGGGATTATTGATAGCGCGACAATCGAAAACATGGCCGCCACCATTTCCCGATGGATCTTCGGGGTACCCTTTTTTATACGAAAAACTGGTTATACGAACAGTTAAATTCGATTTTCCCTGCCCTATTTCCTTTAGTACTTCGGAATGGGTAAGCTGCTTCAACACGCTGGTCAGTTCCGGCAAATCAACCGGCAATTTTAAATCGTCAAGTAATACTTCCAGGTTTTTCAGGGCGTATGGAATACTTTTCAGGAAATGTTCCTTTTTCTCGTAAAAGCCACGAAATCCGTATGCTCCCATCGCCTGCATAATACGAATGAGTACAAAACCTTTAAAATAAGCCGCGAACTTCTCTTCATCAACCTTCATGTATTTCTTCAACTCCGAAATATAAAAGTCGTAAAGCTGCGCGCGCACGCTCTCCGGGATATCGGCTTTTCCATCGTAAAGCAACGATGCCAAATCGTATTGCAATGCCCCTAAACGTCCGCCCTGATAGTCGATAAAATAAACATCATCGTCTTTTAACATGACATTGCGCGACTGAAAATCACGGTACAAGAAATAGTTGGAACTGGCACTTAGCAAATAATTGCTAAACAACTGAAAATCATCTTCCAGTGCCTGTTCATCGAAATGTATTTTTGCCAGTTTCAGAAAATAGTACTTGAAATAGTTCAAATCCCACATCATCGATTGTTTATCGAAAGCTTCGCGCGGATAACACACTGAGTAATCGATCTCCTTTCCGGCAATTATCTGAATTTTTGGCAAGGCCTGAAGCACCTTTTTATATACGGAAATAATATTTTCCGAAAATCCTTCCTCTTCGCGCGTTTTTGTCAGAAATTCGAAAAGTGTGGTATTACCCAAATCTTCCAACAAATACTTTTTTAAATCGGAGCTAACCGCATACACTTTCGGCACTTTTATTCCTTTGTTATAAAAATGGTTGCTGAACGAAAGAAAAGCCGTATTCTCTTTTACATCGTTGTTAGTAGCACCAATCACAGTTCGGTTTTCACTACTCAACCGGCAATACTGGCGGTATGAACCCGACGGAGGCAGTAACTCAAAACCTTCAACTTTTTCGTTAAAATGACTCTCAAAGAGTTGGATTATTTCGTTTTTTTCTGATGTCTTCAATGATCGATCTTTTAAATTAAACTTACATTTATAGTCTTAAACGTGAGCTATGTTTAAAACAAAATTCAAAAGTATCCTTTTTTTGAGATTACTACGAAAATTCTTGGTACTGATTGGAATTTTCTTTGTTGTTTGTCTCGTATTTTCTTTCACCGAACAACCGTATTGGGGCTACCACTGGCTGGGCACAAGCAAAGCCGAATTAAAATGGGAACCCAAAACTATTATTTTACTGGGCGGTGGCGGAATGCCAAGCCAAAGCAACCTGATGCGCAGCTGGTACACCGAAAAAGCGGCAAAATCGTTTCCCGCATCAAAAGTACTTGTAGCTATGCCCGGCGCACTAAGCGACCCTTTAAGCACGCCTCAGTTAATGAAATCGGAATTGGAACTGAGAGGTGTTTCTGCTGAACGGATTGCTTTTGAACCTGAAGGAACAAACACACGCTCGCAGGCTTTGAATTGCCAGGGAATAATAAAAATGCAGGATCCCATTTTATTGGTCACTTCTCCTGAACACATGCGCCGTGCCGTTTTGGCGTTCAAAAAAGTTGGCTTTGAGAAGGTAAACGCCCTACCCGCTTTTGAAAATGCTGCCGAAGCCGATTTTTCGTTTACCGACGATGAACTGGGCGGCAACTCCATTATGATTCCAGACGTTGGCAACAACATAAATATGCGTTACCAAATGTGGAACCATTTAAAATATGAGATTCTGATTGCCCGCGAAATGGTCGCACTTAGCTACTACAAACTTCGGGGTTGGATTTAAATACTAGAGCTGAACGATTAAAACAATTGGTTTTTCGTCGCGCAAAATATCAACCGAAATGGTTGTACCTGCTTCCAGTTTCTGCAGCCGATCCATATATTCATAAATATTGCTCACCTTTTTCCCGTCGATGGCAATAATAATGTCACCCTTTTTCATTCCGGCAGCATACGCAGGTTTGCCTTTCGAAACGGCATCAACACGCATTCCGCGTTTTTCCACACCGGCAAAATCGGGCATTACTCCCAGCGTAACTTTAAAACGTCCTCCCCGGCTTCGCTGAAACTTACTTCCGGCCTCCTGGAAAGTTAATTTCTCAGCACGGTTCACCACATCGTCAAGCAATGCAGCCGAATAGCTCATTACCTTCTGTGCACCTTCAAAATTGATGAGTTCCGCATCGTCCTGCGGGGTATGATAATCGGGGTGCGCACCGGTAGAAATATAAATCACAGGAATATTCTGCAGGTAAAACGAAGCATGGTCTGATGGTCCGATTCCTTCGCCGGTAAACGCCAACGTAAAATCCGGATTCAGGTTATTTAACAAATCTTCAGTTTCTTCAGCGGTTTTTGTTCCGCTAATCGTTAAGCTGTTATCCTCTTTTAGGCGGCCAATCATATCAAAGTTAAACATGGCCACCATTTTATCCGTTTCAACCGGCGGTTTCATTGTAAACGCTTTCGAGCCCAGCAGCCCTATTTCTTCCGCTCCAAAAGCCACAAATAGTACACTGCGTTTATTGCTTTTATCTCCGGCCAATTTTTCTGCCAGCTGAATAACTGCCGAAACTCCCGAGGCGTTGTCATCGGCACCGTTATGAACCGCAACTGTATCGATTGCGCGCGATCCGGAACCGGGTCCACCCATTCCCAAATGATCAAAATGGGCGCCTACAACCACATATTCATCCTTTAAGATTTCATCGTTGCCAGGTAACATGGCCACCACGTTTCGGGTGGTTGTTTCTTTCAATTTCACATTTACTGTTGCGCTAACCGTTACCGACACCGCGAGGTTTAAACCGGCATTTTGTTCCAGTATTTTTGCTTCAAGTTTTTCTACCGTTTGGTCTGTGGTCTTTAATATTTCATTCGCAACTTTCCTTGTTATCTGAATTACAGGAATAGAAAAACGACTGCTGTTTTTATCAAAGAACAAAGATGATAACTCGTCATTTTCACTGAATTTTGTACCTGCCACCAAAATTATTCCTGCAGCTCCTTTATCCGATGCGTTTAATGCTTTTGCGCGTTCACTCGAAAATTCAAGATACGGACTGTTCGGATTGTCAAGATCAGGATCGCCCTGCAATACCAATAGCCATTTTCCAGTTACATCAGCGCCGGCAAAATCATTCCATTGTAATGAATCGCGGTTTACTTCAATACCAAAACCGGCAAAAACAACTTCGGCAGTTATGCTTGTGTTGGCGGAGAAAGCATAAGGCAAAAAGTCTTTTTCAACTTCGAACTCCGTATCGTTTACCTGCAACTGATTCCCATCGGCAATTTCGGCTGATGCTACCAGGTTAAATTCCTGAAAACCGTTATCGAACATCAGTTCCAAACCTGCAGCCTCAAACTTTTGAGCAATGTATTGTGCTGCCAGCAAATCGCCCTGTTCGCCCGATTTACGCCCTTTCAACGAATCGGAAGCCAGGTAGTCGATATTCTCACGAATATCATCAAGCGTTATTTCTTTATCGAATTTTGGGCCACAAGCCACCACAAGAATCGCAAGCGCAGCAAATACGAAATTCTTCATAAACACGAAATTTATTTTTGGTTTTGAAAACATCAGGGAATAGTTTTGGTTTTATGTTTTGTACACACTTTTAACGAGTTGACAACTGCATAGCAATAATAACCATAAAACACGATATAAAAAAAGGAGATGTGTATATTTACCACTTCCTAAAAAACTAACAATTTTGATCTCATTTGGCATAAAATACTGGTTTTTATTCTTGCTCGCCATCACCGTCGCATCGGCGGGAGTTGTAGTACTTCTATACTATAAAAACAAAGCGCTAAAAGAACTCTCAAAACTTCAGCGAAGCCTGTTAATGGCACTCAGGTTTCTGGCTTTTTTCTTCATTGCATTTTTGCTTTTATCGCCTTTTATCCGCAACCTGAAAAAGGTAACACAGAATCCGGTAATTATTACAGCCTGGGATAATTCGGGTTCGGTTGTTTCGTATGCCGATTCGTTGCAACTTGCCAAAGCCATTAATGATGAAAAAGCCGAAATTGAACAGCAATTAGGAAGCGATTTTGAACTGGTAAGCTACACTTTTGGCGAAGAAACACAAACCGGTAACGCTTTAAACTTTACCGAAAAAGGATCGAACTACAGCGATTTGATTGCCACAATTACGAACAATCATTTTAACCAGAATATCGGAGCGCTGATTGTTGCCGGAGACGGTATTTACAACCAGGGAAAAAATCCGCTGAACATGCTCGACCAGGTGAGCTTCCCGATTTACACCATCGGGCTTGGCGACACCACGGTTATTGCCGATGCCCGCGTACAAAACATCCGCGTTAACCGAACCACATTTTCCGGAAATAAATTTCCGGTTGAAGTGGAGCTGCTATTTTCGAAACTTAAAAACACGCCGCTGAAACTTTCGCTTTTTCAGGATGCTGAAGAGCTGCAAAGTGTGATAATTACTCCATCGAACGATAATTTTTTCGACACCAAAGAATTTGTTCTTGAAGCCGGATCTGCCGGATTGAAACACTACACCATGCAAATTCAGGCTGCAGCCAACGAACGAAATACCAAAAACAACAGCGCCGGTTTTGTGATTAACGTGCTGGAAAACAAACAAAAAGTACTGATTATTTCCAACGGATCGCACCCCGATGTGGGAGCTATAAAAAATACACTCGATCAGCAAAAAACATACGAGGTTTCGGTATTTACCGACGAACCTTATCCCACCGATCTGAGCGAATACAACCTGCTTATTTTAAACCAGCTGCCAAGCACAGGAAAGTCGATGGCCGAAGTAATGGAAAAAGCAAATAACAATCGTTTGCCCCTACTTTTCATCGTTGGTAACCAAACCTATTTGCCACAGTTGAATATTTTAAGTCAGGGTGCAAACATTGAACCACTTGCCGGAAGCGGAGAAGAAGCGCAACCGGTTTTTAATTCAAATTACGCCACATTTAATTTGTCGGAAGAGCTGATCGAACTTATTCCTCAATTTCCTCCGGTTCAGGTTCCGTTTGCCAATTTCGAGTTGAATGCGGAATTCTCTCCACTGTTGTACCAAAAGCTAAAAGGCATAACAACCGGCAAACCGCTAATCGCCACCGGGAAACTCGAAGGACAGAAACGAGCTTATATTTTTGGTGAAGGAATTTGGCGCTGGCGACTGTTCGATTACTACCAAAACCAGGAACACACCCATTTTAACGAGCTCATAAACCAACTGGTACAATACCTTGCCTTGCGCGAAAACGAGGATAATTTTATTGTTGAGTTCAATCCGGTTTACAATGAAGTGGAGAACGTGGTTTTAACGGCCGAAGTTTATAACGATGCTTTTGAGCAAATCGGGTCCGAAGAAGTAAACATTAAACTGCAAAATGAAAACAACGAAGAATACAACCTGACTTTCGATATGCAGGATAAAAATTATTACCTCAACGCCGGCCACCTGCCACTGGGCGATTATTCATTTACTGCCGAAGTAAACATTGGTAACGAAGCTTTTACCGAAACAGGCAATTTTACCGTTGTTCCGGTTAATATTGAGAATATTATTACCCAGGCCAATCACAACCTGTTATACCAACTGGCCGAGTTAAGCGGCGGCAAATTCTATCAGCCCTCGCAAGCCAACGATTTGGTAAACGAATTGCAAAAAACCAGTAAATTAAAAGCAACAACATACTTTCAGGAGATGGTAAATCAGCTGATAAACCTTCGTTGGTTATTTATTGTTTTACTAGTGCTGTTAAGTGCGGAATGGTTTTTGAGAAAGTACTGGGGAATTTACTAAACATTATTCAATTTACGTATGAGCATTTTTAAACAAACAAATTACATCCTACTTGTTAGCATTGTTCTTTTGTCGTATGCTTGTAGCCCTACAAAGCGGATTATGGTTGAGTTTCCGCAAAAGCCGAAAAACGAAATTCCGCAGGATATACAGAGCCTGCTGCTGGTAAACCGAACTGTTGACGACAAGTACAACGATCTGCCCGCCGATTCGATGCAAAAAATATTTTATCAGAAGGATTTTAATCTCGATACGACCATATATGATCTCACCGCAGCTGATACCTCATTAAAAGTTCTGGGCGAATTGCTTTTTGAATCGGGCAGGTTTGACTACGTAATTCCGGAAGACCGTTTTCTGAACGCCGATAAAAACGCATTCTTCTCCAGTTCGATGAGCTGGCAGGAGGCGAAGGAACTTTGCGACCTTTACCAAACCGATGCTGTTCTGTCAATGGATCTGTTAAAAACACACGTTGCAACAGAACTCTCTGAAGAATCAGTTTTCGATCCGAATGAAGGAGTTTTCAGAACGGCTGTTGGTGCAAAAATGGCTATTGTTTACGATGCCCTGTTTCGTATTTACGATCCGCAGCAGGAAAAAATTCTGGTTCGTGAAGTCTTTCAGGATACACTGTTTTGGGAAAACTATGCACTTAGTGTAAGAAATTTGTTCGCAGATTTCACCCCTGTTAAACAAGCGCTTACAGAAGCAGGAATTGCAATAGCACTCGATTTTTCAGAAACAATAAGTACAGGCTGGCAAAGCGAATACCGGATACTGTTCGACAAAGGAAGTACTGCACTAAAAGAGGCAGCCGTACGCATCGATAACGGAGATTGGGCTACAGCCATTGAAGCGTGGCAAAAAATTGCCAGCGAATCGGGATCGAAAAGCGAAAAAAGCAAAGCCTTATTTAATTTGGCCACCGCCTGCGAAATACAGGGCGATATCGACTGTGCCATTCAATATGCGCTCGAATCGTATAATACAGCCTACCACCCCATCACTTATCAGTATCTTGAATTGCTTAAAAGCAAGAAAAAACAACCGAAAAACAACTCAAAATGAACCGATTGAGCTTATGGACTTTACTACTACTTAGTACGGTTTCGTGTACTGTTTACAAAGATTACCCCATAGAAATTTACACTCCCGGTGAAATTGCCTATCCGGCCAATGCCGAAAATGTAGCCATTGTTTACCGGAATTTCAAATACAGCAACGACACGCTGATTCACTATTTTCAGGATGATTTCCGCCTGAAGAAAGCCAAAAACGATCCGAAAAACCTCGACAGTATTTTAGTGAATTTAAGCATGAGCGAACTGGCAAAAAATTTGAAAGAGAAAAATGCTTTTAAGGAAATTCGCATATTCCCCGAACTTTTCGAGCCACATACGAGCGATAAACTTCCGGCGTTAAATATGGAGGCGATTCAGCAACTGGCCACAAAAACCAATACCGATTTGGTAATTTCGCTGGAGACCTATTCCAGTTTTTACTCTGAATATTCAACAACGGCTGAGATGCCGACAAAATCGAACGAAGTGATTACCGCTGCTGTTTGGGCCGTTTACAGTCCTTTCGATCAGCAACTTATTGAGCGAAAAACAATGATTGACACCATTTTCTGGAACGGCTACGATGCAAACGGAAATTATAACCGAAAGGCCAAATTGCCACCGCGTATCACCGCACTGAAAATCGCTTCGCAAATGGTTGGCGAAAATTATTCGAAACGCTTTTTTGCTTCATGGGAAAATGTGAACAGGATGTATTCTGTTCCGCCACTGCCCGATTTTGCTATGGCCGACGAGTATGTACAAAAAGGTGATTGGGACAATGCAATTATGCTTTGGAAACGATACGCCGACGACAGTAACGGAAAAATGGCCATTAACGCGCGGTACAACCTGGCGCTGGGCTACGAGATGAAAGACGATTTTGATACGGCCGAAAAATGGCTAAATGCCGCTTTACAAATTGCCACTGCATACAACAGCAAGGAAGATCTGAAAATGATTTTCAAATACCAACAGCTACTTGCTAAAAGAAAAAAAGATATCTTGCGTTTAAACCAATAACCAATGAAAAACCGCGCTGATTTTTTGTTTGGCGTTTTAGTACTGCTGGTTTTTGCCAGCTGTAATACGCTGTACAATGTAAAAACCATCGACATCGAAATTGTTGAACCTTCAGTACTGACTATCTCCCCGAAATACAGAAATATTGCGGTTCAGTATAACAACGTTAATTGTTCGCCAAACCAGTACTTAAGCCAGTACGAAGAATTTGGGAAACAAAAAACGGAGGAAGAAAACTCCGACAGTATTGCCTCGCGCATTTATTTCGAAAATTTCATCTCAGCGATTAACAAACAGGCATTTTTCGATACTTTAATTACCATAAACGAGCGTAATTATTCTACAACCGGAATTATTGACACAGTTGATTACAAACCTTTTTTCCGTGAAGATTCGGCAACTCGGGTAAGCATGACTACGGAACAGATTAATGTGTTTAATTCAAGCTATTTTTTGCAGGCCAATACATCGTCGGTTCATCCCAAAACCGATTCGTTAATTATACATCCGCAATTCGGGTTATACACGCCCGGGCAACTTCAATCGATTCGCAATAACACAGATGCCGACCTTTTGCTTTCGCTCGATTTTTTTGGTGCCAGTGATGGACGCTATTTCTACCCCCAGATGGAACTTGGCAGCGAACCGGTTATCAACTGGACACAATGGAGCTTTTACGATCTTATTGACATGAAATATGTTTTGGCCTATTCAAAACCCGACACGGTGAAGTGGATGGAATATTCATCGAGCCAGAGTAAAGCGGATGAGCTTTTACCACCGCGAACTGATGCAATTTACAATGCAGCAGAAATATCTGCCGAAAATTTTGCACAATCAATTGTGCCACACTGGGTGCAGGTACAACGAATGTATTACTCGTCGGGGCATGTGGAACTGCAGCAAGCCGACGAACTCATTCAGAAAGCTCAATGGTTGGATGTGGCAGAATTGTGGCGCAAACAACTTAAAAACGATAACCAGAATATTGTTGCAAAATGTATGTACAACCTGGGCCTGGCATGTGAAATGGAAGGCGACCTGGAAGCTGCTTTGGCATGGGTGGTTAAATCGTATCATATTCTGGGATCAAAGAATGAACTGCATGCCCAAAATTGTATGGAATACATCAAGCTGTTGAGTACCCGGCAAGCCGACATGAAGCTTCTGGAGCAACAATTTGGAGATTAGTACCTCGAATCGGGAATGGTTAAAAGAAAAGAGGGAAACCAGTGTTTCCCTCCATATTTAACCAAAAATCACAACATGAAAATATTGTAGTTTTAAAATTAGAACTTTTAGTTGTAAAGTTCCAAATTCAAACTTATGTTTTATAAAAGGTATTTAGCTTTTTAACATTTTAATCCCGTCAGAAACAAAAGTAATCAGTCGTTTTTTATACAATCCGCCAATTGCTTTCTTAAAATTTTTCTTGCTGATACCAAACATCGCTTTAATCATTTCCGGCGACGATTTATCCGATACAGCCATAAAACCACCACTGGCTTCCAGCGCTGTCAAAATCTTTTCCGAAATGGAATCAACCTTTTCGTAACCAGGCTCTTCCAGCATCAAATCGATCTTTTCATCGTTTCTTATTTTAGCAATGTAGCCTTTTGTCTGGCTGCCAATTTCCAGTTGCCGAAATACCTGATTTTTATACAGCATTCCGGTGTGTTCCTGATTAATGATGGCTTTATAACCCAAATCAGTTTCTTCCAGAATAATCAGGCTAACTTCCTGTCCTTTGGTATATTCAGGAGGCGTATTATCCAGAAACTTATGCAGTTTTGCCGAAGCCACAACACGGTTGGTTAACAAATCGAGGTAAACGTAAACCCAGTAGCTGTTGCCTTCCTGCATTTTACTGCGCTGCTCGCTAAACGGCACCAACAAATCTTTTGCCAGCCCCCAATCGAGAAATGCACCAAATTTAGCAGTAGCTTTTACGGTTAAACGGGCAAACTCCCCTACCGTTGCCAAAGGTTTTTCGGTAGTAGCAACCAGGCGGTCTTCCGAGTCGGTATAAACAAAAACCTCTGCAGTTCCCTGTTCTTTCATTTCTTCCTCAACGTACTTTCGCGGCATTAAAATTTCGCCGTGTTCACCACCATCGAGATATACACCGTTGTCTGTTTCCCTGAGAATTTCCAGGGTATTAAATTTTCCTATTTCTGCCATGAGTGAATTTGTCAAATTCGCAACAGTTCTTCTGCTGCTTTAATTGTTGTTTCCGTAAGATTTTCGCCACCCACCATTTTTGCCAGCTCTTCCACACGTTCGGCGGCATCCAATGCCTTAATTGAAGTAAAGGTTTTTCCCTTTTCTTCGAATTTATATACCTTGAAGTGCGTATCGCCTTTAGCTGCAATTTGCGGCAGATGCGTAATATTTATAATCTGTGTATTTGCCGAAAATGATTTAATAATAGTGCCCATTTTTAATGCAATCTCGCCCGATACGCCGGTATCAATTTCATCAAACACAATGGTTGGCAATGCTTTTGAGTTGCGAAGCAGGTTTTTAATGGCCAGCATTAACCGCGACATTTCACCGCCCGATGCAATTTTCGAGATTTCATCCGGTTCTGAGTCTGGATTAGCGCTAAACTGGAACGCGATCTCATCCTTACCATCCGGCTGAAAATCTTCGAGGTAATTGTGTACCACCTGTAGCCTGGCCTTTGTCATTCCCAGCTGGTTCAAATCGCCAACAACCGAACTTTCGATCTTTTTAAAAGCTTTTTGCCGCGTTTTACTTAAACTTTCAGCCAACTTTTCTAAATCATTTTTCTGGTTTTCCAGTTTATTTTTCAGGGCTTCAATTTCATCGCCGTACCCCACCGCTTTATTTATTTTCTGATCGAACTCGTCGCGCAAAACAATTAATTCAGCCACCGTTGCCACATGATGCTTTTGCTGCAGCGAATACAACAAATTCAACCGGTCATTCACCTCTTCAATTCGCGCCGGATTAAATTCCACGCGCTCTGCCAGCATTTCCAGTTCCTGGTGAATATCGCTTAATTCGATGGCAACGCTCTCCAAACGTTCGGCAAAACTTTCCGCATCTTTCAGGTAGCCGGTTACCTTGCTAAGGGTACGATGTCCGTCTTTTACGCCCTGCAACACCGAAAATGTTTCGTTATCCAGCAAAGCCACCGTTTCAGTAAGCGCTGTTTTAATTTCTTCAGCGTGGTTTAACTGCTCCAGTTCTGCTTCCAGATCTTCCTGCTCATTTTCTTCAAGTCTTGCTTCTTCCAGTTGTGTAAACTGAAACTGGTAATAATCAAGATCGGCCTGCGCCTGTTCTGCATTTTCCTGCAGCTGCTGAAGCTCTTTTTTTGTGCTTTTGTAGGCTGAGAATTGAGTTTTGTATTTCGCCAACACCTCACTGGCACCGGCAACCGAATCAACAAGGTTCAACTGAAACTTCTGGTTGCTCAACTCCAGGTTTTGGTGTTGCGAGTGGATGTCGATTAGCTGCAATCCCAGTTCGCGCATTACTTTCAGGTTAACCGGCGTGTCGTTTATAAAAGCCCGAGATTTTCCTGAAGGCGTTATTTCGCGACGTAAAATTGTGGAAGTATCGTAATCCAGATCGTTGGTTTCAAAAAAACGTTTAACAGGATAATTACTCACTTCAAACTGCCCCTCAACAATGCACTTTTTATCCTTTTCTTTCAGCACCGAAAGATCGGCACGATTCCCCAGAATAAGGCTTAAAGCCCCAAGAATAATCGACTTACCGGCACCGGTTTCACCCGTAACGGTGTTTAAATTGGCATGGAAATTAACCTGCAATTTATTGATGAGTGCGTAATTCGAAATGGATAATCTGGATAGCATAATGACAATAGATCTTCATTAATAATTTCAATGGCTAAAATAGCCAAAATGAGCACACGGATTTACTTTCTGGAAAAAATGGGGATATCTTTTTAGCCCACCTTGTTAAAAGCCTTCGTTTTCGGCAATCTTCTCGTACTTTCTGCCGTTTGAAGGATCAACCTCGTTAAGAATAGCCATAACCCGATTTCGCTCATCGGGGAACGATTGGGAAAAAACATTTACCAATTCATCGGCCTTGGCATCAAAAAACATCTGCAAAATGTAAGTAGATGGGCGACGACGAAATACTTTCTGAATATCGCGCAATGCATCGGCGATGTTTGCCCTGCCCTCTTCTACTTTATCCGACATTAAATCCAGGCCATTTCGATGATAATTGTACATGCAGGTGCGAAACGATGAGTAGGATTTATTTAATACATTCTCGATTAACCAGTAGCGATTCCTTTCACTCTCGAAAGCCTTCCAGCCGCGTTCGCGTGCATTTTGCGAATTATTTACAATCGCCTGTGCTTTCTGAAAATATTCGGTTCCGCCTTCTTCCGAAAAAGTATCGTAATCAAAACCCAGAATCACATAGGCATAAAACGCCATAATGTTGGTCAGGTTATCGCGGTTTGATGTTTCGTTAAACTCCAGCGGCTGAAACTCCACATACTTACAATGAAAATCATTGTCTTTAATATTAAGCACAGTTGACGTGTAACTGGTATTAAATATCGGGCGTGTTAACTGCACCTGAATTGATCCTTTAAACTCGTCGGCAGAAATTTGCTCGTCGAGACGGATTAGAATATTGCACCTGATTTTTTCATCGTAACTATACACATGATCAGTCCATTTTCGGTTATTCATAAAATCATACAAGTCAGACTGCATGGTACGGAACAGGTTTTGGTTTGCCCCCTGAATTCCCCGTGCCGAAACGGTTACGTTGCAACGAAGTTCCTGAGCGACACCTTCTCCAATGAAAATAAACAGAAAGAAAAGCGCTATTACGATTTGCTTTATCATATGCTAATTATTCAATTCTATAATTTTTGCTACGATATCTTTTGCTACCTCAGCTTTATCTTTTAACTCAAAATCGGTTTGTTTATTGCCCTTTTCAATGATCGTTATTTTATTGGTATCAACACCAAATCCGGCTCCCTTGTCTTTTAACGAATTCAGTACAATAAAGTCGAGGTTCTTTTTTAAAAGTTTACTCGCTGCATTTGCCAGTTCGTTGTTGGTTTCCAGGGCAAAACCTATTAAAAGCTGCTTGTTGGTTTTTAATTTACCCAATTCGGCAGCAATATCTTTTGTTGGTTGCAACTCGATATGCCAGTTTTCTTTGCCCCGCTTTGTTTTTTCCTCTTCCTTTTTTGCAGGAGTAAAATCGGCTACTGCTGCACACATAATTGCACCATCAACAGTTTTAAAATGCTCAATCGATGCATTATACATTTCTTCAGCCGCTTCAACAGGAACCACGGTTACGCCAGTTTTCTGAGTAGTAACTGAAACAGGACCCGATACTAAAGTTACTTCGGCACCTTGTTCGGCTAGTTCTTCGGCAATGGCATACCCCATTTTCCCTGAAGAATAATTACCAATAAAACGAACAGGATCAATTTTTTCGAAAGTAGGTCCGGCAGTTACCAGATAGGATTTATTCAGCAGTTTTTTTTTACTCCAAGCTGTTGAATAACTGCTTCGAGTATTTTTTCAGGTTCTTCCATCCTGCCCTTGCCGGTTAAACCGCTGGCTAATTCTCCTTCACCGGGTTCAACAATAATATTTCCGTACTCTTTCAGAATAGAAATATTACGTTGTGTTGAAGGATGCGCAAACATATCGAGGTCCATGGCAGGTGCCACCATTACCGGACACTTAGCCGACAAATAGGTTGTTATCAACATATTATCGGCAATACCATTGGCCATTTTCCCCATTGTTGAAGCAGTTGCCGGCGCAATAACCATTACATCGGCCCACAATCCCAGATCAACGTGGCTGTTCCACGTACCATCGTTTGCTCCAAAAAACTCGCTAATAACAGGTTTATTCGACAATGCTGATAAAGTAACGGGTGTAATAAATTCTTTTCCTGCAGGTGTTATTACCACTTGCACTTCGGCACCCTCCTTTATAAAAAGCCGAAGAAGCATTGCTGCCTTATAAGCTGCAATACTTCCTGTTATTCCGAGTATTATATTTTTTCCTTTGAGCCTCATATCAGGGCATCAGAAAAATTAGATACGTTTTTTGTTCTCGCGCGTTGGATTACGGTGGTAAATTTCACCTTCTTTTAATTCTTCAAACGCAATAAGAGTTGGCTTTGGCAAACGCTCGTAAAATTTAGAAATCTCGATTTGTTCCCTGTTTTCAAAGATTTCCTCCAAATTGTCGGTATACGAAGCAAATTCCTGTAATTTCTGGTTAAGCTCTTCTTTTAATTCCGACGAAATCTGATTTGCTCTTTTAGCAAGAATCATTACGGTTTCGTAAATATTTCCGGTTTCTTGAGTTAATACTTCAAGATCGCGCGAAATAGTTGACGGAGCTGCTTTTGTTTTCTTGTAATCCATATTCTAATTAATGTTTAAATCATTTTCTTCTTTATAATTCAATATCTCAGAGGCTGTTTCGTAAAACTTATCTACCTCTTTTTTGTGTTCACTGTCGGGATATTCATCGATAAATGAAAAATATTCGTCGAGCGCATTTGTATATCGTTCGTTTTGTTTTTCAACAATACTTTTTTCAGCCAGCAAATACTTCGATTTTAACAACATAAATTTCAGTTCTTCGCGATATTTACTTTCAGGGTATTTATCAAGACTATTACCTAAAGCAATTACCGCCGCTTTGTATTGCTCAAAATCGTAGTACAATTTAGCACTTAAAAACGATTTGTATACCAACTTATCAACCAATTCGTCAATTAAGCGGTTAGCTTCGTCAACACGGTCGCTATACGGATACAAGTTAATGTATAATTGTAAGGCATCAATAGCCTGTTGAGTTACCTGCTGATCGAGCCTTGGTTTTGGCGACAATAAATAAGAGCAGTAGCCAATCATAAATTGTGCCTCTTCCACATATTCACTCGTTGGAAACTCTTTTACCAACGACTTAAAATAATGACCCGCCATTAAATAGTCTTTCTGACCGATCATACTTTTAGCATAGTAATAATAAATTTTGTCGGCTCGCGAGGTTCCGCGGTAAATGTTCACCAATTCTCTAAACAAAGTTGCTGAACGAACATATTCGCCGTCTTCGTAATACTCAACAGCTTTTTTGTATTTAAACTCGTAATCGGTACTTTTTACAATCTTGTTATAGTCTCCGCACGAAGCTGTGATCAATAAAATTACTAGTAGTCCGATCCCCAAAAATCTCATTTTCATAAACATGGCGCAAAAATATACTTTTTTTAATTAATTGAAACGAATTAATCGTCAAAATTTAAGGAATTTACAGCTTTTCCCAAATATGTTATTTCACTCATTAACAATTGCATAGCTATAATACCTCTAATTACAGTGTGTGAAAATAGGACTAATTGCTAACGTTAAGTTGATGTGTTAGTATTATTTAACACATTTGCTGAGATTTTAAAAAAGATTACATTTGCATCCTTATAATTTAAACTTAAAAACAAATCATCGTGGATATATTTGATAAATTCAGAAATAATAAAGGTGATATTGGCAAGTGGATGGACCAAATTCACGGTTATTTTGCGTTTCCAAAACTGGAAGGCGAAATTGCAGCCAGAATGAATTTCCGTGGTAAAGAAGTATTGACATGGAGTTTGAACAACTACCTGGGATTGGCCAACCACCCAGAGGTTAGAAAAGCTGATGCTGAAGCTGCAGCACAGTATGGTATGGCTTATCCGATGGGAGCTAGAATGATGTCGGGACAAACAGTTAAACACGAACAACTGGAGCGTGAGTTAGCTGCTTTTGTTAGCAAACCTGATGCATTTTTATTGAACTACGGTTATCAGGGAATGGTTTCTGCAATCGACGCGCTTGCCAGCCGTAACGATGTTATTGTTTACGATTCGGAATCGCACGCTTGTATTATGGACGGGGTTTTCCTTCATAAAGCAAAAGGTGGAAAAAGTTTTGTGTACCAACACAACGATATGGAGAAATGCCGCAAGATGTTAGGTTTCGCAACAAAACGCGCTGCCGAAACCGGAGGTGGTATTTTATTAATTACTGAAGGGGTTTTCGGTATGACCGGTCAGGTTGGTAAACTTGATGAGATAGTTGCACTGAAAAAAGAATTCGATTTCCGTTTGTTTGTTGACGATGCACACGGTTTTGGAACAATGGGACCAACAGGTGCCGGTTCGGGTGAGCATTTTGGCGTTCAGGATGGAATTGACATTTACTTCGGAACATTTGCAAAAGCAATGGCCGGGATTGGTGGTTTTGTTGCTTGCGAAACGGATATCTGCTACATTTTACGTTACAATATGCGTTCGCAAACTTTTGCGAAATCGTTACCAATGCCGATGACAATTGGTGCATTGAAACGTTTGGACATGATTCGTACCATGCCTGAGTTACGCGAAAAACTGTGGACAATTGTTAATGCGTTGCAAGGCGGCTTAAAAGAAGCCGGTTTCGACCTTGGAAAAACCAATACGCAAGTTACTCCGGTTTACATGAAAGGTGGCGAAGCTGAAGCAACACAAATGGTTTACGATCTTCGCGAAAATTATGGAATTTTCTGCTCGATGGTGGTTTACCCGGTAATTCCTAAAGGAGAAATTCTTTTACGCCTGATACCAACGGCAATGCATTCTTTAGAGGATGTAGAACTTACGCTGAAAGCATTTAAAGAAGCACGTGAGAAATTACTTTCGGGAGCTTACAAAAGTGAACATCTGGCAAAAGTTGAAGTGGATAAATAATTATCAATCACTACGATATTGAAAAGGGAACTGCAAAGTTCCCTTTTTTTATGAGCGTGTATCTGTCCTTATTTTAATTCTGTTAGTGATTCCCGGAAATCATGATTTGCTTTTTACGCCTTTCAAAGTAGCTTAATCAATCGGTGTGGTTTTGAGAATAGGAGCTAAATCAATCTTTTTGAATTCAACCTCTGCTCCTTCCGCCTGAACGGCAATTTGTCCTTTGGTGACAGTACAATTATAACCGTAATTTACAAGATCGTCGTTTACCCAAACTTTTATGGTGTCAGCCACACACTCAATTAGCATGTTGTTCCATTCGCCCAAAGGTTTTTCCGAATCGTCTGTCAGATTCATTATCCGACGTTTTTTACCTTCAGTAATCCCCCACTCTTCCTTCGGTCCGCGTCTTACAACCATATCCGGCACTTCAATATCTTCAACAATACACCAAAAATCGCCGGCATCGCCATGCTGCATTTGTACCTCCAACGATTTAGGAAACATATCATATAACGCCCGTGGTGTTGAAGCATGAACCAAAACACCACAGTTCCCCGGCTCACCGGCAAAGCGATATTCCACCTCCAGTCGGTAGTTCTGATAAACCGAATCCGTAATTAAATGGCCCCTCGGATCGCCCATACTTACCAGCAAAGAATCGCGAACTACAAACGATTTCTCAATATTGGAGTTATTATCAGCATCAGGCACGTCGGCATGCCAACCCGATAAATCTGTTCCGTTAAACAAGTGTATTGTTTCAGGTGCCTTTTCCTTGTTGCAGGCAATAAATACTGCCAGGATAAATAATAGACCAAGTTTTTTCACAGTAGTAAATTTAGTTGATTAATGAATGAATTTCTGCGCCCATTTTATGTACTGCTCCCAGTCGAATTCAGTTACATCATGTTCTCCTGTCCGAATATGATAAGCAACTGTGTTTTGAATGGGCTGATTAACTCCCGGCATTTCTGTTTGCTCTATTCCCTTTTTTCCGTAAAGTTCAAACACCGGGGTGGCGTATAAGGCTCCGAGAAATTCGCCTTTTGGATCCGACCACCGATCCTCTTCGGCACTTGCAATATAAACAGGACGCGGCGCAATTAAAGCAATCAGTTCATGCTGATCAACCGGTAAGGCCTCCTCGTTTTTACTGTAGTTTCTGAAATTTTTACAAAACCAGTGCGGAAAGGAATTATTAATCCGCCACACTGTTTCGCCAAACCGGCGTTTCGATAGCGCAGCACCGCCACATCCTGGTTCATTAGAAATTACCCCGGCAAAACGCTCATCGCTTGCACCAGCCCACAAAGCTGTTTTTCCCAGGCGCGAATGGCCAAAAACCACTACTTTCGATTCATCGATAGCATTATCGCGCTCAAAATAGTCCATTGCACGACTTAAGCCCCACGACCAGGCTGCGATCGATCCCCATTCGTTGGCAGCAGGTTGTTGCTGATCGTCGATATAAAATAACGGGTGAATACCATCCGAAAAATCATCTTTATCGGGATCTACTTCTCCGTAATAAATAGTTGCCAGTCCAAAACCTGCGTCAATTATCTTGTCAACACACCAACGGTTGGTTCTAACACCTCTCGACTGCTCCGTTAACTGGTTGTTTATTATTCCAAACGACGGATTATTTCTTGCCCACGAACCCGAGATTATAACCTCGACGTCTTCAGTTATTGTGTGATTTCCATAGAAATTATACCCGACAAACAAGGGAGCTTTTTCAACACTTTTAGGTAGATAGATTAAAACGGTAAAATCTAATGTTTTACCGTGGTTCTTAAAAACAAGATCAACTTGTTTTCGTATTGCTTTTCCATTCAAAGCATTTTCGCTTTGTTCCAATATTTGCACCGAAGAAATTGCCAACTCGCCGGGAACCTCACCATACACATTTTCGGTAAAAAAATTGAGTAGTTCCGGACACCGATTTTTTTCCCACTTTTTTTGAATTGCGAATCTTTTTACCGTTAAACATTTTTAATGGATCCGGCAATTTAAATTCGGGAACTTTACTTTCATCGTAATTAGCATCAAACTGCGCCGAAGCGGTTGATACAAAGGCAAAAAAAAGCAGGCACAAAATAAGTCTATTCATAAGTTGAAATATGGATTTAATCAATATTTTCTAAAATTGGGAAATTGTGCATGTTATGCCAAAGGATTCGTTAAAATTTTATTCTTTAAAAAACCAACTAAATACCAAACCGAATATGTACTGAAAAGAACTACTTCTGAAATATCTTTCCTTCTTTCTTGTACTCTTTTCGTATTCCGGCCATCAACGCGTTTTTATCAAGTTGTGCTTTTTTGTCTTTAATGGTTAGCAAACCGGCATAATGAATTGTATTAACGATGTTGGCGCCGGTTAATTCGTAGTTTTTAGCCAGCTCTTCCAGCCCAATCTTTTTACTCACTTTGTTGCTATTGGGCATGTAAACCTTCCACAATTTCAAGCGTTCGGCAACTCCAGGAGGATCAAATTCTACAAATGCATTAAACCGGCGGGTAAAAGCACTGTCGATATTTCCTTTCATATTCGATGCCAGTATAACCAAACCCTGATGAGCTTCAATGCGCTGCAAAAGGTACGAAACTTCCTGGTTAGCGTATTTATCGTGTGCATCGCGAACGTTTGTGCGTTTACCAAAGAGCGAATCGGCCTCATCAAAAAACAAAATCCAATTTTTGTGGGCTGCCTTGTTAAACAATCCCGACAGATTTTTCTCTGTTTCGCCAATATATTTCGAAATCACCATCGATAAATCAACGCGGTAAACATCGCGACCGGTATATTTTCCAAGTAAACAGGCGGTTAATGTTTTTCCGGTTCCCGACGGGCCATGAAATAACACGCGATAACCTGGTTTTATTTTTTCGCGCATACCCCACTCGCTCATTAACTGCTCGTTGAAATTTAACCAGGTTTCAAGCTCTTTTACCTCATCTAAAGTTTTGTCTTTTAATACAAGGTCGGTCCATTCCAAATTAGTTGATATCCGCTGTGCCGGGAAATCGCTACTAAGTTTGGGCTTCGACACTTTACCTGAAGTAAAAAGATCCACATATTCGTCGTCCATAATTAAGCGACCACTCATTTTGGGTTCTCCGGCAGGAACGGGCTCAACATACAGTATACTTTTTTGTGCAAACAAATGGTCTTCCTCAAACATTTTGGCCAATTCAATTCGCTTTTCAATATCGTACCCAGCCAAAATGTAAAGCACCGTTTCTCCTGTTGGTAAAAGTCCGCGATGATTTTTACCCTTTACGCCACCAAACTCAGGAAAATCGCCGCCATTAGGAAGATACTCGGCAATTATATTACTGAAGAATTCGGGAGATAAATGTGGTACAAGAGCAATTAACATCGTTACAATTTCAGGTGTAGATAGTTTATGGGCCTTAATGAATTGAGAGAGTTCGAAGTTATTGCTATCCGAATTTATTTCAATTGGGTCTAAAATTTTATTCTTTAATTCAATGTCTAATCGATACCGAATAAAATTCACTAAATCTGTTTCTATCTGGCTAAATCTCACTTTTCTTCTTTTATCTTGATGGAAGTCGAATGCTTGTCACTCTGTAAAAATAATACCTGAGCAATACCCACGGCATCGTCACTACTGCAGTACTTCCTCCGTGTGGATTTCTCAAGGTAATTTCATCGTCGGTTACCGACATTACTGCATATACATGCGGTCCAACAATATTGTGCGAGTTGGCATATGTCTGTAATATTCCTGTTAATCCGTTAAAAAAGCTTTCGCTATTTGAAGTAACTGTTACCGGTTTTTGGGCTCTAAACGCCTGATCGATTCTTGTTTTTAAATTGGCATTAGTGATACTACTCAGGGCAATATTTTCAGCCTGCTCACCTGTTACAGCACCAAGCCCCACTGCTGCCCAATCCGCTTCAATGGCATCATAACTTCCGCGCAGCTTGGCATAAGCCTTCTCAAATAACCTTACCCAAAGTTCAGTTCCATGTGCATTTGCATCACCTCCGCGTGCATAGGTAAAGCCACCGGTTCCACCACTCCCCTGCGGAAAAGTTGCCGTTACATTAACAACCTGTTGCCTAAAATTATCCTCATCTCTCACATATAAAATGACGTTATACGAACCGTCCGACTGTCTTGTTATTCTATTTCTCAGCGATGCAGGGTTACTTCTGGCAACAGCAGAAAGTGATGCAAGGAAATAGCAATCGCCGAGAGCACCTTGTCGAATATCATCAGGAGAATACGCATCGGTATCATCACGATCGCCTCCTGTGGTTGCAATCGGCCCGGTTTGTGTTGCTCCATAACCCGCTGTTGAATCGTTTGCCTGAATGGCAGGATCTGTCCCGCTTAACATGGAGTTAAAGCGCTGCAATTCTGCCCCCGACAAGTCATCGCGAACAACTCCCACAAAAGTTGTATTCGTTCGCAATTCTGCAAGCTGTGTAGGCGACATGGTAAGCATGGTATTATAGATCAAACTTTCATTTGTACCTGTTCCAACAGTAGCAGTCCACAATGAGTTTATATAAGCGGGATAAGAAGACTCGATTCCGTACCTAAAAAGCAATTGAGTTTTTGCATATTCATGTCCCGACATTTCATTTGTTAAAGTTCGCTGCACCCATGTTGACCGTTTCAATAAAGCCCGGTTTGAAGAACTTCTAATTGCATCGTACACCAATTCCTCATTTGTTCCGGCTCCATCGGTGGCTTCCCATATGGTTAAAATTCCCGGTGGAAAATTGGTTTCCGGACCATATTTTAACAACAACCTAGCCTTAAACAAATCGTAACCGGATAATTCAGAACTTAAAATCCCCTGAATTCGGCCTCTTAACTGATTTCTCTCGCTACAGCTTCTTATTGCGCTAAAAATACCCTCTTCATCGGTTCCCCAGCCACTTGCAGCATCAACAACCTGTTGATAAGCCTCGTCTGCTGTCGATCGCTGTACCAATGTTTGTGTAGAGCTGGCTCCTTGTTGTAAAGTATGTGTTAACTCGTGAGCGAGCAATTTTTTCCCACTGTCAGAAGCAGGTTGAAACTGCCCGGAATTGAAATAAATGTCGTTGCCAGACGTAAAGGCCCGGGCACCCAAATCTTTATTCATTTGAATTGCACGACTGCCAGTATGTATTTTAACACCACTAAAATCAGCCCCGAATCCACTTTCCATTTCCGCCTGTATTTTTGTAGTTAACGGACTTCCCGCGCCTCTGCTCTTAGCAATTAACTGTTCTGTCATATTTTGCCTACTAACGCCACTATTTTCCTGTTTTAGCTGCAGTGCTTCTTCCTTTTCTTCATCTTCAGATTCTTGCTGAATTTCCAACTTAGGCTGCAACTCTTCCTCTTCAGATTCTCGTTGTATGTTCTGCGTCTCCATTTTAGCTTGAGCTTCTTCCTCTTCTTCCTCTTGTTTCTGCACCAATGGAGTTATCGATTCTGAAAGTAAATTTGTTTGAGTTATTGAATTTTCAGCAGGACTAAAAAATGGTTTTGAACTGTTGCTTTCGCTTACAACCTGATCGGCAACCTGATCTGCTTCTTGTTCGTATTTATCGTTGGGTTGACCAACATTCAATTTAGCCTGCCTGGAGAAAAAGCCTGACTCGTTATTTTTTGAAAAGAACGACTGACTGCTTTTCCCTGAACTTCCGGGTCTCTTTACTTTTATTTTCATAAGCTTACCATTCTACAAATAACAATTCTTCTTTCCATGGCAATTTTAGCAGCGAGATATTCCACTGCAATTTGTCCAATAGTATATCCTGAGTTTTGCGCTCAATCAGGAGCTTAAACCCATTTTCCGTTTTTATGAGTTTCCCATTTCGATTAAGAAACATTTGGCGCAAACCACCGGCACCAGTATTCTTTAAGGCCGGCCAGTATTTTATAACCTGGCGCAACAAATCTTCTGCTTCTTCTTTCACTTCGTTATTCAGCAAACTTTTTTGGGGTATTGGAGTTGAAAGTGGCAGCCCACACAAAAATTTTTCAAATACCATATTGGCTTCAAAAAAGTGGATTTCGCCAGTGGCTAAAAAGTAAAAAGCCTGAACAGCTTTTACTTTTGCATCTTTCTTAATCTTGCCACTTTTGCTGGTCCAGTTAAATTGTTTCAGAAAAGTTGGTAAAAAAGGACCCAAAATTACGAGCCCCGCATTACGAACAAAAATTTCAGTTTTGTCCTTATCAAAAAATTGGAACTCTTTTTTATCGGAAAGATTTAAAATGGTTGGTTCAATTTTTCTGCTCAAATTAACCGACTCTTTGGATCCCTTTTCTTTTTCAACAAATTCTCTTATTTCATCTTCTGTAGGAAGAAACTCACTAATAGGTTCTTCCTCAAAATGTCGATTGATTTCATTAATTAAAATCTTTAAATGGGTTACAATTCCCTCTAAATTGGCGTCTGTAATCTTATGCTCTTTTATTTGAAAAAGTAGCATCTTTCTTAAAAACTCATAACCTCTCGTAGCATTTACTGAAAGCAGTATAAGCGCCATCAAAAAGTTTTTTCTAAAACCGGTGTCACACGAATTGACAAAATGCAACAACTTTTTCTCGTTTTTGATTTTCAACACTCCCGAAACACCAATAAATTTCAGGATAAGTTCCTCCGAAACCTGCAGAGTAAATCGTTCTGTTGCAGTATCATTTTTCCGAAACAAACGTTTAAGTTCTGCTACAAATTTTTGATCGGCAATACTTTTATTCCATTTTGAGGCAGAAGTTATTTCGTCAATATATTCTGGTTTCCCAAACCATGGCAGGTAGCCTTTTTCTATAAAAAACAAAAAGGTATTTTGTATGTTGTCTTTCGTTTTTACAATTTGTGATTCGCTACCAGGTTGCCCAGTTCCGTTTTGCTCTGCATGAGTTTTCGAAGCCGTTTTTGTTGCCTGAATTAACTGAGCTCTTAGTTTCTCGCTTAGCTTAAATTTCATGGTCTCATCATCTTCCCAGTCCTGCAAAGAGAAGTTAATATCAAGCCGGTCTAAACGAATAATATTTTCTTCGGTATCGTATTCATTTAATAGTTCTTGAATTACCGGAAATAATTTGTTTTGCGCATAATCACCAATATAATTTTTAATCTGTTGCGCCTGTTGCTCTCCCGATTCATTGATATCAAGAATAACTTTTTCGATGATATGTTTTTTTTCAGAATACATTCTATTTTAAATGCTTATCTCTTGCATTTTATTTCCAAATACCCTAAATTTGATAACATAGGATTCAGAGATGAATTACTGGGTTGGTTGACATAGCGATGATAGTGCAAAGCGTTAGCGGCTTTATTTTTGTCTGTTAAGTTTAGTACAATTTTCAAAGTGTTTTTTGCCCATCGGGATATCATTCGACGTATACATTTAAACGACTGATATCCTTTTTTATTTATATACGTTCTCATCATTAAAGGTCTATTGCATTTTCTCCCGTAGGTGTACCAAAATAAATATCAGCAAAACCACTATAACGTTCAATTAGCTCATCAAAATTATTGGTATACAATTCATTTGTTAGGTATATTGAAAGTTTGGTTACGCCGGTTTCGCTATGCAGGTATTTTCTAAGCTGTACAAACAAAACCAAATCATCGTGCGTGTTCTTTTTATTGGCTTTGTAAAAATCCAACATGGTTGAATTTACCCAATCGCCGGTAACCCAATCGCCATCTAATTTAAACTGCAAATCAGTTTCTGTTCGCTGCTGAAAGTCTGCTTTTAGTGTTCTCAGCTGTCGTTTTATTTCTCCTGGAAGCTCGCTTGCACTGCTTATCATTCGGGTAAGTTTTAACCGAACAATTTCCGGGTGGGTTTTTATGCGTTCTTTCAGCACATTCCATTTTGCCCACTTATCGTTAAATTTTCCATAATCGTCATCTTTATTCACCGGAGCAATTTTGCCCTGCAATGCCTCGTAAAACGTTGGGTTATATTTTTTCAAATCGCGACACCGCATAGCATCCGCTCTAAAAACGAGGTTATTTCGGAACATTCCTTTGTTACTGTAAGTGTAAATCGGATTCGAATAATTTAATGTGACATCGCGTAACCGAATCACAAACGAATCCTCTTTGGCGCGGGTAATTACAAACCGTTTCTGACTCTCGTTAAAATCAAAAACCACACCCTTATCAAATCGCGTATTCAAAGCCTCCGTTATGGCGTGTATTCGCCGTAAAAATATTTGCTGTAGAGGAATACGAATTGTTGTAGTTCCATTTATCAAATTTTGTCTGTTAATTCGGTATTCTACCACCTGTAACACATATTCTTTTGGCATAACTTTGTTTCGGCTTTGCGTGCCTTTGGTACTGCGTGCCAGGTTATTCAGGTATTTCAACGAACTAATCCATGGATATGTACATTCCATTAACGAGCAACAATCGTTTTGTGCCGTTTCCTCAATTATGCGGTAAGGCAGAAATAAATCGGACACAACCTTGTTTTGCTGTGCTACCAACAAAAATGTTCCGCCTTTTACAACGCCTCCACGATGCACGGCCTGAGAGTGCTTTTTTAGAAACTGGGCAAACGGATTTTCAGTATCATCAAGCGGAATTATCCGGCACTTAAAATCAAGTCCATTTGTCCTTAGCAAATTGTCGATCTCATTTTCGCAGGCTTCTGCGTCGAGCCCCAAATGGCCTTCAATTCGATAAAAATTAAATTCATCGGTACTAAATTGTAACGGGCTTTGAACTTCCGGAACATTAGCAAGTACATCGGTTGAATAACTGAGATTATAATTTTGTTTGAGATTCGTTGTTTTCTCAAAACTCCAGGTTTCTAAAAATCCTGCATCTAAATTGTAATAAAATGGAATTGCCTTGCAGCCTAATTCTCCATTCAACTGCGATGGTGTGATACGAATTTCCTGAACACTCTCATTTAAAGTAACATTGTAGTTATTCAGCAAGTGTTGCGCCCTCAAAATTAAGCTCTTAATTTTACTTCGATTAAACTGCTCTGTAGCTGACAAAGGTGATTTATAAACCCGGTGACGAAAAGTTTTATACGGTTCAGTTTCCTGAAGCCGCCCCAGTAACAGGTGTTTTGGAAAAGAATCAATTGCAGGCGAGCACTCAACATTAATGTGTAACAACAATTTTTTGATTTCGTTGTACGTATCAATTAAATCGGCCAATAAATCGTAACGGTACTGAAAATCGACCATTGAATTGATCGCACTTAGATTGAGTTTTAGCAACTCGTCGATTTTTGTTGAAACCGAAGGAAGTCCAAATAAATCCAAAATAGCCTCATAACCATCTTTTAAATTGGTAATAACTGTTTGCGAAAATGCAGCTAAAAAACTTTGACGAAAAGCAGCCAGACTGTCAACATTTAGCAAACTAATTCGCGGTAATTTTATCTCCGGCAGTTGCGTATATAATTCGGGCACATTATGCCAGGTAAAAACTGAATCGTTTTTTATAATCTGCTCGGCACCTTTTTCAGTCACCAGCAAAACCCTTAAATTCTGAACCTGTTTAATTCCCTGATTATCGCAGTCGATACTGGTGCACAAGTTTCCACCGTCTTCATACGATTCGATGTAAAGCAAAGCAATTTTGTCATCCAGTTTCAGGTTATTAAGTTTTGTCCGGTTATCGCCACTTTCCGGGAAGATTTCCCACATATCAATTACTTCCGAATCTTCTCTGAAAGGCTCATATTCTGCAACTTCATCCGTGAACTTTTTATAGTGTGTATAGGTAACCGAGCCATCAATTATTTGCGATGCCTTTTTCAACTGTAACAAATCGCCATCAGTGGTTAGGCCAACACCCTGACCAATCTCAACAGTATTGTCGTTATCCGAATTCAACGGTCCATTTTCTGCCGGCTGGCTCATTTTTACCGGAAACCCACAAACAATTCCAACGCCATGCAGAAACACTTTTGACAGTCTGTTCTGGTCATCCAAATAGTTCACAAATTCATTCAACTGCTCGGCTGTTAATACCTGGTTTTCTATAAAAGTGTGGTAGCCGTTTGTTATTTTCGCTAATTTCGATTCCATCGCTTTTCAATTAAAGGTTTCCAATATTTGTGCGACCCAAAACAATTTTGCCTCCCAGCAAATCTTCATCATCGTCGCAATCAATAAGTCTTCCTGTCGGATATATCGTGTTCAATTCTGTAAGTATCGCAATCAAATTTTTCAATTTTGTTTCGTCCTGTTCCTGTCCCGAATTTGTTTTTGCCAGTAAAAATTCATGATAAGCCTTTTCAAACTGTATCATTTCATTTTCCTCATCCGGCACAAGTTTATCACGCTCGCCAATCCAGCAAATGCGGGCAAGTACGTGGGCAGGTAATTCTTTCCGTATCAGTTCTTCCATAAATTTTCTAAAATCCATATTCCGGAAACGATGTGTCCAGCCGGGTAAAACAACGGTAACCCGGTACGAATACGGATCAACAGGTTCGCAACTGGTACACTGTTTTGTACAAACAGGCATAAATTGATCCTGCATTCCGGCGTCGCTTGTTACGTCGGGGCGAAGCAAAATATGCTCAACAATGAACATCCCCTCCTCAATAAAATCAACCGTGAAAAATTCTATCATTTCCAGAATTGCAGTTTTCAATTCGCCTGGAGTTTCGTAATACAAAAACTGACGGGCAATAATACGGTCGGTACTTTTCGGGTCGGCATTTGTATTTATTACATCAAACGAATATTTACCACTTGGCGACACCTGAATTTCAAAATTGCCAACTTCCTTTTCGTCGGCAACCCCTTCGGCAAATATGGCTTCCACTGTTTCGGGCCGGGTTTCAACAATTTTAACAATGGTTTGGTACAGTTCGTCTTCGGCAAAAGCACGTGTGTTATATTCTTCGGTTGACGAAAGAAAGTAAACACCATCGTTGTTTTTCACGTGCCAGCGAAATACTTCTTTATTATCGGAATTGGTGAGTTTGTAGGTTTCGATAAAGGAAGGGGAAAGATTGCGGCGTTTAAAATTACGAATGCCACTTAATCGGGCAATTCGTTTTTGCGCTCCTGCCACATTTTCGGTATCCCAAATTTCTTCGGGTGTTCTGTTAAAATAATTGAAAGCACTTGCACGCCAGTTGCTTATTCCTTTGTTTTTAATGCTTCCATCAGTGTTTTTAATTTCGCCATATTCCGATAAGAATAGTTGCTTAGCATCTATTATTGCCTGGTCAGCGTAGGTTCCGTAAATCTCTTTCATTAAAAATGAATACTTGCTGAATTTTTCGGCAAAACGCGAAATCAGATGATCCAACAATTCATTTTTACGCAAAATATTATCGTCGAGGTCTTCCAATAGATTTTTGGTGAGTGTCTCATCATCTGCCAATGGGTAATTATTCACCAGGTCAGACATCCCGTCTAAATCTTTAACAGCCTGTGTAAAGTATGTAGCAGCTAGTTTATCGTCTACTGATAGCAGATCTTTAACCTTTTCAAGGTGTGCAAAATAAGTGGCAAAAATCTGGTCGAAAAACAAAAGGTAGCCTTTTAATTGTTTGGCTTGTGCCTTACGTTCTTCAGTGGCTCGCGCCGGCAAACCAACTGCTCCAATTCCATAAGTTTCCGGAAAATCATTCTGTATAGTGGTTGTTTCACCAACATTGGCAAAACTTCCTTTTGGCCCGCGAAGTTCCATGCCCACATTGGCAAGCTCTTGTTTTTCCTGTTCTTCGGCGTATAATTGCTGACTATACTCCTTTACTTTTTTGCTGTTTACATTTAATGGAAGTACATCCTTGTAGTAGCTAAATGCACTGCTGTCGCAACGTTTGGGTTTCAGTCCGGGCTGAACACAAATCAACCATGCATCATTTTTATTTTCCTCATCAAGGCAGTCATTTATCGATATATCTTTAATGACTTTTACTCCCTCAATTTTCATAATCAGCTGCATCAAATCCGATAAGCGAACTTCTGTTCGCAGTCGAGCATCTGCCAATTCTTTTGGATCGATAAAACCATTGGTAAGTGTTGGTCCTTCAAAAATCTGGTCGCTTGAATAACCTTTGTCCAACATTTGCTGAAGCGAATAAAACCACAAATTGGGAGAAAAATAACGATCGATGGCCCGCAATACTTTGGCATGCACCAACTCTTCGTCGGTTTCCGGCTCTACTTCAATGCTGGCACATACTTCAATAGGGTGCGTTTCCACTTCCGAAACTTCTATCAAATCTTCGCACAGATTTCTGTTTTTGTGATAACGCGAGAATATTAAATCCTTTAAGCGGGTTATCTCTGCATCTTTATCAGCTTTGTGCGGAAATTTAGTATCGTCCAGTTCATCAAAATCCACAACTAGTTTATACAAACCATTTAACTGAAAACTTCGTCGCAGTTCAACTTCTACGGTATTAAAAGCATCGGAATCATACGAAAGCTGATCGTTTTTACAATCTACATAAACTGTTTTTTCGTATTTCTGAAGCCAACAATTTTTAACACCTTCAATATCTATAAATAGTTTCCGGTAATCATCTTCGGTTACCGGTTTCGATGGTAAAATCTGCAATGCGTTAAAAAACTGATCTTCGTTTGATTTTGTACTGTCAGCCGGTGCCAAAATATCTTCTATAGGCAATGAAATACGTGCTCCAAGATCGGTAATGGCATAACACAACATTTCCAGAATTGTAATTCCCGGGTCGTGCGAGTTGTAATCAGTCCAGATATTATTTGCCAGTTTCTCGATATACTCCTGTCCTTTTTCCTTCAGAAACTGATAATCCAGATCGTTGCCCGAATTTACCTCTTTCGGTATGGTGATATGTTTGTTTACTTCTGACATGTTTCTGCCGGTTCAATGGTTGTTGCTAAACAATTTTTTACTGCATCTTTTACACTGTGTTGCTTCGATGAAACCAAAATCGCTTCAGGGCTCGATGGAGTTGCAATTTTCACTTCCGATACTGCTCCTGAAGCTGCAGTCTTCTGAAACAGCCGTACGTCAGTAATAAAATCAACATAATCAAGCTGTTCGGTATAGTTTATAATTACACTTTTATGCAGTGTTTGCCCGAAACGAATGGGTGCAGTGCGATCGAAAGCCCAGGGAGAAAGAAAACGGGTAAGATCGTCATTCAATACACTTTTGTAATAAACGCTGTCGTATCCTTTATGAAATTTCACTTTTAAATCAATTCGCACCTCCTCATACTCAGGATTAATGACCAGTGTTTGTACCAGTTTTGAATTATGCCTTTTAAGAAATTGCTGAATTTTCGATAAGGTAGCTTTGCTTACCCGCGGCTGATAAATATCGAAAACGTTTTTGTTGACGATATCGGGAATTACTACTACAACAACACTTCCGGGAGCCAGATATTTGGTTTGCCGTTTATTACCTACAACCTTTGTACAGGTGTGCGACAAACATTTTGCTTTATGAATTTCCGGAAAATTCTGCAGTACTAAATGCTCATAATCCCAAATACTTACTGCACGATTCTTGTGTCTCAATCGCTCGCTTATTCTCCGGTAATAATCCTCATCGCTTTCTTGCGGTTTCCCACCAAATGAATTATAAGGTTGAGTAAGTCCTTTTACTTTTGGAATACGATTCACCATTTTTGAAATGGTTTCAGCCGGCAAACTATTGCTTAAATGTTTTAGGTCGTTATCGTTATTATTGAATTTTGCCAAAACAGCCTGCGCATGAATTCCAATAACTTTTGAAACAGCATTGTAGTTTTTGTGAATCCGGGCGCGCAGCCAAATTAAACCTGCCGGCAATAAAGCATTATCGGTGTTTGCTTCTTTAGGTAAATTGAATTTCAAAATTCCTGATTTCAACAGATTCCCGGTATTATTGGAAATAATGGCTGATGAATCCAGCGACTGCCAATTATCAGAACAAAGCACGTCCCACTCAACGTGTTGTTTTCCAACAAACGATTTCACCTCCGGATTTTCACTACCTTCCAAAACCTGAATTAAAAGGGAGACGATTTGTTGCGGTGCTGCATTTTCGAGGCCAATATACAACTCCCCTCCTTTACAATACTCCGGTACCACAAAAATATCTGCATCCTCCGCGTTGGATGGCACTACCTCACTTTGCCCAAACGGATGTTCGTGAAAAAGTTGAAACTCATTTGTAAACTTTTTGTCTCCGGGTTTAAAAGTTGCCAATGCTGAATAGTCCAAACTTATTTGCTCAATAAATGGAGTATAAGGTTCGTTGGGTATTGATGCATTTTCATCAGTTATTGACAAGGCGTAAAGTCGCGGAAACATGTCGTGCAAAAAGGATTGATTAAGCGACAAACGTATTGATTTGCTTGTCGTTTTTCGGTCTGCGTTTGGCACCGAGAATTCAGTATAAGAACTATCTCCGTTTCTATGAAACAATTGAATATTCTGTGGTTCATCCAAAGGTTTCCAATCATTCGCATCATTAATTTCAACTTCTGCAGTAAAGTAACTATCACTTTTAACAATCAGGTTCGATTTCTTTTTTGACAAATAATATTTTGCCATCTTTTGATGCGACAAACCATTAAGAAATGAATGCTGATAGGCTTCGTACCAATCTTTAAGACTATCCGGGGCATTTTTCCATTCTACATTAACTTTTAAATTGTCCCAATTCTTTTTGAATAATTCGGGGTAAGTGATGTGAAATTTGGATTTCTCCACAGGCTGGTTGCCAAAAGGATAGAATGGTTTTTCAGGATTAAGTGCTCCCACGTCGTTTTGCAAAGCAGGTTTTTTAATACCACAAACGGTAACTTTCAAGTTTACTTTTGTAAGACTTTGAGCTACAAAATTACGGTATAACTGATGCCCCCTTTTATTTCCGGTTTTTATGAGAATGCGACAAACTGCTTGTGAAGTTTTAAAACTTTCGCCGTGAGTTTTGGCGCTGTAGCCCATCACCATTTTTTCTTCATTCGGAATTTGAAATGCAATATTTAAATCCTTTCTGTTACTTTCTGATCCTGATACAAATTCAGTGGTATTTATAATTTCAAATGGTCCCAACCAATCTTTTTCTCCTGTGCAAAAAATGGATAAGTTGTCTTGTAAATCTTTAGCAGAAATGTTTTGCGCCAATGCTTTGGCAAAACTCAAACGCAACTGAACTGTTCGTTTCCCTTCTTGTAATTCCAAAATTTCTCCGGCCACTGCAAATCCAACTTTAGCATCAGCCAGTTCGGGGTATTCGCGTGTGTCGGGATTATTTTTTTGCTCGTAATAACCAAAAGGCCACCAACTAACTTCCTTGTCCGGAAAATCCTCCCCCTTACCATCAAACGAATCAGCCACTGCTGCGGCTTTCAGCTTCGAATTATCGTGGTCGTTATAAACGCTTTTCAAGCTGGCAACTTTTGTTTTATTGGCGATTAACTCATCAGTTACTTCGTAAAGTAGCTTTTTATTATTCGCATCTTTCCCGCCATCAAGAAGTGTTTCTTTTTCAATTTTTTCAGCAACAGCATTTTTTGCCAGTTCAAAAACGACATGTACTTTATCCGCTGTTGGTTTTTGCTTTTCAATCTGCAGTATTTGCCCGAAGTAAAAATCAAGATGCCGTTTAGTAAGCTTGTTAAAACGTTGTTTTGAGTGTTCGAGCAATTTTAGAAAAGTAACGAATAATGCCAGATGCGGAGTAACGGCACCGTCTTTTTCAAGTTCCGAAATAAAATCCTCAATCTCTGGTTTTGTTTTAAAAAAATCCTGCCAGTTACCCTTTGGTGTTGCAGCATCCTGTGTATCGAAATAATTAACATGAGAAGCAAAATTATACGCAAACTCCATCCACTGCTCCAAGCCAAAATCATTCAGATGAAGTGATTCCGGTTTTAGTGATTCGAGAAACCGTTCCTGCTGTTCAGTCCCTTCTCGCGCTAATAATATATTTTTGCCACAATTTGCCATGTTTCAACATTTTAGAGTTCGGTGCCTTCGCCTTTGTAGAAAGGGAATACCATATTTTTTCTTGAGTTTGTTGCCCGGATGATGTATTCAATATTAATCAGCAGTTCACCATTCAATTCGTTTGTTTGATCAATGCTTATTTTTCGTGCATCAATTCGTGGTTCGTGGTACAGAATTGCTGTTTTTATTAAATCGACCACGTATGTTTTTACGGTAATATTTAATGGTTTAAATAACAGTTCGTCGAGATTACAACCATAGTCGGGCACCATTATTCGTTCTCCCAAACGGGTAGACAATAAAATCTCGAGACTGCTTTTTATGTCCGCCTCATCCTGAAGCATTTTTACCCCCCTTGTTTCTTTTTGAAATTCGGGAGGAAAGCTCCATCCTGTTCCTAAAAATGAATTGTATGTTGCCATTTTAACCTCCAATATTTACCGTTGGACATCCAATTACAATTGTTCCTCCATGCGATGTTAAATCTCCCATTCGGGCAGCCGGCTTGCCTCCAATCATTACGGTTGTTGATC
Organism: Draconibacterium orientale; assembly: GCF_000626635.1. Classification (GTDB taxonomy): domain Bacteria; phylum Bacteroidota; class Bacteroidia; order Bacteroidales; family Prolixibacteraceae; genus Draconibacterium; species Draconibacterium orientale. The sequence goes on along the minus strand of NZ_CP007451.1, from coordinate 4,099,673 downwards.
CTACGGCTATTGAGTCAGGCGGTCCGGAACACGTTGCCTTATCGCCAACCACCGCTGCCGGCATTCCGCCAATTAACACAGTAGTTTCTCCCGGGCCAATTATTGGTCCACCAATATGTGGCAATGCGTTTGGATTTAGCATCGGACATGTATGCATATCATTTAATCTTGCAGCTGCTGGCATATCAATTAATATTTACAAGTGATCCTTTAATATTTGTAATGCCCTGCGCAGAAACTTCTGCACCTGTAGTTCCTTCAGCTTTAAAATCGGCGTTTGCCGATATCTCCACGTTGGTTCCTTCAATTCTCACATCGCCGGAAGCACTTAGGTTTATATCTCTCTGGCTCTCCATTGTTATTCCATCGCTATTAAGCGTTATACTATTCGAGCTTTCGTCCTCCAACTTTATAACATCGGCATCTTCGTCAATCTTTATAATTTTTCCGTTTGGCGTTTCGAGGGTCACCGAATTCATTTCATCATTAAATATGAACTTTATCCCGCTTCGAGTAACAAAACCTTTTTCATGGTTCTCATCCGAGGCATTAATTGGTGCAGGTTTTGCACTGCTATTAAGCATTCCGAGAATAATAGGATCGTTTGGATTTCCGTTTAAAAAACCAACAATTACTTCGTCGGCAATTTCAGGGCGGAAAAAAGATCCCCGATCCTCGCCGGCATCCAGCGTTGCAACTCTCGCCCAAACGCCCTGCTCCTGGTTATTTACCAGTGGCATTCGCACCAAAACACGGTGTTCGCCTTTAGGGTCATCTTCAAGTTGCGTTACCTTGGCAATTTGAAGCCCGTTTACCGCTGCCAATAAACCCGAAGCCGGTAATGGATTTATATCTACAGTTTCAGAAAACCACTTTGGATTTATGCCGAACTGTGCGTCGCAAGTCCAGTTTCCATCGGCAATTTCGTGTCGAACCGCCGATACATAAACCTTTCCGTTAAAACGATTCCCAACTCCTGATAAGGTTATGGTAGTATTGGGTTTCACATCGTGAACCCCTTGAAACTTTACTTTCCCACGTATTTTTGAAAGCTGGTTAAATAAACTTTTGGCATTTGCCCAATCTTGTAAACCGGCATCCGATATTTCGCTACCGTCTCTTAATTCCAATTTTTCAGCACCAATTACCGATGCTAATTCAGCAGGCGAAATATTTCCACTGGTATTTATTTCAGGAGTATTTGCATCAATTTCAAATAAATCCTGATTGGCCGCATCCCATCCATACGATGTTATTGTATCGAATTGATTGCGGGCATCAATCTCCGCATCGAAATCAAAAATTGTAGCACCATAAACCAGGTTTAGTTTTTCGGTCTGATTAAAATCCGGACTTAAAACCGACAGTTTCCCATCGTCAGCAACACAAACTTTTCCGTTTGCCTGGGCACGTGTTACACAAAAATCCCAGTCGCTAACATCATACTGCACCATTTCCGGATACTCCACATTTGTTTCTTCAATTTCATTTTCTATTCCGTATGCGTCAATTATTTGCTCAACAATTTCACTGTCTTTACTTTCGTAGAAATACTTACTTTTTCTTCCTACCGAAAGTTTTACAGCCAGGTCTCTGCATTCAATTATCAATACTGCCCCACCCGAACGAATTTTTAAATTGTGACGTATTACGATTCCTTTAAAAATAGTTTCGTTTTGTGCGTGATAACCGGCTTTAATTTCAACCTCTTTCCCGGGAACAAAAAAATCCTGGTTACTCAGTTCGAAATCCTGCGATGCAGGATCACCATCAACCAATACAATTTTTGCCCACGGAATACGGTTAATCTCTTTCTCAACAGTGATACTCAACAGCTGGTAAACCGATGACAATTCTTCTCCGTCAACCAAAACATTGTAGCTAACCAAATCGACTGAGCGGGCTGTAGGTATGACTCTTTTTTCAGGCATTGACAGTTACTTGTTTTATGGGTGGAAAAAATATTTTCTGTCCGGTTTTTAATTTACGGAAGTTCGTTATGTTGTTTGCTTTAGCCACTTCGAGGTAGTATTTCGAATCGCCATAAATCCGGTGAGTCATCAAGGGCAGCGTGTCGCCCTCGTTAACAATTCGTACGTGCGTTAAATCGGGAGACGAATTGTTTTCTTTAGCCACACGCAGGTTGTCCTCAATTAAACCTTTGAATTTAGCAGTAGCGGTGGCACGTAACGGTGTACCATCGGCTTTAAACATTTTGTAGGTAATATCCAGCTCGGTTAAAACACCTTTAAACAAAAGTGTTCCCCACGAAATTACCAGGTAATTGGGCCTGTGTTCATCGCCATTATAATCGAAAACAACACGTTTAAAAAGTTTGATGTCATCATCAATCCCAACACCTTCATCAACATTCAGTTTATTATCAAAATCGCCCGGACCGCCGTAATTTATCAGCACTCCGCTACGATCGAATATAAACTCAAGCTGAAGATCTTCGGGTGGAGTACGGTTATATCGTGGCGCCGAAGAACTGGTACCCGCTCCCTGACGAGTGTTTTGTTCAACCTTGTATTTTAAGTTATACTTTTCAGGATTGAGCAAAGTACGGAATTCGCCATTCGCAACTTCCGTTCTGAACATCTCGTCGGAATAAGCTTTTATTTGCAATTTTATTAACTCACCCGCCATATTAGCGTTCCTCCTTTCTCGATAAAATTTCCATTACCTGCTCCACACAGGCTTCAATAATTTCATCGCGACTGCCGGTTGCTTCGGTATTTTGTTCCGTCGGCTGCGTTCCGTTTTCTCCAACCGCAATTTTTATATGCAATTCTTTAATTTCAATAGGCATAAGACTACATTACGTTAAAATAATTGTAGGAAAGTTCCAGTGTTTCAATAACCAGGTTGTTTTGCTCAGCATCAAAATCGCTGATGCTCCATTTTACCGGGTAAGCATGTACTACATTCCAACTCAGCAAGGGTTCGTGCTTTTCATTCAGCAATTTCACAATTAGGTTTGTCGGCTTGAAATCAAGATTTTCAACTGCATTTCTGAACCATTTTATTAGTTCTGAATCAACCAACAAGCCCCGTTTCAATACTAAATTCGGATACTTTGTACGAACCGGAACTTTGTGTTTAAACCGATTTTCTCCCCCTTCGGCAATCTGTTCGGTTTCCACATCAACCGTAAGGCCGGAAACCGATTGAAACTGGAATTCGCCAGGATAACCCACAAATTCAACTTTAAAATGAAAACCGAGTGGTGGATAATAATCAGCCATTTTTATTCATTTTGAATGGATAAACCTTCGTGTGCCAACTCCATGGTTTCAATGGCTACTTCGTTTCCGTCGGCTTTTAAATCGGTCGACTGAATTTTAGTAGGCCATGCATTTTTAATTTTCCAGACTACCACCGGCGAATGCTCTTCGTTCAGCAGACTAATGGTAATGTTTCGGCGTTCGATGGTATTTAATTTTACCGTATTCCACCAATCGAAATATTCGTTGTCGGTAGCAAAGGTTCCGCGCTTAAGCGTAATATTGCTGTACTTTTGCATTCCGGGCATTTTGGTTTTAACATATTCAGGGCTTGCGCCGTGACGATATTCTACCACCTCGGTTTCAACATCTAACCCCGAAACTTCGGTGAATCCTATTTTGGTTCCACCCCAATCTACCTGAAAATGAAACTTTACAATTGGATATTCTGTTGCCATGATTTCTTCTTTTAAATTTTAACAATTATGATTCCTGCATTTTGTGAGAGAACTTGAGAATAATAAACTCAGCGGGCCTGACAGCTGCCATACCAATTTCCACATTCAATTTACCTTCCAGAATATCCTGGGCGGTCATTGTTTGGCCAAGTCCTACACGTACAAAAAATGCTTCTTCGGGTTTAGCGCCGGCAAGCGCACCGGCCCGCCACTGCAGCACCAAAAAGTTTTCGATCATTGCACGAACTTTAACCCAGGTATTTGAATCGTTGGGCTCGAATACAAACTGTGCGGTAGCTTTTTTCACCGATTCTTCAACCATGTTAAAAAAGCGGCGAACAGGAATATATTTCCACTCGTTATCGTTTCCGGCCAATGTGCGGGCTCCCCACACCAAAGTACCTCGTCCGGCAAATGCACGAATCACATTTATCGATTTTCCTGAAGTATCAATATTTAATCCGTCCTGCTCCTGGTTGCTTACCTTTTTATTAGGGCCAATAATATTTGTAACTCCAACATTTGCCGGTGCTTTCCATACACCACGTGTACGGTCAACGCGGGCATAAATACCGGCCATTGCACCCGAAGGAGGCAGCGTTACCGTTAGTTTTGCCAATTCCGTTTTAATTTGGTTGTACAAGCCTGTATTTTCAACAACACTTGTGTCGTTTACAAATAATCCATCTAAAGCTCCCGCTGCGGTTGGCGCAGGCGGAGTAGTTTCGTTATGTGCAATGGAAACTTCACCCTCGTTGTAGGCATAAGGCAAGCTGGTTTTTAGCCACGGATAATAAACAGCTCCGTATTTCAGGAAATCGGTTCCAAGACTTATTCCCGAACGCAAAGTACTGGCAAACGAAGCGGCTTCGTTAAACGTATCAATTATTGCAAAGCGGTCTTGCAGTTTTTCGCACTGCGTAAGCGCCTCTTCAGCTAAACCGTAAAAATTGTTTGATGCAGCAAGACTTGTTGCATCGGGAAATACAATTAATGTTGGTTCGTCTTCTTTGGCTAATTCGGCCAAGCCACCACTAGCTCCCAAATCGGTTTTACTTACAGTTGTATCGTAATCGCCAACTGAGATAATGTAGCATGGCCCTCCACCATTTGCAAAATACATTTGCATGGAGTAGTACATTTTATAGGGCGATTTTGTGGCCGGCTCCGGAACTTCAACAGTACGGGTAAGTGCTCCCGATGAATCGTAAACATCATCGATATTTACTACAATGTTTTTTTCGTTATCTGCTCCTCCAAAATATTGCTCATACTCGAGCAACGATGTTATTCTTTTGGGCGTATTCAGCAAATCATCGTCAACAATGTTTTTTGCTTTTTCAGTGTAGCCAATAAAGGCAGGAATGGCGGTCTCAACCTGAGCCACCGAAGGCGGTAGAACCGAAATCTCCTCGACGTAAACGCCTGGTGTTTTGTACGTTGTTGCCATAAGTATTAAATTTTAATGTTACATGAATATTTCTGAATATATTTTTGTGAGAGTACTGTTTGCATTTATTTGACGCGCATCGGGATTAGGTAACTCCAACTCGCCCAGCTTTATGGGAACAAAACCTTTTGTGGTAAGCGGTTGCTCTGTTTTGGTAATAAGCTGACGTGGATTTCCGTTTTCCTTTTTAACATCGTCGCTGTTATTGGTTTGCTGATCAGCATTGAAAAAATAACGCCACGTTGTTTTACGATTGGCAAAAACAATATTGAATTCGCGGTGCTCATTGCGCAACGAACCATCGGTTTTAGTGATGTGATAAGAACCGTTTTCGCCTTTCATTCCAATACGAATTATACCAATTAGGTTTTGCTGTTCTTCAGCGTTCAACAATTCCATTTCGTTGTTAAAACTTACGCTATTTAATCGGTATGAATCGTTAACTGCTGTTGTGTTATTCGCTTTTTTTATAAGCGGAAACCCGGGATCTTCGGTTGATAAACGATTATTGGAAAAGAAAAAACAATGACCGGCATTTGTCAATCCGAGCTGAGTAAAGTGATTGAATGTGCTATTTGTTGTTTTCAGCAGAAAAGAGAGGGACAGAGAGTCGCTTAACGGGACAAAAGAATTGTTATTGTCGCTCTCTGCTATTTGCAACCAGACCATGAATCCACGATCGGTATTTTTACAAATCAATTTATGACCATTCAGTTTTTGTTTGGTCAGTGCTGAAGGAACGATAGAAAAGAGTTCGGAAAGAGGATAACCGGCCAATTGTTTTTCTTTTTCAACATCAGTCATGCTGAAATAATCGTCATTGCCTTTATTCAAAAAATATTTATGAAGAATATTTACAGCAAATAAAGGCTTATATTTTGTTTTAAAGCTCATGAGTTTATATCCGTAAGAGTTCCGTTTACTTCAGTTATTAATTCGGTGCTTGCTTGTTTTTTGTGGCGGTCAACCTGCAGTAGTTGTACTTTATAAATTACCGATGGCAATTGCCTGCCACCATGTGTTCCCCAAATGTGATTCCACACCTCGAAACCCGGTGTGTACAGTTCAACAATAAATTTGAAATCATCCAGTTCCTGCATGGATACATTTGAGCGGTTGTAAACCGTGTTTTGTGCAGTAAACACCTTTTTCCCCTGGAAGTACTCCACAGTTTTAGAAATACTAATTAAGGAGTTGCTATATAAATCGCAGTTGGCGCTAACCATAAAAAAGAGGTTAACATTAACTGCCGGATTATAACTTTCGGCTTTGTTGTTAACCACTTTATTTGCAGGTATATTTTTTAAGGTCGATTCTTCCTCGATATTCAATAAGGAAATAACAACTTTATTTTCGAGGTTATCGGCTTTATCATTTCCTGAATCAAGTAATGCAAGGTTTTCAAGAACCACAATTTTACCCAATCCGACATCGTCCAGATAACGTTCCAGTTGTTCTTTAAGAATTTGAAGAGCTTCGTAAATCATATTTACCTTTTTAGTTTTCTTACTATCAAAACATAGTAAGTCGCGTCCTTATAAAAGGATATCCTAATACTAAAAGGGCAATGGTTATTATCTTCTGTACTTATTGAAACTTTTAGGAGCCTCAATCATTTAATGGTGAATACAAGTTACGACAATATGAGGTACAAGTCAATACTTATACTGAATCTAAATAAGCAAAAAGACAATTCTCCGCTGTTTATCAGATGGTTAAACAACAAGTATTTTTATTGATTTTCCGAATTTTGAAGAAACAAGGGGCTAGTAGTTTTGTTTTAAATCAACAAAAAGTTGCTCTATTTCCTTAATCAATGCGCTGTGCGAACCACCAAAATGGTTAAACATGAATGAGAATACCAATTTGTTTCCTTTATCGGTTGTTACGTAACCGGAATAGCAGCGCACACGTGTCATCGAACCGCTTTTTGCCTGCAGTGTTTTGCCGGGGAGTTTTTGGGTATCGAAACGTTTAAATGTCCCTTTTCCGGCAACCGGCAACGACTGGACAAAAGCATCGTTCGAAGCCATTCGGGTTAAAAAGCGGGTAAAGAATTCCGGAGAAACAGCATTAAAATGCGACAGCCCGCTACCGTCTTCCATAAAAATGTTTTCCATACTTAATCCCTGCTCTTTCCAGTAGTCTTTTACCAAATCGATGGCATCATTTCGGTTTCCCAATCCGTTTTTTTCAACAGCAATCTGTTTCAGAAAATGTTCGGCAAACAGGTTTACACTTTCATGGTTCAACACTTCCGCAATTTCAGCCAGCGTTGGCGATTCCTGGGTATAGATCAACGTTTCTTTGTTGCTCACATTTTTTTCGAAACGTGTTTCTCCGTCAACAAAAACACCCTCAGCTAAAAGGTTTTGCAGAAATGCAGCAGTCAAAACCTCTTCCGGGTTGGGAACAGATGCTTTAATGGTGAAAGCACTGCGATTACGCGGAATAGTACCCCGAATTATTCGATGTTTGTCGAAAGGGCCGCCAAAAACATAAGCATTATCGCCGTTATTTTCCGCCGAAAGTACTTCATTATCGATGTGCAAACCATCAATTTTAGGATAGGTTTGAATCACCTTCGTAAGCTTTCCTGCCTTCTTGGGCGACGAAAATGTTATTCGGTACATATTATCAAAAACCGTAAAAGCATTAGCGCCGGCGCCATAATAATTGCCAATATCGCCCCACACCCAGCTGTCGGGAATTCGTTCTGTATCGTAAATTCCACCGTCGAGAATCAAGTCGCCTTTTACTTTTTTTATGCCCGATGCTTTTACCTGTTTAGCCCAGTTCTTCAAAAACTCAAAATAATGATCCTGAAAATACTCCGATCCCAAAGCCGGATCGGCACCACCAACCACCACTAAATCGCCATCTAAAACACCATTTTTATCGATTTTTCCGGTGTACGAAATTTGTGTTTTAAAGCGGTAATCAGCCCCCAGAATTTCTAAGGCCGTTCCCGAAGTGATCATCTTCATGGTTGAAGCCGGAATCAACAATTTAGTGGGATTCAGACTAAAAACCGTTTCGCCCGAATTGAGATCGATCACGTTCATCCCAACCGAAGCATTTTTGTAATCGTCTTGCTGAAGCAGCTCTTCAACTGCCAATTTTAAACGATTCTGAGCAAGGATTTGCCCACTAAAAACCAGGAGAAAAAGTAAAGAAAAATAGCGTACCTGCATTTTTTATTATTTTTGAAAGTCTAAAAATAGCAGATTGTTTGACTTTGCTGTACAAATCGGAACTAATTTGTATGACAAATTCAATCAATTAATACCAAAAAATAAACATATGCTACGAACAATACTATTAGTTGGCTCGGGAGGTTTTATCGGAAGTGTTTTGCGTTACCTTGTTCAGTTATTTGTGGAAAAAGGAATGAGCACCACTTTTCCGTGGGGAACATTTGTTGCCAACATGGCCGGAAGTTTTATTATTGGGGTAGTGTTTGCCCTGGCGCAAAAAGGCAACCTGCTGAATGCTGAGTGGCGCATGTTTTTAGCCGTAGGTTTTTGCGGCGGTTTTACCACTTTTTCGTCGTTTGCCTACAACAACCTCACCATGTTAAAAGAACAAGCCTACGGCCAGTTTATATTAAATGTGGGCGGAAGTTTATTCTTTGGATTACTGGCGGTTTACCTCGGAATGATTCTCGTACGCCTTATTTGGTAAATTTATCCGCCCCATTTTTCCCGGTTAGTTTCAAGGCATTTATTGAAACTTAAAACCATTATTTCTGTAAAACTCTGTAGTGAAAAACCTAAAATTAACAGCGCTATGAAAACATCGGAGAAAACAGGAATTCTGAAGATCTACATCGGAGAATCGGATAAAATAAATGGCCGGGTGTTGTTTGAAGAAATTGTTTTTGAAGCACGAAATGCCGGGCTGGCCGGTGCCACCGTTTATAAAGGAATAATGTCGTTTGGTGCCAGCCACAGCATACATACCATGAAAATATTTGCCCTATCGAGCGATTTGCCGATAACCATTGAAATCATCGATAACATCGATAAGCTTGATCAATTTATAGAAAAGCTGAACAAAATAATGGACCAAAGCCAAAGAGGAGGATTGGTAACTTTCCAGGAACTGGATGTGGTTCGTTACGAAAAAGGGCTAAAATACCGCGAAGAATACCATTAAATTTTTTTCACCGCTTGTGCCAGATTCCAGCTTGCCAAAAGCCAAGCCCAACAAGAGTTTTTCAACTGTTAACCCAACATCAAATAATTGCTACAAGAAAACCTCCCCCTGTTTTGGTGTGCAAGAATTTACTAACTTTGGTCTGCTTTTTAAAAATCACGGCATAATGCCTTGATTTACTGAAAATAACAGATTTATATTTTAATTTAATAAAAACTACTCACAATGTTAATTAGCGACGTAAAAGCAAGAGAGATTATCGATTCTCGTGGTAACCCAACTGTTGAAGTTGATGTAACACTCGAAAGTGGTGCATTTGGCCGTGCGGCTGTTCCATCAGGAGCATCAACCGGCGAAAACGAAGCACTTGAATTACGTGATGGCGACAAAAGCCGTTACTTAGGAAAAGGTTGTTTAAAAGCTGTTGCAAACGTAAACGACGTTATTGCAAAAGAAATTATTGGCATGGACGCTACTGACCAGGTAGCTATTGACAGTAAACTCCTGGAACTTGACGGTACAAAAACAAAATCGAACTTAGGTGCCAACGCTATGTTGGGTGTTTCTTTGGCTGTTGCTAAAGCTGCTGCTGAGTACTCTGAACTTCCTTTATACAAATACATCGGCGGAACTAACGCAAAAACATTGCCTGTTCCGATGATGAACATTATTAACGGTGGTTCGCACTCCGATGCAACTATCGCTTTCCAGGAATTTATGATCCGCCCTATTGGCGCTCCAACTTTCCGCGAAGGTTTACGTATGGGTGCTGAAGTTTTCCACGCACTGAAAAAGGTATTGGCAGCTAAAAACCTTTCAACTGCGGTTGGCGACGAAGGTGGTTTTGCTCCGGCATTAGGTGGTACTGAAGAAGCTATCGAATCAATTCTTACTGCAATTAAAAATGCAGGTTACAAAGCCGGTCGCGCCGAAGACGGTGGCGATGTGTCTATTGCTATGGACTGTGCTTCATCAGAGTTCTACAAAGATGGTGTTTACGATTACAGCATTTTCGAGCCCAACGGTGTTAAACGCACTTCGGAAGAGCAAGCTGCTTACCTGGCTGAATTGATTGCAAAATACCCTATCGATTCAATCGAAGACGGTATGGACGAAGGCGACTGGGACGGATGGGTAAAACTGAACGCTGCCATTGGCGACAAATGCCAGTTGGTTGGCGACGACCTTTTTGTAACCAACGTTGAGTACCTGAAAAAAGGTATTGAATTGGGTGCTGCAAACTCAATCCTTATTAAAGTAAACCAAATTGGTACATTAACTGAAACGTTAGATGCTATTGAAATGGCACACCGTGCAGGTTATACTTCAGTAACTTCTCACCGCTCGGGCGAAACTGAAGATTCAACCATTGCCGACATTGCAGTGGCTACCAACTCTGGTCAGATTAAAACAGGTTCTATGAGCCGCTCAGACCGTATGGCAAAATACAACCAACTGCTTCGTATTGAAGAAGAATTGGGTGCAAGCGCTATCTACGGATACAAAAAAATCTACAAGAAGTAAACTTATTTATTAACGATATAACGAAACCGCTTCGTCAACCAACGAAGCGGTTTTTTTCTTTAAATCCCCCGACACAATCCAGCCTTTCCCCTACTCTATTATTTCATTGTAAAATTATAATTGCCATTCGTGCTTTTCGTAAAACATTAGTTCGTTTTTGCTGAAAAAAATGCACTTTAGACCCACCAAAATCAACTAAAAATGAATCGACGTAACGCAATGAAAATAGCGGCCGGCGCTATGATTGGAGGTGGAGCCGGATTAATTTCGCTTACCCAGGCTTTTAAGCCCGAACCACTTCCCGAAAAACCGGCACAGAAACTCGAACCCGGCGAAAATGCAACAAACTGGCAATATGCGCAGTTAGATCCAACCGAATCGGGCCAAATAGCTTACCACCAATACAGTGTTGGAAGTTGTATGTACGCCACCTTTTATGGTGTGGCTTCGCAAATTGCAGCCAAACTTGGAGAACCTTATGCTTCCTTTCCTTTTGATATGATGAAATATGGCCACGGAGGAGTTGGTGGGTTCGGAACCTTGTGTGGTGCGCTTAATGGAGGTGCCGCGCTAATAGGCTTGTTTGTAAGCGATAAAAAAACACGCGACAGCATGATAAACGATCTCTTTCAATGGTACGAAAACAGCCAGCTTCCGGTTTTTAAACCCAAGAAAGCAGTAATGAATTACACCCCGGCATCGTCGGTTTCACATTCTACGCTTTGCCATGCATCTACTGCCAACTGGGGAAAAGCGTCGGGTTTTAAGATCGACAGCGATGAACGAAAAGAGCGGTGTCGCCGACTAACGGGCGAAGTAGCAGCTAAAGTTACAACATCGCTAAATGCCTTTTTCAACCATAATTATGTTACGGTGTATCAGAACAACGAAAATGCCGGAACTTGCCTTACCTGCCACGGAGAAAAAGGTAAACTGAACAATATTAGCGGACAAATGAACTGTAACTCGTGCCACACCAAATCTCTTGCACATGAAGTATTTGGCGATATACATTACAAATACATGGAGTAAGTATTAAAAATCACCAAGCAAATAATAATCCTGGAGTACCAATTTTATTTACGAGTACCTTAACTTACATGAGCAGATTTGTAAAAAAGGTTAAACTGGCAATTATACAGGTTAAAATGAAGAAATAACCGTACAAAAAAAATCTGCAAGAAGTAGGGATTTGCGGTTTTTAACCGCAGATAAACAGGAGGTTTCATACCTTCGATCCCAAAAGATACAAAACCGCCTTTCGTTTGAAGGGCGTTTTTTTTTATGCCTTAAACTTTGGTTTGAAATTTTGAGAATTAATTGAATCCCCTTGAACAAACCACCCCATCTACTTGCTTTAGTAGTAAGAATAATAAACTTACAGCGCATGATAAAAAAAGCAGCGATATTCTCCTTATTACTTATGGTTACAGCAGTGGTAATGGCACAAGTACCCAGTGGTATTCCGTCGGGCACTCCCGAGCCTTTGGAGTTAACCCTGACAAATATTATCGTATTTATTGTGCTGCCGGTTATAATCGTTATTCTGTACATTTACTGGCGACGCAAAAAGCGAAAGTAAAGAACCGAAAGCTGCTGTGCTTTTATCTACTTTAAATCTTCAATCCAATTCCTTATTTTGCTAAAATGCGAACCTTCCCAGTAAATCTGGCCACATCCTTTACATTTCCAGAATTCGTCGCACATTTTTAAAGTATCATTGGGAACATTACCCTTCACTTCTACTTTATCAACTGCTGCTAACCTTCCGTTGCAGGAAGAACACAGCGTAAATGGCCGAAAACTGTTTTGAAGTTGCAAACGCTCTACCACTTCGCGAACTTGTTTCTGCGGATCACTGTTACGCACCCAGTAACCTCGAATGGCTGCTGTATGTTTTAATACGCCTTTATCGCGGGTTAAGATAACACGGTTTTCGTTAACAGCTATTTCTACAATTTCATCATCTTCCAAATCATTTCGAAAAAGCGTATCAAAACCCAGTAAACGCAGCTTTCTAGTTAATTTCCCCAAATTAACATCTACTATAAATCGTGTTTCCCGCAAAGGTTTCGGGCGAAGGCGAACAAGCGGAGAAATATCCAGCAACTCGAAAACCGGGTAAACAGAAACCCGCTCGCCTCCTTTCAGCAAGATCTCGAAATCAACAGAAACACCATCCACCAAAATTAAGTCCACTTCGGTGTGCGGCACTCCAATTGCCTCGATACAATTTTTTACCGATGGCGTACCCGTAAAAGTATATTCAAATGATTTCTTTCGTTGACGAACAGGTAAAAACTCGTTCAACTCTTCGTAAAAGCGAAAAATGGATGTGCGCAGAAGTGCTTCGTGATTTGTTTCCGATTCTTTCACTCCTCTCCGTTTTTATGAATACTAAATTTACAACATAATCTGCAAGATCCGAATAGATGATGTAAACGAAATACTTCATAACAAAAAAGCAGCCTTGTGAGCTGCTTTTGCGGTGACGACGAGACTCGAATGCTGACGCTAAGGTCAGCATCCTGACTCCTTCGGACGTCAGGGCTCGCAACCCATTCAGCTATATTTCTTAATAAATTCAATGGTTTTCGCTCTTGACAAATTTTTTAACTTCTTTTCAAGCATTAATGCCTCTCCTCGTGTTGGTTTGCTTGTGCTCCATACCAATTTCCAGGGAACACCGTGCCGTGTTGCTTTTTCGTAGCCGGAATTGTGACGGAACAAACGATCCTCCAAACAAGATGTTTGTCCTTTATAATAGGAATCAATTCCCGGAGAATAGATGATGTAAACGAAATACTTCATAACAAAAAAAGCAGCCTTGTGAGCTGCTTTTGCGGTGACGACGAGACTCGAACTCGCGACCTCCGGCGTGACAGGCCGGCATTCTAACCAACTGAACTACGCCACCAATAAATTGATGTTCTAAACTTTTTGTCAAAAAAAATAAGCGGTGACGACGAGACTCGAACTCGCGACCTCCGGCGTGACAGGCCGGCATTCTAACCAACTGAACTACGCCACCGTTTTTTCTTAGAACTCTCTCCTTTCTTTTGGGCTAGTACCCTTTGGAAAGGTGATGCAAATATATACTCTTTTTTTTACCTGCAATACAAAAGAATATTTTTTTGAAATTTTATTTAATCAGCTCATTATGAACATTTTAGGACAGATATTCTTCTTATAATTTTACTAAGTTGTTCATATCTAGCTCCTTTTCTCCGCTCCACCGATAGGCTAAAAGCGATTTAGTGCCCGCAACACACGAATCAACGCAACAAACATTGTGTTTTATTATGTGTGGTCCGGCCCCTCTACAGTAGTGTCCAAAGAAAACAATCGGCGCATCATCGGGATATGGGAAGGTCTCCGGTACGATTTCGGGAGGAATAGTATATGATGGCATTGCGAACTTACTTTCGAACGAAGCTTCTTTGAATGTTTTTCCATCCAGATTATCCCACCAGCGGATTCGGAAAGAACGGGGCGAAACACCTTTATTATTCATTACTCGTATATCCGGCGGTAATTTCAGGTTAACTCCTTTTGTTAGCCGCCACACACTTTTTGCTTCTTCCGAACCTGACTTCTTGTAAACTTTACGAAACACGCGCTTTCTTATTCGGCCATCTTCATACAGCGAATCGGCCACTTTAATGGCATCTTCGCACCAACAGGCATGTACCACCCTTATTTCGCCCAAATCGAGATACAGCGGCAATGTACGCATCCATCGCAACTGCTCGTTCAGTTCATTCGATCCGGCTGAATACTCGTTGATGGTTTTAAAAAGCGATAAAAAGTATTTACTCGGTTTGGATATAATTGATCTTCCCTGTTTGTCTTTCAGGTGATAAATAATTGCATTGAGTTCGTGATTACCAAGCACGGCGTATGCGTTGCCGCTTTCTACCATTGCTTTGATCGTACGGATTGTTTTTCTGATTTCGGGCCCGCGGTTGATAAAATCGCCCACGAAAATTGCTTTTCGGGTAGGATGCGAATAACTACCATTCGTTTTCCGGTAGCCCATACTAATCAATAGCTTTTTTAGCTGGGCTGCATATCCATGAACATCTCCAATAATGTCGTACATAGTAGTAATTAAGTGTTGCTAAAATAAAAAATAATGTATGCAACACATAACGATCTCCCCTCTCTTTTTTTGTAGCAGAAAAAAAGCCATCCGTCAGCTAACGGATGGCTTTCCGGGATAATCCCGAATTCGATATTTAATTCCCCAACAAGTGAGGTTTTAATAGTCGTTAAAGTTTAACGCTTTCGGCACGTTTAGTTACTTTACTACCAACTACTGCATAGAAGAACAGGTAAGCCAAGCCCAGGAATGGTACCCAGTACGAAGGCTGGAATCCGATACCGTCGGCAACACCATTCTGAAGTAAAGGAAGCAATCCTCCACCAACTACCAGTGTCATAAAAATACCTGAAGCAGCAGCAACATATTTTCCCAAACCTTCAACAGCAAGGTTAAAGATTCCACCCCACATAATTGATGTACATAAACCTACCAATACAAGTAACATGGCGTTAATTGGAACTTGTGCGAACACAAACGACAATGAACTACTTTGCGCCTGGAATGCAGGCATACTTACTACAGTTGATGTAGGTAGAAGGATAGCCAAAAGAACCAATATCATACCAACGAATGAAGCAACTGTTAACATAGTTTTACTCGACACTTTACTACCAATAGAAGCTCCGATCAATCGGCCAACAAGCATTAGCAACCAATATGTACCGGCTACAGAACCTGCGGTACCTGCATCCATACCAATAGCGGCACTCGGATCTGTTAACCAGAAAATCAATGTTCCCGGTACTCCAACTTCAATACCAACGTACACAAAAATTCCGATTGCTCCGAAAATGAAGTGACGGAATTGCATAGCACCTGCCATCAGACTTTTAATTGATTCAGATGCTGCACTAACGTGAGGCTCAGGAATATTAACTGCCAACAATACAAAGAAAGCCAAAGCAAAAATACCCAACGCAATGTACATTACCGGGAAAATATCGGTAATACGGGCACTAGCTACCTGCGATCCAATTAAAATACCTACAAAGGCAGGAGTAAAAGTAGCCATTACAGAGTTGAATGAACCTCCAACCTGGATTAACTGGTTTCCTTTATTACCTTCACCACCAAGGGTATTAAGCATTGGGTTTACAACAGTGTTTAACAAAGTCATTGAGAAACCTGATACGAATGCACCAATCAGGTAAACAGTAAATGCCATTGATTCACTTGAATGGCCTGATAAGTATTGAATACCTACACCTACAAATCCAACAGCAATTGCTATTAATGCGGTTTTTTTATAGCCAACACGCTGCAGTAATAAACCACCGGGAATTCCCATTACCGCATAAGCAATAAAGTTTGCGGCATTCCCCAACATTCCCTGCAAATTACTTGCACCGAATTGTGATTTAAGCACAACACCCATTGGAGCTGCAAGGTTGGTAACGAACGCAATCATACCAAACAGCAGAATCATCATGATAATAGGCACTGTGTAATTTTGTTTTTTAGCTTCCATAATAATTTTATTGATTTAAGTAATTAATAATTAATTCTTTTTGAAGTGCATTTTGGGCAAATCACGTAACCTTTTGGCGGCTCCTTCGGCCGTAATATCACGTTGCGGAGTTCCGAGCATTTCGTAACCAACCATAAACTTTTTAACGCTTGCCGAGCGTAATAAAGGCGGGTAAAAATGCATGTGCAAATGCCACTCAGGATGGTCTTCGCCATCGGTTGGAGCCTGGTGCAAACCGGCCGAATAGGCAAACGATGTTTCAAAAAGGTTATCGTACATTACGGTTAGCTTTTTGTAGATATCTGCCAAATCGGTTCGCTCGGCATCCGTCAGCTCCAGAATATTCTGAACCGGATGTTTACTGATAATCATTGCCTCGAACGGCCAAACTGCCCAAAACGGAATTAATGCCACAAAAGAATCGTTCTGATTGAGCAAACGTTCTTTCTTTTCCAGTTCGGCATTTACATAATCGAGCAACATGGTTTTTCCATGTTTATCGAAATATGCTTTTTGTGTTTTGCTTTCTTTTGCCGGTTCGGTAGGAATTCCTTTCGACGACCAGATCTGTCCGTGCGGATGCGGATTTGAACAGCCCATTATGGCACCTTTGTTCTCGAATATCTGAACGTAATTAATAGCTGGATTTTCGCCCAGCTCGGCATATTGCTCACACCACAGATCAACTACTTTACGAATATCTGCTACTTCCATTTCCGGAATGGTAAGGCTGTGATCTTCGCTAAAACAAATTACCTTACAAATGCCGCTTTCGCTTTGCGCCTGAAACAGTTCGCCATCATCAATACCTCCCTCAGGAGTATCGGTAAGCAGTGCGCTAAAATCGTTGGTAAATACAAAGGTTCCTTTATAATCAGGATTTACTTTTCCGCCGGCTCTTTCGTTACCTGCGCAGAGGTAACAATTCGGATCGTATTTTGGTCGTTCTTCAACAACCGGTTTTTCAACCTGTCCCTGCCAGGGGCGTTTTGCCCTGTGTGGCGACACAAGAATCCAGTCGCCATTTAATGGATTATATCTTTTATGCGGATGGTCTTCTATGTTAAAACTCATCTGATTTATTATGTCAGTTATAATTTAGGTCGAAAAACTAACTTATCCCGACTGAAGAATCGGGATAAGTCAAATATTCGGCCTCAAAGTTAAAATATCGTTTGAAATTCAGAAGAAATAAGATGTATTTTTTACAACTATCTTTCTTCCAATGATAAATAACAGTTTTGGCTTTAAACCTTACTGTTTATTTACAGATCGAGCTTAATCGATCCTTTGGCACGTATAAATAATTTATGGCATGTTCCTTCGCCATAAACGTGTTCAAGCACTTTTACATACTCATCCAATTTATCCTGTGGTACAAATGCCTGAATAGTTCCACCAAATCCACCACCGTGAACACGCCATGCGCCGCTGCCTTTCAGCACCATTTCGCTTAATGCCAGACCCAGCGAAACTACCTGCTCGTCTTTGTGAACGATATCGTAAATGTTCTGATTGTACATATACGAGCTGTAACCCGACTCAACTACCATATCAAGGAAAGCTTTAAAGTCATTGTTTTCCAGCGCCTCAACCTGTTTTACAACACGAGCATTATCGCCCTGGAAGTGGTAGGCACGAAGAATTGCACGATCACCTGTTTTCTTTCTGATTGCAGGAATTTTATCTACAATTTGCTCTAGTGTAACTTCGCGAAGAACATTTGCGCCCAACTCGGCAGCAACCGATTTCATTTCTGTAGGAAGCGATGCATATTCAGCCTGAGAAGCAGGATCGTCATGACCACCACCAACATCGGTAATTACCAACGAAAAGCCGGTTGACACAAAATCAAAATCAACTTCTTTAACAATAGGGTTAGCCGGATCTTCAAAATCGATGGTAATTAAACCACCAACCGAACAAGCTGTTTGATCCATCAATCCACATGGTTTTCCGAAGTAGTTATTTTCGCTCCACTGACCAATGATGGCGTTTTCAACAGCATCCATTTTTCCGTCGTTGAACAGCTCGCTAAAAATGGCGCCGATCAACACCTCGAATGATGCAGAAGAACTCAAACCCGATCCTTTTGGAACACGGCCTTCAATACAGGCATCGAAACCACCAATCTCGTAACCGTTCTCTTTCATTTTGGCTGCAATACCTTTTACCAGCGAAGTTGATGTGTAAAACTCTTCTTCGTTGGGTTGAAAATCGCTCAATTCCACTTCAAATTGAGCATAACCAGCCGATTTAATGCGAACGGTATTTGTTCCGTTTTTAGCAGCTACTGCAATATTATCGAGGTTTACGGCACCTGCCAAAACACGTCCGTGGTTATGGTCGGTGTGGTTTCCGCCAATTTCTGTACGTCCCGGAGAACTAAACAACGAAACATCATCGGCTCCAAACGTTTTTTCAAACTCTCCCATCAAGTCAGCATAACGATCTGCCTGAACTTTCAATTCGGCCACATCGCTACCGTATAACTCCTTGAATAACGGATTATCTCCTCCGTTAATCTTTTCATTTAATGTGCTAATCTTAGTCATAATCTGCTATTGATTTATATTATAATTTCTATTTTTCAACTGGTAGGTACTGGTGGGTACAAATATAGTTTTTAAAGCCAGCTACAAACACCTCAAAAAGATGTTGCACAACAGATTTAATAATTATAAACTATTTCTGACAATCATTCGTGCTTTGTTTCGAACCTGCGACTTATCGCGTGTAACCACCATATTGGCCAGCATTTTTCCCATTTCAGTAAAATCGGTTGAAATGGTTGTAATTCCACCCGCAACCACTTCTTTTAACATGGTGTCGTTGAAAGAAACGATACCAAATTTTTTCCCCAGTTTAAACTTGCAGTATTTGGCTATTTTTACCATTTCTACCAGGTCGCGGTCTGATATCAGGAAATAGGCTTCCCACAACGCGGGTTTTACGCCTGTAATCGATTTTACAATTTCGTACTTAAAATTATTTTCCTTGCAAAAACGCCGAAACCCTTCCGATCGTTCAGCCGGTTCTTTTCCGCCCGGATTTACAAACACCAGCTTTCGGTATTTCGCTATCATCTCCTTCCCTTCTACCAGGGCGTCGTAAAAATCCTGCTCAAAATCCTGGTAAACCACCGGATATTTTGATAATTCCGGTTTTAAACGGTCGATAATATAAACCCGGTCTTGCGGCAATTTCGATAATAAATGACTTGTATTATCAAACGTGGCCGGCATAATTAAATACGAGGTATAATTCCCGATACTTTCTGTTACCAGACTTTTAAACACCTTGTAATTAAAGTGATGAAAATACACTTCAACTGTTGCTTTGCCTTTTAGCGAATTTATCAGCGAATTGTACAGGTCTTCTTTAAACGCATTCAACTCATCGAATAAAACAAAAACACGTTCTTCAACTTTTATCTCGGTGCTGGCAATATAATAGCCCTTTCCGGGCTGACTTTTCAGAATGCCTTTCGACTTTAGCTCGTTAAAAGCAAACATCACCGTGTCGCGGCTAAGGTTAAATTCTGAACAGATTTGATTTATCGACGGGACTTTATCTCCCTTCTTCAAATGTCGTTTTTCTATTGCTTTCTGCACCGAATCGATGATCTGACGATACTTCGGCACGGACGATTTGGAGTTGATTGCAATTACTCGTCTTCTTGGCATTTAGTTAAGCTTTTCACAAAAATAGTAGTTTTTTATTACAAAATGATGTTTTAAAACACCACCAGTACCTACCAGTTAAATTATTGATTTTTGCATTTTTGTCAATTCAATATATTAAAAGCCAACGGTTACTAACAAAGTAAACCACGCAGCAGGTGTATTCGCTGCGTATTAACTTTAACTGGCTATATTTTAACCAAAGCTAAAATTGAATGAAAATTCAGGAAAAAAGAGTAAAATAGCACTTGATAATTTAATTCGATAAAATCAAAAAAATTGAAGACCGGAGATTAACCGGTTGCTCAAAAAAGTGAAAAAAATACAGATTAAAATGAAAATAACTACAACACCATTCGGAACACTAAAAGACGGGCGCGAAGCGCAGCTTTTCACACTTAGCAACGATACCATTAAAATTAAAATAAGCAACTACGGAGCCATTATTACGGCCATTGATATGCCAAATAAAAATGGTTCGATAGATAATATCGTTTGTGGTTTTAACAATGTGGAAACCTACCAAAGCGACGAATACCTGGGCAACTGCCCTTATTTCGGAGCTATTATCGGCCGGTTTGGAAACCGCATTGCAAAAGGCCACCTCGAAATTGAAGGCAAAACATACGAAATGGCCATTAACAACGGCCCTAACCACTTGCATGGAGGTTTGGAAGGATTCGACAAAAAATTGTTTGAGGCCGAGCTTATTGAAACGGAAAACGAAGTTGGTGTAAAATTAAGCTACCTCAGCCCCGATGGTGAAGAAAATTACCCGGGCAACTTAAAAGTTACCTGCATTTACACGCTTAACGAAGAAAACGATCTGGGCATTCAGTATTACGCCGAAACCGATAAAACAACTGTGGTGAACCTAACCAACCACACTTATTTTAACCTAACCGGTGGCAAAGAGAACATTTTAAACCACGAGCTGGAATTGAATGCGACAAAAATAACAGACATGGAGGAACAGATTCCGACAGGAAAAATTCTTCCGGTGGTGGGAACTGCTTTTGATTTTACTTCGGCAAAAAAAATTAATGCCGACGGATTGGAAATGGGTTACGACGACAACTTTGTTTTTGACAACGAAGATGGCGATCTGATTATGGCCGGAACGCTTAGCGAAGCAAAAAGTGGCCGTAAGGTAGAAGTATATACCACCCAACCGGGAATGCAGGTTTATACCGGCTACTGGATCCCCGAGTTCACCATCGATGGTAAAAAGAAATTCGGAAGCTACTCGGGTATTGCGCTGGAAACACAACACTACCCCGATTCGGTGCATCACCCAAAATTTCCAACTACAACTTTAAAGCCCGGAGAGCTTTACGATCAGAAAACGATTTACAAATTTATTACCGAATAAAAAAATGCCCTTTCGGGCATTTTTTTTGATCTGCCTCCAACAAAACCAACTTACAGTATTTTTTCTATTTTTGAATACGAACATTTTGTGTGAATATAAATAGAAGATCTGACCGGGATCTTTTTTAACATTTATCAACTTATGAAAACCATTGTTGCGCTATTTGAAACCGCTGTTGCTAACTACCCCGATAATCCCTATCTCTGGGAAAAATCAAAAGGAGAATACCGGCCTACTACTTACAAACAAACCCGCGAGAAGGTCCTGGACCTGGCAGCGGGATTAATTCAATTAGGGTTTAAAAAAGGCGACCGGGCCGCACTAATAGCCGATGGCCGCAACGACTGGATCATTAGCGAACTGGGAATGCTCTACGCCGGTGGCATTAACGTGCCGCTCTCCATTCGTTTGCAAAACAACGAGCTTACTTTCCGTTTAAAACACAGTGGCAGTAGGTATATTTTTGTATCGAAACTACACGCCGCAAAAGTTGAGGAGATTCGCGATGAATTGCCCGAAGTAGAGAAAGTAATCTACATCGATGGCAAAGAAAACCCGGGCGAAAATGATATTGATTACAAAGAATTAGTAGCTGCCGGAGCAAAATTCAGAAAAGAAAACACCGAGCTTACCGAACAGGTTTGGAAAGGAATTCAGCCCGATGATGTGGCAAATATTTCATACACCTCAGGAACTACCGCCGACCCGAAAGGGATTATGCTTACCCACCTGAATTATGCGGCCAATGTGGTGCAATCCAATTCGCTGCTCGATATGCAATCGGAATGGATTACCTTAGCCATTTTACCGTGGGATCATGCCTTTGCGCACACCACCTGTCTGTATGTGTTTATGTACAAAGGAGCAAGTATTGCATCGGTTGAAATTGGTAACTCACCAATGGAAACCCTCCGGAATATCCCGAAAAACATACAGGAAATTAAACCTACGCTTATGATGAGTGTGCCGGCCTATTCAAAAACGTTCAGGAAAAACATTGAAGCAGGCATTCGCAAAAAAGGAGAATTCCTGTATAAAGTTTTTCAGTTTGCTTTAAAAGTGGCGTATGCCCACAACGGCTATGGCAACAACCGCGGCAAAGGCTGGCGATTTTTCCTGAAACCACTGTATTGGCTATTCGACGAAATTCTGTTTGCCAAAGTTCGTGAAGGTTTTGGCGGAAATCTGAAATTCTTTATCGGAGGCGGCGCTTTACTCGATGTGGAACTACAACGTTTCTTTTATGCTGTGGGACTTCCCATTTGTCAGGGGTATGGCCTTACCGAGGCTGCTCCGGTTATTTCGTCGAATGTGCCGCACGACGTAGTTTTTGGCTCATCGGGCAAACTGGTGAAGAATCTCGAGATAAAAATTCTTGACGATAATGGCAACGAACTTCCGACAGGCGAAAAAGGTGAAATTGTAATTAAAGGCGATAACGTTATGAAAGGCTACTGGAACAATCCAACTGCCACCGCCGACAGCCTGAAAGACGGCTGGTTACACACCGGCGATATGGGCTATATGGGAAAAGATGATTTCCTCTATGTTCTGGGCCGTTTTAAAAGTTTGCTAATTGGTAACGATGGCGAAAAATACAGCCCCGAAGGTATTGAAGAAGCACTGGTCGACCAATCGCCATACATTCAACAGGTAATGCTTTACAACAACCAGAATCCCTACACGGTTGGCATGGTTGTGCCCGATATGGAAGCCATTAACCGCGAGCTTAAACGCCACGGCATTGCAAAAGGCAGCGACGAAGCTGTAACTGCAGCAATAGAAATTATTCAGAAAGAAATTAACGAATACAAAAAAGGCGGCAAGTACCACGGAGAGTTTCCCGAACGCTGGCTGCCTGCAACAGTTGCGATCTTACCCGAAGCATTTACCACCGAAAATAAAATGCTGAACGCCACTATGAAAATGGTTCGCGATAAGGTTACAGCTTACTTTGCCAAAGAGCTGGAATTTTTGTACACCGCGCAAGCCAAAAACATCGTTAACGAAATGAATATTGAGGCGATGAAAAAGTGGATGAAATAGATTGAATGATGAATTTCGATTAACGAATACTGATTGACGATTGAAAAATACGAACGGTCTTTTTCTCAAATCTAAAATCAGCATTCGTTAATCATCATTCAATATTCCCCGGCTATTCTTCAACAAAATACCGCAGCTGATCGAGCATAATCGGCACATCATCCTTATCAACTCCCAACTTGATTAAATAATGCAGGTCTTCGTGGAAAACCTCGAAAAAAGCACGCTCGGTAAATTCGGCTTTAACAATCGACTGCTTGTAATAATCCAGCGCCTCTTTTCGTTTTCCCAAACACCACTGCACATGCCCCATGTTCATCAGGTCGTGTTTGTTCGGGCTGTCATCTATCAATTTTTTGAAGTATTTTTCGGCCTGCTCAAATTTACCGGCCACCAACGAACACCAGCCAATAGGTTTCCACACTTTCTTGTTTTCCGGCATCAGGTATTCTACTTTAAAATAAGTTTTTAAAGCCTCTTCAAAACGATCCAGCTCCAGCAAACAATGCCCGATATTCAGCTGAACATTCAAATTCTCCTCATCCAGCATTTCTATCTCGCGGTAATATTCCAGCGCTTTTTTCGGTTGTTTTAAATTGCGGTAGCACAAAGCTATTTTATTCAGGTTCCACTTTTTATTCAGCTCAAACAACTCGGCATTTTTATACGCTTTCAGGGCCAGTTCAAAATCGCCAAGCTTTTGGTAACAGTAACCCAGCTTCTGGTACAACTCCCCGCTTTTCTCCTCACTCAGCAGGTAATTAAATACTTCGGCGGCCTCGTTGTAATAATTTTTCGAGAAATAGTATTCGGCAATATTTCGAACAATGCCGGCATCTTCTTTCAGCATTTCGCCAAGCATTTGTTTGTTATGAAAATCGAAACGCCAGTTAAAAATGTCTTCAAAATCGTTTTTGCGCGGATGAAGTTTAAAAAAGCGGTACAAGTCCTGAATGTACAGATTTGAAATGAAGGCCGCCTTTTTACCCGGATCAGTCAAAATCTCATCGTTTTGAAGTTCGTCAAACTGTTGCATTTCGGCCTTTAATCCTTCCGCCATGAATTCGCGGTTTTGAGCCGGAATATTTTGCAGACTAAAGCAGAACGAATACTTATCGGAATTGCACAACACCGGCGCAGCAGAAATGGCTTTCAGAAACTGGTCGGTAACCGAATCGGCGCGATTGACCACAAAATCTATCTCCGGATTTTTGGTAAAGAACGGCATAAACCAGTTGGTAAATTCGCTGAAGAACGGGAACATTTTCAGCATGGCAAACGAGCTCATAAACACATCAGCGCCCTCCATTTGCAGCTCCGAAAACTCTTCCATTTTATTCATCAGTCCCGGCGAATCTTCAAATATCTTCTCCCACTCGGGGTTTTCATCCTCGCCAGGCGTTTCGTCCATCAAACTGTCAAGATTGATTTTGTCCTTCAGGTTCGGACTAATCTTTATCATCTCCGGCAAAATCTCATCGGTAATTTTTTTCTGAATCTTTTCCGTCTCCTTACTTCTGATCAGTTGAATAATTATTTGTTCGAGGTTGTGTTTGAAATCGGGGTTTTCGTTCAGCAGTTTCAGCCGGCCGCTTATTGCCGGGTAATACGACAAGCGACTGTCGTAACGGTAAAAAGCAATGAGCAAGCCAACAATTGCCCGCTGATTGATTTCGGGCAGTTCGTGTTCGTAGGCATCAAAAAGCACCGAAAACTTGGCCTCATCGAAGTAACGTAACAAACTTATAAGCAAGGCCGAAACAATAAACGACTTATACGACTTCTCAATCAATTCGCTGTTTAAAAAGGCTTTTAAAAATGAACGATGCTCGTCGTTTAATTCGTTCTGAAACCATACAAAATAGAACAAAGTCACCATTTTTTGCTGATGATCGCGTGCGCTAATCCGCTTCGACGACTGTTGCACCTCGGCATCGTCAACCAGCGAAACCAGCTGTTCCTGCAGGTAAAAATCTTCCAGTTCCTCTAAAAGCGTATCAAATTGAAGAGTGGTATTAAAACCACGTTTTTTCTCGTAGGTAACTGTCGATGATAATTTCATCCTCAGCTCATCATATAGTTTGTCACACAGCTCAAAAACCGAAATAATCAGCTTCCGATACACTTTTTGGCGCTCGGGATCCTGAATTCCTTCCACCGTATATTTTAGCATGTAGCTGTAGTTTTGCTCCAGGTTGCGCCATTCGTCGAGATGAATGAGCAGGCCGCTTTCACGAATCAGCTTTTCCAGCAAATCGAAAGCCGGTTTCAATTTCCGCTCAGCCAAATGCTGGCAAATGGTATCGTATTTTATTTTAAGGTCTTTGTCGTTCATTTTATCAAAGTTATAAAGACTAAGGCTAATCAAAAAGCTTTCCACAAATTGTTATCGGCGGATTTGTCGCAAAACGGGCCTTGGGGCTGACAAAGTTTCAAAAAATGGCCGTCCTGTAGGAAAAATTCACGTCCTGTTTCAGGTGCAAACAAGGATGTCATCTCTCTATAAAAAACTCAGAAAGATGACATCCCTTACGAACCTTTTGTTCTGCAAACCATGCGCTTAGCGGCTTTGAATCGCTTAGTGCTAACCAAACATTGAAAATATCAGCGGGCTGAAAGCCCAATTTATTCTAACCCAACGGCAAAGCGAATGCAACACCTTGGGAAACCGACAGTCTGTTGGCTCATCGCCCTGAAAGGGCAGGTTATTAAGCTGGGCTTTCAGCCCGAAATCACTTCTGCGAATATCACCAGGGCGATGCCCTGGGCTAAAATTATACCAATTGTACTTTATTTTGCCGCATGGCAATAAGAAAGTTTACAATGGTAAATGCCGATAATACAACAAAGGAGAAGACTGAACGAAGTGAAAGTATGCGACATTTTGTTGTTAAATCGGTATAAACTGTCCTTTCAGGACGAAAACTCACCATTTCTGGTACAAACAAGGATGTCATCTCTCTCTATAAACACTCAGAAAGATGACATCCCTTACCAACCTTTAGTTCTGCAAACCATGCGCTTAGCGGTTTTGAACCGCTTAGCGCTTAACCAAACATTGAAAATATTACCGGGCTGAAAGCCCAATTTATTCTAACCCAACGGCAAAGCGAATGCGACGCCTTGGGAAACCGACAGTCTGTTGGCTCATCGCCCTGAAAGGGCCGGTTATTAAGCTGGGCTTTCAGCCCGATATCACTTCTGCAAATATCCCCAGGGCGATGCCCTGGGCTAAAATTACCTGTCCTTTCAGGACGAAAACTCACCATTTCAGGTGCAAACAAGGATGTCATCTCTCTATAAAAAACTCAGAAAGATGACATCCCTTACCAACCGTTTGTTGTGCAAACCATGCGCTTAGCGGTTTTAAACCGCTTAGCGCTTAACCAAAAGTCCACAAAAAATCCCGATCCTGCGGGATTATTTCCCGTCCTGCGAACTTTTTAGCGTCCTGCGGCGCTTTTGGCTCTCCCTGCATGGTTTTTACCCGCCCTGCGGCACTTTTTGACAATCCTGCAGCACTTTTAGGCTTCCTGCAACATTTTGTTGCTTCCCTGCGCTGCAGGAAAGGGGCCACCCCCTGCAGGACGGTACAAACCCCTGCAGGACGGTCAGCAAGCCCGCAGGGATAGTAAAATCCTTGCAGTACCAATAAGGATGTCATCTCTCTATAAAAAACTCAGAGAGATGACATCCCTTGCGAACCTTTTGTTGTGCAAACTATGCGCTTAGCGGTTATAAAAACCGGAAAACTACTCCCTATCCTTAATTCCAAATTTCGGATCAACCTTTACAAAAGGCAACACCAAAAAGATCGGGATAGTACAGATCATCACCCAAACAAAGAAACTCTGGTAACCGATGATTTCCTGCAGCCAACCGCTTAACATTCCCGGAATCATCATTCCCAGTGCCATAAATCCGGTTGTAATGGCGTAGTGTGCGGTTTTGTGTTTTCCCTCCGAAACATAGATAGAGAAAAGCATATAAGCCGTAAAACCAAAGCCGTAACCAAACTGCTCGATCACTACCGCGGCCGAAATCCACCACAACGATGTGGGGTTGAACAACGACAGCAGCAAATAACAAAGGTTAGGCAGGTTAATGGCCAGCGCCATCCACCACAGCCAGTGTTTTAGTCCTTTGCGCGAGGCTACAATCCCGCCTAAAATACCGCCAACTGTTAACGCAATCATTCCGGCTGTTCCGTACACCAAACCCAAATCGCCGGTTGTAAGTCCCAGTCCTCCGGCTTCGCGGGCATCGAGCAAAAACGGCGAGGCCATTTTCACCAGCTGCGATTCGGCCAGGCGGTACAACAACAAAAACAACATTATCGACACAATTTCCTTTTTGCGGAAAAAGGCAGCAAAGGTTTCGAAAAACTCGCCCAACACACTTTTGCCTTCGGTTTTGTTGGCCACATCGCTTGCAGGGTGCGGCAATGCAAAACGGTGATACAGCGAAAAGGCCACAAACAAAACGGCAATGCAGGCCATAACCACCAACCATGAAAAACGTATATTTCCCGAGCGCCCAACAAAAGTAGCCTGTGTGGCTTTCTTCAGTTTCGGATCGAGTTGCACAACGGCAAAAGCAGGTTTGTCGCAATTCGTTTCATTAAACACATAACGGTAAGTATGTACCAGTTTTATACTGGCATCGCCTTTTTCGTAGCCAAAATTCAGCACCACCTCTTCGCCTGCCTTTGGTAAGGTTGAAAGCTGAATAGGAATGATGGCCAGGTTACCAACTTCCGAACTCCGATCAACCGTTTCTTTATTGAATTTTTCTTTTAACGTTTCTTTTAAAGGAGTTGACACTTTTCGTGTCCACCAGCCGGCATCTTTTGTTGCTACCGGCGTTTCGCTGGCATAAAAGTTATTGCTGATGTTCCATTCATCCACCTTGCGTTTAATGTCAGCAGCCTGTTCTTTTGAAACCAAACCAATGGGCACTTTCACCTCGTTCTCCGACACAAAATAAATATACCCCGATTCGTGCAACTTCTGATAGCTTTCAGGATTAAACGAAATTTCCTGAACAGGAATATTCTGTGCGGTTACATTTACCTCTAACGGCTCCAAGCCGGTTGCCGTTTCCAAAGCACCGGCAAGAATAACCAAAAGCCCCTGCCCCGTAAGCATGGCAAAACGATAAAACGTACTTCTGATGCCCACAAAAAACGACTGGTCGCCCTGACTCAATCCGAGCATATAAAAACCATCGGCAGCAATATCATGAGTGGCCGAACTAAAAGCCAGCAACCAGAAAAACGCCAGCGTATATTGAAAGAAATTACTGACAGGAATGGTAAACGCCACTCCGGCCAGGCCTACGCCAACCACCAACTGCATGATTACAATCCAAAAACGTTTGGTTTTCAGCAAATCCACAATCGGGCTCCACAACGGTTTTATCACCCACGGCAAATACAGCCAGCTGGTGTATAAAGCAATATCGGTGTTTGATATGCCCAGGCGTTTGTACATAATCACCGAAAGGGTCATTACAATTACGTAGGGTAATCCTTCTGCAAAATAAAGTGTGGGAATCCAAAACCACGGATTGCGTTGAGTTTTTGTTTTAGCCATGCTGGTTGATCGGTTTATTTGTTGAATTATGGTAATCGTTTAAAATTGTATCCTTTTGTCTGCAATGTTTCTATCAGTTCTTCCAAACGAAGATAAAATTTATCCGTTCTTTTTTCCTCCGTTCCGGGATGAATGAGCATAATTGCACCGTTTAACCCCTGCTCCTCCTCTACCTTTAAAATGCTTTTAAAGATTTTATCAGACGACATATAATTCGCCATATCGGGCATGGTATAATCGGCGTTACTCCGTATTCCGGGCGAAAAATTGATTGTCGTCAATCCCATTGCTGAAGTCCAGTTTACAATGGCGGAATTATACCACTCATAAGGTGGTAGAAACCAGCCTGCATTTTCGCGGTTGATACCAAATTGCTGCAAAGCCTTGTAATTTTCTTTTAAATCCTGCTCAAAAGTGGTACGGTCAACCAGCAATGAATCTCGTTTTATCCAGTCGCAATACAACAGGTGTTTATCGGAATGTGCACCCAAATAATGGCCGCTTTTGATTATTTTTTTTATGGTAGATTGAAATTGATTGTCGCGTAAAAAGTCGCCGGTAAAAAAGAACGATGCTTTACTGTTCTTTTTATCGAGTGTCTTTAAGATATGCGCTGCGCCTTCAGCTTTATCATGCGCCGAAAATACAAGGTAAATATTTTTTTCGTTTGTATTGAAATAACGAATAGCGCCCTGTTCATCTTTTTTGTAATTCTGTTGCTGCTTCCTTCCCATTTTTTCCATCGACGACAAATAGTAACTCAAACTTGCTGTTCCGTCCATGGTGGGTTCGTTCGATGAATAATCCCCCAGATCGTCGTGGTAAACCGCTTTGCCCTTGTTAAAAGCTTCAAACGGATCGGGTTGCTGAATTTCGATACCAATAAGCCCTGAAAAAATTGAATTATAAACCGGCCCGTCAACCAAACCGCCATAAGTGGTTTCACCCAAAATTTTGGTGATGGAGGAATGTGGCTCCTCCGGATTATCACCACCTGCTGGTAATCCGCAAATCATACTTGTTCCCCACGGATTACAGCCAAAAAGCCAGTCGCGCAAGGCGGCTTCCATTT
The DNA here is from genome assembly GCF_000626635.1 of Draconibacterium orientale. Classification (GTDB taxonomy): domain Bacteria; phylum Bacteroidota; class Bacteroidia; order Bacteroidales; family Prolixibacteraceae; genus Draconibacterium; species Draconibacterium orientale. The sequence goes on along the minus strand of NZ_CP007451.1, from coordinate 4,069,516 downwards.
CGGCAAACGATCGGTCGCCGGTAATTTCTTCGTAGGTACGGGCCTGTGTAATCGCTGCTGCCACCAGGTTATTCGAGCACCAGATAAACGGTATTCCATTCAGAAAAGGATCGTCCTTTCCCCGATCATAAAGATGCGTTAATCCCTGTTTCAGATAAGTGGCAAAAGTTTCATCCTTTTCGGCCAGCTTTACATGCCCCAGGTTCACAAAAGGATAAAACTGGTAGTGGCGCGCAAAACCTGTTGACATCCACGGAGTAACATTTTCAACGCTACCCCATTTTTTGGCCTCAGTAAGGTAATAAGCCTCACCGGTTAACTGATATAAAGTTGTGGCCGCCAGTTCAAGGTCGTCCACGTAATTGGCTTCTTCGTAAAAATACGGCGACACATTACAGGCTGTTTGACAAGCGCCTATATCGCTCAATGCAAACGTGTAGGCTTCGGCAGCTTTCGCGGCTATTTGCTCGGCAAATTCCGGGTAAAACTCTTTCATCATCAGCGATCCCAAAGCAAATGATGACGCATATTTTGCAGCACTCGACGAAACTCCGGTAGTGCGGTTTTTATGCTCAGCCACCCCCTGCTGTTTCCCTGTAATAAAATATACAGGTCGATATTCTCCTTCGAGCCCGTAGCTCACCGTGTCTTTATTGGGCAAACGATAACCGCGGTGATCTCTGTCGTCGGCAATCTGGTTGTACATTTCCCCGGCCGACGGATTCATTTTCACCAGCCAGTCGAGGCCCCATTTGGCTTCATCCAGAATATCAGGAATTCCATTGGCTCCCGACTCACCATTCTCCCGGTATTCATCGTTAAACACCGCCGGATTTTGCTCGTAGGCATACAACAGCTGGTAAGTAGCATTGGCCGATGTTGTAAGGTATTGCAGGTAATCCGAGGCATCGTGCCAACCACCAGTCACATCAATTTTCTGTCCTGTTTTTGTTGGATGATCCACAATTATTCCATCGTGCAAATGACATGAATCCTGCAAATACGGATTGTAGCCACAACGCTGCTGGCGCATGTAGTTTAACAGAAAATCGGCTGTTCCGTCGTACACATCCGACGCAATTTGAAAAGCCGGAGAACGGGTTTCGCCTAACTTCAGGTAATAACCGCCTCTGTTTTCTACTGCAGAAAAATCAAGGCGAAAAGCGGCCTTCATTCCCCAATCGGAGCCATCAACTTGCTTTACTTTCGCCTCATAAACCAGCTTATCGGTTAAGGCATCAAACACCTGAAACTGTCCGGCGTTTTCCGCTTCTGTTGAAAGAAAAACAGCCACCTTAACCGACTGAGGCAGGTAGCCCAACTGATTGATGCGAATAACTTTCTGCTGTGCAAAAACACTTGCCGCAGCCAACACAAATACGAACAAAAGGACAGCTTGTTTAATCATGCTAGTATCGTTTTTCGAGCTTAATATTTTTAAAATAGTGATTCAGAATTTCGTCGTACTTATAACCTTTGTGGCCCATTACGGCCGCTCCAATCTGGCACAGTCCAACGCCGTGCCCCCAACCGGCTCCGTGCAAAACAATTTTGCCGGGAACTCCATCAACCACATCCTCTTTCTCAACCAGAAATGCCGAACTGTATAAATGCGACTCACTCAGCCATCTGCGGATTTCCAGCTCTTTACCAACTGTCAAAGTCTTTTTCGAACCAACTATTTTCAGTTTTATCAGGCGCCCTGACGCACCACGTTCCACCGGAATCATATCCAGAATTTTTCCAAAATCATGCCCCGAGCGTTTCAGTATCAATGCCGAAAGTTCATCTTGTTTGTATTCCACTGTCCAGCGGTAAAAATCTTTGGCAGTCCAGTCGTATTCATTCAGAACCTGTTTTAGCACCTCTTCGTCATCGGTATTACAAAACGCTTCCGGTGCATTTTTTAACCACGGAACGGCATTTTCTTCCACAGTCAGATCGGTTTCAAAACCTTTTGGAGCTGCCGGATTATCAATTACTGCCGTTAAATACGGATGATTTACAGGCTCCCAGCAATTCTCAAAAAGCTCGGCAATACCACCGCAACATTTCGAGAAACGTGCATCGCAAATCGCACCGTTATAGGAAAGTACCACGCCGGCCGTTTCGTTCACCGCCTTCACCACATTCGGGTTGTGCGAACGCGTAGTTCCCTGGTAGCGCTGGCAATGATCGTCGGCACAAACATGGAAATTCGTATGGTCTTCGCGGTCGTACCATTTTATGTACTCCTCATCAGATTTAAAAGTGCTTTCATACGCTTCTCCTGCATCGGTCAGTTTATCCTGCTTTTCAATTTGTGCAATTAACCAGCTGCGCGAAATTATGGCATGCGCTTTCAGCAAATCGAGCGAACTTTTCGCACTCATCTCCGATGAAATTACACTGATCAGGTAATCCTCGATCGACAAAATATTTACAGCAGTAATTTGGCCCTCTTCGATGATAAACTTCAGTGCTCCCTGAAATTTCTGATCTTCCTTTTGCTCCCAGTGAAAATTTACACCGATGGTAACATCTTTTAATTCAAACTCCGAGTTCCCTTTGTCGAGCGGCATAAAATACAATTTATCGCCACTGATTTTGGAGTCGGCAAGTTGAAGCGTTCCATTTTCGAAACATACTGATCCATCTCCCGAAAAAGTATGTTTTGTCCCCACCAACTGGTATTCGCCGTGAAATTTAAAATCGATTTTATCGGCACTCATTATGCCTACATGAATATTTGGTCTGTTCATTGCTTAAGTTTTGTAGTTAGTTTATCAAATTGGTCAACAGGCAACAAAACCTGTTTTAGAATACTTTCAATGTCGGTTTTTCTGATCTTAAAAAAATCCTTCTCCTGTGGCGTAATTAAAACACCACCCATATCAACCGAGGCCGGACTGATCAGAATATTTTCTTCGCCTTCGGCAAAATACTGCGACGGACGATGCAGCGCACGTGGAAAAACCCAAACGCGCCAACCGCCACCGATATATTGGGCAAGAATATTCAGCATTGGTTCCTCATCACTTTGTGAAGCTTCCAGCTCAGTATAAATGTGTGAAAAAGCATGGGTTATGGCCATTTTATCGGCCGCTTCCAACACCAAAAAATTGCGAAGACCGTCTTTTATGGCGCAAAAATTCACCTTGTTCTTTTCCCACTCATCACCATATTTTTCTTTTAATGCGACCATTTCTTCATCAAGGGGCATAAAACCTGCGTTTCCGGCCTGAAAATGGAAATGATCGGGTGCCGAGGCGCCACATTTTGGCCCATTGTAAAACACGGTAAAACCTTCCATTACCTCTGCCAGATCAAGCATATCACTAAAGTTTCCTTCTATTTGCTGAGGCGTGTGCGCAAAGGCGGGGATTGTAAAATGCTCCGGAAAAATCGGGAATGGATTGACCAATACCTCGTAATCGCCAAAAGTTACGCCGCGCTGCACCGCCGGTCGGTTGGCCGCACACAAAAAACACGGGCGCGCTTCAATCGACTTTTTATCCACTTTGGCTGCCGACGAAACAATTCGACCGGGGTTAAACTGTACTTTTACCGAAAATCCGTCGAACTGAAATTCGCGCACCTGCACATTTTCCAGTCCGGCGAAGTTTTTTCCTGCCAGTTCCCATTCCGTTTTCTGATCGGCAAGCAGTTGTTTTATTTCTATTGTAATTGACATAAAGCCCCTCCTAACCTCCCCAGAGGGGAGGAATTTGATATACTATAAATTTGTTTTATTCATCTTCATGCATTCCCTATTGGAGAACTAAAGGGAGCGTTTATTTTTCTTCTGGCGGGCTTTTAACTCGATAGTACGTATCCTGTCTTTGTACGTATTATGCGCATTCATTTTTACAATGTCCAGGGCTGCATCCGAGTTATCGTCCCAGCGGCGGCACAGGTACAGATTGTCGTAAATACGGCCGATCTGGTAATTTCGTGAAATAGCCAAACCAACTGCATAATCTTCTCCGTAGCTGGTATTCGGAATTTTCACATCGCGCAGCACCGGCGTATAGAAAGCACGCGGCGCTCCCAAACCGTTAATTCGTAAGGCATTGTTCTTTCCATTGTCTGGTGTCCACTCTTTATGGTCGATAATACCCGGTGGTATTTCTTCCAAATCAAAATTCACCAGTTGATAGGTGCCCACAACCATGGCACATTTTTCGGCTTCAAAAACATCAACCACTTTTTGCAGCGTGTTTTCGTCTTTGTAAATATCATCGCTATCGAGTTGCATAGCAATCATTCCGCAACGCGAATCGTGAACTCCAAGGTTCCAGCATCCGCCAATTCCAAGATCTTCGCGCACCGGGATAAGGTGTACCACGCGATCATCTTTATCTGCAAAAGATTGAACAATTGAAGTGGTTTTATCAGTGGAGTGATTATCGATAACGATCAGGTTAAAATCGAAATCCGTCTTTTGCATCAATACCGATTCCATAGCATCGGCAATAGTCTTTTCGCGGTTTCGCACCGGAATAATTACTGACGCTTTTTTCGCAAAAGCCTTTTCATCCAACTCCACCGGCGTAAAATCAGGACTCAACCACGCGCCTACATCTTTTAAATGTTCGGTGGCAGCCTGCTCCATTTCAACCTGCACCTGGCGGTTTTTCGGATCAACATAGTCAAATATTTTCTGGCCGCTTTTGCGGTTGTCGGTCTCATCAATGGTATATAAAAACTCAGGAATGCGGAACAATTCGCCCTGCTGTGCCACTTTTAAACGCAGGTAATACATTCCGGCGTGTTCAAAATTCTGTGTCATATTTTTTACTGCCGTTGTAAATGCATCGGCTTTGTACAACACCAATGGCCCAAAATTAAAGTCGTCGCGCAAACTGCCCTGCTGGTAATCGATTACCGGATGTGTGGCCAGTTTGCCTTCTTTCACCTCGTAATAATCGGAATACACTTTAACGGCGCCGGTTAATTCTGCGGTGTCAACCAAACGCTCGATGGCAAATTGCCCCAGCTTTACAGCCGTTACTTTTGTAAGCAACAAAACGTAATCCACACCTTCTGCCAAAGCAGCCATAGCTTTTACGGTATCGGTAGAAGTTAGTGTTTCAAAGGAAAAAGCCTCTGCCTTTTCGCCGGCTTCTTTGGCCACATTTTCGGGTAAAAATATTTTATTTACTGAAGGATTGGCCTGTAATTCTCCAATCATTTCCGCTACTTGCGACCATGCCGCAGCGGGTACGAAACAGTTAATTTTAGTCATTATAAATTGTTTTTTACTTATTCATTTAACATTCTAAGTATCTCACGCATTAAGGCATCACGCTCACTCTGCCCTTTTACACTCTCAAAAGGAAAGCCCAGCACCAGCGATTTGTGTTTGCTTTCGTAATAAACACCTGCACTAATTCCGTTTTCTGCGTATCGGAAAATCGTTTTCCCGTTTTCATCAAATGCTTCTATTCCATCGGGTGCTTCAACCGGGTATTGCTCCAAAACGTAATCGGTGTTGAACGTTCCGGTAAAGTTACTATTTGAATTCACGGAATAAAACTGCCCGTTTTTTACCGCATGATCTGTTCGCCATTTAAACCCAAGCAGATTACCAATTCGTTCCTTTTGCAATTTTTCTTTTGGGATTTCAGTTCCTACATACGCTCCCGACATGAATATGTTTCCACCATTTTCGGCATATTCCGAAAGCGCATTTAGCATTTTTTCGGTGTAGATTTCAAAATAAGGAACTGAATCTTTTCCGGGTAACAAAGTCTGTTTTTCTTCGCCGTAGAGCAAATCAACGAGTTGATAGTCTTTAAGAACAACCAGATCATTCTCCACTGCCTCATCGCTCGATGTTACAAAACTATAACCATTGGCCAGCAAACTCTTGCCGTGAACCAATGAAAAATCAAAGGTATTGCCTCTGAAAATGGTTGTTTCCAGATCGGCATAACTCGCTCCTAAACCGGGACTATCATCATCCAACCAAGCCGATTCACGCTCAAAATCGTACTGATCGCCGGTGGTTGACACATCGTAACCATAAGCCACTCCATGATCGAGGAAACGCCAAACGCCGGCCAACGAATCGGTTTCAAAGATGGCCGGCCCGTCAGTGCGGTCGAAACCATTTACAATCAAAACCTGTCCTTTGCTGTTTTCTGCCCTACCTACTGCCACTGTTTCCGAGGGAAAACTTTCACCGCCGGCATTAACGGCAGTTACCCGAAATCCGTAAACTTTACCGGGCTCCAGATCGGTCAAGGTAATTTCCGGTTCGGTTACCAATGTTCCGTTATCAAAACCATTGTCGCCAATTCGTTTATACACCATATATTTTTCTGGAACAGCTGTTGGCTCCAGCTCATCCATTACGGGTTTCCATGCTAACTTAACGGCATTTCCGTTGGTGAACCGGGCGTTTACATGATCAACCGGCAAAGGCTGCACTATGTAATCCTGCCCGTTTTGCGATGTTATAAAACGTAACATCCCTTTGTAAATGGCACGCGAAACATCAAACCGAAATTTAGGGTTCAGCACATATTTTGCATCTTCCAGGTTTTGGTGCGACAGTAACTCCAGTAACATGGTCGGCACCTGTGGACGGTAGGCCTCGCTGTATTGCGAATTCCACATTCCGCGGCGCGTCCAGTTGCTTTTATAAACGGCATTTATATCGCTTACAATCTGCGTTTGTATCAGATCGGTCAAATCGCGCGAGGCGTATTTTGATTGTCCATCGGGGAAAACAGAAGTATCCCGGTCGGTTGAATAGATGCCCAAGGTCCCCACAATTTTATTGTCGGGCAAAATTCCGGCGTCGGTATGAAATGCAAAAGCCAGATCAATAGGGATTTCCAATCCCGGAGCCATTCGGTTTTTGGTCGGGCCAAATGGCGCCCCCATCAGCCAGTTTACCCATTCACCACGACTCATATAATCGTCTTTGTAATCGTCTTCGCCGTTGTGCAGATTCCACACCAGCGTGTCGGGCGCACCGGAATATTGCAGGTTGTAACGGGCACCTTCAAAATAACGTGCCAATCCGCCTGCTCTTCCATTGCGCGCAATATTTCCCATTCCTCCGCCAAAACGTACAGCATCGGCCGAAAATGTTTTTCCCTCGCCTTCCGGGGCGATCAACTCTACTTTAGCAGCCTTTTTATCTTTTCCTGCATTGAAATAAAATTTATCGAGATAAATCCAGGTTCCGTAGCCCATTCGTTGGTCAACCAGAAAATCACTTACACCACCCGAATGCGTTACACGATAAGTCACCGGCCCATCACCTTTTGCATACGATACATAAACGCTGTATTCTCCCGCCTCCGGAAAATCAGGAATATAAGTAGCAACATTGGGTTTATTTCTACTATCAAACTGAATTGCAGTCCCTTCCTGAAAAGGATTTGTTGTTCCCTGTATGAATTCAGAATAAACAAATCCTTTATCCTCATCGTTGCGTTTTCGTGGTTTTTTGAATTTGCTTTTCCCTGTCGATTGGTCATTATCAACAACCACTTCGTGAATCTGCCAGTCGCGCTCGCGGGCATTAAAAACATTGGCACCGGCATTTTCCAGCATCGGAATAATAAAAGGAATTACAAACGAACTCGGCGAAATATCTTCGAGGTTGGTAAATAAACGTGCACGTTGCCATTCCCAGCGGTCGCGGGCAGGTCCGTAATACCAGCCATGGCTGTTCCACAAGGCAATATTTGCTCCATCCAAACCTTCCGAAATCGAATAAGGGCGTAATTTTTTAACCACATTTTTTCGATGTCGCGCTTCGGGTGTTAGCCTGTTTTTATCCACAGAAATTTCGTTTCTGTAATAATTCGGAACCAGTTCTTCTAACGCCAACTGATTGGCCCATATTTTTAAAGGAATATTTTGTAAAGAATCGGGCAAGACCGCTCTGATGGAGTCTTGCACTACCGGCAAACTACTTTCCCGAAAAGGCATTTCTGCCAGCGCTTTATCAAAATAGAGGTACAATGTATCATTGTCTGGCGAAAAGTATGCAGTGTCAAGCGCCACCCTTTTTCCGTTTATATAATTTTCGTTACCCACGTAGAAAGCCGAACTGCTTTTTTGCGTTAGCACATTGTTTACCTGCTCTTTCAGCGATTCGTTTTGCTGAGCACTTACAGAAGTAGAAAAGAGAAGAAAGAACAAGAAAAACAGGAATTTTACCATTTTCTTGCTTACTTTAAGCACGTGGGATTTAGTCAGGTTTAAATTTTTCATACGACAAAATTGTTTACTCGATTAGCACCGTATGGAATTCGTAATTTAAATTTAGTCATTTTTGAATGGCAAGAATCCATTAACATGCCCATTTCATAGTTTCCGACTAAGACAATGGCAACAAATGTAGGCAAAATTTGTATTACATATTACAAATTAGAAAAGATTTTGTACATTTGTCACAGAAAATTTCTGAAAATAAATCAACAATATCAGAATGATTGTAATAGCAGACAGTGGCTCCTCAAAAACCGATTGGTTGTTTTTGAATCCTGAAAAAGAATTCATTATTAGCACCCACGGGATTAATCCCTTCTTCCAGCAAACAGAAGAAATTTTTGCTTCTCTTTCAGGCACATTCACCAACGACCAAAAAGAAGAGGTGAGCGAAGTACATTTCTATGGTGCGGGATGCATAAAAGGAAAAACCGACCACGTTGTTTCAGATGCACTGAAAAGAGTATTTTCAAAAGCAACAATATCGGTTGAAGACGATATTCTCGGAGCCGCACGCGCGCTCTTGGGAAGATCATCGGGCATAGCCTGCATACTGGGCACCGGAACCAATTCGTGCCTTTACAACGGATCGGAAATTACAGATAAAGTTCCAACGCTGGGTTTTATTTTGGGCGACGAAGGAAGTGGCGCTTATTTGGGAAAACTTCTTATGAACGACTATTTTAAACGTGCCGTTCCCGAAGACCTGAAACAAAAAATGGAAAGCGAACTGCATCTGGAAATGGCGGATGTTTTAAATTCTGTTTATCGCGAATCGTCCCCCAGTCGCTACCTGGCTAAATTTTCAGTTTTTCTTAACCAAAACAGAAATCATATTTACGTTCAAAACCTGATTAAAAGAAGTTTTACCGATTTCTTTTTCCGAAACATTGAGCGCTATAACAACTACCAGAACTACACAGTAAACTTTGTGGGTTCTATTGCGTACCACTATTCAGATTTACTAAAAGAAGTCGCATTCAATCGGAAAATAGAGATCGGAAATATTATTGACAAACCGATAAACGGTCTAAAAAAATTTCATACCAATTTATAAGAAAATGAGGGTTACAGAATCATCATCTTTATACGACAACCTCGACCAAATGACAGTTGAAGAGCTGTTAACGGGAATAAACAACGAGGATGCAAAAATTCATATTGCCGTACAAAAAGAAATTCCACAGATAGAAAAACTGGTTACCCAACTGGTTGACCGCATCAAGTCAGGTGGCCGCCTGTTCTATTTGGGAGCCGGCACCAGCGGACGATTGGGCATTCTTGACGCATCGGAAATACCACCTACATATGGCATGCCCGATGGCGTTGTAATCGGTCTTATTGCCGGTGGCGACCGCGCCATTCGCAAAGCTGTTGAAGCTGCTGAAGACAATATTCATGGTGGTTGGGAAGACCTGCAAAAGTTTCAGGTGAATGAGCGTGATACCATTGTTGGAATTGCAGCATCGGGAGGTACACCTTACGTTATTGGCGCCCTGAAAGATGGCAACAACAACGGACTGCTTACGGCCTGCATCACCTGTAACCCGGACTCGGAAATTGCAAAGGTGGCAAAAATCGCCATAGAGCCCATTGTTGGCCCCGAGTTTGTAACCGGAAGCACACGAATGAAAGCCGGAACAGCACAAAAAATGGTGTTGAATATGATCACCACCTCGCTGATGATAAAACTGGGACGCGTAAAAGGCAACAAAATGGTGGATATGCAGCTCACAAACAAAAAGCTGGTTGAGCGCGGATCGACAATGATCGTTGATGAACTGGGTATTGATTTTGAAGAAGCCAAACGCCTTTTACTCCTGCACGGTTCAGTTCGGGCCGTACTCGATAACTACAAGAAAAAAGAACAGAAATCGCTTTAAGACAGTTAAAAGTCTTTACAAAAGAAAAAAGAACCGAAACTACTGACGACTCAGTTTTTCGGTTCTTTTTTTTGTATAAGCGCTAAGCGGTTTCGAACCAATTAGCGCTTAACCACGCCAATTCCCGGAAGATCGAACAAAGTAACTTTTCCGTCAATCACTTTCATCCCATCAAAAACATCGTTGGTAATTAGCAAGGCACCATCAAGATCGGCCCAATCGCAAAGTGGCGATAATTGCGAGGCTGCAGAAATGGCGCACGAAGTTTCTGTCATACACCCGATCATTACATTCATATCAAGAGCCCGCGCCACATCAATCATTTTCTTTGCTTCGCGCATGCCGGTGCTTTTCATCAGCTTAATGTTTATACCCGAGTAAACATCTTTAAATTTCGGAATATCGTAAATGCGCTGAAAAGCTTCGTCGGCAATCGTTGGCAGCGGGCTGTGTGCTGTTAGCCAGGCCATGTCATCCAGCTGTTCTTTTGGCATGGGCTGCTCCACAAAAACAATCCCTTTCTCCTTCATCCAGTGAATCATTTCCAGCGCTTCATGTTTATCTTTCCAGCCCTGGTTTACATCCACACATAAAGGCACATCAGTAACCGAAAGAATGGTTTCAATCAGCTCTTTGTCGTTGTCGCGCCCCATCTTCACCTTTAGCATTTTAAACTCGGCAGCCTCCTTGGTTTTTTCAATTACCACTTCGCGCGTATCTATACCAATGGTAAATGTTGTGTAGGGCGTGTTTTCCGGTTTTAATCCCCATATTTTATACCAGGGCTGCCCCAGTATTTTACCTACCAAATCGTGCAATGCAATATCAATACAGGCTTTTGCCGCGCGGTTTCCGGGCTCCAACTGATCTACATATTCCAGAATTTCGTCCATACGGAACGGATCGTTAAAACCCGTCAAGTCCACTTTTTTCAAAAATCGGGCAACTGTTTCGTGCGATTCGCCCAAATACGGCGGCATCGAAGCTTCGCCGTATCCAATCAGCCCATCGTGTTCCAACTCAACCAACATAACTGGTGTGGTTGTGCGCGAACTTGTGGCTAGTGTAAACGTGTGTTTTAACTGAAGTTCAAAAGGTTTAAAACGTAATTGCATGTGTTCTTATTCTTGATATTATTCCGGTAAAACCTGTTTAAAAAACACGTTGTCGACCACCCACTCAATTCCATCGCCATCAACATTGTCGATAATACGGCGGGCACGAACAAAGCCTTTTTCGTAATGCCCGGTATATTTTTCACTGTCGGGATTCAAGCTGTTTACACGCACTTTTCCTGATGCGTGAACAAACTCCTGATCGCCCAAAAACAAACCAACATGAGTAACTCTTTCAAGTTGGTCAGCAGTAGCTTTTCGTCCAAAAAACACCAGATCACCGGGCGCTAATGTATCGTAGCCATTTTGCGTGTCAACCAACTCTCCGTATAAAGTTTGCTGCGATGCATCGCGTTGCAAAATTACTCCGTAATTGTAATAAGCCGATTTAACAAATCCGCTACAATCCACCATTTTTGCCGAAGTACCGCCCCACAAATACGGAACACCCATAAATTTTTGGGCCGTTGCCAGCACATCTTTTGCTGCAACACTTTTATTGTACCAACTATCAAGGCCCATACATTCGTCTTTTTTCACAAAAGCCTCACGCCCGTCGGCCAAAACAGTTTTATAAAATCCGGCTGTTTCATCGGCCACAGTCAGCAAGTTATCCAGTACCAGGTCGGTTGCGATGCTTGATTTCGCATCCGCTTCAGCATAGGCAAAACCATATTGATTTTTATAAAGAACTTTTTTATAGGCTTTCCATTCCACCATTTCCTCGTTGCTTTTTACGACAATCGCGGCGCCGTCAACCCAGCCAAAATAACGGTCGGGCGTTTGGATTAAATACCAGCCATCGTCTTTGCGGTAAACTTTAACAGGTGTTCCCAAAATGGCCTGCGTTAACATTTCGGCTGAATGCCTTGGATTACTCCGAATATTACAAACCGAGATAGTTACAATGCCCCACGGATTTTCGCTAAAAGTGTCATCGGGCAACAGGACAACAGAAAAGTCACATCTTTTTTCCGATGCAAATGTTTTCAACGCATCAAAGGTAGTTTTCGAAACGGTGGCTCCGGTTATCGCCGTCTGACCATCTTTTTCAGAAACACTTACTTTACAGTATTCTACACGTTTATCTTTAATTTGCTGATCGATCAACTGATCAACTTGTTGCTCAATGTGTGATGATTGCTGCTGCTGCGTACAAGATGCCATAAGCAAAAAGAATAGAAAAATTATGTGAGTAAATTTCATTGCCTTACAAGATTTGTATTACATATTACAAATATAAATTTTAAAGCGATGTTTCCGAAGAATAACCCATTAAAAATTCATACTAAACATCAATATACGATTAGTTTTCGGTAGCCGGCAAATATTCAAAATCGAGGTGATAATCCCATGTGTCGAAATACAGGTTACCGCCCTCCCACTCCAGCTCTCCACGCTGGAAATCAAAAGGTTCGCTTCTGTAGAACTTTTTAGGCGGAACCAGTTCGCAGGCATAATCATCGTTTACCACCAAACGGTAACAATCCAGTCCGTTCAGGTAAAACTCTTTTATACGCATATCGTCTGAATCGATCAGTTTAAACGATGGATCTACCGGCACCCAACCCACTCCTTCGTAATACACTTCGGCCCAATCGTGCAGGTTTTTGGTTTGCGGTAACAAATACCAGCCACTTTGCCATTTACACGGAATTCCTAGACTGCGGGCCATACTCAAAAACAAAAAGGTTTGCATACCGCAATCGCCGTGCTTGTTTTCGAGCACATAACACGGAATACAAGACATAACCGAATATTCGAGCGCACCGGCCCACGGAATATTATCGTTCATCCAGTAATACAGTAATTCGACCCGCTTTACCGGATTCTTTTCGCTGCCAACAACACTTTTAGCTAACGATTTTACGTGGTCGTTAAATACGATGTGCGGCAAACGCTCGGCAGTAAATTTTTTATATAGTTCAGAGTTTTTGTCGTAAGCCTGAACTTCTTCCGGTTTAATATCGAACCACTGTGCTGCGGATTCAAACAGGTAGGAGATTTGAAAAACGGTCTCCTCATCTTGCACTGCCTTTTTCTCCATGTAAACGGTTCGCTGCATGGTTTCGTTCGGAGCAATAGTATAATCGCCCTGGCTGGCCTCCAAAAATTCCACTTTCGGCAAACGCTCCGATCCGGTTCGCGGATAGGGCAACCAACATTTTACCAGTTCGCCATCCGGCACGGCATTGGCATCCAAGGTAATCGTATAATTTACTTTTATTCGCTGCGGAGCAAAAGGCGTGCGTGGCTCCATGTTTTTTTTAAACCACTGCGGAATAACGGTTTGCTGAAAATCTTCCACGCCATCGTAAGCTTTCCCGTTTTTTTCTTCCCTTATTTTTCCCGCGGCTTCATTCAAACGAAAAAAGTTACTCACCGACCTTGAGAAATAGCGCTTTTCACCATCGATAACACGCATCTCCAACTGCCTGGCATTTTCCCATTGCTTCAGGTCTTCGTCGGTGATATCCGGGAAATATTCGCGCAACTGCTCTTTTACATCAGCCTGCGTGTAAGGAAACTCTTTTCGTAAACGACGAATGGTTTCCAGTTGAACCAGCAACTTGTCGTTCTGCGGGTCATCAGCAAGTTGCTCATTCAACCTGCTTTCGGCTTCTTTGAATTTTCCCTTTGATAAATAATTTTGATAGTTGAACACTTCGCTGTTTTTATTTTGACAGGCAAAAACAAATAATGCCAGCCCAATAAAAAAAACTCCAGTTAAAAATTTCATACAACCATTTTATGCTAATAAGAGTTGTGCAGGTATTTCTGATAGATTTCCATTGTACGGCGCAAATGCACTCTCATCAGCTCTGCTGCCTCGTCGCTTTTTTGTTTGTTTATTACATCAAAAATCTTCAGATGATATTCCAGAGTAATGTCTTTTTCGCCTTCCACATTTGCATAAATAAGGTTTCTCATACGTGGCAGCAACGAATATATTGGCTCCATCGAAATCTGTACAATCGGGTTATGCGTTGCTTTTGCAATAAGCAAATGGAATTTATTGTCCAAATCGGCTTCCATTTGAATATTATCAGGGTTACAGGCTTTAAAAGCTTCAATATTATCCTGAATATCGCTTAAATCGTTTTGTGTGCGTTGTTTGGCTGCCAGGCCGGCAATCTCGGGCTCAAATAACCTGCGCACTTCAATAATTTGTGCAATCAGGTTGTGGTCGAACTGCATGTCGTAATACAAGTTCAGGTTTTCAATGGCATCGTCAATCTTTAACCCGGTAACCGTCATTCCGCTGCCTTTTGTTATTTCTACCAATCCTCGTGCACTTAGCCTACGCAGTGCTTCGCGCAATGCTGTTCGGCTAACACCAAACGATTCGCACAATTCTCTTTCGGTTGGTAATCTTGATCCTACCGGCAATTTTTTTTCACGAATAGCAGCTTCAATTCTGCGCTCAATTTTTTGGCTCAGCGTTAACTTGCTCCCGATTTTTCTAAAGACTTCATCCATTTTGGTAAATTTTGGTCGAGTGGTAAATACGTTTAATGTACTACATATTACAAATGTAGTATTTTAATAGAAATTTTGGTTTTTTCCAGTCGATATGGTTTTATTTCATTGTATAAAAAATGTATAGTCCTGATTAGCAAAACATTGCTTTTCTCAAAAAAAACATCCCCATTTCAGAACTTGCACGCCAGCTATTTTTTAGTACATTAACAGTCCTTAAAACATCAATCTTTCTTACTATGATAAAGTCGGGCATAACATTTCTGCTACTAACATTCTCGTTAGCTTTATGGGCACAAACACCAAACAACGAAGTACTAAACCTGAACAAACCCGAACGTGTTGAATGGTTTCGCGATCTCGGTTTTGGCCTGTTCATCCATTTTAGTTTCGACAGCCAACTGGGAGTTGTAATCAGCCATTCGATGGTTGGAGCATCTGAAGATTACCTGGACCGTTACATTAACGAGCTTCCAAAAACGTTTAACCCGAAAGATTTTGATGCCAAAGAAATTGCAACTCTGGCCAGATTGGCCGGAATGAAATACATTGTGTTCACCACAAAACACCACTCCGGCTTTTGCATGTGGGACACCGAAACCACCGACTTTAACATTACCAACACGCCCTATAAAAAAGACCTGCTGGAAGAATATGTAGAAGCTACGCGCGAGGCAGGGCTGGCTGTTGGATTTTATTTTTCTCCTGAAGATTTTCATTTCCTGCATGAAAACGGGCTCGAAATCCGCCGCACAAACATCAACGACATTCCTCAGCATATTATGAACAAATATGCGGAGCTGAATGAACTTCAGACCATTGAACTAATGGCCAAATATGGCGATATCGATATTCTTTTCTACGATGGAGGCGAAGGACCTTTACTTGAAAAATGCAAACAAGTAGCGTGGGAACTTCACCCCGATGTGGTAATTACCCGCGGCGCCATGGAAACACCGGAACAAACGTTGCCCGGCACCCCGCTTCCCGATGCGTGGGAAGCATGTTTAACCATGGGAACGCAATGGGCTTACAAACCGGCTAACGAAATATATAAATCCGGTGCCCGGCTAATTGAAATATTGGTTGAAACACGCGCAAAAGGAGGTAATCAACTACTCAATATAGGGCCAAAACCAAATGGTGCAGTTGCCGAAGAGCAGGAAAACCTGTTGCGCGAAATTGCCGCCTGGAATTTCCTTAACGGCGAAGCAATTGAAGCAACAAAACCGTGGATTATTCCGAACGAAGAAAATATTTGGTTTACCTGGAAACCGGAAGACAAAACACTTTATGCCATTCTTACCCAACAAACGGAATGGCCGCGTGGCGAACGTCGCGAATTTGTATTGAAATCGGTTGGTACTACTGAAAATTCCAATGTTGAAGTGCTGGGGCAATCGGGAAAACGTGTTGAATACATGCCGGAAACAAATGGAACT
This sequence comes from Draconibacterium orientale, assembly GCF_000626635.1. GTDB lineage: Bacteria > Bacteroidota > Bacteroidia > Bacteroidales > Prolixibacteraceae > Draconibacterium > Draconibacterium orientale. The sequence continues at coordinate 4,053,382 of NZ_CP007451.1, read as the reverse complement.
ACATTTTTTAACCAGGAAGAAGATGGCCTGCACATTTCGTGTGTGCGCGCACAGCGTTTATACAACAATAATAAATGGAACTACCCGCTTGTTTTAAAAATTACCAATGTCCGGCCTGCGTTTCATCCGCCTGTAGTTGCTACCGAAGAGGCACAAATCATACCATCAGGCAGCACAAATTTCATACAATTTAACGGTAAAATTATTGAACAGGGCGACGGAAACAATCTTAACGTTTGTTTTCAATATCGTGTTCGCCCGGACTTTATTGATGAGCTCATTGCTAATCAATGGACGGAAACTAAAAATCTGGAAATAACAGATAACGTATTTATGTTCAGGCTTCCGGTAAAAAACAAAAAAATTACCTACCAGTACCGAACGGTTGCAAAACACCCAAAAGCCACTATTTATGGCAATTACAGAACCATATCAATAAACTAAACAAATCATTTTATGTAAAAATACTTTTTTTTACGTTCAGGTTCACTACTTTTATTTTAATTAAACTAAACTAAAGTGTATCTTTTTGATAGAAGAGCTACACAACTAGCTATAACTAGATGCTAAACGATCAAAAAACTAAACTGTTAATTGCCGGAGGTAACACCCGCAGCTTTCAGTTATTAATGGAAGTCACCTCCGATGAATTACTTCAGTACGCTTTAAGTTTTGTACGCAATCAGGTAATTGCCGAAGAACTGGTAAGCGATGTTTATGTTAAGATATGGCATAAACGATCAGAACTACCCAACATCCATAATATCAGATCCTACCTTTTTATTGCAGTAAAAAACAGCTGCCTGTCGCATCTCCGCAAAATGAAAAATGAAAAAATTGTATTCATCGACGAATACAACGATTTTCTTTTCCCCGCGGTAGAAAGTACCGACGAGGAGACGATAGAAAAAGAAATGCTAAATAAAATTTACGAAGCCATTGGCGAACTGCCTCCGAAATGCCGAGAAGCTTTTTCGCTCGCAAAAATAAATGGGTTTAAACACCGCGAGATTTCTGAAATAATGAACATTTCAGAAAAAACAGTGAATAACCACCTGGTAACCGCACTCAAAAAAATTACCGAAGCGCTGGGCATTGATAAGAAAAACAAAGCAAAAAATTCGCCGTTAAAACAAGCCAGTTTATTCTCCTTTGTATGGTAAAAGCGCTCGGCGTACAAACCTACTTCCCGCCCTCTTACCTTAGAAATTAATTATTATTGATTTTTTTATTGTTGAATTAGGTATAGAATAAAATACAAACGTCTTTTTAGATAGAAAGACAAAAGATGACGAAGAAAGACAATATCTACGAGCTTATTGTAAAAGAATTAACAGAATCCATCAGCGAAGAAGAAGATGGTCTTCTTAATGATAAGATGGACAAACATATATCCACTGCACGAAGCTATTCCATAATTAACACCTTTTGGAGGAAATATTTCCCAAAAGCCAAGAAACACACTATAATACAGCAAACTGAAAAAAAGCTCGGATTCACATATCACCAAAGTCCGAAAACCAGTAAATGGAAATGGATCGGAATTGCAGCTACTATATTATTAATTGTATCAATGGCATTTTCAATAAACTATTTAATAGAAAGAAAACAGGCGCCCACATTAAACCAGTACAGGTGCAGAGCCAAAGAAATTAAAAATATAACCTTAAGCGACGGAACCAAAGTATGGTTAAACTCATCGTCGTTGTTAATTGCCAGCGAACCGTTTATTGGCGACAAAAGAGAAGTCACCTTGTTTGGAGAAGCTTACTTTGAAGTTGCACCAAACGCTGAAAAGCCTTTTATTATCGAAACCTCGAACCTTAAAACAAAAGTTTTGGGAACCCATTTTAATGTTGTTGCCTACCCTACCGACGATATTCATGAGATTTCGCTATACGAAGGCAAGGTTCAGCTAAATCCGAATACAAATAACAATACCGCTATTTTGAATCCGGGCGATCGCGCTTATTACCACACCAACACCGGCAAAATGAAGCTATTGCACACCGACCTGGGCAAACCGGCTCAATGGCGCGATGGAATATTGCGGTTTTACGATGAAGATTTGTTTAGCATCTCGAAAAAACTGGAACGCCATTTTGAAACACGGATTTTTGTTTCCGATTCAGTTACAGGCAACTTTAAGTATTCAGGCGAATTTGAAGAAGAATCGCTGGAAAGGATACTCGAATTACTGAGCGTGGCCAAAACATTTGAATACAAAATAAATAATAACGGAATAATTATAGAATAAAATAAAACAAGACACGATTGAAATGATGAATTAAGAACAAAACTGAAAATCTTCCGGTGAGTCTGATCAACTCTTTACAAGGGAGATTTAAATGAACTAAATTTTATTGTTTAACAAACTAAACTATTATTGTATGGAAAAATGCATTAATGCTAAGCTTTCCTGTTCATCGGGATGGCTAACAAAATTTCGTCGCGTAGCCGGTGTCACCATGGCATTGTTACTGGCGATAGTTGTTAGTGTACAGGCCAGCACGTATTCTGAATCGGTTAAGTTCGATTTAAAAATGAAAAAGGCCAGCCTGAAAGAAGTATTTCAAACCATCGCTGATCAAAGCGAGTTCAAGTTTGTTTACAACAACGACGTTGTAAACGACAATCAAAAAGTGTCGGTAACGACTGAAGATGCGCGTGTTGAAGAAATTTTAAATGAAATTTTACCACAACACCATCTCGCTTACCAGGTTATTGACCGACAAGTTATTGTTTATCCGGAAGCAAGTAAGGAAACATCTGCTGTCAGCTCCGCCAGTCAGCAGGAAAAATCCATTTCGGGTACTGTAGTCGACGAAGAAGGCATGCCTCTTCCGGGCGTATCGGTAATCGTTAAAGGAACAACCGTAGGTATTGTAACCAATGTTGACGGTAAGTACAATTTAACCGGTATTCCTGAAGATGCCAAAGTGCTGGTTTTTTCATTCGTAGGAATGAGAACACAGGAAGTAAACATTGGCAACAAAGCAATCATCGACATTACTCTCGAGGCTGAAGCAATCGGTTTGGAAGAAGTTATTGCCGTAGGTTACGCTTCGCAGAAAAAAGCCAATGTAGTAGGTTCGGTTGCAACCGTTAGCGGAGAGCAAATTGAAGCTATTCCTGCTGCCGACGTTACCAACACCCTTTCGGGCCGCATGAGTGGTGTTACCGGTATTCAAACAACCGGCGAGCCGGGACAGAGTAACGCTACTATTCTTGTGCGTGGACGTACCACTTTAGGAGACCGAAACGACAATCCTGAGCTTACAGCTCCGCTTGTGGTTATTGATGGAATTCCTGGCCGTTCGCTGGGCGATGTTGACCCTGTTGACATTGAAAGTGTATCGGTACTGAAAGATGCATCGGCTGCCATTTACGGATCATCGGCAGCAAACGGTGTTATTCTGGTAACTACCAAACGGGGAAAATCAGGAAAACCAAGAATGAACTACCAGTTCTATCAGGGTTTTATGTCTCCAACTATTCTTCCTGAAGTAACCAACGCTGGCGACTATGCCACAATGTTGAGTGAATACCAGGACTACGAAAACAAAGAGCGTACGTATTCTGATGAAGATATCGCCTTGTTTTACAGCGGCAGAGACCCCTGGAAACACCCGAATAGCGACTGGGTTGGCGACCTTGTATCTAACTGGACCACCACCAGCAAACACAATTTCAGTATCGACGGTGGAAGTAACGGAATGTATTACTACGTATCGTTGGGTTATAAAAACGAAGAAGCAATATACGAGCAGGAATCAACCAATTACAAGCAATATAATTTGCGTGCAAAACTGGAACTTCCTATTACCGATTGGTTAACCACCTCGATTGATTATGCAGGTTTCCTGAATAACAAAATGTACCCAACTAAAGGTGCAGGCGATATTTATGGTCAATCAACCCGTTTGCTGCCTACCCGTTGGTCGTTCTGGCCAAACGGATTACCCGGCCCGGATATTGAATACGGTGACAACCCTGTTGTTACTTCAACTTTCGAAGGTGGTTACGACGATCAGAAAGACTACATCAACCAGTTAACTTTTAAGGCAACAATTGCACCGCCATCGATTAAAGGTTTAACGCTTAGCGGATATTATTCTTACGATGTATCAAACTGGTATAGAAAAGAATTCCGTAAACCATGGACACTATACACTGAAAACGAAGATTCAGCAACCTATGATTCAGAGGGATATATCATCGATATGGATTTAACTCCTGCTAAACGTGGATACTCTTCTCCAGAACTTGCTGAAACCTACCAAAGGAAGATTCGAAAATTAGCCAACTTCAATTTCAACTATGCACGTGATTTTGGTGAACATTCATTCTCAATTTTCGGTGCCTATGAACAGATTGACCAAAGCCGAAATGAAATGGGAGCATTCCGCAAATATTACATTTCAGACGTTGTTCAAACTATCGATGCAGGTTCCGATACCGATAAAGATAACTGGGGCTGGAGTTGGATTTATGCGCGCAAATCAATCATTGGTCGTGCCAACTATAGTTATGCAGGAAAATACCTGGTTGAAGCACTGTTCCGTCGCGATGGTTCGTTAAAATTCCCTCCTGACAGCCGTTGGGGTAATTTCCCTGGTTTAATGCTGGGATGGAGAGCTTCGGAAGAAAGTTTCTGGCAAAATAATTTATCTGCCATCAACTACTTCAAACTGAAGGCATCGTATGGTAAAATGGGTATGGACCCGGGTGATCCTTTCCAGTTCATGAATAAATACATTCTGGGAACCGGTTTAACCATGGGATCAGGAAAACAGGTTGAAACCGTTGTACAACAAGATGGTGTGGCAAACCCAAATATTACCTGGGAAAAACAAACGACTTACAACATTGGTTTCGAATCGCAAATTCTTGATAACTTATTCTCGTTCGATGCTGATGTTTTCTACAGCAAACGTTCTGATATTTTAGCTTCAAGAGATGCTTCAGTACCACAATTTACAGGATTGGCATTACCTGATGAGAATATTGCAGAAGTTGATAACCGTGGTTTTGAGCTGGAAGCCGGATACCACAAGAATATTACTTCCGATCTTCGTCTCGACCTTACCGGCCAGTTCTCGTACAACCACAACGAAGTGGTATTTATGGACGAGCCGGAAAGAGCAGAGCCCTGGCAACAACGCACCGGACACCCTTACGGAGCCTGGTTAATGTACGATGCCATTGGTATTTTTGCCGATCAGGCAGCTGTTGACGGATATCCTTCCTGGGACAACGCCAAACCTGGAGATGTTATTTTCCGCGATGTAGATGGCGACGGATCGATTACCAGCGACGACAAAATCCTTGTTGATCAAACCGATATGCCGGAAGTTACTTACGGTTTATCTATCGACTTAGACTACAAAAACTGGCACCTTTCGTTACTGGCACAAGGCCAGGGCAAATATTACCGTATGAACATTGCTGACGGACGTCGTGGTGAAGCAGGTAACTACTTCCAGTGGAGTTTCGACGATCGCTGGACACCTGAAAACACCAATACCGATGTAGCAAGAGCCTACAACCGCGATGACTTATACTGGTCGTTTGATAACAATATGAGTACATACCACCTGGACAACATGGCTTATTGCCGTTTAAAAAATGCCGTTCTCACCTATACCATACCTAACGAGGTATTTGGCGACCTGGGAATTTCAAGAGCTCAGGTATATTTTGCAGGAAACAACCTGTTCCTGATTTATGCTGCTCAGAAAAATTTCGATCCGGAAATTGGAGCTCCTATGAACTACCCGGCCGTAAGAACGCTGGCGCTTGGTGTTAAAGTTACATTTTAGTAATTAATGAATTTTGAAAAATGAAGAATATGAAAAAAATATTAGGTTCGATACTGGTGTTGACGCTGATTATTGCAACAACATCATGCGACGATATTCTCGACCAAAAAGCGGTTGATGCTTTTAACGAGGAATCTGTTTTTGAAGACTTAAACCTAACAAAAGCATATTTGGGCAGATGTTATGACTATATTGGCGTTGATAACAATATGTTATTGGGGTTAAGGGAAGACCTTCTGGCCGGAGCTACTGACGAGCTACTGTGCATACACCGTCCGAGCGGCTATCCGTTTCTGAAAGGGATTATGAGCCCCGACGAATTAGGACACTTTGGAAACTGGCGTTTTAACTGGATTACGTGGAACTTATACAGCAATATTAAAAACGTAAACGTATTTCTTGCAAATGCACAAAACGTGCCTACCGAGAATTCCGGAGAAGAAGCACTACTGGCTACATATATAGCCGAAGCTTATTTTATCCGTGCTTTCGACTATGTAAACTTAATGCGCTCTTACGGTGGTTTGGTACTGGTTAACGAGCCATTTGAACTAGGTGAAGATTTCTTATCTATTAACAGGTCTTCGTTAGATGAAACACTTGATTTTATTATCGCCGACCTTGACAAGGCAATTGCCGGACTTCCAACCAAAGACGAAATGGAACAGGGACGTGCCACAAAAGGTGCAGCTGCAGCATTAAAATCACGAATTTTAAGCTGGAGTACCGGAGAATTAATGCACGGTGCCTATTCTAATGATCCGCTGGTTTCGTTCCAGTCGCACAGCAGAGAGTCATTACTGACTCAAGCGCAAACCATAGCCAAAGAAATCATGGACGGAATGCATGGAGATTACTCATTAACCGGTGGAACCGACGATCCTCCGTCTCCATTAACCGAAGCAGATGTTGAAGCTTATTCTGAAAAACTTCTTTAACATTTTTTACACAAAAAGGAGAATGGGATGATGAAGCGATCTGGGGTGTGCAACACCTGCAATCGCAAGGAAATACAACCACACAAAACAGATGGTGGGGCCCAAATGGGTACCACAACTGGGGAAACAATGGTCCGAACGAACTCGCTGTTCGCGAATTTGAAATGGCCGATGGTAGTCCTTTCGTTTGGGATAAATACAATCCGGGAGACGAAGAAGTACGCGAAGCTACAGCTGCAGAATTAGCAGCTGATCCGGAAATCAATCCATACGTTGGAAGAGAACCTCGCTTTTATGCAACCGTTCTTTTTGATGGTGCACCGTGGATCGAGCGTCCAACAGATGCAGTAGCTTTCGACCCCGAGAATCGTGTTCAAACCGGTTATTATATTGCAGCCGATGGTAGCACAAAAGCATCAGGAGTTGATACCCGCCAGGGTCCAATTGAAGCATGGAACGGTACTAAAAACGGTTATTACATAAAAAAATACCAGGATCCGGCAACCGTTGGGCAATACTTTAACAACGAAAATGCCTGGATTGAAATGCGATACGCCGAGGTAGTATTAGACTATGCCGAAGCTTGTATTGAGTTGAACGAAGTTGAAAAAGGTATGGAAGCACTGAATATGATTCGTAACCGTGCAGGACTACCTGATAAAATGACAACTGACCAGGCGGAAGCCAGAGAATGGGTCCGCCACGAGAGAATGGTTGAATTCTTCGGAGAAGGCGACCGCTGGTATATGATTCGTAAATGGATGATAGCAGAAGACGTGATCAAAACTGTTCACCCGATGAAAATCTACCATTACGAAGATGGTAGCCACGAATGGTTCTACGACACTTCATCAGATGCTGATGTAAGAGCGTGGAAGGATGCCAACTACTGGTTACCTATTTCACGTACGGAAATAAACAAAGCTCCACAGTTGAAACAGAATCCCGGTTACAACTAGTCGTTTAGTTTAGTTAGTATATAAAAGACCGGCTCAGTTTGCCGGTCTTTTTATATCTACCTGTTCTTTCAGTATTTTTCACAATAAGAAAGACAAAGTTCAGTAACTGAACATAAATAAATACAAGCTGAATTTTACCAAACATTCAATAAAACTTATCTGAACCTGAAAAGGTTAACGGTTCTCAAATTAATAATATTGCTAAAACCTATGCAGTGGCATTTGCCCATTGCCTAAAATCCTATTGTAATGATTAAACTAAAACTGTCGCTGATGATGCTCCTCCAATACATGATGTATGCTGTTTGGTGGGTTCCTTTGGCTGCTTATTTAACCAACCTCGATGTTAGCAGTTTCGAAAAATCGATGATTTTAAGTTCAATGGCTATTGGCTGTATCGTTTCGCCGGTAATTGGCATGCTGGCTGATCGTTTTTTCCCGGGACAAAAAGTGTTGGCCTCGTTAAATTTGCTGAATGCTGTTATGTTGTTGCTTGCCGGAACTACAAATCAACCCGATTTGCTCTTTATTTTTCTGCTGATTGCCATGTTGGGTTACATGCCCAGCTGGAGTTTAACCAGTTCTATTGCAATGGCGCACATTCCATCCGAACAATTTCCAAAAATAAGGGTGTTTGGCTCCATAGGCTGGGTGGCATCCGGTATTTTCAGTGTTATTTTTATTCGCTTCCTGGGCTTTGATTTCGACGGAACGAATATTCCTTTTTATTGCGGTGCCGCAGTAAGTATCGTTGCCGTATTCGTAAACCTTACCTTGCCAAATACACCACCTCCGGCCAAAGGGCAAAAAGGTTCGTTAATTGATGCTTTTGGTTTGCGAACAGTTGAGCTAATGCGCGATAAAAATTTTGCCATTTTTATTGCCTTCTCTTTCCTCTCGATGATTCCCTTTGCCATGTATTACTCATTTTTTTCTGAGTTCCTTTTAAACATCAATACCAAATACATTTCGATAACCATGAACTGGGGCGTGTTGGCCGAAATGGGATTTTTACTCCTGGTTCCGCTGGCCATTAAAAAGCTGGGCTTACGCAAAGTAATGATCTTTGGTCTGATTGCTTTAACCATTCGCTACTTTTCATTTTATGCCGGTGGTGTTATCAACCAAAGCTGGATGTATTTTATCGGAATTTTGATTCACGGGTTAATCTTTGGCTTCTTTTATGTTGGCGGCCAGATTTATATCGATAAAAAAGCTCCTGCCGAATTAAAATCGCAGGCACAGGGTTTTATTTTCCTGGTAACATTTGGTGCCGGCCTTTTGGTTGGCAACTTTATTTGCAGCGAATTGATAGCCAACTTTAAAAGCGATGCAGGTTATAACTGGAATGCCATTTGGGGAATAACCACCCTAAGCTCGGTGGTACTTGTTGTTGCATTTATGTTGTTATTTAAAAACAACGACGAACACTTAAAATCGAGATAATTTCAATTAGAAATCAACAAAAAAAGTGAGGAAAACCGTTAATTGAAAAAAACATAATACCAGTACGTATCAGCAAAATCACGCAGCGCAATTTGTGCTTTACGTTTGCTCGCCTGGTTTTGCTGATATAGCTGGTAATACCGTTGAAAACGCTGTTCGGTTTTGGAATCAATTTGTAGCTTCGTTAGCCCGGGCATCTCTCCTACCCGCATTAATTTATAGGTAACCACAGCTTCTTCAACATTTTTAGGAATCTCTTTCAAACCCGCATTTTCCATCGCCGGAAGCAAGTTTACGATTCCTTTCATGTCTTTCTGAAGCATCAGCCACGACAGTTCATATTGCAATGCAACCGGGTTATTCGAGTCGGCCTCTAAAACAGGCAGCAGGTTTAACCAGGGCGTATCGCTTTTTACAAAAAAATCGAGTTTGGTATCTAGTTGCTTCTTTTTCCCCAATTCGTCGTCGCTCAAAACGGCAGCATCATTGTTCAGAAACTTCCTGAATTGGCGCGCATCATCCCTGTAAAACAACGATTTGCCAAGAATCGAGATGTATTTTACTGCTGTTCGGTAATTTCCTTTAATCAGCTCGGTTTTAATCAGCATTTTTAGCGTTTCAGGGGTATAGCCATAAATTACCGTGTATTCATATGCCCAGCGTTGCGCTTCGTTTATAACGCCAATGGCATAATAATAATAACCACCAAACTGTAAATACTGACCTATATTTTGCCACTTTAAAAACAGCGTACTACCATCGCTGCTTTGCCTGAATTTAAAAAACGAATCGGCCAAACGTCCGGTTTCGGCCAAAGCCACATTATTTAAAAACAGCGTTAGTTTGTTGTTGGTGGGCTCGTTAAAATTATAACGAATCAGCTCATCATATTTTTGCTCGTAAAATAATTTTTCGGCGTGAAAATAGTGTTTACTCTTTTCATCAATATGCTGAAAAGCAGCAATTACCAGCAAAACCAAAATCAAATATGGAGACAGTCCGGCCAATTTTATGTTCTTGATTTTTATCCGCTCGATTGCTTTAATCCTGATTTTTGCAAACACTGGAATAAACAGCAATATCAAAGCCGTCAATCCAAACAGTACAAGCTGCCCCCCGATAGCGATAACCGAAAACGGAAATACCAGAAGCGAATCGGTGGTATAAAAAAACAAGAATTCGTTCCCGATCCAAAAGAAAACCGCAATACTGACCCAACTTAACGCTGGTTTCATCCAACTTTTTTGGTATAGGAAGTAAAGTGTTGACAATCCTAGCAACAGAAAAGAGAAGCTTCCAAAAAGAAAATACACAGCTGGAATCAGAATTACCACCCACCACTGATACCTGGGTTTACTATTTATCAGTCCCCAAAAGAGCAGCAGCTGAGCCAAAATCCCCAGGTTGTTTATGGCCTGATACTGGTAATTGGTTTGCAGATAAAAAAGCAGAACTCCCGCTAAGAATGGCACAAACAGAAAATTTTCAGCGCCTAACTGTTTGCCAATTTCCGAAATTATCAAAACAATTAATAATAGCTGGAAACCCACAATCAGTGCACCAGCCAAAGGATAATAATAAAATGCAATTTGTAACTGCCCCAGATATTCCAGGAAACCCCCCGGTTTGTCGAGATGTTGGTTCAGGTAAGCAAAAGAGACTTGAAACAGGGATGACTTCTCCTGGTAAAAGAAAATATAGTCGGCAAAACGGTATAGAAAAACTGTTGCGAACAGAAACAGCAACGCGGCAGGAAGAAAACGGGTTATTATATTGGTTTTATGCAGAACAGAATTCATTTCAATAGATTTAGTTAGTGGCCCACTGGGCTTGTATGGCTTCTTTTCCCGCAGCCTTGCGAATTTCGCCCGGAGTAAGATCAACGTCTTTTATGGCAAATTCAGGAATATTAAATGTTTTTACAAATTCCCTGTAAAACCGGGGATCTTGCTGTGGCAGAACAAAAGGTTTGCTGGTAATTCCGTTTTCATCAACAAACGAAATATACGGACGAGCCGTTAAGCCATCTCCGCGTTTGCTGCTAAATACCAACCATTTACTATTGGCCGACCAGCTGTGGTAACTTTCGGTAAAATCGCTGTTATTTTCACATCTCTTCACCTGCAAATTTCCCAGGTTAATCGAGTACAAATCGGCCTCTTTATGCCAAATCGAAAAGTTTCCATAGTCGTGCAAGGTAAAAACCAACACATTTCCGGCCGGCGATATCCGCGGAAAGGAAACACTCTTTCCTATGCCTGCAGCGTCGAACACCAACTCTGGTGCTGAAAATTTTCGCTGCTCCGGATCGAAAGCAACACGGTACAAATCATATTTAATATCCCGGTAATCGTAATTTTCGGCAATTTGAGCAGCGCGGCAGAAATACAAAAACTCTCCATCAGCCGACCACTCCGGATAAGTATCCATAAATTGCGTTTCCGGATCAACCGGCACCTGCATCATTTCATTTTTATCAATATCGTATAGCACCAGCGAAGAATTTAAATCCGAAACCTCAATCTTTTTGTTTTTCATCGAATGAAATTGCTGAACCACCTTATTGGCTGAATACGCCACATATTTTCCCGACGGATGCCAGCGCGGATACACCGCCCCATTTTCCATTTCTTTGGTTTTCAGGTTTACCTTTTTCAAATCTCCGTTTTCAACAAAATAAGTTCCGCCCAAATTTCCGCGCATGTGAAACATAAAGTTTTCCGCATTCTGGTTATTAAAAGCATGGCAGTTAACGCAATTTTGCCCCACCACATTATTTTGAATGACGGTTTTTTCTTTAAAACTTTCGAGGCTTCGTTGTACAATACTCAACTCCGTCCAGCTTTCGTACCCCGGATACAACAATCGGTAATACAAAAACGGATCAACTTTTTCGGAAGAAACAGTGTTGCTGAACTCTGGAAATTGAATCCATTTGCCATCTTTCTCAATCGATATTTGATAACTGATTTTTGCGTCACGGTTTTCGTCAAGAAGCTTTTTCCATTTTTTCTCAGAAAGGCGAAATGCTCCGTCACGGGAAGAAACGGATAAATTACCTTCATTTTCACCTAAAATATTCAAATAATAAGCATCTCCTTCTTGCTCCACAAAAAAATTCAGAGGTGCAATATTGGCCGGAATTATTACTTCGGTGTAATCGGGATAAATTTTTACCGAATCACTATTTTTCAGAATATCCCCTTTGGGTTTTGATACACAGGCGGATAAAAAAAGTACCCCGATAAGGCATATGGAATGGTACCGCAGGCTCATTGTTAGTTCTATGTTAGCGTTTATTGTAAAGCCTGAAATTAATAAAATCATTCAAAACACACACCTATCATACCTGGAAATAATTGATAGATTTGTGACCGAAACAATTACAATTCAGAAGTAATTCTTCAAATATCTTTAAATTTCGTTCATATTTATGGATTTTGATTTCAATTCGTTTTGATAATAAATTTTAATTTTTACATTTGCTTCATCGTTATAAAAAATTATGAAAGTTTTATCTATCAATATTATTGTCCTACTCGTTGTCATTCTTGGAAATACTGAGAAAGGTCATTAATTTGTATAGATACTAAAGATATTTATAAGCCTTTCTCAAAACAGAGAAAGGCTTTTTTAATGTTACAACTGACAGAAAAAGACAAAAAAGTATGCATAACACATTACGAAGCAACACAACCACACAGGGTCGTAGAATGGCCGGGGCACGCAGCCTCTGGAGAGCTAACGGAATGAAAGAAGAACACTTTGGAAAACCTTTGATTGCAATAGTTAACTCGTTTACACAGTTTGTTCCGGGGCATGTTCATTTACACGAAATTGGCCAGTATGTAAAAAGTTTAATTGAAAAAGAAGGCTATTTTGCTGCTGAATTTAACACCATCGCCATCGACGATGGTATTGCAATGGGCCACGACGGAATGTTATATTCGCTTCCGTCGCGCGATGTGATTGCCGACAGTGTTGAATACATGTGTAACGCCCACAAAGTGGATGCAATGGTTTGTATTTCGAACTGCGATAAAATTACCCCGGGAATGATGATGGCCGCTATGCGCCTGAATATTCCGGCAATATTTGTTTCGGGCGGGCCGATGGAAGCCGGCGAAGTTGACGATAAATTCCTCGACCTTGTTGATGCCATGGTTATGGCTGCCGACACAAAAATCGATGATTCGTATGTACAAAAAGTGGAAGAAAACGCTTGTCCTACCTGTGGTTCGTGCTCGGGAATGTTCACCGCCAACTCGATGAACTGTTTGGCCGAAGCCATTGGATTGGCACTTCCCGGAAATGGAACAATTGTAGCCACACACGCCAACCGAAAGAAATTATTTGAAGAAGCGGCCCAAAAAATTATAGCGGCAACAAAAGCTTATTATTTCGATGGCGACGATTCCGTACTTCCAAGAAGTATAGGATCACGCGATGCCTTTTTAAATGCCATGAAACTCGATATTGCCATGGGTGGATCGACCAACACGGTTCTTCATCTGCTGGCCATTGCGCACGAAGCCGAAGTAAACTTTACCATGAACGACATCGACGAGCTTTCGCGCATTACACCCAACTTGTGTAAAGTAGCGCCAAACGGTCATTATCATATTCAGGATGTAAACCGTGCCGGCGGAATCCTGTCGATTTTAGGCGAATTGGAACGCGGCGGATTAATGGAAACCAACGTTCCGCGCATCGACGGAAGGACCTTGGGCGAAGCCATTGCCGAATACGATATCAAACGCGATACCGTTACCGAAGATGCCATAAACCGTTTTAAATCGGCTCCGGGCGGAGGGCGCAACCTGGTTATGGGATCGCAGCAAAGTGTTTACAAAGAACTGGACGATGACCGTGCCAACGGATGTATCCGCGATTTTGAAAATGCCTACAACAAAGACGGCGGACTAGCTGTTCTTTTCGGCAACATCGCTGAAAAAGGCTGCATTGTAAAAACTGCAGGTGTTGATGCATCAATCTTTAAATTCACCGGAACAGCAAAAGTTTTCGATTCGCAGGAAGACGCCGTAAACGGGATTCTTGGTGCTGAAGTTCAAAAAGGTGATGTTATCGTTATTCGCTTCGAGGGGCCAAAAGGAGGACCCGGAATGCAGGAAATGCTCTACCCTACTTCGTACCTGAAATCGATGCAACTGGATAAACACTGTGCACTGATTACCGACGGACGTTTCTCGGGTGGAACATCAGGATTGTCGATCGGCCACGTATCGCCGGAAGCAGCTGGTGGTGGTGCAATTGCACTCATTCGCAACAACGATAAAATTGCCATCGACATTACCGGGCGCTCGATCAACCTGGTAATTTCTGACAAAGAATTACAAAAACGCCGCAACGAAGAAGAGGCAAAAGGCGTAAAAGCATGGAAGCCGGCAACGCGGGTCCGCAACGTATCAAAAGCACTTAAAGCTTATGCAAGCCTCGTTTCATCGGCCGATATGGGCGCCGTAAGATTAATAGACTAATTAAAATAAAAAAGAATAAAACATAGAACAAACTGATAGCCGGCATTCAGCACCGGCCTAAAAAACAAACAATATGACAGCAAAAAAAGTTACCGGCTCACAAGCATTGATTCTGTCGCTTATGGAAGAAGGGGTGGATACTATTTTCGGCTATCCCGGCGGTGCAATTATGCCCGTTTACGATGCGTTGTATGATTTTGACAAAGAGGTAAAACATATCTTAACCCGCCACGAACAGGGAGCCATTCACGGTGCCCAGGGTTATGCCCGTGTAAGCGGCAAACCAGGAATCGTGTTGGCCACTTCTGGCCCGGGAGCCACTAACCTGATGACAGGAATCGCTGATGCAATGATCGATTCAACTCCTCTGGTATGTATTACCGGACAAGTTGCTGAGCCGCTGCTCGGAACCGATGCTTTCCAGGAATCGGATATCGTGGGAATGTCAATTCCTGTTACCAAATGGAATTACCAGATAACCACACCCGAAGAAATTCCGGGAGTAATTGCACAAGCTTTCTATATTGCCACAACAGGCCGGCCGGGCCCGGTTTTAATTGATGTAACAAAAGATGCTCAGTTTGGAGAACTCGACTACAAATACGAAAAATGTACAAAAATTCGTAGCTACGTGCCCGAGACCAGTATTGATCCGCACCAGATTAAAGCCGCTGCCGAGTTGATAAACGAAGCTAAAAAACCGTTGCTGTTTGTTGGCCAGGGAATTATTATCAGCCACGCTGAAGAAGAAGTAAAAGCTTTTATCGAAAAAACCGGAATTCCCGCAGCCTGGACTTTGCTGGGACTTTCTGCACTGCCAACAGATCATCCGCTGAATGTTGGAATGTTGGGAATGCACGGAAACTACGGGCCGAATAAATTAACCAACGAAGCCGACCTGATAATTGCTGTGGGAATGCGCTTTGACGACCGTGTTACCGGTAAGGTTAGCGAATACGCCAAAAAGGCTAAGATTATTCATATTGAAATCGATCCGGCTGAAATTGACAAGATCGTAAAAACAGATGTGGCCGTATTGGGCGATGCAAAAAAAGCCTTAAAAATGCTTATCGACAATGTAAACCCGAACAACCACGAGAACTGGCACAACGAATTTAAAAAATGCGATGCCATTGAAAACGAAAAGGTGATTCAGAAAGACCTGTACCCGACAAAACCTGGATTAACCATGGGTGAAGCTGTTAGAATAGTATCAGAAAAAACAAATAATGAGGCTATTCTTGTTACCGATGTTGGTCAGCACCAGATGATCGCCCAGCGTTATTTCGGATTCAAAAAATCGCGAAGTAATGTAACTTCAGGAGGTTTGGGAACAATGGGATTTTGTTTGCCGGCTGCCATGGGAGCGCAACTTGGAGCGCCCGACCGTACTGTGGTTGGAGTGGTTGGCGATGGTGGTTTCCAAATGACCATTCAGGAACTGGGAACGATTGCACAGAATAAATTGCCGGTTAAAATCATGTTACTGAATAACAACTTCCTTGGAATGGTACGTCAGTGGCAACAGTTATTTTTCGAGAAGCGCTATTCGTTTACCGAGCTGCATAATCCTGATTTTATAACAATCGGTAAAGGATTTGGGATTCCGGGCCACACCGTTGACAAACGCGAGGATCTGGATGCAAGTATCAAAAAAATGCTCGACCATGACGGTCCGTATTTACTGGAGGTTAAAATTGAGAAAGAAGACAATGTCTTCCCGATGGTTCCTACGGGAGCATCAGTTTCGGATGTAATTTTAGAGCCTTAATCTCGTAAATTGAATAACGAAAAAAGTTAAAAAAATGAGAAAAGAATATATCCTTACAGTTTATTCCGAAAACCACATTGGTCTTTTAACCAGGATCACAAACGTTTTCACCCGAAGAAAAACAAATATCGACAGTCTTACCGTATCAGAATCGGCATTGCAGGGCATTTACAAATTCACAATTGTAATACACTGTACCGATGCGATGGCTGTGAAACTGGTTAGCCAGATTGAAAAGCAAATCGATGTATTAAAAGCTTTTTATCACACCAATGAGGAAATGATTTTCCAGGAAATAGCCTTGTACAAGGTTCCGATTGAGCCGATTTACGAAAGCGACACCATTGAAAAGATAGTGCGTAAAGCAGGTGCCCGTATTCTTGAAATTACCAAAGATTATGTGGTAATTGAAAAGACCGGACATAAGGAAGATACACAAGCGCTGTTCGAGGAGTTGAACCAATTTAAGGTAATGCAGTTTATCCGCTCAGGAAGAGTAGCGATAACACGCGACCCCATTGAACGTTTATCCGAATTCCTGAAAGAACGTGATGCGTTTTTAACAAGTTTAGATTAAAAAATCTATAGTCCAAAACTACCTGCCCGTCAGCTATTCTGACGGGCTTTTTATTTGCTATCATGCCGCTTTTTTAACTTGCTTATCAGCTTCCTTCAATCTTAATTCATTTGTCAATCGATTAAATTAAATTATTTGTCATACAAATTAATAAAAAGATTTATCAATTTTGTAAAAAACTAAACTTTTACAATGAACCATCTAATCAACCAGATTGATATCTACCAATCTCCCATCAAATTAAAAGAACCTTTTGTTATTTCGTTAGGCGCCATGTATCACGCCCAAAATGTGATCGTTATTATTCACACAAACCAGGGTATTACTGGCTTTGGCGAATGCAGTCCGTTTATGACAATCAATGGCGAAAGCATGGAAACCTGTTTTATTGTAGGGCAGTATCTGGCCCAGGTTTTAAAAGGAAAAAACCCGGAAAATATTGAGGAATGCACACATGCCATGGACAAAACTATTTATGGTAATTCGAGCATAAAAAGCGCTTTCGACATGGCCTTGTATGACATCTCTGCACAAAAGGCCGGAGTACCACTTTATCAATTTCTTGGAGGGCAAAACAACAAGGAGATGCAAATTGATTATACGGTAAGTCTCTCCAACCCGGAGAAGATGGCTGCCGACGCTAAACGTATTGTTGACAACGGTTTTGAGATTGTAAAAGTAAAGCTTGGCCACTCGAAAGAACAAGATGTGGAAAGCATAAAAAAAATACGTGAAGCAATTGGCCCGAAAATCCCGATTCGGTTGGATGCCAACCAGGGATGGAAAACCGAAGAAGCACTCGATATTTTAAAAGCGTTGACTCCTTATAAAATACAACATTGCGAGGAGCCCATTCCGCGCTGGGATTACATGGCACTGCCCGAAATAAGGCGGTTTAGCCCAATTCCTATAATGGCCGACGAAACCTGCTGCGATCATATCGATGCAAAACGACTGATTGATTTGTATGCCTGCGACCTGATCAATATTAAACTAAGCAAATCGGGTGGTATTTTTAAAGCACTGAAAATTGTGGAAATTGCCAAGGCTGCAAAAATGCACATTCAGGTTGGTGGTTTTCTTGAAACACGTTTGGGATTTACGGCAGCAGCCCATTTTGCGCTTTCTTCGAAAAACATTGTTTATTTCGATTTTGATACACCGTTAATGATGGAAGAAGACCCGGTTGAAGGCGGAATTCTTTATGGCGAAAAAGGCAAAATTACCATTACCGACACGCCCGGACTTGGCGCGAGCATCAACGAAGATTTTCTGTTGGGCTTAAAAAAGATAAGCGTTTAAACGAAGCGGATAACCGGAAAAACACAATTTTGGTCATTTCGTTTTCGTACATTTTATGGCTTAAAATATTCCTTACTTTTTGTTAACTTTGATTAGAGAACAAAAAAAGCGTGTCATGAAAACGAGATGGTGTACATTTCTGGCTTTACTGATTATTTTTGGGTTTATTCCTTCGAAGGTGGTGTTTGCACAATTACCGTTTACCCGACAAGATACAACGCTCTTAAGCGACCAGATAGAAGAAATTACCATTACTGCATTTCGTTCGCCTTACAATATTTTTAATACACCGGCACCGGTTAATTTGCTGCAACCCGCGCAACTGGAGTCGGGCGATGCGCTCACTCCCATAGATGCATTAAACCGCATTCCGGGAATTTTAATGCACCACGGCACCATTAACACCAACCGCTTAACCATTCGCGGAATTGGCTCGCGAACGCCATACGGCACCAATAAAATTAAGGCCTATTTCGGCGAAATACCATTAACCACCGGCGATGGTGAAACCGTTTTGGAAGACCTTGAAAATTCAGCTATCCAGCGCGTTGAAATTATTAAAGGCCCCTCATCGAGTTTGTACGGTGCCGGCCTGGCCGGAGTATTACTTTTTCACCCGAAAACAGTGGTGAAAGATTTTGTTCAGAACAGGACTACAGTGGCGTCGTTCGGAACGTATAAAAACACACTAACCGCTGGAGTTAGTACAAATAAGCTTCAGATTTACACACTTGGCTCACTGCTATCGAGCGATGGCTACCGCGAAAATAATTCGACGAACCGGGGCAACCTCCTCATTAATTCGATTTACAACTTCTCGGAAAAATCGAACCTTCAGTTTTTGCTAAAAGCCACTAAAATGAAAGGATATATTCCGAGTTCGCTCGATTTGGAAACCTATAAAAACGATCCGGAAAGTGCGGCACAAAACTGGGCTTCGGTGAAAGGCTTCGAAGAATATACCAACTCGCAGTTTGGTGCTTCGTTTAACCGTTTTACGCTTAACGATGGGAAAATATCGATTGGTGTTTTCGGAAGTATCCGCGATCTAGATGAACTGCGTCCGTTTAATCGACTGAAAGAATCGTCAGATTATATCGGCTGGCGCGCTTACATTCAAAAAGTTGTTGCCACTGAAGAGTTTCGCCTGGTAATGACAACCGGTTTGGAGATGTTTCGCGAAACGTACGACTGGCAAACTTTTAACAATGACAACGACCAGTTACTTTCCGATAACAATGAAAAAAGGCAATACGAAAATATCTTTGTTCAGCTGGAATCGAACATTAAAGAGCGCGTATTTATTTCTGCCGGGCTGAACGGCAACCTCACCCGTTTTAAATACACCGATCATTATACCGAAAACGGCGACCAATCGGGCAACCGAAATTACAAACCAGTTTTGTCGCCACGTTTAGGTGTTAACGTTCTTTTAAATCACGAAAATTCTGTTTTTGCAAATATCAGCCATGGATTTTCCACACCAAGCTTCGAAGAAACGCTGATGCCCGAAGGCAGCATAAACCCAGAAATAAAACCGGAATCGGGATGGAGTTTTGAAACAGGATTCAGAACCCAGATTACCAACCGTTTTAAACTTTCGGCAAGCTACTACCGCATTTATATCGACAACCTGCTTGTTGCACACCGCACCGGCGAAGATGCTTATATTGGTGTTAATGCCGGACAATCGGTGCACCCGGGTTTTGAAACCGAATTCACCTGGGTAACAATCACGCATCGCAGAAATCCCCTGCTTACCTTATACGGAAGCGCCACATTGGCCAACTATCATTTTAACGATTTTGTGAATCTTGGAAACGATTATTCCGGCAATCTTTTACCCGGAACGGCAAAAGAGACCTTTAGTATCGGTGCCACGTTAATCCCCGTCAAAAATTTGTCGATAAACGGCTGGTACCGTTATAACGGAGAGATGCCTGTTAACGATGCCAATTCCACTTTCTCTGATGCATTTGGATTGACAAACGCTGAAATCAGGTATCAGGGGAAAAAAGACAACTTTAAATTTGATATACGCGGAGGCATTCAAAATATTTTTGATATGCATTATGCCTCAATGCTTGCTGTTAATGCCCCATCGTTTGGCGGCAATCCTCCACGCTACTACTATCCGGGAAATCCCCGAAATTTCTATATAAGCATACTAATTGGCCTTACCGGAAATAATACTCCATAATTAAGCCAGAAGCCGAGATCATTATTTTGCGATGACTTTAATCGTTGTTCTACGGTTTAAGCGGCGGCCTTCAACTGTTTCGTTAGTGGCCACAGCTTTGGTATCGCCATAACCTTGCGATTGTAAACGACTACCGGGAATACCATTTTCAACAAGGTAATCAACCACCGATTTTGCCCTTAGTTTTGAAAGTTCAAGGTTACTTTCCGGATTACCCGAGCTATCGGTATGTCCCTGAATTTCCACTTTTAAACCGCTGTTGTTTTTCAAAAAGCTAACCAGTTTCTGAAGCTCCGGTTCTGATTCGGAAAGAATGGCAAACGAATCGGTTTCGTAATAAATATTGTGAAGGTCCATTTCGGCACCAACTTCTATGGGCTCCAAATCGATGTTCAGGATAAACGGATCGGTTAATGAGTTTTCATCAGCCAGACGCATGGATTGTGAGTAGAACATAAATCCATCTTCCGAAACATTAAAGGCATAATTGCGGCCAACAGGCAAAGCCAGCATAATCTGGCCATTTTCGTCGGCCTTTTCAATGCGAGGCTCTTCAACCGATGAATTCAGGTTAACCAGTTCAATATCGGCCATAATAGGCGCTGTGGTTACTTTGTTCGTAACTTTTGCTCTTATGTAAGTAACAGGTCGCGGTTGCAGACCACGATCGAGGTTAAAGGAGAAGATATCGAGCCCGTTTTCCGATTCTCTTGCCGATGAAAAATAAGCAACATCGCCAATCGAACTAATTGTAAGCCCCATATCATCCTGGTAGGTATTAATGGGGTAACCCATATTTTTCAGGTTTTCCACCTTGCCGTTTTCGTTTATTTCGGCGGTAAACAGATCAAGTCCGCCCATACCCACATGCGTATCGGAAGCGAAATAGAAATTATGGTTATTGGCATGAATAAACGGTGAAATTTCGTCGCCCGAAGTATTTAAGGCATCCATATTTTCGGGCTTTCCCCATTGTGGTTCCCCGCTTTCAGCAAAACCATTGAAGGCTATTCGCCAGATATCTTTTTGTCCTTTTCCGCCGGGCCGGTTGCTCGAAAAATACAAGTATCGGTTATCCGACGACAGCGATGGCTGTCCCTCCCACGACGAAGAATTTAACGGAGCACCTGCATTTCGCGGTTCTGTCCATTTTCCTTCAACCAATCGCGAGAAATAGATATCGCAACTTCCCAAACCATCTTCGCGGTTACAGGCTGTAAAAAAGAGTATTTTTGCATCGGCCGATAAGGTTTGTGCGCCTTCATTATCGCTGGTATTGACTTCGCTTATCGGAATAGCATTGTCCCAGTTAAACGAGTCGATCCCGGCCATAAAAAAGTCTTCCTGTGGCCGGCCACCGTCTTTCATTAAACGCGTAAAAACCAAGTGTTTCCCATCTAACGAAGGAGTTGGCCAATACTCATCATTAGGTGTATTTATTTCATCACCCAAATTAGTGGGCTCAAAAGCTACCGGATTCGCAATACTGTTGATGGCAAACCGACAACTGGCAATTTTGCAGGCCAGAAGAAACTGCCGCTTTTCCGGGATATCTTTGTTTTCCGTGTATTTTTCGTAGAAACTGAGTGCCTCAGAATACATGCCCAGTTTATAAAACGCTTCTCCGAGTCGGAAATCGATAAGCGGATTATCATCCAGCTCAACAGCTTGTGTTAAGTGTTTAATTTCCAATCGGGTTGAATCAATATCTTTGTAAATCTCAGCCAAAAGCAAATGTGCCGGAGCGTACCCGGGATCTTTCTGTAAAATCTTATCCGCTGTTTCAATTGCAGCAGGATAACTATCTTCAACATAGTACCTTCTGGCCTCTTCAAACAACTTTTCTGAACGCTTATTATCTTGTGCAAATGTGCTTACCCAGCACACTCCACAAACTATTAACACTAGAAGTTTTTTTAATTTACTCATTGATAACATAGTACAAACACTTTCGTATAAAAATACAATTTGGTAAAAATAATAAACGAATGATTTGTTTTATTTATTTTTTTTCTATTTTGCCCTCGTAAATTTAATTATTTTAAGAGTATTACAATTAATGACATTGGTTTGCTGACGTGATGAAAAAGAAAGTAAACAAAACCCGACACCCGGAACTGGACAAATTCGACCGAAAACAAAAGAAACACGGAGGTTCCCGTGAAAAAAGTTCAAAACATAAATATTCTATTTACGACGAATTCGATGAAGAAGACGATATGCCGGACTATACTTCCGAATTCGACGAAGAAGAAGAATAGTCTCCTTCCATATTAATTCATTTTTTCTGCACGGCAGAGGCTGCAGAAAATTAATCGTAAAATGCCTCAATACCGGGGTATTGGTATCGTGCTTTGGCTATTTTCTCGGGAAAAACAAAGTACGAAAGCTCTGCTTTTGCGCACTCCTCGCCGGCTCCGTCGTAAAGCGATGCGCTTATTTTTGCCGTCCGCCCTTCGTGCGAAACCAGTTTTCCTTTTATGGTAACTTCGCCTTTTGAAACTTTCACTGCCTTTAAATAGCTCACCTGCATATCAGTGGTCACACCCGCGGTTTTTAGTTTCAGCATAACTACCCAACCACCGATTTCGTCGAGCAAGGTAGCCTGAATTCCACCGTGTAAAACGCCAATCCAACCTTCGTAACTACGTTCGGGTTTCCATTTGGTGATAATTTCTTCGCCATCTTCCCAAAACTCGAGCTGCAGGCCCGCACTGTTGTATGGCGAACAGGCAAAACAATTGTATTCGCCAATGTTCTGTGGATCTTTCCAGGGATTTTTGATTTTTTTCATGCTAAGTATTATTTCATCTTACTCTGCCTATTCACCCCCTATCGTCACTTTGTTCCGATTGTCCCCCCTCAAGGGGGACAGGAGCGCCGAAGAAGCGACAGGGGGTAATATCAGCCTAGGCACACGCTTGTTTAACCAAAACGAGCCGGCAAATACCAGCTCGTTTCTCAACCTATTTTAAACTTCTAATTATTTCCTAAAATAATCGGCAGCCCGTCTTTTCCACTACCAATAACAACCACTTTCGAGTTTGGCGACTCGGCCAGCGACGTTGTTGCCTCAATACCACGCTGCGTTAAAATGTTGTCAGTTAAGCTGGCATTGATAATACGGTTATAATTCGCAATACCTTCGGCCTCGATTCTGCGTCGTTCGGCTTCCGACTCTTCGCGTTTCAACCGAAATTCATACGCCAGGGCTTCCTGTTCCTGCTGCAATTTATTTTCAATTGCCCCTTTAATTTGAGCCGGCAAATTAATCGAGCGGATTAACAAAGCACGCATATCGATAAAGTTTGCACTTAATGCTTTTTTGGTTTCTGTAATTATCGACTGCTCTACTTCGGCCCTTTTTGTTGAGTAAATTTCCTCGGCAGTATAACGACCTGCAACCTGCCTTACCGATGAGCGAACCTCAGGAATAACCAACACATTTACAAAGTTAACTCCGAACTGTTCGTGCAAAAATCCAATTTTACTATACGATGGATTAAAACGTACTGTCACATCAACATTCACCGAAAGACCGTTTTTATCCAACACGTCCATTGTTTCCTCGCGCTGTTGTTCGCGTACATTATAAATTTCCAGTTCGTTCCACGGAGCGATTACATGGAATCCTTCTCCAAAAATATTATCCTTATCCAAACCGGTGGTATAAGGTTTAAAAATTACCGCCTTTTCACCAGGCTTTAATATTTTAAACATGCGGCCACCAAAAAGCAGCAAAACAATTAAGATAACTGCACCCAATACCAGGTAAGATGATTTAAAATTGAATTTCATAACCTTTCTTCTTTTTATGTGATTAGACAAATGTACAAAGTTTACAGAATGTGCACGGCCTAAATTATGTTTTATTTAAATACTGCTATCAGTGTATTGCCGGAACTGGTATTCTTTTAATTTTGATGATGAAAACTCGAGGCGAAAAACATTAACTGATTTAAGATGAAGAAGCTGCTTTTACTTCTGTTTGCGTTTCTGTTGCTTGGTAACGCATTCGCACAACATTTTTTCGATACTGATTTTAATCCCCGCAAAAAGTACATTATTCTTTGCGATCCTACAGTTAATCACATAAAAACTATTAAATACCTTGCTGATAACAACATCCTGAAATTAAATAAAAACAAGGTGAAATTTGTGGCTGTTTATTACCAGGGGCAAAAAACCGATTACACCGAAACGCAAAATTACATTAACGAAAACAAGCTTGAAAACTTTTACCTGCACGAAATTACAGGCGAGTTGAACGAAACAAATTTGTACCGGGAAAATGCTGTTACCCACCAACTGAAAAAGGTTTTCGATAACTCGATCGGTGTTATCTTTTTTGGCGGAGCCGATATTCCTCCGACCATTTATGGCGAGGAAAATACGAAATCGGGTGTTTATACGCCTGCCCGCCATTATTACGAAGCCACTTTTATGTTTCACCTGCTGGGAGGTTACCAGAACGAATCGTTTAAACCCTTCCTTGCCGAGCGCCCCGATTATGTGGTAACCGGATTTTGTTTGGGTATGCAAACCATGAATGTGGCCACCGGTGGAACGTTGATTCAGGATATTCCTGCCGAAATTTACAAGGCCGAAACACCCGAAGAAACCGTTGCCATTGGCCGTGCCAATATGCACCGCAACTATTGGCAGTTAATCGGGGAAGATTCGCTTTTTATGGGCATCAACCTGCACACCATCCAATTTACCGATAATCCGTTTTTTGGTGAAACCATAAAAACATCAAAGAAGGCTACTCCGCGGATTTACAGCAGTCACCACCAGGCTATTGAAAAGCTGGGAAAAGGTTTGGAAGTTACCTGTTTATCGCCCGACGGAAAAATTATTGAAGGAGTTACACACAGCACTTATCCGCACGTTTTTGCCGTACAGTTCCACCCCGAAGTTTCGGCTTTGTACGAAAACATGGAACTGAAAATCTTTCATCCGGATGATGAGCCCGCCACTTACCACGACATCCTTGGAAAATCAAGTGTTAAGTTTCACAAGAACTATTGGAAACACATTTCAAAATCGTTTAAAGACGTGAAAAAGCCGAAATAACGTTGAATATCTCAACAAAATAGCGGTATGCCGGATGCCTCAGAATGAAGAGCCCGAAGATTAACGAACAACTCAAACTTCGGGCTCCTTTCTTTTCGATTTCCGGCGCTTAGCGCTTTTTCCAAACAGAGATTTCAACCACAGAAACCTCTACATTACGCGATGACAAAATTTTTGCTGCAGGCAGGTTTTGTCGTTCTTCAACTAATTCAAAATTATCCTGCAACAAAGCTTTTATTCCTTCGAATGAAGTAACCGGCTCACCATCCTGCTTAAACGCTCCCGGCCAGTTTTCCCGTTTTATTTTGTTCTTTTCCCAATCGTAAGCTGAGCCTAAGATTAGAATTCCTGCGGCATTTAATCGCTCGTGAATCGATGCCAGAAACTGCTTTGGATTATAAAGTTCTTCCAGTAAGTTAATGGCCAAAATAACATCGTAACCTGTGTAAATTGGTTTTAAGTTGTTGGCATCGGCCTGCATAAACTGCAGGTTATCTTTTGGATTCAATCCAAGCTCCAACAACTGCACATCGTTATAATGTACGAGTTCACCTTCATCTTTTGTAATGTAGCGAATAAAGCCCTGCTCCTGCAATTGAATGGCCATTCGGATAAAACGTGCTGAAAAATCGATTCCGGTAATTTGTTTAAAAGAATCCGACAATTCGAAAACCGTTCTTCCGGTATCGCAATTCAAATCGAGCAGTTTCAGCGATTTTTGATTGCCCGCATATTGTTTGCAGATTCCAGCAATACTTTTCGGGAAATTATTAAATCCTAAAACCGGCTTACCGTAATTAAACTCGCACGATTGTGCTACTTCCGAATCGGTTTCATACGAATCATTTCGAATAATCAGTGGATTTTCAGATTCCACCAAGCGAAATCCGGCATGCTGATAAAAATGCCTGCGGAAAGCATAGCGTGCGTGCCAGGTGGCTTCGTTTCCGGTTGAAATCCACGAACCTCCTTTTATCATGTTGTGTTTGCCATCGAAAGTAGGCGTTGAAAAATCGTCGTATAAAGGGTGCACCTTAAAGCCCGGATAACCGGTAACCGGCGTTTCAGTCCACTGCCACACATTTCCGATAATATCGTAAAATTCGCCGTGCTTAAATTGATCTACGGGGCAAGGCGACACAAACTTCTCCAAACCAATATTTGCTTGTAGCTTATTAAAATTGTTGTCGGTTATGCCGTTCTGTTCCGCCAGTCGATACCACTCCGCTTCGGTTGGCAAACGATAAGTTTTACCTGTCGTTTTAGTCTTCCAGTTGGCAAAAGCTTTTGCTTCCAGGTAATTCAGCTCAACCGGCCAGTTCCAGGGCATTTCAATTTCCTGATCAAAAAGCCGCAAAAAGTATTTATCCTCATTTTTCCGCCAAAACAGCGGAAATTCTGCTTTTTTATATTGGCACCAATTCCAACCTTCTTCTGTCCAATAATCTTCTGTTTTATAACCGCCAGCCTCTACAAACGCTAAAAAATTCACCATTTGACACCAAATACTCCGATGCTTTAAAAGCATTAACCTCAATCCGGTGCTCGCCATATTCAACATCCCAGCCGTAAAATCGGTGCTCGTAAGGTTTTCCGATAACCACTACCCCTCCTTCAACGTTTAACATACGATTCTTGGGAGCAGTTCCCGATTCTTTGCAAGGAACATCAAAAACATCCGGCTTTAAAAATTCCAGCGGTAATTGCCTTATCAGCACCGACGAAGTTTCGATATGAATGCGTTCGTGTTCAATCCCCATCATAATTATCCAAAACGGATTCTCCCAGTTAATGGGCAAAGTAAGCGGAGTGGAATCAATTACCTTTAACACCACTTCTTTCACTTTCCGACGGTATTCAAATACCTCTTTTACAGTAGGCCAATCGTAGTTCGATTCATTCAGATCGTCCCAACTCATTTCGTCAACACCAATGGCGAAAACCGACTCGAAATGAGAATCTATCCGATGATCGATAATTTTAGCCAGCACCAGCTTATTAATAAAAAACACGGCCGTATGTCCGTAATAGAAAATGAGTGGATGCCGCAGCGGATCGGCCCGGCGATAAAAAGCTTTATCGTTTTTCAGGTGCTCGTACAGTTTTTCATCCAGCGCATATGTTTTTAAAAAGTAATCGCGGATTTCAGCCTTTTTTTCTTCGGCATTTCCATTAATTAAATCGGTTGTACAGGCTACAAAATTATTCATAATCTAATCTATATAGGAGAATCGGATTTCAAAATATTGACGAATATAATCAGCTTATAGCAAATCAACGATGAAAAATGTTTAAGTTATTGATAAAAATTGAGCTGAAAATCAGCTAAGTCTTTGATGCAGATAGATCTTTTCAAAATCAAAAGTTCCACTTTTATCAGCCAGCATTTTGGGTTGAACCATTGTTGCATAAACCTCGAATCCCATTTTTTTGTACAAATCAACAGCGGCTTCATTCTCTTCCCAAACGCGGATAAAAGCATGGTCAAATTGCGTCCTGTCTGTTTCTTTAAGAAATAAGGTAAGTAGCCTTTTTCCAATTCCCTGCCTCTGTTTTGATTTTTCAACCATCATTTCAGCCACATAAACCGAACGTTTAACATCAAAGTTTTGCGCGATCTCTTCGGGCAGTAATCGATCGAAACTTAACGGTGTTACCAAAATTACTCCTGCCACTTCATGCTCTTCCATGGCAAAAATTCCGTATCCAACATCAAAAATTGCCTGAAGATAGGCAGCTGTTTCTTCTTCCGAATGGTATTGAAAACTTTTTCCTGCCGAAAATGTGTTGATATACAAATTCACCAGGTCATTTTTGTAGGCATTGAATTTCAGTTCGTCGACATTTATAAATATCATGTTTCCTTTGCTTTTCCTTTTTAGTTTTAACAGCCAAGCGCTCTTTCTGTTTTATTTAATTGAATTAAAATATCTTTTCTATTTTTGCGGCCGCATTACATATAAGATAGCAAATGAGTTTTTTAGAAGAAATACAACGTCGTCGCACTTTTGGAATTGTGAGTCACCCGGATGCCGGGAAAACCACCCTAACCGAGAAGCTGCTTCTTTTTGGTGGAGCAATTCGTGTGGCAGGTGCCGTAAAAAGCAACAAAATTAAAAAGGGTGCCACTTCCGATTTTATGGAGATCGAGCGCCAGCGTGGTATTTCTGTGGCTACTTCGGTAATGGGTTTCGAGTATAACGGCTACAAAGTAAATATTCTGGATACCCCAGGTCACCAGGATTTCCAGGAAGATACTTTCCGCACACTTACCGCCGTCGATAGTGTAATTATCGTTATTGATGCTGCAAAAGGGGTTGAGCCGCAAACCGAAAAACTAATGAACGTTTGCCGCATGCGCAAAACGCCGGTTATCGTTTTTGTAAATAAAATGGACCGCCCGGCGGGAGATCCGTTTACCTTGATGGATGAAATTGAGGATCAGCTGAAAATTAAAGTGCGCCCGCTAAGTTGGCCGATAAACAACGGCCCCGACTTTAAAGGCGTTTACAATATTTTTAACCGCAGCCTGAAATTGTTTACGCCCGATATTCAGGAAATTGAAGAACGTATTAAGTTTGAAGATATTTCGGACCCCACTTTGGAAGACCACATTGGCGAAGATGCCGACGTACTGCGCGAAGAACTGGAACTGGTGGAAGGAATTTACCCGGAGTTTAATAACGAAGACTACCTGTCGGGCGAACTGGCACCGGTATTTTTTGGTAGTGCGCTGTATAATTTCGGCGTACAGGAATTGCTCGATTCTTTTGTAAAAATTGCGCCAACACCACAACCCAGCGAAACAGAAGAGCGTGTTGTAAAACCCGAGGAAAAAGGATTTACCGGCTTTGTTTTTAAAATTCACGCCAACATCGATCCGAACCACCGCAGCCGGATTGCCTTTGTAAAAATATGCTCGGGAAAATTCGAGCGGAATAAAATGTATAAAAATGTCCGGTTGGGAAAATCCTTCCGCATTTCGAGCCCAACCGCTTTTATGGCTTCACAAAAAGAAATCGTTGAAGAGGCTTTCCCCGGAGATATTATTGGTGTGCCCGACACCGGAAACTACATCATTGGCGACACCGTTACCGATGGAGAAGATATCCATTTCAAAGGCTTGCCAAGCTTCTCGCCCGAGATGTTCCGTTTTGTTGAAAATGCCGACCCAATGAAATCGAAACAGCTGGCGAAAGGAGTTGACCAGTTAATGGACGAAGGTGTGGCGCAGCTTTTTACCAGTGCTTTTAACGGACGCAAAATTATTGGTACCGTTGGTCAGCTTCAGTTTGAAGTTATTCAGTACCGCCTTGAACACGAATACGGCGCAAAATGTCGGTTCGAGCCGCTGTCGATGCACAAAGCCTGCTGGATTGAGTGCAACGACGAAAAAGTGCTGACCGAATTTAAAAAGCGCAAGCACCAGAAAATGGCAAAAGACAAACTGGGGCGCGATGTTTTTATGGCCGATTCTGCCTTTATTTTACAAATGGCGCAGGACGAATTTAAAGACATTAAGTTCCATTTTACTTCGGAGTTTTAGGAAAAAAGGCAAAAGTAAAAAGTACAAAATAAAAAGTATGGGGACTGTTATTTCGAACAAAAAGAGAAACCGCTAACTTTGAAACAACTATTTAGCAGTTTTTCCGGCATCGAAATGATGTAAGAATTCATACATTTACATTATGGAAACAAGTTTTTACGATAGTGCATTTTTTACCTACGGCTTACTTCCCGGGCTGATCTTTTTTTCGCGTGTTATGGATGTAACTATTGGAACCATTCGAATTGTTATGGTTTCAAAAGGGCACAAGTTATGGGCCCCGTTACTCGGATTTTTCGAAATTCTGATTTGGCTGATTGCCATTTCAAAAATTTTTCAAAATCTCGACAACTGGTTTTGTTACATCGCTTATGCGGCCGGTTTTGCCTGTGGAAATTATGTAGGCTTACTTATTGAAGAGAAACTGGCTGTTGGTATTGTAAAGCTGCAAATAATTACCCGTAAGGAAGCAAGCAAACTTATTGAAAACCTTACTGCCGCCGGTTATGGAATAACACATCATAACGCTCAGGGAGCCAACGAACGGGTGAGCATTATTCACAGTATTATCAAGCGTTCGGAAATTAAAAAAGTGGAAACAATTGTTAAAACAACCAACCCAAAGGCATTCTATTCGGTTGAAGATGTGAAATTTGTAAATGAAGGCGTCTTCCCTGTTCATCCGGCGCGTTTCCGCATTCGAAAAGGAAAATAATTCTGTTCCCGCCAACATTTAATTCCTGCAACCAAACCGTATTACACTTTTTAAAATTGCTCTAAAACCATTAGTGAAGACCTACAGGCTTTAAAGCATTTTATTGTTGTTACCCCAAAGCACGTAGCACACAAAAACCAATTAACCCTCACTTAATTATTTAAATGCATTTTAACATTCTGCATTTTTCTTTTACTTTTATGCCTCATAATAAATTTACTGCAACACATAAA
This sequence comes from Draconibacterium orientale, assembly GCF_000626635.1. Lineage (GTDB taxonomy): Bacteria > Bacteroidota > Bacteroidia > Bacteroidales > Prolixibacteraceae > Draconibacterium > Draconibacterium orientale. The sequence goes on along the minus strand of NZ_CP007451.1, from coordinate 4,022,299 downwards.
TACCGGAAAGCTAATACCCGGCAAAAACCAAATTATACTAATGAAACGACTTGGCGAAAGAATAAGAAGAAAGCGGGACGCCTTACACCTAAAACTCAACGACTTATCAAAAAAAGTTGGTATCAGTTCAAGTGCACTTTCACAAATTGAAAAAGCCAAAGCATTTCCCTCCATTCTTACTCTTAAGAATATTGCCGACAGTTTAAACACCACAGTGGGCGAATTAATTGGCGAAAATGAAACATTACTTAATCAACCACTCATAAAAAACGATGAAAAAAAGTTTGTAAAGAAGAATGAATCGGGCACAAAATTATACCTGCTTTCTCATCACGATCCGCACAAACAAATGGAAACTTATGAACTTGAATTTGCACCGGGATCCGATAGCAAAGGTATTATGACTGCCCATCCGGGTCAGGAGTTTTGTCATGTAACAGAAGGAAAACTGGCAATTCTGCTTGATGGTAAACCGTATATTCTTGAAACGGGCGACAGTTTCTATTTTAATTCAAACATTACGCATAATGCGCAAAACATAATTGAAGGAACTACACGAGTTGTTTGGGTAGTAACACCTCCCAATATCTAGTTAAAACAGGCATGTAATTTAAATACCACTTCATTTATTAAATATTTTCTAATTTTTATTAAGCTATACTTTATTTATTAATCAATACTAAAGCTTTTTATACATTTGTGGTCGAATTCGATTTTATACCGATTTGGTTATTACACCACAAAAAATAAGAAGAATGAAGATAGCTTTTCCAGATTTTAAAACTAAACTTGATAAAAAAGGCGTTAAGCTGCCTGCAAACATTGAAAAAGTATTAAGTGCATGCCAATCTTTTACATGCTACAATACAACCGAAGAGCTTGCCGATGCTGCTACCTGCGGAAAAGAGAACAATGAGTTTGCCGTATCGTACGATATTGAAGGCAAAGGAACTTTTACAGAAGCGATAGTACACCGCGTACAAAACGGTATTTCCGTAAACTACACCGAAGCGTACATGCGTCGGCGCGATCCGGGAACCATGGTTATTGGAGATGATAAACCTACCGGTAAACAACGTTTTTCAGAAAAATATAATTACCCGTTTTCCGATATTCAGAAAGAAACCTTTGACTGGTTAAAAGAAAATGACCTTGCTGTGTTTTTCTATTTTGCCGGACGACAGGGAATCGGCTCATTAGGCATTGCAATTGCGCCTGCCAATGCCGGATTTTTCGCCATGGGTTTATCCATGCTACAGGAAATTGTGGCTATCGATGAGCTGGCAGAAAACAGCGAATTAAAATCGGTAATTTATGTTGCGCCGGTATTCAGGCACACCCATTTCGATGGAAAACAAGTGGTTGTTCACAACCGCTTAGACGATATTCACGAATTGTATTCGTACAACCTATATCCGGGTCCCAGTGCCAAAAAAGGGCTGTATGGCGTGTTGTTAACCCAGGGCGAAAAAGAAGAATGGGTAACGGCTCACTGTTCTGCCGTTCAATCGATAAGTCCGTACGACATTGTTACCACATTTATGCACGAAGGGGCCAGTGGCGGAGGAAAATCGGAACTGCACCAGCACATTGTAAGAGAAACCGACGGTAGAGTTCTGTTGGGTAAGAATTCGGTTACTGGCGAAACCCGTTATATCACTATTCCGCGCACCTGTAACTTCCTGCCCATTGCCGACGATATGGCTTTCTGTCATCCATCGTTCCAGAAAAAGAACGGTAAACTTGGTATTATGGATGCGGAAAACGCATGGTTTGTCAGGGTTGACAGTGTTAACCAATACGGCGATGATCCGGTTCTTGAAAAGGCAACGATACATCCGAAAAAACCCTTGCTGTTTTTAAATATCGACACAAAGCCTGAATCAACAGCCCTGATCTGGAATCATATTGAAGATGAACCGGGCAAGCCTTGTCCGAATCCACGGGTTGTTCTTCCACGCGAAAGTGTTGAAAACACCATTAACGGATCGGTTTCGGTTGATGTGCGTAGTTTTGGTATCCGTACACCTAAATGTTCGAAAGAAGATCCAACGTACGGAATTGTAGGTTTGTTTCACGTATTGCCACCGGCTTTGGCCTGGTTGTGGCGTTTGGTTGCCCCTCGCGGACACAAAAACCCAAGTATTGTTGGCACCGGAGCCATGGAAAGCGAAGGAGTTGGTTCGTACTGGCCTTTTGCCACCGGCGACCGGATTATTCACGCCAACCTGTTGTTGAAGCAAATTATTGAAACACCACGTACCATTTTTTCGCTGGTACCCAACCAAAACATTGGCGTTTGGGAAGTTGGTTTTAAACCGCAGCTTTTAATGCGCGAATATTTAACCCGAAGAGGTGGCGCCAAATTAAAAGACGACCAGATACAAGCAGCACGTTGTCCGCTTTTGGGTTACGAGCTAAATTACCTCACCATCGAAAGCTCAAAAATCCCTTCCCGATTCCTGAAAGTGTACAACCAGGTTGAAGTGGGTACCGAAGGCTACGATGCCGGAGCAGAAGTTTTACAGGAATTCTTTAACCGCGAGCTGAAGAAATTCATGCACAAAGACCTGTTCCACACCGGAAGAAAAATTATTGACGCTTGTTTGTCAAACGCGTCGATTGAAGAATACAACCAGATAATTCCTATGGATTACGAATATTCATTTAATAATATTGAAGACTATGAGCAAAGTAGTTATAATAATGGGCTCTAAAGCCGATCTGGACTGGGCCAACAAAATTGTTGATGCACTAAACGGGTTTAAAATCGATTCAGAATGTTTTATTGCTTCGGCGCACAAGGTACCGCTTGAGTGTTATAACATTATTAAAGAGCAGGAAATGCACAACCCGGTATTCATTACCATAGCAGGAATGAGCAACGCACTAAGCGGATTCTCCGATGCGCAAACCAATTGCCCGGTTATTGCATGTCCTCCTGTTGGCGACTCGTTTGCCGGCGCCGATATTTATTCGAGCCTGCGAATGCCTTCGGGTGTTGCTCCCATGGTAATTTTAAATCCCAAAAACGCAGCACTGGCAGCAGCTAAAATTATTGGATTAAACAACGATGAAGTGCGTACCGAGGTATCAAAATTTCAGGAGGCACAACGGCAAAAATTAATTGAAGACAACAGTTCAATAAGAAGTAATTAGTTAAATATTGGTCTTTTTCCTGGAGGCAGGTAGTTTTTTTCACAATCTACTTAATAATTAACTTGATAACTTATCGGCAGTTCAGGAAAACTTTAATCATAAAGGGAGATTTGTTTTAACAACTCTCCCTAATTTTTTAGATATTTGTGCCCACAAAATTGAAGCAAGAATGAGTTCGATTAGCAACGATATAAAATTAGCTGCCCAGCTTATCGGGAATGGTGAGTTGGTGGCTTTTCCTACCGAAACGGTATATGGTTTAGGTGCAGATGCATTTAATGCCGAGGCGGTTGCAAAAATATTTGCAACAAAAGAACGACCAACATTTAATCCGCTAATTGTACATATTCGTGATATTTCAGAACTGGAAAAACTTTTTGTTGAGATCGATGATGCGCTTTTAAAACTGGCCGAACACTTTTGGCCGGGGCCTTTAACCATTGTTGCCAAAAAACAACAAGCGGTACCCGATATCGTTTCAGCCGGATTGGATACAGTGGCTGTTCGTATGCCCGCCAACCAAACTGCCCGCGAACTGTTAAAACTTTCAGGGAAGTGCATTGCTGCACCCAGTGCCAACCGATTTGGGATGTTAAGCCCAACTACGCCCGAGCACGTTCAAAAACAGCTTCCTGAGCTCAAATGCATACTCAACGGCGAACTTCCTAAAGTTGGTATTGAGTCAACAGTGATTGAACTGTGCCAGGGAGAATTTAAAATACTGCGACCCGGTTTTATTACCGAGCAGGATTTAATGAAAGTGCTACCGCAAAGTAAAGCGAAAGAGGCCAATTCGCCGATCAAATCACCGGGGTTGCTAAAATCGCACTACAGCCCCCGGAAACCAATGTACCTTTTGGGCAACGAACCGGAATACTCTGCCAACAAAAAATATGGATTTCTGGCTTTTTCTGAAGTAAAAAATCCGGACAAATATCATCAGATAGAAAGGTTGTCAACCAACGCGGATTTAGGCGAGGCTGCAGCAAATTTCTTTGAGGCATTGCACCGTCTCGAGGATTCGGATGTCGATCTGATTATTGCAGAACCGGTGCCTGAAACCGGTATCGGCATTGCCATTATGGATCGCCTGAACAAGGCTGTTTATCAGTATCGGGGGAAATAAGCAGGAAATATTTATACCTTCAAGGTTTTGAAAACCTTGTAGGTATATCCATTACAAATTTCACCAATTTTACATCAAACCACAACTTCTGTCATAACGATATTAATGATGTTTCAGGTGAATATCATTTCAATTTTACATCAAACCACAACGCCGAGCCGACAGTTACGGAAGTATGGTGTGGTGAATATCATTTCAATTTTACATCAAACCACAACTGGGATCAGCTCTTTAATGTTTCCCTGTAGGTGAATATCATTTCAATTTTACATCAAACCACAACGTAAGTTGGATTGAAATAATCAGCAATAGCGGTGAATATCATTTCAATTTTACATCAAACCACAACCAAGCGGTGGGTATGCCCTGTTTTTACGGGTGTTTCCGGTAAAAACACGATGGCTATAATACCCTGTTTCCGGCAGAGAAGCGGAATGATGCACTGTTTTTTTCATTCTATGTGGTATAATTGATATTCGGTCACAATATCAAAGAACGGAGTTCGAATATAGTGTTTTCCATCCAAACCTTCAAGGTTTTCGAAACCTTGAAGGTTTAAGAAAGTCAATTAAAACATTTCCAACTGTTTGGGGCCTTCGGGCAAGGGGCTCGATTTGTTGCCCCATACATTAACGATGTTTCCGTATTGTTTGTCGGTAACGGTAAGTATGCTTACCTGTCCGTGTTCGGGGATAAAACTTTTGATACGTTTTATATGCACCTCGGCACTTTCCTTACTGGCACAATGGCGGTTATACACCGAGAACTGCATCATCGAAAAGCCATCTTTCATCAGATCTTTCCGGAAACGGGTTGCCAGCCGGCGCTCCTTTTTGGTGGTAACCGGGAGGTCGAAAAAAACGAATAACCACATAATATGATAGGCGTTTAATCGGGTTTGTTGCATAGCATTGTTCGTGTTTTCAGACCTTCAAGGTTTTAGAAACCTTGAAGGTCTAATTTGAAAAGATTATCCAAACACCGGATAAATGATTTTACGTTGTTCGCCGGCAAAACAGCGGGCCAGCGAGGCAGTAGTTTGCGACAGGGCTACCATAAGCGGACGTTTGTTGTCGCCAATTTTTACATCTGCTGTCATCAGCTGCAACAGTTCGGCTTTGTGTTCCTTTTCGAGCGCAAATGTTCCCGGGTATTTTTCATCCAGGTCGCAGGCAATTTCATCAACATAAGGACGGTAAGGTTCCATTATATCGTCGGCCAGGCAAAAGGCGTTGTAGCGATTGCGGTGGTGGATGCCCAGCGTAGCCAACAGCCCCGACCCCGCCAGTGACCGTGCCACAGCCGAACGCAACAGAATATAGCCGTAGTTCAGAAAATTATTGGGTGGTGCGCCGTAGCGGTCGCGGATAAACTCTTTTCCGAGTAAAGCCGTCCAGTAAATACGGGCAGCAAAGCCTTCGCGGTTATCGCTGTCGCCACTTTTAATTGTTTTAGCAATATTTTTTAGTTGTAAACTTTTCTTCCCCAATTTATCGAGTAAGGCCGCCTGGTTTTTCACTTTTGCCTCGATGGTTTGTTTCCACAGGTTCTTTTTCAGCGGTTCGGAAGCTGCTATCTGTGCCCTGAAAAGTTCGCTTTGAATGTGATGGGCATCGAGCGGCAGCAACATCGACGAGGGCATATGTTTGCTGTTACAAAAAACGGTAGCCACATTGTATTCGCTCAGTTCTTCTACCAGTTTCATCGAGAATGAAATTTGGGGATGGTCGAGCACCAGGAAGCCGATATCTTCAACCGGGGCCGATTTTAGCAACATCCCTCCCCTTTCGCTCACCTGCAGTTGTTTGTTTTTTAACGACAGGTAGTAGGGGTTGGAGATGAATAAGGTTCGTTTTAGCATGGTTTTAACTTAATTGGTTTTTATATACAGACCTTTAAGGTTTTTTTAAACCTTAAAGGTCTCCCGGTAAACGAATATTCAATTCATCGAATTTTCTTATTTCTTCCTGCAAATGAAACTTTTCGAAATTCGATTTATCACGAAACCACTTTAGCACTTCTGCCCTACTTAGTTTTGTAGCTTTTGGCGATACAATTGTTAGGTACGAGCTCCACGGATAATCAAGGTAATGATCGCAAAAACCGTGATGGATTGGGTTATGGTGAATATAATAAACTAAATATTTCAGATGGGCATCAGATTCAACCTTTATTCTTCGGAACGGATGTTCGAACAAACTTCCGGTGCGGTGATAACGTTTGTTTATGGCTTTGGTGTAGGCGTTGAACAAGTTTGCAAATTGTTGATTAACCCCATTTCTGTTTGTTCCTTTCAAACCTTCAAGGTTTTGGAAACCTTGAAGGTTTAGTTCCTTAACAGTTTTAATTCTAATCAAAAAATGAAAATGATTCCGCATCAATACCCAGGCAAAGGTTTCTGCCACCGGCGAAATATATTTATCGTACAAATGCAGAAAATACTCATAGTTTTCATTCTCGCGGAACAGGTTGCAGCCGTTAATTCCACGGTTGTAGATGTGATAGAAATTTCCGTATTCGAGCAGGATGGTTTTCATTTCTTTATTTTACTAATAGACCTTCAAGGTTTTTAAAACCTTGAAGGTCTGGTTCGAACAAGATCAGCCTTTCACCACAATACCCAGTTTTTCCAGCAACTGAGGTTTATCGGCCAGGGCTATACGGGCAATAACTTCGTAGTCGGTTACCCATTCGGCCAGTTCTTCCATTTTTTCGTCGCGCTCTTGTGTCGCATTCTGGGCATCGCCCATTTCCTTTTTCTTATTCTCCGATGCGGTAGCAACAGCATCAATCATAGCGAGCTCTCCGGTCAACATCGCTTCGGTTTGCCCGTATTTTGCCAGCTCCGTTTTCCAGGCTTCGTTGGCCAAAATGGCCCGGTAAAAACTACGGGTTTGGTTTAACCATCCGCTGAAGGTAGAAGCACGGCGCCCTGTTAAATCGAGGGTTGAAATAGCCTGTACATCGCCTTTAAAAGCAATTTTACTGATGGCCAAAACGGCCATATAAACTTTGTGTGCATTTGTGCGCTGGTTATCGAAAACCTGTTGGGCGGCATCCACCTCGCCGTATTCGCGCTTTTGAGTTTCAACCAAAGTGGTAGCCTCGTCCAGCAGGTTTTGTCCTTCCAAAAGTTTTTCCTGATTGTAGCCCATAAGGCTAACTGCATTGAGAATAAGCGGATCGCTTAAGCTGTTATTAATACGCAATCCCGACTGAAATAAAATTTCGTCCACATTCATTTGTGATGCATTCATTTGTGAAAATTTAAATCTGAAAAAATTTAAAACGTATCCTGCCTAAACAGGCAGCTGAAGGACGAACATTGGGAGAAACTGAAAATTGGAGGCTATTCTCCAGCAGTTTTGGGTTTTTCCACTGTTCCGGGTCGATTAACAATATTTACATGAACGATACTTTGGTTTTCTGTTTTTTTCTGTTGCGAAATGCAATTTACCAGCGAGAAATGCAATTTACCGGCGCGGAATGCAATACAACGGCGTTGCCTTGCATTTCTCGCTGGTTTTTTCCATTTCGCAGTGGTTTTTTCCATTCCTCGGTGGTTTTTTCTGTTTCGCGCTGGTAGTGAGCCATTCCGCGCCGGTTTTTTGTATTTCTCCGCGGTAAATGCCGTTTCGCGCTGGTTTTTTCCATTCCGCAGTGGTTTTTAGCAGTTTTGTTTTGGTTTTTAGCACATTGTGTTGTTTTACGGTTTATCTATTCGGTATTTGTTTCGGATACCTTTTCCAAAGTTTGAAACTTTGGAAAAGGTTGGAACTTTGGCTTAGGCTGGCCGCTTGTTTTCGGTTGCCCCAAATCCTTCAAGGTTTTGGAAACCTTGAAGGATTAGTTAATACGTTTTATGTTTCCGAGTGGGTCGATTTTAAAATCTATGCCTTCAATTAAAGCGTGGAAATTGCCGAGTGATATAATAAGCTTTGAATGAATAATATCAAGTGAAAATGAACTAGAAGGTTTCTCCTGTTCCTTATCAGGTCTCGCTTCATTATGAAATCGTAGTTTAATTCGGCCATCATCTCCTCTAAATCCATATACTTTGTATAGTCGTTTTTGCAGGTCATCCCAATTGGTAAGATCATTTAAATTTTCATCTGGCATGTGCATTATAACAAGAGTTCCTATCTTAAGTGCAGCCTTCAATTTTAATTCAATGCCCTTTTCGTTGATAAAATTATTCGGCAACATAGCACTAATTGCTCCAATTCCTTGTGGCGATAAGCTTTTTTTAATATCTGAACGCAAATAATTAGAAGCAGTAAAATTGTTATAAGCTTTAAACTTGCGTTTTATTTTACCGTTCTGAGAATATTCATAAATCCCCATAATGTAATTATCATCTGTTTCTGTAAGATAGTTTGCCTTATGTTTTTTTATGCAATCTCTATGCTTCTTTATTTCTAAAATTCCTTTGGGAGTTTGATAAACCCGAACCTTTTTTATAGGCACAGGAGCTCCGTTTTTGTTGGGCAGAGAATATAGTTCAACAATCTGCTGTTTTAGTTCGGCGATTTTATTATCGATTTCAGCTTCTTCATTTTCTTCGGCTTTTCTGCGTTGTTTTAAAAGCGCATCAATTTGCTTTTGGATTTCCTTTTCTTCTTTCCGTGCATGGCTTACAATTTCGCGCACTCTATCGTCAACAATATTTTTAATGGCCGAATCTTCCAAACCGTCAAGCGGTTTCCTTACTACATATTTTATTTGCTTTTCAGTTTCGCCTTTCTTATTCAGAATTTCTCTTTCTATGGCTCCATAAAAGGTTTCTTTATGAAGACTGCCTCTTACACTATCACCTTGCTGATATATTGGTTCACCATTTTTATTGTACTGTATTTTTCCACGTTTCCGCAGCTTCTTTTTGCTTTGTTTTGGCAACACATCGGGGGTATGGTGCGATACCAGTATTTCTTTTTCAACTCCTTTAACATCTTCGGTAAAAGTTGGCCAAGGTTTATTTACCGGAGGAAGTTGATCGACTCCTGCAACATACAATTCTTCCCAGTCGTGATAAAACTTAGCCAGAGTCTCGTAATTACTTTTATCCATGCAAGCTATTGTAACGGCATCGATACAGTGGTGAACGTGATTAACACGGGCTTTTTTAGTGTAGATATCCTGTAGGCCCCACATTTTACGAAAATCAGCAACGGTGTTGCCTTTTACTGTATATACTTTTGAGAAAACGGTTTTCAGATAGAGTCGCGAATATTTAGTAATGATACCAATATCTACCATTTGGCTGTTTTTAAAGCCTTCAGGCACTTCTTCCATCGTAAAGCGCTTGTACTTATTCTGCCAATAGTTACGCTCGTAGCTAAGCTGATGACGTTTTTGAATGGCCTTATCTTTTTGATCTTTATCGACAGCTCCTTTCGCCTGACGAACTGCCTTTTGAATCTCTTTCTCCAGCTTCTCAATTTCTTCTTTCCAATGCTCTATCCGTACTATTATTTCGGCGTGGTTCGTTAATTCGTAAGGAATTCTATTTCGTTTAACCTTTCTGTTGAACTCATTTTCGCAAAGCGTTTTATTTTCCTGCGAATTGTCGTACGACTGGCTGCGTGGTATGGTGTGTTCAATATCGAATTTCGGATCAGCTCCCAGAAAATCTTCAATACTGATTGGCTTGCCGGTATATAAACAAATGCGTCGTTGCTCCTCCCATAGCTGATATTTTAATACCTCATCTTCCGAAGGTTGATAATCGGGCGAGAAGTGTTCTTTTATTCGATCAACATATTCTTTGCGTTTTTTCTCCCTGTCGTCTTGCCAGCGCTTTAATCCGGTTCGTTCGTTAGCATTTAACAAACCGCGCGACATTTCTACGTTAATCTTGGTATTGGTATCGATTAAACCGTTTTTAATCAATTCATTTATTACCAAACGAAGTTGATGCAGCGCACGCATCGCCATAGGATTCCGAACTGACGATGTGATCGGGCTGCCAAGATACAGTCTTCCATCTTTTCCTCTTTTGGCGGGTTTATAAGTTTCAATTGCCGAGGGATGATATAACTTTTTTTGCATTGAGGTTTTCCTTTCCAAAATTATCGGCCAGAAATGATAAAACAGCTTCGTCGAGGCGATCCACTTTTACATGTTCTCCTTTTCCAAGGTTTTTAGGCATAAATTCGGTTATCAATTGTTGCGCCGTGTTGATAAGATTCGTTTTTTTATACTCCGAAAAGTTTTCAAACCGCTTTGCTCCAAAAGTCGTTTTTATCTTCCTGTCCAGATCATTAAAGTACAACTGTTTAGCCTCTTCGCTCCACACTTCATTTTCTCGTCGGGCATTGGTAATAAATCCATTCACCATATTCACAATTGTGGTATTGTCCGAATGGTTTTCAATAATCTCTTTTATGGCCGTTCTTATTACTTTTCTATTCTCTTCGTTTTTCCAGATATGAACAGGCACTGTCTCCTCCATATTGGCTAAAAAAACGGCATGCGAGTAAATTAAACCTTCGCGCAAATAAGGTAGAATCTTGTTTATTGCTTTCAGACTTAATGAAGCAAAGTCTTGTTTTAAGCGGATTTTCAGGAATGTTGTGCACTGCTCATCAGTAAAATTCAAACGATTCAGGGCAAATTCTTTCAATTTTTTATCAGAATCAAAAGTATAAAGAACATGCCAGGCATCAGTTATAAGTTTGGGCGTTCTGTTATTGCTGTCTTTCACGAAAGAGAAATCATCATCAATAAAATCGGCTCCAAATAAATCTTTAAAACGAGCCGAAACAGGGCAACCACTCACCGTTGTTTTCATTGAATAGTTCAACAGGTAATCCTCGGGATTTTTGTTCCTGTCCCTGTAATATTTGTACTGTTTTTTAGGTGCAAGTTGTTTGGCTAAATCTTCAAAGTCGAAATGATCTTTACTTTTTCTAAAGAATTGTGGGATTATTTTTTCTTTCTTCAGTATTGAGCGGTCTCAACTTTTCATCATCAGGTGTTTTTATTTTAATGTTATTGATAAAACAAAGCATCCGGTACTCTTCAAACTCCGGCCGAGAAACTGCACAACGGGGTTTATTGGGTTCAAACACACATTTACCAATCAATCCTTTTTGCGATTTTAACGGCCGCTGGTAAAAGATAGCTCTGTGTAACTTTTGCTGTATTTCTTCCGGAATATGCTGAAATGCACATATACGTTTAAATTCATCCAGGTAGTCATCTTCGCGGTGAGTATATTGGTCTCTTATTTTTTCTCCCTTCAAATAACAATCTTCGTAAAAATACTGACCTAAAGTTCTATCCCCCTTCTTCTTTTGCAATTCTTTAATGCTACCAATTACTTTCCCTGTTTCATTCTCTGGGGTAGATTCCAGACGATTACTCAAAAAACCACGACGCTGCGCCATGTGGTAAAATGCACGACCTAACTTATGTCTGTCTTCCTCGTTGGTTAAATCAAGTTGCTGAGTTATTGCCAGGTTTCGAAAAAAGTAAGGGTGTTTTTCCGACTTCTCATCGGTATGCCACCAATTACGAAAACTAACATTTTGTGGATATATTTTTTTGTATCGCCACAAGTCTAATTCTTCGTTTGTTAATGGCGGACAATAACCATATTCCGAAAGCATTTTAAGGGTTTTTACTTTGCGTAGCTTTCTGCGGAATTTCAATCTTCGGGCACTGCGATGTTCTGTTCGTTCTGCCGCTTTCGAACTTTCTATGCCTTTTTCAATTTTCACTCCTTCCTGGAAAATTCTCACTCCTTTATCTAACAAAGAAAATTCTCCGTCTTGTTTTTCCACAACAGCCCATCCAACACTGTTTGTTCCGAGGTCGAGTCCTAAAATTTTAGCCATTATTATTGTGGTTATAAAAGGTTTTGAAAAAAATATGATGTTAAATGTAGGAAATTTGATCATTTTACACTATATTTACTGAACATTTGCAAAGCATCTGTTCAATAACATAGAAATTCAATTTTACATCTTATCACAATAAGGCTATATGCCAAAGGAAAGAAATTCCTGTACTCCTGCCTCGGTGGGAGTTTTTTTGTGCCTGATTTTAACCACAAGACCTTCAAGGTTTTGAAAACCTTGAAGGTCTAATATTTAATACAAATAAAAAGCGGAACCCAACCAAATGAATCCCGCTTAAGTATCGTTTAAATGTAAAAACTTACAATTCCACGTTCAGCACTGAATAGTTCTGAATAAGTTTTTCCAATTCCTGAACCACTTCCTTTTTCTTTTCACCAAAAAAGTTTTTGTAGTACTCGATGCCGTCCATCAGGTTGCTTTTGAATTTTACCAGGTTACGTTTTTCTTTTACGTCGTCGGCATTTTTCTGAAATGCTTCCATACGCTCCTTAAAAATATCGAGGTACATACTCAGCTCCTTCAAAAACATGTGCGGACGATAACCTTTATCCAACAAATTAATACGACCGTAAATGTGATCCACCATTTCTTTCAGGCTCGATATTTTCGAAAAGTAAGCCAGGTTTGGCCCCGGACAAACGGTTACTTTTTCGTTTTCCTTTACTGCAATGCCTTTCGATTGCAGCATGGAAATTCCCAGTCCGATGCACAGGCATTCGCGTTCAATAATTTTATCGTAGGCCTTTTTGTATTCTGCTTCGGGCAGGTTCATCGTTTCCAGTTCCTGTAGCTTTTTACTTTGGTATTTGCGCGATGCGGTACAAACCGGCTGTTCGGTAAATTCGGTATTAAAGCGCAAAAATCCTTTCGTACAAGGCATTCCGGCATTTCCCTCGGCAGCCATGGCCAGGCGCAAATTACTCATTGATGCACCTTTAATACTGTTAAACGGCACCCCCAGCGGCGACAAGCCACTGTAATAGTAATCTTTTTCCTTGCCATCGGCCAACAGATTCATCGTTTCATTATCGATACTTACCACCTCGGGCACCAGCATAAACGGCGATCCCCAGCCAACACTGTCCATGTTGTAATGCTCAAGTAGCAGGTTGTGCTCTTCTGCATTTCCTACACCGCCTTGCGCCGTAATCTTCATTTCCGGATCTTCTGCCGGTTGCGAAATTTCTTTTTTATGAAGCGCCGTTTTATAAACCTCTACACAGGTATCGAATAACTTCTGGCGGTTCTGCCGGAATTCTTCCAAAATAGGCCCCAATAAAACACCATTGGTAGGGAACGCGTGTCCACCACAGTTTACCCCCGACTCAATACGGTATTCGGATACCCAAAGCCCTTTTGCAGCCAGCATTTTGCCCTGTACCAGTGCCGACCGGAAATCGCTTACTTTCAGAATAATTTTCTTTTTCATCGATCCGGTAATATCAGGAAAGAAGTCCTTGAAATTTTCGATGTAGCTGTACAAACGCGGGCTCATTCCGGCCGAAAGCACCAGCGACGAACTCAGCTTACTGTTGGCAAAACCACGCAGTGCCGCATGTGCATCGTTATACTCGATGGGAAGTTCTTCGCCATCTTTTTTGTTCGCCTGGTCGAGTTTGGTCATAATGTTTACATCAATCGACCCTACCGGTAATTTCTCGTTCACCCACTTCTTCAGTTCTTCGCTTACTGATTTTTTAAATCCAAGGTTGTTGAATTTCGCCTTCAGTTCCGATGCTTCAGGAAGCATATCGTAATATTTTTCCAATTCGCCACCAACATTCAACAGCGATGCTTTTAGGCTTTCCACCTTTTGGGTTACCACTTCTTCCATCGTATTCAGGTACGATGTTATGCGTTTTGCCCTGTGGTCATCCACTTTTTTAGAGATGGCAGTAAACGGCAAATCAAACTTTTTACAGTAGAATTCGCGTATCGTTTCCATCAGTGAATCGTCAACAAGCGAAATCACCGATGAAATTCCGAAGGGTGCTACATTTACAGGTGTGTCCATTGAAAATCCAACACCCAGAACGGGTATATGGAAAGAATGTCCTTCAAATATTTTCATTTACGTAAATTATAAATAACGGGGTTAATTAGGCCCCGGTTCTGTTAAAACAATTGGGCGCAAAGAAAGCAAGTAATTTTTCAAATGTTTGAAACAATTGCTGCATTGCTTTAATTGTTCGCATAATTTAACCTTTTTTATCACCTACCCTTCTTTTTAATCCCTTACGGCTACGCTTTATTATTTTTACTGAATAGCCGGTCAATAATTCTCCAATTTATTTGCAATTGAATCAGCCATCGCATAACTTTTACCAAAGCTTTGGTTATGACTAAAAAAATTCGGGGCCGTCTGCAACAAATTAAGCATATCGGAAAAGTTAAAACAACAAGTAACCGCGCCCCCGCTTAAATTAATTGCCACAGCTGTATGCTCCCAATGTACAGGATAAAAAAAGCTGTAACATGAAATTTAAAATCAACGAATAATGAAACGTATAGTACTCACAATAGCAACAGTGCTTTTGGCTCTCGCAGTTTTTGCCCAGGACATGACCGCCATTATAAAACAAGCCGACGAAAAATTCAGGGGCGAATCGAGCCGCAGCGAAATAACCATGATTATTGAACGCCCGGGATGGAGCCGAACAGTATCGATGAAAAACTGGACGCTGGGAAACGACTATTCGCTGATTTACATTACCGCACCGGCCAAAGAAAAAGGCCAGGTTTTTCTGAAACGCGATAAAGAGATGTGGAATTGGGTGCCTAACATTGAGCGGATGATAAAAATTCCGCCCTCGATGATGATGCAGTCGTGGATGGGCTCGGATTTTACCAACGACGATTTGGTAAAAGAATCGCAAATGGCAAAAGACTATTCCAACAAATTATTGGCCGAAGAAGAAGTTGACGGTTATTCGTGCTACAAAATTGAATTGATACCACACGAAGATGCACCCGTTGTTTGGGGAAAAGTGATGATGTGGATATCGAAAAAAGAACTGCACTGGCTGAAAGCAGAGTTTTACGACGAAGACGGCTACCTGGTAAATACCGAAATTCTGACGAATATAAAAATGATGGACGACCGAGAAATGCCAACACGCCTGGAAATGATTCCGGCCGATGAAGAAGGCAACAAAACAGTTATGATTTTTGACGCTATTGAGTTTGACGTTGATTTGAAAGAGAGCTTTTTCTCGCAGCAGAATATGAAGAGAATCAGGTGACAATGCTTTAATGCGAAAATGCTTCAATGCTTTAATGCTTTAATTTTAAGTCAACTAATAAAGATAATACTATGAAACGAACATGAACTTTTTAAATCATAAATTCAAAAACAAGAATGATTAAAATTTATGTGAGTTCCTGAATGTATTCAAATTTTTTGAACATTCAGAAATCAAAAAATTTTAAACGGATGAATACAAAAGATAAATTTATTGAAGAGCTAAAACAACGAACAAAAAAGTTTGCGGTGGATATTATTCTTTTTTGTGAAACGTTAAAGAATTGCAAAGCAACCTCAGTTATTACCTATCAACTTATTAAATCAGCAACATCAACAGGAGCAAATTACAGGGCAGCTTGCCGGGGACGTTCAAAATCAGAGTTCTTCAGTAAAGTTTGTATTGTTGTTGAAGAATCTGACGAATCATTGTACTGGCTCGAAGTGATTGAAGAAGCAAACTTATCTGGTGATCCAAAAGAGCTGACACGCCTGATAAAAGAAGCTATTGAAATTTCAAAAATCATGACAAAAGCAAAAGATACCACTTACAAAAACCTCAACGGTAAATAGTATCAATATTAAGAAGGTGTCACAAAAAAACGAACATTTAAGCATTTATGCATTAACGCATTTAAGCATTAACAAATGAGAACAAACCTAAAACTAGCATGGCGCAACTTGTGGCGGAACAAACGCCGGACTATCATTGCCATATCGTCTATCGTGTTTAGTGTGTTGCTGGCCTCGTATATGCGATCGATGCAGGAAGGTTCGTACGACAGCATGATCAATAATTCCGTAAAATTCTACACCGGCTATTTGCAGATACAAGATACTGCTTATTGGGACGAACGCACGCTTGACAACAGCTTTGAGGTAGATTCTGAATTACAAAATCGAATAAAGGAGATAAAAAATGTTTCGCTGGTTTCGAACCGGCTGGAATCGTTTTCGCTGGCTGCCGACCACATGAAAAGCAAACCGGTCATGGTGATGGGTATTGAGCCTGAAGCCGAGGATCAGATCACCAACCTTTCGAAAAAAATACAGTCGGGAGACTTTCTTAAATCAGGCGATAAAGAAGTGGTAATCAGCGGAGGATTGGCCAAATACCTGGAACTGGGCGTTGGCGATACACTGGTGATGATCTCACAAGGCTACCACGGCATTAGTGCGAGTGGCCTGTTTCCGATAAAAGGAATTATTAAACATCCTAACGCAGAGTTTAACAAGCGCTTAATTTACATGGAAATTGAAACGGCCCGCGAATTTTATTCAGCCTATGGTTTATCCACTTCGCTGGTGGTAATGACCGATGATCATTATCGTGTAAATCACATTAAACAAGAAATCGAACGAATCCTGCCGGAAAAGAACACCGTAATGACCTGGACAGAGATGACTCCTGAACTATTGCAAATAATTCAAAGCGACCGCGGCGGCGGAATTATTATGCTGGGCATTCTCTACCTGGTTATCGCCTTTGGCATGTTTAGCGTGGTTATTATGATGGTGAAAGAACGCCAGCGCGAATTTGGGGTTACACACGCCATTGGAATGCAAAAACGAAAACTAGCCTCGCTGGTTTTTATCGAAACGCTTTTTATCGGATTTATCGGTTGTGCAGTAGGATTGATAATCAGTTACTTTTTCTGCCTGTACTTTTTCTACAACCCGATTCCGCTTACCGGCGACATGGCAAAAGCCACCGAAATCTATGGCATGGAACCATACATGTTCGTTTCCATGAAAGCCTCGCTCTTTTACAACCAGATGATCGTGGTTTTCATCATCAGCATTTTTATAACGATTTTCCCAATATCCAATGTTAGTCGTTTAAAAATCACAAAGGCAATGCGAGCGTAAGAAAGTTTACAGTCGCAGTTTTCAGTTCTCAGTAATAGTTTTCAGTTCTCACAATAATGAAGATGAATAATAATAAGGAATACAACAGTTTGGATATGAAGAGTACCACTTCGTGCTTCCGGCTTAAATAAAACAAAATGATACTTTCAATAGCATGGCGAAACGTTTGGAGAAGCAAAACCCGCAGTATCGTTATGATTGCGGCCATTGCACTGGGCCTGTTTGCAGGAATATTCATGATGGCATTTATGAATGGCATGTACAATTCGCGGATTGAATCGGCCACAAAATCGGAGTTATCGCACATACAAGTTCACGCTCCAGGTTTTCTGGATAACACCGAATCGGAATTATTTATTCCCGACGGTTTTGCTTTGGCCGAAAAAATTGCAGCACTCGATTCTGTAGAAGCTGCCTCTCCCCGTCTGATTGCTGAGCCGTTTATTATGGCAGCTCACGGAACGGGCGGCGGAAAAATGCTGGGAATCGATCCGGAAAAGGAAAAGCAGGTGACCGACATCTGGGAACACCTGGTTGATGGTACTTACCTTGAAAAAACCAGCCGGATGCCACCAGTACTGGTGGGTAAAAAACTGGCCGATAAACTACGATTAAAGGTGGGCACCAAAATAAATGTCCAGCTCGTAGATTTTAACGGCGATTTATCATCAAAAGGTTACCGTGTGGCGGGCATTTACAAAACGGTAAACACCGGTTTTGATGAAATGCATTTGTTTGTCAACATCAACGACCTGCAATCGCAAATTGGCATTCAACCCGATGCTGTTCACGAGATTGCCATTCTGCTTAAAGACAACAGTTACGCACCATTGGTAAAACCATCGGTGCAAAAAATAGCCAAAGCACTGGACGTACAAACCTGGAAAGAACTGAGTCCGGAAATGTCGCTCATTACCGATTCAATGGATCAGTACATGTACATTTTTATCCTGATCATTCTTTTCGCATTGTGTTTTGGCATTATCAACACCATGCTGATGGCTGTGCTGGAACGCGTAAAGGAAATTGGAATGTTGATGGCGGTTGGAATGAACAATCGAAAAATCTTTAACATGATCATTCTGGAATCGATAATGCTTACGCTGACAGGCGGAGTCGTTGGAATACTTTTAGGAATCGGCATTTCCAGAATTTTCGAGAATCACCCAATTAATCTTTCGGCATTTGCCCAGGGTTTGGAACAATACGGCATGTCAACAGAAATTGCAACCGTTTTTCCATCGCACTCGCTTGGCATATTAATAGCATTGGTGGTATTAACCGGACTGATTTCTGCAATTTACCCGGCACGAAAAGCGCTGAAGCTAAATCCCGCGGAAGCAACCAGAACAGATTAATGCGTAAATGTATAAAGGATTAAATGCTTAAATGAGAAAAAGAAGATCATTAAAATAAAAGGATAAGATTAAAAGACACAATTAACAAAAATAATAACCATTAATGCTCAGCATCAACTATTAAAGCATTCCGGCATTAAAGCATTTTCGCATTGAAGCATTGAAGCATTGAATCAATAAAGCATTGATATGAAAATAATAGAAATCAAAAACCTGCACAAAGTTTACAACGGCAGCTCCGTTTCTGTACATGCGGTTAACGGCATTAATATGTCGGTTGAAGAAGGTGAATTTACTGCCATTGTTGGTCCATCAGGATCAGGGAAAACCACGTTGCTAAATGTAATAGGCGGGCTGGATGACGCCACAGAAGGATCGGTAGAAATTGACGGTGTTAAAATCAACGATTTATCATCCCGGAAACTGACTGATTTCAGGATGAAAAATATTGGCTTTGTTTTTCAGGCTTACAACCTGATTCCGGTGCTTACGGCCAAAGAAAATGTGGAATTTATTATGCATTTGCAGGGAAGAAAAAAAGCCGACCGCGATGCACGAACCAGCGAATTGCTAAAAGCTGTTGGCTTGGGAGAAATGATGGATCGCCGGCCATCGAAACTTTCGGGCGGGCAGCAACAAAGGGTGGCTGTGGCACGTGCGTTGGCATCGAAACCAAAATTTGTACTGGCCGACGAGCCTACTGCCAACCTCGATTCGCACTCTACCGAAAACCTGCTCGATATTATGGAGCAACTAAATAAAGAGGAAAAAATTACGTTTCTATTTTCAACACACGACCAGCGGGTGGTAAACAAAGCGCGGCGTGTAATTACCATTGAGGATGGAAAAATAATAAGCGATGAGAGAAAGTAAAGGCCACATTATTGGTGGCTCTAACACATGAAAATTAAGTAATGAGAATCACGAAAATTTCGATAGCGATTTTATTAATCGGTCTGTGCCTGGGAGTTTCGGCAAAAGAAGAACTAAAAGACCGTACATTAAACACGGCAGCCGATGTTAGCTACTTGTCGGAGCTCGAGAAGGAAGTGATCTACGAGATCAACTTGTTCCGCTCAAATCCGTCGGAATATGCGGAGAAATATATTGCTCCCCTCGCCCAATTTTACGACAAAAGAATATTGCATTACCCCGGCGATAAATCGATACTGACGCAGGAAGGCGTAAGCGCATTGCGTGAATGTGTACGAGCGCTGAAAAATGCGGTTCCTGCTCCGATTTTATATCCCGACAAACTATTAACTAAAGCTGCCAACGATCATCAGAAAGACCAATCCAAAACCGGCAAAACCGGACACATAGGCCGGGATGGTTCAAACTCAAAAGAACGAATAGAACGCTACGGAAAGTGGCAGGTACGCATAGCTGAGAACATTGCCTATGGAAATACTTCGGCACGGCAAATCGTAATATTTCTGTTGATAGACGATGGGGTTAAAAACCGGGGCCATCGGGCAAATCTTCTTCAAGCGGATTTTAAATCTCTTGGAGTTGCATGCGGCACACATCCACAATACAACACCATGTGTGTAATGGATTTGGCGGGAGGAATGGAAAACAACTGATGAATTACGAATATCTATTAACGATTTTAGATTGACGATTGAAAGAAAGCAAAATCAAGCCATGTTGAAACGCACATCTCCAATAAAAATTCAGAAGATGTAGGAAGCAGAGAATCCCTGATTTAACAGTATTCAGAAGTGAAAAAAAACTTACTCATACTATCGCTACTATTTTTTAGCACTGCGGTTTACGCTCAGCCGAAGCTATCGTTTTACGGCTACGTAAAAGATTTGGGTATGTATTATCATCCGGTGGAGCCAATTCCGGTTTCAATAGATAAATCGCTAGATTACCTTTTTCTGAATGAGATACACAACCGCTTAAATTTCAAGTGGTATGCATCGGACAAACTGACCATCGCACTGGAAGCCCGCAACCGCATTTACATGGGACAAATGATTCGTGAATTTCCCGATTACGAAGATTTTGTTGATGACGACAACGGTTATTTCGATATGGGAACGGTGTTGCTCTCGGCCGACAGTTGGTTTTTACACACCATGCTCGACCGGGCCTGGGTTGATTACACCAGCGGAAAACTTCAGGTACGGCTCGGACGACAGCGTATTAACTGGGGCACCAACCTGGTCTCGAATCCGAATGATGTGTTCAATACCTTTTCCTACTTCGATTTCGATTACGAAGAACGCCCCGGAACCGATGGAATTCGGGTGCAATATTATACCGGTGTAACTTCTTCGGCAGAACTGGTTTATAAAATTGGTCACAATAGTGATGAAACGGCCATTGCCGGCATGTACCGGTTTTCGAAATTTGATTACGACATCCAATTTTTGGGTGGTCGGGTTGGTAAAGATTTTGTTTTTGGTGGCGGTTGGGCCGGCGATATTAAAGGTGCCGGATTTCGGGGTGAGGCAACCTGGTTCCGTCCGCGCGATAAAGGCAACACAGCGAACTTCGAAACTTTTGTCGCTTCGGTTTCGGCAGATTATACATTCCCGAATAGTTTCTACCTGCATTTCGGAACCTTATTCAACAGCTACGGAACAACAGGCGATGCCGGTGGTCGTAGTTTTTTTGCTCCCGATATTTCTGCCAAAATGCTTTCGTTAGGCAAATATCAACTGTTCGGGCAAATCAGTTATCCTGTTACTCCCTTATTTTCTACCAACCTGTCAGCCATGGTAAATCCCTGCGATGGCTCTTCCTTTCTTGGTCCGGCTTTAACCTACTCGTTGGGGAATAACTGGGAGTTAATGCTCAACGGTCAGCTGTTTTTCGGACGTGATGGGACAGAATACGGCGATTACGGACAAGCAGTTTATGCACGTGTAAAATGGGCATTTTAGGACACAGCAAAGATGAATTGCCCAAAAGCTCAGCCTTTCACTTACTCCGCTCAACGTTCAACTAATTTCAGAAAGCTTATTCCATACTTTCTGCTCCATTCAGCAAACCTGTTCTGCAAAAAAAACTACAAATAGCTGTAAAAGCGATTTTCGTCGGGCAATGTTCGAATCTTCTTTTGTTTTGTGGTACCCCAGAATTCAGTTTCATAGAAATACTCTGCCAAAGCATAGGGAAGTTCGCCCTTTTCCAACTGGTTCAACATTCCTCTAAAACAAAGTAGATAATCGGTATTTCGTCCTCTGCAAGATTCCAGAAAATCAGAATGATCACGTTCAAACCAATCCGTCAATTCTTCAATCGTATAATTGATTTCCCGCTCAGCCCGTGCAAATTCTTCGAACCATTCTGTTGCTCTTACACTTTTATACATTTCTGATACGAAAGTACATCTCCACGCCATTCCACTGGGCGCCAGAGCAGGTACAATATGTAATTTTTCGTAGCCACGCTTATGTAATTCCAAAACCACAAATAGCAGTTTTGGGCTGTTAATCATGTAATAGTTTCTTTCCATTTCCTGATTTGTAAGCCCCAAAGTTTAATTATTTTTTTGAAATCTGAATGTTCGCAACACTAAAAGAATAGCTTTGACAATGCCTGTTGGCTGGGCTGATTGGTGTAAGGTTTTGGAAAACAAAAAGCAGCAGCGCGAGAACACACTACTGCTATTTTGTGGATTAACGTTAGCATCTGTTAATTCGGGGCTTTATCCAGCATCAGCAAGGAATTAACAACCACCTCGGTGATGTACTGTTTTTCGCCGTTTTTATCTTCCCAATGGCGGTTTGTCAGTTTTCCTTCAACGGCAATTTCTTTTCCTTTTTTAAGGTATTTTTCGGCAACTTCGGCATTTTTACCCCAGGCCACCAACCGATGCCATGTGGTTTCCTCTTTTTTGTTTCCGTGACTGTCGCGGTAAATTTCGTTGGTTGCAATATTAAAATTGGCAACTACTTTTCCACTTTCTAACCTTCTCACTTTTGGATCTTCGCCAAGGTGGCCTAACAATCGTACGCTGTTTCGTAATGCATTCATGATATTTCTTTTTTAGTTAATACTGTAGGACTGAGTCTTATGCGAGTCCTGTAACGCAATTGTTGAAACAAAGCTACAGCGGCCACCATAAGCTAACCGGTTTTTAAACGTTTGTAGTCGACAATAAACGTTTGCAAACGTTTACAAACGGATATATTTTTGTATATTAGCATTTTAGCAGCTCAAACTAAAACAATAAAAAATGGAAAATAGAACCTGCCTCGAATGTGGAGAACCCTTAAAAGGGCGAGCCGATCAGAAATTTTGCAACGACAGTTGCCGCAATGCCTACAACAATAAAAAGGCCAGTGGATCGACCAATTTTATGCGAAAAATCAACCGCATTCTGAAAAACAATCATTCGGTTTTGGAAGAACTAAACCCGGAAGACAAAACCACCACCTACAAAAATACCCTCAAAAAACGTGGTTTTAATTTCACCTATTTTACCAGTACCTACACCACCAAAACCGGGCGTGTTTATTACTTTGTTTACGACCAGGGCTACTCCGAACTGGAGGGCAACAAACTCATGCTGGTAAAAAAAGAACAATAAGTTTTAATTGCAGAAACGACTTCAATCGCACAAGAACATTTCAACTAAAATATGAGCCATTACTATTTCGAGAAAATAAAACGCCTGCACGCCCTGGCCGAAATCGGGCTGGAATACAACACAATTCCTTACGACGTTGAACGCTACCAGGAAATACGGGATATTTGTCTGGAAATGCTGGAGAAGATAACCCGCACACCTGTTGCCGACATTATTCCGGTTATTGAAGAACGTAACGGTTACCGAACGCCTAAAGTGGATGTAAGAGCCGTTGTTTTTAACGATAACGACGAGATTTTACTGGTACAGGAAAAAGCGGATAATCTGTGGGCACTTCCCGGCGGATGGACCGATATAGCCTACAGTCCCGCCGAAGTGGCCGAAAAAGAATGTATGGAAGAAGCCGGGTTAAAGGTTAAAGCCACGCGACTTTTGGCCATTATGGACAAACAAAAACAAAACATGCCACCGGCATTTGAGTACGTTTATAAAATTTTCCTGCTTTGTAAAAAAGAGAGTGACACCCTTTCGCCCGGATCGGAAACCTGCGATGTGGCTTGGTTTAACGAAAATGCACTACCGGCACTTTCACTTCCGCGAAACAACGAAGCACAACTAAAAATGATTTTTGAGTACAAGCGCGGAGAGCGGACAGATCCCTATTTTGATTAGCCTATTTCAGCCGACAACGCATTAAAACCGGATTTCCTGTAGCTGCAATATGAAGTTGTACTTTCTCGAATTCGTTGTGGCGTTTATCCGAAATTTTGTGTCCGCTAACTTTGTAGGCAGTAATGGGTATGTACAGCTCGTTTTGTTGCGAAAGAAACGATGGATTATCCCAAATTCCTCCGTCGATATTATTCACCGCCTCGGCAAAATACGTGGCTTCCCAATCCTGCTTTTTAATCAATGCAGAGGTTTGATGCGAACCCAGCCAGTAAGTAATAAAAATATAATGCTTGTTTTCGAAGTAGCTTTTAATTTTCGAGTGGTGCGTGTTATGGATGTACTTCAGCGTTTCAATATCGTTTTTATCGCCGGTGTTTCGCCACATTTCGGCAAACGACGGATAACCATCACTTTCAATTAAATATTCAGGTTCAAAAGTCGCGTTATTATAGGCAAAAACCGTATCGCTGTACGATGACACCAGCGAAATGTTTTTTGTTCCCACAGCGGCCAGGTTCGAACGTCCCAAATCTTTCAGACGTTCCTCCGGAAACGACACCTTTTTTACCTTCGTATTTGGAGAATACAGGCTATACAAACCATAACCCGGAACATCGTTTACCACATAAAACCGGTTGTTCGATTCAAAGAATTGGGTTCCGGGCATTTTCGCCGAAATAAGTTTGCTTTTGTATTTCCCATCTTTGCCAACAAGGTAAATTCCATCTTCGGCCAATACCGCAAAACCGTTCTGATAAACAATAATATCCAGTGGTTTTTTAATTCTGCCACTCCCCTCATCGTTACTAACAATGGTATTTATAAAATCGCCTTTTTGTGTAAACCGGATAAAGCTGATTTCGCGGGCACGGCGCTGAAGAATGATTAAATCGCCATCCAGTTTTTTAATAGTTAAAATATCGCCCAGCTCAATTTTCGCTTCGTTTACTTTTAATTCCAGATAATCAAGATTTTCAATAAAACTTGAGATCGGTAAAATGTCCTGCGATTTTTTCAGCAGTATTTCCGGCAAACCGCTATCCTGAACCGGCTTTTCGGTGCACGAGGTAACAAACAGCGTTACGAATAATAAAATTATAATTGTATGTTTCACGACTTTTATCTTTCGGTAATTGTTTAATGGTGTTCTGTTCCGGCAAATATCATGCCTTTGAGTGCACAAAGCAAAGAATAATATTCTGCAACCGGGCCAACGAATACAGTTAATTTCATTTTCATGAGAAAGCGTAATTTTTAAGGCACTTTCATTGGCAAATGAAAATGTTCTTACTAAACTTGTAATCAGCTAAATAATAAAACTAAATTTCTTACCTAAAATTTTACACAATGAAAAAATTAATTCTCATTCTTTTTGTTTTCGCGCTAATGGCAAACTTTGTAAATGCCGCTGAACGCCCTGCCAACTCAGATGTTATTGGCGAATGGAAATACGAAGTTCCGAACGCACCTTACGGATACAATACCGGCAACCTGGTTTTTGAAGAACTGGAAGGAGCCTTAAAGGGTTTTGTAAAACTGGAAGACAACAACAAAATTGATTTAAAGGACATAACTTATGAGGAAGGCGTATTAAAATTTGGTTTATACGTTGATTACGATTACGTAACACTGAAAATTAACGTTGAAGGAGAGGAAATGAAGGGGATTGTAAACAGCCCCGAAGGCGAAATTCCAATTACTGCGAAGAAGGTGAAATAGAATCCTTATTCCGACAAAAAACATTCATGATTTAAGGAATCACCTACAGGAATGAAAGGACATTAATATTGTTTCACGCAAAGAAAAGAAGAAGCGCAAAATTCGCAAAGGTATAGAATCTGTTTTGCGTGCTTTGCGAAAACTTAGGGATCTACTCTGCGTGAACTTTTTTGTTTTTACCAAAGTGACTTTCAGAAAAAAGGCCGCTACAAAATAATTTGCAGCGGCCTTTTTTATTGTTAAAATACTTGATCGACTAATCTAATTTTATCACCTCGCTGCCGGCCAGTAAAAAGGCTCCGGTTCCGTAAACTTCCCAGCTGTCTGCTTCGAAGTTTTTCCGTGGGTCGGCACCAATGGGCTGGCACCAGCCCACATGCCCGTCGGGCTGAATCAAACCATTTAATCCTACCCACGCTTTTTCAACCGCAGGCAGATAAGTTTCTTTATCGAGTATGCCGTTATTGATTCCCCATGCCAAAGCATAGCAGTAGAAACCTGAGCCGCTGGCTTCTCCTCCCGGGAATGATTCAGGATCGAGCAAACTGGCACGCCACAATCCGTCTTCCTGCTGCAGCGAAACAATTTTTGCCGCCATTTCTTTGTAATTCTGAATATAGAAATCACGGTTCGGATAATCTTCAGGAAGTTCGCTCAACACACGCACCAAACCGCCCATAACCCAGCCGTTTCCGCGCGACCAGAAAATTTTTCGGCCATTGGCTTCCTGCTTTTTTTCAATACCGGGTACGTTCCATTTGTAGCTCATATCGCGGGCATACAACTGATGCTCTTTATCCCAAAGCAGATCGTAGGTTTCTTTCCACAATTTATCCGAAAGTTTCAGGTATTTATCGTCGTCTAAAGTCATTCCGAGCTTTACAAATGCCGGAGGCGCCATAAACAGCGCATCGCACCACCACCATGTTTTTTCGAAAATACCATCGGCTTCGTACGGTGTTTTCATAAACTCATCCAGGGTCGCGATGAATGGTTCAATCATTTTCTTATCGCCCGAAACCCGGTACATATCTATATAAGTCTGGCAAATTACATGATCGTCGGCATGATGTAAACGCGGCCCAGGTTTCCACTCGTTGGCCTCTCCCATTTCGTACATGGCTTTCCAGATTTTTTTCGAGCCGGTTGTTTCGTACGCGGCAAAAACGCCTGCGTAAAATGCACCGTTGGTCCAGTCGTACAATTCGTGCTTTGGATGCTCCAGCTGCCAATCCAAGGCCTTTTTCATTGTTTTTTTAATGGTTCTGTCTTTAAAAAGCTTCTCGTTACCTGCTTTTTGTGCCTGCGTTGTTCCTCCAAAAACTACCGCGGCCAGTAGAATAATGATCGTTTTATACATGTTGATTCAAGTTTATACAAAACTATGCAATCGATTGCAGTTTGCAAAATACATTGTCAATTTCTTATCAGGCAAAATCCAAACTGATCATAAATTGTAGGCATAGCATTGCCCGGCTTAACTTTAATTTTAAATTAACACCGATAGGTATTGTTCAATACAATTTTATAATTATACTTGCATCATAATAAATGAAATGACAGTAATAACACTACATCACGGCCATCATTGGAAGAACCAACCATCGGGTAGGCTGTAATTGTTTTGTTTAAACTCAACGATATTAATTAATAAAGGCTTGCCATATAAGGCAGGCCTTTTTTTATATAAACAAACATGGAAAAACTTAAGATTGCTATTCAAACAAAAGGAAGGTTAAACGAAGATTCAATGGGGCTAATTAACGAGGCCGGAATTGGCTTGAGTGTTGGTAAACGTAAACTGGTATCGGAAGCGAAAAACTTCCCAATGGATGCCTTGTTTCTGCGCGACGATGATATTCCGCAAACCGTTGCTGATGGTGTTGCTGACATTGGTGTTGTTGGCGAAAATGAAATGGCCGAGAAAGACGAAAATGTGGTAATCGCCAAACGACTTGGATTCTCGAAATGCCGCTTATCATTGGCGATTCCAAAATCCATCGATTATCCGGGAGTTGAATTCTTTAACGGTAAAAAAATTGCCACCTCCTACCCTGTTATTCTGAAAAAGTTTCTGGATGAAAACAACATCACTGCCGAAATTCACGTAATTACCGGATCGGTAGAAATTGCACCGGGGATTGGTTTGGCCGATGCTATTTTTGATATCGTAAGCTCAGGATCTACACTGGTGAGCAACCGTTTGAAAGAAGTTGAAGTGGTGATGAAATCGGAGGCCGTACTGATTGCCAATCCCAACCTTTCAGCCAAAAAGCAGGAAATTCTTGACGAACTGATTTTCAGAATCGAATCGGTGCAACGTGCTGAAGGTAAAAAATATATTCTGCTGAATGTTCCGAACGAAAAAGTGGAAGAAATAATTTCGCTGCTTCCGGGAATGAAAGCCCCAACGCTGGTTCCACTGGCTAAGGAAGGTTGGAGCTCGATGCACTCGGTAATTGAAGAAAACGATTTTTGGGATGTAATTGGCAAACTAAAAAAAGCCGGTGCCGAAGGAATTTTGGTTGTTCCTATCGAGAAAATGATTTTTTAACGTTATACGTTTGAAACCGCCTTGCAAAAGGCCAAAGCAATAATTTGCTATTTTCGGGCATCAATAGGGCTTTGCGGTTGAAAAATTAAAACACGAAGGCACAAAGAAATGCGAAGTATTCTGTTGCTAAACGTTGTGATATAGTGATCTTGGAGATAAAAGCTCTTGAAACATTTTTTGCAACAAAATGAATTGTGATAATTCAGAATTTTCGGAGATAAGATGTAAGAATAAACTGGTAATAAAAATGACTTCATGAAAACTTATATAAATCCGGGAGAAAATACCTGGACAGACATTTTAAAACGACCGCTTTTCGATGTTTCGGAATTACACGAACGCGTTCAAAATATATTAACAGAAATTCGTGAGCAGGGCGATGAAAAATTGCGCGAATACACCGAACGTTTCGACGGTGTGAAACTGTATAATTTTGAGGTTTCGCCGGAAGAAATCGCCAAAGCAGAAGCTGCAATCGATCAGGATTTAAAAGACGCGATTGCTTTAGCTGCTGAAAACATACAGGCTTTTCATAGCGCTCAAATGCCGGAAGTCAAAAAAATGGAAACCCGGACAGGTGTTATCTGCTGGCAAAAACCGGTGGCCATCGAAAAAGTTGGCTTGTATATTCCGGGCGGAACAGCACCACTTTTTTCAACGGTGTTAATGTTGGCACTTCCGGCAAAAATTGCAGGCTGCAAACAAATTGTGCTTTGTTCGCCACCGGATAAAAATGGAGAAATTCATCCGGCAATTTTGTACGCTGCGAAGGTTGCAGGAGTTACTCAAATCTACAAACTCGGCGGTGTACAGGCTATCGGTGCAATGGCTTATGGTACCGAAACGGTTCCGAAAACCTACAAAATTTTTGGCCCCGGAAATCAATATGTAACAGCTGCAAAACAGTTGGTTAGCATGAACCAAGTTTCGATCGATATGCCGGCCGGCCCTTCAGAAGTACTGGTTGTTGCCGACGAAACATCGAATCCGGCTTTTGTGGCTTCCGATTTGTTGTCGCAGGCCGAGCACGGTGCCGACAGCCAGGTGGTGCTGGTTACTAATAACGAAAATACGTTAAAAGAAGTAGTTGCAGAAGTTGACGCTCAGGTTGCACAACTGCCCAGAAAAGAACTGGCAGAAAAAGCACTATCCAACAGTGTATTGATCGTTGTTTCGGATGATGCCGAGCGTGTGGATTTAATTAACGAATACGCGCCGGAACACCTGATCATCAGCACCAAAAGTTATATGGAACTGGCAGAGAAAATCACCAATGCAGGTTCGGTATTCCTGGGCGAATTCACACCTGAAAGTGCCGGCGATTATGCTTCGGGCACCAACCATACCTTGCCTACAAACGGCTGGGCACGATCGTACAGCGGAGTTAATTTAGATAGTTTCCTGAAAAAAATAACTTTCCAGGAGATTAATAAAGAAGGTCTCCTGGCAATTGGCCCTGCTATTGAAAAAATGGCCGCTACCGAACAACTTGAAGCGCACAAAAATGCCGTAACTTTACGTTTGAAATATTTAACTTGATCAAAACGTCAACCTGAACTTGTTTCAGGTTCTCAATTATGAAGGGAGGATTTGTTTATATTATGAGTAATGAAAGGAGAACCGCATTTTATATTGGCGTTACCAGTGATTTGAAGACCAGAATTGCTGATCACAAGAATGGAATTGGTTCAGCATTTACATCAAAATATAAACTAACAGATTTATTGTATTACGAAGATTTTCCGGATATCTATCAAGCCATCGATCGGGAAAAACAATTAAAGAATTGGCACAGACAATGGAAAATCAACCTCATAAAATCGAAGAATCCACAAATGAATGATTTATATTGGGAAATAAGATGAATAAGATACAGAAACAAGTTCAGTATGACGGATACGATCAAAGACATCACCTTGAACTCGTTTCAGAGTCTATATCTGGTAATAAATACAAAAACAGATGCCGAAACAAGTTCGGCATGACGTACATAACATATTATGGAACTAAATAATCTACTTCGCGAGAACATTAAAAACCTGAAACCTTACTCTTCGGCACGCGACGAGTACAGTGGCGATGCAATGGTTTTTCTCGATGCCAACGAAAATCCTTTTAACGCCCCCTACAACCGCTACCCCGACCCTTTGCAGCGAATGGTAAAGGAGAAAATTGCTGTGATAAAAAAGGTAGGTTCTGAAAATATTTTCCTCGGAAACGGCAGCGATGAACCTATAGATTTGCTCATCCGCGCCTTTTGCGAACCGGGAAAAGACAATGTGGTTAGCATCGACCCAACATACGGCATGTACCAGGTTGCAGCCGACATTTCGGGTGTTGAACTGCGCAAAGTTTCACTAACCGAGGATTTCCAGCTGAATATTAACGACGTACTTGGCGAAACCGACAAAAATACCAAGCTGATATTTTTATGTTCGCCCAACAATCCTACCGGCAACAGTTTGAAAAAAGAAGCCATGCTGGAGCTGGCCAATCAGTTTCACGGGCTGGTTATTGTTGATGAAGCGTACATCGACTTTGCACCCGGAAAAACCCTGATGCCGGAACTGGAACACTTCCCCAACCTGGTAATTCTGCAAACTTTTTCGAAAGCCTGGGGAATGGCCGGAATACGTTTAGGAATGGCATTCGCAAGTACGGAACTGATCAGTATTCTGAACAAAATTAAGTACCCGTACAACCTGAATATTCTTACGCAGGAAAAAGCCATGGAACTGCTCGACAAAAAAGTTACCGTGCAGAAATGGGTGAAACTATTGATTGCCGAGCGCGAAAAAATGGAGAAACTGCTTGCTGAATTTCTGTTTGTAGTTAAGGTTTATCCATCTGAAGCAAATTTCCTGCTGGTAAAAAT
Organism: Draconibacterium orientale; assembly: GCF_000626635.1. GTDB lineage: Bacteria > Bacteroidota > Bacteroidia > Bacteroidales > Prolixibacteraceae > Draconibacterium > Draconibacterium orientale. Next base: position 3,991,315 of record NZ_CP007451.1, on the reverse strand, counting down.
GCACGATGCCCGAGGCATTTACAACTACCTGGTTGAGGAAGGAATAATCGTTCGCGACCGTTCGAAAGTACATTTGTGCGACGAAAGTTTGCGAATAACCATAGGTAATTCAGAAGAAAACGAAAACCTGCTGTGTGCGCTAAAAAAACTAATTTAAAAACGATGAAGAAAGTACTATTTATAGACCGCGACGGAACCTTGAATTACGAAACGCCCGACGAACAAATTGATGCATTTGAAAAGCTGGAGTTTCTGCCCAAGGTTTTTCGTAATATGCATTACATCCGTAAAAACCTGGATTACGAGCTGGTAATGGTGACCAACCAGGACGGTCTGGGCACCGATTCGTTCCCTGAGGATACCTTTTGGCCGGTACAAAACTTTATTCTGAAAGCTTTTGAAAACGAAGGTGTTGTTTTCGACGATATTTGTATCGACCGTCATTTTCCGGAAGATAACTCGCCCACCCGCAAGCCGGCAACCGGAATGCTTACAAAATATATCGAAGGCGATTACGATCTGGCAAACAGCTTTGTAATCGGCGATCGGCTTACCGATATTATGCTGGCCAAAAACCTCGGTGCAAAAGGTATTTTCATTAATAACGGCGACCAGGTTGAAGAACTTGAAAAAGAAGGTTTGGCTAATGTTTGTGCTTTAATTTCCGACGACTGGGACGATATTTACGCATGCGTTGCCTCGCCTCAGCGAACTGCAAAAGTTGAACGAACCACAAAAGAAACTGCAATTTCGGTTTCGTTAAATCTCGACGGCTCGGGTGTTTGTAATATTTCAACCGGGTTGGGATTTTTCGATCACATGCTGGAACAAATTGGGCGCCACAGTGGTGTTGATCTGAACATCAAGGTAAAAGGCGATTTAGAGGTGGATGAGCATCATACCATTGAAGATACAGCACTGGCTCTTGGCGAAGCTTTTAAAAAGGCTGTTGGCAACAAACTCGGTATGGAACGCTACGGTTTTTGCCTGCCAATGGACGAGTGCCTGGTTATGGCTGCTATTGATTTTGGCGGACGTCCGTGGTTGGTTTGGGAGGCCGATTTTAAACGCGAAATGGTGGGCGACATGCCTACCGAAATGTTTATGCATTTCTTTAAATCGTTCTCCGATGCAGCTTTGTGTAATTTGAATATTAAGGCCGAAGGTACTAACGAACACCATAAAATAGAAGCGATTTTTAAAGCACTGGCAAAAGCGATAAAAATGGCCATTCGCCGCGATGTATTTAACTTTGATTTGCCTTCAACTAAAGGAATGTTGTAATTTTAAAAACTCCGCGTAACTCTGAGTAAAACTCTGTGCTCTCTGCGGTTAAAAACTATGAAGACAATAAAAATATTAAACGAAAAAAAGGACACGGCAATCTTACTGATTCACTGTCCGGATAAACAAGGAATCCTTGCCACTGTAACTGAGTTTCTGAACAAAAATAAAGGCAACATTATTTACCTCGATCAGCATGTCGATCGGCAGGAGAAGATCTTTTACATGCGGGTTGAATGGGAATTAGAGAATTTTGCAATTCCGGCAGATAAAATCGGTGAATATTTCGACACTTTAATCGGTAGCCCGTTGCAAATGAACTGGAAAATCTATTTTTCGAATGAAATTCCGCGAATGGCGCTGTTTGTATCGAAAATGCCACATTGTTTGTTCGATATCCTGGCGCGTTATACGGCCGGCGAATGGGATGTGGAAATACCAATGATTATTAGTAACCACGAAACATTGCGTCCGGTTGCCGAACGTTTTGGCATCGATTTTCATTATTTCCCAATAAATAAAGAAAACAAGGAAGAACAGGAAGCTGCCGAGCTAAAACTGTTACAGGAAAACAAGATCGATTTTGTGGTGCTGGCACGCTACATGCAAATCCTTTCAGAGGATTTTGTAAAGAACTACCCGAACAAAGTGATCAACATTCACCATTCGTTTTTGCCGGCATTTGCGGGCGCCAAACCTTATCATGCAGCACACGAGCGCGGAGTTAAAATTATTGGAGCTACCAGTCATTACGTTACTTCCGAGTTAGATGCAGGGCCAATAATTGAGCAGGATGTTACCCGCTGCAGCCACGTTGATACGGTACAAAACTTAATACGCAAAGGCCGCGATCTGGAAAAAATCGTTCTTTCGCAAGCCGTTTACAAACACCTTCAGCGTAAAGTTTTGGTATATAAAAACCGAACGGTTGTGTTTAATTAAATTGATACGCTTACTGGTATCCAGTATCCAATATCCAGAAACAAGTAACCAGCTTAAAACATGTAACAAACAACAAATCATGAAAATACTACTATCCATCATAAGTATAACATTATTCGCCATGTCAGCATTTGCACAACTAAGTACAATCCCTGAGAAAGAAATTCCCGCCGATTACGGTTACGTTGTAAAAATTGGCCAGCAAATGCCTGATATTACAATGGAACTTACCGATGGCACAAAAATTACTACCGCCGATTTAAAAGGCAAAGTAACCATGTTGCAATTTACCGCCAGCTGGTGTTCGGTATGCCGAAAAGAAATGCCACACATTGAAAAAGAGATCTGGCAAAAACACAAAAACAACGATGATTTTGTGCTGATCGGTGTAGATATGGACGAACCGCTCGATAAGGTTAAAGCTTTCAAAAAAACGATGAAAACTACCTATCCGCTGGCTCTTGATCCGGGCGCCGAAATCTTTTATACTTTTGCCGCCAAAGGTGCCGGTGTAACCCGAAATGTAATTATCGACAAAACAGGAAAAATTGTATATATGACCCGCCTTTTTAAAGAAGACGAATTCAATGAAATGGTGGACGTTATTGATCTTTTACTGAAAAAATAAAACCACAAGTTGTAATGAATATCGTAATAATAAAATACAACGCCGGAAACATCGAGTCGGTAAATAACGCACTCAACCGATTGGGAGTGAATGCGGAAATTACAGCCGATCCCGACAAAATCAGGAAGGCCGACAAAGTAATCTTTCCGGGAGTTGGCGAGGCCAGCACCACAATGGCCTACCTGCGCGAAAACAAACTCGACGAACTGATCGTTTCGCTGAAGCAACCGGTTTTGGGAATTTGCCTCGGATTGCAGTTGATGTGCTCGCATTCGGAAGAAAACGATACCGAGTGCCTGGGTATTTTCGATGAAAAAGTAAAACGTTTTATTCCAAAACCCGGCGAAGAATACATTACCAAAGTTCCGCACATGGGATGGAATGCCATTCAAGACCTGAAAAGCGACCTTTTTACGGCTGATCTGGAAAATGAATACGTTTATTTTGTACACTCGTATTACGCCGAAAAAAGCGAGCATACCATTGCCACCTGCAATTATATTCTGCCATTTAGTGCAGCTTTGCATCGCGATAATTTTTATGCCACGCAGTTTCATCCGGAAAAAAGTGGAACAATTGGCGCAAAAATATTGGAGAACTTTCTAAAACTCTGAGCACACTAACGTAACTTTACAACAACAATTTTAACTGGTAACAAACGTTACTCAATCGAAACTGGCAACAAAAAAAATAATCAGCAAAATCATGGATAGGCTAACAATCATTAAAGTAGGCGGAAAAGTAGTTGAAGAACCTGAATCGTTAAATGCACTGCTCGATCAGTTTCGTAAAATTTCAGGAAATAAACTACTGGTTCATGGTGGAGGACGCACGGCTACCGAAATTGCAAAACGATTGGGAATTGAAACCAAAATGGTTGATGGCCGCCGTATTACCGATGCCGACATGCTTGAAGTGGTTACCATGGTTTATGGCGGTTTGGTTAATAAGAAAATTGTTGCCGGTTTGCAGGCACGAGACATGAATGCAGTTGGCTTGACCGGAGCCGACCTGGGTTTAATAAAAGCCCACAAACGCCCTGTACAGGATGTTGATTACGGTTTTGTTGGCGACGTTGACGATGTAAATGCCCGCGAACTGCGAATGCTTATCGAAGAAAACGTTATTCCGGTTGTTGCACCACTAACCCACGATGCCAGAGGCCAGTTATTAAATACCAACGCCGATACCATTGCTTCCGAATTGGCCATCGAATTATCCAATTACTTTAAGGTTTACCTTTTCTATTGTTTCGAAAAACGTGGTGTTTTAACCGATCCAAACGATGAATCATCCGTAATTTACGATCTCGATTACAAATTATTTGATCAGTACAAAACAGAAGGAGTTATCAGCGAAGGAATGATTCCAAAACTGGACAATGGTTTCCGTGCAAAAGCAAAAGGCGTACAGGAAATCCTGATTACCAACCCCGAAAATATTGCAACCGGAAGAGGTACCCGGCTTACCTGATTCTATTTTGCACAACTCCCCCATTTCCACATATATTCTCAAACCCTTTGCTTACTTATGTTTATGTATAAGTAACCCTTACCTGTCGTAAAACAGAAAAATGTAAATCTGTTTTTCGATCGCATTTTTACTTATTCCCGATTTTTATTGCTAATTTTCACATTAGTTCATATAAAATTTGCAGCAATCCACACTTTTATATATTGAAATATTTTACTATGTTGAAGTTCAGAAACGAAATTGTGCACAACAATATAAGGAGAGAAACCTAACAGCTATAATTAACTTAATACCAAAACTTTATAATGGCGCTCAATAATACCGAAAATTGTAACAATGGCAGTAAGCTTCATGGAAGAGGTTGCAAATCGTGTATAAAAGAACATCGAAACAACATTTTTTCACCCCTCACGCAGGAAGAAATTGACTTTCTGATTGACAAAAAACGACAAATTGTATATAACGTTGGCGAAACCATCACCAAACAAAATACGGCTTCAACTTCGGTGATTTGTATTAACGAAGGGTTGGCGAAATTTTATGTTGAAAGTACAAATGGAAAAAACGTAATTATTCGGATTGCCAAAGCCGGCGATTTTATAAGTGGTGGAGGTCTTTTTAACGGAAACTTTCAACATTTTAGCGTTTCGGCAATCACAAAAGTCAGGTGTTGCATGATTGATTCGGCAAACCTAACCAGCATTTTTGCCAATAACAACGAGTTTGCTGTAAAATTACTGCGCAACCACACCAAACAAAACAATTACCTGCTAAAAAAACTGGTTGACCATACACAAAAATATATGCCGGGACGGGTAGCCGATACCTTACTGTATTTAAAGAACGAAATTTTCAGTGCTGATGAGTTCTCGGTGCCTCTTACGCGGCAGGAATTAGCCGAAATGTCGAACATGACAAAAGAAAGCTTTGTTCGGATACTCCACCAATTTAAAGACTCAAAATACATTAATACCAAGGGAAACAGAATAAGCATACTAGACGAAAGTTCATTAGTTTCAATTAGCGAAAACGGATAATTGACATATATCAACTTTTCGCTTGTTTATTATCAATTTAGCCATTCTATTATATCACTCTTTCCGCTAAAGTTCATAATAGTTATCCAACTACTTTTATCTCCCAAAGAGTAATAACAAATATAAATTACCTAATATACTACGTTATGAACTACAAATCTATCTCAAAATTATTCTTGCTAGGATTTATTCTGGCATTCATGTTTTCTTCATGTACAAAGGAAGGGCCAATGGGACCTGCCGGTGCTGACGGTGCTGACGGAACTGATGGAACTGACGGTGTTGACGGACAAGTTACTTGTTTAGTTTGCCACTCGGGATCCAATATGGAAGCCAAGCAAGGACAGTTCTGGATGTCTGCCCACGCAGTTGGTGCCATTGCTGTTGATTATGCCGGTGGCCGTCAATCATGTGCACAATGCCACTCTCACGAGGGTTTCGTTCAATATGCAACATTAGGCGAAGTTCTTGGAGATATTTCAAATCCTTCAGCCTGGGAATGTAATACTTGCCACGGACTTCACGAAACGTTTGAAGGACAAGATTACGCATTACGTATGCACGATGCTGTAAGTCCTCTTTCGAACATCGTGGACGACATGGAAGTTGTTGCTGGTTTTACCATGGATTTAAATGGAAACAGCAATTTATGCGCAAACTGTCATCAATCAAGAAGACCAGAACCAAATATTGAAAGTCCTGGCGATACATACAGAATTACAAGTACACACTACGGACCACACCACGGTGCACAGGCCAACGTTGTTTACGGAACAGGATTTGCCGAAATTGAAGGATCTGTTGCTTACCCAACAGCCGGAGGTTCGATTCACCTGGAACAGGCATCTTGTACTGGTTGTCATATGGGTGATTTTACCGACAAAGAAGGTGGCCATTCATTTATTCCAAGTGTTGCTGCATGTAACGAATGTCACGATACAGAATTGGAAGACTACAATTACGGTGGGGTTCAAACCGAGGTTGAAGAATTATTGGTTGAATTGCGCGACCAGCTTATCGAACTTGGTGTAGTTGCCGGAGATGATACTGACGGCTACCACCCTGTTGTCGGAACCTTCCCAATGGTACAGGTACAGGCATTCTTTAACTGGACAGGTCTGGAAGAAGACCGCAGCTTGGGTGTACACAATCCAAAATATGTTAAAGCGTTATTGCTCAACTCTATCGAAGCAATGGAAGCTGAATTATCTGCTACGGCAGCTAATTAATTAAAAGAAATAGAGTGAAAAGACTTCTCTCGGGAAGTCTTTTTTTTCAATAAACTTGAATATGATTATGAAAGCACTAAAAAATCTATTATCAATATTTCTTATAGGGTTGATTTTTGGTGGCTGTGCGTACAATTGGATTGTTGAAGAACCAGTAATAGATCCTACTGATCCGAATGCAGAAGAAGTATCATTCTCATCAGATATTACACCTATCTTCGCATCGAAATGTACAGCATGCCATACCACCGGAAATCAAATGCCAGACCTTACTTCTGCCAATGCGTATAATTCGCTTAACAGCAGCCGCTATATAAACACTTCAGATCCGGCATCGAGCTTGATTTACACCAAAGCAAGCCCAACTGGAAACCACGTGCAGTATTCTGAAGCCGAAGCAGCGCTGGTGCTAACATGGATAACGCAAGGAGCTCAAAACAATTAAAAACCTAAACTGATTAATGATGAAAAAATATATATTGATTCTGATTATTTTAGGAGTAACTTTTTCCAATTCGTTTGCACAGGAGGAGGAAGCAGATCCGGTTTACGCCTTTAACAGCGGAATACTGATTGATGCACAAACATCTTACATTCCTGATGCACGTACACTGGAATTTGTTATTCAACACAAATTCGGCACACTCGAAAACGGTAAATCCGATTTGTGGGGAATTTATGCTCCGGGGTCTAATGTAAGGTTAGCACTAAATTATGTACCGGTTAAAAATCTTCAAATTGGTGCAGGTATCACAAAAAAATTCATGTATTCCGATTTTAATGCGAAGTACAAAATACTACAGCAAAAAACAAGCGGAATGCCAGTATCACTTACCGTATTTGGTAATATAGCTATCGATGGAAGAAACAAAAGCGCTTTTGGAACCGGTAACACCGTTGAATCAAAAGGCAAACCGGCTCAGTACCAGTTTGGATTCACCGACCGTCTTTCATATTTCTCGCAAGCTATGGTTACCCGCAATTTCGGCGATGTATTATCGTTGCAGGCAGGTGCCAGCTTTACGCACTACAATACGGTAGAATGGGATTACGATCACGATGTTATCGGACTACATTTTAGTGGAAAAATTAAATTCTCTCCACAGGGGTCTTTTATTTTCAACTACGACAATCCACTTAAAATTAAAGATATTACCGAGCAGTACACCTGGGATACACATGCTAAAGAAAACCTGGCAGTTGGTGTTGAATTCTTTACATTCACCCACGCTTTCCAAATTTATGTTGGAACAGCACAGGGTATTCTTCCTCAGGATGCGATGATGTATAACCAAAAAGACTGGACCAATAAAGGATTGGCCTTTGGTTTTACTATAACTCGTATCTGGATGTTCTAATCGATTAGAAAGTACAAAAGATAAAGATGGTAATATCCGGGAAAGGTGATATTACCATTTTTCTTTCCATAAAGTTATTGCAAACTTCAGATTTTTTTACACGATTTAACCCATGAAATATTTCATTCCTTTACAAATCCTGATGCTTTTAACAATCACGTTAAAAAGTTTCGGGCAATTTTACGACGATCCCAAAAGTCACGATTGTTTAAAGTGTCACTCCCAACAGACCTATGCATTCCATAACGACATGATGGATACCGAGGAGAAACGTCTGATGAATCCTTACCTGATAATCGATACCATTCGGTTACGCACAGGTGTTCATCAAAATTTCGATTGCACAGACTGCCACTCATTCGATTATACAACCTACCCACATGCGGCATCGTTAAAGCTCGAGCCAATGATGACATGTTTGGATTGCCATGCCGGCGATGAGTCGTTTGCAAAATACGAGTTTGAAAAGATAGACGAAGAAGTTAACAAGAGTATTCACCGCCAGAGTTTTGGCGACAATTTTACCTGTTCAAAATGCCACAACCAACACTACTACTCTACCAGTGCCCGCACAAGTAGCAGTGTTATGGAGATTGTTGAAAACAGCAACGCCATGTGCTTATCGTGCCACAACGATATGAAAAAGTTCAGTCTGGTGTCAGGCGAATTAAAATCTGCCATTGTTGATATTCACGACTGGCTGCCAAACCAGGAGCTTCACTTTAAACATGTACGCTGTATCGAGTGCCATACCGCCGTTGAAGATGATTTGATGGTTTCGCACAATATTCTTGCAAAAGAAGATGCAGTGCGCCGCTGTGCCGAATGTCACTCGTCAAATTCATTGCTAAAAGCATCGTTATACAAATACCAAAACCTACAGAAACGAGCTGAGGATGGAACAGCTTTGGGAATGCTCTCGAATGAAAGTTACGTGATTGGATCGCATCAAATTCCAATATTGAAAACAATTAGTTTGATCATCTTTTTTGCAGCACTTGCAGGAATTATCATCCACGTAATATTTAGAATCATCATCAAAAAGAAATAACAATGAGCTCAGAGAACAAAATATATTTCTACCCGCTTTGGTTACGCATTTGGCATGGTATAAATGCCTTGGGTATTATTCTTCTTATCGTTACCGGAATTAGTATGAACTCGGGTTTCGAGGACTCGCTAATAAGCTTTAAACTAATTATTACAGTGCACAATTATGCCGGAGTAATTATTACGTTAAACTACCTGCTGTTCTTAATTGGCAACATGGTTACCTCGAATAAAAAGTTTTACATCGTTAAACCCAAGAACTTTTTGAAACGCCCGATGAAACAGGCTTACTATTATGCATGGGGAATGTTTCACGGAATGAAAGCTCCTTACCCGCTTTCTGAAAAACGAAAATTTAATCCGCTACAAAAATATACGTACATAGCGGCTATGTACCTGATTGTTCCATTGGTAATAATTTCGGGTATCGGGTTAATGTTTCCCGAGCTGATATTCAATAAAGTTTACAACATCAGCGGTGTTCTTATCACGGCTGTAACACATTCAGCTATGGGATTCTTTATTTCTATATTTTTAATCGTGCATCTTTACATTGCATCAATTGGCAAATCGCCTCTTGATAATTTCAAAAGTATAGTAAGCGGGTGGCATCACGTGTAAATTGAACAAAGAAAAGCAAGTCAATAAATAAACAATAAAACGAAGCTGAAAAAAGGGAGAAGGAAGAAAACAGAACAGAAATAGCAGCACACAAATAATGCATAGTTGGCTCGCAAGGTAGGCTGAGAAGAGAGATTTAGTAATTATATTAAAGACGGCTTAGCATGAAGTACTTGAGCAAAACTTTCACAAAAAATCTGTTCGATGCATGCACCGGAGCAAATTCAAAGACGGTTAAAATATTTTTAATCGTCGGGTTGCTCCTTTTTCCGGGGTTAAAATTAATGGCACAATCGAACTGCGAAGTGCTGGTGATTGGCTCAACCGGATTAATGTTGTGGGTCCCCGAATTCTTCACCAAATTCCTGCCCGGATGGCTGATTAATGTGACCCAGATCATTCACAGCGACGAAACTTTACCGGCCGTTGGTTTTATATTTACCATTCACTTTTTTAATACGCACCTTCGCCCGGAATCCTTCCCTATGGCCACCGTAATTTTTACGGGGTATGTTCTTGAGGAAGAATACAAAAAAGATCGTCCGCACGAATACGAGCAATTCGTAAAATCAGGAAAAATCAATGATGTTCGCGTTGAAAAAGAGTTTACAAAAGAACAGATGAAAACCATCAGAATTTTTGGATTCACTGCGCTTTTCGCCGGTGTAATCATGACAATTCTGATAATTTACTCTTTAATTTTCCATTAAATGACGAAAAAACGAAAAAATGAAAATACAATTTTTAATCGGTAGCACTAGTACATTAGTAGTATAACAAACAGTAAATATGACACATATCTAAATCCTTAGAGATATTGAGACGTTACGTTCAGAACATAGTTTCAAAACCGTGTTGCATATATAGACAATTTATAAATAAGTACCTGACCTTGAATAATTAAAGGAAATTTATAATCTTCGATAACTGGATTTTACAACAAACCAATAAACGAAAAATTATGAAACTACCGTCTTCCATCAGAAACTGGGTATCGATTACCGGAGCTGTTATAGCCGTATTCAATCTGGCCAGTATCCTGGCATTATTTTTATTGAATCTTGCTTTCGGATTTGGTGGTCAATATATTGGTTTAATCATTTTCATCATCCTCCCGGTATTTTTGATTATTGGATTGCTGATGATCCCAATCGGTATGCGTATTTACCGTAAAAAAGCACGGTTGGCAGAAAAAGAAGGCAAACGTTTAAACTGGCCAATTCTCGACTTCAATAATCTGGCTACCCGTAACGCCAGTACAATTTTTATTATTGGAACAATTTTCCTGCTTATTATTTCTTCAGTAGGAAGTTACGAAGCTTTTCATTACACAGAATCGGTAGAGTTTTGCGGAAAATTATGCCATGAAGTTATGGAGCCGGAATACGTAACCTATCACGGTTCATCGCACGAGCGTGTTGCCTGTGTGGAGTGCCATGTTGGTTCGGGAGCCAGTTGGTATGTAAAAAGTAAACTTTCGGGTTTATACCAGGTTTACTCTGTTTTGGCCAATAAATACCCACAACCCATCCCTACTCCTATAGCCAATCTGCGTCCGGCACGCGAAACCTGCGAAGAATGTCACTGGCCCGAAAAATTCTACGATAATAAAATGCGGGTAAAACATTCATTTTTAACCGATGAAGAAAACACCGAGCACATTGTTCATTTGCAGGTAAAAACAAGCACACAGGTAACTCCTCAGGGAGTAATAAAAGGTATTCACCAGCACATTAGCCCCGAGGTAAAAATAGAGTACAAAGCACTTGATGAGAAACGACAGATTATTCCGTGGGTAAAATACACAAACACAAAAACCGGTGAAGAATACATTTACACCGATGAAATGAGTATGGTATCTGAAACCCAGCTCGATTCGTTGGAAACACGGGTAATGGATTGTTTGGATTGCCACAACAGGCCATCGCACAATTACAATGCTCCGCAAAACTTTATCGATCAATCTATGGCAGAGGGCAAAATATCAACCGAATTACCTGCCATAAAATTAGCAGCCATGATGGCGCTTTATCAGGATTATCCAACAAAAGACACCGCAATGATTGCCATAAAAAACCAGGTTACCGACTGGTTCGAAAGTGGATACCCGGATGTTTATGAAACTAAAAAAGCAGAAATCGACCAGGCAATAGCCGCCATTCAGGACGATTATTCCAATAACATTTTTCCGTTTATGAAAGCCAACTGGAAAGAATATCCAAATAACATTGGCCATATGGAATCAGACGGGTGTTACCGTTGCCACAACGACCGCCATGCAACAACCGAAAACAGAACCATTTCAAAGGACTGTTCGCTGTGCCACAACATTATAGCGCAGGGAACCCGGGATAGTATGCAATATTCAACCGCTTTCGAGGCCCTGGATTTCCAACACCCGGTTGACATTGCTGAAGCCTGGAGAACCGAAATGTGCTCAATGTGTCATACAGCATTGTATTAAATTTTGGCACAATATTTATTATTCTTATTATAGGATTTTAGACAAACAAATAATATAATTTAAATACGACAATTATGAAACTCAAAAATTTGATTATTCTTTTAGGACTTGCAGTTTTATTTAGCACTGCAGCCACCGCTCAAACCTACAAGTACATTGGTGCAGCAAAATGTAAAATGTGCCATAATAAGCCCGATAAAGGCGAGCAGTTTAAAGTTTGGGAAGCTGGCCCACACGCAAAAGCAATGGAGGCGTTGCAAGGTGACGAAAAAAACGATCCAACATGTTTAAAGTGCCATTCAACAGCGGGATCTGTTGACAGTGGCCTTCTTGCAGGTCTTAAAGCTGACGAAGGTGTTTCATGCGAATCGTGCCACGGACCTGGTAGCCACTACAAATCGGCTGCAATTATGAAAAACAAAAAATGGCCCTTTCAAAAGGAATGACCGATCCAACAGAAGAAACCTGTAAGGCTTGTCACCTTGGCGAAAAACCTGAAGGCCATGTGGCTCCTAAAAAAGCATGGAATTATGCTGAATTTGTGAAAGTAATTGCTCACGACGATCCTACAACAAACTAATTTTGTAAAACTTTTATTTTGTAAAAAATTCCTTTGTTTTTGTCAAACAAAGGAATTTTTTTAGTGTTTTATTCAGACAACTACTAATTATGAAGAAGCTAAGTTCATTCCTGTTTTCCATGTTTTTTACCGGAATTCTTGTGGTAATTTTTGCAATAGCAATTGGTTACGCCACCTTTATCGAAAACGATTATGGCACCACTACTGCAAAAATTCTCATTTACAATTCCAGGTGGTTCGAGATTTTGTTGTTTATACTCTGCATCAATATTGTTGGAAGTGTTTTCAAATACAAACTTATAGCACGGAGAAAATGGACAATTCTGCTTTTTCACATCTCCTTTCTCGTTATTGGTGTAGGGGCAATGATTACCCGTTACTACGGATATGAAGGCAGTATGCATATTCGCGAAAACAGCTCGTCGGATTTTATTGTTTCCGAAGCATCGTATGTTACGGTAAAGCTTACTGATGGTACCGAAACTCTTGAAGAAGCGAGCGAAGTAAAATTCTCGCCCTACACCGCCAACCGTTTTTCAGAAAAAATACATTTTAAAGGAAAAACAATACACATTAGCAATCAACACTTTATGCCATCGGCAGTTGAAAACATTGTTCTCGATCCTACCGGAGAACCGATTGTTTCGCTGATTACCGTTGAAAATGGTTCCTCACGAAAAGACTTTACTCTCCGAAACGACAACACTAAAACCTTAAGTGGTTTAACCCTTGGCTTCGGAAACAATTTAAATACTGATATTAAACTGAGTTTAAAAGATGGGAACCTGTACATTTCTGGCAACGACACGATCCAGGTTGCCGGAATGATGAGCGAAAAAAGTGAATTGATAGCACCACATACCGAAAAACTGGTTGATACACAAAAGGCCTATACCTATAAAAACCTAACGTTTGCCATAAAACAGTTTCTGCCAAATGCTTCGGTTCAATTGGCTTACCAAAAACCATCGCAGGAGATGAGTCCGCCGGACGCTTTTAAAGCGTCAATAGCAACGAATGGAGCAAGTAAGGAGTTAATCGTTTATGGACGAACTGGAGAAGTTGGAGATTTTTACACCACATCAATCGATGGCATTAAAGTATCGCTTTCATATGGTTCGCGAATAATAAAACTACCCTTTGCCATTCAGCTTAACGATTTCCAGCTCGAACGTTACCCGGGTTCAATGAGCCCTTCGTCGTATGCCAGCGAGGTGGTGCTAAAAGACGGCGCCACCGAAATGCCATTCCGCATTTTTATGAATAACATTTTGAAATACAAAGGATATCGCTTTTTCCAATCGTCGTACGATACGGATGAGCGCGGCACAATTCTTTCGGTAAACCACGATGCAACAGGAACATCGGTAACATATTTTGGTTACCTGATTATGGCCATAGGAATGGTGCTTACCCTGTTTAACCGAAACAGCCGTTTTAAAACCCTGCTGAAAGCATCGGCACAGCTGCGCGAAAAACGTAAAAAACTGTTTGCCATTTTAGTAACGGGCATATTGCTGAGCATTAGTGCACAGGCACAAAATGCAACACCTGCACCACTAGACAGCGACCATACCAAGTCGTTTGAAAGTTTGCTCATTCAGGATAGAAAAGGCCGCGTAGAACCGGTTTCTACACTGGCGTCGGAAATACTTCGTAAAGTGGCCAAAAAAACCAGTTGGGAAGGTATGTTGCCCAGCGAAGTTTTTCTGGATATGCAGGCTAATCCTGAACAATGGAAAAACATTCCCATTATAAAAGTGGCCAATCCCGAATTGCGCAGAACGATTGGAATTACAGGAAAATATGCTTCATTTAATTCGATTGTACGACCGCGTGAAATGGGCGGCTACCTACTTAGCTCTGTGGTACAGGACGCTTATGCTAAAGAAAGTAACCACCGCAATAAATTCGATAAAGAAGTTATGAATGTTGACGAGCGCGTTAATATTCTTATGACCATTTTTACCGGCGATTTTCTCACAATATTTCCCGTTCCTAACGACGACAACCACAAATGGGTATCGATTAACGAAGCCAAGGAACTTCCTGCACAAAATGCAGATTTTGCAAGGCAAATGGTTTCGTCATATCTTCAATCGGTACAAAATCGCGATTGGGCAACAGCCAACCAATTGCTAAACAACCTGAAACAAAACCAGGAAACCATTGGTGCGAAAATCATTCCATCGGCAACAAAAGTAAAAATGGAAGTGCTTTACAATAACCTGAACATTTTTGGGAAGTTATCCAAAATTTTCATGTTTACCGGGTTAATTCTGTTGATGTTACAGTTGCTCACCCTGTTTAATCCGAATATTAAATTACGCTTCCTGAAAAGTTTTGCCTTTTACTTTATTCTCATACTGTTTCTGGCCGAAACTGCAGGACTGGCCATTCGCTGGTACATATCAGGCCATGCGCCATGGAGTAACGGTTACGAATCGATGGTATTTATTAGCTGGGCAACTGCACTTGGTGGATTAATCTTCGCTAAACGCTCGGAAATTACACTGTCGTTAACATCAGTTTTGGCCGGTTTAACACTGATGGTGGCCGGAATGAGCTGGATGAGCCCGGAAATTACCAACCTGGTACCTGTGTTAAAATCGTACTGGTTAATTGTTCACGTGGCAATTATTACAGCCAGTTACGGATTTTTGGGTATTAGTGCATTGCTTGGTTTCCTTAACCTCATTTTAATGATTTTCAGAAACAAACGCAATTCCGACAGAATCAATCACACCATAAAAGAACTTGTTAATATCATCCAGATTGCCTTGATAATTGGTTTGTTAATGGTTACGCTTGGATCGTTTTTAGGAGGTGTTTGGGCCAACGAAAGCTGGGGGCGTTACTGGGGCTGGGATCCCAAAGAAACCTGGGCATTGGTAACTATTTTGGTATATACATTCATTACGCACATGCACCGCATTCCGGGAATACGCGGTAGCTTTGCCATGAGTGTGGCTGCTGTTTTGGGTATCAGCTCGGTACTAATGACCTATTTTGGAGTGAACTATTACCTCTCGGGTTTGCACTCGTATGCACAAGGCGAGGCGGCTCCAATCCCTTCAGGGGTATATATTGCGCTGGCAGTTGTTGCCCTGGTAATTGTTACGGCCTATTTCTCCGAAAAGACAAATCCAATTGTTGAAGAAGAAGTTGTATCTGAAGACTAAATAATTCAAGGGCAGGTTATTATTTCATAACCTGCCCTTGAATATCATTCCCGTTGTCCATATTTATATTCCCATTTTTGTTAACATCCTCCAGCGTTTTATTCTGGTTAAAAATGCTTTTCAGCACTTTTTACTCATTCACATCTACACATCTAGATTCTTTACTATATTTGTAGCGGCTCCGAGCTGAAATACCTAAAGTGCATACCAGGGGATTTCGGCCGATGGGATTACCCGGAAACAGGTGATCCTCCCGCATCCCGGCAAGGCCGGGGTAAATTGGAAAGGAGAAAGAGCAAATTTTGCATTGCACAAAATGAAGCTCCTTCCTTCCCTGAAACATATTAACCTGAGTTCAATTATAAATCTTGCCTCAGTTTCTGGAAATTTTCAGCAGAAATTATTGCAGATTTTTGAAGGACTATCGGGATAATTCAAAAAAATATGGAGTGATTTATGTAAAAATTTGAGAAATCCGAAGGAAATTACAGAAATGCACAATCTTTAAACAGAAAACCTCTTAAAATAGCCCGCTATTCTTGCGATATTTTTAATCCAAATTTCGCACATTTCTGTAATTCTGAGGTTAACATCAATAACTGAACTCAGGTTATTAAATGACACAAATACAAAAAGATAAAAAAATCCATTACCCGAACTTGCTATTGATTGCAGGCAACGGGAGAAATGTGGGAAAAACCTACTTTGCCTGTCGCGTAATCGAGTCATTATCCGAACAAGCTCCCATTACCGGGCTTAAAATCACCTCGCATATTCACGAGCACAACAGCGAAGATGTGCTTATAAAAGATAAACACTACGTAATTCTGCAGGAAAAGCAAATTACGGGCAAAGACAGTTCGCTGATGTTACAGGCAGGTGCAAAACAGGTTTTCTTTGTAATGGCTGCACCGGAATATCTTCCGGAAGCATTTGAAAATCTATCGGCTTTTTTACCCGAAACACCAATTGTGTGCGAGTCGGGAGGTTTACATGAAATTATTAATCCGGGTTTGTTCTTTTTTATTCAATCAACCGGAACTCCGATAAAAAAAGCACATCACCTGATACACCATCCAATAATTGTGATTAATGACGGAGAAAAACTTAAATTTGATTACAACAAAATTCAGGTCAACAACAATAAATTTTCACTCGTTTTATGAACCAATTTGAAAAAATACAACAGCTGACCGGCAATTTACCACCATTCTTTCCAACGGAAAAGGTGCAACTTGAAAATGCTTTTAATCGGGTTTTACAGGAAGATGTAATTGCGGATTTAAACATGCCCCCGTTCAATAAATCGGCAATGGACGGATATGCTTGCCGACTTGAAGATATTGGCAATGAACTGGAAGTTCTGGAAGTTATTAATGCCGGAAAAATTGCGTCGCTTAAAATTGGCAAAAACCAGTGTGTGAAAATTATGACCGGCGCTGCCGTTCCGCCTGAATGCGATTGTGTTTTTATGGTTGAGGATGCGGAAGAACTTCATGGAAATAAGGTGCGTTGTACCAATCTAAATACCATGAAAAATATTTGTTACCTGGGTGAAGATTATAAAGAAGGTGATGTGCTGCTAAAAAAGGGAGCCTTAATAAATGTCCCACAAATGGCAGTGCTTGCCGGTGCAGGTTATACTGAAGTTTTGGTTTCAAAACGCCCAAAAGCAACCGTAATTGCTACTGGCAGCGAATTGGTTTCTCCATCAGAAACACCAAAACCAGGGCAGATTCGGAATAGTAATTCCAGCCAGGTGATCACCCAGCTCCGAAAAATGAACCTTGAAGTTGTGGATGAACTCATGCTGGTTGACGAATACGAATTACTCACTAAAAGCTTTAACAAAGCGCTGGAATCGAGCGATTTTATCGTTTTCACCGGTGGAGCATCAGTTGGCGATTTCGATTTTATTCCGGAGATATTGAAAGAACAAGGTTTTAAATTATACTGGGATCACACGGGGATTAAACCGGGTAACCCAATGACTTTTTCAGAAAAGGAAGGTAAGTTCGTTTTTGGTCTTTCCGGAAACCCGGTGTCGTCATTCGTACAGTTTGAGTTGATTGCCAAACCGGTGATCTGCAAATTGCTCGGATCCAACTACACACCTCTGCGGGTAAAGGCCCGAATGAACTTTACGTATCAGCGAAAAAAAGCCAATCGTTTGGCAATTATTCCGGTTGTTATTGATTCAGCGGGAGCAATTTCAGAAATTCCGTTTCATGGCTCGGCACACATAAATGCACTGGCTTTTGCAAATGCATTACTTGAAGTACCACTGGGAGTTTCAACCATTCAAAACAACGAATTTGCATATGTACGACCGCTTTAACAGACATATTAACTACCTGCGCATTTCGGTAACCGACCGCTGTAATTTTCGGTGCGAATACTGTATGCCGGCTGAAGGTTTGCCACTAAAAAAGCACGAGGATATTCTTTCGTTCGACGAAATTACCGAAATCGTTAAGACAGGTGTAAAACTTGGAATTCGCAAATTACGAATTACCGGAGGCGAACCTTTGGTGCGCAAAGATTTTCCCGAGCTGATAAATATGCTTTCAGCCATTCCGGAGATCGAAGATATTGGAATGACCACAAACGGTGTTCTTCTGCCACGTTATGCCAAAGCCTTAAAAGCTGCCGGGCTAAAACGCGTGAACATCAGTCTGGATACCCTGAATCCGGAGAAATTCAAAAAAATTACCCGTGTTGGAGAATTAAATGATATGTTAATGGGAATTGATGCAGCATTGGAAGCCGATTTACAACCAGTAAAAATCAACTTTGTTCGCATTCCCGGCGAAAACGAGGAGGATGAACAGGAAGTACGCGAATTCTGCCAAAATAAAGGCTTGAAGCTGCGTTTTATTCGACAGATGGATTTGCGCACCGGCGAGTTTTATGCCGTTGACGGCGGTTTAGGTGGCATCTGCAAAATTTGTAACCGCCTGCGTTTAACTGCCGACGGATTTATCGTTCCGTGCCTGCATTCCGGCTTGCGTTACAGCACGCGGGAATTGGGTATTGAAGAAGCATACAATCAAGCCCTGGAAAACAAACCGGAAAAAGGAGTAGGAACCGAATCACACGATTTTTCAAATATTGGAGGATAAATATGAGTCAATTATCACATATAAACGACGAAGGAAAAGCCAACATGGTAGATGTGGGCCACAAACCACAACAGGTACGAACTGCTGAAGCATCGGGTTTTATTGCCTTGCAGCCCGAAACCATTCGGCTGATAAACGAAAGCCTGATAAAGAAAGGCGACGTAATTACCATTGCTGAAATTGCCGGAATTCAGGCAGCCAAAGAAACATCGCGGCTGATTCCGCTTTGCCATCCGTTGCAGCTTACCAAAGTTGAGGTAAAAGCTGAAGTTCAAAAGAATGGCATTTTGGTAAAAAGTTTGACCAAATGTATCGGGCAAACCGGCGTTGAAATGGAAGCCTTAACAGCGGTGAATGTTGCGCTGCTTACCATTTACGACATGTGCAAAGCCGTTGACAAAAACATGGTAATAAGCGATGTAAGACTTGACTTTAAGGAGAAAATATAATTACAGAAATGGAAGCACAAACCTGCAAAATAAAATCATTAAATATTTCGGAGAAAAAAGGCACGATAAAAACTCCGCGCAAAGAATTAAAGCTAAACCTGGATGGAATTGAAGGCGACGCTCATGCCGGAAAATGGCACCGCCAGATCAGTCTGCTGGCTGCCGAAAGCATTAAAAGTTTTGAAGGCGAGTTAGGCCGTGAAATCAACTATGGCGAGTTTGCCGAAAACATTACTACCGAAGGAATCGCGGTTCATAAAGCCATGCCTTTTGATCGATTCAGAGCAGGAAACGTGGAATTGGAAGTAACGCAAATCGGGAAAAAATGCCACGGCGATAACTGCGAGATTTTTCAACTGGCAGGCAAATGTGTGATGCCAAAAGAAGGTATTTTCTGCCGGGTAATAAAACCGGGAACACTTTCGGAGAACGACACCATGGAATACCTTCCAAAAACTTTTCGCATAAAGGTAATTACCTTGAGCGACCGTGCTTTCCAAGGTATTTACAAAGACAAAAGCGGGCCACTTCTGGAAAAACTGAGCAAAGATTGGTTCACCTCAAAAACATACCTGTGCGAAACATCGCGCACTGTAATTCCTGATGAAAAAGAGTTGCTGGAAACCGAACTACAAAATGCGGTAAACAACAGATTCGACATCATTTATACAACCGGAAGCACCGGAATCGGCCCACGCGATATTGCTCCCGCTGTCATCCAAAACTTTATCGATTTGGAAATTCCGGGAATAATGGATCACATCCGGTTGAAATATGGTGCGGAAAAACCCAATGCATTGCTTAGCCGATCGATTGCCGGAGTTAAAGATAAAACGCTGGTATTCTCGCTGCCGGGCAGTACCAAAGCCGTAAACGAATATTTAACCGAGATTCATAAAATTCTGATGCATTCGTTTCTTATGCTTCACGGAATTGATGGGCATTAAAAGGAACACAAATGTATATCCAAAAGCTCATTGTTCAATTGTAATCACCATTTCAATTAACGGTAATGGGGTTTATGCCTGGTTTTCGGTTAAAGCACCATTAAAAACGTGCTGAGCATACATACTTTTTATTCAAGCTAACTATAAAATATGCTGAGCATACATATTTTAAAGTCTGGCGAACTATAAAACAAACGAAGCTATTGATCACCAAAAAAATCATTCAGAATATCCGCATGATCAAATGCCAGTTCGGGCATATCATCGATTGAAAACCACCTTGCCTGTGCAGCATCGTCGTTGCCTTTTACCGGCATTTTACCGGCCAGCTGCACCGAATACACCACAGAGATAGTACGATGGCGCGGATCGCGGTCGATGGCATCGTACGCACGAAACTGCTGCATTTTTTCCACCTGCAAACCGGTTTCTTCTTCCAACTCACGAATACAGGCCTTTTCCAGTGTCTCGTCCAAATCAACAAAACCACCGGGTAAGGCCCACTTGTTTTTAAAGGGCTCCCTCCCCCGCTCAATCAGCAAAACGGAAATTGTTGTTTCTGATTTTACAAAAACGATAGCATCAACTGTAAGGGCAGCGCGCGGATATTTATAAGTAAACATGATTCAAGTAAAAATTAATAAGTTAAAAGGCAAAAATTGAGAACAGGTTTATTGGCCAAAATCCCAACCGTAGCGTCAGAAGCAAGAGTATTCGTTCGGGATTCAGAGTCGACAAATTATACTAAATCTTCTCGATCTAAATCAATCTCTTTTCAATCTAACCAACACCAATCTTATTTGTGGGCACTACTTTTTCCGACCTGTTTTCCAATGTTTTACTACCAGGTAAACGGCGGCTACAAAAAGGGCAACATAAATAACAAGCTCAATGTTTTCCATTTTATTCTATTATTTTTTTCATTACACGCATTTTGTGGGTATAACGTTGCGTATCGATATTAAAAATTCCGAATTGATCGACATTATCGATACGCACTTTCCCCGATGCATGAATGATTTTATTTCGTTTCCAGATAATTCCCACATGAACAATATTTCCTTCCTCGTCATCAAAAAAGGCAAGATCGCCGGGTTCGGCCTCATCAACAAAACTCATAGCCGTTCCTATTTTTACCTGCTCGCTGGCATCGCGCGGTAATTTAATGCCAATCATCTTGTAAATTATTTGAGTAAAACCACTGCAATCAACACCAAAAGGAGTTCTTCCTCCCCACAAATACGGCGCATTAAAATATTTCAACGCTTGCTGAATGGCAATTTCACGTGCATTCTTCAGTTTACCGTAAATCACCTCACCAGTAGCCAGGTAAGTGTCTTGTATAACCGAAAACTGTTTTAGGTAGGGCCGCCAAACCGGCAATGTACTTCCGGCTACCAGCATCAGGTTTTGTTCTTCGTTAACCGGAACAATGGTAATAATATCGGATGTTACGGCAGTTGCGCATTTTTCAATCTTGTTTAATGTTCGAATAGATATCGGCGTAATCATTTTGGTATCAATCCAGCCTTCGTAACCGTCGTAGGCCAGCTTTACATTCGTCCAGCCCACCATTTGCTCGCGCATTTCAAAGTGTTCGCCAAAAAGAATCTGTGTAACCATTTCGCTTTTTTCAGAAGGCTCGAGCCGAACCGGAATAATACTTAAATTTGAAATGCCGTAGTTCATCAATATTTTCTTAATTTTATTTTGTAAAACAGGAATAGCACCTGTTTGAAGCGTATAAACACAAAACTAAGAAAAAATGGGCTTTACAAACTTATCTGCAAACCTTATTTGTCAACGAGATATTAAGAGTTAGTTTAAAAAGAAGCAGATGAGAGTAATGGTATTTTAAATCAAAATTTCGATATTCGGTATATGAATAAATTAATGAGAAGACTAAAAAGCTACACCCGACTGTTTTTACAGCTATCGTTATTTGTACTTACAGCCGTGGCTTTGTATTTTATTTTGCCCGGAGAGCCAAAGTTTAAATACGAGTACCAAAGGGGATTTCCGTGGCAGCACGAAAACCTGGTGGCACCTTTCGACTTTGCTATTTTAAAAACGGCAAACGAACTAAATGAAGAAAAAACCGACCAAATCAGTTCGCTTGTTCCTTATTTTTTTAACGATACGACCCAAAAAAGTGAAAGTTTAGCACGTCTTCGCCAGGACCTGGAACTGGATATTGACACCACAAATACCGCAAAAAAAAGAATATTTGAAGCTTTATCAACAAAACTCGATGAACTATACGGAAACGGAATTCTGCTTTTTTCGGTGGATATTTATGAAGAGCTGAAGGGAAAAGAAGAAATTAATAAACGTACCGGAAATATTGTTCAGAAAGAAGATGTTGACCAGCTGTATTCCGAGAAATCGGCCTACAATGCCCTTTTAAACACCCGACAAAACCTGGTTAGCGAAGGCAACAATTTCCCGTGGCTGACCAATCTTAATCTTGAACGGTACATAGCGGCAAACCTTGAGTACGATAGCGAAACCAGCCAGAAAGAAATTGATGAAATAACACAATCCATATCGGCCACGCGCGGAATGGTAAAACAAGGGCAACGAATTGTGCTGCAGGGCGAAATTGTAGATGCCGAAAAATATCAAATGCTGGAATCGTTAAAAGCCAGTTACGAAAAAGAACGTGGTAACGATGTAAACCGCTACATGGTATCAATAGGTAAAGTACTGCTTATTTCGGTTCTGCTCAGCTTCATTTTTGTGTTTCTGTTGCTGTATCGGCGCGATATACTTGAGCACCTGAACAAATTAAGTTTTATGCTGATGCTGATGGCCGGCACCATTTTGCTGTCGAATTTTATAAACACCTTCCCGAACCTGCACATTTATATGGTTCCGTTTGCGGTGTTCCCAATAATGATACGTACATTTTTCGATTCGCGAACGGCTATTTTCACGCTCATCATCACCACCCTTTTAATGGGATTTTATGCACCAAACAATTACGAATTTATACTTCTTCAGGTGTCGGCAGGTCTTATTGCGGTTTTTAGCCTCAATAAAATGCATCGCCGCGTTCACCTGGTTTTGGCAGCCTTGTGGGTATTTTTAACCTACCTGGTTGTTTTTACGGCACTAAACCTAATTCACGAAGGAACATTTATTTCCTACGATTATTCGATGTTAAAATGGTTTGCCATTAGCAGTGTGCTAATCCTTTTGGTATATCCGTTGGTATATATTTTCGAAAAACTTTTTGGATTTGTTTCCGATGTAACTTTAATCGAAATATCGGATAGTAACCAGCCATTATTGCGAAAACTTGCCGAGCAGGCACCTGGTACATTTCAGCATTCGATGCAAATTGCCAATCTTGCCGAAGAGGTTATCCTTCGTATTGGAGGAAACCCTTTTTTGGTACGCGCCGGTGCCCTTTACCACGATATTGGAAAGATTGGCCGTCCTAACTTTTTTATCGAGAACCAGGCCATGGGAATGAACCCGCACGACCGGATCAGTAATTTAAAAAGTGCCGAGGTAATTATCGACCACGTTCAAAATGGGGTTAAAATGGCACAGAAACACAAACTGCCGGCGGTTATTATCGAGTTTATAGCCACGCATCACGGAACAACAAAAGCAAAATATTTCTACCTGAAGCACCAGGAACAAAATCCGGATAAGGAAGTAGATGAAAATGCTTTTGCCTATCCCGGGCCACTTCCCCGCTCGAAAGAAGCTGCGGTGGTTATGCTGGTTGATGGAATTGAAGCGGCATCGCGCAGTATGAAAGAGAAAACACACGAAAACCTGAAGGCGCTTATCGACAGTATGATTGACAAGAAAATTGAAGATAAACAGCTTGATGATTCGGATCTTACCTTCAGCGATATAAATACAATTAAACATACACTTTTAGAAAAACTGATAAATATTTACCATATCCGAATTGAATATCCTGACGAGAAAAAAAGGAAAAAGCAGTAGCAATAAACGAAAACCTGCCTTTTTGCGTTAAATAGGAATGACTATAAAGAAATTATGGACGTAAGAGAATACATTATGAAAAATTTAGTAAAAACAACTTTATTGTTTTTTGTAGCTGTGGCTGTTTTTACGGCCTGCTCAAAAGATGATCCCACTCCTGAAGGGCCGGAGGCTTCGGAATATACAAAAAAGGTAAATAAATTCATTTACGAGACAATGGATGATGTTTATTTATGGTACGATGAATTGCCAAACATTAATTATAAGTACGAAACCGATTCAAAAGCCTATTTCAACAAATTGCTTTATGTAGATGATAAGTGGTCGTACATTACTGATGATGTGGATGCGCTGGAAGCTAGTTTTGAAGGTACTGAAAAAACATACGGCTGGTCGCTGGCATTTGGACGCTTCTCGAACACCGGCAATATTTTTGGTATTGTTGAGTATGTTTACCCGGAAACACCGGCCTCGGCAGCAGGAATTAAACGTGGCGACCTTTTGATTGAGATGAACAATGCCGACATTAACGATGACAATTACACCGACTTGCTATACAGCGATAACATAGATGTTACACTTGGCGTATTAACAGGCGACGGTATTGGCGCCGACACAACTATTCGTCTTACATCCTCTGTGTTGACTTTAGATCCGGTGTTAACAACCAATATTGTGGAACACGATGGCCGAAAAATTGGTTATATTTTTTATGCCCAATATATTTCGGATTTTAACAGCTCCCTCGACAATGCTTTTGCAAGCCTGGTAAACCAGGGAGCAACAGATCTTGTAGTAGACCTTCGTTATAATCCGGGAGGAACCATTTCGGCTGCCAAACACCTGTGCTCGTGCATTGGACCTCTTGATGTTGTAAACGATAACAGCATTCTTGTTACCTATAAATGGAATAAAAAATACCAGGACTACTTTATCGACCGACAAATTATGAGCCAGGTTGAGGTGTATTTTGATAATCAGGTTCCTGTAAAAATGGGATTAGAAAAAGTTTATTTCCTCACCGGATCGGGGACTGCTTCAGCATCCGAACTTTCAATAACCGGATTAAGAGCCTACATGGATAATGTTACAACTGTTGGCGACACAACCTTTGGGAAATACACTGCATCAATTACTTTAAAACCAGAAGATTATTACAGCGAAGAATATAGCGAAGAAATAGCCAATTGGGGCTTGCAACCAATTGTTTTGCGTTATGCCAATGCTGCAGGCGTTACCGATTTTAAAGATGGATTTGCACCTAACATTCCGGTTTATGACGATCTTTTCGCGACCTTCCCGCTTGGAGATAAGAATGATCCGCTGTTTAAAGCAGCCATCGAAGATATCACGGGCACACCGGTTGTGGCAATGAAAAGTGTTCCAAAAGTTCATTTCGAATACCAGATATTCGATCGTGGTTTTTCTCGCTACGACCAAAATAAACGCGAAATGCTAATTGAGCAGATTCAACGACCTGAGTAAAAAAAGAAACAACATTCAATACAAAGAAAAAGGTGCTCGAAATGAGCACCTTTTCTATTTTACACTGTTTAACTTTTTATGGTGTGGGTAATTCCAGATTGCTATAATTAAACACGCCACTGTCTTGATAAGCAACACCATCATAATCGATCGCATTTACTTCAAAACGAACCGAATCAAGACCATCTACACGCAAACTGTTCAAACTAAACGAAACGTAAGCGGTATATGGAACCGACTCCTCATCGTCGTTTGCATTGTGTCTCAACTCCAGTTGAAATGGCTGATCGTCGGCGGTTAATTCTCCCGGTTCTTTTACCAGGTTTAAAAAGTGGGTTTTATTGTACCCCCAGTATTTCAACCTGAAATTCAGCAAACTATCCGAAATCCAGGCATCTTCAACAATTATCGGATCGTTACCAATACTATCTTCAATCTCTTCGGTAATGTCCATAATGCCTTTCATCAAAACATCGCTGATATCATTTACCTTTACAAGGTAACGTTCTACAGCACTACTGGATTCATCTTCATCTAAAATGGTATAGTTCACCAAAACGCGGTCGCCATCAGTAAAATCTAAATACCAACCAGGGCGTGTTGCAGCGGCAGGAATCAAAACAGAACCGTTGTCCATTACCAAACTAACTGCTCCCGCATCATCTCCTTTATAAATTCCAAACCCAATCCAGTAATCGCCCAACGAATAACCGTCGTCGTCATCTAAACAGCTGGTAAAAACTACCAGTAATCCCATTAAAATTCCAAATGCTAATTTTTTCATTCGTTAATAATTTTATTTTTTAACGGTAACTCATGTAACTCGCATAATCATCTCCTGTATTTTAAACAGAAATTTTTTATGCTCGTTTCATCGCTCTTTAAATTAATAATCACAGTTGGTAGACGGAGCAAAACAAAAATTGGTTGCGTTAGGTAAATAAAAATATGTTGTAGTTTTATCGGAATAATTTTTGGTACAGCTTTTGCTTAATCATATATGCATATATTTATATATATTTGAACAAATAGTTTATTTTAATGGTTGATAATTACAAAATCAAGAATAAAATGAAAACAAGATTTATTACATTTTTAATAGCTGCGGGCTTGTTGTTTGGATACAGTTCCTGCACGGCAAAAGCAGAAAGCAATGATAGCGAAACAGCAACAAAATCGGTTTCGAAGGCCGACAAAGCCACGACCATGTTAACCAAAGCCATGTTTCTGGAAAAAGTATGGGATTATGAAAGTTCTCCGAAAGAGTGGAAATACAAAGGCGAAAAACCGGCTTTGATCGATTTCTATGCCGATTGGTGCGGCCCCTGCCGAACTGCAGCTCCAATTTTGGAAGAAGTGGCCGGAGAATTTGCCGGAGAAGTTATTGTTTACAAAATTGATACACAAGTTGAACGCGAGCTTGCCGCTGTGTTTGGCGTAAAGAGTATTCCGGCTTTCCTTTATATTCCAATAGAAGGGAAACCAACGATGGCTTCGGGTATTGCACGTACCAAAGAAGACACGAAAAAGATGTTTACACAAAACATCAATACAATATTGCTTAAGAAGCAACAAAATAACGACGCACTTTAAGAATAAAAGTGTGAGAAAAAAAAGGCTGTCTGAAAATTATCAGGCAGCCTTTTTCTTTACAAACGATTGAATTTTGTTGTATTTAAAAAGTCAATAGTAAGATTGATCGCTTCGTACATCACAATGTCTTCCTCAACAAAACTTACCATTTTACGGTATTCTTTAATGAAGCGTTCGATAAATGGCGACGATTGTACGGGGCGTCGAAAATCCATTGCCTGAGCTGCATTGTATAATTCAATAGCCAAAATCTTCTCGGTATTCAAAACTACTTTTAAGGCTTTTGTTGCTGAATTTCCTCCCATACTAACGTGGTCTTCCTGTTCGTTCGACGAAGGTATAGAATCCACCACGCAAGGCGTACAAAGCTGTTTGTTCTGACTAACAATTGATGCGGCAGCATATTGCGGAATCATAAAACCGGAATTTAATCCGGGATTGGCCACCAAAAACTCCGGTAATTCGCGTTCGCCCGAAATCAAACGATAAGTTCTTCGCTCCGAGATACTTCCCAGCTCACTCATTGCCATTGCCAAAAAATCGAGCGACAAGGCTAGCGGTTCGCCATGGAAATTACCTCCGGAAATGATCAGATCTTCATCCGGGAAAACCGTTGGATTATCCGTTACCGAGTTAATTTCGGTTTCAATAACTGTAGCCACATAATTCACCGCATCTTTTACTGCTCCGTGAACCTGCGGAATACAGCGGAAAGAATAAGGATCCTGGATGTGTTTTTTGGGTTTGGCCTGCATTTCGCTGCCGGTTAAAACATTTCTGAAATTCTTTGCCGTTTCGGCCTGTCCTTTGTGCGGACGAATGCGTTGGATATTTTCTGAAAACGGTTCGATCAATCCGTCGAAAGCATCCAGCGAGAGTGCCCCGATAATATCGCCCTGGTCGATAATTCGGAAAGTTTTTAATAGCGTATAAACGGCGTGCGCACTCATAAACTGAGTACCATTCAGCAAGGCGAGTCCTTCTTTGGCTTCCAGTTTTATGGGCTCCCACCCCAGCTTTTCAAGTACTTTCCCGGCCTGTTGTTTTTTCCCTTCAAAATTAACTTCGCCTAAGCCAAGCAGTGGAAGGAATAATTTTGCCAGAGGTGCCAAATCTCCGCTGGCACCAAGCGATCCCTGCTCGCAAACAACCGGTAAAATAGCGTTGTTAAACAGGTCAAGAATTCGTTGTACGGTTATCAACTGCACCGCCGAATTTCCTTTTGAAAGCGCATGTGCTTTTAGCAACAACATCAGTTTCACAATATCGGCAGGTATTTCCGGGCCAATATTACAGGCGTGCGAAACCACCAGATTTTCCTGTAATTTACTTAAGCTGTCTTTCGAAATTTCAATATCGCACAATGCTCCAAACCCGGTATTAATTCCGTAAAGCGGTTTATCCGCTCTTTCAAGTTTATTGTCGAGGTACTTTTTGCTTTTATGAATAAGTTGTACCGATATTTCAGAAAGTTTAAGCTTTATATTGTTTTCCAGAATATCCTGAATGGTATCGAAGGTGAGGTTTTTGGGGGTTATTTCAAATATACGGTTTGCCATAATTAAACTGTAAAATGGTGAAATGGTAAAATTGAGAAACTGTTAAACTGATGAATTGTAAATAACGGATACACTGAAATATCCTATTCATCAGCCCGTAGTTGGGCACAAATAGTGCACCTCAATCACGGGAAACGTACATCTCCACCAAGTGTTTTTACAAGTCTGTTTGAAACCGATGCAATCATTGCTCCATTTATTTTGGAGCAATATCGTATAAAGTAATCAGCTATTTAAGGATATTTATCAGTTCTTGTGTGTCAACCAATTGCTGCTCTCCTGTTTCCATATTTTTAAGCGTGAACTTTTGAGCAGCCATTTCATTATCACCGGCCAGAATTACGTAGGCAATTTCTTTACGGTTGGCGTAAGTCATCTGCTTTTTCATTTTTGCACTTTCGGGGAATATCTCAGCATTGATACCATTTTTTCGCAACTGAGCCAAAACCGGCAAACAATAAGCTTCCTCCTTCTCTCCGAAGTTTACAAACAAGGCTTTTGTGGTTTCCAGCGACTCTTCCGGGAAAGCATTTAACTGAACCAAAACATCGTAAATACGCTCGGCACCAAACGATACACCAACACCCGAAACATCGGGCATACCAAAAATTCCGGTCAGGTCGTCGTAACGGCCACCACCGCAGATACTGCCAATTTGTACATCGTTCGATTTTACCTCGAAAATAGCGCCGGTGTAGTAATTTAATCCACGCGCTAAGGTAAGATCCAGTTCAACGGTTGTATTTAGCTCAACGTTTTCAAGATAAGCAAACATAGTACGCATTTCGGCAATTCCTTTGGCACCAATCTCGGTTGCGCCAATAACTGTTTCAATCTGCGCCAGTTTTTCAACGGTAGTTCCTTCCAATTTCAGAATCGGTTGAAGCTTGTCAACGGCCTCCTGCGAAATTCCTTTGTCAAGCATTTCCGCATTTACCTTTTCCAGGTCAATTTTATCCAGTTTGTCGATAGCAACGGTAATATCCACCATTCGGTCGGCTTCGCCAATAGCTTCGGCAATTCCGGCCAGAATTTTTCTGTTGTTGATTTTTACCGTTGTATTGATTCCCAGTCGTTGAAAAACCTCGTCGATAATTTGTACCAACTCCACCTCGTTTAGCAAACTGTTGCTACCAATCACGTCAACATCGCACTGATAAAACTCGCGGTAACGTCCTTTCTGAGGTCGGTCGGCACGCCAAACCGGCTGAATCTGGTAACGTTTAAACGGGAAAGCAATGTCGTTTCGGTATTGCACAACGTAACGCGCAAATGGCACGGTTAAGTCGTAACGCAATCCTTTTTCAGATAGTTTTGTAGTCAGTTTGTTCGAGTTTTTCTCGTCCAGCATTTCCTGCGGAACTTTAGAAATAAAATCGCCCGAATTCAAAATTTTAAAAAGCAGCTTATCACCTTCTTCGCCATATTTACCCATCAATGTTGATAGGTTTTCCATTGCCGGTGTTTCAATGGGTTGAAATCCGTACAAACGAAATACATCTTTAATGGTATTGAAAATATAATTTCTTCTCACCATTTCTGCAGGTGAAAAATCGCGGGTGCCTTTTGGAATCGAAGGTTTCTGTGCCATCGTTTTAAAATTTTATGAGGCTGCAAAAGTAAGAATTTCTGTAGTTTTAAGGATGTCATCTTTTAAAAAGATGACATCCTTATCCATGAAAACTGTTCTGTTAATAATTTTCGTATATTTATATATGCCTTCACTAAAATCAATAACACCCTCTACATGTGGCAGTTACTACCATGTTTTCAACCGAGGAATTAATGGACAGCGAATTTTCCTAAAGAAAAAGAACTATCAGCATTTTCTCACACTCATAAAAAAACATTTAACAGAATATGTCGATATTTTGGCCTATTGTCGGATCACACCCAAAATTCGGTGGATTATAAATTTTATAGACAACATGAGAAGAACTGTAACTTTCGGCCTGCCGGCGGCTTTCATCTTTGCCTTGAAGCAAAGACGAAACAGAAAATTCAAGGCTGCTTTTGATCCTTTCCCTACGTTTTCATAAAACCTAAGTTCGGACGGGTGATCTCCTCGATCCCTCGGAGCTTCCCGCTCTCACTAAGGTTTCATTTCAACTCCGGGCAACGACCAAAAGAGGCCGTCCACTTATGCAACGACAGCTACATCAAAGCGTGGCCTCGGCCGGTGAGCCGGAAAACAAGCGGTGACGGCGTTAAAAAATTACTGATGTTTGAGGAGGAACGACGAGTTCTGTAATTTTAGTCGGCATCGCGTAGCTTTTCCGAGGGAAGCGGGCGCAGCCTTGGGTTTTGTGTTTACTATTTGGACCAAGCCAAATAGTAAAATCTGTCCGATAGGACAAAATCATTTCTCTTATGGTTGGTGGGTTATTTGAATTGATTCGAAAATTTTTCTCCACCAGAAATAACAAGTGATCCCTATTGTCTTTTACCCAATCATTTTCATTTAGTTATAAAAGTTAAGGATGTCCTTTTCCAAAACGGTCACATTATTGAAAATCATTGTTGTCCGGGAAACCGGATCTAGTTTAAATTCATATCTCTAACTTCTTGATATTCAAGTCAGGTATTTTTATTTTTCAAAAGTAAGCCCCCTGTACTTCTGGGAATAGCGAATGTTGGTATTTGTATTTGTCTTGCTTTATCAATATGAGCCAGCTTTTCTCTGGGTTTTCCAGGAAGGCATATATGTTGATGTAGTTCATTAATTGCTGTCTTATAATGGACACCATATTCGAGAATGCCCACTTTCTCTTGAGTTTGCTCTTTACCAAAGTAATTAGCAAGTTGGCAAGCATAGCTGCCCATATCTGTATCTCAATGGCGTTCTCATTGTCACCAAGAAAATATTTTAATGGGAAGTTCTGTTTTAGCTGTTTGAAAAGCAGTTCTATTTGCCAACGTTTTTTGTAAATCCAAGCTATCTTTTCGGCAGCTAGTTCAAAGTTATTGGTTATAAACTCAAATAAACGTTGGTTTTCATTATCCCAATAAGCAATTCTACGAGCCTTGTGTTCTTGCGTTTTATTATCTCCATACAGAAGCACCACTTCTTCATCTTTTAGGACACCAAAATCTGTGTCGTCTGGTATATCAAACTCTTTCCCGGCTGTATAAAATGCATTCTCTTTCAATCGGGTTACATACCAAATCGACTTTTCTGAAAAAGTTTCATATTGCGCATAATCAACATAGCCTTTGTCAAAAGTTATAATCGATCCTGATGGCAAAGCTTCCACTTCTTGTAGAAACATATGGTCGTGTCTGGCTGCTTCGCTGTACCGAACTAAACATGGAACATTTTCACTGGCTTTGATAATTGTATGGGCTTTAATTCCGCCTTTCTTTTTACCACTCTTTGGATTACGACCAACTCCTTTTAAAATGTCCTTAAACAAGGATATGGTAGATGAATCCATGATATAAAGTCGTTTCAAATCCTTGTCTGTTAACCGGCTGTCCGCTAAAAAACGAGAATGCTTTTGGTAAACGGTCATATAAATATCCTCGAACACCTTGCTGCTCCTACGTTTATTAGCTTCTGAAAAAGTGCTGCGCCGTACCAGATAACTTAAACCTAAATGGGACAGTTTGTGGGCATTGGCAAGTAAACCAAGAATAACCTCCCTGATGGAATGATATCCTTCAAAGACTACGAAGAGCATAACTACTAAGTGATTATAAGTAGTAAACTTCTTGACATAGTAATCACTGCCGTGTTTCTTCGCTATTTTTCTAATCTCACTCTTGTCAATGAACGTTAACAGCTGATTAAATATAGGCTGTCCGCTAAAAATTGTATTTTTACCCATGTCTAACTTTTTGGTGTGGTAACTCAAAAGTAGACATACCGGGTGGTTCTTTAAAATGTACTGCCCGGTAAATTTTTACCGGACACTAATGATTGAAAATGAAACAGAAATAGCCAAAATTGTTTCCAATCAATTTAGGAAAATGTTTGTAGTTATTCAATGGCTATTAATAATCAGTAAAACCAAGGGATGTCATCTTTGAAAAAGATTACATCCTCTATTACTGCAAAAAACGAATGGTAAAAGGATATTTGTAAGGCGTTCCGTTACTTGCCGATACCGAAGCCACAATAACCAGAACCAGCCAGGCAATTCCGAATCCAACCAGCATTAAAATGCCAATTCCCACAAAAATCAAAATGATTGAAATGAAAAATATGATCGACCAGGTAATCTGGAAATTTAGCACTTCCTTGCCCTGTTCGGCAACAAATTCGTACTCATCTTTTTTCGTCAGATAAATAATAAGCGGGCCAATTATATTTCCGGCAACAGGTAAAATAAAGGTGGCCAAAGCAGCAATATGAACTAACATTCCCCACTGGCGTTCATTCGGATCATCGATTATTCGGTGCATTTTTTCAGTTTTTTTATTCAACTAAACTAACGATTTTTTGTTTATTCGTGCAATAAAACAACGCACAGAAGATATTAAAATGGAAGACAGAAAAAAAGAAGGCCGATACGGAAGAATTTACAAACAACTGAGCGAACTGGTACTAAAAAGTAACAACACGCAGGCGCGAATGGCAACCATTATTGCCGTTTTGCACCATAAAATGGATTACTTTTTCTGGACGGGTTACTACCTGATTGAAGATGGAGAAATGACCGTTAACTCGTACCAGGGGCCGGTTGCCTGTCAGATTCTGGAAAAGGACAAAGGAGTGTGCTGGGCTGCTTACAACCGAAAAGAAACAGTAATAGTTGAAGATGTGCACGCTTTCCCGGATCACATTGCCTGCGATGCCCGCTCGAATTCTGAGATAGTGGTTCCGCTGAAAAATAAAACCGGAGAAGTTATTGGCGTACTGGATATCGACAGTTCGGGAAAAGCCGCTTTTACGGAAGTTGACGCGCACTGGCTGGAAAAAATGCTGGAGTTGATTTACCTTTAAATCGATGACTACTTTAGGTTAAGAAACGAATGCTTCATCTCAGGAAACAAGCGCCTTAAGTCGAGAAATGACTACATCAGGTCAGGAAACGACCGCTTCGAGTCAAGAAATGACTGCTTCAAGTCAAGAAACGACCGCTTCAACTCAGGAAACGACTGCTTTGAGCCGAGAAATGACTACATCAGATCAAGAAACGACCGCTTCGATTTAAGACAAACGAGTGCTTCAAGTCAGGAAACGAGTGCTTCGAGTGAAGCAACGACTGCTTCAAGTCAAGTAACGTTGGAAAAGGTCAATTTAAAGCCTTCCGATCGCTACGGATTTTCTACTTTTGCAGGCAAATGGAAAGCAAACGATTAAATAAAGCCATATCGGAAACCGGTTTTTGTTCGCGGCGCGAGGCCGACCGGCTGATTGAAACCGGCAAGGTAAAAGTAAACGGCGAGGTGGCCGGATTAGGTGTTCAGGTAACTTCGGACGATCGTATTGAAGTGGATGGGCAACTGATTACAAAGGAAGTTCCGAATATTTACCTGGCTTTTCATAAACCGGTTGGGATTACCTGCACCACCGACACCAGCAAAAAGGATAACATTGTAGATTTTATTAATTTCCCTGAACGGATTTTCCCCATCGGGCGGCTCGACAAACCCAGCGAAGGACTGCTATTTATGACCAACGACGGCGACATTGTAAACAAAATTCTTCGCGCCGGAAATAATCATGAAAAAGAATACATTGTTAACGTAAACCGGAAAATCACAAAGGCATTTATCCGGCAAATGAGCAACGGCGTTCCGATTCTTGATACAGTTACAAAAAAATGCCGGGTAGAACGCATCAACGACTTCACTTTCAATATTGTTCTTACGCAAGGGCTAAACCGCCAAATCCGCAGAATGTGCTCGCATTTGGGTTACGAAGTTACCCGCCTGAAACGTGTACGAATAATGAATATCGAACTCGGCAATTTAAAACGTGGCGAGTACCGCCATTTTACACCCAATGAACTTAAAGAAATAAATCGGCTGGTAGCCAACTCAAGCAAAACAGAAGAAGCCTCCGAAGATTAGTAAATGTTTATTGTCTATTCGAACATGAGCACTGCGACTTTGAGACGATAAGCATTAAAACTTCTAATCACTTTTCTATTTGATTCAACTCAAATACTGATCCCCAGAAGTTGTAATTTCCTCATTACATTTAAGGTTTTTTGTGATTTATTTAGGAGCCCGGTCACAAACATTTTAAGATTAAAAGTGTTTATTTGCAACGACTTAACCCGGATGACTCATTCGACTACGGCAATAGTCATGGTATTCCGGGTTAATCCCGACTTAGTTGAGTCCACTTTTTGAGTATCAAAAAATGGATACGAAACTTACGTCGTTTTGGGCTAATCGGGTAGTTGAGATGAATAATGCGGATTAAAACAATGAGGTAATTGTATGAGAGCGAGTATTTTCTTATTGATACCACTTTTTATTTTTATGCTGCTGGTGGATATTTACACTTTCCGTGGCATAAAACCGCTGCTCGCAAAACTCAGAAATAAATTCATAAAACAATCCTTAAGCATTTTGTTCTGGGCTATTTCAGTTCTTGTGTTTGATGGATTTTGCCTTTTTATGTTCGGGATAAAACACGTAAAACAGTCCGATGCTTACATATACGTCGGCTACCTGGTGGTTGGTTTTGCCTTGTTTTACATCCCGAAGTTTGTGTTCATTGTTTTTGTGTTACTAAAAGATGTTCAGTTGATTTTGCAGAAAACTTTCAACTGGATGAAGGAAAAAAGAAAAAAAGATTCAACATCAAATAATTCGGGAAGGAAAATGGAGAGAGCAGAGTTTTTATATCAAATGGGACTGGTTTTGGCAGCCGTTCCGTTTGCAGGGATTCTTTATGGAGTTACAAAAGGGAAATTTAATTACCGCGTAATGCGCGAAAAACTAACCTTCAACAATTTGCCAAAATCGTTTAAAGGATTAAAAATCGTACAGATATCGGACATGCACCTGGGTAGCTTTAACAAGAAATTCGACCAGGTTGCAAAAGCTGTTGAGCTGATTAACGAACAAGAACCCGACATTCTTTTGTTTACCGGCGACCTGGTAAATAATTTTGCCGAAGAAACCGAAGGCTGGGAATCGGTTTTATCGCAGCTGAAAGCCAAAATTGGCAAATATTCGGTGCTTGGAAATCACGACTACGGCGACTATTCGGAATGGGAATCGGCGGCTACCAAAGAAAAAAACCTGGCTGCCATCAAAAAATTTCATCAGAAAATTGGTTTCCGGTTGTTGCTGAATGAAACAGAAACTTTACACATTAACGGCGAAGAAATTGCGCTGATTGGTGTTGAGAACTGGGGAAAACCTCCATTCCCCCAACACGGCGATTTGCAAAAAGCTTCCGAAAAAGCA
The DNA here is from genome assembly GCF_000626635.1 of Draconibacterium orientale. Classification (GTDB taxonomy): domain Bacteria; phylum Bacteroidota; class Bacteroidia; order Bacteroidales; family Prolixibacteraceae; genus Draconibacterium; species Draconibacterium orientale. Next base: position 3,954,975 of record NZ_CP007451.1, on the reverse strand, counting down.
CAAGGCCAACCCTTTAAAATTTTAATGAGCCACGATCCGTCGCACTGGGATGAAGAAGTGCTAAAATCTACCGATATCGACCTCACATTTGCCGGACATACACACGGCATGCAGTTTGGCATTGAACGTGCCGGAATTAAGTGGAGCCCCGTGCAATACAAATACCCGCGCTGGGGAGGTTTATATCGCGAAAACAAACAATTTCTGTATGTAAACCGTGGGTTTGGCTACATTGGGTTTCCGGGACGAATAGGTATGCCACCGGAGATTACAGTGGTGGAATTAACTTAAAAAAATCTTCTTCCCATTCAGTTACCTTGGAACGGTTTTGGCTTTGTGTGTGTCTTTTATTTTGTACATTGCCGCGTAAACAAAATCAACTATGAAGTTAAGTCCGCGCATACAATTTCTAATAAAAAACAGCTTAAAAGGCTTTGCCTGGCTGCTCATACTTTTGGGTGCCTATTTTCTTTGTAAGGAATTTGTTATTTCGCGCACTCCCGATGCCTGGATGGATAAAATATACGCCCAACCCCTATTGGTTTACCTGGTGTATTGTTTTTCGGAGTTTGTTTTCGGAATCATTCCGCCCGAACTTTTTATGATATGGGCCATTAACAAAGATACGATTGCGCATTATTTCCTTAACCTGGCGTTCTTTGCTGCGGTCTCGTATTTTATGGGCTACCTCACATTTCTTATTGGCCGGTATTTCTTCAACCACAACGGGCTTAAACGTTTCCGCAATACCTTCCTGAAAGAACAATGGCCTTTGCTAAAAAAATATGGTTTATTTCTTATTATTGTTGCAGCGCTAACTCCGCTTCCGTGGGCGGCCATAAGCTTGCTGGTTGGCTCGGCCGGGTACCCATCAAAACGTTACCTGAAATATGCCCTGTTCCGCTTTTTACGCTTTGCCATTTACGGCTACATCATTTTTCAAACCCATATTATTTAAAACAACACCAAACATACATTCTACTCTTTTGTTACTAGTAGCAAAAGTTAAATCATGTTTGAGCGGCTAAAAAAGAAATGGAACCTGAACAGTAATTTCCAGGTTTTAATAATTCTATTCGTATTTTCAATAACCGGAAGTGCTGCACTGTATGTGCGCAAGGGAGTTTTCGATTTGGTGGGCATAACCGAAGCTACCAGCCTTTGGATAAAAGTGCCACTCTACATCGTAACCGTAGTTCCGGCTTACCAGGTGTTATTTTTACTAATTGCCTCAGTTTTTGGGCAATTCCGCTTTGCCTGGGAGTTTGAGAAAAAAACGTTTTCACGATTTATACCTAAAAAGAAATGAAGACACTGGCACTTATATTCACATTATTAATTTATTCGAGCAGTTGTATGAGTAAAGATTTGCAGAAAGCCACACTGGGCGGAGGTTGTTTTTGGTGCACCGAAGCCATTTATCTGGAGTTAAAAGGAGTTGTTGAGGTAAAACCGGGTTACAGCGGCGGCCACGTAAAAAATCCCAGTTACAAGCAGGTTTGCGAGGGAACAACCGGCCACGCCGAAGTGGTACAAATTACTTTCGATACGGAAGTAGTAAGCTTTTCCGAAATTCTGGAAGTGTTTTTTATGACTCACGACCCTACAACGTTGAACCGTCAAGGCAACGATGTTGGCCCGCAATACCGTTCCGCAATATTCTACCATAACGAAGAACAAAAAGAAGTGGCAGAACGCGTTATCAATCTTTTTGAAAAAGAAGAGGTTTATAGCAGACCAATTGTTACCGAAGTTACCGAATTTGAAAAGTTTTATATCGCCGAAGATTACCACATTAACTATTATGCGCGTAATAAAACGCAAGGCTATTGCCAGTTTGTGGTAGCTCCTAAACTGGAGAAATTCAAAAAGATTTTTAAGGATCAGTTGAAGAAGTAGGCAATTGTTCCGGTCATCAAATGCGGGAGGCTTGATTCTGGATATCTGGTTGCTGGATGCTGGATACTGAAAGGATGTCATCTTTATATATGTTAAAAATATAGATGACATCCCTGAGTTGCCATAACTCGTGACTCGAAACGCTTACTGTACTCGATGCTAGATACTAGGTGCTGGATACTAGACACTGTGACCGTTTGCTGTCATTCTGAGCGCAGCGAAGAATCTGCTGCACCGGAACATCACTTCCCACAAAATTACGTAGATAATTATTCGAACTAAAGTTTCCAGATGCATTTTTGCACGGGCCTGCCCGACTCAAAAAGTTGATAGCCGAAGATCTGCTAGAGCCTATATTTCATCGTTTTACGCATTTTCAAAAAAGAAAGACCTTCAAGGTTTTGAAAACCTTAAAGGTCTGAAAAGTAACGACCAACCCGCGATTATACCGTGCGGTCGATCAGTTCTTTTATTTTAGGGAGCACTGCCCCAAGCGCTTCGTTGTTGGTCATGCGGTAGTAACCCGGAAGGATTTCGAGCAGGTCTTTTATTGCCTGTTCCAAATCGCTGCGCACGGCTGTCATCGAACTAATTTGATGTTTGGTAATAGTTTCTCCGGATTCCTCGCTATTGGTTGAAAACCACGCGATACAATCGCGCGGCAGCGCGGGAGCAGGGGTGCGGGGTACTGTTATTCATTAATTCGTTATTCGGCAACAGAACCGATCCCTTTCATTTGGTAATCTTACAATATTCATGAAATATTAAGCTTTTCTAAAATCATTTGTATTTCACTCTTTTATGTCGCGTACGATTTTATTTCATACTACATTTGCACAACACAAATTTTAATAAATGGAGGAAAAGTTAAAATTAAAGAGTCAGGTATGTTTTCCGGTTTACGCCTTATCGCGCGAAATCGTTAATGTGTATCGTCCGATTCTTGAAGAGATTGATCTTACCTATCCGCAATACCTCGTAATGATGGTCTTGTGGGAAAATGAGCCGCAAAAGGTACATGAAATTGGTAATAAATTAAATCTCGATAACGGAACACTCACTCCATTATTAAAGCGGCTGTCTGCCAAAGGTTTGATTTCGCGAAAACGAAACAGCAAAGATGAGCGCGTAGTGGAAATCTCACTTACCGAGAGCGGAAAACAATTACAAACCAAAGCAGCAGAGGTTCCGCAAAAGGTTGTAAAAGCCATGGGAATTACCCATGAAGATTTAATGCAGCTAAAGGAATTAGTAGTAAAGATATTAAACAGAGCCAAATAGGGCTTCAATTATTAAAGTCATAAATAGAGAAACAATGTCATTATTAGAAAATTTACAGTGGAGATATGCCACTAAAAAGTACGACCCTACAAAAAAAGTAGCACAGGAAGATGTAGATAAAATTGTGGAGGCAGCTCGCCTTGCTCCAACATCATCAGGTTTACAGCAGTTTCGGGTAATAGTAATCACCAACCAGGAATTAAAAGATAAAATCGTACCTATTGCCTGGGGACAGGAAATCGTTGCCGAGTGTTCGCACTTGTTGGTTTTTGCCGCCTGGGATCGTTATACCGAAGAACGAATTGATGAAATTTACAACAGAACAACCGATGAGCGCGGGTTACCTCGCGGACGTTTCGGTTCATACACCGATAAGCTAAAAGCGACTTACCTTCCTCAATCGGCCGAAGAAAACTTTATTCATACTGCCCGTCAGGCATACATTGGTTTTGGATTGTCGATTGCGCAAGCCGCTGAGCAAAAAGTAGATTGCACGCCAATGGAAGGTTTTTCAACCGATGAACTGGACAAACTGCTTGATTTAAAATCGAAAGGATTAAAAAGTGTAACAATGCTTCCTTTGGGATATCGTGATACAGAAGGTGACTGGTTAGCATCGATGAAAAAAGTGCGTAATCCGAAAGAAGAGTTTGTGTTGGAGCTTTAATAACAAGCTCTCAGAAACGCATAAAAAAAAGGTCGTCTCAATATAGTTATGAGACGACCTTTTTCGTTTACAAAATTGTATGTAGTTACAATTCCCGAATCCAGATATTGCGGTAGCTCACCGGATTTCCATGGTCTTGTAACTGAATAACATCGGCACCATGTTTTTCAACACTGTACTCCGGAATACCAATGTATTCTGTTGGTCCGCGCAATTTTGAATTATTCTGAACCAAAACACCATTGTGTAAAACTGTTACAGTTGGCGGAGTAAAGTATGTTCCATCGTCGTTAAAACGTGGAGCCGTGTAAATAATATCGTAAACCTGCCACTCGCCCGGGCCTTTGCAGGCATTTACCAGCGGCGCATATTGTTTGTACAAACTTCCGGCCTGGCCATTGCGATAAGTACGATTGTTGTAATTATCCAGCACCTGCACTTCGTAGCGTTTCTGAAGAAAAACACCACTGTTTCCACGTCCCTGGCTTTCACCAACCACTTCAGCCGGCGACCGCCACTCTATGTGTAACTGAAAATCTTCGAAAGCACGTTTTGTCTGAATAATTCCGGCTCCTCTTTCAACGGTTACACAACCGTCGGCTACTTTCCAGCCAACCGGGCCACCATCTCCGTTTGTCCACTCGCGGTCGATATCCACACCGTCGAATAAAACAATGGCATCCGAAGGTGCATCTGCCGGAGTTTCTCCGGGTGTAATTACCGGCACTTCAGGATCCCAGATTTCAGTCATTTCAGGTACCATTTGCGGTCTCTCTTCCTGAGCTACTGCGCACACTGCAACAAAAAGCAAGGCTACAGTTAAAATTTTTAGTTTCATTTTTTATTGATTTAGGTATTTATTATTAATGCGCTAAGCGGTTCAAAACCGCTAAGCGCTTATTCAAATTACAATCCCAGTTCTTCCATTATTGCATCGATTTTGGCATCAGCCTTTTGCTCTTCTGCATCAAAATCTTCACGCGATTTCAGTTCGCCAGCTACCTCAAAATAGAACTTAATTTTAGGTTCTGTTCCCGATGGGCGAACCGAAATTTTTGTTCCATCCTGTGTAAAGAACTGCAGTACGTTTGAAGTAACCTTCTGATCGATTTTCTTCTCCTCGCCGGTAATCAGGTTTTTCGCAATCAGGGTTGAGTAGTCTTTTACCCACTCCATTGGCGAACCGCCCAATTCTTTTGGCGGATCGTTACGGAATTTCGTCATGATCTGCTGAATTTCTTCGGCACCCGACTTTCCTTTACGAACCACGTATTTCATTTTCTCGCGCGAGAAACCGTATTCCAGGTAAATGTCCTGCAACAATTCGTACAATGTTTTGCCCTGATCGATGGCCCATGCAGTGATTTCGGCCATTAAAGCACATGCCGAAACGGCGTCTTTGTCGCGCACAAAATCCGATGGCATAAAGCCAAAACTTTCTTCGCCGCCACCGATGTATTTTTTCACACCTTCGTTGTCGCGAATTACTTCGGCAATAAATTTAAACCCGGTATATACATCAAAATATTCGATGTTATTGCGGCGGGCCACTTCGGCAATCATTTCGGTTGAAACAATGGTTTTTACCACAAACTCGTTGCCTTTCAGTTTGCCGGCTTCCTTCATTTTTACGATAATGTAGTAGAAGAAAAGCAGCGCCGTTTGGTTACCGTTTACAATGATGTATTCGCCTTTATCGTTTTTCACGGCTACACCAATCCTGTCAGAATCGGGATCGGAAGCCATAACCACGTCGGCATCAATTTCGGCAGCTTTTTTTGTTGCCATTTCCATGGCTGCAGGCTCTTCCGGGTTCGGCGAAACCACTGTAGGAAAATCGCCGCTCACCACATCCTGCTCCGGAATATTAATGATATTTGTAAAACCGAATTCGCGCAATGCAGCAGGAATCAGTTTCACTCCTGTTCCGTGAATTGGTGTATAAATAATTTTAATGTCTTTGTGGCGCTCAACCACGTCGGGCGAAATGGAAACTTTTTTCACTTCAGCAAGAAATTTGTTATCCATCTCCTCTCCCAATATCTCGATCAAGTCGTCGGAACCGTCGAACTTAATATCTTCGGGTTTAATTTTGGCCACTTCGTTAACGATGTTTACGTCGTGTGGCGCAACAATCTGCGAACCGTCTTCCCAATAAGCTTTGTAGCCATTGTATTCTTTGGGGTTGTGCGATGCGGTAAGAATAATACCACTTTGGCAACCCCGCTCGCGAATCGCAAACGAAAGCTCCGGTGTTGGACGTAAATCTTCAAACAAATAAGCTTTAATTCCGTTGGCGGCAAAAATCTTTGCACTGGTTTCGGAGAACAAACGGCTGTTGTTCCGGCAATCGTGACCAATTGCCACTTTTATTTCATCCAGATCAGCAAAATTCTTCTTCAGATAATTACTTAATCCCTGCGTGGCTGCTCCAACAGTGTAAATATTCATTCGGTTGGTTCCAACGCCCATAATTCCGCGCAAACCGCCGGTTCCAAACTCCAGGCTGCGGTAAAAAGAATCAATCAGCTCTGTCGGATCTTCGGCATCTAAAAGTGCCTGAACCTGGGCTCTTGTTTCTTCATCGTAAGTATCCGAAAGCCATTCCTGCGCTTTCGCTCTTACTTCCATTAATTCTTGATTTTCCATTTTATATCTGTTTTATTTTCCTATTTATTAAGTCTCTGGCTGAATGATGGATTGTAAAAATATCAATTCGAGAATCTGACACTTTTTGACAGATAATTTGAACCTTTTTTTATTTCAGAGTCAAGTTCTGCCTCTGAAACAACATCACCTCTTGCTGATTGCTCTCTTGCGGCATCAAGCTTCTCCATCAAGATTAACTTTTCGAATAATTCATCCATTGAAAACGCTTTAGTGAATTTATTCAATTCAGAATTGATTTTATTCATGTTAACATTACAATCTTCAATCTTTTTTAGAAACTTAAAGATAAGCTTTTCTTTATATTTTATCTGAGGCAAGTTTATCTAAGCACACTTTTAAACTATCACGCCAATACGGAACTTCCAGGTTGTAGGTTTCTTTTATTTTTGCTTTATTCAGCACACTGTAGGCCGGTCGTTTTGCCGGTGTCGGGAAATTTTCAGAAAGCACTGGTTTTACTTTACAATCGACTCCTGAAAGTTCGAAAATTGCCAACGCAAAATCGTACCAGCTGGCTACGCCTTCGTTAGAATAGTGGTAAACTCCCGGCACAAACTCCTCGCTTTCGGCCACTTTTAAAATTGCTGCTGCCAGATCGGCGGCATAAGTTGGCGATCCCACCTGATCAAAAACCACTCCCAGTTCACCCTTTTCTTTACCGAGGCGCAGCATTGTTTTTACAAAGTTGTTTCCAAAAGTTGAATACAACCAGGCTGTTCTGATTATTACTGTTTCCGGGTTCTCCGCCTGGCAATTTTGCTCACCTTCGAGCTTTGTTTTGCCGTATGCTCCGTTTGGTGCAACGGCATCTGTTTCGCTGTAAGGAAGATGGGCATCGCCGCCAAAAACATAATCGGTTGAAACATGAATCAGCTTTGCCCCAATAGTTTTGGAATATTTTGCCAGCAGCTTTGGAGCTAAAGCATTTACTTTTTGTGCCGTTTCAAAATCCGACTCTGCTTTATCAACCGCAGTGTAGGCAGCACAATTAATTACCATCCCAAATTTATTGTCGGCAAAGTAATTTTTTACTTGTTCTTCATTGGTAATATCCAACGAATCAACATCGGTATAAACAAATTCCCACCCGGGGTAATTTTTACTGAGTACTTTTAATTCGTTACCCAGTTGTCCGTAAGCGCCTGTTATTAATATCTTCATTGTTGCTAATACACAAAATTCATTTGAGCCTTTTCAAACGCCGGAGCATTTTTATCTTTTTCCGAAACCAAGGCTTCCTCTTCTTTCACCTGCCAATTGATTCCCAATGTTTTATCAAACGGGTTAATTGAACTTTCGGCTTCGCTGTTGTATAAGTTGTCGCATTTGTAGGTAAAAATAGCGGTTTCACTTAAAACCGAAAAGCCATGAGCAAAGCCTCGCGGCACATATAACTGTTTTTTATTATTTTCGTTCAATTCCACACCAAACCACTTCCCAAAAGTCGGCGATCCTTTACGCAGGTCAACAGCTACATCATAAACACTTCCCTGAATTACGCGCACCAGTTTTGCCTGCGCTGCATCGCCCAATTGAAAGTGCAAACCCCGCACGACTCCTTTTACCGATTGCGATTCGTTATCTTGAATAAATGGTCTTTCAATTCCTGCTTCGCGGTACCTTTCCTGCTGAAAAGTTTCGAAAAAATACCCTCTGTCATCTTCAAACACCCGCGGCTCAATAACAACTAATCCGGGGATTCCTGTCTCTACTATATTCATTCGTTATTAAAATGTAAATGCTTTTTTGCTGACGATTTTTAATAAGTATTCGCCGTATTGATTTTTACTAAGTGGCTTGGCCAGATCAATAAGCTGTTCAGTACTGATGTAGCCCTTTTTCCATGCAATTTCTTCAATACACGAAACTTTCAGGCCCTGGCGCTGCTCAATTGTTGAAATAAAATTCGAGGCCTGCAACAAACTGTCGTGTGTTCCGGTATCCAACCAGGCAAATCCGCGGCTGAGCAGTTTAACCTTCAACCGGTTTTCTTCAAGATATATACGATTCAAATCTGTAATTTCAAGCTCTCCGCGTTTTGATGGTTTTAGATGTTTTGCCTTTTCAACTACATCGTTCGAGTAAAAATAAAGTCCGGTTACGGCATAGTTCGATTTAGGCTCGTCGGGTTTTTCTTCAATACTGATTACTTTTCCGGCCTCGTCAAATTCAACAACTCCGTATCGCTCCGGGTCGTTCACGTAATACCCGAATACCGTTGCACCGTCCTCCAATGTTGCAGCCTGCTCCAGAATTTTTCTGAATTTATAACCATAAAATATATTGTCGCCAAGAATCATACTCACGTTATCGTTGCCAATAAATTCTTCGCCAAGTATAAAAGCCTGCGCCAAACCATCGGGCGATGGCTGAATTTTATACGACAGTTTTAAGCCCAACTGCGAACCGTCGCCAAATAATTTCTCGTACAAACCAATGTCTTCGGGAGTTGATATAATTAATATCTCACGAATTCCGGCCAGCATTAAAACCGATAGCGGGTAATAAATCATTGGTTTATCGTAAACCGGTATAATTTGTTTTGAAATAGATCGTGTAATTGGATAAAGACGGGTTCCTGAACCGCCGGCTAAAATTATTCCCTTCATATTAAATGGTTTATTCGTTCTATAGCTTGTCTGATTTCCTACTTCCCAACTATTAAATGACGATGAAAAGAGGATTCACTTTATCAGGCTTCAAAAGTAAATAAAAGAAACCCGGAATGCAATCCTAAATAAGGCCATAAAACTAAACTATGTTAAGCATATGGTGTTTTGCGCTAAAAAACGGCTCAATTTTGCTCTATTTCAATAAAATAACACGAATCTTTTGTTTTAATTGAATTTAGTTATAATTTTGCGCGCGCAAATTTTTAACAAATATAAAGTCTAACTCATTAATTTAATTAAAATTACATGACAGAAGAGAAGAAAAAAGAGCTTGAACAAGAAGTAGCAGAAACTCCTGTTCAGGACGAAAAAAAAGAAGTAGTTGCAGAAACTGCAGCTGACGAAAAAGCGGAAGCTCCTAAAGCAGAAGCTAAAAAAGAAAAAAAGGCCGTTGAAACAACAGCCGAAGCAGATGCTGATTTCGATTGGGACAGCCTGGAAGAAGGAAGAGATGCCTATTCAGAAAAAGAACGTGGCAGCCTTGAAGATCTTTACAACGACACATTAAATACCGTTACAGAAAAAGAAGTTCTGGAAGGTAAAGTTATTTCGTTAAACAAACGCGAAGTAGTTGTTGACATAGGTTACAAGTCGGACGGTATTGTTAGCTTGAACGAATTCCGCTACAATCCAGAGTTGAAAGTAGGCGACGCAGTAGATGTTTACATCGAAAGTCTTGAAGATAAAAAAGGACAGATGATCCTTTCGCACAAAAAAGCGCGTGCAACCCGTTCTTGGGAGCGTGTTAACGAATCGCTTGAAAACGATGAAATCATCAAAGGATACATCAAATGTCGTACTAAAGGTGGTATGATCGTTGACGTATTTGGTATTGAAGCATTCTTGCCAGGTTCGCAAATTGATGTTAAACCTATCCGCGATTACGATATTTACGTTGGTAAAACAATGGAATTCAAAGTGGTTAAAATCAACCACGAATACCGTAACGTTGTTGTTTCGCACAAAGCTCTTATCGAAGCTGAGCTTGAGCAACAGAAAAAAGAAATTATCGCTAAACTTGAAAAAGGTCAGGTATTGGAAGGAACCGTTAAAAACGTTACTTCATACGGTGTATTTATGGACCTTGGTGGTGTCGACGGATTGATCCACATTACTGACCTGAGCTGGGGTCGTATTTCTCACCCGAGCGAGATCGTTGAATTAGACCAGAAACTGAACGTTGTTATCCTTGATTTCGATGATGACAAAAAACGTATCGCTCTTGGTCTGAAACAATTAACTCCTCACCCATGGGATAACCTGGATTCAGAGTTGAAAGTTGGCGACAAAGTAAAAGGTAAAGTTGTTGTTATTGCCGACTACGGTGCATTCGTTGAGATTGCTCCTGGAGTTGAAGGTTTGATCCACGTTTCAGAAATGAGCTGGAGCCAGCACCTGCGCAGTGCACAAGACTTCTTAAGCGTTGGCGACGAAGTTGAAGCAGCAATTCTTACACTGGACCGCGACGAACGCAAAATGTCGTTGGGTATTAAACAACTGAAAGAAGATCCTTGGTCGAAAATTGATACTGAATACGCTGTTGGAAGCAAGCACGCTGCAAAAGTGCGCAACTTCACTAACTTCGGTGTATTTGTAGAAATTACTGAAGGTGTTGACGGTTTGATTCACATTTCAGACCTGAGCTGGACGAAAAAAATCAAGCACCCATCAGAATTCACTGCAATTGGTGAAGAAATTGAAGTTGTAGTACTTGACATCGACAAAGACAACCGTCGTTTGAGTTTAGGTCACAAACAACTGGAAGAAAATCCATGGGATGTATTCGAAACAATTTTCACTGCCGATTCAATTCACGAAGGAACTGTGGTTGAATTGATGGACAAAGGTGCTGTAATTGCACTTCCATACGGTGTTGAAGGGTTCGCAACTCCACGTCACCTGGTGAAAGAAGACGGTACTTCAGTTAAGCAAGACGAAAAACTTGATTTCAAAGTTATCGAGTTCAACAAGTCGGCTAAACGAATCATTGTTTCTCACTCACGTATTTTCGAAGATGTGAAACGTGCAGCAGAAGGCGAGCAGCGTAAAGCTCAGAAAAGCTCTAACAAGCGCGCTATGAAAACTGTTAGCGATAACATCGAAAAAACTACTCTTGGCGACGTAAGCGATTTGGCTGCGCTGAAAAAGCAAATGGAGCAAGAAGAGAAAAAAGACAAATAAGCACTTGGTGAATTTAATTTGATTTTCGTAAATTGAAGCATGGCATTCGAGATTCGAAAAAACGACAAGTACACCTTAGTAAAGGTAAATACTGACAGATTAGACACCAATAATGCGCCCGAATTGAAATCGGAGCTGGTAGTTATTAATAACAATGGTGAAAAAAACATCGTTCTTGACCTGAGTAGTGTTACTTACTGCGATTCTTCAGGTTTGAGATCAGTTTTAGTTGCCAACCGGTTATGCGAAGATGCAATAGGAACTTTTATCCTTTGCGGTTTGCAGCCCGATGTAGAAAACCTGGTAAAGATTTCGATGCTTCACACCGTTCTGTTAATTACAGATACGGTTGAAGAAGCAGAGGAATTGTTGGAGAAGAAAGAAAACCTGTAACAACAGCATGTCTTTCGAATTAACCATACTAGGAAGTAATTCAGCATTACCGACTTCAAACAGATATCCAACAGCCCAGGTACTTGAAGTACCTGGGCGTTGTTTTTTAATCGACTGTGGCGAAGGCACCCAAATACAATTGCGCCGAAACAAGATCAGTTTCAGCAAAATCAGACATATTTTTATTTCGCATTTACATGGCGACCATTATTATGGCTTAATTGGTTTGTTATCGACTATGAATCTGCTGGGCGTAAAAAGCGATGTGCACATTTATGCCCCTTCCGAGTTAAAAACACTTATTCAGCCGCAACTCGATTTTATTCGCGGAGAAATGAGCATTAAACCCATTTTTCATCCGCTGAACCTGAAAAAGCCACAAACTGTATTCGAGAGTAAAAATATCGAAGTGCTATCGTTTCCGGTAAAACACAGCATTCCAACTGTAGGCTTCCTGTTCCGTGAGAAGCCCAAACAAGCCAATATAAAAAAGGAAATGATAAAGGCTTACAATATTCCGCTAGCACAAATTAAGGATATTAAAGCCGGCGCCGATTTTGAAACAGAAGACGGAAGAATCATTCCAAATGAAAAACTAACAACTCCCCCGCCCAAACCAAAATCGTATGCCTTTTGCACCGACACGGCATTTCATCCGCCAATTGCAGAAATAATTAATGGTGTTGATTTGCTGTACCACGAAGCTACATTTTTGGAAGAGCTAAAAGATTTGGCCGAAAAAACACTCCACTCCACTGCCCGCCAGGCAGCAGAAATGGCAAAACTGAGCAAGGCTTCAAAGTTGTTGATCGGTCATTTTTCGAGCCGGTTTAAAAACCTTAATGATTTTAAAACCGAAGCCCGCGAAGTTTTCAAGAACACCGAACTGGCCATTGAAGGAAAGAAATACATAATCTAAACATCTTCTTCCCCTTCAAAAAATCCTTTATCAAAATTCACCAGGTATAATTTTTCAGTTGGGCGCGTAAAAGCGGTATATAACCAACGGTAATATTCCGTATCCAACATATCTTCCACCAAATATCCGTGATCGACAAAAACTGCTTTCCATTGCCCACCCTGCGCTTTATGGCAGGTTAACGCATAGGCATATTTTACCTGCAAGGCATTAAAATACGGATTCTCTTTAATCTTCTTCCAACGCTCTTTCTTATTTCGGATATCAATATAATCTTCCGAAACGGCATGGAATAACTCCCGGTTTCGCTCCGACGAGAAAGATGCTGTTTCAATACTCAGTGTTTCCAAAAAGATTTTACAGTCGAGTTCTACATCTTCGTAGTCAACAAAACGCAAACACACATCGGCAAACCGGAAACCATACAATTCTTCGTATCCGTAAATTGATATGATTTCAGCAATATCGCCGTTGGCAATAAAATCAAGTTTATCATCCTCGCCGGGCCAGAAATAGTTGTTTTTTACCACCATCACCAAATCGCCGCGCTCAATCTCATTCTCCTTGTAAAGAATTGAACCGCGTATTCCTTTATTAAAAAGGTTGGCGCGTTTATTCGAGCGGGTAACCACAGTGGTATCGAAAAAACCATATTTATCGTAACACGACGAGATGGTTTCGATCAACTCTCCTCCCGAAATACGTTCAACATCGGGGAAACTTTTTGTTTCGATCGGGAAAAAACCTTCGTAATGCTGTTCGGCGATAATATTTCGCATTTCGGTGGCATTGGATAAAACGCCTGAACCTTCTGCCTGTCGTACCACTTCTTTCAATTCCACTTCGGAAACCGAAAAGCCATATTGCTCCAAACTAAAAGCTTCGAGGGCCGGACTTATACTTAAACCAACAGGCGGCAACTGCGCGGTATCGCCAACTAAAACCAGGTGGCAATTCTCTCCCGAATAAACGTACTGAAGTAAATCATCAAGCAGACGTCCGCTGCCAAAAACAGCATTCTCCACCATTTCGTTTGATATCATCGAAGCCTCGTCAACAATAAAATAAGTATTCTTGTACAAATTTTTATTCAGTACAAAACGTCCCATTCCATCGGATGCCGACTGCTGACGGTATATCTTTTTATGAATAGTAAATGCGGGCATCCCTGAATAGGAAGCCATAACTTTTGCCGCCCGTCCGGTTGGAGCCATTAAAACGGAACGAATTTTGAAGGAGAGTAAACATTGCGTCAACGAATAAAGCATGGTTGTTTTTCCTGTTCCGGCATAGCCTTTTATCAGCATAATCCGATCAGGCTCGGCACCGGAAATAAATTCAGCCAAAGTATCGATTAAACACGTTTGACTATTTGTTGGCGGAAAACCAAGTTTTTCGATTAGTATGGCTTTTAAGTGTTTTTTGATCATACCAGCTAAAATAACATAGGGTGTAAGAAGCTAATTTTGTTTTTTTTTAAATTTGCAGGCAAAACGAAAAATGAACTTATAAAAAAATAAAAATGAGAACCGTAATTCAGATTGTACTTTTCCTTGTAGCCGTTGTGCTTACCTATTTAATCTACCAAAGTATTCAGCGCCCTATTACTTTCGAAAAAGCAAAAGATGCGCGTTACGAAGCAACCGTTGCAAAGTTAAAAGATATTCGTAAAGCTGAATTGGCCTACAAAGATATTTATGGTCAGTTTACAGGAAGTTGGGATACTTTAATCAGCTTCGTTTCGAACGACTCGGTTAGAAACGTAAGAGCTATCGGTGAATTGACTGATAGTATGATCGAAGCCAAAATTACTGAGAAAAAAGCGATTGAAATGGGACTTATCATTCGTGATACAGTAAGAGTTGGTGTTATCGATGCACTTTTTGGTGGTGACTACGACGCCAATAGTTTGCGTTACATTCCAGTTCCGGGCGAGCCTACTGAGTTCCACCTGGGAGCTACCATCATTACAACCGGTTCAGGTATTAAGGTTCCTGTTTTTGAAGCAAAAGCACATAACAACGTTATATTAAGAGGTTTAGATGAACAATTAACCATCAACCTTAACGATCAGCGCAGAACCAACGAAAAATACCCGGGTTTAAAAGTTGGATCGTTGGAAGAAACTAACAATAATGCGGGTAACTGGGAATAAACCATGCATGAATTTGTAGAAGAAACGTTTCAACCGGAAACTACCGGTGAAAAAATATTATCCATTCAGGCTAGCCTGAATGGATTTTCTTTTTCTATTGTTTGCCCCACCCAGAGGAAGTTGCTCTATTTTAAAGACATTGCACTGAAGATAAGCAACACAAATTTATTGGCCAGGCATTTTGAAGCGTTGTTCGCAGAAGAAACCATTCTTCAAAATAACTTCCACAAAATTTTCCTCGTTTACCATTCCCAAAATTTTACCCTGATTCCGGAACAATTCTACCGGGATAACATTGTCCAAAATATTACTCCCCTGCTTTTTGAGCAAAACGAGCAGGCCAGCTGGCTGAACAACAAAATTGCCGGAGTAAACGGAGAATTACTGTTTGCCATTCCCGAAAGTTTTCAACAAACAATAAATAAACGTTTACCTTCAGCACAAATCATTCACCCTTTCCATCGGATAATTGAGCAGACCAACATTTCGGAAGCCACTCCGAAACTATTGCTGCTTTTTGGTACCAATCATTTTTCGATGGCCCTGTTTGGCCAAAACGAATTAAAGCTGATCAATAATTTTAGTTTTAAACACCCCAACGATGTGGTGTATTTTGTGCTTACGGTTTTGCGCCAGTTTAGTATTTCGGCCAAAGAAATTACCGTGCAGTTTGCAGGAAATATAAAAGCCCACGCCGGATTAGAGGATGTACTGCAAAAGCATTTTTCGCAATCCTCTGCGATAAATGCAGCAATTGCGGTACCGACTTTTATCAACAAAGCGCTTATCACAAAAAATATTAGTCTATTTTTGTAGTTCATATGAGAATAATCGGAGGCGAATTTAAAGGAAGGATTTTTCATCCGGGCAAAAAATTTAAAGCCCGGCCAACAACCGACATTGCAAAAGAAGGCTTGTTTAATATTCTTGAAAACCGTTATGAGTTTTCGAATAAAAATATTCTCGATCTGTTTTCGGGAACCGGAAGTATGGGCTACGAATTTTTGAGCAGAGGCTGTTTAAGCGCCACTCTGGTTGAAACACACTTTCCACACTATAAATTCATTTTGGAAGTAATAGACGCCCTTAAAATAAGCAACGCGAAGGTTTTTAAGGCCGATGCATTTAAGTTTGTACAAAAAACACCCGATAGCTTTAATATTATTTTTGCCGATCCGCCATTCGATCACCCGAAGTTTAAAGAAATTCCAGATGCGGTGCTGAATACCAATATTTTAGCCCCCGACGGACTTTTTATTCTGGAACATCCGAAAGAATACGATTTCTCGTCGCACACCTGTTTTAAAGAGCTGCGAACCTACGGAAAAGTGAATTTCAGTTTCTTTGAGAAATGAACTACCTAGCAGCAAGCTAACGAGGCAGCAATATGGAATGTAGGTTAATTACGATGCAAGCATCGGAGTATTAACTCATTTATCCCGATACGCTACGCTATCGGGATTAGTTCGATCATAAAATTACAGTTCGTTTCTCTCCTGTAATTTGGGTCTCACTGAATAAAAAACTCCCATCCATTACAGATGAGAGCTTCTTCAATTTATAATCAAAACTATACTTAATCAACTTTTCGCTTAATTCCACATCCCAACGGTTTGGTCTCGGCAATTGCAATGTTTTTGTCGTTTCCTAAACTTACAAGTGCGTCTTTTAAATACGCTTGTTTAACGCCTTCAGCATCTTTGTAATTATCGTCAATTGCCCCTTTGTAGGCCAGTTTCATGTCGCCATCAAACAAGAAAACATGCGGCGTTGTTTGCCCGCCAAAAGCATTGGCAATTTTACTGTCCTTATCAACCACATAGTTGAAATTATATCCTTCCGCTTTGGCCTTCTTCTTCATCTCGTCGAAACTGTCGGCTCCATCGCGTTTCTGATAATTCGAGTTTAACACAATCATTCCAACATCGTTGTTATCGGCCCACTCTTTCACCGCGTTAAAACGATCTTCCCAGGCCACAACAAACGGACAGGTATTACACGAAAACATTACTAAAAGTCCATTTTCCTTACGGACATCACTCAACGATATTTCAGCTCCTGATACATCTTTCATTTTCACATCGGTATGAACAGCTTTATCGCCAATTGCCAGCTGTTTTCCGTCTCCGGCAAAAGCAAAATTCACACTCAGTAGAATTCCTAAAACAAAAGCTAATTTTTTCATACGGCTATAATTTAAAGTTAAAATACGGTATCGCAGCCTGTCGGTTGAAAAACAGGTTATCTACAAAAACACATATAAAGACTTCGCTGTCTTTTATTTAAAACAACAGCATAAATAAATGGTTCAGTGAAGCGAAAATGTGTAAACAAAATTTGGTGTTTGTGGTTATGCTGACATACAATTTCAGGCTTTACTAAAGCGAACAGAAATCAATAGAAAACCGCGTAGAATAATGAAATTAGATAGCATAAGAAGAGAATACCGATTCGCAGCACTAACCAAACAAAGTGTGGCTGCTTCCCCTATCGATCAATTTAAAGAATGGCTGAACGACGCACAACGTGCCAATGTGAATGATTTTTCGGCAATGAGCCTGATTACCGCACAAGCCGGTGCTTTCCCGCAATCGCGTATTGTTTTGTTGAAAGATATTTCGGTTGACGGTTTTACCTTCTTCACCAATTACGACAGCCAAAAAGGAAAAGCCATTGAAAAGAACAACAAGGTTGGAATCCACTTCTTTTGGCCCGAACTGGAACGGCAAGTGCGCATTGACGGAATCGCAGAAAAGGTTTCAAGAGAGGCATCCGTGCAGTATTTCAAATCGCGCCCTTTGGAAAGTCAGATTGCAGCATGTGCCTCTGCTCAGAGTGCCACATTAACTTCACGAAGTAAATTGGAAGAACAATATCGCTCCTTACAAAATGCCTTACAGGGAGAACAGCCTGAATGCCCGGAAAATTGGGGCGGCTACCTGGTTCGCCCGGTAAAAATGGAATTTTGGCAGGGTCGCGAAAGCCGCCTGCACGACCGTATAGTTTATGAATTAGTTGAAAACGAGTGGAAAATCAAACGCTTGTCGCCTTGATTTTAAATCCAGGTCGTCGATATCAATTACGTCATCCCGAACTTGTTTCGGAATCTTCATTATTTAAAAGATGCTGAAATAAATTCAGCATGACGCTTCTCTCTTAAATGTTTTAACCTGACATTAAAAATATTGAACGTCGGTAATTAGTAACAACCAAAACGTCACCCTGAACTTGTTTCAGGGTCTTTCTTACAAATAGACCATTAGCAGATGCGAGAGATGCTGAAACAAGTTCAGCATGACGTGCTAAATATTAATTCTGACATAGAACGGATATTCAAATTAAAAATCCAGGTTTAAAGTTCGTTTCAGCAGCGCCAGGTTTGGATTCTTTTTGGCCATTTCCTGGTACTTTTCAATATCCGAGTAAATTACTTTCTCCCGCACAATATCCGAAACCACCGTTTTTAGGTTAATCTTCGAGTTGCGTAATTCTTTTCGCAAATACGACACCAATTCAGGTTTAATATTTACCAGCAACTCATCCTGAATACGGTTATCCACTTCCAGCAACAAAGTCCAGTCTTCCTGAATTGTTGGTAAAATCGACAAGGTAGCCTTCAAACTCGGACGATCATCCAGGCGTGGAAGGAAAGCTTTCCACTTTTCCTCCAACTGCGCGGCAGTAAACGGCTCTGTTTCATCCGCTTTTGAGTACAGTTTAAACTGTTCTTTTGCCGATAATTGTTTTTTATCATCGTCAAAATCGCCTTTCAACGCTCTCTTTATCGATGTGGTACCAAGCCCACGGCCCGATCGTTTTACTAATCTTTTTGGTGGAGTTGCTGCGGGTGCTGAACCAACAGCTTGTTTCGGCTGAGAGTTCTGTTGTGGTTGATTTACCGGCTGACTTTTAGGCTGAGCTGCAAGTTTCTCGTCGGGCAGGTTTATGCCCGAAAAAATAGACTCAAGAATGTCGTCCTGACCTTCAGCTATTTTTTTTTAAGGTTAGCTGTGCTATCCGAATCAGTGCCAGCTCAATAAGCAGACGTTTGTTCTGGCTCGTTTTGTACTGCATATCGCAGGTATTGGCAATTTGCATCGCATCGAGCAAAAAGTCGCTTTCGGTAGCAGCAGCCTGTGCACGATAGCGTTCTTTAATGTCTCCCCCAACTTCCAGCAGTTGTATGGTTACCGGATCTTTACAAACCAGCAAATCTCTGAAATGACTACTTAACCCGGTTATAAAATGATGCCCGTCGAAACCGTGATTCAGGATATCGTTGAAAATCACCATCACCTCGGTAACATTGTTTTTCAGAAACTCGTCAACCAAACGGAAATAGTAATCGTAGTCCAACACATTCAGGTTGGTAATTACATCCTGGTAAGTGATCTTTTTCCCCGAGAAACTTACAATCTGGTCGAAAATTGAAAGCGCATCACGCATGGCACCATCGGCTTTTTGCGCAATAATATTCAACCCTTCGCCTTCTACTTCAACACTTTCGCTTTTAGCCACATATTCCAGGTGCTCTGAAATATCAGCAACGCCAATGCGGTTAAAATCAAAGATCTGACAACGCGATAGAATGGTTGGAATGATCTTATGTTTTTCGGTGGTAGCCAAAATAAAAATGGCGTGTTTTGGCGGCTCTTCCAGCGTTTTCAGAAACGCATTAAACGCCTGCGACGACAACATGTGAACCTCATCGATAATATATACGCTGTACTTCCCCATTTGCGGCGGCACACGCACCTGATCGGTCAGGTTTCGGATATCGTCAACCGAGTTATTCGAAGCGGCATCCAGTTCATGAATATTAAACGAACGGCTGCTGTTAAACGAAGTACACGACTCGCATGTGTTGCAAGCCTCAGTATCGTCGGTAAGGTTCGTGCAGTTTATTGTTTTGGCAAAAATACGCGCACAAGTTGTTTTCCCCACACCTCGCGGCCCGCAAAACAAATAGGCATGCGCCAACTGATTGCTCTTAATGGCATTTTTTAGCGTGTTGGTAATCGATGCTTGTGCAACAACCGTCTGAAACGAGTCCGGTCTGTATTTTCGTGCTGATACAATAAAATTCTCCATAGTCACTTTAGAAGTTGTCCAAAGATAATTAAATATGCCTTTTTAGCCGCGTTTTTTTATTAACATCGAAAGCCTTACTTTTAGAACAGTCTGATAGTAAAAACCTTAATTAAGATGAGAAAATATATCTTTTTCGTTCTGCTCTTTTGCACTACTTCGGTTGTGGCTCAATATAAAACATTGTGCGACTTCTCGGCCCGGACAATTGATGGCGACACCCTGCACTTTTCGAGTTTGAAAGGCAAAAAAGTGCTGATTGTAAATACGGCATCGGAATGTATGTTAACGCCGCAGTACGAAAAACTGCAGGAGCTTTACGAAGAATATGGCGGCGATGATTTTGAGATTGTTGCTTTTCCGTGTAACGATTTTGGCAAACAGGAACCGGGCGACAACGAAACCATAAAAACCTTTTGCGCGCAATACCAAATCAGTTTTACGTTGATGGAAAAGATATCGATAAAGGACAATCCGCCGCCGGTTTACCGATGGTTAATGAACAGCGAAGAAAATGGCACGCTTGATGCAAAAGTGTGGTGGAATTTCCAAAAGTTTATGATCGACGAAGAAGGCAAAGTGGTTGATTTCGTGGGGCCAACCAAAAGTCCGTTGAGCAACAAAATTATTAACTGGCTTAACGAGTAGAATTTTTGCTAAAGTATTTACCCGGAGCTTTGGTTTTTGTCGGCACCTTTCCGTGTATATTGCCTCCACGCCACTCGGTGCGGCTTTTGTTTTTATTAAAGCTGATTGACTTATCCTTTTTCCCAAATTCCTGCCTGAAATACTCATAACAGTAAAGCGGAATAAAAACCACAAAAAAAACAATCAGTCCACCGATTAGCCACGGGCGCATGTTAACAGGCGTGAACAAATGAATGAACAAGGCAACCAGTTCAAAAAACAAGACGCCCGGCCCGGCAATGTAAAGTATTATTTTTTTCAGCTTTTCCATCATCCACCAGTTAATGATTTGTGGCCGCACTGGCCGCCGCACTTGCCGCCACTGAAGCAGCAATGGCCTGCGATGCCGCAATAGCATCGGCAACAGCACCCGACACCCGGTTGTTAATGCTCATTTGTTTTAGACGTGCCCTGGCCTGCTTCCGTTTTCTCCGATCCTGGTAAACCAGGCGTAGCATAGCCGCCGGTTCTAAAAACGACAGAAAGATCAATTCCTCTTCAGCGGTTGTACCTTTAAAAATCTGCTTATCAATTTCAGCAATCATCCGGTACATCACCTGCTTGTTCAAAACCACCGGCTTTTTCCATTTAAAAAACAGAAATTGTTTTTCTTCCAATCGTATCAGTCGTTTGGCTACCAATCCTTTTTGCACTTCGCTTCGGATATATTTCTGCGAATAATTGAGCTTACTTATCCAGGTTGAAATCTTTTTGGGTGATTTTGCCCGGCTCATTTTGTCCAAAACAAACCGGTGCAGTTCGTTATCCGATTTCGTGGAAAGTACAATCACCCGCTTCCCTTCAAACTTAATTTTCTTCTGCAGGTACAAATCCATCAGCAGCGTTCCGATAACTACAAAATGCATTGCAGAAGCGGCTCCCGAACGAATGCCTCCTTTTTCGGGATGAATACCAAGAAAATATATTTTTTGAGCTAAAGGAATTGGCTGATCCATCTTCATTTTGATTTTTTCTTACTTAATTCGTACTTCAATTGAAGTAAAATTACAAATAAACAACCATATGTTTAAAGGATTTGCAAGCGATAATAATTCAGGCGTTCATCCGGCCCTTTTAAAAGCGATGGAAGACGCCAACCAGGGACACGTTGTGGGTTACGGCAACGACCCTTTCACGGCGAAAGCCATCGACATTTTTAAAGAAAAGTTTGGTGCCGCCACCGAGGTATTTTTTGTTTTTAACGGCACCGGTGCCAATGTGTTGAGCCTGTCAACGCTAACCCAAAGTTTTAACTCGATAATTTGTGCCGAAACAGCGCATATTCAGGAAGACGAATGTGGTGCACCGGAGAAATTTACAGGCTGCAAACTCATTCCTGTTGAGCCCGTTAATGGAAAAGTAACGCCCGAAGCGATTCTCCCCCATTTAAAAGGTTTTGATTTTGAACATCATTCGCAGCCCAAGGTAATTTCGATTTCGCAGGTTACCGAGATGGGAACGATATATTCGCCCGAAGAAATAAAAACACTGGCCGATCTGGCGCATAAGCACGATATGTATTTACACATGGACGGTGCCCGGATTGCCAATGCTGCCGTTGCACTCGATATGGATTTTCGCGCGTTTACCATTGATTGCGGTGTTGACGTGCTTTCGTTTGGAGGCACAAAAAATGGCATGATGATGGGCGAAGCGGTACTGTTCTTTAATCCGGAGCTGACAAAACAAACCAAATACCTGCGCAAACAAAGCATGCAGTTGTACTCGAAAATGCGTTTTGTGGGGGCCCAGTTTATTGCATACCTCGAAAATGACCTTTGGAAAGAAACAGCATCGCATTCGAATAAAATGGCGAAGTTGCTGGAAGCTGAAGTGGCAAAAATTCCGCAGATTAAAATTACACAACCGGTTTCGGCAAATGGTGTTTTTGCCATCGTTCCGAAAGAAATTATTGAGCCGCTGCGTGAACGTTTCTTCTTTTACACCTGGGACGAAATACAATCGGAAGTGCGCTGGATGACCTCGTTTGACACCACTGAGGAGGAGATTTATGCGTTTGTGGAGTTGATAAAAGAGTTGCTGAACTAAAAAGGATAAACACAAAGACACTAAGGCACAAAGAAAACATTGGAATTGGTTTCTCCAACCTGGTGACTTAGTGTTCTTTGTTATGGATTATTATTTACTCCTTTGGCCGTAGCCACCTGCCTGCCCTAGGCAAGGTTTCCACTTACAAGGGGAAACATCAATAAAGATTGACCTGTGGCTTAACTTTTTATTCAGAAGCTTGTCCAATGCTTGCTCCCCTTCTAAGGGGAGCTCCCAACAGGGTGAGGGGTAAAACAAAATCACATCAGTTAACACTGATACAAGCGGAAATATCCTATATTTAAACCAATATATGCCATTATTCAGATACTATCCGAGCAACCCCAAAAACCTGGATCCGGAGATGGAAAAGAAGATCTTTTTCCACAGCCTCCTGTTTCCGGCAGTTTTTGTTTTGCTGTTATGGCTGGTTAAAATCATCGAGCAAACTGCCGGATTGAGTTTTGTGGAATTTGGCATTTTCCCGCGGCACATAAACGGATTGCAGGGAATTCTCTTCTCCCCTTTTATTCATTCCGATTTTAGCCACTTAATTTCCAATTCGCTGCCGTTTTTTATACTGGGTTTTATGCTCATTTACTTTTATCGCCGCATTTCGTACCGCATCTTTTTTCTCCTGTATATTTTATCGGGTATCAGTACCTGGATTATGGGGCGCGAAGCCTGGCACATTGGCGCCAGCGGAGTTGTTTATGCACTGGCAGCCTTTCATTTTGTTAGCGGAATTATCCGCTCCGATGTGCGTTTGTTAACACTTTCAGCAATTGTGGTTTTTCTTTACGGCGGACTGGTTTGGGGACTGCTGCCCATCCGTCCCGAGATTTCGTGGGAAGGCCATTTATCGGGAGCTATTTTTGGCGTATTGCTGGCCTTTTACTACCGCAAATACATCGTGCGCCGCGAGAAATTCGATTGGGAAGATGAACCCGACGATGACGAGGAAGATGATTTTACCGACAACACCGGTGCCGTTTCTTTCAGCGATGCAACTTTTACCCGCGATACGGATGGCAGTGCTGAAAAACCGGGAAACACATAGTCTCACACAAATCAATACTATAACTTCCTAACCCACAATGCATCGGCATGCTACAAAACATAAATTTTAATTGGCATAAGTTTATTATTCATCCTATATTCATGCATATTTTATGTTTAACCTCGTATCCCCGATACGAACAAAATTCAAAATACCATGTCAGACCAACAAGATTACACAACATGCTACGATGCATTTATGGCTATTCCGGCCAACGAAGTAAAAACACCTGATATGCCCGTTAACGCCGCCATTCAGGAAAACGAAAACCTTTATTTATGGTGCCTCGACGATAAAGCCGAACTAATGGGTGCAGGCCTGCCCGAAGACACTATTGATTCGTTAACCGTACGTAACGGTGCCTGCCGCACAGCCGAGGCCATGTGGCAACGCGAACAGCATACACCGCAGGATGCTCAAAAAGAATGGGAAGAGCGTGCTCCCGAAGCTTACGAACTGCGCGATCGCCTGCTGCACGATTTTCGGTATGCCTTCCGCAACAACCAGCGCCTGTTAAAAAAAGTGAGTGCCATAACCGACGGAACGGGCGATGCCGATATGATACAGGATTTGAGTAACCTGGCTGCTCTGGGCGAGGATAATCCAGCACCACTGGCATTAATTAATTTTGATGTTACCTTACTTCAGCTGGCTGCTACTACTGCCGACGAACTGGCAATTGTGCTGGCACAAGCCAATGGCGAAAAGGAAATCGACAGCCAGGTGAAAATTACCCGCGACCGCGCCTACAACTACATGCAACAAGCTGCCAACGAAATAAAAAACTGTGGCCGCTATGTTTTCTGGAAAAACGAAGCACGACTGAAAGGCTACCGGAATATTTATAAGAATAAACATAAAAAATCAAAAGACAACTCGGGGAGTGATAATTAGGGGTAGTTATTGTTTTACACTGGCCGGGACAGCGGAAACGTTGTTCCGGCTTTTTTTACGCTGAAACTTTAGTTATAACCTGCAAAAAGTAGATTATCACTCGAAATATCCTTCTATCACTACCATTTTGTAAAATCTCTCCGGTGATAACCGACAAAATGTAAGTGATAACACCCTTTTACCGGGTGATAACGACAAATTTACGGGTGATAAGACCTGGCCAACGGGTGATAAGCCCTTTTTTGGGGTGATGACGATTAATTTTGAGGTGATAACAATGTTCTCGGGGGTGCGGAAACACTTTTGCCAGTTGCGGAAGCCCGCTTTGCTACTGCGGACAAACAAGGGATGTCATCTTTTGGGGGAGATGACATCCCTTGGGCTGTTTAGACAGCGTTTTAGACCTTCAAGGTTTCAAAAACCTTGAAGGTCTATAGTTCGGGGACTGCTTACATAATGATACCCTCACTCCAACTGAGAGCATCACCGTTCTAACTGCGAAAATCAGTAAAATCAACGTTATCTGCGTTCAATCAACCAGCCCCTGCCGGTGCGCGATTGTGGCGCATTTGCTTTATAAACCAGAACAAAGAAAGTGGTAGTACCACTGAGTGGGAGACGATCACCATCTGTAAAATTCTTCTTTCTAATCGAGTAAAAATTCCATTATATTCAACAAATAAAAACCTATATTTACCTCCCTTAAATTCCTTTTCGGATTTAATCTACAGATTTACAAAAAGTATGAAGGGCAATAAAATACATTGGAAGGAACTTCTCATTTTTAATTTTTTGCTTTTCGTTTCGGTTATTGCTCATGCCCAAACAACATATCTTCCAACCAGCAAAATAACCGCAGATACTCGTTCTGAACATTACAATACTATTCCCGGGGCATTCGACTCACTTTTTTTATCAACCCCCATTATTCACCGAATCGGAGTTGAAATTCGTCCGGCTTACATATTGCCTGCAAATTCGTACTTTAAAGAGGCAAACAAAACCTCACATCCCATCAAATCTTCTTTCTCAACGCATTTAAAATATTCCTTTCGTTTTTACCCCAACACCCTTGCCGACAAAATTTACGGAACACCCTATCAGGGAATTGGCGTGGCACACTACAACTTAAGCCACAGCGATGAACTGGGAAGCCCGTTTTCATTTTACCTGTTTCAGGGAGCACGGGTGAGTCAGATTTCGCAAAATCTATCGTTAAACTACGAGTGGAATTTTGGTTTATCGCTTGGATGGAAACCGTATGATTATGAGAACAACCCCAACAACACGGTAATTGGATCAAAAGCAAACGCCTACATCAACACCAACTTTTATTTTAGCTGGATGCTTGCCGAGAATCTGAATTTTAACACCGGAGTGGCAGTCACTCATTTTTCTAACGGCAACACTAAATTCCCCAATGCCGGACTTAATACAATTGGTGTAAAAGCAGGAGTTTTATACAGTTTCATTCCGAAAAAGGAAGCAATCAATCTCCCGTCGGAATCAAAGGTTCCTGTGTTTAAAGAACATATTAGCTACGATCTTGTATTATTTGGCTCGTGGCGCCGCACCGGAGTTGATTTTTTGGATACCCAAATTGCATCGCCGGAAGCTTACCCGGTAATGGGGTTTTGTTTTTCGCCGATGTATAACCTGGGTTACAAACTTCGCCTGGGCCTGTCGCTCGATGGCGTTTACGATGGGAGTGCCAATGTTTACACCGAAGACTACATGATGGAACCTCGTCAGGTATTTTATAAACCTCCACTTAATCAGCAACTGGCATTGGGACTGTCGGTTCGTGCCGAATATGTAATGCCTTATTTTACGGTTGGACTGGGAGTGGGTAAAAATGCCTTATACGGCAAAGGCGATCTTAAAGCTTACTACCAGGTGATAGCGCTGAAAACAGAAATTACCAGGAATTCTTTTGTTCACATTGGCTATAGTGTGAAAGATTCTCACTTGCCTAATTTCCTGATGCTGGGCTTAGGCTACCGGTTTAACAACAAATACCCTGTTTTTTACCGGAAATAATACCCATTGTATCTTAAAATAAAACAGGGGAAGGATAACTGTTACAGATGTTCGATGCTTTAAACACCGCTGGAGCGATTTTACAAACCGTTCCTCAGCCTGAAAGACTTAAAAATATTGAGACAGCGATTCAGACCTTCAAGGTTTTAAAAACCTTGAAGGTCTAAAGTTCGGGGGCTGCTTAAATAGTGATACCCTCACTTTAAGTGAGAGTATCACTGTTCTATCCGCGAAAATCTGCAAAATCGGCGTCATCAGCGTTCAAATCATTCTACGCCAATCTGCATAATGCGCGAGCCATTTCTTCTCTGCGCCAATCAGCAAAATCAACGTCATCGGCGTTCATCTACTTCACATTAAAATAACGTACTTCATTTGCATTCTTTTCTGCACGACGATTCAAAAAAAGATGTAATTTTGCACCCAAATTATACGAAGTTCATTAAAAATGATTAGCAGAAGGATTATCCGCACAAAGGTTTTACAAGTATTGTACGCCTACTACTCCACCGACGAGAAATCGATCAACAACACCGAGAAAGAACTTTTCTTTTGTATCCAAAAAGCTTACGACCTTTATCACTACCTGCTGGCGCTGGTACCCGAAATTGCAGATTATGCAGAGGGCCGTATCGAAATCAGAAGAAACAAACATCAGCCCACACACGAAGACCTGAATCCGAATACCAAGTTTATCACCAACCAGGTTATCGATCAGTTGCGTAACAACAACAAACTGAACACTTACATCGATCAGAAAAAACTGAATTGGCAAGATCATCCCGAGCTAATAAAAGAGCTGTACCTGATGATGATTGAGTCGGATATTTATCAGGAGTATATGGCCGACAAAAACCGCTCGTACCTGAACGACCGCAAGTTTATCGAGAAGCTTTTTAATAAAATCATTCTGGTTTCGGAAGACCTGTACATGGTGCTCGAAGAACAAAGCATTTACTGGAACGATGATGTGGAATTTGTGATTTCGATGATTACAAAAACGCTGAAACGATTTAATGAACTGTCGGACTCGGAGCAATCGCTGATGCCGATGTTTAAAGACCAGGAAGACCGCGATTTTACCAAAGACCTGTTGCGCAAAGCCATTATCAACCACAACGAATTGCGCGAACTGATTAAGGAACACTCGCGCAACTGGGATGTGGAACGTATTGCCTTTATGGACATTTTAATTATGCAGCTGGCCATTGCCGAGTTCCTGTATTTCCCCACTATTCCAACAAAAGTGACCTTGAATGAGTACATCGAGCTGTCGAAGTTTTACAGCACCGAAAAGAGCCGCAACTTTATTAACGGTATTCTGGACAAAACGCTGAAAGACCTAAAAAACACCGAAAAAATTAGCAAAGAAGGACGCGGACTGATTGGCGAATAATGCACAAACTGGCTTTCATATTTTTGGTTATTGCCCTGGTTTCGTGCCAGGCCAATAAAAGCAGTAGTAACAAACAAGAACAAACAACTGCAGAACTGGCGCTAACGGAAATTTCGGTTGATGAAGCCGTTCATAATTTTGGCCAGTTAAAAGCCGGCGAAATTGTGTTGCACACCTTTGTTTTAACCAATACCGGCGATAGCGATTTTGTAATTGAAAGCCTTGAAACCGATTGTGGCTGCGTAACAACACACTTTAACAAACAAGCAGTAAAACCTGGCGAAAGCACTTTAATTGAAGTTGAATTTAACACCGCCGGGTTGGTTGGAAGAGAATACAAAACAATTGAAGTACTTGGAAATAGCAAAGAATTAAAACATTTAGCTATTTTTGCCCAGGTTGATAACGACCTTATTGATATTAAATATTAAAAATTATAGACATGTTGAATTCGATTTTATTAATGATGCAGCCACAAGAAGGCGCTGAAGCCAATCCTTTAATGAGCTTTTTACCACTGTTGCTGATTATCGTAGTATTTTACTTTTTTATGATCCGCCCGCAGATGAAACGCCAGAAAGAAACACGTAAGTTTCGCGAAAGCTTACAAAAAGGCGACAAAGTAGTTACAACCGGTGGTATTTACGGAAAAGTTGTAAAGATTGAGGAAACAGCCATTCAACTGGAAGTTGCCAAAGATGTTGTAATTAAAGTTGACAAAAACGGTATTGTAAAAGATATGAGCGACGTTCAACCGCAAAAGTAACGCCCCTCCTAACCTCCCAAAAAGGGAGGATTTTTACCAAAAAGGAGCGAAAATCTATGATTTTCGCTCCTTTTTGTTTTTCTACACCTCTCCCTTGGGGAGGCAGGGAGGGGCTTACACGTTAAATCGAAAGTGCATTATATCACCATCGGTTACCACGTACTCTTTTCCTTCAATCGACATTTTTCCGGCTTCTTTACAGGCCAGCTCCGATCCTAAAGTTATAAAGTCGTTGTATTTAATCACCTCGGCACGAATAAATCCTTTCTCAAAATCAGAGTGGATAACACCAGCTGCCTGTGGCGCTTTGCTTCCTTTGTGGTAAGTCCAGGCACGCACTTCTTTTACTCCGGCAGTAAAATACGTTTCCAACTGAAGCAATTTATAGGCTGATTTAATCAGTTTGCTAACTCCGGCTTCTTTTAACCCAAGGTCGTCTAAAAACATCTGGCGTTCTTCAAAATCATCCAGCTCGGCAATATCGGCTTCGGTTGCTGCTGCAATCATCAGCATTTCCGAATTCTCATCTTTAATGGCTTCTTTTACGGCTTCAACGTGTGCATTTCCTTTAATTACGGCAGGCTCGTCAACATTACAAACATACAATATCGGTTTGTTGGTCAGCAATTCAAGGCTTTTTACAGCTGCTGCATCCGATGGATCAACCTCAACCGTACGTGCCGATTTTCCTTCCATCAAAACCTCTTTGTATTTCGAAAGGATGCGAAACATACGCTTGGCTTCCGGATCGTTTCCGGTACGGGCCTGTTTTTCAACTTTAGTAATACGGCTTTCTACCGTCTCCAGGTCTTTCAGCTGAAGTTCAATATCAATGGTTTCCTTATCGCGCACCGGATTGATCGTTTCATCAACGTGCGTAATATTTTCGTTCTCGAAACAACGCAATACGTGGATAATCGCATCGGTTTCGCGAATATTACCCAGGAATTTATTTCCTAATCCTTCTCCTTTACTTGCCCCGCGAACCAACCCGGCGATATCAACAATTTCAACCGTTGTTGGCACCACACGTTGCGGTTTTACCAATTCCTCTAATTTTGTTAGTCTTTCGTCGGGTACAGTTATCACCCCTAAATTGGGTTCGATTGTACAAAAAGGGAAATTTGCCGATTGTGCTTTTGCACTCGACAAACAATTAAACAGTGTTGATTTCCCGACGTTTGGCAAACCAACAATACCACATTTTAAAGCCATTTTACTTATTTAAAAATTGCGGTGCAAAGGTAATTTATTTTTGCTATTTAAAAATTGGTGTTTCAGCATACTTTTTCGTCAATAAAACAGGGCTTATTGTATGTTTTACAAGCATGATATTGGTTTTTTAAAAAATCAGTAGCTACATTTGTGCAAACATTTAACTTATGATACTACGACACCTATCTATTGACTGTGTAATTTTTGGCTTTAAAGACAACAAGCTATGCGTACTTCTTTGGCAATCGGAATCAGATGTTGCCAAACGTTTTTTTAGCGAAAAAGATAACTACGAGGAGGTTGAAGACCTTTTTACCAAAAACCCAATACATAGCGGGCAAGACTACTGGGCTTTAATTGGATCTCACCTGCCCGAAGATGAAGACATTGATGGATATGCCAAATTTATTCTATCGAAAACTACCGGCCTCGAAGATGTTTACCTCAACCAGGTAAAAACTTTCGGGAAAGTAAATCGTGTTCCTTTTTCGCGCGTTTTAACCACAGCCTACTATGCCATCATTAACCCGGAATATCACGATTTACGCCAATCAGAAATGGCAAAAGTGTTAAACTGGTTCAGGATTGACAAGCTTCCGAAATTGGTTTTCGACCATAAAGTAATTATAGAAGAAGCCTTAAAAAAACTACGTTCAGAGGTAAAATATCATCCGGTTGGATTTCAGATGCTACCCGATAAATTTACGCTAACAGAACTGCAAACTCTTTACGAAGTTATTCTGGATACCACGCTCGATACACGTAATTTCAGAAAGAAAATTCAAAATATGGGGCTGTTAATCGATACCGGCGAAAAACAAACCAACGTTGCACACCGGGCAGCAAAACTGTATTCTTTCGATCTTGATGTTTACAACAAATTAAAAGAAGAAGGATTAAACTTCAGAATCTGATTTTTTTTTAAACCTTTGCCGGCAGACGATGTCTGATTGGTAGCTTCATGCAAGGGACAGATAAAAATATTATTGCCGATTTAAAGGATGGAAACAAGCGCGATCTTGCTTTTCATCAACTCGTTGGTACCTACCAGGAGCGATTGTATTGGCATATCCGAAAAATTGTGTTGAACCATGACGATGCCGACGATGTTCTGCAAAACACCTTTTTAAAAGTGTGGCGCAGCATCGATAATTTTCGGGAAGAATCGAGCCTTTTTACCTGGTTATATCGTATTGCCACCAACGAATCGATAACTTTTATCAATTCGAAGAAGAAAAAGAACTTTATGCCAATGAACGATGCCAGCGAGTTTTTAATGGATAATCTCACTTCCGACCCCTATTTTGAAGGAGATGAAATTCAGCTAAAACTACAAAAAGCAATTTTACTTTTACCCGAAAAGCAACGCATAGTGTTTAACATGAAGTATTTTGATGATTTGAAATACGATGAAATGTCGGAAATCCTCGACACATCGGTTGGAGCCCTTAAAGCATCCTATCATCATGCAGCCAAAAAGATTGAAGAGTACTTAAAAAGCACGGATTAATAGTTTGTTTTTAAACCTTTTAATTAAGATATAGTCAATAGTTAAAAATGCCGCAATGGAAGAATTAAAGAACATAGCACCTAATTTGTCGAAAATGAAGAAGGAAAATCCTTTTGGAACTCCGAAACATTATTTCGACGATTTTTCCGCACGCATGCAAATGCAAATTGAAGCGGAAAAACATGTGGCCAACAATAAGGAATTTAAGATTATCAATCTTTTAAAGCCTGCACTTGGTCTTGCTGCCAGTTTCGCCATCATATTCATGCTGGTATATATACCAATAAAAACCTTTATACCACAGGATCAGGTTATTGAAACAACGGCTTCAACCAACTTCTCCGACAGGCAAATGCATTCTATTTTGGAGGAACTCGACGAAACTTCATTCTTCGCATTACTGGAAAACGATGATAACGACGAAACATTCAGCGACGATGATTTGCTTGCCTACGTAAGCTCCAATTTTAACGCCTACGAAATTTTTGAATATACAGAAGAGTAAAGTAATATGAGACAGCTATTTGCAATATTAACACTAGGATTGTTGATTATAACCCAGACACAGGCAACTGCGCAAAAAAATGATAATGATGATGACCGCTGGGAACGCTACCGCAACGAAAAAGTAGCTTTTTTTACCACCAACCTGGATTTAACTACTGAAGAAGCTCAGAAATTCTGGCCGGTTTACAATGAGTTGGAAAAAGAGCTGTTTGATTTTCAGCAAAAACGCCACGAGCTGGAAGATAAAGTGAGAAATGTGGATGAAAACCTGTCGAACAAGGAATTGATTAAACTAACTCATGAGCATGTTGCACTGGGAAAAACAGAAGCGGAAGTACGGGAGAGATACAACGAAAAATTTCTGGAAATTCTACCACCGCTAAAAGTGATAAAACTTTACAAAGCGGAATACGAGTTCCGCATATACATGTTCCGTAAATACCGCGACAGAAACCGGAAAAAAAACGATGAATAAGCATAAAAAAAAGACAGGCCAAAAACCTGTCTTTTTTTATTCCTGTATTTTTTGATTACAATGCTTTAAACCAATCCTGAAAGTAGCTGCCTACCCACGGAATTTCTTTTTGTTCGCCGTTAATTGCACCAATTAAACTAATGATCCAAAACACCAGAGTAATAATCCAACCAACAATATTAATTACCGGGATAAAAGTAATCACAAGAGAAAATAGCCATAACCCCAGCATTTGCCGAATATAAAAACTTGCCAGCTCATCCTTTTCACTCGAATTAACCACAAGCGCAATTACCCAACCAATCCAGGTAATGTGTGCAACAATTGCTTTTGTTTTTCCATCCATTTTTTTGTGTTTTTAAAATTTGAATAAATGTACGGAAATAATTTTTGTTAAAATCTGGTACAATTCCGCTTTTTAGTTTACCATAACCCTGCAACTAAAAAGAACAACTTTTAGCTTTTATCATTTACAATTGCCAAACAACTACAATTTACTATTTGTCGTAGTTAAACTTACGGAGGTGATGCCCCATTCGGTCGCGTTTTGTTTTCATGTAACGCTGATTGTGCTCGTTTGGAGCAATCTCTATCGGAACAATATCGGTAACTTCCAAACCATAACCTTCCAAACCAACACGCTTAATCGGATTATTGGTAAGCAAACGCATTTTGCTTACGCCAAGGTTACTCAATATCTGCGCACCAACTCCATAATCGCGTTCATCGGCTTTAAAACCAAGATGAATATTCGCGTCAACCGTGTCTAATCCCTGATCTTGCAATTTGTAAGCAGCAATTTTATTCAGCAGTCCAATACCACGACCTTCCTGCATCATATACACAATAACTCCTTTGCCGGCTTTTTCAATCATTTCCATCGAGCTATGCAGCTGGTCGCCACATTCGCAACGCATCGATCCAAAAATATCGCCGGTCATGCACGACGAATGCACGCGAACCAAAATCGGCTCGTTGGGCTCCCACTCGCCTTTTATTAAAGCAACATGCTCGGCACCGTTCGATTTCTGACGGAAAGGAACGATTCTGAAATCGCCGTAATCCGTTGGCAAGGGCACTTCTTCTCCCCGCTCAATAAGGCTTTCGCTTTGAAAGAGGAACGAAATCAGATCCTTGATGGTAATCAGCTTCAGATTATGTTTTTGTGCAAACTCATACAATTGTGGTAAACGCGCCATTGTGCCGTCGTCGTTCATAATTTCAACCAGTACACCCGAAGGTTTTAAACCGGCTAAACGAGCCAGGTCAACAGCAGCCTCGGTGTGCCCGGTTCGGCGCAACACACCCCGTTCCATTGCTTTTAAAGGAAAAATATGCCCCGGACGCCCCAATTGTTCCGGACGGGTTTTTTTATTAACCAGCATTTTAATGGTAATTGCCCGGTCGGCAGCAGAAATACCCGTTGTTACTTCAGGGTGAATCGCATCAACCGAAACCGTAAATGCCGTTTCATTGGCCGAAGTGTTTTTCCCCACCATCAAATCAAGCTCCAACTGCTTACAACGCTCCTCTGTTAAAGCAACGCAAATGAGTCCGCGAGCCTTCGAAGCCATAAAATTTACGATTTCTGTGGTGATCAATTCCGAGGCAACAATTAAATCACCTTCATTCTCTCTATCTTCATCATCAACAACAATTACCATTTCACCTTTCTGAATAGCAGCAATGGCTTCAGGAATTGTGTTAAGCTTAATCTCTGTCATATCTGTCCTTTAAATCAAGGCGCAAAATTACAAAGTTTTCTGAAACGGTTTCATGACTTTTTAATATCATTTGCGTGAAATAACATTAACAACACTAACGAAACACTCAATTATGGCATTCATAATTTAACAAAATGGATAAATTAAAAATAGAAACAGGAAAACGTAAACTTTTTTGCTTTCCGGGGTTTTATGCTTTTATAGTTTCTGATAAAAGCTGATATTAGTACCTGACAACATTATCATTCTGAAATTTATTCGATATTTTTAATTATCGTTTTACAGTATGTAACAGATTTAACCAATGAAAAAAATATTAATACTTTTTGCACATCCTGCTTTTCAAAAGTCGCTTATCAACAAAACGCTGATGGAAGCAATTAAAGATTTGAAAAGCGTTACCATTAATAATTTGTATGAAAAGTATCCCGATTTTTTTATGGATATACCGGCTGAACAAAAGCTGTTGACCGAACACGATATTATTATCTGGCATCATCCGTTTTACTGGTACAGTGCACCGGCTATAATTAAAGAATGGATGGATTTGGTATTGCAACACGGTTTTGCTTATGGCACACACGGACGGGCATTGGAAGGGAAATGGGCTATGTCGTGCATTTCAACCGGCGGACGAAAAGAAGTATATAGTGCCGAAGGGAAAAACCGGTACACAATAAACGAGTTTTTGGCACCTTTTATTCAATCGGCTAATCTTTGCCGAATGAAAAATCTGCCTCCTTTTGTGGTGCACGGTTCGCATACCTTAAACAAAGACGACATAAAAAAATATGCCGAAGACTATCGTAAGGTTATAAAAATGCTCCGCGATAACGAGATCGATTCGGAGAAACTGAACACAATGGAATACATGAACGAAATAATTGAGCACAATGCATAATCAGGAATTCTTTTTAAACGCCTTAATTTATCTTGGTGCAGCAGTTGTTTCTGTACCGATTGCCAAAAAACTGGGACTTGGTTCGGTACTGGGCTACCTGCTCGCCGGAATTATTATCGGGCCGTTTGTATTACGATTGGTAGGAAACGAAGCCGGCGAAGTGATGCATTTTGCCGAGTTTGGTGTTGTACTTATGCTATTTATAATTGGATTGGAACTGGAACCCAAACTTTTATGGAAAATGCGGCGCAATATTTTCGGACTTGGTGGTTTACAAGTTCTTATAACGGCAGGAATAATTACCGGCGTAGCGCTGCTTTTTAACTTTCAGCTCAACCGTGCGGTTGCCATCGGGCTTATTCTTGCGCTTTCATCAACAGCAATTGTTTTACAAACGTTAAGCGAAAAAGGTCTTATGCGTAACATTGCTGGCCGCTCAGCCTTTTCGGTATTGCTATTTCAGGATATGGCAGTTATTCCAATTCTTGCATTATTGCCCCTAATTGCCACACTCGGCACTCCTGCCACACTTTCCGATACATCGATGAAAAGCATTGGCCAGGTAGCTCAACTGCCCGGCTGGTTGCAACTATTAATCATCATCGGAGCAATTGTAGTATTGGTAATTATTGGTCGTTTTGCTGCCCGCCACATCTTTCGTTTGGTGGCCGAAACCGGGTTGCACGAGGTATTTGTAGCACTGGCACTGCTTATGGTTATCGGCATTGCGTTGGGCATGGATGCCATTGGCCTTTCGCCGGCACTTGGAACTTTTATTGCCGGAGTGGTTTTGGCCGACAGCGAATACCGTCACGAGCTGGAAACTACCATCGATCCTTTTAAAGGATTATTATTAGGACTGTTTTTCATTTCGGTTGGTGCCGGTATAAATTTTAATTTATTGATTGAGAATCCCTGGGTAATCATAGGATTTGTACTTCTACTGATTTTTATAAAGTTTGTTGTTTTGTTGATTTTAGGACGAATATTCCGATTGAAAAAAGGTTTCGAGTTCCTTTTTGCATTCTTGTTGGCGCAAGCCAGCGAATTTGCTTTTGTGCTCATCTCCTTCTCGAAACAAAATAAACTGTTCGACGATAAAACATCAGGAATGCTGCTACTGGTAGTAACACTGTCGATGGCTATTTCTCCTTTATTACTCATTTTTAACGACAAGGCAGTAAGCCCGATATTAGCCCGTTGGCAAAACAAGCTGGAATACGATGAAATTGAAGAAGAAGAAACTCCGGTAATACTTGCGGGGTTTGGCCGCTTTGGATTAACCGTTGGACGGATTCTGTTGGCAAACGGGTTTAAAGTTACGATTCTCGACAATAATCCGTCGAATGTGGAAACACTGCGCAAGTATGGTTTCAAACTTTATTTTGGAGACATTACCCGGCCCACTATGCTCGAAAAAGCCGGAATTGAAAAAGCCCGCATGCTCATACTTAGTATGGCTGAACACGAAAATGCATTGAAAGTTGCAGAAATTGTGCATAAAAAATACCCGCATGTAAAAATACTGGCGCGGGCCAACGATATCTTCCATGTATTTGAATACCTCAACCTGAACATCACCAATACCGAACGCGAAAACTTTCATTCGGCAGCAGAACTAGGCAGCAAAGCACTCGTAGAACTGGGATTTTCAAAATACGAAGCCTATCGTGCAGCACGTATGTTTAAACACCACGAAAGCCAGGTTACCGAAGAACTTTATCGCCACTGGCTGGAAGATCAGGGCAAATTTATTCAGGAAACCCGCCGTTTTGAGGAACAGGTAAAAGAAACCTTGCAGGCCGAAAAAAACTATTCCATTCACGAAACTGATTGTGCATGGGATGTGGATTCGCTGAAAGATGAAGCCCAAAAGGAAGAGTAGATTTTATTCCATTTTTAGCTAAAACAAGATCAACAGACAATAAACAAACTACACTTTAACAACACAAAACCAAGCATTAAAGACCAGTTTACAATTTAAATCTGAACTTAAATTCAGAACGTTTTCCTGCACTTTTTCGAACCAATTATTGAAACGTTCGACAATCTAAATTAGACTACTTATAAATAGTCCTGTTTTCAGAAAAATTGCTTTTTTGTCATATCGAGATTCAATTTATTATATAGTTTTGCCATCTGCAAATAGCAAAATTTACAGCTACGGAATCTACAATTCGACATAAAGGATTTGTTAAGGCAATAAAAAAAGCCTCGCTTACTGTGAATATTGTAAGCCAATCGGCCTGCTCAACTTGTCACGCACAAGGCGCATGTTCGGTTTCCGATTTCCAGGACAAGGAAATTGAGGTTACTGAATATAAAGGCAACTACAAAATTGGCGACGAGGTTACCATTCTTTTTAAACAATCAAAAGGTTTTACCGCACTTACCTGGGGCTATGTAGTTCCGTTTTTTGTTGTTTTGAGCACCCTGATTATCGCCCTTGAAGTTACCGGTGACGAACTAAAATCGGGGCTCCTCTCCTTATTCATTCTTGTACCATACTATATAACATTATATTTTTTTAGGCATTTATTAAAAAAAGTATTGAAATTCGAACTCGAAGAAAACGCTGAATAAAATGAGTATCACGGTTGTATATACAATTGTCACATTAGCCGTAATTGGCGCCGCAGCAGCGGTAATTCTATATTTTGTGGCACAGAAATTCAAAGTTGTTGAAGATCCGCGCATCGACGATGTTGACGAAGCATTGCCGGGAGCTAACTGCGGAGGTTGTGGATATGCAGGCTGTAGAGCTTTTGCCGAAGCCTGTGTAAAAGCGAGTGCATTGGGCGATTTAAACTGTCCGGTTGGTGGAAACGAAACCATGAACAATGTGGCTTCTATCCTTGGTCTTGAAGCCGTTAAGAAAGATCCGCGTGTGGCTTACATTCGTTGTAACGGCACCTGCGAACACCGCCCAAAAACAAGCAGTTTCGACGGAGCAACTACCTGCGCTATCGCTTCATCGGTTTACAGCGGCGAATCCGGTTGCCAGTATGGCTGTTTGGGTTACGGCGATTGTTATGATGCCTGCGATTTCGATGCCATTGTTATGCATCCCGAAACAGGTATTCCGGAAATTATCGACGATAAATGTGTGGCCTGCGGAGCCTGCGTTGATGCTTGCCCGAAAGACTTGATCGAGTTGCGCAAAAAGATGCCAAAGAACCGGAAAGTGGTGGTATCGTGCCGCAACCAGGATAAAGGTGGCGTAGCACGCAAAGCTTGTAGCGTTGCATGTATCGGTTGTGGAAAATGTGTAAAAGAATGTCCGTTTGACGCTATTACCATGGAAAACAACCTGGCATACATCGATTCCGACAAGTGTAAACTGTGCCGCAAATGTGTGGCCGTTTGCCCAACAGGTGCTATCATCGAAGAGAACTTTCCTCCACGGAAAGTAAAACCGGTAGAAAAAAAAGAAACTAAACCAGTAAATTAATACAGGATGTTGAAAACGTTCAAAATAGGCGGAGTACATCCTCCCGAAAATAAGTTATCGAAAGATAAAAAAATCGAGGTCCTGCCACTTCCAAAAACAGTGTTTATCCCGGTAGCTCAGCACATTGGTGCGCCGGCTACTCCGGTAGTAAAAAAAGGCGACGAGGTAAAAGTAGGTCAGGTAATTGCGCAAAGCAGCAGTTTTGTTTCTACAAATATCCATTCATCGGTATCAGGAAAAGTTACCAAGGTTGACTTTTCAGCCGACAGTTCGGGTTATCCCAAACAAGGTATTTTTATTGCTGTTGATGGCGATGAATGGATTGAAGGAATTGACCGCTCGGAAGATTTGGTAAAAGAAATTTCAGTTGACGGACCTGAAATCGTGAAAAAGATTCAGGAAGCCGGAATCGTAGGTTTGGGTGGTGCAACCTTCCCTACCCACGTAAAACTGGTGCCGCCAAAAGGAATGAAAGCCGAAGTGCTGTTGATTAACGGCGTGGAGTGCGAACCTTACCTGACATCGGACCACCGTTTAATGTTGGAAAAAGCCGACGAAATTATGGTGGGTATCCAGTTGCTGATGAAAGCCATGGGCGTTGACAAAGCCGTTATCGGTATTGAAAACAACAAGCCCGACGCGATTAAACTGCTGAATGAAAAATGCAGCGCTTATAAAGGCGTAAGCGTTCAACCACTTAAAGTTCAATACCCGCAGGGAGGTGAAAAACAACTCATCAATGCTGTTACAGGAAAAGAAGTTCCTTCGGGCGCTCTGCCAATTGCAGTTGGTGCAGTGGTGAGCAACGTAGGTACTGCTTTTGCCGTTTATGAAGCCATTCAGAAAAACAAACCATTGTTTGAGCGCGTAGTTA
Organism: Draconibacterium orientale; assembly: GCF_000626635.1. Classification (GTDB taxonomy): domain Bacteria; phylum Bacteroidota; class Bacteroidia; order Bacteroidales; family Prolixibacteraceae; genus Draconibacterium; species Draconibacterium orientale. Next base: position 3,915,501 of record NZ_CP007451.1, on the reverse strand, counting down.
CCGTAACCGGAAAAGGCCTTGAAAAACCATCGAACTTTTTGGTGCGCGTTGGTACTGCTACATCGGAATTGATTGAAGCAGCCGGCGGTGTTCCTGAAAATACAGGTAAAATTATCAGTGGTGGCCCAATGATGGGACGCGCCATTGCATCGCTCGATGTTCCTGTAACAAAAGGTACTTCAGGACTTCTTCTGATACAGGAAGAAGAAAGTAAACGCGAAGAAATACAAGCCTGTATTCGTTGCTCGCGTTGTACGTCGGTTTGCCCAATGGGACTGGAACCATACCTGCTGATGACTTTAGGTGAAAAGCAAATTTTCGATCGTGCAGAAAACGAACGTATAATGGATTGTATCGAATGTGGCTCATGCAGTTACACCTGTCCGTCAAGTCGTCCGCTGCTTGATTATATCCGTTTTGGAAAAGGTAAAGTTGGAGCGATGATTCGTTCTCGTAAAAAATAAAAATCAAACCAATCGTCATTCCGAACTTGTTTCGGAATCTACTTCAGATCCTGAAACAAGTTCAGGATGACGTCAAAAAGAAAGAAAAACAAACAGCTGAGTAATGAGTAAATTATTAACAGTTTCACCATCACCGCACGTTCATTCGAGCGAATCAACCCAGAAGATTATGCTTCGGGTGGTTTATGCGATGATTCCGGCCATGCTTTGGGGTATTTATATGTTTGGCCTCGATGCCGTTCGGGTTGGATTAATTTCAATCCTGTCGTGCCTGGCCATTGAATTCCTCATTCAAAAATATATAATGAAGGTAAAACCAAGTATTACCGACGGATCGGCATTGATCACCGGTGTGCTTTTGGCTTTTAATGTGCCGGTAAGCCTTCCGTGGTGGATTATAATTATTGGCGCAATTGCAGCCATGGGAGTTGGCAAACTTTCGTTCGGAGGTTTAGGATCAAACGTATTTAACCCGGCTTTGGTAGGTAGGGTTTTCCTGTTGATCTCGTTCCCGGTGCAAATGACATCGTGGCCTGCAACCCGCATGATGAGTGTTGATTCGGTTTCGGCAGCTACACCACTGGCAGTAATTAAAGAAGGGATTAAAAACGGCATTCCGGTTTCGCAACTTCAGGGGCTGCCTGATTTATCTGATATGGCCATTGGATTCAACAATGGTTCGATGGGTGAAATTTCAGCAATACTGCTGATTATTGGGGGTTTGTATATGCTGTGGAAAAAAGTGATTACCTGGCAAACGCCGGTATCGATTATACTTACCGTTTTGGTGGTATCAGGTATTTTCTGGCTAATAAACCCTGAAATGTATGTAAACCCGGTTTATCATGTAATTACCGGCGGTTTAATGCTGGGAGCTATTTTTATGGCCACCGATATGGTTACTTCACCAATGACCGGAAAAGGACAATTGATCTACGGCGTTGGAATTGGTTTGATCACGATCTCCATTCGTATGTTTGGCGCTTATCCCGAAGGTATTTCGTTCGCAATTCTGATTATGAATGCGTTTGTGCCACTGATCAACATGTATGTTAAACCTAAACGATTTGGAGGACAGTAAAATGGCAAAACGAGAATCGAGTTTTATAAATATGGTGCTTACGCTTGTTTTGGTAACAGGTATTGCTGCAGCAGTTTTGGGTTTTGTATACGATTTTACAAAAGGCCCGATCGAGGTGGCAAAATTGAAAGCACAAACCGAGGCAATTAAAACAGTATTGCCCGAATTTGACGAGTTGGGAGAAACAATGGTTTTAAGTCCCGGAGAAGGACAAGACTCATTGGAATTCTTCCCGGCCTATAAAAACGGAGAATTGGTAGGAACAGCCATAAAAACCTATACAAAAAGCGGTTTTAGCGGATTCATTTCCATTATGGCCGGTATTGATAAAGACGGTAACTTTTCGGGTTATTCAGTTTTGGAACATGCCGAAACACCAGGTTTAGGATCAAAAATGGGCGTTTGGTTCAGCAATCCTGAAAAACCAAATCAATATGTAATCGGCAAAAATCCTGAAACGACCAATTTTACCGTGTCGAAAGATGGAGGTGACATTGATGCGATTACCGCTTCTACAATTAGCTCTCGTGCATTTCTTGATGCATTAACAAGAGCATACAGTACTTATAAAAACAATAAAACCACCGGAGATTCCGGACAATAATTTCGTGTTATGAATCAGTGGAAAAACTTTTCAAAAGGCTTCTTAAAAGAAAATCCGGTATTTGTATTGCTGCTGGGAATGTGCCCAACTTTGGGTGTTACCTCGTCGGCAATTAACGGACTTGGTATGGGACTGGCCACTACTTTTGTTTTGCTGATGTCGAACATTGTAGTGTCGCTGGTAAAAAATGCCATTCCCGAGAAAGTCAGAATTCCGAGTTTCATTGTAATTATTGCTGCGTTTGTTACGGTAGTTCAGCTGTTGATGCAGGCTTTTGTTCCTGCTTTGTACAAAAGCCTTGGACTGTTTATTCCGTTAATCGTGGTAAACTGTATTGTACTGGGTCGTGCTGAAGCTTTCGCCTCAAAAAATAATGTGGTCTCTTCAGCCATCGACGGACTTGGAATTGGATTGGGATTTACCTTCGCCCTTGTTTTACTCGGAAGTATCAGAGAAATATTGGGAAGCGGTAAATTATTCAACATTACCATTTACCCCGAGAACTACGTAACACTTGTATTTGTGCTGGCACCCGGAGCATTTATTGTTCTCGGATACCTGATTGCATTGATCAACCGAATGAAAAAGAATTAGGAGGATAGAAGATGAACTATTTAGTAATTGTAATAGGCGCCATACTTGTAAACAACATTGTTTTAATGCAGTTTTTGGGAATTTGCCCGTTTTTGGGTGTTTCCAAAAAAGTATCGACCGGAATTGGTATGACCGGCGCTGTTGCCTTTGTAATGATTTTGGCAACAATTGTAACCTACCTGATACAAAACTATGTGTTGGAAAAATTCGGATTAGGATTTTTGCAAACCATAGCCTTTATTTTGGTCATCGCATCGTTGGTGCAAATGGTGGAGATCATTCTGAAAAAAGTAAGTCCTCCGCTTTACCAGGCGCTGGGAATTTTCCTTCCGCTTATTACCACCAACTGTGCTATTTTAGGTGTTGCTATTCTTACCGTGCAAAACGAATTTAACCTTCTGGAAGGCGTAATATTTTCAACGTCGCATGCCATTGGTTTTGGGCTGGCACTGATCATCTTTGCCGGTATTCGCGAGCACCTCGATCTGCAAAATGTACCAAAAGGATTAAAAGGTACCCCGATTGCGTTAATTGCAGCGGGTATTCTTGCAATGGCTTTTATGGGATTCTCTGGCTTAGTGTAAATTAGCCCCAGATTAATCCAATATTAACCATTTAATATTTTGGTTATACTGACAAAATAAACATGCATACATTACATAAATTTATTAAATTTGCTATGTAGAGATTACAAATTCTACAAACTCAATTTAATCTAAAATCGTAAACATTGGAATTTTTTCAACAAGTACATAAGTCATTACTTCAGGGTTCAAAAGATACCATCCAAAGAGAGCTGATGAACAATATCGATTGGAACCAAAGGCTTATCTGTATCAAAGGATTCAGGAGTGTTGGAAAAACAACATTTTTGCTCGACTACATAAAAACGCATCACCCCGACAGCAACGATGTACTGTATCTTAACCTGAATAATTTTTATTTCACCAAACGCAAAATCAGTTCATTTGCCGACGAATTTGCCAAACGTGGAGGAAAAGTACTGTTACTCGATCAGATACAAAAGTACCCCGACTGGTCGGCCGATTTGCGTAAATGTCTGGATGAAATTCCTGACCTGAAAATTATTTTCACCTCGTCGCCGGTATTGCGTATTACCGAAGATAATCCTGATTTGGAAGGAATGGCAAGCATTTACCATCTGGAAGGATTATCGTTTCGCGAGTACCTCAATCATGAAACAGGAAGCAATTTTAGAACATACACCCTGGAGGAAATACTGAACAACCACATTGAAATTGCTCAGAAAGTGGTTGACGAAATCAGGCCGCTGGCGTATTTCGACGAATATTTGCGACATGGTTATTTCCCCTACTACATTCACGACCCGAATTTTTATATCGACAAGTTGTTAAAGAATATCAACCTGGCGCTTGAGATCGATGTTCCGTACATTAACCAGATTGAATTTAAATACCTTCCAAAACTCAGAAAGCTGTTGCACATCATCGCTTCTGAAACGCCTTTTACACCAAATGTTAGTAAATTAGCAAGTTCAGTTGAAACGTCGCGTGCAACAATTATGAATTACCTGAAATATCTGAAGCACGCCCGACTCATCAACCTGCTTTATGAGAATGGTGGAAGTGATGATGACCAGATGAAGAAGCCGGACAAAGTATATATGCAAAACACCAATCTGCTAAACGCTATTGCTCCGAATAACTTCGATAAAGCCACGGTTCGACAAACGTTCTTTTATAACCAGGTAGGTTATGTCTGCGAGCTGGCGAAATCGCCGGTTGCTGATTTTTGTGTCAACGGAAAATACAAGTTCAATGTTGGCGGACGAAAACTGAAACCCGAAAAAGGAATTTACGCTGCCTCTGATGTAATTGAGGTTGGCGAAGGAAATAAAATTCCGTTGTGGCTATTTGGATTTTTGTACTAGAAAACAAAATTTGATGATTATGAAAAGATTCTTTCGCTTCATTGCATTTCGCTCAGAATGACAACAATATAGTTGTGAAAAGGTTATTGGGAGGGAAGTTTTGGCGGCTTGGCCGCCAAAACTTCCCTCCCAATAACTCATCCACAGCAAACTGTCATTCCGAGCAAAGCGAGGAATCTCAAGAAATACAACCAAAAAATATCAATTTTAAACTAAATAATTAAATACGAATAAAGATGGCAAAACAAAAAAAGATGGTTACATGTGACGGTAATTACGCAGCAGCGTATATGAGTTACATGTTCAGCGAAGTCGCCTGTATTTATCCTATCACTCCGTCGTCAACCATGGCAGAGTACGTTGATGAATGGGCTGCTTTTGGAAAGAAAAATATGTTTGGTCGCCCTGTACGTTTGGCAGAAATGCAAAGTGAAGCCGGTGCTGCCGGTGCTGTTCACGGAGCATTGCAATCGGGTGCCTTAACTTCTACTTACACTGCATCACAGGGTTTATTATTAATGATCCCTAACATGTACAAAATTGCAGGTGAGTTATTACCAACCGTATTTCACGTAAGTGCACGTGCCCTGGCCGGTCATGCATTATCAATTTTTGGCGACCACAGCGACGTTTACGCTGCCCGTCAAACAGGTTTTGCAATGTTGGCTGCAGGTTCGGTACAGGAAGAAATGGACCTTGCAGGTGTTGCTCACTTAGCTACACTGAAATCAAGAGTTCCTTTCCTCGCTTTCTTCGACGGATTCCGTACATCACACGAAATTCAGAAAATTGAAGCTATCGCTCAGGAAGACATTGTACCTTTGGTTGACATGGAAGCCATTCAGGAATTCCGCAATCGTGCGTTAAACCCTGAAAATCCTGTAACCCGTGGTACTGCTCAAAACCCTGATATTTTCTTCCAGGCAAAAGAATCAGCCAACAAATTCTACGATGCAGTTCCTGATATCGTAGCTGATTACATGGACCAGATTAGCGAAATCACAGGTAGAAAATACCGTCCTTTCACTTATTACGGTGCCCCTGATGCTGAAAACATCATTATTGCAATGGGTTCGGTTACTGAAACCATTAAAGAAACGATCGACTACTTAACTGCTCAAGGCAAAAAAGTTGGTTTAATGTCGGTACACTTGTTCCGTCCGTTCTCGGCAAAACACTTTGTTGAAGCATTGCCTGATTCAGTAAAACGTATTGCAGTATTAGACCGTGCTGCTGAGCCGGGATCAACCGGAGAGCCTTTATTCCTTGACGTACAATCGCAATTCTACGGAAAAGAAAATGCTCCTGTTATTGTTGGTGGTCGTTACGGTTTAGGTTCAAAAGACACTACGCCATCTCAAATTCTTTCGGTTTACGAAAACCTTGAAATGAAAGAGCCAAAAGGCAACTTCACAATCGGTATCGTTGATGATGTGACATTCAAATCACTTCCATTGAAAGAAGAAATCAACATGACTCCGGAAGGAACTTACCAGGCTAAATTCTACGGTTTGGGTTCTGACGGTACTGTTGGTGCAAACAAAAACTCGATTAAAATTATTGGTGACGCAACAGATAAATATTGCCAGGGATACTTCCAGTACGACTCGAAAAAGTCGGGAGGTTTCACATGTTCACACTTACGCTTCGGGGATAAACCAATCCGATCAACTTACCTTGTTACAACTCCTGACTTTGTTGCTTGTCACGTTCCGGCATACGTAAACATGTACGACGTGCTGAAAGGCCTGAAAAAAGGTGGTTCTTTCTTGCTGAACTCTATCAACGACGCAGAAGAAACCAAAAAACAGTTGCCTGATGCCATGAAGAAATATTTGGCCGAAAACGAAATCAATTTCTACATCATTAACGGCACTAAACTGGGTGAAGAGATTGGTTTGGGAACTCGTACCAACACCATTATGCAATCAGCTTTCTTTAAAATTACTGAGGTAATTCCTTACGAAATGGCTGTTGAGCAAATGAAAGCTGCCATTGTAAAATCGTACGGTAAAAAAGGTGAGCACATTGTAAACATGAACTACGCAGCGGTTGACGCCGGTGGTAAAAACGTAGTTAAAGTTGATGTTCCTGCTGAATGGGCAGCCATCGTTGTTGCTGAAGAGGCAGCTGTAGATGCCGATCGTCCGGAATACATTACTAAAGTGGTTGACGTAATCAACGCACAAAAAGGTGACGATCTTCCTGTTTCTACTTTTGCAGGTTCAGAAGATGGTCAATTCCCATTGGGAACAGCAGCTTACGAAAAACGCGGTATCGCAGTAAACGTTCCTGAATGGCAGGTAGAAAACTGTATTCAGTGTAACCAATGTGCTTACGTTTGTCCTCACGCAGCTATTCGTCCGTTCCTGATGACAGAAGAAGAGGTTGAAGCAGCGCCTGCAGGAACCGAAACAAAAACTGCAACTCCGGCCAAAGTATTTGGCGGATTGAATTTCCGTATCCAGGTATCGCCACTTGACTGTACAGGTTGTGGTAACTGTGCCGATGTTTGTCCTTCTAAAGTAAAATCCCTTGTAATGAAGCCTCTTGCTACACAGCAGGCAGAAGTTGGTCGTTGGGACTACATGGACCAAAAAGTTACGGTTAAAGAAACTGTTGTTGACAAAACAAAATCAGTTAAAAACTCACAGTTCGCTCAGCCATTGTTCGAGTTCTCGGGAGCTTGTGCAGGTTGTGGTGAAACGCCATACATTAAACTTATCACTCAGCTTTACGGCGAAAGAATGATGGTTGCCAACGCTACAGGTTGTTCTTCAATCTATGGTGGTTCTGCTCCATCAACTCCATACTGTAAACACAAACAGTCGGGTCATGGTCCGGCATGGGCTAACTCACTGTTCGAAGACAATGCCGAATACGGTTTTGGTTTCGCTGAAGGTGTTAGCGCACAACGCGATCGTATTGCCGACATAATGACTACTGCCCTTTCAAATGGTGCTTCTGATGCAGAAAAAGAAGTATTTGGCGAATGGCTGGAGCAGAAAGACAATGCCGAAGGTTCTGTAGTTGCTTCTAAAAAAGTTCTTGACGCAATTGGTGCAAGCGACAGCCAATATGCAAAAGACATCCTATCGTTGAAACAATACCTGGTTAAAAAATCGATTTGGGTATTTGGTGGCGACGGATGGGCTTACGACATTGGTTACGGTGGTTTAGATCACGTAATGGCAAGCGGCGAAGATGTAAACGTATTGGTTATGGATACCGAGGTTTACTCTAACACTGGTGGTCAGTCGTCGAAATCTACTCCGGTTGGAGCAGTTGCTAAATTTGCCGCATCGGGTAAAAAAGTACGTAAAAAAGACCTTGGCGCCATGATGATGAGCTATGGTTACGTTTACGTTGCACAAGTAGCCATGGGAGCTAACCAGTCGCAGTACTTTAAAGCACTGAAAGAAGCTGAGGCTTATCCGGGTCCTTCTATCATTATCGCTTATTCTCCATGTATCAACCACGGATTGCGTTCGAGCATGGGACGTACCCAGGAAGAGGAGAAAAAAGCTGTTGAGTCAGGATACTGGCACCTGTTCCGCTACAATCCGCTGTTGGAAGAAGAGGGTAAAAACCCATTCCAATTGGATTCGAAAGCACCGGAATGGACCAAATTCCAGGACTTCCTGAACGGCGAGGTTCGTTATACTTCACTGAAGAAATCGTTCCCTGCTGAAGCTGATGAATTGTTCGCAGCTGCTGAAGATAACGCAAAATGGCGTTACGCATCATACCAGCGTATGGCGGCTATGGATTATTCAAAACCTGAAGAAGGAGAAGAATAGAGCTTATTCGAGCTATATAGAAAAGCCGCTTCGTTTGAAGCGGCTTTTTTTGTGCCAATGGATTTAATCTTTCCTTCCTGTGGCCCCAATAAACGGACTACGCACCTTTGGCGCTTGTTTATGCGTTTACCGTTAGCCATGCCCGATGGACATGGCTATATGACTACGCTCCGTTGGAGCTTGATTTGGTCTAAAGGTTCAGATTTATGAATATGATTTGCGCCAAAGGTGCAAGGTCATTTAGCATAGTCCGCAGGGCTATGCATATTTGCGCCAAAGGTGCAAGGTCACCAAGCATAGTCCGCAGGGCTATGCGCATTAAAGGCAAAAGCCATAAAGCGCCAAAGGTGCGCAGTAGACCAGATCAATCCCAAACAAATCGTTCATCATACTCAACCGCATACTCTTTCAGAAATTGTCGGTATTCCTCTTTAAATGCTCTTGTTTTGTGATGCATTTCCTGGTTTTGAATATACTCCCGAACAATTTCAACCTGTTTCGGATTAACGGAAAAAGCTCCGTAGCCATGTTGCCAATAAAAGTCGGCAAACTCGGCTCCCTTCCCTTTTATCCACTTCGAAGAATGTGTTTTCAATTTCTCAACAAGGCTCATAAGGGCAATTTTTCGCGATAGATTAAACAACAAATGAACATGATCGTTTACTCCTCCAACAATTATTGGCTGCGATTCCAACTCTTTACAAACGCCTCCCAGATAATCGAATAATTCCGCTTTTATTGATTCGGTAATTAACGGATATCGGTTTTTAGTACTAAAGGTTAAATGGACATAGTTTTTGACTAATGATTGTGGCATAACATTTTATTTTCTTTCTAAAATACAAAATGTGTATAACACCACGCACCTTTGGCGCTTAATTTTGGATTATCCTATTTGCCTTGCCCTTCGGACAAGGCTATGTGACTACGCTCCTTTGGAGCTTATTTTCATTTTATCATCTACCTTGCCTTGCCCTTCGGACAAGGCTATGTGACTGCGCTCCTTTGGAGCTTGATATTCCTTGTGGTTTCCGAGTTAAAACAAAATAATTTGCGCCAAAGGTGCAATGTCATCAAGCCTAGTCCGCAGGGCTATGCAACAAAATGGCGAATGCCATAAAGAAAAAATCCGGTTCGTTTTTGTTTTATACGAATCGGATTTTTCCAATAAATGCGTTTGTACCCCTCAGCGTATGGCTATTTCAAAGTTACATCCAAATAAACCGAATGACGCCCGTAGGTTTCGTAGAACGGTTTGTAAACCACCCCATCAATTTCGAACTCCAGTTTCTGCGGGTCACCTGAAATCGATTTGCTAATGTCGTCTGCATCAAGTGTTACTTTACGCCATTCTTTGCGTGGACCGTCTTCCTGGGCAGCCAACAATACAGGTCCGTAAAATAAACTGGCAACGTTTTGCTGATCCATTACCGGCTCTAAATAAAAGTGAAATGGCATGCGCAACTCCACTTTATCGCCGTCTTTCCATTTGCGACTGATGGTAAGATATGTTCCCGGTTCCGCTTTTACCTCTTGTTTCTTGCCATTTACGGTTACAAAAAATCCTTTGGTGGCCCAGTGCGGCACACGTACATTCAAATCGAATTTACCCCTACCGTTGATGGTTAATGTTGTATGGTCTTCCTTCGGATAAGCAGTTGTTTGTGTAAGCGTAATATCCTTATCTGTCCATTTCAGGATTGATGGCACATAAAGGTTTACATACAATGCATCGTTATCTGCACTACGGAAATATATGGAGTTCTGCAATTTTGTGTTGCTTTCGAGCGCTGTTCCGTTACAACAGGTAAAACCGTCCATATCGGCATTGCTAAACTGCTTAACCGAACCGGCGCGCAACGGCACGTGGTAGGTGTTTGCAGGACTATCTTCATCAACCGATGCCAGAATATGGTTGTACAACCCGCGCTCGTAATAATCCATCAATTCGGCCTGCTGATTATACAGGAACAGGTTGCGGCTTAATTTAAGCATGTTATACGTTGCACAGGTTTCATTCTGTCCGCCAACCGAGAAACCGTTTTCGTACAAGGTAGCCGGTTGGGCAGTGAAACACTCGGCATTCGCAGGATTACGGGCACCTGCAACGCCACCAATACTGTACATGTAATCGCCGGTGGCTTTATTCCAGAAGTTATCGGCAATATCGAAATATTCCGGGTCCTTCGAATCGCGATAGATTTCCAGTGCTCCCATAATTTGCGGAATGTGCTGGTTGGCATGCAATCCGCGGAACATATCAACGTTTTTCGCCAATCCGTGTGAATGTTCGGCATCGCCAAAAAATACGCGGATATTATCGAATAACTTCGCCGTTTCAAGGTAACGAGGCTCATTCGTTAAGCGGCTTAATCGTGCCAGCGCTTCGTTCATTCCGCCAAATTCTCCGGCAATGTAGGTGTTCCATATGCTGATAAGCGTTTCGGTTGGTACCACACTTAAACGAGCATGTACCCAGTCTCCCATTCCTTCTACAATGTCAAGTGCTTTCTTGTTGCCACTCACTTCGTAAATATCCATTAAACCGGCCAATATTTTATGCAAAGTGTAATAAGGCGCCCACACCTTATCGTTATCGGTTCCGTATTTTGCGCCGTGTTCCAGCATAATAAACTGATCGGGCGGATAGGCACTGATAAATCCTTTCCCCCAGTTCCAGTAGTCGGTGCGGATACCGTCTTCGCTCAAGTCCGAATCAAAATCAACTTTTCCCGGTCCGGGAGGGACGGCCAAAGGATCTGATACCGACTCACCGCCTGCAGTTTTAGGCGTTCCCGATAGGTGCGATAATTCATACAAGGTATTCACCATGTACTCCATTTTTTGGGCAAACCCGGTCTGGATAGCAGGATCGTAAGCAGCGCTTGAATAAGCCTGTGCCAAAGCACTGAGGTAGTGACCTGTGGCATGACCGCGCAATTTTGTTTCCTGGCTGTCCCAAACGCCCAGAGGCTCGGCACCTGCAGGTTGTTCCTGACCAAAAGCATTTCGAAACATATACAGGAAATTATCAGGATTGGTTACCAGCAAGCCTTTAACGAATTTATCGCGGTTCTCCATAAATTTTGTTTCGTGGTTATGCAGATCTGCTGTTAGCTGTACCTCATCCAAATTAAAAGCCTCCAGTGTGCGGTGTGGCGCAGCGTGATCGTGATTATGCTCAACCACCGTAACAATTGCTTTGGGTTGAATAGCAGTTCCGGCAACCCGCCCTGTTACGGTGTATTTCCCGGGCTTTTGTACTACGCTGTTATCTTCGGGCGACGGCCAGAGCACACGTACCTCGGGCCCATCGAAATTATTGCTGTAAACGCCTTTTACAAAACGTGGCAAGCGCGGCAAAAAACCCACTTCGGTTTCCACTTCAATCGTTGGAACTTCGGTTAAATACACGTTATACAACTGTGGAGTTGTTTCCGGAAACTCCTGAAGTTCTGCTTCTTGTCGGTTACGCATCATCTCTTCGGCTTCCTCTTTATGCAAGGCGCTAAAGTTGATCCATCCAATTTGTCTTCCGTTTAAAGGAATCCGGTAGATACGGAAATCGTGTAGTTTTGCATCCAATGAAGCATTGTTTGCAGCCAATGATTTCCCAATTACAAACTGATCATCGTTGCCTTTCCGGCCATCGAACAGTTGCTTCAGCTCCACCTCAACATCTTTTACCTCGCTAACCTTTTCAGCATTGAGGTAGGTAGCAAACGATTTTTCAGGAACATTGATAACCACCACCACATGGTTCCATTTATTTAATGCAGCTGCCTCCGAATTGGTGTTGTAAGCACCAACCTGTGCCATAAAACCGTTGTCGCCGGCGGGAGCTGCACTAAAAGTCGATTTACCGTTTTTGCCAAAATCGAAAAGTGGCGCAGCACCTTCGGCCGAACGCAAATAAACCCAGGCCGAAATACTCAGCGACTCCTCGCCTGCCAGCAATTCGCCGGGGATGGTTATATAAGTTTTCCCGTCGCCGGACAATGCGATTACCTTGCCGAACATTTCATCATCGATAAATTCGTAGCCGGAACCCTGAATGTTTCCATGCAGGTTATTCCTCGACCAGTCTTTTGCATTTTCTTCCAGCGTATAACGGGCAATTAATCCGGTTTCGCCAATACCGTCTAACATCTGATCGCCGCTTTGTGCAGATACGCCTTTTGTACTCCATGCCCAAAGAGCGAGTATTATTGCAACAATCGGTTTTAGTCGTTTCATATCTTTTATTTTAAATTTTTAATGCGGTTCAACACTTGCGTCAACTTCGGTTTCAAAATTAGTCAACATCTTGCAAAGCCTGTAAAAATAAGCTCACCAATACTTGTCTGTATGTTCAAAATCTTATAACGAATATGCATGCTTATAGGCAAGCCGCGGAAACGCAACTATTTCTGCATTTTTTTGATGAGTTGAAAATTGATTGATAAAGAACGGTTTTTATTCGTTGGTTTTTGGAAAATTATAAGTCCATCTCCCCCGCGTTTATAACTACGGTGTACACACAACTATTTTAGGGGTTCTGCTTTACAATCGACTTTTTAATATGCGGCGCAAGGTAGGGTTGTATTTCAAAAACCGGAAGCAGTTGCGCCTTTGTCATTTTTCTCTCCTATCCCCGGGGCTGCGCTCCCTGCGGGTGATTCCCCCGGGCTATTGATTACGCACCCTTGGTGCTTAAAGCCCCGAAGTGGGCGACAGGCAATAGCCCGGTGCGAATGGCTGAGTTTACGAAGACACAAAGCGCCGGGTAAAAGATCGATAAAAAATCGTTCGGCGTCTAAAATTGATTCGAATTGGTCAGCTTGTTCCGAACGAAAAATCGTTGCAAATTCATTTGAAAAATGGGAATATTTAAGTTGTGTACACACCATAGTCGTTGCAAACGAGGGGTAGTATAGAGCGTCAACTTGTCGAATCCGCACAAACCCAGCCATGCCTAATACCGCGTGTTAGCTGCTGGCTTTTTTATCAATTCAATAATTTTGTAAATGATAAAGATGCTAATTTCCATTCATCATTTTCTTTTTTATAAACTTCTGTAACCATAAAAGGATTTGTAACTTCATTTCCTCCGACTACTGCCAACAAAGTAATTCGATTCAAAAGTATTGCCGTGTCTCCAATCACATTAGCCGAAACTTCATGAATTTCTGCATTTTTGTAATGGATACCACCACTTTCAATTATATTAATCTCCTGTTCTTTTCCCCAACTTCCTCCCATGTGTACAAAAACAGAATTCTCATGAAATAAATTCTTAAGTTTTGCTACATTCTTATCCGACATCCACTGCCATTTTTGCTTTGAGAGTTCAACAATTTGTTTTTCAGGATTAACTTTGGCTGCAATCTCATGAGTGTCTCGAACACTACTAAACGTTAGGTCTAACAATTTCCATCCTTCTTTACCTTTTTTATAAATTTCGGTAACTGTAAATTCATTTGAAACGTCGTCTCCTCTAACATGTGCAACTAATGTAATGCGATTCCAAAGGATAGCAGTATTGTCAAATATTTCCACTACTACATCATGAACATCGGCTTGTTTGTACCAAATACTTCCAGTCTTAATGATTTCAAGTTCTCTGTCCTTATTCCAAGTTCCACTCATGTGAACGAACTTTGACCGATCATCAAAGAGCCTGGCTAGTTTTTCCACGTTTTTGTCAGCCATCCATTGCCATTTTTCTTTTGAGATATTAATAACTTCCTGTTCTGCAGTGGAATTTTGTGAGTAGGACAAATTCACTCCTGTCCAGATTAATATTAGTCCAATAATTAATTTTTTCATTCTATGTTTATTTAAATTACGTTTTCATTATTAGTCTGCACTGCGTTAAAACTTTAAGTATCCGGTAATTTGGGTATTAATTCTTTAAAAATAACAGATTTTTGTAAAACATTAGCTTTGGGAGTACTCCCGAAGGTTCCCTAATGTGTGCTTCTTGCTTTGGGCATACTCCCAAAGGCTCCTCAACGCGTGTTTCTAGTTTTGGGCATACTCCCGAGAAGCATGTTTAACTTACTTTTATATTCTGCCAAGCATGTATTATGTTGAAAAACATAATAACGTTTTTCGTCAAAAGTTCTCAAAACTCGTAAATTGACAATTATTAATTACCACTAAGCTCCTGTAATTTAGGATGAACCCTTTTCAGATGCTCATGGTAACCATTTTACGAACACTAATATCCAACAAAAAATGATTCAAAAACTGAACTCAAAAAGTCGCGTCACAGAAGTTGACGCCGCCTGTATGCGTATTATTGGAGCATACCAAAACACAAGCCTTAGCACCGATGTACATTTGGCAGCTATGTTTTCGGCCCTCGAGCCGCTGTCGGTTAGCCTTTCGGGATCGATTAACCGCATTACAGCCGAAAGCAACCTGGAAGAAAAAGATGAAGAACGCGATGAACCATTGCGCTCGTTATTCTACCTGGTTGCGGGATTTTTGCATCACCCCGATGCCACCATCCGGGCGGCAGCCGAGAAAGTTAACGCTGTGATAGAACGTTATGGCATGGGAATAACAAAAGAGAGTTATGCTGTTGAGTCGTCGTTGGTTAGCTCGATGCTTAAGGATCTGGCGCAGCCAAAACTGCAGGATGCCATTGCCTTGCTGTCGGGGTGTGCCGAAATAATTGCGGCGCTACAGCTTGCACAAACGGCCTTCGAAACAGCACGTATAGCCTACGAAGAAGAAAAAGCCGACGATAGCACCCAACAAAGCGCTTCGGAAATAAAAGTGGAGGTGTTAGAACTGGTAAACAAAAAAATTGTGGTCTATCTGCGTGCCATGGAAGTGGTTGATGTGGAAACCTTTGGTGCCTTTGCCCGCACTGTTGCCGAAATTATTGCCGACAACAACCAGGCGGTTCGCAAACGATTAAGCAAACCGGAACCGGTTGAGGAGTAAACGCGGCTTCTGCCTGCCCGGAAGCTATTGTTATAACGAATAGTGTTTGAGTTGATTAATATATCTGAAGAGGGACGTTGCCTTGTGCGCGTCTCTTTTTTTTGTCCTCGTTGTCCGTTAATGCACAAGGAAGTGTTATGATGATACCGCGACTTAAAATTAGATTACTTCTCCCGATTCGTTCACTCACCGGGATCGTAATGACGAGCTATTTATTGAATCAATGCAGCGGACAGGAATGTATTGTGCAGGGATGAATAAGGTCGTTGTCCGCTGCCGGAATATACCTGTCAGAACTGTCAATTGCGAGGGAAGAACAACTGAAGCATTCTAATGGTTCTACTTCAGCGAATAAACCTCATCAACATATCGTAATGCACACATCAGGTACATTCCCCGTTCGAAATAACGTAAAATATGGCTTTCAAATTCCATTACATCATCGATATAATGTGCATTAAATACGGCTTTCATTTTCTCGTGAACTGCCAGTTTAAAAACAATATCCTTTTTTTCGCGTTCATAATCTTCCTTGATAATCTCGTCCCAAAATTCATCGCCTGCATCAGGGTAAGTTCTTTTTAATTCCTGGCAACGTTTTTCGTATTTTAGTTTTAATTTATCAATCGTGTCTACCGGATGAAGATCGGCCATCGGTCCGCTACGTCTGTTTAAGGAGTAACAATTATTGTATTCCTCCCAGATTTCGCGAATGTACTTTTCGCCAATATTGAACAACAAAGGCTTGTATTTAACCGGGTTTTCAGCCATTTCAGGCCAGTAATCGAATACTACAGAAGTTAAAGCAGCAGGAAGCTCCCGGCTAAATCCCTCGTAACGCTCAGCATAAAGCTTTTCCATCTCCTCTTGCCGGCGAATTAGATTATAAAAATCTTCAAGTCCCATGTCTTGCCATTTATAAGGATTAATTTCCTTACAAGTTAGGGCAGAATAAGTGAAAATCAAACTTTTCGTTCGAGCACAAAAATGCCACACACATTTTCGCTGTCGAATGTTGAGCCGATGATTTGGTTTTCGGTAATGCGGTGCGTTTCGAAAGTATTGGGTAGGTAACTGATTTCGCGGCCGTTTTGCAGGGCTTTTACTTCAACGCTTTCCAGCAGCAGTTTTCCGTCAATGATAGTGCCTTTTACTTTTTCGGTAACCTGAATGCTGTAGTTGTTTTCCACCGCTTCGGTAAACGAAAATACGCCGCTTACCTCGTTGCCGCTTTGTGTTAACTCCACCTCTCCTACCGAGTTTCCGTATTCAAAATCTTCGTTGTATGTCCAGTTCCCTGAAATGTTCATCGTTGTAATTTTGTGCAAACTTAGTAAATTTCCGGTTTGTGGAAATATACCACTCGGATGCGAAGTTTTTGTTAGCCTTTACTAGTCGTTAATGGCTAAAGCCCTTTCCTGAAGTGCATTTTTATCACCGGGCTAAAGCCACGGTGCAAAAATTAAATTCACTCCTCCTCTAATTCTCTACCGATGCTGCAAACGGGACAGGCACTTCGCCGGGGAGGACAGAGCAAAATGAGAACCTTACTCAAATAATCAATTCTGAATTTTCAATTCCCAATTTCCAACAAACTCTTACATTGGTAATTTCTGATTGGGTATTGGATATTTTACATTTTGTACTTGCTGATAACCGGCAGCCCTGACTGACTACCTTTTAATATTCCCATCTACCCCTCACTCTGTCGAGAGCTCCCCTTATAATGAGAGCCGGTTACAGGCCGCTTATATACTTTACATTAACGCTGTTTTCCCTTTATAAGGGAACCTGCCTGCAGGCAGGAATATCTACAGACAAAAAGGGTAAATAGTCTGATAGAATTTTTCTCAATAAAATTGGTTTCACCTTTATTTTCGAAACTTGTAGCCCAGCGAAAACATAAACGAACGGTTGCGGGCCACAACATCGTCATCGGCTTGAGGCGAGATATTGTTCAGTCCAAAATGGCTCGTAAATTCAACTACAAACGAACTGACCTCGATACCTCCACCAACAGCCAAACCCAGCCCAAGGCGCTTCAAATCGTCGTCCTCGTTTGCTCCCCACACAATGTCCCACTCCTCGCTGAAATTTTCTGTGCCGTTGGTTTCCTCAACTTTTGTTTTTCCGTTAAGGCCAATTCCAATGTACGGGCCAAACATTCCGTAAACCTTTATGCCGTTAAGGTTGGTATACAATTTCCCAAACACCGGAATATCGAGGTACCACAAGTTTACTTTCGAGTTGATGCTATATGCTATACTTTCGAACGACTCCGATTCGTTCATTTTTATGCCTTTTGTTGTGAGCAATAGAGCGGTTTCAATACCGGCACCTTCGCCAATTCCCCACTCAAAAGTTGGCCCAAAATGCAAGCCTGATCGCATATTCAGCGCTTCATTCATAATTTCCCCGTCTTCTTTTATTAACATATCCGATAAGGTGTATCCGGCTTTAATGCCAATGGTTTGTGCAAACACAGTACTAGTGATTGTACTGAGTAAGATCGCTGTCAATACTTGTACTAATGTTTTCATAATCCCCGATTTTGATATATAGTACTCTATACGATTGCCCGCTGGTTATGTTAGTTTATGTAGGATTAAAAAACCGGTGAATTAAATGGCTCTCTTGCAAAACTTCGCCACATAAGGGTCCGGTTGCCTTTTCCTCTTCACTGTCGCGCTGTCCGAAGTTTTTATTTACCACCGCAAATATTGCCCCGGTGCACCCCAATTTAAACAGCAGGGTTCGGGCTTCTTTTCTTGCTGAGCAGGTGTTTTTCATTTTAGATAAGTTTTAGATTGCTTCGCTTTCAATGTCAATATTTCATTTTTTACCCCTTGCCCTTCTATGTTGTAATCCAAATTTTATTTTTAGCATTTTGCTCATTATTAGCTATTTGTATTTCTTCAAAATAATACCTTCGGGCAATACAGAGCCAGCAGGTTTTCCTCTCCTGGTTAAATCCTTAGCGGGTTCGATGCCCGCTAAGGATTTGAAGTAACCTTCGGTATAAAATTTCGCCGTTGGTTACCCCTCCTGGTTTTCCAAATCCGGTCTATAAAAACACCCTTCTATTAACGGACACCTAAAAACGGGCCGCATACCTGTGTTCAATTTATTATAGATAAGAGCCGCAGCCTCTCGGAAACAGACACCTTACGGGCTGCAAGGGCAAAGTAACGGTCTCTTTATCATTGAAGTGTTTTTAGCACCAGTCTGGATTTTACTGTACAACTGAATGCACATATTCTTTTTCATTTTTCATTACATATCTTATCCTGTTCAATAATTTCTTTGCAATTTTTATAATTGCCTTGTTGGGCTTCATTCTTTTACAAAGTTCTAAGTAACACTGTGCCAAAGCCGGATCGTTCCGTGAAGCTATCCAGGCGGCTTCTATAATTATGCCTCTAAGTGGCTTGTTTGAACGAGAAGTAATCTTTCCTGTTTTATCATTCTCTCCTGATGTATTTGTTCTGGGCACAAGCCCAACAAATGAACACAATTTATCAAGGTTCTTGAACCGTAAAATAGTTTCAAGTTCTGAAAGCAGGGTAACTGCTACTATCAAGCCTATACCAGGAATACTCCTGAGTAGCTTGATCTTAAAACCATACATCACTTCTTTCTCCAGCTCTCTTAACTTACGGTTTATTTTTAACAGCTCTGCCCTTAAATGTTTTACTGTTGCCAATGTGCTTTGTAAAACCATACCTCCATAAGGAGTAGACTGTTGTACCTCTTCGAGCCATTGGGTAAATTTCCCGGACCAGTATGTGGAAGCCTGGGCCAGGGGGCCGGGAATCGCAATACCAAAACAATGAAGATGTGATTTTATCCGGCTTTTATGTCTTGATATTTCTTTTACCAATGTTTTACGGTAACGTACCAGCGACCTTAGTTCTTCTGTTTCTTTATCAGGGACATGAATACCGGTGAGTTCCCCGTTCTTTAATGAACGGGCTATCTTACGACTATCGCGACGATCTTCTTTTTGTTTGCGTTCTTTATCTGTAGTCGGAATATCGGCTGGATTGACTACAATACTTTTTATACCATACTTCTCTAAATTTCGGTGAGCGCTGAATCCACAGAAACCAGCTTCATAAGCAGATAAATAATTACCCCCGGGAAAAGTACGTTGAAGGTAAGTATACAAAGTCCCTGCATCAGGATCTTGTGATATCGTCTTGGTTAAACTATTTTCAGTCATTACCGTTACTGTCCAATTTTTTAAATGGGCATCGATTCCTATATAAATGTTTTGTCCCTGAAAACTAATTATTTTAACTTTCCCTTGCATAAGTGTTCATCTTTTTTTGTTTCGCAAAAACTAATTTACAAAACTTGGATGCTTATGCACTTTTACAAACATACAGCCTCTCGGGAGCTCCCCTCGCGAGGGGAGCAAGCTCTGATTATGCTTTTGTTTCATTAATGCCACTGTCCTGTCTTTGTAAAGTTTTCCCCTTTTGAGGGGAAATGGGTAAATAGTTACCTCGCATTTCTATTGCAGTCAAAATTTACTGACGTACCAATTTGAAAAGCTTCGATTTTCCGGCCCAGTTGCCGCTGGGGAAAACCATGGTTGGATTACTCAATATAAAATCGAATTCCTACCTGAAGCTCATTCTATGGTTTTTAAAATTATGAGTTAGTCGATATCATCTCAGCAATTTCAGGGCGAGTTTTTTCAATCCTGTTCGGATCAAGTTGAAGTCCGAGTGGCTCGTACACCCTGGCAAAATATTCATAAATTCCTTTCACTGCTTCAAAAGGAGCCATAACCGACTGTGCAGCAGTGGCACCTGAATTATTTACTACGGAAGTATCGATTCCTTTGTTTAATAATGCTTTAACTATTTCGGTTCGGCAGAAAAAAGCAGCGGTGTGTAAAGCCGTAGAACCATCGTTATTGGTTACGTTCAGGTCGGCACCGGATTCTATCAATACTTGGGCAATTTCTGTTTTCCCGAATACACAGGCCGTCATTAACGGGCTTGAACCACCGGCAGGTTCTTTTTCATTCAAGTCGGCTCCCGATGCAATTATGGCTTTTACAGCTTCTACATCACCGGCAATTACTGCTGCATGAATACTGTTCCCGCTTTGAGGTGCTGGGCTTGTTTCTGTTGTTTCTGTTTGCTGTTCTTCAGTGTTTGTTGTTTCGGGATAAGCAGTAAAGGCAGCCATTACAATTACTAGCGATAGTATTGCAGTAGCAACGGTTTTTGTGTTAATCTCGCGCTGACGAATGGTTCGCCACGAGTAAATAAGCAGGTTTGAAAGGCCAAAAGTCAATATTGTAACCATCAGAAATTTTACCATGGGCGGAACAGGTAACGCCATTAGCGAGAGTGCAACCACTCCCAATACAATAGTATGAATGATATAAACCGAGTAAGAATTGCGGTTCAGTTCGTCCATTAACACATACCTTTTGTTTAGGCTGTGACGGAAACCATAAAGGAATATATACAGCAAAGTAAATTGCGAAGCCAGGCCAAAAGCATAATATGCAACGCGGTCGGCAAACTGCGAAATAAAATAGTAATTACGTTGCGGATCGATAATATTGAAAAAGGTATTCAATGCAACGGCGGTAAAAATTCCCAGAGTGAATGTCAACACAACATTGGCAATAATATAAAGTCGTTTGTTCTTTTTAGTTGATTCGAACACCTTTAGTTTGTAGCAAAGTGAGCCAAGCAAAAACGACATAAAGTAAACCAGCAAACGCTCGCGTTGAAAATGCAGAATAGCGGAATCGTACCAGCCGTTAAGGCCCAGTTGAGCAATGATTACACTTGATACTACACCAACCACAAACATTACTATGACCGCTGTTTTCAGATTTATTTTTAACAACAGCACTTTGGTTTTTGCCAACGCCAAATAAATCACCTGAAACATAAAAAGGACAGGCAAAAACCACAACCAGTTCTGTGCCGGGTTGTTGGCATAAAAACTCAGGTCGCTACCGGCCCGTTCAAAAAAGTGGAAGTACGAAAACCATTCTTCCTGTGGTAAACCACGTGAATATAAAAAGATGAATTTATAAGCCGGTATCAAAGTAAAAACGGCGATTACCCACGGTATCAAAATACGTTTCACTTTCGATTGAATAAATTCGATTGCTGTTTTCGACTTCAGCGACATCGGAACCAGATAGCCGGAGATAAAGAAGATCGTAAACATTATAAAAAGGTCGAGATACAAACGGATCATTCCGATTGAATTTGCTTTTACAGGATCAACAACGATCCATGAGTTTTGCAAAACATGTTCATAAACCAATCCTGAGTGTAAAACAACAACCAGGAAAATCATCAGAGTTCTTAAATGGTCGAGAAAATAAATTCGTATTTTCATGATTTTTATTTTGCCGGACAACGGAAGCCCGAAGTCCGAAGTTTTTCGTTAGTGTAAAGGTCGGGTGAAGCGCGATGCAAGTCTAATGAACTATGCAGCCAAGAATATGAAGTTTGCTGAAGGCTTAAAACTTATGACGCAAGCCTGTAAATTATGATGCAAAACGTGACGCAAAGCCCTGAAAAGCCTGCTAATGCAATGTATTTAGTAGCACATGAAAGCATCGAGAGAACACGCTGCAGAAAATAGATTATGACCAAAAGAACGATTGAAATAGGCAACAAACAAACAGTTTTTGTATTTTTAGAATCGTAATTATCCGCAGCTGACAACTATGCCAAATCTTAACACCGCAGAAAAAAAATTTCTAGACCAAATTACTCAGCTTGTTGAGGAGAACATATCCAACGAGCAGTTTGGTGTTTCGGAGTTGGCCGATGCGGTTGGAATGAGTCGCTCGAACCTGTTACGAAAAATCAAAAAATTAACCGAATTGTCGGCCAGCCAGTTTATTCGCAATGTGCGTTTAAAATATGCCGCCGAGTTGCTTCAGGAAGGCTCGTACACCGTTTCGGAAATTTCGTATAAGGTTGGTTTTGGCAGCCCCTCGTATTTTATCAAATGCTTCCGCGAATTGTATGGTTACCCTCCGGGCGAAATGGGCAATCGAAAGGAGCTGGAGGAAGAACAAGAAGTGGAACCTGAGCAGGAATTACAGGCACCCGTTCCGAAAAAGAAGTTTCCGTTTTTATTACTCTCTTTTTTGGCAATTGCCGTTATCGCGGTGGTGTTGTACTTTGTATTGCGCCCTGCTTCCGACACTGGTAATAAGGTAAAATCAATTGCCGTGCTACCCTTTTTAAACGACAGCAACGACACCACAAACGTTTATATCATTAACGGACTGATGGAGGCAACGCTGAACAACCTGCAACAAATAAAGGATCTGCGGGTAATTAGCCGAACATCGGTTGAGCAGTATCGCAACAATCCGAAACCAACACCCGAAATTGCACGCGAACTAAATGCCACCTACCTGATTGAAGGCAGCGGGCAGAAAATTGGCAACCAGATTCTGCTGAATATTCAATTGATAGAAGCTAAAACCGACAAACATTTATGGAGTCAGCAATACCGCCGCGATACGGAAGACATTTTTACACTTCAGGCCGATGTGGCAAAAAGTATTGCCGAACAAATTGAAGCAATCGTGACACCTGAAGAAATAAAACGCATTGAAAAGGTACCAACCAATAACCTGGTAGCTTACGACCTGTTTCTGAAAGGATACGATTTGCTTGGTAAACCAACCGAGGCTAACCTGAGAACAGCAATTCCTTATTTCAAACAAGCCATCCAGCACGATGAAGAATTTGCACGTTCTTATGCCGCAATTGCTATTGCCTTCTATCTTTTAGACCAAAATAAAACAGAAAAACAATTTGCCGATTCGATAAATTTTTATGCCGACCAGGCACTTTTTCACGACTCGAAATTGCCACAGAGTTTGACGGCTAAAGCGCTTTTTTATATGGAGCACAGCGAGTACGAACTGGCTCTTCCCTATTTTGAAAAGGCGTTGGAAATCAGCCCTAATTCGGATGTGGTTTTAATTTTTCTGGTTGAATTGTATGTGAACTACCTGCCCAATACCGAGAAATACCTGGAATATGCTTTGAAAGGGCTAGAAATTGATATTGTTGCGGCCTACGATTCTTCGGCGGCGAGTTACAGTTACCTGCACATCAGCAATGCTTTTATTCAATCGGGTTTTGTTGATGAAGCGGAAAAATACATCGATATTTCACTGGAATACCTTCCCGAAAACCTTTACTCGCAATACGTAAAAGCCTATATCGATTATGCGAAGAATGAAGATCTGAACCAGCTAAACCAATCATTGTTGGCTACTTTTGAAAAAGACAAAACCCGTCTCGATATTTTGCAGGAAGTGGCGAAATCATACTATTACCTGCGCGATTTTGAAACAGCGGCGGTTTATTACAAAGCCTTTGTTGAAGCCCGTGAAATGTACAACCTTGAAATCTACCGGTCGGAAAACGGCAAAATAGGCGTTACTTTTGATAAAGTGGGCGAGCAGGAATTGGCAGATAAATATTTGGAGCAATACAAAACATGGGCAGAAAATGATCCTTCCATTTACAGTAATTTTTCGCTGGCATTTTACAATTCCTATAAAGGAAACACCGATAAGGCTATCGACTATTTAAAAGCGTTCACAAAGCAGGATAACTTTCATTACTGGACGGTTCTGTTTACACCAATCGATCCGCTAATGGAGAATTTGCAGAAGCATCCGCAGTATAAAAAGGTATTTCGTGAAATTGAAGATAAATTTAATGCGAATCACAAACGGATAAAAAAATCGCTAAAGGAAAAAGGACTTTTGTAAAAAGAAAGGATCCGATCCGTAAAGTTTAGATTTACCAATCGGATCCTTATCCAACTGCTATAATTTGCTAAAATATTCTACTATACCAGTTGTACATCTTCCACAATCTCCTGGCCTTTTTTAATGGCTTCCAGGTTTAGCGGAATCAATTTATGGTAACGTTCCGGAAGCGATTTTTCCAGTCCTTTTTCCACGTTATCCAACGATAGAATTGGTCGTACTTTCAGGTAACTTCCAAAAACAATCATATTGAATACTTTTGGGTTACCCATCTCTACCGCTGTTTTTGTGGCTTCAACTTTAAAAATGTTGATATCGGTACGCGTTGGTGGATGGATTACACCATTCGGATCGTACAATAAAGTTCCGCCCGGTTTTACTGCCTTTTCAAATTTGTCCATGCTTTGTTGGTTCAGAATAATGGCTGTATCAAATTGCTGTAAAATTGGCGAACTAATGCGGGTATCGCTAACAATTACAGTAACGTTGGCCGTTCCACCGCGCATTTCGGGGCCATACGACGGAAACCAGGTTACTTCCTTGTCTTCCATAATGCCCGAATAAGCAAGAATTTTACCCATCGAGAGAACACCTTGTCCGCCAAATCCGGCAATTATCATTTCTTCTGTCATAATTTCAATGCTTTAATTCGTTAATGCTTCAATGCTGAACTTTTAATTATCCGAATGTTCACCTTTAACACTGTCTTTCAAATCGCCCAACGGATAATACGGAATCATATTCTCTTCCATCCAGTTATTGGCTTCCACCGGACTCATTTTCCAACCCGAGTTACAGGTTGAAACCACCTCTACGAATGAAGTTCCCTTTTTATCCAGCACATTCTGAATGGCTTTTTTCAACGATCGTTTGCACTTGCGGACCGTAGCTGCAGTGTGCACCGCCTGGCGTGTTACATACGATGTTCCGGGCAGCTGAGCGATCAGATTAGTAATCTTCATTGGGTAACCGTTCAAATCAACATTACGTCCGAAAGGAGTGGTAGCGGTAACCATTCCTTCCAGTGTGGTTGGTGCCATTTGTCCGCCGGTCATTCCGTAAATTCCATTATTAATAAAGATCACAAGAATATTCTCTCCGCGGTTACAGGCATGCATTATTTCACCTGCACCTATCGATGCAAGGTCGCCATCGCCCTGGTAGGTAAAAACAAAATTATCAGGATTTACGCGAACAATACCGGTTGCCACTGCCGGTGCACGACCGTGCGCTGCTTCCTGCCAATCGATATCAATATAATTGTAGGCAAAAACGGCACATCCTACAGGTGCAACACCAACGGTTTTTTCCTGAAGGCCCATTTCCTCTATCAATTCTGCCAATATTTTATGAACTACACCATGAGAACATCCCGGGCAGTAGTGCATAACATCGTCGTTCAGAACTTCCGACTTTTGGTAAACCAGATTTTCCGGCTTTATAATTTCTTTAATGTCCATAATTTCCTCCGGTTTAGTAACTACGTTTAACTCCATAACTTAACTCCCACGAAAACTTTTCTTCCAGCGCCTCAACCACCTCGTCGGGTGTTGGAATAATTCCTCCCATTCGTCCGAAATGGTTCACACGGGCATTGCTTCCGGCCTCGTAAACCGACAATTTAATGTCTTCCACCATTTGTCCGGCACTCATTTCAACCGAAAGGAATCCTTTAGCTTTGCGCGCCAGTTCCTGTATTGCTTTTTTCGGGAACGGGAACAAGGTAATCGGACGAAGCAAACCAACTTTCAATCCTTTTGCGCGGGCAATTTCCACTGCCTTTTGGCACACACGCGCCGATGTTCCGAATGCTACAATTACAAATTCTGCATCGTCGCACTGAATGGCTTCGTAACGCACTTCCTCTTCTTCCATTTTCTGATACTTCTTCTGGAAACGCAGGTTGTTTTCTTCCATTTTATCGGAATCCATCTCCAGCGAAGTAACAATATTCTTTTTGCGGTTGGCAGTTTTTCCGGTAGTAGCCCAGTCGCTGCTCATTTCCACAATCTGTTCTTTTGTCCAGCGTGGTTTTTGGTCGGCCAGTTCTACTTTTTCCATCATTTGTCCAATGGCTCCATCGGCCAAAATCATTGCCGGATTGCGGTATTTAAAAGCCAGCTCGAAACCAAGATCCACAAAGTCGTTCATTTCCTGAACCGATGCCGGTGCCAACACAATCATTTTATAATCGCCGTGACCACCACCTTTTACACTCTGAAAATAATCGGCCTGCGATGGCTGAATAGTTCCCAGTCCGGGGCCGCCACGTTGCACATTCACTATTAAACAAGGTAGTTCGGCTCCGGCAATGTATGAAATCCCTTCGGCCATAAGGCTAATACCCGGGCTCGACGATGATGTCATTACCTTTTTACCGGTTGCCGCAGCACCGTAAACCATGTTTATCGAAGCAACTTCACTTTCGGCTTGTAGTACCGTCATTCCTGTTTCGTTCCAGGGCTGGCGTGCCATTAGTGTTTCCATCACTTCCGACTGAGGTGTTATGGGATAGCCAAAATAACCGTCGCATCCGCAGCGGATGGCAGCCTCGGCCAACACCTCGTTTCCTTTCATTAATCTTAATTCTCCCATATCTAATTTTTTAATTGTCGATTGTTGATTGATTAATCCTTCATCCTTTTAATTAATCCTTTTCTAACTGGCTTTTACACGATAAATCGTTATGCACGTATCCGGGCAAACAACACCACAATTGGCGCATCCAATACAAGCATCGGGATTTTCCATGTACGAATAATGATACCCTTTGCTGTTTACCTCTTTGTGTAATGCCAATACATCGTGCGGACAAGCTTCCACACACAGACTGCAGCCTTTGCAGCCTTCCTTATCAACAACAACTGCTCCTTTTACTTTTGCCATTTTTATAAAGATTTTCTAACAAAATTAACAATCTGAACAACTTAAAAAACCTATAAAAATCAGCTTATCAGACTTTTATAGACGACGGTTTGAGTTCTTAATTTTTAATGGTTTTTTTCTTTCAGATTCGAATTTTATCACCGTAAATTATTTTGAGTTTCTACTCGATTTACAAAACTATTTTATACAACATAAAATGTGTGCAACAATAGTTGCTTTATGAACATGCATTTTGAACAGCATTTATACTTTATACCGGCTCAGGAAGTTATAAACTTTCAAGCATAAAAAAATCCGGGCAAAACCCGGACTTTTCTGATATGGTTACATTTGATTGTAAATTCTGTTATTCAAAATCACCTACATCAACATTTATTGCTTTGGTGATTTTTCCAATATTTTGCGGATCAATTATTCCACTGATACTGATCAGTGCATTGTCGTCTCCTCCTACCACAAGAATAAGATCTGATATTTTACCGTTACCGGCATCGCGTGCCAGGAAGCGAACAATTTCGTCGTCCTCAGTTACTTCCATTAACACTTCAAAATCGTTGTTTTTGAAAAAACCATCAGATTCCAATTCCTTGTAG
This sequence comes from Draconibacterium orientale, assembly GCF_000626635.1. GTDB lineage: Bacteria > Bacteroidota > Bacteroidia > Bacteroidales > Prolixibacteraceae > Draconibacterium > Draconibacterium orientale. The sequence goes on along the minus strand of NZ_CP007451.1, from coordinate 3,887,837 downwards.
AAGTCGAGTTTTTCATTTAAGGCGTCATCTTCCACCGACAAAATGCGAATTCCGTTTAACCCTGATAATAAATCCTGCGTGTCTTTATCGCCGGTTTCAATCTGGGCGGCAAATCCCAGTAATTTACCGGAAATATTTACGGTGGTCATTCCCTTTTGATTGGCATATTTCTCGAATAACTTGTCAACCGGGCTTTTTTGTGCAAGCACTGCCATGGGCAATACAACTGCTAAAATCAATAATAACTTCTTCATGATATTCGTTTTTTATTGTTTATACTTTTCTGTTTCCACCCGAAACTTGCAGAATGCGCGCCAGCTGCATCGTTTCAGAATGTTTTTATCACTATTTCAAGTTGAAGCTGTTGGCTGGTTACAGGCTGTCGATATCCTGCAACGGGCTGCTTGCTTCTGCTGCTTCAATTTTTTCAATTCCTTCGTAAAACTCTACAACCGGATCGGTGGCTTTTTTTACAGGTTCACTACCTTTCCTTAACTTTTCGAACTCTGACAGGTGCGCCACTCCCTGGTTATATTTACTGCCCACAAACTGTAGCGTTTTGGCTGCGTAAGCATAAGCTTCTTCCGGATCGCTGAACGTATCGTCGAAAGGTTTTTGCTGCTCCTGGAAGAACAGGAAACCACCCAAAACAATGATTACTGACGCGGCAATTCCGGTTACAGCTTTCCACATGGTTCGGTACTTTGTTTTATCGCGGTGCTCGTTTTCCAGAATGTAATCCATCACATCGTCTTCGATGGTCGGATCATCGGCTTTTTCCGCCAACTCTGCTATACCGCCGAAAAACTCAGTGTACTCAGCCAACTCATCAGCTACCTCGCCCGACTGGAAATAAGCATTCAGTTGTTGCTCTTCAGCCTCGGTGGTTTCGCCATCAAAGTAGCGTTGCAGTAATCGTAGTATTTCTTGTGTTTCCATCATTTCTATTCATTTTTAAATATTCATCGCGCACTTTTTTTCGTGCTCTCGAAAGGTTTACCCTTATCGCATTTCGTTGAAGTCCGGTAGCCTCTTCAATCTCGTCGTACGAGAGTTGTTCAATGTCTCGCATGTGCATTATATTCTGCTGCAATTCGGGCAGTTGCCCAATCAGCATTTTAATCTGCCTGGCCGACTCACCTAGCTCAACTTTTGAATGAACGTCTATCGTTTTCGCCTTTAATCTTCGGTCGGTGTCTTCATCAATCGGAACGGTTCGGTTTGCTCTAATTACATCGAGGCAACGGTTCCGTGTCATTCGCATGGCAAAGGCCTCAATGTTTTCTACTTCGTCGAGCGTTTCCTTTCGTTGCCATAATTTCAGGAACACATCCTGAACCACATCGCGTGCCTCGTCTTCGTCGTGTAAAAAGTGCGTTGCAAAGCGAAGCAACTTATTACTGACCGGCAGTACACTTGTTTTAAAATCCCTGGCAACCATGTGCTCCTTTGTTTTTGTTTTTGCTTGTTTTCAAAGTTAAGACGCGGGGATAATAAAAGCATTACATCGTGTAGTTATTTTTTTTGAAAGATCACCCCCACCTGAAAATATATTGGAATACAGAAGCGATTCTGCCTTGCCCCCCTTTTGAGGAGAGCTCCCGTCGGCTGACGGGTGAGGGGTAAATAAAACGAGGTACTCTACCCTTTTGTCTATCGACATTTTCCCTTCAAAAGGGAAAACAGCTTCAATGATGGTTGCAGAAGGAATTGAATCCATTGATCGTCAAAACAAAAAAGGCCGCCACTGGCGACCTTTCTGTCTATCTAATCATTGAACTTATCAATACTTACATCAATCCTCTGCCTTTCAACAGTGGCTCAATTCCCGGTTCTTTTCCGCGGAACTGCAGGTACAGTTTCATCGGATCGTCTGATCCACCTTTCGACAATACATTTTCGCGGAATGAAGCTGCTGTTTCCTGGTCGAACAAACCGTTTTCTTTAAACGTCTGGAAAGCATCTTTATCCAATACCTCGGCCCACAAATACGCATAGTAACCTGAAGAATAACCTCCTGAGAAAATATGCGAGAAGTAAGTACTGCGGTAACGTGGTGCAATTTGCGGAATCAATCCGTATTTGTCCATCGATGCTTTTTCAAAAGCTGCAACATCCATGTTCGGATCCACTTCATTTAAAGTATGGAAATCCATATCCAATAACCCGGCAGCCAAAAATTCAATAGTTGCAAATCCCTGGTTGAAATGAGATGCATTGTTGATTTTCTTCACCAACTCCTCAGGAATTACTTCGCCCGTTTTGTAGTGTTTGGCGTACAAAGCCAGCATTTCAGGTTCGAAAGCCCAGTTTTCCATAATTTGCGATGGCAGCTCCACAAAGTCGCGTGAAACCGAAGTTCCCGACAATGTATGTGTTTCGCATTTCGAAAGCAAACCGTGCAAGCCATGACCAAACTCGTGGAACATTGTAGTTACCTGGTCCAGGCTTAACAATGAAGGCATATCCTCAGTTGACGCCGGGAAGTTACAAACGTTTGTAATTACCGGAATAACGTTTTCGCCATCCACCATTTCCTGTTTGCGGAACGAGCTCATCCACGCACCACCGCGTTTGCTCGAGCGGGCGAAATAATCGGTGTAAAAAATACCGATTGTACTTCCATCGGCTTCTTTCACCTCAAAAACTTTTCCGTCTTTATGGTATTTTGGTAAATCAGTTCTTTCAGTAAAAGTGATTCCCCAAAGTTTATTGGCCAAAGTAAAAATTCCCTGTTGTACGTTGTCAACCTCAAAATAAGGTTTAACATCTTCTTCGCTCAAAGCATATTTTGCCTGGCGAACTTTCTCGGCATAGTACCACCAGTCCCAGCCTTCAATTTTAATATTTGCGCCTTCTTTGTCGGCAATTGCCTGCATATCCGCCACCTCTTGTTTGGCTACCGGAAGTGCTTTTTCCCAAACCTGAGTTAAAATATCGTACACATTTTCAGGATTTTTTGCCATGTTTTCAGCCAGAATATATTCGGCGTGGTTGTTATACCCAAAAAGCTTTGCACGTTCGCTGCGCAATTCCACAATACGGGCTACAATTTTATTGTTGTCGTATTCGTTGCCATTATCACCTTTCAAAATGTAACCTTTGTACAACTTCTCACGCAATTCGCGGTTTGGCGAATAAGTAAGGAACGGATACAAACTCGGGCGGCTAATGGTGAAAATCCATTTTCCTTCCTGCCCTTCTTCTTTTGCAGTGGCAGCAGCAGCCGAAACAGAAGATGCCGGCAGACCTTCCAGATCAGCCTCATCTTCAATAACCAGTTTAAAAGCATTGTTATCTTTTAAAACGTGCTCGCCAAATTGTACCGAAAGCGTTGCCAATTCGCCGTTGATTTCGCGCATACGCGCTTTTTGATCGGCCGGAAGTTCAGCACCACCGCGTACAAACGACTTGTATTTTTTCTCCAGAAAACGAGCTTCCTCAGTCGTCAGGTCAAGGTTTTCACGTTGCTCGTAAACGGCTTTCACGCGTTTAAACAAACCTTCATTCAGGTTAATGTCGTCGTAGTGGGCTGATAGTTGTGGCTCAATTTCTTTTTCAATGGCCTGAATACTATCGTTGGTATGTGCACTGCTTAAATTGCTGAACACATTACTTACGCGATTTAAAAATCTTCCCGACTTGTCGAGCGCAACCATTGTATTTTCAAAAGTCGGCGCTTCCGGATTGTTTACAATTGCATCAATTTCTTCTTTGTGCAAACGCATTCCCTCTGCAAAAGCAGGGCGAAAATGTTCGTCTTCAATCTGATCAAACGGCGGAACACCAAATGGTGTGTTCCATTCCTTAAAAAACGGATTCTCCATGTTACTTGTACTTTCCTTTTGCTGTGTTTGGCACGATGTGACCACCAAACCCAGGATAAAAACAAAAATAGCAGTCTTTTCATTTTCTAATTATTTGTAATTGTTTCGTAATAAGTTGCGCAAGATAATACTTTTCGCTCCATTCCTAAATGACGGAATTCAAGTTTTTCAAGTGATTAGCATGGCTTTTATCTGATTTTCGGAAAGAACACTGCATCTAGTTTTAATTCTTTGTGATTAGCAGAAAGCTGCTTATGTATATGTAATAAAAATCAGTACTTTTGTGCGATTCAAAAAAAATTGACAGAAAAATCATTATAAGATGAAAATTTCATATTCCTGGTTAAAAGATTACATTAAACTGGAACAATCGCCCGAAGAGATTTGCGATATTTTAACACAAACCGGCTTGGAAGTTGGCGGTTTAGAAGAGGTTGAAACCGTAAAAGGTGGTTTGGCCGGATTGGTAATTGGCGAAGTGATAACCTGCGAGCAACACCCCAATTCCGATCATTTAAGCAAAACAACAGTAAATGTTGGCACCGATGAAGTGTTGCCAATTGTTTGCGGTGCGCCCAATGTTGCTGCCGGACAAAAAGTGGTTGTAGCTACCGTTGGAACTACACTTTATGATGGCGACCAGGAATTTAAAATTAAAAAATCGAAGATCCGCGGCGAAGTGTCGATGGGAATGATTTGTGCCGAAGATGAAATTGGTTTGGGACAAAGTCACGACGGGATTATGGTTTTGGATCCGCACGCCAAAGTGGGAACACCGGCCAAAGATTATTTTAATGTCGAATCGGATTGGGTTATTGAAATCGACCTTACTCCAAACCGTATCGACGGAGCTTCATTAATTGGAGCAGCACGCGATTTGGCCGCTTTCCTGAAAAAAACGCAGGACATTGAATATACAAAACCATCGGTTGAGGCTTTTAAAGTTGACAACAACGACCGTGTAATTCCGGTTGAGGTTGAAAACACCGAAGCATGTCCGCGTTATGCTGCGGTAACAATTTCAGGCATTGAAGTAAAAGAGTCGCCGGAATGGTTGCAGAACCGTTTAAAAATGATTGGCCTCACACCAATTAACAACGTGGTTGACATTACCAATTATGTGTTATTCGAAACTGCTCAGCCCTTGCACGCTTTCGATGCCGACGAAATTACCGGCGGAAAAGTGATCGTTAAAACCTTGCCTTCAAAAACGAAGTTCACTACGCTTGACGAAGTAGAACGCGAACTGGACGAGAACGACCTGATGATTTGCAACACCGAAGAAGCCATGTGTATTGGCGGTGTTTTCGGAGGAATGAAATCGGGTATAAAAGAAATAAGCACAAACGTGTTCCTGGAAAGTGCTTATTTCGATCCGGTTTATATTCGCAAAACTGCCCGTCGTCATGGGTTGAACACGGATGCATCGTTCCGTTTTGAGCGCGGCGTTGATCCGAACGGACAAATTTATGCGCTTAAACGTGCAGCATCATTGATTAAGGAAATTGCCGGAGGAACCATTTCTTCCGACATTATTGATATTTACCCGAATCCGATTGAAGATTTTAAAGTGAGTGTTTCGTTTGCAAACATCACACGTTTAATCGGTAAAGACTTGGGTGCCGATGCCGTAAAAAGCATTCTTAAATCGTTGGAAATTAAAATTGAAAGCGAAAACGAAACCGGTTTGGAACTGCTGGTTCCGGCTTACCGTGTTGATGTAAAACGCGAAGCGGATGTTATTGAAGAAATCCTGAGAATTTACGGCTACAACAACATTGAAATTCCTACGCAGGTAAAATCGTCGTTGCAAACGGCCGACAAACCAAATCCTGACAGCGTTAAAAACCTGGTGGCAGAAATGCTGACTTCGCAGGGATTTAACGAAATCTGGTCGAACTCGTTAACAAAATCGAGCTACTACGAAGGTTTGGAGCAGTACAAAGATGAGCAATCGGTAAAAATGCTGAATCCGCTGAGTGCCGACTTAAACGGAATGCGCCAAACCTTGTTATTCGGTGGCCTTGAATGTATTGCTTACAACGCCAACCGCCAGAATAAGAACCTGAAAATTTACGAATTCGGGAACACCTATTTTTATAAAGGAACGCAGTTAAAAGACCAGCCTGCCAATAATTACTGGGAAGAAAGTCATCTTGGACTGTTCGTAACAGGTAATAAAGAAGCTGAAAGCTGGACGATGAAAGAAGAAGCTGCATCGTTCTACGGCTTAAAATCATACGCTGAAAATATTCTGAAACGCCTCGGTTTATCTGCCGAAAACATGCAGGTTGACGATTGCGAGGATGAGTTATTCAGCGAAGCACTGGCCTACACCTACAACAATAAAGTTGTACTGAAATTGGGAATTGTTGCCGGAAAATGGCTGAAGAAATTCGAGATTGAAAATCCGGTTTATTACGCCGATTTCAACTGGGACAGTGTATTTAAAGCGCACAAACAACACAAAGTATTGTTTAACGAATTACCGAAATTCCCGGCTGTTCGTCGCGATTTGGCTTTGTTGCTTGATAAATCGGTTAAGTTTAGCCAGTTAAAAGAAGCTGCCTTTAAAATGGAACGCCAACTGTTGCGCGAAGTTGATTTGTTTGATGTTTACGAAGGCAAAGGAGTGCCTGAGGGCAAAAAGTCGTACGCCGTAAGTTTCATTTTGCGCGACGATAGCAAAACGCTAAAAGACAAGCAGATTGACAAAACCATGCAAAAGCTGATTATGGCTTTCCAACGGGATTTTGGTGCAGAATTACGCTAAAAGATAAGCACATAAGGTATAGCGAGGCTGTCGCAAAAGTATTATTGTTATTACAAAACGTCACCCTGAACTTGTTTCAGGGTCTATTTCTACAAATTAAGATTCTGAATCCGTCAGCTGACGGACAGAATGACGAAAAAAGTACTTTTGAGACAGCCTTAGTTTTTAATTTATACTATGCAAAACCACACAAAGGGAATCATTTACGCTGCAATAACAGCTTTCTTTTGGGGCTTTTTAGCCGTAGCCCTAAAAGTTGCCGTTCGCAAAGTCGATCCGGTTAGCGTGGTTTGGATTCGTTTTGTGGTGGCCTTTATTATGCTCTCCATCTGGCAGGCTTATAAAACTCCGGCATCCTTCAAAATTCTTATAAAACCACCCATTCTGCTGATACTTGCCGCACTGGCACTTTCATGGAACTACATGGGTTACATGCTGGGCATCCACCACACAACTCCCAGCAATGCACAACTTTTTATACAAACCGGGCCGCTTATTTTAGCCATTGCCGGCTTTCTTATTTTTAAAGAAAAACTGCTCCGAAACCAAATCATTGGATTTTCAATAGCCCTGTTCGGATTTTCATTTTTCTACCGCGACCAGTTACAGGCCTTTTTCGACAGTGCCGACACCTACCAGCTCGGAATTCTGCTCACCATTTCAGGAGCCCTCGCCTGGTCGGTTTATGCCATTTTGCAAAAGAAACTGGTTCGTACTTATTCCGTCGAAAGCCTAAACCTTTTGCTGTTCGGGCTACCATCACTTTTATACATTCCTTTTGTTGAATTTCGGCCGTTACTCGAACTAAGCTGGGCCTGGTGGTTACTACTGTTGTTTTTAGGCGCCAACACCTTTATTGCATACACCTGCCTCGGGAAAGCCCTTAAATACACCGAAGCCAACAAAGTAAGCATCATCATCATTTTAAACCCGATGATTACTTTTATTACCATGGGAATTTTAATCCGGCTTAATGTTTCATGGGTACAACACGAGCGGTTTTCGGCCATAACAATTGTTGGTGCTGCCCTGGTATTTCTTGGCGCTGTTCTGGTAGCCCGGAAAAATAAATCACGCTAAGTACTTTTCACTCCTTATCACTCCCCGCTTTAACATCATAATTAAATATGTTTCAAATCAGATTTCTGTAACTAATTTCCCCGTTTTCGTATATAATAACACATAATCGAGCTGTTACAACGCTTTACTTATTGCATTGGGATACAATTTTTAACAAGAACAGACATGAACTATAGATTGAATAGTATTCTGGCACACATCCCTCAGAACCAAGATGGAGAAAGCATTTTAAAACAAGCTTTGTATTTTACAAATGCATTAAACATGCGTATTTTTCTTCTCGATGTAATAAAAACCGGGCCGGCGATACTTCATAACCCAAAGTCGAAACGAAACAAAATACGTCATCAGGCAGCCCTCGAAAAGTTTACAAGGTTTGTAAAAAACAGCTTAGGCACTGCTATTCCTGATAACATAATTTTAAGAATTGGCTGGGGGAAAATCATCAACACACTAATTGCCGAATCGGAACGCGGTGGTTACGATTTTGTAATGATAGACAAAAGTAAACACGCCAACAACGAGCACCTGACACCAGCCGATATTAGTCGGTATGTGAGCAAATCGTATTGTCCGGTTCTTTCGGTGAACAAAGAATATCCGATAAATGAAATCAAAACGATCGTGGTGCCGATCGATATTTCGCAGCACACAAAAAAGAGGTTGTATTGGGCAACATTTTTTGCCAAACGACTTAAAGCAAAAGTGCACATTGTTTCAGCATTATACATAAATATTGAAGAGCGAAAAAGTTTAGCCTACAAAAATGCCGAGAAGATTAGAAAGATGCTCGAAAAGCGTGGACTGGAATGTGAAGTTAAGATTTTAAAGGTTCATGACAAGGAGACCCATACAGCTGTATTAGACTACATAGAGGAAGTAAACGCCGGAATGGTAATTATTCGTACACACCAGGAATCGCGATTCACCGGAAAAAAGATTGGCAAATTTGTTTCCGCTATCGTTCACGGGTGTAAAAAACCGGTTTTTACCGTTGGCGGCGTAACCCAAAAATATGATTTGGATGCTATTTAAAATCTACAAAACCATAATCGATGACTAACCGCATTGAAGAAATAACGCAAAAAATCTATAACGAAGGCATTATTAAAGCCAAAGACGATGCCGACCAACTGATTGCTGAAGCAAAAGAAAAAGCAGATGCCATTATTCGATCGGCAAAACGTACACAGGAAGAAATTATTCGCGAAGCACAAAAACAAGCCAGCGAAGACAAAAAAAGAACGGAAGCCGAATTACAATTGGCAACACGCCAGTTTATCAGCCATTTAAAGCAACAAATTACACAGCTTATCACCACTGCACAAATCAACTCTCCGGTTAACGAAGCCTTTAACGACAGCGATTTCATCAAAAAGATCATACTCGCATTAATTGAAAAATGGGATCCAAAGGCAGGAAAAAGCATCGATCTCCACCTGCTTCTTCCATCCGATGATCAAAAAGACTTGACTGCTTTCCTGCAAAAAAATGCAACCGAAGCCATGAATAAGGGAATTGAAATTTCAACAGATCCCAAATTAAAATCAGGTTTCAGAATAGGCCCGAAAGATGGCAGTTACCTCATCAGTTTCACCGCACAAGACTTTGCAAATTATTTTAAACAATACGTTACCGACGGAACAAAAAAATTACTGTTTGATGCCGTTGAAACAGCGTAAGAACCCGGAAAGCCACATCGCAGAAGCATGATTTAAGCCGCTTACGCCGGGCTTTAACTGATTTGAGGACCATTTAAAATTCGGTTATGCTGATAAAAAGAGAATATTATTGTTTGATTGCCGGACTTCCCGATTTGTTCTTCGATGAGAACAAAATACCTGTTACCAGTAGCGTTTTCAGGGAAGAACTGCAACACCAGCTAAGTACACCCGACTTTAAGCTGGTTGAATACCTCTTTTTACCTTTCGACAACCTCAACCTGATCAACGTTTTTTTCGCACAAAACAAGCCTTACTTCTACCCCGGCAACATTACAAAGCATGAATTGGAATTTCAGTTTTCGCCCGAGAATGAAGAAATTCAACTGCCTGAGTATATGAAAACATTTATTAACTGGATGAAAGGCATGGATAAAAAACAGGCCGATCCGGAAGCAAAAAATATACTTACAACATTATTTTTCGAACACACTCTTAACTGCCCAAATTCATTTCTGCAAAATTGGTTTCGTTTCGAGCTCAACCTGAAAAATGTTTTTACCGCTTTTAATTGCAGACAATACAACTACGAACCGGAAACACATCTGCTACAAGTTCAAGGAGAAGATGCTGTCTATTCTCTGCTTATCGAAAACAAACTAAAAGCCGATTATTTCGAAGAGCTGCTCCCCTACCACGATGAACTTTTTAAGATTGCCGAATCGGACAAGGAATGGATGGAAAAAGAAAAAGCAGTTGATAAAATAAAATGGGAATACCTTGATGAGCACACCTTCTTTCACTTTTTCACCATTGAAAAGGTGTTGGCTTTTACTATAAAACTTCTGCTAATTGAGCGATGGACGAAGCTGGATAAAGAAACGGGTAAAAAGTTGCTGAACAAACTCATTGACGAATTAAAAACAAATTATGAATTCCCTGCGGAGTTCAGTCTGACTAAATAGAACAATATGGCTACAACAGGAACAGTTGTCGGAATAATATCAAACCTGGTAGTGGTTAAAGTAAATGGCCCGGTATCGCAAAACGAAATCTGCTACATTAATCACCATGCTGTAAAATTAATGGCCGAAGTTATTCGTATCGGTTCCGAAAATGCCTATATCCAGGTTTTTGAGAGTACGCGCGGATTAAAAACCGGAACTCCGGTAGAATTCACAGGGCACATGCTGGAAGCGATTCTTGGCCCCGGAATTTTATCGAAAAATTTTGACGGTCTCCAACACGATCTCGATAAAATGGAAGGCGTTTTTCTGCAAAAAGGCGACTACACCCACCCGCTGGAAGTGGATAAAGACTGGCGTTTTAAGCCGCTTGCAAAAGTTGGCGACGAAGTGGAGGCCGGATCGTGGCTGGGAGAAGTTACCGAAAACTGGATCGCCCATAAAATTATGGTTCCCTTCACTTTTGAAGGCGAATTTAAGGTAAAGAAGATTGTAGCTGCCGGCGATTATAAAATCGAGGATACCATTGCTGTATTGGAAGACGAAGAAAGCAATGAGCACAAGGTTTCGATGATCCAAAAATGGCCGGTGAAAGTTCCGATAAAGACCTACAAAAACAAACCGCGCCCGGCAAAATTCCTCGAAACAGGAATCCGTGTAATCGACAGCTTTACTCCAATAGTTGAAGGTGGAACAGGTTTTATTCCCGGCCCTTTCGGAACAGGGAAAACCGTTCTGCAACACGCCCTGTCGAAACAAGCCGATGCCGACATGATTATTGTTGCAGCCTGTGGCGAGCGCGCCAACGAAGTGGTAGAAATTTTTGCTGAATTCCCCGAGCTGGACGATCCGCGCACCGGACGCAAACTTATGGAACGTACCACCATAATTGCCAATACTTCGAACATGCCGGTGGCAGCCCGCGAAGCATCGGTTTACACCGCCATGACCATTGCTGAGTATTACCGATCGATGGGATTGAAAATATTGTTGCTGGCCGACTCGACCTCGCGCTGGGCACAGGCTTTGCGCGAAATGTCGAACCGCATGGAAGAACTTCCCGGCCCCGATGCTTTCCCCATGGATTTGCCCGCTATTATATCTAACTTCTATTCGCGCGCCGGGTTTGTACATCTGAATAACGGAGAAACCGGTTCGGTAACTTTTATCGGTACCGTTTCGCCGGCCGGTGGTAACCTGAAAGAACCGGTTACCGAAGCCACAAAAAAAGCAGCGCGGTGTTTTTATGCCCTGTCGCAAAACCGCGCCGACAGCAAACGCTACCCCGCCATCGATGCAGTGGAGAGCTACTCGAAATACCTCGAATATCCGGAGTATATCGATTATGTTTCGAAGGCCATTTCTCCGAAATGGGTTGACAATATTTTGGATGCACGAAACATCCTTGTCAGGGGACGTGAAGCCTACGAACAAATAAATATTCTGGGCGACGATGGTGTTCCGGTAGAATACCATGAAATATTCTGGAAATCGGAGGTAATCGATTTTGTAATTCTGCAACAAGATGCTTTTGATAAAATCGATGCGTCAACGCCAATAAACCGCCAGCAATACATGCTCGAAAAAGTACTCAACATCAATAAAACCCTATTTAGTTTCGAGCATTTTGAGGAAGTAAACCCCTACTTCAAAAAAATAATAAACGTACTGAAACAGATGAATTACTCGGAGTTTGAATCAGAACAATTCAAAAAATTTGAAAAGGAACTGGAAGAAATACTAAACGAAAAAGCAGTTGTTGAAACCGAACAACCATAAATGCAAAGAGAATGGAAACTACAGCTTTTCAGAAAATACATACCAAAGTTGACCAGATAACAAAAGCAACCTGTTCGTTGTATGCCACAGGTGTTGGTAACGAAGAAATGGCACTGGTAAACGATCGTTTAGCCCAGGTGGTAAAAATTGAAGGCGACCTGGTAACGCTTCAGATTTTTTCGGGAACGGAAGGAATTCCTACCAACGCCGAAGTGGTATTTTTAGGCCATGCTCCGCAACTGGCAGTTAGCGACGAACTGGCCGGACGATTTTTTAATGCCTACGGGCAGCCAATTGACGGCGGCCCCGAAGTAGATGGTAAATTGGTAGAAATTGGTGGCCCTTCGGTAAATCCGGTTCGCCGAAAACAACCCTCGGAGTTAATCGCCACGGGAATTGCAGGAATCGACCTGAACAACACCTTGGTAACCGGTCAGAAAATTCCGTTTTTTGCCGATCCGGATCAGCCTTACAATCAGGTTATGGCAATGGTAGCTTTACGTGCAAAAGCCGATAAAATTATTTTGGGCGGCATGGGAATTACCAACGACGATTACCTGTTTTTTAAAAACCTGTTTGAAAATGCCGGTGCCATCGACCGCATTATCAGTTTTGTTAACACCACCGAAAATCCACCGGTTGAGCGTTTGCTGGTTCCCGATATGGCCCTTTCGGCTGCCGAATATTTTGCCGTTGAAAAGAATCAGAATGTACTGGTGCTGCTAACCGATATGACTTTGTATGCCGATGCGCTGAGTATCGTTTCGAACCGTATGGACCAAATCCCGTCGAAAGACAGTATGCCCGGTTCGTTATACAGCGATTTGGCCAAACTTTACGAAAAAGCGGTACAGTTCCCCGATGGCGGCTCGATAACAATTATTGCGGTTACCACACTTTCGGGCGGCGATATTACCCATGCCATTCCCGACAACACCGGATACATTACCGAAGGACAGCTTTTCCTGCGTAAAGAAACCGACATAGGAAAAGTTATCATCGATCCGTTCCGAAGTTTATCGCGCCTGAAACAACTGGTAATTGGCAAAAAAACACGCGAAGATCATCCGCAGGTAATGAATGCGGCCATCCGGTTATATGCCGATGCTGCCAATGCCAAAACCAAAATTGAAAACGGTTTCGACCTGACCGATTACGACAAACGCGCCATGAGTTTTGCCAAAGATTATGCAACCGAACTGCTGGCCATCGACATTAATATCGAAATTGATACGATGATTGATACCGCATGGAAACTATTCGATAAATATTTCTCGCACGCCGAAACAGGCATTAAAGCCGAGTTGGTTGAGAAATACGGAAAACAGATAAAATGAATGATTAAATGGAGTTGTTATGGAAAACCAATTAGTTACAATCCTTAGGATTTCGACACCTCAGCTGGGATCTTTTGTAAAAGATAAGCTGGAAGAAAAAGGGATTGAAGTATTTTTCACCAACGAGGGAATGACCCCGGGTGAGCGATACAATCCCGATGAAGTGCTCCTAAAAGTGAAGGCCCGGCAATCGGAAAAAGCTATTGCCCGGCTTTTGCAGCTACACAAAGAATACGACCTCGACAAAGTTAAAGATGATGTGAGCTTTACCAACCTTAGAAAAATTCTCCTTCCGGTAAAATTAAGCGAAGACTGCATCGATTTATGCAAATATGCCATTGGGCTGGCAATAAAACAAAATGCTGAGATCAAGATTTTATACGTTTATCCCGACCCGAATTTTAATGAACCCAGCCGCCATACCACCTCGTGGGAAAAATATGTTCGGATGGAGCTGAAAGAAGCCCATAGAAAGGCACAGCAAAAATTGGTTGACTTTAGCAGGGAGCTCAAAAAGCAAGTTCCTCCGGAACTTTTTAATGCCGTAAAATTGCACTATCGCATGTTAAAAGGCACTCCTGAAAACGTAATTACAGCATCGTGCAAACGCCACAATCCCGATATAATTTTAATGGGAACGCGTGCCACAAAACATGCCGACGGTGAATTCCTGGGAAAAACACTGATTAAGGTTATCGAGCAAACTCATCACTCAGTTTTGGCCGTTCCTTTCTCTGCAGTTTTCAAAGGGAAAGAAGAGGTAAACGTATTGTACTCAACAGATTTTTACGATTCTGATAATTCATCGCTGAACAAATTACTCAAGATACTGGAGCCAATCAAGAAAAAAATCTTCTGTGTTCATTTCGACATGCAAAATGATGAGCTACACCAGCAAAAAGTGAAGGAATTAAATGCGATGCTCGAAAGAGATTACAGCGCGTACCACATCAAGTGCGAGCTTTTCGAAAGTAAGAACTTACTTAAAGGTATTGAAGAATTTGTTGACAAAAAGAACATTGATATTATTTCGCTGTCGAAAATAAAACATTCCGGATTATACAAATTGTTTCACACCGACCTGGTGGCAACATTGGTGGCAAAAGCAAATATTCCGATTCTGGTTTTTCCGGTGTAAATCGTTAAAAACAAAAAATTGGCAATAAAATTTCAATATAACAAAACAGCCCTACACAACCTGAACAAACAACTGAAGATCAGGCTTAAGGCGCTGCCTACCTTAAAAAACAAGGAAGCCGCTCTTCGTTTGGAGGTAAAAAAGGCGAAAGACCGAACCGATGTTCTCGACCAACAATTAAAAATGAGAATTAGCGAACAGGAGCTTTCGGCAGGTTTGTGGAATGAGTTTATACCCGAATTAATTAGAATTGAAAACGTTAGCATTACGAGCAAAAAAATAGCAGGAATCGCTATTCCTGTTATAAAAGAAATTGTTTTTAAGGAGAAAGATTTCAGCCTGTTTTTAAAACCCGATTGGTTTCCGGCGGGTATTTCGTTTGTAAAAGAACTGGCCGGTATTGTTACCGAGCGCGAGTTTTACGCGCGTAAAGCGGCTTTGCTCGACAGGGCCAGAAAGAAAACCACGCAAAAGGTAAATCTCTACGAAAAAGTACAAATTCCGGGTTACGAAGATGCGATCCGGAAAATAAAACGTTTTCTGGAAGACGAGGAAAACCTTTCGAAATCGGCACAGAAGATTGTAAAAAAACGTCAGCAAAAACAGAAAGCAGCGACAGTATGATTGTTCCGATGTTAAAATATACGTTTCTGGTTTTTCACAGGGAATACGAAGATTTCCTGATTGAACTGAACAGATTGGGCCTTGTGCACATTGCTGAGCGCGACGTTGAGCTTTCGGAAGAAACCACAATAAAAATTGCCGCATTAAAAAAATACGAGCAAGCCATCAACTTTCTAGAGAAAAGGGAGAATGAAACAGCGGAAAAACCTGGCTTATATTCAGCCCCGGAAATTTTGGATGACCTGACCAAAAAACAAAAGGAGCTGGAAGAACTGGAAGGCCAGCTGGAATCGTTAACAAAAGCCGCCCAAAAAGCGTTACCATGGGGAAACTTTTCGCCGCAATTAATCGAACAGCTTAAAAATGAAAGAATTCACATCCATTTTTATAGTCTCTCAAAAAAGAAATACAACGAGCTGGAACAAAACAATTTGCCCATAGCAATTATTTCTGAAACAGGCAGCCAGGTGCTTTTTATGTACATCAAACGAAACGAAGAAGACATCGAATTGGATGCCGAAGAACTGCAATTACCACCACTTCCCTACGCTGCAATTCAAAAACAAATCAGTGAAACAGCGGAACAAATTAAAGCAATTAACGAAACTTTAGACAGCTACGCCAACAACTCCGTTTATTTGCTGGAAGAAGAAAAAACGACTCTGATTCGTTCGCTGGAATTCGACAAAGTAATACGAAACACCAATAAAGAGGCTGAAGACAAATTGATGGTTCTTGAAGGTTGGGTTCCGCACACTAAAACACCGGCGCTAAACCAATTTTTAAAAGAAAGTGATGCAGTTTATTTTTCGCGCCGAGCCAAACCCGACGATAAAATTCCGGTGTTGCTAAAAAACAATCGGTTCAGTAAATTATTTGAGCCTATCGGTTCCATGTTCTCGCTTCCCGATTATGCAGAACTTGATTTAACCGTATTTTTTGCGCCGTTTTTTATGCTGTTTTTTGGTTTCTGTCTGGGCGATGCCGGCTACGGATTACTGTTTGTAATTGGCGGTGGTTTGTACAAACTAAAAGCCAAACCGGAATTTAAACCGTATTTAAGCCTGATACAGTTTTTAGGTGTTGCTACCATTTTGTTCGGAGCAATTTCAGGAACTTTCTTTGGCATAAACCTTATTGAAACAAATTTCGCGTTAACCGATCAGGTTCGCCACCTCTTTTTAGATCCGAATAAGATGTTCAACCTCTCCTTGATTTTAGGTGGTATTCAAATCATTTTCGGACTGTTTATTAAAGCCACCAACCAAACCAAACAGTTCGGTTTTAGCTACGCCCTGGCAACTTATGGCTGGCTGATAATTCTTATCGGCAGCATTGCCTATGTGTTGCTTTCCGGTGCCGGAATCATTCCTAAAAACAAAAACATTTTATACGGAGTAATAGCGCTGGGCGGATTTTTTGTACTCTTTTTCAGCGATCCGGGCGTGAATATTTTTGCACGCCTTGGCAAAGGAGTTTGGGACGTGTATTCAACCGTTACAGGCATTTTTGGCGATTTGCTTTCGTACATCCGGTTGTTTGCTTTGGGCTTGTCGAGTGCCATTCTGGGCTTTGTTATTAACGATATTGGCTTACAAATATTAGGCTCGTCGAAGCTATTGGGCCCGGTATTTTTTGTGGTTTTCCTTTTGCTGGGACATACATTAAATATTCTTATTTCATCGCTTGGTTCGTTTGTACATCCCATGCGTTTAACCTTTGTGGAGTTTTACAAAAATGCCGGATTTAAAGGCGGTGGCGAAGAATATAAACCGTTTGGAAGGATTAAAGATGAATGATTAAGGATGAATTAAATAGAAATAAACTTTAAACAACTACGATTATGACAACTGCAGTTATTTTAGCCTATATAGGTTTAGCGATAATGCTTATTTTTTCGGGAATTGGAAGTGCTGTTGGTGTCTCGAAAGGAGGAAATGCCACGGTTGGCGCTTTGAAGAAGAAACCCGACAAATTTGGTAGTTACCTGCTATTGAGCGCCTTGCCCGGAACACAAGGATTATACGGTTTTGCCGGATTTTTCATCATTAACAGCCAGGGAATTATTACAGATGAAATGACCATGCTGCAAGGAGTGGCCATAATGGCCGCCGGTTTAACACTGGGTTTTGTTGGCTTTTTCTCGGCACTTAACCAGGGAAGTGTAACATCAAACGGAATTGCCGGCATTGGCTCGGGCCACGATATTTTTGGAAAAACAATGGTACTTGCCGTATTCCCTGAACTGTATGCCATTATTGCATTTGCCGCTACTTTTTTAATTAGTATGAGTTTGTAAAAACGGGGTAAAAAAACCATAAAAAAAGGGAACAACTTTTCAGTTATTCCCTTTTGTGGGAAGAGCAGGATTCGAACCTACGAAGGCTGAGCCAACAGATTTACAGTCTGCCCCGTTTGACCGCTTCGGTATCTTCCCAAAATATTTTAAATGAGCCGAATCTCAGATTCGAACTGAGGACCCCGAGATTACAAATCACGTGCTCTGGCCAACTGAGCTAATTCGGCATAATATTTTTTTGCCAAATTTTTATTTGAGACATCAAATACTTGCTCTGGTTCCGAAACTTTGTTGCGGTGGCCAATGCCGAAAATCTTTTGGATT
Source organism: Draconibacterium orientale (assembly GCF_000626635.1). Lineage (GTDB taxonomy): Bacteria > Bacteroidota > Bacteroidia > Bacteroidales > Prolixibacteraceae > Draconibacterium > Draconibacterium orientale. The sequence continues at coordinate 3,870,030 of NZ_CP007451.1, read as the reverse complement.
TTCGAGCATCCTCGATAAACTATGAAATTAAAAATTTCTGGTTTATCGGGACTGAGCTAATTCGGCATTATTTCATTATTTTTTTAGAACGTTGTTGTTTTAAATCAGCATCTGCAAAAGATAGAAAACCATAAAAAAAGGGAACAACTTGTTTAGTTATTCCCTTAGTGGGAAGAGCAGGATTCGAACCTACGAAGGCTGAGCCAACAGATTTACAGTCTGCCCCGTTTGACCGCTTCGGTATCTTCCCAAAATATCTTTAAATGAGCCGAATCCCAGATTCGAACTGGGGACCCCGAGATTACAAATCACGTGCTCTGGCCAACTGAGCTAATTCGGCTTATTATTCCAATCTTTTGTTAGAACGTTGCTGTTTCAAATCAGCGGGTGCAAAGGAAAGAATTAATTTTTAATTCTGCAATACCTTTTTTAAACTTTTCACCACTTTTCTGAACGCTTTTTCTTTTCGAAAAAAGTGGGTAAGCTACCTGTGTCGCACCGCTACAACCGCCTACCCTTGCTGCCTTCCGACCCTGGGGGGATTCGGCGGGAGCTGGTCGCACAGGACTTACCCGGCGACAAAAGTAGAAAATTTTGTTCTTCCGCCAAACAAAATCGTTCAGTCACGTAATTTTAAACGTCGAATAAATACTTATCAGATTGAAAATGAAATACAACTGAATGAAAATTTTTAAGCATTTTTTTACGCCACACGGGGCAATCCCAACATTTTTAGAAATTATGTGAAAAAAGCGGGCCCAAAAACCGTTGTGTAACTATACATAGTTTTACGCAAATGCTACAAAAAATCATTTATATTTGTCAAACCTATAATTAAAACAAACATCATGGAACAAAAATCTTCTCCTTTACTTAAATCATCGTTAACCTATGGCCTTTACGCGGCTTTAATCTCCATTTTCCTTAATGTAGTTATTTGGGCCGGCGGTATTATGGAATCATTAGGAATTTTTGGGTCGTTAATTGTGGCGGTATTATCACTGATAATTTCTTTTGTTGTACTATTTGTATTTGCAAAAAATTACCGTAATAAAGAATTTGACGGTTACATTAGTTTTACCGAGGCTTTTAAGTTTGTTATGTTGGTAACCATTGTTTCAACTGTAATTCTGCTTATGTACAGCTATATTTTCCACAGTTTTATTGCTCCTGATTATATGGAGAACCTGATGGCCATCATGCAGCAAAAAACCCTGGAATTTATGGAAAGCCGTGGCGTTCCGGATGCAAGTATCGACCAGGCTATGGAACAATTTAAAGAAATTCCTACTATTGCTAAAACTTTGCGCCAGGCAGCCCTTACTGGTATAATTGGCGGTGGTATAATTTCGCTAATTGTTGCGGCAATTGTTAAAAAGAAAGTTGAAGATTCATATTAATAATATACAAAAGCGTTTTTAATGGATATTTCCGTAGTTATTCCCCTGTTTAACGAGGAAGAGTCGCTGCCCGAGTTGGCAGCGTGGATAAAGAAGGTGATGGACGGGAATAACTTCTCTTACGAAGTTATGATGATTGACGACGGCAGCCACGACAACTCGTGGGACGTAATCGAACATCTTCAGAAAGAAAATCCGTGTATAAAAGGAATTAAGTTCAGGCGTAATTACGGAAAGTCAGCCGCATTATATTGCGGTTTCGATGCTGTGCAAGGCGATGTGGTAATTACCATGGATGCCGATTTGCAGGACAGCCCCGATGAAATTCCGGAACTGTACCGGATGATTAAAGAAGACGGTTTCGATTTGGTTTCGGGCTGGAAGAAAAAACGTTTCGACCCGGTTCTTACGAAAAACCTGCCTAGTAAATTATACAACTGGACCGTTCGGCGAATGAGCGGCATTAAGTTGCACGACATGAACTGCGGCCTGAAAGCCTATCGTAAAAACGTTATAAAAAGCATTGAAGTTTACGGCGAAATGCACCGCTATATCCCGGTTCTGGCAAAATGGGCCGGCTACAAAAATATTGGCGAAAAAAGTGGTGGTACATGCCGAGCGAAAATACGGAGTAACCAAGTTTGGGCTCGAACGTTTTGTTCGTGGCCCGCTTGATTTGCTTTCAGTAATGTTTATTTCGCGTTTTGTAAAACGCCCCATGCACTTTTTCGGTATTCTGGGTGCACTGATTTTTATTATTGGTTTTGCCTCTGCCGCCTACCTTGGCATTCAAAAAATTATTCAGCTAAACCACGGCATAACCGGACACTTAGTTACCGACAGCCCCTATTTTTATATTGCTTTAACATCGATGATAATCGGAGCTCAGTTTTTTCTGGCCGGATTCCTTGGCGAATTAGTATCGAGAAGTTCGAGCGACCGTAACAAATATCAGATTGATGTAAAAACATTTGAGTAAAGCATTTTTTATTTCATGGAGCAAAAAGATATCCGATTTCGTAAACAGCGCGACCTAGGCGTTGTAATTTCCGATTCATTTGATTTTTTAAAACAAGAAGCAAAGCCGATCTTTCGGATGATTGGCATTTATGTTTTGCCTTTTGTTATACTATATGCCGGAGCACAGGTTTATTTTCAGCGCAATGTGTTAAGTCAGTTCGACCTTACCAATCCGGAAAGTCTTATGGCCGATATTGGCCCTTTCTACCTGAACCTGTTTATGTTCGTGTTTTTTGGCCTTTTTGTGCAGTCGCTGCTGGTGGGCACCTACTACAGCTACCTTGAAGCCTACATAAAACACGGAAAAGGAAATTTTCAATTGACCGATATCAGTTCAAAATTTTTTGCGAACAGCCTTCTGGCACTCGGAGCCAACCTCATATTTGTAATCATTGTATTTTTTGGTGCTATGATGTGCCTTCTTCCCGGATTGTATTTTGCCAATACCTTCTCGTTGGTTGTTTTCATCCTTATTTTCGAAAAGAGAGGAATTAGTGATGCACTCAGTCGCTCGTGGAAACTGGTGAATTCAAGCTGGTGGAATACACTTTTGATTAATCTGGTTGCCATAATTATTGTGTATGCTGTTGGTATTGTATTATCTATTCCTTCGATGATCATGGGCGTTTCATCCTCGATTTTATCAACTGAAATTACCAATCCGGCTGATTATCCGAACTGGTATTGGGTATTAAACGCTATTTCATCGGTGATTACTACTGTTTTATTGGTTATTCCGTTTACATTTCAGGCGTTTCAGTATTTCAATCTTGCCGAGCGCAACGATCCAACAACGCCGCTTACTCCGCTGCAATAGTCACCGGTGCTAAGAACCGCTTAATTTGGTTTTTTTGATGAAACTCGAAATACTTTTTCGATGAAATTGTAACGTGTGGCATTTTGTATCGTCTTAGTTAAAAAGCAATTAACTTTTATAACGAACAAAAGCCATAAACAATGATCAAAACAAACAAGCTCTCAAAAGTTTTTCGAACCGATGAGATTGAAACCAGTGCGCTAAACGATGTTAACCTGCATGTAAAAAGCGGCGAATTTGTAGCCATAATGGGTCCTTCCGGCTGCGGCAAATCAACATTACTGAATATTATCGGGCTGCTCGACAATCCTTCATCAGGAAAGTATTTTTTCGACAATGAAGAAGTAGGTCAACTAAAAGAACGTAACCGAACCATGCTGCGAAAAGGAAACATCGGTTTTGTGTTCCAGAGTTTTAACCTGATTGACGAGTTAACCGTTTTTGAAAACGTTGAGCTTCCACTTATTTATTTAAAAATGAAAGCCAGCGAACGAAAAGAGCGTGTTGAGGAAGTGCTGGAGCGGATGAAAATCGGTCACCGCAAAAAACATTTTCCGCAACAACTATCCGGAGGTCAGCAGCAACGTGTGGCTATTGCCCGTGCAGTGGTAGCCAATCCTAAACTTATTCTGGCCGATGAGCCCACCGGAAACCTCGATTCGAAAAATGGACTGGAAGTGATGCAATTGCTCAGTGAACTTAACCAGGAAGGAACCACCATTGTAATGGTAACACACTCGCTTCGTGATTCGGAATACGCGCACCGCGTTATCAACCTTTTCGACGGAATGGTAATTACCCAGGAAGTAAAAAAGGAACTGAGAGAAATTATGCTTTAAGCGGTTACTATACAAAAAACACTGCTCAAATTCCCTGAAACCGGATTGAGCGCCACAAAAACCAAAAACAATTACTATGTCAGAATTTAAACGTAACCTCAGACTGGGATGGCGAAACATCCTGAAAAACAAATTCTTTTCGTTCTTAAACACTGGCGGTGTAGCCATCGGAATTGCCGTTACAACGCTTATCCTATTTTGGGTGGTTGACGAGCTCAGTTTCGATAAATTTAATGCCAATCTCGGACAGATGTACCAGGTTTACGAACACCAGGAGTTTTCCGACGGACAGGATCTGTACACCGGATGCACACCTTTTCCGTTGGCTAACGAATTAAAACAAACCTACCCTGAAATTGAAAACGCCACCACTTATACCAATCTCTACGGTTTGCCCGTAAAATACGAAACCACCGAATACAAGGACATAAGCCTCACGCTCGCCGACCAGGAGTTTATGAATATTTTCTCGTTCGATCTGATTGAAGGAGATCTAAATGCAATTCAGGCTCCCGACAAAATTTTGATCACTCCTAAAATTGCCCGGTTATTTTTTCCCAATGAATCGCCAATTGGCAAAATGCTAACGATTAACGGCACGTACAGCCTAACGGTTGGAGCGATTATCGACTATCCCAAAGATCATTCATCTACTCAGTTTGATATTTTGGCATCTATAAAGTTAGCCGAACAACTGGGTGCCGATCTCACACGCTGGGGAAATAACTGGCCTTTTACCTGTCTGCTGCTAACCAAAGACGCTGACGCCAATCAACTGGAAAGCAAACTGACCGGCTTTTTGCAGGAAAAAGGACAGGAAAGTACCTCCATTTACCTGTTTCCGTATGCCAAACGCCATTTGTATAATTTCTCAGGAGAAAATAACCGCATACAATACATTTACCAGTTTTTGGCCATTGCGCTCATAATAATACTTATTGCATCCATCAATTTTGTAAATTCTTCCACTGCCAGCTCCGAAACCCGCCGGCCCGAAGTTGGAATCCGCAAAGTATTGGGAGCTACAAAAGCCAATCTAACATCGCAGTTTTTCTACGAAAAGGGACTGATGATTGGCATTAGCATTATACTGGGCGCTAGTTTAGTACTGGTGTTTACACCTCTTTTTCGGCAATTGGCCGACAAACATATTTCCTTGTCGTTACTGGGTAATAAATACCTTATTTACATGCTGATTGCCACGATCCTGACCACACTCGTTTTATCGGTGGCCTACCCGTCGTTGTACATTTCGTCGTTTGCACCGGCGCGGGTATTAAAAAAAGCTGCCCGAAAAAGTGCCAACCGAATCAGTTTCAGAAGCTTGTTGGTGGTGGTTCAGTTTACATTGTCAATCATTCTGATTATTTGCACCATAGCAGTAAATTCACAACTCAAATTCATCAATAATTACGATTTGGGGTATAACCAGAACAACCTGGTTTACATTAATCTTGATGATGCGACAAAAACAAAACACGAAGCGCTTTCGGCATCACTAAAAAATATTAGCGGCGTTGAAAACCTTACAAAAGCGGATAAACTTCCGTTTTGGGGAGGCAACTCCTCGTGGGGTTACGACTGGCAAGGCAAAGACCCGGAAAACAAAGTACTGATTTGCGCTATGCGTGTTGACCGTGAGTATTTCGAAACACTGGGAATTCCAATGGCCGAAGGACAAAGTTTCTCTCCTTCCACCGAGTTACAGGAGGATGAAGAAAGAGAACTTGCAAACGAAGTAATCCTCAATCAGGAAGCCATTCGCCGAATGAAAATGACGGATCCTGTTCAGAAATACTTTGGCAGAAATGGTGGCGACAGAGCACGAATTGTGGGAGTGGCAAAAGATTTTCATTTCGAATCGTTACGATCAGGAATTGAGCCGATGGTAATGATCCCGTTAAACGATAATCCCAATGTTCTGATCATGCGAATAAGACCCGAAAATTTTAGCCAAACGCTTGCCGCAATAAAGGAAAACTGGAAAACAATTATTCCTGACTCCAACATTGAACTCGGCTTTTTTGATCAGCGACTGCAAGAGATGTACAACTCGGAACTCCGCATCTCCGGACTGTTCCAGTACTTTTCGTTTGTTGCCATATTTATTGCCTGCATAGGTTTGTTTGGTCTGTCGGTTTTTGCCATCGAACGAAAGCGAAAAGAAATCGGCATTCGCAAAGTAAACGGATCAAAAGTTTCGCAAATTCTGGCCATGCTGAACAAAGACTTTATCAAATGGGTACTAATTTCGTTTGTAATTGCATCGCCACTGGCATGGTATGTAATGAGCAGCTGGCTGCAAAATTTTGCCTACCAAACCGAACTGCATTGGTGGATTTTTGCACTGGCCGGAATTCTGACCATTGCCATTGCATTGCTTACCGTTTCGGTGCAAAGTTATAAAGCTGCCACGCGTAATCCGGTTGAAGCACTTCGACACGAGTAACAAGAAGTGCAAAGATACTGACAAACAACGTTTCGAAAGTATCGAAGTACTCAGCAATGAGTGACGAAATCCCGATGCTTTGATCGGGATTGAGGCTTTGCGTTACGAACGTTCTTCGAATAAATAATACTTCAGGGATTTCTTGGCACTGCTTTGAAATCCCTTTTCTTTTGAAGACTTATTTTCTTGAAGTTTCTCACGAGTTATACCAGTTGAAAAACTTTTTTTTTAATTAATCCATATCCTATTAATCATTTTTGACTTTAAACGGTTTAATTGGGTAGATTTGCACCACAATTTTTAAGATGCGCAAAACCCAACAAAAAAAAGGAACCGAAGGAAAACAGCGGGCAGGCCTGTTTCAGGTGCTGGGACCATACAAAGCATTGGTAACCGCATTAATAATAATGGCACTGGCCGGTAGCGGGATTAACCTGCTTATTCCGCGAATAATTGCACGCGGAATCGACTCATTTACAGCTAACCAGTTTGATGCAAAAACGGTTATAACCGAATTTATTCTGGCGGCATCAGGCATATTTATTTTTACTTTTCTTCAGGGAGTGGTGCAAACATTAGCTGCCGAAAAAGTTGCCAAAGACCTGCGTAATAAACTGTCGGACAAGATTTCAAAACAGAGTTATTCGTTTATTTTAAAAGCTAATCCATCGAAATTATTAACCAACCTGACTTCCGATATGGATTCGGTAAAAATGTTTGTATCGCAGGCATTTGTTTCCATCATCTCGTCGTTGTTTATCATTGTAGGGGTTGCTGTTTTACTTATTTCTATCAACTGGAAACTGGCGCTGGCAGTGCTCACCATCGTACCAATTTTGTCGGTGGCCTTTTATCTTGTATTCAAAAAAGTAAAAGTGCTTTTTAAGCTTAGCCGCGAAGTTATCGATGCCCTCAACCGGGTAATAAACGAAAGTATTCTGGGCTCGGCACTTATTCGGGTTCTGAACTCGCAACAGCCCGAAATTCTCAAGTTTGCAGAAAAAAATGTGGAATCGCGCGATTTGGGGCTTGCCATTGTTCGCCTGTTTTCGGTGCTCATTCCCATTGTAACATTTGTTGCCAACTTTGCCATTGTTATCATTCTGGCGCTTGGCGGGCATTATGTGGTTTTAGGAACACTCACGCTGGGTAATTTTGCAGCATTCAACAGTTACGTTATGATGCTGATTTTCCCGATTATGATGATCGGTTTTATGAGCAATATTATCGCCTCGGCAACGGCTTCTTACGGCCGGATCAGGCAGGTTTTGGATGCTCCGCCACCGGTTGATGAGGGAACAGTTGAAACAGCTATCACCGGCAATATAAAACTGCAGAATATTTCGCTGAGTTTTGACAAAAAACCAGTGCTGAAAAATATTTCGTTCGATATAAAAGCCGGAAGCAAAACGGCGATTATCGGGCCAACAGCAGCCGGAAAAAGTCAGTTACTTTATTTGCTTACCAATCTAATTTCGCCCGATTCAGGATCGATCACCATTGACAATATTCCGGTTAAAGATTATTCCACCGAAGTTTTAAACCGGCAACTTGGTTTTGTTTTTCAGGATAATGTGATTTTTAACATGAGCCTGCACGAAAATATCGCGTTTAACGACCAGGTTTCGGATGAAGATTTAAACAAAGCCATTGCCACTGCTGAACTGGCTGATTTTATAAAAACCTTACCCGACGGCTTAAACACCATTGTTTCGGAGCGCGGAACCAGTCTTTCGGGTGGGCAAAAACAGCGAATTATGCTGGCGCGTGCACTGGCTTTAAATCCAAAAATACTTTTGCTCGACGATTTTACTTCGCGGGTTGACCGTAAAACCGAAGATAAAATCCTGGCTAATATTCATCAGAATTACCCAGAGCTTACGCTGCTCTCCATTACACAAAAAATAGCTCCGGTTACCGGATTCGACCAAATCATTCTTCTTATGGAAGGCGAAGTGGTAGCAAGTGGTAACCACGAAAGGTTGAAAGAACATTCGCCCGAATACATTCAGATTTATAACTCACAAAAAAGTACCAGCCACTATGAAACGAGCATGTAATACATTACACCCAGGAAGATTGTTAAAATACGTGCGAGTTCCATACTATACCGTTAAAAACTAACAATTTTAATAGTATGAATTATAATCTGAATCGAATACCCGATAAAAACGAGAAGAAGCTTCCGTTTCTGAAATCGCTAAAGAAACTGGTGGCGATTATTAGTGGCGAACGGCGTAACCTGATCGTCGCTTTTACAGCAATTGCGATAAATGCCGCACTAAACCTGGCTGGCGCATACATAATCGGACATACCGTTGACCATTATGTGCAAAACAAAAATTACCACGGGATTTTACTTTTTGCCGGTATATTGCTAACGATGTACGTGGTGGCATTTTTTGTGAATTACGCTCAAATGATTATGATGGGCGGCATTGGGCAACGCATGTTGTACAGCCTTCGTAATTCGGTTTTTCATAAGCTGCAGGAATTGCCGCTCGACTTCTTTAACCAAAACAAATCGGGCGACCTGATATCGCGCATCAACAACGACACGCAAAAGGTAAACGAGTTCTTTTCGCAATCGCTGATGCGTTTTATTGGCGGCATAATTACCATGACCGGTGCCGGAATTCTGCTTCTGGTAATCAATCTGCCACTGGGATTGGCAGCACTCTCGCCTGCCCTGTTTCTTTTGGTTTTCACAAGAATTATTTCGCCGTGGATACGCCGGAAAAACGAGGCCAGTTTAAAAAGTCTGGGCGACCTTTCTGCCGAAATTCAGGAAAGCCTGGCGAATTTTAAAGTGGTGGTGGCTTTTAACCGCCGCGACTATTTCAGAAAACGTTTTACCGCCGCGAACGAGGAAAATTATAAACACTCGGTTTATGCCGGAATTGCCAACAACATCCTTAACCCGGTTTATACTTTTGCCGCCAACCTTGGGCAACTAATTGTTTTGGCGCTGGGTATCTACCTCATTATTCAGGGTAATTTTAGCGTTGGTTTGCTGATTAGTTTTATTGCCTATGTAATGAACTTTTATAATCCTTTGCGGCAACTGGCCATACTTTGGGCCAACTTTCAACAAGCTTTGGCTGCGTGGGATCGCATTTCCTATCTGCTTTCGTTGGATAATAACCTGGAAGTTGCAAAGGAAACGGAAGTACAAAAAAACGCTTCGCTGGTAAACTTTAACGACGTTTCGTTTTGCTACCCAAACGGCAAAGAGGTGCTGCACAAAGTTAGCTTCGATTTGGAGCGTGGCAAAACTTACGCTTTTATCGGGCCAACCGGAGGTGGTAAAACAACTACTGCATCGTTGATTGCTCGTTTGTACGACGCTACAAAAGGCACGATCCTGCTGGATGGCAAAGACATAAAATCCTATGATCCTGCTGAAAGAACTGCAAAAATCGGGGTGATTCTTCAAGACCCCATTTTGTTCTCGGGCACGGTACGCGAAAGTATTTTATACGGAAACGAAAACATGTCGGCTTTAAGCAACGATGAGCTGCAACAATCGCTTGAAGAAGCCGGACTGGGAAGTTTGCTGCAACGTTTCGACAGTGGTTTGGAAACGCCTATACAAATGACAGGCGACGGAATAAGCCTGGGGCAAAAACAGCTGATCGCTTTTATGCGCGCCATTTTACGAAAACCGGAATTGCTCATCCTCGACGAGGCCACGGCAAATATCGATACCGTTACCGAGCAACAACTTGAAAAAATCATCAACAATCTGCCGGCATCAACATCAAAAGTTATTATTGCACACCGGCTAAACACCATTGAAAGTGCCGATGAAATTTTCTTTGTAAACTCGGGAGAAATAACTGCGGCCGGCTCGCTGGACAAAGCACTTGATTTGCTGATGCGGGGAGGAATGGAAAGTTAATATTTCTGCCAGGTAGTAATTGATTTTCAATTGCATTTTCTCATCTCCGCGAGGAATCGTATTTTTCGGAAAATTTTATTGATGAGAATTTCATTTCTGTTCCTGTTTTTGCTTTTTACGCTGGGAGGAGCCGCACAAGGCAGCAGTGTAAAAATTGCTTTGCTGAAATACAATGGAGGCGGCGACTGGTATTCCGATCCTACTGCCCTGCCCAACCTCATTGAGTTTTGCAACGAAAACCTGCACACCAATATAAATCCGGAACCATCGACCATTGAAATTGGCAGCCCCGAGTTGTTTAATTTCCCTTTTGTACATTTAACCGGGCACGGTAACATTATTTTATCGGAAAGCGACGCAATGAATTTGCGTGTTTACCTCGAAGGCGGTGGTTTTTTACATATAGACGATAATTACGGGCTGGATGAATACATCCGTCGCGAAATGAAAAAGGTTTTCCCCGATCAGGAGTTTGTGGAATTGCCTCCTTCGCACGAGATTTTTCATCAGAAATACGATTTTAACGAAGGTATTCCGAAAATACACGAGCACGATAATAAAACGCCACAGGCATTTGGGTTATTTGTAAACGACAGGCTGGTTTGTTTGTACACATACGAAACCGATTTGGGCGACGGCTGGGAAGATATCGACGTACATAACGATCCGGAAGACCTGCGGCAAAAAGCACTGAGAATGGGAGCCAATATTATCGCCTACGTATTCGGACAATAAACAATTTATCAGTTTTTCAATTTAGCAATTCAACAATTATCAATCAAATTCATGAAAGTAGTAGCCATTAACGGAAGCCCGCGACGCAACGGAAATACATCGCTATTAATAGAAGAAACATTTAAGATCTTTCAGGCAGAAGGAATAGAAACTGAAGTTGTTCAGCTGGGAAATAAACCGGTACACGGTTGTACGGCATGCGGAAAATGCCGCGAAATTCAGGACCGGAAATGCCACATAAAAAACGATCTGCTGAATCTTTGCATCGAAAAAATGATTGAAGCCGACGGCATTATTCTGGGTACGCCGGTTTATTTTGCCGATGTAAGCACCGAAATAAAAGCCCTGATGGATGTGGCCGGTTATGTTACACGTGGCAACGGCCACCTGTTAAAACGAAAAGTTGGTGCCGGAGTAATTTCGGTGCGCCGTGGCGGTGCTTTACCCACTTTCGATACCATAAACCGCTTTTTCCTGATCAACCAGATGATCGTACCCGGCTCCAGCTACTGGAACTTCGCTTTTGGCAAAAACAAAGGAGATGTTCTGCAAGACGAAGAAGGTATAAATACCATCCGAACGCTGGCGGAAAATATGAGCTGGCTGATGAAGAAGATTAAGGAAGACTGAATTAGATTGAGTTAGATTGATATGAGATTGAAGACAGATTGATATGTCAAATTGCTAAACTGCCATCTGTAACTGTGAGCCTGCGACAATTACTATTACCAAGCATTCTTAATCAATAATCCTTCCTCCCTTTTACCTTTTGCCTTTCTACTTTTTCCTTTTGCCTTTTGCCTTTTGCCTTAGCGATTACTCTTGTTTTTTAGCTTCTTCCCAAATCTCGTCCATTTCGGCAAGACTCATATCGTGCAGGCTTTTTCCCTGCATCAGGGTTTTGCTTTCGAGGTAATTAAAGCGCTTCATAAATTTTATGTTGGTACGCTCCAATGCCGCTTCCGGATCGATGTCGTACAAACGGGCGGCGTTAACAACTGCAAACAGTAAGTCGCCAAATTCGGCTTCCATTTTATCGTGGTCGGCTTTGTTGATCTCAACGCTCAGCTCGTCAACCTCTTCCTTCACTTTATCCCAAACCTGCTCTTTGTATTCCCAGTCGAAACCAACGCCCCGCACTTTTTCCTGTATTCGGTTAGCTTTTACCAGCGCAGGCATGGCAGCCGGAACACCTTCCAGAACGCGTTTATTACCCCCTTTTTCCTTCAGTTTTAAGGCTTCCCAGTTTTCGGCAACTTTATCGGCTGAGCCATCAACATCAACATCGCCAAAAATATGCGGATGACGGTAAATCAACTTTTCATTTATTCCTTCCAGCACATCGCCAATATCAAAAGCCCCTTTTTCGTCACCTATTTTGGCATAAAAAACAATGTGCAGCAGTATGTCGCCCAGTTCCTTTTTTATCTCCTGCAAATCGTTTTTCAAAATGGCATCGCCCAATTCGTAGGTTTCTTCAATGGTAAGTTTGCGTAACGACTCCAGCGTTTGTTTTTTATCCCACGGACATTTCTCGCGCAACTCGTCCATGATATCCAGCAAGCGTTTAAACTCTTCAATTTTTCGTTCCATTCTTTCGCGTTTCAAATTCCTCCGAAGTTAATTATTCAATTCTTTAACAAGAGAAAACTGATTTTAAAGTTTTACAGAGTTATTAAAGAAATAATTTTACCTTGTTAACCTAATTATTAAAATTCAGATTTATGATTTTAGGCGTATCAGAGTGGCTAAGCGGCAAATTGGGCTGGAATGTAACAACAATCAGAATTGCATTTGTAGTTGGTGTATTTATTTTTGGTGTAGGACTGGGATTGTACTTTATTCTTTGGCTCGTGAAAATGTTCTCGAAATAAAAAATATGAAAATATCTCCATCAGTCAGAAATTGACTATCAAAGCCTTTCCACATTCGATTGTGGTAATTTATTTTCGTAAATTTGCCCTACTTAAATTTTTAAGAAGATACATTGGATAAACAAATTTTACTGGAAGGAATTGATCTCCTTGAGTTTTTTGGAGTAAACAATTCGAAAATTGAACTGATAAAAAGGCTTTTCCCAAAAATTAAGATCACTGCACGGGGCCACGCCTTGTTCGTTCAGGGAGAACCAAAGGAAATAAAAGCGTTCGAGAAAAAATTCGCCCTCATCCTCGATCATTATTATCAGTACAATATGCTCTCGGAAGAAATTATTCATGAGCTATTGGATTCGGGGGTGTCATCGTTAGAAGAAAACAGCAACGGCGAACCCGATATTATTGTTTTTGGTAACAGCGGAAAACCCGTTCGTGCCCGCACACCCAACCAACGCCGTTTGGTGGAGGCCAGTGCAAAAAACGATTTGATTTTTGCCATTGGACCGGCCGGAACGGGAAAAACCTACACTGCCATTGCTCTGGCTGTTAAAGCATTAAAAAATAAAGAAATTCGCAAGATCATTCTAAGTCGCCCGGCAGTTGAAGCCGGCGAAAACCTGGGTTTTCTTCCCGGCGATTTAAAGGATAAGATCGATCCGTATTTACAGCCACTTTACGATGCGTTGCAGGATATGATCCCGCCGAAAAAGCTGGAGGAATTTCTGAAAGACGGCGTAATACAAATTGCCCCACTGGCTTTTATGCGCGGACGAACGTTAAGCAACGCCTACGTTATTCTCGACGAGGCGCAAAACACCACCGTTAACCAGCTGAAAATGTTTTTAACCCGAATGGGACTCAACGCCAAATTTATTATTACCGGCGATGTTACGCAGATCGACCTTCCGCGAAAAAGTCATTCGGGATTGATACAGGCCCTGAAAATTTTGAAGGGAATTAAAAATATTGGGAACATTTATTTCGATAAAAAAGACATTGTTCGCCACCGTTTGGTGCGCGATATTGTAGAAGCGTACGATAAACATGACGAGGAGAAAATTGAGATAAAAACGGAAGCAAAGGAAAAAAACAATCAGTAGATCAGATATTGAAGGATAAAGGTTAAAGGGAAAAGGAAAAAGGAAAAAGGAGAAATACTGAAGATCCAGTATCAAGTATCCAGTATCCAGTATCAGGCTAAACAAAAACCAGCTAAATTTGTACTAAAAGCTGAATAGCATTTTACACCTGCAATAAGTAAACTACAACAATAAATATTCAACAAAAATGGGTAACGCACTTACAAAAACAAGTTTCAATTTTCCGGGGCAAAAAAGCCACTACAAAGGTAAAGTTCGCGACGTTTACAACATCAACGACGATTTTTTGGTAATGGTGGTTTCCGATCGTATTTCAGCTTTCGATGTGGTACTGCCAAAAGGAATTCCTTTTAAAGGCCAGGTACTCAACCAGATTGCAGAAAAGTTCCTGGACGCTACTGCCGATATTGTTCCGAACTGGAAAATAGCAACACCCGATCCGAACGTAACAGTAGGTCATTTTTGCGAAACTTTCCCGGTAGAAATGATCGTGCGTGGTTATTTAACCGGAAGCTCGTGGAGATTGTACAAAAATGGCGGTCGCGATATTTGCGGCGTTCCGCTTCCTGAAGGATTGAAAGAACACCAGGCTTTTCCTGAGCCGCTGTTAACACCAACTACAAAAGCGGAGCAAGGCGCTCACGACGAAAACATTTCGCGCGAAGAGATCATCAAACAAGGACTGGTTTCGGAAGAAGATTACAAAGAACTGGAACGTATTTCACTGGCTCTTTTTAAACGCGGTAGCGAAATTGCCAAAGAAATGGGACTGATTTTGGTAGATACCAAATACGAATTCGGTAAAAAAGACGGACAGATTTACCTGATCGACGAAATTCACACACCCGATTCATCGCGCTACTTTTACGCCGATGGTTACCAGGAACGTTTTGATAAAGGCGAAAACCAAAAGCAGCTTTCGAAAGAATTTGTTCGCGAATGGTTAATGGAAAACAATTTCCAGGGCCGCGACGGCGATGTAATGCCCGAAATTCCGGAGTCGTTTGTTAACGAAGTTTCGGAAAGATACATTGAATTGTACGAAAACATCACCGGCGATAAATTCTTAAAATCAGACACTTCGAAAATTGAAGAGCGAATTGAATCGGCCGTTAATGATTTTTTGAAGCAACAAGCTTAAAAGAATAACAATCATAAACTGAAGACACCTGCTTAATTTCGAGCAGGTGTTTTTGTTTACAGTCCATATGGTTACATTAGTGCCAAATTGTAAAAAATAGCAACATGAAAAAACTGACAATATTTATTATACTGGCCTTATTCGCAATAACTACTTTTGCACAAGACGAGTTCACCCTGGTAAAAGAAGGCGACACTGCCCCCGACTTTTCCATAACATTGGAAGATGGTTCGGTAAAAAAACTCTCGGATATGAAAGGGAAAGTAGTGTGGATTAACTTTTTTGCCACCTGGTGCCCTCCATGCCGAAAAGAACTGCCGCATCTTGAAAAGGAAGTTTATCTAAAACTAAAGCAAAACGATAATTTTGAAGTGCTGGTTATTGGCCGCGAACACGATTGGGCAACAGTAAATAAATTTAAAACCGACAATAATTACACACTTCCCTTCTACCCTGATGCCGATCGTGAGATATTTTCGAAATACGCCAAACAAAACATACCGCGTAATTTTATAATCGATAAGGACGGAAAAATTGCAGTCGCTTCCATTGGTTTTAAGGAAGACGATTTCAACAAGATCATTGAGAAGGTGCATGAACTGTTGAAATAGAATTTCACTAAAATAAATTAAGGAGCTGTTTGTATTTTACAAGCAGCTTTTTTTGTTTCTACGAAAATGGAATCAACTAACACGCACGGTTTCCATAATTACCTTTTAGGAATTTAAGCTCTTTTTTGCTCTTTTTACCAAATTGTGTATTTTTGCCGCGCATTTTAAACGTAGGTAACATGTTTTTATACAACCGGGTAAATAAAGAAGAACTAAAAAAAAGGCTGGCAGAAGAAACTTTTCAGCGTAAAACCATATCATTTTATCGCTATCACATTCTTGATAATCCGCAAGAATTCAGAGACGAGCTTTTTCGCGATTGGTTTCCGTTGGACTGCTTTGGCCGGATTTATGTAGCCCACGAAGGCATTAACGCGCAAATGAGTGTCCCCGAACACCACTGGGACGCTTTTGTGGAGACCTTGAAAAACTATAAAATTCTGCAGGACATTCCGATTAAATATGCCATTGAAGACGATGGAAAATCGTTTTACAAATTAACCATTAAAGTACGTCCCAAACTGGTTGCCGATGGTTTGAACGACGATGCCTACGATGTTACCAATGTGGGAAAACACTTATCGGGTGTTGAATTTCATAATTACATTGGGCAGGAAGACACCGTTGTTGTTGACATGCGAAACTACTACGAAAGCGAGATTGGCCATTTTGAAGGTGCCATTTGCCCCGAGGCGGATACGTTTCGTGAAGAACTGGAAATTGTTACCGATCTGCTGGAAGACAAAAAAGATAAAAAAGTGCTGCTGTACTGTACCGGCGGGATTCGCTGCGAAAAAGCAAGTGCTTACCTGAAACACCAGGGATTTAGTGATGTGAACCAGCTACATGGCGGGATTCTGGAATACGCTCGCCAGATAAAAACGGCGCAGCTCGATTCAAAATTCATCGGTAAAAACTTTGTTTTCGACGAACGTTTGGGCGAAAGTGTAAATGGCGAAATCATTTCGAAATGCCATCAGTGCGGCAAACCTTGCGATTCGCACACCAACTGTGCTAATCACGGCTGCCACATTTTGTTTATTCAGTGCCCCGAATGTGCCGAAAAATACCACGGTTGCTGTACACCCGAATGTGCCGATGAGAAAATGCAGGGCACCGGCCGCCCATCCGATTTACGTATTGGTTTTGGCAACAGCCGCAAATTCAGAAAAAGCCTTTCGTTAATACAAGCAGAACAAAACAAGTTAAAGGTTTAATAAAAATTATTTTAGTCGTCATACTGAACTCCTGACTGTCAAGCAGGTATTTCAGGATCTTAATCTATCGCAAGTCAGATTCCGAACTAAATTCGGAATGACGTTAAGGCATTTATTTACATTTTCTATTTTTGCGGCATGAGTAATTTTTGGCAAGAGTTTAATGGCCCCGCTTTTTCGCTGGCTCCAATGGAAGACGTTACCGATACGGTTTTTCGTGAAATTGTTATGGGAATGACAGCACCTGGGAAACTGCACATGGTTTTTACCGAGTTCACTTCTGTTGAAGGCATGAATCATCCGGTGGGCAGAGAACGTGTTTCGGAACGTTTAATCGTTAATGATTCGGAACGGGCTTTGCTCAAAAAACTCAACATTAAAATTGTGGCACAAATCTGGGGGCGAAATCCGGAAATTTACCACAACATTGCCAAACACATTACCGAGAATTACGATTTCGACGGCATCGACATTAACATGGGCTGCCCGGTAAAAAAGGTGTTTAAAATTGGTGCCTGCAGTGCATTGATCGGCGAACCCGAGCGCGCTAAAGAAATTATTCTGGCCACAAAAGAAGCCACTCACCTACCCGTTAGTGTAAAAACCCGCACCGGAATAAAAGAGCACATCACCGAAAACTGGATTGCCAATTTGCTGGAAGTTGATCCGGCAGCCATTATTTTGCATGGCCGTACGCAACGAATGCAATCGGATGGCGATGCCAGCTGGGAAGAAATTGCCAAAGCTGTTCAACTAAAAAACAGCTTAAAACCGCATATTCCGGTTCATGGAAACGGCGATGTCATGTCGTACCAACAAGGACTTGACCGCGTAAACCAAACCGGTGTAAATGGCGTAATGATCGGCCGTGGAATCTTCCACAATCCCTGGTTTTTCAGTCCTGAAAAAGAAGAAATTTCGATGGAAGACCGGATTGCCAAATTGCTGGAACACACGCGACTTTTTGAACAAACCTGGAGCCCACACAAGAATTTCAATATCCTGAAACGCTTCTATAAAATCTACCTGAATTCGTTTCCGGGGGCAGCAAAAATGCGTGCCGATGTGATGGAAATGAAAGGCTATGACGAGGTATATTCTTATTTCAAATAACACCTCAATCTGATAAACCAGATAATTTTCATCCAAAAATATTCGCCCGGGTAAGGGAGTTTCGCTGATGAGTTGTCATAATTTAGAAAACCAAAATTCAATAATTATGACCAATCAATCCAACCGTCGGCAGTTTATCCGAAACAGTTCAGTAACGGGCTGTGCCATTTTACTTTCGGGCAAACTTTCTGCCTTTACTTTTCCACAGGATGAACTTCCCAACCCGAAAAAACTGAATTACTGTGGCTACACCTGCCCTGCCGATTGCCAATTTCTGGAAGCTTCAGAGAAAAATGATGTGGAACTAAAGAAAAAAGTTTATGCCGAGTGGCAAATAGAGGAACAGTATGGAATAGCATTCGATGCCGAAAAGATTTTTTGTTTCGGCTGTAAAAATTCCGATAAGCCGGCCGGTGTTCTTCTTTCCAATTGTACGGTTCGGGCGTGTGCCATCGATAAACAGTACGATTCGTGTATTCAGTGCAAGCAGCTAATAGATTGTGATAAAAATCTTTGGAAAAGATTTCCTGATTTTCATAAATCAGTTATTGCAATGCAGGAAAAGTATTTAGCGGGATAAGCCTAAAATTTCGTCATAAAACTGTAATTATTTGGCACTTACTTCTACTTTTATTTCTAAAAAACCGAAATAACTGTTATGAAGAATTTGTACCTGCTTTTCATCGGCCTAATTGCTTTTTCATGTGGTTCGAACAAAACCGAAATTTACCAGTGGCGCGGCGAAGACCGAAAAGGGATTTTTAACGAGTCAAACCTTTTAAAAGAATGGCCGGAAGAAGGACCTGCCGAACTGTGGTATGTCGAAGGAATTGGAGATGGTTTTGGCACGCCAACAATAACCGACAATGAAATTTTTATAACAGGAGCGATCGACAGCACTGCCACGCTGTTCTGCATCTATTTAAACGGGCAGAAAAAATGGGAAGTTTCGCTCGGCAAAGAATGGGTAAGCAGTTATCCTGGATCGCGCTCGCAACCGACTGTTGTCGGCGATTTGATTTATGTAGGATCGGGAATGGGAAATTTGTTTTGCCTGAAACGCTCGAACGGAGAGCTGGTTTGGGAAAAACGATTTGTGGAAGATTTTAATGGTATTTACCCACGTTTCGGGCACTCGGAAGCGCCTGTAATTGATGGCGACAAAGTTTTCTGGACACCCGGAGGAAAAGAGTATAATGTGGTTGGGTTAAACCGTTTTTCAGGAGAATTACTGTGGAGTAATGCCGGACATAGCGAACGATCGGCGTATAATCCCGGAACACTGATCAAACTACCAACACGCCACATCTTCGTTACTTTCTCTGCTTATAATATGATGGGTTTTGATGCTGAGACAGGTGAATTGTTGTGGACACATGCACAGGATAATGTTCCGATCGATAAACGTCAGCCGGGCATGGGCGATACACATAGCAACTGTGTTATTTACGACTCAGGTTACATTTACTACGCCGCCGGAGATGGAAATTGCGGTGTAAAACTTCAACTCTCGGAAGATGGAACGGCCATTCAAGAAGTGTGGCGCAATACAGGTTTCGACAGTTATATGGGCGGCATTGTAAAAATTGACGACCATTTGTACGGAAGTGCAACATCTAAAAAGTTTTTCAGAAGCATTGATGCAATAAGTGGCGAACTAAGCGACTCGCTGAAATTGGGTTGGGGCGCTGTAATTGCAGCCGACGATATGTTGTATTATTACGGCCAAAACGGAACATTATCGTTGGTAGCTTTCGATAATGCCGGAAAAATGAAGCCAGTCAGCGATTTTAAAATCTCTCGCGGTACAAAAGAGCATTTTTCGCACCCGATAATTAAAAACGGGATTTTATACCAGCGCCACGGGGAGGTGCTAATGGCTTTCGATATAAAGGAAAAGGCTTAAAGCTCTACATATTTCAGGAACTCTTCGCGAACACTTTTGTCTTTGAATTTACCGGAATACTCGGCAGTAACGGTACTGCTGCTTTCATCCTGAATTCCGCGCGACGATACACACATGTGTTTGGCATCGATCACAACGGCCACATCATCGGTTTTAAGTATTGATTTTAGCTCGTTGGCAATTTGCACAGTTAAACGTTCCTGTACCTGCGGACGACGTGCAAAATAATCAACAATACGGTTAATTTTGCTCAAGCCGATCACTTCGCCCGACGAAATGTAAGCCACGTGTGCTTTTCCTACTATCGGTAGAAAATGATGCTCGCAAGTGGAATTCATGTTGATGTTCTTTTCCACCAACATTTCGCCGTATTTAAATTTATTGTCAAAAACAGATACTTTAGGTTTATTGGCAGGATTGAGTCCACTAAATATCTCCTTCACGAACATTTTGGCAACACGATGTGGCGTTCCACTTAAACTATCATCGTTTAAATCGAGCCCCATGGTTTCCATTATATCGCGGAACTTGTCTTCAATAATTTCCATTTTTTGTTCATCGCTTAGCTCGAAAGCGTCATCGCGCATTGGAGTATCAATTGAGGTTGCAATATGATTATCGCCTATGGTCTCATGCTTATTATGTCCGTTTGTTTTACCATTCTTACCAGTTCCGGTATTGGTAAATATTATTTCTTCCCTGTAACTCATAATTTTTGTTTCTAGTTTCTAGTTTCTACGAGTTAATAAACAGACCAAAAACTATTTTGTTTAAACTATAAAAACAAAATATTAAACAAATTGCTCCATTTTCATAAGCCATCTATCAACTTTCCAGAACCACTCAATGAAACTATCTGGTTTTTAACCACATAAAAAGATGCTCGAAAAGTTAAAGTTTAAACGGCTCAATCCCCTACCGTCATTCGTTTACACGATAAAACAGGAATTCGATTTTTTTTGGCATTTTTTTTCATTTTTCTTTGCCAATGTAAAAACAATTTCTACTTTTGCACACGCTTTAACAAAGCAACGACGTTCTTTTTAAAAACTGATTAAGTTTTAAATACCAACGCTGAGAGGCGAGGGAGATTTAGCACTTTAATCATCTTTTGGAGAGATGGGTGAGTGGCTGAAACCACCGGTTTGCTAAACCGGCGTACGGGTAATACTGTACCGGGGGTTCGAATCCCCCTCTCTCCGCATAAATAAATTCGGGATGTAGCGCAGTCCGGTTAGCGCACCTGCTTTGGGAGCAGGGGGTCCCAGGTTCGAATCCTGGTATCCCGACCAAGTGATTAAAAGGGAGTTAGACAAGATCTAGCTCCCTTTATTTTTTATACCGGTTGAAACATAGTTGAAACAATTTATCAAAAAAGTAATATCAGTCTACAACCTTTACCTCTCTCCTACCTCATAGTAAAATCTACTTCGATCTGGATATTAACGCTGATTCAGACCTATGGATTTTGAAATACAAAAAGATTCTTTCAGTTCAACACCATTTCAATAAACTCATCATTCAAATCATCCTTCAGGCAGTAGTTAAATACAGTATGATTCTCTATTAATTTCTCCGTTACCCAGTAGTTTTCAAATTTTTGTAGTAACTCAAAGGACCACCATAATCCCCAATAACCTGAAAGTCTTTCCCAATCTACAGATTCAAAATCTTCCTCAATAAGTTTTGTTGGTATGGGAAAACGCTCAAAGGTATTGTCGTCATAATTTATTTCGCAGTCAAATTTATTGAAAAGCAAGGTTAGTTTGTCTTCCGCATTATTAGGTATTTTGTAATGTCCAAAGTGAATTTGTTTCCAGATCTCTTTGCTTTTGACAATTTCATTATTCTGTATAGCTTCATGATATTCCGGGTTCCAGCTAATTAAATTGATATTTCTAACAATGTAGTGATCATTACTATCCATGTAACCAACTATCCTTGGCTCAACAACATGCGCATTTTCTATTCTCGTTTGGAAATAATCTGACGATTCTTTATCCCACGTTATAAATTGATTGATTGCAACTCTGCTCCAATCCAGAATATCTTCGTATTGCAGCAATTGGAATTTGGTTAATGGGTATAATTCTGATATGAATGGGATGAACCAGTTGAGGTGGCTTTTCCAAAATTCATAATTGTTTACACTTCTCATGATTTTCTAAATCCTTTAATAATCCAGATTACGACCAAAACAATCAACCAGTATACTATAAAGGTAATAGGAATCAATATAAATCCAACTCATCAAAATCTTCAATGGATGGAATAATAATTATTGATGCTAATATGCTTAAAGCCAAATGAAAATGTTGATATCCTTTCCCAATTCTCTTTTATAGTACCCCATAAACTCAATGAATAATTTTATTTATTATAGATTCTGGATATTCTAACTCTAGAACTTGCGGACTAGTTTCCTTATTAAGCTGCATAAATTTCCAATTAATTCCGTTATCATTACTTATTGCAATAATTTCATCTCCCATGGATACTTCATCAAAACCATTTCTTGTAATAATACTTACTACAATCGTAAAAACTTTATCATCATTATAATTTATTCTTCTAGTAATCTCACCTATCTCAAACTCAAAAGTCATATCCTTTTCTTCATTTAACTTTTTTAACTGTTTAATCGGAGCACACAACATCTCTTTTACTAATTCAGGACTATATTCCTCTGGAAACTCTTTTTTCAAGTAATCAAACATCCCAGTATACATATATGATATCGCAGTATCCGCTTGTCCATCAATAAATGCGGTCATGAATTCGGTTAATTGCTTAACCAAATTTTCTTCAATAATTGAATCCTTCAATGTTGTTGTTGGAGTATTAATTTTGAATGGTTCAGATGTTATTTTCTTATTCTCGTAAGTACATGACGATATGAGAATAATTATTAAGATTAAAATTGAATATTTCATGGTTTGATTATTTATTAACTACGTCCAAATAATGCTGCAAACAATCCAAATACAATAAGATGTCCAATTTTTGACAATATTCCCCAAGCAAAAAGAAATCCAAAAAATCCCCAGAAATTATCTGGTTCAATCCAGTTCCAT
Organism: Draconibacterium orientale; assembly: GCF_000626635.1. Lineage (GTDB taxonomy): Bacteria > Bacteroidota > Bacteroidia > Bacteroidales > Prolixibacteraceae > Draconibacterium > Draconibacterium orientale. The sequence continues at coordinate 3,846,830 of NZ_CP007451.1, read as the reverse complement.
GTTAAGACTCCAGCACCAATGCTTATTGCAATTGTCAATAGCCACATAAACAATGTTACAGATCCAGTGTTAAAATCATCACTCATAATAATAAGGTTTAGTTCATTCAGTTCCTAAATGATGTTTATATTTTTTTAGCGTGGAACTGTAGCTCAATTTGAAGGTTCAAGCTAACGCTTTTGGTTTTTATTAATCTTTTATGCATCGAATACTTAATGAAGTACCACTTACACCTACTAATCTTCTTTCAAAATCAGGCCTATAGCTTGAAAGTGTCCTTGCAAATACACCAGTCCGAACTACTATGCCTTCTGATTGGCCCTGCGTAGAACTCCAAAATTCTGTACTTGTTCCAACTCCTAAAAAATCATGGTTATTATCTGGTATGTAGTGCCCTGCAGGAAGGGCTGTAAAACCAAATTCATCTATCCCATTGGATTCAATATCAGAATAACCGGATGGCAACTCCCAACCATTATTAGATTTCAAATGCTTTCCTACTTCTTTCCAATCATCAGCAGTTCCTGACTCGTCATATGCACTTTCATATTTATAATAATCTTCGTTCTGCGAACTAATATATTCTGCAAGTTGCTCCCATTCATTGTCGGATGGGACATGCCAGCCTTCTGGACAGGCTTCAAGGGTGGCCATGTAATTGTATAGCACACCATATTTTTCAAAGTTGTCAGTTGCTTTTGCTTCTTCGACGCTTGCTCCAAAATAATCGTAAACGAAATAGGCAGCAGTCAGTGGCTGATCTTCACGGGTAAAATATGTAAATGGCAGATATTTCAGGTTTTCAGCCATCCAAATCTGTTCACCAATCTTTACCCATTTATATTCGTGACCATCCCTTTCATCTATGAAAGTTCCTGAGTCACCGGAAAAGACGTCCTGTTCTTCAGGATTAGTACTATCATCCGAACATCCTAACAAAAGAATACTGGAAATTAAGAATAGAATTATTTTTTCATCGTAGTTAATTTTATATTTCTGAAAAAGAGATGTGTGTTATTATTTTGAGATTGTTTTGTCGGATTATTAAAATTCAAGGTTTACGTTTTTATTTACAGTTGTCATATATGATAACCACTTATCAAATATAAAAATAAAAATTAGTTGTCAGAAATGATAACTAATGAATATCAGTCAGCTTCAACAAAAAATTGGTAACAGAATCAGAGAATTGCGTGAATCCAAAGGGGTTTCACAGCAGAATCTGGCTGCTATCTGTAATTTTGAGAAAGCTAATCTTTCCAGGTTAGAAGCTGGCAGAACCAATCCCACAATTTCCACCCTGTATAAAATAAGTGAAGCATTGGAGGTATCATTATCAGATTTGGTTAATGTTTAATCAAGGGGGAAGTCCATTCAATTTAATATCCTGTAGCTCGTTAAAAATTATTTCTGACCACTTTGCCAGTTTTTCATCCATGTCATGATATGAGGTGTCTTCTACTGCCTTTTCTATTAGCTCAAAATATCGTTGATACAGTCTGTCAGCAGTGATATTAAAGCCAGCAAGCTTTAAAACTACTTCACTTATGTTTAAAGTGTAATTCGTACAATCAAATCCTAGTTTCTCAAGAGCGAGTATTAGCACCTGATTACGAATTTGCTCACCAATCAGGTGAATTATTAATTGTTTCGTGTTCATGATTAATGATTTAAGTTTTGATAAATAGTTTTCTCTGTAACTACTGTTATATAAATCAGTTATCATAGTAGTAGGTATTTGGAGTGTTCAAATTTCACAATGCTTTAGGAGCAAAAAAAACAGCCTATATCTGAAAGACACAGGCTGTAAGGCTTAAACTTTTTTGTAATGTTTTATGGTAGTACCTCGATTTTTAACTGAGTATTCTAATGAATAATCAGCGATACACGTATGTTAAATAGACGGTTTCATTATCAGAATCGGAAAGAACTTGAATAGTAGTGTTTGTGGCATAACCATCTTCATCATAAACAGATTCATATTGAACTTCGGTTTCAATTTGATTATCCATGGAATTTCTGAATATCATACCTCTAACATTGTTAAAAGGCAATAAACGATACGCTTTTACAATTGTTGGAGATGATGAATTAAAATTTAAGTCAACGTTATTCAGAACATCAATAATCCCACCTGCTTCTAAAGTATAAAAGAATGGATTTGGTTTTTGATCGTAACTAATTTCACCAACTAGGATTTCTGGATCATTGTAATAGTCTCCATCATCATATACTTCGATTTTTATTGGATTACCTTTATCATCGTATTCTAAAACGTCTCCTTCTTCAAATGCATCATAAGGTGCTTCATAAAGTTCACTCATTTCAAATGGCTCATCTGATCCTGATATACTTGTTAGATTACCATCTGAATCGTAATTAAAGAAACGGGTATTTTCGCCGTCTGTAACACTTGTCAAACGATTGTCTCCATCATACCCAAACTGATAAGTGTAGTCGTCTTCATAAGGATCTGCATAATCAATCCGAATTTGTTTTAAAAGTTTCTCCGATACATTATCATTTGCATCTTCAAACCCTTCTTCCAAGCTTTCTCCTCCACATGAAAAGAGAGTAACGGTTAAAAGTAAATAGAAAAAATTTTTCATTGAATTTTAGTTTTAAGGTCAACACGAATATTGTGTTGAGGTTAATAATTGATTTTTAAATTTATGAAATTAAAACTAAATATTGAACCATCATCCAAGAAATATTTGAACAATGGTTCAACGTTTTTAAATCAGCTTACAAACCAATGATGCCGATTAAGTCCAATAGCTTCATTTAATCCACCGACAAACTGTTGACAACCTACATTTCTGTCAAGAAATGAATCAATGTAGCTCATTTTATTAGCCCCTGTAAACAGGTTAAATAACTTCCACAGGTTGATATTCCCTATGTCGTTTCGGCAAAAAGACTCATCGGAATAGTAGTCCTTAACTACCAAATTCACCTGACTGTCCATTAATGGAAACTGAGGAATATCTTTCCGTTGTTTATACGGCATATTCTGAAACATCCTTGCCCGTCCGATAATCTGTGCAAATTGCTGCTCGGTAATCATCGTCTGTGGCAATGACGAAAACTTCTCAATCTCTTTGTAGACGTTGAAATTCCCCATCAGGTTAAATGCAGCATTGGCCAGTTCCGCAACTGTTCTGACTTTTACATCCGATTTAAATCCATCGGTACTGATACAAAGGTTAGTACATACCTTGTTCTGAAATCCGATAAAAAGTTTAAACCTTTCCTCAGATTTTTTGGAATACAGGTTTTCAAGGTTGTAAGCACGTACACCTCCTATGGTTAAATTTAAGCCATTTTCAGCTACTCTATCATTGATGGAGGGTATTTCAATGGCAAAAGCTATGCGCTCAAAATAGAGGGTTTTTTCATGTTCCAGAAGCTCTTTGGCAGGTTTCCCTACAGCTGTTGGAACCCTACCTTTTATGGGGTGTGAAACCCTCACCGCAGGTTTTAAAATCTGTTCACCACCAAATATTTTTTCAGTAACTATTGATACTGTTTCAATAAATTCCTGATGGCTGATGGTGCTTTCGTTGTCTTTTGCAAATACCGGAATTGTATGCTTCTTTTGCAGATCATCCAGTTTTACAGGCTGCGTATTGGCCGCCATAAAATGAATATCTGACGTTTCCTGAATCGGTTGGATATCTTCAACCTCCACAGGCTTACTGTTTACCCGTACCAGGGTTATGTTGTTGTTTTCCATTACTGCTAATAGGATTTAGATTAATAATATTTGTTGATAATTGCTCTTTTCGGGCAATGGCAAGAGGTTCAAGCCTTTTTTTATACTCTGGATAGGTTCGTAAAATGGTTCGGAGTTCATCTATTGTATTCGCAGAGGAAATCTCTTCTTTTATTTCAGTAACGCTTTTTCCCGAATTACACCAATCCAAAATCTTACGACCATGGTTTCGTGTTATTACTTCCTCCGACTGATCCATAAAAAGTCCGGTTCTATCTTTTGACGCTTTTGCCTGGTGTTTTATATCCAGGTCGAACACAACTGTGAATTCGTAGTCCATACCATCACGAGTAATACCTTTTAATCCTACTTTCTCAGGAACCATTTTGCCATTCTTTTCAGTCAGGGTATAATCTGTTTTGGTTCTGATGGTAGAAATGATGTGGCAGTTGGATTGCAGAATTTTCTGTACAAAAGCATTGTGACGAGGTGTAACCTTGTTCCAGTTGGTAAAGCTGTTACCAGCCATTTTCCCATGTAGATCCAGAATGCCACCACTGCCTTCCCACTCATGGCTGACACTATCAATAATTACAACTTCCATCCCTGCTTCTTCACAGGCTTCAATGGCTTTGATATAGCGTTCAGGCGTGAACGGCTGAGAGAGCTGGAGAACATTATAATCTCCAAGGTGTGCATACAAATCAGCTGAATGATTCTCTGTATCAATTACAGCAATTTTTGACCAATCAGTGATCCCTGATGCCAGCAGTAATGCCGACATAGTTTTGCCAGACCCACTTGGGCCTTGCAAGGCAAGCTTAATTTTAGCCTGTTTGCGCTGGGCTTGTCTTAATTCCATACTTTTAATTATTTGATTATTAAAATGCAAAAAGGGCGAATCAAAGTTGATTGCCCTCTCTTTCCATTTTTTCAGTGGATTTTAATTTAAACTACACTCCAGGGAAAAATCCGTCTCAGAAAATGTGAACAAAAAATACAGCATAAATACCTGTTGATTAGTGTAGTATTGCAATTTCTTCAAACAAAAAAGGAGACAAATTCAGCCTCCTTTTCTGTGGTTAAACCAGTTCCGGTTCTTCCTGGTGCTGCTCATGATGAACTACATCATCAACAGTTTCGCCATCTTTCACATAAACCCAACGATGGCTTAACTCCATAATTTCACCTGTTTCTTCGTTGGTGAATTCATACGGATCACATTCCATTTTCTGAACTGTGCCTTCCAACTCCTGACCGATCAGACTTTCAGCGGTCTTTTCATCGAATGTTGAAGGAATAGATGCCTTTTTTGCTGTGGCGTAATACATGCCTGTCTCTTTGGATTTAACAAGCTCAATACCACCTTGAACGACCAAAGCCAGAAAGGGTTCTCCTTCGGCATTCATTCTTGTTTTGAAATCTACAATGGTTACCATACTAATAATTTTTAAGATGAATAATTAATGGTTGCCCCAGTGGTTCTATTACAAAAGACCTGGCGGGCTACCGACCATTAGGAAAGGTGGAGGGAGCCTTTATATAGGATAGAATCAGCACACACCTGCTCATAAAATAATTCGCGTTGGAATTCAACCTGAAATAAATGAGGGGGGGGTAGCACCAGTTTTTAAAGTTTTTTGTTTTGAAAAACGAATTGGCTGTATATTTTAAAATAATTGAAATTTGAAGGACATGTAGTTGCTTAGATTAATGAGGGGGTACCACCAATTCTGTGGAGATTTACTTTTTAAAACAATCGGGTGCGATATATTTTGGGAAATTTGGAGGAATCAATAGTACCACTGCCAGATTTACGTGCCTGAGGCGCAAATACATTGCAATAGATTTATTCCGCTAAAGTATATTATACATAAATACAGGGCACTACTATCGCTGAATTTCAATAATTTTATTCAAAACAGGGTTTTATTGCTGAGGAAAATTTGTGAATACCTTGAACCCGTGGCTTAGAAAATTGGGTAAAGTTTATTTATTATATAATGGTGAGATTTTTGAAGTTAGTGGAGGATTGCTGATATGAACTGGTATTGTTTACGGTAGGATTTAGCACCAAAATATAATTTACATAATTGGCAAATAACATATGTAAAAATCTATATATGTTCGAAAATTTTTGATTTAGAAGAAAACTTCTGTACTCCTTTACTGACAATGCTTTTAGAAGGTTTTTACACATTTATATTAGGACACATAAGGGAAAGTACCTGGGGAGAGGTAGATGATATGACAGATAAAACTATCAGAATAAACTAAGCTCTAGTTTCGGCTCAATTCCTTCAAGCATGAAACATTCCTGCATAACTTGTTTAGCCTCTTTCAGTTTTGATGCTTTAACAACAATACTGTCGTGAATGGTGCTGACAAATTCCTGTGTCGTTGAATTTCTTTGTATAAATTCCGGAACTACCTTACCAATTACGAATCTGCTCTCAGCTTTCTGTAACAGGATTGCGAATTGTTTGTAATCGGGATTTTTAATCTGGTTAATAAACCCAAGTATGTTAGGGAATTTTTCGCTGAATATGTTTAAATACTTTTTTATCAATATTTCTGCTCTCTCCGTAAAAAAATGTATTTGTACGTCATTTCCTTTACCTCTTTTCTTTTATCCGCAGTTAAATTCAGTTTTTCCATAAACATTTCATAAAACCTTCCTTCTTCAACCAATTGCCTGTATTCCTGCTTTTCTGTATCAGGTATTTCAGGATTATCTTTTATTACCAGGTAAAGAAATAACGGCTGTGAATTTCTTATATCTACCTGACCAAGCTTTTCTCCCTGTACTGACAGAAACCTTCTGAAATCACTTTTAAGATTCGTTAAATTGGTGTGTATGCGATTGGATTTGTCTATTTGAAATTTATGGTTTAAATCTCTGTAATTGCATATTGAATAAAAATTCGCATTATAAGAATCTGGCTCTGTAAAATAGAACGCATTATTATATGTGGAGGCAGTCGAGTAATCCATTTTTATCCATGTATTCGAGATGTGGAGGTAATTGTAGGATTCGGGCATCTTCTTTAATTGTTGTAATGATTTGTTTTTAAACTGTGTAAGCTTCATATTAATTTTATCGTCTTTTATTATAATGGTCTTGTTTGGTATGTCATAAGGAGGTAATAATTTAAATCCCTTACTTTTAAAACCAGCCTGATATTCACCGTCTGTAGCAATAATTCCCCACGATAAGAGATTTGATACTATTTCAGAATATTTGTATTTGCTAATAATTGAAACCATTGTTTTGTAATGAATATTAGCGTATTCAGTATCCTTGAATTTTTTATGGCTGTTTTTAAGGTAACCAATGACGTGACAGAAATAAAGATAATGATAGGTAAAGTCATGTTTTTTTCGGGATTTTTTCAGTTTAAACTTGATTAATTTTATCAGATCAGAATTTACAGTAATCGTATTTACTGTATTTATTTCAACTTCGGCAGTTGTGTTTGGTGTATTGAAACCTGAATGAATTGTGCTGTTGGAAGAATATTCATTTCTAGTCATGATTACTCCTCCTGTAATTATCTATATATACACTATTCAAAAGTTCGATTCTCATCAATATAAATACCATCATAAATGAATTTTTATGACCCGATTTGACCAGTGTTTACTGGCTAGGAGGCATTAGATATGGTGTAAATGATATTGTTAAATTGATGAGTTGTATGTGCTAATTTGATTATATTATTGTGCCACCTTTTTCAGGTCGATTTATTTATACAAAGGTACGAAAACAAAAAACAGCCTCCAAATTACTATACTGACAGTCAATAGTTTATATAATTTTCTTATATATATTATATAATGTAATTCTATAATAAGAGGCAACAAAAAATCCAATTTGATTCAAGAATCAGAATTGGAATATACAAATTATAATAGATGAGTCCTCTGTGCCCAAGAAAAACCCGCCAACATCCCTTTATTTATGCATGTTTGGACGTTTGGATTTATGGTTTCTATAAAACTTTATAATTGAAAATATTAAACGAATTCAAAAGGGATACAGAAGTACAAGAGAAGAAGTTTAAAAAGTTGTTTTCTGCAATTCCTGCGTCCATACGCCCAATCTCTTTTCTGGCAAGGTTTTGAGATGGGTTTTAGTTGGACACTAAGGATTTGTATTAATCGACACTATCTGTACTATCGAATATTTGAAATTTGAACTTAAAGGCTTCATAACTTTCCAGCATCTTAACAAATTCCTCAATGGTTATTCTTTTCCCATCAATTTCAAATACAGTGTTAAATTCACTATCGGATAATTTATCTGTGCTGTCAATCGTTCCACGTAAAGTATTTTCTGATATTTGCCATTCTCCGTAATCTTTTATCAGATGCACCTGATTGATTGCTTTTTTAATTTTGGCTTTCAGCAACATTTCTACCTTCTCCACATCTTCATCAAAATTTGAAAGTACATGAAATTTTCGGGGTAAATTTTCTAAATCCTCTTCTTTTACTTCAATGGCTTCTGATAATAAACCTGATGGAACTGCAAATGAGGCTATTTTAAAATGGTATTCTTTCGACTTTTTATCGTTAATGAAAAAGTCATAACCATCGTCTAAAGTGCTATGTATTTTGCTTTCATTCATTTTATGGCAAGTGATTTTTTAATCGTTTCATTTAAATCTGAATATCCAACAGGTTTAACCATTTTTCGAACAGGATTTAAACCTATTTTTGATTGTTCTATTCCATACTTATTTATTGTGGATGTTGGCACTACATAGAATTCCCACTGTTCCAGTTTTAACGGGTCAATAGTAGATTTTTCCTTATGTTTAAGTAAGCAGAATACATATATATCAGCATGTCGTTTGCAAATAGCCGTTCTTTTGCCAGTAACTAAATCACGAGCTTTCCCTGGTTTAATATTAAAACTAATTGAAGAAAATTTATTTTGTTCCCAGCTTTGAATAAAAGCTGCTGATTTAACTTCAATTTTAATTCCTTCCTGGGTTTTCAAATCGTAGTCGTCCCATTCAGCTCTTACATTATTTTTGGGCATTCCAATGGCTGTTCCTACAATAAATTCTGCAAGAATACCCCTTGTTGCATTACTCAGTAAATCAGAGGCACTCCACCTCCAGAAATCAATTAAATTATATTGAAGTAGATTATCATGGAGATTTAGTCTTTCATCCCCTGATTTAGGCTTAGTTTTTATTTCGTCTAATTTCATGTTTTTTCCAGCCGCCCCATTAATAAAGGTATCTGCAAAGTCATAGATTTTTGTGGTGAAACGTTCTATACCTATATAGTTATTTAATCGGCTTAGCAATGTGTGGCTTTGAAGCGCGGGCTTTAATTTTCATTCTGACATTGGTTTTATCGTACTTTCAATAAATTCAATTTCAGCTTTTGTCAACATATATTTGGTATATAGTTGAAAATCAATTTCTGGAATAGACTTGCTCCAATCAATATCTGACTTTGATGTAAAATCCTGTTGTGGTACGAATGAAAATTTATCTTTAGCGATATTTTGAGTTAATAAAATTGATGATAATAAAAATCGTAAAAGATTTGTATTTAAATATTTAGCAGTATTAAGTGCATCTTGTTTTTTTTCAGTCACATTAACTACTAAATAAGATTCTGAACATACTTCATACGGTGGAAGAACTTTTACTCTTGATAAAACTCTTTTTCTGCCACTTTTGTCACTTTGACCTGCATGTTCTGAACTAGTCTTCGATATAATCACTTTCCAAAGTGGAATTAAATCCCTATTAACCTTTATATCTGTATCTTTTACATGGAATATACCTTGACTACTAAATACTGGTATTGATTTCGAGAATTCTATTTGGTTATTCAGGTCTTTATTGGTCAGGCCAAAAGGATTACGACTATATACTCTAGATGAAAGATATAGCGATGTATTCTTTTTGATTTTTGAAATAATATTAATTGCTTCTACTTGTCTAATAAAAGAATCATATTCATTTAAATCACGTTTACTTTTAGTGCGAATACCTCTACTAAAGCTATGATAGTTACAATCACCCTGATAAACTTTATCCCAAAGAAAATAACAAATTCCTCCTGCAATATCAACAGTAGGAAAGCATTCTCTTGAATCTGGATAGTCTGCTAAATATCGCATTCTTTTATCTTTTAACATTGATTTTCGAAAACTATCAAGGCCTTTACCACCTGTATACCACTTCGCAGGCATAATCATACTTATATAATCAGGGTTTAAAGACTTTGAGATATCTATAAATTTATTATAGATTGGAATTGCACTAGAACCTGCACCACCACCATCCATAACTTGATATGGTGGATTACCAATTACTGCATTAAATTTCATATCGTTATCGTTATTTGCTTTCCAATAAGAATTTCCTTTTTTTACTTTTACAACAAACTTATTGGTGCGGTCGGTTATTTGGCGAACCAAATCCTCAAAATAGTGAGTATTAACATTTGAATTGCGAAACCCCACCAAAGTACGCTTAGTAATACTTTTAGCCATTGGGGTTTTACAGATAACAAAAATATTTTCTACTACTGTTTTATCCCAAAGTTCCAATTGTTGACTTATAGTTAAAGTATTTGGTTCTTTTTCAGGATATATTTCTTCTACACGCTTACGGAAAACACTGTAAGCAACAAAAAGCGGATAAAGACCCGATTTTGAGTTTATTTCCAATATTTTAGAATCTGAAGAAAAAACATTTTCAGTTACCTCGCCTTGTGAAACAAAATGCGGTTCATTTATAGTTTTTTCCTGATTTTCATCTAAAAATACATAACCACCAAGGCAATCGCCCAAGTGCATATTTACTACACGCCAAGGAGTCAAAACGGTTTCTTTGTCGGGGTTTCTAAATGTGCCGAATATTGAAGTAATCCGCTCAATGCGTTCCTCAATGGTAAGTTGGTCGGCTGCACGTGCAAGTGCCCTAATCCGTTTACCTGCCGCACGAAAAACATCGGGTTCGTAATACTTTTTAAATTTCAAAAAGGTTGGTTTATCAACACCTTTTGGCATAAATTCTTCCCAAGATTGGTCGTCTACCAAATCGGTAAAGTTGTCAATGGAAATTTCTGTTTCTTCGTTTGTTACATCGGCACCATAAATGAGTAAAGGCATACGAATAGAAATTCCACGTAGAATTGAAATAGCACTGTCGCGGTTTTTCTTTTTTTCTGATTTTTCAGCAAGTAGTTGTTTTTCTTCTTCGCTTAATTCTGTTTTCTTCTTTTTCTTAGCCGTTTCTAGCTGTTCGTATTCTTCGTCCGTAAATCCTTGCTTATTAACATCAATGTCGCCACTCTTAGGCATAGCTTTAGTACTACCGATAATCTTTTTAAGTCCGTCAAATTCTTCCAAGTCAACCGACTCTAATTTCATCAGTTGGTCGTTGTTGTATAAATAGCCATCTTCAAAGCCATTGCGCACTACACGTTCAACATACACTTTTTTAAGCTGTTCGAGCATACCGTTAACATCGTAGCTGTGCATCTGCGAACCATGCACCGCTATTATTGGGCAGAAATTCAGAAATTCCCCCATAATCTTACGGTCTTCACCAGAAGTTTTCCCTGCCTTTGCAGATACTTTTGCCGTTTCAGCAATAACTTTTAATGTACGGTCGGGAGCAAAGTCGAACACAAAACATTCTTCTTTAACTTTTCCGTTTATTGTTGCAGGCGTCTGTACTCTGAAAATAGTCTGCATATATGAAGATGCTGCTGTATTATGCGAACCAGAAAGCATAAATACTGCCGTCCATGCTTTAACCGAAACACCAGTGGTTAACCTTCCGCAAGAAAGCGTGATGGTATAAGTTTCATGAGGTTTATCTGTAATTGCACTTTCTACCTTTGTAAGTGCCTCTTCTTTGGTTTGTTCTTCATCGCCTTCACCTGCTACGTTAACAATTTTGAATTGCCCGAAAACTGGATGGGATTGAAGCATTTTACTTAATGCTTTAGCTTCCTTTACACCTGGAATCATCCAAAGTGAATGGCGAAAATTATCACGGTATTCATCTGTGGAATAAGGATAATTACTTTCTTCATCGTGCTTACAAATAAGATTTAAAAATGAAAGCACATCCTTGTAGTGTATAAAACCTCCAGTTTCATCAACTCTAAAAAACTCACGGAAGTTAAAAGCTACTTCTTCATCAATAAAACCTGCTACAAGTTTTCCAATATCGTATGTGAAAATATTTAATTTGGGAAGTGAAGCATAAGGATTTGGGTCGCCGAAGTGAACCTTGTCCCAGTCTGCCTTGGCTTTTTGCTCCATTACATAATCCCAAGTATATATTTCTTCTTCTTTGTAGTTATCTAATAGATTAAACGGTGTGCCCGATAAGTGAAGGACTTTGGTTTCTGTTTTTTTGAGTTCAGACATTACATTTATACCAAGCTCAGTTTGTGTACCTTCGTGCGCTTCATCTACAATAATAAAGTCCCATTGTGTAGAAAAAATCTCATCGTTTTTGTTAAAGTTTCCCCCAACAAGTTCCGAGCCTCTTAGGTCTTGCATGGAAGCGAAATACACAAATTTTGTTTTTCCTTTTTTACAAAGTATTTCTAGTGTATCGAAAGTATTGCCTTGGTTCTTTGAACCGTAGGAGTACTCAGGTAAATCGTAGAATATTTTGCCAAAATCTTCGAACCATCCTTTATCGACAACTGGACGGTGTGTTAAGATTAGAGTTCTTGTAAACAGATGTTCCTTTGTCACTTGAAGAGCAGATAAAGTTTTACCAAAACGCATTTTCGCAAACCAAAGCATTTCATTGCTCTTCTTAAATTGCTTTTTGGTTTTTTCAATCGCTTCTAATTGTTCGGGTCTGAAAACAATTGGATTTTGGGTTGTTGTAATTTCACTAGCTTGTAATGAATCTTTACCCTCTTTTACTGCTGAAATCGCTTTTTTAACCGTTTCAAGGTCAGTTTCAAACCATTCATTGGCTCTATTTTTTGTATCAAAAGTTTTTCTTTTAATTCCTGAACGCAATAAAACATTGTGTACCTCAGCATCGGAAAAAGCTTTAATTGTTCCTTTTTTAGCATGAACAGATACTTCTGTGTAAAGTAAATCATAAGCAATACCAGCCGTTTGAGTATATTGGTCAATACGTGCTTTTGCAGCTCTGTTTAATGCTTTACTATTAGGTTCTAATCCCCAAATATTTTCATTGTCAGAAGTTGCTTCACCAACTTTTAAACACCCCATGTGTGCTAGGTCATTAATCCGAAACACATAAATCAGCTTAAGCTTTAACGATGATGTGAATTTCATTATCTCATATTTTTTAGCAAGTCAACAAACCTAATCTTTCGGCCTTTTTTCCCAGTTTTTAAATCCTTGTTTGGCCAATCTTTTATCAGGCAGTACGTTCCGTTATGTTTATGTATTATTTCTTTTGGGCAACCTTCACATGGTAATTCTTTTGTTTCGGTGTCGCCAAAAAGATTTGTTGTTGTTATTGTTTTAACTCCGCATGAATTTGGAACTACAGCTTTAAGTCCATCCATTTGCCAAACATTCCATGAAATAATGTAAGCAATGTATTGAATAGACTTTAATAGAGGTTCTTTTCCAAATTTCTCTTTATAGTTTTCGATAAATGATACAAGCATTGCTTCTCTGGCAATTAGTAAACTGTCTCCATGAAATTCAAAAGCATACGTGTTTTTGTAAGCAGTTTGTGCCCATTTAAGCCATTCTCCTGAGGTTTCTATGTTTTCATTAATAATCCTGAGTTTTCTGTCTAATATTCCGATACGCTTTTCAATGGGAATGAATTTACCTGTTGTAGTATCGTATCGGCTTGTAATGTAAGGAGCTTCACCGCAAGCCATTTCAAGTCTAGTGTCACGAACATAATCTTTCCATGTTTTATTTTCCGGGAAAATTATTTTATCCGTATTGACAGACCATTTAAAACCTTTGGATTTTTCTAATTCAGTATTAAAAACATTCTCTCTACCAAACCAAGCATTATCAATCAAATTATTTTGAGCATTACAAATCCAAGAAGGAGTAAATACTTCAGCCATGTCCTTTGACCTAGCTTGTTGAAGTAGTTTATCTTTTTGAACTCGAGGCATAATAATACTGCCATTTTCACCAGTAATTAGCTCAGGTAAAATTGGTGCATCAAAATAATAGTCTTTGCCTAAATTCTCATAATTATCGGTAGCCCAAAAGATATTTTTTTGTGTTGTATGGTCACGTAAAAGAATCTCAAGCACTTCGGGATATTGCTTAAGTATTTCATTTTCTAATATGTCTATGTCAGTCTGCACTTAATCCTTTTCTTTATTTGATTTTAAAAGCTCCTTCACTTCAATGTCAAGGATATTAGCAATTTCATAAAGTACTTCAAGTCTAGGTTGTTGTCTGTTCTGCACATATCCATTCACCATGTTGTAACTCTTTCCAAGTTTCTCTGCAAGCCAAGTTTGCTTAATTCCTTTTTCTTCAAGTACTTCCTTTATTCGGTTCATGTCCGCATAAAATTAAGCCCTTAAAATAGCCTAAAATTTTCATTTATCTCATTTTTCAATATACATTTCGTTCGTTTCATTGTTAGTCAGTTAGCGTGTGGGCAAGAAAATGTTGTTGTTAGAATTATTTCATTTAGTCTTCCGACATGGAGTTATGCGCTGTTTTAATTTGAAAGCTAAAATTAGGATTTTAATTGTAGAGAAGTTGGTTCGGGTTCATAAAAAAAGCCCACCTGATTGGTGAGCCTTTAATTTTTATGGCCCTTGCTTTAAAATAGTGTGGGTTGTAAAACATTGTCAACTGTTGGTATATTATGGTAAAGTTTACCATCTAATTCATTCCCACTTAAAAACCTATTTAATCCTCCCCACTGTTTAAAGATGAAAGTGCAACCTTGTTTATCACATTGCTCCTTAACCTGATAAATCCATTCCTTCTTTACTGGTCGGTAGTTCATTCCGGATTCACCGCCAACAAATGCCCATTTAATTCCAGACAAGTCAACTTCTCCGATTTCATCCAGAAGCGGCTCAAAAAAGACTGCCTTGTTTTTAACCGGTACTTTTCTCAACAAATCCAGTCTGTATTTGTAATCGGAATGTTCAACTGTTACAGCTATAATTATATTGTTGTACCAGTTTAAATCATTGCTGTACTTGACCAATACTTCAGCACGTTTAGTAACAATCAGGAAAAGATGTTGAGGGCACTGCCGGATTACATCAAACACTTGTTGGATAAATTCAAGTGGTACATCTTCATGGAACAAGTCACTCATAGAGTCCACAAAAATACGAGAAGGCTTTTTGAAGGTAAATGGTTTGTTTAAGCGTTCCCGGTGGAGTTTTAATTCAAATCCATCGGTGTAACTTTTATAGCCATTTTCTCTCAATTTTTTCGCTCTAGATAACGCATAACAGTTTTTACACCCTTTGGAAATTGGTGTACAACCTGTTGTTGGATTCCAGCTTTCTTGTTGCCAATCAATTTTGTTTGTCAGTGCCATAATTTTTAATTTAAAATGTTTTAATTATTTATATCACTTCAAACATACAGTCTTAAACAAAGCTAAAACAGTTGCACAGGGTTGCGCAACCCTATATTAATGTTTTGTTTATCAACTATATATATCCTTTGAAATCTTTTAATTTTATTTATGACTAATAAAAAAGCCCACTTACTAATGAACCTTTATTTGTACCGATTATAAATTATTCATCTCAGTGAAAAGATTGGTAAAAAAAGGTTGTTTCGCTTTTTCAGAAATTCAGTTTTTCAGATTCCAGCCTTAACGAACTGAAAAACTGAAAAACTGAAATTCCAAACAAACATTTTTTGTCAGGCGGAAGGTTATGAATTTTCAACAATATGAATGAAGAATGCAGTGCTTCCATTATTCATCCGTGTTTTTTCAAATCCAATCTTTTCCAATTGTTCAGAGAATTTATTCTTACCTGTAGGTTTAAAGTTATCATCACTACAAAATCCTTTGTATCTCTTATAAAGACTTATTAGGTCTGTTTTCTCGGTTGCCGATTGTTCAATGTTGAATTCTTCAATAAAAAGTGAAATACTGTCTGATTTGAGACGAAATTCTTCCAAAGCCTGTTCGGACTTTTCGCAATGGGTAAAGTTTCTATGTTTAAGAATTCGTTCTAGCCCTATAAGAAGCCAGTTAAAAACACCGGATAACTCACTTTCAATTATTCTTGTTGCAAGGTCAATATCTCTTTTGTCCTCACTAATTGTTACCTCAAATGGAATTATTAGATAACGTCTGAAGTAAGCCTGAGTTTGTTCCGTCTCTTTAGGTAATTCATTGGCATTAATGATGAAACGCACTTTATTGGTAATTGTAAATGATTTTCCGTATGGTTCTCGCGCCTGTATTGGCTCTCCTGAAACAAGTGCCTTAAATGTATCGGCATTTAAATCAGTACCTTTCTCACTGCTGTAATTTAGAAGTACATTAGTTAACTTAGCCCTGTTATATTCGCGCCCAAACATTCCAAGAGAATAATTCAAAATATTCTGTTTTCCAATTATTGCACTTATAATATTGAAATATACACTTTTACCATTAGCTCCTGTACCAACAAGCATGAGCATTTTTTCCAGGTTGAGACTTGAAAAAATATACCCGGAGAACTCCTGTAAAACCATACGACTGTTTTCATCCGGTAATACATCTTTCAGATATTTATCAAACAAAGGACATTTTGCATCAGAATCGTAACAAAAAGGGAGTTGGTATGTAATAAAATCAGCAGGTCTAAATTCTCGCAAACTCCATTCCGATGTAGTGAATTCCATAGTTCCGTTATTCAAGTTTATAAGCACTTTGTCTGGCTCCGGTGGAGGTGCTGGCAAATAGGAATCAGATAAAAATTGCTTTAATAGCTTATCTTTGAATTCATAGTGAAGTACATCATATTCAGGGAATCCCATTTTGACAGCTGCTCTACCCAAAAAAGATTTCATATCTTCTCTGTGAAGTTGTTGCCAATAAGCTCCATTATATAAATAAACATAATCATAAACCTTCGCTAAATTCCATTTGTTTTTTTCTGCAACTTCAAGTAGATGTTGTATTGTTGCAACAAGAACATGTTTCTGTGCGATTTGAACATCATCCGGAATTGAAAGAAATTCTCTAACGTTAATAGGTGTAATCTCATTTAGCAAACCGTTTAGAATTTCATAATGACTGCCTTTTACTTCAGGAGATTCTGAGAAGCCACCTGGCATGTTATTCATTGTATTAGCCATGATTAAAACCTCCTATTATTAAAAGGTTTAACTTCATTTTTAGAAAGAAAGGTTTGAAGCTGAGCTTCAGTCATGTACGACTTGGATCCAACGATAATGAGTGGTAATTTTCCTTCATCTTTCCAATTGTAGAGGGTTCTTTTTGTTACTCCAAAGAATGCGGCAAGTTCATCAAGTGAATAAACTTTTAATTCTTTTTTTCTGTGTTGCTTTGTTTTAGCATTTCCAGGATTTGTTCCTGGCTTTTTTGTAATTTTTTAAACTCTACTGCTAAATCCATAATTTCAAATTTTAGCATTTATAATTTTAGAACCTCCAATTGATTCTGATGAAGTTTGGAGTATTACTCCATCAAAATCTTCACTGCAAAATTGTGGAGAATATCAATGCTAAAACAGTTGCACAGGGTTGCGCAATCCTATATTAAATATCTGTAATTGAGGGATATAAACATGTATTTTTTATTGAATTTTTTTTAATCGTTGCCTAAGATTTACAAGAAGTATATCAATATTTTTGAGTGAGGTAGTGTCCGGAGAAAGGAATTTATTTTTTACACTAGCTTCGCTAATATTGTCTTGTTGCTTTGTTTTAAGTGTTGTTGCTATATATCTGTATATCTCAGTCTTATGTTTGTATGAAAATAAACCTTCTTCGTCTAGAAGTCTAAATAAAAGAGTCAAGTCACTTACTGGAATTTTAGTTTTGAGTTTGTGAAAATTATTTGGTTCTTGATTTGAGTTTATATGATCAATTATCTTATTAATATATTGGTATTTTAGATTGGAGAAAGAGTGGTAATCTGATAATAATCCACTGATTTTTTTGTCGTTTGTAATGATAATTTTTTCTCTTTCTCTACTTCCTGCTTCAACAAAAAAATAACCCAGTTGGAACAAGTATTTAGTTTCTTCAATTTCTACATAAACAAAATCGTTTAGGGATTCTGTTAGCTGAGCCAAAATTGAGTTTTTTGTTTCTTTTTGTAGCTCAATAGATGCAATGATAGAAGACGACAGATATTTCAGCCTATCATCAAATTGCTTCAAATCGTATCTGCCATTGATAAATAGTTTTAATTCCTGCGGAGAATCAAATGACTCATCTAAAGTTTTAAAATTCCATATAATTTCAAAGAATTCGTCTATTGGATCTTGCATTGAATTTAATTTATGTTCTTCAATTTGGTTTTCAGATTAGTCAACAAAATGTGTATATTTTTAATGGAAGTATTATCTGGTGACAAAAACTTATTTTTAATACTTGCTTCGCTAATGTTCTCTTGAATTTTTGTACTGAAGGTATTTGCAATCAATCTGTATATTTCTGTCTCGTATTTATACTCAAATAAACCTTCTTCTTTTAGCAATCTAAAGAGCAAAGCAAGTTCGCCAACCGATAGTTTTATTTTAGTTTTTTGTTGGTTTGATTTGGATCTGAATGAAGAACTTATTTTTGCATACGATTCTAATATTTCATCTACAGCTTTTTTCTGTGACAAAATAATGTTTGAAATATACTCGTGATGAAAAAATGACAACTGGGGTTTAACTAAATAGTCATCTAAATCCTTTTCAATTGCAACATTTTTATGCCACCAGTATGATTTTCCTTCAAATGTTTTTTCATAAAAATTTTTTCTTAATTCATCCAGTTCAATAATTTCATGTTCTGTTTTGATAAATGCATTTTCGTCATACTCAACAAATATATCTTGGAAATAATATATGACATCAATCTTCTTTCTATTAATGCGATTAAAATCAGATTTTCCTTTTTTAAATTCAATCCCTAAATGATATTCTCCCTGCTCATCAGCTACTTGGGTAAATTTAAACTTTTGGTGTTCTTTTAAAAAAACTAAAAAATGATCGAGTTTGTTTTTCATTTCATGATATTATCAATTCATTAGCATCATCCAAAACATCATTCTCAAAGCTATCCAGATAAACCTGCGTAGTCTCTTCTGATTCGTGGCCAAGACCTTCGCTAATGACAGCTGTGGCAATACCTGACCTTTTGGCTATTGTAGCCCAGGAATGCCTTGAAACGTATGTGGTTAAAGATACATCAAGCTTTAGAAGTTCTGAAATTTTCTTTAGTTTTTTATTCATCAACCTCATGGCATTCCTATAGTCCAGGTATTCTTTATCCTTGCGGTAGATGATTGGGAAGACATAGGACTCTTTATCTTCCAGCTTGCAATACCTATCAATAATTGCTTGTGCTTTGTCTGTAATTTTGATGCTGAACTGCTGTCCGGTTTTTTGTCGAGTGTAATTTATGCGTCCTGATTCAATATTTTTTACTTTCAAATAAGCCATATCCACAAAATTCATCCCACGGTTGTAGAAGCTAAACATGAATAGGTCTTTATATAATTGTAAGTTATCTTCTTTAGAAACATCCAGCTCTTCCACCATCTTAATTACATCCTTGTTAACTGCTCTTTTACGGGTCTTCTGTGTTTTAATTGATATCTTTTTGAATGGATAGGCTGACTCTTCAATCAAGCCTTCTTTTATCGCTCTATTAATTATTGCCCGAAGTGTTCGTAAATGCAATGAAACAGAATTTAATTTATTCCCTTTTACAGTTAAATAACTTTCAAAACCTTGAACTATCTTAATATCAATCTCAGAAAGTTTGATATCCATTTCATTTCGGTAAGCCATAAATGCATTCTTTGTATATGTGTACACACGAGCATTTCCCAATTTACCCTGCGTTTTAAGTGTTTCAATTAAAGCATCTGTATAAGTTTCAAAAGTTTCATCGGTTCCATTATTCCTGAATTGCTTAATTATATCATCTACAGAAAATGGTTTTTCCTTATTCTCCAACTTTAGAATAATATCATTAACTGAGGTTTTTACTCGTTTAATCCTGGCTGTTAGTAATGACTGATTAGGATGCTTACTATTGGGCAATTGCTGATTAGTATTCCACTGTTTTTTAGTTGCTGAATGCCCCAGAGAAATTGTCTTTCTTTTACGATCCTTCAAAACTTGAATTAAGATGGGATGAGATCCATCTTTTAAAGTTTTATGTGTATATAGAATTACTTTGATTGATGCCATAAGAAATTCGCTGGTTGAAACATAGTTGAAACATTTGTTTCAAATCTATTCATTTTAATTCATAAACACAATTACAAAACAACTATATTTAGGGCTAGACAGGAGAAAACATAGGAATTTATAAGAAATTTCCTGAAATAACTCTCTAGCTTTGGGAGCAGGGGGTCCCAGGTTCGAATCCTGGTATCCCGACGAAGTGGAAAATCAAAACCCACCAAAAGCCTGTAAATTAGATGATTTGCAGGCTTTTTGTTTTTACGATGTCAAAATACACCATTTAAAACCGTTGTAAATGCGACCTATACGGTGACCTCTCATTTTTCATACCTTAGAGGTCACCGCGCAAGCCATAAAAGGCTATAGTACTGAAATTTACAACGGTTTTATTTCCTGTAAAATGGTGCGGTTTGGTTCAATTTGGAGCTAAAAATAAGTAGTAAACGGTGACCCCTGAGGGAACCAGAACCAAATTAAATTAATTGACATGAATTCAAAAAGTACTTTCGGAATCCATTTCGTTCTAAAAAACAGTAAAGTAATTGATGAAACAGCACCTATTTATGCAAGAATTACTGTTGACACCAACAGAGTTGAAATCTCAGTAAAAAAAAGAATCCCTGTATCCAACTGGCACAAAGGAAAAGGCTTAGCTAAAGGCAAAACCACTGACATCAGTCGACTCAATTCCTATCTTGAGCAATTCAGGTCTCAACTTACTGAATGCTATCAAGAACTGGTTGTAAATAAACAGACTGTAACACCTGAAGCAATTAAAAACAAATTTTTGGGAGTTGAAGATTCTGGAGAAACACTTAAAGGACTTGTTGAATACCACAATACCGGCATGGATTCGAACCTAAGGTGGGGAACATTAAAAAACTATAAAACTACCGAAAAGTATATCGAGAAATTTTTGAAGCAGAAATTCAAACGCAATGACATCTACCTGGTAGAATTAAATTACAAGTTCATAACTGATTTCGAGCATTTCCTGCGAAAATACCAGCCGGAAGATCATCATTTACCGATGGGTAATAATACGGTAATGAAACACATTGAAAGATTGCGTAAAATGACCAACCTCGCCGTAAGACTTGGATGGCTTGACAAAGATCCTTTTGTAGCCTATCGATTGTCGTTTAAACGAGTGGAACGGGAATTTTTAACGCAACTTGAACTAGATACCATCAAAAAGAAACAATTCAAGATTGAACGCCTTCAGTATGTGAAAGATTTATTCGTATTTAGTTGCTATACCGGTCTGTCTTATATCGATGTAATGAATCTTCAACCTAATAACATTCGAATTGGAATTAACGGGATGAACTGGATTATTACACAAAGAGAAAAAACGACAACACCAGTACGAATTCCAATATTGTCACAGGCTCAGGTTTTAATCGACAAGTACAAAGACCATCCTCGCTCCGCTAATAAAGGAACAATCTTCCCAAATATTTCCAATCAAAAGTTGAATAGTTACCTCAAAGAAATTGCAGATGTTTGCGAAATTGATAAGAACCTTACTTTTCACGTTGCCAGACATACTTTCGCAACCACAGTAACGCTTACAAATGGAGTTCCTATTGAATCCGTCAGTAAAATGCTGGGACATACCGATCTAAAGACAACACAGATTTATGCTAAGGTTGTCGAAAAAAAGATCAGTGATGATATGGCCAATCTAGAGGCATATCTATCTGGTGAGAGGTCTAAAAAGAAGAATGCAAAATAGTACTATCTATTTTCTAACACATATAAAGTTTCCTTTTGTGAAACTTTTACTAACTTTGTAAAGTTGAACAATGAAAGTTCATTTAATAAAAGTACAATAAATCGAAAGCTATGTTAGTGAAAATGCCCAAAGCAAAAGGGCTTTTGAAATGTGGCTTTCGATTGTAAAACATGCAAATTGGAATACCCTCAGGATATTATAAGAGCATTTAATTCTGCTGATATTTTGGGGAAAGGATCAAACAGAGTTGTTTTTAATATTGGTGGCAACAAATACCGGATTATCTGCCAGTATTATTTTGGGAAGCAGAAGGTACATCTATTTGTAAAATGGATTGGAACGCATGCTTTCTACAATAAGCTCTGTAATAATGAAGAACAGTATTCGGTATATATCTATTAATAAAGGAGACATGAGAGCTTTAAAATATACAGTGATAAAAACTGAAGAGCAGTATAACAACTATTGTAATATCCTTGAGGATCTTCTTTCAAAG
Source organism: Draconibacterium orientale (assembly GCF_000626635.1). Classification (GTDB taxonomy): domain Bacteria; phylum Bacteroidota; class Bacteroidia; order Bacteroidales; family Prolixibacteraceae; genus Draconibacterium; species Draconibacterium orientale. Next base: position 3,824,510 of record NZ_CP007451.1, on the reverse strand, counting down.
GCCTCTCCTGCCCTTGATGATGAAATCGAGTTGTTGACGCTTCTCATTGAGAAGTGGGATTCGGAACACAGTACCTTTAATGATCTGGATCCTATTCAACTCATTAAGTCATTAATGGAAGAGAACAACATGAAAGCAGTTGGATTGGCAAAACTCCTTGGATTGTCAAAAGGAACAGTTTCAAAGATTCTGAATTACCAAAAAGGTCTATCGAAAGAAACGATTCGTAAATTATCCGAGAATTTTCAGGTTTCACAGGAAGCTTTTAACCGTCCATACAAACTAAAAAACGAGATTAACAGGCAATTTCGTGATGCCAGCTTAATGAATACAAAAAAAGATTTGGGGGCTTCATTAGCCGTATAATCAGAAATTCATTGAAAGAGAAGTTGATTTACTTTTCATTCTTTTTAGGATCAGGAAGAACCGGTTTCGGATTTGAATCCTGATGATCCAGAATATAATCAACAGCTTTCTGAGCTAATCCGGAAGCCATCACAATGAACTTTTTATCGCTTTTTAGTTTCTTCAACCATCCTTCAATGTACGCTGCACTGTTATCAATTGTAGCATTTTCAATGCCGCATATTCCGCAGAGGTATGCAGCTCCCATTTCAGCCACAAGTTCCTCCTGATTATCCAAATTTTCGGATAAGCAAGATTATCCTAACTAAAACATTATCCTAAATTAATTATCATATCGCCTGTTGCATAGATTTTTAACGTTCAAAAAGTTAGGATAATATTTTTCCTTTCATCCGTATACTACTCTCGAGTTTTAACGCTAAAGAATAATATATGGATATTAAAAAACTGAAGAAAACGCATCCAGAGCTTTTAGAATACATGAAAGCAAATGGATTTGGCAGCGGCGCCATCGGCGGCGTTAAGGTCATGTTCAGACGATTGTTTGACCATGAAGGAAAGTACACGTCTTACAATGATTTTTACAAGAAATTTATTTCCAGGGAAGGTCTTGAAGGAAGCACCAAAAGACTTCGTTATTATCGCACCTCCGTGCGCACTATTCAAGGGTTTGATGAGTTTGATCATTTTCCCAACAGGCTCAAATTCGCTCCTGTTCAGTACAGGGAATGTAGCTATGAGCACTTGAACCCGACATTCAAAGGCATCGTTGACCATTACATGCAAGTGGCATCAAAAAAATGTAAGAGTGAAAAGTCAATCAGAGTAGAATCGAATGCTGGCGCCGCCTTCTTGTGTCACATGCAAAGAAATGGCGCGATTGATTTATGTGGTATCACGGAATCGATGGTATTATCTTTCTTTTATGATGGTTACAAGCAGCTAAGAGGTTGCTCCTATAGGACTAAAATCAAGACCGTTTTAAAATCAGCTATGGGGACTGATTACTATGCCCAATGCGCACGTATCATTGAGGATATGCCTCGTTTAAGAAACGGTAGAAAAAATTTTGCTACTCTTAAAGATGATGAGATCCGCATTATTAAAGAGAATTTACAAGAGGGAGCGCGAAATGATTTTTCGTTACGTGATAAAGCTGTTGTATCAATGGCTATGTATACCGCATTAAGAGGAACCGACATCGCTCGAATGCGGATTAATAATATCGATTTGGAAAGAGACCTAATTATACTTACTCAATCCAAAACGCAGCAACCTATGATCTTGCCACTCAGGGCTATCGTTGGCAATCCCTTGGTAGATTACCTCTCAAATGAACGACCAAGAAACCTGGATATCAAGAGTATTTTTACTAATGTCCACGATCCGGAAAATCCAATGGACTCAAGTACCATAGGAGGTATTATCAGGCGTTTTTTTGCAAAATTGGGAATAAGGAGTGATGATAAAGAAAATGGTCTCCGGTTGTTCCGACGATACCTGGCATCTAAAGTCCTCGAAAATGGCGTTCAGCCCAGGGTTATCAGTGATATTCTTGGTCACCTGTCACCGGAATCTTTAAATCCATATATCGATACTGACATCAAACATCTGCGTGAATGTGGGGTAAGCATTGAGCAATATCCCGTAGGAAAGGAGGTATTCGAGGTATGAAAACAATTGAAGAACTGACTGATACCTATTTGGACTATCATAGATCTAAAGGAAAGAAATTAGGGTATCAGAGCTTCCTGCCGTTAAGAACGTTTACCAGTTTCTGTGTGAATAAAAAGAAGATTCTGTATATGTCGCAGAAGTTGGTTGATGAATGGTGTGTTAAACGTCCGGGAGAGACTGAACTCTCGCACAACGCACGAGCCGGTTGTATCCGGCAATTTCTAAGGTACACTAACAGTTGTGGCTATACGTCCTTAATGCTACCGGCACTAATTCAAATCTCCAGTTCGAAGAAGGTTGTCTCAGAAACGGAGCTTCCTTTGGTTAAAACGTTCGTATCTGGGATGATGGATAAATATATCTTTTACCTGAAAACATCAAATCATCTTTCAAGATTTACTCATAAAACTCTGATACGCTTTAACAAATACTGCGCATCAATTGAACCAGACGCAGATATACTCACTGATGATATTGTCAATGGATGGTGCGGCAAAAGGCCTTTTGAACAATGCAAATCACGAAATTTACGGATAAGGCCGATACGCAAGTTCTTAAAATATACCAATAAACATGGATGGACAAATGTGTTGATACCGGAAAACTTGCCTAACGAAAAATCCACATATACTCCTCATGGATTTAACCAGGGTGAATTAAATGCTTTTTTTCATTCCACCGCTACAATTAAGCTTGTTGGGTGCCAAAACGAATTGATATTTAAGCTTAGAAGAATGCAAGTTCCTGTATACTTCCGGTTGCTTTACAGTACCGGTATGAGAACAAACGAGGCTCGGATGCTCAAATGTAAAGATGTTGATCTTACAAATGGCATAATCAATATTGCCCATACTAAAGGTCTTGATCAACACAGAGTGGCTTTGCATATAACCATGTGGAACTTGTTAAAACAATATAATGATGCAATGGAACGACTTATGCCAGGTAGGAAAATATTCTTTCCAGATAGAAATGATAACTTCCATGGGATTGCATGGCATTCAAATCACTTTAGAAATATCTGGAAAACCATATCCAATGAACCTGCACGGGCTTATGACTTACGTAGCTTTTACGCTGTAACCAACATTAATAGTTGGGATTATGATGGTACGGAGTGGTTTGACAAGCTACTCTTTCTCAGCCACTCAATGGGGCATCGAAGAATCGAAAGTACCTGTTATTACTATCAACTTGTTCCTTTGTTCTTTAACCAATTAGAAGAACTGACAGGACAAGCTCTTCATGAACTGTTACCAAATCTTACAAACTTTTTTGATTATGAAGAAACTAACTGAATCTTTAGTCATCGCAAAGGCAATGCGTGAGTGGGAGAAGATATATCTTCCTGAAATAAGGGCTCTGAGTCCTCATACTCTGCGGTCATATCATAAAGCCATTACCCTGTACGCTATCTTCCTTAAAGATGCCAAGTCAGCCAATTTTGGCAACCTCTCAGGTGATTTTTTTTCAACTGCTAATATCCAGGAATGGATGTTGTGGTTAAAGAGCGAAAGAAGTTGCTCCAACTCCACTTGTAATCAACGGCTAGCTGGGTTAAAGAACTTCCTTAAGTTCTTGAGTAAAAAGGATATCCGCTTTATTCAATTATGGATGGAGGCCCGGGAAGTTAAGCAGATGCGATATGTCAAGCCGGCACAGGTGGAAATAACACAAGAGGCCATTAAAACTCTTTTTAATGTCATCAATCTCAAAACCAAAATCGGGAAACGTGATTTTACGCTATTCTACCTGATTTACAGTATTGGGGCTCGTATCGACGAGGTGCTATCCTTAAAAATATCTGACATCCATTTAAATCAGCCAAATGGTAAAAACTACATTGCAGTCCTGGGTAAGGGAGCAAAAAGAAGGTCACCACCAATACTTAAAGAGGTCTCTAAAGTCCTAAAGGGTTACATTGAGATGTTCCACGGCAAAAAACCTAATCCCTGGGATCTTTTATTCTTCGTTTATTATGACGGTAGGAAAAAGAAACTCACCCAGGAGGCTGTAAATAAGCGTCTAAAAATATATGCGCAAAAGGCACATTGTATTAATCCCGAAGTGCCCGAGAATTTACACTGCCACCAGCTACGCCATGCACGGGCCAGTCATTGGCTGGAGCAACATCTCAATATCGTAGCCATCCAAAGATTGATGGGGCATGCTAATATAAATACGACAATGCGCTATATTTTTGTCTCTACCGAGCAAAAGAATCAGGCTTTGGCAACGCTTGAAGATAATGTTATGAAGAATACTGGTAAAAAGTGGAAAAACATCCGAAAGAAGAAGGACCTGCTGGAATATCTTGGCCTTAAGGAATAAACACATGTGAATTAGCAAAGACCGCTCACTTTTTTGAAGAAATATTATCCTAACTTTTACGGTATTAACATACTGTAAACTAAAAGGTATGCTTCAAAAGTTGTGATAATATATTAGTTAGGATAATCTTGCGAGTAATCTTTACTGGCGAAGTTCAGGTTAGAAAACTTTCCGTGACGATTTAACCGTTTACGATGACCCGTAGAGTGCACATTATGCCGATATCGGCATAAGGTTCATAATGTTGCATCCGTGATAATGCCGCACCGGAGTTGTAACCGATTGTAATGATTACTCTTCCGGTACGAACATTCGGTATAATTTTATAGATTTTCAAGGAAACGAAGCAATTCATCATCTGGTTTATAGCGAGCTGGACTTAATTCAGGTTTCGACATTCTTGCCAAAGCTTTTTCTTTTAGCTTCATATCAGCATGTATATAAATCTGTGTCGTTTCTATAGACTCATGGCCGAGCCAAAGAGCAATCACAGTCTGATCAATACCATGATGAAGTAAATCCATTGCAGTACTGTGACGTAGAACATGAGGGCTGACTCTTTTCCCAATCAGCGAAGGACACGATTTCGATGCAGTTTTCACATGCCGTTTTACAAGGTGCTCAAGAGCATCCCTGCTCATTTTATCTCCTCTAATAGTTGGGAAGAGAGGCTCTAAATCAGAGCTACCCCGTCTCTTTAACCAATTTTTTATGACTGTGACTGTTTCGCGCCTAAGCGGTGTTGCACGATGCTTTCGACCTTTCCCTTCACAACGAACGTGTGCTCCAGTATCGAGAACTACATCACAACATCGCAGGTTAATAAGTTCAGATGCCCTTAATCCTGTCTGCAAGGCGATTGTGAGCAGTGTATGATCACGGCAACCAATCCATTTTGAGCAGTCTGGTGCATTTAATAAAGCCTGCATTTCCGTACTGTTTAGAAACTCAACATTACGTTTTACATATCGCTTTCCCGGCAGGTTCAAAATTTTCTGACATTGATACATATAGGCAGGCTCATGTATTGCGACATAACGAAAGAAAGAACGGATAGCAGCGAGCCGGGTATTTCGGCTCCTTGCACTGTTTTTTCGGTGTCTCTCAATATCGTCCAGAAAAGACACAATCATTTCTACATCGAGATCATTAACTGTTAGTTTTGTTGGTGTTTTCATAGTCTTCTCTCCGGCAAACCTTAGAAGTAATCTAAATGAGTCACGATAGCTGGAGATTGTATGAGGACTGGCTTCAAGCTGGTTGTAAAGCCGGTCAGTAAAATATTTCTGGATTAATGCAGAAAGAGTTAATGTAGTCATACCTTCACCTCCTTCCGAACATATTCTTCAACACGCTGTGAAGCTAAAGCCAATAATTCCGGGACAGCTTCAATGTACCAATAGGTATGTGAGACATTCTTATGCCCTAAATATGTGACCAGTTTCAGCATTTCCTGATCAATATTTTTACCTTCCTTGTACCAGCTTATCATGATTTTGACAGCAAACGTATGCCGCAGATCATGAATACGAGGGCCTATTCCATGTTTGTGGTATTGTTGTTCGGTACGCAGGCCGATAATCTTACCAACAACTGCAAAATTATATCGGACAGCACAATCGGTCAAACGAATGCCTTTATCTGAAACAAAAAACGGTTCAGGTGTATTTCCTAAAAGCCTGTTACGTTTTCTGCTATATTCTTTTAAATACACTTTAGTACACTCTGTAACAGGCAATATCCGTTCTTTTCCATTTTTACCGTTGTACACCATGATAATGCCGTTGTGCAGATCCACATCGCTGTTATTCAAAGAAATTGCCTCACTAATTCTCATCCCGGTTACTGATACAAGACCAAAGAATGTCGGATAGGTGATTTCACGTAATCCATTACTTGATGGTAAAAGGCTGGCTGTTTCAATAATCCGTTTGATTTCATCATCCGTATAGATATATGGTGGTTTCCGCTGAAAACGACAATGAATAAGGGATTGGGGTGGTATTTCATGAAGTGGGTCCAAACTATTTAACCAGGCTGCAAACAACCGAACCATTCCTAATCGCCTATTCCAGGTATTTTGGGATGCCTTCCCAAAGACATGTTTCCACTGTAAAAACATGTCAGTCGTAATATGATGCTCGTTTTTCGTTTCCAAAAAAGAAACGAATCGTTTAAGGATGCGCTCTGTCGTACTCAAATTATATCCAAGACTCCTCCGTATTTCCAAATAATGCTGCAACTCCATTGAAAGGCTCATGATGCACCTCCTTTCCTTAGAGGCCAGGACTGAGCGATAGTCCTTAGGCCGTTGATGTCCTGACGTGCATATAACAAAGTGGTTTGGCGTGAACGATGGCGCAAAGTATTACTTATTTCCTCAAGTGTTGCTCCTTTTCGAACAAGGTTAGTGGCAAGACTGTGCCGGAGAATGTAGCTAACAGTATATTGCTTCGGTCTTGGAATATTCGTTTTCTCCAAAGCCTTCTTCAGAATTGAATTCAAGATCTGGGCATCTTTAAATGGTTTGTATGGAGAATGACTTGATACGAATACATGTCGGGATGTACCTTTCCGTTCATCACGAATATAATCAGCGATCGCTTGCCCAACGTCCTCTAATAACGGTATTTTGTCGTAGTAATTCCCTTTCCCCCGAATGAGGATTTCTCCTCTACGCCAATCAATGTCGTTAAGCTGTATTGCTATAACTTCAGGTGACCGCAGTCCCAGACGAGCCATGAGTAAAACCATTGCATAGTTACGTTTTGCATAATTTGATTTTCTACTAGTCTGAACCGCTTCAAGCAATTCCTCCACCTGTTCAGGTGTCAGATGATAAGGAATTCGATGGGCGTATTTATTAGCGACGCTTGGGATTCCAACAGCCAGGTTGAGCTCAATCTTTTCACTTTGGAATAGAAACCGGAAAAAACTGCGCATTCCGGTTGACATTGTTTTATCAGGTGATGGCCGCACATGGCCTGTCAAGGATTGTAGAAACCTAACAATGTCACGCCCTGTGATTTTTGATAAATCATCAGGAGCGTCCTTAAACGTAAAGTTCAAGAATCTATCCGCAAATGTGCAGTATTTGTAGATGGTTCTTTCTGTTAATCCGCGCTGACGTCTAAGATAAATTTGATACTCTTCTTTAAGTCTTTCTCTTGATTCTGCTTTTAATCGTTCATTCATTGTACTCATTATTTTAAGTTAGTAGGCTATATAATGAGGTAAAATGAGAAGATTGTCAATGTTTACCTGTTTCAATTTAAGCTTGTCCTGTAAAAATTATGCAGATAGAATAGTTTAAAAACCTTCAAAAACACAAGCATATAAAATTAATTCGGCATTATCACTGATGCAGCATTATGACACAATTCATGAAAAATCGTAGAGTAAAACTCTTCATCTTGAAAGAAAGTTCTTGCACCAGGCATGTGTACTTCATCCAACGATGGAATATAACAGGCTTTTTTCTGATCAAGTTTTATTACAGGAGAATCGGACCAAAACTGGATAAGCTGTTCACAAGAAGCAATCGGATCGAAGTCGTGATCGTGAGCTGTGTTCTCAGGTATTTTGTCAGGATCGATACCTTCTACATCATCAATATGAAATACCCGATAATAACGAAGCATAGGAATTTCTTTGGTTTCATCATCCTTTTCGTATTCCACCATTTTCCAGAATACAATCATAAATGATGAAGAGCCTTTTTTGATCTTTCCACCAAGATCCTGAACCTGTTTGAAAGTGAGGAAATAAGGACGTTCGAAACCAAAGCTTAGCAGATACCAAAAATTAAATCCCCGGTAAGGCTTTTTAGAAACCAGGTTACGAGGAATGGCACTGGCAGTTTTCCACGGCATATGCCATGGTATTACACCTGCTTCCAGACGTTCTACAATAAGATTAGTTACTGTTTCATAAATATCAAATTTACTCATTGAATCCACCCATGCCCTTGGGATTTTTTGCAGCTTCTGGCACGCCATTAAATTTTGGCGCATGCCATTGAGCCGGATGGATTCTTGTCAAGGGGCTATGTCAGTTTTTATGAGTGTGCGAAATAAAAACTGAACAGCTCCGAAGGACGGCTGGCAAAATTGGGAAATTTCAGCCGCCATTGACTTTTCCGGACGGCGAAGTAACTTTGACGGGATTTAAGGGCAATATTTTTTATTAGATCATTTTTATTATAAATGATCTAAAACCAAAAGATCCACAGAGCTAATGAAGAAAGGGTTTTAAATTGAAAACAGCAGTTGGAGAAGGTAAAATTAGCCTGACATGATATAATCAGAGGTCCAGTACGAATTTCGCGTCAAATGAATGGAATGAACCTACTGGAGTTAAGAATATTAAGTGGTAAATAATGTAATCTTAGACGATAGCCAGCAGGCGTTCTTGTTCAAGCCCCTTCTTTTGTGTATCGAGGATATCTAATAGTTTATCTATCTCAGGGAACTGTTCGCGATCGATATTCTCTAACAAATGTATCTGCTGATCATATAAGTCGGATAGTCCATATCGACTAATTAGTTGTTCAATATTAGGCGTTATAAAATAATCACATCTATGATTGGGCAAATGCCTCCGGTATTCATGGATGTAGATACTCAAACCTGCCGGATCAAAATCGCCAAAATGCAGATAGTTGTTTGATATAGTTTGAAGCCACCTGTTTGGACTGTTGCTCATATACCGCATGATTATAACCAGTTCTTGCTGGGGGAAAAGGTGAGCCAATTTTTCAAATTTCAGAAAACACTCCGGATTTTCAATCCCTACAACTAGCGCTGTCTTAGAAATTTGCAAGTGCTCCGGCTGATGAACAAACAACTCGATGCCTTGAGGCTCCGGTTGAATTATTTTTCCAGAAATACTCATTTCTGAATTTATCGCCTTAATAAAAAACCCCTGCAAACTTTTAACACGAAAAGTTTTGGTGGATTTGGATGCCCCAAGCGAACTCTCCCCATCTGAAGTATCATTCTCAAATTCTGCAATATAATTTTCCAACGAAAGTATACCATTCTGTACCCTAAGATAGTTTTGTAATACTTCCGCGTTTGTACAAACATAACCGGATCTGCGGTTACCTAGAGCCCTCTTTTGAATAATTCCATCCTCACAAAATCGCTTCAGTAAGTTTTTTGACTTAACCTCACTTGCATTTAGTTGCTCACCATCCTGCATGCGAATCAAACAACGGGCAAATGACAGGGATAGCGGCTTAGAGTTCATGACTAATCAGTTTGGTAATTCCTGTTTTATTAGACTTTGGATTCTTTCGAAACATATAGATATGCTTGTAATCCTGCTCATTGTGTGAATTTGGAGATCCGTTAATCAGGCGGATGTTTCGTTCACTGGCAAAGGTAATTAACCCTGTCACATTACTATCGTGTAGAATTCCTACTTCATCAATCAAACAATGTAAAATAGTATCGATTTTTTGGGTGGAACCATTACTTTTAAAGATATGCAACAAATTGATGTATATCATTGACTTGACCAAAACATCAGTTCCGTTTGATCCTACATTTGCCAGACGGCTGACCCAATTTGTATCGTTCTCGTTTTCGCGAATCCTAAATTCCAGGTCAAAAGCATCTTCCAGTTTCAGAACCTTTGACTTCGCCTGTCCTATTTGCGAAAGTAAGCTTTCCAGCAATTTTACCGCTTCATCATTATTGCTGTTCGAACCTCCCTGGTTGAATAAATTGATTTCTCCGTAGTTTAGGTTGTTCTCGGATTGGAATTTCCTTATTTTCCTCAAAAGTTGAATAATCTTATCGGAACTTTCTTGAAGGCGCATTTCAATACTTTTAACAACACCAACAAAATTCGATTTCTTAAAATCGGTATTGATCCGTTTTATCACTTTTGCAACATCTTCTTCTTTCTGCAGCAACTCATTGGTTTCATTGACAATATTCATCAATACCATCGCATACTTTCGCGTCACTTCTGTTTTATAATCTATAATTTTCTGTTCGCGAACAAACTCTCTCAAATTTTCAGAAAAGGCCCGATATTGCAATCTGCCGGATAAGCTGGGTTCAAATCCAAGACAATTGTGTTCACTGAAATAACCGGAAAACTCAGTAATCCGCTCTGTGAATAGTTTATCATGCTTTTCATATTCAAGAGCCAACTCCTGCAACTTCCGAATATTTTGATCACAGTCCCACTTCTCTGCATTATCGTGGTGTTCAATAAAGTTTTGTAGTTCGTCAAACAAATGACTCTTGCTAAAGAGATCAAAAGCGCTTAACTCGCGCCGTAGTTCTCCAATTGTTTTGGTAAGCTCTTCTTTTTGGTTTTGTAATAATTTCAGTTCAGCTTTCTCCTTATTTATTCTATTGGTATGGAGTTGCTGCAAATGCTCTAATTCATTTTCCTGAGTTTTACGATTTTGACGGAACTCGTCCAATCGGTCAATGTATTCTACCGAATCTTTTTTGTACTCAATTATTGTTGGGAAGCTTTTCTCTATTTCTGATAATTTGTTTTTTATGGCTTTTTGCTCATCCTCCAATCGCCGAATTTCTGTTGTATCCACCCCTTTTTCTTTCAAAAACGAGTTTCGTTGTTCCTGCAGAGCTTGGATCTTTACATTGAATTTTTCTGTAATCTCTTTTTTCCCTGATTTTATTTTATCATCTAGTTCTAACAACCGATTGCTGATCTTTTTCTCTTGTCCTCTTTTGATTGATTCAAGTTCATGGATGGAATTTTGAAACTGCTGTTGTAGCTTTTCTTGAAAATCCAGAATTTTCTGTTGTTCGACTTTCAGCGTGTGCTTTTCTTCGTCTTTTTTGATCAATTCCTGACGTTTCAGGTTTTCAGCTTTCTCCTTTAATTCTTCCAGAGCGATTCCACATTTTTCAAGGTCAATATCAATCTTATCTACCTGAATGACGCTTTGAGTGATTTCCTGACTAAGCTCTGAAATTTTCTTGTTGTACTTTTTCTGAAGTTTATCTTTCTGATCCTGGGCTTTCTGTTGATGTTGTTCAACGAGCTTGTTTTGTTCTTTCAACAGGTTATTGAAAGCGTCCAACTTCTCCTCCAGTTTTGATTTTGAGATTTCCAGCGGTTGAAGTTGATCCAGGGAAATATCCAGACCATAAATACTATTTCCATCTTTCATTGAAGGCTTTAAATCACTCTTTAGCAAAACATCCCGAGAAATTACTTTTCCAATTGATTGGTGCCAGTCTGGGTTATTTTGGTCCAAAAACTCTAAAAGTGAACCGGATAAAGCCTGCAGTTCCGATTGCAATCGTTCTATCTCTTTTTCCAGTGATTTCTTCCTTTCAGACAAGACCTCATTCTCTTTGTTTTTCTTCAGACCGAAAACCTCGGATTCTTGTTCACCTTCCTTTATCGCGTTTTCCTTCTTTATCCCTGCAACCAATTTTTCCGAAACGAGGGCTTGCCTTTTATGCGAAAGTTCCTGTTGTTTCTTAACTTGCATTTCTACCTCTTCCTTCAAAAAAGGCTTCTTCTGTATGCCTTCAATTTGATGGTCAATATCACGTAGCTTCTGGTCAACGATCGTTTTATCTTCTTTTTGTTCGTCCAGCTTACCGTTGTGGTCTTTTGTAATCTGCTCCTTTTTCTTATAGAATGTATTAAGCAGATCAGCTGAATCCTTTTGGAGATTTTCCTTCTCTTTGGACAGGGAACGTTCAAAATCCAGAATGATTTGCTGACATTGTGTTTCCAGCCGCTGCTTGTCAGTCTGATACTGACTCTCAACATCTTTTAAATTTGAAGTCAGCAAAGACAGTTGTGCTTCTATTTGAGATTGTTCTGTTTCATATTCTGGCTTTTTAGCATGTTCATTCAGTATTTGCTGGATATTTTTTGCAGCGTAGTTTTTTTGCCAATTGATTGGCTTTTGCAATATCCCTTTTTACAAGGGATAGTTTGTCTTGGATGCGCCGTTGATTCACCAAAAATTCAGCTTCGATCTTTCCAATTTTACCGGATTGATCTTGTACCTTTTGTCCAATCACTTTCTGATCATCTTCCAATTCACGCTCCTTATATTTTGCCAAATTATATGAAGCACCGATTTGCCACGCCATCTCCTTCTTTCCATCTTCCATTTGAAGAAGCATTTCATACTGAGTCACTATATTCTGCGCCTTTTTCTCATGTAGGAGATACTCTGAAACATCACGGTAATCATTTCTGGCTGTCTCAATATGGTGCCGGTTGGCATCCAGATTCAGTTCAAATGGATCATCACTCAACGAGTTTATAATCGTCGTTTTGATAAAACCTCCATCAAGCGAGGAGTTCAGAAAGATGTTTGAAATCGTTCTGGGGATATTTTGATAGCCAGGATTTTGAAGTACATGAAACCGGTTCATTCCCTTGTTCGCGCCATAAATAATGTCACGGTATTCGGTAAAGTTATGAATTGGTCGGTGGACCTTATATCCCTGTTGATTGGCCTTTTCGATCACCTGCCCTTCTGTTAATGCCTGCTGCAGAGAGATAAAAAGTTCACGATTGTATGACCCATCAATGAATCGAAAACACAAACGATTTTGTTTTTTATACAACCAAACACAGAAGTTTCGGTTTTCCTCACTCACCTCGTAAACAATATAGGAATCGGCATAAGGAAAATAGTAATCACTAAAAGACGACTTCTCTTTCGAAATTCCCAGCTTGCGGGCATCAGCATTGTAAAAAAACAAAATAGCCCGGAGCAATGTACTTTTGCCTGTTCCCTGTGTTCCAATAAAATGAATATTTCCATCCAGTTGAAGTTCGTAAAAATCAACAGTCGCGCTATTAATCAGCACAATGCGGCTTAATTGTTTCATCTCAGTTTAATTCCTGTGGTTGGTTATTAATTTCTTCGTCTTGAATATTCACAGCCATTACTAACTTTTCCATGTAATCCCATGAATCCAGAATCTTCCAGGTTTGATCCATTTCATTTTCAAGATCAATAAAGCCTTCCTTTTGCACTTCTCGAATCAGATCATTGAGCATCTCCTGGTAATTTCTGCCGGGATTTGTACGTTTTTGTAAATCGGTTAACTGTTCTTTCAACGACATATTGATATCGATCTGTTGCAAAATGTCGAAAAGCTTGAAACGCGCCCCTCGGCACAAGTCCTTTCTAAAAGTTGTAAAGAATGCCAGAATATCGAGCCAGCGCAAACCCTTTTCTATCTTGTTTTCCACATTCTGGGTGCTTTCATTTGGTCGTGAGAAATAGTAGTAGTTGTTCCCATTTTCCAGTTGATATCCAATGTCTATGAATTTAGGCTCCAATTCATTAATATTCTCTTCAATATATTGATACAAATAACGACGTTGTGAATTTATCGCATTAGAGCATATAAATTGCCCTTTACTCAGGATGTCAAATATTTCTGCAGTTCTGTAGTTTGAATCTTTCATTAGGCTGGATCGTTTATCGTGTTAGTAGTTTGGGGATCGGTTGTTGTTGAATTCGAGGCCGGATAAATAAGTGCATACTCGAGGTTTTCAAATCGGCCGGTTTCCTCCGAGAAAGCAAAATCCGCTTCGAATAGCGAGGCAAGCCGACAGTATAGTTGAATACGTTTGTTGATGGAGATTTCCTCAGCAAACTGATGATGCATGACAAAAGAAAAAAGGTCCTGGTTTTTCCCCATGAAGACCCGTTTCAATGCATGATAATTGAAAACACTGTCTATCTCATTTTTATCATTGAAAGCTTCATCAGATATGCTGCCGGCGGTATTCTGTGCTAAAAGTCGCTGGTTTTGCTGTTTTTCCCTAACCTTTAAAATCAGCTTCCGTTTTTCTTCCTCATTCAACATATCCTGAATAGATAGTCGGGTACGGAAACCTTCGGTCTTCCGTAAAGGAAGATCCTGATTGGATCCGACGATCCAGTAAAAATTGGTTCGTTCTTTCAGGTAGTGTTTATCCCGAAGCATCTTCAATCGTAGAACTTTTTCAACAACATGTACCCGTTTTTCGATATGGTTTAGGTATTCAATAATCTGTTGCTGAATTTCAATAAGATTATGGAAGCTGTCATTCAAGGCCAGTCGTAACCGATGGACGATAAGCTGCAATTCCGTATCAGCCGCTGTTTTGAAAAATATATCGTCCTGCAATACCCTTTCAACGGCTTTAATTACTCCCTCCAGTGCATCTCTTTGATTTCTTATATCCGTTAACTTCTCCTTCTTTATCTCAAAATTTGTTTCTGTTTTATAGGTTTCATCAGTATTATCTCGAAGTGCCTTTATATTTTGTAACGTAGTTTGGTTAATCCGATACAAGTGTTTCTTGATTTTGACCAGATATTGATCTCGTTTGCTGGGTTGATTCTCTTTCAAATAATAGGATTGATTTTTCTTAATCTGATCAAGATTCTCCTGGATGTACAGAACATGAACCGTTTCGTCAACTTCCATAAATTCCTCAAAAAATTCCTGCAAACGAGGTTCAAGGCTAATCAGGCCTTGATTTCGAAATAGAAGGTCAAAAGCAGCTAGTCTTTCCAGCTTCTCTGTATCATGCTCAACCAACGAAACGACCATTTCTTCCTGTATTGGAGACATCCGTTTATCAAACATTCCGGAAAAAAGCTTTCGGTACCGATATAGCTCGCCAAGCAAATCTTCTATCTTTTCAAATTTAGCCATCCTTATTTTAGCTCACTTGTTCATTTAGTGATTTGTTATTTCCGCATTTTACCTTCCAACTTCTCTTTCAAACCCAATCCTTTGGTGGTTAATCGATATTTTTGATTTTTACTAGTTGACTTTTCAGGCAAAGTCATTTCAATTAACCCTTTTTTTAATGCTGGTTCAAGATAATTGGTTGCAAAGTGCGGTCTGTTCTTCAATTCAAGAATCTCCATCAGCAGAGTCCTGCTCATTTCACCCTTTAAAACCAATACTAAACGATGGGGCAATTCTACTATCTCCGAAAATAGTTCGGATACGTCATGTATGTTGTCATGTTCGGCATCATGTATGGCTTCATGTTCGGCATCATGTATGGCTTCAGCTGAAGGTCGCCAAATCGTCACCTTAAAACCTTCATCAAGAACAATAAGTGGTGGTCTTAATCCTCTTTCTTCTGTGAGTTTAAACATTTCAAGAGTTCCCGTACCATAGCGTTCAATTTCACCTGTCAAAAACATACAACCTGCGAGTAACGGATTATGAGGATAAGAGCTATGTGGTTCTCTCAGATCATTAATATCCAACTCTGGGGGCAAATTACCAGGATTAGTTACTTCAATTCGATCCCTGAAAATCGAAACTTGTATACTGCCTTTGCTATAGTAATCACGATGAGCTACTGCATTAATAATTGCTTCAGAGATAACAGCACGAGGAATTTCGTAAATAGTCTCAACCTGATTACTTTTTTCCCTGGTACCAGTCGATAAGTTTATTTTAGAAAGAACAAAATTTACAGCTTCATCTGCTACCTCAAATACAGTTCCGCCAAACTCTTTGTAATCAGGAATTGGTTTCTGCACTTGTACTCCGTGAAAATGAGCGCATTTAATAGTTGATGATGGAAAAAACAATTGAGGATCAGGAGCAAAAGCAAGTAAAGCACTGTTTACGAGCTTTCCATTCTTGATCATTCTTAGATGTTTCAACACTTGATCAACTGATGCTGTATCTTTTAAGGGAAAGTTTCGCTTATTTCTCGCTAGAACGACAAACTCTTTTACTTTATTTTCATCCAATGATTGGATGTCAGCAGAAGGATGTAACGAATCGTCAAAATCGTGGCTTTCAATTTTTCCTGTTTGCTTTAAATACAGAACTGCTGAATTATAAACTTCCTTTTTCAGCAAATCAAGATTGGAAAATTTCTTTCTGGAAACATCCTGCTCAATTTTCCGTATTAAGGCAATTTCTTTGGGATGGCGATCTGCTCCAACAATGTCCTTTATAAAAATCCATCTGGGAATATGTTCTGCTTTTGCCTGATCATATTCTCTTTCAGTTGGCGAAACACCCATTTCATCTTCAAAGCCATATAATGTTCCTAATAACCCCATATAAATATCCGATTCCTTTACTTCTGTCAAATACACCTTACCTGGAGAATGAGTATTGGCAGGAACTTCTTCAAAAATAAAAGGTTCGAAAAATGTTCCAAGTAATGGATCAAGCCTTAGATAACTTGCCAGCTCTGCCCGTTCATTGGCAAACTCACTCTGAACACTTGATATAAATACTTTTAGTTTTTTCAATGTAACAATTTTTTTATAGATGAAGGATCCGCTTAATAAAGCTAAATATGTATAAAAAATAACATTTTCCCTTAATCTTAATTAGATTACTCCATCCAACTTGTCCAAATTTGGCTTCCACGCTCCTCTTGATTATCTATTCGAAGGTGAACATCAATTTCCTGCTGCATTTCTTCAACATGTGAAATAACACCAACAATACGATTTTCTTTTCGCAACGATTTTAGTGTATCAAAAACAACTCCCAGCGATTCTTTATCCAGGGAACCAAATCCTTCGTCGAGGAAGAAAAAGTTTTGTTTCGATTCGGTAATTTTCTGGATATTATCGGCCAACGCTAAAGCCAGCGACATGGCTGCCTGAAATGTCTGTCCGCCGGAAAGCGTTTTTACACTTCTGATCTTTCCACCATTCATAAAATCGCGCACCTGGAAATTGTTGTCGGGTGTGATTTCTAAACTCAGCTTTTGCCGGGTGAGCTGAAAGAAACGATCATTAGCTGCATTACATAAGTTTTGCAGGTAAACAGACGAAATGTAGTTGACAAATCCACTGGCTTTGAACAACGATTTTATAGTTTTCAGATTCTCTGCCCGCAACTCCAGCTTTTCTAGTTCTTTCTGAAGAGCAGCCTGGCTTTCCAAATCTTTTTGTAGTTTTTTTAGCTGCTCTGCAATTTTTCCCTGCTCCTGGTTCTTCCGTGCAAGATGTTCCTTTAACAAAGCAATGTCTGCATTTAATTTCTGATGTGTTTCCTGGTCATAGATTCGTTCGCCGACGTCTTTCTGCAATTGTTGCAATAACGACTTTGCTTGCAAAAACTGATCTTTAAAATGAGCTATACGTTGTTTTTCAGTATCCGGATTAAACGATTCCGATAAGATCGCCGTAACCTCATCGATGGAATTATACGTCGATTTTTCCAGTTGCTCCTTTGTTTGCTGTCGCAGCTTGTGCAGGCTTTGTTTTTCCTGCTCCAGTTCCTTTTTGCCGGCCTGTACCGAACCAAATAAGGTGTCGCGCAGTTTGCTTTTCTCCGTTATCTGCTGAGTTATTTCGGAAAAAGATTTTTCCAACTGGCTATGTTCCTTCTGCAGCTTACTTTTTTCTATTTCAATCTGTTCAATTTTAACTTCCTGATAAGTTTCGGCTTTTATCAACCGCAGTTGCTTTTCCAGCGTTTTTAGTTCAGTTTGCTGCACTGTTAAAACGGTTCTGATCTTATCGACTTCCACCTGAAACCGTTTAAAATCATTCCCTTTCTTATCAATATCCTTCCCTAACTTCTCCAGTAAATCATCCTGCTTTTTCAATTCGCCCTGAATACGCCTTGCTTCCTGAAACGCCTTTTCCAGTTCGGTTTCCACGCGATATTTCTCCCAGGTAAATTTCTTTGCATGAGCCTCAATTCTTTCCTGCTGAGCCTTTTGTTTTTGCAACAAAGAGTTTTTCTGCTGATGAATCATCTCTTGCTGTTTGCTGAGCAGATTTATGCGGCTTATCCAATCTGATAGCTGTTCCTGTTCCTTTTCGTTTGCCTGTTTTTCTACATTAAGCTTCAACAACGTGTCGTTCAGGTCTTCGGTTTTTAAAACATCGGGGTGATGCACCGACCCACAAAGCGGACATGGCGCTCCATCTTCCATATTTTCGGAATAAGCTTTCAACTGTTCTTTCACACGTATATGACTTTCCTGCTCATTCAGTGCTTTCTGCTTTTCCTTTGCTTTTCCCGTTTTATCCTTTAAGATTTGAAGGATATTGGAATATTCAATTTCCGGCAGTTGTGTAAGACCGGCTTCTTCCAATAGTTTGGCCACAGAATTTTGCAGACTTGAAGTTGTTTTTTGATTTTCTTCCAACTCCTTTTGAATTGCCGGAAGTTCCTTTTCGAGAAGATGTTTCTCGGTGTACCAGTTTTTCACCGCGGATAACAGTTCCAGATCGGGCATCTTCCCTTTTGAGAATTTAATCAGCGCCTCCAACTCTTGTTTCTGAATCTTTAATTGTTCCAGATTTTTTTCATAATCATTGCAAACCTGAGTTCCTTTCTGTAGCCGACCATTTTCTATTGAAATGGTTTGCTCCAGTGTTTTCATTTGTATCAATCGGCCAAGTTCTTCTGCCTTTTGTTTTAACTCCTCTCTTTTTTCATAAGCAGGATTTAGTTCCTCAATTTTCTTGTTCAATGTTCCGATTTCGCTCTCCTGCAACTTTTGTTTTACCTCATCCTGCTTAATCTGTTTTTCGCGAACCTGCACTTTTTCATTTGTCAATTTTAATCCATCCAGCAAATGTTTAAACTGAATTACACACTGTTCGAAACGAGAAATTTTCTGCTCTAATTGTTTGAAAACCGGCTCTTGTTCCCGCAAGGATTTGAATGCTTTTTCAGCTTCTGATTTTCGTTTTGCCAGGTCCTGAAGTTTCCGAAGATCTTCTTCTGTCTTCTGATATTCAGTAAGTTTTGCATTCTGTTTTTTGAGTTCATTCTCAAGTTGCACCAATTGAGATTTGAATACTTTCAATTGTTCAGGATCAACGCTTCCCAACTGCTGCAACTGACCTTCAATATTCTGCTTTTGTGCATTATTTTTGCTTTCGAGCGAGGTCACCTTATAATAAAATTCGAACTTCCCGAGGTTAAAAAGTTCCTTCATCATTTGAGTCCGGTCTTTATTTCCCAATTGCAGAAACTCCTGAAACTGTCCCTGCGGAATGATAATCGTACGTTTAAAATTATCGTAACTTAAACCAATTGCCTGTTCCAGGTCAGCCGTTGCGATGGGAATCCACTCGTTCCCCTTTTTCCGGTAAGCCGACCGGTCCAGCGCTTTTACATCTTCAAAGTTTTTCCCGTTACGCTTGCCCTTAACCGTTGCCCGATAGGCCGTTTGTTCTTTACCAGTTTCAAATACAAAATCGATGAGTAACTCATTCGATTTCAGGTTCATCATGTTGTAGTAACGATTGTCTCCCGAAAGATTTAACCGGTCAGTCCGGCCGTAAATGGCAAAAGTAATGGCTTCCAGAATTGAGGATTTTCCACTTCCTACAGTTCCGAAAATCCCAAACAGATTGGCAGCTGTTAGTTTTGTAAAATCGATGGTTTGCTTTTCCTGGTAGGAATACAAACCTTGTATGGTGAGTTGTACGGGTATCATTGTTCTTCTTCAGCTAAAATTTCAGTAAATAAATTCTTCAAATCATCGTTCGGTTCCTGTCCTTTTTCATGCATAAAATAATCGTGGAACAATTCCTCCATACTACGGCTCAAATCAATCTGTTTTTGCTGGTTACCAACCGAACTATCCGGATTTGTTACTTCGGGGATAATCGAAACTATTCCGGCATGCGCTTTATTTAACTGCTTGCGGTCAGTGGCATTCAGATAAGTTTCTGTTACCAGCGTTAATTCCACTAAAGCCTCCTGATTTTCGGACAACCAATCCAAAGCGTCTTCCATTCCTTCTGCACGTTTGCGTAACAATCGCTTTCCGCTGTTTAATTCGATTTTTCTGACTGCCGCAATCTGCCCGGGGTCTGCATCAACCAACAAAACGAACTTTTTCTGATTGGCCTCGGCAAAACTGTATGACAGCGGACTGCCGCTGTAGTAAACCGGATTGGAATTATTATCGACGCGATGCATCCGGTGAAGATGCCCCAATGCTGTGTACTGTATTTTCGCAGGAATATTCTCGGTATAAACCGCCTGCGCTCCACCCACATGCAAAATGGGTTTTTCATCTTCGGGCTCCTCGGGCAACTCATCTCCTTTTCTGACCATAAAAAGATGTGAAACCAGCACGTTTACTCCCTTATCATCACAGTATTGTTCTGCCAGTGCTTCCCACTTTTTCTGAAGTACTGCTCTTAATTCGTCTTCGCTGTTTTCCACTTCCAGACAGGTTTTCAGGCGGTATTCGTTGGCATAAGGTGTAAGTAATATTCGCAAAGGCACTGGAGTTTCCGGGAGTTGTACTTCCAGGAAACCATCTTCGCTGTTTAACACTTTCATACCTGATTCCAGTTCAAACGAAGCAATACGGGAATTTGGATATCCGGCAAAAATTATCCCGCACTCGCGAGCCAGCGGATCGGGTGCCTCAATGCGGTCGGGCGAATCGTGATTACCTGCTATAGCAACAACCGGACGGCGACCGTTGTTGGTTAATCGCTTCAAGGTTTTGTATAGTAAATCTACTGCTTCGGTGGGTGGATTAAATGTATCAAACAAATCGCCTGCCACAAGCACTGCATCGACTTGTTCATTGTCCGCAATTTCACAAATTTCCTGCAAAACTGCTTCTTGTTCTTCTAGTCTGGAAAAATCATCGAGCCGTTTACCTAAATGCCAGTCGGATGTATGGAGTATTTTCATTATTGATTAATTTCTCTAATTTTTTATGAGTAAAGCTAATTCATCCTATATTTTTATTTCTTCATAGTTCGAAAAATAACCTAACAAATCATCTTTTTCATCAGGAGCAATAAGTCTAATGCAGATTAGGTTATCAATAGCTCTTGAACATGCTACATAGAATAACTTTTGATTGTACAACCTCTTTGTAGTGTCAATTTCACTTTCATCAAAGATTGTTTTAAACTTATACTTCTGATACCAAAAATATTCATCTAACACAACCATAACATTTTCAATACCCGACCCTTTTGTCTTGTGCATGGTTATGTAGTTTGTTTCTTCATTCAAATAAGAGAAGTAGTTTAAAATCTCTTTAAACTTTATCTTACTAGAAAACAAATCATTGTAGAATCTTTCTTTCTTATATAACCTTTGGAATTCTTTAAATACTTCTTCGTTTAATCCATCGACTTCTTTCGCCATCTTGGTAAATGTGTTTTGTCCACCTTCATAATAAGTTTTAAAAGTAGGATAAAACTCATCATCCTTAATATCAGTCAAAAATGAATCTTTTCTATCAATGTATGAACTATATGAATCCGACTTTTTAAGAAGTCTATTTTCAAAAGCAAGTTCCAAAAGTTCAATTGCTCCATGTTCGGAAGCTACTATTTTATCAAGAATAGAACTGATTTTCTTTTTATCTTCAATGGTAGTTATCAGAAATCCAGCTTTTTTCAGTTCTGTAATAATGAAATTATAATCCTTTGTTGAATACGCTTTGGATAATTCTGCTAAATCTAAAAGTTGAAGTCTAGTTAAATCTTTTTCAATTTCTTCCTTAACATCAACATATCTGTCATTAAATACATTATATAGATTTTCAAAGCCTACTTCGCTGGCTATGGACTTATTTGTAAGCATTAGCTTTTTATAACCGTAATTGTTATCATCAACATGCTTAATTACTGAATTTAGATGTTGTAAATATTCCTCTTTATTCTGAGGATTACCACTTGCGGTTCTTGAGCCGTCATAAATGGAATAATAAAGCTTAACTGCACCTTGTCTATCTATTTTTGTTTCTACTTCGCCATTCTTTGTTTTAAAAGCTACTTCTTGTTTTAAGCCATCATCGCGAAGTTGATTTATAAATTCAATAACCTGTTCTGAACACCTATAATTATCTTCCTTTTCAACTTTTTTAAGCAATCCATTTGCAATATATTCTTCAACATCTCCAATTCCATCATCATAAATACCCTGCATTGAGTCACCAAAAAGCCCAATTATAGTTTTACTATCTGAAGGAATTTTATTCAGGAAAATATCAACAATTGCCTTGTTGGTATCCTGGTACTCGTCTACAAAAATAAAGTCGTACTTATCTTGTAATATTTTTGTGAGCAGAGAATAATTGTCAAATAGCAAGGATGCCATTACAAGTAGACTATCATGTCCAAATGACAAATCTCTAAAGCTGTCAAATCTTGTTTCATTATACCTTACCTCATTGAAATCTATTTCTTTTATTAAAACTTCTATTTCAGAATTAAGCTTCTCAATATTTGCATTTAATTCATTATAGAATCTATCTGGCTCTTTATCGTACTCTCTTTTACCAACTACCTTTGGTACTGTTTCTTTCAACACAGAATGCAATGTTGAAGCATATTTTTCATAGCACTTTTTATAATCCTTATGCTCTCCATTATCGACTTTTTTAAGTTTGAAGATTTCACCAATAACCTCATGAAGATTTTTCTTGTAGTCTTTTATTAAGTCGTTTAAGAAAGAGTGAATTGTACAGATGGTATAATCATCATCAACCCTAGACTTAATTTCATCAACTGCTAAATTGGTATGTGTAATACAAGCAATTTTTTTTCCAGGATAGTTTTTTGATATATGCTCAATTACACGTTTAAGGGATTCAGTCTTACCACTACCAGCACCACCTTGAAGAACAAAATTTTGCTCTTCCCTTATACAGTTAAATACTTGCTCTAATGCTGTTATTTTGCTATCCATACTAATCCTTTTTTTATGTATGAAGGCATATTCCAATCAACATCTTTAGTGAGTGCTAACCAAAGTAATGACGAGGCAAAATCAGATTTTTTCTCTAAAATGCTTTTCGTTAATTCATCTATATCATCAATCGAATTTAGACTTTCGTCTGCATCATCTTTAAGCCCTTTAACTTCTGAAATATTAGCTTTTAAATTATCTACATTAATGCTAATAAAAGATTCTTCAAAGCTTCTTCCGTGATAACCTTTTTCCTCAAGCTGAAATGACAATTTTATATTTGAATCTTCTTTGTGATGTTTATCCTCTTTCAGATTAATAAACCAATCACTCCATTCTTTGATTTGGCTAAAATCGGGAGCTTTATAAAAATGCTTTATAGTAGCATTGCTAATATGTGTTGCATTTTTTACAGGTTCTGCACTATATCTGCCATTTGCATTTTTCTTTGTTGTGTCAATATCAGTTATTATTAAAGCCTTTATGCCTAAGAAATCTATAAAGTGGCTAAATGCTTTAGCATTTGCTCCAATTTCTAGTAGCGATATGTTTTGAGATGACAGCAAAACTTCATCAGTATTGGTCTTATCATATTGTTGAATAAAATATGGAAGAAGTAGTTTTTCCGTAAGCCCTTCAATAAAGATTATCTTCTCAGCAAAAAATAACTCCGCAGAGGCAATAGATAAATATTGATTTAGAAATTTAAATTCATCTTCTTCCTTTTCATATTTCTTTTGGAGTTCAGTATAAAAGTTCTTGATTGTTACAATTCTATTGCCTAGGTCATTGTAGAAATATCTTATATCCTTGAAATTACTATTCTTA
Organism: Draconibacterium orientale; assembly: GCF_000626635.1. Lineage (GTDB taxonomy): Bacteria > Bacteroidota > Bacteroidia > Bacteroidales > Prolixibacteraceae > Draconibacterium > Draconibacterium orientale. The sequence continues at coordinate 3,800,652 of NZ_CP007451.1, read as the reverse complement.
ACAATGTGGGATGAGTGAGTGGTAATAAATGTTTGTAGTGCTGGAATATCTTCTAAAATAGTCCTTACTTTTTCGATAAAGACTGTTTGCATTTGTGGATGCGTGTGAGCTTCAGGTTCTTCTACGAAAAGTAGATTAATGTCTTTATTGCCTTCTATTAAAAATTCTTTCTTAATCTCTAATTGCAACAGTAAATAAAGAATATTCATGTAGCCAAGCCCATTTAAATGCTCAGGCAATGATTCATCTTCTGAACCATACACAATTTTGGAGTGATTTGATATAATTTCTTTTGATTCTAAGTCTGATACAACCCTCAATTCGGTCATAGCCAGAAAGTCCTTTGATTTGTTTAAAAAGTTATCAAAGAATTCTTCATACTTTCCTTCAAGGGTTTTATCCATTTCAAGAAGTGAAGTATTAATTACATCCAGGTCGTCTGATGAAAGTTGATTCTCTGTTTTTTTATCATAGTATTTTGTAGCCAAATTTGAAAGCACCTTTTTTGAGCTTTCACCGGCTTCGGAACTTGCAACACTTCTTTTTGCATGGATAACCTGGTAATTAATTAAGTTGTCAATGGATTTTTTATCTTTCTCGATAAGCTTATTCCTATTTTCAGCTTTTAAGTTATCGTATGTATCAAACGTATATATATTAGTGTTTATGTAATTACACAGATTTTTCTTTATAAACCGCTTACGGCTTTCAGGTTTAACACTTTCAATCTCTTTAAGAAGTCTTTTTTTATCAATACTACATTCAAACAGTATATGTACTTTATTTTCGGAAGGGTTTAGGTCAAGAATAAATTCAGATAAATTCTCAAGATTATCTTTATCTGTATATGTTATTTCAATAATAAGCCTAATTGAAATATCATTAATATCAGTTTCTTCATTTATTTCAAAAATGCTCTGTCTTAATGATACCGGAAAATCATCAAAATTGAACGATGATGATTTTTTTAGAAATTTATCAAAGAGCATTATAAACGATGTTTTACCGCTGTTATTTCTACCGATAAGGATTGAAAGGTCTTTATCCTCTTGATTCTCTAAGTCAAGTATAGAGTTTTTCAGTAACCTGAAATTTTGAACTATTATTTTGTTAATGTACATAATTTATGGAAATTAAGTTGAGAGTAATATTAATGTTTACACATCTTCAAAAACTCCTCTTCATAAATAATCCTGATATCGCATCCCTGAGAATTAAACTGCTCGATCTTCTTCATTTTGGAAGGTCCAGGAGCCGAACCAGTGATGACAAAGTTGGTTCGTTTAGTTATCGACGTATCAATGTCTGCTCCGAGCTTTTTGACCAAGGCAGCAGCCTCTTTTCTTTTAATCGTGTTCAGCACACCTGTAAATACAACCTTCTTAGCGTAAAACGGACTATTACTATCGGCATTTTCCAAATCAGGTTTTAGAACATTACCACAAAGCCGTTCATGTCCTTCCTGCTGGAAGGGATTTCCAGATTTAGGTATGCGAGGCGCAATTTTTGAAAAATCAGGTTCTAGCCCATTTAATAATTTCAGATAAACTTTAGCACACGCTTCAGCATCACTGACAGCATTGTGATGGTTTGTGAATTCAATCTCAAAAGCATCACAAATTTCGTTTAGTTTTACTCCGGTTCTGGCGTAGGTACAGTCACATTCCATATTTGGTATTGGGAGCCCATAAAAATCCAGGGTCTGTTCCAAACAATTGATATCGAATGATGAATTGTGTGCAACAAGTTTATTCCCCTCTACCAATGGTTGTATTTCGTTCCAAACATCCTTAAAAAATGGTGCATTCGAGGTCATGTCAGGGGTAATTCCATGCACCCTGATATTCCATTCCGAATACTCATTCCGGGGAGGTTGTACAAGCCGTGAAATTGTTTGGGTAATTTCTCCGTTTTCGACAATAGCCAACCCAATCTGGCAAATACTCCATCGTCTACCCTGGGCCGTTTCTACGTCAATCGCTACAAAATTCATTTTAAATTTGGTTAGGTTAATATTATTCGTTCGTTGTTATTGGTTACTTTTCCTTTCTGTAAAGCATATTCAATACCTAGCTTCATGGCTTGTTCCACATTCCCTCCTAAACGCGCATAGCCAAATAATCGGGCTGTTTCACGAACCAGGTCTTCTTCCGGCAGACTTATCTGGTTATAAAGTATTTCCCTGATACCTGCTACGATTTCCTCTTTGGGAAGATCATCAGCATTCCGTTTATCTGAATCATCACCAGGAACTCTGAATTTGTCGTAATTCTCAGGTTCCTGATCTTGTCGCCAATAAAAGACACTTCCATTCTGCCGGGTTTGTTTCAGATTTAGTCGTTTATACAGGGACAGAAGATGACTATTTAGTCTTACACCAAGCCTTGTAATACCCCACGCATTCAATATTCTCCTTGACAATAAAGTTTGGCTTACGGGTGCTTCACTCTCAATTACACTATTAATTTGTTCAAGAATTCTATTGGTATATCGCGTATCAAAAAATTCATCAGAAACAATTAGTGAGGTATAAGGTAGTTCACAAACCAAGTACTTTTCATCTTCTTTTGTCTCTGGTTGAATAACTTGTTGGGTTATACCCTGAAGTTTAACACCAGCAAATTTTTCGTATTTCGATTCAGGTTCTGTCTGTCTTTCTGGTTCCGGGATTAATTCTTTCGGATTAAGAGCACTCTGAATGGCATCCAAAATTTCTTGTACTATTCTTTTGGGATTATCCCACCAATCAGGGGACCATAGCTTATAAATGTTCCATCCCAAGAGCTTTAGTACATCCATTCGAACTACTTCCCGATCTTTTGCTGTTGTTGCCGACCGGTAATTATTTCCATCCGTTAAGATTCCCAAAATATATTCAGAGGTATTTTCCGGATTTACAACACCAATATCAATGCGATAACCTGAACAGCCGACATCGGTATGAACAGTATATCCTGCTTTTTCAATTTCCTCAGCAACCAGCTTTTCAAATGAGTTATGCTTCGCCTTTCTTTCATAATTTTTCTGAGTTAGGACAATCTTTCCTTTCTCTGAATACTCCAGGAAGGCTTTAATTCCGGCGACTCCTTCTGAAGCAGTTCTGGTTATATCAATCTGATCTGAACGAAGCGTGGAATAAACTTTCATCTCGTACCGTGCCCGGGAAACTGCAACATTTAATCTTCTCCATCCTCCTTCACGGTTTAGTGGTCCGAAATTTAAGGTTACGTGGCCATCTTTATCCGGCCCGTATCCCATCGAAAACAGGATCACATCGCGTTCATCCCCCTGCACATTCTCTAAATTCTTGATAAATATTGGTTCAGATGATTCCATCGCAATGGCATCTAGCTCCGGTTGATTTTTTAATGCTTCATTGAGCAAGTCTTCTATTAGATTTTGTTGGGTAGAGCTAAATGTTACGATACCAATACTTCGTTGAGACAATAAAGTATCTGATAATCGTTTCAGGACTTCTTCCACAATTGCGGAAGCTTCGAACTTATTCTGTCTTGTTTTCCCCCGGTCATAATACCCCGGCACATGCACATAACTTACTTTGCTTGCTAAGTCATCAGGCGAAGGAAAAGTCATCAACTTATTATCGTAATAATTAGAGTTACTAAATGCTATCAAACTTTCATGCTTACTCCTATAATGCCATAAAAGGTGTTTTGATGGGATAGACAAAGCAAGACAATCATCCAGAATACTTTCCAAATCCTCTTTATCAGCATTTTCTTCATCAAACTTATTTGTTGAAAAGAAACTTGTTGGCGGCATTTGTTTAGGATCTCCTACCACAACGACATTCTTGCCCCTGGCAATTGCTCCAACAGCTTCGCAAGTAGGCATCTGAGATGCTTCGTCAAAAACAACAAGGTCAAATCTTGATAGATCTGCTTCAAAATACTGAGCTACAGAAATTGGGCTCATCAACATACAAGGACACAAACGAGGCAATAAATTTGGAATCAAATCAAAAAGATGACGGACAGACATTCCCCGGCCTTTACTTCGTATAGCTCGTTGAAGGATGCCCATCTCTGAGCTATTTGCTGCTCCTCGTGCAAAAGAAGGTATACCCGATGCTAAGGTTGCATAAAGTTCAGCCTTTGTGAGTTCCTCAAAGTACTTGCTTTTCTCTTTAAACTTCCTGATTTTATTTTCAAATAATTTTCCATTAAATGATGACAGATTAGAATCAGCCGATATGATCAATTCTGAACATTGACGATAAACGGATTTCTTGAACGAATTTAATACTTCATTGCTTTGGAGTTCTCCTTTTTCATAAGCTGAAACCATTGGAGATAATTCGCTTTTTCTTGCTTTCTCTACTGCCAGGTTCCAGGTAGTCCAATCCCTTAGCGAATCCAAATTTTCCTTCCATAAGATTGCTTTATTTTGCCAAATGTCAATCCAATCCTGTTCAGTATTATTCTCTGTTCCAAATTTGATTTTTAACAATTCATGAATTTGGTCTTCAATTTGGGTTAGCTGTTGCTGGGTAGCAATATAGTTTGTAAAGACTTTTTCATTTATCTGTAGATAGGTTCTGATTCCATCCGAAAGCCCCGATCCAATATTTTCTCGAATTTGCCTGGCTTTGAGAGGATCGGCAGTAATTGAAATTGTTTGTTTGTGTATTTCAATTACCGATTTACATATTTCAACCAGGACTTCCCAGTTACACGTTTCGTTCTTCCATAAAAATCCCAGCAACTTTTTAATCGTATCAGAATTATTATTTAATACTTCTTGTTCCCGGCTGTAATTAATTACCAACTGCAATAATTCAGGAATATCGTGTTTATTTAACTTCCCGGTCTTAGAAAATGTCTTTAATGCCTTTACTATTTTATTCTGTTCGAGCCATTTCGCTAAAAACCATTTTTCAGATGCCCTATTCCAAGCTGATAATCCGGATTCTGCATTATATAGCAAAACTTGATTATTGAAGTCTTTTAATAAAGATTTTTTATAATCGTCTCGTTTACTTCCATGACCTGCAAGAACAATCAATTCTTCCAGTGTACTTTCAACATTTCCAACTGTCATAATTTCCTGTGGAGTATCTGGTAATTTTGTAACCAGATCCGCAGTAATATTTATTGATTGATCCTGATCTCGCTTAGATATGCGCGTATCAATTTTTAATAGCACACACAGTGCTTCCCTATTTTCTTTAAATTGACTTAGTAATTCTATGTATTCTTTAATCAAATCAAGTGAGTTCGACTTGATTGACTGACTATAGTTGGTTGTATTGATTTCTGATAAAGGATGGTTGTGGGGATGCCCACACAGTGATCCGGCATTCTGAAGTTCTTCTATCGTTTCACACCATTCTTCAAACATTTCTCCCGACAAAGCTTGAATTTGCCTGCCTTCAAACATTATGGGATCAGAAGCTCCGTTTAATTGTGCATATCCGGTAAAACAGTCATACAAAGAGAATCCACACGAATGTTTTTTATGTAAAGATTCAACGTAATTGTTCAGGTCCGTTCTGAGTGAATGTAACCTTTCTGCTTCAATTGTAAATTCTTCCGGTGAAGTCTTCTTAATTACTTCAGTTGTCTTTTGAAGTTGTTCCAGCACAGCTGACTTTTTGGACTTATTGGAATGAAGTTCCAGGCAGAAAGGATCGAGTCCGATATCTGCCAGCCGTTTTTGAACAACCGAGAGTGCCGCCATCTTCTCGGCCACAAAAAGTACTCTTTTACCCTGATAAAGGGCATTTGCAATAATATTTGTAATTGTTTGCGATTTTCCCGTTCCTGGAGGTCCATGCAGAATAAAACTTTTATCCTGAACAGCAGCGCATATTGCTTCCAACTGGGAAGAATCTGCACTAATGGGCAAAGCCACATCTGAAGGCGAATATTGTTGGTCAAGATCAATTTCTTCGATAAGTGATTCTTCTGCATCCCATGATATAGCTCCGGAAATGAGACTTTCTACAATTTTATTTTCCTTAAGCTTATCTGCATTATTGTGAATATCATTCCACATGATAAACTTACTGAATGAAAAAGTACCAAGAAAAGCTTGTTCCTCAACGTCCCATCTAGGTTGTGACATAATGCCTTTACGGACAATATTGAAGATACGTTTGACATCTACCCCGCTTTCATCTTTTGGTAATTCATCCAGTCCTCCAATCACAATCTCGAAATCTTGACGAAGCATTTCGAGAAGCGTTATATTCATTAACGTTTCTTCTTCCCTACTTCGAATTACATATCCCTTTTGAGCGGATTTACGAATGATTTCAATAGGTAACAATAATATCGGAGCATAACGAGGAAGTTCACTTCTATCTGATTGGTACCACTTTAAAAATCCTAAAGCAAGGTAGAGTGTGTTTGCTCCATTTTCTTCCAGCGACAATCGGCTGGCTCGATATAGTTTAGTAAGTGCTTTTGAAAGTTCTCCGTCAGTAAGATAAGATCGTAAGCGTTTATGTTCAAGCTCATCTTTTAATAAACCAACAACCGGATCAGCCATGTTTACCGATTGATAAACTCCAGAGACACTTAATGGATTTACCCATTCCTCCGGTTTTGGTAAAACCTGAAATTCGGCTCCATCTGCCAAAGCATCTTCGAACAGATTAAGACTAACCGAAATGAGCTGAATCGTACTTTGTGTAACCCGAAGGTTTAATAGATTATTCCGCAAACTCAAATCCAGTAGTTTACGTTCCCATAATTTCTGTTTGGTTAGAGATCCTTGAGTGTCAGGTATATTTAATGAGTCCACAAAAATATCGTCAGGGACATAATTTGGCCTTGATTTTTCCGGTTCAACAACAATTTCCCAACCTTCTTCCGTTTTGATTCTTTGAGGTAAAGGTTTTATTTGCCCAAAGCGTGCCCGTTTTATATCAACGAAAAGAATAAAATTATCTTCATTTACTAATTTATAATTGGCATTATTCACTGCATCATCAAAAGACCGGTTTTGTCCAGCATTCATGAGCGTAGATTCGACCAGGGCAATTTCGTTTATTCCTGATGCTGTTCGCTTTTTTATTAATGAAACGTCATCATTAACACTATCAGCAAATGTCTCATCAATCAGCCAACTACCAACAAACGCATGACCTTTAATGACAATTATGAGTGGATTCAAACCAACTGCTTCAATACAACTGGCATATAAAAGTGCCATATCGATGCAGGTTGCAAATTTCTGCGAGAAAATAGTATCACACAACCTGATTCGCTGTCCTTCTCTCTCAAAACTTGCCGGAGGTGAACAGTAAACAATGTCAAGCTCAGCTATTGCCTCATATATTGCAGCCATTTGTTTTCGAACCCGGTCAGGATTTAGACTTTGATAAGCATCAAAAGAAGGGTCGCCGGTCCAATTCTCTAGGAATTTAGATGCACTTGAAAGAATCCTGGCAATTTGAGGATGATTTGGAGTTACGAAAGCAGCTAACATTTCGGGCAAAACTCCTATACCATTCCATTGGTCATAAGCTAATATGTCAACGGAATAATTCTCCTGAAATATTATTTCGCCATTGTTTTCTGACAATTGTAAGCTAAACTCACCGGCTAACTTTTCAGTTAATTCTGAAAGATATTTAGCAGAAAGCTTAATTCCATCAACGTTCAACTCAATACTCTGTCCCTTGGGTAGATATTGAATATGCTGTTCCCACTTGCGTACAAATTCAGAATCAGAATCAATAGTAACAGTTAAGTTTCCCCAGTCATTATCGCTGGTATTTTCTATTACAATCTTTCGAACTAATGGAATTTTATTCTGCTGAATAGCATAATTAACAGCTGGTGTGTAAACCAATTCAACTTTGGGTGCAACTAAAGTTAAGTCCATAGTGATGGTGGTAAAAGATTAGTATTGTATTTTGAACAATAAATGTAGAAAAATGAAACTAAAATTGGAACAATTAGGACAAATTTTCCTCCAAATTAGTTGAATTAATAGTCTTTTGTTGCTTTAGCTACCGTAAAAGGAAAGAAGTTTTACTTTTAATGGCCATGAGTAAATTCGTTTTATGGAGTCTATCGAATAAAATCTGAACAGCTCCGAAGGACGGCTGGCAAAAATAGGCAATTTCAGCCGCCCTTTACTTTTCCGGACGGCGAAGTAACTTTGACAGGATTTAGTGGCAATATTCCACCTAATATTACTGATTACAGTGATTCAATTATAAAAAATCGCTTACTTTAATCCCTGTATTACCAATTAAGAAATAATGTTGTCTTCAAGTGAGAATCTTCATATTATTGAAAGTTTAGGATTGATAATTGTTTCCCATAATAATTTACTCGATCAGCAAAGTGTTGAGAGAGTAATTACTGATTTAAAAAGCAATCCATTTTTTAGAAAGGAATATTCCATCTTAATTGATATTAGAAAAGCAAATACTGGGTTAAACTTTGCAGAAATTGAGGATCTTAGCCAATTTGTATTTGATCATATTGATGATACAGGTTTGAATAAATTTGCCATCCTGGCATCCGAATCACTTCTGAATAAAGCGGTACAATATGTTCGAAGCTATAAACATTCTTCAAAATACCAGGTTTTTTCTGCACTAGAGCCAGCAATGCACTGGCTAAAGGTTCCGCAGGACAGAAAACCTCAGATTGAATTAAAACTGGGATATCTGAGTCGATGAATGCGAAAGACGTTAAGACTTTTACTTCTCTACATGTTTAGCATTTCATGCTATTAATCGCTTAAAGTTTGACCAAAGGATTGAGGACATTCTAACATTATCAATACCAAGAAGAATTGATAATTCTTCGACTATATACTTTATATCCTTTGGAGTAAAAGGTTGCTTGTCATACTTAGTAAATGGAGCATCAGTTTCTAATAATAATTTATCTAATGGAATCATCTTAATTAATTCTTTCCCAGAATTTGATTTAACCATCGAGTAATTTATAGAAAAGAAATATCCATTTTTAATAGCTTGCTTCAAGGTCATTTTATTACCTGAATACCAATGCATGATTACTTTGCCGTTAAACGAGGCGCCTATTATCGACGTAATTTCATCTGCACTTTGTCTAGAATGGATCGTAAGTATTTTTCCACCAATCTGGTTACATCGTTCGATCAGTTCAGTAAAGAATGACACTTGAAGTTCTTTGAAATCTTTTCCTGTCTTAAAATCTAAACCTACTTCCCCAATGTATTTTGCTTCATGTAATAATGGCCACATTTGAGGAATATGATGTTTGTATTGAAAAAGCAATTCAGGATGAAATCCTAATGCGGGTCTTATGTATTTAGATGAGATATTTTGCTTTAGCTTGGAATAAAGTACAGGTAGATTACTTACTGCAATGGTGTAAATCTTATTTTCTTCAATTTCTTTGACTACATCGTTAATCGAATTGAATAAATCTAAATGAAAATGTGTATCGTATAAGTAACTATCCATCGTATTTATCTAATAGCTGAACTAGTTCATTCATTCCACGTACATAGAGTTTTTCAAACTCATTTTGCTTATATGAAATAGGACCCGATTCTTGAATTCTAAATATTGCTTTAGATGAAGAATTTTTAAAATCCAAAATTCCAATTTTGTAGGACCTAAGGTCAATTAGAGCATTATTTCCTAGATTGAAATTCACATTCTTATATGATGAAGTATCGTTCCCATAAGCCTTCTCAATAGCTGCTCTACGAATTACACAAGGCAAACAAGTACCACAGTGTATAGGAGCTTTTGCCTTATCATAGCGAGCTTGGTCCGGGTGGGAACATGACATTGTTTTTGTAATATTCTCTTTTAAAAAAGCAGAGTCATTACATTCAATTATCATCTCTCCTTTTGTTTTGAATTGGTAAGGATTCTCTAATTCAACTTTGATTTCTAAATTATTTAGTAGGGTTTGTAACAATCCCATATAATATGGATGTGTTGTCCTAGTGCTACTAGTTCCTAATCGAGTGTTCGTAAGTGGTATGTTTAGTGAAATTAGGCCATTCTCTGGAATATATAGTTTAGTTTGTTCATTTAAAGCAGAAGCTAAAATTATTGCATGCGTAAAGAACATAAATGAGCGTGTTCTAGTTGAATCTTCAATACCACCAACAGGTGCTGCGTGAAAATTAAAGAATTGCTTGTCGGCAAGAGAAAATTTCTCACTTAGGATTGTTTTGACATTGTTTTGATATTCAATAACTCCTTTACCTCCACCATAATGTCCAATAAAAGCGATGTCTTTTTCTTTACTTAATAAATCAATTGCACCAATAAATGAATCCAATCCGCCTGAAAGCATACAAAATGCTATGGGTTTATAATTTTTCTTTGATTTTTGCGCCCACTTTTTGACTCTTAATTCTTTATTATTTAGCTCTCTTTTTCTGAATTCAAACTCCCACAAATCACCACTCAGAAATGATACCATTTGTTCGAGCAATTCTTTTTGGTTATTCCATTTATCAAGTTCTAAAACAGGCATGTATATCTTAAAACTTCGAGTCCACGAGTCGAATGTATCTTTTCTGAGAACTTTTCGGTCAGCATAGTATACCATCAAAGAAATATAAAATAAATCAAGTGCTTCCGCAGAAAAAAAGGTTGGAAACTGAGACAGCCTTCTTACTGTTTGATAAAATGTCCAATGATATTGTTTTTTATCATTTAGATTAATATTAAAAAGGCAATCTTGAACGGTAAAATTATCTTCATCATTTAATTTGCAAATAATTTGATTCATAGTAAATCCTCCATAACCTTATAACATTGTACATAAAGACTTTCTACCTCTTTATTCATCGTATTATTAAAATCAATTAGTGAGAAATCTTTACCATTTAAGGTAGTTTCTACTTTTGAATTGATATATTCTTTTAGCTCTTTCTCCTTACTTATTGCATCAGCTGGGGAGGTTGATTTTGATTCAATACGACTACCTAAGTCATTAATAATTCGTTCGTAAATATATGATTCTACTTGTATCGGAATCATTTCATTTAAAAGTCCTTTATCAATCTTTTCTAAAGTAGATATGTCATTGTTTTCATCATCCAGTTTTTCATATAATTCTTCCATCGATCGAAGTAAAGCTTTCCTCGCAACAGAATCCTCTTTTGTTACAGGTACTGGAGCGATACGATTTAATACTTCTGTTAGTATTTCTTTCGCGGTTCTTCCTTCATACTCAATATTATATTGAGATAATGTTTCTCTAATTCCTTGCGTCGAACTAGTACTTAAAAATTGCCCAAATCCTGAAGTCGAACGAATACCACTTGATGCAGATTTTGCTGCACTTTTTGAACCTCCATGAGCTTTTACATAACTTGAAACAGCTCTTTTGTAGTTTATAGATGCACCTGATGCATACCTTGACATAAAATTTTTAGCATTGCTCCAGTTGCTTTCACTACTATTTGCTTCCTGATCTCCACCACGATTTTCATCGTTATTATTGTTTTGATTATCATTAGTAGATTCTCCATCTGCATTGCTGTTCTCTTGATCTGGAGAATTACCATCATGTTGTGATTCGGAATTTTGATTGTCATCAAAATCATCGGGTAATAATGGATTTCCGGAAGGCCCGGTGTAGATGCTAGAAGTTCCCATATTTTTAGTTTAATTCGTTTCCAATAGCACTTTTTAGTCTTGGATTATCTTTTTGCCATTTTTCAAGGAGTTCATCAATCTCAACGGTTTTTTTTGAAGCTGAAGCAAACTCTTTTATTCGAGGAATAAACGAAGCTTTAATATTAATACTTGGTATTGCATTTAAACACACAATAGTTTCGGTATAATTTTCGACCCGACTACCACCCCAAGAAATAAATGACCTAAATAAATCAGCAGAAATTTCTGATGCTATTTCAATTTCAGAAATAATTGCCTTTAAAACTTGGGCAGCCTCAAAATCACTTATCAAGTTTGCTTTTTTTAGAGCCTCGGTTCTTGAAGAATCACTCCCTGATAATAGTCCAGTTAAAATATTTTCAGCTTCAGTGCTGAGTTGTTGAATCTCGGATGAACTTCTTAATTGAAGGCTCTCTCTCGAAAAATAGAAATATGGCTGCAAATTGGTTTCCCCTAGTTTTGGTTCGACTTTTATCCAATTTGTAAACCAATCATCATCTTTCCAAAGTTTTAGCTTTTCGATTGTTTCCCATTTATCATCTTCAATGAGTTTAATTTCTTCTGGAAAGCCCTTTTCATTTGATTGCATTTCACCAAGCTCCTTAAATACATTGTCTTTGAAATATTCTAATAGCATAAGTTTTGAAAGTACCTTCTTATCTAAATCAATTCCTTTTATTTTCGCCATTGTAATACGCATTGAAAGGGAGTTTAAAAACCGTTTACAATGCCTCGGATTACCATTTAGGCCTTTAGAAAGGACTGCAGATAATTGATTGGCTAAAGAAATTACTTCTTTCAATTTTTCTTCTTCTCGAGGAAACTTGCCTTCAATTAAGCTGAACGACATTGAAAAGTTTAAAAAATCTTTCTGTCTTTCCTTTTGAATAAATTCTAGAATCGGAAGATGTTTCTCTTTTAGTTCATATTTTAAAAGAAGACACATGATATAAAACTGTACTTCTTTAATACCAAGTTGTGGTATCTTCACAGGATATTGAATAATCTTTTCTAAATATTCTTTTCCAATGTCAATCTTATTACCTTTCGTTTCTGGAAATTTTTTACGAACTGCATACATTACCTGTCGTTCATCCGCTCCAATAATAAAGGAAGTACCTTCGGCAAATAAGAATAGACGAATGGCTTCAAAAGTGGCTAGAATTGTGTCTGGATTGCATCGATCTAATTCATCAATGAAGATTACTAAGCGTTTGATTTTCGTTTCTTTTAGCAATTCAGCGAAATCTTGATGAAAAGATTTTAAACTCTTTCGTATTTCATCGCTTTTTAATGTTTTGCTTAGTACACCTTTAATATCACCTTCTGATATATCGGATGCTTTATCTTTAACTCTTGAAATTATACTTTGTATTGTGATATCGGCGACAGTACCCATTCCACCTGTTAATAGAAAATCAAGACCATACTTAGCCCCTTTGCTTGCCAACTTAAAAAAATCTATGTTTTTGTATAATCTCTGAATTACATCTTTCGCTTTGCCTGCGGGTGTTTTTTTGCCATTGATTTCATCCAATATAGTACCAATTAAGGCTGTTTTGGCATCTTCATACCCTTCAAATAACCAACCGTTGAATTTGAGACATAGGTAATCTTCATTTTTTGATAGTTCGCTTAATGTCATCTCAATTAAGCTTGATTTTCCACTTCCCCAATCGCCATAGACACCAATACTAGAAGGCGACAGTTCATCATTTATAATTATGTCTTTAGTAATACCAATAAGGTAATCAAAGTCAAGTAAATCTACATTTGTTTCGCTATCTTTCCACATACTCAAAATTTTATTTTATAGCTAATTAAACTAGGGAATTTCACTCTTCTGTAATTTGAATTTTGTAGGTCAGCATATACGATTTAATATGTTTGCAACAAGTTTGGCCTCCCTAACCATCTCGAATCGTAGAAACGGGAGTGCAAAACCAATCTTTTCTTGCGCCAACCGTTAATTAACGATTCAATATTATTAATCCTCTTTTTCTAATATTATATTCAGGTTACCATGTTCGGTTTCTTGTTTTTCACTTGTAGCTAAAATATGTAATCCAATCTTTCGATTTATTACTTTATTATGAGGTTGGGTTATCCGTCCGTTTTGAGGGTATAACCGTACTTTTTCTGTAAATCTTATATTCGGGTGCGTGATCAATGCATTATGGTTTTTATTCGAAGCCTAAAGTTAACAATATAAAAAGATAAAACAACACTAGTTCAATTACTTGTGTGTAGTTTATCTCCTCAATAGGCCTAAGCCTTACTGCAAGCGGGTTTCCGAAAGCCAGCAATCTTACCAACCTTATAACTCACTGATCTTAGGCTTCCCCAGCTATGTAATTGGCCAGCAAAAATCTAAAAAAAGCGTGATTCAAATCGAAAATGTCAATCGATAGATTTTTCAGATCGTATTAATAACCACACTTAATCTTAAAATAATTATATTTACAATAGATGATCGGTCTGATCATCTGTGTGTTTGGGGGTTAACATTGAAAGAGCCATTATTGAATGGCTCTTTTTAATTTATACTTAAACATCCATCCAGTCAATGATAGTACCATCGCATTCGGGAGCATTCGGACAATAAATATATTCATCCCCCTGCTCGTTTGCATATACTTTATAGTTCCCTACTACTATTATCTCTCCGCAATGAAGACACCTTTTTCTGTCTGACACCTCAGGGATATCCTCAAAAATGTAATTCTCATCCAGGTATTTTTGTTTGTCCTTAATTTCTATTTCTTTCATTTGTTAGTACTTATTAATCTATCATCTATTCATTACATATATTTCCAGATACTATTTCGTTTTAATTCCGAAAGCCGTTGCAGCTTACAAAAATACTTTTGCCATAGATCCTCTCTTCGCTCCGAATGGTTAACCGGATTCGTTCCATCGTCATACAGAAACAAGCGGATTATTTCCCCATTTTTATCGCGCTGAACAGCATGGTCTTCGTCTGCTAATTCCAACAGTAAATGATCCGGCACATTTTCATATCCGGTATAAACAGGAAGATCAAGATAGCTTAATCCCGGAAGTCCTTTAATATCCTCACTATTAAAACCTAGTGGCAAATATTCCCGGTTAAAGGCCATCCACTCGTTGTTTTTGTTTTTTGCAATACCGTAAGGTAAGTTAATTCTAAAAAAATCTGACAACATAATCTGTGGTTTTTAATCTTTTATATTCAGTAGTTCTTATTTAAAAAATCGAGAATAGCCTTCGGGCATCCCGAAATTTCAGTCAGAAGCGTTTTCCTCGTTTCTTTTTTCGGGTTTTATATTTTGTCTTCGGATTTTCTTTATGCCATTTACTGCGTTCCACCAAGCGGTTCAGATCTCTGGCCACTACTCCAACTGATCTTAAATCAACTTCTGAGATGTCTGGCTTCTTCTGTTGTTGTAATTGTTGTTTTTCAACCGTTTTTTGTTCGGCCAACCTGTTTTCTTTGGAATAAAACTTCGGTTTATTTTTAAACTTCGATAAGCGAATCGGATAGCGAGCCGGTTTTCCATCGTCGCCCAGAACCACAACAATATGGCCTCTTCCTGATTTTTGAACCTCTACCTTAAAAGATAACAAAGCCTGATCATACAAATCTTTAGTAGTGAGTTCATCCTTTTCATTCAGGTGTTTAAACAAGTTTTCCAGGTTCTCTTTAATGTTTCTGCTGCGTACCGAGAAACGAAAGTTAATCTCCTGAGGCTTTTCTTTCAGCGGCAGATTATATTTCTCTTCCAGTTGATGTAAAAAGCGTTGCATCTTCAGCCGCTCAAAATTGTCCTTGATCTTTTGATGTGTAATACAATCAATGCGCGTTGATACCACATGAAAGTGAACACGTTCTAAATCTTCGTGACGGTACACAAAATAAGGTTGATGTCCATAGCCCATGTGCTCCATCATATTATCTATTTCCTGTTTTATGGTGCCATCGTTCATGATTTTATAATCTTCGTTGGATGGATTGAACGATACATGAAAACACTTATGCCAGGCACGGGGATTTTCGTCTTCAATGTCCAGCAAGATTTTTACCCGGTGTTTTTCATCGTAGTTAAACGGATTAGCCGACTTGGTATTTTTAAAATGAAAGAACGTGGCAACTCCTTCGTTTACCTTCTTTTCATTATACATCATCACGTTCTCGGTATAAGCACTCTTATGCATCACAATTACCATAGGCGAAAAGTTAAAGATGATTTTACCGGATTATATCCATGTATTTCTGAAGGGAAGAAAAACACTGCTTTAGTTCTTGCTGCACCTTGTCTAGTGTATGCCGGTCGGTAGCTGTGAGCTCATTGTTCTTTTTCGAATTAATCTGTTTGGCTACCTGGTTAAGGTTCACACCAATTTTATTCAGGTTAAAATCCAGTCTTTTGATCAGGGAGGTAAATTCAGAGGAGACTTCTATCTTTTTAATTTCACGATGACGCATAACTTTGGCCCGAAAAAAGTTACTCAGATTTTTATAGCCTTCTTTTTTACAACGATCGCGGAGTAATTTCTTTTCCAGGGGAGTAAAACGAACACGAACAGCTTCTGTTTTTTTTACTCTCGGATTTCTGTATCGTGACATGTTATCTTAAATTTTAACTGTTAAGACTTTAATTCGCAGAATTAATCAAGCTTTTAATCGCCAGATTAAAAGTCCCTGCCGGACAGGCACAAGCGATTTTGTGAAACAAAATCACATCTTGCCAACCCCTCCCCCACCAGCTATAGCAAGGACTTCGGGCTTGCAAGAAGAAAGAGAAACAGTTTTCCTGTTCCCCTTTCAAAGTTCAAATCAACCGGATTAAGGCTAACCAACTTTTTGTTTAGCCCCTTTTGTTTTTGTCTGTTTTTCGTTTTGTTCTTCTGTCAGTTTTTTCTCCTGTTTAAAACCAGAAAAGTTGATACTTCGGTTGGCTGCATCCACCTGAAGAGTAGCACCAAATTTTTGTCCGTTCCGGCCGGTCATTTTATCCAGAAATACTTTTTTACCGGCGGCTAGTTTTTGCTTTTGCTCTTCCGACAAAGTAGCTCCTTTTATTTTCCCTGGTACTTTAATATTGCTGGCACGTAGCGGAATCAACTCATTGGTTTTAGGATCGATGGCCAGGTAATAACTGTCCTTTTTCCCATCAATTCCTTTTAGTTCAATGGTTTTTCCCAGGTTCTTTTCCTTGAGCAGCGCATTGCGTTCTTCCTCTGTAAACTTGTGTCCCATAAATTTTTCAGGGATATTCAGGCGCTGAATGGGATGCACTTTTACATTAACTGCACCATCTTCCCCTTTCTGAAGTCGTAGTTTAGCCGGAATCCGAAATTCCTGGTCATTGATCTTAGCATTTACCGTATACAGTTTATCTGAACGGTAGCCATTCAAAAAAGCATTCAGTTCCTGTGGTTCCATGCGGTTTACAAATTCCTTGTCTACGCCCACTTTTTCCAGTTTGTCAAAAGGGATCTCTTCTTTTTTAATTCTTGTACTTTGTTCCATACTTATTAATTTTAATAGGTGAATAATTACTGGTGACTATTTTGAGTCCTTACTGATTTCCAAAAGGATTTTCCTGATATCATTACAGATCCGGGTACGGTTGTTTTCTAGGAGTGCCTGCAGGTCATCGATTTTATATACTTCGGGGATCTCCTTATAATTCCGTTCTTCCTTTTCAATTTGGTCTGTATCCACATCAATCAGGCAGTTAAAATTGCGCTGACCAACCTGCTGCCCAAAATTGTCGGCCACCTGCCCCACCATATATCCTTGCGGCAGAGTGGCAATTTTTCCTTCCGGCACCAAAAAGTCCATTTGAGTTGAGAAAGTTGATGACTGGGTATTCCGGTTGATATTTATGGACTGGCGTTCCTGCAATATTTTTCCCATACGGCTCTGAATAAACCGGGCTGTCTCTCCTACCGACTGACCGGCAAATGCATTTCCGATGTTGGTTAATATTGCATTTGCCTGCTCTTTTCCGTAATCCCGAATCAGCTGATCGATGGTTTGAATACCCAGCAGCGTAGAAATTTTATTGCTCCGGGCAGTTGCAATCAGCGTGTCCAGCCCACGAAAATAAATGGTTGGGAGTTCATCAAATATCAGTGAGGTCTTTTGTTGGTCTTTTCGATTGATCACTTTCAACATTCTGGTGATAAAGAGAGAGAGTACAGCCCCATACATTTCAATGCGAAGAGGGTTGTTTGCCAGACAAACAACCTTCGGTCGCTCAGGATTATTAATATCCAGCGAAAAATCATTACCCGAGCAAATCCAGTAGATTTCTTTACTAATAATTTTGGAGATCGCAATTTTCAAACTTCCCAGCTGTCCTTCCAGTTGTTCGTTAGCTCCCCGCTTGTGTGCGTTAATAAAAGGATTGATGATATTCACCACATCCTTTTCCTGCGAAAGCACCTCAAACAGATCGTCGTATTCCAATTGCAGCAATTCAATGGCATGTGGCAGGGTGCAATATTCCCCGTTCTTGTACTTCTTCAGAAACCAGATCACTGCAGCAAAGAAGGTTACCGCTGATTCCGAGAAGAATTCTCCCTGCTTACGAATCCAATCCCGGTTCAGGTTATAAAGCACGGTGCGTGAAGATTCAAAAGCATCAATGGGGCTTTCCATCAGTTCCGGTGCCAGTGGATTACAGCGATAAGATTTTCGGATATCATCAAAATTAATGACATAAAAACGGGTTTGCTCGGGCAGGTTCTTATTCTTCCGGGCTTTAAGAAAATGATTATAAGCCACCCCTGATAAGTCCGAAAACTTAAAATCATAAACACACATACAGAATCCCTTTTCCAGGTGTTGTTTGATAAAAGGGAGGACTACGGAATAAGATTTACCGGAACCGGGAGTACCGATCACAATGGTTCCCCGAAATGGATTGATCACATTAATCCAGCCTTCGTGCTGTTTGTTCCGGTATTGATAAACCGTTTCAAGATTTATGGAATACTCATTTTCTTCATAGCCTTGTTCCTGGGGAAAGCTTTCATTTTCGAGGTTAAACCGGTCTTTCATCAGGTTCACATTGATCAGCTTGGAGATATTGTCAAAGCCAATATTCAGCAGTACAAATCCAAAGAAGGACAACAGTAGGTAGCCCAAGGGAACTGTAACAATAATCAACAGACTTCCCCAATACATCAGCAAGCCAGTAAGTACCTGCAAAACGATGGCAGAAACTTTCAGGTCCCTGTCTTTTTTTGCTTTGGTTCCAATACAGGTAATAGCCAGAAAAGCTATGCAAACTGTCTTTGCCCAAAGGGTATTGGAAAGAAATTCTATTTTAAGAATCTTTTCCAACACCATAGAAAATTCAGGAATGTAAAGTCCCTGTTCCCTGAACCATACCAACTGGTCAATGTATAAAGTCAGAAACAGTAAGAGGTAAGAAAAGAACCTGAAACCTTCGTGCAGGCGTTGTAATTCCCTGGATTCGTTGAGCATTTTCTGGAAGATTAGAATATTAGAAGATCAGAATACTAGAATGAGTTAGCTTTTAGGATGTTTTTGTTCTTCACCTCCAGCGTTAGTTTTCTTCCGGTATTTCCCAGGGCTTTTTCCAACAGTTCGATTTTTAGGATGCGTTTATCGGGAACAATAAATTTAGGCAATACGACAACCTCCCGCAGTGTAGTTTTTGCAGGTATGCGCTCCCAATTATAATGCCGGTACAATTCTTCTACCTGATATTCCTGTACATTGGTGGCTTTTACCTGCTTTTTGTCATCGATCCACCAGTGAATGGCCTCCAAATCCAAAACAATATTTGTGGAGTTGGTAATCTCCAGCTCAAAAAACAACAAATCTTGTTTCAGGTAAAGATTCCGCAAACGAAATATAATCCCGTCTTTTTTTGTTCTCGTCCGAATCGGAGATTGGGTGCAATCATTGAGAATCTGGCCACACAATTCTTTTAGCAGGTATTCCGGTACCGGACCGATATTGATATTTCCGGCAATCTGTCCGATAAAATCTTCCAGTTGATACGAAATCTTATTCGCATCAGAATACTTTACAAACAAGGAATACGAGCGATTGGCACTGACCACTGTCAGGGAAGATTCGCCTTCAAAATCATCCACAGCTTTTACCCGGACCATATTCGGCTGCTCGGGAACTACTTCGGCAATTAGTTTATCAGGATCACCAACCTGCAGATAAGTAATTTTTTCTTCGGCGATCAGATGTGTGGTTTTGTTTTGACAGATTTCTATTTGATTCTGGGCATATCCTGCCAGTGAAAAAAGAAAGAATACGATGATAAATATTGTTTGTTTCATGACGATTATTTTTGATTGATGATATAAATCCGAGTGTTTTTCTTGACGGTTACTTTTTTCAGGCGTACCCGTTTGAGCATGGTTTGGGCAGCCCGATCAGCTGCACGGATACCGGTATAGGTTAGCGGATTGTTGGTAACGCCCATCAGTGACGAAGTATTGGTTGAAGCGCCGACTTCCTGGTAAACTTTTCGTGCGGCATTATCAGGCACATAAAGTCCTTCCATTCCATCCATGTCACAGATCGTGAGCTTCACCGGGACAAAAGAATTTTCAACAGGCAGTTGTGTGATCTCAATCAGCAGCCGTTCATTTTTGATCTTGCAGATCCCGTAGATAAATGTGTTACGTGGTATTTTCTGAGCATTGATCCGGGTGTCTTCCAGCAGGCGCAGTTTTACCCGGTTACCGTTCAGGACGGTTGTTGTCTCATAGATCTCAGCTTTGATCAGCTCTTGCTTCGGTGTCTCCTTTGGATTAAATCCGGATGAGCGTTTTTTCTCCAGGGTAAAGGACCGGTTTTGTGTGGCCTCGATCTGTTGCAACCGTCCCTGAGTTTGTTGAAGCGTATATTTCAGTGAATCATTTCTTCGGTTAAGCACGATGTTTTCATCGATGATCTCATCCAGTTCTCCGATGCCGGTTGTCGGAGTTACTGATTTTGTTGTTTCGGCCTGTTTCTTAACTACAGGTTTTATAGGCTTAATCTGGTATTGGGGAGATGTTTTTTTCCCACTCTTTCGAACTTCCGGTTCTCCTTGAAGTTCCTGTTGTACCTGTTTTTCTTTATTTCGGATATGAGCAAGAATTTCATTCTGACTGGCATTTTCATCCAACATGGTGTTGTCCAGATCCATTGTATCCTGAATACTGACATCTTCCTGCTTCGTTGTATCATTTACGTCAACCTCAGACACCTGTGCCACTTGTGATTCTTCCTTCTGATAAGCTTCCATTTTATCGTAGATCTCTATGGAATTATCGGCATCCGGCAGGTCATAGTTTATTCCTTTATTCGGTGACTGAGCAAGCTTCTCTTTTTCCTCTTGAACTCCTCCTCCACCCAATACCCAGAAGATCACAACCACAAAGGGCAATAATGCCAGTGGAAGGATAAATAGCGCTTCATTATTTATCAAAATTTTCTTCATTGATGTATGATTTTAATTGGTTTTCAAATGAATCAACGGGCAGCTCAAAAGCAGAATGGCCAGCGTTTGTTGGTGCTTCGATTACCGGTCCTGCTTGGGGTGCTTCCACTTTCTGTGGTTTTACCTTTCCTGTCGGGAACCAGATAAAAGAGATGGCGAACAGGGCAAACAAAAAAGCAGTAATCAAAATCCATTTGCTTTTTCGTTTTAAGGGATCCAGTGTTTTGTCTTTATCGTCCAGCTCGTTTACCCAGCGAGTAAAACGGCTGATATCTTTTGGATTTGGAATGTTGTTTTTATTATTCATTGTATCAGCTGTTAAAAGGATTTTCTTCGTATGCTTTCAAGGTCTTTGTTCTCATCGATCCGCCAGCTTTCCATCAGGAAACCATGTGGATTATTATCTGTCCGAGAGATATTTCTCAGGTAGCCGGAAGTTTTGAGGCTACGAATAGTAATGTTGGATTTACGGACAATCTTCTGCCTGCCGGTAAACGTAAAGTGATAGGGATAGGCAGAAAAGTCCAGCTTTATGGAATCGGTCTGCAGGGTCATGCTGATATCAGAAGCAATCACCTGGTTGTAGAGATTATTCTCTTTAAAGGCCTGGTACTGCTCCATGGCACTCCGGTCGGCCAGATACAGCGCTTCCCTGACATTGTTTTCAATGTAGGTTTTGTCCGGTTCAAGGGTAAAAAACAGCTCATGAAAGCGTTTAACATGGTCCCGGGCTTCCGCATCGCGGTTCTCACTGATGTCTTCCCGAAGAGCCACCAGTAGCGATTTACCGTTGTCAAGTACATAGATCTTTTGTTTCGAAAGCTCCACCAGTTGCACCGACTCGTAATAAATGTAGCTGCTAACTCCCATTAGAGAGAGGCTGATCAGCACCAGCACATAAACGATAAAGCGGAACTTGCGTTGTATATCAAATTGTTTTTGCATTTCTTACTTGTATATTTTTAGATGAAAAATTGACCTGTCATTTCATGGCTCCTTTTGTAATTGCCATCACTGCTGCGGTGCGTACCAGTCTTCCTCCTCCGGAGTTGGTTCCTGAAGCATGTATGATCCATGAGGAAATTTTGGGTACCATTGCCATTCCGATAATTCCACAAACCGGCACAATCAGGTTGGAAACAAAAAACAGTTTGGGCTCATAGATCAGCATAGCATTGATCTGGGCAATTTCCATTTCCAGTACATAGATCAGGATCTCCTGCACGATGGAAAGGATCAGCAGGGCTATGGGCAAATAAAGATTGACATTGATAAACCGGGCGATCCACTGCAGGTAATTGTCCTGAAAACCATCAAAAATGGACAGGGCAAACACCAGCGGACCAAAGATCACCAGCAACACACAGAACACCGTTCGAAGAAAAGCAATCAGGTAAACCAGTACTTCAAAGAAGGATTCCAACAGTTGCCGGGTAGCATCCATGATATAAAAGTTGATCTGGTTTTGAATCGCCCTTCCGCTAAAAATATTGTAGGTGGTCAGGATCAGGTTTACTCCTTTGTCCCAGAGATCAGCTTCCTTTTCTTCGTTTTCATAAAACAAAGGCAAATCTGTGGAGAGAATGGATTGTTGTTTGTCTTCCAGCCGCTCTTTTACGATGTGCTTTTTATCGGCATAAACAGCTTCCGACAAATGCGTCAATCCTTTTGTGGGTGCAAGTAGCAGATTCACAAAAGGTCCCCAGAAAGTGATTACCAGCACCAATGCAAAAGGTCGTAACAATGGCAGAATCGATACAGGATTATCAGCGATCAGTTGCTCATAGATCCGTTTAGCGATGTAAAAGAAGGCAGCGATACCTCCAATGGCTCTTGCCATATCTACAAGAATTCGGGCATGGTTGACACCGGAGTCCACCAGCGTATCGGTAAATGCGAAAAAATCATTAGTTGTAATTACTTGTAATATCATAACTGATTTGTTTTGCAGTTAACTGTTATTTGCTTAAAAAGGAATAGCTCAGCGGCTGACTTTCGAAGCTGTTAAAAAAGAGCAGTTTGCCGTGAGTATAATCCAACTCGCCCAGTAGTTTCCAAAGCTCTTTACTGAGTACAGAGAAGGCATCCAGCTTGCGCCCATGATCGGTCTGAAACAAGTTCACCATCAAAAACTGCATTAATAGCTGATCAGCTTCCTTCTCATAGATCGAATGGATTTGGGCTGAGTTGTTAAGGCTTCCCAGTTTGCTGACTTTTTGGTAGAGTTTGATAAACTGTGCTGCCAGCTTATAGATATCATTCAACTCATCCGAGCGGGCATCAAATAATTTATCACTTATCTGTTGGGTAAAGTCCGTATTGACTTTTATTCCTTCTGTTTCTTCCTGTCTGCCTTTCATCTGGCTACGTTCGATGGCCTTCGCGACCAATCGTAAAAGACCGGTTTTTAGTTCTCCGGCAATTTCTCCTCCATCGGTAACGGGCAGTGCACCCACTTCCACATAATAGTGCGTTGGCCAGGTGCGTACAAAAACATGAGGAATGGGTATCAGCCAGCCGGTAAAGGCAATAAAAGTCAGCGGATAAGTTCCTTCCATCTCCGGATAGTAACCGTGCCAGGGTTTGATCTCAATGATTTGTGCTTTTGTCTCTTTTGTTAGCGTGAGAATCAGCAGTACCATCATAAGCAGTATTGTTATTCGTTTCATTGTTCTGAGTTGCTTAGTGATACAGACTGTAATACATGGCAAAACCTTCCAGATCGCCGCTGTCATGGCTTTTCAAATAGGAAGCATACATCAATTTGTTGTGCAGGTAGCAGATTGTTCCGTAGTGTTGTTTTACACTGAGGTAGATTCCGTTAATGGCATCGTAACGCTGTTTATCATCCATCATAAACAGGTTGTCTTTAACGATGATATTTAAAATCGATGTGACCAATGCTTTACTATCATCCAGAATCAGGTCAAAACTCTGCACAATGGCAGCCGCCTGTTGGGTGGTAAAATTTCCGTCCTGTACTAATAGAGGCACTTTGTCGGTATAAATGGCGATGATCTGCTGAAGGATGTCTTTGGTTTCCTTTATACGCTTATAATCTTTGATCAACAGAGAAACCTTTTCCAGACTTTCCAGCATTTTCTGATCGATGCCTAATATTTCTCCGGTCAGCCCTTTGATATCTCCGTTCAGAGCTTTGATCAGCACATTGTAAAGATTGATTTTTGAGAGAATTCCTTCTTCCTCTGTCCAGAGGGCTTCGCGTTGTATTCCGGCTCCGACATCCGTTACCGGAGTCTGAGCTTTGCTTGCACTTGCAGCTACTGCAAGAATGACAATTAAAATGAATACGATTAAATTTTTCATGCTCTTTTTGTTTTTATGGTTTTACATTTGTTTTAAAATCTCAAGAATAGATTGGTCTGCGATCAGTTGTTCCAGCACTTGTTCCTTTTCGGTTTGTTCGGTGGTGTAACAGTAGTATTCAGCCCGGCTAACTTCCAGGGCAAATACACGGGAATATTCTCCAAGCGAGATAAATACCTCCTTAAATTTTCGGTTGGATGGAAGATTTTTATTTATCGACAGGATTTGTTCTTTTTGAAAAGCATTTAATCCCAAAAAGCGACTGATCTCATCAAACTTGTTTTTGAATTTCCCCATGTCCAGCAGAATCCGGGTATCGGCATTGTTGATAATAGCATCACGGATTATGGGTGAGGAAATCACATCATCCACTTCCTGTGTTACCACCATGGCTTCACCAAAAAATTTTCGGATGGTTTTGAAAAAATACTTTAAATAATCCGCCATTTGTGGTGTGGCAATGGCTTTCCAAGCTTCTTCCAGACAGATCACTTTTCGCGTGCGTTTCAGCTTCCGCATCTTCTGCAGGAAGATATCCATGATAATCAGTGTGGCCACCGGAAAAATAACCGGATGGTCTTTTATCGCATCCAGCTCGAATACCAGAAAGGGACAAGAGAAAAACTCATCGGTTTGCATGGGTTTATTCAGCAGGTAATCGTATTCTCCTCCCTTGTAGTATTTACTGAGGATAAAGAAAAATTCGTTGCTGTTAAACTCTATGGATTCT
Organism: Draconibacterium orientale; assembly: GCF_000626635.1. Taxonomy (GTDB): domain Bacteria; phylum Bacteroidota; class Bacteroidia; order Bacteroidales; family Prolixibacteraceae; genus Draconibacterium; species Draconibacterium orientale. The sequence goes on along the minus strand of NZ_CP007451.1, from coordinate 3,775,508 downwards.
TCCCTGGCAAGCCGTGGAATGATGTCCTTGCAAAACTCGTAGTAATCGTTAAACGAACGTTTCTTTTTACGTTTTGTCTCAAAATAGCGATTCACCGAAAAAGCAATGACATCCTTTTCCATTTCGGTAAGCTGCTCTTTGTAGATGGTGTAAATAACCGACAGAATGGTTTGCCGGCGTTCCAGGTCCGGTGAACCATCCACCACAAAAGGATTAAAGGAAATGGGATTTGTTTCTGAGAACTCAATCATTTTTGCTCCCCCTTTTTCCTTTAGTCGTTCATCGAGGTACCGGGTCAGGATCTCATAACTGCGCCCCACATCCAGCAATACAACATGGCAGTTTTTACTTTCGGCATATTGCCGCAGCAGGTGATTGGTAAAAAAGGATTTTCCGGATCCCGATCCGCCGATAATGATTTTGTTGCGGTTATGGATCAGGTTCTTTTTCATGGGTTCATCCGACAGGTCAATTTTTACCGGGCAGCCTTCCATCCGGTCCGACAGGTGAATAGTAAATGTTGAATCTGAGTTCTTGACTGCGCCCTCATAATTGGTCAAACAGCAGGCTTGCGGCACCTGTGTCAAAAACAGTTCTGTTTCGGGTAATTGAGTGCTGAAGGGTAAACCTGCAAAAAATAAAAACGGAAGATCAAAGGTGTGCTGGTAAGGAAAACAGTTCATCAGTGAAAAGGCTGTGGCCGTTTCGCTTTTGATTTTCTTCAAATTTGAGATCGAAGTATCCAGCAGTGTCACATTATAGTGGGTTTTAACGATCTTCTCTCCCGAGGTTTGCACGGTGTCCAGAAAATTTTCAATCAGTCCGGCATTGATCTTGTTCTCTGAGGAAAATTTTGACAGGCTGTAGATCTTTTTATAATCGCCTTCCAGCCCTGCTTTTACTTCCTGTTGTCCCGGCACATAGATAAACTGGTTGGTAATATGCGCATACGGCAGGTGCCAGCACAGCGGATAAACCAGTGAAACGGGCAGCCCGGTGCGGGGATGGCCGCTTGTGGGGCGTACTTCTGATGGCAAGTGCGAATGGTCACTCAGACTCAGAATTTCCACAAAACGATCCATCACCCGTAAACGGTCTCTAAAATCAATTCCTCCCAATAAAGGCTGTCCTTCTCTAAAGTTTAATGTCAGGTAGCGTTCAATCAGGCCAATTTCAGAGGCTGTCCCCATGGCTTGTTCTCTGGTTATCGGTATACTTTCTATTCCTGCCTGACGGAAGATCGAGGCCAGGTTGGTCTGCAGTTCCCGGATCTTTTCCTGCAGACGGGCTTCCTCCAGCCGGGCTTTGCGTGAAAAGATTAGCGAAGATCCCAGGTAGTTTTTTAACAGGCCGGTATTCAACAGGCTCACGTATAGGTAGCATTCATGTTTCAGATACCTCCTCCCATAAAAATGACTCAGGTAGTTTCCGGTTAAACCTGGTCTTCTCTTCAATGCCCTATCGCTATTTGAAGAAAATTCTTCGGGGAAAAAGAAATCCTGCTTGTGAAGCAGGGTATTTTCCGGAAGGATATTTACTACCCGCTGAAAGGTATCGTGAAGCATGTATAATTTTTCCGTGCTGCAAGACAACAACTCCGGTAAAAATAGTCGCAGTCCGAATCCCATATCCAGGTTATTGGAGATCAGAATATCACCGTCAAAACCCAGTACAGGAAGACTTACTTGTATTGGTTTTACTCTCATGTTACTACTGATAAATGCGTTGTTTGATCGTGATAAATTCAGGGAGTTGGCGGGCAATCCGTTTTTTATGCCAACCCCGGTGACCATAATTTTTTTGAATCCGGTTCAGTCGGTACAGCCAGGCAAAAAAGGCAGGTACGCAGACTGCAACTGACACAAAAGTTCCGGCAGCGATATAAAGAATTACAAAGAGAATGAGTGTCGCAAGGATTCCGTAAAGTGCCAGGTAAACCAGCTGCCCGGAGAATCCTTTGATGTAGAGGTTGGTATCGATCTTTTGAATGGTGTATGATTTCATTTTTTCTATTTGAATTAGATTTTTGGGAAGATTGAGGAACGATACAGGACCGTCCCTCAATAACTACCTGGTCACACTGTCCGGTTCTCCCCACCAGTAATTTCTTAAGCAAAGAATGATCGAATGACAACGCCAACCAGAATCAGGAAGAGGCAGGCACCAAACCATCCCATGATGGCCTTTTGGGTATCCTGGTCTCCACTCTGCCACTTGATATATACCCGGACACCGCCGATCAGGCCCACTACAGCTCCGATGGCTATGATCAGGTTGGCCACCGGATCCACATAGGAGTTTACTTCCGTGGTCGCCTGGTCAATCCCGGCAGAACTTTGTGCCATTGTATTATACACTCCTAAAACAATCATGGCAACGATAGCCATGCCCCTGCTGAAAAAACCGTGAATACTCTTTTTCATCTTTCTTGTGATTAAATGTTATTGTTGGTATTGAATTTCGGGAAGCAGTTTTTCCAGTTTCCCGGTTAACTCATTTAAGAAATAATCGATATGAATTCCATCATTTACACCGGTCTCTTCATAGACGCTAACTTCCAGAGGAATGGAATTTTCGGATATCGATGAAATTAGTTTTGACGGGAAGTTGGAGGCTGAAACGACTACCGGTTGCACGCCTGTCATCACAGTGTCACCTGCCACCCGGTCATCTTCAAATAAACCGTTTTGCTTCTTCTGCGATTTATACCAGGACCACAACAGCAAAACAGTGTACCACAAGAGTAGAAGCAATCCTAAAAACTGAATAAATTCTTTCCAGGTAATTTCATTTAAGCCAAACATGATTCGTATTTTTTCAGGTGAAACTGTTGGCAAAATTCAGCAGTCGGGCTGGAGAAAAAAAACACCTAAATACACATGTATTTTTTATATGGTTAAATAAATCCCCTCTATATCATAAAATTTAATTGAAATAGTATGTTTCAGGTCTGAATAACCTCAACCACACTAAATAACAGGTTGTTTTAATTTTATTTGGTAAAATAAAATAATCCCCAAAAGAAGAGAAAAAAAAGAAAAAAAAGAGAAGAAAGCCCATGGAACCGCCATCCGGAGATAAACGGCAAGGCTGGCCCGTCCCTGCAATCTTTCAAAATCAAACTTTTAAACCAATAAAACGGGACATTTATTTAGCCTTGCGGTTTAATGAGCGTGGGCATTGGCGGAGGATGGAGATCTTTGGGCGTCTTTTTTTTGTTTTCAACCTTTAAAAAACAATGAACTGTCAAGTAATAATGTGTGCAGGCTTCAGGAAAGTGCCGGACAGAAGTGAAACGAAAAGAGGGCTCTTTCCGTGCGGTGCCTGAAGGCGTTTTTCTCTGTAAGGGCGAGACTAACAACCATATCCCGTGAGTGCGCGAACGGGTTTAGGGAGTGTCGGAGCCCGTCAGGGAAAAGAGCCGCGGCACGGGAGAAATACCTCAATACCTGTTAAAGTTATTATGCGGGAAGGCTAAAGGCAAGTGCTGGAATGCAGGGAAGTATTGTGAATGGGGATGGCGTGACTGGAACATGACTTCGGATTTTTGCTTTGGGGTGGAAAGTGGGTGGCCAAAAATCCGGGCAGGTGAAAGGAAACTACGGGAAGGAATGGAGCAAAGCGAACCGGAGTTCCGGCTCTTGCTGTGTGGTGCAATGAGGCTTTTCATTCCGGGATATCATCAGGAGAGCGAAAACCTGCGAATCATGAGCAAAGCTGGTTCAGCACACCGGAATAATGGGCCGATGCACAGGAATTAGCCAATAGAAATTGCAGGGATGAATTAAATGTGAAATGCTTTGGCCATCAAGTCCTGTTCACTGTTGGAGATGCCAATAGTCTTTGCCATTTTGCGCCAGTTCTTTACCGAAGTGGTGACTTCATCAATTATCCGGTCCATTTGCTTGTTATCCAACCGGAAAAACGGGCCTACACTTTTTGCCAGCTCATAATCCAGGGCATTGTTATCCATGTCAATATTTAAGGCCAGGCCATCTTTATCAATCGAGGGATTGATATCATAAGCCGGTGACAATACCCAGCCTTTTTCAGTTAAAAGAAAACCGTGGTTACGCAGGTGATCATCCGTATTGGAAATTGCGATATTGAATACAATTCTACGCCATAGCTGTTCCAGATGCTCGTTTATACGGGTACCGTGGTTTTGAATAAATTCAGCCATTTCAAGGTAACTTGCAGGATTATCCCTGATCGTATCTTCGTTATTTCCGGTCATGGTCATGGCAGAGGCAAAATGAATCCGCTGTTCCTGTTCCCGGTCAAAACGTTTGGTAAAAAAGGTGTTGTACTTTCCTGCTACTTTACTGATCCTGCATTCTGACATGTTGATCCCTGCTTTTAAAGCCAGTTGCCAGGCCAGATATTCCCAGGCCGCTTTATCTATCGTATCGTTTTTAGCTGGAAACTTGGCAATCCAAAGGTTATGATCTTTATCCAGTATATTGGCTTTGGGTCGGGCTCCTCCCAGTGATGAGCCCGGTGCAATTAGTATGGCCAGCCATTTCTTTACCGCATCGTTGTTGGTTTCGTTTTCAATATTACTCGCGGCTTCCTGCAACTCAGCAACCGAAGACCAAGGCGGTGTTGGGGACTGTTCGTTGTTATCAAGAAAAGGACCGTTGGGATCGGTTTTAAAGCGCAAAGCTCCCATACGGCTTTCATCCAGTACTCCGAGTAAATAATCCACTTCATACAACGTTTTTGCCCGCTCCCCTTTTTCAGCAGCTTCCTGTGCTGCACGCCTCTTCATCAATGTTCTTCCCCAGGTATCCGGCATACTATCCAGAAACAGGCCAAAATTTTCCTTGTTATTCGGAAATTGCGGACCGCCATAAAACTGAATATCCGGATCCAGCAAGCGGTATTCCGCCGATTTTAGCCAGGCAGCAGTATATTCAAAACTAAATGCTTTTCTTCCCTTGGCTGCATGGGCAGAAAGGATTCCTATCAACTGAGGATCCGAAAGCCCTTTCCAGTGGGCGTAAACGTATATATCTGTTTTTGCTGTTGCCATATTTTCAAGCTCTTTATTCGTGAAGGAGGTTTACAATAAATCCAGGTCCTGTAATTTTCTACCCAAAGTATCGTCGGCAGCCAGTTTCAGAAAATCATCCTGCAAACCTAAAACTCTTAGCACGTTAAAGTAAGCCCCCATTGATACTTTCGGATTCCCTTTTTCTATCTGGTAAAGGGTTGTTCTGTCGATATCGGCACGCTCTGCTACCTGAACCGTTGTCAGCTTTCTCCTTTTACGAGCCAGCTTTATATTCTCGCCCAGACGTTCCATTATCTGCAGGTGTTTTGGAAAGATAATATTTTTCTTTGGCCTCATAATGTTGATTATTTTCCACAAATATAAATATTTAGTTGATAATATTCAACATTTCAAATTCTCTTGTCTTCGCTACCCTTACTAAAAGCCATCAGATTAAACATGGCTCGCATCCGGCTACGAACACGATTACCATAACGCTGTTCAATTTCGGATGCAGATAGATTGGTGGTAATATGTGTCATCACTTTTTCCGAGATAAACAAATCATACCGGCTGAGAAGAATCTCTCCCATTACATCGCACTCATTCCCAAAGTGTTTTTGTACCTGTTCAATTCCAAGGTCATCAAAACAATAATTGGGTGATCGCAATTTGGTATTTTTGACTTCGGATTCCGGTGCATAACGTTTTATCACTTTAAAACCGTCACTCTCAAATTCAAAACTAATTTTACGCGTGGATTTTATCCGATACTTTTTATCGGGAGGAAAGAAATATCGAATGAGCATCATAATCGATGTTTTTCCGCATCCGACCGGCCCGGTTAGCAGAATCCCTTTATTCAGATCCAGATTTCGTTTTCCTGCTGTTTCCTTGTCTCCAATGGCATAGATCAAAAGATCATGAATTAATGGATGATCAAGCGGATCGATATAAAAGTGCGAACCAAAGATTTGTTTCCCCTGGTCTTCCAACCAGTTTCTGCTTTCGGTAAAATTAAACCGGAACATCCCATCTTTAAACTGAGCAATTTCTTTATAAGGGTTCCGAATAATCTTTGTCGTTGTTGATGTGGAAGCGCCCTGTGGATTTCTTTTGCTTTCCATTTTTAACGATTTTATGGTGATCCTGTTTAGTACTGTTTGTTCTGTTTGTATTGTTTTCTTCCTTATATACCGTCGCACTTCTGGTATCACTTCCGGTCGCAGTTCCAGTCGCAGTTCCGGTATTACTTCTCGTCGCACTTCCTGTATCAGTTCTAGTCGCAGTTCCGGTATCAAAAGTGATACAGGAAACTTTCCAACCGGTATACAGATTTCCCGAGGAGGTATAGTCAATATAGCCCCAATCCCGAAGCTGTTTTATACATTTTGCATAGGTGTTGGTAGAACCGATATGCGCCAAAAGCATTACCTCTTCCCTTAGAATGGGAAAAGGATTCCGAAAACGGTTTCTATTCCATAGCTGAAACAGTGCAAAATAAAGACTGATATGAAATGGCGTGATCCTGTTATCATCAGCAAACCGTTCAAATAAAGCGGTTTGATGTTTGATATAGTTCATTTCCTGCGTCCAAACTCAAAGCGGTTTTGGACTCTGTTTTCCATCATCATTTTTTGGATCTCTTCACTGTCATAAAAGATTACTCCTCCTATTTTCGTGTAGGCCAAAGTGCCATTTACACGAAGGTTTTGTAATGTACCAGGTGAGATCCCCAGCAACTTTCTGACTTCGTAGGATTTTAACCATTTTTTGGAAGGTTGCCCGTGATGGGCGGCGAAGAGCTGTTTGATTTCTTTGATCAGTTCGAGTTTGAATTCCCGAAGATCATCAGTGGTTACAATTTCTGTTGGCATAACTAATTGTTTTTAAATGATACAATTTGAGTTTTGCCAAATATTGAAATTCCTATGCGGAAAATTAAACACCTAAATACAGGTGTATTTTTTATATGGTTAAGTAAGTGTTAGATATTTACAATTGCTTCCCCTTTTTCAATCTTCCATTCCTGACAAGTTTTATGGTGCTCTCGCAAGGATATAAGTTTTTCATCAGGAAGTTGATCAATGAGTTTTAGAATTTCGTCCAAACCTTTGTGATTCCCAAAATCTGAAAACGGACAATCTACTTCTACCTTTTCAAAAGGACAAGCAGTAAAGGGAGCAATCAAATCTGCAAATTCTTTGTTTTTTTTAGTTGCCATGTTATCTCCTTATTAATACAACTGTAATTGGGAGATAAGAAGAGCGCGGGCTACGAACTGCATTTGCAAAATAGGTATCGCCAAACACCCACACAACAAATAAGTTGAGCCCACGCTGAATCGTGGGCGTCATACCTATATCCTTGTTGTGTAAAAAATTGGCGATTTTCTTTTGCAAGAATAAAAGCTAACGCTCTAATATCATTATTGTAGTTCTCTCACGTCAGAGAGAATTATTTACATTATCTGCTGCAAAGATAATCCAATCCATAATTACATGAAATTTTATTGTTCCTATTTATATTTATCATTGATCTTTTTAAGCAGGGCTTCACGCATTTTCTCAATAAAAATTAAAGGTTCTGTTTTTCGAGAATACACAGATCGGTAAGCATTGTATATATCTTCGGAGGGTAGCCTGAAGATTTTACTGAAGAGCTGGATTAATTTGTTTACCGAAATATTTCCATTATTAATCACTCCTGTTTCCACTATGCCATAAATCATCTCTGCGAGCCAGGTAAGTTTTCCGGTCCATACATATTCATGATCATTCGGTCCCGAATTACCTTCTGTATGTTGTAGCTTTTGAATCTCATTGGCCAGGTATTTTTCCAAACTTTCATAAGCCAGAATATCGGCCAGGATACCATCATAAACAGTTGAAAACTGGGGATCTGTCAAATAAGCGTAATTATTTGTACCCATGAGTGGTTCTGTGATATTTCGTTTAAAATATTTATCGTCAAAGATGGTTTGCCTGCTTCTGTAGTACTCAATAAGTGCATGGTGTTCCTCAAAAAAGAGTTGCAACTTCTCAATTTCTTTAAGCAAAAATTCAATTTGCAGTGTATTCGTAGACTTTGGACGATGAGATTCGATAATATACTGCTTTCGGTAAAAAGTTATTTTACTACAAAGACGTGGCTTTATATACTTGAAGAAATTAATTTCCTCTTTATCTGATTCAAATCCATTCTTAAGAACGATGGTTTTTAGCTCAGAATAAGTGATCAGACATAAACCTATGGCTATACCGGCCTGAGTAATGACATCATGGTTTTCTTGTTTTAACTTGTTAAGTTTGTCTTCTAAAGTATCAACCATGTTCGAGTAAACAGTTTTTTCCATATTATGTGTTTTTAGTTCATAATAATTCATACTACCCTTTGCTCGATTTGGGTAGATATAAAACTGTCCCATATTCCTAAGTCACCTAACAAACAACCACGTACAGGATTAAATATACAACATTTTTAGAATTATTTAACTTTTTAGTTTATATTTCGATTTGTTATCCTCGTAAAGCAAATGATAATATAGGTTTGATCTGTACGATAAACTTAAAATAATCGATTAAGCAACTTTACTGAAAATCCCTTGGAAAAATATCATACTCCACACCGGCATCTATATTATACTGACTTTTTATGTTCATGTATGTTTGAGAGAAACACCCGCCAAATGTACCAACCAACCACCTGGGAGCAACACTTTTTATGTAATTTGCCCTAAGCCTGATTTCGTTTTGGTCGTTTGAGATTTTTTCTACGTCATACGTCATAGTAAAAATTATCATTCTATGTTTCATGACTAAGCTCAAATCTGGTTTTCCAATCCTCCGCAAATTTCTCAATTTCAACTCCTGAGTAAAAGGCATAATAATTCTGGCGCTCCACTTTCTGTAAATTGTCTCCCGTATCCGCACTAAGTACCCATAGATTCCAGGAGTTTTTATAGAGGTTAATTGCTCTTTGCTTTAAAGTTGTATTAATCAAATCAAACTGATTTTGATATAATCAATCTGCCCGCTTATAGAATAGTAATGAAGAATCCCAGTTTTTATCATCTAGCTTCAGTGAAAGTATTTTTTGTTTTACGGCTGTACTCTCATTTTTTATTCTTGCTCCAAGAATAAACTCGTAACCTTTTTTCTGCAACTCTTTTACATTCGATGATGAGAGCAATCCCGTGTCGGTAATTACAATTAGCTTATCCAGTTTGTATTTAGCTTTAAATGCATCAATAATGGGGAGTATTGTATGGCCTTTAAACTTGTTCCCTTCGTGGATCTCATAGGCCAGCGGATAGCCTTCCAGACCAACAAGAAGTCCTAAAACTATTTGTGGATTTTGATGCCTTCCTTCTTTGGAAAAACCTCGTTTTCGAATTTCATCTTCATCGTCTATTTGAAAGTAGATAGTCGTAACATCGTAAAAAACAACATTAACAATACCTCCAAGAATCTTCCTGGTATGGTTGTAGCTAATTTGCTGAAGTTTTTCCTTGTGATCTGTATAGATCTTGCCAGGTATCTGTAGATGCGATCCTCATTGATATCAACAGAAAAATATCGCTGCAAATTGTGCGTAGTCATTAATTTGCTGGCCGGGTGCGAGAGCCATACCAAAACCAGCTGTTTGAGAAGATCATCGCAAATTTCATTGAAACCTATTTCAGTATAAATTTTGCCAAGTAAAAGATGAATCCCATCGATGTATATTTTTTGAATGCTTTGTTTGATTGTTTTTTTGAAATCCCGGGTAGAGAAATCAAAGATTTGCTGCCCCTGGTAATGCTCGATGTAATCTAATCCTTGATTGTAGAGTATGTCGATCTCGGTAGCATCGTTTGAGCTGCCAATTGTCTTAACCATTTTGTATTTCCCACTGCTTTTATCAATGATTTGCACACTTACAATTCCGCTTTTATTCTTTTTTTTCTCACAAACATAGTGCAAATCAACTAAAAACAGACTAATCACCTGTTTATGTGCAGATTAGATTTTTCACCTTTGAGAAAGTGCGGAACTCAGGAAAAAAGCTAACTCTACAAATAAAGAAGGGCACCATCATTATTAATTCCGGTGCCACTTACCTTTACTCAAACTAAACTATTTAAAAAATAAACAAACCTTCCAACTTCTCTTATAATCATGAAAAAGGTTGATCTATGATAAATATTATATAAATCAATGTCTTTATTTATTACAGAATAATAGTCATTATCGATCTTGGCAAACTTTTTAAAACAGTAGCCTTTCCGTTAAGCATTAAGGAGTAGTTAAATTCCTCCTCTGAACGATTAAGAACCACAACAGCCAACGAACCATCGGGGTTTATAAAAGCTGTCGACTCCAGGTCGGTACGACTTGAAGAGGCAGCTATTCTTTTTGCTCCGGCTTTTATAAACTTCGAAAAATGGCCGATGTAATAGTAAGAATTGGTAAATACCACTTCTCCCGTTTGCGTGTTGGCATGTGCCGGTGCATAACAGAAGTTACCTACGTGATTTGGCCCTCCATTTTCATCAAGAAAAACGTTCCAATCTGTCCAGGCTACAGTACCATTGTTAAAGTCGTGTAACATTGAATACCCATAACGCTCACCAAGCCACCATTCGGTTACGCGCTCAGCATCATATTTTTCTATACAACCTTCGGTGAACACAAGCTTTGTTTCCGGGAAAGCATCATTTACCAGCTTCAGGTTTTCAAACTGCATATCGCCTCCAGTCCATGGTTCGTACCAGTGAAAACCAATTCCCCAAACATATTTTGCGGCATCAGGATCGCTTAAAATAGTGGTAGCTCTTTGGTAAACCTGATCGCGGTTATGATCCCAGGCAATTAGCTTTTTCTCACTCATGCCATTGTTGTGCAACGCTGGCCCCAGGTAATTTTTAATGAAATCACGTTCTTCAGTCGCAGAATAAACACACGATTCCCACTTTTGAACAGCCATTGGTTCGTTCTGAACCGAAAGCCCCCAAATTGGAATTCCATGTTTTTCATATTCCTGAATAAATTTAATGTAATAATTAGCCCAACTTTGATTGTACTCGTCAAGTAATTTTCCACCTTTTAGCACATTATTATTATCTTTCATCCAGGCTGGTGGGCTCCACGGACTAACAAATAACTTGATTTTTCCATCGGCTGCATTAAATGCCTCTTTAATAAACGGAATACGATACTTTTCGTCGTGTGCAACACTAAACGTCTTTAGTTCAGCATCGTTCTCTTCCACATAATTATAAGAACCACTTGAAAAATCACAACTGGCAATATTAGTACGGGCAAAATTGTAACCAATACCCTCATCTTTATCATAAAAGGCGGATAAAAGCTGTTGTTGCACGTCTTTTGGCATTTTATAAAATGTTTCAGCCGCTGCATCAGACAAGGCAGCACCGATACCTTCCATCGTTTGAAACGTTTTTGCCGGGTCAATCAAAACAAATGGCTGTGTCTCCAAAGGTTGCCCAATTTCAGCAAATTTAAACTGGCCAACAGCACTCAGCTTAAGATCTGTATCTTTTGCGGTTACATATACACTCGCCTCTGTTACTTTAACAACCTTTTGATCTGCCGAAGCACTATCGGGAACTTGTTTCTCGTCATTCGAATTTGTACAAGCAGCAGCGACAAATAATGTCAGGATAGAATAAAAAATTGATTTCCTCATAATTTATATAGAAGTTATTAATAAATGTTTATCCAATTCAACTGAATGTCACCTGTCTCAACTTCAACTTTTAATTCGTTTTCGCCAGCAGTAAACACTTGTGGATCAAGTTCTATTTCGGTCCATTCTGAAGCGTTGACTTGTTTTGTAATTCGGTTCCCGTTAATCCTTAAAACAATATCTGCTGTACCAACCGTCTTTATTTCAAAAGACATTTTATACTGTTTTTCTTGCAGGGAAACAAAATTGTATGCCGTCCACTCTCCTTCCGACAAATGAATTGCCTGATCAGAAATAAGCGACTGTTTGTTACTGTTGATTACCTCTACTTTGACTGGTTCTTCTCTGCGGTAGTTGGCCGACATAGTTGCCGTATCTTTTACAAAATACGATTTCAGATATCCTTTATGACCATAATTTTCAGCTTCAATTTTTAAGGGAATGCGGCAAAACATGGCATTAACAACATCAGGGAAATAAACACAATTTTCAATCTTTATATTCTCCAGAAGTTGGTTAAATATCTTTTCCGGATTCTTTGCAGTAACATTTTCGCCACGGCGGGAATAAGCAGCTACTTCCTGCCAACCTTCGGGCGATTTTATTGAATACGGCGTGTTTTCGGTATCCATTTTTTTCCATGGCCAAAAAGACCAACCAATATTGGTTGTACTGAACAGCTGAGAAGTTGAGAAATACAGCGTATTGTTTTTTTCGCCGGTTTCGCCCACCCAAACAGGAGTATTCAACTCTTCACGCTTTTTCAGAAAATAACTAATGTCTTTTAAATGATCAGGACGATCCCAATTATAGAAATGAAACTGGAAAAACATATTGTCGTCAAGAGCTTCAGTAAATTCAGACCAATTGTTGGACCAATTATATCCCTCCAGTGTAAACATGTGCTTTTTATCCACTTTACGAATTTCAGTAATCAGCTTTTTATAAAGCGGTACCAATTGATGTTTGTGCTTTTCTGCAGCTCCGGTTCGCTCAGGAAGCGGTTCATTTAAAAGATCGTATGCTGCAACAATTGGTTCTTCTTTGTAACGTTCGGCAATTTTCACCCAAAGTTTAACCAAGAGCTCCTCGTTTTTAGGATTCATAAACAACTCGGGTAAATCGTTAGGACTGTCGTCGATATTTTGTCCGGTTTGTCCGCCCGGTGCACCGTGCATATCAATAATTACATACAAGTGATATTTTTTACACCACTTAACAAGGTTGTCCAATAATTCAAAACCTTCATCAATAAACTCGTTGTTTTGGCCTTCGGTAATAAAAAGTCGTGAGTTTAAAGCCGGTCTTACAGAGTTATAACCCAATTCTGCGATCCGTTTAATATCGGCCTCGGTAATGTAATTTTTTCGATATTCTTTCCAGAATTCATCTGCTTTTTCCTGACCAATATGAGCAGCTACAATTTTCTCAATATTTCGTGGTCTGTCACCGTATTTTCCAAATTTCCACATGTATCCTTCAGGCAACATCCAGTTACCAAGACCAACACCCCGAAGAAAAACTTTTTTTCCTTCTTCGTTAACCATATCCTGTCCTTCGGTATGCAAAAAAGACTGGGCAGAAGAACTTAAGGCCCATATTGAAATGAGCATAACACCCAATACCTTTATACTTATTAATTTCATTTTTTAAATTCTTTACTATTTATTTATTCTGAAAAATTCTGATCTACCGGTTACAAAAAGTGTTTTTCCATCTTTTCCCCCAAACGACATTGTTGACGGGCGTTCAGGAATACGAATCATATTGGTTTGATTTCCTTCTTTATCAAAAACATACAACTCGCCATCAGCAACATATACATTTCCTTGCTGATCGGGCACCGAGCTAAATTCACCTTTTTCGGCAAAGTATTTCAACTTGGATATATAGCCCTTTTCATCAACATCATAGCTTACTGTGCGCTTATCGTATTCGTCGGCCGCATACATTGTTTCTCCCGGAAATGCTTCTACTAATGCACACGCACGTGCCAAATCGTAACAGGTAGGAATGATAGTTTTACCATCGGGAGCCAGCCAGCACTCTTCATTCCGGTTAATTGAAACTTCGTTAAAATCGTGGAAATCGCGCCAGCGGTTCGACGGATACAAAGCCTTGTGAATTGGAGCAACGGTTCCCATTTTTACTTTGCTTAGCATTGAAATTGTTTCGTCCGGATTTTCAGGATCGATGGAATAAACCAATACTCCAAACCCGGTATTTCCCCAACCGGCAAACGAAGTTCCACTCGCATCATCAGGCGTAGGGAAACTTTCTACTTTACCGTTTACGAGGAATCCTGGTTGCGCATCGTAACGAAATACCACCAGCAAATTGTCTTCCGAATCGCAGGCCAGCGACAAAGGCTGCCAGGGAAAATCGGCAAGTAATGCTAAGGATTGTGTTTTAACCGACCATTTGTAAATACGCTTCATTCGTTGTTCCGAGAAATAAATATTTCCTTGCGAATCGTGGCATGCACCAACTGCAAACTCAAAACCTTTGGCTAAAAGCTGCACATTATCATCTGTATTTTTTGTGCTGTTTTTAGCGGTTTTTCCACTTACAAAGAGTCTGGCAAGTTCAACCGGACGAACTTCAGTATTGGTGTTAATATCGTACAACGGATTATCGGTTGTATATTTTATCTGGCTGTAATTGTGAACATTTAAGAATTCGAGATCGGTGCAGTCCCAGGTTCTGATTGAATACGGATAAGGAACTTTCACCCGAATAACACGAAACATGTACAAATTGCCAAATACCAGGTTACTGCATTCTCCTATTTCCAGCGGCTGACACTCTGAACTCTCCACACTTTCTTCTTCCAGCTGAAGAGCATATACTTTCCAGTTTGAAACCTTGTTGAAACGCACCTCGTTGCGCACGTGATGCTCAACCGACATGGCGTAAATACGTCCGGCGGTATTCGTGTTAGAAACATAAATACCCGATGTAGCATAAGTATTTGCTGACCAGATATTTTTGAAAATCCCTCCGCCGTTATTGGTAACCCAAAGGCTCCAGTATTGCGTGTCCCAGGTTGAAGCATAACCTCCGTGAGGAGTTCTGCCGTTGCCATGATCCAACTCCTGCCATTTCCACGGAACTTTCGAATCGGGACGCATGGTACCATGGCCGCCAATAAACTTCACATCATCCACCATCGAATTTTCGCCAGCCATCCATTTACAGGCCACAGCACGGTAATTACAGGCTCCGGTTGACAAGCCAATTCCCGCAAGAATACAATTGCCGTTCTCAGGACTTTCAACCATTGGCTTTGGGCTGCCAAATCCACCAAAAGCCTCTGAATTTTCCTTCAGTGCAAAATTGGTTGCCATCGGATGCAGACCAAGTAATACCGTATTTGATTTTAATCTGATGGTTTCGCTAATTAAATACGAACCTTGCGGCACATAAACACATTGATTGTTATCAATTGCATTCTGAATGGCTTCGGTATCATCGCTTACACCATCTCCTTTTGCTCCGTACGTTTTTACATTTACCCACTTATCCATTGAAGGAAGAGCCGGAATATCATTCGCCTGGGCGGGTAATTCGTTTATTTCTTCTGCCTCAAAAGTGGTTTCTATTTTTGCCTCCGCGTCGATGTCGTCCATCTGCAAACCGTACACAAGTTTGTTTACTTTGTATGTTTTTCCGGGAGCAAGAGTCTCAGTTTTCGTTTTTGGATATTTCACCAACACCGGAACATTTTTGCACACCATGTTACGAATATTGAGCTGCATGTTTGCATTTCCTTCGTTGCTTACCACAATTGCTGGCCCCGAAACATCTTCAAAAGTACATTCGTCCAAAATCAGTTTTTCCCAGTAATTGTCATCCACCTGAATGGCAGCCGGGCAATCTTTAACATGCATGCGAACAATTGTAAAACCGCCTTCCTGTGTTTTTATGGCTGTTTTTCGCTGGCCTTCAAAATAGCTGTCGAGCATCATAAACTGCCAGCCCGGCGAAGCTTTGGTGGTATAAATACCATATTCGCCACCAAAAAAGCGAACATCTTCAATCATATTTCCCACATCGAACAAACCAGCTTTCCCATCACCAATAAAAATATCGCTGTGGGCAATAAAGCTGTGTTGCGCAAAATGCGTACGAAGCGCCACTGCCTCCGGATTTCCTGCTTCAATTTTCAGGTTGATATTGGATAACGCACTGTAAAAAGTTCCTGCTCCTGCATCGTAAACCGGCCCATCCGACTCAACCACTCCGCTGGTAAACCAAAACATATAACTGGCTTTACCTTTATCATTCGGAACCACTTCCTGGAAACCCGGTGAATTCTTTTTTAAAACAATTACCGGACGTTTTTTACCATAACCAATTAAACGAATAGCAGAAGGCACATAAATAGTTTTTGAAATGGTGTATGTTCCTTCAGGAATAAATAATACACCAAAATTCTTATCCTTTTTTAATTGATTGATTGCCTGCTGTAACTGCTCGGAAACATCTGTTTTTCCGTCGTTTGTAATATCAAAATTTTCGGAAGTGAAATAAACGGCTTCCGCATCTTCTGGTTTCTGAGAATAAAATGAAGAACCATTTTCGGCCCTCATTTGCATACTGCCCAAAAGCAACAGCACAAGAAAAGTTAATTTGTACATTCTAGGTCTTTAATAAATATTTAAACTGGGTTAATCTGACTTTTTAAAAGTTGTTACCATACATAAGTTCCAACTGCTCCGGGACTAAGATTTACGTTGGCATATTGTCCGTTGTATTTAATTCTGAACGACCTGGCCGAACGCGAATCGTTGGCCACAATTAACACTGTTTTTCCCGATGGAGTACGAAATGCTACATTAGGAAAGACATTGTAAGTTATTGATAGCCCTACACGTAGTGCATTTTCACCACGATGCTCTTCATCTTGTGTAAGATTAACCATTGTATCGCCTTTTTGAGTTGAGCCGATTCTTACCGAACCCGGGCGAACAAATTTTGACGCATGTGCCACCACATAATAAGCAATGTTTCTGCTAACATTGTCACCCTCTATTGTAACTGCTCCCTGGCACATCGAACAACCTCCGTCCTCAGTGTGCGGATCATTTAACGGATCAGCAGCAAAATTCCAAAGAATTACGTTTTTGCTCCAGTTTTGCGTTACACCAATAATTAGTCGCGCTACCTGGTTAGCAATCTCAATTGTTTCGCTACCTGGTCTTTCAACTACCATTTGCTCGGTGAAATACAAATTCTTTTCAGGATGAGCAATATGCATGGTTGTTAAGGCACTTAATTCGCCTCCATAGTGATGAAAACCTGATCCATCGGCATATTTTGCTGCTTCCGGATCGCTTAAAGTAGTAAGCGGATGGTCTATCCGATCGAGGTTATGATCGAATAAAACAATTTTAGTTTTTATGTTGGCTTGTTCAAAGGCAGGTCCCAGGTGATCTTTAATAAAAATCCGTTGTTCGTTGGGTAACATTTGCATACTCGGAGTATTGTTTACATTGAGCGGCTCATTCTGAACCGTAATGGCATCAATTGTAATACCCTGCTCTTTCATTGCATTAATGTATTTTACAAAATATTGTGCGTACACCGGATAATACTCTTCTTTTAATTTACCGCCTTTTACCTTGTTGTTTGTTTTCATCCAGGTTGGTGCCGACCATGGCGATGCCAGGATTTTTATATCCGGATTCACGGCAAGGATTTCCTTCACTACCGGAATTACATCGTACATGTCTTGTGACAAATTAAACTTTTCAAGTTTCAGATCGACCTCACCATCTTCCAAATCGTTGTACGAAAAAACAAAGCTATTTAAGTCTGAAGCTCCTATTGTTAAACGGATGTAGCTGACACCAATATTATCTTCGTCGGTTCTGAAAAGCTCGTTAATTAATTTAGTACGTTCGGGTTGGCTCATACCCATCATCAGGCCAGCGCTACCTCCGGTTAAGGCAAAGCCAAATCCATCAACGGCCTGCATTTGCAAATTATCATCAATAGTTATAGTTGTAGCTCCCCACCCACGCGGACGGTTACCAAATTCAATAACTTCTTCCTGTTTTGTAAAAAGCTGTGAGCGATCTAAAGTTGTTACCCAGGCTTCAATCGATTCTGATTTTGACGACTGAGCCTTCACAAAAACAGCATTCATTGAAAGAACAGCTGTGATTATGCCTGTGAGAATTAATTTATTTTTCATTGGTTCTAAAATTCAAGTTTTTTATGATGAGAGTATTGTTTAAAACATCATTGCACAAAGAATACGATTGGGGTGAAAAAGCTATGCTATTTTGTTCCCAATCCAAGGGCATTTAGGTAGTTATGGTTAATTTCGTTATTACTAAACTTACAATTCTCGAGAAAATCCGACAATACCTTCTTTGCCACTTCCTGATCAGGACGAGCTTCCCTTATTGCTTTATATGAACTGCGGTCGGCTTCAACAAAATCAACAACAAGGTCCCAGTTTTCAGGAGCCGGAATAGAAACACATGACGATCCGTCCATTTTTTTATAAGGCCAGAAGTGCCATCCGATGTTGTTCTCTTCCATCATTGTTCTGAAAGCTGCCATCCATTCGTCGGTGTTGTGTCCGGTTTCTCCCATGTACATTGGGCGATTTACTTTGTCGCGGAAATCGATGTATGATTTAATGGCCTCAGCAGTTGGTTCGCCCCCGTAACGATGACAGGTATACATCAGATTATCATCAAAATCAGCATTGCTAAATACTTTGAAATTACTGTTCCATTGAGCTGCTCCCAGCAAAATAACATGGTTATTATCCACCTGGCGAATAGCCGCTACGGCTTTTTTATACAATGGCTCGAGTTTTGAATTTAACTCATCCAGGTTCTCAAAATACGGTGCAATGGGCTCATTCAACAGGTCGTATCCTAGTATGATTGGTTCATCTTTATAGCGATCGGCAATCTTCACCCAAATGTCGATAAAAAGCTGCTGAGATATTTCGCTTTCCAGCAACCAGGGATAACCATAGCTATCATCGATATTATCTCCGGTTTGCCCACCCGGTGCATCGTGCATATCTAAGATCAGATAAATACCCGCCTCTTTACACCAGTTTATCAGCTGATCCACGCGTTCAAATCCGTCCTGATCTGCAGTCAACCCCATATAATCTTCGTCGGTAAATAATTTATAATGAAATGGTAAACGAAGCGAGTTAACACCCACTGATTTTAAGAACATAATATCGTCTATAGTCACATAATTGTCTTTGAATTGTTTCCAGAAACCGGCAATAAAATCGGGTCCAACCATTTCGCAAAATGCCTGGTTTATCCTACTTGCCGAATTCGTATTACGAAAACGGAACATGTAGCCTTCAGGATTTAACCAGTTACCAAGGTTGGTACCTCTGATTAGAAACTTTTCACCATCGGGGGTAATTAGGTTTGGACCATCAACCTTGATAAAAGAATCAGAAGAAGTTGATGTTTGCCCAAATGACTGCTCTTGTTTAGGCTGGCAACTTGCCAACAAAACATAGCAAAAGATAAATAAAAAATAGGTTTTCATTTTATGTTGGTTTAAAGTAAAATCAAACGTAAGGTAGTCAACATTCATTCCATATACAACCATGTACACCCATGAATACAAATCATTTAACAATCAAACATTTGTAAACAAAAACGCACCCAAGGACTTCAGCTCGTTACCGCTGCCGGAAGTACATTAATCTCATACCAGTTTTTAAAAATTTCTATCATCCGATGATTAGACGATATCAACTTCAGTACCGACAGATAGGTTTGAAACTAAAGAAGTGATATGCTGAAGGCCTAAGCCTCCAGCATATTCTATTGATCTATGCGAAAAACTACCAGGAAGGATTTTGTTCCCATCCTGTTTTTGAGATTTCAGATTGAGGAATTGGATACCAATTCATTTTTTCAGAAAAAACACGGTTTTCCAGGGTTTTAACTTCGTAATTGAAGTCATCCCCGTTTTTAGTGATTTCAATGCGGGTCACCGGTTGATTGAAATAAGTAGTTGCTTTTTTCCAGCGACGTACATCCCAGTAACGTTTGCCTTCAAAGGCCAACTCAACCATACGCTCGTGCTCAATAGCAGCCTGATTCAACTCTGATGCTTGCAGTGCCTGTACATTCGATCTGGCTCTTACTAAATTGATGGCCTCCAAGGCAGTCATTCCGTAGCCCTCAGGATCGGCATCGGCTCCATAGGCATTGTACATTGCCTCGGCATACATTAGCAAGATATCTGCATAACGTGAATATGCCCAGGTATGGTTAGCAGTTGTTGCGTTTATAAGATCAATACCCTTGTTAACCCATTTACCAAGATAATAACCTGTTTTGGTTGCATTTTCTTTTGGCAAACCACTGTTACCACCGGTGTATGTTTCGATGTTTTGTGATGAGAAATCCGAACCATTATAAACCACTGTTGTATAAAAACGACTGTCGCGGTTAGCGTAAGGATCAACTGCATGAGTTGCGTTATTCCAGTCGAAAGCCTCTGATGTACCATCACTTGTTACTTCAAACGCGTCAACAAAGTTTTGAGTTGGAGTTAAGCTGTTACCGTTGCTACCAACAAAGGCAATCGGGAACTGGTTGTATTCGAACCAGTTTATCGAACCATATCGACGTTTAAAAATGATTTCGCCCGAATTGGCATTACCCGAACCGAATAAGTCGGAATAATTACTAACCAAACTGAATTTTCCGGTTGCTATAACAGCATGTGCAGCTTCGGCAGCGTCTTCCCAGGTTATTGAAGAACCGGCATCTTTAAATAGCGGGCTTGCACCGTAAAGTGTCGCTTTTGCTTTTAGCGCTTTAATACCGCTGCCTGTTATACGTCCGTTCTCGTACCACGAGAAGCGTGAATGTACATCGTCGGTAACAATTGCATTTGCCTGATCGCAAAGCTCAACAATATAATCCAGACATTCTTTTACCGAGTTACGTTGTACATTTTTCCAGCTCGATGGATCATTGTAATCAAGCGGCTCGTCAAAAATTGGTACGCCTCCGTAACGTTGTGTCAGTTCCATGTAAAAGAAAGCTTTCAGAAACAAAGCTTCACCTTCCATTAACATCATATTGTCGAGTGCCTTATAATATGCGGTAGAATCTCCGTCGGTACTATTTGCTTTAATCTCCTCAAGAGTAACGTTATCTTTGTTTTTCAAGAAACGGTTAACCTGGTCAATTCCGGCAAAATTGGTTGCCCAAACATCGTCAGGGTTTCTAAACTGTGTCCAGGTTCCCAGGTTATATAATTGAGCTGCATTGCTTTCTCTTGTTGCTTCAGCTATATCTGTTGCACCTTCGAGCCATAATTCGCCCAGACCATCAGGTAAATAGCTGTATGCTTCCCATATTACGCCCTGAATCTGACTGTAACGGCTATACAAATCTTCTATGGCTACTCCAGTGTCAACGTTCTTCACTTGCAAATAATCATCCTCGCACGAGTAGATTGCAAGAGCAAGTAAGAATAAAATTGAGATATTTTTGATCATTTTCATATTCTTCTATTTACAGGTTTAGAAATTTACTTTTAAACCAAGTGAGACTGCTTTTGAAAGTGGATATCCGGTTGAAAGGCTCTCTGCTTCAAGGTCGTCGATTTTATCCCAGGTAAAAAGGTTAGTACCTGTAACTGATAGACGAACTGCTTCAATTTTACCTAAACCGAAAGTGTATCCCAACTCAATATTACGCAGTTTGATATAACTGCCGTCGCGCATATAAAAATCAGTAGCCTGATTATTATTGATGTTATCTTGAGTTGTTAATCTGGGACTGGTTGCTGTAGCAGCAGTTGCAGGAGTCCATGGATTAGCAGAGAAAGCAGTAATGTTATTGTTTTGAACAAATGGATGAGTGTAATTATATGGCAGAGCAACTGTTCTGTTTGTTACCCCCATAACAAAAACGTTAAAATCAAGACCTTTGTATGTAAATCCACCTTTAATGGCTCCTGTTATTTCAGGAATAGCATTGTAGTCCATCGGTATTTTATCGTAATCAGTAATAATACCATCTTCGTTTTGATCAACATACTTCATGTCGCCGGGACGCACGTTGGTGTACGACGATGCCACAACTCCACTGTTTAAATTACCATTCGCGTCAAAATCGGGTTCCTCGTAAAATCCGTCGAAAACCAAACCGCGGGCAGTATTAATACTGTATCCCTGCAGGTACAACCACTCATGAGGCTGAACAATTTCAGAACGTTTTGTAATCTCGTTGTGGGCATAAGCAAATGTACCCTGTACAAAATATTTAAAATCGTTTTTGTTGTTATCCAGTCGTAAGCTAAGTTCTACACCCGAGTTTTTAACCTCTCCGGTATTTTGGTTTGCTAAACGAAAACCAGTGTAAGCAGGAACATCAGCACCTGCGCTTTCCAGAATTTGTGTACGTTTTTCAGAGAAAACATCAAGGTTTACTGTTACAAGGTCGAATAATTTAGCATCTACCCCAAAGTTTGCCATAGTTTTTTCCTCCCATGTAAAACCGAGGTTTGGATAAGCGCCTTCTCTACGCCCCGTATACCAGGTATTATCCGATGTAAGTCTCCAGCCACCACCATTTTGTGCTTTTTGTTCAAATAAAAAGCGGTAGTCGTTGTTGGTGCTACCGGTAATACCGTATGATCCTCTTAATTTCAAAAAATTAACCTTGTCATTATTAGCCAGGAAATCTTCGTTTGAAACAATCCAGCCTAAACCAAGCGATGGGAATACGCCATAACGTTCTCCGTCTTCAAAATCGGCTGAACCATTGTATCCTACTGCTACTGAAGCGATGTATTTTTTATCGAATGCATATGATCCGTTAAATGCCAAACCCTGGTTGCGGATTGGGAAAGTAAGCATAAAATAGCTGTAATTCTGACGACGTGCCAATAATGACGCAACAAATGAATGTTTATCAAAATCGCGTTTGTAATTCAGGCCCAACTGAAGAACCTGACGATTCCAGAGGTTAGTTAAACCATCAGTAATATCGTCTGAAATTGAGCCTAACTCTTTATACGTATAATTTCCATCGTTATCCAAAATTGGATCATCGTTATCATCTTTCAGCATTTCGTATGATAAACCAGAGAAACTTTTTCCAGTGTAACCAATGTACTGGTTGCTGAATGACAATGCACCAGTTAAACTTAGTCCTTCTGTAACCACATCAAGCTTCTGATCGAAAGAAAAGTTGGTTTGTAAACCCCGCGTGTGCGAATTCCAGATACCATTGGTGCGTAATCGCTCCACCGGATTAAAATTATACACCGAACTATTCCCCCAGGTTCCGTTTGGATTTTTTACAGAAAAAGCCGCTGCCGGAATTCCCATAAGATTATCGAAGAGACTACCTGCACTAAAACCTGCCGGGGTGTCTTTATCATCAATACTACCAACTACCTCTGCTTTTATTGCCAGACTTTTGGTGATATTTAAATCGACATTACCACGAATATTGAATTTATTATTTTGTGCATTTGTTCCAAACTCTTCACCTTCCGTGTCGGCATCTTTGTAATATCCGGAAAAACCTTTATAGTCTAACAATACATAAAATTTTGCTGTTTCTCCACCACCGGTAAACGAAAGATTCATGTTTTGAATGGTTGAATTGGATTTCAACACCTCGTCATACCAGTCAACATCGGGGTGAGCAACATCTCCACCGTTTTTGTACAAGTCAGGATTAGCATACCGCGGAGTAAGTCCATCGTTTTCACGAGCCTGATTGTACATTGTGGTATAATCAAACGCATTCATTACAGTAGGAAGATCAATTACGCTTAATACACCATAACGGGCATTGGCAATAATTTTTGTTGATGTTTGCACTTCTCCACGTTTCGTTCTAATTGACAAAACTCCGTTAGCACCTTCCATTCCGTAAGCAGAAAGAGCAGCAGCATCTTTTGCATAGGTTACGGTTTTAATTTCGTCAACTGAAAGCGAAGCAATTAGTTCTACATCTACCCTAAATCCATCCAGATAAATAAGAATATCATTACCTCCGCTATTCCAACTGGTCATGCCCCGGCCATACAATGCCGGATTATCATACCCAGGTTCTCCTGAATTAAAAAGAACCGTCAGGCCGGGAATACGTCCTTGCAATGTTTTCAATAAATTCCCTGTCAATTCGCGGGCAAGTTCCTCTCCCGAAATGGAAAAAGAGGCTCCCGTGTATCTCCACAAATCTTCGGTGCCAAGCCCCATATCAACTTGTGGTTCATTTTCAAGAGTTATTATGGAATCTGATTCTACCTCCAAGTTTGTTTCTTGTGCATTGATAAACAAGGCACTGCACAACAAGGAAAGCAATAAAAATTGTTTTATATGTTTATTTTTCATACTACTTCTTGTTAAAAGTGATTTTACCAACTATTACCATCCCGGATTTTGACCATCCCATGCTTCGCGGTCGCCCAAGTAGTTTTTACTTACTTCTGCGTTTGAGAAAGGCAGGTAATAATATTTATCAGGGAAAAATCGTTTTGAGAAAACTGAAACAGTCCAGGCGTGTAATGCTGTTCCGTCTCCGGCGTCTTTAGCCACAGTTTTAAATCCGTAGAAAGATCTGTCGTTAATAACTTCATCGGCTTGCATCCAACGTAAAAGATCGTTGTAACGGTGGTTTTCGAACGCCAGTTCTACAGTACGCTCGTTATGAACTGCTGCACGGAATTCTTCCTGACTTAAATTTGATTTTTCGGGCATACCGGCTCTGTCACGAGTTACGTTTAAAGCATCGTAAGCTTTGGTTGTAGGTCCTTCGAATTCGTTTAAAGCTTCGGCATAACTTAAATAAAACTCGGCCAAACGGAACACCGGCCACGAGAAATGCTGTCTTGCTGCATTTTCAATGCGTGGAGCAAATTTGTATGCTTCCATAGCAAAACCGTGAGGATCCTGGTCATTTCCGCCAAGTTTACCATCGCTAAAACCATCGGCACCTTTGTAAAACTGCAGTTTACCATAACTTGAGTTGTATTGCATGCCACCATAAGCAATTGATTGGTAAAAACGAGGATCAAGATCCAAACCTTCGATAAAAGCGGCTAAATCGTCGCCCTGATCTCCTGGCTCAACGCTCCAATTCGATCCGTCGCGTTTTTCGTACAACATGGCAAATTCTACCGGCACGTTGTTCATTGGCCCCCAGCTTCCAAGACCTGCAGCGCCACATCCAGAACGACTTTGGTTGGTAAGTGCCCAAATTTTATTCCCCCAGTCATTGCTGTTAAACTCGGTACATTGTAAAATCATTTCCTCGTTAGCGTAAACGTTCCAAACCGATTCGTAATCGCCAATTGTAGCATATGTATCACCGGTTGTTTCTGGTGTTGATGTATTATAAATTGAAACACCAGCAGCACCTGCATTATCAATAACTGCTTTTGCAGCATCGGCAGCTAATTTCCAACGATTTACGTCGTAGTCAGGATAACACAAAACCGAGTCACGGTCATCACCAAAACGTATAATCTCCGATGTCATGCCTGAAGGAGTATTATACATAGGACTTGCAGCATATAATAAAACACGTGCTTTTAAAGCCAAAGCAGCTAACTTTGTAACTTTACCATATTCTGTTGCCGAACGCGATGAAGGCAACAAGACAGCAGCTTCATCACACCATTTTACAATTGTACTTACAACTGTTTTAACAGATCTACGAGGTAGTTTAAGTTCACCTTCACCTAAAACATCGGTTACAATTGGTATACCTCCGTAGTAGCGAAATAACTCAAAATGCTGTAACGCTCTTATAAATAATGCTTGTCCTTTTACATCATCAATCCATGCCTGGTCGGCATCGATAACCATATCAATATTCTTTAAAACAAGGTTAGCTCTTCGGATACCGCGGTAATGGGCACCATAACCAGGAATATCAGGCGTATTTCCTGAGGTCATTGTTCCGGAGTAATAAGCTCCTACACCTACGTTTTGTGCAATCCAGGTAACATTTGATTCCAAATAAACTTCATCGGTAATTATTCCAGGCCGGGCACAGCTGTTTGAATGTCCTAAACCTCCGGCATTGTATACATATAAATTTTGCATACCCGACTGGTACATGCTTGCAACTGCATATTGCGCCTGGTTTTTTGTATGAAAAATTGTATCAACTGTTACTGCTCCCCCCGCTGGTTTTTCGAGAAAATCGTCGAGACAACTCGACATAAAGAGTGATATAAAAACACTCGCTATCACCAGGTTTGCTATATATTTCCTTTTCATAATAACTTTCTATTTAGTTGATTAAAAATTGAGGTTAACTCCCAGGTTGTACGTCCGGGTAATCGGATAACCGGAATTACCTAAATTCTCAGGATCGCCCCATACCTTGTTGTTACTCCAGGTTAGCAAGTTCGAACCGTTAACATAAAAACGAGTTGAAGTAAGTCCGATTCTTTTTAATATTCCCGGAGAAATGCTATAACCTATCTCCATATTTTTCAGACGCAAGTATGATGCATCTTTATGAAAGAATGTATTGTAAACTGCTGAAGTGTTGTAGGCAGCAATGGGCATTTCTATACGTTCTCCAGCTGCATATCTTTCTTCGGTAAAGCGGTATATATCAACTTCCTGTAACGAGTGGTTATCTGAAAAGTGCATTGATTCACCTGTTTGAACGAAGCGTGCAACACCAGAAACCCCCTGGAACATTAGCGAGAAGTCGAAACTTTTATATTCAAATCCCATTGAGAATCCATAAGTTAACTCAGGAATATTTGTTTTTCCACTACGCTTATAGTCTTTACCATCAATAACACCGTCTTCGTTAACGTCGATCAGTTTTATTTCACCAGGCTGCAAAACAGCACCTCCAAAACCTAAATCTTTTTGGTAAACCGGTTCGCCGGCAGTATTGGTATAAGTTTCGCCGGCAGCGTTTACTGCTAATACAGGAGACGAAAGAACCGGATTTCCTTCCGAATCGATTTCATACAGATCGGCCCACGAGTTGTATAAACCATCGGCCTGCAGGTATGAAGGCTGGTTAATCGGACGGCCGGTTTGTGCCTGGTATTCAAGCCCCGGAGTAATAGCTTCATCTCTAAAAACAATTTCGTTTTTGTTGGTTGAAGCATTTCCTTTAACCCAGTAATTTACCTGACGGATATTGTCTCGCCATGTAAATTCTACTTCGTTACCCCAGTTTTTAACTTTACCTAAGTTATAAGCGGGCAGCGATGCCTGAACGATATCGGGAATGGTTCCTTTGTACGAAAGGATATCCTTTCTGTTTTCTTTAAAATAATCGTAGGTTAACGACAGTTTGTCGCCAAACAAACGTGCTTCAAAACCAATGTTTGCTTTTGTTGCCGTTTCCCAGGTTACATTCGGGTTACCAATTGTACCTTCAATAGCACCATTTACATAACTTCTGCTGTTGTAATCGCCAAAAGTATAGCCACCACTGTATTCCCATACGTCAGGTAAATATAAGTACCTTGCTCCACCAACATTATCGTTACCAACTTTACCGATAGAACCACGAATTTTTAAATATCCAATCAGACCGGTCTCAGGGAAGAAACTTTCGGCTGATGAAACCCATCCTAAAGAAACCGCCGGCAAGAAACCAAAACGTTTTCCTTCGGGAAAGTTTTCCGAACCGTTGTATCCCATGTTAAACTCGGCCAGGTATCTTTTTGCAAAACCATAAGTAACACGACCAACCAAACCTAAGTAGGCATGAGGCAATTGGTAATCCAAACCCGGATCATATTTCTTTTCTGCGTTAAACAGGAACAAACCGCCCACATCGTGCTGGCCAAAACTTTGGTTGTAGTTCAACGAAAACTCTCCATAGATTTTACGCCATTTCCCATTGTACCATTCCGACCAGTATGAAAGTGACGATTTTTCAGTTAAAGGTTCAAAGTTTGGATCCAGCTTATCTCCGTTTTCGTTAGGAGAAATACGATACAACATTGGCGTGTAGCTACCACCACCCGACCGGCTTGAGAAATAGCTATCGTAAGCAACACGGGCATTTACAGAAAGTCCTTCTGTAATAAAATCGAGTTTGTGCGATAACTTTACCGATGAATTAAGTGTACTGTTATTGGTAACATTAAAATCAATGTTGGCAATTTCGTAAAGCAAGTTATTTGCCGAAAGCTCTTGTCCTTCAATAACTACAAATTTACCATCAACAAGTCCGGGAGACGAAATCGGGTTAGCCCACAAAATTCGTTTGTTCCACATGTAGCTATCATTATTCATTCCTGTAATTTTCTCGAAGTTGGTACCAATGTCAACCGAGATCCGGAAATCTTTATTTACATCAAAGTCGAAGTTGGCACGAAAGTTATGTCGCTTTTTCGTGTAATCCATTTCATCGGGAAACGGAAAATACGAATCCTGGAACATACCACCTTGATCAAGAAAACCTAACGATACAAAATATTTTACCTTTTCTGTACCACCCTCAACATTTACGTTATACTGGCTTTGTCGTGATGATTTTCTGAAAATCTGACTTTGCCAGTCGGTATTGGGATAGAAATATGGATTGTAATACTCGCTTTGTGGATTGTTTGCATTTTTATAATACATCAACTCCTCATCTGAAGTATATCGGGAAGCTTCTGAAATCCAGTTGGCTTCTCGACTTTCAGCAAATTCTGCCCATGAGTCCCATCCATCATTACCATGCTTTCTCCAGTAGTCCTGGTATGATTTTTCGTTGAACAAACTTGTCCAATCATACGCATCAAGATATTCCGGTAAACGGGTAAATTCAACAATTGCAGTTTGTGCCGAAACACTAACACGAGGAGCCCCCTGCTGTCCCCTTCTTGTAGTAATAAGGATTACACCGTTTGCACCACGCACACCAAAAACAGCTGTTGCCGAAGCATCTTTCAGGATGCTGATTGATTCGATTTCATTAGGGTCAATATTGTTATAACTATCGCGCGCAACACCGTCAACCATAATAAGTGGTGCAGTTGATCCGGCATAAGTACCAATACCACGTACATAAAGATCGGCATCATCTGATCCCGGTTTTCCTGATAACTGAATAGATGTAAGACCCGATAAACGACCTGCCAAAGCATTACTAATGTTGGCAGTTGGCGATTGTACAAGATCTTTTGCTTCAACACTTGAGATTGCAGCTGTTACCGATTCTTTGTTTTGTTTACCATAACCAACAACTACAACCTCGTCCAGCTCTTCAAGTCTTTCGTGTAATACGATGTTAATGTTTACTTCAGAACTCAGTGTAATTTCCTGGGTATTGTACCCTACAAACGAAACCAACAATACCTGTGCATCCTGCGGAACATCCAGCATATAGTTTCCGTCAAAATCGGTAACTGTACCAATAGTCGTTCCTTTTACAACAACAGTAACCCCCGGAATTGGTACACCATCTTCGTCGGTAACCTTTCCGGTAAGCTTTTTTTGCGGAGCCACTTTTACACTTCCTCCTACAGCAGGCTCATCTTTAACTTTTTTATTTGGAGTTAAAATAATTTGCTTTTTCAGTATCTCGTACTTAATCTCTGTTGATTTAAATACTTCATTCAAAATCACCTCAACGTCTTGTCCTTCAACGTCAACACTAACTTTAAATTCAGGATCAATAAGGTCATTTTTGTACAAAAATACATAATCAGTTTGCTGCTCAATTTCTTGCAGTACATCAACAAGAGGAATATTCTCCACTGATAATCTTACGTTTTGTGCAAACGAATAAGATGAAGCGAAGGTATTTATAACAGCCATGAGGCTAAACAAGAATGTTAACTTCATAATGCGAAATGTTCTAATGAGATGAATCCATAAGTCATCCCTGTGAAAAAAGTTTTTTTTCATAAATTTGTTTTGATTAAAATTTGTATTACGGATTTAATCGATCTTTTCCGGTAGGTATGCCAGTATCTACCGGATTTTTTTTAAAATAAGTTGGTGATAGTTCTAAGTCATATTCATAAAGTTTTGGTTAGACAATAAGTTAGTTAGTATTTCGAGAGAAAATAATTTCCTTCTTTAGGCTTTTCATATCTACATTCTACTGCTCTCGAGATATATTGAATCACTTCTTCAATATCTCCTGTGATTAGCAGTTTTCCTGAAAGTTTTGTCTCCAGTAAATCGGCATTCTCAACCGTAATTTCAACGTTGTAGTATTTCTTCACCCGTGTAATTACATAAGAAAGTGGCACATCTTTAAAATTGTAAATTCCATCTTTCCACGAAATATATAAGTCTACATCAATGTCTTTTATCTCCAGTTCTTCGTTAACTGTTGAGTAAAAACATGCTTCGCCAGGTTTAATGAACAGTGCCTGTTTTTTAAGAATTTTGTCGCTTTGTTTAACCGAAACTGAACCTTCTACCAATACGGCAGAAGCAAGTTCTTCATCTTTGTATGCGGTAACATTAAACTCTGTTCCGTATACTTTTACATCAATAAAATCAGTTTTTACAATAAAGGGACGATTACTGTCTTTTGTTACATCGAAGTATCCCTCTCCAATCAGGTACACGGTTCGGTTATTCCCTGAGAATACCGCAGGAAATACCAGTTTACTCCCGGCATTTAATTCCACCGACGTTCCATCATTCAAAACAACATGTTGACGTTGTCCGTAAGGCACAATTACCTCGTTAAACTCTCGTTTATTTTTTGGTTCATTTTTAATTGTCGCAACAACGCTCTCCTCTTTTTGAACCACAACTTCACCTTCCTTGCTGTTGTAATTAATATCCAGTTCATTCTCGTTGAGAATGTGTTTTGAGCCATCGGAAAGAACAATCATCGCGTCGTTCTGAGATACTTCATTTTTATGTGCAAACTGTTTTAGCGAATCTTGTTTGCTGAACATAACAAGTGCTCCAATTGCAAGCACCAACAATGCAATAGCAGCAACCTTACTATTTGCCAAACGACGAAATAAAATTGTACGTCCATCTTTTCCGACTGGGTTGTTTTGTATATTCTTTAAAATTCGTTCCGAATCGGCAGTCTGCATTTTTTGCTTATCCTCACGGGCAATCCGAATAAATTCAACAGCATATTTTAAATCATTGCTGTTTTGAGGACACTGCATTACCAAGTCATTCAACAACTTATCAGTGTCCTGAGCATCTTTTACCATACGAACAAAATCATCATTGGTAATCAGCTCTGTAAATTCAGAATTCAAAAAATTATTCTCCATGTTTTAACAGAATTATTAATAAACGAACGACATCTATTTCTATAGACAAAAAAGAATTTATTTTTTTAAAAAAATTACTTTTTGAAATACCGCATAAAGAGAAACAAGATTAATCCCTTCATTTTAATGTTGGCCTTAATTAGTTTTAGAGTGCGGTAAAGAAGTGTTCGGGCTGAAGCTTTATCGATGCCGAGAATTGTTGAAATCTCGTCGTAGTTTAATCCTTCGGTAAATTTTAAAAAAATTATTTCCCGTTGTTTTTCAGTTAAACCTTCCAGGGCAGTTTGCAGCTTCTTTTTAATGTGTGACTGTTCTTCGTTCTGAATGGTAACTGCTTCAACCGACGGACTGTTTTCTTCTTCTTCAAACCTGGTTTTTGTATTGAGAATCTCTGATCTTCGGTTACCCGACCGCATTTCATCCAATAACCTGCTCCGAAGCGATTTGAATAGGTAAACGTGTATATTAGAACCGGCAACCAGGTTTTTCCGGTTTGCCATCAAACGAATAAAAACCTCCTGAATACAGTCTTTCACCAGAGATTCGTTTCCCGATATTTTCAGACCATAGGAGTATAAATCGTCAACATACCTTTTATAAATATCCGACAAGGCATTATTATCACCATTTAGAAGGTTTTCCCATAGATATAGATCCGCCTTTTCCTCCATAAAAACAACAAATCCACAAAATAATTTGTGGTATACTTAGCCAATGCTACTTTTTAAATCCTTTTAAATACTGCCTTTTTTATCGAAAACATGAAGCAAATATAACATTTATATAACTCACGCTTTTTTATTACTCGTATTGAGAATAGACTTCCAAAACTCACAATCGCTAAACATTGATTAAAGATCCTGACTGGTAACAGTTTAGAAAAATATTTGAAATTTCCTGTGCTGCTATAGTTTTAAACGAATATTTAGCCGCGACAATAAATTGGCAAAGCCAATCATTGCCAGTGCCCAAACCGCCGAGCCAATTACGGCCAGCAGTTGCGAGGTATCCTGTTTATAGAAAAATACCGGCCACGCCAGTGCCCAAAAAGAAAAATAAAGTATATCGGGGGCCAGGTAAGTAGTCAGCGAATTTTGTCCTGCAATACGGAATACGCCGGCCCATTTATATTTTTCTTTATGATCGACCAGAAAAAGCAGAAATGCGAATACCAGAATACTAATTCCGTTGCAAACCATTGCCCAACTAGGAGTACCGTATATTTTCGAAATAATAAACCAATTACGAAGGATAAAACCACTCGCGAAAGTGGCAATTCCAATGGCTCCAAAAATTGTTATTTTGCGTTCTACCGATGCAGAACTTTGCTTTAGAATTACACCAATTAACAGACCGGCAATAACAATTGAAGGCACATTCCCACCAATTATTACCCCAAATACAGGTTTCGCGAAGTTGAGAAAATTAGTCAATCCCAATTGAGACAATATATTCAGAGTTACAAAGAACAACCATGCTGCAACAATATACCACAACCTTGACCTGCATAGAAGATAAACAATAACCGATGTAAAATACCCCCATCCGATTAGTCCTAAAATTCCCCACCAACCTGTTGTAAGCCACTCCACATGACCGGGTTCCCCGGCTCTGAAAATGGAAACAAGTGAAACAATTCCGATTATCCCGATTGCCTTTAAAGTTACAGGTAACCACTTTAACTTATCGCTTTCAGGATATTTGTTCCAAACCAAAAAGATGGAAACATAGATTAAGATTGCCCATATATTCCGGTTTATTCCGCTGAGCTCTGCATTTAACCGTCCTATATTCATCATTAATACGCCAATCAGCAGCAAACTAATTGTTCGTACAAGAATATGGCCCAGAATCTTTATTCTATTGTCGCCTTTTCTTTCGCGTGCGGCTACAGCGTAAGGAATTGAAAGCCCAACCATAAAAAGAAAACCAGGGAATACCCAGTCGGCAAGTCCCATTCCATCGACATTTGCTTTAGAATGTACGAGCCAGGAAGGAACTCCTGACTCGTATAAATCGTTAACAAAAAGCATCAGGAACAAAGTAAGACCCCGCATGATGTCTATTGCAAGTATCCGCTTCTTTGGTGTTACTATCGCTTCAGTCATTTCTAACAATTTTATTTACCAAAAACATTTCCTTTTTCATCGGTAGCAACTACCCAACGCAACCCGGCAATAATTAAGGCATTTTGTGTTGGATCGGAAAAAATGCGTGTACCGTGCCCCATGTTCATATAAATCATGCGGTATTTTTTGTTGGTCCACACCACCGGACAATCGCTGTCGGGAATTATATCCTTCAATCCCAAAGGATAGTTGTCCATCGACAAGGAAGCCAACACTTCGATATCCGGATTCTGGCGCGGACTTGGTTTCCACTGGTACCATTCGTTAATGGGCGACATAAAAGCTTCCGGTAACGATTTTGTTACCGGATGGTTATGATTATCAACCACCACTTTGGCTGGCATGGGAGGCCAGTTGTTTCGCCAAAACACACCACCTCCGAGGAAATCTAAAAACCAGGGCCAGTTGGTTGATCGGTCGTTATACGCTGCCACATGAAAGCCATACCAGCCACCGCCATTCTCCATGTATTCGCGAAATGCCTGTCGTTGTTTTTCTGAATGTGGAAAATCATTCAACATCATAATTACCGAATAATCTTTCAACTTTTCGGCATTCAGGTCGCTCATGTTCGATGTTGTATCAAAAACAAACCCGTTACCAACAGTTAGTTCCTGAAAAAACTGAATGGCTTCTTCTGCAAATTCAACGTGAGCCGATTCTACATGTTCCGAATAAAAAGCAAGCACTTTAAAACGTGGAAATTGTGCACTAACTGATAATCCTGCCAATAAAAACAAACCGGCAAGGAAAAGATTTTTTAATTTCATAAATCAAGTATTTATTGGTTTAAGTTTACTATTCTCCTGCAGCCCAAAGCAACGAATTGGAAAGCATCTTTTTAAAATCATCCGAATCAAAAAGTGTTTTTGCATGCCCCATCAAAAAATATACGTTACGGGCTTTAACTTTTCCATTTGTCCAAATGGCCGGATGATCGCCCATTTTTACATCGGAAGCTGGTTTGTAAGTCGATTCATCTACCGTTGCCAAAACATGAACATTCTGACGTGGATTTTTATCAAAAGTATACCATTCATCATCGGGAAGGACAAACGAAGGATTAACGTCTTTCATTACCGGATGCGTTTTGTCTTCAACGTTTACAGTACCTGAAGCCGTTTCGGCAATATAACCTTTAAAACGTATGCCACCCATAAAATCAGAAAACCAGTTCCACATCGGGTATCCATCGAACTCACCAAGCAATGAAGCATGATGGAAACCAACCCAACCTATTTTACCTTTTTCAATACATTCAATAAATGCATCTTCTCCTTCTTTGCTCCATGTATACGGAGGATAATTCAGTTGCAGAAAAACATCGTATTTCTTCAGCATTGCCGCATCAATATCTTTGGCATGGTTCAATTCCGTAAACTTAAAATTATTCTCAGCCCCAAATTCATCGAGCCATTCAAGGGCTGCAACAACAAATTCTTCGTGCCAGCCACCTCGTTCGGTAAGCACCAAAACATTTACCGCTTTTTTAGGCGAGACCGCAAAACAACTGATATTCAGCACCAGTAATAGAAAAATGATCGATTGTAATTTTTTCATTTTATTAGATTTATTCGTTTAACTTCTTAAAATTCGCTGGCCAGTGAGATCCATTTCCCAGCCGATGTTACCCACACTTCTTTGTAACACGATGTATTTGTTTGAGGCCAGTAAGGCGTGTCATCATTCCCCAGCGTGCGTATTCCAACAGGAATTTCGCCCACTATTATACCAGATGAAAAATTATCCTTTTGCGGGTAATTCCGGCCTTCGCCATAAATCAGCGATTGACCGAACGGATTTTTTCCTACCGTCCAGTACAATTGTTCCAGTCCAATTTGTTTCAGTTCCTCATCATTCAAAAACTTAGCACAAATAACCGCTGCTTTTCCCATCGATAAATGAACTGCAGCATTCCCGTTAAAAATACTAAACCAAACCGGGAAACGTTTCAGGTAGTGCCCTTCGTCGAGCTGAACACCATTTTTAAGCTGAACGGTGTACATCTCGCGGGCATCAGCAGGTTGAAACAGGTGAAGATGATCAAAACTGTCATCGTCCTGATTTTCGTTTACCCCATAAACACCGCTGGCCAACATTCCGTATGGCGCGGTGTATGGCATTAAACTTTTCAAATAGCCGCCATATAACTCAATCGATCTCGCCCAATTTTTGTATTCAGGATGATCGGGCTGTGTTTCGCATAACAAAGCCATGGCCTGCATGTAAACCTGTTCGCGCGACTGGTGATTGTAATGCACAATTACCTTTTTTGTGGTATCGCGGTAAAAGAAGCCTTTTATTCCGGGCTCTCCAATTGGGTCTGTTTGCTGACATTCGATCGTATATTTTATATACTCAGTTGCTTTTTGGGCATAAAAATCATCGCCGGTCAATTTATACAACATACTTGCCGCCCACGACGCCGTGGCCATATACTGGCTTTTAGAAGTATTGTAACTGTGCTCGAACATCGAAATAAATCCGCCCAAACCAATCTCGGCATCTTGCTCCATCGCAAATGCAAAGTCTTCTTTTGCCACTGTTTCCAGATGTTCTTTCATTGCCGGATCATCGGGGATGCTCATTGCAGCGTAAGCTTCGTAAGCCGAATACAGGAAGTTATCGAAAGGAAGGTTCTGCACACGCACCGAAGTAATGTCGTCGAAAGAGTCAACAATACCGTCTTGCCATATTACCAGCCCCATACTGCTTGCACGGTAACCATCACCATAGCGGTTTTTTAGAATAAAATCGAGCCCCCAACGCGCCTCTTCAAGCAAACGGGCAGCCAACACCGGATTCTTTGATTTATACTGATTGTAAGCTTCAAAAAAGTTAAAAGCCACATCGCCGGTTTGCAGGGTTTGCTGCGACAAATCACCCGCATCATGCCATCCCCCGGCATACGAAATACGTTGCCCGTTGTGTTCCGAAAATAAATCAACGTGGCATTCGCCATGAATTCCGGGAACAGCATAACCACAACGTTGGCCAAACACAAAATTCATGGTCCGCCAAAGCGAAGGTTCCCAAACATTTTTATCAATTCTGAATTCGGGAGTAGTCACTTCGCCAACTTTAAGTTGATAAATTCCGGATGTTGTAAAATCAGAAAAATCAACAATATTGAATTCGCCGGTTGTTGTTTTTTTGTTGATGACTTTTCCTGAATAAACCTGTTGATTGTTATTTGCGTCAATCAACGTAAAGCTGTTTTTATGCAGGCTTTCGTCCATATTCAAGATAGCCGTTTTTGGTCCGTTGGCTAAATAACCCGAGGTAGAATAAACCACCCGGTTTTCGCCCGGTTGCCATCCACTAACAATTTCAGGATCATCGATCAGCTGCAATTCAATCTTATCGATATAATAAATCACCGAATCGCCTACGGTATTGTCTTTTCCTTTCAGGCTTACACTAAAACCAATCTGCGCAATATTGTCGCGCTGGTATTCGTCAATATCGAGGAAACAGGTGTTCCACTCGCGGTTATGCAGTTGTACCAAATGCCCACCCGACTGGCGGTTGTATCCTTCCTTTATTTTATCTGAATGATTTTCAATATTCAAATCAATATTTACCACGCGGGCACCTTCGCAATCGGGATATATATGAAAAACAATTCGATTGTAATTTTCCCAGTTTTGGCCACCAACATTCAATTTTGCCGAACAATGCCCATAAACTGCATAATCAGGGTCTGAATCAGAGCCACGCGCCCTTTTCCCGGTAGATGTTGAAAACTCCATCCGAAGAGAATTTTTGCCGGAAACAGACTGCTTTTTCGAAGAAGAAATTTTCCCGTAACCAGAATGGCTCCAATTCGAAAAATCTTCGGCAACGGTAAGCGCCTGCTTTTCCAACACTTGTTTTGTGAGACCGATTCCTTCGTATGAATTGGTTTCATCGACCGGCAGCGGACTGTGAAGAATCCCCGATTGGATAATTTCCTTTTCAAGTTTAGTATCGATGCTGATTTTCGTTTGTCCGAAAACTACATTGCAAAAAGTGAGTAATACTACTATTAAGAAAATTTGCCTCATTTTACCTGTTTATTTTGCGTTAAACGGAGCCTTAAAATCTTTACGTAAAGTGATCACACCTTCACTCGGAAAATCTTTTGGAACTTCCTGCGTTACTTTCCCTGTTGCTACCCATTCGGCACCTCTTAACAAAGTAACCTGAAAACCGGTGCATTCCATTGAATACCGCAGCTCGGGATCGTTTCCGGCATGACCCATCAAATTTACAAACACACGGCCTTGTCCGTATTTTACCGTCCATAATATGGGCTCATCTCTGCCCGATCCATCCAACTCCACAGCATCGTACGTGGTAGCAAGCACTTCCAAGTTTAAAGCCGGTCCTCGGGCTTTGCCGTATAATTCGTCTTTAAAATGCTCCCAAATCGGTGGCAACCCTTTCATAATCGGATGTTCAGGATTTCGGGTTTCCAGCGTAAAAGGACGTTGTAAGGCATGATGACCGGCTTCACCGGGTGAATAATCGTAAACAACCCTGTCGTTTTTCCAGTAAACATATGGTCCGTCTTTTTCATTTCGTCCGTTCCAGGCACCAAGCCCAATCATTTTATTGTATTCTGCCCAGTCGTCCATCGGAACAATCGACGAATGAATAACCACTACTCCGCCACCGTTAGCCACGTAATTTTCGAAACTTTTCCGGGCTTCTTCTGCCCATGTATTTCCACCGTAATTAATCACCACCAGATCGTAAGCGCTAAAATCGGGATTGTAGGTTTTCATATCCCCGTCCCAGTCGGGAGTAGTTTTAATATCGACCATAAAAAGGCCGCTGTTTTCAAGGATCATTTTAATGGCATCGCTGCCTCCCTGCCACCAGTGAGCGCCGTCTTGACCGGTAACGATCATCGCCTTGATTTTCTTTTTTCTTTTTCCTTTGCTGAGGTTTCGAAAAACAAACCGCTCACCATCAGAAAACTAATTATCAATATCAAATATCGTTTCATCCGTTTAAAATTTTCAAGTTTTTCAAAATCTACTTTAAAATTTGAGAACGGATGGAATCGCTCCGCTCTCACATAAACTTTTTTAATCATTCTTGTTTGTGTAGTTATGATTAAATATGTTCATGTTCGTTTCATATTTTATTTTCTTATGGTGTTGTAAACTGTTTTTATTAAAGTAGCTTCCTCATCATCGTCGTCGTAAGCCCAATACATGGCACCCAGCAAATCGCGACTTAAAATGTATTCACATTTTAGTGTCAGAGATTTCGGATTTTCGTAGGTATAAATCATTTCACCCTTCGAATTCACCACATATGGAACCTTTGCAACATCATCCCACCTTACTTCGTACTTTTTCTGCCTTTCAAGGCTTTTGTAGTTTGTATCGCCAATGGCTTTTCTGTCGCCTTTGCCGTAAAGTGGCACTCCGAGTACCAGTTTATGAATTGGCACGCCTGCCGCTATATGCTTGTTTACCGACTCCTCCGAAGTGATCCCTCCGGCATGTTCCGAACGAAAAAGCGCCGCATGATGTTTAGGTGGCATTCCCATATCGTAGCCCATAATATTTACGAAATCGATGTAAGGATCAATTACCCTGAAATCGATGTGTTCGGCATTTGCTGCCGAAGCGAGAGTAAGCAGTTTCTTACGACCAATTGCCTCTCGAATGTCGCTCATTAACAAAGTAAAGTTCTTTGTATCATCAGGCGACGACGAAATATTAGCCATATCACTACCCGGGTATTCCCAGTCGATATCGATCCCGTCGAGGTTAAATTCGTCAACCACTCTGCGACAATCAGTGGCAAATTGTTTTCGGTTGCTTTCGTCGGCTGCCATTTCGCTAAAACGACCACTGCCCCATCCACCAATGGAAAGCGCAATTTTCAACGATGGATTTTCCTTCTTCAAATCAGTGATTGAATGCAAACGTTCTTCATTGTCGATGCGCACACCATTGAAACTGTTTGTTACATGCCCAAAAGCGTAATTGATATGCGTTACCAATTTAGGATCGGGCATAACACTGCTCCACGAGGTAAGGTAGGCCACCACTACCTTTTTACCAAATTCGATGGAATCGTAACACCAGGTCACATCTAAATGATTTCCTTCTTCGTCAACCTTAAACACTCCGTCTTTAAAGTACCTACGGTACAACTCGAATTTACCGTCATTATCCCGGTCTTCAAGCTGAAGGTCTCTCTCGGTAGAAACCGTAATATCGGATATGTATTTTATTTCTTTCGAATAATTATCCACTACAACATAGTAGTTTTTGAATAAGTCGAAATAAGGGTAATGCCCGTTATGTGAACTAAAAAGCAGTACTTTTTCGAGTGCCGGACTATCGTCCATTTGCACCAATTCAGATTTATGTACACCGAATCCGGGCTTCTGTGCAGCGGGAGGATAGTCATCCCACGTTCGGGGAAGGCTTGTCTGGTATTGCCCCCACGCAAGTACAGAAGTACCGAACAGCAACATAACAGCAAATAGTTTTTTCATCATTTTTTAAGTTGTTTTAGTTGGTAATTTATATTGTTTTAGAATTCTTACTTTTCTCGTACACGCGACCCCAGCAGGGCATAATACAGGATAAAGAATTCACCGGCCAGCACAAGCAGCCAGGTCCAACGCCAGCTGTGTAACGAATCAGCAAAACCTCCCTGCACAAGCGGAAGAATTGCACCTCCTACTACTCCAATCATAAATACTCCCGAAGCTTTTGAAGTGTATTTACCTAAATCCTGAATAGCAAGTGTAAAAACAGCTCCCCACATAATAGAATGGAACAAACCCACTGCTACCAACATCCAAAGGTTATTAAAAACGATTGCCATTGATACCATAACAATCGCCAGTGCCGAAACCGTGGTAAGCTGAACACGTGGAGTAACCTTACTCAACGAACTTCCCACCAGGCGGCCAATTAAAATACTAAACCAGTACAATGTTGCCGCCAGTGCCGGAATATTAAAGTTAATCCCAAACAATTTTAGTGCTTCGTGCCCGAAAAAGGAAATACCTCCATTCGCCTCCTGTAGTTCGATTACATAAAGATTTATGTTGTTTCCGATACACACTTCAACTCCTACATAAAAAAAGATGGTGATTACTCCCAGTTTCAGATGACTGAACGACCAAACACTTCTTTCCAGTTTTTCTCCCGATTCAGTTTTTGTACTCGGAATATCGGGCATCGAAAGCCGCGACAATACCAACACAACCAGCAACATTACCCCCATTAAGGCCAGGAAAGGCACGGAAAGCTGACTTACCGTTACCTCTTCCATAGATAAGCCGCCAAATACAATGCCCGCAACAAAAAACGGGGCAATTGTTGTTCCTATTGAATTGGAAGATCCGCCAATTGCCAAACGCTGAACCGACTGAGTTCCTTTTACATAACAAGCACTCAGGTATGGATTGATAACTACCTGAAGAATGGTTGCCGAAGCCCCCACTACAAACGAGCCGAATAAGAAAATAAAGTATCCGAAAGGTATACTTGCCGAAAATACCTGAACATTTGCGTCAGGAAAGTTTATAGTAAAAAGCGACGACAGCAGGAATATTCCTAACCCCACCACCATTAATACAAGCGCCCGTAACAGCGTATTCTTATAGCCTACCTTGCTAATCCAGTTCGATCCAACTCCGCCTGTAAGCGGATAAGCCAAAAACCAGGCAAAAGTGATTAAGGTAGTAAAGGTGTTTTTCAGGTTACCGGCACCTTTCAGAAAAGCCTCCTTTAGGGGAGCCTGAAACTGGCCGTTTGCTGTGGTTAAAAAACCTACAACAAAAAACAAAAACACCAATGAAATAAATGGTGCAACATAACTGGTTTGTTTTTCTTGTGTACTCACAATGGTTAAGTTTATATTGGTTTAAGAAACGTATTATTAAATCACTTTTTTCAGGAGTTTTGCAGCATCCGCATCAAGCAAAAATTCACAGTTGGCGTGTAGTTGCAGTACTGAAGCCGGAATATCAAGTGTGACCGGTCCTTCAAGCATTTCTGCCACAATCTCAGCTTTTCTTTCGCCTTTGGCTACCAAAACAATTTTCCGCGAATGCATAATATTTTTGATTCCCAATGTAAGTCCACCCAATTCATGTTCAGGTGGTGTATTGGTTTCTTCGCGCACTCTTTTTTCAAAATCAGGATCCATAGGAGAAACCCAGGTTTCGCTTTCAAAAGGTGTTCCCGGCTGGTTAATTCCAATGTGGCCGTTCATTCCCAAACCAAGCATTTGAAGATCAATTCCTCCGCGGCGCTCCAATTCCGACTGAAAAATGCGGCATTCGTTTTCAAAATCATCAGAAAGAGTTGGTGGC
This sequence comes from Draconibacterium orientale, assembly GCF_000626635.1. Classification (GTDB taxonomy): domain Bacteria; phylum Bacteroidota; class Bacteroidia; order Bacteroidales; family Prolixibacteraceae; genus Draconibacterium; species Draconibacterium orientale. The sequence continues at coordinate 3,734,140 of NZ_CP007451.1, read as the reverse complement.
ATAATAAAGTTACTTTCATCGATTCCAAGTGGCCCTGCAATCTGATCTTTGATCATGGTATAACAACTTCCCTTGTATTCGCGCGCAAGGTTGGTCAACTCGTCAACATTGAAAAGTGTAATTTTTGAAACATCAAAAGGATGCATGTTAAAAATTTCACTAACAATCTTGTGCATGTTTCCTGTAGTTTGCCCTGTAGACAAGCCAATTACTGCCGACGGATTTGCAAGCATTTCTGTAATAATTCTCCATGCTGCCATTCTGTCGAAATCGTACTCATTTTTTGCTACTGTAACTTTAAGTGTCATTTTGTATCTGTTTTATTAAAATATATGTTTTTACTAGAAACTGTTTTTTGCAACTGCTCCGGCACCGATTAAACCGGCAAAACGCGGATCGAGACCTGTTAACACAATGCCTTGTGTTACAAAACGAATGGTGGTTGGATTTAATTTATCCTGTACTTTCTGAAAAAAGTAGTTGTCGGAAACAATACCTCCGCCGAGCACCACCAATTCGGGATCGCTTACCCGAACCAGGTTCATAATCAGATTAGCCAACGCTGTTGAAGCCTGTTCTACCAAGTGAATACAAAGCTTGTCACCGTTTTTGGCAAGGGTGTACACTTCGCTAACGTCAACCGGCTTTTCTTCCGAAATTGTGAGCGCGGAAGAGAATTGATCTTTGTTCATTCGCGCTTGCCGGTCAAAACCAATTCCGGCAGTAATCAACTCCACACAGTCGGTTCGGCCACACCCACATTTAATACCCGTGTTTACTCCTACACTGGTGTGTCCCACTTCGCCAGAATTATTGTTGCCACCGCGAACTATCTGGCCGTTAACAACAACCGACGCTGCAATTCCGGTACCTACATTCAGGTAAATAAAATTGTCAACCCCGGCTCCTTTTCCTACCCATTTCTCGCCTTTTGATGCAGTTTTTACATCGTTGTCGATATAACATGGCAGATCGTATTTTTCGGATAATATTTTCGCCAGTTCAGTTCGCTGGCTTCTTTTCGGGTCCATCTGAAACCAGATTCCGTTGGCATTGTCGATCCGGCCAATTAAACCCATTCCCATTGCAACGGGTGCTTTTCCGGTAGACCAGCCAATGCTTGAAATGTAATCGTCGATTGAATCCTGAATAATTTGTAATGCCTGTACCTGATCGACATAACCGGTATCGTATCTTTTGTAATTCAGAACACTACCGGAATCGTCTAATTCTCCGATCAAAAGTTTGGTGCCCCCAAAATCGAGAGCGAGATAGGTTTTCGTTTTTTTCATTTAACTCTGTTTTAGCGCACAAACTGTGCTTATAGAAGAAATTCGGGATTATAAAATAAAGCGTGCAGTGCACACCTTGACACTACACGCTTTATATCTTAATCCTGCTTTTCTATAGCCATGCAGGATCCTGTGTTAATACACCTTTCGACTGATCAATTTCATTCTGATCAATCGGGAAATAACGATGTTTTTCAGTCCAGCCCTTACTGCCCAGAACTTCATCTCCTTTATCGAAACGCAGAATATCAAACCAACGCTGCATTTCAAAGGCAAATTCGTAATACCTTTCCTGAAAAATAATATCTAAGTTGGTTTCTTTACCCTGATTAAGCTCAATCCGGTGATCCTGGTCTTTGAAGGCGCGGTCGCGCACCATATCAAACCAGCCCTGTGCTTCCTGATCGGCATTTCCATTGATGCGTACTTTTAGTTCGGCACCAAGCAGCAAAACATCAGAGAAACGGTAAAAACGAAATGACATATTCTGGCTGCCTACCTGATCTCCACCAGTGGTATAGGCCTCCTTGCGCGGATGATATTTATAGTTTCCGAGAAGGCCTCTCTCAAGATCTACTCCCTCCTGATTGGAACTTACTGAAAACGTGTTTTGCCCTGTTTGAGCAAATGCATCAGCGGCCTCATCAGCGTATACGATTACCGTACCATCACGCCTTGAGTCTCCGGATGCGAACATGTCGTAAATTTTCCATGTCATTGTTAGCTGACCGTAGCCCGACATAAGTCCTCCTTCTTCAGCGCTCCGTGGATCGACAATATCGCGTCCTCCTACCGTAGCAACTTTATTGTTCATTCCTGAGTTTTCACCGGCCATTCCAATTTCGAAGATACTTTCACTTCCCCATTCGCCGTCTTTATGCCAAAGATGTTTATAATCGGTATCAAGTGCGTAAAAAGGGTTAGATGCAATACCACTCATATCTTCCAAAGCCTGAGCATATTTTGTTTCGTCTCTTTGAAAAAGGATGATTTTAGTTCGTAATACTTTTGCTGCATCACGGCAAATACGGCCCTTTTGTGTAGCTACTCTTTCCGGCAGATACTGGATAATGTCGTTTGACAGGTCGCTCATAATAAATTCGTACACCTCTTCTCTCGGTGCATTCCCGAAAGAATACAGATCGTTTACCGAAGTTATTTGCCCCGTTAACAGTGGAATTTCCTTATAGCCCATATATAGATAAGCATAGAAAAGCGCCCTGTAAAAACGTGTTTCTGCATCAATCGGACGTATAAAATCTTCGCTAAGTCCACTCCGACTCATTTCATCGATAAGTACGTTAGCCGCAACAACACCTACATAAAGCCCCATGTCCCATTCGTTCCACCAACCGGTACCAGTGTACCATTCATTACTGAAACATGTTGTTGGGGTGTAGGTAAAGTTATCCCACTTGAATTTATATACGCCTTCACCAACTCCACCACCGGTTTCAGCTTCATCAGACAGTAATGTTGAGTAACCGTGTACCTCCATAAGGCGGTTTTGAACCTCCTTCATCACAGCATACAAACCTTTCATGACACCGTCTTCGGTTTTGTAAAATTCTTCGGTAGAAACTTGTGTCCGCGGATTGATCTCCAGGAATTCATCACAAGATGTAAGTCCTGTTAAAACAAGGCACATTATTATTATCTTTTTCATACTTCCAGATTTTGTTTTTCTATTAAACAGTATGTAATTCACATTCTATTGAATCGTATTAATTAAAATGAAATATTTACGCCGAGAGTTAACGTTCGGGCCTGAGGATATGTACCCCCGTCGAATCCGTTACGTGTACCAACTTCAGGATCAAGTCCGGTGTAGTTGGTAAAAGTTAAGAGATTTTCGCCCTGAACATAGAAACGCAAATTGCTAATGAGCGCTTTTTTAGTAAGCGATACAGGTAAGGTATAACCAATCTGTAATACTTTTAGGCGCAAGTACGAACCATCTTCCACATAAAGGTCGGAAACAGTATTTGCTCCGGTATCACCACCGGTTGGAGTAATATTACCTTCATACAGAATAGGGTATTTATTGGAAGTTCCTTCACCATGCCAACGCCCCAGCCATGCTTCGTCGAAATTGGCTTGTGTAACATTACCCCGTCGGTATAGTTTGTATATTTCGTTTCCTTGTACTCCCTGGAATAATACACTGAAATCAAAATTTGCATAATCTCCGTTTATTGAGAATCCGTAAGTCCAGTCCGGATTGGGTTTTCCAATCATCGTACGGTCTCCACCATCGATATGCCCATTATCATCAGTGTCTTTCCAGCGTATGCCTCCAACAACAGCGTTTTCCTGAATCGCGGCATCAACTTCTGCCTGATTCTGGTATATACCATCCGATTCATATCCATAGTAAAATCCGTATGGATAGCCGTTGGCACGCCATGTTACTGAACCGCCAAGACCACCGCCAATACCATCTATCGATACAGGAACGTTCGAATCGCCCTGATCGATAACTTCATTTTTAACATACGATGCATTTGCTGCAACTCCGAAATTGGCTTTACCAATATTAAACCTGTACGATGCATCCATTTCAATACCTTTATTACTTACCGTTCCTGTATTCGTTTTTATTGATGCATAACCAGCATAATCAGGTAAAGGAAGATCAAAAAGCATGTCTTTCGTCTTTTTGTTGAAATAGTCTGCTGTTATACTCAGTGAACTGTTAAGAAACCTGAGGTCAATCCCTAAATCTGTTTGTTCCGATGTTTCCCATTTTAGGTCAGGATTGGAATATCCGCTTGGTTTTGCCCCCTGCATAATAACATTGTCAATAACAGCACGATAGTTTCCTGTTACGATAGTCGTGGTATATCCGAATGCACCGATACGATCGTTACCATTCTGTCCCCAGCTTAAACGAAGTTTTGCAAAGTTGAGCCATGAAGAAGTATTCTGCATAAAATCCTCTCTTGAAATAACCCATCCGGCAGAAACCGATGGAAATGTACCGTATTTATGATTCGGACCAAAGTTCGACGAACCATCGCGACGGACTGTGGTTTCCAGCATATATTTTTCATCGTAGTTATAACTCAACCTTCCGAAAAACGATTGCATCTTACTATCTGAGGCACTTCCACTTACACGATCGCGCGAATCACCTGCCGAGGCTCCCGAAATATCAAGGAAAGCTTTATCAAGGCTCAAGTCAATCGGATCATAACGGGTACCGTTCATCCATTGCCAGAAACCTGATTGAATTGATGTACCGGCAAGCAGAACAAAGTTGTTTTTACCAATACTCTTCGTATAGTTCAGCGTATTCTCCCATTGCCAAACTTTACCCCGGCTTAGCGAATTCCATACATATGCATCAACGTTCTTCTGATCTGTATTCAGGTCGTATTTCGGCGTATATCCCCTGCTTGCTCCAGTCGACCATTCGAAATCTGCAGTGGTTTTATAAATAAGGTCGGGTAGTAATGTAAATGTAAGATCTAAATTGGCATTAAAAATCTGTGGTTCGTTAAGTGAATTGTTGCGTGCTTGTAAAGCAGCAAGAGGATTCACTATTTCCCGCATGTTGATTATGTTGTACACCTGCCCGTCGGGCGAACTCAGATAGTTGGGATAAATCGTTTTATACATTTCGATTTGAGCCGGATTGGTTTGATAAACCGGTTCGGTTGGTGGCAACATATTCATCGATGCTATAATACCACCTGCTTCACTGTTTCCAATGCTACTACCCTTGGTTTTTGAATAAGTATAACTAGTTTTCGCACCGAAAACAATTTTGTTTAGCCAGTGGCGCTCTTCGGTATCCACCAACACGTTGCTAACATTCAAACGTGCATTGTAACGTTCGAAATCAGAATATCCTTTTGCAAAAATACCGCTCTGGTCCAAAATACTGAAAGAGGCATAATAGGTGCTCTTTTCTGTTCCGCCCGAAAGCGACATTTTATGGTTCTGTATTGGTGCATTATCGTATGTTAAAACATCCTGCCACTTAGTATTTACATCAGATGCCGTTGGAAAATAAAAGTCATCTCCCCGTCCTGAATTTTTACCCATTTCATTCATGAGCATTTGATAGTCGCTGCTGCCAAGCAAATTGGTCTCTTTTTCAGGATTCTGGAATCCATAAGAGTATTCGTAGCTGAAAACAGCTTTCTGATTTGTTTTTCCGCTTTTAGTGGTCACAAGAACTACCCCGTTAGCACCACGTGCTCCGTAAATTGCAGCAGATGCGGCATCTTTCAGTATCTCGATTGATGCAATATCAGACGGATTCAGATAATTGATCCCGTTTGAAGATGGCATACCGTCAATTACATACAACGGACTTGCATCGTTAACCGTTCCAACTCCGCGTATGTATATTTTCGAATTACTTCCCGGTTGCCCAGAATTGGATGTGATCTGTACACCGGAAATTTTTCCCTTCATCGCGTTTTGTACGTTTGTTGGCTTTTCAATATTAAGCTCGTCAGTGGTTATGCGGCTTATTGCTGCCGTTACCACACTTTTTTTCTGAACACCATATCCAATCGCAACAACTTCTTCGAGGCCAATAGCATCCTCTTCCATCACAACAGTAAGCTCTGTTTTATCGCCAGGAACGATTTCCTGTGTTTTCATTCCAATAAACGAGAATTGAAGCACAACTCCTTCATCTGCTCCGTTTTTCAGAACAAACTCACCATCCATATTCGTAGTTGTTCCGGTTGTGGTCCCTTTAATTAAAACAGTAACACCAGGAAGCGGTGCTCCGTTAGAATCTGTTACCTTACCTCGAAATTCTTTTTGGTTTTGATCGATATTGTTGTTGGATTCCTGTTTCGAGACAACAATGATTTTGTCCATAATTTTATATGAATAGAGCTCTTTATCCAGAACTTCATCCATAACTTTATCTATCTTAACGCTTTTCAGGTTTAACGAATAACGAGTTTCGGTATCCAGTTGGTCAGTTTTAAACAGAAAACCGAATTCAGTTACTTCTTCAATTTTCTCTAAAACCTGGACAATAGATGCATCCTTTACATTTAGATCAAATTGCATATTCTGCGCGTAGCTATTACCTGCAATAGATAGTACTGAAATCAATAAGAATAAGCCGGTTAGTTTCATCACTAATAATAATTTCATTATCCCAGACACATTTACGAATGGGAAAAATCGTTTTTTCTTCATACTTTTGATTTGATTTTGTTATAACGAGGTTCAGATAAGGCCAATTATCTGAACCATAAAGATTTCAAAAACGGAGCCGGGAGATTTATTTGTCCCGGTTTTTTTAATGTTATTTTCTTAGGTTTATTTCATAGGCAAATCTGTTTTAATTAATACCTGTCTCCTTTTCTCTCCTAACTAATAAACTATTATTAAATCGGGTTTTTCGATGTTTTCTATTATGCGGTAATTAAATCCGGAACTTGTTTTTAGCACCTTCAACACATGTTGTACTGTAGTCGATTTTTTTATGTTTCCGGTAAACCGGTAATCCAACAGCTCCTTGTTTTCAAATTGAAATTCAACTCCATACCAGCGTCCCAGTTCCTTACAAATATCTTCAAGGCGTTCGTTGCGGATTACAAATTTACCATCGCGCCATGCCGAAAGCACATTATTTTCGATTGACCGTACTTCAATTCTATTCTCATTGGTAAAATACAGAGCACTTTCTCCGGGATTCAATTCAAGTAACTGCTTGCTCCCCGAACTTAAAATTTCGGCTTTCCCTTCAACAAGAGAGGTTTCAACAATGTTATCTTCGGCGTAAGCTTTTATATTAAAAACGGTACCCAAATCGCGAACGATAATATTTCCAACATTTACCACAAAAGGCATTTCTTCGTTATGTGCGATCTCGAAAAAGGCTTCACCTTTTAAATCGGCACAACGTTGCATTTTCTCCGCATCCTGATAATAGGATAATTCCGACTCTGAATTCAGCCAGATCTTTGTCCCGTCGTCCAGTTCTACAACACTAACGCTTCCACGCATTGCTGTGTATTTTTGTACACCAGAATAGCTTACCCCGGGATTGTTGTTATTTATAAAATATCCGATTACACCGCCAAGTGTTAAAACAAAAACAAGAATAGCTGCATAACGTGCGAACTTGCTTATCAGAGATATTATCCTCGTTCTTTTCTGTTCGGTTATTTTCTCCCACAACCTGTTGAATTCCGAATTTGTATCTATCCGGGTATGTTTCATCGAAGTTCTTAACCAAAGGCTTTTTACCTGAAAATACAACTCTTCATTCTCTTTGCTTTCGGCAAGATGACTGTAAAATTGCTTTTTTTCATCTGGGCTTGCCTCTCCGGTTAAAATATGCAACAATAATTCTTCCTTCATTTCCAAGGTGTTTAATAATTAACAACCAGGTATTGATATACCCTTATAAAAAAAATTAAAAAATGAATTTTAATGATTAAATCTGACGTTTAATTCAGAAAATTGGAGAATAGGACAATTACCGGAAGGTAATCCTTGAGTTCCTTTCGCAGAATTTTTAAAGCTTTGGTCAGGTGTGCTTCAACGGTTTTTTGCGAGATGCCTAATTGTTCTGCAATTTCTCGGTTTTTAAGTTCCTCGAAACGGCTCATTTCAAAAACAAGTCGGCAGTTTTTGGGCAGTTTTTCAATTGCCTGTTCAATTTTGTCCTTTAGTTCTTCAAAATTTAGATAGTTGTCGTCAATTCGAAAAAGGCTTTCGTATTGGTAATGCATTTCCATCCATTTTATTTTCTCGTGATGTTTTAGCACTACCTGTCGTCGTTTTATGATGTTGAGACAATTATTCTTCACAAGAGTGAACAAAAAATTCTTAAGATTGGAATCGGGATTCAATTCTTCTCTTTTTTCCCAAAGCTTCAAAAATGCATCCTGAACGATTTCTTTCGCTTCCTCCTCATCATTGAGGTAATGTATACTTAAATGGCATAATGGCTGGAAATATTCGTTAAAAATATTCCTGAAATACTCCTTGTTCCCCTCTACTAATGATAAAATATGTTTCGACATACTCCCTGTTAAAATCCAAATCCTAAATAACTATTTCCCAACAACTCACTATGCCAGATGGAGTGTCTATACTAATGAGATACTTTGTCACTTGATATTTAATTATTTCAATCAACTATCGACTTTCCATAATGCATAAAGATGTGATAAATTCTCCGGCATAAAAATACAGATAATAACATCTTATCCATTTAATTAGTTTCAGCAATAACTTGGAATCAATACAGATAAACCTTTTTGTAACAAGTAACTCATTTATTAAATGACAGACAAATGGTATTAAATTCAACACATCCTCTGCTTCCCAAGCTAGTTGTTCAAAATTAAAAGGATTTTCTCCAAAATCTCTATCAAGTTGTATCTTTTTGCATTTTAGCAAAGGACTAGCGTATTCGGTTACAGATAAAAATAACACTAATTTCAATACTCGCCAGAAGTTCATATATTAAAATTAGAAGGTAAGAAGAAGCATAAAAAGGTGTATTACACCACAGAACCGGAAATGATAAAATTTTTCTATTTTTGGCTGTCAACCTTTCTTGGGAAAATATCATGTTGAAACAAAATCTGCTGTCAATTTTTATTATTTTTGTTCTGGTTCCGTTTTACGGAATTAGCCAGAATAACCCTATTTTATTTCGGCAGGTATCACCTAACGGAGGCTTTACTTACGGCGCTATTCGCACAATTACTCAGGATTCCATAGGATGTATTTGGTTTGGAACGGAGCATGGCCTGTTCAGATACGACAGCAAAGACATCAAAAAGCACATAATGGAGACCAATAATAGTCTGAGCGATGATGATATACAGGATATTCTCACATCTTCGGATGGAAAATTATGGGTAGTAGCGCGTGAACAAACATTGCTTTTCAATTATAAAACGCACCAGTTTTCCGAAATTAATTATACCGTTTCTCCCGAAACAAAATCAATCTCTACCATACGAAAATTGATCGAAAATAAGCAAGGGCAGCTATTCGCACTGTTTTATGCGCATATTGGAGTTTTCGATAATCAGAATAATAATGAAATCCATATACTTCCTTTTACTTTTAAGAATAATGATAACCTGACAGCCATAACTTTCGACGACCAGAACAACCTGTATATAGGTACCGGGCACGGATATATCTATAAAAGTGAAGCTCCATACGACACGCTTAAACTTTTGTGCAGGCACCGCACAGAAGCCGTACTTACCTTGTGTACCGACAATAATACACTGTGGGTTGGGTACGATTGGGGAGGTGCTGATCATATCAACGGAAATGGCACCATCATTGATCATTTCGACCAAAACCAAACCGATAACAACTATATCCCGCACAACCGTGTCAGGCAAATTTTAAAAGACGATCAGGGACAAATTTGGCTGGCAACTTATAATGGTATTGTGCTGATTTCGAACAAGGGCAACCAGGTTATCCGGAAAAATGAATATAACAAACTACCGTCAAATAGTATTTATGCCTTATTTAACGATACGCAACATGGTGTTTGGATTGGAACGTGGTCCGGAGGGCTATGTTACTATAACAAAAACGAAAATCATTTCTTACATATTAAGCATGTGGCCCCTCTTTCAACGGAAGTGCCCGATGTGGTAAGTTCGTTTGCCGAAGATAAACACGGAAATATTTGGATTGGCAGTGAAAATGGCGGACTCAGTTCGCTTGATCCCAAAAGCCTGAAAATGGCACACTTCCAATTGCCGGAAGAAATGGTGGGTACTTCTAATATAAAATGCCTGGCAGTTGATCATCAGAATCGATTGTGGATAGGAACCTTTTCCAAAGGCTTATTGCGTTTTAATCAACAAACACAAAAATTTGAGTCGCTAAATATTCTTAACAGCCAGCGTGTTCATGTTTACGACATTTGTCCAACCGATGATGGATTATGGTTAGCAAGTTTTAGCCACGGACTGCTTTTTTATGATTTCGAACAAAAGCAGATCACGGTTCGCCATAACAATTCCGGCTCCCTCACATCAAATACCGCCCGTTGTCTATTGATTGACAGTTACGGTGGAATTTGGGTAGGAACAAACTACGGCCTTAATTATCTGCCGAAAGGAAGTACTAAATTTCAGCGATTTTTACAAACCGAAAAGGGTGATAGTTTAAGCAACAATGAAGTTTTTTCGTTAGCAGAAGACCACAATGGAAAAATCTGGATTGGAACAGGTGGTGGAGGTGTCGATTGTTATGAACCAAGCACCGGAAAAATGTTTAACGTGTCAACAAAAGAAGGACTTTCGGGATACAATGTATATGGCATTCTGGAAGACGAGCAGAATTTAATGTGGTTCTCCACCGAAAGTGGGATTTCATGCTACGATCCTAGCACCAGTAAAATTCGGATTTTTAATGAAGACGATGGCTTGCAAGGAAACCAGTTTAACCCGGGAGCCTCGTTTAAATCCTCAAACGGACTGTTCTTTTTCGGAGGTGCAAATGGATACAATTTGATTGATCCGGCCAATATCGGACTCAACTTGTTTGAGCCAGAAGCGCAGATTTCTGAGATGTTGATCAATAATAAACCGATTGAAGATTATGAAAAAACAAAATTTGATAATATAACCACACTTTCAGAAATCACCTTGCCGTATAATGATAATTCATTATCGTTTGAGTTTATCGCAACCAACTATATACTTCCTAAACGAAATCATTTTAAATACAGGCTGGTAAATTATAACGATCAGTGGATAAATGCAGGTACCGAGGGAAAAGCGACTTTTACAAAAATTCCTCCGGGCAACTACACACTCGAACTTAGTGCATCCAATAATGATGGTGTGTGGAGTTCGAAAATTACGAAATTGGGAATTAATATTCGTCCGCCTTTCTGGTTAACCGGATGGGCATTTCTGGTTTATTTTTTGGCCCTGGTAAGTGCTGCGTTTTTTATATTGAGAGAAATAGCAACCCGGCAGAAGCTTAAAAACGATCTGCTTATTGAACGTGTTAAAAACGAGAAGGAGGAAGAATTACACCAGGCAAAAATGAAATTGTTTACCAATATCTCGCATGAATTTAAAACTCCACTCACCTTGATTTTATCGCCACTGGACCATCTGTTGAATCAAAACCGTTTTGATTCGGATACCGATGATCACCTGAACATGATAAAAAGGAATGCCGAGCGCTTAAATCAATTGATTAACCAGATTATCGATTTTAGAAAAATAGAACTCGGAAAATCAACCTTTAATCCTGACAATGTCGACCTTATCAAATTAACATCAAACATCTGCGATTTTTTTAAGGTTTATGCAAAAGACAAACAAATCGATTTTAGTTTTCAGACACCTGTTTCGGAATTATTTCATCAACTTGATGAAGAAAAATACGAGAAGATTATTTTTAATTTTCTTTCGAACGCTTTTAAATATACTACCGATGGCGGGCGAATTTCGGTAAGCCTGCATCAGCACAATAACGTAAATAAACTTATTAAAACAGGCTATTCAACCGTTAAACGTTTTGATGAGGGAGGAATTGAAATAAGGGTGGAAGACAATGGCCCTGGGATGAGCCAGGATGAGATTCCGCTAATTTTTAACCGTTTCCACCAGGGAGCAAGGTCAATGCCACAGGGCACCGGAATAGGATTGCATTTATGCAAGGAATATGCTGCTATGCATGGAGGCGCAATATATGTTGAATCAGCTCCGGGCAAAGGAACACGTTTTAGCCTGATATTGCCGCTTAAAACGCCGGTAAAACAAGACAATTTTGTGACAGTAAAAAACATGAATGAGACCAATACCCAACCGGAAGTTATCGAAGAAACAAAAACACCAAGTCATACCATTTTGATTGTAGAAGATCATTTGGAGATGCAAAAATTCATTCGAAATATATTTCAGAAAGAATACAGGACACTGGTTGCTTCCAATGGGAGTCAGGGATTTAAAATTGCTTCCGAGTTTTCGCCCGACCTAGTAATTTCCGATGTGATGATGCCTGTGCAGGATGGTTTTGAGTTCTGCTCGAAACTAAAAGAAGACATCCAAACCAGCCATATTCCGGTAATTTTACTTACTGCCCTGTCAGAAACCGATAAGCATATCAGCGGTTTGCAAACCGGTGCCGATGCTTATATTACCAAGCCTTTCGATGAAAAACTTTTAAAAGCTCAGGTGAAAAACCTTTTGGATTCGCGCAAAAAATTACAGGAAACATTTGTGAAATCGCAGCAGGAATGGGAAGACAATACCACGCTGATGCCGGCAGATAAAAACCTGGTAAACAAAGCAATCCGCATCATCGAAAAACGGATGCAGGATCCGGCATTTAGTGTTGAAATGCTGGCTGCGGAATTGAATATCAGCCGAAGTTCGCTACACCGCAAAATTACCGCTCTTACCAACCAATCGAGTACGGAGTTTATCCGCTATGTGCGACTAAAAAAAGCCATCCAACTAATGAAGGATGGCAGTTATAATATTGATGAAATAGGATATGCAGTTGGGTTTAACTCACATTCATACTTTACGCAAAGTTTCAAAAAGCAATTTGGAAAAACACCTTCGGCATATATGAATGATCTTAAAAATTAGCGTTCCTACCGTTGATTTGCAAGCCAAATAACCGGATGCCTAACCGGCAAATTCCTGATTACTTCGTCGTTTGTAGAATAAGCCGGTAATTTCAAAAAAGTGTCTATATACTCTTCTTGCTGGTAAGCAATTCCGGTAAAAAGCAGGCACGATTGGCGAACCGGCCATTCATCCCAGATGTAAATATCTTTTGCAAACGGCCAGCTGTTTTTATCGCTAATGTAAGGAAATAAAAACTCCATTCCCTTTTGTAGCGAACGGCCATCACTGGTAGTAAACTGCCATAAATCATCGTTAGGAACCGAGAGTATTTCGGCGAGATTGGCCATTGCATCCATATTAAACAGGGAGTAACCGTAAGGTTTTGTACGTTCGAGTTCGAGCGGGAAACTTCCGTCGGCAGCCATCTGATTAGGAAGCAGTACATTTTTAAACCGGTCTCTGCAAAAAAGGAGCTGCTCCTTGTTGTCAACAAGTTTCGCAAACATTCCGGCTGTAACCGCCCAGCAAGTTCCATGGTTATTTTTGGCATTCATCTCAGCAATTCCGTACGGATGAGTTGTCATCCAGTCGAGAAAAGCAGCAAACCAGGCTTTTATTTTTTCTCCGTCATCGGCACTAATACCTTTTTTCTCAATTAAGACATAGGCCGACTGTGCTACTTCAACCAAATGATAGGCGTCAATAAGTCCAATTCCACGACCGGTATAACGCCCCCAAATTGCCTGTGCGTATAACATATTCGGGTTCATCAGGGTAGTTGTATCAACAAACCAGGCCTTTAAATGCTCCAATGCTTTATCAGCGTATTTCTTTTCTGAAGTAAGCATCCAGGCCGAAGTTAATGTTGAAACTTCTTCACTCATCCGAATCATCGCTTTTCGGTGTTCCGAAAAATTACCCGGATTGCTTTGACCGTCTTTACGAATATAAGGACCCTCCGGATTTTCGGGATCGGGCCACCAGTAATCACCTTCAGAATAAAAATCATGAATGCCTCCTGCACTGCGTTCGCTGGCAAATGAGGTAACCGTTACCGGTTCTGCAAGAAGAAAAGAATCCGCCAAATGGATCGTTTCTTTTTCAATATTATTGATCACCCGTTGTTCTATTATCGGCCTTTCGTTTGAACAAGCGGCAATAAGGCTTGCCACGAAAAGAAAAACTATTAGATGTATTTGTTTCATAGTTGGTTTTTAGAATTTTAAAACTAATGAATAACTTCGATACTCAGTTTCTTTCAATATTGCTGTCTCCTATTCCTTAATCAATAATCCTGATTTTTGTTTGCCTTTATTATCATTCAGGCGGTAGATGTAAGTACCCGCAGAGAACGACGAAAGATCGAATTGTGCTGTTCGCGAGTTGATATCGGTTTGTGCGGCCATTATCTGCCCCGACAGGTTATAAATACTAATGGAACGAATTGGCAATTGAGCACTGATATTTAAGAGGCCCTTAACAGGGTTCGGGTATAAATTCGACACCAGATCCGATTCGCGAGTACCTGTCGTAGTATCGTCAGGGCCAAAAATCCTTAGTTCGGAGATACTGACCCAATCTCCGGTATAGTTGTCTGCACCAGAAACGGTAAGGCGAACATATCTGGCTTCCAAAGGCTCAAATTCGTCGGTAATGGGCGAGTCTACTGCTCCGGGTGTTGTATTTCCCGAACGGTCAACAGCAAGTTCCCAACTATCGGTACTGGCAATTCTAGTCTCGATTACGAATTGGTACGCACGGTTATTGTAGCACATAACTTCGGTTTTATTGATTAGTTGAGCTGAGCCCAAATCAATTTCGATCGATTGCGGAAAACCGCTTGCCGACCAACGCGAATAAACATTATTATCGTTTACCGATGTTGCCGGATTTTCGAGTTGAGGTTCGCTGCTGGCAAGAACTTCTTTTTGATAGGCAACATTTCCGGGAACATTGTTGGAGCTTTCTCCTGATATTTCTATGGCATGTGTTGCCGACAACCAGCCAACAAAATGATCTTCGCTGCCATTTTCAGGGCGGTTATAGCTTTGCACGTAACTCTGAACGTTTGGCACATCCATTCCAAGTTTAGTATATCTGTTCAGAAGAATTTCGTAGGGTGCACTTTTTCTTGCCCAATCGGAACTTGAAAAATAGTTGGGTTGAATTATCCCCATCACGCTTTGCACATAAGCTTCGGCTCCGGTTTTTAATCTCGCATTCGACCGGGTAAACAGGCTACTGTTGTTTTGCTGCCAGGCAATTTCAGCACATTGAGCCAAACCAATCAACACGTACTGCGAGTGTACAAAGTCACGCATTAGTTCCGGTATTTCCCCGTTAACAGTAATAGCGTCGATCTGACCTGTAACATGGTTATATCCCTGGTTGTAAATATCTTTGTCGTTTAAAAAAACACCTGCCGCCATTAACGAAAGATCTTTCGAGATTAACCAGTTTGCTGTTTGATAAATGTTGCCGTTTACATAAATCAAAACTTCGCGAACAAAACCATCAAAATTTGTCGACGACCAACCGGACACTCCGTCATTATAATATTTCAGGATTTCGGCCCCGGCAACCCAAATAGGCAATGCCCACGATGCTTCAAGAGTTGACTGGTTGGGCTTATTCTGTTCAGGAATGATACGTTCAAATGTTTCTGCCCAAACATCAGCAATTTCAATGGCTTTATCCCTGTGCTCTTCGCTTCCGGTTGCCACCCATTTAAGGGCATGAATATAAAGTGCATGAGCATCCTGGCGAAATGCTTTTTCTTCGGGACAACTGCCCGAACCAATTACATAAACATCAGCATATGGAGTTGGAGAATAGCTTAAATCTCCAAGGTTTTCGTTTGCCAGTATTTTATAACCGGCCACAATTGGAGAAGCACTGTTCAAAGCTACTTTTGCATTCAGGCTATCGAGCTCCGATTGGCTACTTAACACCCCGGGGTGATTGAAAGCAGCAGGAGCCTGACCATTGACAAAAAACGAACAGGAAAATATTGCTATAATGAGAGTTAGAGTTTTCTTCATAATATTACATCTATTGGTTTTGAACTAGTTCTATATTGCTTGGTTTGTAGTTAAATATTATTCCTATTGTCCACTTTCTTTTTTAATCCTGATTGCAGACAGAACCGGTTTTCCTTCAATTGATTCAAATTGAATGTTTATTCCATCGCGGGTTTCAACTACAAAATCTAGGTTTACTCCGTAATTGTATCCATACGTTCCCGCCAGATCTAACTTATTAGATACCGGTTTACCATTAACAAGAATATTAAATCGGCGTTGAGAAGATTTGCTCATGTTCTGGTTTTGTCCCAAATCATACACTAATCTTTCACCCGAAGCACCATTAGGATCAGTCATCAATAAGCTTATTCGATATACGCCGGGCTTTACATCAAACCTATAGTTTGTCAGTCCTTCCCGCATCGTCTGATAAAGCGGATCTTCGCTTGTACCTTTAATATCCTGATCGGTTCCCTGTACCCTGCCTCTAGATTTTTGATACACCTCTCCATCGACATACCCCCAGCCACCGGCCGTATATGGTTGGTCTGCAATCCAGGTTTCGTTGGTAATGTCGGAGGTAAAATCGCAAAGCGACCCTACATTCACGGCCAGTGGCTCTATGTCGATGCCGTTCAGTAAGTTCGAACGAAATTTCACATCCAATTGGCGGCTAAAACTTTCACCATCAGCACTTGCAGTAACTGTATGTGTGCCCTCATCCAATTGCAATTTTAATCGTGAAACGCCATTTTCCGGCACGGTTGTAAATTCGTCCTTTCCGTCAATAACAAGATGTACGTTTTCGCAGTTTGAAAACAAGTAAAGGTTTACGGTACCCATCCCCGTACTGTCCTCTTTGCAATAATAAGTTTGACGGTGCTCGCCGGATAAGTAAACAAACGGTTTCTGAAGCAATCTGCTCTGGTAATAGTAATAGATGTCTTTGGGTATTCTATCGAATGTTAAAAGGCCCTTCTGGTTAATTGCCGGAATTGCGTCGACCCGGGAAGCAGAGCCAAAGTCTGCAAAATTCCAGGCAGCCATTCCTACTACATAGGGTCTTTCAAAAACCTGATCTACATAACTCGCGTGCATGTCAATCTGGTAGGCCTCGCTGTAATCCCAGGCATAAGGATTATCTGTTTGAATGCGAATATCAGCACCGGGACCATACTCCGAAATTAATACCGGTCGTTTCGGATGCTCACGATGTTCTTTATCCAAAAACTCACCCAGTTGTTCCATCTTACCGCCATACCAGCCCATATACAGGTTCCATCCAATAATATCAGGTATATCGGCAATTCCGCTCGTGTTGTATAATTGGCTCTGGTGTAACGCCATAACAGTCAGGCGTGATGGATCCAAATCTTTTGTTTCCTGGTTTAACTGCCTGGCAAGTTCTACAGCTGCCTCAACATATTTATCTTTTTCCTGTTGCGTTGTTTGCCTGTTAAAAGGTAAGCGCAGAAATACTTCGTTCATATATCCCCACATCATCACCGATGGATGATTGATATTTTGTAAAACGTTCTCCTTTTGCATTTGCAGACAGTTTTCAAAAAACGAAGGACTCTCGGTAATTTGATTAACAATTGGGATCTCGCTCCAAACAATTATTCCGAGCTTATCGCACCATTCATAAACAGCCGGATCTTGCGGATAATGCGCCAGGCGAATAAAATTGCTCCCCATATCCTTTATCATTTTCAAATCCGTTTCATGAATTTTATTGGGTAAAGCATTTCCCAAACCTGCATAATCCTGATGCCTGCTTACTCCCATTAAGCGGTAAGCCTTACCATTGAGAAAAAATCCTTTTTCCGGGTCGACAGAAAACCATCGGCAACCAAAATCTTCAGACACAGCATCCAGTGTGTCCTGTGTCCCCATATCAATTAATTTAAGTTCGGCACGGTATAAATTTGGCGACTCGGGGCTCCACAGGTCAGGATTGTCCACGTTAAACTCGAAATCAACCTTGTTTACATCTGTTCCGGCCAGGTTAAGGCTTTTACTTCCTGAATAAGCGATCTTATTATCAGGAGAGAATATTGTCAAATCTGCCATTACATTCGCCTGTTTCGGAAGATAATTCTTCACATTGCTTGTCAGATGTACTTTTGCATTATTTTCACTAAGCTCTGGTGTACGAATTAAAAGACCTGCCCCATCTTCCAATGAAAAATGTACAGGATTAGTTACAACGAGGTATACATCGCGATAAGCACCACCGTAAAAAGTGAAATCAGCAGAAAGTGGCGGCACATCGGCATTATAACTGTTGTCACACTCTAAACGAATATGGTTATTACTGCCAATTGTTACAAAATCGGAAATATCAAAAACAAAGCCGGTGTAACCTCCGATATGTTTGCCCACCAATTTGTCATTCAGAAAAAGACTGGCAACCTGGTTAACCCCTTCAAACTTTAAATACAAACGTTTGTCTTTCCACTCCTCTCCTACAAAAATATTTTTTTGGTAGGTCGCCACACCCCGGTAATAATCCCCGCCTTTGGTAATGGCATCTTCAGCATTCCAGGTATGTGGCAGGTTAACAACTTTGCGCTCTTCAGCGTTCAGGCTTGAAGTGAATGTCCAACCGCTGTTTTCAGTCCTGATAATGCGCTGTCCATAACTTTTTCCCAACACAAGAATCAGACATATTAAGAAAAATTTTGATTTCATAATTACAGTTCAAATTCGTATTCAATCATAAAAAATAAAGGGAAGTACACACTACTTCCCTTTATTTAAAAAATCGCTCACGTAAATTACTTTATATTAACCGTGACCTTATAGTTTTGAGTAAACGCTCTTACCTCGTAGTCGTTGGTAACATTATTTACAGTATTAGTATAGGAAATACCTTCTGCATCGGCAGGATCAAAGGTTTGCACCAGGAATGATCCTGTTGCCCCCGTTGAAAGAGCCTTTACATATACCCGCTGAACTCCTTTTGTTGCCTCGGGCCAAATTAAAGAAAAAGCACCGTTACTATCAGGTATCAATGCACTTCCACTGGCATCAACCACCTCGAAATCAACACCTAACTGTAAATCTCCGGCAATATAGTAGTAAGTTACCACATCTACCGTTAATGCATTTTCACTAAAAAACTGCACCGGTATTCCAACAGTATCACCTTGATTTACATTGAACTTAACCGAGTTTTTATAGTCGGCCCAATCCTCAAATCCAACATAGTAGACATGATCGTAGGCCGGATCGCCATTGCTCCATTCATCTTCATCACAGCTAACGAATAAGCTTGAAATTGAAACAAATGCTATAAGTAGTAATATTATATTTTTCATTATCAATCGTTTTTAAAGTTTATTCCCATTCAGGATTTTGAATAACAGCACCACCCGATAATGAGATTTCGTTTAATGGCACCGGGTATAAATAGTCTCTTTGGGGATCGAAATTACGATCTCCCGCTTTTTCAATAACATACATATCAACCTGGTCGTATGCCTGCTCTCCGTCTAACATACCATTTGCATCGGTTAAGCGGTTGTCAATGTCGACTCTTGCTTTTGATGTTTCGCTTTCAACATATTTAGCACCAATTATTGCTTTTGGTAACACGTCTTCAGCTATTTTCCAGCGAATAATATCGTTGTAGCGGAAACCTTCATCAAGCAGTTCGATACCACGTTCACGCCGAATCTCATCAAGCATCGATAAGTTATTGCCTGTTACAAATGCATTGGTTAAACGAGCATCAAAACCAACACGCTCGCGCAATGCATTTACGGTTAAATCTAACTGGGCATCGCTAATTGAACCGTTTAGTTCGTAAAGTGCTTCAGCATACGAAATCAATACTTCGGCATAGCGAATCAACATTTTATCAATGGTTTCACGGCTGTTGGTTTCCCATTCCGAAACCAGGAAGCCTTTTTTTAGCGAGTAACCATAGCCATGTTGATTTTCAAAAGGAACGTATGGTCCTTTGTAAGCTTCTTCACCTAGTTTATAAACTGTCATCGAAAGACGTGGGTCGCGGTTTTCAAATACATCATCGAAACTGGTTTCAGGCGATACTCTCATCGTTGTTTTGCCCATTGGCAATCCATCGCTGTACAAAAACATATCAACCATTTGGCGTGTAACCGAAACTGTATTTTCCATTTGGCGACTGTTATTGTGTGTTACCGTACCTTCGCCGTTTGGCCCATATACTTTAACAAAAATGTTCTCTTTGTTTTGTCTGCCTTCTCCATCAAACAGGAAAAGATTCTGAAAATCAGGATATAAAGAATGCTTATCCTCGGTAATGATAGCTTCAGCTGCGCTAACTGCCTCCTGCAGATGACTTTGATAGTTGCTTCCCAGATTGTGGTATTTAGAGAATGTACCTTCGTACAAACCAACTCTTACTTTAAGCGCCTGAGCTGCCGAACGTGAAACGCGGCCCCAGTCGGCACCGGTAAGCTCATCAATTTCCGGTAACCAGTCGGCTGCAAAATCCAGATCATCATAGCATTGTTGAATCACCTCTTCGCGTGGAGTACGGGCCGAGTAAAGCAGTTCATCGTTGGTATCGTCAATCGCTTTTAGAATTAACGGCACATCACCATATTTCTTTACTAAATCGAAATAAAAATAAGCTCTGAAGAAATAAGCTTCAGCAAGCCAACGATTAATTATTGCTTCGCTTAATTCGGCGTTTACCGCTTTACCAATGATGTTATTTGCAGTAAAAATTGCTTTATACGGATTGCTCCACGAACCGGATGTAGAAGGTACTGTCCAGTTTCCACTTGAAATGCCGTCTTGTGAAACCCTTACTAATTCATCAGAACGAGTATCGTGCGAATAACCTCCTAATTGATTATACAAGCGGGTATTAGCTCCTCTTAAATCAGTTTCTGTTTTCCAGAAAGCACTGTCCGAAAATGTTGTTTCAGGTAACCTGTCTAAATCACAGCTTACCATGAACAACATAATTATTAGTAGTAATGAATATATTCTTCTCATGATTTTCAAGATTTAAAATGTTACGTTAAGACCCAGCGACCAGGTGCGGAAGAACGGATAATAACTTGCACTGGCATTGTTTCCAACCTCGGGGTCGAATACCGACAATACTTTTGAGTGTTCCCAAACATCGGTTCCGGAAACATATACCCGGGCTTTTTCGATAATATTTTTATTAATTGGCAGCGTGTATCCTACCTGAATATTTTTCAGTCGGATA
This sequence comes from Draconibacterium orientale, assembly GCF_000626635.1. Taxonomy (GTDB): domain Bacteria; phylum Bacteroidota; class Bacteroidia; order Bacteroidales; family Prolixibacteraceae; genus Draconibacterium; species Draconibacterium orientale. The sequence continues at coordinate 3,713,043 of NZ_CP007451.1, read as the reverse complement.
TAGGCGCCGTTTTGCACCCACTTGTCAGAAGGTTTGTAGTTAAAGTCGTTGCCTCTGGCATCGTACATACGCGGCCAGTAAGCATCCTGGTTATCTTCAGTCCAGTAGTCGCGGTGAATTGACCATGGCATGGTAGAAGTCTGGAATAAAGGAGCAATCGTTGAAGTTGCTACCAGGAAGGTTCTTTTTCCTACACCCTGGAAGAACGCAGAGAAATCGAAACCTTTGTACTGAGCCGACAGGTTAAGACCAAATAAATAACGGCCGTTTGATGTACCTAAGTTAACCAGGTCGCCCGGACTTTCAGGTGTACCATCGCCGGCACTAATTTCGTGGTCTGGAGCTCCCTGGGCCACATATTTTACATCGCCCCCTGCAACTTTTGAGTCGTTAAAACTTTTGTAGCCGGGATTAGCCTCTTTATAAGCCAGGTATTCATCGCGGCTTGTCCAGTAACCATCAGTTTTGTATCCCCAAATAGTGTTTAGCGGATAACCTTCAATTAATCCAACAGTGCCCGGTGTTACAATATTTTTTCCTTCGTATTTTACCAATTCGTTTTGGCTATCAGAAACATTGAGTGCCACCTGATACGATAACTCATTGATCTGGTCTTGCCATTTTACTTCAAACTCCCAACCCCAGGTTTTTAATTCACCAACATTCGAATACGGAACATTAATACCAATTAAACTTGGCAACTGGTACGGCGCCAACATATTTTTATTGAATTTCCAGTAATAATCGCCGGTAAATGACAGGCGGTTGTTGTAGAAACCAAGATCAAGACCAATGTTAGACGTTTCGATGGTTTCCCAGCTTTTTGATTTAGAAGCGAGCTCGTTCTGATAATAGTAAGCATCAGTAATTTGAGTACCGCTTGAAATGGTTGCGATATAGTCGTAAAGGCTAAGAACAGCTCCGTTACCTAACTGCCCCCACGATCCTCTTAGTTTTAAATTTGAAATAGGTTCAAAGTCAAACCAGTCTTCTTCGGTTACCCTCCAGGCTGCCGAAAACGAAGGGAATATTTCCCAACGGTTTCCCGGTGCCAAACGCGAACTACCATCGTAACGTACGTTGGCTTCAAAAATATAGCGATTATCGTAGTTGTAGTTAAAACGGCCAAAATACGAGTTCATCGCCCAGGTTTCAATTTTATCTGACAGATCGGTATTTGTGGGCTCTGAAGCATCGTAATAATTAAAAGAAAAGAAATCGTTTGAATTCAGATTCTTAGCCAATCCCGAAATTTCGTCTTTACGGTAATTTTCGTAAGTAGTACCTGCCAGCACATTGAAATTGTGCTTGCCAGTACTAAACTCGTAGGTTAAAAGTGTTTCAATATTATCGTGAAAACTTGAATTTTTCGTTTTTCTCAACGAGTTCGGATTGTTTGCCTGGAAGCGAATACCGGTTCCGGTCATGTTATACCAAATCAAATGGCGACGATTTTGCTGCGAACTATAATAACCGTTTTGGCGCGAAGCACTTACTTTTAATTTCAGCCCTTTTACAATATTCTGAATGGTCACACTTCCTTTTCCCATGTACGATTCGTAACGGTTTTTGGTGATACCACCGTTCATCATCAGATCAATTGGATTTACCTGTAAATCGCCGTTATACGGAGTATCGTTAATATCCTCTTCAGGAACATAGATAGGCTGACGTGCCCTGATGCGATACAAACGCTCTAAAATAGATCTAACGCCATAAGGATTGGTTTCAGTAAAAGCTCCGGTATAATTAATCTGTGCATCTACTGAAACATATTCATTAATTTCCGAATTTAATTTAAACCTGAGGTTGTAACGGTCGTAACCATCCGGGCCATACTTTAACAAACCATTTTTAGTATAGTAACCACCCGATAACAGATAGTTTGTCTGCCTATTCCCACCGCTGATAGAAACAGAGTGACTTTGTTGCGTTGTATAATCCTTTGTTCCTTCGTCAACCCAGTTTGTGGCCGAAAAATAATCCCAACGTCCTTTCGAGATGTTTGGACGATAATTAAAATTTGAATTGGCTACCCACGACGACTGTTCCTCGTTCCATTCCGGTGAACCTTTGGAAGCAATACGAGAATCATTAATCATATCCTGTTCTTCCCAGGCAGTAACACGCTCGGGCATAATACCAGGCACATTAATACCATAGTAACCGTTGTAATTTACTTTTACTTCGCCGTCTTTGCTTCCCGATTTTGTGGTAATTAACATTACACCTGCAGCAGCCCTGGCACCATAAATGGCAGCGGCAGCAGCATCTTTCAAAATCGAAATCGATTCAATATCGTTAGGATTAACAAGCGTAAGATCTCCTTCAACACCATCAATCAATACTAACGCCGATGTAGAGTTTACCGATGAAAAACCACGGATACGAATGCCGGAAGTTTCAGCTCCGGGTTGTCCGCTGCTTCTTAAAACAGCTACCCCTGGAAGCTCTCCCTGCATGGCAGTTAATACATCGGATGAAGCTTTGCGTACAATCGATTCTCCGTCGATGGAGCTGACAGCCCCCGTAAGATTAACCTTTTTCTGAACGCCATAACCTACAGCAACCACTTCTTCCAAACCTATCACAGCTTGCTCCATGGTAACATCAATAATGGTTTTGCCTTCAACTGGTACTTCTTTTGTTGTCATACCGACAAACGAAAAAACAAGGGTCTGGTCGTCTGCTGCGACATCCAACGTGTACTTTCCGTCAACGTCGGTAATCGAGCCGTTTGTAGTGCCCTTGATCATAACAGTAACCCCCGGAACGGGAAGCCCATCCGAGTCGGAAACTGTGCCGCTTAATTTGTTGTTTTGAGCCTGCAACGAAGGACTCAGAAACATCATTAAGCAATTCATAAAGATGAAAAGTCTAAAAATCTTCTTCATAATCTCAAAATTTAATTAGATGAATTTTTATTGGTATACATTTCGAATTAATGATTCCAGGTAATAATAATCGGCATAAACAATCGGCACGTTTACTTCTGAATCATGCGGTTTCGAGCCGGTTGAGTGAGTGAGTAAAAAACCGTAATTACGGCCTTTGGGTGATCGGTATTTTTCGGTAAGGTTGCTCAGAATGAGTAATGCCTTTTCCTCGTAGTAATTTTTTTCCTCAGGAACATAGTTTTTCAGTTCGAGCAAGGCGGAAGCAATTATTGCCGCGGCTGATACATCGCGTGGTTCATTCGGAATTTGCGGAGCATCAAAATCCCAGTAAGGAATTAAATCTTCGGGCAAATTCGGATGCGAAAGGATATACGACGCAATATGTTTGGCTTGCTCCAGAAAAACGGGATTTTCTGTTTCGCGGTAAACCATTGTATACCCATACAATGCCCAGGCCTGACCCCGCGACCAGGCAGAAGCATCACTAAAACCCTGGTGTGTAGCATGGGCGACTGCTTTTCCTGTTTCTGAATCGTAATCAACAACATGGTAGCAACTGTAGTCGTCTCTGAAATGATTTTCAAGCGTAGTTAATGCGTGCGATACGGCTATATTATAAAAGACCGAATCTCCGGTTTCGTGCGTTGCCCAAAACAAAAGTTCCAGGTTCATCATGTTGTCAATAATTACTGGAAACTGCCATTTATCCTGGTTATGATCCCACGAGCGGATACAACCTATTGTTGGATTAAAGCGTGTAATCAGCGTTTGGGCCGACTGTACCAAAACATCCCTGTATTCCGGATTATGTGTTAAGCGATAGCCTTGTCCGTAGCTATTGAATATTTTAAAACCCATATCGTGGGTATTACCATTGTATTGCTGATCGGCTAATAAAGCGGTATACTCTTCCGCCTTTTCTTTCCATTTAGGATCGTTACTTTGCTCGTACATCAGCCACATGCAACCGGCAAAAAAACCACTGCACCAATTCGACGACGGCACCATGTCCAAATCGCCTTCCGGTGTTAGCGAACGCGGGGCCATCTCTCCTCTTTCTGTTGAATGTTTCAGGAATTCATCTACATTATTTACCAGAATGTACTCCTGATCTTGAAGTTCGCTCCATAAGTCTGGTTGGTATGCCTTTTCCTTTGTTGATTTCGTTAAACAACTACTTAAAATAATTGCCCCCAGACAAAATGCGAATAGTACTCTACTGTTCATTATTAATTTTATTCGTTTTAAATTTATTGAGTCAGTAGTGCGGTTTTTAAGCCCTGCGACTGAACTGCAACACTATATCTTTCTCCTTCTTTTTCGATTTTTATTTTTGCCACTCCATTGGCAAGCTGAACCACCCGCGAACCATTGGGAGTTCCTAAATTGTCGATTAGCTGTACATCGCCGGCAACCGAAAAACTCACTTTGTTTCGCGCATCAAGGCATAACACCTTGTTTTGGTCTAGAGCCGAAACTTTTATCCAGCTATACTGCTTATCGATTTCTATTTCTTCAATTTTCAGTTGTGTAGCCGGCAACCATGTTTGGGTTTGATAGTCGAGTTCAAACTCATCCTCGTATTTTTCTTTCGTTGAAATGGCAACTGCCTTAAGGTGATTTTTTCCTGATTCGAATTCTACGTTCCAATACAGCCCGGCTGCAGGGAAATTCTGTGCATCACGCTTTTTTATCCCCTGACTTTTGCCGTTTAGAAACAACTCCACCTCTTCGCAATTAGAGTATACTTTTACCAGTCGCGATTCTCCGGCTTTACCCCAGCGCACAGGCCATGTATGGCCATAAATGTGGACCATTGGCTTTTTGCTCCAGTAAGATTGAAAAACGTAATAACTTTCTTTTGGAGTTAGGTCGCGTGTTACCACTCCTTTCTGATTGACATAAGGAACTGGATTTTCGGGGCGAATTGGAGTTGAAAAATCTTTAAAAGCCCAAAAAGCAGCACCTGTTAACCACGGCATCGTTTCCTGTTCTTTTAAAGTCCAGTCGAATAAATTACAAGCGTAGGTTTCAGTCCAGTCGCCATCGCGCGAAACACGAGCCTGTCCACCTACCAATGCTGCATCGCCCGAGCGTTCGTCTGCTCCACCTCCCGTTCTAACATGCTCAAGCCCCATGTCCGGATCCTCACTGTGTCGTCCTGCGTGACTGCTTGCTCCCCATTCAGCATGAAAAAAGCGGTCCACTCTTTTCATTTCCTCCAGCGAAACATCTTTATACTCGGTGTATTTTCCCCGGTACCAACCGGCCCAAATCGAAGGTGAGTAAACATCAACAATATCTTTGCAAAAATCGCAACGCCTGATGCTGGTTTTTCGGCTACTATCTAAACGATGTGCCAGATCGTTTAACTCCGACATAAAAGCACGAATGGCATTTTTATCGAATTCAGGATAATCTCCGGGCCAGTCGTTTTCGTTACCAAGCCCCCACATTATTACCGATGGATGATTAAAATGCTGGGTAATCATATTGGTCAGCATTCTTTTGGCTTGCTCCTGGTAAATTGCGCCACCCAAACCTCCTCTGCACCAAGGAATTTCTTCCCATACAAGAATTCCTAAACTGTCGCAAAGATTAAGAACAATGCGCGATTGCTGATAATGTCCTAACCGAATAAAGTTGGCTCCCATATCTTTAATCATCTGCATTTCTTTGCGAATCATATCCTCAGTCATTGCCGCAGCAACTCCCGCATGATCTTCGTGCCTATGCGTTCCGCGTAATAACAAGCGTTCGCCATTTAAATAGAATGGTCCTTTTTCTTCAAAACGAAACGAACGAAAAGCAAAACGATCAGTATATTTCTGACGCTGTCCGTTTACCGTTAGCTCGATAGATATATTGTATAAATAAGGGTCGTCTGTAGACCAAACTTTCGGATTTTTAATGGTCAGCTCTCTTTCGAACGTTTCGTTTGCAGTATTGATCAGTTCTTCTTCAACCAACTCATTTTGCTGATTAAATAGCTGAAGCTTTAGCTGCGTTTTATTTGAACGGTCTCCGGCTAACAAGCCATCGATTTTTATTTGGCCTGTTTTTTCATCATCACCAATAACAGCTTGAATATGCACCTGTGAGATATAAGTTTCGGGTACATAAATAAGATTCACATAGCGATACAAACCACCATAAACATTAAAATCAGAAAGATCAGAAGGGATCATTTCTAAATCACGTGAATTATCGCAGCGAATACTTAGGGGTACATTATTAAAATCACTTGGAAAACTACCGAGTTGTTCGGTTATATCAACGGTCCACTCGTCGTATCCGCCAACGTGTGATCCTGCTTTTTCTGTCCCGATATAAACGTCAGTTTTTTGTCCGCCCCCTTCAAATAAAAGCAGTGTCCTGCCATTTTCGTAAGGATTTTCGATATGAAGTTTTGTCCGATACCAACCTGGTCCTTCATAGTAATTTACGTCCGGATCAACAGCATCGCTGGCATTAAAACAATGTGGTAATTCTATATCTTCCCAGAGCGGAAGTGCCTCAGGCTGGCCTTCTTTTACAGGCCTCACTGCTTCCCATATACCGCCTAAATCTTCGCGCACAAACTGCCAGTTTTCGTTTAAGCGTTGAGTGTAAGTAGAAATATTTTGGGCCTGCAAGCCACTGCATATAAAAATGCTAATTGTAAGTAATAAGTTTCTCATCAAAGCTTCTGTTGTTTTATTGGTTGCTGAGCAAAACTAATGTGCAAGAAAAAGACGGACTAAAACTAATGTGCCGATATTTTTAAATTTTGGGGCAGCTCTATAAATAATGTTGCAACTTGAAACATTATTCACAGTCTATTTTCCTGTATTTCTTGCCATTAGTTTTTAAAGTATGCCCCTATCAAAAAGGCAACTGTTTTCTCCCGTTTTAGATTTTACCTCTTATTGGTCTGTTAATTTTTAGTTAAACCCCACCAATTTAACACCTCAACATCTTTTTATTTTAGACCGCTTAATCTATTCTTACTGCGTTATCAATAAAGCAGAACAAACACGGCAATTTATCATTGAAAAAGCGACTCCTGTAATTAATCGTAAAGGGAAGGCCGGAATGAGAAAAACGGCCAAAGTGACCACCCAAGACCGGAATAAGATGATTTTTCGTCAATTTTGGGGAACGAAATTTCACAAACAAATACATTACTATTTAATTGACTTTCGATTAACCTGAATTCGATTTTAAAATAGAGCAATTTGATCGGTTTTGATCACCTCATATTTTATTGCAGGCTTTTTAGGGAAAAAGCTATTGGCAATTAATCCTGAAATCAGGTTTGTGATGAAGTTTTCGAAAGATCTGTGGCGGGAATGCTCAATTGAGCAAATATTTTTCAATTCATCGTTTACCGTTTCTACCAATGCTCTTTTACGAAGCAGTACTTATCCGGAATCAGCATTAGCGAGATTTTCATGTTTTTACTATACCAGTTGTCCGAAGATCTTATCATGAAAGTTTTGGAAGTGCTACATTTCAAGGATAGTAGATTTAACTCAATAATTCCGTTGTTAATTGATGTAAATAAAAAAAGCCTGCGAATTAAACAACTCACAGGCTTAACATTAAAACTCAAATCTATAGAAAAACGAATCTATTCAAGCCCCCACATTTTGTTTGCCTTTGGGCCCATTTCGAAAACCAGTTTACCTCCGTTCTGAATATCTTCGTGCGAAATCCATGGCGTATCCAGTGCTTCGCCGTTCAAGCTTGCCGACTGTATGTATTTATTTACATCTGAAGCATTTGTTGCTTCAACTTCAAATGTCTTTCCGTTTTCAAGAGTAATGGAAACGTGTTCAAACATCGGGCTTCCAATGGTGTAAACGGGTTCACCCGGTGTTACAGGGTAAAAGCCCATGGAAGAAAATACAACGAAAGCCGACATGCCACCTCCGTCTTCATCGCCGGGAACGCCCATCAAATCGTTACGGAACCATTCGTGCAACAATTTACGTAGGCGCTTCTGTGTTTTCCATGGCTGACCAGCCATATTATATAAATACGGAATATGCAACGAAGGTTCGTTGGCCATTGAAAACTGCCCTACATTACCAGTGTGATCAGGCAACTGAGCATAAAATGCATACTTTCCACGTCCCAAAGGTTCGGTGAACATCGCATCCAGATTTTTCACAAACTCCTCATTTCCTCCCATCAAATTAATCAGATCGGGAATATTGTGCTGAACATCCCAACGGTAAACCCAGGCATTGTTCTCGCCATAGTAACCACGGGCCCCCATGCCTCCTGAAAATTTATAATCAAATGGTTCAATGAATTTCCCGTCCTTATCTTTTGGATGAAAGAATTTAGTTTCTTCGTTGAAAATGTTACGGTAGTTGAAAGATGCTTTTTTAAAGTATTCGGCATCTTCGTCTTTTCCAAGCTCCTCAGCAATTTGCGACAAACACCACTCGTCGTACGATGTACCTAAAGTTACAGCTACCGGCTGACGACGTTCGAAAGAATGTACTTCCGGAATGGTTTCTTTTTCGCCTTCGTACAAGGCAGGAATGTAACCATGGTCTTTATAAAACTGGTCCATTTTACCGGCTGGCATTCCCGACCAGGGTGCCAAAGTTTTTTCGGTAATCGCACCTTTACAGGCTTCGTATGCTTTTTCAAGATCGAAGTTACGCAGGCCTTTGCGGTAAGCATCAATTACCGATGCCACACCGTGGTTCGAGTTCATACGGCGGCTGTCGCCTGTGATTTCAGGGAAAGTTGGCCACCAGAAATTATCCATTTGTTCCGACATCAATACAAATGAATTCAGGATATCTTCTTCTTTTTTCGAATCGATCAAAACTCTTAACGGATGGTGTGCACGGTAAGAATCCCAGATCCAGTCGTCGGTATAAAACGGACGGCCGTTGTCTTCGTGCACTGTTCCGTCGAAAGCACTGTAATAACGGCCACCTTCAGATATACAAACCGGACGTTCGTAACAACGGTAAAGCGAGGTGTAAAAAACCGTTTGTTCATCGTTGGTTCCGCCTTTTACCGCTATTTTCCCTAAAGCGTCGTTCCAGGCTGCACGCCCGGCTTCCTGAAGTGCTGCAACAGTTTTCCCTGCTACTTCACGCTCCATGTTGGCTTTGGCCTGCTGCTCGTCGATAAAGGAAATTCCATAATGTAAGGCAAGTGTTTTTGTTCCCGCCGGATATTTTAGTACCAGACTGGCATTTCGTCCTTCGGCACTGGTTGCTTCTGAAAGTCCCGATCGGTTTAAGCTGGAAACCTGCTGTGGCAACTCTGCCGGCACCATATACAAATAAACTTTCGTATTATTTTCTATCAACTGGTAACCGCTTATGGCTTTCCCATCCCAGTTCATCCCTCCGTTTTTGGAATTCAGAATTAAATAGGCGGGAGCATCTTTCTCAAACTGAATTTCGTAGACTGCCGATTGATGCGATAGACCATAATCAACCTGGATATTTTGTTCATCGAGGTAAACTGAATAGGAATAAGGAGTCAGTTCTTCCTGGTCATAACGAAATTGGATGACCGGCCTCAACTCGCGCTCTTCGCCCTGAAAAGGACTTAAATTAAAAGCAGAACTTCCGCGGTGGCTGGTTACAATCAAAGGTAAACCATTCAATTCAATTTCAGTATAATCACGACGCTCGGGATATACACGCAATAAGCTGTTTGGTAAATGAATTGTTGGAAAAGTTGGCACCAGCAAATGGCTGATGTTTCCCATATACGGATTGACATATTCGACCGGTTCTTTTGCCACAGAACCGGATTCTGCTGTACTTGTTGTACAGGAAGCTAAAAACGCTATTGCTAACACAAACAGCGCTATTTTTACTAATTGTTTCATTTTATTTTTTGTTAAGTGATTCATCCAGTTTTATTATTTCGTTTTGAGCTGTTTCAGCATCATACTTATTTGTTCCATCGGAAACATGCAGAGGATTGCCATTTTCAGAAAGAATACTAACGTGGGTTACTTTGCCGTCTTTCCAATTCAGATCAACAACAAATCCCCCTCTTGCTTTTAGTCCTTTTACCGATCCGTCTTTTAACGGCGTTGGCAATGATGGCAACAATTGAAGATTATAACTGCCGTCTTCATTTTGCGACTGGCTTTGTAACAACATTTCAGCAATAGCTGCTGTTGCACCAAAGTTTCCGTCAATCTGGAAAGGTGGGTGATTGTCGAACAGGTTTGGCAATGTTTTCGATGCCAGCAATACAGAAAGCAGTTTATAGGCATGATCGCTATCCTGCAGGCGGTTCCACATATTTATTTTCCAGGCCAATCCCCAGCCTGTTCCATCGTCGCCACGGGCTATCAACGTTTTACGCGCTGCTTCAGCCAGTTCCGGCGTTCCCAAAGTTGTGATCTGGTTTCCGGGGTGCAGGCCAAATAAATGTGAAGTATGACGGTGATGTGGTTCTACTTCTTTATAGTCTTCTGCCCACTCCATAATTCTACCGGTTTTCTCGCTTATTCGGATTGGGGCCAAATTCGCCAGCGTTTCTTCACGCTCTTGCTTGAAAGCGGCATCTACACCCAAAATATCACAGGCTTTAATACAGTGTGTCAGCAAATCATGGATGATTTCCAGGTCCATTGTGGCACCGTAGGTAAAAACCGTTGTACTTCCGTCAGGTAAAAAGAAAGCATTTTCGGGTGAATACGAAGGGTTGGTTACCAGTTTTCCCGGACAAGCTGTGCCTTCCGGCGCTTCTATCAGAAAATCAAAAATAAACTCAGCAGCACCTTTCATTAAAGGATAAGCCCTCTCTTTCAGGAATGCTTCATCGCCTGTGAACGCGTAATGTTCCCAGGGGTGTTGGGCAAGCCACGCAGCTCCCATTGGCCAAATTCCCTGCGGCCCATCAGCAGGCGCTGTAAATCCCCAAGCATCGGTAAGGTGGTGCACCACCCAGCCATCAGCTCCGTAAAGCACTCTTGCGGATTTGGCACCCGGTTCTACCAATGCATCCATTAAATCGAACATTGGCATGTGCAATTCTGAAAGGTTGGTGATTTCTGCCGGCCAGTAGTTCATCTGAAAATTGATGTTAGTGTGGTAGTCGGCATTCCACGGCGGGTTCATTTGCCATGCCCAGATTCCCTGCAGGTTTGCAGGCATCGTTCCCGGACGCGAACTTGAAATAAGCAAATAACGTCCAAACTGAAAGAAAGTTTCTACCAAACCGTTGTCGGGAGTTCCTTTTTCTCTGGCCAATTCCAAGCGCTTGTCCGTTGGAAGTGCCAATGTTGAAGCTTCTGTTTTACCTAAAGTCAAACCAACACGGTTAAATAAACGCTGGTGTTCTGCAATATGGTCTGCTTTTAATTTTTTGTAGCTTTTCGATTCAGCTTTTGCAATTGTTTCGGCACAGATAGCAGCCGGGTCAATCGAAGGATCGGCACCTTCCAACATTTTATCCAAACCCGGATAGTTTGTGGCACCGCTTACCAGCAATGTTATTTCTTTTGCACCCGATACTTTCAACACATCATTTTCAAGCTCTACTTTTCCGCCCTTTGTAATGGCTTTTACCTGGGCAGCAAAACTCAGGCCTCGCTGTTTGCCGGTCTCATCTTTAGTATCGATTTGACCTTTCATTACTATTGAATTTGAATCTCCTGAAACGGGTTCGCAAACCGCATCTTTTTGTCGCGTTAAAGTAAGATTGAAACTAATTCCGTCTTTGCCCTTTGTTGTAAAATGAACAACCATCACTTTGTCAACCGGCGAAATAAAAACTTCTCTGCTATAATCTGCTCCGTCAGCAGAAAAACTGGTGGTTGTTACCGCAGTTGCCAAATCCAGACTCCTGACATAATTCGAAACGTTCAGAATTGGCGTGTCAAACCAAAGCTCGCCCAACGACTGAAAAGGCTTCACTCCGCGGGGACGTCCCATCATGTGTTGCTCTGCCAATTTCACAGCTTCGTTATTCTTACCTTCAAAAAGCAAGCGTTGTACTTCAGGAAGATACTCAGTTGATGAAGGATCGTTTGGATCCAGCGGATAACCGTCCCACAACGAACTTTCGTTTAACTGAATTCGCTCGTCGGCAACACCACCAAAAACCATTGCTCCCAGTGTTCCGTTACCAAGCGGCATAGCTTCCTCCCATATTTTAGCAGGTTGCTGATACCATAAAACATATTGACCGTCGGGCTTTGATGCACCGTTTTTAACTTCTGCCCGGTCAGCCCATCTTGCTGTGATTCTGCCTTCACGCTGACTGGCAGGCGAATTTACGTTTTGAGCCCCAACTGCCCAGCTTACGAGCAAAAGTGAAATGATAATCAGATTATTTTTCATTCTTGTATTTGATTAGTTTTTAATTACAAAGTTTGCGCGATGCTTTTGTATTTGGCAACAGCCACCAAATTTTTCATATTACGCCCTTCTAATTTAAATTGAATTATTTTTTCTTCACCAGGAGTCAACTCATAATGATGAATTTCTTCCTGTTGAACTCCGTCTACAAATATTTTCACTTTGCCGACATCTGTAATGGTTCCATCATTTTTCACATTGATATTTACCAGTGTTTTACCTTCCACTGTAGCCTGATCGATCTGGGCAAAACTCAAATCAAAGTCTGCTTTAAAAGAATGGGTGTAGTTTAGCATTGTTGAAACGCCATCTGCTGAAGTTTCAAAACCTACACTATCCTTAATCCGGTCGGCAGCAACATATTCAGGACTTTTCCCTCCAAGCAGAATTTTGAACTGTCCGCTTTCAACTACCCTGTCCATGTTCTCATCTAACAACGACAACTGGTAGGGTGTCAATTTAAATTGTATTTCACGGGATTCTCCTGCCGCCAGCTGAATACGGTCAAAGTCTTTTAACTCCATCACACGCGTTTTCACACTGGCATACATATCGGTTACATACAACTGAACCACTTCTTCCCCATCGCGTTCACCTACATTTGTAACCGTAGCTGCGATGTCAACTGTGCCATCAGCATTTTCGTTTACTTTCAGGTTCGAATAATTAAAGTTTGTGTAGCTCAAGCCATAGCCAAAAGAATATAAAGGATAAAATGGCATGTCAACATAATTGTAACCACGCCCGGAAGTTTTGAAATTGTAGTACAAGGGCAACTGCGCCACATCTCTCGGGAAAGTCATTGGCAAACGGCCGGCAGGATTATAATCGCCAAACAAAACATCGGCTGTTGCAGGGCCACCTTCTTGTCCGGGTAGCCAGTTTACTAAAATTGCGGCACAATGTTCTTTTGCATAAGAGAGGTTATAAGGGCGGCCAACCTGAAGAACCAGAATAACCGGTTTTCCTGTTTCACAAACAGCTTCAAGCAGCTTTTGCTGGTTTCCAGGCAAAATCAGACTTGCATAGTCATTTGCTTCTCCCGATGTCTTTTTTATGCCCTGTGTCGATTCACTTGTTGAGCAATCACCCAAAACAAGAACGGCAATATCCGAACTTTTGGCAGCTTCCAAAGCTTCATTAAAATCTTCTTCCTTATCTGAAATAAATTCACATCCCTTGGCAAAATTGATTTCTATGTTATCTCCGGCTCTTTGCTTCAGGCCTGTTAATACTGATTTCAATTGTCCCTCCTGTAGTTTGGCGGTGTAATCTCCGGGTTGAAGATCATCTGCTCCGGGGCCTATTACTGCAATCGACTTTAAATCGTTTGAAAACGGGAGAATTTCGTTTTTGTTTTCCAACAAAACAATTGATTTCAAAGCTGCCAGATGAGCCATTTCCTTGTGCTCAGGACTGTTCCAGCCCGGGTAAATTGTATTCCAGTCTAAAGGCTTTGAAGGATTATCCTCAAAAAGCCCGTTTCTGAAAATTGTCTCCAGCATGCTGCTACAAACTGCATCAAGAGCCTCCATATCCAATTCTCCGTTTTGGGCCGCTTCAATCACTGATTTGTTATTGTAAATATCGCCGCAGTTAGTTGCAATACCTGCAGCCAATGCAAGATTTGCCGCCTCCACTTCATCTTTCGCAACATAATGCTTGCGGCTGGTCATATTACCAATGGCTCCGCAGTCACTAACAATATAACCTTCAAAGCCCCATTCTTCACGTAAAATCCTGTGCAGTAATTCCTTGCTTTTGGCAACCGGAACTCCCAGGTAATCGGAATAAGACTCCATTACCGACTGGCAATTGTATGTTCTGAAAACATGACGAAAAGGTACCAGGTGAATTTCCCTCATTTCTCGTTCTGAAAGACCAATATCATGCGAGTCACGACCTCCGAGCGGGGCACCATGAGCCGCAAAATGTTTGGGGGTAACCAGTAATCCTTTTGATTGATATCCTTTGATCCACGCGCCTCCAATCTGTGAAACCAGAACCGGATCCTCGCCATATGTTTCTTCGCAGCGTCCCCATCGGGCATCCTGTGCAACATCTAAAACCGGCGACCAGGCCTGTAAGGTATGTGCGGCTTTTGTCTCGTCTCCGATTACGCCGGCAACTTCTTCTGCCAGTTTTTTGTCCCAGCTCGCTCCCAAACCAATTGCCTGTGGAAAAATAGTTGCACCGCTTCCGTATGAATAGCCATGAATAGCTTCCACTTTATTTAAAAAAGGGATCCCCAAATGAGGAATTCCGGGAATACCCCACCCTTCTCTTAAAAGTTCCATTTTGTCAGCCGGTGTCATAGCGGCCAGTAGCAGATCAACACGTGCTTTAACCGGCAAATCAGCATCCATCCAGGGACGATCTCCTTCAACCGCCTTTGTTTCAGCCTCAGCATAAGATACTCCCACTTCATTTAGAGATACGGTGGAAGTTGCAATGCCCCGCTTGAATTGCAAACGCAAATGTGCTCCGTATTTTGGGGCAAAAGACAACACAAAATTCCCCTTGCCTTTAATATCAAAATCGAGAGGTTCACCAAGATTCATTGGATCGTAAGTGATATACAAATCCATCATTTTTTTCAGATTCTCAGCGCTAAAACCATCTGCCTGCAAATGCACCTCTTTTACATCGCCGGGCGATGCCAGCACAAACATAATGTACTGGTCTTTTGTCAGGTCCTCGTTACTTAGTTCCCATCCTGTTTTCTTATTTGCGTCAAATGCCTTTCCGGCTTCAGGCTGATTTGTTGAAGCTGTTGCAGCAGTGAAACTTTGTGCAGAAATTGTTCCCGACAACACAAATAAAAACAGAAACAAAATAACAAAGCCAGCTTTATAGTTTGATTTTTCCTTAATTTCCTGAGCTAAACTAATTTTCATTTTTTTTAAAGTCATCTTTATTTAGGTTTGTCGCTTTAAAGCGTTTTTTTATTTAAAACATTCTTCTTTTGAATTTTATCGGGATATTGTTTTGCCGATTTCATTCACTTGTGGTTCCATAAAACCAATACCGATATTTTAAGAATAATTCGTTACTGTATTCATGTTAATTCGCTACCTTAAAATCGAAACTAAGTTGGCTGTCGGCTGAATTTCCTCCAATAAATAAAGAATACTCCCCCTTTATCAACTCTTTTTCGTTATGAACTTCATTCCATTTTTTCAGATCGTTCACAGAAATAGTCATTGTTACTTCCTTCTCGTCACCAACACGAAGGTTCAATCTTTTGAATTCCCGTAACTCCTCTTTTGGCAATCCTATTTCTTCAGGATATTTTATGTAAGCCTGAACCACTTCATCTCCGTCCAGCTTACCAGCGTTCCTAATTTTTACAGAAAAAGAAATCGTCTCGTTTTCAGTATAAATTGATTTTGGTTTGCTTCCCCATTTGTAGTCAAAATCAGTATAGCTCAATCCAAAACCAAAAGGATAAAGTACTTCGCCGTTGTAGTAGCGATAGGTACTGTTTGTCATCGAATAATCTTCGATTGGAGGCAAATCGTTTAAATTGCGGTAGAAAGTAAGTGGCAAACGTCCGGCAGGATTATAATCGCCAAAAATCACATCAGCAACAGCAGTTCCCGCTGACTGTCCCCCGTACCAGGCCTGAATAATTGCGTCGGCATTTTGTGCTTCCCATTCAAAACCAATGGCACTTCCCGACATACAGACAAAAACCAGTGGTTTCCCGGCAGCTTTCACTTTTTTCATCATTTCGGTTTGAATTGCAGGCAATGCAATGTTTGTACGATCGCCGCCAATAAATCCATCCAAACCATCTTTGCCCGCGTCTCCTTCTTCTCCTTCAAGCCTTGGAGAAATCCCTCCAACAAAAATTACCAAATCGGCATTTTTGATGGATGCCAAAGCCTCAGCTTCCATATCTTTATCTTCATTTACATAAGATGTTCCCTGTACATAAGAAACTTCAATCTGATTCTTTGCTTTAATAGCCTCGAAAGGAGTTATGGTTTCAGATGGAACTCCGTTGTAATTTCCAAGTAAAATTTCCTCGTTATTTGCATTTGGCCCCATTACAAGCACTTTTTTAATTTTGGGTGAAAGGGGAAGAAATTTTTTATTGTTACGAAGTAGCACCATCGACTCTCTCGCCATTTTCAAAGCATGTTCTTTGTTGCCTTTCGACTCAACAACGCTCATCGGAATATCAGAATAAGGAGCAATACCTTCAGGATCAAACATTCCCAATTTCATCCTTGTCATAAACAAACGCTTCACCGATACATCAATTTCATCTTCAGTAATCTGCTTGTTTTTAACCGCCTCTGCAAGATTCCGGTAAACACCTCCACACTCCAAATCAGTCCCATGAAGTACTGCATCGGCAGCGGCACTTGCCGGATTTGGATGTGTTTTGTGATTGGCAAAAAAATCATTTATTGCACCACAATCCGACGTGACGTAACCATCAAACTCCCATTGATTACGTAGAATATCCATCATTAATAAATCGTTTCCGCAACATGGTTGTCCGTCGTATCGGTTGTAAGCACACATCACAGACGACACATTTGCTTCAGTAACCAAAGCTTCAAATGCTGGCAGGTAAGTATCCCATAGTTCGCAAGTATTAACAGCAACATCAAATTTATTCCTCCCAGGTTCCGGACCACTATGTACGGCAAAATGCTTTGCACAGGCAGAAACCTTTAAATAGTTAGGGTCATCTCCTTGCAATCCGCGTACCATGGCTTTTCCCATTTGTGTTGTCAGGTATGGATCTTCACCATAAGTTTCTTGTCCACGCCCCCATCTTGGGTCACGAAAAATATTAATATTGGGAGTCCAAAATGTAAGTCCGCGATATTGTTGCCCCTCCTGTCCTGTCCTGTTCGATTCATGGTGAATAGCACGTGCCTCATCCGACGTTATTGCAGCCATTTTAAGAAGCGCCTCATCATCAAAAGTAGCCGCCATTCCAATTGCCTGAGGAAAAACAGTTACGTTAATTCCGGATCTGCCTACTCCATGCAAACATTCGTTCCACCAATTATACCTTGAAATTCCCAAGCGGTCTATCGCCGGAGCATTGTGCATCATCTGACCAATTTTCTCCTCAAGCGTTAATCTGCCAACTAAATCATTTACCCGTTCTTCAAACGAAAGATCAGGGTTTTGAAAAGGATAATCGAACTGGCTATTGTCCGCACATTCTCCGGTAATGACAATATGATCTTTGTCCTTTAGTTTTCCTTTCTTTAAGTCATTGGCAACCGATGATTGTCCTAAACTGATCAAAACAGCAATAAACAAACTCAGAAAAAAACTTTTTATTAGATATCTCATATTTCAAGGATATTTACGATTAAACACTTTAGTTCTTTTAATTCAATTTTTGCAAAGGTTTATTGTCCTACAGAAGAATTCATCTCCCTTAAAAACTCTTCCTTATTCGATTCAAGCTTTATTTTTGTCCGCCAGTCTCTTTTGCCTTCCTGTCTTTTTAGTTTTACGAAAAGATGGTTCCAACCTTTTTCAAGCGGAAGGTTCTCAAGCCTCTGAGTACCTGAGGCAGCAGCAAAAGATTTTCCGTTTACAAAAATGCTTGCTTCCTGATTGCCTTCTACCCTCAAATCCAGTTTCGGCATATCCGGCTCCACTAACAGGTCAACCATCGAACGGGGACTATAAACCCAGAAACTGATTGCAGCTTCTTCTTTCCTGCCAAATTCAAGGAAACCTTCTGCGCTGGTCTGCACCATTTCAGATGCACCGTTCTTTTCTAGCTGATCAGTAAACTGATCGTTCGTCATTTTCTCATAGCCTGCTTCCAGACCAAGAACTAATGCCCGCTCCAGTTCACCGCCGGCCGACAAAGCATGCAAACTATTTACAGGTACTTCTTCCAACTGCACTCCGAGGTTGGTTAAAAGACTTTTGAACAGCCCCTCTCCCTCCGATTTGAGTTGTAACAAATCAATACTACTTACATAAAAATCAGTGTTATCAGACGTAGCTTTTACGATAGCCGCACCTTCCGGTTTGGCTTCCTCTTCGCTGCGATAAACTGCCGCGGTTTTGAGGTATTCAGGACGAGAATTCCATCTTCTCCAGTCAGTATTACAGGCTTCAACCAGAACGGTTCCGTTTTTCACGAATTCGCCGCTTAATCCGGCTGTCATAACAGGCCTGCGAGTAAGCTCGGTAAAATAAAAGTCTTTATTTCCCAGTTCTGCCAACATCGGATCAGCTGATTTTAATATGAACGAAGTTGTTTCACGATCGGTAAGTTTGATTGAGTAAGGCAACACTTCATTCAAACCCGAAAGATTCTTTGCGGCAACTCCCCAAACCAATATTTTTGCTCCTGACTCAATTGCGCTTTTTATGATTTGCTGGTCTTCTGTACCCAACACAGCTGTTCGCCCATCGATGATTAAAAGGCCACAAGTTGCTTCTTGTGATGCATTCAAATCAACAAAAGGAACTCCCATATTGACCAGGTATTCTTTTAAGTCACTATTTTCTTCACTAATGATTCCAACCTGTTCTATTTTTTCAGATGAGGCCTGCATATCTCCCAGCGTGTTCTTTTCTTCAATTTTGAATGGTTGTTGTGGTTCCGCATTAATTGCCTGAATGGCGGTAAACATTGGCCACGGTTCATACAAAGGCAAAGCTGGATCATACCCCGGGTTAACGGTGCTTGTATACGGCCCCAAACCTTCAGGTTGCATTCCGGGAATCCCTTCCTGAAACTCGGGGAAGAATATACCATCCTCAGGAACTGAAGGCCTTGATGTATCTTTTAAACCAAACGGAAGTGGTTTTAAACCATACCAGATAATATTGAAAACACTGGCGTAAGATGCATCGTAGCCCAGTTGTTTTCCTATTAAATCGTAGGCTTCTGTCGCTAAACCTTCCATACGTCCTAATTGTGATTCATAAGCGCGGTTTCCGTTTACTGCCGAGATTTGTTTTGGTGTTCCGTAGTAACCCATTCCGGTTTCTCCAACTCCCCATGGTTTGCCTTGAGACGACCAGTTTTTCATCGAGTTTTCATCGCCGTAATGCCCGATAACTGTTGGTAAATCAGTCGGGCGCATATCTTCACCATCTCCAGAAATCCAGTCGCGGGTTGGATCATTTTCCTTAACGATAGCTACCCAATTATTGATCTCGTCAACCTGGCGCTGTACAATGCTTTCAGGTGCGTGGAAAACATGAATCGCAACGGGAAGCGTCTCGTTACAAACACTCCAGCCAAATACGGAAGCATGATTACGGTCGCGTATTACCAGACTTTTCACATGCTCTTTGCAATACTCCCAATAAGCATCCGAATCCATTTTAGGCCCGCCGTCACTTGACCATATACCGGTTTCGTCTAACACGCAAATTCCCATTTCATCTGCCACTTCGAGGTAAAACGACGGATAAGGCTGCGCATGTAAACGAACTGCATTGGCGTTGGCATCTTTTAGCATTTGAAACCAGGCCCAGGCATATCGGCGAGTCATTTGCGGGATTCCCATAAAATGCCAGGAATCGCCTTTTAAAACAATGCGTTCTCCATTTAGCAAAAAGTGGGTTCCATCAATAGTAAACTGGCGCCAGCCAAAGCGTGTGTATTTTGTGTCTGCTATTTTCTTTTTACCGGTTTTAAGTGAAATAACTGAACCATAAAGGTTAGGTGTTTCCGGTGTCCAGTAATTCAATTTGCCTTCTACTTTGGCTGAAATCTTGACAATTACTGATTCTCTGGCTGCTATTTTAACTTTATCATTACTTGCAATTTGAAGAACTTCGTCTTTCAATATTCCGTTTTGTACCGGAGCAAGATTTATATCTTCGGTTTTCTCTTTAAACCATTCTTTGACAGATGCATCCAGTTGAATGTTTTGTTCTTTATCTGAGTTGTTCTGAATAGTTACCTCAAAATTCAACAGATCGTTGGAAACATCAGGTTGTACAAAAACATTGGCGATATGAAGTTCGGGAACAGCAATCAACGAAACATCCTGCCAGATACCCGCGATATGTTGTCCCCAAAATGAACCTGCCACATAATTACGCCGACCATATTTCCCCTGATCATCGGTCAGACTGGCTTTTGCTACACCAACCAGTATTTCATTTTTCCCTGGTTTAAGCAAGCTGGTGATATCCAACTCTGTCGGGAAAAAGATATCAAGGTTCTCACCGGCCAACTCGCCATTTACATAAATCTTCGCAAAACCTGCGATCGCCTCAAAATGAAGCTTTACCAATTTATCAGCCCAGGCTTCAGGAAGCTCAAAATCCTTTTTCATCCAACCCATTTGAGCTTCTTCCCACTTTTGAGGGTATGAAGGGTAAGCAAGAAAATCGCCACCATCGCGCTCCGCAAAGGAGTTTACATTCCAGGGCGATGGAACCTTTAACGGAACATTCTCCCAGTTAAAATTATCCGGCTTAATAAACTTTTCGATATCCTTTTCAAACACAGGCATAAACTGCCATTTCCCATTTAAAATAAGCTCATCGCGCAAAGGTTTTTCCGTTACATCGACAAACCCTTTCATCGGGTTAAAAACATGGTTGTAGTTATACTGTCCCCTGACATTTGCACTCATAGTCAAGCAAATGATCGTGATTAAAAGGCCAAATACATTTTTTCTAATCATCATAATGCGCTTACTTTATTTCAACCTCCGCAGGAACAATGTTCCATCCTTCAACCATCAACTTTGGCTTACCACCAAGCAGACATTCTGTGCGGTATTCAATGGTTATGGTTTTTGACTCGCCCGGTAATAACGAGAAGTAATTGTCGCTGTAAAATGCAGGCAATACGCGCTCGTCCGATGGGCTTGTCAATAACTTGGCACGAACAGTCAAGGCAACATCTTTACCTGGGTTACTAAACTCAACAGTCATAAACTGGCTGTCTCCTTTTGTTTCAACCGATGCTTCACCTTTCAATGTCACATCGTTCATTTCTGAAAGTGCTGTGTGATCCTGGTATTTCTTACCAAACCAATAGAAGTTATCTGAAAGCACTTTATCGCCGTCCATCAATTTTAACTTAACAAAATAGGTCGCCGAGATATCGGATGGAATTTCCAGCTTAAAACATTCAGTTACATCATCAATATTGGAATCAATGGTTACCGATTTTGAAGATTTCTCTGTCCCGTCGAGGTTGTAAATCTTTGCCTCAGCTGTCAGATTTTTATAACTCTTATTGCTATTGTTGGTAACCTTGATATCGTTGGTAGAGTTGTCCCACAATATATGCAGCGGTTCACAAGCTTTTTTACATCCGAAGAAACCGGCATTTTGCTCCAGGTAGTAGTCGTATGTTTGCCACACCATTGACGGCCATGCCGACTGGCTCATCCACATGAGCAAGCCATTACTGCGGACATTGGCAATTGCCTCGAACATCGCCTTGTGGTTTTCCATGTTCACCATTTGCGCTTTACGACAGAAATCTTCGATTCCTGTTGCCTCACCATAGTTATTATTCACAGCATCAGTGAAGCGGTTACAGCCCTGAACACTGTTACAGTAATCGTGGATACCCCACATTTCGTTAATGGGCCACAGGTTTTCTTCCGGCAACATCGCTTTGATACTTTCAAAAGTCGGAACGTTTGGCATACCCATTTCTGAGTGAAGCTTGCGGTTATGACGCCCCATGTACCAACGAGGATGTTGAACACTGTAAGGTCCCCAACCACTAACCAGTTTATCAGCCGAGTGTGGAATATAAGGACGGGTATCATCGTAAGTTGCAGTTAACTCAACTAATTTATCAAATAAGGTTGCCGGTGGGTTTCCTTCGTTACGGCCACAGTACAAGGCAATGGCCGGGTGATTGCGAAAATGTTTCACTTTGTACAGCGCATTTTCCATAAACATATCAGGATCATCAGGATTTGGCCCATCACCCGGGTTGGCCAACCAGAAGTCGTCCCAGATCATTACACCATATTTGTCGCAGGCATCGTAAAATGCTTCATCACCTGTCATTCCCACCCAGTTGCGGATCATCGTAAAGTTCTCTTCTTTGTGCATGCGCACACGGTCATCATAACCTTGTGCATCAAGGCGCATCATCGATTCGCTTAAGCCCCAGTTTCCACCTTTCATGGTTATACGGCGGCCATTCACATAAATTGAAAGCATATCGTCGGTGGTGGTGGTAACCTGGCGGATACCGAAAGGAGTAACCAGTACGTCTGATTCTTTTCCATCCACCTCGAAGGAGAAGGTCATTTTGTGCATATTTTGCTGACCATAACCATTCGGCCACCAAAGTTTTGGATTCTTCAATACCAATTGTGCAAACTCATCTTTTGTGAATTTTAAAACTGATACTTTGTTGCCTTCAACTTCAACCTCTTTGCTGAAGGTAATATCACCCGAGTCCATTGATCCTTTTAAAACACCAGCTACTTTTTGGTCTGAATTGTTTTTCAGTTCAACTTCAATATCCAATGTTGCCGATGTCGTATCAGGCAACGGAAGTGTTGTTTTGATAAACGGGTATTGAATGGTTACATCGCCAGATGCCGAAAGGAAAACATCGTCCTGAATACCAACGTTACGGCCACGGATAGTTGGCACCCAGTCCCAACCAATACTTGCGTGAATAGTCGGGTTATCAGCACCAAGAACACCTCCGTTTCCTCCTGCGCTTTGCAGGGTTTGAACCGTCACATTTCCGGGAGTATCATTTTTATGAATAAATACGGCAAGATTACATTCTTCGCCAGCTTTCACATACTTACTAATATCAAACATCCCTTTGATAAAAGCGCCTTCAATTTTTCCAACGTTGTTGCCATTTACATACACATCAGCTTTCCAGTTGATGCCATTAAAGTTCAACCAGACACGTTTTCCGCGGTATGATGAAGGAATGGTAAATGTATTGCGATACCAGTAATCGACTGTAAAATAGGCATCAGAAATCTGGAGCTGCTGATCGCCAAAATTAGGATCAGGAATAGCCCCGTTATTCAAATAGCTCACCAAGGCAGTTCCCGGAACGGTAGCAATTTGCCATGAGTCGCTGTCGTATCCAGATTTTGATATTTCCTCACCGGTTTCTTTAACCTCAGGTGCACGTTGGAGTTTCCAGTTGCCACCGGTTAAAAACAATTTTCCATCTTCCTGAATAGCCGGTTGTGGTTTAGCAGTTACAGCAGCACCACCTTCACCATATACCTCAAATTCGGTAAGTGAGTAGCCCTCTCCCGTACTGCATCGGGTTGCATACATACGCACATAATGTGCTGAAACTTCAGGGAAATTAATATCATCAAATCGTCCGTTTCCGATAGTCGTCGAGAATACTTCTTTCCAGTCTTCTCCGTTTTCAGAAACCTCAATCTTGTAATCTTTTGCATATCCGGCATCCCAGAATAACCTCACATTACTGATTTTACAGGAAACGCCCAAGTCGATTTTTAACCATTGTGGTTGAGATGCATCAGCTTTCCAAACACTTGCAAAACCAATAGTTTCGATACAGTTAAAATCGTTAGTGTACAAACCAACTTCGGAAAACTGCAACTTGTCTGAGCCATTATTTTTAGAAACATCAAAACGATAAAACTTGAATTTTTTAGTATTATCTATTTTGAATTTCTGATTTTCCAGACGTTCGTTAAACTTTATCCCACTGCGGGTATCAAGAACGGTCCAATTCTTTCCATCGTTTGAAGCTTCGAAAGTCCAATCCTGCGGATCGCGCAGAGGATCGTCGTTACCGGATGTAATGATATATTTATTAACGGCATAAGCTCTGTCCTCACTAAATCGATATTGCACCCAACCTTCTGAATGAAAACTCAGGAATTTTGTTTTTGGATCATTATCGAAAGCACATTTAACCTCTTCACCAGAAGGAGAATCGCCATACTTAGCCCAGGTATTTCCTTCTTTTTTACTTGATGAAATGATTCCATCAGTTACCAAATGTCCGGTATTATCATAATTCAAAGCACTTGATTGGTAAACCGCACGATGAAGTGCCACGTTTTTCAAGCCTGCTTTACCTACGCTAAGTTTAAGCGGAGTGCTTGTTCCTGCTTTAAGCGTGATTTCGCGGGCAATGTTGCCAATTTTGGATTCCTGAACTTTCGCTTTGGTATCCAAGTTGTTAATTCCCTGACGTTCGATTAAAGTAACTGTTTGATCGATATCTGATTTCAGAATACATTCTACAGTACCCTTTTCAAGATCCCATTTCATATTTTCAACAGTAACCCTGTTAAGTGCTTTTATTCCTGAAATTTCACCTTTTGCAAGATAGGAAGGCAATGCCGGCAACAACTCTAGCATATCGGCACTTGAACCTACCAACATCTCAATCATAACTGCCGGAACAGAATTACAAACATCGGTACAGAACACGCGATTATTTACATAGTGCGCTGAACTTAACGAATTAAAGTAGAAATCTTCACTGGTTAAACGCATCAGTTTATCACCAACTGATTCACCGTATTTTAATTTACAGGCATGTAGTGCAGCCTGCAATAATCCATGCCCTGCATCTTCAAATCTGTGCTCATCTTTTTTCGACAATGCAAACCGGGCAGCTTTGTAAAGTTCAGGTGTGGCTTCCGGAGTAATCTCGTACATTGGCCAAGCTGCCAGTAAAAGACTTGAGTGGCGGTGCCCGTATGTTTCTCCAAGACCCGGCCAGGCCCATTCTTTAAAAGCACCTTCTTCGTTTATCAAATACGGAGGCATTTTATCTAACATGCCCTGCCATTTTTCAACACCGTCTTTTCCCTGATTAATCTCAAGAATATTACTCGCATCAATTAATGTTTTCAAACAAAACTTGGCTCCGGCAATATCAAAAGATGAGTTATTTACAAGTGATAGCTCGACTCCCGCGGGTCTGGTCTCCGGAGAAATAGAACCTGCAAAAATGTATTTACCGTTTTTATCTGTTTCAACAAGAAAATCTTCGTAGAAATCAGCCATTTCCCTCAACATCGGGTACAGGCGTTCACGCAAAAACTCAACATCGCCGGTAATCAGGTAATGCTCCGAAAACGGATACAAAAGCCAACCCATCTCTCCGGTAACATATTGATAAGGATAATAATAATTGAGCGCTGATATTAAACCATTCAGCCCGGCGGTATTTCCTCCACCCAGCAGACCACGACATCCTAATAGTTTGTCGGCATTTACACGGAAACCTTCGCTTAAACGTTCCATTAGTGTGAAATATCCTTCCATTGCTTCCGGCATATTACCAATATTACCTGCGGCAATCTGAAGATTCAGGTTGGCATCGAGGTGGTAGTAACCACTCCAGCCAACATTACAGTCTCCGGTCCAAATACCCAATAAGTCGGGCGCAGCATAATCACTACTTGACGACAGGTATAAATAACGGCCTGAATCGAAAATTCGTTCCCAAAGTGCCAGTACCGGCTTTTGCGATTCACGCTGCATCTGTAATAATTTTTCATTTGGAAGTTTCCGTTCTGCTTCGCTGGCATTGAAATCGATTTTCACCCGATCGTAAATGGCCTGATGTGTTTCAATCTGACCTTTCAACAGTTGATTATAATCTATTGGAAGTTCCTTCAGATCAGACTGAATAAGCTCTTGGTCCCAATTTTCTGTGCAGTCGCTGAAGTATCGTTTCGAGCGGGTTAACATGGTAACTGACTTTGCACCTTCAATTTTAAGGACATTTCCAACTACAGTTTTTGTTCCACCGTCAGTCTCTACACGGGTAACTCCCTCGTAACCTGCATTGTTCGTTTTGTCGGGATTAGGATAAACCGCACGAATATTTAAACCGTCGGTTGTTGCTGTACTTGTGAATTTCATATCACCGGGAAAATTCATTCCCGGATCATCGTCTAATTTAATTTCACAGCTTATTGTTCCGTTGTCTGGTGCAGTAAGGTACTGAACTACAACGTCGTCTTTGCGCGACACAAATGTTTTGCGCTCCCATGTTCCACGGTTATCTCTCCAGGTTACAGTGATCTCACCTGTTCGAAAATCACAAGTGCGCATATAATCCTGAACATCTCCATCCCCAGGAATGTCAATCGTCATTTTAAAACCAGGATGTTTATCTCCTTCGCCACCATTCTTCCAGCCATGAACTTCATTCGCCAGATCGTTGGCTTCTTTCCATTTCTCCTGAACACAATATTCCCTGATTTTGTCGAGGTCTTCTCTACTCACTTTATTAAAGCTGCGCTCGTGTGTGGCAGCCATAAAGAAATCGCGATCGTTATAAATAATTGTTTCTTCCAACGGGTTACCGAATACGATAACACCCATTTTACCATTTCCGGCCAAAAAACCGTTGGCCCAGTCAGTATACGAAGCAGGATAACTTTTCGAAAAACCCTTCCGCGACATATCGCTTCCATCCTGATTTTTCGTTCCACACCCTACAATAAACACCAACAAGATTATATATCCTAAAATCAATTTCATAATTTCCAACTCAACGTTTAGTTACTTTTCCTAAGTCTTTTTCTGATTTTTTTTACTTCTATTTCGTGATAATCCATCAACAATCTTATTACTATTTCCCTGCAAAACTTAACTTTCCAGTTAGCTTAATGTCATCGGATGAACCTCCAACCATAATCATAAAATTATTGTGTTCTGCAGCCTGATCCGAATCGTGGTGCCACGTTGTTATGGTCTGTTTATCCAAATTGAATTTAACCGTTTTAATTTCTCCTTTATCCAGCGAAATGCGCTCAAAACCCTTCAACGCTTTTATGGGGGTTATTATACCGCTTGTTTGGTCACGCACATACAATTGAACCACCTCGTCTCCAGCAACTTTACCCGTATTTTTAACGGTAACTTCTACCGTTGCTGTAGCGTCGTTCTCCTTATTTGCCGTTTGAATCCGCAGATCAGAATATTTAAAACTGGTATAACTTAAACCATATCCGAAAGGATAAACCGGTGTTCCCAAGAAATAGCGGTATGTTCGGTTGGCCATGCTATAATCTTCAAAATCGCCCAGGTCATCCACATTTTTGTAGAAAGTAACCGGAAGACGTCCTGCCGGATTATAATCTCCAAAAATTACATCAGCTATTGCGGTACCGGCAGCCTGCCCGCCATACCAGGCATTCACAATTGCCGGAATGTTGTTTGATTCCCATTCCAACCCGATGGCACTACCTATCATCAAAACAAATACAACCGGTTTTCCGGTAGCCTGAAGTTCTTTTAGCAAATCCAGCTGAACAGCAGGAAGAGCAATGGAAGTACGGTCGCCCTTTTTAAATCCTTCAATTTCAACCGGCATTTCTTCCCCTTCGATTCTTGATGAAATTCCGCCGGCAAACAAAATAACGTCAGCATCTTTTACAACTGATACAACATCTTCAGGAGTTGTTTTTTTCAGAGTGCCCAAATCGAAAAATATTTCGGCATTGTCGGCAAACTGTCGGTAACGAATGATGATCTCATATGTTTTCCCTTTCTCGGCCTGCAAAATGTAATAAGGGTATAATTCGCTCACTTTATTTTGTTTTACACCATCGATGTACAATTCGGCCATATCGTCGGCAGGCACATTAAAACAATATTCATCTGTTTGTTCCGGCATAAATACAGTTGACCAGCGCGCGGTCATTCGACTGGCAATAACGTTATCTCCAACTTCTTGTCCATCTCCCCATTTGTAATCAGGTCTCTTCTCCAGGCGCGTTAATGCAGGCTCTCCTTCCCAGTTCAAATTCTGGAAATACTCAGCTTTAAATCCATATTGCCCTTCAGAAGTAAATAGTTTGCTATTATATTCAGAAGTAAACACCAGATTATCAACCAGGTTACATCCTTTCTCATAAACAACTTCGATATCCTTTCCGGCCTTATCTTTCACTCCCTCTAAAAAGGTGGTAACTTCCGATGGGTATCCGTAATAATTGGCCAGTAAAACATCTTCGCTGTCAGCATTCGGGCCAACAACAGCTATCTTTTTAATTTTACCTTTGTTGAGCGGTAACAAATCATCTTCATTTTTAAGTAAAACGATCGATTCCTGAGCCATTTTTAATGCATGTTCTTTGTGCTCATCGCTTTCCAGCACTGATAGCGGGATATTGGCATAAGGCACTCTTTCGTCGGGATCGAACATTCCCAAACGGAACCTGATTTTAAAAAGTCGTTTTAACGAAATATCAATATCTTTTTCTGCAATATCACCTGCATCAATAGCATCAAACAGTTCGAGGTATGCCGGATTGTGAGAACATTCGCAGTCGGTTCCGCTTAAAACGGCATTGGCAGCTGCATCGGCTGCGTCGTCGTGTGTTTTATGCGTTCTGAAAAAATCTTCAATGGCGCCGCAGTCAGAGGTAACGTAACCATCAAATCCCCAATCTTTTCTCAGTATATCCGTCATAAGTAAATCGTTACCGCAACAGGGTTCGCCGTAAAACGCATTGTAGGCGCACATTACACCTGTAACTTTCGCATTTACAACCAGTTCCCGAAAAGCCACGAGGTAGGTATCCCATAAATCAAAGTCACTAACCTCGGCATTGTACGTATGGCGGTTCCACTCAGGTCCATTGTGAACGGCATAATGTTTGGCACAGGCCGATGCCTTCAGGTAATTCGGATCGTCGCCCTGTATTCCCTTAACAAAAGCAGCACCAATTGCCCCGGTAAGAAAAGGATCTTCGCCATAGGTTTCCTGTCCTCTTCCCCATCTGGGGTCTCTGAAAATATTAATATTAGGACTCCAGTATGTCAGGCCTTTGAAAATTCCGGGATTTCTCTTTCGGGCCGAGTCATGAAAAATAGCACGTCCTTCATCCGAAGCATAATCTGCCATTTTCTTTACCGAATGAATATCCCAGGTAGCTGCCATCGCAATTGCCTGTGGAAAAGAAGTAACCCGGTATGGACTTCGTGCAACTCCATGCAAGCATTCGTTCCACCAATTGTACGCCGGAATACCCAGTCGTTCAATTGCCGGAGCGTTATTCACCATTTGTCCGATTTTTTCTTCAAGAGTGAGCTGACTCACTAAATCATCGACACGTACGCCGATTGGCAAATCGGGATTTTTAAATCGATACTGAGCTAAGGTTCCAAGAGAACAAAGCAATATAAGTCCTAAAAATAATGTCTGTTTGATTTTCATTTTATCTTATTTCTATTGAAACTTTCCTTTATACACTGATTCTGAAATTCTATTACGGGACGGTTTAAAGTAATCCCGGTTGCGCAACATGAATTACTAAAGTATTTTCGGCAAACATATATTTCGTTTCTTCATCATTTTATTAAGAAAGAAAAGATACTGTTAAATGATCACTTTTTATTGGTTATTATATCAGCTCCATAAATCTTACCCGGTTGCGCATTGTCTTCCCTGAATCCTGAGATGTAATAATTATTGGTTAACTCGATTGCAACACCGGTTGCATGTAACTTTGTATACACATTGTCGCCGGTAGCTTCGCCCTGCATTGGGTTTGCAAAATAGGAAGTGTACACATGCGCATCTCCCCCCCTGTTGTCGATACCCGGAGCACCGGACCGCTGGAAGTTTGCCTGCTGAAAACGAACGGTACCACTGTTAATGATAGCACCGATTACCGGACTTCCCCAAAATGCACTGTTGTATAGAACCAGCTCCGCGGCAGGATGAACTTTTTCAGTATTAACTTCATCGCCCATCAAAACATACGACCGCACCTTTTCTGCTGTTCGGGTACAAACCAATTCCGAGTTAATAGCGATTAACTTTGTGTTTTCGTCGGCATCTTCTACAAACAGCGAAAACGAGCAACCATCAGAACCGTGGCCGATAACCGTCATTTCACCCGGATCTGTTCCGGTAATTTCGTCTTTCAGAAAGTGAATTCCATAGAATGATCCGTAAACAAAATTGTTAAAAATCGTTTGGTTTTTGATATCGGCAAACTTAAGCGCACTGCAGTTTGATTGAATAAAACGTGTCAGGGAAATTTTTGGGTATCCCTGCCCACTTTGTGGAAGTCTTGAGCCGTAGTGCGGGTTGAGCTGCATATTCCGGATAAATCCTCCCCGGGCACCTCCGCCAACCCAGATACCTGCCCGTGCCAATACACCACCGAAATAATCAACATAGTGTCCGCTGGTATTGTAAGAGGCGAGATCAATTCCCTTATCGCCAATTGCGGTAATATTTACAATGTACACATTAGTACCTTGTCCCTGTATCATGAACGGTGTGGTTCTGGGATTTTGCGCACTAAAACCATCGGTTGCAATATTCAGTTGCGCAACCGTAAGTCCACGAATTCCTGCGCCTTTCTCGAGTTGAATAAGGGAAGCTCCTTCCTCTCCGTTAGTGCCACCTGTATAATTTGTAAAAATAGCCGCGCCGCTACTTTGGGTGTGGTGCTGAACATCCCAGGTTCCGCGCAATTCAACGTCTGATGGAACCTTTATCGGGTGATCTACCAAATATCTTCCCCCCGGTAAATACACTGTACCACCACCGGCAGCTTTCACTTTGTTGAGCGCTGTTTGCAGTTCTTCCGACACATCAACTGTTGGCTGATCGTTGTTAAAACCTGTTGCTTTTGGTAAATCAACTTTCAACACATTGTTTGAAGCCGGTCTCGGATGTACCTGAATATCAGTGGTAATATTTTTAGGAATCGGATCAAATGAATACTCGTCGCCTTTCAAAATCTCAACTTTGGCTGATTTACTATTATTTTTAACCTCCAGTTTTCGCTGGTAGCCTGAGTTTACCGATTTTAGTGTATTCACATCAGTTCCTAAAAACACATGCCCTGCAGGTTTGGTAAAATCGCATTGAGTAAGTAGCGTATTGCCATTGTTTATCCGAAGTGCATAGTCGTTGTAATCGCTAAACGTGCAGCTTTCAAACGAAACAACTCCGTCGCGGCCATCGCTTACAACAGGACCTGTAAAATCGACTCCATTAAACTGAACCGATGTCTCAAAATCATCATAGAAATAAACCGCCTTACCGTCCTTTTCTGCTCCGAAGGTAGAATTGGATATCAGCAATCCGTAAGGATTTACAGCCTGAACATACAACCCGGTTTCACAATCTTTAATATGAATTTCGTAAAACTGTGCATTTGGCGTATCGGAATATCCCGGTTCACGACCAACCCACATGCCGGTTTTATAACCCGAAACATAAAGATATGACACATATTCCCAATCGGAACGGTGCATGTTAAATCCAGTGCCGTTTGCACGGGTGTAACCGGTTGTTTTCTCCAACGACGGAGAACCGGGAAGCCCCGAATTAGCCCAGTATTTTGGATCAATTTTTACATTCTCGATACGACCGATATCGGTACACACATGAACTTCCACTCCGGTATTCAAAGCAGTCATGTAACAGTTTAAAAGATAATGCAATTCACTTGGTGCAGAATAGAAACCATTGTAAGTATTTACCAAGGTTACATTTTCAATTGTAGCACAGTCGCCGTTTGCCTGAAACAAAGTCCACGGATAAGGTTTTACATCGTTAATGTCCTGCTCGGGATACCAAATTGACAGGTTTGTTACGCCCGTTCCTGCTTTCATATCAATAAACCGGTCGGCAATGCTGGTATATGTTGTGCGAAGTGCATTTCCTGCCTGCGAGTCGTTCCACCAGCTTTCAACAGCTGCATTGTAGTTAGGTGCGTCTTTCCCAACGCGTACCTCAAGAATAGTTCCCAATACTTTCCCGTCGTATAACTCCGGATCTGCCCAGTCGCCACGAAGCTGCACACTTGGCGGCAGATTTAAAACATATTGGTAGTCAAATTCTTTCATAGCCTCCTCGGCTCCCTGACGTACCCGAACGGTACGGGAAGCCGTTGCTGTACTGCGAAACTCGTAATTACCGGCCGGAATATATACAACTCCACCGCCATTTTCGTAAGCCGCATCAATTGCAGCCTGAAAAGCAGCCCGGTTATCAAAGCCCGGCTCGGCTTTAGCACCAAACTTTGGGTCGGTTACTACAAAATCAGAAATAACCCAGTCTTTTGTTGGGTAATCTGTTTTTATACTTTTTTCAATTAATCCTGAGCTGTTAGTCGCCTGGGCTTTTACTCCAAGCGATAACAACAACACTATGCCAACCAATATAATCTGTTTCATTGTAAAAAGAATATTCTTAATTGTTGATTGTTTTCCGTTGCATCTGAGAATACCGTTTACCGTAATATTCTGAATCCATTTATGCTTGTTACTTGTCGTTTCTGATTTCCTCTATTCTCTTTCAGGCTGCGTAAAAACCAATGGCTTTTCTTTTCGAAGCATTTTGGCAGCTTCGCCCGTCAACCACAAATAGTGATCAGAAGGTTTTCCATCCAGCCCAACAAACTGTAAATGATTACTTACCGGTGGATTATCGGATACTTTAAAAATGGCTGTCCCTTCATTCACTTCGTCAAACATGGCTACATAAATCATTTCTGCACCTGAACGAATAGCAGTTGACATTTGCTGCCAGTAAAACCGACCTCCCTGACGAGGAATTGATCCGGATGGTTTAATATCGTCAGGAAACTCGTGAACACTTAAGTTATGCCAGCTGAATCCAGGGCAAACACAAGGCACATAATCGATATTATTGGCTTTACACCAACTTATATCATCCAGAATGAGATCCCGGAGACGATCCATATCGTTGTGCAGCAAAGGCGTAAATCGCTGTACCATCCAGGGTAGCACAATGTCAACCTGCTTAATTAATTCATGCAAATAAGGATCGTGAATACAATCAGCATTTAAATCGCGCCAAAAGGTTGGCACGCCCATCATAATGCTGCAGCCACCATATTCAGGATCGTTTTTCAGAAAATCGATAAAGCGTTCTAATCCAATATTGCGGATGTTATACGGACGATCAGGAAAACCAACTCCCCAAATGGCAACCAATGGTTTGCCATTGTGGTGCAGATAGGTTTTCGCCCCCTTTTGGTTGGTTACCTTTAATGAATCTACCAGGTATTTCCAATCTTCAATCAGTGTGGAACAGTCTTCTCCCGATTTTCTTAAACCTGACAAATCGTACATTATTGCAATCGCCCGATCGTATTTCGAAGCAGCTTCAAATGCATGGTTCAACACATCAGTTGCATGGCCATGACGCGCATTTGGCCGCGCAGCACTAAAAAAACGTTGCATAAAAACGCCGTCTAAACCATATTCCTGCATCCAGTTAAAATGAGTGTCAACAGTACTTTTGTCGGCCGAATTAAAAAACCGTGCCGTACTTCCATCTGCCAGTTTCAAGCCGGTTGGATAGGTCTTTTCATATTCACTAACATCGGGCCACATATCCAGGTGTACTCTTTTTTCATCAGGATACATTACCTTATCTTTTGGCAAACGAAACCATCCCTGGTAACCTGCCATAATCAAGCCTTTATAACTTTTGTATTTTGTCTCGGAAGCATGTTTATTTGCAAATGCCCAGTTAAAGGCAAGCAGTAAACAGAGTGTTATAATAAACGTGTTCTTTTTCATATCTATTTTCGTTGAATTGAATATTTAGTTGTCAGTAAGAAAATTATACTCCGAGGCTTCGAGCAGAAAGCGCACAATGGGTTCGGGATTTGGGAAACTGTGCGGATGATGCCCAAAACCGGGCTTATGAATTACAGTAACTTTACCTCCGGCAGCTTTTACTTTCTTTTCGAAAGGAAGCGTGTTTTCTTCTGGCAAAGCAGCTTTATCTTCATCTGCACATAAAATCAGAATCGGATAACCTCCTTTAACAATCTCATCAACTTTGTTGATCGGACTGTTGTTAAAAGCCTGCAACTGTTCTTCGGTAGTGATGTTATAGTCGTTTTTAAATGCTTCAAATTCAACAGGGCCTGGTTCTCTGTTTCCTAAACCGCAAGGCCAGCTTTTCATATCCAGCAAAGGATTATCAATGTAGACGCCACTTACTTTTTTCGGATTTTCAGCCGCCCAGTTTAGCACATAAACTCCACCACGGCTCATACCTTCCATCAGGCATTTTTTAGACAGACCGGCTTTTTTCAGCAGCTTGTAAAAATCGTTGTAAAGCTGAATACATTCGTCATTTCCAAACAATTCGGCAGCGTCGATATATACCAAGTGAAAGCCACGTTCGAGCAGGGCAATATCGGTTTGTGGTTCGTGCCCCCAAAAACGGGTGCGCCAAATCCACGGATGCCCTTTTGCCGACCATTTGGGTTGAACCACTTTACACTGCCTTCCGCTTAACGTAAAATCGGCACATTGATAACCTGCAAAAGAACTTAACGTTTTTGTTTCCGGAAGCTTTGGGAGGATATCAAATTTCTCATCGCGAGACTGAACAACGGCTTCGAACAAACGTTTGGCCATAATTGCCGATCCTTCTTTATTCGGGTGAATTTTATCCGGCATCAATTCTTCGTGATTAATCAGCAAAGGATGCATATCCAGTACTTCCACATCTTTTTCCAGAGCTGCTTGTCGTAACCCTGGAATTACCTGACTCGAAATTGCAGGATCCCAGATGCCGGTTGTATCCTTCACAAAGGAAACAATCGGCAACATGACAATCACCCGCGGATGCGATGGCAACTGCTGAAATGCCTCAATCATTTCCTGACAATCGGTATTAATTTCGTTTAAGTATGGCCGGTTGATTAGTTTGGCATCATTCCCTCCCAGATCGATAAAAACAATATCAGGATCGCTGTCTAAAGCCTGCTGGTACTGTTTGGTGTTCCAATAAGGCGAGTTGCCTTTTTTTATCATAGTAGTACCTCCAACGCCATAATTACTTACCTCGTAAGCATCGCCCAGAAAAGTCTGTAGCTGTCCGGGAAACGAAAAATGAGTTTTATCTTCAATAAATGCACCTTCGGTAATGCTCGCTCCAATGCAGGTAATTTTTACAACCGCCTCAGTCTCCATAGCCGCCAACAGCATAACGGTCAACAAAATACAATAACAGAACCTAATTCTTTTTTTTATCATGATCATCCAATTTGATTACTCTTCAACAGAAAGAACAGTTTTTAATCGGATGTCATCAGATGCGCTTCCCACCATAATAGTAAAATCTCCGGGTTCAACAACACGTTTCATATTGCGGTTCCACAACGAAAGTGCTTCGTGATCAACCTTGAAACGAACCGTTTTGCTTTCGCATGCTGTTAGTGAAATGCGTTCGAAACCTTTTAAGGCTTTTACCGGTGTAGTTACTGTTCCAATTTCGTCGCGGATATACAATTGCACCACTTCGTCGCCGGCAATATCTCCGGTATTTTTTATGGTAATTTCAACTATTGCCTCTCCTTCCGGTGTAATTGTTTCAGGCTGAATTTTAAGATCACTGTATTCAAATTCAGTATAACTGATACCATGTCCGAAAGCATACAAAGGCCTGTTAGAAACATCTACGTAGTTGTGTTTCGACGATGGTTTATGATTGTAGTAATATGGAATTTGCCCTACAGACCGAGGGAAAGTAATTGAAAGTTTTCCCGATGGATTTACGTTCCCCAAAAGCACATCGGCAATGGCAAGGCCACCTTTTTCTCCCGAGAACCACGACTCTACCACCGCCGGAATATTTTCGGCAATCCAGTTAACTGTTAATGGCCGACCGTTAAACAGAACAGCAACAACAGGTTTTCCGCTTGCATAAATTGCTTTAATCAATTCAACCTGGTTGGCATCCAAATCAATGGCCGAGCGGTCTTTTCCTTCGCCAACTACTTTTACATTTTCACCCACAACAACAACCGCAACATCCGATCTTTTGGCCAGATTAACGGCTTGTTGCTTCAAACGTGGATCATCTTTTTCGAGATCGTAACCTTGTGCAAACTGAACACTTTGTCCATCACCAACACGTTGTTTTAAACCTTCAAGAATAGAGATTCCTTCTTTATCAGGATTGGTATATCCTCCAGGATAGGTGCTTTCAGCCAGTTCGCCAATTACCGCAATACGTGCATTTTTATTTTTTAAGGGAAGAACAGAATCTTCATTTTTCAGCAAAACAATACTTTTCTGAGCTGCTTCCAAAGCCAGTTGCTGGCTTTCTTCGGTATGAAAAACTGTATTCTGAAGATTCGGATCGATGTATGGATTTTCGAATAAACCCAACATAAATTTCACACGAAGAATATCGTGAACTGCCGCATCCAACTCCTGCTCTGTTAACGAGCCATTTTGTAAAGATTCCTTCACTCCATTAATAAGACTCTCGTGAGCAAAATCGTAAAATTGCATGTTCAGTCCGGCTTTTAATGTTTGCGCTAAAGCATCGGCAGTATCTTTTGCAGCTTTATGACTATTTACCGTCATTCGAATGGCTCCAAGATCCGACAACACAAACCCGTTGAAGTCCCACTCATCGCGCAATACATCTTTCATTAACCAATCGTTAAAAACACATGGAACGCCGTCGAGCTCGTGATAAGCCGCCATAATTCCTTTTGCTTTTCCCTCTTTAACCGCTTTTTCGAAAGGATACAAGAAAGTTGAACGGGCTTCCCGTTCACCAACAAAAACTGTTGCAATATTGCTTCCAGCCTCAGGTACACTATGTACAGCAAAATGTTTTGGTTCAGCAATTACCGTATTGGGCTGGTCGAGTCCTTTCCCCTGCATTCCCTTAACAATAGCGGTTCCGTTTAAGGCTGTCAGGTATGGATCTTCACCGTAGGTTTCTTCAACACGCCCCCAACGCGGATCGCGGGCCAGCCCGATTACCGGAGCCAATATCATATGAACACCATGGGCTCGGGCTTCGGTACCGATAACCTCTCCAACTTTACGAACCAGTGTGGTATCGAAAGCGCTGGCCAGTTGCAGTGGAATGGGAAAAGTTGTACTTCCCTTTCCACAGTAACCATGAAGACCTTCTTCAATAAACATGACGGGGATTCCCAAACGGGTTTTCTCCATCATGTATTGCTGAATTTGATTGGCTATTTCAACATCCAGCGGATATAAGTCGTGGATAGAACCTGCTCCAACTGAATCAATCATCGTTGAAATTTTCTCTTCGGAATATTCTTTCGCATCGTGACCTTCCAGAACAGCAACTTCTTTCCCCCAGTACATATCAATCTGGGCGATTTTTTCATCCACTGTCATTCTGCTTAACAAATCATCGGCTCTTTCATCCACCGATAACGATGCGTTTTTATACCCTTCAGTCGCTGATTTGTTGTTCGTGCACGCAAATAAAGCTATTAGCACGATGTAAAATACATTCCTAATTTTAGTCATATTGGTTTAATGGCTTTGTGGTTTATAATTGATTTTTTATTCTTTCGTTGGTTTTATTTTGATGGTTTTCCCTGTTTTTGCCGATTGGCGCGCAGCATCAAGAATTTGTACAACCATCATGTTGTTTTCAAGCGAATAAAGTCCGTAAGGAGGCTGGGTTATTTTTCCGGTAATCACATCGTAGAAATAGGCAAAAGGATCTTCGTAAACAGCCACATCATTTGCTGTTACTTTAAGTGCAATTTCGTCTCCTGTATTTCGGGTACGAATACGCATATCGTTTTTATTATCGGCAAAAACATAGCCGTCGGTGCCATATATCTCCATGTCTTTCCGGCTAAACGGCCAGTTCCACGAAGCCTGAATAATACAATTCGATTCAGGGTAGGAAACCACAATTGTTGCATCGTCGTCAACTTTTGTATAAATATCGGGTTTCAACTGGCGTGTTACCGCAGTTACCGAAAGCGGAGTTTCACCATTGGTTAAAGCAGTCATTAAGTTGGCGCCGTAACAACCAAAATCGACAATAGCCCCACCGCCATTTAATACAGGGTCGGTTAACCAGTCAAGAAAATACTTGTCGCAACCAATTTCTTTTGGTCCCTTGTGCCCGTCGTGAATTACCACTTTACGTACAGTGCCCACATTTTTTTCATCTTTTACCAATTGAAAGGATTTTGCGGTAGTTGGATACCACGAAGTTTCGTAATCGGTTAACAGGTGAATGTTATATTTTTTTGCCAGTGCAGCCATCTGTTTCGCATGATCCATGCTCACTGCAAGCGGCTTTTCAACCATTACATCAATCCCGCGCGGGGCACAGGCTTTTACAACTGCCAAGTGATCGTAAATTGAGCCGAAAGCCACAACTGCCTCGGGCTTCACTTCGTCCAACATTTTTTCCAGATCGGAATAAATAATATCAGAATCAAGGTTATAGCGTTTTTTCAAAATCCCGGTAAGTTCCTGATCGGCTTCGCAAACACCAACCAACTCAAAATCACCTTTATCGGGGCGGCCAAGAATAAACGAAATGTGTCCGTGAGACATTCCTGCAACTGCAAGGCGAACCGGTTTTTCTGCAACGTTTGCTACACAAACAGTTGTACTTAGAAAAACGGTAATTAAAACTAAAAGAATACTTTTTTTCATCGTTAAATAATTAGTTAATTAAACATTTACATTTTCCCGAAATCCTTATTAGGAACCGGCCCCATCACAAATTTGAGTGTTCCTCCATTCAAAATATCCTCATGACGGATATAATTAATACGATAAGGTTCACCATTTAACTCAACCGATTGGATGTAAATATTTTTTTCGCTATTATTTTCGGCCTCAACAACAAAGCTTTTTCCCCCTTCCAAATGAATTTCAGCTTTATCAAACAACGGGCTGCCAAATACATATTCGCACGAAGCAGGAAAAACCGGGTAAAAACCTAGCGAAGAGAAAACATACCAGGCCGACATTTGCCCGCAGTCTTCGTTGCCAATCACCCCGTCCGGATCATCGTGGTAAAACTCATCCATGATGTACCGCACTTTTTCAGCGGTCTTCCACTGTTGCCCGGTGTAGCTGTATAAATAAGAGATGTGGTGGCTCGGCTCGTTTCCGTGTGCATACTGACCGATTAGGCCGGTAAGATCAACCAGCACCTCTGATTCGTCTTCTACTTCAAGGGTAAAAAAGCTGTCGAGGCGGGCGTTAAACCGCTCCTCTCCTCCCAGTAAATCAACCAGTCCCTGAACGTCTTGCGGTACCAGCCACAAATACTGCCATGCATTTCCTTCGGCATAATCCCTGGCCTGGTTGTGTTTTGAAATCAGCGGATCAAAAGGCCTGCTCCAGCTGCCATCTTTGTTTATTCCATGGAAAAAACCAACTGCCTCTTCATAAAACAGCTTGTAGTTTTCAGCACGTTTGGTAAAATATTCGTAGTCTTCGGTTTTACCCATTGCCTTTGCCATTTTTGCTATGCTCCCGTCTGAAATGGACAGTTCCAGCGCTTGTGCCACTGCACGCCCAACACTTTTGTCATCTGCAGGAATCGGTTTAAACTCACGCAGGTAGTTCAGCCCCCTCAAATCAGACATGGCCGTATTTTTTACGGCTTCCCAGGCTTTATCGACATCAAAACCCCTGTAACCTTTCAGATAGGCTTCAGCAATAACCTGGATGCTACTGATACCAACCATCGTTCCGGTTTCGTAACCGTTGAGGTGCCAGATGGGTAAATACCCCTGCTGATCGTAAATGGCCAGCATCGTATTTACAAAATCATTCATTCTTTCGGGTTGTGTTATTGTGTACAAAGGATGTGCTGCACGGTAAGTATCCCAGGTCGAAAATATTGTATAGTTGGTAAAACCGGCATTTGTATAAACCTGGTTGTCTGCTCCCTGGTAATCGCCGTTATGGTCGTTAAACAACGAAGGGTGCATGTAAGCATGATAAGCTGCAGTGTAGAAAATATGTTTATCCGACTGGTTAGCTGTTTCAACCGTGATTTTCTTCAGCTCGTTGTTCCATTTTTCCCTGGCCGATTCCACTACTTTATCAAAATCCCATCCCGGAATTTCTGCTTCAATATTGGCTAAGGCATTCGCTGTGCTTACGGGTGAGATCCCCACTTTCCATTCTACTTTTTCAGGTGCCTCATCAAAACTGATTAATCCTTTGATTGCAGCTGCCTTTGCCGATTTTCCTTCAAGCGGTTTGTCGTTATCAAAAATCTCAAGGTTTGAAAGCGGAACTGAGCTTTTCACTGCAAAATAAACCTGCTGTTCTCTTGCCCATCCCGAAGAAAAACGGGTGCCCACCAAGGTATAGTCGTCAAGTTGTTCGAGCGATGTTTCGGTTGAGCGGTCGTTAATCCCTTCTTTTAAATCGATAATAATACGCGCCTGTTCATCTTCTGGAAAATAATAGCGAT
Organism: Draconibacterium orientale; assembly: GCF_000626635.1. Taxonomy (GTDB): domain Bacteria; phylum Bacteroidota; class Bacteroidia; order Bacteroidales; family Prolixibacteraceae; genus Draconibacterium; species Draconibacterium orientale. Next base: position 3,672,625 of record NZ_CP007451.1, on the reverse strand, counting down.
GAAATCCTACTCTTTCGGTTGCTGCCAACTCTACTTTTACGCCATTGTCCATTGTTACTGAATAGTAGCCCGGCTTTGCGGTTTCGTTATCGTGGCTGAAGGTTGACAAATAGCCTCCGTGCGGATATTCCTGGCGGCCTTTGTCCAGGCGAACTTCGCCGGTATAAGGCATAATCAATATGTCGGCCAAATCGCCAATTCCTGTTCCGCTTAAGTGTAGCTGGGAAAAACCGATCAAAAGGCTGTCGGAATAATGATAGCCCGAACACCAGTCCCAGCCTTTGTAAATATTATTGGGACCTACCTGGACTGCGCCGAACGGTACATTGGCCCCGACAAAAACGTGCCCGTGTCCGCCTGATCCGATAAACGGGTCGACATAATCAACAGGCTCTTTTGTTTCCTGCGTGGTTGGCTGACTGGAAGTACAGCTCATGTTTGCGGTTGCCAGAAACAAAGCGGCAACAACGGTATAAATAATCTTCATTCTCTTCTGTTTGTATTTCATGTGGTATGTTTTACCTGTTTTACAGGCAGCGTTTTTACTACTTGGTTTGAATTACGGTTTGAATTGTTCCGTCTTCGTTGAAATACAACTTATCTACACAAATAGAGCGAAGGTTGCCCTGCCCTGAAATCGATTTATTGTGGTAAAAAGCGTACCACTGGCTTTTGTATTCTACTACTGAGCCATGACTGGTGTCGCAACCGGTTGGTTCGAGGTAAATGCCTTTGTATTCCCATGGCCCCAGCGGATTGTTGCTCATCGCATAACGAAGCTGGTTATTGCCCCGGTTGTTGTCGGCATACGTCAGGTAGTAAATTCCGTTTCTTTTAAACACCCAGGTAGCTTCATGAAAATCTTCCAGCCCTTCCATTGGCTGAAGTTCGCCGTCAAGCTCCATCATATTGTCTTTTAGTTTGGCTCCTTCGCATTTACTTCCACCGCCGTAATAGAAATATGCCTGTCCGTCGTCGTCGATAAAAACGCAAGGGTCGATCATTGCAAAACCACCTACTCCTTCCATGAATCCCTGATCTTTAAACTTTTTAGCAGGTTTTTTACTGGAGGCCACACCTACTTTCCAGGTGTTGTTCCAGTCGGTTCCGCTTGGGTGCGGATAGTAGAAATAGTAAACACCATCTTTATAAGCACAGTCGGGAGCCCACATAAATCCACCTTCGGGGCGGCCCCATTCAACGTTTTCCGAACGTAAAATTTCGCCATGGTCTTTCCAGTTCACCATATCATCGGTAGAAAAAACGTGGTACTTATCCATCAAATCGCAACCGCGTGGAGGATCCACATCATGCGAGGCATAAACATACAAACGCCCATCGTCCCATACATGGGCCGACGGATCGGCGGTGTACATATGCGTGATAAACGGATTTTTTTGTGCAAATGCACTTTTGGAGTTTAACAAGATGGAGAACATCGTTAAAGAAATAACAAGGCCAAAGAAATAAAGTGATACATATAACTTTGATTGATCAATCTTATTGGTCTTCATACAGATCTAATATTTAATGAATAGTTGGTTTTAAATAATTAATGCTCAAATAAAGGATGCGGGGATTAACAAATGCATTAATTTTTGGCAAACAGCTCAATTAATTTTAATACATCAGGAAAAAAGATGGAATTAATCGGAATTATCCTTTTGAATTTCGCATACAGAAGTGATTTGAGAAAATACCCAAAAGATAAAATTCGACACTTTCGGGTAGCAGATTATCGACCAAATAAAAAAAGGCCAGAGGTTATCTGAACTATCGATGATTAAATTTGGGATACGAATAACTCATGAATCGGTATCACCGGTCAGTACATCCTTGAATGAGGCAGGGTATTGAGAGTTGAGTAGATTTTGATATTCTTTGCAGAAAGAATTGTAAGCATTAAGAGCAACACTTCCTTTTCCATCTTTGTGAAGAATCTTACATTTTACAATCAATGCATCCTCATTCAATGAATCGAGCGAGAAAATATTGTCGGCGATATGTAACAACGTTTTTTTATCATCCTGGAGTTCTTTCCGGGACAAGAGTTTCACCAGAAAATCAACTACAGAATTGGTATATTGTGCTTTATACGAGTCAATCCAGTCAATCTCAAGGTTTGGTAGCAATTCGCCCTTATCCAGCAATCCGTAAAGGGTTGCAATATCCTTCAAGTCAAGGTGCTCGTCATCTGATTTGGTTGTAATGCGCAAAACATGCAAATAGTCGCAGTAAATATTCGACGACATTTTCAGTTTCCAGTACGAGTTCTCATAAACAATTTCTAAACCTCCAACCTCTTCAATTGCATTTCGAAGTTTGCTTATATTTACATTTCGATTGTTTCGGGCACTTTTTTCTGTTTTATCAAACCACAAGGTTTCATCCAGTTTTTTAGAAGAGATTCCTTTTCCCCGGTGAATCGTATTCAGGAAAATTATTAAAAACAACTGTTTTAGCATTGGCGAAAAATCGGAGGTAATGTCTACCCCTGATTCACTATAAATTTGAAATCCTCCCAAAAACAGAACTGATGATTTTTTAACCTTTTCTGGCTTCCGGTACATTTGTTTTTCGTAGGAAACGGGTTCTGAATTCCCCTCATCATTTACAACAACTTTACGTTTTCGTTTATCGTAAAAATATGCCAAAACTATTATCATAACACTCAGTGCCAATGCAAGCAAAAGCATTGGACTACCATTTTTTCCAGCCGACTTTTGCCTTTTTGCTTTCACTTTCTGAAACACATCATCTGGTACAAGCGGCGGATAAGCCATCGAATAGATTTTAACATCCGACTTATTTGTAGTAACTGCAAATAACTTTCGTAATTTTTTATTCAAATAAAGGTACGACCACGAATCGGTATCCTGAAAATCAAACACAATGGAATCAGGGTAGATAAATTGAGTCGACTCATAAATACCAAATTTTGCCAGTTTTATTGTCGAACTGTATTTTGAATTATCGAAAACCAGGGTGTAAAAGCTGGTAGAGTCATCGTCTATAATCAGGGATTCTGCAGGTACAAAAGGAATTTCAGGAACTTCATAGTCCATCATTTTACTGAACTGTAAAGTATGAAGATCGAGCGAATACAAATCGTTATACGCCCCAGGAGTTAATTCCTGCCGTCCGGTTTTACTTCCATATCCACCAAATACCAACAAAGTATCATCATTAAGTAATCCTGTAGCAGCCAGGTAACGCGGTTCAATCTGGTTACTTCTGTCAAACTTTTCCCATGAGTTATTTACAGGATCATAATTAAAAACCGTACTGTTGTAACGGTATAACCCATATCCCAAAATAGCCACCAGCGAACTATCTACAGGCGAAATAATTTTATTATGATGCCCAAAGTTAGATTCGGCCATCTGTACCGGATCATCCGACCATTCCTGGCTTGAAAAACTAAATTTGCTTACTCCAGGTTGATCCAGATTGTACGACCATATTTCGTTGGTGTAAGCATTGTAAACAACATGTTTCTCGTTCAGTTGTCGGTATGGGCTGCCTGCTTTGTAAAGAATGCTATCTATCTCGCTTGTATTCAGATTGTAACGAAGAATATAATCTTGATCAACAAAAAACAGTTCCTCAGTATTTTCGTTGCTAACTGCACCGTAAAATGCATTTAACTTCAGATGGTTAACTTCTTCCCACGATAAATGTGCATCAATCAGCCATTTCGGATTATCGACCACCGCAACAGCCCCTTCTATTTCATCGTAGGTTTCATTGAAGATATGTTTTGATAACAACCAGTTCCTGACCATCTTTTCGTTTCGATCGTATAACTGAATGTTTTTTATAGTCATCGGGCATACATCGGTACTTTGAAAAGGCGTAGCTTTTGATATTCCAAATAGAATATCAAAACGGTCTTCTTCATCAAAATCGATCGATGCCTTTTTGGAAATTCCATTTATGCCAATTTCAACATCCTGTTGTTCCGAATTAAGCTGAAAAGTAACATGAAACCATTTGTTATAGTCGAAATCAGGAACATCCTCCCAACGAAAAGAACACAAGATTTTTTCTTTGAAAACCAGGGAAAGATTCTCGTTTTCTGATGCATAATTTACAATAAAATCGAAATTTTCAGTTGAGTTCGCGAAGATTCGGAAAACATAACCATAATAACCGTCACCCAACCTTAACTGAATATCAAAATCCAGCTTAAAACCATCGGCTAGTTTTATAGCTTCTTCAGGCGTAAGATTTAAGGAAGTTCGCTGGTCTTGCACTACCTCAGATGATGCAAAATACAATCCTGAGTTTAGTTCATTTTGCGCAAATATTTTCGTTGCTAACAAAAGAAAAATAACATTTACACAAACTAATAATTTCACATCTATCATCTTTAAGAGACCCAAATGTATTAAAATGGATCAAATTTTCCGAGTTATATAAATAGTTTTGAAACATCAACCGAGGCTTGTATCCTACGTACAAATCGTTAAAACGTTTGTACCCAGATAATACAATATTCCTCTTGGTTTTCTAACAAAACAAACATTCTACCGGGCAGATGCAATCTTGTGGTCATTTTGGCTTTAATACACCCCTTTAATTTAACATATAAAACAAAAAAGAGTTTAGCCCGGATATGAAAGTTTGCAGAAAACGGAATTCCTGAAACTTAATTACCGTTCCAAATTCGTTTTATTGTTTCTTCCTGTGAATAGCCAATCGGACAGGCTTCACTTTTTGTATTGGCCCTGTAGCTTCCTGCTGTTTCGTTTGGACAAGATAACATTCTGCTAACCGGCATTTGTAAGTGGCCGTTCGGGTCGATGTCTTTTATCCAGTTGTATGCATATTCCAGCCAGGCATTTCTGCTTGGTTCATCTTGCTGAGCAAACCACGAAATTTCGTCCCATCCCCAAACGAAGTGCGAAGTCGTATCAGCGACATTTGGTTCTCCATTTCTTCCGTAATTATCAAACTCAACAAGATATGGCAGGCTATCGCATGACCAGCCGCTGGGAGAAATACAACCTTTACTTTTATTATACAGCGCATCAAGGTAGTTCTCTTCCAGTTTGCATTCGTATGGTTTTTCCGGAATTTCTTTAATACGCAGCGGAAATGAATTAAAATCGATCAGACTAACTCCATCTTTAATCATATCTCCTTTGGGTACATGTGCGTCAAGAATCACCCAGTTTCGCCGGGCATGCCCTTTTGCGTATGCTCGTATCTTCATTAACAGGCTCTGCCAGGCTACTCGTTTCTGATCGTTCATACCAATTAACTCAACCTGTCCTAAATGAAAAGCTTCGCATCCCAAATTTATATAGGCACCGGCCAGGTAATAAAACCATAGTTGTGTTTCCTTCCTGCTTATATCCGGCACACTACTGCCTTTGCGCCAGTGATCAACCATAACACCTCTTTTATTCAACATTTTGTCGTACGAAAAATTTCGTTCTTCAACCGGCAAATCAAATCCCTCGAATACCCAGTCCGGAATTTTAACGCTATTAACATCCTGCGTTACAATTTCGAATAAACAGCCCTGAAATATGATCTCGGGATCGAAATTATGGAGGGTATCGATTAAAGCTTGTGCGGTTTTCCAAAAGTCAGGTTCGTTTAAGCGGCTTTCGCCTCCCCACCGGTAAATGGAACGTCCGATAAATTTCGCACCAATATTTTTAATCATCCTCACATCATCTTCATGATAAGGATATTGTCTTCGTCCTTCAGGCTTTTCGGGTACAAGATAAAATGCCATTGTTACCGAGCGATCAAGATAATTGCTTAAAACTTCTTCAGATATCCCGTTCCCATCAAAATAATATAATTCTTCTCGTTCAGTCTGGCTGCCACAACTCAATAAAACAGTAGCAAAAATTATCAGTAACAATAGATTTCGGTTTTTCATCTTATTTAAATTTTTCGTTTTCTAAGGTATAAGATGGAACTCGTCCCGATAATTCGGGACTCGTTTCATTGGTTATAGTTTTTTTTGAATCAATTAGTCAACTTTTATAATTGATGAAGTTTCAGTTACACCATTTTCATTAAAAGCCTCTATCGCAAAAAAGTAAATTCGGTTTGCGTTCAGGCTATTAATGGTAACAGCGGTGTCGTTATATACTTTATAGCTTTGATATAGCTTATTTTCTGTTACACCATATCTAATTTGATAACCAACCGCACCTGGTGTTTTTTCCCAACTCAAATTGACCACACGCCTGTTTTCCGAAGGCCGCTCAACCTTTAAGTTAGAAACTGAGGCAGGTTTATCACCGTTCCCCAAACCGAAAACCCGAAACCCTGAAAGCGCAAAATTACCCGCTGGTATTTCGTAGTTGGTTATCCGCATATACCGGCAGCTTACTTTTGATTTTAGCTGAATATAAGGATGCGAGTTATCGGTTTCGTTATCAGAACGATCGATAATCGTTTGCCAGTTTTTGTTATCCGACGAAACATCAACAGAATAACGGTAACGAAAATGTGGTTGCCGGTCGTAAACATTGGTGTTGTGCTCGGCAAAATTAATTTGAACAGCATACACATCGCTTTCTGTTTCCAGATCAATTACCGCCCATTGGTTTGATCCGCTTTGCGCAGACCAGTAGGTTCTAATGTCCTCATCGGTAATATTTTCCTTCGGACAACTATCAACTTCTGTTAGCACAGAAACTGGTTTGTTGTACGAAAGCAACATCCAACCCGGGAAAATTTCATCTTTGCTTTTCACTTTTTCAGAAAGAACGGTCATCGGATAATCGCCAAACCGGGTGTCTGAATACAATTCTCCCTGCTCATCAAAAAAAGCCGGATAAAGTGCAAGGCGGCGCTCGAACATGTGTTTTTGCGAAATGGTAACTGTACCAATGTGCCAGAAATTTCCATACTTGTCTTCGAAAGTACTTCCGTGCCCTGCACCTGTAGCAAAACCTTCGGGATGACAGGCAAAAGGATTATTTACGGCCAGCGTAAACGGACCCAGCGGATGATCCGAAGTATATACGCCATCAGAGTAGCTTTTAAACTGTGTACCGGGCCCGGCATATTGCAGGTAATATTTGCCATTGTGTTTATTCATCCAGGCACCTTCAATCCATGGCGCATTGTCAAGCAAATTGTTATAATCTCCCGGAACTTCCCATCCATGATTTTTGGTATCGGCATGCATCAGTTCAACTCTATCGCCAACAGGCTGAAAGTTGTTTCGATAATCCAGTTCTACGCCGTAAATAGGTTCTTTATCCGAACATCCCCAATAAAAATAGAGCCGCTGGTCATCGTCGAGAAAAAGAGCCGGGTCGGTTACACCAAATGGAAGTTCTGCCGCTAATTTCCATTTACCTCCTTTTAAGTCTGTAGCTTTAAAAATAGAATTCGATGATGCCATAAAATACATCGTATCGTTAATGACCAGGGCTGTTGGCGCATATTGTTCGGTTGGAATTTCATCGGTTTTTACAAAAGTCCAGTCTGCCAGATCTGACGAATACCAGTATCCGCCCGATTTTGAAGCAAACAGGTAATACTCGTCCTGAAACAATACCACTGTTGGATCGGCCGCTTCCCTGCGCGAAGGTTCGTCCAACTGAAAACGGTAACTCAAATCCAGCGGATTGCATATCGTTTTAATATCTTGTATAATTTTCGACTCAGGCTCTTGTTTACAAGCCACAAATGCAATTATCAGAAAAATGAGAAATACTGAATTCTTAACCATTTCACTAGTTTTTACGATGTTATTAGTTCTCCTGTGAAGGTATCTCTATAGTTTTCCATTGCGAGCCTCCCTTAAAACCAACAGGTCCGTAATCGGTTCGCATTAATCCATTAATCCGAAGGTAATTCTCGAAATGTTTGTTCATAATCGTCTCACCGGCACCAACCGCAATGGGTTCCGGCCAGCTTTGATCGGCACCGTAACCGCCTCGGGCAGCCGATAAAATATCGGGAATATAGTTTGGCCAGGTTCCTTCAGACCAGGTATAGCCAAATAAAAATGGTGTTCCTCCGGCTTCCCTGATTTTCCGTTTTAAATCGAGTTGAAGCCGAATAAATGGTTCGCCCGGGCAAGTTGCAATCACAATGTTATTGTTTATTAAAATAGTGGAAATATGAATATCATAGTCGGCATCGTGTTTAAAACGCCCGTTAAAATGAAGCGAATCGGTCATCAGGCTGATGGATGGTTTTATATCTGCTTCTGCTTCAATACTTTTTGCAAGCTTAATTGTTTCCCATGCCAGTAATTCACCAACCCGCTCGATTGTCCGGTAATCCGATTTAAAGGTATCATCCGGGCCCTTGCGGCGAGAGCTTATAATCAGCGATTCAATGTCGCCACCGGCTCCCTGAACAAAAAGACAGGTCATATCGTCGCCAAAAGCTTCTTCCACCTTGCGACAGGCTACTCCCGGATAATCTGCAGATATTTCGTAGTTACTGCAAACAATATCCGAATGCATAGCATAATTCATTAAGATTGCCCGTGGCGTTCCATTTAAATCTTCCACCTTTATAACGCCAACATCCGGATCAACGGGGCCAAAAGGTATACGTTCGGGATTTTCCGAAGTATAATGTTCATCGGAAAACCAGGATTCGCGAGAATGTCCATCTTCACGAACAATTAAGCGATTAAATCCCAGTTGAGGGAATGTTCTGCTTCCAGCCGAGATCCTGGCCGGAAACATCGATTTTTCAGCTTCTTGTAGCGCCTTTATAATTTGTGAATCGATATACTCTTTATCGCTACCACCACTGGAATGCGTATGCGAGGAAGAAATAAGTACCTGTGAAATCCCCAGTTTTTCTTTACATTTCTGCACGAGTTTATCACTCGTAAAAATTCCCTGGTCAACAGCAATAAAGGCCAATTCCTGTTCGGATGTTTTAAGCAGTAACACCCTTGCATACAACGAATCGTGCAAAGGCATTTCAGAGGATGATGTAATATTTACTTTTGCCGTACCTGCAAGCAAATCGGCTGTGGCTGCGAAACTAAATACAGGCCGTACTGTAATTAGTAACACAATCAATAATTTAACGATTAATTTCATCTTTTCCATCTATCTGATTTTTAATTAACTTTTCTAATTGAATAAATAATCGCTTTTCAATCGACCTAATAAAAAGATGGAATTCGCATAAATACCAAACAAGTTGATTCTGAATATTAATTTATGCGCATTTCAGATTAAGTTTTAGGTTTATCGTTCAGGTTAAAAAGGTCGTTCATAAATACCGGCGAAGCCTCCGATAAACGGAGACTGCCGATATTAAAAAACTATGCGAATTAGTTGGTTTGATTTACCATTTTAATAGTTCCATCCTCATTGTAGTACAATTTATCTACGCAGATAGAACGTAACCAATCGTTGAATTCACCATTTTTAGCAGATAATGAACTGTTGTGGTAAAATGTATACCACTGTCCTTTAAATTCTACAATTGAACCGTGATTGGTGTAGGAGTCGGTTGGTTGCATGTATATGCCCTGGTATTTCCATGGTCCCAGAGGATTATCACTTGTGGCATAACGCATTCTGTTATCGCCTTTTACTCCTTCTGTGTCGTTTCCTTCGTCGTGATTATCCGAATAAGACAAATAGTAAACTCCATTGTACTTATGTACCCAGGTAGCTTCATGAAAATCTTCCAAACCTTCCATCGGTTTCATTTCCCCGTCAATTTCCATCATATTGTCTTTCAGTTTTCCACCTTCACATTTTCCGCCACCACCGTAGTAGAAATATACCTCACCATCATCATCAATGAAAACACAAGGGTCAATCATCGATTTCAATCCTTTAATGTATCCCTGAACTTTAAAGTCTTTTGCCGGGTATTTACTGGTAGCCACACCTATTTTCCAGGTATTATTCCATTCCGATCCGCTTGGGTGAGGGAAATAGTAATAGTAAGTTCCATCTTTATAAGCACAATCAGGAGCCCACATAAAACCACCTTCAGGGCGTCCCCAATCCACATCTTCAGAGCTTAATATCTCACCATGATCTACCCAGTTTACCATATCATCTGTTGAAAAAACATGGTAACGATCCATTAAATCACACCCGCGTGGAGGAGCTACATCGTGCGAAGGATAAACATACAAACGTCCGTCTTCCCAAACGTGTGCCGACGGATCGGCAGTGTACATGTGCGTTACAAACGGATTTTTTTGCGCTTGTGCCGAAATGCCAACAACAAGTAGCGTTCCCAGCATTAAACTTCTCAAGATGTTTCTTTTTGCAATTAGCAATTTTAATTTTCTTACAATCATTTTATACCGATTAAATTATTTTGTTTGAATTACTTTTTCCAAATGTTATTCGTACACCATAAGTTTTTTTGAAAGCTGTTTTCTATCCGATCTCAGAACCAAAAAATAAGTACCGGCAGAGATTCCGCTGATGTCCAACTGAATTCCCTCGCTACTGTTCTGTTTTTCAAAGCTCTTTACCAGCTGACCGTTTATGTTGCGAATTTCAAGATGAAGATCCTGAGTAGAAATTCCCTGAAACCTTAACGACACCGAACCTTTTGCAGGGTTTGGGAACAGCATAATATCCGTTTCGCTGTTTACAATATTCTTCCCGGAAGAAAGTACGCCACTTTTGGTCACAATCATTTTATCGAGATTGAAACCTCCGGTTTCTTCAAAAAACTGAATAATATGCGTTCCTTCTTTCAACGGAATATCCGGTACGGTAAATGACTGATAGTTTTGCCAGCCCCCTGTTGAAGGAATAACTACAGAACCGGAAACATTTACTTCATCAATTTTTAAATGAAACTTTCCATTACCATCGGGAGAAGCCGCTCGCAACTCAAAACTGTAAAGTGCTGATTCAGTAACCTCAACCGTGTATTCTATCCACTCGCCACCAGTGGTCCAGCCAATATTGTAGTTTCCCGGACTGTTCATCTCCACATCCACACCTTCATTTTCGCGATAGTCATTTCCGTTATTTGATGTATCTGAGTCACTGTATGCTTTCCCCTGGCCTCCCTGGTCGTAGTCTTCCATTTCGATGGTTCCAGGAATCGAATGTGCTGGTTCTAAATATGGGGTTCCGTGTTCACGCGTTTGCGTAACCTCCTGTATGGTGCCGTCTTGATTATAAAAAAGCGAATCGACACAAATGGATCGCAACCATGGATGCCCCGACAAAATGCTGTTGTGATAAAAAGCATACCACTGGCCTTTATATTCTACTATCGAGCCATGGTTAGTCGGGCTGCCTGTTGGCTTCATATAAACGCCTCTGTAGGTCCACGGACCAAGCGGGCTATCACTTACCGCGTAACGCAGTTGGTTTCCTCCATCGTTATTATTATCGGAATACGAGAGATAATACATCCCGTTGTACTTGTGCACCCAAGTTGCTTCATGAAAATCAACGAGGCCCTGCATTTGCTGCATCTGCCCGTCAATTTCCATCATATTGTCTTTTAGCTTTCCGGCTTCGCAAAGGTTTCCGCCGCCATAATATAAATAGGCCTGCCCGTCGTCATCGACAAATACACAAGGATCGATCATCGATTTTAAGCCTTCGATATAGCCCTGAACTTCGAAATTCGCTGCCGGTTCAGAACTTGTGGCCACGCCAATTTTCCAGGTTGAGTTCCATTGATCGCCACTGCCTGAAGGATGCGGAAAATAAAAGTAGTAAGTTCCGTCCTTGAAAGCACAATCGGGTGCCCACATAAAACCACCTTCTGCCCTTCCCCAGTCAACGTCGTCTGCCCGAAGAATTTCTCCATGATCTGTCCAGTTTACCATATCATCGGTTGAAAAAACATGGTACTGATCCATCAAATCGCATCCTTGTGGAGGCGCAATATCATGCGAGGGATAAACGTATAACCGACCGTCTGACCATACATGTGCTGAAGGATCGGCAGTGTAAATACTCTCAACAAATGGATTCTGTGCTTTCGCTGCCACAGCACAGCCGAGCAGAATCACCATAAGTTTCAACTTGGTCCAACCGGGTCTTATATTTTTATTAACTCGCTTCATTTTTTAACAATCTTGCTATTGCACTATAAGCTTTCTAAGCCGTCTACCTTCACCTGTTCGAAACCGCACAAAATATACTCCCGGAGTAAGTTCGGCCAATGATAAAGATGACAAGTTTTCACCCGGATGCGAGTGAAATGATGTTGATTTTACAGCCATTCCGTTTAGGCTAAATAGCTCTACAAAAACTTCTTCCGTATTATTTGTATGGTAGCTTAAAGTAACCTTTTCCGAAACCGGATTAGGAAACAATTTTATAGCGTTACTATCAGCATTTGTAATCTCGCCAATCGAAGTCACCCCATCAATACTAACAACTACAGTAAGACTTGCCTTTTTTATCCCGTCCATACTAACCGCAGTTACTGTGGCTGTACCCGTCGAAATTCCGGTTATATTACCAGTGGTATCCACAGTTGCAATATTTGAATTACTTGATTTCCAGAATACCGTTTTATTGGCGGCACTTTCAGGAGAGAAAACAGGCTGAGCTTCGTAAACACTGTCAATAGCCAAGCCAATCTGTTGTTTGTTAAAACCAATGCCGCTAACACTAATCGCATCTTCATCGCCAAAAGCGTAAACCTCGTGAATCGACCACCAGTTTCCTTTCGATCCGGTTTGTTTGATTCTTACATACTGCACGGTTGAAGAAGGAAAACTCACAATGGTCATCACATCAGCACCGGCTCCTGCAGCACCCGGTCCGTACCAATCGGTTCCGTTATCTGACACATAAAATTCATATTTCTGCGGAGAGTCTGCCGGGCTTGCAGCAACATCCATAATAATTTGCTCAATTTTTTCCGGTTTCCCGAAATTGATTGTAAACCACTGTCCCGGAGTTTGCGATCCGTTGGTATCCCAGCGTGTTGAGGCAGTACCATCAATGGCACGTGTAGCAACACCTGAGTTATTTGATGCCGAAACCGTCCATGAAGTTCTGCTAAGCGCCGATTCAAGCGAAATTGCCGGTGTATTATACAGGTTGTTTTCCCAAACAACACATTGTGTGGTATCAATCCCGGTCGGATCAACCACCGATGAATGAATGGAAAATTGTGATTCGGTACCGTAAGCCAGTAGCGAATTATTCGGAAATACACTTGAGGCTTCAATATTTAAAGTTCCGCCGGAAATTAGCGCCATACGTTGTTGACCGGGCTGGTTAATATTTGCCTGCTGAAGTGTAAGTTCTCCACCATTCAGTCGAATTCCGTTTGAAGGATTACCCCAGAAGTCGGCATTAAATAATGCTACTCCCGAGGTGTATCCTGTCCCTGTCTCTATATATTTTGTATCCTGATCACCAATGGAAACGATTTGTGTGTTTACAAAATCAAATCCGTTATTGCCCACCGCATTAATAATTAGTGCGTTTCTGGCACCATCAATACCACTTCCAATACTCAATCCCGACGGCCCGGTTCCATCAATGTCGCTTAATATCATTCCGTTATGCGAGCCATAATGAAAATCGTTGTACAACAACTGGTTCTGGCAATCGCCTAAAACCATAAAAGTGAAATTGGCAAAGCCATAATCGTAAGCAGGGCCACTGTCGCCGGCCGAGTTTGGCCAGCTTCCGTATTTAGATTCGTCGCCGGCACCATAAGCAATCACATTAAACTGGGTATTATAAATGCGGCCATCCGTAGTACCTCCGCCAACACGGATTCCGATATCAAAAGCATGACCGGCGATATAATCGATATAATGATTGTGGCATGGGTAAGTAAAAAGGTCGACTCCCTTGCTTACTGCACGCATACCAATGTTAATCATGTAGGTGTCGCTTCCGGTAGCCTGCACACAATACGGATATTTTCCTACACTTGGTAAATCAGAAAGTAACTGTTCAGGGTAATTGAAAACGATTCCCCGAATACCACTGTTTTCAGAGAGCTTTAGAAATGGCTCTCCTTCAGGATTATTCCGATCGGCATAAACTTCCAGTATACTTCCCGGACCGGTTGGTGTAGTGCTCACATCTACAGAACCCTTGAGTTCAACATTAGAAGGAATTACGAGATTTCCTAAAACTTTATATTTACCAGGTGGAAGAAAAACGATACCACCACCATCAGTAGCTGCCTGGTCCAGAGCCGCCTGAATAGCTACTGTGTTGTCCGTTACTCCGTCGGCAACAGCATCAAAAGGAGCTTCGGTAGCCACATATAATTCAAGTCGCGATGGTTTGTGTGTTTCGGGTTTTACCTCCATTATTTCCGGTAGTTGTTTCATATTTACCGGAGTGTGATCGATTATACTTTTAAATATTGAACTTTCTTCAATCTGCACTTCCTGTGCAAAGCGGTTTCCTGTTATAATGGCACGTGTATTTTTCGTTAGGTTGATTTGAGGTGCAGGGTTATTTAAATCGCAGTCGGTAATCGTAAAAGTACCTCCTTTAATATCAACTGCACCACTGTTTATTTCTGATTGTAACACCATTAAACGAGTACTTGACGATTCGTGTATTGAAATGGCATTTTTAGTTGCATCAAGTGAACAAGAGTGTAACTGAACAACGCCCGATGCCGTTTGCGCAACACCAATACCAGTTTCGCAATCCACAGTTTTAATGCCGGTAAACATTAAACCAACCGAGTTGGCACTGCTTATATCAACACCGGTTTTACAGTTGGTAAATGTCATTGAATAATTATGCCCGTTTGGTTGTGCTCCCGGACTGGTAACAGACTCCACAGCATGAAATCCTTTATTGTAGCCCTCTACATTTACAAAACAGGTGTACGACCAGTCGTTTCTTCGCATAACAACACCTGTCCCGTTTTCATAAATCCATGCTTTGTGGCTTCCATCCACCGATGGGGAATTAGGTAAGCCGGATCCAGCCCAGTAATCGGGCGAAAAGTCGATCCACTCGATGCGGCCAACATCAACAATATTATCAATTTCTACACCTCTTGACAAAGGAGTTCCGTAAATGCCATTAATGGTAGGGCATGTACCGCCATTTTTTCGTGAAAAAACGACGCCGGCATACGAGTTGACCAGTGTAATATTTTTTGCATTGCAGTTTTCATTTCCAAAATAATTGGGTTTTCCAAATTCAATTGAAGGTGGATATGGAGTAATAGCTGACGGGCTTTGTTCGGGGTACCATATGGCAAGATCCATCACTGCTGATGATGGTTCCATGGTAATAAACGGAGTAGCATTTTCATCTCCTCTCCCGGCATAGGCCATTAAAATTGTGCCTTCAACAGGTGCTCCTTTCTCGGGTTTCTTCCATTCTCCTCGCAGTGTAATCCCCTTTGGTAAAAGCAGGTTTCCCTCAATTACATATTTCCCTTCAGGAACAAATAAAGTTCCTCCTCCTAAAGCTCCCAACTCGTTTAGCAGGGTTTGAAATTGTACGGTAACATCGGTAACACCATCACCGGTGATACCAAAATCGGCAACAGAATAGGCAATAACAACATTGTCGATGGTAGGATATTTAGAATCAACCAATCTCCAGTTTTGCGCAGTTAAGGCTGAAGAGAAGAGTAATAACAATATTGTTGTTATTAATAATGGTTTATTGACTGATATTTGGTTCATGTTTTTGATTTGTAAGTTACAGCATACCTTCATGAAGAATTAGCTTTAATCCCTTTCTGTTATTAAGTCAAATGCCCGGGAATTTCTTTGTACTTTTTAAGTTAGTAGGTGAAGCTACTTTTGAGAAGATGCAAATTAGTTTAGAATGCTTATTCGTAAAAACAGTAAAGCATGAAACCGCACGGTAAACATGCCTTACTTGTATGAGTATAAAACTAACTATGACAATTTTAGAAAAATGGCTGCTCAACACCTTAGTGAAGAACAACCATTTTATAAACTACCTTTAGTCTATTTTTTCCAATTTAAGCCACGAAGGTCTCACGTTTTGCTCAGTACCTGTAAAATTAACTACAAAACCGGCTGATACCGTAGTCTTTTCGGCCACTGAAAATTCAACACTTGCATTTCCATCGTTTCCAAGACCCGCGAAATTTGTAGAAGCCAATGCTGAAGAAAGATCCTCTATATCAGGAAGGGTTTCACCAAGAGCGGCCACAATATATCTTGGATCGTCACCACTGTTACTGATAATTGGATTTTCTCCGGCCAAACTCATTGTAAATCTGTATTCGCCTGCAGGAAGTTCAAACGTTTGGTAAAGTTTACCGTTTTCAATTGGAGTTTCACCTTCACCCCAACGTTCGAAACCTAAACTTTGCTTATCATTATCAGGGCCTTCCCAGCCACCGTCGTATCCGCCCATACCGCTACGGGTACGCATTGCTTCGTTGGTGATCCATCCGCCAGATAAATTACCCCAACGGTTGCCATCCCACTCTGAACGACTAAATGGCCACTGAGCATTGCTGAAGAAGTTGGCAGGAACTTCGTTCGGATCATTTACTGCATCAGCTGGTACTTCAACTTTTACAATCTCGGTGTAGTTGTATTTGCGGTTAGCATCGTTTACGTTAGCACCCAAACGAACATAATAGGTATAACCAGCTTTTACAGGCATTGGGCCAATACGGTATACATCACTTGTTTCAGCATCACCAACTTCTTCTTCCCAAGATTTATTGATCTGCTTACGCATATTGTTATACTCGCCAATGTTGATGTTATTTGTTGCACCGCAAAAAGTAGTAAGACTTAAGAAAGGTTTAATTTCAACAAGGTTTGGTAAACCTTCGCGAACTGGCGCATTAAGCTTACATTTCAACATCAGTTTTAAACCGTTCAAAGAAACTTCGAAATCGGTTAAACGTAAGTATGGAGTTACTGTAAAATCTTGTTCTGTATTTCCATCAAAAACAATAGCTTTTGTTGTATCAACAGGCCAGAAAGGACCACCATAAGGAAGCATATCGTATGTTCCGGCAAACAATTTGCTGTTGTTATACGAACCATCCTGTTTTACAGTTAAATTCTGGTTGTTAGGAACAGATTCAGTCCAGGTTCTTTCCCAAATACGGATTCCCCATTCGCCTTGCGATGAAAGTAAATTCTCGCCGGTGTACGAATCTATTATATTTCCATGGACTCTTACATCCGGTTCATCCCAGTTGTCGATGTCCAAACAAGAAGTAACCGAAACCATTATTACTCCTAAAATTATATATAATATTTTTTTCATAATATTAGTGTCAATTGTTTATAATTAGTAAAGTGGATTCTGAGGAAGCAGATTTTCGTTCTTACCAATTTCTCCCCACGGAATTGGTTCGTAGTAACATTGCTTTGAAGCGGTCCATTCTCTGTTCCAACGGTTGTCTTCATCCAGATAAATGTATTTTCCTTCGTCTGCTACAAAATAACAACTTAGAACTCTGTGACGAAACTGGTTCAAAACCTGGTCTGCAGTTCTCCACCGACGTAGATCCCACCACCAGTGATTTTCGCCATAAAGCTCGCGTTCACGTTCATCGCGAATGAATTGCAATGATTTTTCAATTTGATATGGATAATTAGCTTCATTGATGCTACCAATGTTTGTCATTGTCATATCAATTACGGGACGTACTTCCTGGCAACCTGCACGCTCGCGAATCATTTCAATATAATCGAACGCTTCAGTTCTTTTACCCAATTCGTAAAGCGCCTCGGCAGTGTTCAGGTACACTTCTCCTAAACGGAATACTACCCAATGCTGACCACTGCGGTATTCACGAACATCACTAGTAGCCATATCCGGATTCACATATTTGCGAACGAAAGCAGCACCCCAACCGTTGTTCTCTCCACCTTGATCATCAAAATGTCCATGAGGTCCGGTAATATTGTAAGTAACGCCATCGATTTCTGTAGTCCAGCCACGTCCACCTAAAATACGGTTACCATCGCTGTTGATTGGTGCAGCATTACTACCTCTCTGAATATCTTCTGCAAGTCCGTCGAATGTTCTGTAGATACCTTTTTGCATTCCAAAAGTTTTTCCGCGTAACTCATCACCGTCGAAATACATTGTACCTCTCATACGTGGTTCCATTCCGTTGCTAATATCGCTACGGCTGTCAAAACGAACCGGAGTTCCGTCAGGATTAGTATATGCCGGCATTTCATACAGTTCCATAAAATCCAGTGGTGGATAACTTTCTGCACCAACAAACGAAGACATATCTGGTTGTGGCGACATTAATGCATCGTAACTATGACGCAAACGCGTATTGCCAGGAACAGTTTGATCGTAATCTTTAATCAAAATACTTTCAGATGAATTAGGATCTAAAAACAGTTTCGCAAAGTTGGTTGCCTTATCTGGGTAACCGGCAGTATACAATGAATAAGGACCTTCTTCCAGTACTTTTCCAGCATCAACGCAATATTGGAAAAATTCGTTAGCTACTGAAGGATCCATTCCTGCCAAACCTGCCTGTGTTGCCGCTTCGTTCTCGAAACCCAGGTACTGAGAATATTTCGCATTTGAACCTGCATAAAGCATAGCACGCGAAAGTAATGCAGCTGCAGCATACTTATTGGCACGACCAGATTCAGTGCTTTCTGTCATGTTATCAATAGCAAATGAAAGATCGCTGTAGATAAATTTCCAGGTCTCGTATTCTGTTGCACGAGATACTTTTAATGAATCAGCATCAGCAAGCGGGTTCTGAACCTCTCTCACAAGAGGTACACCACCATAACGTTTTGCCAAACCAAAATAGAAGAACGCACGTAAGAAATGTGCTTCACCCATTAATTTGTTGTAATCAATATCAGTATATTTTTCCTGATACGTCGGGAAATTTTCGATAAAAGTGTTTACATCACGAATACGGTCGTATGGCCAGTAGGCAAAACCATCGTTATCAACACCTACCCACGAATTAAAAAACTCGCCACTCATATTACCCAGGCTGTTTTTACCTTGTTCCCAGTAGTTGTCTGGGCGGTAAGCATTATTCGAGTTTGTTCCGTAGTAAAGGAAATCTTCAATGGGCAGATAGTTGTATAAACCTGCAAAGTATTTCTTTACACCGTACTCGTTACCAAAAAGTTCCGGCTCCCCTAACATTCCTTTAGGCTCCAGGCTCAATTCCTGGCATGAGAACAGAACAACTCCTAACAGAGCGATATATATTAAAAGTTTCTTTTTCATAATTGTAATTTTTTTAGAATTTAACGCTAGCACCAATTGTAAATGTTCTGTTTACAGGATAATTATAGAAGTCGATATAATTGGTAGAAGCACCACCAGATGCACCCGGACGCTCTGGATCTACATTTTCCAGACCGGTAAAAGTCAACAGGTTATATCCGCTCACGTAAACTCTTAAATTTTTCATACCAACTTTCGATACCAGACGATCTGGCAGGGTATATCCAATTTCGGCTGTTTTTAAACGTAAATAAGATGCATCCTGAACACCATTTGTTCCTGATCTGCGACCATCATGACCAGTTACCGGATAGTAACCAGGTACCCATTCTGTTGTCGGGCTGAAATAATCAGCACTTGGATCAACTGGATGCCATCTGTCCATAAACCAGGTCAATGTATTTTGTCCACCGAAAGGCAAGGCCTCTACAAGCACTTCGCCATACTGTACATAAACTTCGTGCGCTCCCTGGAAATCCAGTGCCAAATCGAAACCTCTCCATGAAGCTCCCAAAGAAATACCGTAGTTGAAAGCTGGCAAACCATAAGAAGCGATTGGATGTTCATCAAGGTTGTTAATAACGCCGTCCTCGTTCCAGTCAACCAACCACCAGTCTCCTGGTAAAGAATTCTGTCCCATTGGAAGTTCGAAATTGCGGATATCTTCGATATTGGTAAACATACCACCTGATTCTTGTCCCCACCAGATATTGCTATAACGGCCGCTGCTGCGGTTTCTCCACTTATCATATGAATTATTGGCAGGAGTTTCAAGCCATTCAGTTCTTTTATGTTTTGTAGCCGAGATTTGACCTCTTACATAATAGTTAAGATCTCTGTAGCTGTTTTGATAATCCAAAGTAATCTCATAACCGAAGTTACGGTCGCTGTTCAGGTTTTCCTGAGGTAAGCTTGCACCAACTGTACCCGGAATAACAGAAGCACTGGTTGCCAATAAGCCTGAACGGTCTCTTTTAAATACATCGAATGTACCGCTTAATTTGTTTTGCAACACTCCAAAATCAAAACCTAAGTTGTATGATTTAATGCGATACCAGGTTAAATCCGGGTTGGGAATACTGGCAGCAGAAACACCACCGGTTAACGTACCATCATAAAACCATCCTTTTTCGTTACCATCAAGGTTATAACCAGTTGTAGGAGGATAAGTGCCAGCAGAACTGTCGTCTCCCATCTCACCGTATGAAGCTCTCAATTTCAAATTGCTAAGGAAAGCTACATTGTCTTGAATGAAACTTTCTTCGCTTAAACGCCATGCTGCCGAAACCGTTGGGAAGAAACCAAAACGACTTCCCTCAGGGAAACGAGAAGATCCATCGTAACGGAATTTGAATGCAAACATATATTTTCCTGAATAGTTGTAATCCAACTGACCAACTAAAGATTTATTGGCACGGTCGCCTACACCACCACCAGTAGCGCTCTGGTTTTTATCTTCTCCGGCAAACAGGTACTCCGATTCAACCATTAGCTCGCGATAAGCTCTAAAGCTATCCCAACTACTGTAACTTTCTTCGTAAATAAGGAAGTTATTAAAATTATGCTCACCAAATGAATGATTATAGAATAAACCCAACTGCATGTTGGTGTCGAAGTTGAAATTTACACCTCTAGCAACATCAGATGGAGTGTTTCGCTGAATTGGAGAATAGGTATCATCGTCCGGGTTGTAACGGTACAAAGAATATGCACGTTTGTAGTTTTTATAGTCCGGTATACTGGCAGCATAATCGTATGATGCTTTTGCAGATAAACCTTCTACTCCGGGAATATCGTATTCAAGCGATAAAGTTCCGTTGAAACGACGGTCTCTGTTTAAGTTGTAACCAACATAATCGGCATCAGTTTGAACGATCATGTTTGCACCTTCATTCAAATATTGTGTATCGCCGTTAGGATATTCAGGATTGTCATTAGCATAAAAAGCAGCATCCGGACGAACCAGCCACGAAAGTTTGTAAGTTGTCCAACCTGTCCCATTAGGTTGAGTGGTATTAACCATAATTCCTCCCAACGAAACTCTTGCTTTTAATCTTTCTGTTATCTGTGCATCGATATTGGTACGCATGTTCCAGCGTTCTGATTCGTAATCGCCACTTTTGTACGAACCTTCTTGTTTTGAATATCCAAGAGTAAAGTAATAACGCAGTTTTTCGCTACCACCGTTTACACTTAAACTGTTTTGATACTGAGGAGTCGTTTTTCTGAATACCTGATCCATCCAGTTGTACGACTGTTTGGTTCCGTTAAGGTATGGCTCGAAAGCTTCGTCCGCAAACATCGGATTCTGACGTACCAGGTAGTTTTTACCAAAATCCTGCCAGTTCTGTTCGTTTCTCAAAGTCATGTAGTCTACGGCACCGACACCCTCTGGCACATATAAGAACTGCTGCATTGAACTACTTGTGTTAAAAGTAATATCAACTTTACCACCCTGTGCTGTACCACTTTTTGTGGTAATAAGAATAACACCATTAGCAGCACGTAAACCGTAAATCGCTGCAGTACCGTCTTTCAATACCGATATACTTTCGATCTCTTCTGCACTCATTCGTGAAAAATATCCCTGGTCACGAGGAATACCATCAACAACAAAAAGAGGACCTGAATCATCATCACTCATACCACGAATATCAATTCGTGTATCGTAAGCACCTGGTGCACTACTTTTTTGCGAAACGCGAACACCCGATAATTTACCGGTAAGCATGTTTACAACGTTTTCGTTTTTCGTACGGATCATGTCTTCACCCTTTACGGTAGACACGGCACCGGTAAGTGTCGCCTTTTTCTGCGTGCTATAACCCACTGCAACCACCTCTTCGAGGCCAATGGCATCAAGCTGCATTTTTACATTTATTTGCGATTGATTTCCAACTGCAATCTCTTGTGCTTTCATTCCTACAAAAGAAAACGACAAGGTTGCATCAGTTGGGACATTTGTTAGTGTATAAACACCAACTTCGTTAGTTACTGTACCAATAGTAGTACCTTTAACCACTACCGTTACTCCAGGAATTGGGTTGTCAGATTCATCAACAACAGTTCCGGTAACTTGTGTAGATTGATCAGCTAGGTTCGATTCTTTGCCCGCTAAATTTTCTGCGGAGGCTGTCATTACTCCAAATAGTAAAATTAGCAATAATGCAAAGCGACCTGGTCCAACACAAGTCGAATGACAGATTCTTTTTAAAGTTTTTTTCATAGTTTACTTCAATACAATTAATAGATTTGACTCAATTTCATTTTTTTAAAATCATTTTTCAGTTCTTACTTTCTATTCATTCCATAGGCGATTTATTTTTTGATGTCGCTAAGTAAAAAGTGGCATGTTAACATTTAAATTAATATTCGATTAATAGGACTAACTTTAGTATAATTAATTTTCATTCAACCACTCAACAACCTAACAACGTGACTTTTAACACATGTCAACAATTTCATTTTCATCACGATTAATACTCGAATTAAGTTGTTTTAAGCACTTTATTTCCAGATTTACCACTCATTAAGTTTAAATACTTAATGAATTATTTACTATGCGATGACATAACTCCATTGATACTGTTTAAAGACAAACTGAAAAAATATTTAGAGGCTGAGATTAAATTTTGGAGACATATACGGACTCTCATAAATATTATTATTATTAAAAATTACAGATTCCTAAATCGAGAACACGTTGATTTTCTCTTCTAATTTTGCTATTTTAGATTCAAAAAAGAAAAGTTCTTTAAATGTGAACTAAACGGTGACCCGTAAAAATACGACCTCAGTAATCCACTGATATAAAGGCATTAATGGGACCAGGTTCGAATCCTGGTATCCCGACCACTGAAAATTAAGGAGTTAAACGAAAGTTTAGCTCCTTTTTTATTTTGGTATCGGTTGAAACAATCTGATTAAAATGCTAATTCATTCTGAATTACCTCACAAAACACCACTACCCCATTCTCAATCTTAAAAATAAGCTCCTTTTTATAAACGGGACAAATTCACTTTCATCATATCTGTAGTTGTTTCATTATATCCATTACCTTTAGAAAAGTTCAAATACAATAAATAGATGCAGGTAACAGTAAACAGAAAGGACACTAAATTTTACCCCGATGCCTCCAGAAAAATCGCAAGGTTTCTATACACCGGAGACGAAAGAGCAATAAGTACTATCCGCTCGGTACTTGAGATGTCCGGGAATCTGGCATCAGAAACCCTAAGTGCGGTACTTAGAGACTACTCACTGCGGCATCGGAATATCTCTAAAATCTTTGAAAAGCATTTTAACAGGGTTGCTCATCTTTTAAAACAGCTGGAAATTGAACCTGATTCACTTGAGCTTTCACTAAAAATACTTATTGGGTCCTATTTTACGATGGAATATTCCATCGAGGCAGCTGCGTTTTTTAATCCTTCAATTGTAGAACATCCCGACCAGTCGGAAACCGGAATGGAAGAAAAAAGAGTCATTCTGAGTTTCAGGGCTACCGGCGAAGGACATATTTCATCCATTGTTTTCAGAACAGGGGTGATGGATAAAAACAACAATTTATGGCTCGAACCTGTTGGAAAGATGTTGGAAGAAGCAGAACACATCCGACGGCATGTGTATGATAAAAAATCATTTCGTTCCAAACTAAATGAAATGAAGGACATCCATGCCTTAATTCCTTCGGGATTGATCTTGGACAAGTTAAACGATAAATTTACCTATGGCGAACTAAGAGATTGTATAAAGGAAGCCCGAAAATCAGTGCACCTTACCGGGGAAAAAGATATTTTATACAACCAGATAACCTGGCTCGCTTCGTCGCATTATGAACTTGAATTTTCACTGGATACCAATATTTCGGAGCGTGTCATCTTTCCGGTGTCGGTTAATGAAAGAAATGGAATTGAAGATGCCCGTTTTGTTAGGTTTACTGACGACGATGGGTCGTCTGTATATTATGCAACTTACACGGCTTACGACGGTGCTACCGTACTACCTAAAATGCTTGAAACCAAAGATTTTTATCATTTTAGGATAATGCCTTTTCATGGCGAAATTGCACAAAACAAGGGAATGGCACTTTTCCCACGTAAAGTAAACGGGAAATATGCCATGCTTTGCAGGTTAGACGGCTATAACAATTACATTGCTTTCTCAGATAATATTTCAATCTGGCGTAAAGCCACATTATTACAACAACCTAAATTTCCGTGGGAATTTGTTCAAATTGGGAATTGCGGCTCACCCGTTGAAACACCCGAAGGCTGGTTGGTAATTACCCATGGCGTGGGGCCAATGCGTGAGTATGCTTTGGGAGCCTCGTTACTTGATCTTCAAAATCCGGAGAAAGAGCTTGGCAGATTAAAATCACCACTTTTAATGCCCAATGCGAATGAAAGGGAAGGATATGTTCCGAATGTGGTATACTCCTGCGGTTCGATGATTCATAATGACGATTTGATAATCCCTTACGCAATGTCAGATTATGCATCTACCTATGCAACTGTAAACCTAAAAGAACTGCTGAACGAATTAAAAAAACAAAGTAACCAGGCGCAATAAACAGGCCCGTTAAATTTCCCTGGTTATCATCCCCAAAATACCCTCATAATGTGTGAATCATGTAACTCTTGTTCTTAATTGTGTAATACTTTTTAGAGCCGTTTCCTGTATATTTATGTAAATATTATCTGTAAAAGGATTTCAAAATTTTAATGTCATGAAATATTTAACATATATTATAGCAGCATTACTTCTGATTTTATGGAGCGTCATGGTTTATGGTTTTAATTCCCCTCCGCGAATTATTCATTTACTTATCCCAATAGCCGCAATTATAATACTGCTTCGAATTTTTTATTCTAAAAAATTATCGAAAAAGAATTTATAAAAGATGGATGCAAAATTTGATATGAATGGATGGCGAATAATAAAGGATAAGCTTAGAAATAAATATCCTGAATTAACTGAGGTAGATGTAAATTGGGGACATATATCGAGAGATAATATGTTAGAAATTATTTCTACGAAAGTAGGTAAAACGAAACTTGAGCTTGTTAATGAAATTGAATCGCTCTAAAATTTGTTACGTAGGGGAAGTCAAACGATAAAAAATATGCAAAACACGCATACATATAATAATTAAAACAATGAACAAAGGAACAGTAAAATTTTACAATAATCTAAAAGGATTTGGATTCATTAAAGATGACGATTCATCAAAAGAATACTATGTAAACTCTTCAGGATTGAAAGAAAATATCCAGGAAAATGATAAAGTATCTTTTGATTTGGAAGAAGGGAAAAAAGGTTTAAATGCCGTTAATGTTAAACGATCATAGCTTAAAATATATTCGCATTTTAAATTTAGTCCCGCGTAACGCGGGATTTTTTTATACCAGTTTTAAATCCGAACGGTGAAATTCTTCATAAGCCTGCAAAACCGTTAAATGCGAGATTAAATAAGCCAGTGAACTTTCTGCCCCTTGGTTCCGGTTTACCCCATAACTTTCAAAACCATCGCAACAACCTTTCGTTTCAAAATCATACAAACTCATTCGCAAATCATTTTCACCCAAAAACCATAAAAACGAAGTGTAAAGTTTATTGAGATAATCTTTGTCTTTTGTAACAAAATATGCCTGATGGTACATTAATACCATCGCCATTGCATCAATAGGCTGCTGGGCAAAAACAGAACGTTCCCCTTCTTTTTTGTACCACTTTTCATTTCCAATAATCGACAAGTAGTTATCCTTAAGCGTATGACTGGTCAGGAAGTTCATCGATTCAATGGCTATTTCTGTAATATTAGGATCATTCAGTATCGGAGCAGCATGTAAAAGCGACAAGGGCAAAATGCCGTTATCATAAGCCAGTAAAGCTTCAAACCAGTTCCAATCTTCAGTCTGGTTTTCTTTATAATGCCTGATTAACACATTTGCGAGATTTCTCAATCTTTCGGTCATGGAATCGTCTGACGGATTACTTTTCAGGTAATAACTAATTCCGATCATTGTATTGGCAATGCCACGGATGGATTGCAATTTTTCAAAATTGGCTGATGCATTAAAAAATACCAGTTTGCCGGTTTGGTAGTACGCATCATTGGGAGCATTTCCCAGTAAGTATCCCAGCGCCCAGATTGTTCTGCCAAATGAATCTTCTGAGCCGGTTTCGTCCAAGAAATTCCGGTTAAAACTTAAAAAATTTCGGAAAGTCCCGTTTGCGTTTTGCATATAATGGATGTAGCTTAAATAAATGGGCGATAATTCCAATGCCCGCATATTTTTCATTTGTTTGTAAGCCATTAAAACCATCAATAAAGCGCGCGAGTTATCATCCAGACAATAACCTTCTTTTAAATTGGGAATGCCAAACTTGGCATGCTGAATAATACCGGTGTCATCGGTCAGGCGATTGATATGAGCGAGCGAGAATGGGGGAAGAATGAGTAAATCGGGTTCTGTTTCTTTTTGAATAGTAACCGAATGCCCATCCTTCATTACTTCTTCTGCAAGTGCTACATACCTTTCGCCGGTTTTTGGCCAGGTAATTTTCTTCCCATATTCACCGGCTTTATTTTTTAATTCACTGAGTTCTTTCGGATTTTCGAGAAGTTCCGTTAACATTTCCGCAAGGCCATCCGAATCATTAAAATCGAATAACCTACCTTTTCCATTCGCCAACATTTCAGCAGCATGCCAGTATGGTGTTGACAGAACAGCTGCACCTACTCCCACAGCATACGAAAGTGTTCCACTGGTAATCTGGGCTTCATTCAAATAAGGAGTGATGTAAATGTCGCAGGCATATAAATACTTGAACAGTTCTCGTTCATCAATAAATTCATTCAGGAATGTTACATGATTTTCAAGCTGAAGTTTTTTCACCTGGCGAAGCAGGAAAATCCGGTATTCTTCTCCGGAATGCCGAAGTACATTCGGATGGGTTTTCCCTAAAACGATATAAATAATTTCCGGGTGCTTTTTAACCACTTCCGGCAATGCGTTAATTACTGTTTCGACGCCCTTGCTGCGCCCAATAAAACCGAAGGTAAGCAGTACTTTCCTGTTTTCAAGTTTAAACTCTTTTTTCGATTTTTCAGAACTAAAATGAATGTCGGGAACACCATGTTCAATCAGTGCAATTTTTTCTTTGGGCACCTCGTAAATACCGACCAGAAAATCAACAGCTTTGTGACTCATTACCACAATTTTATGCGCCATTTTGCAGATTTCCTTCAAAACCGCTTTTTCGTTGTACGAAGGTGCTTTGAGAATGGTATGAAGCGTTACAATGAGAGGAATCTCCAGCCGATGAAGCAGGGGCAGAATATAAACCCCATTTTGGCCGCCAAATATTCCAAATTCGTGCTGGAGGATGCAAACGTCTGCACCACTCAGATTAATATACTTTACGGCTTCCAAATAATCTTCCTGATGGTCTTGCCTGATGATGGCTTTTACTTCTTCAGGATATTTATAGGTGAGATCGTTATCATTTAATGCAACCACAAAACCTTCATGGTTTTGTTCTTCCGGAGCTTTGTTGGTCAACATCGATTTGAACAAATTATTGGTAAACGTTCCAATTCCGCATTCCCGCGGTGGATAAGTGGCTATGTATGCTATTTTCATTTATGTATGTACTTCAGTATTATTTATAAATGGCAGAATCTCCCGTTCAAAATACACCAACTCTTTTCGATTTGGCTCATCTTGAATTTTGCAATAATAAATTCGATCGACATAACGCCGGATTACCAGCTTTAGTCCCGGATCTATTTGGGCGTATACTATCTCGCCCTCTTTATATTTGTTTTCCATTACAAACGATTTTTTCTATTTCCATCATCTCTGACTGGAAGTGCTTATAACGGAGTAACTAAACTACTCCTGAAGCTCTTTTTCCTGCTTTTTTTTGCAGCCTTTTCAGCTCTTTTTTCTTTCAGGCTTTTTACGGCCACCTTTTTAGTGTTTTTCCTCTCTTTTCCTTCTTTAGCTTTTACCATATTGTTTTTTTTGAAATATTATCATAGCGTGTTTTCTTCATACCCGCTTTTAATTACAGTCGAAATCATTTTGAATTTTTTGTTTGCTTTAATAATGTAAGAGGTATGAGCAGGTACAATAATTATTTCCCCAGTATTTAACAGGATGGAATGTTTATCGATTAGTATCTCGGCATCTCCCTCTATGATTTGGACAAACATGTCAAATGCAGAAACAGTCTCAGGAAGTATCTTTTTGCTATCAAATGCCAAAATACTTACACTTCCCGTTGTTTTCCCAATAATGATTTTACTTGTAACGGAATTAGAACTGTAATCAATAAGCTCAATTAAAATATGTTTTTTCGATTTTCCGATCTCTGTATCCTGCATGTGTTAAAGGTACCTTAAGGCAAACAGTAAGCTGTTATACTATTCATATTTTAAGTTACATCATTCACACATTTATTTTACATCCAGTCACCCGTTCCAGGTTCTTAAAGATGAAAAGATAAGTACCCAATTATTTTGAAGACGGAAAAATAAAGATCTGATAATCAGCTTTTCAGAATTTCTATTACTGAACAACAACTCCAGACACAAAAGTTCAGAAACCTGCACCTGAATCACCTCAGGAATATGGCTATATTTTATTCTTTTTTTTCAGGTTCAACAAAAAAGGAATATAAAAATCAATAGGAGATTCTTTAACGCTCTTTTCATTCAAATCATCAATAAACTCCTGATAAAACCGGTTAAACCGTTGTAAATCGTCATGAGCTAATAAAAAGAGTAGTTTTTGTGTATTCTGAGAATTGAATTCTCCAACACTGGTGTAAATAGCAATCATCTCAAAATCATCAATCTTTTCATGTTTATGTAAATAAAAATTAATGAATTTGTTTTTGTTTCGAATAGGTGTTACTACAAAACAATATTTTCTGGAGATATGATCCCATTCAAAAAAAAATGATGAAATCGGTGATTGAAAAATGAGGCTGAATAAATTTTTCAAAAATTTCCTGCAAATAATATTTCTCTTTGTTATTCATGAGCACCCTTTCAAATTAATTTCCTTTGTTACAAAATTTTACCTGTATCGAAAATTATTCAAACGTCTTCCAGAGTATCACGTCTTTTGTTTTTTAATTTCTTAAAGTGAGAAGGCGTTAGTCCTGTAAATTTTTTGAATTGATTTGACAGGTGAGCTACGCTGCTGTAATGCATTTTATAAGCTATTTCAGTAAGATTTAGTTCATCATAAACAATAAGTTCTTTCACCTTTTCAATCTTATGGGTCAGATAAAATTTTTCGATGGTAATGCCTTTAACTTCCGAAAAAAGATTGGCAAGGTAAGTGTAATCGTAATTAAGTTTTTCGCTCAGGTAATCAGAAAGGTTGACTTTAATCTGTTCCTCGGTGTAATGCACTAACTCGATAATTGCGCTTTTTACTTTCTCTACCAGGATGCTTTTTTTATCATCCATTAAAATCAGCCCTGATTTTTTTAATGCCAGGCCCAATTGCTTTAGCTGTTCACTCTCCACATTTCCTATAATGTCAGCTTCGCCTATTTTCACATAAGTATATGGTAGCCCAATTTTTTCCAATTCGGCTTTAACTACCATCTGGCAGCGTATGCAAACCATATTTTTGATGTAGAGTTTCAACTAATTTATTTTGTTTCAGTAGTAGTAGCCCATGTAATCTTGTATTCCAAAATTTGTTATCAACCTTTAATATTGCCATATTCCATCTTCTAAATTTACTGATATTAATCGGGTTTATTGGTTTAAACTGCCACAACTTTATGGCTTTTAGAAAGCTGGGCAGCTCGTTTAACTGAGCTACTGTACTCCCCAAGCATCTTAAGCATTTTAATGTGTTGCCATACCGCCTGTGCAAAACTTTTGTTTACGTGATACGGAAGGTTGTATTCTTTGGCTTTCGCCTGCACAATTTTCGAAATATCTTTGTAGTATACATGGCTGATGTATGGAAACAAATGATGTTCCACCGGGTAATTCAGGCCCCCGACCAACCATGAAAAGATACTGCTTTTAGGTGAATAATCGCATGTAGTGTACAACTGATGTATCGTCTAGTTATTGCTAAGTTCACCTTCCTCATCGGGAACAGGATATTCCGAAGTAGGAACAACATGGGCAGTCTGGAAAATAGTACTTAACACCAGTCCGCTGGTAAAATGCATCAGCAAAAATCCGCCAACAATCCAGTACCAAGAAACAGGAATTGTAAATAATGGAAGTATAAGAAATATTCCGTAATAAAGAACTTTTGAGATGATTACATCAACCAGCAATCGGTTATATTTTCGTTTTCCACCTAATTTTGCGCCCATCTCTTTGTACTTTTTTAATCGTTTAAAATCTTTTGCAATAATCCACGAAATGGTCATCAGGCAGTAAAAGAACCAGGCATAAATATGCTGATAACGATGCATCTTTTTTAAGGGACGGTGAGGCGAAAATCTTAAAAACTCCGGGAGGTGCAATATCTTCGTCATGTCCTTCAATGTTGGTAAAACCATGGTGCAGTGTGTTGTGCTGATAGCGTCAGTTGGACGGAAATCCACCGAGCAGGTATAACGAATTGCCAAAAAACCGGTTCTCCTTTTGATTTTTGGAAAAAGAACCATGATTGGCATCGTGCATCGTCACCATTCCCAGTCCCGACATTCCCAGTCCCATTAAAATCCAGCATATCAGTACCAGAGGTATTGACGATACAAATCCCGAAATCATAAGTATAAAAGGGACCAGATATAAAAGGGCCATGATCACGAATTACCAACGCAGTATTTCGTTGGACGAAGTAGCGCAATACATTGGAATGAACCGCTCGTCGTTTTGTTCATTTTACAAACGCGAAAAAGGCAAAACTTTTTTTTACCGACCTGAACGAGTACCGTGTAGATTG
Organism: Draconibacterium orientale; assembly: GCF_000626635.1. GTDB lineage: Bacteria > Bacteroidota > Bacteroidia > Bacteroidales > Prolixibacteraceae > Draconibacterium > Draconibacterium orientale. The sequence continues at coordinate 3,641,555 of NZ_CP007451.1, read as the reverse complement.
TTCGTGTATGATGTTGCGCGAAACAAACATACCGATTTCCGATATTTGTTTCGCCGCTGGGTTTAACGATGTCCCCCACTTCAACCGCACTTTCAAAAAAATTAAAGGGCAGTCGCCAAACAATTACCGAAACAACAGCTGCAAATAAAAGGACTAAGGGTATTCATTTAAAACTGAACCAGTATCTTCATAATTTTCCCGGGAGCTTCAGCCCATTCTTTCATTGCCGCCGGCGCTTCTTCAGGGCTTACTGTTTTTGAAATCAAAATCCTTTCATCAACCCGACTGCTTTTCAGGTAGTTTATTACGGCTTCAAAATCGGATGGATTTGCATTACGCGACCCCATAATTTCCAGTTCTTTCTGCACCCAAAGTTTGGTAGAAAACGCTACCTCGGTACCGGCATAACCAATACAAACTACGCGGCCTGCAAAAGCAACTTCGTCAATTGCTGCGCGGTATGTAACCGGATTTCCGGCTGCTTCAATTACTACATTTGGCCCCTCTCCGTTTGTAATTTCCTGCAACTCCTGGTGTAAATCGTTTTCTTTCGAATTAATAATGAAATCGGCTCCCAGTTGCCCGGCTATCTTAAGTTTCACATCGTCAATATCAACAGCAATAACTGTAGCTCCGCGCAATTTGGCACGTACAATTGCTCCACTTCCAATCATTCCGCAACCAAAAACAAGCACGGTATCAATATCCGTCACTTTTCCATTATCGATAGCATGAAATCCAACGGTTAGCGGCTCTACCAATGCCAACTGCAATTCCGTTAAAGCCTCATCTTTTAACACTTTTTGCCACGGCACAGCAATAAATTCGGCCATTGCACCATCGCGCTGAACGCCCAGTGTTTCGTTATAACGGCAGGCATTAAAACGTTTTTGTTTACACGAAGTGCATTGTCCGCAATTGGTGTAAGGAACTACCGTAACATTTTGTCCTTTCTGAAAACCTTCGGGCACTTCATCTCCGGTTTTTTCAATAACCGCCGATATTTCGTGCCCCGGAATACGCGGATACTGTACCATTGGATTTTTCCCGAGATAGGTACTTAAATCGGAGCCGCAAAATCCCACATATTTAATTTTAAGAAGAACATCTCCTTTGCCCATCTGCGGTATTTCGCGTTCTACAATCTTTACCTCTCCGGGAGTTATTATTTCTATTGCTCTCATCTGTTTTTACTGAAATTAAATGTTGTAAATTCTTTGTGCATTTTTATACAAGATCAAATCCTGTTCTTCTTTCGTAAACTTCGAAATCGTTTTTTTAACGATATCCAGCCAGTTGGAATAGTTCGTTGCCACCAAACACACCGGCCAGTCGGAACCAAATAGCAAACGCGAAGGCCCAAAAGCCTCAAGCACGGTTTCGAAATATGGGTTGAGTTGTTCTTCTGTCCATAATTTATAGTCGGCTTCGGTAACCATCCCGCTTATTTTACATGAAACATTCTCGCGCTTCGCCAGCTCCTTTATATTTTTTGCCCAGGGAGCCAGCTCGTTTATTTTGATTTTTGGTTTGGCAATATGATCGACCACAAACTGCTGCCCGGGGTGCTGATCAACAAAACGTATGGTATTGGTAAGTTGCTGTTCAAAAATCAGAATATCGTAAACCAGGTTATAGTTTTTTAGCAACGAAATTCCCTTATTAAAATCCTTCCCTAAAATAAATTCAGGATCAGGTTCTCCCTGAACAACGTGCCGGACGCCTTTTAGCCATGGATTACTTTTACACCCTTCTAAAATTTGTTGAATATTTTCATCAGCCAACGGCACCCAGCCCACAACTCCTTTCATAAAGTCGTTTTCGGAAGCCAACTTTAAAAGCCAGTCGGTTTCTTCCAGCGATTGGCGTGCCTGCACGGTTACTACACCTTCAACTCCGGTGTTAACCAGAGTAGCTTGCAAATCGGCAGGTAAAAATGACTTTCTGATGGCTGCCATTTCATCATCAATCCAGTCAAATTCAACCGGATTATAGTTCCACAAATGATGATGTGTATCGATAATCATATGCCTCGATTTTATAAATAAGGATATTCTGTGTCTATAATTTGTTCATTTTTTAGCTCAGCCCAAAATGCTTCAGGAAATTCCTGATCTAAAAGCGCTTTGTTGTGTGCCATGCGCTGCGGTTTACTCGGATTTAAGGCAACTGCAGCTACCTGAGGTGCCGAAAGTGCAAACTTGAAACAGGCATCACCGGGAGCAATATTGTGTTTCCGGCAAATGGCAAAAAACTTTTCGCGCCAGGCAAACAAATGCTGGTCTTCAGGATTTTTCGGGTCAACAAGCCGGTAATCGAAATACTCTCCTCCGGTTAAAAAACCTGCGTTAAATATTGCCGAGTTGATAATGCCTACCCCATCCTTTTCCAGTTGAATCATAAAATCAACAATTGCCTTTGGATGATGATAAACGGTGAATTTATTGGCAAACATTACCCAGTCGAATTTCACCTCCTGGCACAATTCTTTTATTACCAGCCAATCTTTTGAGCCAATTCCAACCGCTTTTACTTCGCCTTTTTCTTTTAGTTCGAATAAAGCTTTATAAGCGCCTAAAATATCGTCCTTGCGTTTTTCCCGGTCTTTATCGTTGCTTGCAGCCATTAAATATTCATCGGGGTCGTGAACAGAAACAATTTCGGGCTTGAATTTTCCGCCCAACAACTCACATCCTTGTTGCCAGCATTCCAAAATTCCGTTGTAACTAATCTTTTGAACAGCATCATCTTTCAGGTTTGCCCAGGCTCCCGGCTCGAATGTTGGCTCGGCACTTGTTTGTGGCACACGATACCACCCCAATTTATTGCTTATAGTAATTTGCGCGGGATCAACACCGAGTTTTTCCAGCCCCTGTCCGATAACCTCCAAAGCCAATCCGGCACCATATTTCCCGGCGCTGTCGATCATTACCTTCCCATCAGCCACCTTAAACCATTCCTGCATAAGGCTTAGCTTTTCATCTTCCGATAGTTCACGGTAAAGATTTCCGAGATAACTGGTTCCGTAAATAATTTGAGGACATTTTATTTCCGTGTTTCCTAATAATCGCATTGTAGTCATTTATTCAATTTCTTTAAACTGCCCGTCAATGGCGTCATATTCATTCTTTTGGTCCAATTCATAAATCCGCTCCATTAACTGCCACTTATCATTAGCCGTTGCTTTTTCACCACTCACCTGAAAACGTGACACAAATGCTTCCCATTCGGCCTGCCGGGGTTTTCCGGCCAGCTCTGTCATCGCCTTGTCGTGGTCGAAATCAGGAGTGGTATCCATAATCATAAATAAACGGTTATTGAGCCGGTAGATCTCCATATCAATGATTCCCACCTCTTTCATCCCCTGCGAAATTTTCGGCCAGGTATTTCCTTTGGCGTGCACTTTTTTATATTCTTCAATCAGCTGCGGATCATCCTTCAGCATCATTGTTTTGCAGTATCTTTTGTACTTCATAAGTCGTTTGATTTAGCGTAAATTTCGAATAATTTATCGTATTGTAAAAACTCAATATATCGGCATTTCCGAACGGGAATCATCAAACAAATCCCAAAATTAACTTAGTATAACTTATTCTATAGAAACAAAGATAGCTCGAAAATAAAAAAACTGCAGGCAATATTACCTACAGTTTTTTTCATTTCAAACAATCGCACAAATCAAAAGAAGTATTGTTACGACGATGTAAGGAAATCGAGAATACTACCGGCGGTACTTCCTCTACCGGCTTTGTAGAGTTCAGTATAACCACATCGTTTACACGAAATGGCTATAAACTTTCGGTTTTGAATATCAAAAAATCGGGTAAAACCGCCACCGGTTGTTCTGATCGTGTCTTCTTCGTACTCCCAACTGCTGCATTTGGGACAACTGAAATGTTTCTTCATTGTTTTCGGTTTTTTATTGTTTTCAGCTTATCAGTACTAGCTTATCAAATAAATTACTAACTGAATCGAAAAAAGTACAATTGCAATAACAAGTACCATTATAAACCGTTTTTGAGTTGAGGTTAATTGGGGCCTGCGCCTTTTCTTATTCTCTTTTTTCAAATAATCATATTTACCCATTTTTCGTTGTTTTAATCACTTTCCGAAATATTATTTCTTTACCTGTATAACTACCTGAAGAATAAAACCACTGATGATTAATGCAATAAGAATTACGGTTACTATTTCGCGTACCATTTTCAGTTTAGTCTTCTTTATTTCTTTCTTCGTTTTTAGATAATCATACCGTCCCATCGTCTGAACCTTTTTTTAGTCGTCTTGCATCCTTTAAAGCCTTATGTATTATCCATTCAATTTGCCCGTTTATACTTCTGAAATCATCGGCAGCCCATTTTTCAACAGCCTCCATCATTTCCGGGCTAACGCGCAATACAAACGATTTTTTCTTCGCCATTCTAATCCTCCTTTTCCATCAATTTGTGCATGGCATGCTCCAGGGCTTGTTGTTTTTGTGTTCCAATCAGGAACCGTTTTCCATTCTTCATATACAGCTGCAACCCGATTCGCCCCGTAACGGTCCATGCAGTGCCTTTTCGTAAACGACGTTTTATGCCGCGGCCTCCATATTCTCTATTGGGGTGGTATCGCCGTATCTCATACTTTTCAATTTCCGACGGATCGAACGCTTTCAATTTCCAAACCAGTGGAGGAAAGCAAATGTATAGCTTATCCTCAGTAATTTTTGTTTTAAGTTTTGCCCGAAACATAAGGGCAAAAATAACTACCAATACCAAAACCGTTACTCCTGTTACTATCAGTCCTCCCGTAGTCATCAGATTATCGCCGGGCGGATTTTCAGCCGTCAGGAAATAAATTCCCCGGAAGAATGGAATAGCGACAGCGAAAACGGCAACCAGCATCAACAGCCACAGCCATCTTTTGTCAAACTCCTGCTCTTCTTTAAAAAGAAGCTTTTTCATGGTGTTTACTGATAAAGTGATCCGGTATTCACCACAGGCGTTGCATCTTTATCGCCACACAATACAACCATTAAGTTACTTACCATTGTTGCTTTTTTATCTTCGTCAAGCTCAACAATACTTTTTTCGCTAAGCTGGTCAAGAGCCATTTCCACCATGCTAACCGCACCTTCAACAATTTTGTAACGGGCTGCCACAATAGCGGTAGCCTGCTGACGCTTCAACATGGCCTGGGCAATTTCCTGCGCATAGGCAATGTGGTTGATTCGTGCCTCAATAACATGAATACCAGCGATTTCCAAGCGCTCAATAATTTCCGCTTCGAGTCTTTCGTTCACTTCCTCGGTACCGTCGCGCAGCGTTACTTTTGCATTTTCATCCTCGATGTTATCGTACGGATACATACCAGCCAGTTTTCGCAGGGCTGCCTCGCTTTGTACCACAACAAAATGTTCAAACTCATCTACTCCAAAGGCGGCCCGGTAGGTTTCCTCTACCTTCCAAACCAGTACCAAACCAATCATTATCGGGTTACCCAGTTTATCGTTCACTTTAATCGGTTCGCTGTCGAAATTTCGGGCACGAAGCGAAATCTTCTTGCGAACATAAAAAGGATTCACCCAATAAAATCCGTTGGTTTTAATCGTGCCTTTGTACGCACCAAACAAAACCATAACGCAGCTTTGGTTGGGATCGACCACGGTAAAACCAATGGCAACAAGAATAAATACCGGAATTAGCAGAATTGCCGGAACGATCATTCCGCGCATAATACCAAAAATAATAACTCCCAGTAAAATAAGTTCCAGAACCAGGAACATGTAGCCTGATAAAGCTGAATGTTGTTTTTCCATAATATTAACTATTTAGTATTTTGATATTATTTTGATATCACTAAAGTATTACAATTAATTTTAACTGTCAAGCATATATTTGTGTTTTAAATCATATTATTGAAAAAGTTTAATGTTGCTCATAATATGAAATGATGTCATTATTTGTAAAGCCAGGAAATTAATCTCAACAGCCCGAATATTTTTTGAATTATTCCCATTTCAGGCAGTTATTAAAATTCAGCTGTTATTACAGCTATTCAACATACCTTTCGGTGCCGGACAAGCTATAACGTTGGTGGGAAATTGCCCCCGGTTTGGATTATTAATAATTTATGAATAGTTCAGGCTAAAAAACAATGGAAACATGACTTTTTCTTATTTTGCCGCCATCTTAAAATTTAATAGTTAAATTTATCAATAGGCACTAAACAAACAAATGGGTTTTACGTTCCACTAAAAAATTATAAGAATGAATTTCATAAAAGATCCTATAAACCGTTTTATTAGGCTTGAGACCTCAAGCAGTATCGTTTTATTTTCGGCTTCTATTGCGGCTTTAATTCTTGCAAACTCAGGCTTAAGTGAACCATTTTTGGGCTTCTGGAAAAATTATATAACTATTAGCCTGCCCGGATTTGAGCTTTCAAAACCCGTATTAAAATGGATAAATGATGGTTTAATGGCCATTTTCTTTTTTCTTATTGGTTTGGAAATAAAACGCGAAGTTTTAATAGGAGAATTAAGCGATCTGAAAAAAGCTTCGCTGCCTATTGTTGCGGCCATTGGAGGGATGGTTTTCCCGGCAATGCTTTTTGTAGCCTTAAATCAAGGAAAGCCAGGAATGGAAGGATGGGGAATTCCCATGGCTACCGATATTGCATTTTCGTTGGGTATTTTAACCTTGCTGGGCAAGCGCGTTCCGGTGGGCTTAAAAGTTTTTTTAATGGCTTTTGCAATTATCGACGATTTGGGCGCCGTATTAGTGATTGCCTTCTTTTATAGCTCGCAATTAATCTGGTATAACATTTTAATTGGGTTAGCCATCGTTGCCCTTCTTGCGATTCTATCACGTTTTAAACTTTATTCCAAATATTTCTTCTTTATTGCCGGTATTGTAGTTTGGGTTCTGTTCCTGAAATCGGGTATTCATGCAACAATTGCCGGAGTTTTACTGGCGCTTACCATTCCAATTCAGCGAAATATTAAAACCACTACTTTTTACGACAAAGGAAAAGAAATCCTTGACGGATTCTTGGAAGAATGCCAAAAGGACAATAAGGACAAAACCATTCTGAGCCACAAGCAGTTAGATGCTATTGACGAAATGGAAGAGCTTACCGAAAAAACAGCTTCTCCACTTCAATTTCTTGAACACCATTTGCACGGATGGGTAGCTTTTATAATACTTCCATTATTTGCTTTTGCAAATGCCGGAGTAGTTTTTAGCTTTTCGGGCGATACCAACACCACTTTGGCAACAAACATTGGGCTAAGCCTGATAATTGGAAAATTTGTGGGAATATTTTTAGTTTCGTTCCTGGCCATAAAATTCAAACTTTCTGAACTACCTAAAAATGTAAATTTCAAGAGTTTGGCCGGCGTATCCTTTTTGGGTGGACTCGGTTTTACCATGTCGTTATTTATTAATAACCTGGCATTTACCGATGATACTCTTATCGATTCAGCTAAAATCGGAATTTTAATCGGATCATTTGTGGCGGGATTATTAGGCTATTTGCTGCTGCGATTTTCAGCAGGCAAAAAAAATCCTTCGGCTAATTAGCCGAAGGATTTTTTTTCACAACCGAATACTTTTTCCTGATCTAATTTAAAATCATTTCTACATATCCTGCCTCTTCTGTCTCTACTGTTTCGTAGCAACGGGCGAAATCGAGGATATTCTGCACCGACCGTTCTGATGGCTCATAGTCCATCTCTGCTGATTGTTTTTCAGCTTTACGCTGAATGTTGTTTACACAAAAAAATAAGGTAGAATAATTTATCATAGGCATTTTTATCATTTCTGTTAAAACGCCGGTAGCTACCTTATATTGTGTTAACAATAGTTAAAAAGCAGAGAGGTTCAATTTCTTTTCATCCACCAGTTTTCGCAGGTTGATTAATGCATAACGCATCCGCCCCAAGGCAGTATTAATGCTTACCTCGGTTTGTTCGGCTATTTCCTTAAAACTAAGCCCCATATAGTGCCGCATATAAATTACCTGCTGCTGATCTTCGGGCAACTCTTTTACCAGGTGCTTTACTTCATGCAGAATTTGCGAATAAACCATTTGGTCCTCAATGGTTTGTTCCGAAAACTTTTGTGAGTTGAAGATGTCAACATCCGAGCTGTCGTTGGAAACCGTCCCCTGCAGTTTTTCCTTCCTGAAATGGTCGATAATCAGATTATGCGCTATCCGAAGCACCCAGGAAACAAATTTACCGTTTTCGACATACTTACCTCGTTTTAGCGAGCGTATGACTTTGATAAAAGTATCCTGAAAGATATCTTCTGCAAGATCCTGATTCTTGACAATCAACAGAATATACGAATATACCCTGCTTTTATGTCGAACTATTAAAACCTCAAGTGATTCATGATCGCCTTGAATAAATCGTTGAACGAGTTCATTATCGTTCAGTTTGTCGAGTCTGAACATTACCTTCTATTTATGTGTAAACAAAAAGTAAAGTTTATCTATAGGCGTTCAATTTTTTAGTGTAGTAAAACTATTATTCTAATTTTGTATCGTTCAAAAATGAAACATTTTACCGACAATAGCAAGTTTTTCTAACATTTTATCGAATTTTACAAAAATAATATGTCAAATAGCAAAAACGCTAAATACATTGAGATTCAGAACGCGAGGGTTCATAATCTAAAAAATATAAGCTTAAAAATTCCCCGAAATAAATTTATTGTGGTAACCGGGGTTTCGGGTTCCGGGAAGTCATCGCTGGCTTTCGATACGCTTTTTGCCGAAGGCCAACGCCGCTATGTAGAAAGTTTGTCGTCGTATGCGCGTCAGTTTTTGGGGCGAATAAACAAACCCGAAGTTGACTTTATAAACGGAATTCCGCCGGCCATTGCCATCGAACAAAAAGTAAACACGCGAAATCCGCGCTCCACAGTAGGTACATCAACCGAAATTTACGATTACCTGAAATTGCTTTACGCGCGCATCGGAAAAACCATTTCTCCGGTATCGGGGCAGGTCGTTTCGCGCAACAGTGTAACCGATGTGGTGGATTACATTAACAGTTTTGACGAAGGAACCCGCCTGATTATTGTTGCACCGTTGAAAGCTAAAAATGGACGGACTATTCTGCAGGAAGTGGAACTGCTGATGCAACAGGGATTTTCGCGTATTGAGACGAACGACGAAATAAAACGTATTGCCGAGCTGGTAAAAGCGGAAAGTGATGATTTTTGCGATGGAAGCTGCAACCTGGTTATCGACCGTGCCGCCGTTAAACACGACGAAGATACACAAAGCCGATTGGCCGATTCGGTTCAAACGGCATTTTACGAAGGACATGGCGAATGTTTGGTGAAAATTTATAAAAAAGAAGGAACGGAATCAAAAAGCTTTTCGAACCACTTTGAAGCCGATGGAATTGAATTTGAAGAGCCAACGGTTCATATGTTCAGTTTTAATAATCCGGTTGGCGCCTGCCCTACTTGCGAAGGCTACGGAAAGGTAATTGGCATCGACGAGGACCTTGTAATTCCGAATAAGTCGCTATCGATATACCAGGATGCCATTGCCTGCTGGAAAGGCGAAAAAATGAGCCAATGGAAAAACGAATTGATCTATTCAGCTGAGAAATTTAATTTCCCGATTCACAAGCCATTTTATGAGCTAAGCGAAGAACAAAAGTTCCTGATTTGGACCGGGAATCAATATTTCGATGGCTTAAATCAGTTCTTCAAACACCTTGAAGAAGGCAGTTACAAAATACAATACCGGGTGATGTTATCGCGTTACCGCGGAAAAACAGTATGCCCCGAGTGTAAAGGAAGCCGTTTGAAAAAAGAAGCCGGCTATGTTAAAGTCGCCGGCAAATCGCTTCAGGAACTGGTTTTAATGCCTGTTTCCGAACTGAAGAAGTTTTTCCTGAATATGGATTTGAGCGATCATGAAAAACAAGTGGCCAAACGTATCCTTATCGAGATAAATAACCGTCTGGAATTTTTAGACGATGTGGGTTTAGGCTATCTTACTCTTAACCGCTTGTCGTCAACCTTATCGGGCGGCGAATCGCAGCGGATTAACCTGGCCACCTCGCTCGGAAGTAGTCTGGTGGGTTCGCTGTATATTCTGGATGAACCAAGTATCGGCCTGCATTCGCGCGATACCGAAAAACTGATTAAAGTACTACGGCGCCTGCAAAAAATTGGAAACACAGTACTGGTTGTTGAGCACGACGAAGAAATAATTCGTGCAGCTGACGAGGTAATCGATATTGGCCCTATGGCGGGTCAACACGGTGGTGAAGTTGTTTTCCAGGGAACACACAACGAGCTGGTTAAGAATCCGCAAAGTCTTACCACAAAATACCTTACCGGCGTTGAAAATATTCCGGTTCCTACACGACGCAGAAAATGGACCAATGCTATTCAAGTTGTTGGCGCACGCGAGAATAACCTTAAAAATGTAACGGTCAAGTTTCCGCTTAACACTTTAACGGTAATTACCGGAGTCAGCGGATCAGGAAAGTCATCGCTTATTTCAAAGATCCTCACACCTGCCCTTACTAAAATTTTGGGCGGATATGGTGAAAAAACCGGCCATCATGATGCGGTGCTGGGAGATTATAAAATGATTAATGCGATTGAATTCATCGATCAAAATCCGATTGGAAAATCATCGCGCTCCAACCCGGTAACTTACCTGAAAGCTTACGACGAAATACGAAAATTACTGTCGGAGCAGCAGGCGGCAAAAATACAGGGTTTAAAACCATCACACTTCTCGTTTAATGTTGACGGGGGCCGTTGCGACGAATGCCAGGGCGAAGGAACCATTAAAGTGGAGATGCAGTTTTTGGCCGATGTTTACCTGCTTTGCGAAAGTTGTGGCGGAAAACGTTTTAAGGAAGATATTTTAGATGTAAAATACAAAGACCTGAATGTTGACGACATTCTGAACCTGACGGTAAACGCAGCTATCGAGCTGTTTAAACAAGGTAAAAGTTCAACCGAGAAGAAAATTACCAAACGTCTGCAACCGTTGCAGGATGTAGGTTTGGGCTACATAAAACTGGGGCAGGCTTCAAGTACCTTATCGGGCGGAGAAAGCCAGCGTGTAAAACTGGCCTCGTTTCTGGCAAAGGAAAAAGATTCGCCAACGCTGTTTATTTTCGATGAGCCAACAACCGGGCTACATTTTCACGATATCCGCAAATTGCTTGATTCGTTTAATGCGCTGATTTCGCGTGGCCACTCCATACTGATTATCGAGCACAACATGGATGTTATAAAATGCGCCGACTGGATTATTGATCTTGGTCCGGAAGGTGGAGATAAAGGTGGAAATCTTGTTTTTGAAGGTACTCCCGAAGATTTGATCAAGGAGAAGAATTCGTTTACCGGAGAAGCTTTAAAAGAAAAACTATAAAAAAAAGCCGCCTCAACAGGCGGCTTTTTACCATTAAAATCTCACTATTTAAACAGTTGCGTCTTCTACTACAACCGGTTTAATCACTGAACTTTTTGCAATATTATCAGCTATCGGACAACGCTCTGCGATTTCGTTTAAAAAACCTTGCTTTTCTTCGGTAGTCATATCCGCATCGATTTTTACGTAGCTTCTGATCTCGGTAAACCCGGCACGGCCTTCGGTTGTTTTTCCAAGCAGGAAGTCTTTATCAATATCTCCCTCGGCAGTTACGCTAATACCGTTGAGTTTAATCCGTTGTTGCTGCGCAATTATTCGTCCGACTGCACAAATACAAGCCGGTAACGAGCACAAAAACACTTCCAGCGGATTGGGTCCTTCATCGTTTCCACCGGCCATTTTAGGCTGGTCGATTACAAACGGATGCGAACAATTAATTTTAGTTGCAAAGCTGCGGCCCATTTCTCCGCTTACCTTTATCGTTGAAATTGCCATGATAAGTAGTTTTTTGAGTTATTATGAACAAATGTAATTATATTTTACACCTATTCTATTGATTAATGTCATCGTTAGGCACATAATTTCACAAAAAATTATTCTTGGATATTTACTTTTCAGCCCTATTGAAAAGTTTGAGTACAAGTAAAATTAACGGAAAAAAAAGAATAACTAAGGTATAGCCAATCCAGATTATAAAGGCAATTGGTTTGTTCTGAAAAGCAAAGGCAAGATTACCGGAAATAAAGTACGACATGGGCAACCAAAACAGTGCCATGCCTATATGAAAATACCTGAGTACTTTATCAACTTTTAATAATATCGATTTTGTAGGAAGTTTTATAAACAAATGAAGAAGAAGAGTATAGGCAACGATACCCAACCAGGAAATTAAGCTCCCCAAAGGAAAATTCAGTGATTTTGAAATACGAACACCCAATAGCTCAGGCTGAACAAAAAGGCAATAGAAAGTAATCCCCAAAATGCTTAACAACAGGATTAATCTAGCTTTATTCTTCATCGCTGTTCTGAACAATTAACGGTAAACGTTTCCACTCGCGGTACAATATAAATCCTACTACCAGTGCCGACATGGTATCGGCAACAGGATAACTGATCCAGATTCCATCGATATCGAAGAAACCCGGTAATATGTATATGAGCGGAATTAACATGATTATCTGCCGAAAAACGGTGGCAAACATCGAGAGGCCGGCTTTACCAATTGCCTGAAAAAAGTTGGAAGCCACCACCTGAAATCCAACAAGCGGCAAGGCCAGAATAACCAGGCGTAATCCTCGGGTTGCAATACTATACAACACTTCGCTATCGTTATTAAAAACCATAATTATATAACCGGGAAAAGCCTCGATAAAGGCATACGAAACAATAGCAATAAGCGTAGCTGCAATAAGGGTAACCTTTAAAGTATCTTTTATTCGCTGAACCGATTTTGCCCCGTAATTAAAACCAATAATAGGCTGCGAGGCCATATTCAGTGCAACAATAGCCATAATTACCAGCGTAAGTACCGAGTTGATAATTCCCATTGCACCAACAGCCAGGTCGCCCCCAAAATCAATCAGCTTTTTATTTAACAAGCCCTGTACAAAACTTCCGGCAATTTGCATCGAAAAAGGCGCCATACCAATAGCCAGAATTTCCAGCGTAATTCCCCAGTTAATTTTTAAATACTTTACCCGCATCCGAACAACTGCCCGTTTACTTTTAATAAAATGGAACAACACCCACACCATTAAAACAAACATCGATATTACTGTTGCATAGGCCGCACCTTTTACGCCCATATCCAGGCCAAAAATAAAAATGGGATCGAGAATAATATTGGTTAACGAACTCAGCAACATTGAAGTCATCGCCACCCGTGCATTTCCTTCAGAGCGAATAATGTTGTTTAAGGAAAAACCGATGGTCATAAAAGCGACTCCGCCAAGAATAATATCGAGGTAATCGTTAGCATACTGAAAGGTTTCTTCGGTTGATCCGAACGATCGTAAAATTGGCTCTTTCAGCAAATAAACAACAACCATAATCAACACCGAAGCCACAATCATCAGAATAAAACTGGTTCCCAATGTTTGTTCGGCTCTTTCCATGTTCTTTTTCCCCAGATTTATGGAAACATAAACCCCGGAACCAATACCAATGAGCATACCAAAGCCCATCATTATAAGCATTACGGGAAATATTACCGAGATACCTGATAATGCTTCGGCTCCAACTCCCTGCCCGATAAAAATCCGATCAACAATATTGTACAATGCATTTACAAAAACTCCAATAAATGCAGGGATAAAATATTTTAACATCAAACGCCCTACATGGGCTTCGCGTAATTCGTCAATGTTCTTCATGAGGGGGACAAAGGTAACTAATATGCAAAACATTTGCACTACTGCTTTGTTTTGGCGTATTTAATACCTTAAATTTGCATGCTCTGAAGGATTTAATATGAACAAGACAAAAATTAACCAGGCGATAAAAACTCAGCTTTTTTCGGCCGATAAAGACCAGGTACTGACTGCACTTAACAAACTAAAAGAAAGTGGCAATAAAGATTATCTGCCCATTTTATTTGAATTAATGGTGGCCGGCTGCGAAACGGAAGTTGAAAAGCAAATTCAGAAATTGCTGGGAACCGTAAAGGATAAAGAAACCATTCCGGTATTTATCAATGCCCTGCAAGAAGAACATTTTAAACCGATTCGTAAAAATATTGCTACCAGTTGCTGGCAAAACGGGCTCGATTTTTCGGATGACATTGAAGTGTTTGTCGATTTAGTAATCAACGACAACTGGGAAACCGCTTTTGAGGCTTTTACGGTAATCGATAATATGGAACATTTTCCTTCGGCAGAAGTGATGAAACCAATAAAATTAAAAATCGCCCGCGCCTTAAAAGTTGCTGACGAACGGCGGGCCTACATGTTGGAAGAGTTATTAAAATTATCCACCTGACCTTAAACGACCTTGCGCATTTCACCCAAAATATTAGTCTTTTGCATCCTGTTATTTTCAGGCTGGACAGGCCATGCGCAAAACGAAACCTACCTTCTGCCTTCTAATAACCCGATTGAAATAAATCCTGCGCTGGCCGGATTAAACAAGAACAGTTCGTATCACACCGGCAACCAGTATTCCTATCTAAACAAGGAACAAACCTACAACCTCTTTTATGCTTCGTGGGATGCGTACTCCAACCGTTTAAAAGGAGGCGTGGCCCTGAATTTCAGCCAGGGAATGCTTAGCAAACAAAACATTACCACCACATCGGTTGGCTTTTACTATTCGGGCTTCCCCATTAAAATAAACAACAGCAAAATACTTTTGAGTGCCGGAACGGATGTGCTTGCTGCAACCAAACACTGGGCAGTTGCATCGCTCAACAATTCAATCCCCCACGAGAATATTCCACCTATTCAGCAGGGAGAATCTTTTTTTCGCTATTATATCTTTAAACCAAAGTTTGCATTTCTTTGGACGAACAACGCCTTACAAATTGGGGTAACGTCAACCGTAGTGCATACCCGAAATGTTGCGATTAGTTTGATAGAACCAACAACAATATTGGGCTATACCCTGTATATTTCGAAAAAGATGGACAACCGAGTGCGCGACCTTTACTCCAGGCCTTTTGAATTGTCGCCTGAATTGGTTGTTTTCTACCACGAAGAAGCTACCATTGCCCGCTTGCGCTTATTGGCGGAATACACTGATAAAACATGGGGTGTTTTCGTTCATAACAACTTTACCAACCACATTACCACCCTTGGAGGGACAATTGGTTACCGGCATAATTTTGTGCGCTTTAACCTGAATGCAGGAATGGCCATACCGGGCATTTCGGATTATAATGCCTGGATGTGCGAGTTATCGCTAACTATTATTGTTCCGCCATTTAGTCACTCAAAATATAATCCGTGGGCGCCTGCAAAAAACTAAAGCACAACATCGCAACTCTTTCACATAAAATATCATTAGTGTCCGGTAAAAATTTACCGGGCAGTACATTTTAAAGAACCACCCGGTATGTCTACTTTTGAGTTACCACACCAAAAAGTTAGACATGGGTAAAAATACAATTTTTAGCGGACAGCCTATATTTAATCAGCTGTTAACGTTCATTGACAAGAGTGAGATTAGAAAAATAGCGAAGAAACACGGCAGTGATTACTATGTCAAGAAGTTTACTACTTATAATCACTTAGTAGTTATGCTCTTCGTAGTCTTTGAAGGATATCATTCCATCAGGGAGGTTATTCTTGGTTTACTTGCCAATGCCCACAAACTGTCCCATTTAGGTTTAAGTTATCTGGTACGGCGAAGTACTTTTTCAGAAGCTAATAAACGTCGGAGTAGCAAGGTGTTCGAGGATATTTATATGACCGTTTACCAAAAGCATTCTCGTTTTTTAGCGGACAGCCGGTTAACAGATAAGGATTTGAAACGGCTTTATATCATGGATTCATCTACCATATCTTTGTTCAAGGACATTCTAAAAGGAGTTGGTCGTAATCCTAAAAGTGGCAAAAAGAAAGGCGGGATTAAGGCTCATACAATTATCAAAGCCAGTGAAAACGTCCCTTGTTTAGTTAGGTATAGCGAAGCTGCAAGGCACGACCATATGTTTTTGCAAGAAGTGGAAGCTTTGCCAGCAGGCTCGATTATAACTTTTGATAAAGGATATGTTGACTATGCGCAATATGAAATTTTTTCGGAAAAGTCAATTTGGTATGTAACCCGATTGAAAGACAATGCACGTTATACAGCAGGAAAAGAGTTTGATATACCGGATGACGCAGATTCTGGTGTCCTAAAAGACGAAGAAGTGGTGCTTCTGTATGGAGAAAATAAAACGAAAGAACACAAGGCTCGTAGAATTGCTTATTGGGATAATGAAAACGAACGGTTATTTGAGTTTATAACCAATAACTTTGAACTAGCTGCCGAAAAGATAGCTTGGATTTACAAAAAACGTTGGCAAATAGAACTGCTTTTCAAACAGCTAAAACAGAACTTCCCATTAAAATATTTTCTTGGTGACAATGAGAACGCCATTGAGATACAGATATGGGCTGCTATGCTTGCCAACCTGCTGATTACTTTGGTAAAGAGCAAACTGAAGCGAAATTGGGCTTTTTCCAACATGGTATCCATTATCAGGCAGCAACTGATGAACTACATTAACATATATGCTTTCCTGGAAAATCCTGAGAAAAGCTGGCTCATATTGATAAAGCAAGACAAATACAAATACCAACATTCGCTATTCCCAGAAGTACAGGGGGCTTACTTTTGAAAAATAAAAATACCTGACTTGAATATCAAGAAGTTAGAGATATGAATTTAAACTAGATCCGGTTTCCCGGACAACAATGATAAAATATTTCAAAATCCATCTCATGTGAATTTGATTTTGTATTTTCACCCCTCATTTTAATCGGGGATAAACTAAATGTACTTCAAAAAACTTCTGCTTGCTTTGCTTGTGTTGCCGTGTGCAGTTTTTGCTCAGGATCCCGGTTACTCGCAGTTTTTTGCTAATCCGCTTCACTTAAATCCGGCTTTTGCCGGCACTACCGAACTTCCCCGTATGGTAATTAATTACCGTAACCAGTGGCCACAAAAAGGCAATTCGTTTACCACCTATTCGCTTTCTTACGACTACCTTTTGAAAAAAAGTAATGCCGGAATTGGCTTTCAGGCTTATCACGATCGCGAACCCAATAATATAATTACAACAAGTGCTGCAACCGCAAGCTATTCATACCATCTTCAATTGGGCATGGAAAGTTTTATGACACTGGGATTAAGCGCAGGCCTTGTAAGAAAACAATTCGACACCAATGGCTTGATATTTCCCTCAGAAATCGATCAGCTTACAGGCGAGGTTTCAGGTTCAAGCGGCGCTCACCTTTACGAAGGGAATAAAACCTACCCCGACTTTGCAATTGGAGCGGTAGGTCAGCACCGCCAGGTATTTTGGGGAGCCAGCCTGCATCATTTGACCACACCCGATGAGTCGATTTACGAAGGAGATAACAAGGGGAATGTGCCAATGAAAATTACGGTACATGCCGGTACCCGACTGCACAAGTTTCATCATGCTTTATTGTCGCGGCGCTTTACGCTTTCGCCGAATATACTTTACCAGCAACAGGGATCGTTTAAGCAGCTAAATCTTGGAATTTATATGATTGAAAAATCATTGTTGTTTGGAGGTTGGTTCAGAAATAACATCGACACACGGCCAGATGCTATAATTGCTTTAATTGGCTTTGCACGCGAAAAATTTCAGTTTGGGTACAGTTTCGACTACACCCTGTATGAACTTTCAAATTATAGTTATGGCTCACATGAATTGTCACTTACATTTTTTGTTGGAACTAAGGCAAAAAATAAAATCAGAAACAAACTTCTTATTCCCATGCTTTAGCTTTTGCACTAAATTTTTCCTCATCGTGGTTAAGTTCCCACGGCACAACAAAATGTTCTTCACTGTGTAAGTTGCGCTCTTTCTTCTTAAAAGTCTGAAAATCCATAAACACCGGGTGTTCGTTTTCAGAGTACGGTTCAAATTTGTCAGTCCGCTTCATCATCAATCTTTTTAAAAATTATACACTCAAGCCCCTTTTTCCATACGGCTAACCATGTGCTTATACGTTTTAAAGGGGAGGAAAGATACTAACAAACATGATGTAAGTCAATATTTTTAACACATTTTAGTGCAATCGATTGTATCAGAACAGGAGGGCTACATTGCCTTTTTGTTTGTGCGAGCCGCCCATAAAATCGTTATATTTCAGCACCCAGGTGTACACGCCTGAAGGAGCAAAGTTTCCATTGCTCATTGTGCCATCCCAGCCTTCCTCTTGTGTGTCCGTTTCGAAAACAAGTTCGCCCCAGCGGTTAAAAATCAACAGTTGATATCCATCGTTTAAAACACCTTCGGCATGCAATCTAAATTCATCATCCGGGTGGCTAAGGTTAGGCGAAAAAGCAGTAGGCGGATTTATTTTATCAAAAACCACACTTACCTGTTTTACGATAGTATCGGCACAGCCAAAACTGTTACCGGCCTCGAGCGACATGTTATAAATGCCCATGGCATTATATCTATGTTGGAGATCTGTTTCGTAAGAAAACGTACTGTCGCCAAAATCCCAGAAATACACGGTAGCCGCATGAGAGGTATTGGTAAATTTCACCTCAGGAGCGGTAATCAACACTTCCTGCGGAGAGAAATCGAATCCAGCCGTTGGAACCGGATACACTTCTACCAGGCTATCATAAACGGCCGTATTTTCGCACCCGTTAACATCGAGCACAGTAAGGCTGATATCGAACGATTTACGCTCATCATCCGGATTAAGAAATTGATGCATTGGGCTTTCATCTGCAGAAGTATTCCCATCATTAAAATCCCACAGGTACGACGCTGCCGGTTTACTGGTCTTTGCAGAGAATTCAACATTTAACGGAGAACACCCTTCCTCGTTTTCAACATCAACAATAATATTAGGTTTTACTTTTACTTCCAGCGCCAGCGATGAGTCGATACATCCCTGCTCATTTACTTTTAAGGCCACCGAACGATCAATATTTTCAAATCCCAATGGAATGGTAACACGATCTACTCCAATCCCCGATTCAAATTCGGCATCGTTGTAATACCAGGTAAAATCTGCCGCTTCAACAGTATCGCCAATAAACGAAAGCTGAAGGTTGTATCCGTAACATTCGCTGGAATCGAGATCGAATTTTGCTTCGGGCTGGTTATGAAATTCAAACATTACCGTATCGGTATAAGGGCAGCTTGCCTCATCGATGGTATTTAACTGAAAATAATACTGGCCATAATCGTTAACCGTAATTTTTGGTTTTGTGGTTAAAGAATCGTCAACCGTAACCGTTTCATCCAACGGAATAAGCTCAACCAGCGGATCTGAATCCTGAAATATCAAATCAACAGTAGCCGACTTTGTGCCACAAAACAGGGTTTGAATTTTTGAGTAATCCAGCTCCGGACGTTTGCTTTCGCGTACTTCTATATATGCGGTAGCCGACAGCTGTAGCTGAAGATCTTCCATGCCGCCAAACTCCACTACATAGCCCTGCGGGTAATAATAGCCATCAGGCGTATATTTGTCTCCTTCATCCGGAAGATCGTTCCACGACTTTTTTCTTCCTCCCGGATCAACAACCATGTGGGCATAATCTTCATCGTCACCCCAATCTTTTTGTACATTATTGGGTTCACCGTAATTCCAATAGGCAAATCCAAATTCCTGTCCTTCGGATGTGCCCCTCCAAAAAAGTGTTCCTTCTTCAGGTCCGGTTTTCCAATACCAATCCCCTTCTTTATCTTCGTCGGTTCCCCCTATCCAGCCAACACCATCAATTTTCGAATAAATAAAATCGTTTTCGGTACTGGAGGTAATCGTTGCCAGATAGCCCTTAAGATCGTAATAAGTCATTTCTTCGGCTTCGGCTTTGGCCGTTGTCCAACTTATTCCACGTTTAGCAATATATTGGTAGAAATGCCCGGTATAAGGCAAATAATCGGCATCAAGTAAACCAATTGCAAATTCACGGGTACCAATACTTCTTGTTCCACTCAGGTTATAGTAATACACTTTTGAAATGGCTCCGCGGTATTGTTCATCGGTACCCACGCCACTTATTTCCAGTGTTCCCTTAGTGTCATTCCAATTGTATTTTAACGATGGAACCTTTACAAATCCCAGCCGGTCTTCTCCCCGTTCATAGTTAACAATCGATACCTGCATTCCTTTATCAGCGGCATCAATCTGTATGTTTTCAATAGAAATATACTCGGCTAAATATACCGAATCGGAGCAATAAGTAATGGTATCGTTTTGAGCATTTTCTATAACCGGTACGTCATCTTGCCCCAAAACAAAACCGGTACTTCCCAGAAATAAAAAAAGAACGCCAAGAAATACCGGTTTTATATTAATCATCTTTTAAGTGATTATTTTCTGTTCGAGAAATACTTCATAAATTGTGAGCGCTCGTAAACCATCGGGTCGGGGATGTTTTTATACGAAAGACGACCTCTGAAATCTTCTATCTTTTTAAAGTTCCACTTCTTCATAAAAGCGGTTAGGTCTTCCAGCATTCCATTAACCACCTGCGCACCGTTTACATACAATGTAGAGCACAATTGGGCCACCTGCGCACCGGCCAGCAGTTGCTTAATTACTGCATCGCCATCGTGTATTCCGGTTGAGGCGGCAATATCCAAATGCGTAACCGACGATGAGACAATGCCCACCCAGCGCAACGAACGGCGCAAATCGGATGGCGAACTAAACACTTCTGAGGCTACCAACTCCAGCTTATCCAGGTTGATATCGGGTTCGTAAAAACGGTTAAACATTACCACACCGGCAGCGCCATTGGCTTTTAGTTTATCGGCCATACCGATAATATTGCTGTGGTTCAAACCAAACTTCACCGACACGGGAATTGTGACTTCGCTTTTTACCTTTTCAAGAACATCAAGGTAAAGCTGTTCGATCATTCCCGGTTTTTCATGACGGTCGGTTGGTAAATAAAAAATATTCAGTTCGATGGCATCGGCACCGGCTTCTTCAAAATCTTTGGCAAATGTTGTCCACTCTTTCGATGATACGCAGTTTACGCTGGCAATAATTGGTATATCAACCGCTTCTTTTGCTTGTTTTACCAGCTCAAGATGTTTGGTTACCGTATTGTCGCGCATGTAATTTTTGATGTAATCTTCGGCCTCGGGGTAGCCAACATTGTGCTGGTCTTTAGCCAACATATGGGTTACCTCGTTGTTTATTTGCTCCTCGAAAATCGATTTCAGCACAATGGCACCAATTCCGGCATCGGCAAGTTGTTTAATTCTTTCAACCGAACTGGTTAGTCCTGAACTGGCGGCAACCAAAGGGTTTTTCAGCTTTAGTCCGAGGTATGTAGTCTCTAAATTTGCCATAATAAAAATTTATAGTTTGCTGTACAGCGCTTAAGCTTGCAAATGATTTTGTGCCTTTACCCGCTGCTTTATTTCAATAAATCTGTCTGTTTCAATAGTTTCGTTCTCCAAAAATTTTGCTTCCCACACGAATCATCGTGCTTCCTTCCTCAACGGCAATGGGATAATCGCCTGACATGCCCATTGAAATTTCGGTGAAAAATTTGGAACCGGAAAAGTATTTATTTTTCAGCGAATTAAAAATACCTTTTAACACGCGAAATTCATTTCGTATCTGATCATTATCATCGGTGTAAGTAGCCATTCCCATCACGCCTACAACCCGCACGTTTGTGAGCTGCTTAAATGCCTCGGACGACAGTAAAACATCGGCCTCATCGGGCGACAAACCGAACTTGGTAAGCTCTTTGGCAATATGAAACTGAAGCAGCACATCGATGGTTCGATTGTTTTTAATGGCTTCTTTATTGATGGTTCTTAGAAGTTTAATGGAATCGACTCCGTGAATTAGCGAAATAAACGGAGCAATATATTTTACCTTATTGGTTTGCGGATGCCCGATAAAATGCCACTCGATATCTTTGGGCAGTTCTTCGTATTTCTGGGTTAAATCCTGTACTTTGTTTTCGCCAAAAATACGATGTCCGGCGTTGTAGGCTTCCAAAATGTCCGCGTTGGGTTTTGTTTTTGAAACAGCTACCAAACGTACATTTTCAGGCAATTTTTCTGTAATTTCTTTTAAATTTTTCCCAATATCCATTCCTCGTCCGAATTTGACGTAAAAATAGGAATAAAGTTGGAAACCCTTCAATGATCGGGGTTCAAAGTTGGAAGTAATGTTCCTGGGAAAAGACTTTATTTTCCGACCGTCAGAATCTTTAACTGTAAGCCCCTGTATTTACTGACAACGCATTTTCAGGATAAACTTCAGTTTGACCCCGCTGCACAAAACACCCCGTAAATCACTGAACAGCTGCTCAATGCAAAAAGATTATTGTTTCGATGTATGTAGTTATTGTTTGAATGTAAGCAGTCGTTGTTAGAATTCTTCTAGAGCTGAATGGACTTTGACACCACTCCCCTGTTCCGGTAGCGGGTAGAATATTCGGCAGTAATGGTAACGGTTCCGCTGGTTTGCGAAACAACAACTTCGCCAATATTGTTTCTTGTTTGCAGGGCTTTCATCTTTTTAGGCATATATTTACCTTCAAGTAAATCGCCGATGTAATAATCAACATTATCAAAATCGTCGTTTAAGCGGGCCTGAATTAAATACCCGGTTGCAATGCGGTGTTTGGTAAGCAATAAGCTTGGCGCTTCAATCGCTTTCCCCGATTCGGTGTATTCTTTTAACCCCACGGCACGCAATCCGTTTTTATACTCATATTCGGCCTGCAATGTTCCGTTGCGGTGATAACGCATGCACTTACCATGCAGGTCGTCTTCTTCATACGGTTGCTCTTTCCAAACCTGTGGTTCGCGGTCTAAAGCGGCCTGGTAATACGTATAGGCAACGCCTTGTTTTTTCCCGGCAACGTAGGGTATGGCCGAGTATAAACTTCCGTGCAGGTAATAACGTTTCTGCATACCGTGTTTTATCGCTGTTCCCTTTACCACCGATATTTCGTATTCAATCTGCTCCGAATTTTGAAATGGCCGCTTAACGATTTCCAGGCCACTGTTCTCTTTACTTGCATTTTCCGAGGTCTCCTTTTTCGGTTCGGAATTACAGGCCAACAGAAATAACAGCGCGGCAGACATTAGGTAAATCCATCGTTTCATCTCAGCTATTTTGAGTTTTATAGTTAATAAAGATAGTCTTTCATTCTTTATAAACCGAAAACGCGGCACTATTCTCCAACATCGTTACGCACCGTTGGCTGGCCTGTATATTCCGGTTTATTTTATACGCCTGTTTTTCCAGCATAGTTTTTAAAATTCGGCAAACCCTGCCCCGGAAAATACGTACATAAAAACGAAAAATACGTTCAGAAAACCATTGTTCTTTTCATCGCATGATTTCCTGTCGTTAAACTTAAAAAGATATCGTCATGGAAAAACATTACTACCTTGTAGCCACTCCCGAATCGTTGATCGTTTCACACTTGAGTCCATTCGAATTTGGAAATTATATGGCCGTAGGAACAAAGAAAAACCTGCGCGCGCAATCGGTATTTTTTGAGATCGATCCGAATAAAGTTGAACTGCCTGACCATTATGTGAACCAGAAACTCATTCCGTACGAAAACGGCGAACCCAAACGTTCGGTGTATCTTTCCATTTACCGCGTTTTTGAAACCGTTCCGCTGGAAGCACTTCTGAAACTTTACCTGGTAACCGACGATGGCAAAGTGCTCGAAATCTCCGACAGTGAATACCAACCAGCGAAAAAAAAGGACATTCATCTGTATCAGCAATACAATCCATTTTCAACCATGGTGGCCAGTAAATTAAGTCCGCCCGAATTCATTAAATTTTTAACCGATATCAGCAAACCGGTTTCGGTGCCAAAATTATTCTTTGTTGAACTTCAGTTGAACGATCTGGCAAACGATCCGTTGCTTCCTATAAAAAATTTGCCATACCGAAATCCGGCACATCTGAGGGAATGTTTGATAAAACTTCATCAGAGTGACGAAAGACGAACCAAAACGGTTTTGCGGGTACGGCAAAGCGAACTTCCCTACCGAACCATTGAAAATGGATTTTTTATTGGCGAAAACGAGCACTATAAATTTTATCCGTTTCCTGATCAACACGCCTTGGAAAGCACTTATTTCTCGTGGTGGAGATCAGCACTGGAGCAACATTTTTAATCGTTGAACTTTCTGTTTGAAGAAATTAGATAACGAAAAGCCTGATTTTAGGCGTATTTTGGTGCTTAAAGCAAAGAATACTATTAAAAAGTTAAAACCCGAAATTTATGTTATTTATTTTCAAAAATTTATCGTAGCTTGCACCCATAATTTTTTTAAGAATAAAATGAATAAAGGAACAGTAAAATTCTTTAACGATACCAAAGGATTTGGTTTTATTAAAGATGCAGAATCAACAAAAGAGTATTTCGTTCATGTAAGTGGATGTAAAGATGAAATTCAGGAAAATGACGAAGTAACGTTTGACCTTGAAGAAGGAAAAAAAGGTTTGAACGCAGTAAATGTAAAACTTGTATAGTTATTATATTGCTTTGATGAAAAGTTCGGTTTTAACCGGACTTTTTTTTTGCCCTTTTTCTGCTAAAATCGAATGCCCTTTACACCTATAGAATTCATATTGTTAAATTTAATACTGAAGTGCACATTACCAACATTGCGTTAACACATTTTTTGGTACGATTTTATTAGTTTTAAATCGTTTTCGTTAAAGCAACCTGATAAAACAACCTGATATGCCCGAAATAACAATATGGAATTTCATATTGCTTGCCGAAATAGCTTTTGGCTTTATTCTGCTTCTTTTCTTACTAAAAGTTAGTACAAAGCTTAATTGGTATTTTCCCCTGGCCATTTATGTGCTTTTGGTTATGATCGATTGCTACTCCGAGTTTTTATTTCATACCGGTTATATTACTAATACCCCACACCTGTTGTATGCAAGCGAACCTTTTAACCTTTTGGCAGGGCCAATGATTTACCTTTACGCCCGAAGCCAGGAATACCAGCGCTTTAAATTGATAAAAACAGATTTCCTGTTACTTATTCCCTCCATAATCAGCTTATTAGTGTACCTTCCAACATACACCATGTCGGCAGCTGATAAGATTCTTGAGTATCAACATTACGGAACCCTGGAAACGGATATTGAGAATTTTGTTTGGGAATGGATTTTTTTAGTTAGCATAAACGTTACTTTTTTTGCAGGCGCATTGCAGCGTTTCAAAAATTACAACGAAAAAATTAAAGCCTTATACTCCAACATAAGAAACGCAGACCTGCGTATAACACAGACTTTAATACGACTTTGTATAGTCATTTACACCCTTGAACTTGTGGCGGTTTTTCTCACCTATTACGAGCTGCCATTTAATAGAGAACTCTATCATTTGTACGATATCGTTCAGTTAATAGTACTGGTGCTTATTGGCTACGATGCTTTAACCACCTATAAACATTCGGCAACTATAAAACAAGAATGGCAACGGATTCACCTGGAAGACGGGCAAAACATTAACCAACCCATTAAATATGCAAGTTCAACGCTTACACGCAAACAGTCGGCCGCGCTGAAAGAAAAACTAGAGGCCTATATGGATAAGCACGAAGTTTATCTGCAATCGCAAATTCGCATTAAAGACCTGGCCGATTTAACAGGAATTAGCAGCCACCAGATTTCGCAGGTTCTTAATGAATCGTTTAATCAGAATTTTTATGAATTCATAAATACGTATCGCGTAAAGAAAGCCATTGCGCTGATTCAGGATCCGCAAAATTCGTCACTTACACTTTCGGCAATTGGCTACGAAGCCGGGTTCAATTCGAAAACAACCTTTTACGAGGCCTTTAAAAAAGCAACAGGAACCACTCCGGCGCAATACAAATCAAACCACAACATATCAAACACTTAGCGATTCATATTTATAAGTCCGAACTGCCAACAAACAATTTCTTGTCCTGTTTTATAATCCCGAACGCCTGTTTAAATTTATCAACATATTTTTGAGAAATAAGAAAGCGAAATTACACTGTTCACGAAAACAGTGTATCCTCCTTCCTAAAAAAGTTTACCTCACAATCCGTTTCCTGGTATATGGAAGCGGATTTTTTATTTTAGGATTTCTCCTATCAAATCACAAAACTTATAAACGAAGGCGTATTCCTATTTTTGCCAAAAGAGCAGCAAAGCCGACCATTGCCAATGCCCACAATATTGATCCCAGAATTACAACTCCGGCAAATTCCGACTGTTTGTAAATAAGTATCGGTACTCCGCTTAACCACATCGAGTAGTATAAAATATCGGGGGCAAGATAGGTTGTAAGAGAGTTTTGTCCGGCAGGCTTAAACACTACGGTCCATCTGGTGAGCTTAAATAAATCGATAATAATATAAAGAACAACAAACACCAGCACACTAATACCGTTACAAATCATCGCCCAACTTGGTGTTCCCTGTATTTTTGAAATAATAAACCACTGCCTTAAAACAAATCCGGCAATGAGAAAAACAACTCCAAGGATTAAACTTGTTGATATCAGCTTTTTAAAATCGGCAAAACCAATTTGCCGAATTAAAACACTAAAGAACAATCCGGCCAAAACAATTGATGGGGTGTTTCCGCTAAGCAGTACTCCCAAAACGGGTTTTACGGGGTTTAAGAATTCCAGCAGATTGAATTGCGAAAGTATATTCAACACAAAAAACAAAGCCCAGAAACCGGCAATTTGTAATAAATTTTCTTTTACCAGTAGGTAAACCAGCGAAGCGGCCAAATAGCCCCAGCCAATTAATCCGAGTATCCCCCACCAACTGGTATGCAGCCAGCTTACCTGCTCCGCAGTTCCCGATTTGAAAATAGCTGCCAGAATGATTAAGCCGGCCATTCCGGCTCCTTTTAGCACATAAACCAACCACGGCGGCAATTTGCTGTAATTGTTCCACACCAGGAAAATGGAAACATAAACCCCAATGGCCCAAATGTTTTTAGGAATGCCCGTCAATTCCGGATTTAAACGGGATACATTAACCATTAATACTCCAATAATTAATAAACTTACTGTTCGTAACAAAATATGGTAAAGTATAGTAAGGCTTGTGTGCCCCTTTTTTAATCTGCTTTGCACGGCAAAAGGCACTGCCATACCCACCATAAAAAGAAAACCCGGGAATACCCAGTCGGCAAGCCCCATACCGTCGAAATCCACAGCGG
Organism: Draconibacterium orientale; assembly: GCF_000626635.1. Classification (GTDB taxonomy): domain Bacteria; phylum Bacteroidota; class Bacteroidia; order Bacteroidales; family Prolixibacteraceae; genus Draconibacterium; species Draconibacterium orientale. Next base: position 3,614,284 of record NZ_CP007451.1, on the reverse strand, counting down.
TATGCCCCAACCAGGCCGGAACTCCAGGCATGTACAAATCGTTAACAAAAAGCATAAGAAAAAGCGTTAAACCACGCATTATATCAATAGAAAGGATTCGTTGTTTCATCCGTATCAATTTTAATTTTCTGATAAATCTAAAAATTCAAATTTGACAGATGGAACCGCTCCATCCGTCGCTCTCACATAAATTTTAATCATTCTTGCCTGCCTGCGGTAGGCAGGTTTGTGAATTTAGAATGAGGAAAATTCATGTTCGTTTCATAAATTTCGATTTAGTTGTTTTTGCAAGAATAGCAAAATAAGCAGATTCCTCAAGTGTTAAAACTCATATTAATAAAATAAATGGTTGAGCTGAAGAATTAGGCCATCTACTTCACGATTATTTTTCTATTTTCGTATAAAACATTGTTATACGTTATATGGCGATATTATTCTTTTTCTTTTTCGTTTCAATAATTTTCTCATTTCTGTGTTCCATTTGGGAAGCCGTTTTGCTAAGCATAACACCGTCGTATGTTAGCCGCATGCAAATGGAAAAACCACACCTGGGCAAACGGTTAGGTATTTTAAAAGACGACATCGACCGCCCGCTTTCGGCCTTATTAACACTAAACACCATCGCACACACCGTTGGTGCCATCGGAGTAGGCGTACAAGCCGGCAAACTCTTCGGAACGGCCAAAATAAACCTTTATATTTTTGAGGCAACTTACGAGTCGCTTATAGCCGGTTTAATGACACTGGCCATACTCATTCTTTCTGAAATTATACCCAAAACCATTGGCGCCACTTACTGGAAAAATCTAACACCGTTTACCGTGCGTTCGTTAAAAGGTTTAATGATTGTACTGGCACCCTTTGTTTGGCTAAGCAAATGGATAACTCATTTAATTAAAAAAGATGGTGAAAAAAGTGTATTAAACCGTGCCGATGTTGCCGCAATGGCCGATGCCGGGTTAAGAAGCGGTGCCATCGACAAAGAAGAAAAATCGATTATCCAAAACCTGTTACGTTTAGAGAACATGCAGGTAAAAAATATAATGACACCGCGAAGTGTAGTGTTTACCCTCGACGAAAACCAAACGTTGGGAGAAATATTTACCGCATATAATCCGTTCCAGTTTTCGCGCATACCGGTTTATGACGAAAACACCGATAACATTACAGGATTTATACTGAAAGATGCAATTCTGGAAAATATAGCCGCCGACAAACACAGCCGGCAGGCCGTGGAAATACGCCGGAAAATATTTTTCGTTGAAGACAGCCTTTCGGTTGCCGGTTTGCTCGATAAACTTATCCTTGAAAAACAACACATGACAATGGTAGCCGACGAATTTGGAACTGTTGTAGGCCTTGTTACCATGGAAGATGTTATTGAAACACTGTTTGGCCTTGAAATCATTGACGAATCGGACAAAGTTGCCGACCTGCAGAAACTGGCCCGCGAGCGCTGGAAAAGAGCCAATGATGCAAAATAAACCACCACGCATTAGAAATATATGGGGTTTAAATACCGAATGAAATCCGATGGATTAGAAGTCGTTGAATGATGAATAGCGATTAACGATTTGTGATTAACGATTGAACAGAAAGTTTCGGGAGATTCATATTATACCAATTTGATTATAAAATGCCGTATTGGATATGTCGGTTATTTTCCGTTTGTACAAGGCGAAAAATTTTAGCATAGCCGAGCTACGTTATAATTTTTCAACGCAGTAGAAACGGAAAAGAACAAATTCATATGCGGCATTTTGTGGTCAATTTGGTATTAAATACACTTTTGCAATCATTATTCGTAAATCATCATTCTATATTGAAACTCCTCGCAGCAAAGCTGACGAGGAATCCGATTCCGTTAAGGACCTTTTTATTATCTTGTTCGCTTACCCCGAGGCAAAGCCATCGGGGATGCGCTCACCGGAATTCAATGTTTCCTGAACCTATGGCAACTGCATAAAATTGAAGAGTATGCTCCGAATTTAATTCGGGGGTTTTAATCAACATCGGCAAAATAAAATTCTTCGTCTCTTAAAAACTCATTTCTGCCCTGAAACGTAATCCGCTGTTGTCGGTAAAACTCCTATCCATATAAGTACTACCCAACTGATGAATATACTCGATACGCAGCACTTTAAAAATATTTGTGATTCCTAATCCCAGTTCGGCGTATGGTCGTGTAAGATCTTGCGTAAAGGCCTCAGGAAGATCGAATATTGGCTTATACGAGCTTGTTCGGTCGCCATAATGCGCTTTTAACGATACCATTTCGCGCAGTTTCAAGTGCTTTATCAGTGGCAATTTATTAAAGATGATTCCTCCGCCCACCCAGTCGAGGTGAACATTGGTATATACGTTGTGCGCAAACGATGCCTGGTGCAACAGGTTAAAGCGGTATTTGGCAAAACCAAGCGATTGCGACCCCACAGGCATATCCAACAGATCGTATGGCGCATCGCCAAACAAATAACCACCGTTAACCATGTAGCGCATAAATGTAGGCCCCCAGTTTAATTTTCCAACTACCGACCCGTGAAAATGCGAATACATACCAAAATCAGGCGTGTTATCGCCAGGCACATAAGCCTGACCAATGTCCCAGCTTAAATTAATAACCGGCGTTTGGTCGATATAATATACGCGCATAAAATAATACTGATCGTAGTACTGGCCAAATGCCAAACGTGCGTTAAACAGCGCGCCATAGGCCGAGTAGTGCTTGTAATCTACACCGTTATTCACGTAATGAATGGATGGCGTACTGTGATTGGATGCAAAATAAGCTCCTCCTTCAAGAATAACATTATCGGTATTATATTCTAAATTCAGACTTGCTTTCTTTTCCTGTTGTAAATATGGATTCTCCTCGCGCGAAGTAATGGCGGCAATAAAGTTTCCGTTACCACGGGTATTCGGGTTTTTCTTTATAAACCTCAGGTATTTATCCTGCGAAACCAGGTTATAGTCGTCGGAATAATTACCACGCAAAATAAACTTATCGTCGGGTGTTAATTGCCAGCCAAAGTTCAGGCCATATTTTAATTCCTTATTTCGGGTACCGTAACCTAAAAAGCCACCAACAGTAAAGCGCTCCCACATTTTCTGTCCGGTACGGAAAGGCAACGAAAAGCGCTGCCCCTCGATGGCGTTGGTACTGTAAATATCAAATACCGGCCCCAGTTCCATTTTTCCCAAATCAACGTAGCTGGTCAATACCATTCCTCCAACCGCATCAATACCTTTTACCACCTGGTTTTCCTTTAACTTGTCAACGCGCTCGTAGGTTCCGTCCGACATCAGGCTGGTGGCAAACTCGGGCTGCGAGCGCCAGTTATATCCCCGTATTTCATCCAGGTGCTCCGATGTGGAATACTGCGTTATTTTATTCACCATCCAGTTTCCGCTCGAAATCTGATCAATCCGTTGCGAACCATACCTCGACACGGTATCCTTATTCAACATCAACGACAAGTTCAGGCTAATCTGTTGGTTATCGTAAAACCACGTGCCGTCTTCGTCTTTGCGGTATTGTACGTTCGATCGGTAGCCATTTACAAAGTTAATGTTGGCTTCTTCCTGCACATAAGCATAAATGCTGGTAAGTGCGAAGTTTTTGCCTTCAACAGTAAAACGGCCGGTAAACAAAGGGTTAAACTTATTTTTTGGAGTGAACGAAAAATTATAATGCCAAACACTGTCGATAAACGTACTGTCGTTTAGGTAAAGATCGTAGTGCAAACGTGCCGAATTACTTAGCGGAGAAACGATACCACGCCCCAGAATATTAATCTGATCTTTATAAAAATCGAGGTCGATTACTACATTCAACAGAATCAAACTTTCGATGGTTTGATTGAGTTTTGGGAAAATACCATCCTTTTTATTGTAAACAATACTGTCTTTATTGTTGCTTGTTAACGTTCCCAGCTCGGCCATGTATATGGGTGAAAACCGAATATCGCGATCATCCAGTTTCATGGTCACCTCGTTCATATTCGGAATAATCCGGTTTACCTTCGATGTGCTGTCGATGGCCATATAAACCGAAGTCCGCTCAAACGCCTTGTAGTCGTTGTAGTTCTCCACCTTATCGCGGTTCTCCTTTTTGTGCTCCATTATTTTACGATAGAGCACTTTGGCACGCGATTCTTCGGGCCTTACTTTTATCTCGCTAATTTGCTGAACATCGGGCGCCAAATATATTTTAAGCGGCACTTCCAGCTGCGAGGTTACTTTTAGCTCCTGCTTTTGGTAACCTACCGAAGAAAAGCTGATGTTGTCGCCTGTTGCTGCCGACAAAATAAAATGTCCGTCAATATCGGTTATCGTTCCGCGTGTAGTTCCTTTCACCCAAACGTTTACAAACGGAATGGGCTCATTGGTGTCCTTATCATATACATTTCCCGAAATTTCGGTGGCGTCATCTGCTGCATGAGCAACAAATACGAACAGTAAAAAGAGTATTGTTAATCTGATCTTGTTTTCCATAATAAATAAGCAATTGCCTCATTTATCATACAGCCTGGCTAATTAGCAGCTAAGATAAAGAGAATCAACTGACTATGTTTTCTTTTCTTGAATAAACATGTGCATTTACTCAAGCTAATTGTTTTCGTGGCGATTTTACATATTTTAATACTTAGCGAAAGTAATTAAGATCACCATTCTATAATTTAATATCGCTAAATATCGTGCAATATTTTAACTTTTATTAAGAACCGTTCCGAACAGAAAAAGTTGCACAAGCTCGATATATTCTGTATGAAACGATTATTGCCTGACTTCAATTGTTAGTTTCTTAACCTGAAGCAGCTATTTCCTGACGTCTGGCATTCATTTCCTTGCCCCGAAGCACTCGTTATTTTTAGCATAGTTTGTTAGGGCTGCAAGAATAATTGCTATCCCAGTACACAATATTGCCGTGCGAGGGACTAATAAATACATGCGAGGGATTATTATCATTATGCGAGGTACTTTTTTATATACGCGAGGTACTAATAATTGCATGCGAGGTATTAATATTAGTATGCGAGGTTCCCTCGCACCCTGTTTTTTGTCCCTCGCGTAATATTATAAGTCCCTCGCATGCTATTATATATCCCTCGCAGGTATATAATTATCCCTCGTGCCCTTTTAGGAGCACCTCGCATAACAATATTTGATACGATGACGGGATTTAGCTGGCAGAATTGTTTTTGCGTTTATCCTTTTTCTTCCAGTATTGACTGACGTAACCCACATAACGGTCTTTTCGGTGGCGAAAGATATACTGGCCGGCCGCGCGGATTTCTGATACCTGCTGATGCAAGGTCCAGAACGCTTTATTACGCACAACTGCCACTTCATCTAAACGGGCATTTTCGTTTTTAGTTTGTGCCCACAAACCGGCTAACTCTTTCGATTTTGCGATTGCCGTATCAAACAATCCCAGATCAAATCCAACAGCTGTAAGCTGTTGCTTGTATTTGCCCCCCAGTAGCGCCAAATCATTCAGCTTCTGAATAAGATTTGCATAGCCGTTACCTTTTGTAATATATTTTAGACGGGCTAATAAATCGGCATTATTCCGAAAGGCAAAGCGCATGCTACGTAACAGTTCTGCTGCTAATTGACGGGCTTCCGGTAGTTGTAAATTCCATTGCACCTGTGCTTCGCCCGGCGTTTTTAGTTTCTTTTTCCACAGGGTTTGAGCATCACGACAAGCTTTAATGTTTTCCGGCAAGTTGTTTATCAGGTCCTCATCAATACCGGCTTTTTTCAGTTCAGGAATATCATCAACACACCATACATAAAGGTTTTCGGCTTCCTGCAAAAACGAAGGAACGGGTTGATTTGGACGCGACGATTTTACTTCGTCGGGCTTGTTTGTTTGGTTGATTGCTGGCATTTTTTTCGATTTGGGTAAATGAATAGTTTTTTGTTAAGCACAAGATAGTTTAGATTTTGTAAAAAGACAAATTGCACTCCTTATCCAATAAAATACAACAGCATCGCCCTTACGAACGATGCTGTTACGTGCCGGGGTTTTGCCCCTTTTATCCTACAAGACTGAAAGTCCGGTATTTTATAGCGTAGTCCGTAAGGGCTACGAAAAAATTATTGGTTCGCCATCGGATATGTAAAGGTATAAGCTCCCGATCCTACGGTTACCGTTACATCTGCTCCGTTTTGATTTGCGTTTGATTTTAAATTGCCGGGCATGGTAACTTCGGCTACTTTTGCTTTTGGCAGCACCACTTCGGCAGAAGTGTTTGCAGGTACTTCAACCTGGTAGGTCATTTGTCCGTCGCTAACCTTCCAGTCGGAAACGATCTTTCCATACATCGAATCGAAAGTTGCATTTACATGGGTTAAACCACCGCCCGGATTTGGTGCCAGGAAGAATTTCTTGTACCCCGGATTGTTTTCGTCAACTTTTATACCGGCCACATGGTTGTACAGCCACTCGCCAATTGCACCGTAAGCATAATGGTTAAAGCTGTTCATTCCCACATCCTGGAACGATCCGTCGGGCTTTTGTCCGTCCCAGCGCTCCCATATTGTTGTTGCGCCTTGTGTAACCGGGTATAACCACGATGGGTAATCTTTGCGGTTCAGCAACATAAAGGCTAAATCGTCGCGGCCAATGGCCGAAAGTGTCGGGCATAAAATTGGCGTACCTAAAAAGCCGGTGGTGAGGTGTCTGAATTTCTCCACATCTTTTGCCAGGTAAGCAGCTGCATCGTCAACCATACTATCGGGCAATATGCCAAACGTAAGCGCGTTAACATAAGCCGTTTGCGTGTGCGAAACCAGACGTCCGTTGGGCGTAACAAACTCGGCGTTAAAAGCCGTTTTTATGTTTGCTGCCAGTTGTTTATACTTTTCGGCATCCTGTGGTTTGCCAATTAGCCGGGCGATTTTGGACGTTAAAGTAGTTGTGTAATAAAAATAAGCCGTTGCCAGCAGGTCTTTTTCGGTGGTGGCTCCCGGGTAATCCGAACTTGTTGTGGCATAAGCCAGCCAGTCGCCAAAATGAGCATCGCCCGTCCACAGATAATCGTCGCCTGCCCGTTCATTCATATAACCTACCCATTTGGTAATGGCCGGGTAACTTTCTTTAAGAATACGCGTATCGCCATAAATTTTATACACCGACCACGGAATTATAGCTACTGCATCGGCCCATCCGGTAGCGCCTCCCTGGCCATTCAACACATCAGGAATCACATGTGGAATAGCGCCATTGTCAAGCTGATCGGCTTCCACATCTTTCATCCACTTGGTGTAAAATGCAGCCACGTTAAAATTGTATCCGGCAGTCATGCTAAATACCTGTGCATCTCCGGTCCAGCCTAAACGTTCGTCGCGTTGCGGACAGTCAGTTGGCACATCAAGGAAATTCCCTTTTTGTCCCCACTGAATATTGTGCTGCAGCTGATTGATCATTTCATCGTTACAGGCAAATGTGCCGGTTGGCTCCATATCCGAATAAATAACCACACCGGTTATGTCTTCTTTGGCCGGCAGCTCATCAAAACCTATCAACTGCAGGTAGCGGAAACCATGGAAAGTAAATTTAGGTTCGTAAACAGCCTCTCCGTCTTTCCCGAAAATATAGGTATCAGTGCATTCTGCTCCTCGTAAGTTAGCGGTATAAAAATTACCTTCTTTATCAAGTACTTCAGCAAATTTCAGTTGCACTTTTTGCCCCTCTTTACCTTTCATTTTTATGCGTACCCAGCCAACCATGTTCTGGCCCATGTCGTACACCTTTTCGCCTTTTGGCGTAGTAATAAATTCAATTGGCTTAAGCTCTTCAACAGCTTTTACAGGCACCCCCTGAGGTGCAATCAACAGATCTTTTGATTGATCTGTTTCTTCAACACTCTTCCAGTCAGCAGCGTTAAATCCGTTACTTGTCCAGCCTGTCAATTCCAAACGTGCATCGTAAGTCTCCCCGTTATAGATATCCGATTTGCGTATCGGGCCATTGTTTACTTTCCAGTTTTTATCGCTTACTATCCACTCGCTGCTCCCGTCGGTATAATCAATTTTCAGCTGAAATAACAGTGCCAGTTTACTTCCGTAATAACCATCGGCACTACTCCAGCCTATATTTCCGCGGTACCAGCCATCGCCCAAAACAACACCCACAGCGTTCTCTTTCTGCAACATTCTGGTTACATCGTAAGTCTGGTATTGCAAACGTTTATTGTAGCTGGTCCAGCCGGGTGTAAACAACTGGTCGCCTACTTTATCGCCATTTAAAAACAGCTGATACAGCCCGTGCGAGGTTACATACGCCCGTGCCGATTTTATCGTTTTTGAAGTGGAAAATTCATTGCGGTAATACTGTGCCGGCTTTGAACCTTCTGACTCCGGTTCGTTGGGCAAAGTAATCCACGACGCTTTCCATAACTCGGGCTCCAGAATTCCCATTTCCCAGTAGGCCGGTTCGCTCCAGCCACTTGCTTTGCCGGTATTATCCCAAACCCGCACCTGCCAGTACATACGTTGCATCGATTCGGGTTGCGGCCCGCCATAAACAACATTTACCGACTGATCGGATTCAATCTTTCCCGAATTCCACAACTGTTTACTTTTTGATGACAAATCTTTCACCGTGCCTGCCACCCTGATTTCGTAGGCCGACTGAACTACATTCTGCTGATCGGAATAAAGTTGCCAGCTTAACCTTGGTTGTTCGACATCAATACCAACAGGATTTTCGTGGTACTCGCAAACAAGTTTTTTTACACCTGTTTTTGCATAAAGCACTGATGAAAAAACACTTAGAATTACAATTAAAAGGAATGATTTAAGTAAAGCTATTGAATGCTTCATTTTGTTTGTTTTATTTGGTTTAGTAAATTTTAAGAACATAAAATTAAAGCTCTTTAACAGCATTAGCAATACATAAACTGACACTAAATTTATACTTTTTGGCACTATCAAATACATTTCTGAATAAAAGAAAAAGCAGAACCGACATCAAAACCGGGAACTCCATCATATTTATGTCAGTAAATTCTGCTTTTTTAAGAAATTAATGTAATTTTCACACTATGGTTTGAACATATTTCTTTCATTATTGGTTGTAGCGCGCCTAATCGACGAATCAAAATTTAAAAAATCATTCATAAAAAAACACATTTATTATGGTCAAAAAACTACTCTGCTTGTGCTTTTCCGGGATGCTTATTTTTATCAGCTCCGGCCTAAAAGCGCAGTCTGATACCGGTTTTGAGAAATACCACACCAACCGGGAAGTTCAGCAAATGTTAAACGAATTTTCTTCGGGAAATGCCAAATTGCACAACATTGCCGAAAGTCCGGGTGGCGAACCGATTACCGTATTGGAAATTGGCGCAAACCTCAGCGATGTTCCGGCAATTTTTGTGGGTGCCAATTTCGAGGGGAATGTACCCCTGGCCACGGAGGGCGCGCTGTACCTGGCAAAACTGTTAATGGATTCAACGGCTTACACCAAAAATGTAAAATGGTACATCATGCCACAGCCTAATCCTGATGCTTCTGCGGTTTATTTTTCGGCATTAAAAACCGGGCAGGCCACCAACCTTTTTAAAATAAATAACGATGGAGACGAGGCCACCAATGAAGATGGTCCGGATGATTTGAACGGCGACGGACTGATCACTCAAATGCGTATTAAAAGCATTGAAGGCAGCTATATTGTTTCGAAAGAAGATGCACGGCTAATGAAAAAAGCCGATAAAAAAGAAGGCGAACGTGGGGCCTATAAAGTGCTGACAGAAGGATTTGACAACGACAAAGACGGTTTATATAACGAAGACGGTACTGGCGGAATTAACGTGGGAATTGCCTTTCCGCACCTTTTCCCTTATGAAAATAAGGAGGCCGGTTTGTTTGCAGGCCAAACACCTGAAGTGTATGGAATACTGCGTTTTATTTTCGACCGACCCGAGATCTCGATGGTTTATACTTTGGGCACATCAAACTTCTGCCTGGTTCCGCCAAAAGGCGGCCGTAAAGGCGATGCCAACCTCGATAAATTAAAAATTCCGCGCCGTTATGCCTCCATGCTTAACGCCGATGCCAATAAAACCTACACCATGAACGAAGCAATCGAGTTGTTTAAAGCGGTCGTATCTCCGGGTACCGAGGTTACTGCATCGTTGGTGGCCAGCTGCCTGAGTTTGGGGCCGGCCACTAATCCACTGGAAGACGACCTGGTTTTCTATGAAAAATATGCCGAAGCGTATAAAAAGTACCTGAAAGCAAAAGATTTTAGCACTGAAACCCTGGATCCGGTTCCGGCAAAAGATGGTTCTTTTGAATTGTGGGCGTATTACCACCTCGGCGTGCCATCGTTTAGCATGCAACTATTTTCCGTTCCGAAAGTAAAAGAAGAAGCGAAAAAAGAGGAGGACAAAGACGCCTCGGATGACAAGAAAAAGAAAGAGGAAAAGCCGGATAAAAAGGATGAATTGAGCGAAAAAGACAAAACTCTGCTGGCTTATTCTGATGCAGAATTGGACGGTGCAGGATTTGTTGCCTGGACAAAAGTGGATCATCCCGATTTTGATGAAGTAGAAGTGGGTGGTTATGCGCCTTACCTGGAAACGACGCCAAAAGCTGACAAGATCGAGCCTTTACTGGCAACGCAATTGCCCTGGTTGCTCCAATTATCAAACGAACTGCCAGAGTTCGCCATTGCCGACAAAAAAGTAACCGACATGGGTGGCGGAATTTTCAAACTGGAATTGTATGTGGCCAACAACGGAGCGCTTCCCTCCCCGATTTCAATGGGACAGCGAAATGGCCAGCCGGCTCCTGTAATTCTTACGCTCGATGGCGATATGGAACTATTGGAAGGCAAACTGCGCACACCCGTTGGAGCAATTGGTGCCAACCAGGTAAAAAAATACGCCTGGCTGCTGAAAGCAAGCAAAAACACAAGTATTACTGCCGGAATTGAATCGGCAGTTTTTACCGATGTAGTTGAACAAATTAAAATTGGAGGTTAATCATGATACGCAAAATATTTTCATTACTAGTAATATTCTCAGTGGCAGTTGCGGTATTTGCCGCCAATGAGCCAAAGATTGAAGTACCGCTGCGTTTCGACCGATATTACGATTACGACGATGTGGTAAAAGCACTGGAAGTACTTCATGAGGCTTATCCTGATCTGACCAAACTGGAATCGGTTGGCGAAAGCGAAGAAGGATTGAAAATTTATGCCCTTACCATCAACAACAAAAAAACCGGTGCCGAACACGACAAACCGGGTGTTTGGGTTGACGGCAATATTCACGGCAACGAGGTTCAGGCCGGTGAAGTATGCCTGTACTACGCCAATATGTTGTTGACCAAATATGGCAAAAACGAGCAGGTTACAAAAGCTGTCGATAGCAACGTACACTACATTATTCCGGTGGTGAATGTGGATGGGCGCAACCACTTTTTTAAGGATGCACACACGCCAAGTTCAAGCCGAAGTATCCGCATTCCGAAAGACGACGATGGCGACGGCTTATTTGATGAAGATGCCCCGGATGACCTGGATGGCGACGGCAGCATTTGCCAGATGCGTATAAAAGATCCGAACGGAAATTATAAACCCGATCCGGAAGATCCGCGTATTATGGTTCGCGTAAAACCCGGCGAAAAAGGGGAATACACTATTTTGGGCTCGGAAGGAATTGACAACGATGGCGACGGCAGATTTAATGAAGATGCTGAAGGTTATCTCGATCCGAACCGTAACTGGGGCTACCACTGGCAACCACCCTACGTTCAGCGTGGTGCCGGAAACTTTCCGTTCTCAGGAATTGGAATAAAAGCTGTTGATGAGTTTGCAGCAAAACACCCCAATATCATCGTTAACTTTTCATTCCATAACTCAGGTGGTATGTGGCTTCGTGTTCCGGCTGATAATACAACAGCTCTTCCGGCTTCGGATATTGCCGCCTACGATGTTATCGGTAAAGAAGCCATTAAAATTACGCCCGGCTATGTTTACATGACCTCGGTTGAACTTTACCCAACTTTTGGTGACTCCGACGGGCAAATGTTCTTTGTACATGGGTCATATACCTTTGTTGGCGAACTGTTTATGCGCGAGCAGGAAACCTACAAGGCGAAAAGTGCTAAACCTTCAGCCGGTTCTGAAAATGACCGTACCGAGCGGAACCGCGAACAGCTAAAATTTAACGACAATGTGGCGCAGGGCGAATTGTACAAAGACTGGCACCCCTACAACCACCCCGTTTACGGCGAAATTGAAATTGGTGGCTGGGTAAAAATGAGCTCTCGTTTGCCTCATCCGTTTATGCTGCCCGATTTGGTGCACCGCAACGCCTCGGTAGTACTGCTGGCAGCTAACGAAACACCAAAAGTGGAAATGGATGTATTTGAGGTAAAAGAGCTTAGTAATAACCTGAAACGAATTCGGGTTCGCTTAACAAACAAAAACGGTTTATCGACCATGACCGCCCAGGCTGTTAAAGATAAATTATATACTATCGACCACCTGAAAGTTTCGGGCGCCAAAGTTATTGCCGGCGGTAAAATAAATGATTACCGCCTCGATCAGGTAAGCTACAAGGAACATAAACCTGAGGTTCAGTTCTTTGCCATTCCGGGGCACAGTTCGGCAGAATACGAATTTATTGTTCGGGGAAAAGGTGAAGTAACGCTTGAATACATCTCGCAAAAAGCAGGCACTACAAGCACTTCGGTTGCTTTATAAAATAAAAGATTTCAAGATAATAATACCAAATTGACCACAAAATGCCGCATATGAATTTGTTCTTTTCCGTTTCTACTGCGTTGAAAAATTCTAACGTAGCTCGGCTATGCTAAAATTTTTCGCCTTGTACAAACGGAAAATAACCGGCATATCCAATACGGCATTTTATAATCAAATTGGCATAAAAGAGTGCTCGCGTCCGGGAGCACTCTTTTTTTTTACAGAATTTAATTGTACCGGTTAGCAACCATTTCAAGTATTTGGTTCATGAATCACCCTACTCTCATTGTGCTACTACCGGCATTTACCAATGTATTTTCATCGTTTCACTTAAAGCTCAAGCTGAAAACAATTGGCATACTTGAAATAAAAAAAATCCCGGCGTCCACTCCGGGATTTTTTAATCCAGTCTTTTTAAACAACTAAAAGAATCTTAATAATTCTCCTCCTCTATTTCTAGCGGGGTTTGTATGTTACAAAAGTAATTATGTTAGAATACAATATATGATATGTGTTACTGAATTCAACTAGCCAAAATACTGAAATTACGACTGCCGAAATACTGAGGTTAAGGCGCTCAATAATGAAATAATAAGCTGATGTGATAACTTTATAAAAGCCATTCAGAGACTGCCGTAAATGAGCCACTACCCAGCTTCGATTGTTGGCATAAAAAAAATCCCGGGCGTCCAATCCGGGATTTTTATTTTATCACAATGTAACAGGGTTTTTAACTTCTAACTAAACTATTTCTAACTAAACTATCTATCGGGTTTGTATAATGCAAATATAGGTGCTGCTTACCACCCGGCATGATTTTTTATACTGAAACGGAGCAAGAATAAACTGATTTATACGTGTTTAAATTCCCCAGAGCAAGGGGATGATTTACCTAAAGCCAATATTACAAGTACCTAAGTACATCTTCTTTTTTAAGCCCGTCGGCAACAAAAACCGCTTCAACGCCCAGTTTTCGAACTTCGTGAATATTGCGGTGTTCGTCATCAAAGAAAACCATTTCGGAATAAGCCATTCCAAAATGCTTTTTAATTTTTGAGAAGTGTTGGATTTTACTGCTCGGATAAATTTCTTTCAAATCGAAATACTTGTCGATATCAAAAAGGTGAAGCAGGTCTTGTGCCCAGGAGGGTTCGAAAGTGCGTGAAGCTGCGGCAATTTTGCGATTGTTCCTTTTTAATTCTTCCAATACTGGAATCACATCAGGGTACAATTCCATCTCGCTGTTCGACTGATCAAGCAAGACTCCGTCGCTCCAGTAATAAGGTGGATTTGTTGCATCGCACCAGGTTCCTCCTGCATCCCAAAGGGTAAAGTCCAAATCGAAAACAAATAACTTCATGGGAGCGAAAATAAAGAAAGTATGGAGATTTGTGTTTTATATTAACCCCGTAGAGCCAATATAAAACACAAATTTTAAGTCGCTAAAATCCCAGGCTTTGCGGCAGCCACATCGAGATTTCTGGAATATACGTTACCAGCAACAAACAAACTATCATGGCTATAAACATCGGGATAAGTGGTTTTATCACCGTTTCAATTTTTACCTGGCTAACACTGCAGCCTATGAATAACAACGATCCAACCGGAGGCGTTCCCAAACCAACACTCAGGTTCAGTACCATAATAATTCCGAAGTGTACAGGTTCCAATCCTAAATTGGTAACGATTGGCAGGAATATCGGCGTAAAGATCAATACTGCCGGAGTCATGTCCATAAACACACCCACAAACAGCAGAATCAAGTTTATAATCAGCAGAATGACAAATTTATTATCGCTCAATGCCAATAAGGCTTCACTTACATTTTGTGGAATATTTTCGTAAGCCATAATCCACGATAAACCAATACATGTTGCTACAAGCAATAACACAAACGCTGTTGTTTTTACCGAGCGTAGAATTACATCTGGAAGATCTTTTATGGTCATTTCACGATAAATAAATGCCAGCACCAAAGCGTATAATACAGCCACTGCCGAAGCCTCGGTTGCTGTAAAGAAACCGGCAACAATACCTCCGATAACAATCACCAGCATCATCAAACTCGGGAAAGCGCGCCAAAGTGTTTTTAAAGCATTTACTGCGCCCTTTTTATGACGGCTGCCGTAATAGCCAATTCCGCCCAGGAACAAAGCACCAATTCCTCCATAAATGGCTGTGGCTACTCCTGCAGAAAATGCACTGTTTACCTTAATCAAGCCTACAATTACCAATGCAAGCGATGCGATAACGGCGAAGAATTTACCGAGGTTGCGCACCATTCCGCTAAATCCAAAATGTTTGTACGAAAACATTCCCAAAGCCACGGCCATAATCGCCAAACCGGTTAAAATACCCGGTGCATAGCCGGCAAGAAAAAGTGCGGTAATGGAAACACCACCACTGGCCAGCGAATATACAATGAGGATATTACTTGGCGGAATAGACAAACCCGTTGTTGCCGATGTGATATTTACCGCGGCACTAAAGTTTTTGTCGTAACCTTCTTTGTTCATTTCGGGCATCATAATACTGCCGATTGCAGATGCCGATGCAGCAGCAGACCCGGAAATGGCTCCAAAAAGCATGTTCGCAAAAACATTAACAAACGCCAGTCCGGCAGGCCAGCGACCAACCAAAACACGTGCAAAATTAATAAGCCGGATAGCTATCCCGCCCTTGTTCATAATATTCCCTGCCAGTATAAAAAATGGTATGGCCAGCAGCGCAAAACTATCCAACCCCGTTGCCATTCGCTGCGCAAATGTTGTTGCGGCAGGCAGTGGCATAATGGTTACCAGCATAGTTAAAATTCCAGAAATTCCGATACTGATAGCAATGGGAACTCCAATTACAAGTAAAATTATAAAGCTTACTACAAGTACAATTACTCCTAAAAATTCCATTACTCTTCAATATTTTGGTTCAGTGAATTATCAATAGCATAATAAATAATAAGCAATCCGCTTAGTGGTACAATAAGGTAAACATAGCCTAATGGCAGTGCAAGTGCAGCTGATTTTACATTAAGGTAAAAACGAGTATAAACCAACCACGAGCCACCAAATACCATTACGAACAAGGCAAACAAACCAACCAGTGTATTAATAAAAGTTTGCATGCGACGTTTTTTAACGCCTTTCATTTTTTGCAGCATCAAATCGATGGCGAGGTGTTCATTTTTACCGGCCACATAAGCAGCGCCCAACATTCCTACCCAAATTAAAAGGAACCCGGCCAGCTCGTCGGTAAACGAACTTGGTGCGGACAAAACGTAGCGGCTAAATACCTGCCAAAGCACATCGAGTACCAATATGCTCATAATCGAAACCAACAAGATCTCGATTACTTTATCTATTTTTTCTCTGATAGTCATAATCTCTTGCTTATCAATTTCTATTTAACGGCTTCAATACGACGTAAGATATCGCCCAAAACTTCGTCTTTTCTGTATTTATCCAATAACGGGGCAACTTTCTTTGCAAATAGTTCTTTATCGGGATAATTGATTTTAACACCATTCTCCTGAACAATTCGCAACGATTCTTCTACCGATTCTGCCCAATATTTTCGTTCCACAGGAACCGATTCGTCGGCAGCTTCCTGCAACCATTTTTGTTCCTGTTCGCTTAGTGTATTCCATACTTTTGTACTGATGATCAGCACATCGGGCACACAGGTATGTTCATCTAATGAGTACTGTTTACAAACCTCGTAGTGGTGCGAAGTGTATAAACTTGGCTCGTTGTTTTCGGCGCCGTCAACCACTCCGCTTTGTAGTGCGGTGTACAATTCGCCCCACGAAATTGGTGTTGGTGAACCACCTAAAGCACGCACCATTTCCATGGCTGACTGACTTTTCATCACCCTGATCTTTAAACCTTTCAAATCATCAGGCGTATTAATGGGCTTGTCGATGGTATAAAAACTACGGAAACCGGCATCGTAAAAACACAAACCCCGAATCCAGTATTCTTCCGTTCCCAGCAACAATTCTTTGCCTATTTCCCCATCAAACACTTTAAACGAATGTTCTTTCGAGCGGAAGACATAAGGCAATCCCAGGGCTTTGAATTTTGGTGTAAAACTTTCCATTACCGCTGCCGAAACTTTGGTAATTGCCAGACTTCCAATCTGCAACAACTCAACACACTGTTGCTCGGAACCCAACTGTCCGCTGGGGTAAATATCGATGGTTAATTTTCCGCCTGATTTTTCAGCCAGACGCTCGGCCATAAACACCATACCCTTATGAACCGGGTGAGTTGGGTCGAGACCGTGAGCCAGTTTTAAGACTTTATGTTGTTTGGTTTCGGTGCATCCCAGAAGAAATACCACCACAAAAACCAAAGAAAAAGCTTTAACGATTTTAGTTCTCATTAGATAAAATTGATTTAGAATTCCGCCGTTTCAGGCGGCTGTTTTATGTTGTCAGATCGCTGATAATTTTCAGTGCCCCGGCACATTTTTCGGTAATATAGGCATAATTTTTTTCGGCCAAAACTTCTTTCGGGAACAACTGCGATCCCATTCCCACACAGGTTACACCGGCGTCAAACCATTGTTTCAGGTTCTCTTCATCAGGAGAAACACCACCCGTTGGCATTATGCTGGCGTAAGGCATTGGTCCTTTTACGGCTTTTACAAAGCTTGGTCCTCCCACTTGCGATCCGGGGAAAATTTTTACCACCTCGGCACCCAGCTCGTGTGCACGACCAATTTCGGTAACCGAACCACAACCCGGGCTCCAGGCAATTTTGCGTTTGTTGCAAACTTTTGCCGTGCCTTCATCAATTAGCGGAGCAACAACAAAGTTGGTTCCCAAAGCGATGTACATGGCAGCTGTGGCCTCATCGACAATTGACCCCACTCCCATTATCATTTCCGGACAGTTTTCAATTGTCCATTTGTTTAACTCAGCAAAAACAAGCGTCGCAAAATCGCCACGATTGGTGAATTCGAACAAACGCACTCCACCATCGTAACAGGCTTTTACCACCGCTTTACAAACCTCTACATCCTGATGATAGAATACCGACACCATTCCGGTTTCTTTCATTGTTAATGCTACTTCTATTCTTGAAAATCTTGCCATAATTAAGCCCCCTCTAGCTCCCCCAAGGGGGAGAACTGAAAATCCTGTTGTTCATATTTTATAAACAACAGGACAACCAGTGTTTATTATTCTATTTTATTAATCTTATTTTTTTATTCGTTCACCGTTATTCTATTTTGAAGAATCTCCTGTTTATAGAATAATCTTCAAAAAAATGCAGCCCGTAGGAGCCTCCCCTCGGGGAGGTTGGAGGGGCGTTATCGGTCAACACGTGCGCTTCCGCCACCAATTATTTTTTCTACTTCCGACAAAGTTGCCATGGTTGTGTCGCCCGGAGTCGTCATTGCCAATGCACCGTGTGCTGCTCCATATTCCACGGCCTTTGCTCCATCGTTAAATTCCAGAAAACCATAAATTAATCCTGATGCAAAGCTGTCGCCACCACCTACACGATCCATAATTTCCAGATCTTCGCGGTGTTGCGCTTCATGAATTACACCATCAGCATAACAAATTGCACCCCATGAATTTACTGTTGCTGTTTTTACTGTACGTAATGTTGTAGCTATTACCTTGAAGTTTGGAAATTCTTTTATTGCATTTTCAATCATGCTTTTGTAACCTGCCAAATCCAGTTCTTTCAGATTCTCCTCGTTTCCAGCAACTTCCAGTCCCAAACACGCTGTAAAATCTTCTTCGTTACCGATCATCACATCCACATATTTGGCAATCTCGCGGTTTACTTCCTGCGCTTTAGCTTCTCCGCCAATAGCTTTCCAAAGCGATGGGCGGTAATTCAAATCGTAAGAAACAATAGTGCCGTACTTTTTAGCAATTTTCACTGCTTCGATAACTGTTTCGGCCGCAGTTTCCGACAGTGCAGCGAAAATACCGCCGGTGTGCATCCAGCGAACTCCAAGCGTTCCGAAAATGTATTCCCAGTCGATATCGCCGGGTTTTAGTTGCGATGCTGCCGTATTTCCACGGTCGGAAACCCCTTTTGCACCACGAATTCCAAAACCTCTTTCAGTAAAGTTTAATCCGTTACGCACAGTTCGTCCGCAACCATCGTAATCCACCCATTTAACGAATTGCGTATCCAAACCGCCCTGAAGCATAAAATCTTCAATTAGGGCACCAACTTCGTTGTCGGCCAGTGCGGTTATAATCGCTGTTTTCTTTCCAAAACATCTTCTGAGGCCGCGCGATACGTTGTATTCGCCACCGCCTTCCCAGGCACGAAACTGACGTGTGGTTCTTATTCTGCCTTCTCCCGGATCCAGCCGTAACATTACTTCACCAAGAGAAATACAGTCGTAGATACATTCGGATTTTGATTTAATTTCCAATTTTGCCATGATTTAGTCTATTACTTATGCAATCGATTGCAAAGATATCTTTCTCTTAAAATATCTTGTATGATTGCCTTAAAATCAATGTGTTTTTACTTAAAATTAAAATAAGCTTTTGCGTTATTGAAACAGATGTTTTCAACCATGCTTCCCAGCAGCTCCATATCGTAAGGAATTTCGCCATTTTCAACATCGTTGCCCAGCAGATTACACAAGGTACGACGGAAATATTCGTGACGCGAGTACGACAGATAACTGCGCGAATCGGTTAACATTCCCACAAAACGGCTTAACAATCCCAGGTTCGACAGCGCCTGCATTTGTTTTTCCATGCCGTCTTTCTGATCGAGGAACCACCAGCCCGAACCGTACTGCATTTTCCCGGGAACTGAACCATCCTGGAAGTTTCCGATCATAGTTGCCATCAGCTCGTTGTCGCGCGGATTCAGATTATACAATATTGTTTTCGATAATTTATTCTCCATGTCCAAACGATCGAGCAATCGTGAAAGCGGACGTGCAATATCAAAATCACCAATTGAGTCGAATCCGGTATCCGGTCCCAGTTTCTTAAATAAGCGCGTATTGTTGTTTCGTAAAGCGCCAATATGAAATTGTTGCGTCCAGCCACGCGAGTGATCCATAATTCCGAATTCGTACAACATGCACGACTGGAATTTCACTACTTCTTCTTTTGTAAGTGTTCCGCCTTTACGGACTTTGCTGAAGATCTTTTCAATTTCGGCTTCGGTATAATCCTCTGCCAAAATAGTTTCAACACCATGGTCGCTCAACCGACAACCATTCAGGTGAAAATACTCATGACGATCGTCCAGCGCATCCATTAAATCGCCAAAGCTTTTAATATTAATGTTGGCAGCCTCTTCCAACTCGCTTAAATAAGCATTATATGAAGCTGCGTTCTCTACAGCCATTGCTTTATCGGGGCGCCAGGCGGGTAATACTTTTGTTTCAAAACCGTCAGCTTTTATGGCTCGGTGATATTCCAGCGAATCCACCGGATCGTCGGTTGTACAAATGGTATGCACGTTGGCCATTTTTATAATTCCGCGGCATGAATATTCCGGTGTTTGTAATTTAGCATTACATTCTTCCCAAATCTCTCTGGCCGTAGCCGGACTTAAAACCTTATCGATTCCAAAGAATTTTTTCAGTTCCAGGTGCGTCCAGTGAAACAGTGGGTTACGCAAAGTATGCGGTACTGTTTCGGCCCACTTTTCAAATTTCTCCCAGTCGCTGGCATTTCCGGTACAATACTTTTCGTCAACACCGTTGGTACGCATTCCGCGCCATTTGTAATGGTCGCCGTACAACCAAAGCTGCGTGATGTTATCATATTCTTTGTCCTCGGCAATCTCCTGCGGATTGATATGACAGTGGTAATCAAAAATCGGCATTTTAGCCGCATGATTGTGATATAATTCCTTCGCCACATCAGTTTGCAGAAGGAAATCTTTGTCCATAAATTGTTTCATAATTGTAAGAAAGTCGGAAGACGGTAGCCCGAAGTCCGGAGTTATATTATAAGTCGAATAACCGTTTTAAATGACGATCGTAGATATTTTCTTCTACACAAGCCCCAACAACATCAGCATATTTTTTAAGCAATCCGGTATAGCGTTCGCCCATTTCCGCAGCCACTTTGTAGCCGACATGAATTAACTGGCGGAAGTTGGGATTATAATCGGCATGGCCCGGAATATGACGTAAAGTGTTTCCAAATTTCTCGCCGGCCCAGCCCTCAACCTCTTCGGCTGTTGGCAGTTTCGAATCGTCGATGTCGATCACATCGGCATAAGGCGCACACAGTTCGTCTTTCCGATTCAGCGCTTTCTTGTAAATTTCTTTCGCAACAACCAAACCTTCATCGCCCGAAACGGCCAAACCAATTACTTCCTCGAGCCATGTTGTTCCGGCAGTTTTTACGTGCAGCCCCTTATCGTATTTTTTAATGATATCGGCCATTATCGGGTAAATCGTAAATTTATCCGATCCCGAGTGAACACTGAGCTTCAGATCGGCCGGCAAGCCAAATTCTTTTACGGCATAGTCGATAACCAACACATCCTGCTCAAATTCTTTGGCAAACTGCTCTGCATCGCCCACATAATCCACACCCTTATTAAAACGACCGGTAAATTTGGGCGCGATAGTTTGCGCCGGAATATTTTCGTTGGCAATCATTTTTAAAATGAAAAACATATCCACCGGAGTTTGCGGAGCCTCTACTTCGTCCATCGAAACTTCAGTAACAAAGTTGCCTTTGCCTTTTACCGTTTCAATGTGGCGGTAAATTTTTCCGGCCTCTTTAATGGCTGCCAGGTATTTACCGGCAACGTCTTCCAGCAGTTCTTTGGTAATCTGTATGGGTTCTTCAATTCCCGGAATAGTTACCACATCTCCGAGCAACTTGCAGGTTTCTTTAAAGGCTGCCACATCTTCAACCGATGCCTCGTTACCAATGTACATAGCCACGTCGAGCGTAAAAAAGTTACTTGGCTCGATAAAACGATCCACGTTTCCAAGATTGATATGATCGGCATCAACAAAATACGGATTTTCCCATGCAAGAGCCTTAACAGCTGCGTCGGCTTCTTCGCGGGTTCCAAGCGGCTCCGAATGCACAATGTCGTGCTCGCGATTCGATTTATTCCAAACCGGAGTTACTGCAATACCCTTTTTATTTGCTTTAATTAAGGCACGGAGTTGTGCCTGTCCTTCGTGGTTGAAGCGATCGCCCACCCCGAAACTATATTTTCCAAATTCCATGATACAAGTTTAGTAATTATTCAATGTAAAAATCAGTTTCCGTGTACGTGCACGAAAGTAGGATTATATTTTAAATCTGACAAATATTTAATGTTTTTTAAAATCATTCCACGCGAAGAAACACCACCCCTATAACATTGTATTTTAACAACTTAAAAAACAACATTCGTAAATCGAACGGCTATAGATTTCAAAAATCAGCCTATATATTGTTAAAAGGCGAACATCTTGTGAAAATCACAATCAACTTATCAGCTTAAAAAAATGTATCTTTGAAATTTATTAACTTACATCAATTATACTTTTAAATATTTTTCAAAACAATGAAGCATTTCAGTATCCTTTTTGCCCTCTTACTCAGCACGGTATTTCTTCGTGCTCAAAATCAACCTGCAGACTGGGAGAATCCGGCTGTTTTCAACATCAACAAAGAAAAACCGCATGCCAGCCTGATGCCTTTTGGCGCGGTTGAAGATGCTTTAACACAAAAGCCACATCAATCGGTTTATTACCAAACACTAAGTGGAACCTGGAAATTTAACTGGGTACGAAAACCGGCTGACCGACCTGCTGATTTTTACCAGCCGGATTACGATGTTTCCGACTGGAACGATATTCCCGTTCCGGCCAACTGGGAACTGGAAGGTTATGGCGTGCCCATTTATGTGAATCATCAGTATGAATTCTCGGATTACAAAAAACCGGTTTCTCCTGAGATGAAATTTGTAGATAACATCTATCCGGCCGAACCGGGTAAGGTGCCACACGATTACAATCCCGTGGGCTCGTACCGCCGAACGTTTACCATTCCTGAAAACTGGGAAGGCCGCCAGGTTTTTATCCAGTTTGGAGCTGTAAAATCGGCTTTTTACCTGTGGATTAACGGCCAGAAAGTGGGCTACTCGCAAGGTAGCAAAACACCGGCAGAATGGGATATTACCAAATACCTGAAAGAAGGCGAAAATGTTGTTGCGGCTGAAGTTTACCGCTGGTCGGACGGTTCGTACCTTGAAGCCCAGGATTTTTGGCGCATCAGCGGAATTGAACGCGATGTATTTCTTTATTCCACACCCAAAGTACGTATCCGTGACTTTTTTGCCCGCCCCGATCTGGATGCCGAATACAAAAACGGACTTTTCAGCCTCGATGTTGATTTAAGCAATCACACTTCGAAACTGAAATCAGGTAACTACACCGTAAAATACAGCATTTACGATGAGAGTGGCTCTTCGCTGCTAAGCCGCCAACAGGAGGTAAAAATCAATAAAAAAGAAAATGCTGCTGTTCATTTTTCTGACGAACAAATAACTGATGTAAAAAAATGGACGGCAGAAACACCCAATTTATATTCGCTGGTAATTAGTTTGATTGACAAAAACGGCAACACTGTTGAAGCTGTTAGTTCAAAATTAGGTTTCCGCAAAGTTGAAATCATCGACGCGGTATTCCATATCAACGGAGTTCCGGTTACCATAAAAGGTGTTAACCGCCACGAACACGACCAATACAAAGGCCATGTAGTAAGCGAAGAAGCGATGATTAAAGAAATTGAGCTGATGAAACAGTTCAACATCAACGCGGTGCGCACCAGCCACTACCCTAACGACGAACGTTTTTATAATTTATGTGATAAATACGGCCTGTATGTTACCAATGAAGCCAACATTGAATCGCACGGAATGTATTACGGAGAACATTCGCTGGCCAAAAAACCAGAATGGACAGCGGCTCATGTCGACCGCAATATGCGCATGGTAGAGCGCGATAAAAACCATCCGTCGGTAATCGTTTGGTCGATGGGTAACGAAGCCGGCGACGGAGAAGTTTTCACTGAAGTTTACAAAGCAATAAAAGCACGCGACATTTCGCGCCCTGTTCATTACGAACGTGCCGAAATGGGCGACAATACCGATATTTACTGTCCTCAATATCCCGGAGTTTCTTCGTTGGAATGGTACGCCGCAGAACACCGAAGCAAACCATTTATTTCGAGCGAATATTCGCATGCCATGGGAAACAGCAACGGTAACCTGGTAGATTTATGGGACGTTTTCAACCGCGATCGTAACGACCAGCTGCAAGGTGGTTACATTTGGGACTGGATAGATCAGGCGCTGGTAAAAAAAGCTGACGATGGTACTGAATTCTGGGCCTACGGTGGCGACTACGGAGAAAATATGCCTACCGATTACAACTTTGTTTGCAACGGAATTATCTCGGCCGATTACACACCGCACCCTGCACTTTGGGAGGTGAAATATGCGTATCAGAATGTGAAATTCGACCAGGTTGACGGCGGCTACAAAATTACCAACATGCACGATTTTATCGATCTGAGCGATTATGAAATCAGCTGGACAGCTACCTGCGATGGTAAAATTGTAAGCCGTGGTGTTGTGGAAGACATGAACCTCAAACCCGGCGAATCAAAAGAATTCACCATTGATTCGGACTTAAAAGTTGCTTTCAATGCACCCAAAGCTTCTGAATTCTTTATCGATTTTTCGGTTACACTGAAAGAAGATAAACCCTTTAGAAATGCCGGATTTGAAGTAGCGCACGAACAATTCGCTCAGGCCATTGAGATGAAAGCTGCAGCTCAGAAACAACTGCTCCCTGCTGTAAGTCTGAAAGAAACAACGGATGCCTTTATTGTAAATGGTTTGCAGTTTAAACTCACTTTCGACAAAACAAACGGAACACTTTCATCTTACAAAGTTAACGGTACCGAATTGCTTCAAAAAGGGCCTCAGGTAAACTTCTGGCGTCCGGCAAACGACAACGACAAAGGCAGCAACATGCTGGGCCGCCTGGGCATTTGGCGCGAAGTATCACGCAACCTGGAACCAGCAAGCGTTACAGCAACAAAAACCGATAACAACAAAATCTACCTGACAACAAAATACAATTTTGAAAAAATTGAAGCAGCACAAACTGTTGTTCATGTTGTTGATGGAAACGGTAAAATTGAAGTAACAAGCACGTTTGAAACATCGAACACTGAACTCCCCAACATTCCGAGAATTGGCATGCGCTGGGAAATGCCGGTGAATTTCGATAACCTGAAATATTTAGGCCGTGGTCCGCACGAAAATTACATCGACCGCAACCACAGTGCCTTTGTGGGCATTTACGAAAGCAAAGTGGGCAACCAGTATTTTAACTACGTTCGTCCGCAGGAGAACGGTTATAAAACCGATGCGCGCTGGTTCGAGTTAAGAAACGAAAATGGCCTGGGCTTAAAAATATCGGGCGATCCGGTTATCGGATTCTCTACTCTACATAATCCTATCGAAGATTTTGATATGGAAGACCGCAACGACTACCGCCACACCAACGACATTGTTAAAAAAGATGGCGTATTTATCTGCACCGACATGTTACAAATGGGTGTGGCCGGCGACAACTCATGGGGAGCACAACCCATGAAGAAATACCAGATTCCGGCAAAAGACTACCAATATAGTTTTACTATTGAGCCGGTATTTTAATTAGCAACAGGATTAATCATAAATTTAAAGGACAATGAAGAAAGCTATCATTTTATCCGTCGTCATGATAATCAGCCTGGGCGTGTTTGCCCAATCTGCCAACATCGTGCCCAAGCCGGTATCAGTGGTAAAAAAAGAGGGAACGTTTAAAATTACCGACAACACCAAAGTTCTTTTTAACGCCTCCAACGAAATTGAAAAAGAGTTCGCCGAGCTGGCAAAGGAGCTGCTAAAAAGCGCAACAGGAAATACTCCAACGATTGTTGCTCCAACAACACAAAAGGAGGGCAATATTCTTATCCAGCTCAACAATCCGCTCGATACCAAAATCGGTAACGAAGGATATACACTCTCCATTCAAAACGATCGTGTATTCTTGAATGCCAACACAACTGCCGGTTTATTTTATGGAATGCAAAGCATCTGGCAATTGTTAACGGCAACTGATGGCACTACCCTGCCCTGCATGGATATTACCGATTATCCACGTTTTGGCTGGCGCGGTTTACATCTCGATGTGTCGCGGCACTTTATGCCAACTGAGTTCATTTATAAATACATCGACTACATCGCGATGCACAAAATGAATGTTTTCCATTGGCATTTGGTAGATGATCAGGGTTGGCGCATTGAGATAAAAAAATACCCAAAACTGACCGAAATTGGCGCTTATCGTGCCGACCGCGAGGATCTGGACTGGAACTCAAGAAAAGCACCGGTAAAAGAAAACGAACCAAAGTATGGCGGTTTTTATTCGCAGGAGGAAGTAAAAGCCATTGTTGAATACGCCCGAAAAAAACACGTAACGGTAATTCCTGAAATTGAAATGCCGGCTCACGTTATGTCGGCGCTGGCTGCCTATCCCGAGTTTTCGTGCACCGGCGAATACCAACCGGTTCCTCCGGGCGGAGTTTGGCCAATCACCCATATTTTCTGCTCAGGAAAAGAAGAAACCTTTAACTTTTTGGAAGATGTGCTGACAGAAGTTATGGAACTTTTCCCTTCAAACTACATTCATATTGGAGGCGACGAAGCCACAAAAACCGAATGGGAAAAATGTGAGCTTTGCCAAAAACGAATGAGCGATGAAGGTTTAAAAGATGAGCACGAATTGCAGGCCTATTTTATTAAACGAATTGAAAAATTCCTGAACAAAAATGGCCGCCAGTTAATTGGCTGGGACGAAATTCTGGAAGGGGGACTCGATCCAACAGCAACCATAATGTCGTGGCGTGGTGCCGATCCGGGTATCAGAGCAGCAAAAGCAGGCCACTATGTGGTAATGTCGCCAACATCGCACTGCTACTTCGATTATTACCAGGGCGATCCTTCGTTGGAGCCAACAGCTTTTGGCGGGAATATCACCTTGAAAAAAGTATATAACTTCGAACCTGTTCCTGCAGAACTGAGCGCCGATGAAGCCAAACATATTATTGGTGCACAAGCCAACATCTGGACAGAATACATGCCCAACGGCCGACATGTAGAGTATATGATTATGCCGCGAATGAGTGCCCTTTCAGAAGTATTATGGTCGCCAAAAGATGCAAAAGACTGGGCCGGTTTCTCAAAAAGAATGGAAAGCCAGTACAAACGTTTCGATAAACTGGGCATTAATTATGCCACCAGTGCTTTCCAGGTTGCGGCTCAACCGGAACTCGATCCGGAGAACAAGTCAATTAAAATCGAATTAAGCACCGAGGCCTATGATCCAACAATTTATTACACAACCGACGGATCAGAGCCAACGGCCAATTCGACAAAATACACCCAACCATTTTCTATCAATAAATCGGGAACGGTTAAAGCCGTGGTAATTCAGGATGGTGAATTAAAAACCGAACCGCTGGCCACCGATTTTTTCATTCATAAAGCCATTGCATGTAAAGTAGATCAGAAATTTGCGAACAGCAAAAGCTACGAATCAACCGGAGAATATGCCTTGGTGAACGGTATAAAAGGAAGCACCAACCATGCCGATGGAAACTGGAAAGGATTTAATGGCAATGACTTTGTAGGCACTGTTGATTTTGGAAATAAAACCGATTTTAGCACGGTTAAAGTTGGTGTTTTGCAAAATACCGGCGCATGGATTTTTTACCCCACGCAAATGCTTGTTGAAGGTTCTGACGATGGAAAAACCTTTAAAAAGATCGGGTTAGTTAAAAATAAAGTGAGCACTTCTGACGGTGAACGGCAGATACAGGAACTTGTTGTAAACAAAAAAGCTTCAGCCCATTATTTGCGTGTAACGGTTAAAAACCTGGGTGTTTGTCCGAAAGGTCATGCCGGAGCCGGCGACCCGGCCTGGCTGTTTGTTGATGAAATTATTGTTGAATAAAATATTGAAAGGGCACGGTTGAAATCGTGCCCTTTTCGTTTTAACCAATAAACTTCATCTGTAAGGTCGTTACATTCCAGCCCTCAACGCCTTTCTTGAAGCTTTGTCAACCAAACCAAAAACCCCTTCTATCTCGTTTTTTAAACGTGTTGGTTGATGCCCCTTCACTTTTATAATCTCACAATGTAAAGCATCCAACATTTGGTAAAACTGTTTATACAAGTCGGCGTTTTTAAGCGGCTTTCCGCTTTTCGAACAAAAATTAGTTTCCTCCAATCGGTTACGGCGCTCCACTAGCTGCGTAATATTCTGTGAGTCGGTAAAAACCACAACTTTTATGTTGTTTGTCTCTAATGCCGATAAAGCCCAAAGTAAGGTCTGCAATTCGAGCCGTGTAGATGACGTATTTTCAAACCGCTTGACCTGAACACGCTGCTTTAACGTTTCGGCTTCCAGTTCCTTTTCAGAAAGAAACAGGAAGGCACCATATCCGATTTTCGATTGAACATGCACACTTCCATCCGTAAATAAGAACAGTTTATCCATTATTTTCACTCCCAAAAAACAAGGATCCGATCTGCTAAAACTATTCAGATCGGATCCAATAATATCTTATGAAACTTTCAGAAAAGTACTCTTTTCCTCAGCCGTTTTATTGAATTACAAAATCACACCCAATTCAGCAATCGAGCTATAAAAGCTGCGACGGACTTCGCGCAAGGTCGTAATTCGCATATAGCGCACCTCGTAGGTTTTGTCGAACATTTTCTCCTGACGATCGTCGGAATAAGCAAAACGACCATTTTCAACAACCGTTTCCCAGTTTTCGCCATCGGCACTTACCTCGAAATTGTAGGTTGCAATGCGGCCATTCCATGAGTCTTGTCGCGGCAAATAGCTAAATCCTTTCAACTCGAGCACTTCTCCCATATCTACTTGTAAAAAGTGTGGCTGCACCAGTTTTTCATCGCTCCAATCGGAGTGCCATATTGTTTCCGGATTGTTATCAATGGCCATCTCAGGTTCGTTTCCCCGGTAACTGCAATCGGCTGTAGCGGTCCATTTCTCTTTACTCATTTCAAAATACCGAATCACCTGATTGCTGTTCATTTTCCCCTTAACCTGGGCATAAACCGCAACCTTTCCGCCCTTTTTAAGGTCGAATGGTTTTTTATAGGCCTTGAATTTCGCATCATTCACCGAATAGAAAAGATCAGCATTTTCAGCAGAACTTATCGAAACTACGCCGTCTTCGTTTTGTTCCAAAACCGGAGACTGAGCCAATAAAAGTTCGGTTACCGGGTATTTTTCAGCGGCATATTCAAAAATACTTTTTTGCTGAAACTGCACCGGCGAATAAGTAACATCGAAACGATAAATGCCGCTTGTTGCTACATACTGAGGTAAAATTCCGGGGCCGCAAGTGGCAGTTCCCAGGCCGGTAACCAGTGCATCGAAATTAACGGTTACAAAATCGGCTTCATCCAACTCGTTCAGGTGTCGTGCTTTTGTTATTTCGGCATCATCATACGGATAAGCACTGAAATTCATTTCTGTTGTACCAGTTAACAAAAATCCGTTTCCTTCGCGGTTCGAAACCGAGGCCCATCGTACGCCCGATTGGTTACAATTATCTTGCGGAATAACGATGTTATGGTCGTATAAGGCTTCGGCAGTAGTTGAATAAAAATCGAATTTACCACCACTTTTACGATCGGGATATGTTGAAACACCGCCTAAACCATACCAGTTCACTTCGTTGTACGAACGTTTCATTTTCATTTGCAAACCCACTTTTGCAACAGCAGCAATTGAGTTAGGCAAGTTAACTTCGCTTGAAATATTAAATGTTCCGTCGCCAAAAATATGGTACTGCACTACAGCCGAAAATTCCGAAGAAGGACTTTTTAAAGCTACAGGGAAAATCAGCAGCAAACTACCGTCGGCCTGATTTTTAAGCTCTGGTTTTTGAGCGGTTTGCTCCAACTGATCTAATCCGGCTTTTTCCCAAATTCGGTAACCATTGCGGTCGCGAATATCGTTTTCTGTTGGCGGACGGAAAAAGTTTAATCGTGGCCCCTGTTTCATCATTTCTTTTCCGTTGAAAATATACGATGAAATAATACCTGATTCAGCATCGATTTTTAACTGGTAGTTTTCACCCAGAACAACGTATTCTGCATCGTTTTGTTGAACTGAGATTTCACCTTTGTTCTCCACTGTTGCATAAGCAGCCGATTGTGTTGGCAATACAAATTCTTCCCAGGCCTGTTCGTGACCGGCTTTTACCAAACCTTTTCTATTTTTGGTAACCAACGAAAATTTCAGCACATAACTTTGTCCGGCTTTGAGTTCCGGTAATTCGGGTAACGAAATGCTAATTGATTTTTCGGCCTGTGGTTCTACATTTAATTCAGCAATCCTTCCGTGTGCAACAATTCCTTCTGCATTTTTAACGGTCCACAACAGGCTAAACTCATTTAGGTTGGTGAAAAAGTACTTGTTTCGGATGGTAAACTTACCGAAAGCTAAGTCGTCTGCTGTTATCGCAATATTCTGGTAAACCTTTTTCGTTTCCCATAATTGTGGATTTGGAAGACGATCGGGGTTTACCAAGCCGTTCATACAAAA
Source organism: Draconibacterium orientale (assembly GCF_000626635.1). Lineage (GTDB taxonomy): Bacteria > Bacteroidota > Bacteroidia > Bacteroidales > Prolixibacteraceae > Draconibacterium > Draconibacterium orientale. The sequence goes on along the minus strand of NZ_CP007451.1, from coordinate 3,583,899 downwards.
ACTGTTGTCGCTGGGTTTGTTGGTACCGTAATCGCCGCCATAAGTGTAATACATTCTGCCGTTCTCATCCACTTCGCGCAATCCCTGGTCCACCCAGTCCCAGATGCAACCGCCCTGCAAAGCCGGATACGCTTCAATAGCATCCCAGTAATCCTGCAAACCGCCACAACTGTTACCCATCGCATGCGCATATTCACATTGGATTAACGGACGATCGGGATTTCCTTTTGCATAATTGATGATTCCCTCAATACCCATATACATTGGGCAGAAAATATCGGTGTGGTCGGCCAACCCGGCACGCTCGTACTGCACCGACCGGCTTTTATCGCGTTCTTTAATCCAATTGTAAGTGGCAACAAAGTTTATCCCGTCGCCGGCTTCGTTTCCTAACGACCACGTAACAATACAAGCGTGGTTTTTATCGCGTTCCACCATGCGGCGAGTACGATCCAGATGCATTGGCCCCCATTCGGCATGTTTAGCCAAACTTTCTTCGCCATAACCCATTCCGTGCGATTCGATGTTGGCTTCATCAATTACATATAATCCGTACAAATCGCAAAGCACATAAAACTCCGGATCGTCAGGATAATGGCAGGTACGCACCGTATTGATGTTAAATTCTTTCATCAGCTGAATATCTTTTAACATCATTTCGCGGCTGATTACGTGTCCCTCGTCGGGATCGTGCTCGTGACGGTTAACTCCTTTCACATACACCGCTTTTCCGTTCACCATAAACTGGCCGTTTTTAATTTCAGCAGTGCGGAATCCAATGTTGTGCGAAATTGCTTCAACCGTATTTCCCTCAGCATCTTTTAAAACAATCATCAGTTTATACAGATTGGGTTGCTCGGCCGACCATTTTTTAGGATTGTCAACACTGGCGTTAAACTGAAACATTGCCGGTTCCGCTCCAACGGTTGAAGTTTCTGAGAAATCAAGTATTTTTTGATTTTTATCCAGGGTTAAAACATTGGCTTCAACGGTATAATCTTCGGTATTGGCTCCGGTGTAGTTTTCGACTTCTACTTCCAGCGAAAAGGTTCCGTTTTTATAATTTTCATCTAAACCGGCGAGTACGAAAAAGTCGCGCACATGAACCTTTGGAGTGGCCTGTAAATATACATCACGCTCAATACCGCTAATTCTCCAGAAATCCTGGCATTCGAGGTAACTACCGGTGCTCCAGCGATACACCTCAAGGGCCAGCGTATTTTCTCCGGGTTTTACAAATTCAGTTAAATCGAATTCGGCTGGCGTTTTTGAACCTTCGCTATACCCTACTTTTTCGCCATTTACCCAAATGTAAAACGCCGATTTTACAGCTCCAAAATGTATAGAGATCTGACGATCCTCCCAATTTTCAGGAATCGTAAAATTTCGGCGGTAACTACCTACTGGGTTATAAGCGGATGGAATGTGCGGCGGATTTGGGCGCTCGTTCGCAATCATCCAAAACGGATACCTTGTATTTACATAAATTGCTGTATCAAATCCCTGGCGTTCCCAGTTCGCGGGCACTTTTATATCGGCCCAACTGCTAACATCATAATCGGTTTTGTAAAAATCAACAGGGCGCCCTTCCGGATTTGTGGCAATATTAAATTTCCAAATGCCATTTAACGACTGAAAATAAGCCGACTCATTCTTATTATTGTCCCACGCCAATCGTTCACTTTCAAAAGGGAAAAAGCTGGCGTGCGGATCGGTACGGTTAATATTAAAAACTGCGGGATCTTCCCATTCTTTTACGTCCTGAGAAAAAACTGACGAACACATGAATACAAATAAAAACAGTAGACTAAAATTTTTTAACATGATATGTGGTTTAATTGATTTCTGTATTTACTAAGACACAAAAATGGCCGGTTTAACCTATGCAAATGCACTATTTTTTGCTCTTAATTTGCTGAATATAATGCAAACGTCTTCAGCATTTACAGTTACAAACGAAAAACGTTTCAGAAATAAGAATAATTTGAAATTAGCAGAATTCCCCTCTGCATTTGGCAATTTATTTTTAAAATGAACTATTTAAAAGAAAGCGAAAATTCAACTACTGAATTATAAGCCCATCAATGAGAAAATACGCAAAAAACAACTTAACCATTCGTTTCATTTTCAAATAGATACTTTTTAGTCTTAATAACCAAAAATCCCTAATTATATGCACCTTTTAGTGCATTCTAAATTAGCACCTTAGCTAAACATTTCTGACTTATATTCGTTTTATTTGCGACTGATTAACAAGAATCGTTTATGTATTTAGAAAAGGAAAAACCGGTAACAAAGAACCAGATATCTGCAAAAGAAGCACTTCAGGATTATTACATTGCAAGCCTCAGCCGCCAGCTAAGTATAATGGGGCGCCGCGAGGTGCATAACGGACGTGCGCACTTTGGTATTTTTGGCGATGGAAAAGAAATTGCCCAAATTGCTTACGCCAAGAATTTCAAAAAAGGCGACTGGCGCTCGGGGTATTACCGCGATCAGACCTTTATGCTGGCACTGGGATTGCTGGAACCGGAAGAGTTTTTTGCCATGATTTACGGCGATACCGACGACGAAATCAATCCCTCTACCGGAGGACGAAATTTCAATAACCATTTTAGTACGCGAAACATTAGCGATTCGGGAGAGATAAAAGATCTTGCCGATCAGTACAATTCGGCTTCCGATATTTCATCAACAGCGGGGCAAATGCCCCGATTGCTGGGGCTGGCACAAGCCTCGAAAATGGTTCGTGAACAACCCGAATTACAAAAGCAGCTAAACAACAATGTTACCGGAAATGAAGTAGCGTTTGGCAGTATTGGCGATGCCAGCACAAGCGAAGGGATTTTCTTTGAAACAATAAACGCTGCCGGAGTGCTGCAGGTTCCGCTTGCCATTGCGGTTTATGATGATGGTTTTGGAATTAGCGTGCCAATTGAACTGCAAACTACAAAATCGAGCATTTCGGAAGCGCTGAAAGGTTTTGCCAAAGAAAAGGGCAGCAACGGTGTTGACATTTATAAATGTAAAGGCTGGAGTTATCCGGAGTTGGTAAAAACATTTAAAGAAGGAATCGAAAATTGCCGGAAAAATCAAACACCGGTGGTTTTTCATATTGATGAAGTTACACAGCCACAGGGGCACTCTACTTCGGGCTCGCACGAGCGATACAAAACAAAAGAACGCCTGGAATGGGAAAAAGAATACGACGGAATTAACCAAATGCGCAAATGGCTGTTGGATTCGGGCATTGCCGATGAAGACATGCTGACTGAGATTGAAAAATCGGCACAAAAACGAGCTAAAGAAGCCCGCAAAAAAGCGTGGAACAATTATACCGAAGGCTATCAGAATGAACGAACTGAGTTGATCAAAATTCTGAAAAGAATTGATAAGCGAAGTGAACTGCAGAGTTTACGACGCTTTGAAAAAGTAACCGATAAAATTTTTCCAACGCGAAGATCGCACCTTAGTTTTGCAAAAAGACTAAAGTTGGAACTTCATACCATGCCCGAGCTGGAAGATGAACGCGACATTTTAAAAGAATGGATCAGTCGTTTTGAAGAACGTACAGCCGGTTTTTACAATGGAGAATTATACCGCACCGGAGCTGACGCTGCCCTGAATGTAAAAGAAGTGGCAGTAGAATACGATGATAATGCAAGCGAAGTAAACGGATCGGTGGTTGTAAATAAAAACTTTGATGCGCTATTTACAAAATACCCGAACCTGGTAACTTTTGGTGAAGACACCGGAAAACTGGGCGATGTAAACCAGGGAATGAAAGGCATGCAGGAGAAATACGGCAAAGTACGTGTTGATGATGCCGGTATCCGCGAGGCAACAATCATTGGCCAGGGAATTGGTTTGGCCATGCGTGGTTTCCGCCCCATTGCCGAAATTCAATACCTCGATTACCTGATTTATGCTCAGTCGCAGTTAAGCGACGATTTGGCTACACTGCAATACCGCACCAAAGGCCGACAAGCTGCACCGCTGATTGTGCGTACGCGTGGTCATCAGCTACAGGGAATCTGGCACGCCGGTTCGCCCATGCAAATGCTACTGGGATCGATGCGTGGCGTGTACTTGTGTGTACCCCGCAACATGACACAAGCTGCAGGCTTTTACAATACCCTTTTGGAAGGCAACGACCCGGCATTGGTGATTGAGCCGCTCAAGGCTTATAATGTAAAAGAAAAATTGCCGGCCAACCACGGTGAATACAAAGTGCCGCTTGGCGTTCCGGAAATTATGCAGGAAGGAACAGACGTTACCGTTGTTACTTATGCGTGGAACGTGCACCATGCAGTGAAAGCAGCAAAACTTTTACAGGATTTTAAAGGTATCTCAATCGAAGTGATCGATGTGCAAACTCTGATGCCTTTTGATGTTAATCATATCATTCTGGAATCCATAAAAAAAACAGGAAAAGTAATTTTTATGGACGAAGATGTGCCCGGTGGAGGAACGGCATATATGATGCAAAAAGTGATCGAGGAACAAAAAGCGTTTGATTATTTAGACACCGCACCACGAACACTTTCGGCTCAGGAGCACCGCCCTGCTTATGGTATCGATGGCGAATATTTCTCGAAACCCAACGTAGAATTGCTTTTCCGAAATGTTTATGAAATGATGCGCGAAGTGGAACCGGATCGTTTCCCGGAGTTATAAGAATTTAGCTTACGCACCAACTCTTTACATGACAACTTTCACCCCAGCGTTTCAAAATTTAATTAATTTTGCGGCATCGGAATTATACTGATATTTTTCCGCATTTTTTAATTGCATACCTAATTCAACAAAATGAACCGTCTTATTTTAATTGTAAACGCATTTTTTGCGTTCATCATCTTATCGTGCTCACAGGCACCAATACCTGAAGATTTTTCAGCTTATGTAGATCCGTATATCGGAAGTGATTATCATGGCCATGTTTTTGTAGGAGCCAACGTGCCTTTTGGAGCCGTTCAGCTTGGTCCCAACAATGCACAGGAAACCTGGGACTGGTGCTCAGGCTATCATTATTCCGACTCACTTCTGATCGGATTTGCACACACCCATTTAAGCGGCACAGGTATCGGCGATTTGGGCGATTTACTTTTTATGCCTGTTTCCGATGATTTCAACTACGAACAATCATCCAATGAACCTTACCCATGGAGTGCTCTTTACACGCACGATGATGAACAGGTTAGCCCCGGTTATTACGCCATTAATATCAGCAAATACGATGTTCAGGCAGAGCTAACAGCCACCGAACGTGTAGGTTTTCATCGATACAACTTTAATGCCTCGGGTAATTCAAAATTAATCATCGACCTGGCGTACGGAACAGGTTGGGATGCACTCACCCAAGCCGATCTTCAACAGGAAGGCGACAATAGCATCAGTGGATTTCGCTATTCAAAAGGATGGGCTGCCGATCAGAAAGTGTATTTCCACAGCGTGTTTTCGAAAGAAATTAAAGGCCTAAAAATTCTACGCCAAAACGACAAAGGAATTAACACCGTTGAAATTGAATTTGAAGGAAACGGCGAATTATTGGTTAAAACGGCCATCTCTCCGGTGAGTGCCGATGGCGCAAAAAATAACCTGAACGCCGAATTGGCCCAATGGGATTTTGATGCCACAAAAGCACAAGCCCGCACCAAATGGAATACCGAATTGGGCAAAATAAAAATTGGAAATACTGATCCATCAACAAAAACTACCTTTTACACCGCGTTGTATCATACTATGATTGCACCATCGTTGTTCGACGATGTTAACGGCGATTACCGCGGTGCCGACGGTAAAAACTATACCGATCCGGGTTACGACACCTACACCACTTTTTCGTTGTGGGATACCTATCGCGCAGCCCATCCGCTGCTTACGCTGGTTCAACCCAATCGTGTGAACGATATGGTAAATACAATGCTAGCCATTTACGATCAGCAAGGCAAACTTCCGGTGTGGCACCTGCATGGCAACGAAACCAACACCATGGTAGGTAACCACGCTATTCCGGTAATTGTTGATGCCTATCTGAAAGGTTTCACCGGTTTTGATACGGAGAAAGCTTTTGAAGCCGTAAAATCGACCATGTTGATGGACGAGCGCGGCCTGAACTTCATAAAAGAAAAAGGTTACATTCCGGCTGATTCAACTGTTGAATCGGTGGCAATGGCGCTGGAATATGCTATCGACGACTGGTGTGTGGCCGCTATGGCCAAGAAACTGGGGAAAACCGAAGACTTTGAACTATTTGCCAAACGAGCAAAATATTACGAGAACTATTTCAATAAAGAAACCGGTTTTATGCGAGGTAGAATTGCCGACGACAGCTGGCGTACTCCTTTTAACCCGGTTCACTCGGAGCACCGTGCCGACGATTTTTGCGAAGGAAATGCCTGGCAATACACCTGGCTGGTTCCGCACGACATTAATGGTTTGATCGGTCTTTTTGAAAGCGAAACTGCTTTTGCAGAAAAACTGGATGAGCTTTTTACTACCGAAGAAACATTAAACGAAGGGGCATCAAGCGACATTTCGGGATTGATTGGCATGTACGCACACGGAAACGAACCGGGGCACCACATCCCTTACATGTACGCGTTCGCCGGCCAGCAATGGAAAACGGCAGAAAAGGTTAATTTCATTATGAATGAAATGTACACCGACCAACCCGACGGACTTTGCGGAAACGAAGACTGCGGACAAATGTCGGCCTGGTACGTATTATCGTCGATGGGATTCTACCCGGTTAATGCGGCCAATGGAGTTTATGTTTTTGGCAGTCCGCTGTTTGAATCGGCTACCATTGAATTGCCGGGCAACAAAACCTTTCAGATAAAGGCTAAAAACCTGAACAAGACAAATATTTATATCGATTCGGTTACACTGAACGGCGAGCCTTACGGAAAAAGTTATATCACACATGCTGATATTGTGAAAGGCGGAGTGCTGGAATTTACCATGGCTGCAGAAGCAAATAAGGAATTTGGACAAGCTACGGATAGTCGTCCGAAATCGGGCTACGAATAACAGGATTGAACAAAATAATTCTATTTTTGCGCCTTATTTATACCTATACAACAACTTAATAAACTCACTACCATGAAGTATTTTTTATTGTTTTGCCTTGGCGCAATTCTATTTAGCTGCACTGCAAAAGTCAGCACGCAACCAACAACTACGCCCACAAAACTGGTGGAACTGGTAAACCCGCTAATGGGTACCGATTCGGAATTCAAACTTTCAAACGGTAATACCTATCCTGCCATTGCGCGTCCGTGGGGAATGAATTTCTGGACACCGCAAACCGGCCGCATGGGCGATGGCTGGGGTTACACCTACGATTCGTACAAAATTCAGGGATTTAAACAAACGCATCAGCCGAGTCCGTGGATTAACGATTACGCCGCATTTTCGCTGATGCCGGTTACCGGCGAACTGAAATTTAAAGGTGCTGAACGTGCATCGTGGTTTTCGCACAAAGCCGAAGTGACCCAACCGCACTACTACAAAGTTTATCTGGCCGATTACGATGTAACCACCGAGTTCACCCCAACCGACCGTGCCGTATCATTCCGTTTTACTTTTCCTGAGAACGACAATTCGTACATTCTTTTGGATGCTTTCGATGGCGGATCGATGGTGAAAATTATTCCTGAAGAACGCAAAATTGTTGGTTACTGCCAGAACAATCATGGCGGTGTACCTGCCAACTTCAAAAATTATTTTGTGGCCGTTTTCGATAAGGATTTCGAGGTGGTAAAAACCTGGAAAGACGAAAATCTGCTGGAGAGTTCCGAAGCTAAAAGCTTTCACGTTGGCGGCATTGTTGGTTTCAAAACCCAAAAAGGTGAAGAAGTAAATGTAAAACTGGCTTCATCGTTTATCAGTGCCGAACAAGCTGAATTAAACCTGAGCCGCGAGATTAGCGACAAATCGTTTGAAACGATTAAAGCCGAAGGCGAACAGATTTGGGAAAAAGAACTGGGCCGGATAAAAGTGGAAGGCGGAAGCGAAGCCGAACAAAAAACCTTTTACTCGTGCCTGTACCGCACTTTGCTTTTCCCGCGTAAATTTTACGAATTTGATGCCGACAATAATATCGTACACTACAGTCCGTACAACGGCGAAGTATTACCTGGCTACATGTTTACCGACAATGGTTTCTGGGATACTTTCCGTGCTGTGTTCCCGTTCTTTACACTAATGTATCCTGATCTGAACAGCCAGATTATGGAAGGGCTTGTAAATACTTACAAAGAAAGTGGCTGGCTACCGGAATGGGCGAGTCCGGGTCACCGTGGATGTATGATCGGCTCCAACTCGGCATCGTTGATCACTGATTCTTATTTGAAAGGAATTCGTGGTTACGACATTGAGACTTTATACGAAGCCATGATAAAAAACACCAAGGGCTACATGGAGCAGATTCATTCTGTTGGCCGTTATGGTGCCGATTATTACAACAAGCTGGGCTACGTGCCCTACAACGTTGGCATTAACGAAAACACAGCGCGCACACTGGAATATGCTTATGCCGATTACTGCATTTGGAAACTGGCGCAGGAACTGGGAAAACCACAGGAAGAGATTGACCTTTATAAACAACGTGCCCGCAATTTCCACAATGTTTACGATGCTGAAAGCAAGTTAATGCGCGGCAAAAACGAAGATGGAACTTTCCAGTCGCCATTCAGCCCCTATAAATGGGGTGATGCTTTTACTGAAGGAAACAGCTGGCACTATACGTGGAGTGTTTTCCAGGATATTGAAGGCCTGAAACAACTGATGGGTGGCAACGATGATTTTGTGGCTATGCTCGACTCGGTATTTGTTGTTCCGCCTATTTTCGACGATTCCTATTATGGCGGTACCATCCACGAAATTCGCGAAATGCAGATTGCAGGAATGGGTAACTATGCACATGGAAACCAGCCTATTCAGCATATGATTTACCTGTATAACTATTCTGATCAGCCCTGGAAAACACAGGCGCATGTTCGCGAAGTGCTGACAAAGTTGTACTCGTACCAGGCTGATGGTTATTGTGGCGACGAAGACAACGGCCAGACTTCGGCATGGTATGTTTTCAGTTCTATGGGCTTCTATCCGGTTTGTCCGGGAACCGACGAGTATGTATTGGGTTCTCCACTGTTCAACAAAATTACGCTAACGCTTGAAAACGGCAACGAGTTTGTGATTGATGCTACCAATAACTCGAAGGAAAACGTTTATGTAAACGATGTGGTGCTGAACGGTGAATCGTACAATAAAAATTTCCTGAAACACGCTACCATTCAAAATGGCGGGGAGCTGGTTTTTGATATGGCCAGCCAACCCAATAAAAATAGAGGAACGGAAACAAGCAGTTTCCCCTACTCGATGACTTTTGAAGATTAATTGACAAACTGCGAAATTGCAGAATTGTTAAATTATAAAAAGGATGCCATCTCTGTTCAGTACTTTTAACAGATGGCATCCTTTTTTGTATACGCTTTCCGGCTATGTCTATTTCAGTATCGTAGAAAGTTCTTTTTACTACCTATCAACAACATTTATACCTACCCCATCTTAGTGTATCCAACTCCTTTCCCAAAAGTAAATTTCCGGCATTTGATTAAAAATCAACTTGTTTCAAAACCCTGTTGTTTTGATTTTCGTTTTATATCAACAACCTTTTAATTAAACGATTATGCAAAGTAACGCAGTAGGCTGGTTTGAAGTGCCGGTTACCGACATGGAACGGGCCATAAAATTTTATGAAACAGTATTGGACATCAAACTCGATCGTAACCAAATGGGGCCGCTGGATATGGCATGGTTCCCGATGATAGATGAAAGCTACGGCTCTGCCGGATCGCTGGTATGCCACCCCAATTTTCAAAAGCCATCGGCCGAAGGTGTTGTTATTTATTTTACAGCACGCTCGGGCGAGCTGAACAACGAACTTTCGCGGGTTGAAGGTGCTGGAGGCAAGGTGCTGCAGCCCAAAACAAAAATCTCGGACGAATATGGTTTTATGGCCTTGCTTATCGACAGCGAGGGCAACCGGGTTGCTTTGCACTCAAAGGGATAGATTTATCTTTGTGCCCCTTTGGGATAACACTGTGAAAACGGTTGCATATTCGTGCCCCTGGAGGATTGGATGCTGGATACTGGCTTCTGGATGCTGGATACTACAGAATGTTAAACTGTTGAATTGTAAAATTGTAGTTCTTAACGTTCTGTCTTATAACAACCAATTCATCCTTAATCAATAATCCCTTCACTTTTTACGAAGAGCCTGGATTCCTGATATCGCAAATTGGATATTGGGCAAATATTGACTAAAGAATACCGGCTTCTACCCTATTTCAATTTTTAGCACCTGCTTTGTTGATGGTGTTACTTTAAAACGATTGTCCAATCGCTGGCCCATAATCCAAACAATATTTTTGCCGCTGCACAGTAGCCAGGTGTTTTCCTTTTCGTGAAGTGGCATTTTCCGGTCGATAAAGAAATCGCTCACCTTTTTAAAACCTGTCATTCCCAGCGGTTGGAAATAATCGCCCTGCTTCCATTTGCGCATCAACAACGGAAACTGCACTTTCTCCAAATCAACGCAGGCAGTATTCGCCTCTTTTATGATCGAAAAACCTTTGGCATCCAAACGCTCAATAGAAATATCGAATGGGGCAAATAACTCCATGTCATCCTCTTCGATGTAATAAACGCGGTCTTCATCATCAGTAAGCTCCTGAATGAATAATGCGTCCCGGTCTTTTACCAGCCGGTGTGTTTTCGAGAAAAACTGCTTCCCTGAATGTGTTTCCAGGCTTTGATAAACCGCGTCAACAATACTGGCATTAAAACCATAGCCGGAAAGAATTTCCAGCAAAACAGTTTTAGGATGTTGTGAATTCTGCAAAACCGGAATGGAAATTACCGACTGCTCTTTATCATTGGTCAGCACCGCCTTTATCTCATCACCAATAGCATCCTTATATACATCGTATGCCACTTTCAGATTGTCGACACTGGCCATAAAGTTCTTTTTAAAAGCCGGATTTAACTCCGAAAACAAAGGCAGAATCTTATGTCGCAAAAAGTTTCGTTGGAAAACTACTTCGTTATTCGATGAATCTTCTCGGTAGGAAATAGAATTTTCAGCAGCATATCTTTCAATATCTTCGCGACTGGCGAATAACAACGGACGAATCAGTTTCCCCTTTTTCTCTTTTATCCCGGTAAGCCCTTTTATGCCGGTTTTCCGCGACAGGTTTAAAAAGAAAGTTTCAATCAGATCGTCCTGGTGATGAGCTGTTACAATACAGTCGTATTCATACTCTTTGCTGATGCGCTCGAAAAACCCGTAACGTAACTCACGCGCGGCCATTTCAATAGATATGCCTTTAAGCGATGCGTATTCGATGGTGTCGAACGTTTCAAAATGAGCAGCAGTTCCGTGTTGTTCCACCTGCTCGCGCACAAAGGCCTCGTCGCCATCCGACTCATCACCACGCAACCTGAAATTGCAATGGGCAATGCCATATTCAAATTCCGAGCGCTCGAATAAATGCAGCAGTACCATGCTGTCGATTCCGCCGCTAATAGCCAGCAATATTTTTTGCCCGGACTTTATCAGCTGCTTTTCCTTACTATTGATGATGAATTGATCGAACATGGACTGCTTTTATACGATTGCCTTTATTCTACTTTTTCACTTTTCCAACCGCCTGCGCAATGTTCAGAATCACCTCAACCGATTTTAACATTGACGGAATTGGCACAAACTCAAACGGCCCGTGAAAATTATGACCACCGGCAAAAATATTCGGGCAAGGCAGTCCTTCGTACGAAAGTCGTGCGCCGTCGGTACCACCGCGAATGGCTTTTATTTTAGGTTCCACACCGGCATCAATCATTGCCTTCTCTGCAATATCAATAATGTATTTTACCGGCTCCACCTTTTCGCGCATGTTGTAGTACTGGTCGGCCATTTCCATCTCCACAACTTCGCTTCCGTATTCGGTATTGATCAGTTTCACCACTTCAGTAAGAAACTGCTTTTTCTCTTCAAATTTGGTTTTATCGTGATCACGGATAAAGTACAGTAATTCTGCTGCATCCACCCCACCATTCATGGATAAGAGATGGTAAAAACCTTCATATTTCTCGGTATGTTCCGGACGCTGTGTCGGAGGAAGCATGGCAATTAATTTATGCGCTACCAACAAGGCATTGATCATTTTATTTTTGGCGGCACCCGGATGTACGCTCAATCCTTTAATTTTAATAGTAGCTCCGGCAGCATTAAAGTTTTCATACTCCAGCTCGCCAATTTCGCCGCCATCGAGCGTGTAGGCAAAGTCGGCACCAAACTTCTTCACATCAAAATAGTCGGTTCCTTTGCCAATCTCCTCGTCGGGAGTAAAAGCAATGCGGATTTTGCCGTGCTTTAAATCCGGCGAATTTAACAACAGCTCGGCAGCGGTAACAATCTCGGCTACTCCGGCTTTATCGTCGGCACCCAACAACGTTGTTCCGTCGGCAGTAATAATATCCTGCCCCTTGTAGTTCAACAGCTCAGGAAATTGTTTTGGATCGATACAAACCTTGTTTTTCAGATATATGGTACAGCCGTCGTAATTCTCTATAATTTGCGGCTCTACACTTTCGCCCGAAAAATCAGGACTGGTATCCACATGCGAAATAAATCCAACCACCGGACAATCGCTAATCCCCTTGGCGGGGATGGTTGCGGTTACGTAACCGTATTTATCCATTTCCACTTCACTCAGTCCAATCTGTTTCAACTCCTCAACCAGTTTTTTCATAAAAACCAGTTGGCGGTCGGTACTTGGGTATGTTTTACTTTTTGGATCGGAAGTGGTGTATTGTTTTGCGTAATTGATAAATCGTTCTACTACTTTTTCCATTCTGTTATCTGACTTTAAAATATTCTATTTTCAACGTGATGTGCAAATTTATATTTTTTACACCGGATAAAAACTGATAAAGCTTTCAAATTGGCATCCAGCATCCAGTATCAAACATCCATAATTCAGGGATGTCATCTTTCTATACGCTGAAAATAAAGATGACATCCTTTTTTCACATCCAGCATCCAGTATCTAGTATCCTGTATCTGGCTCTAAACATCATCCGAATTAAAGGTAAATCCCAAACGTTTGCCTGTAACCATTTTAGAATGACTCATTTTTTGCCGCATTTGATCGACCGTGGCCACTTTAACCTGATCGTAAACCGGCATTAAGGCATCAAACTCAATACTGTACTGAATGGCAGTTTCAACAATTTGCCGAATAAATCCAGGCGAAATGGTATCGATGGCAAAATCTTTTACCACCTCGTCTGACTGCCGCTTTCCTTCAACGAAAAAGTGTTTGTCTTTGTTGATAAAAATGCGTGCCACCAGGTATCCAATGTCGTTAACACGGTTGTATTTAAACGAATCGGCCAGGAAATTATAAATATTAATCACTCCGCAATACGATCGCAACGAATCTTCTTCGATGTATTTTGTTTTCCAAACCGGATGCTTATCATCGAACTCAAAAACATTGGAGTGCATACTAAATATCAGCAAATCGCCGCCTACTTTAAACTCCACCTCAAACGGTCCACGGTCGTGGTATTGCGGCAAAGCCACATCGGGCACCTTCCCTTTTACCGCCTTTATATAATCCTTTTCAAGCTGATTCAACACCTTTTTCAGGATGGTGAACGTTTGCTGCGTATTCTCGTAAACCTGCTGTTTTACTGTTGATTTTATTACCAGTGCTTCAAGGAATGAAGCCCGAACTTCTTTTTCAGTCATAGCGTACAAATATTAGCTTTTAAATGTACACAAATACTGAAAAAAAAGAAAGCAGCCCTTTTGAGCTGCTTTTATATTTTTCTTGTCATTTTGATTAATTTGCGAGGAGTTATTTACCCCTCACCCTGCCGGGAGCTCCCCTCACGAGGAGAGCGAGTTCTAAAAATCTTCCTACTTCATATTATGGCCTCTGACTTTTCTTAAATACTGTTTCCCCTAAAAAGGGGAAATGGCTACAGCCAAAGGGGTACAAATGACCATATCAACTTTCTATCGAAAATATCTTGAATGGATTCTCGGAATGACGTCAAATTAGTAAGCTAATGCAAATAACACCCTGCGTTTTGAAGGTTTACCCGAGTAAATACACTTTCCTTCCTCCTCTTCGTATTCCAAAGGCATACAACGAATAGTTGCCTTGGTTTCGTTTTTAATGAGGTCCTCGGTTTCTGGTGTTCCATCCCAGTGTGCCGAAATAAAACCACCTTTTGTAGTTAATATTTCTTTAAACTCTTCCCAGGTATCAGCTTTGCGTGTATTTTCAGCACGGAAATCGTAGGCTTTTTTGAAAATATTTTGCTGAATGTCTTCCAATAAATTTTCTACGTACTCGTCGATATTGTCAAGCGAAGTAACTTCCTTTGTCAGGTTGTCACGACGGGCAACTTCCACTGTTCCGTTCTCCAAATCGCGTGGTCCCATTGCCAAACGTACCGGAACACCTTTTAATTCGTATTCAGCAAATTTCCATCCCGGTTTACGTGTATCACGGTCGTCGTATTTTACTGAAATACCTTTTGCTTTTAATTTGGCGATGATCTCGTCCACCTTTTCAGTGATTTCAGCCAGTTGTTCCTCGTTCCGGTAAATTGGAACAATTACAACCTGGTAAGGCGCTAATTTTGGAGGCAGTACCAAACCGTTGTCATCAGAGTGCGCCATAATTAACGCTCCCATCAAACGGGTTGAAACACCCCACGATGTTGCCCAAACGTAATCCTCTTTTCCTTCTTTTGTGGCAAAAGTTACATCAAAAGCTTTGGCAAAGTTCTGCCCCAGGAAGTGTGAAGTTCCTGACTGCAATGCTTTTCCATCCTGCATTAGTGCCTCAATAGAATACGTTTCCAAAGCACCGGCAAAACGCTCGTTGGCCGATTTTAAACCTTTTACAACCGGAACAGCCATAAAATTCTCAGCAAAATCAGCATATACATTAATGATCTTTTCGGTCTCCTCAATCGCCTCTGCTTTAGTGGCGTGAGCCGTGTGTCCTTCCTGCCACAAAAACTCGGCAGTACGCAAAAACAAACGCGTACGCATTTCCCAACGCACAACATTGGCCCACTGGTTAACCAGAATTGGCAGGTCGCGGTACGACTGTATCCAGTTTTTATACGTATTCCAGATTATGGTTTCAGAAGTCGGTCGTACAATCAGTTCCTCTTCCAGTTTGGCATCCGGGTCAACAACCACGCCGCCATTCTCCTCATCGTTCTTTAATCGGTAGTGTGTAACTACTGCACACTCTTTTGCAAAGCCCTCAACGTGATCGGCTTCTTTACTAAAAAAAGATTTTGGTATAAAAAGCGGGAAATAAGCATTAACGTGTCCGGTCTCTTTAAACATACGGTCGAGCTCGGCCTGCATTTTCTCCCAAATGGCGTAGCCATAAGGCTTAATCACCATACAGCCCCTAACTGCCGAATTCTCAGCGAGGTCTGCTTTAATCACCAAATCCTGGTACCATTGTGAATAATTCTCGCTACGCGAGGTCAATTCTTTCGCCATAATCTAATATTTGGTATAGATTTTGTTTTTACTACTATAAATTTTGAGCTTACAAAGAAAGTAATTATTATTGACATTAAATAAACGGAGGATACCTTATGAAATCAAGATTAACATTTTTAGGATTACTGGCTATCATTCTTGGAGCTTGTACGACGGGAGGATATGTGTCTGGTACGTATTCCGACGACATCTACTTTAATCCGGGTGATGTTCCTCCTCCGATAGCAGTTGAAGAGGTTGTGGAACAACCGGTTGAAAAATCGGCCAACACCATGATCATCAGCAATATTGAAAAAGGGGAAGATGGTACCAATACCATGAACAACTATATTTTCGAAGGCTCGGAAGAAGATGCCGATGTGTTGCGCTACAACATGGACCAAATGGAACTGGAAGGCAGCGACACAACAGTATACTACAACGACGATGAAATGAAATACGTAATAAACAACTATTACGATGGCGACGAACTGGATTACGCTTACCGTATCCGTCGTTTCCACCGTCCGTCCTTCTATGATCCGTTCTATTGGGATAGTTGGAGTTATTACGATCCGTTTTACTACGATCCTTATTATTACTCGTCATGGTACTACCCTTCATGGTCACTTAGCTGGTCGCTTGGCTGGGGTGGATTCTATTCCGGCTGGGGTTGGGGTTGGAATTACCCATATTATGGCTGGGGCTATGGTTATTACCCACCATACTACGGTGGATGGTACGGCGGAGGCTACTATGGAGGATGGTACGGCGGCGGCTATTACGGCGGCGGCGGTTACTACAACGATTACGGAAGAGGTTATGCTTATGGCCAACGCCGTTCAACAGGTACCAATGTATACCGTGGAGATGCAAGCCGCAGATCATCATCTGCAGCAGCAGTTTCGGCTAGTAACAACCGACGCGGATCAAGCACTGTAACCAAATCGGGAACTACCGACAGAACCAGGGCTACATCCGACAGATCGCGAACAAATAACGCAAGAGTTCTTACCGAACAAAGGAGAACAACGAGTGCAACTACTCGTCCGGCAACAACTACATCAAAATCGGCTACTACACGTACGCAAAGTTACACTCGTCCGGGTTCGGCAACAACAACCCGAAGCTATACACGACCAAGTAGCGATGCACGTACAAACTACACAAAACCACGGGTAGTTACTTCGAACAATAATCGATCAAGTTCAGATTACACGACACCAAAGTCGACTTCAACTTACAACAGATCATATCGTTCAAGTTCTACCTACAACCGTAGTTCAAGTAGTGGAAGCTCTTCACGGTCATATCGTGCACCGTCTTCTACCAAATCAAGCAGCACATACAGCAGCTCTCCTACCCGAAGCAGTAGCAGCAGCAGTTACAGAAGCAGTGGCAGCAGTAGCAGTTACAGAAGCAGCGGCAGCTCTTCAGGCGGATCAAGAAGCAGCGGCAGTTCATCAAGAAGTTCTGGTGGTTCATCACGTAGTGGTGGTGGAAGAAGATAGTATTAAAGATCATTAACGACAAAAACTATTTGCCATGAAAAAATATTTCAGCATACTATTACTGGCTCTATTTATGCCCTTTTTTATGCAGGCACAAGACTTGCTCGATGCACTTCGTTATTCCAACATTCAAGTTAGCGGAACCGCCCGTGCCGGTGCAATGGGTAATGCATTTGGAGCATTAGGCGGCGACTTTACTTCCATCAGTATTAATCCTGCCGGTTTGGGAGTTTACCGATCGTCGGAATTAACCGTTACGCCAAAATTCACTTATGGCAAAACGGAAGGCAACTACATGAATACCTTGATGGAAGATAACAAATACAACGTTGCCTTAAATAATTTGAGCTATGTAACAGTTATTCCAACAGCTTCGCGCAGCGATGTTGGTTTGATCAGCGTTAACCTTGGAATTGGCTACAACCGCCTGAAAGACTTTAACAGCAACTCGCTTATGGGAGCTTCTGGAGTAACAAGTTCATTTTTGGATGACCTGATTGAAAATGGAAATGGAGAAGATCCAAATGCAGGATGGAGCGATTACTACGAAGAGTTGGCCTATTACAATTCGGAGACAAATTCGGGTGCCGATATAATGTATTACGATGAAGATGCAGGATTTTGGAGAAGTGATATTCAAAAAAATCCTTTTGACCAGAATGTTGAGAACTACCCGGTATCGCAAAGGAAAAGTATTTCCCGTACCGGATCAATAGATGAATACAACTTTGCCGTTGGATTAAACTTCAACCACAAAATATATTTAGGAGCCACCTTAGGCGTGACTGATATTTATTACCGAGAATCGAGCACTTACGAGGAATGGGACGATCAGAACGTAATTCCAAACTTTGTTGACATGCAATTCGACAGCTACCTGAGAACAACAGGAACTGGTTACAACTTTAAATTTGGACTAATCTACAAGCCTATTAACGAAGTTCGTTTGGGTGCATCGATTCACACGCCAACATTTTATGACATGCACGATTTCTTCCATACATCGATGTATTCAAAAAATGATTTTGAAGACACTGGCGTAGTTGATGATGCCGGATATTCACCTCTAAACAATTACGATTATCAATTGCATACGCCACTTCGTGCAACATTTAGCGGTGCTTTTGTTATTGCAAAAAAAGGTTTGATCAGTGTTGATTATGAATATGTTGATTATTCGTCGGCAAAACTCAGAAAAGGTGGCGATGGTTACGGATTTACTCCCGAAAATCAGGAAATTAAGGATGCCTATAAATCGGTTGGAAACATCCGTGTTGGTGGCGAATTGCGCGCAACCAACAACTTAAGTTTACGTGCCGGTTACGAGTATTATCCAACAGCGTATAAATCCACCTCATTAGGAAACGATCAATTCAAATCGAACGACGAACTGAATGTGTACTCAGCCGGTTTAGGTTACCGTTTTGGCAGTTTCACTTTCGACCTTGCCTACCGAATGACTGATATGATGGAATACGAACTTCCGTATAGTGCACCTAGTTCAGGTTACTATCCGGTACCGGAAGCCGCGAAATTCGATGGTCTAACTCACGACGTAATGTTTACACTGGGATTTAAATTCTAGTAAAACAAAAGATATTTCAAGAAAGACACATTCCTTTTGGGTTGTGTCTTTTTTTGTGCTTTTAAATAGTGATGCTCTCACTCTGAGTAAGTGTATCACTAATGGAAGGAAATGACATCTCTATAACATGTAGCTTATTATGCATTTAGTTTAGTTACAAAAGCCTCTTTAAAACTCAAACTAACCGGCAATTTTACATCGCCGAGTTTAACGCTGTTACCCTCGAGATAAACCACTTTGGCAAGCGAAACCACATACGATTTATGAATGCGGGCGAATCGGTTTTCCGGTAGCTGGGCAATAAAATCTTTAAACCGCCCGTGTACCATTAACGATTGTGTTTCTGTAACAAAACGTACATAATCGCCCTGCGCTTCCAGGTAAATAATTTCGTCGAGATTAAGCCGGTAATCCTTTTTATTGGCACGTACCATTAAATGTTGCCCACCGCTCTCTTCGCGTGAGGAAAAACGTTCAAGTGCCCGGTTCACTGCTGTTCTGAATCGTTCGAACGAAACCGGTTTTAGCAAATAGTCCACGGCATCAACCTCAAAACCGTCCAAAGCAAATTCCGGATAGGCAGTAACCAAAATAAACAGCGGTGGTTCTTTTAAACTTTTTACAAAACCGATTCCGCTTAATTTGGGCATGTTTATATCTAAAAACAGCAAGTCGATGTGTTTCTCGTTTAGCAGCTGGCCGGCTTCCAAGGCATCGTTACAAACTCCGGCAAGCTCCAGCTCCGGACAAGCCTCAACAAAATCGCGGATCACATCCTGCGATAAAGGCTCGTCATCAACAATTATACAGCTTAATGTTTTTGTTTTGCCCATGATGCTAATTCAATTGCACTTGTAAAAGTACTTTAAAAGTTTCTTCGTTATCCACAATCTTAAGCTTGTGTTGGTTGGGATAAATCATTTCCAGGCGCTTTTTTACGTTTTCAATTCCGATACCGTGGTATTTAGCCGAAAACGGATCGCTGGCCTGTCCTTTACTGTTTTCCACCTCGAAATGCAAAACTTTCCCCACTACTTCAATCTTAATGTTTACAAAAGCATTATCGGCACCACCTTTCATTCCGTACTTAAAGCTGTTCTCTACAAAAGGAAGGAACAACAACGGAGCAATTCTCTTTCCTTTTATTTCGCCGATGAGATTGAATACTATTTTGTTTTCCCTTGACCGAAGGTTCTGCATATCAATATAATTCTGCAGCATTTCCACTTCCTTTTCCAGCGCAATAAAATCGGCATCCGATTCATAAATTATATGGCGCATTAAATCGCTAAGCTGAACGATCTTTTCCGGCACTTCTTTCGCTTCTTTTCGAGCCATACTGTAAATGCTGTTCAACGAATTAAAAAGAAAATGCGGGTTAATCTGCGATTTCAAAGCTTTTAGCTCGGCCTGCGATTTTTCCTTTTCCAGTTCCTCGGCTCGGAAATAGCCACGCGCCAGGTGCAATAAACCAGAGATGAACAGATAAATAGCGAAGAACAGCGAAATATCCCAAAAGCTGTAGTAGGCAATAAAATAATAGCCCTTGAAAATGTAATCGATCAGGCTGCTGAACAGAAGCAGGTAAAAGCCCGAGCCAAAAGCTGTAGCCGCAATTACAGCCATAGCGTAGCTAAAATAATTGCCACGCTCCCAAAGTAGCGGAAAAAGCAGTTTTAAATTCAGGTAAACCACACAAACAATGGGCAGGTGAAAAACAGCCGTATAAATAAGGTCGATCTGTTTTACTTCGGCCGATACTTTTAGCACGTTCATCAGTATTAAAAACGACAAACACCAAAACAGGATATGTTGTAACACCCTGTTTTTAATAAGCCGCCCAAGCGTAATTTTTAAGTAAGTGTTCATTTTCTTCGAAATAACTCTACGGATAGTCCGTCTTCAAAAGCCTCTTCCGAATCTACATATTTGCTTACAAATTTTTGCAACTCTTTAGGCTTGGCGGTGAGTAGAATATAATCACCGTTGTCTTCATGATGAATTCTTATCTTGTTTTCCTTAATCAAATCTTCCAGCCACTCCGGATCGAACCAACGGATTTCGAGTTTGTCATCAGAAACCGATAGTTTGGCAAAAGTATGAACCGGAACCAGGTGCAGATCAACTAAAGTAATGTTATCGTCATCGCCGTAATCGTCAATGTAAAAATCCAGGAAATATTCATCGGCCAATTTAATTACATGCACTTCAAATTTCGATTCTTTCACTACGCCATCCTCGTTTGAAGTAAGTCTTAGCACGTATCTTTTTTGTCACGTATTCCATCGTTTTTATCGCCAAGAAACGGATGGGTAAAAATCCACGAATCATCAGAACCACTAAAAACGACATCATTATCATCGTCTTCAAACCATTCGCCCAACAGCAAATCGTTTTCAAACAGATCGCTGTCGGTATATAAAGGGTAGAACGAATAAACCACACACCCCGACAACAGAAGTGTGATTGTAGCAATGAGCAGAATATTACGTGTTTTCATTTTGTTTGTTTTTTAAATTTCTACTCAAATTTACAGGACTTTAACGCCCCAAAAGAATTTTTTCGTTGAGATGTGGCTTTTTATCGTTGAGATAAAAAACCACTGCTTAGCAGCAAAATGAAAACCTGCCGAAACGAATAAATAAAATTCTTGAAGTTGACTATCCCCGAGGCAAAGCCACGGGGAATTATTCAGATTAAAATAAGTAATTCAATCCGATATAAATACCGGAATCACCATCGCGTTCATCGGCAGCCATACCATAGTCGCAGCGAATGATAAAGTTTTCGTTCATGGCAACGCGTAAACCTACACCGAATGAATAGTGCATGGCCTCAGAATCATCATCGAAATAATTGACTTCATTATCTACTTCATCCAACATATTTTCCCCAAAGGGAAAATCAGGAATTTCAAAATCAACTTTTTTTGTTACCCGGCCAAAATCGGTAAATGCATTCAGTCCCAGGTAAAAGTTGTTGTTTTTAAACTGAAAGCGGGCAAATTTCCAGCGCGCTTCAACATTTCCTAAAAAAACAGCATCGCCAACAACCCGGTTTCGCAATATTCCGCGTAATGAATTGGCACCTCCCAATCCTTCAGAAGTAGAACTTTTCATTATTGAAGTAATCAGTTGTGTTTGATAGTAAAAAGGAACATCGCCGGTAAGCGTAGTTTGGTAGGACAGCCGGTAGGCAAAAGAAAGGTCGTTTGGCACAATAGTAAAATACTGGCGGTGAATAAGCGATAATTTGGTAAAACTATGCTCTCCTCCCAAAAACTCGGGCGAGCCCAGTAAAACAGCTTCGGTCCACATTCCTTTCATTGGGTTGGGTTCATTATCGCGGGTATCGTAAACAATACCGGCTTTTACTGTTGGCACAAAACCGCCATCAGCATCTTCATCCGATATAATTCCCCATTCACGGTATTTCTCGTAAAGTCCGGGCTCTTCGCTGTGCGGAGGCAATAAGTCTTCATCGTCTTTATTTTTATTCAGCTTTTCGATATCAACGTAGTCGAGTTTAAAATTCAGGAGGTTAAAACCAGCAACCCAGTCAAACTTTTCGCCGGCCAAATCTCCGCGCAAATCCACTTTAAAACGAAATAGTTTGCGGTCGTATTTATAAAACATCCGGGTTCTGTAGTCTGCGGTTTCATCGTCGTACCAATCTTTGTTTACAACAGCATCGTAACCGTTAAATCCATAAAAATCGTAGGCGCGGTCGCTCAGGTAACTAATATCAACCGAAGTTTGCAGTCCGGGAATCAATTTATCCGAATCGTAATTAAAACGGTTAATTCCGCTTCCTTTGGTAAATCGCGATACTTCGAAATAGATGCTATGATCGTACTTCGGATAGCGACTTCCGTCGCCATAGTGATAAAGATTTACCAAACCACCATACTGAAATCCAAGATCGGTATCGAAAGTTACGGCCGGCAATGCACCAAAATTCCACCCCTGTTTGGTTACACTTTCCTGCGCTACCGTAAATAAAAAAGCCATTAAGAATGCGCTTAAAAACAGAAAACGTTTCATGTTAATTGATTTTAGTTCGACTAAGAGAGTAATTTAAGTAAAACATCTTTTTGTTTGATATCGAAATAACTCGCCGAATATAAGTAAAAATGGAATGATTTTATAATTGCTTCCGCTTTCCGGGCTTTCTTCTTGTCTTTTTTAATAATTTTACTTTCTTTTACAAGTGTTTAATAATTTTTTCAAAACTCAACATTAAGTCTGAACCAAAATGAAAACAAATCGCAGGGATTTTTTTAAAGTAACCGGTGCAGTAGGAGCAGGAATCGCAGCCGGAGGACTAACATCGTGCAGCCAGCCACAAGCAGAGCCATCGGCCATGCAATTTATAAAAGATGCAGCCGTAAACACTAATCCGCAACAGTTTAATATGTGTGGTTATGCCGCACCAAAACTCGATAAAGTGCGTGTAGGATTTGTGGGTATAGGCGACCGCGGCTCGGGTGCGGTAAAACGAATGACTTATATTGACGGCGTTGAAATTGTAGCCTTGTGCGATATTCGCCAGGCTGCGGTTGACGGCGCTCAGAAAATTCTTGCCGATGCCGGCTTACCAAAAGCCAAAGAATTTGTTGGCAACGAGCAGGAATTTAAAAAACTGTGTGATAGTGGCTTGTGCGACCTGGTTTACACCGCCACCCCCTGGGAATGGCACGTACCCGTTGGACTGGCAGCCATGGAAGGTGGTGCACATGCAGCGCTTGAAGTATCGGCGGCCAAAACCATGGATGAGTGCTGGCAAATGGTTGAAACTTCCGAACGTACAAAAAAGCACTGTGTAATTCTTGAAAACTGTTGCTACGACTTTTTTGAATTGCTCACGCTAAACATGGTTCGTCAGGGTGTTTTTGGCGACCTTATTCATGGTGAAGGAGCCTATATTCACGATTTGGATTACTGGCACTTCAGCAAGCCTCAGGATGAAAAAATGACCGATGGTGCCTACACCAAAATGTGGCGTTTGTACGAAAACCAGCGTCAGGCAAATGTTTATCCAACACACGGATTGGGGCCAATTTGCCAGGCCATGAATATCAACCGTGGCGATAAAATGGACTACCTGACAGCGATGATATCGGACGATTTTACGCTGAAAAACCGCATTGAAGAAAAAGCCAAGGAAGATCCGTTCTTCGAGAAGTTTGTAGGAATGGATATGCGCGGAAATATGGATATGCAAATGATTCGTACCAACAAAGGTCGTACTATTCTTATTCAGCACGATATTTCTTCGCCACGTCCCTACTCGCGTATTCACCTGCTTAGCGGAACAAAATGTTTTGCGCAAAAATGGCCACTTCAACACATTGCTTTTGGTCATGATGTGGTTGATGAAGCCGGAATGGAAGAACTGCGCGAAAAGTACGAGCCTGAAATTGTAAAACGTGTTGGCGAAATGGCCAAACAAGTTGGCGGACATGGCGGAATGGACTTTATTATGGACTGGCGCCTGATTGATTGCCTGCGCAACGGACTTCCGGTTGATATGGATGTTTACGATGCCGCAGCGTGGAGTTCGTTAACACCGCTAAGCGAGTGGTCGATCGCAAATGGATCGGCACCTATTGAAGTGCCCGATTTTACGCGTGGTGCCTGGAAAACCAATAAACCAATTGAATTGACTTTAGCAGGCGGCGGAACCACCAAAGTTAGAAACCTTAATGGTGCAGATGGTAAAGGACAACTAGACGTATAATCTATACCAACTACAATATAAAAGAAAGGGCGGTAAACTATTGCCCTTTCTTTTTTTACTCACGCTATTACCCCGGGTAATAGAATACAATGTTTTCTGTTGTTGTTTTATTGTTTCCTGCAATTTTAGTTTCATTGGAGAAACCGCCGATTTATTCACCGGCGGCTTGCTAATCAAACGCTTTATCTATGAAAAAAAATTAACCTTCGTTTTATAGCAGACAGCTAACGGCAGAAATACCCTTATTGGAAAAACAAAAAAAACCGCCGTTCAACTCAATGAACGACGGTTTAACCTAACCAAACTTATTAATCTATTGAAAATAGTACTGTTACTGTTTTGCCCACCATAAAGGAGTAGTTACCAAATCTTCGCCATTTAAATATTGTAATGCCTGATCGTAACTTTCCGGATTGGTATTTTGTAACGAAACCGGATAGCGCAACCGCTGTGGGAAAAACGCTCTTTTGCTTTCAAGTACACCGGTTGGAGTAGCCCCGGGCAAATTCGGAAGAATATTTTCTGCAGCCGGATTTACAAAGAAAGGTAATCCCAGCCTTCTGTGATCATTCCATGCCTCAAGCGGTTGCCACGGACAGTTGGCGATGTATTTTTGTGTTATAATCTTTGATAAAACATCGTTATTCGTTACTGATCCAAAGTTCTCTGGATATTCGTAAGTTACAGTTCCAGCAGTTTCATCATATGGATCGTAATTATTAATCGTATAACTTGTAGCCTCATCAGTATGATCAAAACTTACCGATGTTCCTGCCCTGCTATATTCCGTTGAAGCCAGGTAATCTTCAGCAAATTCTGACAGTCCGTGATAGTCAAAACTAATTCGCACACCATTTTCATAATGTTCCTTTGCAGTACCACCTGCATTCCATCCATAGGTAGCAGCTTCTGCTAAAAGAAAATACGTTTCCCATGGACCAAACCAAACACGCTCTGTCGGTCCTTCATGATAAACATTTGAAATATGCGGCTGATTATATGACCAATATAATTTATCAGTTCTTGATCCTTTTTCGCCTACATCACCATTTGTAAAAGCATTGAAGCTATAGCGCACATTAAATAAGGCGGTATCGCTCTCCATATTCCAGGTTTTTACAGTATACGCATCACCTGTAGGGTCGTATCTAAACATTACCGTACCATCATCATAACCAGGGAGTGCGAACATTTTAAGAATACGCGGATCAATTTTATCAGGAATTCCATCAAAAAAGTGTCCTTTTGCCGGATTATTTACAGCAGTGGCAATATTATCAGGCAAATACAATCCCAGGTAGTCGTGTACTGGTTTTTCGTACTCATCAAATATTTCAGCGCTTAGATTGTATACCGATGTTCCTGGAACAGTTGCAAGATCACGAGAAGGAACACCTCCTAAACCGAACGTAATATTTGACATTGTAGCGGTTAAGAACTGTCGGTTCCATGGGCGAGACATCACACGTGTTAAGTCTTTCCATCCACCATCTTCCGGTACGGTTGGCATACTTTCGAGCGTGTTCACAAAGCCATTTATACCTCCGGCATCACTTACCGCTTTTTCAAATGCAGTTTTTGCATACGATGGTTCTGCTTCCGATAAACGCATGGCAAATCTCAATCGCAACGAGTTGGCGTACTGCTTCCAGTTTACCACATCGAAATTTAACATGTAGTCGTAGTCTGCCACACTCGACATGTCGACACTCTCATCCAGCATGCTTTGTGCATCTTCCAGTTCTTCAATTATAAAATGGTAAATTTCCTGCAAACTATAAGAGTCAGGATTTTCACCCTGAAATGCATTAATAGACGGGTTTGGACCAAAGTTATCACTTACTTCGCTAATTAAATAAGCTCTCCAAATACGTGCAATTTGAACCAGGTTGCTGGTATACGAATAAGCTGTTCCGGCTTCCATTGATTCGGTGCCAAGTGTTATTGCCTGTTGAGCCAGGTTAATCCAGGTGCCCACATAATCTTTCCAATAATCTTCAGACCAACCGTTAATATCGCTTCCTGTTATTGCATAGCCACCAGTTTCGTAATGCGCCGCGGCTTTCCAGTTCAGAATAAACATACGCTCGGCAATATGCGGGTTTTGCTGCGCTTTGATTATTGAATTATTTATAAGGTATTCGATTTGAACTTTATCTGGCCCCACAGCTGTTGGGCTGGTATTTATTTCTTCAAAATCGTTACAATTCGTGAAGAACACAACCGTCACGAGTGTGACTATTATCTGTATAATTTTAATATTTTTCATTTTTCGCCCTCCCTGTTAGAATTTAAGTGATACATTAAATGTATAAGACTTCATAGTTGGAGGAGATCCCATCTCCATACCAATTGCGTTGGTACCAACACCAATAACTGATTCCGGATCTATTCCGGGAGTATCGCTGTGAATCAGCCAAATATTATTTCCAATTACAGAAATATCGGCACCATTAATCGGGATATTGTTAAACCAACGAGAAGGAAGTTTGTAGCCCAGTTTTATATTTCGAATTCGAATACTTGAAGCATCGTAAGTAAATTCGTCGGTAATTCCCAGGTTTCCGGTTGCCGAAACACGGCCCCAATAATCTTGCGGCGATACAGCCACGTCGTTCATTGAGTAAGAACCATCTTCATTCTGAATAACTCCTTCTACAACAAAGTCTTCGCGTTCTCCATTAACAACTGTTGCTGCTGCAGTACCCCGACTATGTGTAAAAGCCGTAGTACCTGAGAATATTTTTCCACCAAACTTCATATCCAACAACACACTTAAACTTACGTTCCTATACGAGAACATATTGGTTATACCAAGCATCCAGTCTGGTTGTTGGTTTCCTAGATATTCCCAATCCGATCCTTTTAGTGGCAAACCGCTTTCATCTACTACTACCATTCCATAGTACTGGCTGGCTTCGTCGTCAACCCGAACCATTTTTTTGCCGTACATTTCACCATAATTTCCACCTACCATGGCAACTATTTTCAGGTCGTCAACTGTTCCCAAACTATATTCTTCAACACCATCGGCAAGCTCAAGAATTTTATTCTCATTCTTAGACATATTAGCATTAACAGTCCAGTTAAAACCACCTTGCTGTCTGAAAATATCAGCAGTAAACATGATTTCGATACCCTTATTCTGAATATTACCTGCATTTATCTTCTTGGATTGGTATCCGCTGAAAGAATCCATTGGCAGGTTAATCAACTGGTTGGTGGCATTGGTCTTATACCAGGTAAAGTCTAAACCCAAACGATTGTCAACAAAGCGCAAATCAAAACCTGCTTCATAAGATTTTATCAACTCATTTACCACCGACGGATCGTATAAAATACTTCCCGGAGCAGCAGTAGTTTGATCATGTGGAGAGTTTGACTTTCCAATGCTGTATGTGTTATACAACTGGTAAGGTGGCAAATCGTTACCTACCTCAGCATAAGAACCTCTTACTTTTGCAAACGTTATCCATTCTGGTAGCGAGCCTCCATTTTGTGTAATCATGTCAGTAATAATACCCGACAGGCTTAAAGACGGATAAAGAAATGAGCGGTTATCTTTATGCATTGTTGATGACCAATCGTTTCGCAGTGTCGCATCAAGGAAGATATAACCATCCCAATTTAATTGCAAGGCTCCGTATAACGAATTAATCTTTTTCTCGGAATACCTTTGTGATACCGAAGGTTTATCCACTCCGTTATTAAGGCTGAACAGGTTGGGCACTACCAAATCTCCTGAATTAGCACCCATTCCGTTACTTTTTTGATGCATCATGTTTCCACCAACGGTAAGGAAACCTCCTAACCTGTCAATTAACTGGTCTTTTTGTGCTTTAACGAGAAAACTGAAATTGTTTTCAAAAGCTTCATCGATATTTTTTGAATAAACACCAGATGGACGAACAATACCTCCTGAATGGATTTTTTCTTCCTTTTTGGTGGTATAATAATCTGTTCCTCCTTTTACTTCAGCATTTAACCAATCGGTAAAATCATATGCCAACGACATAAAACCAATCAAACGATCTCTCGTATCCGTGTTTTTACCATATTGTAAATTCCACCAGGGGTTTCCTTGCGGAGTACTGGCATCGTCCCACCATACCTGGTTTCCATCTTCATCAATTGAAGGATTAAAGTCTCTGATATCAAGCGACACCGGCAAGGTGTACATGGTATAAAACGAGTTGTTTTGAGCGGCAATACCTGCTAATGGTCTGTTTTCGGCATTCGATTTAATAAATGTTGCCTTGGTATCGAATTTCCACCTTTCGTTTTCGCCAAACAAACTTGTTGCACGCATTGTAAAGGTACTTCTGTCAATGTGAGTTTCCGGAATAACACTTCGGTTATCATAACGGGTTACAGAAGCAAAAATATTTGTTTTGTTAATCATTTGTGAGTAGGAAACATTCTGGTTGGATACGATCCCTGTTCTCAAAAAATTATCCAGGTTATCGTACGTTTGCAACGGCGATTGATTTCCTTGCCAGTCTTCAACCATCTGTCCCTCTGCTTTTGGCCCCCACGACTGCCGTGACAACCTGTCGTAGGTTCCGTATGAACCTTGTCCAAAATCTTTCTGAATATCAGGCTGTGTTAAAAGCGACTCAAAACCAACCCGTGAGTTAATGGTAATACCTGCTCCTTTTGTTTTCCGTCCCTTTTTCGTTGTAATAAGTATTACCCCGTTACCTGCTCGTGATCCGTAAAGCGCTGCTGCTGATGCCCCTTTAAGAACTGACATTGATTCAATATCATCAGGGTTAAGGTCTCCGATACCACTACCAAAATCCCTACCGGCACCAGATCCCCACATGTCAACCTGTGCACCATCTGTAAAGTTATCAATTGGCATTCCATCAACAACAACCAAAGGCTGGTTACTTCCTGTTAACGAGTTATTACCCCGGAGAATGATTTTTGAAGAACCGGCTGGACCACCTGCTCCTCTTACAACCTGCAATCCTGATACTTTACCTGACAACGTATTTGCCAGGTTCGGTTCTCTGGCATCAACAAGTTCAGTACCGCCAATTTCCTGCATGGCATAGCCCAGCGATTTTTTTTCGCGCTGAATACCTAATGCTGTAACAACTACTTCGTCAATACCTACAGCGTCTGACTGCATGCTAATGTTTATAGTAGTTCTGTTGTTTACGGTTTCTTCTACGGTTTTCATACCCACAAAAGAAAATACCAAAACTGCATCTGCCGGAACATTTATGGTATAATTACCATCCATATTGGTGGTAGTACCATTACCTGTTCCTTGCTGAACTATAGTGACTCCGGGAATCCCGAGGCCATCATCGCCGGTAACTGTCCCTGTCACCGTTTGCTGCGCGTATGCACTACCTAGTAATGCAAAGCACATTCCTAAAATCAAAAAAATCTTTCGCATAGATTTTGAATTTAAATGAACTAGAAATAGATTAATACTTAGATTATTTATTCATATCGCTAAATAATTTTTGAAATAATTTTGCTGTAATCCCTAACAGACCTGAATGTCGCCAGTTATTTGAGATTACAATTTTTGTATTTCCGGAAATTTGTTCCAGACAGTACTGGTTTATCGATTGCTGAATAGGATTTAATATGTATTGGTTGGCTTCTGATACCAATCCTCCTATAACGATAATATCCGGATTTAATAACTGTATGGTATTTGACAATGCCTTTCCGAGCGCTTGTCCCACATTATTTAGTAACGAAATAGAAAGCTCATCGCCTAACTTTGCTGCTGATATAATATCCTGTACGCGAATTTCTTTCTCGTGGTTTTTAAACTTTTCGGTGAGTTGCGAAATCCTGTTTTGTTCTACTGCCTGACGGGCTCTGTTTATTAAAACATAGGCCGAAATTTCTGTTTCCAAACAACCCCGTTTCCCACATATACAAAGGTCACCATCTTCAACAAATTTTATATGCGAGAGTTCGCCGGCAAAACCACTTCCTCCATTGTATAGTTTCCCATCAAGAACCATCCCTAAACCAACACCCCAGTTCCAGTTTATAATCATGGCATTTTTATACCCTTTGGCTTCACCAAAAACAAACTCGCCATAAGCCTCCATTCGGGCATCGTTGTTGATGTAAACGATTTTGTTAAATTTTGACCTTAATCTTTCACCAACATTTCTGTAAGCTTCCTTTTTAATTGTGTAATTTATTCCCTCCTTCGAATCGATCAGACCAGGCATTGCAATTCCAACTGCATATACATTGTTAAAATCAATTCCGTTGTCGTCGATTACATGTTTTGATTCTGCGTAAAGTTTATCAACAAGGTCATCATCATCAATTGAAGTTTGAATGACAACAACTGGCGCCACAAGCTCATTATGCGAATTATACACTCCTATCTTGCCCCTAAACCGTCCTAACTCGCACGAAATAACAAAAATGCTGTCGCGTTTTAGGCCAAATAAAGTAGGGCGTCGTCCGCCTTTCGACTCGCCACTGCCTCTGACTTCAACCAGCTGGCTTGCCCCCAAATCTTTTAATAATGATAGGGCTGTAGGTAAACTAACCCCAATTTGTTTGGAAAGAAATGTTGCTGAAAGTGTGTCGTTTTCATATAAAAGACTTAGAATTTTCTTTTTCCGGCGATAATTTTTTAAGGCATTACCGGTAAGTTTCTTTCCTTTTATATTTTCAAGAAGGATCATTTTTAATTAGTGTAGTTAAGTAATGTGTTTGCAATTTAAAGAAATATTTAATTCAAAAGCAAATGTTTGTTAATTTTTTTAATAAGTCGAAAGTAATTATATAAATCCTTTCAGCTAAAGCCTCAATAAATAAAGCATTCAAGTATTTTTTACAATAAGGCACCCCGAATATCGGTTCTCGCGAGCTGTGTTTAACGAAAATTAACAGTATAATTTAAAAACTATAAATAATAAAATTCTTACTTTCAAAAAAACTTATTCATTTGCTGATGTAAAAGGGGAAACTGTGAAGTTGAAGGGGCTTATCATAACTATTTCGGTAATGCTGGCACTGTTGTCGGCAAACAAAGTGAAGGCACAAATTCCACCACTTGATACTTCATTGCTTATTCCCCCCGCCAACCTACAGCAGGAACAATTTTACGACAGTTTGGAAAACCGGGCCAACCGTCGCAAACTTACCGGCTGGCTATACGATGCTATAATTACCCCCCCCCGTCCTTACGTTGATAAAAAAGCGCTTGCACTCGATTATTTTAAAGACTACGAAGGCAAGATTATTGCCGAAATAAACATTAACGCACTTGATGTTTTTGGCCCCACTTGCACCGACACCACAAAAGAAGCCAATCATTGGGCCGAGCGTGCAGCCAATAAAATTCACACCAAATCGAACCTGAAAACCATTCGCAAATTGTTGCTCTTCAAAATCGGCGACATGTTAAAGCCTGAGCTGATGTACGAAAACGAAAGGATTATCAGGGACTTACCATACATTAAAGATGTACGTATTTATGTGGAGCAGGATCCTGATTATCCGGGCCTGGTGAATGTTTTGGTTTTAACAAAAGACCGTTTTTCATTTGGGGTTTCAGGAGGTGTAAACGGCACCAGCTCGGGCGATGTAGAGATATACAACCGTAATATTTTTGGTGTTGGCCACGAGGTTTCGGTAAAGTTTGTTGGCCATGTTGAGAAGGAACCTTACCTGGGAGTTGAAACTTTTTACAACATAAAAAACATTGGCGGACGATTTCTCGACATTCGCCTGGGGTATTTAAATACCTATAGGCGCGAGGGTTTTATAACGGAGGTAACCAAGCCCTTTTTAACGCAAAATACAAAGTGGGGTTATGGCGGTTATTCGGCACGCATGTTCCGCACCGACCGAATTACCAATAACGATCCGGTAAAAGTGGAGGAACCGATGGATCTTTCGGTAAATTACCTTTGGGGCGGCCGAAGTTTTAATATCAGTCCGCAGCGCGAAAACATTACCGAACTGGCTTTTTCGGCAGGAATGAATAACTGGAACTATTTTGACGATCCGGCAGTTGCCCCCGAAAATAGTCACTTTTTCTCCAACCACACCTTGTACCTGGCCAGCCTCACTATTTCGCAACGCCGGTATATTCAGGACCAGTTGATTTACAGCTACGGAATTACCGAAGATATTCCCGAAGGTTTTAAAAACGAATTTATTTATGGCTACGATGCCAATGAATTTGGCGACCGGCACTACCTGCATTTTTTAACATCGAACGGCAATTTGCTGCTAAGCAGGCGCGGATACCTGTTTACATCGTTAGGAATTAGCGGGTATTTAAAAGATGCTCGTTTTGAAGAAGGAATGATTCATGGCGATTTAAACTTTATTTCGAAGCTACATGCAGCTGGTAAAAAGCGCGTTCGAACATTTGCCGATCTGAATTACACCCTGGGTTTCCGGCGCTTTGACATTGAACATTTAACACTGGGCGATCATGACCATATCCGAAGTTTTGATAGCGACATGGCCATCGGCAAACAGCGTTTAAACCTAAAACTGGAACATGTTGTATTTCTGCCAGCACAGTTCTACAAATTCAATGTGGCCATTTTTGGTTTTGCCGACTTTGGTGTTATTGGCTCGAACCGCGAGCTTATTTTTAAACAGGATTACTACAGTGGCATTGGTATTGGCATTCGTTTACACAACGAGAACCTTGTTTTCGAAACTTTCCGGCTACGCCTGGCTTTCTACCCTTTCCATCCGGATGATATGAGCTTTGTTGGATTTTCACTCGACGAACAATCGAAAAAACGGTTTATCTCTTTTGCTCCTACAGGGCCGGAACCAATGCGTTTTGAATAAGATCAAACCTTTAAAACTGGAAATAAATAAACGGTTGCATATCGGCCGAAATGGATTGGTAAACAATGATAACCACAATTGCAGAAATAGCTGCCTTAACCCACATGGGCGATGCGATAAACCAGTTTTTTGCGCGGTCTTTTAAATCGTAACTCAGCCAGTGGGTAACAAAACCAAACAACATCATTAAAAACACCCATTTGTAGGCTACTACTACTTCAGGAATCATCGAAATTTTAAGGTCGGTAGCAATTTGGTGCAGCATTCCGCGTACAACGTCCATCGATTCGGAGCGGAAAAATACGCGTGTAAAGGTGATGAAAGTAAAGGTTATCGCAATCTTCCAGATATTCACCAGCCAGTTACTGCGTTTTTCCCACGGGCTTATCTTGCGCCAGAATTTATAAACGACCAAACCAACACCATTGAGGCCTCCCCAAATAATAAACTGCCACGATGCACCGTGCCAGAGCCCCCCGAGCAACATGGTAAGCATCAGGTTGATGTTGGTATTGATGTGGCGTTTTATGTTGGGAAAGAAATGCGCCAGCAAAGCAAACAACAGCACAAGAACGGCAAATATCGGTACCAGTATCAACTTTCCAGCCAAAAGGACAATGATGGCCAGAATAATGCCGAGGCTGATATAACTAAATACCGAGCCTTCGCGGTTTCCGCCAATGGGAATATACAAATAATCTTTCAGCCACGACGAAAGCGACATGTGCCAGCGTTTCCAGAATTCGGCAACACTTTTTGCCTTGTAGGGCGAATTAAAGTTTTGCGGCAAGCGGTAGCCCATTAACAGCGCCACTCCAATCGCGATGTCGGTATAGCCCGAAAAATCGACATAAACCTGCAACGAATAGCCAAATAATGCCATCAGATTCTCAAATCCCGAATGGGTAACCGGGTTGGAGAAAACCCGATCGACAAAGTTTACGGCAATGTAATCGCCAATAAATATTTTCTTGATCAAGCCCTTGAGAATGAAGAAAATGGCCCAGCCAAATTCTTCTTTCGAAAGGCGGTAATCTTCGTAAATCTGTTTTACAAATCCCGATGCACGAACAATCGGTCCGGCAACCAACTGTGGGAAAAACGATACATAAAAACCAAAATCGATTAAATTATTTACGGGTTTGGTTTCGCCCCAATACACATCAACCGAGTAACTAATGGTTTGAAAGGTGAAGAACGAAATACCCACCGGCAGCAAAATCTGGTTCACCTCGAAATGTGTTCCGGTTGCTTCGTTGGCCCACAGTGCAAGGTGATTAATCACATGCAAATCGGTGCCCAGCATCAGGTTTATACTATCGATAAAAAAGTAAGCATATTTAAAATAGGCCAACAAGGTGAGGTTAATAACAACACTTGCTGCTACCAGCATTTTTCGAATCAACTCACTCTTCGATTTGTAAATTCCCTTGCCAATAAAAAAATCGGTGAGCGTACTAAATAATAATATGAAGAAAAAGAATCCGCTGGATTTGTAATAGAAAAATAAACTTACAAGGAACAGATACCCGGCACGAACGCTGCGGTTTTTGTTTTTATAAACCAATGAATAACCAGCCAGCACAATAGCAAAAAATGCCCAAAAGAAAAAGCGCGTAAAAATTAGCGGCGCCATTTTATCGTACAGAAAAATATTCCGTAGCAGTTCTTTTATTTCTATTTGTTGCAGTAAATCCAAGCAGTTCTAGTTTATATTGTCATTTCGAAGGAGTAAGCGACTGAGAAATCTGCCCCTCATAGCTTCCTTCCTCTCCTCCATCCTCGAAATAACTGTTTATTGTAATTTCTTTTTTATCAATCAAAAAGTTCTCAAAATCCTTCATCAGCGCACCAAAAAACAGGTCTGCAATCATTAAATACCCCTCGCGGGTAAAGTGGATTTTATCGCTTTGCGCCAGGCCGTTGTTTTGCCACAGCACAATGGAATTTAATCCTCCCATTACCGAAAACATATCCCAAACGCCGGCATTGTATTTTTTGGCCATTTTAAACATGCTGTCCTGAACCTTCGCGCCATTTTTGTTCACATACCGGCGATACATGTAACTGTCGTTATTGGTGGTAAACACAATAAGCGCATTGGGTGCCGCAGTTTTTATTTTATCAATGAGTTGTCCGTAATGATCTTCGAAACGAGCCTGCGAAAAACGGCGTCCGTAGGCATCGTTTATTCCCAGTCCGAGAATGACCAAGTCAGGACTAAGGTCGGCCAGTTGCTCTGCAAAAAGCTGGCAGCGCAAAAATGCCGGAACATGTGCCCCATTCACTCCAATACTGTGATACATGATCCCGTTTGGATTCGATTCGGTGGTCATTCCCAGCAACGTAAAATTGCCTTGCGAGTTGTAATCTTTCTCCAGTGTAATCTGTAAACTATCTACCCACTCATTCAATTCAAAATCGATGTATCCGTTGGCTTCCACCTTGTTTTTCACCAAATCCGAATCAATATTTATGCTGTAATTTTTAGCTGTGTTCTCGTAATAAATTCTCAGTTTATTAAAGCTGTAATCCAATTCGTTTTCTTCCTCCAACAGTATCGTCAACTCCGCTTTTGGAGAAGATGTTGTTGCCGAAATTCCGCCCACGCCCAATGTTCCGCTTTTTCGTCCCTCTACATTTCGGAATGTTTTCCAGTAACCGTTGTAACGAATGTAATAACCAAAAGGCGAGTTGGTGCGTGCAATACGGTACGGAAACATAAATCCCCAACCGGCATTCATTTCGCCGTTAAGCTGCTGAAAACGGTTGCGCATTTGCCCCGAAAACGAGCCGGCCT
The DNA here is from genome assembly GCF_000626635.1 of Draconibacterium orientale. Lineage (GTDB taxonomy): Bacteria > Bacteroidota > Bacteroidia > Bacteroidales > Prolixibacteraceae > Draconibacterium > Draconibacterium orientale. The sequence goes on along the minus strand of NZ_CP007451.1, from coordinate 3,547,858 downwards.
GAATGTGTGAGCCACCAATTTGTACAATATTCACTCGTCCTTCGCCGGTAGTTACCAGCTGCTCCAATTTTGCATAAAACCTTTCCGCATTTGTCCGGTCTCCGGGGTAATGCATTTCATTCCGATCGTAACGAACAAAATTGTATTGATTAACGTGGTAAAAGTAGCTGTCTTGCTGCGCTGAAACAGATGTGGAAAGCAGCATGACGAAGCTAAAAAGCAGCAAAGACAAGCCTCGAACCTTTACCGATTGCACTAAGATTGATGGAGATTGATGGAGATTGAATAGAGATTGAAGAACAAGATTAATTAACCACTTGTAACTTGCAACTTGTAACTTGTAACTTCCCTGTAACAGATTTCTCACTGCGTTCGAAATGACAGCTGTATTGGAACTATGAACCCTGAACCCTGAACTCTGAACTCTAAACGTTGAACTCTGAACTTTCTCCCCCATTACATCTCCTCCTCCAAATAATTGTTGTATTCCAGAATCAATGCATTGTAGAACATATTGGCCACCAAACGTGCTCCGCGTGCCGAAAAATGCACATAATCGGGACGCGCCAATTCGGGTTGCGCATTCACCCACGAGGGCATACTGTTGTGTCCGCCCATTGCCTGGTACATATCCCAATAAGCGCAGTTATTTTCCAACGCTACTTGTTTAAGCATTTCCACCACCTGTGGCAAATGTTTATAAGTTACGTACTTGTCCTTTTTCTTTGTCGACATATCGCTTGGGCCAATTACAAGAATGGCTGCATCGGGACACAAGGAATTAATTCGCTGAATCTGACTGCCGAACCACCGGCCATAACGCTCAATCGCCTTTTTATCCTTAATGTATGGAATTACGTTACCACCAAACTGCAGGATAAAAAACTTAGGATTGAGGTCGTTATACATTTTCAGGCTGTGCTCGTAGTCGGCTTTTGTGAAAATTGTTCCTGAACTGCCTCTTAGGGCAATATTATCCATAATCACTCCTTTTTTCGAAGCCAGCTCAATTCCATAAACATCAGGGCCATCGTATCCCGAGAATTTTAGTGTAACACTACTCGTTGAATCGGGCAGTTCGCATTCGAGCACTGCGTAGGTGGTGTCGGCCAAAAGCGTATCGCTTAAAACGGTATCGCCGCGTGCGATTAACTGCACCGCAACCGGGCGTTTGGTATGCCCGTAAAACAAACGCATATTTTCGTATTCGCGCGTACGTTTGTAGGAGATATCTGATTTCGAGACATTCATTTCAGCCTCGTAAATCATCGAATCTTTAAACGGAATGGTGTCGTTGGCCAAAGGGGCGTAACGCGAAAAAGCTCCCATAACTCCGTAACGACTGTGCTCAACCGTTGAATCCACTTTCCCGTAAATCGGGTAACGTTTCCAATTGTCGGAATTCGTTTGATTGGCGCTAAAAACATAGTCGTAAGGTTGCAAGGCCGGACGCAAACCAACTCCTCTTCCGCCAAATTTTACCTGCAGTTTATTTCGCAGAAAAGCAGTAATGCGGTCGCCTTCAATCTGGCTGTCGCCGTAATGCATTATCCGAACCAGTGAGTCGCTTTTTAAATGATCGAAAAAGCGGTACAGGTTTTCTTTGCCCAAATCTGTCATTTCTATTCGCCGAACCGATTGCACGAGTGTATCATAATCTGCCCGGTGAATCACTTCAACAACCGTATCGCCGGCAATGGTATCCACTTCAATATCTACCAGCGAATCAATTTCAAATTGTTGCGCAATAATCTCTGAAACGTCGGCATATTCCAAATCATCCCCAACAATCATTTCAGAGAATGTAGGCATATGTAAGGTCATTTCCCCCACCTCGAAACCATCGTCGGGCATCAGCCACATGGCGCCAGCCAGCAAGGCAATTACACCCAAAGTAAATGTTAATGTTTGAAGTGGCTTCATTGTAGGTATATAATTAATTTCTGACCAATTTGGATTCTACGCGCATCGCTAACGCTGTTCCATTCCAGTATTTTCTCGGGCGTTACGCCATCGTATTTTTGTGCAATTACATATGGCGACTCACCACTTTTTACAATGTGCTCTACTTTTTTTGCCGATTCGGGAACAACAATCCCCGGCAAAGTTGCGGATGCAAAATCCGGAACTACAGTTTTTTGCTCCTCCTTCTTAGCTGTTTCTTGCTGAAGGTTGCGGTAATAATCGGCATTTTCATCGTCAATAAAAATATCAAGCGTTTTACCCGCCTGAATTTTGCGTTCGTCGTAAATATTGTTCCAGTATTTTAAATCGGCTACCCGCACATCGTAATCTTCGGCAATAAATCCCAGCACATCGCCCGATTTTATGGTGTATTTGATTTTTGTTTTTCCTTCTATTTCCAGATCCTTTACCTTCTCGCCCACATACTGACGGTTGGGTGCCGGCGGATATTCAATTTTTTGCGCCACCACCTCAAACAGCGTTGAATCAACACCATTGTAAATGGAATCCTGCAGAAACAAAAAGTCTTGCTTCAATTTTTCAGGCAAAGTAATCGAAGCCTGTTCTGGGATGATAGAATATGGAAACTGCGGATTTAAAAAGCGAAGTTCATCGGTTGAAATTGGCAGCACAGCACTTATTTGGTCGAAATGCGTTTGAATACGTACTTTTGCTTCTGCTGTTTTTGGAAGTTCCTGTTCCGGAATAAATTTGTTCTGGCTTAAAAATGCTGCTGTTGCCTGGTAGGCTGCCATAAAATCAGTCATTTCTTTTGGTGCCACTTCCAGCAATTCGTTTACAGAACACTTATCGCCACCGGCACGACGACACAAATTTTTAATCTGCGTTTTTCCAAAAACAAACGCCAGCATCGCTTTTTTCGGATGATCGAACAACGCTTCATTCTTCTTCAACTCCTGAACAGCAGCATGCGTCGCTTTAGAAACATTCAGTCGTTCATCGATCAGCTTATTGATTTGCAAACCATTCAATACACCCTGAAAATGTGTTAGCTGCCATGCGCCTGCTCGTTTAAACGGACTTTTTGCTTCGATGTTAAATGCCGATAGTGTTGCCGGCAAATATTGCAATTCTTCGCTCAACCCGGCTTTGGCCAATTCGCTTACTATTCCCGGCCGATAGAAATAAAAGTTTTTGATGAAAATTGCTTTATCGGGTGCAGGCAAATTATTTAAAGTCGAAAAACAGGTCTCAAATGCATCCGGATTATGTGCATATTCTTTCGCGCTTTTCAGTTGCCGTTTTATGGTCTGACGACTGGCCAACTCCAGATTGCCCGGGAAAAAAGCAGCACTGCTCCAGGGATATTCAAAAACCTGCTGATGAATATTTTGCAACAATCGCGATTGGAAATCTTCGCCGTTAATACTGCTCTGCCCCCAATTTAACAGGGGAACCAACAACAGCAAAACCACAAAAATTCCAATTAAAGAACCCGGTTTATTTTGTTCGAATCGTTTCAAATACAACTTTTGCAAAAATGTTACGCAAAAATATGATTTCCGATTAAACAGCCTGCAATTATCCGGAAGGAATTTCATAAAAACATCTAACCCGTACCGGGTTATCAAACGAATGTCCTTAACCTTGCTACTACTATAAGCGAACCCGTACCGGGTTCTATTTGAATAAAAGAGAACGCTGTAGGTGTTCGTTTATAGTAAAATACCAATCAAAATCATCACAATAACAACCCCGTGAGGATTGGATGATTTATAAGCTATTTTGTTGAATCATCGCGCTCGCGGATTTCTACGCGTCGGATTTTTCCGCTAATAGTTTTTGGCAGTTCCTCCACAAATTGGATCTGGCGTGGGTATTTATAAGGAGCTGTTACCTTTTTTACGTGATCCTGTAAGGTTTTCACCAAGGCCACGCCGGCTTTATCCTTGTAGTCTTTAGCCAACACAACCGTTGCTTTTACAATCTGCCCACGTATTTCGTCGGGCACACCTGTAATGGCACATTCTACCACGGCGGGGTGTGTCATCAATGCACTTTCCACCTCGAAAGGCCCGATACGGTAACCCGAACTTTTAATTACATCGTCGGCACGGCCCACAAACCACAAGTAGCCATCCTCATCTTTCCAGGCCAAATCGCCGGTGTAATATATTCCATCCGACATAGCTTCGTCGGTCAGTTGTTGATTGCGGTAGTATCCGCCAAACAATCCGGCCGGATAATTTTTGTCGATACGTATTACAATTTGCCCCTGCTCACCGGCTTCGGCCGATCGTCCTTCCGATGTCAGCAAATCAATATCGTAATGCGGACTTGGAAGTCCCATCGATCCCGGCTTGGGTTCTACCCATGGCGAAGTAAACACTGACAAGGTAGTTTCACTTTGTCCGTACCCCTCGCGTAGTTTTATTCCTGTTAAGTCGTAAAAACGGTTGTAAACCTCCGGATTTAACGCTTCGCCGGCAATGGTACACCATTCCAGTGCCGAGAGATCGTATTTTTCAAAATCTTCCCTGATAAGAAATCGGAAAATTGTTGGCGGTGCACAAAGCGAAGTTACCTGGTATTTTGAAAGCACTTCCAGAATATCGGAAGGTGTAAATTTTTCATGATCGTAAACAAATACCGATGCGCCAACCAGCCATTGTCCGTACAATTTCCCCCAAACAGCTTTTAGCCAGCCGGTGTCGGCAATGGTAAGGTGAAGACTACCGTGGTGCAGGTTTTGCCAGTATTTTGCCGTAACAATGTGCGCCAGCGGATAAACACTGTCGAGCACTACCATTTTCGGATCGCCGGTAGTTCCCGATGTAAAACTTACAATAATCGGATCATCATTTTTTGTAGGCTCAGCAGGACGTTGAAATGGCTCAGCATTTTCAATTCCTTTATGAAAATCTTCCCATCCTTCAGGAATAACCGGGCCGATTGAAACAAGCTTTTCAACAGACGGCGACTCGGGCGAAGCATCGTTCACATTTTTGGTTATCAGTTCATCGCCGTCGCAAACAATGGCTTTAATGGTGGCGGCATTGTTACGGTAAATTATATCTTTTTTAGTGAGCAAATGCGTTGCCGGAATAATAACGGCGCCAATTTTATGCAGCGCAATAATGGTAAACCAAAACTCGGCACGGCGTTTTAAAATAGCCATAACCATATCGCCTTTTCCAATTCCCAGCGACGAAAAATAGCCGGCAGTGCGGTCGGTTATTTCTTTCAATTCGCCAAAGGTGTATGTTCGGCTTTCGCCTTTATCGTTTGTCCAAAGCAATGCTCTTTTGTTGGGATCTTTTGCTGCCCAGCCGTCAACCACGTCGTAGGCAAAGTTGAAATCTTCCGGAATAATCAACTCGTAATTGGCTTTAAAATCCTCAAAATCGGTAAAAGCAGTCTGTTTTAAGTATTTTTCAATCATGTAGCATCAAGTTTTATTATAGAATTACAGCCAGGAATTTTACTGGTTTCCCCTCTAATGCTTTCATTCCGTGCGGAAGAGTTGCATCAAAATAAAGGCTGTCTCCCTGGTTGAGTATCATTTCATGTCCATCAACACTCAACAATAATTTGCCTTCCAAAACAAAGTTCAATTCCTGTCCACTATGACTATTCAGATGAATTGGTTTTTCTTCAGCATCCGGCTCCACAGTTACAACAAACGGATCAGCTTTCCGTCCGATAAACCCTGATGCCAGCGCCTGATATTTATAGGCCCGGGTACGCTCCATAGCTGTTCCCTCGCCTGCCCGGGTGAGATAAAATGATTTCATGTGAGGTTCATCGCCAAAAAGCAATGCAGTTAACCCAATATCATATTTCTTTGATATATTTTCGAGAACACCAACCGGAATATCTGTTTTTCCACTTTCATAGCTCTCGTATTCTTCGGCGGACACTTTGCATGCAGTTGCTATTTCGTCAACTGAAATATTGAGCACATCCCGTAAACCTCTTAGCCTCATGGCTATCTCTTTAATTTGTCCGTTCATAATAATTTATTTTCTATTGGTTAGCTATCTGCAAAGTTATTGGTTTTTGCACCTAAATATACAATATCAGTTCATCATTGCCTCTTTCCGGCTCCCCCGGAAACAGCAAAAAACGTTTTTCGGCGAGGTAATTTACAGGTTTTCGAAGAAATAGCGGCTCACTTTCTCCATCAGGTGCACACGGTCTTTTCCGCGCACATTATGCTCATGAATCGGGTAAGCAAAAAAGTCGACCTGCTTGTTTTGTTTCACACACTCGCGCAGAAATTTCATACTGTGTTGCATCACCACTGTTGCGTCTTGCACGCCATGAATCAGCATCAGTTTTCCATCGAGATTTTCCACGTATTTGGTCATATCTGAATTTTTATAACCCTCCGGATTTTCCTGCGGCATATCCATGTAACGCTCGCCATACATAATTTCGTACATGCTCCAGTCAACCACCGGGCCACCGGCAGCTGCCACTTTAAAAATTTCGGGATGTTTTAATTTTAAATTTAGTGTCATAAAACCACCGTAACTCCATCCGTGAACGCCAATGCGATCAGCATCAACATAAGGCAGCGAAAGCAGGTATTCAATCCCCTGCATCTGGTCTTCAGTTTCCAATACACCTAAATTTCGGTGAATAGCTGTTTCAAAAGCACGGCCACGGTTGTTTGTGCCGCGGTTATCGAGCGTAAAAGCAATATAGCCCTGCGATGCCATGTAATACTGCCACCAGCGCGCCTGGTTTTGCCAGCCTTTGGTTACCAGTTGCGAGTGTGGTCCGCCATAAACGTAAACTACTACCGGGTATTTTTTCGCCGGATCAAAATCATTCGGCAAAATTAATCGTCCAAACAAATCGTATTTCCCGTCTTTCGTTTTTAACGATACCAGCTTATTTTCGCCCAACTGGTAGTCTTTTAGCGGATCTTCCGACGCAAAAATTGTTCGTGTATTTTTTCCGTTTGATGAAATTAAATCTACTTTTCCGGGTACTTCCGTGCCTGACCAACGATCTAAAACATAAGCAGCATCAGGACTTAAAGTTCCGCCATGAACACCGTCTTCTTTCGAGAGTCGCTCTGTTTCCCCCGATTTCACATCCACCTTGTAAATATTGTTTTGCAGCGGATCGTCGAGGGTAGCTTCAACAAAAAGTGTCTTTTCTTTAGCATCGAAACCCAGTATGTTTGTAACTTCCCATTCGCCTTTTGTAATTTGCTGCACCAACTTTCCGTCGGTATTGTATTTGTACACATGAAACCAGCCATCCAGACGGCTGAGGTAATAAAATTCGCCGGGATTCACTTTCGAAAACTGAACCGGATACAATGGTTCTACATAGGTATCCGACGATTCTTCAAAAAGTGTTTTCACTTTTTCGCCTGTTACCACATCGTAGCAATTTAGTTGCATGTGGTTTTGTTCGCGGTTCAACTCGGCCATGTAAATGCTTTTTTCATCGGGCGACCAGGCTACGTTGGTAAGAAAATGATCGAGCGGTTCTCCGGTTTTCAGAAATGTTGTTACTCCGCTTTCAATATTGTAAACACCTAAAGTTACATGATGACTTGCCATTCCGGCCATCGGGTATTTTACCGGCGTGAGTTCTGCCTGACGTGCCATAAAATCCACCAGCGGATAATCTTTCACCATACTTTCATCTTTGCGGTAAAAAGCCACAAAATTTCCTTTGGGCGAATTAAAAATACCACCTGATATGCCAAATTCGTTACGGTGTACGGTTTGTCCGTTTACAATTCCGTTACCGCCATCGCTTGTAATTTGTTTTGTTGTTCCGTTGGCCAGCGCCACAAATAAATCGTGGCCCTGAGTGAAAGCCACATATTGTCCTTCTTCTGAAAAACTTGCATTATCAGCATTTTCAGGAAGTTCAATTTTATATTTTACATTCTTCGTGTTACTGTCAACCAACCAATATTTTTTAGCATCCGAAATCAAAAGGTCGGTTTGGCCGATCCAGCGGTATGATGGAATGCGTTGTAAGTTTGCACCGGTAATTTCGTTTAACTCATTGAGCGAAAAAACAGTACTTTTCTCGCCTGATTTTGCCGATTCGGCAACAATCGATTTGTCTTCAATAAAAGAAAAATGTTCATCATCCATCCATTGCAAACCCGACATTGACTCGGGATACAAATAGGTATAACGCCCGTAAACGGCATCTTCCAGACTCATTTGTTTGGTTTGGGCAAAAGCAAAAGTTTGAACAAGAAGTAAAAGAATAATTACAATTAGACGCATTTTTTTGATTTTTAATTTGAAGCCCGAAAGTAGCAAAAGTTACGATTTTCAAGCTATGAGATAACACAGGGATTTAAATTTTTTGTTGTCTTATTTTGACGATTATTCTCAAAACCAGCCATTTCAAAAGGTATTTACAAGCTACACAAATGAGATTATTCAAGATGAACTTTCTTCTGGCATATACTTTGTAACTTTACAAAATCAGAGTAACAGACAAACAATTAAAATCATTAAAAATTAAGTCATGAAGAAAATTATTTTATCCCTTGCCGTTATGCTTTTTGCATTTGGCTCTTTCGCTCAAAATAATCAAAATGGAATTATTACTGTTGAAGGAAAATCATCAGTTAAATTGGCTCCTGAAGAAATATCATTCACTGTAAATTTTAGTGTTAAAGACGAAAATTACAAGCAGTGCGCGGAAATGTCGGTTGAAAAAATTGACAAAATAAAAAAGCTGTTTATTAAAAACGGGATTGACGAAGAACTGATAAAAACAAACAGTTTTGCTATTCACGAAGTACAAAAATATGATCCCCAATTGCGGCAGCCGGTGTTTGAAGGCTACGAGGCAAATATTCCGGTTACCATCCGTACACAAAAAGATTATGAAAAAAATGATAAAATTTTTGAACTGATCAAAGACAATCTGCAGTCGAATTTCAATCTGAACTTTGCCCTTTCGGAGGAACAAATGGAAATGGTAAAAGAAAAACTCATTCAGCTGGCCGTAGAAGATGCCAAACAAAAAGCAACCGTGATTGCCCAAAGCGCCGATGTTCAACTGGGCAAAATCAAATCAATCCAGTACGGCGAACCCCGGATGATTGGAACTTTCAATACAAATATGGAACTCATGAATGCTGAAATATTGCCAATGACCCGTAATGCCAAAGCTGATATTACATCAGTACTATCACCCAACGAAATTGAAATGCGAACAAATATTGTTATTGCCTGGGAAATCTGAAAAGCAAAATTGTTAAAGACATAAAAAAGGCTGTCCAAAGTAATACCGGACAGCCTTTTAGTTTTGAATGAGTTACCAATTAATTTACATCAAAACGGTCGGCATTCATCACTTTATTCCAGGCTTTCACAAAATCGCTTACAAATTTCTCTTTGTTATCGTCTTGTGCATACACCTCAGCATACGAACGCAAAACAGAATTCGAACCAAACACCAGATCAGTACGTGTGGCCGTCCATTTTACTTCGCCGGTTTTCCGGTTTCGGATGTTGTAAAGTCCTTTTCCGGCAGGCTCCCAAACGTAGGTCATATCGGTAAGGTTTACAAAGAAATCGTTGCTCAACGTACCAACATTATCGGTAAACACACCGTGTTTGGTGCCGGCATAATTGGTTCCCAGCATACGCATACCGCCAATTAACACCGTCATTTCATGAGCCGTTAATCCCATTAACTGGGCACGATCAAGCATCATTTCTTCCGGACTAACCACGTAATCCTTTTTCTGCCAGTTTCTGAAACCGTCGGCCAGCGGTTCCAGCGGAGCAAACGACTCGGCATCGGTCATTTCATCGGAAGCATCACCGCGTCCGGGTGTAAACGGAACAGCAACATTCATTCCTACATTTTTAATGGCCTGCTCTACCCCAACATTTCCGGCCAATACAATTACGTCGGCTACGCTAATTCCGAAATCAGCAGCAATTGGCTCAAGCACGGCCAATACTTTTTTCAGTCGTTCCGGCTCATTTCCTTCCCAGTCTTTTTGTGGAGCCAAACGAATACGGGCACCGTTGGCACCACCGCGCATATCCGATCCGCGGAAAGTTCTTGCACTATCCCAGGCCGTAGCAACCATGTCGGCAATGCTAAGTCCTGCTGTAGAAATTTTTGCTTTTACCGCGTTCACATCGTAATCCGATTTTCCAGCCGGAACAGGATCTTGCCAAATCAAGTCTTCTTCAGGAACATCAGGTCCGAAATAACGTACTTTCGGTCCCATATCGCGGTGTGTTAGTTTAAACCAGGCGCGGGCAAAAGCATCAGAAAAAGCATCAAAATCATTCATAAACTTTTCCGATATCTTTCTGTACTCCGGATCCATTTTTAAAGCCATATCGGCATCCGTCATCATCGGATTGTTACGAATTGAGAAATCCTCCACATCAGCCGGTTTATCTTCTTCGGCTATGCTTACAGGCTCCCATTGCTGAGCTCCTGCCGGGCTTTTACGCAGTTCCCACTCGTGCTCAAACAACATCTTAAAGAAACCATTATCCCATTTCGTAGGCTCGGTCGTCCAGGCACCTTCCAAACCGCTGGTTACGGTATATCTGCCTTTTCCGCTTTTGTGCGGATTTGACCAGCCTAAACCTTGTTCGTGTACATCTGCTGCTTCCGGATCGGGTCCCAATAAACTGGCATCACCGTTTCCGTGTGTTTTTCCAACGGTGTGTCCTCCGGCAGTAAGTGCCACTGTTTCCTCATCGTTCATGGCCATTCGGCGGAATGTTTCGCGCATTTGCTGGGCTGTTTTCAGCGGATCAGGCTTTCCGTTTACACCTTCCGGGTTTACGTAAATCAATCCCATTTGAACGGCTGCCAACGGATTTTCCATGGTCTCGGGTTTTGTTACATCGTCGTAACGTTCGTCACTTGGTGCCAGCCATTCTTTTTCGGCTCCCCAGTAGGTATCTTTCTCCGGATGCCAAATATCTTCGCGGCCAAAACCAAAACCAAAGGTTTTTAGCCCCATACTTTCGTAAGCAATGTTACCGGTCAGAATGATCAAATCGGCCCAACTCACTTTATTTCCGTATTTCTTCTTAATCGGCCAAAGTAGTCGGCGTGCCTTATCCAGGCTCACATTATCGGGCCACGAGTTTAGTGGTGCGAAACGCTGGTTTCCTGTTCCGCCTCCACCACGGCCATCGGCAATTCGATACGAACCGGCAGCGTGCCAGGCCATTCGTATCATCAATCCTCCGTAATGCCCCCAATCGGCAGGCCACCACTCCTGGCTATCAGTCATTAAATCGCGTAGATCTCTTTTTAAAGCCGCTACATCCAGCTTTTTCAGCTCATCCCGGTAATTAAAGTCTTTTCCTAAAGGATTTGTTTTTGTGTCGTGCTGATGCAAAATGTCGAGATTTAATGCATTGGGCCACCAGTCCATAACTGATGCTCCGGCCGAAGTATTTCCGCCGTGCATAACAGGACATTTGCCTTGTTTTGAATGATTGTTTTCCATATACTTAGTTTTAAGTGATAATTTATGCAACGATTGCATTAAGATACAAAAAAACAGCATGACTAAAAAATGATTAATTCCTTAACTTACAATATCTTAATTACTTATTACCAATGATTAATAGATTTTATCTATTTATTTTACAATTCGCACAAACATAATCAGAATGACTTTTTTAACTGATGATTAAATCTTCATGTATTAGCAATTGAACTTTCACGCTGTGCCGGGGTTCTGTTACATTTACGGCAAATTTGAAAATATGGCAATTACAGTTCATCCCGAGGCAAAAGCCTTGATTTTTGATTTAGACGGAACCCTGTCGAACTCGCTTCCGGTGCATGTAGAAACCTGGAATATCGTAGGCAAAAAATATAATTTCGATTTTGATCCGAATATTATTCATGAAATGACAGGCCGCCCGACCATTGAATTTGCCAAACGAATTGTTGAGCAATACAATGTGGATGAACAGCCTGAAATACTGGTTCGTATGAAACAACAATCGTTCTGGGACTCGGCACATTTGCTGCAACCAATTGAAGAGGTAATCGCGATTGTAAAAAATTACCACGGAAAACTGCCCATGGCGGTGGGAACAGGTGCTAGCGGGAAAAGTGCCGAAGTGCAGTTAAAAGAGCTGGGCATTCGTGAATATTTCGATTTTGTAGTTTCAGCCGACGACGTGCAGAAGCACAAACCACATCCTGAAACCTTTCTAAAATGTGCTGAATTGATGGGTGTTGAACCACAATTTTGCCAGGTTTTTGAAGACGGAGACCTGGGAATTTCAGCAGCCAAAGAAGTTGGTATGTTTGTTACCGACGTGCGCGAACACATTATTTATGGCGACTGGGCCATGACTGAAAACAAATAAAAGGGATTTATGGCACATTTTTTACTGGCGCTGAAGACTGTTGCGCCCTTGTTTCTCGTTATTTTTACCGGAACACTTTTTTCGCGTACAAAAGCCGCTCACGGGCCGTGGGTTGACGTGCTAAACAAATACGCATTGTGGATCGGCTTCCCGGCTCTGGTTATTGCCTCGCTGATGCACCTCGACCCGCAAGGCGAATCCTATACCCAACTTATTTTTATTAATTCGGCATACATTGCGGTGTGCATGTTACTGGCTTTCCCCATAGCACGGATTTTTCGATTTTCGAAGCGTTTACGCAGTTCGCTCTTCCTTATTCTTTCGTTTGGAAACGTGGCTTACCTGGGCATTCCGGTTCTTCGCAGCAGCTTTGTCGACGAAATTTTACCGGTTGCAGCTGTTCTTTCAGCTGTTTATGTTTTCTGGCTGCTAACGCTTGGCGTTATCCTTATCGAAGCAACTGGAGAGGAAAGCATTCAGCCGAAGAAATTAATGCTGAGCCTGGTAAAAAACCCACTGCTGATATCTGTTTTTGTGGGTGTGTGCATCGTTTTATTTCAACTAAAAGTGCCGTCGTTTATCGATAAAACCGTTAGTCTTTTTGCCGAATCGGTAACGGCCATAGTATTATTCTCGCTGGGCATATTCCTGGGGCAAAACAAAATTGGCGCTCCCCGCGAATGGATCAGGGTTTCCGTTTTTGTGGTGCTAACGATGATTGCTCTGCCGATTTTGCTTTATTTTGGCATCCGTACTGCCGGCCTGAACGACCTACAATTTAAAGCCACTATTCTCGATTCGGCAATGCCACTTGGGCTTACTCCGTACGCGCTGGCTGTTCAGTATAAACTGGAAACAAAACTGGTAGCTCGAATTGTGGTGCTGGGCACACTGCTTTCGGTGCTTATAATTCCGCTTTGGATCGCGTTTCTTGGGTAAGGAATTGGTTCTCGCAGATAGCGCGGATTTTCGCAGATACGAGATATGCCCCCAAATAAAATTCTGCGCCATCCGCGAAATCTGCGTGCAATTATAATGGAGGATTAAAATCTAAAGCCAAACCATCAAGCTTGCCTATAAAAGCAATATGACTTTCGGGTGCTTCCATTATTAAATCCCCTTCTTCCAGTTCAAAACGGCCGCCAACGCCCTGCAAAATATATTCAAAAGGTTCGTTCTGAAAACACACCACTCCTTTGCAGCGATAAACCTGGCTTTTATAAATATCGAGTGTATATTCCAGCCAATACAGGAAAGCGGCCCGATTCAGCGAAGCAGAAAACGAAAGTGTTTTGGTTCGCACCAGTACATGATTGCTTTTGTACGAAAGAAATGAATACGCATTAAACGTATGTTGTTTCAGTTCATTCAAATCAAGCGTTTTTGCTTCACCAAAACTTGTTGATTGAATTTTTGCCAGCGGAGCCAGTCGATTCATTTTTGTGGTAAGCTCTCCTTGCTGCTTTTCATCAATGTTTTCCGTTTTATTTAGCAGAATCAGATCGGCAACATTCAACTGCTTATACGCCATCTCCTCTTCCGGTAGATTTTCGAAATTCAGGGCATCAACCAAACAAATGGCGCCATTGTATTCGTACAGCTCTTTCAGGTCTTCATCAGCAAAAAAAGGTTGAATTACAGGTGCCGGATCAGCAATTCCTGTTGTTTCTATCAACAGGTGATCTACATCCGGGAAACGCTCAGCCAGTTCTTTTAGCACCAGCTCGTATTCATCGGAAATGGTGCAACAAATACAGCCCTGTTTTAATTCGAACATCTGGCTGGCATCAACACCTTTTATCAGTTTCGTGTCGATGGGTACAGCGCCAAATTCATTTTCTACCAAAGCAAACTGCTTGTCCGGATTTGATTTCAGCAGGAAGTTGATAAAAGTAGTCTTCCCGGCTCCGAGAAAGCCGGTGATGATGGTTACTGGTATTTTATTCTGATGCTCCAATCTACTTTTATAATTTGATGACGTTCACCCCTCGTCCGTCAATTGACGGACACTCCCCTCACAGAGGGGAGATAATTCTTTTTCCAAAACAGCTTATCGCTTGTGACTTGCAACTTGCAACTTGTAGCTTGAAACTAACCAAAAACTCCAAACAAATTCAAAATCACAATTAGCATGGCCAGAATAAGTATGTAGCGAACATATTTTGCGCCTCCTTTTACGGTAAAGTTGGCGCCCAGCCATGCTCCGAGCATATTGCCGGCAGCCAGTATTAAACCCGCAACAATGTCAACTTGTTTATTATAAATAAATATCCCCAGCGAAAATATGGTATAGATCAAAATAATAAAAACCTTTATTGCATTGGCACGCACCAGGTTATGTCCGCAGCCCAAAACCAATCCGGCCAGCAGAAAAAATCCTACGCCCATTTGAATAAAGCCTCCGAACAAACCTATTGCAAAGAAAATGATGTATTGCAGCGGCGACGGTTTGGGATTCACTTTCCCGATCTGATCGGTAATCCATACTTCGGGTTTTAAGACCACCAGCAGCAACAAAAGCACCATTAGTCCGGCAATGATATTTTTTAAGAGGTTGGGATCAATTTCAACAGCAAACAGTGCCCCGATAATCGATCCGACGATGGCCGGAATGGCCAGCCGGTAATCCTTGGTAAAATCAAGTACATGTTTTTGTTTGAACGTTTTTACGGCAATAACATTCTGAAGCAAAATGGCGATACGGTTAGTGCCATTGGCAATATTGGCGGGCAGCCCGATAAACATCAGTAAAGGCATGGTTAGCATAGAGCCGCCTCCTGCAGTGGTATTAATAAATCCGGCGGCAATTCCGGTTCCAACAAGTGCCAGTATCATGTACCATTCCATCCGTAGTTCTTTTAGTTTTGAGTTCAAAGTTCAGAGTTGCGCGCACAATTCAATAATCTTAAAATTTATTGATGCTTTAATCCTTCACCTCTTCAGTCCTCATCTTCGCTCAGTTCAAAGTAAACAAAAACCCGGAAAGTTAAGCTTACCTTCCGGGTTAATTTTATGTCTTGTCAGCGCCCAACTTTGAACACTGAACTTTAAACTCTATACTGAGACCTAGTAGGCAAACAGCGGGAAGTCCTTCATCAGTTTGTGAACTTTTTCGCCAACTGCTTTAATGTATGCCTCGTCGTTAATGTGTGCAATCGAGTCGTCGATCAGCTGAACGATCTCCGGCATCAGGTCTTCTTTTACACCACGGGTTGTAATAGCCGGTGTGCCTACACGCAAACCTGAAGTTTGGAATGGCGAACGGCTATCAAAAGGCACCATGTTTTTGTTAATGGTAATTTCGGCATTTACAATAGTATTTTCAACCAGTTTACCGGTGATTTCAGGGTATTTGGTACGCAGGTCGATCAGCATCGAGTGATTATCAGTACCGCCCGAAATTACTTTGTAGCCCAGGTCAACAAAAGCCTGTGCCATAACAGCAGCATTCTTTTTCACCTGTGCCTGGTACTCTTTGTACTCCGGCTCCAGTGCCTCGCCAAATGCAACAGCTTTTGCAGCAATTACGTGCTCAAGCGGCCCGCCTTGCTGGCCAGGGAATACCGCAGAATCCAACAACGACGACATTTTTCGAACCACACCTTTTGGAGTAGTAATACCCCATGGATTTTCAAAATCTTTACCAATAAGGATGATACCGCCGCGGGGTCCGCGTAGTGTTTTATGTGTTGTTGATGTTACTACGTGCGCATATTTTACAGGATTATCGAGCAAACCGGCAGCAATTAATCCGGCCGGGTGAGCCATATCCACCATAAACAATGCACCAACTTTATCAGCAATTTCGCGCATGCGTTTGTAATCCCACTCGCGGCTGTATGCCGATGCCCCACCGATAATCAACTTTGGTTTATGCTCGATGGCCAGCGCTTCCATCTCATCGTAATCCACCATTCCGGTATCTTCTTTTACCTTGTAGGCAACCGGATTGTAAAGAATACCCGATGAGTTTACATGCGAACCATGCGAAAGGTGACCACCGTGCGAAAGGTCGAGGCCGAGGAAAGTATCGCCCGGCTTAAGAATAACACTCAATACAGCAGCATTTGCCTGTGCGCCCGAGTGTGGCTGAACGTTGGCCCATTCGGCTCCGTACAATTCCTTAATACGGTCGATGGCCAGTTGCTCGGTCATATCAACAAACTGACAACCACCATAATATCTTTTTCCCGGATAACCTTCAGCGTACTTGTTGGTCATTACCGAACCCATTGCTTCCATAACCTGCTCACTTACAAAGTTCTCTGAAGCAATCAATTCAATTCCGCCCAACTGACGTTCGTGTTCCTTCCTGATAATATCAAAAACCAAAGTATCTCTCTTCATTTTGTTATTGAATTAATTTAATGAAAGCCCAAAGTTAATACATTTTAATTCAGCCGTTTGATGATATTGATTAGAAATTGGGAGATTTTTTGAACAATTAATATGGTGAAATAATCTTGTTTCATTAGTGGAACGCATCGGAATAGTGCACCAACACGGATGCAATTTTTGTTATAAAGGAACGCGATACAATCGGGCACAAGCGGAGCCAGTGGTAACTGCAAGTCGGTGATAGTCCCACTCGAAGTGAGGCTATCACTAAGCACTGCTCTTTTGTCAGACCTTAAAGGTTTCAGAAAACCTTTAAGGTATTCAAGCAGTTACTTGCTAAAGTTTACTAAAAAAGACTTCCCAAACGGAATGCGATGAAATCGCGCACTAGCGAGGAAAGAAAGAAGGAAAGAAAAATATATTTTCTCATAACGTAGTTTTTAATTATTTGAAATTTTTATTGTAGTGTCTAATCCTTTAGAATAATTAAAAGTAAATTTTGAATTTGGCTCCTCATATATTGACCTGTGTGCATAAACTCCGATATTATATTTCCTGTTTTCCATTGAGTCGATTACACATTCAAGGTCAAAATCACAAATACAATTACAACCACCTGGATATTGCTCAATAAATACAACTTTTAGTGTATCATTTTTGATAAAAGCATTAGTAGTAATCTCTCCCGGGCAACAATTAAATCTGGCATTAACAAACTTAACCCAAAGGCGATTTTCTCCTTCGGCCTTAAGTTCAATATACCGTTCAGTATCAGTTGATTTTAGGTGGTCTTTACAGCCCTGCGATTTTATTTCGCTTACAGTAAGTTGTTTGTCTTTTAATGGTGGTAATTCCTCTTCATCCTGACAGCTTACACCAATTAAGGCAAAAAGTAGGAATACTAAACTTAGTTTTAAAATCTTTGGTTTCATTTTTTTTATTTTAGTAATGAGTAAAAAGTACAGGGTACTTAAACAGGTTCTTTAGAATTAAGAACCGAAAAAGCGCACATTAAAAAGGTCGGTTCCTGTTGCTTTGGCAACGCAGGGTTTGCGGCAGCGTGGGTGGTTTACTGTCCAAACGGTTTGTTTTGTTTTTTTGGGTTTTACGAGGTATTCATAGTTGATTGTATTTTTATGTTTATGGAATTAAGATGCTTAAAGGTAAAAAAGGGTTGCGTTAATACAAGGGTTTGGGCTTATGTTTAGTCACAGGTTTATTGTACAGAATATAGACCTTCAAGGTTTTAAAAACCTTGAAGGTCTGGAAGCGGATAACTGTGACTGTTTTCTATAAATCCTGCTTCATAAAGCACCCAGTACCCAGTTGAACGAAGTGAATTGAAAATCGGCCGCAGCCAAAACCCGACCGATAGCATCGAACATCAAGCTACAAATCCCTCACTGCGTTCGAGATGACATTAACTTTTGCTCCTGACTTTTCAATCGGGATTTCGACCTGCATAGCTGTTCTCAACTTTTGCCTTTTTACTTTTAACTTTTGCCTTAACCTTAAAGTTACTTCAATGTTAACGCATTACAGACATTTCAGTATTATTCTTCTTTTTTCAAGAAAAAATGGCCATTTCATTTTCATTTTAAAATAATATTTTCATATTTGCAGCAAATCATAAGCAAATGACAAAAAATATCAACATTTCTATTCTTAACCTTCTCATTGGTATTCTTCTTCTAACAAGACAGAAATGAGAATGGTATGTTGATTTACGATATTGGAATAAAGAAGCCATTCTCACCTTGAGGATGGCTTTTTTCATACCAGAAAGCTTGATTAACAGAAAATAAAAATTGAAAAACAAATAGATCATGAGCGACAGACTTTACATTTTCGACACAACTTTGAGGGACGGAGAACAGGTCCCCGGTTGCCAGTTGAACACGGTAGAAAAGATTGAAGTTGCCAAAGCATTGCAGGAATTGGGAGTTGATGTTATTGAAGCAGGATTCCCCATTTCGAGCCCCGGCGATTTTGAATCGGTAGTAGAGATTTCGAAAGCGGTTACATGGCCAACAATTACAGCCTTAACCCGCGCAGTACAAAAAGATATTGATGTTGCAGCCGAATCACTCAAGTACGCCAAAAAAGGTCGTATCCACACCGGAATCGGAACATCTGATTTTCATATTTACCACAAACTCAACTCCAATCCCGATGCAATTATCGAGCGTGGTGTAGAGGCCGTGAAATACGCAAAAAAATACGTTGAAGATGTAGAGTTTTACGCCGAAGATGCCGGCCGTACCGAAAACGAATACCTGGCGCGCGTGGTAGAGGCGGTAATTAAAGCCGGAGCTACAGTTGTAAATATTCCGGATACTACCGGTTACACTTTGCCACACGAATTTGGTGCAAAAATCAAATACCTGATGGACAACGTACCAAATATTCATAAAGCGATTATTTCAACACACTGTCATAACGATTTGGGAATGGCAACTGCCAACACTGTTTCGGGAATCCTGAATGGTGCCCGCCAGGCAGAGGTTACCATTAACGGAATTGGCGAACGCGCCGGAAACACCTCGTTGGAAGAGGTGGTAATGACATTAAAAACACATTACAAAGCACTGGGAATTGAAACAGGTGTAAATACCAAGAAAATTTACGGTACAAGCCGATTGGTTTCTACTTTGATGAACATGCCGGTGCAGCCAAACAAAGCAGTTGTTGGACGTAACGCATTTGCCCACTCGTCGGGTATTCACCAGGATGGTGTATTGAAAAACCGCGAGAACTACGAAATTATGGATCCAACAGACGTGGGCATCAACGAATCGGCAATTTTATTGACTGCACGAAGTGGTCGCGCTGCGTTGAAACACCGTTTGGAGTTATTAGGCTTTGAGCTGGATAAAGAAAAACTTGACGAGGTTTACGAAGAGTTCCTGAAACTGGCCGACAAGAAAAAAGATATTCGTGATGACGATATCGCGTTGTTGGTTGGCGATGCAACACGTAAAGAACACCGCATTAAATTGGATTACTTGCAAGTTGTTACCGGAAAGAGCCTGAAACCAATGGCAACTGTACGCCTGAACATTTCAGGTGAGAAATTCGATGCCACTTCTGATGGTAACGGTCCGGTTGATGCAGCAATTAAAGCGGTTAAAAAGATTATTCACCGTCAGGTAGTTATCGAGGAATTCCTGGTACAAGCAATTACCCGCGGTAGCGATGACATTGGTAAAGTACACATGCAGGTGGAATACGAAGATGCGATCTACCATGGTTTTGGTGCTCACACCGACATTATTACGGCTTCGGTTGAGGCCTTTTTGGATGCCATTAACAAACTGCCGGCAGCGGTGTAAATTAAATACGGATAAAAGATGTAAACAATTCATCCCCCTTTATCCCCCTTCGAAGGGGGAATGCGACGAAGGAGCAGGGGGATGAGTGTTGAAAGAATAAAAGTTGAATCCATATAATAGATGGAAAGAAATCATGACAGCAAAAACATTATTTGATAAAATTTGGGATGCACACGTGGTGAAACAGGTCGAAGGTGGCCCAAATGTATTGTATATCGACCGTCACTTTATTCACGAAGTAACGAGTCCGGTGGCCTTCTTAGGATTGAAAAACCGCGGATTGAAAGTTTATCGTCCGGATCAAACTACAGCTACTCCCGACCATAACGTTCCTACTATCAACCAGCACATGTCGATTAAAGACGAACTTTCGCGCAACCAGGTTGACATGCTGAAAAAGAACTGCGATGAGAACGGTATCGTTTATCACGGACTGGGAACTGAAGGTCACGGCGTGGTACACATTATCGGCCCCGAAATGGGATTAACCCAGCCGGGAATGACCATCGTTTGTGGCGACAGCCACACTTCTACCCACGGAGCTTTTGGTGCCATTGCTTTTGGAATTGGTACCAGCGAGGTGGAAATGGTTTTGGCCAGCCAGTGTATTATGCAGCCGAAACCAAAGAAAATGCGCATCACCGTTAACGGAACTTTAGATAAAGGTGTAACGGCAAAAGATATCGCACTGTACATTATTTCTAAAATATCGACCAGTGGTGGTACCGGACACTTTATCGAGTATGCAGGTTCGGCAATCACCAGCCTTACAATGGAAGGCCGGATGACATTGTGTAACCTGAGTATTGAAAGTGGTGCCCGCGGCGGAATGATCGCTCCGGATGAAACAACTTTCAATTATGTAAAAGGCCGTCAGTTTGCGCCAAAAGGTGAAGACTGGGACAAAGCCATGGAAAAATGGGCGGAGTTAAAATCAGACGAAGATGCCGTTTTTGATACGGAATACACTTTTGATGCTGCTGACATTGAGCCGATGATCACCTACGGTACAAACCCTGGAATGGGAATTGGTGTTTCGCAAACTATTCCAACATCGGAAGGATTGTCGGGAACAGATAAAACAACGTATCAGAAATCGTTACAATACATGGGATACAACGAAGGCGATGCCATGAAAGGCAAACCGGTTGATTTTGTATTCCTCGGAAGCTGTACTAACGGTCGTATTGAGGATTTCCGCGAATTTGCCGCTTTTGTTAAAGGCAAGAAAAAAGCCGATAACGTTACGGCGTGGTTGGTACCAGGATCAAAACAGGTACAAAACCAAATTGAAGCCGAAGGACTTGTTCCAATTTTGCAAGAAGCAGGTTTTGAGTTGCGTCAGCCGGGATGTTCTGCATGTCTGGCAATGAACGACGATAAAATACCAATGGGGAAATATTCTGTTTCAACGTCGAACAGAAACTTTGAAGGTCGCCAGGGACCGGGTGCTCGCACATTGTTGGCAAGCCCGCTTACTGCAGCTGCCGCTGCCGTGTCTGGTGTAATTGCAGATCCTCGAGAGATGATGTAGATATATTTTTACCACCTCCCTCCGATTTTATCGGAGTACTCCTCCTGGAAGGAGGAGAAATTTTCCCCTCCTTCCAGGAGGGGTGACAACCTATAAGGTTGGCGGGGTGGTTCAATCAATAATAAGTAAAGAATAAAAAAATGGCATACGATAAATTTTCAAAAATAAATTCACCGGCAGTACCTCTGCCCTACGAAAATGTAGATACTGACCAGATCATTCCTGCACGTTTCCTGAAAGCTGTGGAACGTAAAGGATTTGGCGATAACCTTTTCCGCGACTGGCGGTATGAAAACGACGGAAGTCCGAAAGCTGATTTCCCGTTAAACAACGATAAATATTCAGGTAAAATCCTGGTAGGCGGTAAAAACTTTGGTAGCGGATCGAGCCGCGAACACGCCGCATGGGCCATCTACGATTATGGTTTCCGTGTAGTGGTTTCAAGCTTTTTCGCCGATATCTTTAAAGGAAACGCATTGAACAACGGACTATTACCGGTTGTTGTTTCACCAGAGTTCCTTGAGAAAATCTTTGTTCAGATTGAAAAAGATCCGGAATCGACTTTTGAGGTTGACCTGCCGAATCAGAAATTCACGATAACTGCTACCGGTGAATCGACTGATTTCGAAATCAATCCGTACAAAAAGCATTGTTTGCAAAACGGACTGGATGATATCGACTACCTGGTTGAAATGAAAGAGCAAATTGCAGAATTTGAAGCAAAATAATTGCTGTCATTTCGATCCGTCAACTGACGGAGAGAAATCTGTTTCAAGGAGCAGATTTCTCGTCGTTCCTCCTCGAAATGACATGATAATTTGAAACAGACAGACAAGACAATAGTGAGGACTTCACTTCAAGTGAAATCCTCACTTAAGAATAAAAAAAATGACAGGCAAAGCAGTAGAAATTTCAGGTAAGCACCTGACCATTATGGATACTACCCTTCGCGATGGCGAACAAACGTCAGGCGTTTCGTTCAGCGACGGGGAAAAACTAAGTGTAGCCAAGGTGCTGCTTGAGGACGTGAAAGTGGATCGCATTGAAATAGCCTCGGCACGTGTGTCGGAAGGAGAATTCAAAGGCACCCAAAAGGTAATGCAATGGGCCGCACAAAAAGGTCACCTCGATAAAATTGAGGTACTCGGATTTGTTGATGGTAGAATTTCGCTGGAATGGATTGCCAAAGCCGGAGGAAAAGTGATTAACCTGCTTTGCAAGGGATCGTACAAACACGTTACCGAGCAATTGCGGAAAACGCCGGAACAACATGTTGCAGATATCAAACAAGTACTTTGCTATGCCGACGAAATGGGAATCAGGGTGAACGTTTACCTCGAAGACTGGTCGAACGGTATGCGCAGCTCTAAAAACTACGTGCACTATATGATATCGAGCCTGAAAGACGAAAAGGTGGAGCGATTTATGCTTCCCGATACGTTGGGAATCCTTGATCCGGACGAGACCTACGATTTCTGTCACGAAATGATCGAAAACTTTCCTGACGTTGAATTCGATTTTCATGCACACAACGATTACGACCTGGCCATTGCCAATGTTTTTCATGCCATGAAAGCCGGAATCCGCTGTGTGCACACCACAGTAAACGGTTTGGGAGAACGAGCAGGGAATGCTCCCCTATCAAGTGTGATTGCCACCATAAAAGATCACCTGAAAATGAAAACACGGGTGAACGAAGCTCAGTTAAATAAGGTTTCGAAGCTCGTTGAATCTTTTTCCGGTATTCGCATCCCGACCAACAAACCGCTGATTGGTGAATTTGTTTTTACGCAATGTAGCGGAATTCATGCCGACGGCGATAGCAAAAACAACCTGTATTTTAACGACTTGCTTCCCGAACGTTTTGGCCGCACACGCCAGTACGCTTTGGGAAAAACTTCGGGCAAAGCCAATATCAAAAAGAACCTGGAAGACCTTGGCATTGAGTTGGATAAAGAATCGCTGAAAAAAGTTACAGACAAGGTTATTGAACTGGCCGATCAAAAAGAAACCATCACAAGCGATGAATTACCGTACATTGTTGCCGATGTGTTGGAAAATGATCTTTTTGAGCAACGCGTAAAAGTGGTGAATTACTCGATAAGCTACACCATGGGATTGCGCCCAATGGCCAATGTATCGCTTGAAATTGATGGAAAAATTTACGAAGAATACAGCGATGGCGACGGACAGTACGATGCTTTTGTAAAAGCTTTACGCAAAATTTACGAACGCCTAGATAAAGTATTTCCTAAACTGATTGACTATGTCGTAACGATTCCTCCAGGCGGAAATACCAATGCCCTGGTTGAAACAGTTATTACCTGGCGAAACGATCACGAATTTAAGACTAAAGGTCTGCACCCCGATCAGAATGCTGCCGCAATTTTGGCAACGACAAGGATGTTGAACGTGATTGAAAACGAGTTTAACACCACAAAACTGGAAGAATTAAAAAACGAAAAATAAAAACGACCTCGGGCCTGCAGTTTTGTGTGTCCGAAAATTTCTAAAAAAAATGAAACTGAACATTGCATTATTGCCCGGCGACGGGATCGGACCTGAAATTGTTGATCAGGCCATGAAAGCAGTGAAAGCTGTTGCACAAAAATTTAATCACGAATTAGAATACAAACAAGCTCTAACCGGCGCTTGTGCCATCGACGCAGTTGGCGATCCTTATCCGGAAGAAACACACGAGTTGTGCATGAAATCGGATGCAGTGCTTTTTGGTGCCATTGGCGATCCAAAATTCGATAATAACCCAAAAGCACCGGTACGTCCTGAGCAGGGATTGTTAGCCATGCGTAAAAAGTTGGGATTGTATGCCAACATACGTCCGGTAGAAACTTTCGAATCGTTGTTGCACAAATCGCCACTTCGCCGTGAGTTGGTTGAAGGAGCTGATTTTGTTTGCATCCGGGAATTAACAGGCGGAATGTATTTTGGCGACAAAGGTCGTAAAGACGATGGAAATACTGCTTACGATACCTGTATTTACACCCGCGAGGAAGTAGAACGAATTTTGAAACTGGGATACGAATTTGCTGCCAAACGCAATAAAAAGCTTACCGTGGTTGACAAAGCCAACGTACTGGAAAGCTCGCGTTTGTGGCGCGAAGTTGCACAGGAAATGGCACCAAATTATCCTGACATCAAAACGGAATACATGTTTGTGGATAACGCTGCCATGCAGATTATTCAGTGGCCAAAGAATTTTGATGTAATGGTTACCGAAAACATGTTCGGCGATATTCTAACTGACGAGGCCAGTGTAATTACCGGATCTCTGGGATTGTTGCCTTCTGCATCAGTTGGTATCCACACTTCGGTTTTCGAGCCAATTCACGGTTCGTACCCGCAGGCTGCCGGTAAAAACATTGCCAACCCGATTGCGACAATCCTTTCGGCTGCAATGATGTTTGAATATGCTTTCGACCTGAAAGATGAAGGGAAATTAATTCGTGAGGCTGTTGCTGCGTCAATGGCTGAAGGTTTTGTTACTGAAGACATCGCCGAAGGACAAGCACAAAGTACATCGGCAGTTGGCGACTGGATCGCTCACTGGATTGAGAAGAACTAGGGAGATAAGGTTTAAACCTCGTGATTCTCTCAGGCGATTATAAATCGCCAATCCCGAAAAAGAACCGTTCTCATCATCAAAGAACGGTTCTTTTTTTGCCTTATTCTTATGCGCTAAGCGGTTCAAACCGCTAAGCGCTTTGCATGTTTATGCCTCATCAACAACCATCGGTGCTTCAATCTTCTTCGCAAGAATAGAAAAATCCCATTTCAAAATTACTTTTAGAATTATCAGCATAATCACCGAAGAAACAACCAGAACAACAGCGTCATTTACCGGATCGGTTTCCTGCTGGAAAAACAAGGAAGGAACTTGTATCGCCGATTCTTTACTGGTAACCAATAGTGCGCCCAGCGTATTGTTAACGGCATGTATTCCGATAGCCAGTTCAATTCCGTCATCAAGAACTGCTGTAATTGCAAATGCAACACCAAAAACAAAATACGATGGCATCATCATCCAAAAACCGTGCTCCTTTACTTCAGGATTGGCAGCGTGCATTAAAGCAAACAAAACCGAAGGAATAAGAATTGCCGCCCACACGCGTTTTGTCCATCCGGCAACGCCCTGTGCCAGGTAACCACGAAAGATAAACTCTTCGGTGCCCGACTGGATTGGAATAAGCAAAACAGCAACAAAAACCAGAGGAATAAATGCGGCCGGATCAAAACGAAACTCTAAATCTTCCGGACTAATAAGTAGCTGAGCGAAAAATAACACCAACATAATGACGCCCCACACTGCTACTCCCAGCCCAAACCGGTTCCACCTGAATGAGCGTCCTCCGTTTACAACGTCTTTCGAAGTTCGTTGATGAAAAGCTTTAATGAGCACAATGGCTAAAACCAGCATTACAATAAATGGAATAACCATAAGCGCCAGCCCCAGATTCGGATCAATTCCATAGGCCGATAAGTCCATGGCATTCTCTGGAGTGGCTACCTGCCCACCGTTCATTGCTACGGATACGCCAATTACTACAATGAGCGGAATAGCCCCAACGATTTGCCCTACAATAACGGCAACAATAATTACTACCAGGTATTTCCACCATTGATTTTGGCCGTCGAAAGCACGCGTTAAATGTTTCATTTCTTTATATTCTGATAAATTTACTCACAAGTATAAATGGAAAAATTCAATATTATCCTTATTCATATAGCTCAGAAATAGCTATTTTAAATAAACTCCAGCCTGAATAAAAATCTGGTCGCATCATAAAATATACATATCCATTTTCATAAAATATTTGATAATACTGAGCCCATTGTGTTGGGGGCAATGGAAGGTTTCGGGCTTTATTGGCATTCAAATTATAAGCCTTAAATTCTCCCACTTCTTCGTATCCCTTTCCCATGATATAGGCGATATTATCTTTTGTAAATACAGATCCTCCGGTATAAACATTTACCGGTGCTCCTCCCAAATCGATCCACTCATCAGTATCCATATTATATTGCCAGAATTCGTTATATTCAGTCTTGTTTACTATTGAGGTATAAAAGCCCAGGTACGCATAATTTTCATGGCTGAAGTTTAGCGTATTCCTCACTTCATAATGAGTTGTAGGAAGTGTCTGTCGCGTAATCCAACGATCATTTAATTTATCATATTCAAAAAAGCTGTTAATCGTTCCTACAAAGCCCCTACCCTGATTACTAAATGAAAAAGAACCATCCATTTCTACCGGAAAACCGGCAATTCGGCTCCATGCATTATTCGATATGGAATATTTATAATTTAAATTCTCTCCTGAGGAATTGTACGAAATAAAATACAAGTCATCATCAATAGAAAAAGTTGTTACAATATTTGATTCATTAAATAAATCAGTCCGACTCAATTGAAACCAATCTTCGGCAGAAGAATCAAATTTCTTTAACGATGAATAATGTTGATCCTGGAACAATAGATAATGCGCTCCATCCATATCAATGAAAAAGCAGTTTCCACCTGACATAGCGAAATTTTTATCCACTTTCTCCCACTTTTCTGTCAGTACAAAAGCATTTTCAATCATATCTTCCTGAAGTCCTACATATACCGATAATGAAGGATTGTTGCCAATTTCTGCATCATAAGGTACGATGCACTGTAGCTCATTTCCGTTACGTGCCATAACATATCCCGGTCTTCGGTCAAAAGCAACTGCATAGTAACCCGCCAAATTCTCGGGTAAATTTTCAACAATAACATTAACCGTGTCTCCTCTTTTTATCTCTTTCGGCCAATAATCAATAATCTTTATTGGTGGAATCGTAAACTCAACAGTTCCTGCCGAAAAATCGAACATATAACTCAGGTCAATTGTGTGATTTCCTGCCGGTATCATCCAGGGCAGTGTTAACTTTGCCTTATTCTCACTAACCTCTGTAAGCGTACCAATACTTGGTGCCATTCCATAGAAAAAACGTTCGCCAGTCAGTTCTATGGTTTCTCCGGCGTGAGTAATTGCAGGTGTTATTGAAGTAATAACAGGCATATTAAAAGTTATTTTAAGTCCTGAATCAATATCGCCATTATACCTAAACCTGGCATTTAACGTTTCGGAATTAAACACAGCTGTTACTCGCAATGTAACCAAACTATCTGTTTTTGTTATTTCCTGCAATGGAATTCCTCCAATCTGAAAGTTAGTCAGCCTATCGAGGTGTGTACCTTTTACGGTTAAAACGCTATCAATCCAGGCAATTTGGGGCTGAACCGATGTAATTTGGGGTAAAATAACATTGTATTGTTTTTCCGGCTCCAACAACTCATCAAGCATCATTAGCTTAAGATTTTTGCTCCCCGGGTTAATATCGTATGTTAAGGTAAAAAGCAACGATGTATCACTTTTAGTTACCACCGGAAAGTTTTGCTGGTCAACAATTAACGATTTTATAGATAACAGACCATGACCTTTGATTCGAAGCGATTCTCCCGGCAAAACATCTTTAGGAACTATCTCGTCAATTACAGGAGGTGCTATTATTAATTTTTCTGAAAAAGACGAACTTTTGCCGGCCACTGTAATGCGCACATCGCTTTTAACTGTTTTAATTGTATTTGGAATTATAACCTTTAAAATGGAATCGTTTGATACTATCGGCTGTGTAATTTCTTCACCAAAATAAATATGATTATCATCGTTTTTGTCCGAGAAATACCTCCCCGTTATAGTTAGTGTATCTCCAATCCACACATTATTGGGCGAAAAACCGGCTATTACAGGTGCTTTTCCTCCTTTACTTATAAAATGCTGTTCTTCTCCGTAAACTGTATATTTACTGGTGGTTAAATAGGCTTTTATCGTGTACTCGGCTCCAATCAACAAATTCCGAACGATTTTTGCATTAAAATCACTAACACCCGCTTCAACAGCTCCTAAAGAAACGATCTCGTAGTCGGTGCCCGAGGTACCTGACAAATAATAAACAAAGCCAATATCAGTAATCGTCGAAGACCATCCTCCCTCAAAAGAGCCAAAAGCAGTTACTCCATCTTCTTCTACTATAACATTTGCATGGGTTTGTATCGAAGGAAAATCGCGTTCTTCTTTATCGTTGCATGCATACATAAACAGCACAAACACTAAAAAATACAGTAATACTCTCATAACCACATTAAAACTTATAAATTACTGAAAACATGATTGAATGATTAATACCAAAAGTATTAAGCTCCGAAACCTTTTTATTAAGCGGAATACTAACGCCAACTCCAGCCTGTAGTCTTTTGCTAAAATCAGGAACTTCGATTAAGAGTTGATTTACCTGGTAGAACAAAATTCGGTCATCTACACCTAAATTAACATCCGAAGTTTCAACAACGTTATCAAAAAGAGTTTCCAGTCTGATTTGCTGATCCGATGAGAACATTTTCAAAACATCAATACCTGAACGTAACGAAAGTTTAACTGAAGACAGATCCAGAAAACGAAAACACACCGCTCCGTTTCCGCCTGCTGAGAAGTAATAATGATTTATATCGACATAATTTGTTTTGCCTACGCTTACATTCTTTACATAGTTGTTAAATGCATAAGCGCTAACTTTTGCTCCTACCGAGAACGATATTTTATTTGAAAAATCAGGATACATCACACTCCGATGGATGCCCAACGTGAATGCCTGTCCGCTTAAGCTAAAATAATCGTTAAAACGAAGGTTCATGCCACCCTCAACATTCGCGTAAGAACCTTCCAGTAAAACTGAAGCATCTTTTTTCACGTACCTGTTATAATCTTTGTACCACAAATTATTTTTTTTGTGAAATAAAATAAGGGGTTTTACCAGCGACTGAGAATTGTAACTCAGGCTATTAACATCAAAATCAATATCCTCGAAAAACAGCGATCCATATACTCCTTTAAACCGGTGTTTGGATTTATTATTCGTCGGCGGTTCAAGCAAGTACACATCAGTTTCGGTAATAATATAATACGCCAGTTTATATTTAACCAATTTATACGTGCCATCAAACAAACACTTTGCCCAAACTTTCTTTTCTACCTTCGGAAGTTTTACCGAAATATATTTTTCCTTTCCGGGCAGCTCAACAGCTTCGGCATTATCGGCCGTTATTAAATGCCAGTCGTGATGATAAGCATATTTAAAAAATATAAGGTCTTCCGATTTCTTTTTTTTAATTTGAATTGAAGCATTCAGCGTATCTCCCTTACTTATTAACAACCACGAGTTTTGCCCAAACATAACATTGGAGGCCAGGAGGAGACATGAGATGACAAAGAAAGTTTTCATGTTCTATTAAGAGTAGTTTTTCATTAGTTTTATTGCCAGCCAATATAATTATATTGTCGTTATAAAAAAAATTCTGATAAATAAGAAATTGCTGTTTAGGACAAAATACACCTCCTCATTTTACTAAATCTAATTCTATCCGATATAAATTTTATTTCATCAAACTAATAGTGTTCTCTGCAGGTGATTTCGATTCCCCGCTATGTTCGGAATGACAAGTGACTATGGAGGCTGAATGCAAAAAAAATGCACCAACTATTTTATTTCTGATAAATAATTACCAACTTTGTATTTCAAAGTACTTTTGAAATGAATGAATCAGAAAAGCTTTTAAGCGAATTAAAAGACATCCGCAACATAATGGAACGCTCAAGCCGTTTCCTGTCTCTCAGCGGATTATCGGGTATTTTGGTGGGAATCTATGCCCTTGTTGGCGCATTCTTTGCCAACCGTATCGTGCATCAGTTTCCCTATGCTATACCAGAAGAGCATTTAAACGACGTGCTCACCTCCGTTTTTGTTATCGGTATAACTGTATTGATTCTGTCGCTTTTCACCATTTACGTTTTAACGGTAAAACAAGCTAAAAAAGAGCAAAAACCCATTTGGGGACCGGGCTCAAAACTGCTACTCATCAATCTGCTCATACCACTGGCAACAGGCGGAATATTAACAACTATACTGGCATTACGCGGCTACTACGGCATTGTAAGTCCGTGCTTTCTTATTTTTTACGGATTGGCATTGGTAAACGCTGCAAAATATACCCGCCCCGAGATTTTAAGCCTTGGTTTGGTTGAGATCGTTTTAGGATTACTGGCGGCCACATTTCCGGGTTATGGCCTGTATTTCTGGGCCATCGGCTTTGGTATCCTTCACATTATTTACGGATTCATGTTTTTAAATCGTGAAAACAAAAATTCAGAAGCGTGAAGAATCCGATTCAAAATCTGAATAAGGCCTTTGAGAACAAAGTGAGGCTGGGCGTTATGGCGGCTTTAATGGTAAATTCGCGCTTAAGTTTTAACGAACTCAAAGACTTGCTCGAATTAACCGACGGCAACCTGGCCAGCCACATTAAAGCATTGGAAAAGGAACGATTCATTTCGGTGAACAAAACCTTTGTGGGCAAAAAACCCAATACGACTTATGCCGTTACGTCAAGCGGGAGTAAAGCTTTTGAGCTACATTTAAAAGCATTGGAAGATTTAATAAAGAATCAGAATATTACAAACAAATAATTTTTTTATCATTCTACTTTGTATTTGAAAGTACTTTTAAAACAATTAAACATGGAAAAACAAGACAACATTTTAGACCGCCTTGGAATCAGCTTTCACCGGACTTTGTCGTTCAAACTTTTAGTGATCGGGATGCTCATCCTAATTCTGCTGATACCCAAAGTAATGATTATGGAGCTGATTGGCGAGCGCCAGAGCAATTCCTTTCAGGTTGTGAACGAAGTGATGAGTAAATGGTCGAACGAACAGCTCATTAGCGGCCCTGTGCTCTTTGTTCCTTTAAAAAAGAAAATTTACAACGAAGAGGACGACACGTACAACGAAGTTACACGCTACGCGACTTTTCTTCCCAAAGAATTATCGGTTAACGGCACACTGCTACCTATAAAATTGCAGCGCAGCATTTATAATGTTGATGTTTACGAGGCAGAACTTGCAATAACCGGAAATTTCAAGGACATCGACCTGGAGAAACTGAACATCGAATCTTCGGACATAATCTGGGACGATGCCCAGTTGCAATTATCAATCAGCGACCTGAGAGGTATAAACAACGGACTGGAACTGCGCTGGAATGACAAAGCTTATACATTTTCGCCCGGAAAAACCTCATCGCCGATCGGGCACAGCGGTGTTTCCATTCCGCTAAAAGAACTTTACACCAGCGACCTGAACGGAGTATTTTCGATCAAACTGCAGTTAAAAGGCAGCCAAAACCTGATGTTTACTCCGCTGGGCGAGCAAACCTCGGTTCGTTTGGAATCGACCTGGAACGACCCGGGTTTTACAGGCAACTACCTGCCTGCCGACCGCAACGTTGATGACAAAGGCTTTCAGGCCGACTGGAGCGTTTTGCATTTTAACCGCAACTACCCGCAACAATGGATAAGCACCAACAACACACTAAACCAAAACGATATTGAAAATTCGAAATTCGGTGTTGAAATGGTGAGCCTTGCTGATCATTACCAAAAGAATGTCCGTAGCGCCAAATACGCCATCCTGATCATTATCATCACGTTTGTAGTGTTTTTTATGTTCGAAGTGTTGTCGAAACAGCGCATCCACCCGTTTCAGTACATTATGGTGGGCTCGGCAATCAGCATTTTCTATTTGCTGCTACTGTCAATCTCCGAGCATTTAGGTTTTAACCTCGCGTACCTGGTTGCCGCGTTGGCTGTAATTATTCTGGTGCTCTTTTACACGCGCAGTTTTATGCCAGAACTTAAAACCCAGCTGGGAACCAGTTTCGGGTTGGCAGGCTGTTACCTATTCATTTTTATCCTGCTACAACTCGAATCGTTTGCATTACTTACCGGAAGTATCGGATTGTTTGTACTACTGGCTGCATTAATGTATTCAACCCGAAAAGTAAATTGGTATAAAGAATAAGAATCACACATTTCCTCCTGAAACAATTCAGGAGGAAATGCCTAAAATAATCGCCATGAAAAACCAATTTTTAGCAAAAAGGCTACACAGCTTTGAAAATGCACTTAACGGAATATGGCACTTATGGAAAAAGGAAATAAATTTCCGAATTCACATTTTTGCTGGTATTCTTGTGGCAGCTTTGGGTTGGCTCGTAGAAATTACCCGAACCAAATGGATGATGATCATAGTTTGTGTTGGAATTGTACTGGGCGCCGAAGCATTTAATTCAGCTATTGAGCGCATTTGTGATGTTGTTTCTCCGGAAAAAAACAGGCAGATCAAAATCATAAAAGATATTTCTGCAGCTGCAGTTCTAATCGTTTCTGTTATGGCTGCAATAATTGCCCTGGTTATCTTCTGTTAAAAGTCATAAAATCTGTCCGGGAAGCTTGCATTTAGCGGTGTCCCATATATCTTTACAAAAAAAAGAGCACAATGAACGACACCAAATATTTTCCCCAACTGCAAGATATCACCACAGCAAAGCACAACCTGAGCGAAATAGTATTGCACACACCACTTCAGAAAAACCTGAATTTATCGGAAGAATTCAATGCCAACGTATTTTTAAAACGCGAAGACCTGCAAATCGTTCGATCGTACAAAATTCGTGGTGCTTACAATAAAATAGCGCAACTTTCGGATGCTGAGCGCAAAAAAGGAGTGGTTTGTGCCAGTGCCGGAAATCATGCGCAGGGCGTTGCCTACTCGTGCCGCCTGTTAGGAATTGAAGGCAAAATTTACATGCCCACCACAACGCCCAAGCAAAAAATAAAACAGGTTAAAATGTTTGGTAAAACGCATGTTGAAGTGATTATTACCGGCGATACCTACGACGATGCCCACCGTGCTGCGTTGGAAGATTGCCAGAAAACAGGCATGTCGTTCATCCATCCGTTCGACGATCCGCAAATTATTGAAGGCCAGGCAACGGTTGGAATGGAGATTTTGCAGGATTCCACCGAAACCATCGACTATTTGTTCGTTCCCATAGGAGGTGGCGGTTTGGCTGCCGGTGTTGGAGCCTACATAAAACAAATCAGTCCGAACACTAAAATTATTGGAGTGGAACCTGCGGGTGCTCCATCGATGCAAAAGTCGCTGGAAGCCAACAGCGTTATTAAGCTGGAAAACATCGATAAGTTTGTTGACGGTGCAGCAGTTCAGCGCGTTGGCGAAATTACTTTCGAAATATGTAAACAAGTAGTTGACGAATACCAATCGGTTCCGGAAGGAAAAATCTGTACTAAAATTCTGGAGTTGTATAACCGCGATGCCATAGTTATTGAGCCGGCCGGAGCACTGTCGATTGCCGCTCTTGATTTTTACCGTGAAGAAATTAAAGGGAAAAACGTAGTGTGTATCGTTAGCGGCAGTAACAACGACATTACCCGCACCGAAGAGATAAAAGAACGTTCGCTGCTTTACGAAGGGCTGAAACACTATTTCATTGTACGTTTCCCGCAACGTGCAGGTGCACTGCGCACATTCGTTGATGTGGTGCTTGGCCCCACCGACGATGTTACCCATTTTGAATACTCGAAAAAAACCAACCGCGAAAAAGGCCCGGCTGTTATCGGCATTGAAGTGCAGAAAAAAGAAGATTTTAATGGTCTTGTAAAACGTATGGATGAAAATGGTTTCATTTACGAGTACCTGAATGAAAAGGCTGATCTCTTTCAGTTTTTAATTTGATCGATTTCCACAAAACAGCTTAAAACCTGGCAATTTTTCATTTCCGGCAAGGCTGGTCGTTAGTTTTGTTTGCCACATTGGCGAAAAAGAATAAATTAGCGACTCCTTAATTAAACCGACATCAAATTAAAGAACCATCACGAAAAGCGAAATTGATTCATTGCATGAAGATTTGGTTTTTCAATCCAAAAAATGGCAATAAAAGGGCATGAAGATTCTGAAAATTAAATTACACTGGCAAATTCTTATCGCGCTTGTACTGGCTGTGTTGTTTGGCTATTTTGCACCAAACGCAACCGATTACACCGCGTGGATGGGCGATATTTTTCTTCGCGCATTAAAAATGGTGATTATTCCGCTTATTCTGAGTTCGATTATCAGCGGAGTAACCAGCATGGGTGAGGGCAAAAACCTCGGAAGGCTGGGATTAAAAACAATGCTTTATTACCTGGGCACAAGCACGTTGGCCATTTTAACAGGTTTAATCATCGTAAACCTGGTAAAACCCGGCGTTGGTGTTGAACTTGGTTTTACCCAATCGGTAGAAGGACTGACCGAACAAGCCGGATCGGTAAAAGATATTCTGTATCGTCTTGTGCCTGATAATATTGTTGATGCAATGGCGCAGGGAACCATTTTGTCGGTGATCTTTTTTGCCATTGTTTTTGGTTACTTCATTACAAAAGTTGACGAACCGTATAAAAACTCGCTAAAAACCTTTTTCGATGCCGTTTTTGAAGTGATGATGAAAGTAACCCTGTTTATTATCAAATTCACGCCGCTCGGAATTTTCGGAATTGTTGCCGCAGAAGTAGCGCGCAACTCAGAGCAACTGGCCAATATTGCCGGAAGCCTGGCCATTTACAGTTTGTGTGTTATTGTTGGTCTGCTTATTCATGCGCTTGTAATTCTGCCACTAATAGTACGCTTTATCGGCAAGGCAAAACCATACGCCCACTTAAAAAATATGGCCACTCCCCTGCTTACTGCGTTTTCAACATCATCGTCGAGTGCCACACTGCCATTAACCATGGAAGCGCTGGAACACAACAGCGGCGTATCGAATAAAATTACCAGTTTTACGCTGCCCCTGGGAGCGACTATAAATATGGACGGAACGGCACTTTACGAATGTGTGGCAGCCATGTTTATTGCGCAGGCTTACGGCGTTGATTTGTCGTTTACCCAGCAGGTTTTTGTGGTGGTTACAGCGCTGCTTGCATCGATTGGTGCTGCCGGAATACCAATGGCCGGACTGGTTATGATTACCGTTGTTCTGACTGCCGTAGGATTGCCGCTCGAAGGAATCGGGCTTATTTTAGCCGTTGACCGGATTCTGGATATGATACGCACCGCCGTAAATGTGTGGAGCGACAGTTGCGGAGCGGTAACTGTAGCCCGCTCAGAAAATGAGGAAACCAGCGTAGCCATTTAAAAAACATATTCATTTATTATTTTTTAATGCAGATGCTCTTTTCAATCAAGATCAACTGCGAACAACACATAATCATCTGCAAAAAGCACCTTTTAATCGGCATAATCCAGATTCTTTTAAAGCTGCAATACTAGACGAATTTATTCGCTTATTGGCAGAATATCAGTGGATTATTCAAATAAATGGCTTACCATTGTATTGTAAATGCATGTAACAACACAATGAAAATCTTTAAGTACCGGGTTCTTAACCACATCCTGTTTTGGATATTTATTTTTACCTTTTACACCGTTCCTTACCTTTTGTCGTATGGCTTTGTAATTGAGGCTTTTATAAATATCATCTACATCCCCATCGACATTATTGGCGTTTACATTGTAATCGAATACCTCATTCCGCGCTTTGTATTTAAAAAGCGGCGTTTTGAGATTTTTATTTTAGGCACAGCAGTAATCATCGCACTCAATATTGCGATCTCGCAATTTATAAAGTTGAACATCCAGCCATTACTGGGATTTTGGGTGGTACGCCGCCCCTTTAGTTCCGAAATGTTCTCGGCCTTGCTTAACAATTTTATGATTATTGGTACAGCAACTGCCTTTAAGTTGTTCAGCTATTCGTACAAATTTCAGTTAACACAATCGGAACTGGAGCGCAAAACCGTGCAGTCGGAACTGGGAATTTTACGCTCGCAGGTAAATCCGCATTTTCTTTTTAATGTGCTGAATAATATTGATGCGCTTATTTACGAGGATAAAGAAAAGGCATCGAATGCCATTGTGTTGCTTTCGAAAATTATGCGTTACATGTTGCAGGAATCAACGCACGAAATGGTGAAACTGGACAAGGAACTCAGCTATATTCAAGACTACCTGGAGTTGGCGAAACTAAGCTTTGCCGATCCTGATTTTTTGGAATTTGAACAAAAAGGAGCTCCCAATTCACAATTTGTACCGCCGCTTTTGTTTATCCCGATAATAGAAAACGCCGTAAAACATTGCAATAAACAATCGGAATCGCCCGGTGTAAAAATTAACTTTTCCATCGATAGCGATTGCATTGAACTGCGCACATCGAACTCGGTAAAACGCAACAATTTTAAACTACCCGACAGTGGCACCGGAACGGGATTGAAAAATGTTGAAAAGCGCCTGAAACTCCTTTATGGCAGTAATTTTACTTTTGATATTAAAAAGGATATGGATAAATTTGATGTGCACATAAAAGTGCCGGTGTAATAGATAAATGCGAATGATATGAAGATGAACTGCATAGCTGTTGACGATGAACTTCTGGCCTTAAAAAAGATTGAACGTTTTGCCGAAAAAATTGATTACCTCAATCTTTTGGGCACCTTCGATAATGCTTTGTCAACCTTTTCATTTTTGCGCGAGAACAAAGTCGATCTCATTTTCCTCGATATTCAAATGGATGAATTTACCGGCATCCAGTTGCTCGAAACCTTAAAAGATCCGCCATACGTAATTTTAACCACGGCTTTTGACGAATATGCACTAAAAGCCTACGAGTTAGATGTGATAGATTACCTTTTAAAACCCATTCCTTTCGAGCGTTTTGTAAAAGCCACCGAAAAAGTTTATGCCCGCTTTTTAAAAGACCAGAACAACCTTGCTCCGGCGCCAACGCAACATCAGCCGGAAAATAACGATCACCCCGAATATACCTTCATAAAATCGGGCAACAAAACGGTTAAAGTGTATTTCGATAAGATTTTATACATTGAAGGGCAGCGCGATTACCTGCAAATTCACACCGAAGACAGCCGGATTATGACGCTCCTGAATTTCAAAAAAATGCAGGAATTGCTGGATGATCAGAAATTTATTCGCGTGCATAAATCGTACATCATTTCAATCGATAAGATCGACTACATTGAAAACAATACCATTAAAATAAAAGACAAATTGATACCGGTTAGCAGCACCTATAAAATTGCTTTCAACAACCTGTTGCAGCGAAAGAATTTTCTCTAGCTGACACCGACAATTCCGCACCTTTTTAACAAAATTTCACGTACACACTTTTTCATTTTTTTTATTTTTGCAGCTGTTTTTTAGAGTTTAAAACAGGTTAAAAACCCAGTAAAAATGAAGCGAGTAATCCAGATTTTTATTTTGTTTTTTGTTGTGGTAACGCTAACAAACTGTAGAAAAGCAAACAACAACATTCTGTACGACAAAAAGTACATCGACGAGATTAAAGAAGTTAGAAAAGAACTCTCCTTTTACTTAAGTACAAACTTTATTCCGGGGGCACAAATCGCCATTGCCAAAAACGGGAAACTTATTTATTCCGAGGGAATTGGCCTTGCCTCTACCGACCTGGAAGTGAAAGTTACCCGCGATACCAAATTCCGGATCGGTGACTTATCCGAATTGTACACCACACTTATTTATTTAAAAATGGTGGAAGACGGCACACTTATTCCCGATTCAACCATACAGCATTATCTCCCTGATTTCCCGGAAAAACGCCTTCCCGTTACCATCAAAAACCTGAAAGATCACACCTCGGGATTCAGGGAACTGAATACCAGCGAAGAGAATTGGCAGGCAACAAATATTTCGCTGCAGAAAGGTTTGGAAACTTTTCAGGATGATGAATTAATGGCTCCTCCCGGAGAATTCCACCGGGAAAGTCGCCTGAATTTTAACCTGCTTGGCGCCATCATGGAGAAAGCATCAGGGAAGCGATTCAGTGAACTGCTGCAGGAATATGTAACCGACACGCTGCATTTCGAAAATACCTGCCCCGATAATCCGTTTTCAACAATCAAAGGACGTAGTAATTTTCACGATCACAATATTATTTCGCAGGTGGTAAACGCCATGACTACCGATTTACGCTGGCGGGCGCCATCCGAAGGACTTTTATCAAGTGCCGAAGATTTGGTAAAACTCACCGATATCTACTTCAATTCCGATTACCTGAACGATAGCACCCGGGCTCATCTTTTTGATCCGGTTGAGCTGAACAACAATCAGGTTGCGCAATTTGCCAACGGCTGGCTAATTTTACACGACCGCGAAGGAAATGTAATTTATGGTCGCGAAGGTTCGGTGCACGGTGGTAGTTCATCGGTTCTTATTTACCCGAAAGAAGAGCTGGTTGTGGCAATTACAACCAACCTTACCCAGGAACGAAGCAATTCTACCATTTTTAAACTGGCCGACATCTTTCTGCCAAAACCGGAGAAAAGCGAAGAATAGAATTCTCTTTTCGCAACTGCAATACACGGGGTTTCTATAAAAAGTTTTATTTTAGATATTCAAAAACAAAGCTTTTTATGGAAACCCTTATTTTTTTGGGAATACTTATTGGGCTGGCTGCCGGAATTTTCGGAACGATTTTTTTTTACAAAAACCGCAACGAGAAACAACTGCACGACCAGTCGGTTATTTTGCTTGAACAAATAAAACAGGTTTGCAAACTAATTACCGTTGAAGGCGAATTCTCTGAGCTTTACACACACCGCGACGAAAAACAGCTGTTCTTCAAACTTTTTCAAACCGAAAAAAAAGCTTTACTAATTGTTAAAGCCAAAGTGATGATCGGTTTCGACCTCACAAAAATTAATATCGATGTAAATCCGCATAAAAAACGGGTTGAGCTATCACGTTTTCCCGAGCCCGAAATCCTTAGCATCGACAGCGACCTGGAATATTACGACATACAAAAAGGTATCATTAACAAGTTAAACGAATCGGATTTAACCAACATGAATAAACGCTCGAAAGAATTTATTCGTGAAAAAGTGGAAGAAAGCCACCTCGTGCAAATTGCAAAAGACCAGGCGAACGACACCATTGCACTGGTGCAACGGTTAATTGAATCGGTAGGCTGGGAATTTGAAACCGAACACCGTAAAATTAGCGCTACTAAAGTGAAAGAGCTATTAAAAGATTAATTGAAATACCGCGCAAAATATTCCGGCATTTCCTCCAGCTCCCGAATCTCAATTTCTTTATAAAAAACCTCGGCCGCCTCGCTTTGCAGCTGTATT
Source organism: Draconibacterium orientale (assembly GCF_000626635.1). Lineage (GTDB taxonomy): Bacteria > Bacteroidota > Bacteroidia > Bacteroidales > Prolixibacteraceae > Draconibacterium > Draconibacterium orientale. The sequence continues at coordinate 3,508,204 of NZ_CP007451.1, read as the reverse complement.
TTCCCCTTATCCAGGGGCAAGGTTTCGCCGTCTTTAATGTAACGCGAGTTGCGTAAAACCATTACCACCTCGCCATTCACCATATGAATACTGTTTCCGTCGTAACAAATCAGCTCCAGCAAATTCCACTCGCCCGGCGCTTTTTCATAATTTCCGCTACGCAGGCAAAATCCCTGAATTTCTTCGTTCTGCCCCATCGGCAAAAATGGCTGGCTGGCATCGGCAACCGGATTCATAATATATTCAGGCAGGTAAGCGCGGATGTCGATGGCTGAAGTCATCTGGCTCCAGTAATCGCCCAGGTGCCCTTCCATTACCTGAAACTCCTGCGAAAGCATCCACGTGCGCCAATACTCGGCCCCCAATGGCCCGATTGAATGATACAGAATCCCCGAATCTTTCAGCAGTTTTTTACGCGGATCGAACTTTTTATTACCCCATTTCATTTTTAGCCGCAAATGGTAATTGCGATATTCTTTTTGGGTTACCAGGCAGCCATAAATCTCGCCGCTTATTTTTAAAACATCCTCGCCCGCCTCTTCTGTTACCGTAAAAACATTATAGCCCTCTTTGTTTAATCCAATCGGTTCAATTAAATTACCATCGGCATCCTTTGGCTGTTGCCCGTCGTAGCCCAACTGGTGCTTATAACTTAAATACCGGTCCCATTTAGAAAGGTCGTTATCCAGTAAGGTTTCCCACTCGTTAGTTGTATTGCACGACAGGAGTATAAACGTAAACAGAAGAAGCAGGATTGAATTTCTCATCTTTTATAGTTGCTATTTCGTAAAAGTATTGTCGATTATTGATTTAAATTCGTTGGCATATTGGTAATTACTTGGCATAATTTGCGTAGCTGTAATAATTATGAGCTGGTCGGTTGGATTGATCCAAAAATTTGTGGTAGCCGCTCCTGCCCAGCTGTATTCTCCGGTTTCAAAATCAACAGCTCCTGCCAGCCCAAATCCCTTTTGGCCATTTTCGTAGGTCGCTGTTTCGGGTAACTGGTTGCTCATAATCAGATTAACCGTCTCTGGTTCTACTATTTTTGCGCCATCCAGTTCACCTTTGTTCAACAACATTTTACAAAAACGGGCATAGTCATCAACGGTTGAAACCAGTCCGCCACCACCCGAAAAAAGTGTTACCGGTTGTTTAAATCCATCGGTAAAAAAGCCTTGTGCAGGTGCCAGCATTTTATCTTCTCCCTGATTATAAAGATTGCAAAAACGATCGTGCTTTTCTTCGGGCACATAAAATCCGGTATCGTCCATTTTTAGCGGTCCAAAAACGTGCTCCTGCAGGTATTCATCAAAAGGCATTCCTGAAATCACTTCCACGAGGTAGCCGGCCACATCAATCGAAAGCCCGTATAACCACTGGGTTCCGGGTTGAAAATTAAGGGGCATATCGGTCAAGGCAAGCATTTTGTCTTCCAGGTTTCCATCCCAACCGCTGACATTATTTACCCTGTAAAGCGAGTCAACATAAGTTGGATTCCATCCATACGATATTCCGGAAGTGTGGGTGAGCAAATGCCGGATCGTCATTTCGTTTTCCTGAGGCTCCAGACTAAACCCATTTTCGTTTGGGGTGTAAACTTTACAATTGGCATATTTCGGAATATAATCCGACACTTTATCATCCAGCTCAAACTTTCCTTCATCGTATAAAGTCATCAAAGCTACTGCCGTAACGGGTTTACTCATCGAAAAAATCCGGTAAATCGTATTCGTTTCAATTGGCTTGTTATTTTCCCGGTCGGCATAACCTTTGTTCATCCTAAAAACCTCTTCTCCATCCTTAATAATCAGTGCCGAAAAACCCGCTAACTCACCTTTATCAATGTATTGCTGAATAAGATTTTCTGCTGCTGCCAACGAATCGGCCACAACCGCACTGGTGTTTGTTTTCGATTCTTTTGGCGTTGAATTACATGCTGTAACAACTAAAACAAGCAAGAATAAAAACGGGTAGTAAGTTTTGAAAGATTTCATAAGATTAAATTTTATGTCAGTTAATTTTATTTCTAAGATGTGTGAAACACACCACAATTTTCAAATTTATAAAAAAGCCATTCCGAATTGCTTTCACCTACTAAATTTATGATAATAACACCACATTTCAAACTTTTCCGGGTAGTTGCCCGAATTGCTGGTCGCTCTTCGTTTAACCCTGACTTAACAAGAATCAACTAATCACTAAAAAGATGTTACGGAACATAAAAAGGCAGTACTTTTGCGGCGTCCATTAAAATAAAGGCAACATGGGATACACAAGTAACACACTGATTATTAGACGGGATTTACTAAAACATATTGTCAGGCTTTTTGCCGATGGTAAACTGGTTGAGGAGATCGACCGGATCCCGCTCCAAATGGTGCCCAAGCGCCAGAAAGCGCAAAACCGCTGTTGTATTCATAAAGAACGGGCGGTGATAAAATACAAACTGTTTCCTTTATTGGGCTACACGGTTGACGACGAAAAAGATGAACTAACCCCACTTAGTGTTTACGCCGAAAATGCCCAGAACCGCACCCAGGTAAAAAAAGAAATAATGACCGTGGTTGACGAAGCCTGCACAAGTTGTGTAAAAGCACAGTATGTGGTAAGTAACCTTTGCCGTGGCTGCGTGGCGCGTCCGTGTATGATGAACTGCCCGAAAGATGCCATTTCAATGGTGAACGGCCAGGCACAAATTAACAACAGCAAATGTATTAACTGCGGTATTTGCCAAAAGCAGTGCCAGTACCACGCCATTATCCACGTGCCTATCCCCTGCGAGGCGGCTTGCCCGGTTGGCGCCATTTCGAAAGACGAATACGGCGTTGAGCATATCGACGACGATAAATGTATCTATTGCGGAAAATGTATGGTCGCCTGTCCGTTTGGCAGTATTTTCGAAGTGAGTCAGCTTATCGATATTCTCATGTGTATCCGAAAAGAAGAGCACACCACAGCAATTTTTGCGCCGGCCATTCACGGCCAGTTTAACCTGACAACCGGGCAAATTGAAAACCTTTTAAAAGAAATTGGTTTTAACGAAGTGGTAGAAGTTGCCGATGGAGCACGTAAAACGGTAGAGCACGAATCGGCAGAATTTTTGGAACGACTTGATGAAGGTGCACCGTTTATGACCACCAGCTGCTGCCCAAGTTATGTGGAAACCGTTGAAAAACACGTAAAAGGATTAAAGCCTTTTGTATCGGATACTCCATCGCCAATGATGTATGCCGCCGATATTGCACGCGAAAAGAATCCGGGCACAAAAGTGGTTTTTATCGGACCGTGTATTGGCAAACGGAAAGAAGCCCGACGCAACGAAAAAGTTGATCATGTAATGTCGTTTGAGGAACTGAATGCACTTATCGTTGGTCTGGATATTGATTTGGGAGCAGTGCCTGATAACGAAAACCGTAATAATATTAAAACTCTCGATCGCGGATTTGCGCTTTCGGGAGGTGTAGCCGCCGCTGTTAAAGCCGAACGCCCTGAGGCCAACATTAAAGAACTGGTAATAAACGGTGTTGACAAAAAAGCTGTTGGAATGATGAAGGCTTATGCACGTGGAAAAGCACCGGCAAACTTTATTGAATTTATGGTTTGTGAAGGTGGCTGTATTAACGGGCCTGCTTCGCTGGGCGAAATGGCCGGCAACCGCAAACTGTTCAATAGTAACCTAAAATAGCTGTCATTTCGAATCCCGAAGAATGAGGGTGAGAAATCTTTTCATTGTAAGGGATTTCTTCTCCAAAGTCGTCGAAATAACATCGTTTAGTAAATAAAACATGGATCAACATTTTCAAAATATAATACTTGAGTCAACCGGAGCTGAAAGCCTCTACGAAATTGAAGTTATTCAGAGCCTATGGAGCGGTTACGGCGAAATCGTACGTTTCGGACTGGAAGGTTCCGAACTTGAAAGTGTAGTGGTAAAACATGTAAACCTACCCGAAGGAGGTTCGCATCCGCGCGGATGGAACACCAACCTTTCGCATCAGCGTAAACTAAAATCGTACAAAGTGGAAACAGAGTGGTACAAAGCGTTTAACGAAAAGGGCAACAACGATTGTAAAACTCCACACTGTTACGCGCTGGAAGCAAAGGGCAACGAGGTTTTGATGGTTCTTGAAGACCTCGACAGCACCGGCTTCCCTAAACGGTTAAACTCTTCGGTTAACTGGGATAATATAAATGCCTGTATCCGTTGGCTGGCCAGTTTTCATGCAACTTTCATGGGAGAAAAACCCGAAGGTTTATGGAAAACCGGAACTTACTGGCACCTTGAAACCCGTCCCGAGGAGCTGGAGGTAATGGATGATCTGCCCTTAAAAAATGCCGCGAGCGCTATTGATAAAAAACTAAGCGAAAGTCCTTTTCAAACGCTGGTGCACGGCGATGCCAAACTGGCCAACTTCTGTTTTTCAAACGATGGCAAAAATGTGGCAGCTGTCGATTTTCAGTATGTTGGAGGTGGTTGTGGCATGAAAGACCTGGCTTATTTTATTGGCAGCTGCATGAGCGAACACGACTGCGAAAAATACGAAAACAAACTCCTTGATCTATATTTTTCGCATTTGCAAGGAGCCCTTCAAAAGCAAAATACCCCTATTGATGGCAAAGCTTTGGAAACCAACTGGCGCGAATTATACCACCTTGCCTGGGCCGATTTTCACCGCTTTTTAAAAGGCTGGCATCCGGGGCACTGGAAAATCAATTCGTACAGCGAACGAGTTTCGCGCGAAGTCATTGAAAAGCTTTCGGTGTAAACACAACTTTGTGTAACTTTAGCACACTATTTTTTTATTCACCAATCAATTCGGCCTATGCATTTAACAACAAACGCCTTGCTTGCACTCTCACAACTGGCTATTGAAGCGGCTAAAAAAGCAGGTGCTTTAATCAGCGAATATTTCACAAAAGATGTGGAAGTAAAGAATAAAGAAGCTGCCGACAGCCTGGCCGCTCAGGTGGTTACCGAAGTGGATGTTAAAGCACAAAACACAATACTGGAAGTACTTTCTCCCTCACTTACAACATACGATCTGGCTTTGCTCACCGAAGAAAGTGTTGACGATAAAAGCCGTTTCGAAAAAGACTATTTCTGGTGTATCGACCCAATGGACGGAACACTGGCATTTACCGAAAAAACACCCGGTTATGCTGTTTCCATTGCACTGGTTTCAAAAACGGGAGAACCGCTTATCGGCGTTGTTTTCGATCCGGTTACACAGAACCTTTATTACGCAGTAAAAGGCCAGGGAGCTTTTAAAAACCACAAAAGCTGGCAACCTGATTTGCAGCTGGAAGGCAAAAGTACTTTCACCCTGCACATGGATCGCACGTTCCCGAAATACGAGCATTACGATGAATTTATTACCAGTCTTGAAGACCAGTTGCAAGAACTATCTATCAACGAATTGCAACTACAAAAACTGGCCGGCGGAGTTTTAAACGCCATCTGGTCACTCGATCAGGCTCCGGGCTGCTATTTTAAACTTCCGAAACCAACACCCGGCGGAGGAAGCCTTTGGGACTTTGCCGCAACAGCATGTATTTTTAACGAGCTTGGCGCTCCGGCAAGCAGTTTCGATGGCACTGCCCTCGACCTGAACCGTGGCGATTCTACCTTTATGAATCATCGGGGGGTTTTGTATGCTTCAAACCCGATTATTGCAAATATCATCAGGGAACTTCCGCTATGGTAGTCCTAACTCTGTGATCGACGAATCACAATATTACAACTTACACCCAAAGCAACTATCAGAACTAAACGCCCGATTGCGAATAAGAGCAGGCGCATATCTTTTCTGAAAAACCAGGAAATAAACTACTATATTAAGTTCCAAATCCGTATCTTGAGGGGAACAAAACACATAACTATGTACACCTACAAAGCAACGGTTGATCGTGTGGTTGACGGCGACACCATCGACCTGGTTATCGATCTCGGATTTAAAATCACCACTTTTCAGCGTATTCGTCTTCGTGGTATAAACACCCCCGAAACGTACCGTGTAAAAAAAGATTCGGAAGAATATAAAAACGGCATGAAAGCAAAAGCATTTGTTATTGAGCGGATAGCGAACAATGACAACGAAGTGATTGTTGAAACCGACAAGGATGTGGGTAAGTTCGGCCGTTATATTGGAGTTATCCGTTTGGCCGACAACGCGCAAACACTTAACGATGAACTGGTAGAAAAAGGTTTTGCTGTTTATGCAGAATATTGATTTCGTTTAGCATAAATAACAAAAAACATTCTATCTTTTGAACGCAGATTTGTAACGAATATTTATGACTACACAAAGCAACAAGTTTGGAACAGCGCCGGTATTTCTCACAGCAATATCAACCATTTTAGGCGCAATTTTATTTCTTCGTTTTGGTTATGCCGTGGGTACGCTGGGCTTTTGGGGTGTAATCCTCATCATTTTCGTCGGGCACCTGGTAACCATTCCTACGGCGCTTGCCATTTCCGAGATTGCCACCAACAAACGTGTTGAAGGCGGCGGCGAATACTTTATCATCTCGCGCTCGTTTGGCTTGAATATTGGCGCAACAATCGGTATTGCACTTTTCTTTTCGCAAGCCATTAGTGTGGCATTTTATGTGATTGCTTTTACCGAGGCATTTGAATTTCTTTTTAACCTGCTGGCCGATAAATACGACATTCTTCTGCCGCGGCAGGTTATCAGCTTGCCTGTTATGGCCGGCCTGGCTCTTCTGATTATAAAAAAAGGAGCCAATTTAGGCGTGAAAGCGCTTTATTTTGTGGTGGCTATTTTGTTTATTTCCATCATTATGTTCTTTCTCGGATCGACAGAATTTTCGCAATCCGCTCATCTGACTTTTTCAAAAGATCAGTTTCGAAACTTCGAGAATTTCTTTGTGGTTTTCGCCATTATTTTTCCGGCATTTACCGGAATGACGGCCGGAGTTGGCTTATCGGGCGATTTAAAAAACCCATCGAAATCCATTCCCATGGGAACGGTACTGGCAACGGTTTCCGGCATGATACTTTACGTTTTTATCGTTTATAAACTCACTATGTCGGCCTCCATCGAAGATTTAACGGAACACCAGTTGATAATGGGTAAAATTGCCATTGCCGGGGCGGTAATCGTTCCGCTTGGTTTGGCGGCATCCACCATTTCTTCGGCATTAGGTTCGGTTATGGTAGCTCCGCGTACGTTGCAGGCGCTGGCACTCGATCATGCTTTTCCATCGAAACGAATTAACCGCTGGCTGAGCAAAGCAAACCCGGCCGACAACGAGCCTCAAAATGCCTCGATAGTAACCGTGGCCATTGCTTTTGTTTTTGTGGCACTTGGTGATGTTAACGCCGTTGCTTCAATCATTTCTATGTTTTTTATGGTTACCTACGGATCGCTGTGCCTGATCTCTTTTCTGAATCATTTTGGAGCATCGCCATCGTACCGCCCCACTTTCCGGTCGCGCTGGTACCTTTCGCTGGTTGGGTTCCTGGTATCTATTTGGGTGATGTTTAAAATCAGCACCTCATACGCTTTGCTGTCAGCCGGTGCCATGACACTAATTTACCTGTACATTAACCACTACCACAAAAACCGCAAAGATTTTGCATCGCTGTTTGCCAACTCGCTTTTTCAGCTGAACCGGAAGTTGCAGGTACACTTACAGAAACGCAAAAAAATGGTAAAACAAAACGAGTGGCGCCCCAGTGCCATTTGTATTTCGGATAAAACCACGCACAACAACCGCGCTTTTCAATTGTTAAGCTGGATATCGTACAGATACGGATTCGGAACTTTCCTGTACCTCATCGAAGGGTATTATTCCTCAAAAACCGTTGAAAAGGCGGATGATATGCTAAACCTGATGCTTGATGAAGCAGATGAAGAAAGCTATGTTTACATCGATACCATTATTTCGCCATCGTACACCTCGGCAATTGCACAAGCCATACAAATTCCGGGTGTTGCAGGAATGGAGAATAACATGGTTATTTTTGAATACAACAAAGAAAAACCCGTTAATCTGGGTAGAATAATCGAGAATTTCGCATTGGTAAACAGTGGCGATTTTGATATTTGCGTACTGGCATCGTCGCAAAAAAAGATGAAAATACAGAATGGCATCCACGTATGGATCAATTCGTTCGACACCGAAAATGCCAACCTGATGATTCTACTGAGTTTTATAATTCTGGGCCACCCCGATTTGAAAAAGGCGAGCATCGAAATTTTTGTGGTTTGCCACGAAAACGAAGTAAAACAATCGAAGGATGAAATGAAAAAGCTGGTATTATCGGGCAGAATGCCGATTACCGAAAAGAATATCAAAATCATTCAGCGTACCGACGAAATAAGTACACGGGCAATCATTAATAAAACATCGAAAGATGCCGGTTTAATTTTGGTGGGGCTGCGCGAAGAAATGGTAAAACATGAAAAAGAAAACACTTTTGCCGGCTACGACGATTTGGGTACAATTTTGTTTGTTCACTCGAAAGAACAAAAAGCCATTGAATAATGCATTCTTAGAGGTGTTGCTGCACAAAACAAAATATTTCGTAACTTCTGCTAAACGCTAATAGCGATAGAAATGAGAGAGATAAACGAATTTATTACCAACCAAACAGGACTAAGTGCTGCCACCCAGCATAAAATAATTATCTCGATCATCATCCTGATCTTTCTTTCGATTACTCGACTGCTTATACTGCGTATTGTTTGGCGGCAAACAGAAAATGTAAAAATCCGCTACTCATGGAAACGCACCCTCTCGTTTATCATTCCTTTTGCCGGATTAATATTGATTAGTGCGGTTTGGATCCATGCCTTTGAAGAATTCGGAACTTTTCTCGGGTTATTCACCGCCGGTATCGCCATTGCCTTGAAAGACCCGCTGACCAACCTGGCCGGGTGGTTTTTTATTGTAGTTCGTAAGCCTTTTCATGTAGGCGACCGCGTGCAGGTTGGCCCGCACACCGGCGATGTTATCGATATCAGGCTTTTTCAGTTTACCATTCTCGAAATCGGGAACTGGGTTGACGCCGACCAAAGCACAGGCCGCATTATTCATATGCCCAATGGCAAGGTTTTCCTTGAGCCGCAGGCCAATTTCAGCACCGGTTTTGAGTACATCTGGAACGAAATAAAAGTGAACGTTACTTTTGAAAGCAACTGGGAAAAAGCCAAAGATATATTGGACACGATTATTCACGATTATTCGAAAGACATTCACATTAAGGCACAAAAAGAAATTCAGGAAGCCAGTAAAAACTATATGATTTATTACAAGCACCTCACACCAATTGTATATACCAGAGTAATGGACTTTGGCGTGCGCTTAACCATTCGCTACCTGTGCAATCCACGGCAACGTCGCGGATCGGAAAATATACTGTGGCAAAACATTCTTACCGCATTCAATAAAGAAACGGATATTCAATTTGCTTATCCTACAACACGTTTTTATAAAGCCGGCGAAGTAACCGAACCCCAACAACGCAACCTTTAATCGTATAAAACCATCTTAACCCAAACTGCAGTTATGAAACGTATTCTCCTGATTCTTTCCGCACTTCTATTTGTTATTGCTGCCTGCAACGACGAAAAAGGTATTGAAATGGACATTGTTGAAACCGGATGCATGAATGGCTGGGACGACTTTTACGAGGGCACCGACGATTATAGACATGCTGTAACAGCCTATCTCGAAAACAATAACATTGCAGTTTATTCGGTTCAAAAAATCAATTACTATTCAGGCCCGGTTTGTTTGGCTTGCTCATGTTCTACCGGTAATTTAATTGTAATCCGGATTGCCGAAAATGATGTTGGCAAGGCAGAACAGCTAGGGTTTCACCTTATTGTTAACGGCCAAAATAATATTCCATTGGAAGATTAATGTCATGTAAATTGAACATAGTCAGGCCGTCATGCCGAATTTATTTCGGAATCTTTCTCAAAATTGAGATGCTGAAATAAATTCAGCATGACGAAACAGCATTATTGATTCGAACTAGCTCTATCCCACTGATCTTCGACATTTAAATTCTGTTAAATTTCCAATCTCACAAAACATTTTAGGAAATCAACAGTTATACATATCGAATTATCCACATGATTCGATAATCTTTATAATATAGAACAATGAGCAAACAACTAATTTTAAAAATTGCCTCATTGACTTTTCTACTTACCCTTATTTTTTCGGGTATCTCGTTTGGTCAAAACTGGCAAAGCGATTTTCAGCAATCATTACAAACGGCACAAGCAGAAGACAAACCCGTAATCCTTGTATTTTCAGGATCGGATTGGTGTGCGCCGTGCATGAAACTGGAGAACGAGATCTGGAATTCAGATGAATTTAAAATCTATTCGGCAAAACATTTCGTGCTTTATAAAGCCGATTTTCCGCGCCAAAAAAAGAACCAGCCCGACAGCGAACAGGTGAAAGCCAACAAACAACTGGCCGAAAAGTACAATCAGAAAGGTTTTTTCCCGCTGGTGGTAGTGTTGGATAAAAACGGCAAGGTGCTGGGCGAAACGGGCTACAAAAAACTCTCGCCCAACGAATACATTAAACATATTGAAACCTTTGTGAACTAATGGTTCGCCACATGGTAATACTATTGGTTTTAGCGACATTGGGGCTGCCGGTTTTTGGCCAGCAACCTTATAAACGAACGCTAAAACTTATGGGAAGCCGCTTCGACATTACCGTTGTTGCCAACAACGAACAGGAAGGAAACGGCTATATTGATCTGGCAATTACTGAAATTCAGCGCATTGAAAAGCTGATCTCATCGTGGGATGTCAACTCCGAAACGTCGGCGATAAATAAAAATGCAGGAATACAGGCTGTAAAAGTATCGCCCGAACTTTTTGCGCTGATCGAACGTGCCATTCGTATTTCGGAACTCACCGATGGTGCTTTCGACATCAGCTACGCTTCGATGGATCGCATCTGGCATTTCGATGGAAGTATGACCGGGATGCCTTCGGAAGAAACCATTGCAGCATCGGTGGCAAAGGTCGGCTATCAGAACATTGTTTTGGATAAAACAGCTTCAACCGTTTTCCTGAAAAAACAAGGAATGAAGATCGGGTTTGGTGCCATTGGTAAAGGTTATGCTGCCGACAAAGCCAAAGCATTGCTGATGAGCCAAGGAGTGAGCGCTGGCATCATCAACGCATCGGGCGATATGAATACCTGGGGCAAACAACCCGACGGTAGTTACTGGAAAGTGGCTATTACCAACCCGATGAACAAAAACAAGGCTTTTGCACTTCTACCTATAAAAAATGGTGCGGTGGTTACTTCCGGCGACTACGAAAAATATGTGAAGTTTAACGGAATTCGTTACGCACACATCATCGATCCGCGAACCGGTTATCCGGCGCACGGCATCATCAGTGCAACCGTATTTGCGCCTATGGCCGAACTGGCCGATGCACTGGCAACATCAATTTTTGTAATGGGAATTGAGGTAGGGCTCGACCGTATAAACCAGCTGCCTCAAATAGAATGTATAATCGTTGACGATAAAGGAAATATCCATCAATCAGATCATATTAAAATCGAAACAGAATGACGCTAAAGAAGAAAATCATTTTACTCGCCGGACTGGGCATGATGCTTTTCAGTTCGTGCACAGTGCTTAAAGAGTACGAGAAGGTAAATATAAACGATCCGGATATGGCACTGGCCGACCGCAAGATCGACAAATTCCAAACTACTTTTCAATCGTACCGGGAAGCTGCATCGGGAGCAAACGGAGGTAAAACCGGTGGCGGATGCGGCTGCAATTAAATCGAATTTAAAACATGAAATATTTATTTAGTTTAATATTGTTTGTTTCAGTGCTGGCTGTAAAAGCCCAGGACGACAATCAGGGCGAATACAAAAAACGTGTACTGGAACATACCGAGATAGATTTCCTGCTAAACTATTACGAGCAGGACGGAGAGAATGCCGCTGTTACCGGTGGCCAAGGAACAGAAGAATTACAAGATCTTTCGCCAACAATTGTTGTAGCTGTTCCGTTGAACGACGACGATGTACTGACCATTAACGCGAATATTTCGGCCTACACTTCGGCCTCGTCGAGTAACATTAATCCTTTTGATGGCAAACAGCCGGCCGATCCATTTGTGGCCAGCAGTGGTGCCTCAAAATCGGATGTATGGGGAAATGTGGTGGGAAGTTACAGCCACAGCTCCGACGATAGAAACCGGCTGTGGAATGCCAACTTATCGGTTTCGGCTGAATTTGACTACACCTCATTTGGTTTTGGCGCAGGCCGTACCTGGTTATTCAACGAGAAAAACACCGAATTATCGCTGAACGCAAATGTTTATCTCGACACCTGGAGCCTCATCTACCCTATCGAACTTCGTCCTCCGGGGAATGATGAACCGGATGAAGATGATTATATGATGGATGACGAAGACGACTTTAACGGCAGCACCTTCGAACTAATAGTTCTGGGTTACGAACCGTCGTTTACCGAGCATCAGAGCAAAGGACGAAACTCCTACTCGGCAAGTATTGGTCTTTCTCAAATCCTTTCGAGCCGAATGACAGCTTATGTTTCTGCCGATTTTATTCTGCAGGATGGATTGCTTTCCACTCCATACCACCGCGTATATTTTGCCGACAAGGAGGACTATTTTTACGAAAACTTCCATTTGGCCGACGACGTGGAGCGCCTGCCCGACTCGCGCTTTAAAATTGCACTGGGGGCCCGCCTCAACTATTTTGTAAACCACCGGGTAACGCTGCGCACCTTTTACCGCTATTACACCGACGACTGGGGAATTACTTCGCACACGGCAAGCCTGGAAATTCCGGTAAAAATTACCGATAAGTTTACGGTGTATCCGTCGTACCGGTTTTACTACCAAACGGCTGCCGACTATTTTGCGCCGTACAACAAGCATTTATCTACCGAGGAATTTTACACCTCGGACTACGACCTGTCGGAATTTTCGGCCAACAACTACGGTTTTGGTATTAGCTACACCGATGTGTTTACCAAAGGACATATCTGGAAACTGGGCTTAAAAAGCATCGATTTGAAATACCACAAATACGATCGCGATTCGGCGTTCACCGCATCAATGTTTTCGTTTGGGGTGAAGTTTGTGGTTGATTAAGAAACCGGAAACTCCAAAATTCTAGCCCGGGGCTGTATTGATTTTACGCATACAGCCCCGGGCTTTTTTGTTTTGAAGAGCTTTCGCCCTCCCCTTCTCGAGAGTTCATCAGAGGAGCCGGATAAAAACAAGCTAAGTATATTGCTGGAGCAAAATCAATACTTTGCTGGCTAATCAACAAAGCTGTTTTCCCTTTTTAAGGGAAAATGTCGACAGTTGAGCTTGCGAATTGAAAATCGGCCACAGCCAAATCCCGTACTTTACGTCGGGGACAAAAAGGATAAAGCAAAACAGTAAAAGACTTGCTATTCAAAATAGAAAATTATAATCCGTTACCCCTCACCCTTCTATGTTGTAATCCAAATTTTATTTTTAGTATTTTGCTCATTATTAGCTATTTGTATTTCTTCAAAATAATACCTTCGGGCAATACAGAGCCAGCAGGTTTTCCTCTCCTGGTTAAATCCTTAGCGGGTTCGATGCCCGCTAAGGATTTGAAGTAACCTTCGGTATAAAATTTCGCCGTTGGTTACCCCTCCTGGTTTTCCAAATCCGGTCTATAAAAACACCCTTCTATTAACGGACACCTAAAAACGGGCCGCATACCTGTGTTCAATTTATTATAGATAAGAGCCGCAGCCTCTCGGAAACAGACACCTTACGGGCTGCAAGGGCAAAGTAACGGTCTCTTTATCATTGAAGTGTTTTTAGCACCAGTCTGGATTTTACTGTACAACTGAATGCACATATTCTTTTTCATTTTTCATTACATATCTTATCCTGTTCAGTAATTTCTTTGCAATTTTTATAATTGCCTTGTTGGGCTTCATTCTTTTACAAAGTTCTAAGTAACACTGTGCCAAAGCCGGATCGTTCCGTGAAGCTATCCAGGCGGCTTCTATAATTATGCCTCTAAGTGGCTTGTTTGAACGAGAAGTAATCTTTCCTGTTTTATCATTCTCTCCTGATGTATTTGTTCTGGGCACAAGCCCAACAAATGAACACAATTTATCAAGGTTCTTGAACCGTAAAATAGTTTCAAGTTCTGAAAGCAGGGTAACTGCTACTATCAAGCCTATACCAGGAATACTCCTGAGTAGCTTGATCTTAAAACCATACATCACTTCTTTCTCCAGCTCTCTTAACTTACGGTTTATTTTTAACAGCTCTGCCCTTAAATGTTTTACTGTTGCCAATGTGCTTTGTAAAACCATACCTCCATAAGGAGTAGACTGTTGTACCTCTTCGAGCCATTGGGTAAATTTCCCGGACCAGTATGTGGAAGCCTGGGCCAGCGGGCTGGGAATCGCAATACCAAAACAATGAAGATGTGATTTTATCCGGCTTTTATGTCTTGATATTTCTTTTACCAATGTTTTACGGTAACGTACCAGCGACCTTAGTTCTTCTGTTTCTTTATCAGGGACATGAATACCGGTGAGTTCCCCGTTCTTTAATGAACGGGCTATCTTACGACTATCGCGACGATCTTCTTTTTGTTTGCGTTCTTTATCTGTAGTCGGAATTTCGGCTGGATTGACTACAATACTTTTTATACCATACTTCTCTAAATTTCGGTGAGCGCTGAATCCACAGAAACCAGCTTCATAAGCAGATAAATAATTACCCCCGGGAAAAGTACGTTGAAGGTAAGTATACAAAGTCCCTGCATCAGGATTTTGTGATATCGTCTTGGTTAAACTATTTTCAGTCATTGCCGTTACTGTCCAATTTTTTAAATGGGCATCGATTCCTATATAAATGTTTTGTCCATGAAAACTAATTGTTTTAACTTTCCCTTGCATAAGTGTTCATCTTTTTTGTTTCGCAAAAACTAATTTACAAAACTTGGATGCTTATGCACTTTTACAAACATACAGCCTTTCGGGAGCTCCCCTCAACAAGGGGAGCCGGCTAACACTAACTATAGCAAATTTCAGCTACCGAATCAAACCTCATATCTGCTAATCCCAAAAACCATTTTCCCTTCTTAAGGGAAAATGCCGACAGTTGAGCTTGCGAATTGAAAATCGGCCACAGCCAAATCCCGTACTTTACATCAGGGACAAAAAGGTAAAGCATTTAATTCTGGTTAATACATTTCTTCTCCAATCACAATTATTTTTAAAACCCTCCGAAAGAAACTACTTTTACCAAAAAACAAATCACAGACAATGAAAGGTTACGTACACATATACACCGGAAACGGAAAAGGCAAAACAACAGCAGCGTTTGGACTGGCTTTGCGGGCCTCAGGAGCCGAGAAAAAAGTATTTATCGCACAATTTGTTAAAGGAAAGCCTTACTCGGAAATTAAAGCCATAGAAAACTATCTCCCTGAGGTTGATTTAAAACAATACGGCCGCGGATGTTTTATTGTAAAAGAGCCTACTGATGCTGATATTGAAGCGACTCAACATGGTTTAAATGAAATTGCAGTGCTGGTTAAATCGGAGCGCTACGATTTAATTATTCTTGATGAAATTTTTATTGCGCTGCATTATAAACTCATTTCTATTGAAGCAGTAATTGAGTTGATTACCAACAAACCCGCCAACCTGGAGCTGGTGCTTACCGGCCGTTATGCTCCCGACGAAATTATTGAACTGGCCGACCTGGTTACCGAAATGAAAGAAGTAAAACACTACTACCAAAAAGGTGTGCAGGCGCGTAAGGGAATTGAATTTTAATTTTTGCACCGTGGTTTTAGCCCGGTGGGAAAAAGCCAATTCTGCTATTCAATCCGTAATCATCGCCCTTACGGACGATGCTATAATGTGCCGGGGCTTTACCCCTCAGCTGGCAAAGGACTGAAAGTCCGCTACTTTTTAGAGTAGTCCGCAAGAGCTACTTGGTTAGAAAAAAGGGATGCACATAAGGCAACATCCCATATTTAATCATCTCAAACAATGTTTTTCTATAAATCCTCCGGATCTCATCTACTATTCCTAAACAGGATGGAGACATCATAAAAACACCTAGAATGATAAGATTAATTATGAAATCATCGAGCACTTAGCAGCCTAAACAGCATGTTATCTCAAGTTTAACTTCTTAAAAATCACCCCTCCACAATTTTTATTCGCTAATGATTTGTATAGTTTCGCGGGCCAAAACAAAATTATAATCAGGGAAGTATGATTTGCGAGCTGGCGAAGAAAGACATTGAGGAACTTCAGACAACAAACATTTTACCACAAACCACTTTTTGGGGCCGTATAAAACGCAACCAGGGTTTTATTCCGAAAGGTTTTGAGCTCACTATTTCGCGCGATTTATTGGTTACCAGCGCCAATTCGCTGGAGAAAAAAGGCGAAGATTTGCTGGTACTCATCAAGTATGTAAACCCCAATGCTTGTTTTGCCTATGTTCCGTATGGCCCGAAAATGGAACCCACCTTTGAAAACCAGGGGCTGCTTTTAGAGCAGTTATCCGAATCGATACGACCGCACCTGCCTGCTAACTGTATTTTTATCCGTTACGACCTGACCTGGGAAAACCAGTGGGCCGCCGAAGATGATTATTTTGATGAGCAGGGAAACTGGATTGGTCCGCCACCCGCCCATACACAGGAATACCGGCTAAATTTTAACACCGTTACCGGTAATGTAAAGAAGAGTATCGAGGACAACCTGCCAAAAAATACCTTCTTTCTCGACCTTACTTTAAACGAGCAGGAGTTAATGTACAACATGCGCTACAATACCCGCTACAACGTACGCAAGGCCAATAAAAAAGGGATTCGGGTGCGCGAATACGGGCTGGAGCAAATTGGCGACTGGTATAAATTGTATTACGATACGGCCATACGTCATAACATGGCTATGCAAAGTCAGGAGTATTTTTCGTCGATTTTGAAAAACCAGGACAACAGCAAAAACGGCGTAACAGTAAAAATGCTAATGGCCGATATTGACGGGCGTTTTCTGTCGTCGATGTTTTTGGTATTATCGCGAAAACGCGGCACCTATTTGTATGGCGCCTCCACCTCGTGTAAAGACAATTTAATGGCCAGTTATGCGCTGCAATGGGAGTCGATACGCATCTCGAAAGAATGGGGTTGCACCGAATACGATATGTTTGGCTCGGCACCTAACCTAGACAGCAGTCACCCTTTACACGGTGTGCATATTTACAAAAAAGGTTTTGGCGGCAATCTGTACCACCGAATGGGTTGCTGGGATTATCCATACGACCGGAAACAGTACGATATTTTCCGCTTACAGGAAGCACAGAAATAGTTTCTCGCAGATTTCGCAGAATTACACGGATGAAATAAATCAGCGGTTATCTGCGAACTCTGCGTGCAACCTATTCCACCCACTTTTTAAACACCAAAGTAGCATTATGCCCGCCAAAACCAAAACTGTTGGTAATAGCCACATCAACTTTGGCATGAATACTTTCTCCGGTAACAATATTTATCGTGTCCGGAATTAAAGGATCGATAACGGTGGTATTGATCGTAGGTGGGATTATTCCGTTTTCGATGGCTTTTATACAAAGAATCGATTCAACGGCTCCGGCAGCTCCCAACAAATGGCCCGTCATCGATTTTGATGCACCGATTTTCAGGTTCTGCGGATTTTCGCCAAACAAGCGGCGCACCGCATTTATTTCGCTGATATCGCCAATGGGTGTCGATGTTGCGTGCGCATTCAGGTAATCCACCTCATCGGGTTTTATTCCGGCCTCGTATAATGCCAACTCCATCGATTTGGCAGCGCCTTCGCCATCGGGATGCGATGCAGCTACATGGTAGGCATCCGAAGTCATGGCAGCGCCAACAATTTCGGCATAAATTTTTGCACCACGTTTTTTGGCGTGTTCGTAATCTTCCAGAATCAGCGTTCCTGCGCCCTCTCCCATCACAAAGCCATCGCGGTTTACATCAAACGGCCGCGATGCCAGCTCAGAGTGCTCGTTGTTTACTGACAAAGCACGCATGGAATTAAAACCACCGATTCCCATTTCAATAATCCCGGCTTCCGATCCTCCGGTTACAAAAACCTTGGCTTTTCCCAGTTTTATGTAGCTGTAGGCATCCATAATTGCCGTGTTCGAGGTGGCACAAGCCGACGATGTGGTAAAGCTCATTCCTTTCAGACCATACTTTAGCGAAATCATTCCCGATGCCATATTTATAAGGGTTTTTGGCCCCAACATCGGACTAAAACGAGGAATGCCGGTTTGGGCATAAACTTTTGCTTCTTTTTCGTAATAGTCCATGCCTCCCTGGCCCGAGCCCCATATCACGCCAATGTCGTACGGATCGATGCTTGCCAGATCCAGGCCACTATCCCTCAAAGCTTCGCAGGTGGTAACCAGCGCGTATTGCGAAAACAGGTCGGTACATTTAATATCCGACCGGTCGAGATGTTCCTTTGCATCAAACTCTTTGAGCTCGCAGGCAAATTTTGTTTTAAAATTAGATGTATCGAATTTGGTAATAAGTGCTGCACCGCTGGTTCCGGCCACTGCATTTTTCCAAAATTCGTTAATATTATTTCCGATAGGCGTAAGTGCTCCAAGCCCGGTAATTACAACTCGTCGTTTTTCCATAAATAAAACGGCATTGCCATTAAGTGGCATGCATAATTTTTCTGATTTAGTTTTTAGTTTGTCCACAATACCTTTTGCGGCTATTGTGTTAAGGAGGCAAATATAACCACTTATTTAAAAGATAAACTTTATACCTCCGGCAATTTCAATTTTACTGCAGTTTAATCCGGTTCAGGTGCAGTCCTTCGCTTTGAACAGAGCGTGCATATTTCACGGCGGGTTTTCCGAAAAGCAACACACCTGCGATTACATGATCTTCGGGAAGACCAATTTTCCGTCCTAATTCAGGAACGATATCGCGAATTATCCATTTTACAAAACCATTCCACAGCGTTCCGATGCCGTTACTGTTGGCCAGCAGTTCGAAATAGCTTAAAGCAATGGTGCCATCGGTTTCGGGCGTGGCAATTGTTTTTGGTGCTGATGCAATCAATAAATGCGGAGCATTGCGGAAAACAACATCAATTTGTTTGCTGTACCACAAACGCTGAAAATCGTTCATAAATGCCATCGGTGCAGGAAGTTTTCCTTCGTCGGAAGCCTTTTTGATACCGGCATATGCATGTTCTCTAAATTTTGCCAGATCATTCTTGTTATCGACTACCGATAGCAGCACCGCATTTTTGTTGTGCCCGGTTGGCGCATAAGCGGCTGTTTCCAGCAATTCGTGAATAAATTCAGGCGCCAACTCATCGGCTTTGAATTTTCTGATCGAGCGGCGTGTTTTCACCAGCTGCGCCAGTGCCTCCGGATCGACAATATTCTTTTTAACCGGAATGCTGTCTTCCGGCTTCTTCCCCAAGATTGACAGTGCACCAGTTGGACAAATCGCCAAACAATGCTGACATTTTATACACAGCGCTTCTTTGCCTTCTTTTATTTCAGGGTATTCACTTTTTGGGTTGATTACCAGTGTTGGGCAATCGGCAGCGCACAAACCACATTGGGTACATTTCTGCTTATCTATTATAAAATCGATCATTTTGGTTTTTGTTTTTGGTAGTACAAAGATAGCAGTTGCAATGAGAACACTCCTTTTGAGTTTCTGCGAAAGGGGTAAAACAAAAAACAGGTAACATTTAGCTCATCAGCTACCTATTACCTGTTCTTTTAATATGAGGGATTGAATGAAATCGCTGTCCACTAATGATTATATAATATTAAAGATATTGAATATCCGTAAATACTCATAATTTGATTTATTTCATTATCTTTAAGGTAGTTAAAACGATATAGATGAACCTATTTACTTTCACAGCACATTTTGATAGCGAGGAAGCTTGCCGAAACCATTTTAAAGAGGAAAGGGACAAGGTAGGTGTAGTCTGCAAGGAATGTGGACATACAGAGCATTACTGGATAAAAAGTCGCTGGAGTTACGAGTGCAAAAAGTGTAGACACCGTACTTCATTGCGTAGTGGCACTATAATGCAGGGATCAAACCTATCGTTCATGATCTGGTACAAAACCATGTTCTTAATGACTGCCACCAAAAAAGGTTTTTCCAGCAAGGAAATCCAAAAGCAACTTGGAATGAAACGCTATGAGCCTGTTTGGGCAATGGTACACAAACTTCGTAAAGCCATGGGTAACCGCGATGCGCGTTATACCTTGGAGGGGATGATTGAAATGGACGAGGGATATTTTACAGTAGAATCTTCTGAAGTGGAAAAGTCGAGAGGGAAAAGAGGACGTGGTGCTGCAGGCAAGTCGCCGGTATCAGTAATGGCAGAGTCGGCTCAGCTTGAAGATGTAGAGACCGGGGAAAAAACAAGTCAATGCCGTTACTTCAAAGCCAGGGTTCTTGAGAGTCACCATGCAGATGAAATTAATGATACGGTCAGGGAATCTTTTGATGAAAAAAGTATTGTATTTACCGACGACAGTACGTCTTATGTTGATATTTCGGATTATGTGGAACTTCATTTTTCTGAAAAGTCAAGCGAAAAGCTCACCAAAGAAACATTGCGTTGGGTTCATATTACAATAAGCAATGCTAAACGAAACTTCCTTGGTAATTACCACAAGATTAAGGGGAAATACCTTCAAATGTATTTGAATGAGTTCGTCTACAAGCTAAACCGGAGGTATTTTGGAGAAAAACTCTTTGACAGGCTGGTTATTGCTGGAATTACTGGACTATGACTAAATACGGATATTCAATTAAAGATTCTTTCGCTTCATTTTATTTCGCTCAGAATGACAACTAGTGAGAGAGTTTAGGTTGGGGGATGTTTTGGCGGCAAGGCCGCCAAAACATCCCCCAACAATCTAAAATGTCTAACCCTTTGTCATTCCGAGCAAAGCGAGGAATCTCTTTCTTGTTTAGTGCCCCCTGATGATAGATAATCACATTAACTCATTCTTTTCATCAGGGCATGGTTTAATACTTCCACTTATTGGCCAGCTTCACCAGCGAGAGCATTACCGGCACTTCAACCAAAACACCTACCACTGTAACCATTGCCGCCGGCGATTGTAACCCGAACAAAGCAATTGCAACAGCCACGGCCAATTCGAAAAAATTACTGGCACCGATCATTGCTGCCGGAGAACAAATGGCGTGCGGTAATTTCAATTTCCTTCCACCAAACCAGGCAATAAAAAAGATAAAGTAGGTTTGAATAACCAGCGGAATGGCCACCAGCACAATAATCAGCGGGTTATTAACGATAATATTTCCCTGAAAAGCAAACAACAAAACCAGTGTAAGCAACAAGGCAATTATTGAAACCGGTTTAAACTTCGGAAGAAACGTGTTTTTAAACCATTCTTCCCCCTTACGTTTAACAAGTACTTTATGAGTGAAATAACCCGCCAGAAGCGGCACTACCACAAATACTATAATACTGGCAACCAGCGTGTCGTACGGAATGGTAATATTTGTTATGCCCAAAAGAAAACCAACGATCGGGATAAACGCAACCAAAATAATCAGGTCGTTAACCGAAACCTGTACCAGGGTGTAATTCGGGTCTCCGTTGGTTAAATAGCTCCATACAAATACCATTGCGGTACATGGCGCTGCTCCCAGCAGTATCGCGCCGGCAATGTATTCACCTGCCTGTTCGGGCGAGATAAAAGCTGAATATAGTTTGGAGAAAAATATCCAGGCAAAAAATGCCATGGTAAAAGGTTTTATCAGCCAGTTTACAATTAAAGTAAGGATTAAACCTTTGGGGCGTTTCCCCACATTCCTGATGCTCGAAAAATCAACCTGAAGCATCATGGGGTAAATCATCATCCAGATTAAAACAGCAACCGGAATATTCACCTTGTAAATTTCCATATTACTCAATACCTGTATACTGTCTCCGGCCAGGTGCCCAATGCCAATTCCAACAGCAATACAAATTGCCACCCACAAACTGAGGTATTTTTCAAAAAATCCGATTTGTTTTTTGCTGTTACCCATTTTTTGTTCCATTAACCGTAATACTAAAAATCCCTACTTTGTTTTGCTGAATCTCATTGATGGTTTCGGAAGAAATGTATTTCGACAAAACATCCTCAGGAATTTTAATCTCCCTTTCTGCTTTTACTTCAACATCAGCAAAACCCTGCTCTTTTATCAGCGCCAGGTATTCCTCCTTAAGAATCGCCCCGGAAACGCAACCTGCATACATTTCGGCAGCTTCACGTAATTTTTGTGGCAAATTACCCAATGCTACCACGTCAGAAATACAGAAATGCCCGCCCGATTTTAATACCCGGTAAATTTCGCTGAATGCCCGTTGTTTATCGGGAACAAGATTAAGCACACAATTGCTGATCACAACATCGAATGTGTTGTCGTTTAAAGGCATATTTTCAATGTCGCCTTTAACGAAATCCATATTTTTAATTCCTGATTTTTTTAGGTTTTGGAAGGCTTTTTTCAACATCTCATCGGTAAAATCAATTCCTGTAACATGCCCTGTTTCGCCAACAATAGCGCGTGCAACAAAACAATCGTTTCCGGCTCCCGATCCAAGGTCTAAAACACTATCGCCGATTTTTATTCCGGCATATTGCGTTGGCAATCCACAGCCCAATGCAAGGTCGGCATCAGGATTGTGCCCTGCAATATTGTTATACTCTTCGCCAATCATACTGAACTCGAAGTCGCCACAACAACCCGAAACGCCGCAACAAGAATTTTCTTTCAGCAAATTACTTTTCGAAGCAATTTCGCCGTATTTTTCTTTTACAATAAGCTTTAAGTCCTCTGCTTTCATTTCCTAAAAATTGTTTATTTCAGTCGTATTCAATCTGACTCCCGGTGAAACGAAGTTCGTCCTGAGCCAATTTTCGTTCTTCTTTTTATGAATTTAAAGAATGAAAATTCATGTTCCTGTTATAATTGCGGTTTAATCTCGTCCTCGTATAGTTTAAAAAACCGTTCTTTTATTTCGTCGCGCACCCGGATAAACTCGCTCCAGATAAACTCGTCGGTGCCGGTGGCATGCGACGGATCGTCGAAACCAATGTGCAGGCGGTTTTTCACTTCACCGAAAAAAGCCGGGCAATTTTCGTTGGCACCACCACAAACGGTAATTACATAATCCCATTTGTCGTTTAAGAATTTCTGAACCGAATCGGAAGTATGTCCGCTGATATCGATCCCAATTTCGGCCATTGCTTTCACGGCTTTTCGGTTGAGTTTTCCGGAAGCTTCGGTGCCTCCCGATTCTACCTGAATACGCGCATCGAACGATTGTAAAAAGCCGTGTGCCATCTGGCTGCGGCAGCTATTACCTGTACAAAGAATTAATACTTTCATTTTATAAATTATTTATTTTTTGGCTATGATTGAATTTCAGCTAATTCCTATTCTGCAAATTGATTATCACTGACTACCCCGTCCCTAAAGGGACCAGTAACAATCAATTCGCTTCCACCCGCTGGCGGATAAGCGTAAACGAATTGATATTTAATATGTATATTCATTTTTAGTAAAATACAGCTA
Organism: Draconibacterium orientale; assembly: GCF_000626635.1. Taxonomy (GTDB): domain Bacteria; phylum Bacteroidota; class Bacteroidia; order Bacteroidales; family Prolixibacteraceae; genus Draconibacterium; species Draconibacterium orientale. The sequence continues at coordinate 3,484,546 of NZ_CP007451.1, read as the reverse complement.
TACATATCACGCTTATTTACATTCATAATCACCAGCATTCAGGGCACTTAAGAATTCTTCGATTACGGCTTTCACCTCAGCAATTTTCTCCGGGTTCAAACAATATTTAGTCCGAACACCTTCGATATGCCCTTGTATCAAACCTGCTTCTTTCAACTCTTTAATGTGCTGATTTACGGTGGTTCTGCCCAATGGTAATTCTTCCGAAAGATCACCGGTAATGCAACTGTTGGCTTCCGACAGGTACTGCAATATTTTTAAACGTGCCGGGTGCGCCAACACCTTAAACCAGGCAGCCTGTGTTTTTAGCTCCTCCTCAAATAATTCTGTCTTTGATTGTACCATTGTTGCTTGTTTTGACGCAAATATACGTCAAAAAACAAATCCGACGTATATATACATCCAAACAAATCATTAAATTACGGTAAACTGATTATTGCTACTTTAACAGATTCATTGAAAAATTCAATCTGTTTTACCCTAAACACTAAAGGGAACCAGATTGATTTTTTTGGTTTCACCCTTCAGGGTTGGAGTAAAAGTCCCAAAAAATTTTATTGAAAGGATAATCGGTTAAAGTGAATTATTTACTAAAGGTATATTGATTTTAGAACCACTCTCGTTTTCGGAAAATCAGGATACCGATAAGTGCCAGAACTACCGAAATTCCGAGGATGAGAAAAAATGCCCAACGATGTGTTTCCAAATTGTTTGGTACGTTCATTCCGTAAAAACTGGCTACAAGTGTCGGGATCATTAAAATAATGGAAATGGAAGCCAGCTGTTTCATTACCACGTTCAGGTTGTTTGAAATAACCGAAGCAAAAGCATCCATCATTCCACTTTGAATGTCGGAATAAATCTGTGCCATATCAAGCGCCTGTTTGTTTTCGATTATGGCATCTTCCAGCAAATCTTCGTTGATCTCACTAATCGAGCGTCGGTTTCCATTTTTTAGCTTGGCCAAAACCAGTTCGTTGGCTTTTATCGATGTAATAAAAAACACCAGGCATTTTTCCATTTTCAGCAGTCGGTTCAATTCCTTATTTCGGATCGATTTTTCCAGATCCTGCTCAATAATGGCGGTTTGCTGGTTAATGTATTTCAGGTAACGTAAATAAGTATTGGCGGTGCGCAGGAATAGTTTCAACGCAAAATTCAGTACGTCTTTCACCGGCCGAACATTATCGCGGTACAGCGACGGGCTATCGTAAGGTAGCACCTCGTTTTCCACCTGACAAATAGTAATGGTAAAACTATCGGTCATAAATATCCCGAGCGGCACCGTAAAATACGGAACTCCGTTGTCCTTGTCGGGCACCGGAATACGGATAATAATCAGCGACCAGTCGTCATCGTGCTCAATCCTCGAACGCTCATCGGTATCGAGAATATCGCGCACAACATCCTGTGGCACATTAAAGTCTTTAGTAAGTAGTTCTATTTCGTTGGCGTTGGGTTGCGTAACATTAATCCAGCAACCGCTTTCCGGCTTTTCAATTTCGTTGTATCCACCAAAGGTTTTGAAAATTTTCAACATGGTATTACCTCCTCTGTTTGTTACCGGCAGGAGGTAATTTGGCTCCTAGCGGTAAGAGTTATTTTTTAATTCTCTATGATACGGGCCTTCGTCCATATTAATTTTCGTTTTTTTTTATTCGCATGCAAAGGTAATTTTAAACGGCCAAAACCCGGCCTTTGTTCTAAAAAATATGTTAACGAACTCTTAAAGCCCAAAATATTTATGGTTTCGGAGATCAAAAAAAGAGGGTAACCCTTTAGGCGACCCTCCTTCAATTTCATCAAATCAGTAACTTTATTAAGCCTTGATCTTATCATATAAACCCAACAGTTTAGTCTCGTAAATTTCCTTAATCTGCTCTTCTGCATCGCCAATTGGTTTTACCGGAATCAGATCTTTTACCTCATCGGCTGTTAATCCGGATTTAAAGAAAATTGACAGCGATTTTTTCAATGTGGCCTCCACAGCTTTTTTTGCTTCTTTCTCATCCAAACCAGTGACTACAGCTACTTTTAGCATCTCTTCCCACTGAAACCAGAAATAGGTTGGCAACATGGCCGAAACAATGGCGTATCCTTCCAGTTTGTTCTCTGCAACCTCAAAGTTTTTGCCTAAAGCTTTAACCAGTTTCATGAAACTCTTTTTGGCCCTTTTATCAGTTTCCGGGTGAAAAGCCACAGGATTATATCCTTTGTTGATAAAGGACGTTGCATTAGGAATCATGCGAACAACCTTTGAAGTTCCCAAAGCAGCGGCAATTTTCTCAATAGTAACTTTTGGTGCCAGCGAAAGTACCTGCGTATCTTCTGTAACCATATCTTTTATGGCCGCCAGTGTTTCGGCCATTACCGGCGGATGAACAGCTAAAACTACCAATTTCTGCTGGGCGGCCTCTTGTGCCGAATCGGCAACGTCAATATCCGGAAATAAATTTTGCAGTGCACTCAGCGTTTCGCTGTTTGGTTCAAATACTTTAACGTTCTCAAAAACAACTTTTTTGTTTTTAAACGCCTGCAGAAAGATCTTTGTGATCCTTCCGCCACCAATAAATCCAATGGTTTTTGTTTTCATTTTTTGAGTTTTATCGTTAGTTGAAACAATTACATCACATAGTTAAAAATGAAACCTACGATTACAATTCCTGCAGCAACAATGCCCACAAATGCAGCAATTAATTGCCACTTTAAAACCTTCTTCAGGATGATAATTTCGGGGAGCGATAAGGCAATTACCGACATCATAAATGCCAGGGCAGTACCCAGCGACACTCCTTTTTCGATCAGTACACTAACAATGGGGATAATTCCGGCTGCGTTGGAATACATAGGAACGCCCATTAAAATGGCCAGCGGAACACCGTACCAGTTTTCTTTTCCAAGAAGCGAGCCAAGGAAATCTTCCGGAACATAACCGTGCGCCCCGGCCCCAACAGCGATACCAATTATAATGTAAATCCAGATTTTACCCACTATCTCGCGAACCGAATCAAATCCTTTCTGAATACGGTCGCTAAACGAAAGCCTTTCTTCTTCAACGCCCTCGGCATTTGCTTTTACGTTGTAAACCCAGTCGGCAACGTATTTTTCCATTTTCAATTTCCCGATCAGCCAACCCGAAAGAATGGCAATCGTTAAACCGGTGGCTACATAAATTAGCGCCACTTTCCAGCCAAACAAACCAACCAACAAAACAAGCGCAACCTCGTTTACCATAGGTGCTGCAATTAAAAACGAAAAGGTAACACCAATGGGAATGCCTGCTTCAACAAAACCCAAAAACAAGGGAATTGCGGAACACGAGCAAAAAGGAGTTACAATACCCAACAGTGCCGACATTACATTTCCGGTTAACAAGGATTTCCCCTGCAACATTTTACGCGTCTTCTCGGTGGAGAAATAGCTGCGGATTATTCCCACACCGAAAATAATCAACACCAGCAGGAGCATTACTTTTGGCACTTCGAAAATAAAAAAGCGCAGCGTTTCGGTTAAATGTTTTCCGGCCGTCATCCCAACCACATCGTCGATAATTAAATCGGCAATGTTTTGCAGATTCATGTACAATAATACCCAAACGGGTAACATTAATAGCGGAAGTAACCAACCGTTTGTTTTTCTGTTTAATGCAATCACTTTCTCTCTCATCTCTTTTACCATTCGTATTTTTACGAACTAATTCTTTAAATTTTTTTCAACCGTTTATTACGTCAACCAAGGAAAAATAAACATGACCAGGATATAATAAATCCCAACTCCAATAAACAGCACGGCAATTAAGCGGCGAAACCAGATTTCAAAGGTTTTCATTTTGTTGTACAGGTTACCGATTGAGCCAATACTGAAGGCAATTAGCCATGCAAAAATGATTACGGGAATACCTGTAGCCACCGCAAAAACGATTGGCAGATACAAGCCGCTGGCGCTGCTTATTGTCATCGGAATCAGTATTCCAAAATAAAGCACTCCGCTGTACGGACAAAAAGCCAGTGCAAATACAATTCCCAGCAATAACACACCCCAAAATCCGCTGTTCGAACGGTTTTGCATTTTTTCAGTTAATGAGCCTATTCCCGGAATGGTTAACTTCAGAACGCCAAGCATAAAAAGGCCAATTATTATCAGTAACGGACCTAAAATTTTTTCGCCCCAGATCTGAAAAAAGGAAGAAAACTCAAACTGACTGGCACCCAAAAAGAACAGCAAACCAATGGCAGTATAAGAAAAGGCACGTCCCAAAGTATAAACCAAGCCATTTAGAAATACTTTTTTCTGGCTGGTAATATCTTTACTGATGTAGCCGATTGCCGTTATGTTGGTTGCCAGCGGGCAAGGGCTTATGGCAGTCATAAGACCCAGCATAAATGCCGACAATATCGGAATTTCTGAGTTCTCAAAAATTGTTTGTAATACCTCCATCCTAATTAGAGCAGTTCGTCGATTTCAGACTTTAAGCGCTTTTCAAATTTATCCGGGTTGGTGCGTGCATTCATAAATGCCGAACTGGTAAGGTCAACCATTTCGTCGCCTTTTACCAGCAACAATGTTTGTCCGCTAATTTTGTACTTTTTCACCAACGGATTATCTTTTTCCTCTTCACGGTTGATCGACACGAAAGTTACTTTCCCTTTGTAGTTCTCTTCAATCGTTTCCTTAGCTACTTTTTCCACTGCCTGGCAGGTAACACAACGTTTTGTTGCATGAAAATAGTAGGCTTTTACTTCACTGGATTGAGGAGCTACAGCACAGCCATCACACAATACATTTGGCCCGCTTTTGGCTGCACCTGAACAACATTGAGCATTTGCCGACATTGCGCCAACAAAAAATATTACACTAAGAATATTGATTAATTTCTTCATAATATTACTGTTAAAGGTTGTTGATAATTTTTATTACTAAATCGGTTTCTGTCGTTCGCTTTTACGATAAAAGTTCTTTCAATTCTTTATCTCCCGGAAGTCGCCCACTCATAACAACTTTCCCGTCAACTACCAGCGCCGGTGTATTCATCACTCCAAACTGCATGATTTTATAGATGTCTTCCACTTTTTCAATTGTGGCTTCAATACCCAATTCACTCACTGCAGTTCTTGTTAGTTGTTCCAGCTTTTTGCACTTTGCACAGCCGGTTCCTAATACTTTTATATCCATTTTTATTGTTGTTTTTTTTGATTTATCGTCCGCGAAAACACAAACTATTTTCGTATATTTTTTAATCCAATTTCAGAAAATCTCTAAAAAGTTGTTTCGCTTCTTCCCAGTTTTCTTTGTTCACGCAATATTTAATTCGGGGAGCTTCAATTTCACCCTGAATCAATCCTGCATCCTTTAATTCTTTTAAATGTTGCGATAAAGTTGACTTTGCAATTGGCAGCTCGTCACTTAAATCGCCACTATAACAACAACTTTGTTTGCCCAGTAATTGCAATACATACACACGTACCGGATGTCCCAGCGCTTTTGCATAACGGGCTATTTTTTGTTGCTTATCTGAAATAATTTGTTCTTCCATCTATCTTTTGCTATCTATTTATTCACTTACAGACCTATCTTCATTGCGATTCATCCTCTAGGGGGACAATCTGAGGGACGAAGATAGGGGGTGCATTGTTCGTTGTTCGCAAAAGTACGAACAGTTTTTCGAAATATGAATTTATCCCTTCTTTTTATTATGATTTGTTTTATATCGCTTGCGACATATCGAATTATTCTTATATTTGTATCGCGCACGATATTTTAAGAAAGCATATAAAAACAATTATACAATGGAAAACAATTTTTATCAATTTAAAGCAACAAGTTTACAGGGCAAAGAAGTTGCCATGGACAACTACAAAGGGAAAACAGTTTTGGTAGTAAACACCGCCAGTAAATGTGGATTAACACCACAATTTGAAGGGCTGGAAAAACTCTATAAAGATTATAAGGACAAAGGATTGGTGATTCTGGGATTTCCGTGTAACCAGTTTGCCAATCAGGAGCCTGGCGATGAAAAATCGATTGCTGAAGGTTGTCTTCTTAATTATGGCGTTACTTTTCCCATGTTCTCGAAAATTGATGTAAATGGCGATAATGCTCACCCCATTTACAAATACCTGAAAAAAGAACTGGGCGGAACTTTGGGCAGTAAGATCAAATGGAATTTTACAAAGTTCCTGATCGATGCTAACGGTAATCCGGTAAAACGATTCGCCCCAACAACAAAACCCGAAAAACTGGAAAGCCACATCGCAAAACTTTTGCAGAATTAAATGGTTAACAACAGAATTGAATTCTTGAAGAAATTAATAACCGATAAAAGACTTTTAAAATGAAACAGTTACTTGCATTTTTTACTATTGCAACTTTACTTGTATTTCAGGCAGCACCTTCATTTTCTGCTGAAAAAGGCGAAGACAAACCTGCACTAAAAACCTTTCACGATTTTGTGGTGAAAGACATTAACGGCAACGATTTCGACCTTGCCCAACTAAAAGGCAAAAAGGTTTTAGTGGTGAACACAGCTAGCAAATGCGGATTGACACCGCAATTCGAACTATTGCAAAAACTCTACGAATCACTGGACAAGGAGAAATTTGAAATTATCGGATTTCCTGCCAACAACTTTTTAAAGCAAGATCCGGGTTCCAGCGAAGAAATTCTAGAATTTTGCACCTCCAATTACGGTATAACATTCCCGATGATGGATAAAGTGTCGGTTTGCGATTACATTTACACGGCGTACCCGCCCGATGAAAATAAAGCAGAAAAGGTAAGTACCGATCCCATTTACGAATGGCTCACAAAAAAGGAGCTAAACGGAGTGGCTGACACCAAAATCGAATGGAACTTCCAAAAATTCCTGATCGATGAAGACGGAAAGTTGATTGGTTCGCTGGCTCCCAACGTTATAAGCGAAATATTGATGCTTGATGAATGGTTCGAAAATTAAGCTATAAAAAATGAAGCCGCTGACACCATTTCAATAGCGGCTTCATTTTTTATCTTTGCAGAAAATAAATCACATGGAATTTGAACAGTTAAAACTCAGCAACCAGCTTTGTTTCCCCATTTATGCGGCCTCGCGCCTGATAACACGCACCTATCAGCCAATGCTCGATAAACTGGGAATTACTTACCCACAATACCTGGTTTTAATGGTGCTTTGGGAACACGATTCCATGCCGGTAAACACAATTGCCAAAAAACTGATACTGAACACCAACACCATTACACCGCTTTTAAAACGAATGGAAGTGCAGGGAATTGTAAAACGCACCCGGTCGGCAGAAGATGAACGAAAAGTAACAGTTAGCCTGACCGACAAAGGCCAGCAGTTGCGCACACAGGCAGCAGAAATACCGGAAAAGCTTGTTGCCCAACTCGACACCGACAAAATCTCGGTTGAAGAATTAATCGATTTAAGGGAGAAACTCAACCGCTTGATTGATTCCATGACTGAACAATAATCCGGTCATTCTATAAAAACTTCTTTCGTATTTCCATTCCGTATCACCGTTCCTTGCGCATAAATTTCCTAAATTCGCAGCAAATTCAACTACATAAAAATGAATCAGCGAATACTTCTCCTATTAGGATTGATCCTTATTTTTCAAGCCTGCACTACCAGCACATCAAAATACATTGCCAATAACGGAACGATTTACGGCACTTACTACAGCATAAAATATGAAAGCCCAAAGGGAGAAGACCTGCAGCCAGCCATTGATGAAGAGTTACAACGCCTGTCGCGCATTTTTTCGCATTACGACAAGCAGTCAACCATTACCAAAGTAAACAACAATTCTCCGGTTGAACTTGAACAAGAATTTACAACCTGCTTTTTAAAGGCAGAGGAAATTGCACTAATTACACATGGAGCTTTCGATATTACTGCCGGTCCGCTAATAAACGCGTGGGGATTTGGCCCTGAAGACCGCCAAAAAATGACAGCTGAAAAAGTTGATTCGTTAAAGCAAATTTGTGGATATGAAAAAATCCGCTTCGAAAATGGCCAAATCGTAAAAGAAAATCCGCACATGACGATTAATATGAGTGCCATTGCCAAAGGTTACACCTGCGACCTGATCGGCGAATTTCTGCAAAAGAAAGGTTGTTTGAATTACATGGTTGACATTGGCGGTGAAGTTGTGGCAAAAGGCGTAAACGACAAACATAAAGTGTGGACAATCGGCATTCGCGAGCCCATCGAGAATCCTTTTGAGAACGAGTTAAGTGCTGCATTAATGCTGAATAACCGCGCCATGGCAACATCAGGTAATTACCTGAACTTTTACGAAGAAGACGGTAAAAAATATGCGCACACCATCGACCCCATTTCGGGTTACCCGGTACAACACAGCTTATTAAGCGCTTCGGTAATTGCCAGAGATTGTATGACCGCCGATGCTTTTGCCACTGCGTTTATGGTATTGGGTAAAGATGCGGGTATTGAAATTGCACGACTGGTGCCGGGTATGGAAATCTATTTTATTTATGCCGACGAGAATGGTGAAAACCAGGTTTATATGTCGGAAGGTTTTGAAGAAATGCTCAGGAAATAAACTATCTCGCTGCAAGCTTACAAAGTATCAATATGGAAAACCTTTACTTAAAAAGATGAAGTATCGGAATATTGACTCATTTATCCCGATACGCTCCACTATCGGGATTAGTTCGACCATTAAAATACAGTTCGTTTCACTCCTGTAATTTGGGGCTCACTGAATAAAAAAAGCCGGTTATTTACCGGCTTCCGTATCTGTTATTAAATTCATTTTTTTGAATTGCAGTTCTTTTCGGGCATCGCGCTGTGCCAATTTATCTTGTGTGGTTGCACAATAAACACCGTTTTTCTTTAAATGCGCGTTTCCTCCAACGTGCGTATTCGGAAATTTTCCGCCTTTCAGAAACACAATCCTTAGTGCCATCCCCAACATTCCAACTCCCAGCAAGGCCACTGCTAATAAAACAACTTTCAATATTTCCATATTCTAATTTTTTCAAAATTTCCGCTGCAAAATTACAGTTTTCTAAATAACTAAGCTTATCTAAATAACTAATTTAACGGCAAATTGTTGCTGTTCGTCTAAAAGTTTCGCCGCCTTGCTCCTCAATTTTGTAAATTCATAAAAACAAAAAACAACAAATCATGGAAAAACACATTAACGTAGTTGCTACGCTGCAAATTGTTTATAGCATTTTCGGGCTAATAATTGCCACCGCTATTTTTATCCTTTTTCACGTAATTGGAGCTTTTGCCGATGATCACGAAGCAGAATTTGTACTTTCAATTATTGCCAACGTAATTATGATTGTTGCGTTTATTGTGAGCTTGCCGGGCATACTTGCCGGAATAGGTTTATTCAAACGTAAAGAATGGGCACGAATTCTCACACTCATTATTTCAGTGCTGAATTTGTTTAGTTTCCCTATCGGAACGGGAATTGGTGTTTATTCAATCTGGGCACTGGTACAACCCGAGAATGTAGAAGTATTTAAAAATTAACCCAGGGAAAAATCTTTTTCTATTTTTACAAAAAACAATCAATTCAACATGAACCTCATTCAATTGAAAGAAAGCGCGGAAGAAAAAAACCGCATCGAGAAACTTTTACACCGTACTCAAAACGAACTCACACAGGAACAGGATAAATTAGTTCGGCTAAAAAAGGAACTACAAAAAGAATTTGAAGATGTAAAGCGACTGGAAGAAGGTGGATTAACCAGCCTTTTTCATGATATTTTAGGAACGAAAGAGAAGAAGCTTAATAAAGAGCGGCAGGAATTTCTGGCAGCCAAACTAAAATTTGAGAATTGCCAAAAACAGATTATCAACCTGAAACAAGAGCTTGATAGTTTAACTCGCGAACTACAGCAATGCGGAAATCCTGAAAAAGATTACAAAGCGCTTTTATCGGAAAAAGAGCAGCACTTGAAAGCCGCAAACGATGGTACGCTTCAGAAATATGAAGAATTACTTGGAAACTACTTTTCGCAAAAGAAAGAAGTAAATGAAGCAATTCATGCCGGCGAATTGGCTATTAAAGGGTTAAAGCTGGCATTGGAATCTTTGCGCAAAGCACAGAACTGGGGAACATTTGATATGATTGGCGGAGGATTAATTGCAACGGCAGTAAAACACTCGAAAATGGACGATGCAAAAGCACTGATCCATGATGTACAGTATTGGCTTCGTAAATTCAACCGCGAACTTAAAGACGTTCAGATAAACCAGGTTAGTTCAATGGATTTACAGTTGGTTGGACTGACTACTTTTGCCGATTACTTTTTCGACAATCTAATTATGGACTGGGTAGTTCAAAGCAAAATTAACCGCTCGTACGATGGATGCGTGGATGTTCTGAACCAGGTTTCACGAATTGTTAATCAACTGCATTCGGCCGATTCCTCTTTAACCGGTAAATACAAAGCAACCAAAAAAGAACTGACCGACTATTTGGTACAAGCTTAAGCAAACTTTCAACATTATTCTTATTACTTTTACGCTTGCTTGAGTGTAAAAATATGGTTCAATACGAAATAAGAGTTACCGGCCGGGTTCAGGGAGTAGGTTTTCGCTACTACGTGCAGCAACAGGCCAAATTACTAAATGTTACCGGTTGGGTGCGTAATACAGTCGATGGCGGTGTAATGGTGCTGGCACAAGGCCCCGAACCTGCGGTAAAAACACTAGTTGATTACCTTTGGGTTGGTCCTCCCCTCTCCCTTGTAAAAAGTGTTCACCACACCGAACTTCATGTTATTGAATCGTATACCCATTTTGAAGTCAGGTAAAAAGATTTCACCCTTATCGTGAAACGCAATTCTAACAATCAAAACCACAAAAAATTGGAAAAGCTTAACTACCATATGAGCCCGGAACAGTTTCGGAAAGAAGGCAAAAAGATTATCGACTGGATTGCTGATTATTACGAACAGATTGAAGATTATCCTGTTCTTTCGCAGGTAAAACCCGGCGATATTCTGAACTCATTACCGGATGCAGCACCGCAACAAGGCGAAAGCATCGACGATATGATTAAAGACCTGGATGAGAAAATTATGCCGGGAATTACACACTGGCAGTCGCCCAACTTTTTCGCTTATTTTAATGCCAATACTTCTTTCCCATCAATTTTAGGCGATTTGGTTTCCTCCGGACTTGGTGTGCAGGGAATGCTGTGGGCAACCAGTCCGGCAGCTACGGAAGTTGAAACCCGCGTACTCGACTGGCTGGCCGATATGATGGACATGCCCGAACAATTCCGGTCAACATCGTCGGGTGGCGGTGTTATTCAGGATACCGCATCAACTGCCGCCTTAACGGCGATTATTGCAGCACGGGAACGAGTTACCGGATTTAAAACCAACGAAGACGGACTGGATAAAAAGTTGGTGGCTTATGTTTCGTCGCAAACGCACTCATCGGTAGAAAAAGGAATTAAAATTGCCGGAATCGGGCGGGCCAATTTGCGATTGATTGATGTAGATGAAAACTGCTCAATGCGGACAGACCTGCTCGAACAACAAATAAAAGAAGACCGCGCCAACGGACTCATTCCGTTTTTTGTTTGCGGAACCATTGGCACCACCTCATCAACTGCTATTGATCCGCTGCCCGAGATTGGCAGAATCAGTAAACAGGAAAAGTGTTGGTTCCATATTGATGCGGCGTCTCTGGGAACAGCTATGCTTTGCCCGGAATTCAGACATTTAGCCGATGGCGTTGAGTTGGCCGACAGTTACAGTTTTAATCCACACAAATGGATGTTTACCAACTTCGACTGTAACGTATTTTGGGTGGCTAACCGTTCTGAACTCATCAATACCTTTTCAATTCTCCCCGAATATTTACGCAACAAAGCCACCGAATCGGGCGAAGTGTTTGATTACCGCGACTGGCACATTCAACTGGGGCGACGTTTCCGGGCGCTAAAATTGTGGTTTGTAATTCGTCATTACGGCGTTGAAGGACTTCAGCACCTTATTCACGAACATGTCCGGCTTGCCAAAGCGTTTGAAAACCGGGTAAACGATTCTGAAGATTTCGAAGTGGTTGTTCCAACAACAATGAACCTGGTGTGCTTCCGTCATAAATCCGACGATGCGTTCAACCTGAAACTGATGAATACCATCAACGAAGCCGGCAAGATCTTTTTCACCCATACTAAAATAAACGGGCAGGTAGTGCTTCGCATGAATATCGGGCAAACACATAGCGAAGAAAAGCACGTTAACAATGCCTGGAAGATAATTCAGGAAACGGCCAAAACTTTAGAATGAAATTGAATAGCCGTATTGTATCATAATCATTTTTGCAACGTCATGCTGAACTCGTTTCAGCATCTTTAATCACTCAAAGTCATCAATTTGACATGAAGCCCCTGAATCCGTCAGCTGACGGATAGGGTACGTACTAATTATGACTCTTAACGAACATTCATGAATCGAATAAGTAGAAATTACTTCTTCACTTCCTTTTGATAAAACTTACACACCTCGGTTAAACCACATTTCTCACATTTTGGTTTGCGGGCCAAACAGGTGTAACGGCCGTGCAGAATAAGCCAGTGATGAGCTTTGGGCACCAGTTCTTCCGGAATGTATTTCATTAACTGCTGCTCGGTTGCCAAAGGTGTTTTTGCGTTTGTACTTAAACCTAGTCGGGCAGCTACTCTAAAAACATGTGTATCAACAGCCAGCGCCGGTTTATTGTAAACTACCGAAGCAATTACATTCGCAGTTTTTCGTCCAACACCGGGTAGTTTCTGTAAATCGTCAACATCGCTCGGCACTTCTCCATCAAATAACTCAATAAGTTTTTGTGCCATTCCAACCAGGTGCTTGGCTTTGTTATTCGGGTACGAGCAACTTCTAATGTAATCGAAAACTTCTGCCGGCTCCACCTCCGCCATTTTGTAAGGTGTTGGAAAACGTTTCAGCAATTCCGGAGTGATTTGATTTACCCGTTTGTCGGTGCATTGAGCCGATAAAATTACTGCCACAATCAACTCAAACGGATTTTCGTAATCGAGCTCTGTTTCAGCAATTGGCATTGATTTTTCAAAATAATCGATAATATATTCGAAGCGTTCCTTTTTTCTCATTTCCTGTTTTTTTCAAAAATAACTGATTTTTTTTACCATCAGCTGTAACAAAAATAAATAAGCGTAGTCATATCATAAGAATTACTTAAGCATCGTTTCGCCCCCTTATGTGAAATGGTTTTAAGTAATAATTAAACTAGCAAAATAAAAGTCCGGTTCATCCGGCTTTTTCCTTTTTCGTAGGTTATTAAAACTTCATCGTGAATAAAAAATGCAGAGAAAATTCCCCTCGACCTAAAAAATCAAGCAGATAAATTCTATTTTTGTTTGAAATTGTGAAGGAGGAATGGTTTTGAAGAGAAGAATTTACGTAGTTGTGGTAATAGTAGGGTTGGCAATTCTGGCTTTCAAATTACAGTCGTTTATTGGAACAGACAAGGCAGAAGCACAAGTCGCACAGCAGCTGGCTACTATTGAGCCCGAGTATAATCCCGTTGTTGAGATTGAGAATACAGTTACACTTTTTGATAGTTTACTGGAACAAAATTTAAAAGAATCGGGTACTGTTGGCGCTGCAGCTGTAATTACCTACAAAGGAAAAATAGCACTGGTAAAATGCTTCGGCGTTCGTAAAGCGGGCGAGAAAAATCCCGTAAATGAAAATACTGTTTTTCGCCTGGCTTCTGTTTCAAAATCGGTAACCGGTGTTTTGGCCGGAATTCTTGATGAAGAAAATATTGTAAAACTCGACGACCGCATTGTTGATTACCTTCCTAATTTCAAACTAAAAAATCCGGAATACACCAACCAACTTACCGTTCGACATTTACTGAGTCACACTTCCGGATTAATTCCACACGCATACGACCTGATGGTTGAAGACAAAGTGCCGCTGGAAAAAATTATTGAGCGATTAGACCAGGTTGACCAGACTGCTGCTCCCGGGCAACTTTATGCCTACCAAAATGTGGTTTACAGCATTTACGATCCGATTACGTGTGCAAAAACGCAGCAAACTTTTGAATCGGTGATGAAAGAAAAACTGTTTCAGCCATTTGGAATGGCCGATGCATCGGTAAATTTCGAAGATTTTAAAAACAACAATAACAAAGCCTATCCGCATTACAATCGCGGGCACAATCATTACAGCCCAATGCGTTTGAACGACCGTTATTACTCCACTGCTCCGGCAGCCGGTGTTAACGCCAGTATTTCCGATCTGGGTAATTTTCTGTGTACTTTAACCGACGATGACTCGGAGCTTTTCGATACAAAAGCCCGTCAAACGGTTTTTACGCCGCAGGTAAATTCGCCGCTAAAACGCACCTATTTCCGTAGCTGGGGCCGCGATGTAAAATCAAAACGATACGGCATTGGCTGGCGAATTGTTGATTACAAAGGTCGCGAAATTGCCTACCACGGCGGATATGTTTTGGGTTACAAAGCTGAAATTGCCGTTTGCGACCAGGAAGATATTGGTATTGCAATTTTAAGCAATTCGCCCAACAGTGCCACGGCTGAGAACATTCCTACTTTCCTGAATATGTTGTTTGATTACAAAGACAGCATGGCCTTACAAGAAGAACAACAAGACGATTCTTCGCAAAACAAATCGTAAATCATGAAACCATTTTTACAAGCCGAAAACCTCTCGAAACGTTGGGGAGAGTTAATGCTTTTCGAAAATATATCCTTCACTGTTTTTGAAGGAGCCAAAGTTGCTTTGATTGCAAAAAACGGAACAGGAAAATCATCCCTGCTCGATCTTTTAGCCGGTAAGGAATCGCCCGACGAAGGCATCATTACCCTCAGCAACGACGTTAAAATGGGCTATTTCGAGCAGATTCCTGACTTGAATCCGAACAACACGGTTATTGAGGAGGTTTTTGAAAGCGACAACGAAAAGATAAAAACAGTAAAAGCTTTCGAGCTGGCTATGGCCCACAACAAACAGGATGAAATTACAGCTATTTCGGCAAAAATGGACGAGCTGAATGCCTGGGCCATTGAAGTGGAAATAAAACAGATTCTTACTGAGCTCAAGATTAATTTCCTTGAACAGAAAGTTTCGGAGCTTTCGGGTGGGCAGCAAAAACGACTGGCACTGGCAAAAGTGCTGATTAACCAACCCGATTTACTGATTCTTGACGAGCCTACCAACCACCTCGATCTGGAAATGATTGAATGGCTGGAAGCATATCTCGAGAAAACAAAATCGACGCTACTCATGGTAACGCACGACCGCTATTTCCTTGATCGTGTTTGCAACGAGATCATCGAAATGGAGGACAACCAGATTTATCGTTACCAGGGCAATTACTCCTATTTCTTGGAAAAACGCGACGAACGCATTGCCATGCAACAGGCCAGCATTTCAAAGGCTAAAAACCTGATGCGAACCGAAATTGAGTGGATGCGCCGCATGCCAAAAGCAAGAAGCCACAAAGCAAAATACCGCGTTGATGCATTTCAGGATCTGAAAAACAAAGCCTCGCAAAATATTCGGGAAGACAAGGTGGAAATGAACGTAAAATCGGCGCGACTGGGCAAAAAGATTGTCGAGTTGGAGCATGTCTCCAAATCGTTCCCCGGCGTTAAGCTGATCGAAGATTTTTCGTATAAATTTCAACGTTTCGAGAAAGTGGGAATCGTGGGCAAAAACGGTACCGGGAAATCGACTTTCCTCAATCTGTTGACCCAAACATTAACGCCCGATTCAGGTGCCATTGAAATCGGTCAGACCATAAAATTTGGGTACTACCGCCAGGAAGGAATTGCTTTCGATCCGCGGGAAAAAGTAATTGAAGCCGTGCAAAAAATTGCTGAGTTTATTCATTTTGAGGATGGAACGAAGATGAGTGCGACACAAATGCTGACACATTTTCTTTTCCCGCCGGAAACGCAATACAACTACATTGAAAAGCTGAGTGGTGGCGAACAGCGGCGCTTGTACCTTTGCACGGTGTTGATGCAAAATCCGAATTTCCTCATCCTGGATGAGCCAACCAACGACCTGGATATTATGACGCTGAATGTGCTGGAAGATTATCTTCAGTCGTTTGCAGGTTGCGTGGTGGTGGTTTCGCACGACCGCTTTTTTATGGATAAAATTGTGGATCACCTCTTTGTTTTTGAAGGCGAAGGAGCGATTACCGACTTCCCAGGGAATTACACGGTTTACCGCAATAAAGTGGAGGAAGAGGAGCAACAAAAAGCCAAAGCCGAAGCGAAAAAGAAAGCGGAAGCCAAAGCAAAATCGGAAGCTGTGGCGAAACCTTCTCAACCACAAACAAAAAAGAAATTATCGTTTAAGGAAAAACGCGAGTTCGAGCAGTTGGAAAACGAAATCCCGGAACTGGAAGAACAGATTGGCGAATTGGAAGATTTGCTCAATTCGGGCACGCTGAAGCACGACGAATTATATGAAAAATCGTTGCAATTAGATGACATGAAATCGCAGCTCGACGAAAAAGAATTACGCTGGCTGGAATTAAGTGAGTTGGGGTAAAAAATCTCGGTTTAAATATCTTCGAACTCTACATCGGTGTAGTCTTTAACCGGAACTTTTTCCTCTTCACCGACTTCCTCTGTCTCGGCTACTGGTTCCACTTCCTCTCTTAGCTCTTCAGGTTGTTTGCCGTGAATAAAATCAACCACTTCCTGCAGACTTTCGATGAACTTAGTGAAGTCTTCCCGGTATAAAAAGATTTTGTGTTTCTCGTACGAGAATTTACCGTTTTCGCCAAAGCGTTTTTTGCTTTCGGTAATGGTTAGGTAATACTCATCATTTCGTGTACTTTTTACATCGAAAAAATAAGTTCTTTTTCCTGCACGAATAACTTTCGAATGAATCTCTTGCTTAAACTTGCTGTCTTTAAACTTTGCTCCCTCCTTGATATCACCGCTTTCCATTCTTCAATATTTTGGTTTTTGGACTTAGTTAGGTTTCAAAAATAGAAAAATATTTGACAAATATTCAGAATGTGTCACGAAGCACATTCATTCGATACCAAAAAATGCTATTTATATTCGTTCTATAAACAATTTTCCAAACCTAACTATTTGGGAAACAGCAATCGAGTAGAGGCTGTCCAAAAAGTAAAATTGGACAGCCTTTGTTTTTATTGTCCCTTTAAGATTTGTATCTTAAAGGTGGATATGACAATAAGATCAAACGTACGATTTAAAAGCGTTACTTCCCAGCAATCGATGCTGTTTCCAAGTAATTTAAGCGATAAAATAGCGGCTAATCACCCTGTTCGTCTTGTTAACCAGATAGTTGATGGTTTAAACATCGACGATATTTTATCGACCTACAAAGGTGGTGGCACCAGTTCTTATCACCCTCGGATCATGCTTAAGATCCTGTTCTACAGCTATCTGAACAATGTTTATTCATGCCGGAAGATTGCACGCCAGTTGGAAGAAAACATCCATTACATGTGGCTTTCAGGCGAGGCAACGCCTAATTTCCGAACGATCAACAACTTTCGCAGTCAGAAACTGAAACACCAGATCCAAACCTTGTTTGCCCAAATGGTACAGCTAATGGCAGAGATGGGCTATGTGAGCCTCGATGTTCAGTACATAGATGGGACGAAAATCGAGGCAGCATCTAACCGCTATACTTTTGTTTGGCGTGGGTCGGTTGAAAAATACAAGGAGAAACTTGAACATAAAATCCAGACTGTTTTAAAAGATATTGAGGCAAGTATTGATGTCGATTCTGCTGAACAAACAGAAGACGATCAGCCGCAACCAGTTAATGCAGTGTTGCTTAAGAAGAAAATCGGTCAACTAAACGAGCAACGGTCGAAACTGGATAAGAAACAGCAAAAACAGGTAAAACAACTGGAAGAAGATGCATTGCCACGACTTCAAAAGTATGAACAGCAATTGGAAACACTGGGCACCCGTAACAGTTACTCGAAAACCGATACCGATGCCACTTTCATGCGCATGAAAGAAGACCATATGAAAAACGGCCAGTTAAAGCCGGCTTACAACACGCAAATCAGTACCGAAAACCAGTTTATTACAGGCTTTTCACTTCACCAGCGCCCCGGCGATACAGCTACACTAATTCCGCATCTCGACCAGTTTGAAGCACTCTACAACAAACAATCATCTACCGTTGTGGCCGACTCAGGCTATGGAAGCGAAGAAAATTACCAGCACCTGGAAAATAAAGATATCCAGGCTTTTGTCAAGTATAACTACTTTCATAAAGAACAAAAAAGAAGCTACAGGAACAATGTTTTTCTGCAGGCAAACCTGTACTACAACCAGGAGCAGGACTATTATGTATGCCCCATGGGACAACACCTGCATAACGCAGGTAAAGGAAAACGGAAATCAGAGCTGGGATTCGATTACCAGGTGAGTATTTACCAGGCACAAAACTGCACGGGCTGTCCGCTACGGGGGCAATGCCACAAAGCCAAAGGAGATCGGAAAATCGAAGTTAACCACAACCTGAATCGTTTACGACAAATTGCACGCGATAAACTGTTGAGCGATGAAGGACTTTACCATCGGAGCAAACGCCCCATTGAGCCCGAAGCTGTATTCGGACAGCTGAAATCGAACAACAAATTTAACCGGTTTACCCTCCGGGGATTGAGCAAAGTTGAAATCGAGTTTGGTTTAATGGCAATCGGGCATAACCTGAGGAAGATAATAGCTATAATTATGTCCTCAAAACGGGGAAAAACAGTCTTTTGGGCCATTATTGTTGTTTTTGAAGTAGTAAGCACAAAAAACAACAACTTGAAAAAGCAACAATCTAAAATCTGGATGAAAAACTACTATTCTGAAATTGCAGCATAAAAAAAGAGACCGCCTTTTTGGACAGCCTCTACTTTATTTTCCGACCTCTCACACCACCGTACGTACGGTTCTCGTATACGGCGGTTCCTTAATTAACAACTTCTTACCTTACGATAACAATCCGAAAAGAAAACGTAGCCAGTAATTCGTAACCTTTCATTGGTAATGGAGGTAGAAAGGATCCAGCTATGCGCTAATCGCCAATAGCCTTTCCTTGTATTCGCCCACTCCCATGCCTTGTACTTATTTACACCCAACTTAATCAGGTTCTTACCCTTGGTCTTTATTCGTTTCCATTGTTTCCAAATAACCATGCGCAACCTTCGACGATACCATTCATCAACTTTGATTAGAAGCTTCTGCATATCTGCCAGCTTGAAGTATTGCACCCAACCAGTGACGTACTGCCGGAGCGCAACCTTTCTTCGGTCGTTTCCCCAACCGTTACTGCGGGATGTAAGTTCTCTGATTCTAGCTCTCATCTTATCCACACTTCTCGGGTGAATGCGCAGCCTGCCTTTCCCTCTAAATTTATAGAAAGAGTAACCAAGAAACCTAATGTTCCTGTTTGATGCAACCTTACTCTTGTCCCGATTGACTATTAAAAACAATTTCTTTTCAATAAAAGGAACGATGTTCTTCATTGTCCGTTCGGCACTTCGTTGGCTTCGGCAGAAGATGACCAGATCGTCGGCGTAGCGAACAAACTTATGGCCCCGCTTCTCTAGTTCCCTGTCCAGTTCATTAAGAAAAATATTACTCAATAATGGACTTAACGGTCCTCCCTGCGCCACCCCTTCATAGCTTTCTTCAAACTTACCGTCCTTCATCACTCCTGCATTAAGGTATTTATGGATAAGCGATATGACCCGCCCATCTTTTACCTTTCGGGATAATACCTCAATGAGTTTGCTGTGGCATACTGTGTCAAAGAAACGTTCGAGGTCTAAATCAACTGCATAACCACAACCTTGCGTGATGTAAGCCTGCCATTTTTGAAGTGCCTGATGGGCACTGTGTTTTGGACGGAAACCGTAACTGTGATCCGAAAACTCGGGGGCAAAGATCAACTGTAGTTGTTGTGCGATACTTTGTTGGATAACCCTGTCTACGACTGTGGGGATACCCAACTGACGCTTCTTCCCGTTTTCTTTAGGTATATCCACCCGTCTCACAGGATTGGGGCGGTATTTACCTTTATGAATAGAGGCCAGTAACTTATCCTTGTGACAGACAAGATAATCCTTTAAGGATTCAACTTGCATCTTATCAACACCTCCTGCTCCTTTATTCCGCTTAACTTGTTTGTAAGCTGTGTTTAGGTTGGAGGATGAAAGGATACGTTCTAACAATCCATTCTCTGACTGATAGTTGGGAGTGAGGTTGTTTTCTGTTATCTCTATAAAAGTCTGCCCTCCCGCATAGCCTTCGGATGCCGTCCTATTCTTTTGCGGACAGGTCTTCGAATCATCAAAGATTTTCTGCATTGTTCCTTTCATTGAGTAACATTCATTTACTTCTCACTCATTAAGGTTCGGCCCTTCCCATAAGTTGTCGGTTATGGTACTATGGCCTCGGCTGACTTCTCACGATAAATCTTTTCCAACCGTGTTTCATACTCTGTTTCCACACCTCCGTGAGACCTCCCGCGGTAAGATAAATAACTTTCATTCCATCCTCCCGCACCATCTACACTCCAATGTCCGTGTAGTTTTGGACTTCGTTTTGTTTGGCAAACTTATCCCATTGGAAATGCCTAATGATGTTCGTGTTCCTCGGGTCAGAAATTTGCTTTCAGCTTCCTTCATATTCCACCTCACGATGGACACCCTTGCCTTCGGCTAATGGTTGGCACTACAAACCCCCATTCAGGACTTTCACCCTATAGCTATTTACCATGCACGGCACACCAACACAAAACCTCCATAATTCACACGAATTATGGAGGTTTTTGTATCGGGAATCCCATATCCTACAATTCTGTAGTAACAAACTCCGATTCCTGCAACGACTCGTGAAAGTGGATTACCTTCCACTTATTATCGATCTTTTGCAGCACCAGAGTACTTCCACATTCAGGAAAACTTAAAGTGGAGCCCGGAAAATAAAATTTCCCTTTATAGGGCATGGTAACAATAGCAACATCGCGTGTAACAATTCGGACATCGGGTGCGGAGAAACTAAAATCTACTTTTTCGAGGTTGTCAAATACCTTATGAACTTCTTTTTCAAACGCGCCGAAATTCATTGTTTTTCCATAAATATCGACGTACTTAAAATTCTCATCCAATAAAAAATTCGATTCAAAAGCTGCTTCAACATCAATATTCTTCATCCCATCCATCATGGTATTAATGGTGGTTTCCACCTCTTGGCTAAATCTGCTTTTTCTGTTTCAGAAAGTGGCTTTTCAGCATTGTTTGTACAAGCAGCAAGCACGAACAAACCTGCGGTTAAAAGAATTGAAATGGTTTTCATTTGGTTAGCGTTTAAGATTTTATTGAGTTACGAAAATTAAGTTTCACCATTACATCACAATTAGTTTACCAATAATTTCTCCGGGTGTAGTAAGTTCTCCCGATACATTTTCCTGGTGAAAATAATTGTACCAGTTGGCTTCCATTACTACGGCTTCAAACTCTTTTTTCATATCCAGTGTTGGGAATTTCCAAACCGCGTAAAAGTCGAAATTGGCCCGGTGAGTAGTGGCCACATCATTTACACCCCAGCCAATAATTTCCACTCCTTTTTCGAGCAAGGCCTGTATGTGTGGCTCCAGTTGTTCGAGGTACAATGCCCGCTCTTTGTGCGAAAGTTGCTTCCACGCATCTCGTGCACTCCACAATTCGATAAAACATTCCATGTTTGTTTGATTTTAGTTAATACCCTAAAACAGACTTGCCCCGCCTGTCCGAATTTCAACTAAATAAGTTACGAAATAAACAACTGACAAGCAAGGTATTATTATACAGCGAACACGATGACGTTGTTGTTGAGTGTTAAAACCGACCTGATGAACTACAACTTATTTGTGCAGTATGTACTTTGCCGGGGCCTTGTAAAAGCTTATATTCCCCCGAGGCCTGTTCTTTTGAAAAATAAAACTTTGACAATGAACATTTTAACAAGGCAAGCGTTTTTAAATCAACCACTATAATCCTGTTAATCCGTCATCCTTATATACATTCTGGAAAATCCCCGGTGTTTAACCATTAATTAAAAGCTTGAGAATATGCCTTATTTTATCGACAATCACGAGCTAAATGGTGATACCCAAACCAAAACAATAGCAGAAAAGCACCTTAAGGATATAAAAGTTCAACACCTGTATCATTGCCGGAAACTAGGGTACTGGTTCGACGAAAAACGAAAGGTCGCTTTTTGTTTATTTGAGGCTCCCAATCGCTCATGCATCGAACAACTGCACAGGCAAGAACATGCCAATATTCCTAACCATATTATTGAAGTTGACTCCAGAATCATCGATTTTTTTCTCAAACAAGTTGAAACCAAATCTCAATCTGAAAAGGTTGACATCGAAAGTGTCAGCACCCATCCGCTGGCAACAATAATGGTACTAAGTATCGATTCGAATGATTTGTACAACCTGAAAACAGCGGAACGACGTGCCCTGCTTAAAGCGTTCAGAAAGTTGGTGGTCGACCATTGCAATCATTTTAAAGGAAACATTATTTTGCGCGACCAATATGCCTCGCAGCTTACTTTTGACACAGCCAGTGCCGCAGTTCTTTGTGCCTTAAAAATTCATAAAGAATTTAGCCCTTTCCTAAAAAACCTGCAGCAAAAGATATTTCTGAAGATAGGCATAAGCGGATGTTTCCTGAAAAACATCAGTACTATTGAATTCGAACAATCGGTAAAACTGGCTAAACGTTTGTGTTACATTGCCGCCTCGCAAATACTGGCTACCCTCGAAGTGCGCAATTTATTTCAAAGCGAAAGTATGAAAGTGGTAATTAAAGGCGACCGGATTAAATCGGTTTCGCCCGATGATGTGCGCTTCATCACCCAGCTGATGGATTACATGGAAAAACACTGGGAAAATCACAACCTGCATGCATCAATGCTCGAACACCATATGGGTTGCAGCAAATCGCAGATTTACCGAAAAATGAAAACGCTGACCAACCAGTCGCCAAATTCGTTTATTAAAACCTACCGTCTTAATCGTGCCAAACAAATGTTACGAAACAAGAGCGGGAACATCTCCGAAATAGCATTCGATACCGGTTTTAGCAGCCCATCCTACTTCTCAAAATGCTTTCAGAAAGAATACGGCATAACACCTTCCGACTTTCAAATGGTTCTTGCAGAAGCATAAATCAACCTATTTAATACTTAATGGTCTTTTTTTATCTTTTTTTGAATCAAAATTGATAACACCTGTCCTTTCTTGTACCGTAAATTTGCAAGTAAGAGTTCAATGGATCAGAAATTGAAGAATACCCCAAAAGCATCAAACCCTATTTATTTTTACGATTAGTTAGATCCGCAAACATCCGGTTAACAGAATTTTCGGTGAGCGATTGACAATAGTGAAAACATAATTATAGAAACAACAGAAAACAAGTAGAAAACGAGACAATTAAACATTAGAAATTGGAAACTATTAAAACTCAAAGTCATGAAAACAATTAAATTATTATTCGTATGCATGTTAGCAAGCCTGTTTGCTTATGCACAAGAAAATGTACCTACGCACATGATGACCGATGTGGAAGTTACACCTCCCAAGTTTACAGCGGTTAAGTATAATCCCGGCGATAATACAAATTCGCTAAAAACCCACATTGCCAACAATTTTAAGTACGATGCCGAATTTGGTGAGGCAACAGAAGGTACCGAGGTGGTAAGGTTTACCATTAATACCGATGGTAGTTTGTCGGATATTGAGGTTGTAAACAGTGTTTCTCCGGCAGTTGATAAACTTTTATTAAGTATTCTGGAAGAAACCAACAACATGTGGATGCCGGGCAAAAACAACGGAGTTCCGGTGGCCATGGAAAAAGAAGTAGCCATTCAGGTAAAACTGGGAATGACCGAATCGGTAGCAGAAAACCGCGACTTTACCGAAATTGCACGGGAGCATTTCACCAAAGGATCTGAGAAATTATTCTTTGACCAGAAAACCAGAAAAGCAATTAAACATTTTGAGACCGCCGTTCGCTACCGGCCATACGACCAAAGTGCTTTATATATGCTGGCACTTTGCGAAGCCGACCGCGGAAATATAGAAGCAGCTCAGGAATATGTTGACCGGTTCAGCAAACTGGGAGGCGATAAAAATATTCTGGAACAAGATCTGGCACAAGATGTTAAAAGCCTTAATGGCTACGAACTACTTTCGCAACTTTTTGCAACCAAATAATTAAACGTATTACCTAAAAGGTTTTACACAGGCCGTTTCGGAACCAGGTTACCGAAACGGCCTATTTTATTTTCTATCTACAGTTACATTCATTTTCTGGTTACCGAAAAAGAACTTAACCCGGCACTTAGCCAAATCGAAAAAACCTTATTGACTATTGCTTCCATTAAATTTTAGTAAACTCCACGAATTGAATCGTGAACACGCGACACGTAAAATTCCGACAGTCTAGCGTGAAGTTCATCGGCTAACGGAGCCAGCTCTGAAGCCGCACTATTTCCTGTAACCTGTGCCGGAGAGCTTGCTCCGGGAATAATGGTTGAAACCGCTTTGTGGTCGAGAATCCATCGCAGTGCCAACTGTACCATGTTCATATCGGCGGGTACAAAATCCTTTATCGCCCCGGCCAGTTCAACACCTTTTTCAAAAGGCAAACCGGCAAAAGTCTCTCCTACGTTAAACGCCTCGCCATCTTTATTAAAGTTTCTGTGATCGTTTTTCTCAAAGGTCGTATTTTTACTGAACTTTCCGGTGAGCAAACCACTGGCCAGCGGCAAACGCACAATAATCCCCACGCCTTTTGCTTCGGCCTGTGGTAATAAAGCGGTTACCGGTTTCTGCCTGAAAATATTAAATATCACTTGTAACGACTGTATTCCTTCCTGCTCCAGGCACAACAATCCTTCGTCAACCGATTCAACACTGGCCCCAAACGTTTTAATCAGGCCTTCGTTTTTAAAATCGCGCAGCCAGTCGAAAACATCGCCTTTTTGCAGTTCTCTGGTTGGGATACAGTGCAGTTGCAGCAAATCCAACGCATCCACTCCCAGCCTCGACAAAGATCCGTCAATCGATTTTCGCATGGCATCTTTTGTGTACGAATCGGGAAATACATCACCGCCACGACCAAACTTGGTAGCTACTTTAATTTCTTTATCCGTTTGTTTTAAAAACTCACCAATAAATTTTTCGCTTTGCCCGGCTCCATACACATCGGCGGTATCAAAAAAAGTAGTTCCGTTTTCTACTGCTGTGGTTAAAATAGCAAGCGCCTTTTCGCTCGCGAAATTCTTTCCCCAATCGGCTCCTATCTGCCAGGTTCCCAAACCAACTTCACTAACATTAAAACCATTCTTTCCTAACGTTCGTGTCTTCATCGTAATCTTTCTTTTTCTTCAGTATTCGTATGTCATTAAAAAATAAGCCTTTCCCCAATAGTAGGTTCAATCATCAAACCGGGGAGAATCGACCAATATACTATTCTTTATGTACAATTTAAAATGCGGAATAACGAACCTTCGCCCCCAATTACCTATCAATGATACAAATGTTACATTTTATGACTCATTTGTATTCGACTGGCATATTTGCCATAGCGTAAATTTGCACCAAACGTTACAACATGCACTAAAACAGGCTTATAATCGATATAATTTTAATTTGCACCAAATTAATGAACGCCACAATAAGATAAAAGTTGTAATCAATTTATCAGTCGCTCAATCCTTCAGCCCTTAACATCTACTCATAACGCAAGGTATGCGCCGGGTTAATCCTGAGTGTTTGCGGCGTTTTATAACTGATCGTCAGCAGTGCTATGGAAATGGCAGCGATAAAACCAACAATAAACTCGAGCACCCCGAGGTGGATGCGGTAGTAATAATTATGCAGCCAGTTGGTAGCCACCCAATACACCAGCGGACTTGCAATAAGCGTTGCCACACAAACCAGAATAATGATTTCTTTCGAAATGAGGTAAAAAATACTGTATCCCGAAGCTCCCAGCGCTTTGCGTACGCCCACTTCCTTGGTGCGCTGCTCAATGGTAAACGAGGTGAGTCCGAACAGACCAAGTGCGGCAATAAAAATACCCAGTATGGCAAACACCACCGATAGTTTGGCATTTTGCCGCTCGGCTTTATACATGTGCGCAAAATCTTCGTCCATAAAAAAGTAGCGCATCGGGTTGTTCGATGCAAAACGTTTCCAGCTGTCTTCAATCTGCGTAATGGCCGCGGCCGATGTATCGGTGTTGAATTTTACCGAAATATAGCCCCAGTTATTGTCGTTCTCCTTAAACGCATTACATACGGGTTGATGCGACTGTGCAGCGATTCGAAATGAAAATTGTTACACACCCCGATAATGGGCATGAATTTCTTATCGCCCTCGCCGGTAAATACAACGATAAATCGGGTTTGTGTATAATCGTCGATACCAAACTCTTCAATGGTTTTCTTATTCACCACGCAAGCTTCGCGGTCGGCACCAAATTCGCGGTCGAAAAAGCGGCCGTCGCTGAGTTTCATGTTGTAGGTTTCCAGAAAATCGTAATCAACATAAGCGGTTTGCATCAGATAGGTTTGTCCGTCGTGACCTTCAAGCATATAACCGTTGTTGTTATTGTTGCGTCCGGGAACAGCCGTTGATGCCGAAACATTCTGAACTCCGGGTATTTTCAGAATTTCCTGTTTAAATGCCTTTACCTGGTCGCCAATAGAACCGGCACTTCCGATCACCATCAAGCGGTCTTTTCCAAAACCAACATCTTTATTTACCATGTAGCTTAGCTGGCGGTACATAATGATGGTGCCCACAATAAGAATAATGGAAATAAGAAACTGCACCGACACCAGGATGCGGCGTAATTTCCCGTTTTTTGCCCCGTCGCGAAGCTTTCCGCGTAAGACCGCATTGGGATTGAACGACGAGAGATAAAAGGCCGGGTAAGCGCCTGCAACAAAACCCACAAACAGGGCAAAGGCAATAAGCAGCGGAATATAGTAGAAATGTTCGATGAGGTTAAAACTGACCTGCGTATCGAAAACGTCGTTAAAAAACGGCAGCGACACAAAAACGATAAGCACAGCCAGAATAAGCGCGATGAAAGAAATAAGCGTTGAGTCGGTTAGGAACTGCAGAATTAGCATTCCTTTTGACGAACCACTCACCTTTTTAATCCCAATTTCTTTGGCGCGTTTTGTGGCCTGCGCGGTAGAAAGGTTCATGAAATTAATGGAGGCAATAACGATTATCAGAATCGCCACACTGCTGAAAATGATCAGGTATTTCGGGTCGGTGGCAGGTTTTACTTCATGCTCGATCTCGGGCTGCAAGTGTATTTTTGTTACGGGCTGCAAGTGAAAATTGTAACGGTTGCCCTGCGCAATAAAATCCTCCAGGGCAATCCCCATCATTTCCTGCACACGCGGCCCAACATATTTTGTAATCATTCCGGCAAACTTCTCTTCCACTGTTGCGGGCGAAGTATTGGGTTTTAGTAACACATAGGTGGAGAAACTGTTGTTCAGCCACTCTGGATCGTTGGCTCGTCGGTTGGTCATAAACGACGTAAGGATGTTGGCATTAAAATGCGTTTCCTCGGGGAAGTCGGCCATAACACCTGTTATGCGATACGGATCTTGCCCGGTGTTAACGCGCAGCATTTTATTGATGGGATCTTCGTTGCCAAAAACCTTTTTTGCGGTTGATTCCGACAGCACCATGGTGTTGGGTTCGTTCAGCACGGTTTTGCTGTTGCCTTTTAACAGCGGAATGGAAAACAGCTCGAAAAAGGTAGAATCTACTTCGGCAAAATCGTCGATCACATAAGCGATATCTTCCTTTTTTATAATGGTTTCGCCCCAGGTATTCAGGCGACAGAATTTTTCCACTTCGGGGAAATCGTTTACCATCGTTGGCCCAAGTACGGCTGCCGAGTACGAGGCATTTACTTCCTGCTCGCCAATTTTTCCGTCGAGCGTTGCCCGGTACAGGCGGTCTTTGTTTTCGTTGTACTGATCGTAACTTAACTCATGGAGAATAAAAAGTGTAATGATAATACTGCAGGCAATGCCAATGGCTAACCCAAATATGTTGATAGCAACGTATCCTTTCTGCTTCTTCAGCGCCCGCAGGCTGTGTTTCAATAAGTTTTTAATCATGTTTTCGATAGCTTTAGTTTTCGGTGAATGAATGAACCAGATAGTGTAAAGACGCACGAAACTGTCGTCGGTTACAGGTTTTTGAAGGATTAGTGATTAAGAATGAAGGAGTAATCAAGGCAAAAGGTAAAAGGAGAAAGGCTAGATGGGTAGCTACGAGCTCGTGATTGCTGTGGTGTTGCATCGAAGCTCGTCTTCCTTTACAAAAGGAGGTGGTCCGTCAGCCAACGGATCGGAGTTAAAAATTGGGGATGAAGAATGAATCAAGGAAAATCTTACATCGCCCTTACAGACGATGCTAAAAGGTTTCGGGGCTTTGCCCCGAACAGGACCACAGGTTCGGCACATACAATCGATGTTTGTAAGGGCTACGATAGTTATTACATAAACGAACAGGGATAAATCGGATCATTATCTGCGGCCGGTCTTACCCCGTAAACAGTTTTGCGTGAGAGGCAATCGGAGGGCAAGGAGAGATCAAGCAAAAAGGCAATAGAAGGAACGATAATCGATTAATGATAAAAAAAGGCTACTATTCGCAAGCTAACTTTCTTCAACCTTATTGAATCTGCGGCATGTAGGCAATTGGCAAAATAGCAGTTCGTAATTTTACTATTCAACAATTTATCAATTTTTCAGTTGAAAAAGCTAACCACAAAGTAGCACAAAGGAGGCATGGAGTTTAACAAAGTCGTTGCTCATTTAAGCATTAAAGCATTCAGTCCTTCAACCCCTCAGTCCTTCCATTTTTTATCAATCGCCTTATAACCCCAAACCGATGTGTAATCCCATACTTAAATGCACATGCTCGAAATTGTAGCCGAGCTCCACCATTGGCCCCATATGGATGTTACCCACCTGAAAATCGTAAGCGGTTTCAAAATGGAGCGCAAAGTTTTTCTCTTCCCAGTTTTCACCTTCAAAAGCAATACCCGGCGTTAATGCAAAATGTAGCCGATCAACAGGCGTATAGCTGCCAACAATACCAATTGTATTATGGGTATGTTCGTCGAAAATACGCTCGTAAGCCAATCCCATTCCAAAATTCGAATGACCGATATTTCTAATTACATGAAGATGCATTCCATAGCTAAATTCCTCTTCACCAAAAAAATACACTGCCGAGTTTCCAATTCCTATTTCGGTTTTGTGTCCGTGCGTATGGTCATGGTGCTCATGGGCATCGTGGTTGGTGTGGTCCTGGGCATTACCATTCAAAACAAAAAACAGGGCAATAAAGCCGCTAAATAAACTAATATACCTTTTTTTCATTGTCATTTTTAACTTCCTATTCAAACAGTCTCAATCCAACGTATAAGTTTGAAAAATGTTGAGCGTCGCGTACTTTTTTGCAAAAATAACTAATTTTGTTCCCGTAAAAATTTTGCATGTTAAAAATTAATTTGGATTCCGTAGAGTAGATAATTTTTGGCAACCGCCTTTGATTATCAATTCGTTAAACGCTGACAATTTCCTGTCGGTGAATTTTTTGTATCTTTTTCTTAGTAACCGCCAAAAACCCAAAAGCATTACAAACGAGTGGTTTTTGGCACAATCTTTCAAAAAAAATGAGTAACGATAATTCATCTATACACGAATTCGATTTAGGTTTAATTTGCGAATATTTCTCACACCTCGAACGCCAGGGACCGGGAAGCCCGGAAGTAACAATTAAAGCGCTGAGTTTTATCGAAAAGCTTGGCGAAGAAGCAAAGATTGCTGACCTTGGCTGTGGCACCGGCGGACAAACCATGGTTTTAGCGCAACATACGCCGGGACAAATAAAGGGGCTCGACCTCTTCCCCACTTTTATCGACCTTTTTAATAAAAATGCGCAGAAGTACCTATTGCAGAAGCGCGTAAAAGGGATTGTTGGATCAATGGCTGAGCTGCCTTTTCATGCGGAAGAGTTGGACTTAATCTGGTCGGAAGGCGCCATTTACAACATTGGTTTTGAACGTGGCCTGCGTGAGTGGAAAGCGTATCTGAAACCGGGAGGATATCTTGCCGTGAGCGAAGCATCGTGGTTTACAGAAGAACGCCCGCAGGAAATTCATGATTTCTGGATGGATGCCTATCCTGGCATCGATACCATTCCAAATAAAATGGCACAAATGCAACAAGCCGGTTATGTTCCCGTGGCATCTTTTATTTTGCCCGAAAACTGCTGGCTCGAGCATTTTTATAAGCCCCAGGTCGGGGCTCAGCAGACTTTTCTAAAAAATCACGCCGGCAATACAGCCGCTGAGGATTTTGTTGCCAACCAAAGGCACGAAGAAAAGTTGTACAACAAGTACAAGCACTTTTATGGCTACGTATTTTATATTGGAAAGAAGATTTAACAGAAATACAGGCCGTCAAAATTTAATTGACGGCCCTTTTCTACTCTCTCCTCAAATTTCTGTAGTTTGTTAAATTATACCATCAGTACAAAAAACAGATGCAGAATGGCAAAATGTTGTTCTCTTATATTTATTACCTTGGGTGCCAAATTTGTTTAAATGTTAAAAAAAGTTCCGCATACCTACGTTATCATATTTTTTCTGATTGTTTTTTGTGCATTGCTCACCTGGATTATTCCCGGTGGCCAGTTTGAACGCGAAAGTGTTGTTGTTAATGGCGTTGAACGCAGTGTAATACAAAACGGGTCGTTTCATAAAACCGACAGCCATTTACAAACCTGGCAGGTTTTCTCCTCCTTTTTTGATGGTTTTCTGAGCACCTCGAATATTATTGCACTTATTCTCTTAATAGGAGGTTCGTTCTGGATTCTGAACGACAGCAAGGCAATCGACATTGGTATCCATACTTTCCTGAAACGTTTAAAACGGCTTGAACGATCAAAAGTGCTCGCTTTTGTGGGTGTACACAATATTGTACTTGTTTCTGTAATGACCATCTTCAGCTTGTTTGGAGCTATTTTTGGCATGAGCGAAGAAACCATTGCTTTTACCATCATTTTTGTTCCGCTGGCCATTTCTATGGGTTACGATTCGATTGTTGGCGTTTCGTTGTGTTTTATTGCTGCTGCTATGGGTTTTGCCGGAGCGTTTTTAAATCCGTTTACCGTTGGTGTTGCGCAGGGACTTTCTCACATTCCTTTGTTTTCAGGTCTGGAATACCGAATTCTGATGTGGGTGGTTATCAACATTTTTGGCTTTGCTTTTATTCTGCGTTATGCCGCCAAAATAAAAAAGACCCGACCAAATCAGTCGTTTACGAAAATGATGCCTACTGGCGGTCGCGCAATGAAAGCACAGCTGTAAAAATTGAAACGATAAAACCTACCGCAGCCTGGTTTGCACTGGCCATAATTTCTGTTTCACTAATCGTTTTCGCCATCAGTATCCCGCAAAGTTCAATAACCATTGGAAACAGTGTATTTACTGTTCCGGCCATTCCGGTGGCTACAGTGCTTTTTATTGTTATGGGGGCTTTAACCCTTTGGCGGTCGGTGCAATATTTTATTTTAACGCTACTCACGTTCACCATTGTTTTCCTGGTAATTGGCGTAATGGGCCACGGCTGGTATATTAAAGAAATTGCGACCATCTTTTTTGCCATGGGAGTTTTTGCCGGCATAGCAGCCAACAAATCACCAAACACCATTACCAAACTTTTTTTAGAAGGAGCCAAAGACATTCTTCCGGCGGCAATGATTGTTGGTTTGGCCCGCGGAATAGTAGTTATTCTTGAGGACGGACAAATTATCGATACTATACTTTTTTACGTTTCCAACTCGATGCAAAACTTTGGCGAGGTTGGAACCGTGGCAATTATGTACCTGATACAAACCATGCTGAATGTATTTATCCCATCCGGATCGGGACAGGCAGCCTTAACCATTCCGATTATGTCGCAGATATCGGATTTGATTGGAATTTCGCGCCAAACTACAGTGGTAATCTTTCAATTAGGCGATGGTTTTACCAATATGATTACCCCTACAAGCGGGGTTTTAATCGGGGTTTTAGGGGTAGCACGCATTCCGTACGAAAAGTGGTTTAAATGGGCAGCCTCGTTTACGTTAATGCTTATAGTAATTGGTTTTTTATTGATTTTACCGACTGTTTTTGTAGAGTTGAATGGGTTTTAAACAAAAGAAATCCAAAGGATAAAATGATAGTTTTGATTCCCGAATTAAAAAATGACTGTTTGCTCGTTCAACACAAGTTTTCCGTTCATTACATCCACATAAAAATTCCAGATTGTTTTTGAGGTTATCTTCCAGCATAAACGCATTTCAATACAATTGCCCCGGCGATAGGGAATGATCATCATTTCGGGGTTATCATCAGTATAAAATGTATCCGCAGTAATTACCGTTTCCTTTCCGCCTCCCCAATCATAATACTTAAATTTTCGCCCAATTAATGTTTGTTTGGCTTCATCAAACGAAACATCTTCTTTCTGTGGCAAGTGAATAGCCGAATACCAGTGACCGTACGTTTGGTAAACACCTTTCCCCGAAACATACATTCCTATTTTCGTATCATAAACTTCAATACCATTGAATACCTGGTTTTCATATCGTATCATCCAACGATTTCGGTCGTTTTCATTTTCCTGAACCAGGGTTCCGCCGTAACTTGCCCATTCACTGTACACATACTCGGCGTTCAATTGTGAAAAATCTGAAATCCCGTAAAATTTTTGATTAGCATGAACAAACGATCTAATAATTTCCTCTACTGATTCTAAGTCATTGATTTCTTCAGAAAAAAGCTCATTTCCCCTGTGAGTTCCATCTTTTCTTTCCAAAAAACCAAAAGAGTCAACCTCAAAATTCATTTTTAAATCTGACTGGAAATCATTGAACAGGTCATTACGTTCTGCATCGGTCAAAATACAATACCTGCTTGGATATTCAGGGTCTGAAAATTCCATAATATCTTTATTACAGGCAGACAACAAACCAAGCAATAAGATGTTAAACAGGATTAGGTTTTTCATATTCGCAAGACGGGAAATAGGCGAGAAAGGTTGCGTTTGGGTATAAAAAAAGCCCGCATGCGCGAGCTTCAATGTCTTTATGCTGAGCGGACTATTCTTCAATAGCAATTGCCTCAACCGGACAAACTTCTGCGCATGAACCACAGTCTGTGCAAAGCTCTGCATCGATGGTATAGATATCACCTTCTGAAATTGCGTCAACCGGGCACTCATCGATACAAGTACCGCATGCGATACATTCATCTGAAATTTTGTATGCCATAACAATGAATTTTAAAGTTAAACATTATCGTTTTCAGCAAAAGTACAAAGTTTGATATAAAATCAAAGTTCAAAAAACATTTTATTGTGATGTTTTACAAAAATGGCACCGAACCTACTACATATCAACACCTTAACATCTATACACGTATTAATATTCATTTAATCTTCTTTTTGTTAATTTTATTAGTGCTAATTTTTCTGAATGGAATCATTCCATATTACCTGCTCAATGGTCTCAAATAGATTTATCATCGTTATAAAAACTCTATCACAATAAGTTGACCAACACAAAAAAACAAATTCTAATGGGGTGAAAGCAGTTGTTTACCTACATCAAAAGTGTTAATCCTGCTGTTCGTTGTTCAATAACTTTATCTGCTGCAATAAATCTGCTTTCTGGTAAAATTTCTCGTGGGCAAAATTCAGGAATTTAAGAATTTTAAAGGCATTGAACTTTTGGAAGAAACGTAGCTGAAAAGTTTCCAAACGCGAACAATTTTTGTTTAATTCTTCCAGCTCAACATTAAATTTATCCAGCTCAAGAAATTCCTGTACGGGCTTATCCAAGGTATTCACAAACTCCAAATAAGCGTTTTGTTGAATTTTAAACAACCGGTCTTTTTGAGCAAAAAACTGCTGCAGGTTTTTAAACGCTTCGAAATTGTATGTTAGTGTCAGGTCCTCCTCCCCTTTCATCCATTTTTGCAATATGGGGCCGGTACCAAAAGGCACCCGGTTCGACAGGCGTGCCGATGGATACACCTTTGTTGTAGTTATTTCGCCAACCCGGCCAATTTGCACCAGGTTTTGCAGAAAGTAAAAATCTTCGCCGGCTTGTCTTCTGTTCATACCGCCACGCTTAACATAAGCTTCGGCTTTTACGGCAAAGGCAGAGCCAATGGTAAACAGCGAATACGGATAACCGGAATAATGAAGCGCCCGTTTGTAATAATCGAGGTACAATTCGTACAGCTCGATCCCTTCCCGGTGCTTTTCATCCAATTGTTGTTTTTGATGCTCAAAAGCCACTGTAGCGCCAACCTGTTTCGGATGCTCCCTGAAATGTTTCTCTATTTCAAGCAGGTAGTTTTTGGCTACCAACGTATCCGCATCCAACGACACCAAAACGCCGTTCCTGTTATCGTTGAAATTGAATCTGCTTATGGCTTCATCCATTCCCTTTTTGCGCGCCAATCCGGCTCCTGCCCATTTCTTTTTCAGGTTTACCGGGCCAACAGCGTAAAAACGAATACCACTTTTGGGCTTCGTCGTTATCCATTTTTCGGCGGCAGTTTTTGTTTGTGTGTTTAAGCGAATAGTGTCGGCATCGGCCACTTCCGATTGATTGAAAAGCAGAATAACTTCAACCATACAACTGGGTAAATCGCAATCATTCAGCGAGTTTAAAGTATTCATTAACTCCGTTTCGCGCAAACAGGGAATTACAACAATTATTCCCGGTGCTTCTTCCGGCAACTCGCTGATGAGGATTTTGTGCTGATTCTTTTCCAGGTATTTATCGGCAAACATATAACAAA
Organism: Draconibacterium orientale; assembly: GCF_000626635.1. Lineage (GTDB taxonomy): Bacteria > Bacteroidota > Bacteroidia > Bacteroidales > Prolixibacteraceae > Draconibacterium > Draconibacterium orientale. The sequence continues at coordinate 3,449,580 of NZ_CP007451.1, read as the reverse complement.
GCTAAGAGTTATTTTAAAGTCGACCTCTGTTAACAGTTAATATCAAAAAAAAATCCGGGCGCTAACCCGGATTTCCATTTATGCTTATGTTGTATTATTCTGTTTTTGTGGCTTCGTATTCTTCGTTCAAAGCGTTTAAAATATCGGCGGTAATATTATTTACCTCGGGGCCAACTAAAACGTTTGCACCATTTAAAATGTAATCGTAACCGGCTTTTTCGTTGTAACGATCCAGGTAATCCATCATATTGTCAAGAATCTGGTTATTATTATCCTGCTGGATTTTTGCCAACTTTGTGGATAATTCCTGGTCCAGTTTCTGAATTTCCTGCTCTTTACCCAATAAACGATCGCGCTCTTGTACGGCACGTTGTTCAGTTAAAAAGCCACCGCGCTGAAGTTTTTCCTGGAAAGCAGCTGCTTCCTTTTCAAACGACTGACGCTTGGTTCCGTACTCAGTTGTATAAGCTTCCTGTTGTTTTGTAAACTCATCATGCAAATCTTGCGACAAGGTGTAATTTAAAAGCACCGAATCGGCTTTAATATAAGCGATTTTTAAATCGCCGCCCGTTCCGGCTGCAGCTTTAATTGGTGTTCCTTCACTAGTGCCGCTACCGGTAAAATGTAAAACGTACAAAACAGCAACTGCAACAAAAAGCACTACACTAACTACTAACGATGTTCCTTTCATCTTTTTTACTTTTTACTTCATCAATATACTGAATTTAAGTCGCGCTTCGGGCAACTGTACTCTTCAATAATTTTTTAGGTTCAACTTTTTTAATCCCGACAAAGATACTTTTTTAGCGGAAATGCCCTACTCTAATTAACAATTTTTTCATTTCATTTATAATCAATAAGTTCTACATAAAAGCTGCCTAAAATCATGCTTCGCCAATGATAAACGTCATTGCTCAACGCTAGTTGCGCATCGTATTTTTATGCAGCAAAAATTAGTATTTACCTAAATTATAAAATGTTGAATAAGTTAATAGCAAATATGCTGCCTTACATGCCCAAAAAATTAATTTGGGTTTTCTCGAAAAGGTACATTGCAGGCGAATCGATGGAAGAAGGTTTGCTTGCCTCAAAGCTCCTTAATGAAAAAGGAATTGAAGTAACGGTTGATATTTTAGGTGAATTTATTACAACACTTGATGAAGCAGAAAAAAACCGCGACGAATACCTGGAAGTGATCGAGCGGTTTACTTCGGAGAATGTAAAGGGTAATTTCTCGATAAAACCAACCATGTTCGGAATGCTTCTTGACAGAGAGATCTGTTACAACCTGCTTCGCGAAGTAGTTCAGTTTGCCGCGCAAAAAGATTCTTTCATTCGTATTGACATGGAAGACTCGCAATGTGTTGACATGGAATTGGATATTTTTCGCCGTTTGAGAAAAGAGTTTCCCAAACATGTAGGATTGGTACTTCAGGCTTATTTACGCCGTACTGAAAGTGATTTGGTTGCATTGAACGATTTGAACAGTACTAATTATCCCATCAGTTTCAGACTATGCAAAGGTATATACGTTGAACCCGAAAATATTGCATTTAAAGAATACAACGAAGTTCGTCAGCATTTCCTGACGGATTTGAAATACATGTTCAAAAATAAAATGTACGTGGGAATTGCTACTCACGATAAATTCCTGGTTGAGGAATCGATGAAAATGATCGGGGAAATGAATATCCCGAAAGATATGTACGAGTTCCAGATGCTTTACGGAGTAACACCCGAATTGCGCCAGCTAATCGTTGACAACGGGCACAAAATGCGTGTGTATGTTCCGTTTGGCGAAAAATGGTTCAACTATTCAACCCGGAGATTAAAAGAGAATCCAAAAATGGCTCAACATATAATTAAGGCACTTTTTATAAGGGGGTAATTTTTAGGAGTTAAACACAAAAGGATGGCAGTGCCATCCTTTTTTTATGCTTTTAAAATAACAATTTCATCAATCGGTCGTTTCGGTACATGGTGTACACCATTTTCATCGCGCCAGTATTTTATGTTGCCATCTATGGCCTCATCAATTACAACCTCTTCGGCAGGTTTTCCCAAGGCAATAATGTATAGTAACTCTTGTTCTTCGTTCAGCCCCAGCAATTTTGCAACTTTAGCTTTATTTACTGAGCCAATTACACAACCACCGAAACCATCTTCGGCCGCCCCAAGTAAAATACTTTGCATGGCAATTCCGTCGTCGCAATAATGGTTTTCTGCAATACTTCGGTCTTTAATAACTGCCACATACGCCACCGGCCTCTCCCCTTCTTCCGGGCCTTTCCAGTTGTTTAAATAGCCGGCCCACCCCAAAAAAGGAAAGATTTTTGCACACATCTCAGTTTTGGTAACAATGGCATATTTTAGGGGCTGAGCGTTTCGTCCACTGCCCGAAAGCCGGGCCAAATCTATCCATTTCAAAATTTGTTGTGATGAAACTTTTACTGCCTCATCAAACCGGCGGTAACTGCGATTACGGGTTATAAGTTCTTTAATCATGATTTTTTTGTTTCTTGCCGAAGTAAAATTAAAAGAAAAAAGGATAGAACCTGAGGCTAAAAAAGAATTGCTGACCAAACTTAACCACTAGAAAAAATAACCTCACTCTACCCTTTTATTTCAAAACGAGCTTGGTATAAAACTATTGTAGCGGGCAACTTTAAGAAATGTTAAATGAAAAACAAACAAAATAAGCACTCCAAATTCAATAGCATTATTACAATTATTATTACTAAATTTGTAGAACAGAACAGAATAGAGTTCTGATAGAAACCAGACTATGAACATAAAATTTACCATCGAAAAGAACTCTAATGTTCTGAAATTCCAGCAATTAGTTGATGCCATTCTCGATTCGATCAGCCGTAACGAGTTAAAAGAGGGAGACATGCTTCCTTCGGTAAACCAGATTATGAAGGATTGCCAGCTATCGAGAGATACCGTTTTTAAAGCCTATGCCGAGCTTAAAAAACGTGATGTGGTAGAATCGGTACCCAACCGTGGTTATTTTGTTACCCGAAAAATTACCAAGATATTCTTGTTCCTGGATACATTTAAGGCTTACAAGGAAGTGCTTTATCACTCTATTCTTAATCATTTACCTAAAAACATTAGTGTTGATCTGCACTTTCATCATTACAACATCGATCTTTTCGATAAGATTATTACCGAAAGCGTGGGACGTTACACAAAATATATTGTAATGAATTTCGACCACAAAAAGGTGAAAAATATTATTGATAAAATTCCGAAAGAACAACTGCTAATTATCGACTGGAAAATTAATGGCGAAGGGAAATCGTGTGTTTATCAAAATTTTGGAGAAGCTGTTTACAATTGCCTCGACAAAAATTTAAGTGCCATCTCGAAATACAAACGTTTTACGCTTTTCTATCCCGACTTTACCTATCACCCGCGTGAAATTGTAGAACATTTTGAACACTTCGGGAAGAATAATAATTTAAATTACAGGGTGATTACAACTTTCGATGAATTTGATTTAAAGAAAGGGGATCTCTATTTTCTGGTGAGCGATCGTACGCTGGCAAAATTTCTCGATCAGTGTTCTGAAAAAGGATTCGAACCCGGACAGGAAGTTGGCGTAATCTCGTACAACGACACTCCCATGAAAAAATACGTTAAGGAAGGCATAACGGTAATATCAACCGATTTTAACCAAATGGGACAAAAAGCAGCCGAGTTTATAGTGCAAGGCAAGCCTGTAAATGTTGAAGTTCCAACAACCTTAAAACTCAGGTCGTCGCTATAAATATGTTATAAAACATTTTTTTTAACGTTTGAGATCATACAAAATAGCTCTATTTTTGCACCATATCAGAACAGAACAGATTGAAAAACTAAATAAATAAATTCACTTATAATCATGCACTTATTAGGACTCGATATCGGAAGCTCTTCAGTTAAGGTTTCGCTGGTAGAAGCTAACAGCGGAAACCTGGTAGCTTCATCGTTTTACCCAAAACAGGAAATGAAAATTACCGCACACAAAGCAGGCTGGGCAGAACAAGCGCCTGAGCTTTGGTGGGAAAATCTGAAGTTGGCATTGGCCGAAGTTCTCTCAACCGCCAATATTGATAAAGAAAGTATTGAGTCGATTGGTATTTCGTATCAAATGCATGGCTTGGTAATGGTGGACAAAAACCAGGAAGTATTGCGCCCGTCGATTATTTGGTGCGACAGCCGCGCTGCCGTTTATGGCGACAAAGCTTTTGAAGAAATTGGTGGCCAGCGTTGTTTAACCAACCTGTTAAACTCGCCGGGTAACTTTACCGCATCGAAACTAAAATGGGTAAAGGAAAACGAGCCGGAGACTTTTGCCAAGGTTGACAAAATTATGCTTCCGGGTGACTTTATTGCCATGAAACTTACCGGTGAGGCGCAAACAACCATCAGCGGTCTTTCTGAGGGAATTATGTGGAATTTCAAAGAAAACGACCTGGCTACAATGTTGTTCGACAACTATGGCTTTTCGTCCGATATTATTCCTGAAATAGTACCTACTTTTGCAACATCGGGACAGCTAAGCGCTAAAACGGCTGCCGAACTTGGTCTTTCAACAAAAACAAAAGTAAGTTACCGTGCAGGCGACCAGCCCAACAACGCATTGTCGTTGAATGTGCTTAATCCTGGAGAAATTGCAACAACAGCCGGAACTTCAGGAGTGGTTTATGGTGTAAGCAACGAAATCAAATACGATCCGCAGTCGCGGGTAAACACATTTGCACACGTTAACCATACTCAGGAAGATCCACGACTTGGCGTTCTGCTGTGTATTAACGGAACAGGTATTTTAAATGCCTGGTTGAAACGAATGGTGGCCGAAGATCTTTCGTATGAAGCGATGAACGACCTGGCTTCAAAAGTGGCTATCGGATCGGATGGTATCTCTATCCTACCCTTTGGAAACGGTGCCGAGCGTGTTCTTCAGAACAAAAATATTGGTTCGCTTTTCTCGGGTATTAACTTTAATATTCACGGGAAAGGACATTTATTACGTGCGGCACAGGAAGGAATTGTTTTCTCCTTTAAATATGGTATGGATATCATGAAAAATATTGGTATCGATGCTTCAGTAATTAAAGCCGGTAAAGCCAACATGTTCCTTAGTCCTATTTTCAGAGAAACGCTTGCCGGAATTTCGGGTGCTACCATTGAACTGTACAACACCGACGGATCGGTTGGTGCTGCGCGCGGTGCAGGTGTTGGATCGGGTTATTACAAATCGTTTAACGAGGCATTCTCAAACCTGAAAAAGCTGGATGTAATTGAGCCCAACACGCAGAACATTGCCGCTTATCAGGAAGCTTACGAAAACTGGAAAGCAGAACTTGAAAAAGCGATAAAATAATATGCAACTCATATCAAAAAGAGTAATATAAAACAGATAAAATAACAATTCATAAAATTATTAAGATGGAAGTTTTAAAAGGAAACAAAGAGTATTTTAAAGGAATCGATCAAATTAAATTCGAAGGTCCTGATTCAAAAAACCCATTAGCGTTTAAATGGTACGACGAAAACAGAGTTGTTGGCGGAAAAACAATGAAAGAACACCTGCGTTTTGCCGTGGCTTACTGGCATACTTTCTGCGGAACCGGTGAGGATCCGTTTGGACCAGGAACACAAATTTTCCCTTGGAACGGTGCTGCAGATCCAATGGATGCGGCTAAAGAAAAAATGGATGCGGCTTTTGAATTCATCACAAAATTAGGTGCTCCTTTTTATTGTTTCCACGATACTGATGTTGCCGGCGACGGAACAGTTTTCGAGATCGAAAAACGTATGGAAAAACTGGTGGAGATTGCCAAGCAAAAACAAGCCGATTCAGGTGTTAAGTTATTGTGGGGTACTGCCAACGTATTCAGTAATCCACGCTACATGAACGGTGCATCAACCAACCCTGACTTTAACGTGGTTGCCAATGCAGCTGTTCAGGTTAAAAATGCTATCGATGCTACTATTGCACTGGGCGGTACCGGATACACTTTCTGGGGAGGACGCGAAGGTTACATGAGCCTGCACAATACCGATACAAAACGCGAATTGGCACACCTTGGAGAATTCCTTCGTATGGCCCGCGATTACGGTCGGAAACAAGGTTTTACAGGTTCTTTCTTTATCGAGCCAAAACCAATGGAGCCAACAAAACACCAGTACGATTACGATGCACAAACTGTAATCGGCTTCCTGAAAGCCAATGGTTTAGAAAAAGATTTCACACTGAATATTGAAGTAAACCACGCTACACTTGCAGGCCATACTTTTGCTCACGACCTGAGAATGTCGGCCGATGCTGGTTTGCTCGGATCGATTGATGCCAACAAAGGCGACTACCAAAACGGATGGGATACCGACGAATTCCCAACCAACATTTACGAAGTAACTGAAGCAATGCTTGAGATTCTTCCTGCAGGTGGTTTTACTTATGGCGGTATTAACTTCGATGCAAAAACACGTCGTAACTCAACCGACCTGGAAGATATTTTCATCTCACACATTGGTGGAATGGACGTATTTGCTCGTGCCCTTGTAATTGCTGATAAAATTCTGAACGACTCGCAATATTGCGCTATGCGTGCTGCACGTTATGCTTCGTTCGACGAAGGTAAAGGTGCCGAATTCGAAAGTGGTAAATTAACCATTGAAGATATGTACGCTGTTGCGAAAAAAGTTGGTGAGCCAGCTCAAATCAGCGGTAAACAAGAATTGCTCGAACAGTTAATTAACTGGTATTTATAATAGCAATACAAGCAGCATATTTACTCAAAGTCTGCGGGCTTTGAGTAAATTGCTTTTTACACATAAACCTTAAAACTAAATTTAATCTATTCAAATGAAAGGGCGTAATTCGTTTTATATTGTAGTTATCACAGTGGTTGCTACTTTGGGTGGCTTACTGTTCGGTTACGACACGGCTGTTATCTCGGGTGCCGATAAATCAATCCAGGCTTTTCTTATTGAAGGACTGGGACTGAACTCGCTGGCACACGGTGCAACCATATCAAGTGCACTTATCGGATGTATTTTTGGTGGAGGAATTTCCGGACTACTGGCATCGAAACTCGGAAGGAAAAAAACGTTGTTACTTGCAGCATTACTCTTTTTTGTTTCGGCCTTAGGATCAGGAAATCCTGAATTCCTCTTCTTTACAAAAGGCGAGCCTACAATGGGCCTTTTATACATGTTCAACTTCTACCGGGTTATTGGCGGTATTGGTGTTGGACTGGCTTCGGCAGTTAGCCCAATGTATATTGGAGAAATTGCTCCGGCCGATATTCGCGGAAGGCTTGTGGCTCTCAACCAGTTTGCCATTATTTTTGGTATGCTGGTAGTATATTTTGTAAACTGGGGAATTGCCAGCGGACAATCGTTGGAGTGGATCAACTCCATCGGATGGCGCCGGATGTTTATTTCGGAAGCTATTCCTGCCGGATTGTTTGGTGTGCTGCTATTTTTTGTTCCGGAAACACCACGATATCTGGCGCTTAAAAATCAGGACGACAAGGCACTTAGTATTCTTACAAAAATAAACGGAGCAGAACACGCCAAATTAATTTTTAATGATATTAAGCAAAGTGTTGAACACCATTCGGGGAAATTGTTCTCGTACGGAAAACTCGTTATAATCATTGGTATTCTGTTATCGGTTTTTCAGCAATTTGTAGGTATTAATGTGGCACTTTATTATGCGCCCCGCATTTTTGAAAGTATGGGAGCGGCAAAAGATGCATCGTTAATGCAAACCGTTGTAATGGGACTTGTAAACGTTGTATTTACAGTGGTGGCTATTTTAACTGTTGACAAATGGGGACGTAAACCTCTGTTAATGGTTGGATCGATTGGTATGGCAGTTGGTATGTTTGCCATCGGTGCACTTTCGTTTATGGAAGTAATCGGTATTGGCACTCTTATATTTATTATTGTATATACCGCATCATTTATGATGTCGTGGGGCCCTATTTGCTGGGTGCTGATTTCTGAATTGTTCCCGAACAAAATCAGGGGAAAAGCAGTGGCTGTGGCGGTTGCAGCACAATGGGCTGCTAACTACTTTATTTCGTCAACCTACCCGGCAATGATGGAGTTTAGCGGCGGATTAACCTATAGTTTTTATGGATTAATGAGCGTGCTGTCTTTCATTTTTGTATGGAAACTGGTACCTGAAACAAAAGGAAAAACTTTGGAGGAGATGGAATATCTCTGGAAAAAATAGTTTTTAGTTGAAACGATTTAGATGATAATGAGGGTCTCACTTCGAGTGAGGCCCTCATTTGTTTTTGCTATTTTGGTTCCCAAAAGCAACGCTTTGGTGACACAATTTTTTCTTCGGCCTTCAGCACTTTCATTGCTTTATCCACTTCTTTTTTATCCAATCCTGAAGCTTCAGCAATTTCGCCGGCCTTCAACGGTTTTCCGGCAGCCTGCATGGCCGCCAAAACTTTTTCGGTACTCATCTTCTTCTTTTTTAAGCAAAACGTTCTGAAACCACTTTCCAGTCAACAATTTTCCAGAAATCGGCAACATAAGCCGGACGTGCATTTTGCTTATCCAGGTAGTAGGCATGCTCCCAAACATCGCAGGTAAGCAAAGGTTTTTTACCGTCGCGTAATGGATTACCGGCGTTACTTGTCTGAACGATTTCCAGCTCGCCGTTTTCATCAACTACCAACCATGCCCAGCCCGAACCAAACAAAGTAGCAGCTACTTTCGAGAATGCCTCTTTAAAAGCATCGAACGATCCGAATTTAGCATCGATAGCTGCTTTTAATTCATCCTTTGGTTCTTTACAGCCATCAGGACTAAATTGCATAAAATAGAACGTGTGGTTCCAAACCTGGGCTCCGTTATTAAAAATGCCACCGTCGGCTTTTTTAATAATATCTTCCAAACTTGCATTTTCAAACTCAGTTCCTTCAATCAGGTTATTTACGTTATTCACATAAGCCTGGTGGTGTTTTCCGTAGTGGAACTCGATTGTTTTTTCACTTATTACTGGTTCCAATGCATTATTTGCATACGGAAGTTTTGGTAAACTAAATGCCATAATTTTCCTTGTTTAAAGATTATTAATTTGATTTTTGTTTGCTAAAGGTACAACGTTTTTGGGGCAAAAAGGATTAGCCGGAGGTTTAATTTGGAAGGAGTTTAAATAAAATTAAATCGAAATCGAATCAACGTAAAGGTGGCAAAATAGCCTATAATTCTCACAATGAGAACTTTGGTTAACATAAAACACCACAAAAGCGCAATAAAAACCCCGGAGCCTCTGCTCCGGGGAAAAAACCAAAAATCAACTAACCTTTAAACCGCCTGGCGACTTCATCCCAGTTGATGAGATTCCAGAATGCATTCACATAATCCGGACGTCTGTTTTGGTAGTTCAGGTAATATGCATGTTCCCATACATCGATCCCCAAAATTGGAGTTCCCTGAACTTCGGCCACATCCATCAGCGGATTATCCTGATTGGGCGTAGACGAAACCACCAGCTTATTGTTTTGAAGAACCAACCATGCCCAACCCGACCCAAAGCGAGTCAAAGCTGCCTTGGTGAAGGCTTCCTGAAAATTTTCTATGCTTCCAAATGAATCATTTACTGCATCTAATAAAACTCCTTCCGGAGCTGGTGCACCACCCGGTGCAATTACTTCCCAGTACAAATTGTGGTTAAAAAAGCCACCACCGTTATTTCGTACTGCGGTTGATTGTGCAGACACGCCACTTAAAATTTCTTCAATTGATTTTCCTGCAAGATCAGTTCCTTCAACTGCTCCATTCAGGTTGTTTGTATAACCTGCGTGGTGCTTGCTGTGATGGATTTCCATCGTTCTTGCATCAATATGTGGCTCCAGTGCCGTGTAATCGTATCCTAATTTTGGTAATTCAAATGCCATATCTTATATTATTTAAAGATTTAAATATTCAAATATTCTTATTTCTCGTAAGCAAAAATATACGCTATTTAGAATTAATCCAAATCTTCGAATAATAAAACACATTGAAATCCTTTATTGTTCATAGAAGGAATTAATAAATACAGAACTTCAATAAATTAAACCATAGAACTGAGCTAAAATCCCGGTGTGCAGGCAGAATAAAAAGCGATATTTTTTATTTGCTTTTATCTTTTCAATGCCCAAATCAATAATATTACCTTTGCCCCTCAATAAAAAAGCATGAATAAAAGCATATTAAAACTTGCCCTTCCCAATATCATCAGTAACATAACTGTTCCGTTGCTGGGGTTGATCGATCTGGCCTTAATGGGACATCTGGGATCGGAAGTTTACATTGGCGCCATTTCGCTGGGAAGTGTAATTTTTAATATCATTTACTGGGGATTTGGTTTTCTGCGAATGAGCACCTCCGGTTTTACCGCGCAGGCTTTTGGCGAAAAAAAACCGACCGAAGCTATTACTATCCTGGTTCGCGCCCTGATACTAACTTTTATTATCAGCGTATTTATCCTGCTGCTGCAGTCGCCCATTGCCTGGGCAAGTTTTAAAGTGATAGGCGGAAGCCCGGAAGTTGAAAAGCTTGCCGAAGCCTATTTCCGAATCCGTGTTTGGGCCGCACCCGCTGCTTTAAGTTTGTTTGTTTTCAGCGGTTGGTTTTTGGGCATGCAAAATGCACGCTACCCAATGATTATTGCAATTCTGGTAAATATTGTAAATATCCTGCTGAGTGCCTTTTTTGTTTTTGGATTGAACATGAAATCAGATGGAGTTGCTTTGGGGACGGCTATTTCGCAGTATGTTGGATTGTTAACGGCTGTTATTTTGTTTCTCAGAAAATACCGGGAAATGCTACCGAAAGTCACAAAATCGGGCCTCATCGACCTTAAATTTTTATCGAATTTCGTTAAGGTAAATTCCGATATTTTCATCCGCACCTTTTGTATTATCGTTCTATTTACTTTTTTCACTTCGAAATCGGCCAGCATTAACGACACTATTCTTGCCGTTAACTCCATATTGCTTCAATTTTTAATGTTCTTTCCTTTTTTATCGATGGATTTGCCTTTGCCGGCGAAGCATTGGTTGGGAAATTTATAGGCGCCAAACAAATTGAGAACTTAAAAAAGGTGGTAAAACTGCTGCTTTTCTGGGGACTGGGATTGGCATTAACATTTACCCTACTCTATTTAACCGGCACTAATTTCATTTTAAAACTACTCACCTCGCAAAAAGACGTGATAGAAACCGCCCAGCAATTTCTTATTTGGGTGGTACTTATTCCATTTGCCAGCGTGAGTTCCTTTATCTGGGACGGCATTTACATCGGCGCAACAGCATCGCGCCCCATGCGAAACAGCTTGTTGGTTTCCACCTTTCTGATTTTTGCACCGGTTTATTTTTTCTTAAACCCGGTATGGAATAATCACGCACTTTGGATGGGAATGCTGCTTTTTATGTTTTCGAGGGGAGTAATTTTATGGCTTCTTTACAAAAAAACGATATTGAAACCGTTGACTTAGAAAGTACAATATTGATTCGGAAAAATATCCAATACTCAATTTAGAATGCTCAATGATCAAGTATTCGAAATTGGATAAGGGATCCGATCCGTTTAATTTTGAACAAATACGGATCGGATCCTTTACAACAATCAATCCTATCCTGTTATTCACCAACCGCTTTCAGCCAGGCTGCAGCCATTAGCTGCGCACCAGCCATCGAAGGATGCACTCCATCAGGAGTCCAGTAGGTTCCCGGAGCGTGTTTTATTGCCTCATCAAATACTTGCTGAAAAGGTACCCAAATGGTTTCAAATTCGTCCGAAATCTTTTTCGCCGCTACCTGGTATTGTTTCATGGGTTCAATCCATGTTTCGTCAACGGCACTGGTTTCCAACACATAAAATGGCTCGCACAAAACCAGTTTCACACCGGGAAAAGCTTCCTGTGTGCGTTTTAGTAATGCACGATAATCATTCTCGTAAACCTCAATGGTACCGTCGTAATTTCCATTGCGGGTGTGCCAGTAATCATTCACTCCAATTAAAATACTCAGCACATCAGGGTTTAACTCCAGGCAATCTTTCTCCCAACGATCGGCCAGCTGGAAAACTTTATTTCCGCTGATACCACGATTATAAATGGTAAGCTGCTCTTCAGGATAGGCATTTAACAATTGTGAAGCCGCCAAAAGCGCATAACCGTTTCCGAACGACCAGGCCCGGTTGGCCGATTCATCTTGCCTGTCGCGACCGGCATCGGTTATCGAATCGCCCTGAAACAGCACTGTATCGCCTTTTGCAAAAATTGATTCCTTCTTTTGTTCCGGTTCCGAAACACATGCCGAAACAATACTTGTAATACTTGCAGCAGCCACGGCTCCTGCGGTCGATTTGTATAAGAAGTTTCTTCTTGAGATACTCATTTGGTTACTTTTAAGTTGATTTATAAAAAACAAAAGTAAAAATTTATGCCATCTGTTTAACATTTTCCAAAGGTTAAATACCTCTATTATCGACCTGATTTCAACAGGCAGATTAAAATTACAAAAGCCATTTGGGCAATTTTAAAAAACTATCCGTTATTTTAGTCTCGTTTTAGGATAGCACTATGGATTTTTCACAATTATCATTCGATACGCCGGTTGAATTGATCAATCAGGCCATAAAAGAAACCCTTGTTGGGAGCCTCGGAATTGAGATCACAAAAATTGAAGAGGGGAAGGTTGAGGGGATGCTGAATCTCTCGGCAAAAAACTCGCGACCGGGAGGCATTTTACACGGTGGTGCCAACCTTGCCATGGGCGAAACACTGGCCGGGTTAGGCAGCATGTTACTGGTTGACATGAATGCTTTCGATGTGTTGGGAATTATGGTAAGTGGCAATCACACAGGCGTGTTAAAAAAAGGCAAGGCGCTGGCGGTTGCAAAAATCGTTCACCGGGGCAAACAAACGCATGTGTGGAATGTTGATATCTGCAATGAAGAAGGGAGATTGATTTCATCTGTACGTGTTACCAATATGATTACTAAAAAGAATGACCGATAACGAAAGATTAATACATCTGATCGACGAACTCGTTAACAAAAACTGCTCTTTTGCCCTTTGGTCGGTGCCCGGAGACAAAACGCTTGAACTGCTGATTTCATGTCAGGAAGCGTTGTTTTATCCCAACGAGGTGAGCCGCTTAAACGGGCAGGAAGGATTTGTTTTTGCACCTTACCAGATCAGCGAGGAAACGCCGCTGATTCTGTTGAAACCGGATATTTACAAAACGGGAATTGAGGAAATCTTCAAATTAGATATGAATGATGTAAAAGTTTGCCAGAAAGAACAAACGAATTACACATCGCATTATGTAATTGAAAAGGAAGAATACCTTTCCGACATAGAGCAGACTGTTAATACCATAAAAAATACGAAACTGGCAAAAGCCATTGTTTCGCGAATTATTCCGGCAGAACGAAAAAATGAATCGCTGGGAAAATTATACACCCAGTTATTCGAACAAACGCCAAACGCTTTTGTGTATATGGTGAATCTGCCAAAAGCCGGTTTGTGGATGGGCGCTACTCCCGAGATTCTTTTAAAATCGGAAGGCAAAACAATGGAAACCGTTTCGCTGGCCGGAACGCAGCCCCGACTTTCGGGAACAGAATACGCCTGGAGCACCAAAGATATTGAAGAGCAAGCCTTTGTTTCGCGCTACCTGGTGGATCTGCTGTATCGTTTTAATATTCACCGCTATACCACACGCGGCCCCGAAACGCTGGAAAGCGGAAAGGTGGCACACCTGTTTACCAGTTTTCTGTTTGCCAAAAAGAAACTCGACCACTGTTTGGGTGATTTTATTGCCGAGCTGCATCCAACACCTGCCGTTTGTGGTTTCCCAAAATCGAAAGCAGATAAATTCATCCGCACCATCGAAAAACACGACAGGCGTTACTACAGCGGATTTCTTGGTCCGTGGCAACTTAAAGATTCAGTAAGATTATTTGTAAATTTGCGCTGCATGGAAATAATTCCGGAAAAATACATGCTTTATGCAGGTGGCGGAATTACTTCGCGGTCGGTTCCCGAAGAAGAATGGGAAGAGACCAACAACAAAGCAAAAACCTTGTTATCGGCAATAGAAGCTATACGACAGAATGATCTCAACTAAAAAACACGTTCAACAACTGGCAGCACTTCTTCATCAGAAGGGAATTAATGACGTGATTATTTCGCCCGGATCGAGAAACGGCCCAATGATAAGCACTTTTGTGGGAAGTGGTTTATTTAGTTGCCGAAATGTGGTTGACGAACGCAGTGCAGCTTATTTAGCAATGGGTTTGGCGCAAGCGTTGAAAAAACCTGTGGCAATTGTTTGCAGCTCGGGAACGGCAACACTGAATTATGCTCCGGCAATTGCAGAAGCTTACTATTTAAATATTCCGCTGATCGTAATAACTGCCGATCGTCCTGAGTACTGGATCGATCAACTCGAAAACCAGTGCATCAACCAGAGAGGGATTTATTCGAATTTTGTAAAAAAAGAATACAACCTTCCATTGGAAGAATCGGAAACCGAACTGTGGCAGGCTGCCCGCGAAATTAATGAGTGCCTGAATACTGCCGTTTCAGAAAAGCCTGCGCCCGTACATATTAATGTTCCGCTGGAAGAACCCTTGCATAATTTACTGGACGCAGAATTACCGGCGATAAAAGCAATCAATACTAAAAAATCAGCTTTAGAAATCAGTGAAGCAAGCCTGAAAAAGTTAGCTTCAGATTTTAACGATTCGAATAAAATACTGATACTGGCGGGGCAACAAAATGCCGATCCGGAACTGGAAAAGCTTCTTGCAGCGTTCATTGAAAAAACCGGTGCAGTTGTTTTGAAAGAACATTTGGCGAACCTGAACGATAAAAGTTTCTGCGGAAGTATCGATACGCTGATGGCAGCTATTTTAGAAGATATTCCGGCAGATTTTCAACCGGACATTCTGATCACTTTTGGCGGCCATTTTGTTTCAAAGTCGCTGAAACAGTTTTTGAGAAAAAACAAAGCCACTCAGCACTGGCACCTTTCGCCGGCCAACGATCATTACGATACTTACCAGTCGCTGACCGAAGTTGTGCAAACTGATGCAAAGACTTTTTTCGCACAGTTACTTCCTGAAGTCAACGAGAAAGGTACTGAATATTTGCAGCGCTGGGCAACCAAGGAAAACGAAGTCAATCAACTTCGCGATCAATATATTTCGGAAATCCCGTTTTCAGATTTGAAAGTGATTGCGGAATTTGGCCGTTTAATTCCCGAAAATTCGGTTGTGCACCTGGGCAACAGTTCTCCTGTTCGATACGCGTTAATTGCAGAATGGGCAAAAAACACCACTTTTTTTAGTAACCGCGGCACCAGCGGAATCGACGGTCCACTATCTACTGCAGTTGGTTATGCTTCTGTTTCTGAAAAAATAAATACTGTGTTGATCGGCGATTTATCGTTTTTCTACGATTCGAATGCACTTTGGAACAATTACCTTGGCGAAAACTTACGAATTATCGTAATCAATAACGGTGGTGGAAACATTTTTAGCCTCATAAAAGGACCGGGTGAATCACCCGCTTTCCAGCAGCATTTTTATGCCGAAAACAAATGCAAAGCACAAGGCATTGCCCAAACATTTGGGCTGGATTATTTGAGTGCTGAGAATGAAGTAGAATTAAAAGAATCGCTCACAGAATTATATTCCCCAACAAGAAAAACACCGACAATCCTGGAAGTTTTCACCGATGCAGAAGTGAACACAAAAACATTTCGGGGCCTTTTTAAGTTTGTAAAACAATTGCAGTAAATACAAAAACAATATACACAATGAGTACAAAAAGACAATGGGAAACCATTAAAGAATACGAGGATATCTTTTTCGATTATTACGATGGAATTGGCAAAATCACCATCAACCGTGAGCAGGTGCGTAATGCGTTCCGCCCAACAACGGTAAACAACATTAGCGATGCTTTGCACATTTGCCGCGAAGACAACCGTATAAATGTAATTGTGTTTACAGGTGCCGGCGACAAAGCGTTTTGCTCGGGTGGCGACCAGAATGTAAAGGGCACAGGTGGTTACATCGACGAAAATGGTATTCCAAGATTGAACATCCTTGAAGTGCAGAAACAAATTCGCAGCATGCCAAAGCCGGTAATTGCCATGGTGAATGGTTATGCCATTGGAGGCGGCCACGTACTGCATGTGGTTTGCGATATAAGTATTGCCAGCGAAAATGCCATATTTGGGCAAACCGGACCTAAAGTGGGTAGCTTCGATGCAGGTTTGGGATCGTCGTATCTGGCCAGTGTTGTGGGACAAAAGAAAGCCCGCGAAATTTGGTTTATGTGCCGTCAATACTCAGCTGCCGAAGCACTTGAAATGGGACTGGTAAACAAAGTTGTTCCGTTCGATCAGCTGGAAGACGAAGTGGTTGCCTGGGCTCAAAAAATGCAGGAACACAGTCCGCTGGCACTGCGTATGCTAAAACTTGGGTTGAACGCCGAACTCGATGGACAAATCGGAATTCAGGAGTTTGCCGGAAACGCCACCTTACTGTACTACCTCACCGAGGAAGCGCAGGAGGGAAAACATGCCTTCCTGGAAAAACGCAAACCTGACTTTAAAAAGTATCCGAAATTTCCGTAAAAAGTTTCAAGTTACAAGTTACAAGTTGAGCGAAGCGAAGAGACTGCGTATAAAGTCAATAATATGAAAATTGAACTTTCATCTTATAAGTTTCAGCCCCTCCCGACCTCCCAAAAGGGGAGGTGAAGTCCCCTTCGGGGGATTTTGGGGGTTAGTCACACCTGCAACGTCGGAAAATCCAGTAGTTAATATCAAGAATCCAGTATCAAGCATCTAGTATCAAGTATGGCAACCACGAAAAGTTGGGTAAAAGCAGCACGGTTACGCACCCTGCCTCTAGCATTGTCGGGCATTCTTATGGGCTCGGCACTGGCCGCATTTTGGCATGGGTTTAACTGGATTGTTTTTATCCTGGCCATTTTAACGGCTACACTCATTCAGGTGTTTTCGAACTTTGCCAACGACTATGGCGATTTTCAAAAAGGCACCGACAATCATCAGCGTTTAGGCCCAACACGAACCATGCAAGGCGGAGAAATCACCATTAAAGAAATGAAATCCGGAATGTTTGTTGTTGCCGGATTAAGTTTTCTGTTGGGAATTATTTTAGTGTTTGCCGGAACATGGCACCACAGTCCAACGGCATTTTTTGTGTTTATCGGGCTCGGAATTCTGGCACTTTTAGCCGCCTATTTTTATACAGCTGGCAAACGTTCGTACGGTTACATTGGTCTGGGCGATTTGTTTGTATTTCTGTTTTTCGGTTTGCTGCCCGTAATCGGCGTTTTTTACCTGCACAACAATGCTATAGAAACCGCAGTTTGGCTGCCGGCCATCAGTATGGGATTATTCAGTACCGGCGTTTTGAACCTGAACAATACCCGCGACATTGATAACGACAAACAGTCGGGTAAAATTACAATCGCCGTAAAACTAGGGCCATTTAAAAGCCGGATTTACCACGCCACAATTATTTTGCTGGGCTGGCTGGCACTGATTATTTTTACGGTTCAGCAACAAAATACACTTTGGCAATGGTTGTTTCTTTTGGTATTGCCGGTTTCAATTAGCGACCTGGTAAAAATTTTCCGCATAAAAGACAGTCGCCAGCTTGACCCGTTTTTAAAACGCCTGGCACTGCAAACTTTGGCTTTAACACTACTTTTCTCGCTTGGATTGATATTATCATGATAAAAGCCCGTTACAAAAAATATGAACTGCATTTTAAGCAACCTGCCGGCACATCGCGGGGCGTGTTAAAAACGCGCACGGTTTGGTATCTGTTTTTGGAAGAAAACGGAGCGACGGGGCTTGGTGAATGTGCGCCGCTTCCCGGATTAAGCATTGAAACGCCGGAACAAGTTGAAGAGCAGTTGGAAAAAATAGGCAACGATCCAGCACATTTCATCCATAATATCGATTTACTACAAGATGTTCCATCCCTGAAATTTGCATTGGAATGTGCACTTCTTGATTTGAAAAACGGCGGAAAACACGAACCATTTCCATCGGCTTTTACACGTGGCGAGGAAGGTATCCCAATTAACGGACTAATTTGGATGAATGATATTGAAAACATGCAACACCAGATAGAAGATAAACTGGCAGCCGGTTTTCGATGTATAAAACTAAAAATCGGAGCTAAAGATTTTGAGCAGGAACTGGCGCTTTTGAAAGCTGTTCGCGAGCAATTCTCCAACGATGAAATTATTCTTCGGGTAGATGCCAACGGTGCATTCAATGCGGAATCTGCTCCCGACAAATTGAAACGACTTGCCGAGTTGCAATTGCATTCCATTGAACAACCGATACGTGCAGGGCAGTGGAAGGAAATGGCTAAATTGTGCAAAACCACTCCCCTGCCGATTGCTCTTGATGAAGAACTGATTGGCATAAACAAACGCGAGAAAAAAATACAATTACTTGATACAATCCATCCGCAATTTTTGGTGTTAAAGCCAAGTTTGCACGGTGGCATTTCTGGTTGTAACGAATGGATTGAACTGGCGAACGAACGTTCCATTGGTTGGTGGATTACCTCGTACCTGGAGTCGAATATCGGGCTAAATGCGATTGCGCAGTGGGCTTTTACAAAAAATACCAAAATACACCAGGGACTGGGAACCGGCCGGCTTTTTACCAATAACATTGAATCGCCACTTGAAATTCGTGGCGAAAAACTGTGGTTCAACACAAGCAAAACCTTCGAAATGTAATGGAACTTTTCCCATCACATATTACCATAAACGGGCAAGCGGAAAGCATAAAAGAATTGCTTCAACAAAAATCCGATGCCGAATGGAAACAAAGCTGGTTGGATTTTGTAGCGGAGTGGTACAATGCAAACGATTACATCGAAGTGCAAACTTCGGGAAGTACCGGAACTCCAAAAACAATAACGCTAAAAAAAGATTTTGTAGCTGCCAGTGCCCTGCGCACCATTCGCTTTTTTGATTTGCACGAAGGCGACCGCATATTGCATTGTCTGCCCAGCCGTTACATTGCCGGGAAACTAATGACAGTGCGCGCCCTTTTTGGCAAACTCGATTTGCTTCTTGTTGATCCGACTTCGGACTTTGCTGCTTTGCCAAACGACAAGCCGGTAAAATTTGCGGCTATGGTAATTAACCAGGTAATAAAATACCTGGCGCTGCCGGAGCAAAACATTAAAAACCTGCTGATCGGTGGTTCAGCCATTCCGAAACCGTTGGAAGAGCAACTGCAGCAAATTTCAACACAATGTTATTCGAGTTATGCCATGACCGAAACGGCAACCCACATTGCCCTGCGCAAATTAAATGGCAGCAACAAAACCAACAGCTACCAGTGCCTCGATGCTATTTCGGTGGAGTTGGATGAACGCGATTGTATTCGTATTTTAATGCCAGGGCTTGAAAACGGAGCCATTCAAACCAATGATTTGGGTGAATTAATAGATCGCTATCATTTTAAAGTGCTGGGCCGCATTGACAATGTCATCATTTCAGGAGGCATAAAATTTCTGCCCGAACAAATTGAGGGGAAGCTGGCAAAAGCAATGCCCCTTCCCTATATCATTGGGTCAACCCCCGACGAGAAACTTGGCGAGCAACTAATTCTGTTAATTGAAGGTAACGCTGATGATGAAATTAAAACCATCATTCAAAACCATTGCAATAAACTGCTTTCAAAATACGAGCAACCAAAAGATATCCGATTTATCGAAAAACTTCCACGCACCGAAAACGGGAAGATAAACCGGAAAAATTTGAAAATGTTTCTAAAAAATTAAACCACCGGAAAAGCTTGCTTATGGCTAGCTGAACAATAATTTTGTTAATTTTGTTTTAACCTATTCGACAAAATTGAAACAGGAATCAAATGGAAAAATTATTAGAATATAATCCGATACTTCTGGCTCTTGGCGCAACTCTTTTCACCTGGTTTTTAACCGCTGCCGGTGCCTCTATGGTATTTTTCTTTAAATCGATAAACAAAAAAGTATTGAATTCGATGCTTGGGTTTGCTGCCGGGGTGATGATTGCGGCCAGCTTTTGGTCGCTGTTGAAACCGGCAATCGAAATGGCAGAAGCGCAAGGCGAATTGCCCTGGAAGCCTGCCGTAATAGGATTTCTGGCGGGAGGTGCTTTTCTGTTGTTGATCGATAAAATTCTGCCTCACCTTCACCTTGGTTTGTCAATCGATAAAGCCGAAGGGATTCCAACAACCTGGCAACGAAGCATACTTTTGGTGCTGGCCATTACTTTACACAATGTGCCTGAAGGACTGGCTGTGGGTGTTGCATTTGGTGCGCTGGCCAATAATCCCGATGTAGGCCTACTAACCGGAGCCGTTGCATTAGCCTTGGGTATCGGGCTTCAAAATTTCCCCGAGGGAGCTGCAGTCTCTATTCCGCTGCGCCGCGAAGGACTTTCGCGCAGGAAAGCTTTTAATTACGGTCAGCTGTCAGGAATTGTTGAACCAATGGCCGGAGTATTGGGGGCTTACCTGGTTTTAACCATCGAACCGCTGTTGCCGTATGCACTGTCGTTTGCTGCCGGAGCAATGATTTTTGTGGTGGTTGAAGAATTGATTCCTGAATCGCAACGAGGCAACGAAACCGATTTATCGACCATTGGTGCCATGTTGGGGTTTGCCACCATGATGCTGCTGGATGTGGCTTTGGGCTAGAACACTTTTTATTTGTGTTTAAATGTTCGGGGAAGCTTTTTCGCCTCTACCAGTGGATGAACATTAGAAACCAAAGAATATTACACAGATGAAAACGACACCGGAACATAACAAGAAAATAGCAGAAATGACCTTTGCTGCTGTATATCCGCACTATGTTACAAAAGTGGAGAAAAAAGGAAGAACGAAAGAAGAGCTACACCAGGTAATAGAATGGTTGACCGGTTTCGATGAAGCAGGTCTGCAGGAAATGATCGACGAGAAGGTGACATTTGAGACTTTTTTTGAAAGAGCAAACCTGAACCCAAATGCAGAATTAATTAAGGGAGTAATTTGCGGATACCGGATTGAGGAAATTGATAACGTTCTGACCAAACAGGTACGGTATTTAGATAAGCTTGTTGACGAACTGGCAAAAGGCAAAAAGATGGAGAAGATATTTCGGGAGAAGTAAATTGTTGATCTTCACCTCATCTCACAATAAAATATCTTCAATTTTTATCATACTTTCACTCGCTGCGTACCATGTTTAACCGGTATAAAGCTTAATGTACTTTAATCATACAATTTTGGGAAGTCACCTTAACAATCCTAACATAAAGTTTCAATGAAAAGAATTTTATCCATTATACTTCTATCATTTGGAAGTTTGATACTTTGCTCAGGTCAAAGTTTTAATAACGATTTAGAATGTAAAGAGTCGAAAAATAATTTCATTCACCAAACTGACTCCCTGGTGGTTGAAAAAATGGACAACTATAACATTCCCGGACTTGCAATAGGATTAGTAGCAAAAGACACCATCTTGTATGCAGCTGGCTACGGTATAAAAAGCATCAAAAATCCGCAGCCAGTTAATGAAAACACAATATTCCACACTGCTTCAGTAAGTAAATTATTTACGGCCCAGGCAATGATGATGCTAGTTGAAAATGGGGAAATTTCGTTGAACGAAAAACTTTTAAGTATAATTCCTGAATTAAATCATACAGACCAAAGAGTTGAAGATATTACAATTCTAAATCTTTTAAATCACACATCGGGTTTGCCGGATGTTCACAACTATCATTGGGGCAATAATAATCAATCTGAAAAAAGTCTTGAAGATTACATTTTAAGTCTTAATCTGAAACTAAAATCAGAACCATCAACACAATATATCTACAGTAATTTGGGATATAATATCCTGGGATATATCATTGAGAAATTAACAAATACGTCTTTTGATAATTACCTGAAAGAAAATATTTTAAATGCATATGGCATGAATAGCAGTGATTTCAGGTATTTTAAAATCCCCGATTCGCTGAAAACCTCACCACATTCAAAACATTGGATTACCGGCAAAATATACGAACTCAAAACTTACCCCTACACCAGGGAGCACGCACCGAGCAGTACGCTAAATTCTTCAGCAACTGATTTATGTAAATGGATGATTTCATTTATGAAAATGCTTGATAGCGGTAATTCCGAGAATGTTTTCGATGAAATGACCGAACCAGGTTTCAGTGCATATCCACATATTGGACTGGGCTTTCAACTAAGCAAGGTTGAATCAAGAAAAGCAATTGGTCATTATGGTGGAGACAAGGGATTTAGAAGTTATTTACTAATGATACCTGAAGAAAAAATAGGTTTGGTTCTTTTAGCAAATTGCGACTACGAAGAAGATTTTAGACAGGAAATCATACATCAAATAGCAAAACGAATGCTAACTTGTGGTAATTTTTAACAGTGAAGTATTAAGAAGTAAGAGTGTAGTCATCTGATTGCCTATAATTTTAAAGAAACTTACCAATACTTTTGTTAGTATAAATTAATTTTCAGACAGAGCTTAAATCGAAAATTAAACCAACAACATGACTAACAAAAACCAAATAGAAAAACTGCTGCGCGAACAGGAATTGACCGATTACAAATGGATCGATCCGAAAGAAATTGTAGTGGCACAGTGGGTACGTGTAAAATGTTATTTTGGCTGTAGCGATTACGGTCTTGGTTCGTGTCCGCCAAATACGCCGTCGGTAAGCGAGTGCGAGCGTTTCTTTAAGGAATACAAAAGCGCGCTGATTATTAAACTGCATAAATTTGCTGATAAAGATGCTTATCCATCCGACTGGTCGCGGGAAATGACCCACAAACTTTTGGGCCTTGAACGGGCTATATTTCTAATGAACCATCCAAAAGTTTTTCTGCTTAACCAAACCTGTTGCACCTTGTGCAGCGACTGTTCGGGTAACCGCATCGATTGCCACGACAAAAGAAACGCCCGACCCAGCCCCGAAAGTTTTGCGGTAGATGTGTACCAAACCGTACAAAAAGTGGGCATGGAAATTAATGTGGTGGCCAACAACCCCGGCGATATGAACCGAATTGCCATACTTCTAATTGAATAAACCGCACATCTGAAAACCATCTGCAAGCTGAATGGTTATTTTATAAAGGCCCTTTAAAAGACCGCAAAAAATAACTTTTTATGAACGTAATTTTAAGTATTGGTCTCTTAATTTTCACCGGATATCTGTTGGGCGAACTCGCCGAAAAAATAAAACTCCCCAAAATATCAGGGTACATCCTTGCAGGAATTCTGCTAAATCCCGATCTCTCGGGAATCATGTCGAACGAATTTGTCGGGCACACCGATCCGCTGCTATCAGTTTCTTTGTCGTTCATCACCTTTTCAATTGGCGGTTCGTTATCGGCTAAAAAACTACGCGCCACCGGAAAAACCATATTCTTTCTCACGCTGTTCGAATCGTTGTTCGCCTTTTTAATGGTGTTTCTATTCATGTTTCTGAGTTTACGTTTTTTTATGCCTGCCTTTCAATCAACAAGCGTAGCGCTAGCCGTTAGCCTGGTGTTGGCATCGCTGGCTGCACCAACCGATCCATCGGCCACACTGGCCGTAATTCACGAATACAAAGCCAAAGGCGAAGTCAGTTCAACCATGCTCGAAATTGCTGCTTTCGACGATATTGTGGGAATTGTTATTTACACATTGGTTACCGCTTTTGCCGCATTCTTTTTGGGCAGCACTGATATTGAAATCGGTAATACTATTCTGGATTTAGGCATTGATGTTGGCGGAGCGATTCTCATCGGCGTTGTAATTGGTTTTGTATTTCAGCTCATCACTAAAATTTTTAGCAAGCAGGAAGAAGGAACCCTCATCGTTCTAACGTTCGGAGCCATATTGATGAGTTACGGAATTTCAGAATATTTTGGTTTTGAGTCGCTGCTTTCCACTATAGCGTTGGGAGCCGTTGTTGCCAATTTTAATCCGCTCTCGGAAAAAATATTTAAACTCATTGAACGCTACACCGACGAACTGATTTTTGTGATTTTCTTTACGCTATCAGGATTACATTTGCAATTGTCATCAATTACCGGCAGTTATGTGCTCATCGGTATTTATATAATCGCACGGATGATCGGTAAGTTTACCGGTATTTACAGTGGTTCGCTCCTATTCAGCACCAGCCCGAAAGTGAAAAAATACACGGCCGGCGGACTAATTCCACAAGGCGGAATTGTTATTGGCCTGGCGCTGTTGCTCACCAAAGATCCTGTTTTTAAAGATACCGGTTCGATGATCATGGGAGTTGTTATTGGGGCTGCACTGATTCATGAAATTATTGGCCCGATTTCCTCGCGCTTATCGTTGAAGAAAGCTGGTGAGGTAGAGTAATAGACAAGTGTAATTGTGTACGCTCCATTAATGTCCTTTCAGACGGAAAATACTTTTTCCTACAGCTGAAAAAGTATTCAAAAAAGCCACCGCTGACGATAAAAAGCTAAAAATAAATTCCTTTCACTAAAATCAAGAAACTTCCCGATGCTAACGATCGGGACAAGCTCTCCTTAGTTCTAAAGTTCACTCAAAACATTTAACGAAACCAGGTGTTCGATTACGCCCCATTCTTTTAAAAACCAATTGCCTTCGTTGATGTAAAACGAACTGATTGACGAATTATTTATGGAGAAAGCGCGTGGCTCATCCAACTTTATATTGAAGGTTCTGTACATCATCATTTCCAGCACCAAACCATGCGAAACAATCAGTACTTTCTGATCTTTAAATTTACGGGCAATGGCTTCAATTTCCGATGTTACACGCTCATACATTTGTTGAATGCTTTCGCCACCAGGAACTACAAATTCAGGGTTCCGTTCCTTATAACGCCGATATTCTACGGGATATGTTTCTTCAATCTCTGCAAAGTTTTTTCCTTCAAAAATACCAAAAGAGCGTTCGCGTAAATTCAGGTTATATTTATGAGGTAACAACAATTGTTTATTGATGATTTTTGCAGTTTCAACCGCCCGTTCAAGATCGCTGCTTACAAGAACATCAAACTCACGTTTAGCCAATGCCTTTGCCACCAGTTCGGCCTGCAAAATGCCATTTTCCGAAAGCTTGCTGTTACGCTGCCCTTGTATGCGTTTCTGCAAGTTCCACATCGTTTCTCCGTGCCGTATAACTGTAATTTCTGTAGCCATATTTTTCAATTTTGTGCGAAGGTGATTGTTTTATTTAAAGAAATAATGTGTTTGAAATTGAATGCCTTTTCAACGCTGAAAAACAAAAAGCCACTCCGAAGAGCAGCTTTTGATTTATCTGATAGATTATTTTAAATCTTTTCAGGAGCAGGCATTTCAAGTAGTTTATCAGCCATTGCATTGGCCAACTTAATTAACTCTTCCTGGGTTTGAACCTTCATATTTCCCTGTTCTTCGATTGGTTCGTAAACCATATCCCACTTAATTTTTTCGGCAAAAGTTTTCAGGTTTTTCACGCCGCCGCCGTTCCATGAATAGTTACCAAAAATTCCAAGCAGGTGGTCTTTTGGTGCCATATGCTCGATGGTTGTAAGCAATGTTTCCACGTTCGGGAACATCGCGTTGTTATACGCCGCGCTTCCCACAATAAATCCTTTGTATTTAAAAATGTCGTTGATAATGTACGACGAGTGTGTTTTTGAAGCATCGTAAACACGGATGTTTTTAATGCCGCGCACCGCAATCTGACGGGCAATGGTTTCGGCCATTTTTTTGGTGTTTCCGTACATCGATCCGTAAACGATAACCACACCGCGATCCAAATCGTACGAACTCCATTTATTGTAGCGTTTCAAAATCCAGTCGAGATCGCTGCGCCAGATTGGACCGTGTGTTGCCGCAATCATTTTAATATCGAGGCCAGCCAGTTTTTTAATGGCACGTTGTGTGTGCGGACAGTATTTCCCAACGATATTGGTGAAGTAACGCATCACTTCCACTTCGTAAAAATCGAGGTTGATCTCGTCGTCGAAAATACCACCGTCCATTGTTCCGTAGCTACCAAAAGCATCACCCGAGAACAGGATTTTGTTGGTTTCCTCGTAAGTAACCATCGTTTCGGGCCAGTGTACCATCGGAATCATCTGGAACTGTAACTTGTGTTTTCCCAAATCAAGCACATGATCATCGTGTACCATGTGTATTATTTTCCGGTTTCATGTAGTACGACTTCACAAAACCGAAGGTCTTTTTATTTCCCACAAGCGTAATATTCGGGTAACGGTGAACGATTGCTTTTAAGGCTCCCGAATGGTCGGGTTCCATGTGGTTAATAACCAGATAATCCACCTCGCGGTCGCCAATAATCTCTTCAATAGCATCGAGGTAATCGTCGATAAAAGCACGTTCAACGGTATCAACCAGTGCAATTTTTTCATCAACAATCAAATAACTGTTGTACGAAACCCCGTGCGGGATTGGCCATATATTCTCGAATAAGTGCGTGCGGCGGTCGTTAAATCCCAAATAATAAATATCTTCTGCAAGATTTACTTGTAGCATAATTTTCAGTTTTTAAGTCAATTTTTGAAACTGTAACAAAATTAGTGAATTTAGGTTGACAGCCTATAAAATAATTTTCTATCGCCCTTATTTAGAATCTGGGTTAAGGGAATGTTAGGAGAAGAGGAAGGACTGAGGGGCTGAGGGATTGAATGACTGAGGGATTGAAGGATTGAATGTTGAAATGCGTAAATGCTTTAATGCGTGAATGCTTTAATAAGCAGTAGCTTTGTGAAACTCCGTGCCTACTTTGTGCTACTTTGTGGTTAGCTTTTTCAACTGAAAGATCGTAAAATTGCCTGCTGCTATTTTGCCAACAGCCTTTTTGTAGTTGATTAATTAAAAGATTGAACGAGATTGATTTTAAGATTGATGGAGATTGACAGTTCTATCGGGAAAGTCGTTTTCGCATTGAAGCCAGAATTTTTAGAAGCTCGATACTTTCTTTATGCAAGTCATTAATAAACGAAGTTGTTAATATTCCTGAGCTAATAATCAGGTCAAGCCACATTTCAGTTTCATCAGCTTCTTCAACCACAATCGAGAGTTTTGAAAAGAATTCGGCTTTCGATCTTCCTCTTAATGCTGCTCTATAATTGGCATAAACAGAAGTTCCCGAGCGAATTAACTGTTTATTTAGTACCCTGCCTCTTTCTGATGATGGAAGCATTTCAGATAATTTCAAAATTTTTAGTGTAAATTCTTTTAATCTGTCGCGAATTTGAATTTTGTAATCAAGCCAGCTTTGATTTGTCATAGTATATCTGAGTTATATTCAGCATCTAATTTACTATAAATTAACACAATATCAATTTCACGCACTCTTTAATTCAATCAGTCTCCTTCAATCTTTTTTCAATCTCCTTCAATCTTTCATCAATCTTCTTCAATCTATACCTCAATCTCAACATCAATCTTTTTTCAATCTCCTTCAATCTTTCATCAATCTTCTTCAATCTTCTTCAATCTATACCTCAATCTCAACATCAATCTTTTTTCAATCTCCATCAACCTTTCTCTGCAACCGAAAGAATTTTATCTTTGAAGCTGAATTCAAATTAGAACTATGTCGATTGATCAGAAAAGCCGTGCCATGACTTTCCCCCGGATTGGAAAATTCATTATTATATTTTTTGCCATTGCCTTTATCCTTGTCGGAGCGCGGGCATACCAGCTATACCGTTATGTTTTTGATGAAAATGTAAAAAACGATTACATAATTCTGGTTACCGAAGAAGATGACATAAAAAGTATTAGCGAAAAGCTGGAAACCAACGAGGTTTTAATCAACATGAAAGCCTTTAAGTGGGTGGCTAAAAAGAAGAAATATGCTGACTTCATGCGCCCCGGACGTTACGAGTTAAAGAAAGGCATGACCACCAACGAACTGGTGAATATGCTCCGTAGTGGCGCACAGTCGCCGGTAAACATCACTTTCAACAATGTTCGTTTTAAGGAAGAACTGGCCGGAAAGGTGAGCAAATACATTAAAGCCGATTCCACCTCCATATTACAACTGTTTTCGGATGAACAGCAGATTGCCGACTGGGGATTTACCGAAGAAAATTTCCGCACCATGTTTATTCCGAACACCTACGAAATGTACTGGACCACATCAGCCGAAGAATTTGCACAACGTATGAAAACGGAGTACGATCGTTTTTGGAACGACACCCGCACCAAACAGGCTGCAAAAATGGGTTTAACGCCACAACAGGTGGTTACTTTGGCCTCCATCGTTCAGTCGGAAACCATAAAACCCGACGAGCTAAAAACAGTGGCCGGCCTTTACATTAACCGCCTGAATAAAGGTATTGCACTGCAAGCCGACCCTACCGTAAAATATGCTGTTGGCGATTACTCGATTAAACGGGTTTTGAACAAACATCTCGAAATCGATTCGCCTTACAACACCTATAAATATGCGGGTTTGCCACCGGGGCCAATTTGTTTTCCGGAAATCACATCAATTGATGCCGTGCTGAATTACGAAGATCACAACTACCTGTATATGTGTGCCCGCGAAGATTTTTCGGGCTACCATAATTTTGCAAAAACATTGAGTCAGCACAACCGGAATGCAAAAAAATACCGCGATGCGCTGAACAGCCGCCGCATCTTCAAATAGTAGACATATCAGACGAAAACTCCCAAATCAGTCAAAAAATATAGGTGTAAAACTGTTTTACACCGTCTTTTATAATGATAACGAATTAAATTACGTTGAAATGAAGAAACTTTTCATTCTGGTGCTCAGCCTGTGTGCCACCACCCTGTTTGCCCAAAACAATAGTTGGGAAGATCCCGCCTACATTGCAAAAAACAAACTTCCCGGAAGGGCCACTTCCTATTCGTACAAATCTGCTGACGATGCCTTAAATTGCGATCGCGAAACATCAAGAATGATCTCATTGAACGGAATATGGAAGTTCAATTTTGTAGAAAAAGAAGAAGATCGTCCGTTGGATTTCTACAAGCAGGATGTTTCCGACTGGGATGATATCGAAGTTCCGTCGAACTGGGAAATGAAAGGTTACGGTACGCCCATTTACGTAAATGCCGGTTATCCCTTCCGTCCGGAACTGCCTGCCGAAGCACAGAAAGATCCGATAACCTGGTACAAAAAAAACTACGATGTGCCGGAAGGACTTTCAACGGAAGAACTGTATCGTCGGTTTTATGCCGATGTAGCTTCAAAAATAGTTCCCGAGCCACCTTTTATTACACGCGACAATCCGGTTGGATCGTACGTTCGCTCATTTACCATTCCTGAAGATTGGAACAACAAAAAAATTGTATTGCATTTTGGCGGTGTAAGTTCGGCGATGTTTGTTTATGTAAACGAGCAAAAAGTAGGCTACAGCCAGGGCAGCCGTTTACCTGCCGAATTTGACATTACAGAATTTGTGAAAGCCGGCGAAAACAAAGTAGCGGTGCAGGTTTTCCGTTGGTGCGATGGCAGTTACCTGGAAGACCAGGATCACTGGCGCATGAGTGGAATTCACCGCGAAGTGCTGGTAATGGCTCAGCCCAAAGTGGCCATCGAAGACTTTTTTGTTCGTACCCGTCTGGATGCTAATTACCAGGATGCACTACTGCAAATACGTCCAACAATCACACGTGGAACCGGTGTTGACACCAAAGG
Organism: Draconibacterium orientale; assembly: GCF_000626635.1. Taxonomy (GTDB): domain Bacteria; phylum Bacteroidota; class Bacteroidia; order Bacteroidales; family Prolixibacteraceae; genus Draconibacterium; species Draconibacterium orientale. The sequence continues at coordinate 3,419,817 of NZ_CP007451.1, read as the reverse complement.
CTGGACACTGGAAGCTGAATTATACAGCCCGCAAAACAACAGGGTTCTACAAGCACCAATCACAAAAAATGTTGATGCCATTATTTACGAAGGATATCCGCAACGCGACAATGTATATTTCGGGTTACTTGAAGAAAAAATAACCGGTCCTGAATTATGGTCGGCAGAAAATCCAACGCTTTATACAGTAGTTCTTTCCTTAAAAGATGCCGATGAAAATGTGGTTGAAGCACGTTCAGCAAAAATCGGTTTCCGCGAAGTAGAGACCAAAAACGGCCAGCTTTACGTAAACGGAAAATCGATAAAATTATATGGTGTTAACCGCCACGACCACGACCACCTGGGCGGAAAATCGCTTACCCGCGAAGATATGGAGAACGACGTGTTGCTGATGAAACGTTTTAATTTTAACGCGGTGCGTACCAGCCACTACCCCAATGATCCGTATTTCTACGATATGTGCGACAAATACGGCCTGTATGTGCTGGATGAAGCGAATATTGAAACCCACGGATTAATGGGCTACCTCACCAACCAATCGGAATGGCACATGGCTTTTCAGGATCGTGTGGTTCGAATGGTGGAGCGCGATAAAAACCACCCCTCAATTATTGGCTGGTCGCTTGGAAATGAGTCGGGAACCGGTCCAAACCACGCCGCAGCTGCCGGCTGGGTGAAAGATTTCGACCCTACACGTTTTATTCATTACGAAGGAGCACAAGGGCAACCGGAACACCCCGATTACACTGCTTACGGCTCAGACGCATTCAGAAAAAAAGGAAGAACTGCCAACCCAACCGATCCGCTTTGGGTGGATGTAATCAGCCGTATGTATGCCAACCTGGAAGATCTGGAAGCGCTGGCAAAAAGTCCGTACATCAGCCGTCCTATTATGGAGTGCGAGTACGCACATGCCATGGGTAACTCGCTGGGTAATTTTCAGGAATACTGGGATTTAATGCACAGCTATCCGAACCTTATCGGTGGATTTATCTGGGATTGGATCGATCAGGGAGTGCTGACATCCGATGAAAACGGAAAAGAATTTTTTGCTTACGGTGGCGATTTTGGCGATCAGCCCAACGACAATAATTTCTGTATGAACGGAGTAATTGCATCCGACCGCACGCCAAAACCACAAACCTGGGAAGCAAAATATGTAATGCAGCCTGTTCAAATTACTGCTGCTGATTTGGAAAACGGTTTAGTACGAATGCTCAATCGTTTTAATTTCGACAATCTGAACGAATACAAAGTAAGCTGGACTTTAAACGAAGATGCAACAGAAATTCAATCAGGAGTTTTAGAAGGTCTGAGTCTGAATCCGGGAGCCAACAAAGTGGTTGAGATTCCTTTTGCAGCTATTAAACCAAAAGCAAACGCTGAGTACTGGCTGCGTATAAGTGTTCAACTAAAGGAAGATAAAAACTGGGCAAAAGCCGGGCATGAACTGGCCAAACAACAATTCAAACTTCCTATACAAACAGAAGTAACCGCAAAAGAAATAAACGCCGACAACATCACTTTCGACGAAAGCGATGAGCAAATTGTGGTGAGCGGCAAAAATTTCCAAGCCGTTATTGGCAAAAAAAGTGGTTTAATCGAAAGTTACCAGCAAGGCGGAAAACAAGTTATCACTTCGGCGTTGAAGCCCTATTTCTGGAGGCCGTTAACCGATAACGACGAACGTGGCTGGAAGGTGCAACAAAGCATTGCAATCTGGAAAGATCTACCCGGAATGCTGACCGTTAAAAACCTGAATGCCGATGCTTCGTCGGCTAATATTGCTGTGAAATTAGCATACAAAGAGTTGAGCTTAGCGCTAAACTATTCTTTCACAAATGAAGGAACTGTAAATGTAAAATTTGATTTAGCGATTCCTGAAGAAATGCCCGAACCAATTCGTGTAGGAATGAACATGGGCGTATCAACCGATTTGCAACAAATGAGTTTTTATGGCAAAGGTCCATTTGAAAATTACTCGGACAGAAATGGTGCTGCCGAAATCGACATTTACCAGGGAAGTGTGGATGATTTCTACTACAACTACACCAAACCGCAGGAAAGCAGCAACCACACTTGTGTGCGCTGGCTGGCTCTTACCAATAATAATTCGGGATTGATGGTGCTTGGCGAAACACCGCTACAAACATCGGTTTGGCCATACACCGCCGAGAATATTTACGAAGCACAACACCCTACAGAATTGGAGAAAGCAGATGCCTTAACAGTGAATATCAGCCACAAAATGGCCGGTGTTGGTGGTAACGATTCGTGGTCGATCAATGCGCGCCCGATCAACAAATACCGCTTACTGGAAAAAGCTTACAGTTATGAATTTAAGCTGGTTCCGCTAGCGAAAGCGAAAGATTTGCAACAAATTTATCGTGATACAAAATAGAAAAGGCAGACTTTAATCTAAACCATTAAAAAAACCGGCTTTGTTCCTCAAGGCCGGTTTTTATTTTATTTATAAGTGGTCGTTTTACAACTGAACAACAACTGAGCTACTTGCTTTATTCGCTTTATCGCGGGCTTCTTCCACCGAGTTGGCCCGTGCCAGGCAAACTCCCATCCGGCGTTCGCCTTTTACTTCGGGCTTACCAAATAAACGCAACTGCGTATCCGGCTCACTCAAAACTTCTGTGAGGTTAGAAAAAGCCACTTGCTTCGATTCTCCTTTTACCATAATCACGCTACTTGCCGATGGCCCGTGAAATTTGATGTTCGGAATGGGCAAACCAAGAATCGCCCTTACGTGCAGGGCAAATTCGCTCAAATCCTGCGAAATCATTGTTACCATTCCGGTATCGTGCGGACGTGGCGAAAGCTCGCTGAAATAAACGGTATCGTTTTTCACAAAAAATTCTACGCCAAATAAACCGCGGCCACCCAGTGCTTCCACAACAGTTTTAGCAATGTGTTGGGCTTCTGTCAGTGCCTTTTCTGTCATGGCTTGTGGTTGCCACGACTCCTGGTAATCGCCGCCTTCCTGGCGATGGCCAATGGGTTCACAAAACGAAACGCCGCCAACATGACTGATAGTTAGCAAGGTAATTTCGTAATCAAAATCAACAAAACCTTCCACAATTACACGGTCACTATTTCCACGGGCACCTTCCATGGCATAGTTCCACGCGTAATCAATATCAGCAGCACTTTTCACTACACTTTGTCCTTTTCCCGACGAACTCATGATTGGTTTCACCACACAGGGGAATCCAATTTCTTCGATGGCTGCTACAAACTCTTCTTTTGTTCCGGCAAATTTGTAAGGCGAAGTTGAAAGCCCCAATTCTTCAGCCACCAAAGTTCTGATACCTTCGCGATTCATGGTCAGTCGCGTTGCATTGGCTGTTGGAATTACATGGAAACCTTCCTTTTCCAACTCCAGCAATTTGTCGGTGGCAATGGCTTCCACTTCCGGGATGATATAATCCGGTTTTTCGGTTCTGATAATTTCAGCCAAACGTTCGCCATCCAGCATAGAGGCCACATAATAACGATCGGCAACCTGCATGGCAGGCGCATTTTCGTAGCTGTCAACCGCAATAACTTCCACGCCGTAACGCTGAAATTCGATTACCACTTCTTTTCCTAATTCACCCGATCCCAACAAAATAACTTTTATTGCCGACGGCGAAAACTTTGTTCCTAAAACTACCTTTGTGCTCATCCCTGTTTTCGTTTTTTTTTGATGCCGCAAAAATAAATTTATTTACGATTACACATTTTAAAACCACTTCCCGACTTTGTTTTGCTAACGTTTTGTTGAAACTGATTGACCACTTGCCCTTAGGAAATTCAATACAGTTATTGAACAAAGCGAAATCATTAGTAGTTATTTCAATATAAATAACTAACAATGAAAGCAATAAAGAAAGAACAAATTAGACAGGAGGTTTTCGACCTGTACGATGACTATGCGCACAACCGAATCGATCGCAGAAAATTTGTTGAACGACTTTCGGCCTATGCCGTTGGAGGTTTAACGGTTTCGTCGCTCATGAGTTTTATTATGCCCAACTATCAGGATAAAATTCAGATTAAAGCTGAGGATGCGCGGTTAAAAACAGAAACCATCGAATACAATTCGCCCAAGGGTGGAGGAAAAATAAGAGGCCAATTATCGCGGCCGGCAGGAAATTCAACAAAACTACCCGGAATTGTTGTTGTACACGAGAACCGAGGTTTAAATCCACACATTGCCGATGTTGGAAGGCGTGCAGCACTGGCCGGATTTATTTCCGTTTCGCCCGATGCACTAAGCCCGCTGGGTGGTTATCCCGGAAACGACGATGACGGACGCACCCTGCAAAGCAAGCGCGACAGAAATGAAATGCTGCAAGACTTTATTGCGGCTTTCGACTATCTGAAATCGCACCCGGAATGCGACGGAAATATCGGAGTGGTTGGCTTTTGTTTTGGAGGCTGGATATCGAATATGATGGCTGTAGAAGTATCAGATTTAAAAGCAGCTGTGCCATTTTATGGTGGTCAGCCTTCAGAAGAACAAACCAAACAAATTAAAGCCCCGCTACTGTTGCATTATGCTGAACTGGACACACGCGTTAATGAAGGTTGGCCGGACTACGAAGCTGCACTAAAAAAATACAATAAAGAATACACGGCACACATGTATCCGGGAGTAAACCACGGATTTCATAACGATACTACGCCACGATATGATGAAGCTGCAGCAAAATTAGCCTGGTCGCGAACCATCGATTTCTTTAAAGAGAAGCTGGCATGATTTGAATATTTAACAGCTTATTCAACAAACTTGTTCGTAAATTTGAATGCTGTTTACCTCTAATCCTTAATCCTGTCCGTGCAAATACAACTATTCTTTTAATTTTGCTTCTGAAACAAAATTATCAGAAATGAAGAAACTTTTACTTGCTGCTTTCACGGCTTTTCTTGCACTTGGAAGCACCGCACAGGAGCTGGACCAAACAGCCATTACGGAGATTAAAACATCGCTAAAAATGGATGCTTACACCAAGGGAATGCAAAACGCCCTTTCGGCAAACGACATCAACAAACTGGCCAAAAACCTTACGAATATTAACGAAGACGACCACCGTTTCACTTATCGTGTGGATGTTAAAGGCATTACCGACCAGAAAAGCTCGGGACGCTGTTGGTTGTTTACCTCCTTAAATATGTTTCGCCCAAAAGCGATGGAAGTTTTTAACCTTAACTCATTCGAGTTTTCGCAAAACTACCTGTACTTCTGGGATATTTTCGAAAAAGCCAACCTGTTTTTAAATAACATGATTGAAACGGCCGACCAGCCCATCGATGACCGCCTGGTGCAGTGGTACCTTAGCTCGCCTGTGAGCGACGGAGGAATGTGGAGCAGTTTTGCCAACCTGGTAGATAAATACGGAATGATTCCGAAATCGGCAATGACAGAAACACACTCCAGCGAAAATACCCGCTCCATGGTAAAATTCATCAACTTAAAATTAAAAGAAGATGGATTGCGTTTACGCGAAGCAGCTGATTCGGGGGCGAAAACAAAAGAACTTCAGGCCATGCGCCAGGAAATGATGAAGGACATTTACCGCATGCTGGCACTGAACCTGGGCATTCCGCCCAGCGAATTTACCTGGCGTTACGAGGACAAAGACAATGTTGTATCGGCGTACCAAACCTATACCCCACTCGAATTTAAACAAAAAGTATTGGGCGATATCCAGGTTAGCGACTATGTAATGTTAATGAACGATCCTACGCGGCCGTTTAACGTACATTACGAAATTGACAACTATCGAAATGTGGAAGAAGGCGTAAACTGGCACTATGTAAACCTGGCCAACGATAAAATTAAAGCCATGGCCATTGAATCGATCAAAAACAACGAAGCACTTTATGCATCCTGCGATGTTGGACAACAACTCGATCGCGATTACGGCATTCTGGATATTGATAATTTTGATTACGAATCGGTTTACGGCGTGTCGTTTACCATGGACAAAGCCGAACGCATACAAACCAAATCAAGCGGTTCGTCGCACGGCATGGCACTTGTTGCTGTTGATATTGACGACAAGGGAAACCCTGTTAAATGGCAGTTCGAAAACAGTTGGGGCGAAAGCGCCGGTCATAAAGGCTACCTTACGTTTACCGACGAGTGGTTCGACGAGTACATGTTCCGCATTGTGGTACACAAAAAGTTTGTTACACCCGAGGTACTGGAAATTTACGAAACAGAGGCCACCATGCTCCCGGCCTGGGACTGGATGTTCTAAGATAAGCAGCCCGGAGCTTTTGGTTCCGGGCTTTTTATTTGCCACAACCGTAATCTTGCCTATTTTTATAATCCAGAATAAAAAAAACAGGTAATGATTATTGAAGGCACCAACTACCTCACTTTCGAAACAGAACGGCTTTTTCTGCGCCCCTGCACCGAAAACGACAGCCTTTTTATTTTCCGCTTGCTGAATTCCGAAAAATGGCTTCAGTACATTGGCGATCGTGGTGTTTACTCGGAAGAAGAAGCACGTGCGTACATACGAGAAAAAATGTATCCTCAACTAAAGAAGGAAGGTTATGGAAACTATGTAGTCGTCAGAAAACTTGATAACGCCAAACTGGGCACCTGCGGACTTTTCGACCGTGACGGACTGGAAGGTATAGATATTGGTTTTGCCTTTTTGCCTGAATTTGAAGGACAGGGCTATGCTTTTGAAGCTGCCGAACGATTAAAAAAGGCAGGAATTGAAGATTTTAAAATCAAGAATTTAACTGCAATTACTGCAAAATACAATTTGCGCTCGCAACGACTGTTGGAAAAGCTGGGAATGCGTTTTTCAAAACACGTTACTTTGCCCAACGACACAGAAGAGATAATGTTTTATCGCCTGAAAGACTGACAGCAGGATTGATGCAGATTGACTTTAAGATTGATGCACAAAGCTCGCAACTTTTGCCTTTGAACTTTCTACTTGTTCCTTGTTCCTTATTCTTCATCCAACTCCACATAAAGCTGAGTGGCTTCAACTTTTGTAACAATTATTTTTTCGTCTTTATCAATAAAACCAGTAACGGCAATTGCATCGTAAACTTCGCCTTCAATGTTTATTTTTCCTCCGGGGCGTAAAACGGTCTGGGCAATTCCTTTCTTTCCTTTCAACTCAAAAAGTGTGGTATTAACACTCACAAAACCATCATTAACATGCTGAACCGTGTTTAACGCAAAGTTTTTAAACCATCCATGTTCGGCTGTAAACATGCGTTTCCCGAGGTAAAGTGCCAATACAAAACCACTAAATATTCCGATAACCACCGTGGCAATTGCTTTTCCAACACCTTCCATCTGCACGCCTTCAAAATCGAAGTTAACATTGTCGATCAGGCTTAAAACCAGACCAACAAAAACAAACACGATTCCGAGGGCTCCGGCAACTCCAAAGCCCGGGATAACAAATATTTCCACCGCAATAAGTATGAGCCCCACAATAAACAGCGCAATTTCCCAGTGTTCGGCCAGACCTTCGAGATATAGCGGCATAAAATAAAGCAAAGCCGCCAAAATTGCTATTCCCAGCGGAAAACCTATTCCCGGCGATTGCATTTCAAAGTAAATCCCTCCCACAATGGCCATAATCAACAATCCTGAAACCATTGGATGCACCAGGAAGCCGATGATCTTTTCAATAAAAGTTGGCTCGTATTCAAACAACTCATAGTCGGCGATACCAACTTGTTGCAGCACTTCGTCAATGGTTTCGGCTGTTCCTTCACAAAAACCATTTTCCATCGCTTCCGAAGGTGTAAAAGTTAACACCTGCCCCGTATCGGAAACGCCTTCAATAAAAATACGTTCATCAACCATGGCCTCAGCAATTTTCGGATCGCGAAACCAATCAATAATCGTATCACCGGCGGCTGTAATCGTTGTATCTTTCCCGTGTGCCTCAGCTGTTGCCCGCATAGTCGATCGCATGTAGCTCTGGTATTTATCGGGCATTGCCGCTCCGGTTTGGTTGACTACCGTGGCTGCTCCAATACTTCCTCCGGGGCGCATATAAATACCATCGCAGGCAATGGAAATCAACGCACCTGCCGATGCTGCATTATTATCGATAAACACATAAACCGGGATGTTACTTTGAAGAATTCGTGTGCGTATAGAGTCGGCATCAACCACAGTTCCGCCGTAGGTATTCATGTGAATGAGAAACACGTCGGCTTTTACCGAATCGGCTTCCGCAAAAGCCTGGCTCACCTGTCGTCGAGTGGCCGGGGTAATTTCTGATTTGATATTGAGAAGAAATACATTTTTCTTGTTGGCCTCCTGCGCAAAAGCGCCCAAAGCGGCAAGTACAAATAACAAAATCCAGAAATTTTTGAGCTTCATGACATTGATTTTTTTTCAAGTTCCAAAATACAAAAAACTAATTACAATTAATGCTTCATTCAGAAAAGCTAAAAACTCATTTTCGGGAATTAAAGACAATCGCTAATCGTTGCCGCGGTTAAAGAATATTAAATTCACCCGGCTGCCAAATAGCTAGTCCGCTTAATTTTATAAATTTGCAGCTTAATTCTAAGTAATAACAATGGAACTTAATACATTAACAGCAATTTCGCCGGTTGACGGCAGGTACAGTAACAAAGTAGAAGGGTTGGGAAAATACTTCAGCGAATTCGCGCTGATTAAATACCGATTATTTACCGAAATAGAATATTTTATTGCCCTTTGCGAAATTCCTTTACCACAACTTGCTGATATTCATACAGATAAACTAAAGAAACTTCGTGAGCTTCACGAAAACTTTTCGCTTGAAGATGCACAACGTATTAAAGACATTGAAAGCGTAACCAACCACGATGTAAAAGCTGTTGAGTATTTTATTAAAGATGAATTTGATAAGCTGGAGTTGGGTAAATACAAAGAGTTTATTCACTTTGCACTTACCTCGCAGGACGCCAATAATACCGCCATTCCGAAATCGATACAAGATGCTTTGGAAGAGGAATATTACCCGCTGTTGCAAGAACTGATAGAAAAGTTGCTGATGATGGCCAGCGAATGGAAAGATATTCCGATGCTGGCAAAAACACACGGACAGCCTGCTTCGCCAACAAAAGTTGGAAAAGAGATTAAAGTATTTTTAGAGCGAATTATGGTGCAGTTGGTTCAGCTAAAATCAATTGCCATTGATGCAAAATTTGGCGGAGCTACCGGAAACTTTAATGCACACTTAGTAGCTTACCCCGATATTAACTGGGAAGAGTTTGCCAACAAATTCCTGAAAGATAAACTGGGATTGAACCGTTCGCAATTCACCACACAAATTTCGCACTACGATAACCACAGTGCCATTTTTGATGGATTGAAACGTATCAATAATATCATTCTTGATTTGGATCGCGACATCTGGACATATATTTCGATGAACTACTTCAAGCAGAAAATCAAAAAGGGCGAAGTAGGTTCGTCAACCATGCCGCATAAAGTTAACCCGATCGATTTCGAAAACTCGGAAGGAAATATTGGTATAGCCAATGCAGGTTTTGAGCAACTATCGCAGAAACTTCCGGTTTCGCGTTTGCAGCGCGACCTGACCGATTCAACCGTTACCCGTTTTATCGGTGTTCCGTTTGGCCATACTTTGATTGCCATTAAATCTACCTTGAAAGGTTTAAACAAATTGCTGATCAATAAAGAAGCCATTGAAAAAGATCTTGAAAATAACTGGGCAGTGGTTGCCGAGGCCATTCAAACGATTTTACGCCGCGAGTTTTTCCCAAATCCTTACGAGGCCTTAAAAGATTTGACCCGCAAAAACGAGGTGATCAACAAAGAGGCAATCCACAATTTTGTTGACAGCCTAGCCGTTAGCGATGCTGTAAAAGAAGAGTTAAAAGCAATTACACCACAGAACTATACCGGTATATTTTAAGATTTTAGCAGACAACAGAGCAGCCGAATTTTTCCGCTGCTCTCCTCATACAAAAAACAATAATTAGAAGATATGCGCTTTGTATTTGCATCTTCTGCCTTCAGCTTATGAAAGAATTTTTAAAACTCATGAAACGATTTGTTCCGCCCTACCGGTGGAAGGTCGTAATGAACATTATTTACAATATTTTAGGTGCACTTTTCGGAACCTTTTCGTTTGCTATGCTTATTCCGGCACTCGATATTTTGTTTCAAACAAAAGAACTGGTATCCGAAAAAGTGGAATGGGCGCTTACTGCCGATTCCATCACCAATAACGTAAACTATTATATCAGTTCGTTTATTATTGAACACGGGCAACAGGATTCGTTACTGCTTATCGGTTTTATTTTAGTTATAGCCACTCTTTTTAAAGTTGGCTTTACGTACCTGGCCGATTTTGTACTTATAGCTTTGCGCAACGGTGTTGTTTACGATATCCGCTCGCTCATTTACAAGAAGATAATTGGCTTACCGCTCGGTTATTTTTCGGAAGAACGGAAGGGCGATATAATGGCCCGTATTACCAGCGATGTACAGGAAGTGGAAAACTCCATTGCCAACTCGCTGGGAATGATGATAAAAAACCCGATTCTGATAATGGTTTATTTGGGCGTGATGATTTACATGAGTTGGTCGCTTACTTTATTTGTGTTTGTTATGTTGCCGATTACCGGTTTAATTATCGGGCGAATTGGCCGCAGCCTGAAACGCGTTTCAACCAAAGGGCAAAATAAACTGGGTGAAATTCTGTCGATTATTGAAGAAGATCTTTCGGGATTGCGGATTATAAAATCGTTTAATGCCGAAGAAAAAGCCATCGGTCGTTTTCAAAATGAGAACCAAAACTACCGGCTGATCATGAACCGCCTGATGTGGCGTCGCAATCTGGCACACCCTGCCAGTGAGTTTTTGGGAACCATTGTTATTGTAATTGTTTTGTGGTATGGCGGTCGAATTATTCTTGGAGGAAACGACTCGTCGCTTACTGCTGCCGAATTTATCGGCTATATGGTGTTTTTCTACGGAATAATAAATCCGGCTAAAGCCTTCTCAACAGCACTTTACAGTGTTGAAAAAGGACTGGCTTCAATGCAGCGCATCGATCATGTTCTTGCTGCAAAAGTAACTATCGTTGATAAGAAAGATGCCAAAGATATCAAGTCGTTCGAAAAAGATATTGTTTACAAAAATGTAAGTTTTGCCTACGACAAAGCAGAGGTACTTTCGAATGTAAGCCTTAATATTCCAAAAGGAACAACCGTTGCGTTTGTTGGATCTTCGGGCAGTGGAAAAACCACAATGGTTGATTTGTTGCCGCGCTTTTGGGACATTACTTCGGGAAATATTGAAGTGGATGGAACCGATATTCGCGACCTGAAACTTAAAGCGCTACGCAACCTGATTGGAAACGTGAACCAGGAGCCCATTTTATTTAACGACACCATACGAAACAACATTGCTTTTGGCATTGATAATGTGAGCGAGGAAGCAGTAATACAGGCTGCAAAAATTGCCAATGCGCATGATTTTATCCTCGGAACAGAAAACGGCTACAACACCACAATTGGCGACCGTGGCGATAAACTTTCGGGCGGACAAAAGCAACGCCTTTCTATTGCGCGTGCCATTTTACGGAATCCTCCAATTCTGATATTGGATGAAGCTACTTCGGCCTTGGATACCGAATCGGAAAAACTGGTACAGGAAGCCTTGGAGAACCTGATGAAAAACCGCACTTCGTTGGTTATTGCACACCGCTTATCTACCATTAAACATGCGAATTTAATTTGTGTACTACACGAAGGTGAAATTGTGGAGCAAGGTACACACGAAGAGCTAATGCAGCTTGACGGCCGCTACAAGAAATTACACGGCATGCAGATGTTTTAAATAAGCTTCAAGCCGCTGGCTTCTAGCTACGAGCGGCGAGTACATCTACCAAATGAATGGCTTTAATGGGTAGCTTCTGCTTTTTAATGTAGGCCTCCATATTCATTAAGCACGAAGCTTCGGTAGATACGATGTATTCGGCGCCGGTTTTTAGGGCATGTTCAACTTTCTGTTCGGTCATTGCCGTTGAAATATTGTGGAATTTAGCGGCGAATGTACCTCCAAAACCACAACAGGTTTCCAGAGCTTCCATTTCGATGAGCTCCAAGCCCTTTACCTCACTTAACAGTTTACGCGGTTCTTCTTTAATACCATATTCGCGTAAACCGGCACACGAGTCGTGAAACGTAACTTTATGATTGAAAGTCGCCCCAAGTTCAGTCACTTTTAAGTGGTTCACCAAAAAGTCGGTAAACTCGAACACCTTTTTCCGGGTCTTATTCGTCTTTCTCAGCAACTCCTCGTCACCTTCAAACAATTTATGGTAATAATTACGAATAAAACCGGTACACGAGGCTGATGGAGCTACTACAACGTTCGCCAATTCAAAATCATCCAAAAATTTTGTGGCTACAGTTTTTGCTTCGTCCCAATACCCGCTGTTAAAAGCCGGTTGCCCGCAACAAGTTTGTTTCGGATTGTATTTTACATCGCACCCTACCTTTTCCAGCAGGCTGACAAAATTTCCTGCTGTTTCAGGATAAAACTGATCGATAAAACATGGAATAAAAACGTCGATTTGCATTGCCTCGAATTTGTGGTGAAAATAACATTTATAAGCTGAAGATTTAAATATTTCACCCGGAATTTAATTCAATAAAAAAGGCCTTACTAAAGTAAGACCTTTGTGCTTTTGCACGGGAGGAGAGACTCGAACTCCCGACACCTGGTTTTGGAGACCAGTGCTCTACCAACTGAGCTACACCCGTGTTTCATTTTGCGTGTGCAAATATAGTAATTCAATTCAAATTACCTAAGCCCGTGAAAGAAATTATTCGAAATAGATGAAATCGTTTTGTAAGGCATATTCATTCTCATTTTACGCCAGTGATTAAAAGCACCTGTGAAAACATTAGCATAAAACGGTACTAAAATTTTATTGATTTGAGCTGTTTAAAAGGATAAAAAAACGGCGATTGCAACATAATTTTGTAATATGTCATCAGAAACAGACTAGCAAACGTCTTATTCTCTTAAAAAACATGTGCCTCGTACCTCGTGCAAATAATTATCTACCGTATTTTCCAACCGATTCTGGATCACCCGTAAAAGTAGTGTATGAAAAAAAACGTGTTTTAAATGGGACTAAAAAAAGAAAGGGCAGTTCAACAACTGCCCTTATTAATGTTAACCCCCAAACACACAATAGGTCGGAACGACCTATCACGAGCAAAGAAAATAATTCTTTTTAAATTAGACAAATAATTATGCTGAAATTCGCACATTTTAAGCAAATCACCTAGCCACCTCTAAGCCTTTTTAACCCCGGAGTATGTTTCTTGTTTATTTTATTTAATACGATTATAAACCCGGACAGAATTTCCGGGTTTAAAATTTTCATGTCCCTGTGATTTTTGATTAATCGCCTACTTTCCTTCCAAAATGGCGGTTAAAGCTTCGTATGCTTCCCAACCTTCTATCTGAACAAAGAAATCACTATTCATATCAACTGTTGATCCCAATTCAACTAAACGGGTCCAGTCTTCTCGCGCACCTTCGTGGTTTCCTCTTTCATAACGGCAGAGTCCACGCATTAACAGAAGGCTCTGATCATGTGGCATATATGTCATCCCTCTGGTAAAAAGCTGTTCTGCTCTTTTTGCTTTTCCCTTTTCAAAGAAACATTCTGCCCCTTTCGAGAAGCAAGTAGTGGCAATTGTTACAAATTTTTCATGGGTCTGTTCTGCATTTCCTGACAATGAAAACACAATAGACACTTCTTGTTCCATTGAAACGGGAATACCGTCTTTTATACCCGGTTTCCACATTCCATTTGTCGATTCCAGTACCCGAACAAGTTCTTTGTCTATTTCCGGGCACACACCATTCACAATGTCGATATCGGTTACCTCTCCCCGGGCATTAACGTTGAACTTGATTACTTCGGTGCCTTCACTACTGCAACGTTGTGCCTCTTCCGGATATTCGATGTTGGCAGTCAGGTATTGTTGTAAATAATTGGCATCGACAGTTGCAAAATCAACATAGTTTTTAATTCCGGTAAAAGCAGGTGGAGAAATCGCAACTTCATCAATAGAAACTTTTGGGGTATCATTTTGTCCTATTGCCAGCAAACAAATACAAATTGCCAGCATAATAAATACTACTTTTTTCATGGCTTTCTGGTATTTAATTAACATTAATGAATAGGTTTCTGAACATTTTCCCTCCTTCCCTAATCAGAAACTTTTGATGTTCAAGTTACGGCGAAATGAAATGTAAATTCTTAAATCTATGTTGCATTCATTGCACCTGTTTCCAAATTCTTTAAACTATGAGCACCGATTTAAACTATGTAGTATTCATGACATTTATACAGCTATTTCCGGGTAATTTTGGAACGTTTTTATGTGCTATTATTGCTAATGGCGCATAAGAAGGTTGTTTTTTTTTTAGCAACACAGGATTCGCGGGGGTCTGGTTTTTTCGTTCATCTAGCGCCTGAACAAAATAAAGAGTACCAAAACGAGGAGGATTACGGCCAAAATAAGGAGACCATAATGACGATTTAGACGATCGTATAAATTGTGGCAGGGCTTAGCTTTTACAGCAGATTTGAAATCAGTATCCAGGTTGTTTTGCTGACTGGCGTAGGTTTTGTGCACACCAGGCGAATGACCAAAATAATCGTGGAAACATTTATTAAAATAGCTGGGACTTCTAAAACCTACTTTATAGGCGATTTCAGAAATTGTATTATTATTTTCTCTTAATAATTCGCTGGCCTGAAGCAAACGAATTTCCCGAATAAAACAACTTGGGGATTTGCCGGTAAGATTTTTTAATTTCCGGTGTAACTGCGATCTGCTCAATCGTACTTCCCTGGCCAAAACATTTACCCCAAAATCATCTTCCGACAATTTTTGTAACACTATTCCATGTAGTTCAGATAAAAACTCAGAATGTTGTGTTGTACTATTATTTTCATGTTGACCGAACACGTAATTTTTGGTTAATTCTAATCCTTCTCCCCTGTATTGTGTACAGGTTCGAAATAAGCCTTTTTAGCATACGAAATTTTATCCAAAAAGATTTAAGCAACAATTTTTATTGTTCGTAGGGGGAGGTCAGAAATGAAAACGATAATTCAAATGTAGATGCTGGCGTTAAGCGCCAATTTGTATTTCTTCTGTTAAGCGTTTGGTGTTTTTAATACCTGAATTTAACACCAAATCTGTAAGCTGAAGACCATCGATATATTTTACTGCCTCGTTGTATGATCGTATATCGCATTATTATTTATTTGATGTATTCAGGTAATGAATGGCTTGAAGCAGAAGCTTCCGGTACTCTTCGGTTTCGTACGTTCGTTTATCGTGCCCGGGCTGAATATAGACTATAGTTGAGGCATTAAAGCGATTCTCCCAGGCCACGTAATCGGCACTTTTCGGATGCCGGGTTCGAAGCAACGGTTTTACCTTGTCGGAGATTCGGATATTATCGTACACTTCGTCGAAAAAACGCAATTCGCGAAATCCGGCAGTAACCGGTGTGTAATTCTCAATTGTACAATACACCCACATATCATGTTCGTATTCCGACCATTCCTCTTCGGGAACTTTTCTGCTTTCCTCCACATAACGGCCTCCTATAATTTCCTCAAATGCCGGCCAGTTTTGATACGAAGCAAGTGCATGATGCAAAAACAAAAATGGTTTCCCCTGTTTGGTCAATCGTATATATGCCGCTTTTTGCTCTCGGTTTATTGTGTTCCACATGTCGTAAAAAACAAGTACGTCAAAATCGTCGGCAACGCCACTCGCAAGGGCTTTGTTGGCATCGGGTTGAGCAAAATGCTTATACTCTATTTCCGGCATGCGATCGAACAGTTGAAAAAACTGAAGTGTATCATAACTGTGCCCTCCGGTTACCAGCATTACTTTTATTGGCTGGGCCATAACCACACATGCAAACAAGCTTACCGCAACAAAAAGTATCGTTTTCTTCATTATTATATTTTTAGGTTGAAACCTGAATCGATTGTTTCTGTATCACGAAAATAAAAAAACATCCTGATCAATTCTACACAAAAAAGTATTGTTGTTAACATTGATGACGCAAATAGCTGAATTAAAGTTTTACAGGTATAAAAAATACCCTATTTTTGGTTATATTCATTCAGAAAACACATTTCCATGAACAAAAAACTATTTCCGCTTTACTTCCTGTTAATTGTGGTTGCTTTTATGTCGTGCAACGAAATGGACGATGTAACTCCGGTAACTCCCGCCAACAATTATCTTGTTGATGCTGAATTTCAATCTCGCATTTCGAAAACAGTAATTGACTTAACTATTGCGGCAGCAAGCGCCGATTACGAAGACCTGGCAGAGATAAAAGACCATATACAAACAGGTGTTGAGGTTTATAAAATAAGCTACAAAACTACTTTTAACGGTAATCCGGTTGTTGCGTCGGGAATAGTTGCCCTCCCCGATGTAGCTGGCCAATATGCAGTTTTAAGCTACCAAAACGGTACCAACACCGAACACAGTAAAGCCCCCAGTGTTGATTCGGAAAACCAGCTTTTTAACATGCTGAAAATGATGAGCTCAACAGGTTTTATTATTGCGCTGCCCGATTACCTCGGTTTTGGCGAAGCTGACGATATGTTTCACCCGTACCTGCACCGCCAGTCAACAGTACAAACCGTTACCGACATGCTGGCGGCAGTGCGCGAATTTATCGACCAGAAGGAGGATATTTCGTTAAACAACGATTTGTACCTGGCCGGTTACTCGCAGGGAGGATGGGCTACTATGCAAGTTCAGCAAGCCATTGAAGCCAATACCGCTTTTTCTTACCATTTAAAAGCAAGTGCCTGCAGTGCCGGGCCATACAACCTGGTTACACTTAACGAATATATTGTTGGTTTGGCAGAATATCCGCAACCCTATTTTCTGGCTTATATTTTTAGCAGCTACCTGAAACTCGGCGGTGAAATACCTGTAAATACCATTTTTCAGGAACCTTATGCCGATAAAATTGAAAACATGTTTGACGGCCAGACTTCGGGCGAGAAATTAAACGCAGCGTTAACAACCACCGTTTCCGACTTATTTACACCTGAATACCTAAGTGGCTGGAACACCGAAACAACTTACGCCCCGGTTTTCGAAATGCTGCAAGAAAACAGTGTTCCGGATTTTGTACCAACTGTGCCAACCAAACTATTTTACGGAACTGCCGACACTTATGTGCCGCCACTTGTAAGTGAAGAAAAGTATGATGAGTTTATAGCCGCCGGTGCATCTACAAACCTGGTTCAGAAAGTTCCGCTCGACGGGCTTAACCACGTGGAAGGAATTTTTCCATCCGGATTGGCATCAATACTTTGGTTTCTGGAAATGAAAAATTAAGGAATGTAAGAAAGCCCGGAGAACGAAGCACAAGACCGCGCAACTTCTGTTTACCTGATTGACCGCGTAGTTCCAATGCTTCCCGAGCGCTTATCGAAATTTCATTTAAAAGATATTTTACAGACTCCAAAACGATTCAGATTCATATTTTGCGAGCAAAATGGCAATCCTGACGGTTGAAATTCATATTCTCTGCGCAAAATATCAATCCTAATGATTCAGATTCATATTCTCTGGGCAAAATGTCAATCCTGGCGGTTCAGATTCAGATTTTCTGGGCAAAATGTCAATCCTGATGGTTCAGATTCATATTCATGAGTGTTCGGAAGATTTTATCGCGAAACTCAAGTAGTTTCAACAATTTTCCGTTATCGGTCTTGATAAGTTGCTGGTATTTGTGAATGTAACTTAATTTATCAAATTTATTTTTGCCCTGTCACTAAGAATATTCAAATTGACAGGCAAACAAGCAAAAATATCGGTTACAGAACTGTTGTCATTACTTCCTGATGAGGAACTCAATAAAATTGCCAGACGCACGAAAGTCAATTACTATGTAAAAGTATTAGATGGCAAAAGTATTTTCTGTTTAATACTTTATGCTTTGGTAGAGTGTCAGCGCAATAGTCTTCGAACAATGGAAGATATTTTTAATAGTCCGCAATTTAAATTCTTATTTAACCTGGATGCTACTCAAACAGTTCGACATAGTTCTATTTCTGAAAGGTTAAGTGTGATAAATATTGAGTTTTTTCAACAAGCCTATGAATTAACATATGAATATTTTAGTACTTACTACAACCGCATACAACGTGAAAATGTACGTTTGATACGAGTTGATTCTTCGATGGTAGCAGAAGCAGCGAATAAGCTAATTGAAGGGATGAATATAGGACGAAAGAAAGATGGGAAGAAGCAAATAAAATATACCGTGGCATTTGATGGAGATTTGCCATGCATGACAAAAATATTTACAAACAGACAATGTCTCAGTGAAGATATAACTATTCCCCAGGTAGTATTTGATTATGCCAGGAAGGATCAAAATGCCATATTTACATTTGACCGTGGAGTAAACAAACGGGAAGTTTATCGCAAACTATCAAATCAAGGAACCGGCTTTGTAACCAGACTTAATCCTGGAGCTAAGTTTAAATTAGTTCGCGAGTTGGAAGAAGGAAATAACCGAACGGTTGGGGCTTTAGAGTTGATTAGGGATATTGAAGTTCAATTAACCAAAAACAGGAAAGAATACCGAAAATTTAGTGACGAAACTTTTCGATTAATCATAACTCGGCATCCGGAAGACGGCACTGAATATTGGTTTCTGACCAACCTATTTGAAATTGGCGTTGAAGAGGTTCTGCAATATTACAAGAAACGTTGGGACATTGAAGTCTTTTTCAGGTTTCTGAAACAAGAATTAAATTTTAGCCACATCACCTCAACCAATCCTAACGGGATAGCAGTAATGATGTATATGACCATGATTACCGCAATGATGGTGTTGATATATAAAAAACTCAACAATATTGGCTACAAAACAGCTGTTAGAAGAATCTCGTTAGAACTTAATGAGTTAATTATAAAAATGATAGTAAAGCACTGTGGTGGAGATCCGAGTTTAGTTTTTCGCTGAATTAGGCTTTTTGAAAATCGTGTGCCTTGGGGATTCTTCCGAACACTCCTAATTCATATTCTCTGCCCAAAATGTCAATCCTGACGGTTGATATTCATATTTTCTACGCAAAATGCCTATTTCAACGCCGCTAACGAATCCCTTCTCGTGGTAAGGCTTGACCCAAAATTTCGGAAATAACAGGACAAAAAAAGATTCCATCTCTCAAAAAGATGGAATCTATTAATATATTTTGAATTATTCGTTTCTAACAACTGGCTACCACTTCCACCAACTCGCCTTCAAGCGAAAAGTCGGATGCAGAAGTGATTTTAACATCGGCAAATTGCCCGATCATCGATTTATCGGTGCACGCAAAACGAATGGTTAATTTACCTTCGGTGTACGAGGTCAGGAAACCTTCTTTACGATCCTCGCCACGAACCAGCACGCGTACCGTTTGTCCAACCAAACTTTCGTTGTAGGGCAGGTTGTGTTTCCGCAGATCTTCAGTAAGCTGGTGCAGACGGCGTTTTTTCTCTTCCAGCGGCACATCGTCCACCCAGCGGTGGCTTGTTGCTCCCGGACGAGGCGAATAAATGGCCGTGTACGACATGTTGAATTTAAACTCGTCGAAAGCCTTACGCGTATTTTCAAACTGCTCTTCGGTTTCGCCTGTAAATCCAACAATCACGTCGGTAAATAGTGTTGCCTGCGGAATAATACGGCGGATAGTCTCTACAATATGGCGGTACTTTTCCATGTTGTGTTTGCGGTTCATACGCATCAATACCTTATCGTCGCCACTTTGCATGGGCAGGTGAATTTGTTTTCCCAAAACGGGATATTCGGCAATTACCTCAATTACTTCGTCGGTCATATCGCGCGGGTGCGGCGACGTAAAGTACAACCAGAACTCTTTGTTCATGCGTTTTCCCAGTTCGCCAATTTCACGTAACAATTGCGGAAAAGTCAGCTCCTCTCCTTTTTTATCCAGGCCATACGAATTTACGTTCTGCCCCAGCAGCGTAATCGATTTATAACCCTGCGCTACCAACAATGCCACTTCGGCAATAATATCTTTCGACGGGCGCGACACCTCGCGACCACGGGTATAAGGCACAGCGCAGTAGGTACAAAATTTATCGCAACCATTCTGAATTGGGATAAACGCCTCGAAATTCGACTGGTAATGTGGCTGTACATTCCAGAAATCTTCAATATTCTCGTTATGCGGATCGATGCCCACATTCAAATGTGTAGGTGTAGTAATGCCATAACTGCTGATCATTTTGGGCAGCTCGGGCAAATCTTTCATCTGGAAAGTGATATCAAAAAGTTTCAGGAACTTTTCATGATCGTCGGGCAAAATACACCCCGAAATAAAAGTAACCAGGTTTTTGTTGTTCTTCCACTTATTCCATTTATGAATGCGGGAATACACTTTATCAATGGCTTTCTGACGTACCGAGCACGCCAAAATACCAATCACTCCTGCCTCCTCCTCGTTGTCGGTCCACTGGTATCCGGCTTCATCAAGCACCGAGATTACCCGCTCGCTATCCGACATATTCATCTGACACCCTAAGGTTACTACGTGATATTTCATTTTAAAAAGTTCAAAGTTCTATGTTCAGTGTTCAGAGTATGTTCATCCTGAGCCTGAATCTTCTAAAAAAATATTTCAACACTCCCTGTCCTTCTTTTCTTCCCTTTGGGGAGACTAAGAGGGGCTTCTATTAAAAGTACACTTCGGTATAAATGTTCGACGTCGGGATTCCTTTTTCCGACAAGATATCGAACACTTCGTATATCATTTCGCTGTTTCCGCAAAGAAAACAGTTTGTATTTTCAGCTATTGTTTCGGTCTTTAAAAATTCGGTTACCCGGCCGTGGAAGTCGCCTCCCTTTTCGCCGGAAGTGCACAAAGTTACCCTTTCTTTATTAAAGTCGCTATGATCGTAGGCTTCTTCTGCTTTTCGCACACCGTGCACCATTTTGTAATTCAACTGCGGATGCGTTTTTACAAAACTATGAAACGGGCTGATGCCTGTTCCGGTGGCGATAAACAGAAATTGCTGCACCTTAAAACTTTTCGGATCGAATTTAAAAAATCCAAACGGACCGTCCACATCAACCCAATCGCCGGCTTTCAGCTTTTTTAATTTCGACGATACTTTTCCGCCATCCACTTCGCGTACCAAAACTTCGAGGTAATCGTCGTTCTCTCCGCTGTAAATGGAGTATTCGCGCCGATCAACTGCACCTTTTGTTCCAAGCAGAACAAACTGCCCGGTTTGAAACTGCATTTCATTTCTCTCGAACCGAATTACAAATGTTGAATCGGTTAAATGCCTGACTTGTGTTACTTTATGCTTTTTCAATTATTAAGACCTGTTCTAAATAAATCGGTGCAAAAGTATAAATAATTGGCAAATCTTCAAGGTTTTAGCGGTTTACATTATTCATTGGTAAAAAAGCAGCACAAAAAAAAGGGATCCTCCCAGCAGAATCCCCTTGCAAATTATCCTCCTTCACACTAATTGTATACCTCTTCCTCTCTTTGGTATCCCTCTGAAATAACGGTTAACTGAAGGTTTTCCCTGTTCACGATCATTCCGGTATGGAACACCGTAGGAACCAACATTTCTCCGTTACTCACTGTCTGATATGTTTTTTCTCCATTTTCATCACGCGCAAGCTTTATTGCTAAATCGGCGGTAGTAGCGGCCAATTTTTCGTAAGGTTTATAAACGGTACAGGTTTGATTTCCGGCCACAATTTCACGTAGGTTTCGCAAATCGGCATCCATTCCTGCTACCAATATCTGCCCTTCCTTACCTGCTTCTTTTACAGCCCTTATAACTCCCATTGCTAATTCGTCGTTGCCGGCAATAATTGCATTTACATCGGGATGTGCCTTTAATAATTTTTTGGCATGTTCGTAGCCTTCACTTTCTTCCCAGGCGTTGGTAAATTCGTTATAAACAATTTCAATGTCGCCCTTGTCAACCAGAGGTTGCAACACATTTCGCTGGCCCAGATAAAGCAACTGGCTATTGTTGTCGCTCATTGCGCCGCCAATTAAAGCATATTTCCCTTTGGGTTGTATGGTAGTTAAATAACTGGCCTGCAACGAACCAATCTCTACGTTGTCGGTAGATACATAGTAATCAAGTTTGCAATTTTTAATCAAACGGTCGTACGAAATAACTTTCACATTCTTCGCATGTGCAGCTTCAACAATAGCAGCGGCAGCAAACTGATCTACAGGTACTACCACTAGCACGTCAACACCGTTGGCGAGCAGTTCCTTTGCCTGGGCCAACTGTTTATCGGCATCATTTTCGGCATTCATAACTTTTACGGTTCCTCCAAGTTCCTGAACATCTTCTACAAGATAGTCCCGGTCGTTTTCCCACCGTTCTTTATCGAAAGCATGGATTAAAAACCCAACTTCAACAGGCTCGTCTTTGCTATCGCAAGCGGTAAAGCAAAGTCCGGATAGAAAAACTAAGATGAGTAATGTTATCCTGTAATTCATATTATTGAATTTAATTAAGTTTCTATTCAATTTACGAATTATAAGATGATAGGTTAACCCTTAAAATTGTTTTAGTTGGTTGTTTTATAACATTAGAAATAATGAAACCTTTTTAAGTGGGAACTTAAAATTTTTGAATTTCCTCGTATAATTTTTGAAGTGGCAGCCCCATAACATTGTAAAACGAACCTTCGATATGAGAGATTCCAATCGATCCGATCCACTCTTGAATGCCATACGCACCGGCTTTATCAAACGGTTTGAAATTGGTGATGTAATAATCTATTTCGGCAGCGGTGAGTTTTTTAAACTGCACATTGGTTAAGGCAGAAAATGTTACCGATTTGTTGGTAGAACTGAGGCAAACTCCGGTTATTACTTCGTGCATATTTCCGCTTAATGCCGATAACATCTCATAGGCATGATCGTAATCATCCGGTTTTTCCAGTACTTTTCCGTTTAAAACAACAATGGTATCGGCCGTTATCAGCATGTCGTTATTGTTCAGTTCATCGGCAAAAGCGTTTGCTTTCTTTTCGGCCAGGTAGCCCGGAATTTTTGCAGGAGCAAGTTCCGGAGGGTAGATTTCATCCACCTCTTTTGTCTTTACCTGAAAATCAATCCCCAGCGATTTTAAAAGCTCTTGCCTGCGTGGCGACTTTGATGCCAGTATGAAGTTATATTCGGGTATCCAGTTCATTTCAGAATGCTCTTGAATTTAGCATTTCAGGCGTAAACCATTTGTGTTGGGCTTTCAGTGTCTGCTCAATTACATCGCGCACACAACCTTCGCCACCATTTTTATCCGAAATATATTTCGAAATATTTTTAATATCACTTACAGCATCCTTGGGGCAAGTTGGCAAACCCACAGCTTGCATCACGCGGTAGTCCACCAAATCGTCGCCCATAAAAAGCACATCTTCGGGGGCCACATTCACCTTTTCCAGAAAATCGTTTAAGCAGGCTACTTTATCGCGGGCATTATCGTAAAAATACTCTACACCCAATTTTTCATAGCGTAATTTAACGCGTTGAATATACCCGCCGGTAATAATGGCAATTGGGTAACCGGCTTTTATGGCACTTCTAATGGCGAAACCATCTTTAACGTTAGCTGTTCGTATCGGGTCGCCCTCTTCATTAAGCGGCGAAATATCTTGCGACAACACGCCGTCAACATCAAATACAAATGCTTTTACACGGGTAAGTTCTTCTTTAAAAAACGACATTCTTATTGTTTTTTCTGATGATGCGCAAAAATACTCTTTGAAATTGAATTGTACAATTCCTGCAGGTCGGGCATTTCTGTTAATTCGTTAAGGTGCGCGTTAATTATGTTTTCATCGAAACGAATTGCCGGGCCTGTTTGTGCTTGTTTCGGATGCATCTCCTGCGCTTTACTCGCCGTTTCCATTATTAATGGCCGCAGAATTTCAAACGGCAGATCTTTTGTCTCCAGATATTTGGCAGCCATTGCATAACAGTGATTGGCAAAATTACAGGCAAACACGGCCGCAATATGCAGGCTTTTTCTTTTTTCTGAATTAAGAACAGTTACCGATTCTGAAACCGTATTAGCAATTTCTTTTAAAATTTGTAAATTCTCTTCGGAACTTGCTTCTATAAAAATGGGAATCTTCCTGAAATCGACTTTCCTGTTTTTTGAGAAAGTTTGCAGAGAATAGAAAACACCGTGGTTCTTTGCAAATCTACTCAGAACATTCAACGGCAAACTACCCGAACAATGTACCACTAACTTGTCGCCAAACTCAATCCCACTCAACACCTGTTCAACTGCTGAATCTTTTAATGCTACAAAATAGATATCGGCATAATTTACCAACGACGACGTTTGCGTGGTATAAGCAGTATTCAACTTATCTGCGAGTAATTTTGCCGAATCTTCAGTGCGACTATAAACCTGCACGATTTCCAATCCTGCTTTTGAGCAAGTCGTCGCTAAATGAGTAGCTAAATTTCCGGCACCGATAAAACATAATTTAAGGCTCATCTTTTCAAAATTTGTTCAAAAATAATGAGCCTTAATTTATCTGCCAAGCGGTTTTTAATTATTAAACCGTTGCCTTTGTATAACGGTGGTTAACTACATCCCAATTTACTACATTCCAAAAATTGTTGATGTAATCGCCACGTTTATTCTGATAATTCAAATAATAAGCATGTTCCCAAACATCCAAAGCCAGTAACGGAGTACCTTTTACTTCTGCAACATCCATTAACGGGTTATCCTGATTTGGTGTTGAACTTACTTTTAAAGCTCCGTCTTCATCAACAAGCAACCAGGCCCAACCACTACCAAAACGAGTTTTGGCTGCAGTAGCAAATTCGGTTTTAAAAGCATCTATCGAGCCAAAATCCTTTTCTATTGCAGCTTTTAAATCAGCCGGGATTTCGCCTTGTTGTGGAGTCATATTTTCCCAAAACAACGCATGATTATAATATCCTCCGCCATTGTTTCTTACTCCTTCGGGTTGTTTACTTATTCCGGCAAAAATATTCTCCATTGGAGTATTTAGCAAGTCTGTTCCTTTAGCTGCTGCCATAAACTTAGTAAAATAACCTTTGTGATGTTTGGAGTAATGAAGTTCCATTGTTTCGGCATCAATGTATGGCTCCAACGCATCGTAAGCGTACGCGAGCTCGGGGAATGTATGTCCTTCAAAATTTTGAGTTTCGTTGCCACACGCTATCAAACTACTTAAAAGTGGCGTTGCCATGGCAGCTGTTCCCACAGCGTATATAAATTTCCTTCTTTCCATGATATTTTTATTTGTTTATATAAGCAAACATCTATCGCAAAAAAAAGTTTGATAAATTTTAACTAACGCTAATAGTATTTATTTCTTGTTGGAAATAGTAAGAAATAAGTAATTTTTGGGGCCGGTTAAAAAGTAACAATAAAAGAAGAAAAAGAAAGAACTGCCAACATGTGTTTCAAGGTTTGAATCGGCAAAGTTGGCAAAAAACATAAAAGTTAAAAGTAACATCAATAACTGATCGTTATAACGTTTAGTTTTTACAACCGGATAAATTATGATAAACATGATAAACAGAAAGCCAATTACACCAAATTTAACCATATAATTCAAATACTGGTTGTGCGATGACGCGTAATTACTTTCTTCAATATTTGCTCCGTTCTCTTTAAAAGCGTTTGAAAAAGCTGTTTTCCAGTTGCCGGTTCCTACTCCAAATAACCAGTTATCCTTAATTATGGTAATTGCGGCTTTTGCAAATTCAATCCGTTGCGAAAACGACTGATTATTTGCATACCCTGTTTCAGAATAAACATGGTACTCCCAAATAGTTTGGTAAATGCGTGGATACAGCGAATATTTTTTCTCGTAAATTACATTTGCAATTCCACGTTCAATATTTTCAATGTCTTTTTCGGTTAAAGCTTTCACGCCTTCAGCATCTTTTCTCAATCCTTTCGATGTTAAATAACGAATTAGTGTTGCGCGTATCGGGTAACCGTTCACACCTGTTGAATCGTATTTTACGTCTGCAACTTTATTCCACTCCTCTTTCATTTCTTTTTGGCAGATATACAAATACACATAGTGCCCGTTTTCTACCATTTTCCTTGAGAAGTCGTGTTTATATTGATTCCCAATTACAGTAACCTTTTCAATGGTATTCGGATTTACTTCTTCAATATCGTAGAATTTATTTACGGCGCTATATAAATAAATAAGTGGTGCCAGTAAAATCGCAATAAAAACAATAACTATTGGGATTCTCCTTTTTGAAGTAAGTTTGGTTACGAGGTAAAA
The DNA here is from genome assembly GCF_000626635.1 of Draconibacterium orientale. Lineage (GTDB taxonomy): Bacteria > Bacteroidota > Bacteroidia > Bacteroidales > Prolixibacteraceae > Draconibacterium > Draconibacterium orientale. The sequence goes on along the minus strand of NZ_CP007451.1, from coordinate 3,393,428 downwards.
AAGAAAAAGAACAGCACTACTACCTAATGCTATTATTCCGGTTAATGATTGCTGAAACAACAAAAATCCAATATAAACAGTAATAAGAGCCAGAATAAGGATTCTTTTTACTTGAGTTAATTGGTTGAAATTGCTTAACAATACCAGTACCCAAAACCAAATCATTAATATGAGCTGAAATCCAAACCGAATGTGAGAGACTAAACTGATATCACGAACCGTAAGACTCTGACTCTCTAATACTGTAAATTTCCATCTGAAAATGGCAATTATAATTGCACTTATAGTTGATACGGTTAATGTGTATAAAACAAATCGTTTTTGTCGAGAGTTAATTTCTTTCCCCATACTAAATGCCAAAGGGAAAACCAGGTAAAACAAGGTCTTCTGCACATCATAAAACGACTTATCGTGTTGTAACGTAAAAAGTGTACTTATAAAGTATAATAGGAAAATTAGCGGAATTAACAGAATTATTTTCCGGTGTTTTATGCGTTCCCATTTCGCTGTTCGTGAGTCTTCTAAAATGGCAGTAAGCAATACTAAAGCGCCTACAACAGAAATTAATGCCACAGACAATGGCAGTACAATTACAAAAAGAATTAACGATAGAAAGAATAAATTTGAATCTATCAGTTCAGTCAAGTAATTCTTCATTTACAGAAGAGGTTTTATTCGGTTAAATAAACGTATAAAATACCATATTATTATATACAAAAAAGCCCGTGCTCTATTGAACACGGGCTTTGGTTTAAATTGGCAGCGACCTACTCTCCCACTTTTACGCAGTACCATCGGCGCTGACGGGCTTAACTTCTCTGTTCGGAATGGGAAGAGGTGGTACCCCGTCGCTATAGCCACCTAAAATCTTTCGTTCGATTCTCTACAAGGAGAACAAAACTTCATGGCTTACTTTCTTAACTCTCGT
>NZ_CP007451.1:2737500-3390000 GCF_000626635.1 Draconibacterium orientale | reverse complement strand
TGCTAGGATCATATTTATTACCTGTACCGGACTGTCACCGTCTGTGGTAGGCTTTTCCAAAACCTTTCCAGTTTTAAATACTTCTCCATATCGCAGCCCTACAACCCCAACATTGCCGAAACAATATTGGTTTAGGCTGTTCCCAGTTCGCTCGCCACTACTATGGGAATCATTATTATTTTCTTTTCCTCCGGGTACTTAGATGTTTCAGTTCCCCGGGTTAGCCTCCTTGCGGATACCCTTGCGGGTGGGTTGCCCCATTCGGAAATCTTCGGATCGATTCATATTTGCTAATCCCCGAAGCTTATCGCAGCTTGTCACGTCCTTCTTCGCCTCTGAGAGCCTAGGCATCCTCCGTACGCCCTTAGTAACTTTCTTTTAGAGAATCCTCGTATTGATTCAATTGTATCTCTGTAAAATTGTCGTCTCTATCTTGTGATTTGATTTGACTCTCGATAATTACTCTATGTAATTATCAAAATTATTTTTTCCCAACATGCCAAAGAACTTTAAAGCACAGAAACAGTTGCCTGTTTCAACTTGTGTAGATAAGTAAGGAATCGAACCTTAGCGTTTGTTTGCACCAGCATTATCTTTTATTCAATATTACTTGAACCTGCCACGCGTTTGTGGACTTTTTCCGACCTTTTCAGTCTCTTGTGGAGAATAAGGGAGTCGAACCCTTGACCTCTAGAATGCAAATCTAGCGCTCTAGCCAACTGAGCTAATCCCCCGAAGTCTGTAAGTTCCGAGTTTAGTGTTCAGTGTTCCGAGTGGTTTTACTCTGAACTTTGAACCTTGAACTCTTCACTACTTTCGTAGTCCCGCCCAGACTTGAACTGGGGACCCCTACATTATCAGTGTAGTACTCTAACCAGCTGAGCTACGGGACTCTATCATAGAGTTCCGTGTTTCGAGTTTAAAGTTTCGAGTTACAATTCTTTGAACTTTGAACTTTAAACTTTGAACTCTATCAGTAATATTTTAAAAAAAGCAAGGACAACTTTTGTCAATCTCGTCACAGAAACTCCTTAAACCTGTGCTCCAGAAAGGAGGTGTTCCAGCCACACCTTCCGGTACGGCTACCTTGTTACGACTTAACCCCAGTTACCAGTTTTACCCTAGGACGCTCCTTGCGGTCACATACTTCAGGTACCCCCAGCTTCCATGGTTTGACGGGCGGTGTGTACAAGGCCCGGGAACGTATTCACCGGATCATGGCTGATATCCGATTACTAGCGAATCCAACTTCATGGAGTCGGGTTGCAGACTCCAATCCGAACTGGGATCGGCTTTAGGGATTGGCATCCAGTTGCCTGGTAGCTGCCCTTTGTACCGACCATTGTAACACGTGTGTAGCCCTGGACATAAGGGCCGTGCTGATTTGACGTCATCCCCACCTTCCTCTCACCTTACGGTGGCAGTCTCGCTAGAGTCCTCAGCATTACCTGCTAGCAACTAACGATAGGGGTTGCGCTCGTTATGGGACTTAACCCGACACCTCACGGCACGAGCTGACGACAACCATGCAGCACCTTGTAAATAGCTCCGAAGAGAAAAGATGTTTCCACCTTATGCAATCTACATTTAAGCCCAGGTAAGGTTCCTCGCGTATCATCGAATTAAACCACATGTTCCTCCGCTTGTGCGGGCCCCCGTCAATTCCTTTGAGTTTCAACCTTGCGATCGTACTCCCCAGGTGGATCACTTAATGCTTTCGCTCAGCCGCTTACTGTGTATCGCAAACAGCGAGTGATCATCGTTTACGGCGTGGACTACCAGGGTATCTAATCCTGTTCGCTCCCCACGCTTTCGTGCCTCAGCGTCAATAGTAGCTTAGTAAGCTGCCTTCGCAATTGGCGTTCTGTGTCATATCTATGCATTTCACCGCTACACAACACATTCCGCCTACCTCAACTACATTCAAGAACTTCAGTATCAATGGCAATTTTACCGTTAAGCGGCAAGATTTCACCACTGACTTAAAGTTCCGCCTGCGCACCCTTTAAACCCAATAAATCCGGATAACGCTTGGACCCTCCGTATTACCGCGGCTGCTGGCACGGAGTTAGCCGGTCCTTATTCATTTGCTACCGTCAAATTACTACACGTAGTAACCATTCTTGGCAAACAAAAGCAGTTTACAACCCATAGGGCCGTCATCCTGCACGCGGGATGGCTGGTTCAGGCTTGCGCCCATTGACCAATATTCCTCACTGCTGCCTCCCGTAGGAGTCTGGTCCGTGTCTCAGTACCAGTGTGGGGGATAATCCTCTCAGAACCCCTAAAGATCGTTGCCTTGGTGAGCTGTTACCTCACCAACTAGCTAATCTTACGCATGCCCATCTTGTACCGCCGAAACTTTAATCACAATAACATGCGAAATTGTGATACTATGAGATATTAATCCACGTTTCCATGGGCTATCCCTCTGTACAAGGAAGGTTGCATACGCGTTACGCACCCGTGCGCCGGTCGCCATCTACCCGAAAGTAATGCTGCCCCTCGACTTGCATGTGTTAGGCCTCCCGCTAGCGTTCATCCTGAGCCAGGATCAAACTCTCCGTTGTAAATATAAAAAGTTTAATATCTTTCGCTCCAGGTTTACTTGTCTCTCAGAAATCAACAAAGTTGTTTTAAATAACCTTGCTTTTTTGTGCTTCAAAATTTTAAAGAACTTGCGTAAAAAAACCAGCACTCTCGTTTTACCTCTTAATGCCGGCCATCTACTTTTCTACTATTTTTTCTCTGGCCTCTCTTCTCTCAAAATCTCTCGTCTCAGCCAGAACTCGTTTCCCTTTTAACGGGGCGACAAAGGTAATTACTTTTTCAAAACCTCCAAAACTTTTTTCGCTTTTTTTGAAACTTTATTTCTAATGTTTCTCTGGTTCTGCACAGTCTTCCGTGCCGTTCCACCAGCCTTTCAACTACTCGTTTCTTACCATCAACTTGTCACTTGAACGTTGCTTTGTTTTCAAAGCGGCTGCAAAGATAAGTAAGTTTATTAAGCTGCCAAATACTTTTTGACTTTTTTTTCTAAACTTTTTTTTTCGAACCGTATGCCGGCTTAAAGAACTATCTCTTTTGCCCGACTCCCGGCTCATCCTCTGCCGTTCCTAATCCCATTCTTTCTATGAACATCGCTTCTCTCAAAGCGGCTGCAAAAGTAAGCAAGGTTTTTATACTTCCAAACTTTCACGCCCTTTTTAGACATCTTTTTTTGCTCCTTTTTTCTAATCAACTGAAAGCCAGACTCCATCTATTCTCAAAAATAAGCAGACCGATTGATTAATACGAGAAGAACCCAATAGGGTTACATTTCTCGCATTAAATTATAGAGATGAAACTATCCTTTCCCCTGGAACAAAAAAGCCCCGAAAAGTAACTCCGGGGCCTGCCTATCCTAAAAAAACAATGATGCTATTTCAAAAAAAGTTCGATTACCGGTATTTCAACATTCGGCTTGTTTACCGGCAATAGTAAATTGATATCGTTTTCGGCATGCTTCTGTTCTACCCAATATCCGTGGGGCTTACCGATTTTAATCTCGGATGCATCGTGCAGGAACTGCGCATATTTCACTTTATCGGCATAACCGCGCATCAGGAAATTCTGCAACGGGTAGTCTAACAAGTGCACATACAGCCGGTTTGTTTCCGGATTGTACGTTAATATAGTGTTATCTGGTGCCTCAAAGTCGTCGGGTGCCTGGGTACAATTATATATCGACCTGCTATTGTATTTCATCCACTCTCCCATTTCGGCAAGTGCATTATCGGCCCTATAATCAAAAGTCCCGCGGGCGGTTGGCCCAACATTTAATAACAGGTTGCCTCCTTTACTCACCGTCTCTATTAATAATGTCAGTAACTGTTTATTGTCTTTCCAGGTAAGTTCGTCGCGGTAGTAGCCCCACGAGCCGGAGAAAGTCTGACAGGTTTCCCAGGGAATCCTTACACCATTCTCTTCAGGCCAGGCATTCACCTTAAACTGCTCGGGTGTTGTAAAATCCCAGCCGCCCTGATAATCTTTCAAATCGGCACGGTCGTTTACTATTATTCCGGGCTGCAGGTCACGAACCATTTTCATCAAATCTACCGCCCCCCAATCGTCTCTTCCCTTTCCAAACTCTCCGGGAAACGAATAATCCAACCAAAGAATATCGATCTTCCCATAATTGGTAAGAATCTCTCGAACCTGGTTTTTCAGATATTTACGATATACATTCATATCACGACCTTTATTCAGTTCATCGTACTCCTCATTTGTACTTGCACTTTGCGGATGAACCCGATCGATGGTATATTCCGGATGGTGCCAGTCGATTAACGAATAATAAAATCCCACTCCAAGACCTTCAGCGCGAAAAGCATCCACCCATTGTTTTATAATGTCTTTCCCGTAGGGTGTGTTCATTACATTATAATCGGTGTAATCTGATGCAAACATGTTAAAGCCTTCGTGATGCTTTGTTGTAATTACGGCATATTTCATTCCGGCAGCTTTGGCCTTTTTTGCCCATTCCGCCGGATCAAAAAGATCGGGGTTAAAAATTTCGAAGTATTTCTGATAATCTTCATCCGAAATTCGCTCGTTTTTCTTCACCCATTCGTGCCGCGCTGCCTGCGCATACAATCCCCAGTGGATAAACATTCCGAAGCGTGCATCGGTCCACCACTTCATCCGCTCGGTTTTTTGCTCCGCAGTTTCGTCCCAAATTTTCTTTTGCGAAAATGACAGCTGATTTACAACCACTATTATTAATAATACCAAAAGTGCTCGTTTCATATCAATAAATTTAGGTATTTATTATTGTGTAATGATTTCAAATTCGGCAATACCAACTTTGCCATTTTCTTCGGCCGGCGACAAAGCAGTGAATTTAATATAGCGGGCATTTACCGGAGAAAAACTATTTGTTTGCCAAACCGGACTGTTTCGAATATTGGAAAATTCGCCTTTGGCAACCGGCTGTTTCCAGTTTTTCCCATCGGAACTTAAATACAGTTTGTAATTGAATATAATACCCGGATCAAAACGCTGTTGATCGGGCAGGTATTTAAAACCGGCAATCTTCAGACTTTCTCCAAGGTCGAAAACAAAATCAACCGGCGCCGATTCGTCAACTGTAAAAGCGGTGTTTTCATTTCCATCGAAAATAAGGTTCGCCTTTTCATCGTCTTTATATTTCCCAACCACTTTCCATAAGGTTTTTGGAATGTCAAACTCAGCTACAGAAACGGTACTCGTTCTGTTTTCATTCGGATCAACCACAATGGCTTTTACTATTGCTTTCTGAGCCCAGTTGAATGGTGCTGTATATTTTAAAGAATTGACATCAGGATTGCTTCCATCAACGGTATAGTATATATCAAGTCCACTATCAAAAGCTTCTATATTAATAATACCATCTTTTGTCCTTGAGATTTTTGGTTCGATGATAACTTTTGGCGCACGATAGATTCCGATTTTGGTGATTACCGGACACGCTTTTGAATCTTGTACTGTAAATCTCACTTTCGAGGCAGTAGTTTCCGGTAATCGTAAAATACGTTTTCGGCCGATTGTAGTTTGAGAATCGATTTCTTCCCACTTATTATTACTATATGCCTCAACTGAAAATGCTTTTACGCGTTGTCCCAAACGAATGTCTTCCTGAACCACGAAACGGTTAAATGTAGTTTCTTCACCAAAATCAATAGTGACAGAAGCCTGAATAACTCCATCGTCGGTTGACCAGTAGGTATCCGGATCGTCGTCGGTTACATTGGATGCTTTATACTTTTTTGAGTTACCTCGCACATTTGTAGCTTCTGCCTTTTTACCGGCAGCAAGATCAACGGCAAAATCGGCTTTAACTGCTTCGGCCAGTTTTAAGATCTGTTCTTCATCTTTTTCGTGAATCAAACCGCGAGTGTCAACCGGGAAATTAATGAGTAACGATCCATTCCTGCCTATACTATTATAATATATATCGAGCAGCTGTGGCAAAGTTTTTACTTTGTGATCTTCGTATTTATGATAATACCAACCGGGACGGATAGACACATCTACCTCTGCCGGCACCCAATGTGTTCCGTTTTCCTGCCCCCTGCTGTATTTGTTTGAATATTCTGGCATTCCTCCGTATATCTCGTCGCGTAATAAGTTCGACCAGGTGGTTGGATAAGCATATCCATGTTCATTACCCACCCATCTTACGTCCGGGCCTGCATCAGAGAAAATTACGGCCTCCGGTTGCAGCTCGCGAATAATCTTGTAGGTATTCTCCCAGTCGTAATAAGTAAGCTTATCCACCCTACGTTCTTCATTGGCGCCTCCGTAATAACCGGTTCCCCCGTTGGCTCCATCAAACCAAACTTCAAAAACATCGCCGTAGTTGGTCATCAACTCACGCAACTGCGCTCTGAATATTTCAATGTACTTCTCATTTCCGTATTCCGGGTTATTGCGATCCCAGGGCGACAGGTAAAGCCCCAATTTTAAATCATATTCTTTACAGGCATCTGCCAGTTCACTTACCACATCTCCTTCCCCGTTTTTCCACGAGGAGTTTTTTACCGAATGTTCAGTTGTAGCTGTTGGCCACAAACAAAAACCGTCGTGGTGTTTGGCAGTAAGAATAATTCCTTTCATGCCAGCCTCTTTACAAATCCGTGCCCACTGGCGGCAATCCAGTTCGGTTGGATTAAACAAATCGGGATCTTCGTCACCAAATCCCCACTCCATATCGGAAAAGGTATTCATATTAAAATGAACAAACGCATAATATTCCATGTCGTTCCAGGCCAGTTGCCTTTCAGAAGGCACAGGTAACACGGGTTCTGGTGGAGTAACATTACTGCATGAAACAGCTATTAACAAAACAAATAGATAAAATAATCTGTTGGTCATCGGTTTAGATTTTAATAATTTCACAAGCCCTGTAAATATATAATGATTATTTTTATCTGACTAAAATCCTCTTAGTAAGAATAAAAACTACATTGTTTCTGCAATAAACTACAACATAATATCATTTTTCGGTATCACTCACGATGCCCTGCCCAAAACAAGCTATCAGATCTTTATTATAAAACTAATATTATTGCAAATCTGTTGTCATAATTACACCCCTACCGAGGATTTAAAATAAAAATACTTACATGTACTTTTTTGCTTTACTGGGAGTTTCGTCCCAGCAGGGGACAAATACCACAACATCGCAAAAACTCTATACCGCTCACAATGTGATACTTAACAACAAAGGCATATCATTTGCATAGTGATTAGTCAAACGTACTAAACATTATTTAAATAGAGATATGGACAAAACAAATCACAAATTAAAATTTGCTTTTTATTATATTAAGTCATAATTTGCATAAGTAATTTATTGATTCTGAAATTTAAAGAAGGTAGAAAATAAGGGGTTATAGACACTTTCCAAAAATTTCACATCAAACTTTTTTTTTTGAATAGAAACACAACACGCAATATGATAAAGCTTTGCTTTATTGTTTGATGAATCTTCCTATGCGGTAATTGATGTAATAACAAATTAAATCTACCGATATGAAGACGTTTTTACCCAATCAAATTTTTACGCGAAACCTGCTACTGGGGTTGGTGTTTTTGTTTTTAGGAGCCTTTCAAGTGCACGCTCAAGACTATGTCGATTTAAATCCAAGTACTGCATGCGAACCTGCTGATCCAAACGCAAATTGCACCTCAAATTCAGCAGACGTGATTGGAGCATACATTGGCCTTTATGATGGAACTGAAATTACAGATGCCAATATCGGAACTCTACCTGATGGTGACGCTTATGTTTTCATTAAAGTCAATAGAAATGGGAAAAAATATGACTTATTTGCCCAATTTGATTTAGTAGTTTACAAGAATGATGGTACTAAAGGATCAACCTTTATTCAGGCTTTTGCAGCGGGTGAAATTCCATTAGGAACAAGTGTTCATCGGATATATCAACCAATACCTAATTATATTGTCAGTGGAGAGATAAGTAGTTTGGTTGGTATTGAAAATACGGTTGTTGGCTGGGATAATGACAATGACGGCATGCCTACCTGCATTGTAGGAAACTACTCTGCTTGTAATGCTGAAATACCAGATATTATTGCACAAGGTCCATTTATTGTGGTACCTACCTATGAAGCAATAAATTGTAATGGAGAAACTACCTCTGTAGAATTTTTAGTAAGTGGAGGAACAGGCCCTTATAGTGTTACTTTTAATGGCTCAACTATAAACTCCTCTCCTGCTATTTTTAACAATGTTGGCGCTGGAAGCTACACATGGACGGCCAGCGATTCTGATGGACATTCTGATGGTGGTACCTTAAACCTCGGTGAACCAGATGCTATTAGTGCCAGCTATTCTGTAACTACACCCATTAGTTGCTCTGGAGGGACTGCAACAATTGATATTGATGGTAACGGTGGAACCCCACCCTTAGAATATACATTAACATCTGATGGAACATCAAATAACACTGGTATTTTTTCAGGAGTACCTGTTGGAGATGGACAAACTTACACGATTATTGATGCTAATGGTTGTTCTTTTGAAGGAACTTTTGATATAGCGCCTGGTGATGGAGAAGCTCCGACCGGAACGGCTCCAGATGGTACCACTGGAATTAATGCTTGCTATATAGATGAATTTACTCCACCAATTGGTACTCCAGATTTTGATCCAATTGCGGTTGCTTCAAATTACTCTGACCCTGGAGGAGTTACTGCTGAATTAACAAATACCTCTATAACAGGAACTAACTGCTCTTGGGAGGTGACATATACATTTAGAGTATTTGATAATTGTTCTAACGAATTAACTAATCAAAAAATTGTACACAGATGACTTACTCTGGTTATGACCAGGATCCTCCATCTTTAATAACAAGTGCAATTATTCCTATTGGCAAAACAGACATCATCGGATGCGTTTCAGATCTTCCAACAGGTCCTACTGAATATGAAATTGCTGAATTGTTCAACGATGACTGTGGCGAGGTAACGGTTACTAAAACTGGTGGACTTGGTGACGAAGACACTGACTGCAACTGGAGTGTAACTTACAACTACACCATTCAGGATAACTGCGAAAACTTCGCAGAGGAAATCAATATTACCTACGCTGGTGGTGACAATGTTCCCCCTTTTATAGACAACACCAACTTAACCAACATTAACATAGAATGCGGAATAGACCCTGCAAACAAATTAAGTGATTGGTTAGAGAACCACGCAGGAGCAACTGCAACAGATAATTGTGGTGGTGTAACATGGAGACACAACTATGGTGAAAACGAAAATGTACAATGTGATGGTGGAGCAATAACCGTTATATTTACAGCGATAGATGCGTGCGGAAATGAAAGTACCACTTCTGCAAGCTATTCTATTCAGGACAACACAGCTCTGTGGTAATGAAACTTCATTTACGCAGATAGTGATCGTTTCTGACAACACTGCTCCGGAAGTTACCTGCAACGATATTACGGTTCAACTGGATGCAAACGGTGTTGCAACCATAACTGTTGATGATATCAACGGCGGAGCAACTGACAATTGTGGAACTATCGACACCATGTTTATCAGCCAGGAAACTTTCAACTGCGATAACGTTGGTGAAAACCAGGTTACATTAACTGCAATCGATGAATGTGGAAACGAAGCAACTTGTACAGCCACTGTTACTGTTGAAGAAGGTGATGCTGATTGTGGCTTCGATCCATTCAAAGCAAACGATGATATTCTGACTTTGATTTACTGTCCGGGTGAAACAGTTTCCGGAGAGCTTGATTTGTTTGCCAACGATGAAGGGTTTACCCGCGAAAATGTAAGCTTTACTATTCTTACCGATTTGCCAAACGGAGTAAGCGCTACAGATGGTAATTTAATTTATGTGAATGAAGAACCAACTGAAGCTGTTATTACTTTCACTTACTCAGTATGCCATACCGTTAATACCGAAAACTGCGACACTGCTGAAGTTACAATTGTTGTCCTTCTGGATACCGATTGCGACGGCGTACCTAACAATGATGATATCGACGACGACGATGATGGAATCCTGGATATTATCGAAGAGGAAAATGCTCTGGATCAAACATCGCTTGATTCTGACGGAGACGGTATTGTTGACCGATTGGACATTGACTCGGATAATGACGGTATTGTTGACAACATTGAGTGGCAATCAACAATTGCTGAAGATGGAGAATACGACTACATCCTTCCGCTGGGAATTGACTCAAACGGAGATGGATGGGATGACGCCTACGATCCTACCAGCAACGGTATTACTTACGAACCATGGGATATGGACTTAGACGGGACTCCGGATTACTTAGACACTGATACCGATAGCGAAGGTGAAGACGACAACGTTGAAGGTTGGGATGAATTCCCGAATGATTCGATAGCAGATGTAAGCTTCATTGGCAGCGATGCTGACGGTGATGGACTCGACGATGCTTACGATACTTACAACACCACTACCGAAGGATGGACACGTGGACAAAATGCGATCGGTTCTAATGCCTACTTGCAGGATACAGATGCTGATGGTGTACGCGACTGGAGAGATGCAGTGGATGACAGAACGCCACCTGAGCAGTTTGCTTGTGGTGAACCGGTTATTCCAAACGCCTTTTCGCCAAACCAGGATGGTTACAACGATTATTTCAAAATAATGATTTATTGTACTGGCGATCAGGGCGGCAGCGACGAAAGAGTATTGGGTGACGATTTCAATGATGCCAGAATAGAAATCTTTAACCGATGGGGTAACCTGGTTTACGAGCAGGAACGCTACGGAAATGAAAGCTACTGGGGAGATGTAGATGCATGGTGGGACGGAAGTTCGATGCACGATATGCAGCTTGGTGACAACCAGTTGCCAACAGCAACCTACTACTACATACTGTACTTTAACGATGGAAGCAGAGAACCTATTACCGGATTCGTATTCCTAAATAATTAATTGATTAATTAATGAATGTCCAATCTGAAAAAATTTAAAATGATGAAAGCAAAATTAAATATAATCAAAGGTTTAGGGATTCTGGCAATAGTAGTAGCAGCATTTACGTCAAATGCACAACAGGACCCCATGTTTACTCAATACATGTTCAATACACAAACCATTAACCCGGCTTATGCCGGTACATGGGAATCGGTAGGGTTCATGGCACTCGGACGTCATCAGTGGACCGGTTGGGACGGTGCTCCTACAACTTATACCTTTTCCATACAGGCTCCGCTAAAAAATGAACGTGTGGCACTGGGCTTAAATGTACTTAACGATAAAACCGGATTGGAAAAACGTTTTTATGTTTTTGCCGATTATTCGTACCTGGTTCCTGTTAGCGAGAAAACAAATCTGAGGCTGGGACTTAAAGGTGGTTTTACCAATTATTCGAACAATTTAGCAGCGTACACCATTCTAGACCCGGGCGATCCGAATTTTGCAGGCGAAATAAAAAATGCATTCAAACCAAACTTTGGTGTGGGTGCCTTTTTATACAGCAAAAGAGCCTATGTGGGTCTTTCTGTTCCGAAACTGGTAAGCACTACCTTTGAAAACGATATGGAAAGCTTTTCGGTTGATGGTGAATTACGTCACTATTTCCTGATTGCCGGTGCCGTTTTTGATATGGGCGAAAATGTAAAATTCAAACCGACCATGTTTACCAAAGCATCGTTTACCTCTGAAACAGGTACACCGCTTCAGTTCGACCTTACCGGAAACTTCCTTATTAAGGAGAAATTCTGGCTCGGAGCGATGTATCGTACCGGATCTTCTTACGGGTTTATTGCCCAATGGATATTCGACCAGAAATTACGTGTTGGGTATGCCATCGATTTTACAACCAACAATATGAAACATTACAGCAACGGAACACACGAAGTAATGATATCGTACGAACTAAGATTTAAGAAAGAAGAAGTGGTATCGCCAAGATACTTCTAACGAAAATATTTTGATGTTGTGTTTAGAACCCGAGTCGCAGCTTTCCTTGTTGTGGCTTGGGTTTTGTTTTAAAAACAAAACCCAAGCCACAACAAGGAAAGCTGCGACTCGGGTTCTAAACACAACATCAAAATATTTTCGTTAGAAGTATCTTGGCGATACCACTTCTTCTTTCTTAAATCTTAGTTCGTACGATATCATTACTTCGTGTGTTCCGTTGCTGTAATGTTTCATATTGTTGGTTGTAAAATCGATGGCATACCCAACACGTAATTTCTGGTCGAATATCCATTGGGCAATAAACCCGTAAGAAGATCCGGTACGATACATCGCTCCGAGCCAGAATTTCTCCTTAATAAGGAAGTTTCCGGTAAGGTCGAACTGAAGCGGTGTACCTGTTTCAGAGGTAAACGATGCTTTGGTAAACATGGTCGGTTTGAATTTTACATTTTCGCCCATATCAAAAACGGCACCGGCAATCAGGAAATAGTGACGTAATTCACCATCAACCGAAAAGCTTTCCATATCGTTTTCAAAGGTAGTGCTTACCAGTTTCGGAACAGAAAGACCCACATAGGCTCTTTTGCTGTATAAAAAGGCACCCACACCAAAGTTTGGTTTGAATGCATTTTTTATTTCGCCTGCAAAATTCGGATCGCCCGGGTCTAGAATGGTGTACGCTGCTAAATTGTTCGAATAATTGGTAAAACCACCTTTAAGTCCCAGCCTCAGATTTGTTTTCTCGCTAACAGGAACCAGGTACGAATAATCGGCAAAAACATAAAAACGTTTTTCCAATCCGGTTTTATCGTTAAGTACATTTAAGCCCAGTGCCACACGTTCATTTTTTAGCGGAGCCTGTATGGAAAAGGTATAAGTTGTAGGAGCACCGTCCCAACCGGTCCACTGATGACGTCCGAGTGCCATGAACCCTACCGATTCCCATGTACCGGCATAAGCCGGGTTAATGGTTTGTGTATTGAACATGTATTGAGTAAACATGGGGTCCTGTTGTGCATTTGACGTAAATGCTGCTACTACTATTGCCAGAATCCCTAAACCTTTGATTATATTTAATTTTGCTTTCATCATTTTAAATTTTTTCAGATTGGACATTCATTAATTAATCAATTAATTATTTAGGAATACGAATCCGGTAATAGGTTCTCTGCTTCCATCGTTAAAGTACAGTATGTAGTAGTAGGTTGCTGTTGGCAACTGGTTGTCACCAAGCTGCATATCGTGCATCGAACTTCCGTCCCACCATGCATCTACATCTCCCCAGTAGCTTTCATTTCCGTAGCGTTCCTGCTCGTAAACCAGGTTACCCCATCGGTTAAAGATTTCTATTCTGGCATCATTGAAATCGTCACCCAATACTCTTTCGTCGCTGCCGCCCTGATCGCCAGTACAATAAATCATTATTTTGAAATAATCGTTGTAACCATCCTGGTTTGGCGAAAAGGCGTTTGGAATAACCGGTTCACCACAAGCAAACTGCTCAGGTGGCGTTCTGTCATCCACTGCATCTCTCCAGTCGCGTACACCATCAGCATCTGTATCCTGCAAGTAGGCATTAGAACCGATCGCATTTTGTCCACGTGTCCATCCTTCGGTAGTGGTGTTGTAAGTATCGTAAGCATCGTCGAGTCCATCACCGTCAGCATCGCTGCCAATGAAGCTTACATCTGCTATCGAATCATTCGGGAATTCATCCCAACCTTCAACGTTGTCGTCTTCACCTTCGCTATCGGTATCAGTGTCTAAGTAATCCGGAGTCCCGTCTAAGTCCATATCCCATGGTTCGTAAGTAATACCGTTGCTGGTAGGATCGTAGGCGTCATCCCATCCATCTCCGTTTGAGTCAATTCCCAGCGGAAGGATGTAGTCGTATTCTCCATCTTCAGCAATTGTTGATTGCCACTCAATGTTGTCAACAATACCGTCATTATCCGAGTCAATGTCCAATCGGTCAACAATACCGTCTCCGTCAGAATCAAGCGATGTTTGATCCAGAGCATTTTCCTCTTCGATAATATCCAGGATTCCATCATCGTCGTCGTCGATATCATCATTGTTAGGTACGCCGTCGCAATCGGTATCCAGAAGGACAACAATTGTAACTTCAGCAGTGTCGCAGTTTTCGGTATTAACGGTATGGCATACTGAGTAAGTGAAAGTAATAACAGCTTCAGTTGGTTCTTCATTCACATAAATTAAATTACCATCTGTAGCGCTTACTCCGTTTGGCAAATCGGTAAGAATAGTAAAGCTTACATTTTCGCGGGTAAACCCTTCATCGTTGGCAAACAAATCAAGCTCTCCGGAAACTGTTTCACCCGGACAGTAAATCAAAGTCAGAATATCATCGTTTGCTTTGAATGGATCGAAGCCACAATCAGCATCACCTTCTTCAACAGTAACAGTGGCTGTACAAGTTGCTTCGTTTCCACATTCATCGATTGCAGTTAATGTAACCTGGTTTTCACCAACGTTATCGCAGTTGAAAGTTTCCTGGCTGATAAACATGGTGTCGATAGTTCCACAATTGTCAGTTGCTCCGCCGTTGATATCATCAACAGTTATGGTTGCAACACCGTTTGCATCCAGTTGAACCGTAATGTCGTTACAGCTAACTTCCGGAGCAGTTTCGTCTTTCACGGTAATAACCTGTGTGTGAACAGTTTCGTTACCACACTCGTCGGTAGCAGTCCAAACGCGGGTGATTGTATAGTTATCGCAAGTTTCCGGTTCGGTGCTTGTTTCCATCATTGCCACAGTAGCTTCGCCACAGTTATCGGTAGCGGTAAGCACAGCTGCAGCAGGAATTGCATCACATTCAACAGTTACATCAGCCGGAAGTTCCTCTACAAACACTGGTTTTGTTTCGTCTTTCACGGTAATAACCTGTGTGTGAACAGTTTCGTTACCACACTCGTCGGTAGCAGTCCAAACGCGGGTGATTGTATAGTTATCGCAAGTTTCCGGTTCGGTGCTTGTTTCCATCATTGCCACAGTAGCTTCGCCACAGTTATCGGTAGCGGTAAGCACAGCTGCAGCAGGAATTGCATCACACTCAACAGTTACATCAGCCGGAAGTTCTTCAACAAATTCAGGAGCGGTATTGTCCTGGATCGAATAGCTTGCTGAAGTGGTGCTTTCATTTCCGCACGCATCTGTAGCTGTAAATATTACTGTTATTGCACCATTGTCACAATCTACGTCATCTTCTTCTCCATAGTTGTTACTCCAGGTAACTCCACTACAATTATCTGTTGCAGTAGCTCCAGCATTATTGGCTAACCAATCTGACAGTTTATTTACTTGATCTATGCCACATTCAATTTCTATGTTACTTAAATTGGTGTTGTCGATTGTTGGATCAGTAGTATCTTCGATAGTAAATACAGCAGTTGTTGTTGCTGTGTTCTGGCATTCGTCGGTAGCAGTAAATGTAACCGTTACGGCACCTGTCGCCCCGCAAAGGTCGCTAAGGTTATTTGCATCGTAATTGTTTGACCATTCAACATCCCCACAAAGGTCAGATGCTGTTGCTCCGGCGGCATTGTTTAACCATGCCTGCAAATCAGCACTCCAGTCATCAGCACACTCTACGGTAAGGTCTTCTTTTTCCGAGTTGTCGATTGTTGGATCAGTATCGTCGATAATTGTGAAAGTTGCATCTTTTGTAATGTCATTTCCACATTCGTCGGTTAAAGTAAATGTAACAGTTTCAGTACCTGTTGCACCACAACCATCGCTTAATCCAGGACTGTTGTGGGTAACTGTTGCTGTACCGCACTCGTCAGTTCCAGAGAAGCTTGCCAACCAGTTTGCAAATGCAGTAGCATTGGTAGCAGGATCGCAGGCAACGCTTGTCATGTCGCTTGGTTCAACTGTCCATGTTGGATCAACATCATCCTCAACCTTCACATCCAAACTACAAGTAGAGCTACATTCATTACTATTGGTAACTGTTAGTTCTAGTGTAAAATCCTCATTGCAACTGCCGGCAATAACTTCAACGGTTTGCTCATCAGACGCACCATTTAATGTGGCAGTTCCTGAGGTAATACTCCAACTGTAAGAATCCATGCCAGCCGGAGCAGAATAAATATTATTTGTGCTGGATGGGCAAACGGAACTACTTCCTGTAATTTCACACGATGGAGGTGCAATTACCGAAACAACAATTGGTGCCCTGTTTGGGCTAATGCAGGCATTTGAAAGTCCTTCAGCAATATAATATGTTGTTTGTCCGGCATTTGCTGTAGAAGGAATAATTGATGTTTGAGCAGTTGTTGAAGGATTGTTATCTGTGTAATAATATAAGTTATATGATGGGTTGCTTGGAGTGGCAGTTAAAGCCACCGCAGCATCATTTAAACAATAGTCAACATCATTTACTGTTGGAGTACTTCTAACATCATCTATAATAATATCGAATACGAAAAAGCAATTTGTTATTCCCGGGGGAATTGCATAATAAGTTGCCGTTCCTATTGTCGCCGGAAATGGATCATCTGCAGTAAATTCTGTTGATTGGTCATTAATAGGATATTCATTGTAAAATCTTGAACCTGGAGGAAAATGTGCTTCGACTTCTGCTACTTGAACAGGCAGGCCATCTCGGTTACAATAATAGAACTCTCTGTTATAATCGTCGGGATCTCCGGTACAATGTTCTCCAACAGCAGCATCATCAAAATCAATATAAAGTGGAGAGGGGATAGGTTCGCCAACACAATTACCGCTTGTCTCATGCCCTTGAATAAATCCATGTTCAAATGGCGTACCGGTAGTCGCTCCAACTCCGCTGGTGGTTCCGGTAATAGCTATTCTTGGAGTACAATTGGGGTTAATTAAAATAGAACAATCCTCTGTTGCTTTTAATTGAAATGAGATACTCGCGAGTAGGTGATCAGGATCAGACGGTAAAGGGAAATTGCCGATATCCCAAACAATAGAGCCTGTTGCCCCTAAGTTAGGATCAAATACAGGTGCTGCATTGCTTGAGTTTAAAGGAGGATAAATAGTTGAACTAATACTATTTTCAACAAAACTTGCTGTATAGGGTATTGGTATTACAATTAAGGTGTTGTCTGTTGCTTCCGTGCCTTTATTTTTAAGCTCTACTTCAATATCCAATATATGCCCGGGATCTGTAAAAAGACTAACTGGATTAGGAACCCCGTTAATAGCTGTGTTTGTAACAATGGCTTCTGTTTCCGGAATATAGGCATCTACGGCAAATACTATACTGAAAATCACATAAGTGTCTTGTGTTGAGCCATATCTGAATTTTGTGGAAGTCTGACTATTTGCAATAACTTCGTTGTCTGTGTTTACCACATTAAACATACTTATATCAAGTCCGGTATTATTCGGTAGGTTTGGATTTCGCAGATTACCTCCGGTTTCGATAGAGCTGTTAAAGAAATTTTCGGTCGTATTTCCTGTATGCGATAAACGCATATAAGAATTATCAACCTGTTTTTGAATTTCAAAGTAGTCGCCCGAAATGCCAACATCGCCTTCTCCTGCCATAAACCCCATTTTGATATCAACGGGCACCATTTCTTCATTAGGTCCTGCCTGAACGGTATTAAATCCGGAGACTTCAAGCGTGTGGTTTGCCGTACTTCCTTGTACATAGGCATATCCATCAAATACCGTAATGTCACGCCATTTCATCTTTGAGTTTTCGTAAACTACTACCAGTCCCCATCCACCATAGTAACCGGTGCTGCCACCGTTGCCCTGAGAAAGTGCCATATCGGCAAGCCAGTATTCACCTTCACCTGCATTTTTTACAATGTCGGTAACTTCAATATAACCGGCGTACATGTCATTATCTCCGGGATATCGAATCTCATCATCGTTAGCTTGTAAAGTTTGGTATGAACCTCCCGGTGCTTTAAACTTCACAGTACGCATAGCAAGCCTTTCAGTTGAACTTAAATTGCTACCGTAATACATTCTTCCGGTCCAGTACAGTCCTGCGTATATTACATTTGAACATCCTGGCAAAGCATCATTTTCTGTTGAGAATTGAAGAGTAGCTGAAGAAGAGTTTTGAGTACTTCCATCAGTATCTTCATCAACATATATCATATAATTCTGACTGTTGTTCCTGTTATCATTATAATTATACAATGTTAGATTTGTATTCCCGATCATTGTAAAATCACCCTTAATGCTATATGTAGTTTTGTTAGGGGTGAATTCAGAAGATCTTGGCTCAAAGGGTTCACGCACCTGGGCAGTGGAAGTAATACCCAAAAGCATAAGAGATAGCGCAAAAATAGCTAATCTCGGCAAGGATCCTTTTCTATTAAGAATATTGTTATTAAATGTTTTCATAATTAAGGAATTTTAGCGTTTTACTTTCGAGCCTAATTCTCTGTTGCTAAAGAATAGATGATGGAAATAGAGGCATCAGCGTTTATCAGTAAATTGTGTATATCTTCATCACTTACTGATATATATGAGAGTATAAAAATATACTTTAGTCTATCGAAGTTTGTAAGAGTTTGAACGTCGATTTGCTGCTGCAAATCACTAGCTTTCTTTATAGAAATAAACAAGAGCTCGGATGTATGAAATCCCGGAATGTCATTTTTTAATATTTCGTTTGAGGACATATCGTCTAATCGAACAACAGATATACCTTCTTCGGAAATGTTAGCTATTGAATTGTTTTCAATAAAGATTGTAGGTTGTAAATCGTACCTAAGTCTCATGAAATGTTCAACATCAATATTCGAATCCGTACTTAATACGCTAATTACTTCCGATCGATTATCAGAAACTTGAAAGATATTACTATTCTGTGCCAGAGAAATACTAAATGTAAACAGGATAAGTACAATTATAAGTTGTATACCTAAAAACCACTTCGTGGTATTTAATTGTGCACAAATGCTTGACTTTCCAGTTAAATCATTGTAAGGGTGAAATTTTTTCATATTGTTGGTGTTATAATTATTTACAGTCATCATTAATGCAGTCAGTATAAATTGACGCATTCAATACACGTGGAGAGTAAATACAATATGAATTGCATTTATTGTCCGTTTGGTTATTAAAAAGTTTGATGTGAAATTGTCCGGAAAGTATGAATAACCCCTTATTTTTTACCTTCTTTAAATTTCAGAATCAATAAATTACTTATGCAAATTATGACATAATATCAAATTATCCAAATAAAAATCAGTAGGGAAATCAGTGCATTTAATCATTGTGTTTTGTTTTTAAGTTCGAGGCGATATAAACAATTAGTTGTGCCATTTGTTTTTAGTGTGTAGATATTCAGCATGTTAGCGTCTTTTTTTGCTTTCGCTTTCTTGTTTCATAATGGGACAAATGTCTGTGTTTGATAATATTATGAAAGTTATGTTGGTGTTGAAACAAAAGCAGGAGTTTAATAAGAATAATAATTGTAGTAAGTTGGTTTTAATGCTTATACCAATTTGATTATAAAATGCCGTATTGGATATGTCGGTTATTTTCCGTTTGTACAAGGCGAAAAATTTTAGCATAGCCGAGCTACGTTATAATTTTTCAACGCAGTAGAAACGGAAAAGAACAAATTCATATGCGGCATTTTGTGGTCAATTTGGTATTATTTGTAAAGGATGATAAGGTACTGAAAAACAAAACCCAAGCCACAACAAGGAAAGCTGCGACTCGGGTTTTAAACACAACATCAAAATATTTTCGTTAGAAGTATCTTGGCGATACCACTTCTTCTTTCTTAAATCTTAGTTCGTACGATATCATTACTTCGTGTGTTCCGTTGCTGTAATGTTTCATATTGTTGGTTGTAAAATCGATGGCATACCCAACACGTAATTTCTGGTCGAATATCCATTGGGCAATAAACCCGTAAGAAGATCCGGTACGATACATCGCTCCGAGCCAGAATTTCTCCTTAATAAGGAAGTTTCCGGTAAGGTCGAACTGAAGCGGTGTACCTGTTTCAGAGGTAAACGATGCTTTGGTAAACATGGTCGGTTTGAATTTTACATTTTCGCCCATATCAAAAACGGCACCGGCAATCAGGAAATAGTGACGTAATTCACCATCAACCGAAAAGCTTTCCATATCGTTTTCAAAGGTAGTGCTTACCAGTTTCGGAACAGAAAGACCCACATAGGCTCTTTTGCTGTATAAAAAGGCACCCACACCAAAGTTTGGTTTGAATGCATTTTTTATTTCGCCTGCAAAATTCGGATCGCCCGGGTCTAGAATGGTGTACGCTGCTAAATTGTTCGAATAATTGGTAAAACCACCTTTAAGTCCCAGCCTCAGATTTGTTTTCTCGCTAACAGGAACCAGGTACGAATAATCGGCAAAAACATAAAAACGTTTTTCCAATCCGGTTTTATCGTTAAGTACATTTAAGCCCAGTGCCACACGTTCATTTTTTAGCGGAGCCTGTATGGAAAAGGTATAAGTTGTAGGAGCACCGTCCCAACCGGTCCACTGATGACGTCCGAGTGCCATGAACCCTACCGATTCCCATGTACCGGCATAAGCCGGGTTAATGGTTTGTGTATTGAACATGTATTGAGTAAACATGGGGTCCTGTTGTGCATTTGACGTAAATGCTGCTACTACTATTGCCAGAATCCCTAAACCTTTGATTATATTTAATTTTGCTTTCATCATTTTAAATTTTTTCAGATTGGACATTCATTAATTAATCAATTAATTATTTAGGAATACGAATCCGGTAATAGGTTCTCTGCTTCCATCGTTAAAGTACAGTATGTAGTAGTAGGTTGCTGTTGGCAACTGGTTGTCACCAAGCTGCATATCGTGCATCGAACTTCCGTCCCACCATGCATCTACATCTCCCCAGTAGCTTTCATTTCCGTAGCGTTCCTGCTCGTAAACCAGGTTACCCCATCGGTTAAAGATTTCTATT
Source organism: Draconibacterium orientale (assembly GCF_000626635.1). Classification (GTDB taxonomy): domain Bacteria; phylum Bacteroidota; class Bacteroidia; order Bacteroidales; family Prolixibacteraceae; genus Draconibacterium; species Draconibacterium orientale. Next base: position 3,369,092 of record NZ_CP007451.1, on the reverse strand, counting down.
CTGGCATCATTGAAATCGTCACCCAATACTCTTTCGTCGCTGCCGCCCTGATCGCCAGTACAATAAATCATTATTTTGAAATAATCGTTGTAACCATCCTGGTTTGGCGAAAAGGCGTTTGGAATAACCGGTTCACCACAAGCAAACTGCTCAGGTGGCGTTCTGTCATCCACTGCATCTCTCCAGTCGCGTACACCATCAGCATCTGTATCCTGCAAGTAGGCATTAGAACCGATCGCATTTTGTCCACGTGTCCATCCTTCGGTAGTGGTGTTGTAAGTATCGTAAGCATCGTCGAGTCCATCACCGTCAGCATCGCTGCCAATGAAGCTTACATCTGCTATCGAATCATTCGGGAATTCATCCCAACCTTCAACGTTGTCGTCTTCACCTTCGCTATCGGTATCAGTGTCTAAGTAATCCGGAGTCCCGTCTAAGTCCATATCCCATGGTTCGTAAGTAATACCGTTGCTGGTAGGATCGTAGGCGTCATCCCATCCATCTCCGTTTGAGTCAATTCCCAGCGGAAGGATGTAGTCGTATTCTCCATCTTCAGCAATTGTTGATTGCCACTCAATGTTGTCAACAATACCGTCATTATCCGAGTCAATGTCCAATCGGTCAACAATACCGTCTCCGTCAGAATCAAGCGATGTTTGATCCAGAGCATTTTCCTCTTCGATAATATCCAGGATTCCATCATCGTCGTCGTCGATATCATCATTGTTAGGTACGCCGTCGCAATCGGTATCCAGAAGGACAACAATTGTAACTTCAGCAGTGTCGCAGTTTTCGGTATTAACGGTATGGCATACTGAGTAAGTGAAAGTAATAACAGCTTCAGTTGGTTCTTCATTCACATAAATTAAATTACCATCTGTAGCGCTTACTCCGTTTGGCAAATCGGTAAGAATAGTAAAGCTTACATTTTCGCGGGTAAACCCTTCATCGTTGGCAAACAAATCAAGCTCTCCGGAAACTGTTTCACCCGGACAGTAAATCAAAGTCAGAATATCATCGTTTGCTTTGAATGGATCGAAGCCACAATCAGCATCACCTTCTTCAACAGTAACAGTGGCTGTACAAGTTGCTTCGTTTCCACATTCATCGATTGCAGTTAATGTAACCTGGTTTTCACCAACGTTATCGCAGTTGAAAGTTTCCTGGCTGATAAACATGGTGTCGATAGTTCCACAATTGTCAGTTGCTCCGCCGTTGATATCATCAACAGTTATGGTTGCAACACCGTTTGCATCCAGTTGAACCGTAATGTCGTTACAGCTAACTTCCGGACCGGAAGTTACCTGCAACGATATTACGGTTCAACTGGATGCAAACGGTGTTGCAACCATAACTGTTGATGATATCAACGGCGGAGCAACTGACAATTGTGGAACTATCGACACCATGTTTATCAGCCAGGAAACTTTCAACTGCGATAACGTTGGTGAAAACCAGGTTACATTAACTGCAATCGATGAATGTGGAAACGAAGCAACTTGTACAGCCACTGTTACTGTTGAAGAAGGTGATGCTGATTGTGGCTTCGATCCATTCAAAGCAAACGATGATATTCTGACTTTGATTTACTGTCCGGGTGAAACAGTTTCCGGAGAGCTTGATTTGTTTGCCAACGATGAAGGGTTTACCCGCGAAAATGTAAGCTTTACTATTCTTACCGATTTGCCAAACGGAGTAAGCGCTACAGATGGTAATTTAATTTATGTGAATGAAGAACCAACTGAAGCTGTTATTACTTTCACTTACTCAGTATGCCATACCGTTAATACCGAAAACTGCGACACTGCTGAAGTTACAATTGTTGTCCTTCTGGATACCGATTGCGACGGCGTACCTAACAATGATGATATCGACGACGACGATGATGGAATCCTGGATATTATCGAAGAGGAAAATGCTCTGGATCAAACATCGCTTGATTCTGACGGAGACGGTATTGTTGACCGATTGGACATTGACTCGGATAATGACGGTATTGTTGACAACATTGAGTGGCAATCAACAATTGCTGAAGATGGAGAATACGACTACATCCTTCCGCTGGGAATTGACTCAAACGGAGATGGATGGGATGACGCCTACGATCCTACCAGCAACGGTATTACTTACGAACCATGGGATATGGACTTAGACGGGACTCCGGATTACTTAGACACTGATACCGATAGCGAAGGTGAAGACGACAACGTTGAAGGTTGGGATGAATTCCCGAATGATTCGATAGCAGATGTAAGCTTCATTGGCAGCGATGCTGACGGTGATGGACTCGACGATGCTTACGATACTTACAACACCACTACCGAAGGATGGACACGTGGACAAAATGCGATCGGTTCTAATGCCTACTTGCAGGATACAGATGCTGATGGTGTACGCGACTGGAGAGATGCAGTGGATGACAGAACGCCACCTGAGCAGTTTGCTTGTGGTGAACCGGTTATTCCAAACGCCTTTTCGCCAAACCAGGATGGTTACAACGATTATTTCAAAATAATGATTTATTGTACTGGCGATCAGGGCGGCAGCGACGAAAGAGTATTGGGTGACGATTTCAATGATGCCAGAATAGAAATCTTTAACCGATGGGGTAACCTGGTTTACGAGCAGGAACGCTACGGAAATGAAAGCTACTGGGGAGATGTAGATGCATGGTGGGACGGAAGTTCGATGCACGATATGCAGCTTGGTGACAACCAGTTGCCAACAGCAACCTACTACTACATACTGTACTTTAACGATGGAAGCAGAGAACCTATTACCGGATTCGTATTCCTAAATAATTAATTGATTAATTAATGAATGTCCAATCTGAAAAAATTTAAAATGATGAAAGCAAAATTAAATATAATCAAAGGTTTAGGGATTCTGGCAATAGTAGTAGCAGCATTTACGTCAAATGCACAACAGGACCCCATGTTTACTCAATACATGTTCAATACACAAACCATTAACCCGGCTTATGCCGGTACATGGGAATCGGTAGGGTTCATGGCACTCGGACGTCATCAGTGGACCGGTTGGGACGGTGCTCCTACAACTTATACCTTTTCCATACAGGCTCCGCTAAAAAATGAACGTGTGGCACTGGGCTTAAATGTACTTAACGATAAAACCGGATTGGAAAAACGTTTTTATGTTTTTGCCGATTATTCGTACCTGGTTCCTGTTAGCGAGAAAACAAATCTGAGGCTGGGACTTAAAGGTGGTTTTACCAATTATTCGAACAATTTAGCAGCGTACACCATTCTAGACCCGGGCGATCCGAATTTTGCAGGCGAAATAAAAAATGCATTCAAACCAAACTTTGGTGTGGGTGCCTTTTTATACAGCAAAAGAGCCTATGTGGGTCTTTCTGTTCCGAAACTGGTAAGCACTACCTTTGAAAACGATATGGAAAGCTTTTCGGTTGATGGTGAATTACGTCACTATTTCCTGATTGCCGGTGCCGTTTTTGATATGGGCGAAAATGTAAAATTCAAACCGACCATGTTTACCAAAGCATCGTTTACCTCTGAAACAGGTACACCGCTTCAGTTCGACCTTACCGGAAACTTCCTTATTAAGGAGAAATTCTGGCTCGGAGCGATGTATCGTACCGGATCTTCTTACGGGTTTATTGCCCAATGGATATTCGACCAGAAATTACGTGTTGGGTATGCCATCGATTTTACAACCAACAATATGAAACATTACAGCAACGGAACACACGAAGTAATGATATCGTACGAACTAAGATTTAAGAAAGAAGAAGTGGTATCGCCAAGATACTTCTAACGAAAATATTTTGATGTTGTGTTTAGAACCCGAGTCGCAGCTTTCCTTGTTGTGGCTTGGGTTTTGTTTTTAAATGGTCTTCAACCAAACCATCAATAACAGGCAAACAACGACCACAAGATGTTCCGGCACGTGTTAACGATTGAATCTGCGAAGTAGAATCGGCTCCTTTTTCCAGCAGTTTTTTAATCTCTGCCTCATCAACAAAATTACACATACATACCAGTCGGTTTGCCATTATTTCTGAAATTTAATAAGGATTATAACAATATTTCGGGCATTTCCAGACCCCTCGAATTCGCATAAAAACTGTTTTACCAATAGATAAAACCATTTTTAGCAGGGATTGTTTCAATCGCCCCAGGCAGTAAGGTACGAATCGCCATTATTATCGTGGCATTCCGTTCCCAAACAGCAGCCCGAATAAATTTTTTCATCAGGCAATAAACTTATTCTCTACGAATACTTTTACTTTTCGATAGATTTCAATCACTGTATCGTTTTTGGGCATCGAATTATAGATTTTCTCCAGGTAACGTTTTTCCATCATCAACTCGAACGACGGCCTGTAGTTTAAATCGTACACCCACGAAAGCTGCATAACTTTAATATCAAGTTCGTTGGTAATACTTTCTTTTGCCACTAAAGCTCCTTTTAAAATCTGTTTCAACACATCTTTTGATACCGATACGCCTTTTGGCATTTCCCAGGTTAAAGTATGATTTGGCGTTGCCTTCGGATTGGAATAATAATCGGTTATTACCCGCAGTATATCGAGCTTATCGACATCGCGAATTAATTTGGCAAAAAGCCGTTCTTTATCGGTCATATCTTTTGTAAGGCCCAACTTATTGTGTTGCCCGATTGCCAGTAATATTAATTCTTCCTGACCTTCATCCAGATCATTAAAAAAGTCGCCTTGCTGTAAAACGTCAATTCCCAATTCGGCATGATCAACCGATTTGGCATCATTAAAGGTGTTGTATTCTTTCAGCTGCCGAAACCTTCCAATGTCGTGAAATAATCCAATAAAAAAGGCCAATTGAGCTTCCGTTTCGTTAAGCTCCATATTTTTAGCCAATAGTAAAGCCAGGTCAGCAACGCGTAGTGAATGATTTTTCTTGATCTCGAAATTCGTAAGCTGCTCCTCGCTAAGTCCTGTAAAAGAGTCAATGTAATCATTGAACTTCTTTATGGCCAGTCCTGTTTTCTCCTCCATATTCATAGCTTTATGCCGACAAATGTAGCGATATAAAAAAATGTGCGGTAAGTGAAGAGGGCGATTTTATCAACATTTATTGGTAAGCTAACTTGAATTTGAACTATGGACATTCGGGAATTTTGTTACTTTTGCAGCCGATACCGGTCCCATAGTTCAATGGATAGAATACAAGATTCCGGTTCTTGCGATCTGGGTTCGAGTCCCGGTGGGATCACTTGGCTTCATTTGTCTTCAAAAGGGTATGATTTGGCTTCATACCCTTTTAGCTTTTTTGAAAACTATATCATATCCATCTTTTCGACGGCCCCTCTTAAATTGACCTTGGCGCAATTATGGCGCGATTATGGCGCGATTATGGCGCGATTATTTGTTGAGCTTCCATTCTATTTTGTAAACCGCCCCTGCACCAATACCTGTTAAAGTGAAAAAACCTTTTTCAACTAGTTCTTTTAACTCCCTAGTTGCGGTTCTTTGTGAAATGCTGTTTATTATTTGATATTCGCTGTTCTTAATTTTTCCATTCTCTTTAACAAACTCAACTGCCTTTATTTGTCTTGCATTTAAACCTTCATAATAATATTCCTCATCAACTGTTTCTCTTGGTTTCATAACTGTAACACTAATTCCTCCAGAAGAAGATTCTATCACAGGTTCAGGTAGCCCAGCCTTTTTACATTCGTTTATGATTTTTATTGTTCCACGTCCCCATGCTTCAATTAGACCGCCTTTAAAGAATGCACTCGCAAGAATTGGGTTGTGCGGACGAGATGAATGCTTCTTTTTCAAATCCTCAAATGTCAAGTCTTCAGGCAGCGAACCTTCATTCCATACAATGAGTTTATCGTCATAAACACTTATTTGAATTGGCGCTCCCATATAATCCCGATGCACGATAGCGTTCAAAATAACCTCACGAATAGCTTCATAAGGATATTCCCAACTCTCAACACGTTGCAAACCTTTGTACGAAATTGGAGAAACAAAAAACTTTCGGTCAAGAACTTCCAAGACTTTATCTGCCAATTGAAAAGCATTTCCTTCAATTACTTCCTGAAATCGCAAGTCATCATCAGTTTGTCCAAACCTGCCAATTTTCACAAAAGCATTTATGAAAAATCTACATGGATTTTTGCCAAACAACAGTATTGCCGAACGTTTGAGGTTCCCACCTTCCAACAGTAAAAGGTTGTCAAGTATTTGTTCCAAGTTTTCTCCCTCTGCAAGAAATGGCAATCTTTTACTTATAGTAGCTCCTTTTTTAAAGGCTTCAATAGCAGAAAGGTCAATATCCTCAAAGTTAGCACGTGGTTCAACAACATCGTCCCATGTTTTTCCTGCTTTCTTAAGCAGAAGATTATTTAGAGCATTTCCTTTAAGTTCTTGTTTGGTGCTTCCACTTCTGTAATGATATTTTCCTTGGTATGAGATGAGTACATCGTATGGTTTTACATCAATCTCAATATAATCTTTTCCGTCTTCCTCTTTTAAATCGACGTCGCATATTATTCCAAGTTGTGTTTGAATTTTGTTTGGAATATCTTCCATTAATCGCTTTGCCTTTGCAACCCCGACAATTTCTCCATTGTCATTTTTACCAATGATTATCTTTCCTCCTTTGGCATTGGCAAAACCACAAATCCACTTGAGGTATTCGTCCCTCCAACTTTCTTTCCATTCTATATTTTGACTTTCCGGCATCTATTTTAGTAGTTTATTATAATATCGTTTTCGTTGTTTGAACATCTTTTCAAAGTAATCAATTTTTGAGTCACGATAATCAAAAATTACTGGTGGATTTTTTGAACGTTGGATTCGACCAATGTATTGAATTAGTTTTCCCTCGAAAGCAAAAGGGTAAACAATAAACAAGCACTCCAAGTTACTAATATCAATACCTTCTCCAAAGAATTGCCCCGTTGAAATTACAATCTTGAAATGTCCCTGTTTTATTTGTTCAATTTTACTTTTTCTTGCACTTTCCGCATCATCTCCATGAATTGTAATTGTTTCATACTTGTCTTTTAAGTATAGATTGAGAATATCAACGTGCGCTTTTCGTTCAGATAAAATCAAAATTGTTTTGAATCTTTTTGCATTGTTCTCGACGTCCTGAAGAATCAGCGAATTTCGTTGCGTATCATGAACCAAAATTCTCGAAATAGTTTCGTATTTGTCAATCTTGTAATCGAAAGGGGCGAATAGTTCGGTTTCCTTGATGTTAATTTCTGTTTGGATATTTCTTTCCGCCAAAAAACTTTTGCTGGTTAACCTGATAAAGAATATTTCCGATATAAACGAAAATCAGTTTCTGGTCGTTGTTTTTTCTTTTGGGAGTTGCTGTTAAACCATACAAATAGAACGCATTAAAATTGACAATTGCTTCTCGAAATGATTTTGCAGGAATATGATGGCATTCATCAATAATAATTGTTCCAAAGGCATTCGCTACCTCGTTGTAGTCATCTAATCGCGATAAAGATTGAATCATTGCAATAGTAATTTGCTTGCCAATCTTTTTCTTTTGATTTCCGAACTGTCCTATTTCTTTTTTTGGAATTTTTAGAAAATCCTGAATGCGTTCAATCCATTGGTCAAATAACTGTTTTCTATGAACGATGATTAGAGCCGGTTGTCGTTTTTCTGCAATTATCTCAAGTCCGATTACTGTTTTTCCTGAGCCAGGCGGTGAAACAATTACACCAAAATCCTTTTCACGTATTTTCTCAAGTGCAATTTCCTGATGGTCTTGTAATGTAATCTCCGAATCAAAATCAATGGAATCTTTTTTCTCTCGTCTATCAATTATCTTGAAAGGAATTTTTTCTTTAGTACAGAATTGAACCAATGATGCAGAAAAACCTCTTGGAATCATTACCTCATTTTCTGACTCCTCAATTAACTTGAAGAACTTCTCGGTATTGAAAACGCTCTTTCCAAGGTTCTTTTTTGCAAGATAATCTGAGTTGTAAAAATTCAATTGTTCTCGCAGAAAAACGATTAGCTTTTGGCTTAACTGTGTACGTTTAAGGTAAATCTGATTACTTATGACTATTTCTAGTTCATACGGCTTGTTAAACTCTGGAGAGGATACAAAAACTTCATTAGGTTGAACATCGAATAATTTTTCATACAGGTTTTTTAGTTCCGAAATAGAAACCTTCTTAATTGATTCTAAAAACTTCCACTGATTTTCAATTGGTTCAAAGCTTTTGGGATTAATGAAACAAGAATTACCATTTGCTATTGATTTTCCTTGGAACGGAAGTGCAATTAAATTTCCCATTCCTTTGCCTGAATGATAATCCTGATTTGGAAATAACCTGTCAAAACTTGGTTCTTTTTCAAAATGCGAAATAATATTTGCGTGTCGCAGTAACTCAAACATAATTTTTCGACTCTGTTGTGCCGGAAAAGCATTTTCAAAGAAAATCCATAAATGACCTCCATTGCCCGAACGGGAACGTTCTATATAAGATGGGATTTTAAATGCTGAACAAGTATTTTGTAGTTTTAAAATTGTTTCTAGCCAGTTTTGCTTGTCAAAATCAACCGCAATAAAATAGGATGTATTATCTTCGAGTAACGGATAAATTCCACACGTTTCTTTTCCCGAAAAGTGTGCTTCTATTGCTGAATTATCAAAGGGCAAATACTCTTTGTTTTTATAGTTTTTAAAAGTTCCTCCTTGAGCTTTGTGTTTGTTGTAATCCGTCCAATCAACTTTGTATACCGACATATAACCACTTCTTCCGTTCTTTTCCCAACGAACTGCATAAATATCTGTTCTTCCTCGGAAAAGTGATTTGTATAAGTTGATATGATTCTTCTCGAACAACATCTCTCAAAGATACTTATTCCGCAAATAGATGAAAATACCTTTCGTTTAGTTTGTAGTAAACTTGCTTTTCAAAATTCCAATTGCTTAGTTTCTTAAACAGTTATTGAACTCTTACATTCTTAATTTCCTATTCTGTTGTTTTGTATTCATAAAATTCAGCACACCCTCAAAATCCTCCTTCATAAAGTTCGACATCTCGCCGCTTGGGATCACAAAGCGGGGATTTTATCAGAAATGATGGAATCCCCTTTTTTATTTTTTGCCTGAAGCCCGTCGGCTGCAATTATTTCTATCAAAATTGCTTTTAAATAACTCTAAATAATCCTTTTCCATAGATCAATAGCAATCCATCTTCACCTGTTTCCGGTTTTGGAAATGGCTCAGGTCTTTTTGCAGGTAGGTGCTGCAAATGGTTTGCAGTTCTTTCACTACATCATGCTGCATGGCAATCGAGCCGCAAATCATTACACAACCGCCCTTCTTTAAAATACCGGCAATTTTAGCCCCGTCTTTTTTAATCAGGTGTTGTACATAAACTTTTTGAGTTTGCATTCGCGAGTATGCCGGACTAAAGTTATGTATCCTTTTGTCGCGCAGCGCTTCATTAATATACATTCTGTAAGGTAATAGCGAATCGAGGGTTCGGCCGCCCCAGTATAAGTGCAGTTTTTGCCGGCCGGTGTTCGAGGCAATCATTCCTAAAAAAGGCCCCATACCAGTTCCTGTGGCAATAAGCACCACCTCTTTTGTATTTTTCGGAAGATAAAAGTTCAGATTTCTGACTACCTCAGCCGATAATACTTCTCCTTTTTCCAGTTGGCTCAACATTGTTGAGCAAATTCCATTGGGGTATTTTTTTACGCTTATGGCCAAAGTATTATTTCCCAGGTTTCCGACGGAATAAAGCCGCTCTCGCGGATCGTCCTCGGGAATAACCGATAAAAGATCGCCCGAAACAACTTTTGCGCCTTTCGTATTTTTTAGCGTAAGTAAAAAAGTATTCTCTTTTTCATTTTCAACACGGTCGATCACTTCAAAATCGGAAACCGGATTTTTAGAAAGTTTTAGTTTGGGTTTCTCGAGTTGAAGAGTCAGTTGCATTGCTTCGGCCCAATGCGTTACCCACCTTGATAACGCTTCAAAAGAATGACTGTTTACAGTGTGTACTTCACCTAAACTATTAGCATTGGGAAGATTTTTCAGTAAATCAAAAACCTCGTAGGCAAAGCGGCAATAATTCGGATAGGCAGTAGAGCCAAATCCCACAACAGAAAAAGCGAATGGCTGTTTTTGGTGGTATTTTGTTGCCAGCTCCCTGAAGCGACTGGCACTGGCTGGTGGTTCTCCCTGCCCGTAAGTAGCGGTAAAAATAATGAGCTGTTTCATGTTTCTGAACGGCCCATAATCGTTCATCAATCCTAAATAACTTTTAATGCCGGCCTTTAGCAATTGCCGGTGAAATTCGTGAGCGAATTGCAGGGTGGTAGCTCCTTCGGTACCTACCAATACAATATGGCTGCAATCGTTTCGCGAATAGTTGTTTTTAATCTGAATCCGCGGCCGTTTAAAATAAATAACGAAACCTGTAAGCATTAAAAAAAGAATGGCCAGGCTTCCGGCTGCCAAAATTACACTCCAAACAATACTTCCTTCGCCGGTATGTATTACAGTGGCCCACGATGATGCCACACTAACCCAAGGGAATTTCTTTTCGGTAATAATCTGCCCGTTAAACTGGTTTAACAACACCTCGCGGTCTTTTAAACTGATGGTATAATAATCTTCAACAAAATCGGAAAAAGGATACTCCACTTTTCTAAGGTCTCCCAGAGTAGTAGTATTCAAGAATTCGAAAGTATGCAGCGGAAGCTTCGGTTCATCGGTCAGCGTTTCATAATCCACTTCGTGAATAATCTGTTCCCCGGGAATGAGATTAAATCGCAGTAACGACAGGTACGAACCGCTTAGCGATAAAACAATAATGGGTAATAAGGTCATCCGGGCATAAACAACGTGGTTAAACTGCGAAAAGTTTTCGCGAACCACCGGCGCAAAGAAATAGCGCATCCCGCCCTGGCGTTTGGCAATAAGCACAATACCCGATACGGCAATCAGAAAAAGTAAAAAGGCTGCCAGGCCAATCAGAAAACGACCGGGAGCTTTAAGAAACAACGACCTGTGCAAACTGGTACTGAACTGAAAAATGGGAGCCTTTTCAATCGCTGGCCCCAGTTTCTCTCCGTTAAATGGATTTACATAAAACTGCTCATTTTCTCCGTCAATAATAGCCTGAACGCTAACAAACCCGTTGCGGTCGCGTGAGATGGAAAGAATTTCGTCGTATCGCGCATTCAGGTTTGTTAATGTCTCGGCAAGTGTAAGTTCATCGGCCTGTTCGATATTGTAGGGACGTATTTTATTCGTTATCGGCTCAACAGCCAGAATTACACCGGTAACCGAAGCCACCAATAAAAACAGGGAGGCTACTACTGCAAGCAATAAGTGGCTGATACGCCATATCGAAAAAACCATAACTTACGAATTTGGCATCATGCGGATATAACGGATATAACCTTTCCCGTCAACTTTGTTTCTGATGGTGGCCGAATTCAGCTCTATTTCAGCATCAACCTTATGATACTCCTGATTTTCGACAGCCGACTCGAAGCGTATTTTATAGCCGCTGTCTATTTGTGAAGCATCAAGTACCAAAGCGATAATATTGCGTTCGCCATTACCAACTGTTGCTCCGGTAACAGCATCAATATTCTCGTTTTCAGCGTGGCTGAATGCCCACCAATCTTTAAGGTCGGGATACCATTCCGGGTCATCGCCCTGCATGTACAGGGTTTTTACATAATCGCCATCGGGATTCATTAACGACACCACCACATAGGCATATTCGCCCGTATAGTTTGCCATTTGTATCATACACTTGTACGACACCGTAGCCGGTGCCTGCGCAAAAGAAGGTAAAAAGAAAAGCTGGGCAAGTACGATAACTGATAAGGCCCGTTTTATTATTCTACTCATTGTGTTCAATTATTTCAAAAATTCTAAACTCACATTGTTTTCACTCAGCAATTCATTTTCCTGAGCCAGGTCGTAAGCGGTCTCGCCAAACTCAGTTGTTGCGTTAATATCGGCACCGTTGGCCACCAAAAACTTAAGTATTTCTGCATCACTCGATTTCATGGCCGCATAGTGCAAAACAGTGTTTCCCTGGTCGTCTTTTGCATTGATATCGGCATCAAAAGCCTGAACTTTTATCAGCAGCTCCAAATTGTTTTTTGAAATGGCCAAATGCCACATGGTACTGTTGTCGGCTTGTCGTTTTTTGAAATCGAAACCGGCTTTGCGTAGTGCTGCCACTTTCTCGTCGAAATCGCGCGGATTGCCACGAGTTTCAAAAAGATAATAGGCCAGATTATTTCCCTTTTTATCCAGAATATTCGTTTGCGCACCTTTTTCAAGCAGATAAGCAACTACCGAAGCACTGTTAGTCTGAATGGCAAGCGTTAAGGCAGAGTGCCCCTCGTTATTCGTTTGGTTGATATCGCTTGTATGTTCGGCCAAAAAGCTAATCACCTCTTGTTTGTTGCGCGATACGGCATTCAAAAGCGGTGTGTTTCCGTCTTTATCTGCCGAATTTGGATTTACTCCTTTAGCGATAAAATACCGGAAAATTGCCAGGTCGCTGGCAGAGCGCGAAAGATTGTGCAGCGGCGTTACTCCATCGTTTGAAGTAATATTCGGCTCAAGTCCTAATCCTTCCAAATATTGAAAAACAGCCAAACTGTTGCTGCTGCCTCTTCCGCCACGACTGGCAAACAAGATGGCATTTTCGTTGGTGTTGGTATTTTTATCGATTGTAACTCCTCGGGCAACCAAAGCCTTCAGCACATCGATATTTCCTCCCTGAGCAGCAATATTAAACAATCCGTTACCATGGTTGTCGCTTGTATTTAAACGTAGCCCTTTGCTGATGAAATAATCAATTAAATCCAGATTTTTCACCCTTGGCGCGGCTACCAAAAGCACATCGCGTCCGTCGTGGTCTTTTTCGTTCTTTAAATCGGCCCCGCTTTCAATCAGGAAATCGTAAATCTTCGTGTTGCTTTGGCCCGAAGCAGCCGTAAACTGCGTTGCAGAATAGCCATGCGAATCTTTTAAATCAATTCGGGCCCCTTTTCCCACCAGATATTGCACCAGCTCGAGATTTCCACGGGAAGCGGCCCAAAAAATATAAGTACGCGAATCGTGTGTACGACGGTTTACATCGTTGCCTTTTTCAATAAGATAATTGATGGTAGCTACCGGGTTTCCGCCAAAAATAGCAAAAGTGGTAGGGTCGTATCCGGCGCCGTTGGCCTCGGTAAGCGAATGTCCCTCGGCAACTTTGGCTTCAATATCGTTAAGATCGGGATGTGCAGCCCAGTACTCTCTGTCCAGAAACGGATTCTGACTGCCGCGCTGCGCCATACTTGTAAAAGCCGTTAGTAAGGCGAATATTCCGAAAAAGAAAAACCTTAAAGTTTGTGTTTTCATTATTGATTCAATTTAAATTTTTGAAAGATATTTTGTGAGTAAAGCGCTGTGGAGCAAAATATCCCACAGCGCTTTTCATTCAACTTGTAATTTAAAAAGACTAGAATGTTCCGATAAAGTGGCTTCCTTCGGCATTAACCATTTCAGCTCCTTTTGTTACTTCACCGGTTTCGGTATCAATTACATAAATGTTTCCGTTTTCGCCTACCGGGGCCTGAGTAACGTAAACCTCTGTTCCGTCAACAGCAAAACCCTGGTATTGGAACAAATAAAAATCGGGGTCGTAAGGAATGTCATCGATTTTTACGGCAGTTTTCGCTTCTAAATCAACCAGGGCAAAAAATCCCTGCGCTCCGGCAACTCCTTCTACCGAGCCTGCATGGCGGTAAGCCAAAACAGCTTTACCGTTTGAAACTGGTCGCCAGGCAAGAATATAAGCATCTTCGATACCTAACGCTTCGTCTAAATTAAAATCGTAACTATCGTCATATTCGTTGTTTGCATCAATTTTCAGAATATGCGAACCATCCGGATCGGCCTGGTTGGCCTGGTAAACGCTTCCGTTATACAAAAATGCGTTGATACTGCGGTAACCATTGGTATTGCCGTGACCCACTGAAGAAGTGATAACCGAAGGATTCAGTAAAGACGGGTAATCCAGAACAATGGTTTTTGAGCCTAAAATTTCAAAGTTACTCTCGCTTTCAGCAGTTGCAGGGTCAACCTTGCTCAAACGCACTCCGATATAAAGTTTATCGCCGGCAGCGTTCAACACGGGCATATCTATTCTGGAAATGTAATAACCTTCGGCTTCTTCTTCGGCACTTAATGCGATGCTGTGCTCCTGAAATTCTTTAATTTGAGAATTTGCCAAATCCAGTGTTAAAACGCCCATGGTAGCTTCGGTTCGAACGTAATTCTCGTTTTCGTCGAACTGATGCTCGGTAGAAACATATACGGCGGCGCCGGTTTGGTCGCCATCAAAAAGTTTTATCCAGCGGGGAGCAGAACCAACGTAAGGCGCAATACTGATTGAAGTTCCGCTTTGTGTAAAGTTTTGGCCACCTTCAACGGTGTATTTCGTGTAGTTTCCGCCTGTATCGCCGGCATAACTGATGTTGAAAATGGTATTGCCATCTTCTGAAGATTGCAACCTGGCCGTTCTGTTCGATGGAACGATAAATCCGTTTTCGAAAGGATCGACTGACACTGTTGGGTCTTTCGCTTCTTCGCTATTAATCGCATAAATTAATGTTCCGCCGTTCCCATCTCCGGGGTTTTCGCCCATTCGGGCTGCAGCCACAGTAATCCATCTTGTTTCTGTCGGATCAGGTGTTGGAATTAATTCGTCGTCATCGCTACTGCACGAAGCCAGTAATCCGCCAAGAACAAGAACAAAAGCTAAAATTCTGGTATTTAAAAAATTACATTTCATCGTATAAAATTTTTAGTAGTTAAAAAGAGTTTATTGTATAATTTAATTTCAGGTACACCGCCCTACCGGCTTTTTGTACCGATAAGTTGTCGTACACCGGTTTGTCGAAAATATTTTTCACATCGCAACTCATAGTAAATGCCTTGTTTGGGAATGTATAACTCAGCCCGGCATCGTGGGTAAATTGTTCGGGCACTTTAAAAAAGTCGTCGCCAACGGTGTTCGATCCCTGCGGAACTAGGTACGAAAACTCTTCGGTAAAATAGAATGAGCAGAAGAGGTTCAACCGGCTGTTATTTTGTATCCAATTATTGAAAGTGTATCGCAGGCTTCCGTTCATGGTAAAAAATGGCGTGTTCGGAACATCAATTTCCACACCCCTGTTTTCAACCGTAAGGTTAAAGCGCGAGATATTAAAGTTAAGCCCGAAATTACGATTGTAATTGTAATCCAGCTGAGCATCAACGCCTTTTGAAGAGCCACTTCCCTGATTTACATACAAAATGAGTTCATCATTTACATTGAGCGATGTTTCGATGGGAAGGCCAATGCGGTCTTTTATGTTTCGGGTGAAAAAGTTAGCCGAAAGTCCAAAATTATGCTTTCGTAGCGAAAAAGTTCCCAGGCGAAATCCCACATTATAGTTGTTGCTTTGCTCGGGATTGATGCTTGAATTGGCCACTACGTTATCCCCGTCGTTACCAAATATTTCGGTTTCGTTAGGAAGGCGTATTGCTTTTTCGGCCGATGTTAACACCGTAACCTTAGAAATCAGTGCGTAAGACAAGGCAAAACCATATCCGTTGTGCTCTTTGTTGCTGCTTACCACTTCGTCAACAATCTGATCTTTTCCGTCGGCATCGGTTTCAATGGCCGGATCGACACTAATTGTTTTTTGCTGATAATGCTTTCCAAACACATTGGTTTTTAAGCGGTTGTCGAAGGCATTAAATTCATAGGTAAAAGAATATATGTTTTTACGCAAGTCTCGTGTTCCGCTAAAGGTATTTTCCATTACCGATCGCATTTCATCACTGTCCTCCCGGTCTATTCCGCTGAAAACGTGGTTCAGCAAAATCCGGTGATTGGGATTGATGGTGTAGGAAAGGCCTGTTCGGATAGACGATACGTTTCGGTTAATTTCAGATAGCGTTGGCCCACCTTCCTGCTGCGATCCCCATGAATACCGGTATTCGTTGCCTCTGAAATCGATGGCCCGCTCGCCATTCCAGCTGTAAGCCCAGGCTAGCGTATCAACCAGGGCGCGATTACGTTTGCCGTACAAACCGTTCACATTCAAGTCCAATCCGCGGATAAAAAGATCTGTTTTCTGATAACTCAGGTTGGCCAGCAGCGCATCCGATTCCATAAACCGGTCCTTGTAAGGGGTAATGGTAAGAAAAGCGCCGTGCTGAATTTCTTTATAGTCGTCGGAGCCGGTAACGCCAACAAAAAACTGATCGGCCCATTTTACGTCGATAAAACCAATTTGCACCATACCGCCGGTAGAGCGATAGGCATCGTTAAACCGCCGGGCAGTAACAGGAGTTTGCACACCGCCCAAACCGGTAACCACAACACTTCGGCCCGACACTTTGTAATCGTTGTCGGAATAATTATGGAACAGCGATGTTTTAACGGTTAAACCCGATTTATCGAAGCGGTAAGTGCCGTTAGCACTTGTTTGAAAAGTGTTGAAAGATCCGTACGAAACGGAGGCATTGAAACTGGTTCTGGCCTTTTTATGAAGCTGAATGTTAATGGCGCCACCCAAAGCATCGTCAGCTAAATGCCCCGGAACCACACCTTTATAAACCTCAATTTGCTTAATCATTGACGGCGGAATGCTACTTAGGTTAAACGAAGATCCGTAGGTTGAAATGGGAATACCATCGATAAAAATTCGAACAGCGCTTCCGGATAAACCGTTTAGCGAATATTCCACGTTGGAGCCCAAGCCTCCGTTTTGACGTATTTTTACGCCTGCGGTTGTGTTTAACAATTCGTTAGCCTGAACACTGCGCAAACTTATTTCTTCGGTTTCAACAGCACTCATGGCAAAGCCCTGGGTCTCCAGCTCTGTTTTCCTGGATTTTCCGCTAACAATAACTTCATTTATGGTTTCAGCGCTTTCTTTTAGCACAAAATCGAGTTTCGCCCGCCGGTTTGCGGCACTTGTTTCAATAGTTTTTGAAGCTTTGCCGTAGCCTATAAACGAAACCGAAACTTTGTGTTTTCCATATGGGACATGAATTTCGAATTCACCTTTCTCGTTGGTAAGCGTACCTTGTGCAGTGCCATTAATTACCACCGATGCAAATACCAGCGGGCTGCCATCATCCGAAATTATTTTGCCATAAACCGAACTGTGGTTGGTGTTTTGCCCAGAAACCGACATTACGGCCATAAAGAATAAGATGAGGAAATATTTGCCCATTACAGGTATTTTAAATTTTTATTTTTATTAAGATTTGATATAAATGAGTGACTAAAAAAAATCAATCAGTACTGGTAATGCTATTCTCTCCGGACTTCGACGGTGCTATGTTTTCACTTATTACTGTAATTATTCTTATAGTCATCTGTCTCTTCCCAATTCTTTTATTGTTTTACAGTAATAATTGTTTTCACTCCGAATCATTATCATTATGAGGGCAAAATTAAATTTTTGAGTACCCGCCGGCAATCCCTATTAATAGGGATTTTACAATCGGAAAGAGATCTATTGCATACGTTTTTTTGTGTATTTTACCTTCTGTGCCAATTATTTTAAAAGCTTCGCTGAGCCTATAAACAACATTTATTTTTATGTTATAAATTATTCTGTTATACACGACTTTTTAATACAATAGTTTCGTTACGAATTCGTAAACCGGCTGATTTAAGTGCCACAAAAAGAGCGAGTAACATGCGAAAAAAAGGGTGTTTCCACATGTACCACGGATTACCATTGAGGCGAGAATTCAGGATAAAGGTTTTGCTTTTTTTTACCGATAATTATTGGTGTGAGGAAGCAGGAAATAAATCCAACAACGCGTAGTAATTAATAGGGATGGCCGTTAAATAAATGCGTAAAAAATCAAGGCCTACTTATTACGTTAGTGAAAAATTACTGTTTGTTACCGCATAAATACGATATAATAAAGCTCCTGTATTACTCCACCCTATTATTTTAAGCATTACATTTTGTTCGCGTAAAATCGAATAATGGAGTTCGGAATTTACGATAACATATCATAAACATCTACGCGGTAAAACAACTCACATAATACGATAAAAGTTTCATAAAAATCGTTACGATTTAATAAACTATCCAACAACACATTACCTTTTCATTCATTAAAATTAACCTCCAAAATTTGCATATACCAAAGCTTACGCCTACATTTGAAGTATAGAAAACGAGTTCTTTGAGAGAGAAAAAATATTTTCCGCATTAATCTATAAATTGGTAAACTCAACAGAAAAAATTAAACCGAGTAAGCTCTTTATGGTTGTAAAAGCAGGCCTTGTAGTCCCGATTTATCGGGGTGAGTCTTCGGACCGATGGAAGTTTGATCAGCCGGGCGCTCAAATCCTGTTATACAGGGGTTATACACAATGGATTAGTGCGGATTTTTTTTGTCTTTACGCGAACCTTCTCACCAACACCAGCAACACCATTAATACGCTTATAAACACCGAAGTACGGGCGATAAAATCGCCATGTTCCACGTAAAAAGTCAGTGCTTGATTTTTGTTGATTGTTCCGGCAATAGTCGTTTGCTGCCACCAGTTTGTAGCCTGCAAAACATCGCCACGCTGGTTAATAAAACACGAGGTTCCGGTGTTTGCCGACCGAGCGATGCTTCGCCGCGTTTCAACGGCCCGCAACTGCGAAAACAGAAGGTGTTGCTTGTATCCGCGCGAGTTTTTCCACCATCCATCGTTGGTGATAACAAAAATTACTTCAGCTCCTTTTTTAATGTAACCGGTCACATAGTCACCAAATACTGACTCGAAACAAATTACGGGTGCAATAACAGCTTTTTCGGCTACCAGGTTTGAGGATTCTTTTTGGCTTCCCAGCGAACCGGAAGCCCCTCCCAAATCAATGTAGTTGTTCTTAAGGAAGGAAAGATATTTTTGGAAAGGTACCTTTTCAACTCCGGCCACCAGTTTCGATTTATGGTAAATCTGTATCTCACCGGCTTTGGTAAAAAGCATTGCCGTGTTGTAGCGATCGTAAGTTACGCCATCGTTTTGCTGTGCGGTGTATGTAATATCCTCTTTGTTTTCGTACACTTCGTAAGACGAAACGCCAAACACCAGTTCCGCCTGGTTATACTGCTGAAGAAAGTTGTGTAAACGGTTTAAAAATGCATTCGAATCAAAAGTTGCTTCATTCCAAAGGGTTTGATGTTCAAACAAAGTTTCCGGGCCAACAATAAAGTCGGCACTATCGCTTGTAACTTCGGCGGCCAACCGCAGAAAATCATCCAGTTTTTGCGTTTCTGCTTCCATGTCGAACCTTTCGCTATACGGATCGACGTTGGGTTGAACAATGGCAATGTTTATGGGATTTTCCGTTTCCCGGTATGAAGCGTACATCCGAAAAGAAATGATTAACGGAACGACCAGCAAAAGCAGCATTGCAGTTGAACTTGTAACGGTCTTTTTTAATGAACTTTTCAGCTGAATATTCCGAATTAGCTGAAAGAGAAATAAATTCACAAGCAAAATCCACAGCGATCCGCCAAAAGTTCCGGTATATTCGTACCACTGAATGATTTTTACATCGGTGGCTAACACACTCCCCAGTTGCAGGCAAGGCCATTCAATATCCCATTTAAACTGCAGGTACTCCAGCGAAATCCAAAAAACAACCAACGAAATATAGCCCAGTGGCGATGATAATTTTCGGTGAATGGAATGCGCTCCCCACCAAACGAACGACAGCAGAAAGGCATTGAAAATCATGGCCGACCCCACTCCTGCCAGCGAAACTTTTGCCATCCACCACGAAGCCAGAATATTCCAAATCAAGGCTGCCAGAAAAACATGCCCCCACAGCGAAACCGGGGGAAAACCTTCTTTAAACTTATAAAAGAAATGTTCGAGAAAAAGCAGCGGAACCAATGCAATAAAAAGTACCCAGCCGGGAAATCCCAGCCAGGGCAGACTTAACAATACACCGGTACCAGCAGAAAGCAATAGCCTGTGAAATCGTTGCATCGGCAGCTGAATTTTTATAGCAGATCGGAATAAACTGCTTTTTTATTCCTTTTTGATTTTTCGAAAACAAAATCTATTTTTCCAACCACAAGACCACCCCACCAGGCTTGGTTTACAATTACAGTCTGTCCGAGTTTGTTCTTTTCTTCCAGTGGTTTTTCAAGGTACGAGTGTGTGTGTCCGCCAATAATTAAATCGGTAAATGATGTTTCGGCAGCAAGAACCATATCGCTTACCTTGTTGTCGCGGTAACGTAATCCGATATGCGAAAGACAGATTACCAAATCGCATTTCTTTTCATTTTTCAGGAAACTTTCCATTCGCTGTGCAACAACCACCGGATCGTTATAAACGGTTGCTCCGTAATTTTTCTTCCCAACCAGGTTTTCCAACTCGATACCGACCCCGTAAATTCCGATTTTTACGCCATCGCGCCTAAAAATCTTATACTCGGGGAAACTTCCCGATAATATGGTGTCCGAGAAATCGTAATTCGAAGAAATGATGGGGAATTCGGCATTGGGCAGCGGATCTTTTATTCCCTGTAATCCGTTATCAAATTCGTGGTTACCAATTGTACTTGCATCGTAACCGGCCTCGCTCATCACCTTTAACATCAACTCGCCTTTAAAGTAGTTAAAGTAAGGCGTTCCCTGAAACATATCGCCGGCATCGAGCAACAGGGTATTCGGATTTTTTTGACGCTCAAGCGCAGCCAGTTTGGCAATTCGTGCTAAACCGCCTTTGTTGGCATATCGTTCGTTACTTCCTGTAAATGGTTCGATATGACAGTGAATATCGTTGGTGTGCAGTATCGATATCGTGGTAAAATCTTCGTGAGCAAACAATTCGTAAGGTACCGCTCCTAAAGTAATTCCGGCTGTTCCGGCGGCCACATTTCTTATAAATCTTCTTCTATCCATTATTTTATCCTCCCATCCAGCTTTGGGTTAACATGCTTATTATTACCGCTCAATTCTTCCAGGTAATTAATTATCAGATCACGTATTTTTTCGCCACTGTTTATAAACTGCTCATTTTCGGCCAGCATTTCCAGTCCATCGCCACCGGCAGCTACATAATCGTTAGTTGCCAACCAGTAACTTTTATTGAAATCTATTTTCTCGCCCTGAATTTTCACATCAGTAGCTTTATCATTGGCAATAATCATTTCCACACCGCCAACACTTCCACCTCCATGATCGGCAATATAATCCAGAAAGGCCTGCATTTTGTCGCCTTTTAATTCCAATAAAACCAATTCATTCTCAAAAGGCATTAACTCAAAGATATTCCCCACGGTTATTTCACCTTTGGGGAGCGTTGACCGAATACCGCCATAATTAAAAAACGATACGGCAGGAGTAATATTCAGTTGCTGATTGTTGGCCACCACTGCTCCCTGTGCAAGTAGTAAATCGGCCAGAAAGTTTGTGAGCAGGCTTTCAGGCTTGCCTTTAACCAATTCATTTTCAGAGATGGCTAACACCCGGTTCATATCTTTTTCAAGAATGATTTTGTAGGGCGCATAAAGCTGAACAATAGTACTGTCCATTGTTCCAACTTCCTCTGACACAGAAATATTACCGACTTCATAACTTTTTTGAACATACTGTGTTTTACACGAAAAAGTGAACAACAGGCAAGTTATTAACAACAGATAGCTGATAGTTTGTCGCATAAATAAATTATAGTTTTTTTCGTTAATTCTATTTTAGCATTAAATGTTGTTCAAAGGAAACAAAATAGTAGTAAACATGTTCGGGTCAAACTTACATATAAATTCAGTTACCAAAATACTTTTCATCTTATTTCTGGCAATATTTCTACTTCCCTTAAACAGCCAGTCGCAAACCAAAGAAGTTGTTGCACTAAAAGGCGATGGCATTTACCGTTTGCTTACCAGGTATGGTTTATCATCAGTAGAATATATGGATGATTTTATTGCCTTAAACAAAAGCAACCTGGGGCAAAATAATACCCTATTTGCCGGCGTAAAATACAAACTTCCTGATACGGCAAAATTGCCGGCAACGCCTGCTGCAAGTACCACTCCTTCAAAAGGAACCGGCAAAATGGTACACTACGATATTTTTGGCAGTAAGTATGCCGATGTTGAGATTTTAAGTAACGACCTGAAAGGAGCTGTTTATTACCTGGTAGGAGGCCATGGAGGCCCCGATCCCGGCGCTGTTGGAAAATACAATGGCTACCATGTTTATGAAGATGAATACGCTTACGATGTTACTTTACGCCTGGCACGAAAGCTTATTGAAAATGGCGCTACAGTGTATATGATCACCCGCGACAAAAACGACGGAATACGTGATGAATACAGCCTGAAAGCGGATAAAGACGAAGTTTGTTATCCGAACTTAAAAATTCCGTTGAACCAAACCAAGCGACTGCGTCAACGAACTGATGCGGTCAACCAGCTTTATAAAAAACACAAGGGGTCCTTTCAGCGTATGATTGCCGTACACGTGGATTCAAGATCAAGAAGCGAAAACATCGATATCTTTTTCTATCACGATAAACGCAGCGAAACAGGAGAAAAAGCATGTAAAATTCTTCGCGACACGATTGAAAAGAAATACCACGAACATCAGCCTAACCGGGGTTACACCGGCACGGTATCGAACAGAAATTTATACGTTGTGAGAAGTACGTGGCCTACAGCCATTTTTATTGAGCTTGGCAACATGAACCACCAGCGCGATGTTAAACGTTTGGTTATTCCCGATAACCGCCAGGCAGTGGCCAACTGGTTAACATTGGGGTTAATAACCGACTATAAAACCAATAAGTAGAGGGCTGCCAGTCAATTGGTCATTGGTCATTAGTCATTGGTCATTGGTCATTAGTCACTAGCTGACGCAAAATAGCGACAGGCAATCTTACAATTTTTCAAAAAAAGAGTTAACCACAAAATTGCTCAAAGGAGGCACGGAGTTACCCAAAGTCGTTGTTCATTTAAGCATTTACGCATTCAAGCATTATTGCATTCAGCATTCAAACATTTCAATCCTTCAGTTTTTCAGTCCCTCAATCCCTCAATCCTTAATCCTTAATCCTTCCTTCAACCTAAACGATTACACGTTGTTATGCTAGTGTGAAGCAAAAACAAATGATACTACTTTTCGACGGCGTTTGTAATCTTTGTAATTCTGCAGTCGATTTAATTCTAAAAAAAGCGCAGGAGGACGATTTTAAGCTTGTTGCGCTACAATCGGAAGAAGGACAACCACTATTAAAGGAGTTTAAGTTACCGCTTGAAATTAACACCGTAGTGCTAATTCAAAACAACCAGGTATTTTCCGAATCGGATGCGGTAATTGAAATCTGCAAGCACCTTAAAGCTCCCTGGAGCTGGCTGACTGCATTTAAGCTACTGCCCAAAAGCTGGCGCGACAATTTATATCGTTTCGTAGCCAACAACCGCTACAAATGGTTTGGAAAACGAACCAGCTGCCGTAGTTTCTAACGCATAAACTCCTTCCCTGCATCTATTATTACCCTGCGAGTAGATAAAAATATAATGCGAGCTTTAAATATTAAGGCGCGAGCTATTATTATCGCCATGCGAGCCATAAATACAAGTGTGCGAGCTAATAATATTACCGTGCGAGTATAGCTCGCTACCGTTTTATTGCAGCTCGCATGTGTTTATTTATTGCTCGCACGCTATTATTTGTACCTCGCGAGCTTATATTTTATACTCGCAAGGCATTTTTACTGGCTCGCAGCCCTGTTTTTATAGCAGGAGTATCTGAAAATCAAAAGAGATTGGCTACTATGTGTCGGGGGAATGAACGAAAAGCTTGTTTAGAAATCGAAATCGCCGTTTTCGAAATCGCGGTATAATTTCGACAGATCACCCAGCCATTTACTGATGCGTTTTATGGCTTCCAGCGTATCAATTGAAATATCTTTTTGTTGCATTTTAAGCAGCAGAAAACCATAAACAGCGGTAATTCCCAGGTCAACATCGTTTTTGGCCTCCGGGTTTTTCTCTTTCAGCTCCGAAACCAGCCCCGCAACAGTTTTGTAGGTTTGCACATACATACCGTCTTTCGAGGTTTCCATAAGCTTTAAATGGAAATCGTTTACATCCGAAACCAGGTTGGTAAGAAACTGAAAATGCCCTTTCTCCCTGATCTTCTCTTTATCCATCATCAGCACCAAATTGGCATACCAGTCGGTAATGGCTGCTTTTGTTTTATCGTCGGCTTTGTAATTGGCTACCAAACGCTCCTCAATAAGCTTCATATCCAGTTTAAAAGCTCTGATCATGTCTTCAATCTGATACAAATACAGGATGTATTCGGCTATATTCTCTTTTCGTTTTTGTTTTGCTACAAGCATTTCTTTTTGTTTTATGTTTCGATGATTTAACTAAAAGGTAAAAGGCAAAAGTAAAAAGGCAAAAGTTGTGAAAATCAGTTGCAAGTGCAAGTATCAAGTACCAAGTATCAAGAATCCAATATCCAATATCCAATATCCAATATCCAGAATCAATTATCGAGTATCATCCCTTCAATCCTTCAGTCCTTCAACCCCTTACCACTCAAAAAAGTCATCCAAATCGCGGCGATCCTTTTTAGTTGGTCGTCCGGTGCCTTTTTCACGAACACTCCAGCGCATGTTTTTTTGCATCTCGAGCAATTCTATTTCCTCGGGCGGCGTTACATCCTCAGCAAAATCGGTAACCAGTTTGGCTCCCATTCTTTTTCCCGAAAGTGCCAGCACTTTAAAACTTTTGGTAATGGGCGATTTTCGCACCTTTATTACCTCGCCCACATGTACTTCGCGCGAGGCTTTTATTACCGAATCACCAATTGTTACATGGCCTTTTTTACAAGCTTCAGTAGCCTGACTGCGGGTTTTAAAAATCCGCACGGCCCACAACCATTTATCTATGCGAACTCCTTCAGCCATTTATTTTTTGTTATGAAAATTCATTGTTCGTTCGACTCCAATTGTTCCGAAGTTTTTTATTATTTCAATGGAATCGTCGATTTTAAAGGGCAATTCTTTTTGCTCATCTTTCGACCACTCGCCTAACACGTAGTTTACCTGGTGGCCTTTATGGAAATCGTCGCCAATACCAAAACGCAAACGGGCATAATCGTTTCGTCCCAGTACCTGGTTAATGTTTTCGAGCCCGTTGTGGCCGCCGGCTCCGCCTTTTGCGCGCACTCGCAGCGTACCAAAAGGCAGTGCCAGATCATCAACCAGCACCAGCATGTTTTTTATATCGATCTTCTCTTTTTGTAACCAGTAACTTACTGCCCGCCCACTCAGGTTCATGTAGGTGGTTGGCTTTAACAAAATAAACGTTCGGCCTTTGAACTTATATTCAGCCACAAAACCGTAACGCTTATCGTTAAAACTAATATTGGACGCCTCAGCGAGTGCGTCCAATATTTGAAAGCCAATATTATGGCGAGTATTTTTATATTCTGGTCCTATATTACCGAGTCCGGCAATTAAGTACTTCATCTGTTTTTCGTTTTATTTCAGATGATTCGCCTTGACTAAACAAGACGTGTTTCACTTGAATATAATTTATTCTTCTGATGCTTCTGAAGCTTCTGCTCCTTCTGCTGATTCTTCTTCTTCGTCGTCAACCATTGCACCGGCAGCCGATCTTGCAGCCCTTGTAATACCAACACCAACGATTACGTTCGATTTAGGATCTAACAGCTCGATTCCAGGAATATCCAGGTCAGCCACTTTAATACTTTGGCCGATATCAAGTTTTGTAACATCAATATTGATCGTATCAGGCAAGTTGGCAGCTAATGC
This sequence comes from Draconibacterium orientale, assembly GCF_000626635.1. Taxonomy (GTDB): domain Bacteria; phylum Bacteroidota; class Bacteroidia; order Bacteroidales; family Prolixibacteraceae; genus Draconibacterium; species Draconibacterium orientale. Next base: position 3,343,232 of record NZ_CP007451.1, on the reverse strand, counting down.
TCTTACGCTCAAACGACGCAGAGTGCTGTTTAATTTACCACCTTTTCTTAAACCTTTCGCAAAACCTTCAATTTTAACAGGAATGTTAATTTTTACTGGTTTGTCATCTTTAATTTCAAGAAAATCAACGTGAAGTACCAACTCCTCAACCGGATGCCACTGAATGTCTTGCATAATTGCTTTATGCACAGTACCGTCAATGTCAAGGTCGATAAGATATACGCTTGGTGTATAAACCAATTGTCTTAACTCGGCAAAAGAAACTGCGAAGTGAATTGGCTGATCGCCACCGTACAATACTGCAGGAGCTTTCTCTTCTGCACGAAGTTTTTTTGCGTCTTTCTTTCCAAGAGAACTTCTTAATTCTCCTTTAACTACTACTGATTTCATTTTAAATAATTTACGTTAATAAATATGGTACTCAGTCCTCCCTTCCTGTGGGTCGGGCAAACAGCATACACATCATTAATGCGTCTGCTTATGGAAAAAGCGGTGCAAAAATAGAAATTATTTGTAATATAACGAACTTATTGACTGATTTTTATAAACCCTGCGAATAGCTTCTCCAAAAGCCTCGGCGGTAGAGATGTATTTAATTTTATCGCAGCCTGTTTTTGGTTTAATCGAATCGGTAAAATACACTTCTTCCAGCTCCGATTTTTCAATTCGTTCCAGGGCCGGCCCCGACAGTACTCCGTGTGCTGCAAAAGCACGAACGCTTCTGGCACCTTTTTTCTTCATCAGGTTGGCTGCTTTGGTAATTGTTCCTGCAGTGTCGATCATGTCGTCAACAATAATCACATCTTTGTTTTCAACTTCACCAATAACAGTCATATTCCCCACTTCGTTCGGGCGTGCCCTTGTTTTGTGACAAATTACGATACCGGTGTTCAACATTTTTGCATAGGTATTGGCACGCTTTGTACCCCCCACATCCGGCGATGCGATAATTACATTATCAAGGCCCATTTTTTCGATAAACGGAACAAAAAGCGTTGATGCGTATAAATGATCTACCGGTACATTAAAAAATCCCTGAATCTGGTCGGCATGCAAATCCATTGTAATCAGCCTGTCGACTCCGGAAACGGTAAGCAAGTCGGCCACCAGTTTTGCACCGATAGAAACCCTTGGTTTGTCTTTACGGTCCTGGCGCGCATAACCAAAATAAGGCACTACTGCAATTACCTTGTAGGCACTTGCACGTTTTGCGGCATCAACCATTAACAACAGCTCCAACAGGTTATCGGCAGTTGGTGGTGTCGACTGCACGATAAAAATATGCGAGCCACGAATCGTCTCTTCGTAGCAGGGTTCAAATTCGCCGTCGGCAAAAACCGGGCACGACGAATGCCCCAAATCAACGTCCAGACTATCGCAAATTTTTTCAGTTAAATGTCGGGTTGCTCGTCCGGTAAAAATTTTCAGTGGGTGAGTTTTCATCTCCATTTATTTAATGATTTTTTGTTTCAACAAATTGTGTTGGAGTAGATATGGCGGGCTTGTATGACCTCATTTCAGAAGTAAAATTCATCATTACTTTTTGTTTCGCCATCATGATTTCTTTAAATAGTAAAGATTGAGCAAAGTTAACAACTTTACATGTTTCTAAAATAATAGTACGCTTATTTAGTTTGTTCAGTTCAACGAAAATCTAGTGGGCTTTATTCACCTCGTCTATCAATCCCAGAATTTCGTCTTTTCCAAGTCCCTTTTCAGCCGATGATATAAAATACCCGGGCATTGTTTCCCATATTTCAAACATCTTTTCCTCGTAGGCTTTCAAATTGTTTTCCAGCTCCTGAGGCTTCAGCTTATCGGTTTTGGTAAAAATTATATTGAAAGGAATTTCGCTAATGCCCAGCCATTCCATAAATTCAATATCCACTTTTTGTGCCTCGTGGCGCGAGTCGATCAATACAAACAGGCAATACAGATTTTCCCGTTTCAGGATATAATTTTTGAGCATTTTCTCCCATTTCAGGCGCTCGGCTTTTGGTACCTGCGCATAACCGTAGCCGGGCAAATCAACCAGGTACCATTCTTTATTGATAAGAAAATGATTGATCAACCTCGTTTTTCCGGGCTTGCCTGAAATTTTTGCCAACGATCTTTTGTTGGTAAGCATATTTATTAACGATGACTTGCCCACATTCGACCGGCCTATAAAAGCGTACTCCGGCCGATCGGGTGCCGGACATTTGTCAACTGCAGTATTGCTCATCACAAACTGAGCTTCTTTTATCTCCATAAAAGGTGTTTTTTTTGAATGATTTCTTAAGTTAAGAAATATTCTTCTATTTGATATAAACCTCGAGGATTTTTACCGATTCGCTTTTTGGCTTCAACTGAACCGACTCGAGGCTGGCCGGTAAAAGAACGGTCTCTCCCATCGCCACTGTTTCTGATCCGCCTTCGGTAATAATTTCAAAATCGCCTTCCAACGTCATATAAATAACAAACGAATCGAGCTGGTTGTAATCTTTATCCTGCTCTTTGTTGAATTCGATGATATTTGTAGTGAAATATGGGCAGCTTACAATTTCTACCGCTTTGTTTTCCTCGGTTTTGTAATCTGTTTTATACTGCCTCGAATACGAAAAATCGATGGCATCCAATGCCAGATCGGTATGTAATTCGCGTTCGTTTCCTTTATCGTCTTTGCGGTTGTAATCGAAAATACGATATGTTACATCCGATGTTTGCTGAATTTCGGCTACCAAACAGCCTTTACCAATGGCATGAACACGCCCTGCCGGAATAAAGAAAACATCGCCCACTTCGGCCTCATCGTAATGCAGCAAATCGGTTAATTTGCCCGAGTTGATATATTCCAGGTATTTTTCGCGATCTACTTCCTGGTTAAATCCCGAATTAATGAGTGCTCCTTTTTCGGCTCCGGCCACATACCACATTTCGGTTTTACCGTAGGCATTGTGTCGCTCTTTCGACAATTTATCGTTGGGATGAACCTGAATGGAAAGATCGTCTTGCGCGTCGATAAATTTAATGAGCAGCGGAAATTCGTTTCCAAACTTTTCATAAACCTTGTCGCCTACCAAATCTCCCATGTATATTTCAATCAACTCGTTCAGGTCGTTGCCGGCCAAAAAGCCATTACTTACCACCGAAATATTTCCGTTAACACCCGAGAGCTCCCAGCTTTCGCCACAATTGGGCAGGTTGCCAAAATCTTTGTTAAGGATGGTTCTCATTCGGTTTCCACCCCAGATTTTCTCGTGAAAAATTGGGTTGAATTTTATGGGATACAGATTACTCATAATTCCTTCGGATTATCTTTAAATACTAAAATTAAAAGTTAAAGTCAACAGCAGCGCGTGCTTCAGTGGTTTCGCCAATACGTTTTACCACTTTTAAATGCTCGGGATGCACGCGGTAAACATCCAGATCTGCAACACTTTCGAAATGCGAAAGCAAGGCCATATCGTAACTTTTTGAGTTTAACTCGTAATTTTCGCCCACCTCAATATGCTTCAGTTCGGCAATTTTATCTTTTAAACCTAAAAGCATAGCTTTTAGTTCGGCAATTATTGCCAATTTCTCTTCGGCCGGATAATCCTTCAATTTAAAAAGAACGACGTGATTAATCATTGCTGTCTATTTTTTGTAACTTGTGCTTTTCTGGCTGCGAAAATAGTGTTTTCTTAGCGTTTAATTTTAATCTTCAATTATCATTTAACAAATAAATAGAAGAATATGCTGGTAATTGGCATTGCAGGTGGCACCGGTTCGGGAAAAACTACAGTTGTAAAAAAAATCAGAGAAAAGTTCTGCGATAACGAAGTGGCAATACTTTCGCACGACTCGTATTACTACGACAACAGCCACCTTTCGCTGGAAGAACGGAGGCAAAAAAACTTCGACCACCCCGACTCCATTGAGTTCGATCTGATGATCGATCATGTAAAAAAGCTAAAACAAGGTTTATCGATTAAAGAACCGGTTTATTCCTTTATCAGCTGCACCAGGCAAGAAGCAACAAATATTGTTGAGCCCAAACAAGTATTAATAATTGAGGGGATTTTATGCCTGACAAATGCTGAACTACGCAACTTAATGGACATAAAAGTTTATGTTGATTGCGACTCGGATGTTCGGCTGACACGCGTAATACAGCGCGACATTCAGGAGCGTGGCCGCGATGTTGAACAGGTACTTAAACGCTACAAACAAACAGTTCGCCCAAGCCACATCCAGTTTATAGAGCCAACAAAACGTTACGCCGATATTATTGTACCACAGGGTGGAAATAACAAAATTGCCATCCAGATATTAACCAACCACATACTACAAACTTTAAACAAAACCTGATGCTTAAAAATTTAAACATCGAAGAGATTCTTTTTCTTGATATTGAAACGGTTCCGCTGGCACCGGAATATACTGTGCTAAACGAAAAATGGCAACAACTGTGGGAGCGCAAAATGCAGTTCCAGATTAACGATGGCAAATTACCGCACGAGCTATACGAGCGCGCAGGAATTTATGCCGAGTTTGGTAAGATTGCCTGTATTTCGGCCGGTTACGTTGTTCAGAAAAAAGGCGAACCCTATTTTCGGGTAAAATCGTTTTATGATGACGACGAGAAAAAGCTGATCCAGAATTTCTTTAATGCATTGGATAGCTTTGCACGCGCCGGTAAACGCCGGCTTTGTGCGCATAACGGTCAGGAATTTGATTTCCCTTACATTTCGAGAAGAGCTTTGGTGAACAATTTAACGCTTCCGAAAGTACTCGACATTGCCGGTGCAAAACCATGGGAAGTAAAAGATATTCTGATAGACACCTTGCAACTCTGGAAATTTGGCGATTACAAACATTACACATCGTTATCCCTGTTGTGCGAATTATTCAATATTCCAACGCCAAAAGATGACATCGACGGCAGCCAGGTGGCAAAAGTTTACTGGGAAGAAAAAGATATCGACCGCATTGTAAAATACTGCGAAAAAGATACAATGGCCGTTGCCAACCTGCTGTTAAAATACAAAGGCGATAAGATAATTCCTTTTGAGAATCTGGAAAGCGTTTAGGAGTGAGGGACTGAAGGATTGAAGGATTGAAATGCTTTAATGCTTTAATGCTTAAATGAGCAACGACTTTGTGAAACTCAGTGCATCCTTTGTGCAACTTTGTGGTTAACTCTTTTAAGTGAGGGATTGAGGGATTGAAATGCTTGAATGCAATAATGCTTAAATGCTTTAATGAGAACACGCGGCTAGTAACCAGAAACTAGTGGCTACTTTTGCCTTTTTACTTTTTACTTTTGCCTCGCGATGGACTGAGGGATTGAAGGATTGAAATGCGTTAATGCTTTAATGCTTAAATGAGCAACGACTTTGTGAAACTCTGTGCCTCCTTTGGGCAACTTTGTGGTTAACTCTTTTTTTGAAAGATTGGAAACTGACAAATTGTTTGGATACTGGATGCTGAATGATACTTGTAGCTAGTGGCTCGCAGCTGGATACTTGATTTTGGATTCTCGAAAGCTAAAACTTCATTGCCCGGTCGATGTCGCGTTTAGCATCTTTGCTTTTTAAAGTTTCGCGCTTATCGTATGTTTTTTTACCACGCGCCAGTGCAATCTCGAGTTTTGCCAGGCCACGGTCGTTAACAAACAGTTTTATAGGAACAATTGTAAGTCCCGATTCTTTTACCTTTTTATCCAGCTTTTCAATTTCCTTTTTATTCAGCAATAATTTTCGGTCGCGCTTGGCAATATGATTATTAATGGTACCCAGTTCGTATTCGGCAATGTGTAAATTGATCACATACATCTCACCCCGGATAAGCGTACAGTAGGCATCGGTGAGATTTACTTTCCCGTTGCGGATAGATTTTATCTCGGTTCCAACCAACTTAAGTCCGGCCACAAAACGCTCGATAAGTTCATAATTAAACGAGGCTTTACGGTTCTTTATGCTAATATTTTGTTGTGGCTTATGTGACATATTTCCGGTGTTTATATTAAAAAATCAGTAGCACTTTCGACAAGAATACACTTAAAAAACTAAAAATAAAAAAGTTAACCACAATTGTAAGAATAATATAACTGTGCTCCTTATTTTCAGGAAAAGTTAGCAACTCTTTTGCACCAATCCAAAACAGGTAAAAGCTGTAAATTCCAAAAATATCAACCACGTATAAAAACGGGAACAATCCGGTAATTACCGAAACCAAAAGCATCGGAGTCATAGAATAGACAACCAGTTTACGCGCCAGTTCAATATTCTTTTCTGCGCCAAAAGTCTTCATCAGCTCTTTGGTAAAAAACACACTGATAAAGTATTGCAAAACAAAAAGTGAAACCTCGCGTGCAGCTTTTAACAAGGGGAACTGGATAAAAAAGTCGGTGCGTTTAAAAAACTCGCCAATAAAAACAGCAACTGCTCCGGCCAATGCTATCGGCAACAGGTAAGTCAGCCACAATCTTTTACTATCGGCAGTTTCTTTTTGCTCCACCCAAAATCCATTCGGATTTACAAGTACCAGCTTAACGTCGCTCATCAATTTTGAAAATGAAAACTCCATCCCTCACAATTTTGCGGCAAAAATACACTTTTTTAAAGAACATGCTATTTCTGCACCTTTGCTCGCCATTTAAAAATTGAAAATATGAACTTTATTCATAGATACCGCATTCTGGATACTGGATACTAGATTCTGGATTCTGGATACTGGATACTGGATACTGGATACTGGATATTCGTAATTCGCAGCTCGTAACTCATAACCAGGAACTTGCTTTACTTCTTCGTTTTTCCTTGTTTACGCTCCTGAATTAATGCCTGCAAGGCAAACATCTCGTCGCGTAAACGGGCAGCCTCAATAAAGTCAAGGTCCTTAGCTGATGCCTGCATTTGTTTTTGGTTTTCTCAACTGCTTTTTCCAGACCTTCAACACTCATGTACTGCACCACCGGGTCGGCAGCAATATCGAGCTGTCCCATTCCTCCTTCGTATTCCTGAGTTTTGCCGCTCCGGTACTCGTAGCCAATAATTTCGCGCGTTGGTTTTACAATCGCTTTTGGTACAATGTTATTTTCTTCGTTGTACTTCAATTGTTTTTCGCGGCGGTAGTTGGTCGAGTCGATGGTCTTTTGCATAGAGTCGGTAACTTTATCGGCATACATAATTACCATGCCGTTCAGGTTACGCGCAGCACGTCCTGCTGTCTGTGTCAGCGATCGTTCAGAACGCAAAAAGCCTTCCTTATCCGCATCCAAAATCGCAACCAACGAAACTTCGGGCAAATCCAGTCCTTCACGCAGCAGGTTAATCCCCACCAGTACATCAAACTCCCCTTTTCGCAGCTGCTCCATTATTTCAATACGTTCCATCGTATCAACATCGGAGTGAATGTAGCGGGTTTTAACGCCCATATTCACCAGGTATTTCGACAGTTCTTCGGCCATTCTTTTGGTGAGCGTAGTAACCAATACCCGCTCGTTTTTATCTATCCGGACATGAATTTCGTGCAGCAAATCATCAATCTGATTGGTACTTGGCCGCACATCAATTATCGGATCCAGCAAACCTGTTGGCCGAATGATCTGCTCCACCACAACACCTTCGCTTTTTGTCAGCTCGTAGTCGGCAGGTGTAGCACTTACATACACCACCTGGTTTACCAGCTGCTCAAATTCTTCAAATTTTAGCGGGCGGTTATCAATGGCTGCAGGCAAACGAAAACCGTATTCCACCAAATTTACTTTCCTCGAATTATCGCCGCCATACATGGCTCGTATTTGAGGAATGGTAACATGGCTTTCGTCGATTACCACCAGAAAATCATCGGGGAAATAATCCATCAAACAGAATGGCCTTGTTCCGGGTGCGCGCCCGTCGAAATAACGCGAGTAGTTCTCCACTCCCGGGCAATAGCCCAGTTCCCGCATCATTTCCATATCGTATTCAGTACGTTCCAACAGGCGTTTTGCCTCCAGTGGTTTGCCAATTTCTTTAAAAAACGCCACCTGCTTCACCAAATCATCCTGAATTTGATGAATGGCCGTTTTCATGCTGTCTTTTGTGGTAACGAAAATATTGGCCGGGTAAATAACAATCTCATCCAGCGTTTCGATTGTAAGTCCGTCTTCAGGATCAAAACTTGACAATTCTTCAATCTCATCGCCCCAAAATGTTATGCGGTAAGCCACATCGGCATAGGCCGGAAAAATATCAACGGTGTCGCCTTTCACCCTGAAATTACCTCGTTCAAACTCCACCTCACTCCTGTTGTACATGGCCTCTACAAACTGATACAACAACCCATTGCGCGACACTTCGTCGCCCATTTTAATTTTAGTTACATTTTCGTGAAAATCCTTTGGGTTACCAATTCCGTACAAACAGGAAACCGACGAAACGACCACTACATCGCGCCTTCCCGACAGTAAAGCCGAAGTGGCACTCAGCCGGAGTTTTTCAATGTCTTTGTTAATCGATAAGTCTTTTTCGATATAAGTACCGGTAGTGGGCAAATAGGCTTCGGGCTGGTAATAATCGTAATACGAAACAAAATATTCCACAGCGTTATTCGGGAAAAACTGTTTCATTTCGCTATACAACTGGGCCGCCAGCGTTTTGTTATGGCTCAACAACAAAGTGGGGCGCTGCACCTCTTTTATTACGTTGGCCATAGTAAAGGTTTTTCCCGAGCCGGTTACCCCAAGCAAGGTTTGAAAACGCTCTCCGTTCTCAATTCCTTCAACAAGTTGCTTTATCGCCTCGGGCTGGTCTCCGGTAGGTTTATAATCTGATACTACGTTAAAATCCATGCGCCTTTTTAAGTATTATTCCCTCCAAATTTAGTCGTAAAAAAACGACCGGCATATTCTTTCTCCCGATTTTTGCACACAATTATTTTGTCGGAAGGTGAATTGCTTCGTGGCCATCACAATTTGTTATGCTTTAAAAACATCGTAATAATCGGTTACCAGTGTGGCCATCATTCCGGCGGCATGTGCGGCTTGCATTCCCGGCTCGCCGTCCTCAAAAACCTGGCAGTCTTCGGGTTTTACGCCCATCTGTTCGGCGCAACGTAAAAATGTTTCGGGGTGTGGTTTTGGGTTTTGCACATCGTTGGCAGAAACCAGAATTTCGATATAATCTTTTAACCCGACAATTTCCAGTGTTTTCCACGAAAGGCGGGTATAACCGCCGGTTCCCACTGCAATTGGCAGCTTTCCGTGGTATTGTTTTACCAAATCAATTACCGGATTAATTGGTTTAACCTTGTGCATCATACGTTCGTATTCGGCCTCCTTTTCATTCCCCACTTGCTCCGGATCGAGCGACGAACCATAAACCTCGTTAATTTTAATAATGGTTTCCACAACCGGAACACCTGCCAGTGCCAAAAACATTTTTGCTGAATAATCAATACCATACTTTTTAAGGATTTTCTGGTAAGCAACAAAATGTACGGGCATAGTATCAGCCAGTGTGCCGTCTAAATCAAATATTAAACCTTTTGCTTTCGGATCTATTTCTAATTTTTGCATTGTTTTCCAATTATTTCAGGCGAAAATAAGGTTTTACTACTTGTTAGCACGAAAGGCTTTTTACATTTAAGAAAAATTTTAACCTTTGTTTCCGCTAATTTAATAATCAATGACAGAAGTATTTCTTTACACCTTTCCTCAGTGGATCGTTTTCGCCGCATTGTTTGGCATAATTTACGGCTGGGTTGAAAACAAAAAAGCCTTTCGCTTAGTTGGCCTGGCAGCGTTTATTGCTTTGGGCTTGTTTTCGGTATATGTTTTTCTGGGCGACTACCTTGCCCCCGGACAACTTTTAACTCCCGAAGAGATAATGCACGAAGAATTAAACGACGAAATTATTAATGAAGCACCCATTGAAGCACAGCTTTTGCCCGCCTACCTGAGCTTTATTGGTTCGGCCGTATTGGCACTGGTGGCTTTGGTACTCGACTGGCTGAATAAAAAACAATATCGTTTATTCACCGTTCTGGCAGGTTTGGTGGCTTTACTTGGCTTTTTTATCGTTGTTGGCGCCGTACGTTCGGTATAGTTTCGTTAAGCTACTAGTTCCTACATATTCCAAATATTCCCCAAGCCTGCACTTTCAAAATGTTAGCTATTTATAAAAAATCAATTCAACTTGTTAAAAAAACTACGTATTTCACTAAGGGTTTTCCTATCTTGCACCAAAATTATAACAGACAAATATTATTGATTATGAATCCACAGGCTGCTGAACTTAACAGCGTAATTCAAGCAAAAAGCACACCCGTTTTTGAACTGCTTTCTGAAAGAGGAAAGAATATTTTCTTCCCTAAAAAAGGAATTCTGGGACAAACAGCTGAAGCTAAAGGAACAAAGATTAATGCAACCATTGGAGCCGCAATTGAGGACGACGGAACACCTATGCGCCTGGAAGCTGTGGCTTCAAAGATCAATATGGATCCATCGCTGGTTTTTCCGTATGCACCAAGTTTTGGCCGCCCCGATATCAGGGCAAAATGGAAAAGCATGATCTACGAGAAAAACCCGTCAATTGCCGGAGTTGAACTGAGTTTGCCGGTAGTTACCAACGCTCTTACGCATGGTATAAGCATGGCAGGTTATATGTTTGCCGATGCTCAAGACGAAATTATTGTTCCCGACCTTTTCTGGGGAAACTACAACCTGACGCTTACCAATGCTTACGGTTGTTCGCTGGGCAAATTCAACCTTTTTAAAGATGGAGGTTTCGATTTGGAATCGTTTGAAACCAAATTAAACGAAGGTGGAATCGGTAAAAAAATAGTTATTCTGAATTTCCCGAATAATCCATCGGGCTATACACCAACCGTTGAAGAGCAGGATGCCATTGTTGCCGTCATAAAAAAAGCTGCTGATGCCGGTAATAAAATTGTTACCATTACCGACGATGCTTACTTCGGTTTGGTTTACGAAGAAGGAATTGCTACCGAAAGTATTTTCGCACCATTGAGCCAGTTACACGAAAATGTGTTGGCCGTAAAAGTTGATGGTGCGACAAAAGAAGATTACGTTTGGGGATTCCGCGTTGGATTCATCACCTACGGAATTAAAGGTGGCGATGCCGAATTATACAGCGCACTGGAATCGAAAACAGCCGGAGCCATTCGTGGAAACATTTCCAACGCAGCCAATATTTCGCAATCGTTACTGCTTTCGGCTTTCGAAAGTGAAGAATATGCACAGCAAAAAGAAGCAAAATACCACATTATGCAAAAACGTTACGATGCGGTAAAAAAAGCTTTAACCGAAGAAAAATACAAAGAGTGTTTTGAAGCTATTCCATACAACTCGGGCTATTTTATGTGTGTTCAGTTGGCAGAAGGTTTGGTTGGAGACGAAGTTCGCCAGTTACTGATTACAAAATACGGAATCGGAGTAATTGCTTTGGGTAACGTATTACGAGTGGCCTTCGCGGCAGTAGCTGCTTCCGACGTAAAAGAATTATTCGACGGTATTTACAACGCTTGTAAAGACTGCAAGAAATAAAAATATTGCACACAGTTTTAGTTAACTGAGAAAGAGCCGTTTTTTTTTCGAGAAGCGGCTCTTTTTTATTGTCATTTCGAACAAAGTGAGAAATCTGTATCTTTTTTATCAGACAGATTTCTCAGTCGTTCCTCCTTCGAAATGACAGTTTAAAGTTTAGCTGCTAAATCCTCGAAAGCTATCATTTCAACGCCCAGTTTTTCCCACTCGTCAAAAGGCAAAGGAATGTTCGGTAGTTCCTTTATTGCATCCTGCAAAACAATAACACGCTTTACCCTTTTCGATAAACCAACAACTGCATCGTTTACACAAACATTGGTTGTTACCCCATAAACCACAACGGTTTCGGGACTGAACATCTGCAAAATATTATCGGTATAAGGATTTCCGGCAAATACATCAAAAGCATCTTTCCGAATAACAATATTTCTTACTGATTCAACGGCATCAAAAGCATCATAGTCTTTGTCCCAGTCAAACTCTACTGCATTTTCAGGTTGCGTTTCAGCAACATATTCTGCTCCCAGAGTGTTGGCCATACAATGCTGCGGAAAGGTATTTACAAAGTCCGGTTCATCAGCAAGCTCTGCCGATTCCGGATAATGGTAATCAGCCGTGTTTACCACCCGTATATTTTTCTGTTTGGCAAAAGCAGTGATTTTTTGCCACAAAGGTTTTATCTTTTCAGCCCCTTCAACATATAATTTCCCCTGGGGTTCTACAAAATCTATCTGCGTATCAACGTTCCAAAAAATAAGTTTCTCGTTTTCCATTTTCGCTGTGGTTTAAATTCGGCGTTCAATCCATTCATCAACTTCTCCGTTTCAATTCTCTAAAAGTACAAAAACAAAAAAATAATTACTATTTTCATCCTTTCTGTAATTTCAGCTGTTAATACTATACTCACATAGTAATACTTAAATTCAAACACAGTTCATCAACGAACTACAAAAAAGAAAATATGAAGAAATTTGTTTTATCAATGCTGGCATTTTTAGTAATTGCCCCATTTTTTGTGTCGGCACAAGACATGCTCAAACAAGCAGTTCCGGTTGATCCCGCCATTAGAACCGGGAAACTGGAAAACGGAATGACCTATTTTATCCGTCACAACCAGGAGCCAAAAGAACGGGTAAGTTTTTACATGATACAAAATGTAGGTGCCCTGCTTGAAAACGACAACCAAAACGGCCTGGCGCACTTTCTCGAGCACATGGCCTTTAACGGCACCGAGCATTATCCGGGAAAAGGATTCCTGGATTACCTGGAAAAAAACGGCGTGGCTTTTGGTCGTAACATTAACGCGTACACGGCATTTAACGAAACGGTTTATAACCTGAGCGATGTACCTGCTACCCGCGAAGGATTGATCGACTCGTGCCTTTTGGTGCTTAACGACTGGTCGAACTACCTGTTGCTAACCGAGGAAGAAATCGACCTGGAACGCGGTGTTATTTCCGAAGAGTGGAGAACACGACGCAACGCAAGTTTCAGAATGCGCAACCAGTGGTTTCCTGTTGTTTTTGAAGGATCGAAATGGGCCGAACGCGATATAATTGGCGATTTGGACATTATTAAAAACTTCGAGCCCGAAACTTTACGCAGTTTTTACCACGACTGGTACCGTACCGATTTGCAGGCCATTGCCATTGTTGGCGATATCGATGTTGACCAGGTAGAAGTAAAAGTAAAAGAGTTATTCTCGAAGATTCCTGCCGTTGAGAATCCGCAACCACGTCCGCAATTTGAAATTCCGGAGCACGATGAAACAAAGTTTGTTTTGGCAACCGACGAAGAAGCTACCAACTCAAGCATTTCAATTTATATTAAACACAAAGCTACTCCGCGCGAAGACAAAAACATTGGTTACCTGCGCGAAGATTATATCGAGACTCTTCTGAATCAAATGAGCGGCGAACGTATTTCGGAACTGCTACAAAAAGGAAATCCTCCTTTTATTTCCGGAGGTGTTCAGGTTGGAGGTTTTGTGAGAGGTTACGATGCAGCGTTTATTTCGGCCACAGCCAACCCTAATAAAGAAGACGAAGGCCTGAAAGCAATTTACACCGAAGCGCAACGAATCGTTCGCCATGGTTTTACCGAGGGCGAATTGAACCGCGCCAAAGTAAACCTGCTTACCTCAATGGAAAGTGCCTATAAACAACGCGATAAAATCAGTAACGATCAATATGTACGAGGCATTCAAGACTATTTTCTGGAAGGCGAACCGGTTACCGATGCCGAATTCGACTGGCAATTCGGGCAGGCAATTCTGGAAACCATTACGCTGGCCGATGTAAACAAGATGGCCACCGATATGTTCGTTGACAAAAACCGTGTAATCGTAATCACGGGGCCAAACAGCGACGTAAAACACCTTACCCAGGACGAAGCTTTTGCGATTTTGGCCGAGGTTGAAAATTCAACTATCGATCCGTATGAAGATACAGCTGAAGCTGCATCGCTGGTTGAAGATGAATTGCCGGGAGCTGAAGTTGTTTCAACAAAAAAACTGGAAGACCTTGACGCCGTAGAATGGAGACTGAGCAATAATGCCACCGTGGTGTTTAAACATGCCGATTACGAAAAAGATGAAGTTTCACTGCGTGCTTACAGTCCGGGAGGAAACTCACTGCTGGGTACCAACGATCTTCAGGCTGCCGCAATGCTTCCTCAGTTTATTGGTTCGTTTGGTGTTGGCGATTTCGATGCCATTGCCTTACGCAAAGTATTAACCGGGAAAACGGCAGCAGTAGCTACCAGCCTGGGAGATCTTACCGAAGGATTTAACGGCAGCAGTACGCCAAAAGATTTTGAGACAATGATGCAGTTGCTTTACCTGCAATTCAGCAATCCGCGTTTCGATAAAGAAGCTTATGAAGCATTAAAAAGCCGCTACGTAGCATTCTTGCAAAACATGGCCAATAATCCACAAAAGATTATGAGCGACTCACTTTCGTTAATTGCAACCAACTACAACGAGCGCACTAAACTAATGTCGGCATCCATGTTCGATGAAATTGATTTTGCTCAAATGGAACAACTTTATACCGACCGTTTTAAAGATGCGGGCGATTTCACCTTCTTTATTGTTGGTAATATCGATGAGGCTGTAGCAAAAGAAATGGCCGTTAAATACATCGGTTCGTTAAAAGACCTTCCGGGCGAAGAGCAGTGGGTTGACCACAAAGTAAGAATGCCAAAAGGAACCACCGAAAAGAAAATTGAGGTGCCTTTACAAACCGAAAAAGGAACAGTTAACATTCTAGTTCGCAAAGAAATGGCTTACACTCCACAAAGCAATGTTGAGCTGGAAGTGCTAAATGCCATTCTTCGTTTACGTTATACCGAAGAAGTACGTGAAAAAGAAGGAGGTACGTACGGAGTTGGCGTTGGATCATCATCGAACCAATACCCATACGAACGCAAAACCTTGCAAATCAATTTTGATACCGACCCGGAAAAAGCCGATCATCTGAAATCGATTATCTTCCGCGAGATTGACAAAATTGTTACCGATGGCCCAACGCAGGAAGATCTGGATAAGGTTATATTGAACATGAAAAAAGACCGTGCACAAGCTAAAGAGCACAACAATTACTGGATGAATGCGCTTTATAACGACTATTACCACGGCTTTAATCCTGATGCCGCAGAAAATTTCGATGATATTTTAGACGGTTTAACTACTTCTCAAATTCAAGAATTCGCAAAAGCATTTTATACCGATGCCGATGTTGTAGATGTGGTATTTCTACCGAAAAAAGCAGAATAAATAAGTCATATCAACGATAGAAGAAAGTCCATGGTTTTAAAATCATGGACTTTTTTATTGCCAACTCATACAATAAAAATATACCCATCCTCTTTTCCTTCCCTGCATCCAAGGAAGGACGACACCCTCATATTTCAAAAAATAATCCAATCAGAATTTCTAATTCCTCCTAACTTTTTGAAGCCAATCGTCTCCTGCTGCAAAGGGAAAGACAGAAAAGAGGTGAGTTAAATTTTTAAGGAAAAAATTGCCAAATATATTTTCGGAAAGTTTAAAGCAAAAAACATTTCCGAGGCTTAAAAGTTTGTTTAAATGCCTCCGGCCTTCCGTTGAGGCCTTAAACTTTTGTTTAAACGCGTTCGGGCTTCCGTTTTACCTTTAAACTTTTGCTTAAGCACTGCCGGGACAAAATTTCACGCCTTAAACTTTAGTTTAAACGCTTCGGGACGAACTTTCGCGGCTTAAAAGTTCGTTTAAACACCGTCGGGACAAACTTTCTGTTCATAAACTTTAGTTTAAGCCCTCCGACGTAAAAAAATATTTATATGTTCTGAAATTATCAAAAGGGCTGAAAGAAAAACGATATTCAACTGAATCTCCCTCACTCCTTATCTTCTTGCATAAAGGGACGATTGTGTTGAAGGCATAATCAAGGTGAGTCAATAGGTTTTCAACCACATTTTGCGTCAAATTGTTATTGGACTTTTAGAAAAAACTTCCCTCCTGAGGGGAGCACGCATTAATGGAGTTCCTAGTATTACATCGAAGCCTTCGGATTAAACATCGCAGCTGTTTCCCCTCGTGAGGGGAAATGTCAACAGACAAAGGGGTAGTGTTTTAAATTGACGTCCGCCATAGAACATTCATGATTCCCGGGAATCACCAACAGGGATGAAAGGACATCAATATTGTTTCACGCAAAGAAAAAGAAGAAGCGCAAAGGTATAGAATCTGTTTTGCGTGCTTTGCGAAAACTTAGTGATCTACTCTGCGTGAACTTTTTTGTTTTTACCAAGGTGACTTTCAGAAAAAAAGCCGGAAACTTTCGCTCCCGGCTTTAGTGCAGTTTTTACTTTTAACTATCTGAATAGCGATCGATTACTCGATCACAAACTCAAATTCTTCATCGGTTGGAGGCGTGCACATTTCGTCGTTACAGCTCATCCATTGAATATAACCGGCAACCTTGGCAGGCTTTTCTGTTACCCACACTTTGTGCGAAATAACCGCCTTGTCTTTAAAATAAGTTACCTCCATATCAAAAATTTTGTCGTGCATGGTTTGCGATGGTGTCACTTCAACAGCCTTTCCAAAATCCTTGCAGTTCTCCAATGTCTCGAAATTAAACGAGGTTTTTACCGGGCCGCCATCTTCCATGTTTACGCCATAGAGTTTAAAACCCATATCGATTTTTGCCGTAGCAACAATCTCATACTGATTACCACCTTTTAACGGTTTAATTTCAACGTCCCATTTTACAGGCACTATCATTTGCGCCTGAGCAAAGGCTGCAATAGCAATAAATCCCAGTGCGAAAATTAGCTTCTTCATCTGTTTATTTTTTGAATTTTGTTAATCCTTCGTTTAGCCACTCAATAAAATCTTCCGGATCCGGATCATAACTGTATCCCTCTCCTATCTGATTTTCGTTTTCGTCCAATATAACGTAATAGGGCTGCGTATTTCGATGAAATCTCGATATCTGAAAATCCGTCCATTTATTTCCTACAGATCTCACTTTTCTTCCGGTTGTTTCCGAAACATATTGTTCCTCTTCCGGTAATTTTGTTTTTAAATCAACATACAACGATACCACCACATAATCTTCCAGGAACTTGTTTTTTACTTCCTGTTTTACCCATACGTTGTCCTCCATTTTCCGGCAGTTGGTACAACCTTTTCCCGTAAAATCAATCAGTAACGGTTTTCCCGTTTCGCGGGCATGCGCCAAAGCTTTGTCGTAATCGTCGAACAAAGGAATTCCGTGCGGGCCAATGTGCATTCCCGATGCCATTGTTCCCGATGAATGTCCTGTAGCAACAGCTCCGGCAGGTTGTGTGCGTCCAACACCCAGTGGCGATTCGGCATAATCAACCGGCGGCGGAAAACCACTGATCAGTTTCACCGGTGCGCCCCACAATCCCGGAATCATATAAATTACGAAGGCAAATACCATGGTTCCCAACACAAAGCGCGAAACCGGCAAATGTGTAGTTGGCGAATCGTGTGGTAATTTTATTTTGCCCCACAAGTACAGCGCCAGTCCCATAAAAATGGCAATCCAAATGGCAATGTAAACCTCACGTTCCAAAATATGTAAATCAAGAACCATATCGGCAATCGACAGGAATTTGAACGCAAAAGCGAACTCAAGGAAACCCAACACTACTTTCACCGAATTTAACCAACCACCTGATTTTGGCAGTGAGTTCAACCAGCCCGGGAAAGCCGCAAACAAGGCAAAAGGAATGGCCAGTGCCAGCGAGAACCCCAACATTCCAACAACCGGTGCCAAACCACCACTTCTGGCAGCTTCAACAATTAGGGCTCCAACAATTGGTCCGGTACACGAAAATGAAACCAGTGCCAAAGCAAAGGCCATAAAGAATATGCCCAGTAAACCACCTTTGTCGGCTTTTTTATCCACCGCATTTACCCAGCTGCTGGGCAATACAATTTCGAACGCCCCCATAAACGAGAAGGCAAATACAAAAAGCAGCAAGGCGAAAAACAGGTTAAACCACGGGTTGGTAGAAAGACTGTTCAAACTCTCAGCT
Source organism: Draconibacterium orientale (assembly GCF_000626635.1). GTDB lineage: Bacteria > Bacteroidota > Bacteroidia > Bacteroidales > Prolixibacteraceae > Draconibacterium > Draconibacterium orientale. The sequence goes on along the minus strand of NZ_CP007451.1, from coordinate 3,325,165 downwards.
CCAAATACGGCCGTTACCACTGTTCCGAGAATTACATATATAAGTATGATTGATATTCCGTACCAAATTCCGTTTCGGATTCCTTTGGCTTTGGTTTTACTTTGTTTGGTAAAAAAGCTTACCGTCATTGGTATCATCGGGAAAACGCATGGCGTTAGCAAAGCTGCAAAACCACCTAAAAATGCCAGAAAGAAAATGCTCCAGTAATTTCTGTTACTGCTATCGTCCGTGGTTTCGGCAGCTGCAGTTTGTTGTGCTCCTCCGGTTAATTCAAACGAAAATTCTGCTTCCATCGGAGGTGTACAGGTTTCGTCGTCACAACTCATAAACTCCACGTAACCGACTACTGTTCCTGTTCCCGTAACTTTTACTTTTTGCGTAAAGCTTACTTCTTCTTCAAACCACCGCAAATCCATCTGAAAGGAGTTATCAAATTCTTCAACAACTTCTTTATTCGGTGTTGGCTCTCCTGCTAATTCAGCATTCTCTACATTCTCGAAATAAAAGCTGGTTTTAATCGGGCCACCTTCCGGCAAATCGGTTGAATACATGTGCCAACCTTCTTCAATGATGGCAGTAAAAACCAGTTCAAACTCATTGTCAGAAATTTTATTTTGCGAAAAGTTCCATTTAACCGGCTCAACAATTTGCGAGGAGGCCAGTAAAGCTGTTGTAAGTAAAAAGACACTAAACAGTATGCGTTTCATTCTTTTTGTGGTTTTATAAATAAACTTCGATTTACTTTCTAAATTGTGTTTTACGTTCGAATCGCTTATCACGACTCCTGCGTTTTTACGAATAGCACAAATTTATGATGGAAAACAACAAAATGACTCAACCTGTTTAACAAAAAGAGTATAGTCGGGGTTTGAAATAGGGTCTAGACCCCCTGGTATTGCTTTTTTACGGCGTTGAAAAAGCCGACAGCATCTTTGCGGGTTGACACACCCAACTGCCTGTAAATGTTATTAATGTGCGTTTTTACCGTACTCAGTTCTACGAAAAGTTCCTGCGCAATTTCTTTATTGGTCTTTCCGGCAGCTAAAAGGCTCAGAATTTCCTGCTGTTTTAAGGTTAATCCTTCATAAAGCGGTTTCAAATTGTTTGCCGGATCGTTTTCCCGCTTACGCATTTTCTTTAATTGTTGGAATAAACCGATCAAAATAACAAGAAGAACGAGAATAATTACCGCTTCAATTATCATCATCCAATCTTTCCACTTAGGTTGTACACCCGGCATTTCGCAAACAAATTCACGAAAACCGATCAATTCATCCAACAATGCAGAATAAGCTTCGGTGTAAGGCGTTACCGGAAGTTCATCTTCCAGGCGCTTTTGAAAGTTGAAATAGAAATCGCTGTTCCGCAGAAAATCGGTCTCTTTATCTTCGATGTGATACAAGGCATAAAGCCCGACGTATGGATTGTTAGCCTCGGCAACCACAGCATGAATTAAGTTTTCCAGCTCCTGCGACAGGAAAGTACTTTGCGCTTTTGGCAACTGGCCACTTAACTCGCTGCTTTGTTCCTGAAACTTTTCATCAAAATCAAAAATTGCCTTTGTATCATCGCTTCCATTCAAGGCTGTTACTTCCAGAGAATTATTGCGGGTTGTGGCGCTCAGCACAATTTCCGATTGCCGGTTTAACAGCAAGTGAAAATAGTTTTTGTTTTGAGTGGCACTGAATTCTACCGAGGCATTATCGCCCTGCACCAGATACAGGCGGTAAAAACGATCGTCGTCGGGAACCGACTGCGTACTGATTTCAAAACTACCATCGGGATTTATAAAGGTTTCGGCAATAATAAAATCGGGCGAGGCTACAAAGATATCATTGGGTGTATTTAGCAAGGCCAGAAAAACCTTTGGCTGCCACTGCTCCGACAAATCGATCGTACCTTTTATTTCCAACGCACTGGAAGAACCTGCAATAAAAAGAGAAAGAATGATATAGACCAGTTTTTTAAACGCCATGAGAATTACTTTGCTTACTGCGAAAATAAAAAAAAGCCGCTCAATAATGAACGGCTTTCCTTTTATAAAATAATTTCTTCTTCATTCTCATCAAAAAAATGATATTCCAGATAGGAATATGAATTTACAGCTTCAACGCTTACCCATTTCAGGTACTTGAAAAACCACTTGTTTTGCCGGCTTTTCCAACCTTTGGTGAGATAAGCAGCTGTATAAGGATGAACTTTCAGATTCAGTTTCTTCTTGTTCAATTCCTTTAGCGCGTAGTTTACTTTACCGTCGATATCGTCGGCAAATAACACTGTAGGCACAACTTTTCCACTTCCTTTACAAGTAGGACAGCTCTCGGCAGTCTCCACTTTTTCTTCCGGACGCACTCTTTGCCTGGTAATTTGCATCAGGCAAAACTTACTCAGTGGAAGAATGTTGTGCTTGGTCCGGTCGTCGGCCATAATCTCCTTCATGTGATCGTTCACTTTCTGGCGATTGGCCGCGACATGCATGTCGATGAAATCAATAACAATGATTCCTCCCATGTCTCGCAACCGTAATTGTCTTGCTATTTCGTCGCAGGCAGCCAGGTTCACTTCCAGGGCATTTTTCTCCTGGTCGTTTCCGGCCCTTGCGCGATTCCCGCTGTTTACATCAATTACATGAAACGCTTCGGTATGTTCTACGATTAAATAGGCACCATCTTTAAATGATACGGTTTTTCCGAACGAGGCTTTTATTTGTTTATCGATGCCGTAATGTTCGAAAATTGGCTGACGTCCTTTGTAGTATTTAACTATCTTTCTTTTGTCGGCCTGAATGCTACCTATGTAATCGGCAATTTCTGACGCTACCGATTGGTCGTTTACAATAATGCTGTTGAAGTCGGGATGATAAATATCGCGCAACAGGGCTGTTGTTCTGTCAATCTCGCCGATTATCAGCGATGGTGCTTGTGCTCTGTTAAGCTTTTGAAAGGTGGTTTCCCACTTTTCAACCAAACGTCGAAGCTCTTTGTCGAGTTCTGCTACTTTTTTTCCTTCTGCTACAGTGCGGATTATTACTCCGTATTTTCGCGGTTTAATGCTTTGGATCAGTTTTTTCAACCTGTTTTTCTCCTCGGTTGACCTGATTTTTTGCGACACTGATATTTTGTCGCTAAACGGCATTAAAACTAAATTCCTCCCTGCAATGGAGATTTCGGAAGTTAACCGCGGGCCTTTTGTATTAATTGGTTCTTTTGCTACCTGAACCAAAATTTTCTGACCAACTTTTAGCAGCTCGTTTACTTTACCTTCTTTGTTAATGTCGGGTTCGGAATGAATCCGTGAGATAGAAGAAATTTTGTTTTTTCGTGATGAGGCAATTCGCAGGAACTTGTTTAGCGTGGCGAATTGTGGCCCCATGTCGAGGTAATGTAAAAAAGCATCTTTACTGTAGCCTACATCGATAAAAGCAGCATTTAAACTGGGCATAATTTTCTTCACTTTGCCGAGGTAAATATCTCCGACAGCAAATTTTGCCCCGCTTCTTTCTCTTGATAATTCTACAAGCTTCTTCTTTTCCTGTAAGGCAATAACAATTTCGGATGGAGTTACATCAATTATTAAATCGCTACTCACAACCTTTAATCATCTACTTCTTTTGGTTAATACTAATCGTTATAACAGACTAAACCTAAAGCATTAAAATGCTTTAGGTTTAATCATCAACTATAAGAAATTAAATCATTAAAATCTTATTTTTCTTTTTGTGCCTGTTTTTACGCAATCTTTTTTTGCGCTTATGAGTGGCCATCTTGTGTCTCTTTCTTTTCTTTCCGCTTGGCATAACTCTATTATTTTACTTGATTTTTAACTTCTGATACAAATGTTTTCGCTGGTTTAAACGAAGGAATATTGTGTGCAGGAATGATAATGGTTGTATTTTTAGAAATATTACGGGCAGTTTTTTCTGCTCTTTTCTTAACAACAAAACTACCAAAACCTCTTAAATAAACATTTTTGCCATCAACCAGTGAATCTTTTACAGTTTCCATAAAAGCTTCCACCGTTTTCTGAACAGTTACCTTTTCAATTCCCGTTTCTTTCGAAATTTCATTTACAATATCTGCCTTAGTCATCTCTTAAAATATTTAATTTTCAATATATTAATCGTTTTTATTCGAGGATGCAAAAATAAAAAATATTATAAAACCGGAAAGCATTTCAAATAAATTATTTTTGTTTTTCTGTAAGATTTTTAACCAGTTAGCGTAGAATGGACAATTTTCATACCAACATTTACAATTGGTACAACATAAATAAGCGTGATTTACCGTGGCGAAAAGACCGAAATCCTTATAAGATTTGGCTTTCAGAGATTATACTTCAGCAAACGCGCGTTGAGCAGGGCAAAAACTACTTTTACCGCTTTGTAGAGAATTATCCCACGGTAAATGATTTGGCCAATGCCCACGAAGACAAGGTGCTAAAACTCTGGCAGGGACTGGGTTACTATTCGCGTGCCCGAAACCTGCATGCTTCGGCAAAAATTATTGCATCGCAGTACAACGGAACTTTCCCCAACGATTATAAAAGCATTTTAGCACTAAAAGGGGTTGGCCCTTATACGGCTGCTGCTGTTGCATCCATTGCATTCAACCTGCCCTACCCTGCGGTTGATGGTAATATATATAGGGTACTGTCGAGATATTATGGGATTGAGACTCCGATTGACTCGTCGGCGGGCAAAAAAGAGTTTCAGCAGTTGGCCGAAGAACTGATTCAGGGACAGGATCCGGGCATGCACAACCAGGCGCTTATGGAATTTGGCGCTTTGCAATGTGTTCCAAAATCGCCGAAATGTGAGAACTGCCCGGTTGTTGAATCTTGCTTTACCTACAAAAACGGGCTGGTAGCGCAGCTCCCGGTAAAAGAAAAAAAGACCAAACAGCGGCACCGCTATTTCTACTATTATATGTATGATATGGGCGATTCAATTCTGCTGGATAAAAGATCGGGCAACGACATCTGGCAAAACCTGTATCAATTGCCACTGATTGAGCGCGAAAAAGCACTTTCTGATGCGGAACTGTTACATGCAGATCTTCCGGTAAAAACGATGCAGGTTAATGTTAAAAGTATAAGCGGGCAAAAAAAGCATGTTTTGAGCCACCAGATTATTCACGCAAAATTGATATATCTTGAAGTTCAGGGCAATTTTAATAATCAGTCGCCTCTTATTCGGGTAAATAAAAAAGATATTTCTAAATTTGCTGTATCCCGACTGGTTGAACAGTTTTTACAGGAAGCCGGTTTGGGACAATAATAAAAAAACCGGTTTATAATTGCAGCGTAGTAACAACCTGAAAATGTTAACCATATAAATTTTAGATTATGTCAGTAAATAAAGTAATTCTTATCGGAAACGTTGGAAAAGATCCTGAAGTACGTCACCTCGATTCGGGTGTTGCAGTAGCTAATTTCCCTTTGGCAACATCAGAGAGTTATAACTCGAAAAGCGGTGAGCGAGTTACCACAACCGAGTGGCACAATATTGTATTGTGGAGAGGCCTGGCCGAAGTGGCTGAAAAATATGTTACCAAAGGTCGCCAGCTGTACATCGAGGGACGAATAAGAACCCGCTCGTACGACGACAAAGACGGCAATAAACGTTATGTTACCGAGATTTATGGCGACCAGATGACAATGCTTGGCAACCGCGCCGACAACCAGAGCTCGCCAGATCAGGGCGGTGCAATGCAAAACTCAGGTGCAACATCCACTCCGCAGGTTTCGCAACCCGACATTGAAGAACCGGAGGGAGACGAGGATCTTCCATTCTAACCAAAACTTTTAAATTTGGAAACAGAACCGCTTTTAAGTTTAGCCGCTATCGGCTCCTGGCAAATTCAATTACACCCTATCAGTCCCGGAATAATAGTTTCAATTATTATCGTATTGTTTTTACTATTTACTTCGGCACTGATAAGTGGATCCGAGGTGGCTTACTTTTCTTTGTCGGCCAGCGACAAACACAAACTGAGGCATAAAGGCAAAAACAACGAGCGCGTATTACACAACCTCGAAAGCCCGGAAAAGCTTCTGGCTACCATACTGGTAACAAATAACTTTGTAAATATTGGCATTGTAATATTAACGGCCTTTATTTCAAACAATTTAGTATCGTTTGTTAATGCACCAACATTGCAGTTTGTTTTCCAGGTGGTGCTCATAACTTTTTTCCTGTTGCTGTTTGGCGAGATATTTCCGAAAGTTTATGCAACACACTTTACTTTGCGTTTTGCCCGTTTTATGGCATTTCCATTGCAAACGCTCGAAAAGTTGTTTCGCCCGATAAATGCAATATTGATCTACTCAACCGGATTTGTAAACCGCCGCCTACAAAAGCATGTAAAAAATATCTCGATGGATGAGATTTCGCAGGCGCTTGAATTAACATCTGACCAGGAACTTTCGGACGAGAAAGATATACTCGAAGGAATTGTAAAATTCGGAAACAAAAGCGTGGAAGAAATTATGACTCCCCGCGTTGATGTGGTCTCAATCGATATAAAAGCAAATTTTGAAGAGGTTCTGGAAATTATAAACGATTCGGGCTACTCGCGAATTCCGGTTTATATCGATTCATTCGACGAAATTAGCGGTCTGTTATACATTAAAGATATTCTTCAGCACAGCCATAAAAACAAAACGTTTAAATGGCAAACTTTAATTCGTCCACCGTTTTATGTGCCCGACACCAAAAAGATCAGTTCGCTTTTGGAAGAATTTCAGAAAACCAAAGTACACATTGCCATTGTGGTTGATGAGTACGGAGGAACTTCAGGGATCGTTTCGCTGGAAGATATTCTGGAAGAAATTGTTGGCGATATTACCGATGAGTTTGATGATGAAGAAAGTTTCTTCACCCAACTATCAGAAAACACCTACTTGTTCGACGCCAAGGTTTTACTGGGCGACTTTTACAGGGTTATAAATTGCGACGATACTATTTTTGACGAAGTAAAAGGTGATGCTGATACGCTTGCCGGCCTTATTCTTGAAATAAAAGGCGAGATTCCTTCGTTAAAGGAAGAGGTAAAATGTAAACCGTTCACATTTACCATTGAAGAGGTTGATAACCGCCGTATCAAACAGATAAAGGTGGTTCTTAACAAATAAATATGACTTAAAATTTAAGGGAATGAGATTCTCGTATATACTTTTCTTACTGCTATTTTTATGGGGATGTAAAGAAGACTACACCCCAAAACCGCGAGGCTATTACCGCATCGATTTTCCTGAAAAAAGCTACACTGATCTGAACCGAACATTTCCGTACGATTTTGAAATACCGGAATATGCACGTGTTGAAAAAGACTCCAGAAACCGCAACGAACCCTACTGGATAAACGTAGCTGTGCCCGAAAATAAAGTGGAAATACACATTTCGTATTACGACCTGAACAGCCAAAAAGACGACTACAACCTTTTGGCTGAGTTAATGGAAGAGACGCGCACGCTGGCTTACAAACATTCCATAAAAGCTGATGCAATTGAAGAGCGTTTATTTATGAATCATGCAAAGAAAGTGTACGGAACCATATATTCCATTGAAGGAAATGCCGCCTCGCCGATGCAATTTTTTTTAACCGACAGTACGCGACATTTTTTACGCGGCGCGTTCTACATTCGCGAAGTTCCCGATATCGATTCCTTGACACCGGTAATTAACTTTATCGAACCCGATATAATTCATATGATTGAAACCACAAGCTGGAAATAATGCCGCTGATTGAAAAAATAGAAAATCAAAACAGCACAATCGGTATTTGGGAGCTGAAAGAAGCAGCTGATGATTTATTAAAAGAAGTCAAACTAACTCCCGTCGAAACAGCGCGTTTGGCAACTTTTAAAGCCGAAAAACGCCGAAAAGAATTTCTGGCCAGCAGATTATTGCTGCAACAGCTGTTGCCCGAGTGTCCTGAAATCGTTTATCGCGATAAATTTGGCAAACCATCGCTAAAGGATTCCGGTTTGAACATTAGCATCACACACTCTGCCGATCTGGCAGCTATTATTCTATCCGATAAAAATATTGGAATCGATGTTGAGCAAATCCATCGTAACATCGATAAAGTTGTTACCCGTTATGCAAGCCCTGAAGAAATAGAGTTTATTGAAAACAGTAAGGATCCGCAATTCGTAAAGATATTGCTTTGGGCGGCGAAAGAAGCTATTTTTAAATGCGCTGAAATTCAAGGCATTCAGTTTAACCGGCAAATTGAAATTACACCCTTCGATTACCATGTTCATTCCAGTTTCTCCGGGGCTTTAAAGCATCCAGAAAAGGAAATAGGTTACGATTTATTTTTTCGCACAATTAAAAACAATATTCTGGTTTATTGCGTTCAACACTAAAATTTCACCATGAAGAAAGCAGAAGATCAAATTCTCATCATATTTGGCGCATCGGGCGACCTCACCAAACGTAAATTGATACCCGCACTTTTCGATCTTTACAAACAAAACCTGTTACCTCAGAAGTTTGCGGTGCTGGGTGCTTCCCGTTCGGCACTTTCCGATGATGAATTCAGAAACCGGGCTGATGAATTTATTCCCGACGATGAAAAACGCGAAGAATTTAAAAAGCTATTGTTTTATCAATCCGTTCAGAATAACGAGGCCGATGATTTTATTCCGTTAAAAGAGCGACTTGATGAGCTTTCCGGCTCACTGGAAATTGAGCCGAATTACGTGTTCTATCTTTCAACTCCACCGTCCTTATACCCGGTAATTCCTAAAATGCTTTGCCTGAATGGTCTTTCAAAATCGGAGAATAATTTTAGGCGACTGATCGTTGAGAAACCGTTCGGAACCGATTTAAAATCGGCAAAAGAATTAAATAAACAACTGCTTCATTATTTCGAAGAGGAACAGATTTACCGTATCGATCATTATCTGGGAAAAGAGACGGTACAAAATATGTTGGTAACACGCTTTTCGAACGGAATTTTTGAACCGCTTTGGAATCGGCGTTATATCGAGCGGGTGGAAATAACCTCGGCCGAAAGCCTGGGTGTAGAAGGACGTGGCGGATATTACGAGAGCTCCGGAGCCTTGCGCGACATGTTGCAAAACCACCTGCTGCAGGTAGCAGGTTTTGTAGCCATGGAACCACCGGTTGTGGTGGAAGCCGATGCCATAAGAAACGAAACACTAAAAGTATTTCAGTCATTACGACCAATTAAAGAAAATGAAGTGTCGCGTTACGTTATTCGCGGCCAATATACCAACTCAAGCATTGGAGGCCAGAAAGTTGCCGGCTACCGCGAGGAGCCAGGCGTGGACAAGCTGTCGCGCACCGAAACCTTTGTTGCACTTAAATTCTTTATCGACAACTGGCGCTGGGCCGGTGTACCATTTTATATTCGAACCGGGAAAAAATTACCGACACGCGTAACTGAAATTGTTATCCATTTCAGAAAGGTGCCACACCATTTGTTTGGAAATGCCACTTCCAACAGTAACAACCAGCTGATCATCCGAATTCAGCCCGACGAGGGAATTTTACTGAAATTTGGGATGAAAACTCCGGGAGCCGGATTTAAAGTGCAAACGGTAAACATGGATTTCCATTACTCTGACCTGGCCGACAAAAAAGTGCCAACAGCCTACGAACGCCTTTTGCTGGATTGCATGCAGGGCGATGCCACACTGTATTCGCGCGGCGACGCTGTAGAAGCTGCGTGGGAGTTTGTGCAGCCCATAATTAACGCCTGGGAAACCAATCCTGAAATTCCGATTTATGGCTACCCGGCCGGAAGCTGGGGACCCGAAGAATCGGCTAAACTGATTGTAAACGGAGATTGGCGCTACCCTTGTAAAAATTTACATAACGACGGCTTGTATTGTGAACTTTAATCTGCATATTGCATTGTATTAACTAACAGCAACAAACGATCTGACATGGAAACTTTTACAGAAGTAAAAATTTATTCGAAGCCAAAAGATGTTTACAAAGCCATCGCGAAAGCAATTATTAAGATGGTACAAAATTCGAATCAGGAAGTGTTTGATATCGCACTGTCCGGTGGAAATTCACCCAAAGGACTTTTTAAGAAGATCAGTAAAAAATATGCCGACCGAATTCCATGGGAGCGCATCCATTTGTGGTGGGGCGACGAACGCTGTGTGCCGCCAACCGACGAGCAAAGCAACTATAAAATGACGGTTGACTACCTGCTATCAAATATTTCCATTCCCGAAGAAAACATACACCGCATAAAAGGCGAGCAAGATCCGGAGCAGGAAGCACTGCGCTACTCGAAAGAGATGGAAAAAAGCCTGAACTCGCGTGGTAAAGATCCGGTTTTCGATTTAATCATTCTGGGGCTTGGCGACGACGGACACACAGCATCAATTTTCCCCGACCAGATGGAGTTGTTTGAAGACGAGCAAAACTGTGCAGTTGCTGTTCATCCGCTAAGCGGGCAAAAACGCATTACCATTACCGGAAATGTGCTGAATAATGCCAACCAGATATTTTTCCTGGTAACAGGATCGAATAAAGCCTTGCGGGTTGCAGAAATTATGAATGATAATGATGCTGCACAATTGCTACCGGCCTACTATATTTCTCCTACAAACGGAATCTTAACCTGGTTTTTAGACGAAGAGGCAGCTGCTCAAATTCAGTAAAGATTGACTAATGCTGTCATTTCGACGACGAAGGAGGAGAAATCTGTTACAATGAAGCATATATCTTTTGGTTCAAAAACTCCCAGCTTGGATTAAAGTTTTTTACCAAATTATTTTTCTTTTCTCTCCTCCATTTCTTTATTTCTTTCTCCCGCTCAATGGCATATTCAATATTTTGGAAATGCTCATAAAAAACAAGGTAATTACAATTATACTTTTTTGAGAAACCGGGAATTAATCCATTTTCATGTTCGAATACCCGCCTTTGGAGATCATTCGTAACGCCTATATATAAAACCGTTTTATTTTTGTTTGTAACAATGTATACGAAATAATTGTGGTCTTTCATAGGTTTCAGATTTCTCAGTCGTTCCTCCTTCGAAATGACAGCTAGCGGCTTGGGCTTAATCCCAAAATCTCCTCTCCAAAACGGATGGTTTCGGCAATTACCTCTTCCACGCTACCGGAAGTAAGGTCGCATGCAATAACGTGATCACCGGCTTCAGGAAAGGCTTTTTTCACCTTTTGATTGGGCAAGGTTCCCAGTTCATCGAACATATCAAGCATGGCATCAACACTTACTGTTTGATCCTGATGCTCATCATCCTTGTAATAGTAGCCCAGAAATACCGGCACGGTTACACGGTTAAAGGTTTCCTTAGTCATGGTAGCATCAAGCAGTTGTTGCAAATAAACCAGCGCCTCCACCCGGTATTTGCAGTTCCAGTATTTACAATCTTCCGACTCCGGATCATCATCAGAAACACGATATTTACCACCAATTACTTTTCGTCCGATTTGCAGGCCCCAGGGTTTCGACAGTAAAGCCATCGAGCTGTTTTTTACTTTTATATTTGGCGAATACATAATCAGCCCGTCAACATACTCAGGGAAATCAGCCGCCAGTTTTAATCCCAGTGTTCCTCCTGTTGAAGTGCTCATTACAATCACTTTTCGGCCCAGGCTGCGGGCAACCATCATGGCTTCTTTTGCCGATGCATATAACTTATCGGGAGTCATATCAATCAGAGGATCTTCGGTAACCAATCCATGATCGTGCAAACGCGGAATGTACAAATTGCAGCCAAAATGTTGTGCAAAACGCTCGTGTGCAGGGTGCCCTTCGAACCACGATGCCGAGAATCCGTGCAGGTACAACACACAATAATCAGTTCGTTCTTTTAACGAATCGTTTGCCCAGAAAATGCGGCTTTCGTTATCGGGTTTTATGGAAAAAGCTGCTTCTTTTCGTTGCACAAAAGTCTCGATATTGGCAATACTTGCCGACAACGAAGGCAGGTCTTTATTCAACTCCGGTTTTGGTGGTTTTGGCCCCAACAGGTAACCAACAACTGCCAAAAGAATCACGATCAGTAAAAAGCGTTTTATTCGTTTCATATTTAGAAAATAGGAAGACCACAGACCGAAGCCGGAAGTATTATCCCGAAACAATCTGCTGCATTTTTATTTTAACGGAAAGATACAAGACTTAAAGAAAATAAAGTAATTCAGAATATAATTTTATCAAAATTCAATCACCAGCTGAACACCCATTTCGCACGCTTGCTCGTGTAAAAAGTTGGAGAGTGTAAGCCCCAGTAAACGGATTCCTTTCGAAAACCCACCTTCCGATTTCATTAGTTTCAGGCTTTCGTAAACAAACCGCTCTTTAGTGTTTATGTAAGGTTCCATTGTTTTACTTCGGGTGTGTTGCTCAAAATCGGCATATTTAAACTTCAAGGTTACCGTTTTTGCTTTTACTCCCGATCGGTCGGCACGCTCCCAAACTTTTTCAGCAATTATCAATAATTCCTTTTTTAGTTCATCTTCTAAAAACAGATCCTGCAAAAAAGTATTTTCAGCGCCAACCGATTTCCGTTCGCGCGATGGCTGCACCTCGCGATTATCAATGCCTCTGCAAATATCGTAATAGTAATTGCCGGCTTTACCAAACATTCGCGTGAGTTCCAGCCTATCAATCAATTTCAAATCGCGGCCATACCACACACCAATATCATTCAGCCTTTTAGCGGTTACTTTGCCTATTCCGAAAAATTTCCGGATCTCCAGCTGGTCGATAAAATCCTGTGCCTTATCGGGAGTTACCACAAACATTCCGTTGGGTTTATTGACATCGGAAGCCACTTTTGCCAGAAATTTGTTGTACGAAACGCCTGCCGATGCAGTTAAACCGGTTTCTTCCAGAATGCGCTGGCGGATTTCTTTGGCGATTAATGTGGCTGAAGGCAAACCTTTCTTGGCGTAAGTAACATCAAGATAGGCCTCATCGAGTGAAAGCGGTTCAACCAAATCGGTATATTCCAGGAAAATGCTTCGTATTTGGGCCGAGATTTCCTTGTAGCGCTCAAAACGATGTTTTACAAAAATCAGGTTCGGACATTTGCGCTTTGCCACTTTCGACGACAAGGCCGACCGAACGCCAAATTTTCGGGCCTCGTAACTGGCCGCAGCAACAACTCCCCGGTCGCTGGTTCCTCCAACAGCGATAGGCTTTCCGCGCAGCTCGGGATGATCCAATTGTTCTACCGACGCAAAAAATGCATCCATATCAACATGTATTATTTTACGTTTTTTTGCTGTCGGCATTTTGCTTTCACTGATATAATGCGAAAATAACGAAGTCGCTGAATTAATTGAATCTTTATTCCTACAATCGTCGTTCCCCGAAATAGTGGCTCTAAATTTTTCTTAATATATTAGCAAAAATTTTTGTTGGGGAAGGAATGGAAACACGAGATATTCTAATTAAAATTCGCAAAATAGTTCGGTCGGTTGACATCGAATCAAAGAAAATTCAGAAAGAACATGGCGTAAGTATTCCGCAGGTTCTTTGTTTAAACTTTCTGCGCGAATCACAAAATTACCAAACAACGCAGGGCGAGCTACGGAAATTTTTAAACCTGAATCCGAGTACAGTTAGCGGTATTATCAACCGCCTTGAGAAGAAAGGCTACCTGGCCCGTCTTCCCAAATCGGGTGATAAACGTGTTGTAAATATTGCTCTTACCTCGTCGGGCGATCAATTGCTAAGCACCATGCCATCGTTGTTGCACGAACAATTATCGGAAAAGCTCACACAACTCAGCAACAAGGAATTAGAGGTTGTTGAAGCAGGATTAAACACACTGATACAAATTCTCGATATCGAAAAAATTCAAGCTTCGCCGTTAATTACTTCGGACTCTGATTTAGGCGAATAAATTTAAACCTGGCCAATAATTTCCCTGGTTACGTTTTTTTAAACCAACATCAAACAAGAACTGCTTCACCTCAAAGAATAAACACTACGATTCAAGCAACGAGCACTTGAACTAAAGCAACGACCGTTTCGATTAAAACATTGAGCACTTGAACTAAAGCAACGACCATTTCAACTAAAGCAACGACCATTCCGACTGAAACAATGGCAGCTTTAGCTGAAACAATACCAGTTTTAACTCAAGCAATGAGCACTTGAAGTTGAGCAATAACTACTTCAACCCAAACATTAATGAATCGCATCCAGTATTTGCTCGTCCTCGGTGGTTTCTCCTTTCGAGAAGTTTATAGCCGTTTCGATTAAAGCCAAATGCGAATATGCCTGTGGGAAATTCCCCAGCAAACGTTTGGTATTAAAATCGATATCTTCGCTAAAAAGCCCCACGTGGTTGCTGTACGACAGCAGCTGATCGAATAATTTCTTTGCTCTTTTTCGCTTCCCAATGGCATATAATGAATTAATGAGCCAAAAAGTACAAATCGTAAACGAAGAACTCGGCAAACCAAAATCATCTTCGTTTTTATAGCGGTACATTAATCCATCTTCGCAAAGTTCTTTTTCGGTGGCCAGCACGGTTTTTACAAAACGCTCGTCCTTTCCATCAATAAAACCGTACGATTGCATGAGCAGCGTGGCAGCGTCGAGGTCTTTCGATCCGTACGACTGTGTAAATGCGCCAACTTCTTCGTTCCAGGCATTGGTGAAAATATCTTCTTTAATGGTGTCGGCCAGCGGTTGCCATTCCTCCACATATCTTTCTTTGTGAATAAAGCGGGCAATTTTAACCGCCCTGTCGATAGCCACCCAGCACAACACTTTCGAAAAGGTAAAATGGCGGTCATCGGTCCGAATCTCCCAAATTCCTTTGTCCGGTTTCGTCCAGTTATTGGCTACCGTTTTTACAATACTACGCACGATGGTCCACAGCGACTCACTGTCTTCCAACGAAATTTTAAATTCGGTAAACTGCTGAAAGATCACATCCATCAGAATTCCGTAAATGTCATTCTGTTTTTGAATGTAGGCAGCATTCCCAATACGAACCGGGTACGAATTTTTATAACCGCTTAAATGCTCCAACGTCTCCTCTTCGAGCACTTTCTCGCGATTTATGCCGTACATAATCTGTATCTTTTCATCCTTATCGGGAATAATATCGATGATGAACTTCATAAAACGCTTTACCGTATTCAAATGTCCGAGGCTCGACATCACTTTTATTACCATCGACGCGTCGCGGATCCAGCAAAACCGATAATCCCAGTTTCGTTCTTCGCCAATTGTTTCGGGCAACGAAGTGGTGACAGCCGCCAAAACGGCTCCCGATTTATCGTAACTCAGCAACTTCAGAACAAGCGCACTTCTAACAATTTCGTTGTTGTATTTTTTAAACGATGTTAGCTTGTTAGCCCATTCCAGCCAGTACACTTTTGTTTTCTGAAGTTTCAGGTATTGCCGCTCCAGGGTTTGGTTCAGCAATTTCTGATCGTAAGAAATAAGGATAAACGCATTATCGGTTAAGGTAATTTCGTTTTCCTGCAAAATATCTTCTTTGTTGAGGTCGGTATATAAGTACAACGAGTCGTAATCGCCTTCGGTGGTGTAACACTTTATGTATTCCTCGTCGGCTATCGTTTTTGTATTAAAACGTGCATATTCAACTTTTGGGTTGTACCGAACCTTAAATTTGGGCTTGCCCCATTTGTATTTTATATACCGAATAATATCGGGCGGAGTAAAGTATCCAAACTCCTTTGTAATATAACGAGGCATAAAATCAACAACCTCAAAACACGAATCTTCATTCTGAAAGAATGTAGAAACAATATTGGTTGTTCTGATGTATGTTTGCTTTATCTCGTAACTGTCATCAACCAGGAACTCCATGCTCCCGCCTTTTTTTTCGTCGAGTATTTTTGCAAACACCGACGATGAGTTAAAATCGGGCAAACAACACCAATCAATCGATCCCTTTTCGGAAATTAAGGCAGCACTTTTGCAATTTCCCATTATCGAGTAGTTCAAATTATCCATGGCCGCAACCTAATGATTTTTGAATTAGTATTAACAGAAAGCTTATAAACGAAGGTATTTTTAACTATGATTTTACAAGATCATTCAAAAAACTTCGCACCTCCTTGTGGTTGCTTACGAAATATTTTGCGGCCGAATTCTCGGTACCTACTTTTATGGTGTGAGCCTGCTCAGGTAACTCTTTAAACAGGAATTCATCGGTCCAGTCGTCGCCCATAGCCAGCACAAAATCAGCAGGATGCATATGCAAAAATTCGGTTGCTGCCGTTCCTTTATTAATTCCCGAAACTTTTATTTCAACAACTTTCTTCCCTTCCAGTATTTCCAAATCCTGGTTAAATATCAGGTTTGAAATATCATGTACCAATTCGAGGGCACGCAACACGCCTAATTCAATATCGGCTTTGCGGTAGTGCCAAACCAGCGAATAAGTTTTCTCTTCAATTAAACTCCCCGGAGTACGATCGACATACGATTCAAGCACCGGCAGGATACTCTCTTTCCACTCGGAATGAACCGGCTTACGTTCCACCCAACCTTTGCCAACTTCTTTTAACCAGGCTCCGTGTTCGGCAATTAAATTGTATTTCCGGTTCCCAAACCAGCGGTCGAAAGTCTCTCTGTCGCGCCCGCTTACCAATGTCAGCGTTATATCTTTCTCAGCGGCCAGTTTATCGAGCAACTTATACAATTCCTCGTCGGGTTTAGCGGCCTGCGGATTTGCAAAGAAACGTTGCAATGTACCGTCGTAATCCAGGAACAGCACTTTCGACTGTTTTTCCCGGTAATCTGCGAAAATCTTATTCTTTATTTGGGCTGTAATTTTTCGCGCATGATGTTCCGATTGTTTTTCAATGGTTTTATTCAGTGCTTTCATAAACTCCGATGCCCACTTATGAATATCGTAACGTTTTATACGCTGTTGCATGGCCGATATTGCTTTCTCCATTTCTTTATCAGGCTTCGTAAGTGCCCTGTAAATTGCATCGGCCGTATCGGGAATATTATTCGGGTTTACCGAAATGGCCTCACCAAGCTCTTTCGATGCACCGGCCATTTCACTAAGTATAAGCACACCTTTCTTGTTGACTTTCGATGCAATATACTCTTTGGCCACCAGGTTCATCCCATCTCTTAGCGGCGTTAGCAAGGCCACATCGGCCGAGCTGTACAACTCAATCAGGTTCTCGAACGGAACCGAACGGTAGAAATAAATTACCGGGTTCCAGTTCAGCGTTCCGAATTCGCCGTTAATATTTCCCACCAGCACATCAATTTCGTTTTTCAGGTTTTGGTATTGCTCTACGTCGGTTCGCGAAGGAACCGTAAGCATAATCAACGAAACTTGTTCGCGGTAGTCCGGATGTTTCACCAAAAATTCGCGGAAAGCATTTAGTCGCTGCGGAATACCTTTGGTATAATCCAAACGGTCGATCGACAGAATTAATTTACGGTTGGGCATACTTAACAGGAAACGGTCGATGTCCTGGTGCTCCTTCGATCGGTCCTGAATAGGTTTGCTTTGTATCTCCAGGGCATGCGATTCGAACTTCTCATAATCGATTCCCATTGGAAATACGTCGATCATTACCTGGCGGTTTTCGAGTTTTATCTGATTAAAATCAACCTCGTGTCCCAGCAAGCGTTTCACCGAACTAATAAAGTGCCGGGCATAATCGTAGGTATGAAATCCAATCAAATCGGCTCCCAGCAAGCCATTTACAATTTGCTCGCGCCATGGCAGTATTCGTATTAACTCGTACGATGGAAACGGTATGTGCAAAAAGAATCCAATGGTTAAATCGGGGCGCCTTTCGCGAAGAATGTTTGGCAAAAGCAACAATTGATAATCGTGTACCCAAACCACATCGCCTTCTTCTGCATTTTTAATAATGGCATCGGCAAACATTTCATTTACTTTGCAGTACGACTCCCAATACGATTCGTTAAACTCGGTAAACTCGGCAAAGTAGTGAAACAAAGGCCAAAGCGTTGCATTACTAAAGCCATCGTAGTAATTACTAATTAGTTCTTCGTTTAAAAATACAGGCAGGCACTGCTCGGTTTCCAGCAAACCAATAACTTCCTTTTCTTCTTTTTTTGTTTCGGGCATCACACCCGGCCAGCCTATCCATACGCTGTCGCTGTCTTTGTGATATGATTTTAATCCTGTTGCTAAACCTCCGGCACTTGGAGTTATTGTCATTCCGTCTGCGCTTCTGTTTATCATCACAGGTAACCTGTTTGAGGCAATTATTAATCTACTCATATTGTTTTATTTCTATAGAAATTATTTCTGATTTACAAATATATTATTATCCGCAGCAACTTACATTTCAGCAATGTAAAAACATTATTAACAATGTATTTAATGCCGCCTCTAATTTGCATGCCGGCTTTTTTTTGTATTTTTGTTCGCATAGAAACTATTTTCACAAATGAATATAACTTCTTTAACAAAAAAGCAGGTAGCAAAATCAATTGTTCCCCAGTTGGAAGAACAGGCATACGAAATGTCGTTACAAACCGGGTTGTTAAAAAACTATAGCCCTTCTTCTCCTATTACAACGCAAACGGAGGATAATGGTTTTATTCCGGATATTATTACCACCGAAAAAAACGGTGAAACCAACATTTACGAAATTCAACTGAACAATAATATCAACACAGAAAAATGGAGTTTTTTCGCGCACTTTACAAAAGAACGACACGGTAAACTTCACATTATTGTGCCCGAGCCCAACTTAAGTGCAGCAGAGAAAGTAATTGTCGAGAACGACATCCGCAATGTTAGCTTAATGTATGTTCCAAACTAATTTAACCCGCTTTGAAAATAGATTCATCACTTTAGTTCATAACATGCTCAGAAAAAGGGTTTTTTGAGTAAATATATATTTATGATTTATAATAACAGACAGCAGACAATTGCCCACAAAATTGAAACAGAAGCGCAACTTTCGAAATGGAAAGACTGGAGATGGCAGCTACGGCACTCCATAAAAACCCTGGAAAAGTTTGAAGAACTATTGGGCGTTAAATTTGATGAGGAAGAACGGGAAGGTCTAAAAGAAACATTCGACAAATTCCCCTTGTCTATCACGCCGTATTACCTTTCGCTAATTAATAAGAAAGATTTCAAAAACGATCCGGTTTTTAAACAATCGTTTGGGCAGGTTGAAGAACTTATTACTTTAAAATCGGAACTGGCAGACCCGCTATCGGAAGACAGCGACAGCCCGGTTGAAGGAATTACGCATCGTTATCCCGACCGCGTATTATTTCATGTGAGTAATATTTGCTCGATGTACTGCCGCCACTGCACGCGCAAACGTAAAGTTGGCGATATCGACTATGTGCCGTCAAAAGAGCAATTGCAAAAAGGGCTCGACTATATTGCCGGCAACCCGCATGTGCGCGATGTGTTGTTATCGGGAGGCGACCCGTTTATGTTGCCCGATGAAAAAATCGACTGGCTTTTGTCGGAAATCACCAAAATACCACATGTTGAGATTGTAAGAATTGGTACACGAATGCCCGTGGTACTTCCTTACCGGATTACCGATAAGCTGGTATCTATTTTAAAGAAATACCAACCGCTTTGGATCAACACCCACTTTAACCATCCGAAAGAAATTACAGCTTCATCAAAAGAAGCATTGGCAAAACTGGCCGACGGTGGATTTCCGTTGGGTAACCAATCGGTGCTGTTAGCCGATGTAAACGATTGCCCAAGGATTATGAAATCGCTGCTTCATAAATTGGTGGAAAACCGGGTACGACCATATTACCTCTACCAGTGCGACCTTTCTGAAGGGTTATCACATTTCAGAACACCAATTGGTAAGGGTATTGAAATTATGGAAAGCCTTATCGGGCACACCAGTGGTTTTGCCCGCCCAACCTATGTAGTTGACGCACCCGGCGGCGGAGGTAAAATTCCGGTAATGCCCAATTATATTATTTCATGGTCGACCAACAAAGTGGTGTTGCGCAACTACGAAGGTGTTATTACAACCTACAAAGAACCTGATTCGTACGAAGCAAAAATGTGCGACAGAGATTGTGAGAATTGCAAACTTGATTTACCCATACAGGAAGGGCAAGAAGAAGACGCAATTGGAATTGAAAAATTATTATCGGATACCGACGATGCGATATCGTTGATACCCGAAGACAACGAACGAATGATAAGAAGGGAAGAAGATGCAGGATAAAATTGAAAAACTAGGCAGCGGAAGCATAATTCAGCACGGGCAATTAAACGATCGTGTTTACCTGATGAAATTGGGTAGCACGGATTGCCCGTCGGAAATTGTTGAAGAAATAAATAAACTGGCAAGAGAAAACAAGTACAGCAAAATAGTTTGTAAAGTACCGGTGCACGCCGCCCCGATATTTCTATCAAACGGTTTTTTAGCCGAGGCGCAAATACCGGCGTTCTACAACGACAATGTAGCAGCGTTTTTTGTTTCGAAATTTCTAAACTCCGACAGGCTTTTAGATATTGAAACAGAAAAGCTGAATAACCTTAGCCAGATGTTGAAAAAACAGGATTCGATTACGCCCAACGGTACAGACTATTCGAATGTAAGCGTTCGCAAGCTGGAAAAACAAGACTACGAGCAAATAACCGACATATATCGGGAAGTTTTTGTAACTTATCCATTTCCGATCTATAATCCGGGATATGTACTAAAAACATTTCAGGATGGAACACAGTATTTCGGAGCCGAATCGAATGGAAAACTGGTAGCTCTGGCATCGGCCGAGATTGACGAAGAAGGCAAAAATGCCGAAATGACCGATTTTGCCACCCTACCCGACCAGCGTGGTAAAAACCTGTCGGTGCTACTATTAAACGCACTCGAAAAATCGATGAAAGAACAGGGAATTACAACCTTATATACCATGGCCCGGCTAAATTCGATAGGCATGACAAAAACTTTCCTGAAAATGGATTATTGTTATTCGGGAACACTGATAAAGAATACGAATATTGCCGGAAAAATTGAAAGTTTAAACATTTTATATAAACATATCTGATATGAACCTGGGATACCGATGTCATTTTGCCAAAACCTGCCCTCTTTATAAAGGAGAGGAGAAAGCGAAGGATATGCCTTTGCCACTTTTTAGAAACGTGTTTTGTAACCGTGGAATGAAAGGATGGAAAAACTGCAGCAGATTCAACAAATTGACTGAAGAGGAAAATCAGAACGAAAAATGAGTTTAAAAAATTTATGAGTAAAAAAACAATTGACATTCAGGAAATCAGTAATCAATTTGAAAAAGACATTTTAAAACTTTTAGAAGAAAAAGAGGAATACGTTTATGGCGACATTATTAAAGACCTTAAACTGTCGGCCAGGAAGGGTCAGGTGTTAATCTCTTCACTAATTAGCAAAGGCCTTGTGAAGCGTGTTGATCAAACTTCGTACCTCAAACTAAATGTTGAAATTAATTAATGGGGTGGATCGATCTCTCTATTTTTTGCGTGTACCTGCTGGCAATGCTTGGCGTAGGTGTATATTTTCTGCGCAAAAATAAAAATACAGACGACTATTTTGTTGGTGGACGTAAACTCAGTAGTATTCACATTGGCTTGTCGGTAGTAGCTACCGATGTTGGCGGTGGTTTTTCCATCGGGCTGGGCGGACTGGGTTTTACCATGGGCTTATCGGGTAGCTGGCTGCTGTTTACCGGTTTGCTGGGCGCCTGGCTTAGCGGTGTTCTGCTCATTCCAAAAGTTTCGGGGCTGGCACGCCGTAAAGGATTTTTATCTTTTCCGCAGTACCTCGAACACGTTTTCGACAAAAGAGTAGCCCTCATTGCCGGGCTGATTTCTGCCATCGGCTATCTGGGATTTACCAGTTCGCAAATTCTGGCTGGTGCCAAACTGGCCGCCTCAACTTTTGATGGGCTTACCATCACCAACGCACTGCTGATTATGGGAACGATTGCCATTGTTTACACCGTGTTGGGAGGCTTAAAAGCGGTAATTTACACCGATACCATTCAGTGGATCATTCTTATGGCCGGGCTGATATTTGTTGGTTTGCCCTTTGCCTATACAAGTATTGGCGGTTACGAAGCCATTTCGGCAACACTACCGGCTGATTTTTTATCGCTGCGTTCGGTAAGCTGGCAGCAAATTGTTAACTGGATGTTTACCATTATTCCGATCTGGTTTATCGGGATGACACTTTATCAACGAATTTACGCAGCAAAAAATACACAAACAGCACAACGCGGCTGGTTTATTGCCGGACTGTTTGAATACCCGTTAATGGCATTCATCGGAGTAGTTTTAGGCATGTTTGCACGTGTGGCAATGGAGAATCATTTGCTACCAGGCTATAACGCTGCCAACCTCGATGCCGAAATGGGACTTCCGGTATTGCTAAAAACAATACTTCCGGTTGGTTTTCTGGGTATTGTTTTGTCGGCCTATTTTTCGGCCATCATGTCAACTGCCGACAGCTGTTTAATGGCGGCATCGGGCAACTTGTTAACCGATGTATTTCGTCTGCACAACGGAAGAAGGAGTTTACTTCTTTCGCAGTTATTAACCTTGATAATTGGTTCAATTGCCTTGTTACTGGCCTTAAAAATGACCAGTGTTCTGGATCTGATGCTCCACTCCTACTCATTTATGGTTTCAGGAATGATTATTCCGGTGTTGGCGGCTTTGTTTTCCAAAAACCCGAATAAGGTAGCAGCACTGTTATCCATGTTAACCGGCGGTTCATTAACATTGTTTCTCATTCTTTCGGGATTGGACCTTCCGCTTGATCTGGATGCCAATATTTTTGGAATTGCAGGTTCGCTATTGGTTTATGTCCTTGTTGCCGCTGTCAGAAAACAGAAAACGCTGACGGTTTAATTATTTACATTTTTTTTGAGGCCTTATCAACCAAGAATCACTTATTTTGTTAGATACAGCATAATAACAAGTAGCTAACAACCAAATGGGTGAAGAAACGTCCCATATACATGCCGATAAATCCATTGTTGTTCTCCCTTTCGTGAACATGAGTTCCGATCCGGACAACGAGTATTTCAGCGATGGTATAACCGAAGAAATTATTAACGCTTTAACCAAAATCGACGGGTTAAAAGTTATTGCGCGAACCTCGTCGTTTGCCTTTAAAGGCAAACATATTGATGTGCGCGAGATTGCCCGGCAATTGGACGTTTCCTCGGTACTTGAGGGCAGCGTGCGAAAAGTACAAAGCCGCGTTCGTATTACTGCTCAGTTGATAAATGCAGCAGACGGCACACATTTCTGGTCGAAAAATTTCGATCGCGAGATTGACGATATTTTTGCACTTCAGGATGAGATAAGCTTACTTATTGCCAACCAGATTCGCGAAAACTATGGGCACTTTAACATTCAGGAGCAGCTGGTAAACCAACCAACCACAAATATGAAAGCTTACGAGCTTTTCCTGAAGGGACATTTTTTTCAGTTGAAATGGGACGCCGATTCGATAGCCGAAGCAACAAAATATTACGAGGCTGCCGTGCAACTCGACCCAAAATTTGCACGGGCCTACTACGGTTTGGTGCAAAGTTACGGTTTGCTGGCCGCCTGGGGTTATATGCCTGCTGAGGAAGGTTTTGAAATAGCGATCAGAAATTTTATGATTGCCAGCGATCTTGATAAATCACTTCCCGAATATGGCCAGTCGTTTGTTGGCCGCACTTTTTGGATGGAGTGGGATTTTAAAGCCACCTACAAACAACTACTTGAAACATTGAGTCAACACCCCCGATTTACGGACGGTTTGGAGGCAATGGCCGAACTGCTACTTTCTCATGGCTACTTTAAAGAAGCCGAAGAATATATTCGAAAAGCCATGAAAGTAGATCCGCTTTCGGCCAACCATTATTACACGCTTTCGCACATAAATTACTACCAGCGCCATTTTGATACTGCCCTGCAACTTGTTGAAAAGGCGTTGGAAATTAATCCCGATTTTGTGCTGGCATGGGAACTGCGTATTTTGTGCCTCATCTGGCTGAACAAAGAAGATCAGTTTTTACAGGCCATAACCAACACGCCTAATCCCGAAGTAAAACAAATTTATTTTAATGTGCGAAACAAAGGGCTTAAAACGCTGCCCCAAGCAACTCTAAAAAACTGGAAATCAACCGCCGAAGACAAACAACAAATGGTTCCGTACGAACTTTTTATATTGGCCAACACCGAACACCAACAGGAAGCCATCGAATTATTGAGTAAATATATTACTCAAAAACGTGGTCAAATTATCAATTTCAGGCAAGACCCATCGCTGGAACCACTTCATAAATTTGATGCCTTTTGGAAATTACACATTTCAAATTTTGTACTCGAAGACGAAATAAAACATCTCCCTGCCAACGAAAAAAATACAGAATCAGAATTTACGGCACAAGATGAACAACTAAAAAAGCTGGTTAATTTCATCGAATCGGAACAACCATTTCTGAATGCACAACTTAGTTTACGAACGCTGGCCGAAATGCTCGATCTTCACCCCAATAAACTCTCCTTTCTGATCAATGAAAAAACAGGAATGAACTTTAACGAGTTTATAAACCAATTCCGTCTGGTACATTTTAAACAACTGGCCGCCGATCCGAAAAACGCACACCTCACCATTCTGGGATTGGCTTACGAAAGCGGCTTTAATTCGAAAACCGTATTTAACGCTTACTTTAAAAAAGCTGAAGGAACCACTCCCGGCAGCTGGCTAAAAAATAGCAAAGTGTAACACCTATCTTCGCCTCCAAAAATTCCCAACGTTCCAAATCTCCTCAAAGTACGGATTTTCACCAATGAGTGCGGAATTACATTTTCGGACGATTGACTCTTTTTTCTGCTCCATCTTTGTAGCGTAAAACAATTCAAAAACAGAAAACAAAAATTTAATTAAAATGAAAACACAATTCAGAAAAATTACAATGAGGAGAAAAACAAGAAAATTGACTTATTTAGTAGTAATGCTGATGACAGTTTTTTTCGTAGAAAATGCAAGTGCCCAAAGCCAGGAAAACAGGAAAAAACAGGATGAGCGTTGGATCAGTCCGGCCCGCACGGCAATAAACGTTTGTCCGGGAGGAGTTGCTTTTGGATTCTATTCGGCAAATGTTGAGCATCTTTTTGGCGAGAACCACGGTTTGGTTTTACGCGGCGACCTGGAAACGATTCCCGACACCTATTCTGACGCCAATATTGAATCGAGTGGAAAAGCAGTGATTTTAAACTACCGCTACCACATTGGCGGAGGATTAAACTCGTTTTATGCAGGAGCTTATGCGCGTTACCGCAAAATTAAAGGCGATGGTTCGCTCGAAAACGGAGACTTTGATTTCAAACTTCCCGAGTGCACTTTGGGCTTGAACGTTGGCAAACGCTGGATATGGAAGAATGGACTTTCGCTGAACTTTGCATTGGGTTACGGCTATGCTTACGACGAGCTGAAAGTGAATAATTCGAGCCAGGCGGCCATCGATGCCATCGATGTATTTCGCGACGACTACACCTTTATGAATGGATTTTTAGGCGAATTTTCAATCGGCTACGCATTTTAAATCATTTCCTACAATGTATTTATCCATCGTTAATAAGTCTAAATTCGGAGTGGTCGTACTTTTCTTCTTGCTGGCAATAGTACTGCAATGCTCAAACAATAGTACTGCAGACATACAACAAAAAACGGAGAAACTGTTCCAAAAGCAACTGAAGAAGAACAACATTCGAAATGCATTTTTGAGCGTGTATTCTCCATCGCGCTCTATCAACTGGAACTTTGCAGCCGGCACATTTCAAACCGGCCAAAAAGTTACTGCCGATCATCCGTTTTTAACGGCCAGCATTGGGAAAACATTTACTGCAACTGCCATCGCGCAGTTGGCTGAGCAAGGTTCTCTGAATTTTAATGATCCGGTAAACATGTATTTGCCCAATTCAATAATGCACGGCCTTCATGTTTTTAATGGACTGGATTACTCGGCTGAAATAACGATTGCCCATTTACTCCAACACACTTCGGGCTTGCCCGATTATTTTGAAGGAAAAACCATTGACGGCAGTGCCAATGTGATGGAGTTGCTGTTTAGCGAACCGGACAAATTATGGAAACCAGTGGAAACTATTGAGTTTGCTAAACAGAAAATGGAGCCACTTTTTGTTCCCGGCAACGGATACAATTACACCGATACGGAATATGTTTTGCTTGGCTTAATCGTAGAGAAAATGAGTGGAACAAACTTGCACAATTATTTTGAGGAGCACTTTTTTAAGCCGCTGAACATGAATCACACTTCAATGCACCTACAATCGGAGCCATTGGAGAAAACACCAAAATTATCTGAAGCGTTTGCCGGCGATTTTGAAGTAAGTACAATTAAAAGTCTCAGTGCAGATTGGGCAGGAGGCGGATTGGTTTCTACCGGCAACGATTTGATAAAATTTCAGCACGCACTTTTTTCGGGTAAAATTATTTCAGCCGAAACACTACAGGCAATGCAAAACTGGACACCGGAAACACGCGGCATGGAATATGGGTTCGGCCTGCGAAAAATCGCTTTCAGAAAACTGTTTCCAACACTGCCGGATTTAACCATTATCGGGCATTCCGGAAGCACAGGTTCCTTTATGTTTTATTGTCCGGAATTGGACGTTTACCTCGCCGGCACATTAAATCAAACCGAGGAAGTAAAAGAATCGGTAGTGCTAATGGTAAAAGTGCTTTCGTTTATTTTAAACATCAGTTAATCAATTACAACCATGCAGAAACAATTAAAACCAACATTTAAAATGTATATTCTCATCGCAATACTTTGTTTCGTATTTGCAGAACTCCAAACTGCGGCCACAGAAACCGACACCACTCAGATTATTGAAATAGGGGGAATTAAACAGTACATTTCCATCAGCGGAGAAGCTCCCGGCAAACCCGTTTTGTTCTATTTGCATGGCGGCCCGGGAACTGCGGTATCTGCACATAAGGATGTTGTTACCGGAGAATTGGAAAAGTATTTCACAGTGGTTCACTGGGATCAGCGAGGTTCAGGAAAAACATTAAAACAGAATGAAACAGCTCCTCCTCCAACCTTTGATCAAATGAACAAAGATGCAGAAGAGATCCTGCACTTCATTTGCAAGCGCTTTACTACCGACAAAATAATTGTACTGGCGAACTCGTGGGGAACATTACCGGCACTTCACCTGGCACAGTATTACCCCGAAAAAATACGTGCATTAATTGCTGTAAGTCCGGTGGTAAGCAACCTAAGAAGCCAGCAAACTACTTTGGAACTGTTGCAGCATTATTTTAACATGCAGGAAAACGGCAAAGCCATTCAACAACTTGCAGCTGTAAAGGTTCCTTACTCCGGTGCAGAGCAAATGCTTATTCAGTACCGCTGGGAATCGGTTTATAACGGAGAGCTAATGTCAGACGATCAGTTTGATCAGCTCCTGGGCTATTTTCAACACTGGGAAAAAATGTGGTTCCCGCTTTATAGTGAATTGTATAAAAGCGACCTTGAAACTTCATCAGGCAGCATTAAATGCCCCGTATATTTTATTGTAGGTAAAAAAGATCTCACTACCTACTTCAAAATTACGGAATCCTATTTTTACAAGCTCGAAGCACCAGAAAAAAAGCTTTTTTGGTTGGAGGATGTGGGACATAACATTCCGGGATTTGCTACCGATAAAATGCAGAAAACAATCATCAGCGACATTGTTCCCCGGTTGAATCTCTCCGGAACAAACAAGTAATGAAAGCACCTTTTTGCACCATGCAGGCAAAAAATAAAATAGCAGAAAATTACAGGCAAAAGCTTGACGAGCTGCCCTTTAGTTACGAGCTAATGCAAATTGAAACCACTTACGGCGATACGAATATTATTATAACAGGTTCAGCGAATAAACCTGCGCTTGTTCTTCCAGCCGGCACTGATTCAGTCATTTCTTTTACAATGGCAATAACCATAGAACTGGCAAATGATTTTCGGATTTATTGGATTGATTTTCCACCACGATCCAATCAGGGCACAGAATTTCAATTGAAGTTTGAAGACGACTCGTATGGCGAATGGATGTTCGAAATTTTATCACGCTTAAATGTACATAATGCAGTTTTGGCAGGTATTGAGTTTGGTGGTTTTATTGCTTTAAAAACCCTAACATTCGACGAAAAACGGATTGCCCGGGTCTTCTTAATTACACCGGCAGGAATCGTTAAACCCAGTCGGTTCAGGTATTTTTCCAAAGTGCTTTTTTCAGTAATAAAATTCAGAATACTCAGAAAAGAAAAGCTGACTATGGACATGTTCCGAATCCCCTTAATTTCAGAAATTGAAGCCGTGAAAATTCAAACCCCATTGTACATTTTTACTGCTGAAGATGATCAATTCTACCCGGCAAACCGATTACGAAAAAGGGCAAAAAAATTATTCCGATCTTTAAAGGATGTACATCTTCTAAATGAAGGCACAACCAAAGCTGCCATCAACATATATAACAGCGGCACAACCCGAAACAAGATTATCGAGACCATTCTAAAAAATGAATTATAAAATAACACTCAAAAGAAATGAAGAAAATAGCCATAGCCGGCGCTACCGGATATTTGGGCAAATTTCTGGTTGAGCAATTAATCGAATCAAATACCGAAGGAATTGCACTGGCACGAAACACCGAAAAACTGGCCGCTTTTAATAGTGAGTACTTACAGAAAGTAAAAGCAGAATTTACGCAGCCTGAATCGTTAAAAGGGTTGCTTAGTGAAGTTGATACGGTTATTTCAACAGTGGGAATAACACGCCAGAAAGATGGACTTACCTATATGAATGTTGACTACCAGGCAAACAAAAACCTGTTAACTGAAGCAATAAAATCAGGTGTAAGGAAATTCATTTATATATCGGTTCTGAACGGACAAAATATGCGGCAACTGAAAATTTGTGAAGCAAAGGAACGATTTGTTGACGAGCTTAAAAATTCGGGAATTGACTATACCATTATCCGGCCCACAGGATTTTTCTCGGATATGAAAGACTTTCTGAACATGGCAAAAAAAAGGCTGCGTTTACCTTTTTGGAGACGGTAATAAAAAACTAAACCCAATACACGGTGCCGATCTTGCAAAAGTGTGTTTCAATGCCATAAAAGCAAACAAAACAGAACTAGAAGTTGGTGGCCCTGAAATCTATTCGCACAACCAAATTGCCGAAATGGCTTTACATGCCAGCGGGAAAAAGATTAAAATCGTGCACCTCCCCGATATCTTACGAAAAGCTGGTATTCGCTGTATGCGTATCTTTTTCTCACAAAAAACTTACGGCCCTGTCGAGTTTTTCCTAACCGCCATGGGGTTCAACATGGTTGCTCCAAAATTTGGCACACATAAACTTATTGATTGCTTTTATGTTTCAGTCAGGTAGATGCCTCAACTTTAAAATCATCAACTATGAATATCCCGGATAAAAACAAAACATTTCCACTCGCCCACTACAATCGCTTGTGTTTCCTGAAAAACATCATCAAAAATCCGAATATTATTGTGGGCGATTATACCTATTACGACGATTTTGAAGATGTAAACAACTTTGAAAAAAATGTGAAATACCATTTCGATTTTGTGGGCGACAAACTTATCATCGGCAAGTTTTGTATGATTGCATCCGGCGCCAAATTTATTATGAATGGCGGAAACCACCTTACAGACGCTATTTCTACTTACCCGTTTTCCATATTCGGAAAAGATTGGGCAAATGCAATGGAAGGAAAAACATTTCCGTATAAAGGCGACACCGAAATTGGCAACGATGTTTGGATTGGAAGCAATTCAACAATAATGCCTGGAGTAAAAATCGGCGACGGGGCAATTATTGCAACAAATTCAACCGTAACAAAAAATGTTGAACCTTACACCATTGTTGGAGGAAATCCTGCCAGGCCAATTCGTAAACGTTTTTCGGAAGAACAAATTGAAATGTTACTGAAACTCAAGTGGTGGAACTGGGATATTGAAAAAATTACTCAATCGGTGCAAATCCTTGGCGGAACTAATATTGACGAACTTAGTAAACTGTTAAACAAATGAAAAATATACTGGTAACTTTAATCGTAACTGCTTTCGCTTTTCAGGTTCTCGCCCAGAAAATGGATAACCATTTATGGCTACAAGACCTGGAAGCTTATAAAACCGGATTAGAGCAAAAACACATTAACGTTTACAACAAAATTTCTGATACTGAGTTTGATTTAGAGTTGGAAATAATCAAATCTTCGATCGGCAATAAAACCGATTTTCAGCTTGTAATGGATTTGATGCGATTGACGCGAAAAATTGGCGACGGCCATACGGCAATTTCCTTAAGCAATATTTAAACTCATAATTTCCCTTTCGAAATAAAACAATTGAATTAGGCATTTTGTATATACATTCAAAATCGCTAAATTCAATAGATTTATTTATTCAAATAACCTATCAAAGTGATTATCCAAATGCTTCCGCATACCTTCTCTGAATTTTTTTGGGCTTCCGGTTTTTAGTACTTCAACCAACTGTTTATGTGAAACGTGTTTTTTCTTTTTTAGCGGTCGGTTTATCAACCCACTATCGTAAACATAATTAAAAGCAGGCAGCAAAATCGTTTGAAAATTCATTAAGGTGTAATTATTTGTTATTTGGTACAGCTTACCATGAAATTTAACTTCGTGGTCGATATCAAATAACACTTCACGTGTTGATTCCGGTTCAGAGTTTGTAATATTCTCCAGCTCCCGGATATCTTTATCAGTAATATTTCTAAAAATAGAGTCCGCCATTCCTATCTCTAGAATCAATCGAATCTCAAATATATTCTTAAGCGTTTCGTCATCAAGAATTTTGGGAATCATCGATTTTTGCAAAACTTGTGCAAGGTTTGGGCTTGTTAACACTGTTCCTTTGTGTTTAATAGAATCTACCAGGCCCATTGTCTTCAGCCGTGTTAACGACTCGCGTATCACCGTTCGGCTTACCCCCATCGCATTGGCTAATTCCATTTCTTTGGGAATCATATCTCCGGTTTTCAATCCCCGGTTAACAAAAATCTCCATCAACTGCATTTCCACACGATCAACCAGACTGCTGTTATCAACTGTCTTTATCTGATTTATCAAGTTATTTTCTGCCATATTGTAATTATAACACTATAAAAATTAAAAACATACAAATGTTGTAAAACCTTTTGAAATTTAAAACAAAAATATATATTTGCCTGCATTATGTCATACATAAAGCATTTAAAATCGTTCTGTGAAAAAAATAAATATTAAAAATGTGTTATTCGGACAAGGTTCTGCCCCGGCAGACTAAGTGATGATAACAAAATATGAATCAAACATTTAAAACAATCACTTATGAGAAAATTGACAAAGAGAGGGCTTAAGATGAAAAGATGGCTCTTTAATTCTAAGGGAATTTTTCTTGCAATGCTGTGCTTAGCATTTATTCAAATGCAAAGTTTTGCACAAACTCAAACCGTTACAGGAAAAGTAACCGCTGACAATGGCGAATTATTGCCAGGTGTTTCCATTGTTCTGGTTGGAACTACAACAGGAACAATAACCGACATCGATGGAGAATTTAGCATTGAAGTTCCTTCTGACGAATCAGAATTGATGTTTTCAATGATTGGGTTTACATCTCAATCCGTTCAGGTTGCCGGCAGACAATTCTTAACTGTTGTACTTGAAACAGAAACAACAGCATTAGATGAAGTTGTTGTAACGGGATACTCTACTCAATCCCGCGCTGAGATGACGACATCAATTGCCAAGCTCGACACAAAGGTGCTGGAAAGTGTACCGCGCTCAAATGCAGCCACTGCGCTACAAGGAACAATTGCAGGACTTAAAGTTACGCAAACTACCGGGCAACCGGGATCAACTCCAAGTCTTGTTGTTCGTGGTGGTACTAGTTTCGACGGCACCGGAAGTCCGCTTATCTTAATTGACGGCGTTCCCGGTTCTTTCTATGCATTAAACTCCGACGATATTGAATCGATGGAGGTACTTAAAGATGCTGCGTCAACCGCCATTTATGGTGCGCGTGCTGCAAACGGAGTAATTTTGGTTACCACTAAAAAAGGTAAAGTTGGAAAATCGAATATCAACTTCAGGGCAAAATTTACTTCAAATCAACGTCGTGAAGATCCTATGGAATATTTGAATGCAGCCGATTACGTGAAGTTCAATCGTCTGGGTGTTCGTGCTGCGCAGGAAGTGATGGGGTACAATTGGTTAGATGTGTTCCTAACCGGTGGCCATGCTGCCGCTACAGGTAATAACACCACTAATTCCATTTATACCACAATGGTTCTCACCGATGAAAACAGGTATCTATTAAATTATGAAGGATGGCAATCCATTGAAGATCCTATTAATCCGGGAACTCAACTGATTTTTATGGATAACCAGATGAATGAATTATTCTATCAGGATAGTTATTCTCAGGATTACAGTTTGTCATTCGATGGTGGTAATGATAAAGGCACCTATTATTTGGGACTTGGTTATATGGATGATAATGGTCTTGTGTATGGATCTTCTTTTGAACGTGTTTCCGGAACTTTTAATGCTTCATACAAAATAACGGATAACCTAAAAGTTTCATCAAATTTAATCTATTCTCATTCAAAAAGAGATCTTCCTTATGACAGCGATTATAACCTGTTCCAACGTACAGCAGGTTTAGCTCCAACTTCAAGAATATATAATAATAATCCTGACGGAAGTTTGTCAACAGAATACCAACCTGGAACATATCTCGGATTTGGGAACCCTCTGTATTACCAGGATAAGTTCATCAGAAATAACCTGGAAGAAAGACTTACAGGATCAGTTCAATTTGATTATAAATTTCTGAATGATTTTAGTTTAACTGTTCGCGGAAGCCATTTCTCGGTAAATAATTCAAACGAATCTTTTAATAAGGCTTATCTGAATTCGGGTAGTTTACGCACCGAAAGAAGTGCATCGGCATCGCACACACGCACGCTGCGCGACCAGGTTACTGCCTTATTAAATTACAAGAAGTCGTTTAATTCGCATAATATTACTGCGCTGGTTGGTACTGAATACTTTAAGGAAAAATACTTTACATTCAGTGCAGCTACACGCCTTTCACCAACCGACCTTATTTATACCATGAATGTTGGTTCTGAAGCAAACGGTGTACCTTATTCGTACAAAACCGGATATGAGATTGCTTCTGTTTTCGGCCAGGTTAATTATGATTTCGATTACAAATACTTACTTGGTTTTACGTTCCGAAATGATGGAACATCACGTTTGGGAAATAACAAATATGATTTCTTCCCCGGGGTATCGGCAGGATGGAACATTCACAACGAAGACTTCTTCGCTACCTCAAAAATTAAAGATGTTGTTAGTAAAATTAAACCTCGTTTAAGCTACGGTGTAAATGGAAACATCGACGTATTAAGCAATTTTGGAGTATTCGGTACTTATGCTAAAACGGCCATTTACGATACCCAATCGGGTTATGCCAACACAAATCTTCCACTTCTCGATTTGAAATGGGAACGTTCAACCACTTTTAACATGGGTGTTGATGTTGGTTTCTACAACGACAGGGTTACTGTAATTGCCGATTATTTTATTCGCGATGTTAAAGACAAACTTGCCGGACTTACTTTGCCATTATGGACAGGTTTCTCATCAATTACAACCAACAACGGTACGCTTCAAAACAAAGGGTTGGAATTGCAGGTTAATGCTGATGTGATTAAAACTAACGATTTTAAATGGAATGTTGGCTTAACTTACTATTCGGTTAAAAACTATGCAAAATCGCTTCCTGAAAATGGGGTTGAAAAGAACCGTCAGGGCGGTACCGAAATTTACGATCCTAAAACGGGTGGTACAAAATACGTTGGCGGATTGCAGGAAGGTGAAAGAGTTGGTTACGACGTAATTACTGCCTATGTATTTGATGGCGTTTACCAGACTCAGGCCGACATTGATGCGGATGCCGGAAGAGTAGTTGAGTTTGCCACCCAAAAAGACACTCGCTTCCTGGGAGATACACGTTGGAAAGATTTGAATGGTGATAATGTAATCAACTATCTTGATCGTGTTGTTATCGGACGCAGAACTCCTGATTTTACTGGTGGTTTAACAACCGAACTGAATTACAAGAATTTTAGCCTGTTTATGAAATCCGACTTTGCCATCGGTCATTATATCATCAATGGTCGCCGGGTAAAAGGTATTGCACAAACACAGGGTAACCAAAACGGACCGGCAGAAATTGCTGATTCGTGGACACCGGAAAACCCAACATCAAATGTACCTATCTTTACTTTGGTTGACCGCCAAAGAAACCACATGGCAGCAGGTGGCGACCAGGGATCGATGACCAGCAGTAGCTCCCGCATGTGGGAAAAAGGCGATTACCTGGCATTACGCGAAGTAACATTGAGTTATGATCTTGACGGAAAAATTGCAAACAATGTTTTTCAAAATGTCCGACTTTACGTAAGTGGCTCGAATTTAGCCTACTTTAACGGATTCTCAGGTAGTACTCCTGAAGAATCATCATCGGGTATCGATAGTGGAAGATTCCCTCTTCCGCGAACTTATACGCTTGGTTTGAATGTAACATTTTAAGAAATTACAATTATGAAGAAATATATTCTATTATTTATATCAATTGTATTCCTGATGTCCTGCGACCTGGACATGAAACCGGAGAGTGATTTAACTTATAATGGATTTTGGGATACAGAAGAAGCAGTAAAAGCTGCACATGTAGGTATTTACGCCAATTACCGGAATTATACCTATACGCAATGGCAAATGGGCGAAGTTCGTTCTGATATATGGGGAGGAAATACTTTTGCCAACTCGCCAAGTGATGTTGATTTGATGGCAAACAACATTAGTTCTACACTGGTTTACTTTGGCAACTGGGCAAATTTTTATGGTTTGTTGCATTACATCAACGATTTCATTCAAAGTGCTCCGAATGTAGAATTTAGTAATGAAGCAGAACTAAACCACATGTTAGGTCAGGTTTATGGATTACGTGCTCAGATTTACTATACAATGTTAAAAGCCTGGGGCGATGTACCCATTAACACTGAACCACTTTTGGAGGTTGATCTTTTGGCATTGAAAAAACCACGCTCGCCAAAAACAGAGGTTATGCAACAAGTTAAAAGCGATATCGAAAAATCGCTGGAATACTTTGGCAGCGATAACAGCTTGTGGCTGGGTAAACAAACCTACTGGTCGAAAGCAGCAACGCTAGCGCTTAAAGGCGATGCCTATATCTGGTCAGGTAAAGTTCTTGGTGGAGGTAATGCCGATTTTACTGCAGCTAAAACAGCCCTTCAGCAAATTGATGGTTTCGACCTTGTTGACTACAGTAATCTTTGGGGACAAGAGAATGAGAACAACGCTGAGTTTATATTCACCATTGATTATCAGAAGGATCAGGCAGGAAATTTCTATGGAAATTACTTTACTACCCGAGCCGTAGATTTGGCTCCTTTATTTGATGAAAACAGTAATTCAATGAGTGATTTTGTAGTGAATGGATTAAGCCGTTACGGCGCATCGGAAAAAACCTTGCTTCTTTTAGATGATCCGCAAGATCAACGACGCAATACTTTTATCCGTATTTACGACGATGGAAACACACATGTGCCTTTCCAGGCCGGTGATCCAAATTATCAGGGCTCAATCATGAAAAAATTCCTGGGTATTATTGGTGATGATGGTACACGCGAGAGCTACAACAATGTACCGGTATATCGATATGCCGATGTATTGCTTCTGCTGGCCGAAGCCAAAAATAATCTTGGTGAAGATCCATCAGCAGAAGTTAATGCCGTAAGAGCCCGTGCCTATGGCGATAACTTTGCAGGTCACGAGTTTACAAATGGTTCGCAGGAACAAAATGCACAGGCTATTCTCGACGAACGCTACAAAGAGTTTATTGGCGAAGGTAAAAGATGGTGGGACCTTGTAAGAGCCGGAGAATCTTATGTTTTCAACGAAGTAGCTTCTCTTGATGCTTCTGAAGCTTATAAGATATATTATTCGATTTCAGAAAGTATGCTTGCAAACGACTCGGAATTAACACAAACAAGTGGTTATTAAATAGCATTTTCGCATAGATTTAGTTTAGTTATGAAATCCGGTCAGGGGCAATGATGCCCCTGACCTTAGATTTCGATAATTACCGATTAGTCTTTATAATTGCTCAACAATAAATAAATTAAGATGCAACAAGCATATCAAACATATTTCATCCGCGAGGATAATTTTTTTAGTGCGAGTTTCATCTTTTACCTTTGAAATCAAACAATTTAACAAAATGAAAAATTACCTGCTTATTCTACTAGCCGTATGCGGAATGTACATCTCCGGATGTACCCCAAAAATCCAGAACGAAATAGAAGGCGCAACCAACGCTTCTGTCAGTCAAAAAAGAGTTCCGCTATTTTTGGACCGCGAAAATCCCGAAGTTTTTCAACTAAATCTCGGCATTGAGCAGGGCATTACTTTCAACCTTAAAAACATTACCCTCGTACTTACCGAAGGCAGTAACGCTGAAATGCTGAAATCACTTAGTGCGAAATGGACTGCTGCTTTTAGCAACGACACCATAACTACAAATTATGCAACAGACTTTCTTCTTGCCGGTAATGAAATAGTACTTGAAGGCGATGCAGTACTTACCTCCGGAAACCATACCCTGGCTATTCAGTTTCAGGTGAAAGATGATGCCGTATTAACACAGCATTTTTCAGTTGAAAAAGCCATTTTAACATTGGGCAACGAACGCCTGGCCATCGACGTTGAGCAGCCTTTTGCTTTCCGTCCCGCAAAGGTGGTACGCGCTGCCGGTCAGGACAATTGCGACACTTACCGCATTCCCGGATTAGTTACAACCGACAAAGGAACGCTGATTGCCGTTTACGATAACCGCTACAACAACAGCAAAGATTTACAGGAAGACATTGATATAGGTATGAGCCGAAGTACCGATGGCGGACAAACCTGGGAACCCATGAAAGTAATTATGGATATGGGCGAATGGGGCGGTTTGCCGCAGGAGTTAAATGGCATTGGCGATCCCAGCGTGTTGTACGATCCTGTAAACCACACCATTTGGGTAGCCGCAGTTTGGATGAACGGATTCGACAAAAGTCAAATGGGCTGGTGGGCTTCAAAACCCGGAATGTCGCCCGAGGAAACCGGCCAGTTTATGCTGGTAAAAAGTACCGACGACGGATTAACCTGGTCGGAGCCAATTAATATTACCGAACAAATTAAAGACCCGGCGTGGCAGTACCTGCTGCAAGGCCCCGGAAAAGGAATTACACTGGCAGACGGAACCCTGGTGTTCCCGGCACAGTTTAAAGCCGAACTGGACGAAAAAGCAATTGATGGCGGCCCTTACACGCCACATTCTACACTGATATACAGCAAAGACGGCGGCGAAACATGGACCATTGGAACAGGTGCCAAAACAAATACGACCGAAGCACAGGTGGTAGAATTAAGCGATGGCAGCCTGATGCTGAACATGCGCGACGACCGCAACCGAAAAGATAAATCGGAAACAAACGGTCGTGCCGTTGCCATTACAAAAGACCTTGGTAAAACCTGGGAGATCCATCCTTCGTCGAATTCGGCACTGCAGGAACCGAATTGTATGGCCAGTTTGATTGCTACTGATTTAACCTTCGATGGAGCAGACAAACGAGTGCTGTTCTTTTCAAACCCAAATAACAAAAATCATCGTACCAACATGACCATAAAAGCCAGCCTCGATGAAGGAATCACCTGGCCCGAAGCCGCTCAGGTAGAACTTAACGAAGCCGGTGGCTTTGGCTATTCGTGCATGACTATGATTGATGACGAAACCGTTGGGATTCTGTATGAAGGGGTAAAAGAACTTTATTTTCAGAGCATTCCTGTTGCGGATATTTTACAACAATAAAAAGTTAATGCCTCAATGAACTTAAACCGAAAATATTACCCATACCTTACAATTCTATTAGTTGTTGGAATACTCTTTTCATGCAGGAGTAAAAATGATTTTACTCCTGCTTTAATCCCCATGCCACAACAAGTGGAATGGCGCACGCAACAGTTTAACCTGGCCGACAGCAGCCAGTGTTTTGTGCAGCGCATTGTTCCCGAAATCCCCGAAGTTCAACTGAATAATAACGAGGCTTATCGATTAAGCGTTTCAGCCGATTCGGTGATTCTGGAAGCCACAAGCGAAACCGGAATTTACCGCGGCCTGCAAACTGTAAAACAGCTGGTTTTCGAAAAAAATGGAAAACGTTATCTGAAAGGCTGTGCCATTATTGACTGGCCGGCTTTTCGCATTCGTGGTTTTATGCAGGATGTGGGCCGGAATTTCCAGCCCTTGGATATGCTGAAAGAGCAAATCGATGTATTGGCAGCCTACAAGTATAACGTGTTTCATTTTCACATGACCGAAAATCCGGGTTGGCGTCTGGAGAGCAAAATCTATCCGCAGTTGAACGCGGCGGAAAGTATGACACGTGAAAAAGGAAAATTCTACACTCAGGAAGATTTTAAAGAACTGGTGGCTTACTGTCAGGAACGAAAAATTACGCTCATTCCCGAGTTCGACATTCCCGGGCACAGTGCTGCTTTCCGCAAAGCAATGGGCTTTGAAACCATGAGCGATCCGCATGTACAGCCGGTTTTAATCAACCTGGTTGACGAATTGTGCAGCCTGGCTCCGGCAGAGGTTATGCCTTACATTCATTTGGGAACCGATGAGGTATGGCACGACTACGAAAGACCGGCGCCAACGCTTTTGCCGGCGCTGCTTGAGCGGGTAACGCAACACCATGGCCGCGAACTCATTGTTTGGCGTCCGGGGCAGCATATCGAAGGAGATTCGGTTTCCATTACGCAATTGTGGTCGTCGAACGGGCATCCGAAACCGGGGCACCGTTATATCGATTGCCGCTTAAACTATGTCAACCATCTCGATCCACTGTCGGGCATCACTCAGTTGTACTTCGACCACATTAACGGCGCTGCCCACGGCGATTCGCTGCGAATGGGAGGCATTTTCTGTTGCTGGAACGACAACAACGTAAACGAGGCTTACGACATTCTGGTGCAAAATCCGGTGTATCCGGGAATTGTTACCTACGCCGAAACTTCGTGGACCGGCCAGAAAACCGATTTTGGCGAGAACTATCTGGCTATACTGCCGGAAAAAGGAAGTGAATTATTCAATGAATTCAGTGCATTTGAAGAGCGGTTGATCGAACACCGCGATAAATATTTCGCTGGCAAACCTTTCCCTTATGTGAAACAAACAAACACGAAGTGGAAGGTGCTGGGGCCGATAGCGAATGGTGGCGATATTAATGCTGCGTTTTCGGTGGAAGATACCTTGCAGGAAACGTACCAAATTGATACGGCCACTTACACCTGGCAGGGGCCTTTTGTTGGCGGCACCATTCAATTGACACACTACTTTGGCTATCCGTCATATTTCCCCCGGGAAGAGGGAACCTATTACGCGTACACCCAAATTTGGTCGCCACAGGAGCAAACGGTTGGAGCCTGGATCGGATTTCACGACTGGTCGCGCTCGGCAGGCCGCCGGGGAGGCCCGTTTCCGCAAAATGGCGAATGGCACAATACCCATCCGAAAGCCTGGCTGAATGGCGAACTGATTGCCGCGCCAAAATGGAATAAACCGGGACTGGCCAGCAACACCGAAGAAATTCCATTCACCGACGAAAATTACTTTTTCAGAAAGCCGGCTTCCATTCACCTGAAAAAAGGTTGGAACAAAGTGCTGCTCAAAATTCCGGTGAAAAAAGATACATGGAAACGTATGTTCACTTTTGTGCCCGTGCAGGATGATAATGGAACCATAAAAGAAGTTGAAGGCCTGAAGTTTTCAGCTGAAATAAAATAAACAATTCAGCAAATGAAATTACAAAAAATAGTACTGTTGGTTATTTTGGCGATGCTCCTGACGGGTATCGGCCGAAATGCGGATGCTATTTCATCACACCAAAATGTAGAAAAGAAAATAAAAGTAGCCTGTGTGGGGAATTCAGTAACACGCGGCTATTTGCTGAAAAATCCAGAGCGCGATTCGTATCCCTCGCAGTTACAGCGTTTGTTGGGCGATGCTTACGAGGTGCAAAACTTCGGGCACAGCGGAGCCACGCTTTTAACCAAAGGGCACCGTCCGTATATGGAAATGC
This sequence comes from Draconibacterium orientale, assembly GCF_000626635.1. Classification (GTDB taxonomy): domain Bacteria; phylum Bacteroidota; class Bacteroidia; order Bacteroidales; family Prolixibacteraceae; genus Draconibacterium; species Draconibacterium orientale. The sequence goes on along the minus strand of NZ_CP007451.1, from coordinate 3,284,898 downwards.
CCGAGTATCCCGAGGCCCTGAAATTTGATGCCGACATTATCATTATTCATCTTGGTTTGAACGATACCGACCCGCGGAACTGGCCCAATTACCGCGATGAGTTTGTGCCGGATTATATGGCGCTGATCGATTCGTTTCGCACGCACAATTCCAGCAATCCACAGGTGTTCGTTTGCAAAATGACTCCTATTTTTAATACGCACCCGCGTTTTAAATCCGGCACCCGCGACTGGTTCTGGCAAATTCAGGATGCCATCGAACAAGTGGCAAAAAACAGCAAAACGGGTTTAATCGATTTGCACCCGGCGTTGTACGGCCGCCCCGAGTTATTTCCCGATGCCCTTCACCCAAATGTGGAAGGAGCCGGAATTTTAGCGCAAACCGTTTACGAAAATATTACGGGCGATTTTGGCGGATTGAGCCTGGCGCCGGTTTTTATGAACCACATGGTACTGCAGCAAAAGCAGCCCATTCCGGTGTTCGGAAAAGCCAACAGCGGAACCAAACTTACGCTGACTTTTGCCGGGCAAAAAAGAACGTTTACCGCCAACGAACATGGCGAATGGTCGGTAACTTTTGATGCCGTTGCTGCCGGGGGACCTTACGAGCTGAAAGTAACTTCCGATTCTGAGGAATCCATTACGTTTAACGATATTTTAGTGGGCGAAGTGTGGGTTTGTGCCGGACAGTCGAACATGGAATTCCAGATGCAGCAGGCGAACGATGCTTCAACGCTGATTGACAATGCGGCAGACTTTACCAATCTTCGCCTCTACAAGTTAAAAGACCTTGCCCGTACCGATAATAAAAACTGGGACTCTACCACGCTGGTAAAAGTAAATCAACTTGATTTTTTTGATGGCGAATGGAAGCGCAGCAATTCCGGTGATGCAGCCACATTCTCGGCAATTGGCTATACGTTTGGCCGACTGTTGAATGAAAAACTGGATGTTCCGGTTGGACTGATACAACTCAGCGTTGGAGGCGCACCGGCCGAAGCGTTTACCGACCTCAAAACGCTGGAGTTCGACCCGTACATGGTGGATGTACTGAACAACTGGAAACACAACGATTTTATACAGGGCTGGTGCCGCGAGCGGGCAGCTACCAACATTGCACTGGCCGAAAACAAACTGCAGCGTCATCCCTACGAGCCGGCATACATATACGAAGCCGGTATGTCATTCGTGCAAGGAATTCCGGTGGCCGGAGTCATCTGGTACCAGGGCGAGTCGAATGCCCACAATGCTGAACATTTCAGGCATGCTTTTTCGGCGCTGGTAAAATCGTGGCGCTCGGCGTTTAACGATGCAGAAATGCCTTTCTATTTTGCACAGTTATCAAGTATCAACCGTCCGTCGTGGCCATATTTCCGCGAAACACAACGGGAGCTGGCGCTTACTATTCCCAACACAGCGATGGTGGTAACGAGCGATTTGGGCGATTCGCTGGATGTGCATCCGAAGCATAAAATCGAAATTGGCGAACGTTTTGCCAACCTGGCTTTATCGCGCAATTATGGGATGCAAGACGTTCCGGATGGTGGCCCGCAAATCAGCACGGTAACGCAGGAAAATGGAAAAGTAATACTTTCATTTTCGCAGGCAGCGCAGTTAAAAACTTCGGATGGTGAAGCGCTTCGCGAGCTTGAAGTGGCCGGAACAGATGGTCTTTTTCATCCGGTTGTGGCAACGCTGAAAGACAATAAAATCATTATCGATTCAAAAGATAAAATAATAGAACAGGTTCGTTACGGCTGGAAACCTTTTTCCAGGGGCAACCTGGTAAACGAAAACGGCTGGCCGGCCTCAACTTTTTGCGTTGAATGCCCGGATTCGTGCCCCACTAAAACAAAATAATATGCCAAACCTGAAAGTCATAACAATCATCTTTTTTGCCTTTTGTTTCTTACCTCAAGTAAAGGCACAGGAAACAAAAAAGGCATTTCAATCGACGTATTACGAACAGCGGCGAACGCTGTTTGAAAGTCTTCCAAATACCAAAAAAGAAATCATTTTTCTGGGAAACAGCATAACAGACGGTAGCGAATGGGCCGAGCTTTTTCAGAATAAAAGAATAAAAAACCGCGGCATTAGCGGCGATGTCACCGAAGGAGTGTTGTTTCGTTTGAATGAAGTAACCAAGTCGAAACCGACAAAAGTGTTTCTGTTAATCGGTATAAACGACCTGGCAAGGGGAATTTCGAAAGACACCGTTTTTAACAACATCTGCAGAATTGCGGAGCAGATTAAAACCGATTCGCCAAAAACACAGCTTTACCTGCAGAGCATTTTACCTGTAAATCCCGAATTCGGGAAATTTGCCGGGCATTGTTCAAAAACTGAGGAGATAATCTGGATTAACAAACACCTGAAAGACTGGAGCGCCGAAAACAATGTTCGCTTTGTGGATTTGTTCGCGGCATTTAAAAACGACAGCAACAACTGGATGAATCCGATTTATACCAACGACGGATTGCACCTGAAAGGCGAAGGCTACCGGGTTTGGGCAAAAACAATAAAAAGACATTTATAGACCATGAAATTGGTTAGTAATAAAATAAAAGACAATAATTATGAGTATAACAATTAGTAAATTCGAAGGCTTAGTAGCTGCTCCGTTTACACCAATGGACAAAAGCGGAGAAGTAGTGTATGAAAAAATTTCGGCCTATGCCGAATTGTTGGACAAAAACAAGGTAGTTGGCGCATTTATAAACGGTTCTACGGGCGAAGGTGTTGCCCTGAGCCAGAAAGAAAAAATGAAAACTACCGAAGCGTGGGTAAAAGCAACGTCGGATAAAAAACAGCTTAAAACCATTAACCTGGTTGGTGGCACATCGTACCAGGAGTGTATCGAGAATGCACAACATTCGGCCGAGGCAGGTATTGATGCCATTGCTTTGCTGGCACCGTATTATTTTAAACCGGGAGCTGCCGGTCAGTTGGCCGAGTTTTGCGCAAAAGTTGCCGAAGCCGTACCCAATATGCCGGTGTATTTTTACCACATTCCGGTGTTAACAGGCTGTAATGTGTCGATGTTCGACTTTGTACAGGAAGCCGATTCAATGATTCCTAACTTAGTTGGAATTAAGTACACACACGAAGATTTTATGGATTTCCAGAGCTGTATGAACTTTAAAAATGGTAAATACGATATGCTGTGGGGACGCGACGAAAACCTGCTGTCGGCATTGGTATTGGGAGCACGCGCCGGTGTTGGAAGTACCTTTAACTACGCAGCACCATTGTATTACCAGCTTATTGATGCTTTCGACAAGGGCGACCTGGACAAAGCACGTCAGTTGCAACAATTGTCGATCGACATGATTCGCCTGTTGGGCAAATACGGTGGTATTGCAACCGGAAAAGCCTACATGCGTTACATTGGTTTTGAATGCGGCGAATTCCGTTTGCCGATTAAAAATATGAGCAATGAAGCATACAAAGCGTTTGAAAAAGATGTTCAGAAATTACAAATGCAGGAACTTTTCAGCACCCTTTAAGCGAAAAGTAAACCTGATTTTATTACTCATGCTGGGAGGTATTATTTTACAATGCTCTCCCGGCGAAAAAAATACAACAATGAAAATCAATTGGGGAAGTTTGCCAGATATACCACCGGCCACCGGGCAGCAGGAACAAAAAGGGCTTGCAGGTGCTTTGGCCGGTGTATCTTCCGGGATGTTGATTGTTGCCGGAGGTTCCAATTTCCCGGATTCCTTTCCGTGGCAGGGAGGAACAAAAACCTATTACAACGATATTTTCGTTTTTAACCTGAACGAAAAGGATGCGGCATGGCAGGTGGCCGATAACAAACTTCCGCAGCCGTTGGCTTATTCAGCCTGTGTGTCGGTGAATGACGCTGTTATTTGCATTGGTGGCGAAAACGTGAACGGGCCTGTTTCCGATGTTTTAAAACTGAAGTTCGATCAGGGCGAAGTGCAAATCAGCAGCCTGCCCGATTTTCCCGTAGCCGTTTCAAATGGCGGCGCGGCAACTATAGGATCGGTGGTTTATGTGGCTGGAGGCTCAGGAAAAGATGGGAATATCTCGTCGTTGTATTGCGCCGATGTGGCCAAAGCTGATTTCCAATGGGAAGCACTTCCCGACATGCCCGGCCCATTATCCAATGCCGTGGTAGTAAGTCAGAACGACGGAAACGAAGATTGTATTTACGTTTTGGGAGGCCGCAACAGAGAGGGCGAGCTCAGCACATTTTTTAGTTCGGTGCTGAAATATTCACCTGCTAAAAAAGTATGGGAGCAGGTTGGCGATATCGCTCAGGATAAGAATAACCCGGTAACTCTAGCCGCCGGAACAGGCGCTGCTGTGGGGGAAAATCACATCCTGCTTTTTGGCGGCGATAATGGAACACTGTTCAACAAAACCGAGGCCTTTCTCAACGCTGTTGCTGCAGCCGAAACGCCCGGTGAAAAAGCGGAAATCAACAGCCGGAAAATTAAGCACCTGGAAAGCCATCCGGGATTTAGCAAGCAAGTATTTTTATACAATACGCTTAGCAACGAATGCCGGGAGACTGCCACATTGCCCTTCCCGGCACAGGTAACTACCCTGACGGTAAAATCGGGGAACCGGATATTTATTCCGAACGGAGAAATCCGCCCGGGTGTGCGCACTCCGAAAGTTACTTTCGCCGAAATTTCGGTTAACAAATAGAAATAATGGTTTAAACGGAAAGAGATGGATTTTAAAATTTTATCAGAACAATATAAGAACGAGCTGCTGAACAAAGTAGTTCCCTTTTGGGAGAACAATTCGCTCGACAAAGAATTTGGCGGTTATTTCACCTGCCTGAAACGCGACGGTGAAGTGTTTGATACCGATAAATTTATTTGGCTGCAAGCCCGCCAGGTATGGATGTTTGCCAAATTATACAACGAAGTAGAGCAAAAACCGGAATGGTTACAGATTGCGCTTGATGGTGCTGAATTTCTGCAGAAATACGGCCACGACGGCAAGCTGAACTGGTATTTTTCGCTTACCCGCGAAGGAAAACCGCTGGTGCAGCCTTACAATATTTTTTCCGATTGTTTTGCAACAATGGCTTTTGGACAGCTGAGCAAAGCCACCGGAAACGACGAGTTTGCTGCGATCTCAAAAGATACCTTTCAGAATATTTTAAAACGAAGCGACAACCCCAAAGGCGACTACAATAAACTGGTGCCCGGCACCCGCCCATTAAAAGGATTTTCGCTGCCCATGATTTTGTGTAACCTGGCGCTTGAAATCGAGCATTTGCTGGACCCCGAATTGGTAAACAGCACTGTGGAGAAAGTGTTGCACGAGGTGATGGAGGTGTTCTACCAGCCCGATTCGGGACTGATTCTGGAAAATGTAAATCCCGATGGAAGTTTTTCCGATTCGTTTGAAGGACGCCTGTTAAATCCGGGGCATGCCATCGAAGCCATGTGGTTTATCATGGACTTGTCGGAACGCTTGAAAAGGCCGGAGCTGGCACAAAAAGCGGTTGACATTGCATTGCGAACGCTGAAATACGGCTGGGACGAAAAATTCGGCGGTATTTTCTATTTCCTCGACATAAAAGGAAATCCGCCGCAACAGCTTGAATGGGACCAGAAACTCTGGTGGGTACACATCGAAACATTAATTACGCTGATTAAAGGCTATGCGCTTACCGGAAACGAAGAATGTTTGGCCTGGTTTGAAAAAGTACACGACTATTCGTGGGCGCATTTTGCCGACGCAGAATACGGCGAATGGTATGGCTACCTGAATCGTCAGGGAGAAGTGTTGCTGCCCTTAAAAGGCGGGAAATGGAAAGGTTGTTTCCATGTACCACGTGGCATGTTCCAGGTGTGGAAAACGCTGGAGAAACTGAATGAAAAATAAAAAAGCATGAGTAAACAGACGTATAATTTAGCAGCGAGCTGTTGGGCCGATGTGAAGGATGAAACATACGATGTAGCTATTCTTCCCTGGGGTGCTATTGAACCTCACAATTACCATTTGCCTTATGCAACCGACGTTTACGAGTCGGACGCAGTTGCTTTGGAAAGCGCCCGGCTTGCCTGGGAGGAAGGTGCCAGATCGGTTGTTCTTCCCGCAGTACCCTGGGGCGTTAATACCGGGCAGCTGGATTTGAAATTGTGTTTAAACATGATGCCATCTACGCAAATGCTTATCCTTAAGGACATGGTTGAAAACCTTATGCGCCATGGTATTAAAAAGCTGATTATTGTTAATAGCCACGGAGGTAATATTTTTACACCAATGATCAGAGAGCTATCGGTAACTCACCCGGAGGTTTTTATTTGTACGATTGACTGGTGGAAAGCTTTTAACGCAGAAGCGTATTTTGCCGAACCGGGAGATCACGCAGGGGAACTGGAAACAAGTGTAATGATGCACATCCAACCTGACTTGGTTTTACCAATAGAAATAGCCGGAGACGGGGCTTCAAAAACATTCAAAACGGAAGGTTTAAAGAAACGTTGGGCGTGGGCTCAACGGGAATGGACTTCAATTACGGAAAGTACCGGCGTTGGAAACCCGAAGCAAGCCAGTGCCGAAAAAGGCGAACAATTTTATAAAGATGTAACGAAGAAGATTGCAAAGTTTATCGCAGAACTTTCATCGGCTGATTTAAATGACATGTATGAATAATACCAGTTTTTTTACCTGATGAAAGCTGAAAAACAGACAGCAAAGGAAAATAAACCACTATGCCCTGAAAAGACATAGGTTTAGAATTGAATGAAATTAAAAATGAACAAAGAATAGGATATGAGTATAAAGTAATGAGTAGTGCGAGAAGAATACAGACACGAACAAGTTTCTCAATACTCAAATCTCTGTACTCAAATCTACTTCCTTTTAAAATGGAAATTTACAGAAACTAGAGTAGCTGCAATAAAATTGCAGGGTTTTAACCATTGACTAGAAAATAAATCAAAACGAATTAAAATGAATCAAATCAAAGAAAAATCATATTATCCCTGGGTAGTTGTAGGCCTGTTGTGGGTAGTAGCTTTATTGAACTATATGGATCGTCAGATGCTTTCAACCATGAAAGTATCGATGATGATCGACATTCAGGAACTGGAAACGGCCGAGAATTTTGGCCGCCTGATGGCAGTATTCCTGTGGATTTACGGATTGATGAGCCCGGTGGCCGGCATTATTGCCGACCGCGTGAATCGCAAGTGGCTGATTGTTGGCAGTCTGGCCGTTTGGTCGGGCGTAACCCTGTCGATGGGCTACTCCAGTAATTTCCAGGTGTTGTATGTTTTGCGCGCCATTATGGGCATTAGCGAAGCACTTTATATTCCTGCAGCACTGGCACTTATTGCCGACTACCACGAAGGACGCACCCGCTCGCTGGCCATTGGTATTCACATGACCGGTTTGTATTTGGGGCAGGCAGTTGGTGGCTTTGGTGCTACCGTGGCGCACGAGTTTTCGTGGCAAACCGCGTTCCATTCCTTTGGGTTGATTGGTATTGCTTACAGTCTTGTGCTTGTTTTTTTCCTGCGCGAGAAAAAAGATCGCTTTGCCAGTGCGCCGGCAACAAAAGAAACATCAGCTGTTAAAAGCGGTGGTTTTTCATCCATCACCAAAAGTTTAGGCATGCTGCTCGGAACCATCAGTTTTTGGGTGATTCTCTTTTATTTTGCAGCGCCAAGTTTCCCGGGGTGGGCAACAAAAAACTGGCTTCCAACCTTATTCTCCGAAAGCCTGGGCATGGACATGGCAAAAGCCGGACCGCTGGCCACCATTACCATTGCTGCCTCGTCGTTTATCGGGGTAATATCGGGAGGTATTTTGGCCGACCGCTGGATTGGTTTTAACGTGCGCGGGCGCATTTATACCGGCGCTATCGGACTTTCGCTGATGATTCCGGCCTTGCTCTTGCTTGGCATGGGACAAGGATTTGCCGGCATTATTGGTGGTGGCGTTTTGTTCGGAATTGGTTTTGGAATGTTCGATGCCAACAATATGCCCATTCTTTGTCAGTTTGTTTCGCCACGCCATCGTGCCGCGGGCTACGGACTGATGAACCTTACCGGGGTATTTGCAGGTGCGTTTGTTACCGAATTGCTTGGTAAATCAACCGATTCGGGCAACCTGGGCCGCGACATGGCTATGTTGGCCATTCCGGTTGCAGCCGCAGTTATTTTGCAGCTCCTGGTATTAAAACCAACCACAGCCAATAAGGAAAACGATTAGACTGCTACTGTTTTTTTTGACCGACGAAATAATTCACTTAAAAAACCTGAATGGGGAATTCAGAAGCAAGAAAGGCTTCAGGAGACTACCTCATTCAGGTTTTTTTATGCTATTTTCTGAGATTGGCAATCATCCCTATCGTTGGCCTGCACTAATTACCTTAACACTAAGGCAGATAATGCTTACTAGAAATAAGTTTATTTCGTAATGTAAAACAAAATTTATGAATTATAGGTGATCCAATATTTTTAGATCAATTTGGGTCACATGAAATTTCTGGGGGAGCATAAATTTTGTCATTTTCACTTTTTAACGATAAATGAACTCATAAGGAAGTCAATATATGGAATTAATAGGACTTCATAACTCTTTCTACCCTTTTGTTCCCGACGTAAAGTACGGGATTTCCCAAGCTTAACTGTCGACATTTTCCCTTATAAAGGGAAAACAGTTTTTTAGTAACCGGAAGAGGATTTGGTGCTGCTATTACAGTTTCCTAACAACAGGCTCTCCTCGTGAGGGGAGCTCCCGAAAGGCTGTATGTTTGTAAAAGTGCATAAGCATCCAAGTTTTGTAAATTAGTTTTTGCGAAACAAAAAAAGATGAACACTTATGCAAGGGAAAGTTAAAATAATTAGTTTTCAGGGACAAAACATTTATATAGGAATCGATGCCCATTTAAAAAATTGGACAGTAACGGTAATGACTGAAAATAGTTTAACCAAGACGATATCACAAAATCCTGATGCAGGGACTTTGTATACTTACCTTCAACGTACTTTTCCCGGGGGTAATTATTTATCTGCTTATGAAGCTGGTTTCTGTGGATTCAGCGCTCACCGAAATTTAGAGAAGTATGGTATAAAAAGTATTGTAGTCAATCCAGCCGATATTCCGACTACAGATAAAGAACGCAAACAAAAAGAAGATCGTCGCGATAGTCGTAAGATAGCCCGTTCATTAAAGAACGGGGAACTCACCGGTATTCATGTCCCTGATAAAGAAACAGAAGAACTAAGGTCGCTGGTACGTTACCGTAAAACATTGGTAAAAGAAATATCAAGACATAAAAGCCGGATAAAATCACATCTTCATTGTTTTGGTATTGCGATTCCCGGCCCCCTGGCCCAGGCTTCCACATACTGGTCCGGGAAATTTACCCAATGGCTCGAAGAGGTACAACAGTCTACTCCTTATGGAGGTATGGTTTTACAAAGCACATTGGCAACAGTAAAACATTTAAGGGCAGAGCTGTTAAAAATAAACCGTAAGTTAAGAGAGCTGGAGAAAGAAGTGATGTATGGTTTTAAGATCAAGCTACTCAGGAGTATTCCTGGTATAGGCTTGATAGTAGCAGTTACCCTGCTTTCAGAACTTGAAACGATTTTACGGTTCAAGAACCTTGATAAATTGTGTTCATTTGTTGGGCTCGTGCCCAGAACAAATACATCAGGAGAGAATGATAAAACAGGAAAGATTACTTCTCGTTCAAACAAGCCACTTAGAGGCATAATTATAGAAGCCGCCTGGATAGCTTCACGGAACGATCCGGCTTTGGCACAGTGTTACTTAGAACTTTGTAAAAGAATGAAGCCCAACAAGGCAATTATAAAAATTGCAAAGAAATTACTGAACAGGATAAGATATGTAATGAAAAATGAAAAAGAATATGTGCATTCAGTTGTACAGTAAAATCCAGACTGGTGCTAAAAACACTTCAATGATAAAGAGACCGTTACTTTGCCCTTGCAGCCCGTAAGGTGTCTGTTTCCGAGAGGCTGCGGCTCTTATCTATAATAAATTGAACACAGGTATGCGGCCCGTTTTTAGGTGTCCGTTAATAGAAGGGTGTTTTTATAGACCGGATTTGGAAAACCAGGAGGGGTAACCAACGGCGAAATTTTATACCGAAGGTTACTTTAAATCCTTAGCGGGCATCGAACCCGCTAAGGATTTAACCAGGAGAGGAAAACCTGCTGGCTCTGTATTGCCCGAAGGTATTATTTTGAAGAAATACAAATAGCTAATAATGAGCAAAATGCTAAAAATAAAATTTGGATTACAACATAGAAGGGTGAGGGGTAATGCATATCTTATACTGTTGCCCGAATTACAATGGTTAATGCCGATACTACAACGCCGGAGTGTTCTGAATGAAATGAAAAAATGCGACACTTTGTTGTTAAATCGGTATAATTTTACTGAATTTCATGTAGCTCGTACAAATAAGTAATCCACCGTATTTTTAAACTAATCCTTTAAAATATCAAATCCCCCAGGTTTTAGAACTGATCCCATAAAGATTAACGTCAATTTGTTTTACATCTAATTCACCTAAAATAAAAAAGGAGTTGCAATTTCTTGCAACTCCTTTTTTCCAAGTGAACCTGAAGGGACTCGAACCCCTAACCTCCTGATCCGTAGTCAGGTGCTCTATCCAATTAAGCTACAGGTCCAGAACGTTTTTGCTTTTAAAGCGGTGCAAATATAGCGCTTATTTGTATAAATACAAATCTGTGCAGAAATTTTATTGAAATAAATTACAATTCATTTTCGCCTGCTTTTCTGCCGAAGCATTCAACCGCCTAACAGCAAAATAATTACGCGTATTTTTCCATTTTATCTTCAATGGCCACATTTTTTTCAAAATTTACCTGAAGCTTCATATTGGTGATCATTCGTTGTGTTCCTGCTTCGCCACAGGCCTCATGAATTCGCTCCAGCAACGCCGGAAATTCATTAAATTCACACTCTACTACTGTTTCAAACGGGCACACCTGGTAACGGTATCCCGATTTCTGAATGGTTTCAATTGCTTTGTCAACCAACTCGTATTTTATTTTTCCGTCGGCTTCAGGAAGCACCTGAATTGCCACATTTATCTTATTCGTTTTCCAACTCATTGTTATTCTTATTTTCCTTTTGATGAATTAATTGTATAATCTCGCTACGCGACAAAATCTTAACATTGGTAATTACCATATCTTCGCGTAAAAAACCACCGTACTGATTGCACTCGTTGATTACATTCTGAAATGTATCTTTGATTTCGGCGGTAATCGGCAACATTACCAGAGCCGATGAAAAACCTTCCATAAAGTCCATCGATTCAAATACACCTTCCTGCTTGTTAAGCTCGAATATTAACTCATCTTTAAGAAGCTTTTGTTGCGTTTCTGTTAACATTTCGTTTTCGTTAACCGAAAGAAACACCACAAAATACCGCAGTTTTTTGCCTTTTCCGCCCAGCCCGGTCGATATAAACACCTGTTGCTCATCGAGTAACGAACTATGCATCAGCATCCTGCTCTCCTGCAAAGCAAGCGTTCCCCATTGCTTCAGGTCGCCCTCAGTCTCTTCAACAAACTTCTCAAGCGTACGGTATGCTTTCACATCGTCGTACACCGCTATAGCTGTAAGTATCTCCTTTTTGCGTTCTTCGTCAACGTCCTTGTCAAAAAGTTCTTCTCTCGCCTCAAAACATTCTTCCGATGTGTCCCTGTCCTTCAATAGTCGGGCAAATTCAAAGTATTCCATCTGAATGCCAACATCTATCTGTTCCTCCAGAATACTAAAGTTTTCGGGCAAATCGTCCAATGCTTTCTGAATATTATTATAAAATTTATCTTCCTCCATTTAACCTCCTTCGTTCGAACAAAAGTAGTGACTTGTTGTAACTATGTAAAGAACAAATATATTTTATTTTTTATCATCGGAATTTAAATATATTTGTAGGCTTATTTTTATTTAATTTAAATACAGAAAGCAGGGGGAGAGTGAAATTAAGCGAAGCAAGAAATAATGAGCCGGTGGTAATCACCAAAGTTTTAGGTCATGGTTCGTTCCGGAAGAGGATTACTGAAATGGGATTTATCCGTGGCAACGAAGTTCGGGCCATTAAAAATTCTCCGTTTAAAGGTCCCAGTGAATACAAAATTCTGAACTATAATATTACGCTACGGAAATCGGAAGCCGATCGGATTGAGGTTATTCCAGCCTCCGAGTTCAAAAAAACATCAACCAACAATTTCGAAGGTACCATCGACAGGAACATAGATCTTATCGACAATTCGGTGCGTACCAAAACAATCAATATTGCATTGGTAGGCAACCCCAATTGCGGAAAAACCACGTTGTTTAATTTTATTTCCGGCTCGAAAGAAAAAGTTGGCAATTACAGCGGCGTAACGGTTGACATTCATAAAGCCACTTTTAAAAACGGCGATTATACGTTCAACTTTTACGACCTGCCCGGCACCTACAGTTTAACAGCCTATTCAAAAGAAGAAATATTTGTAAGGAAGTTTATCTACGAACAAACGCCTGACATTGTAATTAATGTACTTGATTCGACCAACCTGGAACGAAGCCTGTTTCTTACTACACAATTGATCGACATGGATTTGCGGGTTATTATGGCCCTGAATATGTTCGACGAGCTGGAAAAGAACAAGCTAAAACTGGACAAGGAAGAGTTATCGAAACTGGTTGGAATTCCGCTTATCCCCACGGTTAGTTCAAAAGGATTAGGGCTTGATTCGTTAATTGAAAAAGTTATCGAAGTTTTTGAGGGCCGCGACAACTTTTCGCGCCATATCCATATCAATTACGGAAAGGAACTAGAACAGTCGATACGCACCATTCGTCAGAAAATTAAAGAAGACAAACCGATTACCGATAAGATTTCATCGCGTTTTCTGGCCATTAAACTGATTGAAAAAGACAACCAGGTAATCGAACTGCTTTCGAAATACTCCAATTTCGACGAAATACAAGAAGTTACCCTGAAAGAAATAAAGAAAATAGAACAATTGGAAAACGACGATAGCGAAACGGTTATTGCCAATGCCAAGTACAGTTTTATTGCCGGTGCTTTACGCGAAACTTACAGCAACAAACAAAAGGAAAAGAAAACGCAATCGGAAAAAATTGATAGTGTGCTAACGAACCGCTACCTGGGATTTCCGATTTTTACGGCACTTTTGTTTTTTATCTTCTGGACTACTTTTAAACTGGGAGCTTACCCCATGGACTGGATTGATGCCGGAGTAGTGGCATTGGGCAATTTTGTGGGCAACATAATCCCCGATGGAATGCTGAACGACCTGTTGGTTGACGGAATTATTGGTGGCGCCGGAAGTGTAGTGATATTTTTGCCCAACATCCTGATTCTGTTCTTTTTTATATCCTTGCTCGAAGGCTCGGGATACATGGCTCGTGCTGCTTTTATTATGGATAATATTATGCACCGCTTTGGCTTGCACGGCCGTTCATTTATACCAATGATTATGGGATTTGGATGCAATGTCCCGGCCATTCTGGCAACACGGTCCATGCGAAATCGTGGCGACCGCATTCTTACCATGCTTATCATTCCGTTTATGTCGTGCAGTGCACGGCTACCGGTTTACATACTTATTATTTCGGCCTTTTTCCAGAAATACGAGGCATGGGTTTTAATAGGAATTTATGCCGTTGGAATTCTCTTTGCGTTTATTACAGCGCAGGTGCTCAACAAAACGGTTTTTAAGAATAAAGAAACACCGTTTGTAATGGAGCTCCCCACCTATCGGCTGCCAACATTCCGAAATGTGGTGTACCATATGTGGGACAAAACGCAACATTACCTGAAAAAAATCGGGACCATTATTTTGTTGGGAGTAATTATTATTTGGGCACTGGAGTATTTCCCGCGAAAAACAAAGAATACAGCCGGTTTTGAACAACAAATTGAGCAGATAATAAATTCGGAAATACCGGAAACGCAAAAAGAAGAACGCATAGCAGAAGTAAATCATGCCATGGAATCCGATCGTTTGATCAACTCTTATATCGGGCGAACAGGCAAATTTATTCAACCAATAATGAGTCCGCTTGGTTTCGACTGGAAAATGAGTATTGCCATTGTCGCCGGTCTGCCGGCAAAAGAAATTGTAGTGAGTACCATGGGAGTTCTTTACCAAACACAAGATGGCGAAACGACCATCAACCTGCAACAAAAATTACAAAACGAAGTTCACCAGATAGGAAAGCATAAAGGACAGGCTGTATTTACCACACCTGCCGCACTGGCATTTATTATTTTTATTCTGTTGTATTTCCCATGTATTGGGGTTGTGGCAACCATTAAAAACGAATCAGGTTCGTGGAAATGGGCAGCCTTCTCGGTATTTTACACCACCGCACTGGCATGGATAGCAGCGTTTGTAACCTACAATATCGGAATGTTATTCATGTAATATGATCCAGGAAATTCTGACATACCTGATTATTGCTGCTGCCGTTTTTTGGGCAGGATTAAAAATGTACCGTCGTTTTTTTAAACCGGCAAAAAAAACGAAAACAACCGATTTTAAAAAGGATAAAATTACCATGGTACACAACTGCTCCGACTGCGCTGCGGGCGACTGTGCTTTGCGCGACTTACCACGAAAGGTTATTGAAAAGAATATTGAAGAGTGCAACGACAACGTCGTGCGCTCATCACAATGATTTTAATCCTGAAATAATTTCTTTTGGATTTTCGGCACTAAAAACAAAACTTCCGGCAACAAGCACATCGGCTCCTTTATCGAGCAGCTTTTTGCCTGTTTCGTAGTTTACGCCACCATCAATTTCAATCTTACAATCCGAGTTTGCGTCATCAATCATTTTACGCAATTGTGCCACCTTCCTGTAAGTATTTTCAATGAATTTCTGCCCACCAAAACCCGGATTTACCGACATCAGCAACACCATGTCCAGCTCGCCGATAATATCCTCTAAAACGGCTACCGGCGTATGTGGATTTAAACAAACGCTGGCACTGGCACCAAACGATTTTATTAACTGAACCGTACGGTGTAAATGACGACAAGCCTCGTAATGCACCGTAATAATTGATGCGCCTGCCTCAACAAAAGGCTCGATGAATTTATCCGGATCAACAATCATCAAATGCACATCGAGCGGTTTTTGGGCAATTTTATTTACATGTTCTATTACAGGAATTCCGAATGAAATATTCGGCACAAACACGCCATCCATCACATCAAAATGAATATAATCAGCCTCACTTTGATTGATCATCTCGATATCTTTTCCAAGATTGTTAAAGTCAGCTGACAGAATGGAGGGTGCTATCAAAGCTCTCATAAATGTAGTTTATTTACCCAGGTATGATTTTAGCAACCTGTTTCGGTATTGATTTTTTAGTTTTTTAATTGCTTTTTCTTTAATCTGTCGAACGCGCTCACGTGTTAATCCAAAAACATCACCAATTTCTTCCAGCGTATGTGGTTGATATCCTTTCAACCCGAAGTAATACCGCAGAATTTCAGCCTCACGTTCTCCAAGTGTAGACAATGATCGTTCAATTTCTTTACGAAGTGAATTATCCATCAGCTCGCCGTCAGGATCCGGTGAATCTTCGTTTAGCATTACATCGTACAAACTATTTGCCTCCTCTTCACGAAGCGGCGCATCCATTGATACATGAGTGCTTGAAAAATTCATAGAATCCTCAATCAAATCCGGTTTTGATTCCATTAACTCGGCAACTTCGTCAACGGTAGGTTCGCGCTGGAATTCCTGTTCCAGCTTGTTAAATGCTTTGTTGATTTTGTTAATCGAGCCAATTTTGTTTAAAGGCAAACGCACAATTCTCGATTGCTCGGCCAAGGCCTGAAGAATTGATTGGCGGATCCACCAAACAGCATACGAAATAAATTTAAATCCGCGGGTTTCATCAAATCGCTCCGCAGCTTTTATCAATCCTAAATTTCCTTCGTTAATCAGGTCGGGCAGACTTAGCCCCTGGTTTTGGTATTGTTTCGAAACCGAAACTACAAACCTCAGGTTTGCTTTTATCAGCGTTTCCAAAGCTTCACGGTCACCTTTTTTTATGCGTTTGGCCAACTCCACTTCTTTTTCGGCCGACAACAACTCTACCTTTCCAATTTCGTGCAGATACTTGTCCAGCGAGAGGGTGTCGCGGTTAGTAACCTGTTTGGTAATTTTTAGTTGTCTCATATATTAATCTTGTTAACATTAACTTTCTTTAGAGCATAGTACTCTTTTAACTTATATTACTTCATGGGGCTAAAAGTAATACGCTAAATTTAATAATTTATCCATAATATCTATAATCACACTAAAAAAACATCAAAATTGGTTAACAGTTCATTTTGGTCCCTTCTAATGCTAGCGATTTAAAAGATAAGTCTTAAAATCTTCGAATGAACAAGTCATTTGTTCATTTTTTTTCTCACCTTTCATGAAAACAGCAAGCTTTTCCGGCAATTCTACTTTGCCTTTTCCAATCACTTTCTCTACCGTTTCGGTGAACTTTACCGGATGTGCGGTTTCCAAAAAAACACCAATTTCGTTTTCCGATAAATACTCGCTTAACGACTGGCATCCACAAGCCCCGTGTGGGTCGCATAAATAGTTGCGCTCGTTGTACACTTTTAAAATCACCTCTCTGATTTCTTCATCAGAATAGCGGTAACCTTTAATCTTTTCGGCAATCAAGAAGTGCTCGTTTTTGTACAAATCGAGAATACGGGCAAAGTTACTCGGTGCCCCAACATCCATAGCGTTGGCAATGGTTTCAACCGATGGGCGTGGTTTGTATTCTCCGCTTTTGAGGTACTGAAAAACCACATCGTTTTCGTTGTTGGCGGCAATAAACTGTTTTACCGGCAATCCCATTTCTGATGCGATCAATCCCGCGGTCAGGTTTCCAAAGTTCCCGCTGGGCACTGAAACTACTAACTCTTTATTATCTAATTTTCCGGCTTCTTTCAGACGGGCATAGGCATTAAAATAATAAAACGCCTGCGGAAGAAAACGGGCAACATTTATAGAGTTTGCCGATGTTAACACCAGTTTTCTATTCAGCTCCTCGTCGAGGAAAGCCGTTTTTACCAAATGCTGACAATCGTCAAAAGTTCCGTCAATTTCCAGCGCTGTAATGTTCTGCCCCAATGTTGTAAACTGCGATTCCTGAATATCGCTTACTTTTCCTTTCGGATAAAGCACATACACATGAATGCCCTCAACGCCCAGAAAACCATTGGCTACAGCACTTCCGGTATCGCCCGATGTGGCCACCAATACGTTTACCAGCTTCTCTTGTTTTCCCAAAAAATGATTGAGCAAACGCGCCATAAAACGTGCACCAACATCTTTAAACGCCAGCGTTGGCCCATGAAACAGCTCCAGCGAATAAATAGAATCGGTAACCTTTATAACCGGACAATCAAATTGCAAGGTATCGTAAACGATCTCCTTCAATTTTGTATCTTCAATATCTTCGCCAAAGAATTTCTTTGCTACTTCAAAGGCGATTTCCTGAAACGACAAATTTTGGATTTCGTCAAAAAAAGCAGGATCGAATTTTTCAATTCGCTCGGGCATAAACAATCCGTTATCGGCCGCCAATCCTTTTACAACTGCTTCTTTCAAAGAAACATCAGAAGTATTTTTATTTGTACTATAATATTGCATTGCAAGAACAAAAATAGAATTTTGAGATGAAGTCAAGATTCTCCACACTATCAAAATATGACAGATATCATAAATTTAACACCGCTTGATCCCCGGATGGAATCTATTTCAAAAATGCACGAATAAATTCATCGCCTTGCAAAGTTCCAAAAACGCCGTTGCGTGGATCGAACTCATCGTAAACTTCCACCGCATCGGCTTCTGCCCCCGGTTTATAAATGGTAAACGGAACGGCATCGCGGGTATGCGTTTTTAGGGCACACGGCGTTGGATGATC
The DNA here is from genome assembly GCF_000626635.1 of Draconibacterium orientale. Taxonomy (GTDB): domain Bacteria; phylum Bacteroidota; class Bacteroidia; order Bacteroidales; family Prolixibacteraceae; genus Draconibacterium; species Draconibacterium orientale. Next base: position 3,266,922 of record NZ_CP007451.1, on the reverse strand, counting down.
GGGCAAAATAGCAATTGCCACATCCTCTTCCATTTTAGTCGTTTCTTCCAGAATGTATTTTACCACACGCTGATCGAGGTATTCTATGGTTTTTGTTTTCAGCTCCACATCGCCTTCATGTCCGGCTTCGTCACTGGCTTCGATGTGCAGATATACAAAATCGTTTTCTTTCAATGCGTCAATTGCGGCCTGTGCTTTTCCTTCGTAATTGGTATCGTACAAACCGGTTGCACCCTCAACATGAATCACTTTCATTCCGGCATAAACACCAATTCCGTGAATGAGATCAACCGCCGAAATCACCGCCGAATTCTCAACACCAAATAGTTCCTTTAATGTTGGCATAGCCGGCTTGTAGCCCGGCGACCAGGGCCAAACAGAGTTACCCGGATCTTTCCCGGCTGCTCTACGCTTCTGGTTTACCGGATGATCTTTTAATAATTCCTGTGATTTTAAAATCAGATCGGTAACTAAATCAGCTGTTTTTCGTGCTGCTTCAGTTTTGGCTTTTGGCAAACAACCGGCAAATGGAGTTCCGGGCACATCGTGCGGTGGTGTGCAGGCAAAATCTTTTACCCCACCTTTAATCACCAATAAATGACGATACGAAACGCCTGGGTAGAATTTAATTTTATCCGTTCCGAGTTTCTCGTCCAAAAAACGGATCAGTTCTTCGGCTTCTTCATTTGAAATGTGTCCGGCCGAGTGGTTTTTAATTTTCTCATCTTCCACACAAATCAGGTTGCAACGCATACCCAAATCTCCGGGTTGCAATTCAACACCCATACTGGCCGCTTCCAACACTCCCCTGCCTTCAAAAACCTTTTCAACATCGTAGCCCAATACGGCCATATTGGCAATTTCGCTGCCCGGATGCATACTTTCGGGTACGGTTTTTAATAAGCCCGACTGGCCGTTTTTTGCCAGCCAATCGATATGTGGTTTATTTGCCATTTGCAGCGGAGTTTTCCCGCCATAGGCAGCGAGTGGCTCGTCGGACATGCCATCGCCAAGGATTATAATATGCTTCATGTTGTTCAGAAAATATAAGGAAGACCAGTGCACGGTGACAGCAGTAGGCAACCGGTCTTCAACGTTTTTTTGCACTGTTTATTTATAAGTATGTTTTTAGCAGCAACTTTGTTCTAAATATTCGACACTTTTATTAAATCGGCAAATACACCGGCAGCGGTTACCGAAGCACCGGCACCATAGCCTTTTATCAGCATCGGAAATTCGTGATAACGTTCGGTGGTGTACATTACCAGGTTATTGCTTCCTTCCAGGTCGTAAAACGGATGCGTAGCATCTACTTCCTGCAAACCGGCTTCGGCTTTACCGTTCTCGAACTTCGCCACAAAACGCCATTTCTTATTTTCGGCTTCCAGGCGCTGACGCTCGGTTTCAAATCTGGCATCCAACTTTGGAACACCGGCCCAAAATTCTTCAAGCGTACCGGCAAATAATTCTTCGGGTACAAATCGGTTGATCGAAATATCCTCCATTTCAATACGATAACCCGACTCGCGCGCAAGAATCAGAATTTTACGGGCTACGTCAACACCACTTAAATCCACACGCGGATCGGGCTCTGAATAACCTTCTTCCTTCGCCATTTTTATGGTTTTGCTCAATGGGATTTCAGCTGAAATGGTATTAAAAATATAGTTGAGCGTGCCGGAAAGAACGGCTTCAATCCGTAATACTTTATCTCCCGAATTTACCAAATCGTTCAGCGTATTGATAATTGGCAAACCTGCGCCAACATTGGTTTCGAAAAGAAATTTAATCCCTTTCTTTTTGGCGATTTTTTTCAGTTCGGCATAATTATCGTATTCCGATGATGCGGCTACTTTATTGGCCGTAACAATGGAAACGTTCGAGCTTAAAATTTCTTTGTAAAGATCCGCAACCGCGTCGTTGGCCGTACAATCCACAAACACTGAATTGTAAATATTCATTTCCTTAATCCCATCAACAAAACCCTGCAACGACGATGTTTTTTCCGAAGCATCCAACTGCTCTTTAAAGGATTCGATTTCGATTCCATCGCGGTTAAAGAGCATTTTTTTTGAGTTGGCAATCCCGGTTAACTTTAAGCGTAAATGGTTTTCTTTTAACAGGCGCTGCTGTTGTTGTTTGATCTGCTTAAGCAGGTTTCCTCCAACGGTTCCGATTCCCATCAGGAAAATATTCAGCTCCACATTCTCCGACAGGAAGAACGATTCGTGCACCACATTTAAGGTTTTTCGCAAGTCATCGTTTTTTACTACCCACGAAATATTCAATTCCGACGCTCCTTGCGCGATGGCAATTATATTCACCCCGCTTTTTCCCATCGTAGAGAACAGTTTTCCGGCAATACCGGTGGTGTGTTTCATGTTCTCGCCAACAATTGCAACCACCGAAACGCTGCTTTCCAGATCTATTTTACTCACCTGCCCGGCGGCAATTTCCTTTTCAAATTCTTCGCGAATGGCAGCTTCGGCCACATCCAGTGCTTTTTCTTCAATGGCCACACTGATTGAATTTTCCGATGATGCCTGCGAAATCAAAATCACATTTACATTTACTTTTGCCAACGCGGTAAACAAACGCATCGAAATACCGGTAACTCCCACCATTCCAATACCCTGCAAAGTAACGAGCGTAATTCCGGAAATAGATGAAATACCTTTAATCGGACGGTCGAAACCATTTTTTACGCCTTTTACAATTTTGGTTCCCGGGTTTTCCGGATCGAACGTATTTTTTATCTGGATAGGAATTCCTTTTTGGTAAACCGGCAAAATGGTTGGCGGGTAAATTACTTTAGCACCAAAATGCGAAAGCTCCATGGCTTCTGAATAAGAAATCTCCGGAATGGTGTAAGCTTTGCGAATCACGCGCGGATCGGCCGTCATAAAACCGTTTACATCAGTCCATATTTCCAGAATTTCAACATCGAGTGCTGCAGCCAAAATTGCGGCAGTAAAATCAGATCCACCGCGGCCCAGCGTTGTAAATTCGCCTTTGGCATTTTTCGAGATAAATCCGGGCACAACTGCCATACCTTTAAAACCGGTAAAAGTTTCTTTGATTTTGCTGTTGGTCACGCTAAAATCAACTACAGCTTTCCCAAAGTTACTGTCGGTTTGAATAAATTCCGACGAGTCTTTTCTGGGGCAACCAATAAATTCGGCAACAATATGCGACGAAATCCGCTCACCCAAACCGGCAATCCGGTCGAGCGTTTTCAATGTTAATTCGCCCACCAAAGTTATACCTGTCAGCAATTTTTCCAGTTCGTCGAGTAACACGTCAACCTTTTCTTTTACCGATCCTGAACCGTTAAAAAGCTCATTGATTGTTTCGTCGTGTCGCTGTCTGATTTCCGTAAGTTCCGTATGAAAGTCGCCTGTACCAGAGGCAGCATTGTGCGCTGCCGTCAGAATTTTATCGGTTATGCCACCAAAGGCCGAAACAACCACAACAACATCGTCGTTCTGGTTTAGTACAATGTCTTTTACACGTTTAATGTTTGCGGCGGAACCTACGGATGTTCCACCAAACTTTAACACTTTCATACGATTTTTTTTATCTATTATTATTTGTAATAACTACTTCAATTTTAGTCCTTCCTTATAAAAAAAACGGATGAATCGACAGAATCAATTCACCCGTTATATTCTGCCTATATCAGTATAATTTATTCTGTTGTGGTGGTTACTTTTCCGGTAATGGCTTCAATAATTTTCGTCTCCAATTCCTGAGCAAGCTCGGGATTGTCGATTACCAACTGACGTACAGTTTCACGTCCCTGTCCTAATTTTGTTTCGCCATAACTAAACCACGATCCGCTTTTTTTGATAATGTTGTATTGAACGCCCAAATCGATGATTTCGCCCGATTTAGAAATTCCTTCGCCATACATAATATCGAACTCTGCTTTGCGGAATGGTGGTGCCACCTTGTTTTTCACCACTTTCACACGTACGTGGTTACCATTCACCTCGTCGCCATCTTTAATCTGGCCAATGCGGCGAATATCCAAACGTACCGATGCATAAAATTTAAGTGCATTACCACCGGTTGTAGTTTCAGGGTTACCGAACATAACACCGATTTTCTCGCGCAACTGGTTAATAAAAATACAGCAGGTTTTTGTTTTGTTGATGTTGGCCGTAAGCTTACGCAGTGCCTGCGACATTAAACGTGCCTGAAGTCCCATTTTTGAATCGCCCATTTCACCTTCCAACTCGGCTTTTGGTGTTAATGCAGCAACCGAGTCGATTACCACAATATCCAACGCACCCGAACGAATCAGGTTATCGGTAATTTCCAAAGCCTGCTCACCGTTATCGGGTTGCGAAATTAGAAGTTCATCAATATCAACACCCAGTTTACGGGCGTAGTACGGATCGAAAGCATGCTCGGCATCTACAATTGCGGCAATTCCTCCGGCTTTTTGAGCTTCGGCAATAGCGTGAATAGCCAGGGTTGTTTTACCCGACGATTCTGGACCGTAAATCTCGATTACACGGCCTTTCGGGAAACCACCAATCCCCAAAGCTACGTCAAGTGCAATAGATCCGGATGAAATGGCAGGAATATCCTGTTCGCCCTGGTCGCCCATGCGCATTATCGAGCCTTTACCATAGCTCTTTTCAATTTTATCCATTGTTAGCTGAAGCGCTTTCAGCTTTTCCTTATTCATTTGAGCTCTTTCCTCTTTTGTCATGTTCAGAATAGGTTATAGATTTAACGTTTCAATAATCTGATTTGTGTGATCTTTTGTATTTACTTTTTCGAAAATTTCGGCGATTACGCCCTCTTCGTCAATAACAAAGGTTTTTCGTAAAACGCCCATGTACTCTTTACCATACATTTTTTTCAATCCCCAGGCGCCATAGGCCTCCAGAATTTCTTTTTCGGTATCGGCAATCAGGTTAAATTTAAACCCAAATTTGTCGATAAATTTCTGATGCGATTTTTCACTGTCGGGGCTTACTCCCACAACATCAAAACCTTTTTCCAGCCACGCATCGTAATTGTCGTTTAAATTGCACGATTCAGCGGTACATCCGGGAGTATTGTCTTTTGGGTAGAAATAAAGAATCAGCTTTTTTCCGGCAAAATCTTTAAGAGCGATCTTCTCTCCATTTTGATTTTTACCTTCAAAATCCGGGGCCTTATCTCCAACTTTTAAATTTGCCATGTCTTACGAATTATTCAATTTTACAAATATAGTTTAATAAATGATAAATCTCAGTTCATTTCTGTATCTTAGCTGCTACTTCAGTTTAATTTAATCTCTGAAAAAATTTGATTTTTTGTAGCTTTACAAACATAAAACAGAACTGATTTTCATATGATTTTTAGAAAGGTTTTAGCACTACTAACAATATTCTCTATTTTTTGTTTGCTTCCGACAGCGTTTTTGGAGCCAGCCAGGAAAGTTCGCTTTCGCAGGCCATTCGTTTATACGATGAAGGCAATTTTAGCGATGCCGAGGTGATTCTGAAAAAGTTGCTGAATGAAAAACCCGACCACCTGATGGTTAATTACTATTATGGTGCCTGCCGTACTGAAAACGGACATTACGGAACAAATGAAATCATTTACTTACTGAACGGAAGCCTGGGAGAAGCACCTGTAAAAACCAATTATTATATTGCTGTTCAGTACCACGCTAAAAATCGTTTCGTAGAGGCTTTAAATTATTATACCTTATTCAGGAATAAAGCCGACGATGCAACTGCACAGGAACTTGGTATTGTCGAAAAAATGCAGCTATGCCGCGATAAAATAAATCCGTTTGAGCAAACTGAAGAAGTTGAAGAAGTAACCGAAACAGCAGCAACAGATGTGATGCCGGCAGCCGTGCCCCGCGAAACAGAACCGGAATCCTTTAACCCGGTTATTGGGGAAACGGTGATCGCAGCTGAAATCTCGGATTCTACAGAAATTTTTGCAGCCACTGATTCGGTTTTGCCCGACTCAACAATTGCCGATTCAATCATCCCTGAACCGGAAATTATTGAAGAACCAACTGAAGCTGAGGTTATACCCGAGCCAATAAATTTTGGAGTGAATGCGGAGATTACTTATCCTGACACCACATTCTTTAAAACAAAAAGCGGTTTAAATTTATATGCCGAGGGAACAGCCAAACAAGAGGAGCTGGAGCAAACGATCAGCAACACCGACGAACTGCGGAAACAATACGGCTCCACAACGTCATATACCGAGCGACAAACGCTGGGAAAACAAATTCTTGCCAAAGAAACAAGCATTTTTCAGCTACGTGCAGCTGCAGAAGAATTGCTGCTAAAATCGCAGCAGGAAGAAAATGCGTACTGGCAGAGCGCTTCATTCGAAGAAATACAGGAATTCAGAAAACAGGCCGATGATTATTTAGCAGCCTACAATTCGCAATTAGTTCATGAAAAACCAGATTCGATCATCCTGGTAGCACCGTCAATTGCGCCGGTTAACCGAACAACGACCAGTGATACCGACGACACAACAAAAGACGAATTGATTTATAAAATTCAGTTGGGCGCTTATAGCCGCGGATTACCGGCCTATGTAAAACGATTATTCGATAAGTTATCTTATATTCGTAAAATTGAGAATTACACCGACGAAAAAGGCATTGTAGTTTATACCACCGGAAACCTTACCAACTACAACGATGCAGTAAAAATGCAGGAACAAGTACGTAGAGAAGGCGTAGAAGATGCCTATGTTGTGCCGTATTTTAACGGAAAAAGAATAACTTTGAGTGAAGCTAAAGAAATTGAAAACGACAAATGACGCAGAAAGAGACAAAAAAAGTCCCAACAGGTGATTTCAGAGAAGGAGTTGTTGAAGAAAATTTCCTGACTTTGCATAACGACGATGTGCACACATTCGATTATGTTATCGATGCTTTGATTGACATTTGCAACCATGAATATGAGCAGGCTACACAATGTACAATGCTGGTTCATTACAAAGGTAAATGCGATGTTAAAAAAGGAGCTTTTGATGCATTAAAACCAATGAAAGAGGCACTGATCGAGCGCAAATTAAACGCAACTATTGACTAAAACATATGAGCATTCTTGCTATTATTTTACTAATTCTTCTGGGCCTGCTCCTTCTACTCATCGAGTTTGCAGTGATTCCGGGAGTTACCATCGCCGGAATTGGCGGTTTCCTTCTTTTAGGAGGAGCAGTGTATGTGGCATTTGCCGAATACGGAATACTTGCCGGTTTCATTACACTAACCGCAGTTCTTATTCTTGCCCCGGCAATGATTTACTACTTCTTTAAATCGCGGACTGGGAAAAAGATGATCCTGCAAAAAAACATCGATGGAAAAATAGACCTTATAAACAAGGAAAAAATTGTTGTGGGCGAAACCGGCAAATCGATTGGCAGATTAGCACCAATGGGAAAAGCAAAAGTGAATGGCGAAATAGTGGAAGCACAATCAACCGGTGCTTTCATCGACCACAATACCGAAATCAGAGTTTTGAAAATTGAATCCAATAAAATTATTGTAGAACCAATAAAAAAATAAATATGTTAGTAGATGCAGTAGGTGCCTGGGGATTAATCATTGGGGCCATCGTTTTACTTTTTATAATTCTCTATTTTATCCCGATAGGATTATGGTTTTCAGCGCTGGTATCCGGCGTACGAATTTCGTTGTTACAGTTGTTCTTAATGCGTTTCCGGAAAGTACCTCCGGGAGTTATTGTGCGCGCAATGATTGAAGGAGCAAAAGCCGATGTTGAATTAAGTCGCGATGCTTTGGAAGCCCACTACCTGGCCGGAGGTCATGTAGCGAGAGTTGTTCATGCATTGGTATCTGCAGCAAAGGCAAACATCGAACTACCTTTTAATATGGCAACCGCCATCGACCTGGCAGGTCGCGATGTTTTTGAAGCTGTACAAATGTCGGTGAATCCGAAAGTAATTAATACTCCGCCTGTAACTGCTGTTTCGAAAGACGGTATTCAGCTCATTGCAAAAGCAAGGGTAACCGTTCGGGCCAACATTAAACAATTGGTTGGAGGAGCCGGAGAAGAAACAGTACTCGCCCGCGTAGGTGAAGGAATTGTTTCGTCGATCGGATCATCGCATTCGCACAAAGCGGTGTTGGAAAATCCTGATTTTATTTCGCGCGTAGTGCTTGAAAAAGGGTTGGATGCTGGAACAGCATTTGAAATATTATCAATTGATATTGCCGACATCGACATTGGTAAAAACATTGGAGCAGTGCTTCAAATGGATCAGGCTGAGGCAGACAAAAACATTGCCCAGGCAAAAGCAGAAGAACGCCGTGCTATGGCAATTGCTCTGGAACAGGAAAATAAGGCTACAGCACAAGAAATGAGAGCCAAGGTTATTGAAGCTGAAGTTCAGGTACCACTGGCAATTTCGGAGGCCTTCCGCAGTGGAAACCTTGGAATTATGGATTACATGAAATACAAAAACATAATGGCCGATACTACCATGCGTGAGTCGATTGCCGATGAAGACAAAAGCAATACAGAAGATCAATAAACCCTATCTACAATAAAATTTTAAAGCTCGTTGCAAACTGGAACGGGCTTTTTTAATACTTAGTTTCTAAAATTTTTTCCAAAGCTTAAGCGTTTGTTAAAAAATATGCCTTTCCGAACGATTCTTCACTCATATCGTAACCGCAATATGTTTTTCAGCATATCTTTGCAGCATAAGTTTTAGTTCACAAGTTTAGGTTTGATTAGTTTTATTGGTTTAGTTAGTGGAAAGGATGAGCGTTGACTCATCCTTTTTTTATAGCTTAATTCGAAAACAATCCCCACTCGCCCTGCCATCTTCCACAATAGTTTCACCCGATAGATTTTCTCTAAGCTTGAATAGATTTAAAATATGTTATAAAACACATTTTTTAACATTCGGGTAACCTCCGGTTTACATACGCACCTTATCTTTGCAGTATAAGTTTTAGTTCATAAGTTTAGGTTTGATTAGTTTTATTGGTTTAGTTAGTGAAAAGGATGGGTGTTGACCCGTCCTTTTTTTCGTTATACCAACCATCTCCAACAACACCTGAATTACCCCACTCCCGACATCTCATCTTTCGGTGAAACATATTTAATTCAGTTCTGATTCCTTTAAATTATATTGTGAGAACGTACAACATTCCGAAATTGCGGAAAGATGATAGCATCACAAGTCAATTCACAATCAAGGGGGCACCCCATCCTCGAAAAGCAAGTTAAAAATTACAAAGCGCTATATCTTCCCTGTTCTTAATACGTAATTAACATCTGAGTTAACACCAACACTTTCGTACAAACCTGACATTACAAGTGTTTTCACAGACCACAGCCGACATTAAGCACTGATATCCTGACAGATGAGATCATGGACATACAATTCCCATCAATTTAACTGATGATTCATAAAGTTAAAATATGTTATGTGCACACATTTTAACATCCCATTAACCTTAGTTCATCGTATTCGCCTTAAATTTGTACTACAAGTTTAGTTCATAAGTTTAGGTTTGATTAGTTTTATTGGTTTAGTTAGTGAAAAGGATGAGTGTTGACTCGTCCTTTTTTTATGCACAAAACCAAAACCTCAATATCTTTTTGTCAGTTCAAACACATCTCCAAAGTCTTTTTTACATTTTATTCCGCAAACGTTTGCAATAGATGATACTTATCGCTCATAAATAATAACAATACGATATTACACAACTTAACATTCGATTAACTTTTGTTTCGAAGAAAGCACTTACATTTGTACTATAAGTTTTAGTTCATAAGTTTAGGTTTGATTAGTTTTATTGGTTTAGTTAGACAAAAGGATAGGTGTTGACCTGTCCTTTTTTATTTTACCCCAAACTGTAGATTTAGCAATACATTCAACACCGCCCCAAAATCGTCCAATAGATTTTTCTTAAGTATCGATAGATTAAAAAGATGTTATAAAACACATTTTTTAACATTGAGATAACTTCCTGTTTACATTTTCATTGTACATTTGTCATACAAGTTTAGTTCATAAGTTTAGGTTTGATTAGTTTTATTGGTTTAGTTAGTGAAAAGGATGGGTGTTGACCCGTCCTTTTTTGTTTTATACCAACCAAAGCACAAAACCACCGATAAACACAAGCGTTACTGCCATATTGATAAAACAAACTTTTAATAGCAGACCGATCACAGAATCGAGGGTATTCGCCATTTTATAGGCAAGCACAGCAGGCACTCCTCCAACGAAATAAAAAACAAAGCAGCAATTACTCCGTCACGATGGGTTTCGGCCAACGTTTACAAAACTGCCGTTCTGACCTGGTTTTCGTTTAACGCTGCTGTTTCGCAGCCAGCAATCATCAATAATTATAAGAGACCGGTTAGCCAATCCGTAAAAAACCAAAATGGGAGAAACAACGAAGTAGAGGTTTTGATAAGCCGACGTATATTTTTGGTTTAGTCATGTTGATTAATTTCGAAGACGGTACAGCTGGCATAAGCCGGTTTAAAATTTTCAAAAAGTTCAGAAATTGGACGGTTCTCAATCACACTTTTTAAAATGCGGATTACTCCGGCATGGGCAACAATGGCAATGTTTTCAGCATTTTCGTTTTTAATTGCATTGAAAATAGCCGAAACACGCGCCACCATTTCAGGGTACGATTCGCCGTTTTTGGTTGGCAGTATCTGGTAATTGTCCATCCAGTCTTTTCCCTCCGGTTGAGCATATATTTCGTCCCAGGGCAGCATTTCCCAGTCGCCAAAATTCAATTCTTTAAGTCGCGAATCAAAATGAATCGCCTTATTCGGAAAAAGACTTTCAGCCAGTTTCCGGCAACGCAATAAGGGGCTCGACCACACGGCATCAAAACTCACCTGCGCTAATTCCTGTGAAAGACGTTTTTGCTCTTCGTAAAACGATTCGGCCACATCAACATCGGTTTGCCCATAACAAATGCCGGGTTTTACATTTACGCTGCTATGTCGGATCGTGTAGATCTTCATCCCAGATTTTGATAAGCAAGAATACACAAATAAAAAAACACTTCGCACAATTGCTGCAGGGCACCCAAAACATCGCCGGTGTAACCGCCTAATTTGCGTGTGATATAATTCCTGAAGAAAAAGGTTACAATGAGCAAAACCGCAATCACCAAAACAGTTTCCTGCCAGGCAAGGAACAGCAATGACAATCCGCCCGTAACCAGTGCCAACAGCAACGAAAATAACGAATCGGCTTTACCAACGGGCTTGGTTTTGCTTGTTGCATCCAGGCGCGCGTAAACCGAAGAATAAATTAGCAGCACCGGGAAAATGCGACTTAAGGCATGACCGGCAATTAAAATAAAAGGAATGCGCATTGTATCGATATGCGACAAGGCCAGAAATTTTATCGCCAGAACCGATAAAATACCTACTGTTCCGTAGGTACCAATCCGGCTGTCTTTCATTATTTCCAGGATACGTTCGGGTGTGTAGCCGCCTCCAAAACCATCGCAGAAATCGGCAAAACCATCCTCGTGAAATGCTCCGGTTAACAGAATTGTGGCCACCATACTGAGGGCTACTGCCAGCGTAACTGGCAATACAGCGCCAAAAGCAAAATAAACCAATGCCCCAACCCCTCCAACAATCCATCCGATTACCGGAAAGTAGCGCGTTGCTTTGTTCAGCATCTTCTCCGACCATCCTTCGATGCTTCCCACCGGAATTCGGGTGTAAAACATCAGGGCTGTGAGGAATATTTTTATTTCATTTTTCATGTTTGTAAAGAGCTATGCGCAGAGAGCAAAGAGCTAAAACCATTTCAAACTCTGACTTGTAAACTTAATCTTTATTGCTAACACCGGCATCGTCCATGCTGCTCATTTCGTTGAGGAAATTTACAGCCGATTTTACCAGCGGCATCGCAACAGCAGCTCCGCTTCCTTCGCCCAATCGCATTCCCAATTGCAGCAGCGGTTTTGCTCCAAGGTATTGCAACATAAGCTCGTGTCCTTTTTCATCGGAACCATGGCAAAATACACAATTATCTTTTACTGCCGGGTCCAGTTGTATTGCCGTAAGCACAGCAGCCGTGGCAATAAAACCATCGATAAGGATAAGCATATTTTGTCTCTTCGCTTCGAGGTAAGCCCCCGTCATGGCAGCAATTTCAAGACCGCCGAAAGTTGCTAAAACTTCTTCAGGCGTGCCGGGATTGTATTTCGCGGCAATTTCTTGTAGGATTCTGGTTTTACGATCGACCTGCTCATCATTCAAGCCCGAGCCTCTACCCGTACAATCTTCCAGTGAAAGGCCGGTAAATTTGTGCATCAGTAACGACGAAGGCGAGGTGTTTCCAATTCCCATTTCGCCACAACCGATGGTATTACACCCTTTGGCCGCTTCTTCGCGAACGGCTTTGACACCAACTTCCATCGCGGCGCGACATTCCTCCGCGGTCATGGCCGGTTCTTTTCGCATGTTACGACTTCCGTTTGCCACTTTGGCATTAATCACGGGTAGTTCTGCCGGGAAATCGTAATCAACACCCACATCAAAAACTTTCAGATTCATTGCGTTTTGCCGGCAAAAAACGTTGATGGAAGCACCTCCGGCGCAAAAATTCATTACCATTTGCCAGGTTACATCTTTGGGGTACGGGCTGATGCCTTCGTCAACCAGGCCATGGTCGGCAGCAAAAACCAGATGCGCCGGTTTTTCAATTTTGGGCGACAGTGTGTTTTGAACCATGCCTATTTGCAGGGCCAGTTTTTCAAGCCTTCCAAGCGATCCGAGCGGCTTGGTTTTGTTATCGATTTTGTGTTGTAGCTGATCTTTTAATGTCATTGTTATTGCTTTTTAATTTCTCGCAGATTGCGCGGATATGCGCAGATATAATTTTTAAAGAGAAAGACACAAACATTTTAACCGCAAAGGCGCAAAGACGCAAAGCATTCTGAAATCTTAATTCGTTAATCAGCATTCGAAATTCATTCTTTTTTAAACACGAAGACTCGAAGTTTAATTTTTGTTGCCGACACTGCGGTTGGGATTTAGCTATGGCCGATTTTCAATTCGCTTCGCCCAACTTTTACCTTTCTACTTTTTGCCTTTTGCCTTTTTACCTGTACCGGTATTCCCGAAACCATCAGAAATACGTCGTTTGCCGATTTGGCAATGTACTGGTTCATCCAGCCCTGCAGATCGGCAAATTTCCGGGCGATTTCGTTTTCGGGATGAACGCCCATTCCCAGCTCGTTGCTTACCACGAAAAGCTCCATCTCCTGTTTGATAAATCTATCCCACTCTCGCTTGGCTAATTCCAGGCTGGCATCAACATCGTTGTTGTTCCGGTAAAAAATATTGGTCAGCCACAGCGTAATACAATCAAGCATCACTGTTTTTCCGGCCAAATCATGCTTACTGATTTCAATCTCTTCCTCGATGGTTTGCCACTGTTCGCCCCGATCGGACTGATGGCGTTTAACCCGGCGATGAAAATCTTCGTCCCAGATATGAGCGGTTGCCAAATACACCGGTGCATCCGAATTTTCTTCAGCACGTTTCTGTGCAAAGCTGCTTTTCCCCGAGCGCTGGCCGCCTGTTATAAATGTTATTTGTGCCATTCTATAAAATTGAATATCAAAAGTTACAAAAAATCAAACCCCAGGTACGCGACCAGGGGTAAGAATCATTATCATGTGCTTTGAGTGCCGCACTTAGGGAAGAAACTGCTATAATTATTCCTATAGCTATTTGTCTTCTTTCGGACTACAAACATCCTGTTTATAAATCCATGTTATTTTATCACCACTTTCAAGGGGCTGGTTGATAGCAATCTTTTTGGCCGGCTCGCCATTTATTTTGTAGTACCAAACACTTTTGTTCGGCTCACCTTTTATACCATCAATTTCATCGACAAAAACATATTGCCCCACCGGGTGTGTTTTTACCTCCGCAACAAACTGGAGGGCTTCCAAAGCCGAAAGCCCTTCTTTCCAATTTGTCTCGATTTTCAGTTTTGGATGATTCAACGATCCAAAATCTATTTCAACAGTAACCTTATCTCTGTTGCCGGCAAAAGCCGATAATCCGAAAAAGCAAGCCAGCAGCAGATAAAGGCAAAATATTTTTAGTTTGTTCATCGCTTATTCAACATCAAGCAACATGAATGGTGCAATACCTGTTTCAAACACTTTCAATTCTGTTCCATCAGGTGAGTAGGTTACCACTGAACCATTTGAGGTTACATTGTCTGAGAAGAAACAAAACAGTTTATCGTCGTAGTAACCCAAACCATTTAATCCATTCACTCCATCGATGAATTTTTCGGCTTCGAAACTTTTTGAAGCCACATCAAATACAGATACTCCACCAGGCATTCCGTAGCCACCGGTAGTTACGATATACAATTTTGAGAAGTCATCATTAAACTCAAAAACATCAACATAGTTCATGCTGCTAACTCCTTCCAAATCATATTTCGCTTCAAATTCATCAGTAGAAGTATTAATGTAGCCGATACCTGTTTGTGTGGTTTCATTGCCGTATGCAACTCCCAGATTGATATACAAGTTATCCTGATCATCCTTTTCAAAATACGATGGAATGTTGCCTTCAGGAAGATCGATGTATGAAACCTCATCTGTGTCCAGGTCGATCACTGCCACCTGATTTGTATAATTTAATGCAGCATACAATTTGTTTCCGGCAATAGCCAAACCTTCGGGGCCATAATGCACAGGAATTGTACTCACAACTTCTCCGGCAGTTAAATCTACTTTTGCTATGTACGAGAGTGTAGGATCGGCGTAAACTGCTCCACCCCAACAAGAAACATACAGGTAATCGCCAAGTGCCTGACAGTTACGGGGGCCTACAATCTGATCGGTAATCCCATTTTCCGTTTGTTCAAAGGTTTTTGCATCAACCCAAAAAATCTGATCGGCAGTATTCCCCGTCATATAAATTTTGCCGTTGTAGTTGTAGGCAAATTGAATATTTGAAGTGATGTCCAATCCATTCACAGAACTGTAATAGCTGTTCACTACCTCATCAGTATATTTATTGTAAGCCGTTATGGTCGATTTATCTCCCGACCAGCTTCCGGCGTTAACAATGAAGGCCAAAGATGCGTCAACATTGATTTGTTGTCTAACATATTTTTCGGATTGCCCATCCTCCACACTTAAAGTTACATCATAAACACCTGGCTCGGCATAAACATGCTCTACTGATTCATCATTTAATGTTGTTCCATCTCCCATATCCCAGGTGTAAACAACATCCATATTCGACACCGAATTGTTTGTAAAATAAACGGTATCTCCAACCTGAATATTTTCTTCAGGTGAGAAAGAAAAGCCTAGCGTTATATCTAAACTTTCATCGTCATCGCAAGCAGTAAAGGCAAGTGCCAACACCGCCAAAAGTGTCAAAATTTTAAATCGGTTTTTCATTTTTTGTAGTTTGTTTTTTATTTGAATTTATACGTAATACTTAATCGGTAAGCAATGCCGGGCATGGCATAGCCCCAACTCGACTGGTAATTGGTATCCAGCACATTGTTGATCATTCCGTTTATTCGAATTTGATTCTGGCTGTCGATTTTCCAGTTGTAACCAACAGCCACATTCATCAGAACATAAGCATCGAGAATATTTTTCTGCTCCTCGTCGGTAAATTGCTCGTCGGTGTAACTTCCGTCAATTGTAAAATCGAATTTGTTATAAGCTACCGTTGTGAAAAAATTACCGGCATGCAGCGGAACATACTCCAACTGACGGTTCAGCGCATTGGTATTATTCTGCGACTTTTTTCTTTCTGCCGAAGTGTAAGTATAGTTCAGTCCCGAATTGGCTTTCAATCCCCAAAGGGTATAATTCCAATCGGTCATAAACTCCAGTCCTTTACTTTGTACATTTTCAACATTCGCGGCGTACCAGTACGAACCACCGTTTTTCCACAAAATCCAGTCGTCAACATTCATCAGGAAAGCATTCAGTTTTACATTCCCTGAAACGTCTCCAACACAGTAGCTCCACTTCGATCCAAATTCGTAACTCATTCCTTTTTCGGGATTCAGATCTGGATTTCCACCGGGCACCCAAAAGCGGTCGTTAAAGGTCGGGACACGATAACTACGTGCAACATTTCCGGTAAACCGAAGCACATACTTTTCTTTTGAAAGCGCCAGGTAGTTCAGTCCAAACGACGGCGTGAAAGGCACATCGAAATCGGTTACATAACCGTAACGCAAATTCAGTGTTGCGGTTAAACGGCTAAAAAAACGTTGATAGTACGAAGCATACAAATCTACCCGGTCCTCGTGTTTCAACGACTTGGAATAGGCATAAACCGAGGGATAAATACGGGTAGTTTTTGCTCCGGCTTTGTAGCTGGCATTGGGCGAAAAATCGTGTTCGATAAATGCCTCGCCAATTATGCGTTGGGTTGAAATGGTGTCGGAAGTATTTTCGTCGCTAACGGCATTGTCATAAACATATCCACCGTTAATCTCGAATTTGAAGGGATTTTTGCGGTTTTTATAACCTGCCCAAATACGCACATGATCATCGTTGTACTCTTCGCGCAAATCGGGATTACTCAGGTTTGTTTGCATGTTTTGCTGAACCAGATGCCAGTCATTTTCTACCCAAACATTAAAAATGAAGAACTCGTCTTTGTTGAACTTATAATTCAGCTCCTGTAGTAATCCCATATTTTTAATATTGGCATTGTGCTGCGTATCCTCAATTTCAAAAATATCGTTTTCAAAATCGCGGTAGTTGGGGTTTGTAAATTTAAAATCGTTTGTTTTCGAATAATAAAAAGCACGGGTCACTGCTTCAAACCTGCCGTTTCCCCAAAACAGTTTTGTACCGTAAAGCTGCTCTCCAAACGATCCGTTTGCAATACGGGCTTCCGCCTTAAAACCATTGGTCCAGTGGTTTTGCAGGCCTAAATGAATGGCTCCTCCAATACTTCCCGAACCGTTTACCGAACTGGCACTACCAAACTGCACTCCAATATTATCGAAAAGATAAATGGGAACGTTATTTACATTGGAGTGGCCCAGCGTGAGCGAGTTAATATTTATGCCGCCAAAATTTAAACTGGTATGATCGGGTGCCGATCCACGAATACGAATAGTGGCCAAACCACCTGCATTGGTTTTAAAGGCGATGGGTAAACTGCGCGAGAGCAATTGCTCCAGGTTTCCATCCTGCGCCAGCGAAAACTGCGTGGCACTAATGAGTTCGATTTTTGCTCCCGACTGGTATTTCTGAAGCTTTCCATAACTCACTACTTCTTCTACCTGCACGGTGTCGAACACGGTAAAGGGCTGCTGCGCCGCTACATTTTGAGCCAGCGCCCACAATACGATTCCAAAAACTACAAACCTCCTCATTCTAAACACTTAAGGAGCTTTGGATAAATCAGTGAAAAATACGGATGATATTTCTCAAGCTTTTATCCCGAAGCTTAATTATTTACTATTGAATTTATGGCAGGTCTTCTGGCTCATCCCGGTTATTGATGCCTTCCCTCCCGATCCCTCAGAAAGTGGCTTATGGTTCAATAACACGATCCGTCAACCGACGGATAGGACTTACAGCTGCGGGTACAGCTCCGGTTTTTCACCGGATTCCCTTTTCATCTTATTTCTGATACAGAAATTTTAAGAACCTAAATTCACCGACAAAGATAGTCACATTTTTTAACAAGCATGATATTATTGAAAAAGATACGCAGGAAAATACCTCTACTTATTAATAGCACTCCTAAATCGCTAATATGAAAGCCTTAAGCGAACGCAACAAAACTTAATTGTGCATTAAGAATGATTTAGCAGACTCTTGAAAAGCTAATTCCGAATTGTTTTATTAGGGAAGTTAAACTACAAATTAGTGATACTCTCACTTCGAGTGAGAGCATCACCAGGTATCGCTTTAACTTTTTTTGATCACCTCCTCCGACACCAAAAATACCACCGGTTTATTTGAGATGGGATTGGTACGCACCACTACAACGGTTTCGTAAACGGCTTCAATATCTGCATAATTAAGCACCTCTACCGGCAGGCCTTTTTTACGAATATGGCCTTCCTGCATCATAATCAACGAATCGCAATATTCTCCGGCCAGGTTCAGGTCGTGAATGATCATAAGAACCGTTAATCCCAGTTCGCAACTCAAGCGGCGAATGAGATTCAGTGTTTGAACCTGGTGCGTGATATCCAAATGCGAAGTTGGCTCGTCGAGCAGAAGTAAATCGGGTTCTTGTGTTAATGCACGGGCAATTCCTGCAAGCTGTTGCTCGCCACCACTCAAGGCATTCATGTATTTTCCTTTCAGTTTGTCAACGCCCGTAAGCTTCATGTATTTTTCGGCAATGGCAAAATCCTCTTTGGTCTCGAAAAACTGAAATTGTTTGTGATACGGAATGCGGCCCATCAACACATATTCCTCCACAGTCATGCTGCCTATTTCAATATTCTGCGTAACAATGGCAATATTTTGAGCACGCTGCTTCAGATTCATTTTTCGCGTATCCAACCCCTTCAGCTCCATTTTACCTTTCAGCGGAGGAAGCTCTCCTGAAATTCCACGAAACAAAGTAGTTTTTCCCGAACCGTTTGGACCGATAATCCCCACAATGTCACCTTTTGCCACTGAAAAATCGATATCCTGGAGAATGAACTTTCCCGGATATCCGCACGAAAAATTTGATATTTGAAAAAACTGCTCCATGCTAATTCAGTTTGAAATGTGATTTGGAGCGACTCAACACAATAATGAAAACCAATCCCCCAATAAAACCGGTTATTACGCCAATCGGCAGTTCATTTGGCGAAATAATGGTTCGGGCAATGGTATCGGAAAGTATCAGAAAAATGGCTCCTCCCATAAACGAACCGGCCAAAAGGACACGGTAATCGTTGCCGATAATCAATCGGATTAAGTGCGGAATAACCAAACCAACAAAACCGATAACTCCGGCTACCGAAACGGCAATTCCGGTGAGTAACGACGCCACAAAAAACAGCAGTTTTATTGCTACGCCGGTGTTTATTCCCAAGTGCCGTGCTTTTACTTCACCCAGGCGAAGTGCGTTCAGCGTTTGTGCAAAAAAGTACGAAATTACCAGTCCGGCCAGCGATGAATAGAATGCAATGGCAATCAGAGAATTGTTCGACTCATCCAGCGATCCCATCACCCAGAAAACAATGTTATGCAGGTTTTCGGCGGTAGAAATCGACATCAGAAACATCATGGCCGAAGAAGACACAAAACTTACCATTACGCCAATCAATAACATACTGTTGATACTTAATCCGCCACGTTTTATACTTAACAGATACACAACAATGAGCGTAACAAGCGCCCCCAAAAAGCCAAATGCCGGAAGCGAAAAGAAGCTCAGAGTATTCAGCCCAAAAACAATGGCAATGGCCACTCCCAAAGCCGCACCACCGGAAATTCCCAGCGTGTAGGGCTCAACCAGCGGGTTTCGGTATATACCCTGCAACACCACTCCCGACAGGCTTAAAGCGCCGCCAACACCAATGGCCATCAATATTCGGGGAATACGGATTTTTGCTAGAACAGTGTATTCGATGCTGCCTTTATCCGACAAAATTTGTGGCAGTTGCATCAGCGAAACTTTTATTTCACCGGCCGATAACGACAACAAAACAGACACCAGCAACAACACCAAAAGTGCGGCTAAAAAAAGTATCCATTTTAAATATTTGCTGTTCATTCGTCTCTAACTTTTGGATTTACTCGCTTATAAAACGGTAAACATCTTTCAGTGCACTTGCAAAGTTTGCCGGTGTTGGGCTACAGGCTGTTTCCGAAGAAATCAGAAAAACCTTGTTGTTATTTACGGCCTCCATTCCTTCGTAAGTATTCCAAACCTTTCGTTCTTCCTTGCCAAAACCGCCCATTTCGGCAATGATTATCACATCCGGATTTTTTAGCAATACACTTTCGCGGGTTAAAGTTCCGTGTTTTAACCCGGAGGCAATATTTGTTGCATTACACAACAGCATAAAATCGTTCATGTAGGTATTGTCCAGCACCGAAAATACGGGATTGGCGCCAATCTGGAAAATATTTTTGAAGGAGGCAGCTGCTTCGATTTCGCCTGAATTTCGGCCACCGTTTTACGGGCTTTTGCAACTACTTCTGTCGATTGATCTTCGCATCCGATAAGCTCGGCGATTTGTTGTGTTTGGGCACAAATTTCATCGAAAGTACGCGGCGTTTCCAACACCTCAACACGTAATCCCAGTTTTTCAAGAGTAGCAATATCCTGCGCTTTGGTCAATTTCATAGTTAGTACCATGTCAGGTTTCAAAGCGAAAATCCTCTCCACATTTACATCAACCGTTGAACCAATTTCTTCAATTCCATCATTTAAGGCCAACATGCAATAACTCGTACATCCCACAAGTTTATCTTTTCCGCCAACCAGGTAAATATTTTCGGTAATCGACGGTGCCAGCGAAATCACGCGTTTAACATCCTGTGCAAACACCGAAAAACCGGCAAGCAGCAATACCACGAGAATTTTAATCTTCATCCGTTTAAAATTAACAGGAAATCAGGTGCAGAAATCAATAGATTGATTCCCGAAACTTTGTTCCCGAAGTTCGTTCATCCATTTGCTGGCAGGTCTTCTGACTTATTCCCTTTGATCATTGCCTTCCCGTCATTGGCTGAACCGACAGTGGCGTGAGAAATGATCATTTTCTGAATTTACAGCTGCGGGTACAGTTCCGGATTTACACCGGATTCCCTAAACGCAATTGTGCGTAACCAACGCGCACAAAGATAAATAATTTTAAAGAGTACAAAATGCAGAACACAAACAGTTGTTTAAAAAATAAACATTTTGAAACTATTTCAACATTCACTCATAAGTTTTTTGGGGTATTCAATATCCACCAAAAATAGCCCCTGCGCCGGCGCTGATGCTCCTGCTGCCCCCCGATCCTGCTTTTCAATGATCTCACAAAACTGTTCGATACTGAGTTTGCTCTTCCCCACTTCCAACAGCGTTCCTACAATAGCACGCACCATATTGCGTAAAAACCGATCGGCTTTAATTGTAAATTTTAATTGTTCGCCATTTTTCGTCCATTCGGCGTGCATAATTTTGCAGTTGTTGGTTTTTACATCGGTATGCAGGCGACTGAAACTGGTAAAATCGGTGTAATTAAAAAGCCTTAATGCTGCCTGGTTCATTTTGTCCACATCGAGTGGTTTCAGGTATTTGTGGCTCGTTTCGGTTGCAAACGGATTTTTTTCGGTAGAAATAAAATAATGATAGGTTCGTGATAATGCACTAAACCGGGCATGTGCTTCCTCATCAACCGGCCACACTTTTTGCACAGCAATATCGGATGGTAAAAAACTATTGAGTTTATAAACGATGTCCAGATTTTCGGGAATACTATTTTGGGTATCAAAATGCAGAATAAAAAACGAGGCATGCACACCGGTATCGGTTCGTCCGGCACCAACAACAGCTATTTTTTCGCGCAGGATTTTTGATAGTGCGTCTTCCATCACCTCCTGAACAGAAACAGCATTAGGCTGAATTTGCCAACCATGGTAATTGGTTCCCTTGTAACTAAGTTGTAAAAAATAACGTTGTGGCATTTTTCTCGTTTTATCTGGGGGTAAAATTACAGAAAAAGTTGAAAGCACAGATTAACCAAAGTACCGGCAAAAAAATAGCCGCCTCTCTTTTTCAGAGAGGCGGCCCCAGTTAACCCCAAACACACGACTTCAGAACGAAGCCTAAAAGTTTTTGAAAGTGTTCATTAACTTTTTCAATCCTATCCCTTAGTTTCTAATGCAATTTTAGCTGTTTTAAAAGCAGGTTTTAATCCTCCAAAGCATCCGCTGTTACTCGTTATACTTAACAATTTATGGAGTTAAAACTATTCATTGTTTGTTTTAATTTGGCGGCCCTTTAAATGGGGCGTCAGGTTTATTTAATAAAATTAAAACATTAATTCATTAAAACCAAGAGTGATAAAGATGTTGTTTAACAATAAAGGCCCTAAACTGAAATTTTGACATTTTACAAATTACTGACTTCCAATCACATTCAAAACACGCACCAAACCAACTGACAACCAGACAGCTTAGCACTGAAATATTTTCACAAAATCAAAGATGGTATGGCATTTGATTTTTTCTTTTCAGCATGTTCAATGAATTGTTTAACCAAAAGTTAAAGGAGGATAAAGTCATGAAATTAGCAAGAAGAAACGAACCGTATTTTCCATCAGTCTTTGACAGGTTTTTCAACAATGAATTGATGGATTGGGATCACTCGAACTTTTCGAGCACAAACACTTCGTTACCGGCAGTAAACGTAAAAGAAACCGACGATGATTTTGTTATCGAGGTTGCAGCTCCGGGAATGAGCAAAAACGATTTTAACGTGAACTTTAAAAACAACGTGCTCACCATTTCTTCGGAAAAGAAAAACGAAAAAGAAGAAAAAAATGAGAACTATACACGCAAAGAGTTCAGTTACCAATCGTTTCAACGTTCGTTCACCGTTGCCGAAAATGCAGTAGTTGGCGAAAAGATTTCAGCCAAATACGACAATGGAATTTTACATATTATACTGCCAAAACGCGATGAGGTAAAACCTCAACCTGAAAGACAGATTAAAATTTCGTAAGGAGTAATAAAAACGTCGCTCAAAGATTTTGGGCGACGTTTTTAGTTGATTGCTTTCGGGAAGCAAACTTCATAAACCCTGCTTCTTTTCTAAAACCCATCGAATTGCAGCCTCCATCGTACTAAACGGCCGCGATTCGTAACCTCGGTCGCAAATACGAATTAACATGGGATATACTATATCTTCAGGATTTACAGTAACAATGGCAATTCTTTTATTTCCAAAAACATTGGGATTTTGTTGGTAAAATTCAGGAATTTCGACATGCTGCCCCGGCTCTATATCAAAATGAGCTGCCCTGTAATCAAGTACAAACCCAATAGTTTCTGCCGGAAATGTATCCTTCTCAATAGCATACAGCCAGGATTCTTTCACATCGTTAACGGTTATTAAACCAAAATAGGACTTAAATACAATACAATCTTTGTATTCATATTTAAATTTCTCTGCATCCATAGAATTATAAAGTTGTTTTGCGTCGGTATAAAACTACAAAATAAGACATCTTCACCTTAAATTGTAGCTTACTTTTACAAACTATCAACTGTTAGTTATGATGAAATTCCCAAACCGGGACTGAACACCCTGAACCTTCAACACCAATACTACTCCATAAGCGCCTGTTTGTCAATAATTCCCTTTTTGCTTTTCCAGCCGAACTCTGAAGTAAATCCGGTACAAATCATCGTCATCGTAATAATCAACCCATTCCACATTCGCCTTTCCATACTGCTTTGTAAGTTCGTATCCAAATGTAGCCCTTCCCCACGAAATTGCTGTTCCTACGCGGATGTCTGATTTTACCCCTGACCGATGCAAACGAAAATCTCCCGCGCCTGTTAAATCAAACGAAAACAACCTTTGTGAAAGCGGAAACCGAAAAAGATGCAGGGTAAGGTCATTTTCGAAGAAAAACCAGTTACCGGCAAACTGATCGCTTAAATTAACGCCTATTTCACTTACCAGAGTATGTGGCGTATAGCCTGATTTTGGAAATACATTGAGGTAATAACTCACCGCGGGGTTAAAATACATAAAATGGGTCAACACGTCTCGTCCTTCAATAATCTGCCCATGTTGCTTCCCAAAACTATCAATGATTTTGTGAATTCCACCGGCACCATCATTTCCTCCCTGAATCCACAAAGCCAATCCGGGAATTGGTTTTTTCTTGTTTAAAATACCGGGACCGCCCGACAATTGAATGGCCAGGTTATTCGACAAAAATTTCACCCAGGAAAACTCCACCGCACTAATCTCTACAAACGATTCGCCTCTGTAATACCGGCCATTTTCATCGAAACGCTGGCTATATTCCCGTTGTGTATAAAGGTCAGTTCTTATTCCAAACGAAAGCAAGCGCTTCTTCTCTGTTTTTTGATTGATAAAGGCTTTTATCAAAAACGATGAAGTAAATGCCACATCGTTTGATTTGCCGGAAAAAAGCAAATCAATATCATTTATATGCTGAATCAGTATATGACTCTTTTCAAAATAAGATTCGTTGCCATTTAAACTGCTTTGCGAAAAACAGGTGTTGGCAAACATGAGAAGTACGATTATAATAACGATTGATTTCAACACTATTTCTTCAATTCATGAATTAACATTAGCATATATTCGCCGCCAACAAAACAGGGAACCAATATATAAACACAATTTGTAATATGTACACCACAACAGATTATACTGCAACTTGTTTAATTATTTTTAACACTAAACTCCACATCAGAAAATTACCACTTTTGTACATCTTCGCAAAAACCAGGTTGTAGCTTATAAGACTATGCTCTACCAAATTCATTTCATTTAAAATCCCGGAACCAGTGCATAATTTCTTAACAAAATCCTAATAAGCTGTTATTCTTTGTTAACATCATAATTCGTTTCGCAATTACTTAATTTTTTTTAACAAAAGAATAGGGAAATAAATAGCATAATGCTTTAAATTCGTGCCTTCGAAAAAATTAGCAAATAAATTTATAAAAGATATGAATCAAGCAGTTGATATCAAAGAATTGAACGAGAGAATACAGAGAGAGAGTTCGTTTGTGGATATGATTTCCATGGAAATGAACAAGGTGATTGTTGGACAAAAACACCTGGTTGAAAGTTTGCTGATTGGCTTACTTTCCAATGGGCATATTTTGCTGGAAGGTGTTCCGGGATTGGCAAAAACGCTTGCCATAAAATCCTTGTCGCAAACCATCAGTGCTAAATTTTCGCGTATTCAGTTTACGCCCGACTTGCTGCCTGCCGACGTTCTGGGAACAATGATTTACAGCCAGAAAAAGGAAGAGTTCAGCATAAAAAAGGGACCAATCTTTGCCAACTTTGTATTGGCTGACGAGATTAACCGTGCACCGGCAAAAGTGCAATCGGCATTGCTCGAAGCCATGCAGGAACGTCAGATTACCATTGGCGACGAAACCTTTAAACTGGACGAGCCATTCCTGGTTATGGCAACGCAAAACCCGATTGAACAGGAAGGTACTTACCCGCTGCCTGAAGCGCAAGTCGATCGTTTTATGCTGAAAGTGGTAATCAACTACCCGAAAAAAGAGGAAGAACGTCAGATTATCAATCAGAACCTTTTGGCCCAATTCCCTGAAACAACAACCATTCTGAAACCGGAAGACATTATGAAAGCACGTAACGTGGTAAAAGATGTGTACATGGATGAAAAAATTCAGAAATACATTGTTGACATTGTTTTTGCCACACGCGAACCGGAAGAATATAAACTGGAAAAATATGCCGATATGATCGCTTACGGAGCATCGCCAAGGGCAGGAATCAGTTTGGCGCAGGCAGCAAAAGCTTTTGCTTTTATTAAGCGCCGTGGGTATGTAATTCCTGAAGATGTGCGTGCCGTTTGTCCTGATGTGTTGCGCCACCGTATCGGGCTGAGTTACGAAGCTGAGGCCAATAACATTACACAGGAAGAAATTATTACCGATATATTGAACCAGGTAGAAGTACCATAGTCGAGTCACAGTTAACAGTGGCAGTTTACAGCTGTTCAAACACAACTTTGAACACTGAACGTTAAACTTTGAACTCTAATTATGGAAACAACTGATTTATTAAAAAAAGTACGGAAGATTGAGATAAAAACACGTGGTTTGTCGCGCAATATTTTTGCCGGCGAGTACCACAGTGCTTTTAAAGGGCGCGGTATGGCATTCTCGGAGGTACGCGAATACCAGTTTGGCGACGATATTCGTAACATCGACTGGAACGTTACCGCCCGCTACAGTCATCCTTACGTGAAAATATTTGAAGAGGAACGCGAACTCACTGTGATGCTGCTGATTGATGTGAGTGGCTCGCGCGAATTTGGTTCGTTTGAGAAGCTGAAGAAAAATGTGATTACAGAACTGTCTGCAGTGCTTTCGTTTTCGGCTATTCAAAACAACGATAAAATCGGAGTGATCTTCTTTTCGGATAAAATCGAGAAATTCATTCCGCCCAAAAAAGGGAAAAGTCACATTTTGCGTATTATCCGCGAATTGATCGAATTTCACCCGGAAAGTAACGGCACCGACATTACCGAGGCTGTTCGCTACATGACCAACGCCATTAAAAAGCGCTGTACGGCTTTTATTATTTCCGACTTTATGGACGATAACAAAGACCTGGAAATGGCACTTTCTATCGCCAACAACAAGCACGACATGGTAGCGCTGAACATATACGACAAACGCGAAACAGAACTGCCATCTATCGGGATGATAAAACTTAAAGATGCTGAAAAAGGCAACTACGTTTGGGTAGACAGCAGTTCGAGTAAAACACGTAAACTTTATGCCGACTGGTGGATAAAACACATGGGCCGGCTGGATGTGATGTTCAAAAAAAGTGGTGTTGATTATGTATCGATAAATACCAACGAAGACTATGTAAAATCGTTAATGACCCTTTTTAAAAGACGGGCATTAAAATAGAGAAGCATGCAATTGAAAAAAGATATTTTAAAGAGTAACAAAGCACAGTTCGACTCCGCTCACTGTGACTGTCATCCTGAGCGAATCCGTCCCGATCATAGCATCGGGAGTCGAAGGGTGATGAACACCGGAGTTATGCTGTTGTTTATTACCCTGTTTTTATTTGCAGGAACAACGCAGGCACAGCGCATAAAAGCCACTGCCAGCCTCGATTCTGCAAATATTCTGATTGGCGACCAGGTAAAACTTTTCCTGGAAATAGATCATCCGAAAGATGTAAACGTACAGTTTCCGGCGGTTCCGGATACGATTAACAGTCTGATTGAAGTGATCAGCCGTTCGGGTGTCGATACTTTTGAGCTGGATGATGAGAAGCTGATGAAACAAATTCAGGCCTACACCATTACCAGTTTCGACAGTGGAAGTTACCGCATTCCGCCTTACTGGTTTAAAATCGATGTGGACGGAACCATTGATTCCATTCCCAGCAACGGTGTTACGCTGAATGTTTACACCATGGAGATCGACACCACCAAAGGGCCAACCGACATAAAAATGCCCTACGATGCACCGCTGACGTTAAAGGAAGTTACGCCTTACATTTTGGGAGTAATTCTTATCGGAGCGATTATATTCTTCCTGTTATATTCAATTAAGCGGAAGAAAAATAACAAGCCGATATTTGCACGTCCGGCAAAACCAAAAGAGCCGGCGCACATTATTGCATTGCGTGAGCTGGACCGTATTAAAACGGAAAAAGTTTGGCAGCAAGGCAAAACCAAACAATATTACAGCGAGCTTACCGACACGCTGCGCGAATACATTGAAGACCGTTTTGGTATTCGGGCCTTGGAGCAAACCACCGACGAAACCATTGAAAGTTTCAGGGTGCAGAAAAGCTTAATTAACGAGAAACATTTCTCGAACCTGACGCAGTTATTACAATTAGCCGATTTGGTAAAGTTTGCCAAATATCAGCCACTGCCCGACGACGATAACCTGTCGCTGGTAAACGCCTATTTCTTTGTGAACGACACGAAAAAAGAGGAACAGAAAAAGGCTGACAGCAAAGACGCTGACAAAGGAGATAATGATGAAAACATTGAAGAAGTTGAGATAAAATAAAAAGAGATGTTTGAAGGATTGACATTTAAAAACCCTGAGCTATTTCACATCCTGTGGGTATTAATTCCCATGGTGGTGTGGTATATTTTCAGGCAGAAAAAAAATACCGCAAGCATCCAGGTTTCATCCACCGCTTCGGTAATAAAAGCCCCAAAAACGATCCGGCATTATTTGCGCCATCTGGTGTTTGTGTGCCTGCTTATCGCCATCAGTTTTTTTGTGGTAGTGCTGGCTCGTCCGCAATCGTCAAGAAACTGGGAAAAGAGCGAAACAGAAGGTATCGACATTGTAATTGCGCTTGATATTTCAAGCTCGATGTTGGCGCAGGATTTTCAGCCCGACCGCCTGGAAGCGGCAAAAAATGTGGCCATGGAATTTATTTCGGGGCGCGAATACGACCGCATGGGACTCGTGGTTTTTGCCGGCGAAGCATTTACGCAATGTCCGCTAACTACCGACCGCGCCGTATTGCTCAACCTGTTTAAAGATATTGAAAGCGGTATGATTGAAGACGGTACAGCTATTGGAAACGGACTGGCAACTTCGGTGGCCCGTCTGAAAGACAGCGAAGCCATCAGCCGCGTGGTAATTCTGTTAACCGACGGTGAAAACAACCGTGGAGAAGTTGCCCCGGTTACAGCTGCCGAAATTGCCAAAACTTTTGGCATTCGTGTTTATACGGTTGGAGTGGGAAGTATCGGAACAGCGCCCTACCCTGTGCAAACTCAATTTGGCGTCCAGTTGCGCGACATGCCGGTAAAAATTGACGAAGAAACCTTGCAGGAAATATCGTCGCTTACCGACGGAAAATATTTCCGGGCAACCAGCAACACCAAGCTGGAAGAGATTTACAAAGAAATTGACGCGTTGGAAAAGTCAAAAATTGAAGTGCGCGAATTCAGCCGCAAATCGGAAGAATTTATGCCGTTTGCCCTGCTTGGGGCACTGTTTTTGATTGTGAGTTTATTCCTGCGTTTAACCATATTCAGAAGTATCCCATAAAAAGATAGAAGAATGGAAATGTTTAGGTTTGCAAATATCGAATACTTATGGGGATTATTACTAATTCCGCTGCTGGCATTGTTTTTTGTCTGGTCGCGCATTTCGCGCCGACGTGCTTTAAAAAAGTTTGGGCAGCAGGAAATTCTGGGGCAGCTGATGCCTTACAGCTCAGGCAACCGACCTGTTGTTAAGTTTATCATTTTAATGTTGGCGCTGGCATTCTTTATTGTTGGAATTGCCCGTCCGCAGTTCGGATCGAAATTAAAAACCGAAAAACGCGAAGGTGTTGAGTTGATGATCGCGCTCGACGTGTCGAACAGTATGATGGCCGAAGATATTCAGCCCAACCGTTTGGAACGTGCAAAACGTGCCATTTCTCGACTGGTTGATCGTTTGAAAGACGACAAGATCGGCTTGATCGTTTTTGCCGGCGATGCATACACGCAGCTGCCAATTACTACCGATTACAATTCGGCGAAACTGTTTTTGAATTCGGTGAATACGCAAATCGTGCCAAAACAGGGAACCGCCATTGGAGCGGCCATCGATCTGGCTCGAAAATCGTTTACGCCAAACGGCGAGGCCAACAAAGCGATTATAATTATCACCGACGGTGAAAACCATGAAGATGACGCACTGGCATCAGCAAAGGCTGCGTTGGATGAAGGTGCCATTGTACACACTATTGGAATGGGTTTACCGTCAGGATCGCCAATTCCGGTGCTGCGGAACGGACAAACCGATTATTTGAAAGACCGCGACGGAAATGTGGTGGTAACAAAATTGAATGAACAAATGCTGGAGCAAATTGCTGCTACCGGTGGAGGCATTTATGTGCGTGCCAATAATGCACAAGTGGGGTTAAATGCCCTGTTCGATGAAATAAATAAAATGGAGAAACAGGAAATGGAAACGCGTACTTTTTCGGAATACGACGACCAGTTCCAGTATTTCTTTGCCGTGGGATTGTTTTTGCTCTTGCTGGAATTTGTAATACTTGAACGCAAAAACAAGTATTTGAAGCGGATAAAATTGTTTGGATAGAAGGAGGAGAGATGAAAAAGACAATCATATTATCATTATTTATAGTTTTTTCGGTAACTGTTTTCGGGCAAAACGAACGGAAATTTGTACGCAACGGAAATAAACTTTTTATGGAAGCCGTGCGCGATACCATGAAAATTGATTCCGTTAAATTTAGTAATGCAGAAACCGAATACCGGAAGGCGTTGGAAAAACGTCCTGAAGATTTGAAATGGAATTACAACCTGGCAGATGCTTTGTATAAACAACAAAAATTTGAAGATGCCGAAGGTAAATTCTCAGAATTGGCAGAAAAGATGGAAGAACCTGCAGAGCGTGCCCGTGTTAACCACAACCTGGGAAATACGCAGCTGATGCAGGAGAAACTGGATGAAAGTATCGAATCGTATAAAAAGGCTCTGCGTGAAAATCCCGATGATCTGGAAACAAAATACAACCTGGCTTATGCGCAAATGCTGAAAAAGAAAAAAGAGCAGCAACAGCAGCAAAATAAAGATCAAAACCAGGATCAGAATAAAGACCAAAATAAGGACCAGAACAAAGATCAAAACAAGGATAAAAACGATCAGAATAAAGATAACCAGGACAAAAACAAAGATCAGAACAAGGATCAGCAGGACCAGAATAAAGATCAAAACAAACAGGATCAGGACCAAAATCAGAACAAAGACCAAAATAAAGACCAGCAACAGCAACAACCTCAGCAAAACAAAATTTCGAAACAGGATGCTGAGCAACTGTTGCAGGCTTTACAAAACGACGAACGCGACATTCAGGATAAGGTAAAAAAAGCGAAAGCTGCCAAAGCCAAACGTACGCGATCGGAAAAAGAATGGTAGGGGAAACGATTAAGGATTAAAGATTAAGGATTAATCGGATACAAAAAGAAGCAATTGAACAAAAACAATAATTTTGTAGGCTTTGATACAATGATGAAAAAACTGATAATATATATTTTTCTTTTTTGCGCGGCGGTTGCAGCCCGGGCCGAACAAACCCGTTTTACCATGTCGGCACCAAGCGCCGTTGAAATGCGACAACAATTCAGGCTTAGCTTTCAAATTAACGACAGGGGAACAAATTTGCAGCTTCCTCCGGGATTAAGCGACAATTTCCAGATTTTAATGGGGCCGAGTACCAGTCAATCAACCAGTATTCAAACCATCAACGGGAAAACAACTTCCGAGGTAACGTTTTCGTACACCTATATTTTGCGTGCCAAAACAGAAGGAACTTTCGAAATTCGTCCGGGATCGATAGAAGTAAACGGAAAGGTTTTTGAATCCAATAAGCTGTCTATTCAGGTGGTAAAGGCACAGGCACAACCCAGGCAGTCGCAGGGAGGCGCTACACAACCACAACAAGGCGCATCGCAAAATGTGGAGCTCGACAAAGACAACCTGTTTGTTCGTGTTGATTTAAGCAAACGAAACGTTTACCGCGGAGAGCAAATTATTGCCACCGTTAAATTGTATGTAAATCCGAATGTTCCGGTGCATGGTTTTGATGAAGTAAACCTGCCCACTTACGAAGGTTTTTACACCCAGGACATTGATATTCCGCAGCAGATAAACTTCACCCGCGAGGTGTACAACGATAAAATTTACCAGGTTGGCACATTGAAAAAGACCATCCTTTTCCCGCAGCAAAACGGACGATTAACAATCGAGCCATTCAGTATGGCACTGTTGATTCGTGAGCGGGTAAAAGCACGCAGTTTCTTCGATGATTTCTTTGACAATTACCGTACAGTACGAGCACGCGTTACCAGCGATGCCGTTTCGGTGAATGTAAAAGACCTGCCAACCGAACCGGCCAATTTTATGGGCGGAGTGGGTAACTTTAATGTTTCGTCGGAGATTAGCAGTACCAATGTTACCACCAACGACGCGGTTACACTAACGATGAAAATATCGGGTAACGGAAATATCCGACTGGTTCGTTCGCCTGAACTGGAACTGCCAAGTGATTTTGAAGTGTACGACCCGCGTGCAACCGACAATGTACAGGCCAACGATAATGGCGTTTCGGGAAATAAAACCATTGAGTACCTTTTCCAGCCACGTTTTGAGGGCGACTATGAAATTCCACCGATCAGATTTGCGTATTTCAACCCAGCTACAGGAAAATACGAAACCAAATCGACTCAGGCTTACAAGCTGCACGTTGAAAAAGGAACCGAAGAGCAATCGACCACCGTTATCAGCTCGCGCCGTAAAGAAGACTTGCAATTGATCGGACAGGATATCCGCTTCATTAAATCAGGCAAACCGATGTTACAGGTAAAAGGACACACCTTCTACGGAAGTACCATCTTTTATCTGATCTACCTGATTAGTGCGCTGCTGTTTGTTGTACTGTATTTTGTGTACCGCAAAAAAGCCCGCGAAAATGCCAACATTGCACTGGTACGAAATAAAAAGGCCAACCGCGTTGCTGTTAAACGACTGAAAGCAGCTGCCGGTTATATGAAACACAACAACAACGAAGCTTTCCACGAAGCAATTTTAAAAGCTTTCTGGGGCTATTTGAGCGACAAACTGGGAATTCCGGTTGCCGACCTGAACCGCGAAAACGCAGTGGCAAAACTGCAGGACAGAAATGTTGCCGAGGAAGTAATTAAAGACTTTGAGGAAGTGGTTGACCAATGCGAATTTGCAAGATATGCTCCGGCTGGTGGATCAGAAGCACGCCATGATTTGTATAAGAAGGCTGAGACCACAATGAGCCGTTTTGAAAAACAAATTAAACGCTAGAACAATGAAAAGGATACTAATATTCATACTACTTATAGCTCCGTTTTTTAGTTTCGCACAGGAAACAAATGAGCAACTTTGGGAGAAAGCAAACGCTTATTACACCACCGAAGAATACCAACAGGCCGTTTCTGCCTACGAGCAGATTTTAGCTACCGGCGAAGAATCGGCTAAAGTCTATTTCAACCTGGGAAATGCCTATTTTAAAACCGGCGACATTAACAATGCCATTTTAAATTACGAACGTGCCAAAGTACTGGCTCCGCACGACGAAGACATTGCTTTTAACCTTCAGGTAGCCAACCAGTATGTGGTAACTCAAATAGAGGAATTGCCAAAACCGTTTTTCCTGCGCTGGAAAAATTCGGTAATCAATAAATACCCGGCCGATACCTGGGCAACCATCAGCATTGCGTCCTTTGTATTGTTCCTGTTGCTGCTCGGTGCTTTTTTCTTCAGCAAAACGGTTGCCGTAAAACGCCTGTCGTTTTGGGTGGGCATTTTCGCAGTGCTTTTGTCAGGTTTTGCGGTCTCTCACGCAGCACAGCAAAAAGCCAGAATCAATAACCGGAACACCGCCATCGTTTTCTGCCCGCGTGTTACGGTAAAAAGTTCGCCCAGCGAAACCGGCACCGACCTGTTCCTGATTTACGAAGGATTAAAACTGGAAATTACCGATCAGCTCGACAGCTGGACCGAAATAAAACTGGCCGACGGTAACCAGGGATGGCTCCCCGATTCTTGTATTGTGAGAATCTAGCCCCCCTTTTCTTCCTATCCCCCATTACTATAACTTACCTGTTAGTAAACAAAACGGTATTATTCTGCGTTGTTTAATTGCAAATCATACGCATATACTTTATTTTTAGAAGTACCTGAGTTATCAGACTGTTGAGATTTTAGTGCATTGCGATTTTGTTAGTAGGTTACAGTAGTAATGAACATGAAACCAGAATGTAGATGAGATTGTACAACGCCTGTTCAATAAAGATCTCGAAGGTTGTAACAGCCAGTTACAGCACCTCCTTTTCGTATGCCACGAGTTTGTTGAGTAAAGAACATCGGGATGCTATTTACAGCATTTACGGTTTTGTTCGTTTGGCCGATGAAATAGTGGACACTTTTCACGATAACGACAAAGCCTACCTGCTCAATAAATTTGACGAAGATTTTAAAGATGCCATGAAACGCGGCATCAGTCTGAATCCGGTTCTTCAGGCATTTCAGTACACCGTAAAAAAATACAATATCTCGCTGGCTCATGTCGATGCCTTTCTTACCAGCATGAGATATGATCTGGAGAAAAAAGAATACAAAACAAAACTTGAGGCTAACCAATACATTTACGGTTCGGCCGATGTAGTTGGTTTGATGTGTTTAAAAGTATTTTGCGATGGTGATCAGGAAAAATTCGACGAGCTGGTGACTCCTGCCATGAAACTTGGCTCTGCTTTTCAGAAAGTAAACTTTTTGCGCGACCTGCGTGAAGACACCGAAACCTTAGGCCGGACTTATTTTGCGGAATTATGCACCAAAGATTTCTGCGACGAAGAAAAGAAGCGCATTATAAAAGATATTGAAACCGATTTTGAAGCGGCTTACGAAGGCATTAAAATGCTGCCCGGAAAATCGAAACTGGCGGTGCTTTTGGCTTATAATTATTATCGCTTACTGCTAAATAAATTAAAAGAAACGCCGGCATCGGTAATTATGCAAAACAGGGTGCGCATTCCGAACTACAAAAAAATGCTGATCATGGTAAAAGCAAAAACACTCTATAATCTCAGACTCGTATGACGAACAACAACAAAATAGAAAAAGTTATCCTGGTTAACGAAAACGACAAGGTACTTGGAGAAATGGAAAAAATGGAGGCGCACGTAAAAGGGCTGCTCCATCGGGCCATTTCTGTGTTTATCGTCAATTCAAAAGGCGAATGGCTCATTCATCAGCGGGCCTTAAACAAGTATCACTCCAACGGGCTTTGGACCAATACCTGCTGCAGCCACCCCTTCCCCGGCGAAACCAGCATTGACGCAGCCAACCGCCGATTAATGCAAGAAATGGGAATGCAGGCGCCCTTACAGGAAATATTTGCTTTTACCTACAAAGAAGAGTTAGATAATCGGCTGACTGAACACGAACTCGACCGTGTTTTTATTGGTTTCAGCGATGATAAGCCGGAGCCAAATGCCGATGAAGTTTCCAGTTGGAAATACATCAACTTCGAAGAATTAAGAAAGGACATAAAGAACAATCCGGAGAACTACACCGTTTGGTTTAAAAAGATATACGAGCGCGTTGAAGAACATTTAAAAGTACAAACGTGAATATACTAATTGCCATAGCAGCCTTTTGTTTTATGGAGTTCGTTGCATGGTCGAACCATAAATTTGTGATGCATGGTTTTTTGTGGAAATGGCACCGCGATCATCATGTAAACGACCACAAAAAAAACGCCTCGCAAACCGAGTTGTACAAACCCGGCTTCGAAAAGAATGATTACTTTTTCCTCGTTTACGCCATTCCGGCAATCGTTGTTCTTATCGTTGGTTTCTTCTTTCATATCCCGGCACTAATTTCTTTGGGCATTGGAATTAGTTTGTACGGGCTGACCTACTTCGCCATTCACGATGTAATGATCCACCAACGGCTCAACATTCCGTTTTTAACCCATACAAAAAATAAATACCTCAGGGCCGTTCGCGAGGCACACCTGGCACATCATCGCGGAAAGAACATTCGCGATTTTGACAACTATGGATTACTGATTTTTCAATCTCGTTTTTTAAAGAAATAAATGTCATTGTACTTTATACTACTTACGGCTTCCGGCGCAGTGCCTTTGCTCCTCAGTTTCGATAAACGACTGCAGTTTTACAAACAGTGGAAATATGTTTTTTCTTCCATTCTGTTGGTGGCTTTGGTGTATATCATTTTCGATGTGAATTTTACAAACCGGGGAATTTGGGGTTTTAACCCGGAATATCTTTCCGGCATTTATTTGTTTTCGCTTCCTTTAGAAGAAATCCTGTTTTTTGTGGTTATTCCCTATGCCAGTATTTTCCTGCACGAATCTATCCGGGAATATTTTCCAAAGCTGGAAATACCCAAGTCAATAAATATGGCATTGACAATAGCACTAATTGTTTTGTGCGTATTAATAGCCGTTTTCAACATTGATAAAAGCTACACGTTTTACATTTCACTGAAACTCGCGGTTGCTTTGCTGCTGGCTTTACTTTTAAGCAGCAGAATTCCCCGTTCGTTTTTTATCACTTTCATCGTCATCCTTATTCCATTTTTGATCGTAAACGGAATTTTAACCGGATCGTATATCAATGGAGAAGTAGTATGGTACAACAACAACGAAAACCTGGGATTACGGGTTTTCACTATTCCTGTTGAAGATTTTGCCTATGCTTTTAGCATGATTTTATATAACTTTCTGCTTATTGAACAGCTAATAAAATGGAGGAGCAAATGATTAACATCAGAAACATAGCACAATCCTTCCGTTCGAATTTCAGCTACCTTGTGTCGATCATCATTATTTTTTATCTGGTAGGTTTTTCAGGACTCACCATGCCCTCAACCCGTCCGTTTTTCATCCACTTAACGCCTTTTGCTTTATTGCTGAGTAGCTTGGTCGTTGGCTTGTTTCACAGCAAATTTTCCGCAAAAACAATATTGGTCTTTATATTCATTTACGCAGCAAGTTTTATGGTTGAGTTGATTGGTGTAAACACCGGAAGTATTTTTGGCCACTACACATACGGTCACGGATTGGGCATAAAACTTTTTAACACGCCGCTTATTATCGGACTAAACTGGCTGCTGCTTGTTTATGTGTCGAACTCGGTAATGGAAAGAACCAACTGGAATCCCCTATTTAAAGTTTTTGGAGCATCATTTTTATTGCTGACCTACGATGTGCTTTTGGAACAAGTAGCGCCGAACCTTTCCATGTGGACGTTCAGCGAATCAGCAGTTCCGGTGCAAAACTACGTGGCCTGGTTTCTTTTGGCATTGCTTTTTTCACTGGTCATCAAGCTGTTGAAAATAAATACGAAAAACCGGATTGCACCGGTGGTTTTTGGAATTCAGGCTTTATTTTTTGCCGCCTTACTTTTAACTTTAAACTAAAACTTTGATCATAAAAGCAAAACATAATTTTGTCCTCGACCCGTTTTTCAGAAATTATGTACTCTGGAAAATGAAAAGACACTTTCAGTCGTTTACCATTAATGGCGCGGTACAGGATAAAAGCTTGCCAATTCTTTTGATTTGCAATCACGTGAGCTGGTGGGACGGAATATGGACTTTGTACACCAATCAGCAATTGTTTAAACGGAAATACCATTTTATGATGCTTGAAGAAGAACTTCGAAAAAACTGGTTTTTCCAATATACCGGTGGCTTTTCCATAACAAAACAATCGAAGTCAATTTTTGAAACCTTTGATTACACCGCCAAATTATTGTCGGATGCACAGAACCTGGTTTTGTTATTTCCACAGGGGAACATAAAAAGCATCTATCAAAACAAATTTGTGTTCGAGAAGGGAACTGAAAAGATTCTGCAACGCACAAAAAATGATATTCAGATCATTTTTCAGGCCAACCTCATCGATTATTTCGCCGATGCAAAACCAAATGCGTTTTTCAATCTGCATCATTACACCGGTGCCTGGAACGTTGATGAAATAGAAAACGCATACAACACTTTTTACGAACAGTGTTTGCAAACACAAGCTAAAAAAGAGATTTAACAATGATAATTGCAGCGTGGATCATATTCGGTTTTACGGCGACACAACTTGGTGTTGTTTTGCTGAATGCAATTTTCAGGCAGCCACTTCCCCCTTGCCCAAACGATTTTAGTCCGCTGGTTTCCATCCTTATTCCGGCGCGTAACGAAGAACAAAACATTGGCCGCCTGCTTAAGGATATCCAACAGCAGAAATGGCAAAATTTTGAGGTACTGGTTTTTAACGATCAATCGACGGATAAAACCGCTAAAATTGTTGAATCGTTCACAAAAACAGATCAGCGTTTTCAGCTATTCAATTCTGACGGACTACCAAACGGTTGGTTGGGGAAAAACTATGGTTGTTACCAATTAGCACTGGAAGCGAAAGGAAGTTACTTTTTGTTTCTGGATGCTGATGTTCGAATTTCGGGAGCAATAATCGCCGGAACAATTGCCAAAGTGCAACAACACAACTTAGGATTGTTATCCATTTTCCCCAAACAAATTATGCACACCTGGGGCGAATACCTCACGGTGCCGATAATGAATTTCATTCTGCTAAGTTTGTTGCCCTTGATTTTTGTACGGGTTATGCCCGTTTCGTCGATGGCAGCAGCAAACGGCCAGTTTATGCTGTTTGATGCCAAAATATATCGTGAAACACAACCGCATTACAACTTTCGGAATAACAAAGTGGAAGATATCTCAATAGCTCGTTTCTTCAAGCAAAATGGAATACAAATCGCTTGTCTGTCGGGAAATGCTTCAATTTCCTGTCGCATGTACAATTCGTTTAGCGACGCTGTAAACGGCTTCTCAAAAAATGTAATTATGTTCTTCGGGAACTCCGGGATAATGGCTGTTCTTTTTTGGCTAATTACCACACTGGGATTTATTCCCGTTCTTATTGCTTTGCCAACAGTACACATTTTTATCTATTTGTTCATGCTGGTTAGCATTCGTATTTTAATTAGTGTTATCAGCCATCAAAATCGGTTAAAAAATCTGCTGTTGGCAATTCCTCAACAAGTAGTGCTGGGTATTTTCATTATAAAAGCATTTCTCAATAAATCAAAAAAAGCCTACCAATGGAAAGGAAGAACGATATCATAATTACACTGCTTTTAGCCTTTTCCCTTTCGGGAAGTGCTTTTGCTTCGAACAAGGAAAAAATTTATGCGGCCTATATTAGCAATCGCATGATTGATTGGCAAATAGTGATCGATAGTATGGAGCAAAACAAAACAGGAAATGCGGCTTACCTCAGCGAACTGGTAAACTACCAATACGGTTACATTGGTTATTGTCTGGCTGAAGATGATGATAAGAAAGCCAAACATTACCTCGATCTGGCTGAAAACAACCTGGACATCTTGGAGAATAAAAACTTTGATCCGGCACTTGTGAATGCGTATGAAGCGGCTTTCTGGGGCTTTAAAATTGGCCTGTCGCCAATAAAGGCACCAATCTTTGGACGCAGGTGTATTAAAAATGCTGATCGGGCGCTGGAATTAAACAACCAACTCCCTTTTGCCCATGTGCAATATGGCAATGCGTATTTTTATATGCCGGCTGTTTTTGGCGGATCGAAACAAGTAGCCATCGAGCATTTTTTGCTGGCCATTAAGCAAATGGAGACTTCACCCGAAGAATTAAAGAACAATTGGAATTACCTGAGTTTACTGAGTTTAACCGCACAATCTTATGAAGAATTGAACGAATTTGGCAAAGCGCAGGTTATATACGAGAAAGCATTAAAATTTGAACCCAATTTTAAATGGATTAAAGACGAACTTTATCCTGACTTAAAAACAAAACTGAAACAACAATGAAGAAAAAGGTTTTGATAGTAGGTGCCGGAATCGGTGGACTGGCAACAGCAATTCGCCTGGTAAAAAACGGTTACAAAGTTGAAATGCTGGAAAAGAACGAACAAGCCGGCGGAAGGCTGAACCAGATAAAAAAAGATGGTTTTACTTTCGATACCGGTCCCAGTTTTTTCAGCATGTCATACGAATTTGAGGAGTTTGCCAAAGAATGTGGCATTCAGCTGCCGTTTGAATATGTGGAACTCGATCCGCTTTACACGGTAAATTTCAGAGGCGACGACAAAACCTATTTTTTGTATAAAGACATTGATAAACTGGCCGAACAATTTGCCGACATCGAACCCGATTTTAAAGAAAAGTTTGAGCGTTACATGGACAAAGCCGGTGCGCTTTTCCTCGACACCGTTGATATTGTAATCAAACAAAACTTCGACTCGCTGGCGGGTTATGTATGGGCATTAATGCGTGTAAACCCGGTGCATATTCCGGTATTGTTCAAAAGCTTCTGGAACCACGTTACAAAATACTTTTCGTCATCGCAGGCACAACAGATTATTTCGCTAGTGGCTTTTTTCCTCGGGCGTACACCTTTCGATACCATGGGAATCTACAGCCTGCTTTCGTACACCGAATTTAAACACGACGGCTACTACAACGTAAAAGGCGGAATGTATAAAATTATTGAAGGTTTTGTGGATGTGCTCAAAAAGGAAAACGTAAAAATCCTTTACAACACCGAAATAAAAGGATTCACAGAAAACAACGGAGTACTTCAATCGCTTACCGATCAAAACGGAAAAACGTGGTCGGCCGACAGTTACCTTATTAATTCGGATGCAGCCTGGTTCAGAGGGAATATTTTTAAACGTCCGGCTTATGCTCCCCCCAAACTCGACAAAATGAGCTGGACAATGGGCTACCTTACCTTTTACATCGGGCTAAAATGCAAACTACCACAGGTAAATCATCACAACTATTACCTGGGAACGAATTATAAAGACTATGCCGAAAATGTAATGAAGGACCCGGGGACATTACAGAAACCGTATTACTATGTAAATGTCCTCTCGAAACACAATAACGATTGCGCACCCGAAGGTTGCGAAAGCCTGTTTTTTGTTTGCCCGGTGCCTAACCTTTATTTCAAAAGAGACTGGTCGGATAAAGATCAGATCGTTGACAGTATTATTGAAGACTTCTCGGAACGGATTGGAACGAATATAAAAGACGAAATCGTATCGCGCACCATTTATACGCCACAAGTGTGGCAAAACCGCTTTAATTTACATCGCGGCGCCGGACTTGGCCTTTCGCACAACATGAACCAAATTGGCATAATGCGCCCGCGCAATATCGACGAGAAATACAAGAACGTTTTTTATGTTGGTGCCTCCACTGTTCCCGGCGCCGGAATTCCGATGGCTATAATCAGCTCAAAACTAGCTTTTAAGCGCATTCAGCAACATGTTTCATAACATAACACAATTCGGGTTATCAATGTAGCACAAAACCATAAATTAACACACTGAATATCAGACCGTAACAATTCATCCGATTCATTAATTCCACATATTGATATATATCAAATCTCCCCGGCTATGTTATGTGATTAAAATTACAAATAGAAAACTTATATTATGGTTTATTTATGTACGGTATATATCGATATCAGTGAACTGTAATAGTTAATTTCTATAGGAATTAAGTCAACTTTTCACGATATTTATTGTTAGTAAAAGCGACAAATAATACGTCGACAATATTCAAAAAAACTAAATATCTTATGTTTGATTTAGACCTAGTAAAAAAAGTGTATTCAGAACTCCCTGAGAAGGTGAAACAAGCCAAAGGAATTCTGAATAAGCCAATGACGTACGCAGAAAAAATTCTTTATTCTCACCTGTTTGCAGCGCAGGAATTAGCTGCCTTTAAACGAGGAGCAGATTATGTTGATTTTGCTCCCGACCGGGTAGCCATGCAGGACGCCACTGCGCAGATGGCATTACTTCAATTTATTAACTCAGGAAAAAAGCGGACAGCTGTGCCGTCAACCGTGCATTGCGATCACTTGATTCAGGCGCAGGTGGAAGGAAAAACCGACCTCTCTGTTTCAAAAACCGCTAATAAGGAAGTTTTTGATTTCCTCGAGTCCGTTTCGAATAAATACGGAATAGGATTCTGGAAACCGGGAGCCGGTATTATTCACCAGGTGGTTTTGGAAAATTATGCATTCCCGGGTGGAATGATGATTGGAACCGACTCGCACACCGTTAACGCGGGTGGACTGGGAATGGTTGCCATTGGAGTTGGCGGTGCCGATGCTGTTGATGTGATGGCAGGAATGGCCTGGGAGCTAAAAATGCCCAAAATGATCGGTGTAAAACTCACCGGGAAACTAAGTGGCTGGGCGGCTCCAAAAGATGTAATTCTTAAAGTGGCCGGAATCCTGACCGTAAAAGGTGGAACCGGGGCCATTATCGAATACTTTGGCGAAGGTGCAAAATCGCTTTCAGCAACCGGTAAAGGAACGATCTGTAATATGGGTGCTGAAGTAGGTGCTACCACAAGTATTTTTGCTTACGACGAAAGTATGGAGCGTTATTTACGCGCTACAGGTCGCGCAGAAGTTGCCGATCTGGCCAACGGTGTTAAAGAACACCTTGATGCCGATGATGAGGTTTATGCCAATCCTGAACAATATTACGACGAGCTGATCGAGATCAATCTTTCAGAACTGGAGCCACACGTAAACGGGCCATTTACTCCCGACCGTGCTACTCCTATCTCGAAAATGAAAGCTGAAGCCGAAGCCAATGGATGGCCAATGGATATATCGGTGGGATTGATCGGTAGTTGTACCAACTCATCGTACGAAGATATTTCGCGCGCTGCATCGATTGCCAAACAAGCCGAAGAAAAAGGTTTGATCGCAAAATCGGAATTTACCATTACTCCGGGATCGGAGCAAGTGCGTTACACCATCGAACGCGATGGATTTATTGATACTTTCGAAAAAATTGGCGGAAAAGTATTTGCCAATGCCTGTGGACCATGTATCGGTCAGTGGGCGCGCCCCGGAGCTGAAAAAGGAGAGAAAAACACGATTGTGCACTCGTTCAACCGTAACTTCTCGAAACGTGCCGACGGGAACCCGAATACCCACGCTTTTGTAACATCGCCCGAAATGGTAACAGCGCTGGCCATTGCCGGCAGGTTGGATTTTAATCCGGCTACCGACACGCTGACCAACAAAAACGGCGAAGAAGTAAAACTCGACCTTCCAACAGGCGAAGAATTGCCAAGCAAAGGCTTTGATGTAAAAGATCCCGGGTTCCAGGCTCCGGCAGCCGACGGTTCAAACGTTGTGGTGAATGTTGCCGACGACTCGAATCGTTTACAGCTTTTATCGCCTTTCGACAAATGGGACGGACAAAATATAACAGGTGCAAAACTGCTGATTAAAGCCGAAGGAAAATGTACCACCGACCACATTTCAATGGCCGGACCGTGGTTACGTTTCCGTGGTCACCTTGATAACATTTCGAATAACATGCTTATTGGTGCCGTTAACGCGTTTAATGGCGAAACCAACAAAGTGAAAAACCAGCTTACCGGCGAATACGATGCAGTTCCTGCCGTTCAGCGCCAGTACAAAGCTGAAGGAATTCCAACGATTGTGGTTGGCGATCATAACTATGGCGAAGGATCGTCGCGCGAGCATGCCGCCATGGAGCCTCGTCATTTGGGAGTAAAAGCGGTAATCGTTAAATCGTTTGCACGGATCCACGAAACCAACCTGAAAAAACAGGGAATGTTAGGATTGACGTTCGATAATGAA
The DNA here is from genome assembly GCF_000626635.1 of Draconibacterium orientale. GTDB lineage: Bacteria > Bacteroidota > Bacteroidia > Bacteroidales > Prolixibacteraceae > Draconibacterium > Draconibacterium orientale. The sequence continues at coordinate 3,223,932 of NZ_CP007451.1, read as the reverse complement.
AGCGATTACGACTTGGTTCAGGAAGACGATACATTCAACTTTGTTGACCTGGTGGATTTTGCACCTGACAAACCACTTACTGTGGAGCTCGTTCATGCCGATGGATCGAAAGACACCATTAAAGTGAACCACACTTACAATGAGCAACAGATTGAGTGGTTTAAAGCCGGATCGGCATTGAATCTGATCAAAAAACAAAACGCGTGATAAGCATTGAAATGAAAACTTCGGCGTTGTTTCACAAATTTGAAATCCTCATCCCGATAGAATCGGGACTCCGGTATTCAAATTAGTTCACGCCTTGAATTTTCCTATTTCAATGATCATCACAGGAAAGATAATTAGCCCCGGGCTTCAGCCCGGGGTATAATACAAAATAGTACAAAAGGCGAATCCGGTACAGTTAAACAAATATTCAGGCCAACTATTCGCCGCATACTGAAAACATAAAAAGACATACAACAAAATAATTATAACCAGTAAATTAATTGATTACGACCATGCAAAAGATCAAAGTACAAAATCCGGTTGTCGAACTCGACGGTGATGAAATGACCCGGGTAATATGGGATTTCATCAAACAAAAACTCATTCTACCCTATCTTGATATCGATTTGAAATATTACGATTTGGGAATGGAAAGCCGCGATGCCACCGACGACCAAATAACTATAGACGCAGCCCACGCTATCCGGAAATATGGAGTTGGGGTAAAATGTGCCACCATTACACCCGATGAAGCCCGTGTGGAAGAATTCGGCCTGAAGAAAATGTGGAAGTCGCCAAACGGAACTATCCGCAACATTTTGGGAGGAACGGTTTTCCGCGAGCCGATCATGATTTCGAATATTCCGCGTTTGGTACCGGGGTGGAAACAGCCCATTTGTATCGGTCGTCACGCGTTTGGCGATCAGTATCGTGCTACCGATTTTCTCACCAAAGGAAAAGGTAAGTTAACGATTACGTTTACGCCGGAAGACGGCAGTGAACCGATCTCGCATGAAGTTTTCGATTTCGAAGGAAACGGACTGGCGATGGCTATGTACAACACCGATGAGTCGATTATTGGTTTTGCCCACTCGTGTATGAACCAGGCACTCGACAAAAAGTGGCCGCTGTATATGTCAACAAAAAATACCATCTTAAAAGCCTATGATGGTCGTTTTAAAGACCTGTTCCAGATGGTTTACGAGAACGAATACCGCGAGAAATTCGAAGCTGCCGGAATTTGGTACGAACACCGTTTGATCGACGATATGGTAGCTGCCGCCCTTAAATGGGAAGGCGGATTTGTTTGGGCCTGTAAAAACTACGATGGCGACGTACAGAGCGACACCGTTGCACAAGGTTTTGGTTCGTTGGGATTAATGACTTCAACATTGGTTACTCCCGACGGAAAAACCATGGAAGCCGAAGCAGCTCACGGAACGGTAACACGCCACTTCCGTCAGCACCAGCAGGGAAAACCAACATCAACGAATCCGATTGCATCGATTTTTGCATGGACACGAGGTTTGGCTTTCCGCGGTAAACTAGACGAAAACCAGGAACTGATTGATTTTGCACATGCACTGGAACAAGTTTGTATTGAAACCGTAGAATCGGGTAAAATGACCAAAGACCTGGCCTTGATTATTCACGGTAAAGAATTGCAAGAAGTGCACTATTTAACAACTGAGCAGTTTTTGGAAGCGTTGGACGAAAATTTACAGGCAAAGTTGAATTAACTGTCATTTCGAACGCAGAGAGAAATCTGTAGCTTCTGAGCGCTTATGAAACAGATTTCTCAGTCGTTACCTCCTTCGAAATGACAATGAAACATTACTGATATGACAGAAAAAACCAAAATAATCAACGGGAAGTTGGTAGTGCCGGATTATCCGACCATTCCGTTTATCGAGGGTGATGGAATCGGAAAGGATATCAGCCTGCCTTCGCAACGTGTAATCGATGCTGCAGTAGCTAAAGCCTACGGCGAATCGAAAAAGATTACCTGGAAAGAAGTATTGGCCGGCGAAAAAGCCTACCACGAAACCGGGAGTTACCTGCCCGACGAAACAATCGAAGCTTTTAAAGAGTACCTCATCGGTATAAAAGGCCCGCTGCAAACACCCGTTGGTGGTGGAATACGTTCGTTGAACGTGGCTTTGCGCCAAACGCTCGATTTGTACGTTTGCGTGCGCCCGGTGCGCTGGTTTAAAGGGGTGCCCTCGCCTATTCGTTACCCGTCGATGGTTGACATGCACATTTTCCGTGAAAACACCGAAGACATTTACGCCGGTATCGAATACATGATGGGCGAAGAAGAAACGAAAAAGTTTAGGGATTTTCTGCTTAACGAAATGGGTGTTGACCAGGTTCGTTTCCCCGAGTCGTCGTCGTTTGGAGTAAAACCCATCTCGAAAGACGGATCGGAGCGCTTAACACGTGCAGCTATCGAATATGCCATCGATCGCCAGTTGCCATCGGTTACCATTGTTCACAAAGGAAACATTATGAAATTTACCGAGGGTGCCTTTAAAAACTGGAGCTACGACCTGGCAGAAACTGAATTTGGCGAACAGACTTTTACCTGGCGACAATACGAAACCCTGAAAAAGGAGAAAGGCGAACTGGATGCTAAAAAAGCACTCGACGAAGCCCGCAAAGCCGGGAAAGTGATCGTTAAAGATTGTATCACCGATGCCTTTTTACAGGAGTCGTTATTGCACCCGTGGGATCATTCGGTAATTGCAACCATGAACCTGAACGGCGATTACGTATCGGATCAGCTGGCAGCAATGGTGGGTGGAATTGGAATTTCGCCGGGAGCAAATATCAACTACCAAAGTGGTTATGCCATTTTTGAGGCAACTCACGGAACAGCGCCTAATATTGCCGGAACCGGAAAAGCCAACCCGGGATCACTGATCCTGTCGGCGGTTATGATGTTGGAGTATATGGGATGGAACGAAGCAGCTGAGCACGTTTACGATGCAATGGAACACGTATTTGCTAAACGTAAGGTAACCAGCGATCTGCATGCGCAAATGGAGGGAGCTACTCTGCTAACAACGTCGGAGTTTGCCGATGCCATAATTAAGAATATGCATTAATAAATCAATAACAATAACAGATGGAATACATTAAGTACAGATTTTACCAGAAAGCGAATAAGTGCGCTAAGGAGTTCCAAAGACTCAAAAGTGAACATGCCGATGTGGTGCTCGGAGAAGTAAAACTCGGACAAGTATTAACCGGAATGAAAGGTATCCCCTTGCTGGTTACCGACACTTCAAAACTCGACCCGGAAGAGGGAATCCGTTTTAAAGGATATACCATTCCTGAATTGCAGCAAAAACTTCCAAAAATAAATCCGGATGGCGAACCCATCCCTGAAGGGCTGCTTTACCTGATGCTGATCGGCGAAATTCCATCGCAAGAAGATGCACTGAACCTGTCGCGCGACCTGGCAACACGTGCACACGTGCCGCAGCACACTTTCGATGTAATTGATGCGATGCCAAAAACATCGAAGCCAATGACACAGTTCAGTGCTGCGATCCTTTCTATGGCAACCGAGTCAACTTTCCAGAAGGCCTACCGCGCCGGTGTAAATAAAAAATATTTCTGGGATGCCACTTACGAAGACGTAATGAACCTGATTGCCCGTTTACCACGTGTGGCTGCCTATATTTACCGTCGTCAGTTCCACAACGGCAACCATATTGAGCCTAATCCTCGTTTAGACTGGGCCGGCAACCTGGCGCATATGATGGGTTTTGACTCGGAAGACATCCGTCGTTTGTTCCGCCTGTACATGATTATCCACGCCGACCACGAAGGAGGAAATGTATCAGCACACACAGCACACCTGGTAGGATCTGCGTTAAGCAATCCATACTACTGTTATTCGGCAGCCATGAACGGACTGGCAGGACCATTGCACGGTCTGGCAAACCAGGATGTAATTTTCTGGATTTTTGAAATGATTGAAGAACTGGATACCGACACACCTACCGACGAACAGGTAGCCGAGTATTGCAAAAACACACTGGAAAGTGGCCGCGTAATTCCGGGTTACGGACACGCTGTATTACGTAAAACCGACCCGCGTTTTACCGCACAACAGGAATTTGCCGACAAGTACATTAAAGACGATAAAATGGTAAACCTGGCCAACCAGTTGTACCGCGTAGTTCCTCCAATTCTGGGATCGGTAGGAAAAATCAAAAATCCATGGCCTAATGTTGATGCCTACAGCGGATCGTTGCTGTACCACTACGGCATTAAGGAATACACCTTCTATACCGTAATGTTTGGTGTATCGCGTGCATTGGGAGTACTGGCATCGTTGGTAAACGACCGTATTTACGGTATGCCGATTGAGCGCCCAACATCGCACCCGTTAAGCTGGTTTAAAGAACAAGCTGAAGGAAAAGGATCAGATTGCTAAGAGTTGCAACGAGATGATATTAAGAAAGCCGGTTTTACCGGCTTTTTTTGTTTATGAAGTTTGATTTGCTGCTTACTAATTGCACTCCGATTGGGAATTGGCACGAGCGAGGGGATGTAGCACCAACATAACTTACAATCCAATTTATTTAGTAAACCCTACATTCGGACTCAATTTCAACAGTTTAAATAAAATTTCCTATGTAACAAAAGCAAGCCCCAAAAAATCCGGCGGATTTGTAGGTACCCTGCCTCTTGTTGCTCGTCCTCCTTTTTTTTTAAAGGAGGTGGCTCCGCAGGAGTCGGAGGATTCATTATGCAAAAACAAGTCAGATCAAACAATCCCCCTTTTATTCCCCCTTCGCCAAGGGGGACAAGCAGCCGCGTCCTCACTTTTTTTAAAGGAGGTGTACACACAACTATTTTAGAAAGTTCTGCTTTACAATCGACTTTTAATATGCGGCGCAAGGTAGGGTTGTATTTCAAAAACCGGTAGCAGTTGCGCCTTTGTCATTTTTCTCTTCTATCCCCGGGGTTGCGCTCCCTGCGGGTGCTTCCCCCGGGCTATTGATTACGCACCCTTGGTGCTTAAAGCCCCGAAGCGGGCGACAGGCAATAGCCCGGTGCGAGTGGCTGAGTTTACGAAGACACAAAGCGCCGGGTAAAAGATCGATAAAAAATCGTTCGGCGTCTAAAATTGATTAGAATTGGTCAGCTTGTTCCGAACGAAAAATCGTTGCAAAATCATTTGAAAATGGGAATATTTTACATTCTATTCCTTTGAAAATTTGAATCATCACCCTTACGGATGATGCTATAAAATGCCGGGGCTTTGCCCCTGTGACGAAACAGGGCCATCGGTCGGCAACAGTAAAGCGCTGTTCGTAAGGGCAACGACATGTTACCGATAGGCAGGGAGACCAAAAAACAAAAGGCTGCCCTCCGGAACAGCCTTTCGTTTTACTGGTATAGCGGCGGAATCACTCTTCCACCACCTCATCATCGGGTTCTTCGCCCGGCCTCGATACATAGCTCACACCCCACTCGCGTGCTAGTTTTCGGCGGTTGGGGGGTGTTTCTTTGCGGTAGTAAAATTCTACCTCATCGTAAATATCACGTATCAATTCGTCGATTTCTGGCAGCATATCCAGCACATCTTTGTTTTCGGCATCAAAAGCCTGCTTTTCGGCCGACTGTGCGCTGCTTAACTCATTGTATCGCATTAGTTCGGTCTGCACTTCGGCTGCCGACGGGTTACTCATAGGCACCGGGTCTGCGGCTTCGGGATCGGTCTGTTGTGTACGTTTCTGCTCGCCCATTATTAGGTTAAGTGCCCAGGTAGTAAGGTCTTGTTCGGTACTTAGTTTGGGCAGTTCGCTCTGGTTGGCATTCAATCCGTAGTACAAACGATCTGATGCACTAAACACACCCCGTTCAACAGCTAAATTAAAAACCTGGAAGAAATGCGACACGCAACGATGTAACACCACTTGCTGTGCATTTTCCACTTCGGAAGCCTCGGCTTGTTTGGCAAACTGCTCCTGCCGCTCGGCTATTTCCTGTCGAAAAGCCGGGTAAAGCGTGGTGAGCCGTGTTTGCGTTTCGGTACTTATCGCCCATTGATCGGCGGGCGTACTGGTGGCTTTTTCGCTGGTTTTTTCCAGCACTTTGGTTCTGTCGATAATAGAAACTGGCATACGTCGGTATGGCATAATTCATAAATTTTAGTCCCGGGGGTTATTCCGTTCTTGGAAAGTATCCGGGAGGATTAATACTATATTGAATTTTAATTCCGGAGGAATTTCATTTAAACAATAGTGAAAATCTTCGTTAAACGCCCCAAACATCAGTACCAATAGGGATTTCAGCAAGTGCGATAAGCACCATATTTTTGAGCAAACACTACTTATCGCATGCGAAAGGGAGCATTTCGTTAAGAATCTATTGCCTATCGCATGCGCAAGAGGCTGTTTTATTGAAAAACCATTGCCTATCGCATGCGATAGGGGCCACTCTTTGCAGAAAACACTGGTTATCGCATGCGATAGGCCCCTCTTTTTTGAAAAAACATGGGTTGCAGCATGCGAAAGGATGCATTTTTTTGAGAAAACACTGCCTGTCAACTGCGATAGCCTACATTTTTGCACAGCATTTCTGCAGTTTTCAGTTACCACAGGCAAGTAAAAACACACTGAATAGGCATATGTAATAGTTGTAAAATGCACTTGTGTTGTTTTGGTGAACAAAAGATACGAAAAATAATTTTATAGTTCACCAGGACAAGAGGGTGACGATTCTCCTTATGATAATCGATAATTATGTTGAAGCATCTTTGTTGCGTTCAGCCTGTTCTTTAATATTTTTCTCAACGCGTGCTTTCAATTCATCATTTTTCCGAATTAAGGCCTTTAATTTCGCCTCCTCTGCATCATCATTTGCATTTTTAAGCTTTTCCTTTAAAGCTTCCTGCTTTTTTTCTATTTCGTTGAGATAATCCTTTTTTATCTCCAGCTTTTCGGATTTAATCGCTTCATCAAAAATTAAATCTTCGGGAGACTTTTCATCTGGCTGCTCTTCTTTTTGTGTCACTTGCTTCGGAATAAAAACGGTTTCGTCGGCACGCCGCTGATTCATAAAAGTTGGCGATACAATTTCTATTCGTTCAGCATGAAGTTTATCCATTACCTTGGCATTTAGCAGCGAACTGGTACTAAAATATTTGCTACTGTCTTCCAAAAATCCATGAACTTTGTAAACCACCGAGAAATCGCCCAAACCGGTTATATAAACATACGGATCGCTTAGTCCGATAGATGTTGCTGCCTCTTTTAATGCTTTTTCAACTTGTTTGCGCGAAATATCGTAGCCCAACGACACCGATGCAGAAATAACCGTGTTTGTTTTTCGGGTTATCTTAACCGGATTATTGGCCATATACAAATTGGGGATGGTAATAAAATTGCTGTCTTCCAATTGTATCTCGGTGTGAAAAATACTTTTACGAATTACCCGCCCGTGAAAGTCGCCCACCTTTATTAAGTCGCCATTCCGAAAACGATTCATCGAATTATTCATAACTCCTGCCATAAGGTTTCCTAAAACGGTGGTTGAGCTTAAGGCAATTCCGGCACTGATAATAATACCGAGGAAAGCTATTATTTGTCCTTTCAGCGATTTATCGATGGGCAAAACAAGAATAAATGCCAACACGCCAACAAAAACCACAAAAAACGAAATGGCGCGTTTTACAATACTTTCGCCTGATGCAGCGGCTTTAAACTTTTTAAACAGCCACGAGTTTACAACCAGTAGAACGATTATAAGAACGAGTACAATGCCTGGCTGAATTAGTGAATCGAATATTTTGTTTATGTTTTCCATGTTATTGCAAGCTATAAAATCGATAGGCAAAACATTACAAATTGCTTTTTCATTTGGTATCGAAAAAACAAAAACGCTTCAAATTTAGTAACAACCTGTTATCCGGGCTGTTCAAATAGCGAAGTACTGTTTTACAATTCTGGTCAACTCCTCGGATTGAATTGGTTTTGTAATAAAATCGGTACATCCCGCTTCGGCAGCTTTTTCCCTGTCGGACGAAAAAGCATAAGCCGTTTGTGCTATAATTACTACCTCACTATTAAATTCTCTTATATGGCGCACTGCGTCGTAACCATTCATTTCCGGCATACGGATATCCATAAAAATAATATCGATATCATTATTATTCCGACAATGTTCTACCGCCTCTACCCCTGTTTTTGCTTCCAATATTTCTTTACTAAAGTTTTTAACCAGGAGCGATAGAAACTGGCAAGAGGTTTCATCATCTTCAGCAATAAGAATTTTCAATTTGTTATCCTTTGGTTTTTCCTGCTGCATATTATTAGCTGTTTGTCCGTTATTATAAGCGCCATTGGCTCCATCCTGTTTTACGGGTAACGAGAAATAAAATGTTGAGCCTAACCCTTCTTCACTCTCCACTCTAATTTCTCCACCCAGCATTTTGGCGTATGATTTAGAAATTGCAAGTCCCAGGCCGGAGCCCTCAAATACCCGGGTATCTTCAATATCGGCCTGAATAAATCGTTCAAAAATGGCGTTCAACCGGTGTTTCGGAATACCAATACCTGTATCTTCCACGTAAAATTCAATCGCCGATCCGGTTTCTCTGCAGCCTATTTTAATGGTTCCCTTTTGGGTGTACTTTATGGCATTTTTAATAAAATTAGTGAAAATGGAGTCCAGTTTATTTTTGTCGGTAAAAAGGTATCTTCTTTCGTTTGGTAACAACTGTTGTAACAGTAGCATTATGCCCTTATCCCGGGCTTCGGGTTCGAAAAAGAGGATCAGTTCTTTCACCGTTTCATTTATATCAATTTGTTCTGAATGAACGTTAACAATCCCTGCTTCAATTTTCGATATTTCCACAATATCATTCACCGTACTTAACATACGTTGCCCGCTTTTATGCACAATTTTAATAAAATGTTCTTTTTCGGCATCGTTTAAATTCGGGGTTAAAAGTAAATCGGTAAACCCCAGAATCCCATTCATCGGGGTGCGTATTTCGTGGCTCATATTTGCCAGAAAGGCTGATTTTAGCTTGTCGCTTTGCTCTGCTTGTTCTTTTGCAATAACCAATTCGGTATTGTTTTGCTCCAGTTGAGCGATTAACTTTTTATCGTTCGAAATGTCTTGCACAATAGCAATATGGGTTTGTACGCCGGCTTCAGAAACCAATAAAGGTACAACCGTTAACTGAACGTGTACCGTTTTGCCTTGCTTTGAGATATAACGTTTTTCCAGGTCGTAATAAGAAATTTCCCGATTTCTCAGCTTTTTCATGCTCAGTAAATCTACTTCCAGGTCATCGGGGTGCGTTATTTGCATAAAATCCATGGTACTCATTTCGGCTTTAGAATACCCGATCATATCGCAATTGCTCTGATTAATTTTCAGGTACTTCCCGGTACGACTATCAACCAGCGCTATTCCGATGGGGGCATTATCAAATATGGTTTCGAACAGGCGTTGATTGCTTTCCGCATTTTCTTTGGCAATCTCCATATCGTTAATAAATTTCTTCCGCTCGGTAATATCTTCCTTTAATGCTACATAGTTTATTATCTCATTTTTTTCGTTTCTTATTGGCGAGATATAGGCCGATTCCCAATACAACTCACCGTTTTTCTTTTTGTTATGAAATTCCCCCTTCCAGGCTACACCTGAAGAAATGGCTTGCCATAATGTTTCGTACTCGCTGTCGGGCGTTTCGCCCGATTTCATAATACTGGGGTTTTTACCAATTAATTCTTCGTATGTATAGCCGCTTACTTCCTGCAATTTTGGATTAACATATTCGATATTGCCGTTTAAATCGGTAATAATTATCGACACCGGACTCTGCTTAACGACGTGCATGAGTTTTAGCATCTCTTTTTCTGTTCTTTTGCGTTCGGTTATATCGCTAATAAGAACATGTCTGGCATTTCTATCATTAAACACAATTGAATGCGAGGTAATTTCCACATCAATAATTTCGCCGTTCTTTTTAAGATGCCTCCATTCTCCGGCCCCATTCAGTTCTGCACTAGTATTTTTCACATCCTCCAAAAGAGCCGGGATATCTTCTTTAGGCCTGATGTCCTTTAGCGTCATCGAAAGGAATTCGCCTTTTGTGTAGCCATAATGTTTTACTGCTGCTTTGTTTACTTCTAAAATTGCGAGTGTATTTAAATCGTATATCCACATGGGTTGTGGATTGTGAGCAAACAATAAGCGGTATCTTTCTTCGCTTTTTAACAGTTCGCGCTGTACCTTTTTTTGCGGAGTAACGTCCCACATGTAGCCCACAAATTCGGTTAGTTCTCCCGAATCGTCGAATAATCCTATAACATTTTCAATAACTTCAACTTTCGATCCATCGCGGGCTTTCAAAGTAAGCTCGTTATTGTGTAGTTTTCTATTTTCGCGAAGTTGGGCAATAAAAGTTTCCCGGTTAGCGAGGGTAAAATATAGTTCTGAAGTATTTAATTTATAAAGCTCCTCCTTACTTTCGTACTTTAACATTTTAACAAAAGCATCGTTACACATCAGTATCTTCCCATCGAGTGTTACGTGATAGTTTCCGGTTAGATCTTCTTCAAAAAACCGGCGGTATTTTTCTTCGCTTTTCTTAAGTTTTCTTTCTGTATTTTTTTGTTGTGTTATATCAACAATATACCCTCTAATCTTTTCTAATTCATTGTTGCGGTTATATATACCTATTGAATTTACCATTGCATAAATGGTTCGTCCGTTTTTTGAAACTAGCTCCAGTTCGCGGTTCTCGATTTTTACGCTGTTGTTTTAGCTCCTGAACCATTTCTTCCCTGAGTTTGGGGGTTTTTATACAGGTTTGCTATATCAAACTGTTCGGCTTCTGATTTCGATTCGAAGCCAAATAAATTTAAAAACGTTTTATTACAACTCACTATTTCGCCCGATTGGGAGACCACGTAATCGGCCGATATATCGTTATGAAAGTATTGTTCCAGGTTTGTTTTACTTTGCAGCAACTGATCTTCGGCTTGTTTACGCTCTGTTATATCCAACATCGACACCACACTCGTTCCGGTTCCGGTAATCATGTTAATGTTTAGCATAACATCTCGTTTACCTCCCTTGCTGTTTAGCAATTTTACTTCGTATTTTCGAGGAGCCAACTCCGGATTCTCCCGCCTTAACCGATGATTTTCCATCATCAGCTCAAAGCTCTCAGGCGCAACAAACCGGGTCCATTTATGCCCGGCAAGCTGATTAGGATCGTAGCCAAACATATCAAAACACTCATTGTTCGCCATTAAAATAGTGGTATCTTCTCCTACTATTAAAGTAGCTGTTCCGGTTGTTTCAAAAATGGCTTTGTATCGCGCTTCACTTTCTCGTAGTTCCTGCTCGGCTTGTTTACGTTTTGTAATATCCTGAAATGCACCCTGTATTTTAACTATTTTCCCTTTTTTGTTGCGCACAGCTTCGCCCAGCGTTCGCACCCAAACCCGTTTCCCGCTTGAAGTGATTATTTCCATCTCTTCATCGTAGGGAATACCTTGCTGCACACATTTTGTAAAAGCTTCTGTTATTTTATCGCGCCATTCGGGGGCATAAAAATTAGTTCCATCTTCAACCAATGGAGCATAACCGGCAGGCATTTCGTGTATGGCTGCTACCTCATCCGACCAATATACCCTGTTTTCACTCAGTATTACATTCCATCCTCCCATTTTTGTCTGTTCTCCGGCAATACGTATCAGGTCAAAATTTTCTTTCTGCTTCCGAATTGCATTTTTATAATCGCTTATATTGCGTACGGTGTTAAAAAGGTATTCCTCGCCATTTATAACGAGTTTATCGCTGTTGCTTTCGTAATAAGCTTTTTCTCCCGTTTTGGAGTATAATACAATGTCATGATGATGCAAAGCACCATCTTCTCTAATCTTTTCGTGCAGTTGTTTTCGTTCTTTTACATTAGGATTTATACCGAGCTGAACCGAAGTTTTACCAAGCACCTCTTTTTTGGAGAATCCGAACTCTCGCTCAAAAGCCTCATTTACGTCAACAATTACCCCATCGGTTAGCCTGGTTACAATTGCCGGGAATACTGATTTCCTGAACAGAACAGCAAACCTCTGTTCGCTTTCGTTCAGCTTTTTTTCGATATGCTTTTGTTGACTGATGCTTTTTTCCAATTTTCGCTTTAGTTCATCGTAATCACGACGAAGTTGTTCCAATTGGTTTGCGGGATTGCTATTGGTGTTATGCAATTCCATATTCTGTTTTTTATAAAAATAGCAAATTTCTAAAACTAATTAAGTTATGAATAACATATTTCCGAAGAGAGAAACAGGCCATGTATCCCTATTAACATAAGCAGTTGTCCGGTTAAAATAATTACAGATAAACAGATTACTTCACTTCGTTTTCAATGACTTTATTGTTTTTGGTTCTTTTGGGGAAGAAGCTCGCAACAGCGTAAGTGCAGGAATTATTTACAAAAAAAAGAAATTGTACAACGAATTAATCAGGATCGAGTAGGAGGAAAATAAAATAGTTTTCCTCCTACTTTATTTCCCGACCTCTCACACCACCGTACGTACGGTTCTCGTATACGGCGGTTCCTTAATTAACAACTTCTTACCTTACGATAACAATCCGAAAAGAAAACGTAGCCAGTAATTCGTAACCTTTCATTGGTAATGGAGGTAGAAAGGATCCAGCTATGCGCTAATCGCCAATAGCCTTTCCTTGTATTCGCCCACTCCCATGCCTTGTACTTATTTACACCCAACTTAATCAGGTTCTTACCCTTGGTCTTTATTCGTTTCCATTGTTTCCAAATAACCATGCGCAACCTTCGACGATACCATTCATCAACTTTGATTAGAAGCTTCTGCATATCTGCCAGCTTGAAGTATTGCACCCAACCAGTGACGTACTGCCGGAGCGCAACCTTTCTTCGGTCGTTTCCCCAACCGTTACTGCGGGATGTAAGTTCTCTGATTCTAGCTCTCATCTTATCCACACTTCTCGGGTGAATGCGCAGCCTGCCTTTCCCTCTAAATTTCCCTCTAAATTTATAGAAAGAGTAACCAAGAAACCTAATGTTCCTGTTTGATGCAACCTTACTCTTGTCCCGATTGACTATTAAAAACAATTTCTTTTCAATAAAAGGAACGATGTTCTTCATTGTCCGTTCGGCACTTCGTTGGCTTCGGCAGAAGATGACCAGGTCGTCGGCGTAGCGAACAAACTTATGGCCCCGCTTCTCTAGTTCCCTGTCCAGTTCATTAAGAAAAATATTACTCAATAATGGACTTAACGGTCCTCCCTGCGCCACCCCTTCATAGCTTTCTTCAAACTTACCGTCCTTCATCACTCCTGCATTAAGGTATTTATGGATAAGCGATATGACCCGCCCATCTTTTACCTTTCGGGATAATACCTCAATGTGTTTGCTGTGGCATACTGTGTCAAAGAAACGTTCGAGGTCTAAATCAACTGCATAACCACAACCTTGCGTGATGTAAGCCTGCCATTTTTGAAGTGCCTGATGGGCACTGTGTTTTGGACGGAAACCGTAACTGTGATCCGAAAACTCGGGGGCAAAGATCAACTGTAGTTGTTGTGCGATACTTTGTTGGATAACCCTGTCTACGACTGTGGGGATACCCAACTGACGCTTCTTCCCGTTTTCTTTAGGTATATCCACCCGTCTCACAGGATTGGGGCGGTATTTACCTTTATGAATAGAGGCCAGTAACTTATCCTTGTGACAGACAAGATAATCCTTTAAGGATTCAACTTGCATCTTATCAACACCTCCTGCTCCTTTATTCCGCTTAACTTGTTTGTAAGCTGTGTTTAGGTTGGAGGATGAAAGGATACGTTCTAACAATCCATTCTCTGACTGATAGTTGGGAGTGAGGTTGTTTTCTGTTATCTCTATAAAAGTCTGCCCTCCCGCATAGCCTTCGGATGCCGTCCTATTCTTTTGCGGACAGGTCTTCGAATCATCAAAGATTTTCTGCATTGTTCCTTTCATTGAGTAACATTCATTTACTTCTCACTCATTAAGGTTCGGCCCTTCCCATAAGTTGTCGGTTATGGTACTATGGCCTCGGCTGACTTCTCACGATAAATCTTTTCCAACCGTGTTTCATACTCTGTTTCCACACCTCCGTGAGACCTCCCGCGGTAAGATAAATAACTTTCATTCCATCCACCCGCACCATCTACACTCCAATGTCCGTGTAGTTTTGGACTTCGTTTTGTTTGGCAAACTTATCCCATTGGAAATGCCTAATGATGTTCGTGTTCCTCGGGTCAGAAATTTGCTTTCAGCTTCCTTCAGATTCCACCTCACGATGGACACCCTTGCCTTCGGCTAATGGTTGGCACTACAAACCCCCATTCAGGACTTTCACCCTATAGCTATTTACCATGCACGGCACACCAAAAAAAGGGGAAACCTTGCGGCCTCCCCCTTTTATCAAATTCTATATTATAACTACATTAAAAACGAAATAAGCACACCTGCAGCCACTGCCGAGCCAATTACACCCGAGATGTTACTGGCCATACAATACTGAAGGATGTGGTTCTTTTTATCGTATTTCAACGCCAGCTCGTTAGCCACACGCGACGCCATTGGCACGGCACTCAAACCGGTTGCTCCAATAAGCGGGTTGATTTTTTTCTTGCTGAACAGGTTTACCAGTTTCACGGCAAAAATACCACCGGCAATTGATATGGCGAAGGCTACAAAACCTCCGACCACAATACCCAGTGTTTTTTCCGAAAGGAAAACTTCTGCGGTCATTGTTGCTCCAACGGTAAGCCCCAGGAAAATGGTTGCGGTGTTCATAATTGGTCCCTGTGCGGCATCGGCCAAACGGCTTGTCGACGAGCCAACCTCTTTAATCAGGTTACCAAACAACAGCATTCCCAACAGCGGCACCGACGACGGAACCAAAACAGCAGACAGTGTTCCCAAAGCAATAGGGAAAATAATTTTGGCCGCTTTTATATTTTTGATCTCGTATTTTGCGGGGTACTGTTTCTCCATCTGTTTCATGTTGATGGTGAACTCCTTTTTCGAGATAAATAACTTTGCGACCAATGGAATAATAACAGGTACCAGCGCCATGTACGAATACGCCGCAATAGCAATTGGGCCAAGCAAGTGCGGCGCCAGTTTAATGGTAGTGTAAATCGCGGTTGGGCCATCGGCACCACCAATAATACCCAGCGAAGCAGCTTCTTTAGGCGTAAAACCAACGGCAATAGCTCCCAGCAAGATCGAGAAAATACCGATCTGTGCAGCGGCGCCAAACAGGGCCAGTTTCAGGTTACGCAACATCGGGCCAAAATCGGTTAATACGCCAACCCCCATAAAAATTACAGGAGGCAGCAATCCGGTTTTTATCAGCGAATAATACAGGTAATTCATAATCCCGTAATCGTGCGCAATTTCAAACAGGTTCATATACCGGTGTCCTTCCAGCTCAATCAGTTCGGGGTTTACAACGCCCATTTGTCCCCCGGGGAAGTTGGCCAGCAGCACACCAAATGCTATCGGGATAAGCAACAGCGGCTCGTAGCCTTTCTTTATTCCCAGATAAAGCAGCACAAACGATATCGCCCACATAATCAACGTTTGATACGTGATATCGCCCAGTGCGGTCATGTTAAACAGTTCTGATAAAATCTCCATAAAATAGTTTTATGATAGTTGCACCAAAACATCGTCTTCGTCCACGTTATCGCCATTGGCTTTTAAAATGGCAGTAACTGTTCCGTCGCTCTCGGCAACTACGGCGTTGTAGGTTTTCATCGATTCGATGTAGCAAATCAAATCCCCCTCTTTTACTTTATCGCCAATTTTAAGCGCGGTTTCCGATGTATCTTTTGTTAACATGAATTTTCCTTCCAGTGGGGCAATAACTTCCGAAGCTACATTACCCGATGCCACGGGAGCAGCTTCTACTTTTGCAGGAGCAGGGCTTGCAGCAGCCGGAGCAGCCTCAGCACCGTCGTAGCTAACGCCCACTTTAAATTTCTCGCCGTTTACATCAATTATCATCGATTTTGGCTCGAATGCACCTGCAGGAACTTCAACTTTCTCTGCTTTTGGTTCTTTAGCTGCTTTTTGAGCGGCCAGATCGGCTTCGAAATCGGCTTTTGCTTTACCCGATTTGTAGGCACGGTATTGCTCGGGATGCATAGCCAGCTCCAACAATTCTTCGTCGTCCTGACCATAATCCCAACCATTGTCGTCCATTTCTTTTCTGAACACATCCAGGTTATCCGGGTACAGCTCCTGCGGTACGCCGGTAAAGAATTCTTTTCCGTTTGCTTTTGCCAGCTCCACAATTTCAGGTGCCAATTCTCCGGGAAGTTTTCCCGATTTACCAATAATCATATCCCAGATGTTATCGGCAATCATACTCCAGCGCTCGCGGCCTTTAATTACCTGCAACACATTCATCAGGGCCAGGTTTTTCACGTACTGGCTAAATGGTGTTACCAGCGGCGGGTAACCTAACTTCGGCCAAATGTATTCTACCTCATCAAACAGTTTAATCAGCAGATCGTCCTGCGTTAAGGTTGATTTGTTGCGTTTTGTCAGCCACTTGTTCAGGCTCTCGAGGTTGTTACCCAGGTCGGCCATCAAACTGCCCATCATTCCGCCGGGAAGTCCCGAGCCGATCAGCAACGAGTTCATGTGACGGTTTTTCGGGTTGATGTAGTAACCCAGGAAATCGTCGATAAACTCCTGTGTCATCGAACGCACTTCCATGTAGGCTTTCATGTTCACCTCTTTTACTGCATAACCGGCATCTTTCAACATGCCCTGAACGGCCAAAACATCGGCATGACCTGTTCCCCACGACAGTGGTTCCATAGCAACATCTACATAATCAACTCCGGCGCGTGCAGCCTCTAAAATACTGGCCATTGAAAAACCAGGTCCCGAATGACCGTGGTACTGAACAGTAGTTTTAGGATGCGCTGTTTTTATATTCTTGATGATTTTTCCGATGAAAGCCGGACGGCCAATACCCGCCATATCTTTAACACAAATCTCGTCGGCACCCATTTCAATTAAGATGTTGGCCAGATTGGTGTAATATTCCACCGTGTGCACTTCCGAAATGGTTAAACTCAGCGCTGCCTGCGAAATCATTCCACCTTCTTTGGCAAACTTAATCGAGTTCTCCAGGTTTCGCGGATCGTTCAATCCACAGAAAGAACGGGCAATATCCGTTCCCTGTAATTTTTTCACTTTAAACATCAGCTTACGAACGTCGGCAGACACCGGGCTCATTCGAATACCGTTTAAAGCACGCTCTAACATGTGCGTTTGAATACCGGCATCGTTAAAAGGCTGTGTCCATCTGCGGTTGGCAATGTTCGGATTTTCGCCAAACAAAAGGTTGATCTGCTCGAATCCACCACCGTTGGTCTCGACCCTGTCGAAACATCCCATATCGATTATTGCGGGTGCAACTTTTTCCAGTTGTTCTACTTTGGGAACATATTTCCCCGATGATTGCCACATATCTCTATACAGCAAGCTAAATTTGATCTCCTTCTTCATTTCTGTTTATTTTTGGTTTATTGGATAAAAAAGATACCGTTTACTTCTTGGCCGTTTTTTTCCTTCGTTTGCTCTATTCTGTCCAATTCGTTGAATCGCCTCCACGGAAAAGGTTCTGAAGTTGATATCCGTTAACTACTCATTTATTTTCTCTACCAATGTTACCCGGCCTTTTCCTTTTGTGGTAATTTCTACCGCAGAAACAATGGCAGCCAGTTTTAATGGGTTTATTTCTTGTTGCGACGGTGCTGCAGCCCCCGGATGATCGACAACTGCAACTGAAAAACGATTGGTAATTCGAATAATAATATTACCCAAAACCACTACCATAATGAGGATAAAAAAGACGGTGCTCATGCCCGTAAGCATCAATTTTAAAGCTTCGCTCATTTTTGTATTTTTTGTTTAAATTGATTTTTTAGAGCTTGCAAATATATATTTCATTATCACATAGCAATTCCGCGAACTATCGATTTAATATTTTTTGAGGCTTTTTAATATCATTCTGAAAGTTTAAATAAAGAATTATTTCTTTTTACATATGCAAATATTTAACTATGAAGAATTTATAGACTATCAAAAAAAATATTTTCAGCACACCTGCTTTACAACATAAATATCAGGCAGTTAACATTAAGGTTAGATTTGAAGTATTTTTTCGAAGAAAACACGCATTGAAAATCATAATGAACTTAAGACCCGTATATCCTCATTTAGGCAAAAAAAGTAACGATTTCTAAATATTACGTCTGTTACAAAACCACTATAGCAATAAACAGTTATAACTAATTTATGTAGTATTTAAAATTAATGTACCTTTGTCGCGGATTTTAGGTTTAAGAATTTTGATTTTACCTCCTACGCCCCCGTCTTAGGATAGTTGACTTTTCTTTAAATCTCATTTCTTAACATGAAAAACTTTTTTAATAGCTACTGATATTTATTAAATTCGAGGTCAGTAAGCTAAAATCACTATTAAAAACATATATGGGAAGATCGAAAGAAACATTTGGTAAAAAAGAAGTAAGAAAAAAACAAGCAAAGAAGAGAAAAGAAAAAGAAGCAAGAAAACAGGCTCGTAAAGAAAATGGCGGCAACTCAGGATTGGACGACATGATTGCCTATGTTGACGAGTTTGGTAACATCACCGACACTCCGCCTGATGAAACACAAAAAGAAGAAGTAAACATTGAAGATATTGATGTAAGTGTACCAAAAGGCGGCTACGGAGAAGCAGAGCCGAAAGAAAAACAAGGTGTGGTTACTTTCTTTAACGAACAAAAAGGATACGGATTTATTCGCAACCTGGCGAATAATCAGAATATTTTTGTTCACATAAACGAAGTGGAAGGCGATTTAAAAGAAGGCAACCGCGTTACCTACGAAGAAGGACAAGGGCCCAAAGGACCGGCGGCAATGAACGTGAAGGTTTCGGGCTAATCTGTTCAACAAAATAAACGGCAGCTTCTGCCAAAACAGTTTACAAGATGGGAAAAGATTTAAAGTTAGCGGTGCTTATCGATGGCGATAATATTCCCTCTGCATACGTTAAAGAAATGATGGAGGAGATTGCCAAATATGGCAATCCAACCATTAAACGTATTTATGGCGACTGGACCCGGCCAGGTTTAACGAAGTGGAAAACCCTTTTGCTCGATAACGCAATAACGCCAATTCAACAATACGGTTACACCACTGGTAAAAATGCCACCGATTCGGCTATGATCATCGATGCCATGGACATTCTTTACAGCGAAAAAGTAAATGGATTTTGCCTGGTATCGAGCGATAGCGACTTTACCCGGCTGGCAACCCGCCTTCGCGAAGCCGGCATGTACGTTATTGGCATTGGCGAGAAAAAAACGCCTGATCCGTTTATCGTATCGTGCGACCGCTTTATTTACATCGAAATTCTGAAAAGCCGCTCGAAAGAGAACGAGAGCAACACCTCCAGCAAGTCAGTAAAAAAAGGTGGCGTTGACAAGATAACGCCTAAAGTTATTCGCCTTATTTCGAAAACAATATCGGACCTGGCCGACGACGACGGCTGGGCTTTCCTTGGCGACGTGGGAAGTTTACTGCAAAAAAAACAACCGAACTTCGACTCGCGAAACTATGGTTTTGAAAAACTTACACCACTGATCGACTCCACCGGAATGTTTGAAATCGATCAGCGCGTTGGCCAGGGAAAATACAAACTGATGTACGTTCGGAATAAAAAACGATAGCCGGATTAAAACAGATTGAAATTTAGATTGATTTAAAAAACAGAGTACAAGCCGAGAGTAGCGAGCGTTTTTCAATCTTCATCAATCTCTCCTTCAATCTCCATCAATCTTTTCACTCACTCCTCACTTTTGCCTTTCTACTTTTAACTTTTGCCTTCTCACTAATTGAACAACTCCACAATTTCCTCCTGCGTAACCTGCTCAAACGGATTATTGGAGTTGATGAATTTATCGGCCAGCGAGCTTTTGCGGTCTTTTAGTTTCTGGATTTTTTCCTCGATCGAATTTTCGGTAATAAAACGATACACAAAAACATGCTTATCCTGCCCGATGCGGTGCGCCCGGTTTATCGCCTGGTTTTCGGCTGCGGGGTTCCACCACGGATCGATGATAAAAACATAGTCGGCCTCGGTAAGATTAAGCCCTACTCCACCGGCTTTCAACGAAATCAGGAAAATCCGGTTCTCCTCATCTTCCTGAAATGCCTTTATTACTTTTTCGCGTTTTGTGGTTTGCCCGGTAAGCTTGCTGTACTTCCACTTTTCTTTTTCAATTTTACGCTGCAGCAATTCGAGGTGGGTAACAAACGAAGAGAACACCAGCACTTTATGTTTCTCTGCCACGAGGTTGCTTAACATCCGGAAAATCTCGTCGAATTTACCCGACCCTTCCGCTGCCTCATCATCAACCAACGACGGATGATTTGCTAACTGACGCAATTTGGTAAGCCCCTGCAAAACCACAAACTGCGATTTTTTGAGCCCCTCTTTTTCAATGGTCGATAGAATGGTATTCCGAATCACCGACTTCTCCTGCTCGTACAGTTTTTGCTGTTCGCCGGCCATGGGGCAAATACGCACTTCTTCCATAAGTGGTGGAAGATCTTTGGCTACCTCCACTTTTTTACGACGCAAAACAAACGGGCGAATCATCAGTTGCAATTTGTCCATTTGCTCTTCGTTGGCATGCTTTTCAATTGGGGTAATAAAAGTACGCCTGAAAAAGGCCAGGTTCCCCAACATACCGGGATTCAGAAAATTCATTTGCGACCATAAATCCGACAGCGAATTTTCGATAGGCGTTCCGGTAATTACCAGTTTGTAACGCGCTTTAATATCCATTACCGCCTTATAGGTTTTCGATCCGGAATTCTTTATCGACTGGCTTTCGTCTAAAATCAGGTAAAAGAATTCGGTTCCGCGCAACTTGTCGATATCGTTACGTACCGTTCCGTAGGTGGTAATAATAATGTCGTAGTACGAAGCCAGCCTTCCCAATTCCTCAGCTTTTTTTCGTTGCGTTCCCACATGCTGATAAACTTTAAGTGCCGGAGTGAACTTTCGTATTTCGTTGCTCCAGTTGTGCACCAGCGATGTGGGGACAACAATTAAACTTGCGGGCTGAACAACGGCTTCCGATTTTGATTCGTCGGCAAATAAATCGCGCTGGCCGCTTGCATCAACAGGATTATGAATTTTTATTTCCTGTTTTAAGCGTTTCAATTTCAACAGCAGCGTAAGAGTTTGCAGGGTTTTTCCCAGCCCCATATCGTCGGCCAGGCAACCGCCCAATCCGTTTCGGTACAAACCATACATCCAGTTAAAACCTTCTTCCTGGTAATTTCGCAGCTTGGCTTTTAAGTTCGCAGGCAGCACCTGATGCTCCATTTCAGCGTTCACCAGCTTTTCATATTTTTGTTTTACCTCCTTGTCAACTTCCTGAATGGAATTTTGCAGTAAGGTAAAATGGTGCTTCTCGAATTTTATATGCTCGCCCTGTTGTTTTCCAAAAGGCAAAAGTCCTTTGTAGCGGGCAAACCATTCCTCAGGCAATACGGCAATTTCGCCGTTTGGCAGTTCAAACTCGCGTGTATCGTTTAAAATGTATTTTTTTAGCTGAATAAATGGAATGCTGAATTCACCAAATTTCACCACCGCATAAACATCAAACCAGTCGCCTTTTGTTTGCGTTTTTAATTCCAGTTTTTGGCTTCCGGTATAAAACTTTTTCTCCAGCTGTTCCTGTTTTATCACAATCCCTTTTTCTTCCAGCTGTGGCCGTTTATCGTTTAGCCAGTTCACAAAATAGTACAGCGCATTTTGCGGTTCAAGCAGGGAAACGCCGTTTATGGTATATGATCCGTTATCATCCTTTAAACCGGTATTTTTTATAAGCTGAAGTATTTTCTTTTCCCAGGTGAAATCGCGCGTGGTTTTATAATACACAAAGGTGCCGTTTTGCTTTTTCACGCTAACCGCCATTTCCCGGGCCGAATCGGGCAGGAATTTTTCGTCGCCATATTCGAAATTCAGCACCAAACACGGCCGGTATTGCAGGTTATTTTCGAGCGACAATACAGCTTTTTTCCCGGCAGTTGCCTTAACCACTTCGAAACCTCTGGCTTTTACATCGTAATCGCGTACGGTATTCAGCACAAAACCCGAATAATATTTGTCCTCGATGGTGTTCGGCACCGTTACGTAATCTTTCTCGAAAAAGGGCATCAGCTTTTTGGCATTCAGTTTTTCAAACGCCACCAGCTGATTTCGGTAAATTAACAAACACGGATCGTTGGTTACCAACTCAACCGACCGCGCGGATAACAGCATTTCCTTTTCTTCCAAAAATATGCGCAACTTATAACGGGTTTGGGTTTCGGTGCGCTCAAATTCAAATTCAGGCCGGGCAAAAAACGGCGGTACTTTCAATTCGTCTTCGTCGTACAGGTTCGAATATTTGGCCTCTTTACGAAACAAACGCACCGGGCTCAGCATTAAAATGGAGCACACCTGCATCATGCATTTCTCGATAAAAGGTGTTACCTGTTTTTCAAAATAACCGGGGCGCAACGATGCATAAAAATCGGACACGCTGCCCGCACGTGAAAACTTTTTGGTGAGCACCTCATCACTGTACTTCTCAATTAACTGAACCAGCTCTTTTTCGTAGGGTTTAAACGAATATTCCGGATCATTTAAATCGTGCGGTTTTACCAATCGCACCACCGAATAAAAACGCTCCTTCTTTTCAATTAAAAAAGGCTGAAAAACCAGCCCCAAGAAACGATGCTCGGTTAAGGCTATTATAAATTCAAATCGGTTCATTTACTACTTCAAAAAAAAGATACGCACGCAACTTTTCAGTTTTGGCTGGCGTAACAGTTCGAATTAAAGAACCTCAAATATATAAAAGCCGGGGGGTAACCTGACTTAATTCAGTAAAAATGTTGAGAGAAAAATAACATCTTTACAGACATAAAACATACAGCATGAAGAATCTTACCGTTACAAAAATCAACACAACAAGCTCACTTTCAGTGCAGGAAGCGGCTTTACTTTTAGAGAAAAACACGAAAACTGAGGTTATTGACATTTTGAATTGGGAAAAAGCTTTTCCGTACAAGCCCGAAATAAAATTCAGAATTGCACACACCGGGAATGAAATCTGGTTGAAATTTTACGTTCAGGAGAAAAATATTCTGGCGCAGGAAACCAAAATAAACGGCGATGTTTACAAAGACAGCACGGTTGAGTTTTTTATTTCGATAGACGGAACGAATTATTACAATTTTGAGTTTAACTGCATTGGAACCCCTCATGTTGGTTATGGCCCGGGACGCGAAAACCGCACGCCCATTTTGCCGGAAGTGATAAAACAAATCGATATTGAATCGAGCCTTGGCAATGAGCCCTTTGCTGAAAAGTCGGGAAGTTTTTCGTGGGAAATGATGATCTGCATACCAACGCAGTGTTTTGCTTTTGATAAAGTACAGCGATTAAACGGACTTGAGGCCAAAGCTAATTTCTATAAATGTGGCGACGAAACTTCTGATCCGCACTTTGTAACCTGGAATGCTATTAACACGGAAAACCCGGATTATCATCGTCCTGAATTTTTTGCTCCGGTTAAGTTTGAAAGCTAATACCAATTTGATTATAAAATGCCGTATTGGATATGCCGGTTATTTTCCGTTTGTACAAGGCGAAAATTTTAGCATAGCCGAGCTACGTTATAATTTTTCAACGCAGTAGAAACGGAAAAGAACAAATTCATATGCGGCATTTTGTGGTCAACTTGGTATAACAGCAGCAATTCAACCATTTTCTAAAATACACGAACAAATCCCCCAAACGCTGTTACCCCACAAATTATCAGCCACTAACCCCATGTGCTCTAAAACAGTATTCTATTTTACTACTTACCTTGTATTACTATGTATTTGTTTATACATTAGTCGGGGATATTCTGAAAACAAAATTTATGACCAATATTAAAACAGGGCAAGATTTTAACATTCGGTGGAAGTCGCAAATCAAGAAAGGATTGATTGAATACATGATCTTACTTTTCCTTGAGAAAAAAACCTACTACGGCTACGAACTCATTGATAAAATTCGGGAGTTATCATCGATTGAAATTGCAGAAGGCACACTGTACCCCCTGTTAAACCGATTAAAAAAAGATGGAATGCTAACCTCGCGTTGGCAAGAGCTTGAATCGGGAATTCCACGAAAATATTACACGATCACCAATAAAGGCACCGAACAGATAGAACTGATGAATGCCTATTTTCAGATGATCGATAACTCACTACTTAAAATCAAGAACTTAAAACCATAAACCTTATGAATAAATACATACTTGCGTTTGACCAGGGCACAACCAGTTCGCGTGCCATTGTTTTCGATCAGCATGGTGCCATAAAATCGGTTGCCCACAAAGAGTTTGAACAGATATTTCCGAAACCGGGCTGGGTAGAACACGACCCCAACGAAATTTGGTCGTCGCAGGCAGCGGTTGCAGCCGAGGCCATTACAAAAATTGGTATTAACGGAAAAAATATTGCTGCAATTGGTATAACCAACCAACGCGAAACAACCATAGTTTGGGAGCGCGAAACCGGCGAACCGGTGTACAATGCCATTGTTTGGCAAGACCGGCGAACAGCCAAATACTGCGATGCACTAAAAGAAAAAGGATACCAGAAACTGATTCGCAACAAAACAGGACTGGTAATTGATGCTTATTTTTCGGGCACCAAAGTGCAATGGATTCTTGAAAATGTGAAAGGCGCACGAGAAAAAGCAAATGAGGGGAAATTGGCATTTGGCACCGTTGATTCGTGGTTAATATGGAAACTTACCCGGGGCGACAAACACGTTACTGATATTACCAATGCCAGCAGAACATTACTCTACAATATACACGATTGCTGTTGGGATAAAGAGCTACTGGAACTGTTTGATATTCCCGAAAGTATGCTTCCTAAGGTTTGTGCATCAAGCGAAATAGTTGGACACACCAAAACAACAATATTTGCGCACGAAATACCAATTGCCGGTATTGCCGGCGACCAGCAGGCAGCCTTGTTTGGCCAGCAATGCATACATCCCGGAATGGCAAAAAACACCTACGGAACCGGCTGCTTCATGTTGCTTAATACCGGAGAAAAAGCCATCCTTTCGGAAAACAATCTGGTAACTACCATCGCCTGGAAGATAGACGGAAAAGTATCCTACGCGCTGGAAGGAAGCATTTTTATTGCAGGGGCCGCCGTTCAGTGGCTTCGCGACCAGCTGGGCCTGATAAACAGTGCCCCTGAAATTGAGGAACTGGCTTTATCGGTGGAAGATAATGGTGGTGTTTATTTTGTTCCGGCACTAACCGGGCTTGGAGCTCCACACTGGGACCAATACGCACGAGGCATTGTGGTTGGCATAACCCGGGGAACATCGAACGGACATTTTGCACGGGCAACATTAGAAGGAATTGCCTTTCAGGTGATGGATGTGCTGAAAGCCATGGAAGCCGACTCGGGCATTGAAATTAAAGAACTACGTGTTGATGGCGGCGCGGCAGCCAACAACCTGCTGCTGCAATTTCAGTCGGAAACACTGCAGTCGCCGGTAATCCGTCCCCGACAACTGGAAACCACTGCTCTGGGAGCTGCCTATCTGGCCGGTTTAGCGGTTGGCTACTGGCACGATCTGAACGACCTGCAATCGCAATGGGAAAAAGACAAAACTTTTACGCCTCAAATCTCGAAAGAGGTGATGGAAAAATCCATACGCAAATGGCAAAAAGCACTCACAAAAGCCAAGGAATGGATTGACGACGATGATGATGAGTAAACTACCGACTAAACCTAATACTTATGAAAAGACATAAACAATTACGGAAAGCCAAAGCCGATATTGAATGGGATATTGTTGTAATCGGCGGTGGTGCTTCAGGATTGGGAGTCGCACTCGAATCGGCTACCCGAAAATACAAAACACTGCTGCTCGAAGGGGCCGATTTTGGCAAAGGAACCTCGAGCCGAAGTACCAAACTGGTGCACGGTGGTGTGCGCTATTTGGCACAGGGCGACATCTCGCTGGTTTTGGAAGCCCTGCGCGAACGCGGATTAATGCTGCAAAATGCGCCTCACCTGGTAAAAAACCAGTCGTTTATTATTCCTAACTACGAATGGTGGGGCGGCCCCTTTTACACCATCGGCTTAAAAGTTTACGACATGATGGCCGGAAAACTGGGACTGGGGCCTTCGGTGCACCTCACCAAGCAGGAAACACTGGAAGCTTTACCCACCCTGAAAGAAGAAGGCTTAACAGGTGGCGTGATATACCACGACGGACAATTTGATGATGCCCGACTTTCGATAAACCTTGCACAAACCATTATTGATTACGATGGAGTGGCCGTAAATTATACCAAAGTTATTGGTCTGCTAAAAGACAAAGATGGAATGATTTGCGGGGTAAAAGCCAAAGATATGATTGATGGCGATGAATTTGAAATACGAGCCAAAGCAGTGGTAAACGCAACCGGAGTTTTTACCGACGAAATTTTACAAATGGATGAACCCGGCACTCCCAAAAAAGTGGTGCCCAGCCAGGGAATCCATCTTGTACTCGATCATGATTTTCTGAAAGGTGACCATGCAATAATGATTCCCAAAACCGATGACGGGCGCGTGCTTTTTGCCGTTCCGTGGCGCGGGAAAGTAGTAGTTGGCACTACCGACACCCTTATTGAAAATGCCAGCCTTGAACCAAGAGCACTGGAAGAAGAAATTGAGTTTATACTAAGCACTGCCAAACGCTACCTTACACGCCCTCCGAAAAGAAGCGATGTAAAAAGTATTTTTGCCGGGCTACGGCCACTTGCCGCCCCCGAAGGAGAAGACAAAAAAACCAAGGAAATTTCACGCAGCCATAAAGTTATCATGAGTTTATCGGGGCTAATTACTATTACCGGCGGAAAATGGACAACCTACCGCAAAATGGGCGAAGATACCATAAACAATGCCGTTATTTTGGCTGGCTTACCCGAACGCCCCTGCCAAACCGAAAACCTGGCCATTCACGGATACACAAAAAACATTGATCATAACGATCATTTTTATGTATATGGATCGGAAGCAAAAGAAATTAAGGAGATGATTGAAAACGATCCGGAATTGGGAGAAAAACTTCACGAACGGCTTGAGTTTACGGTTGCCGAAGTGGTTTGGGCTTGCAAAAAAGAAATGGCAATAACACTTGATGATGTACTGGCTCGCCGGGTACGAGCTTTATATCTCGATGCGCGTGCAGCCGAAGAAATGGCGCCCAAAGTGGCACAAATAATGGCAAACGAATTAAATAAAGATACCGGTTGGATTAATCAACAAGTTGAAGAATTTACCCAAATTGCCAAAGGTTATTACCTCTAACCATTTAATTAAAACGAAACAATAAAGAATATTAAAATAAACCTATAACTAAAATGAATGAATTTGTAGCAGAGATAATTGCCACAATGATTATGATTCTCCTGGGAAATGGAGTTGTGGCAAATGTTGTACTAAAAAATACAAAGGGGCACAACGGCGGATGGATTGTAATTTCACTGGGTTGGGGACTGGCAGTAATGATGGCAGTAATAGTTGCCGGCCCCATTAGCGGAGCGCACTTAAACCCGGCAGTAACACTTGGCCTCGCATTTGGCGGGATATTCCCGTGGGCTAAAGTTCCGGTATATATTGCCGGCGAAATAATAGGCGCCATGCTCGGTGCCGTATTGGTTTGGTTTACCTACCGCGATCATTTTAAGGCCAACACCGATAAAGACGGATATTTGGGTGTTTTTGCCACATCGCCGGCCATAAGAAATTACAGGAACAATTTTATAACCGAACTTATCGGAACCTTTGTACTCATTTTTGTGATCTTTTACATCTCCGATTTTAAGTTTGAAACCCAGCAGCTACAGACTGTTGAAGTTGGTCTGGGATCAATTGGAGCACTTCCCGTTGCACTGTTGGTAACGGCAATAGGCTTAAGTCTTGGCGGCCCAACGGGCTACGCCATAAACCCTGCCCGCGACCTTGGGCCACGTATCGTCCACAGCCTGTTAAAAGCACCCAACAAAGGAAGTTCCGACTGGGCTTACGCATGGGTACCAATCCTGGGCCCAATTGCAGGAGCTGCCCTGGCTGCAGCGTTGTTTTGTTCTTGTTAGAGCAAAATCACAATTCAATATTCAACGAGAAAGTCACTATCGTTTACCGATAGTGACTTTTTTATTTTTAAAGCAACTCCCAAATATATTCATACCAATTAGTTGTTATTTATCACTTCATTTCATAACTTGTAAATCAAATAATTGAACAAACTCTGAAGTGGTGACCCGGAGATTGCAAACACAAACCAACAACACATGAAACACAATTCAAGGCTTTTGTTTTTAGTTACGGTTCCCAATGGAACTGCCGCTTCTACATTAATATAGCCTAAACAAAGCTTAATGTTTTTTAAACCCATAATTATGACAACTTACTATGACATTCATTGCCACATTTTTAACAAAGACGTGATTATACGCAAACTGGTAAATGTGGTTCAATCGCTACTTGCCATTAAAGACCTGGTGGACAAAGGAGTTACATCGGCCGAACTGAGATTTAAAATTGACGGTATTAACCGCACGCTGGAAGAAGTTACGCAGCCATCGAGCGAAGATGTGTTTGAAGCACTCGACAAGGTTTACCGGGGAAAAGTGATTACCACGCCGCTGATGTTTGACCTGACTTATGCCGATGATAACGACGACGACGAGAACCAGAATAAACGTTACCGCAAACGTATAAAACGAATTTTCTGGCTGCTATCGGTGGCGCTGCCTTTTATTAAAATGCGTGTAAACCGTAAACTTCAGAGCGAAGAACTGGCCGAAGCTTTCGACAAAATCAGAGACCATGTAAAACAATTTGAAGACAGTTTTGACCGGAAATCGGATGAGGAAGTGGAAATTTTCGATAATGCCAACTACGCCCAGCAAATTGCAGATCTGGAGTACCTGGCAGGTGAATACGAAACAATAAAACCGTTTTTTAGTGTCGATCCGCGCCGCGAATACAAAGGCAAAGTCAACCTGGTTGATAAGCTAAAAGAGAAAATTATTGCCGAAGATGGCCGCTTTGCCGGTGTAAAATTGTATGCTCCGGCCGGATTCTCTCCTACCGACCCGGTATTAATGGGAACCCGCAACACATCAGGAATTTATGCCTTATGCCAGGAGCACAATATCCCGATAACGGTGCACAATTCAAACAGCGGATTTGCCTGTTTGTCGTCGGTGCTAAAAGTGCGCGGCGATGTACTCTTAAACGGAAACACGCTAAAACCAAAAAAGCCGCTGGTTTTCGACTATCGCTTTTTTAGCCGTAAAGTACACAAGGCCATTGCCGAACGCGCAACAAAACTAAACCACCCCAAACTGTGGGAACTGGTAATGAAAAAATATCCGGAACTGACCATCAATTTTGCGCATTTTGGCGGCAGTGGTCAGATTATGGACTACATAAATTACAACTTCCCGGAAGAACAAAAACGGGTGGATGAAGAGGAATTTGAAGATGCGATTATGTCGCTGTCGAATAAGGACAAGAAAATAATCCGCGAAGCCTACACCTTGAAACGTAGAAAACGAATTCTGCGCGACGACCTCACCATCGCCGAACGCGCCAAAGTGTGGAATGCGCTTTACCGAACCGGCTTTATCGACAACTGGGCAAAGGCCATTTTCGATATCATTAAAAACCCGAAATACCCGAATGCCTATACCGACCTCTCCTGTTTTTCGGAAGGAACGGTTATCGAATCGCCAACCAGTCAGGAAATGGTTTTCAGCATTCGCGAAACACTTAGCACTTTTAAAACCAGTTTCTTTGATAAGCTTACCGATTACGAAAGATCGAAAATCCTGTATGGCTCCGATTATTACCTCACCCAGTTTTTCGGGCCAAGCATGGAACAATATTTCTCCGATTTTAAGGCAGCATTTGGCGATGATTTCGACACCATTGCCAGCGCTAATCCCAAACGATTTTTAGGTATAAATCTGTAAAGCAAATTAAAATGGAAGATTTATTAAAAATAGCTTTTGCCGAGCTGGGTACCGAAGAAATTATTGGCTCGGAACATAACCCGGAAGTTTTAAAATACGCACAAGAAGCAGGCATTGCAGGCATTACCTCCGACGAAATTCCGTGGTGCAGCAATTTTGTTAACTGGGTGGCCATGAAAGCCGGCCTGGAATACTCGAAAAAACCCAATGCACGTTCGTGGCTCAATGTGGGTGTAAAAACCATACATCCCGAACCGGGTGATGTGGTGGTTTTCTGGCGCGAAAGTCCCGAATCGTGGAAAGGGCATGTTGGTTTTTTCTTGGGTATTTCTACCGACAAAAAGCGGGTTTACTGCCTGGGCGGCAACCAGGGCAACCGCGTATCGGTTTCGGCTTACCGCATAAATACCGTTTTGTCGTATCAACGGTTGGCTGCTCGGGAACAACTCATTATTCCCCACCCCTTACTTCAAAAAGGCAGTAAAGGTGCCCCTGTGGTTGCCTTGCAGAATGCCTTAAAACTGCTGAATATTAACGTGGGAACTTCGGATGGTGATTTTGGCCCAAAAACCGAAAACGGAGTAAAGGAGTTGCAAACCCGTAAACCGGAACTGGAAATAAACGGCGTTTACAACAACGAAACCCGCAACTTGCTTGAATCACTATTTCAGGCTTAAAAACGAAACATTACACATTTTATTCAACATTAAATCCAAAATAATTATGACAACAAAAGTAGCCGAATTATCGACAGAAGAATTTATGTCGCTTCTGGATGATTTTTATGCCGAACCTAAAAAGCGCAACAAAATGACGGAGGCCGAGATTAAAGATCTTGCCATTCGCTTAAACGAAAAAATTGATGTGCCTTTTATCAATGAAACCGGCGAAGAAAAGATTCTCGTTAAAGTGATCTTTAAAATCGACACCTTTTTATACGACCATTTACCCAACGAGTTTTACGACCTCATCCGCAGCTCCGACCAGGGTATTTCGAAAAAGGAAGCCAAACGATTGGTGCGACGTTTAACACGCCTTGCCAACGATAAAATTGACATACCTTACCTCCCGGAGGTGGCCGAACATATTGCCATAAAATTTGTAATTGGAATAGTAGTTAAAGCTGCACGTAAACAACTTAATTTCAACGATGTTCGTGCCAGATCGGCAGAAATGGCTGTTCCCGAATCAGACGAAAACATTGAAGATTTGGTTGATGATTAATACGATTTGCCCCGGTGTAACAGAAAACTTTGTATCTTGGATAAAGAAAATTCTTGTAGTTGACTCCCATGGCAAAGCCTGGGGAATTATTAGATATAAAAGCCACAGTTATGAGTACAATTCAATTACACCGAAGCGATATTACCCAACTTGAAGTTGATGCTATTGTAAATGCCGCCAACAAATCGTTGTTGGGTGGTGGCGGCGTTGATGGAGCCATTCACCGGGCAGCCGGCCCCGAACTTTTAAACGAATGCCGCCAACTAAATGGCTGCGAAACCGGCGATGCAAAAATTACTAAAGGATACAATCTTCCGGCAAAATATGTGATTCACACCGTTGGCCCGGTTTATAACGGAGGCCGATACAACGAAGCCGAAAAACTGGCATCGTGTTACCGCCGAAGTTTGGAAGAGGCGCTGCAAAACAGTGTAAAAACCATTGCTTTTCCCAATATCAGCACAGGCATTTACGGTTACCCGAAACAAGAGGCAGCTAAAATTGCCACACAAACGGTGAAAGATTTTCTGGTGAACAATCAGGAAATTGAAACGGTGATATTTTGTGTGTTCGATGAAGAGAATTACTCCATCTACAATAATCTGCTTACCTAATGGGGGTATTTACTTGTTATCAACGACAGCTCTCCCTTACAAAAAGTAAAATTACACATACAAAAAACACAATTCGCTGACATTTTGTAAAATCTCCCGCGGGAGAACCGGAAAAATGTATGGGAGAACTACCCCTAATCGAGGGAGAACCATCTATAGCCATGGGAGAACAGCAGAAAACCATGGGAGAACGGCCTCCAAAGCAGGGAGAAGTGATTCTTTTTGTGGGAGATCGAACAATTCGCGTGGGAGAACTCGATAGTTGTAGTAGAAACTACTAATTCTCCGATGCCTTAAGCAAATGTTTCATGTTTCGGTGGTAGGTATTGGTAAGGCGCGTATGAAAATAAGGGTATAAAAAGTGGTCGCGCAAAGTTGACTCGCTTTTAAAATAAGTTCGATGTATAATTTTTGTGTAACCCCTTCGCATTTTTATAAAAGTTAACTGCTGCTTGCCATGCGTAATATTGTCCTCCACATAACTAAACTCAATTACTTTCTTTTTGTCGTCAACCGTTGTAATCTCAAAAGCCGTGGCCAGCTTTTTAATTCTTAAAACATTCAGATTTAAATAAATAACCTGGCCCGCATCAATTCCATCAACATGCCCGTTCTGATAGATCATCTCATTATTGGGCTTCGAAAACAACATTGCAAATGAAAACCGCGATGCATTCCACGCTATAGTCGGATTGGTATGAACGTAAAACGACCACACCTTTGGCAGGCTGTCTTTTATTACATATTCGCGCTCGTGAAAACGAAAACCGTTGGTGCTGGCCGTTGGTTCCAAAGAGGGTTTTACATCCGAGAAAGTTTCGGTATTGTTGTTAATCTGGCTCTTCACAAAATGCTCAACCTGCTCGCACCCCACTTTGTCGAACTCAACATCAGACAAATACATTTGCCCAAAACATACAGAATGGTAAAGTAAAAAAAACAAAAGCGTCAATCTTTTCATGAAATTGGTTAAATATTCATGTGTCTAAAAGTACCACCTTTTTTCCCGTTTTCAATTTCATTGGCAATTTTTATTCATCAAAACCTCAAACTCTTTTTTTCGTATATCAACTCAAAGCTGATAACACATAATTTCAGGATGAGTCAAAGAAAAAACAAATCGAATCGTAAAATACGAATCATTTTATATTCCATTTTTGCTTTTGCAATGCTGCTTTTAACCCTTTGGTTTGGCCTTCGTCTTTTCGAAGTGTTGTAGAGTTAAGTGATGTACCACAGGAATTATCATTTTTACAAAAAAATCATACCTTTATTTTTTAGCATCAAAAAAATGTATCTATAATGAAAAAGAAAATTTTTCTGTTAGCCGGCGCTCTGCTTTTTAGCGTTTCAATCCTTCTTGCCCAGCATGGTAGCAATAATGCTGATGAAGAAATTTGCAAACACATTCTTGCAGAACTGCAACAACACAGCGAAAAATCAACAGCAGAACTTGTGGTTTTTGCCGGAAAACTATTGATGAACACGCCTTACGTTGCGCACACATTAGAAACCGAACCCGAACAGTTAATCGTAAATCTGCAGGAACTGGATTGTACCACATTTGCCGAAAACTGCCTGGCACTGGCACGAACAGCCCAAACACGAAAGCCTTCGTTTAAACAATTTAAAAACGAGTTGCAACTTATCCGTTATCGTGGTGGAGAGATAAACGGCTACCCTTCGCGATTGCATTATTTCAGCGACTGGATTTTGGATAACGACAAAAAGCAAACGGTAAAGTCTGTTTCGCAATCGATTGGCAATACCAGTTTTAATAAAACGATTAATTTTATGAGTCAACACCCCAGTAGCTACAAACCACTTAAAAACAATGCGGTATTTATTGAAGCGCTGCACAAGCAGGAACAGGAATTAACAAACACCAACCTATACTACATCCCTACAGAAAAGCTGGAGACGGTAAAACATTTCATTAAGAATGGCGATATTTTTGGTATCACTACCAATATTGGCGGCCTTGATATTACACATGTTGGAATAGCCGTTTTTAATGGCGATGAGCTTTATTTTATGCACGCATCATCAAAAGCTGAAAAAGTAATTTTATCGGAAGAAACGCTGTTTGAATACCTTCAAAACCAAAAAACGGCCACCGGAATAATGATTGCCCGCCCCCTGTAGATCCTTAGCGATAAGCATTTCTCGTACCAAATTTATGTCGGGCTAAAACTATCCTTTTGAGTTTTTGTTAAATGGATAAAATAAACGTTGTTACTTATGTTCTTTCCGATTCAAAAAAAACACATAACATTAAATTCAATATTATGAAAAAAACAATGGTAAAACTTATAGCTGTTTTAGCTATAGTAATTGGTGGAATTGTTTCATCAAATGCACAAGAACTTGGTGTTCGTTTTGGTGATATTTCAGGCGGAAATGTTGCTATTGACGGTATTTTTAGCACCGGCAAATTTAGCCGCATTCATGCCGATCTTTCAATAGGAGATGGAGTTGGAGTTGATCTGCTGTGGGATTTCCTGTACCGCCCGATTGACAGGGAAGCGTTTTACTGGTATGTTGGAGCCGGCCCGTATGTTTGGATTGACGATCCGTTTTGGCTGGGAGCAGTAGGAGAAATTGGGCTGGAATATCATTTTAACAACATCCCTGTTGCACTGGGAGCCGATTGGCGTCCGGCAATAAGTATCGTTGAAGAAACCGATTTTCATGCAAAGGGTTTCGGGTTTAATATCCGCTATGTTTTTGGCTATTAAAAAAGTAAAATAGAAAACAGAAAAGCGTCGTAAGGCGCTTTTTCATGTTTTGTCAATACCCCTTTCTAATCCGCCTTCCTCATCTTTCATTTTAAAATACCGGCGTAGCAAAACCTTTTTCAAATCGCGGGCTATCACCTGGTGCGCAATAATTTCGATATGCGAATAATGAGGCAAATCCTGCTCGGCCTGAACAATCTCGCGATTGGTAATATCAACCTGGTAAAGTACTGATAACAACAAGTCGTAGTTGGTTTCCACAAGCCCTGTTATCTGGTCAATCAGCTGTTGGTGCAGCTCCTGATAAGCATTGTCGATATTGCCCGAAAAAGTAATTTCAACGCCAAACATTCCAAAATCTTTCATGATCTGCTCGGCCGTTTGCTGAACAATCTCAGCCTTGTCCATCAGGTTTTCCAGGTTGGTATTATTTACAACAGGTAACTTCATTTTTGTTCTTTTTATAAAGATAGACGAACTTTATTTCCCGCCAATTTATTTATTCTCTTTAATTCTATAAATTTACATTCACTAAAAATCAATTAAATCTAGAACAATGAAAAAAAGTCTATTTTCTCTTTTCCTGATTCTTTTTGCACTTTTTTCGGTAGCACAAAGCAACTTTAGCAAATCGGCAATTGGCGTTGGCGTTGTTGTTGAAGACCTCGAAAAATCAATCGATTTTTACACCAATGTTATTGGAATGGTAAAAACCGGCGAATTTTCGGTTTCGAAAGAACAATGTACCGAGCTGGGATTAACAGATAGTTACCAGCTGGATGTTACCATTTTAAAACTGGAAGACAGTGAAGAAGCCAGCGAATGGAAACTGATGAGCCTGGGAACAAAAGCCAAACACCCGAAACAGAAATTTATGAGCGACGACACCGGAATGCAATACATTACTTTAATGGTGAAGCACCTGCAACCTGTTTTAGACCGTGTAGAAGAACACAGGGTAAAAGTATTAAGCGGCAAACCATCACAAAACGGAGAGAATAGCTTTTTCCTGCTGGTTCAAGATCCCGATGGAAATTTTATCGAGTTAATTGGGCCAAAATAGTTCCTTCACAATTCTAAATACTTTAAAAACGATTTCAATAACAAACTGGCTAACAAAACATTATTATTCCAACTTATTTATACTAAACATATTCTAATCCAACAACGATATTTTTAAGTAATTTCGGATAGAATTAAATTTGCTTCGAAAAGCAACGATTATGAGAAAAAAAGTTGAAGCCGGATATCGCACATTATCAATTGGAGAGGAGATATTTAATAGTATCACCCATGGAATTGGGACTTTGCTAAGTATTGCTGCGCTTGTACTTTTAGTCGTATTTGCAAGTATAAAAGGCAACGTATGGCATGTGGTAAGTTTCAGTATTTTCGGGAGCAGTTTGGTTTTGCTCTATTTGTCATCAACGCTTTACCATAGCTTCACCCGCGAAAAATTAAAGAACCTGTTTGTTCGATTCGATCATGCCGCCATATTTTTACTTATAGCAGGCACCTACACGCCATTTGTACTCACCACAATTCGTGGAGCTTTGGGCTGGACTCTTTTTGGAATAATATGGACTTTGGCCATAGCCGGAATGGTAGTCCGCTCAATTTATTTAACCCGTTTCCGGAAATTAATGGTTGGCATTTACCTGGCCATGGGCTGGATGTTTTTATTGGCTATTGGCCCGATTGTTAGAAATCTGCCCACGTCGAGCATTGCCTTTTTGTTTATTGGTGGAGCCTGTTATTCAATAGGTGTTATCTTTTACGCGTGGAGAAACTTAAAATACAGCCACGGAATTTGGCACCTGTTTGTTTTGGCCGGAAGTATTATGCATTTCTTCTCGGTATTATACAGCCTTTAACAAAAAAAACTCGTTGCATTGTTTAGTTGTACCCTCTTTTTACAGGCATTTTTCAGAAACAAAAAAGGTCTTGTATTACTTTTTTAACAAAATGGCAATACATTGAAATTGACTTTGATCTAAAAATGTCCGAAATTTATATTTCATTTTCTGAATTAAAACTATTAGCATATGAAACTAAGAATCGCACTATTATCAGTTTTATCGATACTATTTGTTCAGGTAGCTTGTGGGCAAAGTTTATTAGATCGTGTAAAGAAAAAGACCAAAAACAAAATTGAAAAGCGCCTCGATGATAAGATTGATGAGGAACTAGACAAAGGCCTTGATAAAGTTGAAAATTCCATCGATTCAATTTCCGGAACAGAAGAAGGGAACAACAGTTCTAACGAAGATGCCATGCAGAATCGGATGAGCTCGATGTTACAGGGATTTGGAATGACTGGTGACCCGGTAGCTATTGATGATGCCTATTTATTTAACCAACTCATACAGATGCATCTTGAAATGTACGATAACGAAGGACAACAAACGCACAACGGAGAATTTATCACATACTTGAATGCCCAAACCGGCAACCTGGCATATGAGGTTGTTTCCAATGATTTTGGAGATAATGAACAAGGTATGTTTATTATTGACACAAAAAACAATGCCATGATTATACTGAATAATAACGATGGAGAGAAAACAGGTATCGTATATGGCATTGGCACCTTTTTCGAAAACCTGGAAGATTTTAGCTCCGATGAAGTTGATAGTGATGAAGAAATGCCAGATTTGAGCTACACACACCCTGATGTTAAAAAGACCGGGAAAACAAAAAATATTGCGGGCTACCAATGCCACCAGTACATCTATAATACCGACGAAGTAGAATCGGATTTTTGGATTACCGAAGAATTAAAAACCAGCAATCGCGACTTCTTCAGCACACTTTTCAAAACCAGCGCATTAACTAACGGCATGGGATACGGTTATGTAATGGAATCGACATCAAAAGATAAAACATCGGGCGACGTTAACAAAATGCAGGTTACCCGTGTAGATGACAACGTAAAATCAAGATACGATCTTTCGACTTATCAAATTACAAATCTCGGTTCTTTCAAAATGCCTTCATCTGATGATGATGACGAGTAACAAACCTGGCCACATAAAAAGAGGCTGTCCAAAAAGTAAAATTGGACAGCCTTTGTTTTTATTGTCCCTTTAAGATTTGTATCTTAAAGGTGGATATGACAATAAGATCAAACGTACGATTTAAAAGCGTTACTTCCCAGCAATCGATGCTGTTTCCAAGTAATTTAAGCGATAAAATAGCGGCTAATCACCCTGTTCGTCTTGTTAACCAGATAGTTGATGGTTTAAACATCGACGATATTTTATCGACCTACAAAGGTGGTGGCACCAGTTCTTATCACCCTCGGATCATGCTTAAGATCCTGTTCTACAGCTATCTGAACAATGTTTATTCATGCCGGAAGATTGCACGCCAGTTGGAAGAAAACATCCATTACATGTGGCTTTCAGGCGAGGCAACGCCTAATTTCCGAACGATCAACAACTTTCGCAGTCAGAAACTGAAACACCAGATCCAAACCTTGTTTGCCCAAATGGTACAGCTAATGGCAGAGATGGGCTATGTGAGCCTCGATGTTCAGTACATAGATGGGACGAAAATCGAGGCAGCATCTAACCGCTATACTTTTGTTTGGCGTGGGTCGGTTGAAAAATACAAGGAGAAACTTGAACATAAAATCCAGACTGTTTTAAAAGATATTGAGGCAAGTATTGATGTCGATTCTGCTGAACAAACAGAAGACGATCAGCCGCAACCAGTTAATGCAGTGTTGCTTAAGAAGAAAATCGGTCAACTAAACGAGCAACGGTCGAAACTGGATAAGAAACAGCAAAAACAGGTAAAACAACTGGAAGAAGATGCATTGCCACGACTTCAAAAGTATGAACAGCAATTGGAAACACTGGGCACCCGTAACAGTTACTCGAAAACCGATACCGATGCCACTTTCATGCGCATGAAAGAAGACCATATGAAAAACGGCCAGTTAAAGCCGGCTTACAACACGCAAATCAGTACCGAAAACCAGTTTATTACAGGCTTTTCACTTCACCAGCGCCCCGGCGATACAGCTACACTAATTCCGCATCTCGACCAGTTTGAAGCACTCTACAACAAACAATCATCTACCGTTGTGGCCGACTCAGGCTATGGAAGCGAAGAAAATTACCAGCACCTGGAAAATAAAGATATCCAGGCTTTTGTCAAGTATAACTACTTTCATAAAGAACAAAAAAGAAGCTACAGGAACAATGTTTTTCTGCAGGCAAACCTGTACTACAACCAGGAGCAGGACTATTATGTATGCCCCATGGGACAACACCTGCATAACGCAGGTAAAGGAAAACGGAAATCAGAGCTGGGATTCGATTACCAGGTGAGTATTTACCAGGCACAAAACTGCACGGGCTGTCCGCTACGGGGGCAATGCCACAAAGCCAAAGGAGATCGGAAAATCGAAGTTAACCACAACCTGAATCGTTTACGACAAATTGCACGCGATAAACTGTTGAGCGATGAAGGACTTTACCATCGGAGCAAACGCCCCATTGAGCCCGAAGCTGTATTCGGACAGCTGAAATCGAACAACAAATTTAACCGGTTTACCCTCCGGGGATTGAGCAAAGTTGAAATCGAGTTTGGTTTAATGGCAATCGGGCATAACCTGAGGAAGATAATAGCTATAATTATGTCCTCAAAACGGGAAAAAACAGTCTTTTGGGCCATTATTGTTGTTTTTGAAGTAGTAAGCACAAAAAACAACAACTTGAAAAAGCAACAATCTAAAATCTGGATGAAAAACTACTATTCTGAAATTGCAGCATAAAAAAAGAGACCGCCTTTTTGGACAGCCTCATTTTAAAAACTATAAACAACCAGTTTGCAACTAGTTTACCTTACTAAATGCTAATTTATTCAGTGTAAAGTTATACGCCTGTGCGGCTCCACTTTTAATTACAATATAAAAAGTTGCAGGCTCGCTAAAGGTGTATATTCCGTCGGTTGGATAATTACCGGCAGTATTCATTCCTCCTTCATCAGTACTCGAGAAATCATATGTTCCCACTGTTTGCGGACTTCCGTTCCAGGTACTGTACGCAACCTGTAATCCGCCATTCTCGGCCATTGAACCACCATCCGAAGAATAATCGACACCAGACTGCGGCGCGTCAGAACTGAAGAACATTTCGCACCAGGTATTCGTATTAATCTCATCAATTATCAAACTTCCATCGAGTTTGTAGGTACCTGCCTCAACAGTAACCTGCTGATAAATAGCTGTACCAGGCCAGCTATCATCACCTCCGCTAAAACTAATAGTACTTGGAGTAATCGCTACAGAAATTCCGGCAACATTTACTGCCTCTGACCAGTTCGACATATCGATCAAACCTGCTTCAAACGGATTCAACTCACCATAAAATTCAACTTCGGCCACGTTACAATACCCGCCCGGAGCCGAATAATAGTAAACATAGCGGTAGCTTTTTGTCAGCGAAATGGCAGCCTCTGTAAGTGTTCCTTCGGCTGGTTCTTCGCTAATTGTATACAGCACATCGTAATTATTCATGTAGTCGGCATCATTCGAAGCTCTGATTTCAGCACCTACAACACGACCGGTATAACCATTACGTGGAGCATAGCGAATTAACTTGATGCGGGCTTTGTTGCCTTCGCCGAAGTCGTAACCTACAAATCCTTCGTCGCCACTTGCAGCATCAACAAAGGTTGATAAATCGCCGTCAAGTGCAGCACCAATTAAACCGTTTACGCCATCCCACGATCCTTCGTGACCAATTACAGTACCGCTAAGTTTATCCAAAACTTCGCCAACAGTTACCGATTTGGTAACAACAGTTGGAGTTGATCCCTCGAATCCGGTGGCCGTTAAGGTTACCGTGTAAGTTCCAACTTCGTCGAAAATATGTGTTGGCGACTTTACACCCGATGTTCCGCCATCACCAAAATCCCATGCATACGATTTGGCAAAGCTGGTTGAGGCCGTAAATTTAATTTCCAGCTGATTATCGGTACTTGCCGAATAGGAAAAGTCTGCCTCCGGATCGAAAACCTGAATGTTTATTATTGTATCGATTACCGTTGGAACAGAACCCGGCTCACCATAGGCAGTTAAAGTTAAATCATACGCACCAACTTCAGCATAAATATGCGAAGGGTGAGCTAAAGTAGAGGTTTCGCCATCGCCAAAGTTCCAGCGCAGCGAATCGCGATCGGTAATGGTACTTACAAAACTCACTTCGAATGGGTTATCGGCACTTATCTCGTAAGTAAATTCAGCCTTTGGGTTAATCGGCTCGAAAGTGTCATCGTCGTTACATCCGACAATCAGAGAAAGCAGAAGTGCTACTGCTGACAATCTCGACATATATCTTTTAAAATTTTTCATTTTAATTCATTTAAAGGATTCAAAAAAACAACCTGCTTTTATAAATCTGTTGGAGATGTATTCGCTTCAATTGACCATCCCGGATTTTGATAAATCGGCGAAGTAGAAGTATCGTCGTTTTCCGAAGTAATCAGGAAGTGTTGAGTTGCAATTGGGCTCAGGTAATGTGCCATTGTCCAACGGTATCCTTCGTACACCAGTTCTTTTCCGGTTTTTTCATAAGGTCTCAGGTAATCGCTTGCCGATGGTGCAGATACATTTGCATTAGCCGAGCTATGCGTTAATTTAGCTGCATCGTACCAGTCGAGCATTGGTCCCCAAAGTTTAAAACCTTCAACATGGTAGGGCTCATCGATCATTTGATCCAGTGCTCTCCAACGTTTTAAATCCATCCAGCGAAGTCCTTCAGCCATTAACTCGCAACGTCTTTCGCGGCGGATGTTATACAAGGTTTCGTCGATTAGGCTACCGGCCGAGTATGCACCCCAGTCGCCTTTAGCTTCTTCGGCCATGTTGGTATTGGCAATTGTTTTCTGGAAATCGGCATCTACTCCTGCACGGTTTCTGATAGCTGTCCAGTAGGCGCTTGCCTTTCCATCCAGCGAACCATTCTTTTCGTAACATGCTTCCATGTAGTTCAAATAAGCTTCGGTTGCTCTGAACACAATTGCTCCGGTGTAACCACCACCGTTTGCACATTGCGCTGCATCGTAATTTAATCCTTTACGAATTGCATATCCGGTGCTGTATCCTTGTTCTACGTTTGTGTTTGTAATTTCAGGAACGGGTTCAACCGGTGTAGCGTGGGTTCCTTCTACCGACTCGTAAAGTACGTTAACCTGGTCGGGCTGTTTCAGGAATAACCACAATCTGCCGTCGCGATCTGTTCTCACATCCTCAACATAGTCGTCGCCGTGATATCCTGAACCTTCAGCATAAATAGGTAAACCATTTGCCATAACAAAACCATCAACCATTCCTTTAGTTAAGCCTACTCCGTGGTTACCACGTTGGGCATAAACCGGAACGTTATGTGTTATTCCTAAACCTTTATCGTATTGTCTCCACAACAAAACTTCGGCATACCCCGACATATCCACATCGCTAAACATATCGAAATAAGGGTTATTGGCATCAGCAGTTGATTGTTGTAATATACCGTTGTTTTCTACCAGCGGATAATTATCGGCTACTTCAGCTGCAGCTTCCATTGATTCGCTCAATAACCATTCAATCTCGCCATCAATACTTCCGGCCTGGAATTGGTAGCCGTCGTTGTAGGCTTTTGATGCTCCCGGCCAATCTGTTCCGTTCGGTACAAAAGCAGTACCTTTAAAATACTTCAACCAGGTTGCTTCGTAAAGTGTAACCCGCGATTTCAGAAGCTGTGCACAAGCTTTATTTAATCGGTTTTGTGCAGCATCAGGAGAGGTAACCATCATTAAATTAATGGCTGAATCGAGGTCGGCAACAATAAAACGAACCACTTCCGAACGTGGCGTTCGCTTACTGGCTTCGGTCAGCTCGGTTTGTTCGTCCTTCAGTACGCTTTTCACAATAGGGCAATCGCCAATAGTTTGTACTTTTTGGAAATATTCCCATGCTCTGAAGAAATACATTTCTCCGATATAGTGATTAACTTTTTCGGTGCTACCGGTAATTTCGCCTGCTTTCCAGCGTGGCAAAACGGTTTGCAGAAAATAGTTACACTGGTTAATGTTCCAGAAATTCCATTCGCCACCCGATTGGCCTACGCGCCACTGGCCCGGTGCATATTTATTATCGTAACCGATACTGGCCTGGTTATCGGTATTGGCATCGTTTCCGAAAGTACCAAACGACCATGTACCATGGGTTGGTAAAGCACCATATCTATCAATGGAATAGGCTGCCAATTGCGATTCATCCCAAAGGTATTGCTCCGGAGTAATACTTGAAAGAGGCTCTCTGTCAAGAAGATTGTTTTCGCACGAGGTGAAAAACGCGATCCCCCCAAGTAGTACTACTAATAAAAGATTATATTGTTTTTTCATCTTATTTAAATTGTTTGTTATTAAAGGTATAAGCTGCCTGCCTGTCGGCAGACAGGGAACCCGCACGATTTTAAGCATTCGCCTGTATGCGGTAATCTTTCTCATGCGCGTTTCATTTGTAATCAGAATTATAAATTAACACTCACACCTAATGAAATAGTTCTGT
The DNA here is from genome assembly GCF_000626635.1 of Draconibacterium orientale. GTDB lineage: Bacteria > Bacteroidota > Bacteroidia > Bacteroidales > Prolixibacteraceae > Draconibacterium > Draconibacterium orientale. The sequence goes on along the minus strand of NZ_CP007451.1, from coordinate 3,180,601 downwards.
TTAACGGGTAATTTGTTCCCGTCCATCGGTCAGGATTGAACACTGTTTCAGGATCGAAAATCTTGGTCATTTTAGTACCCGTCCAGATATTTTCTCCGGAAACGTAAACACGCAGTTTCTCAATTCCAATAGAATTAGCCCAACGCTCCGGAATGGTATAACCAAACTGCAGGTTTTTCAAACGAATGTAAGAGGCATCCTGTAAATAACCAGTTTGCGACTGATGGTTTTTACCGTTAAACAACGGACGTGGATAATAAGCATCAAGGTTTTGTCCGAGCGGGTGATCAGCGTCGGCTCTGAAATAATCTTCGTGTTGAGTTAAACCCGAAGACCACCAAATGCCCCAGTCCCAGGCACCCCAGAAATAGTAGCTGTTAATGTAGTAATCGCTTTTCAGAACACCCTGGAAGAAAGCACGAATATCGAAGCCTTTCCAGTCGGCGGCTAAATCAACCGAGAACGGGAAACGTGCAGTACTGTTTCCAATTACTTTAATATCGCCATGGTCGTTAATGGTGTTGGCACCATTATCAATTTTACCATCATCGTTTAAATCGCGATACATAATATCTCCTTGCTCCCATTGGCTGCCCAGTGCATCCTGTCCGCCGTTTGGCAAGGTAGCCAGGTGAGCTTCCATGTCTCCTTCGTTTCTGGCAATATCAATGGTTTCGTATCCCCAAATCTCACCCAGTTTACGGCCTTCAACATAAGTATCAAGGTTTCCGGTCGGATTCGGATATTTTTCAATAACGGTTTGTGCGTCCGATAATAATACCTGCACACTGTAACCCAGGCCATTTTTCAAACGGTCTTTCCATGTTGCTTCCAATTCAAAACCATAGGTTTTTAAGTCGGTATTATTAACCGAGGGAACATTATTACCTAAAATAACAGGTAACTCAGGTGCCGGTCCAACCATATCGTTGGTATAACGGGTATAATAATCGAATGATGTAGAAAGTTTTCCGCTGATAAACGACATATCCAAACCTACGTCCCAGCTTTTTACCCTTTCCCAGGTTAACGATTGGCTTACCAAACCAGGAGCAGAAGCTGTATTAGGCTGTACGCCATTTACCAACCAACCTCCGTTTGAAGTTCCTACAGGCATTGTAACATAAGTTGGGTACCAGTTTGAGGTATTTTGGTTACCCAGTTCGCCATACGAGCCACGCAGTTTCATTGTTCCGATTATGTCCTGCATATCTTCCCAAAATGGTTCGCGGGCAATATTCCATCCTGCTGATACTGAAGGGAACCAGTTCCAGCGTCGGTCGGAACGGAAACGTGATGTTCCATCGTAACGAAGGTTACCTTCAATTAAATAACGTTCTTTATAGTTATAGTTTATACGACCAAAGAAACCTTGTGTTGACCAGTGGTTATAATCTCCCGACACCAGCGGAGCAGTTACTTCGCCATTGGCATCGGTACCTGAAGTTGTATTTAAAGTTGGTAACGATGGAACCATAATTCCGTTGCGCTCGGCCGAAATAGCACGTCTTTTTAATACTTCAGACTGGAAACCCACAAGCACTTTAAAATTGTGTCCTTCGCCTACTTCTTTAGTATATTCGGTAAACAAGTTGCTGTTCACATAGTTTTCACGGAATGCCTGTTCATGAACCAGCGAACTACTGCTGTACAACACCGGGTTTCCGTCAACATCGTGGTTATAAGTTTTCTGTAAATCCCAGCTTCTGAAATCGTTTTGAGTACGGTAATTCAGTTCACCTGTAATTATCCAGTCTTTAACGGGTTCCAACACTAACTGTGCTTGTTGATAAAGCCAGTCCTTCTGACTTTTATCGCGGCCACGATCACTTAAACCCAAAGCCGGCGAAGGCGAAGAGTATAAATATCCATTCGGATCGTAAACGGGAAGTACAGGCCAGCCCTGGCGTGCCAAATCGGCAAATAAGTCGTTGGTTAAGGAAGCTGGTCGGCCAAAATCTTCGCGGATAAAACGGTTGCTTACCGTGGCTTTTGCCCAATCGGTTAGTTGTGCCGAAACTTTTACGGTTGTTGTATAGCGTTTAAACTTATCGGTATTAAACTCCATTAAACCACTCTGATCGAGGAAGTTTCCTGAAGCATAATATTTAATTGCTTTATTTCCGCCACTGATACTCATATTGTGTTCCTGCGAGAAAGAATAATCTTTATAGATCACATCGTACCAGTCGTTATTTGCTTGTCCGTAGCCATAACCATCAGCCCAGTATTGCGGGTTATCCGGGTTTTGGATTATTTCGTCTCTTGTTAATCCGTTTTGATAGTTAAGAATACGTTGCATTCTTTCCTCATCGAAAAAGGCACCGCCTCCACCATTAATATTGGCATCGTTAAAGAAAGTGGCAAAGGTGTACGAGTCCATCATATCGGGCACGTTAATTGGCGAACTCCAACGGAAGTTATTGTTGTAGTTAATCACCATTTTGCCTTCGGCACCTTTTTTTGTGGTAACCAAAATTACACCAAATGGTGCACGTGAACCGTAAATTGATGAAGCAGCAGCATCTTTCAGTACCGAAATACTTTCGATATCCTGTGGGTTAATAGCATTGATATCGCCCTCCATACCATCGATAAGTACCAGTGGCGATCCGGTAGATCCCTGACCAATAGTGGCCGTACCCCTGATATTAATAGTTGGACTATCTTCCAGGCTACCACCTGTTTGGCTAATGTTTAGACCCGAAACCAAACCCTGCAACATTTGCGATGCATTTTGTACAGGTCGTGCTTCCAGTTTTTCATTATCAACTACACCAACTGCACCGGTTAGGTTAACTTTTTTTTGCGTACCAAAACCAACCACCACAACTTCTTCCATACCTACAGTTTCCTGCATCATGGTTACATCAATTGAAGTCTGACTGGCAATTGTAATTTCCTGCGATTTCATTCCAACAAACGAAAACTGCAACACATCACCTTCTTTTACTCCCGAAAGGGTAAATAGCCCATCAATGTTGGTAACAGTACCGTTGGTAGTTCCTTTTAGTAATACTGTAACACCAGGTAATGTTTCACCTGACTCATCGATTACTTTACCTGAAATAGAATTTTGCTGAACACCCGTAACGGTATTTCCAGATGCCATCACTCCAACATTGAAGATGAACATCATTAAAACCGTTAGCGTCATAAGTCTGAGCATTTTTTGCACACATGGGCTTAATCCATGAATACATCGATTTTTTTCCATCATTTTTGAATAGTTTTAATAGAAACTTGAATAATTATTTTGTTTTTGAAAAGAAACAGCGGTTTTAATTCGTGCTTCTTTTTATTGCCAGAATCGGCAAGCGAATAGTTTATTACATTTATTTCTGTTTTTCTTTTAGTTTTATTCGTTATAATATTGGCTTTTAGACAGACGAAAGTAGCGAGGTGCAAAATTCCGGCTAATCTTAAATCCGTCAAAAAGGGTCGCAAATTCACACCAGCCAATACATTACTAACTATCAGCCACTTACAAATTACTCATTACTAACTTTTAACCACCCCAACAGATTCTCTACCGTAAACCATACAGGCGCAAATAGTACCACAGGAGCTGGTTTAAATTCTGTTTATTGATGAAAAAAATGGTTTTTCGAACCGCAACTATCCCATTTCATCTGTGAATTTAGAATGAGGAAAATTCATGTTCGTTTCACACAAGAGACAAATAAATGCCAACACGGGAAGAGGTTCAGGATTTTCAATAATACACTAAACATTATTCTGTCGATTTTTAATCAGATGACTATTCTAATTTTGAGGCGCAAAAGTATTTAATTCTGCGTTCAAACTTCGGATTATTTAAACTACTTAGCAGGTTAAGAACACATGCGTCACATTCTCATCATTCATCCACCGAAAACCGGTCAAACCATTGTTTGATTTTTTTTACAAAGAGGTGCTTCGCAAGATTTCATTAATTTTACGAGTGATTGGAATGGATTAACTAAAGCAGAAATGAAATTGATCAGATCAATACTATTTATACTAGTTTGTGTTGTTTTATTTTTATATCAGGCCTATGGTATTGAAATAAAAAAATTAAGTGCAGAAGACGGCTTATCAAATATTAACGTAGTAAGCATAACCCAGGACAATGATGGTTTTATCTGGATTAGCACGAAGGATGGATTAAACCGTTTTGATGCCAACACTTTTAAAGTTTATAAAACCAACGACGCTGATCCGAACTCAATTTGCAGCAATGTGCTTAACTATGTTTATGCTGATAAATTTGACGATGTGGTGTGGATTGCATCGGAAAAAAGCGGTGTGGATGCCTACAACTATCGAACACATGAATTTACGCACTATGAGCATGATTACGGTGATCCATCAAAAAACGACCTTAGTGCAAATGGTATTACCCATATTGATGGAGATAAAGAAGGAAACCTGTGGTTTGCCACGTACAATGCAGGTATCGATCGTTTAGACAGAAAGACACAACGTTTTACCAACTACAGCCAATCAAATGTACAGGGCCTTGGTTCGGATTTAAACTGGACGGTATTATTCGACAGCGAAGAAAGGATTTACGTTGGACATGTTACCGAAGGATTTAGTATTATCAACACTAAAACCATGTCGGCACTGCATTTCAAAAACGATCCCGATAATCCGGCATCGCTGCCCGACAATACGGTAACCTGTTTTCTGAAAGATTCCAAAGAACGAATATGGATTGGTACACGCAACGGCCTCGCTTTATTCAATCCCGAAAACCATAGGATGATTTCTTTTAAAAACGATCCGAAAAACATCCGTTCGCTGTCCAATAATTTTATACAGAAAATAATCGAAACCCCCGATCATAAATTATACATAGGAACAGAGGGCGGTGGTTTGAATATTTTAGATTTAAAAACGCTCACCTTTTTCGATGACCTTTCATCGGTTACCTTCGATCGTATTTTAGCTTCTGAAACCCCCGATGGCTTAGCCGGATTATCAGTGCAGAGCGTTTTCCAGGATTCGTTCGGAAACATATGGGCCGGAGGTTTGGGATCGGGCTTAAACTTTATTCCTGCACACGAAAACGACTTTAATAAAATACGTTACCTACCCTATACCGGAAACACCAACAGCCTGAATGCCAAAACAGTACCCGGAATATGCACTGATTCGAAAGATCGGGTTTGGCTGGCAAACGGATTTGGCGGTATTGGTATTTATAAAGACGGAGAAAAACGCCGACAAATAAATAGCATTAACAATGCCAATATTACTCAGAATTTTATGAGTGTTTACAAGGCACATAATAACGAAATAATTATCGGCACCTCCACAGGCGACATCTATTTTTACCATACCAAACAGGATAAATTTACAGCGCTTAACGCTTTTAACGATTTAAAAAACATTCCGATATACTCCTTTCTGGAAGATTCGGGGAACAATTTATGGTTTGCCACCGATATTGGATTGCACATGTACAATCCCAAATCAGGAAAGAGCTTGGTTTATACTACCGAAAATTCCGACTTACCAGACGATTTAATAAGAACAATTGCTGAAGACAGTGAGCAAAATATTTGGGTGGGCACATTAGCCGGAGGGCTTTGTGTATTTGATCGTGATTTTAAGCTGCTTCGGAATTTAGGCCAGTCGCATGATTTTTTTGCCGTAAACCACATTTACAAAGACTCGAAAAACAGAATGTGGATTGCCAGCCAAAATGATCTTTTTTTATTTAACAGTATCCACACTGATTCAATTATGCGTTTGGGTAAACTATCGGGGTTGGCAGGCGCTGATATAAGAAGCATTGTTGAAGGGAAAACGGCAGATGAAATATGGGTGAGCACAATAAACGGGATAAGCCACATTGATTTAAACACCATGCATGTGAGCAATTTCGATGTTAGCGACGGCATTGTTCCGGGCGATTATCTGCCGGCTTCGGTGGCAAAAACAAATAATGGGAAAATTTATTTTGGCTCACAAAACGGAACAAGCTGGTTCGATCAGTTCCTGGAACACACAACCATTCCGAACCCCACAGCGGCGCTAACCTCATTTTCAATCGCCGACAACAAAAACTATCTAAATCAATTTACCGAAATACCTTTTGGCCAAGACATAGAATTAAAACATCATCAAAACTCATTTCAAATTGATTTTAACGTATTGGACTATTCCCTTTCAAATAAGGTGGAATTTATCTACCAAATGCAGGGTTTAGACAACGGGTGGTTTCTGGTAAATACAGGAAAAGAAGTTACGTTCCGTAATTTAAAACCCGGGAATTACACATTCAATCTGAAAACAAGAATACAAAACAATGAATGGCCCGAGGAAATCACCTCGCTGTCGATCAGAATAAAACCGCCAATCTGGTTAACCTGGTGGATGAAACTACTATACTTAGCTATACTGGTTACGCTCATTATCTATGCACTGCGCTTTTACGCCAATAAATTAAAAATTGAGAATGATCTGTTATTAGAGAAGAAAAGCAGGCAGCAGGAACAGGATTTAAATGAAGAAAAACTTCGGTTTTTTATTAACATCACACACGAGCTCAGAAGCCCAATGACACTTATTCTGGGGCCATTGGAAGATTTGATCGCTGATGATTCAATAAAGCCGGAGCAGTCGAAAAAATTGCACATGATGCAACGTGTTGCCAACCGCTTGCTTCAAACGGTTAATCAAATCCTGGAGTTCCGTAAATCTGAAAATAAAAGCCGTAAACTTGCTGTTACAAAGGACGATTTGTCCAAATACATTTACGAAATTGGAGAAAAATACAGAGACCTGAACCAAAATGCAGGTATTGATTTTCAGATTAACGTTCCGGATAAAAAAATGGAAATGTACTTCGATCCTGACGTGATTACCATAATAATGGACAATCTGTTATCGAATGCATTCAAATACACAAAAGAGGGCAGCATAAAACTGCAGTTAACCCGTAAAACCGAAGCTAATATCGACTATACTGAAATTGAAGTTTCGGATACCGGCTATGGCATTTCGGAACAGGATTTAGTTCACATTTTTGAGCGGTATTACCAGGCACGAAATGCTTCACACCCGGTAAAAGGTACCGGAATTGGATTGGCATTGGTAAAAAGTATGGTTGAATTGCACGACGCCGAAATAGAAGTATCGAGCAAATTGCACGAAGGCACCACATTTAAAGTGAGGCTTTTAACAGATAACAGTTATCCCGATGCAACACACTACTATCCGGAAGATACACATATAGAAGAAACCGAAGAAAATTCGAAGGGTGTTATTCTGGTTGTTGACGACGATGCCGAAATTATTGAATACATTAAAGATTCACTAAGTGATACCTACACCATTATTTCTGCTGAAAACGGAAAAATTGGTTTTGATACGGCATGCGATGCAATACCCGACATCGTAATCAGCGATATTATGATGCCTATTATGGACGGGATTGAAATGTGTAAGCTCATGAAAAAGGATGTACGCACCAGTCACGTTCCGGTTGTTCTTTTAACTGCGAAAGGCTCCCTACTCGACCAGAAGCTGGGATACGATGCCGGAGCCGATTCCTATTTAACCAAGCCTTTTAGCAGTAACCTACTAAAAAGCCGACTGAAGAATATAATCGACGCCAGGAACAAATATTCGTTGTCAACCTCTTCAAAATTTAAGCAAAAACAAGAAATTTTAAATGAATCCATAGGAGAACTGGATAGGGAATTTTTGAAAAAACTCACTTCTGTAATCGAAGAAAACCTGGAAGACGAAGAATTGAGTATCTCCTATGTTGCTGCTCAGTTAAACATGAGCCACTCCACCTTGTATCGCAAAATTAAAGCACTTACCAATTTAACTGCCAATGAGTTCATCCGAAAAGTAAGGATAAACTTTGCGGAAAAACTTATGCTAACCAATCAATACAATATTTCTGAAATTATGTACCAGGTTGGCATAAACAGCAGCAGTTATTTCCGCCAGTGTTTTAAAGAAGAATTTGGGATGAATCCGAGTGAATACCTTCAGAAACTGAAAGAATCGTAAAAGAAAAGCAACAAACCAGTATTAGTTTGTTGCTTTTCTTTTTATCACTTCCGTCGCTTCTTGCGAGGTATTTCGCTAAAAAAACCAGAAAGTTTGTAACTGATTTTTTTGATTTCTTTAGCGGATTTCAAAACTTGTTTCTGCCGGCTTTAACCAGTTGGCCGAGAATTCTACCTTAACTTTTCCTGTTTGTTCTCCGGCCCGGATATAAGCGATCATTCGCCCGTGAAATACGCGCTGTTTGTTATCGGTGTAATCCGTCATATCTGAATTATTGCTTGCCTCCAGACCCAACAGTTTGGCATCACCGTGTACCTCACAGCTCACTTCATCATCAGATAACATCACCGGTATTCCATCTTCATCAACCACCTGAATTACGATATGGGCCACTTTCCCCTTTTCTATCGTTGTTTCATCGGAAATAACTTTTATTTCATTCGGGCGACCTGATGATTGTATGGCATTCTGGCTCACCTTGTTTCCGTTTTCATCCATGCCAATCACTTCCAGTTTTCCATCCTCATAGGGAATATCCCAGAAAATAATTCCTGTTTCGTTGTTGTACGGCTTCTTCTCTCCTACCACTTTACCGTTCAGGTGCAATTCTGCCTGTGCTGCATTGGTGTAACACACCACACGAACAGATTGGCCTGGCTCGTAGTTCCAGATTGGCCAGGCATCCATCGATGGGCCTCTGTCTCTGTTTCTTTCTGATACGGAATAAGTTCCGAGGTAAGCCATTGGTTTATCCGACCACAACGACTTACGGAAATAGCCTCGTGGTTTAATGAAACCTCCAAAATCGAGCAGGCCGGAATAAAAACCGCGTGACGGCCAGCGGCCCGATTCGCCCAAATAATCGATACCTGTCCACAGAAACTGGCCAAACACAAAATCGCGAGATGTTACTGCTTTCCAGGCTTCTATGTCATGACGGTTTTCACTACCGTAAAGAACACGGTTCGGATATTTTTCGTGGTCGTGATCGTATAAACTTTCGGTATAGTTATAACCGGCAATATCCAATGCAAAAGGATATCCTGTTTGGTTCGACATAGCCACACCGGCCAATCCTGCCGTTGTTGGGCGCGACTGATCGTATTGTTTTACCACTTTTACCAAACGTTCGGCAATGTCGCCAAGACGCTCGGCATCAGGCGCATCTTTTTTGTATCCGCCAAATATGGGTTGCGTGAAACCTGTTTCTGCCCCACCGTCTAACACCGGATGCGAGTAAGGATCGTTGGGGTAATCCACTTCGTTACCAATGCTCCATGCAAAAATGGATGGATGGTTACGATCGCGTTTTACCATATCGCCCAGGTCTTTCTCGCCCCATTCTTCAAAAAAATCATACGATCCCTGAAAACCGGGCGTGCCCACATTCCAGCCTTGTAACCATTTACGTTTTGGGAATTCCCACTCGTCAAAGGCTTCATTTAAAACCAGCAATCCCAGCTCATCGCACAAATCGTATAAATCTGTTGCTTGCGGATTATGACTGGTTCGAATGGCATTCACACCAATTTCTTTTAAAGTCAATAATCTTCGCTTCCACACTTCGCGGGGAACCGCCGATCCCAGCACTCCTGCATCGTGATGCAAACAAACGCCTTTCACCTTCATCGATTCGCCATTTAACGCAAATCCGGTATTCGAATCGAAGGTAAAATGGCGGAAACCTGTTGTTGTTATGCTTTCATCAATTAACTCATCTCCTTTATAAACCGAGGTTTTAAGCTTATACAAATTGGGATGTTCAAGCGACCAAAGCTCCGGCTTTTTCACTTTCAAGGCCGTTTGTATTTTTCCTGATTGATTGGCTGCTAACGTTAATTTGTTCGATGATTTTGCAAGCGGTTCATTATTTTGGTCTAACAATTCGTTTTTAACGGTTAGTGCAGATGCTTCTGACAAACCGTTTTCAACATTCACTTCAACCTGAAGCTGGTAGCCTTTTTTCAATTGTTCGGGATAAGCATAAACACCCCACTGTTCAATATGAACCGGATTGGCATAAACCACCCAAACATCGCGGTAAATACCCGAGCCGGTGTACCAGCGCGAATCGGCCGACTGGCTGTGATCAACCCGAGCAGCAATCACATTTTCCGCACCATATTTAATGTAAGGTGTGGCATCGTATAGAAACGAAATGTAGCCGTTTGGCCGTTTTCCGAGCGACACTCCGTTAACGAAAACTTCGCTGCGGTTGTAAACTCCTTCAAAGTACAGATACACTTTTTCATCCTTTTTATCTGCCGGAATTTCAAGGTGTTTACGATACCAGCCAATACCTCCAGGCAAGTAGCCGGTTGCACTGGCCAGCGTTGGGCTTAGCTGCCCTTTTACACTCCAGTCGTGAGGCAAATCAACGGTTTCCCAGCGGCTATCGTCCAACGGAATAGTTTCACCGTCTTCAACGTCATTCAAAGTAAATTTCCAATCTCCGTTAATCTGTTCGGATTTACCGAAACCGCTCTGTGCATACAGGCCATTTGTGCATGCCAAACAAAGTAGTACTGCAATTATTAATTTCATCCGTTTGAAATTTTCAAGTTTCCAATAAATTACTTTAAAATTTGAGAACGGATGTAACCGCTCCGCTCTCACATAAACTTTTTTAATCATGCCTGGTTGTGAATCTATGATTTAAAAAGTTCATGTTCGTTTCATCATTATTCTTCTTGTTTAGAAATTATTGAACAGGATCAATTCCTTTATCTGTTGGTACAACCGGTCTAATGGTACCGTCTTCGTTAAACTCCATTTTGTCGATACAAACCTCGCGGTGGTAACCGAGGCCATTATGCAGGTGTTTTGCATTTATACGGTGATACACAATATACCATTCATCGTTACCCGGAACCTGAACTACAGAGTGATGTCCGGTTCCGTAAATGCCATTAGCTGAGTCCTGAATGAGCGTTATCGGATTTTCGGCCACTTTAATTGGTCCCATTGGCGATTTGGAAGTTCCGTAAGCCACATGATAATTGGGCGAACCGGTATCATCAACCGACCACATAAAATAATAGGTTCCTTCGCGGTAGATCACATAAATTCCTTCGCGAAAGGCATAATCAGCAAGTGTTCCACCTTTTGGCGTTAAAACTTTTATTGTTTTCTTTTTTATTGAAACCATATCGTCGTTCAGTTCGGCAGCTGCCAAATAACCGTTACCCCAATAAATGTAGGCTTTCCCCGAAACCGGGTCGATAAAAGCACAAGGATCGATTTGCTGACCCCGGCCTGCAGGAGATTCCTTAATCATTGGCTCATTTTGTGCTACAAACGGGCCGGTTGGATCATCGGCTACGGCAACTCCAATTTGTTTGCCACCTCCTGCCACATAGTTTCCGCTGAAATAGTAGTAGTATTTGTAATTGTCACCCACTTTTTTTTCCACAATGGTTGGCGCCCAGGAGCTGCCGTCGGCCCATGGCACATCGCCGGCTTTCATATCCAGAATCTTGCCTTCATCTTTCCAATCCACTAAATCATCGGATGAAAAAACTTTGAAATAATAGCCCGACCACCCCGGAAATCCGTCGGAAGTTGGATAGATGTAATATTTCCCGGTTTTGTTGGAATACAACACCTGCGGATCGGCATAAAAACCAACCAGCGCCGGGTTATGATCTTCGGAAGCTGTAACGCTGTAAACTACCGGCTCCTGCCCCACAATGGTAAACGTATAGTCAACTGCACCTTTCGAAAAATCCTGCGGCCCTTGGGGTGCAACAGTAATTCCTCGCCAGGCTGAAATCTGCGGATCGAATGCTGTTAAATCTGTTCCTACTTTTACAGGAAGATGAATCGTTTTTTCCTTGCCGTTGATGCGTACATTGTTCTTTTTTAATTGACCGGCCGTTGCTTCAACAAACAAATCGTCAGGTTTCGCATAAGTTGCCATTAAACGATTGTATTCCTCAGAAGTTATCGGCATTACCGTACCGTGGCGTGGATGAAAATTCATCGATATCTCCTCATCGATCACTTCGAAATGCTGCAAATCAGGGCTTTTTGTAAACTGATAGCGGCCATTGGTGTAAACATCGTACATTAGTATATACTCATCAGAATTATTCAGTTTGAAAACACCCGAGCCTTCCACCCGTGCGGTTTCCTTATCCACACGATCAAAATTCGGATACGTATATCCTTCTGTCAGTTTATTAGAAATAGCCAGTTTTATACCGGGTGCACCACTCTCCGATTTGTGGAAAAAATAAAACGTACCATCCTTTTCAATGATATCGCCATCGATGCAGGCGTTGTTGGTTGGATTGTACAACAACTGTTTTGGTGCTGCCTCGAAACCGCTAAAATCCTCATCCGCGTAGGCATAATAAATAATATCGGGATGTGCTCCTCGGTATTTCATCGACCAGTAAACCATGTATTTCCCCGTTGCTTTATCGTAAATGGTTTGCGGTGCCCAAACACGATCCACATCACCAAACTCTTCCGGGTAAGTTTCCGGAATATTAATTACTGTTGTTTGCCAGTTAATCAAATCAGTCGATTTCATCAGAATAAGTGCAAAATTATTCCAGCCTTGTTCGGGCACATACAAATCAGTGGCAACCATGTAAAAGGTTTTGCCATCGGCACCACGTAAAATGTGCGGATCGCGAACGCCACCCGAAGTACTGATTTGTTTGGAATCCAATACCGGCTGATTATTGTTTAATGCACGATAGTTATAGCCATCGGTACTTAGCGCATAACGAATGGCTTCTTCGCCGGGCCCGTTACCGGTGAAATAGGCAAAGAGGTAGGCATCGGTTTGCAGGGCTTTGTTCTGACACGAAACGATGGAAAACAAGCCCGTGAAAAACAGGAAACATTTTAGAATTACGGCAATTAATTCCGGTTTTGATTTATTCATTTGTATGTAGTTTTATATGCGGATTTTTATTGCTACAAATTTATTTAACGGTTAGCCTTGTTACCGCTACAGAATCGTCAAATTGTAGAAACAAATTCGACAGATCGCGCGAAAAAGAAGCATTAAAACTCTTTGTTTTTCGGCCATCAACCTTTAACACAGGCACATAATATAATAGCCTCAACATTAAATAGCTTTTAGTTGATAGAGAACCATCCATTGTTTAAGGACTTCTTTCCAGGCTTCATTACCTATCTGCGATTTAGAAATTTAATGAAACAACATGTTTTTGATGTTGAAAAAATCATAAAATGTTGATTTAAGCGCGGCTTTACAAAACAAAAAAAGCAACAACCTTAAAAGATTGCTGCTTTTTTAAACTACTTTATGAAAGACCTATTAAACCTCTAACAGATTTTCTTTTCCTTCGTTAACCAACTTTAAAACCAACTCGCCAAACAAAGTATTTGCCCAGGCAAACCACGAACGGGTGAAGTTTGTTGGATCGTCTTTATGGAAGGTTTCGTGCATAAATCCGGTGTCGGCATCGGTATTGCGCAAGGTTTTAATACACCACGCAATTTCTTTGTCATCCGAGCTGGTCATGGCACGCATAATAATACTCATTGGCCAAACCATGTCGTATCCTACGTGAGGGCCGCCAATTCCTTCGGCTGCTTTTCCTTTAAAGAAATATGGGTTGTCTTCGCTCCAAACCAGCTTGCGGGTATTTTGGTAAATTTTATCTTCTTTTTCAAGCAGTCCGAGGTAAGGCAAAGCCAGTAAACTTGGTACATTGGCATCGTCCATAAACGTGTGGTTTCCAAAACCATCTACCTCGAAAGCATACACTTTCCCGTATTTTTTATGCTCAACAATGGCATATTCCTTAATTGCTGCATCTACTTCTTTCGATAAGGCCAAACATTCTTTTGCAAAGGCCTTATCACCCGTAACTTCGTTGCTAATCTCAGCCAATTGCTTCAACGATACAACGGCAAAAATATTCGAAGGAATAAGGAAGCCATAAGTCGTAGCATCATCCGATGGACGGAAGGTTGAATTAATCAGCCCTACTGGTTTTAACGGACGGCCATAACCGTGATTGGCAACCGTATCTAATTGCTGAGCTGTTTCGCGCTGAAATTTGTAAGGCCCCAGGTCATCTTTGCGTTGCTGCTCCTTAAATGTTTTTACAATTAAAGCTGCTGCTTTCTGCCAGTCGGCATCAAAAACACTCTTGTCGCCGGTTGTAAGCCAGTAGTTGTAGGCCAAACGAACGGTGTAACACAACGAATCAATTTCCCATTTGCGTTCGTGCAAACCGGGTTTCATGTCCGTCATATCGCTCATCCAGTGTACTTCTTCTTCCTTTGTTTTGTTGAAAGCGTTGGCATAACGATCGAGCAAAACACATTGCGTTTGACGGTGAACAACTCCGGCTAGTAACGTTTTCAATTCGTCATCCTGATTGGCCAGTGGCATGTAAGGCCAAACCTGTGCGGTAGAATCGCGCAACCACATAGCATGAATATCGCCGGTAATTACAAAAGTATCGGGTTTGCCATTCAATGTTCCATGCTCAACCGTTGTGTCCAGCGTATTCGGGAAACAGTTTTCGAACATCCAGGCCAGTTTCGGATCTTTAATTTTTGCTTTGGCTGCCTCAATGGTTTCTTCCACTGCCTTCGACACAAAATTACGCTCTCCGGCTGCCGGGCGATTCGTTACGTAGTTTTTTCTACCGGAAGCCGCCAAAACCGATGAGCCTCCGGCAATTCCGATTCCGGCAACGGTTAATGCTCCTGCTTTTATAAAATCTCTTCTTGTATTCATTTTTATTGGTTTTATTGTTATTTCGATGATTTTCTATTCGGTCAAAATTATTAATTCTTTCCCTTTTTTAAGTTGTTCGTGAGACACAAAGTATCCCTCAACAAGATTTCCGTCAATTGTCAGATCCTTAATTTTTCTTCCTGAATTAGTTTTGGAAATTTTAAATTCCGATTGCTCGCCCAAATCCAATTTTACCGAATTAAACAACGGAACAGAAACGATGTATTCGGCATCACCTGGAGAATACGGATAAATTCCCATGGCAGCAAATACATACCATGCCGACATTTCACCGGCATCGTCCATTCCGCAAAACGCATTTTCCCACTCGCCCATTCCGTAAAAACGATTCATAATACTGTCGAGATACATCTGCGACTTTTCCTGCTTGCCAATAAAAGTATATAAATACGGGAAGCTATGATCGGGCTGGTTTCCGTGGCAATACTGTCCGATAAATGAAGACACATTACGTGCAATATAATCGGCATTCCAAGGGATTGAAAACAGTGAATCAAGCTTTTCCTCGAATTCTGCTTCACTTTTGTACAGGCCAATTAAACCTTTTGTATCGTGCGGTGCAAAAAACGACGATTGCCACGCATTGGCTTCACGATACATGTATTCGTAATACGGATATTCCGCGTTAAAATCTGGTACCCAATCACCATTTTCCAACTTTCCGCGCATTAACCCGGTTGATGGATCGAACAGATTTTTGTAGTTTGATGTGCGCTTCATCAGCATCTTATAATCATCCTGTTTTCCTAATTCTTCGGCTAGAAGCGCCACCGCATAATCGTCGTAAGCAAACTCCAGTGTTTTTGTAACGCCGGCTTTGGCTTTCGATTCCACATGTGGGTTCTCAACTTCGGGCGTTGAAATGTATCCTTTTTCAATGTATTCGGCAATGTGCGGACGCGTGCCTCCTTCTTTTGTTGCATTATTCAGCAACAGCTGGTAAGCACTTTGCACATCGTAATCACGAATTCCGCGCAGGTACGAACCGGAAATAAAGGGTGCTGCATGGTCGCCATGAAAAAAGGTAGGCATAAAACCTGTTTTTTCGCCTTTATCAATCAGCGACTGAATTACATCGGCTGTTACATCGGGCGAGAGCATTCCGAGTAAAACCAGCTTATTTCGGTAGGTATCCCACAGCGAAGGATTGGTGTAGTAACGAAATCCTTTATTCACAACTTCCCCGCTTGCATCGGTAAATTCGCCGTTTACATCGCTGCGTAATGCCGGCCATAAAAACGATCGGTACAACGACGAGTAAAACAACGACTTTTGTTTATCGGTGCCACCTTCAACCTTAATTTTCGAAAGCAGATTTTCCCAGGTTTCAGAAGCTTCATTCTTAACCTCTTCAAAACTTTTTCCGGCCAATTCGGCTTCCAGATTCTGCTTCGCATTTTCGATGCTTACAAACGAAAGCGCCAGTTTAAGTTCGAGCTCTTCATCTGATTCATTAAAAGAAACAAGGGCGATTTCACGTCGTGCATCGCCGCTTGTTTCAAGGTTTACTATGGTCCGGTTGGTTTCGGCATAGAAATATATTTTTTCGCCTGTTTGCTGAAATCCTTTTATAACATTGGTTCCTTCCTGTTCAATATGCCAGTCGCGCACCCGTTCGTTCGATTTCGACAGGTTCACTATTATATTTTGTGGTTTCCCTTTTGGGAATTCGTATTTATGGTAACCGCAGTGCAAAGTGCTTGTAAGCTCCGCATCAATTCCGTAGCGATCGAGCTTTACCTGGTAATATCCTGGTTCTGCCGATTCGTTTTCGTGGCTGAATTTTGATCCAAAATCATTTTCAGAAAAACCTTCAGTAACCGGTAAAACAGGAATATGACAAAGATTCCAGTGCCCTTTATTGGTGTGTGTAAAAGCCAGAATAACATCGTCTTCGTATTCGTAACCGGCTCCGCTGTGCCATTCGGTAATCGGGCTCAGTTGCACCATGGCATTGGGCAACGAAGCGCCCGGATACGTTAATCCGGCCCAAACGCGCCAGTCTTTTGGCGGATTGTAACCACAATCGATGCTGTCTTGCAAAGGGGCAGTTCCCAGGAAATTGTTGACATACCCGGTAAGCTTTTCTTTTTTATTTGGGCTGGGGTTATTACGCGCCGTATGGCAGCCGGCCATTGTAATAATAAGTGTAATTAACAGAATTGTTCGTATCATTTTTAGTTGGTTCAAATATTAAACTATATGTTTCTAATTTAGTGTATTATAATTTTTGCGGTGTACGTATTACCCCGATTGGGAAATACAGCCACGGTTTGCCTGTTCCCGGAAATTTCAATTTCGTCAACAGCTGTCACAGCATTTAAAAACGACGAAGCGGCGGCAGCCTGCCCCATGGTAAATTTTGAGACCACGTTAAGAATTACTAAAAATAATCCCGTAAAAATGTTCCGCCGACCGTTACCTGATAACGTTTTAATCATCCTAATCTATTTATCAGTGCTGCTGGAAATATTGTATTCATTAATTAAAGTCCGGGCTTCTTCGCTTGATATTTTTGAAACACAGCCATGCCTGGCATCTGCCGGGAAATGTACATCGTCCAATATCTCCCAATTCAGAAAATCTTTAGAAAACGAAGCGCCATAGCGGTTTGTCATACAGTAATCGTAATAAAGCAACCAACCCGAATTTTCAGGATCTTCGATAATGGTAGGTCCTTCTGTAATAACCGGAACAATTTGGCCATCATTCAAATCTCCGTCAACAATTTGATAAGGCCCTTCGAGTTTTTTTGAAGTTGCTAAGCGAATTGCTCTCCTTTCACCTGTTTTAGCTCCAAACTCTTCTTCTTTATGAAAGAGGTAATACGCATTTTCGTGTTTCAGCAAAGTGCCGTCGATTACCGAATAAGGCGGTTCGAAAAATACTTTTGCGGGCGTAAAATTCTTCCAGTCTTTGGTTTTGCTATACCACAACCGGCTTTCTTTCCAACCGGCATCTTTGAACGATGATGACCAGATTAAAATATATTCTTCATTTTCTTCATCGTAAAACCACTCGGGAGCCCAAATGTTATTCGCAAGAAAATTTCCGGAAGCGTCACGCACTTCTTCCATCAAAGGAAGCGTTCTTTCGTCGTTCCAATGTATTAAATCTTTTGACGATGCAAAGAAACATCCCGGCCCAGAAGCATCACGGTTGTATCCGTCGGTTGTTCCTGTTGTAAGAATTCTCCAAACACCATCAGGTCCGCGCCTTACATAGGGGTCGCGCATCCATTGATCCCACACGGGCTCGTTAGCATTTAAAGGAAACCAGTGACGTCCGTCAGTAGATAAAGCAATATGCAATTTTGCCTCCAACATCGGATCGGACAAAGGAACTTCAACGGTATTGCCGTCTTCATCTATCTCAATCCGGGTGGGATAACGTTGCCGGAAATAGGTTAGCATGAGTACATCTTGATTCTCTTCAATTTTGAATTGAAATCCTTCCCTGCTACTCTCCGCCTGGACCGACGAGTGTTTTTGAGGAACCAAGTCGTTAGGCAAAGCCATTACTGCCAGAACAAAGGCATTCAGGCAGAATGTCAACAGAAATTTCATTGAAGGAAAACACCTTTTCACTATTTGCAAATAAGTCATGTTAATCTGGTTCATGATTAAATTTAGTTGGTTTAGGTTACCGCGCACTGATAATCTTGCTACAAGACCACGTACTTATTCTCTCACTCTCCCGATAAATTTCATTACAAGTTGCTCTTGTTTTTGTCTTCAGCATTACGGGTTAATCAACCCTTCGTTTTGCAAAAGGGCTGCTGCTTCTATGAGCATACAACCGCTGAGCTGCTCTGGTAATCCGGTAATTGAACCCGGCTTTACGCTCCAGTCAGGGCCAAACAGAATAGCTGGTTTGGCAGTTCCCTGCGTCCACAATACTTCAGCATTGTACCGGATAAACTGAATGTAGCGTTTTTTTGCTGATGCATCCAGACGATCCTGAAGAATCAGATCGGTGAAATAGCGAATAAAAATTCCTTTGAAAAGACCGCCGTCGCCAGTTCCTTCACTTTTAAGGACCGAGTTGTTGGTAAGGCTACTGGTGGTATAATCAGCAACCAGAACAGCATCGTTCAGATAAGCCTTTTCGTTGAAAATTTTATATAACTCAACTGCAGAGCCAATAAACGTTCCCTGGTTGTAGGTGAAGACCCAATTTGTATTGATCTCGCCGGTTTCGCTGTTGATGTTGTCATAAACCATCCCGTTGTTCATGTTTACCAAAGTCGCCTTTTCCCAGTTATAGATCTTCAGGGCCCACTCTTTATCACTTTCATCTCCGAACTCCTGGTACAAGCGGGCTGCCAATATGCAGGCCGGACCGTTTGAGCAAGCGTTTTTGCTCCATTCCATTCCCTTTTTCCAGGTGATGCCGCCGCCTGCATTGTCATTCCATCCGGTTTTAATATATTCCCACAATTGTAAAGTAGCCTCCTTAAATTTAGGGTCATTGGTATCCTGCCATACGCGTAATGTGGCTAATGCAATCCATTCCATATCATCATAGAAATCGTTTTCAAACGTATTTCCGTTTCGGGCTTTCACCCCGGCATACCAGTTGTCGAAGTAAGCACTGTACCTCGCGTCGTTGGTTCGCAACCAGGCATCGGTAAGGACGTCCAGCGCATGAGCCTGCGGCCAGTAATTCCAGTCAGCTTTCCCATTATTGTCATAGAAAAACCACTTTCCTTCAGAATTCCAGAACGAACTGGCCAATGACATACTACTGAGGTTTGCCGCTTCGTTCCAGTCTATTCCCTCTTCTTCCGGTTCAGGAACAATATTTTCGTCATCGTCACACGATATCAACAATGCAGGTAGCAGCATTGCGATATACAGCCATTTTTTCGCTGTGCGCAAAATACTCACGTCCAACAAAGTCTCAAACAAACCTGGTCCCTGCTCTCGCTTAATCGTATTTGTCATAACCTTCTCAGTTTAAAACAGTGGGAGCAGTCTGTCGCGACAGCTCCCAACTGTTGTATTATCGTTCTTTATTTTGTTATCGAATGTGTGTAGGGTTGCCCTGCCTGTAAATAAATGGTATAATCTGCCGGAACGTCATCAAAATCACCCATCAGTTTCCATTTGTCATCCCACTGGGTAACGTTGGATATTAACTTGATATAATAGTACGATTCCGGGCTGGTTGCTGTCGGCCTGGAATCCGTTCCATTCAGCGTGCCCCACTCCAGTTCAGTCTCTGGATCGGCTCCTCCGTTTTCTTTTACGAACATACGGAATTTGTACCGTTCATCCCGGCCCCAGCTTTCTTGTTTGAAAGTGACGGTCTGATCTTCAGCCCTGAAAATTCCGTTTCCGACGTATGGAAGATCGAATAAGATCTGCCCTTCGGGAGAGAAGTAGAAACCGATTCGTGTAACCAGTGCGTAAGTACAGGCACCTGTGTTAAAATCAAGCGTAATTCTGTAAACACCTGTTGTTTCAACAGTAGAGGTACCACCTTCCTTTATTAAGCCTCCGTCAGTGTAAAAAACTCTGGGTGTGCCGGAAGTGCCGTCGGTGAAATAAAATGGTTCGCCTGCAGTTAACCGGGTGTAAGTCTCAAACTCGCCTCCGGCAACTGCTTTCATTTGATGAGCCTGAGAAAGGTCATCGCCACCTTCAGAGCCTTCGCCTGTTACATAAACATCGATTGGAAGATCTGCAAAACCAGCCAAACGCGTAACTGTAATCGTTCGTTCCTCATCGCCTTTGAGCGTTTTAAGGCCTTTTGAAGAGAAAACGGTCCACTTGAAACTTCCGGTTTCCGAAGAACCGATGCCCATCATGCCAGCTATTTTATTTAATTGCTTGTGCGTAATGATTACATTATTGTACAGTCCGTTATTATCTGCGGAAGTCAAATAAACAGGATCGGAAAAGTCACCATCCGCTTCATCAAAAGCAATTTGATAAACAGCGGTTCCGGTTTCCTCAACATCACAGTACTCCCATTCAAAATAGGAAGAAGCGCCCACTGAGGTCTCCAAAACTATTTCTTTCCCATCCATCGGTTCGGTTAATGCGCTGACAGCCGTCAATCGGGTATCCAAGTCGCCTCCATCGTCCTCGCATGCAACTAATGCGAGAAACAGAGAAGCTATAATTGTTAATTTGATTACTATCTTTTTCATCTGTTCAGGTTATTTTATTACCAAATTATGAGTATAAGGCCCTTCAGGATTCAGCGAGAAGGTGATATCGTATGTTTTATCGCTCCAACCGTCTGTTGCCGGGGATTTCCATACCTGGTTGTTTGTCCACTGCTCAACATTTGTTTTTTCAACCATGTAGTAATACGCTTCATTACCGGTAGGTTTACTATCGTTATTGACGGCTCTCCATTCGGTTTCGCCTTCAGAACTTTCCATGCGAAATTTGTACCGGTCATCTGTATTTTCACCTCCACTTAAGCCGGTGATGGTATGATCGGTCACTTCCCACACGCCATAACCTTTGTAAGGCAGTTCAATCTTCATTTGCGACCAGTTCAGGTACAAACTGACTTTAGTGACCTCTTTTGAAGTGAAAGAACCAATGTTAAAATCGAGGTAGTATTTGTAAACTCCGGTTTTGGAAACCGAAGATGTTCCTCCAACCACAACTTTTTCTCCCGATAAAGAGAACTCCAGCGGGGTGCCGCTTGTAGCGCTCACAAACTTAAAACTTTCACCTTCGGTCAGTTGGGTGTAAATTTCAAATTCACCATCGGCCAATTTTTTCATCACAAGCGCTTCGGAAAGGTCATCACCGTTTTCTGTTGCCGCACCGGTAATGTATAAATTATCCGGAATGTCGGCCAAGCCTGACAAACGGGTCAACGAAAGTGTCCTTTCTTCTTCCGCTTTCATCGGACTGAATCCTTTAGAAGAAAAAACAGTCCACTTGAGTGTTCCCTGCTGCGACGACTCGATACCCGCCAATGCAGCGATTTGATTCAATTGCTTGTGTGTGAAGGTGGCATGGTTGCTTCCGCCATTATTATCGGCTGCTGCAACAAAAACTGGTTCGGAGAAATCTCCGTCAGCTTTGTCGAAAGCAACTTCATACAATATCATTCCGCTGTCTTCAGCCCTGGCTGGTTCCCATTCAAAATATAAAGTAGCCGAAGCTGAAGCTTGCAGCGTAATTGTCTTTCCATTATCCGGTTCATAAAACGAACGGACTGCCGTTACATCCAAATCTCTTACTTCACCATCGTCGCTGCACGCGATGAAAGCAAATATAAAAGAAGCTACTGTAAACAGTTTTATCAATATTTTTTTCATACGTAGTTTAATTTTAAACGCTGATTAATAAATGATTAATAGCCTGGGTTTTGTGTCAGGTTATCATTGATATCCCGCTGTGACTGAGGCACTGCGAACAAATAATCCCGTTCACTGTCAAATTTCCTCTCATCCAGTTGGATGTACTGCGTATTACCAGCGGCGAACTTCGCTCCGTGAGGATTTCCGTTCATCACTGTTTCAATCGTTCCCCAGCGACGGATATCAAAAAGCCTCAGGCCTTCGATAGCCAGCTCGATGCGGCGTTCATTGCGGATTATTTCGCGATGGTCTCCTGCCGGATAGCTCAATGCATCAGTATCGGTAAATCCTGCCCGAGCACGGATCGCCCGGATCGTTTCGTTCCAGATGCTTTCGTCCATTTGTCCCAGTTCATTTTTAGCCTCTGCATACATCAACAGTACGTCGGCATATCGCATCAAAATCAGGTTCAGGCCCGCGTCAATACCGATGGGTGCTGTTGGATCAAAATATTTCCTTAGGTAATATCCTGTCCCTGTTGAATTTTGGCCTGGCCCTGCGTATTCGTCAAGGTTAGAAGCGCCCGCATCCGCTGAGGAACCGGGTTTGATGTAGATGGTAGAAGTTGTTCCGTCACCTTTTTCCCACTGGTAGCCGTGGTAAACGATCGTGGCTTCAAAACGCGGGTCTCTGTTCTCGTAAGGATTATCTTCATTATATCCTGAATTTGCATCATTAATGCCCTTTCCGTTTTTCATGAGATAGGCATCAACCAATTCCTGTGTTGGAGCAAAAGCATTGATCCGTCCACCCACCGAAATAGGAATGGCGTCGTAAAACTCGCTCCATGTCCTTTCCGGATATACATAACCAAGATCAAGTATTACTTCATCGTTGTACTCATTTTCAGGCAGGAAAAGACCTGAGTAGCTTGGAAAAAGCTCATACTGTCCGTAAGTACCATCCATGATATCTTCACAAATGGAAGCCACATTTGTCCAGTCATTCTCATACAAATAGGTTCGGGCCAACAGAGTCATCGCTGCCCCACTGGTAATCCTGCCTTTATCCGAAGTATCGTATTCTCCTTTATCCGGAAGTATGGTTGCGATTTCGTTGAGTTCATTTCTAACAAAATTGAGCACTTCCGATTTGGGTGAACGTGTCACACTGTTCGCTTCTTCCAGGCTCAGGTTCTGTTCAAACAAGGGCACATCGCCATAGTGGGTTGTGAGACGGAAGAACAAAAAGGCGCGGATAAACCGGGCTTCAGCTTTCATGCTTTCTTTCAGCGTTTCATCCATATTGGGAACCAGATCAACATTCTCCAGAAAGGTATGACAGGTTTTGATTCCCTCGTAACAATTTCTCCATTCGTTGGCAAAGCGGCCCAAGGCAGCATCGGCCTGTCCCGAAGTGATGATCTTTTCATCGGTATTTCCCCGGCCTTCGTAAAGATTGTCTGACAACCTTTCGTTAGCAAAGAAATAGTTGGCATTAAACATCTGGTTATATGCCATATTTAAAACGGCGGAAGCTTTGCCTGGTGATGTCCAGTAGTTCAAATCGGTAAATTTATTCGTGGGCGCCAAGTCCAGATCGTTACACGAAGTAAAAAATGTCAGGAACATCACTACAATTCCTACGTAGTATTTTCTTATATTTTTTTCCATGGTTTGCGTGTTTTAAAATTCCAATTCCAATCCAAATCCATAATAAACCAATGTCGGATAGTTACGGGCACTGTTGGCTCCAACACCGCCTATTCCTCCCATGTTATTTCCGAATTCAGAAGACTCCGGATCAATAAAAGAGTTTTTCGATAGTGTCAACAGGTTTTGCGCATTAATACTCGCACGCAATTTCTGAATTCCAAGCCTTGATGTTAACCTTTTTGGCACGGTATATCCCAATTGGATATTTTTAACCCGAAGGTAAGCCCCATCTAAAAGGTAGATATCAGTACCTGCTTTTCCCCAGTTGTTTGAAGAAGAAGAAGAACTAGGAGCTACAAGGCGCGGCCACTTCGCATCGGGATTGGTGGGCGTCCAGAAATCCAACTGATGTTGATAAATGGCGTACGAATAGTTCGAGTGGAAAGGCTCTATTAATTCACCGCGGATATACATATCACGTTTCCCTACTCCTTGTAGCAAAACACTAAAATCAAAATTTTTGAATGAAACATCGTACGTAAAACCGAACGTGTACCTTGGAAAAGCATTCCCCAGCACCACGCGATCTTTGTCGTCAATCACTTCATCTCCATTAACATCCTTATACTTCACATCTCCCGGTTGCACAGAAGCTCCTACCGGAAGGGCGCTATTGGCTATTTCCTCATAACTTTGAAAGTATCCGTCGGTCTTATACCCAAAGTAAGAACCCAGCGCTTCGCCTTCGCGAATCACCTTGTACAACTGGTCATTCTGATCGATACGCTCTTTCCCTCCGAAATCAGTCACTTCATTCCTCGAATCAGCAATGTTCAGGTTGAACCGGTGATTGAAATTTGTAGACTTCAAACGGTAGGTCAGGGTTGCTTCCCATCCTCTGTTTCTCATTTTCCCGGCATTCTCTTTCGCTGCATCACTTCCGAACACGGTTGATACTTCGGGAGAAAGCAGGATATCTGTCGTTTCTTTGTTGAAGTAATCGAGGGACACATACAAGCTTCCGTCGAAAAATCCGGCGTCCAATCCAACATTGAGGTTAGCCGATTTTTCCCAGGTCAAATAAGGATTGCCGTAAGTATATCCTGTTCCCGGTACGGCTTCATTGTTGAATACATAAGTATTCTGATACATTTGATAAACCGTTTGGTAAGAGTAGTTGGACACGTTCTGGTTACCCAATACACCATAGGAAGTTCGGATTTTCAAATCGCCGATATGTTCGCTGTAGCTTTTCATGAAATTCTCAGAAGAAAGTCTCCAGGCTGCAGAAACCGAAGGGAATAAACCCCAGCGCTGATCTTCGGCAAATTTTGAAGAACCGTCATACCGAACCGTAACATCTGCATAATATTTGTCCATATAATTGTATCCTCCACGAACAAATACGGAGGTAATGCTGGTTTGATCGGTATCTCCATTACTGTTTTTGTTATCAACACTTTGTTCCGATTCGTCAGTAGTTGGAAGCCCCAGATCTTCGTCTGTATATTCCCAGGCAATCCGGCTTGCTTTGAAAGTATACGATTCGTTGGAAACCCCCAGCAATCCACTCACGTTGTGAACCGAGTTAAATGTGCGCTCGAAGTCGAGCATAAACTGTGTACTCAGAGTGTACCTTTTGCTATTATAATCTTCGGTAAGCGTATTGGGATGAATGTATGAAACTGGTGTTTCAAGATCGGCCGATGAGTATAACGGCACTTTCATATCTCTGCGGAAACGGTGATGCTGAGTCAGGTCAAGGCCTACCAGTCCTTTGGCCTTTAAGCCCTCAATAATAGTAAAATCGAGGCCTAAACTACCGATAAAATTATCTTCATCCTTCTTTTCATAGCCCCCGTCTTTCAAGCCTGCCAAGGTATTGTCATCGCCAATCACGTCGTTAATCAACCACTTACCGTCTTGCTGAAACTGATAATAGTAATATGGCGGAATACGCGAAGAGTTGATAATGGTATTTCCGGTTCCTCCGGCTATCGTATTTTCATCTCTCCTGGTATAAGCCATTAAAGAGGTGAGCTTGAATTTGCCGTATTCCGTTGTATTGTTGGCACGGAAGTTATAACGCTTCATACCAAAATCTCCGACAAAGTTACTTTCCTGGTCGAAATAACCGGCTGATATCATGTATGTGCTGATCTCGTTGCCCCCGGAAATACTCATGTTATAATTTTGCTGCAGCCCTTTATCCATGATTTCATTCAGGTACCAGAACTCTTCACTGCGGTTTTCATATAAATCGCGGATCTGCGCCGGAGTAAATATTGGGGCATTTCCTACATTCATATTCGCCTGGTTGCGGAGCATGGCGTTTTCCCAGCCCTGCACCGGCTGAAACAAAATGTCCGGATCCTGATAACCAACCATGCTGCTGAACTTAACCAGCGGTTTTCCGGTTTTGCCTCCTTTTCTGGTCGTAACCAGAATTACACCGTTAGCAGAACGGGATCCGTAAATGGCTGCACTACCGGCATCTTTCAGTATCGAAATATTTTCAATGTCGTTCGGGTTTAGGTTGTTCAAGGTTCCTGTACCTGAAATCAATCCGTCGATAACGATCAATGGGTCATTGTTGCTCATCGTACTAACGCCCCGAATATTGATACTCATGTTGTTATCGTTTGGATTCATACTCTTTTGCTGAATGATCAGGTTGGCCGAAGCTCCCTGTAGAGCCTGCGATGCATTACTCACTGGCCGGTCTTCAATAATATCAGAGTTGACCTGATCTACAGCGCCGACCAAATTTTTCTTTTGCCGGGTACCGTAACCAATTACCACAACTTCCTCGATACCAATGGCATCTTCTTGCATTACTACCGAAATATTACTTTGATTTCCCACTAACACTTCCTGCGATAGCATTCCAACAAATGAGAACGACAAAACAGCATCAGAATCAACAACACTTACCTGGAAATTTCCATCAATGTCGGTAACCGTTCCCTGGCTAGTACCTTTTACGACAACCGTTACACCCGGAATTGGCTGACCATCAGCACCCACAACCTGTCCGATTACGGCTTGTTGCGCTGCGGGTAAATTAGTATCATCAAACTCGCCTTTGTATAAGGCTACCTGTCGGCCAACAATTTTATACTCAACACCGGTGTTGTAAAATATTTCGGTTAGAATTTTTTCAATGTCAGCATTTCTAAAATTAACTGACACTTTCCGCTCTGCATCGATTACATCCCCGGAGTAGAAAAAATGAAACTCGCTTTGACTTTCAATTTCTTCGAGGACACTTTTGATATCCGTGTTTTGCAGTTCAACCGACAAGCGCGTTACCTGCGAATAGCTTTCTTTGGCCATTACTGAAAAAACACTAATACATAACAAAAACAAAGTTACTTTCATAAGTCTTAAAAGTTTTAAGAAGAAACTCCACAAAGGGATTTCCTTCAATCTCTTTTTTTTCATAGATTTGACGTATTAAGATTAATAATTTTGATAATTATTTTTCAGAGGTGGGGAAGTTCGTGGCTTCTCCACTTCTTCGTATCTGAGGGTTTGTTTTACTGGTTTATTTCATAGGCAGATCTATTATTTTATTGGTTTTACAATCAGTTTTCTTTCGTTTTTATCGTATTCATATTTTAGCGACAATGTTATCTCCAGCAAGTCCATCACCTCGGTAATCGACTCATATTCAATTGTTGCCGTTAATTTTTTATCCGAAATATACTCGTCATCAATTTCAATTGAAATATTGTACCAACGTTCCAGACGCTCAACAACATCTTTCAACGATTCATCTCTGAATATCAGCTTATTATCAATCCACGACGAGTAAATTTCAGTATCTACTTTTTGTACCTGAATGGTTGAATTTGCTGAGTTAATTACTGCCTGTTCGCCAGGTTCAAGAATTTGCTGTGCGCCGGAATTTGATAACAACTGTACTTTTCCCCTTTCCAGTGTTACTTCGGGGTTGGTATCCGCATAGCTCATTACATTAAAAGCCGTTCCCAGCACATGTACCTGCACGTTTTCAGTCTCCACTTCAAATGGTGTTTTGCTTTTCTGAACATCAAAATAGGCTTCTCCGGTCAGTTTCACCAAACGTTTTTTGCGGTCGAATTTTTTCGGATATGACAAAGTAGAACCTGAATTCAGCCAAACTTCAGAACCATCGGGTAAAACAAAATAGGTTTTTGAGGCCAAAGGCGTTGATACAGTTTGCAGCTCAGTACCAATTTCAGTTTTATCGAGGGTAAAAAAGAAAGCAATGGCCAATGGAATAAAAAGAACAGCTGCCACCCGGGTTAAATAAGTCACTAATTTTCGGGTTTTGCCTGTACGTGGCTCCTGGCTATTTATTTCGTAATGAATTTTATGCAGCGTATCCGTTAAATCAGGGGTTTCAGTTTCCTGTGCTTTTGTAAGTTTCCAATGTTCCTTCATCTGGGCATCCAAAACCAACTTCTTGTCCGGCTTTACAAATAATTCAACAAACTGCTGAAACTCCTCCTCCGTGCAATTGTTTTCGAGATATTTTCGGTAATATTCTTTCATATAATCTTGTAGTCGCTTGTTAAACGCGTAAAGTTTAAAAAACCCCTGCTTCGATTTTACATTTTTTTCATTTTTATTTCCGGAAGAATTTGACTCCCTGAATTAGTTCTGCCAGAATCTAAAAACATTTTATAGATTTGTGCATTCTAGCTGACAGTGACAGATGAACAACGAGAAACTAATTAATCGATTTATTGATGGTGATAAAACGGCCATTAATGATTTGTACACCGAGTATAGCCCGCGATTATATCGCTTTGCAATGGCTTACTTAAAATCGGAATCAGAAGTTCTCGACATTGTTCAGGAAGTATTTGTTAATGTTTGGGTGAACAGGAACAAATTAAAGAAAGACTCCAATCTTGATGCCTATTTATTTACGGTGGCCAAAAACACGATTGTTTCTGTTTTTCGTAAAAAACTTTCTGAAAAAGACTACCTGGAACACCTGAAAAACAAAACCATAACCAATAGCATCGACACTGAATCGCAGTTCAACTACAACCAGTTATCCGACAAGTTGAATGATCTGGTAGAACAACTACCTCCGCAACGAAAAAAAATATATCAGCTTAGCAAAGAACAAGGTTTAGCGAATAAAACAATTGCTGCCGAACTTGGTATTTCTGTAAAAACAGTCGAAGATCATTTAAGCAAAGCGAGCAAATTTATAAAGAAGCATTTAACGGAATACGGGTTCCTCGCTCTGCTATTTATCGACCTGTTTATTAACTCCAAATAACGGCTCGGACAGCCTTCGCTATTTCATTTTCAACGCGTTTATCAACAAATAAACAAACAACAAAAGCACAACAAGCATTGCCCCGGTTTGCCCGGCACCATCGGATACCAAACCCATAATTGGCGGAACAATCGCACCTCCTGCTACTCCCATTATCAGCAAACCCGAAACTTCGTTTGCATACTCCGGCTTTCGGCGTAATGCTGCCGAAAAAACGATGGAAAACACATTGGCAACGGCCAATCCGGAACAAAATATCATTATATACATCAGCGAAACCGGGCCAGGAACAACAACCAACACCACCAGCGCAACAATTCCTAAAACCGCACTGCCGATGTAAAATTTCCGCCCCGAATATTTCATCAGTAAAATGGCACCGATAAAAGTACCGATGGTACGCGCTGCAAAATATAAGCTCGTGCCCAATCCTGCTTTCTCCAACGGCATCACGGTACGTTCCATCAGAAACTTTGGTAAAGTAACGTTCAACCCAACATCGATTCCCACTAAACCCACAATTGCAAAAAAGAAACTCAACATAACCGGATCTTTTAATAATTTAAAGCTTGCTGCAAAACCGGCCGTTTCGCTGCTTGATTGTTCTTTTGGGATTGGAGCCAATAAAAGCCACAATCCCGACAACAGGGTAACAGAAGCAAAAAAAGGAAATATAAGTTTCCAGTTTCCGAATGTTCCGGATGCCACGCCTGCAACAATGGGCCCGATAAACGAAGCAATGGCTTTTACAAACTGGCCAAGTGTAAGGCTGCTGGTTAACTTCTCGCCACTAACCACATTGGTTAACAGCGGATTTAACGCCACCTGCAAAATTGTGTTCCCGATGCCGAGCAAGGCAAAGGCAATTAAAATCATTGAATAACTATAGCTTGCCAATGGAACCAGCAAAGCCAGCAGCGTAACCACAATACTCAGTAATACGGTATTTTTCCGCCCGAGTTTATTCATTAGCACACCAGTTGGTACAGAAAACACGGCAAACCACAGAAATACCATCATGGGTAAAAGGTTGGCCATTGAATCGCTCAAACCAAAATCCTGCTTTACATAGCTGGTTGAAATGCCAACTACATCAGCAAAGCCCATAATAAAGAAGCTAAACAAAACCGGTAACACGGCTAAATTCGATTTTTTGCTCATAAGTTTTTTGCTCGTTAGATTTTAGCCACCAAAGGCTCCATTTTAGTCCAAAATTCTTCATCTAAAAGCCGCGCACTTCCCACCATCGCTGCCGACTCCATTAATTCTGATATCATTATTTCAATGTTTATATTCCTTTCACACAAAACACGTTGGAAAGCTGCGCTAAACAATGGGTAAGCCCGCGAAATATTTCCACCAATTACCAAACAATCAGCATCAAAAGTAGCGAGAACAGGAACAAGGAAATTTGCCAGATTGCTTCCGAAATCATAGAAAAGAGTTTTTGCAGCCTCATCGTTGCCAACACGGTCGGCAATCTCTTTTACACCACTGCAGGTAATTCCGGTTCGGCGCTTATATTCACCAAGAAACCAACGGGTTGAAAAATAATCATCGGCAATTCCTTCTTTATAAGGAATGTGATAAACATATCCCGACTCGGGCACCCGATCGCCCTCAATAACGGGAACACCGTTGCTTAAAAAGGCGGAGCCAAATCCTGTTCCCAGGGTAATTGCCACTACATTTTTGTATTTTGAGGCTTCTCCGCCCCAACACTCTCCTATGGCAAACGACAGCGCGTCATTCGAATACCTGAAAGGCATTTCACCCGGCAATTCCAGGCGTTTCTTTAATTCGTCGCCGATATTCATTCCGTACAAACTGTCGTACTTGGCAACGTTTTTCAACAAGGCCACACCGTTTTTATAATCGAATGGGCCTGGCATGGCAAAACCAATTCCAATCAGTTTTTCCCGATCGGTAAACAACATGGTTTGAGCTATTGCAGCCGCCCAGTTATCCAGAATTTCATTCGCAGATGCCTGGTTGTCAACTTTCACTTCTGACAAACTCTCCGTTATAATGTTGCCGGAGCTCACATCCACCAAAACGGAGCTAATGTGGCTTCCTCCAACATCTACTCCTATTGCATATTTTTCGCTCATAGTCATTATTTCATAAACGCCACAACAACTTTAGCCTCAGCATCCGAAGAATTACGAATGGTGTACGATTTTGCAGCAGCCGGCACCACAAAGGTTTCAGCAAACTGGAAAGTTTCCATTCGTCCGTTTTCCGATTCTACTTCAATAGAAGTTCCCTCAACCAAACTAAGTACGTGAAATTTCCCTTCGGTTTCAACATTTATCACCGAATTAAAATGGTACCGTTTTACGCGGTAACTGTGTTTTTCGTGCGTTGGAAGCTCGTACAACTGCCAGTCGTCGCCTTCCTCAATCAGGCTTGGGAGAGAAACTAACTCTTTCGTTACCTTCTCCCCTTTCCGGTCGAAATACAGGTTTTTCATTCCGTGTTCTATATTCAGCGGACGTGGATTTCCATCCAAATCAGGACGCACCCAATCGTACATTTTAAAGGTAAAAATGTATGGTGTTGTACTGATTTCCAACACCAGGTTATCGATACCCGATCCGTGAATTGTTCCCGGCGGAATCAGGAAAAGATCATGCTTCTTTGCCGGAAAAACCTGCACATATTTGGTAATATCAATCGCCGTGTTTGTGTTGAAACTATTCCACAAAGCGGTTTCAAATTTCTTCGGTTCTATATCGTCCTGAAATCCGATATATACTGATGCATCATTTTTCCGGTCGAGAATGTAGTAGGTTTCTTCCTGCGTAATATCTTCGCCAAAATGCTCTTTACAATATTCAGGACGCGGATGACACTGTACCGACAGATTTCCGCCATCGAAAGTGTCCAGAAAGTCGAATCGCAAGGGGAACTCATCGCCATATTTTGTATGATCGTCTGCTCCCATTACTGCTTCACCCTCGCCAAACATCAGCAAATCGAAAGAAACTTCCAGCAGTTTTCGTGAGCTTTCAAATACAATCCCATTCTCGGGCGTAATCAATTCAAACGACCAGGCATAATTGGGTACATTTGGGTTTAAACCTTCGATATTGTCTTTAACCCAGGTTCCTCCCCAAACGCCAGGCTCAAACCACGGACGTACACGGAAAAAGTTCTCGCCCATTGTTTTCAATCCTGTACGCAATTTTTCGCCGTCCATCCACGAGAATACATCCTCATGCTGGCCGTCAATTATCACATCAATGGCATTTAAAATCTCTTTTTTCTGTTTATTCAGCACCACCCAATCGACAAAATAATATCGCTTGTACATCTTCTTCATGTCGAAACACTGGCTGGCTCCCAGGTTCTTAATGCTCCCGGCACGTGCACGAAACTGCAGTTCGTTTTTGGGTAAATCGATATACAACAGTTTTCCTTTCCACCCGGCAAGAGAAGCTCCGGCACCGTAAATCAGGTTTATATCCGCATTGGTTTCCGGCGTTATTTCTTTAAGCTTATCTAGATCAAAATAATCTTCCAGCTTAATGGTGGCCCTTGTTCCGAATATCGAATCTTCTTCGCCTAAAAACGGAGAAATCAGTTCATCGATTTCATTTTCCGGTTTGAAGGCAGTTTCTACATTTACCCAGTTGGTTGTTTTTCCCAATGCGGTGAGCGCACTATCTAACAACGACCTGAAGTTTTCGAAGTATACTCCAACATAGCCATCTATAATAATTGTACTTTCTCCTTTAAGCTTTTCGGCAAGTTCTGATAAATCGGTTGAAATTAAATCGCTTCCCAATTTCAGCGAGGGATATATATCGTAGCCATTCACCACCGCGCCATCCTTTTCAACAGGCATTAAAAACTGTGTTGTTTTCCGTTTTTCCAATTTCATTTAATTTATTTTATATGCGAATCACGTCGCAAACAGAGAATTGAGTTCAATTAATTACTGATTGATTTTTGGCGTTCCGGACATATTCAGTTTAAGTTTTCCGCCATTTACAATATCCTGAAACTTGATAAATGGTGAATCCTGAACTTTTCCGTCCAATTCAATCTTCTGCACATAAACATTGTCTTTCGAGTTGTTTTCAGTTTCAATAACAAACTGTTTCCCGCTGTAATAATCCGGGTTAAGCTGAATAGTTACTTTATCAAACAACGGGCTGCCAATCTGCATTTCAGGATCGATAGCAGTAAGACCTTTTACATCGAACAAGCCAATTCCGGCCATTACGTACCAGGCTCCAAGCTGTCCCTGGTCTTCATCCTGTCCGTAACCATAGCCGTGAATTCCTTCCGTTCCGTAAAATTCGTCGCAAATGGCGCGAACCCATTTTTGTGTCAGGTCGGGTCTGCCCGAAAAATTAAATAGCCATGAGATATGCAAATTCGGTTGATTTCCATGATTGTACAGTGCTTTTAGTCCGGCAAATGCATCCACTTCTTTTCCGCCACCAAAAATGTTTTTCTGCGATGCGATGAAAATGCTGTCCAGGCGATTATTAAAAGTTTCACGTCCCAGCTTTTTCACCAACTCTTCGGGCTGGTGTGGTACATAAAAGGTGTATTGAATGGCGTTCCCTTCCTGAAAACCAATCCATGGTGCCAACGGATCGAAGTTCTGAATAAAATTACCGTCGAGATCCCGGGGCCTGATTAGTTTTGTTTCTTCATCAAATAGCAATTCCCAGCCATCATACAGGCGGGACAACAATTTATAATCGTCGGTTTTGCCAAGATGTTTGGCATATTGAGCCACTGCAAAACTACTAAACGAATACTCCAGCGTGTGAGAGGCTGAAAATCCCGATCCTTCATCAACGGTTATCCAGGCATAACGTTCGTCGTACGGACTGTAACCGCGCTCCACAAACTGCCGGACATCCATTTTCCCGGCTCCTTCAATACGGCCTTTCCACTCGATTTCGTTTTTCAGCGCGGCTTCGTAACCCAGTTCCACATCAAAATCGCGAATTCCGCAGTTGTATGCCGCCGCAATTGCCAGGCTGGTAAAATTGGTTCCCACTCCAGAAACATATTTACTGCATGCAATTCCGTCGCCCAGCCATCCGGCATCTTTATATACAAGTAACTGACTCTGAATCCAATCGGAATAATACTCGGGATAAGCGATGGCCCACAATTGTGTCAGGTTCCAGAATGCGCCCCAAATAGCATCGGTGTTATAGTGGTTATGAATTGGGTTTCCCTTTTCGTCCAACGCAATTTGTCCAACTTCTCCATTATTTTTTGGATAAGCACCGTTTACATCGCTGGCCAAACCGCGCCCTAAAAGAGCATGGAAAAGCCCGGTGTAAAATTTCACTTTATCGTCGTGGTTATCAGAGCTGACTTTTATTCGCCCCAGGTAGTTCTCCCAGGTTTTCAGGCTGGCTTTCTTTGCCTTTTCAAAAGTCAGATTCGTTGCCTCTGTCTCCAGGTTTAAGCGGGCATTTTCAACAGAAGTATACGACAAGCCCACTTTTACGGTAACCGCTTCATTTTCTTTTGTTGAAAATGTGAGGAAAACTCCGGCCCCTTCGCCGCTTATCTTCTTTTCGTTTCTGAAAATATCAGTTCCTTTAAAAGTTCCAAATGCTGTTGGCTTTTTGTCTAAAACAGCCGTGAAGTACATTTTAACGTCAGCACCTTTCTGGTATTTTTTTACGTATTCAGGTTCGGTAATCACATAACCTTCAATTCGTCCATCTGCAGTTATAACCGCTTCCGCATCTTTTACTTTTCCGCTTTCACCCTGCTGGTTGCCAATATCCAAAAGAATATTGGCCGACTCGGTTTCAGGAAAAGTATAACGGTGGAATCCAACTCGTTTAGTTGCTGTAAGTTCTGCCTTTACTTTATAATCATCCAACCAAACCGAATAATAACCGGCTGTTGAATATTCATTTTTACGATCGAAACGAGAGCGGTATCCGCCGTCGGGATTATCAAGATCGCCGGGAACAGTTTGAAGTTCGCCCACAGTTGGCGCAAAAACAATACCTCCTACCTGAAACTCATGGAAATTTGCAAATCCTTCAATTGAACTGTCGCGGTCGTCGTAACCAACGGCTTCCCAGCCCTGCTCATTTCCGTAATGTGCATTGGTTGACGGAGCCAATTTTGCCATACCAAACGGTACTGCTGCCGGTGTATAAAAAAACCAGCGCGAATGGGCTGTTCCGATATTTGGATCGACATATTTTGTTAATTCCTGGCCGAAGCTGTTAACCCAAAAACAACTTACCAACAACACTGTAATAAAACCTAAAATGCTTCTCATATTTTTATTGACTTTTATTTTTTTAATCGTTAAACCAGTACAGGATAACCAAAAATATTTAAAACTCCTCTAAAAAACCATATGTTCATACATATGATTTCTTGTGCAAACATATACATATTTCAGAGAATTTAAAATATTGAAGAATATATTTTATTTTATCGTGTTTAGCGTATCTTTGAGCGCAGATAAATGTATAAACATGAAGTTGAACATAGACCATAAAAGTCAAACACCGCTACATTTACAGGCTGAAGCGCTTCTTCGCGAAATGATTCAGCAGGAGGAATATCAAAAGGGGAAATTGCTTCCTAACGAAGTTGACTTATCTAAACAACTCAACATTTCGAGAAACACCTTACGCCAGGCAATTAACAAATTGGTTTACGAAGGATTACTGGTTCGGAAAAAAGGATACGGCACCAAGGTGGCTGCAAAAGGAATTTCGGGGCGGGCAAAAAACTGGTATAGTTTCTCGCAGGAAATGCAGGCAATGGGAATTCAGGTACAGAATTTTGAACTTCATATAAGTTGGCAAACAGCCGACAAAGAAGTGAGTTCCTTTTTCAATTTGGAGCCCGACCAACAAGTGCTGACTTTAGAACGGTTGCGCGGAAAAAAAGACTTTCCGTTTGTTTATTTCATCTCCTATTTTAATCCGGAACTGGGTATCAGCAGCGATGAAAATTTTGCCAATCCGCTGTATGAGATTCTGGAACAAAAGTACCACGTAAAAGCATCTCTCTCGTACGAAGAGATTAGCGCTATAAAAGCAACGCCATTTTTATCAAAGAAGCTAAATATTCCGAATGATGACCCGGTTCTTTTTCGACGCCGGTTGGTGTACGACGAAAACAAACGCCCGATCGAGTTTAACCTGGGATACTACCGGGGCGATAGTTTTGTATTTTCGGTGGAGAGTGAGCGCAAATAATCGCAAACGTACAGCCGGAAATGCGTTTATCGGTATTGATTATTTGCACTATAGTTTTGAATAATACAGGCTAATTCGAAATAAAGTATCTCTTTGCACTTCATTTTTTGAATGGATTTTATCCATATAATAATCGTTGAAAAACGACAATGAGACGAAGAAAACTACTATAAATAAAAAGTATTCGTTGTTTGGCAAACATTACATAGTGAGACAAGTATAGCCGAAAAATTAATATCGGAAAATCATTTTATTTATATTAGCACAATTTTTAGAGGGACATTGACAGTGTAGGGACTGATGACGGAAAAACAAAATCCTTCCTATTTTCTTTGGGAGCGTTTTAAGAATGGTGACGATGATGCGTTTTATCGTATCTATGACCAGTATTTTAACGAATTATACTCGTATGCCCTGAATTTTTCGAAAGACACGGATTTTATAAAAGACTGTATTCACGATCTTTTTCTAAATCTCTATAAATACCGTAAAACACTTTCTGAAACCGACAACATTCAGTTTTACCTGTTACGCTCTCTCAGGCGGCTGTTGCATAAAGAAGGAACAAAAAGAAACACACTTCTGAACGACGAACAACTTTTACTTTTAAACGATACACCAGTTCGATCACTGGAGGATGAAATTATAGCCGACGAAACAAAAAAAGAACATTTCAGAGAACTTGCCGAGGGAATGAAAAAACTGACGAAAAAACAACAGGAAGCACTTTCCTTAAAGTTTGAACACAATTTAAGCTATCCGGAAATTGCCGACACGTTAAACATCTCTGTCGAATCGACCAGAACAATGATATACAGAGCATTAAAAGAATTACGAAAAGCCATTAAAAAGGGTAAAACATTTAACTCCATACTCTTGTTTTTCTTACTTAGAAACAGAATTCAAACCGGGTAGACAAAAATTTTTTATTTTTTTTGTCTATGTTTTTACTTCCATCCACTTTATGTAGATGTAGATTAAAACCATAATGGATAACAACGAAGTAAAAAAGGCATACGATATTCTGGCAGATGAACAATTCAGCATTGACTCCATCGTAGAAGAAGCTGAAAATAAAAATGATTCGGAAGCTGAAGAATTGCATCTGGCCCGTACGATTTATTCCTTTCTGACTTCTTATAAAAGAGCACCATCGTTACAGGATAAAGAAGACGTGCGTAAACAACTCAGTTTTTCTATCCAACGTGAAAAGCGGAGAAAAACACTTGCGCGCTGGGCTGTGGCTGCTTCTTTCCTTATTGTTGCATTTTCGATATGGCAAGTACAACACAACAGTACTAAAACCGACTTCAACAATATGGTTGAAACCCTGCAACTTTCGCAACCAGATACCGCAACACAGCTTATACTTCAGGATGGGCGACAGGTTTTAATTGCCGAAGAAGAATCGAACATTTTATACGACGAGAAGGGCGAGAATATCACCATCGATTCTACTCAAAAAATTACGCAGTTGGTAGTGGAAAAAAAGCCTGTTTTTAACACACTGGTTGTTCCCTACGGAAAACGTACACACATAACACTTGCCGACGGATCGAAGGTATGGTTGAACTCCGGATCGAAATTGGTGTACCCGGCAACGAATACAGGCAACAAACGAGAAGTGTACATCGACGGAGAAGCTATTTTTGATGTTGCGCATATGGATGGAAAACCATTTTACGTGAAAACCAAAGACTTTGAAATAAAAGTTCTGGGAACAGTTTTTAATGTAAACGCCTACGAAGATGATAAAAACAGCGGTACTGTTCTGGCGGAAGGAAAAATAGAAATCAGTGCGAATAACAATACAGTGTTCCATAACGAGAAAAAAACAATTTTACCCGGAACACGAATTGTTTACAACAACAACACGGAACGTTTTGAGGAAAGCCAGGTTGATGTAATAAAGTATTTATCGTGGCGCGACGGCTACCTGATTCTTGAAAAAGAGCCACTTGAAACCATTGTTAAAAAAATATCGCGCTATTACAATGTCGATATAGAATTACAAAGTGCGGCCATTGGAAAAGAAACATTCTCGGGAAATTTAAACTTAAGAAACACCGCAGAAGAGGTGCTGAACATTATAGCTGAAACCACTCAGATTAAACTAAATAGAGAAAACAATAAGCTAATCATAAATCTAAACTAGTTAAGCCTATGTAAAACCACTTGTTTTTGTCTTAAAAAATGAGAAAGCCTGCAGATGCTGTAACATCTGCAGGCTGTAAAAATTAATCAACATTGCTGCGAGGCAATGTATCTTAAAATTTATAAATCAAACAAATTTATGAAAAAAAGTAAAACGAGGTATCCGAATTGCTCTTTGAGCAAAGGAGGTACCCAATTTCTTCGGATTATGAGGATTACCATCTTTCTTTTGCTCGTTGGAATGAGCAGTGTTTTTGCTAACACTACTTATTCTCAAAGTGCCAAATTTTCGTTCATGTTAAGGGATGTAACCGTAAAACAGGTTTTTGAGAAAATTCAGAACCAAAGCGAATTTAACATCTTTTACCGTGACAGTCAGGTTGATCTGGAAAGAAAAATCGATGTGATCGCTGATCAATCATCGGTGGATGAAATTCTGGAACAAGTATTGGCCAACACCAATCTGACCTATAAAATAATCGACCGGCAAATTGTTCTGGTTCCCGTAAAACAAACAAAGGTTGAAGAACCTGCTGAACAGGATCAAAAACCGGTTAGCGGACGAATTATCGACAGCAAGGGCCTTCCTTTACCCGGAGTTTCTGTGGTTATTAAAGGAACATCTAGCGGAACAATTACCAATGCCGATGGTGTTTATAGCCTGAATGCCCCCGACGATGCCGTTTTGATCTTTTCTTTTATCGGAATGCAAAACCAGGAAATTCCGGTTAATGAAATTCCTCGCGACATTGTTTTGGAAGAAGCAACCACCGACCTGGATGAAGTAATGGTAGTTGGTTACGGTACACAGAAAAAGGCTTCGGTAGTTGGTGCTATTCAAAACATCAACCCGGGAGAATTACAGATTAGTTCATCAAAAAATATTTCAAACACTTTAGCCGGGAAACTGGCCGGTGTAATTGCGGTAACCCGTTCGGGCGAGCCAGGATACAACCAGTCAAATTTCTGGATTCGTGGTATTTCTTCGTTCTCGGGAAGCACCAATCCTCTGGTATTGGTTGACGGTGTTCAGCGTTCGCTGGATGATCTGGATATTTCAGAAATCGAATCATTCTCGATACTTAAAGATGCAGCAGCCAGTGCCATGTACGGTGTACGCGGTGCAAACGGTGTAATTCTGGTAAATACCAAGCGCGGAAAAATTCAAAAACCGGTTGTGAATGTTCGGGTTGAACACGCTATAACCGCTCCAACTCAAATGCCTTCGTTTATTGGTGCTACCGATCATATGCAACTATTAAACGATTTGGCTACGGAAGAATTCAAAGTTCCGTATTACGAGCAACTGGCGATTGACCGCACCCGAAGCGGATATGATCCTGAACTGTATCCAAATGTTGATTGGATAAAGGCTATTTCGAAAGAACATGCCTACAATACCCGGGCAAACCTGAATGTGAACGGAGGCTCGGCTATGTTGCGCTATAACCTCACTGCCTCGGCTTATAATGAGGATGGTATCATGAAAAGAGACAACTCGCTTTCGTACGATACCAGCACAGGATTAACACGTTATAACCTGCGTTCGAATGTAGATTTGAACCTCACTAAAACAACAGCAATACGCCTGAGTGTTGGAGGATATCTGCAAAAACTACGCAAACAGTCGAAAGGAACAAATGAAGTATGGGACTATGCTTTCGAAACTCCACCAATGGTACACCCGGCCATTTACGCCGATGGGAAAATTCCGGTTAGGAGTGAACGGGTAAACCCATGGGCTCACCTTACCCAATATGGCTATGGTGTTTATACCAGCAGTAAACTGGAATCGCTTTTCTCATTAGAGCAAAAACTGGATTTTATTACTGAGGGCTTAAGCACAAAACTATCGTTCTCGTTCGATAACTACAGCTATAGTTCGTTAACGCGTAGCAAAGATCCAACTTATTACCTACCGGCCACAACACGCGATGATGAAGGAGAACTGGAGCTGACTTTATTAAGTTCAGGTTCTGAGTTTTTGAACTACGAAGAAGGAAGTGATTATGGAAACAACCAAACTTACCTGGAATGGATTCTGAATTACGACCACACTTTTAACGAAATCCACAACCTTACAGGTTTGTTACTATTTAACCAGCGTAGCTACGACGACGGGGGCATTCAACCCTACCGTAACCAGGGTATTGCTGGCCGTGCTACCTATTCGTTTAAAAATAAATATGTAGGAGAATTTAACTTTGGATATAACGGATCGGAAAACTTTGCTAAGGGACAACGTTACGGATTCTTCCCATCGTTTGCTCTGGGATGGTTAGTGTCTGAAGAGAATTTCTGGGCAGGCATGAAAGAAACCATTGATTTCCTGAAAATCCGCGCATCGTGGGGCCAGGCCGGAAACGATCAGATCGGGTCAGAAAGACGCTTTGCCTACTTAACCACAATGAATACCGATGCCGCCGGTTACCATTGGGGGAATAACGCCGACTACCAGAAAGATGGGGTTACCGAGGGCGATATAGGTGTAAATAACCTAACCTGGGAAACGGTAACAAAGAAGAACGTAGGTATTGAATTCAGCATTCGATCGGCATTACGCATTCAACTGGATGCATTTCATGAATACCGCGACAATATTTTTATGCAACGACGCACCATTCCAACACAGGCCGGTTTGCTAAGCACTCCTTATGCCAACTTCGGAAAAGTGAAAAACCAGGGAGGTGAAGTTGCAATTACTTACAATAAGAAAATAAACCAAGCCGACATCTCGTTTTTTGCCAATCTAAGTTATGCCAAAAACGAAATTCTGGAATTTGATGTTCCGGCAGGGCAACAAGGAACCCACCAGGATATTACCGGCCATTCAATAAACGAACTATACGGTTATGAGGCAATCGGGTTGTATACAGCTGAGGATTTCGACGGTTTGGGAAATCTACTTCCGGAACTTCCACAAAACGAATTGGCTGAAGTACGCCCTGGTGACATTAAAATTCTTGACTGGAACGAAGACGGCGTAATCAATTCAAAAGATAAAGGTTATGTTGGCGGAACCAACGATCCGCGTATGGTTTACGGATTTGGCGGAAACATTTCGTTACATGGCTTCGATTTGAGTGTATTCTTTCAGGGAGTTGGAGACACTTACCGCTTTATTGGCGACGAAAGTGAGTACTTTATTCCGGGATCAGGCCAGGGAATTCAGGGAAATATCTTCACCAACTATACCGATCGCTGGACCGAAGAAAATCCATCGCAGGATGTTTTCTATCCACGCTTGTCGTATGCTACAAATTACAACAACAATGCAAATTCTACCTGGTGGAAAAAGGACATGAGCTTCCTGCGTTTGAAACAAATTGAAATCGGATATAACATTCCGGCTTCGGTAAAAAAAGATATGTTTAAAGCATGTCGTATCTACATCAACGGAAATAACCTGTTAACATTTTCTGATTTCAAATTGTGGGATCCTGAACTTTCAACTTCCAACGGAACTGAATACCCTCCAATTAAATCAGTTATGCTCGGAATTGACTTAATATTCTGATAATGAAACGACCATGAGAAATTATTATACGAAAATACGAATGATTATAATCATGGGAGTTACATCTGTTACTTTAAAAAATAAACAATTATAAACAGATGAAATCACCTATAAAATATAGAAAGATGAAAATACAACTAAAATATATATTCCTGATACTGCTGCTGGGCACCATGTTTTCCTGCACGGATTACCTGGATAAAGAATCAGATACAGAATTAACCATGGATATGGTTTTCACTGACAAAGACAGAATGGAAAGTATGCTGGCTTATGTGTATTCCGGTATACCCGACCCAACTTGGGGTTCTTTGAACCGAACCGGATGGGGAGTAATGGGCGACGACTGGACTCCTTCTGAACGTTGGCAACAATGGGGATGGGATGCCATTCCAAAAATTACAGGTAACTGGAACACCGCAACCCCATGGGCTGGTGGTTACTGGGGAGATCTACCGAAACGCATTCGTACAGCAAATATTTTGCGTGCCAATGTTGTGCCAATTGAAGGAACTACAATCACCGCGCAGGAAGTTGAATACATTCAGGCCGAATGTCGTTTTTTACAGGCTTACTACTATAGTTTGTTTGTAAACTGTTATGGTGTTTGCCCTTTTCAGCCCGATTATATTGCACCTACCAATGGTTCGACAGAAGAGCTACTTACCGGCCCCGTTCCATACGATGAAATAATTGAATGGTGCGACAATGAAATGTTGGAAGCATCCAAAATTTTACCGGCAAGCTATACACAGGCAATAAAATATGGCCGCGTTACTTCAGTAATGTGTTTGGCGGCACGTGCCCGCATGCTACTTTTTGCTGCGTCTCCGTTAGTAAACGGCAACCCAGATTATGCGAACTTTACGGATGCAGAAGGCACTCCGCTTTTCAACAGCTCATACGATCAAAACAAATGGACAAAAGCTTTGGAGGCACACCGATTGCTGATTCAGGAAGCTGAAGCTACAGGCCATGAGTTGTACAAAATGTATAACGACGATGGTAGTATCGATGCATTTGCATCAACAGCCTGGGTTCATGCCCGTACTTATGCCGATGGTAATAAAGAAATACTATTTGCACGTCCGCAAAACCAAACGGAATTCGACAAACACATTTCTCCTTACGGGGCAGGAGGCAACGGAGGTTTGGGCATGACTCAATCTATAGTTGATGCTTTCTTTATGGATAATGGCCTTTCGCCAATTTTGGGCTATGAGAACGGCGACAAAACAAAACCAATCATCAACCCGGAATCGGGTTATACAGAAAGTGGTTTTTCAACAAACGATGATGTAAGAAATACCGACAACTGGAACTGGTACGACGGCGAAGAAAAAGTTGCCGCAAAAGCAGGAACTTTCAACATGTATGTAAACCGCGAACCGCGTTTCTACAATGCCATTCTTTGGAACGAACGTTATTACATCTGGGACCGTCGGAATGTTGATTTTTATCAGTATGGAAAAGACAATAACTTCACCCACGATGCACCTCAGAACGGGTATTTAGGGTTAAAAAGAAAGCATCCTAACTCAGATTCTAAAAATGGTTCATGGCAATATCGTCCAGGCATCGTTTACCGTCTTGCCGAAGCCTACCTTAGTTATTGCGAAATACTAAACGAAGTAAGCCCCGGAAATCAGGAAATTCTTACTTATTTGAACCTGATTCGAGAGAGAGCCGGTATTCCTCAATATGCAACTTCTCAACAAGATGGTTATATCGCAGTAAATCTGAATGACCAGGATGAAATGCGCGAAATTATCCGTCGCGAGCGTAGGGTTGAACTTTGTGGAGAAGGTGTTCGCTATGACGACCTCCGACGCTGGAAAGAAGCAGAAGAAATATTGGATGGCGATTTCTACGGAATGAATTTCTCGGGTACTAAGAAATCAGATGATCCTTCCGACCCGGAAGCATTCTTTGTGCGTACGCAATACCAGAAAAGAGTATATCAGAAAAAATATTACTGGTTCCCTATTTATCAGGATGAGATTGATAAAAATCCAAACCTGGTACAATCACCTTACTGGACAGAGTCTGAATAATTGTGGAAATTACTTTAACAAATTTAAAACAGATGAAAAAAATAAATATACTATTCGTAATCTTCGCAATGGGCATGCTACTTTTTAGCAGTTGCGATGAAGAGTACGATGTTAAAATTGAAATAGACACCGTTGAAGACAGCATGCACCTTACTCCCAGCGTTGAGGAGATTACCTTATCACAGGATTTAATGAATGAAACCGCCATTACATTCAGTTGGGATCCGGCACAGGAACGCGCAAACAATGGTACTATAACCTACTACTTTAAACTGGGACTACCCGGGCTTACCACTGCCATCGATAAAATTGAACTGGATGCAGGCGTTTCGGAATACAGCATTTCGCATTTCGATTTAAATGCCATGCTTTACGGACTTGGTGTAAACTACGGAAGCAGCACCGAGATTGAAGCCGAAATAATTGCCTCATCAGAAGGAGATTATTTTGTAAAACCTGAAATCTCAACCACAAAGGTGTTGGTAACCACTTTCGAGATCGCCCCGGTAAATCTGTACCTGGTTGGTTCTGCTAATCCAAAAGGATCGGAAATAAGCAATGGAATTAAGTTAAACGAAGTTGTTGAAGGAAAAAATATCGGTAACACTTACGAGTGGATTGGAGAACTGCAGGAAGGTACCTTTAAATTTGTAAACTCAACAACCGAAGACAAAGGTTCGTGGAGCAAAGGCGAGAATGAAACAGGCTTGGTAAAAAATGAGAGCGTTAGCGATTCTGACATTGAATTTACGGTTAACAAAGCCGGATTGTACTCTATCATTCTGGATAAAAACGAGTTAAAAATCGTTCACGGATACAAAGGATTCAGCCATGTATGGGGCGTAGGCCTCGGAATTGGAATTGCATGGAATATGCCATCATCTACGGAA
Organism: Draconibacterium orientale; assembly: GCF_000626635.1. GTDB lineage: Bacteria > Bacteroidota > Bacteroidia > Bacteroidales > Prolixibacteraceae > Draconibacterium > Draconibacterium orientale. The sequence continues at coordinate 3,135,793 of NZ_CP007451.1, read as the reverse complement.
TTTAGCTGGAACCCGGAAGTTCCTGAGATCTTTACGCTGGAATGCACAACACAAGCCAATCAGGATTTTAAATTACCTTACAACGACCAGAGTGCAGGCTGGGGATGTCCTTTCTTAAGGCCTATAAATGCCAATGCCAACATTTGGGATGACAACCAGGTACAAGCTACTCCCGGAGGGTATAATCCTGATTTAAAATGGCTGATTACAGAAGAACAAGCCGGCGATTGTATTTTAACAATCGATGCGTTGAACATGACCATAAGTCTGGAGAAAAAATAAATTACAAACACTTTGAAATACCCGAAGTGACAGGTCTCGTCAGAGTATGAGACAACTTTCGGGAACTACTTATAAACGGCCGGAGGATGTACTTTTCCGGCCTTTTTTTTATTAAAAAACGTGCAAATTAAAATTATGAGAAACAATTTTTTAACGCTTGTAATAATGCTGCTATCACTTGCGGCCAGTTCCTGTACCAGCGATTCTGAAGCCGGTGAACAGCCTGAAAACAACAAAAATACCACCTATAAGAATCCTGTAATTCAGGCCAGTTTGCCCGATCCAACAATTATAAAAGCTGCCGACGGCTATTTTTACCTTTACGCCACCGAAGACATTCATAACACACCCATTCTTCGTTCCAACGACTTGCTTAACTGGAAAGTTTTAGGAACTGCATTCACTGATGAAACCCGCCCGAATTGGGAACCTAATGGTGGAATTTGGGCGCCCGACATTAATTATATTAACGGAAAATATGTTTTGTATTATTCGTTGTCGGTTTGGGGAGGTGGAAATACCTGCGGGATAGGTATTGCAACGGCAACAAACCCGGCCGGGCCTTTTACTGATAATGGAAAATTATTTCGCAGTAACGAGATTGGTGTACATAACTCTATCGATCCCTTTTATATAGAAGATGGTGGTAAAAAATATTTATTCTGGGGAAGTTTCTTTGGAATTTATAGTGTTGAATTAGCCGATGATGGATTGAGTATGAAACCAGCAACAACAAAAAAAGTAGCAGGTACGGCTTTTGAAGCAAGCTACATCCATAAAAAAGGAAACTACTATTATTTGTTTGCCTCGGTTGGCTCATGCTGCGAAGGCGCCAACAGCAGCTACAAAACCGTTGTGGGGCGCTCGGAAAATTTATTTGGTCCCTATGTTAACAAAGCAGGAAAACCAATGATGGAAAACGCATACGAAGTGCTTATTCAGGGCAACAACCAGTTTGTTGGAACCGGGCACAATTCAGAAATCATCTCAGACGAGGCCGGAAACGACTGGATGCTATACCATTCATACATAAGAAGCACCCCGGATAAAGGTCGTGTATTAGTAATGGATCAGGTTCATTGGGTGAATGGCTGGCCGGAAATCACGGGTCAGTCGCCATCATTTGAAAATTCGGTACCGGTTTTTTAATAGGCAGTTTTTATTATCGAATTGCATGCTTAACAAGCAAAAAGGAGTTTAGTGTTATAAAAAACGCTAAACTCCTTAACAAATAAAAAACTAATCGAAAACTGAACGTATCTAAAAACTATTTTTCGTTCAAAACTTTACACACTTTCTGGTTAATCTGGCGAACGCGATTCTCATCCAATTTAATCACTTTTCGGTCGTAAGTCATTAAGCCGTTTACTTCGCCTTCTACATCCGTCGTTTGTGTATAAACTGCAGCAGAAAAACCGCTTTTTGCCATTTTATAAAGCTCCTCGGCGTATTCAACGTATTTATCGGTTACGTCTTTTGAATTTTTAAACTGAACATAACCCCAGTTACGGTCGGTAGCCCAAAGGTGGCCTTCAAGAGCCAGACCAATTCCACCATATTCGCCCAAAACGGTAGCGCGGCTTCCATCGTACAAATACATTTCCGGCCCCGGATAATTATGCAAATCGAGCATATCGCCCACACGGTAGTGGTTTCCGCCACTTGCAGGATTTACCAAACGGCTTGGATCGTGTGCTTTTGTCCACTCTACAATCTCTTCGGTTTTAAACTGCCCCCAGGCTTCGTTAAAGGGTACCCAGCAAACCACCGATGGGTTCGATAGGTGTTCGTTCATGATTTCCTGCCACTCGTTGCGGTAATTGGCTTCCGATTCGGGAGAACGTTTCATTTCAGTACCATCAAAATACTGGCGGTTTTGCCAGCGTGGCGAGCGGTCGCCATTTGGCATATCCTGCCACACCAAAATCCCCATTTCATCGCAGTGTGTGTACCAACGTGCAGGTTCTACTTTAACGTGTTTACGAATCATATTAAAACCAAAATCCTTGGTTTTCTGAATATCGTATTTCAAAGCCTCATCGCTTGGAGCGGTGTACAAACCATCGGGCCACCAGCCCTGATCGAGCGGGCCAAACTGGAAATAATCTTTGTTATTCAACTGCAGGCGAACAATTCCGTTTTCATCGCGTTTGCTTGAAACTTTACGCATGGCTGTATAGCTGTCAACAGCGTCAACGGTTTTTCCGTTGCTGATTAATTTAACTTCCAGGTCGTAAAGAAATGGCGATTCAGGGCTCCATAATTTTGCATTTGAAACAGGCAGTTCCACCGATTGTCCGGCAGCAGCTTTTCCGCTTGAAACAACATTATTTCCATCTTTTAAAACGACTTCGTAAACATCGCCAAAAGTAGCGCCACAAACCGATGCATCAACTTTTAAACTTGCGTTATCGATATTCGGAATGGCAACAACATCGGTAATATGTTTCTCGTTTACAGGCTCGAGCCATACCGTTTGCCAGATTCCGGTTACCGGAGTGTACCAGATTCCTTCGGGGCGGCTCACCTGTTTTCCGCGCGGTTGGTAACCTCTGTCTGACGGATCCCATACTTTTACCACAAGATTTTGCTCTCCCGACTTGTTAAGAAACGGAGTTACATCGAACGAAAAGGCATCGTAACCACCTTTGTGCGAACCTACTTTTATGTCGTTTACCCAAACATCGGCTTTCCAATCAACAGCACCAAAATGCAGCAATACTTTTTTTCCTTTCCACGCTGAAGGCACCGTAAATGTGCGTTGGTACCACAATTCTTTCGTTTCGCCAACTGTTTTCTGAACACCCGACAAACTTGATTCAACTGCAAAAGGAACCAGAATCTCGCCATCAAAATTTGCAGGTTGCATTTGTCCGGCTTCGGTTATGGCATAATTCCACAAACCATTCAGGTTTTGCCAGTCGGCACGTTCCATAATTGGTCGCGGATATTCGGGCAACACATTGTTTACATCAATTTTTTCGGCCCATTGGGTTTTAATTTTGTTGCCCGCCGGCTTCCACTGGGCAACACTTGTTAACGCACTTAGTGCAAAAATCAGTACAATAAATTGTTGTTTCATTTTTAAAATATTAGTTGGTATAAAAATTTATTTAAAATATGGTCCACTGTCATTCCAGCCTATTTCTACTTTTGAGATAAACCAGGTATTTCCGTTATCATCATTTCCCTGAAAAAACAGGTAAGTACTTCCATCTTCATCTTCAAAAATATGGGGATGCCCCGATTCGCTTGAATTCCAGGTTCCGGGATCGCCATTGGTAAGAAAAGGTTTATTTGATAATTTTTCCCATTTCAGCCCGTCACGGCTTTTTGCCACCCCAACCTGCTGTGGTTTGTTGTTGTAGGCTCCGGCATAAAACATATACAGCCATTCGCCTTTCTGAATTACAGATGCACCTTCTGTACACATTCCTTCCCACGGAAATTCCGGAGCCAGAATTGGTTTGTTGCACTTCTGGGTCCAGCTTTCACGTTTAAAATCCCCATCAAGAGGAGAAACTGCCACGCCCATAATCTGTATTCGCATATCGGGATCGCGCGTGGCAAAATACAGATAATATTGGTTATTGAAAGAATAAACTTCGGCATCGATTGCCCGGCCACTGGTCCAGTCTCCCGTTGGGTGGAAAATGGGATTTGTTGTATTTCGTGTAAAATGAATACCGTCGGTTGACCAGGCATGGCAAATTGCATCATTTCTCCAGTTGCCATAAGTTTGATAAAAAAGATGTACCGTATCGTTTACAACCAGTGCACACGGAGCGCATATACCTTTTGCTTCCACTTTGCCCGAAGGCGGTACACTGCCAATTTTTTCCCAGTTAATAAGGTCAGTACTTTCAGCTATTCCTATTTCCCAGCCCTGCATTCCATCATCTCCGCCATCTGATGGCGGTGCACTTATGTACATTAGATACCTCCCTTCGAAACGGATAACATGTGGATCTTTCGAAAAAGGTTTTCCCGAACGGGAAGTGTCTCCATAATACATTTCAGGCTGTGCCAGTAGAGCCAGGGTATTCAGAAGAATAATTACTGTTAACGGAATTTTGGTTTTCATAGTTATAGTAGTTTAATTATTAATCCTATAATACATGGAAAAATCCTTTATTTACTATTAAACAGAATGAGGCCAAGGCAAAGTAGTGCTATTCTTTTCATTGGTTTAAGTTCGATTATTTCAGGTTTAATTTATTGGCCGGGCCTGCACTCCCTCGAAAGTAATTTTTACCGGTTTGATAAATCCTTCGTCATCAAAATACATGCGATCGATACAGGTTTCGCGGTGATTACCATCTGTTTCGTTCAGTGGCCGCCGATGGTAAACAATATAATATTCGTCGGTTCCGGGAACCTGAATTACCGAGTGATGCCCTGCGCCTCTCGCCACATTCTCATCCTGTTTCAGAATTGTTCCAACACGCTCAAACGGGCCAAATGGAGAATCGGCAATCGCATAGGCCACACTGTAATCGGGGCCGGTCCAGCCACCTTCGCTCCACATAAAATAATACCTGCCGTTTCGGATAAACATAAACGGGCCTTCCACATAACCTTCGGGCGTAACTTCTTTGAAAGTTTCACCGTCTTCAAAAGGAACAAAACCGGTAAAATCGTTATTTAACTTAACGATGTTGCAATGCCGCCAGCCACCATAAAACATGTAATACTGGCCATCTTTATCGTGAAAAACAAACTGATCGATAGGTTGAGCACCGTTATAAAATTTATCGATTAACGGTTTCCCGAGGTAATCTTTATACGGGCCTTCGGGTTTGTTGGCAACACCAATACCGATTCCGCCCACTTCGTCATTGCTTTGAATATCGTTGGCCGCAAAAAACAGGAAGTACTTTCCTTCTTTTTCGACAATAGCCGGAGCCCACATAGCGCGCCAGGCCCATTTCACTGCAGTGGTATCGATAATGCGTTCGTGTTTGGTCCAGGTTACCAAATCCTTGGAAGAAAAGCAATCCATAAAAATCTGGTCATTGTACGGGGCTGAATAAGTCGGATAAATCCAGTATTCATCGCCAAAAACAATTCCTTCCGGATCGGCATACCAGCCTTCAAAAACAGGGTTGTGGTTGTTGCCGCTTCTTTTCTGAGCAAATGTATTAAGGCATAAAATTATAAGCCCCAAAAACACGATTGAAAATTTTAATCTTGTATTCATGCTATTTTGTTTTCTTTAATTTATTCCTATTTCAATTACCTGTTATTCGTACAATATTCAATAAGCTGTAGAACATCGTCCACGTTTTGCAAATTCATTTTATTGGTTTGAATATATTTTGTCACGTCCTTTTTGTCGCCGCCAAAAGCTTTGCAAAATTGTTTTGAAGAAGCCAAACTTCTGAATCCTGTCTTTGCTTTGGTATAATACAGATTATCCGGCATCAGTTCGAAATCCTCATTTACACTTAATTCAGTTCCCTGCTTATCGTACCCGCGTGGCAAATTATTAACCGGCTGCACCGACGAAGTGTTTGAAACTCCGCCAAAAGCAGTTCCTTTTCCTTTCGAAATTAGCTGGTTACGGTTTCTTTTATAGATTAATACTGATGGATTATCTATTTTTTCGAGAAAAATGTCGCCTTCAAGCCACTCAAAAACATGATCATTTATTTTAATGATGGAAATTAATTCGGGCGATGCCAGCGCCATAATTTCATTTCCGTTTTTAAAGATCATTTGCTCCTCGAAAGTATCGTAATTGAGCATGGCAGCTGTTTTTGTGCCATCGTTAAAAAGAACCGAGCCATTGGTGAAATCGGAGAAAAACATTCGTTTCGCAGCTGTTTGTGCAATTGCATCCACTGAAAAAATGCTTAAGCCGAAAACCAACATAAAAAATACAAAACCTCTTAACTTCATTTTATATCCGATTAGTTGTATTTCACCCTAATTTCGTTGTAGGCAAAAGAGCTTCCAGTATGCTCTCCAAATATAAAACCGGCACGCGGGGCATAGCCCCACTGGGCAATAAACGATCCATCAACCTGAAGGCCTGAAGTTGTTTCAACCGGCATCCATTCCTTACCATCGAGCGACCAGAAAAACTGAAAATACCTGGCATTTATAGCTTCGTACTTTAGGTACACCGACCCTGCATTTTCTAGCTCTGCAGTTGCCAGCACCTCTTTTTCTCTATTATTTACCTGGAATAATTCGAGCTGATGACGGTTTACAACCAGCGCAATCATATTTTGGCGATTACTGTATATTCCAATACCACTTTTCGCTTCGTTTTGAATAACTTCTGAGCTGAGTTGGTAGTTACCCGATTTAGGACGTAATCCCACAAAACCAACACCTGCTTCGTTAGCCGTCAGTACCAGCTGCCCATTTTTAACTTCTATTCCGGGCTTTTTATGATTAACTTCCCACGACCAAAAAACAAGATTCTGTTCATCAGAAAAATCATCCATAAAAACACTATCAGTTACCTGGTGGGTATTTTCAAAAGGCACTTCAGCTTTCAGTGCCGGGGTGTTGTATTTGAAATAAGGCCATCCGGTTTCATCGTTCCAAAGCACTTCGCTCAACATTCCTTGCCTTCCAATGTATTCAAAATCGGTAGCATTGTACGAATGGTACATGTAAAAATACCGGTTATCAGGAGTGTTTACCAGCGTTCCGTGGCCGGTACAGCGCCACTCGTCACCACCCTGTAAAATCGGTTCAGGAAATTGTTCCCATCCATTCCTAAGATTTTTCGATCGGGCCACCCGCACCCGGTAATCACATCGGTTATCACAACAGCCTCCTACCGAATAAAACATATAGTACCACCCGTTGCGTTTCACGATACATTGTCCTTCATCGCCGGCTCCCTGCCAGCCTTTTGTAAAATCGGTGAGCGTAAAATGATCGCCCACAAGCTGCATTCCGTCATCGCTTAACTCTGAACACAGTATTTCAATATCGCGCCCCGGAGTCAGGCCGTAGGCTTTCCAGGTGATGTATAGCTTTTCATCATCATCCTGAAAAACAAATGCATCAATGGCTTCTTCACCCCATTCAATAAGAATTCCATGATCGGTAAATCCTTTGCTGATATCTTTGGTTGTGGCCACTCCAATACAGGCAATCCGGTTGTCTTTTCGTTTGGTGGTGTAATAAACAAAGAAAGTTCCGTTGTGATAAAACAACTCCGGTGCCCAGAAATCGTCGGCAGTCCAGGCAGGTGGCTCATTAAAAACCGATCCAATACGTTTCCAGTTTATCAGGTCTTTTGACTCGAAAAGAGGGTAGTTTGGTGCAAAATCGCAACTCGTACCCGCAGCATAATACGTGTCTCCTACCCGAATAACCGATGGATCGGGGAAATCGCCGGCAATAACAGGATTTTGAAAGTAAGCTGTTTCCTTTTTCTTTTCAGGCTGAGCACAAAAAGTCAAAAGGAACATTACCGTTATTACAAGTATCGTGTTCTTCATCGGCTTAACATTTATTCGTTATAATCAATCCACACCTTCATTTTTCCCGGTTCGCGATTGTCCCACGAGAAATAAGGCACAAAAGTTAATGTTTGGCCGTTTGTTTCAGCTTTTACCGCTTTCATCCCTTTTAGTTTTCCTTCGGCATCAGTTATCGAAAAAGCTGTTGTTTCAGCAATTGAAACTTCGTCAAGATTAAACTGCTTATTATCGGTTTGTTCCAGACAATATACCAGCGGCCCACGCTGAAGGGCTCTTTTCCCAACATTTTCTTCAACTTTAGGATGAGAAGCCACCAGTTCAACCGGCATAGCCATCTTCAACCTAATCTTATCGCCTTTATTCCAGGTGCGAGTTAATTTGGCATACCTGCTTCTTCCCGGTTTACTTTTTATTAGTTCTCCATTCACCCAAAGTTGGTACTGTTTACACCATCCGGGAATCCTCAGATTCAACGCAAAAGAGGCAGGAGATTCTGGATTTACTGTAAATTCCACTTCGTCCTCCCATGGGTAGTTTGTAGATTGAACAAGGGTAAGCTTCTGCCCTCCCACTTCAAATTGAGCCTTACTTCCAACATATAAATTTACAAACACCTCCTCGGCCGAGGTCAGGTAGATATAACTTCCCACCGAAGGAATAAAACGCGAAATATTGCTCGGGCAGCAGGCACATCCAAACCAGCGCTGACGGTGATGATCGCCATCCGATTCCAACGGGTTAACGTAGTAGAACAAATCGCCATCAAGCGAAACTCCTGAAAGGACTCCGTTATACATCGATCGTTCCATCACATCAATGTAGCGGGCATCTTCCGAAAACAGGTTCATGCGGCTATTCCACAATACCATTCCGATGGAAGCACAGGTTTCGCAATAGGCTGTTTTGTTAGGCAGATCGTAATCTTTCGAAAAGCCCTCGTTCGATCCGGAGCTGCCAATACCACCGGTAATGTACATATTCCGGTCAACCACATCGTGCCAAACCCGCTCCAGTGCAGCAACGTAATCCGGCAGTTCTTTTTCTGCGGCAACATCGGCCATTCCGGTAAATAAATACATCGCGCGAACGGCGTGTCCCTTTATTTCGCTAATCTCTGAAACCGGCACATCATCCTGACAGTAAGCTGCCCCCCAGTGTTCCTTATTCCAAATTTCGCCGTGACCATGCCCATGCCCTCTTTCTTCCAATAACCAGTAAGCCAGGTCCAGGTATTTTTTATCGTTTGTTTCGTGATACAGTTTAACCAATGCCAGTTCGATCTCCTGATGCCCGGGCACCCAATGTTTTTTACCGGGGCCAAAATTTTTAGCGAGATAATCGGCAAAATTTATGGCAACATTCAAAAATGTTTCTTTACCGGTTGCTTTATAATGCGCTACGGCAGCTTCAATCATATGTCCGCCGCAATACATTTCGTGCTTTTCCATATCGGTCCACCTCTCATCCGGATGATTCAGTGTGTAGAAAGTATTCAGGTAACCATCTTCTTGCTGCGCACCGGCAATCAGTTTGATCCACTTATCCAGCAAGGCTTCCCTTACGGGATTTGGATTGTTAATCAAGGAATAGGCAATACCTTCCATTGCCTTATAAACATCCGAATCATCAAAATAAATCCCCTGATGCTGTCCTTCCATAATGCTGGCAGCGCGGGCAAAGTTGTTAATGCGCTCGGTTGAGTCCTGCATTTGGGCAATGCAGGTTTCGAGGGTAGCGTTTGCATGCGAAGCTAATCGCGGAGCCCAAAAATTATCGTTAATTGTTACCTGATTAAAAGGCACAGGTTTTAACTGATAGTTTTGCGCATCACCAGTTTTTACAAAGACTGAAAAAAAAGATACAGCCATTAAAAAGCGGCATATTTTAGTTGGTTTAAGCATGTTAAAATCGGTTAATGATTTTATACGCAATTTACAATAAATAACTGCGCATCTGAAATTATTGGTTAATCCGTTATTACACTAAATTTATAAATACTTGTGGTTGCATAAGTCTCTCCCTGATTTAAAAGAATTGAAGGAAAGGCAGATTGATTTGGCGAATCGGGAAAATGTTGTGTTTCCAATGCAAACGACTCGCGAAAATCAAAACTCTTTCCATATTTCCCGGTATCGGCACCATCCATAAAGTTTCCGCCATAAAACTGAATGCCCGGTTCTTCAGTGAATATTTCCATTTTCCTTCCGCTTGCCGGTTCTACAACCGTTGCTGCCAGCAACATTTTGCCTGGCTCCGCTTTATTGAGAGCAAAATTATGATCATACCCCAAACCATTTTGCAACTGCTCATTTTCGTTTTGCAACGGTAAATCTGCCCCAATGGCTTTGGCTTTTCTGAAATCAAAAGGTGTTCCTTCAACCGACACATTTTCTCCCAGCGGAATCAAGGTTGAATCTACAGCAGTAAACTTATCGGCGTTAATCGTTAGCAGGTGATCATTGATGGTTCCGTTAGCTTCTCCTTTTAAATTAAAGAAGGCGTGATTGGTTAGATTCACCGGCGTACTTTTATCAGTAGTTGCTTTGTAATCGATCTGCACTTCGTTTTCGGGCGTGAGCTGATAGGTAACTTCCACACTCAAATTCCCCGGGTAGCCCATCTCTCCGTCTTTAGATAAGTAGCTAAGAACAATAGAAGTATCATTCACCGACTTTACATCCCAAACCACATTATGAAATCCTCCGGGGCCACCATGTAAATGGTTAGGATCGTTATTAATTGGCAACGAATACTCAATATTATTTAAGGAAAATTTACCTTTTGCAATACGGTTTCCTACACGGCCAATCAGTGCTCCGTGAAACACTTCGTTGGCATTTAAATAAGCATCAATTGATGGGAAACCCAGCACAACATCAGCCATTTCTCCGTTTTTGCCGGGCACCAGCAAACTTACAATTCGTCCGCCATAATTGGTTACAGCCATTGTTAGCTCTCCGTTATTCAACTCGTACAAACCGGTTTCTTTACCGTTAATAGTGGTTTTAAAATCGGCTTCTTTCAACACTCCACATATTAAGTGTTCTGTATTTTTTTTAGGGTTGCAAGCCAGTAAAAAACAGCCCAACAGCAGCACAGTTATAGATCGTTTTAATTGGTTCATTTTGTATGATTTGTTAGTACTAATTCGAAGATTTATCGTATTTGGTTGAAGGTCCGTGCACTACAAGTTTTCCATCGGCGGTTATTTCCATCGGGTCGATAAAAACTACACGTTCATCTCCTGTTTCTGAAGTTCTTCCATGATAAACACAAAGCATGGTTTTCCCATCAGGTGCCAACGTTATAGAATTATGGCCGGTGCCGGTAACTACTCCGCCCTGTTCTACATTTTTCTGCAAAACCGGGTTGTTATCGGCTTTCTTAAAAGGCCCGAGTGGAGATGGAGAGGTTGCATAACCAACCGCATAATTCTTTCCGCCAAAATAGTTGGCAGAGTACATCATGAAATACGTGTCGTCATTTTTAATAATGTACGAACCTTCCGTCCAGCGGCGGTTTACCTCGCCTGAAGTTACCGACCGGCTCTCCCATTCTGCTTGCTGATCATCCATTTTTACCGGAGGACGCAGCAATAATTTCGGTTCGCCGATTATTCCTGAAAAGTCGTTTTCAATTTGAACACCATATACCCAACTCTCTTCAATCTCGTTGAACATTCCTTTTTCGCGTGCCCAGTCGGCCACTTCACTTTCAACCGGATTTTTGTAGCAACAACGTGAATAATACAGATACGTCTTTCCGTCTTCAAACCATAGGTTTCCATCGATTACAGGATATCCCGGGTCAAAAATCGGACGATCCATCAAATCGGTATAAGGGCCGGTTGGATTGTCGGCAACGGCTACCCCAATTCGGAAATTCTCCAGTTCGTTGGTCGGGTTTTCGCGCCAATCGGCACTAAAAAGCAGATAAAACTTACCATCTTTTTCATACAATTCAGGAGCCCAAAAATTGGCAATATTCCACGAGTCGGAAGTATTTCCCTGGTAAATCCGGCCTTCGTCCTTCCAGCTTTTCAGGTCTGAAGACGAATACATTTTAAAACCGTCTTTTACTCCGCCGGTTCCAATCATATAATAATTTCCGTCGGATGCTTTAAGAATATAGGGATCGCCAAACTCTACAGGTAGCGGATTCTCAATTTTCAATGCTGAAGGCTGAGGTTGACATCCCTGGAGAAAAGAAACAATTACGATAAGAAACAAATAAAATCGCCTGCTCATTACCACTGGTTTTAAATGTTAGTAAAACTAATTTATGCCGGTTAAACTTTTTATTACATCAACCTCTTCCTGGCTGTACGGAGTTCCATCGGGGTGGAAAATTTCGTGAAACCAAAGTGGTGGCTCCGATCCATCCGGAATTGGCTCATCCCAGGCATATTTTGTATTTGATTTTCCGGCAACCAAACCCCAGTTAATTGCGCCAATATTTTCGTTGTGTAGAATTGGCATAATGTTTTGGAAATAGCTGTTGTTTCGTCGCGCCATATATTCGGTGCAAACCATTGGCAGGCCTCTGGTTTTTAAGGTATCAATAGCTGCCTGATGTTGCTCCGGGCCTTCGTAGTTGTGATAAGTGATAATATCGGAATTTTCGAGCTGAAATTTATTTAAATCGGTTAACGAAGCATTCCAAACACCAGCCGAAACCGGTTGCGACGGACGGATTTCCCAGGCCCAATTGAATACGTTTTTCAACAGAGGCATCGAACGGTTGCTATAGCCGGAGTTGCCGGGTTCGTTGTATAAATCCCAAATTGCAATTCTTTTATCGTCTTTAAACGTAGTAAGCACATCTTTTACGTAGACTTCTAAAACGTTTACCAGGTTCTCATCTTCGTACAGCAAATCGCCCGGATCGCGCACCCAGCCAGAGTTATGAACGCCCGGTTTCGGATCGGGTTGTTTGCCGGCCTGGTATGTAGCATTCCAGCAGTCATCGAAAAACACAAAAATAGTTTTTATCCCGTGGCTGTCAGCAATTTCAAGGTACTTGTTCATGCGGTTTTTAAATCCGTCTTTATCAACTTCCCAGGCTACATGGTGCAGATACACACGCATGCAGTTCAAACCAATTTCTTCGGCCCATCCCAGTTCGCGGTCAATGGTTTCAGTATCAAAAGTTTCGGCCTGCCAAACCTCCAATTGGTTAATTGAAGTACTCGGATTAAAGTTACTTCCCCGTAACCAACCATTTTCTTCAGCCCAGGCATCAGCTTGTTCCTGTGTCCATTTTTGCGAAACTACTTCAGTGTTTTTTGTGTCGGCAGCTTCTTGCTTTTCTTTTTTCAACTGGCAGGCAACGCCCAAAAACAGCATTATTGCCAAAAGATAAGTTCCTGTTCTTTTCATCTGTTTAAATTTTTTTGATATCTGAATGTTCAAAAAATTTGAATACATTCAGGAACTCACATAAATTTTAATCATTCTTGCCTGCCTGCGGTAGTCAGGTTTGTGAATTTAGAATGAGGAAAATTCATGTTCGTTTCATTTTATTGATCTATTTGATTTTGTTCTATTTCTACTTCTTCCCGAAGGACGTTTTAAGGCTTTACCTGCTCTTACCGCTTCTCCAAAATCAGGAGTTCCATCGGCATTCCAATAAAAAGGTTGCATTCGCACATCGCGATCCCAACCGGGCTCTGTTGTTTTTTTCGAATGATAAATAATCCAGTCTTCCGAATCGTCGGGCGACTTTACAAACGAAACATGCCCCACTCCGTAAACCGAATCATTCCCTTCGAAAATCGGTCCTGTTTTAATCCAGCTTTCAGGATGGAGCGGATCGGCATCCGGTTTTTTAATCTGTAACATTCCCTGGCGGTATTCTTTTAGCCACGATTCGCGACAGCTATAAACGATAAACACCTGATCATCATGTTTCAAAACTTCAGGTCCTTCGTTCAAATTTAACGGTCCGCCGGTTTCCCAACTTTCTTCGGGCGATGATAACAAAACCCGTTTTCCTTTCAGTGTATATGGATTTTCCATTTCCTGAATGTACAAGTGCTGCGGCGTTGCGTCGGTGTCCATTTGCTTCAGCCAACCCGACCATATGGCATATAGTTTACCTTTATGTTCAAGCACTGTCATGTCAATGGCCCAAATGTTTTTCGCAATATCGTCAGGATCGTCGCCTGTATTTAACATCCCCATATCCTGGTATTCACTATAAACATTATCGTTTGCCGAGCGCAAAACCCCTGTTCGCTGATGAATAAAAGGAGGACCGGAAACGCCTGCAGCATAATAAACATACCAGTGTCCGTCGATAAAATGAATTTCAGGCGCCCAAATACAATTGCTGTTCCAACCCGATGCAGGTGCTTTCCATATGTATTCGGCCTTATCTCTTTTGGTCATGAATTTGGAACTCGAAACTGCAATTCCGTTGTTAATAGAGAAACAATAAATATAGTCGTCGTCCTGTTTTACCATCCACGGATCGGCACCATCCCAAACCGGGTTGGAGAAGGTTGTTTTTACTGAATCTGCTTCTGCTGGCAGGTTCTCACTTTTCGCACAAGAGGTAAAAATTACCAGTAAGCAAAATGTTGTGTAAATTTTCAAATGCATTTTATTTCTTTTCCAGTGTTGGTGTGAGAATTTCATCACCAATTTTCATTACTTCTTTTCCATCAACATTCTCGAAATACACCCTGCCAACGTGCATCAAACGTGGATGAATTTTATTATCATCATGATGCGAGTGGAAAACAATTCGCAATTGCCCATCCTTATCCCTGAACATGGCACTGTGCCCCACTCCTTTCAATCCGTCAGGTTTTTGTAGGATTGGGTTTTGCTCATATTTTTCCCATGGCCCCATAATATTTTTGGCAGTGGCAAATCCAACACCGTATTTTGGGCTCTCGAAATGATTTGCGGAATAACTCATGTAATAGATGTCCTTGTGTTTTACGATGAATGAACCTTCGTTAACGCGTGCCATCTCATTTTCCCACAGCTGCGAAACATGCAAACATGGCGTTATGGTTTCGCGTTTTAGTGTAGTTAAATCGTCTTCCAACCCGGCAATCCAAATGACATTTCCATCAGTAAACCGCACAAAAGAAAGGTAAGCTTTTCCATCGTCGTCGATAAAAAGTGAGTTATCGATACACTTTTCATCTTCAATCATCGGCTTTTTTACCGTCTGCTTAAATGGCCCGAGCGGACTATCGGATGTAGCCACACAAATGTGCTCATCGGCAGAAAAGTACATGTAAAACATGTTGTTAACAAAATAAACTTCAGGTGCCCAAAACCGCTGTTCAGCATACACCTCGCTTTTGTGCAAAGCCAGACCATTTGGCGCTTTAGCCGGTATTCTCCATTTTTTCAAATCATCTGAAACATACACTACAATACCATCAGGCGACTGCGTTCCGTAAGCATAATAAGTTCCCTGATGATACATAATGAAAGGATCGCCAAGAGGCAGCTGTGATTGGGCATTTGATTGCAATGCCCAAATCACGAGTATAAATATGAAAAGCGTATTCTTCATTCGCCTATTTTTCCAGCATTTTTATAAAATATCCGCCAACTACCGAGCGCGCCTGAAAACCAACCTGTTTTGCATCGGGTGTTTCGTACCAGTCACTCATTGGAACACGATCTGGTGTTTCGGTTACAAACCCATGCAACGGATCGATAAACTTTTCGAATGTAGCCTTATCGTCAGCCAAAGTCGCTGTCCAAATAATCCAGTCTGATTTTGTGTAGGTTCTGCGGTTATCCAATGGCAAGCCGTATTTGTTTTGTTTGGTCAGGTAATAAGCAATTTCTGTTTGAGCCACTTCTTCGGGGAAGATACCCAAATTCAGCAATTTATCCCAAACCAAATTATATTTCAGACTCCAGGTTCCCGGTTTGTCGAATGTTAAACGGTAGTGGTCGCCATCGTCGGCCATTTTTATCCATTCCTGCGCCATATTTTTTGCTTCAGAGGTATATTTCTCAGCAATATCGTTTTTCCCTAACATGGCTGCCAATTTTCCGTATCCGGCAATTCCCATAATTGCTTTTGCCGAAAGGTTTACATTGTGTGCGAAGTGACCGGCAAAGTCGTCGGTACACAATTGATTCTCCGGATCAAGGCCATTCTCCATCAAATAGTTTGCCCAGGTTGTTAACACATCCCAATGTTTTGCGGCATAATCGGCATTTCCTTCTGCATCGGCAATTGCAGTGGTTAAAATGATCATGTTGCCACATTCTTCCACAGGCATATCGCCACCATAGGTTTGTCCGTTAGCCAACGGATAAGTACCTACATCGTGCGCAGCAAAAGGCTTTTCCCATTTTCCACTTTCAGAATAATAGAAAATCGGGTTCAACATTCCTTTTAGCAATTCAGGATTGTATTTCAAGAAAAGAGGTGCTGATGGATAAGTAACATCAACCGTTCCGATAGAACCGTTGCTGAAATTTTCCTTCGAAAGGAAAAGGATGTTTCCTTTTGTATCTTTTCCCAGTTTATGTGCAGCAATAGATTGACGGAATGCCAGCTCGCAAAGTTTGGCGTATTTTTCGCCACCTGCCTTAAATGTGTCAGAATAGATTTCCTTATCAAGTTTAGCACAGCGCGAAAGAATATTCTCGCGTTCAGAAACGGCAGCTTGCAAAGCATCTTCAATACTTACTTTTCCGTTTTTTGTCCACCACGCTTTTAAGTTGTTGCCAAAATACTGGATAGATTCAATGTCGTCGTAAGCCAGCATTACGTAACCACTTTTTAACTGGTCGCTTACTTCCTGCAGGTTCTCTATAAAAATCAGTGCCGGCATCGACTGGCTCATTTTAGTGGTAAATTCATCAACGCCAGCTTCAGGTAATTCGTTGTTTGTAAATTGTTTTTTCGAAAGTAGATAGTCGCCAATACGAACCGCATTTTCCGCGTTATCGGCAGTTGCCAGGTAATGATAACCCCAGTCGATTCGCACATTATCGCCCTTCTTTTCTAATACAGGCTGCTCAACAGTTCCGGCTTTTACCCAGCTAATATTTTGCTGGTTGCCGGTGGTTAAAATTACTTCCTGGCTTAAATCGTTTACAGCCCATTCGGGTGTCGTTTCAATATAAATCTGAACATCGTGTTTTTTGTTGTCGTTGGCCTCAATTTCGTAATTGATGTAATTTACCGGACGCGATAATAAATCAAGATCATTGGGTAACAAAGGCGATACGAATGCAAGTTGAAGATCAACCGGTCCGCATGTAAAATTATATTTTGTAGCTGTTGCTGTTATGTCAACACTATTTTGAATTGCTGCTGTGGCAAAAATTTCTTTTTCTTTCCGTTCCTGAATAATTCCAAAATCAACATAACCACCTCCGGTGCGGTTATGGCAGTGTGCGGCTATAATGTTTTCTTCACCTAGTTTCAAACTTTCCCGGTTAAGTTTTAAAAGTACATTGTTGTGCCATTCATATTCGGTCTTTACCAACTGCTCTCCATTCAGGTACAATTCAAAAATATCATCGTGCGAGTAAATCAGGTAAACATCTTCAGCACCCAATTCATCAGGCAATTGAAACGAGCGACGCACCCAAATGTCTTTACTTTCCCATGCTGTTGCCAAAGCCGGCATTCCTGAGGTACCAAAAGCAGCTTTTCCTATTTTCCAGGCAGAATCGTTAAAACCGGCTTTTTCCCAGCCTTCCGCTGGTTGTTTTTCCGTATAACTGCCTTCCCATTGTTCGTAATTCGCCATGGGCAAAATAACTTTCGGAGGAATTACTTCTTTTCCTAAAAAACGATACACTTCGCCGTCTACTTTCAGCGCGCCTATAAGTGAATGTGTTTTTCCGGTCCAGTGTGTTACCGCAGCATCAAAAAGCTGATCGGCATTTGACCAGGCACTGGTATACGGATCGATTGTAATAAGGGGATAAGATGGTGCCCTAAACGACTCTTTTTTCACTGCGTCGTTTACCTTTTCAGTTGGCGAACAGGCAATAAATAGTAAGGCAAGCATTGAAACAATACCGCAAAATTGTATTCTAAACATTGATCTCAGATTAAAATGAAAAATAGTTGGTCTAAATAAAAAAGGCTGTCAATGAAGTTATCCCGGCACAATCACCGGGACAACCTCAACAGATAGTTGGTTATAGATCTATTCTTTGTACCGACGAGAAGATCATATCTTCACGACCGGCAACTTTTAATCCCACACGGGCATACACATAATTTTGTGTTGGTGTAATTTCAGGAACTGCAACCGACATGCTGATAGAGTTTGCATCGGCAATGTCGCCGCCACCAATTTCGGTACTGGCAATATTTGTTCTGAAATCAACAAACTGACTTTTATTTACGTATAGATTTACACGTTCAATGTCGCGTGCATCTGCATCAGTAATGATTTTTTCGGCCTGGAAAGTAGCTGTTACATTTCCACCTGCAGCCGAAAACTGTGCATTACGAATCATGTAATATGGCTCCACTTCGATGTCCATATTCTGATCGCCGTTCAAATTAACATCAAGCGTGTCTGCTCCAACAGTACGAAACGGCCCCTGTCCGTCAGGGAAAACCAGTTTGTAGCTGCCGTTGAACAACAGCGCAGAGTAAGTTCCGTCCTGATCAATAACAACATTTATAGGATACGACAATTCCCATCCCGGCTCCCAAAGCTGGAAGTTTACATCGTTGTAACTTACATTAATCGGCTCGCCGTTGTATACAATAGTTCCTTTCAGGAAAGATTCCGGTTCGTCGTAATTATCCCAGTCGCATGATGCGAAAATCGCAGTAGCAACAAGTAGTGTGAATATAAATTTTAACTTCTTCATTGTATTCTCCTTTAAAGGTTATTGATTAGGGTTCTTAACAATTTGTGGATTGTTATTTCTGATACCGTCGTTAATGAACGAATAGTAGTTACCTAAGCGGAAACGATCCGCACCGGTTACCTGTCCCGGCAACACTTGTTTAAAGATCCATTTTCCGTCATTCTCACTTCCCGGCTCGTAATATTTGTATGGCCACAAACCAAATACGCGTGTGCTAACCTCATCGGCTTTCCACGGTTGATCTGTTAAATCAGCTTGCTCGCCATTAAAAACGATGTGCGCCAAACGCCAGCGTTTCATATCCCAAAGTTGGTGACCTTCGAAAGCCAGCTCCACTTTGCGTTCGTGTACAATACGATCGAAAGTAATATCGTCGGCTGTTAAATCAGTTGTAAATCCTGCGCGACTACGAACGGTATTCATATAACCCGCTGCTTCGCCAGCATTACCCAGCTCAAATGCAGCTTCGGCAGCAATAAGGTAAGTTTCGGCTAAACGGTAGCGTACCCACCATCTGTCGGATTTTAATCCACGCTGACCAGAGCCAGTATTCACATCCATGTGTTTGCGTACATAAAAACCACTTTGTGCACTAAACTCACGACCATCGATTGGCCCGTCGAAACCAACAACCTGCACCGGAGTTTCAGAACCCGGCAACACTTTGCGCTGGCCAAACTCATCGCCTGTAATAATGCTACCGTCAGCCAGTTGATAACCAGCCCAGATATCAAGGTCTTTACCTTTGAATTTCGAACCGGGAAGAATTACGGTACCGGCTAAACGAGCATCGCGGCCTGCAAACATATCAATCGGATCGTCGAAGAAAATATAATCCCCCTCTTCAGTAGTGGTTTGGAAAGTTGCAAAACTATTATCCAACATTTCGAACGACTGAACCAGGTTTAGAGAAGGATTGGTACGACCACCTTCCAAATCTTCGGCACCCGACCATGGTTGGTTCCACAGTGTCCATTGGTTCGCTCTTCCGTCCCAACGCTCACTTTGAACATAGTCGCGTACAAAAATTACTTCCGAATTATTGGCCTTGTCAATAAAAATATTGGCAAAGTTTTCCGACAAGTCTTCTTTTTTGTTGTAAAGCGAATAAGTTCCACTATTGATCAACTCTTTGGCAGCGGTTAAAGCCTGATTGTAGTATCCCTCGGCAAGGTTTGCAGCAATACCAACTTCGCCACCAGGTAAACTAACGTTTGGTGTAGTTGCACCATATTTTGCAATTGATGCGGCGTAGATTGCCACACGTGCTTTCATTGCTAAAGCTAAACCTTGTGTAGCACGGCTTTTAATATTAACATCGTTTGGTAGATCGCCTTTAATAGCATCCAGTTCGCTCAAAATGAAATCATAAACTTCAGCTTCTTTGGCACGTGGATGCTGCAAATAAGAGGCATCGCCGCTAAAATCGTATTCCAGAGGTTCTAAAATTAGCGGAACTCCACCCATACGTTTTACCAACTCGAAATAAGCATTGGCTCTCAGGAAACGACCTTCAGCAATAAAACGTGCTTTTACAGCAGGGTCGAGTTCATTCGTCAGGTCCGACTCAGCTTTCTGAATAAACAGGTTAATCTCGCGGATATAATCGTAGTTCCACAGGCTCCATTCGCCATATCCCCAGTCGTTGTTTTTATGACGCCAGTAATCGCCAAAGTTTGAAGCAAAAGCTTCATCGAAATCGGCAAAGTTCCACCATCCTTCGGCCGACTGGTATTCCGGAATTCTAAAATAAAGGTCGCTAACAACCGATAAAATCAGTGCTTCGTCGTTCCACACCTGAGCATCAAGAAGAATATCAGTTGGCTCCCTGTCCAGGAAGTCTTCATCATTACAGCCCCAATTAAAGGCTACCAGAATTACGAGTATATATAATATCTTTTTCATCTTCATTCAATTTTAAAAATTAGAAAGTTAGATTTACACCAACATTAATCATGCTGTTTTGCGGATACTGTAGTCCGTTCTCATCCATAATCTCCGGTTCAACACCTAAGCTTTTCACATTATCAAGCGAGAACAGGTTATATGTACTTACATATACACGGCAGCGTTGCATTCCAACTTTCGAAATCAGGCTTTCAGGTATGCTGTAACCAATTTCAAACGTACGTAGCCTGATGTATCTGGTATTGGTGAGCCAGAAAGTTGACTGTTTGTTGTAATTGTTATGCCATCCTGTGTTAAAACGTAATGCAGGATAACGTCCCGGTATCCAGGCACTATTCAGGTCAAAAGGATCTTCACGATGCCAGCGGTCATCATAGAACTGTGCTAACAAGTTACCTGTATTTTGGTAAGGCCAGCGCATTTCCCAGTTCTGGTTATAAGAATAAACTGAGCCGCCCGAGAAGTCGGCTCTCATATCAAATCCTTTGTACTGAGCAGCCAGATTAATACCAAAGTTTACAATTGGGTTACGATCTCTCGGGAATCCAATCGGACGTTCGTCCAAACCATTGATTACACCATCTTCGTTTATATCTTTGTAAATCAGGTCGCCCGGAAGCATATCGCGGTTACCAACGCCGTCGTTATTTACCGGCCAGCTGTTAATTTGCTCAAACGACTCGAACTGCCCAATAACTTCGTAACCCCAGAACGTACCCGACCAACGATCTTCCTGCGAATTGCGGTAATGATCCCATGAGTTACCAAAACGTGGTTTGTACGATTCGAGGAATTTATTTCGTGCATACGAAATATTACCACCTACCGAGTAATGAAAATCGCCAACATTGCCATCGTAAGCGATTGACATTTCAGCTCCCATTGTTGCGTCGCTGTTTACGTTTTCATCAGGAAGCGTATAACCTAATTCATTCGGAACAAGAATATCGTATTTTCTGCCGCGTAATCCTTCACGCTTACGATGGAAATAGTCAACGGTACCACTTAACTTTCCGTTATATAACGACCAGTCGGCACCAATGTCAGCAATTTTACTTGTATACCATGAAATGGATGTAATAGGCACACCACGGTCGCGGGCTCCGGTGATTATCTCTCCATCCATAATAACCGCCTGTGAAGCGTAATTATAACCAGTCAAGTAATCGAAATCGCCAATACCTACGTTATCGTCACCCAGTTCACCATACGATCCGCGTAACTTCAGGTTAAATGAACTTTCGCCCAACAATTCTTTAGCAAATTTCTCTTCGGTAATTCTCCAACCTCCGGAAACCGATGGGAAGAATCCCCAGCGTTTGCTTGATACAAATTTCCATGAGGCATCATATCTACTTGCAAATTCGAAATAGTATTTATTGGCATAGTTGTAATTAAAACGGCCGATATAACCAATACGAGCACTTTCGTAATCTCTGTCATCGTAAGTATCCATATCAGGAAACTGAATAAGAGGAAGGGCGTTGGTTTTAGGCACGGCATGCACCCAAACATCCAGGTCGCGGCGCTCGATACGTTCGTTTGCTACGGTTGCCGCAATATTGTGATCGCCAAATGATTTTACATAGTCCAACTGTCCAAGAAGCACATTTTCAAACTGTTTATGTGTTCCACGTTCGCGCCATGGATTCATCATCGAGAAGGTTACCTTGTACTCATCGGTTTCAGGGAAATACGAGTAAGCTTCGTAAGTATATTCGTGACCGTTCATAATACGGTCTTTAATAAAGTACGAATAGGTTCCTTTAAAAGATAATCCGTCGATTGGAATGTCATACTCTGCCACAAAGTTCATTTGCAGTGCACGCCAGTCTTCCGTCCAGTAACCCGAATTCTCCTTGGTTAACAAACCCCAGTTCTCTGACATATGACCAATATTATTAATGTATTCCGGATTATCATTGGCAAAAGGTCTTTCGGTAGGACGGTTACGGAACAAAGCAAAACGTGGAGCCCAGTAATCATCTCCCCCCGGAACACCAGGGTTGTCGCGTGTTTCAATGTTTCCGTTTATTGAAACGCCAACTTTAAAACGATCAGTGATCTGTGCATCAAGGTTCGACTGGAAATTGGTTCTCCCAAATGTAAACTCGCGACCTAAAACAGAAGACTGATCCAGACGAGTTAACGACAAATAGTAGTTAATCTTATCCGATCCACCCGAAGTACTTACGTTTATTGACGATTGTGGGGCATTAGGCTGAATGATAAAATCATACCAATCGAAACTTTCGTAACCAGACTCGGTACCGGCTTTCCATTTGTCCAATTCTTCCGGTGTAATATTGGTATGTCCGTCAAGGTTCATTTCAGAATATGCTTTTCCAAGCATCCACTCGTAAGCGCCAACTGTTTCAGGGAAACGCGACCAGTTTTGCCAACCAGTATATGCGTTTACATTAATGGTATTCTTAGTGCCTTTTTTACCGCGTTTGGTCGTTACCACAACTACACCGTTTGCTGCACGTACACCATAAATTGCTGCCGATGCATCTTTCAGCACACTAATACTTTCAATATCGTTTGGCGAAAGGTTGTTAAAGTGGCCTGCATCTTTCTGAATTCCGTCGATAACATATAAAGGATCGCCCATGTTACGGATTTGAATGGTAGCATGCGCTCCGGGACGTCCGTCGGGCATACGGAAAGAAACACCGGCGATTTTACCGGCCAAAGCAGAACCAACGGTTGCTGCCGGAACCTGCTCGATATCGCTTGCAGAAACACCGGCAATTGCTCCAGTTAACGATTCTTTCTTTTGTGTACCGTATCCAATTGCAATTACTTCTTCCAAACCGATATTTGATTCGAGCAGTGCAACATCAACAGTAGTCTGGTTACCCAACTCGATCTCTTGCGATTCCATTCCGATGAAAGAAAAAACAAGAATAGCTCCGGGTTTTACATTCGACAAAGAATAACTTCCATCACCCTGAGTTACTGTACCTTTCGTAGTACCTTTTACCACAACGGTTACACCCGGCAATGGCTCGCCACTTCGGCTGGTAACTGTACCCGTAACTCCACTCTGCTGTGCTGCAGTTGCTATTCCTGTAGCAGGATTATATACTTCTGAATGCTTGACAATTATATGTCGGTCCATTAATTCGTAGGTATATTCGGTTCCGGCAAATACTTCCGACAGAATATCTACAATATTGGAATTTGTTTGAGTAATTGATACTCTTTTCGACAGATCAATTTCGTCACTGTCATAAAAAAAGCGGAATTCACTGGTTTTTTCAATTTGTTCAAATAGTTCAGCTAGTCGGGCATTTTTCATGTCCAATGTTAACTTCGTTGATTGTGCATAGGTGGAGGCCGAAACTTGCACAAATGCAATCACTACAAGCAAACATGTGATCTTCATAATTCGTAATAGTTTTTTGAAATGGGGCATACAACTCTCCCCATTGCAAATGTTAGTTTTTTTCATACATTTAACGTGTTAAAGTTCGATAATTGAGCCGATTGCGGCTTATTTATTGATTCTCAGAAGGAAACATTAGGCGTGTTTCCTGACAGACGGGAAGTGCGGCCAGGCATTTCCCGTTTTTAGTTCATAAATTTGGTTTGTTACATAGGCGCTGGTTTTTTAGTTTTAGTTATTTGTCTATATAAATTTTTCCACTGTCAAAACGGTATTCGAAAGGTTTTCCGGAAGCACTTTTGAATACTTCCATTAATGTATAAATATTGTCGTCAACACTTAAAGTTCCTGTAAAAGTGCGCGTTTTAAGCTCTTCATCGCTAAAAATGATTTCCACGTTATAGATACGTGCAATTTTTGTTGCCAGCGAATCAAAAGTTTCATTCCGGAAACGATAAGTTCCTTTTTGCCAGTAATCATGAAAACCATCCGGAATGATTGATTCGTAAACCTTCCCGGAGGTTTTGTCATAAACTAAGCTATGCATAGGTTTTACCATAAAAGACTTGTAACTCTCTTTGGTAACACCGGATTGTATATCAAATTGAATTTTCCCTGAAACCAGTTCTGCTTTTACCTCATCGTCATCGGGGTAGGCCACCACAGCAAATTTTGTCCCCAAAACTTTTATGCGGTGTTGCCCCACATTTACAATAAAAGGGTGATCTTTATCGTGTGTAACTTCAAAAAAACCTTCACCTTCCAGTTGTACATCTCTAAAATCGCCAACAAAACTTTCGGGGTAAACCAGCTTTGTTCCATTACTCAGCCAAACTTTCGATCCGTCGGGTAACACAACCAACGTTCGGTTTCCTTTCGGGACAAAAATTTCGTTCATGGCAATTTCATTATTCAAACCGGCATACTGAACCATATAACCTGCTGAAACGGCCAGAATGATAATGGCTGCATATTTTGCAATATTCAGGAGAATTGAATTTCCGCGGCCTTTTACTTTTCGTTTTACCGCTTTGTAACCATCGTTAATGGTTTCTTCGTCCATTTCATTTCCGGTTTGTAGCATCGCCCAAAGCGATTTGTAGCGGATATACTCTTTGGTATTCTCCCCCGATTCATTTATATAATCTAAAAGTTCATCTGAATCCTTTAGCGGCTTACTCTCTGTGATTTTATGTATTAGTTTTTCCGAATCCATTTTGCGATTGTTACTGATATAATGACCAAGCAGGCAATTACCCTAGCTTAAAATTTTATTTTTTTGAATTTTCCTGACATCGAGCCATATAAACCACTGAATATCTGAGCATTATTCAGACATTTTTTTTACTGATTTATATTAAAAAGCAGCCAGGCGACTAAAGGGAGATAATCTTTGAGCGAAACCCGGAGTGTTTTGAGGGCTTTGGTGATTTGTGCTTCAACCGCTTTAACCGAAATGTTCAAAGCTTCAGCCACCTCTTTGTTTTTCTTGCCTTCCATGCGGCTTAAAACAAAAACCTCTCTGCAACGGGCAGGTAGCTCCGAAAGCGTTTTTTCAATAATCGTTTCAATTTCCTGAAAAGTTACTGTTGAAGTATCGAGACCCGACAAAGCTTCGGTGTAAATACTGTTTTGTTTCTGAAAAGCTGCCTCCGATTTGTATTTTTTCTTCACCTTTTCGTGACGCAAAAACATCAGACAGTTGTTTTTTACATTGGTGTATAAATAGCTTTGCAGCTGCGATTCGTTGATGAACTGTGGTTTTTTGTCCCACATGGAAATAAACGCATCCTGAACCAGGTTTTTCGATTCACTTTCGGGAACAAATTCTTTTGCAAAATACACCAACCGCGGATAGTACAATTTAAAAACCACTTCAAAAGCAGCCTCTTGATTTTTATTCAAAAGTTGTAGTATCTCGTTAGTTAGCGCTTTCATCGGTTAGTGAAATTACAACTACAATGATAAACAAAAAAACAGAAAAACACTTGTTGTGTTTGGGATTTCAGTTCACATAATTATAGCAAGCAATTAACAAGCCTCTATATTATACCGTTTAAAAACGCACGGCTGGTGCTTTTATAAATTCATTACATCCCCGGCAGCAAATAAAACACAGCAATCAGCACGATGGTTAGCAACGATACACCAAGCGGAAACCACACCGGGGCAATCCACGGACGCGGAATCAGGAACAATACGTCGATAGAAGTGAGCCGTGGCGGCCATTTTATAACCACATACAACGACACGTAGTAAAACAAGTCCCAGAAAGCGAAAGTCCACAGGAAAACCATTGCCCGGTCGGGCCACGAATTTCCAACCAGCAAAGCCAGCGTAACCAACATAACAATAGTTGCGGCTTCGCGTGTCATTTCAATTTTTATGGTGCGTTTCGGAATTTGTTCCAGCAGTTCTTTGTTTCCCGCTTCCGAATCTGAATCCAGCAATCCAATAGCTTTTCGCAGGTAAACTACAACCACTCCTTCGAAATGTGCCATGGCAATACCAAATACGGCAAGTAATAAATATTGTGTCAGCATAACAAGTCGGGTTTAGTTGTATTTAAGTTACGAATATCAGCCGTAAAACCCAACGCCGGCTTGTACATGAAACGCTTTACCTACATTTCCACATCCTGTTGAAATATTACACACTTAGCGGCCAATCTTTCCACAATCTTTCCCGTTTGCTAATTCTTCTCCAAAAACAAAACCGACACAAACCACTGACAGCAGGCAGTTTCCCGGCATATAAAATATATTCTCATAAAACAGCTGCATGGTACAGATATCGCACACCCTTTTATAGTAAAACAGAAAAACAGATACATTATGAAACCATTACCAGAAGAAATTATTAAAAAGAATATCATTAACCGGCTAACCAATAACGATGCGGTGAATATCAACCACATATTTGTAAGTATTACCGATGGCGTTGTTCACTTGCAGGGGCATGTGCCCAGCTACAGTGCAAAAATTGAAGCACTCCGCGATGCTACAGAAGCAGCCAGAGATTTTAACGTGGTAAACGATCTGCAGGTCAATTTCCAACCCCATCAGCCGCCCGTTTCCGATACCGAAATCAGAGACAATATTAACAAGTATTTTAAGTGGCAAAAAAGCATTAACCCAATGCATGTTGAGGTTGAGGTTGATAAGGGGAAAGTGGTATTAACAGGGCACGTTTCGAATGAAAGCGAGAGCATTGCTGCCGAAAAAATTGTTAGCTCTACCAAGGGCGTTATCGATTTGGACAACCGTTTACAGGTAAATCCGAAGATGATAAGCAACGACCAGCACATTCAGCAAACGCTAAAAGATGCTTTTGAAAAAAGTGCACTGATTGACGAGAACAAAATTACAACAGAGGTGGAGAAAGGTACCGTTTACATCTCGGGATGTGTGGCCAACGATCCTATCCGTAAAGAGATTGAAGATCAAGCCATGCACACCAAAGGCGTAAACAAGGTAGTGAACGAAATTACCGTGGGATAAAACCGCCTGTCCACCCACCAAAACAATTAAATATTTATCCAGATGAAACTACTAAAAAAACTTGCCCCGGTTTTGCTGCTACTACTTTTGGCAACAAACACGTGGGCACAACGAGAGATTAAAATTGAAGGACACGACAATTTGCGCTTTACGGTTGAAACGATTAAAGTATCGCCGGGAGAGCAGCTGAAAATTACCCTCACAACGGTTAGCAACATCGATGATAAAAGCATGATGGCGCACAACTGGGTGCTGTTAAAGAAGGGCACCGACGGAATGAACTTTGTAAACAAAGGACTTCAGCACCAGGACAATGATTTTATTGATCCGGCTCTTAAAGGAAAAGTAATTGCCCAAACAAAAATGCTTGGCGATGGCGAAACAGATTCAATTGTTTTTAATGTGCCCGATGAAAAAGGTACTTACGAATATGTTTGTACGTTCAGGGCACACTACCAGGCCGGAATGAAAGGGAAACTAATTGTTGAATAAAACAAAAAGCCCCGGCAACATTGATGTTGCCGGGGCTTTTTTCAGTTACATGTTTACTACTTATTATCTTTAAAGAATGCTGCAACACTTTCCTTAAAATTTTCGGTATCGTACTGAAGCTCTTCCTTAAAATCGTCCCAGGTTTCTTCGCCCTGGTCCTTCATTTCGTCAACCCGGGTGCTTAACGAGTCGCTTTTAACTTTTAGTTCCTCAATCAACTCTGCCGTCTCGGTATTTACCTGCTTCGTACCTTTTCTTAACTCATCTTCATAATCGTAAAGCTTTTCGTTAAAATCGGTAATTGCTGAGTCAACTTCCATTTTTAGCTTCTTTTTATCCTTTTCCAGAATCGCATTAACATCCTGTTTTACTTCCTGCAGGTCTTCGGCCAGTTCTTGTTTGTTGTTGTTTTGTTTGTTCGAAGAATTACACGACAAAATAGTGGCAGAAAGGATTAGGATAAAAATCCAGTTCATCTGTTTTGTAAATGCTTTCATTGTGATGTTTTTCATTTTCATGTTACTTGTTTTTAATTCAACAGTAGCATAGTGTGAAAATACTATGCCACGTGCACCGGTTGGTTGTTTAACCCCCAAACACGCTGATTAAAGCGAGATATTTCCACACTATTCTATAAAATTCTACAACCGGCAAGTTCCTTTACGAAAAGTACCGGTTTCGCAACCTCCAATAAAGAGCCGGTATTTACTGGAAATTGAACAGCATAAGTGATTTTGCAAAAGCGGGGCACGCATGTTGCCTTATAAACGGTGAAAAAGACAACTGATCTTCACCGAAAGCGGAACAATGTTTTCGCCCCATGCAGCCCCATACGAAATAGATTTGAGAATTATGAATAAAAACAGATAGCCATGCAAAAAACATTTATAGGAATATTACTCGTTATACTGGGCGTTGTTTTGTTCGCGCTAAACAACTCGTCGGTGGTTTCAATTAATTTCTGGAAATGGGGCATCGAATCCAACTTGTCGCTGGTAATAATTATTGCCGTTACGTTTGGTGCCATAACCAGCTTTATATTATCGCTGCCCTATCGTGCAAAAAAGAATCACGAAATAAAGAACAGAGACAAATCGATTAAACAGCTCGAAAATCAGATTCATCAGCTGGAAAACAAAATCAAATATGCGCTTGACGAAAAAAGCAATGAACAAAAAGTACCCAATTAAAATAGTTAGTTATGAGAACAAACAATTCAATAAAAAACAACTGGTCGGTTATCAAACTCGGGTTAAAAGACAGATACCCACAATTATCAAAAGACGACCTTACGTATGTTCACGGTTATGAGAATGAATTTTTGCATAACCTGGAGCTAAAATTAGGAATGAACAGAGAGCAACTAACAACAATACTTTACAGCCTTATTCCCAGCGAAAGCATGCAAAAGGTTTAATAAACAAATTATCAAAAAGGGGAAAAACTCCAATTAGCAAATTACACTTAAAATTAAAAGTTATGTTTAAAATAATTGATATTACAAAAGAAGAGCTGATTGCACTTGAAGTTGAAGGGAAATTAACCAAAGAAGATTACAACAAAATTACTCCGCTGATTGATAAAGCGGTTAAAGACTTCGGGAAAGTAAAGTTATACATTCAGCTAAATTATGTAGATGGAATTTCGCCGAAAGCATTTTGGGAAGATGTAAAAACCTACCTGAAACATTTTAACCACATGAAAAAGATTGCGGTTGTTGGAAAATCGCGATGGGATAAATTGTGGTCGGAACTGGCTGCACCATTTATTTCAGGCGAGGTAAAATATTATGAATTTACCGATATTGACGAAGCCCGGGATTGGGTGAAGGATTAATAATACATCAATACTAATTGTTGTTTAACCGGTTGCGGCATTCAGTTGCCCAACCGGTTTTTTATGTAAGCACTTATAATTTAGGCTATTATTCTTTTTACATATGCGCAGCTTTAAACTACATGTTCTTATTTACTGTTACATTCGGGCGTGTCATTTCTGCGGGTTTTACCCATTCGTCAAACTGCTTTTCCGTTACCAGTTTTAATTCCGCTGCAGCCTTTTTCAAACTACATTTGTTTGCATGTGCATATTTGGCAATTTGTGCGGCTTTGTCGTAACCAATATGCGGCGTAAGTGCGGTAACCAACATAAGCGAATTAGTTACATGCTCATCAATTTTTTCGGTACCGGCAGTTATTCCCAACAAACAGTTTTTATTGAACGATTTGCAGGCATCTGCCAACAATGTTGCCGATTGCAGGAAATTAGCAATCAAAACCGGCTTAAAAACATTCAGCTGAAAATGCCCGTAAGAATTGGCCACCGAAATGGTTGTATCGTTACCCAAAACCTGGGTACAAACCATCGAAAGCGCCTCTATTTGTGTAGGATTCACTTTCCCCGGCATAATCGACGAACCCGCTTCGTTTGCAGGAATATTCAATTCGCTAATTCCTGCGCGCGGCCCCGAAACCATTACCCGCAAATCGTTTACAATTTTCAGCAAACTAACGGCCAGCTGTTTTATTGCACCGTGCGATTGCACAAAAGCATTGTGCCCGGCAATTAGTGCAAACTTATTCTTGGCTTTTGCAAACGGCAGTCCTGTTTCGTGGCTTATTTCATTTACAATTTCATCGTCGAAACCTTTCGGAGCATTCAACCCCGTTCCAACAGCTGTTCCGCCCAAGGGCAACTCCTGCAAATCGGGCAGGGTATTTTTTAATGCATTTATTCCTTTTTCAATTTGGGTAGCATAGGCCGAAAATTCCTGCCCTAAAGTAATTGGCACTGCATCCATAAAATGGGTTCGGCCAATTTTTACGATTGCCTTAAACTCCTCCGATTTTTTGTTAAAAGTATCCTGCAGTTCTTTAAGCGCCGGTAACAAATAGGCGTTCAGCTTTTTGTAAGCCGCAATGTGCATGGCTGCCGAAAATGTATCGTTTGATGACTGCGATTTATTCACATCATCAATGGGGTGCAGCACGATGTTTTCCCACTGAAAATCGTTTTCTACAATTTGTTTAACGCGATTGGCAATCACCTCGTTGCAATTCATATTAGTGTGCGTTCCCGAGCCGGTTTGCCATATTACCAGCGGAAAATGTTCTGCTAACTTCCCGTTTAAAATTTCATCGCAAGCTGTTTCTATCAACTGCTTTTTGTTTGTGGAAAGTATTCCCAGTTTATGATTACTGCGGGCTGCTGCTTTTTTTATAATCGCAAAAGACTCAATGATCTCAGCAGGCATCGACGCCTCCCTTCCAATCCTGAAATTCTCCAGCGATCGCTGTGTATGCGCTCCCCAAAGTTTTTTATCAGGTACATTTATTTCTCCCAGTGTGTCTTTTTCAATGCGATAATTCATACTATTAAAATTGTTTTTTTTTAGCGGTATAGTATGGAACTCGCACGTATTTTAATTATACTCTTGAGTGCAATCATTTTACATGCTCGTTTCATAACTCCTCCTTTAATTCTGTTTTCTTTTCGTTTAAATTGTCTCTAAAGTTCTGCTATAAAATACAGCTAGATCGCATCGATTTTGGCAGCCAGAATAAAGTCGTTGGGCGACAAGCCACCAATGTTGTGTGTACTGATTTCAACCTCAACCGAACCGTAGTGAACACCCAAATCGGGGTGGTGATCTTCCTCATCGGCCAGCACGGCAATTTTTTGTGCAAATGCAATGGCGGCGTTAAAATCCTTCACCGAAAAACTTTTCCGAATCTTCTTGTCATCCACTACTTTCCAGTCTTCATTTATCTTCTTCTTAAAATGCTTTATCTCTTCAGCATTTAGTGGTGTTGTTTCCTTTTTGCACGGTGTACAGTGCTTCTCTTTCAATTCACTCATAATCTGTATATTTTAATCGCAGGTTAATGTCTGCAAATTCATACTGAAAATAATGTGCCACAACCAAAATAGCTACTCACGGGGCAATTTCAGGTGGGTATTCGGGTACAGTTTCCCCAGGTTGTGAAATGAAACCACAACCTTGCAACCGCGTACAAACTGTTTGCTCGTGTTACGTATTCCCTCCTGTAAAAACGAACAATAGCATTTTCGTTTTGTTTGTAATTGAGTAACTTAAACCCAAATTCTTTTACCAAATAAATCTAAACTGAAATCATGAAAGAAAATTCCAACGAAGCGAATCCTCAAAAAGAAATGAAGCGCCGCGAGTTTATCCGTGCCAGTGCCACTTTGGCTGCAGGAGCAGGAATTCTGGGGCTAGGCAGTACAAAAGCATTTGGGGCCGGCACCAACTCTGTTGCACAAACCACAATCGAAAATGTAACTTTAAACAACGGGGTACAAATGCCAATTTTAGGATTTGGAACCTTGTATTTGAACGGAGAAAAAGGAGCACAATGTGTTGCCGATGCCCTGTCGCTGGGTTACCGACTGATTGATACGGCCACAATTTATGGTAACGAAGAAGCCGTGGGTGCAGGTATTAAAAAAAGCGGAATCGACCGAAAAGAACTGTTTGTTACATCAAAACTTTGGGTCGATGATTCGGGTTATGAAAAGGGCAAAGCTGCTTTCCAGACTTCGCTTGATAAACTGGGGCTCGATTATCTTGATTTGTATCTCATTCACCGTCCGCGTGGCGATGTAAAAGGCTCGTGGAAAATAATGGAAGAGTTGCACAAAGAAGGCAAAATAAAAGCCATTGGAATTAGCAATTTTGAAGATCACCAAATTGATGAATTGCTGGGTTACGCCACCATAAAACCAGCCGTTAACCAGATTGAAACACATGCCTTTTTTCAGCAAAGCAAAGCACGAAAATCGTTACTGGATTATGGCGTACAAATGGAAGCGTGGTCCCCACTTGCACAGGGCCGCAACGAACTGTTTACCAACGAAACGCTGGCTGCCATTGGCAAAAAGTACAACAAAAACAATGCACAGGTAAGTTTAAGGTGGCATTATCAGCGCGGCATTGTTGCCATTCCACGCTCATCGCAAAAAGCACACATGATGGAAAATCTCAATATTTTTGATTTCGAACTCAGTGATTCGGACATGAAAACCATTGCCGCTTTAGATCTGGATAAAACCCAGTTTCCGGAGTGGGAATAATAAAGAAGCAGGGCTTTATGGTATTTGTTCATAAAGCCCCGCTCATTGTATTTTCCCCCCTCACGAAATCTCAAAATATTTATTGAAAACCGGAGCCAGTTTCAAGGTTGCGTTCTTTGCTGCATAGAAAATATAGCATAATAAATAAGCACAGTACACTATTTTGGGTTATTCAGGTAACGCACATTAACCATTTTGTATATTATCAAACAACCATTCCAACAACCCAAATTCAGAATAGCTTCCATTTTCCTGAATACTTTATGGTCAGTTCGCACCCCACAAATAAGCAACAAGCATTCAAGTTAAAGATTCCAAACGCCGTAATTTTACAATAGTAGTAGATCATTAAATCAAAACGGGCTTCTACTTTTAGTAAACATGTCAAACCCAATGTTTACGCAAGTTGAAGATCACAAAATAATTCGCCTATGAAAACGCTTCTATTAATCACAGTTTTTAGCATCGTTACATTAATATCGCATGCCCAGTGGACTGACAAGCCTTCATCAACAACAAAACATAATCTATATTCAACGGGAGAATATGTAGTTGGCGGTGAACAAGCCGGAAAGATTGGCATGAGCTATACCTACAACAATAAGTATATTTTAAGCGTTGGTTATTCAGCCACCTTTAAATCAACGGTAACACCATCTGATAACTTTCTGAAATCGGCCACACCCCTTACTCCTGTTACTTCGGCCGAGCCTTTCGAGAATTCAGAAAATTTGCATATGATGTTAGGACGAATTTTTAACCTGAACGAAAAAAAGAATTTTCGTGTTGTTCTTCAGGCCGGACCCGGAATTACGACATTTCGCGAACCGGAATTTGCAATGGTTAATGCCAGCAACCAATATAACTTTGAAACGAAAACATCAAAAAAACTAAGCCTGGTTTTAAATCCAAAGATTGAAATACCCTTGCACTCTACAGTTGGTTGCTCAGTTGGGCCTATGGTTCTGGTAAACAGTAATCAAACATACATTGGTGCCGGAATAGGAATTATGTACGGACTTATTGCTAATTAGCAATAAACAGGCTCCTCTAATTTAATTGTAACCCTTAATCAAATCACAAACCATTCAACCTCCTAATCAGTAACCTACAATCGCATCAGCATTTTACTGATATTTTGTTAAGCATTTATTACCTCCGCGCTTCATTGTTTCCGACAGTTTTGGTATCTTTAGACCAATTGACGTTTGAAGATTAATACCCTATTTGATTATTTATTATGTTGGTACCAAACAATGAGATAGAATTTATGAAGAAAATCCTGGCAATTGATGACAATAACATCAACCTGGAACTTATTTCGCAGATTGTGAAGGTATATTACCCCGATTTTAAATTCATTGGCGCGCTAAACGGCAGAGAAGGTATTACTATTGCACAAAACGAAAATCCCGATCTGATTTTGCTGGATATAATGATGCCCGATCTGGATGGATACGAAACCTGTAAGTTATTAAAGAAGAATAACCGGACAAAACAAATACCCATAATTATGGTATCGGCGCTGGGGCGCGATAGTGTTGAGCGCACCAAAGGATTGAATGCCGGAGCTGATTCTTTTATTTCAAAACCGTTCGATCAGGTTGAATTAAAAGCACAGATTAATGTTGCCTTACGCATAAAATCGTACCAGTTGCAGCTTAAAAAGTTAAACTCTGAAGTTACACTGGTTGAGGAACGGGAAAGAAGGCGGATTGCTGAAAATCTGCACGACAGTTTGGGCCAAACCCTGGGACTGGCATTTATGAATTTGTCGTCGATTGACACCAATGAATGTTCACCTTCAATAAAAAACACCATTAAATTCACCTCTAAATTACTCAATAAAGCCATTGAGGAATCGAGGCGATTAACCTACGATTTAAGTCCACCTATACTTTATGAACTAGGCTTGTTACCTGCCATTCAGTGGAAATTGGAACAGTTTGAGAAAGACTTTAAAATCAAAACAAATCTTATTGTTGAGAACAAACGTACACAGCTCAGCAAAGAGAATAATATTTTTCTGTATCGCACAGTTGGTGAGCTGCTAACCAATATCTCGAAACATGCCGAAGCTACAGAAGTTACTGTAAAGCAGGCCACAAATAATGGCATGTACTATATTTCAGTAGAAGATAATGGAATAGGTATAGATAAATCGTCTTCGAAACCGGTATCCAACAAAGGTGGTTTTGGGCTCTTAAGTATTGAAGAGCGAATTGAAAGTATGAACGGAACTTTTAATATTGAAGCCCTGGAAAAAGGAACCAAAGCGGAAATTGAAATACCCTATTTTCTTGAACAAAATTAATCGAATAACAACAGGTCTTTGTAGCATTTTCACACCCAATTTGCTATTGATCTGGAAAATAAAAAATATATCCAAAAGGAATATTAAGATACGTGCGAGTTACATAGAATACAAATGAAACTAACAATTTAATGAGATGAAGATAAAGGTTATAGTTGCTGACGATCACCAGCTTTTCAGAGAAGGTTTGATCAACCTTTTACACTCGGCCGACAATATTGAAGTAATTGCCCAGGCCGAAAACGGACAAGATGCAATAGATAAAGTGGAAGCATTTAAACCCGATGTACTTCTGGTTGATATTGCCATGGAAAAGATAAACGGCATTGAAGCAACCCGGATTTTAAAAGATAAAATGCCGGAAGTAAAAATTATTGCCGTATCGATGCACTCCGACAAACAATATGTTAAAGGAATGCTGGAAGCCGGTGCCGATGGATACCTTTTAAAGAACTGCACCTACCGCCAACTTACCGATGCAGTAAACTCGGTGTACGATGGCAAAAAATTCCTGAGCGAAGACATTACCGAAATTGTAATTAACGGATACCTGAATTCGAGTGCCGATGATAATGATTCCTACTCACAATTATCCGACCGCGAAAAAGAAATTTTTCTGCTGTTTGCCGAAGGAAAATCAACACGCGAAATTGGCGACAAACTTTTTATAAGCGTAAAAACAGTTGGTACACACAAGCAAAACATTCTTGAAAAGCTGGAACTAAAAACCAATTCCGATCTTGTAAAATATGCCTTAAAGAAAGGACTGATTCAACTGGATTAGAGCGACTAACAAATAACAAACCAAAATCCAAATTAACCCGGATGAAGAAGAATGTTATTGTTTTAGGTGCCGGACTTGTTGAAAGCACAATTGCTAAGGATTTGTCGAAAAACCACCAGGTTACCAGTGTCGATGTTGACAAAAATGCATTAGACAAATTTGCTGCCTTCCCTGAAATAAAATGCATTCAGGAAGACCTGAGCCAAGCCAAAAACATTAAATCATTGGTTTCCGGTTACGATCTTGTAATTGGAGCCGTTCCGGGTTTTATGGGCTACCAAACCATGAAAACGGTAATTGAGGCCGGAAAGAATATGGTCGATATTTCGTTTATGCCCGAAGATTTTATGTTGCTAAACGGGGTGGCACAAAAAAACAAGGTTTGTGTTGTGGCCGATTGTGGCGTTGCTCCCGGCATGGGGAATATTATTCTGGGACATCATAATCAGCAAATTACGGTAAATTCATACGAATGTTTGGTTGGCGGTCTGCCCGTTATTCGCGAATGGCCTTACGAATACAAAGCGGTGTTCTCTCCCATCGATGTAATTGAAGAATACACCCGGCCTGCACGCTACATTCAAAACTACGAGCTGGTAGAAAAGGAAGCGCTCTCCGATCCCGAATTAATCCATTTTGAAGGAATTGGCACACTTGAATCGTGGAACTCCGACGGCTTACGTTCGCTGATGCAAACCATGAAAAATGTGCCCAATATGATTGAAAAAACACTGCGTTACCCGGGATGCATAGAATACCTTCGCGTTCTGCGGGAGTCGGGATTTTTCTCGTATAATCCGGTGGAAGTAAACGGCGTTAAAGTGCGACCTATTGATGTTACGGCCAAACTGCTGTTTCCGAAGTGGCAACTAAAACCCGGCGAGGAAGATTTTACAATAATGCGCATCGTAATTAAAGGCGTGGAAAACGGAACCGAAAAAACATTTACCTACCATTTGCTCGACAAATACGACCGCGAAACGCAAACCATTTCAATGGCCCGAACAACCGGCTATACCTGCACTTCGGTAGCCAACCTTGTGCTCGATGGCACTTTCAACACTCCTGGCGTTAATGCCCCCGAAGCTGTTGGAGCACAACCCGGAAACCTCAGTTACATCTTCCGGTACCTGAAAGAACGTGGCGTAATCTACCAACTTTCGGAGTAGTTGCAACTGGCTCTCTTAAAATTATTTTAACCTTACCCCAAAGCAAATAATCTTTTGTGGTAAATTGCTATTTTTGCACCATGGAAATGATTATTGGATTTGGCTTTTTACTACTCACCTTTATTGGTGTTTTTCTTTTGGTAAAGGCAAATAAAAAAGACAGGAAAACAGAGAACAAACCGCAAGAAGTGGTTGCTCCACCATCCGACTGTTGCGGTGCGCACGAGATTTGCGAATTCGATCAGATGAAAATGAACGAATCGGTTATTGAATATTACGACGACGAAGAACTTGACGCCTACAAGAATATCGACGAAGATTCATACACAAACAACCAGATAGAACAGTTTCGCGAAGTTTTGTACACGCTAAAAACCGAGGAAGTAAAATACTGGTTGCTTAGCATCGAGCGCCGTCACATTCAACTTCCGACCATTTTAAAAAGTGAAGCCCGGATGCTCATGGCCGAAGCTTAAAGATTCACTACCACTGCCTCTACCTATTTTTTTCGCTGAACAGGAAGTATTTTGGAGCTAGCCTGCCTTCATTCTTGTTCAACAGGAAATATTTTTATCTTCATAACCTCGTGTAAAAACCTTGTTTTTTTTACACGCACTTTTCATATAAATAGGTAAAACCAACAATTTCAGTGCTATGAAAAACTTTTTGTCACTACTCATTCTCCTTTTTATTTCGGCAAGCTTAACAGCACAAACAGAAAAACGACCACTCACTTTTAAAGAAATTTTGAAGTGGAACAGAATTACCGAAACCCACCTTTCAAACAACGGGAAATACATTGCCTGGAAAGAGGAACCCTGGAAAGGTGATGCTACCTTGAAACTCAGCACTCCTGATGCTAAAGAAATTGTTTCATTTAACGGTGGAAACAAAGCCCGGTTTACAGCTGATTCACAATTCCTGATCTTTACAGAAGTTCCTCCGGCAGATACCATTCGTGCCCTTAAACTACTGAAAACGAAAAAAGAAGACCTGCCCCAGGATAAATTGGTTATTTTCAAAATT
Source organism: Draconibacterium orientale (assembly GCF_000626635.1). Lineage (GTDB taxonomy): Bacteria > Bacteroidota > Bacteroidia > Bacteroidales > Prolixibacteraceae > Draconibacterium > Draconibacterium orientale. The sequence continues at coordinate 3,097,556 of NZ_CP007451.1, read as the reverse complement.
GAGCAGAACAAATCGGAAAAAATTGAAAACCTGAAATCGGTTAAAGTTCCCGAAGAATGGTCGGGTTGGATCGCTTATCAGGCGGAAGCCCCGAATGATACAACTGAAAGTGCAAAGAACAAAACCAATCCGCTTTACATTAAAAATCTCAACACCGGAATAACAAAAACATATCCTGCAGTAAGCGCCTTCGAACTGGCAAAAGATCAGCCATTTATCAGTTTTATTTCTGAAGGCGACAGCACCTTTTCTGCCGGAGTTTACCGGGTTGATTTAATGGCCGGCAAAGTTTCCACAATCCTTGAGGCAGAAGGAAAATTCGAACAACTTTGTATTGCCGATAATGGTGAACAACTTGCATTTTTAGCTGATACTACTGATGCTGAAAAGCCGTCGTTTGCACTTTATTACCGGGCCGGAGAAAATGAAACAATTATTGTCGACAACTCGAACGCTGCCATTCCCGAAAATTGGGAAATAAGCGAAAACGGCGAACTTTCATTCTCGGAAAATGGTGAGCGACTTTTCTTCGGCACAGCTCCAATCTTACCCGAAAAAGACACCACAATACCGGAGGAAGAAATCCCGGTGCTTGATGTGTGGACGTGGAACGAGGAGCAGCTTCAAACCGTTCAGCTCAACAATAGAGAAAAAGATTTAAAGAAAACCTATCTGGCAGTTGTTCATCTTGATGAGCAGAAAACGGTTCAGTTGGAAACAGAACTTTTTTCAGGAATACGAAAAATAAAAAATGGCGATGCCGATCAACTGCTGGCCTTCAGCAACCGCCCTTACGCGCTGCAAACCATGTGGGAAGGCAGCCCTTACCATAACGATTTTTACCTGATTGATATCCATTCAGGAGAGGCTGAAAAAATTAAAACCGACTGTCGGGCTACTCCGTCTGTTTCCCCTGACGGGAAATTTGTGTACTGGTATAATGCCATCGATACCACCTGGAATACTTACGATATGGCAAGTGGCACGGAATATCAAATTACTGATCCGGCTACCATTCAAACGGCCGACGAATTAAACGATGTACCTAATCTTCCCGGATCATATCGCACGGCCGGTTGGCTTGAGAATGATGAAGCCATACTGATTTACGATCGTTACGACCTTTGGAAAGTTGATCCAACGAATGCTACTGCCCCGGTAAACCTCACCCAAAATGGCAGAACCGAAAAGATCAACTACCGCCTTGTTCGTTTTAATCCGGAACCAAACACAGGTATTGCCCCGTCGGAAACCGTTCTGCTAACCGGGCATAATGAAGTTTCGCGCACCGATGCCTATTATGCTCTTGACCTTCGTAAAAACAAAGCACCCGAAGTTCTTTTTAGTCAGAATTACAAGTTAGGAAGACCTGTAAAAGCCGAAGATGCCGATCTGGTTATTTTTACAAAAGAAGACTTTGAAACCTACCCCAACCTGATTGCCGCCAACCTGCGCTTTAAAAAGGAAACACAGATAAGCGATGCCGCACCCCAACAGAACGAATTTAAGTGGGGCACCGCCGAACTGGTAAGCTGGCGTTCGCTCGACGGATTGGTTTTAAAAGGCACTTTACACAAACCTGAAGATTTTGATCCGAACAAAAAATACCCGATGATCGTGAATTTTTACGAAAAAAGTTCGCAAAACCTGTTGAGCTACCACATGCCCGAAAACCATCGGTCAACCATTGATTATCATTATTACACCAGCCATGGTTATATTGTTTTTAACCCCGATGTTTATTACAAAGAGGGCTACCCGGGCGAGTCGGCTTTTAATTGTGTGATGCCGGGCATTACCGCCTTAATCGACAAAGGTTTTGTTGACGAAGCACACATTGGCGCGCAAGGACATAGTTGGGGAGGTTACCAGGTTGCTTATCTGGCTACACGAACCAATATGTTTGCAGCTATTGAATCGGGAGCTCCGGTGGTAAATATGTTTAGTGCTTATGGCGGAATTCGCTGGGGCTCGGGTTTAAACCGGTCGTTCCAGTACGAACACACACAAAGCCGGATCGGTAAATCGATTTGGGAAGCACCGCTACGTTATCTGGAGAATTCGCCACTTTTTACCCTCGACAAGATTAATACGCCAATTCTGATAATGCATAACGATGATGACGGAGCCGTGCCCTGGTACCAGGGAATTGAGTTTTTTATCGGGCTCCGACGTTTACAAAAACCTAGTTGGATGCTTAATTACAATGATGCCGACCACTGGCCAACCAAAATTCGTGATAAACACGATTTCCAGATTCGGATGGCCCAGTTTTTCGACCACTACCTAAAAGGTACGCCAATGCCCAAATGGATGAATGAAGGTATCCCCGCAAAAAATAAAGGAGTGGATATGGGCTATGAACTTGTAGAATAAAAACAAAAAAAGCGATGTACTTTCTATTAAATACATCGCTTTTTTAGCTTTTGTTATTTTATTGAATTATAAATCTCCAGGGCCTCTTCAAATTTATCTTCCATTACCCTGATTTCAATACCGATATTGGTAGGGCTTCCGCTAAAAGTACCATCAATAGTACTTGTTATCTCGTTTACCAGCATAAAATCAATGCCGGCTTCATCAAGCATTTCTTTAAACAACATGTATTTCATGTCGAAATTACTTGTGAAAGTAGCTACAGTTACGGCTTTACTCATTTGCTTTAGTTTTATTTTTTGCTGAAAACAGGCAATCTGTTTCTCCGAAAACCATTATAGCCCACCCGGCAGTTTTACCCTGAGCAGCAGACATCTAATTTGCAATAATTTAATCTTCGGTATCGATCCCCGTTATCGGGTTACCAGCAGAATGTATTAATCATCCGTACCCTTTTTGGTTTCAATAACCACCACGCCATTTGCTCCGCGTGCACCATAAATTGCCGCGCTGCCATCTTTAATGACGTTGATACTTTTTACCTGCGAAGGCACCAGCGTGCTCATTACGCTGCCATCTACCTGCACGCCATCCACAACAATTAATGCTGCACTACTAAGGTTTATCGAATTAATTCCACGAATAATTATATCTCCGTTACTTTGAATCTGTACGCCCGCAAAACGTCCCCGCATCAGATCGTACATGCTGGTGTACTGCGAGAAATCGACATCATCACTTGTCATTTGGGCCAGTGCATTTAATCGTTCGCCATCTTTTACATAGCCATATCCAATGGCATATTCCCTGGCTTTTTCTCCGGCTTTAAGCTTCAAATTAACCGCAACCAGCTTTGTCTTTTCGTCCAGCTTAACATTCTGGTTAATAAATCCTTTGGCAGATATTTTCAGTTTATCCTTACCATCCACTTTAACTTTGAATTGCCCCAGAGAATCAGTTTTTACAATTTCCTTTGAGCTTTTCACCATGACTTCGGCACCTACAATAGTAATACTGTCGAACGTGGTAACAATACCTTGTATAAAACGTTGCTGGGCAAAGCTGTTTACTGTAACGAAACAGAATAGTGCGAAAAATACGGGAAAAATACGGGTTTTCATTTTATTGGCTTTTTTGTTTTATTGTATGCTAAAGTTATAATATTTTAACAAAAAGCCAAGGTACCGCCAATTACATTAAATATTTTCTTTAGCAGGTGTTACACGTTTCACCCGGTAAGGCTTTTTCTGTTGCGATTCGAAATAAGTACGCATCTGTAATTCAGCAATAATACCGGTTGTAATAAACTGAATGCCACCCAGAACCAACAAAAAACCAAGCAATAATAATGGCTTGCCCCAAATATCATTACCCATAATTTTAAGCACGAGCAGATAAATGTTTATCAGCACTCCAATTGCCAGGGTGAAAATACCAATGTTTCCGAAAAAGTGCATCGGGCGTTGCAGGTACTTCTTAAAGAATACCATAAGCACAAGGTCGCTCATTACACGGGTTGTACGACTAAGGTTGTATTTTGATGCACCAAAGGTGCGCGGACGGTGGTTCACGTCAACCTGAGTAATTTTTGTGGCTCCTTCAAGCGTTACCAGTGCAGGAATATAACGGTGCAGTTCGCCATAAATATGAATGCTTTTTATGGTATCGTTGGTAAAAATTTTCAGGGTACACCCAAGGTCTTTCATATAAATTCCGGTAGCGCGGCGTATCAGATAATTGGCAATTTTTGAGGGCACTTTGCGCAGAAACATTCCATCTTTACGGTTGGCACGTACACCCGCAACCATATCCCATTCTTCTGCTTCAATCATTTTCAGCATCATTGGTAAATCTGCCGGATCGTTCTGTAAGTCGCCATCAATTAAAGCTACAAAATCACCTTCAGCCTGATCGATTCCGGCTTGCAGTGCCGAACTTTGTCCGTAATTTCGTTTTAACTCAACCAACAAAAACCGGTCGTCGTTTATTTTCCGGATCTCCTCACGTGTTTTATCGGTTGATCCGTCATCAACAAAAATCGCTTCGTAGTCAATTCCTTCGAGCGCTGCTTTTATTTGTTCCGACAATGGTTTAATGTTTGGCTCTTCATTCCAAACACATATTACGAGTGAAAGCTTTTTCATACGATTAAAGTTGTTTATTTATAAGGCATCGTATGGAACTCGCATGAATTCTAATTATCCTCTTAAGTGTAAATATTTTACATGCTCGTTTCATGATTTGTACTTATCTGTTTCAAGCTGCAACAACACAACCTAGTTTTGCGATTGCAAAGGTATAAATTCTGTTTTACGATAACTTACTCAATTCCATTAAGTTTCCAAATGAACGAAAAACGTACGGTTTTATACAACCAGTCGTGTAATCCGTGCTGGTATTTTATTGAAATTGCTTTTTTATTGTATTCTTTCCGGAGCTGAAAATTGAGTTGCATGGGCCGGTCGCCGTTATTTTTATAGCCCAAATACCCCGACCAGGACGGCGTAAAACACCAATCGTTTTTCTGAAAATCAGCACCTGCGCCATATAGCAAGGCATCGTTTTGCAGGTTCAGCTCATCGTTGGTTTGCCAGCTGAAAAACCCCAGCATTACATGCGGGCGGAGTAATAATGTCTCCGTTTGTCCATAATCTTTCGAGAAACTAAAATCGAACGAATAAGCAGGCGTATCGGCATAGCGTGCACCTTCAAAGTTGCTTCCCGATGCGGTTTTTAATATCATCCGAAACAGGGTATTTGGAAAAGCACGGTCTTTAAAAAGTTGAATATGCGTTGAGAAATAGAAATCGCCAATTGCATAGCCTTTTCCATCTTTATCGCGCGAAAAACGTTCGTCTCTTATTTCTTCGGTGTAGGCATAATGTTCCAGCAACACGCCATACATTTCAATAGCAATTTTGTTTTGTGCAAAAGGCAGGTAAGCCCGCCCCGAAATATCCTGTGTTGGATCGCCCGAAAGAAAGTGGGTCGATACCGTAAGCTCAAACTCCGTATGTCCTTCAATAAAGCCTTTTTTAAGCTCCGGAACCGGCAATGCATTTGGCCCCAGGTATGCCGGCGAAATAATCAGCCAGTTTCGCCAGCCCGGATCACCGGATTCCCAGCCATGTGCATTATTCCACCACGACCAGTCTTCCTGAGCAGAAAGATACTGTAGTGTACCTGTGAGTAAAAGAAATATAATAAGTAATCGCTTCATTGCTGGTTTACATCTGTATGTGCTATTACTGAAAAATGCTCTTTTCAACAGAAGTTGTTTAGTCAATCCAAATGTAAACGATTTTTTTAGGCAGCCAAGCGCAGTATGGGAAAACATGGAAGAAAAAATAAGCCCCTCAGGGAAACTGAAGGGCTTAAAAATTAAAGTTTAAGTTTCTCTCTTATACTTTGGGGTATGCCGTCTTTGTGCACCATTATGCACATTGTTTTGTAATTCACGTAAGGTTTCGAGGCGTAGAAATAACCATCGTATTTATTGTAATCGCCCCACGAGTTTTTCACTTTGTAAAAGGTATGTCCTTCCTGGTCTTTTGCTGTACCGATAATATGCATTCCGTGGTCATCGGTTGTTTCGTAATCGTCAAATGCTCTTTGGCGCATTTCCTGAGTAACGACCAATTCGGGTACCGGATTGTCGAGTTTATACAATTCTTTTTCTTTGTCTTTTTGTGGCAGCGCTTCCCATTTTGCAATTTCGGCATCGTCCATATTTTCTTCGGGAGCGGCCGGCAAAACAGCCACACCTTTATTACTTGTGGCAAAACCTTTTTCACTTACATCGGCTGCCCACGCCACAGTCATTCCATTTTTTAATGAATAATCGATAATATTTTCCAACTCTTCAAGAGGTACATTGTAAACCTGATCCCACGACCAGTTATCAGGCACTTCAAGAATAAATTTCTCGTAAAACGGGTGGTGCGTATAAGAAGTAATCTCTACATAATCATCCATGTTTAACCCAATATAATCGCTGGCAAAACTTTGCGGTGTATATTGTTTTCCTTCGTACTCAAATTTCTGTGGCAACTCTCCTAAATACGAGTTCAGGGTACCTTCAATGGCTTCGTGCCATACAGTGCTTAGTTTGCGGTTTCCGTTTTTTACAACAGCATCAACATGGTCTTTCAATACATTATCCATTTCGCCATGCACATGCTTTTCTTCGCCGTAGTTTAATCCATCGTAAACCGATTCGGGAACAATGCCATACTCACGAATCATATTTGTTACATCGTGAAAAGCACCACCTGCCGAAAAATTCAGATTGCCATGCACACGTACGTGCTTTTCGGCTTTAACCGAATAGGTATGCCAAACCACAAACATTTCTGAAAGATCGACCTCCGGTTTTCCTAAACGAATCATTTCCGACTCCAGAAATGAAAGCCCCGAAAACGACCAGCATGTACCCGAACGGTATTGGTCTTTTACAGGCGTTGAAGCCAATGTTATTTCGTCTTCAAAAACATAACCTTTCTCCTTTTTATCATTCTCCGCAAATACACTTAGTGTAAATACCGCAATTAATACGGTAAAAATAAAACGCAACTTCATCAATTAAATATTAAATTATTACCCCTCTTTTTTTTGAATTAGCGTCAAAATTAACAATTTATTCTTTTTAGAAAAGAGAATTTAAGATAGACTTCATAAAAATTAGCGGTCGATTTTCAGATTAAAAGTTATGTATCCAATTATGTGACTCAGGTCACTGAACTTCGCGGTAACGAAAGCAGTCAACCAGGTGGTCGTTTACCATGCCGGTGGCCTGCATGTGCGCATAAATTACGGTCGATCCAACAAATTTAAATCCACGCAATTTCAGGTCCTTCGATATTGCATCCGACAGCTCGGTTTTGGCCGGCAATTCACCAATCGTTTTAAAGCGATTTTGAATCGACTTATAATCAACAAATTTCCATATGTAACGATCAAAGGAGCCGAACTCTTTTTGCACTTCCAAAAAACGTTGCGCATTGTTTACACAGGCCCGTATTTTTTGCTTGTTTCGAATAATTGATTTATCCCCGATAAGCTCCTGTATTTTATCTTCGGAATACGCTGCTACTTTTTGCGGGTTAAAATGATCAAATGCTTTGCGAAAATTCTCGCGTTTGTTGAGCACAATTTGCCAGCTTAATCCGGCCTGAAATCCCTCCAGCACAAAGAATTCGAACAATTTATCGTCGTCATGAAGCGGCACTCCCCATTCCTCATCATGATAGCTGATCATCAACTCGTTTTTTGTTCCCCAATCGCAGCGTTTACACATAATTTTAGATTTAAGTGGCTATTCGTTAAAAAACCTAACTGTTTATTACTTGCAACTATGAAAATACTATTTTTGTTTGTTTGTATGAAAGACTGTGAGATTATGAGATATGAGTAGTGAGACGACCTGGCGCTGAAATTCTTGCAATACGAAAAGTCTTAATATCGCCGGCTCAGTACTTGCTGCTCACTATTAAATACTCAGTACTATAAAAATATGAAGAAACTTACCATACTTTTTGCACTCTTGTTATCGATGAGTTTCCTGGCCGAAGCGCAATTGAATATCAACCACTTTATAAGAGTTGGACGAACGCGCATATCAATTGGCAACTACACGGGGGCAATCGAATATTTCAATATTGTTATTGAATTTAAGCCTTATTTGGCAGAAGCGTATTTGTACCGCGGAATGGCTAAACATTCGTTGGAAGATTACCGCGGAGCAATTGCCGATTACGACAAAGCAATTGAAATAAAACCCTATTACCCGCGCGCTTACAACAACCGCGGAATGGCCTACCACAACCTCAGGCTGTATAAACGAGCCATTGAGGATTACGACCGGGCACTGGAATTTGACCCGTCTGATGAATCGATATACAACAACCGCGGGATTGCCAAACTGGCGCTGAAAGATTTGGAAGGAGCCATTGAAGATTATGACAACGCGCTTGAGGTAAATCCAAAATCGACACATGCTTTAATGAACCGAAGCAACGCCAAAATTGTAAGTGGCGATATTAAGGGAGCCATAAGCGATTTGAACCAGGTAATTATCATCAGGCCACATTATGCTGCCGCCTACTTAAACCGCGGATTGGCGCGTTTTGAGCTGGAAGATTATGCCTCGGCACTGCGCGATTACGACCAAAGTATTCGCTTTGATGCTACAAATGCACTGGCGTTCAACAACCGGGGTATTGTAAAACACAAGCTGGAGGATTACGAAAGTGCCATTATGGATTACGATATGGCGATACAGCTAAATCCGGAAATGGCCAGTGCCTATTTTAACCGCGCCATGGCCCGCGAAATACTAAACCGCCCCGGCTATGAGCAGGACTACCAGATTGCGGCACGACTAAATCCGCAGTTCGATTTAAGCCAGCGACGAATTAATGCCGAACAGCTGGCACAACAGCAACAGCAGCAACAAAAACAACAGAATTCATCATCACAGCAAAATAATAACCAGCAAAACTCGCAGGCAAATCAGCAGGCACTGGCGCAAAACAATCAGCAACAATCGCCGCAGCAAAACAATGCCACTGTCGACGATCAGAAATCGGATGAAGAAAAACGTAAAGAAGAAATGGAAGCTGAAAGACGCCGGCGCCGCATGCGTATGGATTTAGTGATTGAAGACACCCGCGACATTCCTGAGGAAGTAGAGGAGGTTGAGGATGGCCGGATTCAGGATAAAAATATTGTTATCGATCTGCAGCCCATGTTCTTTATCTCGGCTTTTGAGAAAAACGCTGTGGATTACGAGCGCTTCCAGTATTACAACGTGGTAATCGATGATTTAAATGCCGAGAACAACTACAATCCTTTGCTCTCTATTTCCAATAAGCCGGTAGCCACTTCCCAATCGGTTTTCGAGAACTTTATATTGTTTTTTAACGAAAAGATAGAGGTGCAGGAAAATGCGCACAACTATTTAAACCGTGGTATTTTTTACAGTCTTACGGGCGATTACAACAGTGCTTTTGCCGACCTGGATAAAGCAATAGCGCTGGATGAAAAAATTTCGCTGGCCTATTTTACACGTGCCAACACACGTTACAAATTAAAAGAGCAGGTGGAACTTTTAGCGGGAGTGGGCTCAAACAATTCGCTGACCTTAAACGAGGGAAAGATTAACGACAACAGCAATGAAAAGCCATCGACTGTGGAATACCAGGAAATTCTTGATGATTATGCCGTGACACTGTTTCTCGATCCCGATTTCTTTTTTGGCTATTACAACCGTGCGTTTATAAAACTGCGGCTGGGCGAATACCGCAGTGCAGTGGAAGATTTAAATCGGGCCATCGACCTGGAGCCCGAATTTGCAGAAGCTTATTTTAACCGCGGGCTTACAAAAATATTCCTCGACGATATTGAAGGCGGCGCAATGGATTTAAGCCGCGCCGGCGAACTTGGAATCGACGGGGCTTACAACATTATTAAACGGTATTGCAATTAGAGATTGATTAGAGATTGATGGAGATTGATAGAGATTGATGGAGATTGGGCAATATTAAAACTTTGTGTAACTCCGTGCTTTCTTTGTGAAACTTTGTGGTTAAAATTTAAAAGGGACTGCCAGTAGAACTCCACTCTTTTTAATTTGATTTTTTACTTTTGCCTTTTCACTTTTGACTTAGTACTTTTTACTTTTGCCTTAAATTATGAATCAGCCACTAGCAGAACGCTTACGACCAAAAACATTAGACGACTACATCGGGCAGGAACACCTTGTTGGAAAGGATGCTGTTTTGCGCAAACTGATTGATTCGGGCAAAATAACTTCGTTGATTTTGTGGGGCCCTCCGGGAGTGGGAAAAACCACACTTGCACGGATAATTGCCAACACGCTTGACCGGCCATTTTACACGCTTAGCGCCATAAACTCGGGCGTAAAAGATATTCGCGATGTAATTGACAAAGCCAAAAAACAAGCGTTTTTCAGTCGTCCAAACCCGATATTGTTTATCGACGAGATACACCGTTTTAGTAAATCGCAGCAAGATTCGTTGCTGGGAGCTGTTGAGGATGGTACCATAACATTAATTGGCGCTACAACCGAAAATCCTTCGTTCGAGGTGATCTCTCCCCTGCTTTCGCGTTGCCAGGTGTATATTCTGGATCATTTGGATAAAGCTGCTTTGTTAAAGATCATCAAACAAGCCTCAAAAAAAGATACCGTTCTTAAGGAGAAAAAGATTACACTGCGCGAAGATTCGGCGATATTGCGTTATTCGGGCGGCGATGCGCGGAAACTGTTAAATGTACTGGAACTGGTTACACTTGGCGAAGACAGCGACAACATTGTTATTACCGATAAAAAAGTAACCGACAAGCTGCAGAAAAACCTTTCGATATACGACAAGAAAGGCGAAATGCACTACGATATTATTTCGGCATTTATAAAAAGTATCCGTGGTGGCGATCCGGATGCGGCGGTTTACTGGCTGGCGCGAATGCTGGAAGGGGGCGAAGACATTAAATTTATTGCCCGCCGTTTGCTGATTCTGTCCGCCGAAGATGTTGGTCTGGCCAACCCGAATGCAATATTGATGGCACAAAACACTTTCGATGCCGTGCATAAAATCGGGATGCCCGAAGCACGCATTATTTTATCGGAATGTACCATTTACCTGGCTACCTCGCCAAAAAGTAATTCGGCCTACGAAGCCATAAATAATGCCATTGCACTGGTAAAACAAACGGGCGATCTTCCGGTGCCGCTACACATACGAAATGCACCTACCAAGTTGATGAAAGAAATTGGTTACGGAAAAGATTACAAATATGCCCACGCCTACGACGGTAATTTCGTGGAGCAGGATTTCCTTCCAAAAGAAATTAAAAATAACCGCCTTTACCAGCCACAAAACAACGCAGCCGAGCTGAAAATACTGGAGCGTTTGAAGAAGTGGTGGGGGAAACGGTTTTAGTTATTGGGCATTGGTAAAAGAACCAAAGATTCAGCCTATTTTAAACGATGAAAACTGAATTGCATATTTCGTTAAAGATTAATAAAACATACAGTTGTGAGACGTAATATTAATCCAGGTCTAACGTTTTCAGGTTCTGATGATTATTCCAAAACCTTAAAAACTCCACTGTATTATCATTTACAGTCCTGTAAAATAATGTGATTTTCTTTCTGATAACCAAACGTTTTACACCGGAATAGTTGGTAGGCTGAAAATCAATATTCCCCTGCTTTAAAAGAAACTCGATATGGTAAACTTCGTCGATAAAATTCTGTGCTTCTTTTTCCGACCAATGCTTTAACAGGTAATCAACATTCTCAAAATAATCAAGTCTGGCTTTGTTTGTCCAGCGTATCTGTCTCATTTAAATTTTAAGTTGGGGTATCTTTTTTGTGCTTCGGTTTTTACCTCATCCGATGAATAAACGTTATTATTTTGGCTGTCAGTTAAAGCCTCCTCTACCGCATTTACTTCTTCGTCTGTTAGATTATATTCATTTTCAGCATTAAGCAGGCTTACAATCTCATTATAAACCAGTTTAAGCTGTGCGCCAGATAAATTATCAATCCTTCTAAATAAGTCTAATTTTATTTCAGCAGCATTCATTTCAATTACGTTTACCATTTTAACAAAGGTAATTATCTGAAGTTTAATCCACAAAACAAAACAGTCGGGTTGCGAAAAACAACTATGCCGCCCCAGGCTTTTGAACCACATGAAGAAATGGTTTTAGTCACTCGGCATTGGTAAAAGTTGGTCACTGAATCGTTTATTCATATTCGTACAATTGAATTCGCTGAATAGAATAATCTCCGTGGCTAATTCGTACGTGTCGTCCCTGGTGGGTTTGGTCGCCGTTAAGGTGGCGTAACACCTTCCAGTCTCCGTTTTCAAAACTACCTTCCTCGCACTTTAAAATGCCAACAATTTTGTTCCTCTTCTTCCAGTTTTTAAACGTAACCACAACTCCCGAGCCGGCAATATAAAACTCATTCGTATCGGTTTGAACAATTAGTGCGCCACCTGAATCCCAAACATCATTTGTAGCTCCTGCCTCCCAGCCTAAGGTGTAACTGTTTTTAAACGAAAATTCGTAATCGCCCAAAACAACGGTGCTTAGTATTTTATCTTTATCGAGCAAAACACCTTCCAGTTTATTACGGCCAAAGTTTTCAGTTATTAAAGGATGAAGTTGCCTGATTAAATTATAGGCATTCGCCAGTTCCGTATTTATAGTACTTTCGATGGCGAATGGGGAAAACCCGATAGCTTCATAATGACCAATTGCAAACAATGCTTTTGCACCTACAGTATTATCAAAACGGTGTTCGGGAATAAAGAGCGGATTATTTTGGCGCACATAAAGGTCGTTCCAGTACTCAAAATCGGGCGTGTAGAAATCGGGCGAAAGCATATCGACAGAAGGTGCTCCGGCCTTCCAAATATCCATTAAATGTGGTAGCGGGCCGGCACTGGGATATTCTCCGGGAATTTTACCCGGCCGTATTAATGCGGCATTCACATACATGGGCAAGGGGTAAATTTCTTTTCCTGCCCGGGTTATTTCCTCGGTAAATTTAGCAAAATACCAGGCCATAAATAATTCATCAGTTGCATAGCCCGGACCAAAAACCTCTTCCCAGCTACCTTCTGTTTTATAACCGTTTTTTCGCCAGATACTCAAAAATTCAGGAACTAAGTTTTCTTTGTTATTCTGCAAATAATCGGTTAATTCAGTGGGAACCTGGCTATTGAAAAGCTGATTGGCCAACGGGTGATAATCCCTGGCCGACGGTAACATTCCAATTTCATTCTCGGGCTGCACCATAATAACTGTTTGCTGTTCGCTATCTACTTGTTTAATGTGTTTCATTAGCGCTTTAAAAGCATTTAAATCAGCCTGCAGATTGTTTTCGCTAAATGGGGTTAGTATTTCCTGGCTTACACCTCTTTCATCAATGGCTCGTGGATATTTGTCCTGGTTTTGTTTTACCCACGATGGCACATGGCTACTCATGCTGTTTTTCCACGAACCAAACCAAAGGATAACCAGTTTCATATCGTTTTTTCGGGTCTCCGCCAAAAGCTCGTCGAATAATTTAAAATCAAATTGTCCCTCTTTGGGTTCAATCAATTCCCAATAAACGGGTGCGAGAATTGTATTTAGGTTCATCGCTTTTAACGTCTCCCAATGAGGTTTCATGTACGCTGTTGATGTAAAAGACGAATTGCCTAACTCTCCTCCTAAAACAATAAATGGTTTTCCATCAACAACCAGATGCGTTTTAGCTCCCGATTTTTTCAAATAAGGAATTTGGTTTTGAGCGTATCCGAACTGAGTTTGCAGAAGTAGCACAAACAGGACAATTGCAATTTTTGTAGTATTCATTTTGTTTATTTAGAAATACAAGGATGGCTGTACAAAACCGGTTACCATTTGAAAAAACTAATCATTTTACGGTAAACCAACCTTTTTTTGATAAAAAAATATTCAGGTCAAATTTAACATTTTCATCGCTATATCTGTCAATGGTCGGTACTTCGCTAACAGGCCCGCTAAACAAAAAGCGTCATTAGTGCAGCAGAAAGTTACCTTTAGGCGGAAAACGCAACAGCCAACCGGGATACAAAGCACGTCCTGTATTTACCACTCCAACTATCAGGAAGCTAAAAAATTCAGCTACGTATTTAATGTCATTTGTATTTTGTACTATTTTTAATTCGATAAACTTTCTTTACCGCCGGCTCAACAAAAAGATTTTGATATTCGCTGCAAAGAAACCCGGTAGAACAGAAATTTCGATAACGCTTATTTAGGAAACAGACAACTAATAAAGTCGTTTACAATGCCGTTGAAAACACATTCAAAAGTTACAGGGAATTAGTTTAAATATATTTTTTAGCAATTATCGTGTCAATTTTGTAAATTGAAAAACGAAAAGTGATAAAACAAGTTATTCAGATTTCTGAACCTTGCCAAAAAGCACTAAAGAATTCTTACCCGATATTCTTTTGCTTCCAGAGCGATCCCATTTGCTAACAACCAACTTTTAAGTTGACTAAGCGGTTTGATATGAAAATAATGGCAACGCATCTGGTAATAATTTTTCTAATTATTACTCAAACAGTTTTTTCTGAAAATATAATCTCAACGGGTAATGATTTGTATTCGGGCACCAATAAATCACCAAATCTCGCTGAGGCTCTTTTACCTGAAGGGTGTCCAACCCTTTCCGTAACCGAAAACAATATCAATGTCTCAACCTATGCAGCAAAAATAACCGTTGAAGATAATGTCGCACCTGCACCGTCAGCACTTTGTCAGAACATCACTGTTGAGTTGGATGCAACAGGAACAGTAACTATTTCCCCTGAGGAGATAGATTACGGCTCAAATGATCCAAGTGGAATCGCATCTCTTGAATTGGATAAGACAACATTTGATTGTACAAATATTGGTGATAACAACGTTATTTTAACTGTAACCGCCACTGATAATACTGTATCAACCTGTACTGCTACTGTTACTGTTCAGGACAATATAAATCCAACAGCCGTTTGCCAGAACATTACCGTTTCTCTTGATGCAACGGGCAATGCTACTATCTCCGGTGCAGCTGTTGATGATGAAAGTACCGATAATTGCGGAATAGCATCAATCGTAGTTGTTCCCAATAGCTTTACATCTGCAGATCTTGGAGCCAATTCCGTAACCCTGACCGTAACCGATGACAATGGCAATACCGATAATTGCACAGCAACTGTAACAATAGTGGATTCTGACCCACCAACAGCAGTATGCCAAAATATTACAATCCAGCTTGACGGCTCGGGAAATGCTACAATTGGTGCAGCCGATATAGATGGTGGAAGTACCGATAATACCGGCATTGCATCATTAACTGCAAGTCAGACAGCATTTGATTGTAGCCATGTAGGTTCTAATTCTGTAACATTAACAGTTGAGGACCTTGATGGCAATACCGATCAGTGTACTGCTACTGTTACCGTAGAGGACAATGTTGCCCCTTCTGCCGTATGCAAGAACATTACTGTTTCTCTTGATGGAACGGGCAATGCTACTATCTCTGGTGCAGATGTTGATGATGGAAGTACCGATAATTGCGGAATAGCATCAATCGTAGTTGTTCCCAATAGCTTTACAGCAGCAGATCTTGGGGACAATACCGTAACCCTGACCGTAACCGATGACAATGGCAATACCGATAATTGCACAGCAACTGTAACAATAGCGGATTCAGACCCACCAACGGCTGTATGCCAAAATATTACAATACAGCTTAACGACTCGGGAAATGCGACAATTGTTGCAGCCGATATAGATGGCGGAAGTACAGATAATACGGGAATAGCATCATTAACTGCAAGTCAGACAGCATTTGATTGTAGCCATGTAGGTCCGAATTCTCTTACATTAACAGTTGAAGACCTTGATGGCAATACCGATCAGTGTACTGCTACTGTTACTGTTCAGGACAATATAAATCCAACAATCAACTGCTCTGCATCCTACACCGCCACCGAAAATTCAGCTTGTACAGGTATAATAAATGTTGCCACTCCAGATTATGATGATAACTGTGGAGTGACAGGTATAAATTGGACAATGACTGGAGATACGAACGACTCCGGAAATGGTGCAATCGGAACTTATTCCTTCAATAGGGGAACGACGACCATCGAATACACTGTGGCTGATGCAACTGGTAATGAAGCGAATTGTAGCTATCAAATAACAATTCCGGACGCCCTCTCAACTATAGCTAGTGCTTCAGCGTCAGTTATCTGTGAAGGCGATGAACTGATTTTATCAACCAATCCAACAGGAGGAACACCTGATTATACTTATTCTTGGACTGGACCAAACGGATTTAGTTCCACAGAAAAAAATCCGGTAATCAGCAATATTGCCACAGCAGTAAGCACGAACTATTCTGTTGAGGTTACAGATGCGAATGGTTGTCAGGCAAGTGCTTCTGTTTCGGTTACTGTAAGACCAACCCCAATACTATCTGTTACTGAAACTGACCCGATTACCTGTGGAGGATACGGTTCGCTCAATTTTTCGTTTACAGGAGTACCAGATGGAACCTATTCAATAACTTACGACGCCGGAATCTTTTCAGAGGTTATCGTTTCAGGAAATGCAGCAACTGTTTCAGCAGCAGCCGGCGCTTATAACAATCTTACCATTACAGTAAACGATTGCGCCTCTGCCAGTGATGTTAATGCAAGTCTTGCTGATCCGAACCCGCCTCCGGCACCCACTATTTCGGTTCAGGATAATTGCGGCGAATCTGTACTTACAGCATCAAACTATACCGGAACGTTGCTATGGAGTAACGGAGAAACAACAGAAAGTATTACTGTTACCACTGCCGGCACCTATTCGGTTACACAAACCGTAAACGGATGCATGAGCGATGCTGCTTCGGCCACAGCTACGCCAAAAACAATACCTACATTAGCAATCACTGAAACTGATCCTACTGCCTGTGGCGAAAACGGTTCGCTGAATTTTACATTTACCGATGTACCCAATGGGAACCACACAATTACCTATGATGATGGTACTTTCAACAATGTTACTGTTTCCTCGGGAACCGCTTCGGTTACCGCTGCTGCAGGAACCTATAACAACTTACAGATTACGGTAAATGGCTGCACTTCTGACGCGGGAATTAATGCAAGCCTTGCAGAACCTACCCCACCTCCGGCTCCCACCATTGCATTACAGGACAACTGCGGGGAGAGTGTTATTACAGCTTCCGATTATACCGGCACACTGCTTTGGAGTACCGGAGAGACAACTGAAAGTATTATTGTTACCGAAGCGGGGAGCTATTCGGTAACCCAGATGCTGAATGAATGCATCAGTAACGCAGCTTCGGTTACCGCTGCCCCAAAAACAGTACCTACTTTGGCCGTAACAAAAACAGATCCGCTTGAGTGCGGCGAAATGGGCTCACTCAATTTTACGTTTACAGGAGTACCAGATGGAACCTATTCAATTACTTACGACGCCGGAACCTTCTCCGGGGTTATCGTTTCAGGAAATACAGCAACTGTTTCCGCAGCAGCCGGCGCCTATAACAATCTTACCATTACAGTAAACGATTGCGCCTCGGCCATGGATGTTAATGCAAGTCTTGCTGATCCAAATCCGCCTCCGGCACCCACTGTTTCGGTTCAGGATAATTGCGGCGAATCTGTACTTACAGCATCAAACTATACCGGAACGTTGCTTTGGAGTACCGGAGAAACAACAGAAAGTATTACTGTTACCACTGCCGGCACCTATTCGGTTACACAAACCGTAAACGGATGCATGAGCGATGCTGCTTCTATCCTTGCCACACCTCAAAACGGTACCCTGTTACCCGAAATTGAGGTGCTAAATAATTGTGGTGAATCAACAATAACAATGCAGAATCTGGAAGAGAACGCATGGTTTGTATGGAAATTCAACAACCAAACTGATAGCACCGAAAATTCAAGTATTAAAGTTTCAGAAGAAGGTGAATATACCATTTGGCAAAAAAACAACAATTGTAAAAGTCTGGAATCAACTGTTACCGTTACGCCTTATGCCATACCTTCGCTGCCTGTTGCGAATAATCAAACAAGTATCGTAACTGATGCTGATTCAATTATACCTTTAACAGCAGAGGCAATTTCAGATCCCAACACGGTTATTGTATGGTTTGAGAATGACAGCGGCGGGGAAGAAATTACATCGCCGGTTTTGGATACAATCGGTACCGTTACGTACTTTGCTGAAGCGCTCAATACCACTACCGGATGTATCAGCTTAGGCCGAACTCCTGTCACGCTCACAATTCGAATGGATACCGATACAATTGCCATTGATACAACTATTATTGGAAAGCCACATAGTAATGTTGCAGTACTTATTTTTGCCACCGACTCATTACAATATCAATGGTATATGAACGATGAAAAGCTATTAAATGCGACCAACCAATTTTATTACATATTTGAATCCGACAGATTAAATGGTAATATTTTTACGATAGAGGTTACATTCCCGGATGGCCACTCTTCAAAATTTAATTATTACTATACAGGGAATCAAAGTTCGGGAACTATTGATGCTGACAATAAATCCGGTATTACCGAAACGGAAACCGTTTTCAGCATATTCCCCAATCCTGCAAGTACCAGTTTTACTCTGGCAATTGATACGAGGCAAATACAAAATATACAAAACCTGACGGCTAAAGTATTTTCGATTAGCGGTGTTTGCACTATAGAAGTTCCCATTACTCAAATCCCGCAACGTATTGACACCAAAGACTTGAGACCAGGCATTTACTCTGTTATTTTATACAATAATGGACAATGGTTACAGGCAAAAAAACTTTCAATCACCCAAAACTAAAGAGTGAACAATATGAACAGATCGATATCCATAATTTGCCTCATTCTCTTTGTCTCAATAGTTAATTTTCCAACAAGGGTTATGGCCTTAGGCAAAGAGATTAAAAATAAAACAAATCAAAACGAAGAAACCACCACAAAACAGCCTCTTATCAGAAATACAATCGATCCGATATGGGGATTTTATACCGAAGCTTCGCCCGGATTAATACAAATTAAAAACAAAGGAGCAACATCCGGGGTTTGGGAATCGGATGCTAACCTGGCCTATACTTTTAGCGCCGGCTATTTTCGCGAAATTGCCCCCATGCTAAAAATAAAAGCAGGCTTCGGGCTTTCAGGTTATAAAACGACGCTTACCGGTAGCGGAGAAATCGTTTCTCAGCCGCTGGTTGACATCGACAACGATACCTATATTGAAACCCTTAAAATACTATCTGCCGAACATACCATCAATCCTATCTATTTGAATGTACCTGTGAGTGTAGAATACGGAACGGTAAACATTTCGCAATTAGGCTATTACATCGACATTGGTTTTGAATATTCGTATCTGATAAGTGAAAACAACACAACATCAGGAACATACAGTACATCAGGATACTACCCGCAGTGGGGCGTAAAACTTGAGAATATCCCGGAACTGGGCTTTTACACTGACAGAGCCCTGGATACGGAATTAACTTTAAAGAAGAATATCCTTTCAATCCGTGCCGGTGCCGGAATAAGCCTCCCAATTTCAGGTGTCCTGATTTTCAAAGTGGGAATTGCCGGATATAAGGGAATCAATAGTATCGGTAATGGTAAGAATATAAATAATGACAATACAATTTCGGAACCAATAAGTAAGTTTCGTACCAATTATGCGTATAATCCATTGTCCACTTCAAAAGGGAACAAGCCTTTACGTTTTGGTATTGAGTTTGGATTATACATCTGTAAACAAGTAAAATAAGAGTATGCTAAATTTTCAAATACAACGCAACAGTATAACCTCCGGTGTGCCCCGTTTACTCGCAATCTGCTTTTTAGTATTTTCGCTATCGGCAAAGGCACAAGATCGCAAAAACACACAAATACCCGGTTCAATCTCATCGGTTTCCAGACAATTATGTACCATCAATCCTACACCTGAGGTGAAGGCGCTGTACCAGTATCTTCAGTTTATAGCAGGTGAAAAGATTCTCACCGGTCAGATGTATAACTCCGATGCTGACAACGAGCATGAATACCTCTATATTTTAACCGGTAAAAAGCCGGCAATTTTTGGTATTGAACTTGGACTGGAAAGAGAAAATGAAATCAGGATCAGAAATACAATCGACCGATATACAAGCGGAAATATCCCCCTGGTTACATGGAATTGGCAAATATCTCCTATAAAGAATAACAATACTTCTGCTACACAGGAAACAGATATTGCGCAGTGTTTTCAGGATGGCACTGCTGAACATGAAGCTTTTTACCAGGAATTGGATAGAACTGCAGATCACCTTGAAAAGTTAAAAGATGCCGGAGTCCCGGTGCTGTGGAATCCTTTCGCGGATATAAACAGTAATCGATTTTGGTGGAGCAAACTAAGGCCGGATCAGTTAAATAAGCTCTGGCAAACCATGTTCAACTATTTTACAAACAAGCGCCAGTTAAACAACCTGATATGGATTCAGAGTTTTGGTGAAAATATGGAGGGAAATCGATTTGCAGGAAATAAATACGTAGATATGATTAGAATAAGTTCTGACGACTATAGCGTAGCACGCAATGATGATTTATTTGCCCCTTTTTCTGAAAACACAGATGAATCATCAACACCTCTGATTTTTGCCGGTTCTACCCGGATACCACCAGTTGAAAAAATGAATACAAGTGGAATTTTATGGTGTTGGTGGGTACAAGAACCAGGAACAACACCTGAAAACACCAACCAATCAGACATTTACTCCGCTTTTAACAATAAAAGAATTATTACACGAAATGAAATCCCCGAGCTGTTAAACAATTTTGGAGAAGAAGGCTTAAAACGACTATACAGTAGCGGAGCAATAATTCCATTTCCTAACCTAAAAGAATTTAATCTGGGAACAAAATCCAGAAAGATCATCAATCCCGAACGGCTGGAAGTTTTCGTGCAGAGTAAAGGAAAAAATGATGATTATTATTTGGCATTTATGCAAATGGACGGCGATTTCGATGTGAGTGTTCAGGCAACAAACCTCTCGCCTGAGCAGGTACAAGCGATGGCGGGAATTATGGTTAGAACTAATTTGAGCAAAAAATCACATTACGTATTTTTTCATATTAAAACCGGAGAATCTGCAAACGAAACTAATTCTGAAAAATTAAGGTTATTGTTCCGTAATAACAAGAGAAAACAACCCCAATTGATCTCAACAAATCCCCTGAAAAATGAAAACATTCTCCTTAATGATTCCTTAAATACATGGATCAGATTGCAACGACGCGGTAACATTTTCAAATCCTACTTTAGCCTCGATAATTCAAATTGGCACCTCTGCGCAGTGCACGAGCAAAAAATGCCGAAATACACATTAGTCGGCTTGGCGGTCGCTTGCAAAAGCCCCCGCGAATCAGCTCAGATAGAATTCAAGGATATGGAATTCACCTGGGAATAAAAATAGCCGAATTGTTTTTGCTATATTTATGGCCAATCAATTAAACCGTAATTTCAATAAATTTATCATGAGAAAAAGTATTTTTTACACTTTCGCTGTGATGGCAGCATTGTT
Source organism: Draconibacterium orientale (assembly GCF_000626635.1). Classification (GTDB taxonomy): domain Bacteria; phylum Bacteroidota; class Bacteroidia; order Bacteroidales; family Prolixibacteraceae; genus Draconibacterium; species Draconibacterium orientale. The sequence goes on along the minus strand of NZ_CP007451.1, from coordinate 3,076,009 downwards.
GATTGCCAATCCAGCGTTTTCGAAAAAAGCAAACAAACTAACATCGCAAGAGAAAAAAGAAGGCTGGGTTTTGCTGTTTAACGGAAAAGATTTCAACGGATGGCGTCAATACAATGGAACAGCCATGCCTGCCAACTGGGAGATAGAAGATGGTGCCATGAAAGTTTTTACCGGAGAAGGGAAAGAACCGGGGCACGGAGCCGGTGGCGATATTATTTTCGAGAAAGAGAAGTACAACAATTTTGAATTCTCGATTGACTGGAAAGCCGGGAAAATGGCCAACTCAGGAATTTTCTATTACGTACGCGAGTTGCCCGGAAAACCAATTTATTATGCTGCTCCGGAAATTCAGGTACTCGACAATAAAGACGCTACCGACAATAAAATAGACAGCCACCTGGCAGGTTCGTTGTACGATATGATTGCGGCTGATCCTGAAACCGTTAATCCGGCAGGCGAATGGAATACCTGTGTAATTAAAGTTAAAGACGGAAAAGTAACGGTATCGATGAATGGTACTGAGGTAGTTTCGTACAGCCACTGGACCGATGAATGGGACCAGCTGGTAGAAAACAGCAAATTCAAAAGTTTTGAAGGTTTCCAGGAAGGAATTGCAAAAGATGGTTTTATCGGTTTGCAGGACCATGGATATACCGTATGGTTCCAAAACATTAAAATCAGAAAATTGTAAACTGAATTTGAATCAGTAAAGAAAAACACTCTTTTATAAATCATAAAATAAATCCCGGCTTGAAAACAAACCGGGATTTTTCGTGAAATATACTACCTTCTATCTACTCTAAATCTTCCTCACAAATTCTTTTAAATTTTTTCTGGTTCGTGGCGCCTTTTCTCTCGAGCGGTAAGGTTCATCCAGCAAATCGGCATCGCCCAAATACCCCAGGGCGCCCATACACACCGGAGTATGGTTTTCATCCAGTTGTAACAGCTCTTTAACCTGGTCGCTGCCAAAACCCGCCATCAGGTGGCCATAAATATCTTTACTGGTTGCCTGAAGCAACAACTGTGCATTGGCCATACCCACATCGTGCATCGCCCATATATTGGGCTCACCATTCTCCGAAAATGTGTCAACTTTTATGGCAACAAATAATACAGCCGCCTGCTTCGTCCACGGTTTATTTCCTGTTGCCAGGCAATCCCAAAGGGCATCAAAACCCGGTGTGCCACGCATGGCATAAACGTATTGCCACGGCTGTTCATTCATTGCACTGGCAGCCCACGATGCAGCTGTAAAAACCTCATTAACATCGTCTTCGGCAATGGGCTCGGACGAAAAGGCCCGCGGACTCCATCTTTCTTCTAATAATGGATGGATCTCATACTTCTTCATAACTTCCATATTACACTATCTCTTTTTTTATCTTTAGTCAATCTGCATGGGCAGATCCATTAACAAAATCCGGGCATCCGTTGTAGCACTAATTTCAATCGATTCAACGTCCCAAATTCCAATTGCATCACGTTTCGACAATTCAGCTCCCGAAATGTTCACCGCTCCGTCTATCACCATTACATAAATTCCGTTTCCCGGTTTTTTAATGGTGTACGAATCTGTTTTTCCGGCATCGTAATTACCCAGGAAAAACCAGGCATCCTGGTGAATCCAAACGCCCTGATCATCAGGGTTAGGCGAAAGCACCTGGTACAGTTTATTTTTTTCGGCTACATCGCGAATCGAGATCTGATCGTAACGCGGCTGCACATTCTGTTTGTTGGGGAACAACCATATCTGGAAAAGCTTTAGTGTTTTATCCGGATGATGGTTGAACTCGCTGTGGTAAACGCCTGTTCCGGCACTCATAACCTGCACATCGCCTTCGCGAATAACGGCCTGGTTGCCCATGTTGTCTTTGTGTTCCAAATCGCCCTCCAACGGAATGGTAATAATTTCCATATTGTCGTGCGGGTGCATTCCAAACCCCTGCCCTCCGGCAATGGCATCGTCGTTTAACACACGCAGCACTCCGAAATTCATTCGCTCGCGATCGAAATAATTCGCAAAACTAAAACTGTGTCGTGCCTCTAACCAACCGTGGTTGGCATATCCTCTTGAATCTGCTTTATATACTATTGTTTTCATTGCTTTCTTTTTTTTAACATTCATTTTGTCTGGGAATCATATCTTTACTTACTGCCGTTCAAATGAAGCATTCTCAGATTAATCCTGTGCTTCTGCCCCCTTTCGTCCCCCAAAGGGGATAATCCCTCTCCGCCAGTTAGCGGAAAGTTTGGAGGGATCAAAAAAATTGTTGTCTCTGAACTGACTTTCTGAAAAAAAAGCCGGTGCCCGGTAATGCTTTAAGCACATTTTCAGACACCGGCCAAGGTTCTCTCCTTCACAAACTCCTCACTAACTCCCTTCTTCCGAACCTTAATTGTTTTTTTGTTTTCTTATGGCGTATTATTTTACTTCCCCAAAGATTACTCTTCAGAAGCTGTAGCTTTCAATTCAAATTTAATCTCGAATTCATCTTTAATCATGTTATCGCCAAGCCCGCTGAAGAATTTTCCGGACCCATATCTGATGTCCCATTTTGTGCGGTCGATAGAGGCAGTACCCGATGCGGTTAACTCGTTTCCTTCAATTTTCACTTCCGCCGGAAACGATACTTCGTTTGTTATTCCTTTAATGGTAAGGTCGCCAACAACCTTATTGTTCTCGAATGAAGTAATTTTAAATTCTGCCTCAGCATGTTTATCAACCGAAAAGAAATCGTCATTTTTCAGGTGGGCAACCAACTTGTCTTTCCATTCTCCCTCAAGATCGGTTACTTCAATCGAGGTCATGTCCATTTTAATATCGGCACTTGTTACTGCGTTATTACTAACGTGTACTTTTCCGCTTTCAATTAACACATATCCGGTATGTTCACCTGCAACTTTTTTACCTGTCCAATATACTTTGCTGGCTTTTGTGTCAACGCTGTATGTTGCTTTGTCGTCCTTTCCGTTCGATGCAAATCCTGCTGTTGCAATTGCTATTACAAGTACTAATAATGTAGCTAATTTTTTCATTTTCAATTTTGTTTAATGTTTACTAATAATTTTCTACTGCAAACATACGGGAGATTTGATATGAAAAAAATAAACTAGTTTAAGAAAAACACCTTTTAGTCTCTTTTTCTTGCTTTTTTGGCAATAATCTTACTTAAAAACACGGGAGTTACTCCCAGGTACGATGAAATGTGGTATTGTGGAAGGCGTTGAACAAGATCCGGATCGTTGTTTAAAAGTTCCTCGTAATTCTCTTCGGCGGTTTTTGAAAGGATGGCCACAAAACGTTTCTGAAGAAAGATATACGAGCGCCTGATATTAGAACTCAGCTCGGTGTACTTGCTCATAATAGCCGCAAATGCCGATTCAGAAATAGAAAACACGGTGGTTTTCTCCACGGCCTCTAAATAATACGACGTAGTTGCAGGCGTTCCTAAATCGCCCAGCCACTGCCGCTCTTTACCAAAAAGCAGGTTAAACTCTTTCCCGCTTTGGTCGATAATATACATACGAAGCAATCCTTTTTCGATATAGTAATGACGCGTATTTTCATCGCCGGCATTAAAAATCCGCTGTTTCTTATTAAACGTTTCTTTCCTGAAAACTGAAACAATCTCCGCTTTTTCGGTATCCGTCAGTTTGCGATTACCAATTTTTTCGAAATAAGAAAATAGTACAGAAAAATCCTCCATGTGGCTATAGCTTCTCGCACAAATTTAGCAATCAAAAACCGATGCGCCATGCCTGAACTTACTTTTTTGATGCCTCGGTATAAATGGCCTTTAATAAACTTGCTTCGTCTTTGCTATCGCTGCTAAGCTGCCAAAACATTATTCCACCCAGATTATTTTCTTTGGCGTATTGTGTTTTTAGTTTTACCGAAACGGTGTCGTCGAAGGTCACAAATATGCTGTCGGCGAGATTATAAAGAAACGGAGCTTTAGCCGCCGCATCCCAGTGTTTTTCATAACCATCGTCTTCCGTAAAATCAGTTAACAGAACCGAATAGGAAGTTCCTCCACTAATCGGACCAGTATTGGTTTGGTACAATCCATTATTTTCAGGCGGAACACCTTTCCAGCCGCGGCCGTAAAATGCGGCACCAATTACAATCTGCTTCGGATCGACACCTTTATCCACACAAAAGCAAATAATTTCTTCGGCCGACTGTGGTTCCCATAAATCCTCGCCTTCGGGCAATTCGGCATTTTGTTGTGTCATAGCCACGCCAAGTGGTGTTTCGGCAATATCTGCCAGCGAACGGTGCCCCAAGGCTGTGTGGTGTGTGGCAAACGTTGTTCCACCACCGGCCTGGTCGTAGGTCATTACATTCATATAATCAACGTATTTCATCACCTCCAGCAATTCCACATTTTTATAGTAGCGTTTCCATCCTGCCGATGCAAAAGTTAGCGTTTGCGGACGATCGAGTTGATCCATCGCCTCACGCAAACCTTTCATCAAAAGGGTAAAATTTTCCTTGTCCTCGGGGCGTGCTTTTGTTCCCCCTGCCGGAATAGCCGGGTATTCCCAATCGATATCCACGCCATCCAACTGGTACTTTTCAATAAAATCGATTGTACTGGCGATAAACTTCGTCCGGCTTTGTTCGGAAAAAACTGCATCTGAAAAACCGTCCGCAGTCCAGCCGCCACAAGCAATCATAACTTTTAACTGCGGATACTTTTCCTTTTGTGCCACCAGTTGTTTCATAATTGAATCGGCATTTTCATTCCGAAACTGCATTTTACCATCAATTACTTTACTAAAGCTAAAAATGATGTGCGTTAACTGTTCCAGCGGCAACTGATCGGGCATGTAACCTTCGCGCGGAACGTAGTAGGCCATAACGTTTACTGCTGCTGAAGAATCATCTTTCGCCTCTTTTTGTATTCCACAGGAAACAAAAATTATGCAGGCGATTAAAAATGGAATTAACTTGTTCATGATAATTTACGCTTTTAATATAATGGTTAAAGATATGGTTATATTTGCTCTTTGTAAAATATTTAAAAACTGCAACACCAAAATGAATAATCTAAAAAAGATAGCGCTGCAATTATTCGCATTTTTGTTTTGCGCCCATACAATTTCTGCGCAAACTCCGGCCGATTGGGTAAATCCATTTATCGGAACAACCAACTACGGAACAACCAATCCCGGAGCTGTAGTTCCGCGCGGAATGGTATCGGTAGTGCCGTTTAATGTTAGTGGCAATTCGCCGTTAAACCAAACCGACAAGGACAATGGCTGGTGGTCGACGCCCTACTCGTGGGACAATAAATACTTTACAGGTTACTCGCACGTAAACCTTAGCGGTGTTGGCTGCCCCGAGTTGGGAGTAATTCTGTTGATGCCAACAACCGGTGCTGTTAACGGCGATTTCCGCGAATACGGATCGGAGATGAGCGAGCAGGTAGCCCACCCTGGGTATTACTCCACCTATCTGAATAAATACGGTATTAATACTGAAGTTTCGGCAACAGAACGAACAGGGATTAGCCGTTTTTCCTTTCCGGCGGGGCAATCGAATATACTAATCGACCTGGGTAACGGACTGACCAACGAAAGCGGCGCTTCCATTAAAATTGTAAACAACCGCGAAATTGAAGGCTGGCGAATGACCGGAACTTTCTGCTATAACGACGGCACTGAACGCCCCGTGTATTTTGTGGCTCGATTTAGCAAACCTGCCGAAGAGTTTGGCGTTTGGAAAAAAATGCCAAAAATGGGCCCCGAAGCAGCGTGGTCGGCAACAAGCAACAAAATAAAATACTACAAAAATTTCAAGGCCGAAATGGCCGGAGACAGCATTGGCAGCTGGTTTACGTTTAACACCAAAGCCAACGAAGAAATTCTGGTTGAAGTGGGTATTTCATACGTAAGCATTGAAAATGCCCGATTGAATTTGAACTTCGAATCACAGAATTTTGATTTTGAAGCCACCCGTAAACAGGCCGAAGAAAAGTGGAACGAAGCGCTGTCGACCATTACTGTAAAAGGTGGAACCGATGACCAGAAAACAGTTTTTTACACCGGTTTGTACCACATTCAAATTCACCCAAATATTTTAAGCGATGTAAACGGACAGTATCCGGCCATGGAATCGTTTGAGATAAAAACACACCCGAATGGCGAGCGCTACACCACATTCTCTTTGTGGGATACTTACCGCAATTTGCATCCTTTTATGAGCCTGGCTTTCCCGCAACAGCAGTTGAATGTGGTACAATCGATGCTGGAAATGTACGACGAAAGCGGCTGGCTACCGCGCTGGGAACTAAACAGCACCGAAACACATGTTATGGAAGGCGACCCGGCATTGCCTGTAATTGTGGACACCTGGTTTCGTGGCATCCGCGATTTTGATATTGAAAAGGCTTACGAGGCCATGTACAAATCGGCAACCACTCCCGGTGCCGAAAACAAAATCCGCCCCGATATCGACCATTATATTTCGCATGGTTATGTGCCGCTAATGTCGCAATTCGACAATTCGGTGTCGCATGCCCTGGAATATTACATTGCCGACTGGAACCTGGCACAGCTGGCAAAAGAACTGGGTAAAGACGCCGATTACGAACGTTTCCTGAAACAATCGAGAGGTTACAAAAACTACTACGATACGGAGTTTGGCATTATCCGTCCGAAGTTGCAGAACGGTGAATTTATGCCCGGTTTTAATCCGCGCCAGGGAGAGAATTTTGAACCCAGCCCGGGATTCCACGAAGGAAATGCCTACCAATATACATTTTGTGCCCACCACGATATGGACGGAATGATCGCCTTAAACGGTGGCAAAAAGAACTTTGTAACAAAACTACAGGCCATTTTCGACGATGGCCATTTTGATATGGCCAACGAACCCGATATTCATTACCCGTGGTTGTTTAACTACATAAAAGGCGAAGAGTGGCGTGCCCAAAAAGAACTGAACCGTTTAATGGCCACCTACTTTAAAAATGCACCCGACGGCTTACCCGGCAACGACGATACCGGAACCATGTCGACCTGGATTGTTTATGCAATGATGGGCATTTACCCCGTTTTACCGGGCGATATGAATTATGCCATCGCCTCGCCTGTTTTCGATGAAGTTAAAATTCAACTGGATCAGAATTTCTATCCGGGTTCGGAAATTATTATCAAAAAAAGCGGAGCAGGCGATAAAATAAAAGACATTTCACTAAACGGTAAAAAGCAAAAGTCGTTCTTCATTCACCACACCGATTTGGTGAAAGGCGGCGTTTTGGAGATTAATTTCTAAAAAGACAGATGGAGATTGAATTAGATTGAAAAGATGGATGAAAACATTTTTACTCCGTTATTATAATACCGATTTGAAATAAAACTGAGGCTTTGGTTCGCTCACTCCCAAAGGCTCTTTAATTTTCTATCGGCATTAACCATTGTAATTTCAAAGGCTCACTTTGAAATACAATTGGTATAACTCGCTAATTGATTTATAAAATACCCAACTATCGATACTCTTTCGTAGAATGGCTTTGTTTATTTGCGGGGAGTACTGAAATGAACACAAATTTATTTGTCCGGTATTGTTTACCACAATAATTCTATATAGATTTAAAGTCTCAACAACAACCCTTTACCCATATTACAGCATGAAAATGGGTTAGAAAACAAAGACCATGAAATATTCGCTAATCACAAAAATAAAATCGATTCACCGTTATTTGTTTATTCCTGTTCTGCTCACGTTATTCTCCATCGTTTTCTTTTTAGTATATCGAAATATTAAACTCACCACAATTAACGAATTCAATAACGAGCAACTCATTCTGGCCCGGACAGCTTCGATGGGAATTTCCTCGTTTTTTACCGATTCGGAGGCCGATTTAAAATTCCTGTCAAGCCTTGAAGATGTTATTCTGGTAACTGACCGCAGCAAAGAAATATTACAAAGTTACTATAATGCACACGGCGCTATTTTGGCGGCTATCACCCGAATCGACTCTTCGGGCCTGATAGTGTCAACCTATCCCGAAAATCCATCGATAATCGGTACTGATATCTCGCACCAGAATCATGTAAAACAACTTATAAAAACGCACCAACCCGTTATCAGCGATGTGTTTATGTCGGCGCAGGGCTATCTAAGTATTGCCTATCATGTTCCGGTATTTAACCAATCCACCTTTGCGGGCAGCATCGCTATTCTTATCCCAATGCATGAATTAGGAAACCAATATCTGGGCAAAATAAAAACCCGGGGAACCGGGCAAACCTGGCTGTTGAGCGAAAACGGCACCGAGATTTATTGCTCGGTAAAAGAGCACACCGGAAGAACATTTGCAGCTAACAACCAACACCAGGAACTTGCCGAACAATTAATGACAACGATAACCCGCGACAGCAGCGGAGTTGTTAAAAGTTACCATAGTGCTGATACCACCTACGGAGAAGCCGTTATTGAAGAACAATACGTAACCTTTTACCGCACTGAGCTGGGAAATACCTACTGGACCATCCTTATTTCATCGCGCGAAGCAGATATTTTTAATGCACTCACCCGTTTCCGGAATCATTCTTTTATCGCCTTTTTTCTATTGCTGCTTGCCCTGGCATTCTACTTTTATTCGCTGGCAAAAGTGAGAAACGTTTTAAAAGTAGAGAAGAAACGACGGCAAGCTGAATTAACATTACAAAAAACGAAGAGAAATTCAGAAAGTTATTTGAAGATCATTCAGCAATAAAATTATTGATCGACCCCGAAACGTCGCGAATTGTTGATGCCAATAAGTCGGCAATCCAATTTTACGGATGGACCAGAGAGGAACTTCAGAATATGACAATAAACGAGATCAATACCCTCGCGGATGAAGATATCAAAAAAGAATTTGCCAATCTGAAAGAAAAAGGGAGTATCCGTTTTGAATTCAGGCACCGCTTAAAAAATAACGAAATACGCGATGTGGAAGTATTTAGCAGCCGGGTTGAGATCGATAACAAAATCGTTTTCCATTCGGTTATACACGATATTACCCAACGCAAAAAGACAGACAAAGCATTAATCGTTGCCAAAGAACAGGCAGAAGAGAGCAATCGGCTGAAAACCGCATTTTTGCAAAATATGAGCCACGAAATACGCACCCCCATGAATGCTATTATTGGTTTTTCGTCGTTACTGCCACACTCGTACAACAACAAAGAACAATTGCTACAATATTCCGATATTATTAATCAAAGCTCGAACAACCTGTTGGGTATTATCGACGATATTCTTGAAATTGCCAAAATAGAATCGGGGCAACTGCCTTTGTTTAAAGAATCTTTTTCTTTAAACGAGCTGTTTACCGAATTAAAAACCTTTTTTAAAGAATACCAACGCCAGCTTAACAAATCGCACGTACAATTCGATTTAAAACCCTGCTCGTGCCAACTCGACACCATTGTCACCGACAAAGGCAAACTGAGGCAAATACTGATTAACCTGATCAGTAATGCCTTTAAATTTACCAATGAAGGAACAATAGAAGTTGGCTGCACAGTAAATAAAGATACTATACAGTTTTATGTACGTGATACCGGAATTGGTATCGCGGCCGATAAACAGCAAGCCATTTTTGAACGGTTTACCCAGTTACATACCGATAAAAAGAAACAGTACGGAGGTACGGGGCTAGGGCTGTCGATTGTAAAAGGCTTGTTGGATTTGATGGGAGGAACAATTACTCTGGAGTCGGTTCAGAGAAACGGCACAAATGGGGAAAGCGGAGGAACTGCCTTTTATTTTAATATTCCTTACCAAAAAGCCGCCGAAAATACCGCAAAAACAACTACTACCATTAACGAAAAAGAATACCAGTTTAACAACGAAACCATTTTGCTGGTGGAAGACAACCTTGCCAACACCCGCCTAATAGAAAAAATGCTTGCCGATACCGGCCTCAAACTACTATGTACCGAGTTTGGGGAAGAAGCCGTTGATATAGCCTGCACGAAGTTACCAACACTGGTGCTTATGGATATTGGGCTTCCCGACATAAGTGGCTACGAGGCTGCACAAAAAATAAAATCGGCTGCTCCCGGAATTAAAATAATTGCACAAACAGCTTACGTTTCCAACGATGACAAAGAAAAAGCTTTTGAAGCCGGTTGCGACGATTTTGTGGGTAAACCTCTTTCCCGCGAACAGTTGCTTGCGGTAATTAAAAAACATTTGAATTCGAACAATTAAGTACAAAACTGTTAATTGTACTCACCAAAGCAATCCTGCACCATCTTGTGGTTGTACTTAATAGTTTCTGTTTCTTAATAAACCTATCATTTGCCCAACGCCAATACCAAAACAGATTCTGTCTCTATTGATTTGTACCATTGGAGATATGGAAAATACATAAACTCTTGTAAACGGGAATTCAAATTTGGGATTTATTATTAGGCATTATGTATGCGTATAAAGCATTCATCAGGCGGCTTGTGTTTTCTAAAGATAGTCTTTCTTCGCTGGCATACTGATATGAGGGCTAGTCATATAAAAACCGTTGCAAAAATACATTTGCAACGGTCTTTTTAATTAGAATCTGCCAATTATTTAAAACTTAAAGCCTAGTTTTAAAAATGGTTGAGTAAAAAACGAAAACGTATTCGATTTCGCATCAAGCATTTCAAGTCCGGGCCCAGGTTTTTTAGCATTGTAAGCATACAAGTAGTTTACCGGCTTTATTTCCATTCCAAAATAAAAACCTTCCATAAGGTAATAATCAACTCCGGCAACGGCAGCGCCACCCAAGCCAATTAATTCCACAGTTCTTATTCCAACGTCCATAATAACAGGTTCACCAGCTATATCTTCAATGGTCGGGTCGTAAACCGACTCTCGACCGTAATAGTAGGCGGCATTCACTCCCAAATAGGGTTGTAAACGATCTATTGGGGTAGTAAAATGGTATTCGCCCCCCAAAATAATACTAAAGTTAAGTTCATCATCGGCCACTACGGCATCGTATCCCGGAATCCATGTTGAATTGGGCGAATCAGGATCGATGGTTGCGGGAATATTTACTTGCGATGGCGTATTTCTAACAACCCCCAAACCACTTAGTTTTAATGCAATTTTGTCGGAAAGAAAATACCTTGCCTCTGCTCCAATCATATTCGTAGCATTGTTGTCATCCATTGATACCATATTTGCATATGGAGCATCTCCGGGAACCGACCAGTTGGCATTGGTTCCGGCTGGCATAGTGTTTACCAAACCAGCTGTGAGCACATTGCCTTTACCAAATAGTAGTGAAGCCGTAAAATTACCCTTAGTGGGCGCAAAACCCGAAACTTCGCTGTTTACGTCTTGTGCCCGGGCAAGCCCAATGCTTGCCAAGAGGACAAACGTGTATAAAATATATTTTTTCATATTGTCTTTCTTTAGGATAAAATTATTATTAAAGTTGATAAGTATTGGGGACAAGCCCCAATACTCTCTATATTTCCTAAAGAAGGATTATTCAATTGCTGCTTCGTAAAGCGCCATATACTTTGTAGCCAACTCCATCGCTGCATCTCTTCGCGAAACAAGCACTGCCAGTTCTTCTTTATCCAGCTCTAATAGTGCCATAGCTTCTGCTTTGTCAATGGCATTATCGGCCAAGGCTTCTTTCTTGTCGGCAATACTGCTCATTAGGTTTTCAATCTGATTTTCAACAAACTCTATCTGTCCGTTTATATCACGAAGTTGATCTTCTAATACCCACTTTAAGTTGTTTTGAGCCCAGATCATATTATCGTTAGCAGAAATTTCGTTATTCAATTCGCCATTAGCTTCCCATGCCATATTAAGTGCAACTTGTAGGTCAAACATGGCTTCTGGTGTTAATGCATCAAAAGCAGTTTGTAACTCACTTACAATTGCTTCAAAGTTTTCAATCTCCTGTGTGGCTTGCATAATGTTTATTTCATCATAAGCAATCCACTCTTTATAATTCTCTATGTCATTTTCATAATTCGCGATACGGTCTTTCCGCCAATCTACCTCGTACTGGGCATTGTCCCTCAAAACTTCTACATCGCGTACTAGCCAATACTGCTGCATATAAGCATTATCTGCAGTCCAGTAAGCATTGTCTGCCACATTATAAGCTTCCTGCGCAGCTTGCTGTGCAGGTGTTCCCACTTCATAATACGCTTGGGATGCCGCATCACGTGCAGCCTCTGCAAGTTCCAGGTTTGTAGTAGCAGCAGCTAATGTAGCTTTAGCCACAGGTAAAGCCGCTTCGGCTTCGCTTAAGCGTTCGCTTAACCCGTCAACATAATCTTGTTGCCAAGTAACCAAGTTTTGTGCATTGGCATAGCCCCAACGTGCATTTTCTAATGCAGTTAAATTTGCAGCTGTAGGTGCTGCATCGAAAGCATCTTGTGCTGTATTTAGTGCTATTAAAGCAGTAGCTTCGGCAGTTTCAAGAGTTTCGAGGTCGGTAACAGCAGTTGCATAATCCGCATCATAATCATCGTTAGCATTGACTAACTCGTTTTCGGCCATACTTAATTCGCCTTCTGCATCCCAAAATTTTTGCTGCGCGTCCCAACGTTTATCATTTGCCTGCATATATTCATTCCACAATGCCTGGTTAGCAATTCCTGCCAATTCTAAATTATTCATGGCTAATGCTCTGGCTTCGTCGGAAGCATTTCTTGCAGCACCTGCTTCTTCTTTCAAAGCATCCTGCTTTTCGAATTCAGCTATATTGGCAGCTAAAATTGCTTCACGGTTTACTAATTCAGTTTCGTAACGGGTAATCCAGGTTTCAGCGTATTCAATTTGCCCCTCGTTGTTTTCGATGTATCCCTCGTAATCTTCAATCCATTGTTCGCGTTCTCCAATATCATATTTTGCGTTGTTGAAGCTATTAATGGTATTGTTCGCTTCGTCTAATTCGTCTTGTGCCACTTGTACTACATCTTGCAAATGCTTCTCGCGGTCGACACGTAACTGGGCATTGGCATTTTCTAGGCTTAGTATTTTCGCTTTTGCTTCAATTATTGCTGCTTCGGCCGCACTTGGGTCGGTAGCTACCGCTTCAAGACCAGTGAGCAATGCTTGCACGGCTGTTAACTCAGAAGATTGCACGTCTACTTGTTTTTGTATCATTTCGGCAATACCTTCAAAATATCCTGTTACATCAGGGTTTTCCCCTAACAGTAATTCCATTTGAGCAATATCGGTCTGTTTACCAACAACTTGTTGAGCCAGCATATAATAATCTTGCATAGCCCAACCGTATTTATCCAAGTATTCGCCGGCTTCTTCAAGACCACTGGTTGCCACATATTTTGCCATATCGGCCAGGGCCTTTTCCAAATCCAATTCAGCCTGTACCAATTCCTCCTCAGCTTGTTTTGATTCTACTTCAAACCAAGCAAGGTCTTCCTCAAGCTGAAGTTCCATTCTTGCAATATTGATAGAATCGATTGCAGCGTCGTAGCTAACTTGCTGCTCCTGGCTAAGCAATCTTAATGCCAGCATCGCTTCATCGTATGCCAAATCGGCTTCTCTATCCTGAAGATTTAAAGCATTCATTGCCGCCATATAGGCATCTTGTTCAGTAAGCCTCAAAATAGCCAATGCATTTAAAGCCTCCTGATGCGTAAGGGCCATTTCCTGCTGGGCAATTTGGTTTTCTTCCGATTGCAACTTAAGGGCATTCATGGCCTCGTTAAAGTTGTTTAAAATAGCTTGTGCAGCATTTTCTAAATCCTGCATAGCTGTTTTGCTGTTTAGCAAATCTACTTGTGCTTGCCGAAGCGCACTTACCTCAGGGGCGACTTCGTCGTCAACACACGAGCCTAATAATACACTTACAGCCAAAATAACTGTTAGTAACTTGTAACCAAAATAATTTTTCATCTTCATGATTTGTTAAGTTTTTATACATTAAAAAATTCAATTTTGCCCAACAACGTGAGCTATCCCTTTCGTCGGTTTAATCAGTACGCTATCATTTCACATTACAAACCTTTTGTGCTTTACTGCTGCCTATCTGCTTCGTAATTTCCTGCCCCACAACAGTTGCTGAATGCACTTCAGGAAAGAGAAGGAAATGATGTTGTTTTGATTTATTAAGTCTTGTTCATTGAGCCAACTATGTTTAATTTGTAGAAAGCATATACTTCAGGTTTCCGGCGGAAACCACAAGCTTCGACTGCCTATTCAATAGCTAATCCGGGAGCCTACACCTCAACAACAACAATATCGCTTTGTAATCCTACTTCGGTATCGCCAAGGATAAAACAGGCGTAGTACTGTGTTCCATTTTCCATGGGTTGGTTGTCGATGTATGGACTGCGGGTGTCGGTAGCGAGGTACGAGAAGCTTTCTTCTCCGGGGCGTTTACGGTAAATATTTACACCGTTAAAATAGCCTTCCAGTCCAAAAGCAAGCTCCCAGCCATGGGCATTTTTCGTTGTTTTAAGTACCGGCTGTGCTTTGTCGATATTGTGGTTTACTTCGGTGCCGGTAATGTCGAATTCTTTGCCGGTTTGTTCGGTATAGCCCGGATTACTTTTAACAAATTGTGCTATACTGCGGCAAAGGTTAACCAGTTGTTTACGGTCGTTGCGGGTTTTGCTTACCTGTTGTTTTTTCTGGTCGATTAGCTGCCGCTCGGTAACCAGGTCGCCCGAATAAGCTTGTGCCGCCGCATTAACATCGTCGGCCAGTTCCTGGGTAATACCATAAGAACCTACGTTATTGGTAACGGTTGTTGCAAACTGTTTTGCCCACGATTCCAGTTCAAATTTGTCGCTTGGAATGTAATCGGTGTGTCGTGCCATAATCTTTTTGTTTTTGGTTGTTGTAAGTTATTTCGGGTTATTTATTTCAACTTTCTTCGCAAAATCCTTTAATCACGCGGGTTTTAATAGCTATGATAGTCCTCTTTGTTTTTAATTGGCACCATTTAGCAACTGATTGGCACCATTTAGTAACTGATTGGTGCCTGTTACTAAGCAATTGGCCCCAGTTAATAACCGGTTGATGCCTTTCAACAGCTGATAATTACCATGTAGTTGTTCGCTGCTTCCATTGGTAAAACAATTGCCCCGAATTAATAAGCCGGGGGTGTTTAACAGTTTCTGATTGGTATTCGATATTTGATTCAAGTGTTAAAACGATTTTGATTTTATACTTGTCATAAAAATAGCGAGTCAACATTTAAGATGAGTTAATAAAATTCTCTATTTATTAAAGCGATGGTTTTCATTATCAAACCGATGGTTTCTAACAACCAACCGGTTACAATACACATATCAAGATTTTAGTAATGGCCAATATTACATCTGTTCAGTTTAGCGCCACCGCCTTTTTTACTATTGACCTATGCATTTTCACCAACGAACAGTTGTTTATTCAATAAATAATTTATTAAATTGCGAGAAACATAAGATAAAAAACAAATAACCCAATTAAGTTCTAGATTAATGTCCGACCTCAACATTTTTATTATCGACGATGAACCCGATGCCGGGCTTCTACTACAGAATTTATTAAAAGAGTATTCTGTTATACAGATAAAAGAAGTATTTACCAATGCATTGCATGCACTTGATGCGGTAATTATACGACAGCCACAGGTAATTTTTTTGGATATTGACATGCCAGAAATCACGGGCTTGGAGTTTTTGCAACAGGTTAACACGTTTTCGCCAAACACAAAAGTGGTATTTGTTACCGCTTTTAAGGATTATGTTCTGGAGGCTATACATAACAACGCATTCGATTATATTTATAAACCTGTTTCGAAAGCGGAATTACGCCGGGTAGTTTATAAAATTATAAATGCATTTAACAGCGAGAAACAGCAATCACCCCCCGCCAAGTCAAAAGTATTATTAAAGACCGCCGAAGGACACCATTATATTGCCACAGAACAGATATTGTACCTGGAAGCCGACAGCAATTATACCAAACTGGTATTAAAAGATGGAAAAAACTTGCTGTTGAGCACAAACCTGGGAAAATTACACAAACAGTTTCCCAAAACTGAATTTGTACGCATAAGCCGCAAGCATATCATCAACAAAAACTACCTCTTGTTTATGAATTTTTGTAAACGATACTGTATTGTTTCAAACAACGAAATAGAACGCCAGCTGGAAGTCAGTATTAAGATGAGGGATTTAAAACAAGAGTTAAGCTAACAGGAGCAGCCACCAGTTTTCATATCCGGAATTCAAAATCGAGTATCCGGAATCAAGTATCCAGAATCCAACACAAGGTGAAAATCAAATTAAAAAACAGCATTTCCAATACGCACCTGCAATCGGCACTTGTAGGTGCGTTGGTAATCCTTTTGGTGTATTCGATTTGGGATGCGCCGATAAAAAGATATAACGTAAAGGTCGATCCTTTAGATCGATATACAACAGAAGACGTACTATGGTTTGTCGATGACTTTGACGGCGACGGGAATAGCGAACGAATCAGATGTTTCAATGCCCCACATACTAACACATTGGATTTGGTTGCTTACGATAACAATGGCAATCTATTGGATCATTATCATTATAATAGCTCAAACTGGAATTATTCTTTAACACCACGTATCTTCGACATTGATAAAGATGGAATAAAAGAATTGTTATTCTTTTCGGTGAGAAATGATTCAATTTTCTTCAATGCGATTAATTTGCAGTCATTCCAGTTATCAATCGATCATCATTATTTCAATACTTTTGAGAGAAAGAGAGAAAACTATGCCTACGCTTCAGAGTTCTTTCACTTCGGCGACTTTAATAGTGACGGGATTGATGAGCTGTTTTTTGTATTCGATGCCGGATTTGGATTGTATCCCCGAGGGGTTTTTAAGATTGAATTCCCATCTTTAAAACTATCAGCCTCTCCCACTGATCACATGTTAGTAAAGGCTATCAATTTTGTCGATTTTTTTATGGATGGCACAACTGAAATACTATGTACAACCTCCGCTCCGAATAATTCAAGCGATAGAAATATACTTTCGGACACATGCAGTTATGTAACTGTTTTGGATTATAATCTGACACCTGTATTTGATCCTATTCCAATGCAAGGCAGGTATTCTTCAACAAAGTGTATTCCCAACACCAATGATTCTACTTTTTTAGTGAGTCATTACTGTCGTTCCACCAGCTGTGTGCCACTGCGACTTATGCTGTTAAATACGGAAGGTCGGTTAATATCAGAAAAAAAGTGGAAAAACATCTCTAATCCTGAAAATCTGGAAGTTGATCTAAATACGATTAATAAAATACCCTATCTGATTATTAAAGACATTGGAAGGCTTCGTTTAGATAAAGGGATTTATCGGTTACCAGATCATCTCGAACCAGAAGAAGATCCTCTTCTTAGCATTCCGACTCTCTATGATTTTAGCGGAGATGGATCGTCAGAGTTGCTTTTTTGGGATATGAAATCCCGAGCTATAATCTATGATGAAGAAACCAATGATCAGGTTGAATTTGAATTCCCATTTCCAATAAAATATGGATTAAAAATCTACCCGTTTTATGAAAATGGGAAAATAACTAAACATGCGGTTACTACCGTGGGAGGATTTATCTTTTTAGAATATTCCAGAAACAAAATGTATTTCCTTCTGTACTTAATTTATCTATTTCTGTTCATTTCCGTTTCGGGTCTGATAAGATTAATGTTTTATTTTCAAAAAACAATTATTGAAAGAAAATGCAATACCGAAAAACAATTAATCGAGCTTCAGTTTAATTCGGTGAAAAACCAGTTGAATCCACATTTTTTGTTTAATGCGTTGAATTCAGTGGCTTTGATGATTAACGAAAATAAATCAGACGAAGCGTACGACTTTTTATCACTTAATTCGCGTATGATACAGCGGGTGATGAATGATGCGAAAGAGGTGAAACGCTCTTTAAAAGATGAGATTCAATTTACTAAGGACTACGTGAGTATTCAGGAACATCGTTTTAAAAATTGCTTTAAAGCAATATTTGAGATTGACCCGGAGGTGAATCTTGATTTTCAGGTGCCTAAAATGTGTATCCATACCTATGTTGAGAACGCCATAAAACATGGTTTTCGCAACACTAAGGCTGGCGGTCGCCTTAGAATCAGCGTTAAATCTGTTTCTCGAGGTATATCAATCACTATAGAAGATAATGGCATGGGACGAAAAGCAGCGTCCGTATATCAAACCAACTCAGGAAATGGGGTTAATATTATGAATGAGTTCTATCAGTTATTTGAGAAATACCATGGATATAAAATTAATTTTTCAATTGATGATATTGATCCGACCGGGACTGCTATAAAATTGAGAATTATAATACCTGAATAGGGAAAGCGGTTTCGGAGGCAGAAGTATTTTTCAGGATTTCACTCACACATTCCAATTATCAACCAGTTGACACTCTATAAAATTGAAAAAGCCGAACTGCAAATGCAATCCGGCTTTTCAATATGGTAAAGAAAATTATTAGTCTTCTTTCTTTGCTTCGTCAGCTGATGCATCAGCTTTAGGCTCTTCAGTTGCATCTTCAGGAGCCGGAGCTTCTTCAGTTTTAACTTCTTCAACAACTTCTGCCTCTGCAACAGGTGCAGTAGCGTCAGCTTTTTTAGCACCACCACGACGCGAACGACGTTTTTTAGGTGCAGCAGCTTCTTCTTTTGCAGCCAACATAGCTTCGTTGAAGTCAACCAACTCGATGATACACATATCGGCGTTGTCGCCTAAACGGCTACCGGTTTTAAGAATACGAGTGTATCCTCCCGGACGGTCAGCAACTTTAACAGCTACTTCGCGGAACAATTCCGATACAGCATCTTTGTCTTGCAGGTAGCTAAAAACTACCCTGCGCGAGTGTGTAGTATCTTCTTTTGCCTTAGTAATCAATGGCTCAACGTACATACGCAATGCTTTCGCTTTTGCAACAGTAGTTGAAATCCGCTTATGCGCGATAAGTGAACTTGCCATGTTTGCCAACATCGCTTTACGATGTGGCGCTTTACGGCCTAAGTGATTAAATTTCTTATTATGTCTCATTGCCTTTTACTCCTTATCAAGTTTATACTTGGAAATATCCATTCCAAAATTCAGTCCCATGTTATCTAAAAGGTCATCCAATTCGGTTAACGATTTTTTACCAAAGTTTCTGAATTTCAGCAGGTCGTTTCTGTTGTAGGTAACCAGGTCGCCTAATGTATCTACATCCGCAGCTTTCAAACAATTTAAAGCACGAACCGACAGATCCATATCAACCAGTTTGGTTTTCAACAACTGACGCATATGCAGTACTTCTTCATCAAACTCTTCGTTTGCAAATTTCTCATCCGTATCAAGAGTGATCTTTTCATCCGAGAATAGCATGAAGTGGTAAATCAGAATTTTAGCTGCTTCTTTTAATGCATCTTTTGGGTGAACCGAACCATCGGTAGCAATATCCAGAACTAGTTTTTCGTAGTCGGTTTTTTGCTCAACACGATAGTTTTCAACGGCGTATTTTACCTTTTTAATTGGTGTGTAGATCGAGTCGATCGGAATTACACCAAATTCTTCTTCAACCGGCTTGTTTTCAACAGCAGGAACGTAACCACGTCCTTTGCTGATTTGCAATTCCATTTGAATTTTTACATCGGGCTCCATTCTGCAAATTACCAACTCAGGATTCAGTACTCTGAAACCGGTCATAAATTTGTTAATATCGCCGGCAGTAAATTCTTCCTGACCGGTAATTGAAATAGATACTTTTTCGCTGTCAAAATCTTCCACCTCGTTTTTAAAACGAACTTGCTTCAGATTAAGGATAATATCAGTTACATCTTCAATAACTCCTTTAATCGTAGAAAACTCATGGTCAACACCTTCAATTTTAACAGTTGTAATTGCATAGCCTTCCAACGACGATAACAGAATACGACGAAGTGCATTACCAATTGTAATACCGTATCCCGGTTCCAGGGGACGAAACTCGAATTGTCCGAACTTGTCATCGGATTCTAACATTATTACCTTGTCAGGCTTTTGGAATGCTAATATTGCCATAATATTCTAAGTAATTTTATTATTTTGAATACAACTCTACGATTAGTTGCTCTTTGATGTTTTCTGGAATTTCTTCACGTTCCGGACGGTTCAGAAATTTTCCGGCCATTTGAGCGCCGTCCCATTCCAACCATTCGTACTGTGAGCTTCTGCGCGATTGCAATGAGCCTGTAATTTCTTCCAGCGATTTTGATTTCTCGCGAACACCAATAACGTCGCCAGACTTAACCGTGTACGATGGAATATTTACTAATTTTCCGTTAACCGTAATATGTTTGTGTGATACAAACTGACGTGCCGCAGCGCGTGTTTTAGCAATACCCAAACGGAATACTACGTTGTCGAGACGAGACTCTAACAACTGAAGAAGAACCTCACCGGTAACACCTTTAGAAGCTTGCGCTTTTTTGAAAAGTGTGCGGAATTGTCTTTCTAATACACCGTAAGTATATTTTGCCTTTTGTTTCTCTTTTAACTGTTGCCCGTATTCCGAAACTTTTCTTCTTTTCGACGCTAAACCGTGCATCCCCGGAGGGTAGTTTTTGTGTTCGAAAACTTTATCCGGTCCGAAGATAGGTTCTCCGAATTTACGAGCGATTTTAGATTTTGGTCCTCTATATCTTGCCATTTCCTTTTCGTTTTAAAATTAAACTCTACGTCTTTTAGGAGGCCTGCAACCGTTGTGCGGAAGCGGTGTTACATCAATAATTTCAGTAACCTGGATACCAATGGTAGCCATAGCTCTGATTGCTGATTCACGACCGTTACCAGGTCCTTTAACATATACCTTAACTTTACGTAGTCCAAGGTCATAAGCAGTTTTAGCACACTCTTCTGAAGCTACCTGCGCAGCATAAGGAGTATTCTTTTTCGAACCACGGAATCCTTTTTTCCCAGCCGACGACCAAGAGATCACCTCTCCGTTCATGTTTGTCAGCGTAACAATAATATTGTTGAAAGACGAGTGGATATGAGCCATACCATTGGCTTCAACAACCACAGTTCTCTTTCTACTTGATCCTGTTTTTTTTGCCATAACTCAAATTCCTTATTTAGTGGCCATTTTTTTGTTAGCAACAGTTTTACGTTTTCCTTTACGGGTACGTGCGTTGTTTTTTGTGCTCTGTCCGCGAACCGGCAAACCGATACGGTGACGGATACCACGGTAACAACCAATATCCATTAAACGCTTAATGTTCATCTGAACTTCAGATCTTAGCTCACCCTCTACCTTGAAGTTATCACCGATAACTTCACGTACAGCTGCTAAATCTTCGTCATTCCAATCCTGTACTTTCAGGTTACTATCTACACCTGCTTTTTCAAGGATTGTGATGGCTCTGCTGCGGCCAATACCATAAATATAGGTAAGTGCAACCTCACCTCTTTTATTACTTGGAATATCAACACCTACTATACGTGCCATAAAATTCTTCTTTTTAAAAGATTAATTAACCCTGACGTTGTTTAAACTTAGGGTTCTTTTTATTAATCACATACAAACGTCCTTTTCTGCGTATAATTTTGCAGTCTTCGCTACGTTTTTTAACTGAAACACGAGTTTTCATCTTAATTATTTTTTAATTTTTTGTATCGATGTCCGACGTTTGTCGGGACTCGTTTCATATACAATCTTTAGTTTTTGTACCTAAACGTAATTCTACCTTTAGTTAAATCGTAAGGAGACATTTCGACTTTAACTTTATCCCCTGGCAAAATTTTAATATAATGCATTCTCATCTTTCCTGAAATGTGCCCTGTTATTACATGACCATTTTCCAGTTCAACCCTAAACATTGCGTTTGATAATGCTTCTATAATTGTTCCATCTTGTTCTATGGAAGGTTGTTTTGCCATAAAATTCTCTTTTAATTTTTTTTGAATAAGTTTATACTAAATATCTCTTTTACAATTTGTCTTACATTCCTCCGAGTCCCGGACGACCTTTAATCCGGCCTGATTGCATCAAACCGTCGTAATGGCGCATCAACAGGTGACTTTCAATCTGCTGTAAGGTATCTAACACAACACCAACAAGAATTAGCAGCGATGTACCACCGTAAAACAGGGCAAACGACTGGCTGATTCCCATCATCATGGCAAAGGCTGGCATAATAGTTACCAATCCTAAGAAAATAGAACCTGGCAATGTTATACGCGACATAACCGTATCAAGAAAATCTACCGTTTTCTTTCCAGGTTTAACCCCGGGAATAAAACCACCGTTTTTCTTCATATCTTCTGCCATTTGGGTTGGGTTAATAGTAATAGCGGTGTAAAAATACGTAAAAGCTACCACTAATAAAAATTGTGTTAAATTATACCAAAAACCTGTGATGTTTGATAAGGCAGCCGCCACACCACGCAGATTTTCAGAATTTGCAACACCAACAATTGTAATAGGCACCATCATAATTGCCTGCGCAAAAATGATAGGCATTACACCTGCGGCATTAACTTTCAGAGGGATGTACTGACGTACTCCGCCATATTGTTTGTTACCAACAATTCGTTTCGCATATTGTACCGGAATCCTACGGGTTCCCTGCACCAAGGCAATAGATGCCATAAATACGATAAACAGGATAACAAACTCTACCAGGAACATTACTAAACCTCCACCATTGATTCGCGATCCAAATTCCTGAACCACGGCCATTGGTAAACGGGCAATAATACCAATCATAATGATTAGCGAGATACCATTACCGATTCCTTTATCAGTAATACGTTCTCCTAACCATAACACAAACATCGACCCGGCTGTTAAAATCACAATGGAAGGGGCGTTAAACCATATTCCTTGCATTGCAAAAGCCGAATCGGGTAACTGCATGTGTAAATTGGTGAGATATGCCGATGCCTGCGGAATCAGAATTAACACGGTTAAATAACGTGTAATCTGATTTATTTTCCTTCTTCCTGACTCTCCCTCTTTCTGCAACCTCTGGAAATAGGGAACTGCGATACCCATTAACTGGATAACAATTGAGGCAGAAATATACGGCATGATTCCTAAAGCAAAGACAGAAGCCTGTGCAAATGCACCACCCGAAAACATGTTAATCAATCCCAGCAATCCATCAGAAGTCTGACTTTGCAGGTTTTGTAACTGTGCCGGATCAATACCCGGAAGCGAAACAAACGATCCTAACCTGTAAATTAACAGGAAAAACAGTGTTGTTCCAATTCTGAATCTTAGATCTTCAATCTTATAAATATTCTTTAGGGTCTCAATAAATCGTTTCATTGCGGTTTAAGCTATTTCGGTTGTTCCTTCTAATTTTTCTATTGCTTCTTTCGCGCTTTTTGAAAATGCAGCGGCTTTAACTTCTAATTTTTTAGTTAAAGTACCTCCGCCAAGAATTTTGATCTTGTCGTTTTTCGACGCGATGCCTGCGTTAACCAAGGATTCTTTGTCAATTACAGTCAGGTTCTTTTTAGTTGCGAGGTTCTCAAGTACATCAAGGTTGATTGCTTTGTATTCAACACGATTGATGTTTTTAAATCCCATTTTTGGAACTACACGTTGCAAAGGCATTTGACCACCTTCGAAACCAATTTTTCTTGAGTAACCTGAACGCGACTTTTGACCCTTGTGACCACGAGTTGATGTACCGCCACGGCCCGAGCCCTGACCACGACCAATTCGTTTTGTAGTTTTAGTCGATCCTTCTGCAGGTTGTAAGTTACTTAAATTCATCTTATTAAATATTTTTATATTCAATTGAATAAGATGGAACGGGTCTCGAGTGCTCGAGACCCGTTTCATAATTTCAATAGTTTGAAATATTACTTAACTTCTTCAATACTCAGTAAATGTCTCAATTTGTTAACCATGCCAACAATTTGAGGAGTAGCTTCGTGAACAACAGTTTGGTTCAGTTTTTTCAAACCTAACGATTCCAAAGTTGCTTTTTGGCGTTTTGTTGAACCGATACCACTTTTTACTTGTGTTATTTTTAATTGTGCCATAACTGTGTTATCCTTTAAAAACTTTTTCAACTGAAACACCTCTGTGTTCTGCTACTGTATAAGCATCCCTTAACTCGGTCAAAGCTGTCATTGTAGCTTTTACCAGGTTGTGTGGGTTTGATGATCCTTTTGACTTAGCCAAAACGTCGTGAATACCGGCACTTTCCAGTACAGCACGCATCGCACCCCCAGCCTTAAGACCGGTACCCGACGAAGCAGGTTTTAACAGGATGTTTGCACCGCCGAATTTAGCGGTTTGTTCGTGTGGTATAGTTCCGTTAATTACCGGAATTTTTACCAGGTTCTTTTTAGCTGCGTCAACACCTTTAGCAATTGCAGTAGTTACTTCGCTTGCTTTACCAAGTCCCCAGCCTACTATTCCTTTTTCGTCGCCCACAATAACAATGGCAGAGAAACTGAACGTACGTCCACCTTTTGTTACTTTGGTTACACGGTTAATGGCTACCAACCTGTCTTTTAATTCCAGGTCGCTTGTTTTTACTTTATTACTTACTTTCGCCATAATGTATTAGAATTTAAGGCCACCTTCGCGGGCAGCGTCAGCTAATTGTTTTACTCTACCGTGGTATAAGTTACCACCTCTGTCGAATACAACTTCAGTAATTCCGGCTGCAAGTGCTTTTTCGGCAACTGCTTTACCAACCATTGCAGCTTTTTCAGTTTTTGTACCGCTGGCGTCAGCAATACCTTTATCTGATGATGAAACTGCTAATAAAGTTGTTCCTTGCAGGTCGTCGATAACCTGAACGTAGATTTGCTTGTTACTTCTGTAAACGCTTAATCTAGGACGTTCTGCTGTGCCGGAAACAACTGTGCGTACGCGACTTTTTATTCTTGCTCGCCTTTGAACTTTTGTTAATGCCATAATAATTAATCTTTTTAAAAATTATTTACCGGCTGCTTTACCAGCTTTACGCCTCAATACTTCGCCTGCAAACTTAATACCTTTTCCTTTGTAAGGTTCAGGTTTGCGGAATGATCTGATTTTGGCAGCTACTTGTCCGATTAATTGTTTGTCGTGACTTTTAAGGGTCACTGACGGAGTGCTACGTTTATCAGATAATGCCTCTACTTTAACTTCTGCTGGAAGTTGCAGGTAAGTATGGTGAGCAAAACCTAATACAAGGTCAAGTACGTTATCTGGCAGAACTTCTGCACGGTAACCTACACCTACTAACTCTAACTTAATTTCGTATCCTTTCGATACGCCTTCCACCATGTTATTGATCAAAGAGCGGTACAGTCCGTGCATTGACTTTTCGCGTTTTGATTCGCCGTTTCTTTTTACCTCGATAGTTGCATCTTCAACAGCTACTTCGATAAGCGGATCAACTTGCTGAGTCAATTCACCCAGAGGACCTTTTACGCTAACGATATTCTCGTTAACTTTTACTTCTACTCCTGCTGGTATTGAAATGGGTAATTTTCCTATTCTTGACATGACTGTTCCTCCCTATTAATACACGTAACATAAAACTTCTCCACCTACTTTAAGCTCGCGAGCTTCTTTATCGGTAATTACACCTTTTGAGGTAGAGATTATTGCTATGCCTAAACCATTTAGTACACGTGGAATACTGTTTGTGTCGCAGTACTGACGCAGACCTGGTTTACTAATGCGTTCTAACGCTTTTATTGCAGATACTTTTGTTTCTGGATTGTATTTCAACGCAATTTTAATGTTACCCTGAACGCCAACACCTTCTTCAAATTTGTAGTTTAAGATGTAACCTTTTTCTTTCAAAAGTTTAGTCATCTCTTTTTTAATATTTGAAGCAGGAATGTCAACTACACGGTTTTTCGCCATAATTGCATTTCTTACCCTTGTCAGATAATCTGCTATTGGATCTGTTACTTTACTCATTTTTCAAGTTTCTTTTAACGATTACCAACTTGCCTTTTTAACTCCGGGAATCAAGCCATTTGATGCCATTTCCCTAAAATCAATCCTGCTGATACCGAATTGGCGCATATATCCTTTCGGACGTCCGCTAAGTTTACAACGGTTGTGTAAACGTACTTTGGCGGAGTTTTTAGGAAGTTTTTGCAAACCTTCCCAGTCGCCTTCTGCTTTCAGTCGGGCACGTTTTTCGGCGTATTTCTCAACTAATTTTGCACGTTTTACTTCGCGTGCCTTCATTGATTCTTTAGCCATTACTAGTTCTTTTTAACGTTTTTAAATGGTAAACCTAATTCTTTCAACAAAGCAAAACCTTCTTCGTCGGTTTTTGCAGAAGTGACAAAGGTAATATTCATTCCGTTGATCTTACTTACTTTATCAAGTACGATCTCGGGGAAAATAATTTGTTCCGGAACGCCAAGAGTGTAGTTTCCACGGCCGTCCATTTTGCTTTCGATACCTTTAAAGTCGCGAATACGTGGCAGTGCCACAGCAATTAAACGATCCAAGAATTCATACATTTGGTCGCGACGCAATGTAACGCGCACGCCAATTGGCATTTTCTTTCTCAATTTGAAATTAGAGATATCCTTTTTTGACAAAGTTTGTACGGCTTTCTGGCCGGCGATCATTGTCATTTCGGTTTGGGCTACGTCGATCAGTTTTTTGTCGGCGATTGCTGCTCCAACACCCTGGTTAAGGATGATCTTTTCTAATTTCGGAACCTGCATTACAGAAGAGTAATCATACTCTTTCTTTAAAGCAGGGATTATTTCTTCCTGATATTTCTTCTTAAGAGTTGGTACGTAAGCCATTACTTAATCTCCTCTCCTGTTTTTTTCGAAATACGAACTAATTTACCATCATCATTCAATTTCTTTCCTACACGTGTAGCTTCACCTGTTTTAGGATCAACCAACATAAGGTTAGAAATATGCACCGGTGCTTCTCGTTCAATGATACCTCCCTGTGGCGCTTCCGCGTTAGGTTTGGTATGCTTTTTCATCATGTTAACACCTTCAACTATTGCTCTGTCGGTTTTTCTGATCACTTCCAGTACACGCCCTTTTTGGCCTTTACTGTTTCCAGCGATCACAACCACAGTGTCACCTTTTTTTATGTGTAACTTTTTCTGCATTTTGAGCTCTTTTCTTATTACAATACTTCTGGTGCGAGTGAGATAATTTTCATATTCTTCTCGCGTAATTCACGTGCTACAGGCCCGAAAATACGTGTTCCACGCATTTCTCCGGCGTTGTTGAGAAGTACTACTGCGTTATCGTCGAAACGAATATAAGAACCGTCCTGACGACGGTTTTCTTTTTTCGTACGAACAACAATAGCGCGTGATACAGTACCTTTTTTCATCTCGCCACCGGCAAGTGCACTTTTTACAGTAACCACTACAGTGTCGCCCAATGTAGCATATCGTTTACGTGTTCCGCCTAATACACGGATCACTAAAACTTCTTTTGCTCCACTGTTATCGGCTACCGAACATCTTGATTCTTGTTGTATCATGATTACTTAGCTCTTTCAATTATTTCAACTACTCTCCAACATTTGGTTTTACTTAAAGGACGAGTTTCCATAATCCTTACTGTATCGCCAACGTTGCATTCATTTTTCTCATCGTGCGCATGGAATTTGGTAGTTTTGTTAACGAACTTACCATAGATTGGGTGCTTCTCTTTACGTTTCTCGGCAACCACAATCGATTTATCCATTTTATCACTAACAACGACCCCGATTCTCTCTTTTCTGAGATTTCTTACTTTATTTTCCATCGTTGAATTACTTCTGATTTTCGTTTAATTCTCTTTCGCGAAGAATTGTATTCAAACGTGCGATCGTTGCTTTCGTTTCCTTTAACTTGTTAGGATTTTCAAGCGGCGACACGGCATGATTCAATCTTAGGCGAACAAGATTTTCTTTTTCAATCTGCAGACGTTCAACGATTTCGTTGCTCGCCATTTCTTTGATTTCACTTACTTTCATGATTCACCTAATTTTATTCTTCAACATAATCACGTCTAACCATAAACTTTGTTTTTACCGGTAGTTTCTGAGCGGCAAGTCTTAAAGCTTCTTTTGCTGTTTCCATAGGAACGCCTTCTGCTTCAATAATAATACGACCCGGAGCTATCGGAGCAACAAATCCTTCAGGAGCACCTTTACCTTTACCCATCCTTACTTCGGCTGGCTTTTTGGTAATCGGTTTATCGGGGAATACGCGTATCCAAATTTGTCCTCGACGTTGCATATAACGTGTTACCGCAACCCTGGCAGCTTCAATCTGCCTACCGGTAAGCCACGATTCTTCCAACGACTTTATTCCAAATGAACCGAATGCTAATTGGTTTCCGCGTTGAGCGTTACCTTTCATTCGACCCTTCTGTACTCTTCTAAATTTTACTTTTCTTGGCTGTAACATCCTTTTTTAGATTGTGAGTGTTAAACCACTATTTTCTACGACGGTTACGGTTTGCACCACCACCTCTGTTTCCACCCGGACGTCCAGACTTTTGTCCAACGTTAGGTGAAAGGTCGCGATTTCCGTATACCATACCTTTACAAATCCAAACTTTAATTCCAATAAGTCCGGTTTTTGTTAATGCTTCTGCCAATGCGTAGTCAATATCTGCACGCAAAGTATGAAGCGGAGTACGGCCGTCTTTATACATTTCAGAACGAGCCATTTCTGCTCCGTTTAACCTACCTGAAACCAATACTTTGATTCCTTCGGCTCCCATTCTCATGGTTGAAGCGATGGCCATCTTAACTGCCCTGCGGTAAGCAATCTTACCCTCTAGCTGACGTGCAATGTTATTTGCAACGATCTTAGCATCAAGTTCAGGACGTTTGATCTCGAAAATGTTGATTTGAACCTCTTTTTTGGTAATCTTTTTTAATTCTTCTTTCAGTTTGTCAACTTCCTGACCGCCTTTACCAATAATAATACCAGGGCGAGAAGTATGAACGGTGATGGTGATCAGCTTCAAGGTACGTTCAATAACGATTCTTGAAATGCTGGCTTTGGCCAAACGAGCGTTCAGGTATTTCCTGATCTTTTGGTCTTCAACCAGTTTGTCGCCGTAATTATCACCACCGAACCAGTTTGAATCCCATCCTTTGATGAATCCCAAACGATTTGCTATCGGATTTACTTTTTGTCCCATGAATATTAATTAAGGTTTTCTTCAACAACACTTTCTTTACTATCTACGTAAATAGTCACGTGATTCGAGCGTTTTCTGATGCGGTGTGCACGACCCTGGGGAGCCGGGCGCAAACGTTTCAAAATACGACCTGAATCTACCATGATTTGTGATACGTAAAGTTCACTTTCTTCTAAACGAACTCCTTCGTTTTTAGCCTGCCAATTGGCAATGGCTGAAAGCAGAAGTTTCTCTACCCTGCGTGATGCTTCTTTTGAAGAATACTTCAATACATCTAAGGCTTTATTAACCTCCATTCCGCGGATCATATCGGCTACAAGCCTCATTTTCCTCGGTGATGTAGGGCAGTTGCGTAAAACAGCAAAATATTGTTGTTTTTTCTCTTCTTTTCTTTTCTCAGCTGCTAGTCTTTTTCTGGCACCCATTGTACTTACTTTTTAAATATTAATGCCTATCTTTTCTTATTACCAGCATGCCCCCTGAATGTACGGGTTGGAGCAAATTCGCCCAAACGGTGTCCCACCATGTTTTCGGTGACATATACCGGGATGAATTTGTTTCCATTATGTACTGCAATAGTGTGTCCTACAAAATCAGGAGAAATTACTGATGCTCTGGCCCAGGTTTTCACAACCGATTTTTTGTTCGATTCATTCATAGCTAAAACTTTGCGTTCTAACTTGAAATCGATAAATGGGCCTTTTTTTAATGAACGACTCATAATTTATTCCTCTTTACTATTTTTTCCTACGTTCTACAATATACTTGTTGGAAGCTTTTTTCTTCGAACGGGTTTTATAACCTTTCGCAAGCAAACCTTTACGAGATCTTGGGTGTCCTCCTGAGTTTCGGCCTTCACCACCACCCATTGGGTGATCGACAGGGTTCATTACAACACCACGAACACGAGGTCTTCTTCCTAACCAACGAGAGCGACCGGCTTTACCCGATTTCTCGATGTTATGTTCTGTATTTCCAACCGTACCTACTGTAGCCCTGCAGGACGTAAGTACCATACGAGATTCGCCTGATGGCAATTTTAAAATTGCATATTTGCCATCACGTGAGGTCAATTGTGCATAAGCACCTGCACTACGTGCCATCACCCCACCCTGTCCAGGGTGAAGTTCAATGTTGTGAACCAAAGTACCCAGAGGTATTTCAGCAAGGGGAAGACAATTCCCGATTTCAGGTTCGATTCCGGTACCGCTCTTTACAGTTTGGCCAACTTGCAACCCGTTAGGCGCAATCATGTAACGTTTTTCGCCATCTTCGTATTTCAGAAGGGCGATACGAGCAGTACGGTTTGGATCGTACTGAATTGAATCGACAACAGCTGCAACACCGTCTTTCTCGCGCATAAAGTCGATAATACGGTATTTGCGTTTATGTCCCCCACCTATATACCTCATTGTCATGCGTCCCTGGTTATTACGACCACCGGACTTTTTAATGGGCTCCAACAATGATTTCTCAGGTGTAGATGCAGTAATGGTATCAAAAGCACCGATTACTTTGTGCCTTTGACCCGGAGTTACTGGTTTCAGTTTTCTTACTGCCATAATACTAATTAATTATATACTATTATATATTACTATAAAAGTCAATACTATCTCCTTCAACCAAAGTAACAATAGCCTTTTTGTAGGCTGCTGTTTTACCGGTAATAATACCACCTTTGGTATATCTCGATTTTACTTTACCACCATAAACCATGGTGTTAACGCTTTCAACCGAAACGTTATAAAGATTCTCAACCGCTTTTTTAATCTCAGGTTTACTTGCATTGCGAGCTACCACAAAACCGTAACGGTTAAAACGTTCCGACTGGTCGGTCATTTTTTCTGTAACTAATGGTTTTACTAAAATTTCCATCTTTTTTTATCCGTTAAAGTTTAAATGCTTCTTCAATTTTCGCAACAGATCCTTCACAAAGCACAATGGCTTTTGCGTTCAAAATCTGATAAGTACTTAACTCTGAAGCAATTACAACCGATACGTCTTGCAAATTTCGCGACGACAAATATATATTATTATTTTCAGTTGGTAAAACGAAAAGTGCCTTTTTTTCAGCAATTTGCAGATTGTTCTGCAATGCTACCATCTCTTTTGTTTTTGGAGCTTCGAAATTGAAGTCTTCAATAACAACGATGCTCTTTTCGTTTGCTTTGTAAGTTAAAGCTGATTTACGGGCCAATTGCTTCACTTTTTTGTTCAGCTTGAAACCGTAGTTACGCGGACGTGGGCCAAAAATAGTACCACCACCACGGAAGATTGGCGACTTAATGCTACCTGCACGTGCTGTACCTGTACCTTTTTGTCTTTTAATCTTCTTGGTGCTACCTGCAATCTCACCACGTTCTTTACTCTTGCTCGTACCCTGGCGTTGGTTCGCCATATATTGCTTTACGTCCAAATAAATGGCGTGGTCGCTGGGCTCAATACCGAAAATCTGGTCGTTTAAAGTGACTTTTTTTCCGGTTTCTTTTCCTTCTTTATTCAGTACACTTAGTTCCATTGTTTTCTAATAATTAAGTATGAACCTTTGGCTCCAGGTACCGAACCTTTTACCACTAATACATTCTTCTCAGGAATAATTTTTACTACTTCGAGGTTTTCGATAGTAACTGTTTTTCCACCGTCTCTACCAGCCATACGCATACCTTTAAATACGCGTGAAGGCCATGAAGATGCACCGATAGAACCAGGAGCTCTCAGCCTGTTGTGCTGACCGTGTGTAGCATCGTTAACACCACGGAAATTGTGACGTTTTACTACCCCCTGAAAACCTTTACCTTTTGAAACTCCAACAATATCAACGTAATCTTTTTCATTGAAAATGCTTACGTCAATTTCTTGTCCGAGTTCAAACTCTTCCTGATAGGTGTTATGAAACTCTACTACTTTGCGCTTTGGTGAAACACCAGCCCTTTTAAAGTGGCCAACTTCAGCTTTAGTGGCGTGCTTGTCTTTTTTCTCGCCATAAGCTAACTGAAGCGCTTCGTAGCCGTCGGTCTCTGCCGTTTTCACTTGTGTAACTACACAAGGTCCGGCCTCAATCACAGTGCATGGGATGTTTTTCCCCTCAACACTGAATACGGATGTCATTCCGATTTTTTTTCCAATAATACCAGCCATTTTTTTCGACTACTTTAAATTATCAAACTTTAATTTCTACTTCAACGCCACTTGGAAGCTCCAGCTTCATTAGTGCGTCGATTGTTTTAGCGGTTGAGCTGTAAATGTCGATCAAACGTTTGTAAGATGACAACTGAAATTGCTCCCTCGATTTTTTATTTACGAAGGTCGAACGTAAAACGGTGAAAACTCGACGGTGAGTAGGAAGTGGAATAGGACCACTTACTACAGCACCAGTAGTTTTTACTGTTTTAACGATTTTCTCAGCCGACTTGTCTACCAAGTTGTGATCGTACGATTTAAGCTTAATCCTGATCTTTTGACTCATAAGAGAAAATTGTTATAAATTATTTTAATAAATCAACTTTTCCATTACAATCTGCCAATACTTTCTCAGCAAGGCTACGTGGAACTTCTGCATAATGGCTAAATTCCATTGATGAAGTAGCACGCCCCGAAGAAAGTGTACGCAATACTGTTACGTAACCAAATTGTTCTGACAGTGGAACTTTAGCTTCGATTACTTTTGCGTTACCCTTGCTATCCATGCTTGCAATTTCGCCACGACGACGGTTAAGGTCGGCAATAATATCACCCATGTACTCCTCTGGAGTTACAACCTCAACGTTCATAATTGGCTCAAGAAGCGCTGGTTTAGCTTTCGATGCAGCACTTTTAAATGCCTGACGCGCACAAATCTCGAACGATAACTGGTCTGAATCCACAGGGTGGAACGAACCGTCGAGCAGTGTTACTTTCAAGCTGTCAACAGGGAAACCTGCCAACGGACCATTTGACAATGCATCTTTAAAACCTTTTTCAACTGAAGGGATAAATTCACGAGGAATACGTCCACCTTTTACAGCATCGATAAATTCCAAACCGTCTTTTCCTTCTTCAGCAGGTTCTACTTTTACAATAACATCGGCAAATTTACCACGACCACCAGTCTGTTTCTTGAATACCTCGCGTAATTCAACAGATTCGGTAATTGCTTCTTTGTAGGCAACCTGAGGTGCTCCCTGGTTACATTCAACTTTGAACTCACGTTTCAAACGGTCAACCAAAATTTCGAGGTGAAGTTCACCCATACCACGGATTACAGTCTGACCTGAATCTTCGTCGGTATTTACAACGAATGTAGGATCTTCTTCAGCCAGTTTTGCCAAACCGTTACCCAGTTTGTCAACGTCTTTTTGCGACTTAGGCTCAATAGCGATACCAATTACCGGTTCAGGGAAGTCCATACTTTCCAGAACAACAGGGTTTTTAAGATCGCCAAGTGTGTCACCTGTACGAATATCTTTGAAACCTACTGCGGCACAAATATCACCGGCAGAAATAGAGTCTTTTGGATTTTGCTTGTTCGAGTGCATCTGGAACAAACGCGAGATACGCTCTTTTTTACCTGTACGCGAGTTGTAAACCGTATCGCCGGCATGTAATGTACCTGAGTACACACGAATAAATGCCAAACGACCTACGAATGGGTCGGTAGCAATTTTAAATGCCAATGCAGCCAAAGGCTCATCTGCATCCGGATGACGTACAACTTCTTTGTCTGTTAATGGGTTTATACCAACAATTTCCTCTTTGTCAAGCGGCGATGGTAAGAACTCACAAACAGCATCCAGCAAACGCTGAACACCTTTATTTTTAAAGGCCGATCCACACATCATTGGAATGATTACTCCTTCCAGCGTTGCTTTACGGATAACAGCCAACATCTCTTCTTTGGTAATTGAATCCGGGTCTTCGAAGTAACGCTCTAAAATTGCGTCATCAACTTCTGCTACCGATTCAACTAACTTTTCTTTCCACTCTTCAGCTTGTTCAACTAAATCAGCAGGAATTTCATCCAGAACATATTTGGTTCCGTTTGCTCCGTCGTCTTCCCAGCGGATAGCCTTCATTTCTACAAGGTCGATTACCCCTTCGAAAGTTTCTTCAGCACCAATAGGAATTTGCATAGGAACCGGGTTAGCGCCTAACTTTTCTTTAATCTCGTTGTAAACGTTAAAGAAATCGGCACCCTGACGGTCCATTTTGTTTACGAAAGCAATACGAGGAACGCCGTACTTTTCAGCCTGACGCCATACCGTTTCAGACTGAGCTTCTACACCACCAACAGCGCAGAACAAAGCAACAGTACCATCCAAAATCCTCAGCGAACGCTCAACCTCAACAGTGAAGTCAACGTGTCCCGGAGTATCAATAATGTTAATTTTATGCTCAATATCATTGTGCTTCCAGAATGTAGTCGTTGCAGCCGAAGTAATAGTAATACCTCTTTCCTGCTCCTGCTCCATCCAGTCCATGGTAGCGGCACCATCGTGCACCTCACCAATTCGGTGAGTCAAACCCGTATAAAACAGAATACGTTCTGATACAGTGGTTTTACCGGCGTCGATGTGCGCCATAATACCAATATTTCTGGTATATTTCAGATCTTGTTTAGCCATTTTTAACCTATTTTCTATTACCAATTTTACTAAACTATCCTAGAATCTGAAGTGTGCGAATGCACGGTTAGCTTCGGCCATTCTGTGTGTATCTTCTTTTCTTTTGTATGCTCCACCTTCTTCGTTGAAAGCAGCAATGATCTCAGCAGACAATTTATCAGCCATAGATCTTCCCGAACGTTTACGGGCAAACAAAATCATGTTTTTGATACTGATGGCGTTTTTTCTTTCCGGACGAACTTCCATCGGCACCTGGAAAGTAGCACCACCTACACGGCGACTCTTAACCTCAACATTTGGAGTAATGTTCTCCAATGCTTTTTTCCAAACTTCAAGAGGTGATTGTTCAGCATCTTTCATGCGTTTCTCTACCATATCCATGGCTTCATAAAACACAGCATATGCTGTTGATTTTTTACCATCAACCATAAGGTCGTTTACAAACCTGGTTACTAAAGTGTCGTTGAATTTTGGATCCGGTAAAAGGATCCTCTTCTTTGGTTTCGACTTTCTCATTTTAAAACTTTTTAGTGTTATCTAAATCGGCTGCCCTAAGGCGGTCTTCAGTTCATCTCCGGAAGACAATAGAGAGAATCCCTTACTCAACCAAACCACTGAAAATAACGTAGTTAATTACTCTTTTTTACTTTTCTTATTTTTTCGGTCTTTTTGCACCATATTTCGAACGACGTTGTAAACGTCCTTCAACACCCGCAGTATCCAGCGCACCGCGAATTAAGTGATAACGTACACCCGGAAGGTCTTTTACCCTACCTCCACGTACAAGCACAATTGAGTGCTCCTGAAGGTTGTGGCCTTCACCAGGAATGTAAGCATTCACCTCTTTACCATTGGTTAACCTTACCCTTGCAACTTTACGCATTGCCGAGTTTGGTTTCTTTGGTGTAGTGGTATAAACACGAACACATACTCCACGACGTTGTGGGCATGAATCTAAAGCCGGAGATTTACTTTTCTCAACTTTAGTCTGTCTTCCTTTTCTAACTAACTGTTGAATAGTTGGCATAACTACCTGTTTTTTATATAGTTAATAATCATTATCCAAAATGGACTGCAAAATTATGCAAAAATCCTTAATTATCAATCGTTTCGAGACGGAAAAGCACACTTTTCCCCTAAAAACGGCTCGCAAAAGTACGAATTATTATTTAAGAACAATAGGTTTCTACCTTTTTTTTGAAAAAATTAAGATTGGAATGAATTGAAGCAGAGGGAAGTTAGAAGACTGAAGCGACTCAAAGAAAATAGGCAATAAACAAAATACAGTAAGCATATTCTCTCGCTGGCGCAGATTTGTAATTTATTTAATTGAAGAGGCAATACCGTTCTATTTTAATAGCTCTCAGTTGAGATCCTTTTGCACTGATACGATGTATTTTCGCAGGTTTAACTGGCATTTCTGCACCCCTTATCACCACTGCCTTGCAAGAGGCATAAATTTCATGCCTATGAAAAAAAATCGTAAGCATGAAATTGGAAAAACGTAGTTATGGAATTTCGATTTTGTAAGCATGAAATTTTTGGGATTAAACCAATCCGTTCAATTTTCCAGTTCACCTGCTCTTTCCAAGGCCATTTCAGCAGATTACAAAACAGCACTAACGAGACTACTCTGAACTCTGAACTCCGCACTTACTTCACCCGCTCTTTCCAAAGTGCTTTTAAAGGATTAAAAATTCGCTGAATCAAACGCAAATCTTCGGTAATTATTTCGGCCTGCCCCATTAATTGGCTTTGCATTTGCAGTTTGTTATCGTAGTTGGTAACCAAACCATTGGGAAAAGTAATCTCAACCATATAAAAACTGTCTTCGGGCACCAGCGAAACGCTTTTAACTTTACCCCGGACCAAACCGTATTCCATGTACGGGTAATTGTCGAATTTTACATTTACATCCAGCCCCTCTTTTACTTTCCCCGATCCACGAACAGGCAACTCCACTTTCCCGATTACCTCGCCCACATCTTCGGGCACAATGGTTAAAACACGGTCGCCCTCAGTAATATTCTGGTTTTCGGCATAAAATTTATTAAAGGTAACTACCCCATCAATTGGCGATCGCAATACATAAGTCAGAAACCAATCGCTGGCCTGGCTATTCAGGTTATTAAAAGCCTCAATCAGCGCCGATTCGTATTGGATTTTAAAATCGTGGTATTCTTTTTCGTTTTCAATAATTTTCTGATCCAGCTCGCTGATATCGATTTGCTTTTCGGCCAAAGTTGAGCGAATTCCATCAAGCTCCGATTTTTTACTCAACATTTCCGATTCGGCCTGCTCCAAAACCGTTGACGAAACCACTTCGCCGGCCAAGAGCTTTTTCTGGCGTTCATAATTCCGTTGTTTAATCTGGTATTCTTTATCAATAGCCACTTTTTGCTCCCAAAGGCGGTCGTACAAAATCCGGGCATTTTTTAACTGCTCTTTATACGATTCCTCTTTTAAAATATAATAGTTACGTTGGTAGAATTCATTCAGCTCCTCGTAGCGGGTTAAAAACTGCGAATAATACTCCTGCACAGTTCCCAACTGCAGGCTTTTATTAAAACGTTGCGAAACGGTGAAATTAAGCGTATCAAAAGCCGGCTGAACTTTGTCTATCATTTGCTCCAATTCCAGCACATCGTTATAATCTGCCGGGTTTTCGATTAAAGCTATTGTCTGTCCGGCTGCCACCCGATCTTTATCCTCCACAAATAACTTCTCGATTTTACCTGTTGCACGGGCAACCAGTGTAGCCGGTGGATTTTCGGTGGTAACCACAATATTGGAGCGCAAAATATCGGGATAATAAAAAATAAAGCTAAAAATAATGATCAGCGAAAAAATAGCCACAAACACAAGAATTCCGTATCGCACAATGCGCGACGGAACTCCGCCAAGTATCTCCTGCACTTCGCCGGAACGGATCTCTATTTTTTTGTCATCAGCCATTGGTCACTTGTCATTAGCCATTAATTCCCCAACTCCAACTGATTTTTTACCAGTTGATAATATTTTCCTTGTTTTGCAATCAGTTCTTCGTGGGTTCCGCGCTCTACAATTTCCCCTGTATCGAGCACCACAATCTGATCGGCATTTTTTACCGTACTTAAACGGTGCGCCACCACAACAACAGTTTTTCCTGCCGAAAATTTGTCCATGTTTTCCATGATCATTTTCTCATTATTGGCATCCAACGCATTGGTTGCCTCGTCGAAAAACAGGTATTCAGGCGATTTATATATTGCGCGGGCAATCAGTATTCGTTGCTTCTGGCCCTGGCTTAACCCAACTCCCTCTTGTCCTATTTTTGTATTGTAGCTTAACGGTAAAGCTTCAATATAATCCTGAATATTCGCCATTTTGACGGCATTCAGCAAGCGCTCCTGATCAACCAATTCATCATTCACCACAATATTTTTTGCAATACTGTCGGAAAATATAAAACCGTCTTGCATTACCACGCCGCAGTTGTCGCGCCACATTTGCGGTGAATAATTTGCCAGGCGTGTTCCACCTATTTTAATATCGCCGGCAACCGGTGGGTAAAAGCCAAGCAACAATTTTATTAATGTGGTTTTCCCGCTGCCGCTGGTTCCCACAATTGCAGTTGTTTTCTTTTCCGGAATTTCGAGATTGATATTATTTAAAACCTTTGGCGAACGTGGCCCTTCATATTGAAAAACCAAATCGCTAATCGTTATTCCTTTATTTTCAGGCAGATTTCTCACATACGACTTACCGGCTTCACTTTCATCCTTTTTCTCGTGAATTTCGGCCAGGCGCTCCAAACTAATCTTGGCATCCTGTGCGGTGTGCATAAAATTAATCAACTGGCGCAAAGGTGTATTTAACTGCCCTATTATATATTGTATAGCCAGCATCATACCAAGGGTTAATTCGCCATTAACCACTGCCGTGGCAGAAATGATTATGATGAGAATATTTTTTGTTTCATTAATAAATACCGAACCGGCATCCTGATACTGCTGCAGCGAAAGACTTTTTACACTTACTTTAAACAGCCCGGCCTGAACACGCTCCCACTCCCAGCGCTTTTGCTTTTCGTAGTTGTTCAGTTTAATCTCCTGCATTCCGTTAATAATCTGAATAAGCTTACTCTGATTTTCCGACAGCTTGCTGAAACGTTTAAAATCGAGTTCTCGGCGGCGTTTCATAAAAATGTAAATCCACACGAAATACAGAGCCGAACCAATAATGAAAATCAAGAATATCGTCCAGCTGTAAATGGCCAGCACAATGGCAAAAATCACCAAACTAAAAACCGAGAACAACACGCCAATGGACTGCGCCGTAAGAAAGCGCTCAATCCGATCGTGATCTTCAATGCGCTGCAAAATATCACCAATCATTTTTGAATCGAAAAAGCCCAATGGCAATTTCATCAATTTAATGAGGAAATCGGAGATAATAGAAATATTAATGCGCGTACTAATGTGTAACAAAATCCACGAGCGAATAAACTCTACCGACATTCGGCTTATAAATAACACCAATTGTGCGATTAATACCAGATAAATAAAACCAATGTCTTGATTATTAATACCGATATCAACAACACTTTGCGTTAAAAACGGCAATACCAGCTGAATACAACTTCCGAGAAGGAAACCAAGAATTAACTGAATAACCAGTTTTTTATAGGGTTTCAGGTAATTAAATACAAACTGAAAACCGGTACGTTTAACTTTGTCGTCTTCGCTTTGATAAAAATCGGGTGTAGGTTGCAAAAGCAGGCAAATGCCTTTTTCCTCACCACCCGAAACGGTCGAAATCCATTTTTCGCAAAACTCTTTTTCGGAGTATTCAATCCGCCCAAAAGCCGGATCCGCCACACAAACTTTCCCTTTTTTAAACTGATGTACAACAACAAAATGCTCCTGCCCCCAATGCACAATACACGGTAGTGGTGCTTCGTTTTTTAATTGCTGAAAAGTAATTTTCACGCCCATCGAGCGCATTCCGATTGCTTCGGCAGCATCACTGATTCCCAACAACGACACACCTTCGCGGGTGATATAGGAATTCTCGCGAAGAAACTCGGTGGTATAATGCTTCCCGTAGTATTTAGCCACCATACGCAAACAGGTAGGGCCGCAATCCATTGCATCAAACTGCTGATAAAACGGGAACTTCGACATAACTTAATTTTGTTGCGGAAAGATAGAAAAAAATTTATGTTTAGATATAGACTTTCAGGTTCAATTTAGAATAAGAAGAAGGCCAGATAAACCAAAGCGGGTACAAAACCAAGCAACGATAATGGCCGTGTAGAATCCTGAAACCGTTCTTTCTCGGTTAAATAATAAAACAGCGCAACCGGAAGCACAGCAATCACCATACTTATTCCCAAAAAATCGAAAAATGCTCCCTTTTCAGTCAGAAAACGAAATTGGCCCACTTCATCCCTGAAATAAAAGATGGCAGCAGAAATAAAGGCTGAAACCAAAATAATTACTACCGGATAAATACGGCAACAAAGTTTATTTTTTAGCATAGCGCAAGATAACCATAAAAACCAACTCATCGGGAATAAATAACACCACAAGCATTAAAAGTTATTATATTGCAAATTGAAAACAAGCATAGATGAAAATTCTTATCATTGAAGACGAAATAGCCTTATCCGACGCCATTTTTCAGTACCTGACCGAAGAAGGTTACGTATGCGAAACTGCCTACGATTACAACACGGCAGCAGAAAACATCGAGTTGCATTCGTACGATTGTATTCTGGTGGATATTAATTTACCGGGCGGCAGCGGGCTCGATCTTATCCGGCAGGTAAAAAAAGACAATAAAAAAATGGGGATCATTATTATTTCGGCACGCGATTCGGTGGAAAACAGAATTGAAGGACTTGAAATTGGTGCCGACAATTACCTCACCAAACCTTTTCACCTGGCCGAGTTAAACGCCCACCTGAAATCGATAAACCGGCGTATAAATTTCGATGGCGACAATCATATTCTCGTTAACGAAATAAAAATCCTTCCCGATTCGCACCAGGTTTTCGTAAACGACAACGAACTGCAACTCACTAAAAAAGAGTACGAGCTGCTTCAGTTTTTTGTGGCCAACAAAAACAAGGTAATTACCAAAACAGGTTTAGCACAGCACCTTTGGGGCGACTATATGGACATTGCCGATTCGTACGATTTTATTTACGGACACATTAAAAACCTGCGTAAAAAACTAATAAAAAAAGGGTGCACCGATTATATAAAAACCATTTACGGCGTTGGCTATAAATTCGATACAGAATAATGATTATTGTGAAGATTAAACACAAAGACTCAAAGACACAAAACAGTGTGTTTTTTTTCATTTAGCCTTATGGCTTAGTGACTTTGTGTTCTATTTGAAAAATATAGATCAGACATGCAAAAAGTATGAAACTACTTACCAAAATAAGTCTCAATTTCCTCTCCATTTCGCTTTTCATTTTCCTTACTGGCTTAGTGGTTTTTTATTTTGTACTTCGCCAGCAGGTAAACCAAAATATTAATGTTGAGTTGCAAAAACGGCAAACCAGCATTCAGAACGAATTAAAATCGGCACACTCGGCTGCCACCGCACCAACCGACTTTGATAAAAAAGTTGAAATAACACCAATTCCAGCAAACCGATTTCCAACTGAAGGCTATTCCGATACACTTATCGTTGACAAAAAAACAGGCACTTACACAGCTTATCGGCAGCTGCAGTTTGTTTCAGAGATTAACGGGCAAAAATTCCTGGTAAAAATTTTTAAATCGCATGCCGAAACCGACAACCTTATTGTCCGCATCATTTTATTGATGACATTCCTGGTGGTGGCACTTATTTTAGGATTGCTGGTGCTAAACCGGCATATTTCGCAAAAAACACTAAAATCGTTTTACGACACTATAAACAAAATCAAAAAATACGACCTGAATGCGCACGAAGATTTTCAATTGAAAGAAACCGACGTTAAGGAATTCAACGACCTGAACAAGGTTCTGACTTCGATGACAGAACGCATAAAAGACGACTACCTCAACCTGAAAGAATATACCGAAAATGCCTCGCACGAGCTGCAGACTCCCATTGCTGTAATTATTTCGAAAATGGAACTTTTGCTGCAGTCGGATTGTATGCAGGAAAAAGAACTAAAAACGATTAGTGATGCCCATGAAGCATCCACCAAACTATCTCGCTTAACAAATACCTTACTGCTTCTTTCAAAGATTGGCAACCGGCAATTTCCGGAAGTAAAAAAGATCAATTTAACACAAATCATAAACACACAACTATCTTTCCTTGAAGATGTTATTGCGAGCAAAAAAATTTCAGTGGAAACCCCGGACAAATCTTATTTTGTTGAAATGAATCCTTACCTGGCTGACATATTGATTTCCAACTTGTTAAAAAAATGCTATCCGTCACAATCATAAAAACGGAACAATTGCAATAATTACAAACGAAAAACAACTCACGATTGCCAACAGCGGAGAAAAAATTCAGGGAACCGCCGACGATATTTTTAAACGTTTTTACAAATCATCATCGTCCGACAGTTCGGTTGGATTAGGCCTTGCCATTGTTCAGAAAATATGCGAAGTTTCGGGTTTTAAGGCCCTTTATTCTTATGAAAATAACCGGCACAATTTTAGCATAATTTTCACCCCGGATACAAACAATTTTGAAGCCTGAATCCCCCAGTCAGGAAAACACCTACCCAGCTGTTTTCCAATGCATTAAACACTATGCTTACAATCCTTTGTTCAATACACATGCAAATCTGTTTTTTTCTACAGATTTTCTACAGATTGTTTTAATAGTATTGTTTCAAAATCAAGACTTAATCGATTCATTCATGATAGGATTACTTGGATTAAACCACAAAACTGCTCCGATAAAAGTTCGCGAAAAATTTGTTTTTTGCGAAGAGGATGTGAAGCGTTTTGTGCCGCAATTAATCGACGCAGGAATAAACGGTGCAATCGTTGTTTCAACATGCAACCGTACCGAAATATATTTCGACTACACGGAAAAAGACATTTTTGATTGCACATCAACATTAGCCAAAATGCTTTTTGATTGGAGAAAAGCGGATAAAAGTGTGGGGGCACATTTTTACCACAAATTCCAGGACGAAGCTTCGCAACATTTGTTCCGTGTGGCATCGGGGCTCGACTCCATGGCGTTGGGCGAATACCAGATTGTTGGTCAGTTAAAAGATGCTTTTGCCATTGCCGACAAATACGAGTTGCATACTCCAACTTTAATTCGCCTGTTTAACAAAGCTTTCGAGGCAGGCAAAAAGGTAAGAACAGAAACTGCACTTTCAAAAGGAGCGGTTTCAGTTAGTTACGCGGCAGTTGAACTGGCCAATGAAAAATTGCACAACCTGACTTCTCATCCAACATTGTTGCTTGGAGCGGGTCAAACCGGCGAACTTACACTGCAAAACCTGTTGAAAAAAGGTTGTGATAAGTTCACCATCATTAACCGCACAGCCGAAAAAGCTCAGGAACTGGCGAAACGCTACAATGGCGTAGCAAAAGAATTCTCGGAACTGCAAAACGAACTGGTGACCAACGACATTGTAATTACATCAACCGCATCGAAAAAGCCACTTATTACAAAAAAAATGGTGGAACAGGTAATGATTGAAAGACAAAATAAACCAATGTTTTTTGTTGATCTTTCCGTACCTCACAATGTAGCTCCTGAAGTGACAGAAATTGAAAATGTTTTTGTTATCGATGTTGACGATTTGCAAGCCGTTGTTGAACGCACTTTCGGAAAACGCCGTGGTGAAATTGAAAAAGCCGAAAAAATTATTGCCGAATTTGTTGCTGACTTTAGCGACTGGCAACACACCCGTAACCTGACTCCGACTTTCCAAAGCATAAGCGATAATTTCAAGAA
The DNA here is from genome assembly GCF_000626635.1 of Draconibacterium orientale. GTDB lineage: Bacteria > Bacteroidota > Bacteroidia > Bacteroidales > Prolixibacteraceae > Draconibacterium > Draconibacterium orientale. The sequence continues at coordinate 3,032,385 of NZ_CP007451.1, read as the reverse complement.
AATAAATGAAGCCGAACTCGAAGGTTTTATCAAACGTCAGGCGAAAGATAATACCGAAGAAGCCTCGATGTATGCCGATCATATTACCAATAAATTTATTCGTCTGATGATAAAAAACGTAAAATCGATTACCGATAACGGACGTAAAAAAGAATACATCGAATTGGTTAACGATCTGTTCAAAATAGCCCCATGAGAAATATAATTCGCATTGGTACACGAGGCAGTAAACTGGCCTTATATCAGGCTTATCGGGTAAAAGACGAACTGGTACCAAAATTCCCTGAAAAGCAATTTGAGATTGTCGTTATTAAAACAAAAGGCGACAAAATTCTGGATGTTCCACTATCAAAAATCGGCGATAAAGGCCTTTTTACGAAAGAGCTGGAAGTAGCCATGTTCAACGATGAAATCGACATGGCCGTGCACAGTTTAAAAGACCTTCCCACTATTTTTCCTGAAGGAACAAAATTGGGTGCCGTACTGGAAAGAGGCACCGTTAACGATGCATTGGTAAGCAAAGATCATTTAAAACTTTCGGAACTCACTTCGGAGCATACCATCGCAACGTCAAGTTTACGCCGCAAAGCGCAATTACTGCGCTTGAATCCCGACTTTAATATCGTTGAAATCCGAGGTAACGTAAACACGCGCATCCGCAAAATGAATGAAGGTTACTGCGACGCCATGATCATGGCAGGAGCAGGATTACAACGCCTGGAAATGGATGAAGCGATCACCGAAATACTGGATCCGGAAACCATGATTCCCGCCTGCGGACAAGGTGCCATTGCCATCGAGATAAAAGACAATAATCCGGAGATTGAAGCGATTATTGCACAGATCAATCACCGCGAAACAATGATAACAAGTTCTGCCGAACGTGTATTTCTGAATACACTGGAAGGCGGTTGCCAGATTCCGGTGGGAAGTACCTGTAAAGTTGAAGGCGACCAGGTAACAATCACGGGATTTGTTGCCAGCATCGACGGAAGTCAGTTTCTGAAAGAAACAGTTAGCGGACCGGTTGAAGAGGCCAATGAAATGGCGAGAAACCTGGCCAATAAATTATTCAATGCCGGTGGAAAAGAAATTCTTGATGCCATCCGCACCGAGAATTTGCCTGTTGCAAACACTGCGCTTCCGTTAAAAGACAAGGTGATTATTTCTACACGTCCGGCCGATATTCACGATGATCTTCCCGATCTCCTAAAAAAAGCAGGTGCTTCAGTTGTTTCGTTGCCCATGATCCGGATTGAGCAGACACAACTTACTGCTGCGGAAGAAAAATCATTACAAAATCTCGACCAATTCCAGTGGGTAATTTTCACCAGCAAAAATGGCGTTGTTAGTTTCTTCAAACAAATGATAGAAATCTTAGGCAACACTACTTTGCCAACTGATTTAAAGATTGCCGTAATTGGTAAAAACACGGCGGCAGAACTGGATTATTACGGTTATGCTCCGTATTTTACAGCCAATGAAAATACTTCCGACGGCCTGTTGAAAGAATTACAGGAGAAACACCATCTGCAAGACCAGAATATTTTGCTGGCACTCGGAAACCTGGCCGGTGATAAACTGGAAACAGAATTATCACAAGCCAATTCAGTTACCCGCATAAATACTTATCAAACGGTAAAACCGTCGGGGGCTGACCCAAAGATATTGGATGCGATTTCGAATGACAACTACGATCTGATCGTATTTACAAGTCCATCTACGTTTCATAATTTCTGCCACTTTTATGGCACCGAAAACATTTCAAAAGTGAAGATGGCCAGCATTGGTGAAGTAACTTCTGAAGCTATCCGACAAGGTGGTGCCGAGCCACTGCTTACGGCAGAAAGTTCAAATGCAGAAGGACTTTACAAAGCTATAATCGACTATTATCAAACAAAATAAAAACTACGCTATATGATGTTTCCTGAAACGAGATTAAGAAGATTAAGATATAATTCGGTTTTACGCGACATGGTAACCGAAACAAAGCTATCGGTTGACGATTTGGTGATGCCACTTTTTGTTTGTGCCGGCACCAACGTTCGCAATCCAATCAGCTCAATGCCGGGCAACTTTCAATTTTCGGTAGAGAACCTGGTTGAAGAATGTAAAAATGTTGCGGCAGCAGGTGTGAAAGCCGTTCTTTTGTTTGGTATTCCTGCCGAAAAAGACGAAGACGGAACTGTTGCCTGTCAACACAACGGCATTGTTCAGCAAGCCATTCGCGCCATAAAATCAGAGCTTCCGGAATTATATATTATTGCCGATGTGTGCAACTGCGAGTACACCACGCACGGACACTGTGGAACAATTATCGATGGCGATGTAGATAACGACACTACGCTTGAAACGCTGGCTGCTCAATCCGTTTCACTGGCAGAAGCCGGTGCCGACATGATTGCACCAAGCGATATGATGGACGGACGCGTTGGACGAATCCGTGAAGCATTGGACGACAACAAATTCGAGAAAATTCCGATCATGGCTTATTCAGCTAAATATGCATCGGGTTTTTACGGGCCTTTCCGCGAAGCTGCCGAAAGTGCTCCAAAATTTGGCAACCGTGCTACTTACCAAATGAATCCGGCCAATTCAGACGAAGCCATGCGCGAGGTAGAACTCGACATTGCCGAAGGTGCCGATATTGTTATGGTAAAACCGGCGCTATCATTCCTCGATATTATTTACCGCGTAAAAACAGAATTTAAAATGCCAACAGCAGCTTACAATGTAAGTGGCGAATTCTCGATGCTAAAAGCTGCTGAAGAGAAAGACTGGATCGACGGACCGCGCGTTATGATGGAAATTCTCACCTCGATAAAAAGAGCCGGCGCCGATATTATTATTACGTATTCAGCTGTTGACGCAGCGAAAATTTTGAATGGAATAAAAGGATAGAACATGCAGTTTTTAAGAAGTATAGAAGCATTTCAGCAAGCTCAGCAAAGTATTCCGGGAGGCGTAAACTCTCCGGTTCGGGCTTTTAAAAGTGTGAACTTAAACCCGGTATTTATCGACTGTGCCAAAGGATCAAAAGTCGTTGATCTCGACGGAAATCAATATACTGATTTTGTGTCGTCGTGGGGGCCACTGATCTTTGGTCACGCACACCCTGAAATTGTTTCGGCCATTAACGAAGCCGCACAAAAAGGAACCAGCTACGGCGCTCCTACTTTGTACGAAACCGAAATGGCGGAACTGATCGTTGAGATGGTGCCATCGATAGAAAAAGTGCGCATGGTAAACTCGGGAACGGAGGCCACAATGAGCGCCATTCGTTTGGCACGTGGTTATACAGGCCGCGAGAAAATTGTAAAGTTTGTGGGGAATTACCACGGTCACGGCGACAGTTTCCTCATCAAAGCCGGTTCAGGAGCTATAACTTTAGGTTTGCCTGACAGTCCGGGAGTAACTGCCGGAAACGCAAAAGATACTTTGCTGGCCAACTACAACGATCTGGCTTCAGTTGAACAACTTTTCAGTGAAGACGCAGAAAATATAGCCGCAATAATTGTTGAGCCGGTTGCCGGAAACATGGGGGTTGTTCTTCCTGAAAAAGGCTTTTTGGAAGGCTTGCGCGAAATCGCTACAAAAAATGGCGCACTCCTAATTTTTGACGAGGTGATCACCGGTTTCCGTTTGGCAAAAGGTGGTGCGCAGGAGTACTTTAATGTAATGCCCGATATTACCACGCTGGGTAAAATTATCGGTGGAGGATTGCCGGTTGGCGCTTACGGTGGACAAAAAGAAATTATGGATCATCTGGCACCGAACGGGCCGATTTACCAGGCAGGAACCCTGTCGGGAAATCCGCTGGCGATGGCTGCCGGAAGTACCATGCTGAAATTGATTCTGAATACTGCCGACTTCTACCCGGAACTGGAAAGAAAAGCCAAAAAGCTGGAAGAAGGAATTCGCAACAACCTGAAAGAAACAGGCATTAAAGCGGTGTTGAACCGTGTTGGCTCGATGATGACCTTATTTTTTACCGACGAAGACAAAGTGAGCTCATACGAAGAAGCAATGAGTGCAGACACTAAACGTTATGCCGAATATTTTAAACTGTCGCTGGAGAGCGGTATGTACATCGCGCCGTCGCAGTTTGAGTGTTTGTTTGTTTCGTATGCACACACCGACGAAGACATCGACAACATCATCAACGCTAATTTAAACGCGTTAAAGGAACTAAAAGATTGATACGAGATTGAAAACAGATTGATTCAAGATTGATGGAGATTGGCTCAATCTCTCTTCAATCCCTTCAATCCTTTCAATTTAAAACCAGTTGAAAATATTTTGCAGACAGTTTCACAAACATTGTTGATAAGAAAGAAATACAAAAAATAGATGGAAAAAGGAATCTTTATAAAAACACTGAAAGGCGAGAAAACAGAACGGCCACCGGTGTGGTTTATGCGTCAGGCGGGAAGAGTTTTGCCCTCGTACCTTGAAATGAGAAAGCAATACAGCTTTAAAGAACTGATGCGTGATCCGGAGCTGGCAGCTAAAGTTACACTGCTACCGGTTTACGATTTGGGCGTTGACGCAGCTATTCTTTTTTCCGATATCCTTGTAATTCCCGAGGCAATGGGCATGGAGTTGACCTTCACCGATTCAGGGCCACGGTTTGCCACGGCGTTGAAAGACCTTGATGATCCGATGACGCTTATCAACCCAGACGCCACAAAACTGGAATACATTTACGATGTAATCGACAAAATACAGGAAACCAAACCTGCAGATTTTCCATTGATCGGTTTCTGCGGAGCGCCATTTACTACACTTTGTTACATGGTACAGGGTTTGGGAACAAACCACACTTTCCCGGATGCAGTTTCGCTGCTGTATAAAGACAAGAAACTGGCAAAACAACTGCTAGGTGCCATTACCGAACTCTCGATCGAATATGCGCTGAACCAGGTAAAACATGGCGTGGCAGCTTTTCAGATTTTTGAAACGCACGCCGGACTTATTCCTGCTGATTTATATATGGAATTGATTATGCCGTTTGTGCGGAAAATATCAACGGCAGTAATGAAAACCGGCACTCCAACTATTTTCTTACCAAAAGGATTGGGAACCGGATTAAAACAGTTGCAACCCGGTGATGCCGACTTTATCAGTGTCGATTGGCAGGTACCAATTAAAGAAGCACGCGAAATGATTCCGGCAGACATGGGGGTTCAGGGAAATCTTGATCCGCGGATTTTGTTTGCCAATCAGGAAGTAATTGAAGCAAAGTTGCAGGAATACCTTTCGTTTGGAGCCGAACATGACAAATGGATTTTTAACGTGGGGCATGGATTTGTTCCCGGCATTCCGGTTGAAAATGCTAAATTCGTTGTCGATTGGATAAAAAGTGCAAACTGGAACAGATAAGATGAGCAATTAGTAATAAGTATATAGTAGTGAGTAGTGAGAAATTATGGTAAATGACTGAAAAGTATTCAGTACGCCAGATCTAAATACTCATTACTAACTACTCCAATCTAAAAAAATGACGAATCTGAGTGCCATAATCACATCCGACTTTGTAAAGATTATACACGACATTGTCAGTGTATCATTTTTACTTTTGGCGGTAACCTTGATTTACCGCTCGGTTCGAGGTATAAAAAACCACCTCCCCTACGCCAAAACCGATAAGTATGTGGCCATTGCTTTTATTGTGGCGTTGTACCTGCAACTTATTTTAGGGCTGATCATGTTTACCAACCTGGGATCAGGTTTCGATTTTCAGTACATCCCCGATGAAAGCAATAATATGGTTGCAAAAAGATTATGGCCCGTGGAACACATTGTTCTTATGTTGTTTGCCCTTTTTATTGCCAACCTCGGATTGATATCTTCATTCCTCACAGAAAAAAGCCAGAGTCGGTTTAAGAAGGTTTTAATCTACTATTCTATAGCGGTTGTTCTAATTGCTATTTCGCTGTTATCGATTTACGCTTAACATTCCATCCGGAGATAAATCAAAGCCGGGGTTTTTACAGGCGTTTCACTATTTAATGAAACCATTTCTTCCAATGTTCCTTTAAACTTTTGCGCGTCCCACCGGCCGGAGCGCGACACAATCGTAGTCTGAATACACTCGCGGTGAACAGTATCCAGCGCTTCGTAGATTTCTTCCAGTACTTTCGTACCCATGTAAATTACAGCTGTTCCCCGGTTCTCAACAATACTTACCAATTGTTTTACGCTGAGTAGTTTTCGGGCCACATCGCGCCCCGAAAGCAGGTGCAGCGAGTTACTTCCACGCCGGTCGGTTAACGGAACGCCAAATTCAGCCGATGCCGCATTAAACGCCGAAATGCCGGGCACCACTTCAAAAGGGATATTCTTCTCCAGCAGAAATGAGGTTTCTTCCGCTCCCCGGCTAAAAATCATCGGATCGCCCGATTTCACGCGCACCACCACTTTTCCCTGTTTGGCGTGCTTTTCAATTTTTTGGTGGATGGAGCTTTGCCGCTCGGTTACATCAACGCCATCGCCGGCACGTTTACCCACAAAAATAAGTTCTGCATTTTCAGGGAAAAGCGCCCGAACATCCTTCGATATCAACGCATCGTATAAAATCACATCTGCATTTTTAATACAACTATGCGCCTTTACGGTAAGCAAATCTGCCGGTCCGGGTCCTGCTCCTACAATATATACTTTCCCCAACTTTTCCATCGCTAAATTCTGTAGGCCCACTCTTCCACTTCTTTTAAATAGTCCATCGGACTTTGATAAACGAACTTATACTCCAATGCCCCAATAAGTTTATCGCTGTTAATCACCTTGAAACTTCCTTTATCTTTTGAAAACACCGGAATTGGCAGATCACTGATCTTTGCCGCCTTCGCATAAAACTCATTTCGCCCGGGATGCTCCGGACTCGATGCATTGAACACCTCGCCCCAAATATCCTTTTCAATAATTTGCGAGATGATATTTACACAATCGTCGCGGTGAATCAAATTCACAGGCGAATCAAAAACCGGGGCATTTCGGTGCTGAACAAAACGTGCCGGATTGCGGTCGTAACCAATTAATCCGCCAAAACGAATTACGGTAGTTTGAAAGGCCGGATTCTCCAGCAACAGTTTCTCAGCTTTCAGCAAAGCCCTGCCGCTTGCTTTCTCAGGTGTTCCCTCATCGCCTTCTTTCACTTCCGTGTTTTTCGATTCGTACACCGACGTTGAAGAAATGAAAAGAACTTTTTTAATGCTGAGCTCCTGCACTTTCTCAATTACCTGCTCAATTTTCTTCGGAAATGAATCCTCCACACAATCGGTTCGCGTTGGCGGAATGCTGATAATAAGCACATCGGTATTAAAAAAACTATTGTAATCCACGGTAAGCGACTGGGCTTTTGCTTTTACATAAAATGCACTAATCCCACTTACCTCAAGCCGGTTGTAACTTTGCGTTGATGCCACCGAGCCTTTTACTTTCCAGCCTTTTCGGAGCAGTGATCGTCCCAACGCCGTTCCCAGCCATCCGCAACCTAATATCGATACTGTTCTTCTCATGTTCTCTTGCTTTTTAAGTTATAATTTCTGCCTTGCCCGACATTTCCGGACGAATACTAATAACATCACTCTATCTCTGATATCTCGTCATGCTGAACTTGTTTCAGCATCTTCACCTTTTAGATTCCGAAATAAATTCGGAATGACGGAAAGAAAAGCTCCAAAGATCCAATATCAATCAAATTAGTGTTTAAAATTCTTGCCTTCTTTAATTTCCTCCACATAGTTTTTGCGGATGACAAAGTCGCCAAAACGCTCACCGTCCTTGCGGTTTGCTGCAAAATCAGCAATTATCGGACACAGCTCGTTCAGTATCTCTTCCTCGTTGATGGTTTGTTTGTACAACGTGTTCAATCTTGATCCGTTAAAACTTCCACCAAGGTATAAATTGTAGTAGCCCGGCGATTTACCGATCAGGCCAATTTCGGCCAGGTAAGGGCGTCCGCAACCATTCGGACAGCCGGTCATACGAATTACAATTTCTTCTTTACCCAACTGGTATTCATTCAGAATCGTTTCAATTTTCGACACCAAATCAGGCAGGTAACGTTCGGCCTCAGCAAAAGCCAGCGGACAAGTCGGCAAAGCCACACAGGCAATCGAATTCTTACGCAAGCCCGAAATGTCTTCAGGAGATACCCCGTAAGTTTTTAGCAAAGCGTCAACCTGGGTTTTCACTTTGGTGCTCACTCCCGAGATGATCAGGTTTTGGTTCCCGGTAAGGATAATATCACCGTCGATCACTTTTGCAATTTCCCGAAGAGCCGTTTTCAGTTTGAATTCACCCCGGTCGAGCACGCGGCCACCTTCAACAAAATAAGTGAGGTGCCACTTTTTGTCGCTGCCTTTTATCCAGCCAAAATCATCACCGTTTCGCTCTAAAGTGTATGCGCGTTCCGGCTCCAGTTCATAACCCAAATATTTGGTCAGTTCTGCCACAAATTCCTCTACGCCCATTCTGTCGATGGTGTATTTCAATCGGGCTTGTTTCCGGTCTTTGCGGTTGCCGTTGTCGCGTTGTACCGCAACTACTTTTTCAGCCACGTCAACAATCTGATCGGGCGTACAAAAGCCAATCACAGTTCCGGTTCTCGGGTAGGTTTCAGGTTTGCCAAACGTAGTACCCAAGCCACCGCCAACAGCTACATTGTAGCCAACAATTTTTTCGTTTTCAATAATAGCTATAAAACCCAAATCCTGCGAAAAAACATCGCAATCGTTATGCGGCGGAATTACAATGCCAATTTTAAATTTACGTGGCAGGTAACGATTTCCGTACAACGGCTCCACTTCCTCTTTACTGTCGGCCACCAGTTTTTTTTCCAGCCAGATTTCGTGGTAGGCACTTGTTTTTGGCAAAAGATGCGCACTGATCTTTTTAGCTGTTTCAATTACTTCAGCATGAAACGGCGACTGTGCCGGATTGGCGTGGCTCATCACATTACGGTTTACGTCGCCACAAGCCGCTATGGTGTCCATCAACTGGTCGTTCATCTCCTTAATGGTAGCCTTCAGGTTCCGTTTCAGCACACCATGTAACTGAAACGTTTGCCGCGTAGTTAGTTTTAGGGTACCGTTGGCATATTTATCCGACAGTTCGTCCATTGCCAGCCACTGCTTTGGCGTAAACTTGCCGCCGGGCATGCGCAGTCGTATCAGAAATGAAAAAGCCGGTTCCAGCTTTTGACGCTTTCTCTCTTTATCAACATCGCGGTTCCACTGCTGGTAAATTCCGTGGAATTTTGAAATTTGCGTGTCCCCATCCGAAATGGCCCCGGTGATCGGGTCGGCCAGACTTTCGGGCAAAGTTCCGCGTAGGTAATTACTATCGTACTTGAGCTTTTCAACTTCTGAAAGCTCAAGCCAGTTAATACTTTCACTCATAATTTTTGGGTTATAGTTTCAGGAGCGACTACATGAAGGTAGTTGTAATCGCTCCTTTTATTTAATTTATCCCGACGAACTTTATTATCGGGATCGGTTCGACTAAAAACTTTTAATGCGTTTCTCTCTCTTTTAAAAGTTTAGTCTCACTAATATACATCGATTTGGAAACGCTTCTCACGTTTCAAGTTTTTCACATATTTTTCGGCTTGTTCCTCGCGAACACCACCCTGAGTCTGAATGATATCAAGCAAAGCCTTGTTTACATCTTTGGCCATGTATTTCATGTCGCCGCACAAATAAAAGTGCGCACCGTTTTCCAGCCAATCGAACACCTCCTTTTGCTGCTCTTTCAGCTTGTGCTGCACATAAACTTTTTCTTCCTGATCGCGACTAAAAGCTACATCAATTTTGGTTAGTATTTCGTTCTTTAACAGCTTTTGCCACTCGGTTTGGTACAGAAAATCGGAGTTAAAACGACGGTCGCCAAAAAACAACCACGACTCGCCTTTAATGCCTAAACTTTCGCGATGCTGCATAAATGCACGATATGGAGCTACACCTGTTCCGGCACCAACCATGATAATTTTTGAACCATTGGCCGGCAACTTAAACGACGGATTTTTGTCGATATAAACCGGAATCTGCTCATCAATCTCAATGCTGTCGGCCAGGTGCGACGAACATGCGCCGTTGCGTTTGCGGTTTTTACGCTCGTAACGAACAACTGAAACCGTTACATGAACTTCTTCACCCACACTTTCCATGCTTGATGAGATAGAATACAAACGTGGCGGAATCGGGCGTAAAACTTCTACTAATTTGTGAGCGTTCCAATCGTAAGGAAAGTCTTCCAATAAATCGAGCACATCGTGACCATACAAATATTCGTCGAGCGCCTCATCGTCGACAAGTAGTTTTGCGAGTTCGGCATTCTTTGTTTTCTCCTGGTATTTTTTCAGCAGATCGAAGGTCAGCATTGTAATTTCAAGATGGTGCGACAAAGCCTCTTTTATGCTCATTTCTTCTTCACCAACATCAACTTTCTGCTCCGCATCGAATCCTGTAAAAGCCAGAATATCCCCGACCAGAGCTTCCGGGTTTTTGGTAAAAATCCCCAGCGAATCGCCAGGTTCATATTCCAGGCCCGATCCTTCAAGCGAAAGTTCAACATGATACACTTCCTTATCCGAATCGTCTCCGGTAATCCTAACTTTCTCGAGCACAGTGGCCATGTACGGATTTGATTTTGAGAACTCCTCGCCAAAACCTCCTGCTGAAGATGATGCTGGTGCTGTTGGCGCACTTGTAACCACAGGTTCCGGAGTTTCAGCCGGTGAGAGGTTCAGTAAAAAGAGGTTCATCCATGTTTCCGAAGGTTGTTCGTAATCCACATCGCATTTTACGGCCGGCGTAACACGGTATGCACCGCAGCTTTTTAAGGCCACATCAATTTCTTCGCCGGTTTTACAAAAATGCTTGTAGGTTTTATCGCCCAAGGCCAGCACCGAATAGTTTACGCCATTAAGTTGAGGAGCACGCGGCCCGGTTACATATTTGTAAAAATCTTCGGCCATATCAGGCGGATCGCCCTCGCCATGTGTACTAACAATTATCGCCACATTGTCTTCTTCATTCAGCTTTTTGTAATTGTAATCGTACAAACTCAAAACCCGGGCATCAATTCCTTTAAACGAAGCCTTCTCACCCAATTTTTCGGCCAGTCCCTGCGAATGTCCGGTTTCGGTACCATACAAAATGGTAAGCTTAATCGAACTTTGCGGTGGCGGAGCTGCTGCTGCGGTGCTAACAGTTGTTCCTGTAACAGCTGGCACGTCAACTCCTCCGAGGGCTGCCAATCGCCCTTCAAAATAACCATTTAACCATACAGTCTGCTCTTTATTCAAGCCTTCAACCAACTGGCTTAAAGCACTTAACTGTGCATCATTTAATGGATTTGTTTTTAAACTCATTTTTGATTTTTAATTACGAGACTGAATTGAAATCACCCAACTCAATCTTCAAGTTGCAACTTATCTTTTATTAAATTTCTTATTCTTATCGATTCATAAACATTCTCGCCATTCGAGCTCACCGCCACCGAAATATTTCCATGCCGGTAGATAGCAGGAGAAACAAACTGACAGCGAGATGGTTTATCATGAATATTAACTAATACCTTTTCTTCGCGGCAGTCTTTTTCTATCTGCCTGTCCAGCTCGGCGTTATTCGAGCAGGAATAAAGCATTAAATAGTCTTTTAAATAGCTTTTGTGATACGGTGCTTGCATGTATTTCACTCCGCTGTTTTTTATTTCGTCGCATACATCAATGGCCAGTATTTCTACCTCGGCATTGTGTCGCTGCAAAATCTTTAGCTTGCTGTAAGCACTTTGTCCGCCTCCAACAATCAGTATTTTCTGGTTGGCAATATCAATTGCAATGGGTAAAAAATTTTGGTTTGCCATACTGTTTAAATTTCGTATTCAATTGGTGTATGTGTAACCCTTCCGAAGCTGATTTTGTTCCATGCCCGCTCGTGAAAAAAAGTACAAAGCCATTTTAGTAAACAGCTCGACACCGCCAATGGTTACCGCAAAATTTATATCGCCCACCACCATCCACGAAATCAGAATTGTATCAATCGTTCCGATGGTACGCCACGAAATCGTTTTTACGATACTCCTTCGTTTTCGCTCAACTGTATTTCCATTTTCTTTTCCCATTGGCCATATTACGGTTTAAAATATCAATCGTCATCTGAATTATTCTCAAAAAAAAAGCTCTTCTGCAAATACAGAAGAGCCTTTAAAATCGAGTAATATTTTCAATCTATGGTCAGTTCCTCTGCACAACAATACCGTTACAACACATACACATCATACATGTCATACATGTCATTTCCATCATTGTTATTTTCGAAAAACTATTAACCATCGCGCTTTAAAATTATTTCTATGTGACTAATATCACACACTGCAAATGTAAACGATTTTTTAAGACAAAAAAGTATTTTATCTACCTATTTTTATTTGTTCTAAATTAATTAACAAAACAAAAGGATGCTGAAACACCCCAAATCAGCACATATGTTTTTTAGCCGACATAATTGTTATGCTATTCTGATAATTCGCGCCACCCCCTTATTTATAATGATTTCAGACTATAACATTTATTAACAAAAGTGCTTAAAAAGCTGTATTGATGCACATTAACCACAGCACAAAACAAGGGCCGGATTATATATTATTTCCTCCTGATTTTTACCTCTTGATTGTTAATTAATTATTACTATTTTTGAGAACCTCGCTTCAAAACGATGAAGAAAACGAGTATAAACAAATCAATAAAACTTATATACTATGAAAGTTTACAAAACCGATGAAGTTCGGAATATTGCTCTAATTGGTAATGCCGGCAGTGGGAAAACCACCCTTGCAGAAGCTATGCTGTTCGAGGGTGGAATCATAAATCGTAAAGGTGATGTGGGTTCGAAGAATACCGTATCCGACTACAACCCGATTGAGCAGGATTATGGCAATTCTGTTTTTTCAACCCTGATGCATACCGAATACAACGGAAAGAAAATAAATATAATGGACACCCCGGGGATGGACGATCTTTGCGGAGGTGTTGTTTCGTCGTTAAGTGTTACAGCACTTGGCTTGCTAACGGTTAACGCATCAAACGGTATTGAGGCCGGTACCGAAGCCGCAGCCCGCCATGCCGACAATGCACATACGCCACTTGTTGTGGTTTTTAACCAGCTCGATCACGAAAACTCAAATTTCGACAGCACCCTCGACCAGTGCAAAACTGCTTTTGGCAATAAAACCACTGTAGTACAGTACCCCGTTGATCCAGGAACAGGCTTTTCGGCTATCATCGATGTACTTAAAATGAAAATGTACACCTACAAAGACGATAGCGGAAAACCTGAGATTTCAGATATTCCTGAATCGGAATTGGAAAAAGCAGAAGAACTGCACAACGAACTGGTTGAAAAAGCAGCTGAAAACGAAGAAGCTTTAATGGAGCTTTATTTCGATAAAGGAACACTTACCGAAGACGAAATGCGCAAAGGTATTAAATTGGGAATGCTCGACCTTACCTTGTTCCCGGTATTCTGTACCTGCGCCAGAAAAAGTATTGGCGTTGGCCGATTGATGGAATTTATTACCAACATTGCTCCGACACCTAAAGAGAAGAAAATGGGTAAAATTGTTGCCGGTAAAGAGGTAACAATGGATGCTTCGCAACCGCCAAGCCTTTTTGTTTTTAAAACTGCTGTTGAACCACACGTTGGCGAGATCACCTATTTCAAAGTAATGTCGGGGGTTGTAAAAGAGGGTTTAGACCTCATCAACTCGAAAACAGGCAACAAAGAGCGTTTATCGCAGGTGTTTGTACCCGATGGTAAAAGCCGCGAGAAAGTGGACGAGCTTCATGCAGGCGACCTGGGCTGCACCGTTAAACTGAAAGAAACACGGTTTAACCAAACCCTGGCAGCCAAAGAAATTGGAACGGCTTTTGCTCCGATAGAGTTCCCTACGCCGCGCCATACGGTAGCAGCCAAGGCTGTTAACGATTCCGACGACGAGAAAGTAGGCGAAATTTTAAGCAAGATCAAATACGAAGATCCAACCTACGTAATTGAGTACTCGAAAGAATTAAAACAACAACTGATACACGCACAGGGCGAATACCACCTTAACGTATTAAAATGGTATTTCGATCATGTTCACAAAGTAGATGTGGAATACCTGAAGCCAAAAATTCCGTATCGTGAAACCATTACCAAACCTGCCCAGGCCGATTACCGCCACAAAAAACAATCGGGTGGCGCCGGACAGTTTGGCGAGGTACACATGATTATTGAACCTTACGAAGAAGGTGCTGCACCTAAAACCATGTTTAAATTTGGCGATAAGGAACAGAAGATTTCGGTTCGCGCCGTTGAAGAGCACAAATTGGACTGGGGCGGAAAACTGGTATTTGTTAACAGTATTGTTGGTGGATCGATCGACGCCCGTTTTTTACCGGCTATTCTGAAAGGAATAATGGAAAAGATTGAGGAAGGCCCGCTTACCGGTTCGTATGCCCGTGATATTATCGTTTATGTTTACGACGGGAAAATGCACCCGGTTGACTCGAACGAAATTTCGTTTAAACTGGCCGGACGTAATGCCTTCAGCATGGCCTTTAAAAATGCCAGTCCTAAAATTCTTGAGCCAATCTTAAATCTTGAAGTTTGGGTACCATCAGACCGCATGGGTGATGCCATGAGCGACCTGCAGGGACGTCGTGCCATGATTATGGGCATGGGCTCGGAAAAAGGCCTGGAAAAAATTACAGCCAAAGTTCCACAGAAAGAAATGTTTAAATACACTACTTCGCTGAGTTCGATTACCGGTGGAAGAGGCGTATTTAGCATAAGTTTCGACGGATACGAAAAAGTTCCTGCCGATGTACAGGAAGAACTGCTGAAAGCTTACGAAGCCGAGCAGGAAGAAGAATAGACCATTTTCTAATCCATTTTACTATAACTAATAAATCCCGGTTCGTTTTTAACGGATCGGGGTTTTGTTTTTATGGCACAACAAGACCGAATCACCTTGCCGCAGCCTTGCAACAGGCGAGCCACACTTTTTTCCCGCCTCCTGCAGTTGCGCGACAAGCCTTCCACTAAATTTCCTCCTAATTACAATTCTGCGGCAAGCCTTCCACAACATTTTTTTGCGTGTTGCAACACTGCGACAGGCGAGCCACAAAACTTTTTCCTAATTACAGCGCTGCAACAGGCCTCCAAAAACATTTTCTTGCACGCCGCAGCCGTGCAACAAGCTCGCCACAAAAATTTCTTGCTTGTTGCAGCCGTGCAACAGCCGAGCCAATAAGTTTTTTTGTTTGCCGCAGCGCTGCAACAAGCCAGCCACAAAGTTTGCCGGGCAATTACACGACCGCAGAAAACCTAATATCGGCGAGTTACAGAGACAACAAGATTACAAACCTCCATAAAAACACCTATAATAAGGTTAAACGACTAAAGCCCGTTTTCGATGGGCTAAGCTTAGCCCCGGCATTAATGCCGGGGTTAGTGATTCCACTACCAAAAATGGGCTTTAGGCCTTAAGTACAATAAAAAAGGATCTGATCCGTATTTACGCAACTTATACGGATCGGATCCTTTAGCACTAAATACAAAAACAGCCAAACTTAAAAGTTCGGCTGTTCTAACAATATCTGATAATTTAACTTTTCTACGATTTTATCGAGCCCTTTTTCAGCTCCAAACGCGTTTGATGCAACTCCATATTCATTTTGGTGTAACGCTCCAGTGCATTCTTTTTGTGCGTTTCGTATTCCGCTTTTAACTCTTCGTAATCTTTTTTGGTGCGATGCGTAACAGAAAGACTTCGTTTGTATAAAAGAAATACAAAACCGGCCAACACCAAAACTCCGGCAATAAGCAAATACATCGTAACCGAATAAACATTCTTATCTAGTTTCATGCCTAAAACCACAATTGAATTCTGCAATTTCAAACTCTCGTCGAGTTGCTCCTGCAGCGTATTCATCTGTGCATCTTTCGAGCTTATTTGGCTATTCAAGTCTCTTATCTGTGCGTTTTTCTGCTCTGCACTTTTCTCTAACACACCAATGGTATCGGTAAGTGCCTCGTAAAAATCATCCAACTGATCTTCTTTCAAAAAATAAGATCCATTCCAAAAATTAAGGTTCTCTTTAAAAACTTCGTATTAGCGGGGCAATGATTGTTCCTGTTTCCAGGCATTTATGTCCTTTTTGGCGAAGGAATTAAAAACGACAAAAACCAATACAACTGCAGCAAATATCCTTTTCATATAACAAACAATTTTCGATTTAATGGCCGGGCCTTTACCTGTGGCCGAATATCTGTAAAAAATCAATAAACTATCCAAGTAACGCACAATCTCTACACTTGTTATTCAACAGTAAAGATGAATACGGCTTGTACATTTAAACATATACACTCCGTGAATATACGCACAATATAATTAAGGTTTGCCTGAGCAAACAAATATAAGGAATAGAAATAAACAAATGCGAACTTGTAGTTTAAAATTTTAACGAATTAAAAATGCCCGCCAAAACGACGCACGATAGCCGACAGCATAACGAATTTAACTGAGTAGCTATTTGTGGGCAATTGGTTTGGTAATTTTTAACGAATGCTATAACTTGCATAAAACCAAAAAACTACTGCCATGCAAATCAGCTACAGCCGACCACTTTCTGCAGGTTGGAACCGCATGAAAAAGGCCCTATTCCAACCCTTCGATATTAACAAATGGGTAAAAGTTGGATTTACAGCCTGGCTGGCCGGGCTAACCGATTGTGGCGGTGGCAGCGGATCGGGAAACAGCACCGGAAACAATGCCAACTGGGACGAGTTTTTCAATTTCCCGCAAACGGCATGGGACTGGCTGCTCGACAACCCGGTTTGGGCCAACCTTATTCTTGTGGGTCTGGTTATATTGTTTATAATAATCTCGGTGGTTATTTGGGTAAGTTCGCGCGGACGATTTATGTTTTTGCATAATGTGGCGCACGACAAAGCCGAGATCAGCAAACCCTGGCACGACTTCCGAAAACAGGGAAACTCACTTTTTATTTTTCAATTCTTTTGGAGCTGGTTCGCTTTTGCCGTGTTTGCATTAATTGCCGCCTACAGCTTTATTACCGGTAAAGATTTATACCTTACACATGCACCAAAGGCAGTTATTTTTGCCGGAATCACACAAATGGTTTTGCTGTTTATCGGGTATCTGATTGTATTTGGATATATATCACTGTTTCTGAAGGACTTTGTGGTACCCATAATGTACAAACATCGTGTAGGCGTAATAAAAGGCTGGGGTAAATTTCTATTGCTCTTCGGGAAACGGGCGTTACCGTTTATCCTTTACGGGCTGTTTATTTTTGTTCTGGGAATTGCAGTTGGCATTACCATTATCTTCTTTGCGCTGATTACCTGCTGCATTGGCTTACTGCTTATTGCCATCCCCTATATTGGAGCGGTAATTTTATTGCCAATAAGTTACACTTTCAGAGCTTTTAGTATTGAATTTCTGGCACAGTTTGGCGACAAATACAATGTATTTCCGCCGGTAGCTGAATTAACTGACGACAGGAACGAAATTGCTAAGGAATAAATGATAATTAATTCAGAAAAACATTCATGATTCCCGGGAATCACCAACAGGAATAAAAGTGTGGTCTAACGACTGCAATTCACAAAAATAATCAGATTACGAGGCGCATACAGCGATTGTGCGTTGAATAACTAATTATTTGCGCCTTTGATTTGCTCCCTCATCACCCCCGGGTTTCACCTCGGGTTAGTCACATTTTATCCTTTCGGGATATTGAATTGATTACAAAGTTAAAACGACTTTATTGACCAACTATGTCGGAATTGCAAATTATTCATGACGCTGGAAGCGTCTAATGTCGATAACCCGATGCGTAGCGCCGGGATGAAATGACCAAAGCGAAATCGTCCGGCGAAGAAAGCAGATCGAAGCCAGATGGTTCTCCCGGACGAAACTCAAAAGACAATACAGATAAGAATGATGGGGACTTAAAAAAAAGCTCCTAGTCCTTATTGCGGAACAGATGCACAAACCCATGTTTTTTGCGCTTTTCTCCATCGCGGCCATGCCCCACAACATCGTAGTAATACACACCCGGGCTGGCGTAACGGCCTCCCATAATACGGCCATCCCAAACGGTTTCGATGTAAGCATCATCAAAACCACGCACATCGCCACTTTTCCAATAATGCACGCGTTTTCCCCAGCGGTTAAAAATACTGATTTCAATACTTTGCATCGACCAGAATTGCACTACAAACTCATCGTTTACTCCGTCGCCGTTTGGCGTAAATACATTCGGCACGGCAATAAACGACGTATCAACTACAATATAATCTTCCATATAAGCAGTATCGGCACAGGTCAGCGTATCAGAAAGGTGCTTTGAAACCAGCCGAACCATGTACGTTCCGGAGTTTTCGTAAGTATAAACAGGCGCATCGTCGTAGGCTACAAAATCGATACTGTCAACCGGATTTTCAGTTCCTTCCGCATCTAATTTAATCGCATCTAAATCGCGGTAAAAAAACCATTCATAGTAACCCGCTGTTGCATTCTCCGAATTGTTTGTAAAAGTAACTTCAAGCGGTGCTTCGCCACTCATCGGATTAGCGGTAAAACTGGCTTTGGCAACAATCGACTCGTACAAAACAGTTGCCTGTGCATCACAGTCGAATTTATCGTAAACACGCAAAGTGTAGTTTGTATTCTCTGCCGGCGGATCATAAACCGTCAAGTTGATTACCGATGCAATGCGGTCACCATTTTCCAGCCATTCCACCTGCACATCTTTATTCACAAAAAGCGGTGCGTTGCTACTTAAATCGTAATACGTCAGCACGGCCGACTTCATTTCTCCATTCATTACGAAATGTTCGCAGTCTGAAACAGCAACTTCCCCTCCGGCATACATCCAGTTATTAAAAACCCATGCACGGTCCACCTCTGTAGTGGCTCCCTGCGTAATGGTAATTCGGTAACAACCATCGGCCAAGGCACTTATTTGCGACGAAGCGGCGTCGGTAGTTTCCTGGTATTGCAAATCAAATGCTCCGGCTGTTTCATCGTATTTCTCCCACAACCAGTTTTTTGTTCCCGACAGCGCGGTAGTGGCAGTTAAAGCACCAACTTCAGCCGAGGAATCATTGCTACAAAAAATAAAAATGTCATCAGTTTCCGGAAATACCGGGTATTGTGTTACATCGGTGGCGTTGGCTCCGGGCGAGGTTATTTGTGCCTGTAGCGCATAAAAGGAAAATACCAGAATAGTTACAATAAAAAGACTTCGCTTCATAAATTATTGCTCTTTAAGATACAATATTAACGTATAAATTTCATTTAATTGCGTGTTATACTAATTGTTTTTCAACGTTTCGCTTAAGCTTTACTTTGAAATACAATTGGTATAATTTGTTAATAAAACACCGGCAATAAGAGAAAGATTCCACCTGACATCATTAATTTTGCACGCAGAACAACCTGGCGTAACGGTTGTTGTTTTACTACGATTGAATGCTGAATGTATTACCAACCTCGCCCCAAACCAAACCGGGAAATCATTCAATACAATCAATATTTTATATTTGTAAGCAGAAAAAAGAAATCTATAGTGTTCGATTATCTTCAAAATTTAAATGAGGCCCAACGAGAGGCTGTTCTCCGTACCGAAGGACCTGCACTGGTTATTGCAGGAGCTGGATCGGGAAAAACGCGTGTGTTAACGTTCCGTATTGCCAATTTGCTAAAACAAGGCGCCAAACCGTCAAGCATTTTATCGCTGACTTTTACCAATAAGGCAGCCCGCGAAATGAAAGAACGTATTGCCAGCGTAGTAGGCGAAAACACTGCCCGCTACCTATGGATGGGTACTTTCCACAGTATTTTTGCGCGTATTCTGCGCTTTGAACACGAAATTATCGGCTACCCGTCGAACTTTACGATTTACGACAGTGCCGACAGTAAAAGTTTGATAAAAACGATCATCAAAAGCTTTCAGCTCGACGATAAAATTTATAAACCGGGAGTGGTTGCCAGCCGTATTTCAATGGCAAAAAACAACCTGATTACGCCCAATGCCTATGAAAATTCGGCCGAAATTCGCAAGGCTGATAAAAGCATGCGTATGCCGCAAATTGCCCAGATTTATAAAGAATATGCCAAACGCTGTTTACTTTCAGGTGCCATGGATTTCGACGATCTGCTGCTGAAAACAAATGTGCTGTTTCGCGATCATCCCGAGGTACTGAAAAAATACCAGGAGCGCTTTGGCTACGTGATGGTTGACGAGTACCAGGATACCAACTACTCGCAATACCTGATTGTTAAAAAACTGGCTGCAGGGCATAAAAACATTTGCGTGGTGGGCGACGATGCGCAAAGTATTTACTCGTTTCGTGGTGCGCGTATCGAAAATATTCTGAATTTTAAATCGGACTACCCCGAGCATAAAGTGTTTAAGCTGGAGCAAAATTACCGCTCAACGCAAACCATTGTAAACGCGGCCAACAGTATAATTGCCAAAAACAAACGGCAAATTCCGAAAAAGGTTTTTTCCGAGAATGCAACTGGTAAACCCATCAAATTGATTTCGGCACTTACCGACAACGAAGAAGGATTTTTGGTAGCACAGGAAATTGCCCAATCGCAATTGCGCGATCATTACAAATACGAAGACTTTGCAATTCTGTACCGTACTAACATGCAGTCGAGGATTTTTGAGGAGTCGTTGCGAAAAAGAAATATTCCGTACAAAATTTATGGCGGCCTGAGTTTCTACCAACGCAAGGAAATTAAAGACCTCATCTCCTATTTCCGAATGACCATTAACCCGGCCGATAACGAAGCGCTAAAACGTATTATTAATTATCCGGCGCGCGGAATCGGGGCCACCACCCTTGCGAAACTGGAGGCAGCGGCAATTAATAACGAAACATCGATTTGGAAGATTATTAGCGATTTGCCAACCATTAATCACGCCAATTTAAATAAAGGAACTGCCGGTAAAATTCTGCACTTTGTAGGTTTAATTCAGAAGTTTATGCAACTGTCGGAAGACTGCGATGCTTTTGACACGGCAAAAACCATTGCCGAACAAACCGGTATTCTGAAAGAATTGTATAACGACAAGTCGCCCGAAGGATTGAGCCGCCACGAAAACATACAGGAATTATTGAACGGTATCCAGGAATTTAGCATTAACGCCAAAGAAACCGGCGAACCCGAAAAACTGGAAAACTACCTGGAAGATGTGGCACTGCTTACCGATCAAGACAACGAAAAAGAAGAAGACCGCAATAAAGTGACACTAATGACGGTGCACTCATCGAAAGGACTGGAATTTAAAAATGTGTTTGTTGTGGGAATGGAAGAGAACCTTTTCCCATCGAACCAAAATGGCGATAACAAACCCGAAACGCTGGAAGAAGAGCGCCGCCTGTTTTACGTTGCACTCACCCGCGCCGAAGAAAATGCATGGTTCTCGTATGCCAACCAGCGCTACCGTTGGGGAAATCTCGATTTTTGTACACCAAGTCGTTTTCTGGAAGAAATTGATGAGCAGTTTCTTGATACTTCAGGAATAGCAGCATCGTCTTCTCCAACACGCCGGGCACAAAGTAACGACGACATTCAGCCCGAACGTTATCACAAAAATCCGGTTCGCCGCCAGCCTCCCGGAGCATTTAAAACTCCCGAGTCGCAAAACTTTTTTAATAAAAAACTCGTTTCGTTAAAGGAAAGCAGCAGAGCGCAAAACACTTTTCAGGGCGATGCACCGGAAAAAATACAAACCGGAATGGTGGTTGAACATCAACGTTTTGGCGAAGGAAAAGTAATTAATATTGAAGGAGTTTCACCAAACATAAAAGCTACTGTATTTTTTAAATCGGGTACACAGAAACAGTTGCTGCTAAAATTCGCCAAGTTGAAAATTAAAGGATAAACGGATTATTGAGACAAACTGCAAGGATCGAGCATCCAGAATCAAAGATCAAGTATCCAGAATCGAATAAAAACGAACTAAAAAATAAAACTTCGGGATTTGTCGGGAAATGATTAGTTTTGCAACATCATTTCGCAAATAAATCCAATTTACTTGAAAGTTAGATTTTTAGCATTAAACATTTACAGATGGATTATAATACCAAGAGAAAAAAAATGGCTCTTCCTGAATATGGAAGGAATATACAAAACATGGTTGACTACCTGATGACCATCGAAGACCGCGAAAAACGAAACAGATCGGCACAAACGGTTATCGATGTAATGGGCAACCTTTTCCCTCATTTACGCGATGTTCAGGAATTCCGACACAAACTTTGGGATCACCTGGCCATTATGTCTGATTTTCAACTTGACATCGATTACCCTTACGATCCGCCAACGCCGGAATCATTAAAAGAACGCCCCAATACGGTACCATACACCAAACACCGCATTAAGCACAAACACTACGGCCGCACAATGGAACTTTTAATCCAGGAAGCCGATAACTTTGAAGGTGAAGAGCGTGACATCATTATCGAACAACTGGCCAACCACATGAAAAAATCGTACCTCGCATGGAATAAAGATGCTGTTGAGGACCATATGATTTTTAACGATCTGGAAGAAATGTCGCGTGGAAAATTAAAAGTACCTGAGGGAACTC
The DNA here is from genome assembly GCF_000626635.1 of Draconibacterium orientale. Taxonomy (GTDB): domain Bacteria; phylum Bacteroidota; class Bacteroidia; order Bacteroidales; family Prolixibacteraceae; genus Draconibacterium; species Draconibacterium orientale. Next base: position 3,009,698 of record NZ_CP007451.1, on the reverse strand, counting down.
AACTGGCCGACTCCAAAACACTGGTTAGTGCTCCAAAGAAGAAAAAAGTCAAAAAGAAAAAATAGATAATACGCTATAATATCACACCCCATGTCAACTTTCAAAATTGAAGGTGGTTTTAAATTAAAAGGAGACCTTGAGCCGCAAGGAGCAAAAAACGAGGCGCTTCAAATAATTTGTGCCACGCTGCTAACAGCCGAACAAACAATCATTGAAAACATTCCTGAAATTCGGGATGTGCTGAAATTAATCGAAATTCTGAAAGGATTGGGGGTTCAGGTAACGCGCCTGTCAAAAGGCAAATATAGTTTCGACGCCTCCGAAGTAAACATCAACTTTTTAAAAAGTCCGGAATACGCTCAGCAAGCGGCTGTACTTCGAGGCTCGATAATGATTATCGGTCCGCTGTTGGCTCGTTTCGGACAAGGTTTTATTCCGCAACCCGGTGGCGATAAAATTGGCCGCCGCAGGGTTGACACCCACTTTATTGGCCTGCAAAAACTGGGAGCCCGTTTTGATTTCGATCCCGAAAACAAATGGTACTCCGTTTCATCAGAAAAACTTACCGGAGCGTATATGTTGCTCGACGAAGCTTCGGTTACCGGAACAGCAAACATAGTAATGGCAGCCGTTTTGGCCGAAGGAACCACCACAATTTATAACGCAGCCTGCGAACCTTACCTGCAGCAACTTTGCAAAATGCTGGTTTCCATGGGGGCGAAAATTGAAGGAATTGGTTCCAACCTGCTTACCATCGCAGGAGTTTCGTCGTTAACAGGATGCACACACCGCACACTTCCCGATATGATTGAAGTGGGAAGTTTTATTGGCCTCGCTGCCATGACAGCTTCCGAAATCAACATAAAAAATGTGGGTATTGAGCACCTGGGAATTATCCCCGAATCATTTCGCCGGTTGGGAATTAACGTGGAACAAAATGGCGACGATCTGCTGATTAAAGACACCGAAAATTACGAAATCGATTCCTACATCGACGGATCAATAATGACCATCTCGGATGCACCGTGGCCGGGACTAACACCCGACTTGCTAAGTGTTTTCCTTGTGGTGGCCACACAAGCAAAAGGTAGTGTTCTCATTCATCAGAAAATGTTCGAAAGCCGTTTATTCTTTGTCGATAAACTGATTGATATGGGAGCCCAAATCATTCTTTGCGATCCGCACCGCGCCACCGTAATTGGCCTCGACCGAAAAAATACTTTGCGTGCCACCAAAATGGTATCGCCCGATATTCGTGCTGGAATCGCATTGTTAATCGCAGCCATGTCGGCAAAAGGAACCAGCACCATCGATAATATCGAACAAATCGACCGCGGTTACGAAAATATCGATGGCCGTTTAAATGCCCTCGGCGCCCGTATTTCAAGAATATAAACGCGTTGTTAAAACATTAATTGGAGCTTTGTGTTACTACATAAAATTCTATATTTGAACTTTTTAGAAATAACAATACGCAAATGATGAAAAGATTTATTTTACTGGCAGCGATCATTTTTATGTGCACTCCTTTTGTTAATGCGCAGGAACTTGGTTTAAACATTGGCAACAAAGCACCCGAACTGATTGGCAAAGGCCCCAATGGCGAAACCATTAAATTATCCGACTTACAAGGCAAAGTTGTTTTGATTGATTTTTGGGCATCGTGGTGTGGTCCGTGTCGCCGTGAAAATCCAACTGTTGTTGCCAACTACCAAAAATACAAAGACGCCAAATTTACCAATGGCAAAGGTTTTACCGTTTTTGGCGTATCGCTCGATGATTCGCCCGAAAGATGGAAAGCAGCCATTGAACAAGATGGCCTGGAATGGCCGAATCATATTTGTGATTTCAAAAAGTGGAACTCAAAATACCGGATGATTTACCAGGTTCGCGGTATTCCCGATAACTACTTAATTGATGAAAACGGAGTAATAATTGCCAAAAAGCTGCGTGGCCCGGCACTTGATGCTGCTCTCCACAAAATTCTTAGAGAAGAGCTGTAAGACACTACTTTAAAAATAGTATAAATCGTTCAAATTGGCACTCGAATTCCGTTTCGGGTGCCAATTTGTCGTTTATATTTGCATGGCAAAATTTTTGCTATGTCAGCGTAGCATAAAAAAGGCTTACAGTTAATTATTTATACTGAAAATTTAGGTAAAATGGCAGAAGAAAAAGTAAACAAGGAAACGGAAGAAGAAAAAGATAAAGCAGCACAGGTTGAAGATGTTGCTACCGAAAAGGAAGAAAAAGCGGACGAGAAAAAAGACAAGAAGAAAAAATCGAAAAAGGATAAAAAGGAAGAACAATTGGAAGAATTGGGCGAAAAGCTTCAGGAACTTCAGGATAAACACCTGCGTTTGCAAGCTGAGTTTGACAACTTCAGAAGAAGAACGATGAAAGAAAAAGCCGACTTGATTAAAACGGGTGGCGAATCGGTTATCGTGAATATACTTCCTGTTATCGACGATTTTGAGCGTGCGCTTGATTCGATGAAACACCTTGAGGATGAAGATGCTGGCAAACACGGAACAGCACTGATTTACAAGAAATTTCAGGAATTCCTGAAACAAAACAACGTAAAAGAAATTGAAGCTCAACACACTGATTTTGATGTTGACCTGCACGAAGCCATTACAAAAATTCCGGCGCCAAGCGAGGAATTAAAAGGCAAAGTCGTTGATGTAATTCAAAAAGGTTATTGCTTAAACGAAAAGGTAATCCGGTTTGCCAAAGTTGTAATCGGAGAATAATTATTCAGAGGAGGAAGAATGGCAAAAAGAGATTATTACGAGGTATTGGGAGTTGGCAAAAGTGCTTCTGCTGAGGAGATAAAAAAAGCTTACCGTAAAAAGGCGATCCAATATCACCCGGATAAAAACCCGGATGACAAGGAAGCTGAAGAGAAGTTTAAAGAAGCCGCCGAAGCCTACGAGGTACTTAGCAATCCGGAGAAAAAACAACGTTACGATCAGTTCGGCCATGCCGGAATGAGCGGCGCTGCCGGTGGTGGCGGTTTTAGCGGAGGCGGATTCTCCGACATTGAAGATATCTTCTCGGCTTTTGGCGACATTTTTGGCGGACATTTTGGCGGATTCGGTGGATTTAGCGGCGGCGGTGGCCGTAGCAGAGGTGGCCGAAGAGTGAGCCGTGGTTCCGATTTGCGCGTTAAAGTAAAGCTGAACCTCCAGGAAATTGTTAACGGTGTTGAGAAAAAAATAAAAGTAAAAAAATACGTTGCCTGCCAGCATTGTAGCGGAACCGGAGCTAAAAACGGCTCATCGTACTCCACTTGCGGAACTTGCGGTGGTGCCGGCCAGGTAACACGTGTTCAGAATACTTTGCTGGGGCAAATGCAAACCACTTCGGCCTGCCCTACCTGCGGTGGCGAAGGGAGAATGATTACCGACAAATGTAATCACTGTGCCGGCGAAGGTGTGGTTCGCGAGGAAGAAGTGATCAACATTAAAATTCCGGCTGGTGTTGGCGAAGGCATGCAGCTTAATGTTTCGGGAAAAGGAAACACCGGACGACGCGGCGGAATTAACGGCGACTTGCTGGTGGTTATTACCGAAGCCGACGAAGACGAATTGGTTCGCGATGGAAACAACCTGATCTACAACCTGTTCTTGTCGTTTCCGGAAATTACGCTGGGTACCACATCCGAAATTCCTACGGTTGATGGCAAAGTGAAAGTAAAAATAGAACCCGGTACGCAACCCGAAAAAATACTTCGTTTACGCGGAAAAGGTATTCCCGATGTAAACGGCTACGGCCGCGGCGATTTATTGGTTCGTGTGCATGTTTGGATTCCGAAAAAACTAAGCAACGACGAAAAACGGGCGCTGGAAAAATTACAGGACTCGCCCGGGTTTCAGGGCGGACCTTCAGCACAGGAAAGATCATTCTTTCAGAAAATGAAAGATATGTTTGAATAGTAACATTTGAAAACCATAAAACAAAAAAAAGATTCCTGATTGATTGGGAATCTTTTTTTGTTTCCGGATAGCTGATCCAATTCAACGAGTATGGATAACCATTTCAATTAGAAAAAATTACACAAGTAGCGTATTTCGTTGATTTTTTTTGCAGAAATGCGGCACAACATTAAATTTGCTAAAATTGAACGACTAACATGGAAGACTTTTACAACCAATACAATTTTCTTGAACCCGAACTACAGGAAGAAATACTGAAGGTTGGCATTCGAAAACAGTTTTCACAGCACGAAACTTTAATTCGCGAAGGTCAGTTTATCTCTAGCTTCCCGATGGTACTGAAAGGGCTGATACGGGTTTCGCGCACCAGCGAAGCCGGAAACGAATTGCTGCTTTATTATCTGCAAGCCAACGAAGTTTGTGCCATGTCGTTAACCTGCTGCATGGCCCGCCAAATTAGCGAAGTAAATGCCATTGCCGAAGTAGATACCGAGGTGCTGTTAATTCCGGTTGAAATGCTGGATACCTGGACCAGCAAATATCCGCTGTGGAAACAATACGTAATGCAAACCTTTCAAAACAGATTTCGCGAATTAATAAATACACTCGATGCAGTTGCCTTTTTAAAACTCGATGAACGTTTAGTCAAATTTTTTATCGACCGACATAAAAAATCGGGCGTTCATACCTATTCCGGCACACATCAGGATCTGGCTCTTCAACTTAATTCGTCGCGCGAAGTGATCTCACGCCTGCTAAAAAAGCTGGAAAAAACGGAAAAGTTTCACTTTCTCGAAATTTTATTGATTTTTCCGGCCTTTTGTGACCTATATTACATACCCATTAGTATTCTATTCTTTTATTTGCATGTATTAAATCTAAAGACATAATAGTTCAAACTATTGTTTCATAATTTTTTGGGTTATAAAATCGGTTAGTAGTTGAAGGTTGATGAGCCAGGCTGGAGAGTCTGGCTTTTTTTTGCTCTTAACTGAATCAGCTTCCTGATAAGATAGCGATTTGAAATTCCTTATCCACTCACCTCCAACGTTTAGCATCAATTCGTTTTCAAAAGCAAGGCTCCGGCACATCAAAAAATCGGGTGTATTATCGGGCTTCGTTCATTAATGTTAATTTCATATTGAAAATTAATCCCCCCCATCGCTTATAATTTATAGATATAATGCTGATATTTGTCATTAAAACTTATGCTACCCACTATTTTGCAGTTTTGGATAGCGTTATCAGCTACAGAGAATATCAATTAAAAAACAAGCTACATGTTTAAAATTCAAACTCTGAATAAGATTGACCCCGATGGTCTTAAACTTTTCCCTCTCGACAATTATGAGATTGCAAGCGAGCTTCCAAATCCGGATGCGATTGTTTTGCGCAGTTTTAAAATGCACGATGTTGAAATTCCCTCCTCGGTAAAAGCTGTTGCAAGAGCCGGAGCGGGTGTAAATAATATTCCAATTGAGAAATGCACCGAGCGAGGAATCGTAGTTTTTAATACACCGGGTGCAAACGCCAACGGAGTTAAAGAGGCTGTAATTGCCGGAATGTTAATGGCCTCGCGCGATTATATCGGAGCAGCAAACTGGGCAAAAACCTTAATCGGACAGGGCGATGCCGTTCCGTCGTTGGTTGAACAAGGAAAAAAGAACTTTGCCGGAGAAGAAATTAAAGGAAAAACACTGGCCGTAATTGGTTTGGGAGCTATTGGTGTTCTGGCAGCAAATGCTGCGTCGGCACTTCGTATGAACGTTATTGGTTACGATCCATATATGTCGGTAAAACACGCACTGAAACTGAGCCGCGAGGTAAAAGTGGTTGAAGGTATTCAGGTGTTGTTGCAACAAGCCGATTTTGTAACCATCAACATTCCGTTGTTACCCGATACCAAAGGATACATTAACAAAGACAAATTTGCCATGATGAAAGATGGCGTTAAAATTCTGAACTTTGCACGTGGAGGCCTGGTAGATCATGCCGATTTAAAAGTGGCTATCGAATCGGGTAAAGTAGCCAAATACATTACCGATTTCCCGGATGAAGAATGCCTGAAACTGGATAATGTAATTTCAATTCCTCACCTGGGTGCTTCAACAAAAGAGTCGGAAACCAACTGTGCGATTATGGCTGTTGAGCAAATGCGCGACTACCTCGAGAACGGTAACATTAAAAACTCGGTGAATTTCCCGGCTGCCGAACTGGAGCGCAACGGCGGAAGCCGTATTCTGATTGCCAACCGCAATGTTCCGAATATGGTTAGTCAGATTTCGACTGTATTGGCTGCCGAAGGACTGAACATTGATAATATGCTGAACAAAAAACGCGACAATATTGCCTATAACATTATCGATGTTGATGCCGAAAAAATTAACGACAGCGTAAAAGAAAAACTGTTAGCTATCGATGGCATTTTTATGGTTCGTCTGATAAATGCATAAGGCAACAACAATAAAATATATTTCAACTAAAGGAGAATCAGGTTCGCATCTGGTTCTCTTTTTTTATTCAATTTAACCACCTCCGAAATCCCTCAAACGACTACAATTCCACCCTATCAGAAAGGTTAGGTGGAAACCATAATTTTCATTCCGGCTATAAGGCGTAGGAAAAGAATTGTGTTTCAAACTTTTAAACACTTAGTCCTCTTTGCTAAATTATTATTAACAACAAGCCGGCCCGCTTTCCAAGTCCCTCTTTTTTACTATTTTTGGCGTTCCTGTCCTGCCTAAAGTAAATTGAAAAAAGTACAAAAAAATGAGTAAAAGTATTGAAGTTAAAGCAGCTGATAACGTTCGTATTCTCGCTGCCGCAATGGTTGAAAAAGCAAATTCGGGCCACCCTGGCGGAGCAATGGGCGGAGCAGATTTTGTAAACATCCTTTATTCTGAATTCCTTAATTACGACCCATCGGACATGACATGGGCAAACCGCGACCGTTTTTTCCTCGATCCGGGCCATATGTCTCCAATGCTTTACGGAATTCTATCTTTGGCAGGTTTTTACAGCATGGAAGATGTTGCCAATTTCCGTCAGTGGGGAAGCGTAACTCCGGGACACCCCGAAGTTGACGTTGAGCGTGGTGTTGAAAACACATCCGGCCCACTCGGACAAGGCCATGTTATGGCAGTTGGTGCAGCTATTGCCGAGCGCTTTTTAGTAGCTCGTTTTGGCGAATGGATGGCGCACAAAACATACGCTTTCATCTCTGATGGTGGTATTCAGGAAGAGATTTCACAGGGTGCTGGGAGAATTGCCGGTCACCTGGGATTGAGCAACCTGATTATGTTCTACGATTCAAACGACATTCAGTTGTCAACAGAAACCGACGAGGTGACTACTGAAGACACTGAAATGAAATATAAAGCCTGGGGCTGGAACGTGGTAACCATTGCCGGTAACGACGCTGATGCCATTCGTAAAGCTTTAAAAAATGCACAGGAAGAAACTGAAAAACCAACCCTGATAATTGGTAAAACAATTATGGGTAAAGGCGCTATTACCGAAGATGGTGCAAACTTCGAGCGTCAGTGTTCAACACACGGTCAGCCATTATCGGGCGCCGGAGCATCTTTTGCAAAAACAATCGAGAATCTGGGTGGCGATCCTGAAAACCCATTCGTAATTTTCGACGACGTAAAAGAATACTACGAAAAACGCAAAGCTGCGCTTATTGAAGCTGCGGCAGCGAAAAAAGCTGTACAGGCAAAATGGGAAGCTACAAATCCTGAATTGGCAGCAAAACTAAAAGCATTCTTCTCGAACGAAGTTCCGGAAATCGATTACAGCAAAATCGAACAAAAAGCAGGTATCGCAACACGTGGTGCGTCTGCCGCTGTTCTTTCGGTATTTGCCAAAGAGGTTGAGAATATGATCGTGTCGTCTGCCGACCTTTCAAACTCGGATAAAACCGACGGTTTCCTAAAAAATACAATAGCATTTAAAAAAGGCGATTTTAGCGGACAATTCCTGCAGGCAGGTGTTTGCGAGCTAACAATGGCTGCCATTATGAACGGTATGGCACTGCACGGCGGAGTTATTCCGGCATGTGGTACGTTCTTCGTATTCAGCGATTATATGAAACCGGCCGCACGTATTGCAGCCTTGCAGGAGTTGCCGGTTAAATACATCTGGACACACGATGCATTCCGCGTTGGAGAAGATGGTCCTACTCACCAACCGGTTGAGCAGGAAGCGCAAATTCGCCTGATGGAGAAATTGCAAAACCACAACCACAAAAACTCAATGTTGGTATTGCGTCCGGCCGATGGCAACGAAACTACCGTTGCATGGAAAATGGCAATGGAAAATACCGATACGCCAACAGCGCTTATTCTGTCGCGCCAAGGAATTAAAGATGTTACTACCTACGAAACAGCACAGGGAGCTACAAAAGGAGCCTACATTCTTCAGGATTGCGAAGGTACACCAGATGTAATTCTTTTGGCAAGCGGTTCGGAAGTAAGTACCTTGGTTGACGGTGCCGAATTATTGGCCAAAGATGGTGTGAAAAGCCGTATCGTTTCTGTTCCTTCCGAAGGTTTATTCCGCACACAAAGTGCCGAGTACCAAAAAGAAGTTCTTCCTGCAGGAGTTGCTAAATTTGGTTTAACTGCCGGATTGCCTGTAACACTTGAAGGATTGGTTGGAATGGACGGGAAAGTGTTTGGTCTCGGATCATTCGGATTCTCTGCTCCTGCCGGAGTATTAGACGTAAAACTGGGCTATACAGGCGAAAATGTATATAACCAGGTGAAAGAATTATTGGCATAAGAAAAAAGCAATAATCAGATATAAAAAGGTGCTTCATTTTTGAGGTACCTTTTTTTGTCTCCAGCCCTCTTTTTCAGGATAAAAACTTCTTTAAAATTGCTATATTTGCGCCGCCTAAGGTATAGTACCTTGTGCACCTTATATAAAATCAGAACAAGCCGGGGATGAATAAGCGGGCCGATCAAAAAATTGCACACCTCCATAAAATAATTGATACCACACGAAAAATTGAACGATTAATAATTTCAGAGAAAACACCTGAATCATTATTAGGTAAAACCTGTGATGTATTAGTTGCTACCCGCGGTTATTTTTTTGCATGTGCAACGCTGTTTAATGATAATGGAGACATTAACTATTTTACCGGGTCAGGCGACCAGCGTAGCATTAACAGTGTAAAACATCAACTGCTTACAAACGGTATTTCTGATGATATCAGGAAGGACATCTTAAATGGCGATTATTCCATAACTAGCAATCTGCCCGCCCATTGGCAACACCAGCTAGACACGAAAGAATGGACTCTGCTTCTTGTTCCTGTACATGAAGACAAACAAGCTTTAGGCGTAATGTGCGTGGCAGTTCCTGCCAAAGATGCCAGGCACCCAAAAGAAGAACTTTGCCTTACCGACCTGGCTAACAATATTGCCAATGCCTTATTAAAACTTAAACAAACCAAAGAGTTAAAAACAAACGAACGCTGTTATAAAAACCTGATAAACTCCTTAAACGATGGCGTAATTATTATACAGGATGGTGTAATTAAATTCGTTAACCAGGCCTTGTGCCAACTAACAAGGTATTCCGAAGGCGAGTTACATGGCAAACAGTTCACAATACTGGTAGCCCCTAAAGAATTAAACCGCGCGAAACAGCTCTATAACGATATCTTATCGGGAAACATCACCCCAAAAAATCAGGAAGCCACGGCCATTACAAAATCGGGAGAAACTTTTCCGCTTGGAATAACAGCAGTTAAAACCGACTTTGAGAATCGCCCTGCAATTATGATGATTCTGCACGATAACTCAGGGTCTAAAAAATTACTCGAACAATTAAAAGAAAATGAAGAACATTACCGGTTTCTTTCCGAAGCATCATTCGAAGGTATAATTATTCACCAAAATGGTATTATACGCGATGTAAATCAAACATTGCTCAACATCTCCGGCTTTTCAAGAGAAGAATTAATTGGTAAAAATATTTTATTAAACTTTGTTCTTGAGGAAAATATCCCGCAAGTGCTTGCAAGCATGCAACACGAGTGTTCCACACCTTTTATTGTTGGTATTAGAAAAAAAGACCACACCATTGGTTATGTTGAAATTGAATCGCGCAGTATTTCATACAAAGGAGAAATTGTGCGAATAGCGGCATTGCGCGATGTCTCGGAACGTTTTCAACTTCAGGACGAAATTAAAAGAAACAAAGAAAAATTAAATCGCCTGCTCGATAATCTTCCGGGAGTTGCTTTCAATTGTATAAGCCTTGAAAACGCCGAAAAGTGGAGCCTGAACTTTTTGAGCGAAGGATGTTATGCACTTTTTGGATACAAACCGGAAGAACTAATTGGCGATAGCATAAGCTTCAGTTCAATAGTTCACCCCGACGACAGAAACTTCGTTCGCCAAACCATACAGAACGCAATAAAACAAAAACAATCGTACGAGTTGGAATACCGCATTACCAGTAAGGAGAACCAACAAAAGTGGGTTTGGGAACGCGGTAAGGCTTTTTACAACAACAACAAAATACTACTTGAAGGATTTATTAGCGAAATAACCCGAAGGAAAACTCTGGAGCAAACCAACGAAATGCTATCGAAAGCCGTTGAATCAAGTTCAGCAAGCATTTTAATTACCGACATCAATGGAAATATTGAATACGTAAATCCGTTTTTCGAAGCAAAAACAGGATACTTTAAAAAAGAAGTTATTGGAAAAAATCCCAATATTCTCAGTTCCGGGAGCCACAGCAAATCATTCTATAAGGGTCTTTGGCAAACCATAAAATCAGGTAAAATATGGCAAGGCGAAATCCTAAACAAAAAAAAGAACCACGAACTGTACTGGGAGCAAGCCATAATTTCCCCCATTTTTAACAACCATGGCGAAATTGTTCAGTTTGTAGCTGTTCGCGAAGACATTACCGAAAAGAAACAAACATTAAAAGAACTGCAACAATCCAAAGAAATAGCCGAGCACAACGAAGCACGCTATAAAGCCTTGCACAATGCCTCGTTTGGAGGAATAGCCATACACGATAATGGGAAAATTTTGGATTGTAACCACGGCTTATCTATAATTACCGGCTATTCGCACGAAGAGCTAATAGGTATGGATGGGTTGCTTTTAATTACAGAAGATCAACGCGACCTGGTAATAAAACATATTGAGGGACAATATTCAAAACCTTATGAAACCGTTGGAATCCGTAAAAACGGGCAAACTTACCCAATTCGTATAGAGGGTAAAATGATTCCGTACCACAACAAAAATGTTCGGGTAGTTGAATTCAGAGATATAACGAAACAAAAACAAATAGAAAAAGAGCTTGTGCAGGCAAAAGAAAAAGCAGAACAAAGTGATAAACTAAAATCTGCTTTCCTTGCCAATATGAGCCATGAAATTCGTACTCCAATGAACGGAATTCTTGGCTTTACCGAATTATTAAAAACGCCGAACCTATCCAGCGAGCAACGAACAGAGTTTATTGATGTTATTCAAACCAGTGGAGACAGAATGCTAAACACCATCAACGATATTATCGATATTTCGAAAATTGAATCGGGAATGGTAAACATCGCTATGCAAGACATCAATCTTCCGGCGTTTATGAATGATATGTATGTTTTCTTTCAACCGGCAATGCAAAGCAAAGCAATCGATTTCAGGCTGAACGAAAACAATGGCAATCCGTTAAACCTGCTTCACTCCGATCCCGACAAGTTAAATTCGATTTTAACGAACCTAATCAAAAATGCCTGTAAATTCACTCCATCGGGCACTATTGAGTTTGGCTATACCATTAACAAGGAGTTTATTCATTTTTATGTAAACGACACCGGTGTTGGAATTCCCCAAGACAGACAAAAAGCTATTTTCGACCGGTTTGTACAGGCCGATGTGGCCGATTCGAGGGTTTTTGAAGGATCAGGATTAGGCCTGTCTATCGCAAAATCGTACACCGAAATGTTAAACGGAACCATCAGCTTACAATCGGAAGTTGGAAAAGGAACATCCTTCACAGTTAGCTTGCCAATCCCAACGACAGCACGCAACAATGAGCCACCTAAATACGAACTGCACAATACAAACAACAAACTACTGAACCAGAACCTTAAATTACTGGTAGCTGAAGACGATCCGGTATCGGTTGAATTGTTGAAACTACTGCTAAAAGACATTGCCACAGAAATACTGGTTGCCAATAATGGGCAGGAAGCCCTTCAGACTGTAAAGGCCCACACTGATATTGATTTGATATTAATGGACATAAAAATGCCCATAATCGACGGTTTTACTACTACTTCAAAGATCCGGGAATTCAATAAATCGGTAAAAATTATTGCCCAATCGGCATTTGCACAGCCCGAAGATATCAGGCGGGCGAAAGATGCCGGCTGCAACGATTTTATTCTAAAACCAATTGCAAAAGCACAACTGTACGAATCGATAAAACAACTCTTTAATAATTAACACCCATTGTTTTTCGATTTGAATCTTAAGCGATTTTTCCAAACAACAACAGGTTCTATCTGTTTGTATTCAGAATGTAATGCCAATAGCCAATTGAAGTGGCGTAAAGCGTGCAAGGCTTTTAATTACTAACCGGTATAAAACACAAAAAAAGGAGTATTAAAAAAGGCGCACCCGTGATCGGATACGCCTTTTTGTTATTATATTTTTCGCTCTATTTCATCAGTGCCAACGATTGTTTTGCAATCTCCAGCTCTTCGTTGGTTGGGATAATAAGCACTTTAACTTTTGCGCCATCCACGTTAATTTCGTGAACATCGCCATTGCGGTTCTTATCTTTTTCTTCGTCCCAGGTAATTCCCAGGTAATCCATATCCTCGCAAACCATCTCGCGAACCGAAGTTTTGTTTTCGCCAATACCGGCAGTAAATACAATGGCATCAACACCGTTCATGGCCGAGGCATAACTTCCAATGTATTGTTTTACACGGTAAGCATACATTTCAAGGGCCAGAACAGCAACCGGATCTCCTTCGCCCTGTAGTTTCTCTACATCGCGCATATCAGTTAAACCGGTTAGGCCTTTCATTCCGCTTTCTTTATTCAGCAGGTCTGAAATTTCATCTATCGAATATCCTTTTTGCTGTGCCAGGTAGAAAATAATTGCCGGGTCGATGTCGCCCGAACGGGTTCCCATAATCAATCCGCTTAACGGTCCCATTCCCATGGTCGTATCAACACAAACACCACCTTTTACAGCAGCCATCGATGCCCCGTTGCCCAGGTGAATGGTTACAATTTTTGCATCAGGATTTCCTAAATACTCAATTGCTTTTTCTGAAATAAATTTGTGCGAAGTTCCGTGAAATCCATATTTACGGATACGCAATTCACTGTAGAATTTCTCAGGTAAAGCGTAGCGGAATGCTTTTTCAGGAATGCTTTGGTGAAAAGCAGTATCAAACACACCAACTTGTTTGGCATTCGGGAATACTTTTTCGGCCACTTCTACGCCAATCAGGTTAGCCGGATTATGCAATGGTGCTAATGGAAACAATTCTTTTACTTTAGCTTTTACCTCATCGGTAATCTCTACTGTTTCGGTAAAAGTTTCGCCACCATGTACCAAACGGTGACCAACAGCCTGAATTTCTGACGGCTCGCTGATAACCCCCACTTTTTTGTCGGTAAGCAATTCGGCAACACGTTTTAAACCAACGCCATGATCGGGAATCGGGAATTCCTCAACGGTCTTTTCTTCCGAACCGTTAACAAATGTTTTGTGTTTAATCAATCCCATTTCCAGACCGATCCGTTCTACAATACCACTCGACAATGGCAACTCGGTGTTCATATCAATCAACTGATATTTAATTGACGAGCTACCTGCATTAATTACTAAAATATTCATTTTAAAATATATCTGTTATAATTTTGGTAACAGGCCAACCATTCTCGTGACAGTGAGCCTGTTATCGTAAAAAGTATGAATTTACTTTTAAAATCCTTCCTGAGCCTGGATAGCTGTAATTACAACGGTATTAAAAATATCGTTGACTGTGCAACCACGGCTAAGGTCGTTAACCGGTTTGTTTAAGCCTTGTAACATCGGGCCAATTGCCAGAGCTCCGGTCTCGCGCTGTATGGCTTTGTATGTATTGTTTCCTGTGTTCAAATCGGGGAAAATAAGCACGTTGGCTCTCCCTGCCACTTGCGAATCGGGCATTTTGCTTTTTCCTACGCTCGGATCAACTGCGGCATCGTATTGTATAGGTCCTTCAATCTTCAGATCAGGACGTGCAGCAACAGCTATCTCAGTAGCACTGCGAACTTTATCAACCTCAACACCTGATCCTGATGTACCTGATGAATACGACAACAATGCCACTTTCGGATCGATACCGAACGCAATTGCCGAATCGGCCGATGTAACAGCAATCTCAGCCAGCTGCTCCGCCGTTGGACTAACGTTTACCGCGCAGTCGCCCATTACCGAAACATGGTCGTCGAGACACATAAAGAACACCGACGAAACCGTTTTAACGCCCGGTTTGGTTTTTACAAACTGAAGTGCCGGAATAATGGTGTGTGCTGTAGTATGTGCAGCACCTGAAACCATGCCGTCAGCATGGCCTTTGTAAACCATCATTGTTCCGAAATACGAAACATCGGCCATAGCATCGCGGGCCATATCTTCAGGTATATTTTTGTGTTTACGCAGTTCGTGGTAGGTTCTCCAGTAGTCTTCGTAATACTCCGATTCTACCGGATCGATGATTTTTATATTACCGTTGATTCTCACACCTATTTCGGTAGCTTTGGCAATAATTTCATCGCGTTTTCCTAAAAGAGTAATTTCAACCACCCCCTGGTCAACCAAACTTGAAGCGGCCTGCAAAATACGAGGGTCGGTACCTTCGGGCAAAACAATATGTTGCCTTTTCGATTTAGCTTTTGCAACCAGGTTATACTGGAACATATGTGGTGTTACTACATCGGTTTTAAAACTTCTGAATTTGTCGATAAGAAAGTCGGTATCCACATATTTTTCGAAGGTAGAAATACTTAAATCGATTTTACGTGGTATGCCCGGGTGCAATTTTGGTTTTACATCCGATATTTTTTTGGCTGCAATAAAAGTTACATCGTCAACCAAAATAATAGGAACAATATTTGGCAAACCTTCAATCAGTCGTACAATTTGTGGCTCGGGAGCAATACCACCGGTAACCACAATACCGGCAATGCTTGGATAATTTGCCGATGCATTGGCCTGAAGTGCCGCCAGAATAATATCGGAGCGGTCGCCCGGAGTAATAATCAGGCTATTCTCCTCTACCCTGTCGAGGTAGTTGCGCAACTGCATTGCTCCAATATCGTAGCGATCGGCCTGTTTGCACAACAGGTTTTCGCCAAACAGTACAGTACCACCCAATTCGTCGTTAATTTCTTTTATTGTAGGGCTGCCCAATTTTTTAATTTCCGGAATAATCTCAATCGAAGTTTCGGCAGGTACTACCTTGCTCAGTTCTTCGCGCATCATTTCGCAATTTCCGGGTTCAACACGGTTCATTACAACCGATTGTACCACCACATCTCTTTCGGCAAATGAGTTAATAGCCAGATCGATATTGGCAATGGCACTACCCATATTTCTATCTTTCGCCGAGCTTACCAAAATGGTAGGAATCGAAAGGTTTTTGGCAAACTCAATATTCAGATCCAACTCAAAGGTAGCGCCCTTATTGTCGAAATCCGAACCTTCAACCACAACCACATCAAATTTTTCTTTTAACTGCTTGTAGCGGTCGATTATCTGATCGATAAGACGTGCTTCCTGCCCCATGTTTTTGTACTTAACCACCTGCGACATGGTAAAACCATAAGCGTCTTTGTACTCCATATCCAGGTTGAAATACGATATCATGGTTTCGATATGATTATCGTGAACTCCCTTTGGATAATCGTTAATGATTGGCCGGAAATAACCGACCTTAGTTACTTTTGAAAGTAACACTTTTAAAACACCCAGCGTAACAAGCGATCTACCTGTATTGCTTTCGGTGTTTGTGATATAAATTCCAGTTTTCATTCGAAAATTTTAAAAACTCTCTATATTAATTATTTCCTTGTGTAACGAACACCATTGGGTTATTTGATGAATCGTTTAGGTTGCGTTGAATAGTTGGCAAAAGTATAAAAGATATCTTCTTGTCATTCAGCAACAATCTTAATTAACTGTTAACTACGCAAAATTTCACATTTCGTTGAAATTAACACCTGACAATCATCATATTGAGAAAAATTGAGAATTGGACAGTATCCGACCTGAATCAGTTATCACCGAGAGATTGTCTTCTAAACGCCGGCGAAATGATTATTTTACGATCACGAAGCTACGCTCCGCTCTTCTCTTTTACGTTTTTTCGGTTTTTGCACAATTATGCCCAAAAAAGAAGCGGACAAAACTGCAAGTAGAAATTTACGATCTTCATAAAAACATCGATCACATTAAACCTGAATTTTCGGTTTCAGCGTTAAGGGGCATAATGCTTTTATGCGCTAACATTCCGTTGTGGCATATCACCTTTATGAAAAAATATTCGGATACTAAAACTCGTAATAAACTCCGGTGTAAATACCTATCCGGTACGGACGATAATCAACATCGGGGTTCGAATTTATCGAATTAAGGTAGTAATTCAGGCGAGGCTCCAAAGCAACAGCGAAGTGTTTACCCAATGCGTAATTTAGCCCTATGCCTAGTGTTCCCGAGAAATTAAGCGTTGAAATATCGGCGGTACTTCCAATGTTTTGTACACCATAATTATTATCAAGGTAGGCATTGTTTCCAATTACAAAACCGGCATTAATTCCACCAAGCAGCTCTATGCCCACTTTCTTGTCGAGCACGCTATAACGGATATACAGCGGCACTTCTACAAACTCGAATACCTGCGAGAACTCCCCATCGGCGTACAATACATCTGCTGTTGCGTCTTTCGAGCTTTCAAGTTTAGCGGCAATATTTGCACCACGAGGTGTAGATTCCATTTCAATAACACCGGCTGTGCTATTCATCGAAATTCCACTTCCTCCACTTCCGGTTTGAACTACATTTGAAAAGCCGGGAGTCGATGCATCGTACGATGCATTAGGAGCTGCCTCATAAAGCATATCGTTGCGAGATGCAAACAGGTTAAATGAGTTATCAGCTTTTTGCCCATCTTTTGCATAATAAATACCACTCTCAACGCGCAGGCGTTTACCGGTTTTGTACTGCACCGAAATTCCTCCGCCAATATTGCTCCCGCCATTATCGCTTTCGTAAGTCATGTTTCGGGCATACGATTCGTTGTGGCTGGCCGAGTGCGAAGAATATCCGGGCGAAATCTGAGCTCCAACAATCCATCCGTGCTCCTGCTGTTTTTGTTCGTTTAAATTTTGCAGGTTGGCGGCAATAAGCATTTTATCGGCGGTAAAACTTTCCTGAATTTTAGTTTCATTTCTCTTTTTCGCTAATGAAACATTGGATTGATTTGTTGTAAATATGGCCTCAATTCGATGTAAAAAGCTGTAGTTTTCCTCCGGGCGCGCTGCAATCACCTGACGGGATTCAGACTTGTTTTGCTGAGCTGGAAGTTCAACTTCTGCCAGTATTTTATTATCAGCTATTGTTTCGTAGTTATTTTCTTCGTTACTATTTATTTCCTGTGTACCGGCCAATTGGTCAACAGCTATTTCAATGTTTTTATCTTGTGGCGAAACGGCAGGTTCCTGATTGCTTTCAGGTGTAGTTTGCTGTTGAACCATCACCGGTTCTTCAACAACGGACTTTCCGCTAAAGTACCAGCCGGCAATAAACGCCAACAGAACTACTGCCGCAGCCGATATCCAGCCAACATAAGCCATGCGGCGCTTTTTCCGCTGCCCGTCGAGTTGCGATTGAATACCATCCCAAACATGCAACGGTGGCGCAGCCGAAAAACCATCAAGTTTTTCGCGGATCGAATCGTCAATATTTAGTTTTTTACCCATCCGGCTGTGTAATTACTTGTTTTCTCAATATCTCCATAAAGTTCTTTTACCCGGCGTTTCAAAATTTCTCTGGCGCGTGCCAGGTTCGATTTTGATGTGCCCACAGTAATTTTCATCTCTTCACTAATTTCCTGGTGGTTCATTCCTTCAATTACAAAAAGGTTAAAAACCATGCGGTAACGAGGCGGCAGCTGCTGTATTTCTGCAATTAATTCTTTTGCTGAAATTCCGGCCAGAATATCGTCCGACACATTTTGCCCCTCGTAAATACTTACATCCTCCACCGGATGCAGAACATGCTGTTTCCTGAATTTCTCCAACGATACATTTACCATTATTCTCCTTATCCACCCTTCAAAAGAACCTTCGTGCCTAAAGCTGCCAATATTCTGAAATACCTTTATAAACCCTTCCTGCAGGTTATCTTCGGCTTCGGTACTATCTTTGGCATAGCGCAAACAAACCCCAAACATTTTTGGCGCAAAAAGTTGGTATAATTGCTCCTGTGCACGTTTTTTCCCCGAAGCACAACCGCTTATTATTTTTTTCAGGTCTTCCAAATTTTTTGGCAAATAACACCCAAAAGTACAGATAAAAACGAATTGGTTTCATCTTTCTTTTTGGCATCTGCTTTAACAGTCAGTTCTCTCAAGCTAAAATCACTGGTTAGATGTGTGGTTTGTTGAAAAGGTTGCGTTGGTTTGAAATTCTTTCGCGCACTCAGCAAAATTTACCAAGTTCTTCATTACAGGAAATACTTTTCCTTTCGCTGAAAGAATATTCTAAAAAGTTACGACTGACGACAAGAAGCTAAGGTTATTTTTTGACAAGATTTTTGCTTTCTTTTCATCGACTGGAAAAGAAAGAGCCCGTCAACTTGAAGACAAAAGTTTTCAAAACAATCAAACCATCACTTCTCGTCTGTCCTTAAAATCCATTGATAAAAACGGTATTTAACATTTGTTACGCAACCTTAACTTGCCTAAATGCATCTATCGGTTGTAAATTTGTTAAAACCTTTGTTATGAAATCTTCATTGTCTATCCTGTTAGTATTATTTCTGCTGTTTGCCGTTTCGTGTAACCAGGATGATATTACACTTCCAAAAACAATTACCCTCGATGAGAAATCGACGGAGTTAATTGAAGCTGAGAATGAATTTGGGTTGGAACTTTTCCAAAAAATTTATGCCGGTGAAGAAGCGGCTGATAACATTATGGTATCGCCACTGAGTGTAAGCCTGGCACTGGCCATGACCTACAACGGAGCCAACGGCGAAACCCAAAAAGCCATGGAAGAAACGCTGAAAGTGTATGGCCTTTCGCCCGACGAAATTAACGAATCGTATGCATCGCTTGTGGCAGCATTAAAATCGCTCGACCCGAAAGTTATACTCGAAATTGCCAATGCCATTTATTACCGCGAAGGTTTTCCGGTTGAGCAGGATTTTGTTTCCACTAACCAAAATTATTACGATGCAGAAGTTGAGGCGCTGAATTTTAGTTCTCCACAAGCTGTAAATATCATTAATGATTGGGTGGCCGATAAAACGCACGATAAAATCGATAAAATACTGGATAACATTAGCGGTGATCATGTAATGTTTTTACTGAATGCCATTTACTTTAAAGGAATATGGCAATCGGAATTTGACGAGGACTACACCGAAGACTTACCTTTTTACCTGGAAAACGGCTCGACGGCACAAGTACCTACCATGCAAAAAACCGAATCGCTGCCTTACTATTCAAACAATGTATTCAGGGCGGTAAAACTGGCTTATGGTGCCGGCAACTACAACATGTTTGTTTTCCTTCCACAAGAAGAAAATTCGCTTGAAGATATTGTTGATGAACTCAGTGTTGACACTTGGAAAAGCTGGATGGAAAGTTTTACCGACACGGTAAACATCGACTTAAAATTGCCACGCCTTAAATACAAATACGAAATAACGTTAAACGAAGTACTCGCCGATATGGGAATGGGAGTTGCGTTTGGTGATGGTGCCGATTTTACAGGAATTAACAAGGGTGGTGGCCTGAAAATTGATTACGTAAAACATAAAACCTTTATTGAAGTAAATGAAAAAGGAACTGAAGCTGCTGCTGTAACTGTTGTTGCCATTGGATATACGAGTGTAGGACCACAGAATATGCAGTTTAATGTAAATCGTCCGTTTTTATATGCCATTACCGAAAAAGACACGGATGCAATACTTTTTATGGGAACTGTTAAAAATCCTGAAAGCGAGGAATAGAGCGAAATAAACGCAAATTACCGGCGTTGTACATAAAATTATAAAAAGCCATGAAACAATTAGTCGCAATACTTTCTGTATTTCTTATTGTATTTACCAGTTGCCAAGACGATGAACTGATATCGTTCGACGCAAAAGGTACCGTAATGGATTATGCCGGCACGGGCGACTGTGGTTTCATTATTGAGCTGGATAACGGCAACAAGGTTCAGCCTTTGTACTACCCCGATGATTTTACGTTTTCGCAGGGACAGCGTGTGCTAATTACTTACACCGAGCTGAACAATGTTTACATAAGCTGCGATCAGGGCGTGCCTTGCGAAGTAACCTATGCCGAAGAATTATCGTGCTCGCCGTATGTTGATCTTTTTTTCGACAATTACGACAGTTTGGCTAGTGACCCCGTTCATTTGCACGAAGCCTACATGGACGGCGACTGCCTGTATTTTAAACTATCGTACAGCGGAGGTTGCCAGGATCACACCATCGATTTGGCGCGCATGCATCCGACGACGGCCAGCAGCTCAACGGTTCCTGCTTTTGAGATCAGGCACAATGCCAATGGCGATTTGTGCGAAGCCTGGTTTACCCGCGAGTTCCGTTTCGATTTGTCGGATTTAAAAGCCGAAGGAAAAACCGAATTTGTACTTACCGCCAAACTTATCGGCGACGAAGTGTACAACAAAATTTTTCAGCTAGATTAGGTATTCCACTAATTTTGCTGCTTAGTTAGTTCTCCGAAGGGTTGGTTAGTAGACCGGCCCTTTATTTTTTTTGTGACTCGGATTATACCACTTTCCCTGCTAATCTGCCCAACAAAAACGTCCCTTTATACACATCTTTTCCCTCCATATTACACCTTTCACTTATCACTATTCAAAATGCAAAATATCCAATTTAGAATAGATCAATATCCAAGTCAGCTTCGAATTGATGCATTTTACGTTATTCTACATTGGATATTCGTTATTGAATATTGATCATCTTCCTTGTTTTTCAAAATTTGTATTTGTGTATGAGGGATAGCATAAAAAACGGGGAACAAAAAGTGTCCCCCGCTTTTGCGTTATATTGCTATTGGTTTAAAAAATGCTGTATGAAATACCGGCTGCAATACTTGTCGTTGTTTTTCCGTAGGTTTCGTTGTACGTTCCAACACCAGCGTGCGAAAAAGCTACGGTATCATCCTGATAAAAGGTATTAAGTACTCCGGCATCAAAAGTCAGTTTGTCGGTAATTTTCCACATAATTCCACCGGCCAGCGTGTACGATGAATTACTAAAACTAAAATCGCTTTGGTACTCGGGTGTTACGCCATTTTTCGAACGCATTCCCCCCACACTGAACGCAAAATTATTGCTTACATTAAACTGGAGACCAAGAGCTATCTCGGTGTAGTTACTTTCAATATCGCGGTGCACCTGCGCGCCAAGAGTTGAGTAACGAATATTGTTACCGAAATGAACACCTCTATCAAAATACATATTGAATGAAAGTTGTGCTTCCAGCCAATCCAAACCACGATAACCTACACCCGCAGCCAAAATTGCAGGAATATCATTCGATGATTCAGCTCCATCAGGGAATAACCCCATATCGTCAACATCAGTTTCATTTTCCAAAGTCAACTTGGTTTTAAACTCGTATTTTACGGCAAAAGTCCAGTCATCGTTTGGCGTAATGTTAAAACCAATAATCGGGGTAAAACCCATTCCTTTTTGTTTGGTTTTTACTTCCTTATCACCCATTTGTGTAGCTGTTCCGGTAAGTGTTTGCGCAGTACCGCTTAATGTTTGGGCGGTTGACGCAAAACCCGGAGCTGCCTGTACATACGCACCATTGATTTGATTCAGGTTCATAGCATCGATCTGCTCCGATGAAAGTCCCATCAATTGCAAACCTGCCTCAATTTGTCCCTGCTGTACTGGATCCATTTGCCCGGCGCCCACCAACTGGTCCAACGTATATTCGCCGGCTGTAGGAAGAATTGGCGCCAACACATCAGGTACACCGGCTAAAGCGTTTAAGTTTCCTGCCATAGTGGCTACTTGTGAAGATGCTCCGTTTAACCAGGTTGCGGCATCCACTCCATTTAGCTGAATATTACGAATTACACCTTCGTATGTATTGGTTGACGGCACTAAACGCATTCCGCCATAGAATGAGAATTTATCGTTAACGGCATAGGATGCTCCCAACTGAATTCCCCAAAATGTTGAAGAAGCTTCCAAAGCCATTTCAAGATCGTAACTATTTACTGCCAATGCCGGATCGATTTGTCCCAACGGAGCCAATTGACCGGGAATAAGCGAAAACGGAACCTCAAGCGTTGGAATACCTGCCGGAAACTCGGCAGTTCCACCACCTCCTACCGGACCAATTCCTAACGAAAAGGCCCAGTTATTCTTTTTATAAACGGCATACACATCAGGGAAAACAGGAATTGTGGTCTCTCCTTCGTAATGTCCTGAATTTAATGTTGGAAACTGAGTATCGATATCGCGCGTTTGAAAAATAGTTTGGCTGTAGAAAGCAAAATGCCAGCCATCTTCCATTTTTACCAGTCCTGCGGGGTTGTAGAAAACAGCATCAATTTCTAACGCTGCATTTCTCGACAACATACGAATGTATTGTGCACTTTGGTTGTAGTTAGTTAATAAACCTCCGGCAAAAGCAAGTTGAAGCAGCATAGAAAATGCCACCATCAATGTCAGTTTTTTCATCTTATTATAATTATTCATTTTCAATGGTATAAGATGTAACTCCCATGGATTTATCAGATGCTTTTATGGCTAATTTGGCCATGATCGTTCCATTTATATCAGTTTTTATTAGAGAATTTTTCCCTTTGTTTAACAATAGTATTCCGAAAAATTTACGGGTACTGTAGTTGATGCCTGAGCGGCAAATTTAAAACTTATTCTTAAATACAAAAACTTCCTGATTGATTTTCAGCTTTTTATGATTTTTCAGAACAATTTCGTCACTTGTTCGAATTAATTACAAAAAAAAACCCGAAGTTAAAACCCCGGGCTCTTTTGTTTATGTGATATTCTCTTTTTTAAATATGTATCACCTCGTCGTAAGCAGCAGCTGCGGCTTCCATTACAGCTTCACTCATTGTTGGGTGCGGATGAATGGTCTTAATCAATTCGTGTCCGGTAATTTCCAGTTTCTTGGCCACTACCATTTCGGCAATCATTTCGGTAACGTTACCTCCAATCATATGCGCGCCAAGCAACTCGCCGTACTTCGCATCGAAAATCAATTTAACAAAACCATCTTTTTGTCCGGCAGCACTTGCTTTTCCACTGGCCGAGTAGGGGAATTTTCCTACTTTAATTTCGTAACCGGCTTCTTTGGCTTTGGCCTCGGTTAATCCAACCGACGAAACCTCAGGGCTGGTGTACGTACATCCCGGAATATTTCCGTAATCGATCGGTTCCGGATTCAGTCCGGCAATTTTTTCAACACAGGTAATACCTTCGGCCGATGCTACGTGAGCCAATGCGGGTCCGGCAACAATATCGCCAATAGCATAAATACCGTCAACGTTGGTTTTGTAGTATTCATCAACTTTAACACGACCATTGTCGGTTTCAACACCCAGCTCTTCCAAACCAATATTTTCGGTATTCGGAGCAATACCCACTGCCGAAAGAACAATGTCGGCCTCAACCACTTCTTCGCCTTTTTTGGTTTTAATGGTTACTTTGCACTTATCGCCCGAAGTATCCACGCTTTCAACCGACGAAGCGGTCATTACCTTCATTTTCGATTTTTTGAAATTGCGTTCCAGCTGTTTGGCAACTTCCTCATCTTCATTCGGCACCAATGTAGGCATAAATTCAACCAGCGTTACTTTGGTTCCGATGGTATGGTAAAAATAGGCAAACTCGCTACCAATAGCACCCGATCCAACAACTACCATACTTTCGGGCTGTTTGTCGAGGGTAAGGGCTTTTCGGTAACCGATAATCTTTTCACCGTCCTGTGGAAGATTTGGCAATTCCCGCGAGCGTGCTCCTGTTGCCAGAATAATGTGTTTAGCGGTGTACGACGATTTTTCGCCTTTGTCGTCGGTTACTTCAACGGTATTTTTCGCGGTTAATTTTCCCCAGCCAAAAATCGATTCCACTTTATTTTTCTTAAACAAGAACTGAATTCCCTTACTCATTCCGTTGGCAACATCGCGGCTGCGCTTCACCATTGCACCAAAATCGGGTTTCACTTCTCCTTCAATGGTTACACCATAATCGGCAGCGTGGGTAGCATACTCAAAAGCCTGTGCACTTTTCAGCAACGACTTTGTAGGAATACATCCCCAGTTTAAACAAATTCCGCCCAGGTTTTCTTTTTCAACCACGGCAACTTTTAACCCCAGCTGCGACGCGCGAATTGCGGCAACATATCCACCTGGTCCGCTACCTATTACTATTACATCGTAATTCATTATATTTTGATATTTTATAGATATTTGATTTATGTAAGTAACACCTTACCCTCAGAAAGGTTCTAACAAATTTACTTCTTTTATGATGGATTTAAAAGTGCTAACCGAATGAAAGATCGCATAAAACAAAGCAGGCAAAAGGATAGAGAAACGCTGTCTTTGCCTGCTTGTTTACCGTTACTGTTTATTAACGCAAATAAACAGCTCCGCTTATTTTAGTTTTGCATAAGTATTCAATAACTCGGTAGCTGCCACAAACGAACTCATCTGATCGGTGAGCACATAGTTTTCGAGCAATTTCAGTTTCACTTTTATGTCGGGATGATCGTAAAAGTTTCGTTTTAATTGTTCTTCAATGGTTTCGTACATCCAGTAGGTAGCTTGTTCGTTTCGCTTTCTGAAAAAATACCCGTTGTCAACCGTTTGTTTCCGGTATTTTTCAATTTGCTCCCAAATGGTATCAATCCCGGTTTTCTTGTAGGCCGAACAAGTAACTACATTGGCAGCCCATCCTGAATCTTTGGCCGGAAAAAGATGAATGGCATTTCGATATTGCACTTTGGCCATTTCGGCTTTTTCCATGTTGTTGCCATCGGCTTTGTTTATGGTAATCAGGTCGGCCATTTCCATAATTCCGCGTTTTATGCCCTGAAGTTCATCGCCCGCTCCGGCCAACATTAACAACAGGAAAAAATCGGTCATGGAGTGAACAGCGGTTTCGCTTTGCCCCACCCCAACGGTTTCAATAAAAATATTTTTATAACCGGCAGCTTCGCATAAAATAATGGTTTCGCGGGTTTTTCGGGCAACACCTCCCAACGATCCCGCCGACGGACTGGGACGAATGTACGCATGGCTATCGTTGGCCAATTCTTCCATGCGTGTTTTGTCGCCCAAAATACTTCCTTTGGTACGCTCGCTGCTCGGATCGATGGCCAGTACGGCAAGCTTTTCGCCTTTATTGGTGAGGTATTTCCCCAGTGCTTCAATAAAGGTACTTTTGCCAACACCGGGCACTCCGGTTATTCCAATTCGTACCGAATTTCCACTGTGTGGCAAACACTTTTGTATAATTTGCTGGGCCAGCTGCTGATGTTCCGCTTTTGAGCTTTCAACCAAAGTAACGGCTTTACTCAACAACGTGATATCGCCCTTTAAAATTCCGTTTACGTACTCGTCAACCGACAGTAATTTTCTCTTCTTTTTCAAAAAACGCTGAATAGAATCGTTGTTTACCATATCCGGCTTTTCAACTCCTGCATTTACAATTAATCCTTTGTACTGCGGATCATTTTCTATATGGTGATTATCCTTTTCTGACATCTGAATAATTTTTATCGCTCAAAAGTAAAGCAAAAAAGAAGGTGCTGCAAATTTCATCTGCAACACCTTCTGAAATATTGACGTTAAATAAACTTAGCCTGCATTAGGAACAACAATCTGGCTTGATATGCGCAGCGTTGATGTTGGTGTTTTCGGATCGTTGGTAATAACCGTAATTGATTTACTCTGACGGCCACGTTTTCCGCGCGAATCGAAAGTTACTTTAATTGGAGCTGTTTCGCCAGCGGCAATTACACTTTTCGATGGAGCAACAGCAGTACATCCGCATGATGAACGAACTCTTCTGATGATCAAATCAGTTTTACCATTGTTGGTTAAAGTAAAAGTATGTTCCTTTTTATCGCCCTGCTTCATGTCGCCAAAATCGAATGATGTTTCGTTGAAATCGGCCACAGGAGCGTTTGCCAGTTCTTCTGCTGAAAGGTGCGAGAAATCTTCTTCGATGGTAGCACTTACACCCACTGAGTTTTTGTAGTCGTTACTTCCGTTTAACGACAAGTAAATTCGGTGTGATGCAAATCCATAAGTGTCGGCAGCATCCGAATCGTATGTTACAATTAAATTACCGGTTCCGTTTGCCGGAATTGTTGCCGGTTCCACCTTTGCAGTAAGGTGTTTTGGCACGGTACGAAAACCAACTTCAACCGGTTTATCCGTATCGTTAACCAGTTCCAGTTCTTTGGTTGCTTTTTCGCCCTTCTTAATTTTTGCAAACGACACATAGTTCGATTTTACCCGAAGATCTCCAATTTTTCTTGGATATTTCTCTGCCAGTGTTTTTTCGCGTGGTTCAACTTTCCCGTTAATTCTTAAAATCGCCGTACGGTTCTCGGCATTTGAGCTAACAGTTACCGATTTATTGAATGACCCCGGACGGTTTTTAGGATTATAACTTACATCGATACTTCCGCTTTCGCCCGGAGCTACCGGTTCACGCGTCCATTTTGGAGTTGTACAGCCACACGATGCACGAACATTTGACAGTACCAATGGTGCATCTCCTTTGTTTGTAAATTTAAAAGTTGTTGTTTGTAAACCGTCTGATTCTTTAAACGAACCAAAATCGTGCACTTCGCTGTCAAAAACAATTTTTGGTTGCCCCTGGCCCATTGCTGTGTTAACGGCAATCACCAGTGCAAAAACAGCTAATAATTGTAGAATGCGTTTCATAATTTATTCATTAAATTTGTGTTTTTCCGAAATGTATAAAACAAATGTATTGATGCTTGACTAGTTTCGCTGTTAATTGAATTCAATATTTTGTTAACGAGTTGTTAACCCGGGCAGGCAAATAAAAAAATATATAGTTTAGCTTCGAACAAAAGTATATGAAAGGAAAAACACTAAAATACATTATAATGCTGGCAACTGTATCGATAGTTGGCATTTTTTTAGTGCAGTTTGCTTTTATACGCAGTTCCTATAATCTTTCAGAAACGCAATTTCAGGAAAGCGCAAGTGTGGCTTTAAAAGAAGTTGCCTGGCAAGTGATGCTGGCTACCGGAACCACTGAAATTTTCGATAGTATTACACCGGTTAAAGTAATTTCGAACAACACGTATTTGGTGAATGTTGGCGTGGCAATCGATAAAGAACTTTTAAAACAAAACCTTACTACCCAGCTAAAAAGACACGATATTTATTACGATTACGAATTTTCGATATACAGCCCCGTTCAGGAACAAATGGACGAAACTACCTTGGTGCGTATCGACGAAAATGAAGAGCCATCGGATTTTGATTTTCCGTTAAACGAGGACTATACCAATTATTTTGGCATTCATTTTCCCGACCGGTCGCCTTACTTTTTAAACCAGCTCTCCATTTGGTATTTCCTAACCGCGCTGTTAATGCTGGTCATTTTTTTCTTTGGCTACACGCTTTGGGTAATCATTCGGCAAAGGCAATTATCCGAAATTCAGAAAAACTTTATCAACAACCTTACCCACGAATTAAAAACACCCATTTCGTCGATAGCACTGGCAGCAAACGTTATTAACGACGAAAAGATTTTGAAATCGCCCAAACGATTGTTTGATTACACACATATTATACAGGAACAAACTACACGGCTCTCGAAAAATGTTGAAAAAGTGCTTAACTTAGCGTCGATCGAGAAAAGCCGGATATTACTTAACCTGGAGAAAGTAAATCTCAGTGAGTTTTTACACGAAGCCAGCGATCGTTTCAGGGAATCGAAAGCCGGTCAGAACGCGAAAGTTGAAATAAAAACAAAAACCGGAGATTGCACCATACTTGCCGATCGTTTTCATTTTGCCAACCTGGTTTCGAATATTCTTGAAAATGCAGCAAAATATTGCGATAAAACGCCGGTGATCGATATTGAACTTCTGCAAAAACAGAATAGTTACGAGCTTAATTTTATCGACAACGGTATAGGAATTCCGCGCGAATACCGGAAGCGGATTTTTAAAAAATTCTACCGAATTCCTACCGGAAACGTGCACAACGTAAAAGGTTTCGGGCTTGGACTCGACTATGTGTACAAAATTGTTAAAGCACACAATTGGAAAATAAAAGTGAACGAAAACCCAAAAGGGGGAAGTATTTTTAGCCTAATCATTCCAAAATAAACTATGAGCAGCAATCTATTTCGAATATTATTGGTTGAAGACGACGAAGCACTTCGCTTTATTGTAAAAGATAATTTAACGGAACATGGCTACGATGTTGAGGTAGCTGCCGACGGCGAAATTGCACTTGAACTTTTTGAGCAAAACAGCTTCGACCTGATTGTTCTTGATGTTATGCTCCCAAAAATTGATGGTTTTAAGGTGGCCGAAACCATACGAAAAACCAACGACCAGGTACCGATTATATTTTTAACGGCCCGCAGCATGACCGAAGATAAAATTACCGGACTTACCATTGGCGGCGACGATTACATACCCAAACCGTTTAGCATGGAAGAGCTGCTTCTAAAAATCAGGATATTTTTAAAACGAAGCCAATCGCAACCTGTCGACAGTGAATCGTCGGGCGTTTTAAAAATCGGGCAGTTCGATTTTCATTTCGACGATCTCTCGTTAACTCTAAATGGAGAAGCCCGGAATCTCACGCTGAAAGAAGCTGAACTGATCCGCTACTTTGCCCGAAATGCCAACAAAGTGCTTAGCCGTAACGAAATTCTGGAGAATGTTTGGGGCTCCGACGACTATTTTTTGGGCCGCAGCCTCGATGTTTTTATCTCGCGCCTGCGGAAATATTTTAAGGCCGATGCTTCGGTAAAAATCATCAACCTGCATGGTATTGGATTCCGCTTCTCGGTTAAAAAGGAAAAATAGGAAAATGGCAAACGGCTGAACAAAGCGCCACAACTGCATTTAAAAGCTTTCAGAACAAATTTATTGTAAAAGAATACCGGGCGCTAAAAAAAATGCTTTTCTTTGCGCTGATAAAACACTGATTAATAGAAATAAACACACAAGGTGTATTTTTGCAGAAAAAAGTGTTTAACCTTTTGGAAGAATTAAAAAAAGCACTATTTTTGCAGTCCGAAAATTCTGAATAGAAACAAGTAAAACTTTATAGAAATGAAACGTACATTTCAACCATCGAATAGAAAAAGAAAGAACAAGCACGGCTTCAGAGAAAGAATGTCGACTGCAAACGGCCGTAAAGTATTAAAAGCCCGTAGAGCAAAAGGTAGAAAAAAACTTAGCGTCTCAGACGAGCCAAGACATAAAAGATAATTCATTTTATCTTGTTACATTTTTGCGGGAAGGTAAAGAATTCAGTTCTTTACCTTTTCGTGTTTATGCGTGTTTGCAAAGTGGTTTCTCCGAACCCATCCTCCAAAATCATTTTATTCAATATTTGAAATTTGTTTATCGTCGAAATCCTTTCATCATACTTTTTTTGACTTATTTTTGTTCTCTTAAATAAGTACTGTACAAAAAAAATGAGTTTAGGAAAATTTATCACCAGTCGTGCTTTTGTAAGGCACCTGCTAATTGCCATTGGGCTTGTGGCGCTTCTCTTTTTTATCACCTTTAAAGGATTGCAACGATACACCCAACATGGCGTTTCTTATCCGGTTCCGGCATTAACAGGACTAAGTTTGGATGAAGCCACTGCCAGCGCCGAAGCCAATATGCTGCGCGTGGAAGTAATCGATTCGGTTTACAACAAAAATTTCGAGCCGGGCACTGTGGTCGATCAATTGCCGCTGGCCAATTCGCGCGTAAAAGAAAATCGTGTGATTCGCATTACCATAAACTCAAACGAGCCCGAAAAAGTTGTTCTGCCGCGCTTAACCGATATCTCGTTCCGCCAGGCACAGGTACTTATTGAAAGTGCCGGATTACAGGTGGGAAATATTTCTTATCAGCCATCGGAATACAACGACCTTGTATTAAAATCGCTGCAGGATTCGGTGGAGATTTTCGAAGGCAACAAAATCATTAAAGGCTCAGAGGTTGATCTGGTTGTGGGTCGCAGCCAGGGAAATATGCAAACAACTTTACCCAACCTCACCGGTTTTTCGTTGGAAGAAGCGAAATCGACCATTACCGACGCCATGTTGAATATGGGCGCTGTTATTTACGACGAAACTGCTGAAACTGCCAAAGACTCGGCCAGTGCAAGAATATGGAAACAACAACCAAATCCACAATTTACCAAACAGGTAAACCTGGGATCATCAGTTGATATCTGGTTAACCACCGACACTACAATTATTAATCAGGCTTACGAAAGAAATTTTTAATTCATGGAAGATTACAATCAGGAAAACGAAGAGCTGGAAGAGAACGGTTTATATGAACATTACCGTTTATCTGTCGATCCGGGGCAATCTCCCCTGCGCATCGATAAATTTCTTTCGAACAGGATCGACAATGCCTCGCGAAGCCGCATACAGGCTGCTGCCGACGCCGGAAATATTCTGGTGAACGGGAAACCCGTAAAACCCAACTACAAAATAAAACCCAACGAGGAAATATTGATCGTAATGGATTTTCCGAGGCGCGAGCTCAAGATTATCCCCGAAGATATTCCGCTGGATATTGTTTACGAAGACGATCAGCTGATCGTGATAAATAAACCACCGGGCCTTGTGGTACATCCCGGACATGGCAACTACACCGGAACGTTGGTGAATGCATTGGCCTGGTATTTTCGCGACCTTCCGTTGTTTAACAGCGAAGATCCGCGTCCGGGGCTGGTTCACCGGATCGATAAAGACACGTCGGGATTGCTGGTGGTTGCCAAAACCGAACTGGCAAAAAACAAACTGGCGCTACAGTTCTTCGAGAAAACCACCGAGCGTCGCTACCATGCATTGGTTTGGGGAAGCGTAAAAGAAGACGAAGGCACAATAACCGGGCACATTGGCCGCAGCCTGAAAAACAGGCAGGTTTTTACCGTATTTCCTGAAGGCGATTACGGAAAACATGCCGTTACCCATTACAAAGTATTGCGCCGAATTGGCTATGTTACGCTGGTTGAATGCCGCCTTGAAACCGGGCGCACACACCAGATTAGGGTGCACATGAAACACATAAACCACACGCTGTTTAACGACAGCAATTATGGTGGCGACCAGATTTTGCGCGGTACTACTTTCAGTAAATACCGCCAGTTTGTACAAAACTGTTTTAAAGTGCTGCCCCGCCAGGCGCTGCATGCCAAAACACTCGGGTTTATTCATCCAACAACAGGAGAAAAGATGTTATTCAATTCGGAATTGCCTGAAGACATGGCCACGGCAATTGATAAATGGGAAAATTATATAGCAAACAGAAATGAGTAAGAACAACAAGCCCCATATAGCGGTAATTGCCGGAGGCGATTCATCGGAATTTGTGGTGTCGGTAAAAAGCGGAGCAAACGTTTTAAAGGCTGTGGATACTGAAAAATTCACCCCGTGGCTGGTGCAAATGCAGGGGCTAAACTGGGAAGTTTTTCAAAACGAGCAGAAAATTGCCGACATCGACAAATCGGATTTTAGTTTTACCATAAACAACGACAAGATAAAATTCGATTTTGCCTACATCACCATTCACGGAACACCCGGCGAAGACGGGATTTTACAAGCTTATTTCGAATTGCTGAAAGTTCCCTACTCTACCTGCAGCGTTCACTCGTCGTCGCTTACTTTTAACAAGTGGTTTTGCAACAACTACCTGCGCTCGCACGGCATTAAAATGGCCGTCTCGAAAAAGTTCAAAAAAGGCGAAGCAGTTGATGCCGAAGCGATTGTTGAAGATCTGGGATTACCCATTTTCGTGAAACCAAATGCCGGAGGTTCAAGCTTTGGAATTACCAAAGTAAAAGAAACCGGCGCTGTTATAGCCGCCATTGAAAAGGCCTGGGAGGAAAGCGACGAGGCATTGGTAGAACAATTTATCGACGGGCACGAGTTTACCTGCGGCGCCGTTCGATTGAAAGAAGAAAAAGTGGTTTTCCCGGTTACCGAAGTAATTCCGCAAAATGAATTTTTCGATTTCGAAGCAAAATACACGCCGGGAGCTGCACAGGAAATTACGCCGGCAAGGTTGCCCGAACCGCTTTTCAAAAAATGCCAGGAACTGACTTCAAAGATTTACGACTTATGCGAATGTTCCGGAATCGTTCGAATCGACTTTATTTTGCAAGGAGAAGAGTTCTATTTCCTGGAAGTAAACACCACGCCCGGAATGACTGCCACCAGCTTTATTCCGCAGCAAATTAGCGCAATGGGAAGCACACTAAAAAGCATTATTACCCAAATAATTGAAGAAAAATTAGGCTAGAAAACTATCAACAATTGTGAATAGCGCGAGTTGATAAGAGAGAGCAGAATTTCTTGTAACAGGCAAGGTAAATTTCTATTTTTGATAGCCGCTAACAAAGAAGGTAGCGGTAAATTTTTATGCACACAGAAACAACATGGCACAACGAAAAAGAACCAATCAACAACAAAGCACAGTAGAACAAATTAACGCTCAATACGGACAATTGCCGCCTCAGGCAGTTGACGTTGAGGAAGCTGTGCTTGGGGCGCTAATGCTTGAGCGCGACGCGTATGTTACGGTTGCCGACACGATTGATTCAAACAGTTTTTACAAAGAGGAACACCGCAAAATATTCGACGCGATAAAGACCCTTTCGGGAAAGGAAAAGCCAGTCGATTTGCTGATGGTAACCCAGGAATTGAAAGACCGCAACCAGCTCGACGAGGTTGGCGGACCGGGTTACATTACCCAGCTTACCCGCCGTGTGGCGTCGGCGGCGCACATCGAATTTCATGCGCGTATTATTGCCCAAAAATTTATGCAGCGCGAGTTAATTCGTGTTTCTTCCGAAATTCAAACAAAAGCTTACGACGATACCATCGACGTTGACGACCTGATCGACTTTTCAGAATCGGCATTATTCCAGGTATCCGAAGGAAATATTAAGAAAGAGACTGTACCTATTAAACCCATCCTGAACCAGGCGGTGCTGCAAATTGAAGCTGCACGTAGCAAGCCTGACGGCTTAAGTGGTGTGCCATCGGGATTTACTGCGGTTGACCGGATTACTTCGGGTTGGGAACGCTCGGCACTGGTTATTCTTGCTGCACGTCCGGCAATGGGTAAAACAGCATTCGTACTGTCGATGGCCCGAAACATGGCTGTTGATCACCGTCAGGCAGTGGCTGTTTTCTCACTCGAAATGTCGTCGTTGCAGTTGGTTAACCGTTTGATTTCCGCTGAATCGGAATTGGGTGGTGAAAAAATTAAAACCGGGAAACTGGAAGATTACGAATGGGCACAGCTGAACCAGCGAATTAAAACGCTTGATGAAGCGCCTATTTTTATCGACGATACGCCTGCCCTTTCAATTTTTGAGTTCAGGGCCAAATGCCGCCGTTTGAAGATGCAGCACAACATCGATATTATCATTGTCGATTACCTGCAGCTGATGACCGCCGGAACCGATACCCGCGGAAGTCGTGAACAGGAAGTAAGTATGATCTCGCGATCGCTGAAAGCCATTGCCAAGGAGCTGGATGTGCCAATTATTGCACTGTCGCAGTTGAGCCGTGCCGTTGAATCGCGCGAAGGCAAACGTCCGCAGCTGTCCGACCTTCGTGAATCGGGAGCGATTGAGCAGGATGCCGATATCGTGTGTTTTATCCACCGTCCGGAGTATTTTGGTATTACCGAAGACGAATCGGGGAACTCGCTGCTGGGAATTGCTGAACTCATCATTGCCAAACACCGTAACGGTGCCACGGCCGATGTTCCACTGCGCTTCCAGAAAGAAATGGCACGCTTCTCCGATCTCGATCCGCAATTCGACTCGGGAGATTTCAGGCAGGAGGTTCAAACTTTTGGCTCATCGATGAATGAAGACGACGACAACCTGGCGGCCGGAATGTCGTCAAACAGCGGATTCGACAGCCATCATTCATCAACCAGCGATGCACCGTTTTAGGAAAGATGAAGGATGAAGGATAAATATTGAATGATGATTGAAGATTAACGATTGTAGATTTGAGATTTAGAATACGCGTACCCGATGAAATCACTTCTGAAAATCATAGTTCGTTAATCAGCATTCGAAAATCAAGTTGAAGGATGAAGGATATATATTGAATGATGATTGAAGATTAACGATTGAAGATTTGAGATTTACAATACTCGTAACCGATGAAACCTCTTCTGAAATCAAAAATTGTTAATCAGCATTCGAAAATCAAGTTGAAGGATGAATATTGAATGATGATTGAAGATTGCAGATTTGAGATTTGAGATTTAGAATACGCGTACCCGATGAAATTACTTCTGAAATCGAAAATCGTTAATCAGCATTCGCAAATCAACTTGAACCAATTGCCTGTTTTGCTGTACTAATACAAAAACAACATGCGCATACTCATAAAAATATTCCTGTTGCCGGTAATGCTTTTTATGGCATTGCAAGCCGGAGCCGTTTCGCTGCTCATTCCCATGGATGACGTGCAAAAGGATCACCTGAAATCGTACGGCATTGCCTATTGGGTGCTGGAGCAGGACATTGAGGTTAAATGGCTGCTTAACTACCGCGGAGGAAGTTTTTTAATGGAGCACTACCCCGAAATTGAAAATGAGTGTGTGATTCGGGGTGTAAGTTTCGAGCTGATAAGTGATGCACAGGCGACGGGAATTTTAAACGAAATTGCCCAGCCCGATGCAAACCAGGATGCCGTGGCCATGAACAAAGCACCGAAAATTGCAGTGTATTCGCCGCCCAACAAACAGCCCTGGGACGATGCCGTAACCCTGGTGCTAACCTACGCCGAAATTAATTACGATATTATTTACGACGAAGAAATACTGAACGGCAACCTAAAAGATTACGACTGGCTGCACCTGCATCACGAAGATTTTACCGGGCAGTTTGGCAAATTCTGGCGTTCGTACCAGCACATGCCGTGGTACCAGGAGGAAGTGAACATTAACAAACAGCTGGCACAAAAACTGGGTTTTCTGAAGGTGTCGGAAATGAAATCGTTTGTTACCCGCGAGATACAGCAATACGTTCAAAACGGAGGTTTTCTGTTTGCCATGTGCGCAGCTACCGATACGTACGATATTTCGCTGGCTGCGGTGGGTGTTGATATTTGCGAAAATATGTTCGACGGCGACCCGATGGAAGCCAACGTTGATGAGAAACTTGATTTCCACAACACCTTTGCCTTCGAGAATTTTACGCTGGAGAAAAGCCCGTATGTGTACGAGTTTTCGAATATCGATGCTACCGACCACCGCCATGTTGCCCGCGAAAACGATTACTTTACCCTGTTTGATTTTTCGGCCAAGTGGGACCCTATCCCCACCATGCTTTGCCAAAACCACCGCAACCTGATTAAAGGTTTTATGGGGCAAACAACAGCTTACCGCAAAGAGGTGCTGAAATCGAACGTGCTGGTGCTGGGCGAAAACAAACCGGCCAACGAGGCACGCTACATCCACGGAGAAAAAGGCAAAGGATTCTGGACCTTCTATGGCGGCCACGATCCGGAAGATTACCGCCACCTGATTGGCGACCCGCCAACCGACCTGAGCCTTCATCCCAACTCACCGGGTTACCGGCTTATTCTGAATAACGTGCTGTTTCCTGCGGCTAAAAAGAAGAAAAGGAAAACCTAAGCCGTTGGATGTTTTAAACCTTGAATTTAGTCTTTTACAGAACATAAGCTATATGCAATGCTGTAGCTATTACCCTTTTTTACATTAGTGCGTAACTTATGTTTTCCATCTGGTTTTTCTCCATGCTTTTTGTTCTTCCTTTGTGAAGAATGTCCAAGCTACAATCCGACTGGTTTTATTCCCGGTTCCCATGGGAATCGTTTTAATCTGACTAGCCTCAATTGCATTTAATGAATTATAAATTCCTTTTAGATTAGACTGTTTAGATACTAAAGTTGAAAACCAAAAACAGTTTTTAGAGAACTTTTTACTTTCCATAACCATTTTATGAATAAACTTAGATTCTCCACCATCACATATAAGTTCATTGCTAATTCCCGCAAAATTAAGTGTTGGGGCTTTTTCCTTTTTCCCTGAGAGGTTCTTGATTTTTCTTCGTGTTCCTTTCTGTGCATCTTCGAAAGAAGAATGAAAAGGAGGATTACATATCGAGCAATCGATTTTATCTTCACTACCTACTATTCCAATAAAAACATTTTTCCTGCTTTTTTGTAATCTACACTCAATCTTACCATTAAGCGAGGGATTAGAATTTACAATATTAATAGCTGATTTTATTGATTTAGGATCAATGTCAGACCCAATAAATTTCCAATTATATTCTGTAACTCCAATTAAAGGGTAAATACAACTAGCTCCTACTCCAACATCAAAGCAAGTAATTTTATCACCAAATGGTATTGTGCCAAAATTATTTTCAGCTAATAAATCCGCAATGTGGTGAATGTAATCTGCTCTGCCTGGAACCGGAGGACATAAATTCTCATCCGGGAAATCCCAGTTTTTAATACCGTAATAATAATTTAGTATTGCTTTGTTTAGAGCTTTTACTGCAACAGGATTTGAATAATCGATTGAATCATCGCCATATTTATTAGACCTTACATAATTTACTAATTCAGGATTGGATGTTATTAATGCATTTAAATCATATCTTTTCCTGTTTTTGTTTCGAGGATGTAACCTTGTTTTTTCTTCTTGTCTTTTTTCTGCTGACATGATTTATTATGGGTTTTTATATTCTATTTAAAATCCTAATTATGTAGAACATTTATGTTCGTAACTATGAAACTTACATTCTAATATACCACAAATCTGTACATGGCTAAAATAATTCATTTTGCTCGCCATCCTTTGATGGATTTGCAGTTTGTTATTTTAGAGATTCGGGATCAATGTATTTGGTAATTTTGGTTTTCTGGTTGCTTAAAAGTAATAAATACTAATTAATAGTATAAACCCCTTGTTACTAAATGTTACCAACTATTAATGAGCTGCCCCGTTGCATGCGAACGAGGTATCTCAATCCCAAATGAAGTTACTTATCCAATCAACGATAAAATTGTGGCCTACCTGCGTGCCATGGAAATTGTTGATGTAGAAACCCAGGGCACTTATGCCGGCACCTTAGCCTTCGTTATAGCCGAAAAAACAATGAAGCGGTTAAAAAGCGACGCAGAAAAAATGTAGTAGTAACAGAATAAAGTAAACTTCTGGGGTAAACAAAAATTAAAAGGGGACGTTGCCTGGTGCGCGTCTCCCTTTTTTGCGGCTATTTTCTGCTTCAGCGTAATTTTATATCTTTAAAGAGAACAATAAACAACAAGAAATGAAGAAATTATCAGTAACACTTTTACTTGTAATCGTTTGTATTGCGTTCGCGCAGGCCCAATACCTGAATTACGAGATTATAGAAAAAATGGATTATCTGAGAACCAACCAGATGACCACCAATAAACCAAGCCCTACAATTGCCCAGTATAAAATTGAAGGCTCGCCCTACCTCGACGATGCTTTTGTTAACGGCACTATTTACACCACTGCCAAAACCCAGGTGCCTGACGTTCCGCTTCGCTACAACATTTACAACGACAACCTTGAGTTTAAAACAAGCGATGGCACTATTCTGGAGCTGGCCCACCCCGAAACAGTTGAGCGGGCAAAACTGGGCGAAACCGAAATGATTTTTACCAATTACCTTACCACTACAAACAGTACCAGGAAGGGATTTTTTAAACTATTGGCAGAAGGCGATCTTACCCTATTGGCCAAACCTGATATTTTTTACCAGGAAGCCAAAGAAGAAGCCGCCTACAAAGAAGCACAGCCGCCGAAGTTTATTCCGAAACCCGACGAATACTACATGCAAAAGCCAGGAGCGCCGGCCATTAAGATCAGAAAAAGTAAAGATATGGATGAACTGATCGATCAGCACCAAAAAGAGATTGATGTTTATATCAAGAAAAACAAGATAAAATTTAAAAATGCCGAAGACCTGACACAACTTGTTGAGTATTATAACTCGTTGTAAGCCTATAACCTATTCAGCAGTTGACGTAAAGTAACCTGTTGAATAGCTTGTACGCAAAAAAATTGTCGCCCCAATTAATTTCATCGCGCTTAACGACCGATGCTGTAAAGTATCGGGGCTTTGCCCCTATTGATTTCACCGGACTGAAAGTTCGATACGTAATAGCGTAGTCAGCGAGAACTACGAATTAATCAGTCAATCGGTGTAACTAATTACAACATCAAACATTCATGATTCCCGGAAATCACCAACAATATGATGAAAGGACATCAATATTGTTTCACGCAAAGAAAAGAAGAAGCGCAAAATTCGCAAAGATATAGAATCTGTTTTGCGTGCTTTGCGAAAACTTAGTGATCTACTCTGCGTGAACTTTTTTGTTTTTACCAAAGTGACTTTTAAAAAAAAGAGCCACGGCATATTGCCGCAGCTCTCTGTATTTTATAATCTGACGTTCGATTAAACGTGATCTATTGAACACCGGTACGGGTATCCCACCACATTTGTTTTCCCCAGAAGTCGTCTGTTACTTCAGCAGCAAAAGAACTTGAGTTACCACCGTTCAATGTAAGCTCATTGTTCGGATAAGGGTAACGGAAAGGAGGTGTGTTATGACCTGTATAAGGAGAACCAGGAGCCACATAGTGTGTTGTTGGCACACCGGTTCTGCGGTACAACGACCAGGCTTCCATACCTTGTTTGAACAGGGCAATCCACTCTTGCCAGTAAATTTGCTCCAATGTTCCGTCGTAAGCAGCATCAGCAGCTAAATAAGCAGTGATATCGGCAGCTTCTACACCATTCTCTTCACAAGATGCGGTAACAGCAGCTTCGTATGCCTCTTCAGCACTCATACCAACATTGTATCCTTTTTGGGCAGCTTCAGCAACATGGAACATTACTTCGGCATAACGCATGAATGGAGAGAATCCGGCAGCGTCGTCTCTGTAAATAGCACCAATACGCGAAATAGTTGGTAAAGCAGGTTGTGCAGTAGCACCAATAGTAAATCCGCGGAATTCGCCATCCTCAGTTGCAGGTTTTGCAATAATCGATAATCTTGGGTCATTTAGATCCTTTAAAGCATCAATTAGAACATCAGCAACACCATGGTCATCACGACCTGTTCCATCTTCGTACCAAGTCTCCTGGTATGGAGTACTTCCAGGGTACCAGAAGAAAGCGTTATCATCGTTGCTATCCATAATTGGGTTAGCCGAAAGATTTCCCATAATGGTTTCGATGGTCGATTTTCCTAGTGGATCAACCTCTGAAATACGCATTGCCATACGCAAACGTAAAGAGTTACAGAATTTTTGCCATTTTTCAGTATCACCATCAAAAAGAACATCACCGTCGCCCAGGTTATCATTCGACCCTGAGTTAAGCAAAGTATTGGCTTCTTCAAGCGAAGCTAACATGGCAGGATAAATCTCTTCCTGAGTGTCATACGATGGAAGTAATACGCCATCCCCCAACTTAATTGACTCAAAATAGGGTATATCTCTCCATGTATCAGTCATAATCTGGAAGATCATTGCTTCCAAAATTTTAGCTACCGCCAACATATTGTCGGCACCGTCAGCTTCTGCTTTTTTACGGATTTCGTACAGGTTATTTAATTGAATATAACCATAGTACCATTTGTTTTCTACAGTACCCGGACGGAAAACGTAACGAGCTTCGTCGATGTACTGAATTTTTGCGATGTGGCCTCCGTAAGTAGAAGGCTCGTTCATATTGTTCCACGAATCGTAAAAAGTATCGGTATGGTAACGCAGCACCCAGGCCAGTACGTTTGTTGCCGGTGCGTCTTTGGCGCGGTCCGGGTCGGTGTTAATCTCCTCGAAATCATCGGTACATCCCACTACTAGGAAGGCCATGAGAAAACTAACTGCAAGTAATTTTCCTATTATATTTTTCATATCTATCATTTTTATTTTATCAATTGAATTTAGAACATCGCCCGAATACTTCCCTTTTCCTAAAAGGTTACGTATTATAACATGTGTTCTCATCTCTTGTTATGGTTTTAGAATTTCAAATTCAATTTAACACCAAAACTTCTTGATGAAGGAAGAGAAGTTGACTCAAGACCAACACCACCGTTACCTGAACCTGTTATGTTTTCAGGATCGATTTTTGCCATGTTTGAATCGTGCAACCACAGAATTGCCAGGTTGTTTCCAACCAACGATACCGAACCTCCTTTAATGAAGTTTCCACTACCAAAAAGCCCTTTAGGGAAATTGTAGGTAATATGTGCTTCGCGCAATTTACCATACGAACCATCGTAAACAGATAACTCGCGGTTACTATAGTACGACTCGAAGAAACTTTGAGCTGAAGTAGTAATATCGTTAGGCGAACCATCTTCTTTTACGAAAGTTTTATCGGTAAAGAAGTTTTGGCCAAGAACGATACCGTTTTCACGAACATCGCCTGTAGCAGTAAAACCAAGCTGACCACCATAAGCACCAAACATATTCGATACACTAAATATATCACCACCTTTACGCACTTCGATTAAGAAACCGGCGCTCCAGTTTTTGTATGAGAATTCGTTGCTGATACCGCCCATCCAGTCAGGGTTAACAGCACCTAATTTTTTAGGACCTTCTATTTTTGGTCTTCCGTTGCTACCAACGATAATAGCACCTTTATTTGCTCCTTCTTCAACGCGAACCATACCGTTTCCGTAAATTACACCCCACTCATCACCCGGGCGTGCTTCAACAGTAGTTCCCCACTGGCTACCAATCTGGTACGACTCAAGTTCCTGACCTGTATTAGGGTCGGTATAAAGCTCAATAATTTCTGATTTATCTCTTGCCCAGTTCAGCGTTACATCCCAGTTCAAACCATTACGTTTCTTCAGGATGCTTCCTGTTAACTGTACTTCAATACCTTTGTTGTTTATCTCACCGGCATTAACCAATGTTGCGTTATAACCGGTAGCTTTTGAGATTGAAACACTCATAATCTGGTCGGTAGTTGTTTTATCGTAGTACGCTAAATCAACACCCAAACGGTTATTAAAGAAGTTCGCTTCAAGACCAACCTCTGTAGTTTGAATATTTTCCGGCTTCAAACTAAGTGGAGGATATGTAGTTGCCTGAGAATACTGAGTTACACCATAAATAGTGCTTGAACTTGCAGTGAAATAAGGATCAGTTCTGTATGCACCTGTTGCTGCACCAACCTTAGACCAACCGCCGCGAAGTTTCAGGTACGAGATAGTGTTTGATTCAATATCAAATGCTTCAAGTGGCAAGAAACTCATACTTACTGCAGGGTAAAAGAAAGGATCCTCAATAGTTGAACTCCAGTCGTTACGTACACTTACATCTACATAAATAAAATTATCATAACCTAATGAAGCATTACCATACACACTGTTTGTGCGAACCCATGAGTGATCCATCCCAGTAGAAGGGCTACCACTAACATTCGAAACAGTAAACAAGTTTGGTACAGTTAACTGAGATGCTCCAAGAGCAGAACTTTCGTACTGCATATCGCGGTAGTTAGCACCTGCAAGTGCACTCAGGTCAAAATCACCAAAATTTATCTGATAAGAAGCGATAATGTCTGCATTTATTTCAGAACGGCTGATTTTGTCTTGATTAAAACTACCACCGTGGAATTCAGCATTTGATGCGCTCAAAATGGTTTCGTTTGAACCAGAATAAGTGACACGCATCATTCGCTGGCTGTAGTAATCCATACCTAAACGACCTTCGATAGTTAAACCGGTAACCGGTTTTACAAAAATAGATGCTTTACCAAATACCCTGTCTTTTTGCAATTCGTTGGTGTTGTTATTCAAACTCCAGTAAGGGTTGTTGTGGTAATTACTGTTCCAGTTGTATGGGAAACCATTGTCCATTTTGGTTTGCCAGTTTTCTTTCAGGTCAACCATATCGGCCTGACGACCGAACCACTGACCAATTGATTGCAACGGGTTACTTGCGTTGTACTCTGTTTGTACCAGGTTATCACTTTCGGTACGTGCATAGTTAATTGTGGTGTTAAACTCTACGTATTTATTCAAAGTTACTTTTGAATTAACACCGGCATTGTAACGTGTTAAACCAGTATTAGGCAATGTACCGGCCTGATCCATATAACCTAATGAAAAACGAGTACTTGAATTATCGCCTACCGAAGTAATTCCGATATTATGACTGGTTGTATGTCCAACAACGTATAAGTCTCTAATATTATCAGGACGAGAGATCCATGGAGTTGCAGTTCTGTTTCCACTACCGTCAACAGGGCTGTTGTATTGCGGAATATTTAAACCAATATCCAAACGTGGTCCCCAACTTTCGTCAACACCATCGTTTACACCATTACCAATACCATCGTAATACGAGAAACCCATACCCGGATCGAAACCTCCTGTTGCAAATTCCTGGTACGACATTTCAGGAGCATAGTACTGATGCCAAAATTCACTACCTAAGTAACCTTGTCCGTATTTGTTCTGGAATTCCTGGATACGTGATACCTGGTCGAAATTATAATTACCATCGTAGGTAACAGAAACACCTTTTGCGGCGCCTTTACCCGATTTTGTTGTAATAAGGATAACACCGTGTCCTGCACGCATACCATAAAGTGCAGCCGCAGCACCACCTTTTAGTACCGAGATATTTTCGATATCCTGTGGGTTAATATCATTCAAACCACTACCAAAGTCAACGTCGCCGGCAGTATGGTTTGAGTTTGAAATTGGAATACCATCCACAACAATAAGTGGTTGGTTATCGCCAAACGAGCTGTTACCACGAATAACAATACGTGAAGAAGCTCCAACCTGACCACCGGTTTGGTTAATCTGTACACCGGCAACTTTACCCGAAAGAGAGTTCATAACGTTAGGTGATGCTGCTTTTGTTAAAGCGTCGCTTTGTACACTTTGCGCACCATAACCCAGTGACTTTTTCTCTCTTGAAATACCAAGAGCTGTTACAACTACCTCGTCAACACCAATGGTCTGAGGTTGTAAAGTAACATCAACCGTAGAACCGGCAATGGCCACTTCTTCAGTTTTCATACCAACAAAACTGAACATCAGTGACTGTGCGTCTTGAGGTACTTTTATAGTATATTCACCATCAATGTTGGTGACTGTTCCTAATGTAGTACCTTTAACCGAAACCGAAACCCCAGGTATTGGCATATCGTCCTCAGCAGAAATAACCGTACCGGTTATTGTTTGCGTTTGAGCGAAAGCTACCAAATTACCCATGAAAAGGAGAATCGATAGAAAAATCGCAATTTTTTTCATAGAAATAATTTTAAGTTATTAATTAAAGCGCTATAAAAATTGTTTTTAGCATTTTTATTCATATTTGAGAAAAACCGGGAGGATTCAAGATTCTACGAAGGGTAATTGTGAGTAAATGTAGAGTGAGCACCTCCCGGTCATATTTTTTCAACAT
Source organism: Draconibacterium orientale (assembly GCF_000626635.1). GTDB lineage: Bacteria > Bacteroidota > Bacteroidia > Bacteroidales > Prolixibacteraceae > Draconibacterium > Draconibacterium orientale. Next base: position 2,965,743 of record NZ_CP007451.1, on the reverse strand, counting down.
TTTTTCTATTGTTTCACTTTTGAGAACTCCTGTCTTTAAAAAGTAATTTTTCCTATTCCATTCCATTCATAAATATTTTTATGAATTAGAAAGTAAAATCTCTTTTCTAGTTTATTTAGCTCTGTTTGCTAACTGAAAAACCTTACTAATTGTTAATTTTTTTAACAGTTAGCCAATTTTACAGACCTATCCATCAACATTATTCATCCCCCCTAGCGAGCAATGTCAATGCAGAACATCAATCGGCAACTAAATTTTAAACCGATTTATATGGAACCTAAAATTTTGATTTAAGATCAAGTGAATGATACCCCCCTTCATAGAAACATTTTTAAGTAATAATTAAACAGCATTTAATTTTGTAATTTCTGAAAGGATTCCCCCAAATCCTTATACTCATCATTACCCCTCACAAAACAGAACTTTTAATTCTTTTTGACAATTACAAATATTAAAATAAGATTTGATTTTTTAAAGAAAGTGTAAGTTTTTTTTAAAATTAACTGTCAAATAGATAATAATCGAATTGCACTCCAATAGATAAAACCACCACACAAACACGCCCACACCCCTGTTTTTCTGCCTATTACAAAATAGGCATCGTCACATATGTTCTATTTTATCAATACATGATAATTATCACATAATTAACATACAAAAGAAAAGCCGGTATGAAAACCTACCAAGTGAGCATTAATTATTAACCTATAACTCTTTAACAGGATCCATAAGGGTTTCAAATGCTATTTACCCCATCAAATGCGGGTTTCCACAACCTCATCACCTTAACGAACAAAGGCAGCTTTCACATTCTCCATGTTCCGGTCTTACGTGCTTTATGTATAATACAGGCAGGTACTTTCCCCAATGCTTCTGTGCCATCCTTCTCATTTTGGTATCAGATTTCTATATTAACATGAACTCGGTTTTATAATGGTTCGCCGAAATTGACAATCGCATCAGATATGTGGTTAAAATTCTGTAGAAATAAAGCGTTAAATCAAGTGATTTAAAATGTAAAGATGGAGTGAGAAGAACTTTCCTTTCAGGCTTTGCTCTTTTTACCACAAACTTCGCCCAATTTTCTAAAAATACACCTATAGCTCCTGGTTAACACCGGTGAAGTTTTTGACCCAACAATACAATACGAGGATTAACAACACCCTTTTGCTAATTACAAAAACAAGCGCAACTCCGATAATGACTCAATGACATTGGTGTCACCCATCAACTTTTCAACCGGCTGTTTTAAACGATTATAATAAACAGCATCAATACCAAAGTTAGCTGCTCCGTAGATATCAACCTCCCAATCATCGCCAATCATTAAACTGTTTTTCTTTTGGGCATTGGATGATTTAATGGCGTATTCAAATATTTCGCGACCCGGTTTTGGCATTTTTATTTCCTCAGAGATAAATACCTTTTCGAAATAGCTTTGCAGCCCCGATTGTTTTAGCTTTTCGTGTTGAACCTCTTTAAATCCGTTGGTAATAATAAACAAACGATAGCCTTTTGACTTGACATAATCCAGTATTTCTATAGCACCTTCGATTAAATGCGACTGTTTTGGCATTACCTTCAGATACAAATCATTCATCTCAAGTGCATCAACATCTGTTATGGAAAACGTATTGAAAGTTAATTGAAAACGCTGACGGGTAAGCTCTTTCTTTGTGACTTCTTTTTTACGATAAGCCTGCCACAAACTATCGTTATGCCCGCAATAAACATCAAAGAAGGCATCGAATTTTGCCCCTCTCTTTTCCAGCGCCAGCATTTTAAAGGTTTCCTGCATGGCATACCTCGAGTTGGTTTTAAAATCCCACAAAGTGTTATCCAGATCAAAAAAAAGATGCGTGTATTTTTTTCTCATTTCTTTTGGGCAAGTTTATGCTGAGGCAAAACGGTTAATCATTTTTTCCCTCAACAACAATCACTATTTCGCCTTTGGGAGGATGTTCTGTGTAATATTCTTGTAGTTCGGTTACTGTTCCCCGTTTTACCTCCTCGAACATTTTACTTAGCTCGCGGCAAACACAGGCTTTTCGTTCGGGGCCAAAAAATTCTGAAAACTGCCCCAACGCCTTTACCAATCGATAGGGTGATTCATAAAGCACTATTGTCCGTGGCTCTTCTGCCAAAATTTTCAATCGCGTCTGACGGCCTTTTTTCTGAGGTAAAAATCCTTCGAAAACAAATTTATCGGTTGGCAGCCCCGATACCGCCAACGCAGGAATTAATGCGGTAGCTCCCGGTAAACATTCTACTTTCACGTTTTTCTCCACGCAAGCCCGTACCAACAGAAAACCGGGATCGGAAATGGCAGGTGTGCCGGCATCAGAAATTAAAGCTACGGTATTTCCCTGCTCAATTTTAGAAACAATTGAACCCGTAGTTTTATGCTCGTTAAACTTATGGTGCGCAAGCAGTTTCTTATCTATCTCAAGATGTTTTAAAAGTTTTGACGATACCCGGGTATCTTCTGCCAGAATAATATCGGCCGTTTTTAAAACTTCAACTGCCCGCAAAGTTATATCCTGCAGATTACCAATGGGCGTTGGAACGAGTATTAATTTTGCTTCGTTATCCATTTGGGAACCGGCGCTTTACAAGGTTTACAAATTTCAGGCTGGTTTCATTCTTTTTCCATTTAAAGTTCTCGTGCAAATAAGCAACAGCCTCCTGAATATTACCTAAATTATCGAGATCGACAACTGTTTTTGCAAAGGTTTCGGCGTTGCCGCTAAACAGTTCCCGAATGTACTGGTAACGGTCGTTTATTCCAATAGCAGCCTGAATGCTTTGTACCGGGCTGTTCGATATTTTATACTCCAGCTTTTTATCACCGTTGCCACTAAGCAAATCGTTAACCGACTTTTCGGTAATAATACGATCGCCAATCCGGTTACTTATTGCAACGGCTTCCGGCTCTTCTTCCGGCTCTATTTCTCTAACAGGTTCTTCTTTTACTTCTTCAGTTTTTGGTTCTTCCTCCGTAATTTCTTCTTCCACTTCGGGAGCACTCTCCTCCTCTTGTTCAGCTATAACTTCGCTCTCTCCTTCTGATGCAATTTCTTTTTCTATTTTATGTTCCTGTTCAGTCGCTGCAACTTCCTCTTCCTGCACAACCGGTTCCGGCTTACTTTCTTCCTGCTTTAACTCCTCTTCAAAATCCGACAAAGCGGCTAAGCTCTCCTTTTCTTCATCCGAAAAAGTAGCTTGTGGATTAACTGAATTTTTAGTCTCCGCTGGCTCAGGTTCAGTAGCCACTGCCGATTTATCGGGTGCCGATACCATTACTCTTTGTGCCGGCACATCTTTTTGGCTCAAGAGCTGAATAATGTGTTTGGCCCCATTGAAACGAGTGCGGATAAATTCCATCTCCAATTCATCAAATCCATCAGTGCCTTTTTCGGCAAACAATTCCTCTATCTCCGAAATATCTTTAAGCAGAAATTTAAATAACTTTTTATTATCCATTCATCCAAGCTTTTAACGCGATGTTGGTAAATTAATCGTGCTTTACAGTGCCCAAACAAGCCCGTAAATTTTATTTTTGTAAAAGTAGTAAATAAAAATACCCTGTAAGAAAAGTATTACTAAAAAGAGTAACGACAGATGTTTATTGAAAGAGATGTAAACAGCCATAAAAAAGTTGGCACCATTGAAGTTGTTGCCGGATCGATGTTTTCCGGGAAGACGGAAGAATTGATACGGCGGCTGAAACGTGCCAAAATTGCCAAACAAAAGGTGGAAATTTACAAGCCAATGGTTGATGTTCGTTACTCGGAAACGGAAGTGGTTTCGCACGACGAAAATGCAATCCACTCCACTCCGGTTGAAAACTCGGCCAATATTCTGTTACTGGCCGGAGATGTTGATGTAATTGGAATTGACGAAGCCCAGTTTTTCGACAAAGGCCTGATAAATGTGGTAAACCAACTGGCTAACATGGGTATTCGCGTTATTGTTGCCGGGTTGGATATGGATTTTAAAGGCGAACCTTTTGGCCCGATTCCGGGGCTGATGGCGGTTGCCGATTACATTACCAAAGTACACGCGATTTGCGTTCGGTGCGGAAGCATTGCTCAATTCTCTCATCGTATTTCGGAAAAAGAGCAAGTGGTTTTGCTGGGCGAAAAAGACATTTATGAACCACTTTGCCGACGCTGTTACAACAAAGCACATAAGGAACAATGATCAAACTGACGGCAAAACAAATAAGCGCCGCAATAAATGGCGAGCTTTTCGCGTCCTCATCCTTACAGGATTTTACTGTTTCAGAAATTATTACCGACAGCCGTACTTTCTTCGGCGGAACGAACGCTGCTTTTTTTGCCTTAAGCGGCCCCGTTTTTAACGGGCACAATTACATCGCTCAACTGCGCAAAAAAGGTGTTCAGCTATTTATCGTTTCCAACAAGAATTTTATTGACAACAAAGCCGGCTACATTCTGGTAAAAGACACCATTGTCGCACTTCAGCAACTAGCCGCTTATAACCGAAACCGGTTTTCGCAGCCTGTTATCGGAATTACCGGAAGCAATGGCAAAACCATTGTAAAAGAGTGGTTGTACGATTTACTTTCCACGGAGTTTAAAATTGTACGAAGCCCCAAAAGCTACAACTCGCAGGTAGGTGTTCCTTTATCGGCTTTGTTAATCGACAACCAATACGACCTGGCCCTGTTAGAGGCAGGAATTTCGGAACCCAATGAAATGGAAAAGCTTGCACCAATCGTTCGGCCCAACATTGGAATTTTAACCAACATTGGCGATGCTCATCAGGAAAATTTCCGCTCGATGGAGGAAAAACTGAGCGAAAAATTAAAACTGTTTACAGGTGCAAAAAAGTTGGTATTTCGTTCCGATCGCTTCTACTCCGAAAACATCGCAGAATTTTGCTTGCAAAATGATATTGAACCAATAAACTGGTCGTTAAAAAACAATGATGCAGCTATCCGGTTTAAATGCAAAATAAAAACGACTACTACCGAAATTGAGGCAAGGATTAACGATGTGAATTATTCATTTTCAATACCATTCACCGATGATTCGGCGATTGAAAATGCCTGTCATTGTTTTGCTACGCTAATTGCTTTGAAGAAAAATCCAAAAGATTTTCCGGCGCAATTCAGCAAACTGCAACCGGTGGCTATGCGCCTCGAGATTAAACAAGGCATAAACAACTGCCTGCTGATAAACGACTATTACAATTCGGATTTAAATTCGCTAAGTATCGCGCTCTCGGTACTCAAACAGCAAGCGGCTATAAGCCATTTGTTTAAACACGTAATTTTATCTGACATCCAGCAAACAGGTATCGAAACTGAGGAACTGTATTCGAAAGTAAACCAGCTTTTGCAGGAATGGGGAATTAACAAACTCACCGGAATTGGCAAAGATCTTTACCAACACCAGCATATTTTTGAAATGGAATGCGAGTTTTATGCCAATCGCAGCGAGTTTGAGAAACAATTTGTTCGAAGCAACTATTCATCGTCGGCAATTTTAATAAAAGGTGCCCGGCAATTTGAGCTGGAGAAAATATCGGCATTATTGCAACAAAAAGCACATCAAACGGTGCTTGAGATCAACCTGAATGCACTGATTCATAACCTTAATACTTTCCGCAAACTGCTAAAACCTGAGACTAAAATAATGGTGATGGTAAAAGCTTTTTCGTATGGTAGCGGTGATGTGGAAATTGCAATGCTTTTACAACACCAAAATGTGGATTACCTGGCTGTGGCTGTGGCCGACGAAGGGGTTCAACTGCGAAATGCAGGCATCAACATTCCAATTTTAGTGATGAATCCGGAACACGACAGTTTTCAGAACATCATCGATTTTAACCTGGAACCCAACATTTACAGCCTCCAACTCTTGCAACAGTTTTCAAAAGTGGTTATTGAATTTGGCATAAACAACTTCCCCATCCACATAAAAATTGATACGGGGATGAACCGCCTGGGCCTGAAAACAAAAAAAGAGATTGAGGAAGTAATCGCATTTACGAAAAACAATAAGCATTTAAAAATACAATCGGTTTTTTCGCACCTTGCCGGAAGCGACGAAGCGGAGCTGGATGATTTTACCCAGGAACAATTCCTGCGATATGCAGATTTATCGGCTTTAATTGAAAATGCTTTTCCTTACAAAATTAACAAGCACATTCTGAACTCGGCCGGTATTGAACGGTTCCCGCAACACCAGATGGATATGGTACGACTGGGAATTGGCCTTTACGGCATTTCGCAAACCGGATTATCATTGCAACAAATCAGCACATTAAAAACCACTGTTTCGCAAGTAAAAACGGTCAATACAAACGAAACCGTTGGGTACAACCGCAAGGGGAAAATAAAGTACCAAAGCCGGGTAGCCGTTGTGCCAATGGGTTATGCCGATGGAATTAACCGCCGACTCGGTAACGGTTTAGGCAGCGCTTTGGTTAACGGACAAGAGGCCAGAATAATCGGAAACATTTGTATGGACATGCTAATGCTTGATGTTACAAACCTGGAGGTAAACCCCGGCGACAGCGTTGAAATCTTTGGGCCAAATATTTCCATTTCAAAAGTGGCTCAACTACTTGAGACGATACCTTACGAGATTTTAACAGGAATATCGCAGCGGGTGAAACGGGTGTATTTGCAGGAATAATGTATGTTTGAGACATAAAATCGATTACAAATTGAGGTGTTATACCGATTTAACAACAAAGTGTCGCATTTTTTCATTTCATTCAGAACGCTCCGGTGTTGTAGTATCGGCATTAACCATTGTAATTCGGGCAACAGTATAATATATGCATTACCCCTCACCCTGGCGGGAGCTCCCCTCACGAGGAGAGCCTGTTGTTAGGAAAATGTAATAGCAGCACCAAATCCTCTTCCAGTTACTAAAAAACTGTTTTCCCTTTATAAGGGAAAATGTCTACAGTTGAGCTTGCGAAATCCCGTACTTTACGTCGGGAACAAAAGGGTAGAAAGAGTTATGAAGCCCTATTAATTCCATATATTGACTTCCTTATAAGTTCATTTATCGTTAAAAAGTGAAAATGACAAAAATTTATGCTCCATCAGAAATTTCATGTGATCCTTTTTTCTACCACAGAACACCGCTCTGAAGAACGGCGCAAAAAATAGTTCAAGGAACTTTACATTGAATTCTGCGAAATAAAAAAATGCCACCTGATTTCTCAAGTGGCACTCTCTATATTTTTATTTGAAACAATTATCCTAATTTACTGATTCGCTCTAAACGAACCGCATCCAGAATCCGAATCTTTCTACCATCGATAGCAATTACTTTTTCGCTGGCAAAAGTCGACAAGGTACGAATGGCATTCGAAGTGGTCATATTCGACAGGTTAGCAATATCCTCGCGCGATAAGAAGGCTTTTAACGTTGTACCATCGTTTTCATAACCATATTTATCTTTCAACAGAATAAGCGATTCGGCCAAACGACCACGAATATGTTTTTGTGTTAATGTAACGGTACGGGCATTGGAGAAACCCAATTCTTTCGAAAGTTTACTGATTATTTTAAACGAGAAATCAGAATTTTTTAAGGCGCGTTCAAAAATAAACTCAGGATCGATAGTACAAACAAGCGACTCTTCAAGAGTTACCGCCGAACCGTTGTGGGTTTCCTCGGCAAGCAATGCGCGGTAACCGATCAGCCCAAGTGGTTTTGTCATCCGAATAATCTGCTCTCTGCCCCCTACTCCTTCTTTAAAAATCTTAACCTTTCCGTCAATCAAAACCAAAAATCCATTTGGCTTATCTCCTTCTTTGTAAATAAATTCATTCTTCTTGTACTGCGAAAGAGAAATATGGTGTTGCAGTTCGTCTTTATCTTCCTGCCCCAACAAATAAAAAATTGATTTCTGATTGTCAACCAGGTCTCGAAGCCCAATATCTGAATTTAACATATACCCGTCTGTATGTTTTACAGCATCAAAGCTAAAAAAAAATGTTAAAATTGACTCTTTTTTAACAGTTATTTTACCTCAAACCGCAATAATACCATTAACAACAACCCTTAAAAATGGTGGATAAAAAATTTACCTGGCTAATAACGGGCAACCAGCGGCATTTTTCGTCCGAAGCCAAAAGCTTTTGAACTTACTCTTAAAATAGGAGCGGCCTGAAAACGCTTGTATTCATTGGTATTTACCATTCTAATAACTCGTCGGACTACTGCTTCATCATAACCTAAAGCAGCAATTTCTTTTGGCGATTTATTTAATTCAATGTAGTTAAAAAGCATGGTATCCAGATCTTCGTACTCAGGCAACGAGTCGGTATCTTTCTGGTCGGGGCGCAACTCGGCCGACGGTGGTTTTACAATGGTATTCTCCGGAATAACTTCGCCGTCTTTATTCATAAACCGCGACAGTTTAAACACATCCAGCTTGTAAACATCGCCCAGCACGGCCAAACCACCGTTCATGTCGCCGTACAGCGTACCGTAACCCACCGCACACTCACTTTTATTGGTGGTATTTAGCAGAATGTGGCCGAATTTATTCGAAATCGCCATCATGTAAATTCCACGGGCACGTGCCTGAATATTTTCTTCGGTAACATCAGGCGAGCAGCCTTCGAATAGTGGAGCCAGCGCCGTTTCAAACTGATCGACTGCCGACTGAATATTCACCACATCGTAACGAATGCCCAGGTTTTCGGCCAGCTCGCGGGCATCATTCACGCTGTGGTCCGAAGAATATTTCGATGGCATTAACAACACGCGCACATTTTCGGCACCCAATGCGCGAACCGCCAGAACAACGGTAACTGCCGAATCAATTCCGCCCGACAATCCAAGTGTAGCCTGCTTAAAACCCATCTTTTTAAAATAATCGCGGATGCCCAGTACCAGCGCATCATGTATTTTCTCGATGTAATCAACTTTTGGTTGCAGTTCTTTTTCGCCCAAAGCCGTGGTATCAAGCACCAGACAATCCTCTTCGAAATATTTCAACTCCTTTACAATTTCGCCGGTAGCATCGATATACACCGATCCGCCATCAAAAACCAGCTCGGTTTGTGCTCCCACCTGGTTGCAATACAAAATGGGCAGGCCGTATTTTTTTGCTTTTGTAATCAGTACATTTTTGCGCCAGCCTTCCTGATTGTACGAAAATGGCGACGCCGAAAGATTCACCACAAAATCGGGATTCAGCTTTGCCAGTTCTTCCATTGGCGATATGGAGTAGAGCTTATCCTTTCCAAATTCGTTGGCCGTTGGCTGTTCATCCCACAGGTCTTCGCAAATGGTAACGGCAATTTTTTCGCCTTTGTATTCTACCAAACTAAACTCGCGGTTCGGCTCAAAATGACGGTATTCATCAAAAATATCGTAGGTAGGCAGCAGCGTTTTGTTATGGCTGCTTTTTATTTCGCCATCGGCCAGAAACAGTGCCGCGTTAAAAAGTGTTTTACCTCGTTCATGCTGGTTTATTCGAGGCGCGCCAACCAAAGCCGCAATTCCGTGGCAATGCTTTGCTATTTCGGCAACAGCATCATCGGCTTTTGCAATAAACTCCTTTTTCTCCAGCAAATCGTGCGGGTAATAACCGCATACCGACAATTCGGAAAAAACAACCAAATCAACGTCCTCTTGTTTTAGGCGATTGATCTCTGCAATAATCTTCGACGCATTTCCTTCAAAATCGCCGATGGTATAATTTAACTGTGCCAGTGCAACTTTCATTTTTCAAAATTAGACGGAAGTCGTCCCGAATACAATCGGGAGAAGACCGAAGTTTGTTTTATAAGAATGACGATTGCAAATCTCCAATTTTTAGTTCAGTTTTGCAATAAATAAGAAGTGTAAGCGTAATGATTTAAATTTCTTGTAAAATGAAGTGGACAAAAGCAGTGGTTTTTATGGGCGCAATTGCCCTGATTTTCTTTTCATGTAAACGAAATCCGTTAAAAGTAAATATCTCGGATATTGAGAAAGAAGTTGAAGTAGTGCGCTTTGGCGAGCAGCTTTTTAATCTGGAAGGAAAAGACACGCTGGAAACACTTACGGAACTGAGCAACGCCTACCCCGATTTTTTTAATCTGTACACTTATCGCGTAATTCAGGTAGGCGGAATTGGCGACGATGATTTTCCAGCAATGATTAGCCTGTTTTTAAACGACTCGCTGATTAAAGACGTAAAACTAAAAACCGACTCGGTATTCCCCAACCTAAAAAAACTGGAAAAAGGCCTGACCAAAGCATTTAAGTATTACAGCTATCATTTCCCCGAAAAAGAACTGCCAACCATTTACACTTATATTTCGGGATTTAACCAATCGGTGGTTACGGCCGAAAACAGTATCGGTATCAGCCTAGACAAATACCTGGGGCGCGATTGTAAGTACTACGAGCAATTACAAACTACGCCTCAGTATAAAGTACAAAACATGCACAAAAACAAGATTTTGTCGGACGTGGCATTTGCGTGGGCGATTACCGAATTTGAGCACGAAGACCGCGCCACCAACCTGCTGGGCAATATGGTTGAAAAAGGCAAACTGATGTACCTGGTTGATGCGATGCTTCCCGGTATGGAAGACTCGTTAAAAATTGGCTACACCACACAGCAACTGGAGTGGTGCCAGATGAATGAACCGCAAATGTGGACTTACCTTATTGAGCACGAGTTGTTGTACAACAGCAAGCGGATGAACATTATCCGCTACATTAACCCGGCACCGTCAACCAGTGGTTTTCCGCTCGATTCGCCCGGACGAACCGGTGTATGGATCGGCTGGCAGATTGTACGCCAATACATGAAAAAACACCCGGAAATTACTTTGCCCGAACTGATGGCGAATTATGATTTTCAGCAAATACTTAACGATTCGGGGTATAATCCGGAGTGATTAGCTACGAGCTGCCAGCCACTAGATTCGCAGATCTCAGTCATCCTGAGCGAAGTCGAAGGATGGTTCTGTTAGGCGTTGGTCACTGGACACTGGTCATTGGTCACTAGATATTGGATATTGGATATTGGTTATTCAAAATTGATTATTGGATATTTGAGCATTGACAAAGGATGCTTTGCAGGAAGGATGTCATTTTAATTTTAGCGCACATAAAGATGACATCCCTGAATTGCATCAAAATGAGAGACCTTCAAGGTTTTGAAAACCTTGAAGGTCTGAAACAAAAAAAGCCCGGCAGAAAAACTACCGGGCCTGTGTTTATTAGCTAAAAAGCTTAATAATTCATTTCTTTAATTTTGATGTTGCGAAACCACACATCGTCGCCATGGTCTTGCAAGGCAATAACACCTTCTTTGGCCACGTTTGCCCAGTCAGGGTTTAATCCCGGGAATTTCGAGCCGGCAACCAGCTCTTTCCAGTCGTCGGTCCACAAGTGGTATTCTACAACTGTTTCGCCATTTTGTTTGTGCACAACTGTTCCGTTGTAGCAAATAATTTCAACGGTATTCCATCCGCCTGCAGGTTTTGCATTTTGTGGTTTTGCAGGAATCAGGTCGTATAACGAACCGGCTTTGCGGTTACCGTCTTTTCCTAACAATGCATCAGGGTGACGCTCGTTATCCAACACCTGCATTTCAGGAGCCGTTTTGTAAATTGGCCATCCTTCGTGCTCTTTTCCTAAGTAGAAAATACCGGAGTTACCGCCTTCTGCAATTTTCCATTCCAGTTTCAGGTGAAAATTCGAGTATTCTTTGGTAGTAATAATATCGCCACCATCGCGTGCTCCGGCTTCACCCTGACCTGATTTTTTGCAGTGTAACGTTCCGTCAACAACTTGCCATCCTGTTGGAAAATGATCTTTGTTGTTACCACGCCATCCTTCGCTGGTTTTGCCATCGAAAAGCAATACCCAGCCCTCTTCTTTTTCTTTTTTTGTTAATTGATTTAAACCGGCCGAACCTCCTGTTTTTGTACTCTTACACGAGATAGAAAACACCAAGGCAGTAGCCATTAAAAGTGAAAAAAACTTTCTCATTTCTATTACATTTAATTGGTTAAAGATTAAAATGCCATTTTTTCAAACGACGTGCGAATGTACAAAAATAGTTAGAGGGTTTTTATCTGGCTAAAAAAAGAAATCAGAAATTACAGTATTTAGCAGGCCTGAGCATCGGTTTTAGAAAGTTCTTTTGTAAATTCGGTAGATAATTAGAAAATAGAGGAATTTAAAACAGATACTATGAGTACTTCAGCAAAGCCAAAAAGAATTGGTATTTTGACTGCAGGGGGCGATTGTCCGGGACTGAATGCAGCAATCAGGGGCGTTGGAAAAACAGCGATAGTTGAATACGGCATGGAAGTGCTGGGGTTTAACGCCGGCTATTCGGGCTTAATTAACGGCGACTACATCGAACTGAAAGAATCGGCACTCTCGGGCATACTTACGCTTGGTGGAACCATTCTGGGCACCTCGCGCGAAAAGCCTTACAAAGGGAAGAAAAACGGCAAAGATGTAGAGGACAAACCGCACAAAATATTAAAGAATTATAAGAAACTGGGGCTTGATGCCGTAGTTTGCATTGGTGGTAACGGAACCATGAAAACCGCAAGCCTTCTGGCTCAGGAAGGGATGAATGTGGTTGGAATTCCGAAAACCATTGACAACGATGTGTGGGGCACCGATGTAACTTTCGGTTTTGATTCGGCCGTGCAAATTGCTACCGATGCCATCGACCGGCTGCACACCACTGCCAACTCGCACCAGCGCGTAATGATTATTGAAATTATGGGGCACCACGCCGGTTGGCTGGCACTGTATTCGGGGCTTGCCGGTGGCGGCGATATTATTTTGTTACCTGAACTGAACTATAATATCCGCTCGGTTTGCAAGAAAATTGAAAGCCGTTACGAAAGCAATAAACCCTACTCAATTGTTGTAGTTGCCGAAGGTATCGACCACCCGAAAGAGGTATCGGCAGCAACACATATTGCACAGGCTATTCAAACCTACACCAATATTGAAACCCGCGAAACAGTTTTGGGTTACATTCAGCGTGGTGGATCGCCAACGCCAATGGATCGGATTCTGGCAACACGTTACGGAGCTTTTGCAGCCCAATGTATTGCCAACGAAAACTTTGGAACTATGGTGGCTATTAAAGACAACCAACTTACCACTGTGCCTTTGGAAGAGGTTGGTGGTAAACTACGCCTGGTAGAACCCGATTTGGGGCTGATTGATAAAGCACGAAAAATGGGTGTTTCGTTTGGCGACGAATACCAATAGAAAGGATAAAGGATTATCGATTAAGGATTAATAGGAAGAAAGCCGGTTTGTTGAGTCAAGCCGGCTTTCTTTTAAAATAATGTTTCTACAGTGGCAAATGCAATACCTTTTTGGTTTCGAAAAATGGTTCTTCGAAAAATTGCGACAGGTCCTGCAGAAATATTCGTTTTCCGAAAGGCTTTACTTCTGCGGTAAGATCGCCTCCCTTTAAATAAATAACTCCGTTGGGCAGTGCATTTTGTTGTTTCTTCGAAATGTTTGTTCTAATCCACTTCACAAAATCGGGCAAACGTGTAACCGCGCGGCTCACAACAAAATCGTACTTTTCTTTTAACTCCTCGGCACGAACCTGATCGGCACGTACATTTTTTAATCCCAGCGATTGGGCAACGCCGTTTACCACTTTAATTTTCTTCCCAATCGAATCAACCAAATGAAACTGTACCCCGGGAAACATTATAGCCAGCGGTATTCCGGGAAAACCACCACCGGTTCCCACATCCAGCACTTTCGTTTTATCGTTGAAACGGATAAACTTTGCAATACCCAATGAGTGCAATACATGGCGCTCGTAAAATTCAGAAAAATCTTTTCTGGAGATTACATTTATTTGGGCATTCCAATCGGCGTACAACGGTTCCAATTGTTTAAACTGTTCAATCTGGGTGTCGGTTAAGTGGGGAAAATACTTTAGAATTAAATCCATACAAAAGTTAATCTTTTCTGCCTATCTCGGTGCTTTCAATCATTTTAAACAGCATTTCGCGAGCTCTGAAAAGCTGTGCTTTAACTGTTCCGAGGGGCAAATCTAACTCTTTTGCAATTTCTTCGTACGAAAATTCCCTGAAATAACGGAGTTCGACCAGGATTTGATAACGCGGCTTTAACTTTCGCACAACAAGCCGCAATAAAATAGCTTTTTGCTGACGGATCAACTTTTCTTCCGGGTCAGGGTCTTTCGAGCGTAGTTTTATCGTTTCGCTGTTGTCATCCTGCCCGTTGTTTTCAATGGGTACGTGCACGCCCTTTTTCTTTCGTAAAAAATCGATGCAATTGTTCGATGCAATTTTAAACAACCAGGTACTGAATGCGTACGTTGGCGAGTATTGATGAAGACTTTTAAATGCCTTACCGAATGCTTCCAATGTCAGGTCTTCGGCATCGCTGCGGTTATTCACCATCTTTAGCAGCATAAAATAAATGGCATCTTTGTAGCGGTTTAACAATCGGGCAAAAGCTTTATCGTTGCCGGCTAACGCAGCTTTTACAAGCTCGTAGTCCTGTCGTGCTTTTTCCGATAGTATTACCCCTTGTTTTTCCATTTGTGATTTTTACTTTGCCGATTAAAGTTCCACCTGAAAAAAAGTTTATAAAAAGGCATTATAAAACTGAACACTAACGAAGTTATGAATAATTTACGTTCATTCAAACGATTCTGCAATATTTTTATGATAACCATGAAAACCAGCAACTTAACTGCCACCAGAATTGCAACAACAGGCCAAAACTTGAACGCAAGCAGTAAAACAAGTGCAACAAAAAGTGGATACAGCAACTGTATTAACCTGTCGAGAAGCAATACAAACTGTTTTGGTTTGCTCAGATGCTTCTCAATCCGAATGCTTTTTCGAACTATATCTTTAAACGCCGAACCATCAACCACAACCTGTTTGGTAAGAATGTTTTTTTCGTTGAAACACAGCTCAACATTTTCCTTTCGGATAAAACGGTTTATCACCAGTTCGAGGTTTGCATATGGCTCCAGTACTTGGGTGCCAAAACCGCCCAGCTTAAAGTATTCAGCTCTTTTAAACGCAACATTTTCCTCGTTATAAACAAAGGCTAACCCGTTAAGCGAGTACGACGCGCTTCTTACCTGCTGAAAGAAATTTTCGATGCGGTAAAATTTATTAAACCGGTTATTGTTTGCAGCAACAGTTGTATAAGCCAGTTTTACCAACACCGGGTCAGCGGTTGCTTTATCCATTTCGTTCAACCAGTCTTGCGTTGGATTTTGTGCGCTTACCGGATACAACAATACCCAATCCTTTTCGGCCGATTTTAAGGCAATATTTTGTGCTAATTTTTCTGAATACCGTGTTTCCTGGCTCAGCGAAGAGAGTTTTATTCGTTGGTAGCGTTGCTTTAACAATCCGAGTACCGACAATGTATTGTCCTGCGAATAATCATCCACAACCACAACTTCCATATCCTGATTTTCTAAATTCAGCAGTCGGGGCAAAGTTTCGCGGCAATTTTCTTCTTCGTTCCGTACCACCATTAACACCGATAACGGGGCCATTTCGGTAGTAACCGGTTTTGCTTTTGTTTTAACAAGTACCCGCAGCGGAAAAAAAAGCAAATACAAAAACTGTAACAGCCACAATAAAGCAGCCACCACAAGCACCAACAACTGTATTGTTGTTAAGGTGTTAAAAGTATCCAACAACTCACGGATCATAGAAAGAAGAAAATTCGGTATTAAAAACTAGGCAATAGTAGCAAAATTACCCATACCAATTTCTTTTATCAGTTCGAAATTGTTTACAGTAATTAGTTTTTATTAACAGCCTCTGGCGTGTTTTAACCAAGTTGAATTCGGGCGAAATAGCTATATTTGCCACGCAATTTTACACAAATGCAATTCGAACTACAGAAAACAACAGATAACTCGCGTGCCCGGGCCGGTGTAATTACCACCGACCACGGAACAATTGAAACGCCAATATTTATGCCGGTTGGAACAGCCGGCTCGGTGAAAGGGATTCACACCCGCGATATAAAAGAGGATATTAATGCACAAATTATTTTGGGGAATACCTACCATTTGTATTTACGCCCCGGAATTGATGTGATTGAAAAAGCTGGTGGCCTACACAAATTCAATCGCTGGAACCGCCCTATTTTAACCGACAGCGGTGGTTTCCAGGTTTTTTCGCTGGGCGATATTCGTAAACTAAGTGAAGAGGGAGCGCGTTTTCAGTCGCATATCGATGGATCGTACCATATGTTTACGCCCGAAAATGTAATGGACATTCAGCGTACCATTGGCGCCGATATTATTATGGCCTTTGATGAGTGCACACCGGGCGATGCCGATTACAACTATGCCAAACGATCGCTGCAATTGACGCAACGCTGGCTGGAGCGCTGTTTTAAACAGTTTAACAGCACCGAACCAAAATATGGTTATGCGCAAACGCTGTTCCCTATTGTTCAGGGAAATACATTTACCGATTTGCGGAAAGCTGCCGTGGCTCACGTAAAAACTTTTGATGCCGATGGTTATGCTATCGGTGGATTATCGGTTGGTGAAACAGAACAGGAAATGTACGAAATGACGGAAGTATGCACTGCCGATCTTCCTGAAAATAAACCACGCTATTTAATGGGTGTTGGAACTCCTGTAAATATACTCGAAGGCATTCACCGCGGAATTGACATGTTCGATTGTGTGATGCCTACCCGAAACGGGCGCAACGGAATGTTGTTTACCAGCGAAGGAATCATCAATATCCGCAATAAAAAATGGGAAAACGACCACTCTCCCATCGATGAAAACGGAACATCGTTTGTTGACCATTATTCAAAAGCTTATCTTCGCCATCTTATAATTTCGAACGAAATGCTTGGCGCGCAAATTGCAAGCCAGCACAACCTGGCATTTTATCTGTGGCTGGTAAAAACAGCCCGCCAAAAAATTCAGAGCGGCGATTTTGTAAGCTGGAAAAACGAAATGGTACTAAAACTAAAAGAAAGACTGTAGAAAAATATGAAGTGGTATAAAACAATAGATTTTTACATTTCGAAAAAGTTCCTGGGAACTTTCTTTTATGCCATTGGTCTGATTTTAAGTATCGCTATTGTTTTCGATATTTCGGAAAACCTCGACGAATTTCTTTCCAAGGACATTCCGGTTAAGGATATTGTTTTTGACTATTACATGAACTTTATCCCCTATTTTGCCAACCTGTTCAGCCCGCTGTTTACCTTTATCGCGGTAATTTACTTTACCTCGAAAATGACCTACAACACCGAGATTATTGCCATTTTAAGTAACGGTGTTTCCTATAGCCGATTAATGCGGCCTTACCTGGTTTCGGCACTTGTAATTGCACTGTTTTCGTTTATGCTGGGCAACTATGTTATTCCGCCCGCCAATAAAACCATGAACGATTTCAGGCACAATTATATCAGAAGCAAATCGGTTGGTACCGAACGAAATATTCACCGGCAAATTGAGCCCGGCACTTACATTTACATGCAAAGTTTCAATTCAAACAATGTAGGCATGCGTTTTACCTTAGAGCGTTTTGAAGACTCAGAACTAAAGGAAAAACTTACGGCACAAAACATTCGCTGGGACAAGGAAACCGGTAAGTGGGTAATAAATTCGTACTGGAAAAGAAACATTTTTGAGGATCATGAAACCTTCGAAAAAGGATACCGCATGGACACCACTCTTAATATGGTTCCGGGCGATTTTCAACGCCTGAGCAACGAAATGGAAACCTTTACCACACCGGCACTTTTAAAAGAAATTAAATTAATGAAGATGCGTGGTGTAAACACCATTGAATGGGAAATTGAAAAACATAAACGTATTGCAAATCCGTTTGCAGCTTTCATTTTAACACTTATTGGCGCCGGATTGGCATCGCGAAAAGTAAAAGGAGGCTTGGGGCTGCACATTGGGCTGGGACTTTTGCTGGCTTTCTCTTACATCCTGTTTATGCAAATTTCAACCGTATTTGCCGTTAGCGGAACTGTTCCAATCATTTTTGCCATCTGGCTTCCGAATCTGATATATGCCATACTCGCATTATTCGTTTATCGCTGGGCGGCCCGGTAGGAATAAATACTGGATGCTGAATGCTGGATACTGGATGCTGGATGCAGAATATCGTAACCTAACCAGGTATCCCAACTCACATATCCTGTAATTTTTCAAACATACAATACAATAATTCGAAGACATTGAACCTATGTTGGTTAATTTCCGTAGTACAGGAATACATAAGCCCACGGCAATTAAAAAAATTATAATTTTGCCCACGCTAAAGAAAAATAACACCGGTCAGCTACCGGGAAATTTATAACTAAAAAATACTTTATGTCACTAAGAAGTAACGTACTCGATCTTCGTAAAAGAAAGAAAGAAGTACAAAAAGGTGGTGGAGATAAAGCCATTGAGAAACAAGTAAAAATGGGTAAGCTCACAGCCCGTGAACGTATCCTGGCCTTGTTAGATAAAAACTCATTTCACGAATACGATTTATTTGTAGAACACGCCGCCAAAGATTTTGGCATGGAAGGCAAAACCTTACATGGCGACGGTGTTATTATCGGTACCGGTACCATCTACGACAAACCGGTTTGCATTTTTGCCCAGGACTTTACCGTTGCCGGTGGTTCGCTGGGCTTAATGCATGCGCGTAAAATCACAAAAATTATGGATCATGCGCTGAAAATGCGTGTTCCATTAATTGGTATCAACGACTCGGGGGGTGCGCGTATCCAGGAAGGTGTTAACTCCCTGGCCGGCTACGGAGAGATTTTCTTCCGCAACACACTGGCATCAGGAGTAATTCCACAAATCTCTGTAATTCTTGGCCCTTGCGCTGGTGGAGCGGTATATTCGCCTGCACTTACCGACTTTGTTTTTGTGGTAGAAAACATTTCGAAAATGTTTATCACCGGACCATCGGTAGTTAAATCAGTTTTGGGTGAAGAAGTTTCGATGGAAGAACTCGGCGGTGCAAAAGTACATGCCGAAGTTACTGGAAATGCACATTTCTATGCCGAAACCGAAATGGAATGTTTCGATCAGATAAAAACACTGATCAGCTTTATTCCACGTAGCAACCTGAAAAAAGCATTGCCACATAAACCTAAAAATCCTCTAAAAGGAGTTAAGGTTGAAGACATTGTCCCTGCCGATCCAAGAATACCATACGACATGCGCGATGTATTAAAAAGCATCACCGACGGTTCTGAATTTTTCGAGGTTATGGAGCGTTTTGCCCCAAACATCATCGTTGGTTTTGGTCGCATGAATGGCGAAACTGTTGGTTTTGTTGCCAACCAGCCAATGGTACTTGCCGGCGTACTCGACATTGACAGTTCGGACAAAGCAGCCCGTTTTATCCGTTATTGCGATGCTTTTAACATTCCTATTGTTACCATGGAAGATCTTCCGGGATACTTGCCGGGAGTTGACCAGGAGCATGCCGGAGTTATTCGTCACGGCGCAAAAATTCTTTATGCATACAGCGAAGCTACCGTACCCAAAATTACTGTAATTGTGCGTAAAGCCTATGGTGGTGGTTACATTGCCATGAATTCGCGTCACCTACGTGCCGACTTTGTTTTTGCATGGCCAACAGCCGAAATTGCGGTTATGGGACCAGAAGGTGCTGCTAACATCGTTTTCCGTAAAGAAATTGCGGAAGCCGAAAATCCGGAAGAAATGCGCCAGCAAAAAATTGAGGAGTACAAAGAAAAGTTTGCCAATCCTTATGTTGCAGCTGCACAAGGCTATATCGATGAGGTAATCGAGCCTAGCGAAACACGTGCGCGCATATTACATGCCCTGCAGGTTTCTGAAAACAAAAGTGCTTCAATGCCAGCTAAAAAACATGGAATTCCTCCGTTTTAAACCACTAAAAGAATTGCATTATGGCAGAAGAAAAAGAGCTTAAAAACCTTGTAATTCAAGGAGCTGTATACAAAACAACTTATACCCAAAGATTTGAGAACAGGGTTAAATACATAACCCCCGATCCAAATGAACTCTATTCATTCATTCCGGGAACGATAATCGATCTGTTTGTAAAAACAAAACAAAAGGTGAAAGAAGGTGAAACACTTTTATTGCTAGAGGCAATGAAGATGGAAAACCAGGTACGAATGCCTTTTGATGGAGAGATAGTAAAAATTCACGTTAAAAAAGGCGAGGTTATTCCTAACCGCCATTTGATGATTGAAATTAAACCGACAAAATAACTCGAAACGAGTTCAGTGATAATGAAACCGCGCAATTAATTTGTGCGGTTTTTTTGTTTCACTTTTTAAACAAAAAAAGGGCTGCCTTTCGGCAACCCTCAAAAATCCAAATAAAACTAATCGCGTTTTCTATTTATCTACAAATTCCAAACTCTTTCGTTAATCATCCATTCCTCAAGGCCTAAATGTCCTTCTGTTTCTGCAATTGCAGTTGGTGCAACTTCCCAGGCAATTTTGTTAGTCATCCAGTTTTCCAACTCAAGGCTGGCTTCGGCGGTATTCGCTGCCCAATCGATTGCGGTTGACCACACATCGCTGTTTGTCATCCAGTTTTCAAAATTCAGCGATTCTTCCTGCACTTCAACAAAATTTGTTACATCCGAAGTGCTCCAAATTGCATCGTTTATCATCCAACTTTCGAGGTTTAACGATGCTTCAAAACTATTCTCATGGCCCGAGGCTTTTGTTACTTTCTCTGTTGCATTAGCTGTTCCTACTGTAAAAATGACGGCTATTATAAGTGCAACTGTTTTTAAATTAAATCTAGTTTTCATGTTTTCTGTTTCTAATTGTTTTCTAACTAATTGTTTGTTTTCAAATGCCTTCGTAAAGGACTTTTTTGTTTTCTTGTTTTCAGTTAATATGACTATTAACGAGTACAAAGGTTACATCTCGTTTTGTTAAAAAGAATAAAAAAAATGTTAATGAGTTCTTAAGGTCGGTAAACGTCCGGGGCTATCGGTAAATAAAAATACCTTTAGGTAGGTATTTATCTAAATTTGTCGGTGAATGGCGAAAAATACCAAATACTGCCGAGCCGCTTCCCGACATGGAAGCGTAAACGGCACCTGCTTCGTAAAGCCTATTTTTCAGGTTTTCAATTTCGGGGAATTGCGGAAATACGCTTTTTTCGAAATCGTTTTTCACCACCGTTTTCCAATCTTCAATGGGAAGCTGGTCAATTTCCAGCAGGTTAAAACCGGGTTTTGTTGGAACGATATTTCGGTAGGCCTGTGGAGTACTCACCGAAAAAGATGGTTTTACGATAACAATCTCGAAAGCCGACAAATCGAGGTTTACCGGTTTAAACTGATCGCCAATGCCGTGCGCAAAAGTGGGTTTGTTTTCGATGAAGAACGGACAATCGGCACCAATCCGGGCAGCGTAATCTTCCAACTGCGTGGTTGTTAATCCCAACACAAAATAATCGTTCAGCATTTTTAAGGCAAAAGCTGCATCGGCCGAACCACCACCAAGCCCCGCACCAAACGGAATTACCTTGTGTAAATGCATTTTTACCGGAGATAGATCAAAATCCCCCGCAAGCAAAGAATAAGCTTTATAAACGAGGTTATTTTCCGCGGTGGCATCAATCTCAATTCCCGATGAAGAAAAAGCAGTTTCTCCGGCTTCGACCACTTCCAGGGCATCCGACAATTTTACCGGGTAGAAAATGGTTTCCAGGTTGTGATAACCATCCGGTCTTTTCTCCACAACATTCAGCCCGATATTTATTTTCGCATTGGGAAATGTGATCATGCAGCAAAAATATAATTTTCATTCGTTCGGACAATCGCCACCAAGATGGAAAGATGAAAAACCATCTCCGGTTTTTCGGAGCTCAAAACCAACCGCTGTTTTTCTGCTCCGGTTTTTCGGAGATGAAATCTGATCATTTTATTAGGCCTCCGGTTTTCTGGAGTTAAAATCCGACTGCTGATTTTCGTCTTCGGTTTTTCGGAAGTCAAAAATGACCGCAATTTTTTTGCTCCGGTTTCCCGGAGATGAAATCTGATTGTTTTTTCAGACCTCTGGTTTTCTGGAGCTAAAACCTGACGGCTGATTTTCACCTCCGGTTTT
Source organism: Draconibacterium orientale (assembly GCF_000626635.1). GTDB lineage: Bacteria > Bacteroidota > Bacteroidia > Bacteroidales > Prolixibacteraceae > Draconibacterium > Draconibacterium orientale. The sequence continues at coordinate 2,943,635 of NZ_CP007451.1, read as the reverse complement.
TCGGAGAACATACAAAACGCCTGATACAGTAAAAAAGCCGCCTGAAAAATCAGACGGCTTTCAATATTTATCTAAAGATTTATTTTTTAGTCAGCAAAAGCTTCGTATTCCTCCGGCGAACCGCAGGTGCAAATCAGGTTACGATCACCCCATGCATTATCAACACGGCCAACCGGCACCCAGTATTTGTTCTCGCGCACCCAATCCAACGGATAGGCAGCTTTTTCGCGGCCATAAGCGTGTGTCCATTCATCGGCACAAACGCTCTGGGCTGTGTGCGGTGCATTTTTCAGTACGTTATCAGCCTTGTCGGCAACTCCGTTCTCCACTTCTTTCACCTCTTCGAAAATCGAGTTTAACGCGCTTATAAAACGATCCAGTTCATCTTTCGATTCACTTTCTGTTGGCTCGATCATTAAAGTACCGTGAACAGGAAACGACAGCGTTGGTGCATGGAAACCATAATCCATCAAACGTTTTGCAATGTCTTCTTCTGTAATTCCGGCTGAAGCTTTCAAGTGGCGACATTCTAAAATCAGTTCATGTGCCACACGACCGTTTTCGCCGGTATATAATATTCCGTAATTATCTTTCAAGGCGGTTGCAATATAATTGGCATTCAGAATCGCCAGTTTTGTAGCTTCTGTCAGGCCTTCAGCTCCCATCATTTTAATGTAACCGTACGTAATCGGCAATACCGACGCACTTCCCCACGGAGCTGCAGAAACAGCTGTAATTCCCACGTGGCCGTTATTCATTATCGGGTGCGATGGTAAAAACTCCACCAAGTGACTGGCAACGCCAATCGGGCCCACACCAGGTCCTCCTCCACCGTGTGGAATAGCAAATGTTTTATGCAGGTTCAGGTGACACACATCGGCACCAATCAGTCGGGGATTGGTTAATCCAACCTGGGCGTTCATATTCGCACCGTCCATATAAACCTGACCGCCATTTTCGTGAATCACCTCGCACATTTCAATAATCGAAGCTTCGAAAACCCCGTGCGTTGACGGATAAGTTACCATAAACGCCGAAAGCCGGTCTTTATGCAATTCAGCTTTGGCACGAAGGTCGTCCATATCAACGTTACCTTTTTCATCGCATTTTACCACAACTACTTTTGTGCCTGCCATTACCGCACTTGCCGGGTTAGTTCCGTGCGCCGAAGAAGGAATAATCACCACATCGCGCTGGCCCTCGCCTCTGCTTTTGTGGTATTCCTGAATCACCATCAATCCTGCATATTCACCTGCAGCACCTGAGTTGGGTTGTAAGCTGACATCGGCCATTCCGGTAATTTCCGACAAATCGCGGCGCAGTTCTTCCATCATTTCGTGGTAACCGCGAGCCTGGTTTTTCGGCACAAACGGATGTAAACCGTTAAATTCAATCCAGCTTAACGGCAACATTTCAGTAGCTGCATTCAGCTTCATCGTGCACGACCCCAACGAGATCATCGATTGTGTTAATGAAATATCTTTTTTGGCCAGGCGTTTAATGTAACGAACCATCTCTGTTTCCGAGCGGTACTTATTAAACACTTCCTCGGTCATAAATTTCGATGTTCTTTTAAACGCAGCATCAATTTCAAATCCTTCAGGATATTCTTCGGCCACCTGCCATTTTTTGTTGGCAGCTTTTGCAAATACTTCTATAATCCAGCCAATATCCTGCGGGTTGGTGGTTTCGTCGATACTGATACCTACATCGCCATTTTCGAAGTAGCGGAAGTTCATTTCCAGCTCGAGCGACAACCATTCAATGTCTTCGCGCATTACATGTTTTGGCAATGCAAAACGGATGGTATCGAAAAAGTTTTTATTGATTTGGGTATATCCCAGTTTTTCAATTTCAATGGCAAGAAATGCAGCGATATTGTGAATGCGCTCAGCAATTCCGATAACACCTTCAGGGCCGTGATAAACACCAAAGAAACCGGCCATAATAGCCAGCAGCGCCTGTGCAGTACAAATATTTGATGTTGCTTTTTCGCGTTTAATGTGCTGCTCGCGGGTTTGCAATGCCATACGAAGCGCCCGGTTTCCGTGTATGTCTTTGGTTACTCCAATAATACGTCCCGGCATGTTTCGTTTAAATTCTTCGCGGGCTGCGAAAAATGCTGCGTGAGGTCCTCCGTATCCCATTGGCACACCAAAACGTTGCGAGTTACCGAATACGATATCAGCTCCCCATTCTCCCGGAGGCATTAGAATGGCGAGTGACATCAAATCGGCAGCAACAGCCACTTTTATCTCTTTTTCGTGTGCTTTTTCAACCAGCTCAGCATAATCAGTTATTTCGCCATCCGAGTTCGGATACTGAACGATTACGCCAAACACATTCTCATCGAAATTAAATTCGTCTTTTGGCTGAATTTTTAATTCGAATCCCAGCGGCAGTGCACGTGTTTTTAATACATCGTGCGTTTGTGGCCACATCTTTTCATCCACCAAAATGGTATTCATTCCGGCCTTCACCATTTTACGTGAACGCAGGTTGGCCATCATTACCATCGCCTCGGCTGCTGCGGTAGCCTCGTCGAGCAACGATGCATTGGCAATGTCCATACCTGTTAAACCACAAACCATGGTTTGGAAGTTCAACAGTGCCTCCAGTCGTCCCTGCGAAATCTCGGCCTGGTATGGTGTGTAAGAAGTGTACCACACCGGATTTTCGAGCACATTACGCAAAACCACTGCCGGAGTAATGGTATCGTAATAACCCATTCCAATATAGGTATTAAATACTTTATTCATTGATGCCAGTTCAAGAATGCGGCGGAAGTACTTTCTTTCCGACAATCCTTCCTTCATTTTTAACGGCTGTTGCAACCTGATGTTTGAAGGTACTGTTTGTTCCAGTAATTCTTCCATCGACGAAACGCCAACATATTCAAGCATTTCGGCAATTTCTACTCCTCGTGGCCCAATATGGCGTGTAACGAATCTATCCTGAGACATTTGCAATATTTATTTTGTAGTGAATTTTCTGCAAGTATATAAACTGAACGGATTTTAAAACATGACTTTAAACAATTTTAAAGTGTTTATTTTCAGGTTAAAAACGGATTATTCTCTTTTTCAAAGCCAAGTGTGGTTTCCGGGCCGTGCCCACAATATACTTTTGTATCGTTTGGCAGCGGGAAAAGTTTTTCTTTAATGTTGGTTATCAAGGTATCAAAATCGCCGCCGGGCAAATCGGTTCTGCCAATACTGCCATAAAATAGTACATCGCCGGCAATTAAAAGGTTATCGGTTGGGCTGTAAAAAACTACATGGCCGGGAGCGTGTCCCGGAACATGAATAACTTCGAGACTTGCTTCCCCAAACTTAATCGTTTGTCCCTCTTCAATAAATTCGTCGATAGGCTTTACCGAATGCATGTTGAAACCATACATTTTCCCCTGATCGATAGCCCGCTCTACCCAAAAGGCATCGTCGGCATGTGCCAAAAACGGAATTTTGTATTCATCGCGAATAAAATCAACCCCCATAATATGGTCGAAATGGCAATGGGTATTGATTATTTTTACCGGTTTCAACTCGTTTCTTTCAATGTAATATTTTACTTCATCCTGCTCTTCTCCGTAGTAAAACCCGGGATCGATCAACACACATTCTTTTGTTTCTTCGTCGGTTAGAACCAGGCTATTCTGGCTCAATGGGTTTACTACAAACTTTTCAACTTTTATCATTTATCAGAAATTTACGGTTCCTTTTAAGAGAGGAACAAAAACAAAGCCTCCATGTTTTTTCATGGTGTAATCATTTTCGCCGGTGCGGATAATTTCGCACATATCCTGGTGTTTATCATTACCCACCGGCACAACAAGTTTTCCGCCTATTTTCAGCTGCGATTTTAAATCTGGAGGCACAGAAGGCGCACCTGCCGTTACCAATATTTTATCGAAAGGCGCAAAATCGGGCAATCCTTTATAACCGTCGCCAAAAAAGCAGGCCGGCTTATACCCTATCGATGGCAAAAACTTATGTGTTTTGGTGTACAACTCTTTTTGTCGTTCAATGGTAAAGACCTTTGCTCCCATTTCAACCAAAACAGCAGCCTGGTAGCCCGATCCGGTTCCAACTTCCAATATTTTTTCGCCCTTTTGCACATCAAGCAGCTGGGTTTGAAAACCTACCGTATAGGGTTGCGAAATGGTTTGTCCGGCACCAATTGGAAATGCCTGATCTTTGTAGGCAAAATTTATAAAACCACTATCCATAAACAAATGGCGCGGCACATTGCCAATAGCCTCCAAAACCGAAGGATTTCGAATCCCCTTCACTTTCAGGCCTTCAACCAAACGCTTGCGCAGGCCTTTATGTCGCGATGTTTCGTTTATCATTTTTACGTAGCTATAACCACAAAATTAATCGAATATACTTACCAACAACAGTTGCTACGCCTAATGAATATTAACATTTAACGTTGATAAATTAACACCTGTTCGTTTTAAAGATGTTGGGCTGTATTCTATATTTGCATTTAAATTCTTTTTAAATAGCGCACTATGTTAAATGTTGGATTAATCGGGAACACTAAAATTCTTGAACCATTTGTAATGGAAATCAAGAAAAACGCCCAAATCAATATTATTGGGAAAGCATCTGTTGGATCGAGCGAAGAGCTGACCGGTTTTCATTATTCCATTCCGGAATTTAACCGGGTTGAATTAATTGAACGCGCCGATTTGATTATCATGGACAACTCAACGCCCATGCCGTTTAAGTTTATGCGCGATATTGTAAAAAAATCGAAACACATATTTTGTGCTGAATATCCCGATCTCACCATCGATGAGTGCACCGAGCTTAATAAATTGATCAACGAATCGCGCTCGGTGGTGCAGGTTACCAATCCGTATTTTTTCTCGCCGGCCATTCAGTGGGCAAATAAAAACATTAAAACCCCGGCGTTTATCGATTATTCCAATTTCGAAAACGATGTAACCGAAAAGAAATCGATGTATTACATGCTGTTAATGCTGTTGAAGCTTACGGGCATTTCTCCGAAGAAAATTGGTGCGGTAACTTTCCCGGGTTATAACAACTCGAAATTTACCAACGTACGCCTTGAGTTTGGCGATGCTTCGGTAGTTAACCTGAATTTTGGAAAACTGGAATCGCTGAAGAATTTTAAAGTCAGAATTTATTCCGACAACCAGTTTGCTACATTTAATTTCAGCAAAGAAAAGTATTTGTCGGATAATAAAACCATTGATTTTGCAGATGACTGCCTGGTGAATGAACTGGATACTTTTATTCAGGCAATTGAAGGAAAGATTAAAAAGACATCTACGCTTGATGATTATTTAATTGCCATGCACGTAACCCAAAAAATCAACAAAAAGATAGCGCAGTTTTCTATTCATTAATACCAACAAAAAACTACTTTTACGGCAACAATATGTATTACAAGGCGTTTTTAATATTGATTGTAAAACGACCTGACTTAATTGCCTGTTAATGAATAAATCGCGGCAAACAGCCAACTATTTATTTTTCGATTTTATTGCTGCAGCGCTTGCCTGGGCTGCTTTTTTTGTGTACCGAAAAGAGATTATTGAACCCCAGCATTTTAACGGATGGGATGTTCCGTTTGAACTTACTCCGCAATTCTATTTAGGCTTACTGATTATCCCTGCTTTTTGGATTACCTTTTACTACATTGTTGGGTTTTACAACAATATTTATCGGCGGTCGCGGCTGCTGGAACTGGGGCAAACCTTCTTTACCTCGGTGGTTGGAGTTGTGGTCATTTTCTTTGTATTTTTATTGGACGACTGGATTGGATCGTATAAAAACTACTACAACCTGGTGTTCACGCTGTTTAGCATGCATTTTTCGCTCACCTATATTTCCCGCCTGATACTTACCACACAAACCATTCATAAAATACACCATCGGAAAATTGGTTTTAACACACTTATTATCGGAAGTAACGAAAAGGCAGTTAAACTTTACAACGAAATGACAAGTCAGGTATGGCCTGCCGGAAATAAGTTTGTTGGTTTTATCGAACTCGAAGAAAACAGCGACTCCGTTTTAGGCGAGCAGCTGCCTATGCTGGGCCACTTAAAAGACATTCTTAACGTTCTGGATAAGGAGCAAATTGAAGAGGTAATTCTGGCGCTTGAAACAAGCGAGCACAATAAACTGAGTGAAATACTTACGATTATTGAAAACCGGCAGATTACCATTTGGGGAATCCCCGATTTGTATGATTTGCTATCGGGCATTACAAAAACCAATACCATATTCGGGAGTCCGCTGATAAAAATCAGCAACGGACTAATGCCCGGTTGGCAGCAAAACACTAAACGTTTACTGGATGTATTGCTCTCTGTAATTGCCATTATTATGTTTTTACCGCTATTTATTGTGCTGGCCATTATCATTAAAACAACATCGAAAGGGCCAATCATTTACAAGCAAGAACGCATAGGCCGATACGGCAAACCATTTTACATTTACAAGTTGCGCAGCATGGTTGACGGAGCGGAAAATGGCTCGCCTGCCCTGTCGTCGGAAAACGATTCACGAATTACACCTATTGGCCGGTTTCTGCGAAAAACCCACCTCGATGAAATTCCCCAGTTTTTTAATGTAATAACGGGAAGTATGTCATTGGTGGGGCCGCGTCCCGAGCGCGAATACTACATTAAACAAATTATTAAACGGGCACCGCATTACACCCACCTGCATAAGCTGCGACCCGGAATTACTTCGTGGGGGCAGGTAAAATGTGGCTATGCATCGAATATTGATGAAATGCTGGAACGCCTTACCTACGACATGATGTACCTGAAAAACATTTCGCTATACATCGATTTTAAAATCCTGATCTACACCATTCTGGTTAGCGTGAAAGGCAACGGGAAATAATACCATCAGTATTCAGTCGCAGTTTTCAGTCACAGTATCCAGAATCGAGTATCAAGTATTCAGAATCCAGCATCCGGAATCAAACAACAAGGTGGTTTGGGCGTTTTGGCAATCAGGCTAGCGGAAATGTTCTTATTGACCGGTATTCCGGGCCGGTTTGTTTTAATATACTCTGAAACAGAACTAGCTCTTTAACATCGATTTTCTGGTATTTTTTCGTTGGCATTTCATCCAGGACGGAGAAAAACCGGTTTCTGTTTTCTACCGATTTAATGCGGCCCAAGGTTAAATGTGCCCTGAATGTTTTTTGCTCGCCATCAAAACCACAGGCTACCACCTGCTCCTCGATTTTCGGCACTAATTGCAACAAGTCCTCCGATTTGTTTAGCTTAATAAACAAAACACGCGGCTGGTTTTTACTTTTAAAATAACCGGTACCTTTTAAGGTGATTTCAAATTTCGATTGCTCAGAAAATAAATCCTCTAAACGACCTACCAGTTCATAAAGTTGCTCGCGTGTTGTGTTGCCGATAAAACGCAGGGTTAAATGAAAATTATTGGGATCAACCCAATTTATCCGGTCGTTGGAGAACCGGTTTTTAAAATGTTGCAGCAGCTTTTGCACTTCCGCGTTCGGAGTAATTTTTATGGCAATAAAAGTTCTGATATGATCGCGCATGCTACAAATATCCTAATTCAATTAATGTTACAATTTCTTCCAGCACCTGGTCTTCCTCATCCGGATCGTAACCGGCTTTTAAATCGTTTCGGAAAAGTTTGGCAATTCCCTGCCAAAAGGTGGCGCTAAATCCTCCCCTGAAATCTTTTATCAAACTGTACGGCGTTCGCTCCGTTTCGCGATTGATCAGTTTCAGCAAAATCCGCCCATCCGAAATCGACCACTTTTTCAATTCATCCTTGTGTTTGTCCAGCAACTCTTTTTCAAGCTGCTTCATCAGTTTACGCTGTTCTTTTCGTGTTTCCAAAACGTAATATTCGGGCTCGTACTTTTTCAGCAGCTCCCGCGCTTCAACAGCCAGCGGATATACCTTTTTACTTTTTGTATGTAGCGGGTGTAGCGCCGATATTGCCTGTTGTTTTTAAACTCACGATCAGGGAAAACCGGTATCTCTTTTATGTTCTTGAAAATAATGGTATCGCCATCCTGGATATAGCCCATAACTGCACCGGAAGTATCCTGCTCCTGAGCTCCGGCAAGCCAGGTTCCCATCAAAAAAGCCATTATTAACAACAGTCTCTTCATTAAAATATTTTTAACAACATAAATGTAGAACGAAATAATCGTTAATCAATTACGGACCATACAAAGTTTATATCTTTGGTGCCGAAAACAAAAGATTATACGCGATTATGCAAACATCGGTTCATTCAGAAATTGGCCAATTGGAAGGTGTTATTATCCACACCCCAGGTTCGGAAGTTGAAAACATGACTCCGGCAAATGCCGAGCGCGCACTGTACAGCGACATTTTAAATTTGTCGATTGCCTCGACCGAATATGCCCAGTTTGAAGGCGTGCTAAAAAAAGTATCGAAGGTTTTCCAGGTGAAAGACCTGTTGGCCGATATACTGGCGATTGACGCAGTAAAAACAAAGTTACTGAACGAGATCTGCATGACCGAATACATCGATTCGTGCCAGCAAATGCAGGATACCGATGCGAAGACACTGGCAACAATGCTGATTGAAGGAGTGGTACTGGAGAAAACTAACCTTACCAATTACCTGAGCAACGAACGTTTTTTGCTGCGGCCATTGCACAACCTGTTTTTCACACGCGACTCGGCAATGGCAATGAAAGACAATATGCTTATCGGGAAAATGGCCAATCCCGTGCGCGAGCGGGAATCGCTGATTATGGAGGCCATTTACAAATATCATCCTGGTATTGAAAGCCATGTTTTGAACCCAGCCAAACCGGAAGCGAACATTATGGTGAACCGAAAATCGATGGTAGAAGGCGGCGATGTGCAAATTGCCCGCGACGATATTTTTGTTATCGGAACCGGCGTACGAACCAGCACCCAGGGAATTGACTTTATCATTGAAAATATCAAAAAGCACAAAAAAGGGAAACAACATATTATCGTTCAGGAACTGCCCGAAACACCCGAGTCGTTTATTCACCTCGACATGGTTTTTACTTTTCTTAACACCGATGAATGTATGGTTTATCCGCCCGTAATTTTCGGGATGAGCCGTTTTAAAACCATTCACATTGAAATAAAAAATGGCGAAGTTAGCCGCATTGAAGAAATGCCCAATCTGCCAAAAGCCCTGAAAAAGCTGGGCATGGATTTAAAACCGATTTCGTGCGGTGGCAACAGCGATGAGTGGATTCAGGAACGCGAACAATGGCACAGCGGGGCTAACTTTCTGGCATTTGCACCGGGAAAAATAATTGGCTATCAGCGCAACGTACACACCATTGAAGAGCTGCACAAAAACGGCTACGAGGTAATTGCTGCTACCGATATCATTTCGGGAAAAACTTCGGTTGATGATTACAAAAAATGTGTAGTAACAATCGCCGGATCGGAGCTGGCGCGCGGTGGAGGCGGTGCCCGATGCATGTCGCAACCATTCCGACGAGCAGCTGTGAACTGGTAGAATGCTATTAACAAGAAAAGATTTATGCGCAAACTCAGAAATATAGAACTTGGCCGCTTAAGCGTTGAAGAATACAAACAATCGACAAAAACACCTATTGTTGTGGTGCTCGATAATATAAGAAGCTGCAACAACATTGGCTCGGTGTTTCGCACTTCGGACGCATTGCTGATTAATAAAATTTACCTGTGCGGAATTACTGCCACACCTCCCAATAACGAAATCAGGAAAACAGCGCTTGATGCCGAAAAATCGGTTGACTGGCAATATTTTGAACACACCGAAGAAGTGGTTAAAAAGCTTCAGGAAGAAGGATTTAAAGTTTATGCCATTGAACAGGTGGAAAACAGTATTATGCTGCCCGATTACCAACCGGCCAACGATGAAAAAGTGGCGCTGGTTTTTGGCAACGAAGTGAAAGGTGTAAAACAAAGCGTGGTGAATCTTTGTGATGGCAGCATTGAAATTCCGCAATACGGCACCAAACATTCATTCAACATTTCGGTAAGTGCAGGAATTGTTCTGTGGGATATTTTTCAGAAAATTTCAAATTAAAAATAAAGCCACTAAGGCACGAAATATAAAAAGAGAAGAGCTGCAAACTTCGCAGTTGATCATTCTTTGTGGTAATTTTTTTTAAATGTTACGCTGAAAGAAGTGATAGCCTGACTTCGAGTCAGACCATCACTTGTGGATTTTCAAACATTTTCCTTATTTTTAAGGGAATCTTAAATATTCCCAAATGGCTATCTCACAAAATATGCCCGAAGAGTTTCTGCAATACATTTGGCAAAACCGGCTTTTCACAACAAATCAGTTACAAACGGTTGAAGGCGACCGGCTGGAGATTATCGACCAGGGACGTAAAAATACCAACTCCGGACCCGATTTTTTTAATGCAAAGATCAAATTAAACGAAACAACCTGGGCCGGAAATATCGAAATCCATAAAGCAGCATCCGATTGGCACAAACACGACCACACCAACAACAAAGCCTATGACAATGTTATTTTACACGTGGTTGAAACGGCCGATACTTCCATTGCCCGAAGTAACGGAGAAATAGTTCCGACACTGATTCTGAGCTACCCGGAACAGCTAAAGCACAATTACCAGAATCTGATTAATGCCCAAACCTGGATCGCCTGCGAAAACCAGTTTCATAAAATTGATCCGATACTGCTGCAACTGGGTTTTAACCGACTGATGATTGATCGGCTGGAAACCAAAACACAGGCCATTGTTGAGCTGCTGGAGCAAAATAACAACAATTGGGAAGAGACTTTTTTTCAACTGTTGGCACGCATGTTTGGGTTTAAAGTTAATGCCGTTCCCTTTGAATTGCTGGCCAAATCGCTCTCCATAAAAACGCTGCTAAAACACAAAAACAGCCTTTTTCAGCTGGAAGCCTTGTTGTTCGGTAATTCAGGATTACTGAACCAGCAATTGTTAGGCGACGAGTATTATCTCCGGCTTCGCGATGAGTATTCTTTTCTGTACAAAAAATACAATTTAAAAGGAATTGAAGGCCATTTATGGAAATTTATGCGTTTGCGTCCGCCTAATTTTCCCACGATCCGCATTTCGCAGCTGGCGGCACTTATTTACCAATCGGAAGGTTTGTTTTCAAAAATCATGGACATTGAATCCACCGAAAAACTAAAGCAATTGTTCAAGGTAAAAGCATCCGAATACTGGGATACACACTACAATTTTAATAAAGCATCGAAAAATACCCAGGCGAAAGAACTGGGCGATACAGCAGCCCATATTCTGATTATCAATGTTATTGTTCCGTTTTTATTTGTGTATGGCGAAAAACAAAATAAACCCCACTTAAAAAACCGCGCACTCGGATTTCTCGAAAATCTTCCGGCCGAAAGTAATTCCGTCATTTCAAAATGGGCAAAACTGGGCGTTCAGGCGCGCTCTGCTTTCGATTCGCAAGCCTTACTTCAACTAAAAAACTATTACTGCGAATCAAAAAAATGTTTAAATTGCCAATTAGGGGTGAAATTAGTTTCATCCATATAAAATCAGGACGACTAACATGCCTACAAGTAGCCAACAGTATAATAAATTTCAAGCCGTATCGAGCCGCACACTTAAGGTGGGTATTGCCCTGCTGCTTTCCATTCTTTCGTTTGGAACAGCCGGGTATTACTACATTGAAGACCTAACGCTGCTGGAAAGTTTGTACATGACGGTGATCACCGTATCAACCGTTGGCTTTAAGCATGTAGGCCACGAGCCCACCGAAACCGGAATGCTGTTTACCATTATTCTGATTATTTTTAGTTTAGGAAGTTTGGCATATGTGGGTTCGAATATGGCGCGGTTTATTTTCGACGGAGAGTTAGCAAACTATATAAAAACGTACAGGGTGGATAAGAAAATTGCAAAACTAAAGGACCACGTTATTATTGTGGGCTACGGCAGAAATGGCGAGCAGGCAGCCATGGAACTGGAAGAAAACAATGTGGAGTTTGTTATTCTCGACAAACGCGATAACGTTATTTCGAGAATACGACAGAACCCGAACTTATTATACATTAAAGGCGATGCAACGCACGAAGAAACGCTGGAACAAGCCGGTATTCATCGGGCAAAAGCATTAATTGCCACCACCCCAACCGATGCCGATAATGTTTTTGTAGTGCTTACCGCCCGAAGTATGAACCCGGGGCTTACGGTTATCAGCCGCGCATCAGAGCTGGAAAGCCAGATGAAACTAAAACGCGCCGGCGCTACCAACGTAATTATGCCCGAACGTATTGGCGGGCAGCGTATGGCAAAACTGGTTCACCAACCCGATGTGGTTGAGTTTATCGAGTATATTTTGCTGCAAAAATCGCAGGATGTTACCCTGGAAGAGGTTTCGTGTAAAAATCTGGCGCAACGCTTTGTTGGCAAATCAATTGCCGAACTGAAAGTACGCGAAACAACCGGTGCCAACATTATCGGAATAAAAATAAGTGGCGCCCGTTACGTTTTTAACCCCGATCCGCAAATGATACTTTCGCGCAACGATCAGCTTTTTGTTTTGGGAAATCCGACCCAAATAAAACGCCTGAAAGAAGTAATGGCAAGCGAGGGATAAACAGAAAGATTGTTTCATTCAAACAAAAACTACTTTCTTCCTAAAAAAAATTCCTTAATTGCACAGTAATAAATGACAAACTGGCTGCCGGAAAAAGCTGACCATAACAGCAAAGCCAACTTTTACTACATTTGTTTGTTTTACCATTTTAAACAGCGTGCCAATCAATATGCCCGTAGCTTTTAAAAGAAAAATAAAATTTGAGTACCGAATCACCTTTCTCTATCTGCTTATCGGTGGGCTTTGGATCATTTTTTCTGATCGGTTTTTATTAACGCTCACCCAGGACCAGGAATTATTAACGCAATTTCAAACCTATAAAGGGTGGTTTTATGTAGTAGCAACATCAGTACTCTTGTTTTTGCTATTAAAGTCGCACCTTAAAAAATTACGGAAGGCAGAAGCGGAAGCAAAAAAAAGCAACGACTTAAAAACAGCATTTCTACAAAATATTTCGCACGAGATAAGAACTCCGATGAATAGCATTGTTGGTTTTTCTGACATTCTGAACACCCAGAAATTCAATGAAGAAGAACTAAACCAGTACCTGGCCATCATTCGAAACAGCTCAAATCAATTGCTGTATATCGTCAATCAACTGCTCGATATTTCCATGATTGAATCGGGTAATGTAAAAGTATTCAGGAACACCTTTACTCTGAACAAAATGATTGATGAAATAAATGCAGCTTTTAGCCCCCTTGTTAAGGATTCGATAAAATTTGTGGCAGAAAAAGGGCTTAGCGATAACGAAAGCTACATTGTTACCGATGCCGGAAAACTTCGGCAGATAATTATGAATTTGCTCAACAACGCCAATAAATACACGGCGGCAGGCACCATAAAATTAGGCTATACGCTTGAGAATAATATGCTGAGATTTACAATCGAAGACTCAGGTATTGGCATTGCTTTCGACCAACAGCAGTATATTTTTCAACGTTTTCAAAAGGCACATAACGAACATAAAGAATTCTACGATGGTGTGGGCCTCGGACTTTCAATTTGCAAAGGCAACATCGATCTGCTAAAAGGAGATATTGGCTTTACATCGACCACAGGCGAAGGATCAACGTTCTATTTTCGCATTCCCTATACGCCGGCTTCACGGTAAACTGATTGCCTTCTCACAAAACACATTAACATAGTTTAGTTTTTTTTCAGCATCCTTAAAACAAGTATTCACGAACTTAGTGCTGAAAACTAAACGAGTATGAAAACATTAACCATTCTGTTAACCATTACCTGTTGCATAAATGTTTATGCCCAGGATTCTCCCACCTTTATCATTGAAGGAAGAACGGTAAACAACCAGGGACTTCCAATTGCCGATGTGTATGTTATTAATCCACGAACGTTAGAAAAAGATATTACAAGAGCCAACGGAGTTTTTAAGCTTTCGGTAAGCGCGCAGGATTCGCTGATTTTCTCGCACATCTCCTATTTTCGGATAGCGGTTAAGGTGCAGAATTTGCTGCAGAATCAGATCATTACAATGGAAGCGGAAGATGTGCAGATTCCCGAGGTAGTGGTTAGTCCGGAACAAAAAACCGACTTAAAACGCGCACAAGAAAATCTTGATTTTTTAGATGATTACAAACCGCTCAAGTACAACAAAATGAAACCGGAAAGCGATCCAACCACAACGATAATGACTGAACATAACCGGTTGATGCGAACCGAGGCGGGTTCCATAAGTTTTTTGCCGATTTTGGGTGTTCCCCTGATAGCCATCGACAAGGCCGTTCAAAAACGAAAAAGGCGTAGAATGTACCAAACAGATTATTATTCCACCCGAAAAGTAGTAAAACCACCAATAAAGAATAAAGAACCGGACGAAGACAATTAACCTTCCGGCTCTGCATCAAAACGCTGGATAAAGTCGGTTGACAGCACCCTAAACTCCGTTCTACGGTTAATTCCGCGGGCAATTTCCTGCTGCGCTTCGGGCAATTTCAGAATAAACTCTTCCGTTAGCTCATCGCCGCGTTTCAGGAAATCGTATTGATTGGCCAATTTCCGATTCACTGTTTTTGGCCAGGTTTCGCCATAACCTTTTGCCACCAAACGTTCCGGGTTTATTCCTTTTTCTATCAGGTAATCCACTACACTTTGTGCACGTTTTTGCGACAGGTCGAAGTTAAACTGGTCGCTGCCAACATAGTCGGTATGCGCCATTAACTCAATGGTTATGGTTGGGTTAAAAACCAAAATCTGAACCAGGGTATCGAGCGCCGATTTCGAGCTTTCCAACAGTTCCCAGCTGCCAAATTCGTAGTTAATATTATCAACTTTTATAGGCGCATCGGTTGGAGTGAGGTTCATGGTAAAGCGAAAATCCTTACTATCGTCCAGGCCAATGGTATTTACTGCTGCTTTATCGCGCAGAAAACCGTCTTTGAACGCCGCAAAAACATATTCGGTTTCAGGCTTTAGTTTCATTTTAAACTTACCACCACGGGCACGAATTTTCAGGTTGGTACCGTCGGTGCCAATTACACGCATGGTTGATCCATCCAGGTGCGATGCCGTTTCTTTATTGAAAACATCAATTTCTATCTGGTAAACTTTCGGAGGGACCACAAAAGAGTAGATATCGTCGCCACGCGATCCTTTACGGTTCGAGGTGAACATTCCTTTGTTTTCACCGCTTACAAATGCAATTCCAAAATCGTCGGAAGGCGAATTCATTGGCGATCCCATATTTTCAACCACCAAAATTCCATCGTCGTTTTTGAAGGCGTGATAAAGATCGAAACCTCCCTGCCCGATGTGACCGTTCGAAGCAAAATAAAGATCTCCGTTATCGCGTACAAAAGGGAACATCTCGTCGGCCGAAGTATTTACTGCTGGGCCAAGATTTACCGGTCTTCCAAACGACCCACCGTCAACCGTTGCTTTCCAGATATCTTTTCCGCCCTGACCTCCGGGCATGTCTGAAACAAAATAGATCTCCGTTCCATCGGGATTAAGAGCGGGATGTGCTGCAATAATACTGTCGCCAACAATTTGCAGTTTTATCGGATTTGACCACGATCCGCGCGACTGCGAAGTGGAGTATAATTCGGCTCCCATAGGCTGCGATTTATCGTAACGACAACGTGTAAATATCATTTCCTCGCCACTTGAGCTTAAGCTAACAGCCCCTTCTTCATCGCCGGTATTAATAATCATATTCTCATCGAGCAATCGGGGTTTTTCCCATTTCTGACGCTGAATACCAAAAGTTGCACGATAAATATCGGTGTATTTTTGCCCGGTAATCATACTTTCTTTTTTACCGGTAGAGGCTTCCCGCGATGAAGTAAAATAGATTTCGTTATCGCGGCCACCAACAAAAACAGGTGCAAAATCGCTCTCACGTGAGTTGATTTCTTTTATCGGATTTATGATGTGGCGCGTAGGATTGGCCACCCATTCCTGCGTTTTTTGCATGGCTTCAACACCATCTAAAGCACGTTCGTCGCCCGGAACTGCATCAAGGTAAGTGCGGTAGGTTTCGTAGGCCTCTTCGTATTTTTGGGTAATTCGCAACATGTCGGCATAATGCAACAGTGCTTCAGTATCATCATATCCCAACCGAATAGCAAATTTATAATTCTGGGCAGCATAATCATACAATCCAATTGCGCGGTAACATTCTGCCAACTGATATGCGTATTCAATCCGCTTTTGGCGGTTCTTTTCATTTTTTCTGGCCTTACGGTATTTTTCAATGGCTTTGTAATATTCGCCAATATCCTGCGACAGCGTAGCATCGCGCCCGTATCTGGCCGATCCGCAACCACTTAAAAATATGATTATAATAATAAAAACAGCTAGTTTAACCTGCTTCATACCCATTCAATTTCGGGGAATAAAAGTAAAATTTTTTTACCGACTATTTCCAATAATATCGTTTAGTCTTTTATCTAACGAATTATTAGTTGCTTAAGTATATGGCAGCAAAAAAAGACTTTCCGAAAATCAGAAAGTCCTTTTTGTAGCGTTGTAAACTTCTTTTTATCGAACAAAAAGCAGCTCGCGGTATTTTGGCAACGGCCATTTTTCGTTGTCAACAATCAGCTCAAGCCGGTCGATATGGTCGCGAATTTCATCCAGGAAAGGACGAACTTCTTTATCGTACTCTTTTGATCTTTCAACCACATCTTCCACCTTATTTGCTTTGGCACGCGCAGCAATCATATCTTTGCGTTTTGCTTTAATCGCAGAGATATGGCCTCCCACTTCCCTTATCAGTTCTAACCTGCCACCTGCCAGCGACAGAAATTCTTCCTCGGGGAATACTTCTTTCAGGTTTTTCACATTTTCCAGCAGCATAGTCTGATACTCCACTGCTGTTGGCACAATGTGGTTAATCGCAATATCGGCCAGAACACGCGATTCAATCTGCCCCTTCATAATGAACTTCTCGTATTCAACCTCTACCCTGCCTTCAATTTCGGATTTATTGAAAATGCCGTTTCGGGTGAACAGGTCGATACAATCCTCGCGCAGGTAGGCTGCCAGCGATTCCGGCACATTTCCAATATTTGTCAAACCTCTTTTGTCGGCTTCTTTTACCCAATCTTCGCTGTAACCATCGCCGTTAAAACAAATGGGTTTTGTAGCAATAATTAACGTTTTCAATACCTGGAAAATCGCCTCATCTTTCTTCACCCCTTTTTCAATCAGGGTATCTACTTCAATTTTAAACTTTTTCAGCTGATCGGCAACTGCTGTGTTCAGCACAATTAAGGCAGAAGCATTGTTAGCCATCGATCCTACAGCGCGGAACTCAAAACGGTTTCCGGTAAAGGCAAATGGCGATGTGCGGTTTCTGTCGGTATTGTCGAGAATAATTTCCGGAATACGGCCAATATTCAGTTTTAGTGCTGTTTTTTCATCGGGTGTCATTTTGCGGTCAACCACGGCCTCTTCCATTAAATCGAGCATCGCCGAAACTTCCGATCCGAGGAAAACCGAAATAATTGAAGGAGGTGCTTCATTGGCTCCCAGGCGGTGCTGGTTCGATGCCGTTAAAATACTGGCTCGCAGCAAATCCTGATTATCGTAAACCGCTTTTAATGTATTGATTACAAACGTTAAAAACTGCAGGTTCGATTTCGGATTTTTTCCCGGCGAATACAAATTCACACCCGTGTCGGTTGATAACGACCAGTTGTTGTGTTTTCCCGATCCGTTAATTCCTGCAAATGGTTTTTCATGAAAAAGAATGCGGAATTTATGACGACGGGCAATTTTCTGCATAATGTCCATACACAACTGGTTATGGTCGTTGGCCAGGTTAGCCTCTTCGTAAATCGGTGCCAGCTCAAACTGGTTTGGCGCTACCTCGTTATGGCGCGTTTTTACCGGAATTCCCAATTTGTAAGCCTCATTTTCAACATCCTGCATAAATCGGTTTACACGCGTTGGAATAGAGGAAAAATAGTGGTCGTCGAGTTGCTGATCTTTCGACGATGCGTGGCCCATCAGTGTTCGTCCGGTTAAAACCAGGTCGGGACGAGCCATATACAAAGCTTCATCAATCAGGAAGTATTCCTGTTCCCAGCCCAGGTTCGCCTGAACCCGGGTAACATTTTTATCGAAATACTGGCACACGCTGGTAGCCGCTTTGTCGATTGTATTTAGCGCACGCAGCAAAGGTGTTTTATAATCGAGCGCCTCACCGGTAAACGAAATAAAAATGGTAGGAATGGTAAGCGTAGTTTCACTGATAAACGCCGGCGACGATGGATCCCAGGCCGTGTAGCCACGCGCTTCAAAAGTCTGGCGAATTCCACCACTCGGAAACGACGAAGCATCGGGTTCCTGCTGCGCCAGTAATTGGCCGGAGAATGATTCGATCACGCCTCCGTCGGCACCATGCACAATAAAGGCATCGTGTTTTTCGGCTGTACCATCTGTTAAGGGATGAAACCAGTGCGTGTAGTGGGTTGCACCGTTTTCAATGGCCCAGGCTTTCATTCCCTGAGCTACCTGGTCGGCCATTTTCCGGTCAACCGTAGTTCCTCGTTCAACGGCATCGGTTACTGCTTTATAGGCTTCGCGCGACAAATACTTTTTCATTTTTGCCTGATCGAAAACCATCATGCCATAGTAATCCGAAACCAGGTTCTCTTCGCGTTCGATTTCCACCGGTTTCCGGTTAAGCACTTCGTCGAGTGCCTTAAATCTAAATTGTGCCATGATTAATCTTATTTAAGTCTGTTTTTTGTCTATATTCAAAAATAATATTTTTCATCTTCAGCACTGACATTTATCACACCTAAACTTCGTTTTTTAAGATTATTTTTATTTCAACCCGACAAACAGAGGGGTCATTTCAATTTTTTTCTACTTTTCAACAAAATAACACACCATTTTCCCACCCTCACAAACGAAAGTTACATTCTCTATATTTGTTATTTCCTCAAACATCGTTTATTTTGACCTGAAATATTTATGAAAATTTTCACACGAAGTATTGACGACTGACAATCAGAATGATCCGCATTGGATTAAAATAATTGTATAATTTTAAATGTTAAGGTTAAGCCTGACAAACAACCGAAATTGAATTATTTCGCCAACTCGTGGATAATTAACTTATTTTTAGTAATCAGTACAGGTTAAATCAAATATTACGCTAGTAATGGATAAGCAAGAAATACTAACCAAAATAAAAGAACGAAATTTTACAAAAATAAAGTTTGCCGTAGCCGATATCGACGGAATTTTACGGGGCAAATACATTCATAAAAACAAGTTTTTGAATGCACTGGAAAACGGGCTGGGATTTTGCGATGTAATTTTTGGCTGGGACTGTGCCGACAAGTGCTACGAAAACAGTGAGCTCACGGGCTGGCACTCTGGTTACCCCGATGCCAAAGCCAGTATTGCCCCCGAAACTTACCGCCAAATTCCGTGGGACGACAACACGCCATTTTTATTAGGCGATTTTAGCAACGACCCCAAATATGCCGAGGCAGTTTGCTCGCGCAGTTTGTTGAAACGCATTGCGGCCCAAAGCGAAGAAATGGGCTTTAAACCCATATTTTCGCAAGAATTTGAGTGGTTTAATTTTTTGGGAACACCCAGCGAAATTGCCGAAGCCGGTTATAAAGATTTGCGCCCCATTACGCCTGGAATGTTTGGTTATTCTATTTTAAGGACCTCGCTGAACCAGCCGTATTTTAACGACTTGTTTGAAATGCTTCAGCAGTTTGACATACCAATTGAAGGCATGCACACCGAAACCGGCCCGGGAGTTATGGAGGCTACGGTTATCTACGACGACATTCTGGCTGCTGCCGACAAGGCCCTGCTGTTTAAATCGGCGGTAAAAGAAATTGCCTACAAACACAATTTCATGGCTACGTTTATGGCCAAATGGAATAAAAATCTGCCGGGCTGTGGAGGCCACATTCACCAGAGTTTATGGGATTTGGACAAAAAGCAGAATTTGTTTTTCAATGCGAATTCGGCAGACGGAATGAGTGCAAACATGCAACACTACATTGCCGGGTTGTTAAAATGTCTTCCTGAAATACTGCCATTATTTGCGCCTAACCCAAACAGCTACAAACGCCTGAGTGGAGGCGACTGGGCTCCCCGAACACTCACCTGGGGAATCGACAACCGTACTTGTGCTGTTCGCGCTATTCCAGGAGGCGAAAAATCTACCCGCATCGAACTGCGCGTTCCCGGATCAGATACCAACGCCTACCTGGCACTCGGTGCTTCGCTGGCTGCCGGACTCTACGGCATAAAAAACAAATTACCACTGAAAATTGCCCCCACCAAGGGAAATGGTTACCTGGAAACAGGCAATGGCTTGCTTCCCGATTCGCTGGAAAAAGCAACAAAAAAAATGGCCGAATCGGAAATTGCCAACGAATTGTTCGGCAAAGCATTTGTAAAACATTTCACCCTAACCCGCGAATGGGAATGCCAACAAATTGACAACAACGATCAGCAGTGGGAACTGAAAAGGTATTTCGAAATAATTTAAAACAACACAAAGACTGCAAGGCAAAACCAACTAACTTTGAAAAAACAAAAAAAGAAAATGCAGAAACTGGATTATGGAGAGATAATAAAACTTGCCTGGAAAGAATTTGATGGCGAACGACACGAAATAAAAGGTGTTTTTGATGTAAGCGCCAAGGTTTCCACCAACCATGTGTACAAGATATCGTTTTACCAACGCGAACCTGTTTTTGCAAAAATCTCGGAATACGGCAATTTTGAAGACTTCAGGGAAGACCACATTATTATAAACAACCTGGCCAACAACCTCGAATACCCTTATCAACAGTTTTTGGCGCAATCGCTGGTTAAACGCAACGAGCTGTACATTTACCGCTACCACGAACGCGAGCGAAGTGCCTGGGTGGTGTTTTACAATCCTATTCAAATTCGCCACAAACTGCCCCGCCGTCTGGATGAAAAACACATAAAAAAACTGGGCCGCGAGCTGGCACGTTTTCATAAAGCGTGCACCAACGTTTCGAACCAGTTGCCGCATTCATCGAAAAATGTAATTACTGATATTCAGAAACTAAAACGCTCGATTCACAAAAGCGAAATACAAATGCAAGAGTCGCACAAGGATTTGATTTTGCGCCATGCTGATCATTTTTTGGAGAATGCCGACCGGGTGAATTACAACACCGAAATTGAAACCATTCCTGTTTTGGTTGACTGGAACATTGGCAATTTTTCAATAACCGGCGACGGCAGGTTTTACTCGCGCTGGGATTACGACTGGTTTCGAATGTCGTCGCGCGTAATGGACTTTTACTTTTTTAGCCGCGTGGTTTCCGATGTTGGCGACCGCACAGTTTTTAGTTACAAGGTTGACACCTTAATGGAAGATCGCTTTATGCTGTTTTTGAAAGAATACCACAAAATTTTTCCGCTCACACCACCCGAAGTGCATTTAATTAAAGAAGTTTACCGCTTTTTTATTTTAAACTATGTTATTAAAGACGGGCCATACTTTTTCAGAAAATACTATTCAACGAAACTGATTAAGGAAGCTTACGAAACTTATTTCCCTGCCATGGAAGCCAATTACCGGGTAGAGAAGATTTTGAAAACATTAAAACTCTGATGCTGTACGATTATGAGAACAAAAAGTTTTAGAAGTGTAGTAAAAAACTACCGGGCCGTATTTTTTGATGCCTTTGGTGTATTAAAAAATCATTCGGGACTGATTGAGGGAGTAGGAAATACGTTTAATTATCTGGAATCGAAGGGCATTCCGTACTACGTATTAACAAACGACTCATCAAGAAGTCCGGAAGAACTATCGAACTGGTATCAGAAAAGAGGCCTGACTACCATTACCACCGATAAAATTTTATCGTCGGGAATGCTGGCCATGGAGTTTTTTAAAACAAAACTGGAGAATGGCAAAGCAGTGGCTTACCTTGGAACTAAAGATTCGGCTCATTACCTGGAAACAGCAGGGCAAAAAACAGTACCCATCAGCGAAGTAGATCTCAATAATCTCGACCATATTAAATCGTTTGCTTTTCTCGACGACGAAGGATTCGACTGGAACAAGGATATCGACAAAACCATTAACCTGCTGCGCCACAAAAACATGACCGTTATTGTAGCCAATACCGATATTAACTACCCGGTAAATAAAAACGATATTTCGGTGGCCATTGGCGGACTGGCCGATCTGGTTGAACAAATTTTAGGAAAGAAATTTATACGTTTCGGGAAACCCGATGCCCAAATGTTTTTACTGGCTTACGAACGTGCTATGCAGGATGTACCCAACATTCAAAGAAACGAGATTTTAATGGTTGGCGACACGCTTTTTACCGATATTATTGGCGGAAACAAATTCGGACTCGACACCGTACTCGTACTCTCGGGAAATACCCTGCCCGATAACGCAAAAATTAAAATAATTGGCTCGGGAATTATTCCAACTTACGTTTGCGACTCGGCAGTTATTGAGCCCTAATGAACGTTTGGATGCTGGATACTGGATGCTGGATACTGGATGCTGGATACTGGATACTGGATACTGGATACTGCGTGGAGAAAGGATGTCATCTTTATTTTTAGCGGACATAAAGATGACATCCCTGAGTTACTGGATGCTGGATTCTTGAGACTGTAAACTGAGACTCGATACTCAATGCTGGCATGCAAAAACCCATAGCTCTTTTATCACTTTTGCTCCCGATGCTGCGATCGGGATTTGGCTTTGGCCGATTTTCAATTCGAGCAGCAGAGCTATTCTCAACTTTTACCTTTTGCCTTTTACCTTGACAATTCTACTGCCACCGTTTTCAATGCATGAATCAGCAATTGATCCTTTTCCCGTCCTTTTGAAGCGATTCGGATGTGCTTATCATCAAGCCCTGTTTTGTTGGAACAATCGCGCACGTACACGCCAAAATCCTGCAGTAATTTCATTTGCAAATCGTAGGCGCTCATGGCAAAATTTATTTTCAGCAGAATAAAATTGCTATTGGTGGGGTAAACTTCATAGCCATTAATTTCAGCTAGTGCCTTATGCAGCTCCCGCACATCGGAAATAACATGTTTGCGGGCCTGGTGGTACTCAGCATCAGTATCTTTTAGCTGCGTTAAAAAATACTCGGCCAGTGTATTTATATTCCAAACGGGCAATGCATTTCTAATTTGTCTCAGGTAATATTCGTTGGCGGTGCAACAGTAACCCAAACGCAAGCCCGGCACACCACAATGTTTACTCATGCTGCGTACAATTACCAGGTTCTGAAATTGCTCAACTTTTGGCATAAGCGTCGGTATTTCTTCGCCGGCAAAATCAATAAACGACTCATCAAGCAACACCAGTTTTAAATGCTTCATGCGGTTTAAAAAACCGGTTATATTTTCAACCGAAAGCAACTGCCCCGTAGGATTTCCGGGATTAATAATTAGTGCCGATGAAATTTCTTCGTCAACCAGCCAATCGGCATATTCTTCCAAATCGAGCTGATATTGTTTGTCGGCCGGCAACTGAAACAGCCTTACCTTTTGCTGATTCTGAACCTTCTCGATGTATTCGCTAAAAGTAGGAACAGGAATGCCCATATCTTCAACAAAATTGTTTTGAATAATCGTAATCAGCTCGGTGGCTCCGTTCCCCAAAACAAGGTATTCGGGATTCACGTGCACTACGGCAGCCAAATCCTGTTGCGCCAATTTCGGATTACTCGACGGATAGGCTTTTATTACCTCGGGCAATTTATCCTGAAGTTTTTGCAGCAAAGCCTCTCCGGGGAAATAAGGATTTTCAATGAAACAAAAATCCACCACATCAGCCAGCTGTTCTTCTCCAACAATATCAACCAACGACGGCGAATGCGAAGTCTCATCAAATAACTCACGTTTTATCTCAATTTGTTTCCTCAACATGGCTTTTACTATTAGGCATTACTATTTGCGACGACAAATTTGATCAAAAAAAAACTGCCCCACAATAAGGACAGTTTCTTTTTAACTTTGCAAATTATGTCTTAAATTTTTGCAGCATGAACAGTTTTAATAATTCGTGCTCCAATTTTATAAGGGTCGCCGTTTGATGCAGGACGACGGTCTTCCAAACGACCTTTCCAGCCATCTTCAACAGTTCCAACAGGAATACGGATAGAAGCGCCACGGTCTGAAACACCATAGCTAAACTCAGTAATTGACTGCGTTTCGTGCAAACCAGTTAAGCGCTGGTCGTTGTAGGCTCCGTAAACATCGATATGCTCTTTAATGTTTTTACCGAACTCTTCGCAAATGGCAGTAAATACTTTTTCGTCGCCACAAGTTCTCATTAATCCGTTCGAGAAGTTAGCGTGCATACCCGAACCGTTCCAGTCAAGGTCTTTTCCAAGTGGTTTTGGATGCCACTCCACATCTACACCATATTTTTCAGCTGTACGCTCCAAAAGGAAACGAGCCATCCAAATTTGGTCGCCCGCACTGTGTGCCCCTTTGGCAAAAATCTGGAATTCCCACTGTCCGGCAGCTACCTCGGCGTTGATACCTTCAACATTCAAACCTGCTTCCAAACAAAGATCAAAATGCTCTTCAACAATTGCACGACCGAATGCTTTAGAACCACCTACACCACAGTAATAAGGTCCTTGTGGAAGGGGGAAACCTCCTGCGGGGAAACCTAAAGGTAAACGAGTTTGCGGATCGTACAGAAAATATTCCTGCTCGAAACCGAACCAGAAATCTTCATCTTCTTCTTCGATATGAGCACGGCCATTAGTTTCATGAGCACTTCCATCAGGATTCAGAACTTCAGTTAAAACAAGGTAAGCATTTTTGCGGTCCGGGTCGGGACAAATAAAAACAGGCTTCAATAGAAGGTCAGAAGCGCCACCACCGGCCTGGTTAGTTGAAGATCCATCGAAAGACCATATTGGACAATCTTCCAATTTACCGCTAAAATTATCTGCTACACGCGTTTTAGCTCTAAGCTGCTGAGTTGGTACACTACCGTCCAACCAAATGTATTCCAATTTTGATTTCATGATGTAATAAATTTTATATAAATATAGATTTTTTCTAACTGTCGATCACAAAAATAGAAGCAAATGAAACTAATAAATCCATTTTGCTAACATTTTGTAATAAATTAATACAAAATTTACATTGAAAATAGATTTTTGTCATGCACCCAAAAAACAACGACACCCCCTCAAAATTTATGCATTTTTATCAATTATCGATCACAATAAATGAATACCCCTACCCGATATTTACATCTTTTTTGCCACAACACCCCCAAAATTTTAAGACACCCCGCATTTTATTATTTTTCATCGGTACATATTGTAGATTTTATTGAGGAAATGTAATTTTAATCTCACAAGCATTACTAATTGAAAGATTGAAAACAAAAACAATAATTGAAAAATTAAAAACCAATACATGCACTATGAAAGTTGACAGACGTGATTTTATTAAAACAAGTGGTATGTTTGCAGCGGGAAGTATGGTTTTACCTCCCTTTGTGCAATCGTGCCAAAACGTACAAATTTCAGCAGACGTGAAAAGTTATTTAGATCATTTTGAAGTGACTACCGAAATGTTGCAAAAAGTTATTGCAACAGCCATGAGCAAAGGCGGCGATTATGCCGACTTATTTTTTGAACACAAAATTTCCAACAGCCTGGCGCTTGAAGACGGGAAAGTAAACCGCGCCTACTCCAACATCGATTTCGGAGTTGGTATTCGTGTGCTAAAAGGCGACCAAACCGGTTTTGCCTACTCCGAAAATATTGCGCTCGACGATATGCTGAATGCAGCAAAAATGGCTGCCAACATTGCCAACAGCAGTGCCAGCTTTACTGCTGCCGACTACAACGAGAAACTTCCAGCCAACTACTACAAAATTTCGAAAAAGTGGGAAGATGTTTCGGTAAAAGACAAAGTGCCTTTTGTACAAAAAGTAAACGATAAAATTTTTAGCCTCGACGATAAGGTAATTAAAGTGAATGCCGGAATGAGCGACGAAAGCAGCTATGTAATGTTTTACAACTCGGAAGGGCGCTTAACCTACGATTACCGACCCATGATCAGCTTTTATGCCGTTTGTATCATGCAGGATGGCGAGCAAATTGAAAATGCTTATTCGGCACGATCGGTTCGCCGCGGCTTTGAATGGCTAACTGATGATTTGGTTGATGAACTGGCCAACGAAGCCGTTGAAAAAACCAATCTGCTGTTTAAAGCCGGGAAACCAAAAGCTGGAGAAATGCCCGTTGTTTTAGGCGCCGGAGGTTCGGGAATTTTGCTTCACGAAGCCATTGGCCATACCTTTGAAGCCGACTTCAACAGAAAAGGAACTTCTATTTTCAGCGACAAACTGAATAAAAAAGTTGCTGAAAACTTTATCAATATCATCGATGATGGAACGTTGCCAAACGACCGCGGCGCCATTAACATCGACGACGAAGGAAACGACGTACAAAAAACTTACCTGGTAAAAGACGGTATTCTGAACAGCTACCTTCACGACCGGATCAGTGCCAAATATTATGGTGTTGAACCAACCGGTAACGGACGTCGCGAATCGTTCCGCCACATGCCGCTTCCGCGTATGCGATCAACCTACATGGAAAATGGTCCGCACACCACCGAAGAAATTTTTGCAGCAGTTGATTACGGCGTTTATGTCGATAATTTCAGCAACGGCGAAGTTAAAATCGGTGCCGGCGACTTTACCTTCTTTGTAAAATCGGGTTACATTATCGAAAACGGAAAACTCACCACTCCAATCAAGGACATAAATATTGTGGGTAACGGGCCGCAGGCTTTAGCCGATATTTCAATGGCCGCCAACGACTACAAAAACGACAGCGGTACCTGGACCTGTGGAAAAGACGGACAATCGGTTCCGGTAACACTTGGCCTGCCCACTGTTTTAGTGAAAAAAATGACCGTTGGAGGAACAAATGCATAACCTCGGTTCAAAGTTTAGAGTTTAAAGTTCAAAGTAAAATGCTTGTGGCTATAAGCTAGCAACTAAAAACTAAAAAAATGACAAAAGAAGAAAAATATACATTGGCAAAATGGGCGATGAATCATGCATTGGAGAACGGAGCCCAGGAGGTAAGCGTAAACATATCGAACAACCAAAGCAGCAGCGTTGAAGTGCGCGAAGAAAAAATTGACAAACTGGAACAGGCGCTACAAAGCAACTTGTCGATTCGTTTGTTTGTCGACAAAAAATACTCATCGCACTCTACCAGCCGCTTAAATAAAGAAGACCTGGCACGGTTTATTGAAGAAGCGATTGAAGGCACAAAATACCTTTCGGAAGACGAATTCAGAACACTGCCCGATCCGGAATTGTATTACAAAGGCGACGGCCCGGATTTGGGTTCGTTAGACGAAAATTTTGGCAACGTTGACCCGGAAGAAAAAATAAAGCTTGCTTTTGCTGCCGAGAAAGAAATTTTGGGAAGCAACGAGCGCATTATATCGGTATCCAGCAGTTATTACGACGGACTGAACGAACGGGTAATGGTTAACAGCAATGGTTTCGAGGGCGACACCGCCAACTCGTACTTTGGAATATACACCAACGTTTCGGTGAAAGGTGATGGCGATGGCCGCCCTGAATCTGGCTGGGGAGAAACTGCGATAAAATACAACGAACTGAAAAAAAGAGGCACCGGAACAATCGCACTAAAACGTGCGCTGGATAAAATAGGTGCGAAAAAGATTGAATCGGGAACCATGCCAATGATCGTTGAAAACCGCGTGGTTAGCCGTATTTTCAGTCCGTTGATTAATGCACTCGACGGATCAGCTATTCAGCAGAAAAATTCATTCCTTATCGATAAACTGGGCGAAAAAGTAGCTTCTGATAAATTAACCTTAACCGACGATCCGTTTATAATCGGAGGCCGTGGTTCGCGCCTGTTCGATGGCGAAGGTATGGCCACAAAAAAACGTACGGTTTTTGAAAAAGGCGTTTTGAAAAGGTACTATATCGACACCTATTACGGTAAAAAACTGGAAATGGAACCGAACAGCGGAGCAACTACCAACCTTGTTTTTGAAACCGGCGATAAAGACCTCGACGCATTGATTGCATCGGTTAAGAAAGGTATTTTCGTTACCGGATTTAACGGGGGTAACAGCAACGGATCAACCGGCGATTTCTCGTATGGTATTGAAGGATTTTTGGTAGAGAACGGTGAGATTGTGAAGCCGGTTACAGAAATGAACATTACCGGAAACATGAAAACCCTGTGGGCCAACATTGGCGAAATTGGCAACGATGTGCGCGAAGATTCTTCGTGGCGAACACCATCGATTCTTTTCAACGATGTTGATTTTAGTGGATTGTAAAAATTAAATAAATAGCATAAAAAACAGGAGCCGTTTGGTTCCTGTTTTTTTATGCTACGAAAAATTACCCTGTTAAACCATCGGATATTTTTTGAAAATATCCTCCGATTTCGTAAGTATATCAACATATTGTGCCCGCTGATATGCAAACGGGTCTTTCATGCTTTTACGCGACAGTTTTCCTCTGAAATCATCAAGCGATTTGTATCCTTTATCATCCATCCACTTATTAATGTCCATAAGTATATCAGAAACTACTGATGGCGAATTACGGTAAATGGTGCTTACCATCTGAACCACATCGGCTCCGGCAAGCAGCATTTTAATTACATCGTTGGCATCGTAAATACCACGACTAATACAAACACTTCCCTCCACATTGCCATACAACAAACCTGCATAACGTAAACCGACCATGTGGTCTTTTGGATTGCTTAATTCCCAGGGATAGAAATATTCTTCTTTTTCAATATCTATTTCAGGTTGGAAAAAACGGTTAAACAGCACGTAGCCATCGGCACCGGCCTCATCAACCTTTTTAATAAAGTTCAACGGATTGGTGTAAAACAAACTCATTTTTACACTTACAGGTATCTTAACCACTTGCTTAATGGCTTTTACAATTTGTACCTGCTTGTCTTCAATCGATTCGCCGGTAACTTCAAAATAACCCGGCACTGCATAAAGGTTTATTTCCAAACCTGCCACACCGGTTTTCTCCAGCTCCTGTGCATATTCAACCCAGGTTGGTTCGTAAATAGCGTTTAAACTGGCAAATACAGGAACATCAACACTTTTAACCAGTTTCTCCACATTGTATAAATGCTCTTTTGGCCCGGCATGTTTTAAGCCCGGAAAAAGATCGGTCATCTCTGCGTTACGTTCTTCATATTCGCTGAGCAATTCGTCCATTTGCAGACTCTCCAGCTGAATTTGTTCCTCGAAAAGCGAACGATACACAATCGCCCCAATTCCGGCTTCTTCAATTTGTTTAATTACTTCGGGTTTCGATACTAAGTTACTTGCTCCCAGTATGAGTGGATTTTTTAGCTCTACACCCATATAAGTTGTGGTAAGATTTGCCATGGTAGTATTTTTAATGATTAGAATTTACGTTTTTTAAGTGTAACTGAATTTACAAATAATTTGTTCAATTACGAAGTTAAATTTTGTTTATGTGCGATAAAGGGAATAAGACGATGAGCTCTGCGAGGATGAGAAAATTGATGGAGATTGAAATTAATTGTTAAACTGAAAAATTACCGAATTGCAAACCTGATTTCTGAGATTTTTTACTGACACTTGTGAATTACAGCCTTTAGGGGGCGGGACTTTAAGATAAAAACTTACAATTTCACAATAGCAACAATTTAAAATTTTTCCATCTTCCACAAGCTGAAAAGGCTCAGCTACAATCTGCGTTGTCTGCGTTCCAAACCAATCAAAACACAAAAAAACCACCTGCCTACCGACAGATGGTTTCCTTATAGTAAAATATCCCTTTATGGTATTCCTTTCCCTTTAGAGGAGTGAGTATTTTAAAGCAAACTCAATGTTACAGTTAAACCGGCCATTACCACCGATACCATAGTCATCAGTTTAATCAAAATATTCAACGAAGGACCTGAAGTATCTTTGAAAGGATCGCCAACCGTATCGCCAACAACACCGGCGTGGTGCGCTTCACTTCCTTTTCCACCGTAGTTTCCTTTTTCGATGTACTTTTTAGCGTTATCCCAGGCACCACCTGCATTATTCATAAACACGGCTAATGTAAAACCGGCAGTTAAACCACCAGCCAACAGACCAATAACACCGGCAACCCCCATTGTTGCTCCAACAATAACAGGAACTATAATTGCTACCAATGAAGGCACCAACATTTCTTTCTGTGCACCTTTTGTTGAAATTTCAACACATTTGGCATATTCAGGAGTAGCTGTTCCTTCAAGGATTCCCTTAATGTCGCGGAACTGGCGGCGAACTTCATCAACCATTGCACCCGCTGCGCGACCAACAGCTTTCATCGTCATCGCACTAAACAAAAATGCCATCATTGAACCTAAGAATAGACCACCTAAAAACAGGGGATTAAAAAGAGTAACGTCGTAAGCAGCCGTAAAATCTTTTACAGAAGCAGTTGAAATCTTAATGGCCTGCATTCCATCCTGTGCTGCCGGAGCAATATCATTATAAAAGATATATGATCCTTTGGTAACAAATCCTTCACCGGCTGTTGCTATTTTTCCAAACCACAATCTGATTTCTTCCATATAGGCAGAAATAAGCGCCATTGCTGTTAAAGCGGCAGAACCAATTGCAAATCCTTTACCGGTTGCGGCCGTAGTGTTTCCGAGCATATCCAACGCATCTGTTCTTTCGCGCACTTCCGGTGGAAGTTCAGCCATTTCGGCGTTACCACCTGCGTTATCAGCAATAGGTCCGAATGCATCGGTAGCCAATGTAATTCCCAGTGTAGATAGCATACCTACTGCAGCAAAACCAATTCCGTAAACACCCATAGCAAAGTGTTCTGCACCACCTGCAGCCCAGAAAGACCCCATAATACCAAGTACAATGGTTACAACCGGAATCCAGGTTGAGTACATACCAACAGCTAAACCGTCAATAATAGTAGTTGCAGGTCCTTGTTGCGCTTGCTCAGCAATACCTTTTGTAGGTTTATATTCATCAGAAGTAAAATATTCAGTAGCCTGACCAATGATAACACCGGCAGCCAATCCAATAATAACAGCCCAGAAAACACCCCAGGTTACCCAACCAAGGTAAGCCATTCCGGCCATTGCGATAAGAATCAATACTGAACTTCCTCCAGTACCAATTAATAGCGCATTTAATAAATTTTTCTGTGTCGCAGATTCTTTGGTCCGAACCATGAAGATTCCAACGATGGAAAGAATAATTCCAATGGCAGCAACAATCATAGGAGCTGTAACAGCTTTAACAGGATCGATACCTGTATCAGAAAGAACTACTACAGGAAGAGCGGCACCAAGAGCAGCGGTTGCCAAAATAGAGCCTGCGTATGATTCGTAAAGGTCGGCTCCCATACCGGCAACGTCACCAACATTATCACCAACGTTATCGGCAATAGTTGCAGGGTTACGCGGATCGTCTTCCGGAATACCGGCTTCCACTTTGCCTACAAGGTCAGCACCTACATCAGCAGCTTTGGTATAAATACCGCCACCAACACGAGCAAATAATGCTTGTGTAGAAGCACCCATACCAAAGGTTAACATGGTAACTGTTATCTCAATTAATTTTACTCGTTGGCCTGCATCGTTGATTACACCATTAGTTACGTAATCTGCACTTCCGTGAACAAAATGAAGCCCTAAGAATTCAGCACCATTCGCCATGTGCTCGGGCGTAAATACAACTTCACTTAGAAAAAAGTACCAGGCTGCAATATCTAACAATGCAAATCCCACAACGATTAACCCCATCACTGCGCCGCTTCGGAAAGCAACCTGTAAACCTTTGTTCAACGATTTAGATGCTCCGTGTGCTGTACGCGCTGAAGCAAATGTTGCCGTTTTCATTCCTAAAAATCCGCAAAGGCCGGAGAAAAATCCTCCAGTAAGAAATGCGATGGGCACAAATGGGTTTTGAACACCAAAATATGCCATAATTGTTAGTAGGATAAAGAGTATTACAAAAACAATTCCTACAACCTTGTACTGTCTTTTCAGATAAGCCATTGCACCTTCGCGAACGTATTGTGCAATTTCTTTCATGCGGTCAGTACCTTCTGAATTCTTCATCATTGATTTGAAGAAAAACCAGGCAAATACCAATGCCAAAACAGAGGCAATTGGCACTATGATAAAAATACTGCTCATAAATTGATAAATTTTAGTGTAGCTTTTGGCTACGGTTTAGTATTAATTTGAAAATTGTTTTTCCTTCGGTTTCAAGTTCAGTTTTACAAAAAAAAGATTTTGCAATAGACAAAGATAAATTTCTAAACGAGATGAGGAATTTTAGCTTATGTATTTGACAACAGGTTGAATATTTTTTAACATCTGAAATTCAGACTATTTCATATTTTATTCTAAACATTTTGTTCCCTCAAAATCAAAACTTAAATTCAACCTGTAAAACGGATTGTATTACCAAAGATTAAAAATTTACATCCGTTTGCTGCTTTAAACTAAACCTAATTAACAATGAAAACTAAACGTCTCGTCACCTTTTTCGCAAGCTTTATATTTTTGTTTTTTAGTTGCCAAAACAAACAAGAGGTTTCCCTAACAAATGCCGATGTTGTAATATACGGTGGCACCTCGGCGGCAGTAACAGCTGCTGTTCAATTGGCAAAAATGAATAAATCGGTTGTAATTGTTTGCCCTGATAAACATCCTGGAGGACTAACATCGGGCGGACTTGGTTTTACCGACACCGGAAATAAAAGTGTGATTGGCGGACTGGCACGGGGATTTTACCAGCGCGTGTATTCGCATTACCAAACCGAGGAAGCCTGGCTTTGGGAAAAGCGCGAAGAATATGGCAATACAGGGCAAGGCACACCGGCAATTGACGGCGACAAACGCACCATGTGGATTTTTGAACCTCATGTGGCCGAGCAGGTTTTCGAGGATTTTATCAGCGAGAACAACATCAGTGTTTTCAGAGATCGCTGGCTCGACCGTGAAAATGGCGTGGAAAAACAAAACGGCAAAATCGTTTTCATTACCATGTTGAACGGCGAAACGTACAAGGCAAAACTATTTATCGATGCCACCTACGAAGGTGATTTAATGGCTGCAGCGGGGATAAATTACCATGTTGGCCGCGAAGCCAATGAAGTGTATAACGAACAATGGAATGGCATACAAACAGGCGTACTTCATCACGGGCATCATTTTGGCAGTATGAATATTAGTCCTTATGTTGTGCCCGGTGATCCGGCGAGTGGCGTTTTGCCCCGTATTTCAACCGACGATCCGGGGAAAAAAGGAGATGGCGATGAACGTATCCAGGCCTATTGTTTCAGAATGTGCCTAACAAAAGTTCCGGATAACCGTGTTCCTATCGAGCAGCCTGAAAATTACGATCCCGCACAATACGAACTGCTGGTTAGGGTGTTAAACCACGGATGGCGCGAAACATTTAATAAATTCGATCCGATTCCGAACCACAAAACCGATGTAAACAACCACGGGCCATTTAGTTTCGATAATATTGGCATGAACTACGACTATCCGGAAGCTACTTACGAGCGCCGGGCCGAGATTATTCGCGAACACGAAAACTACCAGAAAGGATTGCTCTATTTTTATGCAACCGATCCGCGAATTCCTGCCGAAATACAAACTGAAATGCAACAATGGGGCCTGGCAAAAGATGAATTCACCGATAACGGAAACTGGCCTCACCAGATTTATGTGCGCGAAGCCCGACGTATGATTGGCGAATTTGTAATGACCGAAAATGAGGTGCTGGGAAAATCGCAGGTTCCCTACTCTATTGGGATGGGGTCATACACTATGGACTCGCACAATACTCAACGATTCATTACACCCGAAGGTTTTGTACAAAACGAAGGCGACATTGGTGTTCACCCGCATCAGCCTTATCAAATTGCACTGGGATCGATACTTCCAAAACAGGAAGAATGTAAAAACTTACTGGTTCCGGTGACTGTTTCGAGTTCGCACATTGCTTTTGGATCGATACGGATGGAGCCGGTTTTTATGATACTTGGGCAAAGTGCAGCCCTTTTAGCGGGAATGGCATTGGAAGAAGAAACCCCGATACATCAACTTCAGTATGAGGAAATAAAAACAAAACTTGAAGCTGCGGGACAGGTGCTGGAACATCAGGAAATTGAATGAACTACCTCTTAGCAAGCGAACGAGGTATCAATAGTAATTTAGTTAAGAAAAAGCGTCGGAGTATAATTTGATTTATCCCGATACGCTCCGCTATCGGGATTCGCTCGACCATCAAATTATAGTTCGTTTCTCTCCTGTTATTTGGGTTTCACTGAATAAAAATCCCCACAATCAATGGCTGCAGGGACTAAAAATAATACTTCTCAATTATGGTAGCTAAAGTGTTACGCCTGTTTTAAAAATGGCAATTTCTTTAAACCCGGTTTTTTCGTGGTTTAACTTTTTGCCACTGGCAACTTCAATGATAAACTGAACAAAATCTTCCAAAAGCTCGTCCATGGTTTTGCCCTCGAGCAAAGTGCCGGCGTTAAAATCTATCCAGTTTTTCTTTTTGTTGAATAAATCGGAATTGGTAGAAATTTTCATGGTGGGTACAAAACTGCCAAACGGCGTTCCGCGCCCTGTTGTAAACAATACCATCTGGCAACCGCTAAAACCCAGTGCCGATGCAGCCACCAAATCATTTCCCGGTGCCGACAATAAATTCAAACCTTTTGTTTTTAAAGGCTCGGCATATTTCAACACGTCAACTACCGTTGCAGTTCCGCCTTTTTGCGTGCACCCCAGCGATTTGTCTTCGAGGGTAGAAATTCCTCCTTTTTTATTTCCCGGCGACGGATTTTCGTACACCGGCAAATTATGTTGCAGGTAATAAGCCTTAAAATCGTTGATCAGGCTCACCGTTTTATCAAACACTTCTTTGTTTTCAGCACGCTCCATCAGCAAGGTTTCAGCACCAAACATTTCGGGCACTTCGGTAAGAATTGTTGTTCCGCCCTGCGCCACCAAAAAATCGGAGAAAGCACCCACCAGCGGATTGGCAGTAATTCCTGAAAAACCATCCGAGCCACCACATTTTAATCCGATATTCAACTCCGATAACGGAACAGCTTCGCGTTGGTCAGTGTGCATCACGTCATAGATCTCTTTCAAAATCTCCAGTCCGGTTTCAACCTCATCTTCAACATCCTGCGATGCTAAAAAGCGCACCCGGCTTTCGTCGTAATCGCCAATGAATTTTTTTAGGTGATCGATCTGGTTATTTTCGCAACCCAAACCCATCACAAAAACACCACCGGCATTCGGGTGATTGATCACATCAGCCAATGCTTTTTGGGTATTTACATGGTCGTCGCCCAACTGCGAGCAAC
Organism: Draconibacterium orientale; assembly: GCF_000626635.1. Lineage (GTDB taxonomy): Bacteria > Bacteroidota > Bacteroidia > Bacteroidales > Prolixibacteraceae > Draconibacterium > Draconibacterium orientale. The sequence goes on along the minus strand of NZ_CP007451.1, from coordinate 2,908,098 downwards.
CATAGCTGTGTTTAAATACTTCTACCGCATCAATATCGGTAGGATTTACTTCCTGCTTAAACAAATCGATGATCTGCTGCGCCTGTCCGTTTACACAACCAACGGTTGGCACAATCCACAGCTCGTTACGGATTCCCACCTTGCCATTGCTACGTTTGTAGCCCTCGAATGTGAGCTCTCGTTCAGCAACGGCCAGTTCATTCAATTTCTGATCGAACGAATAATTGATGGTACCCGAAAGGTTTGTTCTCAGATTCTGAACATGTATGTATTCTCCGGCTTCGATGTCTTGTGTAGCATGACCAATCGGCGCACCATATTTAATAATATCCTCGTTTTCGGCAATTGCAGTAAGTGCAATTTTGTGGCCTTTCGGAACATCACCAACAATCGTCAGTTTCTGTCCGTCAACCTCAATAGTTTCACCTGCCGAAAAATCCTTTAGGGCGATGATCACATTGTCGGTTGGATTTATTTTTATGTAGTCTGCCATTTCTGTTTTCTTAAAAGTTACTCGCAAATTTCGCTGAAACGAATTGTTTAACGTAAGCGCCATCTGCGAGAAAGACATTATTTAATTGCTCATCTTATCAATGGTGATCTGCATCAGCGGATTGTCTTCGCTTAATACCGCTTTAACCGCTTTTTTCATTCCCACCTGCGTAATCAGGAACAGGTAGTGACTAACGGTAATCGTAAGGTTTGGAATTTCATTCAGGTTTTGCTTCCAAACTTTATCAAGGCTCAATACTTTTTCGCACAAATTGTAGATTGAAATCGGACGACCGTCGCATTCGGCCCAGGCTTCTTTGTAGAAATCAACAATCCACTCATCATCCTGCACGTTGTAGGCTTCGCCATTGGCCTCGCCTTTAAAATACGCTATCATGGCAGCCAGCGAGAACACCAACTTTTGTGGCAACATGCCGTGTTTTTGTTCGAAGTTAATCAGTGAAGGCAGGTTTCGTGTTTCCCATTTCGACATGGCATTTAAGGCAATACTTTGCCATTGGTGACGAATAAACGGATTGGCAAAACGCTCCAGAATCTTGTTGGCAAATTTCTTTAGTTCCTTTTCTGTTCCATCCAGAACGGTCAACACTTCGTCGTAAACCAGTTCTTTCATAAAACTACCCACCTCAAGGTTTTCGTAGGCATCACGCACGGTTTCAATTCCGCTCAGGTACGACACAGCATAACTTCCGGTGTGGCAGCCATTCAGCACCTGTACTTTTTGCTCGCGGAAACGTTTCATGTCTTTTACAAACTTCACCTCCAAACCGGCCTTTTCAGCAGGAAATTCATCCTGCACCCATTCCGGCGCTTCAATTACCCACAGGTGAAAATATTCGCCAACTACAACCAGGTTATCTTCGTAGCCCAGTTCCTCCTGAATTTCTTTGATCTCATCTTTTGGAAATCCCGGAACAATACGGTCAACCAGTGTGCTGCAGAAACAACAGGCTTCATTCACCCAGCTGATAAAATCGTTGCCAAGATTCCATTTTTCGGCATGTTGCAAAACGAATTTCTTCAGCATATCGCCGTTACGGTCGATCAGCTCGCAGGCAAAAAAGATCAAACCTTTTGATTTGTCGCCATCAAATTCTTTGTAGCGCATGTATAACATTGCCGCCACTTTCGCCGGAAACGAATTCTGCGGCGCCATATCCAGCGTGTCGCTATCTTCCCAGCTGATACCGGCTTCAGTGGTGTTCGAAAACACAAAACGCAAATCGGGATTCAGTATACTTTCTTTGTACGATTCAAACTCGCTGTACGGATTGATGCCTTTATTGATACAGTCAATCAGCGAAAACTCGGTTACCGGCTTTCCGTTTTTAATCCCTTTCAGGTAAACGTGGTAAAGTCCGTCCTGATCGTTTAGCATATCAACCATACCGTTTGGCAGTGGCTGCACCACATCAACACCAGCATTAAAACCGATTTCTTTGTTCATTTTATCAACGATCCAGTCGGTAAAAGCTCGTAAAAAGTTTCCTTCTCCAAACTGAAGTATGCGTGTTGGGTAACTTGTTGTTTCAGTTGCGTTGGTTCGATTTAATTTCTTCATCATCTCTAATCTTATTTTACAGGTGTAATTAGCACTTTACTCTTTGTTTTGAGCGGGCAAATATAATTTTTTAATGTTTTCCGTTAACGTTAACGGATTAAAATATTTTGCCTCATTTTTATGAAATAACTCCAGGAAAACTCACCGGAAACGCCTGTTTTCAGGAAATCTGAGAACTATTTTTAAGCACTAAAATGATGATTGAATTTATTGGAGGGTTAATTGAATGTTAATCGGGGTAAGAATGAGCATAAAAACATCCATTACGGAGAATCATCAGCTGCCGGGAATTGACGGAGCACCGTCCCGATTGAAACATCGGGAGGAATCAAAGGGGAATTGGTAAGATTGCTTCGGTCGTTCCTCCCTCGCAAAGACCCGGTTTAGTGAGTATTGCCGGCAGCGGACAATGACATGATTCGCCCCGGCACGATTGTTTGTTGTCCGCTGCCCTGACTTCTCACCGTTCGCTGTCATTACGATCGCGAGGAGTGAAACGAGTCGGGAGAAGTAATCTGAATCCTCCGTCCCGATTGAAACATCGGGACACCTCCTTTTACAGAAGAGGACGCGGCTGTTTAGTCCCCCTTTGGCGAAGTGCCTGTCCCGATTGAAACATCGGGAGGAATCCTCTGCACAAAAAACGGGATGTGCATATGGCAACATCCCCTATAAATAGTTTTTATTCCACCAATTATCTTACAGCCCTTTAATTAATAGTTTAGGCCACCAAACCGTTTTTTAAATTATTACAAAAAAACAATTCTATTTAATGCCTTAAAACCAAAATTGCCGAATACATTGAATTTTAATCTACACAAAACAACACCCCAAACCAGTGTGTTCCCACACAATAAAAACCTGTACAGCGACAGATTACATGCATATACAATGCAAAAACATGTGTTACACCTTACACATGCACATAGGTTATAAGCAAGCTATTCGAAAAACTTAAAACTTCACATAAATAAATTAACATGAAAAAAAATTTATTTGCAATTATTGCGATTGTTACACTATGCTACTGCAATTCTAACCAAGCGGAAATTGAAAGAATACATAAAGAAAAAATTGAAGTAGGAAAATCATTGAAAATTACGAAACTGAATAATATCTTAAAGCCCCTTGAAGAAAACCTTTCATCACAGAAACAAAAACTGGCAAAGATTAATGAATGGCAACTAGGTAGAACTCAGACAGAAAAAGAAACTCAACTTGCAGAACAAAAACAGCTTATTAGTCAAATTGAATTTATGAAATCTAGAATTGAGAATGAAATTGCATTATCTAATATGTTCCAGTCTTTTGAATTCCAAAACACACCAGAAGGAACAATTGAACAGATTTTTCAAGCTGCTAAAACTGAAGATTATTCTAAAATGAGATACTTACTAGACCCCTATGGTGAATACGATAATGATGCTTTTTCAATCTGCATGATTGAAATGTTACCAAGTGAAAGCCAGAAAGAAATGGCAGAGCAATTTAAAAATGGTCGAATTATGAACAACATAAGCACCAATGATAGTACCGCGATTATAGAAATAGCATTTGGTCCTTCTTCTAATAAACTTGAACAAATGCATTTGGTTAAGAGACTTAACAAATGGTACATTAGCAACTTTTAAACAAAGCCAGCTTATACCAAGTGGTCTTAAAGCATGATAGGGCTCTGCAGCTTTAGTTACGGCAGATTCTCTCCTGATTCCTCTAGCCATGCGGACAGGTAATCGGGCGACAATCCGCTCCTCCATATGCACTAAACCCTTAGCAGTGAATCAAAACACGTCGGTCGCGCCCGTTCATTAAAATGGTAAGTGGTTGTTCAAACTGCACATGTTTTATAAATTCGGTTTCGTGAAGCACCGGCTGTTCTTTCAATGCCTCCATTTTTAGTTTTGCAGTGCGAGAATTGTGTGGCACCGAAAAGTAGCCCACATTCATTGACGTTACATTGTGGAAGAAGTGCGAGCCCAGCGAAGCATCGAGCGGAAAATCGGGCAAGCCCATTTCTACAATAATTTTGGCTTTTGAGATGTGCGCCCACAGCACCGGGATTCCGGTAAACGGATCACGTGATCCCCAGCGCCCCGGCCCGATAAGAATATACGGGCGTTCCTGCTCATCAAACCAGTCGTTCAAAACACTGATATCCTGCGCCATTTGCCGGGTTTTCATCTTGTCGAACTTATCCGGATCGACAAAAACCACATCGTAAATATCCTTTATTTTACCATTGCCCATTCCGTGCTCGGCATACATAAACACTTTGTCGTCATCCACCATTTCAATATCTACTTCCACCTGTTCCTCGATGCGGATAAGTGGTTTTATCTGCAGTAAATAAAGCGTTGGTTTGCCGTTTTCTGCCGGCTCCAAATCTATGGCATATTCAATTTCCACCGGCGACCCCATGGCTTCCTTAAACAGTTTTAGCAGCAACTGCAACACATCGGCAAGTGGCAGATGGTTGTACTTTAATATATTGGCAAAATCAATAACCTTTGGCCCCGGCCCCTGTATTCCCGGTATCAGATCGTCATTTTCGATAAAATAAGTAGATGCCGAATGTTCCAGTGTTCCATCTTTTTCGGCTTCTTTGATGCGGTATTTTTTGATGGCGGCATTTTCGCCGTCGCTCGCCAGGTCAAAATCAGGATTCGACAAATCGATGGCATAAAACTGTTTCTGCGTATCGCGTAACTGATCTTTTAACGACGAAGCATTTAAGTTTGGATATTTCGGACAAAAACGGAACGAATTTTCGCCACCAACCACATACATTCCGAGGCCAACGGCCGCAACCGAAAAACCATCGTCGGGTTCCATGTAGGCAATGGGATAATAATTATACGACTGCGCCACGCCCGAAAGCGTAGGGTAATATTTATCGTTGTACTCGTGGCCAATCACTTCCTGAATGACCACCGCCATTTTTTCCTCTTCAATTTTGTAGTTTACCGCATCGAAATACGCCTGTGCCGATTCGGTAAAAATACTGGAGTAAACCAGCTTAATGGCCATTTCAAGATGCTGGTAACGCACCTCCAAATCGGGATGATTATTCGGAATAAGGTAAGTGGCATAAACACCCGAAAAGGGTTGCAGCAACGAATCTTCGAACAATCCCGACGAGCGCACTGCCAGCGGCCTTTTAATCTTTTTAAGGTATTCGATCAGCCTTTTTCGGATCTTATCATCGAACTCCGATTCCAGAAAATGTTTTCGGATGGCGCTATAATCGTTAAACGAATAAATATCGTCGTACAGGTTGTTGGTTTCAATAAACTTATCGAACTCCAGCGCACCAATAATCGATGTTGACGGAATACGGATATTCATCTCAGGGATCAATTTCGCAAAGTCGATGTTCTCGATAAAATTGCAAATAAAAGCAATACCTCTCCCCTTGCCGCCCAGCGATCCTTTTGCCATACGCACAATAAACCGGCTTGACGACACAAACTCCGAGTCGAAATTTACAATGGTACCCCGCAAGCGTTCGAAACGTATTTTTTTAAAACTATCGAGGCAGAATTGTCGCAGTTCTTCGGGCGAATCAAAATCCGACATCTGAATCGGCATCAGCAATTCAGCCAGATTGATTTCGCCACGCGCCATTAGCCAGGTGGAGAAAGAGTTTCGGCTTCCGTGGTATTGCAACGATTCTTCAGGAATATCCCTGAATTTTTCCTGGAACTCTACCAGATTTTTTGCCTGCGCAATGGGCAAACCGTCCATGCCTTTAAAAACAAAGTTTCCGAATCCCAGTCGCCGGTACAGGAAATTGAAAATGTCCATCGACAGGCTCTCCGAGTTTTTATTGATAAAATCGGCCCCCACCTCTTTGGCGCGTTGCGCATTCGAAATATCGTGCGATTGCAAAAGCAGGGGAATCGGGAATTTTCGGGTAGTTTGCGTAAACTTCAGCAAATCGATACCCGCATCTTCGTCTTCTACTCCATTTCGTTCAAATTTCACATCCGAAATTACACAAAGCATATACCGTCGGTAGCTGTTAATAAATTTCACCGCCTCCTCGTAATTGTCAACCAAAATTACTTTTGGCCGAGCGCGCATGCGTAAAATTTTATGCAACTCATCAGTAGCATCCTCATTCACCAAAACCTGAGTTTGGGTCATTACCGTGGTGTAAAGCATTGGCAGGTAGCGCGAGTAATACTGAATACTATCTTCCACCAAAAGAATTATCCGAACGCTACCGTTTTGCGTATCGCGTGCCACATTGCTTTTGTCCTCGATGTATTTGATCATGGCCATAAAAACATTCGAGTTGCCGTTCCACACAAAAATGCGGTCGATAAAATCGAGTTTTCGGCGCTCGGCCTGGAAGAAACGCAAGTCGGCATTATTATTCACCAACAACAGCAAAGGCACTGCCGGGCGCACATTTCGGATAGCGCGGGCTGTTTTAACCGGTGTATTTTTGTCCATTCCGGCCATCACAATTATCAAATCGAAATCGCGGTGTTGCAAAATCAACAAAGCCTCTTCCTGGGTATGCACACTGGTAAAACGCGGCGCTGCATAGAGGTTTAATTGCAGGTATTCGCCAAATATTTTATCGCTGAACTGCCCTTCGCGAACAATAGAATACGAGTCGTAAAGCGTAGCCACCAGCAGCACTTCTTTTACTTTGGTGGGCATTAATTCCTGGAAAATATCGCGGTCGTTTTTGCGCTTTTTGTAAATGGTAGATAAAGATATATTGTCGATGTCCATTACTGATCAAATTTAGCTTTTGAAGTTAGGGAAATTTTGGTTTTTGAAGAATGACAGGTGGAAAAAACATTCATGACTCACTGAAATATCAAACAGGAATGCAATGAGGAAATTATCGTTTCACGCAAAGAAAAGAAGAAGAAGAAGCGCAAAGTCCGCAAAGATATCTATCCGGAAGAGTCTAAAATAGGCGCTTTACGAAAACTTTGCGTCCTCTCCGTGAACTTTCGATCTATTATCTTCAATGTGTTTTGGAGAGCAAAATGCGCTAAGCGCGTACACACATGAAAAGCAAAATCCCGGTCTGCCAACTGACAAACCGGGATATACTATTTTTTGCTCATGCTGTAAGGATGTCATCTTTTTGAAAGAAGACGTCCTTTGACTTTTAATGTTTAGTCTAATTTATGAATAACCAAACCCGAGCGCAATTTGGGTTCGAACCAGGTTGTTTTTGGCGGCATAATGTTTCCGCTGTCGGCAATGTTTATCAGTTGCTGCATGGAAACAGAGTACAACGCAAAAGCTGCTTTCATTTCGCCCGAATCAACACGGCGTTTCAGCTCTGCCAAACCACGAATACCTCCCACAAAGTCGATACGTTTTGACGTACGCAAATCTTTGATATCCAAAATCGGATCGAGCACCTGGTTAGAAAGGATGGTTACATCCAGAATTCCAATCGGGTCTGAATCATCGTAAGTTCCTTCTTTAGCAGTTAGTTTATACCAGCTTCCGGCCATGTACAAACTGAATTCGTGCAATGCCGATGGTTTAAAGATCTCAGTTCCCATGTTCTCCACGTCGAAACCTTTCGAAAGCTCAGCAAGGAAATCAACTTCTGATAATCCGTTCAAGTCGGTTACCACGCGGTTGTAATCGATAATCTGCAATTGGTTATCGGGGAAGTGTACCGCCATAAAATAGTTGTATTCCTCATCGCCTTTATGATTTGGATTCTGCCCCGTTTTTTCGGCACCAATTCGTGCTGCTGCTGCAGTTCGGTGATGACCGTCGGCCACGTATGTAAACGGAACTTTCTCTTCAAAAAGTTGCTCCAGTTTGACATTTGTTTCTGCATCGTCGATGGTCCAGAAATGGTGACCAAATCCGTCTTCAGCGGTAAAATCGTAATCGGCAGTTTTGCTTTTTACAATGTTTTCTACAATTGCGTCGATTTCAGCCACAGCTTTGTAGGCAAAAAATACCGGTTCGATGTTGGCATTCAGATAGCGTGTTAAAACCATACGGTCTTCCTCTTTTTCAGGGCGGGTAAGTTCGTGCTTTTTAATAATGCCATTTTCGTAATCGGCACAGGCGGCAGCACCTACAATTCCGTACTGTGTTATCCCATTCATGGTTTGTGCATAAATATAATATTTGGCCTCGGCATCGCTTTGCAGCCACCCTTTTTCCTGAAATGCTTTGAAATTTTCAACGGCTTTGTTATACACCGTTTCCGAGTGAATATCTTCCACTCCCGGGCATTCAATTTCGGCTTTTGTAATTCGAAGTAACGATTTTTCTTTTCCTTCAGCCATTACGGCTGCTTCTTCCGAATTCATCACATCGTAAGGAAGACAAGCCAGTTCTTCAACAATTTCTTTCTGTGGACGCAGTCCTTTGAATGGTTTTATTATCGCCATTGTTTTGATTTTAAATTTATAGACAACCAGATTTTTATATTGCCAAAAATATAAATCCGGTTTCTATTTGTAACATTTATTTAAAGAAATAATTCATTGTGCAACTTTGACTTAACGTAACATGTTACGCACTAATTTTAACCACAAAGTTGCACAAAGGAGGCACAAAGAATCACGAAGTGCCACAAAACAAGCTATTTATTTACCTGGTGTGTGTTGTCGCCATTTTCAAAGAAATCGACAATTTGCTGAGCGGCAGCCAGACCTGCATTCAGGTTGGCTTCGGCAGTTTGTGCACCGGCTTTTTTAGGTGTAAAGAAAAATCTTCCCGGGAATTTCTCTTCAAACTCAGCTTCGCAATCGGGTGTAAGATCCGACATGTATTTTATTCCGGGTTTTTCTTCCATACATTTTACCAGATCGGGCTCATTAATCACTTCTTTTCGGGCGGTGTTTACCAAAATGCTGCCATCTTTTAAGTGGCACAAAACCTCTGAACTTACCGATTTAATGTGCTCGCCACGCGCCGGAACGTGAATGGAAACGATATCGCTCTTTTCGTAGAGGTCTTCGAGCGATTTGGCAACTTTCAGTCCGATTGCTGCGGCAGCACCTTTGCTGTAACGGGTATAAACAATTACTTTCATTCCCATGGCACGGGCAATGCGAAAAACGTTTCGGGCAACGTAACCAAAACCGTGTAATCCGAGTGTGCGGCCACGCATTTCGCCACCGGGTTTTCCGGAATACATTTCGCGTAATCCCATAATGGCCAGTCCGATGGCCAACTCAGCTACGGCATTCGAGTTTTGTCCGGGGGTGTTCATTACCACGATATTGTTGACGGTTGCCGCATCAAGATCAACATTGTCGTAACCGGCACCGGCCCGTACCACAATTTTCAGGTTTTTACCTGCGTTTAACACTTCCTTGTCGAACTTATCACTACGAATAATGGCCGCCTCAACATTGGCAACAGCATCCAACAGTTCTTGTTTTTCGGTGTATTTTTCGAGCAGCTGAAGCTCGTAACCGGCTTTCTCAAAAATTTTACTGATTTTTTTTACCGCAACCGGGGCAAATGGTTTTTCTGTAGCTATTAAGATTTTTCTCATTACTCATAAAATTTAGGTAGAAAAAATGCAGGACACCTGCCCTGCATTTTCTTTAGTTTTATAAATAGAATTACTTCATTTTTTCAAACTCTTGCATGGCATCCACCAAAGCCTGAATACTTTCAACAGGCATTGCATTGTAAATTGAAGCCCTGAAACCACCAACTGAGCGGTGTCCTTTTATTCCCAACATACCTTTTGCAGTAGCGAATTCCAGAAACTCTTTCTCCAATTCAGCATACTCCGGAGTCATTATAAAAGTTACGTTCATTAACGAACGATCTTCCGGTGCCAACACGGTACACTGAAATAGTTTATTACGATCGATTTCATCGTAAAGTACTTTTGCTTTTTCGATATTCTTTTGCTCCATTGCTTCCACTCCGCCGTTTTCTTTCAACCAGATTAAGGTTTGCAAACAGGCGAACACAGGAAGCGTTGAAGGTGTATTAAACATCGATTCAGCCTTGATATGCGTAGTGTAATCCAACATGGTTGGAATTGGGCGCTCAACTTTACCGAGTGCTGCATCCTTAACAATTACCAACGTTGCTCCCGATGGCCCCAGGTTTTTCTGTGCACCTGCATAAATCAAGTCGTATTTCGAAACATCGATTGGGCGACTGAAAATATCAGACGACATATCGGCTACCAAAGGCACGTCAACATCCGGTGTAGGAACTTGTGTTCCGTAAATGGTATTGTTTGATGTATAGTGGAAGTAACTCACATCCGTAGGAACTTCGTAACCTTTTGGGATGTAGTTATAAATGGTGTCGGCCGATGAAGCCACTTCAACCACTTCGCCAAAGAACTTAGCTTCTTTAATGGCTTTTTTCGACCATGCTCCTGTATTTAAATATGCAGCTTTTTTATCCATTAAGTTGTATGGAGCCATTAAAAACTGAGTGCTGGCACCACCTTGCAAGAAAAGAACCGAATAACCTTCGGGCACTTTAAGTAATTCTTTTACCAAAGCTACTGCCTCGTCCATAACAGCAACAAACTCTTTACTACGGTGCGAAACTTCCATTACAGAAAGTCCGGTTCCGGCAAAGTTCAGAGCAGCCTCAGCAGTTTTTTCTTTTGTAAATTCGGGCAGAATTGAAGGTCCTGCGTAAAAATTGTGCTTCTTCATATAATACAACAATTAAGGTGAGTAATTAAATTTTTTACCTTTTAAACACCACTATAAAGGTCATAAATAGTGATTGTTTAGCCGATGAGAAAAATCAAGTTTATTTTATTTTTATGAGTTTTAAAACACTGATTAACAACACAAAAACAACTGACTAATATCATTTCTACTGTCTCCCTGACGTTAACGCTGTCGGTATCAATCTGTTATTTAAAACAAAAATATCTTATTCCAGACAACAATACCCTATTTTCCACAATAAATGATTTTTTCGGTGTAATATTTAAAAAGAATTTAAATAGAACCCAAACATGGAATATTGAATGATGAATTTCGATCAACAAATGTTGATTGATGATTTAACAGAAATAATTACCCATTTAAAACAAAAAACACTAATAATATGCTGTAATCACCAACAGAAATGAAATGCAACTAAAATCGTTTCGCGCAAAGAAAAGAAGAAGCGCAAAGCTAAAAGAATCTGCGTTGCGTGTTTTGCGAAAACTAAGCGATCTTTGCGTGAACATTTGCTTTTATATAAACATCTATCAACAAAAAAGCCGCCTGCGAAACACAGACGGCTAAGTTTAGTTTAATTTGTTTTATTGTTTAGATAAAAGGCAGCTTTACGATTTCTGCCGGAATAACTTTATTTCTAATCTTTACAAAAATACCGGTACCAAAAGCCGAGTACTCTTTGGCGACATATCCCATTCCAATTCCTTTATTTAATACCGGCGACATGGTTCCCGAGGTAACTTCACCAATGGTTTCGCCGTCTGAATTTACCAGTTCGTATCCATGGCGTGGTATTCCTCTTCCGGTAAGTACAAAACCGCGCAACCTGCGGGTAACACCTTCGTTTTTTTGCATGGTTAAAAATTCGCGATCGATAAATTTACGACCGTTGTTGAATTTGGTAATCCATCCCAATCCGGCTTCCAGCGGCGATGTTGTATCGTCGATATCGTTTCCGTAGAGGCAATATCCCATTTCCAAACGAAGCGTGTCGCGGGCAGCCAAACCAATTGGTTTGATACCGGCTTCGGCACCGGCCTCAAAAATGGCTTCCCAAATTTTTTCGGCCACATCGTTTCTGAAATACAACTCGAAACCACCGGCTCCGGTGTAACCTGTTGCAGAAATGATCACCTCATCAACTCCGGCAAATTTATCGGTAACGAAAGTGTAAAATTTTATTTCTGAAAGGTTTACATCGGTTAATTTTTGCAATACCTCGGTTGCTTTTGGCCCTTGAATGGCCAACTGGCTGATTTCATCTGAAGCATTTTCCAGCTCGGCACCAATCTCTTCATTTTGCTGCACCACCCAGTTCCAGTCTTTTTCGATATTGGCAGCGTTAACTACCAGCATATATTTTTCAGGCTCGTAGAAATACACCAACAGATCGTCAACAATTCCGCCTTTGCCATTCGGAAAACAGCTGTATTGTGCTTGCCCTTGCGTAAGAACCCGCGGATCGTTTGATATGATTTTGGCTACCAGATCCAAAGCTTTCGGGCCTTTTACCCAAAATTCGCCCATGTGCGATACGTCAAATACACCAACGCCTTCGCGCACGGTCATGTGTTCATCTTTTATGCCACTATATTCAATGGGCATTTCATATCCGGCGAACTCCACCATTTTGGCGCCCAGTTTTTTGTGTATCGAATTAAATGCAGTTGTTTTCATCTTAATTTTTCAATTGTGAACCGATTCAGCATGTTTCGCGAACCGTTTATTCTTCGAAGTGTGATATCGTACAGCAAAACTATGTATTCAAAAACAGTGCAAATATGAATTTTATCAGCAACAGCACAAAAAGCTTTCCCGTTTATTTTGCTAAATTGCTCTCCGCAATCATAAAAACAACATGGACAATATATTTCAACACATCAATCCATCTCAGCTAGAAACACTTGCGGGTGGAGACAAAGAGTTTATTAAAGAAATGGCCGAAATTTTTCTGGAACAAATTAATGAGTTCGTGACGAACATGAGTTCATTCCTGCAAGAAAAAAACTGGGAAAGACTGGCACGCGAAGCTCACACTGCAAAATCGTCGGCAATGACATTTGGGATGGATGATACCGGAACGTTACTGAAAAATATTCAACTGGAATGTGAAGCCGGCAACCTGAACGATGTGCCGAAAATGGTTGAAGATGCCATCAATCAGTTACAGGCTGCCACTCCCGAAGTGGAGGAATTACTGTAAAAAAAACGGCTCCCTAATGAGAGCCGTCTTGCTTATATCATGCACTTTTAATTGCTGAAAACCAACGAATCATTTTCATAATCGATTACAATCGGTTTCGATTTATCCACTTTGCCCGAAAGTATCCGTTTCGACAATTCATTCAGCACAAACCGCTGAAGTACACGTTTTACCGGACGGGCTCCAAAATGCGGATCGTAACCAACGGTCGATAACCACTCGTTTGCCTTTTCGCTTAATTCAATTTTCAGCTCGCTAGAGGCCAAACGTTTTACAATTTGCTCAAACTGCAAGCGAACGATTTCCTTAATGGCTTCTTTCGATAGCGGTGTGAATACGATGGTTTCATCAATACGGTTCAGAAACTCCGGCCGTATTGTTTTCCGCAACATCTCTAGCAGCTGGTTACGCGTTTGTTCCAGCACTTGAAACTCATTTGCATCATTCATAGTTTCGTAATTCTCCTGAATAATTTGCGATCCGAGGTTCGATGTCATTATAATAATGGTATTCTTAAAGTTTACTGTCCGGCCTTTGTTATCCGTCAATCGGCCATCATCCAGCACCTGAAGCAACACATTAAAAACATCGGGGTGCGCTTTCTCGATCTCGTCGAAAAGTACCACCGAATAAGGTTTATGGCGCACAGCCTCGGTTAACTGACCACCTTCGTCGTAACCAACATATCCCGGAGGCGAACCTATCAAACGGGTTACCGAGAATTTCTCCTGGTATTCCGACATATCGATACGTGTAATCATATTCTCATCGTTGAACAGGTACTCAGCCAAAGCTTTTGCCAGCTCGGTTTTTCCAACACCCGTTGTCCCCAGGAATATGAAAGAACCGATCGGGCGTTTTTCATCCTGCAAACCGGCACGGCTGCGGCGCACGGCATCCGAAATGGCAACAATTGCTTCGTCCTGACCAATTACGCGGTTATGCAGCTCGTCTTCCATGTGCAGTAACTTCTCGCGTTCGCTCTGCAACATTTTCGACACCGGAATACCGGTCCAGCGGGCCACAACTTCGGCAATATCTTCGGTGTCAACCTCTTCTTTTATCAGGTTCTCGCCTTTTTTCATTTCCTCCAGCTCGGCCTGCAGCTTTTCAATTTCGGCCTCCACCTCTTTTACTTTTCCGTAGCGCAACTCGGCCACCCGACCATAATCTCCCTCTCGCTCGGCTTGTTCAGCTTCAAACTTGTAGGTTTCAATCTCTTCTTTCTTCTTCTGAATGGCTTCAATTGCCGATTTCTCTGATTGCCACTTGGCACGAAGTTGCGATTGTTCTTCCTTCAGATTTGAGATTTCTTCGTTAAGCGAATTCAGTTTTTTGGTATCATTTTCACGTTTTATGGCCTCGCGTTCGATCTCCAGCTGTTTTACCCGGCGTTGAATTTCGTCCAGTTCTTCCGGCACCGAATCAATTTCCAGGCGCAGTTTTGCAGCCGCTTCATCCATTAAATCGATGGCTTTATCGGGTAAAAAGCGATCGGAAATATAGCGCTGCGACAATTCAACCGACGCAATAATTGCATCGTCTTTAATCTGCACTTTATGATGATTCTCGTATTTCTCTTTAATACCACGCAAAATTGAAATGGCGCTTAATGTATCCGGCTCATTAACATGCACAATCTGGAAACGACGCTCCAACGCTTTATCTTTCTCGAAATATTTTTGGTACTCGGCCAGGGTTGTTGCTCCAACAGCGCGCAATTCGCCACGCGCCAGTGCCGGTTTTAGAATATTGGCCGCATCCATTGCTCCTTCTCCTTTTCCGGCGCCTACCAGCGTGTGAATCTCGTCGATAAACAAAATCACCTCATCATTCGATTGCACCACTTCGTTAACCACCGCTTTTAAACGCTCCTCGAACTCACCTTTGTATTTTGCGCCGGCAACCAAGGCTCCCATATCCAGCGAGAATACCTGTTTCGATTTCAGGTTTTCGGGCACGTCGCCACGCACAATACGGTGCGCCAATCCTTCGGCAATTGCAGTTTTTCCGGTTCCCGGCTCACCAAGCAAAATCGGGTTGTTTTTTGTACGGCGCGAGAGAATCTGCAAAATCCGGCGAATCTCATCGTCGCGACCAATAACCGGATCGAGTTTACCCGAGCGGGCACGTTCGTTCAGGTTAATGGCAAAACGATTTAATGAATTGAATTTATCTTCTGCAGTCTGGCTGTCAACTTTCGATCCTTTTCGTAATTCTTCAACGGCCAGCTTCAGCTCTTTTTTTGCAATACCATTGTCTTTCATCAACCGGCTGGTATTATCTTTTACTTCGAGCAATGCCATTAAAATGTGCTCAACCGAAACATATTGGTCGCCCATTTCCTGTGCCAACCCAAGTGCTTTTTGCAAGGCCTGATTGGCACCGGAAGAAAGGTACTGCTCCGCTCCTGACACTTTTGGATACGATAGAATTATCTGATCGAGCGCCTGTGTGAAAA
This sequence comes from Draconibacterium orientale, assembly GCF_000626635.1. GTDB lineage: Bacteria > Bacteroidota > Bacteroidia > Bacteroidales > Prolixibacteraceae > Draconibacterium > Draconibacterium orientale. The sequence continues at coordinate 2,892,694 of NZ_CP007451.1, read as the reverse complement.
TAGTAAGGTTAACATCCAGTTTTTTAAGTAAAAATCCAGTTACATTCTCGGCCGAATGAAGTACTCCGCGAAGAATATGACCAGTTTCAATTGCCTGTTGGTTATTTCCCTGGGCAATTTGAAAAGCCTGCTGAATGGCTTCCTGCGATTTTATGGTAAAATTATTAAAATTCATGGCTTTATGTATTAAAATTCGTGGATAACAAAAGCAACTTTCGAGCCATAACAAACTGGCAGACAGAATGTCACAACAACACAAAAATATACAGAAACATTTTCAGGAAAGTGGAAACTTGTATGAAAAAGTGGCAGATTTGAGTATAAAAAAACAGAGACAATCAACATTATCTCTGTTTCCTAACCTAACCAAATCTATTTCTATGAAAAAAACACTTAAACTATTCAAATCTATGCTACAAAAATACGGCGTATTTTAGTTAACGCGTTTAAAAGGAAGTTAAAGAATGTTATAAGTACGAAATCAGCATTTTTTTAGATAAGAAAACGGAAAGTATATCTTCTTCAAAAAGTAGGGCATAAAAAAACAGAGACGTTTATATCATCTCTGTTTCCTAACCTAACCAAATCTATTCTCTATGAAAAAACACTTAAACTATTCAAATTCTATGCTACAAAAATACGGCGCATTTTAGTTAACGCGTATCAACGGAAGTTAAAGAATGTTAACAGTTTAGTTTTAAGACATAAACTTGCCGCCAGCGGTGTAAACAAAACAGATTATTATACGTTCGGAGAAACATATAACGAAACAGAACGAAAAAACATTAGCATTAAAAACAGTAGTTATTCGAACAATATGCTATTAAAGCAAATCAGACATATACAAATAGCACAATGCTTAAATACATTACGATACATGCCTATAAAACAGGACTTAAAGCAGTTCAAAAACTTTCTAAAGTGGAAAAATAAAGTTACTTTAGCGTCCTTTCAATAATGAATCTAATTCTATTTTATTATAACTAAAATTTCAATTTTATGACAAAACATGTATATACTTTCGGAGCCGGACAGGCAGAAGGTAAAGCAGACATGAAAAACCTTCTAGGAGGCAAAGGTGCCAACCTTGCGGAGATGAACCTTATTGGCGTACCTGTTCCTCCCGGATTTACGATTACAACAGAAGTTTGTACCATGTACAATGAAAAAGGTCAGCAAGCAACGTTCGACCTGATAAAGCCAGAAGTTGAGGCCGCAGTGGCACTGGTTGAGAAATTAACAGGAACAGAATTTGGCAGCAAGGAAAATCCATGTTTGATGTCGGTAAGATCGGGTGCACGTGCGTCGATGCCCGGAATGATGGATACCGTTTTGAACCTGGGAATGAACGACGATGCCGTTGAAGGTATTGCCAAAAAATCGGGTAATCCACGATTTGCATGGGACTCCTACCGTCGTTTTGTACAAATGTACGGCGATGTGGTAATGGATATGAAACCTGCGAGCAAGGAAGAGCACGATCCTTTTGAAGAGATTATCGATCAGCTGAAAGAAGAAAAAGACATTGCATTAGATACACAATTCACTACTGAAGACTTGCAGGAGTTGGTTAACCGCTTTAAAGCTGCTGTTAAAAAAGTTACCGGCAAAGATTTTCCAACCGATCCGTGGGAACAACTTTGGGGCGCTGTTGCAGCCGTATTTGGTAGCTGGAACAATCCAAGGGCTATTTATTACCGCCGAATGGAGCAAATTCCTGACGAGTGGGGAACTGCCGTAAACGTTCAGGCAATGGTATTTGGGAACATGGGCGAAAGCTCGGCAACGGGAGTTGCATTTACCCGCGACGCTGCAACCGGAGAAGACGTATTTAACGGCGAGTACCTTATAAATGCACAGGGCGAGGATGTGGTTGCCGGAATTCGCACACCTCAGGAAATCACCAAAGCAGGTTCGTTGAAATGGGCTGCTCTTCAGGGTATTTCAGAGGAAGAACGTGCTTCAAAATTCCCATCGCTGGAAGAAACAATGCCAGATCTATATACTCAGCTGAACGAAACGCAGCAAAAACTTGAGGACCATTACAGCGATATGCAGGATCTTGAGTTTACCATTCAGGAAGGCAAACTGTGGTTGCTGCAAACCCGTAACGGAAAACGTACCGGTGCGGCCATGGTAAATATTGCTGTTGATATGCTCGAAGAAGGTCGTATCGACGAAAAAACAGCATTGCAAAGAATTGACGCTGCGAAACTGGATGAATTGCTTCACCCTGTTTTTGATACAGCTGCAATGAAAGCTGCCAAAGTATTGACTAAAGGTTTGCCGGCATCGCCAGGTGCAGCAACCGGTCAAGTTGTATTCTTTGCTGATGAAGCCAACAAATATCCGGAAGCTGTTTTGGTACGTGTTGAAACATCGCCTGAAGATTTGGAAGGAATGAACATTGCCAAAGGTATTTTAACTGCTCGTGGAGGTATGACATCGCACGCTGCAGTTGTTGCCCGCGGTATGGGAAAATGTTGTGTATCGGGTGCCGGTGCTGTAAAAATCAATTACAAAACCCGCATTATGACCATCGACGGCAAAGAATTTAAAGAAGGCGACTGGATTTCGTTAAACGGATCGACCGGAGAAGTTTACGACGGTAAAGTGGCGACTATGGATCCTGAATTGAGCGGAAACTTCGCAAAAATTATGGATCTGGCCGACAAGTTCACACGTATGACCGTTCGTACCAATGCCGACTCTCCTGCCGATGCGCAAGTTGCACGCGACTTTGGAGCACAGGGAATTGGTCTTTGCCGTACCGAGCACATGTTCTTCGAAGGCGAAAGAATTAAAGCGATGCGCGAAATGATTTTGGCTAAAACCGAAGTTGACCGTCGCAAGGCATTAGATAAATTATTGCCTTACCAGCGTGAAGATTTCGAGGGAATTCTGGAAGCGATGGCCGGTTACGGAGTAACAATTCGTTTGCTTGATCCGCCATTACACGAATTCGTTCCGCACGAAGAAGCCAACCAAAAAGAGATGGCCGACGAAATGGGCATTTCTGTTGAAAAGGTAAAAGCACTGGTAGAAGATCTGCACGAATTCAACCCAATGTTGGGTCACCGTGGATGTCGTTTAGGAAATACTTATCCTGAAATTACAGAAATGCAGGCACGCGCCATTATTGAAGCTGCCGTTAACCTGAAGCAAAAAGGTGTTGATGCACGTCCTGAAATTATGGTTCCGCTTATTGGTACTGTAAAAGAATTAAAACTTCAGGCCGATATTATTCACGCTACTGCCAAAAAAGTTTTTGAAGAAAAAGGTGCTGAATGTAGCTACATGGTTGGAACAATGATCGAGATTCCGCGTGCTGCTGTTACTGCCGACAAAGTGGCTGAAGTGGCTGAATTCTTCTCGTTCGGCACAAACGACCTTACGCAAATGACATTTGGTTACTCGCGCGACGACGCCGGTAAATTCTTACCAATTTATATTGAAAAAGGTATTCTGAAAAACGATCCGTTCCAGGTACTCGACCAGGAAGGTGTTGGACAAGTTGTTAAAATGGGTGTTGACAGAGGCCGCAGCACAAAACCGAATTTAAAAGTTGGTATTTGTGGCGAGCACGGTGGCGAACCTTCATCAGTAATGTTCTGCGACAGTGTTGGCATGGACTACGTAAGTTGTTCTCCGTACCGTGTACCGATTGCACGTGTAGCTGCCGCGCAAGCAAATATAAAGTAGAATTTACTACTGTTAAATAATTAAGAGCTACTCTTCGGAGTGGCTCTTTTTTTTTGCCCTGTAATTAAAAACCAGGTAAAACTACCTGATAAAACCAAGTAGAATTACCTGGTTAAAATCGAGTAATTCTACGCTATTTTTTTTGCTTGTTCTTTCCGAACTTTGCCATAACAACTAAAGGATCCATCAATGGAAATAAAGCGTAAAATAAATTCACATTCGTTAGACACATTCACATCACAAACGCTGAACTATATTTCCTCTCCTCTGCTTAGTTATTTTTTATCCTCTAACTTTCAACACATTTTACTTCAATATACACTGTCCCATTTCCCTTAGTCACTGTGATAAAAAATAAGATGATGGAATCCGGGAAGGAGCACAAATTTTGTGCTCCTTTTATATTTTATAGAGGTTGTTTTTAATGAAGTTGTTTAAAGTTTACGTAGTAAAATCACGGTAAATGCAAGTAAATTCAGTGCTTTCCAATGTGTCGCATTTGTTTCAAATCGTACTAATATTGCTTTAAATGCATCAAGCCATGCGTTAGTGCGTTCCACAACAAATCTGCATTTATACAGTAAGTCGTCGAATAAGTATTCACTATTTATTCCATTGCGTTTGTTTTGATCAATATTGCCAATGATCTCTGTTTCCGAACAATAATGACGAAATTCTTCTGTATCGAATCCAGAGTCAGCATTTAAGAACAATCCATCGGTGTGTACCCCTGAGTTTTCCAGAACGGCAATCATTTTTTTTGCCGTTGGAACCAGGTTGTATGCATCATTGTGATTCCCGTCAATAGGGTCGCTACAAGTCAGAGGGATTCCTTGGCTATCCGTTAAAATCAGCATATTACTTGTTTTTGCTTTTTTCCTCCCCTGATAGGCAACTGCTTCCCCACCACGTTTAGTTGGAGTATGTGTACCATCGAGCTGGATACTTGACAAGTCCAGCAAGTGTTTGTATTTGTTCAGGATGTTTTGCCACATCTCATCCCAGCTTCCGTCCTTGCACCATTTTTGATAGTGGAAATACACACTTTGCCAGTTATATTTGCAACGGAAGAATTGTTTCATAGGTAATTGTCTCCATTGACATCCTGTCTTTAACCGATATAGTATTGCTTCAAGCACCTGATAATCTCTTACTTTTGTATTATTCTTTGAATTCCCAAATTTTAAATAGGGACAAATCTCTTTTTTATTATACTTTTACTCAACACGATTTTTTGAAAGAATGATATAAAATATTGTGTCTCAATATTGAAATATCATTCTTTCTTTTCAACAGTTAACTTTTGACAACTTCAATGGCGAAGATTACAAGACCTGCAATATTCTTTGTGTTTGTTTTTTCGAGCAGGTTATACTTGTGCCCTTCGATGGTACGTGCACTCAGGCCCAGTTTTTCTCCAATCTCAGTTGCCGTTAACTCTTCGCAAATCAACTTTAAAACCTGGCTTTCACGTTTTGTAAGATTAAACTGCAATCCTGAATCTTTGGTAGTATTCTTCTTTAAACCCTGAAAGACCGCCCCCGACAAACTACCCGAAAAATAAAAGTCGTTTTTTATTACCTTTTTTATGGCTAATTCCAATTCATCAGGCTCGGCATTTTTTAATAAATAACCGTTTACTCCTTCGCTAACCAGGTGCGCCACCAACAAAGGAGCTTCTTCCATACTAAGTATTAATATCCGAATTCCGGGATAATCTTTTCGTAAATGTTTGGTTACTTCAACACCATCCATTTCGGGCATATTAATATCGAGCAATATCAGCTCAGGTTTTTTATCCAGCTTCCCCAGCAGTTCCAATAATTCGATTCCGTTACCGGCCTCATAAATATTGTCAACAATATCAAAATCATCCAACAGGCCAACCATGCCTTTCCTAAAAAGTTTATGGTCGTCGGTAACAACAATATCTATTTTTTGCTCACTCATTAATTTGCAAAGCTATAATTGCCCGGGTGCCTTTTCCCGGCGATGATTTCATTTTAAATTTAGCATTTGCCATTTCCGACCGGCTTTCAAGGTTTCGTAAACCAAGCCCCGTTTGCATTTTTTCCTCCGGCGAAAATCCCTTTCCATCGTCGGCAACAACAACAGCAACAAGCTGTTTGGCAAATCGAATATCTATTAAAATGTGTGATGCCTCGGCGTGTTTAATGGCATTATTAACCAATTCCTGCACAATACGAAAAACGGCCAGTTCCTGTTTACTATCAAAACGAAATTGCTCTCCGCTTTTCCAACATTCAATGGCCAATTGGTCCGATTTATTCACCCAATTTGCCAGCTCTTCAAGCGCAAAATACAATCCCAGTTTTTCCAACGACGGAGGTAATAACGACCGTGAAATACGCCGTACCTGAAGAATTACATCATCAAGATAGGTTTTGGTTTCGGTAGCCAGCTCTTTTGCTTTGCCTCCTTCTGCTTTTTTCTCAATTCTCCCAACAGTAAGTTTCACCACCGAAAGCATTGCACCAACCTCATCGTGCAAATCGCGCGCTATACGTTTGCGTTCATTCTCCTGCGACTGAATCGTGTTTTTTATAATTTCTTCCTGCTGATTTTGAACCACACGATTCAACTCCAGCTGTTTCTGCAACAATCTTTTTTGATATGCTATAAAGAAAAAAAACAGGCCACCTGCCAATAACAGCATCCCAATGGTACCAATTAAATACACCAATAATATTTCGGAATTCCCTGTTCCCTCCACAATTCACTTTTTAGACATTGCTAAAATAATTAACAAAATTGAACTTTCTGTAAAATTTAAACGATAATCGATATTGAAGGAACGGCAACTGCAGAACCTAAAATATTCTCCCCCCGAACCTTACCGACTCCTGCCGGCTTTCCAAAACCCAACGGTTACAAGTGCATAAAACAATGCCAGGATAACTGAAAAAGAAATGACAGTTATTTTTGAAAATTCGCGCGAATACTCCAAAATAACATTAAACAAAACGGTAAAAAACAAATTGCCTGAATAATAGACGAGTAGTGCTCCGTTAATCCAAATAGTTGCCTCATCCCACAGCGACATGATTTTTGCTTCAACCATCACCCTGTAAAAATACCAGATGCATAAAACAATAACCACAAAAGTTGCGATGGTACGCGTAATGTCAGGGTATTCGTATATGCTTTGAATAAATGTTAGGTTAATAAAGTTATAGAATTCGAATATCGAAATTAAAACGATTGAGAACCGGCTTACTGCTTTTTTGAAAATTAGATTTGAATAAAAAAGTACAAGAATCGGAAAAGTAACCATTTGATACAAATGAATAAACGGCATCGTATTATTCAACCCCAAATGCCTGAGAACAAAAGTTACAACTTCGTTTACTGTACCATAAAGAACATACAGATAGAACAGCTTAATAGAAGTATCGAATCGTTTAAAATAAAATAACCCAGTGGTAAAGGGGAACAAAATTGAAACCCAAAGAAAATCTGTTAAGCTCAAAGTTTAGGAATTGTATATGCTTCGTTCGTCACAAAACGGAGGACATAATTGTGCTTCGTCGTAATATTCCGGTTCAACAGCCTTGTCCTGTTCTGTCGATTCTTCGGTTGACAAAGATGCAGCGCTCAACATTATATTCATTGTTTTTGCAACGCCAAACTCTAAAACAATTTCTTTATGATTTTGAGCATTAAACAACTCATGCAATTCAAATTTAGTGAGCAAATAGGCATTCGGGTAAATATATTGACGGAATGCAGCTCCATCTGCGTCCGAATCAATTTCTCCGGCTCTCCACTTACGATACAAACGGATACTTTCAATTACCTCTCCCGTATTATCTGAGAAATCCTCATTTTTCTTTCCGAGTTTATAAACAGGCGTTTCATAATCGGCATACACATCGCCGCTACCCAAAAGAAAAGAGGATACCGCGTAGGCGCATAACACATATTTGCCATCTTCTTTTTTATTATCGAGCCCCAGATAAACACGCACCCGGTTTTCATTCTCTCCTATTAACGATTTATAGGTTTCCTTCTGAAGAACAATAGGTGTAAGTTTTAGGTTGAAGGTTTTATCGGCTTCTTCTTTAAAACTCTTTTTCCAGTTTTTTGCTTTTTTAGCCGGAAGTTGATCTCGTTTCAATTTGTTTTCCATATTTATTGTATTTGGACAACTAAAAATAGACAAAATGTTTGACATAAAAACAAGTTCAATAACATATTCTCAAAAACAGACACCACAAAATCTGATTTTTTAAACACAAAAACTGCCCGCCAAATAAATGCTGACGGGCAGTGCTGTTAGAAACAGTATAAATCCAAGGTCTAGCCTGCTTCGTAATTTTATATCCAATTCCTGTTAATAGGGCTCGTAATAGTAATCATCAACATATCCCTGGTTGTAATAATCGTCGTTATAAGCGTAATACCTGTCGGGATAGTGCACCAGGCTAAAACCTAAGGCCGACGACTCGAAGAATAAATTTCCAACCCTGAAATACAGGTAACCGTTTATATGAACCTGCTCGTAGCCGTATGGTAAACGTTCGAATGAAAATCCGAATGGCAGGTTAACCAACACGTAACCGATTCCTGCATGATAACGGAAGAAGTGTCCGTCGTAGCAACAGTAGCGATTATGGTTGTGCACAAACACAGTTGGACGGTAAACAAACTTGCGAATTACATGCCCGTAATGATTATTGTAGTAATAATATTTGTGATAACGGTAAGAGTATGGATGGTACCCGCCGTAATAGTCGCGCCAGCTGTTGTGGTTCCAACGGTAGTGCTCCCAACGGCGATCCCAGTGATTATTTTTATAATAATTATAGTTTGAATAATACTTTCTGTCGCGGTGGTTGTAGTTCATTGTTTTCGGGCGGTTTCTGCTACTCCACTGCCGGCTGCTTCCCCGGTAACTGTTAGTCGGTGTAAAGCGTTTATCATTTCTATCTACATTATAATATTTGCGTGCTTCGGAAACTGACTTCCGACTTGTTCCTCTTCCGTTTGCAACTGCCGGACTCGAATTTTTTGTATTTGTATAAACCCGCGATGGCTGTCTGTTCGCCTCTCTGCTTCGGGCCTGATCTGTCCTTTGGGGTTGACTTTGTCTGTAAACATTATCTGAAGACCTGGCAGTACTTTTTTGCGATTTATAGTTGTTGTCAGAACTACTTTTTCGCTGAACATTGCGATTTGCCGAACGAGAATCATTGTATTTATTATTGCTCGAACGAACCGTTGCACTGTTTCGGTTGGTAGTTGTTTTACTCGATGACCGAACGCTTTTATCCGACCGTGTTGGAGCTGACTGTCGATAGTTTTTTGAGGCACTTTTGGTTTTAACCTCACTTCTGCTACTTCTTTTCGGAGCTTCCCTTTTTTCTGTTCCCCGTTCTCCTCCCCTGCGCTGGGCCTGGGCCGGAACTGTTGTTAGTAATGTAATTGCCGCCAGAGTAATTATCGTGGCAAACAATTTTAATGTTGTTGCTTTCATGACACTAGACTTTAAAATTCAACAATTTGTTTGCTATGCTCTGTTGGCGCCAAAATAAAAATCGATATCTGCCTTTGTTAATGCAAAGCGTGTGCCAAAAAAGCCACAGTTGCGTGTGAGAAAAGTTACACCTACTAGAGAACAGGCATTTATGCACTTTTTTTTCTAAGCAATTCTCTCTACTTTTGCGGCGATTTAATTAAAGGTATGGCCCGGATATTAGCAATAGATTACGGAAAAAAGCGAACAGGATTGGCAGTTACCGATCCGGGGCAGATTATTGCCAGCCGCTTAACAACAGTTCCAACACACACCATTTGGGATTTTTTGAAAGATTATTTCGAAAAAGAAGAGGTGGAAACGGTGGTTGTGGGATATCCCAAACAAATGAACAACCAGGCCTCGGAGTCTGTTAGATTTGTCAATCCGTTTTTGAAAAAGTTTCAGCAGATATACCCGGAGATGAATCTGGAGATTTACGACGAACGTTTTACGTCGAAAATGGCGTTTCAAACGATGATTGACGGAGGCCTGAAAAAACAAAAGCGACAAGACAAAGCACTGGTTGATGCCATTAGTGCAACTATTATTTTACAAAATTACTTAGAACAAAAACGCAACTCAACACGTTAAAAACCAATTTTTCAAAAGGTTAAAAGAGTTGTTATTGAAATTAAAATAGAAAGAAATGAAATACCCGGTTACAGTTTACGGAGACCCTTTATTACGCAAGAAAGCCCAAACAATTGAAAAAGATCATCCAAAGTTGGATGAGATAATTGAAAATATGTGGGAAACCATGTATTACTCTGATGGCGTTGGTTTGGCAGCACCGCAGGTTGGCTTGTCGATTCGCCTGTTTGTAATCGATGCATCATCGGGTGCCGACGAAGAGCCGGAACTGGAAGGTTTTAAAAAGGTTTTTATCAACCCACAGATTATTGAAACCAAAGGCGACGAATGGACAATGAACGAAGGATGTTTGAGTTTGCCCGAAATAAGAGAGGATGTAGATCGCCCCGACGAGGTGACCATTAAATACCTCGACGAGAACTTTGAAGAACACACCGAAACCTACAAAGGATTTGCAGGACGCGTTATCCAACACGAGTATGATCATTTAGAGGGCATTTTATTTGTCGATTATTTATCGCCATTGCGCAAACGTTTATTAAAAAGTAAACTTATTGCCATTTCAAAAGGTAAAGTTCGCCCACACTACCGCATAAAAGTTCCGAGATAATGTAACCATTTTTCAAAACCTACGTTTAAAGGCTATTCCTTCAAGCGTAGGTTTTGGAAAATACATTTAAAAATATACCCTTTTTACGAATTGCAGCCGGTTTTGCGTCGGGCATTCTGCTTGCGTCAATACACATGGCAACCAGCACGTTGCTAATTTATTTGGCTATTGCTATCTGCATCTTTTTAGTTCTCCTCCACAGGCGTTACAACTTTTATCTTTCTCCACTTTTTTGGAGGATTTACATTTATTCTGCTCGCACTATTCGGTGCCATCACCTACCAGCAATACAACCATTTACCTCCAACCACCCCCAAAGGATTAATGGCAGCCACTGTACTGGAAACTCCGCAGGAAAAAACCAATTCCTACAAAAGCCTGCTTCTTATACATTCGGTAAAAACAGAAGATACCCTAATTGGCACACGAGAAAAAGTACTGGTATATTTTGAAAAGAGTGAAGCCATTGATGAAATAAAACCGGGAAGTCAGATTATTTTTGAGCAAGCACCTGAACCAATTGAAAACCGTGGCAATCCTCACGAATTCGACTACAAAAGTTACCTCGAAAAGAAACATATTCTCCGGCAGGTGTATTTAAAAACCGGAAACTGGAGTTTAACCGGGTATCGCAATAACACTTCACTTTTATGGGCCGAAACCATTCGCGACAAACTGCTGAGAATATACCGCGAACAGCATATCGGGGCACAGGAAACTGAAATTCTTTCAGCACTCACTCTCGGTTATAAACGCGAACTCGACCGCGAAACAAAACGCGTATTTTCTGCAGCCGGAGCCATGCATGTGTTGGCCGTTTCCGGATTACATGTTGGCATACTTTTCTTTGCTTTTTCGTTCTGTTTTGGATTTCTGCAAAAAAGAAGAATTGGCCGGTTTATTTATGTGGTGCTTTCAATAAGTTTATTGTGGTGTTATGCTTTTATTACCGGTCTGTCACCATCGGTTTTACGGGCATGTACAATGTTCAGCCTCATTATCATTGCCGGAAACATCAACCGCAGGGCAAATATTTACAATTCGCTTGCGGCTTCGGCTTTTCTTCTTTTATTGGTTAATCCCAACAACCTTTTCGAAGTAGGATTTCAACTCTCGTACATGGCTGTTTTTGGTATTGTTTATCTGCAACCCCGAATTGCCGGATTATGGAGGGTGAAAAACAAGATCGGTTTGTTCTTCTGGAATTTAATATGCGTTTCAATTGCAGCTCAAATAGCCACTTTCCCGCTTTCGGCTTATTATTTTAATCAGTTCCCCACCTACTTTTTACTGAGCAACATTGTTGTAATTCCTGCCGCCATGATACTTATTCCCCTCGGGCTGGGATTATTGGCCTTTTCAAAAGTACCGTTGTTGGCTACATCAATAGCTTTCCTGGTAAAATGGATTATAAAAATAGTATATGTTCTCCTCTCCTCCATCGAGTTATTGCCTCATTCAACACCCGATGTTGTACTTCACTTACCCGAACTTCTTTTCGTTTTGGCCGTGCTGTTTTCCATCTTCCTTTTTCTTAATTCGCAACGAGCTGTTTTCCTAAAATCGGCACTTTCGTTCACCGTTCTGCTGGCTGCATTTATTTTGTTTTCAGGGTACAAACAAATCAACCGAAACGAAATAATTGTGCTAAACTCGCAGGAACCGGTAACTTGTTTTATAAAAGGGAATAAAATGTATGTGATTTCTGCAGACACACTTTCGGCTGACGATTACAATTATAGTTCGGTGCAAAATATAAAACGACAGAAACGATTAACACATACCACTTACCTGACTTCCGATTCATCATTCAACGATAATTTGCTTTTTCTCCACAAAGGGCTGGCTGTATTCGAAGGGAAAAAAGTTCTGCTGAAACAAACAAGTAAGCTTTCAACAAAAAACCTTTTGCCCGATATAATCATAAGTACAAAAGCGGCTGATCCCCCTGAAACTATTTCTGAGAATTGTTGTGTTATAAACTACTATCCTTACCGAAAAAACTCCAAATCCAAAACCAAACATCACATTCTTTCCGCACAGGGAGCATTTGTAAGCACCTGGTAAATTTACATTTCGTAAAAATGCCTTACTCATTCCCCTTTTTCGGTTGAAAAATAATTTGGTAAATTACAATAAATTACACAGTGCATTTTGTAATTTAGAATGTTAATTTAATGTTGGAAGCGAAAAATTATAAAGCGTTTTCCGCGGAGTTTAAAAACAGAATGCATTATTTTGCTTCATTGAATAATACAGACAGATGAAACGAGCAGGTAAAAACTATGCCTACAGAATAAAAGCGAACAAGCACGGTTCATCAAATACTTTTGTGAATTAACAATACTAATGAAATGAAAGTTGTTATAGCAGGTGCCGGCGAAGTTGGAACACATTTGGCGAGAATGTTAACCAATGAAAACCACGACATTACCTTACTGGATGATTCTCCGGAAAAACTCGCAAATATCAGTAGTGAAGTAGATCTGATGACGATTGCGGGATCAGCTCATTCATTTCAGGATTTAAAAAGCACAGACCTGGCAAAATCCGATTTGTTTATTGCTGTTACCCCCTTTGAAGAACGGAACGTTTTGGCCTGTTCAATGGCATCGTACCTTGGTGTTAACCGCACCATTGCCCGAATAAACAACTCCGAATACCTTCAGGAAAGATACCGCTCAAAACTGAACAACCTTGGGATTAACGAATTAATCTACCCCGAAAGTCTGGCCGCAAAAGAAATTATTGCCTCGGTAAAACAAACGGCAACCCGTCAGTTAATCGAGTTTTCAGGCGGAAAACTGATTATGATGGGAATTAAAGTGCGCGAAAATGCACCGGTTCTGAATAAAACATTTGAAGAGTTATCGCAGGAAAATCAACATTTGTTGGTGGTGGCCATTAACCGCGACAATGAAACGATCATTCCGAATGGTAGTGATTTTATAAAAAACGGCGACATCGTATTTTTTGTTACCACTCCGGCCGAGCAAAACAATGTTTACGAATTAACCGGAAAAACACTTTTCGAGGTTAAAAACATCATGTTTTTGGGAGGTAGCCGTATTGCCCAAAAAGCCATTGAAAAGCTGGGCGAAAATTACCGCATAAAAGTAATTGAAGGCGACCGCAAAAGATGCGAAAAAATTGCCGACAAATACGAAAATGTGCTGGTAATTAACGGCGACGGACGAAACCTGAATTTACTGCGCGAAGAAGGAATTGAAAAAATGGATGCCTTTGTGGCAACCACCGGAAATTCAGAAACCAATATATTAGGCTGTCACCTGGCAAAAACTTTTGGCGTTCGCCGAACAGTTGCCGAGGTGGAAAACCTGGCCTACATGAACCTGGCAGACAATATGGATATCGGTAGTATTTTTAATAAAAAACTGATTGCTGCAGGTTACATCTACCGGTTTACGCTAAATGCCGAAATATCGAAAGTTAAATGTTTAACCGCCTCCGACGCCGAAGTTTTTGAATTTATTGCCAAGCCGGGAGCCAAAATCACACAAAAACCCATAAAAGACCTTGACTTCCCCGATGAAGCAAAAATCGGAGGTGTTATTCGTGGCAACATGGGCTACATTGCTCACGGCTATACCCAAATTCAGGAAGGCGACAAAGTTGTTGTATTCACCCTACCTTCAGGAATTAAAAAGCTCGAAAAATTCTTTAAGTAAGCGCAAACTACCAGAACATGAACCTTAAAATCATATTCAGAGTACTTGGTTTTTTATTATTTGTCGAGGGAATTGCTATGGGCATCGCCCTTCTGGTTGCTCTGATTTATGGGGAATCCGACATTAGTGCGTTCTTAATTTCGGGCGGAATAAACCTGGTTATTGGCGGACTGATTGTTGCCGCCACTTCGAAGGCAAAAAAAGATATTGGCAAACGCGAAGGATTCATCATCGTATCGATGGTCTGGATTGTGTTCTCCTTTTTTGGTAGTCTGCCTTATGTTATAAGTGGTTCCATTCCCGGTTTTACCGATGCGTTTTTCGAAACCATGTCGGGGTTTACTACCACAGGTTCATCAATTTTAAACGACATTGAGGCACTTCCTCACGGTATTTTATTTTGGCGAAGCATTACCCAGTGGCTCGGCGGTATGGGAATCATCGTTTTATCGCTGGCAATTTTACCGGTGTTTGGAATCGGTGGTATGCAGTTGTTTATGGCTGAAGTACCGGGGCCAACCCCCGATAAAATCAGCCCGAGAATTAAACAAACTGCAAAAACACTTTGGGTAATTTACCTTACATTTACAGTGGCTGAAACGTTGCTGTTGTGGGTTGGAGGAATGACCTTTTTCGACTCTATTTGCCACTCGTTTACCACCATGGCTACCGGCGGTTTTTCAACCAAACAGGCAAGTATTGCGCACTGGCCATCGCCATTTATTCAGTATGTTATTATTGTTTTTATGTTTTTGGCCGGAACAAATTTTACACTCTCCTATTTTGCTATCAAAGGAAAGTTTTCGGTAGCATTTAAAGACGAAGAATTTAAATATTACAGCTTTTTTACGCTCGGATTTACGGCCCTTATTTTCATCGGCCTTCTAATTTCTACCGAGTTTGGCGTTGAAAAAGCATTTCGCGATTCATTATTCCAGGTAATTACCATAATTACAACCACAGGATACGCTACGGCCGATTACCTCACCTGGCCGCCGGTGTTAACAATGCTCATCTTTTTGCTTTTCTTTTTTGGAGGTTCTGCCGGATCAACCGGTGGGGGCATAAAAATTATGCGAATTGTTGTGTTGCTTAAAAACGGCTATTACGAACTTAAACGCTTGGTGCATCCCAATGCTGTTATTCCGGTTCGTTTTAACAAACACTCGGTGGATGCCAAAATCGTTACCAATGTGCTGGCTTTCTTTATCATTTACTTTGTAATTTTTGCCATCAGCACCGTTATTTTTACGCTGATAGAACCCGACATGGAATCGTCGATGGGAGCTGTTGCCACCTGTTTGGGAAATATCGGACCGGGTTTAGGAACAGTTGGGCCGGCTGAAAACTTCTATCACATTAAACCAATCGGAAAATGGTTTTTATCATTTCTGATGCTGCTTGGCCGTCTGGAACTGTTTACTGTTCTGGTGCTCTTCTCGCCATCGTTCTGGAAAGGTTAGTCGGTTAATATTCCAATTCACCTTTTCCCTGGCGCACCAAAATTGGCTCGTCTGATGTGCAATCAACTATTGTTGACGGAATTAGTTCGCCAAAACCACCATCGATGACAATATCAGCCAGTTCTGCGAATTTTTCATGAATCAACTCCGGATCTGTGGTATATTCCAAAATCTCGTCTTCATCGTGCACCGACGATGAGAGGATTGGATTTCCTAGCTCACTTACGATCTCACGAACAATATTATTATCGGGAATACGAATTCCTACCGTTTTCTTTTTCCCTTTAAAATACCTTGGCACATTATTATTGGCATTTAAAATAAAGGTAAACGGACCGGGTAAATTTTTGCGAATGAGTTTAAAGATATGATTGGGAATGGGCTTGGTGTAATCCGACAAGTGGCTGAAATCGCTGCAGATAAACGAAAAATTGTTCTTCTCCACCTGAATACCTTTATAACGGGCCACCTTTTCAACTGCTTTTTGATTGGTTATATCGCAACCAATTCCATAAACCGTGTCGGTTGGATAAACAATTACTCCCCCATCACGCAAAACATCTACAACTTTTCTTACTTCGCGGGGATTTGGATTTTCATTATATAAGCGCACCAACATAGTTTTTCCTATTTTTGACCGATAAAATTAGTTTTTTCAATTATAAAAGGTGTCCTTTTACAGCTTTTTAGCTGAATACTTATTGTACAACATAGGATTTTAAGGAAATTCGCAGGCCATGCAAAGAAAAATTGTAACAACAGAAGACGGATCAAAAACGCTGTTTATTCCCGGGATGAATGAACAGTATCATTCCGTAAATGGTGCCTTAACCGAATCGGAATATGTGTATATCGACAAAGGTTACCGCCACAATCAATCGCCTAAGCCGGTGGTTCTGGAAATTGGTTTTGGAACAGGATTAAATGCCTTGTTAACGGCCATTGAAGCAGAAAATGAAAAACGCAAAACCACATATATTTCCTTAGAAAAATACCCGATTGAACAAACCGAAATAGAAGGGCTTAATTATGGAAGTTTGATTTCGAAGCATGCCGAAGAGCTATTTGCTGCGCTGCACACTTGTGAATGGAACCTTAAAACACAAATTTCGCCATATTTCGATTTGTTAAAACTAAAAACAGATCTCACCCAATTTTCTTTTGATACGATTCCAAGTGTTGATGTAATTTACTTTGATGCATTTGGCCCCGACAAACAACCCGAGATGTGGAACGAGGAAATTTTCAGAAAACTTTTTCGCAGTTGTAACCCAGGTGCAAACCTTGTTACTTATAGCGCCAAAGGCGAAATACGCCGCCGAATGGAACGATCGGGCTATACTTCGGAGCTGCTTCCCGGTCCTCCGGGAAAAAGACAAATGCTTCGGGCAACACGGCCATAAGGCTAAAAACGCGCAATAACCAAGAAAAAATGCCCACACTAAATACTGACGAACAGCAACTTAAAACATTGTTGGAAATAATATTTGATAAGCCGAACAACGAACACGAATGTTCGATTTTTCCTGACTTAAACTTTTTTAACATTTTTTAATTTCACCGATTTCCTTTCTGTATTTTTCACAATTTTTTGTAGAAAAATGTCCCGAAAAGGCTTTTATACCAACCTTTTTACTTTTTATAAAAAAATAACAATGCATCAGAAAAGTACCTTTTTGATAGATATTTTCAATTCTTTCTGCATTTGAATTCTTGGATTTTGTAAAAATTCCTGTAAAATTTGAACTTCATTCAACGTGAAATTTATGATTTATCAATTTCAAATTGTTTCACAAGAGGCCCAAAACTTCCGATTGGAAGTTGCTCTGGATGAGAAACATTCATTTTTCGATTTTCATAGTATTATACAGAAAAGTGTTGGTTTTGAGTCACACCAACTGGCATCTTTCTTCGTGTCCAATAAAACCTGGAGAAAGCTGGTTGAGATTTCAATGTTAGACTTAGGTATAAATGGTGCAGCATTTTACATCATGCAAAAAACAAAATTAGGCGACTTGCTGCAAGATAAGGGGCAACACCTCATTTATACATTCGATTTTTTGAACGACAGGTCTTTTTTTATAGAACTAACTGGAATAATTATGGAAAAAAATCTTAATGAACCATTAGTCGCTTTAAAACAAGGCGATTCCCCCGTTCAGGTTTTAGGAGAAGAAAAATTTGAACTTGAAACTGGTGTAAGCCAGGAAGAAGAAGTTTATATGGATTTTGGAGAGCTTGATGATTACACTGAAATCTTTGGCGAAATGGACGATTTCTGATCACGAAAGACGACTGTTTAATCCATGTTTAAAAAAATTCCAGGGCTGTTCAAAATTTTGAACAGTCTTTTTTTTGTCATTAATTTGCCAAAAATCATGTATTAATGCCAAAAACGCTTGTTGTAATTACCGGCCCAACCGGAATTGGGAAAACCGAGGTGAGTATTAAGGTTGCCCGACATTTTAACGCAGAAATCGTCTCGGCCGACTCCCGGCAAATTTTTAAAGAACTCAACATCGGAACCGCTGTTCCATCGACAGAAGAGCTGGCGGCCATTCCGCATCATTTTATTCAAAGCCATTCGGTTGAAGAGAATTACAACGCCAGCCGTTACGAAACGGAGGCGCTGGAACTGATCGATAAGCTTTTTCAGCAAAGGGATGTTCTATTGCTGGTGGGCGGCTCAATGTTATACATCGACGCGATTTGTAAAGGCATTGATAGTATGCCCGATGCCGATCCCGAAGTTCGTGCTGCATTAAAAAAGCAGCTGGAAGAAGAAGGCTTGGAAAGCTTACGGCTGCAGTTAAAAACCCTCGATCCGGAATACTATAAAAAGGTCGATCTGAAAAATCCCAACCGAATTATTCACGCATTGGAGATTAGTATTCAAACCGGAAAACCGTACTCATCATTCCGTTCTGACACACCTAAGAAACGCCCTTTCCAAATCATAAAAATCGCGTTTAACTGCGATCGGCAGGTGTTGCACAACCGCATAAATTTAAGGGTAGATAAAATGATGGAAGCCGGTCTGGAAACAGAAGCCCGGAGCGTGTATCACAAAAAACATTTGAATTCGCTAAATACCGTGGGTTACCAGGAACTGTTCGCCTATTTTAACGGTGAAATTTCGCGCGAAAAAGCCATTGAGTTAATCAAACGAAACTCGCGGCGTTATGCGCGTAAACAAATTACCTGGTTTCGCCGCGATGAAAACGTAAAATGGTTTGAACCAACCAACACCCAAGAAATAATCGAGTGGATCGACACACAAATCAAGTAACATGGGCCAATTTATCATCCGCGTTTACGGACTGGTTATCAACGAAAAGAAAGAAATTTTGCTTTCCGACGAATTTGTGTTGAACACCAAAATGACCAAGTTTCCCGGTGGCGGGCTGGAATTTGGAGAAGGATTGATTGATGGCCTGAAACGAGAGTTTAAAGAAGAATGTAACGGACAGGAAATTGAGAATATCAGGCATTTTTACACCACCGACATTTATCAAAAGGCATTGTTTTTCGACAATGCTCAATTAATAAGCATTTACTACCTCGCAGAGCTGAAACAGCCGTTGAAATTCAAAATCTCGGAGAAAGCATTTGACTTTGAAATTGATGCCGGCGAAACACAAAGCTTTCGCTGGGAGAAATTAAAAGACCTGAAAGACGATGCTATTACTTTTCCAATTGATAAATTTGTTCTGAATAAACTGAAAACGACTTTTAACAAGTAACATGTTACTGCAAATTTAGCAGCCTTAGCTCTTCACAACGAAGTCAGAAAAATTACATGGCTCGTGGAGTACATCAACTGAAAGAAAAGAGAAGCAAAATTTATTCGGAGATGACAACTACAAATAAAAATAAGGCGCTTTTTCTCGACCGCGACGGAACCATTAACCTTGAAAAAAACTACGTTTTCCGCATTGAAGACTTTGAATTTACTCCGGGCATTTTCGAACTCATAAAAACCTACCAAAACAAGGGTTTTCTCTTATTCGTAATTACCAACCAATCAGGTATTGCACGAAAATATTATACCGAAACCGATTTTTTTCGTTTAAACAATTGGATGATCCGGCAGTTTCTGAAACAAGGGATAGAAATAACAAAAGTTTATCACTGCCCTCATCATCCTGAAATAACAGGAAAATGCAACTGCAGAAAACCCGAACCGGGAATGATTTTGCAGGCCATTCAGGAATTTAATATCGATCCTGTTAACTCAGTGTTGATAGGAGACAAAAAAAGAGATATTTTAGCCGGAGAAAAAGCAGGGATAGGAAAGAATTTATATATTCAAGACTTATTACAGACAGATATAGATTAAGGATCAGATAAAGGCAAAGTGCAACATTTTACAAAAGCAGAAATAAGGCATATTGAAGACCGCTACCAGGATTTTCTAAAAGTCATTAAAAATAAGTTTGATGAAGGGCGGCTGGCACGTATCGAGAAAGCATTCAGGTTCTCGAATGCAGCGCACCATGGCATAAAACGCAAATCGGGCGAACCATTTATTATTCATCCCATTGCAGTTGCCCGCATTGTTGCGGTTGATTTGGGATTGGGGGCCACCTCCATTGTTGCGGCCTTATTACACGATGTTGTTGAAGACACCGATTACCGTTTGTCCGACATTGAAAATATGTTTGGAACACGCGTATCGCGCATTGTTGACGGCTTAACCAAACTATCGGGCGACTTTGATGCCAAACATGCACTTACCCTGAAAAAAATGCTGATGACCCTTTCGGACGACGTAAGGGTTATTTTGATAAAAATTGCCGATCGTTTGCACAATATGCGCACGTTGGATTCGATGCCGGCGCACAAAAAAATAAAAATTGCCGGCGAAACACTTTTCCTGTATGTGCCACTGGCGCACCGCCTGGGGTTACACGCCATAAAAAGCGACCTGGAAGACCTCAGTTTTAAACACAAACATCCGGAAGAATACGAACAAATTCAATACCTGCTGCACAACCAGGAGGAAAAAAGGAATTACCTGGTAAACGAATTCACCAGTCCGATTATCGATAAACTGAAGGAAGAAGGAATTGATTGTAAGGTAGAACACCGGCTAAAAACAAGCTATTCCATCTGGCAAAAAATGCAGAAAAAAGCAGTAGCTTTTAATGAGGTTTACGACATTTTAGCCATCCGCATCATTATCAATTCGAAAAAAGGAATATCGGAAAAACGGCAGTGTTTTGATGTCCTCTCGATAGTTACCGACATTTACAAACCAAAACCCGATCGGATTCGCGACTGGATCACCATGCCAAAAGCCAACGGATACGAATCGTTACATGTTACCGTAATGGGGCCTCAGGGGCATTGGGTTGAAATTCAGATAAGAACTGACAGAATGGACGACGTGGCCGAACATGGCTTTGCTGCACATTATCGTTATAAAGACATTCGCAACTTTGAAAACGAACTGGATCCGTGGATTGAACGGATACGCGAATTGTTGCAAAGTTCCGATTCTGATGCCTTCGAATTCCTGGATGATTTTAAGCTTAACCTGTTCTCATCAGAGATAAATGTTTTTACTCCAAAAGGCGATATGTTTTCGTTGCCGCTGGGATCGACAGTTATCGATTTTGCCTACGAAATACACACCGAACTAGGCAATAAATGTATTGGTGCCAAAATAAATACCAAGCTGGTTCCTATCAGCCACATACTTGAGAATGGCGACCAAATTGAGATTCTGACCTCAGAGAACCAGTCGCCAAAACTGGAGTGGCTGAAATTTTCGGCATCGCCCAAAGCCAGAGGTAAAATAAAAAATGTGTTCAGGCTCGAAAAAAACAAACATACTGACCGGGGAAAAGAAATTATTGAAGAACTTTTTAAAAAAATAAACGCACCGTTTACTTCAAATAACCTGAAAAAATTAACAGCGCACTATAACCTTAACAACAAGGAACAATTGTATTCCGAAGTTGGGATGGGATTTCTTGAACTGGATGATGTGAAGGATATTATCGGCAAAAAATCGGAAAGCAAACTGGTAAAATACTGGAACATTACGTTTGGGTCGGGCAGTAAAAACAAGGAAAAAGAAGAAACGCCTGAAAACCAGAAAATCGATAAGAAAAAACCATTTCTGCTGCGCGAAAACCAGGACAATATTAAATTCTCGCTGGCAAAATGCTGCAACCCAATTCCCGGCGAACCGGTTGTTGGCTACCTTTCTACCGACGATCACGTAATTATTCATAAGGTAAAATGCCGCGAACTGGAAAAATTTATTGCCAACCAGGGCGAAAAAATCATTCAGGCCGAATGGACAAAATTCAAACGCCAGTCGTACCTTACCCGGCTACATTTACAAGGTTTCGACCGCCTGGGAATCGTAAACGAAGTAACAACGTTAATCTCTAAAGGACACAATATTAACATGCGTTCAGTAAAATTCGAAACGCACGATGGCATTTTTATGGGCGACCTGTTTTTATACATCCACAATACAAACGATTTAGACAACTTAATCAGCAAACTAAAAACAATTAAGGGTATCGACAGTGTAAATCGTGTAGAAAACCTTGAGGATTAATTTATATTCATTCTAAAAGAATAATTTTTTTTCCTATTTTTGGCCTATTTAAAATTGGTTTAATTATGAATAACCAGAAGACCAGAGAAACTGTGCGCAACATGTTTACCGAGTACCTTGAAAAGAACGGTCACCGGAAAACACCCGAAAGATTTGCAATACTCGACGAAATTTATTGTCGCGAAGGGCATTTCGACATTGAGTCGTTATACATCTCGATGAAGAACAATAACTACCGGGTAAGCCGCGCTACATTGTACAATACCATCGATTTGCTCCTCGATTGTAAGCTGGTGGTAAAACACCAGTTTGGCAAAAACATTGCACAGTTCGAAAAGGCATTTGCAACACTTCAGCACGATCACCTGATCGACACAACAACTGGTACCGTTGTTGAGTTTTACGATCCCCGTATTCGCGAGATTATTGAAGATGCCTGCCAGAAAAACGATTTTAAATTGTCGCACCACACGCTTTATATCTACGGCGAAAGCACAAAAAAGGAATAAAGCGCTTAATTCTTAATAGATTATAAATTAAATGCAGGGTGCTGGTATTTTTATTGCAGAGCATAAAATATTTAGTACTTTTAACTGCTTAATTTGAAAGCCGTGAAAGGTTAATCTTGATCGATTAAGTTTTCGCGGTTTTGCATGTAAAATAAAAATCAAAACTCAAAATGAAGGTAGATGTATTGTTGGGCCTGCAATGGGGCGACGAGGGAAAAGGTAAAATTGTTGACGTATTTACTCCGGAGTACGATGTTATAGCTCGTTTTCAGGGAGGCCCAAACGCTGGCCACACCCTTGAATTCAACAATATTAAACATGTTTTACACACCATTCCTTCCGGTATTTTCCGCGAAAACAAAATCAATGTAATCGGTAACGGTGTTGTTATCGACCCAATCGTTTTCAGAAAAGAAATTGAGTCGTTGAGTAAAATCGGTGTCGATATCTCGAAAAACCTTTATATCTCGAAAAAGGCACACATGATTTTGCCAACGCATAAAATTTTGGATGCGGCATCGGAGCAGAAAAAAGGCGACACCAAAATTGGGTCTACCCTGAAAGGAATCGGACCTACTTATAAGGATAAAATTGGCCGCGATGGTTTGCGTGTTGGCGACCTGGTTCACGGTTTTGAAGAAAAATACACTGCACGAATCGACAACCACAAAGTAATGTTAAGCGAATTCTTTAAGTACGACTACGAAGCTTTGCTTAACGAATGCGAAAAAGAGTGGTTTGAAGGTGTTGAAGTGCTGAAATCATTCAACCTGGTTGACACCGAACACATGATTAACAATGCGTTAAAGGAAGGCAAATCAGTATTGGCAGAAGGAGCACAAGGAACATTGCTCGACATTGATTTCGGTTCGTATCCTTTTGTAACCAGCTCGAACACCATTTGTGCCGGAGCTTGTACCGGTTTAGGATTGGCGCCAAATGCCATTGGTAAAGTTTTCGGAATTTTTAAAGCCTACTGCACCCGCGTAGGAATGGGCCCTTTCCCTACCGAGCTTTTCGATGAAACAGGCGATAAACTGCGTACTGCCGGTAATGAGTTCGGATCGACAACCGGTCGTCCACGACGTTGTGGCTGGTTGGATTTGGTAGCATTAAAATACACGTGCATGTTGAATGGCGTTACCGAATTGATTATGATGAAAGCCGATGTGCTGGATGATTTCGACACCATTAAAGTTTGTGTGGGTTACGAAATTAATGGTGAAGTTGTTGAACATTTCCCATTTGAGTTAGACGACCAGGTTAAACCTGTTTACGTTGAACTTCCCGGCTGGAAAACTGATCTGACCAAAATTAAAGACCAGAATGAGTTCCCGGAAGAACTGAACAATTACATTAACTTTATTGAAGACGAAATGGGCATTCCTATTTCGCTTGCATCGGTTGGCCCAAACAGGGAACAAACAATTAGGCTCGAACAACAATAAGCAAAGATATTTTCGATCAAAAACGCTGTTCATTTATTTGAGCAGCGTTTTTTGTTTAACGGAGAATCTGATTCGTTAATACAAATCAACTTCCATTCATCCTCCGGCTTCCTTCGTCAGACACCTTCTTGGATCACATGAAATTTCTGGTGGAACATATTTTTTTTCATTTTCACTTTTTAACGATAAATGAACTCATAAGGAAGTCAATATATGGATTTAATAGGGCTTCATAACTCTTTCTACCCTTTTGTCTGTCGACATTTTCCCTTATGAAGGGAAAACAGTTTTTTAGGAACTGGAAGAGGATTTGGTGCTGCTATTACAGTTTCCTAACAACAGGCTCTCCTCGCGAGGAGAGCTCCCGATAGGGTGAGAGGTAATGCATATCTTATACTGTTGTTTAACTAAAAATTCTTCATTGAAGGAGAACAAAAAGGGATACAAAAAACGTTCACATTTTAATGTTTCCGACGATCAGAAAGGTCATGTTCAGTTACCCCTGGAGATTTATAAAAAAATTACAAAAATTTCTGTAACCATTCCCTTCTATTAAGTATCAAAAACAGACCTGTTTACAGTTTGTTATCCGTTTAACTGAACATAAACATTCAGCTAAATAATTAGTAGATCATTTAAATAGTCGTAATTCTTAATTATCTTTAAGCATCTCAGAGAGGGGGACAAAATGGGATCAATATTTAAGGAAACACTAGGGTTATATACCGATTTGTATGAGTTGACTATGGCTCAGGGCTACTTTTTTTTGTAAAAAAAAGGATCAGCAAACTTCATTCGACTATTATTTCAGAACCAATCCGTATAAAGGAGGATTTACTGTTTTTGCGGGTTTACAGGATTTTATCGATGCCCTGAATGAATTCAGGTATTCGAAATCCGACCTGGCATTTCTAAAAGCAAACGGCTTCAAAGATGAGTTTCTGGAATACCTGCGCGATTTCAAATTTTCGGGAGATATTTACAGCGTAAAAGAAGGCGAGATTGTGTTTCCTAACGAACCAATTCTTTCGGTTGAAGGAAATATTATTGAATGCCAGTTGGTAGAAAGTATTTTGCTGAATATTCTGAATTTTGAATCGCTGATTGCCACAAAGGCTTATCGCATAAAACATATTGCAGGCGAAAAGTTATTTGCCGATTTCGGCCTGCGCCGTGCTCAGGATTTTGGGTCTATTCATGCCAGCCGGGCAGCGTGTATCGGTGGTGCATCATCCACATCGAACACGCTGGCCGGAAAAATATATGACATTCCGGTTAGCGGAACAATGGCACACAGCTGGGTACAAAGTTTCGATTCGGAACTGGAAGCCTTCAGAGCATTTGCAGAAACCAATCCCGACAATACCATTTTACTTGTCGACACTTACGACACGCTAAAATCGGGCGTGCCGAATGCCATTACCATTAGTCATGAAATGGCTGCAAGAGGCGAAAAACTAAAGGCCATTCGTTTGGATAGCGGAGATTTGGCTTACCTCAGCAAAAAAGCACGAAAACAACTTGACGACGCCGGGTTACATGACGTTCAGATTCTGGCATCGAACCAGCTGAACGAATACGTTATTAAAACGTTACTGCTCGATCAGAATGCGGCCATCGACGGTTTTGGAATCGGCACGGAAATGATTACCGGGAAAAGCGATGCTGCCCTGGATGGTGTTTACAAACTCACCGAGATTGACGGAGAACCAAAAATGAAATTCTCGGAAAATATTGAGAAAATTACTTTGCCCGGGAAAAAACAATTGGTTCGCTATTTTGATGAAGAAGGGAAGTTTTACCGCGACGGAATCTTTCTTCAGGATGAAAATCCCAAAGAAATTGACACCATATATCACCGTATTTATCCCGAAAAAAATACCGAAGTCTCGAAATTTAAATTCGAACTTATTCGCGAAAAAGTAGTTGAACAGGGAAACGTTCTGCTTCAACACAAAAGTCCGGTAGAAATACATAAATACCTTATAAGCCGCGCTGCTTTATTGCCCGACGAACATAAACGTTTTATCAGTCCACACTTGTATAAAGTTGGCATTTCAAACAAATTAATGGCCACCCGCAATGCTCTAACTCAAAAGTTAAGAACGTTACATTAATTTTTTATGACAGAAATTACACGACCGACACTTATTATTGACAAAGAAGTTTGCCTGCAAAACATTGAACGGATGGTGAAAAAAGCCGAGAAGTATAAACTTCGCTTGAGGCCGCATTTCAAAACCCACCAGGCAGCTAAAGTTGGTGAGTGGTTTAAACGTTTTGGGATCAACCAAATTACTGTTTCATCGGTACTAATGGCTGAATATTTTGCATCAAACGAGTGGAATGACATTACGCTCGCCTTTCCTTTAAATGTGTTGGAGATAAGCCGGATCAACCGTTTGGCAGCCACCATAAAACTTAATGTCCTGGTTGAAAACAAGGAAGCAGCAGAAGTGCTGGCCAATAAAGCTACCAACAAAATTGGCGTATATTTAAAAATCGATACCGGTTACAACCGCACCGGCATTCCGGCGGGAAGAACCGGCCGCATCGATTCAATCCTTGATATTTTGCGTAAAAACAGCAAACTCACTTTTAAGGGCTTTCTTACGCACACCGGCCATACCTACACGGCACTATCAACCAACGAAATATTCAGCAGCCATTTTGATGCCTTGTTAAAACTAAAGAAGTTAAAAAACAGGTATCATAAAAATTACCCGGGAATGGAACTGAGTATGGGCGACACTCCGTCTGCCAGCATTTGCGGAAATTTTGACGGGATAGACGAAATTCGTCCGGGCAACTTTGTTTTTTACGATTTGATGCAACATAACCTTGGTGTATGTGAAATTAGCGATATTGCTGTAAGAGTTGTGTGCCCCGTGGTGGCCAAACACGTTTCGCGGAATGAAATTGTAATATACGGAGGTGCAATTCATTTCTCGAAAGATACGCTGCAAAACACGGATGGCAAACAATTATATGGCCGCATAGTTATCCGCAACGGTGAAGAAAAAGTTCTGCTCGATACCAAAAATTACCTGTCGCGCCTGTCGCAGGAACACGGTATACTAAAAGTTACACCCAACCATTTCAAACAGATAAATGTGGGCGATTTGGTGGAAATTATTCCGGTTCACTCGTGCCTTACCGCAAATATGATGGGGCATATGATTACCACCGATGGCGAGCTGATTGAAATGATGCCAAAATATTAAAACAGAAAAGATTGGAACGCGAATTTTGCAGATTCTCGCTGCAAATACAATAAGACCAAAACTCGAAGCTGCCCAAAATAAAAAATCCGATTCGTTTTTGATCAAAATCATACGAATCGGATTTTATTTTTATTCTTAAGTAATAGTGATAGTATGACTTTGAGTCATGCTATCACTATTTATCTCTTCTAACCTGAATTTTTATTTTTCAGGAATAGCTTCCAGGGTGGCCACTAAAAATTCCCAGAATTTTTTAACCGTTTCAATATTTACCTTTTCATCGGGCGAGTGCGGGAAACGAATAGTGGGGCCAAACGAGATCATGTCCCAGTGCGGATAGTTTTGGGCCAGAATACCGCACTCCAAACCGGCATGAATGGCCCTGATTTTTGGCACTTTTCCCCATTTGTCGTTATACACGCTTTGCATGGTTTTTAAAATTGGCGATTCCATATTGGGTTTCCATCCCGGGTATGCCCCCGAGAGGGTTACCTCTCCCCCGGCCAGTTCAAACACCGCTTTCAGGCGTGTTCCCAATTCATCTTTTGCCGAATCAACCGAGCTGCGCATTAAACAACCTCCATTTATGGTTTTACTCGCTGCATCCGATTTCAGAATAGCCAGGTTGGTAGATGTTTCCACCAATCCTTTCATGCTGTCGCTCATGCGAATTACACCGTTCGGGCAGGCAACAACGGCTTTGGCTACGTTTTTCTGAGTGGCTTCATCGATCAGCGTTTCGGGCAATTCAGTTTGCTCAACGGCAATATCCAAATCAGGTTCGGTAGCGGCAAGTTCGGCTTTTACAGCATCGGCAATTTCATCAACCAAAGCAATAAAATCGGCCACTTTTGCCTCTTCAAGCACAACCACACCAAAGGCTTCGCGCGGAATGGCATTTCGCAAGCTACCGCCATCGATACTGGCCAAACGAACACCCAGTTCTTCGGCAGCATTCAAAATGCGGAAAAATGTTTTAATCGAGTTTCCGCGCCCCAGGATAATATCCATCCCCGAATGTCCACCTTTCATTCCGGTAACGCTTAACTGCAATGCCACAAAACCAAGCGGAACTTCTTCTTCGGTATAATTGAAAGTAATGTTTACATCTTCGCCACCGGCGCAGCCTACGTACAATTCGCCCTCGTCTTCCGAGTCGGTGTTAATCAGTATTTCGGCATCCAGCATTCCGGCTTTTAATCCATTGGCTCCGTCCATTCCGGTTTCTTCGGTAGCGGTAAGCAACACTTCAATTGGGCCGTGTTTTAAGGTTTTCGATGCCAAAACCGCCATTGCTGCCGACGAGCCAATACCATTATCGGCACCCAGTGTTGTTCCGTTGGCAGTTACCCAATCGCCATCAACAAAGGCCTCAATCGGATCGTTTTGAAAATTGTGAACCTTATCGCTGTTTTTCTGCGGAACCATATCGAGGTGCCCTTGCAGAACCACGGTTTTGCGGTTTTCCATACCCGGTGTTGCCGGCTTTTTTATAATTAAGTTTCCGGCTTCATCTTTGATGGTTTCCAAACCCAGTTTTTTACCAAAACTTACGGCCCAGTCCTGAATCTGCTCTTCATGGTTCGAAGGGCGCGGAATTTGGGTCATTTCAGAAAAAATCTCCCACACATTTTGTGGCTCGAGATGTTTAATTTCTTCACTCATAATAATGCGTTTTTTACTTCAGGTTAAATACCTGCAATTTTATCGAACAAAGTAAGCAACAATTGAAAAAACATTTTGTGCATTTTGGGCTTAAAAGTTTTTAAAAGAACCGAAAATTAGGCCGAAGAACAGAAAAGCTGATATGTTTCACCGAATTCTTTGAAGAATATTGATATTTTAGCGAGCTTTAGAAAAATAAAAGAAAAAGATATTATGAGTAGAGATGCAGATAAAGCCTTTTTTGGTCATCCAATAGGGCTTTCAACACTTTTTGCCAGTGAAATGTGGGAACGCTTTAGTTACTATGGAATGCGGGCCTTGCTGGTTCTTTTCCTTACAGCAACTTTTGCGTCGGGCGGATTTGAAATGGCAGAACTGGATGCCTTTACCATTTATGGTATTTTCACCGGTTTAGTTTATGTAACTCCGATTTTGGGTGGAATGCTGGCCGACAAAGTGCTGGGGCAGCGAAAATCGATTTACATTGGAGGTTTAACCATGGCTATCGGCCAGTTTCTGTTGGCTGCAAGTGCGTGGATGCATGGTTCTGATGCCAGTGTTGAATTCCGTCAAACCATATTTTATGCCGGATTGGGTATTTTGATTTTGGGTAATGGTTTCTTTAAACCCAACATCTCTACCATGGTGGGCGAATTGTATGATAATAACGACCCGCGCAAAGACGGTGGTTTTACCATCTTTTACATGGGTATCAACCTGGGAGCTTTCTTTTCGCCACTGGTAGCCGGAAAATTAGGCGAACAAGTGGCCTGGCAATATGGTTTCCTGGCCGCCGGTGTGGGAATGTTATTAGGTACTATATGGTTTTTTCTCCGTAGCCATACCCTTGGGCATATCGGAATGCCTCCGAAAGTAAAAGCCGAAAGAGTACGTTTAATCCTTAACGACTGGTTTAGCATCTTACTATATGTTGTTGGCATAGTTGGTTTAATTTTCGCGGTAATTTTAGGTTGGAGTGTTATCCCCGCAACGGTAAGCACTGCAATTATATGGATACTTGGTATTGGTGGAGTAATTGTTCTTACCACTACAATATTTAAGGGAACCAACGGCAAAGCGGAATGGTCGCGTGTTGGAGTAATCCTTGTTTTGGCCCTCTTCAATATTTTATTCTGGAGTGGATTTGAGCAAGCCGGAACGACCTTTAATATTTTTGCCCGCGACAATACACAACGAATGATTGGCAGCTGGGAGATCCCGGCAACATGGTTTCAAAGTATTAATGCCATTTGGATTGTAGCTTGTGCACCTCTATTCAGTGTGTTATGGCTAAAGCTCGACAAAATAAAACTGAACCCCAATACCCCAATGAAATTTGCGTGGGGATTAATTATGCTTTCGCTAGGTTTCGTGATTATGGCAATTGCCTTCGACAGATCAACCGGCGGAGATTCACTACGTTTGGTTAGCCCGCTATGGCTGATTGTGGTTTACCTGTTTCATACTTTTGGCGAGCTTTGCTTGTCGCCAATTGGACTATCAATGGTAACCAAACTGTCGCCACCAAAACTGGTTTCTACGATGATGGGAATTTGGTTTGGTTCTGTTGCAGCCGGAAACTTTGTGGCCTCGCAAATGAAAGCCATTTCGATACAACTGGAAAAAACCCTTGGAACAGAAATCCAGGTCTTTTGGTTGATCGCAATTCAGTCGGCAATTATTGCCTTGGTTGCAGTTGCTCTTTCGCCATGGCTGAAAAAGATGATGCACGGAATTAAATAAGAAATAAGCTATTTGAGAAAATATTGGAAGTACCCGGCTTTTTTAGTCGGGTATTTTTTTGCCTCTAAAACTGACTTAAAAGATATTACAGAAGGATCCGATCCTTATTATATTAAACCGATAAGGATCGGATCCCTGTTGAAACGATGTAAAACTCACTAACCGAAAAGAGTAAGCACAACTAATAACATATTCACATGCAGAGTTAAAAAATGCGTTACCATTTTACAAGCGCTAAGCGCATTTACGTCATACCAAAAGCTATTTATGGCGCTGAAAGCGTCGAATGTACAGAAGGATCCGATCCTTATTATTCTAAACCGATAAGGATCGGATCCCTTTATTACAAGCGCTAAGCGCATTTATGACATAAAAAAAATGAGTGCACTCTGCCAATAGCAGGCTTTTTACAGACCTCTTACAATAAAAAAAGCCCGGCTAAACAACCGGGCTTTGCATTCGTATATTTTTTACTTCTATTTTAACTGAACTGCTTTTATCGCTCCTGTTTCGGGGTGAAATTCGATGGAGTAATCACCACCCAGCAAATCTTCAGGCAGCGGAGCAATGGCCCCAAACTGCGCAATGGTTGCACGTGCCGTGGCCAGCTTATTCAGCTCGTAAATAACACTGATATTGGCCACTCCCGGCATGCGATAGTAAACTCCGTCGTAACCGGCATCGGGATTCTCCGACGCGGCCTCGGCCTGGTATTTTGCCAATAAACCGGCTACCGGCTCAAACTCCACCATAACAGGTTTTCCTGAAAGATCGCTGGCGGGAACAACACCGTTTTCATCCGAAATTCGGAAGATCACTGCATTCTTTTCGTTGGCTTCCGGCACATAATCAAAACTGTAGGTTTCGGTTTTAGTTGTGGTTCGGCCAACAAACAGTTTAATGTAATTCTGCTCGGTACGTTTTAGTTCTGCCAGACTCACCTCATAGGCTTTTCCATCGGGGTACTCGCCATCGATGCGGAGTGCTGCCAGATCATACTGATTCATGCGGCAATCGAGCACACGCTGCGCCGCTTCGGCTGCTTTTTGTTCCATACCCACAGCCGTAGGGCGAAAGTTATTGGTAGAATCTCCGGGAATTAAAAACGGTGTATCCGAGAAATAATCAAAGGAAAAACCATCGTCGAGATCCGGTTGCTGAAAGGTTTTATTGGATTGAACCAGCAACGGCATAGTAGCAGTTCCCGCGGAATTTATTCCGGCCAGGCAACCGTTGGGTGCCAGACTGATCGTTGCCGCAATATCGCCCATGGCTTTGTAAACCTGCTGCGGATCGGGCTCCGAAAAAGTTTCGATTTTAACCGAAGACACCGACCATTTTACCGATGCCCGGTTGCGAACATCTTTTATGCCTAGTAACTGTTGCGCATAGGCAGCATATGGTCCTGGTTCAAATTTCTCGCGAATGGCTTCAACATGTACCTTAATTCCGGTGCGTGGCAAAACGTAGGCAATCCCTTCAACATAGGCAGGAGCGATTCCGTCGTCGTCTTTCTTTTTGCGCTGGCCGAATGTCGGAACGACTATCATTACAGCAATTATCAAAGCTAAATACCTCATTGTTTAAATTGTTTTTTGGTAAAACCCAAAAGTATTAAAATTATTTTGAATGAAATTGATTAAACACAAAGACTCGAAGACACGAAGTTTTTTCACCGCAGAGACGCTAAGGCGCTGAGTTTTTTTTCTTAGAAACAATACTATTGATTTGAACACAAAGACACCAAGACTCAAAGTGCTTATTCATTAAAGCATTTTAGCATTCACGCATTTAAGCATTCTGCGTCCTTTCTGTAGTATAATTTTTTAATACGAAGACGCTAAGACACGAAGTTTTTTTTACCGCTGAGACGCTAAGGCGCTGAGTTTTTTTTTCTTAGAAACAATACTATTGAATTAAACACAAAGACACCAAGACTCAAAGTGCTTATTCATTAAAGCATTTTAGCATTCACGCATTTAAGCATTTCTTTTCTCTCTTCTTTGTGGCTTCGTGTCCTCGTGTTTTGATTTTTCAGGAATCCGCGACTTCTTATCTTTGCAAACATGATACAATTTCCCGATCCAAACCAGGCCGACGACGATGGATTGCTGGCACAAGGTGGCGAGCTTTCGCCCGAGTTTTTACTGTCGGCTTACTGCCAGGGTGTTTTCCCGTGGTTTTGCGAGGGCGAACCTATTTTGTGGTGGTCGCCCAACCCGCGGATGGTACTCTTGCCACAGGATTTTAAACTCAAGAAAAGTTTACGGCAGGTCATCAACAAAAGAATTTTTGAATTGCAGATCGACACGGCTTTTCACGAAGTAATTACAGCGTGCAGTAAAACCAAACGCCGCCACGAAGATGAAACGTGGATTACCAACGACATTATCGACGGCTATGTACAACTGCATAAACTGGGCTATGCCCACTCTTTTGAAACCTGGTTTGAAGGAGAACTGGTAGGTGGACTCTACGGTCTTTCGCTGGGGAATTGTTTTTTTGGCGAGTCGATGTTTTTTACGAAAACCGATGTCAGTAAATTTGCCTTTTATCACCTGGTACAATTTGCCATGAAAAACAACTTTGCCTTTATCGATGCCCAGCAACCCACCGACCACCTGGCAAGTTTGGGCGCTAAATCCATTCCGCGAAAAGACTTTTTGGAAATGCTGGAGAAAGCGTTGCAACAAGAAACTTTACAGGGGAAATGGACGGACCTCATCAAACACTGATGCGAGGTTTCCTGGTAATGGTTAATTTCGATTAT
Source organism: Draconibacterium orientale (assembly GCF_000626635.1). Taxonomy (GTDB): domain Bacteria; phylum Bacteroidota; class Bacteroidia; order Bacteroidales; family Prolixibacteraceae; genus Draconibacterium; species Draconibacterium orientale. Next base: position 2,859,164 of record NZ_CP007451.1, on the reverse strand, counting down.
TCCTTTGTTTCCCTCTCGATGGCATCTACGGTGTACACACAACTATTTTAGGGGGCCTGCTTTACAATCGACTTTCTAATATGCGGCGCAAGGTAGGGTTGTATTTCAAAAACCGGAAGCAGTTGCGCCTTTGTCATTTTTCTCTTCTATCCCCGGGGCTGCGCTCCCTGCGGGGGCTTCCCCCGGGCTATTGATTACGCACCCTTGGTGCTTAAAGCCCCGAAGCGGGCGACAGGCAATAGCCCGGTGCGAGTGGCTGAGTTTACGAAGACACAAAGCGCCGGGTAAAAGATCGATAAAAAATCGTTCGGCGTCTAAATTTGATTAGAATTGGTCAGCTTGTTCCGAACGAAAAATCGTTACAGAATCATTTGAAAATGGGAATATTTAAGTTGTGTTTACACCGTAGCCCGATGCCAGGGAGGAACGACTGAAGCAAACGGAATGAAAGGATTATTGATGAAGGACGGAGGATTAGAAAGTTTAAGACCAATCCCCCTCAATCGCTCCCGAGGTTGCAATCGGCAGGGAGGATTTGGTAGTTTTTGACATAACCAATCCCCCTTTAGTTCCCCCTTCGCCAAGGGGGACGGCGCTTCGAAGTTCGTCCTCCTTTTTGAAAAGGAGGTGGGCGACGCAGTCGGTCGGAGGATTAATACGCTAAAAACCAATCCCCCTTAATCCTCCCGAAGTATTAATCGGGACAGAGGTTTTGGTAATTCCTTTACATAAACAATCCCCCTTTGATTCCCACTTCGCCAAGGGGGACGAAGCATCAGGACAGAGGATTCAGAGAAAAAGCGGAAGCTCATGGCTAAGCCGGAGAGAATTATCAGATTAAGTTTACCTTTGCGCCATGTCAGGAAAAAAGAAAAACCAGAAGAATATTCTCAGCAAGCTAAATATAACACAGCTTAACCCCATGCAGGAAGAGGCCAAACGTGCCATACATCAAGCCGATAACACGATATTACTGTCGCCCACCGGAACCGGAAAAACCCTGGCTTTTATGTTGCCGATTATTGCCGAACTCGATCCGGATTGTCCTTTTGTTCAGGTGCTTATTTTGGTTCCATCGCGCGAACTGGCCCTGCAAATCGAGCAGGTTACCCGCGATATGGGTACCGGTTACAAATGCAATGCTTTTTACGGCGGACGCAATTTTAGTAAAGACCGTATTGATTTAAACCGTCCGCCAGCCCTATTAATCGGTACGCCGGGACGGATTGCCGACCACCTGCGACGCGAAACGTTTTATACGCACAAAATAAAAACACTGGTGCTTGATGAGTTTGATAAATCGCTGGAAGTGGGTTTTGAGAAGGATATGAAAGACATTCTTTCTTTTCTTCCCGAAGTGGAGAAAAAGATTCTTACATCGGCCACGCACCGTGTTCGTATTCCCGAGTTTCTGGCGTTTAAAAATCCGCTAAGTGTTAATTACCTGAAAGATGAGATTCCGGAACTGGAGATAAAAACAATTGTTTCGCCCGAAAAAGATAAACTGGAAACACTGGTAAAGGCCTTGTGCCATTTGGGAAACCAACCCGGCATTATCTTTTGCAATTTTAAAGAATCGATCGATCGGGTGAGCACTTATCTTACCGAAAAAGGGATTAGCCACGGTACTTTTTATGGCGGCATGGAACAAACCGACCGCGAGCGGGTACTGATTAAATTCAGAAATGGCACCCACCGCCTGATTGTTGCCACCGACCTGGCAGCACGCGGGCTGGATATTCCCGAGTTAAAATTTATTCTGCACTACCACCTTCCCCTGCGTTTTCAGGAATTTACACACCGCAACGGCCGAACCGCACGTATGCACAGCGAAGGAACGGCCTATATTCTGAAATGGGAAGGCGAAGATTATCCTGAATTTATTCAACCCAACAAAATAGAGGAGCTGACAGAAGCCCCACTCCCCGCCCCCACAGCATGGAATACACTTTTTATTTCGGGCGGACGAAAGGATAAGATCTCGAAAGGCGACATTGCCGGATTATTCTTTAAACAAGGGAAACTGAACAAAGACGAATTGGGCGTTATCGAATTAAAACACGACTGCGCTTTTGTGGCCGTTCAAGCCGATAAAGTTGAGGAGGTAATTCAGGCCGTTAGTAATACCAAACTGAAGAACAAAAAAGTACGTATTTCGCTTATTTAATGCGTTACTTCCAAAATACCACAACCTGAGCTTTTGATAAGCACGAAAAGATTATCCGCCTTAACAAAATGAATCCGATCCTTCCTGATTGGATTGAAATTAATGATTGAGAAACGACTGAATAATCAGGGTAATTTGTTTGCTTCATACCGTTCAGGAAGTAAGAAACGGATAACAGTGATAAAAAATTACAAAGTGCCATGCTGTTTCATCCGGAATTATTTCTGTTAAATCCAAACAGATAAATAGTATATTAGTAAGCCGAAAAATAACCCGGAATAAAAATCACTTTTTAAATTTTAAAGCAATTTATTGGAAACTTGAAAATTTCAAACGGATGAAAAAACTTATTACCGCTCTATTACTATTAGCGTTTATTACAACTGCTGCCGTGCAGGCACAAACACCCGACATGCCAGGAAACAAAACCAGAGGAATTAAAATTGTAAACAAACTGCAAAAACCGGCTTCGGTTCAAAATTTTAATACGAAAGACCTTGCTGGTTATTTGTTGGTATATTTTAAAGACCAAACACAAAGCGCTTACATGGCTGTTAGCAGCGATGGATATACATTTACCGACCTTAACAATGGCGAGCCCATTTTTGATGGCACCAAACTGGCCGAACAAAAAGGCGTTCGCGACCCGCACATTACCCGTGCCCCTGATGGCGCCTTTTACCTGGCCATGACCGACCTGCATATTTTCGGGCAGCGTGCAGGCCACCGCGACACACCCTGGCAACGCCCCGAAGAAAAATACGGCTGGGGAAATAACCGCGCCATTGTGCTGATGAAATCCTACGACCTGATTCATTGGACTCATTCCGATTTTCGGGTTGATAAGGCTTTCCCCGAACTGGGTGATATCGACTGTTCATGGGCTCCGCAAACCATTTACGATCCGACAGCAAAAAAAATGATGGTGTACTTTACCATTCGGTATAACAATGCCAATGCAAACATGTACTATTCGTATGCCAACGAAGAATTTACCAGGCTTGAAACCACTCCGAAAATGATTACCGAATTGGGCGGAATAGATGGCGATATTACTAAACTTGGCGCTACCTACCACATGCATTATGTTTCGGGAGCTAAGATTTTGCACGCTGTTTCGGATAAAATAAATAAAGACTATGTGACCGAAACACGGCGCATCGACCCAGAAAGTAAACCCACCGAAGCTCCAAACGTTTTCAGACGTTTAGGTACTGATACTTATGTGCTGATGTATGATGTGTATGGTGGGCGCCCCAATAACATGGGGTTTAGCGAAACCAAAGATTTTGTTTCCTACACCAACATTGGCCATTTTAATGAAGGTGTAATGAAAACCATAGGTTTTGAACGACCGAAACACGGTGCGGTTAGCTACCTTACCAGCGACGAATTAAAGGCGATTACAGACTATTGGGGTGTGAATGTAAATACAAAATAAACAGGTATTCAGCAGGTTCGCAAATCGACCTGCTTCCTTTCGAATTTTGAAAAAACAAAAGATGCCATCCGAAACTGTATAAAACAGTAGGATGGCATCTTTTATTTAAATCCCCCGCCCCGATGCGATCGGGACACCCCTTTTGAAAAGGAGAACAAGCTCGAAGCTAGCGACTTGCAGCTTGTAGTATGATTACTCTTTCCACTCCGGCAAACGTCCCGGAGTCCATGGAGCATTCATCTTATTAAGTTCAGCTTCCAGGGCAGGAACTTCTTTCTCCACAATATTTTTCAAGGCTTCCAACACCTGCGGGAATTCGTCTTTCAGAATTTCGTAAGCCTGCTTTTCGGTGGTGGTAATTCCCGTTGTCGATCCCATGTGGGTGTAGGTAATATTACTCAACCGGTTGTTTAACGGCACCTGGGCCGGAGGAATTTCTTCCCAGCTTGCTCTGGCCGGCACACCATCCATTCTGAAGTTCAGCTCTTCCAAAGCCACACCAATTGCGCGGGCTTTATCCATTAACTCCTGACCGGCTCCCGGCGTAGCATAAATGGCTTGTTTTATTTTCTCCACCTTGGCTGTTGTTTCGCTAATCATACGGTTGGTTCCAACCACGGCCAGGGCCAGTTTATTCACTTTCTCGGCAAACTCAATATTTTCGTTGTAGTCGTCAGCCGGAAGTTCAGTATTGTTCAAACGCTTGCAGGTAAACGTAACCGGCTCAACCAGTTCGGTCAGCACTCCCTGGTGCCACAATTTCATGCCCACTTTGTAGGTCCCCGGCATTACCATAATGCCACGTCCGGCACCAGTTATCGGATCGTATTTATCGCGAATACGGGCGTTTGCCGTTGCCGCATAAGTCATATTCCAGCTCACACGGTTCACACCTTTTGAAGGCGCTTTTGTAAACTGATCGATTACATTTCCATCGTTATCGTAAATCGTAAATATCAGGTGCGTTTTTTCCTGCTGAGCTTCCAGTTGCAACTCGCGCCAGTTTGGTTGTGGAATTGGCTTTCCTTCTTTAAACAACTCTTTCTCTTCCTCTTTACGCAATTGCTTTTGTGTTTTGGGCACCTCGTTCAGGTAATAGGTAAAAGTTGCTCCGTACTCCGGATTTTTGGCTGTAAAATAAGTACTTCCCTGGTTGCTTTTGCCGCTGGTTTGAACAAACATCAGCGCATCTTTTATCGGGAAAATCGCAGCTTCGGTATTTTCAAGATCGGCAGAAATTTCGCGCAATGGGCTGTAATCATCAAGGATGTAAAAACCGCGGCCAAATGATGCTGCCACCAAATCGCTTTCGCGCTCCTGAATAGCAATATCAAATACGGCAATGGTTGGCATGCCCGATTTTAACTGCACCCAATTTGCCCCACCGTCAACGGTAAAAAAGATCCCAAATTCTGTTCCCACGAACAACAGCTCAGGACGAACAAAATCCTGTACAATGGTATGAACCGAGCCGTTTTCGGGAAGGTTGCCCGAGATGGAAGTCCATGTTTTTCCTTTGTCGGTACTTTTATATACGTACGGTTTAAAGTCGTCGCGTTTCAGGTTATCGAAAGTGGCATAAACCACATTCGCATCAAAACGGTCGGCACAAATGTCGCTAACAATAGTCAGCTCCGGCACTCCCTGAAAACTTTTTACCTGTGTCCAGCTTTCCCCATCCTCTGTAACCGAAATAATACCATCATCGGTTCCGGCATACAACAGGCCTTCCTGCAATTTCGATTCTTCGAGTGCCACAATAGTTCCCCACTGCGAAGTTGACACATCGCGAACCACCGCCTCTGCGGGCCAGTATTTCCCCATTACCGGAATTGATGTACGGTCGATTTGTGCAGTCAAATCATCGCTGATCACCTCCCAGGTGTTACCATGGTCGTCGCTACGAAAAACCTTGTTGGCCGCCATATACAAACGTGTTTTATTATGCGGACTGATCATCAATGGCGCATTCCAGTTCCATTTATAGGTTAGTTCTCCTTTACGTTCAATGGGTTTTATGCTTAGGCTTTCACCGCTTTTTTTATCGTAACGATACACATTTCCGTATTGGTATTCCGAATACACGATGTTTGGATTTCCGGGCTCCACTGCTCCCCAAAAACCATCGCCACCCAATGTTGGGAACCACTCGTCGTTGATCACACCATCGCTACTGGTATTCTGCGAAGGACCGCCCATTGAGTTGTTATCCTGGGTTCCGCCGTACACATTGTAAAACGGCTCGGCATCATCAAGGTAAACGCGGTAAAACTGCGTAATTGGCAGGTTTTCTTTAAAATCGAAAGTTGTTCCGTTATCCCAGGTTTCGTAAATACCACCGTCGCCACCAATGATAAAATGCCCGGTATCTGTTGGGTCGATCCAAATGGCATGGTCATCAACGTGGCGTCCTGAATTGGAGAATCTGTTCCATGTTTTCCCGCCGTCAGTGGTATAAAACGAATAAGTTTCGGTTGAATATACCTTATCGCGGTTAACCGGATCGCAAACAATTTCGTTGTAATACTGGCCACTTGAATGATGATCGCTCATTTTCTCCCAGCTTTCGCCTTTATCCGTGGAGCGGAAAAAACCACCTTTATCTTCAGCAGCTTCCACAATCAGATAGACGTAATTCGGATCAACCGGCGATACATCAATTCCCATTCCGCCAATATCAACCGAAGGCAATCCTTTCATGATCTTGCGCCAGTTTTCGCCCCCATCGGTACTTTTATATACGGCCGATTCAGGACCGCCACCAATTTTCGTGAAGGATGTGCGGCGGCGCTGCTCCGATGTGGCGTACATAATATCAGGATTGGAAGGATCGATCACCACATTATTAACACCGGTATTTTCGCTAATCTCCAGCACTTTGTTCCATGTTTCGCCGCCGTCGGTACTTTTGTACAGGCCACGCTCCTCGCCCGGCCCCCATGCCGATCCTTCAGCAGCCACAAAAACAACATCAGAGTTGCGCGGATCGATAACGATTCCACCAATCTGGCGGCTCTCTTTCAGTCCCATGTTTTTGAAAGATTTACCACCGTCGAGCGATTTATAAACGCCATCGCCATAACCCAGCGCACGCTGGTGGTTGTTCTCTCCGGTACCTACCCAAACCACATTTGAGTTGTTCGGATCGAGCTCCACCACAGCTATTGAATATGCCCCGTAGTTATCGAAGATCGGATTCCATGTAGTACCGTTATTCGTGGTTTTCCAAACGTTACCCGAAGCCACAGCTACGTAGTATTCTTTATGATTGTTCGGGTTTACGGCAAAATCAGCAATGCGGCCGCTTGCCCATGCCGGACCAATACTTCGCCATTTCAGGCCACTAACCAGCTCCGAATTAACAAATGGCTTTTCTTCTTCTTTTTTCTCCTCTTCCTTATTTTTCGAGAAGGCTACTGTTGAAATTAAAAATACAGCAGTTAAAACCAGTGCGAGTTTTTTCATAAAATAGTTATTTGAATTTTCGATGTCATCAGTATGAAACAGTGGGCGAACATTACGCGAAATGCCCATTTAATCGGCTTTATTTTCGCATTGCCCTTAGGTTTAGTTTTCCTGAGCTGAAAATAATAAATATAAACTTTGTGAAAAAGAAATAAGTCACAAACCTCGCACGATAGTTATTTCGGAGAAGCCATAACTTAACTATTTCCTTTAAAGGATGAAATCCGGAGGATAAAATGCTTGCGAGCGAAAGTTTTGCTTAAAAATTAAGTACGCCTTTCAGGTTTTTATAACCGGTTTTGCTGACTTTCAATTTTGTTTTGTCGTGCAGAATAACAATATACGATTCCTTTTCGTATTGCTGAATTTCGGCAATCTCATCCACCTTTACAATGTAACTGCGGTGAATACGCACAAAGTTTTTCGGATTTAAAGCGTTCTCGAAATACTTCATAGTTTTTTGTTTCATCCAGCGGCCTTCGGTCGTGTAAATCATTACATAATCGTCCATCGATTCAATGTAACGCACGGCGTCAACCGGAGCGATATGAATTTTATGACGGTCTTTCACCACAATACGATCGAGGTATTCGTCTTTCGGGAAATCGCTAACTTTTTCGGCTACGTCCGACTCTTTTCCGTCGGTTTGAATGCGCTCCAGAACTTTCTGAATGGCCTCATCCAAACGGTCTTTCGAGTAAGGTTTTAGCAGGTAATCGGCCGCGTTAAAATCGAAAGCCTTTAACGCATACTGATCGTAGGCCGTTGCAAATATAATTTGTGGTTTATGCTCGAGCAGTTCCAACAGCTCAAAACCGGTGATCTTTGGCATTTGAATATCAAGAAAAACCAGGTCGGGCTTCAGTTCGTTAATTTGTTTTACGCCTTCGAAGCCGTTTTCACACTCGGCAATCAGTTCAACTGCCTCGTTATCGGCCAAAAACGATTTCATCAGGTTACGGGCCAGCTCTTCATCTTCAACTATAATGGTGCGCAATTTTTCAGTCATGGTTTACAATTTTTGAGGAATGGTTAAAGTTACGGTAAATTCGTTTTGTTTATCTTCAATTTTCAGCAAATGCGGGTTTCCGTAGATTACCTGCAAGCGGTCGCGGATATTACGCAACCCGATTCCCTCGCCTTTTTTGCTTACTACATTTTTATCGTAAGTATTGCTGATGGTTACTACCAGCTTATCGTCGTTGCACCGGCAATGGGTAATTACATCGATGGTTTCGGTGGCTTCGTACACGCCGTATTTTATAGCATTTTCATACAATGGCTGCAGAATCATATTCGGGATTTCTGCTTTCAAACACCCCTCTTCAACCGCAAAAACAGGGTTCAGCTTTTTCCCGAAACGTACCTTTTCAATTTTCAGGTAAAGCTTGTTATTATCAATTTCCTGCTGAACGGTTACTGTTTCGCGTTGGTCGTGTTTCAGGGAATAACGCATCAGCTGCGACAGGTTGATCACCATTTCCTGTGCTTTTGCCGGGTCGGTCATGGTAAGCGAAGAAATGCTGTTCAAACTGTTAAACAAAAAGTGCGGATTAATCTGCGATTTTAAAGCGTGCAGTTCGGCCTCTTTTACCAGTGCTTTTAGTTTTGTTTCGTTTTTGGTTTTTTCTTTAAACGCCAGGTAATAATTTACGGCATAGAAAAATACCACGTTAAACGTGTATAGCAAATACCCGTTATAAAGCCCGGTAAACAGATAATTATGATCTTCCTGCAACTGCCCCGGATTTATGAGTTTTGTAATTACCGTACCAATATATAGCCAAATTAAAACAATAATGGTGGCAGCAATAACATGAGCCAGGATTACACGGCCAACACTGTTATCTTCGAGGGTACTGAATTTTATGACATACCAAATGGAAATTCCCAAAAATCCGAAAAGGATGATGTAAGCAAAACGGTCGGTCATGGCAGTTATAAAATCGCTTTCGCCAACCGAAACAACCACTAAAACCATTACCACTGCCAGTATTAACCAAAACGCCACATACGAAATGGCCAACCGCGGAGATTTTATAAAGGGATGCCTAAAATCCATTCTATAAGTATTTGATCTCTACGCCTCCAAAGGCTGCAAAACCTTTTATTACCAGTGTTTTCGATGGATCGGGAACGATTTGATTCAACGAAGCACCGCGTTTGTCGGTGTAACCACCAAAAATAGCTGTTACTTCGTTTCTAACCGTCCAGTCGGGGGGCACTTTAAAACCACAACCACCAAATAAAGCCAGCGTATCGATAACTGCACCATTGGCCGAAAGTTTTGCCTGACGCAGATCGTACTCCGTTCCGCCAAAAACAGAAGTGGTTTTTCCGCCCAGAAAATTCTGCGAGTTCACATACACTTCGCGGCCACCAAAAATTACAAAATCATCGAAATAATCAATGCCTTTTTGTTCTCCTGTTGTAAAATTCGGAGGCTCGGTTGTACTTCGTCTTCCTGAATGCGTAATCAGAATAGCCACACCAATACCAATTATTAATGCCGGCCAGCCTATTCGTCGTAATTCATAAGGAATATGTGCCACCTCGGGAATCAAAAAGAAACCGCCTATTACAATTAAAATTGTTCCGGTGGTTTTGTTCCCTCCAATTATGGAGAATACCCCAATTCCGATAAGCAACATTTGCCACGAAATCAGAATATCATTCCAAAAAGATGGAATAAGATCGAGGCGCTCGAAAATCCACAATGAACCTACCACAATTAGAAATAAGCCAAGAATGGCTCTTCTGTTTGTATTCTCCGGTTTATTATCCATGATTAAAGTTTTAACTGTCCTAAAATATTGATTATCCTCTAAACACTGTTCATTTTTTAGCAGATTTACGTTCTTTTACTGCTACGGGCTAAAACAAACGTGCGATTAACCCAATTCCCAAAGCAATTAATAGAATTGGGAAAAGAAACACAATTGCCGCACCTGAAATGAAAATCAGTTTTGGCAATAAAAACAGGCCACCAATAATCAACAGTACCACACCGCCTGATCGTTTGCCGGCCATTAATATGGCTCCTATAATTATAAGAATAACAGGCCATGAAAAAACAAAATGCCCAATACTGTGAAAGGCACTCCTTACCGGGCTAAAGATATCGTGAAAGTTAAAAAACGGGAAATCAAAAAAGAAACCGCTTTGTTTTAGTAGCCATACCAAACCAATACCGATTAAAACCAAAGCTAATACTTCGTTTGAGTTTTCTTTTTTCTGTGTTCTTTCCGGTGGCACTTTTTCCATGATACTGTTTTTTTGTATTTACACATCAAAAGTAAAAATCGCAAGGCGGCCAAACAGTTTACATTCGGTTAACAAAGGTTATGAATCGGTAAATGGGTAAATGTTGGTATTAACGGAAACGCGATGCACAAGGTGTTTTGCTGATAAACTCCATCAACCGATGCATTAAAAAAGGTTGTTCTCAATGTGAAAACAACCTTTTGCTATTTTATTTCTTTTGTGCTTTTGCCCACGAATCGCGCAATGGAACCGTTCGGTTAAACACCGGAAGTTCGGGTGTTGAATCCGGATCCATGTTAAAATAGCCCATTCGCTCAAACTGAAAATGATCAAGCGGTTTGGCCGTTTTTACAAATGGCTCCAGGTAACAGTTATCCAGCACTTTTAACGAATCAGGATTCATAAATTCTTTAAAATCTACCTCCTTGTGTCCATCCGGTTCTTCGTCGGTGAACAAACGGTCGTACAAGCGCACTTCAGATTTTACAGCGTGTTTAGCCGACACCCAATGTACCACACCTTTCACTTTTCTGCCATCGGAAGATTTACCTCCTTTCGACTCGGGATCGTAGGTACAGTGCAACTCAACGATTTTGCCGTTTTCGTCTTTAATAACTTCGTTACATTTTATCAGGTAACCGTAGCGCAAACGTACTTCGCGGTCGGGCCCCAAACGGAAGAACTTACGTGGAGGATCTTCCATAAAGTCGCTTTGCTCGATGTAAACCTCGCGCGAGAATGGTACATCGCGGCGCCCCATCGACTCATCTTCAGGGTTGTTTACCGCACTTAATATTTCTTCTTTATCCTCAGGATAATTGGTAATTACCACTTTTAACGGATCGAGCACACCCATTACACGTTGTGCTATTTTGTTCAGGTGATCGCGCACGCTGAATTCGAGCAACGAAACATCGGTTGTTCCATCCACTTTGGTAACCCCGATTTTATCCGAGAAATTACGAATCGACTCCGGCGTATAACCACGTCGGCGTAAACCCGAAATAGTTGGCATCCGCGGATCGTCCCAGCCCCGAACGTGATTGTCTTTCACCAACTCCAGCAATTTACGCTTGCTCATTACGGTATAGGTAAGATTCAAACGCGAAAACTCAATCTGGCGCGGACGGTAATCCGAATCTTTTAACTGATCAACAAACCAATCGTACAGCGGACGGTGCACCTCGAACTCCAGGGTACAAATTGAATGAGTAATTCCTTCCCAATAGTCGCACTGACCATGGGCAAAATCGTACATCGGATACACACACCACTTGTTTCCGGTGCGGTGATGTTCGGCTTTCATAATCCGGTAAATAATCGGATCGCGCATGTGCATATTTGGCGATGCCATATCTATTTTTGCACGCAACACTTTTTCGCCTTCGTTGAATTCGCCCATTGTCATTCGCTCAAATAAATCGAGATTTGTTTGCACTGAACGATTTCTGAACGGACTTTCAATACCGGGTTTCTGCGGCGTTCCTTTTTGCTCGCTTATGGTTTCTGCATTCTGATCATCGACATAAGCTTTGCCTTCTTCAATCAGTTTAACGGCAAAAGCATGTAGTTTCGGAAAATTATCGGATGCGTAATACAAACGATCATCCCAGTCGAATCCCAGCCAACGCACATCTTCCATAATCGATTCAACATATTCTGTTTCCTCTTTTGATGGGTTAGTATCGTCGAAACGAAGGTTTGTTTTTCCTCCGTATTTTTGTGCCAACCCGAAATTTAAACAGATTGATTTAGCGTGGCCAATGTGCAAATAACCATTTGGCTCGGGCGGAAAGCGTGTATGTACACGTTTTTCATTTTTTCCTGCGGCCAGATCGGCATCGATTTGTGCATGAATGAAGTTGGCCTTTTTAGGCGCTTCTGCATTTGTGTTGGTATTTTTTTCTGCCATTTTCTTGAATTACCCCTATTGAATAAGATCACAAAATTAAAAAATGATTTGTGAGTACACTTAACACCTCTTCAAATTATTACTTTTGTTGCAATAATTTTAATTCAGAATGGGAGTAATTGAGATAGAGGGAATGAAATTTTATGCCTACCACGGGCATTTTGCTGCCGAACAAATTGTTGGCAACCACTTTGAAGTTTATCTGCGACTGGAAACAAACTGCGACGCTGCAGCCAAAAGCGACAATTTAGATGATGCATTGAATTACCAGGCCGTTTACGAAACCGTAAAAGAGGTGATGCAAACAAAATCGGCCTTATTGGAAAATGTAAGCAAACGAATTCTTGACACCCTTTACGACCGCTTTCCGGCAATTGATAAAGCGCGCGTTAAAATCTCGAAAATGAATCCGCCAATGGGAGGAGAAATGGAACGGGTAAGCGTGACGCTGGAGCGATAATTTATCACCACTGTTTGCAGAATTTCATCCGGAGCAGAGTTGAAGGATGGAAGAACTGAGCTATTAAATGCGATAATGCTTTAATGCTTTAATTTAAAAAAACTCGAAGCTTGTAGCTAGTAGCTTGCAACTTAAATAACTTCATGTTATTAAATATTTAATCTCCAGCCGAATACTGATATTTATCAAATTATTCGAACTTCTTTTTCGTATTTTCGAAAAAAATAATTCAACCTGATACTGATGTTTTATAGTTCGACTAATTTAAACGAAGGAAAGTGCCGAAAATCGTGCGCTACCGAAAAGAAGCGAGAGCTTCATGAGGGAAATAATCCAAAATCGACAGACGCCGGTTGGCAGGTAGGTGCCAGCGACTTACATGTGAATGCAAATTGGCAAAATCGCAGAAAATAACACGATTTTATTTTTTGTGTTGCGAGAACTGCAAAATTTTATATTTTTGCAGTCCGAAAGCGTACAAGGTTCCTTGGCCGAGTGGCTAGGCAGCGGTCTGCAAAACCGTGTACGGCGGTTCGACTCCGCCAGGAACCTCAACAAAAGAGAGCAATAAAGGCTCTCTTTTTTTATTTTCAAGCAATCGATTCCTTTAGCTTTATTAGCTTCCACCTATTCCAAAGATTATTTTATCAGAGCCACTTCCCCATTTTCTTTGTAATTAATTCTTAGTAAATTTGAAGGAATAGCGTTTTTGCAAAAAATATTTCACGCGGAGTTCGAAACAATACCGAATTCTGCAAGAAATTTAAATCTTATTAAACCATCTGCAATGAAAGCGAAAATCGAATTTACTTTAAACGGAAAGGATGTTTCAGTAGAACTTGAAGAATCGAAAAAACTTCTTTGGGTTTTGCGAACACATTTTAACCTGACCGGCACCAAATATGGTTGCGGCGAGGGGTATTGCGGCGCCTGCACCGTACTCATCAACAACTCGGCAACCCGGTCGTGTGCTACCACCATTGGCGAAGTAGCCGGCAAAAATGTGATCACAATTGAAGGACTGGCACAGGGCGAAAAGCTGCATCCGGTACAGCAGGCATTTGCCGACCATGATGCGCTGCAATGTGGCTACTGCACTCCGGGCATGATTATGAATGCCGTGGGATTACTAAACGACCAGCCAAAGCCGAGCCGGGAAGATATTATTTTGGGAATGGAAGACAACCTTTGCCGTTGTGGTGCGCACAACAGAATCCTGGATGCGATTGAAGCCGCTGCAAACGAAATGCAAAACGGCAAGTGATTCAGCTTTTAAGTATTCAAAACCTAAAAAAAGAACAACATGGATAAGTCAAAAGATATTCAGGATTATATAGAAGGACACACTCCAACCAACACCATAAAACGCCGGAACTTTATTCGTTTACTTGGCGGAGGCATTTACGTTTTCTTTCATGCCGGAGCGGCACTAAAACTTATGGCGGCGGAAGCAGATCAGCGCCGGTTGCCGGATGATTTTAATGCATTTCTACGCATACACGAAAATGGAAAAGTATCGTGTTATACAGGAAAAATTGAAATGGGGCAAGGAGCAAACACCGGCCTGGCCATGATGCTGGCCGACGAACTTGATGTAGCCTACGAAAATGTAGAAATGGTAATGGGCGACACCGACCTCTGTCCCTGGGATATGGGAACTTTTGGTTCGCTGACTACAAGGATGTTTGGGCCTTCGATGTTGGCTGCAGCGGCAGAAGCCCGGACAGTATTGCTGGAACTGGCTGCCGAAAAACTGGGTACCGACGTCGATAATCTGGATGTTAAGAAAGGAGTGGTTTTTAATCGTCAGGATCAAAGTGAAAAGATTACATATGCTCAACTTACCAATGGCCAACGGATAGAACGTGTTGCTAAAAACGAATCTACCGTTAAAGATTATTCGAAATACAAAATAATGGGTAAGCCGAAATTCCGTGCCGACAGTCTGGAAAAAGTTACCGGAAAGGCCAAATATTCAGGTGACATGCGCTTGCCGGGAATGCTTTATGCCCGTTTGTTACGCCCGCCATCACACGGTGCAAAATTGATCTCAGTGGATACGGCGGAGGCTGAAAAAGTAGAAGGAGTACAAATTGTAAGAGATGGCGATCTGGTGGCCGCTTTGCATAAAGATCCGGAAATGGCAGAAAAAGCACGAGACTTGTTTCGCGCGAAATTTGAGGAGGCAGACAAGCCGGTGAGCAACGATAACCTTTTCGACTACCTGAATGAACGTGCTCCGGAAGGAAATGTAAATATTAACGAGGGAGACTTATCAAAAGGAGAAGAACTGGCGACTTCAGTTTTTAATAATGAATTTCATGACGGGTATGTTGCCCACTCGCCCATGGAACCACACACTGCAATGGCTTATTTCGACGGCGATAAAATGACCGTTTGGGCCGGAACTCAAACACCGTTTCCGGCACAATCAAATATTGCGCGGATATTGGGAATGGAAGAGGATAAAGTTAGAGTAAAACCTCCTTATCTGGGAGGTGGTTTTGGTGGAAAATCTGACCACGGGCAAGCCGTTGAAGCTGCAAAACTGGCCAAACTAACCGGCAAACCGATTATGGTAGACTGGAGCCGCGAGGAAGAGTTTTTCTATGATACATTTCGTCCGGCTGCTATCGTAAAAATAAACTCCGGAATCGATGATGCCGGTAAAATTAACTTCTGGGATTACCACGTTTATTATGCCGGCGACCGCGGCTCGGAAACCCTGTATGATGTACCTCATCAGAAAAGAACGGTTTACGGACGTGGATGGACGGCCCCGGGAATACATCCTTTCGACACGGGAGCGTGGCGCGGACCGGGAAACAGTACCAATACCTTTGCCCGCGAAACACAGGTGGATATTATGGCAGCCAAAGCCGGAATCGATCCGGTTGAGTTCAGGCTAAAAAACCTAAAAGACCAACGTGCCATTGATGTGCTGGAAGCGGTGGCAGAAATGGCCGACTGGAAACCGGGACAATCACCATCGGGAAGAGGTTTCGGCGTTGCAATTGGTTCCGATGCCGGAACTTATGTAGCGCACATTGCCAAAGTGGATGTAAACAAAGAAACCGGTGAGGTAAAAGTGCTAAAAGTTTGGGTGGCACAGGAAATGGGATTTTGTGTAAATCCACAAGGTGCAACCATTCAGATGGAAGGCTGCATAAACATGGGGCTGGGTTATTCCCTGAAAGAGTTTATTGAGTTTGAAGGCGGAAAAGTAAAAACTAAAAATTTCGACACTTATGAAATTCCGCGGTTTTCGTGGATACCGGAAATGGAAACTAAAATTTTGCAAAGAAACGCGCCTCCTCAAGGAGGTGGAGAACCTGCAATAGTTTGTATGGGGGCCGTAATCGGAAATGCCATTTATGATCAGACGGGAGCCCGGTTACTCGAAATGGCAATGACTCCTGCAAAAGTAATTCAGGCTTTAAAAAATGTATAAACATCACGTATTACTATCCCCCCCGATAGTGCTTTGACACTTTTAAATAAAATCAACCACAAGACATGGATTCCAGTTCTTTAAAACCTGGAATCCTTTTTTTATCCGTATTGCTTCTTTTCGCATATTTGTAATCATTAAAAAATGTTGTTGTGATTCGGTCCAGCTAAAAAATCCGAAACACCTGCAATTAAAACAGACATCGTTTCAATGAAGATCGCTCGCATAATTCTATTCTCGCCGCTCGCTTTCATCAGGCTTTTGCTGGTACTTTTTATGAGTGCCTACGTTACCATAATCGGTTGGTTTTGGCTAAAAACGAAAGGCTTTAACCGAAACCTGCAACATTGGGTGGCCGGCACCTGGGGGCGTGCCATTCTTTTTGTTTGCGGGATAAAAGTGGATAAAAACGAAATCCCGCAATCGGGCAATTATATTCTGATGCCCAATCACCGGAGTTACATCGATATTTTTATTGTTGCTGCCATGACACCCGCTGCCATGGTGGGAAAAGCGGAAATAGCAAAATGGCCTTTTGTGGCTTTAGGAGCACGCGTTACCAATTCTATTCTTGTTGACCGAAAGAATCAGAAAAGCCTTCTGCTAACAATGAAAAAAATAAAAGAATCGGTTAACAGCGGCATTCCGGTAATCCTTTTCCCCGAAGGAACAACCTACAAAGGACCGCTAACCAAGAAATTTAAAAACGGGAGCTTTAAAATTGCTGCCGACGGAAATATCCCGGTTATACCAATGGCAATTGATTTTAAGGATGTGAATGATGCCTGGGTTGATAAAGACACTTTTGTGGGGCATTTTTTCCGGCAGTTGGGGAAACCGTTTACCCATGTTACCATCCGTTATGGCGAACCGATTATAAACAACGATCACAAACAGTTGCAGGAAAAGACAAAAGAGCAAATTGAAACGATGCTAAAAGCTATTCAATCAGCTTAGTTTTTTTTTACGTTGAAACCAGTAATACATCGGAATACCCGACAGAGCTGTTAAAACAGCGATGCTCGACTCAACAGGACGTTCAAAATACGCAAGAACCAAAATTGCGGTACTCACTACAATAAAAAATAACTGTACATACGGATACCCCGGCAAACGCAATTGCTGATGTGTCGATCGCCGCAATTTAATATTACCGGCCACTGCGACTATTGGGAATATTCCCAAAGAGAATCCCATGTACGTCAGAATCTGCTCGAAAGTTCCCGATAAAACCAACACAATAGCAATAACTGCCTGCAAAAAAATGGCGTTTGATGGAACTTTATGCTTCCTGTTTATCCGGGCAATTGATTCAAAAAACAAACCATCGCTGGCCATTTTATAATAAACCCGTGGCCCCAGAATAATAAACGCACTTAATGATGAAAAAAGCGCAAAGGAAATAAGCAACGAAATTATGGTTTCGGCAGTTGCACCAAAAGCCAGTCCGGCTGCCAAACCACCAATCTCCGGTTCATTCCGCATTTGCGATGCCGGCACTGCATACACAAAAAACAGGTTCAGTAGTATATATAAAACCGTTACCGTTAATGTTGAAATGAGTAAAGAACGTGGAATTACTTTGCGTGGGGTCCGAATTTCGGAGCCAATGTATGTTGCCGAGTTCCAACCGCTATAGGCAAACATGATAAACATCAGCGACAGTCCAAGCGCTTTCCAGTTATCAAACGAAAACTGAAATGTTTTTACCGATCGTACATTTTGCATACTTCCTTCGCCTAAAAGCAAACCGGCCACAATCAATCCGATCACCAAAAGTATTTTTAGCACGGTGAGGCCGTTTTGTACCCTGGCACCCAGCACAATCCCACGCGAATGCACAAAACTAAATCCCACAATTACCAGAATTGCCATACAGCGACTAAAGTTTTCCACGCTGAGGATTTCATTCAGCATCAGCCAGTTTTGTAATTGAGGAAAAGCCCAGATAAAGTATTTGGCAAAACCGATTGCCGATGCGGCAATGGGAGCCGAAAAACCAACGATTAAAGAAAGCCAGCCACTTAAAAAACCCAGCAGTGGCGAATACAGTTTTGAGATAAATACATATTCGCCTCCGGCTTCGGGGAAAGCGGCCCCCAACTCTCCAAAGGAAATAGCTCCGCACAAGGCTACCAAACCGCCAATTCCCCACAAAATCAGCATAACAACAGGATTCTGCAAAAATCCCATCAAATAACCGGTTGTAGTAAAAATTCCGGCACCAATAATATTGGCAATAACAATATTTGTTACCGGAAATAAGCCAAGTCGGCGCTCCAGTTTCTTTTGCAAACTATGCAATATGCTTTATTTTACTTTTTAAAACTCTTTGATATACCAGCCCGACTTGATTCGTCGATACTTGTTTCATAGGTATCCAGGTTTTCAACATAGCGCAAAAACTCGCCAATGCCATTCACCCGCGTAGCAGTGTTATGTGCAGTAAAGCACCCTCCCTTTTCTAATTTTGGGTCCATAGCGATAAAATAGTTTTTGTACCAGTATTTATCGGCATCGCAAAACACAAAATCATATTCTCCATTTAAAGCAGGAACCAACTCATGTGCGTCGGCAAGTCTAACATCAATATATTTTGTTACACCGGCTTTTCGGAAGTTTGCCTTTGCTTGCAGATAACGCGTTTTGTCAATTTCTATGGTAGTCAGCTTCCCGCCTGTTTTACTCAGAGCCCACGCAATCCAAATGGCCGAATGACCTGTTGATGTACCAATTTCAACAGCCGATGTATAACCATTTTTGATGATTATATCGTAAAGAATCTTGCCATCCGACAAAGGGACATTCATATCCTGCCATTCGCTGGCATTTTTCTCCAAAAAACTTTTTACTTTTTTATCGAGGGAATTTTCTGTTTCGGGATACTGACCACAGGCAGTAAAAAACATTAAAACGCCCAAAACACTTAGCATAAACAGTCGGTACTTCATTATCGTAAATTGAAATCAATATTGGCTTAAACGCAACCAAGATAATAAATTCTGATTGAAATAATTTAGGTTTTGTATTTTCAACCTATTCCATAATTTGTGTCACTTTCGTGAAAACGTCGTGAAACCGGCTTCATTCAACTTATCGAATTAAACAGTTGTGTTTTCGATAACCAAGTATTAAATAATCTAAATTCTTAGATAAAAGAATAAATAATTTCTGATTTCTTTCTAATTTATCAAGAATAGCGTATATTTGAAGTGCATTTGGGATTCATCCCATATTGTGTGTTTGGGGGTTAACATTTAGGAGGGAGACTGTTGAGTCTCCTTCTTTCTTTTTAATAACTTCCTACTTAAAAATCGCCTCACATACTTAAAACATTTACAGTTTTTGCTAATTCAATTACATTCAGCACATTGCAAAATAACAATTATGAAAATTGTTCTTTTTTTCTACATTTGTGCCGAATTAAAATTTTAACGAATGAAAACAGCTGAAATACATACTTCAAAAGGAGTAATGAAAGTTAAGTTTTACGAAGAAGATGCTCCGGGAACAGTTGCTAACTTTATTAAGTTATCAGAATCGGGCTTTTATAACGGACTTACATTTCATCGCGTAATACCAAACTTTGTTATACAAGGTGGGTGCCCTGATGGAACAGGAGCCGGAGGACCTGGTTATTCGATAGATTGTGAATTGGACGGAAACAACCAGTACCACGATAAAGGCGTTTTATCAATGGCTCACGCGGGAAGAAACACTGGAGGTTCGCAATTTTTTATTTGTCACAACCGCGAAAATACGCAGCATCTTGATCGTCATCATACCTGCTTTGGAAGAGTTTTTGAAGGACTTGATGTAATTGACGACATCAGACAGGGTGATGAAATTGAAAAAATAATTATTTCGGAAGAATAATCGCCATTGATTATATTACTGGAAAGGGAACCTACTTTTTAGGCTCCCTTTTTTATATCCTGCCGCCAAATCACTTTTCATCATTCCTTTCTTTTTGATGGAGGTTCAACCTAAACATCCCCTGCTTTTTCTCGTTTCGGCATTCCTTAATTCTTGGTGTTCAATTTTACCAAATTAGATGAGTATTTTAAATTTGCCCATATCAGAAAAGCCGCCAACCCACAAATGGCTCATATCCAAACATTTTTAAGCCCTTTGCGCAAAAACCAAACTACTTGTACCGAACAAATATCTGGATAAATAAAGCCTTGTTTGTATTTCAACTTTTTGACTCGAAAAGTTTACTTATGGAATATGCAAAATTTAATATTTACCTATTGCAAATGTCGTTTGCATCCTATTTATTTGTTTCTGTAATAATAAACGAAAACTCTAACAGAAGCGAAGATTAAAACCAGTAATCTTTTGATTTATTAAAATTATTTTCACTCAATTAACTGACAAAAATGGCAAGTAATAAACCAAAAGTAATTAAAGATTACAGCAAGCTTGACAAACAATTGCAACAGCAAATTAAGCTAATTTATGCGGACGGTTTTGCTGATAATCTCATCCACTTTTTTGATAAAACCGGGCAAAAAATAACGGTTTTACCCTTTGAAACGGAAGATAAGTATTACATGTTAAGAATGACAGAAAACGAAGCCGTGGCTTTGGTTGACGAAGACGACGACTACGATGATGACGGATTCTTAAAAGACGAGGTTAAACAAACTTATGAAGACAAGTACTCGGACCTCGACCACGTTGCAGATCAATTAGAAGATGATTAAAACATAAAAAAGCAGGAATGTTTGTTACAAACCTGCTTTTCCTTTTGCTTTTGAACGCTACCGTCCACTAGGCTAATAATGCCTTAACCTTATCAGCAATATCTTTTCCGTCGGCCTGTCCGGCCAATGTTTTCGACGCAATTCCCATCACTTTTCCCATATCTTTCATGCTGCTTGCACCAACTTGCTCAATCACAGCTTTTACAGCAGCGGTTAAATCTTCGTCCGACATTTTTGCGGGTAGATAACTTTCAAAAATTGCTACCTGTTGCATTTCCTGCTCATATAAATCTTGGCGTCCCTGTTCTTTATAAATATTTGCAGAGTCAGTTCCTTGTTTTGCCAGTTTCGAGATTATCTTCATTGCATCGCCATCCGATAGTTCACCACCTGCCCCTTTTGCAGTTTGTGCTTCAAGCATAACTTTTTTAATTCCCCTCAGGGCTTCCAGTTTCTCTTTTTCGCGGGCTTTCATTGCCGCTTTTATGTCGTTATTAATTTGCTCTAAAAATGCCATAACTTTTATATTTTTATTAATCAACGTTATCGTGTAAATAACTGTTTCTGTCTGAAATTCTATTATCGCGATCTACCGAATATCCCGACCGGTCGCGTTTGTATTTTGGATCGTTTATACGAATATTGCGGCGTTTAAAAGCCGGCACATTTTCCAACTCGTCCACATCGTCGTCGCTCAGATTTTCGTAATCATTTATGTCAATTTCCTTTTCTGCACTGTTCCGCTCACGTGAGGTATTCGGGTACAACGATTCAAATTCATCGTCGTCGTTTTTACTTTTATTACTGATTTCAAATTCAAAGGTCGACTGACTTCTTTTATCTTCAGAATTTCTACCTGACAGGTGTTCTCTTTTTTCTGCCGAAACGGTTTCTTTCTCAAGCGTATGACTTACTACTTTGTTCTGACTTTGTTCTGACAGTTCGGAAATAATGCTTGTGGGAAATCCGGTAGCAATAACGGTTACCGACAGCTTTTCACCCAAAGTTTCATCTTTTCCATTCCCCCAAATCAAATCGGCATCAAAACCGGCCATGTTTTGCACATAATCGGTAATTCGGCCAACTTCATCCATGGTAACTTCCTTATTCCCCGAGTTGATGTTTACCAGAATATTTCGTGCTCCGCGAATCTCATTGTCGTTCAACAACGGCGAGTTTAATGCTTTTCTCACGGCATCCTCTGCCCGGTCTTCTTCTTCACTTACACCGGTTCCCATAACCGCCATTCCGCTTTTGCGCATTACAGTTTCCACATCGGCAAAATCAACATTTATATATCCGGGAACAGTAATAATCTCAGCAATTCCTTTTGCTGCAGTAGCCAGCACATTATCTGCTTTGGCAAAAGCCTCCGATATCCCAAAATCGCCATACATTTCGCGAATTCTTTCATTATTAATCACCAACAGCGAATCAACGTAAGCTGCCAGTTCCTTAATACCCTCGTAAGCCTGTTTTATACGACGTCGCCCTTCGTTACGGAATGGAATGGTAACAATGGCAACCGTTAAATACCCCTGCTCTTTGCAACACTGTGCAATAACAGGAGCTGCTCCGGTTCCGGTTCCTCCGCCCATTCCGGCAGTTACAAAAACCATTTTTGTATTTTCCGACAAGGTATTTTTTACATCCTCAATATTTTCGATTGCTGCCTGTTTGCCAACATCGGGTTTGTTGCCGGCACCACGGCCTTCGGTTAACGAAGCCCCCAACTGAACACGCGTACGAACAGCACTTGCTTCCATGGCCTGCGCATCGGTGTTGCAAACGACAAAATCCACATCGCGAATTCCATGTTTAAACATATGGTTTACCGCATTGCCGCCTCCGCCACCAACACCGATTACCTTTATTTCGGCACCGGGTGTTCTTTCCATTACAAAATCAGCCATATCTTCCATTTTCTTCACCTTGTTTTTTGTTGTTATTCAAGAGGTTGATCATCATCTCCATCATTAAAAATCTTGCTTCCAAAATTTTTATAAAACCAGTTATCAATATTCGATTCTGTAACAGGCTCATCTTTCTTTTTCTCTGCCTTTTCCCTGGTTTTGGTCTTTTCTTTTGTTTTCCAGCCAAACCCTTTTGACTTGGATTTTGGCTTTGCTTTTGGTTTTGGTTGCGGAGGAACAAACATTATCGTTTCTTCCTCTTCCGGCTCAGGCTCGTATGGTTCGTCTTCGTTTAAATCGAAATTTATTGCTTCCCCTGCTTCATTTTTCGGCTCTTGTTGTTCAGCGGTTTCTTCAAAATCATCATCAAGATCAAATTTTTGCACCTCTTTTTCGGGTTGCAATTCTTTGTTTGGATTGGTATCGAATCCGGTGGCCAAAATGGTAACACTAATTTTGTCACCAAGACGTTCGTCGTAGCCGTTACCCCAGATTATATCGGCATCCTGACCGGCCTTGTCCTGCAGCGATTCAATAATTTCACCAATCTCTCCAATCCTAATTTCTTCACTTCCTGAAATAATATTCAGCAATATATTTTTGGTTCCGAAAATATCGTTACTATCCAACAATGGCGATTCCAGTGCGGCATTCACCGCATCCATGGCACGGCCTTCGCCAGTGGCATAACCGGTACCCATTATGAAAACTTCGCTTTTTTGCATTACCGTTTCCACATCGGTGTAGTCGATGTTTACATTCCCGTGAACAGTAATTATTTCGGCGACTCCTTTAACGGCTGTCGATACAATATTGTCGGCCATTTTAAATGCCTGACTTGCCGGCAAATCGCCGTAAATGTGGTGCAGCCGGTCGTTACTGATCACCAGCATACTATCGACAAACTCCGCCATTTTATCAATACCTTCCTGTGCTTGTGCGCGGCGTTTGTTTCCTTCGGCCGGCGACGGAATGGTTACCACCGCAATGGTTAAAATGTCGAGTTCGCGGGCCAGACTTGCAATTACGGGAGCAGCTCCCGTTCCGGTTCCACCGCCCATTCCTGCCGCAATAAACAGCATTTTGGTATTGTCGCCCAGCACCTGTTTCAGGTCTTCGTAATTTTCACGGGCAGCTTCAGCTCCTCTTTCAGGTTTATTGCCCGCACCACGTCCTTCGGTAAGCGTAGTTCCAAGCTGAATTTTAATTGGCACAGGACTATTGTCCATGGCTTGCGAATCGGTATTACAGATGATATAATCAACACCTTTTATTCCCTCTTCGAACATGTGATTGACCGCGTTGCAACCACCACCGCCAACTCCAATTACCTTAATAATTGATGATGCTGCCTTCGGAAATTGAAAATTTGCTAATTCTTCGGTCATATCTTTTTGTTTTAATTGAATTCAAGGTCTTCGTTGTCGTCGCCAAAAAAGTTAATCGCACTTTGCAAGGCTCCTTTTACGTTGGTCATTAAACCGCGTCCGTTTCTTGGCGTTTTCGGTTCGGGCAATATTCTTTCTTCTCCAACATTTTGGCTGATCGAAAGTTTTAAGGCTCCCAATGCTGTTAAAAATGCCGGATTCTTTGCTTCTTCTCTGCGATTTGCCGGAAGAATTACCGGGTGTGCCCTTCGTGCATCCAAACCGGTATGAAATTTCACAAGCGTGATTATGTGCCCCAAATTTGAAGTTCCGCCGGAGAGAACAATACCTGTTCCCAAACGATCGGCGACTCCCGATCTTTCAATCTCTTTCACCACACAATCCACAATCTCTTCCAAACGTGCCTGAATAATGTAAGCCAGACTTCTGATGGTAATTTCTTTTGGTTCCCAGCCATTGTTTTTGGCAATGGTAACCGTATCTTCGGTTTTAATCTGGTCGCCCAAAGCCTGTCCGTAGCGTACTTTTAACAGCTCCGCTTTTTCAAGGAATGTGGAACAGCCCACTTTTAAGTCGTTGGTAATAACAGCTCCGGCAAACGGAATTACTGCTGTATGTACCAAAGCATTTTCGTAGTAAATAGCCAGATTGGTTGTGCCGGCACCAATATCAAGCACTACTCCCCCCATCTCTTTTTCAGGTTTTGAAAGCGCGGCCTCTGCCAATGCCAGCGACGAGTGGAAAACTTCGCCCAGTTCAACACCAACACTTTCCAAAACACGTGTTAAAATTTGGTATTCCTGATCGGGCATGATCACCAACTTATAACGGGCTTCAATTTTTTTACCTGTGGCTCCAACAGGTTTCAGCTCCTCAATTTCGTCGTCGATTATAAATGATGTCGGAATAACTTTCAGAATCCGGTAATCATTTTTAATCTGCAGGCTTTTCGCTTCATTGTATAACTCATCAATATCCAAATTCGACACAACGCCACCCTCACCGGTAAAACGCGACGCTTTATAGTCGATGGTTCGCATACGTTTTCCGGCGTACGCCACATCAACAACATTAATTTCGTCTTCGAGCTGGGCATCGAGTTGCTCCAACACCGCCGTGATGGATTCAATTGCATCAGCAAGGTTAAAAATCATTCCTCTTTTTATCCCTTTTGATGGTACCTGGGCAGTACCCAGAATTTCCATTTTTCCCTCGGTAGTTGCCCTGCCCGCAAGTGCAACCAGCTTTGAGGTTCCCATGTCGATAACAACCGAAAGATTTGTTTTTGAAGCCATAATTATCTTCTTTTTGCTATTACCTGATCTTTATATTTTAAACTGATCGTTTTGTATTTATTCCAATTATTCTTTGCCATAATCTGCTTGTAAAAAGCTTTCATATTGCGCAATTTCTCCTGATAATTCTCCAGCGTTCCGAACTCAATGGTATGGTCGCCAATTAACGGAATCAAAATTACATCGCCGTCTTTTTGCACATGAATTTGCTCAATTTGAGCATTCCAGAATTCGTCGTTCTCTATCGTTAAAACACAGGGTAAAAGTGTTTCTTTTGCGTACTCTTCACTGATATCTCCGGTAGCTACCAGCACGTTTGCCGCATAATTTGTCGACACCGGAATTTTTCCCCCAAACTCATCGAGATAATAATTTCCCTTATCGGAAAAAACACGTACTACCGGTTTCCTGTGTTTCAGATCGATGGCCAATACTCCTTTAAAAGTGGCGCTATCAGTGCGGGTAACAACTTTATAAACCTCGGCTTTCAAAATCGCTTCATGCTTTTCAACCGCCTGTTCAATCTGCACCGTGTTTATGCTGTCAAAATTCTTCCCTATTATGTTTTTATCAATCGACTTTACCAGTTTTATCAGCTCTGCCCGATCAACTTTTATCACTTCATCCGGATCGTAATTAATCTCAATATCGTTGCAATTGGCGTGTTTATACTCCATCGAAGTAAATGCCAATGTTACCAGCAGAAAGACCAGCAACATCATTAAACCACCTATTTTTGCAAACTTCTTTATCATTTCTCTTTGCTTTGCAACAATTCAATTATACTTTCCACCATCCGGTCAATATCGCCGGCACCCATTGTTACCACGATTTCATTCGGGTCCGATTTTAGAATTTTCAATACCTCATCGCGTTCGGCCAGCATCCGGTTCTCTAACTTCATTTGTTTATAAATGATAGCGGACGATACACCCGGAATCGGTTCTTCACGTGCAGGGTAAAGCGGAATAAGAATGGCTTTATCCAACAAATCGAGGCTTTGTGCAAATTCGGCAGCAAAATCTTTAGTGCGCGAATACAGGTGAGGTTGGAAAATTCCGGTCACCTTTTTATCGGGGAACAAAGCTTTCACCGAAGTTATAAACGCTTCTAATTCTGCCGGGTGATGCGCGTAATCGTCGATATAAATTTTCTGTTCCGAACGATAACGAATATCAAAACGACGCGCCACACCCTCATAATCTTCAATTCCGGCTTTTATGGCATTTGCTGATGCTCCGGCGAGCCATGCGAGGGCACTGGCTCCAACAGTGTTCTCAACATTTACCAAGCCCGGATAATTCATTTTGCAGTTGGCAATTATTCCTGCCGGCGTTTTTAAATCGAAGGAATAAAAACCTGTTTCCGGATTCAAATGCAAATTATGCGTTGTAAAATCAGTATTTCCTTTTAACGAATAAGAATACACTTTGGCTTCGGTTTTCGAGGTATCGAGGTCTACTCCCTCTTTTAGCACCAAACTTCCGTCTGGACGGATCTGCGAAATAAATTTTTCAAACGACTCAACGATCTTCTCCTTTTCTCCATAAATATCTAAATGGTCGGCATCAACCGAAGTAACCAAAGCCAACTGTGGTTTTAAGTGCAAAAACGACCGATCGAACTCATCGGCTTCAGCAACAATCCATGGCGATTCAGCTTTCGGCAACACCAAATTGCTCCTGAAATTCTTTGAAATACCACCTAAAAAAGCGCCGCAGCCCTGTTCTGTTTTGCTCAAAATATTGGTAACAATGGTACTGGTTGTTGTTTTTCCATGTGTTCCGGCCACACCAATTCCATTGTGCTCGTTGCAAATCATTCCGAGTACTTTTGCCCGCTTAAATAAACCAATTGGCTGACTTTTAAACCAATTCAGCTCCTTATGCTCGTCAGGCAAAGCCGGAGTATATACTGCAATAGTTTCCGCCGGATTCCATTTTGACGGAATATTTCTGATGTCATCATCAAAATGCACATCAATTCCCTCCTTCTGAAGCGCATCGGTCAATGCTGTTTCAGTGCGATCGTATCCTGCCACATTGCGCCCCGAATATTTAAAATACCGCGCCAGCGCACTCATCCCTATTCCTCCGATCCCAAGGAAATATACATTCTTTATTTTCTGAATGTTGTCCATTCTATTGTCTCACTAATTTTTCTACTTCATCAACTATTTGTTTGGTAGCCTCAGGTTTCGCCAGCTCTTTACTTTTTGCTGCCAAAGCACTGCAACGCGCTTCGTCTTTCACCACCTCAAACGCCAACGGAAATAATTTCTCATTAATCTCATCATCGCGCACCATTAAAGCGGCATCCTGCTCTACCAAAGCCATCGCGTTTTTTGTTTGATGGTCTTCCGAAACATTTGGCGACGGCACCAAAACCGACGCTTTTCCAACCAAACATAACTCCGAAATTGTACCTGCACCAGCTCTAGAGATCACCAAATCGGCCACTTCGTAAGCCAAATCCATTCGAGTTATAAACTTGTGGATCTGCAGATTTTTCGGTTTTGTTTCTTTCAGGTCTTCCTGAATTTTATCGTAATAATATGCCCCGGTTTGCCAGATCACCTGAACTCCCGAAGCAGCTATTTCATTAATATTTTTAAGTACCGCCTGGTTTACTGAACGTGCACCAAGACTTCCGCCAACAATCAATATAACTTTATCTGATTCGTTAACTTCAAAAAACTCAAACGCTTCTTTTCTATTTTGTTTTTCAGTCAAATTTTCGCGCACCGGATTTCCTGTAAAAATCAGTTTTTCGTCCGGAAAAAAGCGCTCCATTTTATCGTAAGCCACACAAATGGAATTCACCTTTTTACTTAAGAGTTTATTGGTAATTCCGGCGTATGAGTTTTGCTCCTGAATTAAACAAGGAACCTTCGCTTTTGCAGCTGCACGCAATAGCGGACCGCTGGCATAACCGCCAACTCCAATGGCCACTTCCGGATTAAAATCGGCCACAATCTTTCTAGCCAGCTTCGAACTCTGGCGCAGCTTTTTAAAGAACGTAATCATTTTCATGCTGGGTTTCCGAGGAAATCCCATCACCGGCAAGCCAATAATTTTATATCCGGCGGCTGGCACTTTCTCCATTTCCATCCGGTCTTCGGCACCAACAAATAAAATGTCAGCGTCAGGATTGCGCTTTTTAATTTCGTTGGCAATGGCCAGCGCCGGGAAAATATGTCCCCCGGTACCGCCTCCGCTAATTATGGCTCTATTTATCTTTTGTTTCATTTTCTATTTCGTAATCTTCGTCGGGAGCTTTAATCATAATCGGTTGCTCCTCAACTTCTTTGTTCTGCTGATTTTGGTGACTCACACTAAGTATCAATCCAAAAGCCAGCGATGTAAACAACAACGATGTTCCTCCCAAACTAATCCAGGGCAGCGGCTGTCCGGTTACCGGCAATGCCCCACTTGATACGCCGACATTTATCATGGCCTGAAAAACCAACACCAGCGTTAATCCAATAACCATAAACGCCGGAAATGTTCGGGTGGCCCGCCGGACGATTACCACTCCCCTGAAAAAGAAAATAAGGAAAAGCATAATTACTGCAAGACCTCCCAACAAACCATATTCTTCTACGATTATGGCGAAAATAAAATCGTTATATGCAGCGGCCATATAGTTACTTACATCAGAATGGCCAGGCCCCTTTCCAAAAATTCCTCCAGAATAAATAGCAAGCTTTGCATAGTCGGCTTGAGTAATTCCCTGCGAAGCTTCGGGAGGTGGCGGATTTATAAATCGTTCAATCCTTCCTTTTATGGTATGCACACGACCAATACTATCCGGCAAAAGATCAGCTGTAAAATAGATTGTTACTACCAAAGCGATTCCAATACCAACTAGCGAAAACAAATATTTTAATGGAATCCGGCCGCAAAACATCATGGTCATAATCGTTGCGAAAAGCAATGCCGAGGTTGAGAAATCGGATATAAAAATCAAACCACAGACAATGGCCGTATAAAAAATTATCTTCTTAAATGCTTCCCACAAATCGCCTTTTGTTTTTTGGCGTTTCCCTAAAATTTTGGCCGAGAATAATACCAGCGAAATCTTTGCCATTTCGGCCGGTTGAAATGTTGCACCCCAGAAATTAAGTGTACGCCCGCTGGAAGAAACAAACGATGTTCCGCGCATTACAATCGAAAAAAGTAAAAATCCGATACTGGCCAGTAAAGCCCACCATGCCAGTTTTGAATACAATTTTATAGGTAACACATTCACCATGAGCAGAATTACACCAATTCCGGCACCCAAAAACACCACCTGGCGAAATAAGTATTTAAGCGTATTACCCTGTGCCACACGATAAGCCAGTGCGCCTGTTGAACTGTACACAATAAGCAGCGACAACACTGATAACAGCATCAGCACCATCCAAAGCACTCGGTCGCCCTTAAATAATTTCAGAATGGAATGTTGCATTACAAATTCCTTACTTCTTTTTTAAATTGATTTCCTCTGTCTTCGTAATTCTCAAATAAATCGAAACTTGCACACGCCGGCGATAACAGCACGGTGTCGCCATTTCGGGCCAGGTAGTAAGCAGCTTTTACAGCTTCTTCCATACTTGACGCGTCTACAATATCAGAAACACAATCGCCAAAAGCTTCGTGTAATTTGGCATTGTTCTTACCCAAACAAACAATGGCTTTCACTTTGTTGGTTACAAGCCCCTGCAACATGGAGTAATCGTTTCCTTTGTCTACCCCACCGGCAATCCAAACCACCGGTTTGTGTACACTTTCCAACGCATACCACGATGAATTAACGTTCGTTGCTTTCGAGTCGTTGATAAACTCGATGCCATGAACTTTCAGAAAACGCTCTAAACGATGTTCCACGCCTGTAAAATCCGAAAGGCTTTCTCTCAATTGTTCATCCCTGATTTTTAATACCATGCTTGCAATGCCTGCGGCCATGCTGTTGTAGGTATTGTGTTTCCCCTGTAGTGATAAATCCAGTATCGACATGCTGAATTGATTTTGATTAAAGTTGATAATTATCCGATTGTCTTTCACACCTGCTCCAGGCCCGGCAGCCTCTCCCAACCCAAAAGGAAGTTGAACAGGTTTTATCTCTCTCTTATTTATTTCTTTTTGAATTACCTCGTCGTCGGCACAATAAACGAAGTAGTCATTTGCTGTTTGATTTTGAAGAATCCTGAATTTTGAATCGGTGTAGTTTTGCATATCGTAGCCGTAACGATCGAGATGATCAGGTGTAATATTCATTAATACTGCTACATCTGCTTTGAACTCATACATTCCATCCAACTGGAAACTGCTCAACTCAATAACATACACATCAAAATTTTCTTCGGCTACCTGCCAGGCAAAACTTTTTCCAACGTTTCCGGCCAGGCCAACATTTACTCCTGCTTTTTGCAAAATATGGTAAGTGAGCAAAGTCGTTGTTGTTTTGCCGTTACTTCCGGTAATACAAATGGTTTTGGCCGATGAAAAACGGCCGCCAAATTCAATCTCCGAAATCACCGGAGTGCCTTGTTCTTTAAGTTGCTGCACCAGCGGTGCCGTTTCCGGAATTCCAGGACTTTTTACTACCAGTTCGGCGCTCAGAATTTTCTCTTCCGAGTGCTGGCCTTCTTCAAAACCGATCTTATAATTTGAAAGAACGTCTTTGTATTTCTCCTTAATTTTTCCGAGGTCGGACACCAACACATCGTATCCATTTTTTTGTGCAAGAATGGCTGCTCCAACGCCGCTTTCACCTCCTCCTAATATGGCTACCAGTCCTTTCACTCTATCTCATTTTTAATGTTGCAATTGTTATCACTGCCAGAATAATTCCGACAATCCAAAAGCGTGTTACAATTTTTGGTTCGGGGAAACCTTTTTTCTGAAAATGGTGGTGAATCGGACTCATGAGAAATACCCTGCGTCCTTCGCCATATTTACGTTTGGTGTATTTAAACCAACTCACTTGTATAACTACCGATAGGTTTTCTACCACAAAAATTCCACACAATAGCGGGATCAGAATTTCTTTGCGGATGATAACGGCAAACACAGCAAGGATTCCACCCAGCGCCAAACTTCCTGTATCGCCCATAAATACCTGAGCCGGGAAAGAGTTGTACCACAAAAAGCCAACTGTTGCACCGATAAATGCCGCAATAAACACAGTCAGTTCACCAATATTCGGGATGTACATGATGTTCAGGTAATCGGCATAAATGACGTTACCACTTACATAGGCCAGAATTCCGAGCGTAGCCCCGCTGATCGCCGACGTTCCGGTTGCCAGCCCGTCAATTCCATCGGTAAGGTTGGCCGCGTTTGATACCGCAGTGATGATAAGAATGATTGCAACGGCATAAACCAACCATTTCAACCAATCGGCAGCATCGCCGGCAAAAGCCACCAGCCACGCATAATCAAACTCGTTCTTTTTAATAAACGGAATGGTTGTTTTGGTTGACTTCACATCTTCCATAACAAACTGCTCGATAGTTTCCCCGGTGGCAGCATCAGTAACCTGTTCGGTCAGAAAAGCACCATTTTCATCCGTTAGGTGTTCGCGAACTTTTACATCTTCGCTGATAAAAAGTGTGGCGGCAACGATAAGCCCCAAACTTACCTGACCAAGGATTTTAAACCTTCCGGCCAGTCCTTCTTTATTCTTTTTGAAAACCTTGATATAATCGTCGATAAAACCGATCATTCCCAAAAATGCAGTAGTGATCAGCATTAACAGAATGTAGATATTATCGAGGCGGGCAAAAAGCAATGTTGGAATAATAATGGCCATCAGGATGATAATTCCGCCCATTGTTGGCGTTCCCTGTTTCTGCATTTGCCCTTCCAAACCAAGGTCGCGTACCTCGTCGCCAATTTGCTTACGCTGCAAAATACGAATCAGCTTTTTCCCGAAAATTGTTGTAATAAACAACGAAAGGATAATAGCCGCTGCCGAGCGAAATGAAATGCCCGGAAGCATTCCAATTCCCGGAATATCATGTCCTGCCAAAAGTTCGTATAGCCAATAAAACATATCTAGTTTTTAATTTTTTAGTCCAAAACAGTTCCTTACTTCTTCTCTGTCGTCGAAATGATGTTTTACACCATTTACTTCCTGGTAGTCTTCGTGCCCTTTTCCGGCAATAAGAATAATATCGCCCGGTTGCGCCAGCATTACTGCCGTTTTAATGGCATCGCGACGACTTACAATCGAAACCACCTTATTTCTGTATTGTGGCTCAACGCCGGCTTCCATGTCTTTTATAATCGCTTCAGGATCTTCGCTTCGCGGATTATCCGAAGTAAGAATCACTTTGTCGCTGGCGGCCAGTGCTTCCTGCGCCATTTCGGGGCGTTTTGTTTTGTCGCGGTCGCCACCGGCGCCAACCACCGTAATCACCTGTTCGTTTCTTGTTCTTATTTCGGAAATGGCTTCCAACACATTTTTCAAAGCATCGGGCGTGTGTGCGTAATCAACAATGGCATATTTGCCATCTTCGCTCCTGATGGTTTCGAAACGGCCCTGCACCGATTGTAAATTGCTGATAATGGTCAACACCTCATTTTTATCCTGCTCCAGCTCAACAGCTGTTGCATAAACCCCCAATAAGTTCGAGGCATTAAAAAGCCCAACGAATCGTGTCCATATTTCCTGCCCGTCCATATTTAAAAGCATCCCATCAAAATGACTTTCCATTACCTTACAGCGGTAATCGGCCATGGTACGGTTGGAATAGGTCAGTTTTCGGGCTTTTGTATTTTGTAGCATCACCAGACCGTTTTTATCGTCGGCATTTACCAGTGCAAAAGCATCTTTGGTCAATCCGTCGAAAAAGGCCTTTTTTGCTTTAATGTATTCAGCAAAAGTTTTGTGGTAATCGAGGTGATCGTGCGTGATATTGGTAAAAATACCACCTGCAAACTGAATTCCGGCAATGCGCTGCTGATGAATGGCATGCGAACTCACTTCCATAAAACAATACTCGCAACCCGCCTCCACCATCTCAGCCATTAACTGCTGAATTTTTAGCGCATCGGGTGTGGTATGCGAAGCAACTTCCTCTTTCTCGTTTATTTTGTATGAAATTGTTGAAAGCAGACCAACATTGTAGCCCTGCAATCTGAAAAGCTTGTGCAGCAAACTGGCAATACTGGTTTTACCGTTTGTTCCGGTAACGCCAACCACTTTCATTTTTAAGGATGGCGAACCATAAAAAACCGCAGCAATTTCGCCCAACACCTTGTTGGAATCTTCAACCTTCACATAAGTAACTTCTGGTTTTGTTTCTTCAGGAAGATTTTCGCAAACGATTGTTGTAGCGCCTTTTTCTATGGCAACATTAATAAAACGATGCCCGTCAACAGAAACACCTTTTTGCGCCACAAATAAATTATCCGGGTTGATTTTCCTTGAGTCGAATTGAATACCGGCAACGTCAATATCGGTTTCACCAATACAATCAACAATCCCTATATGTTCCAACAACTTCTCTAGTTTCATCTTAACTTAATGAGAGATATACCGTTTGTCCCCGGCGATAGGAGCTACCGGGTTTCAACGATTGTTTTTTTACTTTTCCTATTCCGCTTATTCTCACTTTCAAGCCGGCATTTTCCAGTAGGAAAATGGCGTTACTGGCACCCATTCCAACTACATCGGGAACCGTATTCACCGGCACCACATTCTCTTCCAGCACAATAGTACTATCCTGTGTATTCAGCGAAACCATCCTTGAATCGGGCAATCCACGCACATTTTTCAGCTCCAGCTCTTCGGCCAAACGAAGAATATCATCGCGCTGGCCGCTTTTTATCTGAGGAATGTCTTCGCCTTCATGATTATCATCCTCGGGTGTGGCATTCATAATCTGACTGGCGTAAACTTTCTCCGAAATCTCTTTAAAAACCGGGCCGGCCACCGCTGCTCCGTAAATCGAGTTTCGTGGTTTTTTAAAGGTCACAATCAGCGAATACATCGGATTGTCTGCAGGAAAATACCCTACAAACGACGCATAGTAAGCTCCGTATTCGTAACCTTTGCCATCCGAACGGGCAACGCGTGCTGTTCCGGTTTTTCCGGCTACTTTAAAATGTTCGCCCTGAACACCACGCCCGGTTCCGTTCTGACAAACCCCTTCGAGCATTGCCTGCGCTTTTCCGATTGTCTCTTTCGACACGATCATCGGGTTCAGCAATTCAGGTTTAAATGTTTTTACCAAAGCCCCGCTATTTCGAATTTCTTTAACCAAACGCGGCTTTACCATCGCGCCATCGTTGGCAACAGCATTATAGAAATTCAAAATTTGCAGTGGGGTAAGGCGCAAATCGTAACCGTACGACATACGCCCCAAAGTGGTAGTACCCCACCAATCGGCATTTCCGGGGTACTTTATATATGGTTGTCCTTCTCCGGCCAGTTCCAATCCCAAAGGTTTCTGAATACCAAATCCATAAATCCGGTCAACGTAATCTTTTGGATTGTTAGTGTATTTCGACAAAATCACTTTTGCCGTTCCAATGTTCGACGACTGCTCCAGAATCTGTTTCACATTTACTCTACCGCAAGCATGGTCGTCGGTAATATTTTCCTGCGCCCAATAACCATTACCGGTATCGAATACATCGCTGGTATCAACTACGCCATCCTCAAGCGCCACCATTAGCGAAACCAGTTTAAACGTTGATCCCGGCTCGTAACACCCACGATGCCCCAGCGCATAATTATCCTTTTCGTAAAAGCCGTCTTCGGTTTTACCAAGGTTCGCTATTGCTTTGATTTCGCCGGTTTTCACTTCCATCAAAACGGCGGTTGCCCATTCCGGATTCGATTTTAGCGCCTGTTTATACAAAGCACTTTCCGCAATGTCCTGCATTTTTACATTAATGGTGGTAATAATATCCATTCCGTTTTGCGGCTCAATTTCGGTGCGGGTTACCCAACGCCCGGAAAGATTTTGTTTGTAACTCACACCGTTTTCACCACGCAGATACATTTCGTACGAACGTTCCAATCCGTTGTAACCAACCGGAACGGGAGTTAAGGCATTCTCTTTATTCAAACTTCCTATGGTTCGCTGAGCCAGCATTCCCAAAGGATTCAGACGCTTGTTCTCTTGCTCAATAATCAACCCGCCACCAAACCGTCCGCGGCGCAAAATCGGGAAGTTTTTAAATTCCTGCAGTTGATTGTAATCTATTTTTTCAGGAGTGAGCAGGTAACCCCGGTTTCGGTTTTTGTACGCCGAGCGCAACCGCCTGGCATATTCATTTTTTGAAGCATCTTTATAAAAACCCGACAAATACCAGGCTAACGAATCCACCTCGTTATCAAACACCTTCTTAACTCCTTCGGCTGCCAGGTCGATGCGGATTTTATACCCCGGAACCGAGGTAGCCAAAACACTACCATCGTCGGCACAAATGGTTCCCCGCACCGGTGGAATAATCACCGTATTATTCGTCAGGTTTTTCTCAATTTGCTGCCAGCGCTCATTTTTTATCTGCTGCACAGAAATAAGTTTGAAAACAACCACTGCTCCGAACAACGTCAACACGAAGTACACAATTGCAATACGCGACAATATGGTTTTCCTGATCCCCACTTCTAATCTTCTTTTTCAACCGTTATTTTTTGCGGAGGACGCATTGGTTCCTGCAAACCAATTCCGGCCTGCTCAACCCGTTTTGCTACTTCCGACGGGCGGCTGGCATCCATCAATTTGGCAGAAAGCGTTACCGATTCCGAACGCAACTCTTCCAATTCTTCCTGCAACACTACAATCTCGCGCAGTGTACTTTCCGACCAGTTGCGATTGGCGATCAGCAGCAAGCCCAACACCGCCAGAAAACCCACAAACGGCATCTGCTTCAGCGTGCGCTCATCGGTAAGAATGGTACCTCCGATAAAGGATTTCATTCCTGTGCGTTTTCTTGTATTTTTATTTTGCTCAGCCATCGTTAAATCCGTTCTGCTATTCTCAGTTTTGCACTTCGCGATCGTGGATTCGCCTCCAGTTCTTGCTCTCCGGCCACAATCACCTTTCGGTTTATGATTTTGAAAGGCGACTGCACATTTCCGTAAAAGTCCTTTTCGATTTTCCCTTCAAAATTCCCCGACTTCATAAAATTCTTACACAGGCGGTCTTCCAAACTGTGATAGGTAAGAATCACCAGGCGACCGCCGGGTTTTAGGATTTCGAGCGTAGTAGCCAGAAATTCGCGCAAGGCTTCCATCTCTTCGTTCACCTCAATGCGAAGTGCCTGAAAAACCTGTGCTAGATATTTATTCTCGATTGCCCTTGGAGCGCACGATGAAGCGATCTCTTTTAAGCGTGTAGTTGTTTTAATCGGCGCTTCGTTTCGGGCTTTTACAATTTGTGCAACCAGTTTCCGGGCGTTTTTAACTTCGCCGTACATCCGAAATATCATCTGAAGTTTTTCTTCGTCGTACTCATTCACCACTTTTGCGGCATCAAGAGTTGCTTCGCGATTCATGCGCATGTCGAGTGGTGCATCAAAACGAAATGAAAATCCGCGCTCTGCCTCATCAAACTCGTGCGATGAAACACCAAGATCGGCAAAAACGGCATCCACCTGTTCAACATCGTAGTACTTCAGAAAATTCCGTACGTAACGAAAATTATGACGAATAAAAAAAGCCGGTCATCCTCTATGGCATTCCCGGCAGCGTCTTCATCCTGGTCGAAAGCAAACAAACGACCACCACTGTCAAGCGCATTCAATATCATTGCCGAATGACCGCCACCTCCAAAGGTTGCATCGACAACACTGGCACCAGGATGCAGATTCATCCCTTCTATACTTTCGGCTGCCAGAACCGGTATGTGATAAATAGCAGACATCTTCCCTACAAATCAAATTCTCTCAACATGTCCAAATAAGCATCATCAGATATATCGTCGGCTTCTGCCACGATTTCGTTGCTCAGGCTAATCGAGGCGCCCATTCCCAGGAATGTCACCTTGCCCTCCAGGTTCGCGTACTTTAAATATTCATCAGGAATATTTATCCGACCGTTTGCAGCAAGGCTAACCGGAGCAAAATTCCGGAAATACTGACGCAAAGCGGCAAAATGCGCAGGATTGGTACTGGCGCGCACCTTCGCCTGGAATTTCTCCACTTTTTCCTGCCACACTTCCATCGGATGAATATCGAGGCATTTTCCCAGACGGTTTTTCTCCAGAACAACCTGATCAGGAATATTTTCGCCCATCGCCTTCTTAAAAGCCGACGGAAGAACCACGCGCCCTTTGTCGTCGATGGTAGCCTGATATGTTCCTGCGAAAAATGCCATAAATCCTTAAAAATCTTTTTATCAAGTGTAAAAATACAATTTTATTCCATTCTCTGCCATATTATTCCATTTCATTCCACCTAGCACTTAGCACTTTCTGTTAATAACCTGATCATAAAATGTTTATAACCTGTTCAATTCTGTTGATTACACATTTTTTACCACTATAAATCAATACATTGCAAACTCACAAACCAAACTCACGCATCGTTAATAACTCGCTTTTTCACACAATTTATTTTATCAACAATCCTAAACAATGAGCAAATCAGTTAACTAAAAAACACAACAAGGGAGGGCTTAGGAAAATATCCGGATAGTGACATTTTTCAGATTAAGCAATTTTTAGTTAATTGCCGGCGCAAATAAGCAGAAATGACAACAGATAATAGCATAAAGAGCTACAAGCCAATTCGGATAAGAGAGGTATTTGCCGCCAAAAATCCGGGACTGGCAAAATTCATCCCGGGATTTGTATATCGCTATTTGAACAACATTCTGCACCTTGACGAAGTGAATACTTTTCTTGAGAAGTATGGCCATCTGCAAGGAATTGAATTTGTTGACCAGGTAGTGGAGGAATTTAATGTTCGCGAATTTGTTCACAACAGCGAAAACATCCCGATATCAGGACGTTACATCTTTGCAAGCAACCATCCGCTGGGCGGTTTCGACGGGATGCTACTCATGAAAAATGTAGAAGCACGTCTGGGACCCTTCAAGTTTTTAGCCAACGATATTTTACTCAATATTCCACAGCTAAGTCCGGTTTTTGTGCCGGTAAACAAACACGGCGGACATGCACGCGAAGCGGCGAAAAAGCTTTCGGAATGCTACAATTCAGATGATCAGATTTTAATCTTTCCATCAGGACTGGCATCGCGAAAAATTAAAGGGCAAATCATGGATTTGGAGTGGAAAAAACATTTCATCAGTAAATCGATAAAACACAAACGCGATATTATTCCCGTTTTTATCAGCGGCAAAAACTCGAACCGGTTTTACCGCACGGCTAAATTCCGTAAGTTTTTCAGAATAAAATGGAACCTCGAAATGTTTTTTCTTCCCGACGAAACCATAAAACATAAAAACACCGACGTACATCTTTATTTCGGGAAACCCATTCCCTATACCACTTTCGACCACACAAAAACGCATCAGGAATGGGCCGATTGGGTAAAACAAAAAGTTTACAAACTAAAAGAAAGTTCTGATACTGTAAATTAAACAGCATTATCGAACCGCATTCACATGATTTTTTTAATTTTGTATTCCAATTTTCAAAAAGAAAGGGAACTCGAAACAAGTAAGAGGAAATAGCGTAATGTCACTGAGACACATATTTTCACACTATGTTTTGGGAGTTCGGGGACACAGACAGATAAAAAGATTCAAATGAAGGACATAATAGCACCTATCGCAAGAGAAGAAATTTACGCTGAGCTAACGCCTGAAAAACTGCTTCGCAAAACCAACAAAGGTGGTAACGATATATATATTGTAACAGCACACGACTCGCCTGCAATTATGCACGAGCTGGGCCGTTTGCGCGAAATCACGTTCAGAGATGCAGGTGGTGGTACCGGTAAAGAAACCGATATCGACGCTTACGACACAGCAAAAAACCCTTACAAACAATTGATTGTTTGGGATCCGGACGCAAAAGAAATCCTGGGCGGCTACCGCTATGTGTTGTGCGCCGATGCGCCACGCGACGAAGAAGGAAATATTAAACTGGCCACTTCGCGGGTTTTTCACTTTTCTAAAGAATTTGAAGAGAACTACCTGCCATACACACTTGAACTCGGACGTTCATTTGTGCAACCGGCCTACCAGTCGAGCAAAGCCGGAGCCAAAGCGCTTTTTGCACTCGACAACCTTTGGGACGGACTTGGCGCACTTACTGTTGACCATCCGGAAGTAAAATATTTCTTTGGGAAAATTACAATGTACCAGCATTTTCATAACGAAGCCCGCAACCTGATTCAGTATTTCTTTAAGAAATATTTCCGCGACAAAGAAAATCTGGTGTATCCGTTAAATCCTGTTGAGTTCAACATCGATATGGATGCCATGAAAAAACTTTTTGTTGGCCCGGAATACAAGGACGACTACAAAATTCTGGTACAAAACGTACGCGCTTTTGGCGAAAATATCCCTCCGCTGGTTAATGCCTACATGAACCTTTCACCATCGATGAAAACTTTTGGAACCATTAAAAACGAGGTGTTTGGGAACGTACTTGAAACCGGAATTATTTTAACGATTAAAGATATTTACGAGGTAAAAGTTGACCGCCACATTGAAACCTACATAAAAGGTAAGGAAGACGATGAATGGCCAACGGTTGAATAAAATACTGTTTACCAAAAACAAAAATGGCCCGGTACTTTTTAAAGCACCGGGCCATTTTTTTTATCTGCAAATCCAGAATTAATATGCTCTGGCGTCTTTTCCTTCAATGTAATTGATAAACGAACCGTTCACCACCCGGTTTCCTCCCGGAGTTGGGTAATTCCCGGTAAAATACCAGTCGCCCAAATCGTTCGGACAAGCTTTGTGCAGGTTTTCGATCGACTGATAAACAATTTCAACCTCTGCATTACAGTCTTCCGGTTTCAGCAACTCGGCAATTTTAGCCGATACCTGCTCGGCCGTAAATGGTTTATAAATTTCGCGCACATAGTTTACCATTTCTTCTTTTGGTAAATTTTCCTGCTCTTTACATTTTTTATAAACCTGCTGAATCAGCGATTCCTTACCATGATCTTTCAGCAACTCGATAGCGGCATTAAAAGCAATAAATTTATCCAAACGCGCCATATCGATTCCATAACAATCGGGGTAACGAATTTGCGGTGCCGACGAAACAACAATGATCTTTTTCGGCTTCAACCGGTCGAGTATTTTCAAAATACTATTTTTCAGGGTTGTACCGCGCACAATCGAGTCGTCGATAATTACCAGTGTATCTTTATCTTTCTGAATTACACCATAAGTAACATCGTAAACGTGCGCTACCAAATCGTCGCGACTGGCATCGTCGGCGATAAAAGTTCGCAGCTTCACATCTTTAATGGCAATTTTTTCTACCCGCGGCTCAAACGACAAAATTCGCTTAATATCCTTATCGGATAACGAACCGTTCTTCTTCTGTATCTGGCCGATTTTCCAATCTACCAACTGACTGCGAACGCCATCAACCAAACCATAAAAAGCGGTTTCTGCGGTGTTAGGAATGTACGAGAATACGGTATTTTCATAATCGTAATCAACAACCTCCAAAACAATTGGAGTGAGCAAACGCCCCAACTGCTTTCGTTCCTGATAAATTGTCTTATCGCTACCGCGCGAAAAATAAATACGCTCGAACGAACACGACTTCCGTTTGTGCGGCACACGAATCATTTCTCGCGAAACTTTTCCGTTCTTTTTAATGATCAGTCCCTCACCCGGACCAATTTCCTGAACATCGTCTTCTCCAAGGTTCATTACTGTTTGAATTACAGGGCGCTCGGAAGCTACCACTACAATTTCATCGTCGGCATAGTAATGTGCCGGGCGAATTCCCCACGGATCACGAACCACAAAAGCATCGCCATGCCCGATTAAACCAGCCATAGCATAACCGCCATCCCAGTCTTTCGATGCACGTTCCAGAATATTCTGAATATCGAGGTTTTGCTCAATCAACGGCGAAATCTCGTTGTTATCGTAGCCTTCGTTTTTGTATCTTCTGAAAAGCAGCTGGTTTTCCTCATCAAGAAAATGCCCTACTTTTTCGAGTGCCGTTACGGTGTCGGTGTAAGCTTTTGGATGCTGCCCCAGATTAAGCAGCACATTAAAAAGCTCGTCGGTATTGGTAAGGTTAAAGTTGCCAGCCAATACCAGGTTACGCGATTTCCAGTTGTTCTGGCGCATTACCGGATGCGTAAAATCAATGCTGTTTTTCCCAAAGGTACCATAGCGCAAGTGCCCCAGGTAAAGTGTTCCGGCAAACGGGAAATTGTTTTCGGCCCATTCCGGGTCGTTAATATCGAAGTTGTTGCGCTTGGCTTTTTTCAAAGGTTTGTTCACCTTATCAAAAACATCTTTTATTGGATTTTGCTCAACCGAGCGAAACCGGCTTATGTACGGATTCCCCGGATCGAGGTCGGATTTTACACAGCAAATTCCGGCGCCATCCTGTCCGCGATTGTGCTGTTTCTCCATTAAAAGGTACAACTTGTTCAGTCCGTACTTCCAGGTGCCATACTTTTTATGGTAGTAAGAAAGCGGTTTTAACAAACGAATTAAAGCAATGCCACACTCGTGTTTAATCTGGTCACTCATACTGATTTTGTTTCAACAATGGAAATTCGATTACATCAGGAACAATAAAAGCTGCAGGATAATCTTTTTGAATTTGCTTATACAACTTCAGCGCCTCGTTTTTCGTTCTAAAATCGCCTACCCGAACCCGAAAGTTTGGGGCAATAAATTTTATATGAACAGGAAAATCCGGGTAGTTTGTCAGAAATTCAGTTTTTAGGTTAAGGGCTTGTTCTTTAGCGTCCAAACTCGAACTAAAAAAGATTTCAACCCTGTATCCATCCATCCCCTCTCTTTTTTGGTTCTTTTCAACATGCCATTTTAGCATTTTGTCGAGCCGTGCATCTCTGTTCACATTCAGCCGCTCAAGTAGAGCAATATTGCATGTATCTGCAACTATTTCTTCAGAAAGATTAACCTGGGCGAACAAGAAATTTGTGGCCAACAGACCAACTAAAACCAGCAAAAAAGTCCTCATTATTCCTTTTTTATTGAGTGCGCAAATATAATTTAAAAACATCTAAAACACGAACGGTTTTTATCCACATAACATTGCCTTAAAGTAGAAGTAATATGAGCGGGGCGAAATACAACTTTTAACTGTTGATATTTTTTCGCCGGCTTTTTCATGATTTTAAAACTTAGCCTAACTTTACCGCAACATAATGGCAATGAAGATATGGAAAATTTAGTGGAAGAATTTGGCAGCTACCGGGCAAAAATGAATGAGAAAATTCTGGCTTCGGACAATAAAGTAATGAAGCGCATTTTTAGTCTCGATACGCTAACTTACAAAGAAGGCGCTTTGGGTGCCAATGTAAAAGAAATGCTGGGAC
This sequence comes from Draconibacterium orientale, assembly GCF_000626635.1. GTDB lineage: Bacteria > Bacteroidota > Bacteroidia > Bacteroidales > Prolixibacteraceae > Draconibacterium > Draconibacterium orientale. The sequence goes on along the minus strand of NZ_CP007451.1, from coordinate 2,816,231 downwards.
TGGCCACATCGTTGGTGCTGCGCTGCGACGACTGCGTAAAATACCACCTCGAGAAATGCCACGAGCTAAATGTTACCACCGATGAAGTTTTTGAAGTGTTTAGTGTTGCTAACGTGGTTGGCGGAACCATTTGTATTCCGCACACCCGACGAGCCGTTGAATACTGGGAAGAACTAAACAAATTAAAAAAAGATTAAACAATTTGGGATATAATTGTTATTATTAAAATCTAAAACGATTATACTATGAGTAAAATATTTGCGATTACATCCTCGGGCAAAACAGAAAAGTCATTTCTTGATCTCCGTTTCGGAAAGTGTGAATACATTGTATTGTTTGATGTGGAGAAAAACCAGTATTCCATTGAGGAAAATAAATTTTTAAACGAATCGCACAGTGGTATTAAATTAGTTGATTTTTTAAAAGAACAGGGGGTAACCACCATTGTAACCGGCGAAGTTGGGCCAATGGTTAGCGAACGTTTAGAAAAAGAAAAACTACAGTTAGTACTTTTACACGAAGAGCGCATTCGTGTTGACGAAATTATGGATCGGATAGAAAGCTAATATAAACCGGGGTTTAAAAATGGCACCAATGCCAGCTGAACCGCCTGTTTATAAAGGGCGGTCCGGTTAACTTTATTCCCCGTTAACAAGCCCACAGCACCGCTTTTTTGTTTCGAGTTTTGTTGTTTAAACAAAATATCGTTGGCGTGCCCCAGTTCATAACCTTCGGCAATTAATTCGGCCACCTTTACAGGCAGCTGAAAACTTGTTGTTCGCGCCTTCCCGGTTTTTTCTTTCGATGTGATAACGATCCAGGCAAAAGCTTCAATATCCAAACCATTCACCGAAAGTCCACCTTCAATACCCACCCAATAATCGGCATCACCAAATTCATTTCTCGCATTTTCCACACGATTTAACGCACCTTTAAGTGTTTCCTCATCGCCTTTTGGCTGGTCCGAAACACCCGATTCAACCGAAACACCCAACACTTCAACGTCTTCAAAATAGGTACAAAATCCCTCAACGGCGGCATTAATTTTTACCGGATTTTTTGAGGCTACTACTATCTTCATCTGTTTTATTTTTTCGATTTCTAACTATTCAAAAATCCTAAATACATTCAGCAACTCACATAAATTAATACCGATTTAACAACAAAATGTCGCATACTTTCACTTCGTTCAGTCTCCTCCTTTGTTGTATTATCGGCATTAACTCCCGAAAAGATTTCGGGACAGGCTATTGTAAACTTTCTTTTTGCCATGCGGCAAAATAAAGTACAATTGGTATAACTTTTGGCGAAAATTAACGATTTCTGTGGAATTATTAATTTCGCTGGTTTCAAACTAAAAATATGATAATACGACAGGCAACTTTACAGGATCACAAAACACTGGTAACATTTCAGTTGGCAATGGCGCACGAAACAGAAGGTATTGAATTGCACGCACCAACCGTTGAGAAAGGTGTTGAAGCTGTTTTAAACGACAGCAAAAAAGGCCACTATTACGTAGCTGAAATTAACGGGCAGGTGGTAAGTTCGCTATTAACCACTTTTGAGTGGAGCGACTGGCGCAACGGAACAATTTTGTGGATACAGTCGGTTTATGTTAGCCCCGAATTCAGACGCAAAGGTGTTTACCGAAAAATGTATGCTCACATAAAAGATAGGGTACTGAAAGCCGACAACCTTAACGGAATTCGCCTTTATGCCGACAAAACAAATGTGGCAGCACAAAACACCTACGAAAACCTGGGAATGAACCAGGACCACTATGTAACGTTTGAGTGGATGAAGTAGTGACCGGTATTTATTAAGCCCAAAAAAACAAGTAACACATGAGCAGTTATATTTATAAACTTATTGCAGAAGGAGAGCATCAGCAGCAGGATTTTAAGTTTTGTATTAACGACTCGAAAAAAATTGCCAAATCGCTGGTGGCCTTTGCCAATACCGATGGAGGGCGTTTGCTTATTGGCGTAAAAGACAATGGCAAAATTGCCGGCATTAGCAGCGACGAAGAGTTTTACATGATTGAAGCGGCAGCTAAAATATACAGCAAGCCTCAGATTAATTTCACCACCCATCAATGGCACATTGAGGGGAAAACCGTTTTAGAGATCGGGATTGAAGCCAGCGATAAAAAACCACATTTTGCAAAAGATGAAAACGGAAAATGGCTGGCCTATATCAGGCAAAAGGACGAAAATATTCTGGCCCACAAAATACAGCTGGAAGTGTGGAGAAAGGAGAAAAGCCCAAAAGGCGTTTACTTTAGCTACTCCGACGACGAGCGTTTTCTGATCGACTATTTGCGAAAAAATGAATCCATCACCTTTTCAAAATTTATGCGAAAAGCACGTTTATCGCGTAACAAAGCGGAAGAAATACTAAGCAACTTTGTAATTATCGACATCATAAAAATGCATACTACGCAAGACGGAACTTATTTTACGCTAAACACCGAGTTCGATAAAGAAGAAATTGAAAAATTCAGCTGACTCTACAAAACTATTCACAGTTTATTATTGTTAATTTAAGGTTCTATAATTGAAATACAGTACTTTTACAGCAATTAAATAAAAAAACATGTTACAAAAATTATTTTTATTATTTGCCTTTTGTGCCCTCACTATCGGGACATTTGGGCAAGATGCATACCTTAATGCAAAATCAGAAAATACAGACAAAATTTACCCGGGCAACACCCCTTACGAGGTAAAAATTTATCCACAAAAGTTTAAAGCAAAGAAACCCAAAAACGTTATTTTCCTTATTGGCGACGGTATGGGAGTAAGCCAGGTTTTTTCCGGAATTACAGCAAACCAGGGACATTTATTTCTCGAAAACTTCCGCCACATTGGTTTTTCAAAAACCCAGTCGGCCGATAATTATATTACCGATTCGGCAGCCGGCGGAACAGCCCTGGCCTGTGGTGTAAAGACATACAACGGCGCAATTGGCGTTGATGCCGATACCGTTAAAGTAAAATCAATACTTGAAGAAGCCGCTGATAAAGGATTGGCGACTGGACTGATTGCCACTGCGGCAATTACACACGCCACTCCTGCATCGTTTATAGCGCATCAGCCCAGCCGAAATATGTACGAAAACATTGCTACAGATTTCCTGAACACCGACATTGATGTGTTTATCGGCGGTGGAAACGATCATTTTACCAAACGCAAAGATGGACGTAATCTGGTTAAAGAGCTTGAAGATAAAGGTTACACTTATGAAACCGACATCAATAAGATAGCCAAAGTAAAAAGTGGAAAACTGGCCGGTTTAACTGCCGGAGTTCACAACGGAAGAGTGGCAGAACGTGGCGATATGCTACCGATTGCAACATCTACAGCACTTAACATTCTTGACAATAGCAAAAAAGGATTCTTCCTGATGATTGAAGGCTCGCAAATTGATTGGGGTGGCCATGCCAGCAGCACGGTTTACATTGTTGAAGATATGCTCGACTTTGACCGTACAATTGGCAAAGCCCTTGAGTTTGCAGCCAAAGATGGTGAGACCCTTGTAGTGGTTACTGCCGATCACGAAACCGGAGGAATGGCTTTAACAGGTGGCGACATGAGCACCGGAATGGTAAAAGCCGATTACCCAACAACCAGCCACTCGGCGGTTATGGTTCCGGTTTTTGCATACGGACCGGGAGCTGAGGAATTTATGGGTATTATGGAAAATACCGACGTTCACGACAAGATGAAAAAGTTGCTTCTCAGCAAATAGGAAAAACCTTATAATTACCAAAACCGGCATTGATCATTAGCGTTCAATGCCGGTTTTTTTTATGATATATCAGCATTGTTTACTATTTTGGCGCCTCAAAACTAATTACATGAAAGAAGCACTGGAAGTTCTTGACAATGTCAGGCTCAATTTTTCGCCATCAGGTTTATTAGCCCTTAATATCACCATTGCATTTATAATGTTTGGTGTTGCCCTCGACATTAAGATCGAGCATTTCAAACAACTCATAATGCGCCCCAAATCGGTTATTGTTGGTGTTGTTTCACAATTTGTGCTTCTTCCGGCGGTAACTTTTTTGTTTGTTATATTGCTAAATCCAACGCCAACCGTAGCACTCGGTATGTTGTTAATTGCCTCATGTCCGGGTGGTAATATCTCGAATTTTATGAGCGCCCTTGCAAAAGGCAATCTGGCCTTATCGGTAAGTTTAACGGCCATTGCAACACTTGCAGCCACTTTTATGACTCCCATAAATTTTGCGCTTTGGGGCGATATGTTCATAAACTTTTACAACACCAAAGGTGCCGGTGATTACCTCGTACCCATAAAAATCGATTTCTTCCAGATGGTGCAAACGGTGGTAATATTGTTGGGTATTCCGGTTGTTGCCGGATTGCTGATCGCACAATATTTCCCGGTGATAACGCATAAAATCAAAAAACCCATTCGCAAAATTTCAATTGTTATTTTTATCGGTTTTGTAGTTGCATTGCTAAGTGCCAATTTCGAACATTTTATGAAGTTTATTCACCTGGTGTTTCTTATTGTTCTTATTCATAACGGACTGGCACTTTTGGCCGGTTTCAGCATTAGCAGCATTTTCCGATTACCACGTATTGACAAACGAACCATTACAATAGAAACCGGCATCCAAAACTCCGGCCTGGCACTCGTGCTCATGTTTAATCCCAAAATATTCCCTCCCGAGCTGGAGCTTGGCGGAATGACTATTATTGCAGCCTGGTGGGGTGTTTGGCATATTTTAAGCGGATTTGCCGTATCTTCGTTTATGGCGCGGTTTAAGCTAACCAGATAAACTCAATTTTAAAATGAAATACGAAAAGTGGTCATTGGGATACTGGCTGTTAAAGCAGTACATCCGTTTTGTCGACTGGATTATTCATGATAAAATTATTTTAAACGGCCAGGCTTACATCCCAAAAAACAAACCGATACTTTTTGCACCTAACCATCAGAATGCTTTGAGCGACCCGATGGCTATACTTTTGCACACCCGTTATCAGCCGGTGTGGCTGGCACGTGCCGATATTTTTAAACCGGGCATTATAACGCTGGCCTTACGTTTTCTGAAAATCATGCCCGTTTACCGCATGCGCGACGGAAAAGATCAGCTTGCGAAGAACGACAAAACCTTTGCCGACTCGATAAAAGTACTGGAGAATAATTGTGCCCTGGCCCTTTTTCCCGAAGCGGCCCACTCGGCAAAACGACAAATGTTATCGCACAAAAAAGCTGTTCCGCGTATTGTTTTTCAGGCCGAAGAAAAAGCCGACAATAACCTCGACATCCACATTGTGCCAACCGGAATTTATTACAGCAGTTACTGGAAATTTAACCGCAGCGTGTTGGTTAATTTTGGTGAGCCAATTTTGGTCAATGATTTTCTGGAAGCCTATAACGAAAACCCCAGCGCCGCAACACTGGCCTTGCGCGATGCACTTGAAAAAGCCATTGAGCCACTTACAATAAACATTAAAAGTAAAGAGCATTACGAATGTTTCGAGCTAATACGGGCGATTTACGGAAAAGCGTTTGCAAAAAAATCAGGTGAGCGAAATGGATTTCTTAATCGTTTCAAAACCGACCAGCAACTGGTAAAAATCCTGGATGAACTGGACACCAGCAACAACGAAAAAACAGAAAAGATTTGCAGCGCCGCCAAACATTTCGACACCAATGTACGAAAATATGGCCTGCGCTCGTGGCTGGTTGAAAGTCATGAAAACAACTTCTGGAAATTAGGCCTCAACAAACTGCTTTTGCTAATTACCTTGCCGGTTTTTGCTTTTGGATTTCTGTTTAACGCCATTCCGTTTTTTGCCATCGACTCCATTGTTCGGAAAAAAATAAAAGACTTTGCCTTCTGGAGTTCATTCGCTCTGGTACTGGGCTTTACGCTCTTCCCTATTGTTTATTTAATCGAGACCTGGGCAATATCCGGCTGGCTCCCTTTGTGGTGGCATAAACTATTGTTTTTTATATCGCTCCCATTTGTTGGAAAACTGGCTTTTCGCTGGTACATTCTGTTGCTAAAAACAATTGGAAGAGCACGACTTTTCATCCTGAAAACATTCAGAAAACAGGTGTGGCAAACGTTAAAAACACAGCAGGAACAACTTTTTGATGAACTGAATAAACTTAGCTAAAAACTACTACCATGGCCGACAAACTTAAAGACACTTTGTTTCCTTTGGAGAAAGTTCAACTTTTCGGAACCGTTTTAAAAGATGTGTATCCGCCGTTTCAGTCGGAGGAATTTGTTGCCGCAGTATGCGATAAAGACTGGCCCGAGCGCGAGTTAAAAGAAAAAATGCGGCATACTACCTTATGCCTGCACCAGTTTCTGCCACACAACTTTGGGAAAGCAGTTCAAATACTGATCGCTATCGTTCCGAAAGTTTCCGGTTTCGAAGCCATTGTTTTACCCGATTATGTTGAAGTTTACGGCCAAGAGCACTGGTACATTGCTTTGCCCGCACTGGGCGAACTCACCAAGTGCGGAAGTTCGGAATTTGGAATCAGGCCGTTTTTAAATAAAGACCTGGAAGGTGCCATGAAATACATGCTCGCCTGGGCCGGGAGCGACGATTTTCGGGTAAGGCGCTTTGCCAGCGAAGGATGTCGCCCCCGCCTGCCATGGGCATCAGGTGTGCCGGCTTTGAAAAAAGATCCGTCGCTGATTTTGCCAATTCTGGAAAAGCTGAAAGACGATCCTGAAGAATTTGTTCAAAAAAGTGTGGCCAATAACCTTAACGACATATCAAAAGATCACCCGGAACTGGTGCTCGATATTTGCGAGCGCTGGCAGGGAAAATCCGAAAATACCGACTGGATTATAAAACACGCTTGCCGCACCCTGCTTAAACAAGGAAATAAAAGAGCAATGTTGCTGTTTGGGTTTGCCAATCCGGAACTGATGAAAGTAGAGGATTTTCAACTTTCGAACACTGCACCGGCAATTGGCGACGATATTTCGTTTCATTTCAAACTCGCCATCGATACCAAACAAAAACAAAAAGTGCGCATCGAATACATTGTTCATTTTGTAAAAGCCAGCGGCAAAACATCGCCCAAAGTTTTTCAGATTAAAGAAGTAGAAATGAAACCGGGCGTACACACCATCAGCAAAAAACACACCTTCAAAAATATGAGCACACGCAAACACTACCCCGGCCAGCATACTTTCGAAATTGTTATAAACGGAGCTATAAAAGCTTCGGCCAAACTTCAACTTAATTAAATTTTATACATGGATATTAATATTAGAAAAGCGACAGATAAAGATTTCCCGGCAATATTCGGGCTGATTACGGAACTGGCAGAATATGAAGAAAGCCTTGACAAGGTGAGTAATTCGCTGGAACTAATGTACAAGCAGAAAGACTACTTTAATTGTTATGTGGCCGAAACCGAAGAAAAAGAAATTATAGGAATGGCACTTTACTATTTCTCGTACTATACCTGGGTAGGAAAAACCTTGTACCTCGACGACCTGTACGTAAAAGAAGCCTACCGCGGCAACGGATTGGGCACCCGCTTAATGGATAAAATGTTTGAAGTAGCCAAAGCCGAAAAGTGCAAACGCTTCCGTCTGCAAGTACTGAATTGGAATGAGTCGGCAATCAAACTCTACGAAAAAAGCGGATTTACAGTAGACAAAACGTGGTATAATTGCGATATTGAAGATTTGTAGCAGCCACTAAAAGCGGTGATATTTACCGCTTTATTTCTAATATAATACCAAAGTGGCCACGCAATGGTTTTTATTAAAAAACCATATTTACGCCTCCACTTCGGAACCCGACTGCACCGATACCGAATTGCTAAAAGAAAATGAAAATCTGCACAACCGGGTACGGGAGCTCGAGCTGGAAGTAACCATTCTGCGGCAAACCCTTCGCGAACTGGCCGGTAAATAAATACTGATTCGTTGGGGAACTTCTCAATACAAAGCCAAATTCGTATATTTAGACCATTGTAAACAAAAAACTATGGAAAAATCATTTGTTGTAGAATTGATTCAAAATGTAGCCTTTCTTTTGGTTTTTACTTTTTTCTATGGTAAACGGTGGATTGAAAACATCCGATCAGAGCGTATTTTACCGAAGGTATTAATTGGGGTTGTTGTGGGGGTTATTGGTATGTTTTTTATGTATAACCGCTGGATGTATCAGCCGGGACATAGTTTAGATTTACGTACTGTTTTATTATCCATTTCGGGTTTATACCTTGGGGCTATACCTACTATTGTTGCCATGCTTCTTATGGCTATTTACCGGATTATAATTGGCGGCGACCTTGTGGTTCTTGGCCTTCTATTAATTGCGTCGTCGGGTTTACTGGGCATTGGGTGGCGCCATTTTCAGCAAAAAAGAGGCAAGCCCAATGGCATTTTATCGCTATATATTTTGGGCATTTTAACACATGCTGTTATGCTTTTATGGCTGATTATATTGCCCAAAGAAGAATTCGTTAATTTTCTGCAACGATTAGTCTTCCCGGTAATGTTAATATATCCGCTTATCACCCTGGTTTATAGGAATATTAATGAACAGGCAACTGATAAACTGGGAAAACGAAAAAGCAAAAGACAGGTTTATCGAACCGGAACAACGGTTTGTGCGCATAATGCAAAACATTAATATGTTCTTTTTCAACCTCGATTTAAACGGCAATTTTATATCCTGTAACAACTACCTGATTAAAAATACAGGCTATACGGAAGAAGAGCTGATTGGAAAAAGTGCCCAAGAAATTTTTGTGCCTGATGATGACAAACAAAAAGCGGAAAACCTTGTCACTGAATTATTAAAAACCAATAGAGATGTGTATTACCACGAGGGAAAAATTCGAACCAAAGACAATAAATTGCTTCATGTAATGTCGCACATCATGCTGGTAAAAGACAAAAAGGGAAAAATGAAAGGCATATCCGTTTTGGGCGAAAATGTTACCGAAAAAAATGCGATAATTACCAAACTGAAAGAAGCGAAGGAAAAAGCCGAGGAAAGTAACCGCTTAAAAAGTGTGTTCCTGCAAAACATTAGTCATGAAATTCGCACCCCAATGAATGCCATTATTGGCTTTATGAGCCTGTTAAAAGATTCGCCGGTTGATGAAGAAACGCGGATACATTTCTATGATATAATAAACAAAAGTGGCGAACGACTACTCACTACTGTTAACGATTTAATTGATATTTCTCAAATAGAAACCCAACAAATAAAAGCGCATAAATCAGGTATTATTATTTCAGATATATTGGAAAATATAGTAAGCACAAGTACACCTCTCGCTGCACAAAAAAGTAATAAAATTACATGCACCAGCAAATACATGGACACAAATACCATGTTACATACGGATAAAAACCTGCTTTCAGGTATTTTTATAAACCTGGTAAGTAATGCTATAAAATTTACCAACAACGGAAGCATAGAAATTGGAAGCTACGACAAAGAGAATGACATTGTATTTTTTGTAAAAGATACGGGTGTAGGCATCCCGGAAAATCGACTTCATGCCATTTTCGACCGCTTTGTGCAGGCTGATTTATCATTAAGCAGGGCACACGAAGGAGCGGGCTTAGGCTTGTCGATTGCCAAAGCTTATGCACAGTTGCTTGGTGGCGATTTATGGGAGGAATCGGAAGTAGGGAAAGGAAGTACTTTCTTTTTTAACCTGCCAAAAACTGAAGCAAAGCCGGAGAAACCCGAAACAATTATACCTGAAACTATAGAAAAAAGCGTGAAAGACAACCACAAGATTTTAGTTGCCGAGGATGATGAAATGAGTTATCAGTTCCTTAAAAATCTGTTGAAGCAAAAGGGATTCAGGATTGCATATGCTAAAAATGGAGCAGAAGCGGTTGAAATGGTTCGGAATGACAATGAAATATCACTGGTGCTGATGGACATTAAAATGCCTGTTATGAATGGCGAAGAAGCCATCCGGCAAATCAGAACTTTTAATCAAAACGTTCCTATTATTGCGCAAACAGCTTATGCAATGCCCACCGACAGGAATAAGTTTTTAGCAATAGGAAGTAACGATTATATCTCAAAACCCATCGAAACAAATAAATTGATAAGGCTGCTGGGTAAATATGTGAACATACTGATTTAATGCATGTTTCACAACATTTAGAAATAATGTTAACGATATGTTTTAGCATTGAAGCATTAGACATACCTAAAACAGCTGGTGCACAAGATAAAATAGAAACAAAAATTGAACGATTGAAAACCTGCACAGGTTAATTTTGCCCGATCAGTGAAAATTAATTCAAACTAACAATTAGCAAAGTTCATTTCGGGAATAGTTCGGCATGTAGTCACTGCTCCTTTCCTGGCCGTCTTCGTCCTGGCGGACGCTGACGCTCTTCGAAATCCGCAACGACAACTTGCAAGTGACCGTTCTAAATCAAAATAATTAAAACAAAAACGATGCGTATACCTTATCTTTTCCTCGGTTTACTACTTCTGACTAGTTGCTCTCAGCAAAAGGAAAAGCAATTATTGGAAGAAAAGATTCTTAGAATCGAAAACGGACTTCAACCCAATTTGCAGATAGAAGGAGACAGCGTGCCCCATTACAATATTGAAGAACGCCTGAAAGAGCTTAATATTCCCGGGGCAAGTATTGCAATGCTGGTGAATGGCGAAATTGAATGGGCTAAAGGATACGGAATGGCCGATCGTTCCGAAAACCGCGAAGTAACTGCCGAAACCATGTTTCTGGCGGGTTCTATAAGCAAACCGGTTGCAGCACTCAGGGCACATCAACTGGCCGAAACCGGGGAAATCAGTCTGGATTCGAATATTAATAATTACCTCACCAGCTGGAAACTGCCCGAGAATGAATTTACTGAAAAAGAAAAAGTTACTACACGAAGAATTCTGAATCACACCGCCGGCTTGACCGTTTGGGGATTTCCTGGATACGACCAAGGGGACACAATACCAACTGTTGCCGATGTGCTTGACGGGAAAGGTAACACCGATTCGGTACGGGTATACAAAGAACCCGGAGATAGCTGGATGTACTCGGGAGGCGGATATACCATTATGCAACTAATGATTACGGATATCGGGCAAAAGCCTTTCCCTGAAATAATGCAGGAAAATGTTCTCGATCCGCTGGGCCTGAAATCAAGTACTTTTGAAAATCCGCTGCCGGAAAAGTATCATTACATAGCAGCAACAGGTTACCGGGGTAACGGCGATGAAGTTGAAGGGAAATGGCCTATTTACCCCGAAATGGCGGCTGCAGGACTTTGGACAACTCCATCGCAACTAATATTGTGGGCAAAAGAAATTCAGCACATTTATCAAAAGCAGGAAGACGGATTGCTGAAAACAGAAACGGTTAATGAAATGCTTACACCGGGAAAAAATAATCACGGACTTGGCCCGGGCATTAGCGAACATACCTTCGGACATGGAGGGGCTGATGAAGGTTTCCGTGCACAATTGGTGGCCTGGAAAGAAACTCCACATGCAGTTGTTGTTATGGTTAACTCGGATAATGGGAGTATTATACAGGAGATATTACTGAGTATAGCCAGGGAATATGATTTACCGGGAGTTGATCCAATGATTCGGGAAATAAAAGAACAGTCGGAAGAACAACTTCAACAATTTGCAGGAAACTACACATTAGAGGGCTTGGGGATGGTTCAGATTACAGTAAAAAATAACGGGCTGGAACTTTCAGCAGACTTCCTCGACGAACCAGTTTTTATACTACCCGAATCGGAATATACCTTCTTTGACAAAAACGATGGCGAGTATATCAATTTCACCAACGACGGAGATTTAATAAGCGGCTTTAATGTACAGGGAAGGAAGGCATCGAAAATTGAATAGAAAAATCAGTTGATATAGGCTAAGAAAGGCCTGGAAAAATTAATATGTCGTGTAAATGTCGTGCATGTGCTGTTGTAAGTTATCGGAAGGAGTGAGACATTTGAAGTAATAAAAAACCATTATGGAAACCGGAAAACTCATTAAAGAACTGCGAATTAAAAAGGGCATGACCCAGGAAGAGCTGGCCGAAAAAACGGAAGTGAGCACCCGAACGATTCAGCGTATTGAAAACGGGCAGGTTGATCCGCGGGCTTATACCCTGCAGATGATTGCAAAAGCACTGGAAGTCGATTTTTGTTTGTTCACAGCCAATGAAGCCGGGGAAAGTGAGGAAAGGGAACACAACAACAACACCTGGTTAGGATTTTTACATTTGAGTGGCATTATTCCGATAGTGTTTCCAACGGTGCTGATGTGGCGGGCAAAAAAGCACAAAACAAAAGCGATGTCACGCCACTACCGTTCGGTTATCAGCTTTCAACTTATGATTTGTGGCGTTCTTATAGGTTGCCTGTGGGTTTACTGGAAAGCAAATGTTACTACTCCGCTCCTGGGGGTGCTTCTGATAAACACCTTGCTTTCAATTACAAATACCGTAAAAGTACTGAATGGCGAACCCTATATTCCTTCGCCATTTGGAAAAAACGAAAACCCGGATTAATAGCCGGATCATTATTTTCCAACCCGCTCCTCCCCTTTCTTAATGCAGTAATACAGCTGCTAACACATTAACAATTCATTTAATACTAGCAGGTATTCTATTTGGACTAAATTTCATATATTGTAGCAGGGAGATAATACAGATGTGAGATCAGAATGAGCCTTATCTATGATAATTCACCTCTTCAATCGGCATTAACCAATGTCATTTCACCGTTTTGCTTAAGGCTCACACTGAAAAACAATTGGTATAACTTAAAAACAGCACGATGGAAGAATTTCACATTAACATTCTTAATATTTCTGCGGTATTACTTGCGGCATATCTTGGAGGTGTAGCGATACGAAAAATTGGTTACCCCGCCATTCTCGGCGAATTGCTGATAGGTATTGTGCTGGGACCTGCCGTGTTGGGATGGCTCGAATATTCCGAGGCCGTTAAAGTGCTGGCCGAAATTGGTATTATCCTGTTGATGGTTTACATCGGGATGGAAATCGATTTTCGCGACCTGAAGAAAGCTTCCTGGGCGGGATTGCTGGCCGCCATAGGTGGATTTTTTGTCCCCTTTGTTTTGGGCTATTTTGCGATCGTCTGGACGGGCGGAACGCCCATTGCCGGGCTATTTGTTGCCATTGCCATTGGTGTAACATCGCTGGCCACCAAAAGCCGAATTCTTATCGACCTGAAACTGCTGAACACCCGTATTGCTTATGTGTTAATGGCCGGCGCACTCATCTCCGATACGCTGGCACTGGTTATCTTTTCGGGCATCACCAACTTTGCCGAAACCAATGTGCTAAACATTAGCGAACTGCTCCTGATTGGCGGGAAAATCCTGGTATTTTTTGGGCTTACCATTTCCATTGGCGTTTTCCTTTTGCCCCGCCTCGGAAAGTATATTTCGCGTTCGGGCATGAAAAGTAGCACTGCCTATTTCACCATAATCCTGATCGTTACTTTTGGTTATTGCGAGCTGGCAGAGCTAGCCGGAATGCACAGCATTTTAGGAGCATTTATGGCCGGTTTATTTATTAAAGACAACCTGTTCCCCAAAAAGATTTCGAAAGAACTGAACAAAGCATTTTACGATGTCTCGATCGGATTTATGGCCCCGATATTCTTTGTTACAGCCGGATTTTTTGTTGATGTTACCGTATTTCAAACCGACCTGGGATTGCTGATACTGATTACATCACTGGCAATTGTGGGTAAAATTGTGGGTACTGCTTTGTTTTACCTCCCCTCGCGAAATGGCTGGCGCGAAGGGCTTACCATTGGAACGGGGATGAATGGCCGCGGAGCTGTTGAAATTATTATTGCAGAAATCGGCCTTGGAATGGGCATTATCGACAAAACTATTTTCTCCATATTGGTGTTTATGGCCATTTTTACCACACTTACCGTACCTGTGCTTTTAAGCTGGACCACCAAATGGCTACGCAAACGGGGCGAATTGGTGTACATGGAAGAACGAAACGGAATTGTTTTCCTGGGGGTGAATCCGCTGAGCCTTATTCTGGCCAAATATTTCAAAGACCAGGAGCCGGTTACGCTTATTGATAACAACCCGGAACAGGTTGCCAGGGCCGAAAAGGCCGGATTTAACAGCCTGTTTGGAAATGCCTTAAATGAAACCACCTGGGAAGATATTCATGCTGATAACGTGTCAACAGTTGTTGGAATGACAACCAATAACCGGGTAAACTACCTGGCTGGTAAAATGGCAAAAGAAAAGTTCCTTGTGCCACAAATTGCTATAAGCCAATCACCGTCAGGGGAGCTTAATGATACAGAACCTGAAAACAGAAATCTGTTGTTTGCTGCGCCGGTTGGCCTCGATGAGTGGATGCACAAAATGCAGCTCGATGAAGCCGGGGAAAGTAGCCTTCTCGTTGAAAAGGAAATGTCGTGCAAACAATGGATAGCCGATAACAAAATTAATCTGCAAGAAACGTTGCCCATTCTGATTGAGGATAAAAAAGGAAAGATCAGACTGTTCTCTTCTGAGTGCTCGTTGCAGGCTGGTGATAAAATTTTGGTTTTGACGGTTGAGAAATAAACTTTAGATATCAATTCCAATAATATTTGCATCGCACCTAACCTTCCGCCAGCTGGCGGAGAGGAATAGTCCCCCTTCGGGGGATTACCACGGTGTACACACAACCTAAATATTCCCATTTTTCAAATGATTCTGCAACGATTTTTCGTTCGGAACAAGCTGACCAATTCTAATCAATTTTAGACGCCGAACGATTTTTTATCGATCTTTTACCCGGCGCTTTGTGTCTTCGTAAACTCAGCCACTCGCACCGGGCTATTGCCTGTCGCCCGCTTCGGGGCTTTAAGCACCAAGGGTGCGTAATCAATAGCCCGGGGGAAGCACCCGCAGGGAGCGCAGCCCCGGGGACAGAAGAGAAAAATGACAAAGGCGCAACTGCTACCGGTTTTTGAAATACAACCCTATCTTGCGCCGCATATTAAAGGTCGATTGTAAAACAGGATCCCTAGAATAATTGTGTGTACACCGTAGTCGGGGGATTAGGGGGGGGCAGTAAAACACAGTAACTTTCGTAAAATTCCCATAAAAAAGGAGCCCGAAAGCTCCTTTCTATTTTATATTCTGTGATCTCCAGAGTGTACCAGACTAGTGTTGAGTCAATCCTCAACCTTCGGATTCGTCATTCCGAACTTGTTTCGGAATCCTTATTGATTAAGAGATGCTGAAATAAATTCAGCATGACGTAGCGAAGTAACAACATAGTTGACTTGCCACTAGTGATAGCCTCACTTTTAGTGAAACCATCACGGCTCTACGAATTCAATTGCTCATCGATAGCTTGTGCTGCGGTTTTTCCGGCTCCCATGGCCAGAATTACGGTTGCTGCACCTGTTACCACGTCGCCTCCTGCATATACATTTTCCTTGCTGGTTTTCATGGTTTGCTCATCCACAATAATTCCGCCCCACGAATGCAAATCAAGCCCTTTTGTACTTTGCGTAATTAAGGGGTTTGGCGACTGCCCCACCGCAATTACAACCTTATTTACATCGAGCATAAAAGTCTCGCCTTCAACCGGCACCGGCCTTCTCCGTCCCGATGCATCGGGCTCGCCCAGTTCCATTTGCTGATTTTCGATGGCTCCTACCCAACCGTTACCATTGTCATGAATTTTTACCGGGTTGGCCAGCAACTTAAACTGAATGCCTTCTTCTTTGGCATGTTCAATTTCTTCAGCCCGCGCCGGCAATTCATCTTCACCACGTCGGTAAATGATGAAAACTTCTTCGGCTCCTAAACGCAGGGCAGTCCGGCAGGCATCCATTGCTACATTACCGCCACCTACAACGGCTACTTTGTCGCCTTTCTGCACAGGACTTGGTGTTTCGCGCTTAAACGATTCCATTAGGTTCACGCGGGTCAGAAATTCGTTGGCCGAATACACACCATTCAGGTTTTCGCCTTCAATATTCAGGAAACGTGGCAATCCTGCACCAGTAGAAATAAATATGGCTTCAAAACCATCTACTTTTAAATCTTCCACAGTAAGCGATTTTCCCACGATTACGTTTTTCTCAATTTTAACACCCATCTTTTTAATGGAGTCAATTTCTTCACGCACAATTTGTTTGGGTAAACGGAATTCCGGAATACCATACATCAATACCCCACCGGGCGTGTGAAGCGCTTCGAAAACAACCACCTCGTGGCCTTTTTTTGCCAGTTCGCCGGCACAGGCAATTCCGGCAGGTCCGGCGCCAATAACAGCCACTTTTCTTCCCGAATTGTGCTGTGGTATTTCTTCTTCAAAAATATGTTCACGTGCATAATCGGCAATAAAACGCTCCAAACGGCCAATGGCCACAGGTTCATCTTTTTTGCCGCGCACACAAATGGCTTCGCACTGGTTTTCCTGCGGGCACACACGGCCACAAACGGCCGGCAAACTATTGTATGATTTGATGCTTTTGTACGCTTCCTGAAAATCGCCTTGTGCAATATGACCAATAAACTCGGGGATATTCACATTTACCGGGCAACCGCTTACACACGAAGGTCGTTTACACTGAATACAACGTTTAGCTTCGTTTATCGCCTCTTCCACCGAATAGCCCATGGCCACTTCACCAAACGATTTACTGCGTTCAATCGGGTCGAGCTCCGGCATTGGCGTTCTTTGTGGCTGCATATTAAATTTGCCTTTCATTTGGGCAGCTAGTGGCGCAGCAGGCTTTGCTGCTTTATTATTTTCACCCGACAAGCCGATTCTGCATTTATGGCCGTTTTCCTGATCTTTGTACATTCCCTGACGGCCTGTAATCTCGTCGAAATCTACCTCGTAACCATTAAAATCGGGGCCATCAACGCAGGCAAATTTTGTTTTTCCGGCAATGGTTACACGGCAACCGCCGCACATTCCGGTTCCATCCACCATCAAAGGATTCAAGGAAACAGAAATCGGAATATTAAATGGTTTTACCACATTAACCACCGCTTTCATCATCGGAATCGGTCCAATGGCAATTACTTCATCGTATTGATTTCCTTCCTCCAACAATTTTTGCGCAACCGTAGTAACAAAACCCTTCGTTCCAAGACTTCCATCATCAGTGGCAACAAATACATGGTTTGCCAGTTTCGAGAATTCTTCCTGCAGAATTACAAATTCGAAGCTTCTACCTCCCAGAACCACATCAATTTCAGCGCCGTTTTCAGCATGCATTTTTATTTGCGGATACAACGGAGCGGCACCAACGCCACCGCCAATTGCAAGTACTTTTTTGGGCTTGTGATCCACACAAGGTAATCCCAGCGGGCCGGCAACATCGCTAATATAATCACCCACATTTTTCTGCTGAAGCAACTTTGTTGAGTGCCCTACAACCTGGTAAATCATTGTTACCGACTGCTCTTCACGATTATAATCGGCAATCGTTAAAGGAATGCGCTCGCCACCTTCTTCAACAATAATGATAATAAATTGTCCGGGTTGACATTTCCTGGCCACGTAAGGCGCTTCTACAACGATCTCCTCAACGGCAGGGTTCAGTATTCTTTTTCGTACTATTTTATGCATAATTTTTATGAGTAAAGGTTGGCCTTCTGTTTTTTGATTTTCGTGCAAAATTAACCGGAAGTTTAATCAACGATACAAACTTTTGTTATTCTTCGTCAGATTTAACGGTTTCAACAAAAAAGGAGCCCGAGAAGGCTCCTTTAAATCAATTGTATGTGGTAGAAATTACTTCTTTTCTTTTAAATCCAGTTTCAGATTTAGTTCCTCCAACTGAGCTTCGGCAACTGCCGATGGTGAATCGATCATTACATCGCGGCCGGAATTGTTTTTCGGGAAAGCAATAACGTCGCGAATCGTATCCAAGCCGGCAAATAACGACACCAAACGGTCGAAACCAAAAGCGATTCCGGCGTGTGGCGGCGCACCATATTTAAAGGCATTCATCAGGAATCCAAACTGTGCTTCGGCCTCTTCTTTGGTAAAACCAAGCAGGCTAAACATTTTCGATTGCAACTCAGCATCAAAAATACGAACTGAACCACCACCGATTTCAACACCATTAATAACCAGATCATAAGCATTGGCACGTACTTTACCCGGATCTGTTTCCATCAGTGGAATATCCTCAGGTTTTGGCGAGGTGAACGGGTGGTGCATCGCGTAAAAACGTTTGGTATCTTCGTCCCACTCCAATAACGGGAAGTCAACAACCCACAATGGTTTAAACACATTTTTGTCGCGCAATCCAAGTTGTTTACCCATTTCAAGGCGCAACTCACCCAATGCATCCAGCATGTGTTTTTTGTCGCCACTCATTACCAAAATCAGGTCGCCGGCTTCAGCACCGGTTTTTTCGGCCCAGTCTTTCAGGTCGTCTTGCGAGTAAAACTTATCTACCGACGATTTGAATGAACCGTCCTCGTTACACTTCACATAAACCAAACCTTTGGCACCAATTTGCGGGCGTTTTACCCAATTGGTCAGGCCATCAAGTTGTTTGCGTGTGTATTCGGCGCATCCTTTGGCACAAATGGCACCAATGTATTCGGCCGAGTCGAACACCACAAAATCTTTTCCCTTTACAGTTTCGGTAATATCGTTGATCAGCATTTCGAAACGGGTGTCGGGTTTGTCCGATCCGTATTTCTCCATGGCTTCAGCATAAGGCATCCAAGGGAATTCATCCACTTCCACATTCAGCGTTTCTTTGAACATGTGGCGGGTTAATCCTTCAAACATTTCCAGCACATCTTTCTGCTCTACAAACGACATTTCGCAGTCGATTTGTGTAAACTCCGGCTGACGGTCGGCACGCAGGTCTTCGTCGCGGAAACACTTTACAATCTGATAGTAGCGGTCGAAACCGGCAATCATCAACAACTGCTTAAATGTTTGCGGCGACTGTGGCAATGCATAAAACTGGCCTTCGTTCATACGCGATGGAACAATAAAATCGCGTGCTCCTTCAGGAGTCGATTTAATTAATACCGGCGTTTCCGTTTCAATAAAATCTTTTGCATTCAGGTAATTGCGAACGGCATGAGCCATTTTCGAACGTAACACCAGGTTTTCACGTACTACATCGCGGCGCAAATCGAGGTAACGGTATTTCATCCGCAAATCGTCGCCACCATCTGTATCGTCCTGAATGGTAAACGGCGGAAGTTCTGCCGGGCTTAACACTTTTATCTCCGATAAAGCGATTTCCACTTCGCCGGTTGGAATATTTTTGTTTTTGCTCTGACGCTCGCGAACTGTTCCCTTTGCCTGGATCACAAATTCGCGTCCCAACTGCTCAAGTGCTTCGGCAACTGCTTTATCGGTATTCTCGTCAACCACCAGCTGGGTAATCCCGTAGCGGTCGCGTAAATCAACAAAAGTCATGGCTCCCAGGTCGCGGACGCGTTGCACCCAACCGGCCAGAGTTACTTCATTTCCTGCATTCTCTATTCGAAGTTCGCCACAAGTATGTGTTCTGTACATGATATCTTTCTTTTATTTAATGTCTGCAACAAAAGCTCAACCTCGGCATCATGCCAGCCCGAAAAATACTCGATTACATTAGTAAACTCCGTTTTTTCGGTCTTCGCAAGCCTTGAATTTGCGCTTTTCTTATCAGACACCTACGTTTTCTTGCAATATTATTCAGGGTGCGAAAATAGTGATATTTTGGCAATTATACCTGAAACATTTAGCAGCTTTTCAGCGAATTCTGTAGTTCTATCTTGTTATTGGAGAATCTTTGTAGCCGAAAAGAGAAATTAACCACAAAGTTACTCGAAGAAGATACGAAGTAACACAAAGATTTATTTACTTCGCAGTAATATTTCTGGATTATGATTGAACCGTTTAACGACGAATATTTTATGAAAAAGGCCTTTGCAGAAGCTGTTCAGGCTTTTGACGAAGGCGAAATTCCGGTGGGAGCCGTGGTGGTATCAAAAGGAAAAATAATTGCACGTGCCCACAACCTTACCGAAACCCTGAATGACGTAACTGCGCATGCCGAAATGCAGGCCATTACTGCTGCTGCCAACTTGATGGGCGGAAAATACCTGAACGACTGCACGCTTTATGTAACACTCGAACCCTGTGTAATGTGTGCCGGAGCGCTGGGTTGGTCACAAATTGGAAAAATCGTTTATGGTGCCTCCGACGAAAAACGTGGTTTTAAAAAGTTTGCAGCCAAAGCACTTCACCCAAAAACAGAGATTGTTAGTGGTGTTTTTGAAACCGAGTGCGCTGAATTATTGCAGGAGTTTTTTCAGAAAAAACGAAAATAAAAAGCTCAGACCACATCATCTGTAACATCCATTACACCGCCTCCCCCGGGCATAGCAATGTCATTAAGTTAATGAACAAAATGACTGAAAATTATATTTATTTTAACCCTATGCAACGCATTGGGTAATAAGCGACAAACAAGAACAGCGCCCTGAAAGGGCAATTTAGCCGCCCTATCAGGGCGACCAAAAAACATCAATCCTTGTCCCCAAGGCGTTGCCTTGGGCTGAATTAACATAGGCTTACAGCCTTAACGTAATGACAGTGCCCGGCATAGACGTGCACTCCTCCTGGCAGGAGGAGCAAATTAGAATCAAGTCTCGTTCTCATATCTTTGAACTCCTCGAATAATTTAAAACGGCCATCTTTCTCCTCTCAATATTTTTGCTAAGTTTGACTTTCTAATATTTTCTAAAACAATTTTAGACCTATTAGAATTCCTTACCATACCAATTAAATAAAATGACTGAATTTAAAAGACTTATTTCGCTTGATGCCTTCCGCGGATTTACAATTGCCGCAATGATTATGGTTAACAACCCTGCAACATGGGCACATATTTATCCGCCACTGAAACACGCCAGCTGGAATGGTTTAACACCAACCGACCTGATATTTCCTTTTTTCATTTTTATCGTTGGTGTATCAATTGCATTGGCATATACAAAACGCCTGAACGCCGGAGTTGCTAAAGGCCCGATGTACAAAAAAATCGTTTTTCGCTCGATAAAAATATTTGCAGTTGGTATTTTGCTTTGGTTGTTCCCCAGCTTCAGCTTCGAAGAGGTACGGATTGCCGGAGTACTGCAGCGAATTGCCATCGTGTTTTTAGCCTGTGCCTTTCTGTTTCTGAACTCGAAATGGAAAACACAGGCCATAGTTGCCGGAGCTATACTGGTAATTTACTGGCTGGTGATGCTATTCATACCAACACCCGGTTACGGAAAAGTTATGCTGGAGCCCGGTGCCAACATTGCCGCCTGGATCGACAGTAAATTTCTGCCCGGCTATTTATGGCAGAAAACCTGGGATCCTGAAGGACTTTTAAGTACACTTCCGGCCATTGCAACCGGAATTACCGGCATGCTCGCAGGTCATTTAATACTCAGCAAAATGACTGCCGAACGAAAAGTCATTTACCTTTTCGCCTTCTCGTTTTTTGCTTTTATCATTGGTTTTTTCTGGAATTATATTTTCCCAATTAATAAGAATATCTGGACCAGCTCGTTTGTGCTGGTTACCTCCGGATTGGCCGGAATGGTTTTGGCAGCGAGCATCTTTTTTGTTGATATGCTTGGCCGCACGCGTTTAACCAAACCGGGAATTATATTTGGCTCGAACGCCATTGCCGTTTATGTTTTGGCTGATGTTTGGCGTCTGCCTTTTTACTCCTGGAAATTTGGCGGAAGCAGCCTAAACAACCACTGGATGAATTGGTTTGAAAACGCCGGTTGGAGTTTGGAACTGGGTAGCTTTTTATTTGCCGCCCTGTTTATTGGCTTTAATTTTATCCCGGCCTGGATACTTTATAAAAAGAAGATATTTATAAAATTATAAGATTTGAACACGGATGACACTGATAAAAATGATTTTCACAGCGTTTTATCAGCGATTATCTTATCAATCAGCGTCATCTGCGTTCTAATCCGCTTCAACCGAAAAACCCACCTGTTTCAAATCTTCCCAAAAGCCCGGATACGACTTGGTAACTACCATCGGATCATCAATTCGCATCGAAAAGCCCGCCAAAGCCATTGGGGCAAAAGCCAGGGCCATCCGGTGATCGTGGTAAGTATTTATAATTGGATTTTCTTCCTTTTGTTCCTGATCCAGCTTTCCATCCCAGGCCAGTTCTCCAAACTCAGGTTCGGCTATGGAAGCTCCAAATTTTGCCAGCTCTTTTTGCAGCGCCGCAATCCGGTCGGTTTCTTTGATCTTCAAAGTTTTTAAACCTGAAAAGTGAAACGGAATATTTTTAGCTACACACAAACACGCCATGGTTTGCGCCACATCGGGATTTTCAATAAAATCAAGCACCAGTTTCTCCGGCTGTCGGTTTTTGTTTTTTGCCAACAGAACCCCCTCTGCTTTTTGTGTTGAAGTAACGCCAAACTGCTCGAACCAGGATGCAATATGGGCATCGCCCTGCAAACTGTCGAGTAACAGATTTTCCAGCAAAACTTCACCGTTGTCAACCAGTGCCATAATCTGGTACCAGTACGAAGCTCCCGACCAATCGGCTTCACAGGTAAAATCCAGGGCAAAATATTTTTGTTCCGGCACAAAAATCTCGTTATCGTCCCAACGGTACTGAATGCCAAATTTTGCCATCAGTTCCAGCGTAAGTTTTATGTACGAGCGCGACGTGATATTGCCTTTCAGCCTTAGGGTCAGTCCGTTTTCAATGGTTGGAGCAATGAGCAAAAGCGCCGAAATATACTGGCTCGATACACTTCCGTCCAACTCAATGGTTTGTCCTTTTAAATGCGAACCCAAAATCTTCAGTGGCGGACACCCCTCATTACCAAGGTATTCAATTTTTGCTCCCAACTGATTTAGCGCATCTACCAAAATAGAAATGGGGCGTTGCTGCATGCGCTCCGATCCGGTGATCTCCCACTCGCCAACAATTTTTGCCAGAAAGGCGGTAAGAAAACGCATGGCTGTTCCGGCATGTCCGATATCGAATTTATTGCTGTTGGAAAACAGTGCCGACTGCAACACTTTGGTGTCGTCGCTGTCCGACAGGTTTCGAATCGGATACGGGCTGTAACTCAAAGCATTTATAATTAGTGCCCGGTTGCTAATACTTTTTGATGCCGGAAGATTAATGGTTCCCTTAATTTCTTTTCTATCGGTTTTTACCTGGTAAATCATGTCAGAAGTAATAATGAGGTTAATTAGGTCTGTCGATTACAGACTTTTATAGTATTTAAGCGCTTCCAGAATCAGCTCTTTGCTGCAATTCTGATTTATGGCAATTTCGCCAACTTTTGGAAGCAGTGTAAAGTTAATTCGTCCCGATTCGTTCTTTTTGTCGTGCGTCATTAATTGATACAAAGCTTCAAAATCTGATTCTTCAATTTCGAACTTACCGTAAATATCCAGCATCCATTTGGTCAGCTCATCGCAATCGGTTTGCGGGAACCCACACCTATTTACAGATAGAAAAAGTTCGGCTATCATGGCATAAGCAACGGCATAACCGTGTAGTATTGGCCGGTTTTGTTTCATGGCCAGACTTTCGAAAGCATGGCCAACCGTGTGCCCAAAATTCAGTGCTTTACGGATGTTGTTTTCCGTTAAGTCGTTAGCCACAAAATGTTCTTTCACATTCACCGAATGGCGGATAATCTCCTGCAACAGGTCGTAATCAATATGGTCGAAATCAAATTCTTTAAGCTCTGCCAAATGCTCCGGACTGTGAATCAGTCCGTGTTTGATCATTTCAGCAAAACCCGAAATAAAATTGTTGCGATCGATGGTTTTCAAAAAATCAGTATTGATTACAACGGCAACCGGCTCTTTAAATACGCCAATTTCGTTTTTTAGGCCGTTAAAATTAAACCCGGTTTTTCCGCCAACCGATGCATCAACCTGCGAAAGTAAGGTTGTTGGAACGTTCAAAAAATCAATTCCGCGTTTAAAGGTACTGGCTGCAAAACCGGCAAGATCGGTAAGCATTCCGCCGCCAATATTAATAAGCAACGATTTGCGGTCGCCCTCGTTTTCCGACAAAAACTGCCAGAGGATTTCAACCGAGCCAATCTTTTTATTGTTCTCACCGGCCGGAACAACAACCTTTTTTATGCTGTTTTCTGCCAGAAAATTATCCAGTTTGGCTATCCAAAGTTTATCCACAGTTTCTTCTGTTGCCAGAAATACTTTGCCCTTCGGATAGTTATTGATATAAGCCTGAAGTTCCTGTTCCAACTTTCGGCTGTAAATTATTTTAGAGTAAATTTTTGAATTTCCCATAAGTAGCTGCTAAATTGCGATAAAGTTACAATAAAAATGGCATTGCCTTTTTTTGAGGATGCTCGCGATAATAGTTTTAGATATTTAATAACGAACAATGACAATAAAAAACACCGAAAAGGTTTCGAAGATCAAAAAAATATTTTTCCTGGTTTCCATACTAATTGCACTGGGTATTCTGGCGCTATTTTTACTCAACCATGTTATGTATGCACTGGCCGGATTGGGCATCTTTTCCATGTGGTACCTTTATTTTCATGTGGCCGATTATCAATACATCGAATATTCCGACGATGCAGACAAAATTATTCTTCGTTATTACAAAGTGATCAGTTTTACCGGGAAGGCCTATAATTCCATTGAATTTCCACAGTACCGTTTAAGAAAAGCACTCTTCGAAAATTCATTTTTTGGAAACCTATCCGATTTAACCTTGGTAATAAAAACCGACAGAGGAATAGCTGAATATCCGACTGTAAGCTTAGCTGGTTTAAATATTGAAGATCGTAAACGTATTCAGGAATCGCTGAATTCAATCCTAAAAACATAAATCGGAGCTCCCTGCACTTATGAACGAAGAACTTAAATACAAAGTGGCCCTATCGATGCTTCCCAATATTGGAGGCATTCTTGCCCGCAACCTGGTGGCCTACATTGGCAGCGCCGAAGGTGTTTTTGCGCAATCGGCCAAAGCCTTAACAAAAGTTCCCGGAATTGGAGAAGCTTACGCCCGCCAGATAAAGAAAAGCGATGTATTGCCTAAAGCTGAAAAAGAGCTGGAATACATTGATAAAAACGGAATAGACCTTCACTTTTATACCGATGCCACTTATCCGCGCCGCTTAAAAGGCTGTATTGATGCACCGCTTATTATTTACACGAAGGGGAATATGAATCTTGATTCGGAGCGGGTAATCAGCATTGTGGGCACGCGCAACGCTACCGAATACGGGCGGTCAATCGTAGAAAATCTTTGCCGCGAATTTGCCGAACGGAAATACAATATTGTTATCGTAAGTGGTCTGGCTTATGGCATTGATGTACAAGCCCACCGTTGTGCCCTGAATTACAAGCTGCCAACTGTTGGAGTAATTGCTCATGGCCTCGACACGCTTTACCCCGCTATACACCAGCAAACTGCACAAAAAATGTTGGAATGTGGTGGCATTGTTACTGACTTCCCGAGCAACACCAAAATTGACCCGGCCAATTTTATTAAACGCAACCGTATTATTGCCGGATTGGCCGATGCAACAATTGTGGTGGAATCGGCCCAAAAAGGAGGCTCGCTAATTACCGCCGACATTGCCTCATCGTATCACCGCGATGTTTTTGCCTTCCCGGGGCGCGCCGGCGACACTTACTCGAAAGGCTGTAACCTGCTGATCAGAAATAACGGCGCTACATTAATTGAAGGCATTAACGATCTGGAATATTTTATGGGCTGGGAAAAAACCGACAAAGTTGACGCCGTGCAATCGAGTTTGTTTATCGACTTAAACCCCGATGAACAAAAAGTTGTAGATCTGTTAAAAGCAAAAGGCGAACTTTTTATCGATCAGATTTCGGCAGAAATAAAACTTCCGGTGAGTCGTGTTTCAGCGATGTTATTAAACCTCGAATTCAAAAACCTGCTAACCGCGCTTCCCGGTAAAATGTACAAATTGAGGTAAGTCGGCTTTATTTTCTAATTTTGCACCCAAACAGACAATGCTGTTTTCTAAATTTTATAGAATGGAAAAGACTTTTGAAGATTTAAAAGTTGCAAAATCGATATTAAAATCGCTGGATGACATTGGGTTTACAACACCCACTCCTATTCAGCAAAAAGCAATTCCGAAAATTAATTCGGGGGTGAATATTGTTGGTGTGGCACAAACCGGAACCGGAAAAACGGCGGCTTACCTGCTTCCTTTACTTACCCGTTTAAAAAAGCCTGAAGGAACTGATCCGCGCGTG
This sequence comes from Draconibacterium orientale, assembly GCF_000626635.1. Lineage (GTDB taxonomy): Bacteria > Bacteroidota > Bacteroidia > Bacteroidales > Prolixibacteraceae > Draconibacterium > Draconibacterium orientale. Next base: position 2,789,952 of record NZ_CP007451.1, on the reverse strand, counting down.
GTAATTCTTGTTCCTACACGCGAACTTTCAATTCAGGTAGGTGAAGATATTGCCGAATTAACAAGTTACTCGGAGTTGCGCCATGCTGCGGTATTTGGCGGTATTGGCTGGACAAAACATGCAGCTTTGCTGGAGCCGGGAATCGATATTCTGGTGGCTACACCCGGCCGTCTGTGGGATTTGTACCAGGCAGGTGCGCTGCGATTAAAAAAGGTAAAATACCTGGTAATCGATGAAGCCGACCGTATGCTCGACATGGGATTTATACCCCAGATCAAACAACTGCAGGAAATTATTCCGTCGAAAAGGCAAAACCTGTTGTTCTCGGCTACCTTCTCGGAAAAAATTGAAAAACTTGCAGAAGAATTTCTGGATCATTACGATAAATTGGAAGTAGCACCATCGGCAACACCGGTTGGGCTGGTAACGCAAACCTGCTACAAAGTGCCGAATTATCGTACAAAGCTAAACCTCATCAAACACCTGCTTCAGGATGAAGAGAAATTTACGCGTGTGGTAATTTTTGTGAAAACAAAAGAACATGCCGAGGGCGTTTTTAAAGTGGTTCAGCGAAAAGCGGAAGGCGAAAAACGAATTCTCCATTCAAACAAAGCACAAAACTCGCGGATTAATTCCATTCAGGCTTTCAAAAGTGGTGAAGTCCGAATACTGATTACTACCGATGTTTCGGCGCGGGGTATGGATGTGAGCCAGGTGAGCCACGTTATTAACTTTGATTTGCCAAATGATTACGACGACTATATTCACCGGATTGGCCGAACAGCACGTGCCGGAAATAAAGGCGATGCCATTACTTTAATCGACCCGTCGGCCGAGTGGCACTGGAAAAAGATTGAAAGTTTAATGCGCCAGGAAATTCAGCTGCTGGATTTGCCCGAAGGGATAGAAGTGGTTGAATCGGAGTTTAAAGAAAGCCAGGATATGCTGCGCGAGATCGACCGTCAGCGAAAAATCGACGATCCTACGTTTCAGGGCGCTTTTCATCAGAAAAAACGAAAAGGCTCATCGAAACGTTCGTTCGAAGATAAATTTTCGCGAACAAAAGAACGGCAGAAAAGGAAGAAAAGAAGGAAATAAAAAATTGCCAACGATGATTTTCGTTGGCTTTTTTGCTTTTTGGGTAGTACCTAGTGTAGTGCGCGACTTTGAAATACTTCCCTGTCAGTCTGCCACTGAGCCAATTCGTTTATTCAAATTTTGTTTTTATAGCCAAATCGTCAAAGACGAATTGGCGGTGTTGCAACGAAGCACAGCCGTTTGATTACGCACTGCACCCCGCATTAGATAAAGCTTTTGCTTGGCAGTCGTTATTTTAATCTATTTGCCATATCTTCTAGTGTGTCAAAAAAATCTAATAAATTATAGTTATGAGGATTTGTATGTGAGTTTAATAATAAATATTCTCCAACGGAAGGAATTGTCAAAGGATTAGTGCCATAATATGCACGCAGGACTTTTATATAATTTTTTAAAGATACGCTTGAATTATGTGCGATTTGATTTCTTAAAATCCGATATGAAGAAAGCTTTGTGCGATTTGATGAGTAAGGGATTTTTACCGGGAAGCCATCTTTTAAGTATAATTCAGAACGCGTGATGATTCTATCAGGACTATTCCAATCAACAATACTCATTGATGATTGAATTAATTGCTCTGCATGTTCAAAATCTTTTGGTTTTAAATATGACTTAACATTGTCATTATTTGAGTTTTTCTTCTCCTGTGTATATAATAAAAACACATCTCTAACAAAATTTTCATATTCTCTGAAACTATTGAAAAAAATGGATTCAGTTAAAAAATGAAGTTGTTTTTTTGAAAGTGACCTATTTTGGAAGTTAATTTGATTCTGTCTATCAAATGACTTTAGTCTATTCAATTCTTTATTGAAATCATTATAAGCTGCAGATATTTTTATCCTTTTTCTTACCATTATTCTGAAAGAGAATTTTGGATTTTTTTGCAAAGAAAATTTGCCCTTGAAGTTCTTGCTGCGGTGTCAGTTGTGCCTCTCCTAGAATAATTAATAAAATCTTTATATCCAGTTGGGATTTCAGCGTCTTTATCCTCTGTGTACTCATCAAATTTCAACGAAATTTCATCAAGAATTACTCTTAATTTACCAATGGATTTCTCATTGATTTTTATTCGAGAATCTTTGTTAAGACCATTTAATCCATATAAGCAATGAGCAATACTTGTAAAAAGGGTATAAAATAATTGAGGTCTTTTCCAATTTGTATTTGCTAATTCTAAAGGAGGATAGATAGAACCAATATATGACATAGTTTTGTCAAACATTTGGGCTGCTTCAGGCAAACTATCCTCTTCTTCTTCATATTTTTTGTAATAATTCTCAATACCTTTATTTGTCCTAACAGTATCAATTAAAGCAACAAATAAGTCTGCTGTTAATTCTGCTTCTGCCATTCTGGTCACATTTGCACGAGTTAAAACACTTCCGTCGATGTAGTATTTTACATATTTCAATCCGTATCCAAAAACAATTTGTTTAAAATACCCAACATATCTCGCGTTAAGGATTTCTTGTGGTTTTAACTTAACAGTGTAAGAATTTATTCTTGCAAAAATATCAAGTATATCTTCATATGGTAAATCAAATAAAATATCTACTCCAAGTTCATATTTTAGAAATTCATTTTGGACTTCCTCTGGTAACTCATCAAAAGTTCTACCACCAAAATCTTTGTTATGAACTCTACTAATTTTGAAATCGCCATTATAAAATCCAAGAATCGTTCTTAATCTTTGCTGCCCGTCAACAACCACACGAACATTCTTGGCTCCTTGCAAATTTTGCGTAATTAAAATCTTAGGAATAGGTTTGCATCTTAAAATTGTATCTACCAAATATGATTTTGCTTTTTCTGTCCAAACGGACCTTCTTTGAAAATCTGGCGAAAGTTCTAAAAGTCCATTATCACTCCATTCAATAAAATCAGATATGTTGTACGTTCTTGTGTCAAAATTTTTCATTCTTGCTTTTTTTGATTTAGCTCAAATTTATCATTTTTTTCATTGGATTCATTGATTAGTAGAATCTTGGTTTTTTCATAATGCTGCCTAGCTACTGCATACCGCCATCAAGTGCTGTAATTTTCCTTATCGTATTACAAAAAATGCTTTTCCACTCCTCATGAGGAATGCAAAACACACTTAATCTATTCTTCTTGTTTTTTACTGTTATTGCAGGGCGAGTATTCACTACTATTGGTTTTTAGTGCTTTAAAGCTAAACATATTTTTTATGTTTCAGGCAGTTAGGGGGTAAAAACTGTTAACATAAGCTTTCTGCACCGCACAGCGTAAGGAGAAATCACCGTTGAGCTGGAACCCGACAGCCGTCGACAACAAAATAAACCGTCAGTTTTTAACCCGACAGCCGTCGACAACAAAATAAGCCATCAGTTTTTAACCCGACAGCTGTCGACAACAAAATAAGCCATCAGTTTTTAACCCGACAGCCGTCGGCAACAAAATAAGCCATCAGTTTTTAACTCGACAGCCGTCGGCAACAAAATAAACCATCGATTTTCAACCCGACAGCCGTCGGCAACAAAATAAACCATCAGTTTTTAACTCGACAGCCGTCGGCAACAAAATAAACCATCAGTTTTTAACCCGACAGCCGTCGGCAACAAAATAAACCGTCAGTTTTCAACCCGACAGCCGTCGGCAACAAAATAAGCCATCAAATTCTTCCATCACCAACTGGTATTGTAAAAAAATTATGCCAGCTATTGTCTTTTTGAACTATAGCCCGTAAATTGAAGACTAATTACTTAACACATAATAAATTTCTAAATCATGAAAAAAATTTATTTCTCCTATTTTACACTTGCAGCATTAACTGCATTGGTTCAAAAAATCGTTATGCTTTTAGGCTCAAATCTTGCCGAAAGTCCACTAATGGCGAACATACTTACTCGCCTGATCCAACAAGCCGAAACCGCCGTTCAGGCCATTGGCAGTACTAAAAAAACACCGCTTACCGAAATTGTAACAGCAGCCGATTTACGCCGTGATAACACCTACCGCTCGTTGCGCGATACAATTCAAGCCGGCTTACGCCGTCAGAACGAAGCCTATCGCACCGCCTGCGAAGCGCTTTGGCCCGAGTTTGAAAAAAATGACCTAAAACTTTATAACATGTCCCGCGATAAACAAACTGCGGCTACTGAGAGTTTGCTGGCCGACCTGCGAAAACCCAAAAACGCCCCACACCTGGCAACTACCCACATTACCGATTGGCTTACCGAGCTGGATAACGATAACAAGGCTTATGTAACGGCAACAACGCAACGCAGTGCTGCCCGCTCGGCCGACGATACCGTACAAGATGCCCAGGTTTTTAAAGACCTGAAAACATCGCTCGAACTGCTGGAAAATATTCTGAATACCATGCAAGCCATGCAAGAACCACAAAACATCGACGAGGTGGTGGCCGAAGTGTCGCAATACATCGCCGAAGCCAATGCCGCTGCCAAACAAAGTCAAAACAACAGTGGCAACCACGAGAACGATAACGACGACACGGAATAAGTTTCAATCCAACCGAGATCTTCTTATTTGACATAAATTTTTGATCTTTCCGGCCTGCCCTTTTTGGGGTGGGCCGGATTTTGTTGATGCCGTCAGCAATTTTAAACCCTACCCCTTTGTCCCCGACGTAAAGTACGGGATTTCGCAAGCTCAACTATCGACATTTCGCGAGAGAAGCTCCCGAAAGGGTGCAGGGTCAAGAGATTGATTAAAAACACTACCCTTTTGTCTATCGACATTTTCCCTTAAAAGGGAAAACAGCTTCATTGAAACGCTTAGTGTAACCTGGTAGCCGGCTCCCCTCGTGAGGGGAGCTCCCGAAAGGCTGTATGTTTGTAAAAGTGCATAAGCATCCAAGTTTTGTAAATTAGTTTTTGCGAAACAAAAAAAGATGAACACTTATGCAAGGGAAAGTTAAAACAATTAGTTTTCAGGGACAAAACATTTATATAGGAATCGATGCCCATTTAAAAAATTGGACAGTAACGGCAATGACTGAAAATAGTTTAACCAAGACGATATCACAAAATCCTGATGCAGGGACTTTGTATACTTACCTTCAACGTACTTTTCCCGGGGGTAATTATTTATCTGCTTATGAAGCTGGTTTCTGTGGATTCAGCGCTCACCGAAATTTAGAGAAGTATGGTATAAAAAGTATTGTAGTCAATCCAGCCGATATTCCGACTACAGATAAAGAACGCAAACAAAAAGAAGATCGTCGCGATAGTCGTAAGATAGCCCGTTCATTAAAGAACGGGGAACTCACCGGTATTCATGTCCCTGATAAAGAAACAGAAGAACTAAGGTCGCTGGTACGTTACCGTAAAACATTGGTAAAAGAAATATCAAGACATAAAAGCCGGATAAAATCACATCTTCATTGTTTTGGTATTGCGATTCCCGGCCCCCTGGCCCAGGCTTCCACATACTGGTCCGGGAAATTTACCCAATGGCTCGAAGAGGTACAACAGTCTACTCCTTATGGAGGTATGGTTTTACAAAGCACATTGGCAACAGTAAAACATTTAAGGGCAGAGCTGTTAAAAATAAACCGTAAGTTAAGAGAGCTGGAGAAAGAAGTGATGTATGGTTTTAAGATCAAGCTACTCAGGAGTATTCCTGGTATAGGCTTGATAGTAGCAGTTACCCTGCTTTCAGAACTTGAAACGATTTTACGGTTCAAGAACCTTGATAAATTGTGTTCATTTGTTGGGCTCGTGCCCAGAACAAATACATCAGGAGAGAATGATAAAACAGGAAAGATTACTTCTCGTTCAAACAAGCCACTTAGAGGCATAATTATAGAAGCCGCCTGGATAGCTTCACGGAACGATCCGGCTTTGGCACAGTGTTACTTAGAACTTTGTAAAAGAATGAAGCCCAACAAGGCAATTATAAAAATTGCAAAGAAATTACTGAACAGGATAAGATATGTAATGAAAAATGAAAAAGAATATGTGCATTCAGTTGTACAGTAAAATCCAGACTGGTGCTAAAAACACTTCAATGATAAAGAGACCGTTACTTTGCCCTTGCAGCCCGTAAGGTGTCTGTTTCCGAGAGGCTGCGGCTCTTATCTATAATAAATTGAACACAGGTATGCGGCCCGTTTTTAGGTGTCCGTTAATAGAAGGGTGTTTTTATAGACCGGATTTGGAAAACCAGGAGGGGTAACCAACGGCGAAATTTTATACCGAAGGTTACTTCAAATCCTTAGCGGGCATCGAACCCGCTAAGGATTTAACCAGGAGAGGAAAACCTGCTGGCTCTGTATTGCCCGAAGGTATTATTTTGAAGAAATACAAATAGCTAATAATGAGCAAAATGCTAAAAATAAAATTTGGATTACAACATAGAAGGGTGAGGGGTAGGGTAATTTACACAAACCCTACCCCTTTGTCCCCGACGTAAAGCCCCTCACGAGGGGAAAAACCGCTTCATTGAAACGCTTAGTAGTAACTTGATGCTGGCTCCACTGTTTTTATAAAACCGAATTAGTATGCTCAACGGTTGATGCCGGCAGCATCAAATGTTTATAGCACGGTACAAATAAGAAATATCCGACTCCGGCCGGAGTCGTACCATTCCCCGTCAATTGATTTTCTATAAACATTGGCATCCGCCGGATTCTTTCCATAAAAAAAAGGCAATGTCTGTTTCAGACAAGATAAGGGTTACACAAATAATGTTTTATCTACCTGGTTAAAATGTGTGATTTGCCTGCAGCGATAACCGTTATACCCGGCATTGGCCGAATTTACGATAATCACCTCCCCCGCCCCGGAACGAATTGCCGCCTCAACCCCGGCATGCGAGTCTTCAAAAATCAATGTTTTCTCAGCTTTTGTTCCGATGGCCGAAATGGCTTTGTTAAACAAATCGGGATGTGGTTTTCCGCGCATTGTACCGTCGTTATAGATAATATGCCCGGGCCTGAAATACTTCAACAAGGGAAAATGCCGGATAAAAAAATCGACATTGTTTTTTGCCGAAGCAGTTGCAATTGCCAACGCAACACCCGATTCTTTCAAGAAACTAATCAGCTGCTCGGCCCCCGGAGCCAGTTGCATTCCGTGCTCCAGGCACATACTGCGGTAAATCATTTCCTTCTCTTCGGTTAGCCGATACACTTCGGCATCGTTCAGTTTGCGTTTAAACAGGTATTCGAACGTATCTTTGGCATTAATTCCGTGAATGTACTTTTTCTGCTCCTCGTGGCTGAGGGTAAATCCGTATTTCTCCAGGAACCGGTTCCACGAATTGTTTTGCAGGTGCGTATCCCAAAACAAAGTACCGTTAAAATCAAAAACTACTCCTTTAAGTTTCATCTAATAATTAATTACAGGGTTATACTTTTTTATAATACTTACTGAATTTTAAGAAATGCTTCTCCCAGGTGTTCGATAATATCGCCGGCCATTAACGCGAATTCCGAGTGTTTTTTGGCCGCCATATCTCCGGCCAGCCCGTGCAGATAAACGCCCACCAACGCTGCGTCAACCGAGCTCATTCCCTGTGCAAGCAATCCCAGAATTATTCCGGTAAGGGCGTCGCCACTTCCGGCGGTTCCCATTCCCGGGTTGCCTGTCGAATTCCAGCAAAGCGTTCCATCGGGTGCTGCCACCGAAGTGTGTGCTCCTTTTAACACCACCACACAGTTGTATTTTTTGGCAAAGGCCATTTGTTTCTGAATGGCATCGTACGAATCAGTGGTTTCGCCTACCAAACGCCTAAATTCCCCGGGGTGTGGCGTAAGCACCGATCCTTCAGGTAGTTTTTCCAGCCAGGCTTCATTTTCGGCCAAAATATTCAGCGCATCGGCATCGATAACCATCGGCACTTTTGCCTGGTCGCACAAGTCGCACAAGGCACGGCACGAATTTCGTTTCAGCCCCAGCCCCGGGCCAACACCAATGGCAGCATAAGGCGCAAGATCAGGAAAGGAAGTAAACATCGAATCGTGCTGATCGATACTTGCCATGGCTTCGGGCACAGCAGTTTGAATGATCGGGAATCCCATGTGCGGAACATGCGTGGTCAGCAATCCTGCCCCGGCTCGCAAACAGGCTTTTGATGCCAATACGGCCGCTCCCATTTTGCCATAACTTCCGGCAATAAGCAGTGCGTGGCCAAAAGTTCCTTTATGATCGAATTTAGTGCGCAATGGTAAACGCGCAGTTATATCTTCCACATCGGCAAAGGAATACGGCGATGGCGTTTCGCTGATTCCATCGGGATGCAAACCAATGGGCAGCACTTCCCATTGCCCCACATACTGTTCGTTCTCGGCAAACAGGAAACTTATTTTCGGGAACTGCAGGGTTAACGTAAAGTCGGCACGGATAATATTTTCAAGCTTATTTCCGGCATTGCTTTCGCCCATCAGTCCGCTGGGAATATCAACGGCCACCACCACATTCAACAGCTGGTTAATATGTTGAACCAGTTGTGCCGGCAGCCCTTCCAGCGGCCTCGACAAACCCGAGCCAAACAAACCGTCAATCAGCACATCGGTATCCGAAACTTCCGGGAAATCGTTTTCCGAACGTAGTTTTGTCAGCTTCACCTTGCCCTGCTCTTCCAACCTTTTGTAGTTAATGGCAGGCGAACCTTTTAACGGCTTACCAAAATCAAGCAGGTAAACCTCACATTGGTAATCCAGATCGGCCAGCTGCCGGGCCATTGCCAAAGCATCGCCACCATTGTTTCCGGGGCCGGCAAAAAACAGTAGCCTTTCTTCGGTAGAAAACTGTTGAACAACCCAGTTGGTCATTTGCAGCGAGGCGCGTTCCATCAAATCAATGTCGGCAATGGGTTCGTTTTCGATGGTAAACTTGTCGATTGCGGCTATTTGTTTAGTTGTAAATAATTTCATCTGCTGATAAATATGAAGGTTACAAGCAGAAAATGCCTTTGCATTTTCTCAGGCTGCAACTATTGTTTTGTCTAAATTATAAAAAACACAAATGATTTTCAGGATTATAATTGATTTTCTTCCGCGAAAAAAAGATGTAAACGCCCGTTAGCTGTTGGTTTCGGTTCTCCGCTTGTCGTATTATTTTACACCGGTTAACACGCCATAACAAACACAAGGCACTGAACCTGACCCATATGAAATTGTTAAACCTGAAAAGATTTTTATATTTGCCAACTTACAAAAAACGGAGGAAAAAAAGAGAGGTATGCAGGAAACAGAACAAGTAGGAGCACTTATTAAAAACGACGCGGTAGTATTAGGATTATTATTGGCATTACTGGCCGCTATTTTCTATACGAGCAACTCGTCGAAACCTATTTTTAAGAAATTCTACAGTGTTGTTCCCATGCTGTTGCTCTGTTATTTTTTACCCAGTTTACTCACCACTTTTAATATTGTTGACGGCGAACACTCGCAGCTGTATTTTATGGCATCGCGCTATTTGTTGCCGGCTAGTTTGGTTTTACTAACGCTTAGTATTAACCTAAAAGAAGTGTTTAAATTGGGAAGCAAGGCGCTGATTATGTTTCTTACCGGTACCGTTGGTGTTATTATTGGCGGGCCATTGGCAATTTTAGCAGCGTCGGCCATTAACCCCGATCTTGTAGGAGGCGCAGGCCCCGACGCTGTTTGGCGCGGAATGACCACCATTGCCGGAAGCTGGATTGGTGGTGGTGCCAACCAGGCTGCCATGTACGAAATTTTTAAACCATCGGATCATTTGTACTCGATAATGATTACGGTTGATGTGCTGGTAGCCGAAGTTTGGATGGCCATTCTGCTTATTGGGGTTGGAAAATCGAAACAGATCGACAAACATTTTAAAGCCGATGCCAGCAGTGTTATGCAATTGAAAGATCACATGCATGAATTCAGCCAGCGCATAGCACGCATACCCAGCAGTACCGACATTATGGTTATTGCAGCCATTGGGCTTGGCGTTACCGGTTTTGCGCATTTGGTATCCGACTGGATTGCCCCTTATATCGAAGTTCATGCGCCAGCCTTGAACAAGTTTAGTTTAACCTCAAAATTCTTCTGGTTAATTATCCTTTCAACCACCATTGGTATTGCTCTCTCCTTTACAAAACTCCGCAATTACGAAGGAGCCGGAGCCTCAAAAATAGGTACGATCTTTATTTATATTCTGGTGGCAACCATTGGAATGAAAATGGACGTGGGCAAAATCTTCGACAACCTTGGATTGTTTTTGGTTGGCGGAATATGGATGGCCATTCACGTTATTCTGCTGTTGATTGTAGGGAAGCTGATTCGTGCACCCTATTTCTTCCTGGCGGTTGGTAGTAAAGCAAATATTGGAGGTGCGGCAAGCGCCCCGGTTGTGGCGGCTGCATTTCACCCTTCGCTGGCACCGGTTGGTGTTTTACTGGCTGTTTTGGGTTATGCACTAGGAACCTACGGCGCATGGATGTGCGGACTACTTATGCAAGTTGCGGCACATTAAGCATATTTTTGGCTTATCAGAAGATGTCAAAAATTTCACGTAGGACAACGACAACAACTATGGCAACTAAAATGGCCAGTGAAACAGCCATGGCATTTTGCACAAAACGGTTTCGCTTTTCGAGCTCTATTAGTTTCGATATTTTCCCGATTTTATTGTACACCTTTTTCAGGGCAATATCGTTGTCTTTTATAATGTAATCGTAGGCGCCGTATTTTATCGAATTTACAGCCACTTCCATGTCTTCATGCGAAGTAAGAAAAATAAACTCGGTACGTTCACTTATTTTTTTTACGGCCTGCAAAACTGCAATTCCCGTAGTATCGTTTAAATGATAATCCTCCACAACAATATCAGGCCTTTCGCCTTTGTTTACAGCTGCCAGACAATCCTCGGCATTATAAAACGATTTTACCCTTTTCATTCCTTGTTTCCGAAGAAATTCAACCACTAGTTTGTGGTACAGTTTGTTGTCTTCAACTACGAAAATCAATAAGTTTTTATTCACAATTGCTAGTTTTTGGTGTATTTAACATCTTAAATGTACAATTATTAATTCATTTTCAATGCTTCCGACGCCTTCATCAATTTAACAAAGCATAATTCCACCGTTCCGGATTCTTTTGTACTTTAGCCCAAAATCAAAAAAATTTATCATGAAAAACTATATTTTTCTTTCCTTCATCTTGTTTTTAATTGGTGTACAACCTCTTGTAGCACAAGAAGCAAAGTACGCCATCGACGAAAATATCCGGTACACATCCGACGCTTCGGAATATGCACAGGAACGTTGCAAGCTAGATATTTATTACCCGGAAAACAAAACCGATTTCACTACCGTGGTTTGGTTTCATGGTGGCGGAATTACCGGTGGCAATAAATTTATTCCCGAAAAATTAAAAGAACAGGGAATAGCAGTGGTAGCGGTAAACTATCGGTTGTCGCCAAAAGTTAAGTGCCCGGTTTATATCGAAGATGCAGCCGCCGCAGTTGCCTGGACCTTTAAAAACATTGAAAAATATGGAGGAAGTAAAGACAAGATAGTTGTTAGCGGACATTCGGCCGGCGGCTACCTGACCAGCATGGTTGGCCTGGACAAACATTACCTGGCAGCCCACGATATAAATGCCGACGATATTGCAATGCTGATTCCGTTTAGCGGGCACACCATTACGCATTTCACCATTCGCGATGAAAAAGGAATTCCGGGAACTCAGGCTATTGTTGATGAATATGCACCGCTTTATTTTGTTCGCCCCGATGCTCCTCCCACGATATTTATTACCGGCGATCGTGAATTGGAAATGCTGGGCCGTTACGAAGAAAATGCCTACATGTGGCGCATGATGAAAGTGGCCGGACATAAAAACTGCAAACTCATGGAACTCGACGGGTTTAACCACGGCGAAATGGCCTCGCCGGCTTTGGAGATTCTATTAAAAGAAATTAAAGTACTCGACAAGTAATACAAACGCCATGAAACGCTGCCCCACTGGCCTGCCATTTTTGTTGAGGCTGTCAAATCTCTACTTTGGGGAAAAAGCACACAACAGAATACCCACAAACGGAGAGTTTGCAGTTTCTGCTCATTCTGATAACTTTACCGCCCGTTAAAAGAAATTAAAAAACTATGGAGACACCGTTTCTGGCGTTGATAATTCTTTTTGTTATCACTCCTGTTCTGGTTATTTATCTTGAAGGTAAATTTTCGATATTAAAAAAAATTGGTGCCGTACTTATTTGCTACGGTGTTGGTTTAATTATTGGCAACATGGATGTACTGCCTCACGGAGCCGAAAAATACCAGAACATGCTCACCGACATTACCATTCCGCTGGCCTTGCCATTGATTCTTTTTTCGGTTGATGTGCGCTCGTGGTTTAAAATGGCACGCTCGGCATTTTTGGCACTTGTAACCGGCTTAATTTCGGTACTTCTAATTGTTATTATCGGCTTTTTTATTTTCCGTAACGACATTGAAAACTCGTGGCAGGTAGCCGGAATGCTGGTGGGTGTTTACACCGGTGGCACACCTAACATGGCCGCCATGAAAACGGCATTAAACGTGTCGCAGGAATTGTACATAATGACTCACACCTACGACCTTACGCTTGGCGCCATTTACCTGGTTTTTATTCTATCCATTGGGCAGAAAGTGTTTTTGTGGTTTTTGCCTCCGTTTAAACCGGTAGAGACCGAAGGCTCTGCTGCTGAAGAAATAAATACGGAAGAAGAATTTGAATCATACGACGGCATGTTGAAGAAAAAAACCTTGCTGCCATTGCTCGGTGCTTTCGGAATTTCGGTGGCTATTCTTGGTGTAAGTTACGGCATCAGCCTGCTTTTGCCCAAAGAATATCAAACGGCAGTTGTTATTCTGCTTATCACTACCTTCGGAATTGCCTTTTCGTTCGTGCCAAAAATAAAAGCCATAAAAAAGACCTTTCAACTGGGCATGTACCTCATCCTTATTTTTTGCTTAACCGTTGCTTCCATGGCCGATATAAGCAAACTATCGAACATATCTTTTTCGCTGTTTTACTATGTGGCGTTGGCTGTTTACGGGTCGCACATTATTCACATAGCTCTGGCCCGTATTTTTAAAATTGATGCCGATACGGTAATCATTTCAACCAGCGCACTAATTTGCTCGCCGCCGTTTGTGCCCGTGGTTGCCGGCGCCTTAAAAAACCGTCAGGTTATTTTAACCGGACTGGTAGTTGGAATTGCCGGTTATGCCGTTGGAAATTACCTGGGAGTGCTTATTGCTTATTTGCTGAAATAGTATCCAGTACCCAGTACCCAGTACCCAGCAACTTAGGGATGTCATCTTTATATACGCTAAAAATAAAGATGACATCCTCATTTCACTCCGTTCTGTCCTAATGTATCAGTCGCAGTTTGCAGAATCCAGAATCCAGAATCCAGCATCAAGCATCAAGTATCAAATATCCAATATTCAATTTCGAATAACCAATATTCAACGATCAAGAATCCAGTATCACAACTCAGCAAAGTTCGCCCAAACAGCTTCCATCATTTCCTGCGAAACAGCAAGTGCATTGCTGCGCCATTTTTCCGATGGCGGGTAAAACATCTCGTAATACGCGGCCAAGGCTTTTAAACTGTCTGCTTCTGATTTATAACCGTAATGGGCCCCCTGATTTTCGGCAATGGAAATATGCGCCGATTTTACGGCTCCAATGGTCGATCCGGTATTTAATGTGCCAAATTCCATCAACATGGGTATCGATGTTTTGTCGGGAAATAAATCGCCAATATATTCAACAAACTGACCATGTACGGTGTAAAAATTTTCCGAGTCGCCCCAATCAATTTGGTAGCCTTCAAAAACAGCCTCGGTTTTTGCTTTTAATTCCAGATCATCGATTGGATTCGGGAACAGATGCAACGCTCCCCGCTCACCAAAACCGGTATGCAAATCGAGGTTTAACAGTGTGGAATATGGTTCTGCAATATCGTTTAATACTTCCGACATAATAGCCACCTGCTGTTCAAAAGCGTAACCACCGAAGTAAATTCCTTCCTGAAATTCGTACTGTCCCTGAGCAAAAGCCTGTAACAATGCCGGCATCCCCTTTCGGGCAATTTGCTTAACAGCCGTTATCAAAAAAAACTTGTTGCCAAGGCTGTTCATATTCAGCTTGCCTTTGGGTGTCAGCATATCGTAAAGCGCCACAAAGCCATCGTTTTTTGTTTGAAAAAGAGAAGGATCGGTGCTGTAATTTCGGTTCAAATCGACATTGTTTTCGGAAAAACGCCGCTGGTTCTTAAAACCCCAGGCATTTAATCCGTGTACGAGCAAAACTCCGGTATTGCGGAACAGCTCGGGTTTAAAAAACTCGGCCATTAATTGTTGCTGCACCGCACTGCCCACAAAACCTTCAATGCCGTGTGTGCCGGAGCAGATCATCACCAGTTTTTCGGTGGTATCTTTTGCCTGGATGTAGCAAAAATCGATGGTTAAACCGGTGTCGGTTTTACTTTCTACAGCTCGCGAAAATATGGCCACACTATCAAACCGCGTTTTCATGGAATTGGCTTGCGCCCTGAATGCTGCGCGACACTCCTCCCACGAGTTTTGGTAATAGGCCAGTTTAGCTTTGTCAACCGTTACATCGGGGTCGGTGGGAGAATAGGAATTCAAGCTCACGTACGAATACCCCAATACCAATACAACCAAAACAACAAGAGCTATTCCGGCAATCTTTAGTGTTTTTTTCATGACAAATTTTTAGATTACAAACTTTACCAGCCGGTCTTCAATCATTTGTTGCAACTGGCTAAGCAAAGTCTTTTCGTGCCTGTCAATATAGCCATCTTCGGTGGCAATATGTATAATCTTGTCGTAATCGTCGCGCGTGATTTTATGATCGGCAATTGCCTTCTCGATCATCGCTCTTAAACGCATCGCACTTTCACTTACTTCTTCTTTCATCTTTTTAATATTGTTTGTTTTCTATCGAAACTCGTTGTTAACCGTCGGTGCTTGTTTTTATCAAAATCACTTTTTGTTGAACATATTTACTAAAAATAGAAATTCATCTTACAATTTACAAATACCCGACATTTAGTTTCATCTTATTAATCTACAACAGAATAAAACTTTTTACGTTCAAAAACCGAATTCTTAAAAACTATTAAAATCTTACTTTTTCTTCAATAAGCTCGTACAAATTGTACATTTGCACCTTATTTATCACGGAAATGAATTTAAAAACAGATAAAGTTGGCATAATCGGGAGTGGTAGCTGGGCAACGGCTTTGGCTAAAATTCTGTTAGAAAACGTAAACGAGATTAACTGGTATTTTCGTAAGCAATCAACCATTGAAACGTTTAAAAAGAACAAACATAATCCGCGCTATTTGCACGAAGTGGAATTTGATACCTCAAAGATTAATTTCTGCGACGATATAAATTGCGTCATTAATCAGTCTGATATTCTAATAGTTGCTGTTCCTTCGGCATTCCTTCCTACTGTATTGGCCGATGTAAAAGACCTTTCGGGGAAATATATTTTATCGGGAGTAAAAGGAATTGTTACCGAAGAAAACCTTTTGGTGGCTGAATATTTGCAAAAGTATTTTAATGTCGATCATGATATGATTGGTGTTTTGGCCGGACCGTGCCATGCCGAAGAAGTTGCGCGCGAAAAGCTGTCGTACCTCACCGTGGCCTGCACCACCGAAGAAAAGGCGATGAAATTTACACAGCTTATTGAGTGCGATTATATTTACACTTCGGCCTCGGATGATATTTGGGGAACCGAATATTCTGCAGTTCTGAAGAACATTATTGCCATTGCCGCCGGTATTGCACACGGGCAACGTTTTGGCGACAATTTTCATGCGGTGCTCGTTTCGAGGGCGATTCAGGAAATTAAACGTTTTGTTGACCAGGTGCATCCGATTGACCGCGACATAAAAGCACCGGCCTACCTGGGCGACCTGATGGTAACTGCTTACTCGCAATTTAGCCGCAACCGTACTTTCGGCTCGATGATTGGCAAAGGCTACTCGGTTAAGGCTGCGCAACTGGAATTAAATATGGTTGCCGAAGGTTATTATGCATCAAAATCCATCCATCAGATTAACAAAAAACACCAGGTTGACATGCCTATTTGCGAGGCGGTTTACCAGATTCTTTACGATAAAGTACCGCCACACAAGGTTTTTGCTGAATTGACACCAAAACTGTGTTAAAACTTTAATAAAGAAGAAAAAAACCGGGCAACAAACATTACTCCCGTACGATGCTGCCATTCTAACTGGTAAAATGCTGTATTTTTAGGATGATGGCGGAATGACTGTAGCGGAATGCAAAAAACCGGCGCGGAATGGAACATAACGCCGTTGTGTTGCATTTCGCTACCGTTTTTTGCGTTTCGCAGTGGTTTTTTGTGCTCCGCTGTCGTTGGGCAGCTTTCCGCTTTGGTTTTTTCCGTTTCGCAGTGGTTTTTTATGCTCCGCTGTCGTTTTTTCCATTTCGCGGTGGTTGAGTCGCATTTCGCTGCCGTTTTTTACGCTTCGCGTTGGTTTTTCCAATTCCGCGATGGATTATTACATTTCGCAGCAGATTTTCGTAGCCCTTTTGAGGATCATTTCTAAAATATGGGAGGATTTCACATTTTAAAGGATTAGTTTAAAAATACGGTGGATTACTATATTTGTACGAGCTACATGAAATTCAGTAAAGTTATACCGATTTAACAACAAAGTGTCGCATTTTTTCATTTCATTCAGAACGCTCCGGTGTTGTAGTATCGGCATTAACCATTGTAATCCGGACAACAGTATAAGATATGCATTACCCCTCACCCTGTCGGGACTCCCCTCACGAGGAGAGCCTGTTGTTAGGAAGCTGTAATAGCAGCACCAAATCCTCTTCCAGTTACTAAAAAACTGTTTTCCCTTCATAAGGGAAAATGTCGACAGTTGAGCTTGCGAAATCCCGTACTTTACGTCGGGAACAAAAGGGTAGAAAGAGTTATGAGGTCCCATTAATTCCATATATTGACTTCCTTATGAGTTCATTTATCGTTAAAAAATGAAAATAATTTATGCTCCACCAGAAATTTCATGTGATCCATTTTGCTCCCCCCAGAAAGTAGAGCTGAACCCTTTTTGATTCGAATGTGCCTGAAGAGGACTTTTATAAAGTTTAAAACTTCGAATAAGGGTATAAAAAAAATGCCACACGTAAAACGAATGGCATTTCAGAAAATTATGGTGAGAATCTTCTTATCTCATGGCTTTCCAGGCGTTGATCAAACCATTGGTTGATGCATCGTGGCCTGTTACTTTTTCGTTGTTGTTCAGTTCGGGCAGAATAGCGTTGGCCAGCTGTTTTCCCAGCTCAACTCCCCACTGGTCGAAACTGTAAATATTCCAGATAATTCCCTGAACAAAAATTTTGTGTTCGTACATGGCAATTAACGATCCCAAACCCCGTGGTGTTAATTGTTTCACCAAAATTGAGTTGGTTGGGATATTGCCCATGAATATTTTAAATGGTGTCAATTCTTTAATTTCTGCTTCCGATTTTCCGGCAGCTTTTAATTCGGCAACCACCTGCTCTTCGGTTTTACCCACCATCATCGCTTCGGTTTGTGCAAAGAAATTGGCCAGTAATTTCGGATGATGATCGCCTACTTTATTGTGGTTAACTGCCGATGCGATAAAGTCGCAGGGAATTAGTTTGGTACCCTGGTGAATCAGCTGGTAAAAAGCATGCTGACCGTTTGTTCCGGGCTCTCCCCAAATAATCGGGCCGGTTTGGTAATCTACCTGTTCGCCATTACGATCAACATATTTACCGTTACTTTCCATGTTTCCTTGCTGGAAATAGGCTGAAAAACGGTGCATGTACTGGTCGTAAGGCAGAATGGCTTCACTTTCGGCACCATAGAAATTGTTGTACCAAAGTCCGATCAGAGCCAGAATTACCGGGATATTTTTATCGAAATCGGTTTCGCTGAAATGTTTGTCCATGGTATGGGCACCTTCCAGCAACTCAATATAATTATCGTAACCAATACCCAGCATAATGCTTAAACCAATGGCCGACCACAAGGAGTAACGACCGCCAACCCAGTTCCAGAAACGGAACATATTATCGGTATCGATACCGAAAGCCGAAACCGCTTCGGCGTTTGTTGAAACGGCCACAAAGTGTTTGGCTACATTCTCCAAATCTTTTGCCGACTCAAGGAACCAGTCTTTAGCCGTGTTGGCATTGGTCATGGTTTCCTGTGTGGTGAAAGTTTTAGAAGCGACAATAAACATCGTGGTTTCCGGATCAACTTCTTTCAAAGTTTCGGCAATGTGCGTTCCGTCAACATTCGAAACAAAGTGCAGTTTCAAATGGTTTTTGTAAGGTTTTAACGCCTCGGTAACCATTAACGGCCCGAGATCCGATCCGCCAATACCAATGTTTACAATATCGGTAATGGTTTTTCCGGTGTAACCTTTCCACTCGCCCGAAATTACTTTTTCAGTAAAACCTTTCATTTGGTCGAGTACAGCATTTACTTCAGGCATTACATCTTCGCCATCAACAACAATTGGGGTATTGCTGCGGTTGCGCAAAGCTACGTGAAGTACTGCACGATCTTCGGTAACATTAATTTTCTGCCCCGAGAACATCGCTGAAATGGCGTCTTTTAAACCACACTCTTCAGCCAGTTCAAACAATGTATCTTTCACCTCGTCATTAACGATGTTTTTCGAGAAGTCGAGCAGGATATCTTCAAATTTCAGCGAGTACTTTTCAAACCGGTCAGCATCGGCTGCAAACAGGTCTTTCATATGCGTGCCTTCAAACTCGAAATATAGCTCTTCCAGTTTTTGCCAGGCTTTGGTTTCAATAGGATTAATCTTAGGTAACATATTTTTGTTTTAAGCAGGAAGACCGAAGCACGAAGTTTTCTTCAAACCAGTTGCTGCAGCCGTCCGATAGTTAATAATCAAATTTCAGTAATGGCTCCACACTGAGCGAGGCTATTACTTTTATACGTTTACAAAGATAATTGATTCTGAAGATTGCAGCTGCAACTTACAGGAAGGTTAATGTTGGCTTAAGAAAAAATATGCGTTCGCGTAATTTAATGCATTTTCGGCCGCCACATGGCAACAATAAGTGCTGCGGTGGCCAAAATAATCCCTATGAAAACCAAAGTACAGCACACCAGGTTACTCCAATGTGCAAATTTTGCAAACGAACCGATGCCTGCAAAAATAAAAGCTGCTGCTAAAAAAGAAATCAATAATGTCTTTCGGGTTTTCGACATTCTTCTGGTTTTAACATTAAACACAACAAAACTATAAACACCAGACACTTATCCAAATTTTTTATTTTGAAGAATGCAGAATGTAATTGATTTGTAATATTTTTTACCATTTGAGACTCTCATTTTTACGATTTGAGATACCGGTTTACATTTTGCATTGATTTTCTATCTTTACCACAACTTCTGGCGATGAATTAAATTGTAATTATAAAGCCAGAAAAACAACTCAATTTTATATATGAAAACAGCCACATTTAAGGGATACCTGTTGGCCCTTGTTGCCACAATTGCTTTTTCAAACGTTTATATTTTCAGTAAGGCTGCGTTAAATGAAATTCATTTAACACAATTTGGCATTTACTGGTGTGGTTTTGGAATGTTGTTTAGTTTCCTTTTTGCACTAAAAAACAAAAAACTGGGTCAGCTAAAAGTTCTCGATAAAAGGCAACGCCGCATACTTTTGCTACTGGGCCTTCTCGAAATACTCACAACCACTTCGTTTTTTATATCTATAAATATTATCCCCGATCCTTCCGTTACGTCGTTTATCGGTAATCTGTTCCCGGTAATGGTTACCTTGGGTGGCATTGTATTACTGAAAGAAAAGTTTGGATGGGTTGAAGTTGTTGGTGCATCGCTGGCACTAATCGGTACTTTTGTTATTAGTTACACGGGCGGAACAAGTTTAAAAACGCTGTTTATTGCCGGTACCGGAGTGGTTGTAATTAACGCACTATTTGCCACCACCGCTACACTTATTGTAAAAGTGCATGTAAAAAATATAAGCCCCGAGTTGTTTAACCTAAACCGTTACACCTGGCTGTTTGCATTTTCACTTATTGCATTTTTTATTTACAGCCCTGAAGCCGCGATATCTTCCAGGGCCTTTGCCAACATCACAATCGGTTCTTTCCTCGAGTTTATTGCTATTTTAACGGTGTATTATTCCTATCAATTTATCGACGCATCGCGTTCGGCCGTGGTACAAACACTAAAAGGTATATTTGTTTTAATTGGTGCTTACCTTGTTTTTCATACTTTTCCGTTGATGCACCAGTTTGTTGGCGGAATGGTAACAGTTGTTGGCGTGCTGATAATGACACTGGCACAAGCCGGTATTTTTAGATCCAAAAACAATCTATCAAACTGAATTTCCAGTTAAAAAACTACACATTTAGTTTATTTGAAGTTTATTTAACAAAATTTCATATTTATTTTTTGTTTCTTTCGTTGAATTTATGCCAAGGCACAATTTTTGTTAAACAAAAACAAACAATTTTCAATCAGAAACGAAAACGAGAACCATGAAACAAAGTCCTTATAATTATACCTAAAAACTGCATGCCCTCATGCCTAATTCACCCGTTACTTTAGAAAACTAAAAGCATACCAAAATGAAGAAAAGAAACTGGCTGTTTGCCGCCATGGCAGTAATTATACTGTTTGTGGTATTCCTTATTGTATCCGGTTCGAAAAACGAAACCACTCAAATTACCACTACCGTAAAGAAAGGCCCTTTTGAAGTGCTGGTTTACTCGAGCGGTCAACTCGAATCGGAAAACTCCGATCATGTTTATGTTCCCGAAGAAATGAAAGATCGCCAAACGCGTATTTCCTCACTAACAATTACCGATATTGTTGAAGAGGGAACTTACGTAGATTCCGGCGATTACGTGGCCACACTCGATCATCAGGCTGTTCAGGAGCAGTTAAAAGATGCCCAGGATGAACTGGAAAAGACCTTGTCGGAATACAACGACAGTAAGATCGACTCCAACCTTACGCTTAGCAACGAACGCGACCAGATAATTAACGCCACCCTGGATGTGGAAGAGCGTAAAATTGCCGTTGACGAATCGGTTTATGAATCGCCGTCAGAACAAAAAAAGGTAAAAATGGATTACGATAAGGCCTTGCGAAAACTGGAACAATCGAAACAGGCTTACGAGTTAAAAACCCAACAGGAGATTAATAAGGTAAACCGCAAATTCATTACCTACAAACAAGTAAAAGAACGTGTTGATGCCCTGGAAAAATTAATGGATAAGTTGATTATTTATTCGCCCAAAGCAGGTATTATTTCCTATCACCAATACGAATGGGGAGGTACCGTTGAAACCGGATCGCGCGTTTCGCAATGGAGCCCCATAATTGCCACCTTCCCGAACATGGGCAACCTGGTTACCAAAACTTTTATTAACGAAATTGATATTGCGCTGATAAAACCCGGCCAGAAAGTAAGAATTGGAATTGATGCTTTCCCCGATAAAACATTAACCGGCGAGGTGGCCACCGTGGCAAACATGGGACAATTAATGCCCAAAAGCGATGCAAAGGTTTTTGAGGTAAAAATTAAGGTCGATGGCTCCGACCCGGAGCTGAAACCGGCCATGACCACCAGTAACACCATTCAGGCCAGTTTTATTGAAGAGGCCACTTATATTCCTATCGAGGCCGTATTTTCAAACGATAGTTTGTCGTATGTGTATCTTTCCGATTCGAAAACCGCACAAATTATTGAACCCGGAGAGGCTAACGAAAATTATATGGTAATAAACCAGGGGCTCGAAGAAGGCCAGGAAGTACAATTGCTCGAACCCGAGGATGCAGGCGATTACAAACTAAACGGTTTTGAAATTTATGCCGACATGAAACGTAAAGCTGCCGAAAAGGCTACAGACGAAGCCGCAAAAAAGAAAGAACAAAAAGAAGAAAAAGCACCTGAAATCCCCCAGGGAATGGCACTTCCCGCTGGTGTTACAATAACTTCGGCTAATTAACCACTCAAACCAAACAAGATGTTTATAAAAAGATATTTACACGATATTCTGATAGCGGTTGAAGCCATTATTGCCAACCGCCTGAAATCGATACTTACTGCACTCGGTATCATCTTTGGTGTGGCTGCGGTTATTAGCATGATGGCCATTGGAAACGGCGCCGAGCAGGAAATTCTGGAACAGATAAAACTGGTTGGCGTAAACAATATTGTTATAACGCCAAGCACTTATTCTTTATCCGACGGAGCCGGTGGCGATGGCAATGGCCAGCCCACAGCCAAAAAATTCTCGAAAGGACTGACACTTCTTGATGTTGAGGCCATAAAAAAAATTGTTCCTACTGTTGAACGGATATCACCGGTCATCTCTTTTAACTATTCAGCGTTGCTAAATGGTATCAGCAGACCTGTTGTGCTCGAAGGAATTGATAATCATTACTTCGATTTGTTTAACATGCAACTGGCCGAAGGAAATCGTTTTAACAGTACACAAGTAGAGAAAGGACTCCCCGTTTGTGTGATTGGAAATAACATTAAAGAGCAATTTTTTCGTCAGCAGGATCCCATTGGTAAATACATAAAATGCGGACAGATATGGTTGAAAATTACAGGAGTTATTGAACGACGCGATTTTACGGCATCGGCATCCGACGAATTGGGAATTAGCAGCTCCGACAATAAAATTTTTATTCCCGTGCAAACCATGCTGCTACGTTTTAAAAACCGTTCGCTCATCAGGGCCGACGAAGTTTTAAGTGCCAATAAAAACGCGAATGGTAATGGCATGGTTGTTATTTATGGCGGGCCCGAACAAACAGAAGAACCGGTTGATACCGACGATAATCTTAACCAGCTCGACAAGATCGTTGTTCAGATAAAGGAAACGGAACAACTCAGCAGCTCGGCAACATTAATAAAACGCATGTTGCTCAGACGCCATTCCGATTTGTACGATTTTGAAGTTACCATTCCCGAATTGCTGCTAAAACAGCAACAAAAAACCAAGAAGATATTCAACATTGTATTAGGTGTAATCGCCGGCATTTCGCTGGTTGTTGGCGGAATTGGAATTATGAATATTATGCTGGCATCGGTATTGGAACGTATCCGCGAAATTGGTGTTCGCCAGGCATTAGGCGCCAAACAAAAAGACATTATCGCACAGTTTCTTTCCGAGTCAACATTAATCAGTTTAACCGGTGGAATTATCGGAATTATTCTGGGTGTTGTGCTCTCGCAAATCATTACGGCCATGTTCGATATTAAAACAATTGTTTCTGCCTTTAGCATTTTTATTGCTTTTGGCGTATCGGTTGGTGTCGGGATTATTTTTGGCTATTTGCCCGCCAAACGAGCCGCAGCAAATGATCCGGTGGTAAGTCTTCGTTCATAAAATAACCTGAAAACAAGCAAAAAATGAAAAACATATTTCTCTCATTTATATTTATTCTGGGCCTTTCGGAATTTGCCGCAGCCCAGGAAGAACTGGTGTTAACACTTCCCGAAGTGATCGATATTGCTTCAGAACAATCCATCGATGCTTTCCGAAATAAAAACATGTATTTAGCCAGTTACTGGGAACACCGGTTTTATAAAGCCGAGCGCCTGCCAAGCATTTCCTTAAGTTCTAATCCAGCCGATTTTAACCGTTACAGTAACAGCGAGTACAACTTCGAAACCAACGAGGACGAATTCCGTTTGCGTGAATATTTTAACTCTGAAGTTAGCGTTTCTGCCGTTCAAAATGTTTCGTTAACGGGCGGACAAGTATTTTTACGTTCGGAACTGGGAATGATTAAAAACCTCGGTGGCGACAAAAACACTTCGTTTAATGCAACACCTATCAGTATTGGTTTTTCGCAGGAATTGAACGGGTATAACCGCCTGAAATGGCAAGCCAAAATTGAACCTTTGAAATTTGAGAAAGCCAAGAAAGAATTCATCCAGGATATGGAAGATCTGCGTGTAACTTCCACCTCGCGCTTTTTTGGGTTGATCAATGCCCAGATTCAGAAAAATATTGCGGAGATGAATTATGCCAATGCCGACACCTTATATAGAATTGGTAAAGGACGTTTCCAGGTAGGAACCGTAACTCAGGATGAATTGCTGGAACTGGAGCTCCGTTTGCTAAACAGCGAGCAGGCACTGAGTGTTGCCCAGCTTGGAGAAAAACGAGCACAGGCACGATTGAACTCGTTCCTCGGACTTCCGAAAGAAACGATGATAAAATGTGTTGTCCCCAGCGAAATTCCTGAGCTGAAAATTGATCCGGACCAGGCCATCGACGAGGCGATTAAGAACAACCCGGAGATTCTGAACCATCAGCAGCAAAAGCTACAGCAAGACGAAAATGTTGCCATTGCCAAATCGGAACGAGGGTTGAACACTACACTTTATGCCATGTATGGATTAAACAAAAGTGCCGAGAATTTTGAGGATGTATATACCGAACCCGACAAAAGCCAGGTGTTTAGCCTGGGCCTAAACATTCCTATTGTTGACTGGGGACGCGGTAAAGGACGTTATTCAATGGCCAAATCAAACCGCGAAGTGGCCCTGGCAACAATCAAACAGGAACGTATTGATTTTGAGCAAGACATTTACCAAAGTGTGCTGGAATTCAATCTTCAGGCCGGACAGGTAAACACAGCCGCAAAAGCCGATACGGTGGCACAAATGGGATACAATGTTACCTTTCAGCGTTTCCTCATCGGAAAGATTGATGTAACCCGGCTAAACATTGCCAGCAACGACCAGGAAACGGCACGTATGGCATACCTTACGCGGTTACGCGATTACTGGTCAGCCTACTACCGACTGCGCAGTTTAACGCTTTTTGATTTTGAAAACAGGAAACCGCTTGAAGCCGATTACGACAAACTTTTAGAAAACTAGTGTATGGCTGTAAAAAGAAAACATATTATCATAACTGCAGCAGTAATTTGTGTTATTGCGCTTGCAGCTTTTGCCGGTTCGCTTACCTCAAGCAAATCGGAGAAAATCTATGTGGTTGAAAAAGGCCCTTTTGAAGCAACCTTAACCTGCAAAGGAGAAATTAATGGCTTAGTATCTACTCCCATTCCTATGCCTAAAATACTTGGCGACAGAGAACTAAGGCTTTGGCAACTAAAAATTCTTGATTTGGCACAAGATGGTAAATACGTAAAAAAAGGCGATTTTATTATGCAACTCGATGCCAGCCAGATTATTTCAGGAATGCGCCAGGAACAGCAAAACCTTGAAACGGCTGAAGCCGACCTGAAAAATGCAAAAATTGACAGCACGGTACGGTTAACCGGTCTTCGGGAGGATATTAAAAATGCCAAGCTCGATCTGGAATACAATAAAATTGATTTGGAGCAATCGATTTACGAATCGGCAGCCTACCAGCGAAAGGCTCAAATGACTTATAAAAAAGCGGAAAATACAATTGCCAAAAAACAGCGCGATTACCAACTGGAACAAAATAAGTTAAAAATGGGAGTAGCCCGCTCGGAAGATAGGGTAAAACGGAGCCAGGAGAAAATAGCAAAATTCCAACAGGCTATGCAGGAGGCGCGTATTACTGCTCCTGAAGACGGGATTGTAATTTTTGGCGAAAACTGGGACGGCACAAAATACAGTAAAGACGGCGACATCTCTACCTGGTCGAACGGACCACCAATTGCCACTTTACCCGATATGTCGGAAGTGATTTCAGAAACCTATGTAAAGGAAATCGATATTTCGAAGATTAAAGTGGGCGATAGAGTAAGAGTTACGTTTGATGCCCTGGAAGGAGTGATAATCAATGCTAAAATAAATTCGATTGCACGCGTTGGTGAAGACCATAAGGATTTCGACATGAAAGTTTTTAAGGTACTTATTCATCTCGACGAATCGAACGACGGGTTAAAGCCGGCCATGTCGAGCAACAATGAAATAATTCTGGCCAATAAAGAGGAAGCTTTGTTTGTACCCTTAAAAGCTGTTATTCGCGAAAATGGTGAGGATTTTGTTTTCCTTTCAAACCACGGAGAGAAGGTAAAAACGTTAATAACCACCGGTTTTGAGAATGAAGAATTTGTGCTGATAGAAAACGGGCTACAGGAAGGCGACAAAGTAATTTTGAACCCCGTACTGGAAGAAATTTAGATTACACTGAGTAACAAATAGTAAAAACGGGCTGAGTTTTCAGTCCGTTTTTTTATTTAATTTCGCGCCATGCAAAAATCGGTACATCCTAA
This sequence comes from Draconibacterium orientale, assembly GCF_000626635.1. Lineage (GTDB taxonomy): Bacteria > Bacteroidota > Bacteroidia > Bacteroidales > Prolixibacteraceae > Draconibacterium > Draconibacterium orientale. The sequence goes on along the minus strand of NZ_CP007451.1, from coordinate 2,763,605 downwards.
TATTTATTTATTCAATCCCACTTGCGAATATGCCGTGGCAAATGGCAATACCTCGTGGCAACCGAATAAAATTCTGCAAAAAATGGAAGCCGATCTGGGCACCCTACCTCTTTATTTTGCCACTGAAAAAGATGTGGTAATTGTACCTGAAATTCCCTCAGGTGAATTTTATGAACACCTGCAAAAAATTGGGATTACACCTCCTGTTTTTGTTACCGAAAAAGAGTTGCAAAAGAATCCACCGGCACAAATTGGAAAACTTCAGCCCTGGGGATGGAGCCCGGCCGTACACAAACGGCTGGAAAGTTTAAAACCGCTTTGTAACGATGAATTCAAAAGCTCTCCGATATATCAATGGAAACCGGAGTACCGCGAACTCTATTCCAAGAAATTTGCCTTGCAGATTTTGCAACAATTGATTGACAAACATCCGTCGCCTGATTTTATTGGGGAAGATGAAATTACCGAAGTTTGCCAAACGCAGGATCAGATAGAAACGCTTCTGGCGAAGTGGGATAAACTTATGGTAAAAGCTCCGTGGAGCAGCTCGGGACGCGGGTTACAACCCATTACCAAGCAGCCGATACACGATAAAGTTTGGGAAAAGTTGTTGGGAATTGTAAAAGATCAGGGCTATGCTATTGTGGAAGCTTTTCAGCATAAAGAACTCGATTTAGCATTTCAGTTTGAGTTAAAAGCCGGCCAGATTAAGTTTGTGGGCACCAGCAATTTTTCGGCCGATAAAAAAGGGCAATACCTGGGAAACAGCCTCAACGGATTACCCGATGAAATGGATAAGGATGTAAAAGACTTTGCTAAGGAAATGTCAAAGCTGATCATTCCTGCGCTGATAGAAGAGATCGGGAAAAGTAAATTAGCCCAAAACTATGAGGGCTATTTTGGTGTCGATACCCTTATTTTCAGAGATAAAACCGGGACACTTAAAATAAATCCTTGCCTGGAAATAAATGTTCGCCACAACATGGGATTACTGTCGCTTTCCCTCGAAAAATTTATTGCTCCAACAAAAAAAGGCCGCTTCCGTATGTTTTTCAATCCGAAAATTCGCTTTGCTGATTTCTGCCGGCAAATGAGCCACGACCATCCACTTATTCTCGACAATCAAAAAATTGCTTCCGGCTTTTTCCCGCTAACAGCCTTTTCCAACGCCACCGGTTTTGGTGCCTATCTCCTCGTTTAATTCATCGGTCTTGATTTTTTATTCATTTTGTTTACCTTTAAATGAACGATTAATCCGGGCCGCTATGGAAAACAAAGACGAAAAACATACGAAGAAGGGGAAAAAGCTCTCCAAAAAATTTTACGAAAACGAACTCAACAGATTGCAGGTTGAATTGGTGCGCCTGCAGGAGTGGATAAAGTTTAAAGGGCTTAAAGTTGTAGTTATTTTTGAAGGGCGCGATGCAGCCGGCAAAGGCGGAACTATTAAACGCATTATTCAAACGCTGAATCCACGGATATGCCGCGTTGTTGCACTGGGAACTCCAACCGAACGCGAAAAAACACAATGGTATTTTCAGCGTTATGTGCCGCATCTTCCCGCTGCCGGCGAGATGGTTTTGTTCGACCGCAGCTGGTATAACCGGGCAGGCGTTGAAAAAGTAATGGGCTTTTGTAACAACGAAGAATACTGGGAGTTTCTCCGCTCGTGTCCAAATTTCGAACGCATGCTGATCCGCTCGGGTATTATTCTGATTAAATACTGGTTTTCGGTGAGCCAGGATGAACAGGAAAAACGTTTCAGGGCGCGGTTGAATGAGCCAACAAAACGGTGGAAACTAAGCCCGATGGACATTAAATCGATGGAGAAATTTGAAGAATATTCGAAAGCCAAAGATGAAATGTTTGCTTATACCGACACAAAAATAAGTCCATGGCTTATGGTTGATGCCGACGATAAAAAGCGTGCTCGGCTAAATTGTATTCATCACTTATTATCATCAATCCCTTACAAGGAGCTGGAACAACCTGAAATTGTACTTCCTGAACGACAGGAAAAAAAAGGTTATATACGTCCGCCACTGGATGAAATGACTTACGTACCGGAAGTTTATTAGATAATAATATTCAGGATTCCCGGGAATCACCAACAAAGAAAAAAGTAACACAATTTTAGACTAACTCTACCTCGCTACTCGTACCTACACTTTATGCTGAAATGTAAATTTTGAAAAGGCAAGAAAATAATCAATATACAATAACGAATATCCAATGCAGAACAAAGTAAAACGCATCAATTTACAATTGATTTGGATATTGATTATTCTAAATTGGATATATTGAATATCCGTAAATACTCATAATTTGATTTATTTCATTATCTTTAAGGTAGTTAAAACGATATAGATGAACCTATTTACTTTCACAGCACATTTTGATAGCGAGGAAGCTTGCCGAAACCATTTTAAAGAGGAAAGGGACAAGGTAGGTGTAGTCTGCAAGGAATGTGGACATACAGAGCATTACTGGATAAAAAGTCGCTGGAGTTACGAGTGCAAAAAGTGTAGACACCGTACTTCATTGCGTAGTGGCACTATAATGCAGGGATCAAACCTATCGTTCATGATCTGGTACAAAACCATGTTCTTAATGACTGCCACCAAAAAAGGTTTTTCCAGCAAGGAAATCCAAAAGCAACTTGGAATGAAACGCTATGAGCCTGTTTGGGCAATGGTACACAAACTTCGTAAAGCCATGGGTAACCGCGATGCGCGTTATACCTTGGAGGGGATGATTGAAATGGACGAGGGATATTTTACAGTAGAATCTTCTGAAGTGGAAAAGTCGAGAGGGAAAAGAGGACGTGGTGCTGCAGGCAAGTCGCCGGTATCAGTAATGGCAGAGTCGGCTCAGCTTGAAGATGTAGAGACCGGGGAAAAAACAAGTCAATGCCGTTACTTCAAAGCCAGGGTTCTTGAGAGTCACCATGCAGATGAAATTAATGATACGGTCAGGGAATCTTTTGATGAAAAAAGTATTGTATTTACCGACGACAGTACGTCTTATGTTGATATTTCGGATTATGTGGAACTTCATTTTTCTGAAAAGTCAAGCGAAAAGCTCACCAAAGAAACATTGCGTTGGGTTCATATTACAATAAGCAATGCTAAACGAAACTTCCTTGGTAATTACCACAAGATTAAGGGGAAATACCTTCAAATGTATTTGAATGAGTTCGTCTACAAGCTAAACCGGAGGTATTTTGGAGAAAAACTCTTTGACAGGCTGGTTATTGCTGGAATTACTGGACTATGACTAAATACGGATATTCAACTTGGATATTTTACATTTTAAATAGTCACCAACAAAAAGCGTACTATCGTGAGAAAAGATGTGTATAAAGGATAGCTACTCGTAAGAGAAATAATTGTGTCGAAGGAACAATCAGGGGGAGTATTTAAACTTTGAACCAAAAGTTGCTATTGATTTTCAATGGGCTTTCAGAAAAAAAGGGAAGCCGGCCGCTTCCCTTTCCTTTTTCTCCTCCATTACTCTAATTATCCCTTGTTCTGGTCATATCGAACAGGTGCCTCGCCTGCTCTCCAAGGAATCCTGAGAATAATTTCTCCTCCCCATTTTCAATCACTAAACCTCTTTCTGCTAATTCGTAGTAGGCATAGGTCCAAGGCATCTTTTCTATTCCATCCTCGCCCTTTACCTCTACTTCTTCTTTTACAGCCAACGTAGCCGATTGCTGCAATTTACTTCCCTTTTCTCCCTCAAGGGTTTCTTTCATAGGTATTCCGGCTTCGGCCAACCCTTTGCAGGTTGATTCCAGGTCGGGCCATTCACTAACATTCTGATAGTTTACAAAAGCAGTAAAATGATTCACCGCGTTACCATGCAAAAGTACCCACGCTGCATATTGCGACACATCGTTTACTTTCAAAACATCGTCTTTCTTCGGAATATTCCATGGCCTTCTGAAATATTGAGCTAAATCCTTTACCAGCATTTCGCCTGCCACTCGTGGCAACTCTCCCTTCTTTTTTAAAGTTGCCAACAAACCGATACTTTCATCCGATAATAAATAAGGCGTTTCTTTAACCGTATTTTTTATTATTTGCTGTGCCCATTCAGGTAATTCTTCTACCTCCAGCTGGCTAACAAATAGTTTGGGAAACATCGGATCGGGATGTTCAAAATGAACGGCGTTCAGTTTTTTCTTTTTGAAATTGTATTTCTCAACCGGTACATACTCCAGGCAGGAAATAATGTGCTTTATTGCTCTTATTCCTTCCGGCTGTTCGCCTGTGTGTGTGTTAAATGTTCGAAAGGCAATATGATCGTTTACTACGCTACCTCCCTTACCAATAACCAGGCGCTGATATTCACGGGCATACGAAACACGATCGAGATACATCTTCCACAGCTGAGTGAGTAATGCATTGGTAATTTCTTTTGCTGTAACTTTCATCCTGTAGCTTTTTTATTTTAAACATAAAAAGCAGGGCTTTTGTTACTAAAAAACAGATGTTTAAGAATATAGGATAATTGGTAAAAAAACTATAGCACCGGCCTGTGCTGACTGGTATTTTTCATGAATTCGAGCACGTCGTCTTTTGTAAACGAACTGGTTGCACCCATTTTTGTGGTATTTAATGCTCCAACTGCATTCCCGAATTTCAGGGCTTCGTCAACCGGTTTTCCATTCAGATAATAATGCAGGAATCCGGCGGCAAATGCCATTCCCGATCCAATATTATCAATGGCTTTTAAATTATAACCCGGCTCAAAAAATAAGCCCTCGGTAGCATGCAGCGCTAAAACACCTGTGCTGCCACGTGTGATAATTACAATGTCGATTTTGTATATTTCAGCCAATTCCCGGGCAAAATCTTCAACCTCGGTATATTCAATTTCCAGTTTATCGGCCAAAAATTCGATCTCCTTCTCTTTTATACGCACAACATTGGCAGCTTTCAGTAAACGCTTAACTACCTTTCTACTAAAAAAATGCTCGAACAACTTGAGATCGAAAAAGTGCAGCGAATCGGGCGATTCTTTGATAAGCTCACGCAATGTATTTTTCGAGATACCAAAACGTTGTGGCAACAATCCAAACACCAAACAATCGGCTTTGCGAACCAATTTTAGTGCTTCGGCCGAAAACTCGATATGATCAAAAGCCACATCGTGCGCCACTTTATAAACCGCCTCGTCGTTTTCGTTAAAACTTACCTCAACTGTTCCGGTTTTAAATACCGGATCGAGCTGAACATTTTTATCCGAAATACCTAGTTTTATAAGCGTATCAATGGCTTCCATTCCCAGTTCATCGTCGCCAACGCGCGAAAGTAAATAGCCTTCTTCACCCAGTGAGTTACACCTGAAGACGAAATTAGAAGGCGTTCCTCCCAACACTTTACCATTAGGTAAAATGTCCCAGACAACCTCTCCAAATGCAACTATTTTTTTAGCCATAATTTTACTTTCGGATGCAAATGTAAAAATTAATAAAACGCGATCAAAAGTCTGTATGTGTCTCTTTTTCAAAATAAAAGCAAAAACAACCTAATTGGCTGATAGTAAACCACTTTTACACATAAAAAAAAGAAGCTAAAAAACAAATTTTAACTTTAAGCGTTTGTTTCTTTACCATGAACTATTTAGCACATCTTCATCTTTCGGGGGAATCGGAAAAAATGCTGGTTGGCAATTTTATTGGCGATTACATAAAGGGCAATAAATACCTGTTGTATGAAGACGAAATTGCCAGGGGTATTTTGCTTCACCGCCATATCGATTCCTTTACCGATGCACATCCGCTGCAACGGGAAGCCCGGTTGCTTTTCCGCCCCGAATTTGGATTGTATTCGGGAATTGTAGTCGATTTTATTTACGATCATTTTCTGGCGCGAAACTGGGACCACTACTCTCCCCTTCGCCTGCCGGTTTTTGCCAAACGGGTTCATGCCATTTTACTCAGCCACTTTAGTTCGTTGCCGCTGCGTGTTCAGGGATTTCTGCCTTTTCTTATTCAACACAAACGTTTGGTTTCGTATGCTTCGGTTGATGGCATTATACAGTCGTTAAAAATTATGGGCAAGCATTCCAGTCTGCCATCAAAATCAGAAAAAGTTGAACGAATACTTTTGGAAAACTACACAGAATTAGAAACAAATTTTGAGGCCTTTTTTACCGAGCTTCTCGATTTTGTTTCTGAAAAGCAAGGCGTTGAAATAAAAAAACCCGATCTGATGACCGGGCTTTAATTAGCGTTATATTTTTTATGCAAGTAATTCAAGGAAGGCTTGTTCATAAAAGAAATTCGATTCGCCAAAAGCCGGTTTTAAATCATCGAGCCAAATGGCATTCGGATCGTATTTGGCAAAAAACGGGCGACCAACCCAGCTCGGATCGCGGCCCTGCAAAAAGTTCAAAACAAATACTTTTTTCCCTGCCACTTCGCTCACACCAACAATTTGCACTTTGCCCGGGTTACACGACATGCTCGGTCCTTTAACCGTGCGACATACGCCACTAACCTGATTATAAGCGCTTCTGAAAATTTTCCAGGCACGATCGAGCGTTACAGCAAAATAGTCCTGAGCACCGGTATCGCGGGCAATAAACATGTAATAGGGAGTGATTCCCAATTTTACCTGTTCCCTCCAGTTTTCGGCCCAAATATCGCTATGGTCGTTTATATTGTGTAACAACGGCGATTGTGAACGAATCTGTACGCCGGCACCAATAAGTCGTTTTACGGCCTTTTGAACCGCCTCTGTTTTTAATTCTCCCGGATGATTGAAATGAGCCATTAGGGCGATGTTAATTCCGCGCTTTTTCACTTTCTCAAACAAACGCAACAAATCATCAGCATCCTCATCAGTTGTATAACGATACGGCCAGTATGCCAACGATTTTGTGCCGATACGGATATTACGAAGATGTGGAATATCGGCATCAAGCAGAGCGTTGAAATAAGCTTCGAAGAATTTGGTTTTCATTACCGCCGGATCGCCACCGGTAAACAATACGTCGCTAATGTGCGGGTTGGCCTTAATGTATTCCACCAAAGTATCTGCCTCTTTCATGGCAAATTTAAAGTCGTTTAGCGCAAACTGCGGCCAACGAAAACAAAAGGTACAATAAGCATGGCAGGTTTGTCCCTGGGTTGGAAAAAACAACATGGTTTCGCGGTATTTATGCTGAATACCGCTTAGCTTTTTACCATTAAAAACCGGCACGTTACTTTCTTGCCCGGCAGGATTTGGATTAAGCTTTAACCTGATTTTATTAACTTCTTCCTGAATGGTTTTTCGTGGAGCGTTACTTGTTATTAACGAAGCCATTTTGTTAAAACTGGCTTTATCAAGCATTTCTCGTTGCGGAAAATTGAGTATAAAAAATGGATCGCGTTCAAAATTATTCCAGTCGATCAACTCATCAACTACATAATTATCAGTTTTAAAAGGCAAAACCGTTCCAACCACCTCAATTTCCAGTTTCTGTTCTTCCGAAAGAAACGCCATTTGCGGAATTTGCCTAAAGTTGTGAAGAGAATAAGGTTTATAAATCATCTCATTAAATTTTTTTAATGGGATCGCATGCAAGTCGATCTGCAAAAATGAACGCACAAGTCTAAGTATTCGCTACTCGAATAAATCTGCGGTTCTTCCTCCCATAGGATATTAAAGAACTATATTAATTTTTTCTGTCTGTTTTTCCCTTTTTTGATGAATTTCAGCAAAGAAATTCTTCCGATTTTTTTAAGCCCCACAAAGGTATAAAAATGGGAGTACTAAAAAAATGTTTTACAGAATCTTGCGAAGAAGCCAAAACACTAACCAGAAAGTTTCTCCAATCGACTGGCATCCAGCCGAATAAGTATAAACAAGAGGATTGTGAACGACCACAATGAAGATCCGCCGTAGCTAAAGAACGGAAGCGGTATGCCAATAACGGGCATCATGCCAATGGTCATTCCAATGTTTACCATAAAATGGAAAAAGAGGATTACTGCCACCGAATAACCGTATATACGCGAGAATGTTGACCGTTGCCGCTCTGCCAGCCAGATAAGGCGCATAAAGAAAAACAAGAATAGTAAGATTATGCTCAGTGTTCCAGCAAAGCCCCACTCTTCGCCAACGGTGCAAAAAATAAAATCGGTACTCTGTTCAGGTACAAAATCAAACTTGGTTTGTGTGCCTTCAAGGTAGCCTTTACCCCACATTCCTCCTGAACCAATGGCAATTTTACTTTGGTTTACGTGGTAGCCGGCACCCTGCGGGTTCGATTCAATTCCCAGCAACTCGTTTATCCGTGCCTTGTGGTGAGGCTCCAAAAAATTCTCGAAACCATAATCAACCGAAATGGTAAACAGTATGGAACCAATAAATACAATTGCTATTTTTGTGTAATTCGAAAACTTGTTCCGAACACTATGGTACAACACAATTAATGAGCCTGCCACAGCCCCGGCAAGTATAAATTGTGCCAAGGTGTATGATGTGTTTACCACAAAACTTAAAAGAATAAAAAAACCAATGGACAAGGCATAAATAATTACAACATTAAAAAACTGTTTGAGCTTTGGATTAAAAATTAAGAACATTAATAAAGCCACTCCAACCATAATTAATGCAAGCGAGAGATTGGCCAATACAAGGGCTAAAACAAAAAGCAGCGCTACCAGAGTTCCGAAGAAAAGTACCACTCCCGATAAACCTTCACGATACAACACCAGAACAAACGAGAAGTAAACCAATGCCGAACCGGTATCGTTTTGCATCAGAATTAAAACCACCGGCCCCAATATTATTGCCGCAACAGTTAGTAACGATTTTGGAGTTTGTAGTTTAAATCCATGAGTACTCATGTATCGGGCCAATGCCAGTGCTGTTGCCGATTTGGTAAACTCGGACGGTTGAAATAATATCGGGCCAATTTCAAACCACGACCGTGCCCCGTTAATTTCTTTACCAACAAACGGCACCAGCAATAACAGCAATATGAAAGCGCCATAAATAATGTAGGAGAAAAACACATAAAAGTTAACCTCCAGCAACATAATTATCAAGGCCAAAACAAAAGCGGCTCCGATCCACATCAGCTGTTTTCCGTATTGTTGTGTAATATCGAAAATACTTTGGTGCTCGTCGCTGTACAAAGCGGCATAAATATTAAACCAGCCCAGAAACAGCATGAGTACATACAGGCCAACGGTTAACCAATCAATATTTGCTAATATGTTATTTCTTCTTGGCATTAATCTGCTAATTCCGGGTTGTGAGGATCTGTTAACACAGCTTCCATCATTTGTTTCTGGTAAATAAGCCGGTTATCGGCAATGCTATCGTTCAGGTATTTTTCAATCAGTAAACTGGCAATAGGCGCTGCATAACTAGCCCCCCATTTACTGTGTTCTACATAAACACAAAGTGCAATCTTCGGATCTTCTGCTGGTGCAAAAGCCATGTACGCCCCATGATCGATTCCCTGGTTATTTTCAATGGTTCCGGTTTTTCCGCAGTAACTGATTCCGGGAACCGAACGATTCAAACGCGCAATGGTAACTTGCCGCATTCCCTCATAAACAGGCTCAAAATATTGGTCTTCAATTCCGGTTTCGTGTTTAACCGAAAAGCTGCTTCGTACCGTATCATTCTCCACTTCCTTAATTATGTGTGGCTGATAATAGTATCCTCTATTGGCCAGAATTGCCGCCAGATTTGCCATTTGCAAAGGAGTTGTTCCCAGCTCGCCCTGACCAATTGCCAGCGAGCGTACGGTTAAAGCCCGCCACCAATCGCCTTCAAACTTCCGGTTATAATAATCGACTGTTGGGCGCAGTCCCGGATTTTCGTTATAAAACTCGGCACTTACTTTTTGCCCCAACCCAAAACGTTTTACGTACTCACTCCACACTGCAAAACCTTCAGCAGTAGTTGGGAATTTATTGATCGTATTGCGAAAAGTATTCCACATAAACGGATTACACGACTCGCGTACCGCATCGATAACACTTGCCGGCGAAATATGATTGTGTGTACACCTGATCGGACTTGATGCTTTACCATTACACACAACCCTTGTAGCCGTGTTGATCGCTCCTTCCTGCAAGCCAATTAAAATGTTGAATGGTTTAAATGTCGATCCCGGCGGATAACGCGCTTGTAACGACCGGTCGAACAAAGGCATTAAAGTATCGTTTTGCAGGTGACTAAAATTCTTACCACGAACCCTGCCCACCAACAAACCGGGGTCGTAGGTTGGAGCACTTAGCATTGCCAGTATTTCGCCTGTTTTTGGTTCGATGGCAACTACGGCTCCTTTTTTATTCTGAAAAAGTTTTTCGGCATAAAGCTGCAAATCAATATCGATTGTCGAAACCAGGTTTTTACCAATTTCGGCCGGTTTATCTTCTGTTCCATTCAGGTACGATCCCTGAATTCGGTTGTGCACATCAACCATGAATTTTTTTACCCCTTTAACCCCACGCAACTGCTTTTCGTAAGTTCTCTCTACCCCGCTTTGCCCAATGTAGTCGCCCGATTTATAGTACTTATCGCGTTTTATGTCGTTGGCATTCACCTCGCCAACATACCCCAAAACATGAGCAGCTACAGGGTGTGTATATTCGCGCAATGTTCTGGTTTGCGAGTGAAATCCTTTAAACTTATACAGCTGTTCCTGCAACAAGGCAAAATTTTCGGGCGATATTTGTTTGATCAACACCGATGGTTTGTACCTCGAATATTTTTTGGCTTTGGCAATTCCCTCTTCCAGATCGGGACGAGTAATGTCGAGTAAATTACACAGTAAAAGTGTATCAAACTGCTCCACTTCACGCGGGGTAACCATCAGGTCGTAAGCCGTTTTATTGTACACCAGCAACTCGCCGTTACGGTCGTAAACCAATCCGCGCGCCGGATACTGCACAACTTCGCGCAAAACGTTATTGGTAGCATATTGTTTGTAGTCGGAATCCAACACCTGCAGCCGAAACAAATCGATGGCATAAATCAATGCTACCACTGCAAAAACAGCGGCAACAATATAACTTCGTTTCGACAAATTGTTCATGTATTACCTGGTCTGTAAGATATTCTTACTAATAGCAACTATAAGCTGCAATTCTTTTTTAAAAAGTTCTAATTTAAGTATCCTTCTTTTCGACTTCTGTTAATCGCGAAATACAATAAACTGGCTTAAAACTATAACAAAAATTGAAAACAACGAACTTAAAACGATACGATATAAAGTTCTGAGAATATCGACAAAAGTAAACACTTCGATAAAGAAAAGCGCTACATGATGCAGCAACACCATTATTGCCGTGTAGTACAGAAACCAGCCCAAACCGTTTTGCGCCAGTCCGGGGTAATCGGCCATGTCTTCTTCGCGGTTGGTAATTGCCCTGATAATTGGAGGTCGCAGAAAGGCAATAAACACCGAAGCAAAAGCATGAATACCCAGTGAATTGGAAAAGATATCGATACTAAGGCCAATGAAAAATCCGCCCAAAAGAAGCACATACCTCGGTGCGTTTACGGGAAGCAGCATAATAAACAAAATGTAGATGTATGGATTTACAAACCCACTGATCTGCACCTGGTTTAAAAACAGTACCTGCGTTAGCACAAGCACCGTAAACATTATGGCATATTTAATAATTTCCCGCCCCATTTATTACTTTATTCTCCAGAGCTTTCAACTCCTCTTTCTTTACATTTTCGATGACATGTACATAGCGTATCGATTTAAAATCGACAGCCAGCTTCACTTTTATATTGTAGTAATTTTCGCCCTGTGGCTTATCAAACGATAGAATGGTACCAATCAGCAATCCTTCAGGAAAAATGGATGAATACCCACTTGTTACCACCGTATCGCCGGTTGCCAGGTTAACGTGAATGGGTATTTCCTGCAAGTCGGCCTGCCGGTAATTCTGGCCATTCCAGCGTAATGAACCATAATAGCCCGAGTTTTTGAGCTTGGCCGAAATGCTCCATCGCGGATTAAGCAACGACAAACCCGAAGCGTACGATTTGGAAACGCTGGTAACCACACCAACCACTCCCTCGGGTGCCAAAATTCCCTGATCGGCTTGTATTCCGTGGTCGAGCCCCTTATCGAGTGTGATATAATTCTGCTGTTTATTGGCCGAATTGTTAATAATACGCGCTGCCCGGAATACAAAGCGTGAATCGGGCAGTTCGTGTGTAATAACTATCGAATCGTGACTTGATATTTCTTCCAATGTTCCACCATCCAACATCGAACGGAGATAAGCATTTTCGTTTGCCAACTCTTCGTTTACGCGTGCCAGTTCGAAGTACTGAAACACCGAACTTGTAGTATTGTAAAAACTAGCCGAAATAAAATTGGCCGAATTCAGAAAACGCGAGCGCTGAAAACTATTGTAGTTAAATACCATCACCAACGAAACCACCTCTAGTAAAAGAAACAGTAGAAACGCAAAATTTCTTACCAGGAATCGAAGGAGACTGCGCATTTATATTTTAACTTACTATTATCGGATCAGGAATGAGAAGTTTTCTACATTTTTCAGGGCAATACCGGTACCTCTTACCACCGCACGTAACGGATCTTCTGCAATATGGAACGGAATACCAATTTTGTCGGTCAGTCGTTTGTCAAGGCCTTTTAACAAGGCGCCACCGCCTGCCAGCCAAATTCCTTTCACCACAATATCAGCATACAATTCCGGAGGTGTTTGCTCCAGTGCACTCAACACCGCTGTTTCAATTTTCGAGATCGATTTTTCCAGGCAATGTGCAATTTCCTGATACGAAACCGGCACCTCAATTGGCAATGCCGTCATTTGGTTTGGTCCCTGAACTACATAATCCGGTGGTGGTTCTTTTAATTGCGACAAGGCCGAACCTACGTGAATTTTAATTTCCTCTGCTGTGCGTTCACCAATTTTAATGTTGTGCTGATGACGCATATATTCCATAATGTCGGCAGTAAGATCGTCGCCGGCAATACGGATTGATTTGTTGGTTACGATACCACCAAGAGAGATAACCGCAATCTCGGTAGTACCACCACCTATATCTACCACCATATTTCCTTCAGGAGCTTCCACATCTAAACCGATACCAATTGCAGCGGCCAGTGGTTCGTAAACCATGTAAACCTCGCGTCCGCCGGCATGTTCCGACGAGTCGCGTACCGCACGGATTTCAACTTCGGTACTTCCTGAAGGGATACAAATTACCATTTTTAAAGCCGGAGAAAACATCCTCGACTTCGGGTTAATCATTTTAATCATCCCCCTGATCATTTGCTCCGCAGCATTAAAGTCGGCAATCACACCATCGCGTAACGGCCTGATTGTTTTTAAATTTGCGTGCGTCTTCCCTTGCATTTGCCTGGCTTTTTCCCCAATGGCAACCATCTTTTCGGTTTTCAAATCGATGGCTACAATCGAAGGTTCGTCCACTACAATTTTATCATTATGGATGATAATAGTATTGGCCGTTCCAAGGTCAATTGCTATCTCCTGCGTTAAAAATGAAAATAAGCCCATAAATTAATTTGCTTTGTATCTAGTGCTATAAAGATAATTTTATTTATTAATGTCTGAAATGTCTGCGGCCTGTAAATGCCATGGCAATGCCAAATTCGTTACAAGCGTCGATCACTTCTTCGTCGCGGATGCTACCACCCGGCTCGATAATGTATTTTACACCGTATTCGTTGGCTGCTTCAATGCTGTCGCGGAACGGGAAGAAAGCATCCGAAATCAGTACCGATTTTTCGATATCCAATCCACCTTTCAGGTCGAAACGTGGCATGGTTAGGTAGCGCAAACTATCCAAACGGTTTGGTTGCCCCATTCCAGCTCCGGTTAACCAGAAAGCTCCGTTTTCAGTTTCGGTAACAACAGCAATCGCATTACTTTTTAAATGTTTACAAGCGATAGTTCCGAATTTGGCCAGGTTCATTTTTGAAGCTTCAAATTCTTTTTTGGTTACTGTTTTAAATTCAGTATCCAAACCTTCATCTTCATCCTGAACCAACATTCCGCCGCTAATCGAACGGTATAATTTTTCTCCTGCCACCATTGGGCGAACCGGTGTTACCAAAACGCGAAGATTTTTCTTTTTCGCTAAAACCTCCAGGGCTTCGTCGGTATATTCAGGAGCGATTATAATTTCGATGAATTTTTTGCTGAACCACTCGGCTGCTTCTATGGTAACGGTATCGGTAAAACAGATAATGCCACCAAATGCACTAATCGGATCGCCGGCCCATGCGAGTTCCAACGATTCCATGATGTTGTCGGTAACAGCCAATCCACAAGGATTTAGGTGTTTAATAACCGAAACGGCCACTTTATTTTCAAGGTGTGTAACCGAATGATACGCATCGCTGGCTGATTTCCACGCTGCATCGGCATCCAGCATATTGTTGTACGACAAGGCTTTTCCCTGCAATACTTGTGCATTGGCAAGGCCAGCACCTTCGGCAACGTTATCGAATTTGAAGAATGTTGCTGCCTGGTGTGGGTTTTCTCCGTAACGTAAAACATCACCATCGTTCAGGCTAATGCGCTCTGTTCCGGCATCAACTCCATCATTGAAATAGCTGAAAATTGCAGCATCGTAATGCGACGAAACGCCAAATGCTTTTCCGGCAAACCATTTACGGTCGGCTAAACTGAACTCGCCACTGTTGGCTTCCAGTTTCTCAAGCAGCGGTTGATATTCGTTTTGCGAAGGAACGATCACCACATCTTTAAAGTTTTTGGCAGCGGCACGAATCAATGAAATTCCGCCTATATCAATTTTTTCAATAATATCCTGCTCTTCGGCTCCCGAAGCCACAGTATCTTCAAACGGATACAGATCAACAATTACAAGGTCGATCTCCGGGATTTCATATTCTGTTAACTGGCTAACATCGCCCTGGTTGTCGCGACGTGATAAAATTCCGCCAAATACTTTTGGATGCAAAGTTTTTACGCGTCCACCCAATATCGACGGGTAACCGGTTAGACTTTCAACTGCCGTAACCTCAACGCCTAACGACTCGATAAAACTTTTTGTACCACCTGTACTTAAAATCTTAACACCCAAGTCGTTTAGTTTCGTAACAATCTTATCTAAGTTTTCTTTGTGAAAGACTGAAACCAGAGCAGTCTTAATTTTTTTATTATCAGCCATTTATTGGATTTTTCAAATTCGCTTGCAAAGATAAAAAAAACAGACAATTTACTATTATAAACAAAGGGCGAATTAAAATATTATTCACAGCTTTAAGTATTTCTAAAATCATTGTAATATTTTCACCAAAATTACACTAATAAAACAAATCTTATTGCTGAATTTGATGCAAGTAAAAAATTATACAAAAGCACTTTTTTAAAAGCTTTCGTTTTAAAGTAAGCACAATAGAAAACAAGTACTACTTTTACTCTAAATTAGAACCTGAAAATGTTACTGCTTCGATTGATATACGAGTCTTTTTCGTTTGCGGCAAATTCGCTTACGGCAAATAAACTGCGCACCATACTTTCGTTGCTGGGTGTTACCATCGGTATTTTCGCCATAATTTCCGTTTTTACGGTTATCGATTCATTGGAAGGTTTTATCCGCGACAGCCTGAATTCGCTGGGCAGTAACATGGTTTATGTGCAAAAAATGCCCTGGACGCCTCCTGAGGGCGAAACCGAATATCCGTTCTGGAAATACCAAAATCGCCCGGTTCCTACTTTAGAGGAAACCGAAGAGGTGATACGACGCTCACAAACCGTTGATAATGCCGCTTTTTTATTCGGCTTTGGCCGTAAAGTTCAGTACGGCAGCACCACGCTCGACAATGCTGTAATAATGGCAACCTCAGGAGGTCTGATGGATGTGTGGAACCTGGAAATTGCCAAAGGGCGCTACTTTACCGATTCGGAAATGCGAACCGGTGCACCGGCTGCAGTAATCGGGCACGAAATTGCCGACCAGCTTTTTGATGGACTGGATCCGGTTGGCCGAACCATAAAAATTCAGGGGCAAAAGTTCAATATTATAGGTGTTTACACGCCAATGGGGCAAGATGCTTTCGGCACCAGCATGGACCGCTACATCCACATTAGTGTGGTAAAATCGTATTACATGATTGATGTACGTGATCGGGATCGTGGACAAACCATTTGTATTAAAGCAAAAGACAATATCGACAGCGATAAATTTATGGCCGAGCTGGAAGGTATTATGCGCACCATTCGCCGGCTGAAACCAATGGAAGAGAACGATTTTGCATTAAATGAAGTAAGTATTGTTGCCAACCAGTTCGATCAGTTTTTTGTGGTGTTTAATTTGGCCGGAGCTATTATTGGCGGGTTCTCAATCCTTGTTGGTGGTTTTGGAATTGCCAACATCATGTTTGTTTCGGTAAAAGAACGTACCAAAATAATCGGTATTCAGAAATCGCTGGGAGCCAAACGTTATTTTATTCTGTTGCAATTTATTTTCGAGGCAATTGTACTTTCAGTAATTGGCGGAGTTATCGGGTTGCTTTTGATTTATGCAGGAACAATTATTGTAAACCAATCGACTGATTTCACCATCGTTTTAACTACCGGAAATATTATTAACGGACTAATGATTTCATCCGTAATCGGCTTCCTGGCGGGATTTATGCCGGCACGTGCTGCCGCCAAACTCGATCCGGTAATTGCAATAAATTCGGTTTAAACCAGGTTGAAAAACATACCCGATATACTCAGGTAGATCATCATTCCCAAAATATCATTCATGGTTGTAATAAAGGGCCCGGTTGCCAAAGCAGGGTCGATTTTAAAACGATGAAGAATTAAAGGTATTACTGTGCCAAACAAAGAGGCAAAAATGATGACAATAAATAAGGATATGGAAACCGAATAAGTAAGGTTCATATTCCCGGAAACAAAGAAGTTGTAGAAAAAAATGAGCACGGCAAAAATACTCGCCGTTAACACTGCAATTGATATTTCCTTCACCAATTTTCGGACAGGCGTTTCAATATCTTTTACACCACTTGCAATACTTTGTACCACAATCGACGACGACTGTACCCCAACATTTCCGGCCATTGCCGCAATAAGCGGAATAAAAAATGCCAGCTGGGTAACTTTGGTCAACGACTCTTCGTGCGAGCCTAGAACCACCGCACTTAAAATACCTCCCAATAAACCAATCAGTAACCACGGAAAACGCGCGCGCAGCACATGCCACACTTTATCGCCGGGCTCTACATCGCCGGTAATACCCGAAACCATCTGGTAATCTTTTTCGGCTTCGTCGCGCACAAAATCAATCACATCATCGAAAGTGATCCTTCCCTGCAAACGCCCGATTTCATCAACTACCGGCATGGCTACAAGGTCGTATTTATCCATCAGCTCAGCTACCTCTTCCTGACGCGTGCTGGTGAATACCTTTTTTACATCGGGGTCGTAAATTTTCGATACTTTGGTGTTGGTGTGATTTAATATCAGCTTTTTTAACGATAATATACCCTTTAGTTTATCATCATCATCGGTTACATAAATATAAAAGATCTCG
This sequence comes from Draconibacterium orientale, assembly GCF_000626635.1. Classification (GTDB taxonomy): domain Bacteria; phylum Bacteroidota; class Bacteroidia; order Bacteroidales; family Prolixibacteraceae; genus Draconibacterium; species Draconibacterium orientale. The sequence goes on along the minus strand of NZ_CP007451.1, from coordinate 2,746,065 downwards.
TCCACCTCTTCTGCCTGCCGGCTTATTTCTTTCAGGCAGGTGGCTACATTCCAGTTTTCGTTAACGGCAACCAGCTCTTTTGCCATAATACCACCGGCCGAATCTTCTTCGTAATCCAGCAAATCAATAATATCACCGGCCTGCTCAATGTCTTCAATTTCGTTCAGTACTTCTTTCTGAACATCTTCATCCAGATCGGCAACCACGTCGGCAGCATCATCCGAATCCATGTATTCGATAAACCGCGTGGCGATCATCTCAGCTGGAATAACTTTTAAAAATCGGCGGCGGTCGTCTTCATCAATCTCAATCAGAACATCGGAAGCTTTTTCTCCATCAAGCAATAAATAAATGAATTTTGCTTCCTCGGTGTTCAGATCATCCATAATCTCGGCAATATCAGCCGGATGAAGATCTTTCATCAAGACAGCAACTTCCTTTTTGTTCCCTTCCTCAATCAGCTCTCTTAACTGCTCAATGTATTCTCTGGTGGCTTCAAAACTCATGATTTACTGTTTTTCGATTTCTTCGATTTTACAAGTCAGATCAATAAACGCACCGACCGAAAGTTGTTCAGGACGTTTCATAGCATACTCTTCGGGTAAAGCAGCGCAAATTTCCTTTAACGAGTTACGTAGCATTTTACGGCGAAGGTTAAAAGCTGCCTTCACCACTTTTACAAACAGTGCTTCGCTGCACGGTAGTTCTTTTACCTGGTTGCGTTTTAACCTTACCACTGCCGATTTTACTTTTGGCGGCGGGTTAAACACACCTTCCGATACGGTAAACAGGTATTCGATATCGAAAAAAGCCTGTAACAAAACACTCAGTATTCCATATACTTTTGATCCGTGAGGCGCGGCAATACGCTCGGCAACCTCCTTTTGTATCATTCCAACGGTTTCGGGAATGCGGTTGCGGTATTCCAATACGCGAAAAAAGATTTGCGATGAAATATTATACGGGAAATTACCGATAACACTGAATTGACCTGAAAAACGCTCAACAACATCAGCTTTCAAAAAATCTTCTCCCCAAATGTGTTGTAGTGTCGGAAAATTATGTTTGAGGTATTCTACCGATTCGGTATCGATCTCGACAACATGAACATTTAACTCGGGGCGTTGTAAAAGATATTGAGTGAGTACTCCCATTCCGGGACCGATTTCCAGTACATCCTGTACATCGGTGCCCAGGCTGTCAACAATTTTTCGCGCAATATTTTGGTCGGTTAAAAAATGCTGACCAAGATTTTTTTTGGGTCTTACATAGCTCATTACACTCAACTTCGTTCATTGTCAATTTTACTTAATATCCCTTTTTCTTACGATTAATAAAACAAATTTATATTTTTGCCATCAAAGAAATGCTCGGTACCTAACGGTATTTTTCGCGTCGTGAAAGTAGTAAAATTTAAGGGAAATAACAGATAGCGCGGAAAAGAAAGCATTAAAAAGACCTTGATTTTGAAAAAAACAATCGTTAAGATTCTACAGTTTATCGGCTTCTTCGCCCTTGGGGCATTCATTTTTTGGCTTATTTATAAAGATCAGGATATTGAGCGGATTAAGACCGTTTTAAAGAATGATGTAAACTACTGGTGGGTGGCACTCTCGCTGTTTATTGGTTTATTAAGCCACATCAGCCGCACGCTGCGCTGGGGCTTAATGATTGAGCCAATCGGGCACAAACCACGTTTTATCAATACTTTTTTGGCCGTAATGGTGGGCTATTTAATGAACATGGCTTTCCCGCGAATGGGCGAAGTATCGCGCTGTGGTGTTTTGGCACGTTACGAAAAAATATCGTTTACCAAATTAGTTGGTACCGTGGTTGCCGAACGACTAATCGACCTGATATCGCTACTGATTCTGCTTGCTATTGTCATTCTCTCGCAGTTTGGCAAGATGTTACATTTTATGAAATCCAATCCGGAAATATCGGAAAAACTGCATGCCGCTATTACATCGCCTTACCTTATTATCGGCGTTGTTGTATTTGCCGTTTTGATTTTCTTTTTCAGAAACGCATTTAAACATACGGCCTTTTTCAAAAAAATAATGGAAGTGATTCGCAACTTTAAGGAGGGTTTTATTTCTATTCGAAACATCGAGAAAAAAGGCTGGTTCTTTTTTCACTCCGCTTTTATCTGGGGCATGTATTACCTAATGCTTTACGTGGTATTCTTCGCTTTTGATTTTACCAGCAACCTGAACCCTATTGCCGGACTAACCACATTTGTACTGGCAAGTTTTGGGATGGTAGCACCGGTACAGGGCGGAATCGGGGCATGGCATTTTATGGCCAAAGAAGCCTTGTCGCTGTACGGCGTAGCCAACGAAAACGGGATTATCTTTGCTTTTGTGGCCCACACTTCAATGACAGCGATGATTATTCTTATCGGAATACTATCAGTAATGGTGCTTCCGTTTATTAATCGCCGAAGCGAACTGCCGGAAGCCGACCTGCAGGTTGAAACAGCAAAATAATAGTCCCAGACGGAAGTCAGAAGTAGGAAAAAGAACTAAAACTTAGAGCAGATTACATAGAGATTGCGGTGTATTGCAACTTTGGAACGACATTAAAACTATTGAGATATGCTTAACCCCTCACCCTGTCAGGAACTCAAGAGGGGAGCCAACAATTAACAAACTAAAGAGGATAGCATCAAGTCTTCTTCCGCCCTTACTATAAAACTGTTTTCCCTTCATAAGGGAAAATGTCTACAGTTGAGCTTGCGAAATTCCGTACTTTACGTCGGGAACAAAAGGGTAGCGCCTCAATTAAGCCAGTATTGACTTTGACATGAGCTCATTTATCAATAAAGAAACAAAGCAAAATGATAATAATTGCTTCTCCTCCTGAAATTTAAACTGATCCATCGAACTTCGGGCAAAAAGTAAAAAATAGATTTGTACATTTGGCTGCAGAAAATTGACTTTTAAAATCGTCTGAAATTTTGAACACCGAACTCTTTATATCGCGCAGGTTATTTTTCGATAAAGCAAACAAAAAGCAATTGTCGCAACGTATTATTCGTATTGCGCTGGCGGGTATTGCGCTGGGTTTAACAGTAATGATTGTTGCCGTAGCGGTGGTTACCGGATTTAAAAAAGAAATCCGCAACAAAGTAATCGGCTTTGGTTCGCATATTCAGATTATTAATTACGACTCGAACAACTCGTACGAAACCAGTCCTGTTTCCGAAAATCAGCCATTCCTTGACGATGTAAAAGCATTACCCGGTGTACAACGCCTGCAGCCTTATGCCACCAAACCGGGCATGATAAAAACCGACGAGTACATTCAGGCTATCGTGTTTAAAGGGGTTGACCAAAATTACGACTGGCAGTTTTTTAGCAAACACCTTATCGAGGGCCAATTGCCGAATATTACCGACAGTGCCCGGGTAAACGAAGTGTTGCTGTCGGCCCAGGTGGCCAAACTATTGCGCCTGAAACTAAACGACCGCATTGTGGTTTATTTTCTTACCGGCGACGAGGTGATCCCACGCATGCTGCAAATGCAGATTAGTGGTATTTACCGCACCGGTTTCGAAGAGTTCGACCAGTTGTTTATTGTGGGCGACCTGAAACAAATTCAGCGGCTTAACGACTGGCGCCCGGACCAGATTACCGGCTTTGAAGTAATTACCACCGACTTTTTCAATATCGACAACATTGAACAAAACATACGCAATATTATTATCAGTTACCGCGAAGAAAACTCGGAGATACTGCGCACACAAAGTATAACGCGCGTTTACCCACAAATTTTCGACTGGCTGTCGATTCTGGATATGAACGTGTGGATTATCCTGATACTGATGGTTATTGTTGCGGCCTTTAATATGGTGTCGGGTTTACTGGTGCTGATACTTGAACGTGCCGGAATGATTGGCGTGCTAAAAGCCATGGGAAGCCCCAACTGGAGCATCCGTAAAGTGTTTGTGTACCTCTCGGTATTTTTAACCGGTCGCGGACTGCTGTGGGGAAATATAATCGGTGTGGCTATCGTGTTACTGCAAAAGTTTTTTCATATCATTCAGCTTAATCCCGAGTCGTATTACGTTGATTATGTGCCGATGAATTTTTCGCTTACCCACCTGCTGCTGCTCAACCTCGGAACCATTGTAATTACTTCGCTGATACTTATTATCCCAAGCTGGTTTATCTCGAAAATTTCGCCTGATAAGGTGATTCGTTTCGACTAATTTCCCCCTGCGCATTAATCAAAATCCACCTTCCTTTGTTATATAGGCCAAAGGAGAAAACAAGAATGACAGACAGAAAACAATTGGCCTTTTCGGTGCTCGATTTAGCACCGGTTGCCGAAGGCTCGACTCCCGCTGATGCTTTGCACAACAGCCTCGAGTTGGCACAACATACCGAACTGCTGGGTTACAGCCGCTACTGGGTGGCCGAGCATCACAATATCATTAGTGTGGCCAGCGCCGCCACATCGATTATAATTGCTTACATTGCCGCAGAAACAAAAAACATACGCGTTGGCTCAGGTGGAATTATGCTGCCCAACCATTCGCCGCTAATCGTTTCCGAGCAGTTTGGCACCCTGGCTGCCCTCTACCCCAACCGAATCGATTTAGGCTTGGGCCGGGCCCCCGGAACCGATCCGGTAACCGCTGCCGAACTGCGCTACGACCGTATGCGTGCTGCGCAGGATTTCCCGAACGAAGTGCGTAAAATTCAACAATATTTCTCAGTCGAAAACAGAACAGCCGAAGTACGCTCTGTTTTATCTGAAGGTGCCAACGTGCCCATAACGATTTTAGGATCGAGTACCGACAGTGCTTACCTGGCCGCCGAACTGGGATTGCCTTATGCATTTGCCAGTCATTTTGCGCCACAAATGCTTATTGCCGCATTAAAAATATACCGCGACAATTTTAAACCATCCGCCCAATTGGACAAACCTTATGTGATTGTGGGTAGCCAGGTGGTTGCTGCCGAAACCGAGGACGAAGCCGAATACCTGGCCAGCACCATGCGACGCAGTTTTATGGGAATTATTACCGGCCGTCGCGAGTTGATGCAGCCTCCAACCCGGCATTTGGGCTACGAGAAATGGGGAATCATTAAAACGCAAATCGACCAGATGCTGGCCTGCTCGCTTATTGGCGGAAAAGAAAAAATTGAGCGCGAACTCCAAGAGCTTATAGCTAACACCGCTGCCGACGAAATAATCGTTTCATCGCACATTTACGACCAGCAAAAGCGGTTGGATTCGTACCGGATTTTTTCGGAAGTAGCGAAAGATTTTGAATATTGATCTGATTCGTCGCTTCGTTTACACTACCACAAAAATTGTTTCTGCATTTCGCCTTCTCAAATCAGCAGGTATTTTTTATTTTTGCGTCTAATGATTACGCATCCTGATAAAATAGCAGCCGCTTTAAAAGGAGCCCTTCCCGGTTCGCAGTCGCATTATAAAATGCTGCCGCCCGGACGTGTGCTAAATCCTGCTCCTGAAGACCAGGGCAAGGTGAAGCCAAGCAGTGTGCTGTTGTTGCTTTTTCGTGATGTTGACGGATTAAAGGTTTGCCTGATTAAGCGCCCCGTGTATATGAAACACCATGCAGGACAAATTGCCTTACCGGGCGGACGAAATGAGGCCAACGAAAGTGCAAGCGAAACGGCACTGCGCGAAACTTACGAAGAAATTGGAATTCCCCGGGATAAGATCAGGCTGCTGGGAACGCTTTCGTCGTTTTATGTTGAAGTGAGCCGTTTCCAGATAACACCATTTGTGGGCTGGATGGATACCAACCCTGAATTTATACTTTGCCCTGATGAAGTAGAGAAAACCATTCTTTTCCCCATTGAAGCCTTTAAACCACCGCACTCCACCATCGAATTAAAAACACTTACCGGATTAATGCAAGTGCCCTGCGTAAAATACGATGGAGAAATAATTTGGGGTGCTACCGCAATGATCCTTTCGGAGTTTTACGATTTAATCAATAAAAATTAGAAGTGTTAAATTTCGCTCCCCATTTGGCTGACGTCATTTCCCCTAATCAGGGGGAAAATTTATACCGATAGGTCAGAATTTTTAAAGTAACATCACACGTTTATCAGAGCTCCCGTCAGTTGACAGGTGAAGGATAAAGCAAAACTCAAAATATTTTAGTTCTGATAGAATCGCTGAATCTCCTTCACTACCTAAATAATTACCAAATATCTAAGTACTATAAACGAGTAACCTAATCGTACCATGCCCACGAAACGCCCAAACGGAAAGTAGCGCGCGGCATTGGGTAGTTTGGCGTTGTCATGTACGTGCCGTCAAGAAAGTGCGTGCCAAGGTTCATATATTTAAAGAAAACCTTCGTACGTTTCAGACGCAATGTAGCATATACATCTATATACGGATAATTGCCATATTCTTTTTCGCTCTGCAGGTAAAACAAACCGGTTGCCGGCGAGTACGCATCGGCATAATAGTTTGTATTATAACGCACATCGGCACCAATTTGAGTAAACATTACTTTCGAAATGGTAAACTGGTAGTAGGTATTTACAAAAGCCGACCATTCGGGTAAATGCAGGTAGCGCTCTTCCGACACTTTTTGCCAAAGCAAGCGCGTGCGGAAATGGAATCGCCGGTAGTTAAAATCCTTATCGGCATACACCGACATTACCAATATTTCGTTTGACGTTTGATCGGGAATAGCTTCCTCGTTATTATACAGAAAGTTATTTATGGCAGCGTAGTTGGCTGCCAATTCGAGTTTACGTTGTGGCACTCTGAATTTCGCCCCCAGTGTTAAACGTTGTTCGGCATCAAAATCATTGTCCCACTGAAAATGATTTGATCGGAATGTTTCCTGGAAATAGTCAGGAACTCTATTCTCGAACGAACCGGTAAATATCATCGCTGCCGCTGAATCGCCCCAGAAACTGAATGGTTTTGTTATCATTCCGTTTAACTCCAGCTCCCCTGCATTTCGTCCGGCCAGGTTCACTTTTCCATCGAAATTCCAAAGCCAAAAACTTCCCATTTCCCTAAAAATACCACCACCTACATACAGGTTCGAGTACTTAATATCAAAACGTCGGTGGGTCGAATCATTCACCTGAACTCCCGGAGTATTTCCGCGAAATAGTTCGTGCCCCAAAAAGGCTCTTTTCCCAAAGGTGTATTTTCTATTCGGGTTTTCGTACTGCTTTAGCTGAAATACATTACTTATTCGCCGGTACTTTATTTCATCGGTAGTGTAATCATCACCGTAATAAGTATTCATGAAGAAGGTGTTAGTAGTGTCTTCTTCGTCCACAAATTTCTGCGAATACCTGTCGTGCCCGAAACTGTACATTAAGCCCACAATCGGCCTGAAAACATCAACGCTGTCCACCGGATCAAAATCGTATTTTCCGATTCGGTATTCTGCTGTAGTATAATAATTAATACTATTGAATTGACTCCTGGCTTCGCTCAGGTTTGTCGGCCAGTATTCGGCCTCCTGCCCCGAGAAGAGTATTGTATCGTTTGTTAAACCACCGTTTTCGCTATTTTTTAACGAGTTTGAAATGAATCCGCCGTAAACATTCCACTGGTCGCGATTATAACTGGTGTTTAGTGCCACAAAATTGTTTTTGGCATCCTGAGCACTGTATTGCCCGTCGGATTTCTCCTGATTGGTGCGGAATGTCCAGTTCCAGAATCGCGTTACATTTTGCGAGTGCACCACATCAAAACGCGTTTCGTTATTCCTCGATTTGTTTTCGCTTTGGCTGTAATCGAAACGTGTATAGGGTGTAGTTGTATTCATGTACTTTATTTTCCCCGGAGTTAACAGGTAATCCTGCCTCGATTGAAGGAAAAAATAATTGGTTTGATTGCCACGTTGGAAAAAGTCGTTGCTCATTCCCGGGTTTCCGTAGTTGCCTGTATAGGTAGCCGATATTGAATTTTTAAATATCGGATGAAAGATATGTTTATAATCGTGCAGTGTATCTAAAACTGTTGAATCTTTAAATGCACCATCACCTTTCAGGTACCACAGTTTTATTTTTGATGGAACCTCCTTAACAGCTGTTTGTTCATTCTGTTCTCTTTGCGTATTAATACCGCGTGGCTGTGCTATAACCATTATGGGCAGTACCGTACAAATTAGAACAGTGAGCAAAAAATACCGTGCTTTTAGCATACAGAAAATTTTAACACAAATCTAAAAAAAGCATTTAAGCCATCATTATAAGTTAAATACTTTTTAGCTTAATTAACAACAATAAAAAAGCCCGTGCTCTATTGAACACGGGCTTTGGTTTAAATTGGCAGCGACCTACTCTCCCACTTTTACGCAGTACCATCGGCGCTGACGGGCTTAACTTCTCTGTTCGGAATGGGAAGAGGTGGTGCCCCGTCGCTATAGCCACCTAAAATCTTTCGTTCTGTTCTCAACTCAGGAGAACGAAACTTCATGGCTTACTTTCTTAACTCTTGCGGTTAGAAAATACCAATAAAATATTTTAGCAGTTGGGAAGAGAGTACAAATTCTCAATACAAGGACAAACTAATTGTAGAAAGTCTTCGGGCAATTAG
>NZ_CP007451.1:0-2735000 GCF_000626635.1 Draconibacterium orientale | reverse complement strand
GCCCTACAACCCCAACATTGCCGAAACAATATTGGTTTAGGCTGTTCCCAGTTCGCTCGCCACTACTATGGGAATCATTATTATTTTCTTTTCCTCCGGGTACTTAGATGTTTCAGTTCCCCGGGTTAGCCTCCTTGCGGATACCCTTGCGGGTGGGTTGCCCCATTCGGAAATCTTCGGATCGATTCATATTTGCTAATCCCCGAAGCTTATCGCAGCTTGTCACGTCCTTCTTCGCCTCTGAGAGCCTAGGCATCCTCCGTACGCCCTTAGTAACTTTCTTTTAGAGAATCCTCGTATTGATTCAATTGTATCTCTGTAAAATTGTCGTCTCTATCTTGTGATTTGATTTGACTCTCGATAATTACTCTATGTAATTATCAAAATTATTTTTTCCCAACATGCCAAAGAACTTTAAAGCACAGAAACAGTTGCCTGTTTCAACTTGTGTAGATAAGTAAGGAATCGAACCTTAGCGTTTGTTTGCACCAGCATTATCTTTTATTCAATATTACTTGAACCTGCCACGCGTTTGTGGACTTTTTCCGACCTTTTCAGTCTCTTGTGGAGAATAAGGGAGTCGAACCCTTGACCTCTAGAATGCAAATCTAGCGCTCTAGCCAACTGAGCTAATCCCCCGAAGTCTGTAAGTTCCGAGTTTAGTGTTCAGTGTTCCGAGTGGTTTTACTCTGAACTTTGAACCTTGAACTCTTCACTACTTTCGTAGTCCCGCCCAGACTTGAACTGGGGACCCCTACATTATCAGTGTAGTACTCTAACCAGCTGAGCTACGGGACTCTATCATAGAGTTCCGTGTTTCGAGTTTAAAGTTTCGAGTTACAATTCTTTGAACTTTGAACTTTAAACTTTGAACTCTATCAGTAATATTTTAAAAAAAGCAAGGACAACTTTTGTCAATCTCGTCACAGAAACTCCTTAAACCTGTGCTCCAGAAAGGAGGTGTTCCAGCCACACCTTCCGGTACGGCTACCTTGTTACGACTTAACCCCAGTTACCAGTTTTACCCTAGGACGCTCCTTGCGGTCACATACTTCAGGTACCCCCAGCTTCCATGGTTTGACGGGCGGTGTGTACAAGGCCCGGGAACGTATTCACCGGATCATGGCTGATATCCGATTACTAGCGAATCCAACTTCATGGAGTCGGGTTGCAGACTCCAATCCGAACTGGGATCGGCTTTAGGGATTGGCATCCAGTTGCCTGGTAGCTGCCCTTTGTACCGACCATTGTAACACGTGTGTAGCCCTGGACATAAGGGCCGTGCTGATTTGACGTCATCCCCACCTTCCTCTCACCTTACGGTGGCAGTCTCGCTAGAGTCCTCAGCATTACCTGCTAGCAACTAACGATAGGGGTTGCGCTCGTTATGGGACTTAACCCGACACCTCACGGCACGAGCTGACGACAACCATGCAGCACCTTGTAAATAGCTCCGAAGAGAAAAGATGTTTCCACCTTATGCAATCTACATTTAAGCCCAGGTAAGGTTCCTCGCGTATCATCGAATTAAACCACATGTTCCTCCGCTTGTGCGGGCCCCCGTCAATTCCTTTGAGTTTCAACCTTGCGATCGTACTCCCCAGGTGGATCACTTAATGCTTTCGCTCAGCCGCTTACTGTGTATCGCAAACAGCGAGTGATCATCGTTTACGGCGTGGACTACCAGGGTATCTAATCCTGTTCGCTCCCCACGCTTTCGTGCCTCAGCGTCAATAGTAGCTTAGTAAGCTGCCTTCGCAATTGGCGTTCTGTGTCATATCTATGCATTTCACCGCTACACAACACATTCCGCCTACCTCAACTACATTCAAGAACTTCAGTATCAATGGCAATTTTACCGTTAAGCGGCAAGATTTCACCACTGACTTAAAGTTCCGCCTGCGCACCCTTTAAACCCAATAAATCCGGATAACGCTTGGACCCTCCGTATTACCGCGGCTGCTGGCACGGAGTTAGCCGGTCCTTATTCATTTGCTACCGTCAAATTACTACACGTAGTAACCATTCTTGGCAAACAAAAGCAGTTTACAACCCATAGGGCCGTCATCCTGCACGCGGGATGGCTGGTTCAGGCTTGCGCCCATTGACCAATATTCCTCACTGCTGCCTCCCGTAGGAGTCTGGTCCGTGTCTCAGTACCAGTGTGGGGGATAATCCTCTCAGAACCCCTAAAGATCGTTGCCTTGGTGAGCTGTTACCTCACCAACTAGCTAATCTTACGCATGCCCATCTTGTACCGCCGAAACTTTAATCACAATAACATGCGAAATTGTGATACTATGAGATATTAATCCACGTTTCCATGGGCTATCCCTCTGTACAAGGAAGGTTGCATACGCGTTACGCACCCGTGCGCCGGTCGCCATCTACCCGAAAGTAATGCTGCCCCTCGACTTGCATGTGTTAGGCCTCCCGCTAGCGTTCATCCTGAGCCAGGATCAAACTCTCCGTTGTAAATATAAAAAGTTTAATATCTTTCGCTCCAGGTTTACTTGTCTCTCAGAAATCAACAAAGTTGTTTTAAATAACCTTGCTTTTTTGTGCTTCAAAATTTTAAAGAACTTGCGTAAAAAAACCAGCACCTTTGTTTTACCTCTTAATGCCGGCCATCTACTTTTCTACTATTTTTTCTCTGGCTTCTCTTCTCTCAAAATCTCTCGTCTCAGCCAGAACTCGTTTCCCTTTTAACGGGGCGACAAAGGTAATTACTTTTTCAAAACCTCCAAAACTTTTTTCGCTTTTTTTTGAAACTTTATTTCTAATGTTTCTCTGGTTCTGCACAGTCTTCCGTGCCGTTCCACCAGCCTTTCAACTACTCGTTTCTTACCATCAACTTGTCACTTGAACGTTGCTTTGTTCTCAAAGCGGCTGCAAAGGTAAGTAAGTTTATTAAGCTGCCAAATACTTTTTGACTTTTTTCTAAACTTTTTTTTCGAACCGTTTGCCGGCTTAAAGAACTATCTCTTTTGCCCGACTCCCGGCTCATCCTCTGCCGTTCCTAATCCCATTCTTTCTATGAACATCGCTTCTCTCAAAGCGGCTGCAAAAGTAAGCAAGGTTTTTAATAATGCAAGCACTTTGGTAAAAATAACTACAACTATTTTGGGGTGTAAATCGCAAGTGACTGGTAATGTGAACGGAGAGTTTCAATAAATTTTTAGCGCTGCCGATTTAAACAGACAGTACACCCGCTGCCCTTTCTCCAAACACAGGCTTTTTTGTGATGCTTCCGTCACCTCTACGATGATGTTTTCGCCTACATCGACTACGCAAAATGCCAGGCCGTCTTTTAAAAATACCTCTTTCATGGTGCCTGCTACCTGGTTGCGCAGCGAGATATTTTGTACAGGCTCTTTCGATAAGGCGATGCTTTCCGGCTTGATCAGCACTTTTAGTTCCTGGTTTACCTCCACATCTTTTCCTATTGTTTGCGTGAGCGCTTGTATCTGCAGGTTGCTTTTATGGCTTTTCAGCAAAACCATATTCTTCGATTCAAGGTACTCTAATACCGATAGGTGCAATACATTATACCAGCCCGACTGGTGCATCAACTCCAGATTCTCGGGTTGATCCAACAAATCGGTGAACTTTCCGTGCCCCTGCAACTGCCCGTTTTTCAGTAGTAACAAATTATCGGTAAGACTTAAGAGATCGGGAAGATCGTGGCTTACTATTAATATAGGTAGCGAGAATTTCTGATGCACCCTGTTTAAATACGGAATTATTTCGCGGCGCAGGTTTACATCCAATGCCGAAAACGGTTCGTCCATCAACAATATTTTCGAACCACTTATAATGGCACGGCCAATTGCCGCACGTTGTTTTTCCCCTCCGGAGCATTGTTCGGGTTTCTTATTTAATAAATGTGCGATCTGCAAGGTATCGATCACCTCATCGAAAAGCTCCGGATCGGGATTCTTTTCTCCGTACAACAGGTTCTTCCTTATAGTATAGTGCGGAAAAAGTCGCTCGTCCTGAAAAACGTAACCTACCCTTCGCTGCCTGATCTTAACATTTACCTTTTTATTCGAATCGAGAAGTGTGTCGCCATTCAAACGAATATAACCTGAATCGGGGGTAACAATTCCGGCAATGGAATTCAGCAAACTTGTTTTCCCATGGCCCGATGGGCCAAAAATACCGGTAATCCCGTTTGGGATATCAGCTTTTACATCGAGTGCAAAATCTTTTCGCTGTAGTTTTATATGGAAACTCAATGCCGCGTTCATGCCGTTTTACTTTTAATTACACGTCGGTTTAAGAATTCGGCAGCAATCATTGCCAACAATGATAATATAACAGACACTACAACCAAACGCATGGTTGAAGCTTCTTGTCCCGGAACCTGCATCTCTGAAAAAATGGCTAATGGAAGTGTTTGTGTTTTTCCTTCGATGTTTCCGGCGAAGGAAATGGTTGCTCCAAATTCGCCCAGGCTTCTTGCAAACGAAAGAATGAATCCGCTGATCACTCCGGGCAATGCCAGCGGAAGTGTAATAGTGAAAAATACCCGGAGATTGGAAGCCCCCAAAGTACGGGCAGCTTCTTCCAGTTTCTGATCGACCAATTCAATGGATAAACGAATAGAGCGAGTAACCAAAGGAAACGACACAAAAATGGCTGCAATTACAGCGGCGTAAAACGAAAAAGCGATTTGAATGCCGAATGTTTCGTAAAAGAATTTACCAATCACTCCGCGGTTTCCGAAAACCAGCAATAACAAATAACCGGTGGTAATAGGCGGTAAAACCAGCGGTAAATGCAGGATTCCCTCAACTACCGATTTTCCAAAAAACCTTTTTCGTGCCAGAAACCAGCCCACGGCTATGGCCAACGGCAAGGTTATAACAGCACAAATTAGCGCTACATATAACGATAATTGTATTGCCGACCATTCACTGGCTGTATATTTAAACAATTCACTCAATCTTAAATCCGTGTTTTATCCAAATGTCTGTTGCTTCTTTCGAGGTCAGAAAATTATAAAAAAGCCTGGTTTGTTCGTTGTTTTTGTTCTTTAAAATGGAGGCATAGAATCCAATTGGTGGATGCAGCTCATCGGGAACTACGGAAACGATCTTTACTTTTTTCGATTTCAGGGCATCCGTTTTATATACAATACCCATTTCCACTTCGCCCAATTCTACCACCATTAATGCCGAGCGCACATCTTTTGCAGGAAGCATCCGGTCGGATAAAGCATCGGCATAACCACCGCCCTCGATCGCTTTCCAGGCATAGTCGCCGGCCGGCACATGTTTTGGGTCGCCTATCGACAAGCGTCCGTTAAACTGCTCCGGGAAATGATCCAAAAATGTAATGGTGTCCGTTTCACTATCGGAAGGAACAATCACCGCCATCGACGTGCCAACAACGTTCTCTTTTGATTCAGGAACAACCAGATCCAGATGAATCAGGTAATCCACCCACTTTTCGTTGGCTGAAATAAAAACTGCCGGTTGTGCTCCCTGTTCAATTTGTCGGGCAAGCGTTCCCGACGAGGCAAAATTCAACTTAATATCTATATTATTTTCAGCTTCGTATATTTCAGCCAGCTCGGCAACCACGTTTGTTAAACCGGCCCCGCTAAAAACCAACAGCTCATTCAACTGCTTTTTCTGTGCTTTTTGGGCACATCCAACCAGAAGAAAAAGCAGTACTATATATATGGTATATTTTCTTATCATTTTTCGACTGCTAAAGTTATTCATTTTGCAGAATCAACGACAAAATATTTCTTTTCACTTCGGCTCCATTCCCACAACTCCTCCTATTCATGCTAAAAGGTTAACCTGGTTTTCGTTCGTTAAAACCACCAGTATCTCAATGGCCCCTGAGAACTATCTCTTGCATTTCGCAAAAACAGCCATCCGTTTCAGGTTTACTTAACATTACAATTTTCATTATCCAACTATCAATCAGACATTTAATACCATTTTGTGTTTTTTTAATGTTGTTTCTCGAAATTTAGTTGACTTCTGCAACTAATTAATTATAGTTTTGCGACACGAAAACAAGACTTATTGATGAATTCGCAAAAGACATTAACATACCTTCTTGGACAAACCATGAAATTGGTAAAGTTTAGGTTGGGTGAAAAATTTAAAGAGAAAAAAATCGAATTGAATGCGGAACAATATATCGTTCTGCACTATATCAACGAAAACAATTCACCAACGCAACAAGATTTGGCCAATCATTTTATGCGCGACAAGTCCATTATTCTTCGCCAGATGAATACATTGATCGATCTTGACTACGTAGAACGTACGCAGGACGAAAACGATAAGCGCAAAAAAAACCTGCATTTAACAGCAAAAGGTAAAGAGTTTTTGGAACTCACCAGAGAACTGTCGGCTGAGATTTCGGAAGAATTATTAAAAGATGTTTCGGCAAAGGAACTGGCCAATTTCGAAAATGTTCTTTTTAAAATTCAGCAGAATACCGGTTTTAAAGATTGCCTGTCGGGTTGCTAACATGATATTGAAAATTAAAAATTATAGATACGAAAACATGAAAACAATTGCACAATTTACAAGCGTGGCCACAGTTGCCATTCTTTTACTTTTTTCTTCCTGTTCGAACAAACAACAGGGAAGTAACCCCATGATGGGCGGACAGGTTGCTGAGTACCTTGTACAAGAGGTTACACCGCAAAACATTACGCTTTATCAGGCTTTTCCGGCCACACTCGAAGGCGAACAAACCGTTGAGATCCGTCCCAGAGTTGCAGGTTACATTGAGAAAATTTTTGTTGACGAAGGCGACTACGTACAAAAAGGACAAGTTCTTTTTCAGTTAAATGCCAACGATATTCGTGCTCAGGTTCGATCGGCCGAAGCGCAGATAAAAGTTGCCGAATCGCAGGTAGCCACCGCAAAAATTGAATTGGAGAAAACCGAGCCGCTGGTGGAGAAAAACATTGTCAGTGCGTTTCAGCTCGAGTCGGTAAAAGCCCATTTACAATCGGCGCAGGCACAGTTGGCGCAGGCACAGGCTAATTTCGCCAATGCCAAAGCCAACCTTGAATATACCATGATAAGCAGCCCAACAAACGGCTTTATCGGAACTTTCCCGTACCGCGTTGGAAGTTTGGTAAGCAGCTCTGTTGCACAGCCACTTACCACTGTTTCGAATACATCGAGCATGCGCGCCTATTTCTCCGTTAACGAGAAAGCATTTTTGCAACTTACTAAAAATCTGGAAGGTGCTACTACCGGCGAAAAGCTGGCCAACCTGCCGGAAGTTGACCTGATTTTGCCCGATCAATCGGTTTATCCGCAAAAAGGTAAAATTGAAATTGCCAGCGGAATTGTTGATCCGCAAACCGGTGCCATTAATATGCGTGCTTCATTCCCCAATGCCGAAGGAAACCTTCGCTCGGGAGGAAGCGGAAATATACGTTTGCCCAATTACCTGAATGATGTTTTGCTTGTGCCGCAACCGGCCAGTTACGAAATTCAGGGAAAACATTTTGTTTACGTTACCAACAGCGAGAATAAAATTGTAAATACCGAAATTCAGGTAATTGCCGGCGATTTGAAAGATGTTTTTGTGGTTACCTCAGGACTTAAGGCCGGAGATAAAATTGTAGTTGAAGGAATTACAACCCTTCGAGATGGCATGCAAATTAAACCCAAATTAGCCGGACAAGCAGTAGCCAAAAGCAATGAACCTTCAAACAATTAATCATATAGAAGACAACAGTTATGTTTAGAAAATTTATAGAAAGGCCGGTACTTTCAACGGTTATTTCAATCATACTGGTTATTCTCGGAGTGCTGGGAATTACTACTTTACCCATCGAGCAGTATCCCGATATTGCTCCGCCAACCATTCGGGTATCGGCCAACTACACCGGTGCCGATGCGCAAACCGTTCTGAACAGTGTGGTTATTCCGCTCGAAGAACAGATTAACGGTGTTGAAGACATGATTTACATGAGCTCAACAGCGAGCAACAACGGATCGGGTACAATTCAGGTGTACTTTAAACAAGGAACCGATCCGGATATGGCATCCGTTAACGTTCAAAACCGTGTGGCACGTGCCAATGCACTGCTGCCGGCTGAAGTTACGCGTGCCGGAGTGCTTACTGCCAAGCGCCAGAACAACATGTTAATGGTATTTTCGCTTTACAGTAAAGATGGAAGATACGACGAAACTTTCCTTCAGAACTATTCGAAAATTAACCTGCTGCCACAAGTACAACGTATTAACGGTGTAGGCGAAGCCATGGTATTCGGCCGCAAAGATTACTCGATGCGTATTTGGTTAAAACCGGATATCATGTCGAACTATAACTTAATACCTGCCGATGTGGTTGCTGCACTAAATGCACAAAACCTGGAGGCAGCTCCCGGACGTTTTGGTAGCGAAAATGGTCAGAGTTTCGAGTATGTTATTCGCTATCGTGGAAAACTTACACAACCCGAAGAGTTCGAAAACATTGTAATAAAATCGGATGAAGACGGGAATATTTTACGGCTTGGAGATGTAGCCCGCGTTGAATTTGGCTCGCTGGATTACACTGCAATGACACAAACCCAGGGACAACCGGGTATTAGTATGGCGATTTTTCAATCGGCCGGATCGAACGCCCGCGAAGTAATTCTGGAAATCGAACGTACACTGGAAGAAGCGTCCAAGTCATTTCCTCCGGGAGTTGATTATATGGAGCTCATGAATACCAACGAATTCCTCGATGCCTCGATCGAAAAAGTACTGCACACCTTACTCGAGGCTTTTGTGCTGGTATTTATCGTTGTTTTTGTGTTCCTGCAAAATTTCAGGGCAACACTTATTCCGGCAATCGCCGTTCCTGTATCCATTATTGGTACTTTCTTCTTCCTGAATTTATTTGGCTTTACCATAAACTTACTTACCCTGTTTGCGCTGGTGCTCGCCATTGGTATTGTGGTCGACGATGCCATTGTGGTGGTGGAAGCGGTTCACGCCAAACTCGACTCGGGGGCACGAAGTGCTAAAAACGCTGCTATTTCGGCGATGAACGAAATTTCTACAGCCATTATTTCGATTACACTGGTAATGGCGGCGGTGTTTATTCCGGTAACATTTATAACCGGAACCACCGGAGTGTTTTACAAGCAATTTGGAATAACACTTACGGTAGCCATTATACTTTCAGCTGTTAATGCGCTTACACTCAGCCCGGCGTTGTGTGCGCTGTTCCTAAAACCACACAGCGAAGAAGAAAAAGAAAAGAAGGGGGTAATGAAACGCTTTTATATTGCATTTAACACCGCATTTGAAAGCATGACCGGAAAATACAAAAAGGTAACTCACTTCTTTATCAACAAAAAATTAGTGGCCGGAACCTTGATTATAATTTTTGTTGCTCTTCTTGGTTACCTTATGAAAACAACCTCAACAGGCTTTGTTCCGTCCGAAGACACAGGGCGGATGTTTGTTGATATCGCCATGCCTCCGGCTTCTTCATCAGAAAGAACAGCAGAAGTTGCAAAACAAGTTGATGCCCTTTTAGAAACAATACCGGAAATTAACGGACGGACAGTTGTAACAGGATTTTCATTTATGGGCGGACAAGGAAGTCCGTATGCGATGGTAATTGCAGGACTAAAACCTTTTAACGAACGAAAAGGCGAAGGACAGGATTTGAACAGTGTTGTGCAGAAATTGTACATGCTTACTTCGCAAATCAAAGGTGCCCGTATTATTATCTTCTCACCACCAATGGTTCCAGGATTTAGTGTTACCGGCGGTTTCGAATTACAACTGGAAGATAAAACCGGTGGCGATATTCACGACTTTGAAAAAGTGGCCAATAATTTCCTAGGCGCATTAAATCAACGTCCCGAAATTCAATATGCACGTACTGCTTTTAATACCAACTTCCCGCAATACCGTATTGATGTTGATGCGGCCCGCTGTATGCGCTCCGGGTTACAGGTAAGCTCAGTGCTTTCGGCTATGCAAGGCTACATTGGTGGCTATTATGCATCCGATTTTAACCGCTTTGGTAAACAATACCGGGTTATGGTACAATCAGAAGCCAAATACCGCGGAAACCCTGAAGATTTAAACACGATTAAAGTACGCACTGCAACCGGCGAAATGGCTCCTATTTCGGAATTCATTACACTTACAAGAGTGTATGGCCCCGAAACAATTAACCGTTTTAATATGTACACCGCAATTTCGGTAAACGGCAGCCCAAATCCCGGTTATAGCTCCGGAGACGCCATTGATGCCGTACGCGAAGTAGCTGCCGAAATGTTACCAACCGGCTATGCTTACGAATTCTCGGGGCTTACCCGCGAAGAAGTTAGTGCAGGTAACCAAACCATCATCATCTTTATTTTAAGTTTGATTTTTGTGTACTTCTTGCTGGCAGCACAGTACGAGAGTTACATTATGCCGCTATCGATTATTGTGTCGTTACCCATTGGTATTGCCGGCTCGTTTATTTTCGCCCGCATTTTGGGCGTTGAAAACAACATTTACCTGCAAATTTCGCTGGTAATGCTTATCGGGCTTCTGGCCAAAAATGCCATTCTGATTGTGGAGTTTGCCCGGCAACGACGGGAATCGGGCATGTCGATTATTGAGGCTGCCGTTGAAGGTGCCACTGCCCGACTTCGCCCGATTTTGATGACATCCTTCGCATTTATTGTAGGATTAATTCCGCTGGTTATCGGAACAGGAGTTGGTGCCAACGGTAACCGCTCCATCGGGACCGGCGCTGTGGGTGGTATGCTGATTGGTACGCTGATTGGAATTTTGGTTATTCCGGCCATGTTCGTGGTTTTCCAGATTTTGGAAGAAAAAGTAACAAAACCGAAGGAGCAACAAGAAATTTCAGAAATGAACAGTTTGGATTAATCCGCTAGAAAAGATTAGATATGAAGACAAATTCAATAAAAAACATACTACTTATTGCCCTTGTTTCGGTATTGATTGTTTCGTGTAGTACAACCAATCAATACCAGCGCAGCCAGGATTCAACCGACGGATTATACGGAGCAGCAAAAACGGCCGAAAGCAACCTGGCAAACGAAAGCTGGCAAAACCTGTTTAACGACCCGATTTTGGACAGTTTAATCGCCGAAGGATTGAGAAACAACTTTGATTTGCAGGCTGCGGTTCAGCGCGTTGTTGCTGCCGAGTCGAATTTCTTACAAAGCAAAGCAGCACTGGCCCCCTCGCTAACGGGGCAAGCCGGACATACTTACGTTAAAAACTCAGAATCAACCACTCCTAATGGACCGGACCATTACAACGCATCGCAAATAGCGTTGCAAAGTAGCTGGGAAATCGACTTCTGGGGAAAACTGAGCAACGCCAAAAAATCGGCCTACGCCAATTACCTGGCTACCGATGCAGCAAAAAAAGCAGTGCAAACACGACTGATTGCCAATATTGCTTCGGTGTATTACCGCTTACTGGCACTCGACGCGAACCTTGAAATTACAAAGGCCACGGTTAAAAACAGTGCCGAACTGGTTGAAACCATAAAAGCATTAAAAGAAAGTGGCAGCGTTACCGGAGCGGCAGTAGTACAAAGTGAAGCTGCACGTTACGCAGCAGAAGTTACCATTCCCGACATCGAACAGCAAATACGTGAAAACGAAAATACACTTTGTATTCTGTTGGGCCGAACTCCGGGAAAAGTAAAACGCGGCAAACTGCAAGAGCAGCAGGCGCACGAACTGTTGGAAGTTGGTGTTCCGGCCGAATTGTTAGATAAGCGCCCCGATGTAATGCAAGCCGAGTACAACGTTATAAGTGCTTACCACATAACCAACAGCGCGAAAGCTTACTTTTACCCGTCGGTAACACTTACCGCAAGTGCAGGTTTGGAATCGCTGGAGTTTGAAGATTTGTTTGATCCGGCATCGTTTGCCGCCAATATTGTGGGAGGTTTAGTTCAACCAATTTTTAACAAGCGGGCCAACAAAACACGTTTAGAAGTTGCCAAAGCACAACAGGAAGAAGCTTTGTTAAATTTCAAAAGTACATTATTGAATGCAGGTGCCGAAGTGAACGATGCCCTTAGCATGTACGATGCATCGATGCAAAAGATAGAGCTGCGCAACAAACAATTGGATGCCCTGGAAAAATCGGTTGATTACACCAAAGAGTTGCTGATTTACGGTTCGGCAACTTACACCGAAGTTTTGAATGCACAGCAAAGTTTGCTGAATGCACAATTGAGCGATGTTAACGACCAGGTTCAGCAACTGAATGCGGTGGTTTCGCTGTATCGCGCATTAGGCGGTGGTTGGCAATAAAATTTGTAAAACAAGTAGATTCATAACCTGAAGGGGGTCGTCCGGAAACGGATGGCCCTTTTTCTGTTAGTCTATTGCAAATCATTGTTAAATCTGGTTCAACATTTATTGACTCACCCTCATTGTGCCTCGCTATTGTAGTTACCCTCTATACACAAATATTTTACGCCTTATCTTCGACAAAAGGCTTGTATATGAGGCGCATGACACGTTTCATTTTCAATGTACTTTTGCATTTGCGCCTTTTCTAATACTTAACATTAACCCCGGGCGACACTTTCCGCCATCCGGCGGTTCGTTTGCCCGGGGCTAAATTACTGCGGACTTTCAGCCCTATATTATATTTGTTGGATTGTAGCCTAAGAAGAGCGCTGAAAGTGCGATTTATTACAGCCCAGGGCAAGATAATTTGATTTAAATCGTCCAGCGAAGAATAAATGATCGAAGTTAATTGGTTCTTCCGGACGAAATTTAACGGCAATTTCCATAAAATTATGTGAAAAGAAATGTATATTCTTGCAGTTAAAGGGGAGCACTTTGTTAAGTAAACGGAATCAAGTATCCCGAATCACCCCATTCCAACATTCTAATATTCCAATACTCAAACATTCTAACACTCCTAAAGCCGGTTTTCCCAAAAGAAATTATTGGGTTCGCATTCTTTAAATCCGGCTTTGCGGTAAAGGTTTTGGGCTTTAATATTATCATGTCGCACCTCCAGGTTTATCCGGCAGTAGCCATTTTCTTCGGCAAATTTCTCAATGCCTTTTAACAGAAACAGGCCAACTCCCTGTTGGCGGAAACCGGGAGATACAATTAAATCGTGAATATTGATTAGTGGACTCGCTTTCCAGGTAGAAAAATTGAGGTTACAATTGGCAAGCCCTGCAAAATTGTCGCCAATACAAACAAAAAAGCCCATGTACGCCACATGTCGTTTCAGGCCTTCAATAATTTTTGGGCCAAGTCCTTCGGGCATCGGTTCGCGAATTCCCATTTCATCTTCCATGTAATCATTTAAAAGATGAAGCACTTGCTTGCAATGAACGGGATTTTGCAAATCAACTTGAATGAGTTTTTTTTCCATTTTCAATGCGTTAATGCTTCAATGCGTTAATGGTTCAATGCGTTAATGGTTTAATGGTTAAAATTAGTCATTTTGTATTCAACATTCTAATCCTCCGATATTCAAATATTGCATCAAGCCTTGTACTGCTTTACATCAGTTTCATTCTTATCGGGAGCATGCCACACATTTGCCAAACAAAACAAACAAGCGTAAGCCTTAGTCTTTTTAACACCCCCAATCGCATTTATTCCTTATCCTGAAAACCATTCAATTATATAATTTATCGAAAACACTCTTCATCGTTATTCGAATAATTGATTGGGATTGAATTTAGAATTCATTCAAAAACTGTATTTTCGTTTTTTATTCTAATAATTCAATAAAGTGTCAAAGAATTTAGTAATCATTCCAACATACAATGAAAAGGAGAATGTTGAAAAGATGATCCGCAAGGTCTTCTCTTTGGAAATGCCTTTTCATTTGCTGATTGTAGAAGATAATTCGCCTGATGGAACTGCCGAAATTGTAAAAGGCCTGATGAAAGAGTTTCCCGACAAACTCCATATTTTGGAAAGAAAAGGGAAACTGGGTTTGGGCACAGCCTACATTTCAGGCTTTAAGTGGGCGCTGGAAAGAGATTACCAAGCGATTTGCGAAATGGACTGCGACTTTTCGCACAATCCCGATGATTTGCTAAGGCTTTTTGATGCCATTGGACATGGTGCCGATGTGGCTGTTGGTTCGCGCTATATTACCGGAATAAATGTGGTAAACTGGCCGCTTGGCCGTGTACTGATGTCGTATTTTGCATCGATGTATGTGCGTATTGTTACCGGCATGAATGTGCGCGACACTACCGCTGGTTTTGTTTGCTGGAAACGGGAAGTACTGGAAACCATCGACCTCGACAAAATAAAACTGATTGGCTACGGATTTCAGATTGAAATGAAATTTACAGCCCACAAATTTGGATTTAACATCAAGGAAGTTTCCATTGTGTTTACCGATCGCCAGGAAGGAACATCGAAAATGAGCGGTGGTATTTTTAACGAAGCACTTTGGGGCGTTTTAAAAATGAAGTTAATCAGCTTTGTTCGAAAATACGAAAGGAAAAATTAAGGATTAATGATGAAGGCTTAAGGATAATTCAAGGCTGCCACGTGCAGTCTTTTTTGTGCGTACAATTCTCCCCCAATGTGAACAATGAGCAACAAACAACGTTTGACAAAGGGTTACCGAAATTTCGTGGCGTACAGACAAGAAGGGTTTCGGCGTATTTTAGTAACTTTGTTATAAATCAAAAACCGAGGGGAAATGAGAACACTGATTAAAGACGCAACGATAGTAAACGAAGGATTAAAATTTAAAGGAAGTGTTTTAATTGATGGTGAAAAAATAGAAAAAGTCTTTCCTCACACGGTTCCCGCCGATTTTGATACCAGCCACACCGAAGTTATTGATGCTACAGGGCTTTTGCTGATTCCCGGAGTAATTGACGACCAGGTACATTTTCGTGAGCCAGGATTAACCCACAAAGGCGAAATTGCCACCGAAAGCAAAGCTGCGGCAGCCGGTGGAGTTACCACTTACATGGAAATGCCCAACACCAATCCGCAAGCCGTTACGCAGGAAGAATTGCAGAAAAAATTCGACCGGGCTGCTGAAGTTTCGGCAGTTAATTATTCGTTTTACATGGGTGCCACCAACGATAATTTGCCCGAAGTGCTGAGAACCGACCCTACAAAAGTGTGTGGGATTAAAGTTTTTATGGGCTCTTCAACCGGAAATATGTTGGTTGACGATGATAAAACGCTGTCTGAAATTTTTAAAAATGCCCCAACACTGGTTGCTACCCATTGCGAAGACGAAGCAACAATAAAAGCCAATACCGAAATTGCCCGCCATCGATATGGCGAAAACGTTCCTATTTCGCGCCACTGCCACATACGCAGCGACGAGGCCTGTTATAAATCGTCGTCGAAAGCGGTTGAACTGGCCTCGAAATTCGATACACGCTTGCATATTCTCCATCTTTCGTCGGCAAAAGAGATGAGCCTTTTTTCGCCTGGAAAAGTTAGCGATAAAAAAATTACCGCCGAAGTTTGTGTGCATCACCTGTGGTTCGACGAGCGCGACTACATCGATTACGGCACCCGCATAAAATGGAATCCGGCAGTAAAATGCGAAAAAGACAAAGTAGCACTTTGGGAAGCCCTGCTGGCCGATAAAATTGACGTGATTGCCACCGACCATGCGCCACATACCCTGGAGGAAAAAAATAACTCGTATTTTAAAGCGCCATCGGGCGGGCCACTGGTTCAGCATTCGCTGGTTGCCATGCTCGAACTGAGCAAAAAAGGATTTATTACCATAGAAAAAGTGATTGAAAAAATGTGCCATACTCCGGCCGATCTCTTCCGGGTAAACAAGCGGGGATACATTCGCGAAGGGTATTTTGCCGACCTTGTTTTGGTTGATCCGAACAAAAGCTGGATTGTGGCTCCCGAGAATATTTTGTACAAATGTGGCTGGGCGCCGTTCGAGCGAACCGAGTTTTCGAACCAGGTAGTAAGCACTTTTGTAAACGGACTGAAGGTTTACCACAATAACCGGATTATTCACCCAAATTACGGGCAGGCAGTTACGTTTAATCTATAGTCCGTAGAATCGTTCTAAAATATTCCACCACATAAACCTATTTCGAAATTATACGTTTATGGCTGTACGACTTATTCGTTAAATAGGTCACACATTCATAAGGTGGTTTCTTCATTGGAATCACCTTATTCCGTTTACGAATTTTCTTTTCTGCCTAATTCAGTATAACCTGCTTAAAAACGCTACTCTTCCAGCATTTTCAGCGGTAATTCTTTGGTGGCTTTGGCACCCAGCTTTTTAATATTCTCGGCACGACGCACCAGGTTGCCCGCGCCAGTGTGTAGTTTATTAACAGCCAAATCGTAGGTTTTCTGAGTGGTTGACAGGTTTTTTCCTATGGTTTCCATATCGGTAATAAAGCCCACAAATTTATCGTAAAGCGCCCCACCCTGTTTGGCAATTTCAATGGCGTTACGGGTTTGGTTTTCCTGCTGCCAGATGGAGGAGATGGTGCGCAGCGTTGCCAGCAAAGTTGATGGACTTACGATTACCACTTTCTGATCCCAGGCATAAGTAAACAACTCCTGGTCTTCCTGAATTGCCACACCAAACGACGCTTCGATTGGAATAAACAGCAACACAAAATCGGGCGAATTTAACATGCTGCCCGTTTGATAATGTTTTTCGCTCAAGCCTTTAATATGAGTTCTTAAACTCAAAAGATGTTCTTTTACAAACTTCACCCGTTCCTCATCGCTTTCGGCATTAACGGCGCGTTCGTAAGCGATCATCGAAACTTTCGAATCAACAATAATATGTTTGTTATCCGGCAGGTTGATTACAATATCGGGCTGAATTCGTTTGCCGTCCTCAGTAGTATCGCTGAATTGTTTTTGGTAGCCCTGTTCTCCTTCGTTCAACCCTGATCGCTCAAGGATACGTTCCAAAACCACTTCGCCCCAGTTTCCTTGTTTTTTCACATCACCTTTCAGCGCTTTGGTCAGGTTGTTGGCCTCTTCGCTAATTTTGTTGTTCAGGTCGTAAAGTTTTTTTAGCTCAGCTTTCAGGTCAGTCTGGTCTTTTAAACCTTGTTTGTAGGTATCGTCAACTTTTTTCTCAAACAGCTGAATCTTTTCTTTCAAGGGGTTTAATACCTCGCTGATATTTTTCTGGTTGGCGGCGGTAAATTTCTCGCTGTTTTTCTCCAGAATTTTATTGGCTACATTTTCAAACTCCACTGTTAGTTTCTTCTGAATTTTTTCCAGTTCCTCTTTCTGCTCGTTTAATTTTTGCTCCTGATTTTCAAACTGCACTCTGGCATTCTCGAGACGCACATTCAACACCATGTTTTCTTCGCGGTAATCATGCAACTCGCTTTTCCACTCATCGGCTTCGGTTTTCAGCGCATTGTAACGCTCCTGCCAAACCAGCCCCTGTTTTTCAATTTCAGCTTTTTGTGCCAAAAACTCACTTTCCTTTTCAAAAAGCAATTTGCCGGCATCGGCCTGCCCACTTTGCGCTTGCAATTTCAGAAACATAAATGCCACAATTCCGCCAACAACCACTCCTGCAACCAGATAAATAATTTCCATTTTGATTTTATTTGAGTCTTAAAAATACAAAAATGCAAAGAAGCCCAAGGGCTGACGATAAAAATGGTTTATGGAATTTTCAGGGCAGTTAATTTTTCTATTTTTAGGAGAAAATTACACGCATTTTATGGAGGTTAAAATTGAAGAAGGCTGGAGAAAACAGTTAAAAGAAGAGTTTGAAAAGGATTATTTTTCGGAGTTAAGCGCGTTTGTTCGTAACGAATATAAAACACAGCGGATTTATCCTCCCGGTAAGTTGATTTTTAACGCGTTCGATAAGTGCCCCTTTGAAAAACTAAAGGTAGTAATCATCGGTCAGGATCCGTATCACGGACCGGGGCAGGCACACGGACTTTGCTTTTCGGTGAACGAGGGCATAAAATTTCCTCCAAGTTTGCGTAATATTTTTAAAGAGCTGAACAGCGATGTGGGTAAACCCATTCCGGAGAGTGGCGATTTAACGGATTGGGCAAGGCAGGGCATTTTATTAATAAATGCCACTTTAACGGTTCGTGCGCATCAGGCAGCTTCGCACCAGAAAAAAGGTTGGGAGCAATTTACCGATGCCGTAATTAAAAAAATAAGTGCAGAGAAAGAAAATGTGGTTTTCCTGCTATGGGGAAACTATGCCATTAGCAAAAGTAAATTTATCGACCAGGAGAAACATTTTGTGTTAACATCGGTGCATCCTTCGCCGCTTTCGGCAAGCCGCGGATTTTTTGGCAACAAACATTTTAGCCGCACCAACGAATTTCTGGTTTCAAAAGGACTGGAACCGATAAAGTGGTAAAAACCAAAGGCTCCGATCCCTTCGAGTGATCGGAGCCTTTTATTCTGCTTAAAAACCGCAAATCCTTACCACTTATAAACAATGGAATTGATGTTCATTCCGGCACCCACCGAGCAGAAAATGGTGTAGTCGCCTTCATTCACTTCATGGCCTTCCATTTTTCCTTTGGCTACCAAATCAACCAATGTTGGTACGGTTGCCGTTGACGAGTTCCCCAACTTATTAATACTCATTGGCATAATTCCTTCGGGCACTTCTTTCTGGCCGTACAACTTTAATACACCGGCAAGAATGGCCTCATCCATTTTTTCGTTGGCCTGATGAATAAATATCTTTTTTATGTCGGACAAATCCAGACCTGCTTTTTCGATGCTGTCTTTTACAACTCCCGGCACTGTTGTAATGGCATAAACGTACAACTTACGGCCATCCATTTTAATAAACAACTCATCGCCTTCATAATCCGGATTGCTTGATTCTCCGAAAATCAGCAGATTGGCATATTTAACCGAATCTGAACGGCTTGAGTGAGACAGGATTCCAACAGGCTCTTCGCTTTCAACGGCTTCAACAACAGTTGCTCCTGCACCATCGGCATAAATCATTGAATCGCGATCGTGCGGATCGGAAATACGCGATAGCGCATCGGCTCCAACAACAACACCGCGTTTTGCCATGCCACTTTTAATGTAGGCGTTGGCGGTTATCATTCCTTGTGTCCATCCCGGGCAGCCCGATATAACATCGTGGCAAAAACAAGCCGGATTTTTAATCTTCAGCTTCATTTTAACCTTGTTGGCTAAACTTGGCAGCGCATCGGTTCTGAAACTACCATCCGGGATATCGCCAAAATTATGGCATACAATAATAAAATCGAGGCTCTCCATCGAAACTTCGGCCGTTTTACAGGCATCTGCAATTGCCGATGCTGCAATATCCGATGTTACCAAATTGCTTTCCATGTAGCGGCGTTCTTCAATATTGGTAATCTCTTTTAACTTCTGAATAATCTCCTCATTACTTTTATCCTCAATCTTTTTCTTCGAAGGAGTATAAAACTCATTATTCAAAAAGTGTGTATTCTTGATTATTTGAGTTGGAAGCGCGCTTCCGGTACCAATAATTCTTGTATAAGTTTGCTTTGCCATAATCCTTTATTAAGCTTTCACTCTGTCTTTATATGTCTTTAATTCAAATTTTTCACCATCAAAAACACCATACGAGAATGATTTTATCCAATCGCCAAGCAGCACAAATCGGGTTTTTTCATTCATCTTTTCATTCACCAACTGATGTCGATGGCCCATTATAAAATAATCAATTGGATTTGTTGCTAAAAAATCCGCGGCAAATTTATACATTCCATCCCTATTTGCCATAAAATCATCGTCATAATCCGCATTTGATAACCTACTGGATGCAGACCACTTATGTGCAATATTGAATGCAAAATTAGGGTGCAACCTCGAAAAAAACCACCGCAGGGTGTTATTGGTGAAGATCTTTTTCAGAAAAATGTAGCCTTTATCCGAAGCATCGAGACCATCGCCATGTGCCAGAAAAAATCGTTTTCCGTGTATTTCGCGTATGATATAATCGTGATGAACTTTAATTCCTGTTTCTTCGGCCAGGTAATCGCACACCCACATATCGTGGTTTCCGGTAAAAAAATGCACCGGAATTCCTTTGTCGGTAAGATCGGCAAGCCGGCCCAGAATACGTGTAAAACCGCGGGGAACAACCTTTTTGTATTCGTACCAGAAATCGAAAATATCGCCCATCAGATACAACTCTTCAACATCATCACTAATATCGTCGAGCCACGACGCGAATAATAACTCACGCTCCCGGTTGTTATTCAATGCCGGTGCACCAAGATGTACATCGGAAATGAAATATATTTTCCGTTTTTGTGCCAAATTACCGTTTTTATACTAGTCAAGAAGTTGAGCCAGCGCTTTATCCAAAGCCGGTCCTCTAAGATTTTTGGCCACAATTTCGCCTTCTTCGTTTAACAAGTAGTTAAACGGAACACTTTGAATATTGTAAACAGCCGCCGCCAGTTTACTTCCTTCCATGTCGCCAACATTAATCCAGCGCAGTTTGTCCTTGTCGATGGCATCCACCCACTCGGCACGGTTAACATCTACACTTACCTGGTAAATTTCGAAACCTTTGCGTTTGTATTTATTGTAAGCTTCAACCAACACCGGGTTTTGAATTCGGGAAGCACGATCAACGGCTGCCCAAAACTGCACCAAAACAACTTTTCCGCGTAACGACGACAGCGCTACTTCGGTTCCATCAGGAGCGGGCAAAGTAATTTCAGGACTGTTTTCGCCTTGTTCCTGAATAAATTTTTTCATATCGGCCGACTGTTTATCGCGAACAATCTGTAGTGCATTGTTATATAGTGCCTGTACTTGTTCCGATTTTGGGTAGATCGAATTTAAGGCCGAAGCAGCCGTTTTCATTACCTGCAAATCGCGCACAATAAAATTGTTATCCAATTTTTGATACAAGGCTAAAACACTTGCCATTGAAAAAGGATTATCCCGTACGAATTGAGTAGAGAACTCTATTTGTTCCTTCACAATATTATCGTATTCTTCAGCCCAGCGAGGTCGTACACTATCGTACTCCGGATTTCCTTTGTACAAATTATCCAACGATCGGATAGAATCCAGTTTATGCCGGGTTTCTTTTAATTTCGAATCCAATAATTTCACATGGGCCGAACCCGGCGAACCTTCAACATTATACTCTCGATCGAAATTAGCAGCATCGGCTTCAACAGTAACGGTTTCTGCCGAGTCAACCAGCAGCGTGATAAAACTCTGATCGTTAAGTTTCAGAAGGTAAAATGTTGGAATGCCGGTCATTGCCGAAATCTCGAACTCACCTTTTTTATTGATTTTTGTTTCTGTGATCTTTTTTAGCGAAGAAGTGTGCAATTCTTCCAGAACAATTGTTTGGTCTTCGGCGTGCGTAATTTTACCACGGATTGTAAACTCCTTGTCTTTCTTACACCCTCCCAGCACAAGCAGGACAGCTACTAAAACAAATAAAACTCTGTACGTCATGTTTTTTAAATCTGATTAATTAACCTCTACTAAAAGGTATTTTAAACGGACTAATTGGTTTTAAACTTAAGTAATATACCAACGATGCCCGTATTGTATAAAGGCCGTAAAATTAACAATTTTGCTTTCATCGAAAATAGCAATCAAAGAAAATAACAATTTTTATCGTTTCAATGCGATATAAAGGCAATTACAAAATTTTTTACCTCCAGGCGGTTTTATAGAATTTCTTGCATAATCGTTAAAAAAACATTCTGCGGTCTATAATTTTACTCCGATTCGGCGTACCCACTTTAATAGCTTTAAAATTTTCAATAGGTTTGTAGCGCAAAACATTTATACAAAACCAGTGAAGATCCATTATTCGCTCGACGATTTTAATGCCACCAACCCTGTAGTAACCATTGGTACATTCGATGGGCTGCACAAAGGACATCAATCGGTTGTTGAAGAACTGCAGCAACTGGCCAAAGAAATGAATGGCGAAACGGTGATCTTTACTTTTTACCCGCATCCGCGAATTGTTACTTCGCCCAACGAAAAAAGCCTGCGGTTGCTGACCACCAAGGAGGAGAAAATTAAGTTATTCGAAAAGTTTGGAGTCGATCACCTGATTATTTATCCCTTTAACAAAGAATTTGCCGAGCTATCGTACACCGATTTTGTAAAAGATATTTTGGTGAATAAAATTGGCACCCGTTGTTTGGTTGTGGGCTACGACCACCGCTTTGGCAAAAACCGCGAGGGCGGCTACGAGTACCTGCTGGCCTGTGCCGAAAAGAACAATTTTACGGTTAAAAAAACCGATGCACTCTCGGTTGAAGCCGAAAAAGTAAGTTCAACAAAAATAAGGGCTGCACTGCAATCGGGCGATATAAAAAAGGCCAACCAATACCTGGGTTACGCGTTTACTTTGCACGGAACCGTTGTAAAAGGCATGCAACTGGGCCGCAAACTGGGTTTCCCCACGGCAAACATTGAGGCTTCAGATAAATACAAAATTATTCCGGGCTACGGCGTTTATGCTGTTTTAGTTGAAATGGAAGACAAACAGTATAAAGGTATGCTGAACATAGGCACGCGCCCTACCTTTAACAACAATGCCGACAACCGAAGTATAGAAGTGAATATTTTTGATTTTTCGGGCGATATGTATGGCGATGATGTTACGCTGATTTTTATCGACAAAATCAGGGAAGAGCAGAAATTCGCCGGTGTTGACGCTTTGGTGGAGCAACTGAAATCAGACAAACAAGTAGCTCAAAAACTTCTTTCCCACTACTGATCTTTCATTAACAAACTACAGCTTATTGGCAAATGATCGGACATGCGGTAATCGAGTGTTTCAAAATTGTACGACTCAAACCGGTCGCCATGCAAAATATAATCAATACGAAACGAAGGCAACTTACCGATGTAGGTACGTCCTATCCCCCGCCCCGAATTAACAAATGCATCGCTTAAACCATCGGCTAAAGTATGGTACGAGAAAGAAACCGGGGTATCGTTAAAATCGCCGCAAACAATTACGTTATGAGGTGACTCATTGATGTATTTACGAATTTCGCGCACCTGCTCGGCACGCAACTGAAAAGCCTCGCGAAACTTGGCGCTCATTTCTTTCACCTCTTCAATATCTTTTTCCTCGTTTATTCCCGGCGATTCAATAATTGAATACTTCGATGGGTCGATATGATACGATTGTAAATGAATATTGAAAATACGAACCGTGTCCGAGTCGATCAAAACATCGGTATAAATGGTAATATTTCTTGAATTTTCAAATCGTATTTCGCCCATATCAATAATCGGATAGCGGGTCATGGTAACCGAACCGTAAGTTGTGCTCGACCGTGCAAACTGGTAGTGTTTTATCGATTCCAGGTCTTGTACGGTTTGGGCAAGATTAAAAATGCTGTTCTTACGCAAACGGGCTTCCTGCAAACAAATAATATCAGCTTTCTGACCGGCCAAAAATGAGATGATCTTTGTTGCATTTTCTTTCTGCGTTCCGCTGGTATCGGCCACAAAATGTTTAACATTATACGAAACAACTTTAATGTTGGCCTCTTCGCTACTTTTGCCCTTTAGCTGCATAAAACGCGTAAAATAGCCCCAACCAATCAACACCATTGCCACCGATAACAAGGCGTAACGCGGTTTAAATAAAATCCAGAGTACAATAAACAGAAGATTTCCACCCAGCAAAAACGGATAAGCCATTCCGAATAAGGACGGCAGCCAATACTTATCGGGCGCGATGTACACCGAAAGGTACGATACCTCCAGGGCCAGCGCCAAAAGACTATTAACAAGAAACAATATGTTACGGAGTGCTTTTCTCACAATGTTGATTTAGTTAACTGCAAAATAAAAAATCGTTCGCAATATTTAACGCTAAAAATTCATTTTCATGATGCAGAAACCGTTTATTTTTGACATCGGAGCATACGGTTTTTTCCGTTCAAATCGCGGCGCAATTCTATCGACTTAAATCCCAACTGCTTAACCAAGTCCACCATTTCGTCTCCCAGGTTTTCGTTGATCTCGAAAAACAGAAAGCCACTTTCGTTTAATTGTTTTGAAGCAAACTGTGCAATGGCGCGGTAAAAAATCAACGGGTCGGTATCGCTTACAAACAAAGCTAATTCGGGTTCGTGCTCCAACACATTGGCTTCCATTAGCTTTTTTTCGCGTTCCATCACATAGGGCGGATTGCTCACAATCACATCAAACAGCGGCCACGAGCGTTCCTCCCACTTTAAAATATCGGCGAGCTCAAATGCCACCTCCAGCTGATGTTTTTGTGCGTTTTCGGCAGCGATTGACAATGCCTTTTCCGACACATCAACAGCCATCACCTCCGCTGCGGGAAGCTCATTTTTTAGTGCCAGCGGAATACAGCCACTTCCCGTGCCAATATCCAGGATTTTTGCAGAAGCAGGAATTTCAGTTTTACAGATCCAATCGACCAGCTCCTCGGTTTCCGGTCGCGGTATCAGAACGCCCGGTTGTACGTTCAACTCTAATCCACAAAATTCGGCCACACCCAAAATGTATTGAATGGGTTCGTGGATTTTCAACCGCTCAACAATCGCTTTTATTTGGTCGGATTCAGAGTTTTCCAACACCCGGTCTTTTTCCAGAATCATTTGCGTATATGACAAACCCAACACGCTATTCATTATCATTTGTACAAACCCGGCAATTTCGGTTTCGGGATAAAACGGCGCCAATTCTGCCCGGATATATTGAATAGTTTTCTGCATTGTGTACTTTTGTTGCTGCAAATTTAGTCTTTCCTTTAAAATGACAACCGAAGAAAAATACATGGCTCGTTGTATCGAGCTGGCCCGAATGGGTGCCGGACATGTTTCGCCAAACCCGATGGTTGGCTGCGTTATTGTTCATTCCGACCGGATTATCGGCGAAGGATTTCACCAGAAACACGGGCAGGCGCATGCCGAAGTAAACGCCATAAACTCGGTTACCGATGCAGCAAAACTGAAAGAAAGTACCATTTTCGTTTCGTTGGAACCCTGCGCTCATTACGGGTTAACACCACCCTGTTCCGATCTGATCATTCAGAAACAAATTCCGCGCGTGGTAATTGGCAGTATCGATCCGTTTGCCAAAGTGGCCGGAAAAGGAATTGAACGACTAAAAAATGCCGGTATTGAAGTAAAAACAGGTGTTCTGAAAAACGAGTGCGACGAGTTGAACCGCCGCTTTTTTACCTTTCATCAAAAACAACGGCCATACATTTTGCTGAAATGGGCGCAAACCTCTGATGGCTTTATTGATAAAGACCGAAGTGCCGAAGACTACGGCGAACCGACCTGGATTACCGGGCCGCGGGCATTGTTGCGGGTGCATCAAATGCGGGCCGAAGAAGATGCCATTATGGTGGGAACCAATACGGCTGAGAAAGATAATCCGTCGCTAACCGTACGACTGATAAAAGGGAAAAACCCCATGCGTATTGTGTTAGACCGCCAGCTACGTTTGAATAAAAAACTGAACTTGTTCGACAATTCAACCGAAACAATTGTTTTTAACGGACTTGAAAATCACAGCTATAAAAACACTGAATTCATTAAAATTGATTTCACCGATCAGCTTCTTCCACAAATTTTGAAAGTGCTTCATCAAAAAAATATACTCTCGCTGATTGTTGAAGGCGGAGAACAACTGCTTAAAACTTTTATCGATGCAGGGTTGTGGGACGAAGCGCATGTTTATACCGGGCATACACAATTTGGCAGCGGCATAAAAGCTCCATCGCTGCCGGCAACATCCGGGCAATCGGAATCAATCGGGAAAGACAAACTGGTCGTTTACCGAAATACGGCTGGTTAGAATCACCTGAGATTGTAGGGAATTACAATTATGGGGCGACACTAAAAATATAATGATTTGCGGCCTGCCGGCGGCCTTCATTTTTGTCTTACCACAAAAACGAAGCAAAAAAGGCAAGGCTGCTTTTTGTCTTCACCCTACGTTTTTATAAAACCTAAGTTCGGACGGGTGATCTCCTCGATCCCTCGGAGCTTCCCGCTCTCACTAAAGTTTTATTTATCTCATTATATTGTTAATTTTTAAGGCATTCGATTTAACTCGCAAAATGATTGCCTTACATACAATGCAAGTTTTTGCTTTGCTCGTTTCAACTTCGGGCAAAGCCCAAAAGAGGCCGTCCACAAACGTATCGTCAGCCACATCAAAGCCTGGCCTCGGCTGGTGAGCCGGAAAACAAGCGGTGACGGCGTTAAAAAATTACTGATGTTTGAGGAGGTACGACGAGTTTCAGGAATTTTAGTCGGCATCGCGTAGCTTTTCCGAGTGAGGCAGGCGCAGCCTTGGGTTTTCTGTTTACTATTTGGGCTAAGCCAAAGAGTAAAATCCGTCCGATAGGGCAAAAGCCTGTTTCTTATGCTTGTCAAGAATATTTATGGAAAGAACCATTTCATTTGGTTCTCTGCGGGAACCTAATGAATCCTGCTAGTTAAACGTTACGTGCGGGCCTCCGGGCATAATCTGCTTTTTCAGCACGTTTTCCACGTACATAAAGTAGTAGAACAATTTATGGTTCATCTCAAAACCGTAATCCTCGGCAGGATCGTAGCCAACAACAGGTTCAAAATTCCAGTTTGGCGATGGTGATGCACATTTTGCATTCCACGCACTCACATATTGCCGGTTCCAGGTTTCGTAATACGATTGCGACCGATAGCTGGCCAGTGTATTTTGCCGCTGATACCAAATATCGAAATTCGCATTAAATGTTTCCACATCATACTCTACACTGTCTGTTCCCGTTACCTCAACACTTGAGTTCTGGCTTTCAGTAACTTGTTTTGTACCCGAACAGGCATACAAAAACACGGCTCCCCCAACGAATATCCACAGTAATATGTATTTTGTTTTTTTCATCGCTACCTTTAACTACGAATATGAAGTGAATATTGTTTTTACTCAAATTAATTTTCGAAATTTACCAGTACAAATAAACAAAATATGTCTGATTGGAGTGAATTCTGGAACTGGTTTTATCTGATCTTTCTTATTACGGCAATTCCGGTTGCCCTGATGATTATTTTGGAAAAAAGATCGCCATTTAAAACCGCCGCCTGGATAT
The DNA here is from genome assembly GCF_000626635.1 of Draconibacterium orientale. Classification (GTDB taxonomy): domain Bacteria; phylum Bacteroidota; class Bacteroidia; order Bacteroidales; family Prolixibacteraceae; genus Draconibacterium; species Draconibacterium orientale. Next base: position 2,707,938 of record NZ_CP007451.1, on the reverse strand, counting down.
TAGTGCTGATTCTGATCCCCATTCTTGGAATGATCTTCTACCTCGTTTTCGGGCAGGAGTACCGCAAACGAAAAATGTTTTCGCGGCGCGGAATAAAAAGCCTGAAAGCTATGCGCCGGCTAAGTGCCGAGCAGTTAAAAAACATCGAACAAAACAAGCTTATTTCGCAGGCCGGATTGCAGCATCAGGCCCCACTTATCCGGCTTTTACTAAATAATTCCGACTCGTTGCTTACCACCGGAAACAAGCTGCATTTACTGGTTGACGGGCAGCAAACATTCGACAGAATTATTGAGGCCATTGAAAAAGCCAGGCACCATATTCACATGGAATATTACATTTTTGCCGATGACAAAATCGGGAATAAAATAAAGGATATTCTGATTAAAAAAAGGAAGGAAGGTGTTGAAGTCCGCATTATTGTTGACGATGTGGGCAGCTGGGGACTAACCCGGAAGTTTTTTCGCGAATTGCAGGCTAACGACATAGAAATTTACCCTTTTATGGAAGTTCGTTTTCCCCGGTTTACCTCGCGGGTGAATTACCGCAACCACCGAAAAATTATTGTTATTGATGGGAAAACGGGATTTATTGGTGGTATAAACATTGCCGACCGCTACGTTGAGGGCATGAAAGGACTGGGGCACTGGCGCGATACTCACCTGCAAATTGGCGGCGATGCAGCCACCACGCTTCAGGTTATTTTTGCTGCCGACTGGTATTTCATTACCAAACAAAACCTTTACGGCTACCGGTACTTTCCTCCCCTTTCCGATGCCCCGGGCGTTCCGGTACAGGTATCGGCAAGTGGCCCCGATTACAGCTGGAAGAGTATTGAACAGGGCTTTTTTGCTGCCATTACTACGGCACGAAAACGAATTCATATAGTTACGCCCTACCTGATGCCTCCGCCGGAATTAAAAGAAGCGCTGAAAACCGCAGCACTCAGCCAGATTGATGTGCGCATTATTATTCCCGAAAAATCGGATGCTTCGCTCTCCAGATGGTGCTCGTTTTCGTATGTGGAAGAGTTGCTTGAAGCCGGTGTGCGCATTTATCTTTACCAGAAAGGGTTTATTCACAGTAAATACCTGCTGGTTGATGATAGTATATCGAGTGTAGGAACCAGTAATTTCGACTTCCGCAGTTTCGAAACCAACTTTGAAGCCAATGCTTTTATCTACCAAAAAGAATTCACCAACGAACTGGAAGAACACTTTTTATCGGATTTACAATACTGCCGCGAAGTACGATACCGGGAATGGCGCAAACGACCACTCTTTGATAAAATTCGCGAATCGTTGGCGCATATTATTAGCCCGATGTTTTAAGAAGAGATGCGGGATGCTCGATACTGGATGCTTGATATTCGATGCCGGATACTGGAAACTGCGTCTGTAAACTGTAAACTGGTTGACGGCAACCAATAAAATTTCACATCTGATTATTCCGTGCAGGTTTGTGCGGAGTTATCCGGCGTGAAAAGTTGCCAGTTGCAGAGTGGCGGGGGCTTACCTTACATAAAAAGTTAGTAGTCGCAGAACTGCAGGGACAAATCTTTTGCGAAAATTTCCCTCTCGCTAAGTTGCAAGAGCATTTCTTAAGGGAAAAGTAAGCTCTCGCTGAGTTGCAGCTGGCAATCTGACGGAAAAAGTTGTTAGCCGCAGATTTACCAGAGCTTATATTTCAGCGTCTTACGGTTTATTACAAAAACAAAGACCTTCAAGGTTTTAAAAACCTTTAAGGTCTGGAAAGTAACGATCAACCCGCGATTATAGCAGAGAAAATCTATTCGCTCCCTTTTGGGAACTACGGTGTACACACAACTTAAATATTCCCATTTTCAAATGAATTTGTAACGATTTTTCGTTCGGAACAAGCTGACCAATTCTAATCAATTTTAGACGCCGAACGATTTTTTTTATCGATCTTTTACCCGGCGCCCGCTTCGGGGCTTTAAGCACCAAGGGTGCGTAATCAATAGCCCGGGGGAAGCACCCGCAGGGAGCGCAGCCCGGGGGAGAGAAGAGAAAAATGACAAAGGCGCAACTGCTGCCGGTTTTTGAAATACACCGCTACCTTGCGCCGCATATTAAAAGTCGATTGTAAAGCAGGCCCCCTAAAATAGTTGCGTGTACACCGTAGCTTTTGAGAAGGGATAAACGAATTGATATCCAGGAAAATAAACGCTTCAAGGTCTTTAAAACGATTGAAAATTTTACTAAAAACAAAAGATTCCATCTTTTTGCAGAGATGGAATCTTTTTTACTGAAAACTGAATACTGTGCCTGATTACTATACCGTGCGGTCGATCAGTTCTTTTATTTTCGGAAGCACTGTTCCAAGCGCTTCGTTGTTGGTCATTCGGTAGTAACCCGGAAGGATTTCGAGCAGGTCTTTTATTGCCTGTTCCAAATCGCTGCGCACGGCTGTCATCGAACTAATTTGATGTTTGGTAACAGTTTCTCCGGATTCCTCGCTATTGTTTGAAAACCACGCGATACAATCGCGCGGCAGCGGGGTATTAGAGCCTTTAGATATTGTGATTGTTTCTGATTTTGCAAAATAACTTGCGAATAAGAAACATATAATTGTTAAATACAATTTGTTATTCATATTCTGTGTATTTTAAAAAAAATAATTTATGGTTAAACTATAGGGAAGACGAAGTGAAGAGTTAAATACATAATCTTTTGTATAATTATTATCCTTGCCGACATCGGCTTTAAAGCGATAAAAATAATTCTCAAGGCCGGCTTCAAAGGATGTAGAGAGATGAGGAGCTAACGGCACAGTAAGACCAACAAAGGGATTAAGGCCTAGCTCGTAATAATTGTCTTCTCCCATTAGATCTACTGATTGTTCGGGAACTTCCTCATAAAAATTAATTATTGTTTTAAAATCAACTCCATAATACAAAACAAGTGTGTTTAACCTTTTTTGTTTTTCATAACCAAATACTAATTGAAATCTTTTCCTTTTATTTTCGTCCCATGTTTCATATTCTTCTTCACCGTATTTTCCCTTTCTTTCATAGGAATAATATCCGTAACCCAACCCAAAGCGATAAGCCCCTTTTATTTGGTTATCTTTAATATTGTTTAGTTTAAACAACACTTTATCGGGGGTACCATCGGAAAAGAAGTTCTGAAGGTCGACAGCTATTTCATATTTGTTTGTAACTGTAGTTGAGTTTTGAGCTATACTATTGGTAATATCCGTAAAAATTAAACATAGTATACCAATAAATAAGGCAATTTTTTTGTTTTCCATTTCTTTACATTTTTTTGATTTAATGATTAATAATGCTTGAGGCAGTATTAACTTATTATACAATTTCCTGTTCAATTATTTAATGAACAAAATTTAGTTAATGATTGAATTTAAAGATGAAATTAAAGGGCTCGTGGCATGGTAATCTGCTTAATGGTTTATATAATAAATTGGTGTTTTAAAAGTATAATTGGATGTCCGCAATTGGTCACAACCAGCACGTCACCCTGAACTTGTTTCAGGGTCTTTCTTGCAAATAGTTGATTATTAGATGCGAGAGATGCTGAATCCGTCAGCTGATGGACAGCATGACTTGCTAAATAATAATTATGACATAGAACGGATAATCAATAAAGTATATTTTCTTTGGTCAACTTCAAAATTATGAGCCTATGTTAAATAGCATAATTCAGCTTAACGTTATTAATAACATATTTTGTGGAGAGGAAAAGAAGGATGCCATCTTTCTCTACATAGAACTGATAAAGATGGCATCCCTAAGGAACTCCTGAAGAGCTGACGCTTTTGCGGTAAACAGGTAGTTGACAAGATGTAAACCTTCAGCTTTACCCCTTTGGCTGTTGCCATTTCCCCTCACGAGGGGAAAATTCTACAAAGCGAAGTAAGAAGTTTTGAGATAAAGCTGAACCTTTACCTTTTGCCTTTTGCCTTATGGTACTTAGAAGGATGTCATCTTTATTTTTTACGTATATAAAGATGACATCCCTGAGTTGCCTGATACTTATGCCATTTAGTGATAGCCTCACTTGAAGTGAGACCATCACCTGCTAAAACGGCAGCTTCCCTAAATCCAGGTTTCCGCCGGAAAGGATAATACCCACTTGCCTTTATAATATTGCTGGTAAACATCGTGTCCCACATCTTGTTTGTCTGTATGGCTTTTTACTTTTTTAAGCTGATCGTAGGAAGTAATATCCAGGTAATCTTTCCACATTGCCTTTTCGTTACCTTTTTGGTATTGTGTACTGTCGATATCAAAAAGCAGGAATGTAGGGGTGCCATTGCTCCCTATTTTCTTTTCCTTAACCATAACTTGCTGTGCATGGGCAAATGAACAGGTTAAAGAAAGGATTAAACCAAAAATTATGTATTTATTTTTCACAATAAACTGTTTTGTTGTTTTATTTTATTCATTTTCTTCCCAATAAGGATTTGTTTCTTGCTTATATATTAGTTCTTTGTTGTTGAGGGCTGTTAAGAATTCTTCGGAATTGATGTCATCGCAAGTCCATTTCCCAGTTTCGCCCCAGTAAGCGCAAAACTGTTCGCCATCGCAGGCATAAATAACAGCAGCACCATCAATAACATCAGGGCCATCATAAACACCAATAAATTCCTGCCCCAAGTATTGGATAGAATATACCTCGGTGTAAAATCTTTTTTGCAGGATATGGTTGAGCCATTCTAAATTTTCCTGCGGATTTTCAATCCCGCAGGCGCAAGTAGGGTCATCATCTTCACAGCCTACGCCTGCGAATAACAGGAGCAGGGCAAATAAGCTTAGTTTTAAAATTGTTGGTTTCATAATAAATAGTATTGTATAACATTAGTGTCCGGTAAAAATTTACCGGGCAGTACATTTTAAAGAACCACCCGGTATGTCTACTTTTGAGTTACCACACCAAAAAGTTAGACATGGGTAAAAATACAATTTTTAGCGGACAGCCTATATTTAATCAGCTGTTAACGTTCATTGACAAGAGTGAGATTAGAAAAATAGCGAAGAAACACGGCAGTGATTACTATGTCAAGAAGTTTACTACTTATAATCACTTAGTAGTTATGCTCTTCGTAGTCTTTGAAGGATATCATTCCATCAGGGAGGTTATTCTTGGTTTACTTGCCAATGCCCACAAACTGTCCCATTTAGGTTTAAGTTATCTGGTACGGCGAAGTACTTTTTCAGAAGCTAATAAACGTCGGAGTAGCAAGGTGTTCGAGGATATTTATATGACCGTTTACCAAAAGCATTCTCGTTTTTTAGCGGACAGCCGGTTAACAGATAAGGATTTGAAACGGCTTTATATCATGGATTCATCTACCATATCTTTGTTCAAGGACATTCTAAAAGGAGTTGGTCGTAATCCTAAAAGTGGCAAAAAGAAAGGCGGGATTAAGGCTCATACAATTATCAAAGCCAGTGAAAACGTCCCTTGTTTAGTTAGGTATAGCGAAGCTGCAAGGCACGACCATATGTTTTTGCAAGAAGTGGAAGCTTTGCCAGCAGGCTCGATTATAACTTTTGATAAAGGATATGTTGACTATGCGCAATATGAAATTTTTTCGGAAAAGTCAATTTGGTATGTAACCCGATTGAAAGACAATGCACGTTATACAGCAGGAAAAGAGTTTGATATACCGGATGACGCAGATTCTGGTGTCCTAAAAGACGAAGAAGTGGTGCTTCTGTATGGAGAAAATAAAACGAAAGAACACAAGGCTCGTAGAATTGCTTATTGGGATAATGAAAACGAACGGTTATTTGAGTTTATAACCAATAACTTTGAACTAGCTGCCGAAAAGATAGCTTGGATTTACAAAAAACGTTGGCAAATAGAACTGCTTTTCAAACAGCTAAAACAGAACTTCCCATTAAAATATTTTCTTGGTGACAATGAGAACGCCATTGAGATACAGATATGGGCTGCTATGCTTGCCAACCTGCTGATTACTTTGGTAAAGAGCAAACTGAAGCGAAATTGGGCTTTTTCCAACATGGTATCCATTATCAGGCAGCAACTGATGAACTACATTAACATATATGCTTTCCTGGAAAATCCTGAGAAAAGCTGGCTCATATTGATAAAGCAAGACAAATACAAATACCAACATTCGCTATTCCCAGAAGTACAGGGGGCTTACTTTTGAAAAATAAAAATACCTGACTTGAATATCAAGAAGTTAGAGATATGAATTTAAACTAGATCCGGTTTCCCGGACAACAATGATTGTATAACTTGAATAAAGTACAGAGTACTTAAATAGGTTCTTTAGGATTAAGAACCGAAAAAGAGCGCATTAAAAAGTTCGGGTTCTGTTGCTTTGACAACCTGGAGTTTGCGGCAGTGTGGGTGGTTTACTGTACAAACGGTTTGTTTTTTTGAGTTTTACGAGGTATTCATGATTGGTTTTATTTTGATGTTTATGGATTTAAGATGCTTAAAGGTAAAAAAGGGTTGCGTTTAAACAAGTTTTTAGGCTTATGTTTAGTAACAGATTTGTTTGTCATTGGTTATTCTATGCGGGACGCGGAATACTGAACATTCCGATCATCAGATTCCAGATACTGGATCGTTGGATATTGGTTATTCGAAATTGCTTATTGGATATTCGTTGCGGGATATACTTGATAGTCCAAACTCATTGCTCAGAACTTTTACCTTTTGCCTTTCAACTTTTGCCTTATCGCAGGGTGAGACCATCAACGACTAAAACGGCAGCTTCCCTAAATCCAGGTTACCACCCGAAAGAATAATACCCACTTTTTTGCCCTGCACATCCACTTTCTTTTCAAGGATAGCAGCCAGCGGCACTGCAGATGATGGTTCGATAATAATTTTCATACGCTCCCAGATCATACGCATAGCTCCCACTATACTTTCTTCCGAAACGGTTACGATATCATCTACTTTTTCCAGTATGATTGCAAAGTTTCTTTCTCCTAAAGAAGTCAAAAGACCATCGGCAATCGTTTTCGGATTTTCTGAAGGTACCCACTTTTTAGAATGAAACGAACGATAAGCATCATCTGCTCCGGCAGGTTCGGCTGCCATTACTTTACAGCCAGGCAGCAAATGTTTGGATGAAATAGCTGTTCCGCTTAACAAACCTCCCCCACCAACGGGCGCCATCATCACATCAAATTCGCCCTGGTCTTCAATTAATTCTTTAGCCGCTGTTCCCTGCCCGGCAATTACATAAAAATTATTGTAGGGATGAATTTCGGTAGCGCCGGTTTCTTCAATCACTTGCGCCAGCGTACTTTCGCGCGCCTGCAAGGTAGGCTGGCAAAAGGTAATTTTCGCGCCATAACCGGCAACGGCTTTCTTTTTTATCTCGGGTGAGTTTTCGGGCATTACAATATGTGCTGCTATTCCACGCATTCGCGCTGCCAGCGCCAGTGCTGCCGCATGATTTCCCGAAGAGTGTGTTGCCACTCCTTTTTGTGCCTCTTCCTCACTTAACGAAAATACGGCATTACACGCCCCACGAAATTTAAAAGCTCCAACCTTTTGCAGGTTCTCACACTTAAAAAACAGTTCGACACCAACAATTTGATTGATACTCACCGATGATAAAACCGGTGTTCGGTGTGCGTATTTTTGTACGATTTTGTGTGCTCGCTCAACGTCGGAATAATTCGGAATATTCATGGTTTGGTATTGCTCAGTTTTTCATTTAACAAATCGTAGTCGGTGTTGTATATAGACTGCCTCGACAATTCGCGCAAACGCTTTAATCCCGAAATGTAGAGGTAAACCACAAAGCCCACAAAAACAATGGTTAACCAGCCAATTTCAGTAAAAAGGATAAAATCGTAAATACCATGCAGCAGGATGGGAAACAGCAGCGCCTTTTGTTTCAGGCTTTGGCGTTGTTTTTCGTAAAACTTTGCCAGCCCAAAATAAAAGCCCATTGTAATTCCAAAAATAGCATGAGCCGGTACAGCAGTTATTGCCCGCATAATTCCGGTACTCAATCCGCCATCCATTACGTAAAGTATATTCTCAACGGCGGCAAATCCCAGCGAAACATAAACGGCATAAACAATTCCGTCGAACTTTTCATTGAACTCCGGGCTCTTCCAGATCAGGAGATACAACGCCAGGTATTTAAACAGCTCTTCCGAAAAAGCGGCAACGGCAAATGCTTTCCATGCCGCGGCAAACAACCACGGAAACAACACCGTAAAGCGGTCTAAAAAACGTTCGAGAAATAATATGGGAATTACGGTTAATCCTCCTACAAGCAGCGCAAACAGCAACAAACGCAAGGGTTCTTTTTCATATTTGTCGCGAAAATAAATATAAGCCGCAATAACAACCACAGGAGCCAGCGAAAGTACCAGGAGATTCATAGCTTGCTAGTTTACATCGTTGAAAAAGAAAGCCTGCACACCTTTTACTCCCGGACGGTATTTAAAAACGCCTCCGGCATGTGGCCATTTCTCCAGTTCCTCTTTACTGGTAGCTTCCCTTGCCGAAGTGATATAGAGCGTTCCCATATCTTCGTCGCCAAAAGCACACGAGGTAATGTTTTTGGCAGGTACTTCAATTTTATCGATCAGCTCGCCGGAAGCAGGATTCCAGCAGCCAACTGCCGAACCGCCCCACAAAGCCACCCACAGGTTATCGTTTTCGTCGATGGTCATTCCATCGGGCGAACCCAATTCCGAGGGCACATTTACGGCCACCTCCGGGTTTGAAATTTCGCCCGTGGCATCGTCGTAATCGTAAGCCATAACTTTTTGTGTAGGCGTATCGATGTAGTACATTTTTGTTTTATCGGCCGACCAAACAATACCATTCGAAATGCTCACCTTATCCACCATTTTATGAATGGTTGTATCCGGATCGAAACGGTACAAAGCAGCCACTTCCTTGTCGCCACTCAGGCTTATAGTGCCTGCCCAAAAACGCCCTGAAGGATCGCATTTCCCGTCGTTAAAACGGTTATCGGGCAAATCAGCTTCGGGATCAACCAACAATTTTTTCGCCCCGGTTTCCATATTAAAATGATAAATTCCGTTTTGCAGGGCAACCAGCGCATTGCCACTTTCTGTGGGCACTACCGTACCAATCATTTGCCCCGTAAACATTTCCTTGTTGTAACCCGTGGCCGGATTGTAAACGTTCAGGATTTCCTTTTTAATATCAACCCACATCAATTCGCCGCTTTTATAATTCCAGATCGAACCTTCGCCAAGAGTTGATTGTGTATCCAGCACTAATTCAGCTTGTTTTGTTTTTGGTTCTGAACAGCTAAACAGCAACAATACGATTGAAAGAAATAAAACGGAATGCTTCATAATTATTGGTTTTCCGGTTATCGGCGTTCTACATCACCCAAATTTACTAAATACTTTTAATCAGGTCGCGCATAATAAGCGTCATTTTAGGTTCGGCTTTCATGGCAACCTCCTGAACTTCTTCATGCGAAATTTCTACAATCTCGCCGGGAACGCCGCTGTCGGTAACAATCGAAATTCCGAAAACGCGCATACCCATGTGGCGGGCCACAATTACTTCGGGCACGGTTGACATGCCCACAATATCGCCACCTAAAATGCGGAACATCTTGTATTCGGCAGGCGTTTCGAAAGTCGGTCCTGATACGCCAACGTAAACACCTTCTTTTACATCGATATTATTTTGCAGCGCAATCAGTTTGGCTTTGTTGCGCAGGCGTTGGCTATACGGCTTGCTCATATCGGGGAAACGCGGGCCGAGTTCGTTATTGTTTTTTCCGCGCAGAGGATGCTCGGGGAAAAAGTTAATATGATCGGTAATCAGCACAATTTCGCCAACATGCCAATCGGGATTTAAACCACCACTGGCGTTCGATACAAATAGGTTAGTTACGCCCATAAACTTCATCACACGCACCGGAAAAGTTACTTCTTTCATGTCGTAACCTTCGTAATAATGAAAGCGGCCCTGCATGGCCAGAATTTCCTTATCGCCCAGTTTCCCGTATATCAATCGTCCGGCATGGCCATCGACGGTTGATACCGGGAAGTTTGGAATTTCGGTGTACGGAATTGAATCGATAATCTCGATTTCGTTTACCAACCCGCCAAGACCGGTTCCCAAAATAATTCCTACCTCAGGACTTGCCTGAATTCTTTCTTTTATGAAGCTCGCGGTTGCTTTTATTTTCTCCAACATAATTTAATATCTTCTTGTTAAACGATTTTTTTTCTTCTTCAAGGAAATCAATTTTTACCGGCAGATAATACATGGCTTTTTTCAACTCATCACTTAGCTCGCCGATGTCTTTAAAACGCATAGCATCCTTTTCGGTTGTAACAATTAACTTTCTTTCTGATTTTATTTCACTAAATTTCTTCTCAATCTCGCGAATATCGGCTATACTGTAGGAATGATGATCGGGAAAAGTTAATGTTTCCATATTTGTTCCCATCTTACGAATAAAGGAATGCATTTGTTTTGGCCAGGCAATTCCGGTAACCACCAACATGTGGCAGGCTACGTCTTTATAACTTGCTTCATCAATTTCTGGCGCATCAAACACGGGCTGCAAAGTACCATAAACCAGGCGCGTAAAATACAAACTCTGATAAGGCAACAGGTTTACATCATTCCCCAAGATCCGGCGCATTATTGGCGTTACCTCTTCGGGGCATTTGGTAAACAGGATAATATTGGCCCGGCGCATTTGCGAAGCACCTTCGCGCAACCGACCAAGCGGCAGCAACGAATCGTTTTTTATCTGACGATTGTAATCGATAAGCAAAATGTTTATCCCCGGGGTAATCCTTCGGTGCTGAAAAGCATCGTCGAGCAACACCACATCCGGTGTTTTCTCGTTATTGGCTTCGAGCAGTTTTTCCACACCCGAAACACGGTTTTCGCATACCGAAACAGTAGCCTCCGGAAATTTATTCTTTATTTGCAGCGGCTCGTCGCCCACTTCCTGCGCTGTTGAATCAGTTTCAACCAAACGAAAACCTTTTGTTTTACGTTTGTAGCCCCGGCTTAAGGTAGCCACCTCGTACTTTTCTTTTAATAAACTTACCAGGTACTCAACATGTGGCGTTTTTCCGGTTCCTCCAACAGTAATATTCCCGATTGAAATTACGGGCACATCAAACTCCCTTGAGTTGAATATTTTAAGATCGTAGGCGCGGTTACGCAGAAAAACAACAATTCCGTACAACCAGGACAACGGATATAACAAAATTTTTATCATAAATGTTATTCAAAATAGGTGGCTAAGATAATAAAAAAGGATGCACCATAAATAATGACACATCCTTCAATTTTATTGCTATAAAATCTTAATTCAGATAAATATCGTAAGGCATACGAGCGTAAATACCATTCATTTCCGAAGCTTTTTTCAGGTGCTCATAATAGCGGTATTTCTCACCCAATTCGCTTTTTAGAATGCGTACTTTTACGTTTCCGCCCAGCTTAAACATTTCTTCAAACGGATTGGATAATGCAGGTAGTGAAACGGTACGATAATCTTCCAATCCTTCCATTTCAACAGCCAGTTTTATGGCGTCTTCCAAACCACCGAACTCATCGATCAAACCAATTTCCTTAGCATTTTCGCCACTCCAAACACGGCCCTGTCCAATGTTATCCACATCCTCTTTGGTCATGCCCCGGCCATCGGCAACATGCGAAAGGAAAGTATCGTAACCAATTGAAATATAATTTGTCATTCGTTGCTTTTCGTACGGAGTCATTGGGCGCATTAACGAAACAAAGTTCGAATGTTCGTTGGTGCCAACAGCATCGGTAGTAATTCCAAGTTTGTCGTTCATCAGTTCGCCAAAGTTTGGAACCTGACCAAAAATACCGATCGAGCCGGTGATTGTATTCGGGCTGGCAACAATTTTATCGGCCGGGCACGAAATATAATAACCACCCGATGCTGCCACATCGCCAAACGAAACTACCAATGTTTTTTCTTCGGCAGCCAGTTTCACTTCGCGCCAAATGGTTTCTGAATCGAACACGGCACCGCCGGGAGAATTAACACGCAACACAATCGCTTTATACGAACTATCCTGGCGTACTTTACGAATTTCTTTACCCAGTTTATCGCCGCTAATTCCTTCGTCGGCACTTACAGAAGTTCCTATCTCGCCACTGGCATAAATAACCGCAACTTTATTTCGGCTGTACTTTTTGCTTTGTCCTTTTACCGGAACTTTAACATAGTCTTTCACGCTCACCACCGGAATTGCTTCTGTTCCCTCAATGCCGGTAATTTCGCGCATATCGTCAAGCACTTCGTCGCGGTATTTTGCCGCATCAATCAACCCGTTTGCCACCATATCATTGGCTTTTTTGTAGGTCTGTGCTTCATCGGCCAGCGCATTTAGTTTTTCAACCGAAATATTGCGGGTTTCCGAAATTCCTTTCAACATATGATTCCACAGGCTATTCATGTAAACCAGTCGCTGCTCGCGGTTGGCCTCGCTCATTTTATCCAGCATAAAGGGCTCAACAGCTGATTTAAATTTATTGTTCGGCCCACGAATAATCTGCATTTCAACCCCCAGTTTTTCAAGGGCATTTTTGTAGAACATCAGTTCGCTGCTCAAGCCACGAAAATCGAGAAAAACTTCAGGGTGCAAAACAATTTGATCGGCAACTGTGGCCACATAATACCCTTTTTGGTCCAACATCATCTGGTCGGCAACGGCGTAAATCGGCTTATCGCAACTGTCTTTAAAAGCGATTAAATAATTTCTTATCTCTTCAACCGAGGCAAAACCGCCATTTGTAACCGACAGTTTCAGGTAAACACCTTTAATTCGATCATCGTTGGCCGCTTTCTTTAACGACTCGCTAATGTTATCCAGCCCAATTGTTTTTATCGAGCTAAAAATTCCGGGTAGTTCCAAATCTTCAAAAGGATCATTTGGAGCACGATCGACAATACTTCTGCTCAGATCGATAACCAGCATCGATTGGTCGGCTACTGTAATTTCTTTATCGGCCGAGGCAATAATTGCCCCAAAAACGATAAACATCAGAAAAATACCAATTAACGATATGGCCAGGAAACCAACAATGGTTGCTAATACGTATTTGAAGAATTCTTTCATATTTTTGTAATTTTATTAATATTCCAGTTTAGAGAATGAGTACCATTTTAAGCAAGGAATTACAAATATAAGATACAATGAACAAGGTGTTTCTTGGAATAGGCGGAAATATTGGCGACAAGCATAAAAATTTTAAACGCATCCTTGAACTAGTTGAGATAAAACTAGGAAAAATAATTGAAAAGTCATCGATTTATGAAACACCACCGTGGGGTTTTCATAGCGAAGATGTGTTTTGGAACCAGGTTTTAGTTATTGAAACCAAACTTGAAGCGGAAGAACTTTTATGGCGCATCCATGAAATTGAAGCCGATTTTGGCCGAAAACGTGGCAACGAACGCTACTCGTCGCGCGAAATGGATATTGACATCCTGTATTTTAACGACGAGTTTATGGAGTCGCCAGACCTGATCGTTCCTCATCCGCGCATTCACGAACGACGGTTTGTACTGGTTCCGCTGGTTGAAATTGCCCCGAAAATGAAACACCCGCTTCGGCGTTTAACCAGCATTGAAATGCTGGAAAACTGCCTCGACAAATCGGTGATTAAAAAAGTTGAAATGGACGAAAAAACTGAATGATGAATTTCGATTAACGATTTTTGATTGCGGATTGGGAAAATCACTCCACTGTCATCGGCGCATCTACCTCATTTTGCCTTAATTACCAGTATTAAGTCAACCATCTAACGTGGTTACGTCATTCCGAATTTATTTCAGTATCCGCAAAGAAATAGCGATTCCGAAACAAGTTCGAATGACGTTCCTGTAATTTAAAACTTTACATTACACGAGAAACAACAGAAATTACATATACAATTTTGTACGTAGTATAAAATAATCACGATCACTCCTGAATTCCCTGCGTCCAGTCTGAATCGTATAAGTAATCGTTATACGGAAAACGTTGCGAATGAATTCCCTTCACCTTTTCGTACAATTCGATTTTGAACTCCTCGATGTTCGTTTTTTCTTTAGCTGAAATAAACAAGGCCGGCGTATTACTTTTTGCCATCCACGAGCCTTTCCATTCTTCAAGAGTAAAATTATCTTTTGTTCGTGGCGAGAGATCATCCTCTTCTTTTTCCTCGTAAGTAAAAGCATCAATTTTATTAAAGATGTAGAAAGCAGGTTTGTCTCCTGCACCAATCTCTTCAAGCGTGCTGTCAACGGTTTCAATCTGCTCTTCAAAACCCGGGTGCGAAATATCAACAATGTGCAGCAAAATATCTGCCTCGCGCACCTCGTCGAGTGTTGATTTAAACGACTCAACCAATCCGTGTGGCAATTTGCGAATAAAACCAACGGTGTCGGCCAAAAAGAAAGGCAGATTCCCGATTACCACTTTTCGAACAGTAGTATCGAGTGTGGCAAAAAGTTTGTTCTCGGCAAACACTTCCGATTTGGCCATCATATTCATAATGGTTGATTTACCCACGTTGGTATAACCCACTAAAGCCACGCGCACCATTTTACCTCGGTTTTTGCGCTGGGTGGCTTTTTGTTTGTCGATTTTTACCAACTGAGTTTTTAATCGGCTTATTTTATCAAGAATAATACGGCGGTCGGTTTCAATCTGCGTTTCACCCGGGCCACGCATCCCAATACCTCCGCGCTGACGCTCGAGGTGAGTCCACATTCGGGTTAATCGCGGCAGCAAATACTGGTACTGCGCCAACTCTACCTGTGTTTTTGCGTGAGCCGTTTTTGCCCGTTTTGCAAAGATATCGAGAATCAGGTTGGTACGATCGAGGATTTTACACTCCAATTCGCGTTCAATATTTCGCAATTGCGTTGGAGTAAGCTCGTCGTCGAAAATTACCGTATCGGCCTCAACAACCTTTATGTACTGATTTATTTCATCGAGTTTTCCCGGGCCAACAAAAGTTGCTTTATTGGGAATATCCAGTTTTTGGGTGAATTTTTTTAATACTTGCGCACCCGCAGTATCGGCCAAAAACTCCAACTCGTCGAGGTACTCTTTTGCCTGACGTTCATCCTGATCCTGGTTGATCAGTCCCACAATAACCGCTTTTTCTGTAATAGGTGCTGTTTCTATCATACTTTATTTTTTTCAAAAAAAAACTCCTGCTTCTAACGAAACAGGAGTGCAAAAATATTGTTTTTTATTTGTTACTGCAACACGAAGTTAATTGGTACCGTGTACGATACGTTAACCGGTTTTCCTCGCTGTTTACCTGGCTTCCATGCAGGAAGCGCATTTACCACACGAAGGGCTTCTTTATCCAACGAAGGGTCAACTCCCCTTGCGATTTTAGCATCGGTAACTTTTCCTGTTTTACTTACTACGAAAGTTACATATACTTTACCTTGAATACCGTTTTCCTGTGCAATTACAGGATACTTGATAGCATTGGCAATATATTTACGCAATGCAAGGTCTCCACCCGGGAATTCCGGCATATCTTCTACAATAAAGAATACCTGAGCTTCTTCCTCTTCTTCTTCCTCAACTGTTTCGATAACAGGAGCAACGTCGATTACAGTTTCTTCGTCGGCTTCTGTATCTTCAATTTCCAGCTCGTCTTCAATCTCTACATCATCGTCAACAATGTTCAACACCTCGATAACTTTTGGTGGTGGAGGTGGTGGAGGTGGTTTAACCTCTTGCTCACGAGTAATAGGGATAATCTCTTCTTCAACTTCCGCGGTTTGGATCTGACCAAGGTCAGCAGCTTTTGATGGTTTCGTAGTCCACTCAAAAGCCAGCAGCGAAAGCCCCAACGCGACAACTAATCCAATCAGCCAAAACATATTTTTTTTGGCTTCCAGATCAGCTTTTGGTGTTTTTTTAAGTTCCATACTTAATTATTTTATTTGTTTTATTTGATTTTTTTGCCCTTCAAAATCGGGGCTTAAAGATAAAAAATAATCTTCACATGCAAGTGAATTTTAATTTCATTTCAATTTTCTATTGCAATATAAAATTAATGGGTACAGTATAGCGCACTTTCACTGCCTTGTTGCCCTGTTTCCCGGGCTTCCACTGTGGCATCGATTTCACTACGCGAAGTGCTTCGCGGTCAAGCGATGCATCGACTCCCCGAGCCAGAGTAACGTCATAAATGTCCCCATTTTCATCAACTACAAAGGCTACAAATACCTTGCCTTTAATTCCATTTTCCTGCGCAATTAACGGGTACTTAACGTTTTTCGATAAAAAGCTTAACAAAGCAGCCTGTCCTCCCGGAAATTCGGGCATCGTTTCCGCAAAGTCTAAAATTGCACTCAACTCCTCCTCGCCCTCATCTTTGCCGTAATCCATTATTTCTCCCAAATCAATAACTACAGGTTCTTCCGGTTCTTCTCCTTCCCATATTAATTCATCAACTGGCTTTTCACCATCATCAATAACTTTAAAAACAGGTACTTTGATGATTGGTTTTTCGGGCTCATTTTTTTCAGGTGGCGTACTTGGAATAACCAGGTATTCGGGAGGCATATAATCCCGACTTCCCTGAACAATCAGTGCTTTTCGTGCGGGTTGTTTCCACTCGAATGCAAACAATATAAAACCAAGCGCTACTACCAAACCAATCAGGAACAAGGTAGTTTTTTTACTTTCAAGATCAGCTTTCTTTGTTTTTTTAGATTTCATGGGTTTAAATTTTATTGGATTGTTTAATAAATCAAAGAACGCCGGCTTCTTGTTTTCTGCAGTTACATTAATAATAGCAAAAACTTTACCAAAAAAATATTTGATTGTTTCTAAAAAATATTTTTATATTTGCAGCCACGTTTTGGGGGATTAGCTCAGTCCCGAGTTTTAGAAAATTATAATTTTCATAAAACCCGAGGATCCTCGAAAAACTAAAAAATCAAAGATTTAAGTTTTTCGGGATTGGCTAGAACTTAAAAGACTTATCTGCGAAGATAAAAAGTTCAAAAATATTTTGGGGGATTAGCTCAGTTGGCTAGAGCGCTTGACTGGCAGTCAAGAGGTCACCGGTTCGACTCCGGTATTCTCCACTTAAAGGAGCAGTTCGAAAGGATTGCTCCTTTTTTTATGCAAATGTTACACCGAAAGCATAACATCAGTAAGCGAATCCTCGGGCTGGAGGTTCAGCTTTTTCCTTAATTTGTAACGGTGGTTTTCAACGCCACGGATGGAGATTCCCAATAACGGAGCAATTTCTTTCGACGATAAATTCATTCGCAGGTACGCACACAATTGCAGGTCGCTAGAGGTAAGGTCGGGATATTTGTTTTTCATCTTTTGGAAAAACTGTTCGTGTGCGCGCTCGAAATTGTTTTCAAAAATCTGGCGGTCGTCGCGGCTCGATATATTCTCATCAATTTTGTTGTTCAGGTAATTAAAATATTTGTCGGGGTAACGCGATCCCAGCTCTTCTTTTTGTTTCCGTACAATATTTTTCAGGTCGATCAGAAACTCGTTTTTACGAATAATGGCCATGGTAGAGTTTGCCAGTTCTTTACTTTTAAATCGCACTTCGCTTCGTAGTTTATCGTTTCGCAGGCGAATAAGTTCCTGTTCACGTTTTTCGTGTTGCAGTTGTTCTTTCTTTTGGGTTTGTTTTACCCCCCACCGCCGGAACAGCAAAAGCGCTCCGATTAAAATAAACATATACAGAAATATGGCCAGTTTGGTAGCCAACAGCGGTGGCAATATTTTAAAATCGAAAGTATAAATCTGGCTTTCGTTACCCCAGATGTCAACTGCTTTTACCTGTAGCTGGTACTCACCGCGTGGCAATCGTTCAAACTGAAATTCAGGCTCGGTCACACTGTCCGACCAGTCCTGATGTAAGCCCTGCAAAAAATACTTGTATGATACCGGAAATTCGTTGAGCATAGGAAAAGAAAAGCGGAATTTCACGTTGTTCAGCGTGTTTTTAATTTCGGGGTCATTGGTGTTAAGAGGTAAAAATACCGATCTCCCACCATTGCTTTGCAGCTCAATACTTCTTACCTCTGGCGCATACCGTCCAACCGTACTTGTGGCAGAGTCGCTTACCGAAGCATCAAGAAAAGCTAAACCATTTTGCAGGCACAAAATACTGGTGTATTGATTTACCGGAAGTAAATTTTCGAAACCTTCAACCAACAACGGATCGTTAAACAACGTTGTTGGAAACTCTTTAACCAGTTTAACATCGGTTTGTACAATGGAGAACAGACCAATTGATGTCGGCTCGATAAACCAATAATAATTATTGGGCGCTTTTATTATTCGGCTGGCGGCTGCATACTTTCCCAAACTGGCGTTTAATGTATCGTACGGAAGAATGGAATTGGTAAGATCGTCGAAGGTATATAACTTTTCGCCGGTAGTAAATACAATGCGCTTTTCAATTTTAAATACATGTATGGAGTGGTCTTTCCCGAAAGTCTCTTCTCCAAAATATTCGGGTGCTCCCACCGCTTTTGTGCGTTCTTCATCCACCTGAATTTTAAAAATTCCGCGGTGCATGTGGCTGGCCCATATATTTCCTAAATGATCAAATTCAATATATCGAATAAGGTTCGTAAAATCTTCGATATAATTTCGGAACTCTATACCCTCATTGGTTTTATTGTAAACAATAATTCGGTTGTAAGTTGACTGCAAAAGCAATTCGGGATGAAGCGGATCCTGTACAAAATTGAAAGCTCCGCCTTCGTTCGAGATTACTCTTTTCTTCCCTTTTTTTAAAGCGAAACTTCCCTGGTTGTGACCAATTAATAGTTCATTGTCAATTACTTTCAAATCCCATATCTGGTCTTGCGTGCCCTGAACAAGTTGAATTTCATCGTTATCCAAATCAAGCGATGCTTCAAACAAACCCTGGTTGGTACCGAGGTATAGTTTATCCTCGAAAATGGCTGTTGAGTAAATCGCACCCGCACCCGGTAAGTTTTTAACCACAAAACTTTTGTTGGGGTTGTCGGCTACAAAACCAATTCCAATATCAAGTGCCAGCCAGGTATTCCCGCGTTCATCGGTAGCAATGCCCAATACCGTATTGTTAGGCAAACCATTTCTCGAATTTACTTTTGTTATCAGTTTCCCAAACCGATCAAAAACAACAATTCCGTCAACCAGCGAACCAATAATATATTGTCCGCTTTTGTTACGACAAGCCCGGTTTAATTCGTTCTCAATAAAATATGATGTCCATTCATCATTCCATTGCTTTAGTTTTATTCCATCCCAAAGAAAAATTCCTCTGTCGGCGGTACCAATCAGCAGGGTCTCATTAGCTCCGGGTATAATAAATTTAACGGTTGTACCTATCAGGGCATCGTCGAAAATAATTCGAATTACCTCATCGTTTTCAATTTCCCATATTCCATTGTCTCTGATCGCCACCAATACCCGATCGTTTACCTGGTTCATGACCGAAATGCCACCACCAAGAAGCAAGGAATATATACTGTCGCTATGATAGGTGAGTATATTGCCAAACGATTGAAAATAGACATAATCGTTTTTAACAGCAATGTTCCAAAACTCCAGATTGGGATTTTCTTCAAAAAACTCTTCCGCTTTTGGGTTGAGCGAAGTGTAAACCAGTTCTCCGGTTGGATTCGTTTTCCAAAAACCCAGCTCCATATAACCACCGGTATAAACAACCGAGTCGGCAACAGCTTTTACCGAGCGCACAATGGTATTGTTGGGCAGCCGGTTCATCATCCAGTTAGTTCCGTCGAACGAAAGAAGCCCCGAGTGATTGGCAAAATAAACCATACCATCGCCGGCAATACCAACGCCCCAGTTTTGCCGGGCTCCTTTATAGATTGTCTGGTCAAATTTCACCACTCCCGTTTCCTCTTCCAAAGCCATAGAAGTGATCGCCCAAACCACCAAAAAGATGGTTACAATCATCGATTTTGTTCCGGTTCTAAACATCAAATGTTTTTGATTTAACAGCTAATAAAAGGATCGAGTTCCTGCATTTTCTACTCCAAACCCCATTTTTTGCGAAATAAATAAAATTAAATGTATAAAAAAATAAAAAGTTTTTATATACCGAACACCATTTTAAACTCTGTTTTACAACTACTTATGATTATTGTTTATTATACAGGATGAGGTAATAATGAGGTTGTTAAAGCGATTCACTTTGCCCCAAAGTATCAATAGTGTATTTATTTGATTGCTTTGCGCCATGCTGTCGCCGTAACTTTGAACTCAAACTAATTCAAATTTTGAAGTTATGCGAAAAACATTCTTTATTGTATTTCTCCTTTTTTCGATTTCAACCCTGTTTGCGCAGGATAGAATTTCTATCTCCGGCTCGGTGGTTGATGCAGACGGAATAACTCTGCCGGGAGTATCCGTTTTGGAAAAAGGAACAACTAACGGAGTTGTTACAGACATTGACGGCAATTATACATTGTCGGTAAAACAGGGAGCCACTGTAGTTTTTAGTTACATTGGTTTTTTATCTCAGGAAATAAATCCACAACAATCAGGCACAATCAACATTCAGTTACAGGAAGATGTAGTTGGCCTTGAGGAAGTGGTTGTAGTTGGTTACGGATCGATGAAAAAGGCCGATCTTACCTCTTCAATTTCCACAGTTAAAGCAGACGAACTGGTAAAAACACCTGCCGGACAGGCAATGCAGTCGTTACAGGGAAAAGTTGCCGGTGTACAAATTGTAAATTCCGGGTCGCCGGGTAGTTCACCAACAGTTCGTATTCGTGGTATCGGATCGTTTCCGGGAAGCAGTGATTCATCACCTTTGTATGTTGTTGACGGAATGTATTTCAACGACATCGATTTCCTTAACCCATCGGATATCGAAACCTTATCGGTTTTGAAAGATGCATCGGCATCGGCGATTTACGGTGTTAGGGCAGCAAACGGCGTGGTACTTATTACCACAAAAAAAGGTTCGTTAAACACACAAACCAGTATTACCTACGAAGGATACTATGGTATCCAGGTTCCGCAGAACGTGATGCAAATGGCCAACGCCGAACAATTCGTTGATTACGTTTACCAAACCGGATCGGCAGCCGACATTAGCTTTGTAGAAAATGCCATGCAGCGCTACGGCCGCAGCCGCGTAAACCCGAACGTACCCAACGTTAATACCGACTGGTATGCCGAGATTATGAAATCGCATGCCCGCCAGCAAAACCACTCGGTTTCGGTTTTGGGTGGTAACGATAAAACTTCATACTCGATGGGAGTGAGTTACTACGACCAGGAAGGTTTACTGGAAGCTGACGATCGATACAAAAGAATGAATATTCGGGCATCAATCGATCACCAGGCAAACAGCTGGTTAAAAACCGGGGTAAACTTTAATGTAAGTAACGGCACCCGCGATATTGCTGACGATGCAGCCTGGTTTAGTGCTTATCATGCTGTTCCAATCCTTCCGGTTTTCGACCAACAAAATTACGACGATTTGGTAGCACAAGGAATTGATTACCCAAGTAATTATTCGAGTGCACAATTATTAGATTACCGCGGTTCGCAAAACCCGTTTTTAAGTCTCGCTTACAATGAAAAACGACAAAATATTCGGAAAGTACTGGCCGGCGTTTATGCCGAGGCTGACTTACTTCCAAACCTGCTAAAGTTTAAGAGTACCTACAATTCTTCAATGATGTTTTTGAAAGAGCGTAGTGTTGGAATACCGTATTACATTACCAATTCAACAAAACGTACCTTGTCCTCAATTGAATCAATTAGGACAACTGATGTAAACCATTTCTTTGATAACACATTAACATACACCGACAGTTTTGGCGACCATAACATCACCGCAATGGCCGGTATGTCATACCGGGACGAATGGTATGATTACCTGCGTGGAAATGCTGAAGATATTCCATTGAATGAAAATGGATGGTACATTGACCAGTCGCAGTCCGAGTCGTCAAAACAAGTTTATGACGATGGCGAGCGTTTATACGGCATCTCTTATTTCGGACGAGTATCGTACAACTACAATAATAAATACATTGCTTATTTCACCATTCGCCAGGAAGGAACACAGAAGTACCAGGAGAAATGGGGTACTTTCCCTGCCTTTGGTTTAGGATGGGTAGTTACCGAAGAGAGCTTTATGGAAAATGTTGGTTTTCTCGGCTACCTGAAACTGAGAGGTGGCTGGGGAAAACTGGGTAACGATAAAATTGCCCGCCAGGATGGAGCAAATACTACCAATCCGGTTTATTTGGCTATCGACGATATGCAGGTTGACGGAACAACCACAACAAGCACATTTGGTTATTTGGGTTGGGAAACCGTAACCGGGACCAATGTTGTTTGAACGCCGAATTGCTTGGTAATCGTTTAACCATTGATGCCGACTACTTTATCCGCGACACGGAAGATGCGGCTATCCCGGTAAGTTTGAAATTGCAATCGGGAAGTGTTTTGCGTAACGTTGGTACTATCCGTAACTCGGGATTGGAACTTGCAGTAGGCTGGCGAAACGAAATTAACAGAGATTTTAGCTACAACCTTGGCGTGAACATTTCAACACTTAAAAACGAAGTGCGCGACCTTTACGGACAAACCTACATTAACGGCGGTTCGGCCGAGTTCAGACAACGTTCACAGATTGGTGAACCACTGCTTTCGTTTTATGGTTACGAAGTGGCAGGCATTTACCAAAACGAAGCTGAAATCAGCGCTGATCCGGTAGCCGTTGACAATTCTTTGGTTCCGGGCGATTTCAGATATGTGGATCAGAACAACGACGATGTGATCAACGACGACGACAAAGTATTCCTGGGTTCATACATTCCAACATTTACATACGGTGGGTTTATCGGTCTGAACTATAAAGACTTCGAATTCTCGATGAACATTATGGGCCAAACAGGTAATAAAATCCTTAACCGCAAACGTGGTGAGATCATCTGGACAAACGATACCAACATCGACGCCGATTTGGCCAAGGGATTATGGACCGGCGAAGGCACCTCAAATAAATATCCATCGGCTTCGGCACTTCGCCGCGGATGGAACCAGAACTTTAGCGATTACCTGGTTGAAGACGGAAACTTCTTCCGCATCCAGAACATTCAGCTGGCCTACAACATTGATGGCGAAAAGCTGTTTGGCGCGGGAATGCCCGATGCCAGAGTATTTGTAACTGCAGAAAAGCCGCTTACAGTATTTAAGTACAACGGATTTAATCCGGAAGTTAACAACGGTATCGACCGACAGTTTTATCCGGTACCGGCCGTTTACACAATTGGGGTAAATCTAAAATTCTAAACACTTTAAAACATGAAGAAGAAACTTTTAATAAAATATTTTGCACCCGTAATGTTAGTCGGGCTGCTATTGGTGTCAGTAATCGGATGTACCGACAAACTCGACCAACCTTTTGAGAACGAATCGTTTACCAGCGACGTGGATTATACCATTAGCGAAAATATGGTATTACCGTTAATGGGAGCCTATCAGGGATTATACACACGCTCGTGGGAAGAGCCGTTAACGCTGGGAATTCGTGGCGATGATGTAAATGCTGCAGGCGACCAGGTTCCTATGCAGGAACAGGATAATTATATGTACCAGGCCAGCCACTGGAATCCAAACTCAGTATGGCAGCTGCACTACAACGATATCGTGAATGTTTTTACGGCTATCGAAGAAATTAATAAGTACCGCGAAGCATCAGGTAACGATGCAATGGCCGATCAGTACATTGCCGAATGCCGTGTTATGCGTGGTTACCTTTACCTGAACATTGCCCGTACTTTTGGTGGTTGTATTGTTATCGACGAACTTGACAATATTCAGAATACACCAGTGAGCAATAAAGCTCAGGTAATGCAATATATTGTTGACGAAATGACCGATGCAATTCCAAACCTTCCTGATATGCATCCAAACAAACGTTCTGATATTCCTGGAGGAATGACTACTTACACAGCTTACGCAATTCAGGCATTGGCTTACCAGGAAATGGAAGATTACCAGGGAGTGGTAAATGCAACTTCGCAAATTATTAATTCGGGAGAGTTTAGATTATCCGACGACTTTTACCACCTGTTTAAAAAGGCAGGTAAACTGAATGATGAAAACATTATGGAATTCCAATATTCTGATTTTTACCAGGGAGAAGGCGATAATTCCAATTTCTTGTGGGCACCATTTGGAATTGGCGGATGGACACCCGTTGTAACAGGCGCCGGTGCCGGTTGGGGATTCTATGAGCCTACATTGAAATACATTGAATTTATGCTCGACAGAGGCGAAGTGGAACGACTGGAAACCAGTGTTATTTTCACTCCCGATGGAATTACCGAGTTGCAAAACGATTACGGTGAACTACCCGAGTGGATTGATAACACCAACCGCGAAGGCGACATTTTTAACAATAACGCACGTTTGAATTTTGTGAGTGGCAAACACAGTCAACCTTCTACTGAGTTGATTCCCGGGAGAACATCATACGGAAGTAACAAGAACTTTATTGTTATCCGTTACTCCGAAATGCTCCTTACCTATGCAGAAGCG
This sequence comes from Draconibacterium orientale, assembly GCF_000626635.1. GTDB lineage: Bacteria > Bacteroidota > Bacteroidia > Bacteroidales > Prolixibacteraceae > Draconibacterium > Draconibacterium orientale. Next base: position 2,683,376 of record NZ_CP007451.1, on the reverse strand, counting down.
CTTACACGTGGAGCATCAAGTAATATTTCAATGAGTGCCGACGATGCCGTGAACATGGTTCGTGCCCGTGCCGGATTAACCAACTTATCGGGGGTTACAACCCAAGATGTACTGGACGAGAAATTTGCCGAACTGGCGATGGAATGGGGAACACGTTTTTACGACATGGTACGTACCGAAAACACAAGCGCCCTTTCGTATGGAGGCCGAACATTTACAATGGACAAAGCCTATTTGCCATTTCCGGCCGATCAGGTTGCTGAATTACCACATTTGGAAGAAGGAATTGACTAAAACGATAAAACATGAAGACTTATAATAAATTATTTATACTTGCATTGATACTGTTTGCTTTCAATGCATGCGATCAGAACTACATCGATGGAATATCGGCTGTAGCCCCGGGAGCGGATGAAACAGCTCCACAGGTTACGATTAACTTTCCACCCGAAGGTTATGAAATTCAAACAAACGATGCTGTTGCTTCGGTAAATATCGACTTTGAAGTGCGTGACGATATTGAAATCGGGTCCATTTCGGTGAATATCGACGGCACCGAAATTGTGAGCTACTCTGACTTTATGGACTACCGCGTGGCAATGAGAACCTACACTTACGACAATGTAACAACTGGTTCGCATGTGTTAAGTGTTACTGCCACCGATCTTGATGGCAAAACAACAACAGCAACCGTAAACTTTGCCAAATCGCCGCCATACGTACCGCAATACGAAGGCGAAATTTTCTACATGCCGTTTAATAACGAGTTCCGCGAAATGAACAGCCTTAACCTGGCAACTGCAGTAGGAAGTCCTGGTTTTACCGATGGTATCCAGGGAGGTACTGCATACAGCGGAGCTGCTGATTCGTACCTAACATTCCCAGCTACAATTCTGCAGGGAGCAACCGAAGTTAGTGCAAGTTTCTGGCTGAAAGTTGATGCCAGCATGGACAGAGCGGGAATTTTAGTGGTATCACCTCCGGCTGACAACGATAACGACCGTACAAAAGGTTTCCGTTTCTTCCGCGAAAATGCAAGCGGTATGCAGCGTTTTAAATTGAATGTTGGTAATGGAGAATCAGACTCGTGGTTTGATGGTGGAGCTGCTGCCGATGTTGAACCAAATACAGGTGAGTGGACACACTTTGCATTTAGTATTTCAGAAACCAGCGCCGCTGTTTACATTAACGGAGAATTGGTTAGTGACGGTGATTTCTCAGGAATCGACTGGACCGATTGTGATGTGATTTCAATTATGTCGGGTGCTCCGAACTGGACCGGCTGGAGCCACCTTTCTGACGGTAGTTTAATGGATGAGTTACGTATTTTCAATACTGCGCTTACACAGGAAGAAATTCACACCATTATGCTGAAAGAACAAGCTTCTTTCTACATGGATTTTAACGGCGATTTTAAAGAAGCCATCAGTACCGCAGATGCTACAGTTGTTGGCAATCCATCAATTGATTATGGCGCCGGTGTTGAAGGCGATGCCTACCAGGGAGCGGCTGATTCGTACCTCACTTTCTCAACTGCTGATGTTGATGTTCAGGGAGAAGAATTCAGTGCAAGTTTCTGGTTGAATGTTAATGCAACACCAGACAGAGCTGGTATTTTGGTTATGGGACCAGAAGACACTGCCAATCCTGACGCGCAAAACGACAGAACAAGTGGTTTCCGTTTCTTCCGCGAAAATGCAGGTGGAATGCAACGCTTTAAACTTAATGCCGGTAACGGAACTGCAGACTCGTGGTTTGATGGTGGTACTGCCGCCGATGTTGACCCAACAACTGGCAACTGGGTGCACATGGCATTTGCCATTTCGGGTACCGAGGCGCGCGTTTATATAGATGGAGTTGAGGTTAAACAAGGTGATTTTTCTGGAATCGACTGGACCGGCTGCGACCTGCTTTCAATTATGTCAGGCGCTCCACGTTTTAATGGCTGGAACCACAACTCGGACGAAAGTCTGATGGACGAATTATACTTGTTCAAAAAAGCACTTTCGGCTGACGAAGTTGCTTTAATGATGCAAGACGGTTTATAGAGCACTATAAGGTAGTTTTAAGAATTGGCCCACCGTAATCTGCGGTGGGTCAATTCAAACTTTTTCTTTAATTTTCAAAAACTCTTATTGCTGATTCTGATGCGCATATTCCATAAATTACTATTGCTTTTTTTTGTAACAGGAATGATTGTTTCCTGCAGTAAGGATGATCCGGCGGAAGAACAACCGACGGAAAACCTGGCAATCACGTACGCTTATATTGGCGAAACAGCACTTTCTGCAAGTGGCGCCAATTCAAATGTTGCCATCGACGAAACGATTGAAATCCGTTTTAATACTGCGATAAATACAGTTTCTGCCGAGGCAAATATTAATTTATTCGACGCAGATAATAATCCTCTGGCATTAACATTTTCCTATTTCAACTCCAATCAATTGGTAAAAATCGATCATCAGGATCTGGATGAAAATGCAACTTATACATTGACGATTTCATCCGGCTTGAAAGGAGCAAACGAGGAGCCTTTTAATGGGCAATCGTATACCTTCTCTACACTCACAACACCACTGGTTTTAGAAAGTGTGCAAATAGATGAAGTAACCTACAATCCGCTGTCGCGAATTCTGGATATTAACCGAAAACCGGTGATCCAGCTACAATTTAATTCAGCCGTGTCAAAAGACGACATTTCCCTTTATTCGTCGTATTCAAGCAATGGAGCATCAGTAGCTTCAACTGTTAACCAGGTAAACGAACAAACAATTTCTGTTGAAATTTCGCAGGAACTGGAAGGTTTTAGTAAAACCGTTTTTTCCATTTCATCAGACATTGAAAATCGGATTGGCAAGCCTTTCGACGGGCTGGAACTGAACTTTTATACGCAAGCCGACACCACTCCTAAATTCCCGCAAATTTCAGACGAAGAATTATTAACGCTGGTTCAACGGCAAACTTTCAAGTATTTCTGGGATTTTGCACATCCGGTTTCAGGATTGGCACGCGAAAGAAATACATCAGGAAATACGGTTACCACAGGTGGTTCCGGTTTTGGTATAATGGCGATATTGGTAGGAATCGAACGCGGATTTATTACGCGTAAGCAAGGAGTTGACAGACTGGAAACCATTGTCGATTTTTTAACTGATGCCGACCGTTTTTATGGCGTATGGCCACACTGGTTAAACGGCGAAACCGGACAGACCATTCCGTTTAGCTCAAACGACGATGGTGGCGACCTGGTTGAAACCGCATTCATGATGCAGGGATTACTAACTGTGAGACAGTACCTGAATTCCGGCAATTCACAGGAATCTTCCTTAAAGGATAAAATCAACACACTTTGGGAAACCATTGAATGGGACTGGTACACACAAGGCGGACAAGACGTATTGTACTGGCACTGGTCGGAAAATAACGACTGGGCAATGAACATGAAAATAAGGGGCTGGAATGAGGCTCTTATTGTTTATATTCTCGCTGCTTCGTCGCCAACGCACACCATCGACAGAGATGTATACACCAAAGGCTGGGCGCGTGATGGCGACATGATTAACACAGATAATAATTCGTATTACGGCTACACCCTGCCATTGCGCAGCGACATGGGCGGCCCCTTGTTCTTTTCGCACTATTCGTTTTTGGGACTCGATCCACGAAACCTTTCTGATCAGTATGCCAATTACTGGGAGCAAAATGTAACGCACTCAAAAATAAATCAGGCCTACTGTGCCGATAATCCGCAAAACTATGTGGCATATTCTGATGAGTGCTGGGGACTTACGGCCAGCGATGGCTATTCCGGTTATTCGGCACACTCGCCAAACAACGACCGGGGCGTTCTTACTCCTACTGCGGCGCTGTCGTCGATGCCTTACACGCCTGAGGAATCGATGGAAGCTTTACGCTATTTCTACTACACACTTGGAGATAAATTGTGGGGAGAATATGGATTTTACGACGCTTTTGATTTTACCAACGGCTGGGTGGCCGACTCCTACCTTGCCATCGATCAGGGGCCGATTGTAGTGATGATTGAAAATTACCGGACCAACCTGCTTTGGGATCTGTTTATGTCGTGCCCTGAAGTACAAGCCGGATTAACAAAACTTGATTTTACGTATTAACAGATGAAGAAGATTATATTTCCAATAGTATTAATCGCACTGATCAGCAGCATGGGTTTTTCGGGATGCAATTCCAAAAACAAAAAACCGGTTGAAACGGTGCAGAAAGCAGAAATTTCACTTGAAGATTCTTTGCTGAATCTGGTGCAATACCAAACCTTTCAGTATTTCTGGGATGGTGCAGAACCGGTTTCAGGAATGGCACGCGAGCGCATTCATATGGACAATGTGTATCCGCAAAACGATCAGAATGTGGTTACACTTGGCGGCTCGGGATTTGGCGTAATGGCCATTCTCGTTGGTATCGAACGCGGATTTATTACGCGTGAGCAGGCGCTGGAACGTTTTCAAAAAATCGTAGATTATCTCGGAAAAGCCGATCGTTTCCATGGTGCGTGGCCACACTGGCTTGACGGGCCAACTGGGAAAGTAAAACCATTCAGTAAAAAAGATGATGGCGGCGATTTGGTGGAAACTGCTTTTATGATCCAGGGATTACTGGCGGTTGCCGAATACTACAAAGACGGAAATGAAGCGGAGCAGCAGCTGGTTGCCGATATTCAGCAATTGTGGGAAACCGTTGAATGGGACTGGTACACCCAAGGAAAAGATGTTTTGTACTGGCACTGGTCGCCCAATTACGGCTGGGAGATGAATTTCCCGGTTGGTGGTTACAACGAATGTCTGATCATGTACGTTCTGGCAGCTTCATCGCCAACGCATCCAATCTCTCCGGCCATTTACGATAAAGGCTGGGCGCTTAACGGAGACATTGCAAAAGACACCATTTATTACGGCCTGAGTACCGTTCTTAACTTTTACGAACACAACGACGATCCGATCGGGCCACTTTTTTGGGCACATTATTCGTACCTTGGTCTGAATCCGAAAGGGTTAAAAGACAAGTATGCCGACTACTGGAAACTAAATGTAAATCATGCTACGATTCACTATCGTTACGCGCTTGATAATCCTAAAAATCATAAAGGATATGGCGAGAATCAGTGGGGATTTACGTCAAGTTATTCCATGAACGGTTATGCCGGGCATCATCCGGGGGAATCGGATCTTGGAGTGATTTCTCCTACCGCTGCACTTTCATCGTTTCCTTATACGCCAAAAGAATCGATGAACGTTTTGAAATACTTATACCTGGAAGCCGATTCACTCGTGGGAGAATACGGTCCGTATGATGCATACAGCCAAACAGAAAACTGGTATTTGCCACGTTACCTGGCCATCGATCAGGGACCAATTCCGGTGATGATTGAAAATTACCGCAGCGGACTTTTGTGGAACCTATTCATGAAAAACGAGGATGTGAAGAAAGGATTGGCAAAATTGGGATTTGAAACACCGTAACTGATATACTAAGAAGCAATGCAAACCTTAAAAAAACTTGTTGGAACTTTCTTAATAGCCCTGTCAATCATTAGCAGCGGCCAGGCCCAAATTATCATTCCAAAAACCTATTGTAATCCGCTGGATATAGATTACACCTACATGGTTTACAATTCGGCCCGGAATATTTCTTATCGATCGGGTGCCGATCCGGCAGTTATCGAGTTTCGCGGCGAATACTACATGTTTGTTACCCGCTCGTTTGGCTACTGGCACTCAACCGATTTGGTGCATTGGAATTTTATTAAACCTCAGCAATGGTTTTTCGAAGGTTGTAACGCACCAACAGCTTTTAATTACAAAGATTCGTTGGTGTATTTTGCCGGCGATCCGGCGGGTTACGGGAGTATTCTTTACACCGACGACCCCAAAAGCGGCAAATGGACACCAACGCCATCTATTTCAAATAATATTCAGGATTCAGAGCTTTTTATTGATGATGACGGCAAAACCTATTTGTATTGGGGATCATCGAATGTGTATCCGATTCGCGTAAAAGAATTAAACAAAGATGATCGTTTTTTGGAAACCGGAATGAAAAAAGACCTGATAAACCTGGTGGAGGAAGAGCACGGCTGGGAGCGTTTTGGAGAGAATAACTTTCATCCAACTTTAAAAGAAGGTTACATGGAAGGTGCCTCAATGACCAAACACAACGGCAAATATTACCTGCAGTACGCTGCACCGGGAACACAATTTAATGTTTATGCCGATGGCGTTTACATCGGTGAATCGCCACTGGGCCCGTTCACCTATATGAAAAACAACCCGATGAGCTTTAAACCGGGTGGTTTTACCAACGGCGCAGGGCATGGAATTACGGTGAAACAAACCAACGGTCAATACTGGCATTTTGCTACTATGGCACTGGCTTCAAATGCTCAATGGGAACGTCGGTTGTGCATGTTCCCCACCTATTTCGATGACGAAGGCTTGATGCATTCGAATACGGCTTATGGCGATTATCCGCGTTTTGGCCCCGATCATCCCACAAAAGCCGGCGAGCATTGCGGCTGGATGTTGTTGTCGTACAAAGGAAAAGTTACCGTTTCATCGTCGTTACAACAGATCATGAAATTCACCTCAAATAATGATGAGGTGGAGGTACACGAATTACCGATTGAAAAGAATGACAAAGGTGAAATTACCGCCAATGTGCTGACCGATGAAAACCCGAAAACATTTTGGGTGGCCGAAGCCAACGACAACAAACAATGGATAACTATTGAAATGCAAAATCCAGGAAATATTTATGCTTTTCAACTGAATTTTCACGATTATGAAACGGGTATTTATACACGCACCGAAGGCTTACGACATCGTTTTGTAATCGAAGTTTCAGCAGACGGAAAAAACTGGCAAACGGCGGTTGACCGTAGCAACAGTTACAAAGATTCACCGAATGCATACATCGTGCTGAATCAGCCGGTGGAAGCAAAATTTGTTCGCTATAAAAACATCAAAGTTCCGGGAAAAAACTTTGCCATGAGCGAGATTCGGGTATTTGGTTTAGGACTCGGGAAGAAACCTGCCGAAGTAAAAGATTTTCAGATAAATCGTGAAGATGACCGCCGGGATATTTCCTTCTCGTGGAAACCGGTAAAAGGTGCGCAGGGATACAATATCCGTTGGGGAATTGCACCCGACAAACTCTACCAGTCGTGGCAGCTATACGATACAACTGAGCATTTTATGCGCTGCCTCGACCGCAATACGCCCTACTATTTTTCGATTGAAGCATTTAACGAAAACGGAATTTCGGAACAAACGGAACCCATTAGAATTAATTAGAAACTTTTAAATACTATAGATATGTCACGCTTTTTACTATTTGTTGCAGTACTATTTTTATTCGCCGGATGTGGAACACCGACGAGCAACTCAGATGATTCCGAAATGGATGTTTTTGTTTCCGATCTGATGGCCCAAATGACTGTCCAGGAAAAAATTGGTCAGTTGAACCTGATTACGCCGGGAGGTGGAATTCCAACAGGATCGGTTGTAAGCACCGGAGTTGAGGAGAAAATAAAAACCGGGAAAGTAGGCGGTATTTTTGGTGTTTACGGACCGGAAAAAACACGCCAGGCACAGCAACTGGCTGTTGAAGAAAGCCGCCTGGGAATTCCGATGATCTTTGGTTCCGATGTTATACATGGATACAAAACCACTTTCCCGCTACCGCTTGGACTAGCCAGCACCTGGGATATGGAATTGATAGAAAAAACTGCTCAGATTGCGGCGAAAGAAGCAACCGCCGATGGTATCTTCTGGAACTTCTCGCCAATGGTTGATGTATCGCGCGATCCACGTTGGGGGCGTATTTCTGAAGGTGCCGGTGAAGATCCGTACCTGGGTTCCGAAATTGCCAAGGCAATGGTAAACGGATACCAACAAAACGACCTGACCTCAACTACAACGATGATGGCAACCGTAAAACATTTTGCCTTGTATGGGGCTGCAGAAGCCGGCCGCGATTACAACTCGGTTGATATGAGTCACCTGAGAATGTTCAACGAATATTTCCCGCCATACAAGGCTGCAATCGATGCCGGAGTTGGTTGCGTAATGTCGTCTTTTAACGATGTTGACGGCGTGCCCGCCAGTGGAAACAAGTGGTTGCTTACCACCGTTTTGCGCGATATGTGGGGATTTGATGGATTTGTGGTTTCCGATTACACTTCGGTAAACGAAATGATCGCTCACGGTTTGGGCGATTTGCAAGAGGTTTCGGCGCTGGCATTAAAAGCCGGTTTGGATATGGACATGGTGGGAGAAGGATTTCTGACCACGCTGGAAAAATCGCTGGAAGAAGGCAAAGTTACCGAGGAAGATATTAATAAAGCGTGCCGTAGAATTCTGGAAGCAAAATACAAACTGGGACTTTTTGACGATCCATATCTTTATTTTGATAACTCGCGTCCCGAAAATGATATTCTAACTGATGAACATCGTCAGGTGGCACGACAAGCAGCTGCCCGTTCGATGGTACTATTGAAAAATGAAAACCAGTTGCTACCGCTGAAAAAGACAGGAACAGTGGCTTTGGTCGGACCGCTGGTTGACAGTCGTAGCAACATGCTTGGAACATGGGCACCAACAGGAGACTTCAATCTTTCAGTTACCGTTTTGGAAGGATTCCAGAATGTGGTTGGCAACGATGTGAATATTCTTCATGCAAAAGGTGCTAATATTAGCGACGATCCTGCATTTGCAGAAAAAATAAATGTATTTGGCCCGAAGATTTTTATTGACGAACGTTCGCCTGAAACTATGTTGCGCGAAGCTGTATCTGTGTCGCGAAAAAGCAGATGTGATTGTTGCAGTTGTTGGTGAGGCCACTGAAATGACGGGAGAATCATCAAGCCGCACGGATATTACCATGCCTCCGAGTCAAAAGAAATTGTTGCGGGAACTGGCCAAAACAGGAAAACCACTGGTTGTGGTAAATATGAGTGGTCGCCCAATGGAAATTAGCGAAGAAGTAGAGCTGGCTGATGCTTTCGTGCAAATGTGGCATGCCGGTGTTGAAGGTGGAAATGCGCTGCCCGACGTTTTGTTTGGCGATTACAATCCATCCGGTAAACTTACAGCAACTTTCCCTGTAAATGTTGGGCAAGTGCCGATTTATTACAGCGTTCGAAATACCGGTCGCCCGCAAGATGGCGATACCTTTCAAAAATTCAAATCGAATTACCTGGATGCGCCCAACTCGCCGCTTTTCCCCTTTGGTTATGGATTGAGCTACACTTCATTCGAGTTTAAAAACTTAAGTATCGACAAAGCCACAATCGCCAATAACGAAGACGTAAAAGTGTCTGTTGAAGTGACCAACACCGGCGATTTTGATGGCGAAGAAGTAGTGCAGTTGTATATTCGTGATATGGTGGCCAGCATTACGCCACCGTTGCGTTTGCTCAAGGGATTCGAAAAAGTTTTCGTTCCAAAAGGTGAAACTAAAACAGTGGAATTCACTATCACCAACGACGATCTGGCATTTTATCATTCGGATTTGTCGTTTTATGCCGAACCCGGTGAATTTGAAATTTATGTGGGAGGTGATTCGAACGCCTCACTGGCAACAAAATTTACTTTAGAATAAGAATCTAAACCAACTAAAATGAGAAGTTTATTAGTACTAACACTTTTTGCATCAGTTCTGCTTTTGGAAGCTTGTTCGCAAAAAGAAAGTGATCTGCAACGCCCAAACATTATTTTTATTATGAGCGACGATCATGCGTACCAGGCCATTAGCGCCTACGACGATAAACTGATCCAGACGCCAAATATCGACCGGATTGCCGACGAAGGGATGTTGTTTACCAATGCCTGTGTTTCCAACTCGATTTGTGCGCCGTCGCGGGCAACTATTCTAACCGGAAAACACACGCACATTCACGGAAAGATCGACAATAACTTTCCTTTCGACACAACCAATGTTACTTTTCCGCAGTTGCTGCACAATTCCGGCTATCAAACGGCTATGTTTGGAAAGCTGCATTTCGGAAACAATCCGAAAGGTTTTGATGAGTTTAAAATCCTTCCCGGACAGGGCGATTACTACAACCCCGATTTTATTACCAACACCGGCGACACCACCATTCAGGGTTATGTAACCGACGTAATTACCGACCTTGCCATCGACTGGATGGATAACCGAAGAAAGGAAGACAAACCTTTTTTAATGATGTACCTGCACAAAGCGCCTCATCGCGAGTGGTACCCTGCTGAACGCCATTATAAGGAGTTTACCCAAAAGACTTTCCCCGAACCAGAGACTTTATTTGACGATTACAAAGGACGGGGAACAGCAGCGAAAGAGGCCGAAATGAACCTGTTAAAACACATGACCGTTTCGGCTGATAATAAAATTCACCCCGAGTTGGCCAAAGAGCTGGGCGTTGAGGAAATGTCGGAATGGGGATTTAACGTTTTTAAAAGTAAATACGCCCGTTTTACCGATGAGCAAAAAGCCAGTTGGGATGCGGTTTACGGCCCAATAAACGAAGAGTTTGCAAATCTGTACCCTACAATGAACGACTCGGCTTTTATGCGTTGGAAATACCAGCGTTACATGCAGGATTACCTGGGCTGTATTGCATCGGTTGATGAAAATGTTGGCCGTTTGCTCGATCACTTGAAAAAACAGGGATTGGATGAGAATACCATCGTCGTTTATACCTCTGATCAGGGATTTTATCTGGGCGAACACGGCTGGTTCGATAAACGTTTTATTTACAACGAATCGTTTAAAACACCGCTTTTGGTAAAGTGGCCGGGAAAAATTGCTCCGGGATCGGTTTCGGATGAAATGGTGCAGAACCTCGATTTTGCACAAACTTTTCTGGAGGCTGCGGGTGTTAATGCTCCATCGGATATGCAGGGCGAAAGTTTGATGCCGCTTTTGGTTGGCGACACGGCCGCCTGGACACGCGATGCTGTTTATTATCATTATTATGAATATCCGGGATTCCATATGGTAAAACGGCACTACGGAATTGTAACCACCGATTTTAAACTCGCACATTTCTATTACGATATTGACGAGTGGGAATTGTACGACCGCAAAAAAGATCCGTTGGAACTGAATAATGTGTACGACGACCCGGCTTATGCCGATGTGGTTACTACATTGACCAAACAATTGCAGAATTTGCGTGTGCAATACAAAGACTCGGAGGAACTTGATGAGGCTTTTATTCAAAAATACAAAGACAGAGGCCTGATAAAATAAAGATTTACCAAGGTCTTAAAAAAGAATATCGGCAAGTTGCTAATCATTTAGCTTGCCGATTTTTTTATTCCCATTAGTAAAGGACAAGGTTCTATTGCACCTGAGCGGTAGAAGGATCCTCAACCCGAATTATATCGCCTTCGTTAACTCCAGAAATAATTTCGCAGTAGTCTTTACCAATGGTCCCCAGAACAATTTCGGTGCGAATTAGCTCATCATTTTTCTGAACCAAAACATCAAAATGTTGGGATAATTTCATTCCCGGCAACTTTCGTATGCGCAACACATTCTCTTTGTCGTTGGCTTTTACCAGCAACTCAACATTTTCGCCCCCTGCCAGTTTTTGCTGATTGTTTTCATCAACAAAAACATCAAACGATACCGACTCCGAATTTTCATCGTCGTACACCTGGCCAATGGTTCCCATAAAAGTTGCGTTGTTCACGGTAACTTCCACTTCTCCCCCGGGCTGAATTAGTGCGAGTTTATTTTTACCGGCGCTTCCAATAATTTTAGAGGTGCTTTCATCGGCAATTTTTACCAGCGCCTGGTCGAGTGCAACATAATCGCCCACATTCCCGGCAACTTCCAGCAAAATACCCGAAACCGGTGCTTTTACATCCGTTTTTTGCAAAATAGCGCGTTGTGTTGCCACACTCTTTTTAAACGACTGAATTTGTAAGGCCAGGTTCCGCTCATCCATTTCCAACTGCTGCAATCGCATCGAATTCTTTTCTGCCTGGTTGTTTAAATCCTGCTCGGCCAACAATAGGTTTTGTTTTATCTGATCAACCCGCGCCTGCGATGTGCCGCCTGCTTCCAACAGTTTTTCCTGCTGTTCAAGCGAATGGCGCATATTCTGAACGCGTGCTTTTTTTGCCTCTTCACCTTGATTAAGATCGAGCTGAATGCTTTTTACATTTAAGCGGTTTTTCTCAAGGGCATTTTCTTTTTGCTGTATCTGGTTATTCAGATCGGCAATTTCGTCCTGTATCTGGTTTTTGTTGAGCTGTAGAATAAGTTCCCCTTTTTCAACCCGCTCGCCGGGCATTTTATGCACGGTAACCACCGAGTTTCGCAAGGGATTTATTACCGATACAACATTGGCCGCACGAACACTTCCCTGGCATTTAAACGAAACCACCACCGGGCCACGGTCAACAACTTCGGTTTTAATAATTGATTTATCCGAATTCCCTTTACAGGCAAACAATACGCTCGCCAAAATTGCCAGAAGGCCAAAAACAAATAATCGGGACCTGTTATGCATAATGATTCCAGTTTTATAAAAAGTTAACCAAATGTACAAAAATGCAGACACAAAAAAAGACAGCACTAATTCGGCTGCCTTTTCTTTTATTTAAAATTTATTACTTGTCAATCTTTTCAACATATAATTTTTTAATGGCGCTTAAATAGTCAACATCCATCTTATCGGAGAAAATACGAACGGCTTCAACAAGCTTACCATCGATATAAAACGAAGCATTGGCAGCATCAAACTCATGCCCTTCCCAGTTGTACTTCACATCCATCGAAACTTTTATAAACTCCTCCGAGTCGAGATATTTAGGCACTTCAATATAAGCAAAAGTAGTATCCTGAGCATTCAGAAAAATTCCATCGGCCAGTTTTTCCAGCTCAAGAAATTTAACGATCTTAACATTGGCTTCCAGCGTTCCTTTTAGTTTCTTTTTCATCAGAAAATGAATCCCCTGATCCACATAAGCTTCCTGAATCTTTACCAACAAATCAAGCGATGGTAGGTGTTTTATCCGAATCGCATTAAGAAAAGTTGAGCCGATAGACATGTAGGCTTTCCCGGCATCAAAATTCCAGTTGTACTTTTTCTCAATCGCTTGTGTGGCTCTCAAAACTTCCTCCAGCGGATATTGTTTATCCAGCACCAGGTAAATGTACAACGACCCCGGATCGGTCGGCAGGTTATGGTAGTATCCGGGAAACGGATTTAACGATTCGAACACCAGGCTTTCAGGAAGAATTTTTTCCTCAACCGAAACAACCATATCTTTTTTTGTGAGGTTTACGAATACCTCCATCTTTTTATTTCCCATGATTGATATCTTTGATTTTTTATTTTTAACAATAACGTATGGCAAGCCAAGTAGTTCAATTCGCACATATAGGCAAGGTAACATTTTCTCAAAACCAGCGATCTAAAAATATTAAACTTAGCGTAAAACCCGACAAATCGGTGCTGGTTTCTTTTCCTTTTTTTATTACACCAAAAGAGGCAATGGCTTTTGTGGAGAAAAACCAGCAATGGGTTTTAAAGCAGCAGGAAAAGATGAAAGCCCGCTCAACAAACGTAAAACCGGGCACCGTAATTGAAACAAAACTGCATAAAATACGCATTGTTCAGGGCGAAAAAAACGATGCTAAACGAAAAGGCGATAGCATAATAATTTCGGTTTCGGATTTTGAAAATGAAGAATCGATTGCTTTTATCGATCAAATTGTAACCGCTGTTTACCGCCATGAAGCCAAACGTTTGCTTCCGGTCAGAATTTCCGATCTGGCAAAAAAACACGGTTTTAGCTACAGCAAAGTAACCATCCGAAATAACCGTCGAAACTGGGGAAGCTGCTCATCAAAGAACAACATCAGCCTGAATTTGCAAATGATGAAACTGCCCGTAAAACTGATCGATTATATTTTGCTGCACGAGTTGGTGCATACCGAAGTTAAAAATCATGGCCCAAAATTCTGGGAACGGCTAAACCAGATAACCGATGGCAAGGCGCGCGAACTGGCACGCGAAGTGAAAAAATACTCCACTTACACGCTGTAAACAACACATCAGCACAAAAGCGGAGTTAAATAAACCTCAATTTTCGGCACTATTACCGCGGTAGCGCTCCACAACTGAAAAAGAGAATCTAAATTTGTCGTGTAATTTTAAAAGCCAAGGTTTGAGAGCATTATTCATACTGCTTTTAATTTATTTTCTGACAGGGATACTACAGATAACCGGAGACAATTCATTTCCGATAAATGACATTGCTTTTTCCGCAGAAACGGACACGATAGAAGTTGAATGTAGTGTATCGTCAGATATTGATTTGTGCGAATCCTTACTGGAATACCAGGAAGATAACCACAACAAAATCTTTGCATTTCCGGTACAAAGAGCAACTTCCAAAACCTTCCCCGAAAGTTTAAACAGTTCAGACAAAAGAGCAATAACTGCTGTTTTTAAGCCCATTCTTATACTTTATACCAACCTCCCGCCGCCCGCGTATATCGCATAAAATTTCAGATTGTTGCATTATCCCGCCGATTAAGGGATGATTTGGATTGGCTAATCACTCTATCATTTTGTAAATTCATACAGCCATCGCAACACATTTATTTCGAATGCAATACGCATTTTAAGCATGAACTTAACTAATGCAAAGCAGCAACTTTATACATCATTGCCACGTTAAAATCCTTTTGTAATCAATGAAGCACTTTAAAATAAATATCGCTTTAATTTTACACATTATTTCGATCGTAATTACGTTTGAAAGTCTGTTTATGCTCTTTGCGCTTATCGTCTCATTTATTTACAAAGAGAGCGTTTTTGCCGATCTGTCGCACACTTTTCTAATTACATTTGTTTTAGGTGTTGTTTTAAACCTGCTTACCAAAAAACAACGGCAGGTAGAACCTTCGTTGCGCGAGAGTTTTATAATTGTTACGCTGGCCTGGGTGGTAATGGCTTTGGATGGTACACTCCCCTATTTGCTAACCGGCAGTATCCCGAATTTTACCAACGCCTTTTTCGAATCGATTTCCGGGTTTACCACAACAGGATCGTCGATTTTGGCCGACATTGAAGCGCTGCCCAAAAGCATTCTGTTTTGGCGTGCCGAAACCCACTGGATTGGTGGAATGGGAATTATTGTTTTAGTGGTGGCCATTATGCCGTTTCTGAAAATTAACGGTATTTACCTGTTTTACTCCGAAGTGTCGAGCGTGGCCTCCGAAAAAGTATCAACACGAATACGCCAAGTGGCGCGCCGCTTATGGTTGATTTACATGGGGCTAACCGTTGCCGAAACCATCATTTTATGGTTTGGGGGCATGTCGCTTTTCGATGCCGTTTGCCATTCGTTTGCCACCATTGCCACCGGTGGTTTCTCCACAAAAAACGACAGCCTGGCCGGTTTCTCGCCATTTATACAATACACGGTAACTTTTTTTATGCTGCTTTCAGGAATCAACTTTGTGGTGCACGTTTTCTGGTTACGCGGCGATTTTAAAACGGCTTTTAAGAACGAAGAACTCCGGCTGTATTTAAAAATTATTTTGGTTGCCGGAACGATCATCACCCTGTCACTTTTCTTTCATCACCAGGATATGGGATTCGAACCGGCTTTCCGTCATGCCTTTTTCCAGGTAATCTCCATCATTACGGCAACCGGTTTTGCCACTGCCGATTATTTACAGTGGCCCCTACAATCTATCGGAATAATTGCGATACTTATGTTAATCGGGGCCTCGTCAGGATCAACCGGCGGCGGTGTAAAAGTTATCCGCCACCTGGTAGTTTTTAAACACATACGCACACTTTATAAAGAATATTTTTCTTCAAGCGCAGTGGTACGTGTGGTTCATTACAACAAAAATATTGTACGCCCCGAGCTCATTAACCGGGTTTTCACTTTTGTTCTTTTTTACTACCTGATCCTCATTATAAGCACCATGATAATGATGCTGTGGACTAACGACCTGAAAACCTCGTTCGGTGCCGTGGCAACAAGTATGGCCGGCATTGGCCCGGGATTTGGAACTGTTGGCCCGGTGAGCAACTTCCTGCATTTACCCGATGGTGCCAAATATTTCTTAACCGCGCTAATGGTGATTGGCCGTTTGGAAATTTATTCGGTGCTGGTACTTTTCACTCCGTCGTTCTGGCTGGATTAAGGAGAGTTCAAGAATTTTACCCCATAGGAAAATCAGGTGGATTATAATTTTGAAACGCCTCCAAATCGATTGAACTTTCTGCCTGCCGGCGGCCTTCATCTTTGCCTTGAAGCAAAGACGAAGCAGAAAATTCAAGGCTGCTTTTAGTCCTTCCCTTACGTTTTGTAAAACCTAAATTCGGACGGGTGATCTCCTCGATTCCTCGGAGCTTCCCGCTCTCATTAAGGTTTCACTTCAACTCCAGGCAACGACCAAAAGAGGCCGTCCACTGCAGTAACATCGAAGCCTGGCCTCGTCCGGTGAGCCGGAAAACAAGCGGTGATGGCGTTAAAAAATTACTGTTGTTTGAGGAGGTACGACGAGTTTCAGGAATTTTAGCAGTCATCGCGTAGCTTTTCCGAGAGAAGCGGACGCAGCCTTGACTTTTGTGTTTACTATTTGTGTCAAGACAAATAGTAAAATCCGTCTGATAAGACAAAAATTTGTTTCTTTTAATTGGATAACATTTTATATGCTTGCTCCTTCAAAAATTTCATGCGAACCATAATTTCTTATACATTCGTGCAAGAATTTTTTGAGATTATGAATTGGAACACCCTACTTTCGCCCAAACGACTGGGCAGCAAAGGCACCTTAGGCCCCGTAACAAACGAAGACCGCACGCAGTTTCAGCGCGATTACGACCGGATTATTTTCTCGTCGCCATTTCGCCGGATGCAAAATAAAACGCAGGTTTTCCCGCTGCCCGAACATATTTTTGTGCACAACCGCCTTACGCACAGTCTGGAGGTAGCCAGTGTTGGCCGCTCTCTCGGTAATTTATTGTCGGAATACCTGTTGGAAATCCATCAGGATAACCCGCTGATCCACG
Source organism: Draconibacterium orientale (assembly GCF_000626635.1). GTDB lineage: Bacteria > Bacteroidota > Bacteroidia > Bacteroidales > Prolixibacteraceae > Draconibacterium > Draconibacterium orientale. The sequence continues at coordinate 2,666,308 of NZ_CP007451.1, read as the reverse complement.
AAATTGGAACGATCGTTTCAACAGCTTGTCTGGCCCACGATTTGGGAAATCCGCCGTTCGGACACTCGGGCGAAGCCGCCATTTCAAACTATTTTAACAAAGCAAGCGGCCAGAAATTCAAAGACCAACTTTCGGAAGGCGAATGGAAAGATTTTACCTGTTTTGATGGAAATGCCAACGCTTTTCGCACACTCACCCACCAGTTTAACGGCAAACGCGAGGGTGGTTTTGCCTTAACTTACTCAACGCTGGCCAGCATTGTAAAATACCCGTACGAGTCGGTAAAAGCTACCAAACCCAAATTTGGTTTTTTCCAGTCGGACAAAGAAAATTACTACCGCATTGCCACTGAACTGGGAATTGCACAACGCGAAAATGGAAGTTTTGCCCGTCATCCGCTGGTGTACCTGGTGGAGGCTGCCGACGATATTTGCTACCAGATTATGGACCTGGAAGATGCTTTTAAACTGGGCATTTTAAACTACGACCGCATTCGGAGTCTTTTCCAGAATTTCTTTGCTGAAGAGCGCATTGAACGTTTTGAGAAAACCTTTACCCAGGTAAGCGACATAAACGAACAAATAAGTTACCTACGTGCCAACGTGATAGGTGAGTTGATTTACCGTTGCATTGATATTTTTAAAGCTAATTACGATGCCATTATGGCCGGGACTTTCACCGGCAGCCTTATCGATCAGCTTCCGGAAAAGCAAGCCGCCGCCATGAAAGAAGTGCAGCGCATTTCGTTCAGCGAGATTTATGCACACCGCTCGGTTGTTGAAATTGAAATAGCAGGTTATAAAATTATCGGCACGTTGTTGGAAGAGTTTGTTGATGCCATTATGAATACCGACAAAAAAGACAAATACAGTCAGAAAATATTGTCGCTGCTACCCGGCCAGTACACAACCGACGATGATTCGGTGTATCTGAAAATTCAATCGGTAGTTGATTTCGTATCGGGAATGACCGACATTTTTGCCCTCGACCTGTACCGAAAACTTAAAGGAATTAGTATCCCCGGAGTGGTTTAGAAAGTTCACAGTTTTCAGTCCCAGTCAACAGTTGGTTTAATTTCTAACTGAAAACTGAGACTGAACACTGAAACTATCCTTCCAGCAAGTTGTCGAGCAGACCACCGCGCGCTTCTTTTCGGGCATTTCCTCCTGCGGGCGATAATTCAGCAATTAATTTACGAATTGGCATACTTTGCAACCACACTTTTCCGGTTCCGCGTAAAGTGGCCAGAAATAATCCTTCGCCACCAAAAACCATCGAGCGTAAACCACCTGCCTGTTCAATACTGTAATCTATCGAAGTTTCGAAACCAACAATACAACCGGTATCAACACGCAAAGTTTCGTTGTTCAGCTGTTTTTCAATTACGATTCCTCCGGCGTGGATAAAAGCTTTTCCATCGCCATCCAGCTGCTGAAGGATAAATCCTTCGCCACCAAAAAATCCGGCACCCAGTTTACGGTTAAACGTTATCGAGATTTTTGTGCCCAATGCTGCACACAAAAAAGCATCTTTTTGTACGATAACTCTTCCACCAAAATCAGGAAGATTCAAGGGAATAATGGTTCCCGGATAAGGCGCCGAAAATGCCACGTGCTTTTTCCCCCAGCCCTGATTGGTAAAATGCGTAAGAAACAGCGACTCGCCACTAATCAAACGCGATCCGGCAGATAATACCTTATCAAAAAAACCGGCTCGCGGATTTGATCCATCTCCCATTCGGGCCTGAAAATCAATACCATCTTCCATGTACAACATGGCTCCGGCTTCGGCAATTACCGTTTCGGCCGGATCTAACTCAATTTCAACCAACTGAACATCGTGCCCGATGATCTTATAATCAATTTCATGCGAATTCATAGCTTAAATTTTATGTTTGATCTCCGAATTTACGTGAATTGTCGCAAATAAAATTCCAAATCAGAAAATTTAGCGATCTTTGCACAAAATAATTTAGCAATGCGCAAGAATAACAACAGCAACCGGGGCAGTTCACAAGGTAAATCATCCGGCAATTCGTCAAAACGTTCGGTGAAGGCACCTTCAGGAAAACGAATTGGAAAATCGCGGGTGGTTGAAAAATCGGAACCTAAAAAAGAATTCAAGCCCCGGAAAAATTATGGCAAAGCAGCTGAAAAGAAAAAAGAAGCTGCCGGACCAAGGCCAAAATTAAAAACGCTTTCGGCCGAAGGAATGCGCCTGAACCGTTTCATCGCCAATGCCGGTGTTTGCTCGCGCCGCGAAGCCGATACTTTCATCGGTGCCGGAGCGGTAACCATTAACGGAAAAATTATTACTGAGCTGGGAACACGGGTGCTGCCAGGCGACGAAGTTCGTTTTGACGGACGAAAAATTGAAGCCGAGCGCAAAGTGTATATCCTGCTGAATAAACCAAAAGATTATGTGACCACCACCGACGATCCGCATGCCGATAAAATTGTGATGGACCTGATAAAAGACGCTTGCGAAGAGCGCGTTTACCCGGTTGGCCGACTGGACAGAAACACAACCGGCTTGTTGCTGTTTACCAACGACGGCGATCTTTCGAAAAAACTGACGCACCCAAAACACAACAAAAAGAAGGTATATCAGGTTACGCTCGATAAACCGGTTGAGCGCGGGCACATGGATATGATTGCCGCAGGAATTGAGCTGGAAGACGGCCCTATTGCTGCCGACGCCATTAGCTACATTACCGATGATAAAACAGAGGTAGGAATCGAAATTCATTCAGGGAAAAACCGCATTGTTCGTCGTATTTTCGAGCACTTTGGTTACCGCGTAAAAAAACTCGACCGGGTACTTTTTGCCGGTCTCACCAAAAAGAATTTACCACGTGGAAAATGGCGGGTTCTTACCGAAAAAGAGGTGAAATTTTTAAAAATGATGTAACAAAGCAGTTGGAAGGCTGAAGCCCGAAGTCGGAAGAAATGCTTATTCAACTCCGGACTTCAAACTTCCTTTTCTCGAATAAAAACTATAGCTGTTTGTTAACCATCAATTGTAATTATTCTCTCAACCAGTTACTAATAAACCGATTTTGGAAAAGGAATTCTTACACATCATCCGGAAGAACCAGGGCATCATCCACAAAGTATGCAATATTTATTGCGACACGGAAGATGACCGGAATGATCTCTTTCAGGAAATTGTAGTACAGCTTTGGAAGTCGTACCCCAATTTCAGAAGAGAATCAAAGGTTTCTACATGGATGTATCGTGTGGCACTGAATACCGCTATTACTTCGTTCAAAAAAAGTAAAAGAAGACCTGACCAAAGCAGCCTGACGTACGAAAATTTTCAGATTGAAGATGAGAGGTACGATACCGAAACCGAAGAGAATATAAAAGTATTGCACAAAGCCATTCAGCAGCTTACCGGAATCGAAAAATCGATTGTGCTGCTGTACCTCGAAAACAAAAAGTACGAGGAAATTGCTGAAATTACCGGAATTACCCAAAACTATGTGCGGGTAAAAATGAACCGGATTAAAAGGAAGCTAAAGAAGCTGATGGTAACCGAAGAGTAGTAGTTATGGAATTAAAGGAGCTGAAAAAAACATGGAGCAAAATTACCCCCTCCAAAGAACTGGATGAAAACCAGTTGCATACTATGCTCAGTAAACGTACCAAAAGCCTGATGGACCGGATCGACCGGAACATAAAAATAGGATTTGTGGTATTGTTGGGATTGATTCTGTTATTTACTTTCGATGATTTAATTTTTTCGCCCGAAACAATTGAAAAATACTACAGCGAAATGCCTATTCCAAACTGGGTACTATATTTAGCCGTTTTTGGCAATGTGCTTATCGTTACTACTTTCCTGTATTTTGTTTTTAAATATTACCGGGTGAAAAAACAATGTGATGTTTCTTGCGATATAAAAGGCACATTAAAGAAAATTATTGAAACACTAACCCTTTATCAACGCCTGTTTTACCTCGCTTTGGCTAGTTTGTTATTGGCAATGGCATCAGCATTTACAACCGGTATGTATGAAGGGTTAAATCACAGTGCAGAACTTCAAGGCCTTCAATTCACAGATATCGAAACAAGTAAACTTATTTTAGCAGTTTTAATTTCGGTTCTGATTGTTGTTTTGTTTGGTGGTGCCATATTTCTTTTCCTTCGCTGGGGATTTCGCAAATTGTATGGCAACTACATTAAAAAATTAAAGGCCACACTGCGCGAACTGGAAGAATTGGAATAATTACCATAGTCTTTGCATGGAGCAAAGCGCAGAGCGCATGGAGTTTACGGTCTTTATCACCAGGTAACGAGTTTCAAGCATCCAGTATCCAGTATCCAGTATCCAGTATCCAGCAAATTACAGAACCACCCATCGACTTCGGCGAGAACCCTGCATTTTTAATCTCTACCCCTCACCCTTCGGGAGCTCCCCTCGAAAAAGGGAGCCGGTTACCAGCAGCTTTTCAGTTAAAATTGAGGCACTAAATCAGAATGGTTTTCCCTTTGTAAGGGAAAATGTCGGCAGACAAAAGGGTAAGGCTGAATGCTTGCAAAGCTATTTTAGGAAAGGTCAGCATCAAGTATCAAGTATCCAGCATCCAGTATCCAGCATCCAGCATCCAACATCCAGCATCCAACATCACATCAATCCAAGCACATTCTTCCAAAATATTGGCTGGTTTTATCGTATTAGCATCGATATTCAGGATTGACTTTTTATCTTTACAGCTCAAACTGAACATTAATTATGACTTTAATAAAATCAATCTCGGGAATACGAGGTACCATCGGAGGAAAACCGGGCGAAGGCTTAAGCCCGCTTGACGTAGTTAAATTTACAGCAGCTTACGCCACCTGGGCTAAAGAAAAAGCAAACAAAGAAAAAATTACCGTAGTAGTTGGACGCGACGCACGCATTTCGGGCGAAATGGTTGCATCAATCGTTGTTTCAACACTCACCGGAATGGGATGTAACGTGGTGAATATCGGGCTGGCAACCACTCCAACCACAGAAATTGCCGTTACCGAAGAAAAAGCTGATGGTGGAATTATCCTCACAGCCAGTCATAATCCAAAACAATGGAATGCCTTAAAGCTCCTGAATTCCGCAGGCGAATTTCTTGATGCAGCAGAAGGCGCAAAAGTACTGGCATTGGCCGATGCAGAAGATTTCAGCTTTGCGGAAGTGGATGACCTGGGAACTGTGGCAGAAAAAGACTACACCGATATTCATGTGCAACACGTACTTAACCTCGATTTGGTAGACGTGGAAGCCATAAAAAAAGCCAGGTTCTCGGTGGCTGTCGATGCCGTAAATTCGGTTGGTGGCGTTGCCATGCCCGCGCTTTTTAAAGCACTCGACATCGAAAACATAGTAGAAATAAACTGCGAACCAACCGGTCATTTTGCTCACACTCCGGAGCCAATTCCTGAAAACCTGGTAGAAACCGCAGAAATTATCAGCAAGAATAAAGTTGATGTGGGTTTTGTGGTCGATCCGGATGTTGACCGCCTGGTAATTATTAACGAAGATGGCAGCATGTTCAACGAAGAATATACGCTGGTTGCTGTTGCCGATTATGTTTTGAGCCAGACCCCGGGAAATACGGTTTCCAATCTTTCGTCGAGCCGTGCACTGCGCGATGTTACCGAAAAACACGGTCAGAGTTACGCTGCCGGAATAGTTGGCGAGGTGAATGTTGTGGCCAAAATGCGCGAAACGAATGCTGTAATTGGTGGCGAAGGAAACGGAGGAATTATTTATCCGGCCAGTCACAGCGGTCGCGATGCTTTGGTTGGAGCAGCACTTTTCCTTTCTCATTTGGCAAAATCGGGTAAAAAATGTTCGGAGCTGCGTAAAACCTACCCCGATTATTTTATCTCGAAAAATAAAATTGAGCTGACTCCGGAAATCGACGTAGATAATATTCTTGTTAAAATGCAGGAAAAATATGCCCACGAAGAGGTAACAGCAACCGACGGGGTAAAAATCGATTTTGCGGAGTCGTGGGTACATTTGCGTAAATCGAATACTGAGCCGATCATCCGGATTTATGCCGAAGCCAAATCAAGCGAAGAAGCGGATAAGCTGGCTCGGCAAATGATTGACGAAATGAAAAGCCTTTTGTAATTGGCATTTCAGAAGGTTAAACCAATTGCTTTTCAGTGTGAGCTTAAGCGAAACACGGGAATTACGTTAGTTAATGCCGATTGAAAACGGAAATTGTATGAGATAAGGCTCATCCTGATTACACATCGGTATTACTCAAACGCTAAGCCACCCTGTGGAAATAGCATCAGAAATTAAATTCGAGCTAAGTTTGTGTTATAAAATGTGTTTTTAGTTTTTCTATTTAAAAAACAATCTACTTTTGAATAGTAAAATTATTCAATAGAAAAGCTATTGAAACAAAACATGAAACAATGAAGAAGAAAAAAAATATAGCGATCGTAGCACACGATAACCGCAAAAAAGATATTATGGAATGGGTGTCGTTCAACTGGAAAGAACTGGCCCAGCACGACCTGATCTGCACCGGAACAACCGGAAAAATGGTTGAAGAGGCACTTGCTGAAAGTTGCCACAAACATGGCACTGTGCCGCCAACCGTTACCCGCCTGAAATCGGGGCCGCTGGGTGGCGACCAGCAACTGGGAGCAATGATTTGCGAAGGAAATATTGATATGCTCATCTTCTTTTGGGATCCGATGCAGCCGCAACCGCATGATGTTGACGTAAAAGCCTTGCTGCGCATTACGGTTTTATACAATATCCCTACCGCATCGAACCGTTCTACCGCCGATTTTATGGTGACATCCGAATTATTTCACGAGCAATACAAACCCATCATTAAAGATTATGGCGAATATATAACCCGCGACGTGAATATGGCATAAACCTTTCTTAATTTTTTAGAAAGCCCAGGCATTCTTGATAATCTTTTCAATATTTTTGTTGTTATTATCCGACATTAATAGTGATTGATTTATGCGAATTATCAGGAATACCTTCCTCATCACACTTATTACAATCAACCACTTGGGCTCAGCGGCGCAGGGGTTTCCCGCCAAATATGCCCGCTTATTTACACTACCCAACACCTACGTTGCCGGCCCAACCAGCACTACCATAAACATTGACGGGCAAGCCAACGAGCCGGCGTGGCAGGATGCTGCCTGGACATCGGAGTTTCGGGATATTCAAGGCGAGCATATGCCTCACCCCACCTACCCTACACGGATAAAAATGCTGTGGGATGCCAATAACCTGTACATTTTTGCCGAACTGGAAGAGGAACACATTTGGGCTTATTACGATAAGCAGGATATGATTGTTTACCACGAAAATGATTTTGAAGTGTTTATCGACCCCGATGGCGACACGCACAATTACTACGAATTTGAAGTGAATGCCCAAAATATCTTATTCGATCTGTTTCTGGATAAACCATATCGCAACGGTGGTAAACCCAATATTGAATGGAACGCCAAAGGATTTGAAAGTGCCGTTTATGTGGATGGAACGCTTAATAACCCGACCGACACCGACAAAAAATGGTGCATTGAAATGGCCATTCCTTTCTCATCGCTTAGCACTGACGGTAATTTTATTCAACCTGAGGCAGGCGATATTTGGAAGATTAACTTTTCACGCGTTGAATGGCAAACCGAAATAATCGACGGGAAATACACGCGAAAAACAAACAACGACGGCGAATTAATCCCGGAAGACAACTGGGTTTGGAGTCCGCAGGGGGTGATAAACATGCACTTCCCCGAACGCTGGGGACTTATTCAGTTTTCATCTGAACCTCCGGAATCTACACACGCTTCATTTGAACTACCCGAAGCGGAATTGCTGGCCCGCCACCTGTGGCATGTGTTTTATGCTCAACGCGACTATCAGCATGAACACAAAACATACTGTAACGACCTTGCCACTCTTGGTATTCAAGCAACCGGACAAGAAAACAGCACCGGTTTTTTGCTGAAAATGAAGGCCTCGGGAAAAACCTATACCGCAACTTTAACAACCAACAACAACCTGATGATCTCGATCGATCAGGATGGCTTATTACACTTACAAACTGACAAATAAACAATAGAACGATGAACAAACGAGATTTTATTAAAACCACAATGCTGGCCGGAATGGGCCTTACCGTAGCAAGCGCCTGTGCCAGCGAAGCAAAGCCGGCAGCTGCCGCCCAAGGATTGAAACACTGGGTTTGGGAAAATCCGAACCACGAGGAAACAGACGAAGACTTGCAAAAGAGATACAGCAGTTATTACGAAGCCGGAGTACGCGGAATGTTTTTCGAGCACGACAGCGAACGCCACTTTCGTATCGCAAAAAAGGCCGGACTGGAAACGCATCGCTGGATGTGGACCTTGAACCGTGGCGAAAAAGAACTGCTCGCCAGTCACCCGGAGTGGTATGCCGTTAGTCGCGACGGGAAATCGTGTGCCACCAATCCGCCGTATGTGGGCTACTATCGTTGGTTGTGCCCGTCGAAACCGGAAGTAAAGGAATACCTGGCTCAGCGCTCGAAAGAAATTCTGGAAAAGGATTATGTGGATGGTCTGCACCTGGATTATGTGCGTTACTGCGACGTAATTCTGCCGGTAAACCTGTGGGACAACTACGGCATCGACCAAAGCAAAGAGTTGCCCGAGTACGATTTCTGCTATTGCGATACCTGCCGCGAGAATTTCAAAAAGAAAACCGGCAAAGATCCGCTGGAGATGGAACACCCCGATCAAAGTCCGGCGTGGCGCAAATACCGTTACGAGCAGGTAAATAGCATTGTTAATCACCTGGCAGAAATAACGCATTCGTACAATAAACCCATTACAGCGGCAGTTTTCCCAACACCGGAAATTGCGCGCCGCATTGTGCGCCAGGACTGGACCAACTGGAACCTCGACGCCGTTTGCCCAATGATCTACCACGGGTTTTACCGCGAAACGGTAAGCTGGATTGGCGATGCAGTTGAGGAAGGCATCCATTTCCTTTGCGGAAAATTCCCGGTTTATGCAGGCCTGTTTCTGCCCGATTTCAAATCGGCTGAAGAGCTTCAAGAGGGAATTCGTGTTGCTATTGCCAACGGAGCATCAGGCGTTTCGTTGTTTGGAAAGGTGGATGAAAAGACTTTGAGGATATTGAAGAGTGCTTCGGAATAAGGAGCTTTTTTAAACGCTGATTAATACATTGGACCACCCCACCGCTGTAAACGCGGTCCTCCCCTCCTGGACCCCCTTTGTCGCCCATCGCCAACGCCTTACGCTGACATTTCCCCCTAAATGGGGGAAACAAAGCGGAATGTGTGATTTTTTGAGGGGAATTTTTCGTGCTACTGACCACGTTTTTTTATTTCAAAAGTTGAATTGGAATACGAATACTTTCTCCTCCTTTCAGGAGGAGTACACAGCGAAGCTGTGGGAGGTGGTTTAATGTTCTGCCAGGGTGACTCCGCCAATGATAGCTATTACTGAATCCGTTAGCTGACGGACAGGGTGACGAGACCGTTAGCTGTCAAGACCATCGCTTGCTTTTTTGACTTTCCGCTTTTTCCATTACATTTGCAGGCCAAAATTATTATTACAAATTGAGCAGGTGGCATCACCCTGCGCCTAAAAATAAAAAAATGCAAAACGAAATCTTATGGCTGGCCATGTTGCTGGCAAATTTTCTGCTAATTATTTTAGCCTATCGATTGTTTGGAAAATGGGGTCTTGTAATGTGGATTCCCATATCGGTAATTGTAGCCAACATTCAGGTAATACAAACCGTTGAGTTGTTTGGCCTGGTGGCCACGCTTGGAAACATTGTGTATGCCACCTCGTTTTTGGTAACCGATATTTTGTCGGAGAACTACGGAAAAGAGGAAGCCAAAAAAGCCGTGTGGATTGGATTTTTCAGCCTCATTTCCATGACTTTTCTGATGAACCTTGCATTGGAATTTCTACCACTGGAAGGCGACGAGTTTGCAGGAATAACCCACGAAGCTACCAGCACTATTTTTAGCCTGATGCCGCGTATTGCTGTTGCAAGTTTAGCGGCCTACCTGCTTTCGCAGCGCCACGATGTGTGGGCTTATCATTTCTGGAAAAACCATTTCCCGAAAGACCACCAGATCTGGCTGCGTAACAACCTCAGCACCATGGTCTCACAACTAATCGACAGTGTGGTTTTTGTGGCCATTGCCTTTTGGGGTGTTTACGAATTACCGGTTTTGATTGAAATTCTGCTTACCACCTATTTCCTGAAATGGATTGTGGCCGCCGCAGACACGCCCTTCGTTTACTGGGGAAAGAAGATTTACAAGCGCAACCGCTTTTGGATGGAGTAGGAAGTTGGTCATTGGTCACTGAACATTAGCCATTGGTCATTAGGAAAAGGATCCGATCTGTATATTCGTTAATTTATGCAGATCGGATCCTTCTTTTTATCTGCTAACAACTAAGGGCTAAAGCCCGGCTTTGGCACTGGTCTCACTAACCCCGGCATTAATGCCGGGGTTAAGCATAGCCACTCAGCACCGGGCTTTAGCCCTTATGGTTTGGTTCAGGCGGATTTCCGATAATGCTACACTTTAACACCCTTGTAACTTACTGATTATAGGCTTCCTGCAGCCGTGTAATTGGTCAGCAAACTTGTTTACTCGCGTGTTGCAGCGCTGCAAATGGCAAAAAATTTTTCTGAGACCCCTGTCGCAACCCTGCAACATACCTCCGATTTTTTTCAGACCCCTGCCGCAGCTGTGTAACTACAAATAATTTCTCTGGCACCAATCTCGCAGCACTGCAACAGGCAAGAAATTTTGCTGAGACCCCCTATGCACCCCTGCAAGAGGGGTAAAATTTTCCGGAGACCGGTGTAGCACAGCTGCGGCAAGCCTCAAATATTTGTTGCTTGGTTTTCGTACTATCGCCGGGTGTTAAATTCCAACATGGCTCCCATGCAATTAAAATGAAACACCGGTAAAAATGCCACGGAACATAATTAGCGTTGCTGCGCTTAAACCACGCGATGCCCCGAATCTTCGGGGGCGTGGCAGCGAAGCCGCGGTGCAGTAACAAAACAAATGCCCGCTGAGCAGCGCCACCGGCCCTCCGGCAGGGATTGCAGCGGTAACTTGCCGCAGCTTTTGCGTTGTGACACCGGGCAGTTGGGAGCGACCAAGGGGAGCTACCCAAATGCCTGTGGTGGAACAGGCAAAAGCTGTGGCAACTTTAGCGGAAAGCCCGGCTGCCGGTAAAATAATTTTGGTCACTGGTCATTGGTCACTGGGAAAAGGAGCCAATTTTCGTTAACTGATACGGATCAGATCCTTATACAGAAGATTTTGAGGATTCAGGTGTTTTCCTTTTCACATGTACCGTAGCAAAGATTATAACCATCATGAGCAGCGCCATAACGGCACCCGACAGGAAACTGGCTTCGAGGCCGCCCAATGCATAAAACACGCCTACCAGCAGGGGGCCAAAGGTTTGTCCGCCGCGCAGCACCATGGAGTTTAACGACATGAAGGCTGCCCGCTCGTTTATTGCCGCATAACCTACCAGCATATTTTGAATGGACGGAATGGTGATTCCGTGGCCAAAACCAAATACGATTACTGCCACGCCCAGCATTAAATAGCTGTTGGCACCCAGCATAAGCAGCGACGCGAGCATATAAAATGCACTTCCGATAATCAGTTGCCGTTTTTGCCCCAGCAAGCGGTTAAGCCGCGCCAGTTGCGAGCTCATAACGGCTGTAGTTAGCGACATGAGCGACATCATTAAACCAATTCGTGAAGAATCGGCACCGAGGCGGTTTTCCATCATCAGCGGGAAATAGGTTAGATACGAACCGTAAAGTATGAGAAAGAGGATAAAATTTACAGCGAAAAGTCCCCAAACAGTGCGTTGGTTAATTGTTTTCCACACGCGCCCAAAATACGATCGCAGATGGGCCTTATTCTTTGGCTCGGGATTATTCAGCCCTTTCATTACCCAAATGCCCAACGGAATAGCCAAGATTGGGAGTGCAAAAATATACTGCCAGCCAAAAATGGCAATTACGCCACCAAGGGCAGGGTACGATGCTGTTGCAATACTCAGCACACTGGCATTGTAGCCCATTGCTGCGGTGCGCTGTTTGCCTTCGAAAAGGTCGCCCACCAGCGTAATATTCATACTCGATAAGGAACTGGCTCCAACTCCCTGGACAAACCGAAGGGCCAGCAACCAGTGAAATCCGGGCGCAAACATACAGGCAAAACCCGCTATTCCGAACAGAAACAAGGAGGGAATTAACACCACTTTCCGGCCATAACGATCGGCCAGAATTCCGGTAAAAGGCGTAAGAAAAATACCGGGCAGCGTAAATGCCACAATCAGCCAGCCCACCTGCTGCGGACTGATACCGAAATAGCGGATAATATCGGGGAAAGCGGGTGTAATGCTGGCCACGCCCATCATGGCAATAAGCGTTACCCCAAAAATGAAATAGAGATTTTTATTTTTGAAAACAGATTTTTCAGCCATACTAATTTGATTGGTTGGTGTTAAAAGTAATAAAAATATAGTGCTAAACAGTGAATAGTGCTATTATTACCCCAACCCCCTAAAGGGGCTTATGGCAGCAGAAACAAGGAATATTCGGGAAGATTAAAAAGGTTAAAACAAAATAAATGAGCGGTATTGTAACTTACAATATCTAAGATTACAACACTCCCCTTTTGTCTATCGACATCCCGATAAGATCGGGACAGCTTTTATGTTACGCCAGAAACCGGATTGTGAGTTTCAGGAACAGTGATAGCATGACTTAGAGTCATACTATCACTACACCAAAACAGGTTATATTTTAACTTTGCTTTCCCATTCCAAACCACTAATATCAATCAGTTTCAGCATGTAATCATTTGCATTTCGCAAATCAATTGCGCGTAAATCAATTGCCAAATCGGCTTTTGCACCCAAAGGAACAATTAAGCTGTGTTTCCCCGGTTTTACGTGCGTTACATAGTGGTTGGCTATTTGATCTGCCGGAAACTGAGCTAATTCCTCGCCCGTTTTTTCGAGCAAAATATTTCCTTCCGAATCGAGCAGCTGAATCCCAATCAGGAACGATCCATACACATCAACGCCTTCGGTTCGGTAAATTTCAAACTGCAGTATGTTATCCTGAATAGCGGCACCGCTGATTTCGATTTTTGGTTTTACCGATTTGTTATGCAGTTTGCCATAAACTCCGCCATGAAAAACCTGGTTGGTAAACAACGTTAAAAACAATATTCCCAGCGAACCGACAAGCACGGCCGGTTTTATATTTTTTACAGGAAGTTCGCCTGAGCCCAGCCATACAAACCACCGGCTTTGGGTGAATTTGAGTTTTTTATTCAGCAGTAACTGATCGAGGGAATATGCACCACTCCCGCTAAAGAACAAGGTAAATCCGGCAGCTATCCCGAGCACACCAATTTGCCATTCATCGAGGCAGGTTGTTCCAATCCACCCCGAGCCCAGCAAAATTCCGGCGGCAAGGCCAAATACACCAACACTCATTAAACGGGTAAAAAGCCCCAGCATAATAAACAACCCTACAATAGCTTCAACAATGGTAAAAACGACCATGGCCATCCACAACTGCTCGGGGTGCGTAACCAGGTGCTCGATAATTGGTTTTATTCCCAATGCGTTGGGCAGGAAATGATTGAATTTTTCGCCGATATAACCAATGCCTTCCGGATCGAGTTTATCGACCAATACAACACGGCGCCAAAAGGCAGAAAAGTAAGTCCAGCCAACTACCAGCCGGAGCGATAAAGTGAAAAGTGCGGCCTTGTTTGCCGACTTATTCGCAAAATTATTCATGTAAAAATGTATTAACGGTTATTAAAATTGACAATACGTGGTGTCCGGGAAAGGCGATTACACCATGTCGAATTTTAACTGTTTATAAAGAATGTACAGCCGGATGTTTTCAGCAACAATTTCCGGTTGCGCCATTAACTTTACCGTAACGCTTGTTGGCTGCCGAAGTAACTCCGCCTGGTCAACTGCTGTTCCCTGAAGCTCATGATCTGAGTTCTGGAAATTACTGCTGATGCGAAAATCATCATGCGATGTAAGGCAGTGATGATCGAGGATCGGGGTTGTTTTTGTTTTATTTAACGGACGCTGGTATTCGGCTCCAATGGCCTTAAACAACGGCTCTTTTACCGAGCACGATGCCAGCGAAAACAATGCAATTACTATTAGCAATGCCTGTTTTACCCATCGAATGTATTGTTGAATGCGATCCATTAATGCCAGAAACAAAGGTAAGTATAAATTGTTTGGTGCCCAACCTGGCTTGTTTGGTTATATATCCTGAAATCCGATTAGTTTCTGCAGTTTTTCGTCCCATAAACGTAAACGCAAAGTTTTGAGGCTAGAGCGAAACGTTACCGGCTTCACCTCTCTGAAAATTTTATTTTCGGCATAACATTTTGGCAAATTGTAGTTGGGTATGCGCGCATTAATGTGGTGGATATGATGATACCCGATATTGCCGGAAAACCATTGAAGCAATTTGGGAAATTTGACAAATGAACTTCCTTCGAGTGCCAGTTTTGTGTAGTTCCAATCATCGCTTCTAACCCACGACACATCTTCGTACTGATGTTGCAGATAAAACAACCACAGTCCGGCCATGCCAGCCAGGTACAATATAATCAGCTGAAGAATAAGATAGGTAAAAAAACCAATTGCAACACTCATTACCGCAAACAGGATAACCAAGGCAATATTGGTTACATACACATTGTTCTTCTGTTTTTGAGTCATCCAATCTTTCGTCAGCCTGTTTTGAAGAAGAAATACATAGAGCGAACCAATACCAAACATCACAACCGGATTACGGTATATACGGTAATAAAGCCTCCTTTTTTTCGAACTTGCCAGATACTCTTCCTTTGTCATGGTCCATACATCACCATCTCCACGTTTATCGAGATTACCAACAGTTGCATGGTGTTTCCCGTGTAAACTGTGCCATTTATCGAAGGGAGTGAAAGCCAAAATACCAAACAACATTCCGATATACCGATTGGCTTTGTATGATTTGAAGAAAGAGCCGTGGCCGCAATCGTGAAAGATTATAAACAAACGAACTAGTAACCCGGCGGCAATAATGAGCAGAAATGCAGTGAGCCACAACGAAACCGACAAACTATAAACCAACAATATCCATACGCCAACATACGGGATAAAGGTGTTAACAATTTGCCACACGCTTTTTAAGGTATCCGGTTTTTGATAGGAAGCCGAATTTTTTATAAAGTTTTGCCAGGGACTAGTTGGGGATGTTTCTTTCTGCCGGGTATTCATCGATCTACTTTCCATTTTTTATGTTCCGAGTATTTAAACGAATAACAGATAGTATATGTTCGGCTAATTTTCACTATTCCAAAAGCGGGAGCCCGATTTTCACGTCAGGCTCCCGCTTCTATGGTGTTACTTCAGATTCTCTTCAAACAGTTTAAAAATACGTTTGTATTCGTCGGCCCAGCTGCTTGGCTCCACAAAACCATGTGCCTCCACCGGGTAAACCGCTAGTTCCCGGTTTTCTTTGCCCAACTCGATAAGGCGCTGTGTTAGGCGAACAATATCCTGAAACTGCACATTATCGTCCACCATTCCGTGGCACATCAGCAAGTTGCCTTCCAGTCCATCGGCAAAATTTATGGGTGAACTTTTTGCGTATGCGATGCTGTCCTGCACCGGTGTATTCAGAATGGCACCATCTACCTGGTCCGACAGATCGAGGCCACCCATCCAGCAATATAATGTCTTTTTCTCCTCCAAACTTACCTTTTCAAAGTGTTTTTTTTGAAGGCACCTAAATTAACATTTTTAGTAAATTGATTTCCCATGTGAACATGTATATTGTTCATTCAAAAAATATAGATTTGCAAGGTTAAACAGCTCGTAGCGCATTGCTCAAAAGCTTAAAGTCAATTTTTATGAAGGTATTTAAATTTGGAGGAGCATCGGTAAAAGATGCGGCCGCAGTAAAAAATGTATTTGAAATTATTAAAAGCGAAAGCGGAAACCTTGCCGTGGTTATTTCGGCCATGGGAAAAAGTACCGATTTGCTGGAAACATTGATAAAAGCCTACTTTAACAGCAACAACGAAAAATGGTCGATCTTCAATACTTTTAAAAACTACCACATTGAAATTATTGGCGATTTGTTTGGCGAAAAAGGAATGCCACAGGGCGTTTACGAATTGTTTAGCGAGCTGGAACACAAACTGAATTCACGTCCGTCGTACGATTTTAATTTTGAATACGACCAGATTATCTGCTTTGGAGAGCTCATTTCTACCCGAATTGTAAGCGATTACATTACCGCCACCGGCTATAAAAATACCTGGATGGACATTCGTACCTGCCTGAAAACAGATGACACGTTCCGCGATGCACGCGTTGACTGGGAATGGACCGGCGAGTTGATTCGCGAGGAATTTAACTTTTCCGATACCAGCTTATACATCACCCAGGGATTTATCGGCTCAACAACCGCGAACCTTACCACTACACTGGGCCGCGAGGGATCGGACTTTACAGCTGCCATTATTGGTAGTTCTCTGAAGGTTGAAAGCGTATCGATTTGGAAAGACGTACCGGGAGTATTAAGTGCCGACCCGAAAAAAATGAGCGACACGGTAATGATCAACGAATTGTCGTACAAAGAGGCGGTGGAGATGACGCACTCGGGAGCAAAAGTTATTCACCCAAAAACCATGCAACCGCTGCACAACCAAGGAATTCCCTTGCTGGTAAAATCGTTTGTTGAGCCTAAAAATCCGGGTACAGTTATTCACAAGATCGATCATAAAATTGAGCTGCCCCCAATTTTTATCCTGAAAGAAAACCAGGTGTTAATCACTCTTTCGGCACTCGATTTCTCAATAATCTCAATCAACGATATTGAGCGGGTGGTAAATTTTCTAATGGAAAAACTGATAAAGGTTACGTTAATGCAGCAATCGGCCATCGACCTGAACATTGTTGCCGATGCCTCGGACGAAAACCTGGTAGAAATTTTCAGCGAACTTTCAACAGATTACAATATCAGATACAACACCGATCTTACGCTGGTAACCATCAGGCACTACACCGAAGAGGTACTCGACTGGATGGTAAAAGAGAAAGATATTTACCTGGAACAGCATAGCCGTTTAACGGCACGAATGCTGATTAAAGAATAAGAAAAGGCTATCGGAAATAACACTTCCGGTAGCCTTTTTCTTTTAATTTCGTCCATCTTCAAAAAAACGATTGGCTGCCGATTGACAAATTATACACAGGAATCGATTTTTCTTGTAATTTTAGAAACCGATTTCTTACCTATAAACAAAAACAGCTGACTGAAATGAAGCAAAAAAAGACATTGCCTTATATAATTGGAGTTGCGGTTGTAATCATTATTGTGCTTATCGTGGGCAAAAAGCAAGGATGGCTGGGCAGCGATGTTAGCGTAAAAGTGTCAACCGAAACCGTAGAAAGCAAAACCATTACCGAGTTTATTACCGCCAACGGAAAAATTCAGCCGGAAACTGAGGTAAAAATAAGTCCGGATGTGGCCGGTGAGATTGTTGAACTGCATGTTGAAGACGGCGATGCGGTTGAGCAGGGAAAATTACTGTGTGTGATAAAACCCGAAATGTATGTTTCGGCAGTAAACCGATCGGAAGCCGCTTTAAACTCATCGAAAGCACGATTGGCACAAGCCGAAGCTCAACAAATTGAAAGTGAACTTTCGTATAAACGCTCCAAACAATTGTATGATAAAGGAACAATCCCGGTTTCGGAATTCGAATCGGCCGAGGCAGCGTACAAAGTTGCACAAGCCGAAGTACGCGCTGCACAGTATTCGGTATTGAGTGCACAGGCATCGCTCGATGAAGCGGAAGAGCAACTGGTAAAAACAAAAATATATGCGCCAATTACCGGAACCATTTCGGCATTGAATGTGGAAAAAGGCGAACGCGTGGTAGGAACCAGTATGATGGTGGGAACGGAAATGATGACCGTTGCCGACCTGAATAAAATGGAAGTGCAGGTTGAAGTGAACGAAAACGATATTGTAAAAGTGATGAAAGGCGACACCGCGCTGGTGGAAGTTGATGCCTACCTGAACCGCAAATTCAAAGGTATTGTTACCGAAATTGCCAACTCGGCAAGTGTTACCGGAACCAGCTCCGATCAGGTAACCAACTTTGATGTAAAAGTGCTTTTGCTAAAAGATTCGTACGAAGATTTGATCGATCCGGAGAATGGCAACCTTTATCCTTTCCGCCCGGGAATGTCGGCTACGGTTGATATCCTTACCGAAACCCGCGAAAATGTTATTTCGGTACCAATTTCGGCAGTTACAACACGGATTAAAAAAGAAAACGGCGGTACCAAGGAAGTGGCTACTGATTCTGAAAATAATTCCGACGATGAAAACACTGCTCAGCGCGACGAAAAACAGGAAGTTGTGTTTTTATATGCCGATGGCCGCGTAATGAAAACCGAAGTGGAAACCGGAATTCAGGATAACAACAGCATTGAAATTCTGAAAGGAATAAAAGAAGGTGATGAAGTAGTTACTGCACCTTACACCATTATCAACAGAACGTTAAAAGACAGTATGCTGGTTAAAAAGGTTAATGAAGAGGATTTGTTTACTGCTGAGGATTAAGAAATTTTCATCACAGTTATCCGGTTAAAAATAATTACAGATAAACAGACTGCTTCACTACGTTCGCAGTGACGATATTGTTAGCTTTTGGGAGAAGGGTCGGTTGCTGGCATAGCCACCAACCGACCCTTCCTCGTGCAAACCCCTTTAATTGTACGTTATCACGAGCATCGCTACGCAATCTTTAAGATTTGTCAGACACTAAGGCCTTTATAAACAAAAACAGGGTTGCGATTTGTATTCGCAACCCTGTTTTTGTTTTCCGATCGTCTGTCATTATTCTCCCGGAAAATAATCGCGCGAATCAATAACTGTAAGATTATTGGTGTGTGCCCGGTTCATTTCCAAAACCGCTTGCTCCGAAATTTTATTCCCCTTGTAGGTGTAAGTTTTATCCAGCGCTACCCGTTTCAGTAAAAGATTTTGATAATCAACGTTAAATGTGTAAAGTACATCGTTGTAAAAATCGGTATTGTTTTGCCCGATTGCCAGTGCCCTGCCCTGTCGGTTATTTTTTGGCGCCACTGCTTCGCCTTCAATTTTCAGAATCGAATAATCTTCTTTATTTACGGTAACTTTTCCTTTAAAAGTACCGGCATAATAGTCGCCGGTGGTTGCCAGCGAAGGTACTTTCGGGCTAAAGGAAATCACCCAATATTCTTTCCCGCCGATTACAGGTTGGCTTTCCAGTGCCAGTTGATAGCTGCCTAACAATGCAGGGCTTAAAATACCCGATGCCGAGCGCACCCAGTCGAGTCCCAACAAATCATCGAGGTGTAACTGTGCGCTTGAAAAGCTGTAATCATCGGCGTTCTGCTCTTTTGTAACCGAATAGTTCCGAGCCTTAAAAGCATCTGCTTTCGAAGGATTTGTGTAACCTGTTTCGTCGTAAAGCAATACCGTTGCAATTTGTGGCGCTTTCACCTGCCCGTTAACCGCCTTTTCTTTTGAATAAGCAAAGTGCATATTAAACGGCCCCGAACCATAATTGTACTTTATATTGTCTGAAGCCAGGCGTAAAATGCGAATCAACACTTTATTTTGTGCGGCAACATCAACCTTCTCAACATCATACGATTGCGACTCCAGTTTTACCACTGCAAATTCTTTCGTAAAAAGATCTTTTACCGGAAATTGTTTGCTGGTAAAACCCACTGCCGAAAAGTAAATGGATTTATCTACCATCTCTTCAGGGATCTTCAACTCAAAATTTCCCTCGCTATCGCTGGCGGTACCAAAAAAAGTACCTTCCAAACCAATATTTGTATATGAAACCGGACGATTTGTATTGGCATCAACCACTTTCCCTTTAATGGTGTGCGCCACTTTCGAACCATTCTGCCCCAGCGTTGTAAGGGCAACAAAAACTGTAAAAATGAATATAATTGTTTTCTTCATGACCATCAATTTTAAAAAATAAAAGTAAGAAATAAATACCACACCCACTTATTTAAACGTTGTAATACCCAATTATTATTGTGTATCTTTGTTTTGAACATAAAAAGATTGTTATGAGTAGAAAATATATCCTTCTTGTTATCAGTGTAGTTTTAATTGGACTGACGTCGTGCGTTTCGAAAAAGAAATACCTTGAAATGGAAGCCGGCAGATTAAAAGCCGAAGAACTTTCGCGAAAACTCGATGCCGAGAACAACGCCAAAGCCGAACGCATAAAAGCTTTAATTGCCGATTTTGAAGCCATGAAAAACGAGTTGATGGAAAGCAATGCCATGAAAGAGCAAGACATTGCCAACCTGAAAAAAGAAATGGCTGTGCTGAACGAAGAACTTAACAGCAAACAGGAATCGCTTCAGGAAACCAGCTTTAATTTGGATTTTGAAAAACAACGTTTAACCAACGCGCTGGAAAGTAAAGAAGCCTCGATAAAATCGTTGCAAAATGAAGTTAACATGCTGGAAAGCGAAGTTTCGGGAAAGAACTCGGCTCTCGATCAGAAGAACTTTGAAATTAACAGGCTAAACCAGGAAGCTAAAGTTCTGGAAGGTAAAATTAAAGCCGGCGATGATAAGCTAAGTACGCTGCAGGGCCAACTTAATAATGTTCGTTCGGAAACGCAGCAGTTGCAAAATCAGCTAAAAGAAAAAGACGAGCAGATTACCAAACTTACCAACCAGGTTAAATTGCTGAAAAGCGAAATGGGCAGCTAAACCACTTTAGCTTAATGGCGATATAATATCGATAAAAATTTGAACTAATATTTAACAAAAATACCACTTGCTTGTTAAAGGAGATTAGAATAGTAAACCGCGTTTATTGACTGCGTTTATTATTTGATTGCAAAAATTAATGAAAGTTTACCCTTTCATTGGGAAGGCCTGGTTTAAACCGGGCTTTCTTTTTTATAAAAATTCCTTATTGCCATGTGGCAAAATAAAGTACAATTGGTATTACTTCAACATTTATATAGGGAGAAAAAAAAGGTACCTGCATCTCGCAAATACCTTTTTAAGTGTCTGAATTCAACATGCTTCTATGAAAAAATTGCGTTTTGTCATTCCTCGTCGTTATCAACCTTGGCAGTTGATGCGTCAACCTGCTCAAACCACATTCGGTTACCAACACTATAATACCTGTCTGCCAATTTAGGATCTGCTTCAAGCTCTTCCGTTGAATACGGTAAGTAAGGCACAATAACATCGTCGCCCTTCTGCCAGTTAGCAGGTGTATAAACAAATTTCGACTCGGTAAGCTGCAATGCTTCTACCATCCGAACAAACTCATTCATATTCCGGCCTACTTCTACGGGGTAGAAATTTACCGAACGGATAATATTTTTATCGTCAATAATAAATACTCCCCTTACATCACGGTCGGTGCTTTCCTCGTCGTGTAACATCCCGTACAAACGCGACACCTTGGCATCGGGATCTTCAATTAACGGAAACCCGATATGTACGGTTCCGCGTTGTTTGTAGTTCAACTCCTCAAGGTGAGCTTTCCACATTTTGTGCAAAACGATATCATCTGTGGAAACTACGGCCAACTCAACACCCAATTTTTTGAATTCATTTTGCAGATGTGCCAATTCAAGTAACTCAGAAGAGCATACCGGAGTAAAATCGGCTGGATGGCTTAGCAGAATTTTCCAACTATTTCCGAAATCATTTGGGAAAGTAATTTTTCCGTTGGTTGTGTTTGCACTGAATTTTGGAGCTTTTGATCCTATTAAGGGGATTTTGTAATCGCTTGCGCTTACTACTCCCAAGGCCAGAATCATAGCCATTAAGGTAAACATTAATTGTTTCATAACTTTGAATATTAAATGATTGCAACACGAAGTTACGGCCATTAAAATCCACAAGTATATGCCGGATAACATGTTTAAATTGTGATTCTAAACATTGCGTTTGATGGTTCGCTACCACTAAGTACTACAAATAACTAGATTGTAAGCAATTTTGTAATTTTAGTTATATTTTAAAGATATACACATCTTTATATATCTAATATGAAAGTTGAAGAATGACCAAAATAAATACTAGATTGTATTTTATTAACAAATATCTAAATATTTGTCGAATTTCTCGTTCAACTATTCGATGTCGTAATCCAGTTTAAACAACTTGTAATATTGTACAATCGACTCCCTCACCTGGTATTCAGAGGCGGTATAAGGAAGAACATTTTGCCCGTTAAACCACATCATAAAAGTATCGGCATAAGCCTCATTTAATCCGGTAAGTTTTATTACCATTTCTTTATTGTAGTTTTTCGAGTGCATGTCCCAGTTTTTCATTATCGCCATGTCTTCGCGTACCTGGCGTTTACGTTTTTCGCGCTTCCCATAATATTGGGCAAACGATAAAGGGCTTACCAGTGCTGCAATAATAGGAGGTTTTTCGTTAAATGCATCGCCTCTCAAGGTTGGGTCAAGATCTGTTGGATTTCCGTGCTCGAAATAATCCAGCTGCCGGGCTTCGCCTTCAACGGTAACTTCGCCAACATTATAAAGTACAGGGTCCATATAAAAAGTCAGCATTTCGTAGCCGGTGTAATACGATGGCACTTTCAGAATAAAAGTTTTGTAACCCACCGAAGTGATTTCGAGCGAATCGATATTAAGCATCTCCAATGTAAAAATTCCGTCGCCATTGGTTATCGTTCCGCTGTGTGTGCGGTGATTAATAATGTTGGCATAAGGAACTGCTGAACTGTCGGATGAACTCAGGATTTTTGCTTTCAGTTCAATCAACATCGGATCAACCGGATATTCCTCATCCTGCGCCCAAACTGAAAAACTCATCAAAACGATTAATAGCAGCAGTAAATATCTATACATAAATGCGTAATTCTATTCGTTTGCAAATCTATGCAAAAGAATTTAACCATTTTGAAGATAACACTATTTAACGGGTTTTTAACAGATGTTAAGGGGACATAGAAAATAGTCATCGCATGACTTAGAATCAGGGTATCACAAATACAGGGAATATAGGAAATTAGTCATAGCATGACTTAGAGTCATACTATGACTAATTGGAATTATTTCATTGAAGCAATGCGTTCTTCCAATACTTTTATGTTGGCTTCGGCATCGGCTTGTTTTGCTTTTTCTTTGGCAACCACTGCTTCGGGAGCATTATTCACGAAACGTTCGTTACTCAGTTTTTTCATTACCGAATTCAGGAATCCTTTGGCGTATTTCAACTCCTCTTCCAGTTTTTTCAATTCTTCTTCCACATCAATAAATCCATCGAGCGGAATGTAGAAGCTGGTCGATTTTACACGGAATGAAGCTGCGCCTTTAACTTCTTCGTCAACCGCAGTCAACTCGGTAAGATTACCCAATTTTATAAGAATACTGTTGAATTTGGCATCAAAACCTTTATCGCCCTTTTGCACCGAAAAATCGATCGCATCTTTAAAGGCAATATTTTTGTCTTTACGGATTTTTCGAATTCCGGAAACCGCTTCTTTCACATCTTCAAAAGCTGCCAGCAATTCGGCATCGTAATTTACTTCGGTTGGCAACTGACTGATCATGATGCTTTCGCCTTCCTTACGTTCTTCCAACAATTGCCAGATTTCTTCGGTAATAAACGGCATAAACGGATGCATCAGGCGCAACATCTGGTCGAATAGTTCAAGAATTTCGGTATATGTTTTTGCATCGATCGGTTGTTGATAGGCTGGTTTTACCATCTCGAGCAACCACCCCGAAAACTCGTCGCGCACTGTTGTATAAACCGTCATCAATGCTTCCGAAATACGGAAACTGTCGAATTGTGCATTTAATGTTTCAACCACCTGGCTGAGTTTATTTTTAAACCACTCGATGGCCAGTTTTGAATGTTCCGGTTGTTCAATTTCCGATGAAACCTCCCAGTTTTTCACCAAACGGAAAGCATTCCAAATTTTTGTTGAGAAACCGGCTCCCTGTTGCGGCAAACTTTCGTCGAACAACAAATCGCCACCTGCAGGCGAACAAAGTAACATTCCCACACGAACTCCGTCGGCACCATACTTGGCAATCAAATCCAGCGGATCGGGTGAGTTACCCAGCGATTTCGACATTTTCCGGCGTTGTGCATCGCGCACCATTCCGGTAAAATAAACATTCTTGAACGGGAAATCATCGCGGTACTCGTAACCGGCAATAATCATTCGGGCCACCCAGAAGAAAATAATATCGGGTGCTGTTACCAAATCCGAACTTGGATAGTAATAGTTTACCTCTTCGTTCTCCGGTTCACGAACTCCATCGAAAACCGAGATTGGCCACAACCAGCTTGAGAACCAGGTGTCCAAAGCATCTTCGTCTTGTTTTAAATCGGCAGCAGTTAATTCTGCATTACCTGATTTTTCTTTAGCCAACTCCAGCGCTTCTTCTGCCGATTCGGCACAAACATAAGTTCCGTCGGGCAGGTAATATACCGGGATTTGGTGGCCCCACCACAACTGGCGGCTAATACACCAGTCTTTAATGTTGCCCATCCAGTGTTTGTAGGTATTTTTAAATTTCGGTGGGTGGAAACTGATGGTATCGTTCATCACATTTTCCAAAGCCGGTTTTACCAGTTCTTCCATTTTCAGGAACCACTGTGCCGACAATTTTGGCTCGATGATCACATCTGTTCTTTCCGAAAAACCAACCTTATTTGTATAGTCTTCAACTTTTGCCAGGTTTCCTGCTTTTTCCAGTTCAGGAACAATTTTATCGCGAACAACAAAACGATCTTCACCAACATAAAGCTCTGCCTTTTCGTTCAGCGTTCCGTTGTCGTTAAAAATGTCGATGGATGGCAGGTTATATCTCAGGCCAATTTCGTAGTCATTGATATCGTGCGCCGGTGTAATTTTCAAACATCCGGTACCAAATTCCATGTCAACGTATTCATCCTCAATAATCGGGATTGAACGGTTGATCAGCGGCACCAAAACGCGCTTACCTTTCAGGTGTGCAAAACGCTCGTCGTTTGGATTTACGCAAACGGCAGTATCGCCCAGAATCGTTTCGGGACGTGTTGTTGCAATGGTTACGAAACCTTCTTCGCCTTCAATTTTATAATTCAGGTAATACAGTTTACCCTGCATTTCTTTGTAGATCACCTCCTCATCAGAAAGTGCCGTTTTTGCTGCCGGATCCCAGTTTACCATACGCACACCGCGGTAAATCATTCCTTTGTTAAACAGATCGACAAAAACTTTGATTACCGACTCGCTGCGGGCTTCGTCCATGGTAAATGCTGTACGGTCCCAGTCGCACGAAGCACCCAGTTTCTTCAGTTGCTCCAGGATAATACCCCCGTGTTTGTCGGTCCACTCCCAGGCATGTTTCAAAAATTCGTCGCGCGAAAGATCGTACTTGTCAATTCCTTCAGCATTCAGTTTGTTTACCACTTTGGCTTCGGTAGCAATCGATGCATGGTCGGTACCCGGCACCCAGCAGGCATTTTTACCGGTCATTCGCGCACGGCGGACCAGAATATCCTGAATGGTATTGTTAAGCATGTGCCCCATGTGCAACACACCGGTTACGTTTGGCGGCGGAATTACAATTGTGTAAGGTTCGCGCTCGTCGGGTGTGGAATGGAAGTATTTGTTATCCATCCAGTATTTGTACCATTTATCTTCAACCTCGGCTGGGTTGTACTTGCTCGGAATTTCCATCTGACTCATCTTGAAATATCTAGCTAAAAATTTGAGGTGCAAAAGTACAATTAAAAGTTTAAAGTTCAGAGTTTAAAGGTCAGAGTTTGCGTGCTGCAACAGAATAACGTAAAAAAGGTAGCGATCTTTTATTCTGACAAACTGAAAATCTCCGTTGTTCAATTCACTTCCACGATGCTGAACCAGTAAAAAGACAGTGGACCATTTGCGGTAAAAAAAAACTCCCCGGCCTCACCGGGGAGTCATATCTTACAAACAATATAAATACATTGTTTATCAAACTAAACATAGCACTGTGATTGTTTTATTCACAGTTGGTTTAATTTGCCGAAGTATTATTAACGTTTTTTCACATTAGCCGAGAATCATACCAATAATAGTCGCACTCATAAGCGAGGCCAGTGTTCCGGCCAACAATGCGCGCACTCCGTATTGCGAAAGCAGCACACGACGTTTTGGGGCCAGCGCTCCGATTCCGCCAATTTGAATTCCAATTGATGAAAAATTGGCAAAACCACACAATATATATGTAGCCATAATAATCGACTTGGTTTCGGTAAACGCTCCGGCGGCTTTCAGGTCGGCCAGCGAAACATAGCCTATAAATTCGGTGAGAATGAGTTTCTCGCCCAACAAACGACCAACTACAGCAATATCTTCCGGACAAACACCAATCAGCCACATTATTGGCGAAAAGGTATAACCCAAAATAAATTGCAACGACAGCTCATCGTATTTCCCATCGGTAACATTGGCAATAACATCATTTAAATGTGTAATAGCCCCAACTTTGGTAAATATAAAATTGAACATGGCAATAAAAGCAATAAACGCCAAAAGCATTGCAGCAACATTTACGGCAAGCTTTACACCTTCGGTAGTTCCGTTTGTGATGGCATCGAGCACATTGCTACCAATTTTATCGCGACTTACTTCGATGGTTTTATTGATAGCGTCGGTTGGTGGTACCAGCATTTTCGAAAATACAATAGCTGCAGGAGCTGCCATTACTGATGCAGTAAGCAGGTGTTTCGCAAATTCCAAACGCAGTTGTGGATCGTCGCCACCCAACAAGGCAATGTATGCCGCTAAAACACCTCCGGCAAGGGTAGCCATTCCGCCGGACATTACCAG
Organism: Draconibacterium orientale; assembly: GCF_000626635.1. Taxonomy (GTDB): domain Bacteria; phylum Bacteroidota; class Bacteroidia; order Bacteroidales; family Prolixibacteraceae; genus Draconibacterium; species Draconibacterium orientale. The sequence goes on along the minus strand of NZ_CP007451.1, from coordinate 2,639,326 downwards.
CAAAATCTCCGATTTGCTCATTTTATCGAGGTAGGCTTTAATCATCAGCGGCGATTCGGTTTGCCCCAGAAAAATATTTCCTGCCACCGAGAGGGCTTCAGCTCCCGAAATCCGCAGAACTTTGGTAAACACCCACGCCAGCCCATATACAATTTTCTGGATAATTCCCCAGTAGAATAACAAACTGGTTAAGGCCGAAAAGAAGATAATTGTTGGCAACACCTGGAAAAGAAAAATATAACCGTAAGTATCGGCATTCATTAAATCGCCGAGCAGAAAGGTGCTTCCTTCTTTGGTGAAGTCGAGCACTTTAACAAATATTTTTCCGAAAAACTCGAATCCACTCTGTACAACAGGTACATATAAAACCCCAAGCGCCAGCAAAATTTGCATGGCCAAACCAATACCTACTGTCCGCCATGGGATATTACGCCGATCGGAACTAAAAACATAACCTACAAAAACCAACACCACCATTCCTAACAACCCCCGAAAAAGGGTCATAACCGAAAAAGGCGTTTGTCGTTCTTTTGCCAAAAGAATATTTGAAGTATCAGTTTGTTGTGCTACTGCGTCGGCTGCTGCAAACATTGTCTCACCAGCGTGTGCCGCCAGCGGTTGTAAAAAGAAAATGCCGGTAATTACTACCAGCAACATTATAATGCGTTTCATTGCGTGTTTTTTCATTTCCTTACACCCCTGTCGTCCCTTTGGTCCTCCTGTCCCCTTAAGGGGACAATCGCTATGAAGTAGCGATAGGGGTGATTTGTTAATTATGCGTTTCTAACTTATTTCTCTCGTTTATTTAACTCATCGCGAATTATCGATGCCTTTTCATAATCCTCATCTTCTATGGCTTCGTCCAACAGTTCCTGTAAGTCGCTGGTTGAATACTGGGCATAAGAGGAACCGCTTGTTTCGGGCTCTTCCTCATCCATCATACTGCGAACCGGAGAATTTTCATCATCCGATTCCAATACAATTCCGGCTTTCTGCAAAATTTCTTCTGAAGTATAAATCGGGCACCTGAAACGTAAAGCCAGCGCCACCGCATCCGATGTCCGGGAATCAATCCGAATCTCTTTGCCGTTCATCTCGCACAAGAGCTCCGAATAAAAAATGCCTTCTTCCAATTTATATATGGTAACCTCCAGCAAGGCAATATCAAACGCAAGCGCCATATTTTTTATTAAATCATGGGTAAGTGGCCGCGGAGGCTTCAACCCTTCCAGCTGAATGGCAATTGCCTGTGCTTCAACCGGTCCGATAATTATAGGAATTCTGCGTTCTCCATCTTCTTCTGCCAACACCAACGCGTAAGCCCCCGACTGGGTTTGACTTACCGATAATCCTAAAATGTTTAAGCGTATTTTCTGCATGCTAACGTTTGCCCTGTATCTTTTTTTCGATGCAAACAAATATAATAATCATTTTGGTTCCATTTCATTTATTTTGCCCGTTTTCAAAGTATTGCTCCCAAAACGGCACTAAAATTTGACAATACGAGATGAAGAAAATTTGCAGAAACAGAGATATTCTTTAAAATCAGAATCTCTGCGCCCCAAGCCACGTAAAGGGTAAAAGAAAGCATTTTATACAAAAAGTGATTTGAAGTTGTAGTTTTTTATCTGCTTTTGCGACTTACAGAGTGAAGAGCAAAAATGAAAAACCGTAATGCAAATAAAACTGAGTTTAGCGAGCTGATTGAGAAGCATCAGGCAATAATCCATAAAATAACAATGGTTTATGCCAACGGACAATCGAATCGCGAAGACCTGTTCCAGGAGATCTGCCTGCAACTTTGGCGATCGTACCCAAGATTTCGGAACGAGTCGAAATTCAGTACCTGGATGTACCGCGTGGCATTGAATACAGCCATCAGCGATATACGAAAAAAGAAAACGGATATTCATTTTGAGCAACTGCACGACAACGATCGTTTGGAAACAGCACCTTCTGACGAGAAGGAACAGGTAAAACTACTGTACCGGGCCATTTCAAAACTTAACCGGATTGACAAAGCACTGATTCTGCTTTGGCTCGAAGAAAAAAGTTACGACGAAATTGCTTCGATACTGGGAATCTCGAAAACGAATGTAAGCGTGAAGCTGGTTCGTATTAAACAGAAACTGGAAGAAATGATTTTCAAAATTCAGTAAAAAGCCATGAACGATAAAAAATTAAAAGACATGTGGAACAAAGCAGAAACCCTGATGGAAGCTTCGGCTTACGAAAGCTCGTCCATCGAACAGTTTATTTCGGGACGCTCGAACGATACTACCCAAAAAATAAGGAACATGATCATTTTCGATCTTGTTTTGAAAGCACTGGCACTGTGTGCGCTGGCCATTGATTTTGTTCTTTATTTTGGAACCACCAATGTAATGTCGGTTACTGTTGCAGGAGTGGCAATACTTATTCCGCTTATTTTTATGCAATACAAATTGCTGAACCGATTTTCTGAAGCGGCCGACAACGGACAAACTACCCGCAATAAACTGGCCTCGATGCTTACTTACCTGAAAACAAAGTTCTTTACCACTTTGCTTTCCGTATCGGGAACCTACTTGTTTGTATTTATTGCAGGTTCGTTACTTTATTTTTATGCAGCTTACGGCTATGTACGACCACTCGACGGTGTGGACTTTGTTGTATTTTTAACTTTCATTATTCTCGGAATAGTCCTCAACTTTGTTGTTAACCACGGACAGGTAAAATACCACATTAAACACCTTGAGATTTGCTTGAATGATCTTAATGACCAGAACCTGAAGTTGGTTTCTGAAAACATTGAACTGCAACGAAAACGCGACCGGGCAAACAAACTACTGCTGGCATTAGTGCTCGTTCTCGGAATTCTACTGCTTATTATAGTATTTAAAAACATCGGTTTTATCGCCAAATAAACCGGACATTGAACAGTAAAAGAACTGTTCAGCAACCAAAAATTTACTGCCATGAAAACAATAAAAACCATAAGCTGGCTATTGCTGTCTGTTTTTTTATGGGTAGCAGCAGCCGGGCAGACTGCTAAAGATCTGCCAAAACGAATGACTTTCGCTGTTGAAATCAGCGGTGTACTTTGCGGCTATTCTGAAATGACCATTTCTTCTACTGAAAAAGATGGCCGGAAATTACTAAGCATAAATACAGAGGCGCTGGTAAAACAACGTGCCCTGGGCGGAAATGTAGAGTTAATTATTACTGAGCATGCACTAATTACGCCCGAAACGGAACTCCCGGTTTTCGTTGAACAACGTTTTAAAACCAATGCAGAAATCTACTCCTGCACTAAATTCGATAATGGTGTTGCGTATTTCACCACTGCAGAAAATGGAGAACCTCGGGAAATTAAATTGCCTGATGATGTCATTCTGGAGAATCCACTTTCTTTTCCGCATTTAATGAACGACTTTATCGGTGGAGATGCAAATCAAAAAACATACAAGGTTTTCGATTTTCAAAGTGGAGAAATTATATCGAAAACATACAAACGGATTGGTGAAGAGCAACTGGAATTGGCAGGAGCTAATTATAATGCTACAGTGTTAGAAGAATTCAATCACCAAACCGGCATTACCACCAAACTCTGGTTGGATAAAAAAAACAGTCATGCGCTAAAAATAAGCACTTCAAACCGGCTGATTTACCTGGCTGATGAATCCTTAAAAAAAAGGATACAAGTTGTTGATGTCGACAATTTGTTATTTGCCCGCGTTAATAAAGTTATCGCCAATGTGCACGCCATTTCTTCCATGAGAATTGAAGCATCGATACAATCAGAAGGAGAAATAATTACCACTGAGAGCTTAAATTTTCCGGGGCAGAAGTTCGAAGGCACTGTCAGCAATAATTTAATTGAAGGCGTATTTGAAGTTGAACGACAGCATTACACCGGTGAAAATGCTCCCTCCTTCCCTCCTCATTTTTCGGATGAAAAACTCAAAAAATATTTGGAACCCGAACGACTGATTGAATCAGATCATCCTGTTTTGGTTGAAGAAGCGCAACGAATCACCGCAGATTCAAAAGATGCCTGGGAAGCTACAGTGAAACTCAGCACCTGGGTTGGCGAAAATATTATGGGAGCCATTCCGGGCGGCACATCAGCCATTAATACTTACAACACCCGCGAAGGTGAATGCCGCTCGCATTCGCGATTGCTGGCAGCTTTTTGCCGTGCAGTTGGTATTCCGGCCCGACTTTCCATTGGATGCATGTATATTTCGTATGCAGGTGGCTGCTTTTACCAACACGCCTGGACCGAGGTTTACATGGGCGATGCCGGATGGGTAGCAATTGATGCCACCGCACATGAATTCGATTTTGTAGATGCAGGACACATCCGTTTGGGTGAAAAAACTTCCTTTAATCCGAAAGCAATGAAAATTCTGGATTATCAAATGGAGAATGAATCGGCTGACAATACAGTTCCTGAAAAATACAAAAAATACCTCGGCAATTACCCCTTTGAAGAACGAAACAGCATTTTTAAGATTCTATATCAAGATGGAAGCCTCGCCGTTGATATTCCCAATGCACAAGTGCTTGCACTTAATCCCCCCGATGAGAATGGCGTGTTTTATCCAACAGTTACCCGGCAGTTGAACTTTTCTTTCGGAAACGACATCTATGGAAACATTTCTACGATGAAATTACAACAGGTAATTCCGCTTGGTAAAAAGTTTGAACAGGACAGCATTCCATCCGATGTGCCTGACGAAATAAGGCCACTTGTAGGAAATTACTGGTTTGCTCAGGCCCGTGCAGATTTTAAAGTGGTTTATGAAAACGGGATACTTGCTTTTAAAAACCCTTTGACGAATGAAACCGTAAAATTACCGAAACATACTGAATCCGGCTTATGGAAAGATGAACTGGGAAAAAATGAAGTTGAGTTTGAAAGAAATGATGCCAATGAAGTTGTTAGAATGTACGTTTACGTTAATGTTTATCTGAAAAAACAAATTGAACTTTAAAACAACAGCCATGGAATATAAAGTGCACAAACTAAAAGTTAACATGAACGAAGATCAGCAAATGTTGGAGCAATTTTTAAATAATTTGCACGGCGAAGTAGTGTCGATTATCCCCAATGTTAAGCCAATCTTCAGACCAATGGGAGCCACTGCCAAAGTCGATTTCCTGCTAATAATTGAAAAGCTTGTCAATTAGCCATCAATTTATTGGTGCTTATTTGCTAATTCTCTGGAAATAAATACTTCTGCAGTCCGAATTTTGAATCGTTCAGACCCGAAGAAGTGAAATCCGATGCGATATCCGCCTGACGGTGCAAACCAATGGCAAATGAACCCAAAAACTTTCTGAGATTAAGGAAGCGGGATGGTAAAATGAAATTCCGCTCCTTTTCCTGTTTCGCTTTCGGCCCAGATTACTCCACCGTGTTTTTCCACGAGCTCTTTACAAAGAATAAGCCCCAGTCCGGTACCTGATTCTTCGTTGGTGCCTGCTGTTGAAAAACTTTCATCAACTTTAAACAATCTTTCCAGGTTCTCGGGGCTTATTCCAACGCCAGTATCGGCTACGGTAAAAACATGTTCCCCATTAACAAATTTTGCCGAGAATGTAATTGTACCACCCTCAGAAGTAAATTTTACTGCATTGCTTAGCAGGTTGCGAACGATGGTACAAAACATGTTCCTGTCGGCTGTTAATTCCGTATTTTCAGGTATTAACTTCACCAACGTAAGTTTTTTATTTTGGGCACTTAATTCCAGTATCTGGAAAGTTTCATCCACACAACTTTCTGCATCAATAATTTTGGGTTCGAAAGCAACCTTCTGTCGTTGCAGGTTGGCCCAATCGAGCAACTCACTAAGCAAATTATAAGTTTTCAGTATGCCACTATAAAGATAATGCGTGTATTCTTTTACATGCTCTGTTTTTCCATTATCCACCTCCTCTTTCAGCATTTCACCAAAACCAAGCATGGTGTTAAACGGACTTCGAAGATCGTGTGCAATTATCGAGAAAAAACGATCTTTTGCTGCATTCAACTCCTGCAGTTTTATCAGGTTGTTTTAATTTTTTGTTCCGCTAATTTGCGCCGGTTTGTTGAGCGCGCCAGCACCCAGGCTCCCCATCCGCTCAGAGCTACCAACAACATATAAACGATTAACAACTGAAAATTTCTTGCCTTCTGGCTTTTGTACAATTCAGCTTGCGGAACAAACGATACTGCTTTCCAATAATAATCTTGCGTAGCCTGAAATGCTTCCTGCTCGCTCCATACTAGTTCAGGATTATTGTTTTCTAACGCATAAATGGTATTAAATGTAAAAAGTCCGCGTTCGTTTTCAAACTGCCCTGAAGTTTGCGTCGAAATAATTTTCCACTCCTCGGGATAGTAATATTGAAAGTTTTCTGTTTTTTTATCGTCGAACATAAAGCCCCACTCGAGTTCCGAATTGGGAGCCTTTAACCAGTAGCTATCTTTATTCAGCAACATAAAATGCTCCTTAAAGCGCCTGTTCCCAACCGCTTCCGAGTTTCGAAGCATATGCTCGCCCAGGTAGTTAATTACCAATACTCCTTTCTTTTCGCCCTTTTCACCAAACACTGGCGTAGCAAAACGCAGCATAGGTTTTAAGGGAATTTCAATGGTGTCGTTTTCAATGTTTAAGTCGAATGGAGACACATAAATCTCGCCGCGTTTAAGGTTAAAAGTATTCGAAAAATAAGGTCGCTGGCGTTTGTTTTGCAAATCCTTTTCAGCAACTACCCAGGCTACACTATCGTTTAAATTTACCCGTACCAGTTCATCGCCCTCACTGTCGATCAATCGTATTTGATCGTAAAGCTGCCTTTCTCGGCTTATTTTGCGAAACAACGATGATATGGTTTGTTTTACCGCTGAGTTACCCTCTTCGCGCCATACATCCCGAAATAAATTCATCGCAGCCATAATCTGCAGATCGCCAATAATAAAATTAAGATCGCGGTGAATGATCTCTGATTTCTGGTTGATTTCAAATTGTTCTGAGCTTAATGAAATTTGTTTCTCAGAATCGTCCTGAATTTTTCTAACCGAAAAACAACACCTGAAAACAAAATAAAAAGGGGAATAAAAATTCTAAAAAAAGTTACTGTAAATCTGTTTATGCATACACTGTTTAGCAACCTCGAAAAGCCTTTTACAAACGGCCGTTTTCTATTTTTTTAACGGCTGGCAAAATTACATCATAAATAGCGATAAAAAAATACACATCATCGATTTAGGTATTTTTGAAGTAACTTTTAAGATTTCAGGAAATTAAAGATGTAAAATCAAGGTCAAAAAAGATGCAAATATTTGCTAATTATCTAAAATTAACTACTTTTGCAGTCCGAATTTTGAATCGATCAGGCTCGAATAAGTGAAATCCGGTGCGATATCCGCCTGACGGTGTAAACATTAAAAGTGAAATTATGTACGCGATTGTTGAAATTGCAGGACAGCAATTCAAAGTAGAAAAAGACAAGAAACTTTTCGTACATCACCTGGATGCAGAAGAAGGTGCATCGGTTGATTTCGATAAAGTTTTACTGGTTGACAACGACGGAAAAGTAGCCGTTGGAACACCAACCGTAGAAGGTGCTAAAATTACAGCCAAAGTGCTGGGACATGTAAAAGGCGAGAAAGTGATTGTTTTCAAAAAGAAACGTCGTAAGAGTTATCAAAAAATGAATGGTCACCGTCAGCAATTTACTCAAATTCAAGTAGAAACCATTGTTGGATAATTAATAAAGGAAATTTACCATGGCTCACAAAAAAGGTGTAGGTAGTTCGAAAAACGGACGCGAATCGGAAAGTAAACGACTGGGAGTAAAAGTTTACGGAGGTCAGTTTGCTAAAGCTGGTAATATTATTGTTCGCCAGCGTGGTACTCAACATTTTCCCGGCGACAATGTAGGTATTGGTAAAGACCATACTTTGTTTGCATTGATCGACGGAACTGTTGTATTCAGAAAGAAAAGAAATAACCGCTCATATGTATCAGTAGCTCCGGTTGTTGATGCTGATGTTGCAGTTGCTGAAGCTCCTGCAAAAGCTGCTCCTAAAAAAGAAGCTGCTCCGGTTGTTGAAGAAGTAAAAGAAGAAGCTCCTAAGGCTGAAGCAAAAGCAGCAGCTGAAGGCGACGATCTTACAAAATTAACTGGTGTAGGACCAAAATTAGCTGAAGTATTGGTTGAAGGTGGTTTTACAACTTATGCTGAAGTTGCTGAAGCATCTGTTGAAGCAATTCAGAAAGTTCTTGAAGCTGCAGGAAGCCGCTACGCTTCAAAAGATCCACAACCTTGGATTGAAGAAGCTAAAGGTTTAGCTTAAGATATTGATAAACCAGAGGGTTTAAACTCCCTCAAAGAAAATATAAAACTCCTGTCGGTAACGGCAGGAGTTTTTTTTATGGGAATTTTCGTGTTTCTATTTTAAGGTTTTATCCAAAAAGTCAACCATTATCTCAATCACTTTCGGATCGGAAAAATGACCTCCGCCATGATTGGCACCAACAATGGCATAGCGGGTTGATTCAACACCTGCTTTACGAAGTGCGTTGTGCAGCAATAAACTCTGGCTTGGAGAAACCAGCGCATCAACTGTTCCGTGAATTAAAAGAAACGGCGGATCGTTTTTATCCACGTAATTCACCGGATTTGATTTGGCAACCACTTCAGGTTTATCGAGAATCGTTAATCCACTGTTTTTTCCATGTACAAACATAGCTTCTGGTGCTTCTTTTGTAAAGTGTGCCTCTTCGGCTTCTTTATCGTAATCGGCTCCAATTTTTGTCAGATCGCTTAAACCAAAAACCACAATGGCCGCCTGCACATCGCTGCTTTGGTCGAGGTTTTCTCCCGCTTCAAACGCTAATTCGCCATTCGAAGTTCCCGTCATTCCGGTTAAGTAACCTCCTGCCGATTCTCCCCAAACAGCCACTTTGTCGGGATTAACACCATATTTTTGTGCATTGGCACGCATAAACCGAATAGCCGCTTTTGTATCTTTCACGGCATCGCTGTACAATCCGTTCGTTGCCACATGATACTCAATACTTGCTACTACATATCCTGCTTTGGCAATTTCGCAGCGGTTGTATAAACTGCTGTTTTTCGGGGCAAACATAAAACCACCACCGGTAATAAATACAACGCACGGATAAATTTCATCATCTGCCGGCCTTACAATATCCATTTTCATCGACATTGGATCGCCATCAGAACTTTTGGTTTCGTGAAAAATCACATTTTCAGTAAGCATAAGATTTTCAGGAACCTCACGAAGCATTTTTGGAGTGCCGGAAATACCTTCGAGCACAATACTGGTACTGTTATCACAAGGTTTAATTTCATTTGGCATTAACAGGTTTCCCATCCCGGGAATCGCTTTTCGTTCTTGTTTTTCTGGTTGAGCAAAAAGAACATTTACAGAACCTGTCAGCACAATTACAGTTAACAGGAATAAAGATAGTTTTCTCATAGTTTTTTTATTTGTTTTATAAAAGTAGCTGATTACGTGAATACACCTAAAAAATTACGGCAATTTGTTTATTTCACAATCAGGGTTTTAAACTATTGCTATTAGATTGGAAATTAGAAATAGGTTTAATCATAAAGTGCCAATTCATTTATTAAATTTGCAGCCTAATAAATGGATAAGACATGCTCAATTTAAAATTTATTCAAGACAATCCGGAGTTAGTAATAGAAAAACTAAAACGCAAAAATTTCGATGCTTCGGAAATTGTTTCAAACATTATAGATCTTAATACCCAAAAAAATAAGCTGCAGGGCGAAGCCGATTCGGCAAAAGCTGAAATGAATAAAATTTCGAAAGAAATTGGTCTGCTTTTCCGCGAAGGCAAACACAAAGAAGCCAACGCAGCAAAAGAACGCACTGCCGAGCTAAAAGAAAACATTAAAAACTTTGATGCTGATTTTGCAGCCATCGAAGCAAAAGTTTACGATTTACAGGTTCAACTGCCTAACTTACCTCACGAATCGGTTCCGGCCGGAAAAGGTGAAGCGGACAACGAGGTGGTAAAACAAGTTGGCGAAATTCCGGCAATGAACGAGAAAGCACTGCCACACTGGGAACTGGCGACTAAATACAACCTGATTGATTTTGAGTTGGGTGTAAAACTTACCGGCGCAGGATTCCCGGTTTACCGTGGCAAAGGAGCGCAACTGCAACGTGCCCTTATCAATTTCTTTTTAGCCGAAGCATCAAAAGCCGGTTACGAAGAAATTCAACCGCCATTGGCCGTTAACGAAGCATCGGGTTTTGGAACCGGCCAGCTGCCCGACAAAGAAGGCCAGATGTACCACATTACCGAAGACAATTTATATTTGATTCCAACGGCAGAAGTTCCGGTAACCAACATTTACCGCGATGTAATTCTGGATGCCAAAGATCTGCCTTATAAAAACACCGCTTACAGTGCCTGTTTCCGTCGCGAAGCCGGTTCGTACGGTAAAGATGTTCGCGGTTTGAACCGCCTGCACCAGTTCGATAAAGTGGAAATCGTTCAGATTGCGCATCCCGAAAAATCGTACGAAATTTTGGATGGAATGGTAGCGCATGTTGAAAGTTTGGTGGCCAAATTGGGTTTACCTTACCGCATTCTTCGCCTATGTGGTGGCGACATTAGTTTCACATCGGCTTTAACATACGATTTTGAGGTATTCTCGGCAGCGCAGAAAAAATGGCTGGAAGTAAGTTCGGTTTCCAACTTCGAATCGTTCCAGGCTAACCGTCTGAAATTACGTTTCCGCGAAGAAGGCGTGAAAAAACCACAAATTGCACACACCCTTAACGGAAGTGCGCTGGCATTGCCACGTATTGTTGCGGCACTGCTCGAAAACAACCAAACTCCTGAAGGCATTAAAATTCCTGAAGCTTTGGTTCCGTTTACTGGTTTTGATATTATTAGCTAAAAACTTTATTCATCGGATGACTATTATTAACAACATATAGTCACCCGATGAATCCCAAGAAACAAAAGCCCGAAAAATTGTATTTTTCGGGCTTTTGTTTTACACATCAAACTCCGCTCAGTGCAGCTTAACTTCTTTGGCTCGCCTAAAAAGTTCCGACAAGCAATACCCTGTGAGTTCGGCATCTTCCAAAGCATTGTGTTTATTTCGTGTACGTTCCATATCCAGGTATTCGGCAATTGCGTTAAGCCCAAGACCTTTAGGCACTTCCTTTCCATTGGCCTCCAATATTGTTTTATAAAACAACATTATATCCTGCAAATCAATATACTGGTAAGCAAAAGGCCAGGTTAGGTTTACCGTTTCGTACGACGCTTTTAAAAAGCTGATATCATTGTTAATTCCCTGTCCGCAAATTTTAATGTCGCACATCGCTTTCCTCGATGGGAAGCCTCCTTCTCCTTGCAACCAGTATTCTAAATCTTCTATTGTTTCTTCCAGCGAGGGTGCTTCCTCCAGCTCAAAGCGCGAAATACCATGAATACGTTTACTTCCCGGATCAAAATCAGCTTCATTTTCAGGATAAATCAGCGACTCGAAAGTACTTATCTGTTCAAATTTATCATCGAGCAAAACTGCTCCGATTTGAATAACATCATGAACTCCTGGTATTTGCCCCGACATTTCCAGGTCGAGACACAGATAATGTTCGCTCATAAAACGATTTGTTTAGTGTTTTTCAGATCACTAAAAATAGAATAAATTATACGCCTGAACAATTTGCAGCAACGAAAAAGCCCGAAAGAAACAAATCTTCCGGGCTTTTTATATCGTTATTTCAACGTCTTATTTCACTTCACCATTAGCAACCAGCCACTCAGCAATCTGAACGGCATTAAGCGCTGCACCCTTTTTGATCTGGTCGCCAACACACCAGAAAGTAATGCTATTCGGGTCAGTAACATCCTGGCGGATACGGCCAACATACACATCATCTTTTCCACTCACGAACAAGGGCATTGGATACTCGTTTTTGGCAGGATTATCGATCACTGTTAAACCTTCAAATGCTTCGAAAGCTTTTGTTACAGCTTCTGCTGTCAGTGGTTTTTCGGTTTCTACCCAAATGGCTTCCGAGTGAGCACGGGCCACAGGAATACGCACGCAGGTTGCACTCACCTCAGCATCGGTGTGCATAATTTTTTTAGTCTCCCAGTTCATTTTCATCTCTTCCTTGGTGTAATCGTTATCCAGGAAAACATCAATGTGCGGGATGATATTCATGGCCAACTGGTGAGCGAACTTATTTACTGTAACCGGTTTTCCTTCCACCACTTCTTTGGTTTGCTCTTCCAGCTCGGCAATTCCCTGTGCACCGGCACCACTTGCTGCCTGGTAAGTAGCCACCCGAACACGTTTGATCTTCGATAGTTCTTCGATCGGTTTCAGCGCCACAACCATCTGAATGGTTGAGCAGTTCGGGTTAGCAATAATATTGCGCGGACGAATTTTAGAATCCTCCGGGTTTACTTCAGGAACTACCAACGGCACATCATCGTCGTAACGGAACGCGCTCGAGTTGTCGATCATTATCGCACCGTGTTTGGTAATGGTTTCAGCATATTCTTTTGAAACACCGGCTCCTGCCGAAGTTAGTGCAATATCAATATCTTTAAAATCGTCGCCGTGTTTGAGCTCTTTAACTGTAAGCTGTTTACCCTTAAATTCGTAAGTTTTACCGGCACTTCTTGCCGATCCAAATAATACCAACTCATCCATAGGGAAATCTCTTTCAGCAAGCACTTTCAGGAACTCCTGTCCAACAGCGCCGCTCACGCCAACAATTGCAACTTTCATGTTTTGTTTATTTTTTTTAAAATTTAAAGTTTTTTTCTGTCTAAATGTGCGTCAAAGTTAGTATTTTGCTTCTAATTGTAAGTGCTATGAAACCCAATCTTCTAAAATTATTAACATACTCTTTTATCCTGTTTTTCAACCCGATAAATGCTCAGGAAATCTGGCACGAAAGTTTTTCCATTCCCAACAAAGGCGCTTGGGGAAATAGCGATGGAACGGGCATCGATTCAGACTTCTCCGGCATTACAGAATGGACACTCGATTTTAACCTGATCACGCTTGAAAACGAAGATGATTACGCCAAAACAGTTACAACTTCCGGCGGACGTTTTGAGTGCGTTGATATAAATGGAGAGGTAATTTGGCGCTCGGAAACTATCGATATTTCGGCTTATAAGAATATTTCCATCCAATTAAATGCCAACGAAACCGGCAGCAGTACCAACGAAGAACAGAAATACCTGAAAGCATATTATGTTCTCGATCAGGGTGAAGAACAAGCTTTTGAAACCAACAGCGATAATCGCGGAAACTGGGGACAGGCCGTTGCTGAACAAACCGGACTGGTTGGAAATGAATTACAAATCGTGGTTTATATGAACAATCATTATTCATCGAACAAAGTTATTTTGGATGAAGTGATTGTTTCGGGCGAGGAGAAAAATCCGGTTATTATCCAGCCCAGCGATATTGTTTTGAACGAAGTACTTTTTAATCCCGTTCCCGATGGCGACGATTATGTGGAAATTTACAATAACTCGGAAAAAGAAATCCCGCTGAATAAACTTTACCTCGCCTCGCGCGACAACGATTTGGAGCTTACCCAGGTTTATGCACTTACCAGCGAAAAGCAGAAATTACTACCCTTCGAATATCTTGCGCTTACCAAAGATACGCTTGGTGTTTTTCCGTGGTTTACAATTCCTTGTCCCGAATGTTTTCTGCAAATGGAAAAATTCCCGTCGTTTAATAACGACGAGGATTACGTGGTTCTGCTAAACTACGATATGGAAATTATCGACGAATTTTACTACTACGAAAAAATGCATTCGCCCCTATTTTACGATCGCGAGGGAATTGCACTCGAACGCATTTCCTTTACACAGCCAACAAACGACGCACAAAACTGGCATTCGGCATCCACACAATCGGGTTATGGAACGCCCGGCTATCAGAATTCACAATTGATGAATGAGGAAGCACAACAAATATCGGTAACTTTTCAGCCGGAAGCTTTTTCACCCAACAACGATGGTTATAACGACATGTACTCGATTGATCTTTCGATGGATAGCCCCGGTTATATTTGCAACATACTGGTATTCGATTCCGCGGGGCGCAGACTATGCAAATTAGCTGATAATTCGATTTTGGGAACGCACGAACAAATTTCATGGAACGGAGAGGATGAAGCAGGAAACAGGTTACCAATCGGCCCTTACATTGTAATGGTTGAAGTTTTTAATACCGACGGCACAGTAGAGCGTTTTAAGGATGGAGTGGTTTTAACCGATCGGTTTGAATAAGGGATCTGCGGTTTTCAACCGCAACTTATTATGCGGTTAAAAACCGCATGTCCCGAAGAATGACATACCTAATTTGCTTAGGTATTATATTTTTCATAACTTTAATACATGCAAAAAAACAACTTGTACAAGGGAAGTCTTTCAACTATTGTGCTTTCGCTGTTAAAGGAGCAAGGCAAAATGTATGGCTACCAGATTACCCGCGAGGTAGAAAAAATTACCAGCGGACAACTTAAAGTTACCGAAGGTGCACTCTACCCCACCCTGCACAAACTGGAAGCCAAAGGATTGTTGAGTGTTGAAATGGCCAAAGTAAACAACCGTGTACGGAAGTATTATTATATCACCGAAAAAGGGAAAAAAGAAACCGCCAACCTGTTGAATGAAATGAAAAGTTTCATCTCGAACATGGAAGTATTGATTAACCCAAAACTGGCATAAATGAACCGAACACTAACCAAAGAAGAAACCGAACATCTTTTTAAAGTTTGTGAAAATCACGATGTTCCGCAGTACGATTTACAAATTGAGCTGGTTGACCATCTGGCATCATTAGTTGAGCAACACTGGGTAGAGAAACCTGAAGATCCCTTTAAGTACGCCGTTTATAAAGCACTCCAAAAATTTGGGCCAACCGGGTTTCAACAAGTTAAACAGCAAAAACAACGGGCACTGACCCGAAAGTATAACCGTATTCTGTGGCATTATCTGCTTGAATTCTATCACTGGCCAAAAACACTGTTAACATTGGCCTTAACTTTGGCAGTAGTTTTACTGTTTAAAATTGTTCATCAACTGCATTGGCTATTTGCTATTTATATTTTGGTGTTGGTCTGTGGCAATCTTATTTATCATCTTCGGTACAAATCAATAAATGAAACAACCCCCAATTCTGAAAAATCTTTTTTATTATTGAACCAACTTAAACACATTCAATACTTTGCAATGTTTCTATGCCAATTACCTATTTGGGCAAATCTACCATTTCAAATACTTGAGAAACAAAGCATAAGCATGCCAACAAATTTTATTATTTTGTTCCCGGTCGCCTTTTTCATAGTAAGCTCAACCATAGTTCTGTTTGCTTATCTTTTTTACATCCCGCAAAAAATCAAACAACATTTCACTCAACAATTTCCCGAATTTGTAAAATAGAAGTACCATGAACCGACAAATTACACAGGAAGAATCCGAACAACTGTTCCAGTTTTGCCGCGAACAGAATATCATTCACTATGATTTACAAGTTGAACTGGTGGATCACCTGGCTTCAGCAATTGAAGAACAGTGGGAAAAATGGCCGGAACTTTCGTTCGAGTTCGCGTTAAAACGTGCTTTCAAAAAGTTTGGACACAACGGATTTCGTAGGATTTATGAAATCCGAAAAAAAGAACTAAATAAAAAATATACTCGTCTGCACTTTAAATATTTCTATAGCTTTTTTCGCTGGCCTCAAATTTTAATTACATTCATCCTCAGCTACCTGATTTTCAACACAATCATACTAACCGAAAATTTCAGAGTTGTGTATACAATTTTCTTCGCATTTACCATTCCTGCAATGGCTTATTTCTATTTATTCTGGTTTCCTAAAAAAGGAAAACTTAAGGCAAAAAATAACACTAAGTTTTTGTTGTTGGAAGTACTAAATATGCGATGCAAACAGTTTTGGATGGTGCTGTTTCTGCCCTTGAATATTTTAAATTTCTTTGTCCTCGATAAATCTTCCGAAGGCGGTTGGGAGGGGCTCTCTTTTAATGACTTTAAAATGCGTTTATTCATTTTCGGCCTATCATTTTTAATGGTATGTTTCGGAATTCTGTCATACAGTTATTCAATCTATGCCTCTCAAAAAATCAAACAACATTTTACCGAACAATTTCCCGAATTTGTAAAATAGAAGTACCATGAACCGACAAATTACACAGGAAGAATCCGAACAACTGTTCCAGTTTTGCAGAGAACATTACGTGTACCATTACGATGTACAGGTGGAGTTGGTTGATCACCTGGCATCGGCAATTGAAGAACAGTGGGAAGAGAACCCGGAACTCAGTTTTGACGAAGGCCTGAAAAACTCGTTTAAGAAATTTGGCATTCACGATTTTAGCAAAATAAAATCGCAAAAAGTAAAGGAATTGAGGCGCAAATACAACCGCTTGTTATGGCATTATTTTCTTGAATTCTACCGTTGGCCAAAAGTAATTACCACATTTGTTTGCACGCTTGGATTGTTTTTGCTGTTTCAACTCATCGAGCAATCGCGATGGATAATATTAGGTTATCTTGTTCTGCTAACGGTTGGCACGATGTTCTACTATTTTGGAATTCATATAAAGACCAGGTTGAAGATAAAGCCAGGCAAGTCATTTTTATTAGCCGACCAATATAACCGTGCTTCTCAGGCTTTTGTTTTACTAATTAATTTACCTAATTTCTGCTTTCAAACATTTAATTTACTCGATTCCCACTCTATTGAAAACAAGTGGATACTTTTAAGCATATCGTTTTTTATGGTAGCCTTAACGGTTTTGCTTTACGGACAGCTTTTCTACCTCCCTAAAAAGATAAAAGAACACTTTTTAGAACAATTTGCCGAGTTTGCCGTGTAACTTTTCTACTCAACTTATGACAAATAAATCGATGTCTCAAATCTCAAAATCTAAATACTCATTACTCTAATATGAAACGAAACTTCTTCTACTTTGCCTGGCGCGAATTTCTGCGGTCGGCATCAAAAAACAAAAACATGGCTACCAAAGGTGTGCTGATCTTTTTTGCCATCTACTTTTCGCTGGTGGCTTTTTTTATGGGCTTCCAGCTCACCGAAAATCTAAAAGATTTGGAAAACCCGGTGCAGGTTTTTAATGGTATGTTGCTGATCTATTTTGGCTACGAACTGGTTTTGCGAATTATGATCCAAAACCTGCCCACCTTTGGATTTCAGCCCTTTTTATTGTTGCCGGTAAAACGCCTGCGTATTGCCAGGTACATGCTCAACAAATCGTTGCTGCATTTTTTTAATGTTTTGCCGTTAATACTCGGGCTGCCGTTTGTTATCCGCATTGCCGCACCAACATTGGCGCCACCGGTTTTCTGGGCCTGGCTGGCTGCCCTGTTTTGTATGATTTTTATAAATCACTTTTTGGCGCTGTACATTAAATGGCGCACCAACGAATCAGACGTCCTGTTCTACAGTTTCCTGGGATTGGCTGCCGGCTTAACCGCCATCGATTATTTTAATATCGTTGACCTGACCGGTGGATTTGGAAAAATCTTCGATTTTGTTGTGGCCTATCCATATGCTGCATTAATCTTCCCTGTTGCAATTGTTGCTTTATACTTTTTAAATCAATCGTATATTAACAGCCGCTTTTACCTCGACGAACTCAGCAAAAAGAAAAAACAAGGATCTACACACGATTTCTCGTGGCTGAATAATGTTGGCGACTACGGAAAAATGCTGTCGCTGGAAGTGAAAATGATTATGCGTAACAAACGCCCGAAAAATACAGCCATGATGTCGGTGCTGTTTCTTTTTTACGGACTTCTAATCTACAAAACCAACGGCGGCGAAGAAATTCCGGAATTCATTCTCGTGTTAGGCGGTATGTTTATGACAGGTGTTTTCAGCATGATGTACGGCCAGTTTTTCCCCGCATGGCACGGAAAATATTACCCTTTGCTTATGGCACAAAACGTGCGCATGAAACAGGTGATTCAATCGGCCTTTTTTCTGATGGCAGTAACTAACGTTGTTTTTTACCTGCTTTCGTTGGGCTACATGTACATCTCGCCAAAAGTGCTGTACATTCATTTAGTGGTAATGCTTTACAACGTTGGTGTAAACTCGTGGGTGATTTTTGCACTTGGTTTAAACAGTAAAAAAGCAATCGAATTAAACCAGCGGGCAGCGTTTAACTACCAGGGCGTTGGCGCTACCCAGTGGCTGATGGCCTTCCCGGTTGTTTTTGGTCCGGTGGCACTCTACGGATTGCTTTCGTGGTTATTCGGAAATATCGCTGCTTATATCGTTTTCGGTTCGCTGGGCTTTATCGGAATCATCCTTCACCCACGTTTAATCGACTATTTCACCGGGCAATATTTGAAGCGTAAACACAAAATGATTTACAACTACAAATCAACATAAAGAAAAATTGCTCGCAGATTGCGCTGATTTTGCAAAAGCGATAAAATTTAATCCGCGAGAAAATAATCCGACTTAAAATATAAAACAAAAAATTAACCATATGCCGGAAGCTCGAATCTTCCAACTTCGTTCTTCCAGCTTCAAACTTTAAAAATTATGATACAAGTAAATAGCTTACAAAAAATATACAACGGAACAACAGTTCTGAATCTCGAAGAATTACACATTGCAAAAGGCGAAGTATTTGGCCTGGTGGGTAACAATGGTGCCGGAAAAACAACTTTCTTTTCATTGATTCTCGATCTGATTCGGGCCAATAAAGGCGAGGTAGTAATTAACGGAATTCAGGTGTCGAAAACCGAAGAATGGAAAGAACTGGTGGCGGCTTACATCGACGAAAGTTTTACGATTGGCTACCTCACGCCCGACGAGTATTTCGAATTTATTGGCGAATTACGCGGTTTGAATGCCAAAGACGTTTCCAATTTTCTGGAAGACTACACCGACTTCTTTAAAGACGAGATTTTGGGTAAAAAGAAATTCATACGCGACCTGTCGAAAGGAAACCAAAAGAAAGTGGGTGTTGTTGGCGCTCTGCTCGGAAATCCTGAAGTTATTGTTTTAGATGAACCTTTTGCCAATCTCGACCCTTCGTCGCAATACCAACTGCGAAATATTATTAAAGACATTTCGAAACAAAAGGAAAAAACACTGTTGATTTCGAGCCACGACCTCGACCATGTTGCCGATGTTTGCTCGCGCATTGTTATTCTCGACAAAGGCAAAGTGGTACGCGATGTAGAAAAAACAGATTCAACACTGGCGGATTTGGAAGAATTCTTTACCGGAGTTCGCAAAGAAGAAGCATTAGCTGAATAAAAAAATCCCCCACTCACTTTATATTATGTGCTGTGCAATAGAAGAATAGGATTAAGTTAGATTTTTCACTATTTTTATTATCCTTTTAAAACCGATTTACCACATGGAAAACCACGAACAAAATGTACAACAAGCCTATTCGAAAATGGCGCAGTTATGCAGCCGTTCGGAGCAATGCTCTGCTGATATCCGTAAGAAAATACTTACTTACGAAATTGTAGATGAAATTGTGGATGAAATCATTGAAAAACTGATTGCCGAGAAATACATCGACGACGAACGATTTGCCAGAGCATATGTGAACGACAAATTCCGTTTCAACAAATGGGGCCGTGTAAAAATGCGTTTTTACCTGCGCCAAAAAGGCCTTTCGGATGCCACCATTGAAAAAGGGCTTGAAAAGATTGATGAAGAAAAATACATAAAGGTGCTGGTGAAAATCATGAAAGACAAAGCCAAAACCATTAAAAACAAAGATCGATTTACCAAGATGGGCCAGATTATTCGTTACACGCAAGGCCGAGGTTTTGAACCGGAACTAATCCACCGGCACATGAATGAAGTGCTGGACTAAACCCGATCAACGAAACATCTTACGCATTAGATAAAAAAAATACCGGGAAAAATACCGGGAAAATTCCCGGTATTTTTTTATCCTGTTTTTCGCAATACATACTTTGCAGTATCTGCCCAACTTATTTCAACACCTTAACCGTAAAATCGGAAATAGCACCTTCAAAATCGCCAACCTTTGCCAAGGGAAAAACAAGGGTTTGAATCTTTGCCATTTTGCTTTTTCCCGACTGGTTATACTCAATAAATTCATTTTCCAGCGCATCAACCAATTGACCGTTTACAAACAATTTGGTTCCGGTGTTGGTTCCCTCGATAGCCAACACCACCGGATAATCGTTTGGCACCACATAATCGAACTCGCTCCAGTAGCCCTCGCGCTCGTAAGCCAGTTTCCCGGTTTTGGGGTGGCGAAGGTAAACAGTGGCATTGGGCGATTCAAATAAAACCGTACTGTTGATATTGTTTTTTGCGCGAATGGTAAACTCCACACGGTAATTATAACCAATTTCAGGAATAGGCAGTGTATCACCGGCTGCCAAATTTTCCCGCTCAAGCACCACCCCATTTTCATCAGCTTTGTAAGTGGCATTAATATTTAAGCCAGGCGCTTCGCTAATCGCTAGGCGTTGTTTGTTGAATTCATCAAATGGAAGCGAAGTATTTTTACCTGTCCACATTTTTACTGCCAACGTTTGCATGGCCGGGAATACGCGATGATGAACATCTTTTTCGGTGATTCCATTTCCACAATGGTCGTTCCAAACCGCAAATTTTCCACCTTTTATCTGCGGATGGTTTTCCTCGAAAACCTGATTTCCAATAGTAGCCGGCGTCCAGTTTTTGTACAGGTGGGCAATGTTTAAATAATCGTAATAATAACCGGCTGCAGGCACAATATAAACCAGCCCGTCGGGAATACTTACCATATCGTAGCCCAGGTCAATCATTGCTTTCGGATCGGCATAACCGTTGTACCAGCAATCCAAAAGAACGTCTTCAACCTTCACCGGAGTTTCGCCTTGCGCATGTGTCAGCGATCCCCAAACACCGGCCTTTTTGCCGTACTTTTCCACTTCTTTAATGTAGTGATCCTGGAAATAACGGAATTTCTCCACTACTTTTTTGTCCTTGTTCGAATACTCGTCGGTACCAATATGCACATATTCTCCCCTGAAAACAGGCTCTTTTCCGTCGAGGTATTCTTTAAAAAGTTTGTCGAAAAACTCATAGGTTTTCGGGTTAAACAAATCCAGGTGATCCATGCCATACTCTTCGCTTCCCAGCTCGGGCATATATTGCGTAAAAGCCAAAGTATGCGCCGGAATATCAATCTCCGGAACGATAGTTATGCCGTTTTCTTCGGCCAGTATCTGCAGGTCGATAAATTCCTGTTTGGTATAATACCCGTCTTTAGCTGCCAGCCCGGGATACGTATCGCTTTCTAACCTGAAAGCGGCGTAAGTTTCATCCCAGTCGTTTCCAAAATACTGACGGAAACCGTTGTCGCTTAAATGAATATGAAATGTATTCATTTTATAATACGACATAAAATGCACATAGTCGCGCAAAAAATCGATGGTAAAAAACTTTCGGCCCACATCGAGCATAAAACCACGCAGCGGGTATTCGGGATAATCCACAATCTTTCCTTTGGGCAAACTTTTGCCCTCAGTTGCTTCCAGCATTTGCAAAATGGTTTTGGTTGCCCACAAAGCACCAATCGGCTCGTTAGCGCTAATCACCACCTGCTCGCCAATTTCAATTTCGTAACCTTCCTTATTATCCACCGCAATCGGTGCCATTTTCACTACAAAATTCGCTTTACCCGTTGTCGTTTCAGCCTGAACGCCAAACATGGTTTTCAGGTCGGCGGAAAACTGGCTCACCACTGAACGCATTTTTTTATCGTCAGACTTCGTGCTTTCGTAAGCAATCGTCAGCGTATTATCGAGGCTTAAATCACCCTCTGCTCCTGTCCAGCTTTGTAATTCAGGAATTACAAAAGGTTTCTTTTCCGAAGAAGCGAACGACACCACAACGAAAAACAAAAAGCTAAATGCCAGAAAAATATTCTTCATAATAATTAATTGTTTGTAATTTTTTTAAGAACTATGCCGCAAGTATATCTATTTTTTACAAAAGATAAAAATGTAGTCTTTTTAATCGTATCCTTCAGGCAAAATAATCGGCCATTCACCAACACCCCGGCAATCTTCATCAGCAAAAGTTTTTTGATTTTGAAAAGTGTGTGCCAGAACATTGAAAGCACTTTACGTTTCATTTTTCCTGCTACCTTTGCAAACAATCAAAAATAAAACGAAAACATGATTTTAAAGGAACAGGTAAAAGACCTTGTTGAGCGCCGGGACGCGCTGAGGAGGCATCTTTGACTACGATGCTAAATTAATTGAACAGGAAGAAGAAGAATTAAAAACCCAGGATCCCGAATTCTGGAACAATCCCAAAGAAGCCGAAGCCCAAATGAAAAAAATCCGCACCATAAAAGTGTGGACCGACGGCTTTAAAAAAGTACACGAAGCCACCGAAGATTTCCTTGTGCTTTACGAATTTTTTGAGTTGGAAGAGGCCAGCGAAGAAGAAGTTGATGCGACCTATTCAGAAACGCTAACGCTGATTGAGGAGCTGGAAACTCAGAACATGCTTCGTAACGAGGAAGACCGTTTGGGAGCTGTACTGCGCATAAATGCCGGCGCCGGTGGTACCGAAAGTAACGACTGGGCCGATATGCTTTTCAGAATGTACACCCGCTGGATTGAAAAGCAGGGCTACAAAATGAAAATTGCCGATATGCAGGCCGGCGACGAAGTGGGAGTAAAAAGCTGTACCATCGAAATTGAAGGCGAATTTGCTTACGGTTATCTGAAAAGTGAAAACGGCGTGCACCGCCTGGTTCGTCTGTCGCCCTTTAATGCGCAAAACAAACGAATGACCTCGTTTACTTCGGTATATGTAGCACCGCTGGTTGACGACACCATCGAAATTGAGATCAATCCCGCAGATATTACATGGGATACTTTCCGTAGCGGAGGTGCAGGCGGCCAAAACGTAAACAAAGTGGAAACTGGCGTTCGACTGCGCCATGCCCCTACCGGAATTACCATTGAAAATACCGAAAGCCGTTCGCAATTGGGCAACAAAGAAAATGCTTTGAGGCTTTTAAAATCGCAGCTTTACGAAATGGAACTGCGCAAGCGCCACGAAAAAACTGCGGAAATCGAATCGGCGAAAAAGAAGATTGAATGGGGCTCACAAATCCGTTCGTACGTGCTGCAACCCTACAAAATGGTTAAAGATTTACGCACCAATTTTGAATCGGGCAACGTAAACGCGGTGCTCGATGGCGAACTGGATGGATTTATAAAAGCTTACCTCATGGAATTTGGCGGGCAATAATCCCCGAAACCCCGCCCAATTCTTGCTTTTTTCCCCGGCTTTTTACATCTTGTAAAAGTCATCTCGTAATTTAATAACCGTTCAATTCTTCATTCAAAATGTACTCAAAAGAAAAATTCATAAACCGCGAAATAAGTTGGTTATCGTTTAACGAACGAGTGCTTCAGGAAGCTCAGGATCCGGAAACGCCACTTTTCGAACGAATTCGTTTTATCGGAATCTTCTCGAACAACCTCGATGAATTTTTCAGGGTGCGCGTGGCCGCAGTGCGCAGAATGGTCGACCTGGGAAGAGATGAAGAAAACCTCCTGGGCGATATGACTCCGGATGAATTACACACCAAAATTCAGGAAATTGTAATTCAGCAGCAAAATAAGGTACAGGAGATTTATGCCAACATTCTTGACGAACTTGAAGCGAATAACATTTCGATTATTAATGAAAAAGATCTGACGGAAAAACAAGGCAAATTTGTGCGCAATTATTTTTACGAAAAAGTGCTGCCCAACCTCGTGCCCATTATGCTGAGCAAAAAAAATAAGTTCCCTTATTTACGCGACCGCTCGGTTTACCTGGCCGTTAAGCTTTGGAAAAAAGAAGACCCTGAAGATTTGGCTTACTCACTCATCAGGATTCCGGGCCGATCGGTACCGCGATTTTTGGTACTTCCGGAGGAAAACGGCAAACAGTTCGTACTTTTTCTCGACGACATTATTCGTTTCTGCATGGCCGATATCTTCTTTTATTTTGATTACGACATGTATGGGGCTTACACCATAAAAATTACCCGCGATGCCGAACTCGACCTCGACGATGACATCTCGAAAAGTTTTGTGGAAAAAATGAGCCAAAGCCTGAAAAAGCGTAAAAAAGGAAAACCGGTTCGTTTAATTTATGATCGTGAAATGCCTGAGGATTTGCTAAAGTTTCTGCTGAAAAAAATGAAACTGACCGAAGGCAGCGATGCCAGTCCGGGTGGCCGGTACCACAACCACAAAGACTTTATGAATTTCCCTGAGATTGGGAAAAAGAAACATTACTATACCAAGTTGCCGCCTTTCCGGCATAAGGATTTGCCGCCCTTTACCAGTATCATGAAAATGATGCGCGAAAAGGACATCATGTTGCATTACCCGTATCAAACGTTTAATCACTTTATCGACTTTTTACGCGAAGCAGCCATCGATCCGCAGGTAAAGGAAATTGGCCTGACAATTTACCGTGTGGCCCCGGCATCGAAAGTGGTGAATGCACTTTTAAACGCAGTTAGAAACGGCAAAAAGGTAACCGTAATTATCGAGCTTCAGGCACGTTTCGACGAAGAAGCCAACATTTTCTGGTCGAACAAATTACAGGAAGAAGGCGCTACCGTAATTAACGGAATACCGGGAATGAAAATTCACAGCAAACTGGCCTGGGTACACCGCGAGGAAGAGGATATGATGCGCAATTATGCCTACATCGGAACAGGAAATTTCCATGAGGGAACAGCCCGCGTTTATGCCGACGATGGTTTGCTGACTACCGATCCACGACTGGCAAACGAAGTGGAAAAACTGTTCGATTTCTTTAAGCAGAATTTCCTTCGCCACGACTACAAACACCTGATTGTGAGCCCATTTACCATGCGACAAACATGGGAAGAGAACATTGAGAACGAGATTGCCCTGGCCAAACAGGGAAAACCGGCCTGGATGACCCTGAAAATGAACAGCCTCATCGATCCGAAAATGATGAGAAAGGTGTACAAAGCTGCGCAGGCCGGAGTTAAAGTGAAGCTTATTGTTCGCGGAATTTTCGGACTGCAGGTTGGACTAAACGGATTTAGCGAAAATATTACCGCAATAAGTATTGTAGATAAATATTTGGAACATTCGCGCATCTTCCTGTTTGGGGCGGGTGGCGAAGAGAAAATGTACATTTCGTCGGCCGATTGGATGCCCCGGAATTTAAACCGTCGTATTGAAGTGGCCTGCCCTATTTACGACGAAAACATTAAATCGGAGCTGAAAAAAATGCTGGAAATTCAACTCCAGGATAATTCAAAAGCCCGGATTCTCGATCCGGAATTATCGAACAAGTACACGAAAAATAATACCGACCAAAAATACCGGGCGCAGGAAGACTATTACAACTACATAAAATCGATCACGAATTAAAAAACGTTGAACCATTTCCTGTTTTTTGTGTCGTACCACTAAAAAGAATTAAAATGAAGATATATCACAATCCGCGCTGCTCGAAAAGCCGAAAAGGCCTGCAGTATCTTGAAGACAAAGGCTGCAAACTTGAAATTATAAAATACCTCGATCAGGGTTTAACCGAAAAAGAACTCTCGGAGCTAATTGCCAAAACCGGCAAAAAACCTTTTGATTTTGTGCGCCAACACGAACAAGATTATAAAGAGCACTACAAAGGAAAAGTTTTGAGCGACGAAGAATGGATAAAAGTACTGGTTGAAAATCCGAAATTGCTGCACCGCCCTATCGTGGTGAACGGCGATAAAGCTGTTCTGGGAAATCCTCCTGAAAACATTGACGGGATTCTGTAAAAAACAATGTCGATAGCTACGCGCTAAGCGGTTCTAACCGCTAAGCGCATTGCGCCACAAAAAAGAGGCTGCTCAATTTCGGACAGCCTCTTTTTTATGTTTTTGAAACCGGATTTTTACAATCCTAACTTTTCTTTTACCAATCCGGGAATCTCGCGTGGTTCTTTTGCCACCGGAACATCAGCAGCTTTAAAAGCTTTAATCTTTTCTTCTGCAGTTCCCGATCCACTTGAAATAATAGCACCGGCGTGTCCCATCCGTTTTCCCGGAGGCGCCGATTGTCCGGCAATAAATGCAACCACCGGCTTGGTCATTTTCTCTTTAATAAAACGGGCAGCCTGCTCTTCGGCATCGCCGCCAATTTCGCCAATTAATACTACGGCTTCGGTTGCCGGATCGTTTTCGTACATCTCCAGCAAATCAATGAAATACAAACCTGAAACGGCATCGCCACCAATTCCTACGCAAGTTGTTTGGCCCAGTCCGCTTTCAGTTAGCATATTCACTACTTCGTAGGTTAATGTTCCTGAACGCGAAATCAATCCAACATTTCCTTTTTTGAATATCATTGCCGGAAGGATTCCGATCAAACACTCGTCGGGAGTTATTAATCCCGGACAGTTGGCACCAATCAGTTTTGTTCCGTGTTTCTTTAAAACCGGAGTTACTTTTATCATGTCCTGAACCGGAACATGTTCGGTAATACAAACCACCAATTCAATACCTGCATAACTGGCCTCCATAATGGCATCGGCAGCAAATGCCGCCGGCACAAATATTACCGATGCATTGGCACCGGTTGCTTTAACAGCATCTTCAACACTGTTAAAAACCGGCACACCTTCTACTTCCTGACCAGCTTTACCGGGCGAAGTTCCACCAACAACATTGGTTCCGTAGGCTTTCATTTTTGAGGTATGAAAAGCTCCGTCGCGACCGGTAATTCCCTGTACTATTACTTTTGTATATTTATTTATAAGTATGCTCATTACTTTTTCACTTTTTACTTTAAACTTTTGCCTTACTTTTTACTTAACTCAATTGCTGTTTGAGCCGCTTCGCGCATGGTTTCAACAACCGGCAATCCGGTTTGCTTAATAATTTCCAAACCTTCTTTGGCGTTGGTTCCCGACAAACGAATTACAATAGGCACATCGGTTTTTATCTGATCGAGAGCGATTACCAAACCACGGGCTACATCGTCGCAACGCGTAATACCACCAAAAATGTTAATCATAACCGATTTCACGTTCTGGTCGCTCAGCAAAATATTCATGGCATCAACCACTTTTTGCGGATTCGAAGAGCCACCAATATCCAGGAAATTGGCAGGTTCGCCACCATATAATTTAATCATATCCATGGTAGCCATTGCCAGTCCGGCACCGTTTACCATACAACCGATATTTCCATCCAATTTAATGTATGAAAGCCCTTTTGCATTGGCTTCAATTTCTTTCAGCTCATCTTTATCGGCTTCGCGCATGCTCAAGATTTCTTTCTGACGATACAAGGCATTGTCATCAAAATTCATTTTCCCGTCGATGGCCAGAACCTGCTTATCGGGTGTAAGAACCAGCGGATTGATCTCGGCCAGCGACGAGTCGGTATCAACATAAAGCTGGTATAGTTTCACCAGAATATTGGCACACTGCCTGATTTCTTTTGGGTCGGCAAACAGTTGAATGGCAATTTTACGTGCCTGCCACGGCATTAATCCAATCGCAGGATCGATAGACATTTTAATGATTTTCTCGGGCGATACTTTTGCCACTTCTTCAATTTCAACGCCACCTTCGGCACTGGCCATCAATGTTACTGACTTGGTGTTTCTGTCATTGATCAGACCAACGTAAAACTCCTTTTCAATGTCAACAGCATCGGCAACCAATACTTTTTCAACGCATATACCTTTAATGTCCATGCCAAGAATTTGCCCGGCTTTTTCCACGGCCTCGGCTTTTGTGTTCGCCAATTTAACGCCACCGGCTTTTCCACGTCCGCCAACATGTACCTGCGCTTTTACAACTCGCAGCTTGTCTTTGTCCGATACATTTTGTTTTACTTCATCAACCGTGTGGCATACAACTCCTTCCGGCACAGGAATCCCGTACTTCCTGAATAAATTTCGGGCTTGATATTCGTGAATTTTCATACGATTAAATATTTACTTTAAAGGCATCGTGTGGATATCGCATTTTTCATGTAATCCTTTCATTTGATGCGAATCCATTTATATGCTCATTTTATATTAGTTGTTTGTCGTTGAAAGTCAAATACCACCGGGCCAGAAA
The DNA here is from genome assembly GCF_000626635.1 of Draconibacterium orientale. Classification (GTDB taxonomy): domain Bacteria; phylum Bacteroidota; class Bacteroidia; order Bacteroidales; family Prolixibacteraceae; genus Draconibacterium; species Draconibacterium orientale. The sequence goes on along the minus strand of NZ_CP007451.1, from coordinate 2,611,144 downwards.
CATAAACAAGGTTTAAACACCAATTCCTGTGCTAATTGACTTTCAGTTTTAAAAATTAATGTTAAATGTAACGATTATTTAACCGTTAAACCCTTCATTTTGTTTTGAAATTTTATGACTTACAACACATTTTTTCTGTAACCAAAATCACTTGATTGTAAAATTCTGCTAAAACAGAAATACCGTACTGAGCCACTTCTTTTTTTTGAGTAGATTTGCAGCACTTAAACAGATTATAATGAAGGAAGCGATCAGACAAGTTATTGAACACGAAGCAAAGGCCATTCAGGCTATTCCGGTAGAAGACGGAATACTTGATGCTATTGAATTGATACACCGACAGGTACACGAAAAAAACGGGAAACTGGTGACCAGCGGAATGGGAAAAGCCGGGCAAATTGCAGCCAATATTGCAACCACTTTTAGCTCTACCGGAACGCCGGCGGTTTTTCTTCACCCCAGTGAATCGCAACACGGCGACCTGGGCGTGCTGCAACAAAACGATGTTTTACTGGTGATCTCCAACTCGGGAAAAACACGCGAAATTATTGAGCTGATTGAGCTGGCAGAAAATTTATATGCCGGAATTCCGCTGATTGTTATTTCGAGTAACCCGGAAGGCGTGCTGGCAAAAGCAGCTGATGCTTTTATTTACACCGGAAACCCAAAGGAGGTTTGCCCGCTGGGACTTTCTCCAACAACATCAACCACCGTTATGACTGTAATTGGCGACGCTCTGGTAGTGTCGATGATGAACAAAATTGGTTTTTCAAACGAAGATTATGCCAAACGTCACCACGGCGGGTATCTCGGAAGCAAATCGCGCTTACAGGCCAAAAGTGAGAAGAAAGATTGACTGACGATTGATGTAGATTGATAGAAGATTGATGTAGATTGATAACCCGATATTGAAGATGAGAATTACCAAAGAAAATACAGTTGGATTAATTATCGATATTCAGGAGCGACTGATTGTTGCCATGAACGATAATGAAACACTCCTGAAAAATTGCGAAACACTAACTCAGGGCTTAAAAGAGCTGGAAGTACCGATGTTGGTATCGCAACAATACACCAAAGGATTAGGCGAAACAATGCCCGAAATTCAGGCTGCTTTTGATGAATTCAGCTACTTTGAAAAGAAAGACTTCAGCTGTTATGATGTGCCTGAAATTACCGAAAAATTAAAGGAACTGAATGCGAAAAACATCATCATCTGCGGCATTGAATCGCACGTGTGTGTATTGCAAACTGCTGTTGATTTAAAAGCCGCCGGTTTGAACCCGATCGTAGTTATGGATTGTGTATCATCGCGCACTGCGGCTAATATTGAATTGGCAAAAGAGCGTTTCCGTTTCGAAGGAATTATGATGAGCTCGTACGAATCGATACTGTTTGAATTAACCCGCTCGGCCGGCGATCCTTCGTTCCGTGCCATTTCAAAACTCGTAAAATAAAAAACACCATAGTCATCGCCTGCACCATCGTCGGGCGATGACAAATAACAAAACAATATGCTCGAAATTTGCGCCATCGCTTCAGGAAGTAACGGAAACTGCTATTACATTGGCAACGAAAATTCGGCGATTTTGGTCGATGCCGGAATTTCTACCAAGCAAATTCTGAAACGTATGGACGAACGCGGTTTGGATTCGGGCAAACTACGGGCACTTTTTATTACGCACGAGCACAGCGACCACATGCGCGGAGCACGGGTTATGGGAAAACGCCTTCAGATTCCGGTGTACATGACCGCCAAAACCTACGATGGCTCGTATAAAAACCTACGGCCCGACTTCCCGAAGTTTTTTACCTGCGATGAAACCATTGCAATCGACGACTTTACCGTTCATCCCGTACAGAAACTTCACGATGCTGCCGATCCGTGTTCATTCAGAATTAGCTACAACGACCTGAGCATCGGGGTTTTTACCGACATTGGCGAAGCCTGCGACAATGTAAAAGCGCATGTAGCAAAATGCCATGCTTTGTTCCTGGAATCGAACTACGACGACAAAATGCTTTGGGAAGGCCGCTATCCACAGTTTCTGAAAGAAAGAGTTGCCTCGAATGTCGGTCACCTGTCGAACGACCAGACTTTTGAATTACTGGATAAACACACCAACGGCGATTTGAGATGCGTATTTCTGAGCCACATTTCGAAAGACAATAACACCCACGAAAAAGCTTTGGAAACAATGCAACCGCTTACCGGTAGATTCGAAATTACTATTGCATCGCGCTTTGAGGCTTCGGAAGTTTACCAACTTTCGCATGAGGCAGGCCATAAAAAACAAATCCCGAACAATACCCAAAATTTAAAACTGCAGTTTCCCGGGTTTTAACCAGCCGCGAAAGCTGTTTGGGATCTTATTCGAGATTCGTCGCTATCCGGAATTTCTTCCGTTATAATCCATTCAATAAATTATCACTTAAAGCCTGAAGTGTTTCCTTTTTGCGCTCCGTTGGCACCAAAATCGAGATATTGTGGCGGCTTCCGCCGTACGAAATCATACGAATTGGGATTCCATCCAACGCATTAAACACCTTCGATGCAAAACCTTTTTCCTCCTGAATAATATCGCCAACAATACAAACAATGGTCATATCCTGATCGAGACTAATACTTCCATAATTATCCAGTTCCCCTTTTATTGAGGCAAGATTTCGGGTATCGTCAATTGTTAATGACACGGCCACCTCCGAAGTTGAAATCATGTCGATAGGCGTACGAAAATCGGCAAATACTTTAAAAACCTTGGCCAGGAAACCATAGGCATTCAACATCCTTCCCGAACGAATTTTAATAGCCGTAACACCATCTTTTGCGGCAACAGCTTTTATTCCTCGCCCATCCGACTCGGCAGTAATAAGTGTACCGTTATCAGTAGGGTTCATGGTATTTTTCAGGCGAACCGGAATATTCTGAACACGTGCCGGCAAAACCGTTTGCGGATGCAGAATTTTTGCGCCGAAAAAAGCCAGCTCAGCCGCTTCGTTATACGACAGCTGATCGATTTTTCTGGTATTCTCTACAAAGCGCGGATCATTGTTATGAAAGCCATCGATATCCGTCCAAATCTGAATTTCATCGGCATCAATGGCAGCGCCAATCAACGATGCAGTGTAATCACTACCACCACGTTGCAGGTTGTTAATTTCGCCATTGGCATCTTTACAAATAAAACCCTGGGTAATATAATATTTCGCCTCGCCAACCTCTTTCAAAACCGGCTTAATATGCTCGCGAATGTAATTCAGGTCGGCAGCTTTGTCCTCATCAATCTTCATAAAATCGAGGGCCGGTAACAATTTTGTGTCGTGGCCGTTTTCGTTCATCAGCAGGGTTACCAGGTTGGTAGAAATAATTTCGCCCTGCGCCAGAATTGTATTTTCGCCAACTTCGTTAAAAGTACCCGATGTAAATGATTTTATGGTTTGAAAGACCTCTTTAATAAGCCGTAATCCCTTCTTCTTGTTTTCTTCGGAAGTAAAAAGTTCAGCAACTACTTTTTTATAATTCTCCTCCAGATTACCAATAAAAATACTCGCGGTATCCTTATTCTTCTTCTTAAGGTAATTTGAAATTTCCACCAACGAATTGGTCGTTCCCGACATGGCTGATAACACCACAATCTTTTGCTCTCCATCGGTTACCAAATCCATAACAGCCCTCATATTAGCGGGCGAGCCAACCGATGTACCTCCGAATTTTAAAACTTTCATTTCTTTAGTCTTATATATTAGCTGCGCAAAGATGAAAAATTTTGAATGAATTCAAAAAACAACGTATAAATATGCATCATTTTTGAATATTTATTAACTCTTGAGGTTTTCAATGAAAAATTCAACCACATCGTTACCCGAAGGATCTGAAATTCCGATGGCCGGAGCGAAAACAATTGCCCCGGCACCTACTTCGTCGGCGCGGTCTTTAAGCGCTTTGGCATGCAGCGGATGATGATGCAATTCGTCTTCGTTGGTCGGCATGCCCCCTTCGTAATGATTGAACACAAAAAATGGCACCGCATCTTTTGTCATTTTTGCAAGAAAATCGAGTTCCGATCGAATTTCATTTTGGGCGAACAAATCAACACCCTCAGCCGATTTCAGACCAAAAACACGGGCAATGGTCAATAGATCCTCGGGATTTTGATAAGGAGGAATGCCAATCAGTTCGGGCCAGCGCAGAATATCGTAAGTGGATTGCGTGGAAAAAGCTGCTGCACAAGATATTTTTGTCGATTCCCGCAACACCGGATCGTTATTTTCTTTATCAGCCATATCATCGGAAAAAGCCAGCCACAAGGAAGTTCCGGCACCTGCGGAGCCACCACTGCAGGCAATTCGTTTTTTATCGATATTATATTTTTCGGCGTTGGCCCGAATGTATTGCAGGCAACGCTTTGAGTCGTTCAAGCTGGCCAGAATACCGTATGGAGCCTCGCTCATAAAACGGTAATTAATGCTGGCTATTGAAATACCGGCATTGAGCAAACGCACCCAGTCTTCCGAATCGTAGTAGCGGCTTTTGTCGCCACCAATAAAGCCACCGCCATGTATGTAAATTACAAGCGGCGTGGGTTGATCTGAATCGGCCAGCCAAATATCGAAAGTATTTCGTTCGTGTGTGCCGTAGTGTTCGTTGGCAAAGGTAGCAGGCACGCCGGCAGCATTTATAGCTTTTGGTAAATCTATATTTTCAATCATTTTTTGTTTTGTTTTTTGAAAGATCCCGTAAAAATACGAATGGCAATATTCGCTTAGTACATTCGCAGCGGTTGCCCGATTTGCAATACGGCATTTTCGGCAATATTGTTCAGGCGGCACAACTCGGTAATCGAGGTTTTAAACTTTCGCGAGATCACCCAAAGCGAATCGCCTGAGCGCACCTTGTAATATTCGGGCACTGCAACATTGGTAGAATAGCCTTTTGGTTTTAGCTTTTTATGCAGCGCCATTAAACTTTCGGTATTAAAGGCATCGTCGCGTATTTTTTCTTCTTTAAAATCAAACACCAGTTCGGGATCAAAAGGCTTTCCGTTTTCGCGCATTTCGAAATGCAAATGCACACCCCGTGCACGCCCTGTACTTCCGGCCAAACCTATCGGCTCCCCTTTTTCCACGGTATCGCCTTTTTCCTTCAGAAATTTGGTGAGATGAGCGTAATACGTTTCAATATTATTCCGATGTTGAATAACCACCAACCGACCAAAACCATGGCCCCAGTTGGCGCGGGCAATAACTCCGCTTTGTGTGGCCACCACCGTGTCGCCTTTATACATTTTTATGTCGGTGCCATAGTGCATGCGCCCCGAACGCGGTCCAAAACGACTGATGATATACCCATCGTTTCCGGGAACAAGAAACTGCTCCAGGTAGCCCTTTTGTGCCGACCGGGGAAAGCTATCCAGTGCAGCTGTGAACCCTTCAATATTTATGGTTTGTTCAATATTTGGCACATCCAACGCGGTAACCATTTTACTTTGCCCGAAAGCCACAGACACTGCCAAAAGCAGCAAACAAAAAATCCCCACTCGTTTAACTATCATGCTACAAAAAAAGTCAAAAGTTTCTGGAATCGGAAACGACAAAGCAGGAAGAATATTTCCTTGCCAAAAAATTTCATGTGTTTAAAATTGCAAGTGCACAGGCAACAGGTAAAATTCGCACTGCTTTCCAATCGATTCCCGATAAATAAATTTTGTACTTGTGCTCATTTCATGTTAACAAATATATTGAAGCGCCTGAAAAAAAGTGCCTCCGGAAAAATCATAGCTATCTTTGCAGTACTTACTAAAACAGAACTGATCGCCTGTACTATATTTCAACAAAAAAATAAAAATAAAAATGATTTATCTGGCAGACACCGCCGACATTCAGGCACTAAAAGATTTATACGATTTTTTCCCGTTAACAGGGGTAACTACAAATCCTACCATCTTAAAACAATCGGGGTTAAAGCTTTCGGAAGCCATTCAGAATATTATCGATATTGTGGGCCGGGGAAGTGTTCACGTTCAGGTGATGAGCAACAAAGCCGAAGAAATGGTTAAGGAGGCGAAAACCTACAAAAGCTACTTTAATCTGGGCGATAATTTTTACGCTAAAATTCCGATATCGATAGAAGGTTACAAAGCCATGCGCATACTAAAAGATGCAGGTGTTAATGTAACGGCAACGGCTATTTTCACGCAGCAACAGGCCTTGGTGGCATCGCGTGCCGGAGCCGATTTTGTTGCACCTTACGTTAGCCGGTTAGATAATATTTCGTCGCATGGAATTGAAGTTGTTGGCGACATTGTTAAAAATACCAAAGAATTTAAACTTGACACCAAGGTACTGGCAGCCAGTTTTAAAACTGTTGACCAGATTCACCGGGTAAGTATGGCCGGAGCACAGTCGGCTACAATTAACCCCGAGTTGCTTTTCCAACTGATAAAGCACCCAATGACCGACATCAGCATTGCACAGTTTGAAAAAGACGGCGAAGGTTTATACAATATCTTTTAACGAAGATTGAATTAACGGCTAAGTCCTGAAAGGAATTCATACTTATTTGCCGTAATAAGGTGTGGATTGCTTTTGGGATAGAACCAGCCGGCTTGTTTAAAACACCCTCATTTCGTTAAAAAGCACAAGCGGCTAAACGATGGATTGCGGTTTTGTTGATTCATGCAAAGGCAAGGAAAATACAAATTCGCTTCCTTTTCCAACCTGGCTTTTAACACTTATTTTGCCGCCATGTTTTTCAACAAATTCTTTACATAATACCAACCCCAGTCCGGTACCTTTTTCACCATTTGTTCCGCGGACAACTTCAGTACTTTCAATACTAAAAATACTTTGCAGTTTATCGGCGGCTATTCCGATACCATTGTCGGCGATTTTCACTTCACACCAGCTGTTTTGTTTTGATACGGAAACCGCGATTTCGCCATCGTTATGTGTAAACTTTACGGCATTGGCAAGCAGGTTACGCATAATCGTGGAAAACATATTCACATCCACATTGGCAACCAGCTCTTCTTTTGCAAAAACCTCAATCAATATATTCTTTTTTAAAGCAGCCTCTTCATGAAAACGCAATATCTCCCTGATTTTTTCGGTAACTTTTACGCGTTCAGGATTAAAAGCAATGGCATTTCGCTGCAAGCGTGCCCAGGTTAATAAGTTTCCCAACAAGTCGTTCGCCTGTATCGACGATTTGTAAATATTTGATATGTGTCTTTCCTGATTGGCTGCATCCATGTTTTTGAAACTCATCAGCAGATTTTCGGAGAAACCAATAATGATATTAAAATGATTACGCAAATCGTGCCCGATTATGGAGAAAAATTTGTCTTTTGTGCGGTTTAACTCGTTTAATTCTTTGTTTTTAACCGTAATTACTTCATTCTGCTCTTTAATTTGAATAGTACGTTCCAGCACTTTTTTCTCCAACTTAACTTTTTCGAGCAGAAGTCGCCGTTCGCGCAATTTTATATACGCCCAAATACCCAAAACAATCCATACAAAATAGGCCATGTAAGCCACTTTACTGCGCCACCACGGAGGCAATACAACGATTTGCAAACTCACCCCTTCCTGATTCCAAACACCATCGTTATTTGATCCCTTAACCGAGAAAGTATATTCACCGGCCGGCAAAGCAAAAAACGGGACAAACTTGCGGTTGGCAATTTCATTCCATTCGCTTGAAATGCCTTCCATTTTATAGGCATAACTGTTTTTGTTTGCGTTGGTAAACTCAAGGGCGGCAAATTCGATGGTAAACGATTGCACATCGTGCTTTAAAACCACTTTCGAATCAGGGGTAATATTAATTTCGTGTTGCTGATTGTTACGGGTGATGGTAAAAGCCGTGAACACAATATCGGGCACATAAGGATTTCCTTTCAACGAGTCGGGATAAAAAGTATTGAAGCCATTCATTCCGCCAAACAGCAGTTCGCCATCATCAGCACAGTAGGCTGCGCGCAGGTTAAATTCAGAACTTTGCAATCCGTCTTCGGGAGTAAAAACCTGAATCTCATTTTTATCCAAATTGTACCGGCACAAACCATTACCGGTGGCAAACCATAAATCGTGATTTTTGTCTTCAACAATTTCGTAAATGTAATTACTGGGCAAACCGTCATTCTCATCCAGATAGCTAAACTGCTGCGTGTTTTTATCAAAAATATTGAGTGCCGCATTGGTACCAATCCATATCCTTTGGCGCTTGTCTTCGCACAACGAAATAACAAAATCGCTGCTCAGTTGACCTTCTGCTTTGTTATAATGAATTAGTTTATCGGTTGCCGGATTATACACATCCAGCCCACCGATGGTCGCCATCCATATCAATCCGTCGGAATCTTCCAAAAGAGTATAAACGAGGTTTGAACTAATTTTTCGGGAACCGTTTTCCTGCTGACCAAACCTTATCGTTTCGTGCGAGTTTTTATTTACCAGGTAAACTCCAACTGAAGTTCCGATCCAGTATCGATCGTTTTTATCCTGAATAATGTGATAAATTCGTGAATTCGCCAATGCCGGCCAATCGGGGCGGTCAAAATATTGCCGCCAATCTTCAAAAAGCCTTTTCTGTTTATCCCAAATGAAAATTCCATCGCGGGTACCTAACCAAATATTGCTTTCATTGTCTTTAAAAATCACATGCACAAAATCGTTGGGCAGAAATTGATTTCCACTGTGTTGCGATGAAAAATGTTCTACCTCATTGTTTTCCTGATCAACAATATTTAGCCCCTGCCCCCAGTTCCCGATCCACAGTTTGCCATCGTCGTTTTTTAGCATTCCGGCAATTACATTTCCCAGCAAATCGATTGATGTAGGCGAGTTACTACGGCGGAAAAGCCGGAACTTATCCATTTTTAAATCGGTTTTGCTGATACCGGCCAGCGTGCCTGCCCACAGGTTTTCCGATTTATCGATCAACAAACTCTGAACAATATTATGCGCCAGCCCGCTGTTTTCCGATGTTAAATTTTCGATCGAGTATTTTCCGGCCTCCTCTGTCAGAAAGTAAATTCCGTTTCCTTCGGTTCCCACTATCAGTTGCCCCGAATTTGTTTCTACGATGCTGCGAACGCAGTTGCTAAAAGTAAATTCTTCGCCCGATGCAAGTGCAAAAACCCGCTCTTCAAAACCTTTCCTTTCTCGGTTAAAAAGATACAAGCCTTCTGTTGTTCCGGCCCATATCCGGGATTTTGCATCCTGAAATAATTCGGTAACATTTGCTTGTTGCAATGTATCGCCGCTGCCGGATAAAAACGGATAGCAAGTAAATTCTTCATCTGCGAATGAAAAGACTGCAATACCTTCCGAGCATCCTGTCCAAACTGTGCCATCGCGATCTTCCAACACCGGAAGTTTTACATCTTTTATGGCAGGATCGAACGGAATATCGCTTTGAAAATGTGAAAATTGTAATGCTTCGGGCTTAAAAACAGAAATTACCGGCGGCGTGTGCACAAGTAATCGCCCGTTGCTTAAAAGCTGGTTATTATAACTGTGCGTGCTCACCTCGGGATTGTAACCGGTGCGATAATTTATCCGTTGAAAACAATCTTTTTCGCGGAGGTATTTGTTCAATCCTCCTTTAGTGCCGATCCACAAATTTCCCTGTCGGTCTTCCGAAAGGGCATAAATCCAGTTATTGGAAATGGAAAGTGAATCGTTCGGCAGGTAGCGATAAACCCTGAAATTTTCGCCATCGAAGCGGTTCAATCCGTTTTGGGTACCCACCCAGATAAAACCCTGCGAATCCTGAAACAGACAATTCACAACACTTTGCGACAGCCCTTCATTGATTGAATAATTGGAAAAAGTAAGTTCGCGGGGGAAAGCAAATATCTGCAGCGCAAAGTTAAGAATCAGAAAACAGCACAATGGTTTCATGGTAAAAAAAGGTATTAGTTAACCAGCGCACTGCGAAGTTCGTGATAAGTTGGGTTATTTCCAAAAATTCGGATTGAGGTGGAAAGTGCAACTAATTTTTCTGTTCATTTTCATGCTCCCAATAACTCAAACCAATCCGTAACTCGCCATAACTCACCTCTTCTCCGAAATGCGATTTTGCGGCACCAAAGGATTTGTCCTCAGCTTTTTCGAAGTATTCGGCTATTTTTTTCAGCTTCTCCTCTTCTACCAAACGGGTGGCCTCCAGTTCGCCCAGCTTAATGTAATGCGCCAAATGCCCCTCGATGGTATTTGCCGAAAGAGCACGTTCTTTTGCAATCTCTTCAATGGATTTTCCGGACTTAAACAAATCAAAACTAAGCAGCTTTGTATCCACTTTTTCCTTCTTTTCCTTTTGGGGTTCCTGCAATGGAATCTCCCCTTTTTCAATCTTGTTTTCTTTACAATAATGCTGAATGATTGCTGTAATATCAGCTCCAAACTGCGTTACTTTTCGGGGTCCCAAACCATTAATCAGTTTCAGCGATGCGGCATCGGTTGGAAGATAATTTACCAGTGCATACAAAACTTTTTGCGAAAAAATCATAAACGGTGGAATCTCCAGTTCACCGGCCTTTTCCGTGCGGTAATTGCGTAATTGTTCGAACAATTCGGGATTCGGGATATTTTCGAAATCGGTAATTTCTTTCGCCTTTTGTTTCCCCGAAGACTTGCTTTGTTTCACCAGCGTTTTGGCGCGCGAATCCATCAGTCGTTTTACATCAAATCCTTCCAGGCACGATTCAAATGCGGTCAGTTTTAACTGCACATCATCTTTCAGGTCGGTTACATAACGTTTCAACTGGCGCTTTATCTCCTTATTGTCAACATCCATGTCGATTTTTTTAATTCCATCGGCCAGAACATGTTGCACCTTTTCGCCAAAATAAGCCGCCGCTTTTTTTATGCGCTCCTGTAAAGGATCGTTTTGATAAACATCGGGCTGTTGCCGCAATAAATCAGTAATCTGCTTATGAAATTTTGCTGCCACAGCTACAATCTCGTTATCATTACCGTTGCGCATTTTTTCAATCTGCGCAATCGTAACATCCGGGAAACTACCTTTATTTTCGTTCACCAGCCTGGCAATATTTCGCAGTAAGTTTTCCGAGCGGTAAAAGCGAAAAATCTCGGTTAACTGTTCTTTTTGAAAAGCCAGTTTGGCAGCATTTAATTCCTGCTCGCCGGGTTGATTTTCTTCCACATTGCGAATAAAACCACTAACTTTTTGATCGTTAATAATGCTTTTGCCGGCAATTGGCGATGAAAGCACCATGCCCTCCAGCGATTTACAACGACTTAGTGCCACATAAACCTGCCCGTGCGCAAACGAAGCTTCGGCATCAATAATGGCCTTCTCAAAGGTTAATCCCTGGCTTTTGTGAATGGTAATGGCCCAGGCCAGCTTCAACGGAATCTGGGTGAACATACCTTCCATTTCTTCACGTATCTCGCCCGATTCTTTATCGATTGAATATTTATAGTTTTCCCAGTTTTGCGGTTCCACTTCAATCTCCTCATCCTCGCCCGGGCAAAGTACGTACACCCGATCATCGGCGATCGACTGCACCTGCCCTATTTTACCGTTATAAAAGCGCTTTTCAGGATTGGAGTCGTTTTTTACGAACATCACCTGCGCACCAACTTTCAGTTCGAGTTTAAAATCAGTGGGGTACGAATATTCAGGAAATTTTCCCTCAACCGAGGCCGTAAAAACTTGCTTTTTGCCGGTTAATACACTCAGTTTCGAATCATTAATCCGCTGCGCACTTATATTGTGCGTACAAAGTGTAATGTAACCGTCCTCATCGCCCGGAACAAAGTCAGGGATATAACGCGTATTCAGCAACTGACGGGCTTCTTCATCCAATTTATTCTCGCGCACCTTGTTTAGCAAAGCAATAAACTTTTCATCTTGCTGACGAAATACCTCGGTGAGTTCGATACTTACATGCGGAAATTCGCGCAGTGCTTTACTGCTGAAAAAATAAGGGGTATCGTATTCGTGGCGCAACAAGCCCCATTCTTCGTTTTTCACCACCGGAGCCAACTGTTGCAAATCGCCAATCATTAAAACCTGCGCACCACCAAAAGGCTTTCGTTTGTTTTTAAAGCGACGAAGTGTGCGATCGATGGCATCCAAAACGTCGGCGCGAACCATACTTACCTCATCGATTACCAACAGATCGAGGCTTCGCATAATATTTATCTTTTCTTTGGTAAACCGCTGTTCGCTGCTGTGTTTGCTCTCGTGCCCTACCTGAGGTGCAAACGACAGCTGGAAAAACGAATGAATAGTAACGCCTGCGGCATTTATAGCCGCCACACCCGTTGGCGCCACCACCACCATGCGTTTGGGCGAACGTTGTTTCAGGCTTTTCAGAAAAGTTGTTTTTCCGGTTCCGGCTTTGCCGGTAAGAAAGATATTTTGCCCGGTATATTGTACAAAATCAAAAGCTAACTGGAGTTGTTTGTTGGTTTTCATTTTTTATTCAGCTGAAATTCGAAAATATGGTTTGTTTTATTTAAAGAATAAATATAATAAGAATTTATTTATTGGGCTGCAACACCAAATCCTCATACTCGTTGTTGCTTACCACAGCCTCTATTACAACGGGGCCATCACCGGCAAAAGCTTTTTCCAAGGCAATTTTGTAGGCTTCGCTGTTAGTTACCCGAACTACCGAAACTCCAAAATAATGATTGGTTGGCTCATCGCTCAACAAATGTAAATCCGTTCCGTAACTGCTATCGAAATTCTTCTTATTCTGTTTTATGCTTATCAGCGACAGGCTCTCATCGTAAATCACCACAAAAACGATATTCAGGTTAAGACGTTTTGCCGTTGCCAATTCGCCAACCATCATCAGGAAACCGCAATCACCCATTAGTGCTGCAACAGGCAAATCGGGATTGCAAAGTTTTGCCGCCAAAGCTGCCGGGATGGCAAAACCCATACTCGACCAGCCATTTGTCATTAGTAGTTTCTCTGGCTTTGGAGTGCGCCACTGTTGCCCAACCAGGTGCAAATGGGCACCTACATCAACGTTTAGAATTCCTTCGTCGGGCAAAACCTTTCGCAATCCATCAAGCACTGCCAGCGAGCCAAAACTGTCGTCTTTTGGAGTCAGCATTTGTAATATATGCTGCTTGTTTGCTTCTAAAACCTGATGATCCCATGCCTTAGGATTTACATCCAGTTTTTGCAACTCATTCAAGGCAAGGTCCAGTGCTCCCAACACATTAAATACTTCCGGAATTTTCCCGTTTGCCACATCGGCCTCCTGCTGGTCGATATGAATCAGCGGCACTTCAGGCATCCAGTCTTCGTAATTAAACTCCACGGGATCGTACCCTATTCCAATAACCAGATCGGCCTGCGAATAAACTTTGGCAACCTGGTTTGATAAGGCATGAAAAAGCACTCCTGCATACAAGGGATGATTTTCGGGGAACAGGCCTTTTGCCATTGGCGTAAGCACCACCGGAGCCTGCAACTTTTCAGCCAGCGCAACAAGCTGCTCATTTATTTTAACGTGTACCGCCGATAGTCCGACAGCTAAAACAGGCTTTTTACATTTTTGGATGAGCTTTTCAACTTTCGCAATCTGATCGGCAACCAGGGGCGACCAGCGTTTCTTTTCCAAACGCAGGTAATCCACTTCAGCTTTTACTTTCTGCACCTGATTTCCGCCAATTCCGGCAGGGATACCTATATGCACGGCACCCGGTTGATCGTCAGTTGCAATTCCCGCTCCTTTCAAAATAATTTCTTCAACGTTATTCTCGTTCAGGCGGGTTGTCCACTTTGTTAAAGGAAAGAAAAGCTGCTGATGATTGATGTTCATTTGCACGGTGCGTTTTAACAACTCATCGGGCATTTCATCGGTAAAAGCCAACAGCGGGAATCGGTCGAGCTGAGCGCCGCCAACGCCTGTGCTTAAATTGGTTGCTCCCGGGCCAAATGTAGCAAAACACGCGCCCGGAACTCCGGTTAACCGGCCACAAACTCCGGCCAGAAAAGCAGCGGTTGCTTCGTGCCCAACCAATATAAAATCGATGCCATCTTCTTTTCGCAACGCTTCCACATAATCGATCATGTTTCCACTGGGAACTCCAAAAACATAGCGTACCCCGATTTCTTTTAGCGTATGCGCAAAAACTTCTGCAACTGTTGACATGCTTCTTTATTTTATCAAGTCAAAAGTATAAAGGAAAAAGGCAAAAGGACCTTCAAGCAACTTAAACTTGTGGACTAATATTCTCCTGTACATTGTATTTGACCTAAGACTTAGCTAATTTAAAGCCTATTTCAGGAGAATGCAAAAGCAAAATGAATTAAGGGGGAGGAACTATCTGAATTACGAAATCATTTCCTGAATACGATCAAGGCTAAAATCGGGCTCAGTAATTTCAAATTGTGCCTGCGAATAAAATTGCTTCCGTTTCTTTAGTGTTTCATCGATGAAGGCAACCAATTCTTCGCGCGATTTTCCTTTAATCAGTGGCCGTTCGGTTTTCGAATTCATGAGACGGTCGGCAAGAATAGCCGGGTCGATATTCAAAAAGACGGTCTTCCCAGTTTTATTCATCAGGTCGATATTATCAAAGAAACAAGGAGCTCCGCCGCCGGTAGCAATTATAACGTCGGTGAATTCAGCTAGTTCTTCCAAAGCCTTTCGCTCTCTTTGCCGAAAGCCATCTTCGCCGTAATCGGCAAATAGCTGCGGCACTGTTTTGCAGTTTCTTTCTTCAATGTAATCGTCCATGTCGATAAACTGCAGCCCCATATGCTCCGACAAATGGCGCCCCATACGCGACTTTCCACACCCCATGTATCCAATCAAATATACTCGCATCTTTTTTCTTCTGTTACTGGCTAAAACAAAGAGCCTTGCCCGTCATCTTCCCTTTTCGGCCGGGTTACTTCAAACGGGATATCATCAACCTCCTCTTTTTTGTCCGGTTTGCTATCCTGTTCCGTTTCCGGTTCTTCTACTTCCTCTTCATGATGATCGTAATCATCTTTAATTACCGGCTCAATTTCTTTAATATTATCCACTTCGTAATTACTCAGTCGCTTACCTTTTGCCTTCCACGATTTTACACTGATAAACTCGGCCACTTCGATGATCTCATTTTCGCGCTCGGCATTCTTTCCGCCAAACGTAAGCTCCAAACGCGGATAATGCACCCAGGTTAAACTAATGAGTTTATTATCGGTGTTTTCGCCAATAAAACGTATCAGTTTTCCTTCGGGTTCATCAATTTCAAAACGTTTTACGTAGTAATATTTTTGGTCGGCATCGTAATACACCGCCGACAAAATCTTACGTTGATCAAATTTTTCGATCACCAGAATATCTTGCTGGAAGTGGTTACTCAAATCGTAATTATACAACTGGAACTCACCATTTTTGTAGATAACCAGGATTTTATCTTCGCCCGAAAATTCACCCAGGAAGGTTCCGCGGCTATCGGCATTCAGTCGTAATACATCCGGATCGAACCAGATTTTACGACCTCCAAGCGTAGAAACGCCTCTTTCTTTAAGGGTGATTTTATGAATATCGTTTTTACTTAAGATATTCCCCATCGATTGGCGACCTTTAATGGCCAACTCGCCCAAATCTTCTTCAAAAACAAGCTTTTTAATTCGTGGCTTTGGCTTTAAAACAACGCGTAAAATCTCTGCTTCGCCATTTGGGTTGGCCGAGAAATAGACAATGCGCGAGCCTTTCGTTTCTTTTGTAAGGTTGTACTCTTTGTCGCGGGTAACGCCCGTAACAAAAAAGCGTTTCATGTAGAAATTACCCGATTCTCCGTCTTTATACACCACGTTGTAAATGGTGCGTTTATCGTTTTTCTTGAAAACGGCCAGGTGCAAAATGTTTTTGCCGATAAAAGCTTTATCCGAAACTTTGGTGATGAAATACGAACCATCGCGGCGGAAAACAATAATGTCGTCGATATCCGAACAGTCGCAAACAAATTCTTCTTTACGAAGCGATGTTCCCATAAATCCTTCCTTCCGATCAACATACAGTTTTTCGTTTTTCACCACCACTTTCGAGGCTACAATATTCTCGAAACTGCGTATCTCTGTTTTGCGCTCCTTGCCCTTACCGTATTTCTTTTTCAGGTGTTTAAACCACTCAATGGTGAAATCGATAATATTTTCGATGTTATGCTCGATCTCTGCAATTTCATCTTCAATCGATTTCAATAGTTCGTTGGCTTTGTCCTTGTTAAATTTCAGTATCCGCGCCATCCGAATTTCCATCAGTTTCAGAATGTCTTCGCGGGTAACTTCGCGTTTTAATTTTGGTTTCCATGGCTCTAAACGGTGGTCGATATGCGCTACCGCCTGGTCCATGTTTTCCGAATCCTCAAACTTTTTATCCTTGTAAATGCGCTCTTCGATAAATATTTTTTCGAGCGAAGAAAAATGCCACTGCTCTTCCAGTTCCGATTTACGGATTTCCAGTTCGAGTTTCAGCAAGGCCTTTGTTGAATCGGCCGAACGTTTCAGAATTTCGGAAACGCCAATAAAATGCGGCTTGTCATTTTCGATGATACAGGCATTTGGCGACAACGAAACTTCGCAATCGGTAAATGCATAAAGCGCATCGATGGTTTTATCGGACGAAACACCCGCTGCCAGATGAACTAATATTTCAACATGCTCGGCCGTGTTATCGTCAATCTTTTTTACTTTGATTTTTCCTTTGTCGTTAGCCTTAATAATCGATTCAATCAGCGTTGTGGTTGTTTTTCCGTAAGGCACCTCGTTAATCACGAGTGTTTTATTGTCGCGCTTTTCAATTTTGGCACGAACTTTTACCGAACCACCGCGCAAACCGTCGTTGTATTTGCTAAAATCGGCCGATCCTCCGGTTGGGAAATCGGGGTACAATTCAAAATCCTTTCCGCGAAGGTAATTTATTGAGGCATCGATAAGTTCGATAAAGTTATGCGGAAACAATTTTGACGCCAAACCAACAGCAATACCATCAACTCCCTGCGCCAACAGCAGCGGGAATTTTACAGGAAGTGTAACCGGTTCTTTTTTACGGCCATCGTACGACAGTTTCCATTCGGTAGTTTTCGGGTTGAAAAGTACCTCCAAAGCAAACTTCGTCAGCCGGGCTTCAATGTAACGAGGTGCTGCTGCACCGTCGCCGGTAAGAATATTCCCCCAGTTTCCCTGCGAGTCGATCAGCAATTCTTTCTGCCCGATTTGCACAATAGCATCGCCAATTGAAGCGTCGCCGTGCGGGTGATACTGCATGGTTTGCCCGATAATGTTGGCCACTTTGTTGTAGCGCCCGTCGTCCATTTCGCGCATGGCATGCATAATACGCCGCTGCACGGGTTTTAGCCCGTCGTTAATGTACGGCACCGCCCGTTCGAGTATTACGTACGAGGCATAATCCAAAAACCAGTCGCGGTACATGCCCGAAAGGTAGATTACTTCCTCTTTTACACTATCGTCCTGAATTTCCTCCTGATTTAAATTCTCTTCTGACATTCTTCTCTCTGAAATTTATCGTACTTTATTTGAGGCTCTTATTCCACTTTGTCTTTTTCAACATACAGGTTTTCGATGATGAAATCCTGGCGTTCGGGGGTATTTTTACCCATGTAGTAGGATAACATTTCTGCCACCGATTCGTGCTTTTTCATTTGCACCGGATCGAGGCGGATATCTTTCCCGATAAAATGCTTGAATTCATCGGGCGATATTTCGCCCAATCCTTTAAACCGGGTTATTTCGGGTTTACCACGCAATTTATTTATGGCTTTCACCCTCTCTTCTTCTGAATAACAATAGAACGTTTTTTGCTTGTTTCGCACCCTGAAAAGCGGTGTTTGCAAAATATAAACGTGCCCTTTTTTTATCAATTCAGGGAAAAACTGCAGAAAGAAAGTAATGAGCAGCAAACGGATGTGCATTCCATCAACGTCGGCATCGGTAGCGATAATTACCTTATTGTACCGCAGGTCTTCCATGCTTTCTTCAATGTTCAATGCTGCCTGCAAGAGGTTAAATTCCTCGTTTTCGTAAACCACTTTTTTGGTGAGGCCAAAAGTATTCAGCGGTTTTCCTTTCAAGCTAAAAACGGCCTGTGTATTTACATCGCGCGATTTGGTTATCGATCCGCTTGCCGAGTCTCCCTCGGTAATAAAAATGCTCGATTCTTCTTTGCGTTCATGTTTTTCGTTGAAATGAATTCGGCAGTCGCGCAGTTTTTTGTTATGCAGGTTGGCCTTTTTAGCGCGTTGCCGGGCCAGTTTTTTCACGCCCGAAATTGCTTTTCTTTCGCGCTCCGACTCCACAATACGTCTGAGGAGCACTTCTGCAACCTCATGGTTTTTATGCAGGAAATTATCGAGCTCGGTTTGCAGGAAATTACCAACATGTGCACGCACCGACGGACCGTTTGGGCCAATATCCCGCGATCCGAGTTTGGTTTTGGTTTGCGACTCAAATACAGGCTCTTCTACTTTAATGCTAACAGCCGCCACAATCGATGCCCGTATATCCGACGGGTCGAAATCCTTTTTGTAAAAGTCCCTGATCGTTTTCACTAAAACTTCGCGAAAAGCCTGTAAGTGAGTCCCTCCCTGGGTGGTGTGCTGACCGTTAACAAACGAATAATAATCTTCCCCGTATTGATTACCATGTGTTATGGCAACTTCAATATCTTCGCCTCTGAGATGTATAATTGGGTAAATTGGGTCGTGATCCATATTTTCCTCGAGCAAATCACGTAATCCGTTGCGCGAGTGAAAACGTTCGCCGTTGTACTCAATGGTTAAGCCCGCGTTCAGGAAGGTATAGTTTTTCATCATATTCACGATATAATCGTTCATATAACGATACTTCTTGAACACTTCCACATCGGGGACAAACCTCACCTCTGTTCCATTTACCTCGTCGAGATTTTGATAATCTTTCTCGCCGGTTTTAACCCCCTGGCTAAAATATACTTCTTTAGCCACGCCTTCGCGCACTGCTTTTATCGTAAAATCGGAAGAAAGGGCATTCACGGCTTTTATACCAACACCATTTAAGCCTACCGATTTTTTGAAAACCTTGTTATCGTATTTTGCGCCGGTATTCATTTTGCTGACCACATCCACCAGTTTCCCCAGTGGAATTCCCCGGCCATAATCGCGGATGGTAACCAAATCCTGATCGACCTTTACAAGGATCTTTTTTCCATGCCCCATCATAAATTCGTCAACCGAGTTATCCATCACCTCTTTCAACAAAACATAAATACCATCGTCGGCAGAAGTTCCGTCTCCGAGTTTCCCAATGTACATACCCGGACGTCGCCGGATGTGCTCCTGCCAGTCTAACGTTTTAATTGCACCTTCGTCGTAGTTTGCGCTCATACTTTAATCTCCAGAATCAACTTTCGAATTTATCAGAAACCCTGTGTTTTCAATGGTTTTGTGCTTACGGGACTTGGTTTTTTATTTACGAAACACAGAATTCACCCAATTGTCACAAATATAATCAAATCCTCCGCTTTACAAGGGTGTTCGCGGGGGCAATAACTAACAATCGTCCGTTGAAAAAGTGTGGATAAAATTAGGGATATAAGCGGGCGAAGAACCACAATTCTCCCTGCTCGCACCTGTGAATTCGCAAAACATTTTACGGAGATGGTTGCGCCAATTTGTTACTGTTAAACACCAGGTATTATTTATTGACAGACAAAAGATTTAAGGCTAATACATCATAATCTGCCGCGTATTTGTTACCCCTGCTAACAATAAAGGCCTGCGAGGGAATAATATTACCGTGCGAGGGACTAATATGCACCCGCGAGGTAATAATATTTATATGCGAGGTAATAATATATGCTTGCGAGGTACTTTTATTCATGTGCGAGGTTACCTCGCACACTATTTTTTATACCTCGCACCACAATATTTTTATCTCGCACTATATTTTTAGCCCCTCGCGCACTATTATTCATACCTCGCGCCATAATATTAGTACCTCGCAAGGCTATTTTAGTTACAAGGGAGAATAAAAAGGAAAATCGTGTGCCATATAATATCAATTGAATCTCGTTGTGAGCCTTAGGGAAGACAATGAGATTATTGTGGGAATTTCGATCAAAAGGAGGATTTCCCTGAAATAAGGCTCATTTTAATTCCTCATTGGTATTAAGATGATCTTCAGACAAAGACTGGATTCCCCGAAATTATCGATGGATTTAACTTTGAAACGCCTCCGGATCTATTCCGCTTTTTCCCTGCCGGGGGCCTTCATCTTTGCCTTAAAGCAAAGACGAAGCAGAAAATTCAAGGCTGCTTTTGACCCTTCCCCTACGTTTTCATAAAACCTAAATTCGGACGGGTGATCTCCTCGATCCCTCGGAGCTTCCCGCTCTCATTAAGGTTCTACTTCAACTCCGGGCAACGACCAAAAGAGGCCGTCCACAAATGCAACGTCTGCAACATCGCAGCCTGGCCTCGTCCGTTAGCTGACGGCTTCTGAAATCAGAGTCTCAGGGACTAAATAATCCCCATTTTTTTCATCAGGAAAGTGGCATTCATGGTTTGTGTAACACCATCAGATAGTTTGTAGTCGAAAATCAGTTCGTTGTTTTCAATCCGAATCTCGAAACACTTGTTAAATACCTGCTGCGGAAGTTCTTTTTCCATATCGCTAAGCTTTAAATCGTGCGTGGCAATCATTGCCGCACATGGCTGCTGTGCCAGTTTTCGCACCAATTCTTTCGAACCGTTCAACTTGTCAATCGAATTGGTTCCCTTCAGCATTTCGTCGAGGATTACAAAGATTTGCTCGCCCGCTGCCAAACGATCGAGCACTGCTTTTATCCGTTTTAACTCGGCAAAGAAATACGATTCATCTTTAAGCAACGAGTCGGTTGTGCGCATGTTGGTATATAAATCAACCGGCCTTATTTTCATTGAGGCAGCACAAACCGGCGCGCCCATTCCGGCCAACAAAATATTTGTTCCCACGGTACGCAGGAAAGTACTTTTGCCGGCCATATTTGCCCCGGTAACGATCATTATTTTCGACCACCCTTCAATTTCAATATCATTATTCACCCGTTTGTCCTTTTTCAGCAACGGATGCCCCAGTTCGGTGGCACATAAGGCAAATTCCTGATCTGTGATTTCCGGGAACACAAAATCGCTGTGATTATTGGCATAATTTGCCAGGCTTATAAAAGCATCCACCTGGGCGATAACTTCGAGCCACCGGGCCAGTCTGTCGTGATTTTGCTTGTGCCACAGCCAAAGTTTGTAAACGCATCGAATATCCCAGGTGAAAAGCCCGTTCAACACCACACCAACCAGAATATTCTGCCGGTACTCGAATTCTTTTACCAGGCTTTTTAGCTCCCCAAAGATTTTTCCGGCCGATGGTTCGGTTACTTTTCTCTTTAACTCGCAGAGATAAGGAGACCGAAACTCTTTTTCCTCAATCAGCTTCAGCAACTGCATGTATTTTGCCAGCAGGTCGGACTTACGGCCAAAAAACCCGAAGTAATAATTCACCTGTTTTGTAAAGGCAAACAAAAGCAGAAACTGCACAAATATCATTGCCACCAGGTAAAAATTACTTACCCCCAGAACGGCAGGAATTGCGGCAAGAACAGTAATTGCCGGAACAATACGGATCATCCATTTTAACCAATTTGCGCGATCCAGGCCGAGCTCCATTTCCGACCAGTTTCGGATTTCATCGTACTGCACTTCGGTTTCCTGAAACAGGTTGCCTTCGGTTAAAAAGTCGAGTCGCCACAAAGGCATTCCAGCCAATTCTTTAACAGCTTCCTGACGTTTTTCAATCTCCACTTTTTCTTTTAGCGGCTTTTGCAACCAATCGGCCAGGCGTTGCCGGCCTTCAACAGTTGCCGTGCGGTTTAAGTACTGAAACATGGAACCTTCGCCAAACAAATCCAAATCGTAGGCAAACGGATGCTCCACGTTAAGAAACTGTTCGCCATTTTCAAAATGCAAAAAGGAATGATCCAGAGCCTTTAGCTCGTCTTCCAGCAATTTCGTTTTAACAATAAGGGTTTGCTTTATTTTATCGAGCCGAAGATTTCTTTTGATCAGCCAGAAAAAAAGCACAATTAAGGGAAGTGTGCAATACAGTGTGGTAATTTCCCACCCAAGAATTATAAGTGGGGCGAATATGCCAACAAATGCTAAAAACCGATACCAGGCAAAACGTTTTACTTTCGCCGATACACGCTGTAATTCATCGGTGTAAAACAAAAGTCTTTCGTAATAAAGCCGGGCCGGTTCGCTCATTTATAAAATTTTAAAGAAATGAAGCTGGCCAACCACAAGAAAAACGGTAACAAACGACACTAGAAATACCAGAAAAATAACTCCGACATCTTTTAACGACAGTGCCGTTTTTTCAATTTTAGGCGAGCGGCCAAAAAAGAAATGATTCTCGACAAACATCAGCAGTTTAAACAAGCCCCAACCGATCAGCCAGCCGATTAGCCCCCCGCAAATCAGATCGAGCGGATAGTGCACGCCTACATAAATACGCGAATAACAAAAAACCAATACCCATGTAAGCATTAAGGCATAATAAATCCGGTTTTTGAAAATTCGGGATGTTAATACCAAAATGGCAACCGAATTGGCAGCATGTGCCGATACGAAACCATAATATCCGCCTTTACCGAAAAAAATATGAACCAGGTGCGAAATTGCCGGGTCGTGTGTTGGACGCCAACGCTGAACCGAATCTTTGATCACATTCGAGAACTGATCAGTTGCTGCGATTAACAGCCCTATAGCAATTAATATCAATATTGATTTGCTACGGTATTTCTTAATAATATAAAACAAGATGCTGGCAAAAAACGGAATCCACGTTTCCTGTCGCGTTATCATTATAATAATGGTATCCCAAAAGTCGTTGTGAAAACCATTGAGGAATAAAAACAGCTCTTTATCCAGCTCCAGTATTCGTTGAAATAATTCCATTAACTATTTAAAATTTCCCAGATTCGGTCTTTTAATTGTTGAATATTAAACCCTGAAACGGCCGAAAAAAACAGGTGCGGAATATCGCCCAGCTCCCGGCTGATTTCCTTCATCAGTTCCTCGTCAAGCATATCGGCTTTACTGATGGTTAAAAACCGCTGCTTGTCGAGCAGCTCAGGATTATATTTTTCCAGCTCGTTGAGCAATATTTTGTATTCTTTCAGGTGATCTTTACTATCGGCCGGCACCATAAACAACAACATCGAGTTACGCTCGATGTGCCTTAAAAAGCGAAGTCCCAAGCCTTTACCCTCGTGTGCACCTTCAATAATTCCGGGAATATCGGCCATTACAAACGAACGCTGTTCGCGATGCCCCACAATCCCCAAATTGGGTACAAGCGTGGTAAACGGATAGTCGGCAATTTTAGGTTTTGCCGCCGAAACCACCGACAACAATGTTGATTTTCCGGCACTCGGGAAACCCACCAGGCCAACATCGGCCAGTACTTTTAGCTCCAGTACTTTCCAACCTTCAACACCTTCTTCGCCGGGTTGCGCAAAACGAGGTGTTTGATGGGTAGATGTTTTAAAATGATCGTTTCCCAAACCACCACGACCACCTTTTAGCAGAATTTGCTCTTCGCCGTGTTTCGTAATTTCAAACAGGAATTCACCGGTTTCCACATCGCGGGCAACGGTTCCGAGCGGCACCTCCAGGTAAATATCTTCACCATCGGCACCGGTACTGCGCTGCTTTCCGCCCGGTTCGCCGTGTCCGGCTTTAATATGTTTCCGAAATTTCAGATGCAGCAATGTCCACATCTGCTCATTACCTACAAGGATAATATGGCCACCACGACCACCATCGCCACCATCGGGGCCACCTTTGGCCACAAATTTCTCTCTGCGCAAATGCGCTGAGCCGGAACCTCCGTTACCCGACTGACAATGAATTCTTACGTAATCAACAAAATTGGTCTCTGCCATCTGATTTTTCCTGTTCGTTAACTGTACAAATATAAAAAAGGTGAGACACCTGTAATACACAAGCTTCCCACCCTTATAAGTCAATCTTATAGTTTTTCAACAACTTCTTGCAATCTGCCTGCAATTTCCTCAATGGTTCCCATTCCGTTAATATCGAAATGTTTACCCTGTGGCTTGTAGTATTCGATTAGAGGAAGTGTTTTTTCGGTGTAAACCGTGATGCGGTTTTCAATAATCGACTGGTTCTGATCGTCGGAACGGCCCGAAACTTTTCCCCGGCTTAACAAACGATCGATCAACTCCTGTTTTTCCACCTGCAGGCAAAGCATACCCGAGATTGGCGTACCATTTTCGTTCAACAAAACATCCAGAGCTTTTGCCTGGTCAACGGTACGGGGAAATCCGTCGAAAATAAAACCTTTCGCGTCTTTGTTTGCGTCGAGTTTACTTTTAATCATTCCGATTACTACTTCATCAGGAACCAACTCTCCTTTATCCATGAAGTTTTTTGCTTCATTTCCAAGTGCTGTTTCCCCGGCAATTTCGCTACGCAGCAAATCGCCGGTTGACAAGTGGATCAATCCAAATGATTTAATAAGAAATTCGGCCTGGGTTCCTTTTCCTGCCCCCGGTGGGCCAAACAATACGAGATTCAACATAATTTTTGGTTATTTTTTATTTTACTACCGTGTAAATATCGATCAGATTTCTACCGTAGCCGTCGTAGTCAAGTCCGTAACCTACGATAAAATCATTCGGGATCTCTATTCCCACATATTTAAGATCAACTTCTTTTTGAAGCGCATCCGGTTTTAACAACAAGGTTGCTACCTGCACTTCTTTGGGTTTCATTTGTTTCAGTTGCTCCAAAATATTGTTGATAGTAATTCCGGTATCAACAATATCTTCCAGAATAACAACGGTTCGTCCTTCCATTTCTTCATTTAAACCGATCAGGTGTTTCACTCTCCCGGTTGTTGAATCGCCCTGATACGAAGCCAGTTTTACAAACGAAATCTCCGACTCAACAAAGTCAATCCGCTTGTATATTTCGGCGGCAAACATAAACGAACCGTTTAAGATGCACAGAAAAAGCGGGTCTTTGCCAGCCAACTCCTTATTCATTGTCTCAGCCATTTGTTCAACAACTGAACGAATCTTCTCATATGGAATAAATAACTCAAATTCTTTATCCAGGATTTTAACCTTCTTCATATGTGGTTTTGATTTTTATTAATTGCTAATTTGCTGTATTTTCGTGCTGAAAATAAAAAGCTACAAAGTAACGAATAAATTATAAAACATGACTCCAAAAGTTAGTATTATTATGGGCAGCACATCGGATTTAACGGTGATGGAAAAAGCTGCCAAATTGTTCGATGAGTTTGAAATTCCTTTCGAGATCAATGCCTTGTCGGCACATCGTACTCCGGAAGAAGTAGAAAGCTTTGCCAAAGGAGCCAAAGACCGTGGTATTAAAGTTATAATTGCGGGTGCCGGAATGGCGGCTCACCTACCGGGTGTTATTGCTGCAATGACTCCAATTCCGGTAATTGGTGTTCCGATCAACGCCAGCTTATCGGGGTTTGATTCGATTCTTGCTATTTTGCAAATGCCTCCCGGAATTCCGGTTGCCACAGTTGCGGTTAACGGAGCGATGAATGCTGCCATTTTAGCCACACAAATGATGGCCACCGGCGATGAAGAATTAATGAACAAACTGGTTAAGTACAAAGAAAACCTGAAAGAAAAAATTGTAAAAGCCAACCAGGAACTCTCGGAGGTAAAATACAGATTTAAAACAAATTAATTGTAGTTTAAAATATTTTACTTAATTTTAAAGAGGTATTTAACCAATGCCTCTTTTTTATGCTTAAACCCTTCTACATACTGTTGGTATACTTTACCATAATTACATTTGCCGCCTCCTCGCAGACCTACGCAGGAGGTGCCCGCTCGCTTGCGCTGTCAAATGCTGTTGTTTCCATTTCCGACACCTGGAGCACTTTTCATAACCAGGCCACTTTAGCAAAAATCAACCGGTTTTCTGCCGGTGTTTATTACGAATCGAAGTACGGAATTGATGAATTTGCACTGGCAGCCTCAAGTGTGGTTCTGCCAACCGGTGCCGGAACTTTTGGCTTAAGCTTTTACCAGTTCGGAAAAGGAAGTTTTAAAGAACATAAAATCGGTTTTGGCTATGCCAAACAACTTTCTGAGCATTTTAATGCCTCCGTTCAGTTCGATTTTTTTTCAGAACGTTTGCCCGAAAATGCAGATGCTTTTTCGTTTGTTACTTTTGAAATTGGTGCAACTTATCAGCTGACACAACAAATTATACTGGGTGCTCACACTTACAATCCGGTTAAAAACGGTTTTAATTACCCGGAAGAGAAAATAAAACTTCCGGCAGTTTACCGACTGGGAGCGCATTATTCGTTCGATGAACACGTGCTGGTGAGCCTGGAAACACAAAAAGAGTCAGACCATGATGTTATGGTTAAAAGCGGATTGGAATTTATGCCGCTTCAGAACCTGGCACTACGTTTTGGAATTTCGGGCAGGCCGGTGCAATACACTGCCGGATTGGGCTATAGTTTTAAAAACATCAGCACCGACATCGCATTCAGCTACCACGGTAATTTAGGATTTACACCATCAGTTTCCATTCAATACCAACTAAAATGAGAAAACTGATCCGGCATATCATCTTCATCCTGTTTCAGCTGATTATTTTGGCGGCATCAGCACAAAACGATTCCCCTGAACAACTGATTGAATCGATACTGGAATCGCATCTCGACAAAATTGAAGAAGGTACGGATATGGCACTGATCATTCAGGACCTTGAATATTTTCTCGAACATCCTGTAAATATCAACGCAACAAGTGCCACTGAACTTTCCCGGCTTTATTTGTTGAATGAAATACAAATTCAGAAATTACTGGAATACATTACCACTTACGGCCCGGTTTATTCCATTTTCGAATTAAAAACCATTGATGGATTTACGCCCAATCTGCTGCAGAAACTGAATTATTTTATCGCGTTTGGCCCCGAAGAACAGGAACGACAACCATTAAAAGAACAGTTAAAATACGCCGACAATCAATTGTTGTTACGCACACTTGGAAATTTGCAAAAAGCGCGCGGATATAAAGAAAAAGACGATGGCACCATTCCGTACGAAGGCAACCGGTTTCGCTACTACACGCGCTATAATTTCAGGGCCGGCGATAGACTTTCAGCGGGAATAACGGCAGAGAAAGATCCGGGCGAAGCGTTTTTCAAGGGGTCCAACAAACATGGTTTCGATTATTACTCGGGGCACATCAGCTTTAAACTGAATGAAACTTTCGAAAATATTTCTATTGGCGATTACCTTGTTCGATCCGGCCAGGGCCTGGTGCTGTGGCAAGGTTACACCACCGGAAAATCGGAGAATGTTTTGGGTATCAACAAAACCGGGCAGGGTGTTCGGGCCTTCACTTCGGTGGATGAGAATTATTATTTCAGGGGAGCAGCCGGTACTGCTAAAATGGGCAACTCGAAAGTAAGCCTATTTTATTCGCATAAAAATGCCGATGGGAATTTGGTTTACAACGATTCTGTCGCATCTTATTTTTCCAGCCTGCAAACATCGGGGTATCACCGAACAGAAAGCGAAATCGCCGATGAAAAAACCATAAAATACACCAATGCGGGTGGTGTCTTCACCCATCGTTTTAACCACCTAAAACTGGGCGTAACGGTTGTTTATCAGCAATTCGACAAGGCGTTTATCCGCAGCAACCAGCTTTATAACCAATTCCGATTCAGCGGCACAGACAATTACACCGCCGGTGCCGATTACCTTTTTAGTAAAAACAACTACACATTTTTTGGTGAGGCGGCCTTCTCCAAATCGAAAGGAAAAGCGGTAACACAGGGAGCGATCGTTCATATAAACGACCAGCTGGGATTTTCGGCACTGTTCCGTCATTTCGATAGAGACTACCATGCTTTTTGGGCCAACACCATGGCCGAAGGCAGTAACATCAGCAACGAATCGGGGCTTTATGTTGGAGTGCGCTTTTTACCTGCCAGATTTGTAACGTTTTCTGCTTATTCAGATGTTTACCAATCGGAGTGGTTTAACTATTCCACTGCCGGCCCGGCACGTTCGTGGGATATTTTTACGCAGGCCAATTTTCAGATCAGCGAAAAAACAAATGCTTACCTGCGCTTTAAAAACGAGGAAAAAGATCAGAAATTCAAAAACGAAAATCGTTATACCAACCTTCCGGAACGCATTCAAAAATTTCGCTTTCACGTTCAGTTTCAGCTGTCGGAAAACATTCTGCTAAAAACACGTGCTGAGCATGTTTATTACAAAGGCGAGGAAAGCGAAAATGGGTTTATGCTTTTTCAGGATATCCAATTTAAGCCCGGGGAATTTCCGCTGAACCTGTCTGCACGACTGGCCTGGTTCAAGACAGAAAGTTACAACAGCCGCATTTACGCTTATGAAAACGATATTCTTTATGCCTTTTCAATTCCGGCGTATTACGGTGAAGGACTCCGAACTTATCTCAATTTAAAATACCAGCCTGCTAAAAAAATTGAGTGCTGGTTAAAGCTGGCAAATACCTGGTGGACCGACCGTGAAACCATCAGTTCGGGCTATAATGAGATAACCGGACACCACAAAACGGAGCTAAAATTTCAGTTAAGGTTGAAATTTTGATTTTGAATACCTTACTTTGTCGGGTTAAAATTTAAATAATGCGAGACATTAATTTTGATGACATTCGCCCCTACACCGACAAAGAAGTAAAAGCAAAGATCAGAAAATTAGTTAAGGACAAAACCTTTGACGATGTTCTGCTTCACCTGTTTAAAAACCGGCCAAAGGTTGAAATGGTAAAATTTCAGTTGCGCCGGGTAAGCAGTATCAAACAGTTACAAGGCGTATTTATTTACGACCTTTTACATTGGCTGGTTGACAAAACTTCCGACGGACTAAAAGTTACCGGAATTGACAAGCTGGACAAAACCAAACCCTACCTGTTTATTTCGAACCACCGCGATATTATTCTGGATGCCGCGCTACTGAACTTCCTTATTTTCGAGTACGGCATGAACACCACCCAGATTGCCATTGGCGACAACCTGCTGCAATACGAGTGGATAGAACATACCGTTAAACTGAACCGCTCGTTTGTAATCAGACGAAATTTGCCACCGCGCGAACTAATGATGGCTTCGAAAAAGGTTTCGCATTTTATTCGCAAATCAATTACCGAAGACCATCTTTCGGTGTGGATTGCACAACGCGAAGGACGCACAAAAGACGGCAACGATAAAACACAGGAAAGTGTTTTAAAAATGCTGAACATGAGCAATAAAGGCGGCATTTCGGATGGTTTTAACGAACTGAATATTGTTCCGGTATCCATTTCGTACGAGATTGAACCATGTGGTTTGCCCAAACTTCGCGAGCTGATAAAAAAAGAACATTACGGCCGCGCCAAACAAAGCAAAGACGATTTGAAAGCCATGTCGATGGGAATGTTTGCGCCAAAAGGAAGAATGCGTTTTGCTTTTGGAACACCGATTGAAACGCATTTTGAACTGGCAAAAAATAACGAACAGCGCAACGATTACATTCGCCGCCTGGCAGAAATGATCGACGATCAGATTTACAAAAACTACAAACTGTGGCCAAGTAATTTTGTGGCTTACGATATGCTGATGCAGGAGCACCGCTTTAAAGACCGTTACACCGCCGAAGAGCAAAAGAAATTCGAGATTATGGTGGAGCAGGCCATGGTACACATCGATTTCCCGATAACCGATATCCAGGAACGTTTTCTGAAACTGTATGCCTACCCGGTAATTAATAAATTCGACCGACCTAAAAAACAATAATGCAAACAATTATCTGGGACTGGAACGGGACGCTGTTAAACGATCTTGACTTTTGCATTTCAACGATAAATGTGCTGCTAAAAAAACGGCAGCTCAATCTGCTCGATCACTATTCGTACAAAGAGGCATTCTCGTTTCCGGTTAAGGATTATTATGAATCCATCGGTTTTGATTTTTCAAAAGAGGATTTTTCCGTTGCAGCGCAGGAATATATGGACATTTACAACGCGGGAGTTACCAACTGCAAATTACATTCCGGCGTTATCGACACACTGGAGCATTTCAAAAACAGGGGCTTCCGTCAATTTGTGCTTTCGGCCATGCAACAGGACATGTTGGCGCACACCTTAAAGCACCAGAATATTTTTGATTATTTTGATGGAATAGCCGGATTGAACAATCCTTATGCAGCGTCGAAAGTTGAACGCGGGAAACAGTTTATCAGCGAACTGAACGTTGACAAAGCACAGGCAACCATAATTGGCGATACGAACCACGATTTTGAGGTAGCGCAACAACTGGAAATTGATTGTATTTTGGTAGCCGACGGGCACCAGTCGAAAGAGCGCCTGGAAGCAACCGGAGCCAAAGTTATTGACGAATTAGAGCTGCTTAAAACACTTCCGCTTTAATCCAGAAACACTCAGTTTTTGATTAACCAAAGCAAGACAAATTCACAACGAGATTAACTTTAGTTATTTCTTTTGTAGCCTATTTGTCTTCTGGTAACAGGTTGTTCCTGCTTCTCAATTAATGGATCACCTGGAATTTCTGATGGAGGAAAATTTCCGAATCAAGTCAAATAAGCCACCAACCATAAGAAACATGATTTTGTCCTATCGGACAGATTTTACTATTTGGCTTGGTCCAAATAGTAAACACAAAACCCAAGGCTGCGCCCACTTCACTCGGAAAAGCTACGCGATGCCGGCTAAAATTCCTGAAACTCGTCGTACCTCCTCAAACAACAGTAATTTTATTACGCCGTCATCACTTGTTTTCCGGCTCACCGGACGAGGCCAAGCTTTGATGCAGCGACGTTGCATAAGTAGACGGCCTCTTTTGATCGTTGCCCGGAGTTGAAATAAAACCTTAGAGAGAGCGGGAAGCTCCGAGGAAGCGAGGAGATCACCCCTGCCTACCGTCAGGCAGGCGTCCGAACTTAGGTTTTATGAAAACGTAGGGGAAAGAGCAAAAGCAGCCTTGAGCTCGGAAATGCCTTCCTCGTGTTTCGTCTTTGCTTCAAGTTGGAGCCAAGCGTAAATCCCGACATTTCGTCGGGGGCAAAGATGAAAGCCGCCGGCAGGCAGAAAGTTACAGTTCTTCTCATACTGTTTATAAAATTTTTAATCCCTCGGATATGTCGGGTGATCTCAATTAATTCGTCCAGATATTGAAAAACCAATTCGATGTTTTTATCCTGATTGGCAAGCTTTTTTTTGATTTCCTCAATATCAAGTTTCATGCTCAGATTATCGATCAATGTTTCGCGAACTTTTGTGAATATCCGCATAATTTGAATATTGACTTTAATTGCCTTTTCGCTATTCAAAACACTCGACAGCATCAAAACTCCATGTTCGGTAAAAACATTGGGTAATTTGCGACGTCCTCCCCAACTTGATGTCGCAAATTGCTACTTCAAGCTTTCAAATTCAAATTCCGATAACTGAAACATAAAATCCTCCGGAAATCTGGAGATATTTCTTTTTACCTGCTCATTTAAACGCCGTGTTTCCACGCCATACAACTCTGCAAGATCACTATCAAGCATCACTTTCTGTTCCCTGATGAAATAAATCTTATTCAAAATAATTTCATCGGGAAGCACTGAACTCTCTTTCTTTTTTTCGGCCATTTGGTTGTTATTTTATTCATAGTAAAAATAACATTTTTAAACTTCACACTACCAATTGCGTACTCAAAGCCAACACATTAACTGATCCAACCCTAAATATCATTTGAGCAAAATGGAATTTATTTTCACCAAACCCCACCATTATTGGCGATACGAACCACGATTTTGAGGTAGCGCAACAACTGGAACTTGATTGTATTTTGGTAGCCGACGGGCACCAGTCGAAAGAGCGACTGGAAGCAACCGGAGCCAAAGTTATTGACGAATTAGAGCTGCTTAAAACACTTCCGCTTTAATCCAGAAACTCGCGTTTTTTAATGTCCCGGATAAACAATTGAAGATTGGTTTTTCCGCGATATTCATTCTCGTTAATCGAATAACAAACATCGAAAGGCGAACCGGAAGTAATTACATCGTAAGCATCCGACTGATTAAACGCAATTCCCGGGAATATTCCGGAATTTACATCGGGCTCAACCAGATCCAATTTTAAGTGCTCCTGATTTTTTCCAACCAGTCGGCTGGTACCGGCATCAAAAACATCTTCGGTAACAAAAACAGGAGTCATATTGTGTGGACCAAACGGTGCAAATTGTTTCAGAATGCGGTAAAAGCGTGGCGTAATTTCGCTTAATGCGATTTTTGCATCCACCTCAATGGTTTGTATTTGCTGTTTGTCGGTAATTTGTTTGGTCACGATCTCTTCAAAACGACGCCTGAACTCCGGGATGTTTTCAATTTTCATGGTCAAACCCGCAGCATACATGTGCCCGCCATACGATTCCAGCAAATCGCTGCACTGGCCAATGGCTTCGTACAAATCAAAATCGCGCACCGAACGTGCCGATCCGGTTGCCAAGCCATTCGATTCGGTTAAAATTATCGTTGGGCGATAATACTGCTCGGTAACCCGCGATGCCACAATTCCAACCACTCCTTTGTGCCAATCGCGGTTATACAACACGGTACTGTTTTTATTTTTAAATTCCGGACTGTTTTCAATGGTATCCAGGGCATCCTGGGTAATATCGCGGTCGAGCGTTTTTCGTATTTCGTTAAACGAGTCGATCTCTTCACCCAACAAATCCGATTTATCTTCGTCGGTTGAAACCAATATCTGCACCGATTTTTTACCGTGTTCAATTCGTCCCGATGCATTTAATCGTGGTCCGATTTTAAACACAATATCGCTAATGGTAATTTCGGTTCCTGAGATTCCGGCAAAATTGATGATGGTTTGCAACCCAATTCCCGGATTTGAGTTCAGCTTCTTGAGGCCATAATACGCCAAAACCCGGTTCTCGCCGGTTATCGGAACAATATCGGCAGCAATACTCACTGCTACCAAATCGAGCAGGTCGTATATTTCTTCGTAGTCAATTTCGTGTTGTTTGCAGTAAGCCTGCAGCAATTTGAACCCTACACCGCAACCCGAAAGTTCTTTGTACGGATATTTACAATCCGACTGTTTTGGGTCGAGCACTGCAACGGCCGGCGGCACTTCAGCATCCGGATTATGGTGATCGCAGATAATAAAATCGAGTCCGCGTTCCTTGGCTTTGGCAATCTTTTCAACGGCTTTAATTCCGCAGTCGAGCGCCACAATCAGTGTCACTCCTTTTTCAACGGCATAATCAATACTTTTTGGCGAAATTCCATAACCTTCGCTGTAACGGTCGGGTATGTAATATTCAATATCTTTAATGCGCTGTTTTAAAAACGAATACACGAGCGCCACCGATGTTGTTCCATCCACATCGTAATCGCCGTAAACGATAACTTTTTCGTTATTTTCAATGGCTTCATCCAAGCGGGCAACCGCTTTCTCCATGTCTTTCATCAGAAAAGGATCGTGCAGGTCGCTTAGTCGGGGGCGGAAAAATGCTTTGGCTTCAGCGTAGGTTTTTATTCCCCGCTGTACCAGCAAGCGCGCTATCACCATGTTCACATTTAACGCCGCTGAGAGGTGCTTTACCTCGTTTTGGTCGCCTTGTTTTTTTAAGTTCCAAATTCTATCCATGCTGCGTTTTGTGTTTCTGTTGATGTGAATGAGCAAAGATACAAAATGCAATCGCATATGGAAATAAAACATTCAACCTCAACATTATTTTTTAATTGATTCAGTGTAACAACAACAATTACAACCGATCTGTTTTATTATCTTTGCCCAAATTTTTTAAAGAGATTCGGGAAACTTTTCCCGGGCAATCAATTGTCATTTAAACAAAAGAGTGACAGCAAAATAAAAGAGAAGAAGAAATGAGTCATCAGGAATTAAGCGAACAAGAGATCATCAGACGAAATTCGTTGCAAAAAATGCGCGAGTTGGGCATCGACCCCTACCCGGCGGCACAGTACCACGTAAATACCAACACCAAAGAAATAAAACAGAACTTCAAGGAAGAGGAGAAGAATTTTCAGGATGTAGTAATTGCCGGCCGTTTGATGAGCCGCAGAATTATGGGAAAAGCTGCGTTTGCTGAAATTCAGGACCACGAAGGACGTATTCAGATTTACGTTAATCGCGACGAGATTTGCACCGGCGAAGACAAAGTGATGTACAATGAGGTGTTCAAGAAATTGCTCGACATTGGCGACATCATCGGTGTAAAAGGACATGCTTTTATTACGCAAATGGGCGAATTAACCATTCACGTTACTGAATTTACAGTGCTGAACAAATCGTTGCGCCCACTGCCGATTGTAAAAGAAAAAGACGGTAAAACCTTTGATGCGTTTACCGATCCGGAACAGCGTTACCGCCAGCGTTACATCGATTTGATTGTAAACCCTGAAGTGAAAGAGACCTTCAAAAAACGTACGATCATATACAACACCATGCGCCAGATGTTTAACGAGTATGGTTATCACGAGGTAGAAACGCCAATTTTGCAGCCTATTCCGGGAGGAGCAGCTGCGCGTCCGTTTATTACGCACCACAATGCGCTGAACATGCCTTTGTATATGCGTATTGCCAACGAGCTTTACCTGAAACGACTGATTGTTGGTGGCTTTGAGGGTGTTTACGAATTTGCGAAAGACTTCCGTAACGAAGGAATGGACCGCACCCACAACCCGGAATTTACGGTGATGGAAATTTACGTGGCCTACAAAGACTACAAATGGATGATGAGCTTTACCGAAGAAATTTGTGAGCGCGTAGCCATGGCATTGCACGGAACCACAAAAGTTCAGTTGGGCGACAACATTATCGATTACAAAGCACCTTACCCGCGTGTTACCATGGCCGAAGCTATTTTGGAGCACACCGGTTACGATATTAACGGCAAGTCGGAAGAAGAGCTGCGCGAGATCTGTAAAAAGCTCGATATTGAAATCGACGAAACCATGGGTAAAGGAAAACTGATTGACGAAATATTTGGCGAAAAATGTGAGGGCAACTACATTCAGCCAACTTTTATTACCGATTACCCGAAAGAAATGTCGCCGCTAACAAAAATGCACCGCGATAATCCGGAACTGACCGAGCGTTTTGAGTTAATGGTGAACGGTAAAGAGCTGGCTAACGCCTACTCGGAGCTGAACGACCCGATCGACCAACGCGAGCGTTTTGAAGACCAGTTGAAACTATCGGAAAAAGGTGACGACGAAGCGATGTTTATCGACCAGGATTTCCTGCGTGCGCTGGAATACGGAATGCCACCTACATCAGGGATGGGAATTGGAATGGACCGCTTAACCATGTTTATGACCAATAGCCCGTCGATTCAGGATGTGCTGTTCTTCCCGCAAATGAAACCGGAGAAAAAAGCAGTGGAACTGACTGACGACGAAAAAGCAGTTTTCGAATTATTGAAAGCTGAATCGCCAATTGAGTTGACTGCGCTAAAAGACAAAGCCGGACTCAGCAACAAAAAATGGGACAAAGCCATTAAAGGCCTCACCAAAAAGAAAGTGGCTAAAGTTGAAAATACCGATGCCGGTTTGTTGGTGACGGCGTTGTAGGACACCAAGGCAAAAGTATAAAGTTGAGCGTAGCGAAATCCCGACCGTAGCGTCGGGAGAAAAAGGCAAAAGTAGAAAGTTGAGTCCGTTAAAACGGACGAAATCCCGATCGAAGCATCGGGGATAAAAAGATAGCAAAGCCTCTTCGTTTTTCGGAGGGGCTTTTTTTTGTTGGAAAAGTCCCAATATTCAATTTCCAATATCCAAATTTTGAAAATTGGGAGTTGGGAATTCTACATTGGATATTTTTTGGATTTGTGGTTCTAAGTGTCACCTGCTTGGGATTCATTCATTTGCAGAACTATTTGAACCATTTCTTCTCAAATCTATATTATTATAAAACATTTATTACTAACTTGTCGTGCCAAACATATATCCAATCCTTTTATGAATAACTCTTGCAGAAATAACACAAAATGAGCTCCATCGGAAGCACAAAAACAACTCAAAACCGTTGAGCCATAGTTTAAAATATAAAACTGAGACTCAATAAAACAATAAAAGTATGAACAGCAAACTATTTGCTATATGTACATTTCTATTGATCTGTGTACTAACCTTTGCACAAGAATATGAAAAGGCAAAACTAGACCCTAAAGTATTTAATATGGAAGAAGAAAAAAAATAGTTGAGATTGAGAAATTGAAGGCTAAAAATGAAATTTTGGAAAGTAGGCTCGAATTCACAAACTCAATAATAGAAGTGCAAAATGCTCATATGGAAAAAATGAATAGTTATTTTCAGCTATTCATTGGTATCCTGGGAATTATAATAGCAGTAGCAGGATTTTTTACTTATTTCCAGTATATAAGACCGGCTAATAAGTTGCATGAAGAGGCAAAAGAGCTTCAGAAAGAAAGCCGGGAAATATTAAATGATCTAAAGGGTGGTATGAGAGAAGTATTCGAAGAGAAGTATGATCAGATTACAAAAGAAAGATTTTATTCTGCAATAGAAATCTTAAAAAAAGGGGATTTTAGGGCCCAGGAGCATGCAAGAATTGTTATTAGGGACTATGAAATTATGGGATTTAATGATGATGAGATATCAAAAATTATTGAATGCTTGGTTTATACAGAGGAAAACAGACCTGATGTAGTCAGCGATCTTAACACGTTTTATAGTGAATTGGTTACTAAACTTTCAAAAGAAAGAAGCAATAAAATGTTGGATGAGTTTTTTGGACGGTTTTTGAACAATAAAACATATACATTGGGTTGTCATGGTGCTGTTTATTATTATTGCAACAATAATCCTATAAAATATAAAAATGAGCTACATAAGGCATTTAAGATAAAACATGATGGATCTGGTCAGAAGTACCATGTTTTCTTCTCGTTTATACACGAAATTGAAAATGCAACAAAAATAGACCCTGTAAACTTAGAAATATTAAATGATAGGGATTTCGTTAATGAAATTGAAAAAAAAGGATTTCTAAATGAAATAATACATACTTACGATGGCTATAAAAAGAAACCTAATTTTAAATCAAAAAGTATTTATGAATATTGGCCAATTTTGAATCGACCTACATATTTAAAGGAAAGAATAGATAACCTTTTAAAAGTAACGAACGGAAACAGTAAATAAAAGATTATTTATTGTGTTTGAAACACATCGTTATTTGCTGCAACTATAAAATGATTAGAACTAATCATTTACAAATTATTTCATCGCCGTTAGAATATATAAATCCATGTCCTAAACCATATTCGTTTCTTTTGGTACGTGTCACCCATCTTATATTTTGGCCTAAAGATTATAAGATGAAAGTACACTTAAGAAAGAGGAAATTAAGGAAGTCCACCAAATCAAATATAAGCTATAGCTTATATTTAGACATCTACAACTACGAATTTATCTCATCGCTCAGGAAATAAAAATTCCGTTGCCAAATATTGCCAACCACTGTATTTATTCTCAACCAAAATTTCTAATATTGTATTCCAGGCCTCTTTAGCTCAGTTGGTAGAGCAGCTCAT
This sequence comes from Draconibacterium orientale, assembly GCF_000626635.1. Classification (GTDB taxonomy): domain Bacteria; phylum Bacteroidota; class Bacteroidia; order Bacteroidales; family Prolixibacteraceae; genus Draconibacterium; species Draconibacterium orientale. The sequence goes on along the minus strand of NZ_CP007451.1, from coordinate 2,573,458 downwards.
TCGTAATGAGCAGGTCGCGGGTTCAAGTCCCGTGAGAGGCTCTTTTCTCACTATTTATTACTGGTCGCGGGCCCTGACGTTTCAGTCAGGATGCTGATCGAAGCATCAGCATTCAAGTCCCGTGAGAGGCTCTTTTCTTTTATTATCTCTCGTTTTGCTTTCCAACAAGTTGAAATAACACAAATAAAAACTAATGTTAATTTTAGTACAAATACGGGTTGTGTCTCAGCTCGAAGGTAATTGGAATTACAGCCAGCGAAGCTACTTCTACTCCTTCCACTTCGGCAGGTTCCCATTCGCCAGAGGTTTTATGCACAGCATCAATTGCCTGTTCTTCAAGATCCTCAACATATCGCTCAACCGGAGTTTCGATATTTGTACTTGTTGTTATAAATGGTATTGTACCATCATCATCAACAATCATTTTCACAAAAATGGTTCCTTCTACACCCCAGTCTTTTGCTCCTTCCGGATACTCAAGATTGTCCACTAATTCTTCGGATAGTGCTTCCTGTCCATGTTCGTACATCGCTTCTTTATCAATATCGTAAAATACGCCAACTTGTTCGTTGGTTTGTTTTACCATATTCCGATGACTGTTTAAGTCGAACAGCACAACTTCCAGTCGTTTTCTGTCAATCTCGTTATCAATTCCGGTTACAACCACATCTTGCACCTCACCATCTTCAATACCGTACTTAAATGTAAAAGCCGGATATTTTTCAACGATTTCCTTCAACTGATTGGTATATTCCATATCCTGATTATGCATGTCGTTGGTGGTGAAAGCCGTTTTTACCTTTTTATCCTGCGCCTGCAATGGCAATACCGCCACCGAGATCAGGAATCCAAGCGTTACTAAAAATGTTTTAAAATAAAATTGTTTTCTAAATTGTTTCATAACTAAATTTTCTCCTTTTCTGTTATTATGTGTTAAAAGTTAATTGAAACAGGCCAGCTTTCACGAACGTTTAATTCTGCTATTCGTAGCTCGTTTGCCTGCTTCAGTCTTTTGTTATAACAGTTAAAATACCGTGCCACAATTCGGAAACAATTAGCTAATTCGCCGCCATTTTATTTCTGTTTTCGCTGTTTGAATAAAGAGGTTTAACCATTTTCAGAGACACTGTATTCTCAAACATTTTAATTCCTCCATCGTACTGAACACAGGCTATTTAGAATGAATCCAAATTGAAAATTACTCAGAGAAAATGCAGTCGGCTTTTATTTTTTATTGTCGTCCGTTTACAGCGGATAAAAATAAATGTGCTACCATCTTTCCAAACTGATGTTGCCTGTGAAATCCTTCCACACTAATTCTTTGATTTTCTACACCTTGCAAATTTAAACCCATAAAAAAACCGAAGACTTTTGCCTTCGGTTTCCCTATTTTCCAATTTATTTCGCGTACTATTTCCTTTTGCCTCGATAGTCGTAAAGAACTTCTTCCAACTCGGCATTTACAGCTTCATCCGGGTTATATTCCGGCGAGTCTTTAATGGCTTCTTTTGTCATATCAACACGGGCTTCACGCTCAGAGAAACTGATCTTATCGATCACTTCAATCGGAAGAATTACTTTTTTACTCCATGGGAATAAATTATTCGTGTCAACTACAAAGTACAGTATCTGCCAGTCGGAGTCATCAATAATCAGGTCGGAAATATGCCCGAATTTATCATCGGTAGCGTTAATTCCATAACCTTTAATCTCGTTAAAACTACGCAAACTTGTGTCAATGTCTTCTTCCTTAATTACTTTACGCGGCGCTCTGAATGCTACGCCCGGATAAAAAACAACCTCGTTTCCGGCAAATGCGGCAGAATCGACCATCCAGTACGGATATTTTATTCCGTAATAATCGGCCAGCTTTCGTTCGTAAATGCGCGAAACCGGCATATCGAAACTTAAGTTTGGCGACCGTTTAATGTTGTCGATACTTAAGTTAATTTTAAACGTTTTTTCATCCCAGTCCGGTTCTCCAAGAAAATTATAGGGTACCAATACCCTGTTCGCTTTAAAGAAACTTCCCAAATCAACTTCCACATAACGTATTATCCAACTCTTTTCGTCGAATAAAAAGTCATTTACTTTTCCCTCTTCTCCATTTTTTGCTTTAATGGAATATCCTATTAACTCTCTTAAACTACGTTTCATAATAACTGATTTTATATTTTTATGTGCACTATTGCACGCTATTTCCATGTACAGTACTACTTTATTTCACGTTATACTTTTTGCAATCCGAAAATGCTTTTGTTTTTACTACCAGTTCCAAAGATGTGCCACAATAGACCTTGCAATATAACAAGCCTTCTTATCGACACTGAATTACTGATACTTACAACAACTGATTTAGCTTTATGAAGCAAGAAGAAAAATGACTATACTGTGGAAAAAAGTCACAACAAGTGTGGAGAAGTGGTACAGATTAATCGGGAACATTAATGCTTCCTGAACTTTGCACAGAAAGGGATGAGAGGAAACCAGTTGAAAAAAGCAGGCTAAAAAAGAGGGCAGAATTCCAACTAACGATATTTTACAAAACCGTTTTGAAGCCGGGGGAAGTATTTCAAAGATAGCAGATTAAACAGAAATTAATGATTCTGCTTCGCATCCTAGTAACACCTGTACATTATTACAGATATCGCCATCAGAAACAATATACCATAAATAATTACTGCCATAACTCGTTATTTTAAAGTACAATTTCAATTACGGCTTAAAACCGCGCTTGTTTCGCTTTAAATGAAATAGTTATTAAAAATACATTGTTAATATGCAGCAGGATTTTGTTGATTAGCGACTACTAAAACAAAGTGGTTAATTAAGCACAAACCATCTCTCTTATGGCATTTACTCCATTCAATCAGTGGTATTTTATGGGCGCAGTCCCATACCTAAATATTTTAGCTATGTTTTAAATCCCGATAGCATAAAATCAATACTGCAACGACTATAGCTATCACGACGCTTCCATATACAAAAATTGCCATAATAACTGGTTTTTAAATTACTAACTATTTCATTTGTTTGCCAAAGCAAAGCAGTTTGCCTTTTAAACAAATCTCCGTCAAATATTACTTTCATAATACTTCGTTTCAGTTAAGCCAATTAGTTATACGCAAAAAATGTGCAAAAAGATTACCTTTTCGTCTTTTTTAGAATATTACTATACAACGTATATAGAATAATATTACATCATGACAGGAAATATCAACTGTAGAAACCAATGTTGAATTCAGCTTTTCCGGCATTAGATGTAATTTATTTTCGTTGTTACGCAATGGACGCAGTAAACCTTAATTAGTTGTTGAAATACTGTATAATGAGAAGGGTGCTCCCGGGGACAAATGATAGCCAAACTCTTCTGTTTATGCCAAACGGTTAGGTTACCTTCAAACGAAATATGTATTGAACGCAAAGCTTTCCTCAACATAAAACTTGGGCCTTTTTCAGAAACATTGCTGATAAGGCCCATTTTTTCAATCGGGTAGGAGGAAAATAAAATAGTTTTCCTCCTACTTTATTTTCCGACCTCTCACACCACCGTACGTACGGTTCTCGTATACGGCGGTTCCTTAATTAACAACTTCTTACCTTACGATAACAATCCGAAAAGAAAACGTAGCCAGTAATTCGTAACCTTTCATTGGTAATGGAGGTAGAAAGGATCCAGCTATGCGCTAATCGCCAATAGCCTTTCCTTGTATTCGCCCACTCCCATGCCTTGTACTTATTTACACCCAACTTAATCAGGTTCTTACCCTTGGTCTTTATTCGTTTCCATTGTTTCCAAATAACCATGCGCAACCTTCGACGATACCATTCATCAACTTTGATTAGAAGCTTCTGCATATCTGCCAGCTTGAAGTATTGCACCCAACCAGTGACGTACTGCCGGAGCGCAACCTTTCTTCGGTCGTTTCCCCAACCGTTACTGCGGGATGTAAGTTCTCTGATTCTAGCTCTCATCTTATCCACACTTCTCGGGTGAATGCGCAGCCTGCCTTTCCCTCTAAATTTCCCTCTAAATTTATAGAAAGAGTAACCAAGAAACCTAATGTTCCTGTTTGATGCAACCTTACTCTTGTCCCGATTGACTATTAAAAACAATTTCTTTTCAATAAAAGGAACGATGTTCTTCATTGTCCGTTCGGCACTTCGTTGGCTTCGGCAGAAGATGACCAGATCGTCGGCGTAGCGAACAAACTTATGGCCCCGCTTCTCTAGTTCCCTGTCCAGTTCATTAAGAAAAATATTACTCAATAATGGACTTAACGGTCCTCCCTGCGCCACCCCTTCATAGCTTTCTTCAAACTTACCGTCCTTCATCACTCCTGCATTAAGGTATTTATGGATAAGCGATATGACCCGCCCATCTTTTACCTTTCGGGATAATACCTCAATGTGTTTGCTGTGGCATACTGTGTCAAAGAAACGTTCGAGGTCTAAATCAACTGCATAACCACAACCTTGCGTGATGTAAGCCTGCCATTTTTGAAGTGCCTGATGGGCACTGTGTTTTGGACGGAAACCGTAACTGTGATCCGAAAACTCGGGGGCAAAGATCAACTGTAGTTGTTGTGCGATACTTTGTTGGATAACCCTGTCTACGACTGTGGGGATACCCAACTGACGCTTCTTCCCGTTTTCTTTAGGTATATCCACCCGTCTCACAGGATTGGGGCGGTATTTACCTTTATGAATAGAGGCCAGTAACTTATCCTTGTGACAGACAAGATAATCCTTTAAGGATTCAACTTGCATCTTATCAACACCTCCTGCTCCTTTATTCCGCTTAACTTGTTTGTAAGCTGTGTTTAGGTTGGAGGATGAAAGGATACGTTCTAACAATCCATTCTCTGACTGATAGTTGGGAGTGAGGTTGTTTTCTGTTATCTCTATAAAAGTCTGCCCTCCCGCATAGCCTTCGGATGCCGTCCTATTCTTTTGCGGACAGGTCTTCGAATCATCAAAGATTTTCTGCATTGTTCCTTTCATTGAGTAACATTCATTTACTTCTCACTCATTAAGGTTCGGCCCTTCCCATAAGTTGTCGGTTATGGTACTATGGCCTCGGCTGACTTCTCACGATAAATCTTTTCCAACCGTGTTTCATACTCTGTTTCCACACCTCCGTGAGACCTCCCGCGGTAAGATAAATAACTTTCATTCCATCCTCCCGCACCATCTACACTCCAATGTCCGTGTAGTTTTGGACTTCGTTTTGTTTGGCAAACTTATCCCATTGGAAATGCCTAATGAAGTTCGTGTTCCTCGGGTCAGAAATTTGCTTTCAGCTTCCTTCAGATTCCACCTCACGATGGACACCCTTGCCTTCGGCTAATGGTTGGCACTACAAACCCCCATTCAGGACTTTCACCCTATAGCTATTTACCATGCACGGCACACCAAAAAAAGGATGTCACCCCAATTAAGCGATGACATCCTTCGTATAAAGTCCGGTCTTCCGTCTAACGACTTCCGACTTCTTTCTTCAATCTATTTTTTACGTTTTGCAACGGCTTTAGCAACACGGTTACGTGTGTCGTGTGCAATTGGTGTTGCAATGAAAAGCGATGAGTAAGTACCCACAACTACACCTATCAACAAGGCGAACGTAAAGCCGCGGATGGTAGCTCCACCAAACAGGAAGATTGCTAACAGTACCACGAAAGTTGACAGCGATGTACTGAAAGTACGACGCAATGTGCTGTTTAATGCAGCATCAACGTTTTCTTCACGGTCGCGTTTTGGGTGCAAGCCCAGGTACTCCCTGATACGGTCGAATACAACCACGGTGTCGTTAATCGAGTAACCCAACACGGTTAGAATAGCTGCGATAAACGCCTGGTCGATTTCCAACGAGAATGGCAGTACTCCTGACAGTAATGAGAAGATACCCAATACGATTAACGAGTCGTGCGCCAGGGCAGCAACAGCTCCCAAACCATATTGCCAGTCGCGGAAACGAACAAGAATGTACAAGAAAATAATGATGAGCGAAAAACCGATTGCAATAGCTGCATCCTTACGAATATCATCCGAAATAGTAGGCCCAACTTTTTGCGAACTCTGCTGATAATCCTGCGTAAATTCCTCAAGTGTTACCGATTGGTCGATCAGATCGGCATCTTTCAAGCCTTGCATTAACAAAGCCTCCACTTCGTTATCAACATCTTCACTGCGGTCTTCAATTCGGTAGTCGGTAGTAATTTTAATGTCTTCGCCCGAAGTCTTTACCTCAGGAGCTGCACCGAAAACATCGGCCAAAGCAGCACGAACTTCACCAACTTCAACATCTTTCTGGAATTCTACAATGTACGAGCGACCACCTTTAAAGTCGATACCGTAATTCAACCCGCGAACAAAGAAAGAACCGATAGAAATCAGAATAAATAGCCCTGAAATCACATAGAACATTTTTCTTTTCTCGAGGAATTTAATTTTCATGTTACGCAACCAGCCTTCGGTTGCTGTAGAAGCAAACAGGATACGGCCACCTTTTTTCAACTGCCATTCGAAAATCAAACGGGTTAAGAAAATTGCCGAGAACAGTGAAGTCAGGATACCAATAATAAGCGTAGTAGCGAAACCTTTAATCGGGCCTGAACCAAACATGTAAAGTACAATACCGGTTAATAATGTAGTAACCTGACCGTCGATAATTGCAGAATACGCATTTTTATAACCATCGGTAATGGCCAGCTTCACACCTTTTCCGGCACGCATCTCTTCCTGAATACGTTCGTAAATCAGCACGTTGGCATCAACCGACATACCGATTGTAAGCACGATACCCGCAATACCAGGCAGTGTAAGCACAGCACCTAACGAAGCCAGGATACCAAAGATGAAGAACATGTTGGCAATCAGGGCAATGTTTGCTGCCAAACCTGCATTTTTACTGTAGAAGAACAACATGTAAAGAAGTACAAGCGCAAAAGCGATTACGAATGAAAGTAAACCGCTGTTAATAGCTTTCTGACCCAGCGAAGGACCAACAATATCTTCCTGAATGATACGTGCAGGAGCCGGCATTTTACCCGACTTCAGTACGTTTGCAAGGTCTTGCGCCTCTTCAATACTTTCCAGTCCGCTAATGCTTGAACGTCCACCGGCAATTTCCTGGTTAACATTCGGGAATGAACGAACATAACCATCCAGAACAATGGCAATTGATTTACCAACGTTTTCTTTGGTCATTCGTTGCCAAACTTTTGCACCTTCAGCATTCATTTGCATGGCTACTTCAGGGTTTGAACCAAACTGGTCGAAATCCTGACGGGCATCGGTAATTACACCACCATCAAGAGGTGCCTTTCCGTCGCGGGTAGTAACTTTTAATGCAATTAAGCGGTAATAATTGCCCGCTTCATCCATCGATTTAGCTGTCCAGGCAAATTTCAAGTCGCGTGGAAATATGCTTTTAATTTGTGGATTGTGCAGATAAGTATTAATCTCTGCTGTATCTTTTGCATGTGCGATACCAACAATCGGTCCGGCGTATAGCTGACCGGTTTGATCGGTACTTGGATTCAGTAATGCAAACAATGGATACTGCTCTTTGAAAGCAGCTAAATTATCAGGTGTTGCTGTTGTATCACCGGCTGCTCCGGCTTCCAGTTCCGAAAGCAAAGAGTTCTCTTCAGTGGTGTCAGCAGTTGCTTCGGCCTCTGTCGTTTCGGGAGTGGTATCTTCCACACTTTTTTCCGATTCAAGCACCTGCATTTCTTTAATGCGCTCGTTGGCCTGAAGCATATATTGGTAAACTTCCTGGTTCTCGTAAGTTTCCCAGAACTCCAGGTTTGCAGTTCCCTGTAACAGGCTGCGCACACGGTTCTGATCTTTAACACCCGGCAATTCAACCAAAATTCTACCGCTTGTTTGCAGGTTCTGAATATTAGGTTGTGCTACACCAAAACGGTCGATACGTGTGCGGATGATATTAAAAGCATTGGCAATTGCAGCCTTGGTTTGCTCATCGATAATTTTTAATACATCAGCATTACTGGTGTTAAAGTTTACCTGGTCGCGCAATTCCAGCGTATTAAAAACCGACGCTAGTTTTGCGTTCGGGTCAATTTCTTCGAAAGCCTCGCCAAACAGCGTTACGTAGTCTTTTGTACTGTTTTGCTGGTTTTTTGTTGCCAGTGCCAGTGCAGCGTTAAAAGTTTCATCGTCGCTGTAATTCGACATGGCACGGATGATATCCTGCACTTCAACCTGAAGTGTTACGTTCATACCTCCTTTAAGGTCAAGGCCCAGGTTAATTTCCAGTTCCTGAACATCTTTAAAAGTAAATTTTTTCAAGCCCAGGAAGTTGTAAACCACTTCACTTTTCATTGAATCAAGGTATTGAAACTCTTTCATTTCATCACCTTGTGCATATTCAATGGCATCATCTTTCACCTTGTTCGAAACCCAGGTAAAAGATAGCTGGTAAAAACATACCGCTGCCAACAGAATTGCAAATGTTAAAATTGCACCTTTGTTTTGCATTTTAATTTGAATTTAAATGTTTATTGATATTTTTATTTGATTGAATTCCAGCCCATTCAGGCACACTTCGCACCTGCTATTCTTTTAAACGAATAAAAGAATTACGATTAAGCCATAGAGTCTTCTTCGGGAGAAAAGACGTGATTTTGAAAAACCAGGTAATGATAGGATAAAATAAGCGGGGTGGTTTGTTTAACTACCTCTGCTTTAAAAACCTGATAATTTCGAATGGAGTGATAATTGCGTAAAAATTTGTCGTGCAACTGAGGTTTTGAATGACGTGAATGTACACGATCTTCGAAGGTTTTAATTGTATTCGACGAGCTTTGAGTAATCAGGTAAACTGCGCCCTGCTCATTACTCTGCTCCTGCGATTCGGCCTGAATCTTTTTCACCTCCTCAGGATTATTCCCAAAATAATTATCCAAAACCAAAGCAGCCGCAATAATTGCCACAAACATGGCTGCGCGCACTACAATTTTCCTGGTTATTTTTATTTTAGAAATCATACTTTAAACTTCTTGCCTGCAACAACTTAAAACATTTGTTGTGCAAAAAACTTTTTACACTGGTTTTTACACCTTATTTTTAAGCGGAGCAAATATACCGAAATACTCTAGCTTTCCAAAGATGCCAGCGCTAATTTTGAAGTATTTCGTTTAACGCCAACAATTTATGATGAATGTATTTGTATATGGCTCGCTGCTGTTTCCTGAAATTGCTGAGGGTTTAAGCAGGCAGAAGTTAGAATGGCAGGATGCAACGCTTAACGGCTACTCGCGCTTAGCATTAAAAGGAGCCGATTACCCGGCAATTATCAAAAAAAACAACTCCACAGTTAAGGGCAAAGTACTACTTAACCTCGACAAAAATGCGATTGACCTGCTAACTTTTTACGAAGGTGATGAATACAAGATGGCAGCGGTTAAGGTTGAAACCGTTTCAGGAACGATAAATGCGCTTGCTTTTGTTTGGATAGCCGGGAATGAATTTCTGGAAAATTACGACTGGAGCGAAGAACAATTTGAATCGGAATCGCTGGCATTTTACCGCGACGAAGTTGTTCCGGCAACACGGGCAGAATATTACAAACGAAATTAGTTTGGCAGAATGTGTTCAATAATAGGTCCTGAATTCTTTTAATTGTTTGAAAACTCCTTATTTTTACCTTTCTCACAACGCTAACCAACTAAATTAAAACGTAATGATCAAATCTGCTTTCTTTCGTTTAATCACCGTACTTTGTATTTTATTAATCGGTTTAAATTTTGCCATGGCACAAAATAAAACAGGGATTTTTGATAACCACACCGATATTGGTGACTGCAAACACCCGGGTTTTGCTTCGTATAATTCGAACAACCAAAGCTACACAATTGGCGGTTCAGGGTTTAATATGTGGTTTGCCGACGACCAGTTTCATTACCTGTGGACAACACTTCAGGGCGATTTTATTCTACGCGCCGAAGTAAAACTTTTGGGCGATGGCGTTGATCCGCACCGCAAAGTGGGCTGGATGGTTCGGAATAATCTTGACAGTAACTCGCCACACGCCAATGCAACTGTTCATGGCGACGGGCTTACATCGTTACAATACCGCAAAACTGCAGGCGCCGATACGGAAGAAGTAACGTCCGAAGATCAGTCGCCGGATGTAATTCAGCTGGAAAGAAAAGGCTCCACTTTCATCATGTCGACTGCAAAGTTTGGTGAACCATTCAAAGTGGCTCAACTCGAAAACCTGTCGCTCGACAACGAAGTTTACGTGGGTATTTATGTTTGTGCCCACAATGCAGATGTGATGGAAAGTGCTGTTTACCGAAACGTGCGAATTATCCGTCCCGAAAAAGAAGATTACGTGCCTTACACCGATTATATTGGCAGCGACCTTGAAATACTGGATATTGAAAGTGGTTTGCGCAAAAAAATACACCATTCGGCACATTCTATTCAGGCACCAAACTGGACAACTGATAATGAAAAGCTGATCTACAATTCAAAAGGGCATTTATTCACCTACAAACTGGCTAACGGCGAAATCAAACCGTTAAATACCGGCTTTGCCACAAACAACAACAACGACCATGTTTTAACTTTCGATGGAAGTCTGTTGGGTATTTCGCACCACAGCGCTGATAACGACGGAAATTCCACCATTTATTATTTGCCGGCAAAAGGCGATTCTACCCCAGTCAAGGTAACAAAAACAGGACTTGGCGCCTCGTATTTTCATGGTTGGTCGCCCGATAAAAAAACGATGATATTTACCGGCCAGCGAAACGGTCAATTCGACATTTACGGTGTTAATGTTGCTACTGGCGAAGAAACACAACTGACCAACGAAAAAACACTTGATGACGGACCTGAATTCAGCCCCGATGGGAAATACATATTTTTCAACTCGGCCAGAAGCGGAAAAATGCAATTGTGGCGCATGGATGCCGATGGCAAAAATCCGGTACAGCTGACCGATGATAAATACAACGACTGGTTTCCGCATGTTAGCCCTGATAAAAAGTGGATCGTATTTATTTCATTTCCTGAAGATATTGATCCTGCTGATCATCCGTTTTACAAACATTGTCTTATTCGTTTAATGCCGTACGAAGGTGGCGAACCACGAATTATAGCCTACATTTATGGCGGACAGGGATCAATGAATGTTCCGAGCTGGTCGCCCGACAGTAAGAAAATCGCGTTTGTTTCGAATAGCGATTAAACAATAGTTGATTCGATTACTGCACAAAATCATTCTAAAAATATACCATGAAAAAAAATTAGGTTTTACCTTCGTTTTGTTAACCTTTCTTGTTTCGATGAGTTGTAAGGATATAAATCGTAGTTCGGTTGAAGAAGGTGAGCTGGAAAATGGTGTTTACACGAGTACCTATTTCAAAATGAGTTTGAATGTCCCGGAAAGCTGGAATGTGGATACTTTGGGTAAAATTGAAAAAGAAGCAGCTGCAGCCGAACCGGATAAAAAGGACACTGTTTTAGTTGCCAACTTACTCACAATATACAGAGAAGGAGAAAAGGCAGATTTTAAACCTAACCTGGCCGTGATAGCAGAAAGTTGTACGCTTTATCCTAAACTAAAAGACGAAAGCGAGTATTTAGTGCATGTCCGGAAACAATATGCAAATTTAAACCCCATCACTTCAAAAATTGAAAAGCCAGTACTGACCAACAATATTGAATGTTATACTTTTGATCTGGCAATGACAATTCAGGACATGACAATGCGACAAACTCATTTTGCGACAAAAAGGGATGACTACTATATAGACATCACTATCACATATCAATCGGACACGCAAAGAGAAGAATTGAAAGCTATTGTAAATTCGTTAACGTTGAATTAGATCTCAAGCAATCAACTTAGATTTATACTTTTGGTTTTGAAAGTACTATTCGCTTTCGTTTATAATCAATAACAGCATTATATTTCAGCAGGAAATCGCTTCCCAGCAAACCACAGATTTTATAGTCGCTAACTTTTTGGTACAGTTCGTTAATGTGATCCATATCGAGCAAAGCAACTTTCATAGCCTCTACTTTCAGCTTTCCAAAAAACAATGGTTTTAAAATACCCAGCGATGTTTTTAAAGGTTCTTCGCTCATATTTGCTGCATGAAGATCTTCGGTGCCTTCCTCTTCCGACAAAATAAAATCAGCCTGGTTTTTATCAAATACCGATTTTGAGGCCCCGGTATCAATCACCCAATAAGCGGTTTCGCCTTCGTCAGGCTGCGTTGGCAAAATTAAATGATAGTTCAAGGATTCAAGCTCTATTATGTCGATTGGTATTTTCGTTCGCATGGCTTCAAATTTAAAACAAATTGGCATAAAAAAGGCCCGCAAAATTGCGAGCCTCTGTATGCTGTTATTATTCTTATGAACTATAGTAAATCGTTCACTTTTGAAACACCCTCTGCACTTGCAGCCAGTTTTTCTTTTTCAGCAGCTGAAAGTTCGATTTCAACGATTTTCTCGATACCGTTTTTACCGATGATACAAGGAACACCGATTGAAATGTCGCTTAAACCATACTCACCTTCAAGAAGAGCTGAACATGGGAACAATTTTTTAGAATCCAATGCAATGGCGCGAACCAATTCTGATACTGCTGCACCAGGAGCATACCATGCACTGGTTCCCAGTAATTTTGTTAAAGTAGCACCACCAACTTTAGTTGCTTCAACAACTTCAGTTTGTTTTTCTTCACTTAAAAATTCAGTAACAGGAACACTGTTACGAACAGCTTTGTCGATTAACGGAACCATACCGGTATCGCTGTGTCCACCAATTACCATAGCTGAGATGTCTGACTGTGCACATTCCAATGCTTCAGCCAATCTGTATTTAAAACGAGCGCTATCTAATGCACCACCCATACCGATAATGCGGTTTTTAGGAAGACCTGTAGCTTTGTGTGCCAGGTAAGCCATTGTATCCATTGGGTTACTAACCACAATAATGATTACGTTTGGCGACTCAGCGATCAACTTTTCAGCAACGTCTTTTACAATTCCGGCATTAATACCAATCAGCTCTTCACGAGTCATTCCCGGTTTACGTGGAATTCCACTTGTAATAACTGCAACATCGCTACCAGCTGTTTTAGTGTAATCGTTAGTGGCACCAACGATAGTTGAGTCAAAACCGTTTAACGAAGCAGTTTGCATCAAATCCATTGCTTTACCTTCAGCAAAACCTTCTTTGATATCAACCAATACAATTTCTTCTGCAAAATCTTTAATTGCAATATACTCGGCACAACTTGCACCTACCGCACCTGCTCCAACTACTGTTACTTTCATTTTACTAGTGAGTTTTATTATTATAAAATCGTTTTTAACTTAAACAATTGTCTGTCAAATTGTTTTAAGGCACGCAAAGTTAATTTTTTTTCGCGATGTTTGAAATAATTTGAAGCCCCCAAAATCGGTTTAACAAATTGGTAAAACATACAATCTGCGACTTCAATCCGAAGTGATTTTTGTCAGTTATGTTGGTTTTTTTACGAATGTGAGGCGGAATAGTTCAGCTAATAATGGAAACCGGTAAAATCACTTAATTAAACCAATAAGTCATTTTTAAAACCACGGCCCTGTTTCTGGAGTTCCAGTTTCCGGTAAAATAATTATCGGTATAAACCAGGTAAATATCCGAAACAGGTTGGTAACGCCACTGGAAACGCGAGTTGATGTTCAGGTTATCAATTTGCTCGTTGTACTGCACAAACGTGGACCAGAATATTTTATCGGTAAAAGTGATATCCATTTTCGGGGCAACCAGCCAGAATTTTTCGCGGCTAAACGGATCGCCCAAATCCATATCGGTGTAGTTAATATTCATAGTCAGATTTACATAGGGTTGAAAGCGGTAACCGATCTCTCCCTGAATGTACTGAATATCGCCACTATAGAAACTCCCTTTTGAGGCTTCAGCTTCCCAGGTAAATAACGATTTACGTGTTGATTGATAAGACACCGAGAAAAGTCCGAAGTCGTATTCCGATCCTTCAGGCAAATAATGATCGGGGTCTTGTGTTGGATTAAAATCACCACGCAACTTTACAAACTGATCACTATATTCAAAACTCAGCTCGGCCCTGTTTGCAAAGGTTAATTCGTATTCAAACTCGTATTCATGTTCAATTAGGTCATTATCAGGATTGAAATAATTATCGAGTTTTATACTTGGCCCGTGATTCACCACTTTTTTATTGGGCACAAAAGTATAACCAGCCGAAGCACCAATAAAATTGTACCCGGTTCGGCGCACATATCCGGCCTCTGCACGGTAATTCTCGCCTACCGAAGTTTCGAAAATACCAAGTTGAAGATGCGAAGTGCTGTACTCTAGCATAGCTCCCTGTGCATATTGTTTGCCGGGGTTACCGGGTTGAAACGAGCGGTGGTAAAAGAACTTCCCATCCCACACATTGTCTTTGCTGGCCAGGTTATAATCCAAACCAATCACACGGTTATACATACTTGTGTCCGATGGCACATCAAAATATTCTTTATTAACGGCAATAAATCCCAGGCTCGATCGCGTAAACATTTTCTTTTGAACAGAAGCCACCGTAAAATTCCGCGCCAGGTTTTCGCTGGTTTCTTCGGTGGCCATATTCATAAAACCTACCCGCCAGTCGTTACCAATTTTCCCGCTCAGTCGGCCACCGACCAGTACCGGAGCATCCAAACCAATTCTGCGCGAGAAAAACGGGGTAAGACTATGCTCGTATCCGTAGCTGGAAAACAAGTCGCTATTCTCGAGAAAGAACTGTCGTTTTTCAGGAAAAAACAATTCGAAACGATCGATATTCGTTACCTGCTGATCGACTTCAACCTGTGCGAAATCAGGATTGTAGGTCAGGTCGAGTGTCATCGACGATGAAATACCAACTTTTGCGTCAAAACCAACATCGGTACGATAATCGGTACTTGTTCCGGCCTCGAAATCTTTTGCCGCTCCGCCCAGCAAATATGGGATAACCGAAAACTGCATTTTCGATTTTGGCAACGGCTCCTCAAATTTCATGCGACCGGTATAAGCCAGCGACGCTGTTGGGAACTGCCGGGGAACTGGAGCCCATGCCGACTTCTCATTTGATTTCAAATCGAGTCGGCTAAAGTTTACATTCCACTCCTTGCTATCCTTTGGGTACCGCACCGATTTAAAAGGAATACGCATTTCGCTTACCCAACGATCGTCGTAATGTTTTGTCTCAATTTCCCATTTGCAATCCCAGTCGAGCGAAACACTGCTTCCGTTGCTCATGGTTCCATCCCATTTTGCTCCCGAGGCCGAAACGCCAAACGAAAAACCGTTCGTTTGATCTAAAAATGTATCGAAAAATATAAGCAGGTTATCGTTATTTCCAAAGCTAAAATCGCGACGGAACGATTCCATTACACGTTTGCCGGGAATGGTATCGTAAAATATTTGTGCTACATACAAAGCTTTATCGTCGTAGGCCATCATCATGGTTGAAGGCTGCTTTGCAAACCCCGTATCAACAGGCAGCACCCGGTAAAACTTATCTGCTTTTTGAGCTCGTTCCCAATCTATTTCGTCAATTACTCCATCGATATTTATTAGCCCTTGTAATTTTTTTACATGATAAACATAGTCTTTATTGAAGGTATTTATGGTTGTATCCGATTTTAAATCAAAACCATTGGCTACCCCGGCCATTGAGAAGAGAACACAAAATAAGACGGTCAAAGTCAACTTCATAAGAAACAGCTTTAATTGATTTAGGTATAATAAGTTAAAGACAAAGATATTTAAATTGTTAGAACCACAAAGTGACTGCAATGCGTTTGAGCAAAAGAATAAATACAACTGGATGAATGATGAATTTCGAATGATGATTAACGATTTCTGATTTTAGAAAGAGCATTCAAATGACGGGTTCGCGCCTTTGCGGGATAATATACCACAGAGAAAACACCGAGCGCCACAGAGAAGGAAAGTCTAATGTGTTCTATGTTCCTAATGTGGTTCAAAAACTTTGGGTATTTCTGTGTTAGCGAACAAATAAAAAGCCCCTGACTTTTCAGTCAGGGGCACAAAAAACAATGTTCAAGCAAGATTTGCTACAAGGTGATTGGTACACCGTTGTAGAAATCAAGTATTTTCGTGCGGAAAATATATTCGTATTTTGCCTGTATTAAATCCGACTGAGCATTGGTCAGGTTTGTTTTACTCTGGTTGTATTCTACCGAGTTGATCATTCCCACATTAAACTTTTCTTCGGTGTAACGAAAAGCTTCTTTCATTGAAGCCACTGCTTTATCGGTAGAAATGTAACGGTTAAAAGCAGCCAGTGCATTGGTATATACCTGCTCAATGTCTCGGCGTAAAACATTGCGGCTTTGTTGCAACTGATACTCGTAATCGGCTATTTGCAACTCCGAATTCGAAATATTGTTCTTCACCTGGAAACGATTGAATATCGGAATGTTTAAAGAAAAACCAAATCCATATCTTCTATTATTCTTAATCTGATCTCCAAATGGCACCTTACCAAAACTTTGCCCTGTACTAAAATCATAGATCTTGTTCGCATCACTATAGTCGGTGTAATAATTGCCACCAAGCGATAGAGTCGGATAACGGTTACCTTTTGTTATTTCCAACTGTTTCATGGCACTTTCAACGCGCAACTGAGCCGCTTTTATTTCGGGACGCACGTTAATGGCAGTGCTAAACACGTCGTAGGCATTTATCATGGTTAGATTGGCCTTAATTTCGGGTAACGATGGCTTTTCAATGGTAAAACTTTCGGCCATGGGCAACTCCAAAAACTGGTATAAATTAAGATAAGCCAACTGAACCCGGTTTTGTGCATTTACCAAATCTAACTCTTCGCGCGCCAGCTGCGCCTCAATTTCCAACAAGGCGCCTCGTGCTTCACTTCCCGCATCAACAAGCTGACGAGTACGCTCAATCTGCTGTTTGGTAACTTCAATGGTAGCTTCGGCAACCAGTTGCACTTCCTGCGCAAAAAGAATTTCGAGATATTCGGCTGCAATCCCCAACATGATATCGTCTTTTGTTTTTTGCAGATCGGCCATTGTTGCTTGTAAGTCAAGCTCTCGCATTTTTACCGTGTTGGTTAAAATCATACCGTTGAACAATGTCATATTGGTCGACAAACTCCCCGATATCCCTACCGAATTACTATTTGTATAAACATTCTCATTGGTAAGCGAACGCCCATAATTATAGTTATTATTCACCTGGCCGTTCAGGTTCGGCAGCTTATCATCTTTTGCCTGCTTAACCAGCGTTTCGTTGTATCGTGTATTTATCTCCTGTCGTTTTACCTGAAGGTTGTTTTCGATGGCGTAATCGAAACAGGATTGCAAATCCCAGACGTTTTGCGCCTGCAGGTTAACGGCTCCTGCCGACAGTACTATTCCTAAAAATAAGGTTAAAAGATTCTTCATCATGTATTGTTTTTTGTTTTGCCACTAATTTACATAAAGCAATGTGAATTACCTATTGTTAACCATTATTGGCTTGTGTTTCCTGAACTTTCTTCGGATCGATCTTTTCGCCTTTTACTTTATCGTCGGCTTTCAATCCTTCAGTAATTTCAATATTTATCCCATCAGACAAGCCAGTGTGTACCCAACGTTTTTCGTAGTTTGGCTCTTCGGCCGAACCTACATTCACCTCCACAAACGACGAGTCGTTTTCAAACTGAAGCAATCCTTCGGAAATAACCATCACATTATCTTTGCGCTCCAGAACGATATTGGCATTTGCACTGTATCCGGCGCGGATAAACTGGCCTTCTTTCAGTTTTACATTTGCTTTAATTTCAAACTGAATGGCACCGTTCTCCTCCACTCCTTTGGGTGAAATATATTCAAGAACGGCAGCAAATTTTTCTTTATCGATAGCACCAATTTCCAGTTCAATTGGCATTCCTTCGCGAATTTTCCCAACTTCGGTTTCATCCACATTTCCTTCAAATATCATATCGCTCATATCGGCAACCGATGCAATGGTAGTTCCTGCGTTAAAGGTGTTGGCCTGAATTACCGAATTACCTTCTTCAACCGGAACATCCAGCACCATTCCATTAATGGTTGAGCGCACCAGCGTATTAGTAGCCGTTGCAGCCTTTTTTGTTACACCATTTTTAATTAATTCCAGATTATTTTCGGCAGCAGTCAGTTCTTCCCTTGCTGAATCGTAGGCCACTTTTGCCGCTTTAAATTCTTCGTACGAGATCACTTCTTTATCAAATAATTTCTGCTGACGATCGTAATCAATCTGGGCATCTTCAAAACCAATCTTCGCACGGTTAACACGGGTTTCAGCCGAGTTCAGTGTTACCATGTCAGGAATAATTTTGATGCGTGCAACCACCTGGCCTTTTGTAATTTTATCGCCGGCTTCAACAAACAATTCATCAATAATTCCTGAAACCTGCGGAACGATCTCAATTTCAAAACGCGGCACCACCGAACCGGTAGCAACCGTTTTCATTACTACATCGCTATAAAACGGATTCTTGTTCTCGAAATAATCAGTTTTCTTTTTCGATTTGTTGTACAGGAAGAAAAGTGTTCCTCCAAATATTGCTACCAATACTACAACTCCTAAAATTCTAAATACTTTTTTCATCTCGTTATGTTTTTTGTTTTCAATTGCACTCGATGTAACTCGCCAAATTAATTACCAGTTTTTAGCTTACTTTTTCGGTTGGCTCGTTTCATGGCTAGTTTGTTTTTGCAAAACGCAAAGCGCAAAGTGCAGAGCGTTTTTTCATTGTTTTTTGTTATTGTTTTGATTCAATTTTATTTTTCTTTTTCAGACTCAACTTTTTTACCCCCTGTCGCTTCTTCGTCGCTCCTGTCCTCCGTCAGCTGACGGAGACAATCGGAACGCAGTGGAGATAGGCGGTGAATTCAACTCCCAATCCCGCATTTTTTACTCGTCGCGCAACGCATCAATAGGTTTAATACTTACCGCCCGACGTGCCGGGATTAACCCTGCAAATATTCCGGAAACTACCAGTACTGAAAGCGCTCCAACGGCCATTTTAAAACTGATCTCCGGATGGCGGAAGAAAATATCATCGCCACTTCCGGCATTCATTTCCAGTACCATATTCAGCAGTTCGAGCAATCCTACTCCCAGCGCCAGCCCAATGTATCCGGCAATAACTGTAAGGAAAACACTTTCGGCAACAATGTGCAGAATCACTTTTCCGGGTGTGGCGCCAATGGCCCGCTGAATACCAATTTCCTGTGTGCGTTCTTTAATAATTACCAGCATAATATTACTTACGCCAATTACTCCGGCCAGCAAGGTTCCAATTCCCACAATCCAGGTTAATAGCTGAATGCCGGTAAAAAGGCCCATGTACTTTTTCCATTCCACTTCAATATTGAATGAACCAACAGCCTGTTGATCGTCGGGTGCTACACTGTGGCGTTCTTTCAACAGCTCCATTAAGCGGGCCTCAACTTTACTTACAGGAATACCGGGTTGCGAGGTTACCGAGAAGAAATGCACATCGTCGCCCATATTAAAGGTTTTTTGCATGGTAGTGAACGGCATTATTATGGTTTCATTTTTCCGGCCTCCGCCAATATTTACGCGGGTTTCGCCTTTTACCACACCAACCACCTGAAAGTAAACGCCGTTAATTTTCAGGTATTCGCCAATCGGATCTTCATCCGTATCGAACATCACTTCCACTACGCGTTCACCAATATTCACCACTTTTCGCGAATGCTGGATATCGATGGTATTGATCAGTCGTCCCTGCAGCGGTGTCCACGGATCGATTTTGAAAAACTCGGGATAATCGCCATAAATATTAAAGGCGCCTGTTTTTTTACCGCGAATTACATTATCACCACCTCCGCTGCTTGGTCCGAACAATCGTGGCGACAAGTATTCAATATCGCTGATGTTGGCTTTTATGTATTCAATATCTGTGTTTTTGTAGTTCCAGCGTCGCCCGCGTTGAAATCCTTTATAGGGTTTGCTGGTGCGCTCGGTCCAGAAGAATGCTGAATTGGATGCGAAAGCTTTAATTCCGTCCATCACCCCGTTTTCAAGGGCACGGCCGGCTCCCGACATAATTATCAGCATAAATATTCCCCAGAACACACCGAAAGCGGTCATAAAACTGCGCATCCGGTTTTTCTTTAAAGCGCTTAATATTTCTTTCCAAAGGTCTAAGTCGAACATTTTAGTTTCGAGTTTAAAGTTTAAAGTTCAGAGTTATTCGTCGCGCAAGGCTTCAATAGGTTTGATTTTTGCAGCTCGCTTTGCCGGAATATACCCGGCAATGGCACCGGCAACCACCAGTAATAATGTGGCCAATAGGGCAATTCCCAAATCAACCGTAGGGTTGCGGAACAAGGTTTCGCCGTTGCCGCCGTTGGTTGCTGCCGAGGCTTCAAATTGTTTCTCCACAATAAAGTTCAGGCCTTCCATCAGCCCGGTTCCCAACACAAGGCCGATGTATCCGGCGATGGTTGTGATCATTACAGCTTCCAAAAGAATCAGTCCGATTACTGAGGCAGGACTGGCACCAATGGCTTTACGGATACCAATTTCCTTGGTACGTTCTTTTACCACAATCAGCATAATATTGCTTACTCCAACCACTCCGGCAATCAGGGTTCCGATACCAATTATCCAGATAAAAATATCGATAGCCTGGAACAGCTTCATGGTTTGAATAACATCCTCCAGTTTATTGTACGATCCCATGGCCGATTCATCGGTAGCATCAAATTTATGTTTACGGGCCAGTCTCTCCCGAACACGGTTTTCAATGGCCTGGCTTTCTTCCAGTGTTTCGGCGTTAATGGTTAAGGCAAAGTTGTGCAGGCGATTTGATCCGTTAAATACTTTTTGCCCGGTAGTAACCGGAATGTAGGCATTTCGGTGACGAGTGCCACCGCCCTCAGTGCAAATTCCAACCACTTTAAACGGAATGTTATTTACACGAACATATTCGCCAATGGCCTCTTTTCCGTTAAAAAGCGCATCGTAAATGTCTTTTCCCAGCACTACCGATTTTCGGGTCTGATCGATATCAACCTGGTTCACAAAACGACCTTCTACAATTTCAATCGACTCCACATCTTTTAAATCAGGATGACAGGTTATAGCTGAATACTCGCCGTATTCATTTCCATACGAGAAGAGATTTCCGCCAATATAATAACGGCCCGAGGTGTGCTCAATTCCTTCCAGGTCTTTCAGGATATCGTAATCGGCATTGGTAAAGCGGATTTCCCTGTTTTCCTGCATGCCTTTGTACGGAATACTGGTGCGGCCACTCCACAACCACATGGCATTAACGGCATCGCGCATAAAATTTTCCGACACGCCGTTGCTTAATCCATTACCGGCTCCCAAAAGAATCATTAACATGAAAATTCCCCAGGCTACGCTAAATCCGGTAAGGAAAGTGCGCATTTTATTTTTTTTGATGGTGGCAAAGATCTCCTGCCATTTATCAATATCGAACATGATAATTTCAAGTTAAAAGTGAAAAGTGAAAAGTAAAAAGGCAAAAGTGCCTGCTGCGACTGAAAACTGAGACTGTTAACTGAATCAGGCTGTTTCCAGTTCTTTGGCGTACTGATGCTGAAAGTTTTTCAATTCGCCGTTTTTAATGATCTCATCAATATGGCCATCTTTCAATCGCACAATTTTCTGGGTCATCGAAGCAATATCATGCTCGTGTGTTACCAGAATAACTGTAATACCATCGTTGTTAATTTCTTTCAGAATATCCATTACCTCGTACGAAGTGCTGGTGTCGAGTGCACCGGTTGGCTCGTCGGCAAAAATAATTTTTGGCTGAGAAATGAGCGAACGAGCGATTGCAACACGTTGCTTTTGTCCGCCCGACATTTCGCTGGGCAAGTGTGTTGCCCAATCCAGCAAACCAACTTTATCGAGGTATTCCTCTGCAATTTTGTTTCGCTTTTTACGACTTACGCCCTGGTAATACAGCGGAAGCGCCACATTTTCCAAAGCATTTTTAAATGAAATCAGGTTAAACGACTGAAATACAAAACCTACCAATTCATTTCGAAGTTTGGCTGCCTTCTTTTCCGACATGTCTTTTACCAGCGATCCGTTCAGATAATACGATCCTTCATCGTAATTATCCAAAATTCCAAGGATATTTAGCAAAGTTGATTTCCCGGAACCTGATGACCCCATAATGGAGACGAACTCTCCGGTGTTAATTTCAAGGTCGATTCCTTTTAATACATGCAACGAGTTACTGCCCGTTACATACGACTTGTGAACATTGTTTAGACTAATCATGGCTTGAACTTGTTTTCTGTTTATCCGGCTATTAAAAGCCGTCGATTTTTTGTTTTCAATTTAAAGTTGATGAAAAAAAGGTTTACCCTCAGTTTTTTTTCGATGAACAACCCTTTTTCGCATGTAAAAAAATAGTTCTGTACGTTTTTTGTTTTCTGACGATGAAGCTCGCCTGCTTTGTTTCGATTATGTGACGCACAACTTTATGATACGTTACAACGAATTTTTGTTTTTTTGAAATGGCTGTTCAGAAACCTGTAATCTTTCCGTATTTTTGGCTTCTAATATTTCAGTACATGGGAACAAAATCAGTTTCGCTAAAACTACCTACCAATTATAGTGCAGATTTGCTGCAGAGCCGAATTGCCAAAACTCTGAGGATTAAAAACTTTTCGTACGAATTGGAAACGAAAAGTCTGGATGCACGGAATAAATCGAATATCCACTGGTTGGTAAAAGCTGTTGTAACATCGCCGGAATTGAAAGGAGATGAACAAGTTGAAAAAGAGAAACTGGAAATTCCCTATAAAAAAAGCAATAAAAAAATTGTGGTTGTGGGTAGCGGCCCGGCCGGTTTTTTTAACGCTTTTGTGCTGCAAAAAGCCGGTTTTGATGTTACGCTGATTGAACGCGGATCAGATGTATCAACGCGTGGAAAAGCCATTTCAAACTTCGAGCGAACCGGAACTTTCAACGCCCAAAATAATTACGCTTTTGGCGAAGGTGGCGCCGGAACCTTCTCGGACGGGAAACTGACATCGCGCTCGAAACGCATTTCGAAAGAAAAACAGTTTATTCTTGAAAGTTATGTAGAAGCCGGTGCGCCGGAAGAAATTTTATACATGACTCACCCACATTTGGGAACTGACAACCTGCGTAAAATAGTGCAAAACCTACGCGAAGCTTTTGAAAATCTCGGAGGCAAATTTCTTTTTGAGACAATGCTGGAAGATGTGGTAATCGTCAATTCAAAAGTGAAAGAAGTAGTTACCTCAAAAGGTAATCTTCCGGCTGATGCGCTTTTTGTTGCTCCCGGCCATTCGGCTTTCGAGTCCTATAAAATGCTAATCAGAAGAGGCATTCCTTTTCGCACTAAGAATTTTGCCATTGGCAGCCGCATGGAACACACACAGGAAACCATCAATCGGGCACAATGGGGAAAGCCGCAACTTCCAGGAGTGAAAGCCGCCGAATACCGCCTCACTTCGCAAGCCGACGGCAAACATTCGGTATTTTCGTTTTGCATGTGCCCGGGCGGCATGGTCGTTCCGGCAGCAGCTTACGAACACACCAACATCGTTAACGGAATGAGCTACTACAAACGCAACGGCAACTTTGCCAATGCAGCCTGTGTTGCTGCCATTCATCCCGATGAGCTAGCAGGTAAAACCGTTTCGCCCGTTGAAGCACTCGATAACCTGCAAAAGCTGGAGGAGAGTTTTTATCAATTTACTGAAGGCTATGCAGCTCCGGCATGCTCCATTAATGACTTCTTAAAACAAAAGGGCAAAGGATCGCAGTTTGAAACCAGTTACCCGCTGGGTTTAAAACCGGCTCCGCTATGGGACCTGTTACCCAAACCGGTTGTAGAATCGATGCAGGTTGGCTTGCAGGATTTTA
This sequence comes from Draconibacterium orientale, assembly GCF_000626635.1. GTDB lineage: Bacteria > Bacteroidota > Bacteroidia > Bacteroidales > Prolixibacteraceae > Draconibacterium > Draconibacterium orientale. Next base: position 2,549,494 of record NZ_CP007451.1, on the reverse strand, counting down.
TTCGTAAAATGCGCGGTTTTGAAAATGGCCATTTGCTGGGTTTCGAAAGCAAAACATCATCGCCCGTTCAGGTAATTCGCGACCAAAGTAGTTTGTGCGAAGGATTCGAAAATATTTACATCGTTGGCGAAGGCAGCGGATATGCCGGCGGAATTATTTCAAGTGCTGCCGATGGCATAAAAGCGGCCATGCATTATATTGAATCCTAATAATTGTAAACTTCCGGTTAATTAGATTGTTCTTTATTTAGACTAATTCTACTAGATGAAAGAAAAGAATTAGCTTTGTAAAGCATAAAATAAGACGAGAAAATATGGCAGAAAAAAATCTACCTTTTAGCAAAGAACAGCTTGAAAGCATTATTGAGAACCACCCTACTCCGTTTCATATTTACGATGAGAAGGCAATGATTGAGAATGCACGCAATTTCAATAAAGCATTTTCGTGGAACGAAGGCTTTAAAGAATATTATGCAATTAAAGCCGCGCCAAATCCATACCTGATGAAGATTCTTAGAGCGGAAGGTTTTGGAATTGACTGTAGTTCTGTTGCTGAGTTGGAACTGGCCAAACGTATTGGAATGAGCGGCAACGAAATTATGCTGACCTCGAACGATACGCCGGCTTACGAATTTCAGCTGGCTAAAGATTTGGGCGCCATCATTAATCTCGACGACATTTCGCACATCCACTTTGTTGACAAGCATGTAGGATTGCCCGATACGATTTGTATGCGTTACAATCCCGGAAGTTTGAAAGAAGGAAATGTGATAATCGGACATCCGGAAGAAGCGAAATACGGTTTTACCCGCGAGCAAATAATTGAAGGTTATAAAATCCTGAAAGAAAAAGGGGTAAAACATTTTGGCATTCACACCATGGTAGCTTCAAACGAACTTGAACCGGCCTATTTTGTTGAAACTGCCGAGCTGCTGTTTAATTTAATCGTTGAGGTTTACGAAAAAACAGGCGTAAAAATTGAATTTGCCAATATGGGCGGCGGAATTGGAATTCCTTACAAACCGGGCGAAAAACCGGTTAACATGGAATCGGTTAGCGCCGGTGTGAAAAAACACTATGATAACATACTTATGAAAGCCGGACTTGCTCCGTTGAAAATATTTTTCGAATCGGGCCGTGCCATTACCGGGCCATACGGTTATTTGGTAACCAAAGTTCGCCACATTAAAAAAACCTATAAAACCTACGCCGGCCTGGATGCCTGCATGACCGACCTGATGCGTCCTGCGCTTTACGGTGCCTACCATCACATTACAGTTATGGGAAAAGAAAACGATGAGGCGAATGTGAAATACGACGTTACCGGATCGTTGTGCGAAAACAACGACAAATTTGCTATCGACCGCATGCTGCCCGAAATTGATCCGGACGATATTGTGGTAATTCACGACACCGGAGCACACGGCCATTCAATGGGATTTAACTACAACGGAAAACTTAAATCGGCCGAATTGCTGCTTCGTGAGAATGGCGATGTGGTTGAAATCCGACGTGCAGAAACACTCGACGATTATTTTGCAACACTCGACTTCGAAGGTGTTAAAGACTTTTAAGAAATTTATACTTCACAATAAATTAATGAGGCCGGGCTACAAAACCCGGCCTTTTTTGTATTTTTAAAAGCACACAAAACAACTAACTATGAAGATAGGATACGACGCAAAACGAGCATTTCTGAACACCTCGGGGTTAGGCAACTACAGCCGGAATACCTTGAACGCCCTTCAGAAATATTTCCCCGGTCATCACTATACACTTTTTACTCCCGAGGAAAAAGCAGCAATGTTGGAGGAACAGGACAAGTTTGATATTGTGGCCCCTGAGCATGCGCACTCCGGATTTAAAAAAGCCATTTGGCGTTCGATACAACTGAGTGACGAAGTTAAGGATCACAAACTCGATCTGTTTCATGGATTGAGTAACGAACTTCCAAAAGGGATCCACAAAACCGCTATCCCTACGCTGGTAACCATTCACGATCTCATATTTATTCGTTATCCCGAATTTTACAAAACACTCGACCGCGCTATTTATTTCCGAAAAACAAAATATGCCTGCAATGCTGCTACCAAAATTTTGGCCATCAGCCAGCAAACCAAAGACGATATTATCGATTTTGTGGATGTTGACCCGGAAAAAATTGAGATTCTTCATCAGGCCATTTCACCCCTGTTTTTCGAGAATGCCAATACCGGAAAGATCAAAGAAAAATATAAACTGCCCAACGATTTTATTTTGGCCGTTGGTACAGTTGAAGAGCGAAAAAACCAGCTTTCGATCATTAAAGCACTGGTTGAAAAAAACATCCAACTGCCATTGGTTTTGGTTGGCAATCCAACATCGTATTGTAACGACATTCATAAGTACATAGCAGAAAAACAGCTTCACAACCGGGTAATTTTTCTAAGAAACATTCCGGAAACCGATCTGGCAGGTATTTATCAACTGGCGCAATTATCCATTTACATTTCGGTATTCGAAGGTTTTGGATTGCCGGTAATCGAGTCGATGGCTTGCGGTTGTCCGGTAATTACGTCCAACGCTTCGTGTTTACCTGAAACGGCCGGCAATGCAGCTGTGCTTTGTTCGCCACAAAACATTGAAGAGCTGGGAAACAATATTGAAAAAATACTTACCGACACCAATTTCCGGAAAGAATTGATAATGAAAGGACGCGTGAGAGCCAATGAATTTCAACCCAAAAATTATGTTGAAAAATTGATTTCTTTGTACGCGGAATTAATAGGATAGAATAAATCCCCCCTATCGTCACTTCGTTCCGATTGTCTCCGTCAGCTGACGGAGGACAGGAGCGCCGAAGAAGCGACAGGGGGTAAAAAGCTACACAACAAGAGGACTATGCACGACGATATAAAAAAGGCAGTTGAAGTTTTAAAAAGCGGGGGGATAATCCTGTACCCTACTGATACCATTTGGGGCATTGGCTGCGATGCCACCAATGCTGAAGCAGTTAAACGTATTTATGATATAAAAGAACGCGAAGACTCGAAAAGTATGCTGGTTTTAATGGAAAACCCGGCTTTGCTCGATCGTTATATCGCTGAAGTTCCGGAGGTAGCCTGGGATTTGGTTGAAGTAAGCACAACCCCACTTACTGTAATTTATCCCGGAGCAAAAAACCTGGCTGCCAATTTAATTGCCGAAGACGGAAGTATCGGTATTCGTTTTACCAAAGAAGAATTTACGCGTCGGTTGCTCCAACGTTTTCGCCGGCCTATCGTTTCTACCTCGGCCAATAAAAGTGGCGAAAAATCGTCGGTATTTTTTGATGAAATTTCGGAGGAAATAAAAGAAGCGGTCGATTATATTGTGGAATACCGGCAGGATGATCGCATTCCATCGGAACCATCAAGCGTAATAAAACTGGGGCCGGGCGGGCAAATCGAAATTCTCAGAAAATAAAAAAGCCACCTGAAAAACAGATGGCCTGCAATATTTTAAATCCGCCTGGATTACATACTTTTTACGCGTCCTGATCCGGCAACCGATGCATCAACCGTTGGATTGCCTTTGTAATAAACGCTTCCCGACCCGGCGATTCGTGCTTTTAACGAGCCATTGGATCTCACGCTACTATTGCCTGATCCTGATGTGCTTACGGCCACATCGTCGGCTTCAAAACCATCGCCTTTAAAGTTCCCTGAGCCCGAAATTGAAACGGATAATTCGTCGGCAACACCATCGCTTTCAATTTTAATATTCCCCGACCCCGAAATGGCACCTTTTACTTTGTCCGATTTCAGGTCATCAATTTCAATATTTCCGCTGCCACTCACCGCCAGGTCGATAATACGTGCATTAATTTCATTGGCTAAAATATCTCCCGAGCCTGAAACGCCCAATCCGTTTACATCAGGCACAGTGATGTAAATCTCAATTTTGCCGGGCTTGTAATTGCGTTGAAAGATGCTTTTCCCCGGAAAACGAATGATCAACTTACTCCCGTTTACTTCGGTAATAATGTCTTCCAGTGTCGATTGTTTGGCTTCAATCCGCACACTTTGCGGACTCCCCTGTTTAAGGTGTACAGTTGCCGGAATGCGCAAACTTATCTCCGAGAAACTGGAAACATCACGTGTTTCTTCCTGTGCCTGAACGGTTGAGGTCATAAATAAACCTATTACCAAAAGGCTTAACACTAAAATTCTGGTTTTCATGTTTTTACTATTTAAATTTCTAATTCCAAATTTTCAAAATCTGTAATGATGTTGGCTTTAAATTTAGCCAAAGCCGGTGATCTTTCCGGCCAATATTATTATTACGTTTTAATGACGCGACAATTGTAATAAAGTTGCACACAAATCAGAATTAATTGCACTTTTAAACGGATAAAAAAGCAATTTATGAAACAGAAACACAGCGTACCGGTGCAGATTCGGTTTAACGATATCGACCTGATGGGCCATGTTTACAATGCCAAATACCAGGAATTTTTTGATCTGGCCCGTCTGAACTATTTCAAAACGGTTTTGGGCGAACTGATTAGCTGGACACACAAAGGATTGATTATTGCCTCGGTGAAGGTGGATTACCTGCAACCAACTTTTCTGGAGGATGAAATTCATGTGGAAACATCGGTATCGTCGTTGGGAGAAAAGAGCCTGGAGATGACACAGGCGGTTTACAAAAACCACAACCCGGAACCGGTAGCAATATGTAAATCGGTAATGGTTTGTTTTGATATGAAAGCCAGAGTTTCGGAACCGATTCCCGAGGTTTGGAGAAAGAAATTTACAGATTTTGAGCCCGGATTAGGCGTCAATCAGTCCGTCGGGTAAATTTAAAGTGAGCGTACCTTCACTTTCGCTGTACGAAACCAGCATTTCTTCGTGAAATGGAATTAACAACTCCTCGCCCCGGTACGAAACAGTAAAAACAATATTCCCGGAGTAGTCGTCAACATGATCGATTACACCAATTTCACCCAGTTTGCTATCGATTAGCATCAGGCCTTCAAAAGTCGATTCGTTTTCATCCTGCTCATCAATAATCTCGGTATGAAACAGGTATGCGCTGGCGCCAATCAGGCGTTTGGCGTATTTTTCGTCGTCAACCCAATCAAACTTTACAATTGCTGTTTTGGATGAACGGAAACGGAACCCATCTTTTTCGACAAAAAAAGGCACCAGTAAACCATCCAGTTCAACAAAAAAGCGGTCGCTTTCTTCCACTGAATATTCAAACTGTTCGTCAAACTCCAGGACTACTTCGCCATGCACGCCATGCGTTTTTCTGAAGAATCCAACTTTTTGGCAATCGGTTTTTGGTATTGTTTCCATACTTCAAAAGTAAAGCATTTTCACTTGAAACGGTAGTTATAAGTAGAAAGTTCCAAAAAATTGCAACATAATTTTTTTTCGAAAGAGGTTATACGAAGTATATCAACACAAAAAACATTCGTGATTTTCGCGAATAATCAACAGGAACAAAGGGATATGAATATCGTTTCACGCAAAGAAACAAAGAAGCGCAAAGTATGCAAAGGCTTTTAGCAATCCGGATAATCTGCTTCGTTCGCTTTGCGAAAAACTTAGCGAGCTTTGCGTGAACCTTTGTTTTTATTATCAGGCGGAGACTTACAAAAAACATTCATGATTCCCGGGAATCACCAACAGTGATGAAAGTGAGGCCTAACGACAGCATTTCATAAAAACATTCAGATTACAAGGCGCATACAGCAGTTGTGCGTTGAATAACTGATTATTTGCGCCTTTGATTTACTTTCACATCAACCCCGGGTTTCACCCGAGGTTAATCCTATTTTATCCCTTCGGGATATTGAATTGGATGACAAAGTTAAAACGACTTTATTGGCCAGCTATGTCGGAATTGCAAATTTTACATGACGCTGGAAGCGTCTAATATGAACCTGTCTGCCGACAGGCAGGTAACCCGGTGCGTAGCGCTGGGATGAAATGACCAAAGCGAATCGTCCGGCGAAGAAAGCAGATCGAAGCCAGATGGTTCTTCCGGACGAAACACAAAAGGCAATACAGATAAGAATGATGGGGACTTTCAGAAAAAAAACCACCTGCCCAACGGCAAGTGGTTTTCTATAATAAGATGAGTTGTCTTTCTTAAGATTCCGCACCTTTTTCTTCTTCCGAAGCGTTAGCTTCAGGAGTTTCTTCAACTTCAGCAGTTGCCTCTTCTTCTACTTCTTCAGCAGCGGCTTCAGCTTCAGTTTCTTTAGCAGCAGCTTCGGCTTCGGCAGCTAATTCTGCTTCTCTTGCAGCAATAGCGGCAGCTCTTTCTTCGTTGACTTTCTTCTCAGCTTCCAGTTGTTTATCAGCTTCTGCAGCGGCATCACCGGCCAAACGGTCGATTTTTGCCTGAATTTTAGCTTCTTTTGCTGCAATCCAGTTTTCTAAACGTTTCTCAGCTTCAGCTTCATCGAAAGCTCCTTTTTTAACTCCACCCATCAGGTGTTTTTTGTACAATACACCTTTGTAAGACAAAATTGCTCTTACAGTGTCGGTTGGTTGTGCGCCTTTAACAAGCCAGTCGTAAGCTTTGTCAAAATCGAGATCGATAGTAGCAGGATCAGTGTTAGGATTGTACGTGCCAATTCTCTCAATGTACCTGCCATCTCGTGGCGCCCTGCTATCAGCTACTACAATGTGGTAGTATGCGTAGCGTTTGCGACCGTGTCGCGCTAATCTCATTTTTACTGGCATAATTCTATTTTTTAATTTTGAAAAATGTGGCGCAAAGATAGTATAAATTTCTGTTCCTGAAAGTTTTGAAATAGTATTTTTCGATTTAATGATAGCCTCTTTCAGAGTAAGTTTATCATTAGACATAAATTATTGATAGCCTCACTTAAAGTGAGACTATCAATTTTGTAGTAGTTTACGTTTATTATTGCTCGCCGGCCTGTGCTTTTGCAGCATTTACCATGTCTTCGTTGGCTGTAATGGTAAATTCCACCCTGCGGTTTTGGGCTTTACCCGCTTTGGTGTCGTTTGTTGCCCGTGGCTGCGATTCGCCCATTCCAACCGAACTTAATCTTGCAGCCTGAATACCATTTGATTTTAGGAAACCAACAACCGATGCGGCCCGTTTTTCGGATAAGGTTTGGTTGTATGATTCTGCGCCATCGCTGTCGGTATGCCCGATTACCAAAATGTCAGTATCAGGGTATCTATTAAAAACCTCAACCAGTTTTCCCAGGTTGGTTTGCGAAGCACTTGTAAGCGCTGAGCTGTCGAACTCGAAACGCACATCGGCATTTTCGTCCAGAATTAACTGAATTCCTTCTTCGCTACGTACTACTTCGGCACCGGGCATTGTGGTTTCAATTTCTTCGGCCTGTTTATCCATTTGTTTTCCAATAATTGCACCGGCCCCACCACCAACGGCAGCGCCAACCAAAGCGCCTGCCGCACGGTTATCTTTTCCGCCGATTAACGCGCCTAAAGCAGCTCCTGCGGCTACTCCAATTCCTGCACCTTTTTGCGAGCTATTGGCATTTTGCAACGAGCTACAACTATTCAAAAATATTCCTGCCACAAAAAGGGCAAGAACCACTAATGTTTTATTCTTCATAACGATGATCTTAATTTTTTACGAATTGATAATAAATTGAAATGATGTCGCCCTCGAACGCTGCATCCTGCGCCAAAACAAATTCGGTCTCCGATTCAGCAATTAATTTCAGCTTATAACCGGCGGTTACATCTTTTGGCTTCACACCATCGGGAATAAATTTCCACAAAAAGTAAATGTTCTGGCCATCTTCTTCCATAAACCATTTAATCGAGTGGGTGGAATTTACGCAGGCCACATCCATAAACGAGTAGGTGCCGGAATTGTTATTGCTAACGAAGCTCCATTCGCTTCCCGCGAAACAATCGGGCGATGCCTGATTAAACAACTCTTTAATTTCCACTTTGTTTCCCTGATCGGTTGTAATTGAGGCCAATGTCCAGTTGCCTTTTAATCCTTTCTGCGAACTCCTGACTTGTTTTGTAGTGCTGCACGCCGCCAACAACACAACAAGCGCCAGCAAAAGAAATGTTTGTTTCATATTTATTCTTTTTAATTTCCGTATGTTCTAAAAACTGATTTCTGTGTTCGTACAATTTACAATAATCATTCCTAAAACAGAAAAGGAGACACATTGTTGTATCTCCTTTTCTGATTTTTCCATGCAGTTAGTGATGCTATCACTCGGAGTGATCGTATCATTGTTTAATTAAAATTATCTTTTTACGTACTGTTGCTCGTAGTATTTCTGGTAATCGCCCGAGGTTACATTTTCGAGCCACGCGGTATTTTCAAGGTACCAGTCGATGGTCTTTTCAATACCTTCTTCAAACTGCAGCGATGGCTCCCAGCCCAGTTCGTTTTTAATTTTTGTGGCATCAATAGCATAACGTAAATCATGCCCGGCGCGGTCTTTTACATAAGTTATCAGTTTTTCCGATTCGCCTGTAGGGCGCCCCAGCTTTTCATCCATTTTGCGGCACATTACCCGAATCAGGTCGATGTTTGTCCACTCGTTAAAGCCACCAATATTATAGGTTTCGCCAATTTCACCTTTATGGAAAATCACATCAATGGCGCGGGCATGATCGACCACCCAAAGCCAGTCGCGTACATTTTCGCCTTTACCGTAAACCGGTAGCGGCTTGTTGTTTTTTATGTTGTGAATAAAAAGCGGAATCAGTTTCTCAGGAAACTGAAATGAACCATAGTTATTCGAGCAGTTTGAAATTACTGTTGGCACGTCAAAAGTATCGTTATAGGCACGCACAAAATGATCGGAACTGGCCTTTGATGCCGAGTACGGACTATGCGGATCGTAAGCTGTTTTTTCGGTAAACATTCCTTCTTCGCCCAACGAACCATACACCTCATCTGTCGAAATATGGTAGAAACGTTTGTTCTCGAAATTATCCTTCCAGATGTGTTTGGCAGCGTTAAGCAGGTTAACCGTGCCAATAACATTGGTATAAACAAATTCGGTAGGGTTTGAAATCGATCGATCGACATGCGACTCGGCAGCCAGGTGAATCACCCCGTCGAACTGTCGCGCTTCAAACAGTTGCTGAATAAATTCGCTATCAACAATATCGCCTTTTACAAATTCGTAATTGGGCTTGTCTTCAATATCTTTTAAATTATTGAGGTTACCGGCGTAGGTTAGTTTATCGAGGTTTACAATTTTGTAATCGGGGTAGTTATTTACAAATAAACGAACCACGTGAGATCCTATGAAACCAGCTCCTCCGGTAATAAGTATTGTCTTGCTCATCTTTTATTGTTTTGGAAATCAAAAGTAGGCTTTTCGGCAGATATAGAAAAACGCTTGAGTAAGAAAAAAAGGAAGGACGAAAGAGCATCAACCTTGGTTGGAAAGCAACCATCCATGGTTGTCAGAGAATCAACTTAGGTTGGAAAGCCATCAAGCATGGTCTCAGGTCGAAACTCTCCTGGGTAATAATTGCCATTTGATTAATAAAATCGCGCTTTTGTGCTTCTTTTAAGTATGCCATTGAAATTGATTTTGGGTTTTACATCGTTAGTGGTTACTATAAGCAATTTAGATTCCTCGCTATGCTGCCAATGACAGAATTAATTTACATTTTGACAATTTACTACTTCCATGTTTAGTTCTTTTGCCAATTTGTTTACTGTTCTCATTTTATTTATCATTATTTGTTCTTCATATAGTTGTACTCCTTGTTCTGCATAGTCAAGCCCTTTTACCATTACGCGCCAGTAAAGGACTGCCAGTTTTCGGGCCATGGCCTTTATTGCTATTCTTGGGCCTTTTCGCCCACGTAATCGTCTTCCAAATGAGCCTATTGCAATGTCTTTACTGTTTATAAGTCCCTGAGCAATTACCCTAAAAATCTGCCCTGCTTTTGGTTTGCCTTTTTTCTTTACATTTCGTCGCATTTTTCCAGAGCTATGCTGCCCCGGAGACAGTCCCAACCAGCTTGTAAAATGTTTTTCACTTGGCCACCTTGTTAAATCAGGACCGGTTTCTGCCAATAATTGCATCCATGTATAATCGGTAATACCTGATATTAAGGTTGCATCGTTGCCATTAAAAATATTCAACAGGTTTGGGCCAAGCCTTTCAACGTTTGGTTTGTGGTGACGTACTGCTTTACGTTTTTTTTTAGATCCTGACCTTCGCCTGATTCACCGAGCCTGTTGATTACAACATTTATTTTGCTGTCGCATTCATTAATTTGTTGCAAACAAAAATTATATCCATCATAAGCCTGTTTTAGCGCAAATAATCCGGCATCGGTATACTTGCCTTGCAGAGCTTTTATAACCAAATCCTTTTTCTTACTGAGAACACTACGGTGACACAAGCTAACCAGTACCTGCTTGTCCCGTTCTCCATTTAGGATTGCTTCTATTATTGCCAGCCCACTTGCCCCGTGTATCTGGCTCAAAACTTCTTTAAGCCTGATATTCATTAACGTTAATGCCTTTTGCATCTGATTGATGTACATCGCCGAAGAGTTGATGTGGTCTTCCCGTAATCGCAGATAGCTTCTTAACTCTTTTATGTCAGCATCAACAACAAGGCACCGGTTTAACAAGCCATGGCTATGTAGTTGTAGGATCCACTGACAATCTTTTACGTCGGTTTTTCGGCCTGGAACTTGTTTGGTTTGGCGACCATCCACCAGCCAAACATCGATACCGGCTTCTTCCAGAATGTCGTATAAAATCACCCAGTAAACACCGGTGGCTTCCATCGCAACTGTTTCAACTTTATGTCCGACCAAATAGTCCCGTAATTTGTAAAAATCTTCGGTAAAAGTTAAATGGCTTACTACCGGCTGCCCCTCTACGGCTGTAAAAACTTTTTTGGCACCAATATCGATGCCCGCTGCATTAGTCCTGATTTTTTCCATCTTTTTTAAATCTTAATTTTACTAATGCCCACACCCAAAAGGGCAAATTGACTATATGTCGGCAGGCTGCCATTCGGACATATTTGAAAAATCAAACAGTACCACTCATTATGCCTCAATCTTTTGGAACCAAACTCGCAAACAGGTTTAAAACACTATACAAAGAACGGTCAAACTGTGCAGGCTTGCTGCTAAGTTCGGTATATCTACTGTCATTACCTCATTATGCCCATTAAAAATGGGTGGACTCTCGGAATGACAGACGACTCAAGAGGCTGGATGGTGGTGGGGATATTCTGGCGGCATAACCGCCAGAATATCCCCACCACCATCTTATAAAATCAGAACTCGCTGTCATTCTGAGCGAAATGCAAAGAAGCGAAAGAATCTTTTTCATTCGCCTATTTTTAATGGACACTAGTGGTTTTACATCGTTTAAATATTAGAAGTATCCGCCTATAAATGTAGTCAATAAAAATTCTATATTTATATCGCCTAAATTAAGAAACTAATGAAAACCAAATCAAAGTCGGTGCTTTTTACAGGGATTACAAGTGGTCTGTCAATAATCTTTCTGTTATCTTTCCTTCAGTTCTTATTCTTAAAAATCAATCCATTTACGGTTCCATCCCTGGCATTATCAATCGTGTTTGGTGGAACAACCGGATTTTTCATTGCGCTTTTGATTAACAAAAACCAGAAAAAAACCAGAAGCATACAGGAAAGTGAAATTAAATTCAGAACACTGATTGATTTGTCGCTCGATGGAATATATGTGGAAAATGAGCGTGGGAAAATTCTGGATTGCAATACAATGGGACACCAGATGTTTGGTTACACCCGCGAAGAAATGTTACAGTTAACGATAAAAGACCTGGTTCCGGATGAATTTGCTGAATTGCTGCCCGATGTAATTCCTGAAGACATGGAAACGGGCGAGGTTTATGTGGAGCGCGAAAACAAAAAAAAGGACGGGACTATTTTCCCAACCGAGATAAACAGCAAGTTTATTAACCTTAACGGGAATAAACGTTTGATCGCTTATGTAAGAGACATTACCGAGCGGAAAAAAGCAGAGAATGAACTGAGAGAGCTTATTGCCTCAAAAAACAAGTTGTTTTCGGTTATCGGGCACGATCTGAGAAGTTTTTACAGCAATATCGTGAGTTTCTCGGACATATTACTTACCGAATCGGGATTGGAAAAAGAGCAAGATCAGGAATTTATTTCGCATATTCAGCAATCGGCAAAACAAGCCGATGAACTGCTTCAGAATATACTCGACTGGGCTTCGCTCGAAACCAACCACATTACATTTACGCCGGTTCTTATACCACTTAATAAAATCATCGGGGAGGTAAGCCTCCATGTTTCGAACAGAGCCGGGTTAAAAGGGGTAAAAATTATTAATCAGGTACCAGACGATCTTTCAATTTATACCGATAAGAAATTCCTTCACCCCATTTTGCGCAACCTGTTGGCCAATGCCATAAAATATTCGTTTAAAAAGGGGAATATTTATGTTGATTGCCAGATAAACGAAAACGGCACACCCGTAATTTCGGTAAAAGACGAAGGAACGGGAATGAGCGCGGAACAATTGAAGAGTATTTTTAAAGAAGGTACTGCCGAATCGCTGCCGGGAACCGGGAACGAAAGAGGAACAGGTCTTGGCCTAAAAATATGCAAAGATTTTACCGAAAAGCTTAAGGGGAAAATTTATGTGAAATCAGCTCCCAAAAAAGGAAGTACCTTTTACGTTGAACTGCCGCAGCCGCAAAAAATAAACGGCGAATAAACTACCTCCTGACAAGCTAACTACGGTGTACACACAATCTTAAATATTCCCATTTTCAAATGATTCTGCAACGATTTTTCGTTCGGGACAAGCTGTCCAATTCTAATCAAATTTAGACGCCGAACGATTTTTTTATTGATCTTTTACCCGGTGCTTTACGTCTTCGTAAACTCAGCCACTCGCACCGGGCTATTGCCTGTCGCCCACTTCGGGACTTTAAGCACCAAGGGTGCATAATCAATAGCCCGGGGGAAGCACCCGCAGGGAGCGCAGCACCGGGGATAGAAGAGAAAAATGAAAAAGGCGCAGCTGCTACCGATTTTTGAAATACAACCCTACCTTGCGCCGCATATTAAAAGTCGATTGTAAAGCAGGCCCCCTAAAATAGTTATGTGTACACCGTAGTGACAAGCTAACGGCTATCAATATGGAATTTAATTAAAAACGATGCAAGCATCGGAGAATAAACTCATTTTGCCCGATACGCTCTGCTATCGGGATTAGTTCGACCATCAAATTACAGTTCGTTTCTCTCCTGTAATTTGATCCTCACTGAATAAATAAGAAAAGGCCTTGTTGTTAAACAAAGCCTTCCTATAAAAATAAAACGTGCTATTCTTTCTTCTTACTTTATTCCGCGAACCTTTTTCTCCCAGTTCCAGGCCGAAAGCAGCGTTTCTTCGGTTCCTTTTTCAGCTTTCCATCCCAGTTCTTCGTTGGCAAAAGTAGTGTCGGCCCAAATTTTTTCGATATCGCCGGCACGACGACCTACAATTTTGTAATTTAGTTTAACGCCTGTTGCTTTTTCAAAACCGTTTACAATTTCCAACACCGACAAACCATTTCCGGTACCGAGGTTAAAAATTTCGTAGTTCTTTTTGTTTTTGCCTCCCAGCAGTCGCTCAATGGCTACCACGTGTGCTTTGGCCAAATCAACCACGTTAATATAATCGCGTACGGCCGATCCGTCAACCGTATCGTAATCGTTGCCAAACACTTTTAGCTCGTCGCGCAAACCGGCGGCTGTTTGGGTAATAAAGGGCACCAGGTTTTGGGGTACACCCAGCGGCAATTCGCCAATCAGTGCAGTCGGATGTGCTCCAATCGGGTTAAAATAGCGCAGTGCAATTCCTTTTAATTGCGGAAAAGCGGCAATGCTGTCGCTTAAAATATCTTCGTTTACACGTTTGGTGTTTCCGTATGGCGACTCGGCATCTTTGCGTGGCGTGTCTTCGGTAACCGGCAAAACATCGGGCTGTCCGTAAACCGTACACGACGATGAGAATACAATATTTGCCACCCCGTATTTCAACTGGCAATCCAGCAGGTTCATCAACGACACCAGGTTGTTGCGGTAGTAAAGCAAGGGTTTTTGTACCGATTCGCCAACGGCTTTCGAGGCTGCAAAATGAATTATTGCCTCAATATCCGAATTACGGCTAAAAAACTCGTCGGTTTTTGCAGCATCCGCCAAATCAAACTGTTCGAACGCCGGTTTTATTCCTGAAATTTTTTCGATGTTATCCAGCACATCGATACTTGAATTTGAAAGGTTGTCAACAATTACAACTTCGTAGCCCGAATTCTGTAATTCAACAACAGTATGCGAACCAATGTACCCGGTTCCGCCTGTAACTAAAATCTTTTTTGCCATTATTTTTACTGATTTGAGCAACAAAAGTAGAAAAAAACGATGCAGAAACCGACACTTCGTTCACTTCCTTGGCAGGCTTTTGTAAAAACTTAATTTTTGGGCAGTTGCAGTTTACTTTATGTTTTGTAATTTTACTGCCTAAATTCATTCAAGTGAGCTTCGGAAAAGAAATATACACACTTCTGCTACAGCACGATATTGTAATCATTCCCGGATTGGGGGCTTTTGTTTCGGAATACCGGCCGGCAGAAATTAGCGATGAGAGCGACGAAATAAAACCTCCGTCGAAAACCATTACGTTTAACGGGCAGCTAAAAAACAACGACGGATTGTTGGTTGGCCATATTGCCGAGAAACTCCACATATCGCATTTTAATGCATTGGTTCGTATTGAAAAAGAACGCGACGAGATGCTTTTTAAACTCGACAAAGGCGACAAGGTTTTTGTTGAAGGAGTGGGCGCACTTTCGTACAACGAACAGGGAGAAATTGTTTTTGAGGCCTCGGAAGAAGAGAATTTACTACTCGATTCGTTTGGCCTTGGCGCCATGTCGATCAGCGAACCACAGCCTGCGGAAACACCGGACGATGAAACGATTGAAACACCGGACGATGAAACGACTGAAACGCAGGAAGAAGAAACAGCGGAAGAGGCAGAAGATGAACCGGAAGTAACAAAACCTGAACCGCAGGAAGAAATCGTTACGGAAGAACCGCTGGTTAAAGAGCCGGAAATTAAAGCAGAAAAACAGGAGGTTCAACCAAAGGAAAAAGAAGCCAAAAAGAGGAAACCATGGTTGTTTCTGCTTATTATTATTCCGTTACTTGCTGTTTCTGTATTTATTTATCTGAAAGGATTTAACCATAGCGAAAGAAACGGCGCAGAAACACAGCTTCCAACAAACAGTGCCGAAGAATTGGCAATTGAACAAGCACCGGCCGCTATTGATACTGCTGCAACAGACTCGGTAACAATAGCCGCAGAAGACTCGACTTTGGCTGCCGATACCACACAAAACATACCCGAACCTGCTGAAATGACGGCTCAGGAGCAGGACTCAATGAAGTACTATCTGGTGGGCGGAAGCTTTTCGGTAAAAGAAAATGCCGATAATTATTTGCACGAATTGCAACAAAAAGGATACGACGCCTTTCACGTTGGGAAAAAAGGTCGTTTCTTTATTGTAGGAATTGCCGGCTACAAAACCTTTAGCGAGGCCGATGCGGCGAAAGTGAAATATATGGAAGACAATCCGGGGTCGGAAGTTTGGGTTTACAGAAAATAAACATTCACACTTCGCTCAAATAATTGTAAATGACTGAAAAAAAAGGAGAGGATAGGTAGAACAAAGCAACAATTTAAGTAATATTGGGTTACTGTTTAACAGTTAATCCTTTAAGAGGAATAAAACAACTCAACGCTTTAAAAACTGTAATTATGAATATAGCGCTCTGGATTATCCAAATTATTATTGCAGCTCTCTTTCTTACTACAGGTTCGCTGAAACTTGTTTTAACTAAAAACAACCTCATAAAAGTTTTTGAATGGATCGAAGATTTTACCGAACAACGACTGCGATTAATAGGTGCCTTCGAAGTGCTGGGTGGATTAGGACTCTTTCTGCCAGGCGTTTATTCTACTCTGGAAATTTTGATTCCGATAGCGGCCATCGGGCTTACTATTATTATGGTTCTGGCCACTTTCCTTCATTCAAAAAGAAAAGAAACAAAAGACCTGATATTTAATATCATCGTTCTGGTTTTGCTTTTGCTTGTTGTTGCCGGTCGATTATTTCTGGTTCGGTTATAGCACACTCCCCTTTTATTCTGCTTCGTTTTTATTGATTATAACGTTCGGCTAAAATTAGCTGTGCGTATAACTATTTATGGTTACGCTGCGTACATAATGAAACCATTTACAACTTAGTAATAACCAAAAAAAACGAAAATTATGCCTAACAGCGTTTACAAAATTGTTGAGCTGGTTGGAAGCAGCCCTGTATCGTGGGAGCAAGCAGCACAAAATGCCATAAGCATGGCATCAAAATCATTACGCGATTTACGAATTGCAGAAGTGAAGAAAATGGACATTCACATTACCGAAGGTGAAATTGAATGTTATCGTGTTAAACTAAAAGTATCGTTTAAATACGAAGATTAAGCACTTACAGGAAACATTCCCCAAACGTTTTCTGGTATCGCATCTGTAATAATTCCGGGAAAAATTTTCGGGAAATAAATGGTTTTGGCTGTACGCAACATTTAACTCAATTGATAATTTCTGAAGTTCGATTTGTGCATTTTGGCGCAGGCCAACCGGTACATAGCAGCATCAACAAGAAAGATAGTTAAACACCGAACTATTGCCCGCACTCTAACAGGGCAGAAATGGCCTTGAAAACCACTTCATCGGGTAAATCGTTTTGCACAGTTACATATCGAACTTCACCTCCTGCCTTTTCGGTTTGAAAGAGATAGGGCACCGCCAGATAAAGCGCCACCAGATCGTCCCAAAGTTGCAGATGTTCTGCCTGCATTCGCGAAACAATCTCCGGATGTTGGTGCACCCAGACAATCTGTTTGGCGTATTGCGAATTGGTATTTTTAATGGTTTCCAGGTAGGCCTCATCAACATTGTAATGGTCGGTATTGTTCCCAACCACATCCATCAGAAGGTTTTTTTGTTTGAAATATGTATAACTCTCGAGCGAAACCGATTCATTAAAATCGGTTTCAATATATGGATTATTGTACCAAACAATTCGCTCGATCTTTTCTACATATTCCGGATACTTTCCCACAAACTCCGCATACGTTTTAAGCGACCCCAAGGCCACCAACGTTATTTTTTCAGGATAATTTTTAAATACTGACGATATCAAATCTCCGGAACTGATTTTTTGTATTACAGGCTGCGAGTTTTGATTTGCTGCCCACTTGATTTTTTGTGTGTATGCTGCCCAGGGCGGCAATTCTTTCTCCAGGTTTTTATCCAATCCAACCGGAATTTCTTCGCGATGAAATGCCGAGAGCAGATTGTTTACTTTTACAAAAATGGAATCGGGCGCCAGTGTTCCCTGCGAACAGGTGATGGCTAAAACCCGCGTATCATTCTGCGCCAAAAACATTGAAATAGCACGCATGTCGTCAATCGCACCATCGGTATCGATAATTACATGGTATTTCGGTTGGCCCGACTGCGCCGACACAAACGCATTAAAAACAAGGCTGATTAACAACAGTACGAGAATCTTTTTGAACATGGGCAAACGGTTATATTTATTAGCTAATGTATTGAATATTTTGAACATCATCTGCTTTAGAAATATCAGCGCGAAAAGAATTTATATAAAAACAAAAGCTAACGACGCTGATTTAACTGACACGCGCAGATTGGAAACCAAAGAAGCGCAACAAAAAAGCGCTAAGCGGTTTGATCCGCTAAGCGCCTGTATCGAATAGTTGTTTCAAGCTGTGTTTTCAATTCATGGTATCGTACAACAGCGTTTCGTGCTATACTATTTTTATGGTTTCGCCCATAATTTCGAGCACATCGCCTTTTACCAGCTTGGCTCGTTTTCTGAACTCGGGTTCGCCGTTACGAATTACCTCGCCATCTTCGACGATGATTTTTGCGTGGCCGCCCGTTTGTGCAATCCGCAAAAGCTTTAACAGTTTTACCAGTTCAATATGCTCAGTACTCAACTTAAATTCGCGCATTATATTCCAAGTTTTGTTTTGATGGCTGCAGGAATGGCATCTTTGTGTACCATAATTCCGATGGTTTTCAGGCGTACGTAATCTTCGGTCATATGCAGATAACCACCTAAATCGTTGCTATCGGCACCCCACGAATTTTTAGTATAGAAACAATCTTTTCCTTCGGCATCTTTCGATAAACCAACCAGGTGCATCAGGTGATCGTCGGTGGTTGTGCGGTCGTAAAACGTTTTCTGGCGCTCTTTCTGATCCACTTTTCCCTGCAACTTCTTCGGCACATCGGCTTTTCCCCTTTTGTGCACAAAAGTTTCTTCGCTGGTGTCGCCGTCCCAGGCAATACTAAAACCATTGTTCAGCGCATAATACATTACATCCAGCAAATCATCCAGTGGTAAATTATAGTACGATGCATGCGCCCAGTTATCGGGCACTTCAACAACACATTGCTTCCAAAACGGGTGATGACTGAACGAGGTAAGCTCCACATAATCATCCGGATTTATTTCAAATTTATCGCGAAGTTCCGATGGCGAATATTTTTTGCCTTCCAGCTCTACTTTCTCCGGCAACCTGCCCAATTCGCTTTTCAATGCCGACTTGAATCCTTTTAAGTCTGAAACATCAATTTTTCCTCTCTTTTCCTTGTCAATCTTTTCCGTTTCGTCGCGAAGCTCTTTTACCAGCGTCGAATGGTTGTATTTTCCATCCTTTTGTATCCCGGGAAATTCATCGTACAACATTACACCCTGGTCGGCCACAACCTTCAATACATCGTGCGAAAGGCTTCCTTCCCCGAAATTGTTTTTACCATGATAAAGCAGGTACTGAAACGCCTTGTTTTTATAATTGTAATACACAAAAAACATTTCCGACAAATTGGTTTCGGGAAATCCTTGGCGCATAACTTCCGATTCTAAAAAACTGGTGGTAGCAAAACTCCAGCAGGTTCCGGTGCGTCCCTGGCTGATTACCGGTGTATGCTCCACCTCTTTAACAATGGTAAAATCTTCTTTTTCACCCTCTGCATAAACAGCTGACACCATCAGTAGTAACGCTGCTAACATTGACAATAACTTCATAGTACTTATAAATTTTTTAATTCTTCTTTTAACTTTTTGGTCAGGCTCGCAACGATCAGGTCGTACGATTCATCAATCATTTTCTCCATCAGTTTTGATGGAACCGTTCCATTTAGCTCGATGGTATTCCAAAGTTGCTTGTGCAAATGATAACCTTCGTAAATAGCCGGGAACTGCGCCCTGAGTTGAATATTTTTGTCCGGATCATTCTTTAAACTTACCCGGTGATTATCAAGGCCCAGCAAACAAAACATCTTGTTCATCACCTTAAAAACCAACGTGGTTTCATTAAAAGGAAAACTTTCAGTAACTCCTTTTTTTTGCAGGCAATACTCGCGGATCTCTTCAATATTCATACTAGCTAATTTGGAAAGCCTAAAAATAGCAGATTCGGGTTGAAATAAAAATGTTGTGGTGGTTTAATACTGAATGTTTAACTATTATTCCATCATTCACCCCACTGTCTCACTTTGTTCGACATCTCCCCTGGAGGGGAGAACTAAAGAGGGGTGACTTTGAATAAACCTGAATTTTCGCCCCCTTACATGGTTGGATAAAAAGCATCTTTAAAATGCTCCAGCTCGTGGCCTTGCTGAAAGAAAATTACGGTGATAACATCAAATCGGGTATCGAGCTCGCTTTCGTGTTCGATAATGTAAGCATCAGCAGCTTCAACAATGCGCTTTATTTTTGAGTTGGTTACCGCTTCCGACGGATGTTCGTAACGCAACCCCGAGCGGGCTTTCACCTCCACAATAACCAGCTCGTTGCCATCCTGCGCCACAATATCCAGTTCCAAATGCCCGTGGTACCAGTTGGTGGCTTTAATCTCGTAGCCCAGCTTTCGAAGATAATCCTGTGCCAGGCCTTCCGCTATATCACCCAATTCGCGCGTTGATACCATTTTTGTTCAGCGTTTAAAGTTCAGCGTTCAAGGTAAAGGTAAAAAGGCAAAAGTACAAAGGAGAAAGGCAAAAGTTGAGGAGGACTTTACACTACAAATTGAAAATCGGCCACAGCCAAATCCTGACCGTAGCGTAGGGAGCAAAAGTAACAACAAGGCAAAAGTAAAAAGTGTAAAGGAAAAAATAAGGACATGTTTCATTTCTCGCAAAGCCGCGAAGGCGCCAAGCAATATTACAATTTAGCAGTTTTACAATTCTTCGGTTCTCTCATCATCTCAGTGCTCAATCTCTCATCAATCTCCTTTCAATCTAGTTGATTTTACCACAGAGTTACTCCGAGAAGTAAAAGAGTTGCACAGAGGGAAAAAACAAACGGCTTTAAGCTACAATTTATCAATTTTATCCTCTCGCAGTCTCGATTCTCATAATCTCACAGCCTCAGTGCTCAATCTCTCATCAATCTTACTATCAATCTCTTTTCAATCTCAACATCAATCTCCTTTCAATCTCAACCGGGTTCCGCTTTCTGCAACGTCCAATTGCCATTCGCGGCCAAAAGCCAGCGCCAGGTTCTTTTTGTCGTGTCCTCCGGGAAATCCGTAACAAACAGGGTAATCCCTATCTTTTACTGCTTCGGCAAAAATCTCATGAACCGTTTGACCAAAAGGCGATTCATTGTCTTTCATATCGGTAAAATCACCCAAAATAAGGCCGGCCAGATTATCCAGTTTCCCGCTTAATTTCAGCTGGTGTACCATACGATCGGTGTGATACAAAAACTCGTCAATATCTTCCAGGAAAAGGATTTTACCGGCTGTATCAATGTCATATTTTGTACCGTGCAAACTGTTTACGATCGACAAATTCCCGCCAAGCAATTGCCCGGTAGCTGCACCCCGACGATCGAATTCAGTGGCATCCACCTCGTAACTTATCCCCTCTCCTTTTATTAGTTTCATCATCGACATTAAATCTTCGCGCGGTGCGCCTTTGCCATCTAAAAAGTAGCGCGGCATCACTCCGTGAATGGTAGGAACGTTAAGATTATGCAAGCGCGAGTGCAAAATGGTGATATCGCTAAATCCCACCAACCACTTTGGTTTTTTAAGAAATTGGGTAAAATCGAGGCGCTGGATAATACGAACTGTTCCGTAACCGCCACGGGAGCAAATTATGGCGTCGCAATCGGAATCGTCAAGTGCTTCCTGCACATCGGCAGCACGTTGTTCGTCGGTGCCGGCAAACTGGAAATGCCGGGCGAAAACATGTTCGCCAAGCTTTACGGTGTACCCTTGCTCTTCCAGCCAGTTAACAGCGGGCATCACATATTTTTTATCAATTTTTCCGGCAGGTGAAACGATTCGTATTGTTGAGCCGGGTTTTATGGGTTGTAGTGCTATCATAAAATTTGTCAGAAGTTTGAAGTTATTCAAAAATACAAAGTAAATGGTAAAACTGCCTCAACCGGCTAAAATCTCGTACAGCTCTTCCACATCCGCAGCGAAATAATCGGGATTGGCTGCACGCAAATCTTCCTCTTTCCCAAAACCGTAACCCACGGCAATGGTCGATATTTCATTTTCGTTACCGCCTTCAATATCGTAAACGGTATCGCCAACCATTACAATTTCTTCCGACGGCACCAATTGTTGCATCGTCAGCACATCCGCAATAATCTCATTTTTAGTGGCCTTTTTTGCATGATAATCGGCTCCTTTCAACTGAATAATGTAGCGGTCCATTTCAAAATGTTCGATAATTTTACTGGCATACTTTTCCAGTTTCGCAGTGGCCACATACATCCGTTTTCCCTGCGCATCCAACTCGGCCAGCAACTCCATAATTCCGTCGTACGGATCGTTCTGATGCCAGCCATGTTCGCCGTAATATTCACGAAAATACTCCACCGCCAGTTTTGTGTCGCGTTCGCTCATTCCAAACTGCGTGCTAAATCCCCACTGCAACGGAGGGCCGATAAAAGTGTCCAGAATATTTTCGTGGTAGCCGTCAACCTGCATTCGCTCCAACGCATATTTCAACGAATTTTTTATGCCCAGCGTATTGTCGGTTAATGTTCCGTCGAGATCGAAGATAATATGTGAAAATTGTGCCATCGAACTAATTTTTTTACGAAGGTAATAGTTTTAAAATAGCTCTCTGATTTTTGCTATCTTTGCAGCCCTAAAATCAGTTAAAAATGGAATCGCCAGAAATGATAAAATTCGAGGCGTGAGAAATTTTAAAACCGGAGTCTACTGAAGTAAATGAGGATTTTAAAATTTTGAAACAATGAAGAAGTTTGCATTTATCGCGATTCCGCCAAAATAGAATTATGAGTAAGTTCAAACGTACGCTAATAACAACAGCACTGCCTTATGCCAACGGCCCAATTCACATTGGTCACCTTGCCGGAGTTTATGTTCCTGCCGATATTTATGCACGTTACCTCCGCCTGAAAAACGAGGATGTAATTATGATTGGCGGCTCCGACGAACACGGGGTTCCAATTACTTTGAAGGCCAAAAACGAAGGCATTACACCGCAGGATGTGGTTGACAAGTTTCACGGAATCATCAAAGATTCGTTCGAGAAATTTGGCATTTCGTTCGACGTTTACTCACGTACAAGTTCGCCGGTTCATCATGAAACGGCTGCTGAGTTCTTCAAGAAATTGTACGACGAAGGTAAGTTTGTAGAAAAAACATCGGAGCAATATTACGACGAAGCCAACAAGCAGTTTTTGGCCGACCGCTACATTATAGGAACCTGCCCAAAATGTGGTTTCGAAAAAGCTTACGGCGACCAGTGCGAAAGCTGCGGAACTTCGTTAAGCCCGACCGAATTGATCAATCCAACGTCAACCATCAGCGGAAACCAGCCGGTTTTAAAAGAAACCAAACACTGGTACCTGCCGCTCGATCAGTACGAACCGTGGCTAAAAGAATGGATTTTGGAAGGTCACAAAGAATGGAAAACCAACGTGTACGGACAGTGCAAATCGTGGATCGACAGTGGTTTGATGCCACGTGCCGTAACCCGCGACCTCGATTGGGGTGTGCCTGTTCCCGTTGAAGGAGTTGAAGGAAAAGTATTGTACGTTTGGTTTGATGCGCCCATCGGTTACATTTCGGCAACAAAAGAACTGACCGAAGACTGGGAAACTTACTGGAAAGATCCGGAAACACGCATGTTGCACTTCATCGGAAAAGACAACATTGTTTTCCACTGTATTATTTTCCCGAGCATGCTAAAGGCTGAAGGAACTTTCAATCTGCCGGAAAATGTGCCGGCTAACGAATTCCTGAACCTGGAAAACGATAAAATTTCAACATCACGCAACTGGGCTGTTTGGTTGCATGAATATCTGGAAGATTTCCCGGGAAAAGAAGATGTGCTGAAATATGTATTGACCGCCAACGCACCGGAAACAAAAGACAACGATTTTACCTGGAAAGATTTCCAGAACCGCAATAATAACGAGTTGGTAGCTGTGCTCGGAAACTTTGTAAACCGCGCCCTGGTACTTACGCAAAAATATTACGATGGCGAAGTTCCTGCCCGTGGCGAATTAACTGATCACGACAAAGAAACACTGGCCGAGATAGCAAAAATTAAAGGCGAAGTTGAAAAAAGTATCGACAGTTTCCGTATTCGCGAATCGCTGAAAAATGCAATGGATCTGGCGCGTTTGGGGAACAAATACCTGGCCGACGAAGAACCATGGAAAGTGGTAAAAACAGATGCCGAGCGTGTAAAAACAATCATGAATATCTGCTTGCAGATTACCGCCAACCTTACCATTTGTCTGGAGCCGTTCCTGCCTTTCAGCATGGAAAAACTGCGTGGCTTCCTGAACTTTGAAAAAATGGATTGGGAAAAATTAGGAGAAACTGATTTGTTGCCAAGCGGCCACAAAGTAAACAAGCCTGAATTACTTTTCGAAAAGATTGAAGACAAAGTAATTGAGGCGCAATTGCAAAAACTGGCTGCCACCAAAAAAGCCAACGAAATGGCGGAAGCCAAAGCAGCTCCGGCAAAAGAAAACATCGAGTTCGATGATTTTGCCAAAATGGATGTTCGTGCCGGAACGGTTATCGAATGTGAAAAAGTAGCCAAAACCAAAAAGCTGCTGAAATTGAAAATCGACACCGGAATCGACCAGCGAACTGTTGTTTCCGGAATTGCCGAGTATTACCAGCCGGAAGAATTGATTGGCAAACAGGTTTCAATCCTAGTAAACCTCGCACCTAAAAAATTGCGCGGTATCGAATCGCAGGGAATGATCCTTTGTGCTGAAAATGCGGATGGAACTCTGTCAATCGTTTCGCCGGATAAGGCGGTTAAAAACGGATCGGAAATTCGATAACCACTGTCATTTCGACGACGCAGGAGGAGAAATCTCTTCGATTGAAACAGATTTCTCAGTCATACCTCCTTCGAAATGACATGAACATTGATTAAGATAACAAGTGCCAACATAGCGTTGGCGCTTTTCCGTAAGGTTTCTTACTGTCCATCAGCTGACGGACGGGTAGAAAACTTACTCAACATATATAACCGTTCTTGTACGCAGGAACGGTTTTTTTTGTACTATTTAAAATCAGACAATCACAAAGAACAACACCACCAAAATAAGCAGCATAAAAAGGATAAACTGGTTGCGAACAAACAAACCCAGTAGGATAAGAATTTCCACCTCTTCGTTCATAGGAGTTGCCAGCTCAATTGTTCCTTTGTCTTTTGAGATAAATTCGTGCGAAGTAAAAGTAACAATCTCAGCACCGTTGTATTTCCAGCTCCAGCTCGATTGCCAGAAGTTTTTTATCTCCAGCTCAAAACGTTTGCCGTTTATCAACACATCGCTGCGCGGGTTAAACACATTTACCATTACCATGGCCAGCAGCGATTTGCTGTTTCCATCGTAAATCTCCAGTTTCGAAAGAAAAAACTCACGGTTAAGCGTAAAGTAACGACCATTAATAATAGCCTGTGCTTTTGAACCCACCATGCTCTCCCAGTCAATGTTTCCGACTTTTTCATCGCCCTGCATGATTTCGAGCTTCGACCCAAATATTTGCTTACTCCATCTTAGCTTTTCCATTCAAAATATCCTCCATTTCAAGAAACGCAATTTATAAAAATTAGCAGGAATAATTAAAATGAATTCTGCAGCTTCATTTCATTTTTACAATCTTTAACGAAAAAACCGGCTCCTTTCGAAGCCGGTTAATTTGTCATGGTAAATCTTTACTTAAGTGTCATAGCGTATGAGATATCCTAGTTGCAATCACCCGATTTTTCAGCAGGAATAAGCACTTTGTCGATTACGTGTATTACTCCGTTTTTCCCGTCAATATCAGCAGCAATTACTTTGCTATCGTTAATCTTTACATTGTCTGATAAGTCGATTTTAATTTTCTTACCATTTAATGTTTCAACTGAAGTATTCGACAGGTCGCTCGACATTACTTTGCCCGATACAACGTGGTAAGTTAAAATTGGCGTAAGTTGTTCTGCCGTCAAATCCTCAACGCCTTTCACTCCCAAATCGGCAAACAAGGCTTTAAAAGCAGCGTTGTTTGGCGCAAACACGGTAAACGGTCCGTCAGCACTTAAAGCTCCCGCCAGATCGGCTTTGGTAACCGCTTCAACCAGAATTGAAAAATCAGGATTTGAAACGGCAATTTCTACTACTGTGGCCGACGAAGTGTCGTCGTTACTTTTTGCTGCTGAAGTTAAAGCCAGACCAAAAGTCATTACCGCCACCAGCGCAATCGAAAAAATTTGTTTTACTGTTTTCATGATACCATTAATTTTTTGTTTGTCTCTGTTTCTAAGTCGTCAATATATTACCTTTCAGTTTAAGGGAAAATCTTAATTGCAATGAGACAGAAAGATGCTGTCTCATTGCAATCCATATCATCTAATTACGGCAGCAATACCTTATCAATAACATGTATAACACCGTTCGCTCCCTGCACATCGGCTGCTACAACGTTACTTTCGTTAATCATTACTCCTGATGAAAGATCAACAGTAATACTGCTTCCCTCTTTTAAGGTTGGCACTTCGCCATTTGCAAGGTCGGTTGAAAGTACGTTACCCGACACTACATGATACAAAAGAATTGGCGTTAACTCCTCGGCAGTCAGGTCGTAAATTCCCGCTATTCCAAGCTCGGCAAACAATGCATCGAAAGCTGCATTGGTAGGTGCAAATACGGTAAACGGTCCTTCGCCACTTAAAGCATCAACCAAACCTGCTTTTACAACTGCACTAACCAGCGTGCTAAAATTTTCGTTTGCAATAGCAATATCAACTACCGATGGCGGAAGAATAACTTTATCAACTACGTGAATCACTCCGTTGTCGGCTTCAATATCGGCAGCTGTAACCATTGTATTTCCGTTAATCGTTACACCTTCGCCAACTTCAATGTACATCGACAGATTATTGTCGCTAAATGTTGATAATGTTGGGAAATAACCACTGGCCAAATCGGTTGACATGGCTTTACTGCCAATAACATGATACAGTAAAATATCGGTTAATGTTCCTACCGGCACATCATCCAGCGAGGTAGCTCCCAACTCAGAAAGAAGCGCAACGAAAGCATCATTGGTTGGCGCAAAAACAGTCAACTCTGCCTCACTATCTGCAACAGCTCCAACCAGGTCAGCTTTCATTAGCGCCTCAACCAGAATTGAAAACTCCGAATTAGCCACAGCAATATCGGCTATGGTATTCGACTTTTGCATTTCAGGAACCAAAACGGCATCAATTACATGAATAACACCATTTGTTCCCTGTATATCGGTAGCTACTACTTTAACTGTACCGTTTATCATTACTTCACCGTCAATGGTTACTTCAAATTCTTCGCCCGAGATTGATGCAACACTCCCAGCTGACAGTTCGGTTGACATTACATTATCGCCAACCACGTGGTAAGTTAAAATCGAGGTTAAATCTTCAACTGCCACCTCATCCAAATCCGAGATTCCGAGTGCGGCAAAAAGCGCTGCAAAAGCATCGTTTGTTGGTGCAAACACAGTAAATGGTCCATCACCACTTAAAGCTCCTGCCAAATCGGCTTTAACAACAGCACTCACCAGCGATGTAAAACTTTCCGAATAAGTGGCCAGATCAACCACTGTTGGTGGCAGCAATACTTTGTCGATAACATGAATAACTCCATTTGAAGCCATAACATCGGCAGTGGTTACAGTGGCGTTGTTAACCATTACACCTCCATCAACATTTACCAAAATTGAAAGAGGAGTTTCATCAGGTGAATCGGTATTTAAAGTAGCTACTGCTCCCGACGAAAGGTTGTTCGAATAAGCTAAATCACCAACAACATGGTACTTCAGAACCGCTGCTAAAGTTGCTGCATCCAGATCATCTAAGCTGCTTGCACCCAAATCGGTTAACAAAGCTGCAAAAGCGTCGTCGGTTGGTGCAAAAACGGTAATATTTTTCTCGGTGCTTAAGAAATCGGCCAGGCCAGCTTTTTGTGCTGCCTGAATCAGTACATTAAATGAACCTGCCTCGGCAGCTACATCTACAATAGTCTTCTCTTCCTCTGCTTCCATTTCCGGCATCGGAGCTGGATCATCGTCATCGTCGCATGAGGTAAACCCAATTACCAAAGCTAATAGCACTACCGGTAGAAAATTAAACCGGCTTTTTGTCTTTTTAAAAAATTCAATCGTTTTCATAATTCTAGTTTTCAAAGTGTGTAAATACGTGTTTCTGTTTTCGTTCTCTGAAATTGTTTTCTTGTTTTCAATTTGTTCAACACCAACTAATACAATCTTAAACACTTTTTGTTTAATCTTTTTTATTTTTTAATACACATTCTAGCTTCTAAATCATCCATACACCCCTATTTTCGAGGCATTCAGCAATTTTGTTAAAATATGTTAATATTAAAACCACCTATTAAATACATCGTTGCATAAGTGTGTTTTTCCTATAATTTCAAGAACTGTTTTTATAGAATTCCTCACGTAAATCACCACATTATATAAAGAGTTGACTGTCTGTTATTACGGGTTATCTTACCTCAACTTTAAATTGACCCCATGATTAACATGATTTTTGTTAACATTCGTCAAAAACCATAGTGATTCTGAGGTGCGTACCTTTAAAACCCCTAATTTTGCCACTCGATTTTCAATAACAATTTTCAACATGGCAGATAAAGAGCAAAAACTGTTCACCGATTTTGCACCCATCACAACAGAAGAGTGGGAAGCAAAAATTAATGCCGATTTAAAAGGCAAAGACTACGAGCGTTCGCTGGTTTGGAAAACTTACGAGGGATTCAAAGTACGCCCGTATTACCGTCAGGAAAACCTTGCAGGAAAAGACTACCTGGAAAGCTTACCGGGAGAATTTCCATATGTGCGGGGAAACAATAAAACCAACAACGATTGGTTCATTCGTCAAAACATCTTTGTTACCGATTTTGAAGAAGCTAACAAAAAAGCTTTGGAAGTGCTTGGGAAAGGCATCACCTCTTTGGGTTTCCTTTTCAGCGAATGTGGTTCGGTTACCAAGGAAAGCCTGGGCGTGTTGCTTAAAGACATTTGTCTGGAAGCAGCCGAAGTTAACCTGGTTTGCCCTTGCGACAACTGCAACTGCGCCGAAGCTTTTGCAGCTTACGTTTCGGAAGGCAACTGGGACAACGATAAAGTGATTGCTTCGGCATCCATCGATCCTATTGGAACTTTCGTGTTAAAAGGTAAACTGGAAGAAGATGCAGTAAAAAACCTGGTTCAGGCTGTTGAAGCAGCAAAACCTGTTAAGAATTTCCGCATAATTGGCGTTCACGGAAAATTCTTCGCAAACAGCGGATCATCAATCGCTCAGGAGTTGGCCTTCGCGCTGGCACAAGGAGCCGAGTACTTAACACAATTAACCGAAGCCGGTGTTAGTGTTGACGATGCAGCTAAAGCGATTAAATTCAACATGGGTATCAGCAACAACTATTTTATGGAAATAGCCAAGTTGCGTGCCGGCCGACTTTTATGGTCAAAGATTGTTGAAGCTTACGGACCAGAGTGCAAGTGTTCGGCAAAAATGATCGTTCACAGCGAAACCAACCGTTTCAACAAAACCGTTTACGATCCGTATGTAAACATGCTGCGTACACAAACCGAAGCAATGTCGGCCACTTTGGGTGGTGCACACTCGGTAACTGTACTTCCGTTTAACGCGGTTTACGAAGAAACTACTCCGTTCTCGGAGCGTATTGCACGTAACCAGCAAATCCTGTTAAAAGAAGAATCGCACTTCGATAAAATTGCCGATCCGTCAGCAGGTTCTTACTACATTGAAACACTTACTGAAGCCTTAGCTGATCAGGCATGGGAACTTTTCCTAACCGTTCAGGAAAAAGGTGGTTTCATTGCTGCTTTCAAAGAAGGTTTTGTTCAGGCTGAAGTTAAAGCAATGGCTGAAGATCGCAACAAAAAGATCGCTCAGCGTCGCGAAAATATCCTTGGAACCAACCAGTTCCCTAACTTCACAGAAAACATGAAAGCTGATTTCGACGGTTCATTGTTCGAAGCAGTTGACCTGGCCGAAGAAGGTGCTGAAGTGGAAACACTGAAACCTTACCGCGGTGCTCAACCATTTGAAGCATTGCGCTACACAACCGACATGTACGCACGCGAAAACAAACGCCCGCTGGCATTTATGCTTACCATGGGTAACCTTGCTTTCCGTAAGGCACGCGCACAATTCAGCTGTAATTTCTTTGCCGTTGCCGGTTTCGACGTACAGGATAATAACGGATTCGCAACAGTTGAAGAAGGTGTTGCCGCAGCAAAAGCAGCAGGCGCCGACATTGTTGTGGTTTGTAGTTCGGATGATGAGTATGCTGAAATTGTTCCTGCAGTAGCTGAGCAATTGGGTGAAGAAATTTTGGTTGTTGCCGGAGCTCCTGCTTGCGCAGACGAGTTGAAAGCAAAAGGTATCACCAACTTCATTCATGTGAAAAGCAACATTTTGGAAGAGTTAAAAGGTTACCAAGAAAAACTGGGGATATAATTAAACACAAAGACTCGAAGACTCAAAGATGATCTCGAAAACTGAAATAGAAAAAATTGGGAAACAGATTGTGGATGCTGCCTTTGAAGTGCATTCAGAATTAGGACCTGGTTTGCTCGAATCGGTTTATGAAATTTGTTTAGTTGAAGAGTTGAAAGAACGTGGTCTTACTGTTGAGAGGCAGGTTAAATTGCCGGTTGTCTATAAAGACAAGATTCTTCAGAAAGAATTTATCATTGACATATTAGTTGAAAAGTGCGTTATCATTGAGTTGAAAGCTGTTGAAATGTTGTTGCCGGTTCACGAGGTACAAACTCTAACCTACATGAAACTGGCAGACATGAAACTGGGTTATCTAATCAATTTTAATGTACCATTAATCAAACAAGGTATTAAACGAAAAATTAACGGATACTTTTAATCTTCGTGACTTAGTGTCTTCGTGTTAAAACAAAAGAATTATGAAACCGAATTTTAAAAATATAAATATCAAAGCAGCTACCGAGCAGGCGAAAGCATCTGACTGGGCTGCACAAAACAACATCAAAAAAGATTGGTTAACACCGGAGCAGATTCCTGTTAAACCGGTTTACACCAAAGAAGACCTTGAAGGAATGGAGCACCTGAACTACGCAGCAGGTTTGGCACCTTACCTCCGCGGACCTTACTCGGCAATGTACGCCATGCGTCCCTGGACTATCCGTCAGTACGCTGGTTTCTCAACTGCCGAAGAATCAAACGCATTCTACCGTCGTAACCTTGCGGCCGGTCAGAAAGGTTTGTCAGTGGCATTCGACCTGGCAACACACCGCGGATACGACTCGGACCACGAACGTGTGGTTGGCGACGTTGGTAAAGCGGGTGTGGCAATCGACTCTATCCTGGACATGAAGATCCTTTTCGATCAGATTCCTTTGGATAAAATGTCGGTATCGATGACCATGAACGGTGCTGTTCTTCCTGTATTGGCATTTTACATTGTTACAGGACTGGAACAAGGCGCTACACTGGAGCAACTTTCAGGAACAATTCAGAACGATATTCTGAAAGAATTTATGGTGCGTAACACTTACATTTACCCACCAGAATTCTCGATGAAAATTATTGCCGACATTTTTGAGTTCACTTCTCAGAATATGCCAAAGTTCAACTCGATCTCGATTTCGGGTTATCACATGCAGGAAGCTGGTGCAACTGCCGACATTGAAATGGCATACACCCTTGCCGACGGCTTGGATTACTTACGCACAGGTGTTAAAGCCGGTTTGGATATTGATGCTTTTGCACCACGTTTGTCTTTCTTCTGGGCGGTTGGAATGAACCACTTTATGGAGATTGCCAAAATGCGTGCAGCGCGTATGATTTGGGCAAAACTGGTTAAACAATTTAACCCGAAAAATCCAAAATCGATGGCACTGCGTACACACTCGCAAACTTCGGGTTGGTCGTTAACTGAGCAAGATCCGTTTAACAACGTTGGCCGAACTGCTATTGAAGCAATGGCTGCCACATTGGGTGGAACACAAAGTTTGCACACCAATGCACTTGACGAAGCGATTGCATTACCAACCGATTTCTCGGCACGTATTGCACGTAACACGCAGCTGTACATCCAACAGGAAACTGAACTTTGTCGTTCAGCTGATCCATGGGCAGGTTCGTACTATGTTGAGGCATTAACACACGAGCTGGCACAAAAAGCATGGGCATTAATCGAAGAGGTTGAAAAACTTGGTGGTATGGCCAAAGCCATCGAGACCGGTGTACCAAAAATGCGTATTGAAGAAGCTGCAGCACGTGCACAAGGCCGTATTGATGGTGGATCACAAACAATTGTAGGTATCAACAAATACCGTTTGGAAAAAGAAGATCCGATTGACATTTTAGATATCGACAACACAGCAGTTCGTAAATCGCAAATCGAAAGATTGGAAAAATTGCGTGCCGAGCGTAACGAAGAAGACGTACAAAAAGCGTTGGCAGCCATTACAAAAGCTGCAGAAACAGGCGAAGGCAACTTGTTGGCCTTGTCGGTTGAAGCCGCTAAAAAACGTGCTTCGTTAGGTGAAATTTCGGATGCTTGTGAAAAAGTTGCAGGACGTTATAAAGCAGTAATCAGAACTATTGAAGGCGTGTATAAAGCAGAAGCACAAGACAAGTCGGAGTTCCAGGAAGCTCAGGCTTTAGCGAAGAAATTCGCTGAATTGCAAGGCCGTCAGCCACGTATTATGATCGCCAAAATGGGTCAGGATGGTCACGACCGCGGTGCAAAAGTTGTTGCTACCGGTTACGCCGACCTTGGTTTCGATGTTGATATGGGACCATTATTCCAGACTCCGGAAGAAAGTGCCAAACAAGCCGTTGAAAACGACGTGCACGTTGTAGGTGTTTCTTCGCTGGCAGCAGGTCATAAAACACTGGTTCCTGCCATTATTGCCGAGCTGAAAAAACTGGGCCGCGACGACATCATGGTTATTTGTGGTGGTGTAATTCCTCACCAGGATTACCAATACCTGTACGATGCCGGTGCAGTTGCCATTTTCGGCCCTGGAACCAGCGTTGCTGGCGCAGGCAAAAAAATCCTTGAGATTTTAATCGAAGCCTACAAGGAAGATTAGATCAAGGCAAAAGGATAAAGTTAAAAGTTAAAAAAATGACAAAATACAGAAAGCCGGTTTCGTTTGGGACCGGCTTTTATTATTAATAAGTTTTGCATTATTTTTGTAGCTTTG
Source organism: Draconibacterium orientale (assembly GCF_000626635.1). Taxonomy (GTDB): domain Bacteria; phylum Bacteroidota; class Bacteroidia; order Bacteroidales; family Prolixibacteraceae; genus Draconibacterium; species Draconibacterium orientale. The sequence continues at coordinate 2,516,620 of NZ_CP007451.1, read as the reverse complement.
TAAGAGATAAGTACTAATAATGAAGTCAATTACAATAAATATCAATAACGACAAGCTGGCGAACAAAGTTATTCGTTTGCTAAAATCGTTTAAAGATGAAGGATTGGAAATTGTTTCGAAAGAAGACATGAATGATTTAAAACTTCTCAGGGCAACCAGAAACGAGGAATCCATTCCATTCGATGAATATCTTAAATATGGAGATTAGAATTCGTAATTCTGCCATTAAAGATTTAAAACGGATTAGCCCTGACCTCAGAAAAAAAATTCACACTAAAATTATTTCCTTAAAAGATTTTCCAGACGTTACAAACGTTAAAAAACTTACCAATTTCGAACCGGCCTATCGCTTACGCATTGGCGATTACCGTATCTTGTTTGATGTGCTTGATGATTGTATTGAAATTGGCCGGATTCTTCATCGGAAAGAGAGCTATAAATAGGATTAGTCACTACATATTAATGGTATGACTTAAAGTTATGCTATGAATATTGTTTGTGATGTTGATTCATCGTATGACTTGTAGTCATTCGATGAATCAAGAAAAATTGAAGCCGGTTCCGTTTGGGACCGGCTTTTATCGCATAAAAAAAAAGCGAACTCCCAAATTGGAATCCGCCCTCTATCTTTTCTTTTCAATCAAGCCTTAATTAATTATTACACGATTTTCGTAGATGTTATAATCATTGGTAAGTACAACATCATATTCTCCGTCATTCAGATCCGAAAAATCGATAGCTTTATGTATTGTAAAATCTTTACCCAATGCTACTTCTTTCAATAATGTGTTATTGTCGTAAACATACAGTCTTATGTCCTCGCTTTCGTAGTTCAAATACGTTAATTTAATCTGATCTCCGTCCTGGTAAAAATAAGGATCCACAGTTTTTCGCACATCCATTACTTCAACTTCTCCATAATTTACGGACAACTGCTTACGAATTTCTTCATCACCCGTTTTAACTGAATACCAATACATTCCGTTTTCAAGATTGGATAAATCGTAACGTTTGTTAATCTCGCTTCGAGGGATTTCAGTATTCATCTCATAAATTTGGTTACCCCATGCATCTTCTAACTTAATTTCATAATTAACCATTTCCGAGTTCGAAATTTTCATTACTGTAGCTTCGCTCTCGCTGTCAGCCATATTCACTTTTAAATTTCCTGATGCCATAGCAACGCTTACTGTAAACATTGCCAAAATTCCTACAAATAAAGTTTTCATGATTCTAAATTTTTAATTTCTGTTTTCAATTTGTTTTCTGTAAGTAAAAGGAATTCAGGCTCTTTTTGTTCATCTTTTTCTATGTTTCATTAAACACTTCATATGCAAACAGTTCAAAAGTCCTGTATTAACAGGCATTTCACTGCCATGTTAATACGATGTTAATTTAAGAAAATCTCCAGGAGAAACTATCGGATTGAAAACCAGCGTTAAAAAAGCAGTATTTCTGATGTTTACAGATAGGAAGATAGATTTGGTAGATGATTATAGTGTTTCATTACTGATTAAACTACAAAAAGAGGCCACTGCTTAACCTTCAGTTTTAGTATAAAAAAAGCGAACCCATTCGGATTCGCTCTACCAAAACTAACTAATCTAACTATACTTACGAAAAATATTAATTGAGCGTAATGTCGTATTCATAGGTTCCATTGCTGCTTACCAAAACAGCCTCGTAGCTGCCATTTTTAAGATTCGAAAGATCAATGGCGTGATGCACCGCAAACTCCGATCCCAGTAAATCTTCATGGATCAGATTATTGTTTTGTTCATCATACAGGAACAATTTTACATCGCCCGCACCATGATTCAGATAGGAGATATTCAACTGATCGTTGAATAAACCAAAGTAGGGATCAACCTGTTTTACCTGATCAATAACTTTTACTTTACCATTTTTAACGGCCAGCGTGGAAACATTTTGTTCGTTGTCAATCTTCACAAAGAAAGTGTATTGGCCATTGCTTAGTTTCGAAAAATCAAAAGTGTTCAAAACCAGTTTCAACGGCTGCTGAATTTGCTTGTAATAAATAATATCATTATTCCCGTTGCGAATTTCCATTTCAAACTGGCTTTCTACCGCATTGGTAACACGAACGTGGGCCTCAGCACCTTCGCCTTCCGAAATACTTACACTTAAATTTCCTGTTGCCATTACAGCTCCTGCACCAAGTGCAAGAGCAATTGTTAAAAGAACTTTGTTTAATCGTTGCATAACTTGTTTTCTCTATTTAATTGTTTTCAGCTTCTGTGACAGAAATATAGGGATAAAGTTTAATTGCATCCTGTTAACCGAATGTTAAAGACCATTCAGTCCTTTATCTTCAACGAATTATACTTGTGTTAATGTGGTGTTAACCCTTAAAATTGATGAAGAACAAGCTAAAAACCGGCAAATTATAACGTGTAAAAATTACCGTTTATTCGCCAGAACCTACCGCTTATTCGCCAGAACCTACCGCTTATATAAAAGCAAATTATTTTTTACAATTAATCCTATCTTTGTTAGTGATGACTAAATACAACGCCATAATTATCGACGACGAAAAGAACGTGCAGGAGGCTTTGAAGATCTTACTTCAACGCAACTGCCCGAATATTAATATTTGCGATACGGCCGGTTCGGCCAGCCAGGGACGTGAATTACTAAACCAATGGGATGTACAATTAATTTTCCTCGATATTTCGATGCCCGGAGAAAATGGCTTCGATTTTCTGAATAGTATTCCAAAAGAAGATTACGCCATTATTTTTACCACAGCTTACGAAGAATACGCCTTGCGCGCCATAAAAACAAACGCCATTGATTACCTGCTAAAACCCATTGATCCGGAAGAATTAAAAGAAGCGGTATCGAAGGCTACATCGCATCTCGATCTTCGCCGCCAAAACCAGGATATACAAACAACGTACGGCGAATCGTTAAACAACCTTACCCGCCAGGCCAACAATGGTTTTGTTTATGCCCCCAAAATTACGGTAATCCAGAAGTTTGGTTTTCAAATTCTAGAAATAGATAAAATCAGATATATTGAAGCTGATGGAGCTTATTCTGTAATTCATCTGTCGGGCCTCGAAAAAGTAGTATCGACCAGACCAGTAGGAGACATTGAAAAGATTCTCGATCCTTCGGTTTTTATTCGCATTCATAAATCCACTTTGATCAATTTAAATTTTCTTCGGGGATTTTCGAGTTTCGAAGGCAACTACGCAATAATGGACGACCAAACAGAATTGGCTATTTCGCGCAGAAAATACACCGAGTTTAAAGAAGCTGTTTCAAAATACTCCAAAACAATTGAATAGTGAAAAAAGCCCTGTTAATACCTGCACTATTTTTATTCATCTCTCAGCTTGTTTGCGGACAAAATCCGTTTATCACCAATTATACAATTGACGATGGATTACCCACCAATAAGGTGTTTTGTGTATTACAGGATAAGAATGATTTTATGTGGTTCGGCACATCTGCCGGTGTAGTTCGTTTTGATGGCACAAGCTATGTTCGGTACACCACTAAAAACGGGATGAGCTATAACCGCATTGCCCGTATGAAAGAAGACCTGGAAGGACGGATTTGGTGCCTGAATATTGATGGCTCGGTTAACTTTATCTATAAAAACAAGGTGTTTAACGAAAAAAATGCTCCGTTCCTGAGCGAAATAAAAACCGATTTTTATTACCACGATCTGTTTCAGGATAAAGATTCAACCATTTACCTGTACAATGGCACCGGAGAAGTTTCGGTGATAAAAGGCAACCATTTTATCGACTACCTGCCATCGAGTGTAAACGGAGCTGTTATTTTTAATATTACCAGAAACACTAATAACAATCTCCTGTTTTGGGATAATAGCCGCATAGTTGAAAAAAGTACAGTAGATAAAATAATAAAAATCCACCCGCTTGATTTTAATGTAACCCGCGTTACCCTATCGCCCGAAGGCGTTACCTATGTATGCGATATGGATGGGAATATTCACCTGTTTCAGGGTTCACAGCTTATTTCGAAAAACTTTGTACACATTGATGCCCAGGTGGTAAACGACATGCTGGTTAAGGATGAATTCCTTTGGGTATCGACATTCGACAACGGCTTGTATTGTTTTAAAAACGACAGTCTGGTGTTTCACCACGAGATGGATAAAATTCAAAACGTGGTGATTGATGATCAAAACAACTTATGGACAAGTTCAACTACCTACGGTGTTTTTAAAATAAACAACGGCATTTTAAAATACCAAACCATAGAGACCGACGAGTTTGACGAGAAAGGAGTAAGAGCCATAGCACCATCAAATAACGATTTTTTGTGGCTAACAAACGGCGAATCATTATTCATTTTTAAGGATGGGAAACTTTTCGACAAAAAAATGGATGTTGGTGAATATATACTCGACCAGATAACACAATTAAGCGACAATACATTGCTGATAAGTGGCATAAATACGCCATTGTACATTTACAGGAATCTTCGAATCGACCCGAAAAGCAACACCATTAAATACGACAATTTTAACAAGTCGAATATTCATGTTAAAAAACCAATAGTTGACCCATCCGAATCGGTAGTGAATTTTTATTTAAACGACAATTTATTCTTCCGTCAACTTAAAGACAACTACCCGCAATTTCGTATAAACTACACCGGCTGGGGGCGAATACGTAATATGTTTCTAAACTACAAAAATGATCTGATTGTAAATGGGAACACAAACTATGTTGTTTCAAACGGACAGATTTCTACCGATTCTACTTACAGTGCTTTCGACGGAAAATGGATCGCTTCGAACATAAGCATCGACTCAACCACCGAAGTCCTTCAAATTGAAGAAGCCGACAATTCGGAACTTGTTTTAATGCACAGCAACAGCAAATACAGCCTTATCAACAATCTCGAAGATCATATCAACCTGAAAATAAAAGATATGATTTACTATGATAAAACGCTTTTTCTGTATAATCCGCAAACGGTTTATTTTATTTCAAATCCAACACAGGTTATTCAGGGCAAAACTGCAGTACTTAACCGACTAAATATTACATTCAACAATATTAACGACCTGTATTGCCACAACGAAATTTTATATGTCGCCTCCGACGACGGGCTAACACTTATTCCCGTTAGCGAATGTGTTAATGCAGTTATGATCCCCACAAAACCTTATTTTTCGAAAGTAACACTCGATGAAAAAGAAATTGCGCTTGACAAAGGCGAAATTATATACAAAAGCAAAGACCGCTTAAACATTGAATTTTCGAGTCTTAATTTCTCTTCGTCGCCATCAAACTATGCCTACATGCTGGAAGGTGTAAATAACGATTGGATTACCGGTACCGAAAAACAAGTGGTATATCTTAACCTAAAACCCGGACATTATACTTTTAAATTGAAATCGAGAAAAAATATGGAACCCTACAGCGAAGTAATCGAACTTCCGGTTACCGTAGTTCCTACTTTTTTTCAACGCATAATTACAAAGATCGGGGCACTGCTTATCCTGTTGTTTCTGGGATTTTTGCTGGTAAGAAGCTACTACCTCCGTCAACTTCGCGAGCGCGAAAAAGACAACCAGCTTGTTACACTCGAGAACCGGGCTTTACAATCGATGATGAACCCCCATTTTATTTTCAATTCGTTGGGTTCGATTCAAAAGTTTTTACTACAGAATAAATCCGAAGAAGCAGGTGCTTATCTGTCTCGCTTTGCCCGACTAATAAGGCAAACCATGAATTCCATTAAATCGAACTCCGTTTTATTGGATGACGAAGTGGAACGTTTAAGAAACTACATTGAGCTGGAACAATTCAGAATGGAAAACCATTTTGATTTCAGTGTAATTCTCGACGAGCAGTTGCAGCAAGACGATTATTACATTCCTTCGATGATTGTACAACCGTTTGTTGAAAATGCCATTTGGCACGGCATTTCCCAATTGTCGGGCAACGGAAAAATTACCATCCGCTTTATATACATTAATGAAAAAAGTATCCGGATAGTAATTGAAGATAATGGAATTGGGTTCGAGAAATCAAAAGCATTCTCAAAAACGAAAAGCCATCTGAATATGGCTTCCAACCTTACTCAAAAAAGGATTCAGCTAATTGGCGAAAAATACCGGGTAAAAACCCAAATTAAGAACGAAGAACTTTACCCTGGAGAAACAAATCCGGGAGCAAAAATTACACTTTTGGTGCCTATAGTTGAGTAGGCTCAAAACCGTTTATTCGCCAAAACCTACCGCTTATTCGCCAGAACCTACCGTTTATAAAATACCTAATTTTATTTCAGATCATTTGCATAGTTTTGTATTGCAATTAAGACATAGTTCTTTTCATTATTGATATAATAAAAACAAGAAGAATTTATCTCCTCACATTCGGTTCCTTGTTTATGCTTGATTGAAGTTACAAACACCGCGGTTTATAACTACACAAACGCAAACTTTCCTTCACTGTCCCTGAAAGCAAACTAATAGTTAAATCAAGATAAACAAAACAAGGGGCATAAAGCCAACCCACTACCTCAAGGGTTGGCTTTTTTGTTTCCATTACAAACTTTTGGCAGCGATACCGGTTTCACCTCCTACAGCAATCATATTTGTGTTCAAACAATTTGTTTTAATGTGAAATATGGTATTTTTACCCATTAAATTTAAAATTGCTTGAAATGCGTAATCAAACATTGGCAAAACTATTTACAACCGCCTTTCATGAAAACTGGGACGAACCGGCTTTTTCCGATTATGAAGGCGGAGATTACCATTATAAGGACATTGCCAAAACCATAAAATCGCTTCACTTATTTTATCAGCTTGCCGGCTTACAACGCGGCGACAAAATTGCGGTACTGGGAAGAAACTCATCAAACTGGGCAACAACATTTCTTTCGGCCATTTCTGCCGGGCTTGTTATTGTTCCTATTCTACCCGATTTTAATAAAAACGATACGAACCACATTATCAACCACTCTGAATCGAAACTGGTTATTGGAGCAAACACGCATTTGGAAAAGGTTGATCTTGAATCGTCGGAAAAGCTGCAAGCCATAATCAAGCTTGAAGATTTTAGTTTACACGCCGCAAAAGACGAAAATATACAATTCAAACTGAACGACGGATTTCAATATTATAAGGAAAACCCATTAAATAAAACAGCATTTGTTTTTGAAGAATGGGAATCGGAAGAAATGTGTATTATTTCGTACACATCGGGTACATCGGGTTTTACAAAAGGAGTAATGATACCCGAACGAAGCCTGTTGTCGAATGTAATTTTTGCACAGGAACACATGCCTTTAAAACCCGGCAACAGAATTGTTTCGTTTTTGCCAATGGCACATGTTTACGGCCTGCTTTTCGAATTTTTATTCCCGCTGAGTAAAGGATGCCACATTACTTTCCTGAGTAAAATGCCATCGCCGGCCGTTATTACAAAAGCTTTTGGAGAAATAAAACCTCACCTTATTCTATCAGTACCGTTAATAATTGAAAAGATTTACAAAAAACGTATTCTACCGGCAATTGAAAAGCCTTCCGTAAAATTTCTGCTGAAAATACCGGTCATTTCAACTGTCATTCTGAAAAAGATCAGGACAAAAATGGTTGAAACATTTGGCGGACGCTTCTTCGAAATTGAAATCGGCGGAGCACCGCTGAGCTCGGATGTGGAGGCTTTTTTTAAACGCATTAATTTTCCGTTTACTATTGGCTACGGAATGACCGAATGTGGCCCGCTGATTAGCTACGAAGCGTGGAATAAAACAATGCGCTCATCGGCCGGAACGCTTGTTGATCGCATGGAAGTTCGAATCGATTCGGAAGATCCGTACAACGTGGTTGGCGAAATTCAGGTAAAAGGCGAGAATGTAATGCTGGGTTATTACAAAAACGAAAAGGAAACAAAAGCCGTGCTCACCGAAGATGGCTGGTTAAAAACCGGCGACCTTGGCGTGATTGACCGGAACAACTTCATTTATATTCGCGGACGATCGAAAAATATGCTGCTTGGCCCATCGGGGCAAAATATTTACCCCGAAGAAATTGAAGCTAAACTTTGTAACCAAAATTATATTGCCGAGTGTGTGGTTGTTGAGCGCGATCACAAACTTGTAGCACTGGTTTATCCCGATTTTGAATCGATGAAAGCGGATAACATTGACGAAAAAGAACTGCCGGCGATAATGGCCGAAAACCAAAAAAAGGCCAATGCCGATTTGCCGCGTTACGAACATATTAGCCGCATTGAATTGGTTGACGAAGAGTTCGAAAAAACGCCAAAACGAAATATAAAGCGTTACAAATACGTATAAAAAAACTCCGGGAAAATTCCCGGAGTTTTTTTTTATCTCTGAACCTATTTCTCCAGCTTATTTAAATGCACATCCATTTGAGGGAAAGGAATGGTAATTCCGGCCTCATCGAGTGCAATTTTACCGGCTTCGTACACATCAAAATATACAACCCAGTAATCAGCAGGCAAAGTATAGGGACGAACGGCCAGATTTACCGAACTGTCGCCCAAGCCTTTTACGCCAACAAAAGGTGCCGGTTCTTTCAGCACTTTCGGATGATTTTCAATTATTTTCATAAGCACATCTTTGGCCTGTTTAATGTTCGAACCATACGAGATACCAAAATCCATATCCACCCGAATCACCCCTTCAGTGGTATAATTTACAATGTCGTTGCCCGAAACCGCTGCATTTGGTAAAATCACGGTTTTGTTTTCGGGCGTTAAAAGTATAGTAACAAAAATGTGTATCTCTTTTACTGTTCCAAGGTGCCCTTGCGAAACAATCAGATCGCCAACTTTAAAGGGTTTAAAAACCAGAATCATTACTCCCGCAGCAAAATTCGCCAGGGTTCCCTGCATGGCCATGCCAACGGCAAGTCCGGCAGCACCAAGCACCGCGATAAACGAAGTGGTTTCTATCCCCACCATTTTGGCAATACTGATCAGAAGCATCACCTTTAGAAGAATGTTTATTAAACTTCGTAAAAAACCGCTCACCGAAACATTAACGTTACGTTTCTCCATAACTTTTGCAGTTCTCCGGGTAATTATTTTTATAATCCAAAAACCCAGTATCAGAACTACAATGGCTGCGATCACTTTTAATCCGTGAGTTATCAGCAGATCGTAACCCATTTCAAGATAATCTGTTACTTGCTCATTCATAGTGCTTAAATTTAAAATATTCTTCAAGGTAGATAAAAATTAGTCCTGAATCAATAGTATGGAGAACGAATGTTCACTTACAATTTAACCGGAAATATTGCTACATTTGTTTTTACTAACTAATACCTTAATGAGCTTAAAGTCAAGTAAACTCTTTTCTGAAGACCGCCTTTTGTCGTTGGATTTTTTTCGCGGAATTACCATGTTTCTGCTGGTAGCTGAAGGAACACATTTGTGGTCGGTTTTAATTCAACCTCCTGTTAACGGAACCATTTTCGAAAGTTTCTTTCTACAGTTTCATCACCATCCGTGGAACGGATTACGGTTTTGGGACCTCATTCAACCCTTTTTTATGTTTATTGTTGGTGTGGCAATGCCTTTTTCGTATGCAAAACGTAAAAAACGGGGCGACTCAACGGCCACAATCACCCGGCACATTATAAAACGCTGTATTATTCTTTTGGCATTTGGCGTTGGGCTGCACTGCGGCTACAACCGCAAACTAGTTTGGGAGCTTTGGAACGTTTTATCGCAACTTTCGGTAACCATTTTAATCGCTTACTTTTTAATGCGCTGCAAATGGTCAACTCAAATTATTGTTTCGCTGGGCTTATTGCTGCTAACCGAACTTCTTTACCGAACTTTTCCGCTTGATGGCTACAATCAACCCTTTGTAAAAGACCATAATTTTGGTAGTTGGGTTGACATATTACTTATGGGCAAAATTAACAACGGCGGCGGCTGGGTAGCCATCAACTGCATTCCTACAGCGGCCCATACCATTTGGGGTGTTGTGGCCGGGCAACTGCTGCAATCGGGTAAAAGTCAGGCTGAAAAAGTAAAGCGCTTGCTAATTGGCGGTTTGGTTATTTTAGTGTTCGGCTATGTACTAGACTGGACTTCGGTAACACCAATTATAAAACGTATCTCCACTTCGTCGTTTGTTTTGGCATCGGGTGGCTGGGCGTTGCTGGTATTGGCTTTTAGCTACTGGCTTATCGACATAAAAAAGATCAACCAATGGATTTTTCCGTTTGTGGTTGTGGGCACCAACTCCATTTTTATTTACCTTTTCTCGAATACGGTTGGCGGACAGTGGCTAAACGGATTCGTGGCCATTTTTACCTCAGGTGTTTTGAATTGGTTTAACACTCCCGAATTTTTAATAAACTTCATAACCGCCTTAAGCGTTCTCACTTTGGAATGGCTGCTATGCTATTACCTGTTTATAAAACGAATATATTTCAGAATTTAAAACATACTTGATATCAACTAAATTTATAGAATTATGAAAACAAATCGCAGGAACTTCTTAAGAACTACAGCTGCTGCTACGGCAGGAACAATGCTTGTTTCACCGGCATTTGCAATGAATAGTGCGAAATCGCGTTACCAGATCTCACTGGCCGAATGGTCGTTCCACAAGGCTTTGTTTGCCGATGAAATGACCAACCTCGACTTTCCGAAAGTTACCCGTGAACTGGGAATTGACGGCGTTGAATACGTTAACCAGTTTTTTAAAGACAAAGCAAAGGACGAAAAATACCTGGGCGAATTAAAGAAAATTGCCAAAAACGAAGGTGTTACCAACGTGCTTATTATGTGCGATGGCGAAGGAATGGTTGGCCATCCGGAAAAAGCTGAGCGTTTAAAAACAGTTGAAAATCATAAAAAATGGGTTGATGCAGCTGCATTTTTGGGTTGTCACTCCATTCGCGTAAATGCAGGTAGCCGGGGCACCTACGAAGAACAACAAAAACTGGCCGCCGACGGATTACGCATGCTTTGCGAATATGGCGACACCCAAAAAATTAACGTTATTGTTGAAAACCATGGTGGCTTATCGAGCAATGGCGATTGGCTTTCGGGCGTAATGAAAATGGTTGACCACAAACGTGTGGGTACGTTACCCGATTTCGGAAACTTTATGATTAACCGCGACACCGGCGAAGAATACGACCGCTACAAAGGTGTTGAACTTCTAATGCCTTATGCAAAAGGCGTGAGTGCAAAAACCAATGTATTTAATGCCGCAGGCGACGAAGCAAATATGGATTATTACCGCCTGATGAAAATTGTTGACGAGGCCGGTTATAAAGGTTTTGTGGGTATTGAATTTGAAGGCACCGAGCTGTCGGAGCGTGAAGGAGTACTAGCCACAAAAGCACTTCTTGAAAAAGTATTTAAAACATTATAGACAAGGTACAGCTTTATAATTGCCTGACTAAATGTGATTTATTATTAATTTTTGTTAATCCTGCTTTATTTCGAAACAATAAAGTGGTGTACGCGTAAATCAAAACAACTTTGTATACCTGAAAAGATTTAAAGGGGTTGATGGAAAAACTTAATACAAAGTTGAAAAGGTAATTAGTTGTTTGTCTTTCAAAAAGGAAGCGATGCATATTCATCGCTTCCTTTGCTTTTATACATTAAAACTATCCCTAATGTTTGTTTCGGAAGAATGGCAGATTCGGATCAATTCGACCTCCGCTACCGCGTCCACCGTCACCAATTTCAAACAGATATACCAATCCTACACTTATTTGTGTGGTTAACGACAAACGCCGGTTGTATTTTAGCAGCTCAGCACCTTCTTCGCGGGAGTAGGTAAAATTAGGCACCCCATCAATTATTCCCGAGTTCAAAACCGTGCATGTTCCATCAATTTCAAACAATAAGCGATCGCTAAGCGCATAATCAAAACCAATTCCTCCGCCCACATGAAATGCCGGCCATTTTTTCTGCTCCGAGGTAGAGGTGCCCCGCGCATAAAGCACATCTGCCCCTTCATTAAAAGCATAGTCTATTAAATTCCAATCAACATCCGGAAAATATTCTTCTGGAGAAAAATCTCTGTACTTTAATTCGGTACCCACCAAAGCCACAACTCCGGTAAGTTTTACAAAGGGAGTCCAAACCTTGTCGGGCATAAAAAAAATATTTGTAGTTAACCGCCACATTAAACAAGCGGGTGTTGTATTCTAGCGGAGAAATTATAAACTCATTCTGGTATTGCTGAAAATAAGGCGTTAGAAAATAGTTAAAAACGGGCGGATCGTCGTTAAATCCTTTAAGATGTGTATAATCCAGCTCCACCCCAAAATACGTTTTTTCGGAAATCTGAATCAGCAGTTCTGCTTCCAGGCCTGCCGATAGTTGCGGGGTAAATTTTTCGCTGCTGGTAGCCGGCGAAGCGAGCAAAGCATCGGGATGTGGCACATCAGAAGTTCCAAGTTCAGAAATTAGCATTCCGGAATTGGCCGCAATCCTTAAACCAAGCAGCTGTGCATTTACTGAAAATGCCCCAACCACAACCAACACAAAAACAAATAGCAATTTTCTCACAACCATCTCTTTGATTTACAGCTATTAATTTAAGCCGTTTTTATCAGAAATGGAAACAATGTAAAATAAATCTATCGTCTTTCTTTTACCTGCGATGCATCAACCAGCTTGTAAAGTTTATCGGCCCGGCGGATTACTTCGTCGATAGGCACCGAGATTCGTTGCCCTTTCACCCCTTCTTCAACCGGTTTTAAATCGAAACGAATTTCGCTTACGGTGTTTTGATAAACCCCGGTTGTTGGGCCGGTAACAATAATCTCGTCCCCTACTTTCAGGTTATTGGTTTCGAGTTTAAATTCGGCCACACCAATTTTTTTGAAATAGTTGGTACATTTCCCGATATACAATTTGCGCTTGCTGGCTCTTGATCCGTAGTTTTTACTCCACTCGCCCAGGCGCTGACCAAGGTAATAACCATCCCAAAAGCCGCGATTAAACACGGTTTGTAAGCGATTGTTCCAGTCTTCCACTTTCTCGTCGGTAAATTCCTCATCGAAATAAGCATCAACAGCCTCGCGGTAACACTGCGCAACGGTTTTAACGTATTCGGCAGAACGGGCACGCCCTTCGATTTTAAGTACCGAAACGCCGGCATCGAGTATTTTATTCAGAAAATGAACGGTTTTTAAATCTTTGGGCGACATAATGTACTCGTTGTCGATTTCCAGCTCGGCACCGGTTTCCTTATCGGTAACGGTGTAAGCGCGGCGGCAGGTTTGCAAACAGGCACCACGGTTTGCCGACGAGTTCATTTCGTGCAAACTGAGGTAACATTTGCCGCTGGTAGCCATACACAACGCACCGTGCACAAACATTTCAATTTTCATCAGTTCGCCGTTTGGCCCGGTAATGTTTTGCTTTTTAATCTGGTCGCTGATTTCCCACACGCGGCCCAGATTCATTTCGCGCGCCAACACCACAACATCGGCAAAATTGGAGTAGAATTTTACCGCCTCGATGTTCGTAATGTTTACCTGTGTTGAAATATGTACTTCCAGATCGATTGAACGAGCGTACTGAATAACCGAGATATCGGCAGCAATTACTGCTGAAACACCGGCTTCTTTGGCCGCGTTAATAACTTCGTGCATTACTTCGAGTTCGCCGTCGAAAATTTCCACATTCATGGTAAGGTACGTTTTCACCTTATTTTCGCTGGCAATTCGTACAATTTTACGCAGGTCGTCGAGATTAAAATTGTTAGACGAACGCGAACGCATATTCAAATTTTCAACACCAAAATACACCGATCCGGCTCCTCCCTGTATGGCAGCCATTAACGATTCGTACGACCCTACGGGCGCCATTATTTCCACATCTCTTCTTTCCATTGCTTATGCGTGAAGTTTTAAAAATTGCGCTGCAAAGTTAAGAGTTTTTGGGAATTACGGATGCCCTCGTTTTGAGTGAGCACATAAGCAACTTTACGAGTTATACCCTGCTACAAAGCATAAAATTAAATCCTTCTATCACTACCATTTTGTAAAATATCTCCGGTGATAACCGACAAAATGCAAGTGACAACACCCATCTACCGGGTGATAACGATAAATTTACAGGTGATAAGACCTGGCCAACGGGTGATAAGCCCATTTTTTTGGTGATGACGACTTATTTTACGGTGATAACTACCAATTTTGAAGTGATAACGATGTTCGCGGGGGTGAGGAAACACTTTTGATGGCTGCGGAAGCCCGCTTTGCAACAGCGGAAAAACAAGGGATGTCACTTACCAGAAGTGAACGTATCCCGCTTAAGCTCTGATCTTAATTTTGAAACCCCGGGAATATGTTATAACTTTGTAATTACATTTTAAGTACTTGATTATGGAGGTATCAGTTATAAAAATAGGAAATTCAAAGGGGATAAGGTTAAGTAAAACACTGCTTGACAGGTACAACATTAAAGACACTGTTGATTTAATAATGGATAAAGGGCAGATTATTATAAAACCAATTTCAAAACCGCGCAAAGGATGGGAAAAAGCTTTTGAAAAAATGGCTAAAAGTGGAGATGACAATTTATTGATTGACGATGTTTTTGACGATGAAAACCTGGAAGAATGGAAATAAAACAATATCAAATCATTTTAGTCAATCTTGACCCGACAATTGGGAGTGAAATTAAAAAGACCAGACCTTGTGTGGTAATTTCCCCAAATGAGATGAATAAATATTTGCGGACAATTGTAATTGCGCCAATGACATCAAGTTCAAAAAAATATCCAACACGAGTAAAAGTAAAGCATGACAATAAAATAGGCTGGATTGTTTTAGACCAAATCCGGACAATTGACAGGCAAAGAATAATAAAAGTTTTTGGAGAATTACAAGATTTAGAAATTCAGGAATTAAAATCGGTTTTAAAAGAAACTTATATTGACTAAAAGGAAAAAGCCCCCGCTGGCGCGATTTTGTAAATCGTGCCTCAGCCGGAAGGATGAAAAAGTTGTGGTTCTCACCTTTCCCAAAGTTTAAATCGGAGGAAAGCTTAGCATCAATAGACCTTCAAGGTTTTTGAAACCTTGAAGGTCTCTGTTATATAGATATGGCGGATTTCGGCACTTACCCCGCCGACGCTATTCTGAAAATCGTGCCTATGCCGGCAAGGCTGAAAAAAGCTAAAGCAATAAGCCGCTAAACAACGAAGACCTATGCCATTAGGTTAAGGCTGTAAGCCTTTGTTAATTCAGCCCAAGGCAACACCTTGGTATTTTTTATGGTTTGTTTCCAACAGCGCCCTGAAAGGGCAGGTTAAATTGCCCTTTCAGGGCGCCGTTCCATTTTTTGTTTGTTAACTATTACCCAATGCGTTGCATTGGGCTGAAATAAATATGACTTTCAGTCATTTTGTTCTTAACCCTCAGCCGGCAAGACTCAAAAAAGCTAAAGCAATCGGCTGCTAAAATAGTGATAGCCTCACTTGGAGTGAGGCTATCACTAAGCAATGTCATTAAACAAACTTTTCGCGTTTCTGCAGGTTAAAAAGACCGTACAAAACAAATACCAGTGTGGCGATCGCCATAAAAATCCGGTTCTTGCGGATAATTCCTACCCAAATCACTTCATTCAGGTTATTCGGAATTTCAAAGGGATTCAGAAATACATCCCACTGCGTACCGCGCATAAGGTCTTCGCGCAAAATCAGCAGTGCCACACCAATTAAAACCATGGTTACCGCCGTTCCGTTTCCATTCTTAACAATGGTGGAGAACATAAATGCCATCGATCCCAAAAAGATAATCGGGTACATTAACTGGTACGACATTTCCAGCAGATTAATTTTGTACAGCAGTACCGAAGCCAATGCTGAAAACAGAAAAGTAATAATAAATACAAGCGTATAGATCATTATCAAACGTACCAGCCAGACTTTATAACGGTAGTTCGGAATTCCGAAAAGTATTTCCAGCATCCGCGAGTCGTCGTCGTTTTGTATGCCAAAAACCGAGGGGTAGAAAATGAGCAAAATGCCCGGAAATATCAGTAAGTTATACACCACATCTTCCGACATGGAGCCGCCGTTGTAAACCGTTTGTACGGCAAAAAACAAAAAGAACGCAAGCGCTGCAATTAAAAACCAAATAAACCGGTTGGCAAAGATGATTCTTAAGTTATACCGTATCATTTTAATTAAAATGTACAGCCTGTTTTTTATATCGAATTGTCGTTCCATAATTCCTTATACAAAGTCTTTTAACAAACACAAATAAGCATCCTCGAGGTTTGGCAATACACTAACCGCATCAGGTGCGGGCTTTTCTTTGGCCAAACAACGCATCTTAATATTTTCGCCATCGCGCATGTGGTGAACAATCATTTGTTTATTGGCCATATTATCAAATTCCTTAGCCGGAACCGAGAACTGCCAAACAAAATTGTTGCCCATATTCACCATATCGTTAGGTGTTCCGAAATATTTCAGGTTACCGCGGTTGATTACCGCAACCTGGTTACACGAGCTCGAAATATCCTCGATAATGTGCGTCGAGAAAATTACGATCCGCTCGCGGCTCAGCTCTACCAGCAAGTTACGGAAACGAATACGTTCGCGCGGGTCGAGACCGGCGGTAGGCTCGTCAACCACCAAAATACGTGGCAGGTTCAGCAGAATTTGTGCAATACCAATCCGCTGTTTCATACCGCCCGAGAAGGCACCGATTTTATCTGTACGGCGTTCCCACATATGAACACTTTTTAATACATATTCCAGGCGGTCTTCACGCGTTTTGGTATCTTTTATACCTTTCAGAATTGCCTGATAGTCGAGGAATTCCCAGGCCGACATATTTTCGTAAGTACCAAAAGCCTGTGGCAGATAACCAATTAAACCCTGCAGCTCTTCGCGGTATTTTTGGGTATCCATTCCGTTTATCCATATCTTTCCGTAACTCTGTTCGAGCACACCGGTAATAATCCGCATCATAGTTGATTTACCGGCACCGTTCGGCCCGAGTAATCCAAACATACCCGTTTTAATTTCCAGCGTAACACCATTCAATGCCCTGAAAGGTTTCTTGCGTTTTCCGATAAGCGGAATTTGGCGAACCATGTTAAAGTATCCACGGCGAAGGACTCCAAAACGCCCCTCGATACGCGCAATATTTACATCTTTATTGTGAATGTATTCTGCAGTTGCATAGAAAACCAGCAAAATGTACCAGATAATTGCAAGGAAAATTACCATGCCCAGGTTATCCCAGTCTTTGTAGAAATAGAGCAGGAACACAAGTGGCACAATCCAGAATAAAATATTGTAAATCCACTTATTCAGTTTAAGGTAGAAGGCTTTCCCGGTCGCTTCATGTTTATTTATCAGCACCTGGTTTAATGGCACCCGCAGCAGGAAAAGGAAGAAGAAGACACCGTGCGACAATACCCACATCCACAAATGACTTTCAATGTAGAAGAAGGTAAAATAAGCCACAAAGATAAACAGCGGCACTTGCCAAACGAGATCTGAAAAATCGCGGAAATGTTTATAATCTTTTGTCAGGCCGGCACGTTCGCGGATTTTTAATCCCGATTTCCACTCGCGCATAAAACGCGAATCGCGGTCGTAAATTTTTACCAGCCTCCGTACTTTAATGCTTATCGGTTCGTTTTCATCGATCACTTTTTCGCTGGCCTGCCGCAAACTGGTCATGGTAAAGGCGACAACACCCGGCACCAAAATAACCAACAGAATAAAATCGAGCAGCTGCCATACAAAGCTATCTACCCGCAGGAAAATAAGAACAGCACCGATGATAAACACCGTTAACATTCCCAGTTTTAAGCCAAGATGTAGTGATTTTATCCAATTCAGGGCATTTTCCATTCCGGCATACAGGGTTGGAATAAAGATGAGTGTTAACAACGTGCTGAGCGCCAAACCGCCAATTACAGTTATGGCAAACGGTGCGCCAATGGCTCCAACATATTCGGCCTGCCCCATTGCCAACGGAAATAAGGCTACGATAGTTGTAATTGCAGTAATTAAAATCGGGCGAACACGCGAAAGGCCGGCGGCCATTAAAGCACGCGACTTCCGGTAGCCCCGTTTTCGGAGAATATTGGTATAATCAATCAATATAATTCCGTTGTTCACCACCACTCCGATCAGGATGATAAAGCCCATCAGGGTGTTGGCGTTAAACAGGCTGTTTCCGGTAAATATCAGCGCCAGGAATGACCCGATGGCGGCCAGCGGGATAGAGAAAATCAGCACAAATGGCGTTGATACCGATTCGAAAACCGATGCCAAAATCATTAAAATAAGAATAAATGCGGCGGCAATCAGAAACTTAAATTCGGCATACTGATCCTCTTCGTGAATCACCTCAACGGCAACTCCCGACGGCAGTTTATAGGCACCAATTATTTCATCAATTTCAAGGCGGTATGCTTCAAGCAGATCATTCGATTCGCTGGCTTCGTCAATAAAACTGTAGGTCAGTTCAATCTGCTTCTCCTGGTTTACACGGGTAACGCTGGCCATACCTTCGGCATACACCATATCGGCCAGTTCGTCCATATCGTAGGTAGCGCCCTGGTTATTGCTTACCTGCAGGCGGCGAAGATCTTCAATGCCTTTTTCATTGTCTTCTTCGTCAACACCATCGGGTAATTTTTCTTTAATTACAATTTCGTATTCTTCAGTTCCCTGCTTAAAATTCACTCCCGAGGTAAACTGTCTTGTAAATGTTCCCAGCTCCGAGGTTATATTCTGAAGTGTAATTCCGTATTCAGTCAGCAGCATCTGGTTGAAATACATGTGTACTTCGGGCCGGTTGTTCGACACGCTGATGTTTGCCCGGCGAATTGTTTCAAGGTCTTCGATGTAGTAAAGTAAGTCTTCGGCCACACCTTTCATTACCTCAAAGTTTTCACCTTTTATTACCACGCGCTCCTGGTTCGAACCAATTCCCATAAACTGCTGGAATCCCTGAGTGCCTGAACGGCCACCGCCGCCACCACCACGGAAACGCGCACTCGACGTAGGTGCTTCAAGGCCAACTTCTCCCTGCGAAACATTTCGAATACGGTCTTCAACATCTTTTTTGATTTCGGCAATGGTCCGGTCATCAATATCTTTGTAATCTTCGCGAAGAATGAAGGTCAGAATTGCTTCCTCTGCTTCAATATTCGCCGACAGATCTTGTTTCTCTGCAATATCCTCCAAACGGCTTTCCACATCGGCAACTACTTTATCAGTAGCCTCCAAAGTTGTTCCGGTTGGCATGGTAACGTAAATATTGAATTGCTCCTCTTCAACCTCCTGCAGATTGGTTACGCTAATAGCCAACACAATAAATACGGTTAAAAAGAAGAATACCAGCGCACCGATAATAGTACGCGCAGGAACACGCATACTGGCTTTTAGCAGCAGAATATAAATTTGAATGATGCGGTTATTGGTGGTTACTTTTTCGTAAAAAACATTGTGTTGCCGTTTTTTGCGCAACAGCACGTGAGCCGCCATTGGAATGAGCAGCAAAGCCACAAATAACGAAACAATAAGCGTTGAAATAATAGAAACACCCACGTGGTTACCCAGCAGCTTTACCATGTAATCGGTAGAGAAAACAAAGGGTAAAAATACGGTTACGGTGGTAAGTGTTGCCGCTACAATCGAACGCCAAACCTCTTTTGTTCCCTGGGTTACCGATTCCTCGGGACTCATTTTATTGCCCGAGAGCCGGTATATATTTTCGAGCACAACAATACTATTGTCGAGCAGCATACCAATGGCCAATACCAAACCAACCAGGGTTAAACTGTTCAGCGAAATATTGAACGCGTAAAACAGGTTGAAAGCGGTAAATACCGAAATGGGGATGGCCAGTGCAATAAATGAAACAATGCGCAGGTTTTTCAGGAACATCCAAAGTACAAAAATGGCCAGCAAACCTCCAACCAGCGCCAGGTCGATAATCTGATCGATGTTTTTCTCCATGGTTTCGGCCAGGTTAGTCTGAACCACGATTTGCACATCTTTGGCCGCCAGTTTTCGGTTTAATTCGGCAATCTCTTCCTGTACGTTATGCGACAGTTCGATAAGGTTGGCCTGCGAGTCGCTCACCAGGCTCATCGAAACCGCATCCAACCCGTTTATACGACTGATCGATGTTTCCTCTTTTACACCAAAAAATACATCGGCTACATCTTTTAAATAAATCGGACCATCGGCCACCACAATATTCTCGATGTCAGAAACCTTGTCATATTCGGCCGTAACATGCACAAAATACTGCTTTTGCGCATCGTGCAGGTAACCGGTAAATGTTCGGTTGGTTGAATTGCCGGAGATAGCACTCTGAATTTGTGCCGGTGTAATTCCGTAGGCCTCGCAGGCGCCCGCATCGTAGGTTACTTCAATCGAACGCTCTTTACCACCAAAAACCGATACTGAAGCTACCCCGTCGATATTTTCCATTTGGGCAGTAACTTCCTGGTCAACGATATTCCGCACACGATCAACACCACCGCTACCGCGTATCTGCAGCTCCATAAACTGGTTGGTAAGCTGGTCCAGATCAACACGGTTAACCGTTACAATAAAGTTATCGTCGAGTTCGCTCGCAATCAGGTCAATCTTCTCCTGCAATTTCAGGAAGGTGTATTTAAAGTTGACGTTCTGTTTAAAATTTACCTGTATGGATGCCGAGCGGTTGTTAATGAACGACTCCATATCTTCAATGCCTTCCATTGTCCCGATTGCTCCTTCAACCGGAATAACGGCCTGGTTTTCCAGGTAGCTCGGATCCACCTCAATCCGCGATTGAATCTGGACATACAGCATCGGGAGCTCGGCATTTGGCATGAGTTCCACCGGCAACTGTTTGTAAGAGATGTAACCCAACATGGTTAATCCCAAAAACAGCATACTGATGAATATTTTTCTGTTGATAATGAATTTCATTTTTTCTTTTTTTGGAACGCTGATGACACTGATTTTACAGATTATCGCAGAATTTGATTTGTGAATACTTTTCTTTTCACTTGCGGTTTTTTACCAAAGTTTAATAATAATCCTACTTCAATATCAGTCGCTTTTAAATAATTTATCAGTTGAAACTCATGTGCTTCTGTCACAGTTTCGGCTGCTTTTAACTCAAGAATCACGACATCCTCAACAATAATATCTGCATAATATTCTCCAACCACATCTCCCTGATAACTTACTTTTATTGGTTTCTGCGATTCAACTTTCAACTCCTCGTTTTGCAATTCTATTAAAAGTGCATTTTGATAGACCTTTTCCAAAAAACCATATCCCAATTCATTGTAAACCTTATAGAAGCACTTAATTATTGCTTCGGTTAAATCGGCATATTTGTAATCTGTTTGCATCTATCAGCGAGTTTCAGTTAAATCAACGTCATCTGTGTTCTAATTCGTCTTCACAAAAACACTCCTCACCCTATCCAACACATCGTAAACACAAGGGATTACGATAAGGGTAAGCAAGGTTGATGTTACCAAACCGCCAACCACTGCCAGCGCCATTGGCGAACGCAGCGATGCACTTTCGCCAAAACCAACGGTAAGTGGTAACAGGGCTAATATGGTTGTTAAACTGGTCATTACAATTGGTCGGATACGTTGCTGCCCGGCTTGCAGAATGGCTTGTTTTCGTTCAACTCCTTCGCGGATAAGCTGATTGATCCGATCGACCAGAATAATCGAGTCGTTTACGGCAATACCCACCAACATAATCACCCCGATAATGGCCATAATGTTGAATGTTTTTCCGAGAATAAAGAAGACGAGAACACTACCCACAACGGCCAGCGGAATTGTCAGCAGAATGGTAAACGGGTGAATGAGTGACTCAAACTGCGAGGCCAGCACCATGTAAACCAACACAATAGAAAGCAACAGCGCAAAAGTGAGGTTCGTCAACGATTCCTGCCGTTTTTCCTCTTCACCGGTTACCATGATTCGGTAATCGGGCAATAAATCAATGCTTGCTGTTTGCATGCGGATGTCGTTTGCCACATGATCCAGCGGAATACCATCTTCCAATTGTGCTGTAACTTTTCCTATGCGGTTTTGATTCCTTCTGAATATTTCTTTAGGCGATACGCCGTAACTGATATCAGCAATTTCACTTAAACGGAAAACCTGATCGCCCGATGTAATAATCAGCGAACCGATTTCATCGATACCTTTCTCAGGAACCTTAATGGTAATATCCTGCATTTCGCCGCTGCGTTCCAGTTCGCCGGCATCTTTCCCCTGCAACTGATCCTGCATTTGCGAAATTACACTATTGATATCGATGTTATACATTCCGGCGCGCATACGGTCAACGTGGATTTCAACCTCAGGCGCACCATCTTCAATCGATGTTTGAATATTAAACAGTCCGTTAACTCCCTGCATTTTTTCTTTTACCTGGTTAACAACGCGCTCAATTTCGTCCAGCTCTTCACCACGAACCTCAACCACAACAGGAGCTTCGTCGGTTCCCAGAATCGATTGCAGCGCACTTTCTTCCTGAGAAAAACTAACTTCCAGTCCTTCAATATCAGCCGTTAACTGATCGAGTGTTTTTACAATACTCTCGGTTGAAATGGTTGTTTCAGGTTTAAGAATAACCTTTAACTCTGCCGTATTTTCACCTTCAAAAACAGCATTTTGGTCGCCTGAAATACTTGACGACGGACCGGCCTGCGAATAAATTTTATCCAAATTATCGCCCAGGTAATCCATTAAAATACCTTCCAGGTTTTTCACTGTCGATTCGGTACGTTCCAATTCAGTTCCTTCCTGCAATTTCAGGTTAACAGTGAGCTCATGCGTTTGTGTTTTAGGCATAAACTCGGTACCAATGTGCGGGATCAACAATCCGGCGCCACCAATGGCTAAAGTTGTAATGATTATCACCATCCATTTCGCATCAATTACTTTTGATAAGAAACGGCCATAACCGCCGACTTTTACCGATTTTGATTTCAGCGGTGCAGTTTGTTTTCTGTAAAAACGGTGGTACATCATCGGGATTAAAAAGATGGCCACTACCAACGACGAAAGCAGCGAAAAAGCCACTGTCCAGGCCTGATCTTTAAACAACTCGCCCGAAGCACCATGCAAATACACAATCGGTAAGAATACGATAATCGTTGTAAGTGTTGATGCCGTAATTGCGCCACCCACCTGGGCTGTTCCGTTAATTGCCGCATCTTTTACACTCATACCATTTTCGTGGTTTCGGAAAATATTCTCCAAAACCACAATGGCATTGTCAACCAGCATACCCGCACCTAAGGCGAGCCCTCCCAATGTCATAATATTTATGGTGAGATGGTTGAAATACATCAGGTTGAAAGTGGCCACAATCGAAATTGGAATGGCAACACTTACAATCAGCGTGGTTCCGAAACGGCGAAGGAAAACAAACAAAACCACCACGGCCAGCAGAATACCCAGCAAGGCTGTTTCCTGCACTTCGCCAATGGCACTGCTGATGAAACGGCCCTGGTTGGTTACGCCAATCAATTCGTAGCCGGGAAGTGCTTTTTCAATATTTACCAAAGCTTCGTTGATTTGCTCAACCGCATTTACAGTATTGAATTTGGTTTCTTTGTAGATGGAAAGCCCCAAACAACGTTCGCCGTTGATGTGAACGATGTTTGTTGGTTCTTTATTACCAATGGAAACTGCAGCTACATCTTTCAGATAAACCGGTGCCATTGAAACGCGGTTTTGAGAGGCAGAAGCAGTTTCGGTGCTGCTAACAGCTTTGTAACCCACAATCAGGTTTTCAAAATCTTCAACCGTTTGCAACAGCGATACACCTTTTACGATGTATTGTGTACCCATGTCGGTAATTTGCCCACCCGAAACGTTGCGGTTAAAATTCTGAATACGCGATGCCACTTCGTCCATTGTAAGCCCCTGCGCATCGAGGCGATAAATGTCGGTTTCAATAATTATTTCACTCTCTTCCTGGCCCGACAATTCAACTTCGGCAACACCTTCCAAACGAACCAACTCGTTACGCACGTAGTTTTCAGCTACTTTTCGCAGCTCGTTCATGTTGGTAATTTCGTTGTGCTTCAGCCCGATTATCATTACCGGCGTAGTGTTTGGATCGTGTTGAGTGATCTGAAGTTCGTCAATATCGGAATTCTGGGTAAGCGTATTCAAGGCCTTTTGCAGGTCGAGAAAAGCTTCATCCATATCTTTATTCCAGGCGTATTCTACGGTTATTTGTGCCGATCCTACCCTTGAGGAAGAAGTTACCTGCACCACGTCGGACTGGCGAATGGCAAGCGCTTCGATGTTTTCAACAAACTGCTGCTCCATTTCTTCCGGAGGTCGCTCGCCCGAAGTCACTTCCACAAAAATGCGGGGTGAGTTCAGATCGGGAAACAGATCGACCCCCAGTTTATCGTACGAAATGTAGCCCAGCAACAAAACGCCAAGCACCACCATTAAAACGGTAACCGGGTAATCGACAGAAAATTGCGTTAATTTTTTCATAACTGATTTGTCTTTGTTTTACCGGCTACACTATAAAATCACTTTTACTTTTGAATTATCGCGGAGTGTTTCAAATCCTTTTATAATCAAACGGTCGTTCGCGCTGAGGCCTTCAGTAACTTCAATTTCATCCTGGTTGGAGATACCTGTTGTGATACGTCGATCATTGGCAGCGCTGTTACGCCCAACAATAAACACATACTTTCCACGCGAACCGGTCATTATCACGTCTTTCGGAATAACAACAGCACTGTCTTTCTGAGCCGTAATAATGTTGGCTTTTATAAACATTCCCGGACGCAGTTTCAGCTCCGGATTATCAATTTCGAGCTTACCTGTAAATGTGCGTGTTTCGTCGCTGATAATTGGCGACAGTTCAGTAACATGCCCCACAAGCGTATCTTCAGTAAGCGTATAGTTCGTAATCATTACTTCCTGCCCGGTTGTAACTTCCGAAATGTTTTTCTCGGGCAGGTTAATCTCTACATACATTTTGTTGTAGTTCATCAGGCTAACCATCCTTTCGCCGGCCGACACACGAACGCCTTCGGTGTAATAAGGCAGTGCAACGACAACTCCTGAGAAAGGCGCCACAACCTGCATTTTTGACAACTGTATTTCAGCACTTTCGTAATTGTTTTTGGCTGAAATCATCGACACTTCAGAGTTACGCATTTCGAGCAGGGTTACACCACCTTTTTCGTACAGCGACTTTTGCTTTTCGTATTCCTGTTCCGAAATCTCAAGGTTCAGTTTTGTCGATTCAATATTCAGTCCGTTCAGGTATTCTGCATTTTCCAGTTTTATAATAACCTGCCCTTTTTCAACGCGGTCGCCCAGTTGAAATTTGCGGCCCGTTCTTGGGTTGGTTTGTAAAATATAATTTCCTTCAATTTCAGAACTCAATTCGGTTTCGTAAACTGCTTTTGCCGTTCCGGTAGTACTTACAAACTGCTGAATACTTTTAAGTTTGATATTTTCAACTGAAACAGGAACAGCTAATTCTGTTGATTCAGAACCGGTTTGGTTGTTACACGAAATGGCGGCAACAACAACACCTAACAGGATAAGTAATTTTATATGCTTCATTTTTGGTATAATTTTCATGGTTTATTTTTGATTATCGGTTACATACAATTCCTCAGGAATAATGGCTTCGTTTTTTTCGAAATCGTACAGCGATTGTATTTTAAGGTTTAGCAATTCGATTTTATAATTTATAAGTGCCTGGCTTAATGCCACTTTTTGCGACGACAGCTGGTTTTGATACAGGTTTAAATCCATACCAGTCAGGTCGCCGTTCTCGTAACGCTCCAGGTTAATTTCGTAGGTTAGCTGTGCATTGCGTTCATTTTGTTTTGCCAGTTCAATTTGGTTCAACTGGTTAAGAATGTTACGGTAAACCTGGCGAATATCAACCACAATTTGTTTCTTTTCTTCATTCAGGTTCAACTCCTGCGATTCGATAGCAGCTTCGGCGGCGGCAATTCTTGCTTTACGCTCGCCCCAGTCGAAAATTGGAATATTAAAACTGATACCTACCGACGGACTTTTTGTTGGATTCTGGTAAATATTACCCAACTCATTGTTATCGCCGGTAATACCAAAACGCAGGTTCATATCGCCTCTGAATTCATTCTGCGATTTGGTACGGATAAGATCGAACTGACTGGTTTCCACATCGATTTCGCGCTGACGCAACTCCATTCTCGATTCCAAACCATTTTCAATGGCTTTATCCAAATCAACAGGAACAGGATTTACGCTTACATCGGCCAGAATCATTATATCTTCAAAAAGATCCATGCCCAAATAAAGCTTCAACTGATCTTTGGCATTCTCAAAAGCCACCTCATTGTTTTGCAAAGTAGATTTTGCCGTAGCCAGGTTCAATTCCGCCTGGTATTCTTCTTCTTTTGCAGCCAAACCGGCTTCCACCTTGTTTTTAATTATGTCGTAACTTTTTTGCGTATTGTCCAGCTCGTCTTTTGCAATCGACAAGTTCATTTGCGCCATATAAACGTTGTAGAAAAATTCGGTTACATTTCGCTCCAGGTTTAAGTATTGCATGGCGTAACTTATCCGGGCATTTTCAAAGTTCAGCTCCAGCTCCTTCAGTTGAAGTTTTAAGGTATTATAGGTAAATAAGGGCTGGTTCAGGTTCAAATACAGGTTGTTAAAAAACACCTCACTTTCGGTGAACGAAGAACTGGAATTATTACTCGACCAGCCAAACTCGTTGGTAAGCGAGATGGTACCATCGGTTATTAAAATTGGCTGAGCAACGGTAAATAAGGTACTTGTTTCGAAGTTTTCGTTGGTGTACCATTCGGAAACACGGTTATCGAAACGCCGCTGTTTACTGTAATTTACCGGATTAACCTGTAGCGAGAAACGCGATTTCAGAGCGGCCCGCTGGGCTTCCAGGTTTTTTTGGTAACGCTCGAGATTTAATAACGACAGCTTCAAATCAGGGCTTCCCGTTTCGGCAATACTTAAAGCCCTTTCCAGGGTTAAGGCCTCCTGTGCCTGAACAGCAAAAGTAGCAGCCGCCATAACAAACACGGCAATTGCCAGCTTTCGCATAAGTTTGATTTTTGTTTTCATCTTAGTTAAAATTTTTCTTCAATTGTTCCGTTCCGAATTCGCCACTGCTTTACAATGATTTAGTTCGCAACGTATGCTGATTTATTTTATAATTTCACGATTTTTACTGCATCGGCGTATATCATTCGCAAGTCGGTTTTATCGGTTAATTCGATAACCGCTTTTTCCGATGAGAAATAAAATGAGCCCAAATGCACCCACCCTGTTTCGGCACTTTGCGAATCAAGGAAAGCTTCTTCCGCTCCGTCGTCGCCATGAATAATAAAGTTTAAACTTCCTTTTTCTTCTCCGCGGTTACGGCCAAATCCGCGCCCTTTATAAAAGTGGTAAAACACATCGTAGTAACCGGCCTCTTTCACCGGCACATTCCAGCGGGCAACCTGCTCGCCATTTCCACCTTTAATGTAGTAGGCCGAACGAACGTACTCGCCGTAAAACTCGTCGCTGGTTGTGGCCGTCCACGACAACGGAGGCCTCCACCTGTTTACACTCGAATATTTTTGTTTTGTTTCTTCCTCTTTTACGATTAGTTTTTCGAGCAAGCTAACCTGGTGATTTTCGGTTATTTCAAAGCCCGGATCTTCGTTATCCACAATTTCTTCATTAGGCAGTTTTGTTTGAACCGGTGTTGAACTGATACGCTCTCCCTCCCACACTCTGGCTTTCAGGTCTTCTTCCACTTCGCGAAACATTTCCATATAGGTTTGCGGAACGTTCTTCGATGTTAAAGAGTTAAAAATCACCATACGTGGCACACCATCAAAAAGGTAGCTCATTTCTTTGGTTTGGTGAGCTGCCAATTCAATCAGCTTATCTACGGTATCTTCCGAGCCCATTCCCGGAGGGCCAAAGCCACGGCCGCCGCCACCACCTGCAAGCCGGAAAGTGAGTTTTACCAAACCATCAACATCCGAAAAGTTGGTTACTTTCAACGAGATCATGGTTTTCATGGCATCTCCCGATTTTACCTTTACACCCTTTATGGGCGAAACCAGGTAGCCCGGCAATGCTTTTGCTGTAAACCAGCTGTTCATCATCGGTTCCAGCTCGATACCAAACCGGTCTTTTATTTCTTCGTCAAATTCCTCAAACGAAATATTCTGGTACTTGTACTTTTCCAGCACACCGCGCAGAAAATCTTCAAAATCTTCTTCACCAGCCTCCAGTTTTATGGTAGAGAAAAGCACATCGCCTTTCAGTTTAATTACGCTGTTTATGATATCGCTTTGGTCAGGATCAGCAAGAATTTCTTCGAACGAATAATCCTGCAGGGCGATATTTGCCATAATCTCGGGGCTTTCGCCACTCATGCTACTCATAAACAGCGATCGCATATCGGTGGACTGACTTTTTAGATAAGCCTCGAAAACGCGGTTGGTAATCGGCCATTTATCCGATTGAATATTGTTTTGAAAATTGTACAACCAAGGAAAAATAAAATACGGATTTGGCGACTGCTCCATGCTCATTTCTCCGCGCGACCAGCGGCGTTCGGTTTCATTTTCTTCGGTAAATTTCTCGAGAAACTGCTCAAGAACGCGCAACTCTTTATCTTCATCGGTCATTTCGGCACCGCCGCCACGGCCTCTCCAGCGCCCCATTCGTTCTTTTTGCTTTTCAAAATCAGCTTCGCGAAACATGTAGCCTTTTTCCTGAATGAGCACCTGCCCAGGCTGAATAACTTCCTGCACCGATGTCCACATGCGCTCGTAGGTTTTAAACTGCGCGGGAACTTCAACCAATGCCAATTTCTCGGAATTGTACTCGAGATTATAACCCCGCTTAAAATCTTCGAAACGTTCGGAAATTATTGAGGCCAACGTATCTTTCGATTCCGGGAAAGCATTGCTGAAATGGTCGTGCCCCTCGATTAGCCAGATGCCAAATTCAAAATCATTATGCTCCAGACTTTTATATTCGTAATTACCAATGGCCAGCGAAAGTTGTGTGAGCGGTGTTTGCGGCTCAAAATGGAACTTACCTGCCGAAACCTCTGTCCTTTCACCTTCCGAAACCGCTTGTAATCCTTCTTTTGTGTTAACGGTTAACGAATAATCCACAAACCCGGGTTTGTACCAACTTACATCTTCCGTGCTATAGGTAACACCAACTTTCGGATACCAGTTGGCTTCGCGCGTAAGCAACACATAATCGGGCGTTACAAAAGCATAACGCTTGTCAACATTCAATACAAATTGTCCGTATTTTTCCTGCCGTAATTCTTCGTCGATATCCAGGTAACAATACGCTTCATCGATAGTTCCGTTGTAGGAAAATTCAACTTTTACACTATCGCCCGGTTGTAAACCAGGCTGATCGGAAACGATAACCAGATGATCTTCGCGTAAAAACGGTGTTGTTTTTCCGTTTACTTTCAGATCGGTAATTTCCAGGCCTGCATTCAAACTAAAAATCAGTTTCGACAAAGGCTGCTGCAAATTGTTTTTCAGCATTATTGCCGATTGCACACTCAACGATTCGCCGTTATGATCGAGCACAATATCGTGCGAAAGCACATCGGCCAGCGGCTCGCTTACATATTGATTATTCAGCTCGATAATATCAGCACGTAAAGCTGCTGTTTTTTTGAAACTATTAATGTGATTAAAAGCCAGAAAGCCGGCACCACCAATAAATACAACACTAAAAATAAGCGAAACGTAGGTCATTGCCTCCGACTGAGGTAAACGTTTCAGCAAGAAAATGGTAAGGAAAATGAAGCCTGAACCCAGTCCGAAATATATGCCGCGATGAATAAGAATTACACTAAGATTACTAAATCCAATAATATCGGAACTTAACATGGGAATGTTAAAGGCCATATAATCGAAAATGTAATAATATTTGGCCTGTAAAAGAAAGAGGGTAATCCCGATATACCCCAACACCAACACAAAAGTGATGGCCTGGTTGCGGATTACGCTCATCAGCAAAAACGACAGCCCCATAATAAAAACAAGGGTTGGAATACTTATCAGCACCAAATACACGCCGTACGAAACCCAATCGATGGGAGTACCTTTTGCCAGCGCATTAAAAATAAGTGCCAGGATAACCACCGCTATATTCAGAATCATAAACACCTGCATGTTGCCCAGTGTTTTTCCGATAACGTATTCGCCGTTGGTCATCGACCGCATGTATATTACCTCGGTGGTATCCAATTTTTTATCGCGTTTTAAAAAGTCGGAGGCCAGAAACACCGCAATTACTGCCTGAGCCACATTTAAAATCAGCAAATTAAAATACGGGATTGCACTCGGAATCGCTCGAATGGCCCAGCTTTCGCCGCCACCGCCTTCAATCACCATTCCGAAGTTTAATCCGAACAGTACCAGCAACGAAAGAATACTGAATATGCGGAAAAACCAGCTGCGAAAAAGTGTTTTCCGCTCGTATTTTGCTATCGAAAATATATTATGTAACGAAATCATTTATCCGGTTTTAAGCGTTAGACCATTGGTTTAGTTTGTTTTCCATAAAATGCACATAAGCGTGCTCCAGGTTCGGTTCCATGGGTTTTCCCTGATACCCGTCAATCTCATTGGCAACAACCTGCACTTCCCAGCCACCATCGATCGGGATGGTAGAGATTACAGGATATTTTTCGTTTATTTCCAGGTACTCCTGTTCGGTAGCTTCAATCTGCCAAACATGGCCTTCGGCTTGTTTTACGAGCTGCTCGGGCGATCCGGCAAAAGCCAGTTTCCCCTGGTTGAGTAATGCCATATTATCGCAGGTACTCGAAATATCGCCAACAATATGTGTTGACAGGATGATAATTACGTCGCGGGTACTAATGGTTGAAAGCAGGTTACGGAAACGAATACGTTCTTCGGGATCGAGGCCGGTGGTAGGCTCATCCACAATAATAATCTTCGGATCGTTTATCAGCGCCTGGGCAATTCCCAAGCGGCGTTTCATACCGCCCGAAAGTTTATTGGCATTCCGGTCGCGCACTTCAAACAAACCCACTTCTTCCAGCATTTGATCAACCGCACTTCGTCGTGCTGTTCCGCTTTTCATCCCCGCCAAACGGGCGGCATAATCTAAAAACTCCGAAGTTTTTAGTTTCGAGAAAAAACTAAAATCCTGAGGTAAATAACCCAACATCGAGCGAATTTCGCGGCGATGTTTCGAAAGTTCGTAATCGTTGAAATATACTTTGCCGCTTGTTGGTTTCATCAGGGTTACCAAAATGCGCATAAGGGTTGATTTTCCAGCCCCGTTTGGACCCAAAAGGCCAAACATACCATTTGGAATTTCAAGGTTGAGGTTATTAACAGCGTAACTGCCTCCCTTGTAAATTTTGTTTAGATTTTCTATTTTAATATGCACCTTGCAGTAAAATTTTAAGAGAACATTGCTTTGGACTTACAAAGCATAAAATCGTTTAATATTGTTGGTGCACTTTTATGATTTAAATTACAGGCTTCAGCAGATTTCTTTCGTTTCCAACGACTAGATAAAAGACATTGCGACAGCAAATGCACAACAATACGAACACACAGAACTACAAAAACAAAAAAAGCTCTACAAAACCTTGCAAAGCTGATACTTTCGTTGGGCAAATAAAGAAAGTCGGGGAGTCAACAATTACAGATTAAAAACACCATTTTTATAATTTTAGTGTATATCGGTGATCTTTCACGCAGTCGGTTAACACTACTTCGTAGGTACCTCTTTTTAAATGGCTAAAATCCAGGCGGGTTTGAATACTCACATCGCGGCCAAGATTCGACCCGTCGATATGTTCTCCGTTTTGGTATATATTTACATACACCGGCTTATTCCTGGTATTTAGAAACGACACATTCACCATTTTCCCTTTTACCCTAAAATAGGGCTCGTAACAAAACGTTGCGTTACTTACGCTAATTTTCTTATCCTCTACTTTCACAACACGGTTTATACTCTGATTGCCGTAATTGATACTAACACAATACAGCCCATCGCCCAACCCCGAAAAATCAAACATTTTTTTAAACTCGGTCTGATGCTCGGTTTCTTTGTGGTATAGCACTTCTCCGTCGAAATTGGTAAGACTCACCTGCAAGGGTGCTTCGTGAGAAAAACTATAGGCAAGCATTGCCGTGTTTTCTTTCACCTGTACAAATTCCATTTTGGGTAACTCGGTGGCACTTGCCGCTCCTGCAACAAAAAATGCCAGGACTATAACAGTCCAAAATTTTGTTTTCATGACTTTTCATTTAATTGTTTCTTACTTAATAGACACAAAAACAGCACCTTTCGTTACGCCATTTGGCAATTAGTCGACCAACGGCAAGTTAGCGTCGGTCAACACAAAAAAAACCGATCTCAACAACCGGCTCCAACATCAAAAAGCAGGGATAAATAAACTACTATGCAATGGAAGTACATAGTTTTAAGATTGAATGAAATTCAAAAAAGAATAATTGACAAAACAT
This sequence comes from Draconibacterium orientale, assembly GCF_000626635.1. GTDB lineage: Bacteria > Bacteroidota > Bacteroidia > Bacteroidales > Prolixibacteraceae > Draconibacterium > Draconibacterium orientale. The sequence goes on along the minus strand of NZ_CP007451.1, from coordinate 2,484,076 downwards.
ACATGAGTATTGAGCATTAAGTATTGAGTAATGAGTATTGAGTAATGAGTATTGAGTAATGAGTATTGAGTAATGAGTAGAGAGAAAAAGAAAGTGAGTCTCAATACTCAAATCTCTGTACTCAAATCTACTTCCTTTTATAATGGAAATTTAAGAAACTAAAGCAGCGGCAATAAAATTGCAGGGTTTTAACCATTAACCAGAAAATAAAAGATAAAAAAAGGCTATCAGTTAATCGCTGACAGCCTTATCTAAATCAATAACATTTTCTGACTATTTTTCTAAACTAAACGTAAATTCATTATTCAAAGAACTCAAAATCACTTCGTACTTTCCACCTTTCAAAGCTGAAAGATCGTATCCTGAAGCTACATTAAACGCTTTTCCCAAATCCGACTTATAAACCAAACCGTTTTCATCGTAAATGTTCAAGCTTAATCTTTCCTCATCGAAGTTCAAATAAGAAAGTTTCAAAACATCGTTGGCAAAAGCAAAGTAAGGATCAATTCTTAATTTTGAATCGCCTACATAGATACCATTTGATGCTACCTGGATATCCTGGATTAAACGCGTGTCGTTTACGCGAAGATTCATGGAATAATTTCCGTTTTTAAGATTTTTGAAATCATAAATCTTTTGGTAAGAACTCAATGGCTTTGTTGTTTGCTTGTAATAAACCAACTCGCCATCCTGGGCATGAATGCTCAATTCGAACAAGGATGCATTGTTGTTTTGAATTGTTACTACCGCTTTGTCGGCTGACAACGGAGTTACACTCATTTTTGGCTTCTCAACGGCTGTTGCAACTGCTACAATCGCAACTGCCAATACTGTAGATAATAATTTAATTGTTTTCATAACCATTCTTTTTTGTTTAACATTGAATGACACTACAAACATATATGTTTTACAGCATACATGCCAAATAACATGTTAAAAAAATTAATTAACTGCATTATATTTAACATTCGGCTTAACATCAAGATTATTAACACAGCGTTAACATGCTTGTTTCCAAGCCTTATTACGGCGAAATTGGCGCTTAACAATTATCGTGCCATTTAGAATACAGCCATATTAAACATATCTTAGCATATTCTCAAAAAATCGTTAATTCAGTCGATTACAATACCTTATAGTCTTTATTTTCAAGCACTAACGACTCCAACAAGTCGCTCTCGACAACAACACCAACCACAACTTTTCACTCCTAAAAACACCAAAACCCCACCAACATAAAACCAACTACCAATCCGCAATTCTCCTCCTCGTAAAAACACACCCCGCTTTTTCAAACAGCTAATAAAAAAATCCGACTTAAAGCCGGATTAAAAAACAAAAAAGGCTGCCGGAATTCCCGACAGCCTCTTAAACCAATAACATTTTCTAATCTATTTTTCTAAACTAAACAAAAAGTCATTATTTCCTGAAGTCAATATTACTTCGTACCGACCAGCATCCAAAGCCGAAAGATCAAAACCTGTTGCAACATTAAAATCCTGACCCAATTTCGACGCATACACCAAACCGCTCTCATCATAAATATTCAAACTCAGCTTTTCGTTGTCGAAATTTAAATAGGTAAGCTTTAATACATTGTTTGCAAATCCGAAGTAAGGATCAATTCTCATTTTCGACTCACCCACAACAATACCTTTTGAAGAAATATTAATGTCTCTCACCAAACGAGTATCGTTTACGCGAAGATCCATTGAATAATCACCATCTTCAATATTTTTAAAATCAAAAATCTTCTGATAAGTAAGAGCTGGACTTGCAGATTCTTTATAATACACCAACTCTCCATCTTTAGCACGAATGCTCAACTCGAACAATGCCTCACCTCCATTAAGAATAGAAACAACCGCTCTATCCTCTGACAAAGGTACGATATCCATTTTCGGTTTCTCTACGGCCGATGCAACTGCTACAATTGCCAGCGCCAACACTGTTGTTAAAAATTTAATTGTTTTCATAACTATTTTCTTAAATTGTTTTCATTTTAAAATCACTCTGCAAACATACATGTTTTACAGCATGCATGTCAAATAACATATTAAAATAATTAAAAATGTTGTGATAATTTAACATTCAGCCCAACTATATATTTTTATAAATTTGCACAACATCCTTATTAAAAGGCTTTATGTAAAGAAGACACTTTGAAACACAATTTTCGTGCCATTTTCATTTATGGCGTGTTAAATAATTTTTAGTAATTTCTAAATAAATAGTAAAATATGCATATCAATATCCTGCATCTCGCAGAAGGTGCCAGAGAAGCAAAAGGAACAGTTATTATTATCGATGTTTTGCGGGCCTTTTCCACAGCCTGCTATGCCATTAATAAAGGAGTCGAAACCATTATTCCGGTTGGTGATATCGATTTGGCTTATCGCTTAAAAAAGGATAATCCCGGTTACCTTTTAATTGGCGAGCGACATGAGCGAAAACCGGAAGGTTTTGATTTTGGGAATTCGCCAACACATATTAACAATGCAGTTATTACAGCCAAAACAATGGTTCAGACCACAAGTTCGGGCACACAGGGAATTACAAATGCCATAAATGCCGACGAAATAATTACCGGCAGTTTTGTAAATGCAGGCGCTATTGTTAATTACATTCGAAAAACCAATCCAAAAGAAGTATCGCTGGTATGCATGGGATTTGCCTGCCGCTACCCCACCGCCGAAGACTCGCTTTGCGCCGAATACATAAAAAAAGAACTGGAAGGCCGGCCAAACGATTTTCCGGCAATGGTACAAAAGATTAAAGAAACCGATGGCGCCCGTTTTTTCGATCCGGCTACCGAAAGCTGGTCGCCCGAAAGCGATTTTCACCTGTGCATGGATTTAAACCGTTTTGATTTTATACTGAAAGTTGAAAAGGTTGGCGATTTAAATTATCTTCGGAAGCTTAAAATTTAACCGTTTTACCGATACAATAAGGAATAACAAAAGCCTTGTAACAATGCAACAATACAATTTCGACGAAATAGTTCCGCGCAAAGGAACCAACTGCCTAAAACACGATGCACTCGAACAATTTTTCAACTCGGCCAATGCACTGCCACTTTGGGTGGCCGACATGGATTTTAAAACACCCGATTTTATTGTTGATGCCATAAAAAAACGTGCCGAACACGAGATTTTTGGTTACACATTCCGCCCCGATTCCTACTACGAAGCAGTGATTAACTGGATGAGCCGGCGCCATCAGTGGGACATCAAAAAAGAATGGATCTCGTTCAGTCCGGGTGTTGTGGCAGGACTGACTTATGCAATTGAAAGCTTTTCAAAACCGGGCGACGGTGTTATCGTTCAGCCACCGGTTTATTTCCCGTTCTTCGACAGCGTGAAAGGCACCAACCGGAAAATGATCGAGAATCCGCTGAAAAAAGAAAATGGTCGTTATACATTCGATCTGGAAGATCTGAAATCGAAGATCGACGAAAACACCAAACTGTTGCTGCTTTGTAATCCGCAAAATCCAGGAGGAATGGTTTGGACACGCGAAGAACTGGTTGCACTGACAGCTATCTGCCTGGAAAATGATATCATGATTATTTCGGATGAAATTCATTCGGACCTGATTTACAACGGCCATAAACACATTCCATTAGCCAGCATCTCGGAAGAGGTGGCGCAGAACTGCATGGTTAGTATGGCACCAAGTAAAACATTTAATGTTGCAGGGCTTACCTCATCGCTGGTAATCATTCCGAACAAACGAAAACTGGCAGCTTACGAGCGCACCATTGGCGTTGGACATCTGGGAATGGGAAATATTTTTGGCTCGGTAGCATTGGAAGCCGCTTATACACACGGCGACGAATGGCTGGAACAGCTGCTCGATTACCTGTGGGGAAATTATCAGCTGCTTGAAAAATTTGTACAGGAAAAACTTCCGCGCGTTAAAGTAATGAAACCGGAAGCCACTTACCTGATCTGGATGGATTTCTCGGATTATGGCATGAAAAACGATGAGCTGGCAAAATTCACCGTTGAAAAAGCGGGTGTGGCACTAAACGATGGCGGGCGTTTTGGAATTGGCGGCGACGGTTTTCTTCGCCTCAACATCGGTTGCCCGCGCAGTGTGCTGCAGGAAGCGCTTGAGCGCTTGGAAAAAGCTTTTGCTTAAACTACTTTTGCACCGTCTTTTAAGGCGGTGATACGGATTTCGCCATCTTAATCAGATTTTTAAGGATTTTTGTAGAATTGAATTTACAAAAATCCTTAAAAATCAATTACTCTGTTACTGCCTTCATACACCGCTCTAAAGAACGGTGCAAAAAATACAATTAGCAGTGATCGTGTTCCAGATCAAACTCACTTTACCTTACCCGGATTCTTTTTAACAAAGTCGCCCCAGTTTTTATACGCCTTCGATTTTTGCGGCTTGTTCATTTGTATAAAATGACAAATGGCTACGGCAACTGCATCGGTTTCGTCGAGTACCTTATCCAAGTCTTTCAGGTCGTACACTTTTTGCAGAAAATAAGCCACCTGCTCTTTCGAGGCGCGTCCCATTCCGGTAATGGATTGTTTTACCAGCAAGGGAGCGTATTCGTGAATCGGCACATCGAACATCAATGCGGCAGCCATAAGCACGCCTTGTCCGCGCCCCAGTTTTAACATCGACTGTACGTTTTTGCCGTAAAAAGGCGCTTCAATGGCCATCACATCGGGATGATATTCTTTTACAAGGTGCAGTGCCCGCTCGTGCAACACTTTCAAGCGCTGATAATGGTCCTTGAATTTCCCGGGCGTAATGTTTCCCATGTGCAAAATCACCGGTTTTTTATTTCTAATCTCTACCAAACCATAGCCGGTTACCGTTGTGCCGGGGTCGATGCCCAATATACGAAGCGGTTTATCCATTCGTTGAAAATAGTAATTTGTTGCTAAGCTGCCGTCAAAGGTACTGATATTGTTTTTTTGAACCACAATAGACACATAGAGCACATTCGATTACTTTCTTAATTAAAAGTTTTTTTTTGATTGCCTATTTCTATTTGCCAATTACCTATTCAATCACAAATCGTTAATCATTCTTTGTGTTACTTCGTGCCTTCTTTGTGAATCTTTGTGGTTCAATTTTTACCACAAAGGGCCCTAAGTACTCACTAAGTTTCACAATGTCATTGAAAATTCGCAAATCATCATTCACCTCCGTTTTCTCCGGTCGAGTTGCTGAACCAGCACACCCGAAACAATAAATAGCAAACCAATAAAAGTTGTAAAGTAGATGGTTTCTTTTAAAATAAGGTGAATAAATACAAGCGACAGAAAAGGAGCAAAAAATACCAGATTGCCAATTTTGGCGTTGCTGCTGGTCAGGTTCATGGCTTTTAACCACAATACGTAAGTAATACCCACCTCAAAAACACCAGAGTAAATGGTGGCAATAAATGCTTCGCCCCAATATACTTTAAACGATGAGAATAGTGCCACAACAGGAATGAGGTAGATAAGACCAATAGCAAAGTTGAGAAAGAGTTTCACTACCTGATCGCGGGTATCTTTTACATTAAAAATCCAGTACAACGACCACAGTACGGAACTTCCAACCGCCAGCACAACACCCAGCGGGTTTGTACTGCCAAATCCATCGAAACCACCCTGCGACGAGATAAAAAACACGCCAACAAAACTGATGAGCAGCGCCACAAAACTTATCCAGCTGATCTTCTGTTTGAGCATCGGTACCGACAGCAGTGCCAACGTTATGGGCCAGATCATATTCAGCGGTTGCGCCACCTGCGCCGGAAGCAGCGAATAAGCTTTAAACAAAACCAGGTAGTAAAGCAGCGGATTAAAAGCCCCCATTAGCAGCGAATACAACCACTCGCGTTTGGTCTGCCGAAATATTAAATGCGTTTTTCGTTGGGCTACCAAAACAAAAAACAGCAACACTACCGTTACTGCCGACACATAAAATATAAGCTGAATAAAATCGTACTCGTGCAACGCCAGTTTAAACGATGTGGCCACGGTTGACCAGAATAACACCGCCAATCCGGCGTATAAATAGGTTTTTACGGTTTGCGACATAAACGGGTAAAATAAGTACACCAAAGTACAAAAAGAAATTGAATGGTTTTCTGCCTAATGCTATGCAAAAAAACAACAACACGGATTAGCCAAAGGAGATTTTTCGCGTGTAATTTGCACATTACAAAATCTGTCAGGCCATATTTTCGAGGACAAAACAAACAATATCTGCAAGTTACACTAGCAACCACCATTAAGATATATATTTAAAATACAGTTATATATACTTTAGGTTTAATTGGGAAAAAGAATTGCCGCATAAACAATTATGACTATTTTTGATAATATCAAATGATAGTATCAAATAAATAAACTATGAAACCACCATACGAAATAACAAGTAAGATTTTAAACTTAATTGCTTCTATTTCAGAAAAAATTGGAGAAGTTAATGCTGCTCATTTAAATAAACCTCCAACAGAATTAAGAAAAAGAAATCGGATAAAAACGATTCAATCCTCACTCGAAATTGAAGGGAACACGTTGACAGTTGAGCAAATTACAGACTTACTGGAAAACAAAAGAATTCTTGCTCCGAAGAAAGATATTTTGGAAGTAAAAAATGCCATCAGCATTTACAATCAACTTAATAAATTCAAAGTCTTCGAATTAAAATCGTTGTGTAAAGCACATAAGATTTTAATGAAAGACTTGATTGAGAATCCGGGAAAACTTCGAACCGGTTCGGTTGGAATTGTTAAAGGTAGTGATATCGCCCATATTGCACCTCCCGGAGCTTTGGTTCGTTCGCTAATGTCTGATTTGTTTAACTATCTAAAGAACGATGATGATTTAGTTCTGATTAAAAGTTGTGTGTTCCATTACGAATTTGAATTTATACATCCGTTTATTGATGGGAATGGCAGAATTGGAAGACTTTGGCAAACCATGATTTTAAAAGAACACTCCCCTGTTTTCGAATTTCTTCCCATTGAAAGTCTCATAAAACAAAAGCAAAAAGAATATTATGGTGTTTTAGGGAAATCGGACAAACAAGGAAACTCAACTTTTTTTATAGAGTTCATGCTCGAAATAATAAAAGATGCATTGGAAGATTTGTTAAAAGTTCAAAATATCAGTCTGACGAACGATGACAGAATCATGAATTTTAAAGAAATCATCGGAACAAGAATGTTTTCAAGACAAGACTACTTAAGGGCATTCAAAAATATATCTCAGGCAACTGCGAGTAGAGATTTAAAATCTGCTGTTGACAATGGGATTATAGAAAAATATGGAGATAAAAGAACAACAAAATATAAATACAAATAAAAAAATAAACCTAACGCGAGGAATAAGTCATACCTGGGGTAAGCACCGAAGCTTCGGGGCGATAAGTCGAATCTCGTCACATCCTCAGTTTCGGTCAGACACTCAGACTCTCGCCTGACCGCCACGACCTCATATCACCACTGTTATCTTTAAAACTCCGCCTCCTCAATAGCCCGCATAAACAACCCTTCTTTATTTTCCGGCTCTTTATCAGGATAAACTTTTCGAAGCTCCCGGTATTTCTCGCGCGATTCTTCGGTAAACACACTTCCCGGGTAACTGGTTAGCATTTGTTTGTACAGCTCTTTGGCTTTTTCTTCCTGCCCCAGGTGGTAGTTGTAAATTTCGGCCAGCAGGTACAAAGCATCGTCGCCCAGCAGGTCGTAACTAAAATCGGTAACAATAGTTTGCAGGTATTCGGCAGCCATGGCGTAGTTCTGGTTATCAATTTCAATTTTAGCCTTGCGGAACAGGATATTATCCACCAGCGAATGATACGGATATAATTCTGCCAAACCATCGAGAATGGTCATGGCCTCATCGCTTTTGTTTTGAAAAAAGCGCAAATCAGCTTTCGCAAACATGGTTAAAGGAACTGCCGTTGTATCGAGGTTAAGGTTATTTCCAATCAGCATCGACAGCTCCATTGCATCATTGGCCGTTAGTTTCGAAGTGCTGGCTTTTAACACATCCAACTGTGCTTTTGCCCAGCTAAAGTTGCCCATATAGTAACCCAGTTTTGCTTTTTTCAGCTTCACCTCGTCGCCCAGCGAATTCTTTTTATTGGCTTCAATTACCTGCGAATAAATGAGCATGGCTTCCCACGGATCGTCGGCATATACATAAATATCAGCCATTTCCGTTTTTAGCAGCCCCAGTTCTTCGGGTTTCAGCTGCGGAACTTTCTCTCCTTTCTCCAGTACTGTAATAGCTTTTTCGGTATCATCCAGGTAGAAGGCCAGCAAATGCGCATACTCGCGCACCAAATTCAAAGTTGCCGGGCCAATGCTCAGGTAAAGTAATCCGTTCTCAAAATCGGTGGCTAAAGCTTGCCCCTGCTCCAGATTACCGCCTCCCTCGTTGGTGTATTCCATGTATTTGGCATGAATATTCCGGGCATAAGCCTGTGAGAAATATGGTGTTTCTTCTCCTTTATCCATCAAATATTCGTAGGCTTTTTGAGCCTGGGCATACTCCTTATTTCGCAAGGCCATATCGCCCAATTGTGCAATCTGCCCGTCTTCTGCTCCGGTTCGTTTATCTAGAGCAACCGATTGGCGCAGCGCACTCGAAAATTTCTTTTCCTGCAGAAAAAACCAGATCAGCAAACGATTGTAGCCAATTATTCTAGGTTCGGCCTGAATACGTTTTAGTACCTGCCCCCGAAACTGGTCGCGCAAACCATCGTCGATATCCAGCCGCATAGCCGACGACAAACTGCTTTGCACCCGCGCCAGGTGTTTTTCATCTTCGCGCAACAGGTTCAGGTACTCTTCCATCATATTGGTGTAATCGCGCAAATACAGATGTGAACGCGCCAGTTCGTAATTAAACGATTCTTCGGGCAAAGTTGCTCTCCCTTTTAAATAGGTATCACGCGCCAAACCGTATTCGCCCCAGCCCAAAAACGAATTGGCAGTAGTTAAATAAGCGCCGCGGTTGGCGGGTATTTTGCTAATCGCATCCTGAAACATTAGCAGGGCTTCTTCATTACGGTTCTGGCTTTTATAAACCTGCCCCAGATGTACGTAATATTCCGGCCGCGGCGTTTTCTGTTTTTTTATCTCACGTTGAAGCTCCGACTCTGCCTCAGCAAATTCATTTAAACTTATCAGGCTGTTGATGTAATATCGGAAGTACGTGCTGTTGCGCGTCAACTCGTACACCTCTTTTAACAAAGGCGCTGCTTTTTCAAAGTCCTTTGCATTGTAATAACGAATGGCCAAACTCGATTTCGTTTGCACCTCGGAGCGCTGTTGTTGCGCAAATCCGGTATTCAATCCCGTTATTAAGAGGAGTAGTATAATGAATTGTCTCATTGTTTTCAGCTTGTAATACAAAAATAACACAGTTGTTTAAACTATGCTTTTTTTCAAAACAATTTTGAGAGTTAGGAGTTTAATCAATTTTAGTTTGATTTTAAACTTTTACATTTGCACAAAATTAATTTGTTATGGCACATGAGTTGAATGGCAGGGAACGCCTGCCCAAGTGGATGAAGATGAAAATGCCGAAGGGAGAAAGCTATTCGAAGGTAAAAAACCTGGTAAATAAACATGGTTTGCACACCATTTGCACCAGCGGAAACTGCCCGAATATTGGCGAATGCTGGAACCGCGGAACAGCCACGTTTATGATTTTAGGAAACATCTGTACCCGCAAATGTAAATTCTGTGCCGTACCAAATGGAATGCCGCTTGCTCCTGATTTGGAAGAACCTAAAAAGCTGGCAGAATCGGTGCGTATTATGGGCGTAAAACACTGCGTTATAACTTCGGTTGACCGCGACGATCTGGAAGATCAGGGTGCCGGAATCTGGGCCGAAACCATTCGCGAAGTGAAACGCGTAAATCCGGAAACAAAAATTGAAGTGCTGATTCCTGATTTCAGAGGAAAAACAGAATTGATACAGCAGGTAATCGATGCCGGTCCGGACGTGATTTCGCATAACCTGGAAACCACCGAAGAACGCACTCCGTTTATTCGTTTTGCTGCAAAATACCGCCGTAGCCTGGAGGTAATAAAATACGTTGCCGACAATTTTGGCCGGGCAAAATCAGGGATTATGCTTGGTTTGGGCGAAACACACGAAGATGTGCTGAAAACAATGGACGACTTGCTGGAAGCCGGTTGTAAAGTAATGACCATCGGTCAGTACCTGGCGCCAACAACTAAACACATGCCTGTGGTTGAATACATTACTCCAGAGAAATTTGTAGAATACCGCAACATCGGCATCCGCAAAGGTTTTAAGTTTGTGGAGAGTTCGCCGCTGGTGCGCAGTTCGTACCGCGCCGAAGAACATGTTAAAGCATAAGTTGTACAATCAATCTAATTCAATCTCTTATCAATCTGATTCAATCTAGAGCAAAATGGCAGATTTTAATTTCGTCGATCTTGGCTTAAAAGAATACAAAGCATGTTGGGATTACCAGGAAGAAAAACTTCAGGAAACCATAGCCGAAAAAAGAAGCACGGGCAAACCCACGTCTCACAATCATTTTATTTTGGTGGAACACCCGCATGTTTACACCCTGGGTAAAAGTGGCGACGAAGCCAACATGATGGCTAATGCCGAATTTCTGAAAAAGATTGAAGCCACCTATTTCAAGATAAACCGTGGTGGCGATATTACCTACCACGGCCCGGGGCAATTGGTTGGTTACCCGATTATCGACCTGGAATACTATAAAATCGGCGTACGCGAATACATCGAAAGAATGGAGGATGCCATTATTGCAACCGTTGCCGAATACGGGTTGGAAGCCGGACGAAAAGAAGGAGCTACCGGCGTGTGGCTGCAACCCGACCATAAAGTACGTGCACGAAAAATTTGTGCAATCGGTGTGCGTGTGAGTCGCTATGTTACCATGCATGGTTTTGCGCTAAACGTAAATACCGACATGCGTTACTACAATTACATTAATCCGTGTGGATTTGCCTCGTCGGCAGTTACTTCCATTCAGCAAGAGCTGGGTAGAGAAATTCCGATGGAAGAGGTAAAAAGAATTGCGATGGAGAAGTTTAATGAAGCGTTTTAAATATCTACTAGCACGTTAAGTCTTAAATTTCGGGCACGTCATTCCGAACTTGTTTCGGAATCTCTCTACGAAAAGAAAGATGCTGAAATAAATTCAGCATGACGTAACGGATTTATATATTTGGTGTGATTCTAATTATTGGTGACCTAATTTGTTAATCTTTTCAATTATTTCGCCTTCAGCATTGTCGTACACTTTCCGAATTAGCGGATCGTTAAAATTCATGGTGCGCTCTTCAAAAGCCATATCGTTAATGCGCCCAAATAGGCGTTCTTTTGCCGTGCGAATATCTTTTCCGTAAATATGGTACGAATCGGCCTGCCAGTTCATACGCCCCAGTTTTACGGCTTTACCGGTTTTTTCGGCAATTCCGGCTGCAATAACATCTTTACTGAATTGAATAAATCCGAACATATTCAAAAATCCGGCATTCCAGGCATCGTTGCTTCGGTAGCGGATGTTGCTGTTCAGCCACCAGGTACCGTCTTCGTCTTCCAGGATACGGTACCACAACGATTGTAAACTTGGCGGATCGTCGCAGGCAAAATCAACATTGGGCATCCAGGTAATCATTTGTGCCTGCCGCGTAAAAGGCTGTTCGGCCAGTTTATTAATCACATTTTTTATCTGGTCAACCTTAAAATCACCAACTTCTTTTGATTCTCCGTCCACCAGTTCTTTCCAAACACCATAGTTTTGTAAACGCCCGTGATAGGTATATTCCGGACGTTTATCTTCCGGATCATTCATGTTTTTAACCAGGTGGTCTTTCAATCCTTCCAGTTCCAACACGTATTCGCGCAAATCTTCAACACCACCCGGAAAGGCCATGTGTATCATCGGATCGGTCTCTGGCTCCAGAATCGTTAAATTCATCGTACAATCAATACTCAACGGATCTCCCGGCCGGTCGTACTGTGTTTTAAAACGGGTTCCTTTTCCATACAAGTAAATAAGTGCAGTTTCGTAAGCTTCGGCCAACGATTTTCCTGTTATCGAAATCACCGGAATGTTTTTCATTTTAATAGTTTTAGCGATTCTACTAATCGAAAGGATTTAAAGATAGAAAAAAGGCAGGCGAATGAAACTTTGGCGTGTGGAAAAAATGAATTGAAGCCATAATCAATCAGCTTGGTTTTGCATTTTTTTAATAAGTCTTTAATTTCTTAGGAATTTATTTTCATTACTTTTATATTTTTATCCATTCAAACTGATTTTAAATTTTAATCTATAACCAATTAACAATGAGTACGAAATCGACTTCGAGAAGAAGTTTCATAAAAGGTGCGCTGGCTGCAGGAGCCGGCCTGGTTATCGTTCCGCGCCACGTGTTGGGCGGCAACGGATATCTTGCACCATCCGACCAATTAACAAAAGCTATTATCGGTGTTGGCTCAATGGGCCGCGGTCATATTCCTTACGAGGGCACGCGTGTAGTTGCCATTTGCGATGTGGACACCGAACACCTGAAACTGGCCAAAAACCTGATTGATTACGATGTGAAACAATTCACTGATTTCCGGGAAGTATGCCAACTCCCCGAAGTTGACATTGTGCATATTGCTACGCCACCTCACTGGCACGGCATTATGGCTGTTGAAGCCGCCAAAGCCGGAAAAGACATTTGGTGCGAAAAACCAATGACCCGTACCATTGGCGAAGGAAAGAAAGTAATGGAAGCCGTAAATGCCCACGGACGTATGTTCCGTCTGAACACCTGGTTCCGTTTTAAAGACCAGTTTTACGGACTGGGAACCGATGTTAAGCCACTAAAAAAAGTAATCGATAGCGGGATTCTGGGCTGGCCGCTAAAAGTTACCGTAAGCGGAATTACCGGCTACAACTGGAAATTTTACTGGCAAGGCAAACACAACCTTGCTCCGCAACCGGTACCGAAAAACCTTAACTACGATATGTGGTTGGGGCCTGCGCCGTACAAACCTTACAATGCCGAGCGTGTTCATGCCAACTTCCGGGGCTACTGGGATTACGATGGCGGCGGATTGGGCGATATGGGGCAACACTACCTCGACCCTGTTCAATACATGCTGGGCAAAGACGATACCAGCCCGGTAAAAATTGAGGTTGACGCACCACAACAACATTACGATGCCGTGGGTACCTGGCGACGTGTGACTTATACTTATGCCGATGGTTGCCAAATCATTCTTGATGGCGAAAACCGCGACAAAGATGCAGCCTACATTGAAGGACCACACGGAAAAATCTACCAGGGCTTCAAATCAGACATTCCTAACCTGCAAAGCTTTATTAAAACCTTACCTGATCCTGAACCGCAGATCGGCATTTTCTCTGAATCGGTAAAAACCCGCAAGAAGTTTGCACTGAACGAGACCAACGGATTCCGGTCGGCAACACTTGTGAACCTTGGTATTACTGCAGTTCGATTGGGACGCACATTGCATTTCGATCCTGAAAAACTGGAGTTTATTGATGATGAAGGGGCAAACCGTCTGATCAATCAACCAATGCGCGCACCGTGGACGATTTAAAGGATGAAGGATGAATTAGTAAGGATTAATAAAAAGGATTAATGACAATGAAAAAATACATAGTACAAATTACTACGATTCTGTTGCTGGCCTGCCTGAGTATGGCCGGAATGGCGCAGGACAAGCGAACACTCGACACCAAAGTTGCCGATGTTCTGGCACAAATGCCAACGAAAAACCTCACGCACCGCGACAAAGCGATGAACGAAATCTTTTTGATGGGCAACGAAGGCTATCAGAAACTGGCAGCACAACTTGTTCCGCTGGGTACCGGCGACGATACTGCAGTGCGTTTTGCGCTGAATAGTTTTTCGCGTTATGCCAGCCAGTTTGGCAAAACTGATGAACGTGCTTTTGCCGAAGAGAACCTTTTAAAAGCGCTCAGTAAGGAGAACGACGTGGAGGTAAAAACGTATTTGCTTAACCAACTGAACCTGGTTGCAGGCGAGAAAACGGTTGAGCAGGTAAAAAACTACTTAACCGATGAGCACCTGGCAGAACCGGCAGCACAAACCATCCTCTCTACTAAAGATCCGAAAACAGCAGAGGTGTTTCTTGCGGCATTTCCAAAAACTGAAGGAAATACACAAATGACCATCGTTCGAGCTTTAGGCGAATTAAAATGTAAACGCGCCGTACCACTGATCACTCCTTTGGTTGAGGCCGAAAACGAGCCAATGCAAAAAACAGCACTGGCAGCGCTGGCAAATATCGGATCTCCTGATTCATACAAAACATTATTAAAAGCCGCCGGCGACTTTAATTACGAAGCCACCAACGCTGCCGAAGCATTTATTGCTTACACCAACCAACTGGGGGCAAACGGAGAACTGGTACTGATGGAGAAAGCCTGCAAAGCCATTTTTAAAGCCAACACAGCTACCGATAAATTACACAACTACTCGGCAGCCCTGGCCATTTCTGCCAAATATTTGGGTTACGAAGCCACTCCGCTTTTGCTCGATGCTGTCGATAATGCCGACAAAGCTTTCCGCTATTCAGCTTTACATATTGCTGAAAAAACCGGCGGAGTTGCCGACACACGAAATTGGATTGCCAAAGCAGAAACTGCCAACGCAGAAGTTAAGGCAGAGATTATAGACATGCTGGGAAGACGGGGTTGCAAGCAGGCGAACGATTTTGTTTTGGCCAGCCTTAATTCGGATGCTGAAGTTGTTCGTACAGAAGCAATAACCGCTTTGGCAAAACTACAGGGAAGTGAAGCCATTCCAACATTAACAGCACATTTGGCAGAGGGAAAAGACATTGAAGCAATAACAAAGGTGTTGAACACCCTGCTTGACAAAGAACATTTATTCCTGATCGCCGCGAACCTCGACCAATCAACCGGGAAAACCAAAGCCGCTTTCATCGATCTTATCGGTGCCAAAGCCGGATCGCAATCTTTCGATGCAATTTTGGCTGCAACCGCCTCAGCCAATGCTGCTGAAAAAGCTGCAGCTTTCGATGCTTTAAAACACGTTTCAACCTACGAGAATACCGATGCCTTGCTAAAATTGTTACTTTCGGTTTCGAACGAAAGCGAAATTACAGCCGTACAAATGGCATTGGTTGCAGCAACTAAAGGCCAAAACGCAGAACAACAAGCCAATGGAAAGGTACTTTCGGCACTTGCCGCTACCAGCAAAAAAGCCAGGATTTTCCCTGTACTACCCGAAATTGGCGGCGACGCTGCCCTTAAAACTGTAAGTAACTATTTCAACACCTCTTCGGGCGAACAAAAACAAGCAGCCTTTTTAGCTTTAATCAACTGGAAAGATTATTCCGCCGCGAAATCGTTATACGAAATTTGCCAAAACAGCACCGGCGACTACCAGGCAAAAGCGGCCATCAACTTTGCCCGCATGGTAAATTCGGCTCAACTGCCCGACGACCAGAAGTTACTGCAATTCCGTAAGATTATGGAATATGCCGGTTCGGATGCTGATAAAAACTACATGGTAAAATCGATTGGCAACCTGCGCACCTTCCTGGCGCTGGTGTACCTCGAAAGTTTCCTCGACAACAAGGCCTTAAAACAAAGTGCGGCTCTTGGAATTAAAGACATTGCATTACAAGGTAAATTTTATGGCAACATTGTTCGTGGTGCCCTTGAAAAAGCAGCTTCGGTTATGGAAGGCGGCGACAGCCAGTACTACAAAATCGACATTGAAAACTACCTGAACAACATGCCGAAAGGCGATGGTTTTGTATCGATGTTCAATGGCAAAAACCTTGATGGCTGGCAGGGAATGATTGCCGGTGGCAACCCAATTGCCATTGCCAAAATGAGCGAAAAAGAACGTGCCAAAGCGCAGCAGGAAGCCAACAAAGCGATGCTGGAAAACTGGAGCGTAAAAGATGGATGCATTGTTTTCAATGGTCATGGCGGCAACCTGGTATCGACAAAAAATTACCGCGATTTTGATATGATTGTTGACTGGCGCATCAGCAAAGAAGGCGACAGCGGCATTTACCTGCGCGGAACACCTCAGGTGCAAATCTGGGATACCTCGCGCGTTGAAGTAGGTGCCCAGGTTGGCTCGGGTGGTTTGTATAACAACAATGCCGACAATGTGCGCGATCCATTGCTGGTTGCCGATAACCCGATTGACGAGTGGAACACTTTCCGCATTACCATGATTGGCGAAAATGTAACGGTTTACCTGAATGGTGAACTGGTGGTTGACAACGTAAAAATGGACAACTACTGGGACCGCAGCATTCCGATTTTCAGCGAAGGAACAATCGAACTGCAGGCGCACGGCAACGAGCTGGCTTTCCGCGATGTGTATGTTCGTGAGATCAACACCAAAGAAATTGGATTAACGCAGGAAGAGATCGACGAAGGATTTGTGTCACTTTTCAACGGTAAAAACCTCGACGGCTGGCAAGGTAACAAGACCGATTATTATGCCGAAAACGGCGAGTTGGTAGTAAACCCTCAAATGGGCGGCCACGGCAACCTTTTCACCGAAAAAGAATACAGCGACTTTGTTTTCCGTTTTGAGTTTAAACTCACTCCGGGCGCCAATAACGGTCTGGGAATTCGTGCCCCACTTGAAGGCGATGCCGCTTATGTGGGTATGGAATTACAAATTCTGGATAATACCGCGCCAATTTATGCCAACCTGCACGAGTACCAGTACCACGGTTCGGTTTACGGAACCATCGCTGCAAAACGCGGCTTCCAGAAACCGGTTGGCGAATGGAACGTGCAAGAAGTAATCGTTAAAGGAACTAAGATTAAAATTACCTTAAACGGCGAAGTGATACTGGATGGCGATATTGCTGATGCTCGCGAGCACGGTACCAAGGACGGTAAAAACCACCCGGGATTACAAAACGATAAAGGTTTTATCGGATTCCTGGGGCACGGCTCAGAATTGTGGTTCAAGAACATCAGAATTAAAGATTTGAGCGAATAATGGTAAAAGAGTGATAGCCTCACTCGGAGTGAGACCATCACCTGTCTCTAAAACAAAGATGCCATCTTTTTTTACGTTATGTAGAAAGATGGCATCTTTTCTTATTCCGAATAAATTCTTCCTAAATAGCGATAGCTTCACTCCGGGTGACGCTATCGCTATTTTTTCGCAGAATCCTGTAATCACCTCACAAACAGGCCTCCTGCAGCCGTGTAATACCCCAGAAAACTTTTTTGCACCCTTGCCGCAGCACTGCAACAAGCAAAAAAATATTATGGATTGCTTCCCGCAACTGTGTAACACCCCGGAAACTTTTGTGGAAGGCTTCCTGCAGCTGTGTAACAGGCTGAAATTTTTGTGGCGAGCCTCCCGCAGCTCTGCAACATAGGTCTAAACTTCGTTAGACCCCTCTCGCAACATTGCAACACGGGTCTAAACTTTATGGTTTGCCTGATGCAACCCTGCGGCAAAGAAAAAATAATTGTGTAACGATATCGCCAGCCGTGCAATAATTGAAAAGTTTTTATGGCTAACAGACTACCGTTTTGCAAGAAGTTATTAAAACAAAAATGCTATAAAAAAAGTGATAGTCTCACTCAAAGTGAGGCTATCACTCTCCTAAAACAAAGATGCCATCTTTCTACCTAAAGTAAATAAAGATGGCATCTTTTCTTATCAGGAATAAACTCTTCCTAATTCTTCTTCACATACTGTGTAAGAATAACAATCTGCTGACCACTAACTTTTCCTTCAATTTGCTCAGGATTATCGTGTACCAGCGAAATGTTACGAACCGCTGTTCCACGTTTTGCAGTAAATCCACCGCCTTTTACGTTCAGGTCTTTAATCAACACAACGGTATCGCCGGCTTGTAAAACAGCGCCATTGCTGTCGAGGTGTTTTACCACATCGTCCGGATCAATTCCTTCACCGGTTGCTTCGGCCCACTCTTTAGTTTCTTCGTCGAGGTAAAGCATATCAAGCAGGTCTTGTGGCCAGCCTTCAGCTTTCAGTCGGTTTAACATTCTCCAGGCCACTACCTGAACAGCCGGAACGGTGCTCCACATGCTGTCGTTTAAACAACGCCAGTGGTTGGCATCCATTGTCTCCGGATCGTTAATCTGGCCCGAGCAGGTTGCACAAATATAAATGCTGTCTTTTTCGCTTTCCTGTGTTGCCGGCGGCACGGTGTAAACCCCCAGGTTATCTTCCGATCCGCATAATTCACAAACCGAAGTGTGTTTTTGCAATTCTCTTTCTATACTCATTTTGATTGTTCCTGTCATTTCGAAGGAAGCATGACTGAGAAATCTTTCGCTTCAATGAACAGATTTCTCCTCCTTCGTCGTCGAAATGACAATTTATTTTATGTTCTTCCTAAAACAGTTTCTTAAAACCGATTACATCTTTCACCTCCTGCAATGTTTTTGCGGCTGATTCGCGGGCCTTATCCGCACCCATCTTAGCCACTTTTGCCAGGTAAGCATCGTCTTGCAGAATCTCGATAATCCGCTCGCGAATTGGCGATGTGTAAGCGATAATATCTTCTGCCAGTTGTTTTTTCAGATCGCCATAACGGATTTCGCACTTGTTGTACAATTCATCGAAATGCGCCACTGTATCGGGTGTAGAAACAATATCCAGCAGTGTAAACAGGTTCTGAATAGCTTCCGGTTTTTCCTGGTTCATTTCTGTTGGACCTGAATCGGTAACCGCACGCATCACCTTCTTGCGAATCGATTTTGGATCTTCGTAAAGGTTGATGGCGTTGCCTTCCGATTTTCCCATTTTTCCGCTGCCGTCCAATCCCGGAACTTTAATCATATCGCCGCCACCAAAAGTATACGGACGTGGAATCGGGAATACATCGGCTTTGTACATGCGGTTAAAACGTTTGGCAAATTTACGCGCCATTTCCAGGTTTTGCTCCTGGTCTTTTCCCACCGGTACAAAATGTGCTTTATGAATAATAATATCCGAAGCCATTAAAACGGGGTAAGTCAACAATCCGGCATTTACGTTATCCGGGTTCTGACGAGCTTTATCTTTAAACGATGTTGTACGTTCCAGTTCGCCCAAGTAGGCATTCATGTTTAATAGAGCGTACAATTCCGAAACTTCAGGAACATCGCTCTGAATGAAAATCGTTGATTTTTCAGGATCGATGCCGCAAGCCAGATACTCGGCCAGCACCTGGCGCACTCCCGATTGTAAATTCTCAGGCGTTGGGTGCGTAGTCAGCGAGTGAATGTCAGCAATAAAAAAGTAGCAGTTAAAATCGTCCTGCATTTTTAAGAAATTCTGCACGGCTCCAAAGTAGTTTCCAAGGTGCAAATATCCAGTCGGTCGTATACCGCTTACAACTGTCGGTTTATTCATTATTTGTTTTTTATATGGTGTTGTGCGCAATGCGCAAAGCCATCTGATTTTTAAGTGAGTGCAAAAATAGAGATTCGTGGGGAAAGTAAAAAAATAAAATTCCTTATGATCTAAAAATTAATACAGAAGAAGCCGTATTGATGAAAAACGGGAGGAAATCACGAATCAATCAGGTCGGCAACCTGGGCTCCGGTGCAGACAACCATATCTTTGGGATTGATTTTTATCTGCATACCGCGTTTCCCGGCACTCACAAAAATGGTTTCGAAATTCATGCAGGTTTCGTGAATAAAGATCGGGTACGGTTTTTTCATGCCCATTGGCGAACACGCGCCACGAATGTAACCGGTGAGCCCCAACAATTCTTTCATCAGCACCATTTCTGCACTTTTATTCTCCGATATTTTTGCGGCCTTTTTCAAATTAAGTTCGGCGGCTCCGGGAATTACAGCTACAAAAACGCCTGTTTTATTGCCTCGCAGAACCAGGGTTTTAAAAACCTGCTCCACATTCTGTCCCAACGATTCGGCAACATGTGTGGCACTTAAATCCACCTCATCAACATGGTATTCAACCAGCTCGTACGCTATCTTTTTGCTGTCGAGTAAACGGGCAGCATTTGTTTTCTTCATTTCGAAATAATTTACCTGCAAAAATGGGATTAATACCAAAATGACCACAAAATGCCGCATATAAATTTGTTATTTTCCGTTTCTACTGCGTTGAAAAATTATAACGTAGCTCGGCTATGCTAAAATTTTTCGCCTTGTACAAACGGAAAATAACCGGCATATCCAATACGGCATTTTATAATCAAATTGGTATAAAATAAAAACATTCGGTCGTACAGCACAAGCCTTCTTTGCATCGGCTGCCTTTTTTATTGTTTAGAAGAAAGCGTAAATCAACTCTTCGTTATCCGTTTTTAGAACATCGCGAATAGTTTCGTAAAAGTGCTGCTTCCCTACCAGTGCTGCTGTTAATTCGGCCAGGTACGCGGCGTCAAAATAGTTGCCTTGCAAATTGGCACTTTCGATATGCCCCTTTTTTACTTCCAGATGAATTTCGAGTGTTCGTCCATCGATTTCCACTTTATTCGTAAAAGTGTATTTTGGCGAGTAGCCCCAGCGCCATTCCCAGGTAGTAAATTTGTCGTCAACCAACTTGTTTATTGCTTCGTTATCGGCCGCTGAAATCGTATAACTTTCAGCGCCATCTTTTTTCAATTGTACGCCAATCAGGAAATCGATAAATGCCTCAATATCCATTTCGTTTTTCAGGAACGGAGAAATATTAGCCACTTTACTTCGGTTCGACTGTACGGCTTTGCTCGTGTATTTCCCGGGAATAACTTTTATGCTATTTCCCAGATTTTCCAGATCGGAGTTAAACAACAAAGTACCATGGTGCAACACGCGGTTTTTAAAAACATGCTCGGCATTTCCCGATATCTTTAACCCTTTAATCAGCAAATCGTTTCTGCCCGATGTTGTAGCTTCAATATCTAACTGGGCCAATGCTTCCACCACCGGTTCGGTAAACTGTTTAAACGAAATTTCTGCCGGACTTTTTACGTTTTTGATAAAGGCAAAATTTACATTTCCGGCGTCGTGATAAACGGTTCCGCCACCCGAAATACGACGTGTAACAGTAATCGCATTCTCGCGCACGTAGCGGTAATTCACCTCGCCCAGTGCGTTTTGGTGTTTGCCCACCACCACGGTTTTATCGCTTTGCCAAAGCATAAAAATATCGTCGTCGAAATTTTTTAGCAGATACTCTTCGCTAGCCAGGCAGTAAAAAGGGTTATTGTTTTTTAGTACAATACAAATCATAATTACAAATTTTGAATCCAACGCTGAAAAAGAACATCGTAAACGCTGTAGAATTGTTTTCCATCAATGCCTCGTTCCTGAAAAATCAACTCTTTTTTTAATAGCGAATTCACAGAACGGTTAACCGTTGACGGACTTCCCAGTTTATGATCTTGCATAAAATCTTTCGATGTTATGTTGTAAACCTTTCCGTCGGAAGCTACTGCTTTTAATAAATTCCATTGCTGTTTGGTGAGCATATCGCGATAGCCAAAAAACACATACTCCTGCTCTTTCAAAATCTTCAATGCCTCTTCATTCCAGGTTTTAGTACTTATATTTTTCCCCGCATGAATATAAACCCGATTACAAAGCAATTGCACAAAATAGGTATGCCTATTTGTCCATCGCAGTATTTCGGCAGCAGTTTCAGAAGAAATGTTTTTTTTATGCTCCGCAAATTTCGTTACAATAAACGACTGGTACTTTTCAAAGCTAATTTTATCCAATTTTAGAAACTGAGTGCTTCGAAAAAATGGCCGGGCAGGATTTGAAAACATATCGCTCATTAAATGTTGCTGACTACCTGAAAATATAAAAACCACGTTTTTTAACTGTTGAATAATGGTACGCAACCACGCCTCTGTATTTTTTTCAGGATAATTAAGAATTTGCTGAAACTCGTCGATTGCAAACAAAACCCGCTTATCCTGCTGCTCAAGAAAGGCAAAAAGCGATGCTATGTGATGTTCACTTTCTTTTTCCTGAACTGTGAATGTAACATTTGGTTCGCCTGATAATGAATCGAAAGAAATTACCGGACGCAAAGATTTTATGAAATTCCAGATTCTTTTACCAACTCCGGTTTTCTCCGGCACCGAATTCAGAATGGCTGTTGCCAGGCTATTTAAGAAATCATTCGTATTCTCTGTTGCCAGAATATCGGCATAAATACAAATCAAATTAGCTGACAATTTTTGTTCCAGATGCTGTATTAGTCCAGTTTTTCCAATTCTTCTGATGGCAACTAAAGTAGTAGACAGGCCTCCGTTAATATTCGAAATCAGTGTTTCCGTTTCCTTTTCTCTGTCGCAAAAATATTGCGGACCGAAATAACCTGTTGTAACAAAAGGTGTTGTTGGCTGCAACGTTTTCATATTGTTTTATTTTTTCGCATTTTGCAATATACAAAATGCGAATTACAAAATGTAACATTTGAGCCACAAAAAAACCATGCGTCAGCTGACGCATGGTTTTCATTTGATATATAGCATATTGCTAATTCCAGGGTTTTCACTTAACACTCTATTTCCCCAAAAAATAAAAACGACAAAAACCGCCTCTGCTCTCAGAGGCGGATTCAATCTTAAGTTACTACAACCTCTTATTTAGAAGATTGCAGCTTTATTTTAATATTGTCGTTGTTAGCTTCAACATTTACAACTTCCGATTTTTTCTCGTAAGAAATGTAGGTTGTAACAATCTTATATTCTCCCGGCTTAACACCTGTAAACGTAAAGTTTCCATCAAAATCGGTGTAAGCTTTCCTATCGGTTCCTTCCAACTTTACTTCAACACCTACAAGCGACTCCCCTGATAATTCGTCGGCGATAGAACCTGAAACTACCATTGTTGCCTGGCTTTCGGCATCAGTACTTTTCGATTTGTTATCGTATTCTTTTGCATTTACCGCTAAAACTGAAATAACAAGTAACGCTGCAATTAGTAACTTCTTCATACTATTCATTTTTTGTTTTGTCGATCTTGTACTACAAAAATACAGGATGACAATTACGGCGAGGTTACACTACGATTACAGTTTAATTAAATCCGTTTTAAATTGTGCTGGAAAACAATTAATATTTTCGTTCGCTTATCAGGTTTCCCTGCTCGTCGTATTTCTTCCAGACTCCGTTTTTTTCTCCATTATCATATTCCAGTTCATACAATAAATTTCCGTAGTCGTTCCAAATAATCCATTTACCATGTTTTTTGCCGTTTTTGTACCGTGCAACCGACACCTTAATTCCGTGCTCGTTATACATCACCCACTTGCCGTGCATCTGGTTGTGTTTGTACGAACGTATTTCGTTAACATGCCCGTTTTTAAAATAAATGGTTGCTTTTCCGTGTTTTTCGCCATTCTTTATTTTCACCTCGCTTTGCAACGTATTATCGTCGTAATACCCCTGGTAAGTTCCGGTGTACTTTTTGGAATTCTTGTAATAAATTCCATCAATTTCTTCAATTTTTTGTGCTTTCGATGCAGTGGTTATCAAAGCCAAAAATCCAACTAAAACCAATAATTTCTTCATTCTTATACGTGTGAACTCAATAAGAGGAAAGCCCCGGAAGAACCGGAGCTTTTAAAATCGGTTTTTAGGCCGACTTTAATAAACACTGCATTATCAATGCTTTATAACCTCTTTTTGATTGTCGTTTAAATTCATTATTAGATCCTATAACTCAGCGTTAATCCATGTCCAGCCTGAAATGTCGATGGCATCAGCATCTTTACCTGAATTCAGGGTGTATTTGCTGGTTTCGCCATCCATTAAGGTAACGTCTGGATTGGCGCCATCAATTTGTACGTTCGATAAAGCACCTCCGTCTTTCATATCCAGGTCGATTGCATAACCTTCCATATGCAAGTTGGTAATTGTAGCTCCCGATTCTTTTTTGAACTGCAACCCTGTTCCGTCAACAGTTGAAATAGCCGTTACATTGGTAAATACGGGATTATTGTTGTCTTTATCGCCTTCGAAAACCGTTGAGAAACCAGCGATAGTATGCGATACATAAGTATTGGTAATTCCTCCGCTCCAACCTTCAGTCCAGTCGATCGCATCGTCTTCGCAGTTTTCAACATAAATATTTGTAACTGATGCAGTGCCTCCAAAGAATTCGATGCCATCATCAGATCCGTCGAAAATTGCAAGGTTTTCCAAAGTAGTAACTGATCCAACAGAATACAATGATACACCGTTATACTGTGATTCTTCGTTGATTTGTGCACCTGTTCCGCGAATTACAAGGTTAGTAACTGATCCCGAATTGTCCGAATCATCAGTACCACCGTAAATAAATCCACCAACTTCAGCTTCTGCATTTTCGCCGGCAGTAGTTGTTGCTTTACCACAAATTGTTAAACCTCCCCAGTCGCCCGGCTGGCTTAAGTCTGATGCAATTACAACAGGATTATCATTTTCTCCGTTAATAAAGATCTGACCACCCATCAATACTGCGATGTAAACATCAGTACCACCGTTATCAGCGTGAATTTTTGTTCCCGCAGGAATAGTCAGGGAAGCACCATCCTGAACAATGTACGAACCGGTTAAACGGTAAGTTTTACTGGCATCAAGTGTAACATCCGAGTCAACATTTCCACTCAATTCTACCACCTCTGCCAGTTCTGCGTCAATCCATGTCCACTCACTTGGATCAACCGTTGCAGGAGCATTGTAACTTTTTGTAGGGTCTGCCTCTTCGCCATCGATAATTACGTTAGCCAAGGGGCCATCGTCTTTCATATCGATAGATACTGAATAACCGCTCAACGACAAGCCGGTGATAGTCATTCCTGATTCTTTTTTGAACTGCAATGCAGTACCACCGGTTGTAGAAACCGCTGTCAGGTTGTTAATTTTAGGATTGTTATTGTCTTTATCGCCTTCAATTACAGTTGAAAAACCTTCGATAGTATGCTCAACATAGGCGTTGTTAACTGTTCCGCTCCAACCTTCAGTCCAGTCGATAGCATCGTCTTCGTTATTCTGCAAAAAGATGTTAGTAACCGAAAC
The DNA here is from genome assembly GCF_000626635.1 of Draconibacterium orientale. Taxonomy (GTDB): domain Bacteria; phylum Bacteroidota; class Bacteroidia; order Bacteroidales; family Prolixibacteraceae; genus Draconibacterium; species Draconibacterium orientale. Next base: position 2,459,050 of record NZ_CP007451.1, on the reverse strand, counting down.
TGTTCCGCCAAAAAACTCGATACCATCATCCGATCCGTTGATTACCGCGATGTTACTCAGCGTTGTTCCCGAACCCAATGCATAACAAGAAACACCGTTGTATTGCGATTCTTCGTTGATTTGTGCACCTGTTCCTTTAATAACCAGGTACGTAACCGATCCTGAATTATCGGTATCATCATCGCCACCATAGATAAAACCACCCACTTCAGCTTCTGAATTCGCTCCGGCAGTAGTAGTAGCTTTACCACAGATGGTTAAACCACCCCAATCGCCGGGATTGGCATTGGGCGAAGACATTACAACAGGGCTGCTTGCAGTACCGTTGATTTCAATTTTACCACCCATTAATACCGCAAGGTAAACATCGGTACCACCTGCTTCGGCAATAATGTTTGTTCCGGCAGGAATAGTAAGTGTTGCACCATCGGCTACAATAAAAGAACTACTCAGGTTGTACGACATTCCTGCGCTAAGCGTGTAATTCTCTTCAAGGGTTCCTTCCATAATACCATTGTCGAGTTTTTCAACAACAGTAAGCGTTGGTGTAATAGGATCATCGTCATCGCAGCTTATAAAAACTGCTGTTGCTAATAAAGCAAGACTTAAAAATTTGATTGTTAATTTTTTCATTTTAAAATCGTTTAAATTATACGTTCCACTAATTTTTTAATTCAGACTTATCTTAAGAGTTAAACTTAGGTTGATACCTTTTTTGTAGGAGTTGACCACATCGGTGAAGGCCTCATCCGATAAAGGTTTTATTTCCTGTGTTTGCTCGATTTCAGGATTTAACAGGTTTTTCGCAGAAAATTTCACCGCGAATGTTTTGTTTATCACTTTGCTCGCTACAAAATCTACCGTAGTAAATCCTTTCTCTATAATTTCGTTATTGAATAAAGTTGCACTGTTTACATAGTCTTCAGGTGCACCCAATGCCAGAATTTTATCCGATGAATAGTTACCGGTTAACGTTGCCTGAAACTCATTATCGGTATTGGTTGAATAACTTAAAGCACCGTTAAAAATAAATCCGGCAGCTCCCTGTAATTCAGTTTCGGTTTTACTGTTGTATTGGAAAATATCGTACAGATCCTGATTGTGCCACATTTTGGTAGCGTTCAGTGTCATATTCAAATCCGGTGTTCCGGTAGTTTCTGCTTTAATGATACCAAAGCGGGCTTCAGCTTCCACTCCGTAAACGTCGGCACGTTCGCCGGTATTCGCAAAATAAAAGTTACCTGATGAACCTCGTGTTTGTGCCCTATTTATCGGATCATTAATCATTTTATAGAACCCCGTTACCGAAAACAACTCTCCGCGAGCAGGGAAGAATTCCCATTTCAGGTCGAAGTTATAGTTATCGGATTTTATCAGGTCAGGGTTACCTTTTGTTACACGGCCGGTTGGGGAAACATATTCAAAGGGCGCTAATTCCTTAAACTCAGGAAGTGTAATTGTTTTACTGGCTACAAAACGTAACGATTGTTTTTCGGTAGCCTGGTATTTTAACATTAAGGCCGGCAAAATATTATCGTACGATTCATTAAGGCTGCCAACTCGTCCTACATAGTTGGTTACGTTCCAATTCACCTCCAAATCATCGCGTTCGTAACGTACTCCAACGTTACCGCTGAATTTATTTTTTCCGAAATCAACGTTCAGAAATCCGGCATAAACATTCAATGTAGCATTGTAAAAATCAGGATCTACTTCGCGAATTCGTAAGTCTCCGCTTTCGTACAGACCAAGATTAAGGAATGCTTCATCCATATTGTCGATTGAGTGTACGGTTACATTTTTTGCCCGAACTCCATACGGAAGCGAATAGAAATCACGCCCTTTCATCCGGAAATTACCACCGAAATTCAGTTTCAGTGTTTTGTCATCTTCATCAATAAAAGTGATGTTGTCTTTCAGGTAACCATTCAGTTCGTTGTCGCTAATGGTTTGCATCGACTTCTTTTGCTGAAAGTCGCCAACATAAGCAAACCCAACTGTATTTTCATCCAGCATATTTGCTTCGTTATGAATACGGTTTGGCTCGTCGGCATTAACAATGTTATACCCTATAGCCCAGTCCAGGCGGTTGTTTTCCGTAATATCGTGTGTTCCGAGTAACTGGTTAATTATTAACTGCGTTTCTTTCAGGTTCTGGTCGCGTGTAAATGCAGCTTCCTGCTGCGGCAACTGGTCGTAGGCGTATCCTTCGCCGTTTCTACCTTGTTCGTACAACTCATCAACCGTTTTGAAAATCACCATACTGTTGAAATTCAACGAATGCTTTGTATCAATATCGTAAGCCAGGTTGAGCAAACCGGTGGTGTTGAATTCGGTTTGAAATGTTTCGGCATCGGTAAACGAATTGTCCAATACATTCGAGCGGTATTTACGATAGGTACCGGTGCGGTATTCAAAATCGTTTGAGTGCGAAAGTGATGCAAATAACGAGAAATCGTTGTCAAACAATTCAAACTTTTTACCTCCCATTAACGATAAACCACGGTTCAGAGGAAATTTCTGATCCTCAGTGTTCCAGCTTTGGTATTTTAAAGCATCGCCGGTGGCGTAAGTGCGGCTGTAACCACCAAATAAGTTTACATCATTAATGTTTTGAGTGGCTTTAAAATCACCAAAAGTTCCATCTTTTACAATATTGGTTGAGGTTCCGGTCGAAACTTCCAGTTCCAAATCTTCAGAATAGGTTTTCGACCCGATATTTACCGCTCCCGACGACTGGTCGCCATAGGTGTCAACTGAAAAGGTTTTGTTGATTCCAACATTACCGATAATGTCTGTTGAAAACAGGTTCAGATTGATGTTTTTCTTCTCCACATCATCCGACGGAATTGGCAATCCGTTCATGGTTGTAGTTAAATACCGGTCGCCCAAACCACGAATGTAAATATCGCCGCTACCTTCGTTTTTGGTAACGCCCGTAATTTTTGATGTAGCCGTAGCCGCATCAGAAACGCCGAGGCTCGACATTCGCTTCGATCCGATACTCTCTTTAATTCCCGAAGCATTTTTCTGATCGACAAGCAACATAGCCTCCGATTCGCGCCTGGCTTTTGCTACCACCTGAACTCCTTCTATTTCGAGTGTTGCCGGTAATAACGCTACATTTAATTCTACGTTATTGTCGGGTTTTACTTCAACCTGAAATTCCTGTGAATCGTACGAAATAAAAGAAACAGCGATGGTATGGCTACCAACTGCTACATTAGGTATTACGTAATTTCCATCGAAATCGGTAATTGTTCCTTGTGTTGTTCCTTTGATTAATACGGTGGTCCCGATCAGAGCCTCTTTTGTTTTGGCGTCGGTTACAGTTCCTTTGATAGTCCCGGTTTGAGCTGTAACTACTATTACCTGAATTAGCAATAGAATGCTAATGAAAAAACGTTTCATATATTTTAAAAGTTGCAGTGTTTATTTATAAACTCATAGAATTTACACAGGCAAAGCAACCCGATATATGTTACAGGCAAATTAAAGACTATTTAAACTTGTATTACATTGTTTTAATGGTTTTGTAATTATCTGGGGAATGGTGAAATGTTATTGCAATAAGTGATTTCGAATCTTAATCCTTGTACTGATTTACCCTCTCTACACAAGCTCTATTTCATTTTCGTCCGGGGGTACGAACGATCTCTATCCAACTTTCTTCGCCGGACGAGATCTTTATCATTCTTCTTCCCGGCGCTTCCTGACTGCCGTCAGTCGCACCGGGTTATTGCTTCTCGCCCCCTTGGGGCTTCACTATGTAAAGCGCTGAAAGTGCGTGATATTTTAGCCCGGGGCAGAGTAATTCTTTGAATTGCGTCGCCCCGGGTAGAAGGTTGTTATGTACATCGTCCGGCGACGAAAGCTGTTCAACGCTGATGGCATTTCCGGACGAAAATTAAAACTGCCCCATTAAAAAGCGGCACAAAAAGAAACAATTGCTTTCATTCAAAATTGTCTTCCACAAAAAAAGGCCTCCGGAACTACCGGAAGCCTTTTGTTTATCAATTTTGGCGTTGAACTATTCGCTCGGAATTTACTGTTTTGCCAGCGAGAACAGGAACTCGACACCTCCATCAGGTTTATTGCGGGCCGAGATATTTCCTTTATGCAACTGGATGGCGTTTCTAACAATCGACAGTCCCAGGCCTGTTCCGCCTAGTTCGCGGGTACGTCCTGAATCAATGCGGTAGAAACGTTCAAAAATACGGTTAAGGTGTTCTTCAGGAATTCCCCTGCCGTTATCAGAATAACTGAAATAATGGAATTTGGTATCCTCCAGGTAATTCCGAATCTCTATTTTTATATCCTCTCCGGCATAATTTATCGAGTTCTCCAACAAGTTTTGGAATACGGACGAAAGCAGCGAGTCGTTTCCGTTTACAACCACATCTTTATCAATATCCAGTTTACACTTTATGTTTTTGGCAGCCATTCTGCTTTCCAGGTTCTCAACCACGTCAGACACAATATTTTTGATGTGCACCGGCTTAATCTCGAACAATTCCCCTGCATCCTCGATGTTATTCAGCAACGAAATGTCGTTTAAAAGCAGATTTAAGCGTTCGGCTTGTTTACTTGCTCTTTCGATAAAGTACTGCTGTTTCTCCTTGTCGATATTCGGATTCGACATCAATGTTTCGATGTATCCTTTTATTGAAGCCAGCGGTGTTTTTAACTCGTGTGCAATATTTGATGTCAACTGCTGTTTTAGCAGGCGTCGTTTTTCCGGTTTGGTAACATCGGTAATCAGAATCTCAAAACTCTTATCGGCAAACACAATGCACATCAGCTTGAAATAACTGTCGTCTTTTTGTATAGTAAACTCAATTTGCGGCAGTTCGTTACTCTGGAACTCTGTGTCTTTGTGTAAGTATTTTTCCAGGAATTTGTTGATTTTTTCAAATTCCGGAATAGTAAAGAAGTTTTCTGCAGAGATAGTCATAGTATCAGAAATGATACTCACAAACTGTATGAAGTTACTGTTCACCAGCATCTTCTCCTTTTGTGGCGTAAAAAATCCTATCCCTTCATTCAGAATATTCATGTGATTAGCCAGGCGGTCTTTTTCCAACGCAATTGAGTTATTTGCATCGTGCAAATTATTGTAGATTTTTACTATTTGCGAACCAATTTCACCCAGTTCATTGTCGGGGAATTTACCCTCTTCTTCGTTTATGGATTCATTCTTTCCGGCTTTTATAGCAAAGTCTTTCAACTTGGTAATTGATATGGAAAGACGTTTTGTAAGCTCATTAATCACCAGCCAGATTACCAGGAAAATGGCGATAATAAAGAAGATGAACAAACGCTCGGCTTTCAGGAAATTCTCTACGTTAATATCGTAAACCATGGCAGCACGCACAAAATAATCGTCGAAATTTTGGGCATAATAATAGAAGTCGGTACCGGTGGTTTCCGAGTGACGAATATTGGCTCCCTCGCCCCCGAACAATGCTTTTTGCACTTCGGGACGCTCGAAATGGTTTTCCATTTTTTGATATTCGTACACAAAACTGTCGTACAAAACAATTCCCCGCTTGTCGATAATGGTTAAGCGAATATTGGCTTGCGGTATCAAATCTTTTAAAATATCTGCACTGCTAAAGTTTTGCGTTTCCATCAAGTTGTAATGTTCGATGTAGTTGTGGGCAACTTCGGTAACATTACGCAATGTATTTTCGAGCTGCGATGTTTTGTAATTTTTCTCGCGCTGCAACTGAAACAACAATATGGCTACTGTAAACAGTAAAAATACCGCTATAAAGTAGTAAAAGATTTTCCGTCTGAATGTTTGCTGAATCGGCACTTTGTATTGTTTTAATTGTTTATATTTTTCTATTTCTTATAGAGTTTATGGCTGCTTAAAAGCGTAACCATATCCTGATTTTCCTTGAATATATTGACCGTATTTGCCAATCTTTTTTCTGAGTCGTGCAATATTAACATCCACGTTTCGCTCGGTAACAATAACATCGTCGTTCCACACCCTGTCGAGTATTTCGTTTCGGCCAATGTATTGCCCCTGGTGTTTTAGCAAAAGGGTAATAATTTCAAATTCTTTTCGGGTAAGACTAATTGGCTCGTCGTCAATCTGTACCATTTTACTGTTTGCATCCACCTCAAGACCTTCAACTTTGTACACCTTGGTTTGCCTTACGTTTTGTCGGCCACGTTTCAGCACAGCTTTAATACGTGCCACCATTTCTTTAATTGAAAACGGTTTTGAAATATAGTCGTCTCCACCAACATTAAATCCTGTAAGGATATCGTTTTCTGCGGTTTTGGCAGTCATAAAAATAATAGGCAGAGTAAGCTGTAATTCCCTCCTTATCTTATCAGCCATTTTGTAACCCGACATTTCGCCCATCATCACATCAAGCAAAATCAGGTCGTATTCTTCCAATGGTAATTTTAGTGCCTGCTCGGCAGAATGTGCCACTGATGTTTCGAAACCTTCGCTTGACAAGTTGAACTCCAAAATTTCACATAAATCTTTTTCGTCGTCAACAATTAATATTTTCGGATTTGATCCCATGATAAATAATTTTCACTCTAACATTCAGGATACTAAAAATACATTATCCTTCATAATAACCTGAGTTTACTTCAAATCTTTATGTCGTATATCCTTACCTTCGATGGAATAAATAGCAGCCTCGGCAATATTTGTGGCCTGATCGGCAATACGTTCGATGGTTGTAACCATACTATTCATATTAATAAAACTTAGCAGAAGTTCTTTATCATCGTTTGAAGATGTGCTTTTTTTGATGGCCTTCTTCAACATCTTTCTGTTGAGCTCATCAACTACTGCATCGTTTTTAATGGTCCAGATTGCATAATCTTTATCGTCGTTGGTAAACGCCAGTAAAGATTTGTTTACCATATTGGCACTTTGAATAAGCATGTTTGAAACCACTTCAGAAAGTTCGGTATACACTTTCGGAGTTTTAATGCTTTCAACAAAACGCAGCACATTAATTACCATATCGCCAACCCGCTCGAGACTGATAATTATACGATAACAGGCCATAATTTTCCTGATATCGGAAGCTACCGGCTGATATAAAGTAATGGTATTAATAATCTTGTCGCTAATTTTAACTTCCAATTTATCCAGCTTATTCTCGTTGTCGTACAACTCCTTACTTTGTTCTTTTGGAAATTGTGTTTCGCCGGTAGAAATGAGCGTCTCCAATAAATCGAGCTGGTGAAGTACGAGGTTAGCGAAGTCTTCAAAATCACTCATTATCGCTTTTATGGCATCATCCTTCTTTAAAGTCATAACTGTAGAATTTTAATGAAGTTAAAAAAATTAACCGAATTTTCCGGTCAGGTATTCCTCTGTACGACGGTCTTTTGGGTTGGTAAACATATCTTTTGTTTTACCGTATTCTACCAATTCGCCAAGGTACATAAACATTGAATAATCAGAGATTCGCGCTGCCTGCGACATGTTATGTGTCACCATCAGTATCGAATAATTCTCTTTCAACTTTACCAGCAGATCTTCAATTTTTGAAGTCGCTACAGGATCGAGTGCCGAGGTTGGTTCATCAAGCAAAATCACTTCCGGATCAAAAGCCAGCGCCCTCGCAATACAAAGTCGTTGTTGCTGACCACCTGAAAGGAATGTTCCTTTTTTATGCAATGTATCTTTAACCTCGTCCCAAAGGGTAACATCGCGCAACGAGCGTTCAACCACATCGTCGCGTTCTTTTTTCTTTAAACGAATGCCGTTCAGTTTATATCCGGCAATTACATTGTCGTAAATGCTCAATGTTGGAAACGGATTCGGACGTTGAAATACCATTCCGGCCATACGACGTAATTGAATGGTTGGCATGTCAGTAATATCCTTTCCGTTTAGTATTAGCGATCCTTTTGTTTCGATGTTTTCGTACAATTCGTGCATGCGGTTAATGGCACGCAACATGGTACTTTTTCCACATCCCGACGGGCCCATAATTGCTGTTACCGCGTTTCGTTTAATATCGGCCGAAACGTCCTTTACAGCATAACTCCCCTTATCGTACGCAACCGATAGATTGCGAATTGAAAGTACAGGATCTTTGATATTTAGATTATCTTCCTTCATTTGTTTTTTACTATTTCGTTCGGGCAGCAATTCGTTTCGATACCAGGTTTAGGGTCAGCACCATTCCCATCAGTAATAACGATGAGCTCCAAATCAGGTCAACCATATTCGGGTCGTTGTAAAACTCCCAGATTAACAACGGGATCGCACTTGTTGGTTTGGTAATGTCTAAATTAATTACCGAGCTGCCCAGTGCTGTTAGCATTAATGGTGCGGTTTCTCCGAGTATACGCGAGATACCGAGCAGAATTCCAGTTAGCAAACCGCTAAATCCGGTGGGGATAAGCACACGCAGAATTACCTTGTAATACGGCACACCCAATGCAACAGCTGCTTCTTTTATCGATTGAGGAATCATTTTCAGCGTTTCCTCCGTTGAGCGCACAATCATTGGCAACATCATAATGGACAAGGACACACTACCTGCCAGTGCCGAAAAGCCGCTGGTTATGGGTTTTACAATCCACATGTAAGCAATAAGCCCGAGTACGATAGAAGGAACACCCTGCAAGATATCCGAAATGTTTCGGGTAAGGTTTGCCAGTGGTTTTCCCGGATTCTCGTACAGGTAAATGCCTGTAATAACACCAACCGGAATGGAAATAACCGACGCCAGAACCACCATTAACAAGGTACCTGTAATACCGTTTGCAATACCTCCGGGAATGAGCTCGCCATTGCTAACAGCTGTCATAGCCTCGAAAGTATTTGGAGGCGTTTTGATGATAAAATTCAAACTGATCTGACGATAACCCTTTTCCACCAATTTGTAAATAATCAGTACAATCGGCGAAATGGTGATAAGCGATAAAAAGAGCACCAGTCCTTTGAAAAGCTTGTCTTTCAAAGTTCTTCGGCTGAGGTTGGCCGCGGTTATTTTTGCTGCAGAATTCATCTTATCCCATTCGTTTTATAATGAACTTACCAATGGCATTTATTATACCTGTTAGCAGAAATAACAACAAACCTATCGCAATCAGCGAGCTGAGTTTCAAGCCATCGGCTTCGCCAAACTGATTGGCAATTACCGAAGCCATTGTATTTCCGGTACCGAAAAATCCATCGGGGACAATATTGGCGTTACCAACGAGCATTGTTACGGCCATGGTTTCGCCCAATGCACGCCCAAACGACAGAATGTAACCGGCGATAATTCCCGATCGTGCTGATGGTACCACCACATTAAAGATCACTTCCGAACGGGTAGCTCCAAGCGAGTAAGCTGCTTCTTTCAGCTCGTTCGGCACCATGGTAATAATCTCGTTACTTAGCGAAGTGGCGTAAGGAATAATCATAATCGCCAGAATTATGCTGGCAGTGAAAATTCCAAATCCCTGGTTGGGTAATCCCAAATCGATAAGCAGCGGGCGAAGCACATAAAAACCCCACAAACCGTAAACAATTGAAGGAATTCCGGCCAACAAATCAACCATAGTACCCAGTATTTTTGCCATTCGGGTTCCGCGGTAATATTCGCCCAGAAACAATGAAACCGAAAATGATAAAGGCAAACTGATAAGCAGCGCCGCTACCGATGTAATGATTGTTCCGGCAATAAACGGAAGCGCTCCGTAGTTCTCTTTCCCTTCGGTTGGGTTCCAGTTGTTCGACCAAATAAATCGCAGCCCAAAACTTTTCAGTGCCGGAATGGCACCTTCAACCAACGAAAAGATCATTCCTCCGGCTACAAAAAGTATTACGAACGAAGAAAGCAGGAGAACGCCTTTTGTTATTTTATCGCTGTTAAAAAGCCCCCTAAATCCCCCAATGGGGGACTTATTAAAACTTTTTACCGTGGAATTATTCATTTCGTTTTTTCAATTCTTAAAATTCTAAATATCCAATTTTGAATAATCAATATCCAAATCAACTTCAAATTGATCCGTTTTAAGTTGTTTTACATTGGATATTCGTTATTGAATATTTTCTACTCCCTTTTAGGAAGCCTGGAAGCGCTATAATTATTTCAACAAGGGTTGCCCACCGAAGGTAACCGAACGTAAAATTGCTTTGGCTTTTTCGGCAGCTGCATCCGGCAGCGGTGCGTAGTGTACCTTTTCGGCATCACCTTGTGCATCGGCACTTACCAGCCAATCAAGGAAAGTAACTGTTGCCAGCGCCTGATCTTTGGAGCGACCATCGTAGTTTTGCTCTTTGTAAAGAATGATCCAGGTAAATCCGCTGATCGGGTATGATTCAGGATCGGCAGAATTTGTAAGCATGATGCGGGTATCAGCAGGAATCTCACCTTTTGCAGCAGCACTAACCGATGCAATTGAAGGCTCGATGTAATTGCCTGCGCTGTTTTGTACCAATGCAGTTTGGATTTTCTGCGCAAAAGCATATTCCGATCCAATGTAACCAATAGCTCCTTCGGTTTGGCTAATGGTACCGGCAACGCCTGGATTTCCTTTAGCGCCCATACCAACCGGCCATTGCAACGATTTTCCTGTTCCTATTGCATCAGCCCATTTCGGGCTAATTTTAGTCATGTAGTCGCTGAAGATGTAAGTTGTACCACTACCATCCGAACGATGTACGAAAGTGATTTCCATATCAGGAAGTGCCAAACCTTCGTTGTTGGCTTTAATTGCCGGATCGTTCCAGTTGGTAATTTCACCCATGAAAATTTTCTCCAGCAATTCGTTCGATAGTTTGAGGTCATCAACACCAGGAAGGTTATAAGCAATAACAACAGCACCCAATACCGTCGGAATATGAACTACTTCAGCAGGCATTTCTGCCAGTTTATCGTCGCTCAAATAAGCGTCGGTTGCACCAAAGTCAACCACCTTATCGGTTAAACTGCGGATACCACCGCCTGAACCGATTCCGCCATAAGTAAGCAGTGTACCAAACTCAGATGTATAGTTCTTAAAAACCATATTGTAATAGGGCATCGGGAAAGTAGCTCCCGCAGCTGTTAAAGTCACTTTCGAGGTTCCGGCTTTTTCTCCGCCTTGTTTGTTTGACGAATTAGAGCAAGCTCCCAGAATAAATACGGTTAAAATCAGTAAGGCTAAATTTTTCATTTTTAATTATTTAAATTTCTAGTTTTCTGTTTTCTGTGGCTGATTAAAATTTAAACTCAGCACTTAAATACAGGTAGGTTATATTCTCTGCATCTACCTTGTCAGGATTAAAGAAGCGAACGTTTGGCGTAAATTTCACCCCTTTTACAGGAGCATATTCAACACCGGCAATCATTAATTGACCATCTTTACTACTATTCCATGCTTCTGTTTCGCCTTCCAGTTTATCCGAGTTCAGATCATCGTAACGGGCAAACAATTTCCAGTTGCTGTTTGGTTTGTACCAGCTGTAGAACGATGTTCCATAATGATTCTGACCGTCAACCATTTTGTAGTTCGACTGGTAGTTATATTCTCCGGCCAATGTGAATTTTCCGTTGGTGTAAGCCAACAAAGTAGCCAGCGACTTTTGTTTTACCTCGTCGCCGGTTTGATCCACAAACACACGAGCCAATACATTTTTTACCGGTTTAATGGTAGTACCCAGTCCGTAGCGCAATAAATCGTCGCTCTGAACTTTTTTATAACCTTCGCCGTTGATCACCGAAAAATCGGCACTAATAAAATCGGCAAATTGGTAATCGATGTTAAAACCAAGGTCGGCACTTGAGTTGAACTTGTACTCATCCTGAAACGATTTCATCATGTAACGGTTTCCCCACAATTTTTCGGCAACTTTGAATTGGGTGGTTGAAATCATTCCGAAGGATGCTTTCAGATTATCTTTCGAATACTGCACGTAAGCATTTTTCAGAAATGCCGATAATTGATGATCTCCACCATCCTTCGGATCGCCCACATCGAAAACAACTTTGGCATAAAAATCCTCGCTAAAATTGTACTCGTAACCTAAATAAGCACGGGTATTTTCAAACTCCGAGGCAGATTCGCCATCAGAAAATGCAGTATGAAAGTTGGTAAAAATCAACGCCAGTGGTTTTCCATTTGGTTTAAAAGCTTCGTCTTTTTCCTGACTAAATCCTGTTATTACGATTCCTGGAATCATTAACAAGAGCAAAAACATTTTTTTCATTTATAACTTAAGATTGAATTTTGTCTGTTTTTTTACACGGGCAAAAGTGACGCAACACGATTACACCGGAATTACAATAATATTACAATTCGATTAATTTATTTGTTGCAACACACCGTAAACAACTGTTTCCCAAAGCCACGTTTAATGCAATTTAAAATTACAAAAATGTAACACGCCTTTTACTTTGGAAACCAGAGAATGTTGTTGGGCTATTTTGTTTTGCGGCCAACGAATGCGATTAGCTCCTGTAAAGAAAAGTCCGGGGCTACAAAAACGGAACGCGATACAAGCTCGCACCAGCGGGCCATTAATATAAAAATGCTGTTGCAACTTTTTCAGCCTTGCTGGCAGAGGCACGATTTACAAAATCGTACCAGCGGCGGCCACCCTGCCGGAACGCGATTCAAGCTCGCACCAGCGGGATGATACTTTGTAATGCAGCACCGTTCGAAAACTGGCTCCCCTCCTGAGGGGAGCTCCCTACAGGGAGAGGGGTAAAGAACCCTTAAATTTCAAATATCACTAACCCTACCCTTTTGTCCCCGACGTAAAGTACGGGATTTGGCAAGCTCAACTGTCGACATTTTCCCTCAAAAAGGGAAAACAGCTTTTATGAAGAGCTAAATTGGCCAGGGCCATTAATATAAAAATGCTGTTGCAACTTTTTCAGCCTTGCTGGCAGAGGCATGATTTACAAAATCGTACCAGCGGCGGCCAATTCAGGGATATAATCTTTTCAAAAAGATGACATCCCTTACTGAGGGAACGCGATACAATCGCGCACCGCGGGGCATCACTTTACTCTCGCATTTGAAAAAGCCTACGCGCTAAGCGGTTCCGAACCGCTAAGCGCATTATAGAGTCCGAGGGCTGCAAAAACGGAACGCGATACAATCGCGCACCAGCGGGGACTTGTTCGACTTTTGTTTTTCGGCTCTTTTGGGAGTACTCCCAAAGCCTCACCAACACAGGGTTCTTACTTTGGGAATACTCCCAAAGCCTCACCAACGCATGTTTCTTGCTTTGGGAATACTCCCGAAGCCTCACCAACGCATGTTTCTTGCTTTGGGAATACTCCCAAAGCCTCACCAACGCATGTTTCTTGCTTTGGGAATACTCCCAAAGCCTCACCAACGCATGTTTCTTGCTTTGGGAATACTCCCAAAGCCTCACCAACGCATGTTTCTTGCTTTGGGAATACTCCCAAAGCCTCACCAACGCATGTTTCTTGCTTTGGGAATACTCCCAAAGCCTCACCAACGCATGTTTCTTGCTTTGGGAATACTCCCAAAGCCTCACCAACGCATGTTTCTTGCTTTGGGAATACTCCCAAAGCCTCACCAACGCATGTTTCTTGCTTTGGGAATACTCCCAAAGCCTCACCAACGCATGTTTCTTGCTTTGGGAATACTCCCAAAGCCTCACCAACGCATGTTTCTTGCTTTGGGAATACTCCCAAAGCCTCACCAACGCATGTTTCTTGCTTTGGGAATACTCCCAAAGCCTCACCAACGCATGTTTCTTGCTTTGGGAATACTCCCAAAGCCTCACCAACGCATGTTTCTTGCTTTGGGAATACTCCCAAAGCCTCACCAACGCATGTTTCTTGCTTTGGGAATACTCCCAAAGCCTCACCAACGCATGTTTCTTGCTTTGGGAATACTCCCAAAGCCTCACCAACGCATGTTTCTTGCTTTGGGAATACTCCCAAAGCCTCACCAACGCATGTTTCTTGCTTTGGGAATACTCCCAAAGCCTCACCAACGCATGTTTCTTGCTTTGGGAATACTCCCAAAGCCTCACCAACGCATGTTTCTTGCTTTGGGAATACTCCCAAAGCCTCACCAACGCATGTTTCTTGCTTTGGGAATACTCCCAAAGCCTCACCAACGCATGTTTCTTGCTTTGGGAATACTCCCAAAGCCTCACCAACGCATGTTTCTTGCTTTGGGAATACTCCCAAAGCCTCACCAACGCATGTTTCTTGCTTTGGGAATACTCCCAAAGCCTCACCAACGCATGTTTCTTGCTTTGGGAATACTCCCAAAGCCTCACCAACGCATGTTTCTTGCTTTGGGAATACTCCCAAAGCCTCACCAACGCATGTTTCTTGCTTTGGGAATACTCCCAAAGCCTCACCAACGCATGTTTCTTGCTTTGGGAATACTCCCAAAGCCTCACCAACGCATGTTTCTTGCTTTGGGAATACTCCCAAAGCCTCACCAACGCATGTTTCTTGCTTTGGGAATACTCCCAAAGCCTCACCAACGCATGTTTCTTGCTTTGGGAATACTCCCAAAGCCTCACCAACGCATGTTTCTTGCTTTGGGAATACTCCCAAAGCCTCACCAACGCATGTTTCTTGCTTTGGGAATACTCCCAAAGCCTCACCAACGCATGTTTCTTGCTTTGGGAATACTCCCAAAGCCTCACCAACGCATGTTTCTTGCTTTGGGAATACTCCCAAAGCCTCACCAACGCGTGTTTCTTGCTTTGGGAATACTCCCAAAGCCTCACCAACGCGTGTTTCTTGCTTTGGGAGTACTCCCAAAGCCTCACCAACGCATGTTTCTTGCTTTGGGAGTACTCCCAAAGCCTCACCAACGCATGTTTCTTGCTTTGGGAGTACTCCCAAAGCCTCACCAACGCATGTTTCTTGCTTTGGGAGTACTCCCAAAGCCTCACCAACGCATGTTTCTTGCTTTGGGAGTACTCCCAAAGCCTCACCAACGCGTGTTTCTTGCTTTGGAAGTACTCCCAAAGCTTCCCCAATGCAGTTTTCTTGTTTTGGGTGTGCTCCCAAAACAAAAAGGATTTGAAGGTGCTCCTACCCTTTTGTCCCCGACGTAAAGTACGGGATTTGGCAAGCTCAACTGTCGACATTCCTGCCGGCAGGTTCCCTCAAAAAGGAAAAACGGTTTTTATTCAGAGCTAAGAGCTAAATTGGACAGGGATGTTGTGAAACCGATACAATTTTAAACACAAGCACTAAAGTCTGATAAAACAAGGTGGGGTGTTTTAATTACTTCCTGCTTCTTTAATTTCAAACAGATTGGATAGATTCCGGTAAAATAAACCCGACCGTGTTGTAACATAAACTTTATTCTTATACGCTGTTATGGATGTTATGATTTCACCGGCAAGGCCATCGTTATCTAATTCAACAACGCTGTATCCGCTATCACTAAACATTACTTGCCAAATTTGCGACCTCCAATATCCAATAGTCTTATCTTCAATCGTTGTTAAATTCAGGTGTGCAATTTCAAATTCCGAAGTACTTGTTTTATTCCAAATCTTTCCATTGTTGGTCGAATGCAAAAATTCATTCTGCCCAAGTGTAAAATCATATCCAAATGCATAGAGGGTATCATTTCGTTGAACCATGTCATATAAATGAAAATCATCGAATTTATCGGTTAAATTCCCTTCCGTGTCAATCCTGTAAGTTTTAGAATCAGTAGTTACGAAAAACAGCTCATTTGAACTTTGTAAATAGTTAACATGATACTCATACTCATCTTCTATTTTTATTATTTTAGTATCCAATATTTCTGTTGGCAACATACTACTTCCGGTCTGTTGGGTATTTACTAATAATAGTCGTAGTTGTACTACTTCATTTGACCTTGAATAATAGGGAATTAATACCTGTCCGTTTTCGTTAATTGCAATACAATCGTTCCAGGCAGCTCTTTCAAAATTAAAACCCGAAAATGTAGGATCAACCTCTTCCATTTTCAAGGTTGTTGAATACGAGGCGGCTGAACCATAATTAGCCGTCGATATAAAATTAACCTGTGCAGCCGAAGATCCTGTTTCTTTATAAGTAACAGTAATTTGCGATGTAATAGGAATTTTACGACTTACCGGTTTGATAGCAATATTCTTTTGTTTTATAAAATCATCTTCAAATATGCTGTCGTATCCACCAAGGTTAGCGACATCTCCTACCTTACTAAAAAAATCGGTTCCTGAAATAACCATATAACTACTATCAACACTAAAGCTATTTAGTAGAATTGAATTATCATATTGAAAAGCAGGATGATTATTCCACTTATGTGTTTTAAAAACTTCTACTATGTTTTCTTTTTCACAACTAATTGAGAATAAAACAATAATGATTAATACAAATACATTTCTCTTTTCCATGGCTATATTTTTCTTGCGTTCGATTGTTTGTAATTCAAAGTGCTCTGCATAACTCATAAGTCATTTGCACATTATACAGCAACATTGTGTACTGCAATCAACCTTCGCGAACGACTCACACATGCCATCTTACCAAACATAAATTGATTATTTTGTTATTTGCTAAATACGAATAATGTTTTCAATGTATCGGGCAATGAGTTATTTAGTGCAATAAATGTAAACAATTATTATGTAAATACTTGTTTTCTGAACAAAAAAAAGGCCAACCCAGGGATGTCATCTTTACAAAAAGATGACATCCATACTGACGGAACGCGATACAACCGCGCACCAACGGGATGATACTTTGTAATGCAGCACCGTTCGAAAACTGGCTCCCCTTTGGGGAGACTAATCGAGCAATTCTCGCGAAATTTGAGTCATAAAAAAAGGCCTCACAAAAAGTGAAGCCTTTTTCGAGCGAGAAACGGGACTCGGATGCTGACGCCTTGGTCAGCATCCTGACATTCCTTTGGAATCGTCAGGGCCCGCGACCCCGATCCGTCAAAAGATAAATCAGGGGCTACTAGTTGAGCAATCCTCGCAATTTTAAGGCATAAAAAAAGACCGCATAAATTAATATGCAGTCTTAGTTTTCGAGCGAGAAACGGGACTCGAACCCGCGACCCCGACCTTGGCAAGGTCGTGCTCTACCAACTGAGCTATTCTCGCATTTTTTAAGAACAAACTCTACTTCCCTGGCACTTCTGGTGCTCTACCAATGCCGAAAAACTCAAATTTATAATTTGTAAGTTTTCGAGCATCCTCGGCAAACTATGAAATCAAAGATTTCTGGTTTGTCGGGACTGATTTATTCTCGCAAAAAATGGTACCCGAGGCGGGACTTGAACCCGCACGATCATAATGATCATTGGATTTTAAGTCCAACGTGTCTACCAATTCCACCACCCGGGCATCCTTTGGATTATCGTGAATGAGCGAGAAACGGGACTCGAACCCGCGACCCCGACCTTGGCAAGGTCGTGCTCTACCAACTGAGCTATTCTCGCGTATTTTAAAGAACTTATACAATTCAATCCATTAAATAAACTATGCTCTACCAATGCCGAAAAAATTCAAATTTATAATTTGTAAGTTTTTCGAGCATCCTCGGCAAACGATGAAATCGAAGATTTCCGGTTTGTCGGGACTGGCGATTCGTGCATATTTTAATGAACTTGCTTTTTCAAAAGCGATGCAAATATATTGCTATTTTTTTATCTGACAAAAATTATTGAAGTCCATTAAGAAATTCCTGTCAATTTCTTTATTTCATTCAGCTTATTCAGAGCCTCTATTGGAGTCAGATTATTCACATTCAGCCCGGCTATCTCATCTCTAATTTGCTTTAGCACAGGATCATCCAACTGAAAAAAGCTTAATTGTACACCTTCGCGTTTTTCACCAATCTCTTCTAAAGGTTTACTTAAACTTTCCTTCTCTTTTCCGCCTTCCAGCTTCGATAATATCTGTTCTGCACGTTTAATTACCGATTTTGGCATCCCGGCCATACCCGCCACATGGATACCAAAACTATGATTACTGCCTCCACGAACCAGCTTTCGTAAGAAGATAACTTTGTTTCCCACCTCTTTTATGGAAACGTTAAAGTTTTTCACTCTTGGGAAAGCTCCCTCCATTTCGTTGAGCTCGTGGTAGTGGGTGGCAAATAGCGTTTTTGCTTTGGTAAAAGCATGTTCGTGCAGATGTTCCACAATCGACCAGGCGATGGAAATACCGTCGTAGGTTGATGTTCCGCGCCCCAGCTCGTCGAAAAGAATCAGGCTGCGATCGGAAACATTATTCAGGATGCTGGCTGCTTCGTTCATCTCCACCATAAACGTTGATTCGCCCAGCGATATATTATCCGAAGCTCCAACACGGGTGAAAATTTTATCCACAAAACCGATTTTTGCTACTTCAGCCGGAACGAATGATCCCATTTGTGCCATCAACACAATTAATGCTGTTTGGCGCAACAGTGCCGATTTACCCGCCATATTGGGCCCGGTGATAATAATGATCTGCTGATCTTCCTGATCGAGTTTTACATCGTTGGCAATGTACGACTCGCCAATTGGCAGTTGGTGCTCGATAACCGGATGTCGTCCTTCTTTTATTTCAATTGAGGTGGCATCAGTAACCTCCGGGCGGAAATATTTATAAGATGTTGCACACGTGGCGTACGACAATAAACAATCGATTTGCGCCAGAATATGCGAGTTCAGCTGTATCGCCGAAATATATTCAGAAAGTGCAAAAATCAGCTCGCCAAAAAGTTTTCCTTCCAGCACCTGGATTTTCTCCTCGGCTCCCAGAATTTTCTGTTCGTATTCTTTCAGTTCCTCGGTAATATATCGTTCGGCACTTACCAGCGTTTGTTTACGAATCCATTCGGCCGGAACTTTATCTTTATGTGTATTCCGCACCTCGATGTAGTACCCAAAAACATTGTTAAAACTGATCTTCAGCGATGGAATTCCATGTTTTTCGCTTTCGCGCTTTTGAATTTGTGCCAGGTAATCTTTTCCTGAATAAGCGATTTTTCGCAGGTCATCCAGTTCTTCCGAAACACCTTCGGCAATCACTCTTCCTTTGTTAATTGCGGTTGGCGGATCGGCAACAATCTGCTTTTCAATACGCGCCCGAATCAAATCGCAAGGATTTAATTGCTCGGCAAAACGGTTTAAGGCCGGATTCTCAACACCGGCGCAAGCAGCTTTTATCGGAACAATTGCGGCCAAAGCATTTTTTACCTGCATCACTTCGCGCGGGTTGATACGACCAACTGCAACTTTTGAGATCAGTCGTTCCAAATCGCCCATTTGGCGTAGATGTTCTTCCAGATTTTCTTTGGTTTCCGGATCTTTCAGAAAAAGTTCGACAACTTCCAGCCGCTCGTTTATCGGATCGATATCTTTTAAGGGCAGCGCCATCCAGCGTTTCAGCAAACGCGATCCCATTGGCGTAATGGTTTTATCAATCACGTTAATGAGCGCCTTTCCACTTTCGTGAAGCGGTGCAAACAACTCGAGGTTACGAATGGTAAACCGGTCGAGCCAAACATAGTGCTCCTCCTCAATCCGGCTTAATCCCGAAATATGACTTAGCTTCTGGTGCTGTGTAATATCGAGGTAATGCAAAACAGCACCGGCGGCTATAATGCCCAACTGCATGTTATGCACACCAAAACCTTTTAACGAACTGGTTTCGAAATGCCGCGTCAGGCGGTCGTTTGCCGCATCTTCGGTATATACCCAGTCTTCCAGATTAAAGGTATAAAATTTAGTCCCGAAAAGATCGTTGAACTCCTTCCCTCTTCCGCGCTGAAACAACACTTCTTTGGGTTGAAACGAGTTCAATAACTTATCGATGTATTCAAAACTTCCTTCGGCAGCCAGAAACTCGCCGGTTGAGATATCGAGAAAGGCAATACCTGCCCGCTTTTTATCGAAATGAACCGATGCAAGGAAGTTATTTTCGCGGTTCTCAAGAATATTATCGTTGATGGAAACTCCCGGAGTTACCAGTTCGGTAATCCCGCGCTTCACGATCTTTTTGGTCATTTTCGGATCTTCCAGCTGCTCGCAAATTGCCACCCGTTGCCCGGCCCGCACCAACTTGGGCAAATAGGTATCGAGCGCATGATGCGGAAATCCTGCCAACTCCACATAACTGGCTGCTCCGTTTGCCCGGCGCGTTAAGGTAATTCCCAGAATTTCTGCCGCCTTTATGGCATCCTCTCCAAATGTTTCATAAAAATCGCCCACACGAAAAAGCAACACCGCATCAGGATGTTTATCCTTGATGGAATAATATTGCTTCATCAGCGGAGTTTCTACATATTTCTTTTCATTTTTTGCCATCGTTGAGCAAAGATAATTGTTTCAAAGCATGGAAGAAATCTACCACTTAATTGTTCATCCAAACTTTTCAACAATATCGGGGGACATCAAGGAAAAAGTTGAAAGGAAAAAAGCAAAAGTAACTGCGATAAAAGAAATTAGATTACAAATAAATATCGCTGATGACTTTGATTCAAGTTCCGAAAACTATTTTTTGCACCGTTCTTTAGAGCGGTGTAACGAATAGGATATAGTGATTATGATTTTTCAGGATTTTTGTAGAATAAAATTTACAAAAATCCTGAAAAACCGGGTTGGACTAACCAACCCAATATCACCGCCTTAAAAGACGGTGCAAAGGATAGTTTTTCATAAAATCGATTTCTGAGAGTCAGCCCAGATTATTTGCGAGTCACTTTTAAAGACCTCAGAATTAGCAGCGAATGCGCCAATGCCCGGATAAAGAATGTGGCTGCCATGATGAAAAACACCGGATGAAATTTTTGAGGCATAAAGGGTGCCGAAACAAAAAACACGATCATCCACACGGCAAAAACAAAGTGATAATAACGCACCGCCTGACGCCATTTTTTTCGTAAGTAAACAATTGCAAATAGCAGACTCAGCGGCACCAGCCACATGAGGTTGTAATTTGGGCTCATTGCCGGATGCTCGGAATAAATGGTAAACCAGGTAAGCAACAATCCGCCCAATCCGTTTATTCCGTACAAAACAACATCAAGCGCGGGCTTCATTTCTCCGTTTATATACTGCTTCCAGGTGAAAAAAGCAACCACCAGCAATAACAACGAAAATACAATCAGCGGCCCCCAAAGCCATGTCAGTAGCTGAGTTTGCTCAGGTGCCTGGTAAAGTACCTGAACCGGTTGAGCAATATGCTGGCCGTTATCATTTCTTTTTGCCGATGCAAAATGCTGCATCACATAATCAGGCAAAAACATTTCTTCTTCAAGCGTTGCCTCCCGGTCGGATTCGGCTGCCACCAGAAAATCGATACCAAAATTCAGCCATCTTATTTTGTGGTGATAATCTTTTATCAACGTCCGCAGCGTTTTATGGCTGGCACTATCAGTGTAGGTTATGCCACCATTTACGTTATCGGCAACCACATCGCGCACCCGCGTGGCACAGTTATCAAAGAAAAAATTATAGCGGTAAACCCGGTTTTCGGGTTGTGCATTCCATAAAAGAAAATCCAGTATTTTTTGTTTTTCCTGCGCCGTCAGGTTAAGTTCCTGCTCAAAAACACTGCGTTTATCGTGTCGGTATTCATTCAAAAAAGTCTGAAAACGATAAGCACCAAGCAGGTAATCGGTTTGGCCGGCACAAAAACGATACAAAAAATTGGGGCTGCTAAAATCGAATATTCCGTAGTTAAAAACCACATCGTAATTAAAAGCCGGATCATTTACCCGAATAGCCGAATGACCATAAACCGAATACATTTCGTTACCCGGGCTACAGGTAATGATGCTAACCGTTGCCTTGTCCGTCAATTGAAAAGCCAGCCCATTAAAAGCAAGGGCCACAAATACTACAATTAAAAGCCGCTTTAAGAGATTCATGAATGTTTTCTGCCTTATTTAATTTTCAATAAAGGAACAAAAAAGCTCATTTCCCGCGTAAATAAAATACAATATTTTAATTTAGACTTGTTCCAGATTAGAAAATTCAATTCTTTTTCTAATCTTTGTATGGAATTATACCGATGTGAAATCAAATTGAGTCTTTATAAGGCAACAATTTCTTTCAATCGGCATCAACCATTTTAATTTCAGCGTTTTGCCTAAGGCTCACACTGAAAAACAATTGGGATTATTTACAAGATGCATGTGAAGTTTAGTGCGATAAATGCACAAAAAGGTCACGCATCAGACAGAAAGCAGAGAGGATTATATGAGTTGTAATGGATGTTCGTTCAATAATTCAACAAGTACAATAGCACAAGGATACGACTGGCTGAGTGATTTGCCAGACACCACCGATAAATCAGATATTGTTGAAGTTAAGTTTAAGTCAACCCGCAAAGAATACTATAAAAATGTTGAAAATCTCCCGCTAAAACGTGGAGACCACGTAGTTGTTGCTACCTCGCCGGGGCACGATGTTGGCGAAGTAACCCTTACCGGTTACCTGGCCGAAAAACAATTTAAGCTGCGGATTAAAAACCCGTCGCGTTACAACCTCAATGTGGTTTATCGCAAAGCTTCGGACGCTGATATTCAGAAACTGAATGAGGCACGCAGCCGCGAAAAAATCACAATGATAAGAGCGCGCCAGGCTGCAACCGAGCTGGGGCTTGATATGAAAATTGGCGATGTTGAATTCAGAGGCGACAACAAAAAAGCAATTTTTTACTACCTGGCCGAAGGACGTGTTGATTTCAGGGAACTGATAAAAATATATGCCCGCGAGTTCCGCATTAAAGTGGAAATGAAACAAATTGGCGCCCGCCAGGAAGCCGGTTTAATTGGAGGAATTGGATCATGCGGACGTGAATTATGCTGCTCGAGCTGGCGAACCGATTTTTCAAGCATCTCGTCGGACGCGGCATTGAAACAAGGCTTGTCGCCATCGGCACAAAAAATGGCCGGTGCCTGCGGAAAACTAAAATGCTGTTTGCTTTACGAGCTGGACGCCTACATTGAGGCCGGAAACGAATTCCCGCGTGAACTTCTCGACCTTGAGCTGGCATCGGGATTGGCCAAACCATTTAAAACCGACTACCTGAAAAAGGAAATCTGGTATGGATTGGAAGGCAGCATGGGAACCACTTTCAACCTGTCGTTAAAGCAAGTGCGCGATATTATTCAGAAAAACAAACGAGGCATAAAACCCGAAGTGCATTCCTTAAGCGCTCAACCAAAAGAGCAAAACAAAATGGAAGTTACGCTCGACGAAAGCCTGGATCGTTTCGACGATAAAAAACCTTCGCGCAACAAAAAACGACGCAACAACAGGGGAGGCAACAAAAAGGGAGGCCGGAATTTCGAAAACAAGAGTAACAATCCGCAAAACAAACAAAACGCTTCAGAAGCTGGCGAAAAAAACAAAAAGCCAAACAAGCGGAGAAATAACAATCCGAACAGAAAACGGAAACCGGGGTTTCAAGCTAAAAAGGGACCACAAACGTCGAATAATACGAATTAGCCAAAGTCCTGATTACCTTAAATAAGCAACATTAATTCGGAGGTGACTCTAACAGCGTTAGTAGCGATTAAGATCAACACCGAGAGGCGCTTAGCGATTCTAACCGCTTAGCGCATAATTGCTATTTTCATCGTCAGCGGTGGCTTTTTTGAAAAACGTTTTCAGTCCTTGAAATTTCGGGAGAAAAAGTATTTCCCGTCTGGAAAGACAACGACAAACTACTTTTTACGGATAACAGTCATGCCATCGCGCAGCGGAAGGATGACCTTTTCAACGCGGTCGTCGTTTTTAACCAGCTTGTTGAATTCGAGGATGCCGATGGTTTGCCCGTCATCGTGGCGGGGTTTATCCAGTACTTTACCACTCCAAAGTGTGTTGTCGGCAATAATGTACGCTCCCGGCTGCATTTTGTCAATCAGCAATTGGTAGTATTCCACATACTCCCGTTTGTCGGCGTCGATAAAAACCAGGTCGAACGATTGGTCAAGCGACGGGATCAGTTCCGTTGCCGCCCCGATTTTTTGTTCGATTAAATGTGCCACTCCGGCTTTTTCGAAGTATTTTTTGGCCAGCGCCTCCAACTCATCGTCAACTTCAATGGTAATTAGCTTTCCATCTTCGGGCAATCCTTTTGCCAGGCAAATGGCCGAATAACCGGTAAATGTTCCCAGCTCGAGAATGGTTTTCGGGCGGATCATTTTTGCCAGCATCGTAAGCACCTGCCCCTGCAAATGCCCCGAAATCATGCGGGCACCCAACACTTTCAGGTTCGTTTCGCGGTCGAGTTCCGTTAACACCGGATCTTCCTCATCAATGTGATCCAAAATATATTGATGCAATGCCTTTTGCCTGTCCATTCCTGTTATTTATATATCAACGTACTCATCTGGTTTTTATCCAAAATAATATTGGCCACTTCCTGTATATCGTCGGCACTAATGGCCTCGATTTTTTTGAAGATTACACGCAGCGGATCCACTTTATCAAACAGCATAAAACTTTTCCCGATGGTGAGCATCATATCTTCGCGACTTTCGGTTGAAATGGCAATCTGCCCTATCAACTGCTTTTTTGCACGACTTAACTGAACGGCGCCCATTTTTTTGTCGCGCAGCAAGTCAAACTCTTTGTGCACCAGTGCTACCGCTTTATTCAGGTTCTCTTTGTCGGTACCGAAATACACGTTAAACAAACCGGTATCAGAATACGCCGTGTAGGCCGACTCCACGTTGTACGCCATTCCGCGACGTTCGCGCATGGCCAGATTTAAACGCGAGTTCAGCGCCTGGCCGCCAAGTACATTGTTCAGCAAAACCATGGCAATACGCTTCGGGTTTTTAAAATCGAAAGCCACATTACCCATTACACAGTGCGCCTGAAAGGTGTCTTTTATTACCGTTTTTGATTGCGGCTGATAATTTACAAACTGCTCTCTTTTCAACTGCCGCAAACTTTGCTCCACCTCTCCGAAATACTTCTCCAGCATTTTTAGCAAAGCCGCAAAATCAATATTCCCCACCGAACTGATCACCATTTGATCGGTATGGTAGTTATTGGCAATAAAATTGAAAATCATATCGCGGTTAAAAGAACGCAGCTTTTCTTTTGTTCCCAAAATATTACGGGCAATGGGATGACCATCGAAAACCTGTTCCTCAAACTCATCGAAGATCAATTCCGACGGTGTATCGTAATACGAATTTATTTCCTCTACCACCACCTCTTTTTCGAGTTTGAGCTCTTTTTCAGGGTAGGTGCTGTTAAAAAGAATATCGCTCAGCAATTCGGCCGTGCGATCGTAATGCTCGCTTAAAAAAGTAGCATACAGCACGGTTTCTTCCTTTGTGGTGTAGGCATTCAGCTCGCCACCAACGCCCTCGATACGGCTAAGCACATGAAACGACTTGCGCTTTTTTGTGCCCTTAAAAACCGAGTGTTCGATAAAGTGCGCCAGGCCATGTTCATCCTCGTTTTCGTCGCGCGATCCGGTATTTATTAAAACCCCCAGATGCCCCACCGGCGAATCGGTTTGCTGATGAATTATTCGAATGCCGTTATGTAATGTATGTATCAGATAATCAGTATCAACCATTGTCTTTTAAACTAATCGTGCAAAAGTATAAAAAGTATTGGATTGCAGACTCATACGGCTTACAAAACGCATGAAAGGATTCTATGTAAAATCGAAAACATTGATGACAGGTGAAATTTTCAAATGATTCTATAACGATTTTTCGTTCGGAACAAGCTGACCAATTCCAATCAACTTTAGAGGCCGAACGATTTTTTATCGATCTTTTACCCGGAGCTTTGTGTCTTCGTAAACTCAACCACTCGCACCGGGCTATTGCCTGTAGCCCGCTTCGGGGCTTTAAGCACCAAGGGTGCGTAATCAATAGCCAGGGGGAAGCACCCGCAGGGAGCGCAGCCCCGGGGATAGAAGAGAAAAATGACAAAGGCGCAACTTCTTCCGATTTTTAAACTACAACCCTACCATGCGCCGCATATTAAAAATCGATTATAAACCAGAACCCCTAAAATAGTTGTGTGTACATCGTTGTCGGAGGATTTGGAGGGCAAGTAATTCAGTTTCAAATAAAAACGCAAAAAAAAGATCAACCACATAAACTCACGCCGAATTCGGAGAGCTGAAAAAATCAATTTTTTTTCACTTTTTTTGGTGTTGAACTTTGTGATTTTAAAAAAATGTATACTTTTGCAACACCAAAATAAAGGGGGTGCTACTTAAAGCCCAACTTTAGAAAGGTGCCATAGCTCAGTTGGTAGAGCAACGGACTGAAAATCCGTGTGTCCCTGGTTCGATTCCAGGTGGCACCACAAAAGGGAGGAACATTGTTTCTCCCTTTTGTTTTTTTATACACTTTACTTTCCATTGTGTCCCTGGCTCCCCCGAAGATCGGGGCAGGTGGCGGATCACATTGAAAAGTAGGTGGAGAAGTAAAAAATATCTCACTCAGAAGTTTCAATATTGAATAAAAGCGACCAGGCATAAGCAACATTATTTTGGCTTATCAGCCGGATTCTACTCTTTGGTTTAGCCCAAAGAGTAGACAGAAAACCCAAGGCTGCGCCCGCTTCCCTCGGAAAAGCTACGCGATGCCGTCTAAAATTACTGAACTCGTCGTACCTCCTCAAACAGCAGTAATTTTTTAACGTCGTCACCACTTGTTTTCCGGCTCACCGGCCGAGGCCATGCTTCGATGCAGCGACGTTGCATAAGTGGACGGCCTCTTTTGATCGTTGCCCGGAGTTGAAATAAAACCTTAGTGAGAGCGGGAAGCTCCGAGGAATCGAGGAGATCACCCGTCCGAACTTAGGTTTTATGAAAACGCAGGGAAAGGATCAAAAGCAGCCTTGAATTTTCTGTTTCGTCTTTGCTTCAAGGCAAAGATGAAAGCCGCCGGCAGGCAGAAAGTTACAGTTCTTCTCTTGCTTCTATAAAATTTTTATTCCACCGGATTTTACGGGTGATCCAATATCCACCTTCAGATTGAATAATAAACCAGCAGCAAATTTCACCCATAAAAAAAGCCCGTAGCAAAACTACAGGCTTTCGTGGTTGACCCGCCAGGGCTCGAACCTGGACTCTTCTGAACCAAAATCAGACGTGTTGCCAATTACACCACGGGTCAGTCCTTATTGTGTCTTTTCGTTAAAGACGGTGCAAAAGTATAAAAAATTTTTATTCTGCAATATCTGGGCGAAAAAAAATCTCTCTTTCGAAAAAAAAGGTGAAATGCATTTTGAGAATCATGTTCGAAGCTTTGTTGTATAAAAGCTTATATTTGCCTTTGTTCAAAAATTAAATGCAGATCATGCAACACACAAAATTAATCAATAACATTCTTGGTTGGCTTGTTTTTATCGTCGCTTGTATAACTTATTTTGCTACTCTTGAGCCCACAGTTAGCTGGTGGGATTGCGGAGAGTTTATAACAAGTGCCTTTAAACTGGAAGTGGGTCACCCGCCGGGTGCGCCTACCTTTATGATTTTGGGCCGGATATTTACGCTGTTTGCTCCCGATGTTACCAAGGCTGCCGTTATGGTTAATTCGTTGTCGGCCATTGCAAGTGCCGCAACCATCATGTTTTTGTACTGGACGATCGTGCATCTTGCCCGCAAACTTTTCCCCGGGGAAAAGCTAAACACCGGCGAACAAATTGCCGTGTGGGGAAGTGGTTTGGTTGGAGCGCTGGCTTTTACTTTTACCGATTCGTTTTGGTTTTCGGCGGTAGAAGGCGAGGTTTACGCCCTGTCGTCGCTGTTTACGGCCATGGTATTTTGGGCCATTCTGAAATGGGAAAATGTGGCGCACGAAAAATACGCGAACCGCTGGTTGGTGCTTATCGCTTATTTAATGGGCTTGTCGATTGGCGTTCACTTGCTGAACCTGCTGGCTATTCCGGCTATCGGAATGGTTTATTATTTCAAGAAATACGAATTCTCGTGGAAAGGTGTAATTTATGCGCTGGCCGCCTCAATGGGTATCTTGCTGGGAATTCAATATGGTATTATTCCCGGAGTTCCGCACGTTGCTTTTATCTTCGACCGTATTTTTGTGAATGCATTCGGATTGCCGTTTAACTCGGGAATATTGTTTATGGGCGCCCTGGTGGTAGCCGGTTCTGTGTGGGGAATTAATTACACCCGAAAAAGAAACAAAGTGGTGTTAAACACCGCACTTACAATGGTTATTGTTATTCTGATAGGTTACTCATCGTTTGCATTGATCGTTATTCGTGCGTCGGCTAATCCGCCAATGAACCAAAATAGCCCGGATAATGCCTTTGCTTTGGTTCGTTATCTGAACCGCGAACAGTATGGCGACCGCCCGCTGGTAAAAGGGCCTTACTATAATGCTCCGCGAATTGCAACGAAAGCTCCAAAGGAGCAATACAATAAAGTTGACGGGAAATATGAAATTACCGGAACTATGCCGGGTGGTTCGGTATATGAGTCAAAAATGGAAACCATTTTCCCGAGGATGTACTCCGACAAAGCCAACCACGTTCAGGCATACAAAGAATGGGGAAAAGTAAAAGGAACGCCCGTACGGGTGCGCGATCGTGGCGAAGTAAAAACGCTGCAAAAGCCAACCTTTGCCGAAAACCTTCGCTTCTTTTTTAGCTACCAGGTTGGACACATGTACATGCGTTATTTTATGTGGAACTTTGTGGGCCGGCAAAACGATGTACAGGGACACGGAGGTTTTCAGAATGGAAACTGGGTAAGCGGAATTTCGTTTATCGATGAGCCAAAAACCGGGCCGCGCGATAACATGCCCGAATGGATGAAAAATGATCCGAGCAGAAACGTGTATTACTTTTTACCGCTGTTGCTGGGGCTTCTGGGTTTATTCTTTCAGTATAACCAGGGCAAAAAAGGGAAAGAAACGTTTGCCGTTACCATGCTGCTGTTTATTCTTACCGGTATTGCCATTGTGGTTTACCTGAACCAGTATCCTTACCAGCCACGCGAACGCGATTATGCTTATGCGGGCTCGTTTTATGCCTTTGCCATTTGGATTGGACTGGGCGTGCTGGCCATTCACTCCGGATTAAAGAAGGTATTGAAAGGAGCACCGGGAGCAGTGTTGGCAACCGCAATTTCGTTGATTACTGTGCCGGGTGTGCTGGCCTCGCAAAACTGGGACGATCACGACCGATCGGGAAAATACATGACACGCGATTATGCCAAAAACTACCTCGAATCGTGTGCGCCAAACGCCATCCTGTTTACTTATGGCGATAACGATACTTTCCCGTTGTGGTATGTGCAGGAAGTGGAAGGTGTACGTAGGGATATTAAAATCGTAAACATTAGTTATTTGGGAATGGACTGGTACATTAGTCAGCAGCAGTTTAAAACTTACGATGCTGATCCGGTGCCGTTTTCATTCACAAAAGATAAATACTACATGGGCCGTATGGATGCGGTGCTTTTCCAGGGTCGCATAAAAGGATCGGTAGAACTGAGTGAAGCCATGGATTTTTTAGGCAGCGACGATGTGCGCACAAAAATACAGGTAACCAATGGTGATATGATGGATTACCTGCCATCGCGCGATTTTCACATTACGGTTGATAAGCAAAAAGTTCTGGATTCGGGAACCGTAAAGCAGAAAGATGCTGATCTTATTGCCGACAGGGTAAGCTTCAGGATTTCGGATAATCTGATTTCGAAAAGTGAAATGGCCGTGTTGAATATGATTGCTGCCAACAACTGGGAGCGCCCCATTTATATCGATCACAGTTTGATATTTACCGGAAATATTCATTTCCTCGACTGGTTGCAGTTTGAAGGACTAGCCTACCGGTTTGTGCCAATACGAACGCCAAAACAAGGCGTAACTGCCGGACGAATAGACGCCGAAATTCTTTACGATAATGTGATGAATAAATTTGTTTGGGGAAATGTAAACGATCCGGATATTCATATGGACGAATACAACCGCAAGCAGATAAATATTATGCAAACGCAATATATGTTTACGCGTTTGTCGCAGGCTTTGCTGGCCGAGGGAGAAACAGAAAAAGCCATTGAAGTGGCCGATAAAATGTTTGAGCTTTTCCCGAACGAGAAAATTCCGCTTGATTACAGCTCGTTCCAAATGGCAGCACAGTATTACGGTGCCGGAGCCATTGAAAAAGGAAATGAAAAAGTACGTATAATGGCGGATAACTGTTTTGCCCTGCTTGATTATTATGCATCATTACCCGACAATTTTGCGGCAGCTGTGCAAAACGAACAAAACCGTCAGATCTCGCATTTGCGAAACCTGGTGATTCTTACACGAAACTACAAGCAGGATGAGTTGTTCGCTGAGCTGGATGCCAAACTGCAGGAATTGATTGCCCGGTTTCAGATTAAAGCCAATTCTTAACCGCTGTTTCGTTGAATTTGTTTAAATAATTTAGTTGCCAGTTTTTTACCCCGCGACCGAATACCTGCTGTAGGATGGAATTCCATTTCCTGCTCGATGATCTGCAGAACCTCCGGTTTCAGGTCGGGTTCCAGCTCCGAGATATTGAACAGAATTTGCATGGCATGCACCCGCACAGCCACGGCCTCGCTGCCCGAGGTAAATGCTTCAATGCAATAATCAAACAGAAAACCAATGTGTTCTTTGGGCAAGGCATTCATACT
The DNA here is from genome assembly GCF_000626635.1 of Draconibacterium orientale. GTDB lineage: Bacteria > Bacteroidota > Bacteroidia > Bacteroidales > Prolixibacteraceae > Draconibacterium > Draconibacterium orientale. The sequence continues at coordinate 2,428,491 of NZ_CP007451.1, read as the reverse complement.
GATAAGCTTTAACCAGTGGCGGCGTTTGCTGGCATTCATTTCTGTTTCTAACTGCCCGATCAGCGCCCGAAGATAAGGCTGCAAAAGCTCCGGTTTTTCGTCATGAATTTTATCGACAAGGTAAGCTGCGCGCCAGCTTTTTTGTCGCGTATCGTTTAGGGCAAGCTGTACGAGAGTATGAAACTGCTCCGGATCGTTAAGTATTGATGCGGCAACAACTTCAATGTTTTCCCATGCGTTGAGGTGCTCGAAAAGTTCCTGTTCTGTCATCAGCGGTTGATTTCATAACAAGCAGAAAAGATAGAAACTATTCTTCAAGTTTCTATTTTTACCGGATGATTCAAGTTACCTGCGCCATAATAATCCATCAGGGGAAAATTCTTGTTGCTCAAAATAACGAAAGCTCCGATCATCCTTTTCAGTGGGAATTTCCCGGTGGAAAAATAAAATCCGGAGAAACAGAAGAAGCGTGTATTGTTCGCGAAATAGCCGAAGAATTAAATCTGACTGTAAAGGTTGTAGAGGCCCTAACTCCTGTTGAACACAATTATAAGATTAAAGCCATTCGTTTGATTCCTTTTGTTTGTGAGTTGATTTCGGGAAAAATAAAATTAAACGATCATAACGCAGTAAAATGGGTAACGATTGACGAATTGGATGAACTGGATTTGGCCGGGGCCGATAAAGTGTTGATGCAACTGGCGGAGAACCGCGATCGGCTAAAGAAATACGCCGGGAAAAAGATGCACTAACCCTGACAAAACACCAGCCCAGCCTATTATTGATAAAATCATAAACAAAACCGTATGTCGTCGTTGGGCATAGTATTTATTGGCCAGGAAAGCACCAATGGGAATGGTTAAAATAACCGGTGTGGCAATAATAACACCCCAAAAGCCGTAGTTCGATTTCATGCGGGTAATAAAACGGTTTCGGCGGGTAAAAATTCGTTTGGGTTTTTTCTTCATTCTGTTGATACACCAGTTGCGGTAGCGTCCCCGCATGGAGTTCGGAATAGCTTTGCACAAACACGGCCACAAAAGCATTAATCCGCGGTTTAAGGGTTTGCTGATGTAGTAAAAAAACAGAAATCCGCCAATTCCCCCGGTAAGCACAGCCAACAGCGCGTACTTATAATCGAGGCCGATAATCATGGCATAAGGAAGGGTAACAATATACTTTACCGATGCCAGCAATACGATATGTAGTATTTTAAGCAACACAATTACCTTTTCGTGTGCTGATAGAACGCACGACGGGCTGAAAAGGTTGCGTGCCCCGGACGGGCTTTATATATTCTTAACGATTTTTAAACATGTTAGCCCACCACATTAATCGGTTCTCCATCAACAAAAGCCTTAAGGTTATCAACCGCAATTTGCATTAACCGTTGACGGGCTTCAAGCGTTGCCCAGGCAATGTGTGGCGTTATAAAGCAATTCTTCGCATTGGGTAGCGGATTTTCGGGCGAGGCAGGTTCTACCGACAATACATCGAGGCCGGCACCGGCAATCTTTCCCGCATTTAGTGCATCGGCCAAATCCTGCTCGTTTATCAGTGGTCCGCGGCCGGTGTTTATCAGGAAAGCCGTTGGTTTCATTTTTCCTATGGTTTCTTTGTTTATAAACCCCTGGTTCTCGCTGGTTAGCGGGCAGTTTATGCTGATAAAATCGCTGGTCTCCAGCAAAGTATCAAGATCAACCTGGCGGGCATCGAGGTCGGTTATTTTTTTGCTTCGGTTGTTAAAAATTACCTTCATGCCAAAAGCCAGTGCTATACGGGCAACGGCTTGTCCAATTTGCCCAAAACCAATAATGCCCAGCGTTTTTCCGGCCAGCTCGGCTTGTGGCGACAGCCAGTAGGCAAAGTCTTTGCTTGCGGCCCATTCACCTTTGCTAACCGATTCGGAATGCAAGCCTACATTATTGGTAAAATGCAATAGGTGGGCAAAAACCAATTGCGCTACCGACTGCGTGCTGTACGCCGGAATATTGCAAACGGTAATTCCTGCATCGTTGGCCGCAGCTATGTCAACAACATTGTAGCCGGTTGCCAATACACCAATAAACTTTAACTGAGGTAGCTGTTTAATAATTTCGCGGTTAAGAACGACCTTGTTGGTATAAATGATTTCGGCACTGGCAGCGCGCTCAACGGTTTGCTCCGGCGTTGTACGGTCGTAAACGGTTAATTCTCCCCATGCCTTTAAAGTGTCCCAGCTTAAGTCCCCGGGGTTTAGTGCATAGCCATCCAAAACAACAATCTTCATAACTCTGATTTATTAATTTGATGTCAAAAATAAACAAAATGAGCAACCCGCTTGTTTCGCGAATCAAAATGAAAGCTTTATATTTATTGTGTTATACAATAAAAGAAAAAAAAGGACGAATTAAATTGTGGATTATTTTCCCGGCACAGTAATGTTTTTTCTGTGTATTGCTGATATTCACATAACCTGATAACCCTATGGAAACAGATAATCCGGGTAGTGCACCCGCCATAAAAAAACTTAAAATTCTACTGGCTGAAGACGACAAAATTAATCAGAAGCTGTTTTCGTACATGCTAAACGATATTGCCGATGAACTGCTAATTGCCTCAACAGGTGTTGAAGCCATAAATCTTTATGAAGAGCATTCGGATATCGATTTAATTTTAATGGATTTAAAAATGCCCGAAATGGATGGCTTCGAGGCCGTAAAGAATATCAGAAAATTGGATAAGGTGGTTAAAATATTTGCTTTATCAGCCTTTGCACCCGAAACACAGAGCGAGATAGTAAACGGAAACGATTTTAACGATTACGTGAGCAAGCCCATTCGCAAAGCCGATCTTTTAAAGATTATCGGGGAATATTTCTAGAACGATTTCAAACTAAAATCAGAATTCTTTAATTATTCCGATAGTAAATCCCAGGTCATCGGCTTCGTCGGTAATAAGCGGCCGGTTGAGAACAACATCAAGCGCTGTTTTCAGGGGGACAAATTCGGCAGAGAGATCAAGAACTTCTCCTAAAACAAAAGCATCCCATTCTTTCTCCACCACTTTAACTGCAATGGTTTTCAGGTTACCCGAAAGGATCCATTTCTTAAGATGTTTGGTGTAGTTGTACTGGGCGTTAATAAAGCCACCGTCCTGGTAACGATCGCCACGTTGCAGCGACATCCAGGGCGAAACCTCAGCAGTAAAGGTATGGACTGAACTTGAGGGCTTTCGTAAAAAATTCCAGTTCCAGGTAATTACCGGCTGAATCCACGAAAGCTGGTCAACTGTTTCGCTGTACTGGTAGCTCACAAAAATTACCCGCGACTTCTTTGGTATCACTCGCGCTTCCTGCTGCGCAAAAGCAAGGCTGTCGGCTTGTTCCGATTCGTTCGTGTGGTTCACCCCGCCAATCATGTATATGGGAGTCAGGTTTCGTAAATCGTGGGCATAGTAAAAATACAGACTCCAGGGGCCACCAACCGAAAACTCCGTACTAAACTCGCCGGTTGGTTTTTCTTCGGTAAACAGATTGGTGGGATCGAGCCATTGCGAACGCAGCGAAACACTGGTTTGTGCTTTACAATTTAATACAAAAACGAATAGAAGTACGGCAATGCCAATGCGGTAAATACAGGTTTTAGTTGTCACGGTTAAGTTGTTTAGAATGAAAGCTTAAAATTAGCAGGATTTCTGATTTTATGGAATATTTATGAACTAAAGTGTAGCGTTTATTGAAGTGCTGCGCCTTTCTCGCTCGCTTTTTTCTGAAGGTATTAATAAGCTTGCAAGGGGGAGCAAGCACAAATGATATTTTTGAGCATTAACTAAAAACTCCACCCAAACATTGCAGCTGGTTCCCCATGCTTGAGGAAATGGCTACAGGCAAAGACTAGGGCGTTGCCGCAGACGCATAATTTAATCCTTCGCCTATTCCAAGCATACCAGCTTGTTGGATTTACGTAACAGGAAATAAGGTTAATAAGGTTTTGCGGTGTTGTATGTTGGTTTCTACTAAGGTTTATTTCGAAAATAAGGTTTCCTTTGGGAGCTATAACAAACCTTTTCAATTTGAGTAACCTTAGTAGCCTTGTTTAGTTAATACAACCAACCTTATTATTTTCGTTTGGTGACATGCACTGTAATGACAAAACCAATAACTTTTAATATCCATTTTTCTCTCAGCCTGTTGGGAATTCCTCTCTCTAGAGGAAATGGCTACAGACAAAGACTAGGGCGTTGCCGCAGACACGTAATTTAATCCTTCGTTTGCCAACTGGTAGCCAATCCATTTACAAAAGGCCGTTCCGGAGGGCAGCCATTTGTCTTTAGAAGGTCAGCTAAAAGGGTATCAGCTACAGCAGATAATTGCTATTGATTTCTCCTTTCGTTGGTCTGCCCTTCATTGTAACAGAACACTTCTGAATGCGTATATAATACAGCCTGCCAGGTCTTGCAACGATCATTTTTACCGACCGTAGAATTTTAAAATTACACCATTAAAATCAATAGCTATGAATCCGTTAAGTAACATGAAAACAAGTGAACGAAGAGTCAGCATTCCTATTCCGGGAAAAATTAAACCGATGGCTCATGCAAATCAAACACAGGCTTTGATTGATGAAATAAATGAAGAACTGAACAGCGAACTAAAAATAAGCTATAAAGCCTATAAAGAGGATGGCAGTCAGATCGAAAAAGGAGATGAATTTAATTTGGATATTATCATCTCTGTGGATGATAGCCACTATACGAATTTAGCTTTCGACAATCTAAAGGTAACCTTTACCTGCGATAATAAATATGCTACGCTGCTAAATCCAACACAGACTAAATTCATTCGATGTATTGAAAAAGAATTTCACAGAATTACCGGATCACATCCTGTAAAGATACAAGCCAGGCTTTTAGCCACAGGCGCAATTTACCCGGAAGTTGTAAGCGGCATTGCAGAGAACATGGGGATGTTGGTAATTGAAGCCGATCCGGTTATTCAGTCATTATTTCATATCCACAACGTGATTAGTGATATTCCGGTTGAGATACAGCCTGGTCATTAAAAAAAATCGCTGGCAATGCTGGAAACTTCGGTACCTGCCAGCCGTGTATTTTGCTTCTGATACCGGCGGCATTAACTATTTATAGCAAAACCGAAAGAGGTGCACACGACTCCGATCGGTGTCGTACCTTTTTATTACTATAAACATACAAATCCTCCGGACTTTACGTGTAATCCCAATTAATGCCCACTAATAAAAACAAAAAGCTCCGACCAATGGCCGAAGCTTTATTATCATTAAGAACAAATATTTTAAGCTTTGTATTCGTCCCAGCTTTTAACCTGAATATCATCAATGCTGTATTTGCAAATTCCGTAAAGGAATGCACTTGCCACACGAGCGTTCGTAATAAGCGGAATATTATAATCGATGGAACTTCGACGGATCTGGTAACCATTTTTCAACTCGCGGTTGGTATGGTTTTTCGGGATATTAACCACCAGGTCTATCTTTTTATTCTTGATCATCTCGATGGTATTTGGCGACTGATCTTCCTCATCCGGCCAGTGTACCAGCGTATTTTCAATGCCGTTATCGCGGAAGAACTTATGTGTTCCTTCAGTAGCAAAAATATTGTAGCCTTTTTCAACCAGCATTCTGGCGCTGTTCAGTAGCTCCAGCTTACCGCGCGATGGTCCGGAAGAAATCAGAATGTTCTTTTTCGGGAAGTTGTACCCCACCGACATCATTGCTTTCAGAATCGCCTCGTAATAGGTTTCGCCAATACATCCCACCTCTCCGGTCGACGACATATCAACACCTAAAACAGGGTCGGCTTTCAGCAAACGTGCAAACGAGAACTGCGGTGCTTTTACCCCCACATAATCCAGTTCGAACAACGATTTATCCGGTTTCGGCACATCGATTCCCAACATCACTTTTGTGGCAATTTCTATCAGGTTCAGTTTCATCACCTTCGATACAAACGGGAAGCTTCGCGATGCACGCAGGTTACACTCAATAACTTTAATGTCGTTGTCTTTTGCCAGAAACTGCATGTTGAACGGCCCGGTAATTTCCAGTCCTTTTGCAATCTCACGGGCGATTTTCTTCACCCGGCGAATGGTTTCAACATAAAGTTTTTGCGGCGGGAAAACAATGGTAGCATCACCCGAGTGAACTCCGGCAAACTCCACGTGCTCCGAAATGGCATAAGCCACCATTTCGCCCTTATTGGCCACGGCATCAATCTCAATTTCTTTGGCCTGCTCGATAAACTCGGTAACAACCACCGGGTGCTCTTTCGAAACATTGGCCGCCATCTGCAGGAAGTGCTCCAGCTGATCAGGGTTCGAAACCACATTCATGGCTGCACCCGAAAGTACGTACGACGGACGAATCAGCACCGGATAACCCACCTCATCAACAAACTTGTGAATTTCTTCAATGGTTGAAAGGCGCGCCCAGCGAGGCTGATCAACTCCAAGATCATCAAGCAATGACGAGAATTTTTCGCGATCTTCGGCATTGTCGATTTTTTTGGCCGATGTTCCAAGGATCGGAACATTTTGCCCGTCCAGCTTCATGGCCAGGTTGTTTGGAATTTGTCCGCCCATTGAAAGCACAACTCCATGCGGATTCTCCAGGTCGTAAACATCCATAACGCGCTCAAAAGTCAGCTCATCAAAATAAAGCCTGTCGCAGGTATCGTAATCCGTACTCACCGTTTCCGGGTTGTAGTTGATCATTACCGAACGGTACCCCTGCTCTTTAATGGTGTTGATGGTATTTACACTACACCAGTCGAACTCTACCGAACTTCCAATGCGGTAAGCACCCGACCCAAGCACCATCACCGATTTGTGATCGCCTAAATAAGTAACGTCATTTTCGGTACCGTTATGCGTTAGGTACAGGTAATTGGTTTGTGCAGGATACTCGCCGGCAAGCGTATCGATTTGCTTTACCACCGGAACAATACCATTCGCTTTCCGATATGCCCGAACTTTCAGAATATCTTCACTCATGTTGACATTCTTACTTCTCAGCACCAAACGTGCGATCTGAAAATCAGAATAACCTGCTTGTTTTGAAGCTTTCAACAGCGGAATTGGCAATTTCTCCAATTCGTTAAATTTCTTCAGCTCCAGTTTTATTTTGTAAATGTTATTCAGCTTTTGCAGGAACCAGCAATCGATTTTTGTTTTCCCGTGAATCTGATCGATGGTGTAACCCTTGTTGAACGCTTCGGCAATGGCAAAAATACGTCGGTCGGTAGGATTTGTCAACTCCTCCTCTATTGCTTCAATGGTAATCTCCTCGTTGTTGGCCACAAAACCGTGCATGCCAAGTCCAACCATTCGGATACCTTTTTGAATGGCTTCTTCAAAAGTTCGTCCGATGGCCATAATCTCGCCAACCGATTTCATCGAACTTCCGATATTTTTCGAAACACCTACGAATTTGCTCAAATCCCAACGCGGAATCTTCACCACACAGTAGTCGAGTGCAGGTTCGAAACAAGCTGTTGTTACTTTGGTAACCGAGTTTTTAAGTTGGTGCAAGCCATAACCCAACCCCAGTTTTGCCGCAACAAATGCCAGCGGGTAACCAGTGGCTTTCGATGCCAGTGCCGACGAACGCGACAAACGGGCATTTACCTCAATTACGCGATAATCTTCCGAGTACGGATCGAGTGCAAACTGTACGTTACATTCTCCAACTACTCCAACACGACGAATGATTTTAATAGAGATCTCGCGGAGCTTGTGATATTCCGAGTTCGATAGTGTTTGCGACGGAGCCACAACAATACTTTCGCCGGTGTGAATTCCAAGCGGATCGAAGTTCTCCATATTACAAACGGTAATACAGTTGTCGTATTTATCACGAACTACCTCGTACTCTACCTCTTTCCATCCTTTAATCGATTCTTCAACCAGGATTTGTGGCGAATACGAAAATGCACTACCGGCCAGCTTTTCCAGCTCCTCTTCGTTTTCGCAGAAACCCGAGCCTAAACCTCCCAGCGTATATGCTGCGCGGATAATAATTGGAAAGCCAACCTCTTTTGCGGCAGCTTTCGCTTCAGCCATATTTGACGCCGCAATACTTTTACATGTCTTAACATCAATTTCATCAAGCATGTTGGCAAAAATATCGCGGTCTTCCGTGTCGATAATCGACTGAACCGGCGTACCAACTACTTCAACATTGTATTTTTCGAGAACTCCCGATTCGTAAAGTGCAACTCCGCAGTTCAGCGCAGTTTGCCCACCAAATGCCAGAAGAATTCCCTGTGGTTTTTCTTTTTTGATTACCTCTTCAACAAAATGAGGCGTAACAGGCAAAAAGTAAATTTTGTCTGCAATGTCTTCAGATGTTTGAATGGTTGCAATGTTCGGATTGATAAGAACCGTTTCAACACCTTCCTCTTTCAAGGCTTTTAGCGCCTGTGAACCGGAATAATCGAACTCACCGGCCTCGCCGATTTTTAGTGCTCCCGAACCAAGAACAATTGCTTTTTTAATATGTGTTTCTATCATAACTACTATTGATTAACGATTGATGATTAACGATTGATGATTTTAGATTGTCGCTCCGAAATACTTATTAACATATCATTATGCGCTTTTATTCTTCTTTACTGTTTCTATACTTTTAACAAAAATGGAAATCAATTCGTTGTTTTCAACGTAACACTCCTCCAGCAAAGCCACTTCAGTTAAAAGTTTGGAATATTTTATGATTTTTATGGCAACGAAAGTTTCTCTAAGCTCTTTTAAGCACACGCTCATTTTATGAATAAAATCTTTTTTCGATTCAGCGCTTTGTGCTTCTCCATAATTTAGAGCAGGTGACGTTCCTGAACGTACAATTTGCCCTTTCATATGATTGCCGATTGGAGAATTCGGCAGTTTTTCTGCCAGTTCAATAATCCTTGCAGCAAATACAATCAACCTCTCTTCTAACTCAAATCTGTTCATTTCGGCTCGCAATCTTAAATCTAAAATCGTTAATCGATATTCTTAAATCAGTTCCGGCTTTTATATTCTACGATATTTTTAATGAACTCATCGAATAAAAACTCGGTATCAACCGGTCCGCTCGATGCTTCCGGATGAAACTGCGTTGAGAAGAAAGGCTTTGTTTTGTGCCTGATTCCTTCGTTGGTTCCATCATTTACATTGGTAAACAATGGTTCCCAGTCGTCAGACAATGTTTCGGTTGCCACAGCAAATCCATGGTTTTGCGAAGTGATGTAACATTTGTTTGTTCCCTGCAGCAAAACCGGTTGGTTGTGACTTCGGTGACCAAATTTCAGCTTGTAGGTTTTTGCACCGGCGGCACGTGCCAGCAATTGGTTACCCAAACAAATCCCCATAATTGGCTTTTCTGCTGCAATTACATTTTTAATGTACTCAACCGTTACATCGCAATTTGCCGGGTCACCCGGGCCGTTCGAGATAAACAATCCATCGAATTCTTCATGGGTAAAATCGTAATCCCATGGCACACGAATTACCGTAGCTCCGCGATCGAGCAAACAACGAATAATGTTGTTTTTAACTCCACAGTCAATCAACACTACCTTGTGCTCTCCATCGCCATAAACTTCGCGCTCTTTACAACTTGCAACCGCTACCAGGTTTTCTTTGTTCGGATCGTAAAAGTCAATTTCATCTTCAAATTCGATCTTCCCCAACATCGAACCTTTCTCACGTAAAATTTTTGTTAAGGCTCTCGTGTCGATATCGAACAAACCCGGCACTTCGTATTCTTTCAGCCAGTCGCTCAAACTTTTCTCTGCGTTCCAGTGGCTGAATTCGAATGAATAATCAGAAATTATCAATCCGGAAATGTGCAATTTGTGCGATTCGTAATACTTGTGTATTCCGTTTTCTTTCCTGTTAAAAGGAACACCATAATTCCCAATCATTGGGTAGGTCGACACCAGGATTTGTCCTGTGTAAGATGGATCAGTCAAACTTTCCGGATACCCTGTCATTGCGGTATAAAAAACGACCTCTCCGGCCACCGACTTTTCGCTTCCGAAGGATTTTCCCATAAAAACCGTCCCGTCTTCAAGCGTTAATTTTGCCTGTTTTACTTTGTACATATTCCTATTTAATAATTAAAAAAAATGCGCTTGCCCTAAAATAGTTCAAACGCATTTCAGTTATTCTTTATACTTATTTTCAAATACACTTTCTCAGCCATAATGTTAAGAACATGATCTTTAAATCATTTTCCGGTACAAAAATAGAAAATATTCTGAAATTCTTACCAGTTCTTTTATAAAAATGAATATTTTTGCACCATAAATGAATATTTATTCAATGAAGAATAAAGTACAACGACAACGAGAAATACGAAAAATAATACAACGAGGCAGTGTACACAGCCAGGACGAATTATTGGTTGAATTAAAACGCCGGGGATTTGAACTGACACAAGCTACATTATCGCGCGATTTAAAAGTGTTGCAGGTAGCCAAAGTGCCCCATCCGGCTAAAGGATACGTTTATACAATTGCTGAAAACGGGGAAACGGAAAGAAACAATTCAGAACACGTTAACCGTATAAATTACCTGGCCGACGGATTTAAAGACATACAGTTTTCGGGCAACCTGGCAGTTTTACGCACATTACCCGGATACGCCAGCAGCATTGCAGCCGTAATCGATTCGACTAGTCCGTGGGAAATTTTAGGCACCGTTGCAGGAGACGATACTATATTAATAATACAAAGGGAAGGAATATCGAAAAATGATTTGACAGAGGCATTAATAAAAATTCTGCCAAAGCTTAACGACAAATTGTAGATCGAAAGATGAAGAGTTTAGAAAATATTAAAGTTTTAATTGCCGGCGAAAAACACCTGAAATTTATCGACGACATAAACGACGCTATCGACAGTGCATCGAAACAACGCGGCACCGGAATTGCGCGTCGTACATTTGAATACCTTGCTTCGAAAATGAAGGAGGGAAAAGCAATTATAGCCCTTGAAGGAGACAGTTTCGCTGGTTTCTGCTACATAGAAACCTGGCAGGAAAAAGGCTTTGTGGCCAACTCGGGTTTAATTGTTGGTAAAGAATACCGTGGAATAGGTCTTGCAAAAGCGATTAAAAAGAAGGCTTTCGAGCTGTCGCGCAAGAAATACCCGAACTCAAAAATATTTGGGTTAACAACCGGTTTGGCCGTCATGAAAATTAACCACGAACTGGGTTATCGTCCGGTTACATTCTCGGAATTGACGTTAGACGACCAGTTCTGGAAAGGTTGCCAGGGATGTATAAACCACGATATTCTGGAGCGCACCGGCCGTACAAAATGCCTGTGCACCGGAATGCTTTACGACCCGGCATGGGAAAAACCAACATACACCAACGGAAACGGAATTCGGAAACGCAGCCTGCTCGACCTTCTACCCAAACGTTTTGTGGGGGTTGCAAAAAAGAAAAATAAAATAACAGATAAAAACAAGTAGAGTGGCATCTCGCTATTCAACAAACAGCTACATACTTAAGTTGAATAACAAACGCCGTCGCTCTTATAAAGATATTGAGACATGAGTAAAAAATTAGTACTGGCATTTAGCGGAGGTTTAGACACATCGTTTTGTGTAAAATACCTGAAAGAAGAAAAAGGTTACGACGTTTACACGGCAATTGCCAACACTGGCGGCTTCTCCGACGAAGAATTAAAAGCCATTGAAGAACGCGCGTTAGCATTAGGCGCGGTTGAGCACATTACACTCGACGTAACTAACGAGTATTACGAAAAATGTATTCGCTATATGGTTTTTGGCAATGTTTTGCGTAATAACACCTACCCTATTTCGGTAAGTTCCGAAAGAGCATTTCAGGCCATCGCCATTATCGAGTATGCTAAAGAAATTGGGGCAAAATACATCGCTCATGGTAGTACCGGTGCCGGAAACGACCAGATTCGTTTCGACCTTACTTTCCAGGTGCTGGCTCCCGAGATTGAAATCATTACACCAACCCGCGATATGTTGCTTACCCGTCAGTACGAAATTGATTACCTGAAAAAATATGGTTTCGAAGCCGATTTCACAAAAATGGAATACTCGATTAACCAGGGACTTTGGGGAACCAGCGTTGGCGGAAAAGAAACATTGACCACCGACAAAAATCTTCATGAAGAAGCTTATCCTAGTCAGTTGGAAGCCACCGAGCCAAAAACCATTGAATTGGGTTTTGAAAAAGGCGAACTGGTTTCGCTTGATGGTGAATTTTACGAAAACGGCCCTGATGTAATTCGTGCACTGGAAGCCGTTGCTTCGAAATATGCCATTGGCCGCGACACACACGTTGGCGACACTATTATTGGAATTAAAGGCCGCGTTGGTTTTGAGGCTGCGGCACCGCTTATTACCATTAAAGCCCACCACCTGCTGGAAAAACATACGCTTACCAAATGGCAATCGTACTGGAAAGAGCAGTTGGGCAACTGGTACGGCATGTTCCTGCACGAAGCCATGTACCAGGAGCCGGTAATGCGTAACATCGAAGATTTCCTGGAATCGACTCAGGAAAACGTAACCGGAAAAGTGATCGTAAAACTGAGACCTTACAACTTCGAACTGGTTGGTATTGAATCGGAGCACGATTTAATGAATTCAGGATTTGGCCAATACGGCGAAACCGTTGAAGCATGGACCGCCGACGATGTAAAAGGGTTTACCAAAATCTTATCAAACTCGTTGAAAATATATAATAAGGTAAACGGAAGTTTGTAAGAATGTTGAATGATGATTAACGAATATTGAATTTCGAAGGAAAAATCTGAAATCAAAAATCGTTAATCTACAATCGTTAATCAAATGATTAAAGTTGGAATAATAGGAGGAGCCGGGTACACTGCCGGAGAGCTGTTGAGAATTTTACTGAATCATCCGCACGCCGAAATTGGTTTTGTACAAAGTACCAGCAACGCAGGCAACCCGGTTTCGGATGTACACATTGATTTACTGGGTGAAACCGAAATCAAATTCACCGACCAAATGCCTTTTAACGAGGTGGATGTAATTTTCCTTTGTATGGGCCATGGCAAGTCGATCGAATTCATGGAGAAAAATACTTTCCCACAATATTTGAAAATTATCGACTTAAGCCACGACTACAGACTTAAAAGAGAAGGCAACGACTTTGTTTACGGTTTACCTGAATTAAACCGCGAAGAAATTGAATCATCAGAACGAATTGCCAATCCGGGGTGTTTTGCCACCGGCATTCAGCTGGCACTGTTGCCACTTGCAGCGAATGATTTACTGCAGGATGAAATTCATGTTCAGTCAATTACCGGATCAACCGGTGCCGGGCAAAAGCCAACAGCAACTTCGCATTTTAGCTGGCGAAGCAGCAATGTTTCGGCATACAAAATTTTCCAGCATCAGCACGAAGGAGAGATCATTCAAAGCCTGACACAATTGCAGCCGGGATTTGAAAAAGACTTCAACTTTGTACCGATTCGCGGAAACCACACACGTGGTATTTTTGTAGCCTGTTATACCAAATTCGATGGAACGCTGGAAGAGGCTAACGAATTATACGAAGATTATTATGCCGATCACCCGTTCGTTTTTGTAACCGACAAAAACCCGGGAGTAAAACAAGTAGTAAACACCAACAAAGGCGTAATCTATCTGGAGAAACACGGCAACAAACTGGTAATAATCAGCTTAACCGACAATTTAATAAAAGGCGCATCGGGCCAGGCAGTTCAGAACATGAACCTGATGTTTGGCCTGGATGAAAAAGCCGGACTGAGTTTGAAACCGGTAGCGTTTTAGTAAGGTAAAAGGCAAAATAATTGCACGCGGATAACGCAGATTAACGCAAACAAGATCAGCGTTTTCAGCGAAATCTGCGAGAAAGAATTAAATATGAAACTATTTAACGTATATCCACTTTTCGACATCACTCCTGTAAAAGCAGAAGGCTGTTATGTTTGGGATGAGAACGGGAAAAAATACCTCGACCTTTATGGCGGGCATGCGGTAATTTCGATCGGGCACAGCCACCCCACTTATGTTGAAAAGATAAGCAAACAGCTTCAGCAAATCGGATTTTATTCGAATTCAGTACAAAATCCCCTACAAAAGGAACTCGCCGAAAAATTAGGCATGCAATCGGGCTGCGAAGACTATCAGCTATTTCTGTGTAACTCGGGTGCCGAAGCCAACGAAAATGCACTAAAACTGGCGTCATTTATAACCGGTAAAAAGAAGATTATCTCTTATAAAAAAGGTTTTCACGGACGTACTTCGGCGGCTGTTGCCATTACCGATAATCCAAAAATTATTGCTCCGGTTAACGAAACCGACAATGCGCTTATCCTGCCTTTTAACGACATTAATGCAACGGAAGAAGCATTAAAAAAAGGCGATGTGGCGGCTGTAATTGTTGAGGGAATTCAGGGAATCGGCGGAATACATGTTCCCGACATCGAATTCCTGAAAAAACTGAAACAGCTAACCGAAAAATATGTGGCCGTTTTAATTCTGGATGAAATACAGTCGGGTTACGGACGAAGCGGAAAATTCTTCGCCTACCAGCATACGGATATAAAACCCGACATTGTTACCATGGCCAAAGGAATGGGTAACGGATTCCCAATTGGCGGCGTACTCATTCAACCGGAAATTGAGCCTTGGTTTGGCATGCTCGGAACCACTTTTGGTGGCAACCACCTGGCTTGTGCTGCAGCCATTGCAGTTCTGGATGTAATGGAAGACGAAAACCTGGTTGAGAATGCTGAACAAGTTGGAAATTACCTGATGGGTAAACTGGCGGAAATGAATGCTGAGTTCGAAATCAGAGGAGAAGGATTAATGATCGGGTTGGAATTTAAACAGCCCATTGCCGAAATTCGCAAAAAACTGCTTTTCGATTACGGAATTTTCACCGGCGTATCGGGGCAAAACATTATCAGGCTGTTGCCACCACTCAGCTTAACAATCGAACAAGCCGACACCTTTTTAGCAGCGTTTGCAGATGTACTGGACTCGTTCGCTGAATAAATAATGATTTAAAAACTACATTTTCTAAATTCGACAAAATGGAAAATAAAAAAATAGCAATAATCGGCGTAGGAAACATGGGAGGCGCCATTGCGCTTGGCCTTTTAAAATCGGGCTCTGTTGATGCAGGCAACATCTCCGTTTCCGACAGAAAAGAAGCGACACTCGAAAAAATGAGCGATCTGGGAATTCATGCTTTCCACAATAACCTGGATGCAGCAAAAGATGCTGATGTGATTATTGTTGCCGTAAAACCCTATCATATCGAGGGAGTAATTAACAACCTGAAGCCCATTTTGTCGCCGGAGAAGATTTTCATTTCCATTGTTGCCGGTGTAGGTATCGATACCCTTGGAGAAATGGCCGGAAACGACATTCCTATTTTCCGGGTAATGCCCAACACCGCAATTGCTTTGCAGGAATCGTTAACCTGTATTTCGGCAAACGGCAACACCGAGCCCTACCGCGCGTATGTGGTTGAACTGTTCGACAAACTGGGAAAAACCATCGAGATTCCCGAAGAACTGATGGCCGCAGCAACGGTACTTTCGTCGTGCGGAATTGCTTATGCACTCCGTTACATTCGTGCGGCCATGCAAGGTGGTATCGAAATTGGTTTTAGCGCCGAAATGGCTCAGCTAATTACGGCACAAACGGTAAAAGGCGCAACCGAATTGCTATTGCAGTCGGGGCACCACCCTGAAAGAGAGATCGACAAAGTAACCACCCCGATGGGCGTAACGATTACCGGCCTGAACGAAATGGAACACAAAGGCTTTAGCTCTTCGCTTATTCTGGGAGTTTTAGCCTCATACAAAAAAATAAAAGACAACTAAAAACGGTGCAGACCCGCTATAAAAAAATAACAGTAAAAGTAGGCAGCAATGTGCTGGCCAAAGCCGACGGAACGCTAAACGTAGCGCGCATTGCCCACCTGGTTGACCAAATTGCTCATTTGCAAAAAAATGGTGTCGAGGTGGTTTTGGTTTCATCGGGAGCAGTTGCTGCAGGCCGCGCTGTAATGAAAGAAACAAAAAAGTCGGATGCCGTTTCGCAACGACAGTTATGGGCTGCACTGGGTCAGGTAAAATTAATATCGCGCTATTCCGATTTTTTCCACGAAGAAGGATTAACCTGTGCGCAGGTGCTCACCACCAAGGAAAATTTTTCGAGCCGCCGCCATTACCTGAACATGAAAAACTGTATCACCACCTTACTGGAAAACAAAGTGATACCGATTGTTAACGAAAACGATACCATCTCGGTAACCGAACTGATGTTTACCGACAACGACGAACTTTCAGGGTTGATCGCGTCGATGGTTGATTCCGAAGCACTGATCATCCTCAGCAATATCGATGGAGTTTACACCGCTCACCCCGATAGCGAAGGAGCCGAACTGATCGAGCGTATTCAGGTTAACGACAAAGCCCCGCAAGATGCCATTTCTTCTGAACGATCGGATTTTGGCCGCGGTGGTATGCTTACCAAATTCCGAATTGCAAAAAAAGTGGCCGGCGATGGAATTGGTGTTCATGTAGCCAACGGAACCCGCGCAAATATTCTTGTCGATCTGCTCGACAAATCAAAAAACTTAAAGCACACTTTTTTCGTACCTAACGAGAAACCATCGAGCGGAGTAAAAAAATGGATTGGCTATTCCGATGGGTTCACGAAAGGCCAGGTGCAAATCAACGAAGGAGCACGAAAAGCACTGCTTTCCGACAAGGCCGTTAGCTTGCTTCCTGTGGGAATTGAGAAAGTTGAAAGCGAATTCAAAAAAGGAGATTTAATAAAAATAACAAGCATAAACGGCGAGTTTGTCGGCATGGGAAAAGCCTCGTATGGCTCTGAAAAGATTGAAATAGAGAAGCAATCCGACAAGCAAAAACCGGTAATACATTACGATTATTTGTATTTAGAATATAAAACAAACGAAACATTAATTTAGAATATAAAAAAGCTCAGAGTAACCTTTAACGAAGTTTGTCTGCCACGGCAAACTACCCTTACTCCCTTTTTTTTGATGCCTTAATTTGAACATATTCTGAGCTCCCTCTCCCTCCCCCGGGAGAGGGTTTTTCACTGAAAGACCATTGCCTATGAAGATAGAACAACAGCTTAAAAAAACGCTGGAAGCATCGCGAAAGTTAAACCTGGTGAATGACGATCAGGTTAAACATTTGTTATTGGAGCTGGCCAACGAAGCAAGGACACAATCGGAAATTATTCTTGCCGAAAACCAAAAAGATCTGGATCGTATGGATCCGCAAGATCCAAAATTCGACCGACTGAAATTATCGGAAGAAAGAATAGAAGGCATTGCCTCCGACATGGAAAACGTTGCCCGCCTTGAAAGTCCGGTTGGAAAAACCTTAAAAGAAACGGTTCGCGAAAATGGCCTGAAAATCAAAAAAGTTACCGTACCCTTTGGTGTAATCGGGATTATTTATGAAGCCCGCCCGAATGTAACTTTCGATGTTTTTGCTTTGTGCCTGAAATCGGGAAACGCCTGTGTTTTAAAAGGTGGCAGCGATGCCATTTACTCCAACCAGGCCATTGTTTCTATTATCCGCAATGTGCTTAAGAAGTTCGGGTTCGACGAAAACACCGTTACACTGCTTCCTGCCGGGCGCGAAGAAACCAACGAAATGTTGCGTGCTCACGGATACATCGATTTGATCATTCCGCGCGGAAGCCAGGGACTGATCAACTTTGTACGCGAAAATGCCACCATTCCGGTAATTGAAACCGGTGCCGGAATATGCCACACCTATTTCGATGAATTTGGCGATGCCGAAAAAGGCCGCGAAATTATTTTCAATGCAAAAACGCGTCGTCCTTCGGTTTGCAATGCCTTGGATTGTTTACTAATTCACGAAAGTCGGTTGAATGAGCTGAATAACTTTGCCAAAAAACTTTCGGAAGAACAGGTGGTGATTTATGCTGATGAAAAAGCATACCAACAAATAAAACAGGTTTACCCGGCGGAGCTCTTGTTTGAAGCCACTGAAGAATCATTCGGAACAGAATTCTTATCGATGAAAATGTCGATAAAAACCGTAGGTTCTTTTGATGAAGCTTTGAACCACATCAATACACATTCATCAAAACACAGCGAAGCAATTATTTCTGAAAACCAGGAACGAATAGAAATGTTTCGTAAAATGGTAGATGCGTCTTCCGTGTATTCCAATACATCAACCGCTTATACCGACGGCGCACAGTTTGGACTGGGAGCCGAAATTGGCATCAGTACACAAAAACTGCACGCCCGCGGGCCAATGGCATTGGAAGAGCTTACCAGCTACAAATGGATAATTGAAGGCAACGGACAAGTTCGTCCAAGGTAAAAGGTAAAAGTTGAGCGAAGCGAATTGAAAATCGGCCAACGCCAAATCCCGGCCACTAGCGTCGGGAGCAAAAGTTAAAAGATAAAAGGCAAAAATATAAACTATGGAAGCTGAAACTTCGGTCTTCGTGCTTCCATTTTCAAATTTTAAAACATGAAAAAATTCACATCAGTAAAAGATATTCCCAGCATTGAAAAAGCGCTGGCAACCGCATTCGAAGTAAAAAACAACAAGTTTGGTTTTCAGCACCTGGGGAAAAACAAAACCATGGTTTTGGTATTTTTCAACTCAAGTTTGCGTACGCGCCTGAGCACCCAAAAAGCAGCCATGAACATGGGCATGAACACCATGGTGATGAACGTAAACGAAGACAGCTGGCAGCTGGAATCGGAAATGGGCGTAGTAATGGACGGCAAAAATGCCGAGCACCTGCGCGAAGCCATTCCGGTAATCGGAAAATATTGCGATGTAATTGGCGTGCGTGCTTTTGCCAAATTTGAAAACCGCGAAGACGACTATGCTGAAAAAATCCTGAGCCAGTTTGTTGAATATGCGGGCGTTCCGGTAGTAAGTATGGAAGCAGCAACCCGCCACCCGCTGCAAAGTTTTGCCGACCTGGTAACCATTGAAGAGCACAAAAAAGTTGAAAAGCCAAAAGTAGTTCTTACCTGGGCACCACACCCCCGCGCTTTGCCGCAGGCTGTTGCCAACTCGTTTGTTGAGTGGATGCGCGAAACCGATTACGAACTGGTGGTTACCCACCCGAAAGGCTACGAACTGGCACCCGAATTTATGGGCGATGTAAAAGTAGAGTACGACCAGAAAAAAGCGTTTGAAGGTGCTGATTTTATTTACGCCAAAAACTGGGCATCATATACCGATTATGGACAGATATTATCAAAGGACATGAGCTGGACCGTGGATGAAGCAAAAATGGCTTTAACAAACAATGCCAAATTTATGCACTGTTTGCCGGTACGTCGAAACATGATTGTGACTGATGGTGTTATCGACAGCCCAAATTCAATTGTTGTTGACGAAGCCTATAACCGTGAAATTACTGCACAGGCAGTACTGAAGATGATTTTGGAAGATGAGTAAGTTATTGTAATTTTGTAATGTGATGAAAACAATTACAATTGACATATCTGAAAAAGTCTATAATTTATTCAGAGGGCTTTTAAAACAACTCCCCAAAGGAAGTTACAAAATCTACGAGGAAGATCCTGATGTTCTTACTGCTGAAGAACAAAAGGAACTTTATTCAATTCAGAACAAATTGGACAAAGGCGATCTAAGTGATTTTGTTGATTGGGATGATGTTCAAGATAAGTTTTAATGTATTCCCTGAAAATTCATAAAAAAGCCTTGAAATTCCTTAATGCGCAAACACCAGCGCTAAAGAGCAATATCAGGCAAAAACTCAACCTTCTCAAAGAAAATCCATTTTCTCATCAGTTGCTTGACATAAAGAAATTAAAAGACACATCTGATTATTTCCGGTTAAGAGTAAGGAACATTAGAATTATTTACAATAATTGATGGAGAAGAATTATTAATTCTCATCACCAATGCCGGAAACAGAGGGGAAATTTATAAAAAGAAATAATGACAAAAAAAATAGAAATAATTCCTGCCATCGACCTGATTGACGCCAAATGCGTGCGACTTTCTCAAGGCGATTACAACCAGAAAACGGTTTACAACGAAAACCCGCTGGAAGTTGCAAAAATGTTTGAAGATGCAGGAATTACACGTTTACACCTTGTTGATTTGGACGGGGCAAAAGCCAAACACATTGTAAATTATAAAGTGCTTGAAACCATTGCCGGAAAAACCAATTTAGTAATCGACTTTGGTGGCGGACTAAAATCGGATAAAGATTTGGAAATTGCTTTTAACTCAGGAGCAGCAATGGTTACCGGCGGAAGTATTGCCGTAAAAGAAAAAGAAACTTTTCTGAGCTGGCTGGAGAAATTCGGTAGCGAAAAAATCATTCTGGGTGCCGACGCCAAAGACGGCAATATTGCCGTAAGTGGCTGGCTGGAAACTACTGAACTGGCGGTTATCGATTTTATCGCCGAATTCCACAAACAGGGAATCAGCAAAGTAATTTCAACAGATATTAGCCGCGACGGAATGCTGAGCGGCCCGGCTTTTGAACTGTACGCCGACATTATGAAAACGCTTCCCGAAGTGGAAATTATTGCCAGCGGCGGAATTGCCACCATGGACGACATATTAAAATTAGATGAAATGGGCGTTCCGGGCGTAATTACCGGGAAAGCCATCTATGAAAATAGAATAACTTTGAAACAGATTGAAGAGTTCATCTCATAGTTCATGAATTGGCAACCTGCAATCATTTGCCCAGGAAAAAGGCAATTGGCAAAATGCAGTAGGCAAAACATTGAACTTTAAACTCGAAACTTTAAACTCTGGTAATGCTTGCAAAACGAATAATACCATGCCTCGATATCCGCAACGGACAAACCGTTAAGGGAATCAACTTTGTTGACATTAAAGAAGTGGGCGATCCCGTTGAACTGGCTGCAAAATATGCAGCCGATGGTGCCGACGAATTGTGCTTTCTTGATATTACGGCAACACACGAAGGCCGCAAAACTTTTGTGGAGCTGGTAAAACGTATTGCAGCGCATATCAACATTCCGTTTACGGTTGGTGGCGGAATCAGCGAATTGGGCGATGCCGAAAAACTTTTGGCTGCAGGCGCCGATAAAATTTCCATCAACTCATCGGCGGTTCGTAATCCGAAACTAATCGACGACCTGGCGCTGAATTTTGGAAGCCAGTTTGTTGTAGTTGCCGTCGATGCGCGTGGTGATGAAAATGAGCACTGGACAGTTACCGTAAATGGTGGCCGCATTCCAACCGACAAAGAACTGTTTTCGTGGGCAAAAGAAGCTGAAGACCGTGGTGCCGGAGAAATACTTTTTACATCGATGAACCACGACGGAACAAAAAATGGCTTTGCCAACAAAGAGCTTTCGAAAATGGCCGATATGCTGAAGATTCCGATTATTGCATCGGGCGGCGCAGGTGCCGAAGAGCATTTTGTTGATGTTTTTACCAAGGGGAAAGCCGATGCCGGACTGGCTGCCAGTATCTTCCATTACAACGAAATTCCAATTCCGGTTCTTAAGAAATACTTAAAAGACAAAGGCATTGTAGTTCGATAGCCAATCAAAATAGTAACTTCGCAACACAATTACAGAATTTTAAATTACTCCGGGCTTCAGGCTCCGGACTTCGGACTAAAAATTATGAGACAGCTGACAGATATTTCAAAAATCGATTTCAATAAAATGGACGGGCTAATTCCGGCCATCATTCAGGATGCAGAAACGCAAAATGTATTGATGCTTGGTTTTATGAACGAAGATGCGCTTGCGAAAACACAGGAAATTGGTAAAGTAACCTTTTTTAGCCGCACCAAAAACCGTTTGTGGACCAAAGGCGAGGAATCGGGAAATTTTCTGAATGTTGTTTCAATGGCCATTGATTGCGATAATGACACGTTGCTTATAAAAGTAAATCCTGTTGGGCCGGTTTGCCACAAAGGCGACGACACCTGTTTTGAAGAAGCCAACACGGGCAACGATATTCAATTCCTGAGCTACCTGCAGGATTTTATCGACAAACGCAAAGCCGAAATGCCGGAAGGTTCGTACACCACTTCTCTTTTTCAAAAAGGCACACGAAAAATTACCCAAAAAGTTGGAGAGGAAGCTGTTGAAACCATTATTGGAGCTATGGCCAACGACGACGAAAACTTTATGTATGAAGCCGGCGATTTGCTTTATCACTTGGTAGTGTTGCTTACACATAAAGGCTACCGTATTGAAGATGTGGTTCGCGAACTGAAAAAAAGACACAAATAAAACTCTGTTTTTCAACAACTTAGAAATACCAACTATCTTTACTTGTTCCCCACCTGGTTCAGAAAATACCGCTTTTGCTGGGCCAATAAACATATTATAGAACACAGTTATGAAACATAGTTCCATAACATAGTTATAAAACATTGTATATTACTACTTTACAATTAGGCATATTTCAGCAGTACTCCGTAGCTTTGTTACATCTTCTAACTACAAAAAACCGCTTGTATGGAAACATTAACCATTTGTCCTACCAGTACCGCCACCATTTTAGCTTGTCAGCAAATTGCAAAAACCTTTAAAGAAAACATCTACGAGTTATCGATTCTGCGAAATGAATGGGATCCGGAATTCGCAACATCCTTAATGGTTTGGATTGATGACATCATCGACAAACACTACACTGAAAATCTGGATGTTTTGGAAGATGAACGCTATCGCGAATGGCACGAAATTATGGTTGAAGGGCTGCAACACCTAAAAGTTCTGAGAGCTTCCTTAAAAGTTGACTTTAAACAAGACAAGGCCTTTTTAAAAGAATTTTTCCGTATCACTGGCTATACCGACTATTTTAGCGATGCCAAAAACGGCGACCACATCAGCCTGTTTAAATTTCTGAAAACATTTGCCGCCAATTTAAACGAAAGCACAAGGCAACAGATCAGCGAAAAAGGAACTCCCGATGCCTTGTTCGACAAGATTCTTGTTTGTGCCAATCGAATCAGTCAATTCGAAGATTTTTTTATTGCCTTAGAGGGAGACACCGAACTGGATACTTACGGCAAAAAAGAAGTAGCAGAGATTTACGAAACAATACAAGACATTTGCCGGATTGCTATTGCCTACTACCAATTCGATCCGGAGATGCGTTGCAAATTCAGTTACTACAAAGTGATGGTGAACTTATAGCGACTATTTTTCGTCAACTACTTAATAATTAACTCAAAAGGCAGTCGGCCTGCTAATTTCTCACAGGCGGACTGCTATTTTTTTATGCTATTCTTCTGTTTCTTCTTCGTCAGAATCTTCAGTTTCTTCAGGAGTTTCAGCAACTTCAGGCTCCTCTTCTGACGGAGCATCTTCCGACTCATCTTCGGTAAACGGATTTACACCATCAGTAAAAATCGGATTCCTTTTCTCCTCAGCTTCTGCTACCGGAACAAAACCCTCAGGGATTTGTGCTTCCTCAGGATTATAAGGAAAAACATCTACAATCGGGCTAACCGCCAACGAAGTAACCACAAAAGGAATTACGAGGTATTCCAAACTTTCATCCAAACGATTAAGGGCTTCCTTAATATCGTCGGCCATTATCAGGTAATTTGTTTTTATTTTTTTCTCCTTACCAGCGTCCTCATCAATTGTAACCAGATTAATGGCTGCTTTAAACCACCACTCGCCATTTTCGAATGGAAAAACTTCGGCAATACGCGATTTTTTAATGTCAACAATCTGAAACTCTCCGCCACGAACCATTTGTTGCATCTGACGGATAATCCGCGTTTCGGCATCGGTGTACGACACGGCATCCAGCAAAAAGTTTTCGGTTACCATCGATTCGCTTCCGCTCTCGGAAACTTTCATATATTTTACTTTACTCTCGAACCAAGTCTGCATCATAATTTCTACATTTTTTAGAAGTGACAAAAATACATAAGCCTCAAATACTTTCACTTAAAAGCTTGCATTTTTATCAACAAAAAACCGACTACAAATTGCAGTCGGTTTCCGATTCTTTTAATCTAATTAAACTAACCAATAACTACCCTTAACCTTAATTCAATGTAAAACGAAATATATTATGCAGTTAATGTTTTAATCCTTTTCCGAGTCGTATAGTTGAAAAGAAAAATGGCCCCGCCCAACGACGGGGCCACAAACAGACAGCTACAGACTTAAAAGCTGAAGAAGATTTTAGTTGTAGGCACTCTCACCATGTTCGTAAACATCGAGGCCCTCTTCTTCAATGCGCTTAGAAACGCGCAGTATATTTGTTTTCTTCAGGATGAAGAATAATACTAAACCTAAACCGAATGCCCAGGCAAAGAATGCTAACACACCCACGGCCTGAATACCCAGTAATTTTGTTCCGTGCCCATAAAACAGGCCTTCAGAGGTTGAGAACAAACCAACAGCCAGTGTACCAAATGCACCACCCACACCGTGAACAGAGATGGCCCCAACAGGGTCGTCAACTTTTAATACCTTATCGAAGAATTCAACAGCAAATGGCAGAATGAAGCCTGCAATAATACCGATGAATAATGCTCCCATAGGATTAACAGCATCGCAACCGGCAGTAATGGCAACCAAACCGGCCAATGCACCGTTCAACGAAATGGAAAGTGACGGACGTTTGTATCGGAACCAGGCAACCAACATGGCAGTAACAGCACCGGCGGCAGCAGCCAGGTTAGTTGTTACGGCAATGTGGCCAATTGCAACAGCGTTATCAGTACCGGCAGCAGCTAACTGTGAGCCGGGATTAAATCCGAACCACCCAAACCACAGGATGAATACACCCAATGCTCCCAACGCCAGGTTGTGACCCGGAATTGCATTCGCCTTTCCGTCTTTTCCGTATTTCCCCAAACGGGGTCCGATTATAGACGCACCGGCTAAACCAACCCATGCACCAACAGAGTGAACAATAGATGAACCGGCAAAATCGTGGAATCCAAGTTGGCTCAACCAACCACCACCCCAGGTCCAGTGGCCTGAAATTGGGTAAATAACTACCGTAATTACAATACTAAAAATCAAGTAGGCTTTAAACTCGGTTCTTTCAGCCATGGCTCCCGAAACAATAGTGGCAGCAGTGGCAGCAAATACAGTTTGGAAAAACAGGTCGGCATAATCAGAATAGTTATCGCCAAAACCATCACTCATAAAGAAAAGGTCCGGCATTCCAATAAATCCTCCGATTGAGTCTCCGTACATAATTGTAAAACCAATGATCCAATACAATATAGAACCAATTGAAAAGTCCATCAGGTTTTTCATTAAGATGTTGGCGGTGTTCTTCGATCGTGTAAAACCTGCCTCTACCAGGGCAAATCCCGGCTGCATGAACATTACCAGAAATGCAGCAACCAATAACCACATATTATCTATACCTATTTGTAGGCCTTGTAAAGTTTCTTCCATGATAATCTAATCTTTTTTCAGTTACTACTCCTCTTTTCCTTTAATAAAAAGTGATTCATCGCCATGCTCTCCGGTTCTGATTCGGTATGACTCTTCGATAGGAACAACGAACACCTTGCCGTCACCAATCTCGCCTGTTCGGGCTGATCCTAAAATGGCCTGAACTGTTTTGTCAACATTCTTATCGCGAACGATTATGGATAATTTTATTCTTTCGATTGTACTGGTATCGTAAACAATACCGCGGTAAGAACGACCTTCGCGAGCCTGCCCAACTCCTCTTACATCCCAGAAAGAGAAGAATTCAATGCCTGCTTCATACAGCGCGTCTTTTACCTCTTCAAATTTTGATTTGCGTATTACTGCTTCAATTTTTTTCATCTTATTTAATATTGTTTGATTTTTAATTTATAAGATGTAACGAGCCCGAGCTTTGGACTCGTTTCATGTCAAAATATCTTCGCTGTTACAGTGAGATACCAACTGCAATATGGAATCCTCCGGTTGAAGGATTAAGCATAACAGCTCCTGAAACCGGCAGCGTAAAGCTTTCCGAAATCTGAATTTCTTTTGAGGTTCCCACCATGATGTTACAAATGTTGAAATCGCCATCATCGGTATATTGTCCGTCGCCACCACCAAGAGTAATGTCAACCGGGCCTGCAGAAACTGCTGCCTCTAAATACAAGTCGCTCGTAGTGTTGATCTCGTCATCACCAAGTCCTTCCATATAGGCGGCAGTAAAAGTAAAAGCACCAACTCCCAGGCTAACCATTGGTTCGAAGTAGTGCGATTCTCCTTCTGTCCAATCCGATTCAAACGGAAAGTAATAATCAGTTAAGGTAAAGCTTAATGAAGCATTTTCGCCCAAATCGAAACCATAACCGATGTAAAGGTCGGCCTCAGCAGCTTCCTCGGCACCGGTGCTATATGATCCCCACGCTCCAATGGCAAATCCTCCTGCACTAAACTCAACACCCGGCTGCAAAGCTGCCCCTGTTCCAAACTTGGCACCACGCCATAAATAACTACTGTAAATGTCTAAACCTGTGCTCCACTCCTGAGCTTTAACATTTGAAATTGACACAACAAATAGAAGTAAGAAGCTTGATGTAATCAGTAGTGTTTTTTTCATAATCGTTATTTTTAAAAGTTAAACTGCTTTTTTATTTTTCAATTTATTACACCCCATTTTTTCAAGGGGCTATTTGCGTTTTTACATCTTTTACAATTCTTCACCCTCGTTTTTTTGTTTCCTGATTCAAATAAATGCACTTTTTCTCACTCATACCCCAACTTGCACCTCTCATATTAATTCGCTTAACAAATTATTAATATTTGATACTTTATTTTGCCTTTTTGATATCCATGTGTGTTTTTTATTGCCGTTTTGATATTTCTGGACACAATTAACCATCAAAACACTACTTAAAGATTACTTTTTATCATTAATGGCCACTATAAGTGAGTTAGATTCCTCGCTATGCCCGTAATGACAGGCAACTCAGGAGGATGAATAGTGGCGGGGCTATTCTACAAAAACATAACTCGCTGTATTTCTGAGCATAACACCGAGAAACGGAAGATTCTTTTTCATTATCCAATTTTTTTAATGGACACTTGTGGCTTTCTATAATAAAACCAGGGAGAATTAAATACAGGAGAAAGAATAATACCTCAACGAAAGATGGAGACCATTACCACAGCGAAGTATAATCGCCCAATATTGATTAAACACTGAAGCACAAACCACTATCAGGGAATCATTTATTGATCGTAAAAATGTTTGTCGGAGGCTATTTTTCTCAAAATGCACAAAGGAATAGCTACTGATTGCTCAGTTTTCAATTCGACGCAGGGGAAAAACGATGTTTTGAATTATTTATCTCAGCTCAACCAGATACATGGTATTAAATCTGCTTGCCCTGGTTTTAGGATTTAAAAACCTGGCCGATTGACCGGTCAGTTGTTTGTGCTCTGTAAATTTCTTAACCACATTCATATTCAATTCCATTTCAAGCATATCATTATAACCTGCCTCCGAGGTATAAATCCATGCTCCCGGTTTTGGCAAAAATGCTTCCAGATCTTCTTTTTCCATAAGATATTTACCCGGAGATTTTGAATACAGAAACAAATTCCAAAGCCTGGCTTTCTCAGTATAAATACTCAGCGTTGAGTTTTCGGGGGCCTTTTCGTTAAAAATTTCAGCAGCCTCAATCGAAGTATGAAACTTAAGCATATTGGGCAACATGTTTACATTTACGGTAAACAGCATTAATGCAATGGTAAAGGTTAGCATTACAATCTGCCTCTGAAAATTAATCTTTTTTACAACCATTATACCCAACCCGGCATAAAGCAACGCGTATATACCCCAAAACCAGAAACGTTTTTCAGGAAACACCACAATCGGCAATACCAATAATATTAGTGGTCCAACAACGGCAATTACTTTATTTATAATGGCAATTCTATTTCGGGATTTTAACCGTTCTTCGGAAGAAAATAAACGCACGGTCCATTTGGCAGTAATGATATACATAAAAGGAACTGCCGAAAGCATATAGTGTGGATTTTGCTGTTTGGCTACCGACAGGATTCCCAAATAAACCACAACTGCAAAAATGTTTACTACTTCAAAATCATTCGATTTATTTTTTCTAATCCTGTTCAGGCTTGTGGCTTCTTTAATAAAAGCATAAACCATAAATATGGTCCAGGGCAACAACACGTATAACGATGTATGGAAATAGAAAGAATAATCGGCACCGCTTCCGTGATACGAGCCGGTAACACGCCCAACATTATTGGTCCAGAAATAGAATTTGATTCCCTCAAGGCCAAACTGGTTTAGCAGTCCAATCATGGCTGGCAAAATCATAACACCCACAACAACCAGGGCAATCAGCCAGCGGTAGTTAAAAATTTCTTTCCACTGCTTATGCACCAACATCGTTCCGCCAATTGCAGCAGCGGGAATTACAACTCCCACCGGTCCTTTCGCCAACATCGACAACCCCACACCAACTGCACCAAGCAAAAAGTTGTGCCACTTATGGTTTTTTAAATATGCCGAAAACTGCCACACCGCGAAAACCACAAAGTCGGCCAGTAAAGTATCGGTATGTATATCGTTGTTAAAATGCTGAAATCCCAAAGACGATACCCAAAAAAAGGCTGCCAGTAATCCGGTTTCTTTTCCGTAAAAAAGTTTCCCCAGCCGGTAAGTCGAATAAATTCCGATAAACGAAAACAACAGAACTGCCAATTTGTACGCCGGTATCGACAAACCGAACAATTTAAAAGTAACGGCCGCAATCCAAAACAGCATAGGCGGTTTCTGGTCGTAAGCAGCACCCCCGATCGTGAGGTTAATCCAATCGTTATTCATCAGCATTTCGCGGCCAACCTCTGCATATTTAGCAGCGTTGCCAACCAAAAAAACCGGCAAAGCCGATATAATAATCAAAAGCAGAAGAATAAGAACCAGAAAGTACAAACGTCGATCATTCATTAGTGCTGAATTATAGCAAGCGTAAAAACAAAAAATACTAATTTTACGCCCACATTTTTAATTTGAATACAAATGAAGAAAAATATTTCGTGGATTACAATTCTCGATATTATAGTTTATTCCGTGATTATTGGTTTTGTGGCTTATGGAAAAAGCCAAAGCAATTTTGGACAAGAAGCTTTTGATAAAGTTATTCGCGAGGATGGTTGGGTAGAATACTTAACTGCCCTGTTTTTACTTTTAGGGTCGATACTTTTTGCCAGCAAAGCAGTGAAAGCAAAAAAACAG
Organism: Draconibacterium orientale; assembly: GCF_000626635.1. Lineage (GTDB taxonomy): Bacteria > Bacteroidota > Bacteroidia > Bacteroidales > Prolixibacteraceae > Draconibacterium > Draconibacterium orientale. Next base: position 2,399,251 of record NZ_CP007451.1, on the reverse strand, counting down.
AAAAGCGGGAAAAAAGTAATTTTTAATGCACTTGCCTCTTTTGTTTTCTTTTTCGGACTGGGAGAAGAAATTTCGTGGGGACAACGAATTTTTTCGGTACAATCCGGCGAATATTTTATGCAAAACAACTACCAGGGCGAAACCAACCTGCACAACCTTGAAATTGGCGGAGTTGATTTAAACATCCTCATCTTTTCGAAACTGATGTTTGTTGCGCTAATTAGTTACTTTATTATTCTGCCATTACTCACCTGGAAGGTGAAAGCCATTCGAAAACTGGTAATTGATTTTGGAGTTCCGATTCCACGGCTGCATCATATTATAGTTCTACTGGCGGTTAACACCTTTATTCCGTTAGCCATAAATTTGATTAAAGAAAGCGAACTACACGAACTCGCATTAACCGGAATCCTGTTTTTAATTCTGATTAATCCGGCAAAAACAATTAAGAATGTCAGTTTAACCAGTTAAGGCTGGCTAAATCCAACAACTTTAATTTCCTGAAAAGTTTGTTCTTAAGAAAGAAGTGCCTCTTTCGAATTATAAGGATCGATAAATACCAACAGTAAAACAGTAACAAATATAGCCTCCCACAGCTCCCATATTCGTCTTTCCGGAATAAGTAAAACGATAGCTGTACACACCAATATTAGTACCGAGTATTTGATTTTGGGAACAGGAATACCCCACAAATCGATTGTTCGTGTGAAAAAAGGCCACTTATTATACAGCAGAAGTGTTAAAACAAAATAAGTTCCGAAAACCACTACCAGCCCGGTCGAGAAAATCAGTTTATTCAGGTTTACACCACCTATCTCCAGGTTATGCAGGTTGGTCTCGCCCTGAAAATTATGTTGGGCAAAAAATCCCTTAGTCTCAACAGAGAATATCCTTTGCCCCCAGGAAATTTCTTCGCCAAAACCGAAAAATGTACCAATAATAATGATCAAACTCAAAGCAACCCAAAGCTTGTTCCTGTCTTTATACTGCTTGAACAGCCGAATAGCAAACAATACCGATATCAGGAGCAAACCCAGCGCTGTAAGGTTTTCAAGCGGGCCATCTTCGGCTACCATTGTGTGGCAAAAATCGTAATTGAAATAAAAACTTGCTGCCGAGTATAAAGCAACAGCAATAATCAGGTAAGATATAATAAAAAATACTCTCTTCATTGTTTAAATTTTTCCGGTAAAACCCCAATAGCTTCGTCATCAGGGCTACCAATAACGAAGTGCAAATCTAATAATATTACCTCAGAAAAATCGCTTTCAAATAAGCTTATCTAACGTCCATTTCCCACACCGGGTTTCATCGCTCAGTTCTGCATGTTATCAATAGGCTTTAGTTCAGGCAAAATGAAAGAAGCTTTCATTTGAAATTTTATCTTTGCAGTTAGTAACAATAGTGGCATCAGCGTTGCATTCGGGATTTCGCTCCACAACCTGCCTGCCGTATTCAAACGATTTTAAAATGAAACTCTGGGATAAAGGTACACCTGTTAACAAGGCAATAGAAGAATTTACTGTTGGTAAAGATCGCGAACTGGATCTGTTTTTGGCCACACACGACATTTTGGGCTCAATGGCACACGTAACCATGCTCGAATCGGTAGGGCTAATTGAAAAAGATCAGCTTCCAACACTTCTGTCCGAGTTGAAAAACCTTTATGCTATTGCCGAAAAAGGAGAATTTACGATTGAAGAAGGCGTTGAAGATGTACACTCTCAGGTTGAATTTATGCTTACCGAAAAACTGGGCGACCTCGGTAAAAAAATTCACAGCGGACGCTCGCGTAACGACCAGGTTTTACTCGACCTGAAACTGTTTACCCGCGATGCCATTAACGAAATTGCCGAAACAACCTCGGGCCTCATCGACATTCTGTTAAAACGCGCCGAAGAAACAAAAGACATTTTAATGCCGGGCTACACTCACCTGCAGGTGGCCATGCCATCGTCGTTTGGATTGTGGTTTAGCGCCTACGCCGAGAGCTTGTCTGACGATTTGGAATTGCTTTTGTCGGCTTTTAACATTACCAATCAAAACCCATTGGGCTCGGCAGCCGGTTATGGCTCGTCATTCCCGCTAAACCGCCAGTTAACAACCGACCTGCTCGGATTTAACAACATGAACTACAACGTGGTTTATGCGCAAATGGGGCGTGGAAAGGTTGAAAAAATTGTTTCGTTTGCCATAGCAAACATTGCCGGCACACTATCGAAACTGGCTTACGATGTTTGTTTGTTTATGAGTCAGAATTTCAACTTTGTGAGCCTGCCCACCGAGTTTACTACGGGCTCGAGCATTATGCCCCACAAAAAAAATCCCGATGTTTTTGAGCTCACCCGTGCCCGCTGTAATAAACTACAAGGCGTTCCGGCACAAATCGGCTTAATTATTAATAACCTGCCAAGCGGTTACTTCCGCGACCTGCAAATGGTGAAGGAAGTTTTCCTTCCGTCGTTTAAAGAAATGAACGACTGCCTGAATATTGTTAGCCTGGCTATCGATAAAATGTCGGTAAACACCGAAATACTTAACGATGACAAATACAACTACCTGTTTAGCGTTGAGGAAGTAAACAAACTGGTGCTACAAGGAGTTCCATTCCGCGAGGCCTACAAACAAATTGGTGCTCAAATTGAAGCGGGAAACTTTGCGCCCGAAAAATCCGTAAACCACACCCACGAAGGGAGCATCGGAAATTTGTGTCTGGATAGTATTTCAAATAAGAAAGAGGAAATCATTAAAAAATTTCTATTTAACAAAATTGAAGAAGCAAAAAGAAACCTGCTTCAGTAAGATTTAAGGTTATTTGAATCCCAACAAATGTCAGACTCATAAAAAATACATAGAAAGGATTTACGTTTTTTATGATTTTTCTCAAGGTTAATTGTATGTTATTAAACACAATTTACACCTGGTAAGATTGCGAATACACACCTCTTTGATTATTTTTGATTTCACTTCGTAAGTAAAAACGGGATTTTGGCTTACAATTTTGCAGTAATTCGGCATTGACAGCAGCCAATTGCTGCGCTAGTGCGAATTTTAAAGAGAAAGGAAAAAATGATGCAGACAAAAAAACCTGTAACAAAGGGATTGTACCGCCCTGAATTTGAACATGGGAGTTGTGGTATCGGGTTTGTAGCAAACCTTAAAGGCAGAAAGAAACACAGTGTGATTTCTGATGCTTTGTCGATGCTGGCTCGCATGGAACATCGCGGGGGTACCGGGTTTGATATAAAAAGCGGTGACGGTGCAGGGATATTACTACAAATTCCACATGAACTTTTTATGGAAGAATGTCCGAAACAGGACATTAAATTACCTCAGTTTGGCGAATATGGCGTGGCCATGATTTTCTTCCCCAAGGAGGACCGTAAACGTTCAGAGTGTAAAGATATTATCGGACGAAATCTAAAGAAATTTGGACTACCTTATCTGGGCTATCGTAAAGTTCCGGTTGACAATTCAGACCTGGGACGCGATTCACTGGCTTCGGAACCCTATGTACAGCAATTGTTCATTGGCAAACCCGATGGCATGTCGGAGGGCGAGTTCGACCGCAAACTTTTTGTTTTCAGAAAATACACCGAAAAACTGGTTCGCGAGTCGGTTGCCGGAATTGGCTACAACGGAATGAATATAATTTCGTGTTCCTATAAAACCATCATTTATAAAGGTCAGTTAACAACCGAGCAGGTTTCGTTGTATTTTAAAGATCTTACCAACCCATTGGCCGTAAGTGCCATTTCGTTGGTACACTCGCGCTTTTCAACCAACACTTTCCCATCGTGGAAACTGTCGCAGCCTTTCCGCTACATCGCACACAACGGCGAAATCAATACCAACAAGGGTAACATCAACTGGATGCGTGCCCGCGAAGTGCTTTTGGAGTGCTCGAAATTTACAAAAGAAGAGTTGGAGATGATCTTCCCGATCTGTGATTTAAGAGATTCGGACAGTGCCAACCTCGATATGGCCATTGAAATGCTTGTGCTAAGCGGACGATCGTTACCACATGTAATGATGATGCTTATTCCTGAAGCATGGCAAAATAATCCGGATATGGATACGAAAAAGAAAGAGTTCTACGAATTCTATTCGGCTATGATGGAACCATGGGATGGCCCGGCATCGGTATGTTTTACTGATGGTGTTTTGGTTGGAGCAACACTCGACCGTAACGGTTTGCGCCCGTCGCGTTATTGCCTTACCGAAGATGACACATTAATAATGTCGTCAGAAACCGGAGCAATCGATGTTCCGCACGACCAGGTAAAGATCAGAGGTCGTTTGCAACCGGGAAAAATGTTTGTTGCCGATTTGGAACAAGGCCGCATTATTTCTGACGAAGAAGTTAAAGCTGAAATTTGTTCCAGCCAACCTTATGGCGAATGGGTAAAAGAAAATATGACTTACCTGGACGAACTTCCTTTTATTCCTGACCTGGAATTAAAAGAGCCGGATAAGAAAACGGTATTTAAACGCCAAAAAGCTTTCGGATTCACCCACGAAGATATTGAGGTAATCCTGAAACCGATGGCAATGAACGGAAGCGAAGCCCTTGGCTCAATGGGCGCCGACAACCCGCTGGCTGTTCTTTCAGATCGTCCGGTGCATTTGTCGCACTACTTTAAACAATTATTCGCCCAGGTTACCAATCCGCCAATCGACCCCATCAGGGAACGTATTGTAATGGATTTGCGTACCTATCTGGGTGGTTTTAAAAATATTCTGACAGAGTCGCCTGAACACTGTCGCAGGATTGCAGTTCACCAGCCTGTTTTAACCAACGAGCAGTTGATTAAACTGGCGTACGTGGATCACACACATTTCCAAACCAAAAAGATCAGCATTGTTTTCCACGCCGATGGAAAAGAAGGAACGCTGGAAACCAAACTGGAGCGTTTGTGTCAGTATGTTGAAGATGCGATTGACGAAGCTTATTCAATCATTTTGCTCTCCGACTTTGCGGTTAGCACCGACCATGCGCCTATTCCTTCGTTACTGGCAGCTTCGGCTGTTCACCACCACTTAATCCGTGTTGGAAAGCGCGGAAAAGCCGACATTATTATGGAAGCCGGCGATGTGCGCGAAGTACACCATTTTGCTACCTTGTTGGGCTATGGAGTTTCTGCCGTAAATCCATACATGGCAATTGATACCATCAAGAATCTGGTTGATGAAGGAGCATTGGGAGACATTACCAAAGATCAGGCAATACAAAACTACGTAAAAGCCATTGGCGGCGGACTGTTGAAAGTATTCTCGAAAATGGGTATTTCAACCCTGGCATCGTACCAGGGAGCACAGATCTTTGAAGCTGTTGGAATCAAGCAGGAAGTAATTGACAAGTACTTTACCGGAACCGTTAGCCGTGTTGAAGGTCTGAGTCTTGACGACATTGCCAAAGAAGCAATGATGCGTCATCGTCAGGGATTCCCTACCCGCCAGGGCGGAGCGAAAGTTTTGGAGCCGGGTGGCGAATACCACTGGCGTAAAGATGGCGAGCGCCACTTGCTGAGTCCTGAAGCCATTCAACTGATTCAGGAGGCAACAAGAAAGAACGATTACGAGAAATACAAAAAATACTGTAATGTAGTTGACGATCAGGCCAAAGCCGCATTCACTCTGCGTGGATTGATGGACTTTACTTCCGACCGCCAGTCGATTCCACTCGACGAAGTAGAACCGGCAGAAAGCATTCTTACCCGTTTTGCTACGGGAGCAATGTCGTTTGGCTCTATCTCGTGGGAAGCACACACTACGCTGGCCATTGCCATGAACCGCATTGGTTCAAAATCAAACTCGGGCGAAGGTGGTGAAGACCCGATTCGTTATACCAAGCTGCCAAACGGCGACGACATGTGCTCGGCTACCAAGCAGATCGCATCAGGACGTTTCGGAGTAAACAGCTACTACCTCAGCAAGGCCAAAGAGTTGCAGATTAAAATGGCGCAGGGAGCAAAACCGGGCGAAGGTGGTCACCTTCCGGGCCACAAAGTTAATGGCTGGATCGGACGCACACGTAACTCAACTCCTGGTGTAGGATTGATTTCTCCTCCACCACACCACGATATCTATTCTATCGAGGATTTGGCGCAGTTGATCTTCGACCTGAAAAACAGTAACCGCGATGCACGTATTAACGTGAAACTGGTTTCTGAAACCGGTGTAGGTACTGTTGCTGCAGGAGTTTGTAAAGCAAAAGCTGATGCCGTTCTTATCTCGGGATACGACGGAGGAACAGGTGCATCGCCACTTAGTTCGATCAAACATGCCGGATTGCCGTGGGAGCTTGGATTGTCGGAAACACACCAAACGCTGGTTCGCAACCGTTTACGTAACCGTATTGTTGTTCAGTCGGATGGTCAGATGAAAACATCGCGCGACCTTGCTATTGCAACATTGCTTGGTGCTGAAGAGTGGGGAGTTGCCACAATGGCATTGGTTGTTGAGGGCTGTATAATGATGCGTAAATGCCACAGCAACACTTGTCCTGTAGGTGTCGCAACACAAAACGAAAGATTGCGTGGTAAATTTAAAGGTAATCCCGATCATGTTGTAAACTACTTCGAATTTCTTGTTGAAGGTCTTCGTGAGATTATGGCAGAGCTGGGCTTCCGCTCAATTAACGAAATGGTTGGTCAGTCGCAGTGCCTGAAGTTTAAAGACGACATTGATCACTGGAAATATAAAGGACTTGACCTGAGCCCGATTCTGTATAAAGAAGAAATGGGTCAGGAAGAAGGTCTTTACTGCAGCAAAAAACAAGATCACCAGTTGGAAGAAATCCTCGACTGGAAACTCGTTGAAGCTTCACAAAAAGCAATTGTGAACGGCGAAAAAGTGTCGGCACAATTCGAAATAAAAAATATCAACCGAAGTGTTGGTACCGTTCTGTCGCACGAAGTAACCAAAGTACATAAAGGAGAAGGATTGCCCGACGGAACCATCCATTTTAAAATGAAAGGATCGGCAGGACAATCGTTTGGTGCATTTGTTTGTAAAGGTATCGAACTGGAAGTTGAAGGAGATGCAAACGACTATTTCGGAAAAGGATTATCCGGTGGTCATTTATCCATCTACCCGGCTAAAAACGTACAGTTTATCCCGGAACAAAACATCATTGTAGGTAACGTTTGTTTTTACGGAGCAACAGGCGGCGAAGCTTATATTCGCGGTGTTGCCGGCGAGCGTTTCTGTGTTCGTAACTCGGGCGCACAAGTTGTTGTTGAAGGTATTGGCGACCACGGTTGCGAATACATGACGGGAGGAAAAACTGTTATTCTTGGAAAAACAGGACGAAACTTTGGAGCAGGAATGTCAGGTGGCGTTGCTTATGTTCTCGACATTGATGGAGATTTCCCAAGTCTTTGTAACAAGGGAATGATTCAGCTGGAAAGAGTTACGGATAAGGAAGAGCAGGAAGAACTGAAAGCAATGATCCAGAAACATATGGACAAAACCGAATCGACAGTGGCTGAATATGTTCTATCTGACTGGGAAGAGACAATAGGCAAGTTTGTGAAAGTAATTCCTACTGATTACAAACGAATGCTGACCTACATTGAAAAAGCCCGCAAATCGGGTAAATACGAAAAAGAGTCGGATGTTATTGATGCTGCATTTGATATGCATTTGGCCAATTTGTAATTTTTATAGACGCTAAGACATGGGAAAGCCAACAGGATTTTTAGAATATAAAAGAGTTTCCAATCCAACCCGAAAAATTGAGGAACGCCTCAAAGATTGGAACGAGGTATACATATTACGCGATAAAGAAACGTGTGAAACACAGGGGGCACGCTGCATGGATTGTGGTGTTCCATTCTGTCATCGCGGAGAGCTATTACACAACGGAGCATCGGGATGTCCGGTTTATAACCTGATTCCTGAGTGGAACGATTTGATTTATAAAGGACAGTGGAAAGATGCACTGGAACGTCTTCACCACACTAACAACTTTCCTGAATTTACAGGAAGAGTTTGTCCTGCACCTTGCGAAGCAGGATGTGTGTTGGGAATTAACGAACCGGCTGTTACAATTCACGACAACGAACGTACCATTATCGATAATGGGTTCGAGCAGGGCTGGGTAGTTCCTGAGCCACCGGAATCGCGCACAGGAAAAACAGTTGCTGTAGTAGGATCAGGTCCGGCAGGACTGGCATGTGCTGCTCAGTTGAACAAAGCAGGTCATACCGTTACTGTTTTCGAACGCGACGACCGTATTGGCGGTTTGCTGATGTACGGTATTCCAAACATGAAACTGGATAAAGACGTAGTACAACGTCGTGTTGATATCCTGGAAGCAGAAGGTATTATTTTCAAAACCAATACTGAAGTTGGAAAAGACATTCGTGCCAAAAAACTGCTCGACAATTTTGATGCAGTTGTTTTAACCACCGGAGCTACAAAACCACGCGACCTGAATGTTGAAGGCCGTGAACTGGATGGCGTACACTTCGCTATGGAGTTTCTGAAAGCCAACACAAAAAGTTTGCTCGACAGTAAACTGGAAGATGGAAATTATATTTCTGCAAAAGATAAAAACGTAATTGTAATTGGTGGTGGCGATACCGGTACCGACTGTGTTGCTACATCGCTGCGTCATGGTTGCAAAAGCATAACTCAGTTGGAGATTATGGCACAGCCACCAAAAGAACGTAACAGCGATGCTAATCCATGGCCTGAGTGGCCGGGCAACGAAAAAACCGATTACGGCCAGCATGAGGCCATTGTTGCAAAAGGAAAAGATCCGCGTAAATATTCGATAATGACCACCAAAATTGAAGGTGAAAACGGCAAAGTAAAAGCTATACACACCGTTCAGGTGGATTGGGTAAAAACCGATAATGGCGGCAGAATGCCACAGGCAGTTCCGGGTACCGAACGTTACATTAAGGCAGACTTGGTTCTGTTGGCGATGGGCTTTTTAGGACCGGAAGACAAAATTGCCGAAGAGATTGATATGGAGCGTGATGCACGTTCGAATTACAAAGCCGAATACGGCCAGTTTAAAACCAGCATTAAAAAGGTTTTTGCTGCCGGTGATTCACGCCGCGGACAATCGTTGGTGGTTTGGGCCATTAACGAAGGTCGCGCCGCTGCCCGCGAAGTAGATACTTACTTAATGGGCGACACTGTTTTGCCTTAATAAGGCAATTGTTCTGTAACAAGAGCGATAAAATACGCTCAAACAAAATTTGAAAATTAGCATACGCCGTAGTGGACTACGAAATTTTATAGTGCAGTTTTTTCAGGAGTTCCGGCTAATGGAGGAAATTTACACCAATTGTTTTTCAGTGTGAGCCTTAAGCGAAACGGTGAAATTACAATGGTTAATGCCGATTGAAGAGGAGATTTATCTTAGATAAGGCTCGTTCTGATTTCACATCGGTATTATTTATCCGAAACTAAATCACTTTCCCTTGACCAGAATGTGAAACGCCGGTTCTCCTTTTTTCTTGCAAAATTTTAATTCAAAATAGAGGGTTTCCGGTTGGAGACCCTTTTTTGTGGTGGTCACTTGTATGTGGTCGGGCGGTTCCGATGCAATCGGGAGTGTCAGACCCGCAGGAAAGTGGGCGCAAGGTCTGACTTGTCAGACCGCTAAAACCCCCGCCTGCCATATTACAAATTGTTATGCACTGTACTTTATTGTTTAATATCATTTAGCAATTCTTCAATTTCCATCAGTGTTTCCATTTGTGATATATTTTTTCCATTTCCTAATGCATAAATGTTGTCACAAGTCTTAACCAGTCTTCCGAGTAAAGTATTGTCTATAGGAGACCATGTCTCACCAATTTTTACCTGCCCATTTATATCTGTTGTAGCAAAATAGTAAGTTATTCCATCAAATCCCATTAAATCATCTTCTGACCTTTTTGTTTGTTCCTCTAATATTAGGAATAAGTCAACTATCTTGGAATATAAGTCTTTAATCAATTCTTTCTTGTTTGAAACTAGTTTAACTCTTTTTCTGTTTTTTGCATACCAATAACTTTCTGACAGACTGTTACTCACAACATAGTTTTTGCCATCTATTTTCTCAATGGAAAAAGAATATTCATTCGAGAAAGCTGGCATTGAAGTGTATCTCGCAATTGGTTTATTAGAATACCCTTTATACAATACTGCAAAAACATTGTCGTAATATTCTTTTAAATCTCCTTCATATCGGTTAAAGTCCTTTGCTATTTCTAAATGTTGTTTTTGCCCAAAACATAAAAATGTTGTCAAAACAAAAGCTAATATTAAAATTGCTTGTCTCATTGTCCTTTTAGTATTGTGCATAACGGTCACTTGCAAGTTGTCGTTGCGGATTTCGAAGAGCGTCAGTGTCCGCTAGGACATGACGGTCAAGAAAGGAGCAGAGACAACGCACACCACTGCACCCGTAATGCAATTTGCAAATTGTTAGCGATAGGTTTTTATTTATTTTATTCAAATGTTGGTGCATATCTAAAAGGTTGACATATTAATGTGTCTCCGTTAAAATATATTCCCATTTTATTGCTATCAAACTCAAACGGATTAAATACCAATTCAGGTCCGTTAGATACTTTAATTTTAAGATTTGTTATTGCGCTTTTATTAAAGACGATTGTTGTTGCTTTTCCTAATGATTCGTCTGTGGAAACTGAATTTTCTTTTAATGAAATATTGTCATAATTAATTTCAATTATGTCGTCCTTAAAACCAGACAGGAAAAATAAATACAAAACATTGTTGTCTAATTTATTTTCATGCCTTTCTATTTCATTGTTTTCAATGTAATTATGGAGAACTTTAATTTCATAATGTTTAGTTTTTGTGGTACATCCGACGAATACCAATAAAGTCAATATCATTATTAAACTTCTCATAATTTTTTCCTTTAAACTTATCGCTAACGTATATGTATATCACAGTGTGCTATACACCTTATTATCTCGCAGCTTCGCAAACAGCTGGTAAAAGCCATTTTACCGGGTAAAATCTGTTGATTATGTGGTTTACTATTTGCAAGAGATTTTTCCAATGTATCGGGCATTTATAATCTTTAGTGCATTAAAGCTAAGCATAATTTTTATGACATTGAAAAAATTGTGTTCGACGAATGTCATTATGCCATTCCTTGCCCTACGCAAAACTGAGGCAATGTCAACCCGACATTTGTTCCCCGATGCAAAGTTGGAGCAATGTCAACTTCCCATTCGCTCCCCAATGCTCAGGTGGAGCAATGTCGGCTTCCCATTCGCTGCCTGGCCCATAGGCGGGAGAATGTCGTTATGCCATTTGCTCAACAGCTTAATATCTTCTAAAACATATAAAAATAGTTGCTGTATTTCAGTATGTTGTTGTAAATTACTTAACAATAACAACCACAGCACTTTTTCTACCCTGTAAAAATGCAAAGGTTAACCAATTACAAACTAAAATTTAAAATTATGATTGACAATCTTATGTCTACCAGTCGTGTCACTGAAGTTGACGCCGTAAGTATGCGCATGCTTGGCGCTTACCAAACCACATCGCTTAATACCGATCAGCACCTTAGTGCCATGTTCACCGGGTTAGAAAGCCTGTCGGCAGCCCTTACCACTGCCATAAACCGTGGTAAGGCCGAAAGCGATCTGGAAGAAAAAGACGAAGCCCGCGACACACAAATCCGTGCGCTGTACTATGTAGTTATGGGTTTCTTACATCACCCCAATGCAGCTATTCGGCAAGCTGCCCAAACGGTAGATAAGGTATTTGAAAAATACGGTGTTAGTATTACCGGCGAGAGCTATGCCACTGAGTCGTCACTTATTGCCTCGCTACTCAACGACCTGTCTAAACAAAAAGCTCAGGATGCCATTGCCTTACTTCCGGGTTGCGCCGATGTAATAACAGCCCTGCAAGCGGCACAGCAGGCATTCGAGGCTGCCCGTATTACCTACGAACAGGAGAAGGCACAGGAAAGCACCCAGGCCAGTGCCACCAAACAAAAACCGGAGCTTGTGGCGCTTATTAACGATAAAATAGTGGTGTACCTGCGCGCCATGGAGGTAGTTGACGTGGAAACCTATGGCGCCTTTGCACGCACCATTGCCACCATTATTGCCGAAAACAACGAAGTGGTGAAAAAACGCCGAAAGAAAGAAGAACCTGTGGGTTAATTGATAAATTTTGTTTAACACGTTAAATGGGGATGTTGCCTTGTGCGCATCCCTTTTTTTGTTCTGCTGCCCCTGGTTTACAACTACGGTGTACACACAACCTAAATATTCCCATTTTCAAATGATTCTGCAACGATTTTTCGTTCGGAACAAGCTGACCAATTCTAATCAATTTTAGACGCCGAACGATTTTTTATCGATCTTTTACCCGGCGCTTTGCGTCTTCGTAAACTCAACCACTCGCACCGGGCTATTGCCTGTCGCCCACTTCGGGGCTTTAAGCGCCAAGGGTGCATAATCAATAGCCCGGGGGAAGCACCCGCAGGGAGCGCAGCCCCGGGGATAGAAGAGAAAAATGACAAAGGCGCAACTGCTACCGGTTTTTGAAATACAACCCTATCTTGCGCCGCATATTAAAAGTCGATTGTAAAGCAGGATCCCTAGAATAATTGTGTGTACACCGTAGTAGTTTGCAAAGAGGTGTCGCTGAGCCGTATCATCAATTGGTATAATTTGATTAAACCAATCCCCCTTTAATTCCCCCTTCGCCAAGCCTGCCTGCCAGTAGGCAGGGGGGATTGCACTTCGAGGCACGTTCTCCTTTTTTCTTGCAAAATTTTATTCTGCTTTTACGATTATCCTGCGGTAGCTGGTTAAGTTGGGAACGCCACCATCGCTAACCTCACAAATTACATGAAACTCTTTTCCTGCAGCATCAGACGGTACCTGAACCGTGACAGTATTAGATTCACTGCTTGCTATTTCTATTTCTCCGGCGTAATTCCCGGCTTCAGGTATTGCCCACCATTTAAAGTGTAACCGATCGCCATCAGGGTCGAATGATTTTGATGCGTTGAGTTGTAATTCTTCCCCTGCTTTGCAAACTTTCTCGATTGGTTTAATGCCTTTATCGCCGTTAACCATTACAACCGGATTGCGGTTTCCCTTTCCTTCTTTGGCCCAATCCATACGGGCAGCAAAATTGTTAAATATTGCCGGATAAAAATAAGCGAAGTATTTTGTGCTAATGTTATAGGGTTCTCCGGTATAATTTGTGTAAGCATTTGTGAGGCTATCGCGCCCCAGGCCAAACTCAAAATAACCGCTCCAACTCACCTGGGTTGGAACATCCGGATTTGATAATCCATTGGGCATAACGTGCATAAAGGCCGGCGTATCGCCTTCAACACCCCATTTGTATTTTGGATATAGAGCACCCAAATTACCGTGATTTTGAATATGACGTGCGTATTCATTCCAGTTATTAACGCCCGTTGCGTTTTGATGTTTCCAGGCACATTCATCCCAAAAAAATAGCAGGTCATTTTCAAAACCCCTCATCCACTGATGAGAACTAATGTCATAACGACTGGTATCTCCGCTCGACCATGGCCTGTCCTGATCGGTAATAGTATAAATACGAAATTTATGCAGAAAGGCTTTTAGTTCTTCGGGAGTCCGCTCCTGTTGTATGCGCCAAATGGCCTGGGCAAATGTATTTCCACCGCCCCAAACAGTAATCCATATCGGACGGTCATCCTTTTCATCGGCCAAATCAATTATCCGTTTACTTCCTTCTGAGTCATTGTCCTCACCAATAAATTTCAGGCCCATTTTTGTACTTCCCATCACAGTTCGCTTGCGCAAATAATCCACCGACGGCCAGTAACCAATTTCCTGCGTCAATTCATCATCGGCAAACGCTTCCTGATTTGATCGTTTTTTCAAATTGGGTAAATCCTTCTCATAGGCATTTAAGGCATCGTGAATTAAATCGATACGCTCTTTTCCGCCATTATTACTCCACCCCGTTGTGGCAATTAACGCTTCAATCTCAAACTGATCGGCATGTACCAGCAAACGAATCATCGACTCCATATCGTCTGGCTCAATATCATTCGGTGCAATATCAGTTAGTACTACAATTCGTGGTTTTAAATCTTTGGTTTCGGGTTCGTTTGTTGTGCAAGCTTGTGTTAGCACAAAGCTTAAAGCTAATAAGGCAATGTTTTTTAGTTTCATTTCATTCGGTTTTTATACCTATACTTTTTTGAATGCAGTTTTACAACAGTTTGTCTTTATTGCAATTCCGCCAACCTGGGTTCTTTGGTTTAAAAATAGTTTTAAAAACTTGATTTTTGGATATAAAACAAAACAATCATGATTCCCCGGAATCACCAACAGAAATGAAAGTGAGGCCCCTCAACAGCATTTCATAAAAATAGTCAGATTACAAAGCGCATACCGCGATTGTGCCTCGAATAGCCTCTTGATTGCGCCATTTATAACCTTTCATAATAACCCCGGGCTTCACCCGAGGTTAATCCTGTTTTATCCCCTCGGGATATGGAATAGAATTATAACGTTAATACGAGTTAACGGAACAGCGATGTTTGACTCCAAAACTTTTATGGCGCTGAAAGCGTCGAATGTGATTAACCCGGTGTGCAGCACCGGGATGAAACGACTCAAGGGAAATCGTCCGGAATGCTAGCTGATCGCGGATTGCCCGTACTTCCGGACGAAAAATAACTGTCTTCCTTTAATCGACTTTCAGAAAAAAAAGGTGCCGATTAATAACCGACACCTGCTATAATTATTTTACCAGATTCTTAAATGCTGATCCAAAAATCAGGTAGCTGGTATTTCCTCCAATGGTACCTTCGTTTTGTCCCCACAAAAACGGCCAGTCGTCGTAATTTTCAAAATGGTCGGGTTGCCGGAACAACACACCGGGAGCAACATTGCCCGGAATAAACGAGAAATCGGCCCTGTTGTTGCCATAAAACACTGCTTTTGGACGAGCGGCACCTACCGCTGCCACAAACGAATAATTGTGATACGGATGACATCCAAACAGCCAGTTGGTGGCCTTAAATGCATGGCTTGCGTCAATAATATCCGGGTAATATTTGCTGGCAAAACAAATCGTAGTTCCAAAATTAACAACACCGCCATTGCCTGCCCAGTTCCGAAGACCGATTGGCACTCCGTACGGATTATCCTTTTCAAGCTCTTCGATATATTCTTTGTATTTTACCACATACGGCCGCAGCTTTTCTTTGTACGATTCATCCATGTGCGGAATGGCATGTAATGCTGTTAAAATGCTAAAACTTACAAAACGGTCGAGTGCCGGCCACAGCGATTCCTGAAACTTATCTTTATATTGTTGCTCGCCGGTTGAAATGTACAGCTGAAGATTAGTACCCATATCTGCACCTCTGCCCCATCCACGCGGATCCTCCGGCGCATTGGCCAATAATTCAGTTGACTCTTTCAAAAGTCTTTTCGACTGAATCAAGGCCCTTTCCGACAGATCGTCGTTATAGCCCTTCAATGCGCGGCTTGTGGCGGCAAACATAGCAGCAGCCCTGAGGTCGAGGCTGGGATTGCGGCTTGTAAATGCCCACATATCATCTTTTACACCGCTTGATTTGCCATCGCGGGCTACTTCGTAAGGCCCCAGATTGGGATTATACGGAAGGCCGTCGGTTATTGAAGCAGCATCGCCAAGATGATGGTAATTATCGAGAACAGAGTTGGAAAGCGTTTGCGCCATGTGACCGATAATTTCTGCCTGGGCAACCAGGTTCATTGTTCCGTGCTCGATATACTGCAAAATATCGGGTGTTCCGTCAGGCCGGTGAAGATCGACATACCGCTGCTCCTCATCAACAAAAGTCTGATCGCGCAAGGGTTTGAAATACTCCCATGTTTGCACAAAATTCTGCACAACGGAAATGTTCGATCCGGTTTCTATATCAAAATCACCGGCATCAAAAAAGCCGCCTACGTTTAATCCCGGAATGGTTTCCAGCGCTTTGTATTTGGTATCGGTTGTTGGGCCCTGGCTATGCAAATCGAAATGATCGGTGTTTGGCGGAGCCTGCAGGTAACCTTCTTTAAAAGGCTCGCCATGCCATACCCGGTACGCTTCATTCACATACATATGGTTCATATGAATCGGAACCCAAACATCGCTGGTGGCATCAGTAATCCAATCGTAAACGTTATCTTCAATTATAAAGTTATTGGTTTTACAATCGCCATACTGAATGTAATAAATACCAGGTGTTTCAACAGAAGAGAAATCGAATTTCACATAGTGATATTTATAATAGTCGCCCCACGATTCGATTTTACCGCTGAATACTTCGGTGGCATTGCCATCTTCACCTACTTTATAAATAGATGCTTTTGCAAGCGGTTTGTCTTTTTTGTCGAGTTCAATAACCGAAACTTTTTGTTGCGAAGGCAGGTAGCCCACCTGCGAGAAACCAATGTTGGGTTCTCTCACCCAGCCTGGAATAGCGTTGGGTTCAACTGTCCAGCTTAAAACTTTGCCGGTTTTCCCGGCAGGAAGCAAACTGCGAACTACATACCACCCGTTTTGTGCCAGCACACGGCCATCGAAAAGCATAATGTCGGCATCGGCAGAAGTGATTTTCACCATCCGTTCCGGGTCATCGGGAGCAAGAAGCATTGTACGTCCGGTTTCGAGTGGAAGCGGTTCGATAAATTTGCCGGTTCCCCTGTCGTCGGAAGTTACATAGCCTTTATATTGTTTGGGTTTTTCGGTGTTGGGCCGGGTAATGGTATTGCTTGCCACATAGCGCGAAAACCGGTTTATACGCCCATCCATTAAATAGGTTTTACCCCAATATTTCGAGGGTAAAAACTCGAGGTTAAATCCGGCGCTCCCTTCAACTGATTCAGGAAGTGGTTCGTCGAGGTAAACAGATATCTCAACTCCTTTGCCCTTAGGCGTAACAACCACGCGCGAGTCGAAATCGTAATCGTCATATCTTAGTGTAGCCTCAATGCTGTTGCTCACACTGTCAACCGTTCGGGTAGGTATATCAGGAACAAGATCCCACTGCTCCGGGGTGTTCGAAAGCCGAACGGCACCACCTTGCGCGGTTCTTACTCCATGCTGGATCAATTCTATTCCGGCGTTCTTCTCGTCGTTAAAGCCCCCGGTAAAAAGGTTACTGTACACCAGTACATTTACGCCTTGTGTTTCGAAATACTCCAAATCGTTCAAAACCAGATCCTGGTTTGGTTCAGAACTACATGCTGCCAATAACAGCAAAATGAGTGATAAAAATGATAGGTTTTTCATAAAGATAAGTTGGTTTACCGATTTATTATGTTGTACTATTTTAATGTCGAATTCAGGTTCCTAAAAAAACCATATTTCCACTTTCAATATTACCTGTTATTCAGCGAACAGCTGTTTAAATTTAGACTCGGCATTTAAGAAAATAGATAATTCTTAGGCTTGTCCTCCAATTTCACGATTAAATACAAGGGGACATTATGTTTCAGGTAGTTTGGAAAAACTCAGCTGAAAGACCAGACTGTATTTTATGATGCCGGAGGCATCGTATGTGTATAGCCTGTAACAGACAAGAGAGATAAGACTCCAGCCGGAGTCGTACCTATAATCTTTATTTCAAATTGCTATATTTTTATGATGCCAAAGGCATCCAATATTTATAGCAAATTGCTTATGAAAATAATTCGACTCCGCTGGAGTCGTACTCTCCATTCCCATCTGAATTTTCTATAACCATATGAATCCGCCGGATTCTTTTTATTAGCCCTTTTATTGATGAATTCGAATCCATTCAACCGAGGAGTCGTCATTTAATTTTTATCACCATAAATTTGCTGTGCAGCGGCCAGAAGAGCAGCCGTTCCTGTTTAATAAGGTAATAAATGTAGTTTTCGTGGCTGCGGTCGGGCTCGCCAAGCATATCAAGAATTTGTGGTTTCTGAAGCGATCGGATGGTATCGTTGTACACCACGTCATTCACCATTTTATCGCGAAAAGGGTATTTCCTCCCTTCTTTGATTTGCCACTTTGTTTTATCGAAGGCGAGCTCGCTGTCTGGTTTGTCGGTCATGCCCGGTTCGTAATTCTTTACATCAGAATTACAGGCCACGCAAAAAACGAAAGCAATAATACCTAATAAATGTATCGGTTTCATTTGTTAAAGACTTACACGGTCAGTTCAATTCCTTCGGGGCGTGTATGTTTCCATCGGCGGTGCGACCACAAATAATACTCGGGTGTTTCGCGTATTACTTCTTCCATTTTCCGAATGTAGGTAAGCAAAATATCTTTCGATTCCACTTTCGACGGGTCATCGATAAGTTGCGTAAAATGAGCTTCGTAATGCCCACGTTTTAATTTTTTCAGGTGAAGGAAAAATATGGGCTGATTGGTTTTAATGGCAATCTTTTCAGGACCGGTAAAAAACGGCGCTTCGCGGTTTAAAAATAGTGTCCAGAACGGCGAATTTGCCGGAGGAGTCTGATCGGCCGCCAACCATAAAACGGCAGGCTCGCCGCGCCTGACATATTCAATCGCTGTGCGTGCCGATTTGTGTACCGGCACCGACTCGCCACCCCACTTGCTTCGCGAGTACTCAATATATTTTTCAAACGCCATGTTTCCCCGAATCGGGTTTACAATCATCAGCAGTTTATGCGCCGATTTGGTTTGAATAGAGCTGCACCACTCCCAGTTATTGTAATGAAATCCGAGCAGCATAATACTTCGTCCTTCCCGGGCATATTGTTGCGCCAATTCCAGTCCTGTAACTTTCAGGCGTTTATCCATTTGCTTTTCGCTCATGCTGTGCAGCTTGATGGTTTCAAGCGAAAAGTCGCAGAAATGACGGTAATAACGATTCATAATCGTATTGATTTCCTCCTCGCTCTTTTCAGGAAACGAGTGGCGCAGATTATCCAGAATCACCTTTTTCCTATAGCCGACAACATACCGGACTACCAGGTAGAAAAAATCAGCAATGCCGTAAATCATCCAAAACGGCAGTACCGAAATAATTTTTAATAACAGCACTACCCCACCGTTTAACAGGCGTTTTAAAAAACTTTCGTAATAGCGTTTATCTTTTTTGCGTAAGCTCTCGTCAACCATACTATAAAACTATTGAATTAAAGCTGTGCCCTCCGGGCGTTTGTGCTTCCATCGTTTGTGGCTCCAAAGATAATACTCCGGATTCGATTTTATCACTTCCTCCATTTTTTCGATATAGCGCAACAAAATTTCCCGCTCATCGGTTTGCGCAGGATCTTCCACCAGCAACGTGTAGCTGTATTCGTACTTGCCCCGCCCCAGGCGTTTGGCCTGCTGAAAAAATACAGGTTGATTGGTTTTTCGGGCAATTTTAACCGGGCCGGGAAAAAAAGCGGCTTCACGGTTCATAAACACCGCCCAATACGGCGAGCTGGCCAGTGCACGCTGGTCGGCAATAAGGCCAAGCACAACCGGCTGTTGTTGCTCAAAATTGCGGAAGGCGACTTTTGCTGCCCGCCCCATTTTAACGGCTTTTCCTCCCCACTTTTCGCGCGCTTTCAACAGAAAATCGTCCACAGGTTCGTTGTCGCGCATTTTGTTGTACACCATCAGCAATCTACAGTTTAAATGTTGCTGCACTGCAGCCGACCATTCCCAGTTATTGTAATGAAATGCAAGCAATACAGCTCCGTTTCGTTCTTTGGCAAGCTGGTTTAGCGCATTGGTTCCAACAAAGCTTACCCGCTTTTTCAACTCCTTTTCCGATAGACGGTAAAATTTAATACTCTCTACGGTTACATCGCAAAAATAGCGGTAAAACTTATTCCTGAGCAGGAGAATCTCACTGGCACTTTTCTCCGGAAATGCGTGTATTAAATTATCGGTGATTACATCGCTGCGGTACTTTACAAGGCCTTTTATTACCAGGTACAACACATCCGACAGAAAATACAAACAGCCAAAAGGAAGTAAGGCGATTGTTTTCAACACCATAACCACAGCCCATTTTCCTGACTGCCTGAAAAAACCTGAAGCGATGTGATTTTCTTTTTTCGTTTTGCCCATTGCCTGTATTGCAAGCCCTGTTAAAATAGCTTAAAAAGTTGATTCAAAACTACACTTTTGAGCTTACATTCGCTAAAAATATCTTTATATTCGGTTGATGAAAACAGTAAATATGAAAACAACACTTGCTCTGATTTTCCTTTTAACAGGAATGACTACAATGGCTCAAAATACCTTTATCGCTCACCGCGGAGCATCGTACCTGGCACCTGAGAACACAGTAGCTTCGGCAAAGCTGGCGTGGGAACTCGATGCCGATGCTGTTGAAGTGGATGTACACCTGACCAAAGACAACCGTGTAATTGTTATTCACGACAAAGACACCAAACGTACCTGCTACGGAAAAACAAACCTGACCATTGCCAAAACACCATCCATACTGCTGCGCGATTTGGATGCAGGCGTGTGGAAAGGAGAAGAATTTAAAGGGGAGAAACTACCTTTCCTGTCGGAAATTATTGAAACCGTTCCTGATGGCAAAACACTGGTGGTTGAGATTAAAGCTGGTGGCGATGAAATTATTCCGGCGCTTAGCCGTATTGTTGACAACAGCGGGAAGAAAGAACAGATTGTTTTTATCAGCTTTGGTTGGAAAACCATTCTTGCAACACATAAGGAATTTCCTGATAATAAATGTTACTGGCTCAGTTCTGTTAAGCCCGGCCTAACTAAAAAAATGGAAGAGGCTGCTGCTGAAGGCCTCACCGGTGTTAACTTACAATATTCAATTATCGACGAGGAAATTATGGCACAGGCCAAAGAGCTTAACTTAGAAGTGCTTTCGTGGACCATCGACGATCCGGAAGAAGCCCAACGCCTTACCGATATTGGCGTTAGCGGAATAACAACCAACCGCCCCAAGTGGATAAAAGAGCAAATGAATCAATAAAACATTCATTATTAACAAAAATCTCCATCAGGAATAAAAGGGTATAAATACTGTTTCACGCAAAGGAATGAAGAAGCACAAAGTTTGTACAGGTTAGAACATCTGGAATAGATTCTGTGCCAGCACTACTTCTGCCAACACAAATCGTTAATCATCATTCTTCATTTCACCCCTCTGACATCCGTCAATTGACGGATGCCATCTCCCCTGGACTGGGGTGAGAATGCGGCCCCCCAAGGCAAAGCCACGGGTAATTATTCCGATAAGAAAAAAGGGCTGCCTTTGTTAATCGACAACCCCTGGTTTCTGACGTTTTCTGAATACTGTTCATGTATTCCTAAAGCTTTATAAATTTCCTATCCGCACTTCAAAACTAGATGATAATTCTGTTAAGGCGATTTAACTAAGGCAAATTATTGTTAAACTATTTTTAGGAATGTTAAAAGTGTTAAATCAACAGAAGCCAAAAAGCTCAATCCTTACTCTATTCAAACGTTTTTGTAAACTCTGCCGGAAAATATTTGTTGATAAGTAGTATTAAAAGTTATTATAATGAAGAACTTTCTGATTCTAAGCATCATCACTTTGTTGCTATTTTCATCATTTAAATCCGGGAAGCCGGCCTATGTGCTTTATAATAAAGATGGGAAGCCGGTGAAATACGAAAAAATGTTGAAGCAAATGGGAAACGCCGACATCGTTTTGTTTGGCGAATTACACGACAACCCGATTTCGCACTGGCTGCAGTTGGAACTCACAAAAGATCTTTACCTACAAAACGGTAAAAACCTGGTTTTGGGTGCCGAAATGTTCGAAAGCGATAACCAGTTAATTATGGACGAATACCTTTCGGGAAAAATCTCTCAACGCAACTTTGAGGACGAAATTAAATTATGGCCCAACTACAAAACTGACTATAAACCGCTGGTAGAATTTGCCAAAGACAGTGGCCTTTATTTTGTAGCCACCAACGTTCCGCGCAGATATGCAGCCCTGGTAAACAAACAAGGTTTTGAGGGCCTGGAAGAATTATCGGACGAAGCAAAAACCTTTTTGCCTCCGTTGCCGCCTGCTTACGATTCAACACTAAACTGTTATTCCAGCATGATGAAAATGGAGGGAATGGGAAGCCATGTTACAGCAAATTTTCCCAAAGCGCAAGCCATTAAAGATGCCACCATGGCCCATTTTATACTGCAAAACTGGAAGCCGGGGAAAATACTTTTGCATTACCACGGAGCGTACCATTCGCAAAACTTTGAAAGCATTTTCTGGTACCTTAAACATGAAAATCCGGCACTAAAAATTGTCACAATACATTCGGTTACACAAGATGATATATCGGAACTAACTAAAAAAAATACCG
The DNA here is from genome assembly GCF_000626635.1 of Draconibacterium orientale. Classification (GTDB taxonomy): domain Bacteria; phylum Bacteroidota; class Bacteroidia; order Bacteroidales; family Prolixibacteraceae; genus Draconibacterium; species Draconibacterium orientale. Next base: position 2,376,941 of record NZ_CP007451.1, on the reverse strand, counting down.
GTACTGCAGATTTTACGATTTGTGTGGATGAAGATATGACGCGAACGAGATAAAAAAAAGCAGGAGTCTGGATTCCTGCTTTTATAAATTTCGTGTGACCGGAGAATTTCTTAATTCTCTTGTGGCTGTTTTTTAATCTGCTGCAAGTTATATTAGTAAAGTCGAAAAGTAAATACCCAAAATTAGGTATTTTTACGTACATTGTAGGTTGGGAATTTTTTGAATACTGTTTCAATTATGGATGAAAAAAGTATAAACAAAATAAAAAAAGCCTGGGAGCCTAATAAAGTTGAGCGTCCGGTGAAATCGGAGTTATACCTGAACATTATTGAACAAGTGGCCAATTTATTCTCGGCCGGAAATTCCTATTATTACATCATGAATTTCGACACACTTAAAATGGAGTATGTCGATCCGCGCATTGAAAACGTTTTAGGACTCAATGCAAAAGAATGGAGCCTCGACCGGTTGTTTGAGTTGGTGCATCCTGAAGACCTGAAACAAATGCACCGAAAAGAAGCTAAAGCTGTAGATTTTATTCTAAACCACCTGCGTACTGAAGATATTTTAAAATATAAAGTAGTTTATGTGTTGCGGCTTCGGCACGCCAACGGAAGTTATAAAACCATTCTGCAACAGTCGAAAACGCTTACTGTTTCAGAGGATGGCAAAGTGCAGCAAGTGCTGGGAATTCACACCGATGTTACTTACCTGAACATGGCTGTTGACCATAAAATTTCGTTTATCGGCGACGGTCTGCCATCCTACTACTCATTATCTACCGATGATGAATTTCATCCTGAAGAACTGAACTATCACACGCTTTTTACCTTGCGCGAGAAAGAGATACTGGCCAATATTGCCAAAGGAAAAACTTTTGCAGAAATAGCCGAAGCTTTAAACATCTCGCCGCACACCATTAACACCCACAAAAAAAATATTCTGAAAAAAACGGATTGCCACAACACCACCGAATTGATTGCCCGTTGCGTTCGCGAAGGCGTGATATAGTACCAAATTGGTATAACTACCTGTAGAAATTCATTTCCTCTAAATATTCCCAGCTTTTTTGCGGAAGAAAATGCCGCACATCTTTTCCTTCTTTTATGGCTTTTCGGATAAACGAAGAGGAGATTTCCATAAGGGGTGCATGCTTTGCTATAGCTATGTTTCTCTCCACCTGTACGTTAGCGGGATTAAAACCGGGGCGCGGGTAAACGATTATTCCATAATTCTGAAGAATGGTTTCGTAATTTTTCCACTTATGAAAGTTCTCCAGATTATCCGATCCCATCAATATTTTAAAATGATAGTTCGGATGTATTTCCTTCAGATAAACCAGTGTATCAACCGTATAACTTGGTTTTGGCAAATTGAATTCGATATTTGAAGCCCGCAGACGGTCGTCGTTTTCAACGGCACGGTGTACCATTTCCAGACGCTGGTAATCGTCGAGTAAATTGTTTTTCCTTTTCAGCGGATTATGCGGCGACACCACAAACCAAAGCTGGTCGATGTCAGTATATTCAACCATATAATTGGCAATGGCCAAATGCCCGATGTGAATAGGATTATAGCTACCAAAATAAAGCCCAATCGTTAGCTGCAGATTGGTTTTGGGTGCGAGTATGTCGGTAACCAGGTTATTCATTTGCTTTTTAAACTCCCAATGCTGAATAATCAATATCCAAATTTAAAAATTCTACATTGATCATTCATTATTGGATATTTTTACTTCTTCAGAAATTCAGCTATAATTTTTTCGGCTTCCACAAAAGCATCTTCGAGCTTGTCGTTAATAATCACCACATCAAACTGTGGGGCAAAACTTAATTCGTGCTCGGCTTTGGCAACGCGCATGGCAATTTTCTCTTCGCTGTCGGTTGACCGGCCAACCAGGCGTTTGCGCAATTCTTCCACCGAAGGAGGCTGCACAAAAACGGCAAGCGCCTCATCGCCGTAGTATTTTTTAATGTTCAGGCCGCCAACAACATCCACATCAAAAACCACATTTTTGCCTTGCTCGCGAATACGTTCCACTTCGCTTTTCAGCGTTCCGTAACTGGTACCTTTATACACTTCTTCCCACTCCAAAAACTCGTCGTTTTCAACTTTTGCCAAAAACTCTTCGCCAGATAAAAAGTAGTAATCCTTACCGTGCGTTTCGGTGTGACGCGGCTCTCGGCTGGTGGCCGATATTGAAAATTCAAGATCGAAACCTTGCTGTAATAAATGTTTTACGATGGTAGTTTTCCCAGCCCCCGATGGAGCTGAAAATATAATTAATTTTCCTTTCATTGCTCAAGTAAAAAAGTTCAAAGGCAAAAGTAGGTTATTCAAGTAGAAAGTTCAAAGTAAAAAGGCAAAAGTAGGTTATTCAAGTAGAAAGGCAAAAGTAAGTTATTCAGGTCGAAAGTTCAAAGTAGAAAGTTGAGCGAAGCAAAATCCCGACCGCTAGCGTCGGGAGCAAAAATAGGTTGTTCAAGTAAAAAGGCAAAAGTTCAAAGGAAAAGGAAGAAAATAGAGTGCGGCTATTTATTCTTTTTCGTTTTGGATACAATACTACCCAAAATCAATTTTAATTCTCCGGATTCTTTGATTAAGTAGCTTAATTTTTCATCGTTAGAATTTAAGTTTTTACTAATCGACTGAATCAGCCTTAACCAATAGTTACTCTCCCTCATCTCCTTTAACGAAATTTCCGTCTTGTAGGTAAAATCAGCTTTTGAGGATGCAGCCTGCGCCTCTTCGTAATTAGCGCCGGTAGAAGACGCTGCTTTGATCAATTGATTTTTTATAATTTTAAACTCTTGTGAATCAGGCAAGGTTCGCAGATAAAGTATCACTTCCGTAACAAATTCAAAGATTCTTTTTTGAAGGTTATTTTCCATAAGGCTAACTTTATTTAAATTTACTTTTGCCTTTTAACTTTCTACTTTTGATTTGTTCGTGCCCCCTTTTGCCTTTCTTCTTTTGCCTTTTGCCTTGTTAATCTTGCCTTGTTACAACACGTTTAACAATTGTTCTTTCACGCGCTCCAAGTGGTCTTTCATTTGCACCACGATACGCTGAATATTGGTTTCGTTGGCTTTTGAACCGATGGTGTTGATTTCGCGACCAATTTCCTGCGAAATAAAACCCAGCTTTTTACCCGAAGCACCATTTTGTTTTGCGGTTTCGAAGAAATACTCGCAATGATTGGCCAAACGAACTTTCTCCTCGTTAATGTCCAGTTTCTCCAGGTAAAAAATCAGCTCCTGCTCAAAACGGTTTTCATCCACATTACCAATCATTTTCAGCGCTTCCAGGTTGTCCGTCAAACGAACTTTCAAGGCTTCAATACGCTGTTTTTCGAACGGCTCAACCTGTTTCAATAAATTGCTGATGTTCTCCACATTACCCAGAATATCGGCCTCAAGTGCCTCTCCCTCTTTCGCACGGAAATCATTAATATCGCCTAGTGCAGCCAGAATATTCTTGTAAATGGTTTCCCACTCTGTTTCGTCGAGTGTTTCGTACTCGGTTTTTACCACATCGGGCAAACGCATCGCTGCCTGCAAAGTGCTGTGGTCTACAGACAGGCCAAGTTGTTTGCTGACATCGCTCAACTGATTGTAATAACCTTTTAAAATTGGTTCGTTTATTTTCGAATTGGTTTCGTCGCCCAGGTTTTCCACGTAAATGTTAAAATCAACTTTTCCGCGTACCAGTTTTTCGGCAATTGCCTTACGAATTAAAATATCTTTTTCGCGATACAAGGCAGGGGTACGGGTGTTAATATCGATTTGCTTACTGTTCAGCGATTTAATTTCAATGGTAATTTTTTTGTTGTTTACCTCGAATTCGGCTTTACCAAAGCCGGTCATTGATTTTATCATGTGGTACTATTTTTTTTTCAAATTTAGTATAAAGTCTGTAAAAACAGCGCAACGGATTCCGGATGTTGAAAACTGGATGCCCCGACGCTTCCGGTCGGGATTTCGCTTCGCTCAACTGGATGCTGGATGAATTCAAGCATTTTAGCATTCATTCTTTACCTCAATCCTTCAGTCCTTCAGTCCTTCAACTCATAAAATCGCTCCCGAGCCAATCAGTTCATCCTCTAGGTACCAGGCGGCAAATTGCCCCGAAGTGATTCCCCGTTGTTCGTTTTCGAACAGAAACCAGGCACCGTCATCTTTCAGATGTATTGTTCCTTTTTCCAGCGGCTGGCGGTAACGAATGCGGATATCAAATTCGCGTTTTTCGCCAACCTGCATTTCCAGATCAGGGCGAATCCAGTGCATATTTTCGGTGGCTACAAACAAACCTTTGCGGTACAATCCCGGGTGTTCAAATCCTTCGCCCACATAAATAATATTGCGTTTCACGTCGGTACCAATTACAAAAAGTGGCTCTTTGCGGCCACCAATATTCAGGCCTTTACGCTGCCCAACCGTATAAAAGTGGGCCCCCTGGTGTTCGCCAATCACTTCGCCGTTCCAGGGTTTATACGGAAACTGAAAACACAGCTTTTTATAGTTTTCTTCCGTAACCTCAAGCTGCTTTTTCTTTTCCATAAATTTGGCCGGAATCTCGATTACATTACCCACTTTGGGTTCTAACTGCTGCTGCAAAAATGTTGGAAGATCAACTTTCCCAACGAAACAAATTCCCTGCGAATCTTTACGTTCGGCAGTTGGCAGATTTTGCCGGCGCGCAATTTCGCGCACCTCAGGCTTTAACAGTTCACCTACCGGAAACATGGCTTTTGAAAGCTGTTTCTGGTTCAACTGACACAGGAAATAACTCTGATCTTTATTCGGATCTTTACCGGCCAGCAATTGGTGAATGGTTTTTCCATCCACTTCAATCTCCGATTTACGGCAATAATGCCCTGTTGCCACAAAATCGGCATCAAACTTCAGGGCTTCTTCCATAAAGGTGTCGAATTTAATCTCGCGATTACACAGTACATCGGGGTTAGGCGTACGTCCGGCCTGGTATTCGGCAAACATATAATCCACCACGCGCTTTTTATAATCGGCGCTTAAATCGACAATATGAAACGGTATATCGAGTTTTTTGGCCACCATTCTGGCAATTAGCGAGTCTTCTTCCCACGTACACGAACTGGTAAGCACCCCTTCGCGTTCGCGGTAGTTAATCATAAACAACCCAATTACCTCGTGCCCCTGCTCCTTCAGCAGCCAGGCTGCCACACTCGAATCAACACCTCCCGAAAGTCCTACTACTACCCTGCTCATTTATACATTTTTAGGGCGGCAAAAATACAAGGAAAAAGTGGAAAGGACAAAAGTTGAGGAAGGCTTTGCCTGTCGAAATCCGGATCGTAGGTCGGGGAAGGATTAGAGATTAAGGATTAATTGAGTGAATGAGTAGGCAGTAGGCAAAATTCTATTGTGTCTGATGTGATCTGTGTGGTTCAAAAACAAGGCAAAAGTTTAAAGTAAAAAGGCAAAAGTTGAGGAAGGCTTCGCCTGCCGAAATCCCGACCGTAGCGTCGGGGGAAGGATTAATGATTAAGGATTAAAGGGTAAATAAGAGAATTAGTAAATGAGTAATTGAGGGGTAATTGGCAAAAGAAAGAACAAGCCAACAGCAATAACAACCGGCAAAAATTCTATTGTGTCTGTTGTGATCTATGTGGTTCAAAAACAAGGCAAAAGTTTAAAGTAAAAAGGCAAAGAGAAGGATTAGAGATTAAGGATTAATTGAGTGAATGAGTAGGCAGTAGGCAAAATTCTATTGTGTCTGATGTGATCTGTGTGGGTCAAAAACAAGGCAAAAGGAGAAAGTAAAAAGGACAAAAGTTGAGGAAGGCTTTGCCTGCCGAAATCCCGACCGTAGCGTCGGGGGAAGGATTAGTGATTAAGGATTAATTGAGTGAATGAGTAGGCAGTAGGCAAAAAGCAACCGGCAAAATTCTATTGTGTCTGATGTGATCTATGTGGTTCAAAAACAAGGCAAAAGTTTAAAGTAAAAAGGCAAAAGGCAAAGTGTCATCCTGAGCGTAGTCGAATGATGATTAACGATTTCAGATTTCAGAACGAGCAGGCAATTGGCTACATCGTTTGTGTTTCAACCATAAGGGCGACGATATCCTTATTGCCCTTGGTACATATAAACTTTCAGCGAATCGGGAATAAGTTTATTGTTTTTGCAGGCATGGTTATTCTTTAACAGGAAATTGTTGAGTTCAGCTTCTAATTCTTTTTCCTTTTCGGGCTCATCAACAGTTTCAATGTCCATGTTCTCGTAAACCTGGTAAATTATTTTGTTGGCCAACATCCGTTCGCCATCGATAAAATCGAGGATTTCGTTTTTGTTACGCATCAGCGGATAGGCATTGGCCACCCTGAAATCTTCTTCATCGTCGAGGCCATGCCCGATCCAGGCGGCTGCCTTCGGACGCGAAATGATGCTATCGGCATCCATCATGGCAAGCAACGAAGGAGTAACATCAAAATGGGTGACAAGCGATGAAAATTTAGCCGCTTTTTTAAGCAGAGGTGAATAAATAACCAGTGGCACATGAAACCTGTCGAGCTGTGTACTTATCGGAATTTCCGGCATACGATGGTCGCCTGTAATTACAAAAATGGTGTTGTTAAACGAAGGCAGTTTCCTGAACTCGCTAAAGAAATACCTCAGGGCATCATCGAAATAAAGCACCGTTGAAAACTGTTTCTCATAATTGCGGTTAAATGCTTTTGTTTTTTCCGGGAGCTTCAATTCCGCTAGCCGCTCGTTAAATTTCGCGAGATAATAACGCTGATTTTCAACCACAAAAGGACTGTGCATGGCCAGGGTAAGAATAACATCAACTCGTGGATTTGCGGTGTCGGTTTTGATTTCTTCGATGTAACGTCTGAAAATTTCTTTGTCGCCAAAGCCCCAGGAGAAACCACTGGTAGCAGAAGCCGGCATTTTTTCATACCCCTCGCCAAAACCGGCATTATCAATGATTCTATCTACTCCCTGCCTTTTCAGAAAAACATCCATATTGTCGAAATGCGCCTCACCGCCGTAGGTAAACGATCCGGTATAACCGGCCTGGGTTTTCAGGATGCTCATCAGGCTTAAATGATCGGGCATATCTTCGCCAAGCTCAGTAAAACCACGGTTACCAAACGGAACCGATGCCAGAGTTGACGGAAGCACCCCAAAAGTCCGGCCCGAGGTGCTTAAATTATTTTCCCAGTACAAACTTTTATCCATCAGCGAATCAAGGAAAGGCGTAAAACTTCCGAGGTAAGCATCCTCGCCACTGTATGCCCGGCCAAGACTTTCAACAATTACAAAAACAATGTTCGGTTTGGTTTCCAGCGGCTGGAAATACTTCCCCAAAACATCGGGTGTTGTTTCGTTGTGCAGAAACGGGTAATCTTCGTCGAGGTAAGTAAAAGCACCATCGGCAGTGGCCACCGTTGTTTTAAAAGTGTAGGTTTGCTTGTCGAACTGCTCGTCGAACACATAATGTTCAAGAACACTTTCGCTAAAAAAGTTGAGTTTATTGGTGGCTGCAAAAAGCGAAAATTCGTTTTCAAAATCAGAGGGTTGTGGTTTTAAAATATCGAGTGGGGCCAATGAGGCAAACATGGCCGCCGAAATAACAATGAGCATCCACGGTTTTAGTTTCAAGTAAACGTGTTTAATAAAAACCCGCACCATGTAAGCCAAAAAGAGGGCCATAAAAATAAAGGGCCACACATTCATTTCGCCCGAACTTTGTACGGTTTGGTTGATTTCTTCGATGGAATAGGCAAACAAATCGGAGCCCAGCGGAACCCCTGCCACCGAGAAATATTTGAGCAACAACATATCGCCCAACACCAATACTACCGAAGCAGAAATAAAAAATATACGTGCTGCTTTTTGGCTAAACAAACCCAACAGCAAAAACGGAATCATCAGCACAGCTGAAACCCGCAGATACAAGACAATGTCGTATTTTATTCCGATAAGCAGCGAGCTAAAACTACCCGGCGGATAATTGTGGTAATTGGAGAGGATTATCATCTCGTGTAAACGCACGAGCAAAATCATCCCGGCCAGAATAAAACTCAGGCTGACAAACCGCCTTAATGTGCGCACAAGCAAGCCAAATGTATCGGTACTCTTCTCCATTTAATTCCCCATTAAAACAACCTCGAAAATCCAACATCGAACGAATAGTAGCCTGAATAATTGCCGGGTTCCAGTTGTTCGCTGCCAACATTAAATCCGGCGCTTACAATCCATATTTTTTTGATCAGCCGGTTGTATTCGGCCCTTACCGACCGGGTTTTTAAGGTCAGGTTCTTTTCCGTATCAATTGGTTTCCTGTTGTCGTCGGGCGAAACGCCATAGCTTAGTTTAAGCCCCAAATAATTTTCAGAATCGGCAAAATAGCGCCGTACCGACAAAGCGCCGGAAACCGAAGTCCCGTCGGTATCGGGCGTAACGTACGATCGCAGCGATATCCAGTAATTGCCCACATATTTCCCCAATGTAGCGGTATAAATATCAACCCCCGAAGAGCTGAAATCGAGGTAGCGCATTCCTATCGAACCTTCCCAGGCCTTCGGGAAGTTGTGGTACAATTCAAAACCAAAACGGTTTCCCGGGAAGAGTGCATCCGATGAATAGCCGTAATTGACGTAAGCATAATTGTTTTCGCCAATTTTGGGATAGGCATCCACTTCAAACTGCAGCCCGTTTGAATCGAAACGATTGGCGTAATTCAAGCGTGCAATAACCGATCCCAGTTTGGTTTTTCGCCCATACGACAGTGCCAGAAAATGCCAGGGATCGCGGTTAAAATCGCTGTCGAAACTATCGTAGGTATATACCACCCTGATTTTGTTTTTCATTGCATCGAGCCGGTATTCTTTTAACTTAAGCAGAAAATCGGGTTCGCCCGGGTTTTCGTGCAGATAGGTTTCCAACACATCAACTGCCTCATTGTATTGTTCATCGCTGTAAAGAATACGGGCTTTTTTCATTGCAAACTTCGGCGATTCCGGCTCAAGCTTTAATGCGGCGTTGCAATACTCAATGGCTTGTGCGTTGTTATCCGCCCAAAATTCAACATCAGAAAGCGCGTCATAAGCTTCCATGTTTTCGGGACGCTGTACCAAAACGTCTTGCAACACCACCCTTGCCGAATCGTACATTCCGTCCCATGCGTAAGTTCGTCCCATTAATAAAGCCACATCCGAATTAAATCCTTCAGCAAGAATCTGACGGCAAATGTCGCGCGCTTTTTCCCGTTCGCCGTTAAAGGCGTAATTCCGGGCCTCATCAAAGGTTTGAGCCTGCAGAATGCCCGCTGTTCCTGTAACCAGCAGAATAACAAGTACACTTATAATTTGGAAATACAATCGGTTCTGTTTCACTGTATTTTATTTTTTTTGTTTCGAAATATCAAATCCGGCGCGTGTCATTTTTCCCCACGACTTTTTCTTCTTAATGAAATAGTCGTAGTTCCCCTGAAGTCCCCAATACACAATTAAAGGATGGTAGATAAAGGGCTCCAGCCAGGTGGTCATCAGTAATTTTAGTATCATTCTTTTTTTCTTGTAGCGGTTGTACGCCAAATGGTCGAACAAAATGGCATAGGTAGAAATCATTATGGCAAAAAAGAAAATAAAGCCAAACATGACGTAAAAAAACGACCAGTCGGCAAGGCCAAGCAAGGCTATCGATAAAAAATAAATGATACCTAAAAATTCTACAATCGGGGCCAGCCATTCGAAAAACACCCAGTACGGATGCGACACCATGCCCATAAAACCAAACTTCCGGTTCATAAAAATATCGCGGTGCAGCATTATGGTATCAATGGTACCACGGGTCCACCGGTTTCGCTGTGTTCCGAGTACTTTTAGCGTTGATGGAGCTTCGGTCCAGCACAAGGGATCGGAAATGTAAACCACCTTGTATTTTATCCCCTGATTGGCCATGTATTTGCGCATGCGTACCACCAGCTCCATATCTTCGCCAACGGTTTGCGTGTAGTAGCCTCCGCAATTTATAACCACTTCTTTGTCGAAAAGGCCGAGTGCCCCCGAAATCAGCAATAAACCATCGAGGCGGCTCCAGGCCAGCCTGCCCATCAGAAACGAACGACTGTATTCGATCACCTGGAAACGGGGAATCAGTTTGCTGGGAACATTTACTTCCACCAACTGTCCGTTTTCGATTACACACGAATTGGCAATTTGAATTACCCCTCCGGCAGCAATTACCTTCTTGTCGCTTGCTTCAAGGAAGGGCTTGATTAATTTTTTCAGGGCATGCGGATCGATGATAGAATCCACATCGATGGAAATAAAATAATCGCCTTTGGCAATGTTTATTCCGGCATTTAGTGCATCGGCTTTTCCGCCGTTGCGTTTATCCACCACAGTAAGGTTGGAGTACGCCTTTGTCTTCGATTTATATACGCCCAGAATTTCCTGGCACTGAATCTGATAATCGATGGCAAAAGGTACTTTCTCGAGATCGAACGCAGCAATTGTTTTCACGAGCGAATCGTCTTTGCTGCCATCGTTAATAACAATTATCTCGAAATTCTGATAATACAGCCCAAGCAGTGCTTTTATGTTATCAACAATGGTAAGCGATTCGTTGTAGGCCGGTGCCAGCAGCGAAATTTTAGGGGCAAAAGGAGATGACAGAAGCGCATCAAAGTTGGTTGTTTTGGCTTCGCGAACATTACGTATCAATTCCCTGGCCGAAACAATGGCCAGCCAAAAATAAAAACTGAAAATACTAATTGTATAAATCAGAAACAGCGATTCGATTATTATCCTTACAATTCCCATAAACTAATTTCGCGGATCCTTAACATGAGCCAATAACAGCTCCAACTCCGGTATTTCTTCTTTTGTATGCTTACTAATTTTATCCCTGCTTTCCTGCCCCATATAATACACCGAGCGGCATGCTTCCAGTTTCAACGATATCGAACCGGTTTTCATTACCTCCTCAAGAAAAGCAAAATCATCGGTATCGCCAATGTTTTTAAAAGCTTTCAGAATTTCGAGTTTGTTTCGGTTTGTTTCGCCCTCAAATTTCTTTTTTAATAATTCGCGGCTGTCGTATAAACGCAGGTCGTTAATGGCTTTGTAGGCCAGAAAACGGGTCTCTTCCATTTCGTTATCCACCATTTTTATTACTTCCGAAACATCTTCAAACTGCTGAAAAAAGGTGATCATTTTCAGGCTGAAATTCCTGATATTGTAATGTTTAAAAGACAGAAAGCGGGCAAATGCGGGCACCGGTATCTGGTTAAGCCGGATAAGGTAAAACACCGACAATTGCGCCCATTTGGCAAAGGGTTGTTTCAGCTTTTCAAAAAAGCTAAACGGATTTTCGGCATTTAAGGTAACATAAGCAATTTGTGCTTCTGTGCGCACATAATCGTTCGAGTGGTTAATCAAGGTACTAATCATTCCTTTTGCGCCCTGCGGATACAGGTGTGTGAGCTCCATTATACCCATAACTTTTTTATGGCTGTGTCGCGATCTGGCCAGTTTTAGTGAATCGTTTTGCAGGTTTAATTTCACATAAATTTCCGGAATGAATTTTTCGAGTTCACCTTTAAAGTTGGCCTTAAAATTCATAAGAACCGAGATTAAAATGCGGCGGTTGGCTTTGTTTTTAATTCGCTTGAGTTTAATCAATGCTTTTTCCCAGTCGATGTTTCCGAAAATGTAGGCCATAATCACATCTTCGTACATTTTCCCGTATATGCGCCCGAACTTTTCCTTCTGATTTTTTCTTTTGATGGTAAAATTTAAGGTTAGCAGCACAAATGCAATGTTTGCAATAAAGATTAAAATCAGTGCAGCTAAAAACAGCAACAGCGAATAATCAAAAACTTTTTCAACGATATCGAGATAAACTGTCCTGATTTTTCGCGGTAAATGTTTTTCGCCGTATTCTGTTAGCTTATTTTTCAGGAGTTCAATTTTTTTATCCGAAATAAAAACATTGATTATCGAATGGTTATGTTGCTTCTTTTTCCCGGCAGAATCAATTGTATTTTTTTGGGGAAAGGTGTCGGCCGAATTTAATGGCTGATTTTCAACACCTGCTTTTTGAGTAAGGTCAACAACAGCATTTTCAGCCTCCGAATTTTCAACGCTGTCCTCTTGTTGTATCGTAATTTGGTTTTGTACATTTAACGGCTGCTTCGCCTGAACAACCTGAGGCCAAGCAAGAAAACATAAAAAAACAAAACTATTTACGATCAATTTATTTATCGCAAGGCTGATATGTTGCATTGATTACGGGTTTCTAATTGAAACTAAAATTTTACTTCCTGGCAGCTAATAATCTTTTTACCCTAATATTTAATTCAATCAGGCTAAAAGGTTTTACCATGTAATCGTCGGCACCCAGATCAAAAGCTTTCATCACACTTTCTTCAGCTCCTGCTGCCGAAAGAACCATTACCGGAATTTGCTTTTTACCGGTCTCGTTTAATTTCGAAATCACTTCCAGGCCATTCAAATTTGGCATATACAAATCGGTAATAAGCAAATCCACCTCATTGCTTTCGAGTTTTGCCAGGCAGTCTTTTCCATCCTCGGCTTTAATAATTTCGTAGCCTTCTCGGGATAAACTATGCGCAACGGTCTCCAGAATTAATCTGTTGTCTTCTGCCACTAAAATACGTTTCATAATACATTCATTTTAGTTCAACAATACATTACACAAACTGCTATTTGAAAAGACTTTTACCACTCCTACCAACATTCTGCTGAAACAAGCTAACAAGCGTAAAAACCCTGTTCTTTTTTATTGCGTCCTACAAACAAATATAAATTTTTTTTCCACTCATTCTACTCTTGTAATCAGCTTTTTACCCTTTTCCTGATTGGAGGAAAGGCATTTTCAGCACATTGCCGATAAAAGCCAGGTTATTTTGAAGGGAAATTATACCGATTTAATATTGAAATGAGCCTTTAGTTCGCAAACCCCTAAAGCCTCTTTCGTTTATTATCGGCATTAACTCCCGAAAAGAATTCGGGATAATCTCAATGTATCGCTTAAAGCTCACGATGAAATACAATTGGTATTACTTTTACACATCTGGTTTAAAGAAAAAAGCAGGGTGGTATTAACAACTATAAGGCGTGACAGTATTTGACTCCTGTCAAGAAAAATTTGAAGTATTATATTGTTGAATTGTTAAATTGCTAAATTGTAAAATTGTTTAACTGCATCAACTAATAGCACACAGGGGCAAAGCCCCGACACGTTTCAGCATCGTTGGTTACGGTGGTGGCAGTGCATAGAAGTAATTGTTTTTTTAAACGTCTGCCCGGGCTATAATCTTACCTGCCGACATGGCACCTTTTAGCATTTTTTAATTTGGATTAAAATCGCCTTTTGTATATGTTTGCCGCTTCCAACTAATCTTATTAAAATCAACCGGGAGCGCCCCGGATATTTAACAAAAATGAATCATTCAAAAGAGTTAGCTGTGCTGCAAAGCAAACAGCATTTTCACATATTAGATGGCCTTCGGGGTATTGCTGCCCTGGCAGTAGTAGTATTTCATTTTATGGAATGGATTATTCCCGATTTTACCCAAAACTTTATCGGGCATGGTTTTTTGGCTGTCGATTTTTTCTTTTGCCTTTCGGGTTTTGTAATTGCGTATGCTTACGATAAGCGCCTGCCACAAATGGGCATCCGCGCCTTTTTCACTTCGCGGCTGATACGCCTTCATCCCCTGGTGGTTATCGGAACTATACTTGGTCTGCTCGGGCTTTTTCTCGATCCGTTTGCCGACCATGCCAGTGCCCATTCGCTGGGAAACATCGCGTTAATTTTTGTTTGCGCGTTGTTAATGATTCCGCTTCCGGTAATGGAAGAGCGCTTTTTTAATCTTTTTAGTTTAAATGCGCCATCGTGGTCGCTGTTTTGGGAGTACATCGCCAACATACTTTACGCTCTGGTTTTGGTTCGCCTTTCGAAAAAATTACTGTGGGTGCTGCTGGCACTGGCTGCCGGCGGTATTGTATGGATAAGTTACCGAGCCGGCAATTTGCTGGGTGGCTGGAATGGCGAAACATTTTTTGATGGCGGAATTCGCATGAGCTATTCGTTTTTGGCGGGGCTGCTTATTTACCGCTCGGGCTGGATTATTAAAAATAAACTTGGCTTTATCGTACTGTCACTCCTGCTGTCTGCCGCATTTTTTAGCTCTGTATTGTGGAACACCGCGCTAACCGAGCCTATCATCGTATTGTTTTACTTCCCGCTTTTAATAGCGCTTGGTGCAGGCTCATCCTTATCGGCACCGCTGCAAAAAATATGCGTTTTTATGGGCAACATTTCGTACCCGCTGTACATGACGCACTATGCATTTATTTGGTTGTTTGGCAATTATTTTGTTGCAAAAAGTCCGTCGAACCAACAGCTGGTATGGATTATCCTGTTCGGGACGGTAGCACTGGTAGTATTTGCCTGGCTGGTAATGCGATTTGTTGACATGCCGGTACGCCGTTACCTCAGCAGAAAAAGAAAAGAAAGGCTGCACCGTAAAGAGCAGCAGAAATAACCGAAGCAAACAAAGGCTTAGCTGTTTGACACAGCATCGGTTTAAAGCACAAATGAGATAAAAAAATCCGCCCCGTTATTGCTTAAAAATACGGACCGGATTCTTTCTTTATACTGACTGCCAATGTGCATTTACTTTTTCTTCCTTTGCTGATAACTTTTGCGGTGTTTGTGCTGGCTGTCTCCTTTTTTGTATTTATGGAATTTCCCGTGTTTCTGCTTTTTCCCTTTCGACGGTGTTTTCCATTCGGGGCCTACGCCAAACTGTTCGGGCAAAGGAATTTTAAACACCTCGCGCTCGATCAGCTCTTCAATGCGGTGAAACTTGTACATGTCGTCTTCGTTCACCAGCGTAAGTGCCACACCCGTTGAATCGGCACGGGCAGTACGTCCTACACGGTGTACATAATCTTCGGCATCGCCGGGCACATCGTAATTAATTACCAGGTTAATATCTTTAATGTCGATGCCGCGGCTCATTACATCGGTAGCCACCAAAATACGAATGCGCCGTGAGCGAAATCCATTCAGCACACTTTCGCGGTCTTTCTGTTCCAGATCCGACGAAATCGCTTCGGCGTCAAAACCTTTCTTTTTTAGCCGTTTTGCTAATTCGTTGGTTACGCGCTTGGTTGAGCAGAAAATGATAACGCTGTTGTAATCCGGATTCTCGGAAATAAGGTGCGCCACCAAATCGCCCTTTTGTTTGTCGTAGATAAGGTAGGCGGCTTGTAACACGCCTTCTGCCGGTTTCGACATGGCAATGTTAATCTCCTTGGGATTATTCAGAATCTCCGATGCCAGTTTCCTGATCTTAGGTGCCATGGTTGCGCTGAACATCAGCGTTTGGCGCTCTTTTGGCAGGTACGAAATAATCTTGGTAATGTCTTCGTAAAAACCGATATCAAGCATTCGGTCAGCCTCATCGAGAATCAGAAATTCGATTTTGTCAAATTTCACATATCCCAGGTTTAGGTGCGAAATCAGTTTTCCGGGTGTGGCAATAATAATGTCGGCTCCTTTTGTCAATGCTCTTTTTTGTTGGCCCCATTCGTCGCCATCGCCACCGCCGTACAGGGCAATGGAATGAATACCCATGGTATAGCCAATTCCCTGCACCTGCTGATCGATTTGCATGGCCAACTCGCGTGTTGGTACAATAATCAGCGTTGAGGTTTCGCCGCCGGGCAGGTCGGCAATTAAATCAAGGATTGGGAGTAAAAAAGCTGCGGTTTTCCCTGTTCCCGTTTGGGCACAGGCAATTAGGTCGCTACCTTCAAGGATAGTGGGAATTGCCTGCTCCTGAATCGGAGTCGCATTTTTAAATCCCATGTATTCTATGGCATCCAATAAATCGTAATTAATGCCAAGTTCTTCAAATGTCATTCAATTCTTTTAATATGTGCTACAAATGTAGTTAAAATAAACGGCACGTTGTGATTCCGCAAATCTATGTATGAACCAAACTATCAACAATTAAAAAGATCATCATAAAAAGATAGAGGAAATTGAGTTTGTAGAATGAGGGGCGAACTTTAAATTCGTTCTGAACAAACACCGCCATAGTAAGCGACGACAACAGGTAAAAAATGTAAAATAGCAGCAAAAACATGATGAGTTTGTTGCCGATAACAAAAAAGATAACCAGGAATGCCGAAGCAACTGTTGTTAAAATCCAGGTGTAAGTAACCCGTTTTATTTGCAGTTCGGAAAAAAGCTGGTTCAGACTGGGCATTTTAGCCAGTTTGTATTGCTCGCCAAACATGAGCAGCAGCAACCAGAAATGCGGTATTTGCCCGATAAAAAAGAAGGCAGCTACCATTAGAATAACCTCTGACGTTAGACTTCCACCAGCTCCTGCCCAACCTATCATTGGCGGAATTGCCCCTACCATCGATCCGGGAATTACGGCAAAAGCCGATACTTTTTTTAGCGGTGTATAAACCCCGTTGTAAAAAAACAGTGTTAGCCAGCTTAAAAGCAGAGCCAGTGGCGGATTACTAAAAATAAGAATTACTGAGCCAAGAACAGCAAAACCAATAGCTACCAATAATGCGTTTTTAGGGCTAATCCTTCCTGAAGGTAACGGACGGTCTTTTGTACGTGGCATTTGTGCATCAATATCGCGCTCCTGCCAGTGGTTAAGAACACTTGAACTGCAAGCCATAAAAAATACACCAAATAACAGCCACCAGCCTTGCGCATCAACATTGTGCGTAAAAAGTACATAACCGGTTAATGCCGATAAGGCAATGGGCAGAGATATTCGAACTTTGCCCAATTCGTATATTATTTTTAGTTGCTGTTTCATATTTTTTTTGAACCACATAGATCACATGAGACACAATAGAATTTTGCGTATTGTTTTTTGCCTACTGTCTACTCATTCACTCAATTAATCCTTAATCACTTATCCTTCCCCCGACGCTACGATCGGGATTTCGGCAGGCAAAGCCTTCCTCACTTTTGCTTTTTTACTTTAAACTTTTGCCTTGTTTTTGAACCACATAGACCACATCAGACACAATAGAATTTTGCGTATTGTTTTTTGCCTACTGCCTTTTGTTCTGAAATTTCAAATCGTTAATCATCATTCTAAATTCATCCTTCGACTACGCTCAGGATGACACTTTAATCCTTAATCACTAATCCTTCTCTTTTGCCTTTCTACTTTTTCCTTTTGCCTTGTTGCTACTTCACCGTTTTCAGGTATTCAATAATATTATCAATGTCATCATCCGAAAGTTGTCCTTCGTACGAAACCATTAATCCTTTATTGTATCCGTCCACCACATCGGCATTCGGCTCATAAATTGATTTTCGGATATATTCCTCATCAACTGTAACCTGCCGTGTTTCACGACCAGTCTCAACCGTATGTTCTGCCCCCCAAATTCCTTTAAAACTCGGCCCAACCAGTTTGGTTCCATCCAATGTATGACAGGCAAAACACCCAATATTTTGCATGATTCGTTTACCCGTTGCTGCAGGCGAGTCAATTTCGGCCGCAGAAGCCGCAACATTTGTTGTATCAGCGATCCAGGCTTGGAAAGCAGAATCTTCCATTACTTCCACATACGTGTACATGTAGGAGTGTTGCAATCCGCAATATTCGGCACAATACAACTCGTAGGTTCCAACTTTTTGGGGCTCAAACCACATAAAGTTATCTTTCATTCCGGGTACCATATCCTGCTTTACACGAAATGCCGGAATGTATAAACTGTGCAATACATCCATGGCTACCAGGTTTAATTTTATAGCCTGATCTTTTGGCAGGAAAAGTGTATCGGTACGACGGCCATTTTCATATTCAAAACTAAAGTTCCACATTCGTCCGTAAGCGGTAATTTCCATAGCATCTTTTGGTGCGCGCTGCATGGGTTTCCAGCCTGCCCATCCGTAGTAAAACATCAGCATAGTTAAAAGAAACGGAACAACAGTCCAGATGATTTCCAATTTGGTACTTCCTTCAATCTGCGTTGCTTTTGGGTTCCTTTTCTTGTTGTATTTAAATATAAACACCAGCATTACTACCGTTAGCCCGATAAGGAACAAAAACGATATACCCATTATAACAAGAAATGCAGTGTCGACACCCTGAACAAAATTTGAGGCTTTGGTTATTTCTGAGCTATACATAGTTATACTCTATAGAGGTAATCTAAAAAGGTTATCACAATTACAACCACAAAAATGGCAAACACAAAGGCTACCATCAATTTAATGTATGGTTTGTCGTATTTAAGGTGCATAAAATAAGTTAACACCAGTGCCGATTTTACTACGGCAAACAGCAAGGCTGCAGCAACGGTAAACTCGCCCAGTTCTATCGAGGTAATTCCTATCGACCCAAAAGTTAGTGCCAACAGCGCCAACAAAACGATGACGTATAATCGATATGGAACGATATGATGATGTTTATCTTCTGACATAGCTTTAGTTTTAATGGATGAGATAAAATAGTGGGAACAGAAAAATCCAGATCAGATCGACAAGGTGCCAGTACAAACCGCAGTTATCGAGTAACGACGGTCGTTTGGCATTTACTTTTCCGTTGGCCACACCTTTAATGGCAAAACCCATGATTATAAGGCCTACAATAATATGCAGTGCGTGCAAGCCGGTCATTACAAAGTATAAACCAAAGAAAAGGATTTCGCCCTGGCTCATTTCATTCAGCATTTGTTCTGATCCCGGCCAGATTCCGTGCGAGAATTTTACGCCCCACTCAAAATACTTATTCACCAAAAAGCCAATGCCAATAATGAAAGTTATTACCACCAGTGCAATGGCCACTTTTTTGTGTCCTTTTTGCAAAGCTGTTGTCGACATGGCGATCGTCATACTACTTACTAACAGAATAACAGTATTAAACGCGCCAATAAAGGTATTTAGTTCTTCAGCCGCCAGGTGAAAGGCGTCGGGATTCAGATAACGATAAACCGAGTAAACAATAAACAGGCCGCCAAACAACAGCAGTTCGGTAAAAATAAACAGCCACATTCCGATTTTCGACGATTCAGGATCGTACATGTCGGGGTGCTCCACATGAGCATGTTGATGTTCAGCCATATTAGTCATAGTTATAAGGTCCGTCTTTTTCTCCCAGAACAGGTTCTTTCTCAAAATTTAATACAGGTGGCGGCGAAGTAACTGTCCATTCCAGAGTTTTACTGTGCCACGGATTCATTTCGGCCGGTTCTCCTTTTCGCGCCGAGCGAATCAGATTGGTAACAATGATGATAAAACCGGTTACCAATACCCACGAGCCAATAGTGCTCAGGATATTTCCTCCATGGAACTCTTCGAGGTAGTCGTAATAACGCCTTGGCATCCCCATCATTCCCAAATAGAACATGGGCGAATACAACGCCAGAAAACCAATGGTGAAAATCAGCCAGCCAACATTGGCCCAGGCCTTATCATACATTCTTCCAAATATTTTTGGGAACCAGTAGTGCATTGCCGCAAAAAAGGCAAAGCCTGTTCCTCCAAAAACAATGTAATGGAAGTGGGCAACAACAAAGGCAGTGTCGTGCACGTAAATATCGGTCGCCAGAGCACCCAAAACAAGGCCGCTTAAACCACCAACCATAAACACAAAAATAAATGACACTGCCCAGTAAAAGGGCGTTTGGATATTGATCGCCCCCTTATACATCGTCGATATCCAGTTAAATACTTTTATTGCACTTGGTATGGCAACAATAAATGTGAGGAGTGAAAAATAATATTGTGCTGTTCCACTCATTCCGGCTGTAAACATGTGGTGGCCCCAAACCAGGTAGCCCACAAATGCAATGGCCATAGTGGAAGCAATAATTGCTTTGTAACCAAAAATATGTTTTTGCGAAAAGGTTGGAATAATTTCGGAAATGGCTCCCATGGCAGGCAAAATCATAATATAAACTGCCGGGTGCGAATAAATCCAGAACAGGTGCTGATACAAAACAGGATCGCCTCCCAGTGCCGGATCGAAAACACCAACTCCGAAAACTCGTTCAAGAGCAACTAACACCAAAGTGATACCCACAACCGGAGTTGCCAGTAATTGAATCCAGGCTGTTCCGTAGAGTGTCCAAACAAATAAAGGAAGTTTGGTCCATTTCATGCCGGGGCAACGTAAGCGGTGAATGGTCACCAAAAAGTTTAGTCCGGTAAGAATGGACGAGAAACCCAATACAAATGCCCCGAATATGGCAGGCAGCAGGTTGGTTCCGCTTTTAAAACTGTAAGGTGCGTAAAAGGTCCAGCCGGTGTCGGGAGTTCCCGAGCCAAACAGCAATGCACAAAGCACCAAAACCACGCCGGTTACATAAAGCCACCACGAGAGCAGGTTGAGTTTTGGAAAAGCAACATCTTTTGCACCAATCATTATAGGCAACATCAGGTTTCCGAAAACCGCGGGTAAACCGGGCACAACAACCATAAAAATCATTATAACACCATGAACGGTAAACGTAGCGTTGTAGGTTTGCGCATCCATAATTGTTTTTCCGGGCGCCAGCAATTCAAATTTCATGGCAAGCCCCAGCAAAACACCAGTTGCAAACATGGTAGCTATCGAATACAAATAAAGAAGACCAATACGTTTATGGTCAGTGGAAAAAATCCATCCGAGCAAACCTTTGTACTTTCCCTGATAGGTGAGGTAGTTTGCTCCATTAACAGCATTTGTTGTATGCATAAAGTTTAGTTTAATTTACTTTTTTCTTTGGTTTTAATACCAGAAACAGCAGTAAAACCAGCGCGAAAAACATAATTATGGTTCCGCTTACTTTAGTTACATTTAATACATATGTTTGTCCTTGCGGATCGTAGGAATAACAAAACCGAAGTACTTTATTCAATGTTGGTCCCGACTGGCCTTTCGATGCTTCAACAATGGCCATTTTCCATTCGAACGGTAAAAAGTACAGCCCGTTTAAATAACGGGTAATTTTCCGCTCAGGGCTTACAACGATTAACGATGCGGCATGCAGAAAATCGTTACCTGTTTTTTTGTATTTAAACCCTGTTGCGGTTGTAGCCTTCACAATGCTTGCACTGTCGGAAACAAAAAACAACCAGCCTGTTTTGGCTTCTTCCACTTTGTCGGGATTATTCATCAGCTGCAGGTAATTTGTTTTTTTCCTGATTCCCAAATCAATTGTTTCACGCGGATCAAAACTAATCGTCAACACCTGGTAATCTTCTCCGGGAACAAGGTCCGATTTGTCCATCACCCCGGCAACTGCTTCCATCAGCGGGCTGCAAATTCCGGGACAACGGTAATACACAAAATTCAGAATTGTTGGCTTATCAATAAGATCGGACAACCAAACCTGATCGCCGGCTTCATTAATCAACGAAATGCTATCGGGTAAATAATCGTCAAGATGTTCTACAACCCCAATTTCAACATCATCGTCGGTAGCGGCAGGATTAATTACACTTTGAGCATTTGAAATGTTGGCAAGTAACAGAAACATACCTGCAAGAAACGTGGTAATATAGGTTACAGTATTTTTCATAAAAGCCAGATCAATACGGCAAGGTTTATTTAGTTTTTAAATCAGTAGTACGTTATTATCGTTTTTAAGTTTTACAAACTCCTGTATTCAACGAAACACAATAATACCTTTTTAACTTTTTTCATATCTTAAAACCACAAAAGACTGATAATGTTTATGTAAAGAATAAGTTTCTTTTGATTTTTTACGAATTGACTTCTTTTGATCAATATTTACGCTAAAAAATATAAAAGCTGTGCTGTATGAATTTTCA
The DNA here is from genome assembly GCF_000626635.1 of Draconibacterium orientale. GTDB lineage: Bacteria > Bacteroidota > Bacteroidia > Bacteroidales > Prolixibacteraceae > Draconibacterium > Draconibacterium orientale. The sequence continues at coordinate 2,355,110 of NZ_CP007451.1, read as the reverse complement.
GGGAATCCTATAACTTTAAGCCACCCATCCACCACCAGGGCTTAATTTATAAACATGTTTTACAGCATATTTATGTGTGACATTGATCACGTTTAAGCAGCGCCAAGGCCTTCAAAAAAATCCTTTATAAACAACATGAAAATGCATTTGTTCACCCCCAAAAAAGATATTTTATCAGTCCTAAAACCTATCTCATGAAATATCAAGTTATTATAGCAAAAATAAAATTTTACAAATACATAAAAACACTGTAACTTACTCACTTATAACATTTAAAGTCAATTTGGTATTTTATTATTGAACTAGCCGGATTAGTTTGCTGCTTTGCACTTATTTTATAAATTCGTGAGGTTGAGAAACTAAATTTAGCTGAAATAAGCATTGATTTCAGCACCATAGTTCTAAAAAAAATGCCTGTTTATGGAAAATAAATCACGCAGAAGTTTCGTGAAAAAGTTGGGTGTGTCGGTTGGTGCAGCCGGACTAGTTGGAGGCTCCAGTCTTTTAAGTTCATGCAACCAGGTGGAGACCGCCTCGGGAGACACAATTAAGCTGCTTACATCGAGCGGAGAACTTGTTGAAGTTAGCAAGGCACAGCTTAAACCTGCTGATATGCCAAGTCTTTCGGAAAATCAGAAGCGGGGAAGACAAGGTTTACCAAACCGCAAATTTGTGATGGTTATCGATTTGTCGAAATGCCGCAATGCCCGCGAATGTATGAAGGGTTGCCAAAACCACCACCAGTTACGTCCGGAGCAACACCATATTAATGTATTACAAATGCAGGATGCCGAGCACACCGCTCCGTATTACATGCCAAAACCGTGTCAGCACTGCGATAACCCGCCATGTACAAAAGTATGCCCGGTTAACGCAACTTTTAAACGCGAAGACGGTATTGTGCTTATCGACAATGAACGCTGTATCGGCTGTCGTTTCTGTATTGCGGCCTGTCCGTATTCGGCAAGGGTTTTTAACTGGTTCGAGCCACGCGATGCCGAAAAATACGAAGGCGTAACTTATAATATTGAAGCCAACGTTCCGCAGAAAAAAGGTACCATTTCGAAGTGTTTGTTTAGCGCCGACCGTTTACGCGATGGCAAATTACCAACCTGTGTTTCGTCGTGCCCCAACGGTGTTTACTGGTTTGGCGACCAAAACGAAGATGCAGTTACCAACGGAACCACACACGAAACTACCAGTTTCAGCAAATTAATTAAAGACAATGCTGCTTATACTTTAATGGAAGAGCTGGGAACTAAACCGCGTGTTTATTACCTGCCACCAAAAGACAGGGCTTTCCCATTTCAGGGCGAAATTGAAGATCACCACTCATAAACCGACTAAACTTTAAATGATGGAAAAAACAAAATCGCCGGAAGAATCCCGGAAATTACTGGATAAGATAACTTTCGACCTTACCCGCTCGATTGTAAAACGCGATGAGCTCACGCATTTTTGGTATTTCATACTGGTAATGTTTGCCGCCGTTGGTTTGTGGGGCTGGGGAATACAAATTCGCGACGGACTGGGAGTTACCGGTATGCGCGACTACGTTTCGTGGGGAATGTACATCGCTAACTTTGTGTTTTTTGTGGCTGTTAGTTTGATCGGATTTCTAATCAGTTCTTCGCTACAACTTTTAAAAATCAGTTGGTCGAAACCCATTTCGCGGGTAGCCGAGCAAATTGCAATTGCAGCAGTAGCACTTGCCGGAATTATTATTGTAATGGACATGGGGCGTCCCGACCGCTTTCTCAACGTATTTTTGCACGGACGTTTTGCTTCACCAATTATCTGGGACGTTACAGTTGTAACCACTTACCTAACCATTTCGGTACTGTTATATTATATCCCGCTCATTCCCGACCTTGCATTGTTGCGCGACCGTGGTGGCGACGATATTCCGAAATGGAAAATGCAGGTATATAAAATACTGTCACTTGGCTGGAAAGGAAATGACAAACAATACAAGCTCGTAGCACATTCCATGCGCGTGCTTATGATACTTATTCTTCCGGTTGGTTTATCCATTCACACCGTTACATCGTGGTTATTTGCAGCCACTCTTCGTTCGGGTTGGGATACCACCATTTTCGGTCCCTACTTTGTGGCCGGCGCTTTTGTGGCCGGTGCGGCAGCTGTTGTTATATTAATGTATGCCTATAGGGTTCGTTACCGTTTAGGCGACTATTTTGAAGAGTTGCATTTCGATTACATGGGAAAATTGCTGGTTTTTGTTTGCCTGGTTTACCTGTATTTCAACATCAACGAATTTTGGGTACCGGCCTACAAAATGAAAACGGCTGAAGGAATTCACCTGCGCACCCTGTTCACCGGTAGTTATGCTCCGATGTTCTGGTCGGCACAAATGCTGGGATTAATTCTACCTATACTTTTGATGCTTTTCCCGTTTTTCAGAAAACCTTTACCATTAACGATTATTTCTGTTTTTGTGCTTATTGCCTCGTGGTTAAAACGATATATTATTGTTGTTCCAACGCTGGAACACCCGTTTTTACCGGTACAGAATGTGCCCGACTATTTCAAACATTATTCGCCAACCAGCATCGAGATCATGATTACCATCTTCTCTTTTATGGCCGCGCTGCTTATTATTACTGTACTGGCCAAAATGTTCCCGGTAATCACGATTTGGGAGTACGCCGAGGAAAAAGGTATTGACAAAGAAATTCTTGCTGAACCGAAAAAATAAAAGACCATGAAGATCAAATTATTAGTTGTAGCAATCCTTTTTCTTGCCCAGCAGGGAATGGCTCAGGAATGGTTGGTTCCTGAAGATCAGAAAAATATTGAGAACCCATCAGAATATAACCTCGCCAATGTAAAAAAGGGAAAAGACCTCTACTTACTCAATTGTAAATCGTGCCACGGCGATGCGGGGAAAAACAACGGATTACCATTGGTTCCTCCCCCACCCGATGTAACCAGCGACCAAATGCAGGCCAACACCGAGGGCGAGTTGTTTTATAAAATTACACACGGGCGCGGTGGTATGCCACAATTCGAAACCACTCTTTCGGAAGACGACCGCTGGCGTTTGGTAAATTACATTCGCAATTACAGCCCTGATACCGAAGCATTACTGGTAGAAGAACCGCCAAAAAAAGCAAAAGTACTGGCTTCGGTAAACGAAGCTGAGCGCGTTGTTGAAGTTTTCGCAGAATACCAGAATAAGGATAGTGTTTATGTTGCACTTGCCGAAACGCCAATTACAATTGGTGCGCAAAAAGCATTCGGAATACTCCCTATCGGAGAGGTGCTTACCAACAACGAAGGACGTGCAGAATATGCCATTCCTGAAACTCTGATTGGTGACGAACAGGGAATGGTAACGCTGGTTATAGACTTGGGAGAAGGATTTATTACCGAAGATGTGGTGCTTGACGCCTCAAAAGTAGGACAGCCAAAACCTACTCCGGTATTGATTAAAGAAGAAGTGCTTTGGTCAACCAACGACAATATACAAACCTGGCTTTTGCTGTCGTATTTAGCAGCTGTTTTGGGAGCCTGGGGAACCATTGGCTATGTAGTATTTCAGATTTTTAAAATTAGCCGGGCCGGCAAAGAGGAATAAATGAACATCTTTTATCTGCTTATAGGAGTAAGTTTACTGGTGGCGCTCATTTTTTTGGGTGCTTTTATCTGGTCGGTTCGGTCGGGGCAGTACGACGATAGCGAAACTCCATCGATGCGGATGCTTTTTGACGACGACGATGTGGAATCGGAACCGGAAACCAATGAAGAAAAAAGAATAATAAAAAATAATTATCCAACTCATGGAAAATCAAAAATTTAATTACGACAACAAAATCGTTAAGTTGTTTATTCTGGCCACCCTGGTTTGGGGTGTTGTTGGCGTACTGGTAGGCATTTTGGCTGCGGCACAGCTCGCCTTCCCAGTATTCAACTTTGGTCTCGAATTTACCACTTTCGGAAGAGTGAGGCCACTGCATACCAACGCCATTATTTTTGCATTTGTAGGAAACGCCATTTTTGCCGGAGTGTATTACTCGATGCAGAAGTTGCTGAAAACCCGAATGTTTAGCGATACTTTAAGCAAAATTCACTTTTGGGGCTGGCAACTTATCATTGTTCTTGCAGCCGTTACGCTGCTGGCCGGATTTACCACCTCGAAAGAATATGCCGAACTGGAATGGCCAATTGATATTTTGATTACCATTATTTGGGTGGTTTTTGGTTGGAACATGATCGGGACAATTGTTGTTCGTCGTGTTCAGCATATTTATGCAGCCATTTGGTGGTACCTGGCTACTTTCCTTGGCGTGGCCATGTTGCACGTGGTAAACTCTTTCGAGTTGCCAATATCATTGTTTAAAAGTTATTCCATTTATGCAGGAGCACAAGACGCAGTAGTACAATGGTGGTACGGCCACAACGCCGTGGCATTTTTCCTTACAACTCCGTTTTTGGGCTTAATGTATTATTATCTGCCCAAAGCGGCCAACCGTCCAATTTATTCGTACAAACTGTCGATCATTCACTTTTGGTCGCTTATATTTTTATATATGTGGGCAGGGCCACACCATTTGTTGTATCAGGCGTTGCCTAACTGGGCACAGGCTTTGGGTACTACATTCTCAATAATGCTTATAGCACCAAGTTGGGGAGGAATGATAAACGGTCTGCTCACCCTACGTGGTGCCTGGGATCGTGTTCGCGATAGTGCCGCACTGAAGTTCATGGTAGTTGCTGTAACGGCTTACGGTATGTCAACTTTCGAAGGCCCGATGATGTCGTTGAAATCAGTAAACCAAATTACCCACTTTACCGACTGGACCATCGCTCACGTACACATTGGTGGTATGGGCTGGAACGGAGGTCTTGTATTTGGTATGCTCTACTGGCTGGTTCCAAAACTGTTTAAAACAAAACTATTCTCTGAGAAATTAGCCAATACTCACTTTTGGTTGTCAACGTTGGCAATTTTAATTTATGCCATCCCGCTTTACTGGGCAGCCGTTACACAGTGGCTGATGTGGAGAAACTTCACCCCTGAAGGTTTCCTGCAGTATCCGAATTTCCTGGAAACAGTAACACAGCTGATACCAATGTATATGGCACGTGTGGCTGCCGGAATTCTGTTCCTTGTTGGATTCTTTATCATGGTTTACAACCTGGCAAAAACAATGGCTGCCGGAAGTTTTGTTAACGACGAAGCTGCCGAAGCACCTGCCCTTGTGCTGGCCGGAGCCCGCAACCCGATGAAAGAAACCGTTCACCGATGGATGGAAAGAAAAGGCGTTCGTTTCTCTATCCTGGTATTTATTGCCCTCGCTATTGGTGGAGCTGTTGAGATTATTCCAATGATATTTATAAAATCGAACGTACCAACAATCGATTCGGTAAAACCATATACGCCGCTTGAGCTGGAGGGTCGCGACCTGTACGTAAAAGAAGGTTGTTACGTGTGTCACTCGCAAATGGTTCGTCCGTTCCGCTGGGAAACCGATCGTTATGGCGAATACTCGAAAATTGGCGAGTTCGTTTACGACTATCCGTTCCAGTGGGGATCGAAACGTACCGGCCCCGATTTGGCGCGCGCCGGAGTGGTTGGCGGACCGATGTACAAAAATGCGGCCTGGCACTACAACCACTTTATGGATCCGCAAAAGATGAACGAACAATCGATAATGCCGAATTATGCGTGGCTGGCGGTTAAAAACACCGATCTTTCGCTAACTCCGAAAAAGATCAGGGCCATGCAAACGCTGGGCGTTCCTTACCCCGAAGGATACGACGAAAAAGCCGTTGACGATTACCTTACGCAAGCCGAAGGAATTGTTGCCGACTTAAAAGCATCGGGTATTGAAACCGATGCAAAAAAGCAAATCGTTGCAATGATTGCCTACATGCACAAGCTGGGAAGAGACATTTCGGAGCAGCCGGAAGTTGCCGAAGTTGAACTACATTCGGAATCATTTACAGAAGCCACCGACCAGAAAGAGGTTAAGCTTTTAACCAGTGCTGAAGACCTGGCTGCCGGAGAGAAAATGTTTAAAACAACCTGTGTAGTCTGTCATGGCCCGGAAGGAAAAGGAATTGCAACATTTCCAAGTTTGGTGGATGACGAATGGCTGCACGGAAACTCGCCTGCGGAAGTTTTCCATTCAATTTCGGAAGGAAATGTAGCGAAGGGAATGGTGCCGTATAAAACGCAATATTCCGAGAAACAGATTACACAGCTAACAAGCTACGTATTAACAACTCTACAAAACAAGGAAAATGAAGATAGTAAGTAATCTATTAACAAATATCGAAGGAATCCAGATCTTTTACATCATTGGATTACTCATTTTTGTAATGCTTTTTATTGTGATCTTCATTCGCACCATGCGCATTCCCAACCAGGAAATGGAAGATATAAAGAATTCAATTCTAACAGATGGCGATTCTAATCCTATCAATACTTAAAAAATACAGCTATGTCAGATAAAAACAAACAAATATTGGAGCAGGATGAGCACCTGATGGACCACGATTATGATGGCATTAAGGAGTTGGATAATCCGCCGCCACGATGGATTATGATGTTGTTTTATATTACCATTGGCTGGTCGATAATTTACGGCGCTTATTACTTCTGGTTAAAAGAAGGCAACCTGCAGGATGAAGAATATGCGCACAAATCGATGCAGCACGATGCAAAATACCAGATCGCATCAATTTCGGCCGACGACCTTGTGGCTTTTACCGATGAAGAATCGCTAGCTGAAGGAAAGCAAATTTACACCGATTTAGCATGTATGGCCTGCCACGGCATGAATGGCGAAGGAAATGCAATTGGACCAAACCTGACGGATGATTACACATTGCACGGGTGCGATTTTGAGAGTGCTTTTAATACCATTAAAAATGGTGTGCCGGCAAAAGGAATGACCGCTTATAAAACGCAAATAAGCGATGAGAAGATCCAAAAAGTGGCCAGTTACGTTATGACACTCAGAGGAACAAATCCGGCCAATGCGAAAGAGCCGCAAGGAGAAAAATGTGAGTAAAAAATAAATACCTCGAAAAATGGTGGGGAACAGTGTTTCCCATCTTTTTTATATGCAAATTGAACATATGGCAAACCAAAAAGTCGATTTCAGAGACTACCCCATAAACTGGAACGAGCGGGGCGGACGAAAATGGATATATGCCAAAAAGCCTTCGGGAAAATGGTTCTCCCGGCGTACAATAGTTAGCTACTTTTTGTTGTTGTTTTGGGTAGGCGTACCCTTTATTCGAATTAATGGCAATCCGCTGATTCTGCTCGACATAGCTAACCGCAAGTTTATCATTTTCGGAGCCATTTTTTGGGCACAGGATACTTTTATTCTGGCATTGTTAATGCTTTCGTTTGTGCTTTTTGTTGTATTGTTTACGGTAACATTTGGCCGGTTATGGTGCGGATGGACTTGTCCACAAACCATATTTCTGGAAATGGTATTTCGTAAAATTGAATACCTGATTGAAGGCGATTACCGCGAGCGCCATAAACTGGATAACAGTCCGTGGACCACAAAAAAAATATTCAAGAAGACACTTAAACACGGTATTTTCATTCTGATATCGATTGCCATGACCAATGTTTTTCTGATGTGGTTTATTGGCAGCGAACGTTGGATTGAAATGATTCAGGAACCGATTAGCCAGAACCTTTCCGGCTTTTTGGTTATGCTGCTGGTTTCGGCATTCTTTTATTGGGTGTATTCGTTTTTCCGCGAACAAATCTGCACCATGGTTTGCCCTTACGGACGCATGCAGGGTGTTCTGCTCGACTCGAAATCGATTGCCGTTACCTACGATTATGTGCGCGGCGAACCGCGTGGCGGACATGGCGATGGCGATTGTACCGATTGCAAACAGTGCATTTCAGTGTGCCCAACCGGAATTGATATCCGCAATGGCTCGCAGCTGGAGTGTATTAACTGTACCGCTTGTATCGATCAGTGCAACAAAATTATGCATGTCACCGGAAAACCTCCGGGTTTAATTCGCTACGCTTCTGAAGCCCAGATAAAAGGTCAGCAAAATTCAATATGGAATGCGCGCAACCGGGCGTATTCGATGGTGCTGCTGTTGATCTTCTCGTTTTTTGTTTACACGCTATTTACGAGGCCGGTATTGGAAACAACGATTCTGCGCACACCGGGTTTGCTTTACCAGGAGCAGGACTCAACGCTGTCGAACGTTTACAACATTAAAATTGTAAATAAAACACACGACGAACTTCCACTTGAATTGCGTGTTATCTCTCATGATGGCAAAATTCAAACGGCCGGAAACACGATAATTTTGAAAGATCAGGATATGTACGAATCAACATTTATTCTTTTCTTGCCAAAAAGCGAAGTTACCAGCGACAAAACCGAGGTTGAGTTTGGTGTTTTCAGCAATAATGAATTAATTGAAACCTACAAGGCCACGTTTGTAGGGCCATGAGAAAACTGAAAGTTGACAGTCTCAGTTTTCAGTAAAGTGACAAATTAAAGACCTTGTCATTTCGACGAAGAATGAGGAGAAATCTGTATCATAAAAGCTAAATTGCAACAGATTGCTCTCCGTCATTTGACGGATCGAGATGACATAAAAAGGAACAGAAATAATAAACAGGAAAAAAATGAAGTTTAATTGGGGAACAGGAATATTTCTTTTTCTGGCGTTGTTTTTAGCCGGATCGGCCGTTTTTATTGTATTTGCGGTGCGCCAGCCGGTAAACCTGGTGCATAAAAATTATTACGAAAAAGGTGTTGATCATACCGAACAGATGAATGTAAATGCCCGGTCGAAACCATTTGCCCGCTCGTTTGATGTGAACCTGAACAACGAGGCATTGGTAATCAGCATTGAAAATGAACTGGCAACAAAAATCGATTCCGGTAATATGCAGTTGTATCGCCCGTCGGATTACACAAAAGACATTAAGCACGAAGTTTTAGCGGGAAACAATTCGATCCAATTTCCAAAATCCGAGCTGATAGCCGGTCGTTACATTTTAAAATTCACGTGGTACACCAACGGTTTACGTTACGAAGTTGATCGCCCGGTAAATATTCAGTAAATTCACTACCTTTAATCAATTACAACCTTTTGTTCATATAATCAGCGCCATGACAATTTTTATTTCAGCACTTATATTAGGCTTGATGGGCAGTTTTCACTGTGCCGGCATGTGTGGCCCCATTGCCATAGCTTTGCCACTTCACGGCAACACCGTTGCGCAAAAAATATTCGGAGGAACCCTTTATAACCTGGGGCGCACCTTAACCTATGGAATTATGGGAGCCATTTTCGGGCTTCTCGGGCAAGGGCTTCAACTCATCGGCTTTCAGCAAAAAGTATCGGTGATTATGGGTGCTTTGATGATTATTTCGGTGCTTTTCCCAAAACTGTTTAAAAACCAGTACAAAATGGATAAAAGCTGGTTTTCGGCAGTGGGCAAACTGAAAAAGAAGATTGCCGAAATGTTTTCCATCCGCTCTTTCCAAAGTTTGTTTTTTATTGGCATGCTAAACGGACTGCTGCCTTGTGGACTGGTTTATATGGCCATTGCCGGAGCCATTGGTACAGGCGGTATTGCAGAAGGTTCGCTGTATATGATTCTTTTTGGTTTGGGAACAATTCCCATGTTGCTGGCTATTTCGCTGGCAGGAAACGTTTTGAGCTTAGCAGTACGAAAAAGAATCAACAAACTAATTCCGGTACTGGTTGTTGTGGTTGGAATTCTGTTTGTATTGCGTGGATTGAGTTTGGGCATCCCTTATTTGAGTCCGCCAAAACAAAAAATTGAGCAGAAATTTGAAAAAAGTCTGGAGAAAGAAAGTGCGGCAATGCATACCGAAACAAAAGGCGATTGTTGTAAAGTAGATTAGTGGAAAACGGACCCTGGGAAATGGCGAAAAAGGAGGAGAATAGCTGTGTACATTGTGGTGCCGATTGCGGAAGTAATCCGGTGGTATGGAACGAGCTGAATTTTTGTTGCAGCGGTTGCAAAACGGTGTATCAGCTGCTGAACGAAAACAAACTTTACAACTACTACAACCTGGAAGAAACACCGGGGATAAAAGTGGAAACCACCACCGAATTTGGTAATAAATATGCATTTCTCGACAACGATGAAGTAAAGGAAAAGCTGATCTCGTTTTCTGAAGGCAGCATTTCGAAAGTAAAATTTTATGTACCGGTAATCCACTGCGCATCGTGCATTTGGTTGCTCGAACACCTGCACAAACTTCACAAGGGCATCCGCCATTCGTTTGTAAATTTTACCCGCAAAGAGGTTGACATTACTTTCGACGAAAAGGAAATTTCGCTGCGCCAAGTGGTTGAGTTGCTGGCATCCATTCATTACATCCCCGACCTTTCGCAAAGTTTAAGCGATAAAAAAGACGACAAATCGTACAAAAAGCTGTTGTATAAAATTGGCGTTGCAGGTTTTGTTTTTATCAACGTAATGACCTACAGTTTGCCGGCCTATTTTAACGGCGAACCGCTGAGCGACAAACTGCAATCGCTGTTTAGTATTCTCAGTTACATTCTGGTAATTCCGGTGGCGTTTTACAGCGGCAGCGATTATTACATTTCGGCCATTAAAAACCTGCTGAAAAAGAACATCAGCATCGATTTGCCAATCGCATTGGGAATAATTGTACTTTTCCTGGTAACCAGTTACGAGGTAATTTTTACCGGCGGGCCGGGTTACAGCGACAGCTTATCGGGCCTCATCTTTTTTCTGCTGGTAGGCAAATGGTACCAAAGCAAAACTTACGAAGCGCTTTCGTTCGACCGAAATTACAAATCGTATTTCCCCATTGCCGTTACCAAAATCAACAAGCAGATTGAAGAAAGTATTCTGATTGAAAAAATAGAAGTGGATGATGAACTGATCATTCGTAACAAAGAGCTGGTTCCTGCCGATGCCGAACTGGTTGATGGTGAAGGCCGAATCGATTACAGTTTTGTTACCGGCGAATCGACACCAATTGTTAAAAAGCCCGGCGACTTTATTTATGCCGGCGGCCGCCAAATGGGCGGAATCATTCGCATTAAGGTGAAAAAAGAGGTGAATCAAAGTCACCTCACCAAACTGTGGAACCAGGATAAATCGTACGAAAAACCCAGCGACTCGCTAAAAACGTTGTCCGACCGCATTAGCCAATACTTCACGCTGATTGTAATTGCCATTGCCATTTTCGGTTTTACGTTTTGGGCAATTCGCGGCGAATATCATACGGCCATTTTTGTTTTTACAGCGGTACTAATTGTTGCCTGTCCGTGTGCGCTGGCGCTATCCATTCCGTTTACCTTTGGCAACACCATGCGCATTTTTGGCAAGCGCGGTTTGTACATTAAAAACACCGATATTATTGAAAAACTTTCGCACATTAACAGCATTGTTTTCGATAAAACGGGCACCTTAACCCAGCCCAACCAAAACAAGGTGGAGTATTCCGGCTCCGAACTTTCAGCATCGGAAAAAGAAGCTGTTTTTTCACTTACGCGTCAATCGACACATCCACTGAGTGCGGCACTTTCGCAATCGTTTAACGGATCAGCATACCACAACCCGGAGCATTTTGTAGAAGTTGCCGGACGTGGAATTTTTGGGAAAGTAAACGACCTGAATCTGCGGATCGGATCGGAAGAGTATGTAACGAATACTCCCAAGTCGCAAAAGAAAAAATCATCGGTGGTTTATGTGGCTATCGAAGATGAACTGAAAGGCCATTTTACCATTAGCAACCAGTATCGAACAGGTTTTAAAAACGTATTAAGCGCGTTGAAACAAGGTTTTAACCTTTTCCTTATTTCGGGTGATAATGATGCTGAAGCTGAAAATCTGTCATCGTTTTTTGATCGGGAGCACATGCTTTTCAATCAGAAACCCGGCGATAAAGCCGCATTTATAAAGTCGCTACAAAACAAGGGAAATACCATATTGATGACGGGCGACGGGCTGAATGATGCCGGTGCGCTGATGCAAAGCGATGTGGCCTTAACAATTGCCGATAAAGTTTACCATTTCTCGCCTGCCAGCGATGCTGTTCTGGAAGCCGAACAATTTAACCGGCTGGCTAATTTTATCCGCTTCACCAAAACATCGCTGAACATTGTAAAACTCAGCTTCCTTATTTCGTTCTGCTACAATATTGTCGGAATTGCTTTTGCCCTCAGCGGAAATCTTTCGCCGGTGGTAGCCGCTATTTTAATGCCAATTTCGTCCGTTTCAGTTGTTGCTTTTGCCACTTTTGCAACGCGCCTGGCCGGGAGAATTAAGCTGCGCAAAATTCAGAAATAAACCTAAAAACAAGTAGCTGATAAATAACCCGGCAAACAAAACTTCGCTATTAACAATAAATTCTGCCAACTCTTTTTATTTTTATGGTGTAAAACTTTAAACCTAATGATCAGCAACAAAAAAGTAGTTGTGGTGCTTCCGGCCTATAATGCTGCCAAAACACTTGAAATCACCTACAACGAGATTGATTTTTCGATTGTTGATGAAGTTATACTTGTTGACGACTTAAGTAACGACGACACCGTTGAAGTAGGCAAAAAACTCGGCATTCAACACATTGTAGTGCACGAGCAAAACAAAGGTTACGGCGGAAACCAAAAATCGTGCTACAACAAAGCGCTCGAACTGGGTGCCGACATTGTTATTATGCTTCACCCCGATTACCAATACACTCCGAAATTAATTCCGGCAATGGCTAATTTACTTGCAAACGATTTATACCACGTTGTTTTGGGATCGAGGATTTTAGGAACGGGAGCACTGAAAGGAGGCATGCCACTGATAAAATACATGGCCAACCGCCTGCTTACTTTTATTGAAAATATTCTTCTCGATGCCAAACTATCAGAATACCACACGGGTTACCGGGCATTTTCGCGCGAAGTGCTAGAAGCGGTAAACTATAATGCCAATTCCGATAGTTTTGTTTTCGACAACCAAATGCTGGCCCAAATATGGTATGCCGGCTACGAAATTGCCGAAATAACGTGCCCAACAAAATATTTCGATGATGCCTCATCGATCAGCATTAAAAACAGTACCATTTATGCTATTGGCGTTTTAAGAACTGCTTGCCAGTTTCGTTTGCAGAAGTGGGGTTTGATTAAGAACAAGATTTTTGATCACAAATAATACACTAATGAAGAAACGAGATGCACTATTTCTACTCTTTTTAATCCTTATTAGTTTACTATATAACTACCACGAAATTATTTTTAAAGGACCTTGGTTACCACACATGTGGAGGGCTGCTGATTGTTTGTCGATAACCCAAAACTATTTCCAGGAGGGATTGAATTTTTTTAAGCCGGAGGTACACTGGACCGGCCCGCAAGGTAACGGAAAAACAATTTCGGAGTTTCCGATAATCTATTTCGCTGTTGCCAAACTGTGGACTTTATTTGGCAAACATTATTTCATTTACCGATCTATTAATATTCTACTTGTTTTTAGCGGTTTATTCTCGCTTTACAAAATATCTTACAGAATACTTAAAGATAACTTTTGGGCAGCGTTTATTCCCATCTTTCTGTTTACATCTCCGGCACTGGTATTTTATACCAACAACTTTCTTCCCAATGCTCCGGCTTTTGGGCTTTCATTAACAGGAATTTGGTGCTACTTGTTATTTACCGATACAGGTAAAAAGAAATGGTTAGTATTATCAGTACTGTTTTTTACGGTTGCCGGATTGTTAAAAGTGACTTCATTACTTATAGTGCTTGCTTTTTTTCATTCCAGGTTTTACAAAGCTATTCTGACATTCGAAGAAATGGAATTAACGGCAAAGCCCTGTTAAGCAGATTTCTTCCTTATCTCCCTGTTATTGCAATTCTCTTTATTTGGGTACGGTATACTGATTATTATAATTCCAATAACAACCGAATCTTTTTACAAGACCTGTTCCCGATATGGGATTTAAATGCGGAACAACGAAACGAGATATGGAAAAACCTTTATTTTACTTTACTCCCATCATTTTTTAACAAAAAAGCGCTGGCTGTTGTTGGTACACTTTTCGTTATAAATATTGTTTTCTGGCTAAACAAAGGGAACAAATACCTGCTTATTATACCCATAACTTTTCTGGGTGTAATGTTGTACATTTTTCTATGGTTTAAGGCTTTCGATGTACACGACTACTATCTTATTAATCTGCTCATTATAATTCCTCTTATTTTATTGGGATTTCTGCATGAACTTCGAACCAGGTTTAAAATGGTATTTAGCAGCATGATTTTTAAATCTACCGCAATAATTGGAGTATCGCTATTAATCTATTTAACAACGATGACAAACAGGTTAAAATACGATGTAAACGATCCGATAGTAAAATATGACGTTGCGCTTGATGAAGCTGAGAAGGAATTATACGCCTACAAACAATACAATTACAGGAGAACTTTCGAAGCGTTTGAATCAATTACGCCATATTTACGCTCAATAGGCATTAACCGGAACGATATGGTTATTAGCATTCCGGATAACAGCATAAACATTTCGCTTGTTTTAATGGACCAAAAAGGATTTACCGATTATGGTTACGTTCCTACCAAAGGGAAACCCAAAGAACGAATTGAAGAGTTCAAATCGATCGGAGCAAAATATCTAATTGTTAACGACATCGATAAAATAAACCACCAGGAGTTTACTCCCTATCTTCAAAATAAAATTGGGGAATACAAAAACGTCAGTATTTTTAAACTTTAATGTAGCCATCTATCGTAAATGGTTCATAAAAAGCCGGAAATGAAAAAAAACGGAATAGCAATAATATTTCTGATGGCGATTGCCACACTGATACTGTTCGTGCAACTTAAGCCCGTTTTTCAACACCCCAACTCTGTTTTATATTCGAAAGGTGGTGATGCACTAAAAAGCTATTTCAATTTCTCTTACTATTTAAAATACGACGATGGCATTCGCCACGATGGAATAAACTACCCTTACGGCGACCATTTGCAATACATTAATTCGCATCCGCTTTATGTGCAGTTTGTAAAGTTTATCGACAAACATATTTACCCGGTTGCCAACCACGGAGTGGCCATTTTAAACCTGACGATGCTGGCGCTTTTTCTGCTGGCGCTGCCCTTTATTTTTCTGATTCTCCGGCACTATTCGCTACCGCGTTGGTATGCCGGAATAATATCGCTCATTATATTGTTTCTGAGTCCGCAATTCGATCGGATACATGGCCATTTCGAAATGGTTTATGCCGTTTTCCTGCCCATGTTCTGGTACTTCCTTATTCGTTGGCGGCAGGGCAACAAACGAATACTTTGGTCGGTATTTCTGGTTCTTGCAGCCTTAATCGGAGGATTCACAAGCGCTTATTTTGTGGCTTTTTATAGCATTTTACTGTTCGGCGTATTGATGGTGGAATGCTGGAACCACCGAAAAAACCTGTCAGGATTTTGGAAAACCGGCCTGTATTTAGTGGCAATTGCAGTGTTCCCTTTACTTATTGTAAAAGGACTGGTTTCGGCAACCGACTGGGTTTCCGACCGGCCAGATAATCCTTACGGTTTTTACGTTTACCACGCCAACTTTTTTAGCATCTTTCTGCCTCCGGGTTCGCAACTAAAAAGTATTCTGGGGAATCATATCAACATGAATTTTCAATGGGAAGGACGCGCTTATGTTGGGCTGCCGGCCACTTTACTTGCGGTATCAATTTTCATAACCGGTTTTTACAATCTGATAAGCAAAAAGAAAAGCAGCTGGAAGATTTTTAAACCCACAAAAAAGATCGAAGTATTTTTCTACGCTTCCATCCTTATTCTTTTTTTCTCAATGTGCATTCCGTTTAAATATGGTTTCGGATGGCTATTGGATGTGCTGCCTCCGTTAAAACAATTTCGGGCACTGGGACGCTTTTCATGGATTTTTTATTATGTATTCACCGTTTACACCGCCTGGTTTATTTACCGCATATTCCGTTTGTTAAAAATGAAAAAATTACCGGTTTTAGCCACCACATTGCTGGTTTTCGCAATTGGCTACTGGGCTATCGACGCCGGAGTGAATATAAAACGAAGTACCCGCGGATTGCTAAATACAAACGACAAATTTGAATCGATCGACAGCGAATACCTCGCACGTTTTCAGGAAGCAAAAGTAAATCCCGATGAGTTTCAGGCCATTTTCTTTTTGCCCTTTGCCAGCACCTGCGGCGACAAACTGCTGTTTGAGCACAGCCTGAATGGTTTTTCCGAGGCCATGAAATGTTCGTACCACACCGGAATTCCGCTTATACAAAGTTTTTCGCCAAGGCTTTCGTATTCGCAGGCACTCAGCAGTATTCAACTACTGGCAACTCCGGCCATTCGAAAAACCCGGCTCGACGATATGAACGACAAACCCATTTTGCTGGTTTGCACAAAAGAAACATTGAACGACCGCGAAAAATGGCTGCAAAGCAAAGCCGAGGTCTTTTGGGAAGACAAATACGTCACCTTGTCGCGACTGCCATTATCCGTTTTTCATGATAGTTATGCAGAGTGGCACAAACAAGTTGAGAGTGAGATTCCGAATCTAAAATCGTTTGGAGAAATTTCAACTGATACTACTATTAACTCCATACTTTTTAATGGTTTTGAAGACGGTTCTGCTAAAACCGTTTTTAGTGGAAACGCCTCTTTTTTCAGCAGAAAAGGCCAGCAGCTTTTACTCGACAAAAAGATTGACGCCCAATTTCCGGAAGGGAAATACGAATTGTCTTTCTGGCTTTATGTTGACAACCGGAAATACGACATGCCCAAAGCTGAGGTGAAAGTTTTTGATGCAGACGGCCGGCAGAAGTTTTACAAACGCATGAATACACGCCAGGTGCACGATACTTGTAACGGCTGGATTCGCGTTTCGGAAATGGTACAACTCCGCCCCGAAGACACATTGCAACTGCTGGTTAACGATGAATATGTTTCGGTTGATAACCTTTTAGTAAAACCTGCTGATGCTAAAGTGCTGGTAAAAACATCCAATCAGAATTTTTTCAATAACTACCCGTTATAAACCTATTTCGAATTTATTTCGATCCGACTAAATTTCCTGAAAACGTTTGAAATTTCAGAATTATATTTCACCTTTAAAACGACAAACAGAATTACTATGGCAAAATCGCTGGTAAACACTAATGCAAAATTTGGCACCCTGCCGGTTTTTCTAACGGCACTTTCTACCATACTTGGGGCAATTTTATTTTTACGTTTTGGCTGGGCTGTTGGGCAGGTTGGTTTTATCGGCGTAATTGGCATTGTTGCCCTCGGACATATTGTTACAATTCCCACGGCTTTTGCCGTTGCCGAAATTGCTACCAACCAGCGGGTGCAGGGCGGTGGTGCTTATTACATTATCAGCCGCTCTTTCGGGCTGAATATTGGCGGAGCCATCGGTATTGCCTTATACCTTTCGCAAGCTATTAGTGTAGCTTTTTATGTTATTGCTTTTGGCGAGGCGTTTGAGCCGGTAATAAAATGGATTGGCGAAACGTATAATTTTTACATCCCCGACCGGCGTTGGATTTCCATTCCAACCATGGTTTTACTTTCGGGATTAATTCTCACAAAAGGCGCAAATGTGGGTATGAAAGCGCTGTATGTGGTAGTTGCCATTTTACTGACTTCAATTGCCATGTTTTTTTTAGGCGACTCAACGATAAAACCCGAAGTGGTTAATTTTCACAGCAAAATTCCCAATAACCTGAATTTCTTCTTTGTATTCACCATCATCTTCCCGGCATTTACCGGGCTTGCAGCGGGCTTAGGGCTTTCAGGTGATTTAAAAGATCCCAAAAAATCCATTCCGCGCGGAACCTTGTGGGCAACTGTAGTGGGCATGCTGGTTTATGTTGCCATTGCGTATAAATTTGCCATTTCGGCAACACCTGAAGATTTGGTAGCCGACCAGTTGATTATGAGTAAAATTGCCATTTGGGGACCAATAATCCCGATCGGGCTGGCAGCTGCATCATTAAGTTCGGCGCTTGGCTCCATAATGGTTGCACCACGAACCTTACAGGCCATTGGCTACGACGATATTTTTCCGCAGGGGCACATAAACCGCTGGTTTGCCAAAGGAAGAAAAACCGATAACGAACCCATAAACGGATCGTTGATTACCATTGCCATTGCATTTGTTTTTGTTGTTGTTGGCGATGTTGATTTTGTAGCTCAAATCATCTCCATGTTCTTTATGGTAACTTACAGCGCCATCTGCCTCATCTCGTTACTGGAACACTTTGCTGCCGATCCGGCTTATCGCCCAACCTTCCGTTCAAGCTGGCATTTATCGCTTATCGGAACACTTTCGTCGTTGTGGTTAATGTTTCAAATGAATGCCACCTACGCAGCAGTTTCAGTGGTAATTATGGCCATGATCTATTACATTATCATGCTAAATAACGAGGAGAACCAGGGATTAAACAAATTGTTCCGTGGTGTTATCTTCCAGCTTAGCCGCCAGTTGCAAATTATGCTGCAACGTGCCGACAGCGAAAAAGACAAAAGCTGGCGACCATTTGGTGTTTGTATTTCGCACGACACCTTTAAACGCCGCTCGGCATTCGATATTATGCGCTGGATTTCGTACAAATACGGCTTTGGAACCTACATCCACTTTATTAAAGGACTATTGAACGAGAAAAATACGAATGAATCAAAACAAGTGCTCGACCGCCTGATTCAACTTTCGGCAGGAAGCCAAAACCGTGTTTATCTCGACACCATAATCTCGCCATCATACACTTCGGCAATTGCGCAAGTAGTGCAGCTTTCCGGGATATCGGGCAAGGGAAACAACCTTATTCTTTTTGAATTCTCAAGAACCGATCCGGGTAATCTGAAAGAAATTACGGGGAATTACCAGATCGTTGAATCGGCCGGGTTCGACATTTGTATTCTGAATACTTCATACAAAAGTTTTGGGTATAAAAAAGAAATTCATATCTGGATTCGCCCTGAAGATTATGTGAATGCCAACCTGATGATATTGTTGGGCTACATTATTTTAGGCCACCCTGAATGGAAAAAAGGAAAATTAAAATATACGCGCTTTACCCCGAACAAGACATGGAGGAAAAACGCAAACAATTGATGGAATTGATAAAAGCCGGAAGGTTGCCAATCAGCCCGTCGAATATTTCGATGGTACCCTACGAATCGGGCGACCGGAAAAGCAAAATTATGAAATATTCGGCCGATGCCGACCTTACAATAATTGGATTCACTACCGATGCATTGAAAAATATTGAAGAATTCAGCGAAGGCTACAACGACCTGGGCAACATCCTGTTTGTGAGTTCAAACCGGGCAAAGGCAATAAACTAACCGCCACCTTCGTTTTTACACTTCGCATTTTTAGCTAATTTTGATGCACTTTAAACGATTCAAAATGGAAAGAATAGCCATATTTCCCGGATCTTTTGATCCTTTCACAGTAGGACACGAGTCGATTGTGCGACGTGCCATTTCAATGTTCGACAAAATTTATATCATGATTGGTTACAACGCCAATAAGAAATCGTTCTTTCCTGTTGAAAAAAGGATGAAGTGGATTAACCAGGTTTTTAAAGACGAACCAACAGTTGAAGTTCGCTTACACGAAGGATTGACCGTAGATTTCTGCAAAGAAGTGGGAGCAAAATACATTTTACGCGGTATTCGCACCTCGTCCGATTTTGAATACGAACGTGCCATTGCCCAGGTAAATAAAAAGATGCACCCCGAAATTGAATCGGTATTTCTGCTCACCCTGCCGGAACATACACCGGTTAACGCCAGCATTATCCGCGATATTGTTTCGCATGGCGGCGATGCAAGCATGTTTCTACCCAAAGGACTGGATATGAGCGAATTTAAAATTAAAAAACGTCAATGACCAATAGCCTGCGTGTTTTTATAATCCTGATCTGTTCGCTGTATTTCGCGTTAAATGCAACGGCAACAACTATTCGTTGCACCAATGCTGACTACGCCAACGAAAAGCTTACTTTTTACGCCTTTGCCGACCCGATTTCGAACAACAACAAAGTGGCTTTCACTTTAACATTTAACAGCGAAGGAACGAGCGAGGCATCCTTACAAACTGACGCGCCGGTTTTTACTTTTTCTGAATTTGGCATTTACCGCGGAATGCTCTTGCTGGAGCCCGGAAAAACCATCGATCTTAAACTTCCGCCTCTTAAAAAGAAATCGTTTGCCGACCAAAAAAATCCCTACTTTCAACCCATTTCGTTTTGGATTTATACCAACAACGGCGAAATGCTCAACGACAAAATCAGCCGCTTTGAGCAGAAACTTAACGAACTGACCGATAAAGATTTTAACGCCTTATATTTCCAGCAATCCGAAACGGCCTTTAACCGACTGAAAGCCGGTATTAACGAGGCTTTTCCCGAAAAAGGCCCGGAGAGTTTTGAGCTGCACAAAAAATTGCGATTACAGCTTATCGAAGCTGATATTTTCCGAATGAGTCCTGAAGATTATTCAGCTATTTTTCAGTCGATTTCACCTGAATTCTGGGGGCATCAGTCGTTTAAAACTTTATTCGACAAAACCTTCGACAAGCAATTGAGCTTTTCGGCAAAAGCCATTGGCGGAGCAAAAGTATCGGCTGCAGTTGCCAGCGAAAACATAAACGCCTTGCTTGATTTTATTGCTGAGAAATATGAGCTAACGGGCACCATGGCCGATTTGGTGTTATTAAAAATGCTGCACGATGGTTTTTACTCCAAAGAATTTTCGGTGAAAGCCATTAAGAATATGATTGCCAACAAACATTTTACAGGCAACCGGGGAACAAAAATTCGTGAGGCGGCCAAAAACGTTGCGGCCAAAATCGTATTTCTGGAAAAAGGAAGCGAAGCTCCGGCGATTTGTTTAAGCGACATTAACGGGAATAAGGTTTGTACGAACGACAGCCAGGAGAAATTTAAATACCTTGTTTTTGCCGACGTGGAAACTGTTATTTGCCAGGAGCACCTAAAATACCTGAGCCGCCTGAACGAACTATTCAATAAAAACCTTGAAATTTTTGTGGTGCTTCGAAACACTGACAGAGCAGGAATCGACCGTTTTTTTGACGAAAACAAGGTGCCGGCAACTATCCTTATCGACACTGAAAATGAAGCCATTGAAGAATATAAAGTCCGGTCGTTTCCACAATGCTTTCTGCTAAACGAAAAACACCAGGTGGTTTTTGACGATGCCAAAGCGCCACTCAACGGCTTCGAACAACAATTTGGCACGTGGCTGCGTAACGAGCTGTTTATGCGTCAGCGCAATCAAAGCCGGTAAAGTCCGATTAGCGATTTTAAGTTTTCATAGGTATTTTTGAGCACAACATCCAACTCACTTGGTTGAAACCAACGCACTTCAGTAATTCCTTCTTCCAGTTGTGGAACCGGTGTTTCCGTCCCGCTGTAGTCCATTTCAAACCAAAACGTTTCTTTAAAAACCCACTGCCCGAATGTTTTTTTGTACGGCGATTTGTAAATGTGATAAGTTGATGGCAGCGTTTTTACAATGAAATGATTCGTAACTCCACATTCTTCTTCTACTTCGCGCAAAGCAGCTGTTTCGTTACTTTCTCCTTTGTCAATTTTTCCTTTTGGCAGATCCCATTTACCGTTTCTGAAAATAAAAAGCAATTTCCCGTCACGTTTTACAACTCCTCCGGCAGCATTAATCTGTAAAAATGCTGATCTGAAATTTTGAAACAAAAGCTCAACTTCAGGATGTTCTACAACAGTTTCCTGATTATCACTGTTTTCAAAATTCTGCAGATAACCTTTTATCGCGTCAATACCGCTGTTTTTGGTCAATATTTCGCTTAGTTTACTCAATGTTATATTCGAGCCCGGCACAAAACCGATCCTCTTTTCATTCAAAAAAACTTTATACTTTTGCATTGAATTAAAATTGCACATAATTATGGAAAATATACAAACTGAAGTAACCAAGCGATTACTTGAAATTAACACCATAAAGATACAACCAGATAATCCATTTACATGGGCATCGGGTTGGAAATCTCCAATTTATTGCGACAACAGAAAAACGCTTTCTTATCCTGAAACCCGCTCTTTCATTCGCGATGCGTTTGTACAGCTGATTCAGGAAAAATACCCGGAAGCAGAAGTGATTGCCGGGGTAGCCACCGGAGCTATTGCAATTGGCGCGCTGGTGGCCGATAAACTGGGACTTCCATTCATTTATGTTCGTTCGAAACCAAAGGGACACGGACTGGAAAACCTGATTGAGGGCGACCTTAAACCGTTCAAAAAGGTTGTTGTAGTAGAAGATCTTGTATCAACAGGAATCAGTAGCTTGAAAGCTGCCGAAGCAGTTAACAACTTTGGTGGCGATGTTGTGGGAATGGTATCAATTTTTACATATAATTTCCCATTGGCAAAAGAAAACTTCCAGAAAGCAGGTATCGAACTTACTTCGTTGAGCCGTTACCAGATCCTGATCGACTTTTCGCTGGAAAGAGGCGACATTACAAAAGATCAGGTGGAGTCGCTGATGGAGTGGCGCGAAGACCCTGCAAACTGGGGAAAATAACCGGAAAGAAAAGACATTAAATATTTCCCGCTCCTAATGGTTATTGGGTGCGGGATTTTTTATTAAAACATATGGCACTCAACAAATACGTTAGCGAAGTAAAAGTTATCGAACAAAATCAACAGGTGGTTTTTAATTACCTGTCGAATTTCGAAAACCTATCGACATACCTCAATTCAGGCTTGATAGAGAAAATAACTGAGAAGGTACCCCAGATTAAAATTACCGATTTTGAGTCGGACCGCGATTCGTGTAAATTCAATATTACCGGGCTGGGAGTTGCCGAAATTAAGATCGTTAACCGCGAGCCATTTAAAACGATAAAAGTAGAAAGTTCGGGTGGTTTACCACTGAGTTTTACTTTCTGGATTCAGTTAATGCCGGTTAATGAATACAAAACAAAAATGCGCCTTACACTGCATGCCGAAATGAGCATGATGATTAAAATGATGGCCGGAAGTAAACTAGAAGAAGGTATCAATCAATTGGCCGACACACTTTCAAGGTTGCCTTATCAGTAGCAGTTTTCAGTTTTCAGCACAGAAGGAATTTCGAATGATAATTAACGATTGTAGATTTTAGAAGGAATAGGCAGCTGGCAAATTAGTAGGCAATTTTTTTACCACAGAGTAACACAGAGATTTTCACAGAGCAACGCTGAGATATTATGGTTGAATGTAACTCATTATTTTGCAAAGTAGCATTCAACAATTCTTCAATTAATCAATCTAATTCAATCTTTTTTTCAATCTCTAACAATCTGTTTCAAACAACAAACTCCACCTCTTTAAACATATATTCTGTTACATTTCCGTCGGGTTCTTCCAACTGAAGTTGCCCAAAACTGCCAATGCCTGCAATTCTGGCGCTAAACTCTTTGCCGTCTTTCCGGTACGGGTGCAAACCCTCGTTTCTGAATAAAGCTTGAAAATATTCCGCATCTACTTTTTCGAGTCTTCCCTCACGCAAAATCTCGATATAATTCTCAAGCTTCTGCAAAAAAGCTTTTAAAATATCCTGAATTTCAAATCCTTTTTTCAAAAGCTGTTTCATCGAAACCGGATTGGGTGCATCCGAAAGAAACTGCTCCTGATTTACGTTCACCCCAACGCCAACTATCGATGAATCAAGCGCCATCCCTTTCAACGTGTTTTCAATTAAAATGCCGGCAATTTTCTTTTCGCCCACATAAATATCGTTGGGCCACTTAATTTTCACGTCATTTAAATGCTGTTTAAGTACGTCGGCCAAAGCCAGGCTAACCACTTTCGAAATGTAAAACTGTTTTCCAGCTTCTAAAAAACCGGGGTATAGAATCACACTAAAAAGCAAATTTTTATCGCGTTCGCTTTCCCAAAAATTACCAACCTGCCCACGTCCACTTTCCTGGTAATGTGCCAAAACGACAGTACCTTGAGCCGCCTTTTCTTTTACCAGTTGCTTGGCATAGTTGTTGGTACTATCGAGCTCATTAAAAACAATAATATTTTTGTCCGTTAAAAACATATAAATTCAAAAGTAAACCATTCTCTTTAAAAATGGTTAATGGACAAAAAGATTATCTTTGTAGGGTACAATAATTTTTTATGAATAAAGCAGAAGAATCAAAGGTTTTAATAGAAGCAATTCTTGAAGGTATTCATCGGATAAAAGGAAAAGAGATAAAACACGTTGATCTGGAAAGTATCGGCCACACAGAATGTGGACATTTTATTATTTGCCACGGAACCTCCTCAACACATGCTGATTCCATTGCACACTCGGTAGAACAAACGGTAAAAGAAATTACCGGACAGGATGTATGGCATCGCGATGGCTACCGAAATGCAATTTGGATATTGTTGGATTACGGAGATGTAATGGTGCATGTTTTCCAGGAAGATGCACGCCGGTTTTATAACCTTGAAGAACTTTGGGCTGATGCAAAAATTACTAAAATTGAAGAAGATTAAAAGACCATGACAGATAAACAAAATAACAAAAAAGACCAGAACAATCTGAACAACCCTTTTGGGAAGTTAAATCCCAAAAACAACGGCAAGCCGCCAAAATTCAATGCCTATTGGATTTACGGAATTATAGCTGTTGTTTTTCTTATTGTACAATATTACATCAGCACCAGCAAAGGCCCGGTTGACACCTCGTGGCCCGAGGTAAAAACAATGCTGCAAAACGGCGATGTAAAACGTATTGTAGTAATTAATGAAAAAATTGCCCGGATTTATTTGAAAGAAGATCGGGTAAAAAATTACGAATCGCAGTTTGAAGGAAACTTCTCGAAACCATCAGATATTGGCCCGCACTTTAAGCTGAATACCGGACCAATTGAAAATTTTGCCGACGACCTTAAGGTTGCACAGGAAAACATGCAAGACAAAGTCTTTCCGGTGTACGAAGATGAGCAGAATTGGGCGCGCGACATTATTTGGTCGATCGGGCCTTTTGTACTGATAATATTACTGTGGTGGTGGATTTTCCGTAGAATGAGCCGTGGTGGCGCAGGAGGAGGTGGCGCAGGAGGTATTTTCAATGTAGGAAAATCGCAGGCCAAAGTTTTTGACAAAGACCAGAGAGTATCGACAAACTTTAAAGATGTTGCCGGACTGGCAGAGGCCAAACAGGAAGTGGAAGAAATTGTAGAATTCCTGAAAAGCCCGGCAAAATATACCAAACTTGGTGGTAAAATTCCAAAAGGCGCATTGTTGGTTGGCCCTCCGGGAACCGGAAAAACCTTGTTGGCAAAGGCCGTTGCCGGCGAAGCAAACGTTCCGTTTTTTAGCATGTCGGGTTCCGATTTTGTAGAGATGTTTGTGGGAGTTGGAGCATCGCGTGTTCGCGATTTGTTTAAACAAGCCAAAGAAAAAGCACCGTGTATTGTGTTTATCGACGAGATTGACGCCATTGGTCGTGCCCGTGGTAAAAACCCAAACATGGGATCGAACGACGAGCGTGAAAATACGCTAAACCAGCTACTTACCGAAATGGATGGTTTCGATACCAACAGCGGGGTAATCATTCTGGCGGCTACCAACCGTGCCGATATTCTGGACCGTGCATTAATGCGTGCCGGACGTTTCGACCGCCAAATTCACGTTGAATTACCTGACCTGAATGAGCGTGGCGAGATTTTCAACGTTCACCTTCGTCCGTTAAAACTGAGCGAAGAGGTAAAAGTTGATTTTCTGGCTAAACAAACACCGGGATTTTCGGGTGCCGATATTGCCAACGTTTGTAACGAAGCGGCCTTAATTGCTGCCCGCAGAAACAGAGATGCTATTGTTAAACAGGATTTCCTTGATGCCGTTGACCGTATTATCGGTGGTTTGGAAAAGAAAAATAAAATCATTTCGCAGGAAGAAAAGAAAACAATTGCTTTCCACGAAGCAGGCCACGCAACAATAAGCTGGTTGCTGGAATATGCACATCCGCTGGTTAAAGTAACTATCGTTCCTCGCGGGAAAGCGCTGGGAGCTGCCTGGTATTTGCCTGAAGAACGCTCGATCACCACAAAAGATCAATTGCTGGATGAAATGGCATCGGCACTGGGCGGACGTGCAGCGGAGGAAATTACTTTTGGTAAAATTTCGTCGGGAGCACAAAACGACCTCGAAAAAGTTACCAAACAGGCGTATGCTATGGTGAGCATTTTTGGTATGAGCGAAAAAGTAGGAAACATAAGCTTTTACGATTCAACCGGCCAGTCGGATTATTCATTCACCAAACCATACAGCGAAAAAACGGCCGAACTGATCGACGAGGAAGTGAAAATCCTGATCGACAGTCAGTATCAACGTGCGAAACAAGTGCTGAAAGAAAATTCGGAAGGACACGCAAAACTGGCTAATTTACTGCTTGAACGCGAGGTGATATTTAGTGAAGATCTGGAAGAAATTTTTGGAAAACGCCCGTGGGATAAAAAACACGTAATTTCTGAAAATGGAAACGGTAACGGTGAAGAACCTGTAAAAACAGATCTTATCGAAGACACGAAAGCAAAAGCAGAAGAAAATCACGAAGAAGAAACAACGAAAGAATAAATGGCAACGGCTCGAGAAGAAATACTAAACAGGCTGAAAAACGCCATTCACCCCGAGCCGGAAATGCCAGATTTTGACGCTCCCGTTTATCACGCTATTGAAAGATCTTTAGGTCAGGCATTTAAAGAAAATATGGAGGCGGTAAACGGGAGTGTCTATTTGTGCAAATCAGAAGAAGAGCTGGTTGAAAAGCTAAAAACAGTTTTGCAGAATATTCCTGAAACGGAAGTGGTTTGCGCTGAAGATGAACTTCAGGAATTACTGGCAAAAAACGGAATTCAACATCAAAACTTCGAAAACAGACAACAAGCCATTGAGGCAGGAATAACATCGTGCGAATTTTTAGTTGCCCACACCGGATCGGTAATGGTAAGTTCTGCCTTACTGGGAGGCCGCCAATTATCGGTGTATCCGCCGCAACACATTGTTATTGCCCGTAAAGATCAGCTTGTTGATTATCTGCATACTGCTTACGCAAAAATCCGCGAGAAATATCCCGATCAGTTGCCTTCGCAAATTACCTTAGTTACCGGCCCAAGCCGAACTGCCGATATCGAAAAAACGCTGGTGATGGGAGCTCACGGACCGCGCGAACTGCATGTGTTTCTCTACTAGCTTCACACTATTTAACTTCTCGGAAACCAGATTTTGTTAACTTTGCAGCATGGAAAAAGGTTGGGAAATGATTTTTATGACAGCACACGAATACAAAGCGGAAATGGCCAAAGACCTGCTTGAAAGTGCCGGAATAAAAATTGTTGTTCTTAACCAACACGATTCGGCATACCAGAATTTTGGCGAGTACAAAATTTATGTTGCCGAAGAAAACCGCAACGAAGCTATTAACCTAATCAAAGAATTAAAAGGTGAGTAATTTACTTAAACGCTCTCTAACCGGAATTATTTATATAGCCGTTATGCTGGGTGGAACACTGCTGCATCCGATCATTTTTGCAGTGGTATTTGCAACGCTGTTATTTATTACCCAATACGAATTTTATGCCATGGTGGAAAAAGCGGGCCATCATCCTTCGCGCATTATCGGAAGCATTTTTGGCGTTATCTTTTTCCTCATTTGTTTTGCCTTATCGAATAACTATCTGCCGCGCCAGTTTGGCTTTAGTTTTATTGCCATAGTGGTTATTCTGCTTATTGTCGAAATTTTCAGAAGCGACAAAGACACCCTAAAGAATGCAGGTTCGAGTACACTGGGTTTTGCTTACATTGCCCTGCCCTTTAGTTTGATGAACTTTGTAGTACACACGTCGGTTAACGGGCAAAATACCTTTTACCCGTGGATAATGGTTGGCGTGTATTTTATTTTGTGGATAAACGATTCGGCAGCTTACCTGGTGGGAACACAGTTTGGCAAACATAAAATGTGTAAGAATATATCGCCCGCAAAATCGTGGGAAGGACTGATTGGTGGAGCCGTTTTTGCCATAATTATGGGAATAGTAAATGCTGTACTATTTCCGGCGGTGAGCATGGTTAGCTGGATAGCAATTGCAGTACTTACTGCGGTTTTCGGCACCCTGGGCGACCTATTCGAATCGAAGATAAAACGCGAAATAGATATAAAAGACTCGGGAACATTCTTGCCCGGACACGGTGGATTTTTAGACCGCCTGGATAGTTTGCTTTTTGTTATCCCTGCAATTTTTATTTGGCTCATTTTTACCGGAAACGTGTAATGCGTATTAACAAATGAAGAACATTATTAAACAGATACCCAATTTTATTACCACCCTCAACCTGTTATCAGGAGTAGTTGCAACCATTTTTGCCATCGACGGGCACCTGATCTGGGCCGGTATTTTTATTTGTGCCGCCTCGGTTTTCGACTTTGCCGACGGGCTGGCGGCTCGTGCTTTAAAAGCCTATTCTGAAATCGGTAAACAGCTCGATTCCTTATCCGATTTGGTGTCGTTTGGAGTGGCTCCGGGAGCTATTCTCTTTACCTTACTGGAGTTTGCGATGTTCGGGAAGAACCAACCCATACATGAAATTAGTGGCGAATGGTGGCAGTGGATAATTCTTTTCTCGGCATTTCTAGTCCCGGTTTTTGGTGCTATCCGCCTGGCAAAATTTAATGTATTTACCAGCGACGAACCATTTTTTAGAGGTTTGCCTATTCCATCGAACGGAATATTTTGGGCTTCGTTGGGCTTGATGCTCGAGTTCCCGAAATACCACGATATTTTCCAATCGCTTTATTCCACAAAAAACCTGGTTCTTCTGGGTATTTTCATGTCGGGGATGATGGTGATTAATATGCCCATGTTTTCACTGAAAGTGAAAAACCTGCGTTTAAAAGACAACTGGTATCGTTACCTTTTCCTGGCGTTATCAGCCATTTTACTAATCGTTTTTAACGTTTACGGACTGGCGCTGATCATCTTACTTTACATTATTCTGAATGTGATTTTCTACCTGTTCAAGGTTGAGTTTTAGACCGAGATAATGGCAATCCAACCCGTACCGGGTTGTGTACTTTTGTTTTTCGGATTCTTACTAAAATCGAACTCCTATGGAGTTATTCAAAAGTTGATATCTTTTCACGCAAAGGAGGGAAGGAGCGCAAAGTTCGCCAAGGATTTAAAGTATGTTTGCGTTCTTTGCGAAAACTTAGCGTTCTCTGCGTGAAATTTCTATTTATAATCATTGGGAAATTTGCAAAAGAAAAGCCTCTGAAAACGGAAGAAAATATTTTCCCGAGGGAAAGATTAATAATACGCCATGACAAATTGACTTCCGAAACCAGAGGCTAATATCTTTAATAACGAACATTACAGAACGTTATTAACTTCTTTGTAAAATACTTAACAACAAATCAGTAAAGTTGTTTTAGGATTGAGGAATAATTTAAAGAATTCTATTTTAAAGGTGCTGCAAATTTTAGCACATCGGCATCGGTAATTTCCTGGTCGCACAAAATAATCAGCCTTTCAATTACATTTCTGAACTCGCGAATATTTCCGGTCCAGTTAATTTTTTGCAGCTCTTTAATGCCCTTTTCCGAAATGGTTTTTTCCTGCATTCCGTACTCGCCACAAATTTGTTTGATAAAATGGCTGGCAAGCAGTGGTATATCGTCGAGGCGTTCGTTAAGCGTCGGAACATGAATCAGAATCACACTTAAGCGGTGGTACAGGTCTTCCCTGAATTTATTCTGATCGATTTCGTTGGCCAGGTTTTTATTGGTAGCGGCCACTACCCTAACATCCACTTTTATGTGTTTATCGCCGCCAACACGGCTGATAATACTTTCCTGCAGCGCACGTAAAACTTTGGCTTGTGCCGAAAGACTCATATCCCCAATTTCATCCAGGAAAAGTGTTCCGCCATTGGCTTGCTCAAATTTTCCTTTACGCTGTTTTACTGCCGAGGTAAATGCACCTTTTTCGTGACCGAACAACTCGCTTTCGATCAATTCTGAAGGAATAGCCGCACAATTCACTTCAACAAACGGACCTGATGCGCGGTTACTTTGATCGTGAATCCGGCGGGCGACCAGCTCTTTTCCCGATCCGTTGGCACCGGTAATTAAAACACGTGCATCGGTTGGAGCAACGCGGTCGGCCATCTGAATAATATCGGTAATGGCTTTTGATTCGCCAATAATCTCGAATTTCTTATTAACCTTTTTCTTCAGAATTCTGGTTTCGGTAACCAGCGTTGATTTGTCCATGGCGTTGCGGATAGTAATCAGCAAGCGGTTCAAATCCAATGGCTTCTCGATATAATCAAAAGCTCCCTTTTTTATCGAATCAACAGCGGTATCAATATTTCCGTGACCCGAGATCATCACCACCGGAGTGTCGGGAGCCAAAACCACCAGGCGTTCCAAGACTTCAATGCCATCCAGTCCCGGCATTTTTATATCACAAAGTACAATATCGTACTCGGCCGAACGAATTTTCTCAATTCCTTTTGTTCCATCTTCTGCCAGATCTACTTCATATTTCTCGTATTCGAGAATATCTTTTAGCGTATTTCTGATGCTTCTCTCGTCGTCTATTACCAGGATCTTTGACATGCGTTTCTGTTTTAATTTCGAATATAACAATAAATACAGCAGAACGCTTTACAAAAATGATTCCAATAAAAATTTACAGAGCTTCAAGGTTTACGAAACCTTGAAGCTCTGATAAAGAAACAGCAACCAGGCGATAACCTCACCTGGAGTAAGAGAAACTCTAGAGTCCGGTGCTGTATACATTAAACATATACAGCACCGGACTCTCCTTTTATGCACAAATAATCAGCGGTTATAAACCGCTGGACCCGAAAATTATTCTGGGCTTCTCTAGTGATAACCTCATCTGGAGTGAGAGAAGCTTAAAGTCCGGGGCTGTTTAATTTAATCATATACAGCCCCGGACTCTCTTTACTTTGAGTGAGACCATCACCAACGAGTAGTATTATCTGCTAACAATCTCTTTTCGGCGTAATCCAAATAAAAATCCCGAAGAGTTGTTCTCCGGGATTTTCTTATCCTTTTCTATTTTCGTTTGTTTTTAACTACACCCGCCCGTAGCTTTTATCACTTCTTTTATTACCGGTTTATTCAGGTTTTCGAATGCTGTTTGTAATTCGGTAAGTTTACGCGCAGCTCCCGACCGAAACAAATATTCTTCGTAGGCTTCTTTACCAGCCAGAGGCTCCGGTTTTTGAGCATGGAATATTATTCGCTCAAAATCATCGGCCGTTTCTTTCAAAATCAGGTTATTCGATTTGCCAACAAACTGCGCCGTTAAACATGCCTCTTTGTGTGTGGCAGAATCGTTCGAATAGAAAATATTTGTTTTGTGTTTTTGTTTGAAATAATCCTCGTACTTCCGATCAAGAAACTCGCTTAATGGAATATTAATGGCCAGTGGTAAATGACCGCTCTCAAATTCTTCCTTCGTTCGCACATCAATTAAATTTACTTTGTAGTAATTATTAACCAACTCATCGGCAAGTTTATCTGCCGATATTTCTTTAAAAACACATTTGCCCTGTTCTTTTTTGTCGGCAACTTGTTTTTGAATTCTATCGTTTCGCGATGGAATTACCACAGCCAACAATATAAAAACAAATGGAACAACAGACACCAGGTAAGTTCTGCGCATTGTTAAAGGGCTAAATTTCAGTTGTTTTTTGCGAACCCGGTATTCTACCCACGTAGTTCCGTAAAAAGCGAGTATTGCAATTGCCGTTAATATAAAAGCCCATGCAACCGGCGACAGGCCAAAGAATACGTCGATGCGAACCGGCCCCATCGCTTTTCCCAGATAAATGGGCTCCAGAATAGGATAAAATTCTGCAAAAGCAAGTATTCCGATCAAGCTTCCAAAAATAAATGCCCATCCATCGAGTTTACCAATCGATGCCGCACAAACACTTGTGCCGGGGCAAAAACCGCCAATAATAAATCCGGCCCCCATAATTGCTCCTCCTACAAGTGCCGACCACAGAAAAGTGGGATTTACATAAATCAATCTTATATCGAGCAGCCCAAAGTGTGCCAATAACAAAACTCCTATCATTGCTGTTACGCCGGCCGTAAAAAAAACACGTAATACGGTAAAATCGTAACCATAAAACAAACCAACCAGCTTTTTGGTACTGGAAAAACCTGCCTGCTCAAGGGTGTACCCAAAGGCAACACCAATAAGCAATGCAATTACAAAATTAAATTCGTTGCCAATTATTTCAGGAACTAATGGTGCCATAATAATATTGTTTTTTTCGGTTGTAAAAATTTATAATTATTTCAGCCACAATCGTCTGAAGAAGAAAGCCAGCATATATGCCATTCCGAAAATAGACATCATGGTAATAATTCCTCCAAACGACATCACTGCCATTCCACTCAATGCCGACCCGCTGGTACATCCGCGCCCCAGTTGCGACCCCAGGCCAAAAAGGGCACCGCCGGTTATGGCTCCTACAATTCGCATGGCATTGGTTGCTTTTGGCCCTTTTTCGAGTTTCCATCCTATGCGATCAGACATTACTCCTGATAAAAAAGCACCGATAATAACGCCCAACACCTCGAAAACCAGCCACGAGCGTAAAGGACCGTTGGGATGTTCGGCTGCATATTCTTTGTAAAATTGCGTGTTCCCGGCATGCTGTGGTGCCACGGTATTAACGCTTTCAATAACAACACTTTTCATCGCTCCACTTGCTCCAAGTCCTCTACCGGTTATGTAAATGGTGGCCAATAAAATTAAGCCTAAAAGAAAACCTGCGAGATAAGGATTCATATATTTTTTCGACCTCATTTTTTTTGATATTTATTGTATTTTATAATTGATTCCATTTTCTCTATTCCGCTTTATTCTTTTCGTCATCTGCAACTTTTTCATCATCTAACTCTTCGTATCCTGTAATCATTGCTTTTAAATTAGATGTATAAGTGTGCCCGGTGGTAGTCATGTATATATGAACGATTACAAAAGCAACCAATAAGAACGCGCCGAATGAATGCCAGTTTGCAATACTTCCAAGGCTAATATCGCGAATTACAATCTCGTTATTGCCATCTACCGTTTTATGAAACATGTACAACAAGCCCGAAATCACCATCATGGGTACCAAAACAAGCTTAAATCCCAGATAGGTAAAAGCCTGAAGCGGGTTTAACTTACTAACCTGCGTTTTTTTTGTTGGGTGTGGTTCTTTCTTAAATATGCCGCTGGTATAATACTTTATTTGTGCCGAAAGCTTGCTTACATTGGGAATATATTGTTTCCACTCACCTGTAGTTACATGCCAGAATATGGCAAAGGCAATGAGTACCAAAAAGGCATACGAAGCAATACGATGAAAGTACACAGCTTTTTCGTAGCCAAATAAATGAATTGAATCATGAACTTCGAAACCGGTTACTGTCAGGAAAAAGATTAATGCTGCCTGCGTCCAGTGCCAGAAACGATTAAACCCCTTATAAATATATATTTTACTCATTGCTATTGTTTTTGATTATTCTGATTCTCGTAGTCAATTATCTCCGTTTCGTACTCCTTATTACTTAACGAATAGAAAATACGGATAGCCGCATGAACGATTACACCGCCCAGCGCCAGAATAATTAGCCAGCGACCAATGCCATCGAGAATTGGATTATTATCGCGTCCGGGCAAGTAGAACCCGGTGAGTTTTTCCAGTCGACCACTACTTCTGGTATGGCATTCGGCGCACGAAACAGACTGTTCTTTTGGCGCTACCATGTGGTTTACCGGCCAGTACATCTCCGTTCTTACAAAACCATATTCTCCACTGTAGGGATATCCCAGTCTGTTCATTCCTGCCTCTGAAGCCTGATCCCAGTCAAAATCCTTCCAATAAGCACTATCTCCCTTCTCTTCTGCAAATAGTTTTGGCTGAATTAAAATATTGTATTTCTTATCGTAAATCTGATCGCCAACATGAATCTTTACCGGAATAATTTTTGAATTCGGATCGTCATGTGCGCCAAACAGCTTGTTCATCTGCACCGGAATTTCCCCGATCGTATCTCCCATCATATAATGATCGGCAGTACCATTAAACCAAAGGTAATCGGGCTGTATATTTCGAGCCCATTTAAACGAACCTTTAATCGACATATAAGTGTGGTTACCTAATGAATCATTTTCCATATATGGCTCACCATCTTTTAGTTTACCGGCATCCGACCAGTTCCATTCCATTTTTGTGGCATTCTCTTTTGCATAGGTTGGAATATGACACGTTTGACATGCAACTTTTGCAGTATGTCTGTTCAACATCTGGTTAAAGTGTGGCATGTTGGTGTGACAATCTTCGCAATTCAGGCGGTTAATATTATCAGCCGACACCGAATAAAGCTTACCTTTCATCACATGATTTTCTGCCGTATGACAATCAACACAACTCATGTTTAATCCGTTGGCAGCCATGTGTACATCTACATCGCGCGTGGTTGCAATTAGAGCTGCTTCCAAATCGCCATGTTTTACATTATTTCCACCACCACTATAAAAATGGCATGCACCACAATTATTTTTTGTTGGTTGCCCTACACTTTGTGCAACTTTACTGAGGTTCACACTACGATCGGGATAACCTGCCATGGAAGTTCCTTTCTGGTATTCTTCCGAGTTATCGTGACACACCATACAGTCAACATTGCGGGCATTTTTAAAATCGAAATGATCATTATTCATTCCAAAACCAATATGGCATTTTGCACATGCCTGCTCATTAGTCTGCGACCCAATACAGAAATTATTTAAAAGATTCTTTTTCCCGATTGCACGAATTCCACGTCCCTCAACATACGCGATACGCTCCCAGTTCCAGTGACTTGACCCCATTATTTCCTTATGAACTTCGGTATGACAGGTAAGACATGCCTCCGTTACTTCCTGCGGTGTTTCAAAGTCAGCCTGAAGCACCTTAAATTTGCTATGTTCAACCGAGGGGACAGGTTTTATTGCATATTCCTGACGTAATTTCTCCAGCTTTAAATCGTAAAACGGCTTTTCTTTATGAAAAAGCTGGATGGCTGCTATTATTGCAACCACTACAATTAAAGGTATTATTATCTTTTTAACCATTGATTAAGATTTTTTCAAGCATAAACATACTCAAATATACAGATACTTCAATGTGTTAAATATCAGGATATGGCAATTTATATTTAGACTGAATAAGGGGTCGCCCCATGAAAGTATATCACAAAAGAGAAAAAATGTTTTAAACCTGTGCCTGAA
Organism: Draconibacterium orientale; assembly: GCF_000626635.1. Classification (GTDB taxonomy): domain Bacteria; phylum Bacteroidota; class Bacteroidia; order Bacteroidales; family Prolixibacteraceae; genus Draconibacterium; species Draconibacterium orientale. Next base: position 2,319,733 of record NZ_CP007451.1, on the reverse strand, counting down.
CAGCATAGGACGAACGGAGCTAAAGAAATTACTTTTCCGTTTTTTAATAAACCGGGAGAGCATAAAAAAAGCTCCAGATAAAATCTGAAGCTTTTGCAGGGTGGATGATGGGATTTGAACCCACGACCTCCGGAACCACAATCCGGCGTTCTAACCAACTGAACTACAACCACCATTTTGTTTGCGGGTGCAAATATAAATATTTTATTCTTTCCACAACTCAAAATGAATTAAATTTTGAATGGTATTTTTTACAACACTGTTTTCGCAGCTGATTATAGAGCTGTAGTGCCGTCGATAATTAATAATGAATTGAATTGATTTAGAGAAGCAAAATCCACCTGAATTTCGATACGGGCTCTTTCCCTTTTAAAACAGATAAAAAAAAGCGGTTGCCCGATTAAATTCGAACAACCGCTTTTTTATTGCTTATCTAACTTTTCTTACTCGTAAAAGTCAACGTAATCCTGCGACTTTAAATAATCCATACTTTTTCTACAGCTTTCAATCGGCTCGAAATTGTAACGCTCAACTTCAACAATACCATATTTAGCACCTGATTTTTCGCGTTCGGCAAAAACCGAGGCAAAGTCCATTTTTCCGCTTTCGCCCAGTTCTTTTTCGTCTTTTATGTGCCACAGCTCAAAACGTCCCGGGTACTTCTCGAAATAATCAAGGGCATTTTTTCCTCCTTCTGCAATCCAGTATAAATCGAGCTGAAACATCACTTTTTCAGGGTCGGTTAATTCCAGCATCCAGTCGTAAAGCGGTTTGCCTTCGTATTCAGTAGTAAATTCCTGGTCGTGGTTGTGATAACCAAAACGAATACCGGCGGCATTACATTTTTCGCCAACGGCATTAAAATATTCGCAGTAGTCTTTTAAACCCTCGAGGCTTTCGTAGGCCGAACCGCCCATCCAGGGTTGAACGATCCATTTTACACCCGCTGCTTTGTGTGCGGCAATACAGGTATCCCACCAGGCCATGGTTTCGTCCCAGGTTTCTTCAGTCGGAACAGCTTGTCCGGTGTGTGCTCCCAAAAATTGCAGGCCGTTGCTTTCGCACAGGTTTTTAAACTCTACCGGATCGATGCCATACATCAGTCCATCGCCATAACCTGCCGTTTCAACAAATTTATAACCGCTTTCGCCCACTGCCTTAAGTGTTCCGGCTACATCTTTTCCCATGTCGTCGCGAACCGAATAAAGTTGAAGCCCGATAAACTGTTCCTTTTTAACTTCAGCACTTTTTTCATCTGCCTTTTTCGGAGCCGAATTGCACGACGTTAATCCTTGCATAAACAGCAAAGCAACAGCAACTACTGCTACTAGTTTTAAACTCATTCTTTTTGAAATCATTTTTAAATTGGTTTTAGGTATTTAAATCTTGTCACAAAACTGTGATTTGTTTACAAAGATGGCTTTTTTACGCTATTATTCCCAAATTTGCTGAGGCATTAATCGTTACTTTAGTCGCTTTAATCGTTGAAATATGAAGAATAAAGAATTGCTGGCATCCTTGTCGGCTCTGGGGGCTATTTTCTTCTGGAGCTTTTCTTTTGTATGGTTTAAAATTGCATTTATAGCCTACAAACCGATCACTGTTGTTTTGTTCCGGCTGCTTATTTCGGCATTTCTAATCGTTATAATTGCTCGTCTTTTAAAACGCCTGCAAAAACCTGCGAAAAAGGATTACAAACTTTTTTTCCTTATCGCATTTTTCGAACCCTTTCTTTATTTTTTAGGCGAAAGTTATGGCTTGCAATACGTTTCGTCAACAGTGGCAGCGGTTATTGTGGCTACAATTCCACTGTTTACGCCAATTGCTGCCTGGTATTTTTACAGAGAAAAACTGAGTTTAATGAACACAATCGGCCTGGCATTGTCGTTTGCCGGCGTGGCGTTGGTTGTATTAAATGGCAACTTTCGCTTCGATGCGTCGCCACTGGGCGTTAGCCTGGAGTTTATGGCCGTTTTGTCGGCCATTGGTTACGCTCTGGTTTTAAAAAGTCTGGCTTCGCGTTACAATACGCTTACTATTCTTGCCTATCAGAATATTATAGGCGTACTCCTGTTTTTACCCATCTGGCTCAGCATCGATTTAAAGGACTTCCTTCAAACGCCGTTTCACCCGCAGGCATTCAGAGCCATTCTTCTGCTGGCGGTATTTTCGTCAACACTGGCTTTTGTGTTTTTTACGCAAAGCGTGCGGCAACTTGGCGTAACCCGGTCGAACACCTACACCAATCTTATTCCCGTGTTTGTAGCCATTCTGGCGTTTTTAATTCTGAAAGAAGAATTGGGGCTTCAAAAAATCGTTGGAATTATTGTAGTTGTCTCGGGGCTGTTCCTCTCACAACTCAAAAAGAAAGATACGAACGGGCGCCTGAAAGCAGTTGAGGTACACCGGAAATAAACTGGATTTTGAAGATTGCCCCTACCCTTTTGTCTGTCGACATTTTCCCTAAACAGGGAAAAATGCGTTGATGTAAAGCTGCAAATGCTCCAATTAGCTGGCTCCCCTCGTGAGGGGAGCTCCCGACAGGCTGAGGGGTAAAGAACCCTTAAATTTCAAATATCACAAACCCTACCCTTTTGCCTGTCGCATTTTCCCTAAACAGGGAAAAATGCGTTGATGTAAAGCTGCAAATGTTCCAATTAGCCGGCTCCCCTCATGAGGGGAGCTCCTGATAGGGTGAGGGGTAAAGAAAGTTTTATTAAAATTGCAACCATAATGAACATCAATTATAAAACACCCGAAGAATTAAAACAGCTTACCGATAAAGGCCGGCCCGAAACCAATGCTTTGTTGAAAAAGCTGAAAAAGAAAAAACCCAAACGGCTCGACGATGTGGTGCATACGCTGCATTATGAGGCGTTTGATAATTTCGACTGCCTGGATTGTGCCAACTGCTGCCAAACAATTGGTCCGCGGCTGATTGACAAAGACATTGAGCGACTGGCCAAACACCTGAAAATGAAAGTGGCCGATTTTATGGCGCAATACATAAAAACCGACGAAGACGGCGACTTTGTTTTTAACGAACATCCCTGCCCTTTTCTGCTGCCCGACAATTATTGCATGGTGTACGAAAGCCGACCGAAAGCCTGCCGCGAATACCCGCACACCGACCGGAAACGCTTTTACCAAATTCTCGAACTGTCGCACAAAAACTGCGAAACCTGTCCGGTGGTACTCGAGGTTTTTGACGAATTGAAAAAGGAAAATTTCTAACTTTAACCCAAACAGCAACACTGCTTACAATATACAGATGATGAAAAACCTACTTTTAAACGACGGAAACGAACTGCCCATAATTGGCTTTGGAACCTACAAATCAACCGAACAGGAAGCAATTGATGCGGTACAATTTGCCCTTCAGAATGGCTACCGCTTAATCGACACGGCAGCTTTTTACTTTAACGAAGAAGCCGTTGGCAAAGGAATTAAGGCCAGTGGCATTCCGCGCGAAGAAATTATTGTAACCACCAAATTGTGGCGCGATTACCTGGGGTACGAATCAACCAAAAAAGAGCTGGAAAAATCGTTGAAAAAACTCGATCTGGATTATATCGACCTGTACCTGATACACTGGCCCGCAAATGCGCGCAACTACAACAACTGGCAAGAAACCAATGCCGACACCTGGCGCGCCATGGAAGAACTGCAGGCCGAAGGCAAAATAAAATCGATTGGTGTGAGCAACTTTTGGCAGGAACATCTTGAAGCCTTGTTCCAATCGGCTAAGGTAAAACCGGCGATCAACCAAATCGAGTTTCACCCGGGTTACTGGCAGCCGGAGTTAACAGCCTATTGCAAAAAACACGGTATTGTGCCTGAAGCCTGGTCGCCACTGGCACGCGGACGTGTGTTCCACAATGAAACATTGAAACAGATTGCGCAAAACCATCAACAATCGATCGCAAAAGTATGCCTGCGCTGGATTACGCAGCACGAGGTAGTGGTGATACCAAAATCAACTACTCACGAACGGATTCTTGACAACCTGGATGTATTTGGCTTTGAACTCACTCCGGAAGAAATGAACCTGATCGACAATCTACCCGAAATGGGATTTAGCGGCGAGTTGCCGAATATCTGGCCCGAGCGGCTACCTTTGACTTAGTATATTGATAGCCTCACCCAGAGTGAGGCTATCAATATGGTTTCTTTACGCGCTAAGCGGTTTAAAGCCGCTAAGCGCATAGCCACAGCGGAAATCTGGGTATCCATTATTTTTAGAAAGGAGCTTTATGCATGACTTCGGTTGGTACATGTTGTCGGGGTGGATTTCGGAGAGCGTTCCTGTCCGAAGGACACGGAACTGCGATGCGAGAATCCGCAGTTGGCGTACCACCGAACCCCACCCTGCAATATGTACTGTGTTGTAGCACGTTTTTATTGCATTTCGACATGTTATAGTTCATATAAGTTTTATCCGAAATTGCTCTTTTAGTATTCGTATAAAATCTGGTCACCTGAGTTCGTTAAGTTTAGCAAGACCTTATCTCTATTGATTCGTAAATCACCAATGTCGAATGTTATTTCTTTTCCAATATATGCATCACACAATTCTTGATTTTTCAATGACAATCTTAAATTTCTTTGAGGTGGGTCGGAATAAAGGATAACTCCAGAATCAATTAACTTTACTTCCCAAGAACTTCCACTGCACCCACTGGATGCAAAATTTATTTTTAAACAATCATTATCTAATTCAGCACTAATTATTGTAAGTTGGTCATTTGGTTCATTATTGTACTGGTCTTCATCTACGATTACTGATTTGTCACAAACAGTTGATGAATTATCAGTTTCTTTATCACAATAAGTAAGAGTCAATCCGATAATAATCGTTCCAATTAATAATTTTAAGACTTTCATAATTTTGTTTTATCGAAAGATGCAAATTCTTAATAGTTGGTTGCGTCAAATGTGCTACAACTAAAAAACATCAGAAGTTAACGTAACAAGAGCCAGAAGGCCTTCAGAATTTCAGAAAAACCCGGAAAGCCCTTTCTTTTCCTTGCAGAAATGCTTCGCAAGCCTCCTTTTCTGCTATCTCCCTGTATTCTTTCGGGAATCTGTCCCAGAAATGGAATTTACCAGACAGAAACGGAAGAAACGTCCCGGATTTGGAATCTACCGCGTCGTGTCGCATTTCTCGCCGGTTTTTTACATTTCTCGTTGGTTTTTCGCATTTCCGGCTGGTACAATCGCATTTCTCGCTGGTTTTTTGCATTTCCGGCTGGTACGATGGCATTTCTCGCCCGTTTTTCGCATTTCTGATTGGTTTTTTCCATTTCCGGGCGGTACAATTGCATTTCTTATTGGTTTCTCGTATTTCTGCACGTAACAGCAGTGTTACCCACAAAAACGCGGCAATTACTCTGGCAAAAATCAGCAAAATCACAGTCATCTGCGTTCCAAATACATCAGCACCATTCCAACACCGATAATTCCCCCCGATCTGTTTCCACCGATAATAATAATTAAATACCTTTGGCGTTTTAGAAAAAATGATGATCGCCCATGAAGCGAAAAATTTACCTTTTCATATTCTTTTGTTTTTCGGTAGTTGCGGGAAAGGCTCAAATTGGAGGTGAATATACCTACCAGTTTCTGGAGCTGACCAACTCGGCGCGTATTGCTGCCCTGGGAGGAACACAAGTTGCGATCATGGATTCAAGCGACCTGAACCTTCCATACACCAACCCGGCACTGCTGCACAAAGAAATGGACCACCGCGTTTTGGTGAATTACGTTAATTACCTTGCCGATGTAAATTACGGCTATGCTTCGTATGCCAAAACCTACGATGGAATCGGCAATTTTGCGGTGGGCATGCACTACATCAATTACGGGCAGTTCGACGAAGCCACTGAAGCCGGAGAACTTACCGGAATAACCTTTAAAGCTGCCGAATATGCACTGAACCTTATTTATTCGAACCGCTATAAACGATTGAATTACGGCATCAACCTGAAACCGATTTTATCGTCGTTCGAAAGCTACCAATCGCTTGGAATTGCCGCCGACCTGGGAGCCAGTTTCGCCAGCAAAGACGGCTATACAAACGTGGCTTTGGTGGTGCGCAACATCGGCACGCAAATTTCCACGTATTACGATGGCGCCGACCGCGAACGCATTCCGTTGAACATTCAGGCCGGAATAAGCAAGCGCTTACAACACGCCCCGCTTATTTTCTCGGCTACTTTGCAACACCTTAACCACTGGGATCTGGCATCAAGCGATGAAGAAGAGGATTTTAACGGCGAAACCATTCACCAGCGCGAGGAGAGTTTTGCCAAACAAACCATGCGCCACCTAGTACTGGGAGCCGAACTACTTCCTTCGGAGAATTTCACCCTGCGTGTGGGCTACAATTACCAGCGCCGCCAGGAGCTAAAATTCGACAACAAGGCTTCTACGGTTGGCCTTTCTGCCGGATTCGGATTAAAAATCAAACGCTTTCATTTTGATTATGCCATTTCGCGTTTCCATCTGGCCGGCTCGTCCAACCTGTTTTCGGTAGCGGTTAACCTGAACAATAATTTCTAATTGAACTAATCTGATATTTCTAAACCACCTTCCAGTTTTCATCAAACAATCGTCTTTCCAGACAGGAAATACTTTTTCCTATAGCTGAAATGAGCTTGCGAATTACATGTGATGCCAAACTTGGACAATCCTAATCACATGAAAAAGGATTCAAAAAAGCCACCGCTGACGATAAAAAGCTAAAAATAAATTCCATTCACTAAAATCAAAAAACTCCTCCTTTTAGCCCTTCCTCCCTCAGGGCTAACGAGCGTCGAACAGACTTGATTTTTTAACGTTCTCTTCATTTATTTTCTTAACGCTTTTTCTCGAAGGCGGACCTGAAGCCAAACTTGGTGCGGGCTCGTCAAAAATCCGTCAGTCGGGCTAACCCGCCACATTGAAAAAACGCAAAGGTTATTTTTTGACAAGATTTTTGGTTCCTTTTGATCGAATGCAAAAGGAACTGCCTGTCCGGCATAAGGACAAAATCTACAATATTGATCTACAGTCAAACACAACAACCGACCTCTAGCATATTCGCAACCAATAAAAACATACATCTCGAAAAGAATTTTAATTCTCTAAAATTTATTTAGAATCACCTAAAACAGACAATTGAATCTTAATTAAAAATTCCCCATCTTTGCCTCAAATTCCTAAAAGAAACATGAACGACAAAAAGATTATCATAGCCATCGATGGCCACTCCTCTTGCGGCAAAAGCACCATGGCCAAATCACTTGCCAAGCGCCTTGGATACGTTTATATCGACACCGGAGCCATGTACCGTGTGGTAACTTTGGTTGCCCTTCGCAAGGGCTGGATCGAGAATAAAATTCCCGACACACAAAAGGTTATCGATGGGTTGAAAGACATAAAAATCACTTTTAAATGGGACGAAAAAGCCGGTAAAAACACCACTTTCCTGAATGGAGAAAATGTGGAAGATGAAATCCGGCAGTTGGAAGTTTCTGAAAATGTAAGCCCCATAAGTACCATTGCCGAAGTGCGCCACGAAATGGTGCGCCAGCAACGCGAAAACGGTAAAAACAAAGGCATTGTTATGGATGGCCGCGATATTGGCACTGTGGTTTTCCCCGATGCCGAGCTGAAAATATTTATGACCGCCTCGCCCGAAATTCGTGCACAACGCCGCTACCTCGAACTCACCGAAAAAGGCGACAAGGTAAACTTCGAAGAGATTTTAGCCAATGTTGAAGGGCGCGACAAAATTGATTCTACACGCGCCGTAAGTCCCTTAAAACAAGCCGGCGACGCATTAATTCTTGATAATAGTGAGCTAACGCGCGAACAACAACTGGACTGGGCCGTTAACAAAGTAAAAGAAATTACTGAAGGAAAATGATTGTTGAGATAGATAGAAGATCGGGATTTTGCTTTGGCGTGATCAACGCAATCAAAGCAGCGGAGGATGAATTGAAGCAGACAAAGCAATTGTACTGCCTGGGCGACATCGTTCACAACGGAATGGAAGTGGAGCGCCTCGAGAAAATGGGATTAAAATCCATCTCGAAAGAGAAGTTTTTTACCCTCAGCAATTGTAAGGTATTAATCCGTGCCCATGGCGAACCGCCGGAGACCTACGAGTATGCTAAAGCCAACAACGTGGAACTGATTGATGCGACTTGTCCGGTTGTGCTTACACTTCAGGAGAAAGTTAAAAGCTCGTATTCCAAACATTCGCAAATGGAAGGCCAGGTAGTTATTTACGGTAAAAAAGGGCATGCCGAAATTGAAGGCCTCAACGGGCAAACCAAACACAATGCCATTATTATTGAAAGTATTGCCGATGTTGACAAGATCGACAAAAGCCGTCCGGTTTCGCTGTACTCGCAAACTACCAAGCGAATTGAAGATTTTCATGCCATTGCCCAAAAAGTAAAAGAAACCACAGAGCCGGGCGTTCCGGTTGAAATAAAAGATACCATCTGCCGTCAGGTGTCGAACCGCGTTCCCAACCTGAAAAAATTTGCCGAACGTTTTGATATGATTTTGTTTGTTGCCGGCAGAAAAAGCTCCAACGGACAATATTTGTACACCATTTGCAAAGAGGTAAATGATGGTTCGTATTTCATCACCAGAATCGATGAAATCAAAAAAGAATGGTTCGAAGGCGTTAAGTCGGTGGGTATCTGTGGGGCTACCTCAACACCTAACTGGCTGATGGAAGATGTGGAAAAATGGATCCACAGCAACTTCGATTAAGATTCTTCCGTTCATTCCATAAAATCCCGTACTTTTAGGCAAATATTTTTTATGCCTCAACTTTTTGCACAAGTTATATTACCCCTGTCGCTGCACGATAGCTTTACCTACAAAGTACCTGCATCGCTGGAGAGCGAGATTGCTCCCGGGAAACGGGTTATTGTGCAGTTTGGCAAAAAGAAATTGTACGCAGCTCTGGTCATCTCCCTCTCGGATAAAAAGCCGGAGGATATGGAGGTAAAAGAAGTTCAGGAAATTCTGGATGAACATCCCATAATTTTTCCGGTAAATTTTAAATTGTGGCAATGGCTGGCGCAGTATTATTGCTGTACACTGGGCGACGTATTTCGGGCTGCTCTGCCTACCGGGTTAAAACTCGAAAGCAAATCGAAACTTTTCTTAACCGGTATTGACGAACCGGTAACCCTTAGCCCAAAAGAAGAACTGATCATCCGGCAACTGCAGGAAGATGTTTCGCAACTTTCGGATATAGAACATAAACTGGGAACTGAATTTTCGTACCAGGCACTCCGCTCGCTGATGGACAAAAAAGTGGTTTATGCCGAGGAAAAAATCAGCAGCAAATACAAACCAAAAACAGAAGCCTTTGTAAAACTGCACAGCAGTATTTCTTCTGAAAAAATACTTCAGGAAAAGGCCGATGCGTTGAAACGCGCGAAAAAACAACAGGAGCTACTTTTTCATTTTTGCACGGTAACGAATGTATTTTCTGACGATCAGATAAATGAAATCCCAAAAAAAGAATTGCTGGCCGGAACTGCTTTTTCGGGCAACCTGGTAAAAGAGCTGGTAAAAAAGAAACTACTTGTTGAGCGCCAAAAACAGGTCTCGCGGCTGGAAGAGGAAAAAATCGAACAGGTAAGTATTAACCTGCTGAATAAATACCAGGCAAAAGCCTACGAAGAAATAAAAACCACTTTCGAAACGCAGCAGGTAACGCTGATTCACGGAATTACAGCCAGTGGCAAAACGGAAATCTACATCCATCTGATTGATGAAATGATAAAAACCGGAAGGCAGGCTTTGTACCTCGTTCCGGAAATTGCGCTTACCACACAAATCGTAAAACGCCTGAAAAACGTATTCGGGAATAAAGTCGGCATTTACCACTCGAAACTAAACAGCCAGGAGCGTGTTGAAATTTGGGAGAAAGTATTGCAGTTCAACAACAATCCTAAAGAAGGCTATCAGGTAGTTTTGGGCGCTCGTTCGGCTGTGTTTTTACCTTTCTCGAAACTGGGAATTGTTATCGTTGATGAAGAGCATGAAAATTCGTTCAAACAATTCGATCCGGCACCACGCTACAACGCCCGCGATATGGCCGTAGTTTTGGGCTACCAGAACGATGCAAAAGTATTGTTGGGTTCGGCAACTCCTTCGTTCGAATCGTATTACAACGCACTTAAAAACAAATACGGACTGGTAAACCTGATGAAGCGCCACTCGGAAATGGAGCTTCCCGAGATTCTGGTTGCCGACATAAAACGCGCCTACAAACGCAAACAAATGCGCTCGTTTTTAACGCCCGAACTGTTTGAAATGATGGAAACAGCGCTGGAGAAAAATGAGCAGATCATACTTTTCCAAAACCGGCGTGGTTATTCGCCTTACGTTGAATGTTTCTCGTGTGGCGATATTCCCAAATGCCGCAATTGCGACGTAAGCCTTACCTACCATAAATACAAGCGGCGGTTAAGTTGCCACTATTGTGGGTTTAGCTACCAACTGCCCGACAAATGCGACAATTGCGGTTCGCCCGAATTAAAAACACGGGGTTACGGCACCGAAAAAATTGAGGACGAGCTGAAACCCTTGTTCCGAAATGCACGGATTGCGCGTATGGATTTGGATACTACGCAATCGAAAAATGCCTTTGCCAAAATCGTTAAAAACCTGGAGGAGCGAAAAACAGATATCCTGATCGGGACACAAATGGTGACCAAAGGACTGGACTTTGAACACGTGAGCGTTGTGGGAATTTTAAATGCCGACAACCTGATTAACTTCCCCGATTTCAGGGCACACGAGCGTGCTTACCAGCTTATTTCGCAGGTAGCAGGCCGCGCCGGACGAAAGCACAAACAGGGGAAAGTGGTGATTCAAACCTCGCAGCCCGATCATCCGCTAATTGAGTTGATTCGCGAACAAAACTACCAGGCCACACTAAAAGAGCAGTTTGAAGAACGCCAACTGTTTAAATATCCGCCATTCTTCCGATTGGTGAAAATTGTGGTGAAACACAAAAATGTTCAAAGCGTTGACCGTGCCGCCAACCAACTGGCACAGCACCTGCGTAAACACAAACAGCTGGTGGTTATGGGACCGGAATATCCATTGATCAGCCGTATTCAACTGTGGCACCACAAAGAGATTTGGATAAAAATTGATCGCAAACTAAATCTCGATCTGGTAAAAAAAGAAATTACCGCTGCCGTAAAAACGGTTAGGCATCTTCCGTCAAACAGCAGTTGCGTTTTTAATATCGATGTCGATCCGTCCTAGCAATCAAACATCCAGTATTGAGAATCCAGCATCCAGCATCCAGTTGAACGAAGCGAATTGAAAATCGGCCACAGCCAAATCCCGACCGGAAGCGTCGGGGCAACCAGCATCAAGAATCAAAAACGAATATCCAATATTGAATCATCAATACCCAATTTCCAACAGTCTTCCTTGTTGGTAATTTTAAGTTGAATATTGGATATTATTACTCTAAAAGCTGCTGGCTCCTAGCCACTAGCTTCCAGTCACCAGTATCAAGCATCAAGTATCAAGCATCCTACATCTAGAATCCAGAATCCAGCATCAAGGATCCAGGATCAGAAAAACACAATAAGTTTCTCGTATTTACATTTTTCTACCGTTGTTTTTTCTTAGTTTTGTGCTCATAAAATTATTTTGTGGACAAAGCAGAAGTAAACGAAATATTCAACCGGTTTTCAAATATACGCGCCCTTGTAATTGGCGATGCTATGGTTGACACCTATCTTTGGGGAAAAGTTGATCGCTTGTCACCTGAAGCTCCGGTTCCTATTGTATCTGTAACAACGCGTGAAAACCGTCTTGGCGGCGCGGCAAACGTATCCCGAAATATTCAGGAACTGGGAGCTACTCCAAAACTTTTTGCCGTGGTTGGCGACGACGACAATGGTAAGGAATTCCTAAATCTTTTAGATAAACGTAAGGTCTCTGCCGAGGGGATATTTATCGATCCTTCGCGAAATACAACAGTAAAAAACCGGGTAATTAGTGCCGGCAAACAAATTGTTCGGATCGATGAGGAATCCATTGAGTACATTTCAGAAGAAATGGAAAACAGATTGATTGACGCCATAAAAACAGAGCTGGAAACACAGCAGGTTGATGTGATCGTTTTTGTTGATTACAACAAAGGCGTGGTTACGCCAAATTTATTTAAAACCATTAACGACCTGGCACAGGAAAAAGGCATCCCAACTTCTGTTGATCCGAAGAAGCAAAACTTTACTAATTATAAAAATGTATCGCTCTTTAAGCCCAATTTTAAAGAGTTTGTTGAAGGCACAAGCTTCCCGCTTAAGAAAGGCGATCTGGCAGGCCTGAAAAAAGCAGCCGAAACCTTTAAAACGGGGCAACAATTAAAGTTGATACTAATAACCCTTTCAGAACTGGGAATATTTATCATCAATGGCGATGAAGAGCAGTATTATCCGGTTGCTATTCGTGATATTGCTGATGTATCAGGAGCCGGCGACACGGTAATCGCAGTGGCCAGCCTGGCAATGGCGGCCGGACTTTCGCCAAAAATAATAGCACAGATGTCGAACCTGGCAGGTGGATTGGTATGCGAGAAAGTAGGAGTTGTTCCGGTTGATCAAACACAGCTGAAAAAAGAAATGAAATCGCAAAAAATTTAAACGCTTTTGGGTTCAAATCCAAGTGCTTATCAATTTATCCCCCGGCATGCCTTTAAAATTACACTTTGGTTAATGGTAAATTGTTAACTTTGAAACCGCTCAAGAATAAAAAAGACGCTATAAATGGGAAAAATAATTTCGTTAGCAAACCAGAAGGGAGGAGTTGGTAAAACAACCACAACTATTAATCTGGCTGCAAGTCTGGCAGTACTTGAACAGAAGGTTCTGATTATTGACGCCGATCCGCAGGCAAATGCCACATCGGGGTTAGGATTCGACCTGAGAAACGTGCAATCAAGTATTTACGAATGTATTGTAAATGAAATAGAAGCCGACAAGGCGGTTTTACACACCGGTATCGACAACCTGGATATAATTCCTTCTCACATTGACTTGGTTGGTGCTGAAATTGAAATGCTAAACCTGCCCAACCGCGAGAAAGTGCTAAAATCGGCCCTGGAAACACTGAAAGACAAGTACGATTTTATTTTTATCGACTGCTCACCATCATTGGGATTAATTACGGTAAATGCCCTTACAGCGTCTGACTCAGTAATCATTCCTGTACAGTGCGAATATTTTGCGCTTGAAGGACTTGGCAAACTGCTGAATACGATTAAAATCATTCAGAACCGCCTGAACCCGGAACTGGAAATCGAAGGGTTCCTGCTCACCATGTACGACGGTCGTTTAAACCTGTCGAACCAGGTTTTGGAAGAGGTAAAACACCACTTCCAGGAGATGGTCTTCGACACCATTATTCAGCGTAACGTAAAACTAAGTGAAGCACCCAGCTACGGAAAACCGGTGGTACTTTACGATGCAAGCTCGAAAGGAGCAATTAACCACATGAACCTGGCGCGCGAAATATTACAGCGCAATGCTATGACTAAAATGTCGAAAGACAATGTTGTTATAAATTAAACATTCTTAAGTAAGTATGATGGCAAAAAGGAATGCACTTGGAAGAGGATTAGGCGCATTGATCGACGATGCTGAAAAAATGCAGCAAGGCGCCGGACTGGATGAAATTGAATTAAGCAAGATTGAAGCAAATCCTTTTCAACCCCGCTCGAAATTTGATGAAGAGGCACTGGCAGAGCTTTCGGCCTCGATCAAAGAAATTGGATTGATACAGCCCATTACCTTACGAAAAGTTGGCGACAATAAATACCAGATTATTGCCGGTGAGCGACGTTTCAGGGCATCGCAACTGGCAGGACTGAATAAAATTCCGGCTTATGTGCGTAAAGCCAAAGACGATGGTATGCTGGAAATGGCGTTGGTTGAAAACATTCAGCGCGAAGACCTCGACTCCATTGAAATTGCACTAAGCTACCAACGCCTGATGGACGAGTTGGAATACACGCAGGAAGAACTGAGCGGCCGCGTGGGTAAAAAGCGCTCTACCATTGCCAACTACCTGCGTTTGTTAAAACTTCCGGCCATTGTTCAGAAAGGACTAATCGACAAAGAAATATCGATGGGTCATGCGCGTGCCATCATTAATATTGATGATGCCGATACGCAAATAATGATCTTCGAGCAAATTATCAAACACGGGCTTTCGGTTCGGAAAGTAGAAGAGGTTGTTCGCGATTTAAATTCAACTGAAGAAAAAACAGACGAGCCTAAAAAACCTAAGTTCCCAAAAGAATTTAAACTAATTAAAACCCAACTCGACAAAATCTTCAGCCGACAAATCGACTTCTCGATGAACGAGAAAGGAAAAGGAAAGATTACCATTCCTTTTAAGTCGGAAGCCGATCTGGAAAGAATTGTTAAAATATTTGAAAATCAAAAATAAACCTTAAGAATCACACAATTACTAAGGGTATTTTCTATTTTTGCGCAAAATTATTAGTGTGATTAAACGCGTTTTTTTTTCTAAAATATTGCTTCTTAGCCTGCCATTGTTCTTCAGCATTAATTTGCTGGGGCAAACAACTGCGCAGGATTCTGCTTTTATTGCACAGGCAAATAAAGTAACTGGAAAGACTGAACATTCGCCTAAAAAAGCCACCCTCTATTCAACATTTTTACCGGGACTTGGACAGGCGTACAACAAAAAATACTGGAAAATTCCGTTGATTTATGCCGGTTTCGGAACCATTGGTTATTTTATTCACTGGAATAACGACAACTACAAAATTATGCGTCAGGCCTATGCCGATTTAACAGATGGCGATGGACCATACGGTGAAGAGGATCCAACAAATTCGTATATGGATTTGGAGGCCACACAGTATTACGACCTAAATAACGCCACGTATTACAACAATTTTAAAACCGGTCTCGACAAACAACAAAGTTACTACCGGCGTAATCGCGACTTGCTAATTATCAGCATTATTGGGTTTTACGGACTGAATATTATCGATGCCAGTGTAGATGCACACTTGTACGATTTTGATATCAGCGAAGACCTTACTTTTAACTGGCAGCCCACAATGCAATACCAGAATCTTCAATACGTTTATGGTGTAAGTTGCACTTTTACTTTTTAAGATGAGATATATTATCAGTTACATATTTTCGCTATTATTATTCACCAGTGTGCTGGCACAGGAAATTGACACAGCACTTACATTAGACGATTTACAACTGGAAGCAGATACTACCGGTTTTAACGCATTGGATGTTGATGATATGCTGAATCCCATTTTTTCGGATCAGATGGACAGCATGATGAGTTCGTGGGATATTCAGAACCGTTTCAATTTCAGCAATTCGGAAGTAAGAACCGCCAACTACCCTAAAAATCTGCCCGATTCGGTTTACATTAACCGTTTAAAAGAAATTGAACAGGTTGTTGACCTTTCATACAATTCGGTGGTAAACAACTACATAAAAATGTACACCGAAAAGCGTCGCGACCTGGTTGAAGTGATGCTTGGTTTATCGGCCTACTACTTCCCTATTTTTGAGGAAACGCTGGATAAATACGATATGCCGCTGGAGATAAAATACCTGGCCATTATTGAGTCGGCATTAAACCCAACGGCCCGCTCGCGGGTTGGCGCAAATGGTTTGTGGCAGTTTATGTACGGCACGGCCCGCAACATGAAACTGGAAATAACCTCGTTTGTTGACGAGCGCCGCGACCCGATAAAAGCCACCGATGCCGCTGCCCGTTACCTCACCAAACTGCATGATATTTACGGCAACTGGCACTTAGCAATTGCAGCATACAATTGCGGCCCGGGGAATGTAAACCGTGCCATCCGCCGCTCGGGTGGAAAACGGAATTACTGGGAAATTTACTACCGCCTACCACGCGAAACCAGAGGTTATGTACCTGCATTTATTGCGGCAACTTACACCTTCGAATATTACAAGGAACACAACTTAGTACCACGTTTCCCCGAAATAGAACTATCGGTTGACACGGTAATGGTGAACGACTACCTGCATTTTGATCAGGTAAGCGAAAAACTGAATATCGAAAAGGAACAGCTGCGTGCCCTTAATCCGATGTATCGTCGCGATGTGATTCCGGCCAAAGAAAGCAAACCCTATCCATTGGTTCTGCCAAACGATGTGATTTTGGATTTTGTTGATCTGGACACTGCAATTTTTGCCTACGAGTGCAATAAATACTTCCCAAACAATACCTTAATGGACCCGACAACAAGCAACAGCAGCTATTTTACGCCTGTTGACATTAAAGGAAAAGCAAAGGTTGTTTACACCGTTAAAGCGGGCGACAATGTTGGTTTTATCTCGTCGTGGTTTCATGTACGTGCTTCCGATTTACGGTATTGGAACAACATTAATCGCGACATAATTCGTGTGGGGCAGAAACTGGCTATTTACGTTCCTGAAAAAGACAAGGAAAAATACCAGCAGGTAACAACTATGAGTTTTGCTCAAAAACAAGCTTCCATTGGCAAAACATCAGCGCCAACAACAACGCGCACTACAAAACCTCTTGATCCGAATTTTGAATATTACACCGTACGTAAAGGCGATACGTTGTGGGACATTGCCCAAAAATATGCAGGAATTTCGGCTGATGAGATCATGCGCTTAAATGAGCTGAAGAATGACCGGGGATTGTACATCGGGCAGAAATTAAAGATTAAACGTAAAGGATAATCCAAATCTCGCAACACTTTATTTTACACCTTGTTTTTCATTTTTTTTAGTCATCCGAAAAACCTGCGTCATCAACGCTCCATCCTTCTACGCATACGTTTTGGCCCATACCACAGCCAAAATCCCGTTACACAAAATAACAACAAAGCAAAGCCGGTAATGCTGGAATAGAAAAGTTTTAACCCGCCATCGGTGCGAAACCAGTGATCGAGAACAGAACCGTCGTGTATATTTTCAATTAAATCCGACCAGCGGCGCTCAATGTGCAAAACCTCCCCGGTGGCACCATCCAGCTGAATGCCCCAATAACCATCTTCGAACACAAATTTCACCATCCCCTTGTTTGGCCGAACATCTATTTTACTCAATTCGGGAACACTTTCTGCCGAAATAGAATCGTGATAAACCCGTAATGCAAGGGTATGCAAACTATCGATGGGCAGCCATTCGCTAAGCCTGGTTGTTGTTCCGGTTTGCGATTCGGCCAGAATTAGTCCGCCACTGTTCTTTTTCCACGTTAATAAAATTCCGGATACCGCTACGAATAAGAAAAACACAACTAACAGAAGGCCTGTTACCCGGTGTATCTTTCGGAAATAGCGAATAAGTTTTGCTTGTTTAGCTCTGACGTGATTAGGGCTCATGCGAATACACAAATTGTTGGTTGGCCACTCATAAGTTGGTTGTTTTGGTTTTAAATTGTGAGGTTAAAAATACGAATCTGGGTTTTTCCTATTTTAACGAAAATTCGGCCGATACAGTAACTTTTATGTTTTTGGTGGGCGAACTGGTATTGTGTACACCATAACCGGCCACTTCTGTTGAGTACGGTTCGGTAATCTGAAAAACACCACTGCGTGCCGACAGAAGTTTGTCAACTTTTAAATCGGTGGTTGACACAATTAAATCGGCGCGTTCGCGGGCATTTTGTGTGGCAGCTCCAAGCAATTCCTTTTTAATCTCTTCCAGCTCGGTGCTAAAAAATTCCATTTGCGAATTATCAAAAGCCAGGCCGGCATTTACAAAAACTGCCGGATCGATAGCAATCTGCTCAATCTCTTTTAAATCGTTCGAGAGAATATAAATACGTTGCGTGAGGCTATAGCCCGAATGTCCGCCGTTTGAATACTCGCGATTTACATTTATCGGAAACACTTTAAACTCTTCGGTGGCAATTCCCGTTTTCTCCCACACTTTTTTGAATGTTTCGAGTTTTTTACCCATCAAACGGTAACCTTCTTCGGTGCCCGACATCGACACACGCTGCGAAAGGCTCACGGTCCATTTCACCACGTTACTTTCAAATTCGTGTGTAGCATAGCCCACCACCTTTACCGTTTGCTGCTGCTGCCGCGATTGTTTAAAAAACACACCAAAAACGCCGAAAGCCAGCACCATAAAAATACCTAATATTATTGCCGTTGAATTTTTCATACACTTTCTGATTATTGCTGAATATTAATTTTTTGCCCCAATGCTTTTATTTCCTGCTGCAGTTTATTGCGCTTTTTTATGGCTTTCGACAAGGCCAACGCATCGCGAACAGCCTCTTTATCGTAAGTTTCCAGAATGATGTAATAATATTCGTTACCCAGAAAAACAGCTTTCAGATTGCGATCTACGTTGTTGGCAATAAACTCAATTACACCATTATCTTTTCCGTTTCGGTACGATACTTTTTCCCACTTGGCTTCCATAAAATCACTGCGGTGGTTGTCAACCGAACCAATCGGAATCGTATCCGTTTTGGCATCATCGCCACTATCATAAACCCTGAGCCCGGTATGATTCAACCAGTTTTCGCCATGGTAATTACTGCTCAGATACAATTCACCGCGTTCATCTAAATGCACCTGAATGTACGAACGGTCCCATGCCCGGGTAAAAGTCTGGCGTTTGTGCGTGTATTGCGAATACCGGTCGAACTCGGTCTTTTCTTTTACAAACGATTTTTCCAGCTCTGCAACCTGCACTTCAACCGAATCCAGCTCGGCTTCATTCCGCTGCATTACTTCAAAACGAACTTCCTGCAACAGGTTTTTTGCGGCGTTAGCCGAATACATCGCTTCGGGGTACAATTTCGGAATACTGTCTAACTGGCGAATTGCCTCGGCAGTGTCGTTTTTAACCAATAGATTTTTAGCCAGATCGATCTTTACACGCGCCTTATCTTCATCCGACGGGCCGCAGGAAACAAAAATTATTAGTACTAAAAGTACCAGGTATTGAACAGAAATCTTCATTCGTTTTTAAATGTTTATTTTTGGCAATTCACCACTTGTACAAAAATAGTATTTTAAACCTATTAACAGTAACGAAGAAAAGCCGGTTTATTATCATGAATACCAATTCAGTAAAGTTTTTTAATGCCAAAAACGACGAAAAATACCCCGAAAGCAGTGCGATAATCATTGCAGCATGGCACTTGTCGAATTCCGAGAATATCGGTAAAATCATCCGGCTGGCCCATAATCTTGGAGCGCAGGAAGTTTTATTTGTGCGCGAATCGGAAAATCATCGGGAATCGAAAATTAAAAAGACCGCCGGTTTTTCGTACGACCAAATGAAATGGCGTTTTATTTCTGAAAACGATTTTATTGAACTGTTGGGTACCGGGTTTCAGCTCACCATTGTGGAAACCTGCGATGGAGCCACAAATATTTACCGCGAAAAACTGCCACCAAAAACCATATTGCTTGCCGGAAGCGAATCGCACGGCCTTCCGGAAAACATTATTAACAGGGCCGATAAAAGTGTTTATATACCCATGCCCGGAGGCTGCAAATCGTTAAATATTTCCAATGCCTTGTCGGTTGCCGCATTCGAGTGGTACCGCCAGCAAACCTGCACTTAGCAATTAATTTTCAACACCTTAAAAGAGTATTTATTTTACTAAATTGAATTAACATCAACTTAAGGCTCATTATTATAGATTTTTTCTATCTTTAAATCAAAAATCGACTTACGCCATGATTACCCTAACCCAATTAGAGTACATAACTGCCGTTGACACTCATCGTCATTTTGGCAAAGCTGCCGAGGCATGTTTTATTACACAGCCTACCCTTTCCATGCAAATTAAAAAGCTGGAAGAAGACCTCGAAATTATCATTTTCGACAGGAGTAAACAACCGCTTATTCCAACCGATGTTGGTGTTCGTATTATCGAACAGGCGCGGGTGGTATTAAAACAGGCCGAAGAAATAAACAACATCGTAAAAGACCATAAAAACCAGGTTTCGGGGATGTTACGCATTGGTATTATTCCAACGCTGGCCCCTTACCTACTGCCTATTTTTGTTGGAAACTACAAAAAGAAATACCCCAATATTTTCATTAAAGTGGTGGAAGCAACCACCGAAAATATTATCAATCTTTTGCACAAAGACCTTATCGACGTTGGTATTCTTGTAACTCCTCTTCACGAAGAAAAGATACTGGAGAAACCCTTGTTTTACGAGGAAATGCTGATTTATGCCAACAGCGGACATAAGCTGCACCAACAAAAAGAAATTACGGTTGAGGATATTGCAACACCCGAAATATGGCTGCTGAGCGACGGGCACTGTTTCCGCGATCAGGTTGTAAACCTGTGTTCGTATCTGGGTACTACCGATAGCCAGTTGCCATTCCATTTTGAAGCCGGATCGTTGGAAACATTAATGAATATTGTTGACCGCGAAGGAGGAATAACGCTTATTCCGGAATTGGCAAAAGCTACCATGTCGCAAAAAAGAGCCTACAACGTGGAGAATTTCACCAGCATAAAACCGTTGCGCGAAGTTAGCCTGGTATATTCGCGGCACTATGCAAAACACAAATTAATTAACCTGCTTTGGCGCGAAATTAAAGACTCGGTTCCAAAAGAATTACAAGACGAAAAACGCGGAACAATTGTAGAATGGCGCTAAAATAAGGTCAACCAGGTTACTTTTTTACGTCATGCTGAATTTATTTCAGCATCCTTTAAGGAATAAAGATTCCGAATCCGTCAGCTGACGGACGGAATGACGAACCTGAATTTTTTGATTGACTTGACACTTTAGATATCAACAAACTAAATGCCATTTACCTACAGACAAAATAGAATTTAGAATTTTTCTTGCTGAAGTTATTGCAGAATAAATTTTTTATATATCTTTGCGCCGCAATTCGCGGATGTGGCGGAATTGGTAGACGCGCTAGACTTAGGATCTAGTACCTATGGTGTGGGGGTTCGAGTCCCTTCATCCGCACTCAAAAAAACCGCCGACCCTAATTTTATAAATGGGTTGGCGTTTTTTGCATTTTAGGGGTATAAATAAATTTATCATCATGAATATTAATTTAGAAAACATCGACCAGGTTAATGCGGTAATCAACCTTACCATCGAAAAAACTGATTATGAAAAACAAGTTGCCGATGTTTTAAAAGACTATCGTCAAAAAGCTACAATTCCAGGATTCCGCCCCGGAAAAGTACCGGCAGGCCTTATTAAGAAAAGATTTGGAACAGCTGTTTTGGTTGAAGAGATAAATAAACTGATCTCTCAAAACCTGTCGAAATACATGATTGATGAAAAACTTCCTGTACTAGGCGAACCAATGCCAAACGAGGAAAAGCAAAAACCAATTGACTGGGAAAAAGATGAGTCGTTTGAGTTTGCTTTCGACGTAGCTTTGGCTCCCGAGGTAAACGTATCGCTCGACAAACGCAACAAATACACGTACTACAACATTGAAGTTTCTGACGACATGATTCAGCAGCAGGTTGACATGGCAGCTTCTCAACTGGGAGAAAATGTTCCTTCCGAAGAAGCAAAAGAAGACAGCACTGTTCGCGGTAACTTTGTTCAGCTTGATGCCGAAGGCAACGAAGTGGAAGGCGGAATTGCTCCTGAAGGTGTGCTTTTAGCAGTTGACAAAATCAAAGACGAAGAAATTAAAAATGCATTTGTTGGTTGCAAAAAAGACGATATCATCGTTTTCAACCCGGTAAAAGCGTTTGAAAATAACCACGAAGTGGCGCACATGCTTAACATTAAGCATGAAGAAGCCGAAACACTGGAAAGCGATTTCAGATACACCGTTACTGAAATTCTTCAGTTCCAGAAAGCTGAGTTGAACGAGGAGTTGTTCAAAAAACTTTACGGCGAAGAAACTGAGGTGAAAACGCTTGAGGATTTCAAAACAAAAATTAAAGATGACCTGGCCAAAAACCTGGTATTCTCATCTGATCATAAATTTGCATTAGACACCCGCGACGCGCTGGTTGAAAAAACGGATCTGGAAATGCCGGAAGAGTTTTTGAAGCGTTGGTTGGTAGCTGTAAACAAAGAATTAACACAGGAGCAAATCGAAAACGAATTCCCTGCATTTATTCTCGACTTGAAATGGCAATTGATTAAAGATGCCATTGCAAAAGAAAACGAACTGAAAATTGAAGCTGAAGAAGCAGAAGACTTTGCCAAGAAAATGGCAATGGCACAGTTCCAACAGTACGGAATCTACGATGCACCTGAGGAGCAGCTGGAATCGTTCGCAAAAATGATGCTTGAAAAAACCTGAAGAAAAAGAACGTATCTACAAAAAATTGCTGGAAGACAAAGTGGTAGAAGTGGTAAAAGAAAAAGTTACTGTTCAGGAAGAAGAAGTATCGCAGGAAAAATTCAACGAAATGATGCAAGCCGCTCAATAGGCGCTGCAATCATCTGAAAATATTTTGCTGAGTGTTTCAGCATAAATCTTTTTTATAACTTTGTGAATCGTGATAAACGTATTTACAAAGTTATTTTTTTACAAGTACTTATAAAAAATGGACAACAACGAATTTAGAAAATACGCAACAAAGCATGCCGGTATCAGCAGCTTAACAATGGACAGATATACATCGGCCTACGGCAGTTATATTTCGCCAACAATTATCGAAGAGCGCCAGTTAAACATCGCATCAATGGATGTGTTCTCGCGTTTAATGATGGACCGTATTATTTTTCTTGGCGTACCCATCGACGATACTGTAGCTAACATTATTCAGGCACAATTGCTGTTCCTCGAGTCAACCGATCCGTCGAAAGACATTCAGATCTATTTTAACTCGCCGGGAGGTTCCGTTTATGCCGGTTTAGGCATTTACGACACCATGCAATACATTTCGGCCAACGTAGCTACAATCTGTACCGGTATGGCAGCCTCAATGGCAGCAGTGTTGATGACAGCCGGACAGAAAGGAAAACGCTCGGCATTAACACATTCCCGCATCATGATCCACCAACCAATGGGTGGTGCTCAGGGCCAGGCTTCGGATATTGAGATCACTGCCCGTGAGATTCTGAAGATCAAAAAAGAATTATACACCATAATTGCCAACCACTCGGGACAAACATTGGAACAAATTGAAAAAGACTCAGACCGTGACTACTGGATGACCGCGCAGGAAGCAGTAGATTATGGTATGATTGATGAAATTTTAGTGAGAAATAACAAATAATGTCAAATAAAGAAAAGATGGACAAGTGTTCGTTTTGCGGACGGGAAAAGAAGGAAGTAAATCTTCTGATTGCAGGGATTGACGGACACATTTGCGACCGTTGTGCCGAGCAAGCTCATTCAATTATCCAGGAAGAGGTGAAAACATCAAGCTCTTTTGATTTGGATGACATCAAACTGCTGAAGCCAAAAGAGATCAAAGATTTTCTTGATCAATACGTTATCGGGCAAGATCGCGCCAAACGTGTACTTTCAGTTTCAGTTTACAATCATTACAAACGACTGACACAGAAAGTTGATGATGATGAAACCGAGATTGAGAAATCGAACATCATCATGGTTGGCGAAACCGGTACCGGAAAAACCTTACTGGCTCGCACCATTGCAAAAATGTTACATGTTCCGTTTACGATTGTTGATGCAACCGTGCTTACCGAAGCCGGTTATGTTGGCGAAGACATTGAAAGTTTGCTAACACGCTTGCTTCAGGCTGCCGACTACAATGTGGAAGCTGCCGAACGCGGAATTGTTTTTGTTGACGAAATTGATAAGATCGCACGTAAAAGTGATAATCCATCGATTACACGCGATGTTTCAGGCGAAGGCGTTCAGCAAGGTTTGTTAAAACTGCTCGAAGGTTCCATCGTAAACGTTCCACCGCAAGGAGGACGTAAACACCCGGAACAAAAGCTGATTCCTGTTGATACAAAAAATATATTGTTTGTATGTGGTGGTGCGTTTGATGGTATCGAGCGCAAAATTGCCAACCGACTAAATACAAAAGTAATTGGTTACAGCGCTGCCAAAGATGCCGACCGCATCGAGCGCGAAAACCTGCTTCAGTATGTTTCGCCACAGGATTTAAAATCATTTGGGCTGATCCCCGAGATTATCGGTCGTTTGCCGGTGCTTACTTACCTAAATCCATTGGACAAAGAAACACTGCGCAACATTTTAACCGAGCCAAAAAATTCGGTGATCAAACAATACACAAAACTTTTTAAGCTTGATGATATTGAACTGAAATTCGACGAAGAGGCACTGGAATACATCGTCGACAAAGCCATTGAGTTTAAACTCGGAGCGCGTGGTTTGCGTTCGATTTGTGAAAACATTATGAACGACGCCATGTTTGATGCGCCATCGGAAGAAATTTCAGAACTGCACATCACCAAAGAATACGCCGAAAGCCAGATCGACAAATCGGGTATCCGACGATTAAAAGCAAGCTAATAGCTTATAAAATATAGCATTAAAAAACCGGACTTTTCAGTTCGGTTTTTTTTGTGCCTTCACCCCAATTGATAGCCTCACTTAGAGTGAGGCTATCAATTGTCAAAACTGGGTAGAACGCTGACAACACTGATTTTTTTTGATTTTCGCAGAAAAGAGATGGCTAGCAGATTACGCTGATTTGCACAGAATGATTTCCGGGTTCAGCGGTTTATAACCGCTCTTTGGTGATGGTCTCACTCCAGGTGAGGCAATCACTGAGGTTTATTCCTTTATCAGACCTTCAAGGTTTTGGAAAACCTTGAAGGTCTAAAAAACTCCGCTGATTCCGATTTATAATCAGATGGTCTCACGCTAAGTGAGGCTATCACTGGCAAAGTTGATCGAAACGCGGATAACACCGATTCTACTGATTTACGCTGAAAAGAAATGGCTAGCAGATTACGCTGATTTGCACAGAATGATTTCCGGGTTCAGCGGTTTATAACCGCTCTTTGGTGATGGTCTCACTCCAGGTGAGGCTATCACTGAGGTTTATTCCTTTATCAGACCTTCAAGGTTTCTGAAACCTTGAAGGTCTTGTAACATTACTGCTAATTTTTTTTCAGCCGTTTAGGCTGAGGAACGATTTACAAAATCGCGTAGCAAGAATTATTTGTGTCAACATTATTTTTTAACCCCTTTTAACGTTTTGTCAATTCACCTTATTTTACGGACTATTCGACACCTTAGATAGCATTATAAATTTTTTGTCTATTTTTTTTACCCCTTCTTTAAACATTATTTAAGTAATTGCTGTTTCCCAGGTAGATACTTTTTTATACTCATTAGAATCTATAACAATGAAAACAAAAAATTTGAAAAGCATGTTGAACTTGAGAAGTTTGGCTATCGCAGCGGCGATTATTGTAAGTTTGAATATCCGTATTTAGTCATAGTCCAGTAATTCCAGCAATAACCAGCCTGTCAAAGAGTTTTTCTCCAAAATACCTCCGGTTTAGCTTGTAGACGAACTCATTCAAATACATTTGAAGGTATTTCCCCTTAATCTTGTGGTAATTACCAAGGAAGTTTCGTTTAGCATTGCTTATTGTAATATGAACCCAACGCAATGTTTCTTTGGTGAGCTTTTCGCTTGACTTTTCAGAAAAATGAAGTTCCACATAATCCGAAATATCAACATAAGACGTACTGTCGTCGGTAAATACAATACTTTTTTCATCAAAAGATTCCCTGACCGTATCATTAATTTCATCTGCATGGTGACTCTCAAGAACCCTGGCTTTGAAGTAACGGCATTGACTTGTTTTTTCCCCGGTCTCTACATCTTCAAGCTGAGCCGACTCTGCCATTACTGATACCGGCGACTTGCCTGCAGCACCACGTCCTCTTTTCCCTCTCGACTTTTCCACTTCAGAAGATTCTACTGTAAAATATCCCTCGTCCATTTCAATCATCCCCTCCAAGGTATAACGCGCATCGCGGTTACCCATGGCTTTACGAAGTTTGTGTACCATTGCCCAAACAGGCTCATAGCGTTTCATTCCAAGTTGCTTTTGGATTTCCTTGCTGGAAAAACCTTTTTTGGTGGCAGTCATTAAGAACATGGTTTTGTACCAGATCATGAACGATAGGTTTGATCCCTGCATTATAGTGCCACTACGCAATGAAGTACGGTGTCTACACTTTTTGCACTCGTAACTCCAGCGACTTTTTATCCAGTAATGCTCTGTATGTCCACATTCCTTGCAGACTACACCTACCTTGTCCCTTTCCTCTTTAAAATGGTTTCGGCAAGCTTCCTCGCTATCAAAATGTGCTGTGAAAGTAAATAGGTTCATCTATATCGTTTTAACTACCTTAAAGATAATGAAATAAATCAAATTATGAGTATTTACGGATATTCAATATTGTAAGTATGGCATTTGTAAGCTGTGAAAAAGAAAACGATGATTACATCCCTCAAAGTGAATTTAGTGATGACACAATGCTCAAAGCAGGAAAATCACTTCCTCCGGGTGATGCTTCCATTGCCGCTATTGCCATCGATGCCGGTTTCTCAGAATTAGTGGGAGCTCTTTTTTATGTTGATGAAGAGTTAGAAACAGGTTTGGTGGACATGTTCCTGAACGGTACTGATCAGTACACGGTTTTTGCACCTACCAACGACGCATTTATGGCTCTTTACGACGCCCTGGGTGTGGAAAGCATTAGTGACCTTCCGGCCGATTTAGTTTTGAATGTGTTATTGTATCATGTTACTGACGGAAGAAGAGCGGCCAACAGTGTGGTTCCCAAAAAGAATCCTAAAACGATTGAGACCTTACTCGAAGGAGCAACCTTCAACGTTGACAAAGATCTGAAAATTTGGGCAATTGGAAATACTGCAAATCTGGTTCCCGGTTTTGTTAACATCTCGGCATCAAATGGAATCATCCATGTTATCGATGCAGTTATTCTGCCAATTGAGTAATCTAAATAATTTCAACGCCATGAAACTTTAAAGAAGCGGCTTTAACAGTCGCTTCTTTTTTTTTGTTGACAGCAAATTAGTGTTAATCTTTCTTCAAAAACCTTAAACATACCAATTTTAATTCCAAATGAGCCTGGAAAATTTTTAGTGATTTTGGATTTAGACAAGGCAAAAAATGGAGTCATAGCCTAAGTTCTGGCGAGATTTTTTAACGCAGTAAAAATTCAAAAGAATAGAAATTTTAGGCTTATTTGGTGTTAATTTTGGTATAAGTAGGTTAAGCCTCAGATTTTTTCTATTTTTCCGGGTATTTTTTCGAAAACAAGAAAATGAGCAATTTATCACGCAGAAAATTTATAGGCACAACAGCAACAGGTATTGCTGCTGCCACCATTCTTCCATCAAATGTAATTGCAGGCTTGGGGCATAAACCTCCCAGCGACAAACTCAACATTGCCGGAATTGGCGTTGGCGGAAAAGGTTTCACCAACCTGAAATTTATGGAAACCGAAAACATTGTTGCGTTATGCGATGTGGATTGGGAATACGCCGGCAGGAATGCTTTTGAGCGTTGGTACCGGGCCAAACAATACAAAGATTTCAGGGTGATGCTGGAAGAGCAAAAAGATATTGATGCCGTGATGATTGCCACACCTGATCATACCCACGCCCTGCCGGCATTAATGGCCATGCGCGAAGGCAAACACGTGTTTCTGCAAAAGCCATTAACGCATTCGGTTTACGAATCGCGGATTATGACTGAAACAGCAGCGCGCTACGGTGTTGCCACACAAATGGGTAACCAGGGAAATTCGGCTGACGGTATCCGGCAGATTTGCGAATGGATCTGGGCCGGCAAAATTGGCGAAGTTACCCATGTTGATACCTGGACGAACCGCCCAATCTGGCCGCAAGGATTAACCCGCCCCGACAAAGGGAAACGCGTACCCAAAACGCTCGACTGGGATTTGTTTATAGGACCGGCAAAATTTACCGAATACAATCCGATTTACCACCCATGGAACTGGCGTGGCTGGTGGGATTTTGGCACCGGAGCACTCGGCGATATGGGATGCCACATTCTCGACCCTGTTTTTAAAGCACTGAACTTACAATATCCGAAAACGGTTGAAGGCAGCTCAACGCCATTTAACAACGACTCGGCACCAAACGCAGAGTTTGTTCGTTACGAGTTTGATCGGCGCGACAACCTGCCAAAAGTAGCCATGCCCGAAGTTACCGTGCATTGGTACGATGGCGGCTTTATGCCTCCCCGCCCCGATGAACTAAAAGATGGCGAACAAATGGGCGACGATGGCGGCGGCTGTATCTTTTACGGTACCCGCGGAAAAATTATGTGTGGCACTTACGCGGCCAATCCGACTTTATTACCAACTTCGGAGATGGCGCATTTCGAGGAACCGGAGAAGTCGATCCGACGTATTTCGAATGCCATGGAAGGCGGCCACGAACAAGACTGGATACGCGCCTGTAAAGAAAGTAAAGATGCCCGGGTTGAAGCTTCGTCGAACTTTTCTTATGCCGGACCATTGAACGAAATGGTTGTTATGGGCGTACTGGCTGTTCGACTGCAAAGCCTTCAGCGCAAACTGGAATGGGACGGGCCAAACATGCGCTTTACAAACATCAGCCCGTCGGATACCATTCGCGTATTGAAAAAAGACAATTTTGAAGTGATCAATGGCGATCCTACATTTGATAAACAATACGAAACTTTACCGGCTCAAAAAATGGCCGAAGAATGGATCAGACACACCTACCGAAAAGGCTGGGAACAGATTTAATAACAGTTTTATTCGACAGTTATCCGAGCGTACACCCAATTACCTGGGCATAATGAGGAAGATGATAAAGATGCTGAAACGAGTTCAGCATGACGTACCTTGTTATTTTTGCGATACGCGCTAAGAACGTCACCCTGAACTTGTTTCAGGGTCTTGCTCAAAACTTTGTCATTGGCAGCTCATTTCAGGATCTACTTGAAGAAGATTCTGAAACACCTGCCTGACGGCAGTCAGGAGTTCAGAATGACGTAAAAGAAAAGGGATGCCGAATAAACGACATCCCTTTTTTATGCTTTTGATTCTAAGCGCTTAGCGGGTTTCAACCGCTTAGCGCTTAGGCAAACTGCCTCAGGTTTGGAACTCAGATATTTTTCTTTACCCCTCACCCGTCAGCTGACGGAAGCTCCTAAAAAGGGGAGCGATTGTTGATTGTTCTTTCTGCGCTATATCAATATCTCTGACTTCGATATGTAGATGTTTCCCCTCGCGAGGGGAAATGGCTACAGCCAAAGGGGTAAAGGCAACAATAGCATTCTCTTAATGCCCAAAAGTTTTAAAGCCCCTGTTCTCAAAAAAAAACGGGTAGTAAATTATCACTTACTACCCGTTTTTTATTTCGTTAACTTACAATCTAAATCAATCCGGCCTCTTTCAACAGCACTTCCATTTCTTGCTGAACTTCTTCGGCTGCAGCGCCGGCTTTCGTTGCAAAATCGGTTTCCGACGAAGCGTAGATAATTCCACGCGATGAATTCACCAACAAACCACACTTGCTGTTCATGCCGTTTTTGGCCACTTCCTGCAAACTTCCTCCCTGCGCTCCCACACCAGGTACCAACAAAAAGTGATCGGGAACGATCTCACGAATCTCTTTCAATTTTTCGGCTTTCGTAGCACCAACTACATACATCAGGTTTTCTGTAGTTCCCCAGTTTTGCGAAGTTTTTAAAACAGTCTCAAACAGCTTGTCGCCACTTTCTTTGTCTTCGATAAACTGAAAGTCGTAAGCTCCTTTATTTGATGTCAGCGCCAAAAGAATTACCCATTTTCCAAGGTAAGTCATAAAAGGTTTTACCGAATCCTCGCCCATATAGGGAGCAACTGTTACCGCATCAAAATCCTGATGATCGAAAAACGCCCGCGCATATAAATTCGATGTGTTACCAATGTCGCCACGTTTGGCATCTGCAATCACAAAAATTTCAGGATATTTCGATTTTACATACATCACCGTTTTTTCCAGGCTTTCCATTCCTTTCGATCCCAGACTTTCGTAAAACGCCAGGTTGGGTTTGTACGCCACCGAAAACTCGGCAGTGGCATCAATAATTTCTTTATTGAATGAGAATATCGGATCGGATGTATCTTTCAGGTGTTGCGGAATTTTTTGAATATCGGTATCCAAACCAACACACAGGAAACTGCGCTTTTTTTGGATCTGCTCAAATAGTTGCTGTTGATTCATGATAAAAAAGTCGGAAGCCGGAAGACCTCCATTTTATTGTTCTTAAATTTCTGCTTCTTTCAATTTTGCGGCGTTTTCTTCAATCATTAGCTTGTCGATAATCTCATCGATTTCGCCGCCAATAATTGCCTGCAGGTTGTAAAGCGTAAGGTTAATGCGGTGATCGGTCACCCTTCCTTGTGGCCAGTTATAGGTACGGATTTTTGCCGAACGGTCGCCGGTTGATACCATCGTTTTACGTTTCGATGAAATCTCGTCGATGTATTTCTGGTACTCCATGTTGTACAAACGTGTGCGCAATTCTGCCATCGCTTTGTCGAGGTTTTTCAGTTTCGATTTCTGATCCTGACAAGTTACCACAATTCCGGTTGGAATGTGTGTTAACCGAATGGCTGAGTAAGTCGTGTTCACCGACTGTCCACCCGGACCCGACGAACAGTATTCATCACGACGGATATCTTCGGTTCGCAATTCCACATCAAACTCATCGGCTTCAGGCAAAACAGCCACAGTTGCTGCCGAAGTATGCACTCGTCCCTGTGTTTCGGTTTGAGGTACACGTTGCACACGGTGCACACCCGATTCGTATTTCATAACGCCGTAAACACCTTCGCCGGTAATGTTGGCAACAATTTCTTTAAAACCGCCAGCAGTACCTTCGTTGGCGTTAGTAACTTCCAGGCGCCAACCTTTTTGCTCGCAAAACTTGCTGTACATGCGGAAAAGGTCGCCGGCAAAAATACTTGCCTCATCGCCACCGGTTCCGGCACGAATTTCAAGAATTGCATTTTTGGCATCTTCCGGATCAGCCGGAACAAGCAGTAGCTTAACCTCTTTCTCAATTTCAGGGATGCGTTTTTCCGACTCCTCGATTTCCTCACGCGCCATTTCGCGCATTTCTTCATCGCTTTCTTCGGCCAGCATTTCTTTTCCGGTCAATATATTATCGACCATGTTCTTGTACTCCTGAAATTTTGCCACTAACTTTTGCAGGTGTTTATATTCCTGGTTCAGTTTTACGTAGCGCTGCATATCAGCAATCACCTCAGGGTCGGTAATCTGCTTTTCCACTTCCGAGAAGCGGTGCTTTATCGATTCAAATTTTTCTAATAATGCGTATTCTGCCATGGTTTTCTTTAATAAATGAACTCGCCTTTCTCCGATTTAATTGTCAATTTCTTGCCATCGAAAGGTTCAACTTTTCCAATAATTTGTGCATCGATGTTAAACGATTTTGAGATTTTAATAATCTCGTCGGCCACATCGGCACTGCAGTATATCTCGTAACGGTGCCCCATGTTGAACACCTTGTACATTTCTTTCCAGTCGGTTCCCGATTGCTCCTGAATCAATTTGAAAAGCGGTGGCACCGGGAACATATTGTCTTTAATCACATGAACATTGTCGACAAAGTGCAGCACTTTTGTTTGAGCACCACCCGAACAATGAATCATTCCTGAAATTTGCGAGCGGTACTTGTCGAGCACTTTTTTTATAACCGGCGCATAAGTACGCGTTGGCGAAAGCACCAGTTTCCCGGCATCGATATCCAAGCCTTCAACAGCCTCGGTTAATTTCTTTCCACCCGAGTAAACCAAATCTGCAGGCACAGCCGGATCAAAACTCTCCGGATATTTTTCGGCCAGGTAATTGGCAAAAACATCGTGGCGGGCCGAAGTTAGTCCGTTGCTTCCCATTCCGCCGTTGTATTCTGTTTCGTATGTTGCCGTTCCTGATGATGACAAACCAACAATCACATCGCCGGCAGCAATTTTATCGGCCGAAACCACATCCGCCTTTTTCATGCGACAGGTAACCGTTGAATCAACAATGATGGTACGAACCAGGTCGCCAACATCGGCAGTTTCGCCACCGGTTGAATAAATGCTAACTCCCATGTCGCGAAGGTTGGCCAACAACTCTTCTGTACCGTTAATAATGGCGGCGATAACTTCGCCCGGAATATTGTTTTTGTTGCGGCCAATTGTCGATGATACCAAAATATTATCGGTAGCACCCACACAAAGCAGGTCGTCAACATTCATGATTAGTGCGTCCTGTGCAATTCCTTTCCACACCGAAACGTCGCCGGTTTCTTTCCAGTACATGTAGGCCAATGCCGATTTTGTTCCTGCCCCGTCGGCGTGCATTATGTTACACCATTCGTCGTCGCCCCCTAAAATATCGGGAACGATTTTACAGAATGCCTTTGGAAAAAGACCTTTATCCACATTCTTAATCGCCTCGTGCACATCTTCTTTCGAGGCTGAAACACCCCTGGCACTATATCTTGATTCCGTTACCATTTACTACGTGATTTTTGTTGTTACAAAAGTAACAAATTCTGATAGATTGTCAGTTATTATCCCAAAGTAGGCCAACAAAAAAGGAAAGACTTTACAAGACTTTCCCTTTTAATTAAATATCGTGATAGTTAAGCGTACAAAAAGCGCTTAATCTTTCGGGTTGGCGTACGTTCAAACGGAATTGGCTGCAGCACTACCTGATTGATTCGTGAAAATTTATTCACTTCCTGGTTTACTTTTTTCATGATCTCCTGGAGTATTTCATCCGATCGTTCTGAAATAAATTGCTGCGCTTCCTCTTTTAGATTTTTAAAGTGCTCATCAATTTCTTCGGCATTCAAGTGAATCATAGCCACTAATTTACCTTTTTTCTCAACCACCAGCGATTCCATAACAAAACGCATTTTGTTAATCACCGATTCAATTTCTTCAGGGTAAATATTTTCGCCACTGGCACCAACAATCATTGTTTTTATGCGGCCTTTTATGTGCAGGAGATTTTTCTTGTCGAACATTCCGCGGTCGCCGGTACGAAACCAGCCATCATCGGTAAACACATCTTTCGTAATATCGGGAGCTTTATAATAGCCTTTCATTACATTCTCTCCTTTAGCCTGAATTTCGCCTTCGCCGGTTGCCGGATCGGGATTGGCAATACGTAACGAAACGCCTTTCATGGCAATTCCAGCCGAACCAACTCGCCGGAACTTGCCAACCGCTCCCGACAACAAAGGCGCTGTTTCGGTAAGACCGTAGCCAATAGCATAGGGAAATCCGCCTTCAAACAGAAACTGCTCAACCGAGCGATCGAGTTTTGCTCCTCCGATTCCGAAAAAGTGTAAATGGCCACCCAAGGTTTTGTGTAATTTTTTAGCTGCCACTTTGTGCAGTAATTTACGGGTTGGAGCCCAACCAATAAGAAAGCGTGTCAGCCAGCTTTTCTGAAATTCGGGGAGTATTTTGCCACGGTAAATTTTTTCGATAATTAACGGAACGGTTAACATTATGGTTGGACGTACCATTTTTAAGGCCGGCATTAATACCGATGGCACAGGCGGTTTACGCAAATAATGAACCGATGCGCCATACATAAACGGCAATAAAAAACCAACGGTATTTTCCAATGTATGCGACAGTGGCAATATGGAAAGAAAGCGGTCATTCGGCGTTACTTTCTTCAGGGTGCGACTTTGTTGTGCCGTCCACGCCAGGTTTTTGTGTGTTAACATCACACCTTTCGAGTTACCTGTTGTTCCTGATGTGTAAATAATCGATGCCAGTTCTTCTTCCTCCACATTAACCGGCAAGAATTTCCGGGTTGTTTGTGGCACCGATGATTTTAACTTTTTTAAATGACCGGCCGGTGTTTCTTTTGGGATAACGGCAAAATTATCCACCAAGACCATGTGCTCAACCATAGCTATAACTCCCGGGCTCACCGACTTATATAAACCTTCGGAAACAAAAAGTAATTTAGTTTCCGAATGCTCTATAATCGTTTCAATTTCGTTCGAATGAAAATCGGGTAAAATCGGAACGGCAACCGCTCCAATTACCGAAAGCGCAAAAAAGGCTTTCCCCCAATTGGGCATGTTGGCGCTTAAAATGGCCACTTTATCGCCTTTTCCAATGCCTAGCTCTACTAGGAGCTCGGCCAAAAGCTCCACATCTTCCCCCATTTGTCGGTAGGTGAAATCATCGTCGCCAACAAATTTTACAGCCGTATTATCAGCAAATTTCTCCACCGAATTGTAAAACAATGCGGGCAAAGTCAATCTTGTTTTGTCAATCATATTTTTTCTGTCCCTTCTAAAGCAAGTCTGTCTGCTCAAATAAACGCGGCAAAAATAGCAAAAAAACAATTCTTCAATGTGACTTCTATAACTAAGCCCCCAAACATCAACAGCATAACCCACTGAAATACTGCCTTTTAAAAAATCAAAATTAAAATATTAACGTTTTTTATGGTTTAAAACATTAGATTTAACAGCTAAAATTTGAATTATGGGGTCTAATATTCAACAAAAAGAGCTGGTTTTAGCCACGGAAAGCTTTATAAGGCAACACTTTGCAGCCGATAGCTCGGGACATGACTGGTGGCACATTCACCGGGTACGAAATATGGCTGTTCATCTGGGCAAAAAGGAAGGAGGCGATCTTTTTCTGATTGAAATGGCAGCTTTGCTTCACGACCTCGACGACTGGAAACTGGGCAACGGAGAAAACACTTCGAAAACAAAAAGCTGGCTAAAGCAGATTTCCATCGACAAAAAAGATGCTGACAAAATTGAACAGATAATTGAGCAAGTATCGTTTAAGGGAGCCGGCGTTGAAACAAAAGCCGACAGCCTTGAAGCACAAATCGTTCAAGATGCCGACCGGCTAGATGCCATTGGTGCTATCGGCATTGCACGTACATTCGCATACGGAGGCAACAAAGGGCGCTTGCTCCATCATCCCGATATCGAACCACAACTTCACAACAGTTTTGAAGAATACAAGAAAACCACGGCTCCGACCATCAATCATTTCTACGAAAAATTGCTGCTGCTGAAAGACCGCATGAATACAAAAGCCGCTCAGGAAATTGCGGAAGAACGCCACCGTTTTATGGAAGATTTTCTGGCGCAGTTTTTTTTAGAGTGGGATTGCAAAAAATAAACGCAGCTATTGTTTTTTAAGCGTTTGCTTTTGTAAATTTAGGAAGCTTAAAAACAATTATGTATGAAAGTAGAACATCTGGCCATTTGGACATACAATCTTGAGGGAATGCGCAGTTTTTACATGCATTATTTCGACGCCTCTTCAAGCGATGTGTACCACAATCACAGCCGCGAATACCGTTCGTATTTTTTATCTTTTAACGGCGATTGCCGCATTGAACTGATGGAGATGCCGGGCATTCCGAAATCAAAAGACAATCCGTTAAAGCAGTTCACCGGTCTTATTCATTTTGCCATAAAAGTGGGCTCGAGAAATAAAGTAAATGAGTTGACTGCCATCCTGCGAAAGGATGGATTTAAGGTTATTGGTGAGCCGCGCACAACCGGCGACGGGTGTTATGAGAGTATTATTTCAGACCCGGACGGCAATCGTGTGGAAATTATGGCCTGAACAAAGTTACACCAGTTGTTTTTCAGTGTGAGCCTTAAGCGAAACGCTGAAATTACAATGGTTAATGCCGATTGAAGAGCAGATTTATCTTCAATAAGGCTCATTCCGACTTCACATCGGTATTGCCCGCAGATTACGCAGATTTGCGCAAATTATTATTAATCCAGCTCATCGCCACACTCCCAAACGATAGTGGGCCGGTATTTGTTTGCTTCAAAGTCAACAGGATCGATGGTTTCACCCCATTCAACCAACGTTCCGTTACTTTTATAAACCTCGCAATTGGAACACGACCAGTAATCGCAATACAGGTGATAAAAATACTCCTCGTTGTATGTCCAGCGTTGCACTCTGCAACCGTAACATTCTCCCGAGCTCTCCAATTCGGTCAGGCGTGGTTTTAGCCATTCGGGCACAATTATTGGCTCCGGCTCACGATCTTCGCAAGCCAATAAGGCAACAATAAAAAGTGATATGTAGAAAAGTTTTCGCATGTACTCAGTACTTTTTTAAAAATATTACACCCGGATTCTGTCTGGAATATTTTCAGCTATTAAAGTTAGTTATCATAGACAGTAAAAACTACATCTGTTTCAAAATCTTTAGCGCCTAACACTACAGAAGCCCCTTTAATCCGGAAATTAAACTGAATATCCTGAATACCATGCCGTCCATAAATTTCGCTATTAATTCCTGCTGTAAGTGTTTCGTAATTTTCGAAACCTGCAATATACTTGGGCCTGGCAAACCACCCATAAATTAGTGAGCCCGATGATACGTTTCTTTTCATCTCCAATTGTAGTACATCCGAATCCCAGTCTGAAGACCCAGTCATTCCCACCGTTAGTTTCCACGGACGGTCCGGATTGAATAAATAAGCAAGAACTGAACCTGAACTATAAGCAACTGTCAGGCCAAGATCTGACTGCGATTCCAGCACAGTGGAAAAATCACTACCTGCCTCGCCAACCAAAGTTAATCCATCTCCAAAATCGACATAACCCGACACTGTGACATTAAAATTCTGCCCATAAACAAATGGTGCAGCTATCAGACCTATTATTATTAACAGTAACTTACTCATAACTAGTTATCGCTTAAAGTGTACATAACAACAAAATAAGTATCGTCAGTAGATTCTATTTCAGAATAATCTGCAATTTTAAGTGTATAAGTCAACTCGTGACCATTGCCTTCTCCATCGCCGGTAAAACAGTTTTTTATGTTTGAAATAATCCTTTGCGGCGATTGCGACAAAACAATTTTGCCTTCTTTAGTACCAAGCATATTACCTTTTCCTATTCCCTTATATACTGAAGCTTCAACCTCCAATTCAAGTCCGTTGGGAAGCCCGCCACTGGTAATTTCAGCATAAACACTACGTGCATCTGAATTATCGAGTTGAGCCGAAGTATAATTTATCCATAAAGATTTCGAGGATATCTCGGTTACCTCGGGTGCCTCGCCCGACTCGGTTGTTGAACTTACTGAAAAATGCACAGTATTATCAACACCGGGCTCAATATCAATAAGAGCAACTTCGGGAATACTAAACCGGATATTTGCAGTTGCATTCTGCCCCTGCACTTTTCCCAAACACAAAAAACAAAATGCAACAAAAATTATGTAGCTGCTAATTCTCATCTGTTTATAATTGTATATTTTCAAGTAAACTTTCATTACATCAAATTATCTTTCTGGCAAAATAACATCCCCATCAATTGAAACGACAAAAGGATTTTTATAAATCTTCTCCAGTTCTCTTTTTAGTTGTAACGCCTCCTGCTTATTGGCAAAAACGCCAATAAAATATTTGTGAAAGTTATCAGTTTGTCTTTCAAAATCAAATACTCGCTCTTCGAAATATGCCGATGTTCTCTTCTTTTTTTGCTTAAAAGCACCTATCTGCACCGAATAAAATTTAGTTTCAGGAAGCTTTTTAACCACTTCAGCTTTTGCTTGCACCCTATTCTCACTCACAGGTTTAACTTCGGGCGTAAGAATAAAACCTTGCGATTTGAAAATAATATTCCTCTTTTTCTTCTCCAACTGAATTTTCAATTCAAATTCCTGTTCATTCTCCAATTCCAATGCATATTCCGTTTTACTCAACGAATAATTATTAGGCAAGGTAGCTTCGTAAACTTTTAACAGGTAGTTACCCGGCCGAAGAACCGGAAAAGAAAAACTACCATCGTTTTTTGTCGAAATCCGTAAATTATCAAACTCGCTTTTTAGTTCAATTACAATTGTTCCGGGCAACTCACTTTCGTCCGATAGAAATTTACCTGTTAAACGTGCTCCGGGCGCTATTTCAAAATTAATTGTAGTCTCCTTTTCGCCAACAATGTCAACTTCCAATGGCATCGGAATATTGGTAACTTCATTTATTGCTAATTTTGATTTATCAATAAACAAAAGATGCCGACCAACCGGAAGCGAGGCAAAATAAAACTGTCCGTTTTCGTCTGTCAGCGCAGTTTCCGACAACATATTCAATACCATTCCTTCAACCGGATTCCCTCGATTATCAGTTATATACCCTTTTAATTCTCCAACTTCCTCAGTCCTTTTTAGCGGAATTCCCATCTGGTAAGCATACCCGACTGACAACGTCAAAGTTGGATTTTCTGTTTCAGTTCGGAACAGGGTGTAGTAACTATTTGCTGTTATTTTATGCTTTTTAAGAAATCGGTATTCAAAATTGAACCGCATTAAATTTCGATTCTGGTAATACCGGTCAATATCGTAGTAATTCTGTAAATACAAACTGGCTTGCAAATTCCTTGTAATCCTGCTACGGGCCGAACCACCAAAGGTAAAAGTACGTTGATCGTCGGTAATAAAACTATTTACATTCGATAAACTTCCGAACAACTGGACGGAGTGCACCCGGTTTATCCTAAAAAATACGTTCGAAGAAAAGCGGTAAGTTTTTTGCTGGTTATTTGTCTCTCCGGCTTGCAAATTTTCAGTCTTTCCATATTCGCCATACAAATCATAACTCAAAAATTTATAACGATGATTAAATTGTGTATTTAACGAACGCGTTTTATAATGAAACTTATCTTTATCTAAACGATCTTTTCGTTCGTAATTCCGCCAGTAGAAACGCCACGAGATATCTCGCGCAACTTTAAAATTCAAGCTGGTTTGATAAGATCGGGAATACGGTGCCGTTGTAAAAAATGTATCGAGCTGAGCATTCTGAAAGTCTTCTTTTGCGTATACGCTAAAATCTATTTTTTTTGTGATTCGGGCTGATACATTTGCAGAATAAAACTTTGAGTTATTAAAATAACCGGGATAATTTTCGCCTGTATTATAATAATTCCCCACAATTCTGAAAATGGAAAACCGGCTGTTCAGGTTTGCCCGATACGCATCGTCAGACTCTCCATTATAATACCCACGCGAATACTCCAAATCGAGAGAAGTATTTGCAAAGGGTTTGATTTTTGTGTTTACACTCGCCATTTGAATCATATCAGGCAGCAGCGACATTTGTTTACCTATATAATAGAAATCAATCAGACTATATTTGTTAAATTTATAACCTACAACACCTGCATATTCATAATCTATCGATTCGTAAAAACGAGGTTTCACATAAAGAGCACCAATCCGGAAACCATTATTAAACTGTATGCGAGCCTCAGCGCCTGTTCCAAATCGCGATGATTCGGTTAATGGGGTAAACTGATAAGTTCGGTCTCCGAGTGTAAGCTTCAGATTGGGATTCTGATACGCAACATAGTACTGATCATACAAGCCCATGTAGTTAAACTTATTATTATTGGGGCCACGTGCCAAAAATTCAAGTTGGTGTTTTCCGGATGGTTCCAAAGCTCCTGCTCCTGCTACCTCAAACTGATATCCCGACATCGGCTCATCATCCTGATTGGTAAACAGATAAGCCGATGAAACAGTTACCGGAAATCTAAAGAAAGGATCTCTTTTATAATCTTTTTGGGGATAAACCACAAAGGAATGAAAAGCACTTCCGTAAACCGTATTACCAGAAACAGCTTTAACCGATAAATAATTTTTGTGTGTTGCTCCCAGTTCAGGATTAGTTGCCAAAACAGCTGAAAATTCTTTGGATTCTCCCGGCGCAACTTCAATTTCCTTACTGCCTTCTATCTCGCAGTTTGTTGATTCCAGGTAGACATTCTTAGCAACATTACCGTTATTCTGAATTCTGAATGTGGCATGCAAATTCTCGCCAGCCATCACATATTTGCCGGAAGAAACCAACATTACCGAAACGTCTTCTCGTTCTTGTACATCGATTGTTGTTTCGGAAATTGCATTGGTTTGCGACTGCGAAAGACTACTTAAACTCACATTAACAGGAAATGCTTTTTGTGGAGCCATTGCAGGCACCTGAAAAGAAAACAATAATAATTTCTTATCACCTGCTGTTAACTTCGCTGCCTGTTTCTGAAGTATTGCTTTCCACCCCTCAGGAAGATTTAAGGTAAGCTCAATAGCTTGTTCTTCGTCGCCAGTATTTTTTACAATGACCGGGAAATTCACCACCTGGGTTGGATTGACCTTCAACCCTTCTTTTAAAATTTTTATTTCTACAGGAGTGTTCTGTCCGCTTACAACAGAGTTTATGATGAATAAAAAAAACGTAAAAAGAAATATCTCCTTTCTCATCTGTTAAGAATCATCTATTTATTATGGCAACAGATGAAACTCGCATGCCCCAACGCTTCGGAAAAATCATTTGCTTATGTGTGAAATGACTTGTCATACCCGTTTCATTAAAGCAGTTCAAACGAAACATTTGTTCCATAAATACTATCATCGCCACAATCAGCAACCAAAACACCGTTATAAACTCCCGGTTTTATTCCTTCCAGCAGAATTGTAATTTTTATGGATGTGCCAGGCAATGTTTTTCTTCTATCGGCCTTAAGTGTAGCTACTGAATTTCCTTCTTCATCAAACAATTCGAGCGACATTTCCGGTTTCAACAACACTTCGCCGCTATTTTGCACAACCACACCTATCATGTTTTCATTCTCATTTTTGGACAACTCCAATCCCTGAAAAGTCAGATCGCGAATACCTTCTCCCCCCACATTAGTAATAACCTGCACCGCATAACGTATTGCTGTTCTAATCGATACGCCAACTGTATTGCTTGTATCCGGCGGCACTACTCCCTCAACCATTATCACACTCCAGTACGAGCCAGACAGATCGTTGCTTTCAGGCACTTGCACTTCTACATTTACAACTGCTTTTTCATCAGATCCAAGGTTTAATAATTCCGGCTGGTAAGTTATCCAATTCGCATTTGACCTGTCCATTGTTCCCGGGGCATCGTGTCGTGTTTCACCGATGTGAGAGTAATAGTAATCTCTGGAGTATATTCTTACACTTTTTGCTTCATCCGACATATTATGTATCTCGATTTGGGTTCGATAGGTTTCGCCCGGATTTGCATTCTTTTCGTGCGTTAGCCCATTTAATACAACAATATTCCCAAACGAATTAAAACCACAAAAAAGAAGTATAAACGAAAAGAAAACAAACTTTAAAATTCCTCGGCTATTAAACATTGTTCGTATATTAAATTATTTATGGTAAATATTGAGGTAAAAATATCAATTTCTAAAGAATAAGCGTTTCGTTTTCTAATCGGCTAATGTATATACAATATTAAAAGTAACATTTTCATTGTTCAAAGCTACCAGTTCAACTTCCGTTTCATCAATAGCTAAACTATAAACCAGATTGTGACCGTGTTGAACGCCCTGCCCTGTATAGCAACTTCCGATATCACCAATAATTTCTGTTGGTTGTTCTCCAAGAACCGTACTCCCTTTGGACTGGCCCAATTCTCCTTTTCCATTCGGAGATGCTGCCGATGCCGAAACTTTTAGCTGAATACCTTCAGGAATATCTCCCTGAACAAATGCGGTAATTCTACGAGGAGCAGACTGTGTTTTTTTTACTGACGAATAATTAATCCAGACTGAATTCACATCAGTTTCATCAGCGAACGAAACACTATTTTCAGCAACATTATTTGATTTTGTATGTATCCGGGTTACATTACTATTATCGGCAACCAAACCTAAAAGAGCAACTTCTGGAATTCGAATATCAATATTGTGCTTAGCACTATTTTGTGCGAAACTATTAAGTGTTATTAAGCCTAATATGCCAACAATTATTATTTTCGATAGAAACTTCATGTGCTGTTATTGTTTTAAGCACACTAAAGTTAGAACATAATATTTGCTTTCGCACAATTTACCGACCTGATAATTCTCCTTTAAATTGCCTAAAATAAACCTCTCTTTTTCTGAGAAGAGTCAGCCAAAGAAAACATTTCCATTTTTTTTTCGCAATCTAATCCTGTTTTGCGATACAGATCCGGAAGCAGACTTTATTCTATTAGCAACGAACAACATAAAAAAAACCGCCTCTAAACTTAATTTGAGACGGCTCCCCACTGTTCCCTTATTTTTTATCTCTTTATCTTTATAAATCTGAAATCGTATATGTTACTGTTGCCGTATATGTATCAGCCTCAATGGTGCCGAAATTATTTTCATTCAATTTCAGCGAATAAACCAGGTTTACGCCTGCATTTGTTCCATTACCCGTATAACAGCTTCCAATGCCGCTTACAATAGTGTGACCTCCTTCTGCATTCTGATCTAAAGTAATTGCGGTTTCATTTACAGTTCCTTTGTTTCCATTACCTCCACTTGTTGCCGCATCAGGAGTTAATACAATACTCATTCCTGCCGGAAGTGTTGTTCCTTCGTATGACAATTCTGCAGTAATACTACGAGTTTCATTGTCGGCATCTTTTACTGAAGTATAATTCAGCCAGTGTGCGTCATTTTTAACTCCTTCAAAACTAAACGGCTGAGCACCTGCTTCAGTTCCTACAACAGGTTCTAAAGTAAAAGCAGTTACTCCTTCAATATCAACCAATGCGGTAGGATTAATTTTTACTCCGAATGAGTGACTTGCCTCATCTGTGTCTTGCGCTTTTACAATGTTTGCTACTCCGAAAACTAATACTGCTACTAATAAAAATGTTACTTTTTTCATGATGTTGTGTTGTTTATTTGTTTGTAATTTTTTCTTCAAAAAGCTGTTGTATCCTTTAGGGTCGGATACGCTTCTTAATAAACAACACTAATGCCAAAACATGCCAAACTCTGATTTTCAACGACTTAAACTTCGTGCCAAAATCAATTCACATCCCATAACGGGACACTATTTTAATTTCTGGGACACATCTGCATTTTGGGACAATTAAAACTGGGTAAAAATAAATGGGAATTTTGCTTCAAACCAGGTTATTTCCCGGACAGAATATAGTCGGCTGCAATTTCAAGCTCTTTGTACCACTCGGCACCATATTTTGCAATAAGCGGCTCTTTCAGGAATTTATACAGCGGAAGTTTTTCGGCTGCACCACACTTACGGCCAGGCTTACAAATATCGAGCTCCTGGTAGTTTACGGCATCAAAACGTTTGTATTCGGTGATACGGATGGGAAACAAGTGACAGGAAATAGGTTTACGAAATTTAGTCTTTCCTTCAAAATACGCTTTTTCGATGGCACATTTTAAAATGCCCTGTTTATTATAGTAAGAGTACACACACTGACGGTTATCAACAAGTGGCGTTACTAAATCGCCATCGCTATCGATAACCGAGAAACCCTGTTTTTCCACCTCGCGTTTGTGTTTTTCGGGAAGCAGGTCTTCGAAAGTATGATAATCTTTTTCAATAAGAATGGCCTCTTCATCGGTAAGCGGTGCACCAGAGTCGCCTTCAATACAACAAGCTCCTTTACATTTTAATATATCACAAAGAAAATGTTTCTCAAAAACATCACGGCTTACTATGGCACGACCAATTTCTATCACTACTTTAAATTTTAAAATTAATTGTCTGCAAATATTAAAAAAACAAACCTCACTTGTAACACAAGCAAGGTTTGAAATTCTATATAAAGTATATTCTTATTTCTTAAT
The DNA here is from genome assembly GCF_000626635.1 of Draconibacterium orientale. Lineage (GTDB taxonomy): Bacteria > Bacteroidota > Bacteroidia > Bacteroidales > Prolixibacteraceae > Draconibacterium > Draconibacterium orientale. The sequence goes on along the minus strand of NZ_CP007451.1, from coordinate 2,276,064 downwards.
AAGGTTTTTACCGGTCATTTCAGCAGGAACTTCAAGCCCCATATCGGTTAACAGCGTTGGAGCAACATCAGCCAAAATACCGTTATCCAACGTAATTCCTTCTTTTTCGGTAACAAAAATACAAGGAACCGGATTCAGCGAGTGTGCTGTATTTTCCGATCCGTCGGCATTAACCGCATTATCGGCATTACCGTGGTCGGCAATAATCATGATATCGTAACCACCTTTTTGAGCGGCAGTAACCACTTCTTTCGCACAAGCGTCAACCGCCTGAACTGCTTTGTAAACCGCTTCGTAAACACCGGTATGACCAACCATATCGCCGTTGGCAAAGTTCAGACAAACAAAGTCAGCCTCACCGTTTTCCAATTTTGGGACAATTGCTTTTGCCACTTCCGGAGCCGACATTTCCGGCTGATGATCGTAAGTAGGAACTTTTGGCGAAGGAATAAGAATTCGGCTTTCACCATCAAATTCCGCCTCGCGGCCACCGCTGAAGAAGAAAGTTACGTGCGCGTATTTTTCAGTCTCAGCAATACGGATTTGCTTTCTACCCGCTTTTGCAACAATCTCGCCCATGGTGTTGATAACGTTCTCTTTTTCGAAAATCACGTTAACACCCTTAAAATCGGCTTTGTAAGTTGTCATGGTATACCATTGCAGGTTCATGGTGTGCATGTCATACTCATGTTTGTCTTCCTGGGTAAATGCAATAGTTGTCTGACGCAAACGGTCGGTACGGAAGTTAAAGCAAATTACCACATCATCTTCCTCGATTTTTGCCAGTGGTTCGCCGGCTTCGTCAACCATTACTACAGGTTTCAGGAATTCGTCGGTTACACCGGCATCGTACGATGCTTTCATTGAAGCCAGAATATCAGTCGATTTTTCACCTTTACCTTGCGTATATAAATCGTAAGCTAATTTCAAACGATCGTAGTTATTGTCGCGGTCCATTCCGTAGTAACGACCAATCAACGAAGCAAATTTTCCAACTGTTCCTTCCAGCGCTTTCAGGTCGTTTTCAATAAAACCGTAACCTGAGCGCGGATCGGTATCACGCCCATCAGTTAAACCGTGGATGAAAACATCTTCCAGCCCCATGTCGGTAGCAATCTGACAAAGCGCTACCATGTGCGAACTTAAAGCATGAACTCCACCAGGGCCGATCAAGCCAATCAGATGAACTTTCTTTTTATTGTCTTTTGCGTAGTTGTACGCTTTTAAAATTTGCGGATGCTGCCACAACGACTTGTCTTTAATGGCACGTGTAATTTTCACCATGTCCTGGTACAAAACTCTTCCGGCACCAATGTTCAGGTGACCTACTTCCGAGTTTCCCATCTGCCCGTCGGGCAAACCAACATTTTCTCCACTTGCCAACAATTGCGAGTGTGGGTATTTTTCCATCAACGAATCAATAAAAGGAGTTGGAGCAGTAGCTACAATGTCGCTTTTCGATCCGTCACCGATTCCCCATCCATCGAGAATCATCAATAAAGTCTTCTGATTATCAGCCATTATATTCTGTTTTTATTAATTAACAATTTTAGAACGGACAAAAATATCCTTTTTTAAAATAGAAAGGAAATTACAACCGATATGTTCAGGTTGATTTAACAATCTTTTGGAATTAATTGCCGTTATTAAATTAATTTTGTAGAGTGTGCTTTGCGAAATAACATTCACGTATAAATTTTTACGCCACACAAGTTCTAAAGCTTGTACCCGTTTTAGTTCAGAACAGACTTAAATGAAACGAATAAAGATTGAAATACCGGTTATTCTGCTTACCATCGTAATCATCTCGTTATTGGGATTGTCGGGAAATTTTGTGTACAAAAGCTTATCCGAAATTGTCAATTCCATGCTTTCCGAATCGAAACCCGACAATACACTTATTCTTGTGAAAGATGTAGCCATGGATTTGAACGAGACTGAAAACATGGTACGGCTTTATTCACTCAGTAACGACAACGATTACCTCGAGAATTATAGAAACGTAAACGAGTCGCTTGAAACAAAATTTGAAGAGTTACGATCCATCTACAACGTCGACAGCAGTCGGCAAATGCTGGTTGATTCAGTATTGATACTGTCCCAACAAAAAATGGTTGTTTGGGAAAAAATTCTCAAACTTCACCTTTCGCGCGGAAACGAACACGAGGCGTTTAACCAATATGTTGAAACGCTCGACACCGTATTAACCGTTCAGGATACCATTCATTTTGAAGAACCGGAAAAGCAAGGTTTTTTCAAACGTGTTTTTGGAAAAAAACAGGAACCACCCGAACCGATAATTGTTGACCGCACCATAGAAAAACAACGCCTGCAACAGGAAATTGAGACGCTTGAAAAGGAACTCAAGCAACGAAACCAGCAAATGAGTACGGCCGAAGCGGTTTACATGCGCAAAAACCTTGAGATCAGTGAAAATCTTTCAGAAATTATTACCGCGCTGGAACGGCAGGAAGAAGAAAGTTTTCTGCAACAATCGCAGGAAGCGGAACTGCTGGCAAACGAAACCTACAAACGTTTATCGTACTTTGCCTTGTCGGTGTTTTTATTGCTGATATTGGTTTTAATTCTGTTTTTCCGCGATCTGCGAAAATCGCGTTCTTACCAAAAAGTGCTGAAAAAAGCCAAAACCCATGCCGAAAATCTGGCTCGTACCAAAGAACTGTTTGTAGCCACCGTGAGCCATGAAATGCGAACGCCCGTTAACGCCATTTACGGATTGAGCGAACAACTCTTACAAAAACAACACGACGAAAAAACGCAGGAAGACCTGCGGGTAATCTTCGACTCCACCAAACATTTAGCGGAACTGGTTAACGATACATTCGACTTTTCACGGCTGGAAAAACAAAACATACAGCTGGCACCCGTGCATTTTTCGCTGAACGATTTACTTCATAAAATTGAACTGTACAATAAACCGAGCGCTGAAGCTAAAAACATCAGTTTCAACATCCAGAATAATTGGGAAAACGATTTGGTACTGTTTGGCGACGAAGGCCGGCTGAAACAGATACTCAATAACCTCATCACCAATGCACTTAAATTCACCGACGAAGGCGAAGTCAGATTAGCCGTTGATTTCAAAGAACAGAACAAACAAATACAGCTCAACTTTGAAATCTCAGACACCGGAATTGGCATACCCAAAGAAAGCAAGGAGAAGATTTTTGATGATTTTGTGCAACTGGATACCGACATCAATAAAAAAGCAGGCGGCACCGGTCTGGGACTTTACATTGTAAAAAAACTGGTCGATTTGCTCGGAGGAAAAATATCGGTTGAAAGTGAAGTAAATCAAGGAACCCGCTTTTTTGTTTCTGTTCCCCTGCAAAAAGGAAACAGCGAAAAACTTCAGCAAACTTTTAAAAGCTTCGACACACCCAAAGTGTTAAAAGGGAAAGCGGTATTAATTGTTGACGACGAAGCTTTTAACCGCCACCTGCTAAAAAGCATTTTTACCAAATGGAAAGTTAATTTTGATGAAGCCGAAAACGGACAGGAAGCGGTTGCTTTGGCAGCACAAAACAACTACGCGCTAATTCTTATGGACATTCGAATGCCGGTAATGAACGGTACTGAGGCTGCACGCACAATTAAAGAAACCGGACACAAAGCGCGGATCATTTCTTTGTCGGCAAATTCCGATTCTGTCAATTCAGGTGAAAAAAGTGCCTTTGACAGTTCGCTGAAGAAACCTTTTGATGAAGCGGCTCTGTATACTATTATTTGTAATACCGTGGAAGAAAAACCGACACAAAAAAATACAAAACAGGAAACAACTTTGATCTATCGCCCCGATATGAGTGAATTAAAACGAATGGGAAACGGCGATCCCGAATTCCTGAAAGAAATGATCGACCTGTTTTTAAAAACCAGCGACGCCAGTATGCAATCGATCGATGAAAACCTGGCAAGTAAAAATTACGACGCCATTGCCGAACTGGCACACAAACTGGCATCGCCGGTAAAATACATGAATGTAACCGGAGTTTACAACACCATAAAAGAACTGGAGCAAGCGTCAAAAAGGGGGAACCATTCAACAATTATCGAAGAAAAAGTCGCTCAGCTAAACAATGAAATTGTAGCGCTGAACAAGGAACTAAATACACTTCTCAACGAAAAGTTCGAATAAGCGATAAATATTCCTTTTCGAATCCGGGCATATTCAATACATTTGTTGCTTACTAAAAATCAATTCCGAGATTATATGCATAATAAACAAGTTACAATACCAGGATGGCTGCGATGGGTAGCACTGGTAGCTGTTAGCCTTACCATGTTTGGAAGCTACTATATGTACGACAGTGTTGCTTACGTAGCCAAAGATTTTATCGAATTACTGGGTTTCAGCCAGACGAACATCGGCCAGCTTTATACGATGTACAGTATTGCCGCCGTAATCGTTCTGTTTTTCAGCGGTGTTTTTATCGACAAATACGGCACTCGCGTTTCTATGGTGCTGTTTGGTGCCATTTGCAGTTTAGCCGGTTTTATTACGGCTTTTAGCGACAACTTAACCGTAATCCTCATCGGCCGATTCATTTTAGGATTTGGAAGTGAACCATTAATTGTTGCGCTTACAGTTGCGCTGGCAAAATGGTTCAAAGGAAAAGAATTGGGTTTTGCACTGGGCATCAACCTGCTTATTGGCCGGGGCGGATCTTATTTTGTTGACCGCTCGAATACCTGGGCCAGCTCGATTTACGATATGGGATGGCAGCCGGTACTGTACCTTGCCGCAGGAATCGGACTACTATGCTTTTTAGGCGGTGTAATCTATTATTTCATCGAACGCTGGACACAAAAACGCTATGTGCTTGGCAAAGCTGATGAAACCGAAAAGCTCGACTTTAAAGGCTTATTCAAATACAGCCCATCGTTTTGGTACGTGGTAATTCTTTGTCTAACCTTCTATTCGGCCATATTCCCGTTCCGCGGATTTGCACCCACATTTTACCAGGATGCGCACGGTGTATCCGAGCAAATGGCAGGCAAGCTCAATAGCGTTTTAATTATGGCTACCATGTTTGCTACTCCGGTAATCGGGCTGCTGATCGACAAAATCGGGCGCCGGGCATTAATGATGTTCATCGGATCAATAATAATTCTTCCGGTATATTTGATGTTCGCCTACGGAAACATGTCGTTGTACATTCCCGTAACTTTAATGGGCATTTCCTTTTCGCTTATTCCGGCAGTAATGTGGCCATCCGTAGCCTATATTGTTGAAGAAAGCAAACTGGGAACCGCTTATGCATTAATGACTTTGCTGCAGCAACTTGGCGTAGCAGCTATGGCCTGGCTAATTGGCTTAACCAACGATGTTTCGGGCGCATCGGCAAGCAATCCGGAAGGTTATATTCCAGGAATGTGGATATTTAGCATTCTTGGGATCGTTGGCTTGATTTTTAGTTTTCTTTTACGCCGTGCCGAAACCGGACCAAAAGGACACGGGCTGGAAGAACCAAGCGGAAGTAAAGAATAGTTTTGAGCGAACAATACAATATTGAGTTTAGAACAAAAGGATAGCAGATAGCAGCTAAAAATGGAAGTTAAGAACATTAAAATATTTGTTGTTGAAGATGACGAATGGTACCGTCGCTTGCTGGTGCATAATCTTTCGATGAATCCGGATTATGAAATACAGGCTTTTGGTACCGGCAAAGAATCTTTGAATAATCTTCATGAACTTCCCGATGTTGTTACGCTGGATTACCGACTGCCCGACATGAAAGGGCTGGAAGTGCTTAAGCAGATAAAGGCCATTAACGACGATATTCAGGTTATTCTCATTTCGGAACAAGACGATATTGAAGTGGTTGTCGATCTGCTTAAACACGGTGCTTACGATTACATTGTAAAATCGAAAGACATTCGCGAACGACTGCTGAACACCGTGAATAATATCAGCAAGGAATTTAAGCTGAAAGACGAGATTCGATCGCTGCGCCAGGAGGTTAAAAAGAAATACAGTTACGAAAATACGATTGTGGGCAACAGTCCGGCCACACAAAAAATTTACAACCTGATCGAAAAAGCCACACGTACCAATGTTACCGTTTCAATAAGTGGCGAAACCGGAACCGGAAAAGAGTTGGTTGCCAAAGCGATTCATTACAATTCGTCGCGCGCCAGGCAGCCTTTTGTTCCGGTAAACATGGCTGCCATTCCCAACGAACTGATCGAAAGCGAACTTTTCGGACACGAGAAAGGCGCTTTTACTGGAGCTGCAGCCCGACGTATCGGGAAATTTGAAGAAGCACACTCGGGCACCTTGTTCCTGGATGAAATTGCAGAAATGGACATTTCGCTGCAAGCAAAACTTTTGCGGGCTTTACAGGAAAAAGAAATTATACGAATTGGCAGCAACAAAGCGGTAAAAATCGATTGCCGCATTATAATTGCCACCAATAAAAACCTGCTGGAAGAAGTGAAAAAAGGCAATTTCCGCCAAGACCTTTATTACCGGTTTTATGGCTTGCCCATTGATCTTCCGCCATTGCGCGACAGAGGAAATGATGTTATTGTGTTGGCAAAAAGTTTCATTCAGCAGTTTTGCAAAGAAAATAAACTGGAGCAGAAACTACTTTCGCCTTCTGCCAGTAAAAAATTGCTGGCCTATCCTTTCCCGGGCAATGTGCGCGAGTTAAAATCGGTTATTGAACTGGCAGTAACACTTGCCGATGAAAAAGAAATTACTGCAGAACATTTGCTGCTCGAAGATGCCGAAAACATTGAAGCGCTGCTAACCGAAGAACTGACACTCCGCGAATACAACCTCCGCCTGGTAAAGCGCATGCTCGACAAATACGATAACAAACCCAAAGTGGTTGCCGACAAACTGGATATTGGCATTGCTACTATTTATCGTATGCTCAAAGAGGATCAATAAGCAATTACTCGATTATCATTTTGATAATTCCACTATCATATTGATAGAATTCTAGATTTCTTCATTTTTTATACCCCCTCATTTCTAACTCATTACGGAATTAGAATTTTCATGGCACAACAATTGGCATTAATGATTTCAATAATCCAAAAAAAACGAATGAGGAGGAAATGATCATGAAAATGAATAGAAAAATACAAAATGCAATTAGCATTGGCTTAGTGGCAATAATAGTTATTGCTGCTTTGGTTGGTATTTCAACTTACACCCAAAAAAACAACGAAATTAACGATCTGCAAACACAAAATGCCGGTATAAACCAAGAGTTACAGGAACGCGATTCGATGGTGAACGAGCTGGTTGGCGCTTTTGATGAAATTGAGCAGAACCTGAAATTTATTAAAGAAAAACGTCAGGTTTTATCGGTGGAGTCGCAAAAAGAAGGCAACTACAACCGAAAGCAAGCGATTGTTGAAGACATCGCCCTGATGAATGATATGCTGGAAAAAAGCAGCGAGCATATTGCTGAACTGGAAAGTAAATTGAAAAATTCCGGCATTCAAATCAGTTCATTCAAAAAGAAAATTGCAGCGCTAAATCAAAGTATTGAGGAGCAAAATACACAAATTGTTGCGCTTCAGCAGCAAATTGAAGAGCGAGATATAATGCTGGCCGATATGTCGCAAACCATCGATACGATGCAAACCGTTCTTCAGTCGAAACAAGACACTCTAGTACAACAGCAACAACTGATAGACGAAAAGATTTACCAGCTAAACAAAGGTTTTGTGGCCTACGGAACCTATAAAGAACTGGAAGAACATAACGTTTTGACAAAAGGCGGTGGTTTCCTTGGATTAGGCAAACAAGTTAAGCTGAAAAGAAACCTGGACCAGAACTATTTTACGGAGCTGAACATTCAGGAAACCAAGAGTATTCCTTTGTTTTCAAACGAAGCAACAATCATTTCAGAACATCCGGATAGCTCCTACTCGTTTGTTGAACAAGATGGCGTAATTGCCTACCTGAATATTGAAAATCCGGACGAATTCTGGAAGATATCAAAATACGCAGTAATAGAAATTAAATAATAATAGGTTTGCTGAAAGCAGGGGCGCGGGCAACAGAGGTTGTTCCCTTCTGCTTTCGTTTTTATGCACAAAAACCTCCCAAGCCGATTACTGGCAAACAAACACCTTTCATAAGAAAACATAAACGAAAAAGAAATGAAGAAAATTGGATTAGCACTTACAACGATTGTATTGGGAATTTTATTAATGGTGGCATGCAGCGACGAGAGCGAAACCACCGGTATTACAGCAGGAAAAGGAAAAGTCAACGTATATCTTACCGATGCTCCTTTCCCTATTGGCCTGGTGTCTCAAACCATTGTAACAATCGACAAAGTTGAAATCAGAAAACAGGAAAACGACACAACAGAAGCTTCATTCATTACCCTAATGGAAGATGATTTTGAAATTGACTTGCTAAGCCTTTCGAACGGAATTACTGAACAACTGGCCTCTGTTGAACTGGAAGTCGGAACATACGACATGATGCGTTTGCATGTAGTTGATGCCGAAGTAATATTAACCGACGAAACCGTGTTTGATTTGAAAATACCAAGCGGAACCAGCAGTGGTTTAAAAATTAAAATAGAACCTGCTTTAACAATTAACAGTGGCGAAACCTCTGACGTATTGCTCGACTTTGACGTAAGCAAATCGTTTGTAGCCAAAGGAAACTGGAAAGACGGAATGATTAATGGATTTAACTTTAAACCGGTTGTTCGTTGTGTACTGCTCGACCGTGCCGGACGAATTGAGGGAACTGTTAGCGATACCTCGAATGTACTTTTGCCTAATACTGCTGTTAATCTTTGGACCGAAGTTAGCGACATGGAAGAAGACAGTTTAATAACAACTGCCTTTACCAATGAAATGGGCGGGTATAAACTTATTGGAATACCAGAAGGAACTTATTATATGATTGCGGAGCAGGATAATTTCCTGACCGACACGATTTGGAATGTGGATGTATTAAAAGGACAATCAACCCAGATTGACTTTGTATTAACCCCGGAACAATAAATGGTTGCCAGAGTTAAGACCAACCTACAATCAATCAGCTTGGTTAAGTTTAGTGGTTTTCAAGTATGGGCTGTTCGTTAATTCGGGCAGCCTTTTTTGTGTTTTAAAGCCAGCCTTCATGAAAACTGTTGTGGCTGCTAACTCATCGGCTTACGAATTGAAATTGCTAAGTTGCAGAAATGGGCTTAGCACAACTTTCCGATTAACAACGGCGCTCCATCCTTTGCCTGTTAAAAGTTCAGTGGGCTCAAAAAATTCAGTTAGTAGCAAGCTTTAAAACAATTGGGCAATCTCTTTTCTTAACCCGAAACCTGCACATCAAAACCGGCTTCGCGCACCCGTTGCGCAATACCATTCAATTCGCCCAACGGAACTTTTTCCAAAGTATCGATCGGCGTATCGCGTGCAATGGTGTAAATCATTACTTGCAGGGGCTTTATTTTTTTCAGCAATTCAACCCAGGCCGAAACCTCTTCTTCAGTAGTGTTATCAATGGTTTTGCCCTTGTAACTTCCGCGCACAAACATGGTCTGGATTATCACCTTCCCGTTAAATGCAATCAATTGTTCGATGGTATTTGATAGCTTGAAATTCCCTTTTGGGCAATCCAGCAATTTTACGGTTTCTTCAAAAGCCGAATCCAGTTTCTGAATGTTGTCTTTTATTTTCAGCAATGCCTCAAAAACCGATTTACGGTGAATCATTGTTGCGTTGGAAAGCACGGCAATTCGGGCATCAGGAGTAATCTGGTCGCGCAAGGCAATGGTGTCGTCGATAATTCCGGCAAACTCGGGATGCAAAGTTGGTTCGCCATTTCCGGCAAAGGTAATTACATCGGGAAGCTCGTTGGCAGCCACCATTTCGTGCAGTTTTACCTCCAGCCGCATTTTTACATCGGCACGCGACGGAAAAGAAACTTTTTCCTTATACTCACCCGGCGTAAAACCACATTCGCAGTAAATACAATCGAACGAACAAACTTTGGCTTCGGTAGGCAGTAAATTTATACCCAGCGAAACTCCCAAACGGCGGCTTTTTACCGGCCCGAATATTATTTTATCGAATAAAAATGTTGCCATAAAATAGATCTTTACAGTTTTTGAATTACTGAAAAGGCTTGATTTTTAAAGGAAAGCCAGGTCTCGTATCTGCACGAATAAATCCCGACGCTTACCAATTACTGGATCTCGAAAGTTGTTTCGCCAATTTCATTTCCATCGGCAAACAGGTTAACCGTATAAGTTCCCGGCATCATTTCAGGCTCGTTGGTATTGTCCCAGAAAATAGCCACCGGCAAATCCTGTCCTTCGTAAACGACCTCTCGCATTGCCGAATATTGAATTTTCAAATCTTCAAACTGAAACACATCGTTTTCCGATTTTACCATTAACAACTGATCGGGGCGCATAATTCGCACATAAATCTGTTTTGGCCCGCGTTTGGCCGTTGCATTTTGCCCCAACACAAAATAAATACGAACTTTGGCGGTACGTTTGGCAAATTTGGTCTCCTTGCTTCGGGTATTCAAAGGCTCTGCCACCAACTGACGTGTTTCGAGCATGGCGGCCCGTTTCAGGTTTTGTTGCAGGCGTTCTTTTTCCTGATTCAATTGTTGATTGGTTTGCTCAACCTCTTTGTATTGTTGTTTTACCTCGCGATTCTCGGCCATCAGCTCTTCGTTACGCCGGTTAAGCGAATCGATTTGCACCACAAAATCGCGCATAATACCGCGCAAAGTGGTTACCTGTTTCTGGTAGTCTGAAATTTTCGAGAAACTTACCTTTTTGGTCTGTTCCACTTCAATCAGCAAATCTTTTACTTTGTTTTGTGCCACAAACAGCTGTTCGCTAATCGTATCGTTTTCGGTTTTTAACGAATCATAACTGGCAGCAATTTCGGTTAACTGAAATTGAATGGAGTCTTTCTCAGCCTTGATTTCGGTCATTATCACTTTATGATCGCGTCGTTGCAAAAAGAACAACACCAATACAACTGCCAATACCACAGCAAGAACAATAACAATTATATTGTTTCTCTTGTCTTTCCAATCTTTTTGCATCGCATCAATCTGGCTACTCATGTATGTTATGTTTTTATTCTAGAAATAAACGAAACAAAAATAATAATCTTTTATGCGGTGGCAAATTCGTTTACAGAATCCGAGATACTTCTTTCAAAATAATAAAAAAGGCTGCCCAACACATTCGTCGGACAGCCTTAAAGCATATATATATATTCTAAGCCTAATACAAGCTTCCAATCTTTATTCCAAAATAAATGGTTCTTGGAGAAAGCGGCCCATACACATACGATGGATCGCGATCGATGCCTGTATCAAAATCTTCCTGATAACTGTTAAAAATATTTTTAACACCGCCGTTCAGCTCCACTTTCATGTAGTCTGACAAGCGAAAATGGTAACAGAGTTTTATTCCCGTATCAAAAAACGAATCGCTTTCGCGCAGTTCGCCGACTTCAGGATTTGTGATTTCCGGGCCAAAATAAGGTACCAGCATTTTCCCGGTGTAGTTGCCGGTGAGCGCAATATCGAAAACAGGTGTTGGACTGATATTCGCACTCAGGTAACCGTAAGTATTTGGTGTCCTGAAAAAGCGCTTTTCGCCAAATTCCTGTTCGGCTTCAAATTCACTTTTCTGAACGGTAAACCCGGACTGTAACTGGAATTTCTGCGAAGGCGACGCATTCAATTCAATGTTAATTCCCTGTACTTGCGCGCCGTCTTCGGCATTTACCCGGGTGTAAATTACGGTTCCGTTTTCGTCGGGTGTGCCGTACTCGTTCGCAAACGGATCAACTAACTGCGTGTAAAATCCTTCCACCAGCAACTGGTATTGCCAGTCGCCAAAAGCGTTGGAATAATCGAGCGAGGCCGTAAAACTGTTTGACGATTCCTGCTTCAAATTCGGATCATTCTCGTGAAGCACTTTTCTCGATCCTGACGTTTCAATGTGAAGGTCTTCATCAAAAATCTGCGGTGCACGAAAACCACGGCCAAAACTACTTCTGAACTGCAGATGTTCGGCAATATTGTACAACAAACTCACGCGCGGACTTATTACGTTGCCACTCACATCGTCGCTGTGTTCTATTTTCTCTTCAATTTTGTAATGATCAAAGCGCAACCCGGCACTAAAAACCACTTTTCCGGTTTTCCACTCCGATTGCAGAAACGCGCCGTAATTGGTCATTCCCTGGTCGGTAATCTGGGTATTTCCGTAATGTACATCTTCTGCAGCATCGTAGTAGCCCAGCTTCTCATCTTCCAATGAACTGCCGCTTGTTTCAATCCCTGAAGTAATGGTTGCCGGAGAAAACAACAGATAATCAATATTCCGGATGTACTGTAAACCCGCAGCATAAGTCAAGTCGTCGGTGTGCCCGTATGCCGACGGATCTTGCTCGGCACCGTAATACGAGCCGCGGTCAACACCCTGCATCGATACAAAAGCCGAGAACTTATCGTTATCGCGAAGCAGCAGATCGAAATTCAGCGCACCCGAATTAATCTGGTGCTGCACACTTTCCGAAATATCCGATTCGTGCAACGGTAACTCGAATTTATTTCCTCCGCGGCGGTCTTCGTTTATATTAAAATAATCGACGGTAATTTTTCCGCGGCTCGCCACACGCTGGTAAAAACGTGCACCGATTGTTGTATTGTTGATACTTGCCAACTCCGAAAATCCGTCTCCGTTGGCATCAAAAGGATCACGTTTTCGGTGAAAGCCAAAAATGCTCATCCCGGTTTTATAATCGTCGGTTACAAACGAGCCGTTAATGTTGATGTTGTAATCGCTGGCTGCATCGTAATCGCTTCCGGCGCCCACAAAACTATTGTTTACCGAGGTTTCGAAGCTGTTCGCTACCGGATCTTTTGTTATCAGGTTTATGGTTCCGGCAATGGCATTGCTTCCGTACATCGACGAGCCACCGCCACGAATTACCTCCACCCGTTCGATCATATTTGCGGGAATTAACTCCAGACCATAAACACCGGCCAACCCGCTAAATACCGGGCGCGAGTTAATCAGAATTTGCGAATACGGCCCTTCCAGCCCGTTCATGCGCACCTGCGAAAAACCGCAGTTCTGGCAATTGTTCTCCATCCGCAAACCGGGCGAGAAATTCAATCCTTCGCTTAAGGTTACACTTTGTACACGGTCGAATAATTTGGGATTGATACTGTTTACAATGGTTGGCGTTTCTTTCCGGCTTTTGGCATTTCTGTCGGCCGAAACCACAACCTGTTCAATGCCAATATTATCCGGTTCCAATTCAGCCAAAATCGTAATACTTTTTTTGGCTTCCATCTTCACTTCTTTTTCCATCGATTGATAGCCAATTGCCGATATTACAACCACTTGTTTGCCAATTGGCAAATTTGTCATTTTAAAATGTCCGGTGGCATCGGCAGCCGTTCCAATGGTAGTACCTTTAAGGGTTACCGTTGCAAACGGAATATGTTCTTCTCCCGATTTTACATCGCCAAAAAGCATGGCATCAGTTTTATTTTTGTCGTCATCAGCCTCGTCTGCCGAGGTTATCTGACACGAAAAGAATAGCAATAAAATTGCATATATGGGTTTCATAATCTTTCTGATATGATATTTTCAAACTACTAAATCTGTCTTTTCGAAAAGCGATAAACCATCGCTCCGGCCATCGTTACAACATGGATGAAATGGAAGACAATCCACTTAAAACAAATGACCAGTTGGTTGCACATGCAGCAACACTAATAAGTATTTTGAAAACTAAGCAGGCGGTGCCCGGGGAATAAGGTGTAAGGAAACAGGAATTGTAACTTCCTGATCATTGTATACAATGTAATTGACATCATCTGCGGGCACTTCAAAATTAAAAGCGGTAAGTCCCGGAGTTTCATAAAGATCAGAATGCAACGAGGCAAAAAGATTGATTTCCCGCTGCGAGTGCTTGTGATTGTTATTGGGGCCGTCCGAATCGGATGTTGGATGCGAGTGAGTAACAACAATTCCGTTGGCATAAACATGGGTATGCTTATTTTGTATTGAAGTTTGAACGATGTACAGATACACCGGAAGAACCAATACAAACAGTAGATTTGTATGTTTTCTTATTAAATTCACTCAATCGATTAGTGTGCACAAAGTTAAGAACCTTTCTAAATAATAATAGAACAATTATTATTTTTGTGTTTTATTTTAACAATGGCAAAACGGCGACCAACTTTTAAAATCTACAGTTACGGAGAATACTCGAAATGGGACCGGAAAAGCAGGGACATTCCGAAGATCCTGGATTTTACCACTGAAATTAAAGCAGAAATAGGTACTGAGTTTGGCTACGTGCTGCACATTAAAAACGGGAAGGGCGAGAAAGTTGATTTTCAAATCGACCATCCGCCGTTTACCGATGATGAAGGCAATTTGCGGCCTCCGTTTACCGGCGAACAGTTTATCCGCACCAACGATTACGAGTTTTATCTTGGCGATTGTATTTGGGAACCGCTGGAAGACAAGCGGGGAAAATGGGAGCTAACCACCTGGTATAAAGGCAAAGTGGTTGCTCACAAAATTTTCATGCTGATTTAACTATTTGGCTACTTTTTTCACCTCGGCCGACAGTCTTTCCAAGGCGGCATCGGCAGCAGCCAACATATCCTGAACGACCTTTTTGTAATACTGTTTTACCAACTTCGGATTATCTTTTCCATCAGGATGAGTGGCACGCAAACGCAATTCGCGATGACTTTTTACAATATCGCCGGCAATTTCGTACACTGCTTTTTCATCAACTTCGCTGTTATATTCCATCACGTAAAAACAATCGCTTAAAGCCATCGACATAATCAAATCAATGTCTTTTTTAAGGTCTCTTACACTTGCCATAATTTTATTAATAAATTTTATTAAAGGTAGAAAATTTAACCGAAAATGCAGCTGGTTGGCTTATCTCTGTTGGAAACCACCAAGGCCGCTATTTCCCGGTCGAATCATACTATTATTTCGTTGCTCTTCCTCTTCTTTCTTTTTCTTCTCCAGTTCTTCTTCACGCTTCCGTTCTTCTTCTTCCTTATCGCGGATGTTTTTACTGAAAAGCATATCGGGCGTTAAATCCCAACTGTGACTTTCGCTCCAGTTCGAGCGCAGTTTTATCACTTCCTGAACGTACGCTACACGTTCAGGTTGCACTTTATCCTGAAAACTTCCGGCATCCCACTTCCCGTTTCCATTGGCATCGTAAATAACTTTTACTTTGTACTTTTCGGGTGCCAGGTATTCAAACAACACCTTACCGTCTTCGGTAAAGGTTTTTTGGCGCAATACCTCTTCGTCCTCGTTATTTTTCAGCACCTGCACAACCATCGGCATTGCAACATTCGAGAAATCAAATTCCAGGCTGCCATAATAATCTTCCTCGCGTGTTTTAAAACGTTTAGAATAGGCCTTGCTGGTAACTCCAAAAATATTAACGCATGCTGCCGAATCGATCTCGAGGCTGTATTCAGTTTGTGGCTGCCAATCGAAACGAATGGAATAACTCCGGTATTTTGCCGTGTCTTCTTGTACAGTAACGGGCAGGGGACTTTTTAATGTATCAGCCGTGTAATACATTTTCACCATCGAAGTATTAAAACTTTCTACAGGCTCGGGCGACACAAAGCGGATCACCCCATTCAACTCCATGGTTGATGGGACATCGGTTTGCCAGGTGAACTGTGGTATTGTTTCCGTTTTCACTTCCTCTTCTTCCTCTTCCTTACCACGTCTCCGGCTTTTCTTTTCAGTCTCCACCTTTGGGTCGGCATAATGCATCAAAATGGTATCGTTTTGTACATACGGCATCCCGGCCGAATCGAGCTGCGTATAGCACAATTCCATATACAACGAGTCGTACCTCGAAACCATTGTGTCGGTTATCCACATCAGAACCGAGTCCTTTTCGTGGCCATATTCAAACAATTGCCAATCACTTGCTTCATGGTCGATCAGATTTACAGCGAAGGTATCGGCAATTGATTCATTAAACTCAAAGAAACACTTATTGCGGCTGGGGCGTTCGGCCGATTCAACATACTGATCAAAAATATCTTCCATTACGTAGCGCATATAAAATGGCGCGGGAGAAAAATGTGTATGCCCCAAAACCAACATTGAATCAACGCCACTAACCATTGTATCGGCTTCGGCATGAAAATGCGCTTCAGGAATTACCAATGTATCCAGAAAAGCAATTTCTTCTGCTCCTTCATTGTACAACAGGTCGTTGTTCATGTCGTTAATGGCAAACAAATTATAGGTGCCTTCAGCAATATTATCGATCATAAACAAACCTTCCTCGTCGGTTTTGGCGATGTAATCGGGGCGCACCCTGAATACTGCGGAGTCGTGCAGATTTGAATGCAATACCAACAACGAACCGTCTTTGTTTGGCTCCAGATTAAAGGCATTTATTACACGCCCCGCCACCCTTAACGAGTCGTATTCGGGCCCGGTGCTAAACGAAAAACGCAGGTTTTCAAGCGGATTTTGCTCATTGTTGTCAACAATCGAATTTTTAAAATCAAGCGAATAAGTTACGCTGTCTTTTAAATCCTCGTTGAATTCGATAATCAGCGATTTCGATTTGGTTTTTATTGACGGGCGTTTCTCCAGGGGTGGTGAAATTACGAGCTGCTCCGATATTTTATCCGTTTGTAAATATTCGTTGAATGTAAACCGGATATTGTCTTTATTAAAGTTCAATGCGCGGTACTCCGGGCTGGTTTCCAGCAACACCGGCGGCACCGAATCGCGTGGTCCTCCGGCTGGCATACCCATATTGGCACACGATGAAATAATAACAACCCAGGCCAACATTGCAACAATAAAAAACGGTAGTTTCCCCTTTAACTTCATAGGCTAAAAATGTCTGTTTTCAAGGCCTTCACAGGCAAAATACCGAAGCCTTAAAATGGTTTACAAACATACAAATTCCTGTAAATATAGGAGGTGCCCAGTTGTTAAATATTCCGAAATAAACGTAGCAGTTTTCATATTGTTCGCAACTTCCGCATTTATTATTAAAACATGAATAATAATTATTATAACTTGCTTGGGATAATTAAAACAAAATGGGAAGAAAGAAAAAGAATAAGCTGCACAAAAAGAAACGCGGCGGTACATACAACAAAAAAAAGCTAAAAAACGCTATACTTTCAACACTTTACGAAAACCCCGGAAAGACAGTTAACTACCGCCAGATTTCAGGCGCGCTGAGCATAAAAGATCCGGAAACACGCAAATTGATTAACGTTGCCCTTCAGGAATTGGCCGACGATGGATACGTTGACCAACTATCGCGGGGTAAATTCAAACTGAAAGCACGCACCGGAAAAGTTACAGGTATTATAGAAATGCAGCCACAGGGTTTTGCCTACGTCATTAGCGACGAGCTGGAACAACCGGCTGTAATTTCATCGCGCAACCTGAATCATGCCATGGAAGGCGACAAAGTACGAATCCATGTGTATGCACGGCGCAAAAAACATGATCTGGAAGGCGAAGTAACTGAAATTCTGGAGCGCGCAAAAACGATATTTGTAGGAAAAGTACAAACCACCAAAAACTTTGCTTTTTTGGTTCCGGCCGGAAAAGTTGGTTTCGATATTTTTATTCCGAAAGAAAAACTTAACGGCGCAAAAGACGGGCAAAAAGCCATTGCCGAAATTAAAGACTGGCCACAAAATGCTCGCAGCCCCTTTGGCGAAATTATTGAAGTACTGGGCGACACCGGCGATAACGATGCTGAAATGCACGCCATTCTGGCCGAGTTTGAACTGCCGCACAAATTCCCTCAAAACGTGGATAAGGCTGCCGAAAAAATTCCGCTTGAAATTCAGAAAGAAGAGATTAAAAAGCGGCGCGATATGCGCAAAACCACCACTTTTACCATCGACCCGGCTGATGCAAAAGATTTTGACGATGCACTGTCGTTAAAGAAACTCGACAACGGAAACTGGGAAGTTGGTGTGCACATTGCCGATGTTACGCATTACGTGCGCCCGAATACTATTATTGAGAACGAAGCACAAGACCGCGCAACTTCTGTTTACCTGGTTGACCGCGTAGTTCCAATGCTTCCCGAGCGCTTATCGAACGGTGTTTGCTCGTTGCGGCCCAACGAAGATAAATTGTGTTTTTCGGCCGTTTTTGAAATTACCGAAGATGCAAAAGTGAAAAAACAGTGGTTTGGAAAAACAGTCATTCACTCCGACCGAAGATTTACCTACGAAGAAGCACAGGAAATTATTGAAACCGGACAGGGCGATTTTTCTGAAGAAGTACTAAAACTAAACGAACTGGCGATAAAATTACGCGATGAACGTTTCGATAGCGGATCGATTGCTTTTGAGCGCGTGGAAATGAAATTTGAAATTGACGAGAAAGGAAAACCAATTTCAGTGTCGTTTAAGGAATCAAAAGAATCGAACCACCTGATTGAAGAATTTATGTTGCTGGCCAACAAAAAAGTGGCCGAGTTTATTGGCAAAGTACCGGAAAAGAAAACGCCGAAAACCTTTGTTTACCGTATTCACGACAAACCCGACCCCGACAAACTTTCGTCGTTCAACACTTTTATAAAGCGCTTTGGCCACGGTATTCAACTGTCAACGCCGCGTGCTATTTCAACTTCGCTAAATAAATTACTTACCGAGGTTAAAGGCAAAAACGAACAAAATGTAGTTGAAACACTGGCCATCCGAACCATGGCAAAAGCAGCATACTCAACCCGAAACATTGGGCACTACGGACTTTCATTCGATTATTATACGCACTTTACCTCGCCAATCAGGCGCTACCCCGATATGATGGTGCACCGCCTGCTGGAAAAATATTTAGACGGAGCACGTTCGGCTAACGAACAAAAATACGAGGGGCTGTGTAAACACTCGTCGGATATGGAAGCCAAAGCAGCCAACGCCGAGCGGGCGTCGATAAAGTACAAACAAGTGGAAT
Organism: Draconibacterium orientale; assembly: GCF_000626635.1. Lineage (GTDB taxonomy): Bacteria > Bacteroidota > Bacteroidia > Bacteroidales > Prolixibacteraceae > Draconibacterium > Draconibacterium orientale. Next base: position 2,257,057 of record NZ_CP007451.1, on the reverse strand, counting down.
TTATGCAAGACCATATTGGTAAAACTTACCCGGGAACGATTTCGGGCGTAACCGATTGGGGAATTTACGTGGAGCTTGAAAACAAAATTGAAGGTATGATTCCGATTGCACAAATGGATGATGATTTTTATATTTTCGATGAAAAAAATTATGCGCTGGTGGGCCGCCATTCGCGTAAAAGTTTTCAGTTGGGCGAGAAAATAAATGTACGCGTTTGGCGCACCAATCTTGAAAGAAAGCAGCTCGACTTCAGACTGGCTGAGCAGGATAACGGATAGCCATTCGAATATTATTCGAATAAATTTCAAACAGTTACAGGGCATTCAACCAGTAAAAGTAAATGTCGTCTGCCAGAGTAAAATGTTCTAAAAAATAATAACGGCTAAAATAAATGGTTATATTTGGCCAAGTTTTAACACAGACAAAACATTTGAATTCATGCAAAATTCAACGGATACTGCGAATAAAAAGGATGTGAACAGGGAAAATATCCTAAAGATTGCCCGTGAAATTTTCAGCAAATACGGCTACAAAAAAACCACACTCGACGACATCGCTAATGCAGTTCGCAAAGGGAAAAGCTCGCTTTATTACTATTTCAAAAGTAAAGAAGATCTTTTTCAGGCTGTTATTATGAAAGAGGTTGATATTTTGGCGTACGAACTTGAAATTGTGATCAACCGAAACACCGATCCGGTAGATAAGTTGCGCGATTACATTTTAACCAAAATGGCGACTTTCCGTAACCTGGCCAATTTCTATCATGCCATTGAAAACGATGTTACCGCCGTTGGATTTATCGATGAGGTAAAACTGAAATACGAGCAGGACGAGATACGAATGATTAAACGGATATTGATTGAAGGCGTTCGTAAGAATGAATTCGAGATTTACGATTTCAACCTGGCAGCCATTGGTATTACCACCGCTATAAAAGGCCTGGAAATGCCACTTGCCGCAGGAAATTACAGCAATGCAAATCTGGAACGAAGCGTTGATATTATTCTGAAAATTATGTGTTACGGCATAATGAAAAGGTAGTTCTCAATCAAAAAAAACAACCATACAAAGGCTGTTGGAGTAATCCGGCAGCCTTTTTTTATGGATCACATGAAATTTCTGGTGGAGCATAAATTATTTTCATTTTTACTTTTTAACGATAAATGAACTCATAAGGAAGTCAATATATGGAATTAATAGGGCTTCATAACTCTTTCTACCCTTTTGTCTGTCGACATTTTCCCTTATGAAGGGAAAACAGTTTTTTAGTAACAGGAAGAGGATTTGGTGCTGCCATTACGGTTTCCTAACAACAGGCTCCCCTCGTGAGGGGAGCTCCCTACAGGGTGAGGGGTAATGTATATCTTATACTGTTGTCCGGATTACAATGGATAATGCCGATACTACAACACCGGATCGTTCTGAATGAAATGAAAGAATGCGACACTTTGTTGTTAAATCGGTATAACTTTCCTGAATTTCATGTAGCTCGTACAAATAGTAATTCACCGTATTTTTAAACTTATCCCTTTTTTTATGTTGAAGACTGGAACGCTGATAACACAGAATGATTTGATTTACACTGAATAAGTTAAGCGGATTTGAAAACTTTTTGGAACAGAGTGACAGGTTTAGGATTCGGAAAGGAAGAGTATTGGGTAAAATCTGAAGCAACAACTTTTTTAAGATTTATAAAAAGAAAAGGCTGCCCTTCTGACAGCCTTTTTAACCTAAACCAACTAAACCTAATAAACCACAAACTTGTCAGAACGACAAGCCCGTTGTTTGTCTTAAATATCGTTTACTTTTTTACTTCGTATATCTGGCACAAAGATATCAATTTTTTTTAGTTGAAAGTCTTACACCTTAAATTCTACCTTTTTCGTTTCCCACAAGATAACATTCTCTTATTTTTGTGTCCAACAATATAAACATTTATGACACGAGCATCTAAATCCAACACGCCCAATTTCAACATTCAGTTTCGGAAAACACGATGCCTTAAAAACAATAAATTTTAATCGTATGAAAAAGCTGAACTTCCTTCTTACTGCGTGCCTGTTCCTTTCGTTCATTGCCCATGCGCAACCGAAATACGAATTCAGAGCCGTTTGGGTAGCCACCGTTGTAAACATCGACTGGCCTTCGGAACCGGGCTTAAGTACAGATGCTCAAAAGCGTGAAATCATCGATATTTTAAATTTACATAAAAGTTTAGGCATGAATGCCATTATTTTGCAGGTTCGACCCGCTGCCGATGCTTTTTATCAATCGGATCTGGAGCCTTGGTCGCGCTACCTCACCGGTGTTCAGGGGCAGGCACCGCTGCCTTTTTACGATCCGCTGAAATTTTGGATTGAAGAATGCCATAAACGCGGGATGGAACTGCATGCATGGTTAAACCCCTACCGGGTAGCTCAAAACCTTGAAGATCCACTTTCCATCGATCACATTGCTTTTCGTCACCCCGATTGGATTTTAAAATATGGCAACCGCTTGTATTTCGACCCGGGATTACCTCAGGCCCGCGAGTTTGTAACCGATGTGGTGCAGGATATTGTAAAACGTTATGATGTGGATGCCATTCATTTCGACGACTATTTCTATCCTTACCCCTTAAAAGAAGAATTTCCGGATACAACATCGTTCAAATTCTACAACCGTGGATTTACTGCAGAAAACAAAGCCGACTGGCGCCGCGAGAATGTTGACATAACCATTAAAATGCTGAACGACTCGATAAAAGCCACCAAACCCTGGGTGAAATTTGGCATCAGCCCGTTTGGTGTGTGGCGCAATAAAACCGACGACCCGATGGGATCTGACACAAAAGCCGGAACAACAAATTACGACCAACTGTATGCCAACATTATAAAATGGCAAAAAGAAGGCTGGATCGATTATACTCTACCACAACTATATTGGCAAATCGGTCACCCTACTGTTGATTTTCAGCTACTGGCCAATTGGTGGAAAGATCATGCTTACGGCCGCGCCATGTACATTGGGCAAGCGCCTTATAAAGTTAGCAGCACTTCGCAAACTAAAGAATGGACTGAACCTGACCAGCTTACAAAACAAATTCGGATACTGCGCGCAATACCAGAAATTCAGGGCTCATCGTTTTACAGCAGCAAATGGTTTAATGGCGATTTGCTGGGATTACAGGACAGTTTAAAACTGGATTATTACAAATCTCCGGCGATTGTTCCGCCAATGCCCTGGCTTGATAATCAGGCACCTCAGCCACTGGTTAAAATTAATAAGCGGGGCCGAAAGATTAAATGGACACCTGCCGAAACCCAAAATGAAATGGACAAGGCATGGAGTTATGTCCTTTATCTGAGTGAGGAAGGCGAAAAATTCGATGCAGATAGCTGCCAATATATTTTTGGCATCACAAAAGAACAGGAATTTAAATTTGACCGAATAAACCGCAAAAAGAAAAAATACGAAGTTCGGATTTCTGTGCTCGACCGTTTAAGCAACGAAAGCAGATTAAGTGAACCGATAAAGGTTAAGCTCTGAATTTAAGCTCCGGATAAATAAACTCTTCAATTGCCTGGGGCGAATTGCCAACGGCTTCTTTGCCCCGCAATCTTCTAACGGTATGTGCTTTCAGCAGGCCATCAGTGGCAGGTCTAATCATCGCCTTTGCCTCGGTTGCTGTGCCATTCAGCCATTTATCGGCCTCCTCTTCATTGAGAATCAGTGGCATTCGGGCTTCGTTAAGTTTCGGATTATTGTGGATCTTTTTCATCAGAAAATTGGCTTTAGTTGTAACAATGGTAAACGAGTTCACCACTTCACCCGTAGCTTTGTTGGTCCATTCGTCCCACAATCCACCCAAAACAATTGGCTCTCCATCAACCCGCTGAATATAGAACGGATATATTTTGCCCCCAAAATGGTGATGCTCGAAAAAGCCGTCGATATAAACCAGGCAGCGTTTTGAGTTGGCAGAAGTTCGAAATGAAGGTTTTTCGAAAATACTTTCGCCGCGGGCATTAATTGTTTTATTCCAGATATCGAGTTGTTGCTGTTCGTTTTTCACCCAAAACGGAATGAGCCCCCAACTGGCAATGGCCGGTAATTCAAAATTCTCGTTGGTATAAATCAGCAACTTTGGGTGCTGAAACCCCGAAACGTGAAAAAACTCCTCTTCCAGGAAAGGACGAAACTGCTCAATCAGCATTTGTATCGCCTCTTCGTTGCCATAATGCCGTGCCCGTTTTAACGCGGCCTCTACCTTGGTTTTTATATCGTAACACATAATTTTAAAAACATTATTGAGCTCAGAATAGTTCTTTTAAAATTATAAAAAACTGCCCAAAACAGCCTCATTTACAATCATCAAAGGAGTAAAAAAATCGCTTCTAAGAATCACACATTACGTTAATTAGGATAACCCGCTACTAACCATTTGTTAATTTTATTCTCGCCCTTTCTCCACCTGCCAGCCGATATGAACATTTCCAGGCTTTTTACTTTTTATGATAAGTATAGCCTAGATTCATTCTCATTAACCTAATTTCTTCCACTTTTTTCTAGAAATATTTGGAAATTAATTCGCAACACTATACTTTGGCAGCTACAAACCCTTATTTTTTATCTTTTTGTTTTTATTATGGGCAGCTTTTTGTGGACGAAGAGTTGCCCATTTGTGCCCTTTTGCGAGACTAATGGGCTGAAATTGAGTTAAAATACTACTTACTGAAGAGTAGATAACTATACCATTTTATCGCAATAAAAGTTTGGGAAGACTTTTATTGTTACAGGGCATTCATTAGGAATGATAAAAAATTAGAGTTTTTAAAAGGCGGGGTTCACCTGCCTTTTTCTTTTTTTGGGAATTAATTCATGTCAGCATTTAGAAAACCGGCCGTTTTTTTGATCGAGTCAGCGATAGAGAGATACTGGTAAGCGGTCATTCGCGTAATTTTTGAGCCATCAAAATTATTAACGGCATTACGCCCTGTGGCTGCTTCGCGCGTTATTAAAGAAGGCTGGCGTGTAAACCAGCTGGCAAAAGTAGCTGCCCGCCAAACAAAACCCATCAAAAAATCGTTGGCCCAAATCGTAGGTTTTGGTTTTTGTAAAGCTTCAGCAATTTGCGTAAACACTTGCTGGTAGCTTAAATTCTCGGCACTTAGAATATAACGCTGATTTTTGCAGTTTTCAAAGTTTTCGGCTTCCATCAATTTTATCATGGGGCGTACAACATCAAAAACATCAACAAAACCGGTAACTCCTTTGGTATAAAATTTCATGCCATCCCAAATGGTTTTAAAGATCTTTGCACTTCCGCTCTCCCAATTTGCAGGTCCAAAAATTATCGACGGATTAACGATAATAGCATCCAAACCTTCTTCTATTCCGCGCCATATTTCGGTTTCAGAATAAAATTTGCTCTCGGAATAAGCCGAATTCTTTTTCGATGGCACCCAGTTCGTTTCTTCTGTAACCGGAGCTCCATTTTGTAATTTTCCCAGTGCAGCAATGGAACTAACGTGGCAAATCTTTTTCACACCATTTTCAATGGCGGCATTAACAAGGTTTGCCGTTCCTTCCACATTATTTGAGATCATTCGCTGCCGCTCTTTGCTATCAAACGAAACAATAGCTGCACAATGGTAAATTTCGGTTACACCATTCAATAATTTTTCTAGTTCGAAATAATCCAGGATATCGCCATCTACCCATTCTATGGTATCGAACAGCTGTTGAGCATCATTGGTGTAATAGGCAAAAGTTTTTTCAACCTGCTTTAAATTGCTTGTTTGGCGTTTTAAAGCTCTAACTTTTTTGCCCGTTTTACAAAGCTCATACAATAAATGAGCTCCAACCAACCCGGTTCCTCCTGTTACAAAAATCATTGATTTATTTTATGAATTCCAGGGTGTTACTGCTTTTGCACCAAACTCTTTCCCTGTAATGTTTTCAATATGCACTTTAAAAATCCCTACATTTTTTACCGCCGGTGTTCCGAATTTAAATTCGCGGTCGCTGTATTGCTTCATAATCAATCCGAGACAGCGGTACTTTTCATCAAAATCGTCGATAAACTCTACTTTGCCTTCCACATTTACCGTTTTCGATTTAACCCGGTAACTACAGCCAACGCGCACATCCTGCCAAGCCAGTTCTTCGCCCAAAGTCCAGTTTATACACACCTGCGGATTTTTCTGTATGGTTTCCCACATGCGTCCCTCCGGTGCCGAATGCAAAATAATCGTATCGCCTTCCAACGCAAAATTCAGCGGTAAAACATAAGGTTTGTCATCCACCGACATGGCAAAATAACAGGTTTTGCAGGCGCGGATTACTTCGTCGATTTCGTTGCGGTCTTCGATAAAATTTGTTCGCATATCGTTAATTTATGGTTCGGCTGCCAAGGCTTTTAGCCAACTCTTTTTCAGCCCGTTTCAGGTTCATATATATCGATTGTTCTTCAATCACTCTATCAAAATCGTTGTCGGCTGCTGCTTTATCAATGGCCTTTTCAATCTCGGCCATCATCATTTTAATTTTCCGCAGTTTATATTCGTTAACGATCCGGGGAATAAGAACATCCAGAATATCTTCTTCTTTTTCGGTAAAAGCACCGGCTTTGGTCCAGCGTTTACTTTCGGTATATTTTTCTGAAAGCAGATCGGTTGCAAACTTGCTCATGGAAGCATCGGGGTGATAAACAAAGTGTTTCCACGGATCGAAATTCTCTTTGTACAAATTCTCCCTGACTTCGTAAAACACCTTTTTAAACAGCGCATTTTCCGACACCAACTCATCGGCCTCCAGCTCGTCGATCATAAACTCACCCACCGATAAGGTGCGGGTTTCGTGCGTTTCCTCATCTTCCTCCTCATACAAATCGCTTGTACAATATTTAAGCAGAAAACGCAAAAACTCCAGTTCTTCCACCAAAAGTCGTACAGGCCGAGCAACCGGCTCTTCCTGCACAGGTTGCGGAGGTGCCGCCTGCCGACGGCTTTGCTCGCGAAATTCCCTTTTCCGGAACTCCTCGGTTTGTTGATGTTTTTGTTTTCGTACCTCGGTGTACAACACTTCTTCGTCAACACCAAGCAAACGGCTACATTCTTTTATATAAACCGAACGGGTAATTGAATCGGGGATTACGGAAACCGACCGGATAACATCAGAGATCAGGCGCGCTTTGGCAACCGGATCATTCTCGGTACTCTTTAAAAGTAGTCGGGTTTTAAACTGTATGAAGTCGGTTTCGTTTTGCTCCATATATTCCTGGAAACCGGAAGCCCCCATTTTCTTGGCAAACGAGTCAGGATCTTCGCCATCGGGCAGCGGCAACACTTTTACATTCATGCCCTCTTCCAGCACCATGTCAATTCCGCGCAAAGATGCTTTTATTCCCGCCGCATCTCCATCGTAAATAATCGTGATATTAGGCGTAAAACGGCGCACCATTCGGATTTGATCGGGTGTTAGCGAAGTTCCCGACGAAGCAACAACATTCTCAATGCCCACCTGGTGCAACGACATTACATCGGTATAACCTTCAACCAGGTAACATTTATCGGTACGCGTCATTTCGCGCTTGGCCTGATAAATTCCGTACAACACCCGGCTTTTGTGGTAAATATCCGACTCAGGCGAATTCAGGTATTTGGCCGTTTTTTTATCGTTTGTTAAAATGCGGCCGCCAAAAGCAATTACACGCCCTGCCAGGTTATGAATGGGGAACATTACACGGCCGGCAAAACGGTCGCGCAACCAGTCGTCGCGTTTTATCGTCAATCCCGTTTTCTCCAGGAAATCGAGTTTATAGCCCTGTCTTTGTGCTGCTTCGGTAAAAGGAGTTTTCCCATCGGGAGCAAAACCCACTTCGAATTTTTTCAAAATATCGTCGCGAAAACTACGCTCGCGAAAATAGCCCAGTCCAATAGTTCTGCCCTCGTTTTCTTCCCACAAATAGCGGGTAAAATATTTCTGGGCAAAGCCGGAAACAATCATCAAACTTTCGCGCGAATCTTTTAGCTGTTTTTGCTCTTCAGTTTCCTCTTCCTCCTGAACCTCGATATTGTATTTTTTTGCCAGCCATTTCAGCGCCTCGGGATAGGTAAGATTCTCGTGCTCCATAATGAAATTCACCGAGTTTCCTCCCTTCCCACATCCAAAACATTTAAAAATTCCTTTGGCCGGCGACACGGTAAACGATGGTGTTTTTTCGTTGTGAAACGGGCACAAACCAAGCATGTTTACACCCCGTTTTCGCAGTGTAACAAAATCACCTACTACGTCTGAAATTTCCGCAGCGTCAATAATCCGGTCTATCGTGGCATGATCAATCATCGGTACAAAAATATCAGAAATAGCCTGAAACGAACACCTTTTAAGCCGAATAATATCCACAATTAAAAGCCGCTTCAAATAAGCAACAGATTATGAGCCCCGATTTGAATGCGATTATTATTAATCGTACATTTAACATTGAACGAATATTTTAATAATGAAGAAATTGGTAGTTCTTTCGGGAGCCGGCATGAGCCAGGAAAGCGGCTTAAAGACATTTCGCGACATGGGTGGAATCTGGGAGCAATATGATGTTACCGAAGTTGCCACTCCTGAAGCGTGGGCGCGCAATCCGGAACTGGTTTTGCGGTTTTACAACGAACGGCGCCAGCAACTTTTCGAGGCACAACCCAACGGCGGGCACTGCGGAATTGCAGAACTGGAGAAATGGTTTGATGTGCAGGTAGTAACCCAAAATGTTGACAACCTGCACGAGCGGGCCGGAAGCACAAAAGTTACGCATTTGCATGGCGAGTTGATGAAAGCCCGAAGCACCATCGATGCAGATTTGATTTACGAACTCGACAATTGGGAACTTAAATTGGGCGATTGCTGCGAAAAAGGAAGCCAGTTACGCCCTCATATTGTTTGGTTTGGCGAAGCTGTACCCGAAATTCCAACTGCCATTGACATTGTACAGCAAGCTGATATTCTGGTGGTAATTGGAACTTCGCTGGCGGTTTATCCTGCGGCGAGCCTTGTAAACTATGTGCAAAAAGGAACACCGATTTATGTTATCGATCCTAACCGGCCCGAAGTTTACCACGAAAATGTTACTTATATCGAAAAAAAAGCGGAAATTGGGGTGGAGCTATTAAAAAAGGAACTGGAAAAACTAAAATAAATGAAGCGAATAGTTGTTGCCTTTGGATTTCTTTTGATTGCAAATTTTGTTATTGCCCAGCGTTTCGATGCCGGAATAATTGCAGGATTTAACGGCACACAGGTTGAAGGCGATAACCTGAAAGGCTATCACAAAGCGGGTATTTTAGCCGGTCTTTTTGTTCAGACAGATATCGCACCTGCAATTGTTGCCGGAATGGAAATAAAATATTCGCAAAAAGGCTCGCGAAGATCATTCGACCCGAAACAACCCGATATTGACAAATACATTATGCGCCTGGGGTATATCGACATTCCGCTTTTCATGGCCTTCCGCACCAACGACCGAAGTATGATCATCGGTGGTATTGCGCCGGGAGTTTTAATCCACTCGAAAGAATTGAACAGCGATGGCGAAATACCGGAACCCGACCGGCAGGATTTTAACACTTTCGACTTGCAGCCTTTTGTAGGTTTTCAGTTTGATTTCCTGGAACATGCATCGGTTGATCTGCGTTTCGCTTTATCCGTTCTTCCGAGCAGCGACAAATCCGAAACCAATTACTATTTCCACAACGGCTTATTTAACAATGTAATTTCGCTGGCGTTGTATTACCGGCTGGGGCGGTGAGATTGAAAAGATTGATGCAGATTGAACGAGATTGATGCAGATTGAAAAAGATCGATGCAGATTGAGAAATTGCTAAATTGTCCTATTGTAAAATTGTAAAACTATCAAACTGCTAAATATTTAACCCTCATACACATAGACACTAAGACACGATGTTTTTTGAACCACATAGACACATAGAAATCATTAGATTTTGTTTGCTATTGCTAAATTGTTCAACTGTCAAATTGTTAACTGAAAACTTTCTTCCTCTACAATCGAAATTCATTTAGTTAACGAGTTCCGAGCTTTTCGTCTTTGTGCAACTTTGTGCCATCATTGTGAACTTTTGTGGTAGAAAATTTTTAAACACGAAGACTCAAAGACACGATGTTTGTTGAACCACATAGATACATAGAAATCATTAGATTTTGTTTGCTATTGCTAAATTGTTCATCTGTCAAATTGTTAACTGAAAACTTTCTTCCTCTACAATCGAAATTCATTTAGTTAACGAGTTCCGAGCTTTTCGTCTTTGTGAAACTTTGTGCCTTCTTTGTGAACCTTTGTGGTAGAAAATTTTTAAACACGAAGACGCTAGACACGATGTTTTTTTTGAACCACATAGATACATAGAACACAATAGTTTAGATTTACGCGATAACTGTTAACTGCGACTGAAAACTGAAAACTTTCCTCCCATTTTTGAAATCTAAAATCGTTAGTCTTCATTCGAAATTCAACATTCCTTATTTGCACCTCATTCACCAAATCCCGGCACCACTTAATCATTAATACTTAATCCTTTCAATAGCTATTTACCATCCACTTCGAAAAATCATCGAGGTAGGTCCAGAACGATTTCAGCACCTCATCGGGCAAATCCAGTTTACTCAAAACCTGCTTGTAACAATTTAACCACTCAATGCGCGCCTCGGCGGTAATTTTAAACGGCAGGTGCCTTCTGTTTAGCTGAGGTTTTCCGCGGTTTTGGTTAAAATAATCGGGGCCTCCGCAAATCTGAATAAAAAAATCGGCCGAGTGCTCTTTTGCCTTTTCCAATGCTATCGGATTTTTCGGGAAAAGATCTTTTATCGGGCTTTGCACAATCAAATCGTAATGGTCGCTCACCATTTTTCGCATTCCCTCCTCTTTCAAAATTTCCATCATTAAGGACGAAGGAAGTGTGATACCCGGACGAACTCCCTTGAAATATTTGCTGATCTCTAATTCCATCTTTGCTTTTTTGTGTTGAAACAACCAAAACCAAAAGTTGTTGAAATAACTGTCCAAAAAACCAAACGAATTAAGATACTATTTTTAAAACATAACCCGAGAATTATTCTCATACGATAGAACAATCATCTCCCTTAATTTGTCTTTAGAAGTACCGGTTAATTTTAACCAAAACCTAAGACTACAATGAGAAAAAAATACATGAACCCTTACCTGGCGGGCGTACTACTTGGACTGGTACTTTTAAGCGCCATGTTTTTTTCGGGGCGCGGACTGGGAGCCAGTGGCGGATTAAAATACGCCGTAGTAGCGGCCGTTGAAACAGTTGATCATCAACACGCAATGGAATCGCCGTACTACAGTAAATATTTCGAAGACGGTAAAAATCCCTTAAAAAGCTGGCTGGCACTTGAGGTGCTCGGCATGTTGTTAGGAGGGTTTATATCGGGAGCCATTTCGGGCCGCTTAAAATTCAAAATTGAAAAATCGCCAAAAATATCGAACGGGAAACGCTTGTTGTTTGCCTTTCTGGGAGGTGTGTTTTTTGTTTACGGTGCACAACTGGCTCGCGGATGTACCAGCGGAGCGGCACTCTCGGGGATGGCAGTACTTTCGGTAGCAGGATTTATGACCATGCTCGGCATTTTTGGCTCGGCCTTCCTTTTTGCATGGTTTTTCAGAAAACTCTGGATTTAAAACTCAGTCCATCAATCCTTCAATAAATCAATAATTATGGGACCGATTACACTACTTAACGACCTTCCGGAATGGCTCAACCTCGGCATCGGATTTTTTATCGGCATAGGTTTTGGCTTTGCATTGGAGCAAGCCGGTTTTTCATCGAGCCGCAAACTGGCAGGCATGTTCTACGGCTACGATACCACTGTTTTAAAAGTGTTTTTCACAGCCGCAATCGTAGCGCTGGCAGGCTCACAATTGCTCAGCTATTTTGGCTTGCTCGATTTAAACCTGGTGTATGTAAATCCCTATTATGTAACTGCAACACTCGTTGGCGGAGTTATTATGGGAGCCGGATTTATAATGGGCGGCTTTTGTCCGGGAACGGGAATCAGTGCGCTATCGATCGGGAAAATCGATGCCTTATTTTTTCTTGTGGGCGGATTAAGCGGTGCTTTTCTTTTTGCCGAATCGTATCCAATAATCCAGACACTGGCCGGAGCAAATTACAAAGGCCCGGTGCGTGTGGATGAGTGGCTGGGAGTTTCTCCCGGAGTTTTTACTTTTCTGCTGATAGCCGCTGCCATTGCGATGTTCTGGCTGGCCGAACTGGCCGAGAAGAAATACGCACGAAACGATATCACATCTGAAATTTAAACGGCATGAATGCACGAATAAAAATATCATTACTATTGGCAGGCGTTGGATTGATTTTGGCTTTTCTGCCTTTTAATGCGGCTAAATCTTTTCAACTAAAACCCACCGATTTGCTGGAAATTTCGTCGAATCCCGACATGTACTATACCGTTGACGAAGTGGCCCGTTTTGTAAATAACGAAGACACTACCATTAAATTGATCGATTTACGAAGCGCCTCAGAGTTTATGGAAAGTAACATTCCGGGGTCGATAAATATTCCGTTCAGCGATTTGCTCAATCCCAACTGGGAAGGTTCCCTGAATCAGGATAAAGTGAGAAATGTGTATTACGCAAACGGCGACGAAACGGCCAACATGGCCTGGACTATTGTGAGCGGACTGGGCTATCCGAATTCGTTTGTAATGAAAGGTGGAATGAATGAATGGTACCTTACGGTAATGTTGAGCAAGTTTGAAGGCGATCGGATTACACCACGCGAAAACACGCTGTTTGAAAACCGCTACAAAGCGCGCAGAACATTTACGCAAATAAATAGCTTGCCCGACAGTTTAAAATTGCAATACCTCGAAGCAAAACGATTGGAAGAATCGCAGCTGGACGGAGGTTGCGAATAAAAACAGATCAAAATGAAGAAAAATATAACATGGATTTTGGGTGTTTTGCTCTTACTTCTTGTACTGGTTTTGGTACGAACGTTTAATCCGAACCTGTTTAAAAGAAATGTGAGCGAAGCATTGGCAACGCCATCAGAAGTTACCGTTTCGGTACAGGAATTAAACGGTTTGCAAGACAGCTGCTTAATTGTTGAACTGGACGCAGAAAACCAACGTTTCCCCAATTCCCTTGCGATACCTTTTAACCAGCTGCTTCAGAAAGAGAATAAGGAAAAACTGAGTTCGCTTGATGGAAAAATCCTGCTTTATTCAGCAGATATTTCCACCAGTTCAAAGGCCTGGGTAATTCTGAATCAACTGGAATTTGAAGGCCTTTATATTCTCTCCGACGAAGAAAATCCGGAGGAGTTAAAATATAAATTCCAGCCCGATACAACGATCAGGCTGGAATAATATTTTATTTTTGAAAGATCCTCAATTTAGTTTTGAACGTACGGATAGTCGTGAATTTCGGCTTCGGTAAACGGCAGCCACGAAAGCGAACTTTCCTCTTCTTTCATTTTATCGTACATAAAGGCGTTGTTTCCAAAAGTGAGTGTTTTGGCATCGTAACCAAACAAACGCAGGTAAGCTGTTGCAAAACCCGAATTGTGGCCGGTATTGCAATACAACACCACTTCCTTGTCAACCGGAATCGTTTGCATCTCGGTAACAATACCAAGCGTTCCGCCGGGTTTGTACCGAACAGCACCCGGAATATGCCCAGAGTCGTACTTATCTTTCCGGTCGTAGTTAATTGTATAATACTTTTCGGGATTCTCAAACACAGCACCGGCTTTTACCAAAGCAACGCGATACCCGGCTGCAAAAAGCGCTTCGATCCGTTGTTGCAGAATCTCGTCACCATTGGTACTTCCGGTATTCAGTTTTGGAAAATCTGCAAGTGGCGCTTTATCATGCTCTTCCGTTTCCAACTCATCCTGAAAATCAGAAGAAACGTTGGCAAGCCACGCCCCCTCAGCAAAATGTTTGTTCCATCCACTCATCCCCCAGCGCATGGCGTAAACATTACCATAACCTGCCAGTCGTAATAAGGAAGTGGCGTAACTTGAAATCTGGCCTGAATAACATACCACAACAATTTTATCGTACTCAAACGGCTTGATATCGTTGGTAAGATACGTCGGCAAATCACTAAAATCAACACGAACAGCACCGTTTATATGCCCGTCGCTAAACGCATCTTCGTTACGTACATCAATAATATGAATGTTTCCATCCAGCTCGTCGTAAACTACCGATGGTTTTATCAGCGACGGGAAATTACGGCTATTGGCGTAATCGCCCATTTCATTCAGCGTTTTTAGCAGTAGTTTTGCCTCGGCATTTACCTCTACTTTGGGGCTTGTTTCTTGCAAACTGCTTTCTGCCTGATCCGTCTTTTTCTGCCCACCCGAGCAGGAAATTAAAACAACAAAAGCGGCCAGCGTAAGAAAACTTAAAATCGGTTTTATCTTGATCATAAATTAATCGGTATTAGCTCTAACCTTCAACAGAATTCATCTCTTTGTCGTAACGCAGGGTTTCTACTCTGCGGCCCTGCTCGTCGTATTTGTATTCGACAATGGCCACACCGTTATTCGGGTTATTCACCACGTTTCCGTTGGCATCTTTCGAAATACTTTTTACCAGCTCGCCAAATTCGTTGTATTCATTTTCGGTTACCGGAATTCCTTTTCCGCCAAGTAATTCATCGTCCTGATCGTAAACAACTGTTTTAATGGCGTTACCATATTCATCCACGGTATTTTGCCGTTTGGCCCAGCCCCAGTACAAATTGGAAAGCTGCCCGGTAGTGCTGTGCACCGAAAAGCTCAACAAATCGCCTTTGTCGTTGTTTTCGAATAAGAAATACGACACGCCAACATCGCCACAATTTTCGGCTGTGCAGTTATACATGGTATCTTCAATGTAGTTGGCCATTCGGGTTACATAACCGTTTGCATCATACGAAAAACGCAACTCGTAAAACGGACAAAACGGGTTCATTATGGTTTCTTCCCCGGCCAGATTGTAACGCAATTCGCGAATCATTCCATCATCCAGTTTCGACCACACATAATTATATATGTTATTGCGGTTCTCTGCCGGATTTCCCTCTTTATCGAGGAAACGCATTGCTACGCGCATTCCCGAATCATCGAGCGTATATTCCTGCGCAAAAGCACCTCCGTCTTCAACGGGCTCACCTTTTTCGTTAAAGGAATGTTTAATCTGTTTGTTCCCATCGTAAGTATAGGTAATTTTTGCTGCCCGCAGGTTTGAATAGCCCAACAACACACCATTACGGTTGTATTCTACCGATGCCAGTGTGCCATCATCGTTCCAGGTAAATTTGTAGTTATTCACTTTTTCAGCTTCTTTGGCCGAAATTTCATGCGAGCCACGCTCCAAATCCCATGGTGTTTCGCTAAATAACAGCTGTCGGTAATACTTAACGTTAGCATCTTCGGTGGTTGCAGGCTTCTGGTTACACGCCATAAAGCCCATTACCACAAGGGCAAGCAAAAACAATTTTGTAATTTTCATAGTAATCTATTTAATTTAATGATAATAAAATGCAGACATTCTGTTGCTTTAACAGATTGCAGGGAAACATTGTTTAAAAGGCTTTTCGCGTATTGATTACATCTTAAAAGGAATAAAACCGACCATTAAATATCGGCATAAGCCAGCGTGGCGATACTTACTTTTGTTCCGGGCTGATTTAACAAATGAATCGCACAGGCTTCCAGCGTGGCGCCGGTGGTTACCACATCGTCAATAAGTAAAACATGTTTGTTTTCAACCGCCTTCGGATCATTCAATCCAAAAACAGTTTCAACGTTTTGCCAGCGTTCGTAACGGTTTCGTTTTGTTTGGGTAGCGGTGTATTCCTTCCGGTGCAGCGTTTGGGTGTCAACCGGCTTTTTTAAAACTTCGGCAATTCCACGAGCTATCCAATCGCTTTGGTTAAAACCGCGCTTCTTTTCCTTTTTCGGATGCAGCGGTACCGGCATTAAAACATCAATTTCAGCAAAAAGTGGTGATTCCAACAATTGCAATCCGAATTTTTTCCCGGTTTCCTTACCCAGCTCTTTTAATCCTTTGTATTTTACATAGTGAATAAGTTGCTGGTATTTGCTCCCTTTTCTAAAACCAAAAAAAGCTGTGGCTGCTGAAATATCAACCCGCCCCCAAAATAACTGAGCCACTTTATTGTCGTGTTTTAAATGAAAATTGGTTACCGGCAGATCGTGCCAGCAATTAAAACAAACGAATTTTTCCTGCGTTACCAGACGTTTCCCGCAGGTTACACACAACTCGGGGAAAAACAGGCCCAATACATCGGAAATACTTTGCTCGAGAAGCTTCATAGCTGAAAGTTACAAAATTCTCTGTTCACCCCTCTTAATGTTAAGTTAAAAATTTCTACCTCATCAAGGAGGAACAAAACACCCCTATCTTGCAACTGACAAAAAGTATTTCCCTATCTCGCTTGTATTCCTCTCAGGAAATCATCTCTAAAGGTTGTCGCGTTCGAGGCAACCTTTTTGTTTTATAAAAAATAGGTATTTATAATAAAGCCTGCGTCTTAACTACAAACAAATGGCTGAATCAGCTGCGACTTGTTGAAAAATAAAGCACAATTGATATTTTTTAAACATACAAAAGTCAGGATTTTCGCCATATAAATTAGTATTTTTACCTGCATTGTTAAATCAAGAAACCTAAAATAATTAATGGCCATATTTCAACGTCTTGGTAACTACCTTAGAAAAAAGCTGTTACTAATCATTTTTATCGGATTTATAATTGGTATCGCAGTTACCATTTCTTCTCTTAAAGTTATTGAAGCAACCTCAACCAACGAATCGTGCGAAGTGTGCCACGTGCATCCTCATGTTTTTGATTCGTGGAAACTCTCTGTTCATCACGAAAACAGAACAGGAATGCATATCGGCTGTGTTGAATGTCACCTTCCGCCAAAAGGACAAGGCTATCTAAAAGAAAAAATTAAAGCAGGCGCCCGCGATGCTTACGGTTATTTATTTAAAGACAGTGCCGATTTTAACTGGGAAGCCAAATCTTCGCTAGAACAGGCGCAACATTTTGTTTTTGAAGAATCGTGCATTGCATGTCACAACAACTTATTTCCGCTAACACTTACTTCCGAAGGGCAGCAAGCGCACCTTTATTATTCGCAAAACGAAGAGGAACTGCGTTGTATCAACTGCCACCTGAATGTTGGCCATTACGATCCGAACGCGCTGCACGCAAAGAACGTTGAGTTTGGAAGTGCCGGTGCCGAGGCAAAAGAAAACTATACAGCTGCCGCCGAAGTTACTGCTCATGAAAATTTTACCGAAACGATACCGGGAACAACCATTGCGTTTAATATGAAAGCCATTCCGGGCGGAAGTTTCAAAATTGGAAGTCCGGAAACCGAACAATTGCGCGAAAGCGATGAAGGCCCGCAGAAAACGGTAAATGTAAGCCCGTTCTTTATGGCCGAAATAGAAGTAAGCTGGGATGAATACCTGGCATTTTACAGTGCCACAGCTGCCGAAGGCCGAACCACCGACACCGAAGGTACACGTACCGAGGCCGATGTTGATGCAATCTCAGGGCCAACGCCACCTTACGGACAACCCGACCAAAACTGGGGAATGGGAAGTCGCCCGGCCATTACAATGAGTTACCACTCGGCCGAAACCTACTGCAAATGGTTATCGCAGGTTACCGGAAAAACTTACCGCCTGCCAACAGAAGCCGAATGGGAATATGCAGCCCGCGGAGGTACAGAAACGCCGTTTTTCTTTGAAGGGCAGCCAAAAGATTTTAAAGAGAAGAATTTTATTGGAAAACTATTCGGAAAAGGAAGCGACCTTATTAATAACTACGTAGTTTACGAGAAAAACAGCAGCCTGAAAACGGCCAAGCCCGATGTTGTTGAAGCCAATCCGTTTGGGCTGAAAAATATGCTTGGTAATGCAGCAGAATATTGTACCGACTGGTACGCCGAAGATGCCTATTCGAACTTGAGCGATGGAGCAAATGATCCGAAAGGACCGGCTACGGGCGAGGAACACGTTATTCGTGGCGGAACCTTTAAAAGCCCGGTTGGCGAAGTCAGAAGTGCAGCACGCGATTACACCCGTACCGAAGCATGGATGAAAACCGATCCGCAAATGCCAAAAAGTATCTGGTGGTTATCCGACTGTAACTATATTGGTTTCAGGGTGATATGCGAATATGATGAAAATACCGGAAAATAACTTATAAAGATTGAATCCTAAATTCAACTAAAACATTAATATCATGAGTGACTACAATTTTTCAAGAAGAAGATTTTTAGCCGGAGCTGCAACAGTAGGCGCAGCAGGGGCTATGGGAATCGGAACTTTGTCATCGTGCTCTGGCGGAGGCTCTTCTGCAAGCGCCGAATACGATTGGATGCCAAGAGAGTACAAATATCCACCTTTGCTGGATGAAGTGCCTGCCGGAACAGTTTTAAAAGCCGGAATTGTTGGTTGCGGCGGACGAGGAACCGGTGCAGCTCTTAACTTTTTAGAAGCCGGTGGTTCAACCGTTCAGGTAACTGCATTGGCCGATGTTTTTAAAGACAGACTGGATAGCTGTGCAGAAAGAATTAAAAATGAAACCGGACAGGAAGTACCTGCTGAAAACTGTTTTATTGGTTTTGATGCTTACGAAAAAGTGCTCGATTCGGGTGTTGATGTTGTAATTCTGGCCACACCGCCAAAATTCCGTCCGCAGCAATTCGAGGCAGCTGTAAAAGCGCGCAAGCACGTATTTATGGAAAAACCAATTGCTGTTGACCCTGTAGGAATTCGCCAGGTTTTGGCTGCAGCAAAAATGGCCGATGCTGCCGGATTAAAAGTGGTTACAGGTACACAACGCCGCCACCAGCATAAATATCTAAATGTTTATAAACAACTCAGCAATAATACAATTGGTAAACTCACCACAGCCGAAGTATATTGGAACGGTGGCCAATTGTGGTACAGAAACAGCAAGCCCGAATGGAGCGAAATGGAATGGATGATTCGCGACTGGGTAAACTGGTGCTGGCTATCGGGCGACCATATTGTTGAACAACACGTGCACAATATCGACGTTGCCAACTGGTTTTTTGGCAAACACCCGATAAAAGCGCTCGGTTTTGGTTCTCGTCAGCGTCGCCCAACCGGTGATCAGTATGATAACTTTGCTGTTCGTTACGAACTGGAAGACGGACGCCAGATTTTAAGTACATGCCGCCAGATTAATGGCTGTACAAATGCTGTAAACGAAGTTATGCACGGTACCAAAGGAAAAGCATTTACAGCTCAGGGTGGCACAGCAAAAATTACTGATTTGGATGGTAATGATTTATTCTCGTACGAAGATCATGCAACGAGCCCGTACGTTCAGGAACACAAAGACCTGATTACCTGCATTCGCCAGGATATTCCGTTTAACGAAGCTGAAGAAACTGCCAATTCGGTAATGACGGCAATTATGGGTCGCGTTTCGGCATACACCGGAAAAGAAGTTACCTGGGAAGAAATGATGAACTCGGATATGAAACTGGGTCCTGACACTTTCATTATGGGCGATATTGGCTTTATGGAATCAGCAAGCGTACCTGTACCGGGAACACTTGAAGGTTAGTAAATAGCAGCCTTTCTTAAGATTATTTAATCAATTCAATATAAACCTTCGGCAATTGCCGAAGGTTTTTTTGGCACTATACTTGTTTTAACACTAAAAAATGAAGTTTAATTATAAAAGTCTGTTGCTATGAAAACAATTGAAAACAAACAAAGATTTACCTTCAGAAAAATTTCAGCATTTCTTTTAATAACTGTTGCTGCCGTACTGGCCTCGTGCGAAGGCCCGATGGGACCTCCGGGAATACCGGGAGAAGATGGTTACAATTTTGTTGGAACCACATTTGAATTTACGGGAGACTTTACACCCGCAAACGATTACCAACTGGTTTTTAATTTTAATGATAATGGATTCATTCCCTATTATTCAGACGTAATCCTAGCCTATGTTTTGTGGACTAACGAAGAAGGATTGGAATTCTGGCGCCCACTGCCACAAACCGAATATTTCCTATCGGGTGCTATTTTACAGTATAATTTCGATTATACAACAGATTATGAAAACGATGAGATTGTAGACATGTCGGTATTTTTAGGAGGGGATGTAGATTTAGCAAGCTTATCGACAGATTACACTTTGGATCAAACTTTCAGGATAGTCGTTGTTCCGTCTGATTTTATGAGTTTGGCCAATGTTGATGCCAGTGATGTGAATTCCATTCTGAATTCAGCCAGCATTCAGTTTCACTCCTTAGGAACAATTGAACCGGGAACTGTTATCGATACCAACATTGAGATTAAATAATTAGAAACAACGCTATAAAAAAACCGCTAATCCGTTTTGGTTAGTGGTTTTTTATGCTTTTATGGAGAATTACTAAACGGAAACTAGCCTTTGTGTTTTATCTCCTCAAGCCGTTTTTCATTAAGAATAGTAAGCACATTTTTCTTTAGATCGATTATCTCCATGGCCTGGAACTCCTTCAATATCCTTGAAACACTTTCGCGCGAGGTACCAATAAGCGCAGCAATTTCGGTTTGTGTGAGATTTAATGAAAAGGGATTTTCGCCATACACTTCATTCGCTAAATAACTGATGGTGTTGGCCAGGCGGCCGGGTAACTGCTGTTGTACATTTTTTACCAAACGATCGAAATAATTCATTTCATCTTCAAAAACCGTAGATAAAACTTTAAGGGCAAAATCGCCGTTACTTTTAAGCAAGGTTCTAAAATGATTGCGGTTAATATAACAAACTTCTGATTTGGTAAGCGCAACAGCCGAGTAGTAATTCGTTTTTGTCTCTTGGTCGAGATTTTGAAGCCCCAGATAAGATCCCCGTTTTGAAATGCTTAGAATAAAATCCTTTCCTCCGGCTGCCTTCTTTACTAATTTTACAAATCCTTCGCGCAAATAAATGATATGCTGAACCGGTCCTCCCTCTTTAAAAATGAGTTCGCCTTTTTCATACTGAATCATCGAACACGTTTCTCCAATCGTACTCAACTCACTGTCTTCTAAAACCGAAAAGGGTTTGGATTTTATGGTACAATTAACGCAACTATTGGTTGTAAGGTTCATTAAATAGGTCTTTGGTGTAATTTATATCACAATTATACGAGATTTTCCCACAAAGTTAAATGAACTAATGATCTTTATTGACCGTATAATTGTAAAAACTTTATACCATGAATAAAATAGTAACATTAATCTGCTACAATTTAGGTCTTTGGGGAATTTTAGGATTCTTCGTTACAATCCTGCTTGGTTTCTTAGCCTGCTGTGCCAATTTATCATCTGCTGTATTTTATACTTCATTAATTGTGTTTGGAATAATTGGCCTTAGTACCACCACAATTTGCGTAGCTCGCGGATGCAGAAAGCACTAAAAAGAAGCAAGATTACCAATAACCTTTCGAGCCGGTACCGTTCGTTGGCCCGGAAGAAGTATGTGTTTTAATACCGCTCCAGTTTTGGGTAAGCTTCGTGCCAGGCATTCCAGCCACCATTAAGCGAATAAACATGTTTGTAGCCGAGTGTCATCAGCGATTTTGTTGCCAGCGCCGATCGGCTGCCACTGCGGCAATACAAAATTATAATATCTGATTTTTGGGGTACTGCATGACGAAAGCCTTCCCAAACCGCTTCTTTCTCAATGTGCGATTCCAACACACCACGCTGTACCAAATAAGCTCCGGGAATATGACCAGCCTGGTATTCATCTTTTGTGCGCACATCAATTAAAATATAACCGGGCTTACGACTTTTCAGTCCTTCCTCATATTTTTCATGAAATCCTTCCGTATCCACCTCATCTATTTCCTGTTTTACAGCAGCAACCAATTCTTTATAACCGTTATAAACCTTGGTTTCCTGAGCCGAAAGCACAGTAAGCATCGCCATCATCAGTAAGATGACAACTCCAAATTTCTTCATCATATCAAAGCTATTAACACATTCCTCAATGCAAACCATCACCACTTGCTATCCAACGCCAAAATGGTTGGTTCAAAAACAATTTCGGAGATTGTAGGTATAAAGAATTTCTGCCTTATTTTAAGTTTCGAATCCTTAATTCTGTTTTGTTTTGATTTTTTAATAGTGCCACCAATTCATCGGTATTTGTCTCTCCGAAATGATACGGATAAAGCACTTTGGGCTGAAACATTTTGGTAGCATCGGCCACCATTTTCGGTGTCATGGTATAAGGCAGGTTCATGGGCAGAAAAGCCACATCAATGTCTTTCAACGCTGCCATTTCCGGAATATTTTCGGTATCGCCGGCAACGTAAACTTTTTTATCGCCAAAATGAAGCACGTAACCATTTCCCACGCCTTTGGGATGGAAAGGTTGCCCCGCTTCGCGTTCATGTTTAATATTATAAGCAGGTACGGCATCAACTTTAATACCTGCAAAAATTCCCGATTCGCCATTACTAATCACATTGGTTCCGGTGTATTTTTCGTTGCATTTTTTTGTGAGCACCACCAGAGTTCCCTCTTTCTTAACAGCATCAATTGCTTTGGCATCCAAATGGTCGCCATGCTCGTGTGTTATCAGAACTATGTCGGCTTCTGGCATTGTTTCATAATCGGCATACCACGACACCGGATCGATATGAATTACTTTTCCGTTAAAATGCATCATCAGTGTTCCGTGAGCAATAAATGTAATTTCCAAATCGCCTTCTGAAGTAGCAAAAATATCCTTTTCAAATTGCTGCGCCTGCGCAGAAACAGCAAATAAAAACAGTGCCAGTAACGTAAGTATATTCTTCATAACCTTTGCTTTAAAATTTATCGTAAGATAGGTATAAAATCATTTTTTTGCATCTACTTTAATAAAAAACAGAACATATGTGTATGTTTCCAGCACCATTAAATTTGTACTTTCGAAGCAAAATTTAAAACTATCTGATATGAAAAAACTATCGCTATTAATTACTCTTATTGGCCTTGTATTCACCCTTTCGGCCAAAGAATATTCGCTTGAGTCGCCGTCAGGCAAAATTCAAGTGAAAGTAAATATCGACAAAAATGTTTCCTACTCGGTATTGTTAAACGGAACCCCAATTATTGCACCGTCGCAAATTTCGATGGAATTGTACGACGGAACAGTTTGGGGCGTAGATGCCAAAGTGCGCAAAGCAAAAACCAACAGCGTATCGCAGGTGCTTACGCCGGTTGTTCAACGTAAAAGTGCAACGATAAAAGACGAATACAAGGAGTTGACCCTGTCGTTTAAAGGTTATGCGCTGCAATTCAGAGCATACGATGATGGTGCTGCTTACCGCTGGGTGTCGGATAAAGATGGCGAATACAAAGTGAAAAGCGAGCTGGCTTCTTTCGTTTTTCCGGCCGATAACAAGCTTTGGTTCCCCGAAGAAGAAAGCATGTACACACACCAGGAACGTGTATACCTGAACGAAACGCTATCGGATATTGGCAGCAATCGTTTTGCCTCGACAGGCTTGCTGGTTGACTGCGGCAACGGTGTTAAAACCTACATTTCGGAATCGAACCTGATGGATTATCCGGGAATGTTTTTGCGTGGTTGCAACGATAATCAATATGCATTGATTGGGAAATACCCGGGTGTTGTACTGGAAACCGAGCAGTTGAGCGACCGCGATGTAAAACCTACAAAATATGCCGATTACATTGCCGAATGTAACGGACCACGCGATTTTCCGTGGCGTGCTATGGTAGTTGCCGAAAACGATGGTCAGTTGATTGAAACCGAAATGATTTATAAACTGGCGCCCGAGTGCAAACTCGAAAATACCAACTGGATTAAACCCGGAAAAGTAGCCTGGGACTGGTGGAACGCCAACAACATTTACGGTGTTGATTTTGTGGCCGGCGTAAATAACCCGACCTATAAATACTACATCGATTTTGCATCGGAATACGGATTGGAGTACATTATTCTTGACGAAGGCTGGTACGTACTTTCTGATATTATGAAGCAGGAAAAAGACATTGATGTAAAAGAACTGGTTGACTACGGAAAAGAAAAAAATGTTGACATTATTCTTTGGGTTACCTGGAAAGCGCTCGACGACAAACTGCAGGAAGCACTCGATCAGTTTGAAGCATGGGGAGTAAAAGGGATTAAAATTGACTTTATGCAGCGCGACGATCAGTGGATGGTAAATTTCTACGAAAAAATTGCCCGCGAATGTGCGGCACGTAAAATGCTGGTCGATTTTCATGGCGCGTACAAACCTTGTGGCCTCGATCGTGCTTACCCCAACGTAATTTCGTACGAAGGCGTAAGAGGAATGGAAAACAACAAGTGGAGCCAACTACCTGATCCGGAGCACACTGTAACCCTGCCGTTTATCCGAATGGTAGCCGGTGCAATGGACTTTACTCCGGGAGCCATGAAAAATGCCAACAAAACCAATTTCCGCGATGTGTTTACCGAGCCCATGAGCGCCGGAACACGCTGCCACCAATTGGGCATATACGCGATATTTGAAAGCCCGCTGCAAATGCTGTCAGATAATCCGTCGAACTATTACCGCGAGCCGGAATGTATGGAATTCCTTGCGGCAGTTCCATCGGTTTGGGACGAGACTAAAGTGTTGGAAGCAAAAGTTAGCGACTACATTGCCGTTGCACGCCGCTCGGGCGACAAATGGTTTGTGGGTGCTTTAACCGACTGGGATCCGCGTGAGATGGAATTAAAACTCGATTTCCTTGGCGAAGGAACCTACACCATGAAAGTTTGGAAAGACGGCCTGAATGCCGATAAACATGCTGCCGACTTTGCTCAGGAAACGCTTGAAGTAACTGCAGGATCAACTGTAAAAGTTAAAATGGCTCCTGGTGGTGGCTGGGCTGCTATTATTGAGAAGAAATAGATACGTGTTCAAAAGAAAGGATCCGATCCTTATTATTCTGAATAGATACGGATCGGATCCTTTTTTTCGAATTACATAAGGATGGAATCTTTTTACAGGGATGGGCGGTTTTTAACCGCCTTTTTTCGTGCGGATGCAAACCGCAGATCCAATTTATTGAAGCATGAATTTTACAGTAAAAACAAGTGTTTCGCTTTTAAATTCCGGAATATTCAGTTTTGGAAGTTGAAGAAGTACCCTTTTGGCTTCACGATCGAATCTTCCCTGAACACCCAATACATTTGTATCAGCCGGTTCTTCTGCTTTGTATCCAACCACCACCACCTCATCAACAGGCACGGCTCCTTCTACAACCTTATCATCAACCGATACAATACTTCCGCTTTTATTCACCTTTACATAGAGTTTGCTTACGCCTGTGGCATTTGCGTCGCGTAATTCTGATGGATATTTAATCTTCTTCGCAATAAATTTACGCATGTCCATATCCGAAGTTATATCGGACAATTTTGTTCTAATAAGTATCACACCATCTTTCCCTTCTTCGCCATAACTTTCAATAGCTGACTCATCTTTCAGAACAGTGATTGATTCAATGTCATTCGAATCAATATCACCCATATCTCCGGTAAATTTTTCACCATCGAGAAATATCAGCGGCGACTTTCCATTAAAATCAGCTGAACCCTTTAGTTTAATCGATATAGCGCCGTTTTTCGCTATTGGTCCAAATCGCTTGGTAGCACTTTCGTCCTTCAGCACTTCCATTGATTCTATTGTTTCCGGATCAATATCGTGAATATCGCCATCGTATGGAATACCTTCAACCATTACTACAGCCTCGTCCATTTTGGCTTTGGCTGCGGCTTTTGTGGAGATAACGATTACGCCGTTTTTGCCTTTTTCGCCATATAAAGCAGTAGCCGATTCATCTTTTAAAACCGAGATGGATTCAATCTCTTCTGCAGAAATATGCGCCACATTGCCCATTTCTTTTCCATCAACGAAATATAAAGGAGCCTCGCCGGTGGTGGTTTCAAAGCCCAGCTTTTCAATTTGTACATTCGAAAAGCTTTTGCTGGTTTGTTCTCCTAAACCAATGAGTTTTACGTTTGCCGAATTTTTTGCTGCTGCTTCTTTGGTGGTAACAATTACCACCCCATTTTTACCACCAACCGAACCGTATAAAGCCGTAGCCTGCGCACCTTTTAATACCGAAACGCTCTCAATCTTTTCGGGAGGAATGGAATTAATGTCGGTAACCGGCACCCCATCAACAATATACAGCGGCTCGTTATCCAACGGATCGGAAATAGGCATACTTGCTTTTTCAATTATCACCACTTGTTTTGTCTGCTGGCTGTTTCCGGTTACTTTCGGCTCTTTGGTTTTTTCGCTTCCATCAGCTTTTAACTGCACATTAAGCTCCGATTTTCCATCGATAGCCACTTCTTTTTCAGCATAGCCTATCATTTTAAAAACCAGGGTGCTGTTTTCGTCGGTTTTAATCTCATAATTTCCTGAAAAATCAGAAATAGTCCCAATTTTGGTTCCTTTTACCAACACTGCTACAGCTGGAATTCCTTCATCATCTTCGTTGGTGATCTTGCCGGTAATGGTAAGCTCTTTCTCCGAGTCGCTCTCAGCAAGAACTATCTTCAGTTCCTTTTTGTTGCCATAATAAGCAACGTCATTTTTGTAATAACCGGGTGCCGAAAAGCTTAAAACCAGCGGTTTTTCGATTTCGTTAAACGCAAGTTCAAAGTTGCCTTTTTCATCTGCCACAAATTCTTCCGACGTTTCGTTGTTAAGGATTTTTGCATTCGGGATCGCCTCGCCCAAACCATTTTCGACTGTGCCTTTTACGGTAAAATTCCCGTTGCGAACAAGAACTACAGGCTTGTTTATCATTTTATCAAACTCGGGAACAGTGCCTAGCTCATAGTCGCTGGTTTGAATGCAGTAAACTCCATCTTCTCCCGGATTTTTATCGAACGACATGGCATTGGCAACCACTTTGTCTTCCAGACCGAGTGCTCTTATTATTTCGCCTCCATCAAATCCATTGGAGAAATCAAGTTTCATCAGGTCGGGATGATCGGCAGGAAGCTCAACACCATCAACAACTACTTTTAGTTGTCCGGCATCGTGAAGCACTTCGGTTCGTACTTCTTTGTTCGACAAGCCCATAATTAAAACGGCCAGCAGGGGGAGTACAACCAGCTGTTTGAGCAGGCTGTAACGATTTTCTGTTTTCTTTTTCATCATGATAATACGATTTTTTAATTGTGAGCCGTTAAGCGCAGTTAAAAAGGGAGCCACTCCTTTTTTATGCGCTAATCCTACCATGGCCAATTGATAAGCTTCGGCATTATGATTTTGGGCTACCTGATGATCAGTCAGGTATTCCAGGTTATTTCGCATCGCATCGCGGGTTAACCAGGCAAAGGGGTTAAACCACTGGAAGAGAAACAAAAGCTCGGCAAAAAGGATATCAAGCGTATGACGTTCCCGCACATGCACCATTTCGTGATCGACGATCATTTTCAGATCGGGATTCTTCAATGTTTTCTCCGACAGCACAATTCGCGAAAAGAAAGAAAACGGATGCACATCTTTTCCGGTCAGGTTAACTTGTGCGCCAAACAATTCTTGCAGGCGGCTAAAACGGATAATTTTTATGGCTTTGAGGTGCCCGATGAGCAGATTCAGGAGAAATACAATTATTCCGAGTGCGTAAATCGCCAACAGGTAATGATACCATTCGAAGGTAAATTGCGGTTCGCCAGCTAATGCAGCTTCGGGGAGAAAAGCAAAACTTTCGGAAGCAGCCACCGGAATCGGCTGTATGTAATTTACTTTAGTGAAGGTAATCAGCGGAATAAGGAAACTAACCAGAAACGACACCGGCAAATAAATGCGGTTAAACAGAAACTGTTTCTGGTGCTGGAAAAGTGCCAGGTAAGCCAGAAAAAAGGCACCAAGCGCCAAAGCGGCTTTTCCGATGTAGAGGATAAAATCTTCCATTACTTTTTATTTTTAATGAGCTTAACCAGTTCGTCGATTTCTTCGTCCGACAGGTTTTTCTCTTTTACAAAAAAAGCCACGGCACTTTTATACGAGTTATCGAAATAGTCGCTTACCACCTGGTTCATAAACGAGCGGCGGTACTCTTCTTTCGAAATGAGCGGGAAATACTGGTAAGTGTTGCCGTATTGTTTAAAGCCGATCACACCTTTGTCCTGTAACAGGCGCACCAACGACGAGATGGTGTTGTAATGCGGTTTCGGATCGGGATACAATTCAACAATATCTTTTACAAATGCTTTTTCCAGTTTCCAGAGGATCTTCATCAACTCCTCTTCCTTTTTTGTTAGTTTTTTCATTTTTCCTTCTTTTCAGGTTTATTGTCATTTCGAGCAAGAAACGAACGAGAAATCTTTTTCCAAAGCAATGAGATTTCTCCTCCTCAGTCGTCGAAATGACATTTTGCTCAACATGGAAACAAACATACAACTGTTTTTTCAGTTTTCCAACTGCTTTTTCAGTTGCCAAATGCGTTTTTATCTGAAAAAGATACATTTAGCACCTCAACACCCTTGTTTTAGTACGTTTTCTTGAAATAAAAAAAATGCCATTCTTTTAAAAAGAACGGCATCTTGTAGTATTGTCTTTGCTAATTAGCGTTAAAATTCTCCTCCTCCCATATCCATTCCGCCATCGCCGCCACCTTCGCCACGACGTTCTTCTTTAAAGTTGTTAATCTTGTAGCTCAACGTAAGCATTACTACACGTGGTTCGCGTTCAAAACGAAACCAGCTATTAAAGTCGTCGCCATAGCTTGTACGTTCAAAACGCCCCGTTCCCAAAGGATCGCGAACGCTAACCGTAGCCGAAAGTTTTTTATTCATAAACTCCTGACGGTACGAAACATTGGTGAAGAACATGGCTCCGCTTTCGCCCTGCGCCGATACTGATTTACCGCGGTAAAATGCATTTACCTGAAGCCTCGAATTTTCAGCAAATTTAAACGTGGTATTCATTCGCCCTCCCCAGTTGGTGCTTTGCCTGTCGATGGATTCGCCATTCAACTCGCCGGTAATTTTATAATCGTAAACATTCACACTGGCATTAACAGTCAACCACTTTTTGTAACTCAGGTTTCCGGTTACTTCAAGGCCGGTGCTGTAGTCTTTATCAAAATTGTCGGTGTATAGGTAAAAAATGCCATCTTCGCCCAGTTCCTGTGTGCGGTCGATTTTATTGTTGGTTACCCTGCGAAACACATCGACCGAAACAAACGAACGTGTTTCCCCGAAACGTTTCATAAAACCCAGTTCGTAAGAGTTGGTGTATTCCGGCTCCAAATCGGGATTTCCGTAACGAATGGTGTAACGGTTGTAGTAGTTCGGTGTTGGGTCGAGATCGCGGCCACCTGGTCGGTTTATCCTTCGGCTGTAACTTGCGGTAACATCGGCAGTTTGTGCCAGCGGATACGAAAAGTGCGCTGTTGGGAACAGGTCGAACCGATTTAGCGACGAAACATTTTCGGCACTTGTATTCTTAATTTCGCGAATGGTCAGCTCTCCGCGCAACCCGGCCATGTATGCCAGTTTGCCCACCTTGTTGCTGTAGGTAGAATAGGCAGCATGTATATCGCGCTGAAAATCGGTAGCACTCGAATAATTTTCGTTTATGATCCAGGTGTCGGTTGCCTGATCGTAATCGCGAAATTCAAGCGTTTCCATTTCACTTTCCAGGCGCCCCTGGTAACCGGCCTCAAAACGGCCATCTTCGCTAAACGGATAGGTATAATCCAATTTTAAACGAATGTCTTGCTCATCTTCGGTTTCAAATGTCGAAACATTCGACAAATACTCGTTGGTAGGATTAAAATTGCCGTCGGCGAGCAATTCACCTTCAATTTCGTTGTCGGTTCCGGTCTCATCCGAGTAAAAGGCGGTGGCTTCAATACGGTGTCCCTTATCATCGAATTTATGCTGAAAATTCATATTCAGTGTGTAAAAGTCGTTATTACGTTCCGAGGTTTCTTCGCTGATTGACAAGATTTGTTCTGATGCCGGAATTGTGAAGTTTTCCGTTCGGCCACCCCCTTCGTTTCCACGTTCTGATGTTCCGGTTTCTCCTGAAAGAGTTAAGGTAGTGTTAGTGCCCAGGAAAAAATCTGCACCTCCCTTAAAACGGTGTCCTCCCCGAATCCACTTCCGATCGCCAGCCATATTCAGATATTCGGTGGTATCGCTGTAATACGTTTCGCGTTCCGAGGCCATTTTTCCGTGATTGATCTCATCGCGCCAGTCGGCTCCAAAAAACAGGTTCAGTTTTTCAAAGCGGTAATTCAGCATTAAATCGACAAGGTATTTATCGCCCGTTCCAACACTGGCGTTTACAATACCGTTCAGTCCGTTCATCGAGTTCTTTTTCATTACCAGGTTAATGATACCGGCTGCCCCATCGGGTTCGTATTTTGCCGATGGATTGGTAATGATCTCGATATTCTCGATTGCGGAAGAAGGAATCTGGCGCAACGCATCGCTACCACTCAAAACACTCGGGCGGCCATCTATTAATACGGTAAAATTTCCCGATCCGCGTAACGAAACATTTCCTTCAATATCAACCTGAACGGAAGGAGTATTCTCCAGAACATCGACGGCAGTACCGCCAATGGCACTGATAACCTGGCTAACATTAACCACCTTTTTGTCGAGTTTATATTCTACTGCAGCTTTATCGGCAACCACGTTAACCTCGCCAATGGCAACGGTTGAAGGAGCCAGATTGATCTCGCCCAAATCATGTACACGGTTGGTACGATCCAGCTTAATATCCACTACATTTCCCTCATCGAAACCTATAAAATTGGCCACAAGGTAATAATTGCCATAATCTAAATTTGTTATTTCGAATACGCCTTTTTCGTTGGTAATACCTCCGGTTACGAGGGTTGAATCGGCCTCTTTATAAACGGCTATATTGGCAAATTCCATGGGAGTCTCTGTATCCTTTTCCACGATCGTACCAACGATCTTCCCCTTACCATCATCGTTTGGGTCGTTCTCTATTACAGGATTTTTAAGTAAGGCATAAGAATTTACCCCTATAAATAAAAGGGCAATTAAAATTACGTTCTTCAAGTACTTCATTGCTGTTTAAATTGTTTCCTTTTTTCTGTTTATTATATTAAGACCGTTATTTCCTTATTAAGTTTAACCCAAGCGTGTTAATTAGTTGTTAACGTATTTCAGCACTGCTGCCGGCTTTAAAAAGTGTGGTTTCTCAGTAGTTGGTGTGGTTTCGGAATCGGCCCATTTCTAAAAAAACAACGACGTCCATTTGGGTAGGCGCTAAAAAAAATGCCACCCTCCCGGATGGCATTCTACCAAAACTTAAAATCTATGGAAAAAGTGCCTTCTGCTGCTTAATCCATAAGGATTGCAAAAATAATGCGAATGGAATCACCACAAATTAAGACAACAAATTGATGGTTAATTTTAATATATTTTAAGATTTAGTTTAACATTCAAGATATATAAGGTTCAAATTTCAAGCTGCATTTTGCAACATATACTTTGTTATACTTATTCGTTCGTTTAACTTTGCTATTCATCAAGTCTTAAAAAAACTACTTATCATGAACGAACAAATAAACAAACCACAAGTACCACCGCCTAATTATTTGGTATTTGCCATTCTTGCCACCTTGTTTTGTGGAAAAATTTTTGGAATTGTAGCCATTGTTTTTGCCGCGCAGGTAAATTCGCACTGGAATGCCGGAAATTACGAAGCAGCCAAATCAGCAAGCAGAAATGCAAAAATATGGGCCTGGGTATCGTTTGCTGCCGGACTTGCCTGGATAATA
This sequence comes from Draconibacterium orientale, assembly GCF_000626635.1. GTDB lineage: Bacteria > Bacteroidota > Bacteroidia > Bacteroidales > Prolixibacteraceae > Draconibacterium > Draconibacterium orientale. The sequence goes on along the minus strand of NZ_CP007451.1, from coordinate 2,225,201 downwards.
CTTTTTGCAATGCTATCAGTATTTGGCGTACTTGCAGGAATAATGCAGGGAGCTTTTAATTAATAATAGATGAAACAAACCATCAATAGCATACTGCTACTCGTAATTATTGGGGTAGCAGTTCTTTTTTTTGTAGTCGACCCGGCCCAACACGAAATATTCCCGCAGTGCCTGTTTCACTCGCTAACCGGGGGTTATTGCCCGGGATGCGGCTCGCAACGCGCCTTACACAGTTTATTGCACTTCGATTTTGCCGGTGTGGTGGGGTATAACTTTTTGTTTCTTCCGGCAGCGCTTTTTATTTTGTACCACTACCTGTATCCTTTGCTGAATAAAGCTTTCGGGTGGAAACTTCCGAACCTGTTCTACAAAAAACAAACGCCCCTGATTGTTTTAGCCATAGTAATTGTGTTTTGGATTGCGCGAAATCTGCCGTGGTATCCGTTTAATGTGCTTGCACCTGTAGGCTAGGAACAAAAAAACGGATGCGAAAACGCACCCGTTTTGTATATTCAATTTGGTTAGGATCACTTCACGAATGAAGCTTCATTTAAAAAATCGAAACATTTTTCAACACCTTCAAACTGAGTCATACTTCCGTCCCTGATTCCTTCCAGTTCCACATAGAAACCTTCCAAACCATTTTCGTACGCTTTGTTAAAGATGTTTTTAAAGTTCATCATTCCCGACTGGCCAAGAACCGAGCGGTCTTTTATATGCAGCACAGGGAATCTGCCTGCATACTTCTCGAAGTATTCCAACGGATCGTTAGCTCCCATCACCGTCCAGTAAACATCCATTTCGAAGAATACCAGATCAGGATCGGTACCATTCAGGAACAAGTCGTAAATTACGTCGCCAACCGGCATCCACGGATTACGTTGTTTATCCTTGTCTTCCGGTTTTACGATTCGGCCGAATTCCATATGATGGTTATGGTAGCCAAATTTAATACCTGCTGACTTTGCAATCTCGCCAGCCTGGTTAAACGATTCGCAAACCACTTTTACGGCATCATGTGTTGGCACATTTGGCATCATTGGCTGAACCAACGTTTTCACGCCAAACTTTACATGGTCTTCAACGGTTTTTTTCCAGAAATCAGCAAGCTCACCCAGTTTATCTTTTGTAATATCACGGGTAGGAGGATTTACGTGCGATCCTGTAATTTTCAATCCTGCATCATCGGCGAGTTTGCGGTACTCTTCAACCGAATACTCACCCATTTTGCGATTGCCGTAACCGGCCAGCTCAATGGTGCTGTAACCGATATCTTTTATTTTCTTTAAGCCATTCGGAACATCAGCATTCAATTCACGCATTACCGAGTAAATTTGCAAACCAATTTCCTTTTTGCCCCTTCCAACCATAGCCGCAGCACTGGCAGGCTTAATGGAACCTGCTACCATACCTCCGGCGGTAAGCAGACCCATTTTTTTCAAAAATTCTCTTTTATCCATAAGGTTTAATTGTTGGTTGATTTATAGTTTATACGAACCACGGTATTCGTAATCATACAAACGGTGGTTCCATGCTTCCTTATCGGTTCCGAAGCTGTGTGTTGCAGGATTCCATTTTACCGAACGCTGTAATTCGGTAGCCATGTTTCCTAAACAACAAGTGATAGCTGTACTTGCACCAACTTCAACCGGAGCAATTGGCTTTTGACGAGAACGAACACAGCTGATAAAATCTTCCATGTGTGGAGAACTGATCTCGAAGCTGCCACCGCCTTTTGCCTGTGCTTTCTGCATTTCTTCGAACATTTTTCTGCGCTCTTCCGGAGTCAGGTTTCTCGGACGATTTCCTCTTAATTCATCAGGTACTAATTCTGATTTTGAACAAGCCAGGTATCCGCGAGCTACTTCAATCCAACCATCGTCGCCGATGAATTTAATTCCCTGTGCAGCAGGCATGTCTTCTAAATAAGGTTGCTCTGTCATTACCACACCATTCAGGTATTTGAAAGTCAGGTAGTCGGCACCATCAACTCCTTTAGGAATAATTTCAGCAGGGCCTGAACCATCCATACCAATAGCAGCCTGTGCAATATCGAACATGTGCGCGCCCCAGTCGGCAGTAAATCCGTTACCGGTTTCGCGGTACCAACGCCATGCACCCCATAATTTTTCTCTTTCCGCCGGATCGAGCGAAATAGGAGGACAAAGATCAGGGTGGTAATGTATTTTAGGATCATTCAATGGTCCCATCCAAAGGTTGAAATTCAGGTTACCGGGAACTTTCATTTCAGGTAAATCAAGTGGTGCAGGCGGATCGCCCACCTTAGCATATACTTTGTCGATATGACCGATAGCGCCACTTTGAACCAATGCGATTGCTTTTTGGAATTCAGCACTTGAACGCTGCTGGCTTCCTACCTGAACAATACGTTTTGTATCGTTTGCCACGCGAACCATTTTTTCGGCTTCGGCAATGGTAAAAGAAAGTGGTTTTTGAACATACACGTCTTTACCGGCCTGACAAGCATGAATAGTCATTAAAGCATGCCAGTGGTCGGGCGTACAAACTTCTACTGCATCAATGTCTTTACGCTCAAGTAGCTCTTCGTATTGCTCATACTTGTCAACGCGTGGAGATAAGCCAAGACCTTTTTGCCATTCTTCAACGGTACGTTTAAAACGCTCTGTTTTCATGCTGTCAACATCGCAACCTGCAACTACTTCTACTCCGGGAACTGCCGAGAAACTGCGGAAGTCGTTCATGCCTTGCTGTCCGAGGCCAATAAAACCCATTGTAACTCTGTCGCTTGGAGCGATTTTAACACCGTTGATTGTCCAACTCGGAAGGATGGTCAAACTGGATAAACCCAGTGCTGAAAGACCCAGGAATTTCCTTCGGTCTAATTGATTTGATTTCTTCGAATCCATAGGTTTAGATTTTTATTAGTGATCAAATGTTTTTCGAAATTCGACACAAGATAATTGAATTTGTCAAAAGGACGCAATGAAAAATTAAAAAATGTATTCGCCCTGATAATGTTAATTCTATTTAGATGCCTTAAAAGAAAACAAATTTCCCTGAAGTGGCTTTTTAAGTTCCTCAATATCTGAATAATGAATAAGTACAACGTCTTTACTCCCGGCAATCATAGCTGATAAATTGTGTTTTGGCCCTTCGCGAAAAAGACATAGCACCGGTTTTCCCATTTCCACTGCCCGGCCAATTTCGTAACCAACTCCCATCGAAACGGCAGTTACTTCAGCCACAATTACATCGGAGCTTTGCAGCCATTTCAAATCGCGATCGTGAATAAACTGATCGTTTGGCCCATCGTCGCCGGCACTGGTTAATGCCGGATCGCCAACATGCTCAGTCAGCACTTCGCCAAACGATTTCAGGTATTGAATGATTTGTTCGTACAGGGCGGCATCTTGTCTGCCTCCACGTATAGAACCGGCAAAATAAATCTTCATTAATATTTAGGCTTTTGTTTTGTTTAGCAAATCGGTGGTTGACTTTTGTTCTCCCTGTTCAAATACAACACGCGTTCGCGGTAAACTTTCGGGGTAATTCTTCTGAATAAATTCAATCATTTTCTCGCGGATAAAAACCCGCAAATCCCATGCAGTTGGCGAGTCTTTGGCACTTACCAAAGCTCGTATTTCAACACCATATTCTTTGGCATCGGTAACCTGCAACACATTCACCCGTTTATCCCACAGCGGAGTGCTTTCAAGCAGGCGGGTTAGCTCTTTGCGCAACGCATCGAACGACACATGGTAATCGGTATATAAAAACACGGTTCCCAAAATCTCAGCAGAGGTTCGTGTCCAGTTCTGAAATGGTTTTTCGAAAAAATACGTGGATGGAACCACCAAACGGCGCTGATCCCAGATTTTTACCACCACATAGGTAAGTGTAATTTCTTCAATTCGTCCCCATTCATTTTCAATAACAACCACATCGTCGATACGAATGGGCTGGGTAATGGCAATTTGCAACCCGGCCAAAACGGTTGCAATAAGTTTTTGTGCTGCAAAACCAATAATAATACCGGCAACACCTGCCGATGCAAAAAGACTGATTCCCAGCTGCCTCACTTCTTCGAACAACATTAACGAGGCTCCAATTGCGATTAAAACAATCAGGAAATAAATAATACTTTCCATGATATTGAATTGCGTAAGAAACTTGCGCTGGCGTAAATTATCTTCTTTTGAAGTGTCGAATTTGGAAAGGATAACCTTTTTAAAGGCACGCAAAATGGCCATCAAACTCCATGCAATACTTACGATGAGCAAAATGGAACCTGCTTTTTTAAAAAAGTTATAATAATCGGGTGAAACCAGTTCGCGCTTTTCGACAAAAACCAGAAAATATACCGCTATAAGCAGCAATAAAAACGGGATAATAAATTTGATGATTTTCTTCATATAAAAAGTGTAGTTTATTTTGGTTGTTCAACAGTACTTTTAATGTGTATATCGTGCTGCGGGAAAGGAATTTGCACGCCATTTTTCCGAAACTCATCATCGATGGCGTAACGCAACTCGCTCTTTGTATTTTCAACGTAAAACGATTCGCGCACCCAAAAGAAAACCTGAAATTCGAGTGCCGAATCGCCAAAATTATTAAACCTGACAAAAGGTTTTGGCGAATGCGAAACATTGTTGTTTTTTGCAGCACAATCGAGCAGAATCTGAGTTACCAGCCTGGTGTCGGATCCGTAAGCCACACCCACATCAACCGAAAAGCGGGTGTTGTAATCCATGTGGCTCCAGTTGATAATTTTATCGTTTACAAAATTAGAATTAGGCACAACCTGAATAATATCGTCGCGGGTTTTTAATCGCGATGTGCGTAACCCGATATGTATTACCCGCCCCACGGTTCCGTCTTGCAGCTGAATAACATCGTTAATCTGCAGGTTGCGTTCTACCAGCAATACAATCCCCGAGGCGATATCGCTGAACAGCTGCTGAATACCAAAACCAACACCCACCAAAAGGGCCGTAATACTGGCCAGTAAAACCGACACTCTAAATCCCGACGACTCTAAAAGAAAAACGATAATAATCACCCATACGATATACCTCAATATCAGGTAAATCGACCAATACGAGCGCCGTTCGGCTTCTTGCTTATTTATGAAACGCTTGAAAAAACGCCGGACTATTTTTAGCGCAATTAAGGTAATCAGAACTACAATTAGTATCAGAAAGATGTTGTAAACTGTAATTGTAAAATCTCCTTTGCTGTATAGTTCAGTATTTAAAATCTCTTTAAATGTCATAACTCTTTATCAAACAATTGGAGTTAGAAAAGTACTAAAAACCGACAGATTTGAAAAGTTTTAAGGGCGTTAATGATTTCGTTTAATTATTCCAACAACGAATGGGCAGTATGGTTGAAAAAAAAGGAGACCTTTTAAAAAAGACCTCCTTTCTTCCTGTAAGAAACGTATTTCTTAGTTCATTCCAACTACCAGCCCGGGCTTAAAATAAGCGGCATAAGCTGTTTCAGAATGTAATGCTTCTATTGTTTTTGCAATTCCTTTGTCGTCGTTAATCGATGCTCTTATCGATCCTTTTTGGTAATAAAAACGCGAAACAATCTCGCTTTCGAGCAAATCGCTGATTTCCGGTCTGAACGCCGCTAAGTCTTTATCCAAATCCGGTTCAATTTTGGCTGCCAGTGCATCAAACTCCTCTTTCGCCAGCTCGTAATACTTTTCGTATTTTGCCGTCTCCAACAACTCTTTTAAATCGTCTTGCGATGCCGATTCGTAGTTAAAGCCGCTTTGTTCAACAAAATCGGCAAACTGCCGGTAAATGTCATCGGTAATCGAAAATTCTTCCGGCTCCGGAATACTTTCGTTTTCGTTTGAATATTTAGTGGCAAAATCGAAAATTAAAAAACGGGTAACCAGCTCGATACTTAAACTGCTGAGTTTGTCGCCTTCAATTTTCACATCAGGAACAACACCACCGCCATCGTAAACTTTACGGCCTTTTTTTGTTGTAAACTCAGAAATAAGCGAATCAGGAACGTGTCCTACACTACCGTCTTCGTTGCGGTGTGAGTAATCCAGCGCCTGAATACAACGGCCACTCGGAATGTAATATTTAGCGGTAGTAACTTTCAGTTTTGTATTGTAGCTTAAATCGCGCGTGGTTTGTACCAATCCCTTTCCAAATGTGCGTGTACCCACAATAATTCCGCGGTCGAGATCCTGAATAGCCCCTGAAACAATTTCGGATGCCGATGCCGATCCGCTGTTTACCAGAACGGCAATTTTCATTGTGGTGTCCAAAGGTTCAGCCGTTGCTTTATACACTTTGTCCCACTGTTTTACTTTACCGCGGGTGCTAACAATTTCTTCGCCTTTCGGCACAAAGAGGTTTACGATTTTTACAGCTTCAACCAATAAACCGCCCGGATTGCCTCGCAGGTCGAGGATTAGTCCGTCAGGATTATTTTCTTTTAGTTCCAGGAAAGCCTTTTTTACATCTTCGCTACAGTTGGTTGTAAAATTCGATAACCGAATGTAGGCCGTATTCTGATCGATCATTCCGTAATAAGGAACAGCGTCGATACTGATTTTTTGGCGAACAACATCAACGGTAAAAGGCTTTTTCTGGCCGGGTCGCTGTAATTTTATGGTAACAGGTTTGTTGGCCGGCCCTTTTAACAGCGTGCTCACATCCTCGGTGTTCATATCTTTGGTATCTTTCCCCGAAACCTCAAGAATAATGTCGCCCGCTTTTATGCCAAATTTCTGTGCCGGAAATCCCTCGTAAGGTTCGGCAATAATAATGTTGTCGTTTTGTTTGCTGATTAACGCTCCGATACCTGCATATTCGCCGGTGGTCATAAACCGAAAATCTTCCATCTGATCTTCCGAAATATAATTCGTATAAGGATCAAGCGAGGATAACATTTCATCAATACTGGTTTTTACCAGGTCGTTCGGATTCACTTCGTCAACATAAAACATGTTCAACTCGCGAAACAAGGTATGGTAAATATCCAGATTCTTTGCAATTTCAAAATTCTTCTCGTCGCGGGTAAAGCTGAAAAAGCTAATACCAATTACCGCAACTATCGTTATTCCTATTAATAATCTTTTCTTCATAATTCCTTCTTTTCTGAATTCACTTTCAGCACAATTGTACCGAACTGCCAAAAGTAACAAATCTTGCCTGATATCGGTAACGCCAGCCGGTAATCCATTACGTTAATTTATATTAAAACCAACTGTTTATGCTTATGGTAGAACATTTTTAACGCCGAAAAGTTAAAGGTCGTTAAAAAAACGCAGCATTAAACCTTTTTGTAACTACGCCGTCAAAATCTTAAAAATCGGATGTAATTTCCACGAAACCAACAACCCGTGATCGTTTTAAACACGGTGCTTAGTGGTTAATAGATAGATGTTTTGGGAGCCGGTAATTTAATTTGCCGGCTTTTTTCTGATTGAATATTTAAACACTAAGACGCCAAGACACTAAGTTTTTTTGAACTACATAGAAACATAGAACACAATAGATTCGATTTACGCGCTAAGCGCATAGAATTGGCGCTGCTAACTGCCAACTGAGAACTTTCTTCCTACTGCAATCGAATTTCATTTGGGTAACGAGTTTCGGGCTGCAAGTTTCGGGTTTTTCGTCTTTGTGCAACTTTGTGTCCTTCATTGTGCAACTTTGCGGTAGAAAATTTTTAAACACGAAGACGCCAAGACACTAAGTTTTTTTGAACTACATAGAAACATAGAACACAATAGGTTCGATTTACGCGCTAAGCGCATAGAATTCACGTTGCTAAACTGCCAACTGAGAACTTTCTTCCTACTGCAATCGAAATTCATTTGGGTAACGAGTTTCGGGCTGCGAGTTTCGAGTTTTTCGTCTTTGTGCAACTTTGTGGTAGAAAACTTTTAAACACGAAGACTCAAAGGCACGAAGATTTCTTTGAACCACATAGAGACATAGGACACAGTAGATTCGATTTACTGTAAACTGAAAACTTTCTTCCTACTTCTAAAAAAGTTAATTATCATTCTAAATTCTCTGCGTTCAATTCCTGCTTACCGACAAAATACCCCGGTTTAACGAAATAATCTCCGGTATTCGTATGGTTTCAATAATTTGCATAACAATTATAAACCAGACAATAAGTTATGAAACAGTTTACAGTATTGCTTTCGGCCATCATTTTATCGCTTTTTACTTCTTCGTGTTTATTGCAATCAACCGTTAAAGGAAATGGAAATGTAACCACCGAGGAGCGGAATCTTGAAGATTTTAATGCTTTAGATGTAAGTCGCGGAATGAATGTTTATGTTACCATGGGAAACGATTATAAAGTAGTTGTTGAAGCCGATGAAAACCTGCACAACAGCATTGTTACCGAGCTACACGGTGAGGAACTACAAATAAAAGCCATCGACATCATTCGAAATGCAAGCAGCCTGAAAGTATTTGTTACACTGCCACAACTCGAAGCAGCGAAATCATCATCGGGCAGCAATGTGTATTCTGAAAATGTATTAAAAGTAAACGACATCGATCTTTCGGTTTCGTCGGGTGCCAATTTAACCTTCTCGCTTAATGCCGGTGCGGTAGAAGCGAAAGCCAGTTCGGGATCGAATATTTTTCTCGAAGGAAATGCCAGTTCAATAAACGCCAAAGCCAGTTCGGGATCGAACATTAAAGCCGGAGATTTAAAAGCAAAATCGGCCCGGGCAAATGTTAGCAGCGGTGCCAACATTTGGTTAAGCACCGAAAACGAACTGCAGGCAACTGCCAGCAGCGGTGGCAATGTTTTTTATAACGGCAATCCGCCAAGTATAGAAATAAGCAAATCGTCGGGCGGAAATGTGATAAAAAATTAGCCACAACTGTAACTTTCCATTTTTGGCTACGTCTTTTCAACAGTCTCAATTCAAAAAAAACAAAAATAAAGCACATGAAATGAGCATATAATATGGATTCACACCAATTGAAATTTAAATTAAATTCAAAATGCGAATTCCATACGATGCTTAATAAGCAAACAATTTAATCGTATGAAAACATTCTCAAAATTTCTATTCCTGGTTATGATTGCTGTTACCAGCTACGGAACAGTACTTGCCGGAAACCGCGACGAAACCCAAACGCGCCAAATCAGTGGTTTTAATGCCATAAAAGTATCAACCGGAATCGACCTTTACCTTACAATGGGCAATGCCGAAGAAGTAAAAGTTGTTGCCGACGATGACCTGATTAACGATCTGATTACCGAAGTGGAAGGCGGAACACTTAAAATTTACATGAAACGCCGCAACTGGTTTAACTGGAGCAGCGGCAACGAAACCAGAAAAGTTTATGTTACCGTAAAAGAGCTGAAAGAGCTTTCGGCCTCATCGGGCTCCGATGTGGGATCGACCAATACGCTGGAAGGCGAATCGCTTGAGGTAAGCTGCAGCAGCGGCTCGGATTTGGAGATTGAAGTTTTTTACAAAAATCTGTCGGTTGATACCAGCAGTGGCAGCGATGCCAGATTACATGGCAAGGTAAAAACACTTCGCGTTGATGCCAGCAGTGGCTCAGATATTAAAGCCGGCAGTCTTGAATCGGTAATTTGCCATGCCAATGCCAGCAGCGGATCAGATATTACCGTGAGTGTTAGCGACGAACTGTATGCCAATGCCAGCAGCGGATCGGACATTAATTACCATGGAAATCCCGCCATCAGAGACATCGATGAATCGAGCGGTGGCGATGTTAGCCAGCGATAATTAGCAGAACGCTGATGACACAGATTTTTCTGATTTTCGCTGAAAACAGGTAACAACAAGTTTGCAATCGAAAAATTAGCAGACATACAAATCAGCAAAAATCAGTTTAATCAGTGTTATCACCGTTCGTTTTTCTAAACATATCAAGGTGGAGACTCCACCTTTTTTTTGCGACCAAAACATTCCGAATCAAATAGAAACCATATTTTTACGTTGTATTTAAACAAAAAGGTAAAATGATTTTCCTGAAGGGAAATGATTATTTGCGTATTCTCCGCCAGCGGCGTGTTAGCGTATAAATAATCGTTATCGTTAAATGAAAAACTTAGCCGTAAAAATAGGATTCGTACTCATTCTGCTTACTGCACTTTGCAAAATTCCGGCAACAGCACAAAGCGGAAATCCGCTGCAATTTTTGTCGGAGGTGAGTCAATCGTCGCAGTCCAATCCGGCATTTCATAATAAAACCGAAAAGCTGGTGATTGGTCTTCCGGTTTTGTCAGGAGCCGCACTTCACTGGAATGCTAATTTTTCGGCCGATTATTTCTTTACCGAAAACTTCGATTATAGCTTCGATAATTTTTACACGTCTCTAGGCAAACCCGGCGATGCTGTAGCTTATGCAACGCTGCCACTTGTTTATTTAAGTCACCGAAACGATAAACGAACCTTAAGTTTTTCCCTTTCGGAACGAGCTCTGGGTTGGGGAAATTTCGATCACGAGTTTCTGAAATTTATCGATCAGGGGCTTCTTCCCTATTATGGGCAGGAAGAAGAATTTGGCCCCTTCTCGTTTAAAACACAAGTTTTCAGAGAACTGGCTTTTTCGTATGCCAAACAAGTTAACAGGAAACTAAGTGTTGGCATACGACCAAAAGTGCTGTTTGGCCGCGCGTTTTACGACATCCAAAACCTAAATGTAATAGTACACACCGATGAAGACAGGAAGGTTCTGCAAGTTATTCCGGAAGGTAGTTATCGAATTTCAGGCCCAATTGATGTGCAGTACGACCCGCTTAAAGGAAAAACAAGTATAAAAACCGATTTTACTGCCGGAGATTACTTTTTTAAGTTCAAAAATATGGGAGCCGGCATCGATTTGGGGTTCACCTACCAGCTAAACAAAGAAACCACCGTTGCGGCGGCAATTACCGATATTGCTTTTACCACCTTAAACTACAAGGCTTATAAAAATACCTTCGTCGGGTCGATAGATTATACGCATCTCTACCAGTCTTCCGACTCTGCTGCCGCTTACTATTTTGAACCCCGGGCAGCTTTAGATGCCCTAACTGATTCGCTGCCCTATAAAACAACATCTGAGGCTTTTGCCCAGCGCCGGTACGAACTGCTTCCGGTAACGCTAAACCTGATGGTAACACACCGGATAAACGATGGAATGACGCTGAATTTTGCCAACAACTTCACTTACTACAACGGAGATGCCAACAACTATTTAGCGGGCTATTTCAATCTGCTTTTAGGAACCCGTTTCGAATTAAGCAGCGGACTGAATCTTTATAACATTAAGCAGGTTATGCCCGGTTTTGCCTGTAGCTACACGGCCAGAGGAGTACAACTTTACCTGGCAACAAATAATATTGCCCGGCTGGTGCAACCATCTAAGGCAAAAAATTTAAATTTGTCGTTTGGTGTGAACTTATTATTTTCCACCGAGCCAAATTAGTTTTTGTTATGACTTTATTTATTACACTATACATCGTCGGATTCCTCAGAACACTCGTTATAATTGCTGTTATCTACTTCGGATTTCGCTTTATTGTGCGCTATCTCTTCCCTAAAATAATCGACAAGGGCATGAAAAATATGCAGCAAAAAATGCAGGAGCAGCAACGCCAGCAACACCCCAAACGCCCTGAAGGCGAAGTTACGGTTGAAAACCGACGTTCAAGCAACAGGAACAACCAGGACAATGGCGAATATGTTGACTTTGAGGAAGTAGATTAAGACAAGGCAAAAGGAAAAAGTTTAAAGGAAAAAGTAAGAAATAACGTGTAAAGATTAATGTTTTTTACTTTCATAAACAGGAAGAAAGTTTGCAGTCTGCAGTTAACATCATTACAATTTTGCAATAGAACAATTTAGCAGTGCTAATTCTATGCGCTTAGCAGTTCTAAATCGCTTAGCGCGTAAATCGAATCTACTGTGTCCTATGTTTCTATGTGGTTCAAAAAAACTCCGTGTCTTAGCATTTTCGTGTTTAAAAGGTTTCTACCACAAAGTTCCACAAAGACGAAAAACCCGAAATCCGTAGCTCGTAACTTGTCCCTGAAATGAATACGGGCTGAGACCTACAATTTCACAGTTTATCAATTTCGCAATCTTCTTTCAATCTTAAAATCAATCTCCATTCAATCAAATCCAATCGCTGAAGATTTTCCGTTCCTCATTTCCTCAATAACTCACTCCCTAATATTCTATTAATCTTTAATCACTAATCCTTAATCTTCCGGCTCTCTCCCCTGTACTTTAGAATTTTATCCTATTTTTGCGTTCACAATTCAGAAATTATAGTTAGATGGCACAAGAAGATATTTTCAAGAAACTGGTAGCGCACTGCAAAGAATACGGATATGTATTTCAATCGAGCGAGATTTACGACGGGCTTGGCGCAGTGTACGATTACGGACAAATGGGTGTTGAACTGAAAAACAACATCAAAAAATACTGGTGGGACAGCATGGTGTTGTTGCACGAAAATGTGGTTGGGTTGGATTCGGCCATTTTTATGCACCCCACAATCTGGAAAGCATCGGGCCACGTTGATGCTTTTAACGATCCGTTAATCGATAACAAAGACTCGAAAAAACGCTATCGTGCCGATGTACTTATTGAAGACCAGCTGGCAAAGTACGAGGAAAAAATGAACAAGGAAGTGGCCAAAGCAGCAAAACGTTTTGGCGATGCTTTTGATGAAAAACAATTCCGCGAAACCAATCCTCGCGTTCTGGCTAACCAGGAAAAATGGAACACGCTGCATACCCGCTTTTCTGACGCACTGAACGACAACAACCTGGCAGGATTAAAGCAGATTATTGAAGACGAAGGAATTGTTTGCCCTATTTCAGGCTCGCGCAACTGGACCGATGTACGCCAGTTTAACCTGATGTTTGCTACCGAAATGGGATCGACTGCTGAAGGTGCTTCAAAAATTTTCCTTCGCCCCGAAACGGCACAGGGTATTTTTGTGAACTACCTGAATGTGCAAAAAACCGGCCGTATGAAAATTCCGTTTGGTATTGCCCAAATTGGTAAAGCTTTCCGTAACGAAATTGTAGCCCGTCAGTTTATTTTCCGTATGCGCGAGTTCGAACAAATGGAAATGCAATTCTTTGTTCGTCCCGGCTCCGAGCTCGACTGGTTCGAAAAATGGAAAGAAACACGTATGAAATGGCACCGTGCACTTGGTTTTGGCGACGAAAACTACCGTTTCCACGAGCACGAAAAGCTGGCGCACTATGCCAACGCTGCTGTTGATGTGGAGTATAAATTCCCATTCGGGTTTAAAGAAGTGGAAGGTATTCACTCGCGTACCGACTTCGATTTATCGCAACACGAAGAATATTCAGGCAAAAAAATACGTTACTACGACCCTGAACTGGGCGAATCGTACGTTCCTTATGTTGTGGAAACATCGATTGGTGTCGACCGCATGTTCCTGCAGGTAATTTCAGCAAGTTACTGTGAAGAGCAACTGGAAAAAGATACCCGTGTAGTATTGAAATTACCTCCGGTACTGGCTCCGGTAAAACTGGCCGTTATGCCGCTGGTTAAAAAAGACGGTCTGCCTGAAAAAGCACGCGAAATTATCGACGAACTGAAATTTGATTTCAACTGTCAGTACGACGAAAAAGACTCGATTGGTAAACGTTACCGCCGTCAGGATGCTATTGGTACGCCGTTCTGCGTAACTGTCGATCATCAATCAGCCGAAGACAACACGGTTACCATCCGCTACCGCGATACCATGGAGCAAGAGCGTGTTGCCATTGCCGATCTGGGTAAAATTATTGGCGAGCAGGTGAGCTACAAAACGTTGTTTGGAAAATTGTAAACATCTACAAAAAATTATACAAAAAGGGGATAGGCATTGTGCTTATCCCCTTTTTATTAAAAAACAAAACCTGAACTGTTTAGGTAAATTCTAATATCTTTATCCATCGAAACAACATAATCGCCAATTCATTTTTTTTAGAATGACAAATGATGATTTAAAAAATATTATTTTTCAAGGAGAAAGTAATACTGTTGAATATAAACAGTCATTCAATAAAGCAGTAATAGAAACAATCGTCGCATTTTCAAATACTGACGGAGGAAAAATTCTGATTGGAGTGAACAACAAGGGAATACCGACAGGAATCTCCATCACGGAAGAAACAATTCAGAAATGGTTAAACGAAATAAAACAAACTACCGAACCTGCAATAATTCCCGATACCAAAATCATTAAATATAACAACAAAACAATTGTTGTATTTTCGGTTAACGAATTCCCTATAAAACCTGTATCGTGCAAAGGCAGACACTATATAAGAAAAATGAATTCAAATCATATCTTGTCTGCCGACGAAATTACCGAACTTCGACTTACAAGTCTGAATTATTCGTTTGATTCATTTGAAGTTGACACAGACTTTGAAGAATTAGATAAAGATGCCATCGAAGTCTTCCGTAACAAATCCGGAAATTCAGGCCGATTTCAGTTATCAGGCAACATTAAACACGATTTTGCCAGGCTTGGTTTAATTAAAAACAACAGGCTAACACGGGCCAGCGAGTTGTTATTCGGGAACCACCTGACGAATATTCACTTGGGACGTTTTAAATCAGAAACGACAATTATTGATGATTTAATGATTCGAAGCCCCTTGGTTCTGGCGGTAGAAGAAGCATTAACATTCATCAAGAAAAATATCAGGCTTGGTTTTAAATTTGGGGGAACAGGTTTACAACGAACCGAACATTGGCAGTATCCCATTCCTGCGATCCGGGAATTATTGCTAAACGCCATTGTTCATCGCGATTATTCCACCCCTACCGATGTTATTGTAAAGATTTTTGATGAAAGCATTGAAATTACAAATCCCGGGAAACTCATGGAAGGACTTAAAATTGAAGACCTTTATACCGACAACTACATTTCCCGACACAGGAATAAACTGCTTACAGAAGCTTTTTACCTTACAGGCGATATCGAGAAATACGGAACAGGCTACAAAAGACTCAGAGAATGGTTCTCGGACTATCCCGACTTACAGTTTAGCGTCTCAGATTTAAGTGGTTATATACAGGCTAAAATTACATTGTCATTGGCTAACAAAAAGAATGAGCCTGCAAATGAGCCTGTAAATGAGCCCGTAAATGAGCCTGTAAATGAGCCTGTAAATGAAAGACAGAAACAGATTATCAATCGAATAAAAATTGATCCGTCGATAACCATTGCCAAACTTGCAATAGCTTGCAGTGCCGGAAGAGAAACGATAAAAAGAGACCTCAAACTATTACGCGAACTTAATATTATCCAAAGGGTTGGAAGCGCAAAAACCGGATATTGGGAAATTGTAAAACCAAAACAAAATGACTAAGGAAAAAAGAAAAATTGCCATTGTAGGTTCGGCCTACCCCCTCCGAGGCGGCGGAATTGCCACTTTCAACGAACGAATGGCAAAGGCTTTTATCGATAATGGCGACGAAGTAAAAATATACACATTCAGCCTCCAGTACCCATCGATTTTGTTTCCCGGGAAAACGCAATATTCGGAAGAAACACCTCCCGAAGGCCTGGATATTGAGGTAATGGTTAACTCCATCAATCCGTTTAACTGGATAAAAGTTGGCCGGTACCTGAAAAAACTAGCACCCGATCTGGTGATTCTGCGCTACTGGATACCGTTTATGGGACCGTGCCTTGGAACGATTTCCAAAATCGTCAGGAAAAACAAAAAGACCAAAGTTATCGCGATCACCGACAATGTAATTCCACACGAGAAAAAGCCGGGCGATTCGTTGCTGTCGAAGTACTTTGTGAAAAATGTTGATGCTTTTATCACCATGTCGAAAAGTGTGCTGAACGACCTGAATCAGTTTGACACCACAAAACCACGCAGCTATACACCGCACCCGCTCTACGACAACTTTGGAGAAATAATTCCCAAAGCAACAGCCAAAGAACAACTTGGGCTGGATGCAAAAACAAATTACATTCTGTTTTTTGGATTTATCCGCGATTACAAAGGCCTCGATATACTGCTGGAAGCTTTTGCCGATAATAAATTGCGCGAACTTCCGGCAAAGTTATTGATTGCCGGAGAGTTTTACTCCAAGCCGGATAAGTACCTGGAAATCATAAAAAAGAATAAACTGCAAGATTACATTGAACTGCGAACCGACTTTATTCCGAATACCGATGTGCACAAGTATTTCTGCGCTTCGGATGTGGTGGTACAGCCCTACAAAACAGCCACGCAAAGTGGAATAACACAAGTTGCCTATCATTTTAACAAACCCATGATTACCACCAACGTTGGAGGCCTGGCCGAACTGATACCCAACGAAAAAGTGGGCTATGTGGTAAATTCCGATAAACAGGAAATTGCCGATGCCATTTACAGATTCTATGAGCTAAAAAAGGAATCGGAATTTAGCACCAATGCTGCAGAAGAGAAAAAAAAATATTCGTGGGAGGTGTTTGTGGAAAAGTTAATACAAATCTACCAATCGCTTTAGCCATGAAAAAAATTCTGATTATAACTTATTACTGGCCACCAAGTGGAGGAGGCGGTGTTATGCGCTGGTTAAAAATGTCGAAATATTTACCCGAACAAGGATGGCAGCCAATAATTTACACGCCCGAAAATCCGGATGCCTCGGTTAACGACGAAAGCTTATTACAGGAAATTCATCCAAATACCACGGTGTTAAAATATCCCATATGGGAACCCTACGATATTTACCGCTTTTTAACCGGGAAAAAGAAAGATACAAAGTTTAAAGCCGGCTATGTTTCGGAAGCTTCTTCGGGTAACTGGAAAAGCAAACTCTCTGTTTTTATCCGCGGAAACTTTTTAATTCCCGATCCCAGAATGTTCTGGATAAGGCCTTCAATTAAGTATTTATCAAAATATTTAAATGAGAACGATATTGATGCCATCGTTTCAACAGGGCCACCACACAGCATGCATTTAATTGCTTTAGGTTTGAAAAAAAGATTTCCGGACATTAAGTGGATAGCCGATTTTAGGGATCCCTGGACTGATATTGATTTTTACTCAAAATTAAGGTTGACCAAATGGGCAGATAAAAAACACCGGAAGCTTGAAAAAAAGGTGCTAACGAAAGCAGATAGCGTAATTACAGTAAGCCCGGGCTGTGCACGAGATATTTCGAAAATTGCAAACAGGAAAATTGAAATTGTTAACAACGGTTATGATCCGGCAGACTTTGAATTTGCAGAAGATAAGCTTGACAAGGAATTTACAATTTCACACTTTGGGGCCTTTAATAAAGACAGGAATCCTGTTCATCTGTGGAGTATATTGCAGAAACTTGCAGAGGAGGACAACAGTTTTAAAGCGAACTTAAAAATTCAACTTATTGGCCAAACAGATAATACCATATTGGAGAGTATCAGAAATTGCAATTTGTATGATAATGTGTGTATCATTGAGCATCTTCCCCATAAAAAAGGCTTATCCCTACTGAAATCTTCGCAGGTTTTGCTACTTCCGTTAAATAATGCGCCTAACGTTATGGGAATTCTTCCCGGGAAAATGTACGAGTACCTTGCCTTAAAACGCCCCATTTTGGCGATTGGTCCAACAATTGCCGACTATGCAAAAATTATTAGTGAAACACAATCCGGTTCCTGCCATAACTTTAACGACAAAACAGGCATGGAAAAAACCATTCGGGATTACTATGAGTTATTCAAAAAAAATGCATTACGGGTAAACAGCAACTCCTTTCAAGAATACTCAAGAAAAAATCTGGCAAAAAAAATTATTGATATTGCAACAAAATAGCCTTATCCTTTCAACAATGGATGATAATCCCCTTTCAATCCAACTGGTTTTGTGTTACGGGCATAATCGGTAAGCACAATACTTTCGCGCGCATCATCCAAGCCAAAACCATTACCATTCAATATATTCTGATAGGTTACGGTATGCAAATCAGTAAAGCCGCCACTAAATTCCACTTCGTCGCCGTTTACGGTAATCGATCGAAAAGTACGCATTCCCCGCTCTGTAGCATACGCCGGCAAGTCTCTGGCATCGAGGCTTAAAAACCAACGCACACGGGCTTTTTCCAACTGAAGATAACCGGCGGCTTTGTCGGCCTCGTAAACATGAATCACATTTTCTTTTACCGCTCCGAAAATCCAGGTAAGCATATCAAAAAAGTGAATTCCTATATTGGTAGCCACTCCTCCTGATTTTTCCATCTCGCCTTTCCAGCTTTTAAAGTACCATTTGCCGCGGGTAGTCATGTAAGTTAAATCTACATCATACATTTTATCCCCACCCGCATCAACTTTCTTTTTCAGATCGAGAATAGTTTGATGGTAACGTAATTGAAGGACGGTATTTACCCGCTTTCCGGTTTCCTTTTCAATTTCCTTTAACACATCCAATTCCCTGGGGTAAATCACCAAGGGTTTTTCGCAAATTACATCGGCACCATTTCGTAAAGCAAAACGAATATGCGAGGCATGCATGTAGTTCGGTGTACAAATACTTACATAATCAACAGGATTTCCGGCCATACGGAGGTCGTCCATGTACTTTTCAAAGTTCTCGTGCTCCAAAAAAAACTCGGCCTCGGGGAAATAACTGTCAATACGCCCCATTACGTCGAACCTGTCGGTGGCGCAAATCAAATCATTGCCGGTTTCTTTAATGGCTCTCATATGGCGGTCGGCGATGTATCCTGCCGCTCCTATTAGTGCAAATCGTTTACTCATTAATACTACAAATTGGTACAAAGCCCTGAATACTACACTGACTTTGAATTAAAACTATAATTTATATACTTTGTCTGACGCCTCTTTAATTACATTTCTTAAATCGACCACAAGTTTCGAGTTAAGCTCAATAAACTCAGCGTCAAATACCGAGTGGTGGGTGGTAATTACAACACAATCGGCATCATTCAGGATTTCCTCGCTTAGGTTTGTGCTGGTAAAAATTCGGTCTCCTTCTGTCTTTATTTCCGGAATATAAGGATCGTGATAACTCACCTCTGCCCCCTTATTTACCACTTCATCAATAATTTTTAATGCAGGAGATTCTCGTTCGTCATCAATGTTGGGTTTATAAGCTACTCCCAAAAACAAAACTTTACTTCCGTTAAGCGCTTTTTTCTGACGATTTAAAGCCGAGGTAATTTTTAGGGTCATACGGTGCGCCATCAACAGATCGATATGCCCGGCCGTATGTATCATACTTAATTCGAAATTGAATTTTTTTGCAATATGCTCCAAATAAAAAGGATCGAGCGGAATACAATGCCCTCCTACTCCCGGCCCGGGATAAAAAGCCTGAAATCCAAAGGGTTTGGTTTTGGCGGCATCAATTACCTCCCAGATATTAATGTCCATTTTGCCGGCCAGTAATGCCAACTCGTTGATAAGACTAATATTAATAAGGCGGTAGGTGTTTTCCAGAATCTTAACCATTTCGGCTACCCGCGGAGAACTTACCAGATGTACGTTCTCGATGGCCAGTTTATAGATCGCTTCGCCAATCTCTAGTCCATCGGAAGTTAAAGCGCCCAGCACCTTGGGGGTATTCTTGGTTTTAAAATCCTGGTTTCCCGGATCTACCCGCTCCGGAGAGAACGCCAACCAAAAATCTTCGCCCTGTTTTAATCCCGATTCACGTTCAATAATGGGCAGCATAAAATCTTCGGTAGTCGTTGGATACGTTGTACTCTCAAGGCTGACAAAGGTACCTTCTTTCATGTTCCTGCCTATTTCTGTACAAGCCGCCTCAATGTAGCTCATATCAGGCTTTTTGTAGCGATCAAGAGGTGTTGGTACACATATAAGTATGGCATCGCAATTTTTTAATTCCGAAAAGTCGCTTGTTGCCTTAAGATAATTGGATTCTGCCACCTGCTCCAACTCCCAGTCCTCTATATCTCCTATAAAGTTTTCTCCTGCGTTGACTTTTTTTACCTTTGCCTCGGCTTTGTCGAAACCCAGCACTTTATTTCCTTCCTGTGCAAAACTTACGGCCAGCGGTAATCCCACATAGCCCAAACCCACAACTCCTATTAACAGTTGCTTTTCGGCTACTTTATCCAGTATTTGCTTTTTATATGTCATTCGCTCACTAATTCTAAATTATCGCCTGCTAATTTATACTTTTCTCCGGTTTCAGGACAAACCAGATCTGCGCCCAAAATCGCACCACTCCGGCTTACCCATCCCTTTTGCACTGCAGGAACACCAACCATCAGCGCAAATGGCTTAACGTCTTTTGTAATAACTGCGCCTGCACCGATAAAGCAATATTCTCCTAAGGTAGTTCCACACACAATAGTTGCATTGGCACCAATACTGGCCCCTTTCCTGACAAGAGTTGGCTTAAACTCAGTTTTTCGCTCAACGGCGCTTCGCGGATTGATTACATTGGTAAAAACCATCGATGGCCCGCAAAAAACATCATCTTCACAAATTACACCTTCGTATAACGAAACATTATTTTGCACCTTAACATTACTGCCCAGCTTTACCTTGTTGCCAACAAAAACATTTTGGCCTAATATGCAGTCTTTCCCCATCTCGGCACTTCCCATTACATGGCAGAAATGCCATATTTTTGAGCCCTCGCCAATCCTTGCTCCTTCGTCTATGATGGCCGTTTCGTGTGCGTAATATCTTTCCATAATTATTTCTTTTACCGCTGAGACGCTAAGGCGCAATGTTCAATTTATTATGCCTTTACAATTATCATCTTAAAAATCATATGCAAATCTTCTAAACCCTTGTTTTAGCAGTGGAACATTAAAATTAATTAAAAATCCAAGTCGCTTATCAGTAAGTTTTAAATGTGAAATTATTTGTGCTTCATGAACCGGCAACAAAACCTCAACAGCTTTTAGTTCTATTATTACTTCATTTTCTACCAAAATATCAATGCGGTAATCCTTATTTAATTCATATCCTTTGTATATTAATTGTACCGGAACCTGATTCCTGGCAACAATACCGCGTAATTCCAATTCTTTCATCAAACAAAATTCGTAAACCGATTCCAACAATCCCGGCCCCATTTCTTTATGAACAGTGATTGAAGCATCTAAAATTTCTTTTGAAAGTTGATTGTATCTTTCTTTATTCATGTTCTTCCTTTTTCACCGCGTAGGCGCTAAGGCGCTATGCGTACTTTCATTGCGTCTCCGCGTCTCTGCGGTTAACGACTAAAAAATTCTTTAGTGTTTCCGACGATATACTCCAGCTGCTCCTCATCCAATTCAGTATGCATAGGCAACGATAAAACTATTTTTGTTAATCGTTCACTCACCGGGAAATCACCTTCCTTATACCCCAAAAACTTATACGCTTCCTGTAAATGAAAAACCTCGGGATAATACACCATCGATGGTATTCCTTTGGATTTCAGAAAAGCCTGTAATTCATCCCTTTTTTCGGTTTTAATGGTATATTGATGAAAGGTGTGCGTACTGTATTCCACCCTTTCCGGAATTTCAATTCCTTCCAACTCCGAAAGATGTTCATCGTAATATGCTGCTGCCTCCTGACGGGCTTTTATATGCTTATCGAAATACTTTAGCTTCACCTCAAGAATAGCGGCCTGAATACTGTCTAAACGCGAATTTACACCAATGCGTTCGTATTGGTATTTGGCTTTCATGCCGTGGTTGGCAATCGACCTTATAATACCCGCCAATTCTTCATCTTTTGCATAAACAGCCCCGCCATCGCCAAAAGCACCAAGATTCTTCGAGGGGAAGAACGAATTACAACCAATAGCTCCAATAGTGCCGGCTTTTTGTTTTGTCCCATTTTTAAAAATATAATCGGTTCCCAGGGCCTGGCAGGCATCTTCAATTACATACAGATTGTGTTTTTGGGCAATGCCCATAACCGCTTCTAAATTGGCACACTGCCCAAACAAATGCACCGGAACAATAGCTTTTGTTTTTGGGGTAATCAAAGCTTCAAGCTGATTGACATCCATATTAAACGTGCCCGGGTCAACATCAACAAAAACCGGTTTTAATCCCATTAGCACAGCCGTTTCAACCGTTGCCACAAAAGTAAAGGGTGTTGTAATCACCTCATCGCCTGGCTTTAAGCCGAGGGCCATATAGGCCATTTGTAAGGCATCGGTACCATTTCCACAGCTAATTACATGGGTGTTTAAATAAGTTGCCAGTTTTTCCTCAAAATCGAGTACTTTCCCGCTTTTTATAAATAAGGTTGATTTTATTACGTCTTGCATGGCCGCATCGATCTCCTCTTTTAGCGTGAGGTATTGGCCGTAGAGGTCGCACATGTGTATGGTTTTCATATCAATTCTTTTACGCCAGATTATTCTTTAAATAGCTGGCAATTTTTTCGGCAGCATTACCATCGCCGTATGGCTTTTCATTAAACTTGCTGCTAACATTTGCAAGTTCAATCGCTTTTTGTTCTATTGCTTCGCGGTTTGCTCCCACCATAAAGTTATAATTCAGGTCAACCAGTTCAGTCCATTCCGTTTCATCGCGTGTAACCAAACAATGTTTCTTAAAAAAGAAAGCCTCTTTTTGCAGGCCTCCACTATCGGATACCACCATGTTGCAGTTTTTAAGCAATTCTATCATATCGAAATAGCCAACCGGTTGAATGGGCTGAAAAGCTAACTTGATATTTTCTCTTTCGATAATATTTTTTGTACGTGGATGTAAGGGTAAAACGATATGAAACTTATCGGTTAGATTGTTAAATGCTTCAATTATTGCATTTAAGCGATTTAAATCGTCGGTATTTTCCTGGCGGTGCAGTGTTGCCAGAATAAACGGTTTGTCTTTCAGGTTTAAGTCCTCTATTATAGTCGATTTATTTTCCGATGTTTGACTATAATACATGGCTACATCGTACATTACATCTCCAATGTTCTCAACTTTACAATTAAAATTACTAAACCCCTCGTTATGCAGATTTTTAACAGCTGTTTCGGTAGGGCAAAAAAGAAAATCGGAGATACGATCGGTTAAAATACGATTCACTTCCTCGGGCATATGCATATTAAAACTTCGTAATCCGGCCTCCACATGGGCAACAGGAATATGCAGTTTGCTGGCCGCCAAAGCCCCGGCAATCGTCGAATTGGTATCGCCAAACACAACAACCACCGAAGGTTTTTCCACCAGCAATACCTTTTCAATTTCTTCCAGCATACGGCCGGTCATGGCTCCATGCGAAAGCGAATTAATGCCCAGGTTATATTTCGGCTCGGGAATTTCCATCTCGGTAAAAAATATTTCGGCCATATTTTTATCGAAATGCTGGCCGGTATGTACCAACACCTCTTTAATGCCCTGTTTTTTTAATGCCCTGCTTAAAGCTGCTGCTTTTACAAATTGTGGCCGGGCGCCTACTATCGTGAGTATCTTTAGCATGAATTATTACCTTTGTAGAACATCAAAAGTACAACATTTTTAATGTTTCCTTGAATGAAAAAAAATATTCTGCTGGTTTACACAAACTTCTCCACTTTCGTAAAAACAGACCATGAGATTTTGTCTGAAAGGTACCATGTTGAGAAGTACCAATATAAACCGGTAAAAGGACTTTATCGAAACTTGCTGGAGTTTCTGAAACAGTTCTTTTTTTTGTTATTCCATATTCGAAAATTCGATGCAGCTTATATATGGTTTGCTGACTATCATTCCTTCTTGCCGGTTTTATTTTCCATGGTTTTCAAGAAAAAGTCCTTTGTGGTAATTGGAGGTTACGATGTAGCCAGAATACAACACTTAGCTTATGGAGTTTTTACCTCCAAATTAAGAGGTTTTTTTTCGTTATATTCCATGAACCATTCTTCCGTGAACCTTACAGTTTCCAAATACGTGGATCGAAAAGTAAACTGGATAGCCCCAAAAGCAAATACGGAGCTAATTTATAATTGTGTTTCCCTTGATAAAAATGCTGCGAAGGAGATTATCAAAAAAAGAAAACTTAATTGTTACAGTTGGTCTTATTGAAAAAGAACAGACATTTTACATCAAAGGAATTGATACCTTTATTGAAGTAGCCCGGCTACTTCCGCAATACAAATTCCTTATTATTGGATTAAACTCGGAAAAACTGGCACATTTGCTAAATAATTTGCCTGACAACCTAACAATAAAAGAGAAGATTCCTCATCCGGAACTTGTTGCCTATTACCAAAAAGCAAAAATTTACTGCCAGTTGTCGCGTTCCGAGTCTTTTGGCATGGCACTAGCCGAAGCCATGTATTTCGGATGTATTCCGGTTGTGACAAACGTAGGAGGATTACCAGAAATTGTTAGTAGCTCAGGAGTTATTGTTAAACGTAATATTGAAAATATAGTCAACGCCATTCATGATTTATTAATACTTAGTATAGTTCCAAAATGTAATAGTAAGCATCAGATTCTTTCTGACTTCAAATTAGAATATAGAAAGAAAAGTATCTATGACATAATATAATCAACTAAGATAGAAGAGCTTCTTCAATCGTATTTATTCTATGTTTCCACAAATTTTCAGACAGTAATGATTGCCTAATATTTTTTCGAAACTTATTAAGCTTTTCGGGACTGTCAGATAATTCAATTATTGACCTCGCCAAACTCTCAGCATTATCTTCCGCAACAATTCCGATCTCGTTTCTTTGCACAAAATTGGCCATTTCAGTACAATCTGTAACAACCATCGGCTTACCGTAAGACATATATTCAAGTAACTTAACAGGCATTGAAAAATCGAAATATGGATTCCTCTTTCTTGGTATTATAGCAAAATCTGATTTATTATAAATTTCTTTTAAATGATCACCACTAAGATGAAGAACATTTAACCAACTCTTGTTATGGTATTCACTAATATCTTTTGTATCCTGATCTCTACAAATTAGATTTAGTTGTAGTTTTTTACCTTGATTATTTACTAAATCCATAGCCTCAAGCAAGATCCTGGATCCCAGCATATTGTTAATTCCTCCAACGTAAATTATCGAATGGTAAAACTCCTCATCCCCTTCAAATTCAAGATTGCCTGCCGGAGGTAATGGCACTTTTACTTTAAATTTGAAATAACTGGCCATTAGTTGAGAAGGAAAGAACACAACTTTGAATAATCTTTTAAATAAAACTAAATCAAATTTATATCGCAATAACAAGATATGCTTATTCAATCCTTCCAGTTTAAATAAATCAGGAAAACGGTAATACATGTCCCGGTAAAAATAACCCATTGGGATATTCTTATATTTGAAATAAAAGAACATAATATAGTCCAGCGGATTTGCTGGATAAGTAGAAGGCTCTACATAACAGTAATCGGCATTTCTATATGCTTTACTTTTAAGTAAAGAAAAAAACAATTTTAGCCTTTGCTTAATCCTTCCGTTTATTAAAATAACGTCATCCCCCTTTTCTAAAAAAGTCTTATAAACTTTATAAGGACGTACTTTTGACCCACTCGTAAAATCTGAAAAATCTTGGTAACAGATGTATATAACTTTCATATTTTTGCGACACTAATTATCATCAACAAGTACTTTCTCAATCACTTCCCCAGAACTCCCTACAATGATACAAAAACCTTTTTTTATACTTTTTACAAAACTGATCCAGTACCCAACAGCTTATTATCTCCCATTTCAATTTCCGGTAATATAACAGCATTCTTTTCAATCAATTGCTTCTTCCCAATCATTTCATCCTCCTTTTCAACCAACACTATCCTCCAAAAAAACTAAACATCAGACAATAGTTATTCTATCAATAATTCTTTTAACCAAACCATCAATATCTTCTGAGATTTTCAGAAAATAAGTAAGAAATAAATAAACCATGGAAAACACCGCACTTCGAAGTAAAATATCGGGAATTAAATCGAGCTGCGGAATCAGAAATGATGCCCCCCAGGAAAGTGCAAATACCAGAACAACAGTAAGAAACTTTAAGGTAAAGGGCTGCATCCCCAATTTTACTTTTACATAAATAAACTTCATGAAATTATTTAAGAGAAATGTTAGAGTTATAGCGGCTGCGGCTCCACTAATCCCCCAAGCCGGAATAAATAAGAGCATTAAAATAATCATTACAACAACCAGAGATAGCCACAACCAAAGCGTCATACGGTAGTACTTCGAATAACTGATAACATTACCGTTTGCCCCGGTAGCCATATCAATAACATACGCCAGCCCAATAAAAAAGATCACCCATTTGCCACCCGCATAATCGGGGCCAAGGATTTCAAGAATATTATCAATGTTAATCCAAATGCCTCCAAACAAAAAAGCGGCTATAATAAACTGATTTAAACAGCTTTTATGGTAGATATCTTCTATCGTTTTAAGGTCGTTATTTTTAAACGCATCGGCAATTAAGGTTCCCGAAATCCTTAACAAGGTGCGCGATGGTATTACTACCAGCGTTCCAAAATAAAAGGCAATGGTATAAACACCTGTTGCGCTTAGCCCCATTACCTGGTTAATGATAATCTTATCGATTTGAAAAACGATGGTGCCGCTAATACCAGTCAATACACTAAAAATGGCCACGGTCACCATTTCTCGCTTCAGGCCTTGATCAATAAAATTAAGTTGTGGCCGAAAGTTTAGTTCTTTCCGAAACAAGAGATAAAAAAAGATAAAGACTCCTTTTAAACCGATGGCCCCGGCGTAGGCAAGAATCAGTGCATTTGGTGTAAGCCATCCAAAGATGTAAAGCAACAATAGCAGTAGAATTAATACACGCTGCACAAATTCGGTTAGCAGTGCTCCCAATACGGCGTTGTACAACATTTTAGTAAAACCATCGAGAAAGGCAAAAACAAGTGCCAGAAAGGTTAACGGCACCAGCAAATCAACATAGTGGGCGAACAAAGCCGATTTTTCGAGGTTACTTTCCACCAGCCAGGGACGTAAAAATAAAAAAGCTATTAGGAATAAAACAAAGCCGGTAAGCATAACCATTAAAGCGATAAACAGAAAGCCGTTATGTCCCTTCTCTTTATCGCGAAAGCGCGGAAACAAACGGGCCGTTACACCATGAAATCCCAGGGCCGAAAATGATGCAAACAAGTTCGACCAGGCCAGCAGCAAGGCAAACAGACCCACAATTTCCGGCGTAAGGTAATTCGGATACAAATATGCAGTAGTGACAAACCCAACTCCCACGCCCAAGTACGACCAGATTGCCCCTTTTATTGATTGTTTTATAATAATTCCCATTAGGTAAGTATGAAGATTCCAAAAATAGTAAAAGCAATTAGAATAAAAGTAGTGGTACAAATGCAGGCTAACAAACATTGCAAATTTTTCAACCTCTTCTCTTGCAAACTTCTCCGACAGATAATCTTCCCAAATCCCACATTAAATAAGGGTTACAGAACAATTCGCCACCAAAAGATCATCATCATCTGACGGCAGCGAACGATTATCTTATGGAAGATCGCCATTATCTTGTGCCCGATGGCCTTCCTCTTATGCCAGCGAAAGGCTATCGGGCATCAGCGCATCATCATCTTATGGAAGATCTGCTTTCGCTGATGGTTTTTCACGATTATCTTCTATCAGACGGAGGCTATCTTATGGAAAATGAAGTATATCTTCTAAAAGATGATGACTATCTGACGTTTTGGAAGGATAATCATACGTAAGACAATTTCTATCGGGAGGGTAAGATTGTTACGGTAGAATACACCACCTCATCCGTCAGCCGACGGATACCTCTCCTCCTGTCAGGAGGAGAAATTAACGAAGCCCAATTAATTTATGAATTTCAAATCCTGATTGAAGCACGAACTTTCTCCGCCTCCCAGCCGGAGGGGACCGCGTTTACAGCGGTGAGGCGGTTGTTTTTTATTTCGATTAGCTTTACTTTTAAATCAAAAATGAAACTCCATAACCGCAAAAAGCTAAAAAACATCCGAAAACACCTCAGAAACCATTCAACAGCAGCTGAAGCAACACTTTGGAAAATGCTGAAAAACAAACAAATCGGTGGTTATAAATTCAGACGACAACATTCTATTGACATGTATATCGTTGATTTTTTTTGCTATGATTTGATGTTAGCCATTGAGTTGGATGGTGAAGTTCATGCCGACCTTAATAGTATCGCGTGGGATACGGAACGTGATGAGAAACTGCCAAAATTGGGAATTACCGTTCTCCGTTATGAAAACAGATGGGTGTATGAATACCCGGAGATTATTAAAAGTGACATTTTAAAACACGCCAGGAAAATGTTTGAGGATATTTAATACACCACCTCACCAGCTGCGTTGGTCCTCCCGATGCTCGCTTTTGCCCGATCGGGACAGGCTCTCCTCCTGTCAGGAGGAGAAATTTCTTTTTCCAAAACAAATTTTACAGTAAAGCAGAAAATTTGTGCATGAAATATTTCCACTCCTTGCAGGAGGGGTGGCAACGACACCTGATCTGCTATGAAAAATAAGAATTCAAATTCGCTGACGGGGTGGTGTCTTATGAGGCTAAAAAATAACAATCTCAGACCGACCACCTCAGCTGCGTTGGTCCTCCCGATACTCGCTTTTGCCCGAAGGGGACAGGCTCTTCTCCTGCCCCCTTCGGCAACAGCCCCTTAAAAAGACTTACACTGCTGCCGTATCTCCATGAAAGGGGCGAATAAGGTATTTTATTATTGTTGGAGGAGAAATGTTCGAAGCACGATCCCTGAATTTCAAAGCCTGATTGAAGCACGAACTTTCTCCGCCTCTCAGGCGGAGGGGACCGCGTTTACAGCGGTGAGGCGGTTGTTTTTTATTTCGATTAGCTTTACTTTTAAATCAAAAATGAAACTCCATAACCGCAAAAAGCTAAAAAACATCCGAAAACACCTCAGAAACCATTCAACAGCAGCTGAAGCAACACTTTGGAAAATGCTGAAAAACAAACAAATCGGTGGTTATAAATTCAGACGACAACATTCTATTGACATGTATATCGTTGATTTTTTTTGCTATGATTTGATGTTAGCCATTGAGTTGGATGGTGAAGTTCATGCCGACCTTAATAGTATCGCGTGGGACACGGAACGTGATGAGAAATTGGCAAAATTGGGAATTACCGTTCTCCGTTATGAAAACAGATGGGTGTATGAATACCCGGAGATTATTAAAAGTGACATTTTAAAACACGCTAGGAAAATGTTTGAGGATATTTAATACACCACCTCACCAGCTGCGCTGGTCCCCTCCTCCTGTCAGGAGGAGAAATTTTTTTCCAATTTAATATTTAAAAAAAATTCCGCCCCGAAATCAGGGCGGAATTCAATTTTCACAGCGCTTTTACTTTTTGCGCAGCTGACGCAACTTACGCACCAAACTGTGGTCTTTTCCCAGCAAACCTTCTATCAGGTTTACAAAAGCAGAAGCATCGTCGTAAGCCAACTTCAACGTTTCGTTGGCCAGTTTTGTAGCATCGAGTGCAGCTGCCTGGGCTTTTTGCTGCTCGCCCTCGGCATCGTCGGCAGTTTGCAGTTTACCCTGCAACGTTTCGATTCTTGCTGTAGGATCGAAACCGGCATCAGTAAGCAATCCTGCATTCTGATTGACCATTACAATCATCTGCGATACAAAATCACGACTTTCCTTTTCATTTAATGTTGCCATTTTAGTTACTTTTGGCGTTTACAATAACGAAGAAATTCGTTGTTAACTGTGGGCCGCCTGTAAGTTTCGAAGCTGTGGGCGGCCTCTTTATCGCCGGCAGTATTAAAGCCGGTGTACACGCCAACTAAATGGCATGTGAGTCGATCGGTTATTAAATCTTAATTCTTGAAAAATTCTGATTTACAGGATTAACCGAGCCTGGTTCTTAACGTTAGTGCAAATTATGAAAAATACAGTTTAGAATCAATTTGAATAAAATAAGGAGGTACAAAAAACTTCATTAATCCCTATGCTCTCGTTGCATTCGGGGGCAGCAGCCTTAAAAATATTGTCATACTCGTTTCAATGGTTATATTTGCTCTACATTCAAATAGCACTCGGCAATGAACAAAAAACTCATTAAATATTTAGCCCCCGTTTTACTGTGTTTAATTACTTCGTCAGTTTACTTTTTCCCGGTTCTGGAAGGTAAAGTTTTGCAACAATCCGATATTATTCATTTCACAGGAATGTCGAAAGAAATTGTTGACTACCGTGCCGAAACCGGAGATGAAGCTCTTTGGACAAACAGTATGTTTAGCGGTATGCCGGCTTTTCAGATTTCAACATTGTATAAAGGAAGTATTACCAAGAAATTGAAAGAATGGATTTTGAAAATCCCCCGCCCCATTAGCTACCATTTCCTGTTATTAAGCTTATTTTACCTCATGTTTATTGCCCTGGGCTATAATCCCTGGTTAAGTCTGGCCGGAGCAACCGCTTATGGTTTTACCACCTTCTTTTTTGTTATTCTTGAATCGGGCCATAACTCAAAGGCCGATGCCATCACTTATATTCCTTTGTTGATTGCCGGCATATTACTTGCCTTCCGAAATAAACGCGTCGCAGGATTCATGTTAAGTACGCTGGGCATTTCGTTTATGATTGCAGCCAACCACCTGCAAATGACCTATTACGCGGCCATACTGGCGTTAATTATAGGAGTGGTTTATTTTATCGATGCTGTTAAAGAAAAAACACTTCCGGATTTTGCAAAAAACTCAGGTGTACTTATTGCTGCAGCTCTTTTAGCATTAAGTATGAATCTGGCCCCCTTATGGACGACCTACGAGTACGGAAAGTACACGATAAGAGGCGAGTCGGAACTTACTCCAAAATCAACCAATGATAATGCCGCCGGCCTGGATAAAGATTATATTCTCGATTACAGTTATGACGTGGGTGAAGCCTTAACAGCTTTTATTCCCCGCCTTAAAGGTGGAAGCATGCGCGAGTCGTTAGGAGAAGATTC
Organism: Draconibacterium orientale; assembly: GCF_000626635.1. Lineage (GTDB taxonomy): Bacteria > Bacteroidota > Bacteroidia > Bacteroidales > Prolixibacteraceae > Draconibacterium > Draconibacterium orientale. Next base: position 2,194,295 of record NZ_CP007451.1, on the reverse strand, counting down.
GAATGTGTATCAACTGCTAGCAGGCTCGCAGGGAAAACAAAATGCCTTACGTATTGCCAACAATCTTCCGTTATACTGGGGCAGCCAACCCATTGCCGGAGGTTATATGTATTTTGGCGCTGTACTCTGCTTTTTATTTGTTTTGGGCCTTTTTGTAATTAAGGGCAAAGACAAATGGTGGATTGTTGCAGCAGTAGTCATCTCGTTTGCCTTATCGTTAGGGAAATACTTCCCGGCACTGGCTAATTTTATGATCGACTATTTCCCGCTTTACAACAAGTTCCGCGATGTAAAAAACATTATTGTTATTCAGCAATTTGCCATGGCCTTTATGGGCGTAATGGCAGTTTCGGCCCTATACAAACGCGAGATTAGCGACAAACAATTCAATAAAGTACTGTTATACTCTTTTGGCATTACCGGAGGACTGGCTTTACTTTTTGCGTTAATCCCAAGTGTTGCCGGAAATTTTACGGCCCCATCAGATGCCCGCCTGGTTCAGGCCGGATGGCCCGAGCAACTTTTAAGTGCGCTGCAGGCCGATCGTAAAATGGTGGTACAAAAAGATGCCTTCCGCACCTTTATTTTTGTGGCCCTGGCAGCAGGTGTACTTTGGGCTTTCTGGAAAAAGAAATTAAAAGCAGAATATGCATTGGCAATTTGGGTGATACTGATTTTTGCCGATATGTGGCCGGCCAACAAACGCTACCTGAATAACGACAGCTTTGTGGCCAAGCGCCAAATGAGCAATCCTTATACATTGAGTAATGCCGACAAAGCTATTCATCAAGACAAAGCATTAAGTTACCGCGTTCTGAATCTCACCGTAAATCCATTTACCGACGCATCAACTTCGTATTTCCATAAATCGCTGGGCGGTTACCACGGAGCCAAACTGGGCCGCTACCAGGAAATTATTGAAAATCATATTACTCCGGAAATGCAACTGATAATAAATATGCTGAACACAGGAATTGATCCGAACCAGTTTGGAAATTTATTTAACAGTGCCCCGGTTATTAAAATGCTGAACACCAAATACCTGATCGTTAATCCTGACGGAGCACCTGTTCAGGATCCAAATCCTTTAGGCAACGCCTGGTTTGTCGATAATTTTCAGATTGTTGAAAATGCCGATGCTGAAATTGATGCACTGAAAGGTTTCGATCCTTCGGCAACAGCTATTGTTGATCAACGCTATAAATCATATGTTGAAGGAAAGTCGTTTAATAAGAACGGCGCTATCGCACTTACTGAATACGAGCCCAATTACCTGAAATATGAGTTTAACTCGAACTCAGAGCAGCTTACCGTCTTTTCAGAAATCTTCTACAATAAAGGATGGGATGCTTTTATTGATGGGGAAAAAGTTCCTCATTTCAGGGTCGATTACTTGTTAAGAGCTATGATTATACCGAAAGGCGAACACACTATCGAGTTTAAATTTGAACCACAATCGTATTTCCTTGGAAATAAAATATCGTACGCCGGTTCTATCTTTTTTATACTGTTGGTAATAACCTACCTCTTTTTACTTTTAAAAAACGTGGAATAAGCATACAAAAAGAGAAAGATAATCCTTTAAGGGGATAATATCCGGCTTAAGCCTGCTATGTGGTGTATTTGAAAAATTAATTTGCAGGCCGGGAATGGTAGGCTCTTCTATATAACCATGCTCCAATTCCCCTCCGCTCAGTAGGCCGCAACAAAGGATTTGCTAAGAAAGAGACAAATCCCGAGCACACGGAATCGATCGATGCTAAATTCGTATTTCGCGTATCTGATCGGTTAGTTCAATACCAGCCCGTGCCTCCTCAATGCCAAAACCATTGCCGGCCAGTACCTGGCGGTACGATTCGGTATGAAGATCGGTAAAGCCATTGCTGAATTCGATCTCTTTACCATTAACTTTTATAGAACGAAAAGTACGCTTGCCGCCATTTACTGCAACTTGTGGCAGGTCGCTGGCGTCGAGACTTAAAAACCACCTTACTTTTGCTTTTTCGAGGATCAAGATACCCGATGCTTTTGTGGCTTCGTAAAGCGAAACGTTATTTTGTTGCACCGCGCCAAAAATCCAGGTAAGCATATCAAAAAAATGAATGCCAATATTGGTCGCAATGCCACCCGACTTTTGCTCATCGCCTTTCCAGCTTTTAAAGTACCACTTGCCCCGCGAGGTGATATAGTTTAGCTCGATATCAAAAAAGTGTTTGTCCGATTGCTCTATTTCCTTCTTCAAATTAAGAATGGCTTGGTGATACCGGAGTTGTAAAACCGTATAAACCCGCTTTCCTGCTTCGGCTTCCCAGGTTTTTATCTTTTCAAGGTCAGCAAAAGTAATCACCAGTGGTTTTTCACAAATCACATTACACCCATTTTTTAATGCCAGCTCAATGTGTTTTATATGAAGATAATTGGGCGAACAAATACTTATATAATCTACCGGTTCACCTTTTTCTTTTGCTTGTTGAAGGAAATTCACCAGTTCCTCTTCCGAAGTGAAAAATTCGGATTCAGGGAAATAGCTGTCCATGCGGCCCATTACATCGAAGGTATCCATGGCGCACACCAACTCGTTACCGGTTTCTTTAATGGCTCGTATATGTCGTTCGGCTACAAAACCTGCCGCTCCTATTAGTGCAAATCTTTTCATATTCTTTTTCACCGCTAAGACGCAAAGTCGCTAGGTTCTTTCTTTATTTGTTTTCGCTTTAAACAAACTTATTCTTTGCGCCTTCGCGTCTCTGCGGTTAACTCTAAAAATTATTCACAAACCGTCGAAATCCCTGTTTCAATAAAGGAACATTAAAATTGATTAAAAATCCCAGCCTCTTGTCGGTAAGCTTTAAATGAGATATGATTTGAGCTTCATGGACTGGCAAAACGACCTCCACGGCTTTAAGTTCAATTATAATCTCATCTTCTACTAAAATATCAATTCGGTAATCCTTATTTAAATCAAATCCTTTATATATAAGTTGAACAGCAACCTGATTTTGAGCATAAATTCCGCGCAATTCAAATTCTTTCATCAGGCAATGTTCATAAACTGACTCCAATAAGCCAGGCCCCATTTCTCTATGAACTGCTATTGCTGCATCAAGAATCTCTTTCGAGAGTAAGTTATATTTTTCTTTATTCATATTAGATATTTCACCGCTGAGACGCTAAGGCGCTGAGTTTTTTCCTTATTCATTTTTTTCTTTGCGCCTCTGCGTCTCTGCGGTTAACTCTATTATAATTTATAAACTTTATCCGAAGCCTCCGTTATCACATTTCGCAGATCAACGATCAATTTTGAATTCTTCTCAATAAATTCGGCGTTGAATGATTTATGGTTTGTTGTAATAACCACACAATCGGGATCGGCCAAAACCGTTTCAGACCAGTCAACAGATTCGTACCGACTTCCAGTATCCAATACTACAGAAGAAATATAAGGATCATAATAACGCACTTCTCCCCCTTTACTTTCCACCTCCTTCATAATCTTTAATGCCGGCGATTCGCGCTCGTCATTAATGTTGGGTTTATAGGCCACACCCAAAAACAGTATTTTACTGCCGTTTATCGATTTTCGGTGCCGGTTTAGCGCCGAAGTTATTTTTAAGGTCATCCGGTGTGCCATCAGCAAATCGATATGCCCGGCGGTATGAATCATTGACAAATCGAAATTAAATTTTTTGGCGATGTGTTCCAGGTAAAACGGATCGAGCGGAATACAATGCCCGCCAACCCCAGGCCCCGGATAAAAGGCCTGAAATCCGAATGGTTTTGTTGCGGCAGCATCAATCACTTCCCAAATATTGATGTCCATTTTCCCGGCTAACAGCGCCAGTTCATTAATTAAACTGATATTTACCAAACGATACGTGTTCTCCAGAATTTTCACCATTTCGGCAATACGCGGCGAACTTACAGGGTGAATTTTGGAAACGGCAATTGAATAGATCGCTTTCCCAATTTCCAAACCGTCGTTACTTATGGCCCCCAAAACTTTGGGTGTATTTTTTGTCGAATACTCCTTATTTCCGGGATCGACACGCTCGGGAGAATAAGCCAGCCAAAAATCTTCACCACCTTTCATCCCCGAATATTTTTCAAGAAGAGGCAACACAAAATCTTCAGTAGTGGTTGGATACGTTGTACTTTCAAGACTGATAAACGTTCCCGACTGCATCGTTTCTCCTATTCCCTTACAGGCTTTTTCGATAAACGACATATCGGGTTTCCGGAATTTATCGAGTGGGGTGGGAACACAAATGAATATGGCATCGCACTCTTTCAGAAAGGAAAAATCGGTTGAAGCCTTTAATTTTTGCTGACGAACCAGGTCCTGCAACAGCTCATCGGAAATATCGGCAATATAATTCTGTCCTGAATTTACCTTTTCAACCCGTTCGGCCGATGTGTCCAGCCCACATACCAAAATTCCTTTTTCGGCAAAACAAACCGCCAGCGGCAGCCCCACATAACCCAGTCCGACTACCCCAACCTTTAGCGATCGATCTTTTATTTTTTGAAAAAGTCTGTTTTTATTACTCATCCTTCTATAAGTATCAGTTTCCCATTTTCGATGCAATATTTTTCTCCCGTTTTCGCGCAGGTTAAATCGTGCCCTAAAATTTCCCCGCTCCGGCTTACCCATCCCGTTTGGCGGGCCGGCACACCAGTAAGCAAAGCAAAAGGCAACACATCTTTTGTTACCACCGCCCCGGCTCCTATCATGCAATATTCGCCTAAAGTAACGCCACAAACAATGGTTGCATTGGCGCCAATGCTTGCCCCTTTTTTTACCAGCGTCGGTTTGAATTCATCTTTTCGCTGTACGCTACTCCGAGGATTGATAACATTCGTAAATACTACGGAAGGCCCCAGAAAAACATCGTCTTCGCAAATTACACCTTCGTACACCGAAACATTATTCTGAACTTTTACATTATCACCCAGCTTTACCTGATTGCCAATAAAAACATTTTGCCCTAGAATACACCGGGCTCCAATGTGGGCAGAAGCCATCACATGTGAAAAATGCCATATTCTTGTGCCGGAACCGATTTGTGCTCCTTCATCAATTATGGCTGTTTCGTGTTTATAATAACTCATCATTTCTATTTTTTCACCGCTAAGTCGCAAAGTCGCGGAGATACCTTTGCGCCTCAGCGTCTCTGCGGTTAAAAAAACTCCTTAATATTATTCACAATATATTCCAACTGCTGCTCATCCAATTCGGTATGCATGGGCAGCGACAGCACCGTTTGCGTTAGTTTTTCTGCCACCGGAAAATCTCCGGCCTTATACCCCAAACTTGCATACGCTTCGTGTAAATGCAATGCTTTGGGATAATACACCATCGACGGAATTCCTTTTGATTCCAGATATTTTTTCAACTCATCTCTTGCTTCTGCCTGAATGGTGTACTGATGAAAAGTATGCTCACTGTATTCTGTTCTCCCCGGAAGCTTAATTTCGGAGAGACCATGTAAATGTTCATCATAAAAACGTGCAGCTTTTTGTCTTGCTTTTATATGCTCATCCAGATATTTCAACTTAACCTCAAGAATGGCAGCCTGAATACTGTCGAGGCGCGAGTTTATACCCACACGTTGATATTCATAATTGGCCTTCCTTCCGTGATTGGCCAACGAACGTATCGTTTCGGCCAAAAATGTATCGTTTGTAAATACCGCTCCGCCATCGCCAAAAGCACCCAGGTTCTTTGAGGGGAAAAAAGAGTTGCAACCGATATGCCCGATTGTCCCTGCTTTCTTTTTTGTACCGTCAGCAAAAAGATAATCCGTCCCCAAGGCCTGACAAGCATCTTCAACTACAAACAGCTCATGTTTTTGGGCACTATTTAATATTGCTTCCATATTCGCACATTGTCCGAAAAGATGAACCGGTAAAATCGCTTTCGTTTTTGGCGTGATGGCATTTTCAATTTGTGTTTCATCAATATTAAAAGTAGCGGGACAAACATCAACAAAAACGGGTTTAAGCCCCATCAATACCAGAACTTCAACGGTTGACACAAACGAAAAAGGCGTGATAATTACCTCATCGCCGGGCTCCAGGTTTAAAGCCATAAACGCCAGCTGAAGGGCATCGGTACCATTTCCACACGTAACGACATTGGTATCGAGGTAGTCGGCCAACTTCTTCTCAAAATCAAGCACCTTTCCACTTTTCAGGAAGCGGGTAGATTTAATCACCTCCTGAATAGCATTATCAATCTCCGCCTTCATCGTAAGATATTGCCCGTAAATGTCGGACATATGGATGGTTTGCATACCGTTTAACTTGTTTCTAATAAACTATAAAAGTATAAATTTAGTGTACAGAATTAGTCAAACGATTTTTATTTTGCATATTCCCGTATCAATAAAAACAAAATATGACAACTGATTCAGTGCGCTTAACAAACTCCTTCTTCCAGCGCGAAGTAACCGAAGTTGCACCCGATTTACTCGGCAAGATACTGGTACGACGTTTTGAGGACGGGACGATACATAAATTCAAAATTACTGAAACCGAAGCCTATCGTGGTGGCGAAGACAAAGCCTGCCACGCCAACAAAGGCTTAACGGCTCGCACCAAAGTAATGTTTGATGCGGGCGGACTGGTATATGTTTACCTGATTTACGGAATGTACTGGATGCTCAATTTTGTTACCGGCGAAACAGGTGATTCCTCTGCCGTTTTAATTCGTGGCGTCGAGGGTATCTCCGGTCCGGGACGAGTTGGCCGGGCACTGCAACTCGACAAAAGTTTTTATGGTGAAGATCTGGCAAATTCGACAAGAATGTGGATTGAAGATTCGGGATTGAAACCACAATACACAACTGCCCCACGTGTTGGAATCAACTATGCCGGCGAACCCTGGATTAGCAAGCCCTGGCGGTTTATTGTAAAATGATGAATACTACATTTCCAATAATTGGTTATTCTATATTGGACATTGAATATTGGAAATTCCACTAAAATCCGCCCACTAATACCAGTTAATTTCGTTAGTTTGAGATTATACGGCAACTTATACCAATTATACTTTATTTTGCCGCATAGCAATAAGCAAGTTTACAATAGCCTGTCCCGAAATCTTTTCGGGAGTTAATGCCAATTATACAACAAAGGAGGAGACTGAACGAAGTGAAAGTATGCTACCTTTTGTTGTTAAATCGGTATTTTTATTGTCGTTTTCCTTTCATCACAAACTTATCATACAAGAAAAGTGCGACAACAGCCGCCAGACCAATAACAAGGATTACCATCCAGATTTGCGACGGGTTATATTTATCCCACAACAGGTTCGTCAGCTCCGCCGGTGTCATACCCATTTTTTGTGCTGCGGCAGTAAAATATTCATTTTGTGTGAGTCCGTCGGCCAGCTGAATGCCTTTTTCGGCCACCTCTTGTTTTACAAATACATTTTTGTCCGACATGCCGCCATACACATTTCCTGAAATAATTCCGGCGAATACATTACCCAAAAACACCGGAATAAACGAGTAACCCATGTAAAGCGCCTTTTTATCGGCCGGGGCAATGCGCCCAATGTATTCGGTAATTTTTGGCGACCCCGCCATTTCGCCAATAGCAAAAACATAAATGGCCACCAACGTAAACAGTACATTTTGCGTGGCAAGCGTTAATGCCATACCAATGGCACACACCAAAAATCCTGTCATCATCGATCGTAACGGACGCCATTTCATTACAACCGTCGATACGATAATCTGGAATATAATGATGAACATCGCATCGAAGTTGGTTATAAATTCAGCTTCCATCTGCCCGGTTTCGGCAATTCCGTAATTTTCGCTGAAAAACGGAAGGTACTGATGGAAGAAATTGTAAACCGCACTGGTATCAACCCACTGGGCAATAAATACAGGTAATGTAAAGAAAAGCTGGTTATACATGGTCCAGAACCCGGCCACAATAACCAAAAACAGTAAAAATTTAAAATCTTTTACTACCAGAACAATGTTGGTAAAAACCTTCCCGATCGACTCCCAAATTGAATCGGTATTAGCTACCCGGTCGGGCTCTTTGTAAAAAATGAGCAAAATAAAATTCAAAGCCACAATACCTGCTGAGATATAAAAAATCAACTCCGATTGCCCTTTGTAAATTAAGGTAACCAACGGACCGAAGAAGGCACCAATGTTTACCATCATATAGAAAATACCAAAACCAATTGATGCCGTTTCATCGTTGGTTGTTTTGGCAATTGTAGCCGAAATAATTGGTTTAAAAAGTGCCGCTCCCAAAGCCAGATAAAGGTACATTACAAAAACCCCGGTAAAAGTGTTAAAATGCGGCAATAAAATAAACGCCGAAGTATAAACTACAAAGGCAATAAACAACACGCGTTTATAACCATATTTATCAGCAATCGATCCGGTAATTACCGGCAAAAAGTAAAGGATTCCGGTACCAATACCCATAATCAACCCTTTTTGCTCCTGCGAGAATTCCAGCCCTCCCATATCGGCCGAACCGGTGAGGTAGTTGGCAAACAGCATAAAAAAGCCGTACCAGGCCCAACGTTCAAATAATTCAATTGTGTTCGCAATCCAAAAACTGCGGTTGTACTTTTTTAATACCGAAACAAATGCCATTTTGATAAATTTTAATGAAGCACGAAAGGTAACATTTTTCAAAATATGTTCTGCACCACAACGCCGAAGAGCTGACATAACACATAGAAAATCGCAAAAAAGGGAAAAGGAAGAAACAGTTATTGAGTAAATGAGGAAAGAATTAGGGAGATTGAATTTCGATTGAAGATTAACGATTTTAGATTGCAGAACCAGAAAAAAAGCTAACAGTTTGCAATCGCAATTAACAGTTAGCGCGTAAATCGAACCTACTGTGTCCTATGTTTCTATGTGGTTCAAAAAAACTTAGTGTCTTTGCGTCTTCGTGTTCAAAAGTTTTCTACCCCAAAGTTGCACAATGAAGGCACAAAGTTACACAAAGACGAAAAACCCGAAACTTGCAGCTCGGAACCCGTTATCTAAATAAATTTCGATTGCAATAGGAAGAAAGTTTTTAGTTGGCAGTCGCAGTTTACAGTTAGAAAAGTCAATTCTATGCGCTTAACGGTTTCGAACTGCTTAGCGCGTAAATCGAACCTATTGTTTCCTATGTTTCTATGTGGTTCAAAAAACTTAGTGTCTTTGCGTCTTCGTGTTCAAAAGTTTTCTACCACAAAGTTGCACAAAGACGAAAAACCCGAAACTCGTTACCCAAATGAAATTTCGATTGCAATAGGAAGAAAGTTCTCAGTTGGCAGTCGAAGTTTACAGTTTAACACTATAACAATTTGGCAATAGGCAAATAGCAATAGGCAAAAACTATACCTTCAAGAGTTTTTAAAATTGTGAAGTGTTTAAATTCTAATGATTCCTATGTGCCTATGTGGTTCAAAAAAACTTAGTGTCTTTGCGTCTTTGTGTTCAAACAATTAAGCAGCCAAAAATCACAATCCCACGCCGAAAAAAACAGAAACAAAGGTGATGATCATTATAATAAGGAACAATACAATAAAGAAAACAACTACTCCCAGTTTAAAGCTATATCTTTTTTTCTCTAGTTTTGTCGAGTCTTTAAGTCGCTCAATTGACTCAACCAGTTTTTTCGGTGCCTGATCGTTTTTAATAATGTAGTCGGCCGCACCCAACTTCATAATTTTTACAGCTGTATCAACTTTGCTTTGCGCACTCAGAAAGATAAAATCAACTTGGCTGTGTTCACGCTCCACCTGAAGCATAAATTCCAAACCATTTGTTTCTTCCGATGAATAATCCAGAATAATGATATCAGGTTTTAAATGAATTTGTTTGAGACATTCTTCTCCGTTTTTAAAAACTTTCAGATTCGAAAACTTTTGCGATTGCAAATAACCAACAATAAGATCTTTGTACACGGTACTGTCTTCGATCAGAAAAATTAAAGGATTTTTTGTCTCTTGCATAGTTATAGAAATACGGTTAGCGCTGCTCTAAAAATAACATTAATTTATTTAGAAAACAACAGGACCGATTTACTCAAAAAACCCTTAATCATTCGCAACTGACGACAGAAAAAGGTACTTTTGAAATTTTAATACACGAATTATGTTACTGGCAATCGATATAGGAAACACAAACATTGTTTTTGGAATATACAAAAATGAAGAATGGGTAAACCACTGGCGCATTCAAACCGATCAGCTGAAAACAGCCGACGAATATGAAGTTATTTTCCGGTCGTTGTTAACCGCCGGAAAGATCTGCCGCACCGAAATATCGCGGATTATTTTAAGCAGTGTGGTTCCATCGCTTGTTCATCCTTTTCGAGAAATGTTATCGGGCTTATTCGACAATGCGGTTATCAACCACCTTAATCCCGAAATTTACGATCGCTTACCCATAAAAGTTCTCAATCCATACGAAATTGGGGCCGACCTGGTTGCCAATGCCACGGCAGCCTACCAAAAATACGGAAACAACACCATGGTAATTGATTTTGGTACGGCTTTAACGTTCACCACTATCGGTAAAGATTCAGCAATATTAGGCGTTGCCATTGCACCAGGATTGCGCACAGCCGTTGGCGCTCTTGCCGGTAAAACTGCACAATTGCCACAAATCCATATTGCGCCTCCTCCATCGGTTTTGGGCGAAAATACCATTCATGCTATTCAATCGGGAATTATTTTCGGATACACAGGATTGGTTGATTCAATGATAGAACGAACCGAAAAAGAATTAGGCGTATCGCTTAATGTTGTAGCTACCGGAGGCCTTAGTGCAGTAATTGCTCCGTTAACAAAAAATATTAAAGCATGCGAGCCCATGCTCACGCTCGAAGGGCTGGTTCAAATCAATTCATTTATATAACATCTGAGATCTCATACGTTTTTACAAGTAATTTTATTTCTTTTGCAATGAACAAACTGTAGCAGAACAGTTGTTATTGTTTCAGTAATTTTTGGAAAAATGGAAGACGCGAAGGGGAAGCTGCTTGAATCAATAAACAATCCCGACGATCTAAAAAAAATATCGGTTGACCAGCTCGAAGACGTTTGTCAGGAGTTGCGCGATTATATTATCGATGTGGTTTCAACCAATCCGGGACACTTCGGAGCCAGTCTGGGAGTTGTAGAGCTGACTGTCGCCCTGCATTATGTTTACAACGCGCCTTACGATCAGTTGGTGTGGGATGTGGGTCACCAGGCCTACGGACACAAAATACTTACCGGGCGAAAAAATCAATTCGATACCAACCGGAAATATAAAGGACTCAGCGGATTCCCAAAACGCACTGAAAGCGAATACGATGCTTTTGGCGTAGGACACTCGTCAACATCAATTTCGGCCGCATTAGGTATGGCCATTGCCTCCAGAATTAAAGGTGAAGAAGAGCGCAAAGTGGTTGCTGTTATTGGCGATGGCGCCATGACCGGTGGAATGGCTTTTGAAGCGCTGAACAATGCAGGTGGCGAAAATGCCGATATTCTGGTAATTCTGAACGACAATAACATGGCCATCGACCCCAGTGTTGGCGGACTGAATAAATACCTGCTCAACATTTCAAAATCCGACACTTACAACCGGATGAAACACGATGTTTGGGAAGGTCTGGGGAAATTGGACGGTTTTGGAAAGAAAGCACGTCGGTTTATCCAAAAAAATCAGCATGCACTGAAAAACATGATCCTGAAAGAGAACAATCTTTTCGAGGCGTTCAACTTCAGGTATTTTGGCCCCATTGACGGACACGATGTGCGGTATTTAACCAGCGCACTGAACGACCTGAAAGATATTCCGGGTCCCAAGCTGTTACATGTAATCACCCAAAAAGGTAAAGGGTTTAAACAGGCCGAGCAAGATCAAACCAAATGGCATGCACCGGGTATTTTCGATAAGGAAACCGGCGAAATTTACAAGTGCGATTGCAAGGCTGATCAAGCACCAAAATTCCAAAATGTATTTGGAGATACCCTGGTTGAGCTGGCAGAGAAAAACGATAAAATTGTAGGTATAACACCCGCCATGCCCACCGGCTGCTCTATGAATAAGATGATAGAACAGATGCCTGGTCGTGCGTTCGATGTGGGAATTGCCGAGCAACACGCCGTAACTTTTTCGGCCGGACTTGCGGCGCAAGGAATGGTTCCGTTTTGTAATATCTACTCTACGTTTATGCAGCGCGCCTACGACCAGGTGATACATGATGTGGCCATTCAGAAATTACCCGTAATTTTCTGTCTCGACCGCGGAGGATTGGTAGGAGAAGACGGACCTACACACCATGGTGTTTTTGATATGGCTTATATGCGTTCGGTTCCGAATATGATTGTATCGGCACCAATGGACGAAATTGAGCTGCGCAACCTGATGTACACAGCACAACTGGGAGAGATTAACCAGCCATTTTCAATCCGGTACCCGCGCGGTTGCGGAATTATTACCGACTGGAAAAAGGAATTTGAAAAAATTGAAATTGGTAAAGGCCGAAAACTAAACGATGGAAGCGATGTTGCATTGCTGTCGATAGGGAAAACCGGAATATTTGCCCAGCTCGCCGTAAAAAGCCTGGCCAAAAACGACATTTCAGCAGCCCACTACGATATGCGTTTTGTAAAACCACTCGATACTGAAATGCTTACCAAAGTAATGCAAAACTTCGATCAGATTGTTACCATCGAAGACGGAACTATTCAAGGGGGATTCGGAAGTGCAATACTCGAATTTATGGCCGAAAACGGCTTCACCAATAAAATTAAAATACTGGGAATACCTGATCAATTTATCGAACACGGAACTCCCGAGGAACTTTACCGCGAATGTGGCATCGATGCACAAGGTATTGTTGATACCGTAAAACAATTGGTAGGCAAAACAAAAGCGATATAACGTAACAACACTCGCTCATTCCAATATTCAACTATTCTCTTATTCTGCCATTCCTCTTATCGGCATAATATTTTTATCTTTAAGTCGTTCTCAGGAATGTACTTAAAAACCATTTGCATTGGACATTTATCTTAAAAGACGACGGGGAAAAATTCTATTGCTCATATTTGCTGTTCTTATCGGAGTAGCATCAATGTTATACACCAACTGGCTGACCAAAAAAATGGCCAGTGAAGAACGTGTTAAAGTTGAAATATGGGCCGAAGCGATTAAGGGGATCAACAATGCTACCTTAGAAGTTACCTCGCCGGAAATGACCCAGCTTCAAACACGCTATCTTCACTTTCTGGGAATGGTTAGCGAAAAAAATACAACAATCCCGATTCTAATTTTAAACCCCGATGGATCCTTCAACTTCGATCGAAATATTACTTATCGCAAAGACCGAAAAGAAGAGGTACTTCAACGCGAACTAAAAAAGATGCAGGATTATGCAGCGCCAATCTCAATTGATTTAGGCGACAGTTATAAACTGATGTTGTACTACCGCGAATCAACCATACTGCGCAACCTGCAGTTGTATCCGGTTATACAACTGGCGGTTATAATGATATTTATCCTTGTGGCCTATTTTGCATTTGTGGCTACCAACCGTGCCGAACAAAACCAGGTTTGGGTAGGAATGTCGAAAGAAACAGCACACCAGCTGGGCACGCCCATTTCTTCGCTTATGGCCTGGATTGAACTGCTAAAACTGAAAAATGTTGATCCCAACCTGATTAAAGAACTGGAGCAGGATACTGCGCGACTGGAACGAATTACTGAACGTTTTTCTAAAATCGGATCAAAACCGGAGTTGCTGCGCGTTAACCTCATCGAAGTACTGAATTCGGCTGTTTCGTACCTGAAACGGCGTTCGTCGGATAAGGTAAATTTTGAGCTGATTTACGACACCAAGGCCTGCATTGAAATACCATTAAACACTGCTCTGTTCTCGTGGGTGATTGAGAATCTGTGCAAAAATGCCATCGATGCAATGACCAATCACGGCACCATAACCATCCGTGTAAAAGAAAAAGAAAAACAGGTAAATATTGACCTTACCGACACCGGCTGCGGCATCTCAAAAAATCATCAGAAATCAATATTCCACCCTGGTTTTTCAACCAAAAAACGTGGCTGGGGCTTAGGGCTTTCGTTGGCAAAACGTATTGTTGAGATTTACCACGAAGGCAAAATCTTTATCAAATCGTCGGAAATGGGAAAAGGAACCACTTTTCGAATTATTCTGAACAAATAAAAACTAAACTCAAAACAGTAAGTCCCGCAGTGTTCGATCACCGAACTTAGCACTTATGCAAATGGCTCAGGTTTAACTGTTTTGATTTGGAAAGAAATTTCAAATATTTCCAAGTTTTCTTTAACTGTTAATAAAAAATTTATACTTTTGCATCCACTTTTTTTGGAATCGTGAGCTGGAAGAGCAAATATAATATTGAGTTTAAAGGTCTTAAAGAAGGCCTGCACGAATACCAATTTGAGGTAAACGAGAAGTTCTTTGAGCATTTTGAGGAGAGTATGGTTGACAACGGGGAAGTTAGCGTAAAAGTTGAACTTGAAAAACGAAGTGCATTTCTGAGATTAAGCTTTGCACTCGAAGGATGGTTAGAGCTTGTATGCGACCGCTGCCTCGACAATTACAATCAAAACGTATCTTTAGAAACCGAATTATTTGTAAAATTTGGCGAAGAAGATGCCTTTGAAGAAGGCGACAATGTAATTTGGGTTTTACCCGAAGAACACGCCATAAACCTGGCTCAAATTATTTACGAATACGTTACACTAAGTATTCCGTTGCGGCATGTTCATCCGGATGAAAGCGGAGAAAACAGCTGTAACCAGGAAATGATTGACAGATTAAACAATATTACACAGCACGAAGCGGACGACGATGAAGAAGAAGAAATTGATCCGCGCTGGGCTGCATTAAAAAATTTAAAAAATAATAATTAAAAATACATAACAATGGCACATCCAAAGCATAAAACATCGAAAGCGAGAAGGGATAAAAGACGTACGCACTACAAAGCAGTTGCCCCTACTCTGGCTACTTGCTCAAACTGTGGAACAACTGTAAAATACCACACAGTATGTCCTGAATGTGGTTACTACAGAGGAAAACAAGTAATTGAAAAAGAAATTGCATTATAGTTAAACAAGCATCCGGAAGCTCCGGATTTAACTAACAAAAATCCATCTTTGGCAAGTTCCGAAGATGGATTTTTTGTAAACACCCGCCCGCATTTCCTATTTTCTGATTTTTCGAACGATGTTATAAATAGTTCTGCCTTTAAGAACATTTTTTCACCTTCCCATACCATATCTGCTGGCATTTCTTTGCTGTCTCCTGTAAATCGCTCTACATTTAACCCCGGTAAAAAAAACACCACAACTTTTATTTTCAGTAAACAAAAATTAGTATTTGAATAATGGCTAACATCAGGGCAGCAATTACAGGAGTTGGAGCCTTCCTCCCGGAATACCGGTTAACAAACGAAGAAATCAGTAAAATGGTTGACACCTCAGACGAGTGGATCATGCAACGTATCGGGATTAAGGAGCGAAGGATTTTAAAGGAAGAAGGGAAAGCAACCAGCGACATGGGAGCTCGTGCAGTGGAGAATTTGCTGGAAAAAACCGGCACATCGCCCGATGAAGTTGACATGCTGATTTGCGCTACTATTACCCCGGACATGAACATTCCGGCAACTGCCAACATTATTGCACACAAAACAAATATTCACAACGCCTGGAGCTTCGATTTAAATGCCGCTTGCTCCGGATTCATTTTTTCCCTCTCAACAGCAACACAATTCATCGAATCGGGGCGCTACAAAAAAGTGGTAATCGTTGCCGCCGAAAAAATGTCGTCCATAATTAATTACGAGGATCGCACCACCTGCCCGCTTTTTGGCGATGGCGCAGCAGCCGTTCTGGTTGAACCAAGTACCGAAGATGTTGGTGTTATCGACTACATTAACCGCGTTGATGGTTTAGGGCGCCACCACCTGCACATAAAAGCCGGCGGATCGTTAAAACCAGCCTCCGAGGAAACCGTAAAAAACAAAGAGCACTACCTCTATCAGGAAGGACAAGCCGTTTTTAAGGCTGCCGTATCGAGCATGGCCGATGTAGCGGTTGAAATTATGGAAAAGCACAACATCAGCGCCAAAGATATTGCGTGGCTGGTTCCGCACCAGGCCAATATGCGTATAATTGAAGCTACCGCCCGCCGAATGGGCATTAGCAAAAAACAGGTAATGATCAATATCCGTAAATACGGAAATACCACAGCAGCTACAATTCCGCTTTGTTTGTGGGATTACGAAAAGCAACTGAAAAAAGGCGATAACATTATACTCGCAGCTTTTGGTGCCGGATTTACCTGGGGAAGCACCTACTTAAAATGGGCTTACGATCCGAAATAAGAGCAAACAATAGATGTCAGATTTTGCCGTTCTGTTTGTGGGATTCTAAATAATTATTTTTTTGCTGAAGATGCATTTTGTTGTATCTTCAGGCACCCAATTTTTAAGGACAGTAAAGAAGTTAGGGACCATGGCAAAACAAAACACAAGAACGTTTGGCGAAACCCCCGATCAGGCAATCAATATTTTAGGCGAAGGCACCATTATTAAAGGCGATATTGCAGCCAGTAGCGATATTCGTATTGATGGCCAGCTAATTGGCAATCTGGAAGCTAAAGGCCGGGTTGTTATCGGCCCTAAAGGCAGAATCGATGGCAAAGTAAAGTGCAATAATGTTGAGATCGCGGGTTTTATAAAAGGCAAAGTTACTGTTGATGAGCTATTGAATATGAAAGCCTCGGCAAAAATTGAAGGCGATATTATTGCCGGAAAACTGGCCGTTGAACCCGGTGCAACTTTTACCGGTACCTGCGCCATGGGAGGAAGCAGTGCTCCTGCAAAAGAAGATGCAAAGGAAAAAACCTTATACAACCAGAAAAACTAATTCGTTTATTCGTTATTCCAGCCTCGGATTCGAGATGATGGCCATTATCGGAGGATTTACCTTTTTGGGCTACAAAATCGACCAATGGATGGATAACGAATTTAAAGGATTTACGCTTGCACTGGTTATTTTTGGAGTAATTGCATCTATTATTTATGGCGTAAAAAATTTGTTGACCCCGGATAATAAATCGAAAAAAACGAAAAAGTAAATGAAACCTTTCATTGTAAAACTCACCGGAATAACCCTGGCTATTGCCTTAACTGGCTGGCTGGTCTTTTCGCTGGCGTTACCCGAATTCTATTTACCAATACTTCCCTTCCTTTTACTTTTCTTCTATTTGGTTACAATCAGCATTCATGCCTACCAGCTTAAAATGGCCCAAAAGGATATCGGCAAATTTACCCGTAGCAATATGCTTGTTACATTTTTCAAACTCGTTTTGTATTCGCTTGTAGCCCTTGTTTATATTGCCGTTGACAAAGAAAACGCCATTCCGTTTGTTATCTGTTTAATGCTGCTTTACCTGTTTTACACCTTTTTTGAAGTAACCGAGATTACCAAGTCAACAAAGTCTTCTGAGAAAAAGTAAAACTCCGGCTCTCCTCTTCTTCACGCAAAAACAGGTTTTTAAACATGGTTAATTATTAAATGAAAAATATCAAATTCCATTCACGGACCAAAAAATCTTATAAATTTGTGAACCTGAGAACAGAATTTTCGTTTTAACAATCTGACAAAATTCTTATCGAGAAGCGTTTGTTTATAGTGTTTATAGACAAGTTAAAACAAAGAAAAACTGAATTAACCATGCTTAAGCTTACTAAAGCCGTCTTTTTATTCTTTGCCTTTTTATTACCAGGTTATGGCCAGCTTCAGGCCCAACAAGGGCACGAAGAAGAAAAGACACACGTAACAGAAAGTCATTCAGAAGAAATTGAGGCACATGCCTCAGACACGCACGCTGAAGAAGGATTTAACGCCGGAGAATTTGTGATCGACCACGTTTCCGATTCGTACGATTGGCACATTACATCGTTTGGCGATAAGCACATCAGCATTCCTCTTCCGATAATCGTTTACAGCAAACAGCCTGAATTACACGACGGACAAGCTTTTCATGTGTTTATGTCGTCGAAATTTCACCACGGACACAGTGCTTACAAAGGTTTCCGTATTTCGGAAAGCGAGGAATTTAAAGGAAAAGTAGTTGAGCTGGATGCTGCAGGACTCGAAATTGGAACACCCATCGATATTTCAATCACAAAAACAATTGCCGGCATTTTGGCATCGGTAGTTATTTTATTGTGGCTGGTTTTTGCAACGGCTAAGCTGGCTAAAAAGAACACAGGGAGAGCGCCAACGGGCGTACAAAATGCCTTGGAACCAATCATCTTTTTTATTCGCGACGAAGTGGCAAAACCGGCCATTGGCGAACACAAATACGAAAAGTTCATGCCTTTCCTGTTAACCCTGTTCTTTTTTATCCTGATCAACAACTTCATGGGATTGATTCCAATTCCGCCATTTGGAGCCAATGTTACAGGAAATATTGGGGTTACAATGGTACTGGCTTTATTCACTTTTGCAATAACAACCATTAACGGTAACAAACATTACTGGAAAGAAATTTACAACCCGGACGTTCCGTGGTGGTTAAAGTTCCCCATTCCGTTAATGCCTATCGTTGAACTTTCGGGCGTAATTACAAAACCATTTGTTCTCATGGTCCGGCTCTTTGCCAACATGATGGCGGGCCACCTTATTGTAATGGTGTTTGTGAGCCTTATTTTTGTATTCGGCAGCTTGTTTGGCCCGGCAGTTGGATTAGGAGCAAGTCCTATTTCCATTCTGTTCTCGGTGTTCATTTTGCTGCTCGATGTTTTGGTATCATTTATTCAAGCATATGTTTTTACGCTGTTGTCGGCACTCTATTTCGGAATGGCGACAGCAGACCATCATTAATATTTAAAATTAAAAGCTATGTTATCAGCTATTTTAACAGTATTGCTACAAGCGGCCGCCGGTGCGTCGGTTGGTAAAATGGGAGCAGCAATTGGTGCAGGTTTAGCAGCAATTGGAGCTGGTATGGGTATCGGTAAAATCGGTGCCAGTGCCATGGAAGCTATTGCCCGTCAACCGGAAGCAAGCGGCGACATCAGATCGAACATGATTGTGTCGGCAGCACTTATCGAAGGTGTTGCATTCTTCGCAGTAATTGTTTGTATCCTAATCGTTTTTGTATAGCAAAAAACTTTGGCAGCCATCCCGGGGATTGCCCGGGATGCCGTTGCCCCATTAAAATTTTAGATCATGGGATTAGTAATGCCGAATCCGGGCACCATCTTCTGGATGCTCATCATTTTTGGAATCGTATTTTTTGTTTTAAAGAAGTTTGCGTGGAAACCAATTCTTACCGCTTTAAAAGAGCGCGAAGATTCAATTGCAACTGCTTTAAACTCGGCCGAAGAGGCTAAAAAAGAAGTAGCCGGGCTAAAAGCCGATAACGAAAAAGTTATTGCTGAAGCACGCCGCGAAAAAGAAGCGATTCTGAAAGAGGCCAAAGAGCTAAAAGATAAAATTGTTGCCGAAGCCAAAGAAAAAGCCGGCGAAGAAGCGCAAAAAACCATTGCTCAGGCACGTCAGCAAATCGAAGCTGAAAAAACAGCCGCCATAAACGATATCAAAAAACAAGTGGCCGAACTTTCGGTAAGCATTGCTGAAAAAGTGATTCGCAAAGAGTTAAGCAACAAAGGCGAACAGGAAAAAATGGTTGACGGATTAATCGACGACATCAAGCTGAATTAAGTATGGACCAGAGCGCAATAACTGTACGATACGCCAAAGCTTTCTTTTCAACAGCTAAAGAGAAAAACCTGCTTGACAAACTAAAAACCGATATCCAGTTGGTAATGGATGTCTGCAAAGAATCGAAAGATTTTATTCTTTTGCTGGAAAGCCCGATCGTAAAATCATCAAAAAAGGCAACCTTGGTAAAAAGTATTTTCGAAGGTAAAATTGAAGCGATCAGTCTTAACTTTTTATTGCTGATCGTTCAAAACAAACGCGAAGTACACATTCCGGGCATCTGCCGCAATTTTCTCGATCTCACCCGAAAAGACCTCAATATTAAATCGGCAGTTCTTACAACAGCTTCCGAGGTTGATGCCTCAACTCTAAAAAAAGTGGAAGCACTGTTGGGAAAAGAGCTGAATGCTACTATTGAGTTGGCGGCCCAGGTTAATCCCGAAATTCTTGGAGGTCTGGTATTGCGAATGGACGACAAACAGTACGATGCCAGCGTGGCAACCCAATTACGCAAGGTGAAACAAACCTTGTTAGAAACCGAATTATAAACGAAAGCGACAAGCAAAAAATAATAAAACATGGCTAGTATAAAACCTGCTGAAGTATCTGCAATTCTGAAGCAACAACTCGAAGGATTTAAATCGGCAGCCGAACTGGAAGAAGTTGGCACCGTACTACAGGTTGGTGACGGTATTGCCCGTATTTACGGACTTTCAAACGTTGAATCGAACGAAATGATCGAATTCGAAAACGGCATGAAAGGGATCGTGTTAAACCTTGAAGAAGACAATGTTGGTGCTGTGCTTTTAGGTCCTACAGAAGAAATTAAAGAAGGCGATACCGTAAAACGTACACGTCGTATAGCATCGATTAACGTGGGCGAAGGCCTGCTCGGACGCGTGGTTAACACCATTGGCGAAGCCATTGACGGAAAAGGTGCAATTACCGGCGAACTTTTCGAAATGCCTTTGGAACGTAAAGCGCCGGGTGTAATTTTTCGTCAGCCTGTAAAAGAACCGTTGCAAACAGGATTGAAAGCTGTTGATGCCATGATTCCGATCGGTCGTGGTCAACGCGAATTGATTATTGGCGACCGTCAGACAGGAAAAACGGCAGTAGCTATTGATACCATTATTAACCAACGTGAATTCTACGAACAGGGAAATCCGGTTTACTGTATATATGTTGCTGTGGGGCAGAAAGGTTCTACCGTTGCCAACATTGCAGCAACGCTTGAAAAAGCCGGTGCAATGGCCTATTCGATAATTGTTATGGCAACGGCATCCGATCCTGCTGCATTGCAATTTTACGCACCATATGCAGGTGCTGCCATCGGCGAATATTTCCGCGATACCGGTCGCCATGCATTAATTATTTACGATGACCTTTCGAAACAAGCCGTTTCGTATCGTGAGGTGTCGCTGTTGCTTCGTCGTCCACCGGGCCGTGAAGCTTATCCGGGTGATGTTTTCTATTTGCACTCGCGCCTGTTGGAACGTGCTGCAAAAATCATCGAATCGGATGAAATTGCGAAAGACATGAACGACTTACCGGAATGTTTGAAAGACAAAGTAAAAGGTGGTGGTTCGTTAACCGCACTTCCTATTATTGAAACACAGGCCGGCGACGTTTCAGCCTATATTCCAACCAACGTAATTTCAATTACCGACGGACAGATCTTCCTGGAGTCGAACCTGTTTAACTCGGGTATTCGTCCGGCGATTAACGTGGGTATTTCGGTATCGCGAGTTGGTGGTAGTGCACAGATTAAATCGATGAAAAAGATATCGGGTACATTAAAACTCGACCAGGCACAGTTCCGCGAACTGGAAGCTTTTGCCAAGTTTGGTTCCGATTTGGATGCCGCTACCATGCGCGTACTCGACAAAGGGCGTAAAAACGTGGAAATCCTGAAACAAGGACAGTATTCTCCGGTAAAGGTGGAGCATCAGGCAGCTATTATCTATTGCGGAACCAACGAGCTGCTTCGTAGTGTACCAATTGATAAGGTGAAAGAGTTTGAAGCCAATTTCCTGGAAACAATGGAAATGTCGCACCGCCCGGTTCTTGATGAACTGAAAGCCGGAAAACTTACTCCTGAAATTGAGGAAACAATTCGGAAAGTAGCTGCTGAAACAGCAGAGAAATACAAATAACAAGGACTGATATGTTGATGGAGTGAAGGATTGAATTCAGTCTTTCTCCAAATCAATCCTTCAATCAATAAGATATGGCTGGATTAAAAGAAATACGCACACGGATAGCATCGGTAAAAACAACCCGGCAGGTAACCAGTGCCATGAAAATGGTGTCGGCTGCCAAATTAAAAAAAGCACAGGATGCTATTTTGCAGATCAGACCGTATGCCGAAAAACTACACGAGATACTAACTTCGCTGAGTGCCAGCCTCGAGAATGTGGAAGATTCGGTTTATACACAATCTCGCATGCCTGAAAATGTGCTTTTGATTCTGGTATCATCAAACCGCGGTTTGTGTGGTGGTTTTAACAGCAATATCTCCAAGAAGGCCATTGAGGTAGCCAATACAAAATATGCACGACAGTTGCAATTGGGAAACCTTGATTTTATGTGCATCGGGAAACAGGGAGCGCGTCAGTTAAAACACCGTGGTTACAAGGTTGTGGCCGACGAAAACGAGTTATTTGATGAGCTAACTTTTGACAATGTTTCGAGAGTTGCCGAAGAGTGTATGAAATCGTTTGCCGACAAACATTACGACCGCATTGAATTGGTATATAACCAGTTTAAAAATGCCGCCGTTCAGGTACAGGCTGCCGAGCAGTTTCTCCCGGTTGAAATGGAAGAAGGTGAAGATAATGGCAACTTCGATTTTATTTACGAACCATCAAAAGAGCACATTATCCGGGAATTGATTCCACGTTCGTTAAAAATTCAGTTTTACAAAGCTTTGCTCGATTCGAATGCAGCCGAGCACGGTGCCCGAATGACAGCAATGCATCAGGCAACGGATAATGCTACCGAATTGATTGGTTCGCTTACTTTGGAATACAACAAAGCACGTCAGGCAGCAATTACCGGAGAAATCCTGGAAATTGTAAGTGGTGCCGAAGCATTAAACGGATAATTCGTTTTTATAAAAATATTAGGAAACCGTTCTTTGAAAGAAGAGCGGTTTTTCTATTTATAAACCGGGCTCACCCACGTTTCTTTTGGAGAATATTTACTTTCGGCAGCCCAACGGATTCCGCGTTTCATAATTTCCAGCGCTTCCGTCACTTCAAAATCAGTCATAACGTGTCCCAACGAACTGTAAAATATACGTCCGTTACCATAGTATTTTTTCCAAACAACCGGCATCACACATTCATCAATCCACGAGGCATGTTCAGCAGTAAATTCTGTTGTCGCCAGCACTTTTACATTCGGATCGATATGCATGTAATACTGCTCCGAATGCATTTTAAAATCATCCATTCCTTTTGTTACCGGATCATTTTTATCGGTAATTTGCACCGAATAATCAGTAACACCACCTGGATGCGCGACCCACTGCCCGCCAACCATAAACTGGTATTCGGTATTATTTCGGAACGAATCGCCTATACCGCCATGCCAGCCCGAAAAACCGGCTCCGTTTCGTACGGCTTTTAACAGGCCCTTTTCCTGCTCGTTGGTGATGGTTCCCATCGTCCAGCTTTGGATAATCAGATCAACCGATCCCATTAATTCTTCATCCAGGTAGCTATCCAGGTTGTCCGACACCGTAAGCTCTGCTCCCTCTGATTTTAGCCATGGCACAAATACGTCGACCGATTGTTGTGGCTCGTGACCACTCCAACCACCATAAACATAAAGTACTTTCTTTCCTTTCAACGAGTTATTATTTTGCATTTTCTCCACGGCATAACTTTTTGGAGTTAAGAATAGTAAACCAGCTCCGGCCAAAGCGGCAGTTTTTATAAAATTCCTTCTACTCTTGTGTAACATAGTTTAGTTGATTTAATACTTCGCCCAAAATAAACGAAAATGTTGGAATATAAAATCGAAAACCAACTTATACACTTTTCAAGTTACAGCGCATAACAAGAAAAAGTCAGTTGGAGAAAAATAAAATGATGAATTTCCTTTTTATATTTTCAGACCCTTTTTTCTTTTATAATGCTTACTATCAATATTTTGACTTGCCTCCACACCAAATAACAATTCCCCAAAGCCCACTATCATGCTGTATTTCTGCGCTTTACCATTTTTTTCATTTTCATTTTAACGAAGTATTGCGTAAATTGTATAGACATACCCATTGAGTTAAGTGATTTATAGCCAGATTTTTCAAAACAATTAACTAAAGATTACATTATGAAAAATTTTGCTGTATTGCTAATTTTAACCCTCCTTGCAAGTACATCAGTCGCTCAGAAAAAAAATGGTACCGTGTTTAACGAACACGAAACCATTGACGCAACAAGAGGCTTTTGGGATGCCGTTAAAAAAGGCGATGCCGAAAAAGTAAAAACCTATTTTGCCGACTCGGTGCTGATTATTCGGAACGGTAATGACTGGGAAACCTCGGCTGAAAACTTTAGTAAAAACACGAGTTACTGGATCAATAACTTTGTGAATTTTAACGTTGAAGATTCACCGGGTTCGTATCCCGATGCAATTGAATACCCAGACGGAAAAATGTGGGTTCAGGATTGGTTGCAGCTCACCGGAACAAACGAAAAAACCGGCATAAACCTGGATTTGCACATGCACTGCCTGTACGCCTTCAACGACGATGGAAAAATAGCTGCCTTTTTTCAATATTATAACAATAATGTTTTCGAGAACATTAGGGATGCTCAAACAACCCGCGAAAATGGGCAGGTGTATATTAACCATCCTCACATAGCCACGGTAAGAAAATTGCTGAATACCTATGTTGCTGAAGATGTAGAAGGTTTCAAAGATTTCTTCACTGAAGATGCCATTTTCAGTAGTTTGCCCGGTGGCTACGATGTAACTATGAACCTGGAAGAAAGAGCTGCGGATGTTGCCGACCATTTTGCCACCCGAAAAGATATCCACTTCGAGCAGGTTGGTTACCCCGATTGTATTTTCTACGAACTGAATAATGGATATGTAGTTTATTCGTGGTGGAATTATTCGTACACCGATGAAGAAAGTGGTAAAAAAGTGGAGATGCCTTTAATGCTGTCTCATTCATTTAATGATGACGGAAAAATCATCCGCGAAATGGCTTATTTTAGCACTAATCACGTAACAGAGTAATACAATCTATTAGACGAAAAAAGGAAGCAGTTGTGAGGATTGCTTCCTTTTTTTGTGGGTCGTGGCAGATTCGAACTGCCGACCTCATGCCTGTCAAGCATGCGTTCTAAACCAACTGAACTAACGACCCCTACCCTGTCATCCGTCAGCTAACGGACTGAACCAGCTGAGCTAATTCCTCCTGAAGAGGACATAAAAATAACAAAAAAGAGACATCGCTAAATGTCTCTTTCTCGTTTTATTTACTGTATATCTCGCTTAAATAAGAAACTTGATAACAAACAAAATCACCAGTACAATCATTACGATTGAAATATCTTTCATTTTTCCGGTTAAAACCTTCAACAATACATAGGAAAGCATACCAAAAACAATACCCTCAGCAATACTATAAGTAAGTGGCATTGCAATTATTGTAATAAACGCCGGTATAGATTCGGTATAATTTTCAAAATCAATTTTAAGGATTGGCGACATCATAAAGAAACCAACCAAAACTAATGCTGGTGCTGTTGCTGCTGCAGGCACCATGGTAAACAATGGTGCAAAGAACAGAGCAATAAAGAACAATACAGCGGTAGATAATGCAGTTAATCCTGTTTTACCGCCTTCGGCAACACCCGATGCACTCTCTACATAAGTAGTAACTGTACTGGTTCCGAAAATCGCACCAAAGAAAGTACCAATTGAATCGGCAAAAAGTGCTTGTTTTACGCGTGGGACTTTTCCTTCTTCATCCAACATCCCTGCTTTTGACGACACGCCAACCAGTGTTCCTACTGTATCGAACATATCCACAAAAAGGAAAGTAAACAGTACAATCAGCATATCCAGCGTGAAAATCTGGCTAAATTCAAATTTCATGAAAATAGGAGACAACGACGGTGGTACATCTACCAGATGTCCTTCGGGCATGTGAGTAACTCCAAACGGAATTCCGGCTATAGTTGCTGCAAAAATACCAATCAATAGAGCACCTTTAACTTTCAGAATCAACAAAACTGCTGTAAGCACAATTCCGAATAAAGCGATAAGTACGGCTGGCGACCCCATATCGCCTAAACCAACCAAAGTCGCATCATTATTTATTACAATACCGGAATTTTGAAGTCCGATAAACGCAATAAACAATCCGATACCAGCAGAAACGGCATGTTTTAGCGGAAGAGGAATTGCATTTACAATTAACTCGCGAATATTAAAGGCAGTAAGCAGGATAAAAATTACCCCTTCAAGAAAAACTGCAGTGAGTGCAAACTGCCAGGAATGTCCCATTCCCAAAACAACGGTGAAGGCAAAGAAAGCATTCAGTCCCATTCCCGGGGCAAGGGCAAATGGCAACCGGGCTACCAGAGCCATAACCAAGGTTGCAACAAAAGCCGATAAGGCAGTTGCAGTAAACAGCGCATGTTTATCCATTCCTGTGGCACTTAATATATCCGGGTTAACTGCCAGAATATAGGCCATAGTCATAAACGTAGTTACTCCTGCAAGTATCTCCGTTTTTACGTTTGTTTTATTCTCTTCGAGTTTAAAAAACTTGTTCAGCATTATTCAGTTTTTTTATTGAATTTAGAAAGTATATTTTACTGCTAACGTTGGTTTAACAGCAAACTCATCACCAACGAAGTTGTTGCTTAACTCGATTTCAGTACCAAACGAGAAGTTTTTACATGGGTTGTACCACAATTGAGGCTCGGTTAAGAAACGATAGTCAGTTCCCCAGTACATTTCTTCTTTCCAGAAATCAGCAAAACCGGTAAAAGTAAATTTACCTTCTGCCATTTGCACGGTCCATACAGCTGTTAACTGAAAAGAGTTTTGATTTTTTGTACCGTTTTCAAGTTTATTTTTAATGTTCTTGTAGTTGGCTTGCAGGGTTAAAATTTTCGAGAAATCAGCCGAAGCCCAGGTACGTTCCACACCTGCCAGCCAGCAGTTTTCAATAGGAATCCAAGCTTCCGGGGCAACACTCATTGTTCCGCCGTTGTATTCAACACGTGGCATAAATTTCTGGGTTTCGTTCCATTTAAAAGCACGTGCAATTTCCCAGTAAGCTAATGAAATACCATTGTCGATTCCTGTTCCATCAGCACCATAATCCATGTCGATGAAAAAGAAAGTCGATCCGTAAGCATCGGGACGGAACATTTCTACTGTTGAAGTTAGCATTTTCCGGCCATCACCGAAATCGTAATGTAATTGAACATTTTGTGCATTAACGCCAAAAACAAATGCAACAAATGCAATTGCAAGTAAAACTTTTTTCATTTGTTTAAAAATTTTGGTTTTTGTTTTGAAATGAAACCTAATATTCAGTAAAACCAGTTGTGTAAAAGTTCAGATTCGAACTGTTCCTTCATCCTCAGTCACTGCAAATTAAACTCACTTCCTACTTATTAAATAAAAAGAATTGATATTTAGCAGCTGCTAAAATAATTAAAGTTTCGTTTTTACGAAACACAAAGTAGGCTAACACCCTCTGAATTGAAACGTTATAAATAAAAAAGAAAACCCCGGTCAGAACGACCAGGGCATTTCATTGAAATCGGGAAGATAAAAAATAAGGGTCTTATATTATATATATTCTTCAGAAGCTTAAAAAGTAACCCGGCCAAACTTTATTAAGATGCAGTAAAAATAATTACTCCGCCAATGCTTCGTATAAAAATACATTAACAGGATAAAGCTGTTCGTAAAGCTGTACCACTTCTGTAATGTAGCCATTTCCGGATACCAGCCTGTCTCCCAGCTGTTTTGAATAAATATACGATTTGTATTTCAGCAAATCAATGTGTTCATGATCTTTCGGAAACCCCTTTGGCGCCAGTTTTAATTTATCGTCAAACATTTCCGGAAATTGTTTTTTAAAACCGGGCTCATTGCAAATTTCCAGAAACTCTTCGGCATGATCGGCCATATAATTCCGTATCGATTTTAACACCGGTGCCGGTGGCATATATATTCCTCCGGCAATAAAACAAGCACCGGGCTCGATATGTAAATAATACCCCGGGTTCATACTTTTCCGGCCTCCTTTACAAATAAAGCTGCCAAAATTGGTTTTGTATGGGCGTTTATCTTTTGAAAACCGTACATCGCGAAAGATTCTAAAAACACAATCTTTGGGTTGTAATCCCCGCACTGCCGAATCAAATTCGCCAATCTCATTAATCAGCACATCGGTAAGAAAAAGTAACTTTTCTCTGCTTTCCTCGTACCATTTTCGGTTCTCGTTAAACCACTCGCGATTGTTGTTTTCTTCCAGCTGCTTCAAAAATCCAAGAACTTTCTCCATTGTAGAATATTTTGCACTATTTTAGCTTTCAATGTAAACAAAAAACAGAATTGATGCTAAAAAAGTTTGCCCTAATTGTTGCAGGTGGAAGCGGAAACCGAATGGGGACTTCCGTTCCAAAACAGTTTCTCGAAATTGAGGGAAAGCCTGTTCTGCTATACACTTTTGAAGCCTTTTTACGTTTCGACCCCGACATTGAATTTGTGCTGGTTTTACCCGAAACACAGCTTGAGCACTGGAAGAAACTTTGCAAAAAACATGCATTCAACACACCGTACAAACTTGCTTTTGGAGGCGAAAATCGTTTTCAATCGGTAAAAAACGGGCTCGCAGAAATTAACGATGATGGCATTGTTTTTATCCACGATGGTGTTCGGCCGCTTGTTACCCGGAAAACCATAGATCATTGTTTTACCACAGCTAAAAAATGGGGCAACGCTTTGCCGGTTGTTCCTCCGGCGGAATCGATTCGTTATGCGGATGAAAACGGCAACAAAGCTGTTGACCGAAGCAAATACTTTTTGGTGCAAACACCCCAAACATTTGATGTACAAACAATAAAAAAGGCGTATCAGGAGGCTCAGCACGAAAATTTTACCGACGACGCTTCAGTACTTGAAAACACCGGACATAAAATCCAACTGGTTAGCGGCAACCGCGAAAACATAAAAATTACCTGGCCCCAGGATCTTATCATCGCCAAAACCTTTCTTTTTCCACAATAGGAAAATCGGCATTTAGTGGTAAATATTCGCCACTCACCGATTAAACCCACGGAAACTTTCCGAAATGAAATAGTTTTGTGTAACTATTTTACTACTCAAAAGTCTATAGTTATGGGAAGTTTAAACACACCGAAATGTAAAAACTTTTTGTCCGAACAAAGTTTCCCGGAAAATTAAGCATACTTTTGCCACGTGGAAGAAAAGAAAAAATATATCATAGAAAACGTTGGCCATCTTTATTTTAAAAAAGGCATACGTGCGGTAACCATGGACACCGTGGCTGCCGAATTTGGAATATCGAAAAAAACACTTTACCAATATTTTACCGACAAGGAAGACCTGGTGAATCAGGTTATCGAGTTTTTTATCGACGAAAGTGGAAAAACATTTAAGCAGTTGGATGACAAAAATGCCATCGACAGCATTCTTCTCATTCGCAAACATATGGCATTTATTTATAAGTTCTATAATAATGGTATTGAAAAGGATCTGAAAAAGTATTATCCCAAACTATATAAAAAGATTAACGAGGTAAAACGCAAGCGCATATTTACCAACACTATCGACAATCTGAAACTGGGAATGGCGCAAGACCTGTATCGCACCGACCTTGATCCGTACCTGATTGCCAAACTGCAGGTGGGAAGAATGTTGTACACCATGAATCCGGATTGTGGAATTTTTGAAGAGTACGAAGTAAACTCGCTCCCATTTTTCGATAGCATGATGGACTACCACATGAATGCCATTTGCACCGATAAAGGAATAAAATACTATAAAAAACAACTTAACAAAGTTCAGTATGAAGAAACAAATTAAACAAATCATCTTGTTTTTATTCTTGTCAGTTGTGGGACTGTCGCTGAAAGCTCAGGAGCAAGAAACCACCCGGTTTTCGCTCCATCAGGCCACGCAATATGCCATGCAAAACTCGTATGTTTTATTCAATACAAAACAAGATGTAACCATTGCCCAAAAACAAGTTTGGGAAACCATCACTACCGGATTGCCACAGGTTTCGGGAACAGCCAATTACAGTGCATTTCTGAACCTACCGGTTTCCTTACTTCCCGGTGAATTTTTTGGAGAAGACCCTGGAACTTACATTCCTGTAAAATTTGGACAAGACTACAGTGCCGATTTCGGATTCAGCGTATCGCAACAAATCTTCGATGGTTCGTGGATTGTTGGAGTAAGCTCGGCCGAACTGTATTTAAACCTGGCCAAACAAGCCAACGAAAAAACGGAGATCGACATTCGCAGCGCGGTGGCACAGGCCTATTACACCGTGCTAATTAGCCAACGCTATCGCGAGATTATGCTTGAAAGCCTCGAAAACAGTACACGCTTGTACGAAGAAACCAAGGTGTATTACGAAAACGGTTTTCGCGAACAGCAAGATGTTGACCAATTGAGAATACTGCAAAAAAATGCCGAAAACGAGGTAATCCGCTCGGAAAGAGAACTGATAATTGCCAAAACGGTTTTGAAATATACCATGGGCTACGATCTGAATCAGGAGATTGAATTAGTTGACGACCTGGATATTTTCGTTTCGCCATTGGTGCAGGAGTTGAATTCCATCGATCTTGACCTGATCAACCACATCGACTACCGTTTGGCCCAGTCGAATTTTAAGGTTTCTGAAAAATTGTACAAACTGGAAAAAGTCGCCTATCTGCCTCGTTTCGATGCATTTTACAGCTACACGCGAACCTCGTATGGCAACAAAGCCAACCTGTTTAAAGAAGAGTGGTTCCCATCGTCGCTGATCGGATTTCAGGCAGCCATTCCCATTTTCAATTCAGGCAATAAACGCGCTAAAGTACAACAGGCCCGCATTGAACTCGACAAAGCAAAAAACGATATGCGCTACGCCGAAATCACACTTCAGAAAGATTATTTAACGGCATCGGCTGAAATGGAAACAGCACGCGAACAGTACTTAAACACACACGAAAACCGCGACCTGGCAAAAAGCATTTTGGATAAAACACAAATAAAATTCAATAACGGAATGGTTAGCAGTGCCGAGCTTACCCAGCAGGAAACACAGTACATAACCACTTCGCAACAATTGGTAACTTCAACATTAGCGCTGCTGCAAGCCGATTTAAATCTGAAAAAAGCCGCCGGCGCATTATAAACGAAAACAAAAAAACACATAAAATGAAAAAGATTTTATTCATAGTAACAACCGCCCTTATCGTTTCGGCTTGCGGAAACACAAACGTTACCGACGACGCCGCCAAACGAAAACAATTGCAGGAACTAAAGCAGCAGGTTCACACGCTCGAGCAACAAATTCATGTACTTGAAATGGAACTTAGCGCCAACGAAACCGAAGAACTGGTTAACATTAAAGCCAACACGCTTGAAAACCAAAAGTTTGAACACTTTATTGAAGTAACCGGAAAAGTAGAAGCCGAGCAGGATGTAGATGTAAGCCCTGAATCGGCAGGTATTATAAAAGAAGTTTTGGTTACTGAAGGACAACAGGTAAGCAAAGGACAGGTTTTGGCCCGCCTTAATACCGATGTGTTGGAACGATCGGTTGAAGAGCTGCAGGTGCAGTTGGATTTGGCCGTAACAAATTACGAGCGTCAGAAAAACCTGTGGGACCAGAATATTGGTTCTGAAATGGAATTTCTGCAAGCCAAAAATAACAAAGAGAGCCTTGAGAAAAGAATTAACAGCCTGAATACCCAAATTGAAATGGCCGAGGTAAAATCGCCTATCAACGGGGTGGTCGACATTGTTTACCAAAAGAAAGGAAACATTGGCAGTCCGCAAACTCCGTTTGCCAAGGTGATTAACACGAGCAACATTAAAATTTACGGCGAAATTTCGGAAACGTACATTACCAAAGTACACAAAGGCGACAATGTTGAAATTCGTTTCCCGGCCTTAAACAAAACTGTTGATGCAACGATTAACCAGATCGGGAATACCATCGATCCGAATAACCGCACATTCCGCGTTCGTATTAATATTAGCAACCCAACGAATATGATCAAACCAAACCTGGTTTCTATTCTTTCAATGCGCGACTATGTAAACGACTCGGCTATTGTGGTGCCTTCGCTTTATATTAAAGAAGATTTTAAAGGCCACTACCTGTATATTATTGAAAATAACGGCGGTAAAAATGTAGCTAAGAAAGTTTATGTAACACCAGGCGTTAGTAATAACAACATGACCGAAATTACCGACGGATTAACTGCCGGAACACAGGTTATTTCCGAAGGCTACAACCAGGTTGTTAACGGAACAGCCGTTAAGATCAATTAAACACCTATCAAAAAAAATTCTTCAAAATGGAGAAAGAAACTGAAAAACATAAATCTAAAATAACGCGCAAGTTTCAACCAACCTTTCTTGCGCTAAAGAATAAAACCACGGTGTATATTTTTACGGCACTACTGGTTTTATTCGGGATCTTCTCGTACCAGCAAATGCCCCGCGAGGCTATGCCCGAGATTGTGGTTCCCTACATTTTTATTCAAACATTGTACCCCGGGAACTCGCCGGTTGACATTGAAAACCTGTGTACCCGCCCCATTGAAAAAGAACTGAAAGGGCTAAAAGGGGTGAAAGAAGTAACCTCGGCATCGTACCAGGATGTGAGTACTATTATTGTAGAATTCAATACAAATGTTACCATAAAACAGGCTTTGCAGGATACCAAAGACCGGGTTGACCAGGCAAAATCGGAATTACCAGGCGATTTGCCCAGCGATCCGTATGTTACCGATTTCGACCTTTCGGAATTCCCGATAATGAACGTAAATGTTTCGGGCGAATACAACATGCGCGACCTGAAAAAGTATGCCGAAATATTACAGGATGAATTTGAAGGCTACCGGGAAATTTCGGAAGCCAACATCCGGGGTATCGAAGAGCGCGAGATACAAATCAATGTCGATCCGTATAAACTCGATGCTGTTGGACTAACGTTCGAAGATGTGGCTTTTGCCATTCAGCTGGAAAATATCAGTATGGGAGCCGGCCAGTTTACTGCCGACCAAACCCGCCGTACCATTCGCACCGATGCCAATTACACCAGTATCGACCAGATTGCCAACACCATAATAAAGGTAAACGAGAGTAAACCGGTGTACATACGCGACATTGCCACTGTTGTTGACGGGTATAAAGAACAAGCAACCATTGCCCGCCTTAACGACCAGCCGGTAATTACCTTGTCGGTTACCAAAAAATCGGGCGAAAATATACTTGCGGCTTCGCAGAATGTACTCAACGGAATTGACCAGCTAAAAGCACGCGGGCAAATCCCCAAAGACCTTGATATTATTATTACCGACGACATGACCCACTACATTGAAGATACCATATCGAACCTCGAAAACAGTATTATTCTGGGGATGATACTGGTAACTTTTGTGCTGTTTTTGTTCCTGGGTTTCCGCAATGCACTTTTTGCCGGTTTGGCCATTCCCTTGTCCATGTTCCTGTCGTTTGTTATTCTGCAACAAAGCGGCATTACACTCAACTCCATGGTACTTTACGGGCTAATTCTCGCACTGGGTATGTTGGTTGACAACGCCATTGTAGTGGTTGAAAATGTGTACCGGCTTTTTAGCGAAGGAAATCCACTGCAAAAAGCAACCAAACAAGGGGTAAGCGAAATTGCCTTTCCCATTATTTCATCTACATTAACAACACTTGCCGCATTTTTCCCGCTATTGGCATGGGAAGGTATTATTGGCGAGTTTATGAAAATATTACCGCGAACATTAATTGTGGTACTGGCCTCATCGCTGTTTGTGGCGCTGATTATTAATCCGGCATTTATTTCGTCCTTTATGAAAGTGGATGACATTAACCGGAAAATGAATGCAAAAAAAGTGTTGCGCAATGCAGCTGTTTTTGCCGGAGTTTCAGTGGTATTCTACGTAACCCGGATTTTCCTGCTTGGGAACCTACTGGCAACAGTAGCCTTTTTAATGGTTGCCAACCTGTTTGTTTTACGTCCGGCAGCCCGCTGGTTCCAAACCAAATTTCTGGTTTGGCTCGAGCACATGTACACCAGGCAGCTGAGACATGCGCTAAAAGGCCCATGGCCCTACATTTACTTCGGTGGAACATTTTTGTTACTGCTCTTTTCGGTGGGCTTCTATTTCGGGAGCAATCCCAAAACCGTGTTTTTCCCCGATACTGACCCCACAACAGTTTACGTAACCATGGAATTGCCACTGGGAACTTCAATCGAGAAAACCGACGAAGTATCGCGCGAAGTGGAAAGAATTATAAAAGAAACCATTAAACCGGTTAACCACATTGTGAAATCGGTTACCACCAATGTTGGTGTTGGAATGAGCGGCGGCACGTTCGACAGTAATGAAGAAAGCCCGAACAAGTCGCTCACATCGGTTTCGTTTGTTGAATACAAGCTGCGCGATGGCATAAGTACATCGATAATAATGCAGGATATTGCCAAAAACCTCGACGGGTTTGTTGGGGCTAAAATCTTTGTAAAGAAAGACGACCAGGGGCCACCAACAGGAGATCCGGTTAGTATTGATGTATCGGGCGATGAGTTTGACCTGTTAATCCGGATTACCGACGATTTTATGCGGATAATTGAAGAAGACAACATTCCCGGAATTGATGAGCTGCAATTGAACATTAATACCAACCAGCCCGAAATGCTTATCCAGGTTGATCGCGAGCAGGCACGTTTGTACGAACTTTCCACCCAGCAAATTGCCATGGCTTTCCGTAACTCGATTTATGGTTACGAAGCCAGCCAGTTTAAAGATGGCGAGGACGAATACGATATTTTTGTTCGCCTGGATGAAAAATACCGCAACGATGTTTCTACTTTAATGAACCAGAAAATTCCGGTTAACGGAAGTAAAATCCCCATTTCGTCGGTAGCATCGTTCGAGTATTCCACTTCGTATGATAAAATCAGCCGTATCGACAATAAACGGGTAATCAGCATTACATCGGGAGTTGTTGAAGGTTTTAATGCCAACGAAATTAACAGCCGCATTGCACAATTGCTTGAAGACTATGAAATGCCCGAGGGCTACACTTTCGAATTCTCGGGCGAGCAGCAGGAGCAGGCCGAAAGTATGGAGTTCCTGATTTATGCATTGATTATTGCCGTAGCCATGATTATGATTATTATGGTTACGCAGTTTAACTCGTTTATCCGCCCGGCAATTATTATTGCCACCGTACTTTTCAGCACCATTGGCGTTTTCCTTGGTTTGGGAATCTTCCAAATGGAATTTGTGGTAATTATGACCGGTATTGGAATTATTTCGCTGGCAGGAATTGTGGTGAACAACGGTATTGTACTGATCGACTACATCGACCTGACCCGAAAACGCAAACGTGAAGAACTGGGCTATTCTGAAAAAGCTTTTTTACCCAAACAAGTGCAGATTGATGCACTGGTAGAAGCCGGAAAAACCCGTTTACGCCCTGTATTGCTAACCGCAATTACCACAGTGCTGGGTTTGCTACCACTGGCCATCGGGTTAAATTTTAACTTCTTTACGCTGTACACGCGTTTCGATCCGCAAATATCGGTTGGTGGCGAAAGTGTAGCGTTTTGGGGGCCAATGTCGTGGACGGTAATCTTCGGTCTTACCTTTGCCACTTTCTTAACGCTGTTACTTTCTCCGGTAATGTATATGATTACCATCCGGATTAATTACGCGATTAAAAAATGGACCGGTAATTTACCGGAAGACAACAGGCTGAAGAAAGCAGAAGTACTGCAATAAACCGATACTTTAAACAGAAAACGGGTAGCCATTATTGACTACCCGTTTTTTATTTTTATAAATTTCTTGCGGATTACCCTGATTATCGCTGCCCAGATCCTCGATCTGTGTGCCATTAATTTCTACTACTAAACCAGCGAATCGCCTTTCTGAATACGAACATCGGTAACAAATTTCTTTATCTGATCTTCATCTTCGCGGCGGCAAATCATTAAGGTATCGTTTCGTTCGGCAATTATAAAACCATCGAGGCCTTGTATTACTGCCATCTTGTTTTTCGAAATATCTACAATACAGTTTTCGGTATCGTACAGCATTACATTATCGGCCCTGATTACGTTGCCCTGTTCATCTTTATCTTTGTTTTCGTATAACGAACTCCAGGTTCCCAGGTCGCTCCAGCCAAAATCGGCCGTTAACACATACACATTTTTTGCCTTTTCCATAATACCGTAATCAATTGATATGGCCTGGCATTCCGAATAGGTTTTCCGTATAAAAGGTTCCTCGCTTGCTGTATTCATTTTGCTGCGGCCATGTTCAAATTTCAAGGCAATTTCGGTGAGATGTTGCTGCAACGATTCGAGCATGGTTGACAGCGACGAAATAAAAATTCCCGAGTTCCAGTAAAACTCTCCGCTTTCGATAAAAACCTTCGCCATTTCCTGGTTGGGCTTCTCGGTAAAGGTTTTTACTTTATACAGGTTGTCAAGGTCATTAAACTCCTTTTTCCGTTTCACCTGAATATAACCATAACCGGTTTCGGGGCGGTTGGGCTTTATTCCCAGCGTTAGCAGCGCCGGTTTTTCAGTAACAAAATCCAAGCCGTTCCGGATTTGCTTTTTAAACGCCTCTTCTTTCAGAATAAAATGATCAGACGGCGTTACAATAATGTTGGCCTCCGGATCGACAACTGCAATTTTATTGGCAGCGTAAGCCAAACACGGTGCGGTATTGCGCCGCAGGGGTTCAAGCAAAATCTGTTCATCGCTAAGCTCGGGAAGCTGCGCTTTTACAAGATCTTTATACAATACGTTTGTAACAATAATAAAATTCTCTTTGGGTACGATCTCCTGAAACCGCTCGTATGCCTGTTGAATAAATGTTTTTCCTGTTCCTAAAATATCTAAAAATTGCTTTGGTCGTGCTGTGCGGCTTAGTGGCCAGAATCGACTTCCTACGCCACCTGCCATTATCACACAAAAATTGTTAGCCATCTGTCTGTGTTTTGTTCCTTAAATTGATTAATCCTGAGATTGTAACTTTGAAAGTACGGAATTATTTTGTTATTGTTGCCTCAGCCCCATTCAAATTCATAAAAATTTTGTTTCCGGTTATTAAGTTGTAATTTTAGCCGATTACATTAGCAAGAAACTTTAAGCAATGGGGTTTTTCTTTCATATAGGCCGATATTTTTCGATGCTGGCGCGTGTTTTTGCACGCCCCGAGAAACACAAACTCTATATCAGGCAGTTGTTTCACGAAATCGATAACCTGGGTGTAAACTCGGTGGGCATTGTAATTATCATTTCGATTTTTATTGGCGGAATTATGACCATCCAGTTCGCCTACAGTATGGCAAACCCGCTTTACCCTGTTGAACTGGTAGGTTTGGGCACACGCGACACGCTGCTGCTCGAATTTTCGTCAACCATGCTGGCGCTGATTATGGCCGGAAAAGTGGGCTCCAATATTACTTCGGAAATAGGCACCATGCGTGTTACCGAACAAATTGATTCGTTGGAAATTATGGGAGTAAATTCGGCAAGCTACCTTATTCTTCCAAAAATTATTGCAGTAGTTTTTGTCTTCCCGTTTTTGTATATCATTAGTGTATTTTTTGGTTTGCTGGGCGGTATGGTTACGGGTCCAATTGCAGGGGTAATCTCTATTCCCGATTATATTTCGGGCATCCAGTGGCTGTTTTATCCTTATTACATTACTTTCTCGATTATAAAATCGCTGTTTTTCGGATTTCTGGTGGCATCGGTGCCGGCCTATTTTGGCTATTACGTACAGGGTGGCGCACTCGAGGTAGGTAAAGCCAGTACAAAAGCCGTGGTAAACACCAATATCCTGATCCTGTTTTTCGACTTAATTTTAACCCGCCTCTTATTAACATGATTACGCTTAAAAACATTATAAAAACATTCGACGGCAATACGGTTCTGAAAAACATATCTACCGTATTCGAGCAGGGAAAAACCAACCTGATTATTGGCCGAAGCGGTTCAGGAAAAACGGTTTTGCTGAAATCAACACTTGGCCTTTTCGAGGTAGATAGCGGCGAGATTTGGTACAACGAACGCAATTTTACCCAGATGAATCAAAAGGAACGTAAAGTTCTTCGACGCGAGGTGGGAATGGTTTTTCAGGGCGGTGCGTTGTTCGACAGTATTTCAGTAGAAGGAAACGTACGCTTTCCGCTCGATATGTTTACTGAAATGAGTTCGGCCGAAAAACAAAAGCGTGTTGATTTTTGCCTCGATCACGTAAACATCGAAAAGCAGGCTTTTAAACTTTCGCCCAGCGAAATTAGTGGCGGAATGCAAAAACGTGTAGCCATTGCCCGCGCCATTGCGCTGAATCCGAAATACCTGTTTTGCGACGAACCCAACTCGGGCCTCGACCCCGAAACAGCAACGGTTATCGATCAACTCATTCAAACACTTACCAAAGAATTTCAGATGACCACCATTATTAATACGCACGATATGAACTCGGTGATAGAAATTGGCGAATCGGTGCTGTTTATTTCGCATGGCCAGAAAGAATGGGAAGGTACCAAAAACGAGATTCTGAGCTCGGGAAACCAAAAACTGGAGGACTTTATTTTTGCGAATAAACTTTATGCACAAATGAAGAAGGGAAAATAATGATTTGAATTAAGTTTTTGCAAACATCTTTTAAAACATTAGTTCAATACCGATTGACTAAAAAACTTCCGTTACTTTTACTCAAAATTCCGGAAAAAGAACAACAGTCTTCCGGCTACAAACTTTTTTAACATGAACTACGAATGCCTTATTTGCCAGGTAAAAGCACTGCAAAAACGTATGGACAAGTACGAAATTGCAGAGGAAAAACGAAATAAAATTGTAAGCCAGGCCATTTCAACCATTGCCGGAATCGACCTCGACAAAAGTTTTTCGCCCGAAATTACCAGCAATATTCTAAGAGAAATGGAGAAGGAATCGGATGTAAAAGATCCGTATGGTGCTGAGAAAAAAGAAAGCAACCACGCATTATTAGCGCGTTACAATGAGTTCAGAAATAAGGTGGAAGAGTCGGAAGATAAATTCGATACAGCACTGCGTTATGCCATTGCCGGAAACATAATCGATTTTGGGCCAACACACCATTTTGATGTAGATGGAACAATCGAGCGGGTGTTTCAAACCACCTTTGCTGTTGATGATTCGGAAGCCCTAAAAACCGAAATAAAAAAGCTAAAAGCATTTTATACCTGGGTGATAACTGCGGCGAAATTGTAATGGACAAACTCTTTCTGGAAACCATCGGTCACCCGAATGTGGTATTTGCGGTTCGCGACCAGCCCATTTTAAACGATGCTACTTTAAAAGAAGCCCGCGAAGTTGGCTTGCACAAAGTTGCAACCTTAATCACCAATGGCGACAATACACCATCAACACTGCTGCACCGCGTAAGTAAAGAGTTTTTGGAAATCTACCGTTCGGCTGACCTCATTATTTCAAAAGGCATGGGCAATTTTGAAGGATTGATGGACGAAAACGATCGGCGCCTGTTTTACCTGATGATGATAAAATGCCCGGTTATCGGCCAAAAAGTTGGTGCTGAAAAAGGGGACTTTGTGGTGAAACGAAGCAAAAGCTAAACGCAAATATTTGCGAATGATGATTAACGATTTTAGATTTCAGAAGTAATAGGCAATACGCAAATAGCAGTTAGCAAACAATAAAACCTCAAAGTGTTTTCAAAACCTTGAAACGTTTAAACAACCTACTGAGTTCTATGTGCCTATTGTGTTTCAAAACCTTTGCGCCTTAGCGTCTCTGCGGTTCGATTTACGCGCTTAGCCGTTTAGAACTGCCAAACTGTTCTATTGTCAAATTGCTGAACTGTTAACCACAACTGAAAACTGTATACTTTCTGGTAATTGAAAACTTTTAAACACTAAGTCGCAAAGACACGGAGTTTTTTTGAACCACATAGAAACATAGGACACAGTAGATTCGATTTACGCGCTTAGCGGTTTTGAACCGCTTAGCGCATATAACTGGCACTCATTTATTGTATTGGGCTGTTCAATCCTTCAACAAATCAGTCCTTCAGTCCTTGTGTTCTTGTGTTAATCTACTTCTTCGGATCCAGCGTAACCACCGGAATAATCAATTCCTCCATCGAAATTCCGCCGTGCTGGAATGTGTCTTTGTAGTAATTCGCGTAATAATTGTAGTTATTCGGATAAGCAAAAAAGTCGCTTCCCTGCGCAAAAACATAGCTGGTACTCACATTTCGCGATGGTAAGTAAATACTTCGCGGGTCGCGAATTTCAAATACATTTTTTGCTTTGAAATTCAAATTTTTACCCAGCTTGTAACGCAGGTTGGTATTGGTTTCGCGATCGCCAATGATCTTCACGGGATTGTCAACACGAATAGCACCGTGGTCGGTAGTAATTACCACCCGAATATCCTCATCAGCAAGCGCCCGGAGCAACTCCAGCAACGACGAATTTTTAAACCAGCTTAAGGTTAACGAACGATAGGCTTTTTCGTTATTGGCCAACTCGCGAATCATGTCCATTTCGGTGCGGGCATGCGAAATCATATCCACAAAATTCACCACCATCACCGAAAGATCGCTTTTCAGAATATTATTGAGATTATCCTGCACCCAACGCTCCTTTTTAGCTCCCGATCCTTTTTCGAAATACAGGCTCTCTTTGCGCGAATAACGCTGTAGCTGCTTACGCAGCAATTCCTCTTCATTCCAGTTTTTGTGCCCTTCATTGTCGTCGTCGAGCCACAGTTGCGGGTACAACCTTTCAATTTCAGAAGGCATTAAACCGGCAAACATCGCATTACGTGCGTACATGGTTGCTGTGGGCAATATTCCGCAGTACATATCTTCCGAAACCGTGCGAAAATAGGTATTTATCTCGGGACTAAGAATACGCCACTGGTCGTAGCGTAAATTGTCGACCACCAGCACAAAGGTTTTTTTACCATCGTTGAGGTGCGGAAAAACACGGTGTTTAAAAATATCGGGCGACAACATCGGCCGATCCTCAAAATCCTGATCAAACCAATCCTGGTAGTTCTCTTTTATAAAACGGAAAAACGCCTTATTAGCCTCCTCCTTTTGCATGGTAAGAATCTGGTCCATGGCCGAATCTTCCGACTCGCTCAATTCCAGTTCCCAGTACACCAACTGGCGGTAAATATCTTTCCATTCGTCAAAAGTCAGGCGGTCGTTCAGTTTCATCCCAATCTGGGCAAACTGCATCTGGTATTTCGATGTGGTTTGCTCGGTAACCAGGCGCTTCTGATCGATGTTCTTTTTCAGTGTCAGCAAAATCTGTTTTGGGTTTACCGGCTTAATCAGGTAATCGGCAATTTTAGCGCCAATCGCCTCATCCATTATATTTTCCTCTTCGCTTTTGGTAATCATTACCACCGGCACATTGGGCGCAAGATCTTTAATCTTTGTCAACGTTTCTAAACCTGTCAGACCCGGCATATTCTCATCAAGAAAGATAATGTCGAAATAACCGGCTTCAACTTTCTCAATCGCATCGAGGCCGTTATTAGCCGTTTCAACTTCGTATCCTTTTTCCTGTAAAAATATAATGTGCGCCCGTAAGAGATCTATTTCATCGTCTGTCCAGAGTATTCTTGGCTTATTCATTCTGTTTTCGTTTTCTGTTTCAATTGTTCCAATAAGTTAAAGATAAGAACAAAATAGGTGCCGTTAAAGTATGTCTTAACAAACTTTAAGAGTTCTCTTCCGAGAAACTACACCTCTTAAGACAATTTACTTATTCAGGTAAACTTGTTTGTAGAAATCCATGTATTCGGTAATATTCTTCTCGCGAAGGAAAATACTGAAGTTCTCTTCCGAAATCAGGAAATTACGGTACTGAGCTGTTCCCAACGGATCGAACAGATCGCGGTTGCGCACCACCACACTAAAGTACTGACGTGCCGTTGCCTCATCTTCCATGCCGCGAACAATAATGAGCTGGCGAGCCTGATCCAGCTGCTGCTCTTCGATGGTGAAGCCCGAGTTGGCAAAATTCGACTGGTTATAAGCCGCAATGCCGTTAATAAAGGCGTCTTTAAATACACCCGTTGCCGGAATTACAAATACAATGCGATGTGGCCCTGAAATGTTCTGGTTGTACGGCGAACCGGTCAGCGAAGCAGGTGCAGCCTGAGCGGCAGGCGCAGGCTCGGCAGTTTGTGTAGTTGTAGTTGGTGCCGCTGTCTGGCTTTGGTTATCCGACGACGAATCGGAAGCCCTGCGCTGAATATAATTGTTGCGGAAGAAAGTAATGTACTCTTCCACCTTATTCTCGTCGAGTAAAGTTTGCAGGTTATCATCCGTAATCAGGAAGTTGCGATAAGTGGATTGTCCCAGCGGTTCGAACAAACTACGAGTGGTAATTGCCCTGCGGAAATACGACATCGATTCGTTGAGTGCCGGAATTCCGTGAACCACCAGTAAGCGATAATCGCCCACTTCTTTGGCCTGCAGCGCCAGGTTCCACGCCCTGAATTCATCGCGGTTAAAATCGGCAAATCCGCGCATTAATGGTCGTAACGACAGGCTTACGTCTTTTACGGCAATCACAAAATTCTGCGTGGTATCAACATTTGTATCGTATAATCCGGCCGGACCAGCGTTTACCGTAACAAAAGTACCACGTTCGTTTAGCGCATTTTCTTCGGCTGCGGCGCGCGCCATTAACTCTTCAGGCGAGATATCCATTTCGTCGTCGCTGAAATTTGAACGGATAAAACGGCTGTAATTCTTCACGAAGAACTTCATGTAATCGGCTGTTGAGCGTTCCTGCATAACCGCCCGGTAATTGGTCGACGATATTACAAAGTTCATATAATCAATTCCCTGCAAAGTTTTAAAAACCGGGGCTTTTCGAATGATCGCTCCGTGATAGATCAGCGCATTTTCTTTGTTGGTCATCGAGCGCACCAGCACAAAAGCCAGTTTATCATCGAGGTATTCCGTTTCAATATCAAAATCTATTTTTGTATAGTGGTCGATGTTGTAATTGGCAATGTCAAACTTCAGTCGATTCAAATCGATATTGTCTTCTTCTTCGCGCGGATAGGCAATTACAAAGTAGTGCAACAAATCTTCGTCGTAACTGAATTTTCCGCCAAACTCATCATCGGCAAAGAAATTTTCGGGCAGCAGCTCTTCGTTTTGAATTTCTTCGCTGATGTAGCCCATTTCCACCAGTTTCTGGTAATCGGTTAAGGTACTGTCCTGAATAAGCTGTAGGATTTCCCCGGCCAGTGGCGATGGTTCTTTTGCCGGATATTCTGCCAAATAACCTTTTAGCAAGACTTCAAAATTGTGCACGTCGGTTAAAACACCATCGGCAACCATTTCCATAAAATCAATTTTTGGAAGGATCACCGTATCCGGCTCCATGTTTTTCATTTGCCCGGTAAGCGACAACACATTTTGGTACCTTCCCTGCTTGTAATTTCGGAATGTTTCCTGGTACAAGCGGTTGAGACTATCGGTTTTGGCCGCCATTTCCACAAAGAAATTTGGATTTTGCAGGAACTGCGCGAACTTACTTTTCGGATATTCAGAAATGATGAGACTACGGTAGTAGTTTGCTCTTTCCTTATCGCCCATCAACTCATACAAATCGTACA
This sequence comes from Draconibacterium orientale, assembly GCF_000626635.1. GTDB lineage: Bacteria > Bacteroidota > Bacteroidia > Bacteroidales > Prolixibacteraceae > Draconibacterium > Draconibacterium orientale. The sequence continues at coordinate 2,150,612 of NZ_CP007451.1, read as the reverse complement.
AATCGAAATAAGCCGACAAAAGGTAAATATTGTTTGGATAACGCCTTATCAGCTCTTCAAAAGCCTCGGCCGAGCGCTCGTAATCTTCAAATTCCGATTTAAATATTTTACCTGAGTTGTAAAGTGCATCGCGAATTCGTGCGTGCGACACTGTCATCATCGAATCAGTTAAAGGTAAATCCTGCGTATAAAATTCCTTTTTCAGCGGGTCTTCAATACGCTGTTCTTCGGGTTCTACCTCTGCCATTTCTTCGCTTTCTTCCATCGAAACAGTAGCCTTATTCGATCGTCGCCAGTCGTCTTCCAATGTTCGCCGGCCCCATTGCTGCTGGAAAGTTACCCGCCCGTACGACACGGTTTGCGGATTGTAGAAATACCAGCCTCCGCCACCTGAATTTCCCATTCCCATGCGGTAACGGTTGGAGCGGTAATAGCCCTGACTTCGCGCATCCTGCATGGCCAGGTTTTCCATGTTTCGCTGGCGTTCCTGCTCTTCCTGCATCAAGTTCGCAATTAAAGCTTCACGTTCTACATCCGACATTTGCGCCACTCGTTGCAAACTGTCTTCTCGTTCAACCAACAATATATTATCCACCAAATTAGTTAAACTCCGGTAGCGTGCTGATACATTGTCGTAATTCGGGTATGTTTCATCGATAATAATCATTGCACTATCGTAATACGACTGTGCGCCGCGGTAATTCAGATCCTCGAAATAAATATCGGCCAAAGTAATCGACGATAAGGCCCGTTGGTATTGATTTTTAAAACTTGTAGCTACCGATTCTTTGTAGTTATCCTTGGCCACATCGCGGTTTCCTTCGCGGAAAAAAATGTTACCTAAGGCATAATAAATCTGGTCGCGGAAATCGACGTTCTTTTTGTCGCGCAGCATTTTATTCAACTGCTTTTTCAAATCTTCCGAATTTCCTTCGCCTGAGAATACCCCTGCACCGTTTATCATTGCGTTAAAGGCCATGGTGTAATCCGGATTCATTTTGGTAACCTTTCTAAAGGCTGCTGCTGCCGCCTGGTTCTGGCCCAACTCCTGGTACAGTTGCGCCACAATATATTGCAGGCGGGCTTTATCTTTTTTCCAGAATGTTTTGTCGATGGCAATATCGAGCAGGCGAATGGCATTGTCGTATTCAAACTGCTTTTTGTAATAGAAAGCTGTGGCAATGGCAAAATCGCGCTCCAGGCTTTTTGGAAAATCATCGTACGACTGAATAGCCTGAATAACTTCGTTGGCTTCAATGTAACGTTCCATCTCGGTGTAAGCACGTATCAGCCAAACCTGTGCCTCATCTGCCGTTTCTTCGTCGGGGTATTTACGCACCACATACGAGAAATTATCGATGGCAGCAAAAAAATTGTGCTGATAGAAATAGGCTTTCCCCATTAAGAGGTAACTGTCGTCGATCCAATTGTTAAACTCCTCCTGGCTGGCAAACTCCTGGTATTTGCGCGAACCACCACCTCTTTTACGTTTTGGCTTTTTAGTTATAGAGTGTATCTCGATCAATTTCGAGCATTTTACAACCGCATAATCCATATCCGATTTTACCATGCGCGCCACCGATGGATCGCTCGCCTTATAAATGGGTAAAACACGGGTAAAGTCGTCCTCAACACGCTCCTCAATCGTTGCAACGCCCTCTTTTACTGCCTCGTTGGCATTAAAATAAATATTATAACGCGAAGTAACATTATGGAAAGTTCGTGATGCCCGGGTATTTTTTTCAGTAGAACAGCCGGCAAAAATCGAAACCAATAAAAACAGGAATATGGTATGTAAAAATCGTTTCTTCAAGCAGTTTTTTGTTAACTCATTGAATAAACTCAGGAATCACAAGATTATTGCCTGTACATCCTGAATTGTTGCATTTTGCAAACGCTGTAAAAATAAGAAAAAATGAATGTTCAACAGAATTAATTGACGGGGCGGGAGAATATTACATTTTAAAGGAGTTGCGGCCTTGAAAAAAGGTAGAGATGCACGCATTGTACACCTCTACTTTTCGGATTTATTTTCGGGTAATTTTTACCTTTTTAGTTGGCGCCATTTGTATGTTGCGCACATGTACACGGTGTTTCACTTTTTCAGCCACATCGGCAAAAGCCTGTCCGGTAATTGTGTCGCCGTTGGCAGCTACGGGTGTTCCTTCGTCGCCACCTTCGCGAATACTCTGCACAATTGGAATTTGCCCCAACAAGGGCAAGCCCAGTTTATCGGCCAGTTTTTTACCACCTTCTTTACCAAAAATATAGTACTTGTTTTCGGGCAGTTCTTCCGGAGTAAACCAGGCCATGTTTTCTACCAAACCAAGCACAGGCACATCAACCGATTTACTTTGGAACATGCTGGTTCCACGAACCACGTCGGCCAAAGCCACATCCTGCGGGGTAGTTACAATTACCGCTCCGGTTACCGGAACACTTTGTACCAGGGTAAGGTGAATATCGCTGGTGCCCGGAGGCAGGTCGATCAGCAAATAATCCAGTTCGCCCCAGTTTCCTTCCGAAATCAGTTGTTTCAGTGCATTCGATGCCATTGGTCCGCGCCAGATAATGGCACTGTCGGGATCAACAAAAAAGCCTACCGACAAGAATTTCACCCCGTATTTTTCAAGCGGATTGATCATTTCTCTGTCGTCGATCTTTACACCAGCCGGACGTTCGTCTTCAACACCAAACATTTTTGGAATTGAGGGGCCAAAAATATCGGCATCGAGCAAGCCAACTTTTGCACCACTTTTTGCTAACGCTACAGCAGTATTTACTGCCACAGTTGATTTACCAACACCACCTTTTCCCGATGCAATGGCCACAATGTTTTTCACGTTGGGCAAAACCGGGCGTTCCATATCGTGAATAAATTTCACGGCAATGTTATCTTCAATTTCAACCTGCTCGCCAAGGTATTTTTTAATGGCCGCTTCGCACGCTACAACCAGCGCTTCAATATTTGGGTCGTTGCTTTTCTGAAAAACCAGCGAAAAACTTATTCGCTGTCCGGCAATGCGGATTTCCTGTGGCATTTCCAGTTGAACCACATCTTCGTCGCTTCCCGGATATTTTACGGTGCGTAAGGCATCGGTAACATCTTTCGGGACAATTAATTTTCTTGGTATATCTGCCATTTTAAGAATGCTTTGTTTTGACTTTGACTGTCTGTTAATTGAAACTGCAAATTTAATAAATGCAATTAGATGAACAGTTTAAACACGGAAATGTTTTGAATATTAATATGAACTTTTGGTTGATTTAAACTACCTTTCTTTTTCTGAGAAAATGCACAGCTACAATTCTTTCATCGGGTCCCAGAATTTTTCCTTGAAATCGAGAATTTTGTCGCCCTCCAGTTTCAGCCCTTCGGCTTCAAGCAGTTCCTGCATGGCATTTGGATTATCAAAATGGTGTTTCCCGGTTAGCAGTCCGTTGCGGTTTACCACCCGGTGCGCCGGAACAAATTCGGGATGCGAATGACTGGCATTCATTGCCCAGCCCACCATTCGTGCGGCTCCGGGTGAACCCAAACTGGCGGCTATGGCACCATATGAGGTTACCCGTCCGGGAGGGATTTGCTTTACTACTTCGTAAACCTGATTGAAAAAATCGCTCATTTTAAACCAGTATTCTTTTATTCTTTTCCCCTACCCCTCTCCCTGTCGGGAGCTCCCCTTGAAAGGGGAGCATGTTTCAAACCACGCAGTTGCTGAACCAATAATCTTCTGCCTAATTTCAGAACTGTCCCGATTTTATCGGGATAACTACAGCTAAAGGGGTAAAGAATTCACCTTAATTTGTCATTTCGAACGCAGTGAGAAATCTGTTACAATTATTAACGAAGTCACAGATATCTCAGTCATTCTTCCTTCGATATGACAACAGGTTATCTATAAGTCCCGAGCGCTACGCCCAAAGCTGCGATACTCGTCGCGTTCGATATCAATCTCGGGTTCGATGTATTCGCCGTTGTGCGGAATAAAAGCCAGATATTTACTTGGTATTCCGCGGTCGAGCCACTGCTTTTCGTAAAACGTACGAATGCGCAACACATCAGTCAATCCTTCCCACTCGTACAGATTATCGGTTTCGGCCAGTATTTCAAACTGATTCAGTTTGGCCATTTCCAGTGTGTAGTTGTACTGAAAATTGCTGTCGGTTTTTAAGTGCACCACACCGCCGGGTTTCAGAAAAGTCCGGTATTTATTCAGAAACGTTGTTGACGTTAAGCGTTTCCTCGCTTTTCGCATTTGCGGATCGGGGAAAGTTAGCCAGATCTCATCTACCTCATCTTTGGCAAAAAACTGAGGAATCAATTCGATGTTGGTACGCAAGAATCCCACATTTGTCATTTCGCGCTGGTAGGCCAGTTTTGCACCTTTCCAAAGCCGCGCCCCTTTAATATCCACACCAATATAATTGATGTTCGGGTTCATTGCCGCCAATTCCACGGTATATTCGCCCTTGCCACAACCCAGCTCCAAAATTATGGGCTGATCGTTTTTAAAAAATTCGGCCGACCATTTTCCTTTTAAATGAAAATCGTCGTGTCCCACCTTATGAAACGGTGCCTGAACAACATGTTCAAAACCCATCATTTCATCAAACTTCTTCAGCTTTCCTTTTCCCACCTCTAAAAAATAAACTGTTGGTATTTATAAATTTCTTTGATCTTCTATTTGACTTTTTCAACACGTACACCCACGTCGGAAATTCCTTTTAGCTCGTCGTTGCGCATGCCCTGCTGCAAGCGTATGGTGTAATCGCCCGAGCGAGGGAAAAACACATTGCGCCGGTAAATGGCCTCACGGGTTTTTAATCCGCCAAAACCTTCGCCCAGCCATTTCCCCGACGGATCGGCCAGCACCATTTCGAAGGTATCGGTAACCGCTTCGCCACCGGGTTGCACAATGGTAACAAACAGCCACAGGTTGCTGTAGCGGTAATCCACCTTGTTGCGCACATTAATATAAAGATTGTGATTTTGCAAGGTATCGGTAACCGGCACGTTAAAAACCACCAGCGAATCTTTGTTCCAAACGCCTTTGTTAATTGGCTTGTATTTATCGAAAACACTGTGCGATTCGCACGCTGCCATAATCGCCACAATTCCCGTAAAAAGTATAACCTGAAAAAAACGACTCATTCTGCTTCAACTATTTTTTTTCGAAAGATCAATACATCAAACGCTGTAAAACGCAAGTTGTTTTCTTTAACTACGGTTTTGGTTACGATTTTGCCCGGATCGCCGGTTTTGGCTTCCCCCTCTGGTTTGCTTTGGTTTGCGGCCCTGGCCGTTTCCCTGGGTTTTATCTTGCCTTCGTTCGGGTTTAGGCCCCTGTGCGCTGGGCTGATTTTGCTTTCGGCCCTGGTTAGGATTACGACGATTGCTGCGCTTTTTCGAGCGGCTCTTTTTCTTCGCCCGGTCGAAACGATCCAAATCCTCCTGGCCCACCACATTATGGAAGGTATCGAGTTTTTGTGCTCCGGCATCGTATTTTTCAATCACCAGTTTTTCCGGTTTTTTGCCGTTACGATTTAAACGCAACACCTCTTTTACCCGTTTCACAGGCACGGCCACCAGTGTTCCGGGACCTTCGCCACGCGGAGCGTACCAGTAAATTCCTCCAAAAATATCGGCTTTCAGGAAGGAATAGGTCATGTGTTCTGTTTCGAGTGGAATATGGTTTGGCGGGAAATCTTTTTGTGCATCAATGTAGGCATCCACCTCGAAATTGAGGCAGCACTTTAATTTTCCACATTGCCCGGCCAGTTTTTGCGGGTTCAGCGAAATTTCCTGATGACGCGCAGCATTGGTGGTTACCGACACAAAATTGCTCATCCACGTTGAGCAGCAAAGTGAACGCCCGCAGGGTCCAATTCCGCCAATACGGCCGGCTTCCTGGCGCGCACCAATCTGCTTCATTTCGATGCGGATGCGGAACGTTTCGGCCAGCACTTTTATCAGCTGGCGAAAATCAACACGACCATCAGCAATGTAGTAGAAGATGGCTTTTGTTTTGTCGCCCTGGTATTCCACATCGCCAATTTTCATATCGAGACGCAGATCCTGAACAATCTGACGCGAACGAATCATGGTTTCATGTTCCAGCGAAATGGCTTCTTTCCATTTGTCGATGTCAACCGGTTTGGCGTGGCGGTAAATTTTGCGGTATTCGCCGTTGTTCAGCGTAACTTTGTGGCGTTTCATTTGCTCAAACACCAGCTCCCCTTTTAACGAAATTATACCGATATCGTGCCCCGGATTTCCTTCAACGGCCACCAGTTCGCCAACTTTAAGTTTTAGGTTATTTACGTTTTTATAATAGTCTTTTCGGGTATTTTTAAAACGCACTTCAACAATGTCTTCGCCTTTGTAAGCAGGCTGTACATCGCCAAGCCAGTCGGTAACCTGCAGTTTTCCGCAATTTCCAACTTTCGTTTGACAAACCCCTCTATCTGTAGTATTTACTTCTTTCATATTTTAGATTCGTAGTACAGAGACCTTTAGATCTGAGACTAAAAGCCTTTTTATCCGGCCTTGCCAAGATAATCATTTAATACCGATTAGCAATTGAGTTGAATTGCCAGTTCATTTCATCTCATCCAAATCATCAAGTTAACAATGCACTCACCAGTGTAATTCATCGTTTCGGTTAAGCTCACGATGAAAACAATTGGCATAGCCCACAAAAGTAATGATTAATAGCAATTTGATAAGTAATGGCTTGGTTTTTAAAATGAATCTAAAAAGGAACAATTATTTAGAAGAAATAAAAATTACCCCCCCATGATATTTTTAACATATTCTTTGTGATGGAAAACAAGTAATTCTATATTCGTACTGTTGATTCAAGATCACCTGTTCATCAACACACATTTTCAGGACAAGGACAGTAAACTTAAGTGAGGGAAAAACTAAAAACACAGAGGTGTTTTGGATAAAATAGTTAACGGTGACTATTAAATACATTGGTAGATTAATAGTACGAATAAACAAGCGAACACAGGAATTCTGATTACATGAAAGGATTCAGATTCCATTTAAAATTTATACAGATGAAAATGATTAAATTATTATTCCCGATTTTTCTTTTCCTGGTTTCATTCTCCGGTTTTAGCCAGGTAAAAGTAACCAGTTACTCCGTCCATTCATTAGGAGTTTCAGTACCATTAAATGAAAAATTCAATGCTGAACTAAAAGTTTTTGCCAATAGCGGCGAGCTCGAAAATACGGGTATTGAATTAAACAGCACTTACAAATTTAAGCCGGGCGAATTTCACCAATTTTCTGCCGGACTGGGGTTTGGGTTGATACCTTATTCGGGAGAAGATGCCTTTTTTTCAGTGCCCGTGGCTTTAGAAATTTGTCCCTTGCAATCGTTTAAAAGGCTGTCGCTGGTTGTTGAACTTGCTCCGGAAATTTATTTTAATGATGACGTTGTTGCCCTGAGGCATTTGTGGGGAATCCGGTATTCTTTCAACAAGTAGTTCTTGGTTCCTAATAGGATGTCATCTTTTTTGAGAAGATGACATTCCTTCATCCAGACAACCGTAACTCACTCACCAGCTGACCCTTGCGCTCTTCGCGTAGTCAAATGTTTTAAACCGCTAGACAAATGTTTGAATTGCGGCCTTAATTGTTTCCTTCTCCGGATAGTTTGTTTAAATCCGTTTACATTAGGTTTGTTTAACATCAACAAATGTTTTGGCTCCGGTAACACCTGATTGCATTATGCGCTTAGCGGTTCAACACCGACTGGCGCCTGAGGAATCACAAAACATCTACCGCTTAATCAGCCGTACCATGCGCAAACCGGTATCCATAAAAACAATACGCGGATTACCGTTCATGGAGATGTGTTTTATGGCCAGCTCAAATTCGTCGGCAAAAGCCACAATGTTGCGCTCGTTAATAAAAGGAGCGAATTTTTTGCCCCAGTCTTTTTCGGCGCGGTTCATATACACAATTTCGCTGCGTTTCATGTTCGACACAAAATACTCGCGCACTAAACGCAGGGAAGCTGCAAAAAAGGCTTTTTGTTTGTCGCGGCCAATTTTTGCCATTTCATCGGCCCAGTCAATCATGTCTTTCACCTGCCGGGCATAGGCAAAACGCATCATTTCCTGGAATTTCTGGAAATAAAACTGCTCTTCTTCCGACGGCGATAAATAGCTGAGTGCTTTCAAATAACTTCCCGAAGCCAGGTGAACTGCATCGGGAACGATTGCCGGATCAACTCCCTCAATTTTCAGCAAAGCATTTTTTATCGATTGATTATCGACAAACGGAAATTTTACCAACTGTGCCCGCGAACGAATGGTGCCGATCACACCTTCTTCGTTTTCGGTTACCAGAATAAAAAGTGTTTTGCTGGGCGGCTCCTCAATCATTTTCAGCAGTTTGTTTGAGCAGGCGATGTTCATTTTTTCAGGCAACCAGATAATCATCACTTTAAACTCCGACTCGAACGATTTGAGGTTCAGTTTTCGCAAAATCGACTCGCTTTCGCGTTCGTAAATTTCGCCCTGTGCATTTCCGGCGTCGATGTGGCTCAACCAATCGCTGAGTTCGAAATACGGATTGGCCAATACTTTCTCGCGCCACTGCGGAAGAAAATCGTCGCTAACCGGCTTGTTAAACTGTTTGGCATTGAAAATGGGGAACACAAAATGCAAATCGGGGTGCGCCATTTTCTGATATTTGTGGCACGACGGGCAAGTGCCGCACGAATCGGTTTCGCTGCGGTTTTTGCACGAAACATACTGTGCATACGCCAAAGCCATGGCCAGTTTGCCGGTTCCCGAATGGCCGGAAAATAATTGTGCATGACTGATTCGTTGCTCCTGTACCGACCTGATCAGACGGCTTTTTATATTCTCTTGTCCTACTACGTCTTTGAAAAACATAAGCCAAAAATAGTACTTAATTCTGAAAATTGGCAATATGCAAAATACAGTTGGCAAAGCTGTGAGCTATGAGCCGCTATCCACGCGCTTTTCTTCTTTGTGTGACTTTGTGCCTTCTTTGTGCCACTTTGTGGTAGAAATCTTTTAACACGAAGACGCTAAGACACGAAGTTTTCTTTTGAACCACAATAGACACATAGGACATGGTAGATTTGATTTACGCGCTAAGCGTATAGAATTAGCGCTGCTAAATTGTTCTATTGCTGAATTGCTAAACTGTTAACTGCGACTGAAAACTGTCAACTTTCTTTCTCTGCAATCGAAATTCATTTACGTAACGAGCCACGAGCTTTTCGTCTTTGTGAAACTTGGTGCCTTCTTTGTGCCACTTTGTGGTAAAAACCTTTTAACACTAAGACGCTAAGACACGAAGTTTTCTTTTGAACCACAATGGACACATAGGACACGGTAGATTTGATTTACGCGCTAAGCACATAGAATTAGCACTACTAAATTTTTCTATGTACAAAAAGGATCCGATCCGTGTTTGATAAAAATTATACGGATCGGATCCTTAGTACATTTATGCATTAAAGCATTTCTGTATTTTCGCATTCGATTATTCCAACATCCTAATATTCAACCACTCCTCCATTCCTTTAAATCTTACCGCAACATTAAATTATGAAAGGCCTTAAAATTCTGCTGTTTTTTCGTGCTATTAATTTCTATCTTTGGTTGGATTTTTCAAAAAACATTAAAAAATATAATATCATGCAAACTATTAGCAGCTACGATTTTAAAGGAAAGAGAGCTCTTATTCGCGTTGATTTCAACGTGCCTTTAAACGACAAATTCGAGATTACCGACGATACACGTATGCGTGCAGCACTTCCTACAATTAAAAAAATTATTGAAGGTGGTGGTTCTCCAATCATCATGTCGCACCTTGGTCGTCCGAAAAACGGGCCGGAAGAAAAATTCTCGCTGAAACCGTTGGTAAATCACCTGAGCGAGTTGCTTGGTGGTGCTACTGTAAAGATTGCTCCTGACTGTATTGGCGACGAAGTAAAAGCCATGGCAGAGAATGTAAAACCGGGCGAAGTTCTGATTCTGGAAAACCTGCGTTTTTACAAAGAAGAAACTGCCGGCGACGAAGAATTTGCTGCTAAATTAGCTGAAAACGGAGACTGCTGGGTAAACGATGCTTTCGGTACAGCTCACCGTGCACACGCATCAACAGCTGTTATTGCCAAATTTTTCCCGAACGACAAAATGTTTGGTTACCTGATTGAAAGCGAAGTTGAAAGCCTTGACAAAGTGGTAAAAGCTCCACAGCGTCCGCTTACTGCAATTATGGGTGGAGCTAAAGTTTCGTCGAAAATTACCATTATCGAAAACCTGCTCGACAAAGTAGACAACCTTATTTTGGGTGGTGGAATGAAATTTACTTTTGTGAAAGCACACGGCGGTAAAGTAGGTAGCTCAATTTGCGAAGACGAATTCCTGGAAACAGCATTGAACATTGAAAAGCTGGCAAAAGAAAAAGGCGTGAATTTATACATGGCAAGCGACGTTGTTGCTGCCGATGCATTTAGCAACGATGCCAACACAAAAGTGCTTCCTATTGGCGAAATTCCTGACGGATGGATGGGATTGGATGCCGGTCCTGATGCTATTGAAGACTTTAAAAAGGTAATCGAAAAATCGGGAACAATTCTTTGGAATGGTCCGATCGGTGTTTTCGAAATGGAAGCTTTTGCTGAAGGAACAAGAGCAGTTGGTGAAGCGGTTGTTGAAGCAACAAAAAAAGGTGCATTCTCGCTTGTTGGCGGTGGCGACTCGGTAGCTGCGGTTAACCAATTGGGCTTTGCTGATGGTGTTTCGTACATCTCAACTGCAGGTGGCGCATTGCTCGAATACCTCGAAGGAAAAACACTTCCTGGTGTTGCTGCTGTTCGTGGCGAATAATAACCCTTCTAACTTCCCTAAAGGGAAGAACTGATAAGAAGGTTACAATATTTTTCAAAAGCCTGGTTCATTTCGGACCGGGCTTTTTTTTCACTGAAAGTCGATCAAGGGAAGACAGCTATTTTTCGTCCAGAACAACCATGAGCATTGAACTACTTTCTTCGCCGGACGATTTACACGACAACCTTTTACCCAGGGCAACGTAATTCAAAGAATTACGCCGCCCCAGGCTAAAGTAAAAAGCACTTTCAGCGCTTTAATTAAGAGCCCCAAAGGGGCGAAAAGCGATAACCCGGTGCGACTGACGGCAGTCAGGAAGCGCCGGGAAAGTGAGTGAAGTCGAACTCGTCCGGCGAAGACAGTTGGATAGAGATGGTTCGCCGCCCCGGACGAAAAAACCGAAAGGAACTTTAAACTGATTGCACAAAAAAGCTCAGAGTGGGGCAAATTTCTAATTTACGACTTTCTTTGTCTATCAATCCCCCTTGAACATAACACCCCACCTAACTGTTTCAGAACAAACTTAAAACAGAGAAAAAATGAAAGCAAACGTAGGATCAATTGACAGACTATTACGAATAATTGCAGGATTGATAATTGCGATTATCGGCGTTATTTTCGACAGTTGGTGGGGTTTGATTGGCATCATTCCATTGGCCACGGGACTTTTTAGGTTTTGCCCGCTTTATTTCCCGCTAAAAATCTCTACCACCGAAAAGGACGAATAAACTACAAAGCGCCGTTTTTTGCACCTTCGATTCAGTTAAATTTACCCTCTGTTCCAATTCGCAGCATTCATTTCAAAATGATCCTGAACGCCAGATTACTGTACCTGCTTTTCTTCCTTTCTCCACGGCAAACAGAATCTCCAAAACAAGAAAATTGAATATATTTAAGGGCAATCTCTAGGTTATTCTTTGTGTTTTTATCAATTTTGACAAGTAATAAACGATTATACTATGAATGCGATTAACCGCTGGCCGCTTCCGGCCATTTTTGCGCTGCTCTTTTCTGTAGCGTGTACAACCAATGAATCAGGCCCCGACCTTATGATACAAAAAGAACTGAACACCAACTGGACCTTTAGCCAGGCAGGTGAAAATGAATGGTTGCCTGCAACGGTTCCGGGAACAGTGCACACCGATTTACTGGCCAACGAAAAAATTGAAGATCCGTTTTATCGTTTGAATGAACTGGATCAGCAATGGATCGACAAAGTTGACTGGGAATACAAAAGCACTTTCACAGTTGACAAATCATTTCTGAGTCGCGACAAAGTTGTTCTCGATTTTGAAGGACTCGACACCTATGCCGATGTTTCGCTGAACGGAGAAAAAGTACTTTCGGCCGATAACATGTTTCGCGAGTGGCAGGTTGATGTAAAAGACCTTTTAAAAGAAGGTGATAACGAAATACACATTGTTTTCCGTTCGCCAATTGTTGAAGGCTTAAAAAAATACGACGCCAACGGTTTTGTTTATCCGGGTGGTGAAAACGACCAGGCCGAACGCGGCGAAGTGGAAGGCAACAAACGCGTAAGCATTTATACCCGTAAAGCAGGTTATCACTATGGATGGGACTGGGGACCACGACTGGTAACCAGCGGTATCTGGAAACCTGTTTACCTAAAAGCCTGGGACAATGCCACTATCGAAAACCTGCAAATCGTTCAGCACGAAGTTTCCGACGAAAAAGCAACATTTACAGCTGTTTTCGAAGTAGATGCAGTCAAGAAAACAAAAGCAACAATAACCATGAATAACGACGGACAGCCACTCGCTTCAAGCGAAGTGAATCTGACTCCGGGCGTAAACAAATATTCGGTTGAATTCGAAATTGCCAATCCTCAACTTTGGTGGACCAACGGTTTGGGAGAGGCTCATTTATATAACCTCTCAGGCGTTTTGAATGTGAAAGGCCGCACGGTTACAGAAAATACCCGAATTGGAATTCGCACGCTGGAACTGGTTCGCGAAAAAGACGACGATGGCACTTCGTTTTATTTCAAGCTGAACGGACATCCGGTATTTATGAAAGGTGCCAACTACATTCCGAACGACATGTTCCTGCCACGCGTTACCGACGAAAATTACCGAAAAGTGGTTACCAATGCCAAAGATGCCAACAACAATATGTTGCGTATCTGGGGTGGAGGCATCTACGAAAACGATATTTTCTACGATCTCTGCGACGAAAACGGGATTCTGGTATGGCAGGATTTTATGTTTGCCTGTGCTATGTTTCCCAATAATCCGGAGTTTTTGGAAAGCATCAAATACGAAGCAATCGACAATGTAAAACGTTTGCGCAATCACCCAAGTATTGCACTGTGGTGCGGAAACAACGAAATCCTTACCGCCTGGAACACCTGGGGATGGAAAGCTCTGGCTGAAAAAGAAGGCGAAGATGTACCTGAGAAAGTTTGGCAGGCTTATGTTGATATTTTCCATAAAACACTGCCCGATGTGGTAAACGAATACGATCCTTCGCGCAGTTACTGGGGCTCAAGTCCATCGTCGGGGCTTGGCGAACAGGCCGACCTTGTAAATGGCGACGAACACTACTGGGGTGTTTGGTGGGGCAAAGAGCCGTTCAGCACTTACGCAACACACCTGGCGCGTTTTATGAGCGAATACGGTTTCCAGAGTTTCCCTGAAATGGCAACAGTACGTAAATACACCAAGCCGGAAGATTACGATATTTACTCGGAAGTGATGGAGTCGCACCAGCGCTCATCGATCGGCAACGGAACCATCGAATATTACATGCTTCAGGAGTATAAAAAACCAAAGGATTTTGAATCGTTCCTGTATGTAAACCACGTGTTGCAAGCCGATGGAATTAAATTCGGACTGGAAGGACACCGTCGTGCAATGCCCTATTGCATGGGAAGTTTGTACTGGCAAATTAACGATGTTTGGCCGGTGGCTTCGTGGAGCTCAACCGATTACTACCAAAAATGGAAGGCGCTGCAGTACTACGTGAAAAAAGGATTTAGCCAGGTTTTGGTGAGCCCCTACGAAGAAGGAATTAAGTTTAAAGTGGGTATTGTTAACGACAACCTTGAGCCAATACAAGCCGAGCTTCGCATGCAAATGGTTGATTTCGATGGCAAAGTGATTTGGGAAGAAGCGCACCTGGTTGATATTCCTGCCAACTCGAGCGACGACTATTTCGATGTAAACAAAAACGAGTGGCGTTACAAATACAGAAGAAATCTGAAAAACATTGTATTCACCACCGAGCTGGTTGCAAATGGCGAAGTACTTTCGAAAAACAATTATTACTTCCTGCCATTTAAAAACCTTAGCGTTAAAGCTCCGCAGGTTGAATATGCCATTACAAAAGCCGATAACGGTGTTGATATTGCTTTAAAAACCGACAAGCTGGCAAAAAATCTTTACCTGCAAATTGGCGACGAAGAAGGTTTCTTCTCCGACAATTACTTTGATTTGCTGCCAAACGAAAAAGTATCGATCAATTTAAAAACCGATATTTCGGAAGAAAAGCTGAACGAAGTGTTGAGCATTCGCACTTTGGATGATGCTTTTTAATCAATTGAATGTCCGTAATTAGTCACAACCAGACCGTCACCCTGGACTTATTTCAGGGTCTTTTTTGCAAATAGCTGATTATTAGTGGCGAAAGATGCTGAAACAAGTTCAGCATGACGTGCTAAATATTAATTATGACATAGAACGGATATTCAATTAATCAATAATATTTTGACTTAATACGCGCTAAGCGCTTATGACATTTTAGGATGTTCAAAGAGTAAGCTCACTGCGTCATTCTTAACTTGTTTCAGAATCTAGATTAAACAGACCCTGAAACAAGTTCAGGGTGACGGCCCCAAAAGAGCTTCTTTCGGGACATCCTTTTCTTTTGTTCACACCCCATTGTTTAAAACAAATCCTCTCGCCAATTTTTATTCAAATCTAATTTCACCAATTTTAAGCTCAATATGAACTTATTTATTGTACTCTTTTTTAGCATTCTGTCCATTTTTATTGGCAAACCGGCCGAAAATACCGGGGTTTATCTCGAAAAGGGAGGCCAGTTAATCGCCTTTCAGGTTACCGGCGAAAAAGGGAAAGTGAGCTTTAAACACCTCGATGAAGGCAGCTACAAATTGCTTTTGGTTTTTCCGCAGCAAGAGGGGAAATACATTAAAGAAAAGCCCCGGCACGAAACCATGACCAAAGCCACGTACAACCCAAAAAACAAAACGTATTACTACCAGGGAACTGAAGGTTTTTTTGCCATAAAATTCAGGAATATTTCGCGGATTCGAAGCGAGAATTTCTCGGCAATATTCCGCGAAGAGCTAGATGAAGAGGATAAATTTAATGCGATTGCTGAATTTGGCATTCACAATTCCGGAGGTTCAATTGGGCTATCTGTAGAAGCAATCACAGCAGCTAAATTCAAAAAAGCTGCGGATAAAATTGGCCAGGATATTTCAACACAGTCTATTCGGGGGATAAAATAATTTAAAACATTCAGCGGGTGAGTTTAAACTGTATGTCATTTCGAACGAAGTGAGAAATCTGTTACTTCACAGCTCTGACCTAACAGATTTCTCAGTCGTTCCTCCTTCGAAATGACAGTTTTATATTCCTTTAATTCGCAGCCCTTACGGACTGCGCTATTACGTTCCGGACTTTCAGCCCTAAGAAGTAAAAGGAGTAAGGCCCCGATACTTTATAGCATAGTCCGCCAGGGCTATGAAATTAAATATCAGTATTAAATAATACCCAGTTCTTTTCCAACCTTAGTAAAGGCAGCTACAGCTCTGTCGATTTCCTCAAACGAGTGAGCAGCCGAAAGCTGAACCCGTATCCTGGCCTTTCCGCGAGGTACAACCGGGAAACAGAATCCGATAACATAAACGCCTTCTTTTAACAGTTCGTCGGCAAATTTTATGGCTAACGGCTCATCATACACCATTACCGGAACAATAGCCGTATCGCCTTTTACAAGATCAAAACCGGCAGCTTCCATTTTCGTTCTGAAACGATCGGCATTTGCCATTGTTTTGGCTGGCAGATCCGCTCCCCCCGAAAGCATTTCAATCACTTTCATGGTTGCTCCAACAGTTGCAGGTGCCAAAGTATTCGAAAACAAATACGGGCGCGAACGCTGACGCAACATATCAATAATTTCGCGGCGACCAGATGTACATCCGCCGTTTCCGCCACCCATGGCTTTTCCGAAAGTGGTGGTTATAATATCGATTTCGCCAAGCAGTCCATAATGTTCTGCAGTACCACGGCCTGTTTTTCCGATGTAACCGGTAGCGTGAGAATCGTCGACCATTACCAGCGCATCGTATTTTTTTGCCAGCTTAACAATGTCGGGCAAGTTGGCAATATCTCCATCCATCGAGAAAACACCATCGGTAACAATCAAACGGTATTTCGCTCCCGATGCATCTTTTAAACACTGCTCCAATTCGGCCATGTCAGAGTGTTTGTAACGAAAACGCTGTGCCTTACACAAACGCACCCCATCAATAATCGAAGCATGGTTTAACTCATCAGAAATAATAGCCGATTCGGCACCTAACAGTGGTTCGAAAACACCTCCGTTGGCATCAAAACAGGCACAGTAAAGAATCGTGTCTTCAGTTCCCAGGAATTCAGAAACCTTTTCTTCCAACTGCTTATGAATTGATTGTGTTCCGCAGATAAAACGCACTGATGAAAGTCCGAATCCCCAGTCGTTCATAATGTCCTGAGCAGCTTTTACCACCTCGGGATTATTGGCCAGTCCCAGGTAATTGTTGGCACAAAAATTCAGCACCGTTTCTCCCGTTGACACTGCAATTTCGGAACTTTGCGAAGTGGTAATAATACGTTCGCTTTTATATAATCCCTGCTCTTTTAACTCTTCAAGCGTGTTTCTAAGGTCATTCTTAATTTTTCCGTACATGATTTTCGATTGTTTGTTAAACCATAGTGCAAAGTAATGGAAAGCAATAATACTAAACATTGATAAAAGGCAGATTCTTTTGGTCAGTTGGCAGTAGAAAAAAGCCTTAGGTTAAGCATTTCCTATCGCCAGTTTGCTTACTGCCGATTATTATCCTGCTCCACGTGGCACATATTTCTCCGGATTCTCGATTCTCCACCATGTGATTCAATAAGCGACCAATATTATCGACTTCAATTTGCCTATTGAATTTTGCTTATTGCCTACTAATAACACAAGATTCTTATCTTTGCGCCAAAATAAAGAAAGAACAATGAGCGACAAAAAAGTACGGGTACGATTTGCCCCAAGTCCGACCGGACCATTGCACATGGGCGGTGTTCGAACAGCCTTATTCAACTACCTGTTTGCAAAGAAACATGGTGGCGAATTTATACTCCGAATTGAAGATACCGACCAAACCCGTTTTGTTCCGGGTGCCGAAGATTATATTATTGAAAGCCTGAACTGGTGCGGATTAATACCGGTTGAAGGCCCGGGCATTGGAGGCGATTTTGGCCCCTACCGCCAGAGTGAGCGGAAAGAGTTGTATAAGAAATATGCCGATCAGCTGGTAGAAAGCGGCTGGGCGTATTATGCTTTCGACACTTCAGAGGAGATTGATGCTTTGCGTAAAGAAGCCGAAGCCAATAAAGAAACTTTCTCGTACGGAATTGGCACACGCGACAAGCTGAATAACTCGCTCAACTTATCGGAAGAAGAAGTTCAGCAAAAAATAGCAGCAGGCGAGGCTTATGTAATTCGCTTTAAAATGCCCGCGGATACCGACGTTTCGGAAACCGACCTGATTCGTGGCAACGTAACTTTTAACACCACAAAAAGTCTCGACGACAAAGTGCTTTTTAAATCGGACGGAATGCCAACTTACCACCTTGCCAATGTGGTTGACGACCATTTGATGGAGATTTCGCACGTTATCCGTGGCGAAGAGTGGCTGCCATCGATGCCGCTGCACGTTTTATTGTATAAAGCGTTGGGCTGGGAAGAAACCCAACCACGTTTTGCGCATCTTCCGCTAATTTTAAAACCGGTTGGAAAAGGAAAACTCAGCAAACGCGATGGCGACAAACTGGGATTCCCTGTTTTCCCTTTACTGTGGACTGATCCGAAAACCGGCGATGTTTCGCGCGGATACCGCGAAGACGGTTATTTCCCTGAGGCATTTATCAACTTGTTGGCCTTACTGGGCTGGAACCCGGGAACAGAGCAGGAATTTTTCTCGCTGGAAGAACTGGGAGAAATCTTTAGTTTGGAACGCGTAGTGAAATCGGGATCGCGTTTTGATCCGGAAAAAGCCAAGTGGTTTAACAAACATTATTTCCAGGGAAAATCCGTAGAGGAACTTGCCGGGTTATTCAAACCGGTATTGGCAGAGAAAGGCGTGGAAGCTTCGGATGAAAAAATAAATGCCGTAGTTGCTGAAATTAAAGAACGTTGCGAATTTGTTGCCGAATTGTGGGACCAAAGCAGTTACTTTTTTGTGGCTCCGACCGAGTACGACGAAAAAACAGTGAAAAAGCGCTGGAAAGAAAATACATCAGCCCAGTTAACTGAAATAGTAAACGTTTTTGAAACCGTTGAAAACTGGAAAGCCGATGCCATAAAAGAAGTTTTCTCGGCATTTATGAGCGAAAGAGAATGGGGATTTGGTGCCATTATGAATCCACTGCGACTGGCGCTTGTTGGTGGAAATATGGGCCCCGATTTGTTTGTAATTTGCGAGCTGCTGGGTAAAGACGAAAGCATTGCACGTATAAAAACGGCAATCGAAACTATATAACCGACAGCACATTAACACAAAAAACATTCATGATTCTCAGGAATCACCACAGCAATGAAACTACTGCAAATTTACAGTTAACTCCCCCTCATTCCGTCTCTATATGAAAAGAGGCCCAATCCGGGTGAGTCAATAAATTTTGATGCAGCTATTGCTATTAGTTTATATAGTACCTTTATAAAAATAGCCGGAATCGGAAATACGATTCCGGCTATTTTAGGCAAAAAGTCAGGCAATCATCACGTGAACAGATGTTAATAGCCCACTTTTTATTTTTTAATAGCGTAAACATTTGTTTAAGCCCCTAATTACCCCTAAAACATGCCATAACCATTTGTTTAAGGTATAAAAAAATGTTTTTTCACGGCATGAACATTTGTTTAAGGCATCAAAAAGTATTTCGGAGAGGCTTAAACATTTATTTAAGGCAGTAAAAAGTATTTTGGAAAGGCTTAACCATTTGTTTAAGTGTACAAAAAGTATTTTTTAGGGGCTTAAACATTTGTTAATGCCTAAAAGTGGCATTTTTCGGGCGTTTAAAATATGATTACGGGTGTGAGTAATTCCTGGCAATAAGCAGCCCGACAACCACAGAACCATTTCATTAAACATCTTACCATAAAAAAACCGGCTTAAATTAAGCCGGTTTTTTTATAATCAGACTTCACTACATTACACCGATGTAACAATAAATTGTCGCACACTTTCACTCTGTTCAGTTTGCTCCTTTATTGTAAAATCGGCATAAACCATTGTAACTTTAAAATTCCTAACGGCACTTTAAAGAACAATTGGTATTACTTTTTCTTTTTCTTCATAAAAAAGAAAACAGCTGCTGCGATAACTACAACAGCAACAATAATAATGATTACAGTTGAGTTGGAACCTGAAGCTTGTTCAGCACCGGCCAACGGCACTTCTTCCAAATACGAACTGTCCTGAGCGCCCAAATTATCAATGTATGTTCCCTGGTCTTGCGCCATCAGCAACATGGTTGGTAAACTCATAATAAACAATCCGATCATTGCAATTACTCTCTTCATTTCTTTAAATTTTTAATTCGTATTATTTATTTAATTTCTCTTTTACTTTCTTAAGCAGTGCTGCCGCATTTTTGTAGCGCGGATTCACTTCAATCAACTCGTTTAAAACTGCAAAACTTTCGTCAAACTTACCCTGATCAAAAAACTTTTGCGCTTCAATCAAATACAACGGCTCGTAATAAGGATGTATTGCCCTTCCATCCGCTAACAGTTCGTCAAGCTCGGCATATTTGCGTTGTGCCAGTTTCAAATTCGCCAAATTTACAAACATCCAAACATTATTGGGATCTGTTTCCAGTTCCTTTTTTAATAATACTTCGGCTTCGTCCCAGTGTCGGTGCTTCAACAAGTCGATCCCTTTATAATCCTCCTTCGACTGTCTTTCCAACAGTACCACCAGCGGATTACCTTTATGATAAAAGGTTTTTACAATTCGGGAAGATTGCCATGTATCGTTTTTCAGCAAATACGGATAAATATAATTTACGCCAAACAAAGCATAATCCCAATCTACCGAGCTCCGTTCAAGGTAGCGCGTATATTGAAAATCGATGTTGGATTTCTTCTCGAAATAATTTGGCAACTGGCAATTCATCGCTACTATGGCTTCCTTATCGCCAATTTCGGCAATTAAATAATCCGTCGCCTCTTTCATTCCATGGAAATAATAATCGTACTCGTAATTACTCCACGCCGCTTTGTTTCCTCCCGAAATGGCATTAAAATAAATGTAATCTGCCGGAAAAGTTTTCGCCTGATGTTGAAAGGGCAATATCATCAACAAAAAAAACAGCGCCACTGCCGGAATTTTCACCTTCTTGCTAATACCTAATTTTGCGAATTGAAATAAACCGGTCACTGCCAAAACAACCATTACCGGGAGCACAAACAACATTTGCCGCATCCCGCTGTATAGGTTTGCTCCGATAACAATTACATACACCACCGGGAAAAGTAGTGTAAAAAACACGAACAACTCAATGCTGAGTTGTTCGCTTAATGGTTTAGAAAATTTATAGGTTAAAAAGGCTCCAAAGTATAGGATCCCGAGTAAAACAAACTCGGGTGTTGCTATTAAAATCCATTTTATAAGGTAATGCCATGGCAGCGATGAGCTCCAGATGACCTCGCCTTCGAACAACTGTTTAATGCTGATTTTGTAGTGCTCCATTACCGATAAACTTTCGAGCGGATGACGCACCACGTCATGCAAGGCAAAGGGCCAGAATAATAGTCCGAGGAAATAACCTGCGAGTACTATTACCAGCCACTGGCCCAGTAACCTTACAAAACAAGATTTAGTTGAAACGATATATTTAAGTAAAAAAGGCTTCGAAAGAATGAGTACCACAATTCCCAATGCAAGATAGGCAAACAGTATTAATCCGCCAATGCGCACCGAACAGGTAAAAGCGATGGCCAGTCCAAGGCCAATCACTGTTTTCCGGTTCACTTTCGGAAATTGTTTTAAGTATTTTATTATGAAACAAATGCCGGCCACATAACCGGCTGCAAACGGAATATCTTTTAAGTTGCCAAATGCCTGACCAAACAAACGTGGTGTGAGCATCAGCGATAAAACCACAGTTGCGGCTACCCAATACGAGTTACTTATTTCTTTTCCGAGCAAACCGGCAAAAAGCAACAGGAAAAAGAAAAATGCAGCCCCTGTAAAATGCCTTGTCTGGAATTCATTCTCAATGGAGAACACGCGATTAACTAAAGCTGTGAGATTGTCAACCGACTGACCGTAATATTTCAGGTTGTGAACCGGAGTATCCAGGCACGAAACATCTTCGCCACCGGTAAAGTACCAGTTTACCACTCGTTTGGCGTGCGGGTAATGCAACATTTCATCGACATTAACAGCAGCCTTAGGCGCTAACAACAGCAAGATTACAGCAGCCACAAATAAGCTGATGCGAAACACATTGCGTGCAGTTAATATGTCGGTTAATTTATTCATAAACCTCCTTTACCAGGTAAACCGGGCGCTTTTGCACCTCTTTGTAAATGCGGTAAATGTATTCGCCAATAAGTCCCAAAAAAGTAAGTTGCACCGATCCAAAAAAACTGATTACCAACAAGGTTGACGACCAACCAGTTGGTGCCAAACCTGTAAATTTTGAAATCAGCGTATAAACAATGGCCAACAGAAAAACTACCACGCCCAGCAATCCCAAATACAAACACAGTTTAATGGGCCATTTCGAGAACGAATAAATAGCATCAGCGGCCAGCGCAAACAATTTTTTGCTGGTCATTTTGGCCTGGCCTTCGGCTCTATCCGGACGATTGTAAACAATAGTGTCGTGCTGAAAACCGATAAAATTCCGGATACCCGGGAAATAACGGTTTTGCTCGGTAAACTTTAATATGGCTGAAACTGCTCTGCGGCTCATTATACAAAAGTTACCGGCCTGCTCCAGCTGTTGTTCTTCCGAAATATTCCGGAAAATTTTATGAAATACGTTGATGTAAAAACGTTTACTAAACTTTTCGCCGCGCTCCGAACGAACGGCCGAAACCACATCGCCTTTGGTGGTACTTATTTTTTTGAAAAGCTCTTTTATCAGCTCTGGCGGATCTTGCATATCGCCATCCATTACTACCACATACTCGCCTTTGGTATATTCCAAACCGGCAGCAATAGCAGCCTGCAATCCAAAATTCCGCGACAGCGATACCACTTTCAACTCGGGCTTCTCCGCTTTCATTTCAAGAAGCTGCTGAAGTGTATCGTCGGCACTTCCGTCGTCAACACAAACCACTTCAAAAGCTTCACCCAAAGTCATCAGGTTATGGTGCAATTCGTTTATCAGCAGCGATAAAACGGCGCTTTCGTTAAATAATGGTATAACAACGGATAGTTTCATATGCTACTTTTATGCTTTATGTTGTGTCCCTTGCAACGGTACCGGAAATTCCATGTCAACCGGTCCCATTTCGTACTTCTTAGGTCCCAGCTTTTCGTTCGAAGACATCATATCTTCCCAGGTTACTTTTTGCCCGGTGTAAGCCGCTGTTCGTCCCATAACCGCTGTTAATGTTGATTCGGCAGTGCGGTATGCCTCAACCACCGGCTTGTTTGTACGTATAGAAGTTACCAGGTGAATGTGTTCCTGCACGTATGGCGAAACCGCTACAACGCCGGTAGAACGGCCATCCTTATTTTTCGGATATTCGTAGGTCCATTTCACCGAACCATCGTGGTTGAAGACCGTATTTTTACAATTCGTGTAACCTTCAGTTCCCATGATCACTTCGCCAAGCTGGTTGGCACAACCATCAATCTGACGCGAAAAACTATGTGACGAAATACCATTTCCAAAATCAAAATCGATGCTAAAGAAATCGTACTGGTCGCCGGTTAACCTTCGGTGACGTCCGCCAAAACCAATTGCAGATTCCGGTGTTTTTCCCATAAACCAGTTTACAATATCGATGTTATGAACGTGTGTATCCAGAATATGATCGCCGCCCAACCAACAGAAACTGTTCCAGTTACGCAGCATGTATTCCATATCGCTCCAGCCTTCTTCGCGGGTGCGGAACCAGACATGCGACTGCAGCCAGTAGGCTTTTGCCGACACCAAATCACCAATCGCTCCCGATGCCACCTGGCGGTAAGTTTCGAGGTAATCGCGGCTGTAGCGACGCTGAGTTCCGGTAATAACCGATAAGCCCATGCTTTCCGCTTTTTTTGAAGTGGCCATTATCTGGCGCGCTCCAACGGGATCAACACAAACAGGTTTTTCCAGAAATACATGTTTTTTTGCCTGCACCGCAGCATCAAAATGCATAGGGCGAAAATGCGGAGGTGTAGCCAAAATTACTACATCCAAATCCACATCCAACAAACTTTTATAAGCATCGAATCCCCAGAAACAGTTGGTTTCCGGCACTTCAACACGTTGTTTTAATAATTTATCGCGGCAATCCCAAACCTTATCTTCAAAAACATCAGCAAGAGCAACCAGATGTAAATCATGCCCCGCAGCCAAAAAGTTCAGCGCAGCACCGGTACCCCGGTTTCCGCAGCCTACCAATCCCACTTTCAGTTTCTTTCCATCGGGAGCCTGATCAAGCAACGGGGGAAACTCGTAATCAACTTCTTTTGTTGCGTTTTTACAAGAACTCAGTGCATTTAAGCCAATAACTCCGGCAACACCTATTAGTGCCGATTTCTCCAGAAAATTCCTGCGTGATAGTTGATCTTTACTCATGGTATTTTTTTAATTTTTTTCTGTTGTTAACATTTCTTCATTGTATTCGCAAACCACCCTGAATCCAACACTTTTGGTATCAGAATACCACCAGATACTTTTTGGGATTTGCGGATCGGTTACTAACCAGGCATCGGTTTTAGTGAAATCGCGGGCTGCCACACGCAAGTCTTTTGGCGAGTTGCGGAACGAACCTCCCCGAACTACATGTTCCATTCCGCTGCGTGGCCCTCTCGGGTTTTTCACTACGCCTTTCGGATATTTTCCATACACCTGCGGATCGTAATAATCGAGGCAGAACTCAGCCACATTACCCAGCATATTTTTTAAACCATACGGATTGGCCTCAACCACATCGGGCTGCTGTGTTTTATTCGGACTGTTTAATTGCGATATCACATACTGATTGATCACTTCTTTATTGCTACCGAATAATTTTTTAATAAATCCATCGGCTTCAAAATCGTTAGGCGACCCCTCGAAGAAATAGGGCATTTGTGTTCCTCCGCGCGCTGCATATTCCCACTCGGCCTCGGTTGGCAGGCGGTATTTTCTTCCGGTTTCCTGGCTTAACCAACGGCAATACGTTTGTGCTGCATGATGGCTCATGGTAATGGCCGGACGTGTTCCTTTTCCCCATCCCTGATCGGGTGCTCCCCATGGTGGTGTTGCTCCCGAAACGCCATCGGTTTCTTCATCAACTTCTACAGCTTCTTTTCGTCCCTGCGAGCCGGTAGCTGTAAAAAAGGCCAGGTATTCATTCCACGAAACTTCAATTTCTGCCATCCAGAAATTACCCACTTCCACATCGCGCACCGGACCTTCATCCCGTTCGCGATAATGCTCATCAGCCGGGCTTCCCATTTTAAACTGACCACCCGGAATGGCAATCATTTTAAACGATACCGCCGTTCCGGGTATCTGTTCCTCAAAGGTTTCAAAAGCCGTTACTTTAGCAGGCTCGGTAAAAATTTCAGCCGGATCTACCGTCTCTTCCAGTCCCACCAGCAAGTTGGTTTCTCCGCGGTAGTGCCCAACATCATGGTGGCACTGCATACACGAATTATTCTCCGGATCGCGGATATATTTTATATGTTGCAAGGAACCCTGTTCATTCAGCGTTGACGGAAACATATTCGTATGGCATTTCAAACATCCATCTTCGTAAACAAAATGTTTCGATGCTTCAACCGATCGTTTAGCCGCCCAATCAATCTCTTCCGGATCCATTGTAAGGTAGGCATACAAATCATGGATACCATGATACGCTTTCCGGGTTAAAAAACGGGCTGTTTGATCTTCGGGCGGTAAGTGGCAATCAACACATTTAACAGAAACACCACTTGGTGTATTATGATGGACTGATAATTTCCAACTGGTTTCGGCGTGTGAATGAACATGACATGAATTACAAAAATCGTTCGTTGAAGTGTAGTCAACTGTTTTATTAAATAACAGCAAAAAGAGTATTACACTCAGTCCTCCCGCAATAAACAGCATGTAATGCTTGCGTTTAATTGTCTTATCAGTCATTCGTCGTCAATTTGAACCGCAATTATACACGCGCGTAATTAGCTGCTTCTTAATATTTGTCCTACATGTGTCTTAACGACCTCTTAATTTAATCTTAATTTTTTCGATAATATATTGATTAAAAAGCACTTTGATAAAATTAATTTTTTTGATAAAAAATATCAATATTCGTATATTTTAATATATTTGGGCTAAAAATAATATCAAATTAAGGATATTATCATGCCAATCAAAAGAACAGATAGGATGCCGAACAAGATTATATTGAAGCTATTCTTATTGCTTTTTGCCGGAGTTGCCTTTTGTTTACCGGGCAAAGCCAACGATTTTGCCGACAACTCCTTTTTGATTGGCCAATTAACACCCGCCGAATACCAAAACAACCGGCTTTTCGACTTTATAAAAAGTAACAACTGGACCGGAATTGAATTGACTGTTGAATCAAATAAAAAAGTAATCAGCTTACAAAACAGCGCAGTTCCGTTTTCTGCTATTCTTGAAAAAATAGAGTTGTTACTGGAAGCAGAAGAATCAAAAGTAATTCCGGTTTTTATTAATTTTTCGGGTAATGTTCATGTGCTCGATTCGGTAATTAACGCGAGCAGCCTTTCCGATCAGATATTCTATTTACCACAGGGCGAACGATGGCCATCGATAGAATATTTGGTACAAGCCAACCGCAGGGTGATTTTTTTTGTTGACGGAGACATAGAAAACGAAAGCCGGATTTTACACGAAACTTCGAACTATGCCCTTGAAATTGGCGCCAGTCAGATAACGCCTAATTCGGTCATTCTGAAACGGGAATCCAACATCAATAAAGAGCTTTTCAAAATCAATAATTTCGACCGTTTACCAACAGGTGTTTCCACATCACAGGTAAACCGGAACCTGTTTCCTGAGTACATTAATTTCCTGCTGGAAAGCTGGACCAAATATGGCAAAAAACCCAATTTCCTTTTTGTTGAAAGGAGCATTTACAACTTTGGTTTTATTATTGAACAGCTGAATTCTTTTGAGGCAGTAAAAGGACAGGTACGAACAGTAGGGAAAAACTTTGAACGTGTTTTCTGGAAAAATGCCGAAACGCTGATCACCGGCGGAAAGTTCAGTTTTCCCATTCGTGGTGGCGAAGAAATGATTTTAACGCCCTTTATTCCGGGTTTTAGTTTAACACCTTCGCAACTTACCATCACTGCCGAAATGGTAAAACCCGAACAGTATTCGATACTGGCAACTCCGCTCGATCTTAACCGGGGGTTAATGGCCAGTTTTCATTTCGAGAACGAATTGGCTGACGTGGTAAATCCCGAACGTACTTTCGACGGAAACGGCTTTACTTTTAGCCAGGATATTGACCGAGGAAATGTACTTCGCTTGCCGGAGAATGCCAATATTAACATTGGCCATCCCGAACAGTATGGCCTGCCAAACAGTAGTTTTACCATTAGTTGTTTTGTAAAATTTATTGATATTTTGGAATTTGGCGACAACGCTATTCTGGGAAACGACGAACAGGGTTACCGCAGAGGACTTCACCTGGTTTTACGCTCGGGTCATCCTTATTTCGGCCTTTGGGCCAACGATTTTATGTCGGACGAACTGCTGGAAACCAACAAATGGTACCATCTTACCTGGCGCTATATTTTAGAAACCGGCCAGCAGGCGATTTTTGTGAACGGACAATATGTTGGTGGTTCCGACGGCCATCCGCCCTACTCAGGCACCAACGATATTTTTATTGGCAGTGCCCTTTCCGGCGGAGCAAGTCTGAGAGGCTATATCGACAACCTGTACATCTGGAACCGCCCGCTGGGCAACGAAGAAATAAACCGGCTGGCACTTGATGAAGAAATCACTTATCAAGCCACAGAAAATCCAACCACCTTACTGTCAACCAAAACCTTTGTTGCCATTCTGGGATCCATCGCTTTTGTTTTTCTGGTGTTGATTTTTGTTCTGCTACGAAAAATGAATGCACGAAAACATTCGATACTTGTCAACAAACCAGAAACACCGTCAAAAAATCAGATTCAGCTTTTTGGCGAATTCAAGGCGATAAATAACAAAAACGAAGATGTTACAGAACTATTCACGCCAAAAGTGCGCGAGCTGTTTATTTTCACCCTCATCTATAGTATGAAGAATGGAATCGGTGCGCCTATTCCCGATGTGAACGAAACGCTGTGGTACGGAATTGAAGACAAAAAAGTAGCCAACAACCGTGCGGTTACACTGAATAAACTGCGCAAAATTCTGGCGCATTTTAGCAAAGTAGAAATCACCTCACAAAATGGTTATTTACACTTAAATCTGTCGGAAGAATTTTTCTGCGACTACGTGGAAGCCTTCAAACTTTGTAAAATTCCACAGGGAATGTCGCGGCAACAGCTACAGTTGTTTTTCCATATGGTAAAAAAAGGCCGGTTATTAAAAGGTATCGACTGGCCATGGCTCGACGAAATAAGAGGATTCACCGGCAACCAGGTAATTGACAACCTGTTAAAACTGGCTTCCGACTACAAAAAAGAGAACAAACCCAAAGAAGTTGAAAAAGTATCGCAGCGAATTTTAGATTACGACGACCTAAACGAAGAAGCGCTTTACCTGCAAATTTGGGCTTTACAAAAAGCAAATAACTCGCATTTAGCGAAGTTCAACTTTGAGACTTTCTGTACGAAATATGAAAAAACAATGGGTGAATCCTATGCCTTAAGCTTTAAAGAATTCACCCATCATTACGCCGATCAGCTATAACAAACCGGCTTATTTCTTATGCACCTTTTCGGCATGTTCCAGCTCCACCGAAAAGTGGCGCATTATTGGCGCTTCCTTTTTAATGCGGTATCCGTGATCAATTTCTTCCCTCCGATCGAAGATATTTTTTAGCGCCACCGCCACCACATCCATGTGATTATTGGTGTAGGTACGGCGCGGAATTGCCAACCGTAGCATTTCCAGTTTCGGATAACGGTTTTCGCGCGTTTTGGGATCACGGTCGGCCAGCAAAGTTCCTACCTCTACGCCACGAACTCCTGCTTCAAGGTAGAGTTCAATCGCCAGTGTTTGTGCGATGTACTCTTCTTTGGGCACATGTCCCAAAAACTTTTTGGCATCTACAAAAACGGCATGCCCGCCAATGGGTTTCTGCACCGGAATTCCCCATTCAATCAACTTATTGCCCAAATAAGCCACCTGCTGAATTCGATTTTCCAGGTAATATCCTGTTGTAACCTCGTCCAGGCCAACAGCAAGCGCATTCATGTCGCGGCCGGCCATTCCGCCGTAGGTATTAAATCCTTCGAACATGATATTAAAAACCGAAGCCTGTTTTAGCAGCTCCTCGTCTTTCATGGCAATAAATCCGCCAATGTTTACCATACCATCCTTTTTACTGCTCATGGTCATGGCATCGGCATACGAAAACATTTCAGCAACAATTTCTTTGATGGTACTATTCCGGTATTCATCTTCGCGTTGCTGAATAAACCAGGCATTTTCGGCAAACCGCGCCGAATCGAACACCACTTTAATTCCGTATTTTTGCGACAGAGCATGCACATCGCGCAGGTTTTGCATCGACACCGGCTGCCCGCCCGAAGTATTACAGGTAACTGTTACAATAACCATAGGGATTTGCCCCGCCGGATGTGTTGAATACACGGCTTCAAGTTTCTCCAAATCGATGTTTCCCTTAAACGGATGCAACGATTCGGTATCAAAAGCCTCGTCGATAGTGCAATCGACAGCACTTGCTTTACGGTATTCAATGTGGCCTTTTGTGGTATCAAAATGACTGTTTCCCGGCACCACATCATCTTCTTTTACCAACACCGAAAACAACACATTTTCGGCAGCGCGCCCCTGATGTGTTGGCAAAAAGTAATCGAAACCAAGGATATTTTTTATCGCATCTTTTAAATGATAATACGATGATGATCCGGCATAACTTTCGTCGCCGGTCATTATTGCGGCCCACTGATTCTGACTCATCGAGCCTGTTCCGCTATCGGTCAGCAGGTCGATAAAAACCTGTTCGCTTCGTAAATTAAAAAGGTTGTAGTTCGCTTTTTTTATCCACTCTTCGCGCTGTTCACGCGTACTTTTCCAGATGGGCTCCACCATCTTAATTTTATATGATTCTGCAAATGGTAATTCCATATAAATATGAATTATGAATGATGATCAACGAATGATGATTTGCAATGGAGCTAATAAAACTAACCATACAATTCAAAATCGTTGTTCGTCTTAGAAAATAAAATGATTTATGAAATGAAACTTACGATCGTAAACTTCAGAAGAAATCTGAAATCCTAAATCGTTAATCTGAAATCTACATTCTAAAAGCGTCCCTGTTTTTGATATTCAGGAAACTTCGGTTGTGGAGGTAGATAGCCATTAAAAATTTAATCATAACTTTTAATTTTACTACACTACAAATTTAACGTACTTAACCCCTTTTGTAACACGATAAATATCAGTTTTAGCCAATTTTAAATCCTCTTGTGTAATAAATGTCTAATTTTGCGGCAAATAAGAAAAGGAAAAGAAAATGGGAAACTTAGCATTTGAAGCAGTTATTTTCGACATGGATGGAGTTATCACCAAAACTGCCATCACACACGCTGCGGCGTGGAAAAAAATGTTTGACGAATATCTGTTAAAACGAGCTGAAGCAAAAGGCGAAACTTTTGAAGAATTTACACAAAGCGATTACCTGGCTTTTGTTGACGGGAAACCGCGCTACAAAGGCGTGTCATCGTTTTTAGAGTCGAGAAATATCAATATTGAGTTTGGCGATCCTTCTGACGCGCCCGGAATGGAAACAGTTTGCGGACTGGGTAACCGCAAAAACGAAGCTTTTAACGAAGTAATTGCGCGCGATGGTGTTGAGGTTTACGAATCGACTTCGCAATTGCTAAACGACTTAAAAAACGCCGGAATAAAACTGGGTGTGGCCTCGTCGAGTAAAAACTGCGCACCGGTTTTGGAAGCTGTTGACATGCTAAAAATGTTTGGCGCCCGCGTTGACGGTGTTGTTTCGGCCGAACTGGGACTACACGGCAAGCCCGAACCGGATATTTTTACCACTGCCTGCGATATGTTGAAATCAACGCCGGCAAAAGCCATTGTTGTTGAAGATGCTGTTTCGGGAGTTCAGGCCGGAGCAAAAGGGCAGTTTGGCTTAACACTTGGAATCGCCCGCGAAAACAACGAGAAGGAACTGGCTGAAGGAGGTGCCGATTTCGTAGTTACCGACCTTGAAGAAGTTGGCGGAATTTTGGGTTTAAACGAACTGTTTTTAAAGAATAAGAAATAGATACAATGTCACACAAGTAATCATAGTATGACTTCAAGTCATACTATGATTAATGCTTTGACTGTACTAGTTCGGCAACACTTTTTTGCAGAAAATCGCGTGTGTAATAATCTTCATCCACGATTTCTCCATTCCAAACAACAATATCCAAATCGATACAACGTGGCCCGAATTTTGGCCCCGTCCGGTCGCGCCCCATGCGATCTTCAATCTCTTTGAGTAGTTTTTTCAGATCAGGCGCATTTAAACTTGTGCAAACCTTTACCGCTCCGTTGGTAAAATCGGCCTGGTTTTCGATGCCAATCGGTTTGGTTTTTATCATCGATGAAACCTGAAGCACGGTTACTTCTCCTTTTAGGATTTCAAGCATTTTGGCGATATTTTCGTCTGCGTTAATGTTAGAACCGATGCCAATAATCACAATATTCATCGCCTGGCCTCCATTTCCATCGATACCGATTCAGCAAAACGCAAGGCATGTGGTTTGTCTACTTCAACGCGGGCCCACGTTACTTTTTTGTCTTCCATTATCGTATCGAGAATGCGCTTGGTAAGCACTTCCAATAATTTGAAACGCCCCTCCTGAACCAATGCAATTATTTTTTTGGTGATCACTTTATAATTGAAAATATCTTCGGGTTCGTCCGATTCCAGAGCCGATTCCGGAATATCCGTTTCAATTTCGAGGTTGATTACCACATCCTGTTTATTCACCAACTCATCGGGATTAAATCCGATGTAGGTTCTGATTAGCAGATTTTTTACGCGTATTCTAGCCATATTTAACGATTTTTTCCAAGGTTTTCGCCACCATCGGCAAACAGTAATTGCCCGGTCAGGTGATTGTTTTCCAAAATATAATCCAAACTTTTCAAAATCGGCTCCACTCCTCCCGGTTTTTTCATCGGAATGCCCTGTGCCAGGTTTTCCAGGTAATCTTCATCCTCGTCTTCAGGAGGTAGTGTAACACCAGGCGCTATGGCATTAACCCGAATATCGGGGGCAAATTCCAAAGCCGCCATTTTAGTGAGTTCCCAAAGTGCCTTTTTTGCAATGGAATAAGCAGCGAAATTCGATGCATTTGCTGTTATTCGGGTATCAACAAAATTGATGATGTTGCCGGTTTGGAAATAATTGGCAAAATCGCGGGTAAGAAAAAACGGGGCTTTTAAATTAACATCTAACTGCGAATCAAAAAGGTCAACCGACGTGTCTTTCAGGTAGCCACGATTAAAAACTGACGCATTATTAATCAACAGATCAACGTTGATCTTCCCGGCAGCCAATTTTGGAATCAATGCGGCTACTTCATCAGTTTCGGCAAGGTTGGCTTGCACTGCCCTGAATTCCTGATCAGGATATTTTTTCTCAAGTTCTTCAACCAGCGCATTTGCCCCTTTTGAAGAAGAATTATAGTGCACCACAACATTCCACCCTTTTTCTGCCAGGTGCTCTGTTAACGCACGTCCTATACGTTTTGATGCTCCGGTAATTAAAGCTGTTCGAATCATACTGAAAAGTTAGTTATTTTTCTAATAACAACAGGATGACCAGACTTATGTTCACAAAATTACAAACATGATTTCGGCTTAAGACCAACAGAAACGGAAGGGTAAAAATAGTTTTCACGCAAAGAAATGAAGAAGCACAAAGCTCGCAAAGATGATATAAGTATTAAACATGACTTTGTTTGCTTTGCGACAAACTTAGCGTTCTCTGCGTCAACATTCTTTCTTTTATCCTGCTTATAAAATTTGATACAAAAAAAAGGCCCGCAATACGGACCTTCTTAAAAACTCTATATGGTTTTTCTATTTGCTGTACGAATTCAATTTACTTAGGTATTTCCCGATAATATCAAACTCAAGGTTGATAACCGATCCCACTTCAAAGGTGTGGAAATTGGTAACTTCCTGCGTGAAAGGAATAATGGCAACCTGGAAAGAATTGTCTTTCGAGTTTACCACGGTTAAGCTTACTCCATTAACGGTTACCGATCCTTTTTCAACGGTCATATAGCCTTGTTTGGCCTTTTCAATGTCAAAGTCGTATTCAAAAGTGTAGTACCAGCTTCCATCAGCTTCCTCAATTTTTACACACTTCGCCGTCTGGTCAACGTGCCCCTGAACAATGTGGCCATCCAAACGGCCATTCATCATCATGCTGCGTTCCAGATTCACTTTCGATCCTACCTCCAACAAACCAAGATTCGACTTTATCAGCGTTTCTTTAATGGCTGTTACTTTGTATTTTTTCTCAGCTTTATCCACCCAAACAACGGTTAAACAAACGCCGTTGTGCGATAAACTCTGGTCAACTTTCAGCTCGTCGGCAAACGAACAGGTTAAGGTAAAATGTACATTCTCCTGATCTTTTTCAACGGCTACAACCGTTCCGTATTCTTCAACTATTCCTGAAAACATATCTAGTTTAAAGTTTAGAGTTCAAAGTTCAAAGACTTTAAAACCCGATTTATCCTTATTAAAAATTGAAAACAACCTAAATCAAAAATCGTTAATCGACATTCATCAATCTGAAATCATTTCAGGCTCCACTCTACACCATCTTTGGTGTCTTTTAGCTCAATGCCAATGGCACTTAATTCATCGCGAATTTTATCGGCAGTGCCCCAATCTTTATTGGCTTTTGCATCTTTCCGCAGGTTTATGAGCAATTCAACAGCGCCACCCAATACTTCGTTGCTTCCACTTCCGGCGTCACCTTCTTCTTTTAATCCAAGAATATCGAAAACCACCGCGTTATAAAACACTTTCAGATCTTCAAGATCAGCAGCCGAAATTTTCTCGCTACCCGCTTTTATCGAGTTGATCATTTTAACGCCGTCAAAAAGATGGGCAATAGCAATCGGACTGTTCAAATCGTCGCTTAAAGCGGCAAAACATTTTTCTTTTAAAGACGCGACATCCACTGTTGAGGCATCGGAAGGCGTTAATTCTCCCAAAGTTTTTGTGGCAGTCATTAACCGCTCCAAGCCTTTTTCAGAGGCTTGCAAAGCTTCATTCGAGAAATCGATGGTGCTGCGGTAATGCGCCTGCAAAATAAAGAAGCGGATGGTCATTGGCGAATAGGCCTGCTCCAGAATTTCGTGCGTGCCGGTAAACAATTCATCAAGCGTGATAAAGTTACCCAGAGAGCGTGCCATTTTCTGCCCGTTAATAGTAATCATGTTATTGTGCATCCAATAACGCACCGATTCTTGTCCTCGACAAGCTGTATTTTGCGCAATTTCACATTCGTGGTGCGGGAAGGTTAAATCCATGCCTCCACCGTGAATATCGAACTGCTCGCCCAGGTATTTTGTGCTCATTGCCGAACACTCGAGGTGCCATCCCGGAAAACCCTCGCTCCAGCGCGAAGGCCAGCGCATAATGTGCTCCGGCGATGCTTTTTTCCACAAGGCAAAATCGAAAGAGTTTTTCTTTTCATCCTGCCCGTCGAGTTTGCGGGTGTTGGTTTTTATATCATCCAGATTACGGCCCGAAAGTTTTCCGTAGTTGTAATCGTTGTTGTATTTATCCACATCAAAATAAACCGAACCGTTGGCCTCGTATGCATATCCGTTTTTCAGAATCCCCTCTATCACCTGAATTTGCTCGATGATATGGCCCGATGCACGCGGCTCGATACTTGGCGGCGTAACATTCAGATCGTCCATATTCCGATGGAAAGTGTTCATGTATTTCTGAACCACTTCCATTGGCTCCAGCTGCTCCAAACGTGCTTTCTTCGAAATTTTATCTTCACCACGTTCTGCTTCTTCATCTTCAAGATGGCCAACATCGGTAATATTGCGCACATAGCGCACCTTGTTTCCGAGGAAAGTAAGGTAGCGGTACAACAAATCGAAAGTGATAAACGGGCGGGCGTGCCCCAGGTGCGAGTTGCTGTAAACGGTTGGTCCGCAAACGTACAAACCCACATGACCTTCCACCAGCGGTTTAAACGCTTCCTTCTTCCGGCTCAGCGTATTGTAAATATAAAGTTGACTCATAATTTTTTTGAAATCGTATGATTTTGCAAAGGTAAAACAAAATGAGTGATTTTGTGATTGTTACCAACTCCCTCTGCACAAAGGTAAACCGTAATTAACCTGAAGTTCCGAATGCCTAAGCTGTTTGTTCTGCTTCAGCCGCCTCACTCTCACTTTTGTGTTCTTCCAGCTTGTTAAAATATTTGCGGTAGAAAAACAAAATTGAAAAGATACCCACGGTAATGGCCGAATCGGCAACATTAAATACCGGACGGAAAAAGATAAACGGATTTCCTCCAACTCTGGGCAACCACTCGGGATAGCGACCTTCAAGCAGCGGAAAATAGAACATATCAACCACTCTTCCGTGCAGGAAGCTGGAATAACCGCCTTCGGCAGGAAACAAAGAGGCGACCTGTCCGTAGCTGTGATTGAATATCATTCCATAGAAAAGGCTGTCGATAATATTTCCGATAGCGCCGGCAAAAATCAGCGCAATACAGGCGATAAAGCCAAAAGGCACTTCTTTTTGTCGGGCCAGTTTAAACAGGTACCACCCAATGGCCATTACCGCCACGATACGAAAAACACTTAAAAACATTTTTCCGTATTCGCCGGCAAACTCAAAGCCGAAAGCCATACCGTTATTTTCCACAAAATGAAGAATAAACCAATCTTTAAACACCACAATCTCATCGCCAATCGACAGGTTGGTTTTAATCCAGAATTTCAGAACCTGATCGACAATTAAAACGGAGAATATAATTATCAGTGATTTAACGGAACGCGACATATGCTAACCCTTTATAACAGAAATGCTCTTCGAAAATTCTAAACAGTATTTTCGAAGAGCAATTCCAATTCGTTTTTTTACTTATTATTTTCCTTGTTTCGCATCAATACTAAGTGTTGCATGAGGAACTGCACGCAATCTTTCTTTAGCTATTAACTTACCGGTTTCGCGACAAACGCCATAAGTTTTATTTTCGATACGAATAAGAGCAGCTTGTAAGTGCTGAATAAATTTTAACTGACGCTGAGCTAATTTTCCAGCTTCCTCTTTAGAAAGTGTAGCAGCGCCCTCTTCCAATACTTTAAACGTTGGCGAGGTATCAGAAATATCGTTACCATCGCTTTGAGTGATCGAATTCTTGTACATTTTATAATCTTCCTGCGCTTTTTCCAGCTTATCAAGAATGATTTTTTTGAATTCCATCAACTCTTCATCAGAATATCTGTTTTTGTCTCCCATAGTTTTTGGGTTTTAAGTTCCTCACTAGTTTTTTTGATCAAGGCCCTAAAGTAATAAAAAACTACATCATAATACAGTGCCTTTCTACATTTCTTTAACCTAGCTTTTCGATCACAATTTGTGCCTGAACTTCCTTGTCGATCTCCACTTCTTTCGAACGTGCTGAATCAACGCTATCGGCTAATTCCAGCTCATCGGCGAGTGTTTGCGCACAAATGTATTCCTTGTGGTTTTCAACCGCCACATTATACGCTTCGTGCTTTGCAATACGCAACTTAATCCGATCGGTTACCTCAAAACCATTTTCCTTTCGTAAGTTCTGTATTTTGTTGATAAACTCACGGGCAATTCCCTCTTGTTTCAGCTCTTCCGAAAGATTGATATCCAAAGCGATAGTCATTTGTCCTTCAGTAGCCACTGTCCATCCCGGAATATCTTCAGTTTGAATTTCAACATCGTCAAGCGACAGCATAACTTTTTCGTCTCCCACTGTCAGCTCAAATTCGCCGGTACTTTCAAAGGCCGAAATTGCATTCTGGTCCAACTGGTTAACAGCTCCGGCAATTTGTTTCATCATTTTACCGTATTTCGGTCCGAGCGCTTTAAAGTTCGGCTTGATTTTCTTTTTGATCACCCCGGCCGTATCGGTTAAAAACTCAACTTCTTTAACGTTAACTTCTGCCAGAATAATGTTTGAAACTGCCTCGAATTGCTCTTTAAAGTGCGGATTTAATACCGGAACCATAATTTTAGCCAAGGGCTGGCGTACTTTCAGTTTTTCTTTGCGGCGCAGTGCCAAAATCATTGAAGATGCCTTTTGCGCAATGGCCATTTTTTCTTCCAGATCCTTGTCGATCAAGGCTTCAGTATAAGCAGGGAAATCAACTAAGTGAACACTCTGATCTTCGGCTTTTCCGGTAGCTTTATTCAGGTCGTTGTATAGCAGGTCGGCATAAAACGGTGCAATTGGCGACATTAATTTAGCCACAACTTCCAAACAGGTGTACAGTGTTTGGTAAGCCGAAATCTTGTCGGTAGAATATTCGCCACCCCAGTAACGTTTACGGCTTAAACGCACAAACCAGTTACTCAGGTTTTCGCTTACAAACTCGGAAATGGCGCGGCCGGCACGTGTTGGCTCGTAATTTTCGTAGCTCTCGCCCACTTCTTTAATCAGCGAGTTCAGCAACGAAATAATCCAACGATCGATCTCCGGACGTTGTTCCATCGGAATTTCTTCTTCTGCATAGTTGAAGCCATCAACATTGGCATACAATGCAAAGAAATTGTAGGTATTATATAGCGTTCCGAAGAATTTACGTTTAACTTCCTCTACACCTTCGATATCAAATTTCAGGTTATCCCAGGGCTGTGCATTGGTAATCATGTACCAGCGCAGCGGGTCGGAACCGTATTTATCGATGGTTTCGAACGGATCGACAGCATTACCCAGACGTTTCGACATTTTCACGCCGTTTTTGTCGAGTACCAGTCCGTTTGATATAATATTTTTGAATGCTACCGACTCATCGATCATGGTAGCAATGGCATGCAGTGTAAAGAACCATCCACGGGTTTGGTCAACCCCTTCGGCAATAAAATCGGCCGGGAAAACATCTTTGAAATTCTCTTTCCACTCGAAAGGATAATGGCGTTGCGCAAAAGGCATCGCACCCGAATCGAACCAAACATCGATCAGGTCGGCTTCGCGCTCCATTTTTTGTCCCGACGGTGAAACCAAAATAATATTATCGACATGCGATTTATGCAGATCAATCTTTTCGTAATTGGCTTTGTTGTAATCGCCAACTTTAAATTCAGCAAAAGGATTTTCTGTCATAAAACCGGCTGCAACCGCTTTATCGATTTCCGCCATCAGCTCTTCCATCGAACCGATACAGATCTCTTCCGAACCATCTTCAGTTCTCCAGATTGGCAGCGGTGTTCCCCAGAAACGAGAGCGGCTAAGGTTCCAATCCACCAGGTTTTCGAGCCAGTTTCCAAAGCGACCCGTTCCGGTTGATTTTGGTTTCCAGTTGATGGTGTTGTTCAGCTCCACCATTTTGTCTTTCACCGCTGTTGATTTGATAAACCACGAATCGAGCGGGTAATACAACACCGGTTTATCAGTTCTCCAGCAGTGCGGATAACTGTGAACGTGCTTTTCAATTTTGAATGCTCTGTTCTGCTGTTTCAGCATTACCGAAATATCGATATCAACAGTTGATGCGTCTTCTTCCAGCTTGTCGTCGTATTCGTTTTTCACCGAACGGCCGGCAAATTCGTGATAGGTTTCGGTATTTACGTATTTCTCAACAAACTCCGGATCGAGGTCGATGGTTGGGTAAAAACGTCCCTTCTTATCGACCAAAGCCTGACGCTTTCCTTCGGTATCTAAGACTACCAGCGGTGCAATTCCGTGTTGTTTGGCAACACGGTCGTCATCGGCACCAAAAGTAGGCGCAATGTGAACGATTCCGGTACCATCTTCAATGGTTACAAAATCGCCGGTAATCACCTCAAAAGCTTTTCCTTCAGGTTTCACCCAGTCGATGAGCTGCTCGTACTGAACGCCTTTTAGCTGCTCGCCGGTATATTCGGCCATTACCTGGTAAGGAATGTTTTTATCGCCCGGTTTGTAATCTTCCAATGCCAGTTCAGCATTTTTCGAATTGAAATAAACCGGGAAAAGGTCTTTGGCCAGAATCAGCGTTACCGGATCGCCGGTGTAGGGATTAAACGAACGAACTTTTACGTAGTTGATGTTCGGTCCCACACAAAGCGCGGTGTTCGACGGCAGAGTCCAGGGAGTTGTCGTCCAGGCCAGGAAATACAGGTCGGTTTCCACGCCTTCAAAAAGGAATTCCGATCTTTCGTTTCGTGTGGCTTTAAACTGGGCAATTGCTGTTGTATCTTTTACATCGCGGTAACAACCCGGCTGGTTCAGCTCGTGCGAGCTCAAGCCTGTTCCGGCGGCCGGCGAGTAAGGCTGAATGGTGTAGCCCTTGTACAACAATCCTTTGTTGTAGATTTGTTTCAGCAACCACCAAACCGACTCAATGTACTGGTTATCGTAGGTTACATACGGATCGTCCATGTTTACCCAGTAACCCATCTTGCGGGTCAGTTCTTCCCACTCGCGGGTGTATTTCATCACCTCTTTGCGGCAGGCGTCGCTGTATTCTTCAACGGTAATTTTTTTACCGATATCGTCTTTTGTAATGTTCAGCGCTTTTTCAACGCTCAGTTCCACAGGCAAACCGTGCGTGTCCCAACCGGCTTTCCGGTGTACACGAAAACCTTTCATGGTTTTGTAACGGCAAAAAATATCTTTAATGGCACGCGCCATTACGTGGTGAATACCCGGCATTCCGTTTGCCGATGGCGGTCCTTCGTAAAACACAAATGTTTCGTGCCCTTCGCGGGTGGTAATACTTTTATGAAAAGTGTCGTCATTCTCCCAACGCGCCAGCACATCTTTGTTTATCTGTGCTAAATCTAACTGCTTATATTCCTGAAATTTATTGCTCATGAGAAACTGCTATAATCTTCTGATTTTAAAAAACATGCAAATATAGAAAA
The DNA here is from genome assembly GCF_000626635.1 of Draconibacterium orientale. Classification (GTDB taxonomy): domain Bacteria; phylum Bacteroidota; class Bacteroidia; order Bacteroidales; family Prolixibacteraceae; genus Draconibacterium; species Draconibacterium orientale. The sequence continues at coordinate 2,110,998 of NZ_CP007451.1, read as the reverse complement.
ATTTTAGTGGGCGGGGGAAGATGAACGGGCATTATTAAACCAGACTTAAAAGGAGGTCTACTCTGCATTTTCGGGGATCTTGACACATGAATATTTTTCACTTGTCATTTTTGTTTTTTCCTCAAGTGATCTTTTTATTTTCCTCAAGTGATCTTTTTTCTTTTCACAAGTGATAAATTTATTGCTGTCTTGTGATTAGAATTATGACATCAAGTGATGAAAATTGTGTTGACCGAAAAACCGTTTTCATTCAGTGCGAAAACAAGAAAAAGCCGCTTTACCGGGAAAGATAAAGCGGCTTTGTGGAATACCTTTATGGAAATCCGGATCAGACAGTCCGAACTAATTATTTTGTCAATCTGCAGTGAAGCTAACCTTGCCGCTTTGCATCCCTTTGGGAAATCGGGTGTAACAAAACACCAAACTTAGTTCTGCGAAAATTTTCTTTTCGCTTAGCTACAGATCCATTATGTTTTTGATTTATAGAAATTGATTAATTCAGGTCAAGTACCGAATTAAATTCGCCCTCAACAATACCGGTTGGAGCCGTGCTGTCGGCTTCGCTTTCGTTTTCCCAAACCGAACCGTCGATTAAATATTTAAACTGGTAAACTTTACCGGTTTCCAGATTCAGCGTTTGTGTAAAATCACCGCTTTTCAGTTTTTTCATTGGCTCAACATTTTCGTTCCAGCCGTTAAATTCACCTACAATTCTAATTGTATCGGCATTCGGAGCATCAGTTTTTGCAACCCGGAAAGCTACTTTACACTCCGGTTTACTTTTTAAATATTGTTTTTTTATACTCATAATTCACAGTTGTTTTTTATGAAACAGAACAGTTACCCACTTAGTTTTTAAAGAATGCTTTTTGAACTGCCATCCGGCGCCTGATGTTAATCCAACAGCCTTCTTTTAATCACCGATCCGGCACACTCTCCTGAATCGTTCTTGTTTTCAATTCTAAAATTTGTTTTAGTACGAAGTTGGTTTGGAAATGATGTTCTATCAATTTGTTAATCAAAAGTATGCCATTAGTATTAAATATCAGCCAACCAGCAAAAAGAATATTTTGATATTTAACACTTAAATAAAATTAAAAAAATTAGCATCTTATTGTATTTCAGACGCTTTAGCCTATGTAGTGACACCATTCGCCTTGCTGCAAACCAACACACACAACTGATTCTAAGCAATTTAATCAAACGAATGTCAATAAGTGTTTCGTAAGTGCTTCACCCGGCTCATAAACGACTGAACTCTTTCCAGCTCCACCTCATTTTGCCAGTTGCCATCGTATTTAAAAGATGAGCCTACAATAAAAGCATCGGCATAGGGCCAGAAACCGGCAATATTTTGCTCTGTAATTCCCGAGCCAATCAGCACCGGCAACCGAACAGCCTCAACTACAGCCTGCACATCCTTTATCGAGGCTTCTTCGCCCGTTGCATTTCCGGTAACAATAACTCCATCGGCTAAAAAGAACACGGCAGCTTTGGCCATATCACAAATCGAAACATCGGCAGAAATAGCATGCGATGCGTGTTTCTTTTTAATATCGGTCCATATTTTTATGTTATCGGCACCAATTTGCTTCCGGTAGCGCAAAAGTTCGGCAGCATCGCTGTCCATCATTCCCTCGTCGGCCAAATGCCCAAACACAAATCCTTCGGCCCTGATAAAATCGAAACCTGCAGCATGAGCCACAGCCAGCGCCTGTTTGTTGGCTCCGGCCAGAATCTGAATTCCCAGAGGAAGCGAAACCTCCTGCCTTAGTTTTATTGCAACGGCGGTCATTGAGGCCACAATTTCGGACCCTACTTTACGATTCAGATACGGACGGTCGTGCATATTCTCGATCATTATTGCATCAACCCCGCCCTGCACAAGTTTTTGTGCATCGCTGATGGCGGCGTTAATAATTTCAGTTATGCTTAGGCGGTTTTTGGGAGTGCCAGGTAAGGCTCCTACATGCACCATCCCAATTATTGATTTGTTGAGTTCCACGCTTTATTGTTTTGGTTTCTTAAAGTTAACCGATTTGAGGAAATTTCTACCGATCTCTAAAAACAATTCACTTATGTTTTGATTGCCACTGATTTTGTACATTTACACTCCATAACCTAAGTCAAAAAAAACGAAAGATGAAGAATAGTTCCCTTTTGCTTGCCTGCTATGTCCTTATTTTCCTGTCGTGTTCGACAAAAAAAAGCGAAAACACCTTAACAAAAGAAGAAATCGAGGACGGCTGGGAATTGCTGTTCGACGGGAAAACCACCAACAACTGGAAAACTTTTAACGGAGGCGCAGTTACCGGATGGAAGGTAATTAACGGCGAATTGCACAACTCGGGCGTTGGCACCGATCATGGCGGCGACATTATCACCAAAAAACAATACACCAATTTTGAATTGTACCTGGAATGGAAAGTAGCACCGGAAAGTAACTCGGGCATTTTTTACCATGTACAGGAAGGGCTTACCGATGCCATTTACGAATCAGCACCGGAGTACCAGTTGATTGATGACAATGGCTGGCCTGACAAACTGGAAGCCTGGCAACATTCAGGCGCCAATTACGGGATGAATGCACCCAAAAATGCAAAGCTAAAACCGATTAACGAGTGGAATACCACCCGAGTAATTGTAAACGGGCCACACGTTGAACACTGGCTGAACGGCAGCTTAGTGGTGGAATATGAGTTGTGGACCGACCAATGGCTGCAAAATAAAGCTGCAAGCAAGTGGGCCGACACACCAGACTACGGAATGGCAAAAACCGGTCATATCGGCTTGCAGGATCATGGCGGATTAACAATGTTCCGGAATATTAAGATTAGGGAATTGTAGTTTCTGTAAGCTTATCGAAATCGGCAAGCCCGGAACAGGTTTCTCAATAAAAATTATCTTTGCCCGAAACATTCTCAAAAATGGAATTTACTGCATTCAGAGATCTGAAACCCTTTTCGCAATTGTTTTTTGCTGCATTTGTTGTGGTGGCCAGCATATTAATCTTTTTTGTATTGTCGCTTGTGGTGGCCATTCCAATCTGGGGTTTCAATACTGTTTTGAACCTGCCGGCTATTAATTCCGAAACGCCACTAAACATTATCAACCTGTATAAATTCATTCAGGTTGTTCAGGCAATCGGCTTTTTTATCGTTCCTCCGTTTATTTTGGGCTACCTGTTTCATGGCCAATCAAACGAATACCTATACCTCAATAAATCATTCAATTCGCAAAGTGTTATTCTGGTTGTTGCGATGATGTTTTTTGCCGCTCCGGCGATTAACCTCATTGGCGAATTAAACAGCAACATGAGTTTTCCCGAGTGGTTATCGGGAGTGGAAGAATGGATGCGCAACGCCGAACAAAATGCCGCCGATATTACGGAAGCCTTTTTAAATGTAAAAACCATTGGCGGACTTGCATTTAACGTGTTTATGATTGCCCTGCTGCCGGCAGTTGGCGAGGAGCTTTTATTCCGTGGCGTGGTTCAGAATATATTTAGCAAAATGACGCGCAGTCACCATTGGGGAATATGGATTTCGGCCATACTTTTTAGCGCTTTACACATGCAGTTTTATGGTTTTGTTCCGCGTGTTTTGCTTGGCGCCCTGTTTGGTTATTTGCTGGTTTGGAGCGGCTCGATATGGTTGCCCATTATTGCCCATTTCATGAATAACGCGATTGCCGTAATTGCCATGTACTTTATAAATAACGGCCTGATGAATCCACAATATGAAGAAATCGGTTCTACCGGCGACAGCTATTACATGGCCGGAATCAGTCTTGCACTAACGTTTGTGTTTCTGATGATGCTGAAACGACAGAATGCCGGTAAAGAAATTCCTATATAAAAAAATCCCGGATTAGTTTTCACCAAGCCGGGATCTAAAATATCAATACAATAAATTCTTTTCAGATATTCGCATATGCGTCTTATATCCTATTTTTCGTCATGCTGAACTTGTTTCAGCATCTGTTAAATGATATTAGCATTATATGGATGAGACCCTGAAACGAGTTCAGGGTAACGTGCAAATCATGACACGTTACAGACAATCAATATTCTTTTAAGCAAATTCAAATAAGAGATCGGTCTGCATTTCTTCTGCCGACATTTTTTTCTTTTCATTCCGTCGGAATACATAAACAATACCGTATTCCTGTGCCAGTTGTCGTTTTACTTTTGGCGATTCCACCTCCAGGCTTTCTTCAATCTCTGTCCACAGTTTGCTTATAAAGTCGTTGGTCGTCTTACGCAGTTTCTGCATTTTATCGAACGAGCGCAAGGTATTTCGTTTTAAGGTTTGCTGAAATACCGAAGCGTCGTGCAACTCTTCCACCTTAAATTTCACCAGCGCAATGGATGGATTATAAATGGCACTTCCCCCATTTTGTTTACGCTTTTGCTCGCCTTCCACCATTATTTTGCCCCACTCAATTATATCTTCCTCGGTGTTTAGTGAAGGTACTTTTCCCTCAAAAGAGGCCAGGTTCCCGTAGTACCTAATTCCGCCGTTAATCTCGCCACGCTCCGATGCAAACTGCAGCACCTGTATAAAATGCGAGACGTACATTTTAGCTCGATCAAAAGCTTCTTTATACTCTTTTATATTTTCCGACTGAAGTCGTGTGTCTAATTCGTATTGTCGAAGGTGATTTTCGAAAGCATTCTTCACATTCTGGAGTTCTTCAACCGAATGATTCGAGAACGCCAGTTTTTCCTCATTCTTAATCACCTTTGCCAGCGCTGCGTTAAGTGCGCGTATTCTGGCTTTATCCGTCGTGGGTAAACGTCTGTATGGCATAATATTCCTTTGTGTTTATGCGAAGTTATGGATTGTACATGGGGAATTCATGTGTTCGCCCTTGTACTTATACACATCTACCTGTTTATTATTGTGAAAAACCGGAGCTTCGTTTTAGCGAATGGCTGTATTTTAATACCTTTAAGTCTCTATCTTCGCACGAAGTTAACAGGGTTAGAAACAAGAAAAATATTGGTCATTAAAGTTCAATAATAGTCATGAAAAGGGAATTAACTACATATACTTCCAAAAATGAAACGCTGGCAAATACAGGTAACTGTTTAAAAACTTCTTTCCCATTCAATAACCGACAAACCTTGAAGGAAATCCCGTGCGGGCTCGTCAAAAATCCCTGACTACCGGCAGGCAGGCGTCAATCGGGCTAATTGGTTACATTGAAAAAACGCAAAGGTTATTTTTTGATCCCGATAAATCGGGAGTTCCTTTTGATCGAATGCAAAAGGAACTGCCCGTCTGGCATGAAGACAAAAGCTACATAGGTGAGCTATTGTTCTCTCGTACAAAACCAGGCAGCCAATAAAAAACAAAAAAAGCCTCCCCAGAAACTGAGAAGGCTTTTCAAATGTATAGCGTGAATTTTCTTATTCGCTAACTTTTGCGCACAAATACTCGCGGTTCAAGCGAGCAATGTTGGTGATAGAGATGCTTTTCGGACACTCAGCTTCGCAAGCCTGAGTATTGGTACATCCACCAAAACCCAATTCATCCATTTTGGCCACCATGTTTTTGGCACGACTTGCAGCTTCAACTTTACCTTGAGGCAATTTTGCCAGGTGCGAAACTTTTGCCGAAACAAATAACATAGCCGATGCGTTTTTACACGCTGCAACACAAGCACCACAACCGATACATGCTGCTGCATCCATTGATTCTTCAGCATCTTCTTTCGGAATAGGAATTGTGTTGGCATCAGGAACACCACCGGTATTTACCGATACGAAACCACCAGCCTGAAGAATTTTCTCGAAAGCAGTACGGTCAACAACAAGGTCTTTAATTACCGGGAAAGCACGTGCACGCCAAGGCTCAATAACAATGGTTTCACCATCTTTGAACTTACGCATGTGCAGCTGGCAAGTAGTAACCTCGGTGTCTGGTCCGTGAGGACGGCCATTAATATACAGACTACAAGTACCGCAGATACCTTCGCGGCAGTCGTGGTCGAAAGCAATTGGGTCGATTCCCGCTTCAATAAGCTGGAAATTCAGGATATCCATCATTTCAAGGAAAGAAGACCCGGTTGAGATATTTTCGATTGTATATGTTTCGAATTTACCTTTTGATTTGGCATTCTTTTGACGCCAAACTTTTATTTTGAGTTTTTTTAGAATCTTATCAGCCATTTTATTCTAGATTTTTAGATTTATAGATATGAGTAATGAGACCTTAATCGTGAATTTTTAATGATTGCTTTAAACCAAAAATCATCTTTTGGACTTCATTAAGTTTTGCATCCAACTCTTCGAATTTGTTTTGAGAAAGATACTCTAAATCAAGACTTAAAATCACTAAAGTTTCCAGTTCAAATGCACTACCATTGGCAATGTCTAAGAAACGGCCCAATTCCTTGTCGCTATTTCTCCCACATCCTTCAGCAATGTTTGTTGGAATTGAAACAGCAGCCCTTCTCATTTGTGAAACGATACCGAAAAGCTCATCTTTTGGAAATGCGTGAGTTGCCTGGTAAATCTCTTTAACAAGAACTCTTCCTTTTTGCCAAACTTTCAATTCTTTAAACTGATGCATCTTCTTTGCTTTTATTGATTCCTGATCTTTCTTCTTCTCAATACTAATTTCTCACTACTCTATACTCTCATAATTATTTGTAAGAACGCTGCGTAAGCTTCACATTCTCAAATACCAAATCTTCTTTATGCATATCCGGCTCTGCGCCCTCTCCTTTGTACTCCCAGCACGATACATAAGTGAATTCTTCGTCGTTACGTTTTGCTTCACCTTCTTCGGTAGCCGACTCTTCACGGAAGTGTCCACCACACGATTCGTTTCTGTCGAGTGCATCGCGCGCCATCAACTCACCAATATCGAAGAAATCGGCAACACGACCGGCTTTCTCCAACTCAGGGTTAAGGTTGTCCAATTCGCCAGGAATACGAACATCTTTCCAGAATTCAGCGCGAATTTCCTTAATCATCTCGATCGCTTTTTTCAATCCTTCAGCATTACGGGCCATACCAACGTAATCCCACATTACTTGTCCAAGTTTTTTGTGAAAATAGTCAACCGGTTTCGAACCTTTAATGTTGTATAATTTCTCAATACGATCAGTTACCTCTTTTTCAACCGCAGCAAACTCAGGAGCGTTTGTGTCGGCCATTGGCGTCATAATTTCGTCAGCCAGGTAATCACCAATAGTGTATGGCAACACAAAATATCCGTCCGCCAATCCTTGCATCAGTGCCGAAGCACCCAGACGGTTAGCTCCGTGATCGGAGAAGTTAGCTTCACCAATTGAATACAAACCGGGAACCGAAGTCATCAGGTTGTAATCAACCCAGGTACCACCCATTGAGTAGTGGATAGCCGGGTAAATCATCATCGGCGCTTTATAAGGATCAACATCGGTAATCTTTTCGTACATCTGGAAAAGGTTTCCATAACGTGCTTCAATTACACTTTTACCCAAACGATCGATGGCATATTTAAAATCAAGGAAAACTGCTTTACCTTCCGAGTTTACACCAAATCCGGCATCGCAACGTTCTTTTGCAGCACGCGACGCAACGTCACGAGGCACAAGGTTACCGTACGAAGGATATCTTCTTTCCAGGTAAAAATCGCGATCCTCATCTGCAATATCGTTCGGATGAAGCTCACCTTTCTGCAATTTTACAGCATCTTCTTTTTTCTTTGGTACCCAAACACGGCCATCGTTACGCAACGACTCCGACATCAATGTCAGTTTCGACTGCTGATCGCCATGAACAGGTATACAAGTAGGGTGAATTTGTACGAAACATGGGTTCGACATAAAAGCACCACGTTTGTAACATTGCCATGCGACCGATCCGTTACTTCCCATTGCGTTGGTTGACAGGAAGAATACGTTTCCGTAACCTCCGGTTGCAACAACAACGGCGTGTGCACCAAAACGTTTGATCTCGCCCGAAACAAGGTCGCGGGCAATAATACCACGGGCTTTTCCGTCGATTTTAACCAAGTCCAGCATTTCGTGGCGGTTGTACATTTCAACAGCACCTTTCGAAATCTGACGGTTCAACGCCTGATAAGCACCAATTAACAACTGCTGACCGGTTTGCCCACGTGCGTAGAACGTACGGCTTACCAACACACCACCAAACGAGCGGTTATCTAACAAACCACCGTATTCGCGACCAAATGGAACACCCTGTGCCACACACTGGTCGATAATGTTCGGAGAAACTTCTGCCAAACGGTAAACGTTAGCTTCGCGTGCACGGTAGTCGCCACCTTTAATGGTATCATAAAACAAACGGTAAACCGAGTCGTTGTCGTTCTGATAGTTTTTTGCAGCATTAATACCTCCCTGTGCAGCAATTGAGTGCGCGCGTCGCGGGCTGTCCTGGTAACAAAATGCTTTTACTTTATATCCTAATTCTGCTAAAGAAGCAGCTGCCGAGGCACCACCTAATCCGGTACCCACAACAATAATTTCTAATTTACGCTTGTTTGCAGGGCTCACTACTTTAATGGCAGCTTTGTGTTTGTTCCACTTTTCTGCTAATGGCCCTTCAGGTATCTTATTATCTAAAATGCTCATAATTCTTTCCTCTTTTTTATTTATACAATCCTACCATGAAATAAAGTGGAATAACGGCGAAACCCACAGCAACAAGAATTGCGTAAATCGTACCAATAACTTTCCAGCGGTTTAACCAATGTTTGTTGTTTAAACCTAAAGTTTGGAAAGCCGACCAGAAACCATGCGACAGGTGAATTCCCAGTAAAATACCACCAAGAATGTAAAGAATACCCAGTGCAGTGCTGTTAATAAAAGCAGTTGAAACCAAAGCGTACGCATTGTGCATGTGTTCGCCGTTTACGGTAACTTCTGCCAAAAGCGGATCACCGGTAAACTTCATCTTAATAAAGAAGTTAATGATGTGGATGATAAGGAATACCAAAACCAAACCACCTAAAACCAGCATGTTACGCGATGCCCACGAGCTTGCTCCGCTCATGTTCTTTTTCGCATACTTAACCGGGCGTGCTTTCCAGTTTTGATACTCAAGGAAGAATGACCAAACAATGTGAATGATAAAACCTAATCCGAGAATAGGTTCCATAATCTTAATCAGAGGGTTAGTAGCCATAAAGTGAGCTCCCTGATTAAACAAATCACCGCTGTTGTCAAAGATCAGTAATAAGTTGAGGCCCAAGTGGACTGCAATAAAGACTACCAGGAATAATCCCGACAGGCTCATCACAAATTTTCTTCCAATCGAGGCTGTTAAAAATTTGCTCATAATCTATTATTTATTTTTGGTTGATTCCGAATTTTGCTTAAAGCGCCACAAATGTAGACGAACACAAATATTCCTGCAAAAATGGGGTTCTAAATTAGCTAATTTATAATGATTCTACAACTGATTTAATTTTTGGTTTAGATTGAAGATTCGGTCGAACAACTTTAACAATAAAAACACGCATGCTTTCCTGTTGTCTTATTAAATAGAGCCGAATATTTTTCAAAAAATTACGGCACAATTTTTCATCTTAACCTCTTTCATGAAAACTATTATTTTGGTGGTACAAGTACAAATTCTAACTTTAGCGAACACTAAATCTAAACCAAATGGGTACACCTTTTCTGATTTTTATGGTGCTTTCGGCAGTGGCCTTGCTGCTTTTTATGGTACTAAAACTCAAAATCTCTGCCTTTATCGCTTTACTTATTACCGCCATTTATGTGGGAATTCTGGCCGGCATGCCACTTAAACAGGTAACACAATCCATTCAGGACGGGATGGCCGGAACGCTGGGTTTTGTTGCGACCGTTGTTGGACTGGGAGCAATTTTCGGACAAATGCTCGAGAGCTCGGGCGGAGCCGAATCGCTGGCCCATTATCTGGTTAAAAAATTTGGAAAAGACCGTGCCTCGTGGGCAATGGTGGTTACCGGTTTCATCATTGCCATCCCGGTTTTTTTCGATGTGGGTTTTATCATTCTTGTACCTATTATTTATGCTCTTTCGCGCGACACCAAAAAATCATTATTGTACTACGGTATCCCGTTGCTGGCCGGACTGGCTGCCACGCACAGTTTTATTCCGCCAACGCCCGGGCCGGTTGCTGTTGCCGATATTATTAATGTACAACTGGGCTGGGTGATTTTGCTTGGATTGATCGTTGGATTTCCAACGGCTATTATTGCCGGACCGGTTTGGGGAAAGTTTATTTCGAAAAAAATTCACCTCACTCCACCCGAAGAATTTATGATTCAAACCAAGAAAGAGTACGATGAAAACAACCTCCCGTCGTTTCGTTTAATTGCTTTAATTATTGCCGTTCCATTGTTCCTGATTTTGGTTAACACTTTTACCGGGCTGGCCGTTTCGAAAAAGGTAGTGGAGCAAAGCATTTACACCGATGTACTTGAATTTCTGGGGCACCCGTTTTCTGCGCTGATCATTGCCACGCTTATTGCCATTTACTTTTTGTGCATAAAACGTGGTATGGGCAAAGAAAAAGTGCTGGAGTTGTCGACCAAAGCACTTGGTCCGGCAGGAATAATAATTCTGATAACAGGTGCCGGGGGCGTTTTAAAACAAATTTTGGTAGACAGCGGAATCGGAAAAATTATGGCCGAGTCGATGTCAAACTCTGCGCTCCCACCGATTTTGTTGGCCTGGATTTTAGCTGCCATTGTACGTGTAACACAAGGCTCGGCAACCGTTGCCATGATAACTGCTGCAGGAATTATTGCCCCGGTTATGAGCGAATTTGGATTGAACGATCCGCAACGCGCGCTGGTTGTTCTGTCTATTGCTTCGGGAGCAACTTTACTATCGCATGTAAACGACAGTGGCTTCTGGCTGGTAGGTAAATACTTTGGGATGAACGAAAAACAAACCCTGCAAAGCTGGACGGTAATGGAATCGCTAATTGCAGTTTGCGGGCTGGCGTTTACGATGCTGGTTAGTTTATTTTTTTAAGGTCACCAATCTATGGATTCGGATAACCCAAACAACAAACCACGTTGGCAAACTGCAAATAAAAACTTCTACAAAAAGTATAAAGACGAAAGAAAGCAACTTAAGGATGAAATGACCAAAGCGGAAAATATGCTTTGGGAAAAACTACGAAATAAGCAGCTAGGAGTCAAATTCAGAAGACAACATATCATTGATTTTTATATCCCTGATTTTGTTGCACTTTCAATAAAACTAATTATTGAAGTGGATGGGAAAATTCATCAATTAAAAAAAGGAGAAGACGAGGAGCGAACCAAAAGACTTGCCGTAATTGGCTATAAAGTAATTCGTTTTACGAATGAAGAGGTTGAAAATGATATTGAAAAAGTTGTTCTCAAAATAAAAAAGGAAGTCGATAAACTGACCCCACCTAACCTCCCCAAAGGGGAGGAATTTAGGACTTAGCATCAAGAATGGCCAGCAACTTTTATTCACCGGCCCAAAGTCCCCTTTGGGGATTTAGGGGTCCGAAGAACAATCAAAAATTACTATCATTGCACCACTATGACTTTTACATTCAAACATTTCACAGAACTCACGACAAACGAGCTCTACGATATTCTTCAACTTCGGGCGGAAATTTTTATAGTTGAACAAGACTGTGTTTACAACGATATTGATGGACTGGATAAAGATGCCATCCACCAGTTTGCGGAAAAAGACGGGCAGATTGTAGCCTACTCACGTTTGCTGAAACCGGGAACACGGTTTAACGATTATTCCATCGGGCGCGTTGTGGTGAAAGAGTCGGAGCGCGGAACAGGACTGGGAATTCAGATGATGAAAGAAGCTAAAACATACATTCTAAAAAACTGGCAGCCCGATAAAATAAAAATCAGTGCGCAAAAATACCTGCGTAAATTTTACGAAGACCTGGGATTTAAAGTTGTTACCGACGAGTACCTCGAAGATGGAATCCCACATTACGGAATGTTGTTTGAAAACCAAGCCGATTAAACAGATGCAAAAAATTATAATTCTACTATTTCTTTTTCTGGGCAGTCAGTGTTTTGCCTCTCCGCAGGACAGCCTTATCGAACGCATTTTCAGCGAAATGTACAACCAACATTATTCGCGGGCTGAAGAAATGCTTCACGCCAATAAAAACAATATAGACTCCGTTTTTTTCGCCGTTCTTTCGATCGACATGAGTTACTGGAAAAATGTTACAGGCACTAACACCCCAGATTTCCCGGCTTTCGAAAACGATTTGCGTCAACTTTCACCAACAAATCCCACATCATCCACTCAAGAGGCTATTCTGCTGGTTAACCTGTCGTACCAATTGCGATACGAGCTGAAACGTTTTAAACTGATTAAAGCAATTTCAACGCGGCAGGAAACCAAGGCGCTTTTCACTTCCTTAAAAACAAACGAAGAATTACCACCGGAACAACAGGAACTGTACCTGTTATATTCCGCGTTATTTCAATATTTCGACAATTATCTGAAACCGTTTTTTTCTTCCAACAAAAAAGAAAACTGCAGCGAAGCATTAACCACCATGACCCATTTGTTCCAATCGGAAAGCCGGATTACAAAAACGCTGGTTGCCTATTTTTTGGGGAAAACCTGGCTGAATTACGAAAACAACCCGACAAATGCCATTGCCTATTTCCAATGGCTGCACAAAAACTTCCCGGAAAATATAAAGTTTGAGGAGCTGTTGGATGAATGCAACAAGCAATTAAAATAGGTTTTCGATCATTTTGCACAATTTTCTCTTTCATCCGCAAGTTTTCATCGTAGAAACTTTTTACTTTACACAAAATTTGTGAGATGATCAGAAGGGTACTTTTTTCAATTTTTCTAGTGTGCTTTAGCTTTTCAACGTGGGCAAACAATGCCAATAACGACAGCATTGCCAACCGTGTATTCACCTTAATTTATGAGCAAAACCTTAGCGAGGCTGAAAAAACGTTTACAAACGGCAAGGACGAACTGAGCGAATTTTACCGTACTTTTTTAAACCTCGATTTGCACTGGTGGAAATACCGCACCACTTATTCAAAAGAGAATTCAGACAAATTAGATGAATTGATTGATGCATCGTTATTGCCCGAAACCGAAACGTACGAGCAAAAAATGCGTCAGATTATTGTTCGCTCGTACCAACTGCGTTACGATAAAAAGAAATTCAACATATTCGGAATGCTATCGGCACGCTCCGATATCCGGGACCTGATTGCTGCTATTGAAAAAGAAGACCCGCCTTTTACCGGCGACGAACAGAAACTTTTCGAAAGTTATGTTATTATGTATCAATACATCGAGAACATTAACTTTTTTGCCAATGCCAAAAAATCTGAAGCCCGCGAAAAGAAACTAAAGCGGATGGAGAAATTTGCTTCCGAAGATAATGTGATCTTAACCACCGTAGCCGATTTCTTTTTGGCGCGCATGTACCAAAAAATTGAGGACAAACCCGAAGTTGGGCTGCAACACTTTAAAATTCTCACAAAAAAATACCCAACAAACAAAACCTTTGCCGAGTACCAGGCCGAATGCGAAGAAAACATTTAATGTATTAATTGCGAGGATCAACTGTCCCAAAGTTCGTGCTGCGCATAATCGCGATGAAAAGTACGCTGCCTGCAACGCGGGCAAATTGCCCTTTTCAGCCGGTGAATATTGGTAAGTTTTAAGCGCGTTTTACAATCGCGGCAACGGAATTCGCTTTTATGAACTACTGCTTCGTCATCAAAAACAGTCACCTCAATTTTATCGTACAAGGTTTTACAATGCGGGCATTTATAAATCTGGAAACCGGCCTTCAGATGCAAATTGTCGGAGGCCTGTGCCATCTTTCGAAGCAGGTTGTGCGTTTTGTAATGAAAAATCCGGGTGCGCTGCTTCAGGTAGTCGCCAACCGGCTGCGAATGAACCAGAAATCCGTGCCCCTGATTAAAGCTTTCGGTAAAACCACAATGATCGCAACGGTATGAATAAGCATGTCCCATTGGTTAAAATTAACCATTTTAATGCGGATTCTTTCTGTTATAAACTAGGATTTATAAAAAAATCATTTCCTCAGAAACATTTTTTAATCTCGTATGTATTAATGACATACATTAAATGATTCAGTCATGAAACGATTTCTAATTGCATCACTCTTACTAAGCCTGTCTTTCGCCAGCTTTTCGCAGGAAGTAAATGTTGGCGACAAAGCACCTGTATTTTCTACCCTGGCCGACGATGGCTCGACCTGGAATGCAGATGATTATTTGGGCGACAAATTTATTGTGGTTTATTTTTACCCGGCGGCAATGACCGGCGGCTGTACCAAACAAGCCTGCGCCTACCGCGACCTGAAAACGGAGATCGACGAGGCGAACGCAGTTGTAGTTGGAATTAGTGGCGATAATATTGAAGGCCTTCAGCTTTTTAAAAAGGCCAACCACCTGAATTTCCCTTTACTTTCAGATGCAAATGGTGAAATTGCCAAAAAATTCGGAGTACCGCTGCGCGACGGAGGTACGATTACACGCGAAATTGATGGCCACAGTTTTGACTTGGTTCGGGGGGCTACAGCATCGCGCTGGACCTTCATTATCGATAAAAACGGTACTATTGTTTATAAAAACACAGACGTTGATGCCACAAAAGACTCAGACGAAATTTTGAAGTTTATTAAAAACAATTCGTAATTTGCATAAATTACAAACCCATAAATAAGTGAAGATGAAATTTTTAAGAGCATTTTTAGCAATTAGTCTGCTGTGTTTTTTACTTCCTGTAAAAAATAGTAGTGCGCAGGCTAAAGTAAGAAATTACACCGCAACATTCTCAATTTCCGACGGAGAGGAATCATATGAATTTGAAGCTCCTGCCCATGAAGTAATTACACCCAACGGAAATTTCGTAAAATCATTAAAAATCACGGTTGAAGAGAGCCATCCGCTTATGCAGGATTTTGGTGGCTACCCCAATCGGTGGTTTGGATTTAATTACCTCTATATTGATGTTAATGGCGACGAAGTATTTAACCCTGAAGAAGGCGATGTAATGCTACCAGAGGGAATCGCCAAGCTGAACAAAAGTGGAAATCTAACTATTCAGTTTCATCTAAACGGAGCCGGTACCTATTTGCCTCTTGGCTGGTAAAAAACTTTGTATAAAATAAAAAGGAGCAAAATTGCTCCTTTTTTATTTCCACCTGCGACGCAAAAATTATCTTTGCCAAAAATTCATCGTTTGGAAACAAGCACGTTTCTAAAATATTTCGAGGGGCATAGCGCAACAGCCAAAGTGCTAAAAAAGGCCGCTGCCCCCCCGGGTGAACTTATTCACCTGCATGGGCTTATTGGGTCTGCCAAAACCGTTTTACTGGCCAACGTATTTCAGCAAATTCAAAAAAATTGTGTGGTGTTGCTTAACGACCGCGAAGAAGCAGCCTATTTTTACGACGACCTGAACAACCTGGGATTTGCCGAAAACACCCTGTTTTTACCGTCGTCGTACAAACGATCGGTGCAGTACGATAATCCCGAGCAGGAAAACATTGTGCAGCGCACCGAGGTGTTAAACCTGCTTTCGGCTGCCGAAAAGCCCTACTTTGTTATTTCGTATCCCGAGGCAATCATCGAAAAAGTGATCTCGAACGAAAGCCTCGAAAACAATACGCTGCAGGTAAAAAGCGGCGATAAAATCTCCATCGATTTTATTAACGAGTTTTTGTACGAATACGGTTTCGAGCGAGTAGATTTTGTATATGAGCCCGGCCAGTTTTCGGTGCGCGGAAGTATTGTCGATATTTTTTCGTTTTCGCACGAAGATCCCTTTCGCCTCGATTTTTTTGGCGATGAAGTTGACTCTATCCGAAGTTTTGATATTGAAAATCAACTCTCGAAAGAGCGCCTAAATCATATTACCATTGTTCCGAATATTCAAAACAATTCGGTGGAAGGCGAGCGGGTTTCATTCATCGAATTTCAGCAGAAAGATTGTCTGTGGTTTGGGAATAATAGCAACCAATTTGTTGACCGTATTGCCGAACTGCACCGCCAAACCATAATCGCCCGCAAAGAGGAAGATATTGCTGATTTGCTTTTAACGCCGCCCGAATTGGAAAAGCAACTCAAAGCAAAAACTATATTTGATTTTGGGAATGACCTGGCCTTTACTGCCGACGAGAAAATAGAAATTGCCACTTCGATCCAACCGGTTTTCAACAAAAATTTTGAGCTATTGGGATCGAACCTTACGGATCACCAAAAAAACGGTTACGAACTTTTTATCCTTTCCAGCCAGGAAAAACAGATTGAACGGCTGCAAACAATTTTCAAAGATACAGGAGTTAATGTAAGCTTCAATCCTGTAAATTTTGTGTTGCACGAAGGGTTTATCGATCACAAACTGAAAGCCTGTTTTTACACCGACCACCAGATTTTTGAGCGCTACCACCGTTTTAAATTAAAAAACCGGAAAGCGCAACGCGAGGCCATTTCATTAAAAGAATTAAATAAACTGCATCCGGGTGATTATGTGGTTCACATCGATCACGGAATTGGGAAGTTTGCCGGGCTGGCACGCACCGAAGTAAACGGAAAAATGCAGGAAGCCATTCGTTTGGTTTACAAAGACAACGACTCGCTGTTGGTAAGTATTCATTCGCTGCACCGCATTTCGAAATACAAAGGCAAAGACGGTGGCGAGCCCAAAATTAACAAGTTGGGCACCGGAGCATGGCAAAAAATGAAAAACCGCACCAAGTCGAAGGTGAAGGACATTGCCAAGGAATTGATTGCCCTGTATGCCAAACGCCGTGCTG
Organism: Draconibacterium orientale; assembly: GCF_000626635.1. Lineage (GTDB taxonomy): Bacteria > Bacteroidota > Bacteroidia > Bacteroidales > Prolixibacteraceae > Draconibacterium > Draconibacterium orientale. The sequence continues at coordinate 2,094,203 of NZ_CP007451.1, read as the reverse complement.
AAAAAGGTTATGCCTTTTCGCGCGACTCGTACCTGCAAACCGAACTGGAAGCATCGTTTATTTACGAAGATACTCCCGACCAGGAAAAGTCAACAGCAGCCGTAAAAGAGGACATGGAAAAAATTATGCCGATGGACCGTCTGGTTTGTGGTGATGTTGGTTTCGGTAAAACAGAAATTGCCATCCGGGCAGCTTTTAAAGCCGTTACCGACAGCAAACAGGTAGCTGTTTTGGTGCCGACAACCATACTGGCATTTCAGCATTTTAAAACATTTACCGAGCGTTTGCAGGATTTTCCGGTAAAGATTGATTACGTAAGCCGCCTAAAATCTACCGCCCAGGTAAAAGCTGCATTAAAAGATGTTGCCGACGGAAAAACCGATATTATTATTGGTACGCATCGTTTGGTAAGCAAGGATGTGAAGTTTAAAGACCTGGGCTTGCTGATTATTGATGAAGAGCAGAAATTTGGTGTTTCGGTAAAAGAAAAACTGAAGCAGTTTAAAGTAAATGTTGATACTTTAACCTTGACGGCGACTCCAATTCCGCGTACCTTACAATTCTCGTTAATGGGTGCGCGCGATTTGTCGATTATACAAACGCCGCCACCCAACCGCTACCCCATTGTTACCGAGGTGCACGGTTTTAACGAGCAAATGATAAAAGAAGCCATCCTGTACGAAATGGACAGAAACGGACAGGTTTTCTTTATTCATAACCGGGTACAGAATATTTATGAGGTTGAAGATACAATAAAACGTATTGTTCCGGGCGTAAAAACCGTCGTTGGCCACGGACAAATGGAAGGCCCGAAACTGGAAAAAGTAATGCTCGATTTTATTGATGCGAAATTCGATGTACTGATTGCCACTACAATTATCGAATCGGGGCTCGACATACCAAACGCCAACACCATAATAATTAACCACGCGCAAAATTTTGGATTAAGCGATTTGCACCAGTTGCGCGGACGTGTTGGCCGCTCGAACAAAAAAGCCTTCTGTTACCTTATTGCTCCGCCGCTTTCAACAGTTAGTGCCGAAGCGCGCCGGCGTTTGCAGGCCATCGAGCAGTTTTCGGAATTGGGCAGCGGTTTTAACATCGCCATGCAAGACCTCGATATTCGTGGTGCCGGAAATATGCTGGGTGCCGAACAAAGTGGTTTTATTGCCGACATTGGTTTCGAGACTTATCACCGCATTTTAAACGAAGCCATTCAGGAACTGAAACAGGACGAATTTAAAGATTTGTTTGTCGAAGAAGACAAGGCGCAATCGCAGGCTTTCCTGAATATAAAATTCGTAAACGACTGCACCATCGACACCGATATGGAACTGCTTTTCCCAAGCGACTACATTCCGGGAAATTCGGAGCGCATGATGCTGTACCGCGAGCTGGATAACATTGAAAGCAAGGAAGCACTGGACCATTTTACCAAAGGACTGCAAGACCGTTTTGGCGAACTTCCGCGCGAAAGCCGCGAACTGATCGACATTTTGCCACTGCGATGGAAAGCCATCGATTTAAGCATGGAAAGGATCATTCTGAAAAACAAAAAAATGATCTGCTACTTTGTTGCCGACCAGAAATCGTCGTTCTACCAATCGGGCGACTTTATCAAAATTGTACAATACGTTCAAAAAGGAAAATCGAAAGGTCGGATGAAAGAAACAAATGGGAAACTAACGCTCAGTTTTTCAAATGTTCCGAATGTGGAAACGGCCGATTATATATTGCGTGAGATTATTGATGAAGTAAAAAGCTGATCCCCTCATCATCAAAAATGCAATTTATTGCTAAGCTTAACGTTTTCCAATACACTCAATCTGATGCATTTAGTAGATGTTGTTAAAAAAATCACGATATTGGCATTTCGAGACAACCAAATCGAAAGAAACTACATTAAACAAATACTTAAACGCTGAATAACTTTAAAAATTAGAAATATGGACACAATGATGAAAATTGGAAAAACACTAACGATCCTTTTTCTTGTTGCCGGGCTTTTTGCCTGCAACGACGACGACAACTCAGTGCCTTTCGAGGTAATTGGCGATGTATATGTAATTAAACGTACCGTTAACGACGAAGTGAAATACGCCAACGCATATGTGGCCTGGGGCAACCAGCCAATGAGCCACGCTGAAGTTACCGTTCCCGGTGGTGCAAATTTCACTCTGAATCCGGCTTCTGAAAACCAGAATATATACGCAAAAGAGCCAACTTTGGCCGAATATAGCACTGCTGCTCCGGTAGAGGGAAATTACCAGTTTTTAGTGATAAACGAGGATATTACCCACGAATCGACTGACTTGCTTGATTTTGACAATATTGCTTTTACGCCCATTTCTTCGGCTGATATTGATAATAACATTTTAAGTGTACAATGGGAAACCAATAGCGCTGCAGACGGTTATCAAATCAGATTGATTAACCAAAGTGGAGACCTAGCCTTTTCTAGCGTAGCCTTACCAAAACAAATGGTTCGTTTTGACATTGGTACAAACACAGCTTCAGGCGCATGGTACGAAACTCCGGTAGCCGATAATGTTTATACGATAGAATTCCTCACAATTAGGTATGAAGATGATGCCACCAGTTTAGATGCGGTTAAAAACATTCAGGAAATTGCTGTTACCGAAGGTGAAGTTACCTGGTAACAAAAACCTAAAACAATAGATAAACCGTCTGAATTTCAGGCGGTTTTTTTTGCGCCCAGCTACAGCCTGATCTCCGTAATTCATTACTATTACAAAAAAAATAATTTGTCAAGCAACTATTCTTAATCCAATTGCATCTACCAGGAGATATATGAATAGTTAGCAATTCAGAATAATTCAATTTAAATTTTAAAACAAAACAAAATGATTAACATTCAGAAAATTGGCAAATTAGTTTTACTAGCGTTTATTGTAACCGGGTTTTGGGCATGTAACGATGATGATCCGGAAACATTTAATGTAATTGGTGAGGTTGTTACCCTTAAAAAGTCCATCGATGGAGAAGAAAAATTTGCGCTAAGCTATTACGCCTACGCCAACATGAAAATGGATTCGGCCAGCATTGACTTTGCCGGCGATTCAACACTTACTCTTTCATCAGCAGATGCGCAAAAACTCACCTACTTTTTTGAACCTTCAGATGCAGGTTTTGCCACTACTGCTCCGGAAACAGAAAATTATGATTTTTTGGTAGTTAACAACGATGTAGAATATACAGCTACTGAAAATCATGTTTTTACAGATGTGGATATCCCTACAATCGATTCAGTGGGTGTAACAACCAGTAGCGAATCAGTTTATGTTGAATGGATCAACCATGAAGATGCGCAAAATTATGTGGTTCAGATATTAAATGATGACCATGAAACAGTTTTTAATAGCTATATTATAGCAGACGATGCAGAAAGTTTTACTGCTGAACAAGGTACAGGATCATGGGAAACATCATTAACCAGCGGAGAAACCTATATTATAGAAGTTCGGGCATTGATATTTGAAGATAATGCAACCAATGCTGATTTTTTCTATCAGATAGAGACCATTGCAATTGCTTCGGAGGAATTCATCTTCGAGGACTAAAAATAGAAACCAATACAACCGCTTGTTTTTCAGGCGGTTTTTTTGTGCCTTTTTTATACTTACTATTTTTATAGTAGCTTTTCTATTAAAATAGTTTTATTTCTAGTTTTTTAGTACTACATTTGTAGTAGACAAATTAAAAAACACTAAAAATACTATTCGTTGGTTTCGGGACCCAGTATCAAGAATCCAATATCCAGAATCAATAACAAAATGAAAACATTGACAAAAGCAGAAGAACAGGTAATGCACATTCTCTGGAGTTTAAAAGAGGGAGTTGTTAAGCAGGTAGTTGACGAATTTGGCGATGACAAGCCCGCCTACACTACCGTAGCAACCGTTTTAAATGTGCTGGAGAAAAAGGGATTTGTTACCCACAAAAAAATTGGCAATACGAATCTTTTTTCGCCTGCAGTTAGTAAAACGGATTACACAAAAGTGCAGTTTTCGTCGTTATTGAAAAACTACTTCAATGGCTCATTCCCGAAAATGGCTACCTTTTTTGCCAAAGAGAACAACCTGGGAATAGAAGAGCTGGAAGAAATGTTAAAGCTGACAGAAAACGAATTAAACAAAGAAAAGAAAGACTAACCATGGAAACTTCGCTGTTCTATTTAGTAAACGCATCCGGAGGAATTGTTCTTTTCTACCTGGTGTACTGGTTGTTTCTTCGTAACGAAACATTTCATGCAGCCAACCGCTGGTTTCTGGTAGGCTCCTTGCTTTTGGCCATCCTGCTTCCACTGGTTCCGGTTCGCTACGAAGTTTTAATCGAAGCCAGCGAAGGTGCAAAAACCGGCGCTCATACCATTGCCGATACGTTCAAAAATATTCCCGTATTTAAAGGAGCCGAAGAAAGCGCTACAACCTTTGGCTGGCAACAGGCCATTCTGCTGATTTACCTCACTGGAGCGGCTATTTTCCTGCTTCGTTTGCTTACCCAAACTGCTGTTCTTATTCATTTAATGATAAAATACCGCGTTACATCTTTAAACGGCATGCGCGTGGTAGAAAACGAAAAATACGGACTCCCCTTCTCATTCTTTAATATTGTTTTTATCAATCCGAAATTTCATACTCAGGACGACCTGCCGGAAATTCTGGCGCACGAAAAAGTGCACATTCGTGAGCATCACTGGTTCGACCTGCTTTTTATAGAACTGTTAACAGTCATCTTTTGGTTCAACCCATTTATTTGGATGTTTGAACGAGCAATTAAACAAAACCATGAGTACCTGGCCGACAAAGGTGTTCTTGCGCAGGGACACACTGTGGGCCGCTACCAGGCTTTATTAGTAAACCAGCTGATGGGCATGCAAATTATTGGTATCACCAATAACCTGAATTTTGCCCTTAGCACAAATCGATTAAAAATGATGACGAAAAAGAAAACATCGGCCCACCGGCTGATACGATTTACCTGGGCACTGCCCGCGCTTGCGCTGTTGTTGTTCGCTTTTGCCGAGCCAAACTACCGGATGCAGGAGCTAAATGAGACGGAAATAGCCGATCAGGAAACTTCAGCCACAAAAACACTGAAAATTTCTGGTTTGGTTGTTGATGAAAACGACGAACCTTTACCCGGCACTTCCGTGGTTGTTAAAGGTGGGACCACAGGATGTGTTAGCGACTTGCAAGGCAGGTTCACGCTCGAAGTCCCTGAAAAGACCGCAATCGTACTTTCCTTTGTGGGCAAAAAAACCATTATCGACGATTACATGGGAATTCTGTCGGGCAAAGATGGTGAAGTGTACAAACGCACCTACAAAATGGAGGATGAAATAATTGGAATTGGACTTGCCACTGAACTACTTGCTGTAAACGATAATGACAAGATGGCTCCACCTCCGCCACCACCTCCGCCACCGTCTAACGATGAAATGTTTTACATTGTTGAAGATATGCCAAATTATCCGGGAGGATCAGAGGCCTTGAACAACTTTGTTTACAAGATGCAAAACAAATTGGCTTCTGCTAAAAATATAAAAGGAAAAGCTAAAGTGTTGTTTACGGTAAATGCCAAAGGCGAAGTGAGCGATATTAAAATTGTTGAGCAAGACAACGACGCTGCAGCAAAAGGAGCTTACACCATTGCCAGCGAAATGCCTGATTGGGTACCTGGCAAACAGCGAGGCAAAGCTGTTCCTGTAAAATACATGCTTCCTGTAGAGTTTAAATAACAGAAAATTAGAATAACCTTTTTTACGCATTCACCCGTTGACTCAAAAGTCACCGGGTGAATATTATTATTTACTTCCCACAATACGATTCACCGGGTGGACCGAAGCCATCCGGTGAAACTGCTTATTTTTCAGATTGACCAAGACTGAAACCATCGGGTAAAACGCAACGCCTTCCTCTTCACCCGTTGACTCAATGTCACCGGGTGAATATTATTACTTCCTAAAATACGATTCACCGGGCGGACCAAAGCCATCCGGTGAACCTGGTTAGAAGTCCTATTCACCGGATAAATATTACATCAGCTTCAATCCAAATTCTTCTACTCTACTTTCACATACTAAGGTTCCATTTCGTAAGCCTGAAAAATCACGGCAGGATGAAAACTCCCAGTCTTCTTGATTTTCAACTAATTTTCCCGACACCGGATTTAAATGAATATAATTAAAACACACTTGTGGATAGCTTCTCTCCGGATCTTCAATATTAACTATAGTTCCAAAGTTACTTTGAAACCATGCCGGTGTTATTTCAGAATTATCAGTTAAACATTTAGCTTTCGTTTTCATTTGAAATAACGATCCTGTTCTATTTTCCTGATTATTTATTGCCCTGGTATACGAACGCAACAAAACAGCGATTGATTTGTAAAAATCTCTTCGTTTGTTAACACAGGTACCCCATTTTACCCCATATTTATCCTTACTTTCCCCATTACTATTTTCCACTTCAATTTCGAAACTATTCAGGTAAACCATTAAATGAAAATGGTTTGGCATTAAACACCATGCCAGAACATCTGCATGAGGCAAAATGTGTGCTCGAATCTTTTTTAAAAAGAAAAGATAATTCTGATGATTGAAAAATATCTTTTAAGAATTGTTCCCTCGATTATAAATATGATAGATATTGTTTTCTTCGAATTGCATGGATAATCAACTTAGCCTCAAGTTACAAAAAATATTATAAAATACGATTCACCGGGTGGACCGAAGCCATCCGGTGAAACGCAACGCCTTTCAGTTCATCCGTTGACTCAAAAGTCACCGGGTGAATAAACGTTTATAAAAAACGAAAGGCCGGTTCAATAACCAGCCCTTTCTCAATCAACCTAAACCTAAACTAAACCAAAAACCAAACCATCTTTTATGGTATGTAAACCTTTATGAAAAAAGATTTGTAACAGTAAAACACCTGTTGGTTAAAAAGGTTTACCGAGTTGTGATGTTTTTTATTTTGATCGAAAAGTTTTTCTCGCAGATTACGCGAATACCTGCAGAATTTTCCTTGCTTCTCACTTTACGTTTTATGCGCTAAGCGCGTTAATAAGGATAAATTGATATTGCAGAGAAATTTCTCGCAGATTACGCGGATAGCCGCAGATTTTTGCCGTGTTATTCAACAATATCAACGAGCACATCCATTTTCAAAATGAATGATTCCAGGCCTGCTAATGCCAGTTCAACCTTTCCCTTTCCATTTTTCACCTCCAGTACCAATTCCTTTTCATTTGTCAATTGGTCGGTTAGTTTATACCAACCATCAGTTAAATGCATGGACTTCAGCGTTTGTTCATCCAGTTTTAATTGAAACTTGTGCGGTACTTCCCCGAAGTTACTCACCACCAGCAAACGGTCATCGCCTTTCCAACGCACAAACGAAAATACTTTGTCGGTGTATCCTTCAGTATTTTGGCGATTGTACGAATGAATTTCTTTGTACTCGCCCATTAAAGCTGAAGATTGGGCAGAAAAACTTAATAGCGTTTTATAGAATTCGTTCAAAGCTTTCTCTTCCGGTGTTGATTGTCCACCATCAAATTTTCCATTGTTCATCCATCGTTGATGGGCGGGCACACCGCAGTAATCAAATATCGAAGTTCGTGTTTCATCGCCAAAACCCATATCGCCATCGCCGGGTTCACCAACATTTTGTCCAAAATAAATCATGGTTGGCGAAGTGCTCAAACAAGTTGAAACCACCATTGCAGGTTTGCCTTTTTCGGCACTTCCGGCAAAACCATCACTGGCAATACGCTGCTCGTCGTGGTTTTCAAGAAAGTGCAACATATGGTGTTCAATATCTTGCAAGCCATCGTAAATCGCCGGAATATTATCGGTGCTTCCGTGCCCCTGCATAATGTGTTTTAGCGTGTCGTACAGCTCCACTTTGTCGTACAGGTAATCCATTTTCCCTTTGCGGATATAATCGCGGTAAAGTGCTGGATTATAAACTTCAGCCAACAGAAAAGCCTCAGGTTTTTTCATTTTCAGGGCCGAGTTCATGTAACTCCAGAATTCCACCGGAACCATTTCGGCCATATCGTATCGGAAACCATCCACGCCTTTATCTAACCAGTAAATGGCAATATCTTTGAATTTTGTCCACGAATCCGGCACATCTTTATCCTGCCAGAACTCGTAATGAGCTCTATAATCTTCCCTTTCAAAATCTTCAGGAAGCAGATCAAAATCGTATGTTCCATCGGGTTTTACACCGTAATTTACTTTTACCGTTTCGTACCAGTCGTAAAATCCGGGCTGTGCTAAGCGTGCGCCATTACCGGTCCATTTTGCCGGATTTTCATCAAACTTTCCATCAGCCAGCGGATGTGCATCGCCTCCCAAAGGCAGGTAACCATTCAAAAATTCCGGCACCTGAAATGCCTCGCCGGGGATGTAATAGAAGTTATTATCGCGTTTATACTCCACCGAAGTGTCGTCGTTTTCGCCAAAATCGGAAACACCTTCAGGTTTCGAAACCGACTGGTAATTGCGGGCAACATGGTTGGGAACGATATCGATGATTACTTTCATGCCGTGTTTATGCGTTCGTTCGATTAAGGCTTCAAATTCGGCCAATCGGTTTGCCGGATCAACTGCCAGATCGGGATTTACATTGTAATAATCTTTCACCGCATATGGCGAGCCGGCGCGGCCTTTTACCACATCGGGGTCGTCGTTTGAAATGCCATAGGCAGTATAATCCGTTATTACATCATGATGCGGAACACCCGTGTACCAGATGTGTGTAACGCCCATCGATTTAATTTCCTCCAAAGCCCGGTCGGTAAAATCATTGAACTTTCCCACTCCGTTCTCTTCAATCGTTCCCCACGGTTTGTTGGTGGTGTTGGTATTCCCGAACAAACGGGTAAACACCTGGTAAACCACATATTTTCCTTCCGGCGAATCTGGTTGTGCATGCTTTTGTTTTTGCGTGGGCTGGCAGGCAAAAAGTGCCAGAATTAAAAGGATGGATGTTAGTTTTTTCATAATAGTAGAACGCAGATTACACGGATTTAATCGAGAAACGCAGATATGATCAGAGCGAATCTGTTCAATCTGCGTTCTCAGTGTTCAAATTTCTTATTTATTCAACTCAACAATAACTGCTGATTTTGCAGGAACGATAACTTCAGAGATATCCGGAATTGTGTTTCCTGAAATAATTTCTTTGCCCGACTTATAACCATCGATTACTTCGTTAAAACGATCGGTTTTTATGGTTTTTGCTTCGGTGTTTTTATTCAGAATGACCATCACCGCCTCATCTTTGTTGTAACGGAAATAGGTGTAAGTTCCATCTTCCGGAACAAAGTGCATTAATTTTCCGTGGTGAATTACATCGGCACTTTTACGCCAGTTCTGGATTTTAGAAATGTACTGCTGCATATCTTTTGCAGCATCGCTCATTCCTTCGCCGGTGAAAGCATTTACTTTGTCGCCTTCCCAACCGCCGGGATAATCGGCACGAATATCGCCGTGTTCGCTTCCATCGTGACGCATCAGAATTTCGGTACCGTAGTAAATTTGTGGAATTCCGCGGGTGGTTAAAAAGAAGGTCACACCCATTTTCAGCAGATCAACATCTTCGCCAACCTGCACATAAAAGCGCGACATATCGTGGTTATCCGGGAAAATAGTCAGGTTTTCGGTAGCGGGATACTGAAAATCGTTCGATAGCATTTCGTAAATTTGCATCAATCCGCCATCCCAGCTCTCCTCATTTTTCAGCGCTTCGGCAACTGCATTTTGCAAGGGAAAATCCATCATACTTGGCGCATAATTTTTATATCCGTCGGCATTGTATTTTCCTTTTTGCCAGTACGAAACAATGGCCGGATTTAAACTCCATTCTTCGCCAACAATATTAAAGTTCGGATACTCAACCAGCAATTCTTTGGTCCAGTCGCTCATCATATTCTTGTCGGGATAAGGCCAGGTGTCCTGGCGAATTCCTTCCAGACCCACATACTCTGTCCACCAAATGCTGTTTTGAATAAGGTATTTAGCCAGATATGGATTTTTCTGGTTCATATCGGGCATAGCGCTTACAAACCAGCCGTCAACCATTGCTTTCCGGTCAGCTTCCGACACATGCGGATCCTGGTTAACTGTACGCCTGTGATTGGTGATTTTCATATCAGGATAATTATTTATCCAGTCGCTCATGGGCATATCGTGCATCCACCAGTGTTCCGATCCACAGTGGTTAAAAATCAGGTCCATAATCAGTTTCATGCCGCGTTTATCGAGTTCTTCGTTTAACTCGCGGTATTCTTCGTTCGAGCCATAACGCCGGTCAACCTGGTAAAAATCGGTACAGGCATATCCGTGGTACGACGATTCGGGCATATCGTTTTCCAGCACAGGATTTAACCAAACAGCTGTAAATCCCATGTCTTGCAGGTAATCCAGCGAATTGATAATTCCGCGGATATCGCCACCGTGGCGGCCGTAATTATAATCGCGATCAAGGCCTTCTTTCATTCCTTCCACCTCGTCGTTGCTGGTATCGCCATTCACAAAACGGTCGGGAGTAATCAGGTAAATTACGTCTGATGAATTAAATCCTTCGCGTTTTGCCGATCCCTGTTCGCGGCTCCATAATTCGTAGGTGTAGCTATCTACAATTTTGTCGCCTTGTTTAAATTGAATTTCAAATTCACCGGCTTTTACATCTTCTGCCAGTTTCAGATCGATAAACAGGTAGTTCGGATTTTCCACTTTTGTTGTGGCTTCCAGAGTAACTCCCGGATAATCGATCACCACATCGGTTTTTGAAATATCCTTCCCATAAATCAATAATTGCAAATCAGGATTTTTCATTCCGGCCCACCAGTTTGGCGGCTCAACTCGCGCCACTTCCTGCCCCACAACATTCAATGTAAGCAGGATGATAAACAAAGTGATTAGTTTCTTCATTATGAATTGGTTTTAATATTTTACATTTCCTTTACCCCTTACCCTGTCGGGAGTTCCCCTAAAAAGGGGAACAAACATCAACCAAATTTTCACGGTTGTTTCAAAGCTCCAATTTTGCTTAAAACTGTTTCCCCTCGCGAGGGGAAATGTCGACAGACAATAGGCTAAATATCGTATACTTTTACTTTTTAATTTCAAGGGTTGAGTTTCCGGCAATTTTGTGTTCGGTTCCCCAAACTGTTGCGGCAACATCAACAGCTGAATGATTGATGATTAAGAACAACTCCCGCTGCTTTTTCACCTCCAGGTGGGCACCTCCAAAATCAATGCGGAATCCGTAAGATTTCCACGATTCAGGCAGGAACGGATTAAAAGTGAGTTTGTTATTTACTACACGCATTCCACCAAATGCCATTACAAACGACATCCACGTTCCGCCCATACTTGTAATGTGCAAACCGTCTTCAGTGTCGTTATTGTAATCATCCAAATCCAGGCGAGAAGTGCGTAAATACATTTCGTATGCTTTATCCTGGTAACCAATTTTTGCTGCCAGAATAGAGTGAACACATGGCGACAACGACGATTCATGAACAGTCAAAGGCTCGTAAAAATCGAAATGTCGTTTGAGTTCTTCGGTGGTAAAGTTCTCCTGAAATAGGTACAAACTCTGCAAAGTATCGGCCTGTTTAATATATGGAGCGCGCAATATACGGTCCCACGACCAGTTTTGGTTAATGGGTAAATCCTCTGCCGGTAGTTCAGCCACCGGAGTCAAATCCTTATCCAAAAAACCGTCCTGTTGCAGGTAAATATCGCGCTTCTCATCTCTCGCGAAATACATTTTATCGATGATATCCTTCCAACGCGCGGTTTCGTTCAACTCGTTGAATTTCCACTTTTTCACCATTTCCTCGAACAGGAACGGGAATTCCTTTTTCAAGTAATCAATAGCTTCAAGCGTATATTTTAATGTCCACACTGCCAGGTAGCTGGTATGGAAATTATTGTTTACGTTATTTTCGTATTCGTTTGGCCCGGTAACGCCCAGCATTACATACTTTTCTTTGTCAACCGACCAGTTTACGCGTTGGCTCCAAAAACGACTAATACCCAGCAACACCTCAAAACCCATCGGAGCAAGGTATTCTTTATCGCCGGTGTAATTTATATAGTCGTAAATAGCATAGGCAATGGCGCCATTTCGGTGAACCTCTTCAAAAGTAATTTCCCATTCGTTGTGGCATTCTTCGCCGTTAATGGTAACCATTGGGTACAAGGCCGCACCATTTTTAAAGCCCAGTTTTTCGGCATTTTCAATGGCTTTTTCCAGGTGTTTACGACGGTAAACCAACAGGTTCCGCGCAACTTTTTGTGGCGCTGTACTCAAATAAAAAGGCAAACAATACGCCTCGGTATCCCAATACGTTACGCCGCCATATTTTTCGCCGGTAAATCCTTTTGGCCCGATATTCAGCCGCTCATCTTCGCCCGAATAGGTTTGATTGAGCTGAAAAATATTAAAGCGAATTCCCTGCTGAGCAGCAACATCGCCTTCAATTTTTATATCGCTGGTTGCCCATTTTTGCAGCCAGCGGTTTTTATGACTTTCGAACAGGGCATCGAAACCAGCCTCAACAGCCAAATCCACAGCTTCTTTTGCCTTTTCAGGAAGGGCTTCTTTTTCATAATCAAGGGAAGAAACAGTTGAAGAGAATTTCTCCACAACAATTTCATCGCCCTTCTCTACCGAAACACTTTGAGATGCCTCGATATATTTCTCCCTTTCCCCGTTCGTGATATCTGTTTCAACTTTATTTCCGTTTTTTAGCAGCTGAAACCACATTCCGGTACTTAACTGAAACCCGGTTTTTAGCGTTTCAACTGTGAGGTAACCTTCGGGTCCGCCAACGGCACGGGCAACTTCTACCCAAAATTTCTCGTCGTAATTCGAGTCTTCGTTCTCCACATCGCCATCGAGATAAGGCGTCACTTTTAGCTCGCCATCAAAATTAAGCGCTTTTACCGTGTAGCGAATTGCACCAATTTCTGTGGCAACAGTGCTTACAAAGCGGTGCGAACAAACCTCAACCTGGTTACCATTTTGCAACTCGGCAACAAAACAACGCGTTAACAAACCGTGTTGCATGTCGAGCTCGCGTTTAAACGAAAGTACTTTTGCCTTTGCCAGATCGAGTTCTTCACCATTAATGGCAACTCCAATTCCAATCCAGTTGGTTGAGTTGATGATTTTGGCAAAATACTCCGGATAGCCGTTTTTCCACCATCCCACGCGGGTTTTGTCGGGGTAATAAATACCGGCAACGTATGTTCCGTTCAGCGTGTCGCCCGAATATTTTTCCTCGAAATTGGCGCGCTGGCCCATTTTTCCGTTTCCGATACTAAAGATACTTTCGGAAATCCGGTTATGCTCAGGAACAAAACCCTCTTCAACTATTTTCCAGTCGTGATGAATGATATAATTCTTCATCTCAGTGTTTTTAATTTTTTAATTTTCAGTTGCAACGTCTTTTACAAAAAGTACCAACACGGCAGCTATTACCATTGATACTCCTCCAAAAACGAGTGCTAAAATCGACTCTCCTCCAAACAGATCTTTTACCATGAAACCCAAAATGGTTGCCGCCAGAATTTGCGGTATTACAATAAAGAAGTTGAAAATCCCCATGTAAATTCCCATTTTATTCGATGGCAACGAGCCAGTAAGAATGGCATAGGGCATAGATAGAATACTTGCCCAGGCAATGCCAACACCAATCATGGGCACAATCAGCCAGTTTGGATCGTTAAACAGGTAGATGGAAGCCAGGCTCACACCACCAATTACCAAACTAATGAAGTGCGTAATTTTACGGTTGGTGTACTTTGCTATTACAGGCAAAGCAAATGCCATTAGCGCAGCCACACCGTTATAAACCCCAAAAAGAATGGTCACCCAGTCGGCACCGTCGTTGTACAATTTTGTGGTGGTATCCGAAGTTCCGTACACGTGGCTGGTAATTCCTGCGGTGGCATAAATCCACAAAGCGAATAAACCCACCCAGGTAAAAAACTGCACCAATGCCAGTTGTTTCATGGTAAGGGGCATACGCAATAAATCGCTGAAAATCTCCACCAGCGCATTCTTGTCCTTCTTCTGCGATTTTAGCAAAGCTGCCATCATCATCAGTAAAAAGAACAGGAAAAGAATACCTCCGAGAATGTACAACTCTTTTTCCAGCTCCATTAGTTTTGTAACTACTACTATCAGCAAACCCAGCAGCCCCATAACTCCACCAACTTTAGCAAAGCGGCTGCTTGCCACTTCCGCTTCATTAAGCACCTCATCTTTGTTGGTTGTTTGTCTTTCGTTTTCTTCAAAGGCTTTCAGGTCTTCGGGCGGGTATTCTTTGGTTGAAAAAATAGTCCAGAGAATGGCCAGAAAGAAAACGACACCTCCAATATAAAACGACCAGCGCACCGATGGAGGAATAACTCCTTCGGGAGCCGTATTCGGAATGTTCAGCCAGTTGGTCATTGCATACGGAAGCACCGATCCCACTACGGCACCGGTTCCAATAAAAAAGCTTTGCATGGCAAAACCCTGGGTGCGTTGTTCGTTGGGCAGCATATCGCCAACAAAAGCGCGGAAAGGCTCCATGGAAACATTAATGGACGCGTCCATTATCCAAAGCGTTCCGGCAGCTACCCACAACGCGGGCGAGTTAGGCATTAACAACAATGCCAGCGAAGCGAAAATGGCTCCGAACAAAAAGTAAGGCCGTCTTCGTCCGAGGCGGTTCCAGGTTTTATCGCTCATGTGCCCGATAATCGGCTGAACAATTAATCCGGTAACCGGTGCGGCAATCCACAAAATCGGGATGTCTTCAACATTGGCCCCAAGCGTTTCGAAAATACGGCTTACATTGGCATTCTGCAGGGCAAACCCAAACTGTATCCCCAGAAAACCAAAACTCATATTCCAAATCTGCCAAAAACTTAACGTAGGTTTTTTGCGCATAATAATCGTTTTAATTTGTAGCAAAGCTGTATGTACTAACAAGATGATACAACAAAAGAACTTTTGCTGCTAAACACGAAGTATGTGAATTGAAAAATTGCCTGCACAAATATAAGTCAGAATAGAAGTAAATTCCAAACCACCGATTGTGCGAACAGTTGAAAAACAGTACTTTTTAGCGAAAAATGATCATTTCAAACGTTTGCGGAAGGTGAAAATATATTCTACAACATATTTTTACGTAATTGCTGAAATCGGTCAATAATTACATCGAATTCTTAAAATCTGACTAGTATATTATATAATGGAAGATCCTCTGACGATCAAATCGGCATTCAACACTTTTGTTTCGGCCGGATATTCATCGTCTTCCGAAAGAATTCGTTTTAGCAACATTTGAGTTGCCAATGTTCCCATTTCGTAACCGTGCTGATCGACCGAAGTAAGCGTAGGGTCGGTAATTCCTGAAAAGCGGCCATCGGAAAAGCCAACAATTGCAATTTCGTCGGGTATTTTGTAGCCTTTTTTCTGAATAGTTTGCATAGCTCCAATAGCCGTAAGATCGTTGGTGGCAAAAACACCGTCGAACTTAATCTTTTGGTTAATCAGCTTCATGATCGCCATTCGGGCTTTTTCAAACGAGTCGGCTTCCAAAATCAGGTTTTCGTCGGCAGGAATACCGGCTTCGCTCAACGCTTTCAGGTAACCATTTTTCCGGTTTTGCCCAATCAGCAAAGCCATTGGTCCGCCTAAATGCGCAATCCGCGTTCTTCCGCTATCGATTAAATGACGGGTTGAACGATACGCCGCATCAAAGTCGTCGATAATTACCTGGTCGGCAATTATATCCGGCACAACACGATCATAAAATACAATGGGCACTTCGTTATTCTGAAAATTTTTGAAATGTTTATAATCGGTAGTATGTTTTGAAATGGAGACCAAAACACCATCAACACGGCTTGCCAGCAGTGTTTTAGCATTGGCCACCTCGCGCTCGTAACGCTCGTTGCTTTGGCAGATAATTACGTTAAAACCGGCTTCGTATGCCACATCTTCAATTCCGCTAATAACCGATGAGAAAAAATAGTGTACAATTTCGGGAATGATAACTCCAATGGTGTTACTGCGCCTTTGTTTTAAACTCAATGCAACGGCATTGGGCTGGTAATTCAGCTTTTGGGCCAGTTCCTGAACAGCACGTTTTGTTTCCTTACTGATATCGGGGTGGTCTTTCAACGCCCGCGAAACCGTTGACGCTGAAATATTCAATTCACGAGCTAAGTCTTTTATAGTTACCAGTCCGCTTTTCATCTTCCTCTTATTTCCCCCGTTGTTGATTAATGATTTTACTTGCTCCTTTGTTTAAGGCTTTACGCAAATGTAAGCATTTAGCCCAAATCTTTTACCTAAAATCGACGCATTAAATGTACCAACCAGCAACCACCTGTTTTATAACATATTGGGCGCAAACGTCACCGCAAACGTTTGCATTAACGGGTGTGTTAAAAAACGTAATTTTTTCTTAACAATTATTATACATTCGCCGTTGAACTTTAGCATTTGTTGAGCACAAAGTCTCTGTAACGAATTGATTTATTGCCTATTTAAATGAGTTAAAGAGAATTTAACAAACAGGAAGATTCATAAACTAATAACATGTAAAATGAGGATTATTCGTAAAAACCTTAAAGTAGTCTTGTTTTTGGTTGCCATGCTGAGCTTTACACTTGGTTATGCGCAGGTAAAAACAGTTACAGGTACTGTTAGCGATGCCGGTAACGGCGAGCCTTTACCTGGTGTTACCATTGTAGTTAAAGGAACTACACAAGGAACAATTACCGATTTCGACGGAAATTTCAGTCTTAATGTGGAAGAAGGACAAACCATCGTTCTTTCGTACATTGGCTACACGCCACAGGAAGTTATTATTTCGGCTTCAAATCTGGTAAATGTTAAGTTGGAACAATCAACAGAAAACCTCGACGAGGTTGTTGTAATTGGTTACGGACAAGTAAAAAAAGAAGATGCTACCGGTTCGGTTACTGCAGTTCGTGCCGACGACTTTAACAAAGGAAATATTACATCGCCACAGGATTTATTGGTTGGTAAAGCATCTGGTGTTGTTATTACTTCATCAGGAGGTGCTCCGGGAGCAGGTTCAACCATTCGTATTCGTGGAGGTTCATCGTTAAACGCTTCCAACGATCCGTTGATCATTATTGACGGAATTCCAATTGCCAATGACGATGTATCGGGAGGAAACAACTTTATGAGCTTTGTGAATCCCAACGACATTGAATCGATGACTGTTCTGAAAGATGCTTCTGCAACTGCTATTTATGGTTCGCGTGCATCAAACGGTGTAATTATTATTACTACCAAGAAGGGACAAGCCGGAAGACCAATGCAAATCAATGTGGATGTAAAAACTTCGGTTTCAACTCCTATTAAATACGTAGATGTATATTCGGGCGATGAAATCAGACAAATTGCACAAAGCAAACCTGAACTATACTCTCCTGAAACTTACGATTTATTGTGGAATGCGAATACAAACTGGCAGGAAGAAATTTTCCGCACTTCCATTTCGCAGGATAACAATGTAAGTATTTCGGGTTCTGTAAAAAATATTCCTTACCGTGCTTCGGTAGGCTATACCAACCAAAACGGTATTCTTAAAAATACCTACATGAGAAGGCTAACCGGTTCGTTAAGTGTAAATCCGACTTTACTTGAAGGTGCCCTGAAGGTTAACCTGAATGTAAAAGGAATGACTACCGATAATAACTTTGGTGATTCGGGAGCAATTGGTTCGGCAATTAGTATGGACCCAACAAAGCCGGTTTACGATGCTTCGAAAACTGGTTCGGCTGGTTATTTCCAGTGGGAAAACTACGGTGCAAACCTTGGTACGCCTAACCCGGTAGAACAATTGATGGAAGTTGACAATAAATCGGATGTAAACCGCATTGTTGCAAATGCGCAATTCGATTATAAAATTCCATTTATTGAAGGCTTGAATGCAAACCTGAATATTGCTACCGACCAATCGAAAGGTGACGGATACAACAACCGCCCCGTAACTTCGCCTTCAACCTTAACAGGCGAAACCGTTGGAATGGTAAGTACATTTTGGTCGGAGAATTCGAACGATCTGCTCGATTTTTACCTGAATTACAAAACAGATATTGAAAAAATAAACAGTGTACTGGATGCAACTGCCGGATATTCGTGGCAACATTTTCAGCGCGAAGGCGGAAACTACCGCGAAGGTATCAGCCAGCCTGAATCTTCTTACATTTCAGAAAACTACCTGGTTTCGTTCTTTGGTCGTGTAAATTACACACTGGCTGATAAATACCTGCTTACATTTACTTTACGTAACGATGGTTCGTCACGTTTCCAGGGAGATAACCAGTGGGGCTTGTTCCCTTCAGCAGCATTTGCATGGAAAATTAAAAACGAAAGTTTCCTTCAGGATGCTGACTTCCTTTCTAATTTAAAACTGAGATTAGGTTGGGGGGTTACCGGCCAGCAAGACATTGGTAACGATTATCCTGCACAAGCAACTTATGTTTCTTCATCAGGTGGTTCGTGGTATCCGATCAACGGTGAATACCAACCAACATTACGTCCGAATGCATACGATCCGGACATTAAATGGGAAGAAACTACCACACAAAACATCGGACTTGATTTCGGTTTTATGAAAGACAGAATTACCGGTGCCATTGATGTGTACAAACGTGTAACCGACGATCTTTTAAATACCGTTACCATACCAACAGGAAGTAACTTTTCGAATACCTTGCTAACCAACGTTGGTAGCCTCGAAAACAAAGGGGTGGAACTTTCGATCGACTGGCGGGCAATTTCCAGAGAAGATATGTTCCTGAATATTGGATTTAACATTTCGTACAACGATAATAAAATTACCAAACTGTTGCTGAATGACGATCCGGATTACATCGGCATTCTCTACGGTGGAGCCATGACCGGAGTTAACCAGGTAACCCGCGTAGGTTATCCAGCCTATTCATTCTTTGTAAACCAGCAAGTTTATTATCCTAACGGAAAACCTATCGAAGGTATGTATGTTGATTTATCGGGAGAAGGCGGTACTGTTAACGGAGACAACAACGACAAGTACATTTACCACAACCCGGTAGCGGATGTGCTAATGGGACTTTCTGCAAGTTTCAACTATAAAAATTTCGATGCTTCGTTCTCATCTCGCATAAGCCTTGGTAACTATGTTTACGATGGTGTTACTGCCGGTTCGTCGTACGACCAAATGTACCAAATCGGTTACTGGAAAAACATGCCAAGAACATTGAATGAAACACAGTTTGTAAAACGCCAGTTTACCAGCGATTACCTGGTAAGCAACGCTTCATTCTTTAAGCTCGATAACGTTAGTGTAGGTTACACATTTAATGAACTGAAAGGAAGATTGATTCCACGACTCAGTTTCACCGTTCAAAATGCAGTAACTATTACAAAATACGATGGACTCGATCCTGAAGTATCAGGCGGTATAGATAATAACTTCTATCCTCGTCCCCGTACTTTCATGTTAGGAATCGGATTTACGTACTAACCCTTTAAAATATTAGCGATGAATAAGTTAAAATCAATTTTCATTATATTACTCTCAACCCTGCTGTTTACAGCCTGTGTTGACGATTTGGATGTTACCCCAAAAGATCCGGATGTGATTATGGCTGGTAACCTGGAAGACGACCCGGCATACATGCCACAGGTTTTGGGTAAAATTTACGCCAGCTTTATTATTGCCGGTCAGGGAGCTAACGGAGGTTCTGATATCAGCGCTTCCGATGAGAACTTTTTTACAACCATGAGGGCACTTTGGAATCTTCAGGAGATTACAACCGATGAAGCTATTTGTGCCTGGGGCGATGTGGGTATTTCTGATTTGACTACACAAACATGGAGCCCAAGTAACCCATTCCTTACTGCTTTATACCAGCGTTTAGGATTAAGTATTACTTATGCCAACGACTTTATTTCGTTAACAAATGGCAGCAGCGATCCGAAAGTAATTCAGTACAATGCCGAAGCAAGATTTTTGAGAGCTTTAGCTTATTACTGGTTTATGGATTTATTCGGAAATCCTCCGTTTACTACCGAAGAAGACGGAGTTGGTAAATTCTATCCCGAGCAGATTCAGCGTGCCGATTTATTCGACTACGTAGTTACTGAATTGAAAGCAATCGAAGATATCCTTCCCGATGCCGGAACAGGAACTTATCCTCAGGCTGATAAAGGTGCTGTTTGGATGTTACTTGCACGCGTTTATTTAAATGCAGAGGTATACACCGGAACCGCACATTGGGACGATTGTAAAACATACACCGATAAAGTGATCAACAGCGGAGCTTATGCTTTGGCCCAAGATTATCGTCAGAACTTTAGTGCTGATAATAACTACCCAACAAACCCTGAGATGATTTTTGCCTGGGAGCAAGACGGCACAAATACTCAAGGTTATGTGGGAACCACTTTCATAATCGAATCAAGTAGCGATGCCACTTATATTCGTGCTGAAGATTACCACGGACTAACATCCAATACTAACTGGAACGGAAACCGTGCACGTAAAGACTTTATGAATATTTTGGTAGATACACTGGCAACTTATGGTGGCCCGATTGACATGAACGACGTTGAATTTTCTCAGGCAAAAGACAAACGTACCTTCCTGAAAATGAAACTAAGCATTGATATTCCGAGTGCCTCATCGAGCGGCGATTATGGAATTGGTGTTTACAAATTTACAGCCCTTAACCACGATGGTACACAACCTGCAAATTATAACGCAGCTTATGCCTGCACCGATTTCCCGATTTTCCGCCTGGCTGATGCCTATTTAATGCGCGCTGAAGCACTGTTCAATATGAACGACGCTGCCAATGCAGTAAAAGATATCAATATCATCCGTGAACGTGCCTACGGAAGTACTGAAGGAAATATTACCACTGCCGATCTTACTTCACAGTTTATTCTTGACGAACGTGCCCGCGAATTTTATTACGAAGCTCAGCGCCGCACCGACCTGATTCGCTTCGGCCAATTTACCGACGGAGATTACAACTGGCAATGGAAAGGTGGCGTATTCAACGGAACTGCAACAAGCAGTCACCTGAATCTTTTCCCTATTCCGGGAGATGAAGTTTCGGCTAATAGCAACATCACGCAAAACACTGGTTATTAATCGTTAAAGACTTAAAACATGAAAAAATTAATATATATAACTTTCGTTGGGCTTTTGGGATTACTTTTTGCCTGTGAGAAAGACGGAGATCAAATCTTTCTTCCGGACAATCCTACTGCGCCAACAATTGTTTCGATGCCCGATTTAACATTGGAAAGAAACAATGGAACCAATATCTTAGAATTTGTTGGAACACCTGTTGATCCCGGGTTTGTTGCTTCAGCACGTTATTTCCTGGAAGCTTGTGAATCTGGCGACGGTTTTAATGATGTAATACAAATTCTGAGCTCTAATGAAGCGACATCATTTACGATTTCAGTAAGTGATTTGAACGGACTGTTGTTGAAGAAATTTCCTGCTGACGAGGTATCGTCTCTGGATTTCAGAATTCGTTCGCGTTTGGTTGTTGATGCGGGAACAGGTGCTCCCGGTGCTGCCGACGATACTTTTGAATATATCTCTGAAACGCAGACAGCAAATGTTACGCTTTATGGTTTGCCACGTTTAGACCTGTTAAACTCTGGTATTGATCAGAAAATTGAGTCGGCTTTAGGAAATGGTGAATACTTTGGTTACGTAAAACTCGACGAAACCATGTCGTTTAACCTTTTAGATCCGGATAATTCAGTAACCTATGGTGGTACCGATGGTACACTTGAAGAAAACGGAGCTGCAGTTCCGCCTCTTTCTAACGGATGGCATCAGTTATCAGTAAGCCTTAACGATATGACTTACGAACTGTTGGATTTCAGAATTGGCTTAATTGGCGATGCAACACCTAACGGTTGGGATGCTCCTGACCAGAAAATGGAATATAATCCGCAAACAGGATTATGGAGTATTACACTTGATTTGGTAGTTGGTACCGTAAAATTCAGGGTGAACGACGATTGGAGTGGTTCGATAAACCTTGGATTGGGCGATGCCGACAATCCACAGTATACAATGGACAACCTATGGAACAGTGGAAGCAGCCAAAATATTCCGATCGACGAAGCGGGTAATTATACCATCACCTTGTCGATTGGTAGTACTTATAGCGCAACAATAACTAAAAACTAAGAAAATGAAACGAAATAAAATATTGATCTTATTTGCATCGTTGATTGTGGCTGTGGCATTGTTTTCGGCGTGTACCGAAGACACCGCAGATGTTCGGCTGGAACCGACACTCTCAACAGCCAATACCTTAAATGTAACTTCGGATTCGGCAACTGTTGTTGGTTTTGTTGTTGCCGAAGGCGATGGATTTACAGAACGTGGCGTGTGTTACAGCACAACTGAAGGACCAACTGTAGATGGTAATAAAACCATTTATTCGGAAAATACACCTGATGCTACTTTCTATGTAACATTATCAGGACTCGATTATGCCACAAAATACTACGCCCGTGCTTATGCTACCGGTGAGGCCGGAACGGTTTACGGCGAAGAAGTAACTTTTACTACCTTGCCTGTTGTACCATTCCTTACAACTGCTGAAATTTCTGAGATTACCGGAAATTCAGCAATGGGTGGTGGAGCAGTTACCGGAAACGGAGGAGCAGATGTTACTGCTTATGGTATTTGCTTCGGAACATCTGAAAATCCGACTACAGCCGACGCCACAACCAACGATGGTGAAGGAACCGGAGCTTTCGAAAGTATGTTGAGCGAACTTCAGGGAAATACAACATACTACGTGCGTGCCTACGCTACCAACAGCGCCGGTACCGGTTACGGACCACAGGTTTCGTTCACCACTTTGGTTGACTTACCAAAAGTTACTACAACTGCAGTAAGCGGCATTACCAAAACTTCGGCTGTAACAGGCGGAGCCGTTACAAACAACGGAGGTGCTGACATTACACAATATGGTATTGTTTGGGGATTAAATTCTGAACCAACAATTACGGACAATGTAATTGAAGCAACCATGGAAATGGATTCGTTTGTTGTCGATCTTACCGAACTGGAGAAATATACAACTTATTACGTTCGTGCGTTTGCGACAAACAGTGCAGGTACAGGCTATGGCGAAAACATTGAATTTACAACGCTTGCCGATATTCTTACCTGGTATATTCCGGGCGATTACGTTGAAGCCAGTTATCCGGGCTCAGGTCTGTCAAACTGGTCGCCGGAAAACTCACCTTACGTTATGAGTACTATCGATAACGGAACCAGCCTTGAAGGTTATGTATATATGGCAAATGCCGATAACCAATGGAAATTTGCCACACAGCCAAACTGGGATGGTCCGAATTATGGCGACGGTGGAGACGGTGTGCTCGATGCCAACGCTGATAATATTCATTCTCCAGCAGGTTATTACAAATTAAATGCTGATGCAACTGCCGGAACATTTACCGCAGTAGCAACCGAGTGGGGTGTTATCGGAAGTGGTTCGCCAAACGGCTGGGATGACGAAACAGCATTGGCTTACTCTCCTGAAGATACAGAATGGCAAGGCGTTATGCACTTAACTGCCGAAGAAATTAAATTCCGTGCGAACCACAGCTGGGATTACAACTATGGTAGCGATGCTGCGGATGGTACACTTCAGGCCGGCGGCCAAAATATTCCGGTTGACGTTGAATCGGATTACGCCATAGTTCTGGATTTAAGCACACCAAATGAGTATACTTACAGCTTGAACCGCTGGGGATTGATTGGTGATGCCACTCCGGGTGGATGGGACAACGATACCAACATGACCTGGGATGCTGACAATGGCGTATTCACTGCAACACTTGACCTGGTTGCCGGAACATTTAAATTCCGCGCAAACGATGGTTGGGATGTTAACTACGGTGGCGACATTAATGCACTTTCTGCCGGTGGCGACAACATTGCTGTTGCTGAAGATGGAAATTACACAATTACTTTCGATCCTTGGGGATTGACAGCGACTGTAACTAAAAATTAAATTAGAAAATAGTAAAAAGGTTGCCGGAGATGTATCCGGCAACCTTTCTTTTCTTAAAACCCGAAGAAACATGTTTCAGAAACTACATTTTGTCTGCCTGTTTATCTTACTGTTTATCGGTGCACAGGCTCAAATAATAACAACCAACCCTGCACTTCCGGTGGCCAGCCAACCAGTAACAATTACTTTTAACTCGGCCGAATCAACCGGACTTGGTTATTATACCGGCGATCTTTATGCACACACCGGCGTTACCATTGAAGGAAAGGGTCAATGGCAAAATGTAATTGAATCGTGGGGAAACAACAGCACCCAACCTCAGCTTACTTATACTGGCGATGGTGTTTATGAATTGGAAATCACACCCGACATCAATTCGTTTTACGGAGTTGAAGCAGGAGACAAGGTAACCGAACTGTGTTTTGTTTTTCGCACGGCAGATGCCAATAACCAAACAACCGATCTTTTTGTAACGGTTTTCGAAGAAGGGCTGGTAGTGAATATTACCGAACCCTCGGGATCCTCTATTTTTAAAGCAAACGAGGCCATAACTTTTTCGGCACAATCATCGGTAGAAGCCGATTTAAAACTCAGCCTCAACGAAACGGTATTAACCCAAACTACAGGCACCGAAATTACTACCACACACACTTTTACCGAGAGCGGAAACTACTGGCTGATTGCCGAAGCTACCGCCGATGGAGAAACGGTTTACGACTCGCTGGATATTTTTGTGGGCAGCGAAGTGATTAACGAACCGCTACCCGCCGGATATAAAAAAGGAATCAACTACATCGACGATAACACCGCAGCATTGGTGCTGTGGGCACCACTAAAAGAATTTGTTTACGTACAGGGCGATTTTAACAACTGGCAACTTTCCAACAATTACCTGATGAAAAAAGATGGCGACTATTTCTGGCTCGAACTAAATAATTTGGAAGCCGGAAAAGAATACGCCTATCAATACCTCATCGATGGAAACATTCGTATTGCTGACCCTTACACCGAAAAGATATTGGATCCCATGAACGATAGCTACATCGACGAAGCTACTTATCCCAATCTAAAAGCTTATCCCGAAGGGAAAACAGAAGGAATTGTTTCGGTATTACAAACCGCTCAAACACCATACAACTGGCAGGTAACCGATTTTGAATCGCCCGATAAAAACAAACTAGTGATTTACGAATTGCTGGTGCGTGATTTTATGACCGAGCATACGTACCAGGCCGTTATCGACCAGCTCGATTACCTAGAAGACCTGCGCATAAACGTGCTGGAATTGATGCCCGTTAACGAGTTTGAAGGCAACAGTAGCTGGGGGTATAATCCGTCGTTTTACTTTGCGCCCGACAAATATTACGGCCCCAAAAACAAACTAAAAGAACTGATTGACGAATGCCACCAGCGCGGAATTGCCGTGGTAATCGATATGGTTTTAAACCACAGCTACGGGCAAAGTCCGTTTGTGCAAATGTACATGGACAACTGGACCGTTACAGCCGATAATCCCTGGTATAATCAGCAAAGTAACTTTCAAAATCCGGATGCACAGTGGGGCTACGACTTTAATCACGAAAGCGCGGCAACACGCGAGCTGGTCGACAGTGTATCATCGTTTTGGATGAGCGAATACAAAGTCGATGGTTTCCGTTTCGATTTTACAAAAGGGTTTTCGAATACATCTTATGGTCCATCCAGTTGGGGGAGTACTTATGATGCTGCCCGAATTGCCAACCTGAAACGCATGAGCGATGAAATTTGGAAACGCAATGCTGATGCCCTGGTGATTTTCGAACACCTGGCTGATAATTCGGAAGAAAAAGAACTGGCTAATTACGGTATTATGCTCTGGGGAAATATGAATTATTCATATGGCGAAACAGCTATGGCTTACAATGATAATATTAACTGGGGAATTTATACGAGTCGTGGTTGGGACGAACCCAACCTGGTTACCTATATGGAAAGCCACGATGAAGAACGGATAGTATATAAATGCCTTAATTACGGAAAAGCTGAAGGAAATTACAACACACAGGATTTAGCCACAGCGCTCGACAGGGCTGAACTAAATTCAGTATTTTTTATTCCACTTCCGGGACCTAAAATGATCTGGCAATTTGGTGAACGAGGTTTCGATCAGTCTATTAATCGTTGCACCGATGGCTCAATCAGCAACGATTGTCGCTTATCGGAAAAACCTCCTTACTGGAATTACCTGGAAAACACCGATCGTACCGATTTGTTTCAGGTAATGGCAAAGCTTAATGAACTCAAGCAACAGTACGATGTGTTTTCGCCTGATGATGCAGAATACAGTTTGGCGGGCATTACAAAATGGTACAAGCTAAGTAAGGGTGATAACCATGTGGTTGGACTTGGCAACTTCGATGTTACCGAGAATAATATTGTCGTTACCTTTCCTTCGTCCGGAAAATACTACGAGTTTTTCAGCGGCGACTCCATTGAAGTTAACAATACAAATCAAACCTTTACGTTTGCTCCGGGCGAATACCGCCTGTATTCAACACAACAATTTGAAGAGCCGAGGATTATAACTGACATCGATGAACCGGAAGTTATGAGTAGCGATTTGCAGGTTTATCCTAATCCGGCATCAAGCAAATTGTCAATCGTTTCGGACAAAACAATTTCTACAGTTCAGCTGTATTCAATTGCCGGAACATTGCAATATCAGGCCAGCGACTTACGCAAAAATAAGCTTGAAATTGATATGCAGCATTTTACTCCGGGTGTTTATTTAATCCGCGTTGTACAAAACGGAAACAGCACCACACAAAAGGTTTTGGTAAAATAATTTCTTGAAAAGATACGATTCAGAAGCCGGGCTAACTCCCGGCTTTTTTTCTGTAAGTCAATTTGGTAAAAACAAAAAAGTTCACGCAGAGTAGATCACTAAGTTTTCGCAAAGCACACAAAACAGATTCTATACCTTTGCGAATTTTGCGCTTCTTCTTTTCTTTGCGTGAAACAATATTGATGCCCTTTCATCTCTGTTGGTGATTTCCGGGAATCATGAATGTTTTTTCTGTAAGTCGATGTTGGACTGCTGCGGCGAGCTATCAGGAGTTACTTTTCGGCGGTTGCCTGGCCAACACGGCCAAAGAGATCGAGATTGTAACTGAACATGATTTCGTGCGTGCCGCTGTTAAAGGCGCTTAACTCTGAAATGGTAATATCGTACGCATAACCAATCGACATTTTGGGCGAAGGATTAAACTTAACCAGCATACCGTATGCATCGCCAAAACGATACATGGCTCCCACCCAGAATTTATCGCGAAAACCACCCATCACAGTCATATCAACCGAAAGAGGAGCACTTTTAACCTTGCGCATCATTCCGTTTGTTTTTAGCTGAAAATCTTCGCTAATATCAAAGCGGTGCCCGGCCACAAAATACATATGCCGCTGCTGTTTATTAATGTAATCGGTTTGAACCTCTTCGTTAATAATTATATTATCAATAAGCTTCGGAACCGATACCCCGAAATAGGTAGTTTCTGAAAACAAAAACAAGCCCACACCAACATTGGGCAGGAAGTTTTCGTAAATATCGTGGTTAAATACCGGGTCGGAATCAACCGTTTGAAGCGCAACAAGATTGGCACGATAAAAGCTCACACCTCCTTTAAGTCCTAAACCCAGCTTAAATTTTTCCGACACCGGAATAAAGTAGGAATAATCAGCATAAAATCCGGTTTGTTTCAGCGGCCCTATCTGGTCGGACATCAGCGAGAAACCAACCCCTACATTTTGCTCATCGTACGAAGTGTTATAGGTAAACGAACGCGTTGCCGGAGCGCCATCGAATTCCACCCACTGGCTACGAGCAACCATTAAAATATTTCCAATTCCCTGCGAGCCGGCATATCCCGGATTTAGCACCTGCAGGTTGTCCATGTACTGCGTGTACATAGGATCTTGCTGGGCGCTGGCCTGTTTTACCTGTAGCAAAACCACAAGCGTAAGAATTAAAAATGCTGTTATTTTTATTCGTTTTCCCATTATCTGTCGATATATACCGAGCCGGCAATTGGTTTTTCTCCGTTTCCTAAATCCAATACATAAAAGTAGCTTCCGCTTGGCAGGTCGCTGTCGTCGCCGCCCTGGTTCGATTTACCATTCCAAAATAATGGCGATGTAGAAATGCCATATCCGCGGGCTTTGTACACTGTTCTTCCCCAGCGGTTAACTATGGTAATCGAATTTTGCTCAAATAGCTCAATTCCTATAATTTCAAAATAGTCGTTTACGTTATCGGCGTTGGGTGTAAAGGCTTCGGGAATGAAGAAACCGGCGGCCGTTACATACACAAAAACATTGGCGTTGTCGCATTTTTCGTCGTAGTTACATATGCGGTATTGAAAGGCATCGCTGCCCAAAAAGCCATTGTTTGGCGTGTACATTACTGTACCATCACCATTTATGTCAACAAAGCCATTCGCGGGGTCTTGCAAAATCTGTAATGATAAAGGATCGAGCTCTTGCTGGTCTTCATCGTTAGCTAGTAAATTGATTATTACCGATGTTTGATATTCGGTGGTATCGTAATCATCATTGGCAATTGGGGCCGAAACAACAGTTGTATCAGACCATACCGTTACCACCATAACTTTTCGGTTGGTGCAGCCGGTAATATCGGTTTCAGTTACCTCGAGGTAATAAAGTCCGGCGCTTTCCCAACGCACACGAATTTCATTTGAATTTGCTGATGGAATAAACGTAAAATCGTTTGAATCTGCTTCGGTGTCGGGGTTAAAGCTTGTGAGAATCCTCCAGGAATAATCGCTTCCCGAATGATTTTCGACAAAATAATTCTGTTCGGCACCTTCCATAACGATATAATCCTCCTGAGCTACCCCACACAGGGCAGCCAGGAGAATTATTATCAGTATAAAAAATGCCTTTGTTTTCAATTAGCTGGGGTTAATTATCAGTACTAATTCCTGAAGTTGCAGGACGAGCCTTAATCGTTTGAGTTCTTACGTCATTTCCGGTTGATGTCACATCATTTCCATTTCCATCTTCACCAGATTCGTTACTATTATCAACATTCGTTTCTGCGTCTTCAACCAGATTTACAGTAATATTATTAGCATCTAATCCTTCGTTTGTTGTTGAATTGTCTACCACAACTTTAATCCAAATTTCACCCGAGGTTGTTGCTGAAGTCTCAACATCAATATCGTTAACCGTTCCATCGGTTGCCAATCCCATTAAGTAGGTTCCATCAATTGCTGTTGCCCAACCCGCGGTAACAACAGTACCGGTTAATTCTTCATGTGCAATAGTAAACTGAGGGCTCCATGAAGTATTTTCCAGGTTAATACCATCTGCTGTAACTTTGTAATATACAGAGTCCTTATGATAATTGTAAGTAAAAGAATTCGTTTCGGAATCATAACCATCAATAGTAATATCCGCTGCACAAATTTCATAACTTTCTCCGTTGTCTGAGTCTTCATCCTCTAAATCAACACTAACAATATCCAAAGAGAAACTATTAACAGGAACAACTGCCAGTACTTTTCTATTTGAACAATTATTTGCTCCCGACTCTGTAACATGAACAAAATAAGTTGTACCCGGCACAGGATTATCCCAGGTTACGTCAATATTTGCATCATCAGTTCCGGCAGTAACAGTTACCACAGACCCCTCAACACTTGTATTGCCTGCAAAATCACTGGTAACTTCCCAGTCGTAAGTATTACCCGATGTAAATGTTACTGCATAATTGTGCTTACTTCCCACTTGTGGGGCTATTCCTGTACTTTGTGCAAATATACCTGTACTAAATGCAGTTACTAGAACCGCTGTTAAAAGAAAGACTAATTTTTTCATACTAATAAATTTCTATTGTGTGATTTTTAATTTTTAATTCGCTCTAATTTCAGATGTATTTGGTATTGCGTTAATGGTTTGTATTGCCGTCCAGTCATCACTGTCAACATCAGAAGTTTTGTATGTCAATTCAGTTGCTGAAGTAATTTCAAGATCAACATCCAGTACGGTGTAAATATCACCCGTTACATCCATTGTGATATCGACTGTTCCGGTACCGGTTGCACTTGTAATTCCGGTAATTGTATAAGGTCCGCTTCCTGACAATGTTCCTTCTGAAGCAGCAACATTGGCAATAGTCGCTCCAGTTCCGGGAGAAAGTGTAAAAGTGATTTCCCAGTTCGGATTAAAGCCGGCAGTACCGGTAGCCATATTAACGGTAAACTTGATGGAAGTTGTAGCATCGTTACTTGCATAATTCACTTGTCCATCAGCTGCATTACAGGTTGCTAAAGGATTGCTAGTTGAAACATCAAATGTATTTTCTCCTACCACAATGGTAACTTCTTTGGTTGTAATACAGCCTGTTTCAATGGCAGTTTCTGAAAACTGAAGCTTATATGTTCCAGCTGTTTTCCATAAAACCGTGGCCGTTTCGGTGTCACCATCAGAAATGGTATAATCGTTGCCGGGAGTGCCTTCAACTACACTCCATTCCAAGGTATTATTCGTAGCATCGTCAGCATCAACTGAATAAACATGCGTAGATCCTACAAAAGGAGTCAAACCTTCTTGTGCCATAGCCGTTCCGCTTAAAACGATAAACGCTATGCTTGCAATTAAATAAGTTAATGTCTTTTTCATTTTTGTTTTTATCTTTTTGTTTGTCTAATCTGGTATTATATCTCCGGTGTTTGGAAGTGGATTTACCACCACCGTTGTTGTTTCTGATAAATTTCTTGAACAGGTTCCGTCATCAACTGAAACCAGTTTTAAAATCAGGTCTTCAGTAACATTCACCATATTTTTCTGTGCTGTTCCTCCAGTTAATTCCACTGTTTCGTTTGTGCCATCGTTAATAGTATAAGCTACCGTAGCTCCACTTGTACCCGAAAAGGTAAAAATTACTTCATCTCCTTCACACACCGACCCGTTATTGGATGAAATAGTTGCTATTGGAAGCGAATTAACTGTAATTGCCCCGGATACAGAACTTATAGCATCCGGTGCGCAGTTTCCACTAACAACCACATAATAATAAAGGGTTCCGGCACTTGTAGTTAATGGTGTATAAGAAGGGCTATCGCTACCCACGGTTGCTCCTCCGCTTGTTGACGGGCTGGTATTACTAAACCACTGATAATTAAGCCCATCACCGACTGCATTAACCGACAAAGAGTTAGCCGGTTCGTTTAAACAATACGATTCATCGTTTGCCGAAGGTTGTGTTGTAATTAACGGAGCTACAGGTTGTGCATTAATTGTGAAAGTAGATGAGAATGGAGAAGGACAACCTGATGAAATCGTTCCTGTTGGATATAATTGCGACTGTGGAATAATTTCTAAAGCTTGACTTGCACTGCTCCATGATAGTTCAGCGACTGCCTGCCCCCCATTTTCATAAAATTCCAGTACAATATCATATAATTGCCCTGCTGAAAGGTCTATGGTTCCTGTATTGATGGTTGCCGCATGGTCTGTCCAATTGTTAATTACTTGCGTGCCATTTACCCAAAGCCGTATCCCATCGTCGCTATTGGTTGTGAACGTATAATTTTCGCTGTACAATGGAAGGATTTTCCCTGACCACCGAACTGAAAAGTTATCATTCCCAATGGGTGCTCCCGGGCCACCATTGCCCCAATTAAAACCTACTGTTGCGTCAGTTTTGGTTAAGGCAGGAGTTCCTGAAAGGGTCATGTTATTGAAATACTCAGCAGAAAGGCCATTGCCCGAATTTATAAGAGCAACCGTAAAAGTATAATCATTTTCTGCTAGCCCCGTTATCGTTGTACTTGTCCCTGTTCCTAATGTTGTGGTACTTCCCGGATTCTGTGTTACAATCCAGGTTCCGGATGAAGGCAGTCCGTTTAAAACAACATTTCCTGTTGCCTCAGTACAGGATGGCTGTGTAACGGTACCTATTGTTGGTGCTGACGGTACAGGGTTTACAGTTACTGTTGCATTTCCATTCATCGAAACTTCACAGGCATCAGTGTTGTGCGTACCAACAACTGTGTACGTTCCTGCAGCAGATTGATTGCCAAAACTGATTGCAGCGCCTGTTCCTGAAACTATATTTCCGGTTGCAGAGCTATTAAGATACAATTCGTAGGTAACACCTGTTTCCGAATCATCCAGGCCAACAGCTACTCCTCCGTCTCCGGCACAATACTCTCCTCCTCCGGTAACATTGTAAGCAGTTACTGCGCAAGGGGGCAAAAGATTCACATTATAATCTTCAGTTTCGCCATAAATATAATTTGTACAAGCATCCATTCCTGTTGTAGTCCAAGACTCTCTCACGCGTAACCGGGTTATTCCTGAAATTGCTATTGCAGGCACAATAAAATTAATTACACCTGTTGAACTACCACTTAAACTATTCAGTTCCCCAAGTTTTTCACCGGAATCATTAAAATCTCCATCTTGGTTGAAATCTATCCAGGCAGCGATATTGTTTTGGGTTGGATAGGTTCCAACACCTAATGTAATATTATAGGCCCCTCCAATTTCTAAAGATGTTGAAATATTACTATAGAAATTATAATAGGGATTCGGTAATGCCCCTGTAGTATTGTTTATTGATTCGAGCCTAACAAGCGAAATAAAATCACCTTCACCAGTTCCAGTTGTATAATCTGGAACACAATAATCCGGTGCATCACTCCCGGTTACCACAATATTATCAGCATAATAAGATTCAGAATTCTGGCTATTCACCATCGTAATTCGCAACCTTAAGGAATTACCTGACAGGTTATTTTGAATGGCAGTTGCTGAACCAAAATTATCTTCAATGTATCCGTTTGTTTCAAATGTATTCCACCCGCTTCCGTCTATATTGTATTCCAATCGGATGTAATCATTGTTTTCCATATCACCAGCTGCACTAATATCAACTGATATCGAAACAAAGCTAAAGCCCGAGATTTCAATTGGATTACCTGGATCAATTTCCCAGGTATTGTAGTCGGGATTATTATAAGAAGTATACCTCCCTCTTAATTGATTATCGATGACAGTTACTCCATACGCAATAGTACTATTAGATTCCTGTCTATACCCGGCAGCTATCCAACTGGTAACACTTCCCGATGAGCCGACACCAGTATTTGTTCCGTTTTCATATCCATCAAAGTCCTCACTCCAAATAACAATTTGGCCAGAAGCAGACTTTGAAAATGAAAGTGAAATGATTAATGAAAAAAAGACAAGCAAAGATACGAACCTAACCTTAGTAAACATCTGGGTTACATGCACCTCCGCCAAATTGATAGCATGAGAAATAGTTAATATGTCCCTATAGCACTCTGGCCTCACAATTCTTTTACACTTACGTTTTTATCTTTTTGTATTCACTGCTATTCCCTGCACATGAGAATAACAGCCTTGTTGGCTTTTCAGGAAAAATGCAACTGTTCCATTTTGGGCCTATTTGCATAAAACCTTTTGCCTGTGTTTTTATCACTCTGAAAACAACAATTGCCAACCTGCAAGCACTCGTTTCAAATATAACAATACAATTTGTTACATCGTGACAGCCAAAAGTAAAAAATTAACACAAACGTGTGAACACAGAAGCCTTGCCGGGTGGGGTTTGTTTCATTTTGGGACATGATTTGATATTGAGAGTCGCTAATTACAACAATTTACTGCAAAACAAAAGGTCGTTATAAACATACCAGCTTACAACGACCTTCCGAAAAACACTACTTATCTTGCTTATTCCGACATATCCTGCCCTTGCGACTTTAGCTTGTCGATATCGTTTACATTGAAATCGCCAAAAAACGACACAACAAAACTGTTACCGTCCGCATTTTCACTGGTGATAAATACATGACACTCGGAGTATTTTTTCTTTCCTCCCAGTAAATAGATCTCGGCATCCGAATCATCATCATCGTCTTCGTATTTCTCATATTTCGCAGGAAGGAGCGCAATAGCTTTTTTAGTAAACTCGCTATTTTTTAAACTTCCTTTTTCGGGATTGTACGACATAAACCGAATCCGATGCAAATCGCCGGTTACATTCTTTTCATCATCATCGCCTAAATCCATATCAATAGCATCGATCATATCTTTTGAGAACGAAAAGCTGGTAATTCCGTCTTTATTAGCAAAGGTATCGTACATTTTATCCGACTTGCTTTGCCCCGAAGCCAGCAGTCCCGGCCAACAAATAGACCAAGGGCAAAAAGTAGTGTTGTAATTGTTTTCATAGCTAAATATTTTAAACACGAAGACGCTAAGTCACAAAGCTATATTCTCGCTTTTCACTTTGTGCCTCCGTGTCTTTGTGTTTTTATTCAATTGTTTTTTCGGTTAGTCCTTCAGGTTTCATTTCCCAGTATTTACCAACCATGTCGCCATCCCAGGTGTTCGAAACATTTTCAATATCATGAATAATTTCGTCCATGTCGCTTCCAAGGAAAACTGCTTTTCCTTCAGGTACGCGTACTTTTATATCCACTTCCTGACCTCTCCATTTTGCCTCGTCGCCGATAAAGAAATACGGATCGAAATATAGCGTTGAATCAGTTCTTTCGTAAGTGTACACCATTTCTTCGCACCACTGTTTAGCATTGTCACGCGTTTTACCTCGTGATGAATAACGAACGGTTACCACAAAATCGTCGCCCGACGAACGGATAACATCCAACTGCGGATAACCAACCACTACTTCTTCTCCATCAATAACAGCCACTTTAAAACCTTCAACATCCCAGTCAATTTCGGCGTAATCATCCAATTTATCATCGGCTACCCGCAGATAGAGAGTCTGGCACGAATCGCACGAAATGGTTTCGCTTTTAGTGATTGATGAGCTTTGTTTGTAGTTACCAACCTGCCCCACCGAAAGAATTAACAGGGCAAAAAGCGATACCAACCAAACACCCGCCATCGACAGGGCAACTATTGCATTGTTCGATTTATACCTGAAAACCAGCTTGGTTCCGATATAAACAAGAGCAAGCAACGGAAGGCCTGTAATCAGTCCAACCAAAATCAATCCCCAGGTTACTGCACCGGGCTCAATAAAATGGTTCAACATATTGGGCACATGAATTTCGGGGCCCCAAATCAGGGGCATTCCTTCTACAAACGAATGGCCAATAATCATCGATGAAGCCAATCCAAGTATTCCGAAAAAACCGGAAATGATAAGGAACACACCAAACACAATTACAAATACTTTCAGAATAACTTTGAAAATATTATAAACCACATCGCCGGCTCCTTCCATCGACTTTTTTCCTTTCGAGTAGGTGTCCGATTCTTTAAATTTCTTATAACTTTCTTTTACTTCCTTTACCTCTTCCTTAATCGACTTTTCGATGTTTTTTACGGTAGCTTCCTGACCGCGCATTTCAAGGCGTTGAGCTGTATTAACTGCTTTTGGCACAGCAATCCATAAAATAATATAAGCCAAACCTGCAGCACCAGATGTTACGAAAAACAGAACTACCAGGATAATGCGCAAGATTACCGGATCCATGTTAAAATAGGCGCCTAAACCTCCGCAAACTCCACCCAATACACGATGATCGGGATCGCGGTACAAACGACGTTTGCGCTTGGCTTCCGACGCAATAGAAACATCTTCTTCGCCTTCTTCTTCGGCAAAATCTTCAGGTGTTCCCATTATTTCAATCATGTCGTTTACCCACTCAACGGTAATCACCTTTTTCTCGTCGGTACTTTTCGAGCTGAAAATCTCGGCAATACGCGCTTCAATATCAGCAATAATCTCTTTTCCTTCCTCGTCAACTCCAAAATGATTTTTCAAATTGATAAGGTATTTTTGCAGCACCTCGTAAGCATCCTCTTCAATGTGAAATATTGTGCCGCTTATATTTATTGTGAATGTCTTCTTCATCTCGTTTTTTGTTTGAATTTATTAGGATGTATTAAGCTTTGTTGTCTCTAATTGTTTGCACTGCGCCAACCAGTTCGCTCCACGAGCCTTCTAGTTCCACTAAAAAAGTACGGCCGGTTTCGGTAAGCTCATAATATTTCCGGGGTGGCCCCTGTGTTGACTCTTCCCAGCGATAAGCCAGTAACCCGGCGTTTTTCAGCCGTGTTAACAAGGGATACAATGTTCCTTCTACCACAATCATTTTTGCTTCTTTCAACGATTGAATAATATCGCTGGCATAAAGTGGTTTTCCGTCGAGAACGAGCAGGATACAGTATTCCAGTACTCCCTTTCTCATTTGTGCTTTTGTGTTTTCTATCTTCATTTTATGTCCCTTTCTATCTGTTAGTCCTCTGTTTTTATCACAATTAATTGGCTTTACCTCCTCTTAAAAGCCCCAGGTATTTTCCGAAACCATCCAGGCTTCCAGCTCCAGTGCTGCTTCCTCTTCTACCACCGGCTGAAAAAATGTTTCATTCATCATCCAGTATTCCAGCTCAAGGTCTGTTTCTATTGCCTCGCTGTATTCAAACTGTGTGGCATTAAACCTTGAATCGTCGGTCATCCATGCTTCAACCTCCATGGCCGGCTCAACTTCGTTAACAAAGTAATAGTTAGCTTCGGCAGGAATTACTTCCCCATCTTCCATTTCAGCGGGCGCTGCCATTGCCATGGCAATATCGCTAAATCCCGTATTCTCCAATAAACGTTTCCAAAATGTTTGTGCACTTACCGTAAAACTAATAAGAACAAAACTTACTACTACTGCTGCTGATCGTAAAACTGCTTTCTGAACATTGTTTTTTGTTTTTTGGCTTTGCGATTTTTTCTGAAGTTCGCTCTTCCTTTTCTGCTTTCTGTTTATTTTCTGTTTCCGTTTTTAAGACGACTGTTTTTTGTTTCCGTTACAAGCTGCAAAGAACTTTTTTAAAGATTGTACTGTTTTTTACATCGTTGTTTGCATTACAAATATATGTAATTAATCTAGTACTTTGCTACACATAGTACCATATTTTTCATATTTAATTTAAGCAACAACACCTTACGCACTGTTATACTGCAACTTACATCATCTATTATTTTTTAGCAATTTTTCAAGAAAATGAAAATCCATCCTCATTTTTAACAATAAGATGCAGTTATGCCGCCCACACAACGCATTCGAAATGTTAAAATGTGAATAAAAATGTTAATAACTCAAACCATTTGTTTAACAACTTAATTCGTGTTGACTTGTTTTTACTGAGCATTAATAAGAATTTTAGCTTGTTAGAAGTAGGGCAAAAGTTAAGGCATAGTACACAATAAGATAACATCTATTTAACAAAAACAATTGAAAGAAAAGCTTCCTTTGCTGCACGTTTAGGAAATTATGGGTAATTTGATTTAACAGTCAAAAAATAAAACTGTACACAACTAGAAAATGAAAACCACATTAGCGTACACAAAACAATACGTTCAGTTAAACCATTCATTCTCTATTGTCAATAAGAAAGACAAACACATACAATCCATTCAATAATTATTTAAATTCCAAATCTATGATTAAAAAAATCTGTTTTCTTTTAGTAGCATTTATTCTCTTTTCTGCTACTATTATTCAGGCACAGGTAACCACATCCAGTATGAGCGGACGTGTTACCGATGCCGAGGGAGCTGTTATAGGTGCAACGGTGGTTGCCACACACACCCCTTCAGGAACAATTTACGGCACTGTAACCAACGTGGAGGGCCGGTTCAACCTAAACGGTATGCGTGTAGGCGGACCTTATACTGTTGTAGTTTCCTTCATTGGATATGGTTCATTCACCCAAAACAATATCACCCTGAGCTTAGGTGAAAACTACGTGGTGAATGTTGAACTAACAGAAGAAGCACTGTCATTGGATGAAGTTATTGTATCGGCAACCCGCACAAAATTCTCGAATGAGAAAACCGGAGCAGTAACCAATATTACAAACGACCAGATTGATAATTTGCCTACGGTAAACCGCAGCATTACCGACATTACACGCCTTTCGCCTTATGGAGGCGACGGTATGAGCTTTGCCGGAGCAGATGGCCGTACAGCCAACTTTACTGTTGACGGCGCAAACTTCAACAATAACTTTGGTTTGAGCGATGCGCTTCCTGGCGGAGGTAACCCAATCTCTATTGAAGCCATTGAAGAACTACAGGTAGTAATTGCCCCTTACGATGTGCGCCAAACAAACTTTATTGGTGGTGGAGTAAACGCGATTACAAAATCGGGTACAAACACCTTTAAAGCAAGCGCATATACTTATCACAGAAACGAAAACATGCGCGGAAATGCTGTTGACGGACAGGAAATTGCCGGAGCACGCGAGAAAGACCGGAATACCTTATACGGATTCACTTTAGGAGGCCCAATCATTAAAAACAAATTATTCTTCTTCGTAAACGCCGAGAAGGAGGAAACGCCAACTATTGCTAACCGCTGGAGAGCTTCAACTGATGGTGTTGCTGATGCTGACAATTTTATTTCGCGCACAACAGAAGACGATCTTCAGACAGTTTCTGATTTCGTAAGAAATAAATACGGATATGAAACAGGATCTTACTCCAGTTTCCCTGCAGACGAAAGCAACAAAAAACTGCTTGCCCGTATCGACTGGAACATCACCGACAAACACCGTTTGGCATTACGCTATAACTACACCAAAAATTCGTCATGGAGATCGCCTAATGCATCTTCTATGGACGGAGGTACCCGTATGTCGGAGGCCAGGATGTCACAGGCTTCAATGTCGTATGCCAACTCGATGTATTCGATGGACAACCTGGTTCACTCATTTTCTTTCGACTTAAACAGTCGTTTGTCGGAAAACATCTCGAACCAGTTTCTGGCAACCTACTCAAAGCTTGACGATGTTCGCGGAACAAATTCGGCACCGTTTCCATTTATCGACATTTTGAAAGATGATCAAGCCTACCTTTCATTAGGTTACGAGCTTTTTACCTGGAACAACGGGGTTCACAATAATGTATGGAACATTAAAGACGAGATGACCTTTTACTTAGGTAACCATAAAATTGTTGGCGGTATTGCTTACGAGTACAAAATGGCCGACAATGCCTACATGCGTAACGGAACAGGTTATTATCGCTACTCAAGCCTCGACGACTTCTTAAACGAAGCAACTCCTGAGATTGTAAACTTAACGTATGGCTACGATGGTGAAACAAACCCTGCAGCACGTGTAACAAGTAACAAAATCGGAGCTTATGCCCAGGACGACTGGAGTATTACCGACAGATTCAAACTTTCGTACGGACTTCGCATTGATGGACTTATTTTTAACAATAACGACCTGATTACCAACCAGGCAATTAAAGACCTTGATTATAACGGCAGAAGTATTGACACAGGAAAATGGCCTGATGCCAATATCATTTTCTCGCCACGTGTAGGTTTTGTATGGGATGCTTCCGGCGACAAGAGCCTGAAAGTTCGTGGTGGTACCGGTCTTTTCTCGGGTAATTTACCGCTTGTATTCTTCACCAACATGCCAACCAACGGCGGTATGGTACAGTACCAGGCACAAATAAATGCAAGAAATGCCGAAAACAACGGCTTCTCAATGGATGAATTTGCCGGAGGTTTGGTAACCGATGCCGAAGGAAATGCAACAATAGCAGCACTTCACGATAAACTGGCAGGTTTAGGTTATCCTACAACTATTTCGCCTGAAGACGGAACAGTTCCTTCTTCTATTGCAGCGGTAGCTTCAGATTTTAAAATGCCACAGGTTTGGAAAACATCATTTGCAGTTGATTATGCCTTCCCAACATCGTTCCCATTATCGGCAACAGTTGAAGGAATTTACAACAAAACGATCAACGGTGTTTCTATTTCCGACTGGAGTATTCCAAATGTTGGAGGTTTTGCCCGTTTCAACGGTGTTGACAATCGTCCGATTTACCCGGCAGGTTACCGCTCTGGAACCAAAGCATTTGTTTTGGATAACACAAGCCGCGGTTATGGCTGGTCGGCCAATATTACTGTAAATGCTAAACCGGCAGAATGGGTTAGCCTGATGGCTGCCTATACACACACCGTTGCAAAAGATGTAACCGGCATGCCGGGATCGAATCCTGAATCGGCATTTACTTACGTTCCAACAGTGGAAGGTCCGAACAATATTAAACTGCACAACTCGCAATATACCACACCCGACCGTTTGGTAGCATCGCTTACTACACACGACAAGAGCGGTAACCACTTTAGCGTTATCTACGAAGCATGGCGTGGTGGAGCAAACGAATCATTTATGACGGTTAACGACATGAACGGTGACGGATACAACTACGATGCAATTTACGTTCCAACCGACGAAGAAGTGGCCAACAACGAGTTCCGCTTTGTTTCTGCCGACGATCAAACCCGTTTTATGGATTATGTGCATAACAACGATTATTTGAAAGATCAGCAAGGCGAGTATGCCGAAGCCTACAGCGTTTACTCACCATGGGTACACCGCGTTGACTTCAGCTACAAACACGATTTTTCGGTTAAAACAGGTAACAGCGTAAACAAACTGCAACTTAGCTTTGACATTAAAAACGTAATGAATTTCTTTAACAACAGCTGGGGTGTAGCCAAATACCTGAACCCTGAAATTGGTTCGGATGCCCGTATTCTTAAGTACGAAGGTGTTGATGCCGACGGAGTGGCTACCTTCTCTACACCTGCTTCAATCCATGGTAATACCAAAACATTCACACCAAGCTATACATTGGGTCAGTGCTGGTATGCTTCTATTGGTATCAAATATATTTTCAACTAATTTA
The DNA here is from genome assembly GCF_000626635.1 of Draconibacterium orientale. Classification (GTDB taxonomy): domain Bacteria; phylum Bacteroidota; class Bacteroidia; order Bacteroidales; family Prolixibacteraceae; genus Draconibacterium; species Draconibacterium orientale. The sequence goes on along the minus strand of NZ_CP007451.1, from coordinate 2,053,299 downwards.
TAAAGCACAGATAAAATGAAACTAAAATATTTATTTCCAATATTCATCGCAATACTTGCCCTGATGACGAGTTGTAACGATGAAGACACAGTGACTCTACTTGATGAAATTCAGGTATCGTCGTCATACGTATCGATTCCCGTTGATGGCGGTTCTACCACCATTACCATAATGGCTAAAGATAGCTGGACATTAGAGAACACGGTAGAATGGTTGTCGCTCTCATCTACTTCGGGCAGTGCCGGTGAGTCAACACTTACATTTTCGGCCGAATCGGCCTTAGATGGTCGTACTGCCGAGATTTTAATCCAGTGCGGAGGCGAAACACAACGTATTAACATCATCCAGGGTTTGGCAGTAGTTGCACCTGCCACAGTAGCAGAGATACTCGCCGGCCCTGAAAGCAAAACCTACCAGGTAACCGGTGTTGTTACGTCAATAACCAACACCACTTACGGGAACTGGTATTTAGAGGACGAAACAGGTTCAATCTATATTTATGGTACGCTTGATTCAAAAGGGGGAGAGAAAAACTTTCTAAGCTGGGGACTTGAAGTAGGCGACGAAATTACAATAGAAGGACCTAAAGGTTCTTACAAAGGAACTCCTCAGTTGGTGAATGTAACCGTTATCAACATCAATAAATCGCTGGTAAAGGTTGATTCAACAGAAAACGCACAACTTCCTATCGAAGGTGGCGAATTTATTGCCTACGTTACCTGCAAAGGCGAAGGCTTATCGGTAGAAATCCCTGCTGATGCCGAGTCTTGGTTGTCAATTTCATCTATTCAAACCGTAGGAACAAATAGTGTTGTAACATTCAAAGCTGAAGCTAATGAAGCCGGAGATCGTGAAACAACGATCACGTTCAGCACTACTGATGGAACTAAAAACTACACATCACAAACATCGCTTAGCCAAAAAGGAGCCATTTTAGAGGTATCTATCGCAGATTTCCTTGCCGCCGAAGTTGGCAATACGCTATATCGTTTGTCAGGTGTTATTACCGAAATTTCCAATACTACCTACGGCAATTTATACTTGCGCGATTACTCCGGTGAAACCTATGTTTATGGCATTGAGGATTTCCAGGACAAAAACTTAAAACAGGGCGACATTATTACCATTGTTGGTAAACGTGGCGAATACAAAGGAAATCCACAGGTTGTTGATGCGGTATTGGAAGAAGCTAAACCTGTAACCCCTGCAACTATTGCCGAGGTACTAACAAAACCAGATGACAGCAACGTGTATTTTATGGTAACCGGCACAATCGCATCGATTACCAGCGAAACATACGGTAATCTTTATTTACAAGACGATAGCGGTGAAATATACGCATATGGTTGTTATCCGGGATATGGTGCAAGTGGCGATGACAAAAAAGGTCTGATAGCCGCCAAAGACATTAAAGTAGGTGATACACTAACCATGATTGCAGCAAAGGGTTCCTATAATGAATCACCTCAGCTTTCACATGGTTTTTATTTCAGCCACGTAAGTGCACAATAGAATAATCGACCATTATTCAATATAAAGAAAGCCGCGTTTATGCGGCTTTTTTTATGCTTCAAAACCAAACATTTAACCGATATCACTGTTTTTTCTTCAGGAATTTATATTTTTGCGCCCTGTTTATTCAGACAAAGAGAGATGAAACAGCTTCATATAGAGAAAATGTTGAACGAGAAGGGTTATATTGAAGAAACAATTGATCCGGGACTGAAATTGGTTGAAGAAATTAAACGCCTGAAAAAGGAAAAGAATGCTGTAATACTCAGCCACTTTTACGTTGAGGGCGAACTGCAGGACATTGCCGATTATGTGGGCGACAGCCTCGGACTGGCGCAGGCCGCTGCAAAAGTTGATGCTGATATCATCGTTTTTGTGGGGGTACATTTTATGGCCGAAACAGCCAAAATCATCAATCCCGATAAAAAGGTTATCCTTCCCGACCTGAAAGCAAGCTGCTCACTGGCCGAATCGGCTCCGGCTGATAAATTTGCTGCATTTAAAGCGCAATACCCCGACCACAAGGTAATTACCTATGTAAATGCAACGGCGGCGTTAAAAACCATGTCCGACATTGTTTGCACATCAGCCAATGCCCAGAAAATTGTCGACAGTTTCCCCGCAGATGAGAAGCTGATTTTTGCTCCGGATAAAAACCTTGGAAACTACATTAACAGCATAACCGGCCGCAGCATGGTGCTGTGGGACGGTGCCTGCATGGTTCACGAAAAATATTCGGTAGAAAAGATTATCGACCTGATGGACAAAAATCCGGATGCCGAATTTATCGCCCATCCCGAGTGCGAAAAACCGGTATTACTGCTGGCTAAACACATTGGATCAACAACTGCCCTGCTGAACTACGTACAGAGCAGCGAGGCAAAGAAATTTATTGTAGCCACCGAAAGCGGTATTCTGCACCAGATGACCAAAGCTTGCCCGGATAAGGTATTTATTCCGGCACCATCAAACGATTCAACATGCGCCTGCAACGATTGCGAGTACATGAAGCTAAACAGCCTGCAAAAGCTGTACATCTGCTTAAAACACGAACAGCCCGAGGTTACACTTCCACAAGATGTAATTGAAAAAGCCCGCATCCCGATTCAACGGATGTTGGAAATATCGAAATAAACAAGATTAAAGGAAAAGGATCGAATCCGTCTTTATTGAAAATTATACGGATCCGATCCTTTTTCTACTTAGATCTCGATGTCATTTCGAAGAAGGTACAACTGAGAAATCCGTTACTGGATGCCCCGACGCTTCCGGTCGGGATTTCGCTTCGCTCAACTGGATGCTGGATGCCGGATACTCGATACTGGTTACTCGATACTGGATGCAGGATACTGGTTACTCAATACTGGTTACTCAATACTCAATACTAGATACTGATTTCTCATCACCTTCCTTGTGACTAATGACCAGTGACTAATAACGAAACATCAACGCCGAAAATACCTTCTTTTTCGCCCATGCTGTTTCAGGTTCCGATATTCCCAGGCCTGCATTTTCTGATAGGCTCTGAAAAACTGCGAAAAGCTGCTTGGCGAAAAGCCCATGATCTGGCCTATATCCTTAAAACTAAAATCGGTATGTTCAACCAAATCGCAGGCTACCAGGCGCAGGTATTCAGTCATCCAGGCGTGCACTCCCATCCCCGACATCCATCTCACAGCACCATCCAAATGCCTGTAATTTACGCCGAGCAGTTCGCCATAGTCTGCAACGTCGCGCTTTCCATAATTACGAACCGTTTGGGCAAATAAATCCATGTAGCTATTTCCGCTGCTTTTATTTTCGCGGATAAAATCTTTCAGTCGCGACTTTTTATCCGGAAGTATTTCCACCAAACCATCGTAAAGTAATTCGGGAGTAATCGGGGTAAGATTGTTTATGGCCATTACTTATTTCTCATTAAATGAAACTGTTATTTCACTGTAAGTTAATACATTTAAAACAATTTTTCTTAATAATACTGCGTTGTTTCCTAAATTATCAGTTAATTGTTTTTATAATTCAGCGTTGTTTCATTAATTATCCATTATTAGTTTTTAGGATACAACGATGTTTCATTAAATATCAACGCAGATTTTTTAGGATTCATCGCAGTTTCATTGAATCTAACTTCCTACTTTTTAGGATACAGTACTATTTCATTAAATTTAAATGCCGACTTTTTAGGATTTAGTACTTTTTCATCAATTATCTTCTGAAAACTGCTCCCCTTACAGCCATTTCACGCTAAAAAAAGTGGTTTTGGATTTAATAAGGTAATAAGGTTTGATTTCTATTTTTAAATCTTGCTACTAAGGTTTTTCTTTATAGATAAGGTTTTACCTATTCCAATCAACTACAAAAAACCAAAAAGCTGTTCATCCCTATGCGATAAATAAAAAACCTTATTCTTCAATCCCAACCTTAGTAGCCTTTGTGCCCGATCCATCCCAAAACCTTATTACCTTATTGCCTTTCACCATCTCGGAGCCTTATAAAACCCGCTCCTGGTTTTCACACGAGCTTAATCATGTTTTATCCCTTCGGGATATCTACCCTTTGTACGCAAATATTTTAAGCTTAATTTTCGAAAAAAGGCCTCTAAATGAGGCGCATTACACATTCCATTTTCAATATGCTTTTGCATTTGCGCCTTTTCTAATGCTTAACATTAACCCCGGGCGACACTTCCGCCATCCGGCGGTGCGTTTGCCCGGGGCTAAATTACTACGGACTTTCAGCCCTATAACATATTTGCTGTCGGATTAAAATAATAAAAAGAGCGCTGAAAGTGCTAAGGTTTATGCTTTACAGACAAGGTTTTATGCACTGCTATTACGTTCCGGAACCCAAAAGGCCGTTGATTCTTACATGGTAAACAAAAACCTTATTCTTCAACCAAAACCTTAGTAGCCTTTGTACCTGATCCATCCCAAAACCTTATTACCTTATTGCCTTTCACCACCCTGGAGCTCTTAATACATAGCGCTGAAAGTGCGTTTTATTATAGCCCGGGGCAGAGTAATTCTTTGAATTACGTCGCCCTGGGTCAGGATGATTTGATTTGAATCGTCCGGCGAATGAAAAATGATCGAAGCTAATTGGTTCTTCCGGACGAAAGTTAAAACAGCTCCATTTAGAACGGTGTGTAAAAAAACGACTTCCTTAATTCAATATAGCTTTTCAAAAAAAATCCGGGGCGTTTATCTTTTCAGATAATACGGCCCGGATCTTTCTATACCCGCGGGTAAATAAACTTATTGCAACACCGAAACCACCGAATCGGTAGCCACCACATTTTCAACCATCAGGTTTTGCTGCGACACCTCAATGGCGCGCAACAACGTTTTATCAATCTGTTTGATAATCGGGTAAAAACCCTCTTCGCCCATAATATTCCGGGCAACATAGGCTTTCATTTGCGTGTTAATCACCTTTCCCGATACCTTTAAACCTTCGGCATCTCTTTTCACACCCTTCTCTTCGGCATAAGCAATAAATTCGTTCATCGCGTTATGTTCATCCATATAATTCTCGAACTCGTTGGCTGTAGTGAATTTCGAGAGCTCATCGCGGTGCGAATCAGCATAAGCATAAGCAAACGAATAAATCAATCCTTTGCGGTAAATCTGATTGAAATATTCCGAATTTCCGGTGGTATCAACCGGCACAAAAAAGTCGGGCATAATACCACCACCACCATATACCACGCGTCCGCCTTTGGTTTCATAACGCAACGAATCGACAAAATGAATGCTATCGGCCACCAACTGCTCCATATTGTGAAAACGCTCGTAAATATGATCGTAATACTCTTCGTTGCCATCTTCGTACGAACTTTGAATACAGCGTCCGCTGGGCGTGTAAAAACGCGCCACAGTTAAGCGCAATGCCGATCCGTCCATCAGTGGAATTTGTTCCTGCACCAGGCCTTTTCCGAACGAACGACGCCCGATTACAAATCCGCGGTCGTTATCCTGCATAGCACCGGCAAAAATCTCGCTTGCCGATGCCGAAAACTCGTCGATCATTACATAAACACCAATGTCGGAGAAGGTAGCTTTTGCCGAAGCATTGTAGGTTTTCCGTTGCTGATGAAGGCCTTCGGTATATAAAATAGGTTCTCCTTTGGCCAGAAATTCGTCAACCATTTGCAACACGCCAACCAGTGCTCCACCGGGGTTGCTTCGCAAATCGATAATTACTTTTTCGGCTCCTGCATCTTTCAGTTTCAGCATTCCCTCCATAAACTCGCGGTAGGTGGCATTCGAAAAACGGCTGATTTTTATAAAGCCGGTATGATCGTCAATCATGTACGACACATCAACGCTGTATAACGGAATGTCGCCACGGGTAATTTCAAATTCCAGCTCATCATTATAACCCGAGCGAACAATGCCCACCCGGACTTTTGAGTTTTTTTCGCCGCGCAAAAGCGACATCACCGTGTTGTTTTGCACCTTTACCCCGGCAATCAGCGAATCGTTTACACTTACAATGCGGTCGCCGGGCAAAACGCCCACCTGGCTCGACGGGCCTCCAGAAATCACTTCAATAACACGCACCGTATCTTCCTGAATAGAAAACTGTACCCCGATGCCAGAAAAATTACCGCTCATTTCTTCCTGCACTTCGCTCATGTCGCGGGCAGGAATGTAAGTGGTATGCGGATCGAGATTTTTAAGTATTTCCGGAATCGTACTTTCTACAATTTCGCTGGTATTCACACTGTCAACATAGCCTCTGTTAACCAGGTCGAGAATAGCAGATATTTTATTGGGTTGCGAAAATCCCATTCCATGGAATGCCGGAGTAGCAGCATTTCGGCTTAAAAGGTTTCCGATTAGAATACCTGCAGCAACAGCAATGGCGATCAGCACAGGTAAAAGTATTGTTGTTTTCTTGTTCATAGGCTTTCTTCAATGGCCGGAACTTCTGATAACAAGCCCAACCTGATTTTAATGTAAAAAATGGCGGCAAAACAACCGGCAGTGTAAAGAAAAATTTCACTTTTGCCTTTTCACTTGCAACTTTTGCCTTTAAATGTCAACCTGTTTCACCTCAATATCAGCACGTTTTAACAGGTTTATTCCATCCTCCAGGCGGTAGCTCTCGGTAAAAACCACACGTTTAATTCCGGCCTGAATAATCAATTTCGAACACTCTAAACAAGGCGATGAGGTAACGTACAAAGTGGCACCGTCGCTACTGTTACCCGACTTGGCCACCTTGGTAATGGCGTTGGCCTCGGCGTGTAGCACGTATGGTTTTGTTTTGTTGTCTTCGTCCTCGCATATATTTTCAAATCCTGCCGGCGTACCGTTGTAACCGTCAGAAATAATCATTTTATCCTTTACAATTAATGCACCTACCTGGCGGCGTTTACAGTATGAGTTTTGCGACCATATATCAGCCATCTTCAGGTAGCGTTGATCAAGTAACTTCTGTTTTTCGTCTTTACACATAAAAATTTTTCTTTCTAGAATGGGTATTTATTTTTTGCAACGATTACAAATGTAATACTGATTTCCAATAAATTTTGAAAATATAACACCCGGAAGCCCTTTGTTGTTGATTTTAAGAATTTTTAAAGATTCCTAATATGATAGTCCACAAAAAATAGGATAATGAAAAAGATTCTTTCGCTTCATTGCATTACGCTCAGAATGACATCTGGTTATGATATTAGAAGATGGAGGAGTGGATATTTTGGCGCCCAAATATCCACTCCTCCATTCGGCCTCCTGAATCTCCTGTCATTCCGAGCATCGCGAGGAATCTGAATCAAGTATATCACACACTAATGACATCATACAGAAACAAAAAACGCCGCATAAAGCGGCGTTTTCAAATCAATTTGAAATATTTTTTATTCTTTAATTAAAAGCCATACATCAGCGTATTTCGGGAAAGCATTGCGCACTTGTGCAACTCTGCCACGAGCTTCAGTTTCTGCTTTGTACGAATTAACACAAACACGGTAATAGCCGGTTTCGCTGTGCAGAATGATTGGGGTAAAACCTTCATCAATTAGCGTTGTACGGTAATTTTTTGCATTATCCAACTGGCTAAACGAACCCAAAATCACGAAGAACGTGTTTCCGGCGTTTGCAGTCTGATCCGTCTCGCTGGTAAACGAAACCTGCTCTTTACGTATTGCAATTGGTTTTTCGTCGGCTACCGGTTCGGGTTTTGCTACAGCTGTTGGCTGCGTGGTTGTTTCGCTACCCGGAACAGTAAACACTTTTGTTGGTGCTGTAGTGTCGGTAGTATATGCCGATTCGGCCTGACCCGACGATTTTTGAAATACCTTACATGAAGAAGCAGTAATTGCAAGAATTGCTAAAAGAACAACGATCCTATTCATCTCATTAAATTTTTATTTCTGTTTTTCTGTTTAAAATCCAACACGAAGATACGCATTACACCGGCGTCAGTTTTTGTAAACAAACGCAAGTTTTGCACAGCATGTTGTTCGCAACTAAAAAATTTATTTCGGGGCCGTCTATTTTTTGCATTTGGCGCCGGCACCACCACCGCCAAAGAATAACATCACGCCAATAAGATAACCAAAGTTATACCAGCCTCCAGCATTGGGGAAAGCATAAATTTCGTAATCGGTAAAAAGACTGGCTATAAAACTAAACAGTAAAATAAAACCATGAAAAACACCTTTTATAAATCCCGGAGGATCGCCAATATTTTTAAACGATTGTGTTGCGCATCCGGCAAAAAGGAAGGCTGCAACTACCACCACTGCCAATAAAATAAATGTACGTTTCATTACTATTTGTTTTTGGTTTACACAAAAGGGGAAGTCCCGTTCTACCCGAACAAGTTAGGTTTTATTTATCAAAAAGAAAAGTTAAGCAGGCGAACTACTCCTGAATTATTTGCTGCATAAATGCAATAAAATCGGGGGTATTAAGCCTTTCGCTCAGCATTACAAAATGTGGATTTATAAGATCGGCTTTGTTGTAGGCCATGGTTTCGAAGGTATCCTGACGAAAAACGGTACCGCCAAACTCTTCCACCATTAGCTGGCCGGGAGCTGTATCCCACTCCGAGCAGGGACCGGCTTTAAGGTACATATCGGCGTTTCCTTTAATGATCTCGATTTGCTTTTTCGAACTGCCGCAGTGCAGTATCTCCAGCTCAAAGGTGCCTTTCATTTTTTCAATCAGCTCGGCTTCGCGGGGCTTAAAAAACGAGCGACTGGTAGCCACTCTTATTTTTCCGTTGTAGGGCTCCGGCTTCTGCATTTCTTTGAAATTCCCTTTGCTGTCGAACGCATAAATCCCTTCGCCGTTACCACAGAACCAGCCTTTTTCTTTCAAGGGTTCGTAAATCCATCCGTATACCGGGGCAGTTTTGTTAATCAATGCGATGTTGATACAAAATTCACCGTTTCGTTTAATAAACTCCTTTGTGCCATCCAGCGGATCGACCAAAAAGTAATTCTCCCAGGTTTTACGAATCTTGTACTCCGGGAAATTGGTTTCTTCATCTAAAACAGGAATTTCGGGAAATATTTGTACAAGGCCGGCATTTATAATCTTACTCGACGCTTTGTCGGCCCGCGTAACAGCAGTATTATCCGATTTACGCTGCTCATCAAAGTCGTTACTTTCATACACTTCAATGATCGCTCTTCCGGCTTCTGCCAGCACACGAATAACACTATGTACCTTGTTTAATTCCATTCAGCTTTAGTATTCACGTAAATTTACATTATCTGTTTTTATCCGTAAAATCGCTGCCCGCAAAAACCATTGCTATTTAAATGTTTCTTCACAAACCGGCTCATAAACCAATTTCATTGAGTTTCGTAATAGTATTACTACCTTTTAGCAAAGGAAACCTATGATATTCAATAAAAATAAAAACCGCGAACCGGCAGTGTCCGGACAATTTTACCCTTCTTCGGCCAGCGATTTACGAGGTGAATTGGAGGATTTTTTTAACAAGGCCGTTACTGTAAAAACCTCGCAAACGCTGCGAGCCCTTATTTCTCCGCATGCGGGCTACATCTTTAGCGGAGAAGTTGCCGCTGCCGCCTTCAAACAAATTCCGGCCAACAAAAGCTATCAGAATATTTTTGTATTGGCATCGAGCCACCGTTATTCGTTTGGCGGTGCCGCTGTTTACACCGAAGGAAATTATGAAACGCCGCTGGGCGAGATTACTGTAAATAAAAAGATTGGTAAACAACTGCTGGCCTCATCACCGGTATTTTCCGAGCACGATGAATCGCACCTCTACGAACACAGCCTCGAAGTTCAGTTGCCGTTTTTGCAATATCGTTTAGGAAATGATTTTACACTGGTACCAATAATACTTGGAACCCACTCAGCCGGTATTTGCAAGAAACTGGCAAAAGCACTGCGGCCTTATTTTACTCCTGAAAATTTATTTGTTATCAGCACCGACTTTTCGCACTACCCCAGCTACGAAAATGCAAAGTTGACAGACCTGCTAACAGCCGATGCCATTTGCAAAAACAAGCCCAAAAAGCTGTTAAAAGCACTTGAAAAGAACAAAGCTAAAAAGATTGGCCATCTTGCCACCTCACTGTGTGGCTGGACCTCGGTATTAACGCTGCTTTACCTCACTAAAAAAAAGGATTTTGAATACAAAAAACTGGCCTACAAAAACTCGGGCGACAGCCAGCTTTACGGCGAAAAAGACCGCGTTGTGGGTTACTGGGCCATTGGTGTTTACGAAAAAGCTGTTTTTGAAATCAGCCGCTCGGAAAAACAGGAAATTTTGCAACTGGCACGAAATTCAATAGCCCGTTTCCTGGGTGAGGACATCAAAGAAAAAAGGCCTGACAAAAGTAATGACAGCATTCTCGATCAGAAAGCCGGCGCTTTTATCAGCATTTATATCAACAATGAATTACGCGGTTGCATTGGCGGATTTGCCGGAAAAAAAACCTTGCGCGAAATGATTAAACGGTTTGCAGTTTCCGCTACAAACGATCAGCGTTTCGACCCGATTCAACCATACGAGCTCGACAACATGACGTTGGAAGTTTCGGTATTAACGCCACTGAAAAAGATTAAATCGATTGATGAATTTGAGTTGGGCAAGCATGGTATTTATATAAAAAGCGGTTTAAATTCGGGCACCTTTTTACCACAGGTAGTCGAAAAAACGGGCTGGAGCAAAGAAGAATTTCTGGGAAGATGTGCAAAAAACAAAGCCGGAATTGGCTGGGACGGATGGAAAACTGCCGAACTTTACACCTATGAAGTCGTGATTGTGAAAGACGATCAGGAAAAAACCTCCTGAAGCACTTTTAGCGACTTTATTTCACCCAGCGTATCGAAATGCAGGCGGTAATAATCCACCAGTTTTTCAAGCAGCATATCGCGCATGCTGCGTTTTAATTTCAAGCTATCGAGTTCGTTAATTTTCAGCAAAGCCAGATTTACCAAAACCGCCGTTGCTTCTTTGTTTACAAACATCGGGTGCGATGGCTCAAAAGGAACTACTGCTCCCTTTTGCAAATCGAGCCAACCTTCAAAACCGGTTTGTGTGGTGTCGGGCATAAAACCAAGGTACTCGGTTAAATGAAACAGAAAATACAAATGAAAATTTGTTTTGCCCTCCTCCATCAGATCGAGATACAGCAATGCGTTTTTTATAAACTCAAACAATTCGGGGTAACTTTCCTGTTCGTGAATGGTTTTATAAAGCACCTCGGCCAGAAAAATGGCCTGTGTTGATTTTACAATGTCAAAAGGAATTTCCTGGTAAGTGTTGAGGCTTTTCATTGCCCTTATTCGTTGCAGGTCGCGCGATTGTTTCTGGTAGGCCTCCAGTTCAACCATAAACAGCGGTTGCAACAAACCGGCCTTATTTTTCGACTTCCGGCTACGGGCAGCGTTTATCAGGTAACTTTGCCGCCCAAACTCTTTGGTAAAAATGGTGGTAATTACACTGCTCTCGCCATATTTTATCGTGTGCAAAACAATGCCTTCGGTAGCTGTAATCATAACTCATTTTCGCTGCTGTTTTTCCCGATCAATGGATGAACAATATTTTTGTGACGTGGCTTTCTTCCCCGTTCTCATCGTTACAAAATACCAGGTAAACTCCGGTTTTTACACGGTTGCCATTCAGGTTGTTTCCATCCCAAACTGCCTGTCCGCCAAACGATGTGGTTTTATAGACAAGGTTTCCGGTGATGTCGGTAATTTTTACATCGGTATTTTCAATTAACCCGGCAATAGTTACCGGGCCATCGTAGGTTTCGCGCACCGGGTTCGGATAAACGTAAACATCGCTATATGTGTCTGCCCCTCCCGTGGCTTCTCCCTGGTAAGAAATCAGTCCCTTGTCGGTTCCGAAAAACACCTCGCCATTTTTCTGGTTGATGGCAATCGACAGAATAGTATTCGAAAGTAAGGGGCTGTTTTCAGTGGTGAAATGCAACACTTCCGCCTCGCCCGTTTCCGACACCAAAAACACGCCCGAGTTTTGTGTTCCCAGCCACTTTCGGTTAGCACCGTCAACCGCAATAGCAGTAACAGTTTCGGTTTCAAGCAGCGGATGGTAAATGCCATCATTCAAATCAAGCCCCGGATGTGTGGCATAAAAATTATCCGAATTCCAGATTCGCGACGGATTGCTATATACTGCCACACCCTGCGCACTTCCAATCCAAATAGCCCCTTCCCGATCTTCAGCAATGGAGAAAACATCGTGCATCGGGGTAATAATATTGTCGGTGCCATTGCTGAAATAGGTCTGTACCAACAGTCTTTTTTTCTGGTCGCCGGTTTTGTTTATCACGTACGCATCATGTCCTCCCGGAATGAGCATCCATTTGTCGTCGTTTTTATTCACAATAATATCCGAAACATTGTATCTGTTGGCAATATCGGGCAGTTCAAACGACTCCCACTCGCCCGATGGCGTTAATTTATGGAGGTTATGTGCACACTCGGCATTGGTAATCCACAGGTTTCCTTCCGAGTCGAAACTCATGCCTCCAACCCGTGTAAACGGTTCGTTGGGCTGCTCGGGCAAGGCCGTTTCCAGCGGGCTGTTCAGATTATAATAGCGTTCTACCAGCTCATCCTTGCGGTATTCCAGCAACCCTCCGCCCCAGCTGGCAACAAAAAAATGATCCGGATCGCGGGGATCCACTTCAACAGCTAATATGTTATGAAATCCTTTCAGTTCGGGATGTGTTACATTGGTAAAATAGCTCCAGCCATCGCTACCAAAACGCTGAAAAACCGGACTTAAATAGCCATTGGTACCTCCTGCGCACATCCAAATTTCCGAATTGAAAGCACCAACAAAATACATGTCGTTATTAATCGGTCCGGGGGGTAAAGTTTGCTCAAAACGTTCGCTATAATAGCGCACCAACACTTCCTTATCGTCAGCAATCCAAACCGAACCGTCGGCTGACACACCCGCACTTTTTGGAGCGATACTTTCTACAGTTCTGTCGTTAAATTTGTAGCCATCAATTCGTCCTATTGGCTCGTGATTACTGTCGATGATAAAAACCACATCGCGGCTGGCAATACACAGGTAGCTTCCGTTACTCTGCAGATCAAACGCAAAACGTATTTCAGGATTATACGGCTCCCAGGTTCCGTTATTCAGCATGAACATCTCGTCCATATACCACTCTCCGGCTGCATAGTTGGCAATTACTTTACCCGCATGATAAACTAAATGATTAAAAATACCTTCGGGATGCGGAATATCATCCACATGAATCCAGTTGGCAAAATTAGCCAGGTTAGGTTCATTTTTATCGGCCCGGTAAATTCCCTGGTTGGTAGCAGCAAAAATCGAATTTTCATCCGTTTCAATATCATTTACTTCCAACGACGAACCTCCATCGCCAATGTAATACGTATCTTTTACTTCCTGACGATCGAGATTGAGCACTACAATCCCAAAACCACAGGCCAGATACGCCTCGTTTTCAGCGAAGGCAATATTATTGATGACCTTATTACCGACTATGGTTTTTCGCTTTATATCCGACAGGTTAACCACCTCGCCATTATCATAAAGCAAATCGATATTGCTGTTTGAATAGGCGATTACCAACACCTTATTCTGCTCGCTGTAAGCAATGGTACTTACCCCAAAATCCGATAACTGAATGGCACCGCCAAATTTATTTACACTGTTGTCTTCCAGTTCGTAATAAAATAGTCCGCCCTCGGTTACACAGAAAACTTTATCGGACGAAACCGCAATTTTGCTGGCCTTATTATATGAAAGATAATCTTGCCACGAGCCCTGTTGGCGCTGGGCTTGCGAAAGCAAAAAGGTCAGAACCAAAAATGCAGAAAGTAGATATCTTCTCATCGTTTAATCGAGCTTTTTTAAATAGTCGACCAGTTTTTGTACGGCTCTGCCCCGGTGACTGATCTTGTTTTTATCTTCGAGGCCCATTTCGGCAAACGACTGGTCAAATCCTTTCGGTTTAAAAATGGGGTCGTAGCCAAATCCTGAGTCTCCACGTTTTTCCTTCAAAATCTCACCATTTACAATGCCTTCGAATTGTTTCTCTTCGCCATCAATAACCAGCGAAATTACAGTTCTAAAACGTGCTTCCCGCTCATTTATTTTAGCCAGTTTGTCGAGCACCTTGTTCATATTGGCTTCCGAATTTTTGTCTTCGCCGGCATAACGTGCCGAGAAAACTCCGGGCTCACCGTTCAGGGCCTCAATTTCCAAACCGGTATCGTCGGCGAAACAGTTCATGCCGAATTTATCGTAGATGTAATAAGCTTTTTGGCTGGCATTTCCTTCCAATGTGGGCTGTTCCTCCGGGATTTCATCGAAACAATCAATATCTTTTAAGCTAAGCAGGGTATAATGATCGCCCAGAATAGCCTGTAATTCTTCCAATTTATGTTTGTTGTTTGTTGCAAAAACGAGTTTCATAATCGAATAATTTTAGGTAAAAATAAGAAAATGCCTCTACTTTGCAGGCCCATCCGGATATTGCTTTTTAGGGCACAAAAAAACCGCTTGATCTTCATCAGCGGCTTATGCTATTGTTATCATTTTTTTTAATCGCAGGTGCAAGTTTCCAGGCAGCCAACAATCTGGCTCAAAATATTATATTTTAGGTAATAATAGGTATTTTTTCCTTCACGCTTTGAGCACAAAACACCCTTGTCGCGCAAAATGCCCAGGTGATGCGATGTAGTTGACTGCTCGATCTTTAGCAATTCATGAATCTCGGTTACGGTTAATTTTTTCCCGCCTTCCAGATGCTTCAAAATAGCAATACGCATCGGGTGCGCCATTGCCTTCAGCATGCTGGCAGCAACCTCCAAACGTTCAACATTTATCTCCTTGATATCGACCATGTTTATACCTTTAAAAATGCAAATATATAAATATTTGAGACTTGTTTAGTGCTTTTTTGCGCACGAATATCTAACATTTGTACAAAATCAGGAATTTTTCGTTTTTTTAAATAAAAAGTCTGTTTTTATTTAAAATTATTCTAAGTTCGTTCATCGAATGACAAGTAGGAAAAGGAATGACGACGATAACGAAAATTAAGGCCCCCATTGAACAGGAACTGCATGATTTTGAGCCCTATTTTAAGAAATCGTTGCAAAGTGACATTCCTTTGCTGGCCACTGTGCTGAACTTTCTTTATCGCACCAAAGGCAAGCAACTTCGCCCCATGTTTGTGTTCTTATCGGCAAAACTGCATGGCGGAACCAACGAATTTTCGAAACTTGCGGCCTGTTCGGTTGAATTATTGCACACTGCCACGCTGGTACACGACGATGTTGTTGACGAATCGTACGAGCGCCGCGGATCGTTTTCGGTAAAAGCGCTTTGGAAAAACAAACTGGCCGTTTTGGTGGGCGATTATATTTTGGCCCGCGGACTACTGCTGCAACTCGAGAGCAAAAAATACAACTTCCTTCATCTCATTTCACGTGCGGTTCAGGATATGGCCGAGGGAGAAATCCTGCAAATGAAAAAGAGCCGAAAACTCGATATCGACGATGAAACATATTTCGAGATCATCCGCAAAAAAACAGCTTCGCTTATTGCAACCAGTATGGCCATTGGTGCTGCATCGGCAGTTGATGATGAAGTGATTATTGAAAAGATGTACAGCATTGGGCAAGATGCCGGGATTGCTTTTCAGATAAAAGATGATATTTTCGATTACCAGTCGAAAGGCCTCTTGGGCAAACCTACAGGCAACGACATTAAGGAAAAGAAAATTACCCTTCCGTTACTTCACGTTTTAAACGAAGCCGACCGGAGTGAACGCAAACGGATTTTAAGGCTGATAAAACGCAAAAATAACAGCTCGGCAGTTGTTAAAGAACTAATTGAGCTGGTAACCGAAAAAGGCGGCCTTGAATTTGCCGAGCAAAAAATGAATGAATTTAAAGACCGTGCAATTGCCGGCCTTAAGGAATTTCCTGACTGCGAAGCACGCGAATCACTTATTGAGCTGATGAACTACATTGCCACCCGTAAAAAGTAACCATTGTGTTTGCGAATATTTAAAACCCGGCTATCGTCGAAAATTAAATACTGTCCTTTTATGCCGGCAAGCTTTCCTGTAATTTCCGGAAGCTTATCAAAACCAACACTTTTTATTTTCACAGGAAACTGCTCCACCGGGTAATTTATTTCGGTAACCTCGTTTTCCGGCTCCATGTATTTCTGCAACTCCAACGGCAATAAGTTGGCAATACGCTCTTTTTCGGCTGCCAGGTCAAAATCTTTAAGCACTTCGTTTTTCAACATGGCCCGCCAGTTGGTTTTATCGGTAAAATGATCTTTCAGAAACACCTCGATAACACCTGCAATGTGGCGGTTGGGCGTTTTGGCAATTTTAATGGCATAACTGGCTCCCTGATCGATCCAGCGGGTAGGAATTTGATGACCGCGGGTAACACCAACTTTTAAAGCACTCGACACGGCCAGGTACACAAAATGGTCGATCAGATCGTGTTTTTCGGCCCATTCCATATCGCGGGCAATGCCAAGGTGTGCTTTTGATAACTCGGGGCGAATGATCGATTCGCTGGCTTCGGGAGCGGTTTGCAGGCAGCTGTAGCAAAACCCCTGACTAAAGGATGTTTTGGTTTTCTTGCCGCACGACACACAATTAATTTGCCCGTCGAAACGCATCGCGATTTCTTTCCCAATCAGCCCGTTCATATCAATTTGTTCATCGCCAATGGGCAATGTATATTTTACAGGAGCATTAAGCTCGGTGATCATTTTTCGTATGTTGCCTTCAAATTCCATGATGAATATTTTCTGACGCGAAAATAAGACAAATCGTGTACCATACACTTTCTGTACTAAATATTAATCATCAAAACCCGGTCGTTTAAATTCCATTACGCCCGGAAATGTTTTTAGCATTTGCTTTTTTATTTGCGACAAGTCGAGTAAATATTTTAGGATTTCGTCTTCCATTTCGCGAAAACCGGAGTAAAAAACCGACAGCGCATCCATTGATCGTTTAATGGCGATTATGGCAATTTTTGCCGATCCCAGGTTATCGGCATACAGGCCGTATTCATCCTCTGGATCATTCTGCCGCTCTTCCAGCTCGAGATGAGCGCGATGAACTTTGGCCCCGATAAAAGCACTGTACCACTGAATTACTTCGGCGGCGTCGCGGTATTTTATCATCGAAGCATCGTCGTCGATCATTACCAGGTTTTCGGCTTTAGTGGAAAAAAACTCCTTGTTTTCATTCATCCATTTATGAATGTTGATTCCGTAATTCCGCGCTTGTACTTCCAGTGGTGTTTCTTTGTGCTCGGGCAATTCAATAGCTTCAACATCGCTCAGGTCGATTCCCTCCTTTTCGGCATCCTCTTCAATCATTTCCATGGTCACCTCCCATGCCAGGCGAATCTGATCCCAAAAGTTTTTGTTCTCTTCATCGGGATTTTCCGCATCATCTGTAATTTTATTTTCCTGTTCGTGCAAATAGGTTAAGCATTTTTGTGTCATGGTACAACGTTCGCACCACCGGTCGCAATAGTTGTAAATCCCCGGAACGAGATCTTTTCGTTTCGCCAGGTCGAGCAGGGTTCGTTTAAAGTGTTCTTTTTTCGATTTCATAGGTGCCACACAAGTAGTATTAGCAGAGTAACAAGACAAATCGACAAAATGTTGAACTGATCTTTTACCGTTGCTAAAGTTTCGTGTCGTTTGCCACACCCAAAACGCCCAGATAAAGCAGTTTTGCGGCGTCTTCCATAATTTCGGGAGTTAACACATTTGTTTTGTCGGCAGGCATATGATAGTGCACCGGATACACCGAGTTGCGAGTCCACAGGCCAAATGTTTTTATTCCGGCAGCTTCAAATACCGACGCATCGGAACGTGGCCGCCCGTAGTTTTTGCTAACTGCCGAAGCGCCTATTTCGCGGTGAATGAAATTGTTATTGGCGTTCTGAAAATGAGAGAACAATTGACTGTGCGTTTTACCTCCCGATACAAAAAAAGCTGTTCCATTCCCAACCATATCCAGGTTAATCATCATTTTGGTTTTCTCCAGTGGGAACAGCGGATTATTGCAGTAATATTTCGAGCCGTACAAACCACACTCCTCTCCTCCAAGCAGAATAAAAAGTACCGAACGTTTTGGTTTTACCTCTGATGTTGCCAAGGCTTTTGCAGCTCCCATAATATCGCTGATACCGGATGCATTGTCAAGCGCGCTGGAGAACGTTACATCGCCCATTTTCCCCTGGCCGTCGAGGTGTCCGCCAATAATTATTACCTCATCTTTTAGTTCCGGATCCGATCCTTCTATCATGGCAACCACATTGCAAGCCTGCGCATCGGGGAAATATTTTGTTTCGGCGCGGATAAACACCTTTTGCTCTGCCGGCAGCTCAAACGATGGCGTTTCCATGTTCTTCAATTGCTCGCGAATTTGCTGGTAATCTTTTCCGGCATCGGCCATAATTTGCGCAACAACTTTAGTATCAACGTGTGCATAAACAAAACCTTCGAGATTTACCGTGTTCGGATTGGCCAGTTTGCTGGCATAAATCATTCCGGCCGCACCATGTTTTACCGCATTTCTGAATTTGTAGCGGTGATAAGCATATGGCGACCATTTGGCCAGTGTTTCATCGTTTTTCGTATAAGGTGTCCCGCTTTCAAGAATGATAATTTTACCTTTTACATCAACAGTGGCATAGTCGTCGTAACCCAGTTCAGGAGCTGTAATTCCGTGGCCCACATAAACCAGTTCGGCCTGAACGGTTCCACTTGCGGAGTTGGAGCCCGGAATATAATCTTCAGGAAAATCGAGGTAGGCTTTTTCGTCGCCGTTAAAATAAACCACCGAACCCAGTGAATTTACCTCGGAATATGCATTCGGGAAATACTGAAAGTAACTGCCGTTGTTTGCCGGCTGAATTCCCCACTCTTCGAACTTCGATGCACACCATTTGGCGGCCTCAAGGTATTCGGGCGAGCCCGACAAACGCCCCTCGTATTTATCAGCACTTAGTTCGGTGGCAAACTCCATTAACTCGTTGCTCGAGATGGAATGAAAAGCATTAAAATCAAACACTTCCTGCGCAAACAATGTACTTGCTAAAACCACATTCAGCAGAACAGTTAAAACCTTTTTCTTCATGTTTTTTCGTCGTTAAAAGCCTAAAAGTACAATTTTACAGGTAATTATGCTTGCTCCTTCGTTGTGGCTAGCGATTGTATTTTTATTTTAGTTCGCCAGCTTCACATGCGTTTACCTGCTTAACAACTTCCACCAATCCATCTTTTCAAAGCCGGTATCCATTTCCTGCTTACCCGGGCAAACGCTCAAACTTTTTAACTTCCTCCAAAGCCTCATCCCAGGCTGCCTTACTCGAAATAAACAGATGAGCATTGGGGCGTTTTTTCAATTCAGTATCCAAACATCCGGCCGGAACCACCAAAAGTTTGCCGCCCATTTGCAGGTTGGGAAGTGCCGAACCACAGGTGGCACAAAATGCTTTGGTATGATTGGTTTCGGGCAGCTGAAAAACGCTGATCTCCGTTTCGCGCTTTATCCATTCCAGCTTAGCGCTTGTTGAAATTAAAAAACCACCTTCTTAGAAGGTGGACTTGTGAAAGCCCCTATAAGGGGCCGAAGTTGAGCCTTTGTTGCTCTTCTAAACGTTCTTGCTCTTCTTGGTATTTGACGTATTTCTTGATTTTCTCTTCATCGAGACCAATAGTGTCTGCACAGTATCCTCGTGACCAAAAATGATTTCCCCAATAGGGTTTCGTCTTTAACTGAGGATAGCTTTTGAATATTTTGATGGCTGTTTTACCTTTTAGAATGCCCATCAATTGTGACAACGACATTTTTGGTGGCATGCTGACAATTATGTGAATGTGATCTTTTTGAATATTCATTTCAATTAACTCGCATGATTTCCATTCCAATAGCATTGGAATATCTCTTAATAGTTGCTCTTTGACCAATCCCTCAAGAATGCGATACCGATACTTGGGTGTCCAAACTATATGATAGGTACACCTATAAATGACATGACTTAGTTTTTTGAAGTTACTCATGACTCTAAGTTAATAATTTTAGATGCAAAGCCATTTAAACATAACCACCACCAAAGGAGGTGGTTTTAAAGATTATAATAAATTGGCTGCATGCGCCGATCCGGTATCTTTACGGCAATAACTGCAATGGCACAAATAAAAGCTCTCGAAGTCGCCATTAATCTTGAACTGAACGCCTTTACACAAACATGATCCCTGGTATTCCATATTGTAATTTGTTATTTCGAACAGTTTAAATGAATGGTGGTTTTGAAATTATCACCCAAAATATTTTTGTAACAAATTCTCCAATTTAGTCCTGTCGATTGGTTTTGAAATGTAATCATTACAACCTGCTGCGATTGATTTTTCTCTGTCGCCACCAAGGGCATAGGCTGTTTGTGCAATAATAATTACATCGCTGTTAAATTCCCTTATCTGCCGGGTTGCTTCGTATCCATCCATTCCGGGCATTTGAATATCCATCAAAATTAAATCAATGTCTGAATGGCTTCGGCAAATTTCGATTGCACGATTTCCTGTTTCCGCTTCCAGGATTTCACTGCCAAATTTATTAGTAAGAAGTGTAAGATATTTTCGGGATGCTGCATCGTCTTCGGCAATGATTATTTTTAGTTTTTTTGTCTTTGATTCTGCATTTTTGTTATCCGGTGAGATTTCATCATCGTTGATTGACTTTTCGGGTGCATTATCGGTTACAGGCAAGGTAAAATAAAAGATTGAGCCCTTTCCTTCTTCGCTTTCCACCCAAATTTTTCCCCCCAGCATTTCAACGTATGATTTTGAAATTGCCAGGCCTAATCCAGAACCTTCGAATACCCTGGTATCTTTAATATCGGCTTGTTCAAAGCGGTTAAAAATGGCTTCATGTCTGTGTTTTGGAATTCCAATTCCGGTATCCTTTATGTAAAACTCAATCATTTGTCCTTTCATTTGGCAGCCAATAGTAATCGTTCCGTGGGGTGTATACTTAATGGCATTTTTAATGAGGTTGGTAAGAATGGAATCCAGCTTAATTTGGTCGGTAACAATGTTTTTCTTTTCTGCCGGGAGTAACTTTTCCAAAATAATTTTCTGCCCTTTCCCTGTAGCTTCAGGGGTAAAGAAAAGAACTAAATCTTCAACCCGGTTATTAAAATCAGTGAGTTCATTCCTTTGCTCTACCAGCCCGGCTTCAATTCTCGAGATTTCAATAATATCATTAACTGTATTTAGCATACGCTGCCCGCTTTTGTGCACAATGTTGATATAGTATTCTTTCTCCTCACTTTTTAAATCCGGGTCGAGCAGCAGATCAGTAAATCCAAGAATCCCATTCATTGGGGTGCGTATTTCGTGGCTCATATTCGCCAGGAAAGCAGATTTTAACCGGTCGCTTTCTTCAGCTTTTTCTTTTGCCGCGATAAGTTCATTTTCAATTCTCTTGCGTTCTGTAATGTCGGATGTCAGGCATTGCATCTGCATTTTATTTTTGTAATAGAATTTCTTTAACGAAACCTGATTATAAAATAATTCTTTGTTTTTGCGCATTGCCTGCCATTCGAAAGTATGAAATCCTTTTTCCAGGGCAATTTGAGTTTGCTTAATTGCTTCATCAGCAGAGGGTACATTATTTGGTTGAAACTCGGGAGAAAATTCTGTTGGTGATTTCCCGATAATTTCATCTTTGCTTTCAACGCCATATATCTCTAGTGCGGCTTTATTACATTCAATACATACACCATCTTCAAGTATTAAATAGGCTATTGAGAGGGATTCATAGAGGTTTTTGAATTTACTTTCGCTCTCTTCCACCTTTTCTTTGGCTTTTCGTAATTCGAGTTCGGCATTTTTGCGTTCTGTAATATTTCTTCCTATGCCTAATACGCCAACTAATTCACCGTTCCTGTAAAAAGGAGTTTTAATGGTTTCAACATATGCTGAATATTTGTTGTTTTCAAATATTTTATGTTCTTCATTGAGCAATGATTTTCCGGCTGCAACAGCCTCCTTATCTTTTTTACTGAAAAAATCAGCTAAATCAGCCTCCATTAAATCATAATCGGTTTTACCAATTATTTTATGTTCGGGTAAATCGATAAATTCTTCAAAGCGTTTATTGCACATCAGGTAAGCGCCGTTTATATCTTTTAGCCAAACTAAATCGGGCAAGGTATTTATCAGGGTGCTGAGAAATAATTCATTTTCGGCCGAAAGCTCTTTTGCAGCAATAAGTTCAGCTTCATTTTTTTTACGTTCAGAGATATCGGCAACCAGGCTTTGCATATACAGTTCGTTTTTATGATAGAAACTTTTTAACGAAACCTCGGAGTAAAACTCTTGTCCATTTATTCGTTTCGTGATCCATTCAAAGGTATGCTCCCCCTTTTCAATAGCTGCCTGAATGTGCCGTTTCGCCTCTTCCGAAGATTTTTTATGATTGGGTTGAAATTCGGGAGCGAAATCGGGAGGTATTTTTCCAATTATTTCGTCTTTGCTGTCGATTCCGTAAATGGGTAGTGTGGCTTCATTACATTCGATGCAAACGCCATCTTTTAGTATTAAATAGGAAATTGACAGCGATTCATAAAGGTTTTTAAATTTTTCTTCGCTCTCTTCTACCTTTTCCAATGCCTTTAACAATTCGGTTTCTGCCTTTTTTCTATCTGTAATATCGTAAATATTACCAAGAAGATAATTCTGATTTTGGATTTGAATCATTTGCCCCGATACAAGGCCAACAAAAGTTTCACCACTTTTTTTCCGGAATAACGACTCAAAACCTATCACCCTTTTATCTCGTAACAATATTTCAAAATACTTCTCCCGATCCGCCTTATTCACCCACAGTTTAAGGTCGGCAGTAGTATTTCCTATTATTTCAGCCTTCGAAAAACCGGTAACCCGTTCAAAAGCGTCGTTCGCCTCCAGAATTTCGCTGGTATCAACATTGGTAATCATACTAATGTCGGGACTGCTATGAAAGGCCACTAAAAATTTCTTTTCGTTTTCTTCGGCTTTTTCCTTGGCCGCTTTTAAATCATCGATAATTTTTTTCCGCTCAGTGATGTCTTCTTTTACAGCAACATAGTTGATTATTTCTTGTTTTTCGTTAAATATGGGCGAAATGGATGCCGATTCCCAATACAATTCACCATTTTGCTTTTTACTATGAAATTCGCCAAACCATTCCTTACCTGATGATATCGTTTCCCATAATTGTTTATACTTACTTTTTTGTTTTTCCCCTGAATTTAATATTCTGGGATTCTGCCCAATCATTTCTTCTTTGCTATAACCGGTAACAGCAAGAGCCTTTGGGTTTGCATATTCAATATTCCCTTCTAAATCGGTAATAATTACCGAAGCTGGACTTTGTTCAACAGCTCTCGATAGTTTTAGAATCTCCTTTTCAACTCTTTTTTGTTCAGAAATATCGACAATATACCCCCTTATTTTTTCGAGCTTATTGTTCTTGTCGAAAATTCCGATGGCATTTACCAGTGCAAAAATGGTTTTTCCATCTTTTGACACAAATTCAACTTCGTAATTTTCAAGTTTCCTGTTTTGCGTTAAAAGATGGATGATTTGTTTCCTGTCTGCAGGTTCTTTGTACAGGTTGGTAATGTTAAAATTTTCAGCATCTGATTTTTTTTCGAAACCAAATAAATCGCGAAAGGTTTTGTTGCAGCTAACAATTTCGCCCGAAACCAATGCCACATAATCCGACGAAATATCATTATCAAAATATTCTTCAAATGCTGCTTCTGCTCGTTTCCGTTCGGTGATATCCAGCATGGAAACAACACTTTGGCTTGTTCCCTGAATCATATTAATCTTCAAAACCACATCGCGTTTTTCACCCGTTTTGTTCAGCAATTTAACTTCATATTTTGGTGATACCAGTTCCGGGTTTTTACGACGTAACTCGTGCTTTTTAAGCATTTCCTCTAAGCTTTCCGGAGCTACGTAATCCGTCCATTTCCGGCCTATCAATTCAGCCGGAGCATAACCTGTAGCATTCAAACATTCGGTATTTGCCATCAGAATAGCCATATCACTGTCAACGATTAGGGTTGCTGTTCCGCTTGATTCAAAAATGGCTTTGTATTTGGCTTCGCTGTCTTTTAGTTTTTTTTCGGCTTGTTTTTTCAAGGTAATATCCTGGAAAGCGCCCTGTATTTTAACTATTTTACCGTTTTTGTTTTTTATGGCTTCAGCAATGGTTCGAATCCAAACTCGTTTTCCGGTTGATGTAATTACCTCCATTTCTTCGTCATAAGGGATGCCCTCAATCGCGCACCTGTTAAAAACTTCGGTGAATTTATCACGCCATTCGGGAGCGTAGAATTTAATTGCATCTTCAAACAACGGGGAATAACCTGCAGGCACTTCAAGTATCGCCGCTACTTCATCCGACCAGTATATACGATTTTCTTTTAATCGTACACTCCACCCTCCCAGTTTGGCTTTTTCTTCTGCAATCCGTATCAGGTCGTAACTTTCTTTCAGTTTCCTTTTGGCATTTTTGTATTTCGAGATGTTTTGTATGGTAGTTAAAAGGTATTCTTCCCCGTTGATGTCTACTTTGTTAATATTGATTTCATAATACCGGTTTTCTCCTGATTTGAAATTCAATACCATTTCCTGATGGCGCACAGAACCACTTTCTTTTAGTGCTTCAAGAATTTGTCTGTGGCCATCTTTATCGGGAATAACACCCAACTCCAGGGCTGTTTTTCCAAGAGCATCCTGTTTTGTTATTCCAAATTCGTGCTCAAATGCTTCATTTACATCCACAAATACTCCTTCGGGTAACCTGGACAATGAAGTGGGAATGGCTGATTTTTCGAATAACAACGAATACTTTTGTTCGCACTGGAGCAGATTTTTCACCGGTTGCTTTTGTTCGGCAACCATTTTTTCAACGATAGCCTTTAGTTCTGCATTTTGACGACGCAATTCAGCTAATTCGTTTAATCTGGAGCTATCACCAGGCTTACTCATATCCGTGATTTTGGCTTAAAAATAACAAATTTCCCAATTGCTTTTTTTCAGGCTTGTATTTAACGGTAAGTGTAAGTTGCGGAGCGGATTTCGGAGAGCGTTCCTGTCCGACCGATACACAGTTTGAGCGGGCTACAAACATTACCATTTAAAACCTGGCCTGCCATTACTTATACAAAATGTTGGCAATAGTATTTATTGCATTTCAAGATAATCAAGTTCAACAAGTTTATATTCAGTTCCATCAAATATTGCTGCTAAATCTACAGAATATGAATCCTCTTTATACTTAAAAAAAAGCTCTCCCTCACAAACTTTAATTCCACCTTCATTATCCATTTCATAAACAAAATCTAAATACTCAATTTCTGCCCATTTTATTCCATTCTCGCCACCATCCTGTTTTAACTCATTATAATCGTCTTCAATATCTTCAACCCACTCCTCTTTTGGCATTGATGTCAATTCATTACGAGTATCAGAGTCGGTAACCACCACTTCATTCTTTCCAAGTACTCTTATTTCCTCAATGGTTAAAAAACTATTTACATAGTCACTTTTTGTGGTTTGACTTAATGTTTTCAAAAGTTCAAAAGCATACATTCCTATATCTTCAGGCTCAGTCGCTTTTTTAATTGAATCACACGAAATTAGGTTTACTGCGATTATTAGCATAATCACTCTCATAACATTCTTTTTAATCATAATTGATACATTTTAGTTTATATTATTGCCAACGTTTGCGGTATGGCCAGTAAGGGATTGCGGAGCGACGTTCCTGTCAACCAAGACGAAAGATTGATGCGGGTGATAAACTTCGCATACCACTGAAACCCTTATTGGCTATACCGCGTGTTAGCGGCTCCCTTATTTTTTCATTTTGTGTTTTTTGAAACTTTTAATCAACAAAATTAAACTAATCAGTGTAAGTAAGGCTGCAATTAAAAAGGAAATGCCTGGAAAATAAATTGCAGAATTCTTACCCGTAAAATATGAGAAGCTACTTGTCATTAGCAGCGGGGCAATGAGTGTTGTTAAACCCATTAAACTGCCAAGACTACCTTGCAATTCTCCTTGTTCATTGTCGGGTATAATAGAAGACGTAATACTTTGAATAGCCGTTCCCTGAACTCCGCCAATAATATATATTAACAATGCTCCTAAAAGCAACCATTGCCACTCTGTAAAAGCAAAAAGAAAAAATCCTGTCATTGTAAGTATGAGTCCAAGTAGTGCCATTCGTCTGTCGCCAAGTTTCTTTACCAAAATGCCGACTAGCCATAACTGAACAACAATTGACAACAAACCTATCACGGCTAAAGAATAACCAATAAGCGAGGTATTCCATTTAAATTTTTCAATTGTGAAATAAGCCCAAACACTTTCCATGCTATGATTTGCTATTGATACAAAAATCATTGAAAGCACCAATGTATTTATTAATGGGAATTCACTTAAATACTTTAGAGAACCGAAAGGGTTAGCCCTTTTCCAGTCAAATATTCTACGAGTACCAATGTTTAGCGATTCGGGAAAAAAGAAATAGCCAAAGGTGAAATTGATAAAACTAAGTATGGCTGCAACTATAAAGGGAGTATGTGTTCCGAACTGACCTAATGTACCTCCAATTACCGGACCAATAATAAATCCCAATCCAAATGCTGCGTTTACAATCCCAAAGTTTTTTGTCCTATTTTCGTCGGTACTTATATCTGCGACGCAGGCAGATGCTACAGAATAGCTTGCACCGGTTATTCCTGCGATTGTCCGCCCAACAAAGAACCACAGAATATTAGGTGCAAAAGCAAGAAAAACACAGTCAATGCTGAAGCCAAACAACGAACTTAAAAGCACTGGTCGCCTTCCATATTGGTCACTTAAATTGCCGAGAATTGGTGCAAACACAAATTGCATAGCGGCATAAGCAAATGAGAGCCAGCCTCCATATTCAGCTGCCGTACTTATATCGGAATGAAGTAAATTAGTTAAAAGTTGTGGAAGTACAGGAAATATTAAACCAAAACCTGCCGTGTCAATTACGACGACAACAATAATGAATATTAGCGTTGAATTTTTATTCGATTTCATCTTATGAAGCAATTAAATTCACATTATGCTTTCAGAGAAGCATAATACAATTTGTTTAACAATAAATGCATAACAACAATCCCAATCAGAATTGATTGAGAATAAAGATTACGATATGGAGTTATTATTGCCTCATAATGCCACAAAGATAAAATCTTTTTTGAGAAGTTTTATTATTAGAATTGTTTATTGGTTATCAAGAGTGTCTTTTAAGGTTCTGACTAACGTCAAATTTATATATTAATAATCAACTATTTACATATTTCTGAAATCTATCAAAATCACCGCTATTCAATTATTGCTTTTTGACGTTCGTTTCAAAAGTCAATGCCTTTGGGGTATAGGGGGGATTGCCGCTAACGGTTTAGTATAAGCGTAGTGCGGGATTTCGGAGCGATTCACTGTCCGCCAGCACGAACTTTGATAGATGCCAAAATACTAAATTTTAGCCACTTCGCCCGCATTACGCTTATACAATGTTGGCGGGAGTTTTTTTATTCAATTCTCCTTAATACCCCCTTTAATTTTGCTTCAACTCCAAGATTATCAAAAAGTTTTTCAGTCAATGTTAATGTCTTCTTGAAAGCTGTTTTAATATCTGTCGGATCTAATTCTGATGTTGTCTGCTGAAATAACGAATACCAATCTGGGTCTATGTCTTTTTCCAAGCCTTTTGTTGGACTTTCCCAATGTTTGGTTTGGTATGTTTCAATTCTTATTAACCAAAGTAAATATTTTTGAACATTTGATAAGCTTTGGTAAGCGTGAGCAAATTCCTGTCGTTTAATTAAGTTGCTTGTTGTAAGTAAAACATTCAACAATGATTGGCTCAACCACAGGATATTTTCATTTGTTGTTCGATCAGGTACTTTAGTTTTTATTTCTTTGAGCGTGTTAGTCAATAAAACTTCTTTATCTACTAAAATCATCTTGTCAAAGTCGCTAAACTCTACCAAACCGTCCCACGATTTGATAACTTCCATTTGGTCGTTTGTCAAAAAATGAAACTCCCCCCTTATCATATTTTCAAAAATGGCAACTTCACTTCCATACTCGTTGGTAAAATATAATGCCAATGGATGAATTTGGCTTACCCAATTTTCAGCGGAAAATTTTTCTTTATCCTTCAAGAAGATGTAGAATTCAATATCTGAATATTTGTCCCCTTCATTTTTGGTAAATGACCCGTACATAAATACGGCAGAAATATTTTTATCATTTTGAGCTATTGACTTTGTTTTGTCAATCATTTGTAACTGTATCATTTTCTAATTTTTTTAATATTAACAATCGTCTTTTCTACTTTGCCTAGTAAAGGATATTTCAATTCTTATTCTATCTTACAGTTACTTATAGCTTCATTTTCTTGAATGTTTTTTGTTGTTAATCGTTTCTTCAAATTACCGCCAACGTTCCGCGTATATGATTAGGTGCGGATTGCGGGATGCTTTCCTGTCGAAAAGCACCGAGGCTGATGCGGGAGATAATGCTGATTATCAGCACCGAAACCGCACTTAATTATATACGCTGTTGGCAACTGGGCTTTTTTACATCCAAATTCAGACTATTTATTTCTTCAAATTTAAAAAAATATTTCCTACCTTTGTGCGGTTATTTCCAATAAATTATACAACAAATGGCAAAGCCTTGGATAAAATAATAGGGTAATTCTCAAAATACCCACATTTTTTTAGATAGCTCTTCTCAGTGCTATCCATTTATTGTTGTATAATTTAATCAAGTTTATTTCATGGAGAACCAAAAATGGTTTAACACCTATATATTTATATGGGCTGGGCAATTTGTTTCAATGTTGACAAGTTATGCAGTCCAATTTGCTATTGTCATATGGCTTAGTCTGGAGTATCAATCCGCCGAGGTTTTAGCATATGCAGGTATAGCTGGAATATTGCCACAAGCTATTATTGGCCCGTTAGCAGGGGTATATATAGACCGTACTAATCGAAAACGTATCATGATTCTTTCTGATACTTTCATTGCTGTATGTGCTATTGTCTTGATATTTATCCTTAACAAGGAAACGGTAAATCTTGTATGGATTTATATCATGTTAGGTTTACGTTCGGTTGGCAATGCCTTTCATTCACCGGCTCTACAAGCTTTGGCTCCGCTAATTGTGCCTAAAAAAGAATTGCTAAGAGTTGCTGGTATTAATCAAATGTTACATTCGATTTGTAGTATTGGTGGTCCTGCACTTGGTACAGTGGCAATTGCCATATTGCCTATTTCAAATGTTTTGTATCTTGATTTGATTGGAGCATTACTGGCAATTTCTTCGCTTATGATGGTAAGAATACCACAGACAATAAAAGGTTCTAAATTTTCTGTTCATACAATATCAACCGAATTTATAGATGGGTTACATATCGTATCTAAAAATAGAGGTTTAAGTTACCTTTTTCTTTATGCCATGGCTATCACCTTTGTCATCATGCCTGCTGCAATTATGTTCCCACTACTGACAACAGGACATTATGGAGGAGGAAAATGGGAAATGGGCCTTGTTGAGATAGTTTGGGGGGGAGGCATGCTGATTGGTGGAGCTGTTTTAGGCTTGTTCAAAGTTGGGATGTCAAAGATTGTATTGGTTAATTCAATGTATATCATATTGGGGTTAACATTCCTTCTTAGCGGAGTTTTCCCAAAAGAATGGTTCATTGGATTTGTTCTGGTAACAGCAATTGGAGGTATTGGTTTATCTGTTTTTTATGCATGTTTTACTGCTATTGTCCAGATAACAGTAAAACCTGAAATGCTGGGACGAGTCTTTTCTCTTTATTACAGTTTGGCGGTATTGCCAAGTATAATCGGTTTATTGTTCACAGGCGTGATTGCAGAAAATATAGGTATAAACATCACTTTTATCATAAGTGGATGTTTGGCTATCGTTATTGGGTTGCTTTCGTATGGCTCTGAGAAACTTATGCAGTTAGGTAATAATTTAAAAAAATAAAACAAATGAAAAATACAGACATTCAGAAACTTGCAGAAAGACATGGTTTAATGCTTTCAGACAAGATGAAATTCAACGAAATGGGAATAGATTTCAAGGTTGGTTTTGCAACAGACAAAGATGAAAATCAATGGCTGTTGCGTATTCCTAGAAGACCCGATTTGGGTAAGCAGATTGCAAAGGAAAAACTAATTCTACAGTTAGTTTGCAAACATCTCACTGCGCAAGTTCCAGATTGGAAAATTGCGAACGAAGAGCTGGTAGCGTATCCATTATTGGATGGAAAACCCGCTTTGACTTATGATGCTGAAACTTATGAGGTTTCTTGGAATATGGATAAAGATAGTCCAAACTACATTCAGTCATTGGCTAAAATTTTGGTGCAACTCCATGCTATTCCGAAAGAAGAAGTTGTTCTGAATGGATTGGAAGTTACTACACCTGAAAGTCTGAGAAGCGAGATTTCCGAACGATTACGCTTGGTAAAATCCGAACTGGGCATAAGTAATGATTTAGAAAATCGTTACAAAAAGTGGTTGGATAATGATACACTGTGGCCGAACTTCACAAAATTCATTCATGGTGATTTGTATGCAGGACATATTCTAACATATGCCGATGGTAATGTATGTGGAATTATTGACTGGTCAACAGCCCGAATCAGTGATATTTCCCAAGATTTTTCAGGACATCTCACTGTTTTCGGAGAAGAAAGTCTCAAGTCTTTAATTTCAGAGTATGAAAAACAAGGTGGCAAAATATGGAATATGATTTTTGAGCAGGCCGTTGAGCGAGCTGCGGCTGCACCCTTGGCTTATGGTTATTTTGCTGTTGAAACACAGGATGAAGTCCATATAAACGGTGCTAAAGTCCAGTTAGGTGTTCAGCGATAATCGTGATTAACTTTTTATTATTTAGGGCTGGTCTTATTTTTTTGACCAGTCCTTTTATTAATCGAAACTTAATCTTTTTTCCTGGGGTTGATGTGTGTCGCTCTTAGCCTTGTTGCCAACGGTTGGTGCAAGTGGAGTGCGGAGCTTTGAAACGGCAACTTGTCAAGGTTGCACGGAGCCAAGCCGGCGTAGCACTAAATTTTGTTTTTTACCGATAATCCGTCAACGACGGATTGGCGGTGGTTGAACAAGGCGCGAATGTTGGAAAACCGCGCCCGCCCGCATTACATTTGCACTTTGTTATGGGCTGGTTTTTATGAGATTTTTTTATGACTGTCATTTTTTATATTGGGAGTTTTTACGACTGAATAAGTTTTATTTTGTAGTTATTTATTTTTGACCAATATATTATCCAGCATATAATTCCAGCTACTCCAGTCAAGAAATTAACGAAAGGGATTATGCTACAACAAAATAAAATGCAATAAGCTAAACCGATTCCAACTCCAGGTCTTTCTTCATCTACTGTAATATTTTTTGCATTAAATTCAGCTTTTAATGAATCCGCTAATCGATTTACAATAATAAACTGCCAGACAAGTCCAAACAATGGTATTAAAGTAAGCCAAACTTCCCCTGATTGCATCCTGCGGTTTTCTATACTAATTGCATTAAATGTGTTTTGGAGAGTTAATAAATAAAAAATTAATGGTATTACTGAAAGGGCAGGAATTATTAGAAGGATTATTATTTCTTGCGGTCCAATAAAACCAAGTAAAATGAAATTTATAATTTGATTCATAATGTTTAAAATTTAGTTATCCTACTCTCTGGCTTTTCGGGAACGCCCCGTTTTTGATGGTTTCTGGCATCCATGTAATTTTGTTTTTAATTTTTAGAGTTCGATTTATAATTATGAATATGAAGTTTATGTATGGCATTTTATTAATTTCAATTAGTGTCAAATATTTTCCCCAAACAGTAACTGTTTTTAATCATTAATTATGTTCATAATATTTTTACTCATTGAAAGTACAAAATCAAGGAGGGACTCACTTTTTGTATATATCACTTGCTTAGTGTATAGCATAATAAGAGAGTCCCACATTATTCATATTATTGAAATATCTTTTTTAAGTTTTAGTTCATTTATTTGTTTCCCGCTACTGCAGCCATCATTGCCATTTGTCTTGCGTGGTCTTCATCCTTTTCTCTTTTTTCCATTTTTTCAATTTCCTCAAAAATTGGGGCATTAATCTTACTTACTTTGGACGACATTATAAATAAATCGATTAACGCCCAAATACCTAAACCTCCTAAAGTAAACCAGTAAAGAAATTGAAGCCCCCATTTGCCTAAATAAGCATAATGTGCTCCAAGAAAGAACCAAAACAAATAAGCTGTACCTGTTGATTTGATTTTCGATTGTAAATAACTTTTGTTCATAGTAATAATGATTTTTAATTTTTTTTGCCTACTTCTGAATTTAATTGGCTTTTCAGCATATTCCCAAATTAGTATATTTATTCAATTTCAAACTTGCCCATAACGTATATGGAACCCAACAAGTCGGGTTATATTTCTTTTATTGGGTTGGGTTATCATTCTATTTTGAGTGTATAATCCAACTTTTTGCGAAAATCTTATTTCACGGCGCGTATTCAACGGGATGCTATTTTTTGTTTTAAAGTTAGCATTCTGTTAAACAAAAACAATACAGGAGTAACAAATTGAAAGCAACCAACATAAACAATAAAGCCAATGCCTTATTGCAGGCGGTTTTCCGAAAACCCAATGTTGCAGAAAACACTTAACTACCTGACTACAAGAGCTCCCCATCGACCATTTTGTAACTATCGTTGGGCTTCGCAAGCTTCAAAATGGTTATTTTACCGCTGTTGCAGAGGTACACCGGCACCAAAACGATCATTTTACCGCTATTGTATTGTTACGCAGCTAGCAAAACGGTCATTTTACGGCTTCTGCAGAGAAACACAGCTAGTAAAACGGTCATTTCAAGGCCTTTGTAGGGGTACGCAGGTAGTAAAATGATCATTTTACGGCTGGTGTTGCACTACGCAAGCCTGGCATTCTCCAAAAAACTACTGTTGTAGCTCTACAGCGGTAGTTTTGTCAACAATTTATTACTGTCGCAGCCTTGCATAAGGGCTTTGTACAGTGCTTCGGGCTTTTTGCAGGTTTACAACAAAAGCAAATTACCAACCTCAGCGCCATCGTTATACAACACCGGTCAATTATTTACTTATCTGCAATTTATGCTAAATAACACAAACACGGCTCTTGACTTTTGCAAGCTTATGTTCTATATTGCATCAACACAGCCAAATAAGATAACCATGAGCACTGCAAATAATCAACGCAATACACATACACCCACAAATAATTACATTTAATATTTATGAATTTTATAGTAAACATCCCTTTAACGCGCTTGCGCCACAACGACTATTTTCAGTATATGACTGATGTAAAAGGTCTGGTAACGCAAGCCACCCCTGCAGCACTTAATGTGGAGGAAGAGGCGGTAGCTTTCGACAATAGTTTTACCGCCCTCGACGAAGCAATAAATGTTGACAAGGGAAGTGTATTTACCGAAAAGATCCAGGATGCCGACCACCGGCGCGACAACACCTGGAGTGCTCTAAACGGACGGGTAAAAGCAACGCTTTACAGCCCGATACCTGAAGAAGTTGAAGCAGCAAAACACCTTGAACGGGTTTTTAATTTGTATGGAAACATCAGAAACCTGTCGTTAAAGGAACAAACAGCAGCTGCAACCAACCTGAATAACGATCTGAAAAAACCGAAAATGGCTGTGCATTGCCAAACCATAGGCATTACCCCCTGGGTTTTGGCTCACGAAGCGGAAAACACAGCCGTAAACGACCTTCAAAACCAGCGCGACAGCGAAAAAGCAAACCGCAACTACACAAAGGCAAAAGAAGTTCGTGTGGCTTTTGACGAGGAGTACAACGCTCTGGTAAACCGGATTAATGCCATGGTAACCTTGCGTATGGCAACTCCGGTAATCGAGAACTTTATTATCGAGGTAAACCAAAAGATTAAAAACCTCGAAAATCAACTCGCAGTGCGCCAGGGCCACAGAGATAGCGGAGAAGAAGAACCGTCGGACTCTCCTGTTGACGAATAAAAACAAAAGTGGTGTATGTTTAGTAAAGCATCCTTCCCGGCGGGTTGGATGCTTTTTAGACGATATGTTCTGCTGCATTTCACAAAAGAACATGGGCAGCTGAGTACCGAACAAAAAGAAATCCTTCAGGAGTGGTGATCTGAAGGTGTTTTTCAATCATAACAGAAGGGCATCCGTTTTGGATGCCCTTTGCTATTCTATGCGCTAAGCGGTTGAAACCGCTAAGCGCGTATTGCTACCAAAATAAAGGATCCGATCCGTATCTACGTCAACTTATACGGATCGGATCCCTTGTTAATCATTTTGGATGCCCATCTATTTTGTGAGATGCGCTAAGCGGTTGAAACCGCTAAGCGCGTATTGCTATATTTGCGTCAACTTATACAGATCGGATCCCTTGTCAATCATCCCTTGTCAATCATAACTGAAAGGCATCCGTTTTGAATGCCCCCTTGCTATTTCACTATGCGCTAAGCGGTTGAAACCGCTAAGCGCGTGTTGCTATATCTGCATCAACTTATACGGATCGGATCCCTTGTTAATCATCCCTTGTCAATCATAACTGAAAGGCATCCGTTTTGAATGCCCCCTTGCTATTTCACTATGCGCTAAGCGGCTGAAACCGCTAAGCGCGTATTGCTATATCTGCGTCAACTTATACGGATCGGATCCCTTGTGGGAAAAACTTTTCTTATCCACCAATTTCAGCCTCAATACCAAACTTTTCGAAAATAGCAATCGCCCTGTTTTGTTCCTCTTCGCTGGGCTCGTCCATATTCATCGCGTTGTATTCCGATCCCAGCTTGTTGTATTTACCGGCCGCAATATTGTGATAGGGTAATAAGTTTACCACCGGTTTTTTGCCCGGTAAGGCGGCAATAAATTCTGCCATTTCGCTAAGCGTATTGTGGTCGGCATTTACATTGCGGATTAAGGGCACACGAATATTAATGTTCGCGCCACTTTCGGCCAGTAAGCGAAGGTTTTTCAGGATCAACTTGTTACTTACTCCGGTCCACTTTTTATGTTTTGCCTCGTCCATCAACTTCAGGTCGAACAGAAAAAGCTCGGTGCGCTTAGCTACTTCCAGCAAAGTGTCGGTGTCGGCAAATCCGCAGGTATCAACAGTCCGGTGCAGTTTCCTTTCGCCACAGGCATCCAGCATCTGCATCAGAAACTCCGCGTTCATCAAAGGCTCACCACCCGAAAAGGTAACACCGCCATTCGATTGCTCGATGTGCACACGCTCGCGTTCGATAATCTGCATCAGCTCGTCAATCTCATAAGTACGCCCCGACATTTCGATGGCTTTCGTCGGGCAAACATCGGCACAAATACCACACAGGGTACAGGCCTGGTAGTCGGTTACAATTCCTTTTGGCGTGAGTGTAAGCGCATCTTCCGGGCACATTTTTATACACTCCTGCGCGCCGATACATTTCGATTCGGTATATAGCTTCTGTACATCGGGCGACTGGCTTTCGGGGTTGTGACACCATTTGCAGCTCAGCGGGCATCCCTTCATAAACAAGGTAATGCGGATACCCGGCCCATCGTTAATGGCGTATCGTTTTATGTCGAATAGTAATGATTTCATTTGAGTAATGAGATTTGAGTAGTGAGTAGTGAGAAAAGTCTCAATACTCATTACTCACTACTATAAATCTATAATACCTCGTTTTGTGTACGGTCAATTACTTCCTGTTGCAGATCGGCATTCATGTCGTTAAAATAATCGCTGTATCCGGCCATGCGTACCAACAGGTCTTTGTAATCTTCAGGACAAGCCTGTGCCGCCAAAAGCGTTGCCGTATCAACAATATTAAACTGAATGTGGTGGCCTCCCAACGAGAAATAACTGCGGATCAGGTGCCCCAGTTTCTCCACGTCTTTGTCGCGTTTCAGCAAACTCGGCACAAAGCGCAGGTTCAGCAAGGTACCTCCCGATTTCGACTGGTCGAGTTTACCCAGCGAGCGAATCACGTTTGTTGGTCCATGTGTATCGCAACCGTGCGACGGCGATGTACCATCAGAAATTGATTTACCGGCAAATCGTCCGTTTGGTGTGGCTCCCAGCACCAGTCCAAAATAAACATGGCAGGTGGTTGAAAGCATATTTAAATGAAAGCACTCACCTTTGGTATTTGGCTTTCCCTCGATGGCAGCAAGCAAGTCGTTATACACCTGCACGGCAATCGTATCGGCATATTCGTCGTCGTTACCAAAGAACGGAGTGCGGTTCAGAATACGCTGACGCAACACTTCTTCGCCTTCAAAATTTTTAGCTACCGCATCCAGAATGGTCTCCATGGCAAAAGTCTTGTCTTCGAAAACATGCTTTTTCAGCACCGAAAGACTGTCGGTTACCGTTGCTAAACCGGTACACTGAATGTAGTTGGTGTTGTAGCGCGGACCACCGTTGTAGTAGTCTTTTCCTTTCGAGATACAGTCTTCAATTACCACCGACAGGAAGGGCGCCGGAGCGTATTTGGCAAACATCTGGTCGATGTAGTTGCTTACACGTATTTTCTGGTCAACCACAAAATTCAGTTGCTTCAGGAAAGCCTCGTACAACTCTTCGAAACTTTTAAAGCTACGTGGATCACCGGTTTCAATACCTGCTACTTTTCCTGTTACCGGATCAATACCGTTATTCAGTATGATTTCCAGCACCTTTGGAACATTCAGATAACCGGTCAGCAGGTAAGCTTCTTTCCCAAAAGCGCCCACTTCGATACATCCACTGCAGCCGCCTTCGCTTGCATCCTGCAGGGTTTTTCCCTGGTTCACCATTTCCTGGATATACACATCAGGATTGAAAACCGACGGGTAACCGTGTCCCTGGCGGATCAATTTTCCGGCGGCCTGTAAAAACGCATCGGGGGTAACTTTGGCAATGTGTACCGAGTTACCCGGCTGCAAAATGTGAAGCTCTTCAATCACTTCCAGCATCATGTATGAAACCTCGCTTACGCCATCCGTTCCATCGGGTTTTACACCCCCAATGTTGATGTTGGTAAAATCGTTGAATGTACCACTTTCGCGTGCTGTAATGCCCACTTTTGGTGGCGCGGGGTGGTTATTCACTTTTATCCAGAAACAGCTGATCAGCTCTTTGGCCTCGTCTCGGGTCAGTGTTCCTTCAGCCAGTTCTTTTTCATAAAATGGGGTTAGGTGCTGATCGAAATGGCCCGGGTTCATGGCATCCCAACCGTTTAATTCGGTAACCGTTCCCAGATGCACAAACCAATACATCTGAATGGCTTCCCACAGGTTTCGTGGTGCGTTGGCCGGTACCCTGCGACACACTTCTGCAATTCGATTCAGCTCGGCAACACGTTTCGGATCGCTTTCGGTTTTTGCCAGCCCTTTAGCCAGCTCGGCATGGCGCTCGGCAAAAACAATAGCTGCATCGCACGATACATCCATGGCTTTTAATTCCTCCAGCTTTTCGGTGGCTTCCGGGTCATTCAAAAAGTCGAGGCGATTGATGTGGTCTTTAATTTCTTTTTTGAAATCGAGCATCCCTTTTCGATAAATCTTTCCATCGAGCGCGGTATGACCCGGAGCACGTTGCTCCATAAACTCAGTAAATACGCCGGCTTCGTAGGCACGTTTCCACTCGTTTGGCACGTGACTAAAAATACGTTCTCGCATGGTACGCCCCTGCCAGTAAGGAATTACTTCTCGTTCGTAGGTATCAATATCTTCCTGCGAAATGGTATATTGTTGCTGATCGCGTGTGTTCAGCACATGAAAATCCTCAACGCTGTGACAGGTTAATTCCGGGAAAGTTGGAACCGATTTCGGAACGGGGCCGCGCTCTGCAACAATCAGTTCATCGTCGCCAATATAAATGGTTTTTTGCTTGCAAATCTCCAAAAAATTAAGGGCACGCATCATCGGCTCCGAGTACTTGCCGTAGTTTTCTTTGTAAAACTTCGTGGTAATCAGGGCGCGCTCAATCGACAGCGACTCCTGTGTTTCAACACTTAACTTGCGCAATCGCTGAATGCGTTGGTTCATTCCCGGACCAATGGCTTCAGGGTGCGGCGTATAAAAATTACCTTCAGCGCCAGCCGGGCGCTCGGGCGTCTTTATGGTTGGTTCATCTGCAAAAGACATGACTTCAGAAAAATTAAATTATACAATAAATAAAGAAACAGGGTTAACTGTTGGGGGAAATCCTAAGCGTACAAGATCCAGCACTCGAACAGGCACCGATAGCTGATTAGTAGATTTGATATTTTTAATTTCGATATCACTTTACTTCTTTAATACGGTAAATTTAGATAATTATTCATTTCGTTGGTACAGTGGCTGATTAAGATCTCAAAAGATATAACCATTCCAATAACGCAGCAACAAACCAGAGGCCAACCAGATGACCAACAAATTTTATTAAAACAAAAGCTTCCTAAGGTTTTACAAATTTAAACCTACAACATGAAAGCTATTCCGGAATCTCGATTAACAAACCATAAAGCGCAATAGCCATTTGTTTGTTTTTTTGCCGGTATCTAAAATCCGAAAAAGGGCTTTGTGGGCGAAGTAAGTCTGCACAACCCGGTGGCAACAGGCCTTTTTTTTTGGTTTTTCGCAAAAAAAATAGTATCCTATAGGGATTTTACCTAAAAAAACAGCACCTATCAGATTGGATTTTATTCAAAAAAGGAATTCAGAAAAGCATAACAACAGCAACGGAGCTAGCATACATCACATAAAAAAAGATTATGGCAGAAAAAGAAAATGTTCCTCATAAAGGGGAAGCACACCTGGTAAGCAGCAATAAATATTTTGATGTTGACGGCCCTGTATTTTGGCCTGCCGCAATACTGATCGTTCTTTTTATTGCGGTTACATTAATTGTTGGGCAACCCATGAACAAAGTATTCTCCACTATTCAATCTTCAATTTCGGATTACGGCGGATGGTTTTTTGTGATCTCCGTAAATATATTCCTCTTTTTTGTTTTGTTTATTGCCTTTAGCAAGTTTGGCAAAATTAAACTGGGCGGCAGCAAAGCCAAACCCGAATTCTCGAAAGGAGCCTGGTTTGCCATGCTTTTCAGTGCGGGGATGGGTATTGGTATTTTATTCTGGAGCGTTGGCGAACCCATCAACCACTTTATACATCCGCCAAGTGGCGAGGCCCGAACTGTTGAAGCAGCCCGCATGTCGCTCGAAATCACCTTTCTGCACTGGGGATTGCACGCCTGGGGAATTTATGCATTGGTAGGCATGTCTCTGGCATTTTTTACTTTCAACAAGAAATTGCCGCTTACCATAAGTTCTATTTTTTACCCGTTATTAGGAAGAAAAATTTATGGCCCCTGGGGAAAAGCAATTAATGTGCTGGCTGTTGTTTCCACACTTTTTGGTTTGGCAACATCGCTCGGAATGGGCGTTCAACAGGTTAGCGCCGGTTTGGCTCACCTCTTTAACATGCCCGACACCATTACCTCGCAGGTTATACTGATTACCGTCATCACTTTTGCCGCAACAGGATCGGTTATTGCCGGATTAAGTGGTGGTGTTAAACGTTTAAGTGAGCTAAACATGATTATTGCAGCCGTATTTCTGCTTTTTATGATTATTGTAGGGCCAACACTTTTTATTTTCGATTCGTTTATCCAAAACCTTGGAGGATATGTACAGAAGTTTTTTGAACTGTCAACCTGGACAGAAACCTACCAGCAATCGGACTGGCAAAACGACTGGACCGTTTTCTACTGGGCCTGGTGGATCAGCTGGTCGCCATTTGTTGGCATGTTTATCGCCCGTATTTCTCGCGGACGAACATTAAAAGAGTTTGTTTTGGGCGTGTTGATCGTGCCTACACTCATTACTTTTTTATGGCTATCGACATTTGGTGGAAGCGCCATGTTCCTGGAGTTGAACTCGATTGCCGATGTTGCCGGTGCAGTAACCGATAATGTTGCCACATCGTTGTATGTTTTGCTGGAACAATTTCCAATATCAACTGTAACTTCAACGGTTGGAGTGATTTTGGTAACCAGCTTTTTTATTACCTCATCCGACTCGGGGTCGTTGGTGGTTGACTCATTAACAGCCGGCGGAAAACTGGATGCTCCGGTTCCTCAACGCATTTTTTGGGCATTAACCGAGGGAGCCGTTGCGGCCGTATTATTAGTTGGCGGCGGACTGGGAGCTTTGCAAACAGCAGCCATTTCAACCGGGTTGCCATTTGCCATTATACTGCTGTTTTTGGTTTGGAGCCTGCTAAAAGGATTGCGTGCCGAACATCGCGATTTAATGGAAGTGAAACGCGAAAAAGAACACAAAGAATACCTGGAAACGATTTCTCGAATGTTGCAAAAACGCGGCAAAACACAATCGGTGCCAAAACAGCAAGAGAACAAAGACAATTCATAACCCTTTAAAAAGTATAAACATGTATCGATTAAATCATATTCTGGTGTGCCTCGACCTTACCGAGATGGATGATTCGCTTATTCGTTATGCCGCACTTCTTGCAAATAAAATTAAACCGGAAAGTATAACATTTCTGCATGTAATGCGCCCTTTCGATATTCCGAAAGAAATATTGGAAGCTTATCCTGAACTTGACGAACCTGTGCCTGAAATTATCCGCGAGGAATTGCAGGAAAAAATTAATGAACAATGCAATCCTTCTTCCAACATAAAAGTAAAGGTGGCAGTAAAAGAGGGTTATACCATGGAAACCATCGTAAAATTCAGCCAGGAAAATCATATAACACTTACTTTAATGGGTAAAAAAATGGGCTATGAAGGAACCGGAAGTATTGTACGTAAATTAGTTGGTATCATTCCTTCGTCGGTATTGTTGGTATCCGAATCTGTTCACGACCGGATTGAAAACCTTTTGGTGCGAATGGATTTTTCAAAAGCCAGCGAAATGGCCCTGCAAATGGCTTTCCGCCTGAAAGAGCTAACCGGTGCAAATGTGGCTTGTCATCATACCCACAAATTGCCTGTTGGTTATTTCCCTCAGGTTGACCTTGAAAAAGATGAGAAACTAAGTAAATATGTTGAAAAAATCAGCATTAAAGAGTTTTACAAGTTCAAAAAACAATATAAACACGAAGCTGATGAAATCACATTCTCGTATTCGGTTGATGCCGAAAATGAAGAAGACCAGATTCTGTACCGGAAAGCGCTGAACACCGGTGCCGACATGATTGTAATTGGTTCCTCGTTAAAATCAGGACTAGCCGATATTCTGATCGATACAACATCGGAAAAGCTGGCTGAATCGGATAAAAACATTCCGGTACTTATTGTGAACGACAGAAGTAAAGCAATCACATTTCTCAAAAGATTATTCCAATAAAATACTATAAAAATGACACAATATTTTTCTAAAACATCAGCACTGATCGTCCTACTCGCCATTTTTTCCTCGTGCAATACGGGTACTAAACCGGAAGATGAGCGTTCGCTGAAAATAGTTTACACCGATTGGTCGGAAAGTGTTGCCATCACCTACTTGTCGTCTATTTTGCTCGAAGAGCATATGGATTACAAGGTTACGCTGAAAATGACCGATGTGGAAGAAGCTTACCGCGAAGTGGCCAACAGCGAGGCCGACGTTTTTACCGATGCCTGGTTGCCCGAAACGCAAAAGCAATATTTCGACCAACACAAGGAAAACCTGGAGATGCTGGGAATTACCTATCCCGAAGCGCGCACCGGACTTGTTGTTCCGGCGTACAGCAAGCTACAATCGGTAGCCGATTTGAAAAACTATGCGCACCCAATTGTTGGAATTGATGCCGGGGCCGGTGTAATGCAAAAAGCACAGGCCGCCATTAGCAAATATGCCCCGGGCAAAACATTGCTAACACTTTCCGAGGAAAAAATGGTAGAACAGCTGGGCGATTCCATTCAGCGACGAAAAGACATTGTGGTAACCGGCTGGGAACCTCACTGGATATTTGCGCGCTACAATGTTCGCTTTTTAGACGATCCGGATAATATTTTCGGGCAGAAAGAAAACATTTACACCATTGCCACTAAAAACCTGGAAGAAGAGCACCCCAATGCGGTTCGCTTTTTCGAGCGCATGCAGCTTACTGAAAACCAACTAAACAGCCTCGTTTACGAAATCAGGGTGAGCGAAAATCCTGTTGACGGCGTAAAAAAGTGGATGGAGCAAAACGAATTTGTTGTTAACCAATGGATGAAAAACCTGACCAAAGAACGTATAAAAATTTATTAACCAGGCTTACTTTTTATTTTTTTCGTAGCTAAATCCGGTGTGGCTCATTCCGGTGTCAGGTTAAAACTTCTATCCAATAACCTGAAAGCAAACAAAAGGGATTATCCGTATTTTAATCGAAAGTATAGGCCGGTTCAATAACCGGCCCATTATGAATGTGTCTTTCTTAATGCTTGCTTTACGCTATATACAGCACTTAAGTTTAACCTTTATAAGTTACAACAAATAAGTGTAAATAGGTATATGAAAACACATAAACTTTTAACCAAACCACTACACGTCAAATAATTAACAATACTTATGTTATTAAAAGAAACAGGAATAATTAATAAAGATTTTATAGAATAGAGAGTGCATTAAAAGAAGAAAGGGCAGTTCAACAACTGCCCTTTTACTAATGTTAACCCCCAAACACACATCGTGCTGAACGCACGACACTACAAATGAACAAAAAAGTATTTAGTTATCAAAATAATGACAAATATTTTTTACCCTTTTTAGCGTTTTTTAGTGATTTCGCAGTTCAAAATCTTCCGTTGCAGGTATTTAATGTGTCTATTTTACAGAAAGTTTGCTATTGGCAGGCTTTTTTATATCCTTCAGAAAAAATTGTAGCTTTGAAAGCAATTGCAATAATTTAAACCATCATCATGAATACAATTATTTCTGCAATCAAAGAATTTGGTAAAGATTTCCCGGCTGATTATTCCATTCCTAAACGTAAGCTGGGAAAAACGAATGAAAAATTGTCAATAATCGGATTTGGAGGAATAATGCTGAACGACAATCCTCAGGAATTTGCAAACGAATTGGTGGCCAAAGCTTTTGATTTAGGTGTGAATTATTTTGACGTGGCACCTAAATACGGAAACGCCGAAGACCGTTTGGGGCCGGCACTTAAACCCTTTCGGAAAAATTCGTTTCTGGCGTGCAAAACCAGGCGACGCGACGCAGCCGGGGCTCAAAAAGATTTAGAAAACTCGCTGCGTAAATTACAAACTGATTATTTCGATTTATACCAGCTGCATGAGCTAACTACCGATGATGAAGTACAAACCGTTTTTGGCACAAACGGTGCGCTGGAAACACTGGTAAAAGCCAAAAGAGATGGAAAAATAAAACATATTGGTTTTTCGGCTCACTCGGTAAAGGCTGCTTTGTTTGCACTCAAAAACTTTAATTTCGACTCCATACTTTTCCCCATTAACTTTGCCTGCTGGAATGCCGGGAACTTTGGCCCCCAGGTTTTTGCCGAAGCTGAAAAGCAGGGCATCGGGATTCTGGCCTTAAAAGCAATGGCACTTACCACCTTTCGCGAAAAAGAAGACCTGATCTTTAAAAATTGCTGGTATAAACCCATCGACGATGAACATATTATGAAACGGGCACTTCGTTATACCCTGTCGAAAAAAATAACTGCTGCCATTCCTCCAGGCGAATACACATTATTTTTAAAAGCCCTGGAGTTTATGCAGGATTTTAGCCCGATTGAAGAAGAGGAGACACAAGAACTGCTCGCACTGGCCAAAAATACCAGGCCGGTGTTTATGCATGACTGATAAATAAAAAAAGGCCGCTGAGTTTCAGCGACCTTTGTAGTCCCGACGGGAGTGAAATGTATCCATTTTAAGCAATCTTGAAACACCTCCAAACATTGCCACAATCCCCTATTATCAAAGCTTTATGAATCAATACAGATAATAACACTATTGAAACAAATTGAAGTAGGTTGACTAGAATTGTCATTTGGCTGACTAAATACTGACTAAGTTTTGTATATTTGTAATAGTTCAAATGTTCAAACTTATTAATTATGGCAACGTTCAAATTTCTTATTCAGGGAAAAAACAACCCAACAAACATTTATGTCCGTTTATCTTTAAACAAAGGCAAAAGTATAAAGCGCAAAACAGGCTATGTAATTAATCCTTCAGATTGGAGTACTACAGGGTATCCCAAACAAACCGATGAAGATTTAAAGCGATTCAAAAACAAGCTAGAGCAGCTAAAAGCCACACTTGGAACAAAACTAAATGAAGCTACAGGCGCAGGTGCTGAGATTGATGGTACATGGCTAGAACACACCATT
Source organism: Draconibacterium orientale (assembly GCF_000626635.1). Lineage (GTDB taxonomy): Bacteria > Bacteroidota > Bacteroidia > Bacteroidales > Prolixibacteraceae > Draconibacterium > Draconibacterium orientale. The sequence goes on along the minus strand of NZ_CP007451.1, from coordinate 2,008,789 downwards.
GATGAAATTAACAACAAAAAGGAGAAAACCGACCTTGACAGGCTTGTAAACTATTGTGATTACTTTATTGGTTCACTCCCAATCAAAGTTCAAAGAAATGGCAAGCAAGGAGTTTCTGAAATTACAATCAAGAAATACAAGACTGTTAAAAATAAACTGTCTGCATTTGAGGCAAAGCAGCAAAAGACATTTTTCGTAAAAGACGTAAATAAAAAGTTTCGTACTGATTTTATTAAATATCTTCAGGAAGATCAAAAAACTATCTGCAAACACCTCAGGCAAATACCTCAAATGTGTAAAAACAATTTGTTTAGATGCACGTGAAAGCGAGATTGAAACACACCCACAGTTAGATAAAATAAAAGGCTTTACCGAAGAAAAGACTTTTCCCTACCTAAGCCTTGATGAATTGGATGATATTGCAAAAACACCATTCACACGCGAAGCTTTAGAGAACGCCAAAGATTGGCTTTTAATAGGCTGTTTTATCGGTCAAAGGGTTTCCGACCTTTTAAAACTAAAAAGCTCCAATATACAGGATATGGGAGGCTTTAAAATGATTGTTTTAACGCAACAGAAAACAGGGAAAGAAGTGGCTATTCCGATACACGATAAAATTAAACCGATACTTGAAAAACGAAATTGGTCTTTTCCTGAACCACTAAGCGCGGTTAATTTCAATCTTCATATTAAGGACATTTGCAAGCTCGCAGGAATAAAAGAACCAATCGAAGGAAGTAAAATGATTTGTATTGATGAAGAAGCAGAACCAAAGGTTTACAGAAAAATTAAGGGTGTTTATCCTAAATGGGAATTAGTAAGCTCTCACATTTGCAGACGTTCATTTGCTACCAATTTTTACGCCGACACACCAACCGCACTATTAATAAACATAACAGCACATAGCACAGAAAAGCAATTTTTAGAGTATATTGGAAAGCCTGCAAAAGACTTCTCTGTTCAGTTGGCTGAATACTGGCAGAAAGAAGCTTTGAAGGATAAAAAAGAACCTCACTTAACGGTAATGAAAGAAGCCAATTAATGCCCAATATGAAAGTTTTAGACACAAAGAAGTCCGAGGAAATCAATGAAAAGTATGAAGCCTCTTTTTATCGAATAATTGATAATTTATACGATCAGGACAACAAGCTAAAAGATTTTAGCGAGATGAAAGAGAAGCATGACAATTTGGAACCTGCAATGCTTAAACTTTTTGACTCTAGTTATAATGATTTGTTTTATTGGGACTTTTGTCCTATCAATGTATATGAATATCATTATAATTCACGCTTGGGTCAATTTTGTAATGATTTTCCGGGATCTTCAGAAGTTGATTTCATTAATATTGAGAAAAGAACAATTAAAAAGCGATTTTGGGTAAGGGATGACGAAGACAATATTTCAGATAAGTCAACTATTGTAAAGGAGGATACCTTGCATCTAGTTTTAGATGATTTCTTTTATCCTTTTAATATCAGCTTATTTCAACATGAACTTGCTTTGCGGATATTTCTTGCGCAAAAGAAAAAACTAGAATTTCTTGATAGAAAGATTGAAGCAATATCGAATCCTAGCATCAATGCACAATCAGAACAAGAAATTTTAATCAACCTTTCTAATTCAAATGATGCAATGAAAGTAGTGTATCTGCACGAATTAGGAATTCTTGATTTTTTGAAGGAAAAGATGCATAAAGAAATGAATTTTTCCGTTAATAATATGGCTCAGGTTATTAGTGCATTCACAAGTATTGATGTAACAACGGCTCAACCTTATTTGAATCCAATATATTCAAGTGGAGTTGACCAAAAGAAAAATCCATTAAAGCCAAAGAATATTGAAAGAGCTTGGCAAAAACTTAGTGATTTGGGTTTTTCATTGAAGAAAACAACTTAATCCAACCCTATTAATTGCTTTTAGGAATTCCTATTTTATCCTAATTAATCCCTAATTTTCTTTTGCTCTCATAATTCTAAAACAAAGAATATGAGAGACAATTATTTACAATTTATTCAAGTCACACCAGAACAGCTTCAGCAAGCTATTCTCAAAGGTGTAAAAGAACAGTTGGAAGAACTTAAAGAAAGTTTCCAACCCAAGGAACCAACAGAGTTTTTAACTAGAAACGAAGTCAAGGACATGCTTAAAGTGGATTTGACTACAATCTGGAACTACACCAACAAAGGCAAGTTGAAAGCCTATGGCATTGGTAATAGAGTTTACTATAAAAGAAGCGAGGTAGAAGCAGCAATCAAACCTTTAAACGACTAAGCCATGAAAGAACTACCAAAAGAGTTTATTGGCAGGGGTGAAATGCGAGGCTTCCATTTTACCCTATTAGACGCCACCGATAAGGCATATTTATACAAAGTAGATATGAATGGGGCTATTTACTACGAAGCATTTAAAAGACGCGAAAACACCCGATTTGGCTGTATCAGTTATCCAACTGGCGAAGCCTTTGGAGTGTGGGCAAAAACCACCAAAGACTACAACAAAGCAATAGCATACTTCGAACAATTTAATAGGGAATAATGGATAATAATGTAATTACGGCAACTGAACTTTTGAAAATGGAATTAAAAGAAATTCCTTGTTTGTTGGAGGGCATATATCCGAAAAAAGGATTAGTGGCATTAGGAGGTAGCTCAGACACTGGAAAATCAACTTTAGCTAGGCAGCTTGCAATGTCAATAGTCTCAGGTGAAAAGGATTTTATGGGCTTTAAATTGAATGTTCTCCACAATAGAGTTTTATATGTGTCAACGGAAGACGACGACCTTGCAACCGGCGTTGTTCTGTATAATCAGCAGTCATTCTTTGGGTGTTCAAATGAAAGCTTTGAGAAGCTATCCTTCATATTTGAAACAGATAATTTGCTACAAAAAATTGAAGCACAATTAAAGAAAGCACCGCATGATTTAGTTGTAGTTGATGCTTTTGGTGATATTTCAAAAGGAGATATAAACCAATTGAACGAAGTAAGACCATTTCTTGAAAATTTTAATCAACTTTCCCGAAAATACAACTGCCTGTTCTTATTTGTTCACCATTCGGGCAAAGGTGCAGAGTATAAAAAACCAAGTAAAAACAATTTACTAGGAAGCCAGGGATTTGAAGGGCGAATGAGAGCTGTAGGCCTACTTATTAAGGATAAGGTTGATGTAAATAAACGATTCTTGTGTATGGTTAAAGGCAATTACCTGAAAGAAAACATGAAAACAGAAGGAATCGAGCTTGTTTTCAATGACAATCTAACTTTTGAGGCAACAGGCGAAACATTGCTTTTTGAAGAAATGAAAAAAGACGAAGAAAAAGAAAACCGAAACAAAGAGGCGGTCAGGCTTTATGAACAGGGATTAACTCAGGAACAGATAGCTAAAAAACTTGGTTGTTCTCCTTCAACTGTTCAACGTGCTCTTAAAGGCAGAAAATAGTATTCAATAAATTATTCATTCATTCTCTTAATAGAAGAATGAATGAATAATTTCTACTTACAGGAAATATTTTCATTTAAAATAAGAATACCTGTAAATACGAATTCAAGTTTCACACACCGATTAAGCAGAAATAAAATGGAAACAACAAAGAGGACTTACTGTTTTGATCTAAATTCACCTATGAAATATGATATTACAAATTTATTACCACTTTTGTACGTAAAAAAGCCGTACAATAATTTGCTTGGTACGGATATTGTACGTACGTTTGCAGAAAGAAAGAACATGGAAGCAAGAACACTACATAATGATAAAGCAAGGTTTGAGACTAGATTGAGCTCAAATCAAAAGGCTATATTTGAAAGAGCTGCAAATTTAGGAGGCTATCGAAGCCTTTCGGATTTTGTTGTTTCTACTGTTCAGGAAAAGGCAAGGAAGATAATCAGGGAGCATGAAACAATTCTAGCATCACAAAAGGATAGTGAATTCTTTTTTGAGGCAATATTAAATGCAGAAAAACCGAATAATAAATTGGTTAAGGCCTCCCAGAGATATCAAGAACTTCTCGCTAAATGAACAAAATTAATCCTACCCAACTTTTAAACAGACAACACAACAGAACCAATTTTCATTGTGACGAAAAGCTTCTTGATGTTTACCTAAAACGTCAAGCCGGTCAGGATGTGAGAAAGAGGCTGTCTGCATGTTTCGTGCTAACAGCCTATGAAAGCAATGAGGTTATAGGATATTACACTCTATCAAATAATAGTATCCCGCTGCAATTAGTCCCTGAGGTGTATCGGAAAAAGTTTCCTTCAAGTTACGAATCAATACCGACTACCTTGCTAGGACGATTAGCAATAGACAAAAACTACCAAGGCAAAGGTTTGGGTGAATTTTTGTTAGTTGACGCCTTAAAAAGAAGTTATGAGATTTCTCAAACAAGTGCTTCGTTTGCCGTTGTAACTGATCCAATAAACAATAAAGCGGCGGAATTCTATGAAAAATATGGATTTCAAAAGCTTCCTGATAGCGGAAAAATGTTTATTCCTATGAAAACGCTATCTGATTTATTTAAGTCAACTTAAGATCTTTCCTTCTGCCTAACAAATCCATTTAGAGCAACCGTACGCACCCGTGAGAGCGTTATTTTTGCGTTGGAGTGCAATTCGTCCATTGAGAAAAAACAAGGGCTTAAATATTGTAGAATATGTTGTGCTGCATTATACAAGACAGTCACTTAGTAGTTTTTACGGAATTAACCAACTGCGTGTATTCTTCGAACACTTTTACCCTCAGGTCAGTTTGTTTTATCGTGATTTCCGTTACCATGTCAACTTCATCCAAAATTGAATAATATTCTTCGAGTAAGCTTTCATTTTCAAAAAGTATTGTATTGTCGACTATTTCATATTTTGAATACTGCTTTTGTACAAAACGAAATAACTTTAAATAAATGTTAGTCGTTTCCATATCATAGGCCATAGTCTTCAATATATCTTCTTTAGTTTCTAACCAGTTAACTTCGAAATTATTTCTTTCACTTTGGTTTGGTATAAACTCTTTAAGCTTGTTGCCGTATTCAGTCAATTTCGTTCCTAAAACAAAAACATTGTTTCGAATTGTATCTTGACAGGCCATTGAAAATGAGACGCATGTATTGATTTTATCTAATGATTTAAAAGTGTTAAAGTCTAATAATGCTTCAAACTGTGCCGAACTTCTCTCCAGCCATAACCGATAAGACTTTTGAATGACTCCTAGTTCATTATCATATCTAATTATTGTTTCTTCAAGAGTTATTTTATCTCCGACTTTTGTATCTCTTTCAAAATCATGATTGGAATTTTCCTCCCAAATTTGGTCGATTGTTTTACTACTTGGTTTTAAAGGTTTAGAATCACCTTCTAATACTTCATTTATAAGCTCTTTGTGGCTTAAAATCTCATTTATCCTTTTTTCAGTATTGTTTTCTGTACAACGGCGAATTCCTGCCAGAATTATGAGAACTAAAATCGGTACAATTAATAATTGGTATTTGATTTTTTTCATATTGGTAGTTTATTGTACAAGTTAAAGTAGTTAACAAAGAATAAATATGATATTCACTCAAATATAATAATTTCAGACTATAGTCCGTGGCTAAAAACTCATAAATATTTCACTTTCGTTCAGACAAAAGTCTGCAAAATGATAGTTGAAGTATTTGGCAAAGTATTACGAGAACTGAGAACCGAAAGAGGTATTTCTCAGGAGAAGCTTGCTGAATATTGCGATCTAGACAGGACTTATATTTCGCTACTTGAAAGAGGACAAAGACAACCAACAATATCAACGCTATTTAAGATTGCAAATGCCCTAAGGATTAAACCCTCTGATTTGGTTAAAAATGTAGAACGTGAACTCCCTGCATAAGCTATATTTACATAATCCGATATTATAAAACTTTCACACCTGCCAACGCTAAAGCCAGTCTTATAATCGCACTATGCAAAATAGCTTAACTCCATGTGCTTTTTGCCTGTAAAGAAACAAGCAACAGCACCGCACACAAGAATAACTCAATACTTCGCTATACTTGTCTTTTCCCGCGCTCAGTCCTTCATACAAATTCACCACTTATGAAATATAATCCATGCTGCGGAAAACAGTCAAAAGACTACGACATAAACCCTCTAACCAACACACAAATCCTTTTATTTCGTTTCCTTTTGTCTGATTCCTTGCAAAGCTTGTTTAGTGCCTAAGTGTTGAATTAAGGTGTATTTTGCAAAAGTCTGACACAGCCACTTTAGTTTCAAATGGACACATAGCACCTATCAAGGGAGAAAGTGCCAATAACAGCCCAAAAACCGCCTCTGAGGGGGTGATTTATTGTTTAGTTGAGTTGTGTTTGTCAATAGGAATATTTAACTTTCGTTCGCTAATTGGGAGTAATCCCACAAACAAAAATCAACTATGAAAATCAAGTTTTTACTTCTCGCTTTTTTACTCTTATGTATTGGACTAACCTCAAGTGCTAAATATGTTCAAACATGCAAAGCTAAATACAAAACCAATTATGAGTGGTCTAAGTATTACACCGTTGACGTTACCTTTATTTCAGGTAGTGAACTGAACACCGCAACGAGTACCTATAATTATGCATCATATTCAACTTATGCTGTTATATTTTGGGGCGATGACAAAGCGACCGTTATCAAACTTTCGTCATATACCGGATGCGGTACGGAGGTCACAAAGGATTGTATATCCAATACAATTGGGAACCTCAAAGGAGAAGACCAAGAGGGGAGGGATTGGGAAGTTTGCGTTTCTGGTTATTGCTATTAAAATAATATCTATGAAAAAACTATTCCTTTTCTCATGCTTGTTATTTTTTATTACAGCAATCCAAGCTCAGACCTGCAAAGACTTACCAACTCATTTTAATTCTTATAATGAAGCAGTAAGCAAAGTTGAAAAGACAACCTTTAAAGTAAAAGACAAAATTACTTGTTATGGTAGTTCGTGGATTTCAAAAGCGACGTATCACAGTTGTGACGGCGACACAGGCTATTTTATTTTATACGCTCAAAACGGTAATAGCTATATACATAAAGGTGTACCTTTAAGCGTGTGGGAAAAGTTTAAAAGTGCTGATTCATTCGGGAGCTACTATTCAAAATACATAAAGGGAAAGTATCAATTAAAAATTTAGTAATGAGGTATATTTTTGTTTCAATCGCTGTACTCATTATGCTTGGAGGTTCTTTATTTTCAGGAGCTCAGACTCTAAAAGGATTAACAATTGGAGAAAAACATAATGGCACTAACGAAATAGTTACAACTGTTGGAGGTTACCAAGGAAAAATAACCTTGTATGCCTTAAAAGATTCAACAATAGCAGGATTCCATTTCATCTCGAAAGAGAAAGTCAAAGATGAGTTAGAAGCTATGTTGCTCAGTAAAAAAGCAGATGAATTTTTGCAAAATATTGAAGCAAACTATAAGATTACTTTTGACAGAGAAAATTGGAACGGAAGTAATTTTTATGGCGGGGATATTGTGTTTTGTTCTTCTAATAAAGAGGGGGTTGAGTATTCTCTTCAACATGCTTATACTCGTTCAGACAATTTTTCAAATATTGTTTTTACAATGATTAATACAAAACTGATGAATGAAATTAGGACTGAAAGGTATCTGGATAAAATGAATGATTTCTAGGGAGAAAAGTATTTTCGACGTTTGCGCTTAGTAGTCCTCTCTGAAATCACCCAACAAAAAAGGAGAACTCAGTTTGCGACGGGCGGGTATAGCTTTCATTTAAAAGCTTTCAGCCAACTACACAAAAGCATTTAATCTTCTCTTATTGCCTCCCATATAAAGCAAATTAGACACTTTCTCTGTTCTAAGGTATTCTCTACCTAGAAAATGTATTTAAGTGCTTATTTCTTATAGTGGTAAGTTATACTGAGAGGTATTCACACACGCGATAAAAGGACAAAAAGAAAGGGAGGTTGTTCAGGCCTCCCAAAATGTTCAAATGTTGTATTACGGCAACGCAATACTATGCAAAGATAGGGAATACCGAAAACACATGAAAATAGAGGAATTTAAAGATTGTTGACTACATGCTGACTAAAACAAGAAAAGAGAACCGTTAAGATTCTCTTTTTCAATTTATTACACTTCTTAAAAGTAGTCCCGACGGGAATCGAACCCATATCTACAGTTTAGGAAACTGCTATTCTATCCGTTGAACTACGGGACCATAAATGTGGCGCAAAAGTAGTTAAAAACCTGAATCCCGGCAAATCAGTCCAAAATATTGTTGTCCTGTTCTTATTCACTAAAACTGAATCATTATCTTTGCACCTCAGTTTAAACGAACAAGGATGTTAGACAAAATCAAAGCATTACAGGAAGAAATCGACGCTATAGTAGCTTCAAGCAAGGAAGAAGTTGAAGAGCTACGCATAAAATACATCAGCAAAAAAGGATTGATCGGCCAATTATTCAACGACTTTAAAACTGTTCCTGCCGAACAGAAAAAGGAAGTAGGACAGGCCATCAACACGCTTAAAACTTTTGCTTTAGAAAAAATTAACACACTAAAGGAAGGTTTTGAGAACAATATTAGCGAAACTGCCGGACAGGATTTGACTATGCCTGGTGAGCCCATGAAACTGGGAACACGCCACCCGTTGTCGCTGGTAAAAAACGAGATTATCGGAATTTTTGCCCGTCTTGGATTTACCGTTGCCGAAGGCCCTGAGATTGAAGACGACTGGCACGTATTTTCAGCGTTGAACTTTCCGCCGGAGCACCCTGCCCGCGATATGCAGGATACTTTCTTTATCGAAAAAGATCCGGATGTGCTACTGCGTACCCACACCTCAAGTGTGCAAATTCGCGTAATGGAACGCACCCAGCCGCCTATTCGTGCTATTTTCCCCGGGCGTGTTTTCCGTAACGAAGCAATTTCGGCACGTTCGCACTGTATATTCCATCAAATTGAAGGTTTGTATGTTGACGAGAATGTTTCGTTTGCCGACCTGAAACAAACCTTGTTGCAGTTTGCCAAAGAGTTGTTCGGCGAAGACACAAAAATCCGTCTGCGCCCTTCGTACTTCCCGTTTACCGAGCCAAGTGCCGAAATGGATGTAAGCTGCTCGATTTGTGGTGGCAAAGGATGTAATGTTTGTAAATACACCGGCTGGCTCGAAATTCTGGGCTGCGGAATGGTTGATCCGAACGTACTGGAACTGTGCAATATCGACAGCCAAAAATATACCGGTTTCGCTTTCGGAATGGGTATTGAACGTATTACCATGTTGCGGTATGGAATTAAAGATATCCGCCATTTCTTCGAAAACGATGTGCGTTTCTTAAAACAATTCGAATCGGCTACTTAGTACAAAAACAAGTCACAAAATAATACCAGGAGGAGCTCAAACGGCTCCTCTTTTTGGTATAATCCGGGCTTATTCTCCAATCACTTTTTAAAGCTGCATTACGTTCAATTCATTAACCTCCACGTTAACACGAATTTAACAAACAAGCCGTCGAAAACATGCTATTTGGCCTATTTAGCAAAAAAGCCGTAGCTTTGCAGCATACTTTTTAGTCTTTTATTAGACAGGGAAGATAAAATTAGAAACAACCCAATCCTGTTGAACACAGAAAATAACAATTAAAATATTTACATTTTTTGGATTGGGCAACTAAATATATATTGAATGGAAACAAAAGCAAATCAGAATCAGATCGTCATTAAGATGAACACTGAGAATGAGAAAAAAATGCTGCCATTGAACTTTATTTTTACACTGGCTGCAGGTGCTATTGCCGGAATGGCAATTATTTTCGGTCTCTTCTGGGGATTGGAAAAGTTATTGGGAATGTAACCAACGTATTATAGAACAAAAAAGGCTCGCAATTGCGAGCCTTTTTTTTATTGGTACTTATATGTCATTTCGAACAAAGTGAGAAATCTGTATCTTGGCAGCAAAACTGTAATAGATTTCTCAGTTGTTCCTCATTCGAAATGACAGTCCTATTTCAATACTTTTTCAATAGCCTCTAATTCTTCTTCCGAAAAGCTACGTTTCTTCAGCATTTCCACATTGTCATCAATTTGTTTTACCGAGCTGGCACCAATCAATACCGAAGTTATTCGTTTATCGCGTAAAACCCAGGCCAGAGCCATTTGTGCCAGCGATTGGCCACGCTCCTGAGCAATAGCATTCAGGGCTACAATTTTATCGTGCGCCGTTTCAACGTGTTCCTTTTTCAGAAATACCTCGCGTGTTGCACGCGATCCTTCCGGTATTCCTTTCAAATATTTATTGGTAAGCAAACCCTGGGCAAGCGGCGAAAACGGAATACAACCAATTCCTTCGTCTTCCAGTACATCCAAAAGGCCGTCTTCTACCCAGCGCTCAAACATCGAATAACGTGGCTGATGAATTAAACACGGGGTTCCCAGTTCTTTCAGAATACGCGAAGCTTCTTTGGCCATATCTGCCGGATAATTTGAAATTCCAACATACAAAGCTTTTCCCGAGCGTACTGCGCGGTCCAGAGCCATCATGGTTTCTTCCAGCGGCGTGTCGGGATCGGGGCGATGCGAATAAAAAATATCCACATATTCCAGGCCCATGCGTTTTAAACTCTGGTCGAGGCTGGCCAGTAAATTTTTACGGCTTCCCCATTCGCCATAAGGCCCCGGCCACATCAGGTAACCGGCTTTACTCGAAATGATCAGTTCATCGCGGTAAGCCGAAAAATCCTGCTTCAGAATCTTCCCAAAATTTTCTTCTGCCGAACCCGGAGGCGGGCCATAATTATTGGCTAAATCAAAATGTGTAATGCCCAAATCAAAAGCCCGGTGCAACATCGCCCGGCCATTTTCAAAAACATCAATTCCGCCAAAGTTATGCCACAACCCCAATGAAACAGCGGGCAGTTTCAGCCCCCATTTTCCGCAGCGCTTGTACAGCATTTCATCGTATCTCGATTCTTTTGGAACAAAAGTCATACTACTAAATTTAATTGGTTATTGCTAAAATGCATTCCGGATTCGTTGGTAAACCAAACCATTTGCATCGCTTAAAGTTATTATTCTTTTACCACTTCCCGAAATCAATACACAATCATTGTTATCAACAGCTAAACCGAAAATACGGCCGGCACAAGATTTCAGCCGTTTTCTGAAACTAATCGGCCTTAAAACCATATAAATAATATAGAAACTAAAATTAATTAGCCATGAGTGAAAAACTAGTTACTATTGTAGTATTGCCTTTGGCGCGTGCCCATATTTTGAAAATGCGTTTAGAGGAAAAAGGAATTAAATGTGAGCTTGAAGACGTACATTTAATTGAAGGAGCGGCCACCTCAACCGTTCGGGTTAAAATATTGGAAAACGACCTGAACGAAGCCTTTAAAGAAGTTGATTTACTACTGGGACTAAAAGCCGGAAAACAGAAAAAAGTTAGCAAACCCGGCCAGATCCTTGTTCCGATTGACTTTTCACCCGTATCGGAAAAAGCGGTAGAAATGGCTTTTAACATTGCCGAACACCTGAATGCTAAACTGGTAATTATGCACTCGTACATTAGCCCGGTGCGCTTTTCAATACCTTACGGCGACATATACCCGTACGATACCACCCTTTTAAAACAAACCGAGGATGCTGAAGAAGAGGCCAACCAACAATTTAAGAATTTCCTGGCCCCTTTGGTATCAAGTATCGGACCGGAGAAATGGGAAAAAGTAAATCCGGAATATATTGTTAAGCCCGGATATGCCGAAGAAGATATTTTGGCCTTTGCCAATGAACAGCCTACACGGCTTATTGTAATTGGCCGTGGTGGCGATAAAACATGGCCAGGCACAGTGGGAAGTGTTACCGCCGACGTTATGTACAATGCTTCCGTTCCGGTATTGGTTATCCCCGAAAATATGGATCCGAAACCGGTTGAACAGTTTAAAGAAGTATTGTACGCCACCAATTTCGATGAGAAAGACTTTAATGCCCTCGATAAGCTGATGAACATTGTAAAATCATACGACCTACGTGTTGTTTGTGCGCATGTTGGCCTTCCGGATGAATACGGATGGGATATTGCCCGCCTTGAAGGCATGAAAGATATACTGCACAAGAAATACGCGAATAAAGAGTTTGAGTGCAAACTGATTATGGGAAACAATGTTTTAGATACACTTGAAAGCACGATTAAAAACGACCCGGTGGATATTCTGGCACTTACCACACACAAAAGGGGAATGATATCACGCCTTTTTAACCCAAGTTTAGCGCGAAAAATGGTGTTCCATGCAGAAATTCCACTACTGGTATTTCACGCCTGAAAACGTTTATTTTGAGTTGAGTACATGCCACAACTCAGATTGACTTTTACCCCTGCTTTTCTGAAACCTGGCAAATGCCGGGAGGAGCATGATATGTAAACGAAGCTAAAACATCGTAAAAATTACCACACAAGCAGTAATTCCATACAGCTACCGAATCAGTTTTCAGTAATTTTTTTTAACCGTAAATCGCTATTTTAAAAGAATATAAATAAACACCTTTACTGTTTTTTTGTTAATAGCTTGGGTAAAATATTACTTTTACATTGCAACCATTTTGTGCTAATTAACATTTAAGAAATTTACTTGGAAAAAACGAAACCACTAATGATTAATAACCGAAAGTCAATCCGATACACTATACTTTTGCTACTACTTATTATTCAACAATTTGCTTATGCGGTTTCGGGCGAAACTACTCAGGCTGATAGTCTGCGCCAGATAATCCAGCATAACCAGGGAGCGAAACAAATAAACGCGCAGCTGGAATTAGCGTTGCTATACATGGGCGAAGACAACGAACAGGCGCTGCAAATTGCCCAAACAGCTTTAAACACAGCAAAACAGCGAAACAGCAAAGCGCTGCAAATGCGGTCCTTGCTAACCCTCGGACGTGTTTACCACGACCTTAACAACATCGATCGCTCACAGGCCTATTACGACAGTGCTTTGCCTATTGCTCAACAACTTGATGACTACTGGTATCAAAGCGATATATTTTTACGAACCGGTATAAACCAACACACCACCGGCGATCACTTAAAAGCATTGCAATCGTTTAACCTCTCTCTTCAAACAGGACGACAATCTAAAAATTATCGTGCTGTAGGTGCCGCTTATTCCATGATGGGAACCGTTTTCAGGGTGAATGGTTTGTACGACCGCGCAACTGAATACATCATTAAAGCGCGTCTGAATTACGAAAAAACCGGTTATACCGAAGGTTATGCCTGGTCGGCCTACCTGCTTGGACGTATTTATACCGATCTGCGGCTTTTGGATAAGGCCATGGAATACTACATGCTTTCGCTTGAAACCTATGAAGAACAGGCAGAGAAAGACCAGAATAAAAATGGAGTAGTTATTTGTTACGAGCAGATTGGTATTTTATATCTACTGCAGGGCAACACTGATGAAGCGCGTAAATACATCGAAAACACCTTGCAAATATTCGAAGAAAACAACTCAGAATACGGAATTTCAAATGCCTATAAAAACCTGGGGCGTATCGAGTATGCATCGGGGAACTACAAACTGGCCGAAAAATACCTGAAACAGTCGCTAAACTCGAAAATTGAACTGGACGATTTTCTCAGCCAGCCTTCCCTTTATTTGTATATTGGTTTGTGCTACACCAACACCAACCGAACCAACGAAGGAATAGCCAGTATTCGCAAGGGGCTCGATCAGGCCATAATCAACAATCAAAAACGTATTCAGCTCGATATCTATTCCGAACTAAGCAGCATCTACCTCAATCTTAACGATCTTGACAATGCAATCGCTTGTCAACAGCAACAAATCGCCATTCAGGATTCCATGCTTTTTGGTGCTGCGAATATAAAACTCGAACAGCTGCAAGGTATTTACGAGCTGGATGCAAAAAATAACCAGATTGCAGACCTGGAACAGGAAAACGAAATAAACAGGCTAAAACTGCGACAACACCGATCATCAAGAATTTTGATGCTAATTGCTGTTTTGCTCGCCATTATTATTGCCGGTATTATTTATATTTTTTACCAGCGACTGCGCCAAAAAAATATTCAGCTGGAGGAAGCAAACCTCACAAAAGATAAGTTTTTTGCCATTATTGCCCACGATCTTCGCGGCCCTGTTCACACGCAAACAGCCTTTCTCAATCACCTCCACCAGGAGTTTGATTCGGTAGATAAAGAGGAACTTAAAAAGCTACTGAAATTGCTGGTTTCGGAATCGGAAAACATCAGCGACCTGCTTGATAACCTCTTACTTTGGGCTCAATCGCAGGTGAAAAAAATGGAAATAAATACCGAAGAACTTGAGTTGAAAGGCATAATTCAAAATACGGTTGAAAAGTTGCAACAATCGGCAAGGCTGAAACAAATAGCCCTTTCACTTGAAACCGACAATCAACTAAAAGTTTTGTCGGATGCCAACATGCTTCAAACAATTGTAAGGAATATTTTGAGCAATGCCATAAAATTTACTCCACGCGGTGGGTCAATCCTTGTGAAAACTTTCGCCTCGGCACATAAAAAAGTTACCATAAAAATTACCGACACCGGCCTGGGAATGGATTCGGAAAAGTTGAATAAACTGTTTGACATTAGCTCAAAAAGCTACTCACAGGGAACTGAAAATGAAAAAAGTAACGGACTGGGACTTATTCTTGTAAAAGATTTTGTGGAGAAAAACAGGGGCACAATAAACATTGAAAGCGAAAAAGGAAAAGGCACATCAGTTTTGGTTACGCTTCCGCAGGTTTAATCCTAAAATCGTTTGCATCGTGAATGTTGTTTGATTACAAAGATTACCGGAAACTAAAAAAAGCGTGTAATCATCTAAAACCGGAACCAAAACAAAGGCTCCGGGCAACGCCAGGTTACCCGAAGCCTTCCAAAATCCGCAGTATCGTCATTAAAAGTTGCTTTGTATATTATTGTATCATACTCAACGAACGCTGCGGATGAATTAACAGGATTTCCTTATTTTCTTCCGATGGAGTGGCCCCTTTAACAATCAGGTCTTTTACTTCAGCAACCGATAAATCAGGATTTACCGCCCATATTTTTGCCGCCAGGTTTACCACCTGAGGCGCTGCCATCGAGGTTCCCGAATACTTTCGTAGCTCACCTCCCGGAATATAACTTTCCACCTCGTAACCGTTGGAATATACGTCAACCCCTTTCCCCATGGTGGTAAAGTCGGTTTCTTTGCCTTCAATATCAACCGCACCAACAACCAACAGATTGGGGAGTTTTAAACCGGTAGGAATATTATTGGCAAAATCAACATCGTTATTTGCATTTCCGGCAGCTACCACAAACAAGATCTCCGAAGCATCTTTTATTGCAGCATACAAGGCATCCTTTTCAATAGTGAATAGCTTTTTCGCCAGCGCTTTTCTTTCTTCTTCGTTTTCGCCAACACCATTCATCGCCAACAGTGCTTCGTATGAATTTTGCGAATATCCCCAGCTCATATTCACCACTTTTACATGGTTATCTTTAAAATACTGCACCGTGTTTTTATACATTTTCGACCAGTTTTCGGAGTTTTCGAGCGTTGGCGGAGCAGGAATATTCTCATACGGGAAAGTTAAGCGCGCGGCCAAAATCTTTGCCTCAGGGTTTCCTTTCGAAGCAATTCCGGCTACATGTGTTCCGTGCGAAAAATTAGCATACATATTCAGGTTCTCGATAAATGGATTTACTTCTTCAGGAGGCAATGTTGCAATGTACTTTTTTAGCTCGTCAGCTTCATCGCTTTTAATCATGGCCTGCAAATCGAGCAAGCCTTTTAAATATTTCTCGTATTGCTGGTAATTGCTGTTTTTCTCTTCAATAGGAAATAGCAGCTCGGTAACTTTATTGCCATTCAAATCAAATCCTACTCCATTTATATCATCAACAAAACCGTTGTTGTCGTTGTCTTTGCCGTCTTTTTTCTCGGCACCATTAACCCAGCGGTTTTCGGCAGGCAATATGGCTTCATCAACCCCGGTGTCCCATATCCCGATTACCACAGGATCTAAATCCAGATCGTTGTTGAACGAAACGTCGCGTTCTTTCCATATATCAACCATTACCACATCAACATGATGTTTATCGTAGTAAGCCTGAAATACCGGTTTATACACCTCATCGATATAAGGCAAATACATATCGTATGTAAGTGCCGCATTTAAAACCTGAAGCACAATAAATTTCGGCACCTGTTTACCGGCTTTATCAATAACAGGTTGCATTTGTCCTTCTATCATTCCCTGCAGCAGGTTGGGTTTGGCAATATCAAACGATCCGGTCATCGCTTCAATTTCTTCCTGCACCACATCAAAGGGGATAGTTTCCAGACCTTATTTCAGGTTGGCTTTAAAGGCCTCCTTAAACTCGTCTTCCTGAAGATCGGGATACTCCAGCCGGGTTTTTATAAACTCATCGAGGGTAAAATTGTACATGTATTTGTCCGCTTCTTTTTCGGTAAGTTTTCTCCCTTTTTCAATCTCGTGTAAAGCAGCTTTCAGATCATCCTGAATAAAGTAGATCATCGAAAAATTGGAGTGATAACCGCGCATCGTGGCTTTGTCCTCAATAGCATAATTCTCCAGGTCATCGTTCAAGTCATTTTCGAGAGTAGCAGCCAGTTCCAGCAATAAATCGCGGTTGTTAATGTAGTCCATGGCTGTGTTTCCCTGCAGGTCGTAGTAGTGTTTTGGGAGGTCGTCGGCACTTTCAATTTTAATTTTGTTTTGTGCAATGCCCGCCTGAAAAGCCAACAATGCCAATAACACAATAATAAGTTTGCTCATGATGTAATGTTTTAGTTTTTAGTTATTTCACCCGCACATATTTCTCCATGCGGTAATTGTTTTTGTCGTAGCTCCAGTCAACATTTACCGGGTTAATCTGTATCAGGGTGTCGCCTTTAAACTCCATAAGCAATCGTTCATCGCTTCCGGTATAATCCTCCGAAATATGAAACGCAATATGTTCCGTATATTGATTTCCATTCAGGGTATAGGTTCCGCTGCCATAATTGGGAGTGGTAGTGCCATCGGAAATAAATTTCCCGACAAACAGAAAGTACTCGCCCGACCAGCTTTTTAGTTGTTCCCCTTCCGCATTTCCGGGGATGGTCCAGGCTACTTCTCCGTCAACAATGCTTTTGTATTCCACCAGCTTCCAGGTGCCTACCAGTGGCTCGTGGGTTGCAGTGCAGGCAACAAGCAGCGCAGCAGCAAATAACAAAATTCGATTTTTCATGGTATTTATTTTTGTGAATAATATGGACTAAAACGCAGGTTAGCAGTTGTTTTGTCGTTGTTCCATCACGAAATACCGATTAAACATTAAGGGGAATGGTTCAGATACAATTGTTTCACTCGAATATAATTAAGTTAATATTTTGTATTTCAAACACATATGATCTCTATTTAATATTTGACGGTCGATACCCGTGGAACTCGCATGACAATTTATTTATGTCCTTTTGTGTTCTTTAGACCATGCTCCTTTCATGAATTGATTTTTTGGTCAATAATGGATATGGATAATTCGGGAAAGGGAATCGGTGGCTTTTGAAAACTGTTTTGCAGCTGTAACCCGCCAAAGGTTGTCAGCACTTTCATCAAAACAGTTGGGGTGCGACACGTATGTCGTTTTTGAGCCTGTGTAGTAAGGTGCCAACATTTTCGTCCAACTCAAAACAGGAAAAAAAAGTTACGAAAAAACAGGAAGATAAGCAATAGAGTTTGCCGGCTGGTGAACTTGTCCTTTCTAAAACTTCCCGCTTAACCGGGCAAAGAGAGTTTTTACCCAGAACAAAATGGGTCCGATTTCGTTTTACTAAACCTGATAGCTTTAATGTGCCATTATCATTATAAAACAAAATTATGCAAACAACTACAACCGGGTCGGCCCCGGTTTTCAATACCAATAGCCTCTCATCTCTTCCTTTTTCTGAGTTTTTAGAAAACCTGAAAGCAAAAATGAAACAGGTTTTTCACGTTCGGGCCGATATCGATCAACTAAGTTTAAAACGCGGACTTCCTCCGTTTGTAATGCGCGAAATTATGTCGGTAAACCCGCTGTCGGTAGGAATTCCGAAACAATATGGCGGTCGTGGCGGAGTAATGAAAGAAAACATAGGCTTGCTGGCCGCCGCATCGTACGAATCGCTGGCACTGTCGCTTACCTTTGGAATTAACTCGGCCTTGTTTCTGCAGCCTTTTGGCAAGTTTGGCCAGGAAGCGGTAAAAGCACCCGTTTTCAACCGGTTTTTAAACGATAAAGCCATGGGCGGACTGATGATTACCGAACCGGATTACGGCAGCGATGCACTGAATATGCAAACGTCATATACCGAGGCAGAGTCGAAATTTCACCTGAAAGGGAAAAAACACTGGGCCGGATTAACCGGTTGGGCCGACTTTTGGTTGCTTTCGGCCCGGCAGCAATCGAAATCGGAAAAACTGCAGCGCGACATCGACTTCTTTTTGTGCGATGTAACGGCACCCGGACAAAATATTGTAGTAGAAGAGTTTTTCGAGAACCTGGGCTTGTATGCCATTCCGTACGGGCGAAACCGTATTGATGTACAGCTGCCGCAAACCCACAAACTGGTGCCCGAAACAACGGGTGTTAAAATGATGCTCGACCTGTTGCACCGCAGCCGCATGCAGTTCCCCGGAATGGGCATGGGCTTTATTCAGCGTATGCTCGACGAGGCATTAACACACTGCAAGGAACGAATGGTGGGTGGAAAAAGCCTGTTTAACTACGACCGCGTACAACACCGTTTGTCGAAACTGCAGGCATCGTACACCATTTGCTCGGCCATGTGTGCCAACAGCAGCGAAAAAGCCGGGTTGGATATCGACCTATCAGGAATAGGAATGGAGGCTAACGCCGTAAAAAGCGTAATTACCGATTTAATGCAGGAAGCCGCGCAGTCGGTGGTTCAGCTGGTGGGTGCAAAAGCGTATAAACTCGATAATATTGCCGGACGCGGTACTGCCGACAGCCGCCCGTTCCAGATCTTTGAAGGATCGAACGATATTCTGTATGCACAAATTTCGGAAGGGCTGGTAAAAATGATGAAACGTGCCAAAGAGCATAACCTGTTTCAGTTTCTGAAAGGTTACGACCTGACCGATAAGGCGGTGCATTTTGTAAAAAACCAGGTCGATTTTAATCTTGATCTGCAGTTGCCACAGCGCAAACTGGTTGAAATGGGTAAGATTATTGGCCGCATAATTTCGTTGAACCAGGTGTTAGACCTTGCCGAGAAAGGATTTAACAAAGAGCTGATCGACGGAAGTGTGACATTCCTGCAACAGGAAATTACCAAACTAATGTCGGCCTTTACGTATTCCAACAGCGAAAAAGTGGTTGACGGCTACGACGAAAACACCTCGTGGCTGAACTTTGTGGCGGGGTAAGTGGCGGATTTTAAACGCCTGAATGAATGCGAACAGAACAGGTTGTGCCTACACACCCCATTCAACCCTTTCAGGGCTGAAGAAGAATAAGGTGTACTGAATCCACCGGTGTTACCGGTGGTTATTCACCTTCAGCCCTTTCAGGACAGAAAAGCATCCGTACCAAGAGGACTCTATTTGCGTAAAAGCATTTCTCATCCCAATCAATCCCAAAGGGATGATACATAAATAACCGTGTGTGAAACGCACGGCAGACACCACACCAAAATCCATAGCCCTGAAAGGGTTAAACAAAAGGGACAAAATACTGATATCCGTATGTACCATGCAAAGTTATACCAATTGTACTTTATTTTGCCGCATGGCAATAAGAAAGTTTACAATAGCCTGTCCCGAAATCTTTTCGGGAGTTAATGCCGATAATACAACAAAGGAGGAGACTGAACGAAGTGAAAGTATGCGACATTTGATTGTTAAATCGGTATTATTCTGACAGATGCTACTTTACACCCGACGGACGCTAACGATATGTCGATAATTCGGGCCACTACGCAGCAGGCTACTTCACACTTCTCAAAGCATTAATTTCCTGCTGAACAGCTTCTGCCTCGGCATATTTCTGATCGGACAAACGCCGGTTGGTACACGACAATAAAAAAGCTTCTTCCGTTAGT
This sequence comes from Draconibacterium orientale, assembly GCF_000626635.1. GTDB lineage: Bacteria > Bacteroidota > Bacteroidia > Bacteroidales > Prolixibacteraceae > Draconibacterium > Draconibacterium orientale. Next base: position 1,988,678 of record NZ_CP007451.1, on the reverse strand, counting down.
TTATCGTACTTTTTGTGTAGGGCTTTCACCGAGTCTTTCTTAAATAATCCAAACATATTTTAATCGTTTTTATGGTTTGTAACTCAAGCTACCTTTTCGGTTTGGCTTTCCGGCAGGTAGTTATTAATTACAATGCTATCGGATTTCAGCATGTGTAACAGGTTAAACAGGCCAAAAAAAGTGCGATTCATATAGATAAAGTGGCGCGATCCGCGGTTTCCATTCATATTTCGCAACGCGGTGTTTTTACTGTAGGCTGTTCCCATTTCGCTTAAACGTTTAAAAAACCGGGCGTCGGAGAAATCGAAACTTTCCGATTGAAAAGGCTGCGTAAACAGGTCGAGCAGGCGTTTAAACATTTGGGTAAAAAATACCCGTTCACCATCACTATCGTCGTTACGAAGAATCTCCAGCTCGAACAATTTTGTGGTAAAAATCTCCGGGTTATTACGGTTTTCGGGCAAGGCCAGCTCAAAGTAGGGAATGTAAAACGAATCGGGGATGCTTTTTACACAGCCAAAATCAAGCGCAACCAGCTCGTTGTTTTCCGAAACCAGGAAATTTCCCGGGTGCGGATCGGCATGAAACTTTCGCAGGTGGTGAATCTGAAACATATAAAAATCCCACAGTGCCTGCCCCAGTTTATTGGCCAGTGCTTTATCGGTATTGTTTGCGGCAAACTCCGAAAGGTGCTGCCCCTCAATCCAGTCCATGGTTATAAAACGCTCCGACGACAGCTGGCGGTAATAATTAGGGAAACGCAAATGAGGAATGTGGCTGCAATGCTTTATGGTTTCGAGGCTTTGCTCCACCTCAAGCAGGTAATTGGTCTCATCGAGCAGCTTTTCCTCCACCTCTTTAAAATACACATCCGAGCCTTTTCCGCGTATGTTAAACAGTTTCATGGCCATGGGCTTTACCATTGCCAGATCGCTGCTGATACTCTCCGAAACTCCGGGATACTGGATTTTTACGGCCAGGTCTTTTCCATCCTTGCGGGCTTTGTGCACCTGCCCAATGCTGGCGCCATGCACCGCTTCGGGGTTAAATTCATCAAATAGCTCGGCAGGTGTTTTACCAAAATATTTCCGGAATGTTTTTACCACCAGCGCAGCCGACAATGGCGGAACCGAGAACTGCGACAAGGAAAACTTTTCGACATACGCTTCGGGCATAATGTTTTTCTCCATACTCAGCATCTGCGCCACTTTTAGCGCACTTCCCTTCAGGTTTTTCAGGCCGTCGTAAATATCGCTGGCGTTTGCTTCGTTGAGTTTCTCACGCGCTGTTTCTTCCGTCGAGCTCAACTTATCGCCATAATATTTCAGATAGTTCACCCCCACTTTGGCACCTGTTTGCACAATTTTGGTGGCCCGCTCAATTTTCGAGGTCGGTATGCGATCGATGGTTTTCATCAGTTACTCATAATCTTTTCGTGATACAAAAATTTCCCCAGGTCGAAAACCGAATTCAAGGTGGTAGCATCGAGCAGTGCAAAAGCCGTATTCACCGATTTCTCGATAAACACATCGGTCTTTTCAAAGTCGGCCGAAGTGTCTTCTATCCAGAAACGAAGCGTAAACAGCAACTGTGCCCAGGCCGATTCGCGCAGACTCCGTTCTTTAACCTTTTCAATTTTATCGTGTGGCAGCTTTGGTGTTTCAATCTCCAGCCCAGCAATATATTCCGAAAACGCTTTTTTCAGTTCCGACAACGATGCCAGTACTTTTAGCTTATCTTTTTTATCGTTTAGTGCCAAAAGCACATAGCTGCGGTTAGCTTTCAACACCTCGAAAAACGTGTAGTAAAAAGCAATTACCTTGTTTTTTGCGTCGAAGTCGTGGTACTCTTTGTTTTGTGCAAGCAGTTGCATACTTTGGTCGAAGAAAGCTTTAAATACTGCTTTTTCCAATGCTTCAAAGGAGCCAAAGTGCTTGTAAAATCCGGCTTCTTCCATTTCCAAATCGCGGGCAAAGGCATAAACACTTGCCGGGCGCAATCCTTTTTCGAGCAAATGATTCATGTATGCCGAAAGAATTTCATCTCTTGTTTTTTTGTTTTCCATACCTGAAAAACACCAATTCTGCATTTTTGTTCAACCTTGACACTATCATGCTTAAACAAAACAATTATAATCTGAACTCAGAAGGTGGCACATAACCTCTTCTGCCCCACAATAGGTAGGGTTGCTTCAGTCTCCGTCGGCTGACGGAGAAGCAACCTCCTGTGCTGCCGCGCTAATCATTTCTTGTGGTTAACAAGCGCTTCTGTACTTCGTTTGCCCACATTAATTTCTTACATTTGAAGGGATCACTGAAAGCCGTAAAACATGGAAGAAGAAAAGAAGAAACCAACCGAACGGGAAAACACGCCCGAAGAAAAGAAAGACCAGAACTGGATTGAAAAGACCGAAGCCAAAATAGACGAGGCTGCCGAAAAGATCCACCAAAGCGAAGCCTACCGCAAGGCCGACAAAAAACTGGAAGATGCCACCAAAAAGCTGTTTCGTAAAGCGGGGCGCTTGTGGGGGAAATTGTGATTGAAAGATAGGATTGTGCCTGCAATTAACCACCCCACCGCCGTAAACGCGGTTCCCCCCTCCTGGCAGGAGGGGAAACTTTCGTGCTACCAATTAACTTCCAATTTTACTACCGGCCAAATTTCTCCGCCTCAAAGAGGAGGAGGGGACCAGCGAAGCTGGTGAGGTGGTAATTAACAACCACTTCTGACCATAAATGGTGAGTTTGCTTCAGTCTCCGTCGGCTGACGGATCCATCGCAATGACTCGTAGTTTTAATTCTGACCTGCCGCGGACGACCAACCGGTTTATCCCGGCACGATTCACGCCCGTCCGCGGCCCAATATCCCCCCTATGCCGGTCATTGGCAGCGTAGCGAAGCAATCTAAGTCCTATCTGAAAAATTGTTACGCTGAATAGTTTGCTTCAGTCGTTTCACTCCTGCCAATGACAGAATTAATTTACATTTTGACAATTTACTACTTCCATGTTTAGTTCTTTTGCCAATTTGTTTACTGTTCTCATTTTATTTATCATTATTTGTTCTTCATATAGTTGTACTCCTTGTTCTGCATAGTCAAGCCCTTTTACCATTACGCGCCAGTAAAGGACTGCCAGTTTTCGGGCCATGGCCTTTATTGCTATTCTTGGGCCTTTTCGCCCACGTAATCGTCTTCCAAATGAGCCTATTGCAATGTCTTTACTGTTTATAAGTCCCTGAGCAATTACCCTAAAAATCTGCCCTGCTTTTGGTTTGCCTTTTTTCTTTACATTTCGTCGCATTTTTCCAGAGCTATGCTGCCCCGGAGACAGTCCCAACCAGCTTGTAAAATGTTTTTCACTTGGCCACCTTGTTAAATCAGGACCGGTTTCTGCCAATAATTGCATCCATGTATAATCGGTAATACCTGATATTAAGGTTGCATCGTTGCCATTAAAAATATTCAACAGGTTTGGGCCAAGCCTTTCAACGTTTGGTTTGTGGTGACGTACTGCTTTACGTTTTTTTTAGATCCTGACCTTCGCCTGATTCACCGAGCCTGTTGATTACAACATTTATTTTGCTGTCGCATTCATTAATTTGTTGCAAACAAAAATTATATCCATCATAAGCCTGTTTTAGCGCAAATAATCCGGCATCGGTATACTTGCCTTGCAGAGCTTTTATAACCAAATCCTTTTTCTTACTGAGAACACTACGGTGACACAAGCTAACCAGTACCTGCTTGTCCCGTTCTCCATTTAGGATTGCTTCTATTATTGCCAGCCCACTTGCCCCGTGTATCTGGCTCAAAACTTCTTTAAGCCTGATATTCATTAACGTTAATGCCTTTTGCATCTGATTGATGTACATCGCCGAAGAGTTGATGTGGTCTTCCCGTAATCGCAGATAGCTTCTTAACTCTTTTATGTCAGCATCAACAACAAGGCACCGGTTTAACAAGCCATGGCTATGTAGTTGTAGGATCCACTGACAATCTTTTACGTCGGTTTTTCGGCCTGGAACTTGTTTGGTTTGGCGACCATCCACCAGCCAAACATCGATACCGGCTTCTTCCAGAATGTCGTATAAAATCACCCAGTAAACACCGGTGGCTTCCATCGCAACTGTTTCAACTTTATGTCCGACCAAATAGTCCCGTAATTTGTAAAAATCTTCGGTAAAAGTTAAATGGCTTACTACCGGCTGCCCCTCTACGGCTGTAAAAACTTTTTTGGCACCAATATCGATGCCCGCTGCATTAGTCCTGATTTTTTCCATCTTTTTTAAATCTTAATTTTACTAATGCCCACACCCAAAAGAGCAAATTGACTATATGTCGGCAGGCTGCCATTCGGACATATTTGAAAAATCAAACAGTACCACTCATTATGCCTCAATCTTTTGGAACCAAACTCGCAAACAGGTTTAAAACACTATACAAAGAACGGTCAAACTGTGCAGGCTTGCTGCTAAGTTCGGTATATCTACTGTCATTACCTCATTATGCCCATTAAAAATGGGTGGACTCTCGCAATGACAAGATTTGAAGTGGAAAGAAGGCAGCGGACAACAATAATAGTAGTCCCGGCAAGATTCTCTCCTGTCCGCTGCTCGATAACCCTAAAATAGGTGTTATTGCGATCCGACGCAGGAGGTGAAGCAATCTTCTGCTACATAACATATTGATAATTAACGCCGTTTTGCATAATTTTATACACGTTAAAAACCAAAATCACGGTTAACCCAGTACCTCTGAAATTACCGTAAAATTTTAACACCTACCGATCACATGCTAAACGGATAGCATGTACACGCCAGTATAGAACGCTGGCGTGCATACGAAAAAGGCCACCTGCGCCGGCAAGCAAACAGGTGGCCCCGAATTAATAATTTTTCAATTAAAAATTTTTTAAAATTAACAAAAATGGCAAACACAGAAGATTACAATGCCAAATTAGCCGAAATTGAGGCTATTCCCAATGAGGAAGTAAAAGATCCCGGTATGCCTGTTGACGTTGCGTTGCAGGAAGCCGAAAACCTGTATCACTGGAGTTTAGATGATACCGAAAAACTGGGTGTGGTTGGAATTCGCCGCACTCAGATTGAAGATCTCCCCGTACGTGCAGGTGCCTGCCGCGAGGCGCAATCCATTTGGAACAAAGATTTCCGGTCGCAGCAGCAAGCGCAGGAGGAATGGGCCGAACAGGCACCTCTGGCTTACGAATTTAAAACTGATTTGCTGGCTTCGATGCGCTTTGCTTACCGTAAAAACGATGCACTACTCAGCCGCGTAAGTGCTATTGCCGATGGCAGCGGACATGCCGATATGATTCAGGATTTGAATGACATTGCTGTTTTAGGCCGCGAAAATCCCGATCCGCTTACAGCCATTAGTTTCGATCTTGCACAATTAGATGAGGCGGCAACATTAGCCGATACACTGGCCGACCTGCTGGCCGAAGCCAACGGCGATAAAGCCGATCCGAACGAATCGAAGATCGTTCGCGACAAGGCCTATTTGCATATGAAAGAGCTGGTAGATGAAATTCGCGAAGCCGGAAAATATGTATTCCGCAAAGATCCGAAACGTTTAAAAGGGTATAGCAGCGATTACTGGCGGAAAATACACCGAAAGCAAAAGAACAACGACGAAGATGCTGACTCATAGCGTCCTGCGCCATTTTGGGGCGCCCTGCAAGCTTGTAGGGCGCCCTGCTTTATTTTACCCCTCCCTGCAGGGGTTTTAGGCTTTCCTGCGCTGCAGGATTACAAAAAAGTAGTGCAGGACGGGTAAAAAGGCTGCAGGATTGAGTAAAAACCACGCAGGACAATAAAAAAGGCCGCAGGAAAGCAAAATCTTTATGCAGGGCGCCTAAATCGGTGATCAGGACAAGGGAATAACAGGACTCTTTTACTCCTTTCAGGGCAGCCAGTCGACACCCGGAGGGCGGTACCTACTTGTTTTTTTAGCCGCTTCGTCGATGTCTTCGGGTTGCATCAGCGGGATACAGGTAACGCTTAGCATACCACTGGCCGATGCCCGTAACGAAAAGGCCGCCATGCTGTTGTTGTCGGGCATATCGAAAATGCCGTAAATATCGTAATCCCCAAAGGCATAATAAACACTTTCCACTCTTCCGCCGAGCGAACCGACCAGTTCATGAATCTCCGAACGCCTGCCCGAGCCTCCCTCGCTGAGTAAGCCCTGTACTCCTTCACCGATGTATTTTCCGCAAACCAGGTACTTTGCCATAGTATTTCGATTTAAGACACTAGAGTCCGTCATGTAAATACAGCCTACGTCACCCCGGTCGAAATGGTTGCAAAGCGGATCGGGGCAAAATAGGAGTAGTTGTTATAAATAAATCTGAGAGTTGCTATAAGCCTTGCAGCGGTGGGTCTTTTGGTAGAATTAAACTTTTATCTCAAAGTATAAGCGAATTCTGATAGAAAAGAATACTTTTGCCCTGCTTTTTAGGGCTTGGCTTCCACCTGCTCTAATTAGTTTAAAACCTTATCATTTATTTGGTAAGGTTTTTTTTATGGGGCGACCTTAAAGTGTATGCCTTAAAACTATTAATAGCCAAACCGCTGACGGTGCTGTTGTAAGCATTTTATTGCGGGGTGAAACCGTGACCCCTGAGGTAGAAAAAGTGTTTGTTTTTCGTATTGCCGGATGCCGGATTTGAGGCTGTAATCTTTTAATTTAGGATGAACTAAAATTTTATACTTATCAGAAATAGTAATCAAACCACGGTCGAAAGCACGGTGAAAAGTAGGAGAAAGCGCTAAACCATTTCGTATTGAATCGTTATAACTTTCTGCAAAAGGCGTAATATGACAGGCATCAAGCAGAGAACGATTTTTTTCATCGGCAACTTTTAAACCTGTTATTGCACATTGATTATCGTAAATCTCCAGAATAGCTTTACGGAAAACGGCACTTCGGGCAGCCACAAATTCATCGCGAACTTCTTTAGGTTGCTCATTAATGGTTTGTTTTACTTTTCGAGCATAGTTTTGTTCTGGATCGTAAAGAATCTGTTGCTTAATTTTTATGGAATACGGCTCTTGTTTTGGGTATTGTGCTACTTTATGAATACCAAAATATCTGTCAAGTATTGCAGCCTTCAACGCCTCACGTTGTATCGGATCGGATAAAGCAATGTACAATTCATCTGAAAGTGTGGCAGCGCAAACGGCTTCCGTTAATGCCCGATAACTTTTTATCGATTTACTTTTTGTTGTAGGAATTTCCCTGCCGGGATATGTAATCAGTTTCCAGAACTGACCTTTTTCGTTTTTGAGATGAAAAAAAGGAAGTGCAAAGGTGGGGACATGAGGTGTTTTAACCAGTAAATTCCAGATGTCGAGAAAGTGTTGCACCAAACTATCGTTAACCTCAATCCAATTCTCAACAATCTCCTCATTTTCGAATGATTCAATTACGGCTAAAAGCAAAATAGGCTTATGAGGCGCTTTGCCGTATTTGGTAACTCCTTGATTTAAGGTAAGCAAATCTGACATTCTATTATAATTGATTTGACAATCTATTATTTAAATAAGTACTTCGAAACCAATCGATTTCAGATACTCGAAAGTATCATCATAAAACTCAGGAAGCCGTGTGTGATCTCCGGCATCACCTTCGGGCACAACAATCACCATTCCTTGACGAGCTCGCGTAAGAAGCACTCGATAGGCATTTTTTAGATATAGCTTTCGATCCGCTTTATTTATATTTTGCCACTTGCTGCCTTTAAAAGATTTGTAATCCCATCCTTCTTCTGTAAATCTAAAATCTCCATCCCATGCTACACATGCCCAATCGAGTTCAAGCCCTTGAACATGAAATTCTGTCGCGACATCTTCTAAATAGTAGGAAGAGCGGATATCGTCTTTCTCATCTAAAAACCAATGCACGGGATCAATCGGCGATTTTACATCGATACAATAAGGTTTTAAACGTTGTGCCTGAGACGAAACGACAATGCCATATCGTTCAGAACCTCGTGCTTTATCTTTTAACCATTGTTTTGCCATTTTAAAGTTTCGTGTTAAAACAATAGGATATTTTTCGCTTAACTCTGCCAATGTCAATTGTGCTCCAATTTTGTCTAAATCCAAAATTTGTTTTACCAACAATGAAACATTCTCGGCACGGAATGAGCGCATAGAAACAGCAAGGTGTAGTGAATCTGAATGTATTACGTTTCTTCGATGTTTTATTTGCTGAAGAATTTGTTCGGCGTTATACTCACTATCCGTCAATTTAGTTGACATGTAAATATTCCAATCAGGAAAAGAACGCTCAAGAGCTTCTATCCATTCAGAAATACCAGCCTCTCCAATATTTATTTCTTGTCCGCCACCAACTAAACAAACTACCACCGCCCAATCAGGGTGTCTGTCGAGACAAGAGATAAGAAATTCGGGTTCTGACTTATTAAAATCTGGAACACCTTTCTTCTGTCGCATAAAATTGGTGGTTTGTTCCATCGTCCAAGCCCGTTGAGCTTCGTCAAACAAGGTAACGTGTTCGATGGGAGGATTGCTGTCGCGTAACCCTTCATCTCTAAAATGATGTACATTTTGAATGAATGCTTGCACTTCACTACGTGCAACTTTTTTAGTTAACCTCTCCCCGTTTGTTTTAGCTCTTTTAACCTTGTCGCGCGCTAAGGCTTCTTGTAATATTTTTACTAAAGGTCCATTACCAGATAGGAATACGCTATATAATTCGCTGTCTTTGTCGAAATGGGTAGTTGCAATATTGAGACCGACCAAAGTTTTTCCTGCCCCGGGCACTCCGGTGACAAAACAAATTGCCTTTTCGGAATTATCCCTCGACTTTTTTATAATCGCTGCAACCTCATCCGAAGTTTGACTCAAATTAATCGCGCTGGCATCACTTCTCGAAATATCTTCAACTGAATGATTCGCGTACAGGGAAGTTGCAGCTTCAATAATTGTTGGTGTTGGTTGATAACGTCCACTTTCCCAATCTTCGATATTAACTTGTGCATGTCCATCGTAAAACTGCAAAGCATGAGCTATGATACTACTCAAACTTTCAGTATTTGATTTAACCGGATCAAAAAGGTTATCGTCTTGTTTCGATGTTGTTAAGAAGAAATCAGATTGTTTGGCTTTAGTCGCTAATAAAACAGGAACTATTACTTTATCGTGACTAGTTTCGTGGAAGTTTTTTAAGTCCAAAGCATAATCCCATACTTGATCGATGGCATATGCTGGATATTCCTTTTCTCCAACTTTAAATTCAACAACGAAAATAATCGATTTGATAATCAGAAGAACATCAATACGTTTACCCATCCTTGGTATAGCATACTCGAAATAAATTGAACCAGTTTGTCCGGCGAGAAGATTCTGCAAATATTCGATTTGAAATTTCCATGCATCCTTTTGGGTTTGTTCAGTGGCAAATTCATTATTATCTGCTAACTCTCCCAAAATTTGAGTATAAGACTTTTGTGAGAACGATATGATGGAATCTGAGTAATAGGCTCGGTTCATTAGCTTATGTTGAAAATATCAACCATAAAACTAATAGAAATGAACATAAAACAAATTCTAACGAGCTATTTTTTTTAATCTCAATTCTATTAATTCACACCACTCATGATCAAGCTTTGGGTTATAAACGGAAAACTGGGGCTTTATTAAACCAAAGTCGTGAGGAACGAAATACAAATCATCAATAAGTTGAGTTCTGAACCACTTCTCAAATTCTTGCAGCGATAAATTATTCGGGTTATCTATTTCTGCTTGTTCATAGAGTTTATAATTCGCAGCATCTCGATAAAGATATTCAATGATAATTCTGTGTTTCATAAACCACAAAACAACGTAAATAAAGTTCTCCTATCAACGGACTATAAGTAACATAGAGCAAACTTCCGCACCAACACCTCGGGCCTGGTGTTTTTGCCCTTAATGCGGCTCATGTTGTACGAGCGGGTTGTTTTGTTGTGAACATCCATTTTTAAGGTTTAGCGATGAACGATGAAGGATTAAAGGAAAAAAAAGCTAGCCGGATGTTGGCCGCCTTAAAAGTAGAGAGTCAGGTTGCCAAAGCCACAACAAGGCAGCGCCCTTAGCCCTTGTTGCCGGGCTGCCGAAATAAAGGATATCAGGGTGCCGGGTGAATCGCTTACTTCCCTTACTGGTTTTTGTCCGCAACGGCAAGCTAAGCTGTCCTTCGGCGCAACGCAATACTGCCGTGTTGAGGCACCGTAACTTTTATCGATTTTCGCTTATCGTGCTTATAAACTGAACAAGCGGCAAGCAGGTCATTCTCATCGGAAGAATAAATAATTTCGAACACATCGGTGGTGCTGTTTAAATGCGCATCGATGGTTACATAAACGGTTTGTGCTGTTTCGATACTACAATTTATTAGCAGTACAATTTCGTCGCTGCTAAACACCCTCGACCAGGCAATTACACCTTGAAAACGTTCTTCGTTATTTTTAGCGGGTATATAAAACCGCTTGCCATCGTTGGAGAGTTCGCGCACAAAAATACGGCCCTGCGTTAGGGTAATATTGTTTTTTCGGAGTGCAATAATTTTTTTCAACTCGCGGTATACAAAATGGTCGGTATCGAAAAAATGTTTCCCCTGACTTCTAAACGCACCAAAGTTGCAGGCAAACATTGCTTCCCGAACCATATTATCGATGTTTCCGCTACCATCGAAGCACTGTTCCGAGCCGTAATAAATACAAGGAATTCCGGGAGTCATTAAATTTAAGAACAAGGCATTAAGCAGCAGTTTTCCGGTGTTTGTATCGCCGCAAAACCTGCTTTTTATTGCCTGCTGGCTCACCATATCGTGATCGTCGAACATGGTAACGATATTATCCTTGTACCAGCGGTATTCGTCTTCACCCAATAGTTCCGAGTTTTTAAAGAGCTTAAAAAACTCCGTTGGGTCGGCATAACCTTTTGCTGTTTCTTCCAGTTTATCGGAAATTTGATTGATCCCCAGAGCAGCATCAAGTCCGGTTTTTTTCAGGGTATCGACGGCGAAGTTTAGTCCACCGGTAATTTCGCCCAGAATATAAAAATTGTTTTTTCCCAGGGTATAGGCAAATTCGTGAATTTCGTTTACAAAAAAGCGGGTAGCTCCGGGTTCGAGGTGTTTCACCGTATCGAGACGGAAGCCGTCGATGTCGGCACAGGCAATCCAGTATTTGTAGCACTGGCACAGTATACGCAGGGCTTCGGAGGGTTGAAAGTTGGTATAATCGCCCTGTCCCAGGTTAATGTTTTTAAGCAAAAGAAAATCGCCTTCGATATATTCGGGGTAGTTATCCCAGTTAATAATGCGGCCTTTTCGGGTAAAGGTATCGTGGTGCATTAGTTCAGTGGGGTAAACACCATCATCGGGGCCAATGGTGCTGAAATCGATATTTTCGGTGGGCAATACCGCCTCGCCTTTGTGGTTGCGAAAACCTTTTACGGGGTAACAAATGTTTTGGTAAATGCGGTCGGTATCGGTATAAGCAAATACATTACCGGCATGATTAAGAATAATATCGAGCAAAATATACATTCCGTTTTTGTGGGCTTCGCGTGTTAGCTCCTGCAGGTCTTCGCGGCTGCCAAAATTCGGATCTATTTCCAGAAAATTCTGGATGCCATAACCGTGGTAGGTTGGTTCGAAAGCTACCTGTTTAAAAACCGGACTTATCCAGATGGCTGTAATACCGAGTTCTTTCAGGTAGTTTAATTTGCTCTTTATGCCTTTCAGGGTTCCTCCATTCCATTTGTCGCTATGGAAAAACCACTTTTCTTTTCGTTTTGGATTGTTCATGGCATTTTCAAAATCCTGCGCGCGATTAAACAAGTTTTCCTTTTTTCTTTGCCATCTGAAAATCTGTCGGTCATCAGGAAGTAAAGTACCTGGTCTTCCCACGAATCGGGAGAAGCAAAGTACGTTCTGTTTTTTGTAAGCTGATTGAGCTTGATTTCGTTTATACTTTTCATTTGCTTGCCGCTAATTTATAGGTACCCTTCAGTAGTTTTGCAATGTGAATATTAATGAATGAGATGAAATGTTTTATTTATCAGCTAGCATTACGATAAATAGCCACGCATGGTTTTGTTTTAGCGGAAGTTTTCTGTAAAGCACTAAATCCATTGGGGTTTTTGCATCAGCGCTAAAAATTCATAAACCCCTTAGCCCCTTGTTTGCACCTTAAATCCGCATGTTGATTGAAGGTGCAAACGTGGGGTAGAAAGGGTCGTTCTTACCGTCCCAAATGGTCGTTGCGATCCAAAAAGATACAAATCCGCCGGATTTGCTATTGCAATCGTCTCCTAGATTTCCGTCAACTCCACCCAAACCAGCTTCTAGTTGTCGCGGGACATTCGCTTCTCCTGGATATTTTCTATAAACATTTAAATCCGCCGGATTTGAACAAACGGTGAGGTTGTGAGGCTACACAATCGTCGTAAAGAAAACGAAACCCAGATACCGGAGGTATCAGATGCTTATAGAAATTTCCATGGCGAAGAATATACGACTCCGGCCGGAGTCGAACCTTTGTCTTCAAAACATAATTTCCAAACCCATTTTAACCGTTCGGATTTCCCTTGAAAATGATGTATCTTTAATCATCAACTAAAACATACAGTTATGGCCGATACCTATTCTCAAATCTATATCCAGGTGATATTTGCAGTACAAAACCGAACCGCTCTTATACAGCCTCATTGGGAAGAGGAATTAAACAAATACATAACGGGAATTGTGCAGAATAAGGGGCAAAAAATGTTAGCCATTAATGGCACCTCCAATCATATTCATTTTTTAATCGGGATGAAACCGACCTGTTGCCTTTCAGACCTGGTTAGAGAGATAAAAAAATCATCTGATTCGTTTATTAAAGAGAAACAATTTTCGAAATTTCAATTTCGCTGGCAGCAAGGATTTGGAGCATTCTCGTACGGGCAATCTCAATTGAACGATATTATTCGGTACATAGAAAACCAAAAAGAACACCATAGAAAGAAGTCCTTTCAAGAAGAATATCTGGCCTTTTTGAACGCCTTCGACATTGAATTTAAAAATGAATATTTATTCGAATGGTTGGAGGATTGATGCAAGCGGCATCAAATGTTTATAGAAAATATCTTAGGAATAAAGGTGCGACTCCGGCCGGAGTCGAACCTTTGTCTTCTTCCAGGTAGTCTATAAACATTTAAATCCTCCGGATTTGCTATTGCAATCGTCTCCTAGATTTCCGTCAACTCCACACAAACCAGCTTCTCGTTGTCGCGAGCCAGTAGTTTGCCGTTGGCATAGGCCATTGGCGACCAGGCTTGCGACCCTTTCATGGTAAAAAACGAGGCTTTACCCACTTCCTTGTAGCCTTCGGGTGTGGGCTCAATCAGGTGCAGATCGCCGTTTTTACCGTTTTGGTTGATGATCATTCCGTCGATCATAATAATGGCACCCAGCTCGAAACCCGGTGCCGATTTTTTCGGCCAGCAGTTTTCGCCCTGCCAGTTTAAACAGGCCATTTCGTTTACACGGTGGTTGTTGTTCAGGTAAATATGCTGATCGATCACCACCGGAGGATGCATTTTGCAGCCGGCCTCTTCGGTGCGGAAAAGTTCGTTCAGACTGAATGTTTCGTTTGCCTTATTTACTTCCAGCAGAATGGTAACCGGTTCGTACACGTCTTTGTAGGCACAGGAGGTAAGCAGCAAATGTGTATCGTCGACCGCTACCGGTGGCGCAATACAGGCAAAAGAATCGAAGCCTTTGTAACTCCACAGTTCTTTGCCGGTTTGTACTTCGAAAGCCACAACTTCGTCGGTGGTAAATCCGTCGCCTTTAACACACGAGCTGGTCATAATCACCTGCTCCACACCGCCATAATTACCCAATATCGGCGACACGTGAAAACGATAACCTGTTAAGCGGCGGCTTTCCCAAACCACATCGCCACTGTGTTTATTGTAGGCAACCACTCCGGCTTTTTCGCCTTGCGGAGCTACAATTACCAAATCGCCGGTAACAATGGGCGATACCGAAAAGCCCCAGTTGTCGGGTTCGCCACCATAGTCGGCCAGCAGGTTATGCGACCAAACCGGCTGGTGGGTATTTTTGTCGATACAATGAAAGTGCCCGTGCGGCCCAACACACCACACATGGTTATCGTCGACCACCGGCACTGCGCGCGAACCCGGGTAAGGCAGTTCGCCCTCTGCTTTGTAGGTGTAGTTCCATTTTTCGGTTCCGGTTTCCAGGTCGATGCAGCGTAACACATCGCTTTCACCTTTAATACGATCGAGGACAAACACCTCGTTGTTGTATACTGCAGCTCCGCCAAAGCCAGGTCCCAGCGGGAACTCCCAGGCTTTTTCGGGGCCGGTTTCGGGCCACTGGCGCAGTATTCCTGCGTCGGTAATTGTGGCATTTCTGTCGGGGCCATGGTATTGTGGCCAGTTGCTACTTTTTTGCTGCGAACAGCTTACTAAAATAAATGTAAATACGGCTAGAATTAGTCGATTGTTCATAATGAGATTGTAAAATGGTTTTTCTCAAAAATAACAAAAAAGAAGTTGGAGAGACAGAGCCTGAGGTTAATGGCTTGTTAAGCAACCGATCAGCCCCTCGGTTGTAAAGAGGGAAATGAGAAAGATTGCTTTAGTCTGCGGCGTTGTATACCCCCACTATTCCAGTCATTGACAGCGCAGCAAAGCAAATTGCTTGTATTAAAACAGATTGTTTCAGTCTCCGTCAGCTGACGGATCCTTCGCAAAGACTCGCAGTTTAAACGTGATTTGCCGCGGACGACAACAATCGTAGTCCCGGCACGATGGTCTCCGTCCGCGGTGCTGTATACCCAACTATGCCGGTCATTGCGAGCGTAGCGAAGCAAACTAACTGTAATAAGACATTGCTAGAAACATAGTTTGCTTCGGTAGCAAGCTCCCTCGCAATGACAAGATTCGAAGTGAAAAGAAAGCCGCGGACGACAACAATTGTAGTCCCGGCACGATGGTCTCCGTCCGCGGCCCAGTACACCCCACCACACCGGTCATTGCGATCCGTCGACTGACGGAGAAGCAATCTAAGTCCTATCTAAGAACGGAGATTTTATACTCTAAAACACATTGATAACCAATTCAATCTGATTTCGTAAAGAGAAGAGTAATTCAAAAAATTAACCAAATGAAAACAACAGGAATTATTATTTTTATCTTCCTCTTTATGGGAATGGTATCGCTACAAGCGCAGGAAACACCTGCCATGCCCGAGAATTTTTTAGTTATTGAAGAGTTTGTACAACCGGCCGATTTACCTGAGTTTAAAAAAGTACAACAAGAGGCGATCGACCTCTGGAAAAAGTTAAACTTCGATTTGCCGGTATTTGCCTACTCAACCGATGTTAGTTCGTTCTACTGGGTAGTGCCCTTCGAGAATTTTGCCGCCCTGGACCAGATGTTTGCAAAAATGGACGAGTTTTCTAAAAAAGTGAAAGAAGAAGGTTACGATGCCGATGCCAAATTCCGTGACCTTTCTACCGTCCGCCAAACGATTATCCACTGGAATAAAGACCTGTCGTACCATACCGCCGATTATGCCGGTCAAACAAGAGATAACAGGTATTGCGAATGGACCTTTTTCTATTTAAAAGCCGGCCACGATAAAGAAATGGCAGAGGCTGTGAAAAAATACATTGAATTTAGCGAGAACGTAGAGGAAAACTGGGGTTGGGATCTGTATACCGTTTCCATGGGCTACGATTCGCCATGCTGGATCGTTATGGATCGTTCAGAAAGTCCTTTGTCGATGCGCAAACTGGAAGCATCACTTCAGGAGAATTATTCGGAAAAACTAAACGAGTTATGGGGAAATATACAACCACACCTCCGCAAAATGGAAGTGGTAACGGGTTGGTTCCAGCCCAAGTGGTCGTTGAATTTTGAACAAGAATAAGTTGCTGTTAATCCTCCACCAAAGTAATAAAATAAAGGCCGGGGCTGCATCTACTATGAAAATACAGCCCCGGCCTTTCAGCTAATAGCTCAAATTAATTCGCAAACCGGCCAGGAAATGCTCATCTTCACCGACTTGTGTGGTTTTTAGCCACTGCAAATGAGGTGAAATAAACACCCACTGATTAAGCTGCGTGCTAAAATAGAATTCGGCCAGTTGCTCGGGATGCTCGTAAGCTGTAGTTTCGGTTTCGGCATAAGCTAATCCCACTTTTAGCTCACGATTCAGTACAAATTGCCGGAAACCAATACCGCCGCTCCACGCATTTTTTATACCCAACCATTCGGCCAGTTCGTTACTGTTGGCACCATAACGCCCAAAAATGGTAAAATGGTTGGCAATCAGCTGATCGAAAGAAATACCAAATCCGCGACTGTCGCCAGCCAGCGGCTGTTCATGGGCAAATACCCGGAGATTGGCTTCCCAACCACTTTCAGGTAATAGTTTAATTCCCGTTTCCAGCAGCTTCAGGTGGTTTTTCATCAGGTTCTCCTCCTGCGGATTGGCCATAAAGTGCCCGTACTGAACATAAAAGCGGTTTACAAAAGTGGTACGAAAACGAATCCCCGGGCTGTTAACACCCACCGGCAAAACCGGGTTATTCACAAACACGCCGCTGATAAATTGCGAGGTTTCGTCGTTGGCATGCAGGTTATTATCGAAATAGTTGGTAAGATCCAGCTTTCCAAAGGTTACCGTAAAAATATCCTTCAACATTTTAAACTCTGTCCAGGCCTCCAAAACGGTGAGGTTCTCGCCCTTTCCGTCGCCCCCGCCGGCATCGGCATTCAACACCGAAACATTTGGGATCAATAAATCAGGTCCACCGCCTCCTCCGGCTTCCAGGTCGAAAAACAACAGCGCCGATGGCCCAAAACTTACAAAAGCAAAAATATCAAACGAGCCAACCCCCTTCCAAATGGTTTCATTTTCAAGCGGTGCCTGCAACGACGCTGTTGCCACTCCACTAAACTGCAGTTTGCCGGGTTCTTCCAGAATGGATTTTAACAGTGCATCTACCTGCTGCCTCCGCGAACGCTTAATCTCCGGGATTTGGTCGAGGTCGCTTTCCTGAAACAAGCCCAAAAACTGATTGACTAAAGTGCTATCAGTGCTTGTAGTATCCTGTTGTACAAATGCCGCATCGGTAGCCAACGGTGTTATAAAAAGCGGAAAAATCAAAAAGATAAGCATGTAATATTTCGGCATCATCAAATCGTTTTCTGATGAATAATTTAAGGAATTATTGGCGGAGTGCAAAACGAAATATTTCTGGATGCTTCCTGATACTTACACCCACTATCCCGGAAAGATCTCCTCAAAAGCCTTGGTACGGTAATCAAAAATCTCCTCCAGTTTTCGGCGGATGATCAGGGTGTTTGCTATTCGCCCCAGGAAACCCAGCGGCGGACTGTAACTCACAATATCTTTCATTAACACACCATTCTCCACCGCCTCGATGTGATGCTCGTGGTGCCAAAGCTGATACGGCCCTACGCGCTGCTCATCAACAAAATATTTTTGCGGCACCACATGTGTTATTTCGGTTACCCAGGTGGTAGGAATTGCCAACAATGGTCGCACCGTGTAGGCAATTATCATTCCTTCGTATGCCGCATCGGGCAAATCAGGCGTACGAATATCAAAACCCATGTAATTGGGTGTAATACGTTTCAGGTTTTGCGGTCTGGAAATAAAATCCCACACCTCGCTTATCGTACTGTTAATAAGCTGTTCGCGTTTAAACTGATAGAATGCCATTGCTAACTGTTTTCTTTTTGTTTCACTTTTATCAATGCTGAAGTATCGTACCCCCGATCTGTAATCCGCTTGAGCAAATCGTTATAAATTTCGGGAGACATTTGTGGTGAGCGGCTTAATATCCAGAGGTATTTATCGGAACTGCTGCCAATTACTGCCCACTGGTAATCCTTGTCCAGTTCCAACACGTAATAATCGCCATAAAATATCCAGAAAAAGGAGACCTTTAGTTTGGCCGGTTCATTTTCCGGATCAGGAATTTTTGCTTTCCCGATCGCTTCAGAATATTCACCGTCGAGGGTGTTTTTATAACCGCTGTTTACCACCCTTATTTTTCCATCGTCGCGCAAAGAATAATTGGCTTTTACACCCACCATTCCCTGCTCAAAACGATGATCGTAACGCGCAATTTCGTACCACGTTCCCAGGTATTTTTGCAGATCCAATTCCTTAACTACACTGTTATCTATCATATGCTTTTGCCCTGAACAGCCCGTAAATAAACCACTAATGATAAAGCTAAGCAGAATTAGTGAAAAAGACCAGCTGTGTTGAACTATTGTTTTTTTATGCATTTCATTTTGTTTAACCATATATCCAAAAACACTAAACAAAGTGTTTGGTTCAACTTACCCGTACAAATAATCAGTTTTTATGTTTATACTTGTTCTTTATGAAAAAATGGCTGTTGTTCGGCAAAGCGAGGCTGATAGCCTTAAAGTAAGGGCTGCAAAGCAAGCTCCCTGAACCACTTTTGTTTCTCCTCATCCGAGAGGAAACTGGCTTTAAACGAATTGACTGCCAGCGTTACGATATCATCGTTAGTTAAATCAAGTGCCTCGGTAACCGATTGGAAATTGGCGTTCATGTAACCACCAAAATAGGCAGGATCGTCGGAATTTATGGTAGCAACAATGTTGTGATCCAGTAGCTTTTTCAACGGATGATCTGCCATATCATTCACCACTTTCAGCTTAAGATTCGACAACGGACAAACTGTTAACGGCATTTCAATACGCGCCAGTTTATCAAGTAATTCTGCATCGTCGATGGAGCGCACTCCATGGTCGATACGGGCAACTTTCAGTAGTTCGATGGCATCCCAAACGTTTTGTGCCGGTCCTTCTTCGCCGGCATGAGCTACGGTTAAAAAACCTTCGGTACGCACCATTTCAAACACCTTTTTAAACTTGGCCGGTGGATGGCCTTTTTCGCTTGAATCGAGACCATATGCCGTAAATAACTCGCCATACTGCAACGATTCTTTAAAGGTTTTAATGGCATCCTCCTCGCTCAGGTGACGCAAAAAATTTGGAATAAGCCGGTAAGTTATGCCCCATTCATTGCGGGCATCGATACAAGCCTGCAAAATGCCGTTAATTACATTTTTAAACGGAACGCCACGCTGGGTATGTGTTTGCGGATCGAAAAAGATTTCGGTGTGAACCACTTTTTCTTCGTGACACTTCTTCAGATAGGCCATAGTGAGGTCGTAAAAATCCTGCTCGTAAAGCAGAACGTAGGCTCCGGCATAATAAAGATCCAAAAATTCCTGAAGGTTATTGAATTGATAGGCTGCCCGCAAATCATCAACCGACTTGTATTTTAACCGAATGTCGTTTCGTTCGGCAATGGTAAACATCAGTTCCGGTTCAAAAGTACCTTCAATGTGCACATGCAATTCGGCTTTGGGAATCGAATTTATCAACTCAACTTGTTCTCTGTTGCTCATACTTTAATCTTTATTTCAAAGATAAGAATAGAGATTACTATTTTACAAATGAAGATATGTTATTCCACAAAGCTTCTCAAAGAAAACACAGAGAACCACCGAGACAATAATTGCCGTTGTGAAACTTTGTGAATTCTCCGTGTAACTCTGTGTAACAGGTTAAAGGCTGTTTAAGGCAAAAAAAAAGCAGACCCCAAACGAGTCTGCTTTTTCAAAATATCTGGTATTGTCTTTCTATACTTTTGGCAACTCCCATGGTGCGCGGTAGGTTGGCACCAATAGTTCGTTGGCCGAATCGTTACCGATAAATTTGCTGTTCTCGGCATCCCAGTACAGGCGCTGACCGGTTTTTAAAGCCAGGTTACCCAAATGAGCCACACGAGCGGTATTGGCAGCAATACCAACGTTACAGTTCGTATTCTGATCGCCTTTCTTAATGTGCTCGATAAAGTTAGCCATGTGGTTGTTCAATCCCTGTCCGTCGCCTTTTTTCAATTCTACGCGATCCATTTTTGGATTTCTGCCACCTTCCGGAATAACTTCCCAGCCATTGCGGTCAACCACCAAAGTTCCGTTGTTACCAACAAAACCTACACCATGGCTGCGGCCGTAGTAACCACCGTCGATTCCCAAACCATGATCCCAAAGTAAGGTATAATCGTCGAATTCGTATAAAGCCTGCATACTGTCGGGAGTTTCGCAAGCATCATCAGGATAGGCAAACTTGCCTCCCATTGCCATAATCGATTTAGGCGCTTTGGCTTTCATTCCGAATAAACCGTAGTCGATGATGTGCACGCCCCAGTCGGTCATCAGGCCACCGGCATAATCCCAAAACCAGCGGAAATTAAAATGAAAACGGTTGGGGTTAAACGGACGGGCTTTTGCGGGTCCTAACCACATATCGTAGTCAACTCCTTCCGGAACCGGTCCGTCGGGCATTACCGGAATCGATTTCATCCAGCCCTGGTACGACCAGCAACGCACCGTACGAATTTTTCCCAGCGCGCCGGTGTAAACAAAATCAACCGCATCTTTCCAGTGCTTGTCGCTACGCTGCCACTGCCCTACCTGGGCAATTGTTCCGTAGCGTTTCCACGCACGTTCCATGATGTTGATCTCTTCGATGTAGTTCGCCAGTGGTTTTTCACAGTAAATGTGTTTTCCTTCCTGCGCAGCATAAACAAAGGGCAAACAGTGCCAGTGGTCGGGCGTACCAATAATGATCACATCAATACCGGGTTCTTCCAGCAATTTTCTGAAATCCTTAAATCCCTTTGGTTTGGTTCCCTGAATCTTTTCAACGTCTGCAATACGTTGATTCAAAACGTTTTCATCTACATCGCAAATGGCAGCACACTCGGTGTTTTTCTGGCCAAGAAAGGCTTGTAAGTCGGCAAATCCCATTCCTTTTGCGCCAATCAATCCACAAACCAGTTTATCGTTTGCTCCCGAGCACGATTCCATGGCTAAAGGCATACCCGACGCAATCCCTACGCCAGCTGTTGCCATTGCTGATGTTTTAATAAAGTCTCTTCTATTAGTCATTTTTTATTTAGTTGGTATTGAAAATAAATCTTAGTTCATTTGTAAGTAGCTCAAGAAGATCTTCTCTCACGTAAACAACTTCAAATTTGTAGAATAATTTTAAGTTATCCATTTTTAATGCCGGTTTTTTAGCTTTTAACGCTTACTGTTAATGTATTTTACAACAGATTTTTAGGATATCAGGCTTAAAACTCCACCTTTTTCATTAAACATTCGCTTAAAACAGGCTGATTATTCAAATTCCAGCTTGTTACTTTTTCGGTATGGTTCCATATAAAGAAAGCCGGAAACAAATTGTTTCCGACCTAAGTTATCATCATTTTATTCTTTTTGCATGGCATCATCAAACGCTACATCCGACGGTGCAAAATCAATCCTTTTAACAAATTCGCAGGACTCTGCAGCCCCGGCTTCACGGTTCATTCCGCTGTCTTCCCACTCTACGGAAAGCGGCCCGGTGTAACCAATATCGTTTAATCCGCGAATTATATTTTCGAAATTTATTTTACCGCGTCCCACACTCCGGAAATTCCAGTAACGGCGGTTGTCGCCAAATTCCATGTGGCCGCCAAAAACACCAACTCCGGTTGGCACATCGCTCCAGTACACATCTTTCATGTGCACACGGAAAATACGATCGGCAAACTCGTAAATAAAGCGCACATAATCAACATGCTGATAGCCAAAATGGCTGGGATCGTAGTTAAAGCCAAACGCCGGATGATAATCCAGGGCTTTAAGAGTGAGGTGTGCGGTGTGAATATCAAAAGCTATTTCGGTAGGATGTGCTTCCAGTGCGAATTTTACCCCAAGGCTTTGGTATTCATCAAGAATCGGTTTCCAGCGTCGCGCAAATTCGGCATAACCTTCTTCAATCATTTCGGGCGGAACCGCCGGAAACGAATACAACAGGTGCCAAATCGGGCTTCCGGTAAATCCAGCTACAGTATCTACTCCAAGGCGCTTGGCCACTTCGGCTGTTTTTACCATTTCTTCGGCAGCCCGCTGACGTACGCCTTCCGGATCGCCATCGGCCCAAACATGCGGACTGGCAATGCTTTTATGCCGCCGATCGATAGGATCGCAAACACACTGGCCATCCAAATGTGTGGAGATCGTATTCAATTCCAGATCGTATTTATTGAGTAATTCTTTTCTGCTGTCACAGTATGCCTGATCGGCTTTTGCAACTTCCATGTGATCGCCCCAGGTACAGAGCTCGAGTCCGTCGTAACCAAATTGTTTGGCTTTCTGGCACATGGTTTCAATGGGAAGATCGGCCCATTGTCCGGTAAAAATTGATACTGGTCTGGCCATTATTGTTGTAGTTTTAAGTTTAGATTTTCGTAGTTATTTTTTGAGCAGGTGACTCTGATTCACCTGCTCAATCGTTTTAAAATTAATCGATGGTTTCGCCAAATTTTACCCATTTCACCTCGTCGTTGTAACCGGCACTAACTACCGTATCGATAAACTGCATTCCTCGAATACCGTCGTCAACACCCGGAAAATCGAGCATTTCAGGTGTTGGTTCTTCGCCGTTGGCTTTTGCACGAACAGTAAGTGCAAAATTGCGGTAGATATTGGCAAAGGCTTCCAGGTAACCTTCGGGGTGACCACCGGGTGTGCGTGTGTTATAGGCCGCGATGCCTGTATCCATACTGGTTCCCACACGCATTTTTTGTATTGGCTGATCGGGCCATTTCAGGGTTAAGGTATTGGGTTCCATTTGTTCCCAATCGAGGCCACCTTTCTCGCCATAAACGCGAATACGTATTGAATTCTCTTCTCCAACGGCAATTTGAGTGGCAGTTAATACACCATGTGCTCCGTTGTTAAAACGCAGGAATGCAGCACCATCGTCGTCTAAAAGGCGGTTGGGTACAAAAACATTTAAGTCGGCGCAAACTTCGGTAACTTTTAATCCCGTAATGTACTCAGCCAGGTGATGTACATGCGTTCCAATATCGCCCATACAGCCGGCTTTCCCCGATTTTTTGGGGTCGGTACGCCAACTTGCCTGCACATTTCCGGCATCTTCTACTTTCGATGAAAGCCAGCCTTGCGGATATTCGACCAATATTTTACGGATTTTTCCGAAACGACCTTCGGCCACCATTTGTTTCGCCTGTTTTACCGCCGGGTAGCCCGAATACGTGTGTGTCAGAGCGAAAGTTAAGCCGGTTTCATCGAGTTTTTCTTTTAGTTTCAATGCCTCGTCGAGTGTAAAGGTCATTGGCTTATCCAGTACCACATGAAATCCGTTTTCGAGCGCCATTATAGCCGGTGCAAAATGCACAAAATTGGGTGTTACTATCGAAACAAAATCCATTCGTTCGCCCTCCGGAAGTTTGGCTTCTTTTTCAAACATTTCCTGGTAGGTTTCATAAACTCTGTGGTCTGGTAAATAGTATAATTTCCCCGATTGTTTTGATATTTCAGGGTTCACACTAAAACAGCCGCAAACCAGTTCAATTTGATTATCCATTAAAGCTGCCAGGCGGTGTATTGCTCCAATAAATGCGTCGGTTCCGCCACCAACCATTCCCATACGAAGTTTTCGATTCATCATGATTTATTTAGTTTATATTGATTCAGTATGCGTTTATAAAATTAAGAACTCTTTTTAAGGAAACAAAAGTAACCAGCACTTCTTTCTGTTCTATTCTGTTTTGTGCCCTGGTTAACCGATTTTGCTCCATGCAAACAAAAGCTGCCCTAAGGAAATTCCATAGTTACGCACTTCGTTAGTATAAGGATTAGTAAAAACGGTTTTATACCTATTCGTATTGATTTATTTTATACGAATCAACCGCTTTGCTGTTTTAAAATTCAACAATAATTCCGATGGTTGGCAACACCGTACCCGATGTGTTTTTAATTTCATTCAGCACATAACGGTTACCATTATCCGTAAGAATAAAATTACCGGCGGCATCTTCGGCCCTCACGATAATATCGTTTTGCTGTGCCTGAAAATTGTAGAAGTTCTGAATGTCGATATAAAATTTGGCAGTGAGTTTTTCGAAATAATAGGATTTATCTACACGGATATCGAGCTGATGAAAAGGGTCGAAACGTTCGGCATTCAAGCGGCTGTAATCGGCATATGGACCGCCCTGCAGGTTCCAGGCTTCTACCAGCGACGATTTTTCGATATCCCACGGAGTGTATGGCAAACCACCCACAAATCGCCAGCGTGCACCTATGCGCCAGTTGCGTTTCAGGTCTTTTGTGGTGGTGACAGTAAGCAGATGTTTTGCATCCCAACTTGATGGGATATACGAACCTTCTCCGTCATTAAATTCGCTGCGCACCAAGGTGTACGACAGGTTGAAATTAAATCCGTCAGTAGCGTTAATACGTGCCTGAAACTCGGCTCCGTAGGCTCTTCCCTCTGAAGTTGAAGTTACTTCTTCGTCGCCAATCACACCATAATCGGCTCCTAAATTTGCCAGGCTTACCTGATCGTTCACCGAAAACGGATACTGGGAATAACCTTTCCAAAATGCCTCGGCCGATAACTGTACGGTAGGTTTTGGTCGATACTCCAAACCGCCGATAAAATGATTTACCGCAATGTATTTCAGGTTATTGTTTTTGTTTACAAAAACATCGTTCTCCTTGTATCCCAGCGAAGTATAAGCCGGCAACTGGTAATAACGTCCGGTGTTAAAATTCAGGCTCCACCGTTCGGTTAACGAATACGATGCTGAAAAGCGCGGCGAAAACTGATCCAACAAATTCTTCATGCCCGACGAGTAATTATTTGCATCGGCGCGCACGCCCACCGACAATGCCAAACGTTCGCTAAAAACCGATTTGCTCAACTGTGCGAACAAACCATATTTTACCAGGTTAAGATCGGTATTGTAACTCACATTAACCGGTTGATTGTTGTAAAACCGGCGGAATTGTGAGCTGTTTTTGTAGCTCACAAAATCAAGGTTGGCACCAAAATTCAGTTTAAAACCATCCATCCGCGAAGTGTTCTCGAAACGAAACTTGTTTTCGGCCTCCTGCGAATCGTAATCCAGAATTTTGTTCGCCTCCGAACTCTCGTCGTTATCGAGGTATTTGTAGGCGCTATTATTTAAATAACTGCGGCTCGCCACAAACGTTTGGTAGCTGTTGTCGCGGTAGTGTTTATAAACCGCACCCAGGGTGTAAGTTTGTTGTTTGTAAACCGGAATCTCGCTTAAAATGTACTTTTGCTCTTCGTCGGGGTCATCAATATTGTCGTTCAGTTCAGAAATATCGTTGGCCGCCAGCCCCGTCAGTATTAATTCATTTTTTTTATTGAAACGGGTACGTATTTTAAACTGCGTATCGGTAAATTCGGGTAAAAAGGGCAGCTCGAGCACACTAAACAACAGCTGCAGGTACGATTTGCGCACTGAAAAAACAAAGTTGGTTTTTTCACCCAAAGGTCCGTCGAGCGTAGCGGCCACTTCCGATGCACCAAGTGTTCCGTGAAAATTCAGTTTCTCTTCGTTTCCATCAATCTGGTAAAACTCCATTACTCCGCTCAAGGCATTTCCGCGATTGGCCGGAAAAGCGCCCGAGAAATAATTTACTTCGCGGATAAAATCGGCATTTAAAATACCCACCGGCCCTCCGGAAGCGCCTTGTGTGGCAAAATGATTGATAAACGGCACCTCAACACCATCGAGGTAAAAACGACTTTCCGACGGACCACCGCCACGAATGATAATATCATTTCGGAAAGCCGGCGTTGACTGCACACCGGGGAAGGATTGAATGATTTTTGAAATATCGCGGTTGGCGCCGGGGCTTTTTTCAATTTCGCCAATGCCAATGCTACGCAACGAAACCGGGCTTTCAATAGTTTTTCGGAAAGGAGAAGCCGTAACTGTAACTTCATCCAGTTTCGATACCGATTTTTGCAACAATATTTCAACAAAAGCAGTGCTCGAATTATTGACCTCAACCTCTGAAGAAACAGCTTTTTTGTACCCAACAAAACTAGCCTCAATCCGGATAAAACCCGGTGTCAGGTTTCTAAACTCGAAATGGCCTGCCTCGTCAGTTACCGTTCCCACCGAAGTTCCCGAAACCAGCACATTAACAAAAGGTAAGGGCTCGTTACTAACGGCATCTACAACTTTTCCGGTTACTGCAGCGTTTTGTGCAATTAGGCAAACCGGCAATCCGAATAAAAGAAAAATTAATCCGAGTCTTATCATTGGTTTTGTTTAATATTTATGTCAAAATTCCAAACAAAACTAACTAATAAAAGTTGAGAAAGGTTTATTGTTTTTATAAATTAGCCATCGAAAAATTGAAAAGCAGATGCGTGTTGTCATTCAAAAAGTAAAGGAAGCTTCGGTAACGGTTGAAGGCGAAAAAATATCGGCCATAAAAAATGGACTGCTGATTTTGGTTGGCATCGAAAACGAAGACACACAAGAAGACATTGATTACCTGGTAAAAAAGTCGATTCAGTTGCGAATTTTCGACGACGAAAACGGTGTGATGAACCGCTCTGTAACCGACGTTGATGGTGATATTATTGTGGTGAGCCAGTTTACACTGCAAGCGAACACCAAAAAAGGTAACCGCCCATCGTACATCCGGGCTGCCAAACCTGATATTTCCATCCCGAAGTACGAAAAATTTGTTGCTGCCATGGAAACCGCTCTCGGTAAAAACGTGGGAACCGGAAAATTTGGTGCCATGATGGATGTGGCGCTGATTAACGATGGTCCGGTAACCATTATTATCGATTCGAAACAGAAGGAGTTTTGAGAGACGAGACTGTGAGAATTTGAGACTGTGAGAATTTGAGAGTTTTCCCTGAAAATTAAAAGATTTAAGATGAAAAACGAACTAACAATACCCGAAGCCCAAAAACAGGTTGACGAGTGGATAAAAACCGTGGGTGTACGCTATTTCAGCGAATTAACAAACATGGCCGTACTTACCGAAGAAGTGGGTGAACTGGCGCGCATTATTGCCCGGAGATACGGCGACCAGTCGTTTAAAAAGTCGGATGAAGAATATAACCTTGCCGATGAAATGGCTGATGTACTTTGGGTATTGATCTGCCTGGCCAATCAAACCGGTGTTGATTTGAACGAAGCGTTTCAGAAAAACATGGAGAAAAAAACCAAACGCGACAGTGACCGGCATAAAAACAACGAAAAACTTCAATATTAAAGATTCAATATCATCCTTTTTACAATCCAACAAAAATTAAACACTCGTTCTGTTAATCCGTCATTTTGCTCAAATATTAAGCAGCTATAAAACATTTATCACGAGTAAGTTTCCTTGACATATATCGTATCACGAATAAATAAAATTTCTTTATTTTGTTTTTTGAAAGGCATACAGCAGCTTTTCGGTTTTAAAAATTCCAAAACATTAATTGTAAGAAATGGAAAATCTCGATTGGCAAAAACTAGGGTTTGGATACCGTGACACAGACTATAACGTTCGTTGCTACTATCGCAACGGCAAGTGGGGCGAATTGGAAATCAGTTCATCAAGCAGCATCAACATTCACATGTCGGCAACGGCATTGCACTATGGGCAGGAAGCTTTTGAAGGGCTAAAAGCCTTTAAAGGAAAAGATGGCAAAGTCCGCGTTTTCCGCATGGACGAAAATGCCAAACGTATGCAGAATTCTGCCGACGGTATTCTGATGCAGAAACTTCCGGTTGAGAAATTTCAGGAGGCTGTTCGAATGGCTGTAAAAATGAATGAGCGCTTTATTCCGCCATACGAATCGGGTGCTGCATTGTACATTCGTCCGCTGTTAATCGGTACCGGGCCACAAATTGGTGTGGCTCCGGCCGAAGAGTACCTGTTTGTGGTATTTGTAATGCCTGTTGGTCCTTATTTCCCTGAAGGATTTAAACCTACCAACCTGGTAATTTACCGCGAATTCGACCGCGCTGCCCCGCAGGGAACCGGAAAATATAAAGTTGGCGGAAACTATGCTGCCAGCATGTACGAAGGAAAAAAAGCCAAGAAAAACGGTTTCTCGGCTGTGCTTTACCTCGACAGTAAAGAGAAAAAATACATCGACGAATGTGGACCCGCCAACTTCTTTGGCATAAAAAACAATACTTACATTACGCCGGAATCGGATTCGATTCTTCCGTCAATTACCAACAAAAGCCTAATTGTTTTGGCCGAAGAAATGGGATTGAATGTTGAGCGCCGTAAAGTGCCTTACGAAGAACTGGCCGGGTTTGACGAAGTTGGAGCCTGCGGAACTGCTGCAGTAATTTCGCCCATTAAAGGTATTTACGACAACGACAACGACAAGTGGTTTAAGTATGGCAACCAGGAAGAAGCCGGTGAATGGTCAACAAAACTGTACAATAAACTGCGCGCTATTCAGTATGGCGACGAGCCCGACACACATGGTTGGGTGAAGATAATTGAGTAAAAGTATTTTGAAAAGTACATATGAAACCGTTTCTTTTTGAAGGAACGGTTTTTTTATGTTCTAAATCGATAAGGTTAATAAGGTTATTTACTATTTGTGATTCCCGGCTACTAAGGTTTATTCTTTTAAAAGAAGATTTTTACGGAGTACATTCAAATTTAAAGATTATAAAACCTGCTAATTCATAGGCTGTAAATAAAAAACCTTATCATTCTTCATCCTCAACCTTAGTAGAAATCCTTCCAGCCACCTAGCCAAACCTTATTAACCTTATTTTTTTATCGAAATAAAATCTTAATGATTTTTATTCCCCGTTTGATAATGTTCAATAAACTTTTGATATTCTTCCTCAAAAGTAGTTTTCTTGTGATGTCCCGGTTGATTCAAAATGTATTTGCACACCCGGTCAACATCCGATTTCGAAATTGAAAATGCCGAAGCAGCTTGTTGCCAGGCAAATTTTCCTGCAACCAATTTATTCGAGTTAATAAATCGCTCAGTACTGCCGGCAACGATTTCAAGTAGTTCTTCTTCAGAAATATAAGGCGAACGAGAAACCAAAAAATGAACATGTTCAGGATTGGCATAAATGGCATATAGTTTTGAATTCTGATGCGAAACAATTCCTGTAATATACTTTTCAATCCGCTCTCTGCTTTTTTCTGAAATAAATGCCATTCGCTTGTAAGTGGTCAGAATAAAATGCGTGTAAAGGTTATTGTATTCAATTTTCATGTTGGATAAGGTTAATAAGGTTTTTGTTTATTATAAATTTAGTACTAGTAAGGTTTATCCCCTAAAAATAAGGCTTTTATGGGTTATAATCAAATTTAAAAGATATTCGCCTGTTCGTTTCATATTTCAACAAATAACCTTAGCAGAACTTTTTTGAAGAAACGTTTTTTCCAAACAGATAAGGTTAATAAGGTTTTTTACTATTTGTGATTCTCGGCTACTAAGGTTTATTCTTTTAAAATAAGGTTCTTATAGAGCACATTTAAGTTGAAAAACTATAAAACCTGCTAATTCATAGGCTGTAAATAAAAAACCTTATCATTCTTCATCCTCAACCTTAGTAGAAATCCTTCCAGCCACCTACCCCAACCTTATTAACCTTATTTCATAGCGCCATTAAGGTTTATTCTTTTAAAATAAGGTTTTTCGGAGTACATTTAAGTTGAAAAATTTACACCTGTTCGGTTTATACGTCTCAAAAAAAACCTTATTCTTCAACCGAAACCTTAGTAGAAATCCTTCCTGCCACCTACCCCAACCTTATTAACCTTATTTTATAGCGCTACTAAGGTTTATTCTCTTAAAATGTGGTTTTTCGGAGCACATTCAAATTCAAAGATTAGACACTGTTAATTCTTACGTTGCAAATTAGAAACCTTATTCTTCAACCTCAACCTTAGTAGAAATAATTTGAAAATCTACCCAAACCTTATTTCATTACCAATAAAATTCGTAGCTTTTTTTATTTCTACTGTAACTATCCCCAAACTTATCCGTCGTATGTTACGAACGAGGTTCAGAAACAAATGACAATTACCGAATATAACCTTGCAGTTGACAATTACTCAGATCGTCTGTACCGCTTTGTACTAAAAAGTATAAAAGATATGCATGCCGCGCAGGATATTGTGCAGGACAGCTACGAGAAATTGTGGAAGAACCGCGATAATGTGGATGGCACGAAAGTAAAATCGTACCTTTTTACAACGGCCTACCACACCATGATCGACCGCATACGCAAGGAAAAACGTTCGGCGTTTGCTGAAGATTTGAGCTTACCGGAAGAAGGACACGAAAGCAATTATTCCGACTTAAGCGAAATACTGAACGAGGCCGTTAACAAACTACCTGAAATACAACGAATGGTAGTGTTGTTGCGCGATTACGAGGGATACAACTACCAGGAAATTGGCGAACTGACGAACTTAAGCGAATCGCAGGTGAAGGTTTACATTTACCGGGCAAGGTTGTTTCTGAAAAAATATATTGGCAGCATTGAGGCAGTAGCATAACCCCTCAAACTCCCCTAAAGGGAAAAAAGGAGAAAGGGCGGAAAATGAAAGAGATTAACAGAACAAATTACGAAGCTTATTTTATCGATTACCTGGAGGGCAACCTGGCTGAAGGGATGATCGATAGCTTTATTGCGTTTCTGAAAGCGAACCCCGACCTGAAACAAGAACTGGAACTTTACGAGCCCATTTCGCTGGAGCCCGAAAAAGTTTCATTCAATAAAAAATCAGAGCTTTACAAAAGTAAATTCGATAATAACGAAGCATTTGATAACGCTGCCATTGCATTGCTTGAAGGCGACTTAAACGAGCCCGAAAAACAGGAGTTTGAAACTTACCTGGCTAGTCATCCGGAAAAGGAAAAAGAGGCAACAGCTTTCCAAAATACCAAATTGAAGGCTGATGAAAGCATTGTTTTTGCTGATAAGAAAAAGCTGTACAAAAAAGCGCCGGGCAAAACAATTCTACTATGGACAAGCCGTGTGGCAGCTGTTTTAATACTTGGCTTTGTTGTTTTTAATCTTGTAAACCGCAACAACGCCGTTCAGGAAAACTTATCTCAACAAATCGCAGAAGTGGAAAAGACTCCACAGCAAACAATTGAAGAAACACCTGTGATCGTTCCGGATAATGATATAAAAACTAATATTGCCGAAAAGATCGAAATGGAAGAACCTACTCCGATAGAAAAAATCAGTCCGAAAAATCCGGTCGTTAAAGACATCTTTGAGAAAAATTCTACGACGGAGGCTCCTGAAGCATTACTGGCCATGCGCGAAACACTTATCGTTCCTGAGAAACTGAATTCCATCACCGCGTCAATCGATGTCGAACAACCAGCGGCAACACTTGCTACCATGTACATTATTTACCCGGCCGAAACTTACGATGATGAAATGCTTTTGGCCGACCGCGTGAAAGAAAAAATCAATTTACGAAGCCTCTCGAAAGCCGGTCTCGACTTAATTGCAAGCATTTCCGACGATCGTTTCGAATACGAAACCAACAACAACGGCAAAGTGGTAAATTACACCTACGAATCGCGTTTACTGGCCTTTTCTATTCCGGGAAAAGGAGAAGCCAGTGAATAAATTTTACATTTCCCTGTAACTTTTAAAACAACCCGTCCGTCACAGCATCAGAAACATTTAAACAAAGAACGATGAAACAATTATTGATTTTAATTTTGTGTTGCGTGTTAACCACAAACCTATTCGCGCAAAACGATACAACAAAAGTTAATGTATTAAAAAAGAATGTGGTTACCGTTGTTGAAAACGACGATAAAGTTCAAGTGGTAGTTGGCGACGGCGTTGAAGTAATTACCGACGACTGGGGCGACACCACGCATGTTCGCATCGGTCGCCGTACTTTTAAAGTTATTGATGGCCACAACGGAACCTACGTTAGAGTAGAAAAGGACAAAAATCGCCCAAAATGGTCAGGACGGTTTAACCCGCACTGGGCTGGTTTAGAAGTTGGTGTAAACATAATGACCGGAACAGATTATTCAATCTACAATGGCGATTACGATGACTTTGGCGATTTTCTCGACCTGAATCCGGGTAAATCTTTATCGTGGAACCTGAATTTTGCCGAGTTCGCATTCAAAAACGAAAGCAAAACTTTTGGCGTGGTAACCGGTCTTGGGATAAGTTTTAACGACTATACGTTTAACGATCCTGTAAGCATTGAAAAACTGGATGGTGGCGGAATGACAGTTCCTGTTTATTTGCCAAACGACAGCGAAGGCCGTGGCATTAAAAAATCGAAATTACACGTAAATTACATTACCGCACCATTATTGCTTGAGGTGAAAACCCCGCTTCGTATGGGCAGTTCGCGCATGTATCTGGCCGGTGGTGTTATTGGCAGTCTTTACCTGGGTTCGCACACCAAATACAAGTATTACAAGGGCGGTAAAGAAAAATCGAAAAGTGGTTACAACATTAACCAGTGGAAATACGAACTTACCGGACGTATTGGTTTTGGCGATTTTTGTGTTTTTGCCAACTACAGCATGACATCGTTATTTAAAGATGGCAAAGGCCCTGAGGCTTATCCATTGATGATCGGTGTTTCGTTCCCGAATATTTAAATTCATAAACAAAACACAAAGACGCTAAGACACAAAGAAATTGTTGCAGAAATAGTGAAAAAACAATAAATGTCCCCGGTAATTTTTGCCGGGGATTTTTTGCTTTCAGAATTGCTTCACTTACTTTTATTTCGTGGAAATCATTCGTTTAATACCGCTGGTTGGCTTTTTGCTTTTCTGTTTGCAGATTGGCATCCGTGCTTTCGTTTTGCAACGAAAAGGAACACGGTTATCTGCGCGGAAAAAGCACTCTTCAAAAGGAATTTCAACGGTTTTACTCATCGCTTTCTTCCTGGTATTTACAAACGAACTGGTCTATAAAGCCGGTCTCATTCACATTTCCATCCTTCCTGAGGTATTGCGGCCATTACTTACCGGAAAAATTATTCTTACAATAAGCGGAATAGTATTGATTTTACTGAGTAATCTGTTCATGCTGCTCACTCTGCGCGCATTAAAACAATCGCTGCGTTTTGGATTAAACAAAGAAAATCTGGGCAAACTGGTAACTTCCGGAATTTATGCATGGTCGCGTAACCCGTTTTTTTTGGCTATTAATTGCTTGTTTGTAGGAATTTCGTTGGTGTTTCCTACACCATTTTTTATAACAATTAGTTTATTGACGCTTGTTTCCATCCACCTTTTTATTTTAAAAGAAGAGCGTTTTATGCATAAAAACTACGGGGAAGAATACAAAAACTACGCAAAAACGGTGAGACGCTATTTCTAGAATACCCTTTCCCCGGCACTCCAGGTACTTAGTATTTTCGTGTTTAAAACTTCTTTTGGTTCTGCTTTCATCAAATCGGTATCCAACACCACAAAATCGGCCCACATTCCCGGAACAAGTTGTCCTTTTTCATCTTCTTCGAACGATGATTTCGCTGCCCAGCTTGTCATGGCACGCAGTGTTTGTTCGCGTGTAAGCCCTTCGTCTTTGTGCCAGCCGCCTTCAGGCCAACCTTCATGATCGGTGCGGAATACAGCTGAATAGAAAGTGTAAAGCGGATAAATATTTTCCACCGGAAAATCAGTTCCTACGGGCAACCATCCATTTTGCTGCAATAAGGTTTGGTAGGCATAAGCACCTTTAATTCGCTCTGATCCCAAACGATCTTCAGCCCAGGGCATATCGCTGGTGCAGTGTGTTGGCTGAATGGATGGCACAATTGAAAACTCGGCAAACTTTTTAAAATCATCCGAATTAATGATTTGCGAATGTTCGATCCGCCAACGTCGGTCGTTTTTCCCTTTCAGAAACCTGCCATAAGTATCGAGCATTAAACGGTTTCCGCCGTCGCCAATGGCATGTGTGGCTACCACAAAATTATTGTCGTAAGCCAATTGGCAAATCATATCGTAATAATCCTGCGTTTCAATTTGCACGCCACTGTTTCCTTTGTGATCCGAATAATCGGCCATCAGCAGTGCACCTCTTGATCCCAGCGCACCGTCGGCATAAATTTTTATGGTATTCACCAACAAACGATCGGTTTTGTAAGCTTCTCCTTTTTTCACAAAATAATCGAAATTCTCCTGTGTAGGATTCAGCATGGCATTCACGCGCATTTTTAAGTTGCCGGCTTCCTGCATTTCATCCATCAGTAAAATGGTAGCTTTATCCAGCCCGCAATCGGTAACCGATGTCAGGCCGGCAGCAAAACAGTTTTTCTGCGCTTCCAGCAAAGCTTTTTCCTGCTGCTCGGGAGTAATTTCCGGAATCAGTTTCCCAACAAATCCCATAGCATTGTCGATCAGTACTCCTGTAGGTTCACCGTTTTTCAGCAGCACTTCCCCACCCTGAACTTTTGTGTCTTCAGAAATCCCTGCTAACTCCATCGCTTTCGAATTACACCATCCGGCGTGTCCGTCAACACGAACCAGGTAAACCGGAATATCGGGAAACAACTCATCCAGTTTTGTTTTGTCGGGAAAACCGGTGTCTTCCCAATCGTTCTGATCCCAGCTGCGGCCCAAAATCCATTCGCCACCAAATTTATCGTGGTGTTCTTTTAACAGCTCGTAAATCTCTTCCTGACTTTTTGTTCCGCGTAAATCGGCATATTGCAGCAGGTTTACAGCATAGCCGTTAAAATGACAGTGTGCGTCGTTAAATCCCGGGTAAATAAATTTCCCTTCAGCATCAAATCTCGTATCCGCATCGTATTTATCACTGATTTCCTGCGAAGTACCAATTGCTACGATCTTCCCGTTATTAACTGCAAACGCCTCAGCAACTGAGAATTCTTTATCAACGGTATAAACCATTGCCCCTGAAACAATCAGGTCAACTTTTTCTTTTTGTGTACACGATGCCATTACCAATAATAGAATTAATGCCTGAAAAAAATTCATAATTCATTTTTTTATTAACCACAAATTTAGCCTTTTATGGCATATTTAATAATAGCTAAACCTACGGGCTTTTACAACGATATATTATTATATTTGCGCGAGTTACAGAAACTTAAAAGCAAAAATGTTTACAGTCGGCATATTTACAACACATATCCCCTATTTGGTGTTTATTGCCTGTTATGCCTGGTTTTTGCTTTTTGGTGTTGATCAGGTTCAGGAAGGAAAAATTAAGATTGCCGAAAAATCGGAACAGATCGGGTACCATGTAAATCATGCAAAAGCTTCATCAGTGAATGTATATCATTTTTTACAGCCCGAAAATTATGCTTCCACGGGCTTAAAAAACTACAACAACCTAATAATCAAACAAAAGTGGAGAACCTACTTCACTCCTTTTGCCAGTCAGGATTGTTTTTTAGAAGGTTCTTTTTGTCGTCCCCCGCCGGCAATATCCTAAACACTTTCAACCTATTATTTATACCATTAAGCTTTGCTTATTGCAAGCAAATCATATTTATTCTGTTAAAGAAAAACCATGAAAAATATTTTTGCCTTAATCTTCATGGCATTACTGATAAACAACACAGTAAATGCCCAGCAAGATGTAAAAACCGACTCCATAAAACACTATCAGTTAGAGGATATCGAAATAAAATCGCCAAAATACAACCGCAACATTTTTAATATTCCGGCAGCGGCAAC
This sequence comes from Draconibacterium orientale, assembly GCF_000626635.1. GTDB lineage: Bacteria > Bacteroidota > Bacteroidia > Bacteroidales > Prolixibacteraceae > Draconibacterium > Draconibacterium orientale. The sequence goes on along the minus strand of NZ_CP007451.1, from coordinate 1,952,991 downwards.
AATGGTTCCCGAACGGCTTATTGAAAACAACGGTGTAGAAGACCTGACCGGCGTATCGGCTATTGTTCCCAACTTTTTTATGCCCGATTACGGATCGAAACTAACTTCGCCGGTATATATTCGCGGCGTTGGAAACCGTATAAATACGCCATCGGTAGGTTTGTATGTCGATGGCATTCCCTACTTTGAAAAAGCTGCTTTTAATTTCGATTTTTTTGATATTCAGCAAATTGAAGTTTTACGTGGCCCCCAGGGAACGTTGTACGGCAGAAATGCAATGGGCGGACTGATCAACATCATTTCGCGCCAACCAAATGATGAGCGCCAAACCGAAATTTCAACCGGTTACGGTAATTACAACCAGTTGAATGCACAAATTTCTCACAATCAACCCATAAGCAAATCATTTGCCGTTTTAGGAAACCTGGGAATTCGCCATAACGATGGTTTTTTTACCAACCAATACAACAACAAAAAAGCTGACGAACTCAACTCTTATTCAGGGCGTTTAAAACTACTTTTTACTCCGGGAGACCGGTTTAAAGCAACAGGAAATGTGCAATACGAAGACAGCCGCCAAAGTGGTTATCCCTACGCCATTTATAACGACGAAACCAACGAAATCAGCGAAGTAAATTACAACCGCGAAAGTGGTTACGATCGTAAGCTTTTATCATCAGGATTAAACCTGGCTTATGCTGCCGATAACTTTCAAATCCGCGCTGTAAGCAGCTTTCAATCGGTAAACGACGGACAGGGAATTGACCAGGATTTTTCAGCTTCCGATAGGTATTTTGTAACCCAGGATCAGGATATTGATATGTTCTCGCAGGAGATAAATATCCAGTCGTATGAAAACGAAACCTACGAATGGCTTTTTGGTGCCTTTGCTTTTCACCAGGGGCTTGACAAAGAAGTGCACATGGAAATGGGTGAAGATCAATTGGCCAGCATGCCTTTTACCGAATATTCGTACACCAAATATTACGACAACAGCAATTCAGGCCTTGCCTTTTTCCACCAGTCAACGCTTAAATTCGGAGCGTTTTCGCTAACTGCCGGAATTCGTGCCGATTACGAAAAAGCAACACTCGACTATGTTTACGATCGGTCGTTAAACGGAAACCTTAAGAATGAGGAAGCTTTTGAAAGCGACATGGATTTCTTCGAAATTCTTCCGAAACTGGCTGTAAAATACAGCATTTCAGAATATCTGGTTCCTTATGCAACCATTGCAAAAGGTTACAACTCCGGAGGTTTTAACTCAACTTTTGAACGCGAGGAAGACCGTTCGTTCGATCCTGAGCAATCGTGGAACTACGAAGCCGGAATAAAAACAAAGTGGCTGAAACAGCGCATTTACGCCAATCTCGCCCTGTTTTATATCGACTGGGATAATCAGCAAATTTACCAAACCGTACCCAGTGGAACCGGATCGATGCTAACCAACGCCGGAAAATCGGAAAGTAAAGGTGTTGAGTTTGAAATTAAAGCATTGCCGGTACAAAATCTTGAAACCTGGTTGGCCTTTGGTTACAACGATGCAAAATTTGTGGAATACGAAAAAAACGAAAACGAAATTTACAACGGAAACTACCTGCCTTACGTTCCCCGCTTTTCGTTTAACATGGGCGGAAACTATACCATTGCCGTTAATTCAGGCTGGCTTGAACAAATTCGCCTGCACCTGACTTATAATGGCTTTGGAAAACATTACTGGAAAGAAACGAATATTGCTTACCAGGATTATTACGGACTACTGAATTCGCGTATCAGTTTCGATACCAAAAATATTCAGTTATCTTTCTGGGGAAAAAATATCCTTGATGCCGAGTACAATTCGTTCTATTTTCAGGCCGTTGGAAACTCGTATGCTCAGGCGGGAAAACCAGCCACAATGGGCGTTAACGTGAAGGTAAACTTCTAAAATGAAAAATACCGAGATAAAAAAATATTATACGCTGCTGAGCCTCTACCTGGCGCAGTCGATCCCGATGAGTTTTTTCTCTACGGTAATCCCCGTGATCATGCGAATGGAAAACTACTCGCTGGAATCCATTGGTTATATTCAGTTGATAAAACTGCCGTGGATTCTGAAAATGCTGTGGGCGCCGCTGGTGGATAAAACCAGTAAAAACAAACGGCACTACCGCCGCTGGATCATCATGTCGGAGGCGTTTTATGCGCTGATAATTATGAGCATCGGGTACTTAAACCTGCAAACCGATTTTACCACCATTATTATTCTGATGGTGATTGCATTTACTGCATCGGCAACACAGGATATTGCCACCGATGCATTTGCCATTCTTATTCTGAACAAAAACGAACGCAGCCTGGGAAACAGCATGCAATCGGCCGGTAGTTTTATCGGAACCATGATGGGCAGCGGTGTTTTACTCATTATCTACCATTATTTTGGTTGGTTATGGTTGTTGCGCTCGCTGGGTTTGTTTGTGTTGTTTGCACTCATTCCGGTGTCGCTGTACAACGCACGCAACGGAAAAGAACCCGATCGTTCAACAAAAAATGTATCGCCGCTGGAGTTTATCTACTTTTTCAGGCAGAAAAAAATTGGCGCTCACCTTTTGTTGCTCTTCCTGTTTTATTCAGGAATAATCGGGATTTTAACCATGATAAAACCCTACTTTGTTGATTTGGGTTACGACATTAAAGAAATTGGAATTATCTCCGGAATATTCGGAACCGCCTGCGGTGTGATAATGACCGTGCCTGCAGGTTTTCTACTCCGCAAAAAAGGAATTACCAAGGCGGTGTGGATCTTTCCGGTAATCAATGTGCTGGTGGCCACTTTCTTTTTCGGGTTAACCTATACCAATCATGCCTTGTGGCTGGTTTATTTAGGTGTTTCGCTACTTTGGGGAGCCTACGCCATGTCGTCGGTATTTGTTTATACCATGAGCATGCATGTGGTTCGAAAAGGGCGCGAAGGAACCGATTTTACCATTCAGATAGTAATTACACACCTCAGCGGCCTAATTATTGCAATAATGAGCGGAAAAGTGGCCGATGCACTTACCTACCGCGGGCTGTTTGCCATAGAAATTGGGCTCGGAATACTAATTCTTGCCCTGTTACCATTTATCTTCAGAAAAAGTTTTTACCTGAAGTATGAACAAGAAACCAATTAAGACTATTTAATTTAGTACCATGAAAGTATCACAAAAGCTAATAGAAAAATACAACACTCCGGTACCGCGATACACCAGTTATCCGCCGGCCAACTTTTTTTCACCGGAATTTACGCCGGAACAATACGTGAAAGTATTGGAACAATCCAATTCAGAGAATCCGCAAAATATTTCCATTTATATCCATATTCCGTTTTGCCCGAAGATCTGCTATTTCTGCGGATGTAACACGCACCTTACGCGCGACAAAAACAAAATGGAAGTTTATGTTGATGCGCTGAAAAAAGAGATCCGCATGGTGAAAAAGCTGCTGAGCGACGACCGTAAAGTGTCGCAGGTGCACTGGGGAGGCGGAACACCAAACTCGTTATCGATTGAGTTGGTAGAAGACATTATGAATATGATTCACGAGCTTTTCGAGTTTATTCCAAAACCGGAAATTGCCATGGAATGTCACCCGGCCATGCTCGATAGAGATTATATCGACCGACTGGTAGCGCTGAAATTTAACCGCTTTAGTTTGGGAATTCAGGATTTTAATAAAGAAGTGCTGGACAATGTAAACCGCGATCCTTCGATACTTCCCGAGGAAGATTTGGTTGCCATGATCCGCAGCCACAAAGGTACCAGCGTTAATTTCGATTTTATCTACGGACTTCCGTTTCAGGATGAAGAATCATTTGCTAAAACCATCGAACGCGCCATCAGTCTGTCGCCCGATCGTTTGGTTACGTTCTCCTACGCGCACGTGCCATGGGTGAAAAAGGCTCAAAAAATACTGGATGCACGCGGTTTGCCATCGGCAACCAAAAAGTTAGCCATGTTTGAAGTTGGTTATCGTTTGTTGACTGAAAACGGTTACGATGCCATTGGTCTCGACCACTTTGCCCGCCCGGATGACGAGCTGAGTATTGCCTTTAAAAACAAAACGCTGCACCGTAATTTCCAGGGCTATTGCACCCGCGAAACAACCGGTCAGGTTTACGCATTTGGAGCTACCGGAATCAGCCAGCTGGAAAATGCTTACGCACAAAACGCCAAGGATACGAATACCTACGTTGACCAAATCAATGCCGGAAAATTCACCATTGAAAAGGGTTATCAGCTGAATGAAACGGAGAAGATCATTCGCCACGTCATCAACGAAGTGATGTGCAACTATTATATTTCGTGGGAGGAAGCAGCGCAAATGCTGAAAACTTCTCCCGATGTAATCAAACAAAGCATTGTTTACGATGAGTCGTTCCTTGCCGGTTTTGTTGAAGAGGGCCTTTTGTCGCTGTCGAAAGACGAAATGCATGTTAGCGAACAAGGACGGTTTTTTGTGCGAAACATTGCGGCCAGCCTTGATCCGAACATGCGGAATGCAACCTTAAAATTCTCAAAAGCACTATAAAAACCATGCAAAAAAACCAACTAAACATTGCCGTAATTGGGGCAGGACTAACCGGACTTACAACAGCTTATTACCTTAAAAAATTTGGTTTTAAGGTACAGGTTTTTGAAAAGAACAATCATGCAGGTGGTGTGATTCAAACACACCGGAAAAATGGTTTTGTTTTCGAATCGGGACCAAATACCGGCTCGATGGGACAGGAAGAAGCTGCTGAGCTTTTTGAAGATTTGGCAGATGATTGTACGCTTGAATACGCCAACAAAAGTGCCGAAGCGCGCTGGATTTGGCTAAACGGCAAGTGGCACGAAATGGAAATGGGCGGCGTTAAAGCCATCACCACTCCCCTTTTTACCTGGCACGACAAGTTCAGGATTCTGGGCGAGCCCTTTCGTAAACCGGGAACCGATCCGAACGAAACAATAGCCCAAATGGTGCGCCGCCGAATGGGAAAAAGCTTTCTGCGAAATGCGATCGATCCGTTTCTGTCGGGTGTTTATGCCGGCGATCCGGAAACCCTGGTAACACGCTTTGCTTTGCCCAAACTGTACTGGCTGGAACAAGATTACGGCAGTTTTATAGGCGGAAGTATAAAGCAGAAGAAAGCCCGCAAAAAGGAACCGCCACGAAAAGCCAACCGACAGGTATTTTCGGTTGAAAACGGGCTGGATAACCTTATTAAGGCACTGGTAAAAAATATCGGTGACGAAAATATAAAACTGGACTGTAAACAGCTGGAAATTAAAAACACAGGAGATCAGGAGTTTTCCGTTGACGGAGAATCATTTACTCATGTAATTTCAACGGTTGGATCGCATGCTTTGGAAAACCTTTTCCCTTTCTTACCAAAGGAAAAAATGCAGACCATTAATAAAATGAAATACGCCAAAGTTACCCAGGTGGTACTGGGTTTTAACAACTGGAAAGGTATCCCAATCAAGGCATTTGGAGGACTGGTTCCTTCGGCTGAAAAACGCGATGTGCTGGGTATTCTGTTGCCGGGATCGTTCCTGAAAAACCGCGCGCCTGAAAACGGAGCTTTGCTTTCGGTATTTATGGGAGGTATTAAAAAGCCCGAAATGTTTGAATATTCCGACGAAAAAATAAAAGAAATTGCTGAGCGTGAAGTCCGTGAAATGATGGGTCTCGACAGTTTTGAACCCGATCTGATGGAGATTTTCCGCTATCCGCATGCTATTCCGCAATACAGTTTCGAAAGTGAAGAAAAAGTACAGGCTATAAGCGATTTGGAGACCGAATTTAAAGGGCTTACACTGGCCGGAAACATGCGTGACGGTATTGGAATGGCCGACCGCATGAAACAAGGAAGAACAATTGCTAACCAATTTGCAGAAGATTATAAATGATGGAGAAAACAGCTGTTTTATTGATGAACGTTGGTAGTCCCGACAAACCAACCGTTCCGGCGGTTCGGAAATACCTGACCGAGTTTTTAAACGATGAACGGGTGATCGATCTGCCGTATTTGCTTCGGAAATTTTTGGTAAACGCGATTATCATTCCTTTCAGGGTGAAAAACTCAACCCAATTATACCGGCAGTTGTGGACTGAAAAAGGATCGCCGCTGATTTATATTTCCGATGAATTAAAGCAAAAATTGCAGGAAGAACTAGGTAACGATTACGAAGTGTTTATGGGAATGCGCTACGGAAACCCCGGTTACAAAGCAGCTTTGGCCGAGATAAAAAAGAAAGGTTTTGAGAAGTTGGTTTTGCTGCCACTGTTTCCGCATCATGCCATGTCAACCACTGAAACATCGCTGGTTGCTGCCCAAAAAGAAATAAAAAAGCTGGGAATAAAATCAGAAGTTTTTGAGGTTGGACAATTCTACCACGATCCAAAATTTATTGATGCTTTTGCCGAACGAATTCAACAATACAACCTGCAGGATTACGACCACATTATTTTCTCATATCACGGTTTACCCAACCGGCATTTGGAAAAGTGCCATCCGGGAATTAAAGTAGAAAATTGCAGCTGCCAAAATGCAATGCCGGAACACGGTGCAATGTGCTATCGCGCTACGGTTTATGAAACATCGCGTTTGCTGGCAGCTAAATTAAACCTGCAACCCGAACAATATTCCGTTGGTTTTCAGTCGCGCTTATCAAAAAACTGGTTAACACCGTTTACCGATGAATTACTGGCACAAAAGCTGACAGAAGGCAAAAAGAAAATACTGATAGCCGCACCGTCGTTTGTTACCGATTGTCTGGAAACAACACTGGAACTTGGCGTTGAATACGGCGAAGAATTCCTGGAAAAAGGAGGCGAAAAACTGCAATTGGTTGATAGTTTAAACACCGAAAAAAGCTGGGTAGAAACGCTTGCTTATCTGTTGCGCAAAAGCATTTCATAAAATTAGAAACCATGCACACTTACGAATGGTATCTTTTTTATACCTGCCTAGCTACTTTTGTGGTTAACCTGCCGTTTGGCTACCTGCGCGGTGGTTTCCGTAAACTGTCGTTTTGGTGGTTTGTGGCCATTCACGCACCGGTTCCGTTGATTATTCTAATCCGTAAATTTTTCGACATACAATTAATCTGGAGTCTTGCGCCCTTTCTTTTCGGAAGTTTTTTCCTTGGCCAGTTTGTTGGCCGGAAAATATACGCGTTAAAGCCCTGGCGAAAGAAAGAAGTAGACTAACCGGCTACTTTACAAAAACCGTTTTTACATTCATAAATTCTTTGATACCGTGCACCGAAAGTTCGCGACCAAAACCGCTGGTTTTAATTCCGCCAAATGGTAAACGCGGATCCGATTTCACAAAATCGTTTACAAAACAGGCACCGGCTTCCAGCTCTATTTCGGCTATGTGTTCGCCTTTTTTCAGGTTATTGGTAAACACGGCTGCTCCCAGTCCAAAATCGGTATCGTTGGCCACCCGAATGGCTTCTTCCTGGTCTTTTACTTTTATAACCGACGCCACCGGACCAAAAAGTTCTTCATCGTAAGCCGGCATTCCCGGTTGTACATTCTCCAAAATGGTTGGCGGGTAAAAAGCTCCTTTACGATGTGGAATTTCGCCTCCCAGTATCACTTCAGCGCCTTTATTCACCGAATCAACAACCTGCTGGTGTAATTCGTCACGCAAATCTTCGCGCGCCATTGGTCCCATTGTGCTTTCCTCGTCGAAAGGATCGCCAAAGTGGGCTGCATTCATTTCGTGGGTAAAAAGTTCGAGGAAATGCGCGTAAACCTCTTCCTCAACGATAAAACGTTTGGCACCGATACAACTTTGTCCGGCATTTAACAAACGGCCTGCAGCACATTTTTTTGCGGCCAGCTCCAGATCGGCATCTTTTAAAATCAGGTACGGATCGCTGCCACCCAATTCCAGCACACATTTTTTTAGTTCAGCACCTGCCAACGCAGCAACACTTTTTCCGGCCGGTGTACTTCCGGTAAGGCTTACTGCTTTTATGGCCTTGTGTTTAATCACTTTTTCAACCATCGGGCTGCCAATCATCAGCGAGCGAAATACGTTTTCAGGGAAACCCGCCTCGCGGAAAATCTCTTCGATGGCCATAGAACAGCCCGGCACATTGCTGGCATGTTTTAGCACGGCTGTGTTGCCCGCCATTAGCGTTGGAGCGGCAAAACGAAACACCTGCCAAAACGGGAAATTCCAGGGCATAACAGCTAAAATAGCTCCCAGTGGCTGATACGAAACGTACGATTTGCTGGCCTGTGTAGCTATAATTTCATTTTCAAGAAATGATTCGGCATTTGCCGCATAATACTCGCAAACCCAGGCACACTTTTCAATTTCGGCAATTCCTTCGCTTTTTACTTTCCCCATTTCCTGGGCCATAAGCAAAGCCAATTCCTCCTTTTTGCTGCGTAAAATACTGGCTGCATTTTGCATCAGCTGCCCCCGGTGATGAAAAGAAGTACTTCGCCAGTGGTGCCAGATTTTATCTACCGAGTTGATGATCTTTTCAACGCCTTCTTCCGAGTGTTTTTGATAGGTTTTTACTATTTCGTTTGTTACCGGATTTATCGATTTTAACATAGTGAGGTTCTTTGTTTGAAACTTTTAAAAGTACAAAAAACATTTAGTAATTTTTGAGCAATTGCCAAGTTTTTAGACCCCACTTAACCACCTAAATGGGGAGGAAAGATCTCCATCCGGGGGATCCATCGCGGATCGGAGAGCTTCTCTTGAAACAGGTAATTGCAATAAAGGATCCGATCCGTATAATTTTTAACAAATACGGATCGGATCCTTTTCATTTTCAACTTTGATAATAAGCTTTATGATGCCTAACTAACCAGAAAGAAATCGTTTGCCAGGCACAGTAAAACAAAGTTTAACCGAATTTCCGAACGAAAAATGCGTGTCATTCTTTATTCCACTATCCTGATCTCTGTTTTCATTTCCATTGCCTGACGGTAAACAGCACTAACACCACAGTATTTTTCTTCCGATAGTTTAACCGCTTTTTCCAGTTTATCCATCGGAAGATTTTTTCCTTTAAACTGGTAAACGATCGTCATTTTGTTATAATATTTCGGATGTTCTTCTGTTAGTTCACCCTCAACAATTACATTAAAAGCTTCCAGTTCCACCTTCATTTTTTTCAGAATCATTACCACATCAATACCCGTACAACCGGCCAGTGCAGTTAACATTAATTTCTTCGGACGTGGTCCTAAATCGCTGCCGCCAACTTCTTCCGAGGCATCGATTACTACTTTGTGTCCATCCATATCTGCTTCGAAAGCCAGCTTGTCGGTCCAGGCCATATCTACTACATGCTTCATAACATCCTTATTTTAAAATACTTTACATTAAATTTACACACAAATATACAACATCTAACTATCTATATAAATAGTTTTTCGAATAATGCAGATAATTGTATTTTTAAGGCAAAATTAAATAAAGGTTATTCCAGTATTAAACGTATAATCAAAATCAGGAAATGAGAAGCGCAATTAAAAGGCCGTCGGACGAAGAAACAAATTTGAATGGTTTTCAACTTTTTAAGAAGTTAACCGACGATGAATTTACCCGGCTGAATTATGAAAAAACTTGTTCGCTGTATAAAAAGGGCACCATCATTTATCGCGAGGGTAGCCGGCTAACCGGTTTCTTTTGTGTTACACGGGGTATTGTAAAGATTTTTAAAACGGGTATCGATGGTAAAGAGCAAATTATTCGTTTTGCCAAAAAAGGCGAAATTATTGCCTATCGTTCGTTGCTAAGCCAGGAGCTGGCATGTACCACCGCCAAAGTAATCGACGATGCCGCTTTGTGTCATGTTCCTTATCAAACATTGTTGTACCTGATTCAGAGTAACTGGCAGTTTTCACACCACATGCTGCAAATTGTATGTCGCGAATTGCGCGAAGCCAACGATTACATTACCGACATTGCGCAAAAAACAGTGCGCGAGCGACTGGCCGAAGTGCTTTTATTGCTGAAAGAAAACTTTGAGCTGGATAACCAAAACACGCTTCAAATTTCGTTAACACGCGAAGAGCTGGCCAATATGGTTGGCACAGCAACTGAATCGGTAATTCGCTTATTATCAGAATTCAAGAACGACAAACTGATTGAATTGCAGGGACGTAAAATTAAATTTTTAGATATTCCTGCATTAATTCGAGTGGCTAATTTATAAGCTTGCTACATATTTACTGAAACCGGCTAATGGCCGGTTTTTTTGTTTTACTCAAACTTTAATACGATGAAACTCTTTGGTATTCAACAAAACCGGCGCACATTTATCCGATGGAAGATATACGTTGACCGTGCCCGGATGTACATTGGCTACATTAGTTTTGTAATGATCGCCTTTATGTTCTTAAACGATTTTAAGGACGAAACGATCCGTACTTTTCTGGATGAAAACAAGCTGATCACCTACCCGGTAATGATGGTTTTGTTTATGGTATTTTCGTTGATCCTTGGGCGACTGGATACCAAGCTGGGCCTACGAAAAGAAGAAATGCGCAACGCCGCCAGCGAAAACCCGGTTACAATGGAAATACTGCAAAATATTAAGGAAATTAAGCAGAAGTTGAATGACAAACGATGAATTTCGATTAACGATTTTAGATGGATTTTTGCTTTAACGAGCATGCAACGTTGTTAGAACGCACTTCTAAAATCTGCATTCGTTAATCATCATTCTTAAATCATTTTCTACCGTCCGATCCAGTCTTCCGGATCGAGTTTGGTGCTTTCTTTCCAAATCTGAAATTTCAGAATCGATTTATTGCCGTCTTTTGTATCGGTAAAAACGGTGCCTATGGCTTGTTTGGTCGATACTTTATCGCCCTTTTTAACCACTACCTCGCGAAGGTTGGAATAAACACTCAGGTAGGTTCCGTGGCGGATTATAACCGCTGTATTACCACCTGAAATACCGAATACGCGGCTAACTTCGCCATTAAAAACAGCACGCACTTCGGCCCCCACATCGGTGGCTATATTTATACCGTTATTTTGTACCTGCACATTGGTTAAAACCGGATGCTGGTGAACGCCAAAATGCTCCACAATCACGCCTCGTTCCAGCGGCCAGGGCAGGCGCCTTTTGTTTTGCTCGAAATTGTCGCCTATTAATTTTTGCTCGGGCGTTAGGGCAAAACCTGAACCACCGGCTTCGCGGTTTTTGCTGGCTTCCTCTTCAATTATAGCCTGAATTTCGCGCTCCAGTTGCTGCTCCACCCGTCGTTGTTGTTGCAAGGTTTTTTGCAGGCTGCTTTTCTGTATTTGCAGCTCTTGCAATTCGCTGCTTTGTGTGCTTTTTTCGTGGTTCAGGATTATCATTTCCTTTTCAGTCTGTTCTATCAGCGCTTGTTTTGCTACTGTTTGCTGCTCCAGCTTTTTAATACTTTTATCAAGCACTTCCTGCACGGCACCAATCATTTGAGCCTGATTTTCGCGGTAGGTTTTATAGCGCCGGAAATACAGCAAACGCCGGTAAGCCTGATTTACATTTTCGGCCGACAGTAGAAACAACACTTCATCGTACGAATTCAGATTTTTATAGGCCATCCTTATCATCTCGGCATATTCATCCTTTAATTGCTGAGCGTCGTTTTTAAGCATTTCTACGGCCAAATCGTTGTTGGCAATACATTGCTCATAAATTCCGATTTCGTGCTTTATATTCGAGATAAGCGTGTTTCGGGAGTTAATCTTTGTGTTTATGAGCCGCAGCTTACCTAACGACGAACGTTCGTTTTGTTGCGTTTCGTTGAGCAAGCGGGTGGTGTATTCGATTTCCTTTTCAGCATCAGCCTTTTGCTTTTGCAACTCCTCGATGGACTGTGCAAACACAGAAAAACTCACCAGCGATATTGCCAGTGTGACGAATAGTATTTTTATTCGTAAAATCATGTTTACGAATGTATTGATTTAGAAATTAGTTTACACGAATCTCCTCGTATTTTTCAGGAATTTTAATGCTGAAAGACGTGATCTTTTCGGTTGAAAATCCACTCATTCTGATTTTCATTTCAATTTCTTCTTCAGGCGAATGAAAGTTCATTTCAATGGTTCCCGGATACTCTTTGTTTTCCACTTTGGTATAATCGTCGAAAACCAGATTCATATTCCGGTCGTTGGTTTTATCACTGATCAACAGGCGATTCAAAGCAAAACTAGCAGGGTTAAAAAACATTTTTTGTAGAATAAGCGCCTGGTCGTTAAGCCGTTTTAAACGACGTTCGGCTTTGTTTTCTTTCTCTTCCAGTTTGCTGAGCTTTCGTGTTTTTTCCGACTGCAACACATACTGATTGTCTTCAATTAAAGCATCGAAAGTTTTGAAATCCTTGTCGCGCGGATCATTGCGGTACGAGAAGGCATTGTTTGAAATGATGCTTTGTATAGTGGCAAAATCAAGGTCGATATTCAGAAAACTGCTGAGGTAGGAATAGTCGTCGATAAAGAAATTTCGATCGATGTAATTCACATATTTCACGCTGTCAGGCGTCAATAAAACACGGCCAACAGGAATATTCAGTTTGCTTATCGATACCAGGATACGATCGTCTTTTTTGGCCTTCAGATTGATTTTAAAAGCCGCTTTCGACTGGCTGCTTGAAAAATTACAATTGATACGTTTTATGGTAAGGTAGTCGTAATCGAATGCGTTTTGCTCGATACGTTTCAGTAATTTATTGGTACTTATCGGACGGGCTTCAACAACAGCCAATTCCGATGGTGCTTTACAGGACGAAACGGCAAGCAGAACAGCTGCCATAAACAGGGAAATCCTGAAATATTTTAGAAACTTCATCGCCTACTACTCTTCAATGTATTTTTTCTCTGCAATTTTGCGATCCAGAGTTTCCGACTCGCTACCACTCTCTTTTGCCTTTTTCCAGTACTCTACAGCCTTGTCAACTTTGCCGGTTTTGTACAAAATATCGCCGTAATGTTCCAGCAAAGTATCACTTTCATCCTCGCTGTTTTTTATCGCCGAATCCATGTAAAATTTGGCCAGTGTATATTCGCCCTTTTTAAACAGCACCCAGGCATGTGTATCCAGATACGTTGCATTATCCGGGAAACGTTCAACCACTCTGCCACTCATACGTTCGGCTTTGTCGAGCTCAATGCCGTCAACTGATAAATAGTACGCGTAATTGTTTAGCGTAAGATAGTTATCCGGATCGATCTGAACCGCTTTATCAAATATTTTGAAGGCTTCGGTTTTATTTCCGTTTTTGTAAACGGCCTCGCCTTTGAGCATTAAGAAATTGGCTTCCAGTTGTGGATTTTCAACCACGTAATCCATTCCTTCTTCGCTTAGTTCAATGGTTTCGTCGAATTTTTCCAACTGAACACAGGCAATGGCTTTAAAGAAATATCCCTGCGGCTGATTCGGAAATAATTCGATGATCTGCCCGGTATGTTCATACAATTTATCCCACTGTTGCAAGTCGTTGTCGATGTACATTATCCGTTCCCAAACCATATAATCGTTGGGTTCTATTTCAATGGCTTTTAGCAAGGCTACGCGTCCCTCAGCCAATTTATTTTCTTTCAGTAACGATTCGGCTTGGATGGTGTGAACCAAGGATTCATCAGCATGTTTTTCAAGCAAAATGGCAATCAATTCATCGCGCTGTTGTTCGTTAAGATGCGACTGTGCCGGATTGGCTGTTAACATCATATACAGCTGCATTTTTGTTTGAATATCAACTGCATCGCTTTCAAAACCGGCTTTTGTTTCTTCGAACGATTTTTCAGCGTCACCATTTTCGAGGTAATAATTGGCCAGCGAAAAGTGTACAAAACCATTTTCAGGATCCATTTCCTGAATCTTTTTGTAGTTGGCCAAAGCATTTTCCGCATCGCCCTGGCTCTGATACAAATCGGCCAGCAAGCCGTAATATTTTGCTTCGTTCGGATCGTTTTCAATCAGTTTATAAATCTCTTCAAAGGCTTTGTCAACCTTCCCTATCGATACATAAATCTGTTGTTTGGCCACCGAAATCTGCTCGTTAATGCCTGTTTCTTTTTCCATGCGTTCGTAAGCCGCAATAGCTTCATCGTAACGTTGTGCAGTGGCCAGCAGCGCAGCATTCATGTAAATGTATTCCAGGTTTTCCGGCTCTTTTTGCACCAGCTCGGCATAAAGATCGGCGGCTTCAGAATACTTTCGTGTTTGCTGATAAATTTGTGCCAGCAACAGTTTGTACCACTTGTTATCAGGGTTTATGCTGATGGCTTTTTCCAGCAGCAACGAAGCACTGGTAAAATCGTTATTTGCAGCGTGAATATTTGCCAACTCGTACATGGCTGACGAAGCGTTCGGATCAATCTCCAAACAACTCGACAACAACTGAATAGCTTTTTGTGCGTTGCCAAACATTTTCTGTTTTAGCGCCTCCACAAAAAGGTACTCAAATTCCATCTGTTTTTGATCTACCAATTCGGTAGTGGGTGTATCAATTGCAGCTTTAGCCACTTCCTGTTCGGTAAGCTGTTTGGGTCCTGAACAAGACACCAAAGCCAGCGAAAATGCTGCAATACCAAGTCCCTTTATAAAAATTCTCTTCATGTTAATGTTTTCCGGTGTGGCCAAAGCCACCTGCTCCTCTTTCTGTTTCTTCCAACACTTCTACCAAATCCCATTCCACAGTTTCGTGTGCGGCAATAACCATTTGGCAAATGCGTTCTCCGTTCTCTATAACAAAATCCTCTTGTGACAGGTTGATGAGAATAACGCCAATTTCTCCGCGATAATCGGCATCAATTGTTCCGGGCGTATTTAAAACCGTAATTCCTTTTTTCAAAGCCAAACCACTACGCGGACGTACCTGGGCTTCGTAACCCTGTGGCAATTCAATAAATAATCCGGTGGGTATCAGTTTCCGCTCAAGCGGTTTTAAAACCACCGGTTCATCAAGATTTGCGCGTAAGTCCATTCCGGCCGAAAACGCGGTACTGTAGGCCGGTAGTTCATTCTTTGATTTATTAACGATTTTAACCTGCATCAATCTGTTTTTTTAAAGAACCGCTAAGATAGATAAATAATGCGTCCATTCAGTAGGTTTAACAAGATTTATGATTGTGAAGAACTGAATCAACTATTTGGATAACAATTATATAGTGCCTACCAGAAAACTCAGCTATTTCTTTGGCTTTGATAAGAAAGCGTCAAAGGCAAGGCTTTCGAAGGTTTGGAAATCAGGGAGTTTACTTTCGTAATCGACCGTTTTCAAACCGAGAGTAACGCAGCATTTGGCGCTTTCTTGCAAAGACTATATAATCATGAGATCAGCCATGATCTCGTCGGAAACAAAAAGCCCTTTTCGGGTGAGTGTAATAGTTTCGTTGTTGATTTGCAGTACACCGGTATTGTTGTATCTGGCCAACTGACGGGAAAAGTAGTTGGCCTTTTCAGAGCCAAAACGTTTCTCCAACTCCCTTTCCGATACGCCCCATTTGGTGCGAATGCGCGTTAAAATGTACTCGTTGTACTGATCGTTTTCGCTCAGTTTTTCTTCCTCGAAATAGGTTTGATTGTTGGCCTGTGCTTTTATGTAAGCCTCAACGCTGGAGTCGTTCCAGCGCCGCGAAACACCATCGAACGAATGTGCCGATGGTCCCAGTCCCAGGTATTTGGTGCCCATCCAGTAGGCTGTGTTGTGGCGCGAATAAAGTTGGTCTTTTGCCAGGTTTGAAATTTCGTAATGCTCGAAACCATTGGCAATCGACAGATCTACCAGTGTGTTAAACTGCGCAACACTTTCAGCTTCTTTCAGCTCTTTTAATGTTCCTTTTTTTAGCCAGGTGTAAAAGGCGGTTCCTTCGTGATAGGTTAAATGATAGGCCGACAGGTGTTTTACCGGGAGCCTGAACATCTGGTTCAAACTTTCTTCCCATTCTTTTGGCGTTAAATCGGGGAGACCGTAAATCAAATCGGCACTTAAATTCGTGAAGCCGTTTTTTGCTGCATTTTCAATGGCTTCAACAGCCTGCGCAACATTGTGGCGGCGGTTCATTTTTTCCAAATGCCGGTTTTGAAAAGCCTGAATTCCGATACTTAATCGATTTATTCCTTCTCGTTTTAAGGCTTTCAGGTAATCGTTACTCAAGTCGTCGGGGTTGGCTTCAAAAGTTATTTCGGCATCCGAATTAACTTTAAATTCATCATTCAGCACGGCCAGTATTTCGGCTATTTCGGGCGCCGTAAGCACCGACGGAGTACCACCGCCAAAATATATGGTTTCAACCGTTTCGTCGTTCAAGTAGTTTTTACGTACTTTAGCCTCGTTTTTCAGGGCGCTGATAAAATCGTGCTGCAACGAAGTATTTACCGTTTTGTAGAAATCGCAGTAATAACATTTCTGACGACAGAAAGGAATATGAATGTAAATACCTGCCATTACGAGACCTGAAAAATTTAGATTTAAACAATTGAAAACATGAAGATAGATCCCTACTGGAGACTTGCAATTTGGTTTATTATAATGCTTTACCTGCTTTTTGTGCCGGCAAGCCAACTACCAAGCAAACCATTTTTACAAATTCCGAATTTCGATAAAATCGTTCATTTCGGGATGTTTTTTATCCTTTGTATGCTCAGCTTCAGGCCGGTAAAACAGTTTACTCCAAACTTTTATTTCTGGACACCGCTGTTGACATTTGTTGCTGCCATTGTGCTTGAATACGTTCAGCAAAAAATATCGCCAAGCCGCCACAGCGATGTTTACGACCTTTGGGCCAATGCCGCCGGTTTATCGTTTGCCACCTTTTTTTATGCCCTCTTTGTAAATAAAAAGTGGCTGGAACGCTTTTTTTAATCTTCCGCGATTAGAGTTTCTCCTGCACTATAGTTTTACCAGATCTTCGTATTTGTCGATGTCTTTTCCAATCGTTTCCAACGAAGTGGTTTTGTAAAAATGCGAAATATCCTGACGTAACTTTTCGTATTGTGCGTGTACCGGACAAAGTGGTTTCGACGGATCGTGTGTTTTACACGGCTCTAAACTGATCAGGCAGTTGGTGAAAAACTCTTCGCCATCAACTTTAATTACAATGTCCCACAACGAAATTTCAGACGCATCGCGCGAAAGTGAAAAACCGCCATTCGGTCCCTTTGTTGAAACCAGCAATTTTTGTTTTACCAGGTTTTGCAGGATTTTTCCTAAAAACGGTGACGATAAACCCAAATCTTCCGAGATTTTTTTGATTCCAACGCGCTTGTCTTCTTTCGAAAATTTACCGAGATAAATCAACGCTCTGAGTGCATATTTGCATGTATTCGATAGCATCTATTTTAACTTTAAGATTGTTTTACTGTATGATTGCTCTGCAAAAGCAGGAAACTTCTTTTGTTTTCCCAATACATTTTTGTTGGCTTTTAGCAGCGTATTTTTTACTTTCCCGTTTACCCGATCGAGGTTTTTTCGTTTTTTAAATGCCCATTCGTATGCTTTCATTCCCTTATTCCAGGCGAAAGTTCCGTGGTTTTCGTCAACCGCAATTTTTCGGTTTAAAAGCAACAAGTCGTGCAGCGGAATTTTTACCGGGCAAACATTGGTGCAAGCCCCGCAAACCGTGCAGGCAAAACTTAAATGATTGTATTTATCAAAGCCTTTCATAAAAGGCGTTATTACCGATCCGATGGGGCCGCTGTAAGTGGTGTTGTAAGTGTATCCACCCACATTTTTATAAATAGGGCAGGCGTTTAAACAAGCACCGCAGCGAATACATTTCAGCGCGTCGACATGTTTTGGCTCTGCAGCAATTTTTGTGCGGTTATTATCGAGCAAAACCACCACCATTTTCTCCGGTCCGTTGGCTTCATTAGCGCGTTTTGGGCCGGTTATCAGCGAATTGTACACTGTAACCTGTTGTCCGGTTCCCAAGGCTGAAAGCAAGGGAAACATCAGCTGCAAATCGCCAATCGACGGAATCAGTTTTTCAATTCCGGCAATTACAATATGCACTTTCGGGAAGGCTACCGACATAAAACCGTTGCCTTCGTTTTCGGTAAGTGCCACTCCACCAACATCGGCCACCAAAAAATTAGCACCCGTTACTCCAACTTCTGCCGAAGTGAATTTTTCGCGCAATACTTTTCGAACAAAATTGGTTAATTCTGTTGGTGTTGAATCCTCGGGAGTTTGAAATTTTTCGTGAAAAAGCTCGGCAACATCTTCTTTCGATTTATGCATTGCCGGCGTTAAAATATGATACGGTTTTTCACCGGCCACCTGAACGATAAATTCTCCCAGATCGGTTTCAACCGGCTCGAAACCAGCTTTCTCCAGATTTTCGTTCAGTTCAATTTCTTCCGAAATCATCGACTTGCTTTTCACCAAAAGCTTTGCCTCATTTTCGGTCAGAATTTTTATGATTTCCGAAAAAGCTTCGTTGCCGTTGCGTGCCCAAACGACCTCAATTCCATTGTTTTTGGCATTGGTTTCAAATGTTTCGAGATAATGCGCAAGATTGGAAACTACTTTCTTTTTGAGATAAGAAGCACGGTGTTTGGCCAAATCCATATTCCGGTAACGAAGTTTGCCTTTGGCAACGGCTTCGTCGTATTTCGAAATATTAAAATTTAAGGTCTTCCGGTGTTTTTTATCAAAAGCAATTTTCGAATCCTTCAGAAATATTTTTTTATGCGCTGTCATTTATTTCTCAAGAGGAATCATATCTACTCTGCGGGCATGTCGTCCGCCTTCAAAATCTTCGTTCAGAAAAGTTGAAACAATAGCAATGGCTTCTTCATCGCTTACAAAACGACCGGGCACTGCACACACATTTGCATTGTTGTGCTGACGCGCCAATGCAGCAATTTCTTCTTTCCAGCAAACCGCCGAACGTACGCCCTGATGTTTGTTTGCAGCAATACTAATTCCCTGGCCACTTCCACAAAAAGTTATACCAATTTCGTATTCACCGCTTTCAATGGCTTCACCCATTTTATGAGCATAAACAGGGTAGTCCACGCTTTCGTCGGTGTAACATCCAAAATCTTTGAAAGCGATATTGTTATCACTCAAAAATTTGATAATTACCTGTTTTTTTGCAAATCCGGCATGGTCGCTTGCCAACGCTATTACTTTTCCCTCTAAATTCTTCATTTGTGCAAAATTAATACTTTTTGATATTTATTTCATTTATTCCTAATATTTGTTGAATGAGGAGAAAACAACAGCGAATAAAACCAGTTGTAACCAATTAATATTCTTCCTATTACGACTTATTTATAAAGGGTATAAATCGCTTTAATTCGTTTATTTCCCATTTAAAAACCAGCACAATAAAAGCCAGTGCTAACACTAAATTGATTGAATATTTAAGTATTACCTGTAAATCGAGCGTAAATTGAGCGATACTCACAATTACCATGGCCGCCAAAAAATAGCTGCCTATGCGTTTGAGATCGTAAGGCACCGGAAAATGTTTTTGCCCCAGAAAATAGGAGATGACCAGCATAACCAAAAAGCAGACAAACACTGCAATTGCCGATCCCATATAACCCATTACCGGAATCAAGGCAAAGTTTAAAACCAGCGTAATTGTGGCACCAATTAGAGCCATATAAGCACCGTATCGCGTTTTGTCGGTTAGTTTATACCATAACGATAGCGTAAAATACATACCGTAAAAAAGGTTGGCCATTAATACAATGGGCACCACTTTTAATCCCTCGTGGTACTGCGCATCGACAATACCTTTTAGCACATCGATAAACAATACCATTCCGATGAAAATGATTAGTCCGAAAATGACAAAGTATTTCATTACAACGGCATATATTTTTGGGTCGTCTTTTGATCCTTCGCGGGCAAAAAAGAAAGGTTCGAATGCATATCGGAACGCCTGAATAAACATATTCATCAGCACCGCCAGTTTGTAGTTGGCACCGTAAATACCAAGTTGAAACATCGGATCCTGATTCTCAGGCACCAAAAACGGAATCAGCACTTTATCGATATTCTGATTCACCATTCCGGTCAATCCAACTATCAAAATCGGGAAACCATAACTCAACATTTGTTTTAGCAGCTTCTTGTCAAACTGAAAGGAGATTCTGAAGATTTCGGGAAGCAGTAAAACCAAGGTAATCAGCGAAGCCAGCAAATTGGAAATAAAGACATAACCCACACCGATATCGGCTGAATAAATAGTTGAAATTATTGAATCGGGATTATTAGCTAAAATCCTTGGGCACAACGAAATAAAGAACAGGTTAAAACCAATATTAAAACCAATGTTAACGAGTTTAATAAAGGCAAATTTTATAGGCCGGTTCTTTAAACGGAGCCGTGCAAAAGGAATGGCTGTAAACGCATCGACACCTAAAATTATGGCAAACCACAAAATGTACTCCGGGTGATCGGGATATTGAATCCAGGCAGCTATTTCATTTCGAAAAGCTGCCGCCAGCAACACAAACGAAAAAGTGGTAAAAAACAAGGATACCATCGATGTGGAATACACTTTTTCGGGTTCGTCGCTTTTCGAGGCAAAACGGAAATACGAGGTTTCCATTCCGTAGGTGAGTAACACCAGTAAAAATGCCACATAAGCGTACATGTTGGTTACCACGCCATACTCGCCCGGCAAAAACATAAACGAATAATAGGGGACAAGCCACCAGTTTAAAAAGCGGCCCACAATGCTGCTTACCCCGTAAATAGCTGTATCGCTTGCTAATTTCTTAAAAGGATTCAATTGTTGAATTTTTAGGCAAAGATAAAATCATTTGCGTTGATGCTTTTCTACAAAAGAATCTTTTACAATATGTTTTATCTTTGAAATCAAAAATTACTGTGTAATGAAGCGAAATCTTTTCCCGATAGTACTTATATTTTGTTTGCTTGTGAGTTTTTTTTCGTGCTCGAATAAATCGAACAAACGCCCGCGAAAACCGGTGAGTAGCATTAGTATAAAACCGGGTAAACAACTATACACCTCAGGCGATAAAGTAACTTTAGAGATTAAAACCAAACTGCGCGACGGCGAGCTAAAATCGGTAAAAGTTTACTACGAAGGCGAATTACTGAAAGAAAGCAACGAGCTGAATTTTGAAATTGCCGGTGTGGAACTGGATCAGGTTGGAAACACCAGTTTTAAAGTAGATGCTGAAAAAAACGACGGATTAAAAAACAGCCGAACAAAAACGATTAATGTAATCTCGGATATTGCCCCAAAACAACTCACTTACCAGGTAATTGAAAAGTATCCGCATTTAAAAACTTCCTACACCCAGGGATTGGAATATTACAATGGTTATTTGTACGAAGGAACAGGTGAAACCGGCCATTCGAAATTAATGAAAATTGACATTAAAACCGGTAAGCCTCTTCAATCTGTTGACATGGAAGACAAGTATTTTGGCGAAGGAATAACCCTGTTAAACGGTAAAATTTACCAGCTTACTTACCATGCCAAAAAAGGTTTTGTTTACGACCTGGAAACCTTTGCCGTAATCGACAGTTTTACTTACAAATCGGAGCAGGGATGGGGATTGACAAACGATGGAACCAACCTGATTATGAGTGATGGAACCAATGTTTTAACATGGTTGAATCCGGATGATTTTTCAATTGTAAAAACCGTTCAAGTGGCCAATAACCGCGGAAATATGAATGTTCTGAATGAGCTGGAATACATTGACGGAATTATTTACGCCAACATTTATACCACCAACTTTATTGTTAAAATTGATGCCAAAACCGGTAAAGTTCTGGAAGAAATAAACATGGAAGGTTTAATCGATATGTATCACCAGGCGAGCGACCGCATTGATGTGTTAAACGGAATTGCCTACGATGCCGAAAACGACCGCATGTTTGTTACCGGAAAACTGTGGCCAATGTTATTCGAAGTAAAATTCATAGAAAAATAAAGAATTTCGAATGATGATTAACGAATGTAGATTTTAGAAGTATCCTTCAATTGAAACTGTCTACTTCTTTTCCGATCATAAATCTAAAATCGTTAATCGAAATTCGTCATTCCAGCCTTAAAAAAGGCTAGGGGAGTCGCCGTACCGAACGCGACCTAAATGTTTATAGGCCAAATCAGTAACTTCTCTTCCGCGAGGTGTTCGTTTTATAAAACCTTCTTTTATTAAAAACGGTTCGTACACCTCTTCAATGGTTCCGGCATCTTCGCCAACGGCTGTTGCAATGGTTGTAATTCCCACCGGTCCGCCTTTAAATTTATTGATGATAGCTTTTAAAATTCGGTTATCCATTTCGTCCAGGCCGTATTTATCGATGTTTAAAGCCGACAAAGCATGACGCGTAATATCCATATCAATGGTACCATTACCTTTTACCTGTGCAAAGTCGCGAACACGACGCAGCAATGAATTTACGATACGCGGAGTGCCACGGCTCCGGAAAGCTATCTCATGAGCCGCCTCGTCGCTTATCTCCACATTTAGTATACCTGCGGACCTTTTAACGATTTGCGTTAAAATATCGCCATCATAATACTCCAGGTGAGAATTGATACCAAAACGTGCGCGCAAAGGCGACGTTAATAATCCCGACCGGGTAGTGGCTCCAATCAGCGTAAACGAATTCAGCTCTATTTGTACCGAACGTGCACTCGGTCCTTTGTCGATCATTATATCGATACGGAAATCTTCCATGGCCGAATACAAATATTCTTCAACAACAGGGGAGAGGCGGTGAATTTCGTCGATGAACAACACATCGTTTTCTTCAAGGTTGGTCAATAAGCCCGCCAAATCGCCTGGTTTATCCAATACTGGTCCGGAAGTGATTTTTATCCCGACTCCCAGTTCGTTGGCAATAATATTCGACAAGGTTGTTTTACCCAGTCCCGGAGGTCCGTGCAGTAAAACATGATCCAGAGCTTCGCCACGTAAAAGCGCTGCCTTTACAAAAATTTCAAGGTTTTCAACAATTTGTTTTTGTCCGCTAAAATCATCAAATTGTAAAGGGCGTAACCGCTTATCCAGCTCTCTTTCGGTATCCGTATATGAATTTCCTCTAATATCTAATCCATCCATCAGCACTAACTCTTATTCGGGAATAAAGATGCGTATTTTTTCAATAAGCTGGGCAGCTGTAAAGGGTTTTGATAAATACTCGTTCATTCCTACGTTAAAACAGCGCTCACGATCATTGTCGAGCGTGTTAGCCGTTATAGCAATAATGGGAACAGGGTTTTCAATGGCGTTTGCGGTTTCGTAATCGCGAATAGCCGCGGTAATTTCGTAGCCGTCCATTTCGGGAAGCATAATATCCATTAACACCAGATCGTAGGCGTGCTGCTTTACCTGCTCAATTGCTTCGGGTCCGTTGGTAACTGCAGTAACGTTGTAGTTATATTTCTTCAAATTAAATATAACCACCTTTTGATTTAATAGGTTGTCTTCTACAAGTAGTATGTCCAATCTTCTTCTATTATTATTAATAATTAAACAAATTTAAAAATTAATACTAGTTATTATATCCTGTTGGTAATTGTTAATTACTATTTTTTACCAATTATGCAGAAACTGTAAACATGTTTGCCCTACTGTTTTCAACAACTATTTCACAGGTTAATTTGTTCTTTGGTAACTATATAACTTTTCTTTTTAACAACTGTTAATAGTAAAAGTGGAAAGAGAACTGACGTTTTTAACAGGTGTATTTGTTGTGAATAAACGGGCATCAAAATTCTGTAAGATTAACGACGGTTTTTGAAATGCGAAATTATATGATGAAAAAACTGAAGAATACAAAAATTAGTTTAAAAGATTACTTTTGTTTTTTTGACATGTTTATCCACAATTATTAACAATTGGTGAAAATAATAAACGTTTGAGAAATAAGAACTTTAAGCAGAATGACAGAAAATTTCAACATACTTGTTAATAAACTAAACGCATTCAGGTTTAAATATGGCTTGTATAGGTTGGTTAGAGGGACAGCTTTGGTTTTTGTTTTGTTAATTACCTTATACACAGTATTTTCAGTAGTTGAATACTATATTTACCTTTCATCGTTAACACGTAAGGTCATCTTTTACGGCTACCTTATTTTTGCTGGTTTGGTAAGTACGCAGTTTATTCTCATTCCACTATTCCGCTTACTACATATTTTAAAACCTATCGATCTGAAATCATCCACTCAACTGATTCAAAAACATTTTGGCGATATAAAAGATAAGTTACTGAATATCATTGAACTATCGAGTTTGCACGATAAAAAGTATTCCAACGATTTGTTAATTGCCAGTATCGATCAGAAAATTGATGAGTTAAAAGTGTTCGATTTTAACGAAGCCATTGAGTATAAGAATGTTAAAATTGTTTCTATTTATCTGATATTTAGTATTTTAATCGCCTCTGGAATATTCTTAGCCAATAAAAACATTTTTACAGATTCAACAAATCGTTTGGTACATTACAACCAGGAGTTTGTTAAACCGGCTCCTTTTTCTTTTCACTTAACAAACGGAAGTTTAAAAGTTAAAAAAGGAGACCCCTATACAGTGAAAGTTATTGCCGAAGGCGATGAAATTCCACAAGTAGTATATATAAATATAGAAGGTAATAATTACCTGATGAAAACAACAGAAACCGGAAAATATGAATTTGAAATGGCTTCAGTGATCAATCCGGTTTCATTTTATTTTACCGATTTAAATTATAAATCAGATATTTATATCTTGCAATTACTGCCTAAACCGGGTATTAATTCATTTACCGTTAATGTAAATCCGCCAGGCTATACATTAAGCGAATCGCAGCTGCTTGAGAACATCGGAGATGTGCAGGTTCCATGTGGAACAATTTTAAAATGGCAGTTCACAGGAATCGATGTTGACTCGCTGGCTTTGATGTTTAACGACTCCATTCGGGTTACTGCAACTGAAAACGAAGAACTATTTGAAGTAGAAAAAACGGTTTATAAATCAAGTAATTACAATGTTTATATACGTAATAAAGTTACTGACGAAGAATTGGCGCTATCGTACAATATTGATGTGATACCGGATATTTACCCGGATATTGAGGTAATGCGTATTGAAGATTCAACACGTTTAACACGTTTCTTTTTTAAAGGTGTAATTGGCGATGACTATGGTTTTTCAGGGCTAAATTTTCATTGCAATATGGCCAACGAAGATACCGCTATAGCTTTGCCATTTTCGGGGAATATTAGCGATCAGGAGTTTTATTTTAGTTACGATTTTAACGATGTCGGTTCGGAAGGAGCTATTTCGTACTACTTTTCGGTTTCGGATAACGATGTAATAAACGGTTATAAAACCACTACTTCTGATAGTTATACTTTTGTATTTCCTGATAAAGAAGAGCTGGAAGCCAACGAAAAAGAGCAGTTCGAAAACCTGGAAAAAATGATTGCCGAAAGCCAGCAGTTATCGAAAGAAATCCAGAAGAATTTGCAAAATCTGCAGATTAAAAATATGGATACCAACACTTCTGACTGGGAAAAATCGCAGATGGTTAACGACATTGTACAAAAGCAAAATCAACTGGAAAAACTATACGATAAAATAAAACAGGATAATAAAAAGCTAAATAATTACCTGAATTCGTTTAATGATAACTCAGAAGAGATAATTGAAAAACAAAAGCAAATAGAGGAATTGCTTAAAGAAGTTTTTACCGATGAGTTGCAAGAATTAATGGATGAATTCAATAAGCTGGCTGAAGAATTCGACAGTAAAAAGCTGAACGAACTTAGCCGGGATATGAACGTAACCATGGACGATTTGCAGAAACAACTGGATAGAAACCTGGAGATGCTGAAGAAGTTCAAGGTAGAGCAAAAACTGCAGGAGATTACCGATGAGATGAATGAATTGGCCAGGGAAGAGGAGAACATGGCCAGGGAGGTAAGCGAGGAGAAGAATTTTGAAGAAATAAGCGAAAAGGTAAACGAACATCAGGAAAAACTGAATGAGCTGGAAAAACGGTTAGGTGAAACGCTGGAAATGAATAAAGAATTGGAGAAACCAATTGGTTTTGATGATTTTGACGAGGAATTTAGGGAAATGCAAAACAGTTCGGAAGAAAGTAAACAAAACCTGGAGAAAAAGAACCGTAAAAAGTCGAGCCAAAGTATTCAGAAAACTTCGGAGCAAATGAAAAATGCCGCGTTTGCCATGCAGCAAATGCTCGACATGAACAGCATGCAGCAAAACCAGGAGAACATACAAAATCTACGGCAAATTTTAGATAATCTCGTGCTTTTGTCGTTTAATCAGGAAGATGTATTAAACGGCTTAAGTAGTATTAGTGCAAAAGATCCGCGGTTAACCGAACTGAATAAAGAACAAAAACGCATTGAAGACCAGAGTAAAATTGTAAGAGATTCGTTGTATGCTCTGGCGAAACGTACACCACAAATCTCAAGTATGATAAACAATGAGTTGGTGAACATGGAATTAAACCTGACAAAATCGGGCGAACAACTGGAGGAAGGTTTGTTTCCGCAAGCCAGAGGTAGTCAGCAATTTGTAATTACCGCCATAAATAATCTGGCGCTTTTATTAAACGAATCGTTAGAGCAGCTGGAAAAACAGATGGCAAATGCACAGCCGGGCGATCAACAATGCGAAAATCCCGGAGGTATGGGGAGCGGAATGCAGGACCTTAAAGAATCATCGGAAAGTATAAAACAACAGTTGCAGAAGATGATTGAGCAAATGAAAAACGGAAATTCGCAGGGATTAAGCAAACAAATGGGGCAGAGCCTGATGCAGCACGAGATGATGCAGCAAATGCTGCGCGACTTAATGAATAACGGCCAGGTTGGTAGCCAGGCACAGGAAACGTTAAAAAAAATCGATCAGATGCTTGAAGAAAACAGAAGGGAGTTGATGAATAAATCAATTAACGCCGAAACCATTGCCCGTCAGAACCTTATAACCACCCGCTTACTCGAAGCTGAAAGGGCCGAAACAGAACGCGAATTCGAAGATAAGCGTGAATCGGAAAGTGCTGACGATTTCTACAGTAACCCTGTTAAGTTTTTTGAGTATAAGGAAAAAGAGAATTTTACCATTGAGTATTTAAACCGAAATTCAAATACATTAAATAACTTTTACAACAAAAAATACAAAGATTATTTAAATAAAATACAAAACCAGAGTGAAAAATAAACCACCCAATATATTGGTAATAAGGTCGGTAAGTGAAGAAATAAAAAAGGTGGAAGAATTTGTAAGGGCACATTTTAATTTTCATAATATGCCTGAAAAATGCTTTAACTCCGTATTTTTATGTATTTCTGAAGCTACTACAAATTCTATAGTTCATGGTAATAAGGAAGACTATAGAAAAACTGTAGAACTTACCATTGATTGTAAAAGCCATCTTATTCATGTTCGGGTTACTGATGAAGGAGAGGGATTTGATGTGGAAAACATCCCGGATCCGACTCATAAGGATAATCTTTTAAACGAAACAGGGCGTGGAATACATATTATTAAAAGTATTGCCCAAAATGTTGTATTTAATAAAAAAGGAAACAGTCTAAGTTTCCATATTGTCTGTGAATGAAATCAATAGAATTTTATTTTGAAGATATCAAAGCGATATCGTTTCATGAAGATTTTCTAAAAAATCAGATTGAAAGTCTTGTCATCAATGAAAAGTATGAACTTGGAGAACTTACAATTGTATATTGCTCCGACGAGTTTTTGCTCGCTATGAATAAACAATATCTTAATCATGACTATTATACAGATATAATAACTTTTGATTACGTAGAGAAAAATGTAATTTCGGGCGATTTATTTATAAGTCTCGACAGAGTTAACGAAAATGCAGAAAATTACGGTATTTCGCAATTAAAAGAATTGTATCGTGTTGTTCTGCATGGAGTTCTGCATTTAGTAGGATATAAAGATAAAACCGATGAAGAGCAAGAGGAGATGACAAAAATGGAAGAGTTTTATCTTGCAAAAATAGATTTTAAAGCACTGAAGGTATGATGGAGAAATATGATGTAATTGTTGTTGGGGGAGGACATGCCGGATGCGAAGCAGCAACAGCAGCTGCAAACCTTGGATCGAAAACATTACTGATCACTATGGATATGACCAAATATGGTCAGATGTCGTGTAATCCGGCTATGGGCGGAATTGCAAAAGGTCAGATTGTACGCGAAATCGATGCATTGGGTGGTTATTCAGGTATTTTGGCCGATAAAACTACTATTCAGTTCCGTATGCTTAATAAGTCGAAAGGACCTGCAATGTGGAGTCCACGTGCACAAAACGACCGCTTTCGCTTTGTTGAAGAATGGAGGAACATTGTGGAAAACACTGATAATCTTGATTTATGGCAAGATGCTGTTATTCAACTAATAATTAAAGATAAACAGGTAAAAGGTGTAAAAACCAAAATAGGTATCGAGTTTGAATCGAATACGGTTGTTTTAACCAATGGCACTTTTTTAAACGGTTTAATGCATATAGGGCAGGAAAAGCTTGCCGGTGGACGTATTGGAGAAGCCGCATCATACAACATTTCAGAACAGTTACTGGAAGCTGGTTTTAAAACCGGCCGAATGAAAACCGGGACACCCGTACGTATAGATGGCAGAACCATTGATTTTTCGAAACTTACGGAACAAAAGGGCGATACCGGACACTATAAATTCTCCTATTTGCCTGGTACCGAAACAAAATTGAAACAGCGTTCGTGCTGGATCACACATACCAGTTCCGAAGTGCATAGCGAGCTACAGGAAGGATTTGAGGATTCACCAATGTTCGATGGAACTATCCAAAGTACCGGACCACGTTATTGTCCGAGTATCGAATCCAAACTGGTAACTTTTGCTGAAAAGGAAAAACATCAGTTGTTTTTAGAGCCAGAAGGAGAAAATACAATCGAGTATTATTTAAATGGTTTTTCTTCCTCACTTCCCTGGCAGGTTCAGTTAAAAGGTTTACATAAAATAGCCGGCTTGGAAAAGGCAAAGATATTCCGTCCTGGTTATGCAATTGAATACGATTATTTCGATCCTACTCAATTAAATCATACCCTGGAAACCAAAATTATCGACAATTTGTTTTTCGCAGGACAAATTAACGGAACAACCGGATATGAGGAAGCAGGGGCGCAAGGAATAATGGCCGGTATAAACGCGCATTTAAAATCGGCAGGAAATAACGATACTTTTGTTTTAAAAAGAAACGAAGCCTACATTGGAGTATTGATTGACGATCTTGTAACAAAAGGAGTAGATGAACCTTACCGAATGTTTACCAGTAGGGCAGAATTTAGAATTTTACTCCGTCAAGACAATGCTGACATCCGTTTAACCGAAAAATCGTATAAATTGGGTCTGGCTTCGCTAGAACGTCTTAATTTGTTGCAGGAAAAAACAGCCTTAATTCAGGAAATTATTGCTTACGCAAAAGATTTTTCGGTTAAGCCACGCTTTGTAAATCAATTACTTACAGAAAAAGGTACTTCTGAATTAAAGCAGGGAGTTAAATTATTCGACCTTATTTTACGCCCTCAGATTTCAATATTTGATTTGATTGAAGTAATCACCCCGTTTAAAACATTTCTGGAACGGGTTACGGAGGCCAGAAAAACAGAAATTATAGAAGGAGCCGAAATTGTGATTAAATACGAAGGATATATTAATCGCGAAAAGCAACTGGCAGAAAAGTTGGATAAATTTGAAAATATAAATATTGAAAATAAATTTAATTATAACGAGTTAAAATCAATTTCCACAGAAGCACGTCAAAAGCTAGATAAAATAAAACCAAAAACAATAGGACAGGCAAAACGAATATCAGGTGTGTCACCAGCTGATATAAACGTTTTATTGGTTCTTTTGGGGCGATAATGTTTCACGTGGAACAATTTTGTAAAATGGATTTAAAAAGAGAAATACGCGAAATTCCAGATTATCCGAAAGAGGGGATAAGTTTTAAAGATGTGACAACGCTTTTTAAAAATAAAGAAGCGGTAAGGTTTGTTACTAATACAATCGTAGAGAATTTTAAAGAGAAAGGGATTACAAAAGTTGTTGGTCTTGAAGCCCGTGGTTTTGTTTTTGGCGGAGCAATTGCAGATCGTCTCGATGCTGGTTTTGTTCCGATACGTAAAAAAGGAAAATTGCCAAGTACCGTTTTAAGTGAATCTTACGAGCTGGAATATGGTGTTGACAGTGTAGAAATGCACAGCGATGCGTTGGAGAAAAACGATGTGGTTTTGATTCACGATGATTTGCTGGCAACCGGGGGAACTGCTGTTGCGGCATTAAATCTGGCAAAAAGATGTGGTGTTGAAAATATTTACTTTAGCTTTATTTGCGATCTGGAATTTATTAATACACCTAATAAATCAATACTTAAAGAATACGAAACTCAGGTATTGGTAAAATATCAGTAATTGAAATATAAGACCGAAAATAAGAATATTGATCACTTAAAAACGCTTATATCGGTGTTGCCGAATAAGCCCGGTATTTATCAGTATTTAGATCAAACGAATACTATAATCTACATCGGAAAAGCGAAAAACCTGCGAAAGCGGGTTTCTTCGTATTTTACAAAGAATCACGATCACCGGAAAACAGCTTTATTGGTGCGCAATATCGCCGATATAAAGCACATGGTGGTGGAAAGCGAGCAGGATGCTTTGCTGTTGGAAAACAACCTGATTAAAAAATATCAGCCACGTTACAATATCCGCTTAAAAGACGATAAAAGTTATCCGTGGATTTGTATCAAAAACGAAGCTTTTCCACGCGTTTTTAAAACCAGAAATCTGGTTCGCGATGGTTCAAAATATTTTGGTCCATACACCTCAATTTATACCGTTAGAACACTGCTGGAATTATTTAAGTCGGAATATAAATTACGCACCTGTAATTACAATTTATCACCCGAAAATATTGCGTCAGGAAAGTATAAAGTGTGTTTGGAATATCATATTGGTAATTGTAAAGGACCATGTGAAGGGTATGTTTCAGTAGATGAATATGACCAGGGAATTGCTGATATTGCTGATATTTTAAAGGGAAATATTTCGGGTGTTATTAAGCATCTGGAAGGAATGATGGCCGATATGGCGGAAAATTTAAATTTCGAGGAAGCTGCCGCAATCAAAGAAAAGTACGATTCGCTGAAGCGCTATCAGAGCCGATCAACGGTTGTTTCTCCTGTTATTACAGATGTTGATGTTTATTCTATTGAGGAGGATGAAAACTTCGCCTTTATCAATTACCTGAAGATTATAAAAGGTGCCATTATACAAACCTTTACTTTGGAGATAAAAAAGGGTTTGGATGAGAATACGGAAGAGCTTCTTTTGGCTGGAATTATTGAAATAAGGCAGAAAATATTTAGTAACGCACGCGAAATTTTGGTGCCTTTTAAACTGGAAAATGTGATTGAAAACGTCACTTTCAGGGTGCCGCAAAGAGGGGAGAAGAAGCAATTATTAGACCTTTCGAAGCGTAATGCAAAGTATTTTCGTCTGGAAAAGGACAAACAAGCTGTGCTTAAAAATCCTCAAGTCAGAACTGATCGTATATTAAATACCATAAAAAAGGATTTACAATTAAAGGAATTACCCGAGCGAATTGAATGTTTTGATAACAGCAACCTGCAAGGAACAAACCCTGTTGCAGCGTGCGTGGTGTTTAAAAATGCTAAACCTGCAAAAAAGGAATACCGGCATTTTAACATCAAAACTGTTGAAGGGCCAAACGATTTTGCCTCGATGGAGGAGGTGGTTTACCGGCGTTACAGGCGTTTGAAAGAAGAAAACAAACCATTGCCCAATCTTATTGTTGTTGATGGCGGAAAGGGCCAGTTATCGGCTACAATGAAAGCTATGGATAAGCTGGAACTACGTGGTAAAATAACGGTTATTGGTATTGCAAAACGACTGGAGGAAATCTATTTTCCGGGCGACTCAGTTCCGCTGTACATCAATAAAAACTCCGAAACCTTAAAAGTAATTCAGCATTTAAGAGATGAAGCGCACCGTTTTGGAATTACTTTTCACCGCGATAAACGCTCCAAATCATTTATAAAATCCGAATTAGGTAATATAAATGGAATAGGGGAGAAGACTACAGAAAAATTATTGAAGGATTTCAAATCAGTAAAGCAGATAAAACTACAAAAGCTCGACGCTTTGGAAGCTTCAATTGGGAAGGCCAAAGCACGGGTTGTGTACGATTATTTTCAGAAAGAAAAGGAATAATACAACGAATTCAATCACTTAATCAAACCAATACTTATTAGTGAGTTTATTGAATACCATTAAAGATTTACAATTCAATTGAAATGAATAAACGTGTTTTGCTGGGGATGAGTGGGGGAATTGATAGTTCTGTTTCAGCGATGCTTTTGCAGGAACAGGGCTATACGGTAATTGGAGTTACCTTTCTTTTTAGTGGTACCGATGATCAAAATCATCACTTTTTAAAAGAGGCAAGGGATTTAGCTGATCGCCTGAACATTCAACACATTACTGTTGATCTGCGCAGTGAGTTTGAAGAATACGTAATTCAATATTTTATCGACGAATATATAAACGGACGCACACCTTTTCCGTGTGCGTATTGTAATCCTAACCTGAAATTTAAATACCTGGATAAATACGCGAATGCCATGAATTGCGATTCAATCGCTACCGGCCATTATGTGAAAACCGGAATTTATAATGGTCAGAAATATCTTTTTCAGGGTGAAGATCCGGAAAAGGATCAGTCGTTTTTTCTATGGGGATTACCTCTCGAAATAATCGATAAACTGATTTTCCCCTTAGGTAAATTTAAAAAAACGGAGATCCGGAATATTGCCAGGGAAAAAGGTTTTTTATCCTTGTCGGAAAAAAAAGACAGCCAGGGAATATGTTTTATTGAGGGAAATGACTACCGGCAATTTTTAAAAAAGAGAGGCATAAAATCGCAACCCGGAAATTTTGTTGATCAAACCGGGAACATTTTGGGCAAGCATAAGGGAATTTTCAATTACACCATCGGACAACGTCGCGGATTGGGCCTAAATCTGAATTTTCCGCTATTTGTGGCCGAATTTCGTCTAGATGACAACGAAATTGTGTTGGCAAAATACGATGATTTATATCGCTCCAAACTCCTTCTTGAAAATTACTATATACATGATAGAGAGATAGTTGGCTCTAGTGAAGAATTGATAGTAAAGGTACGTTACAGGCTTCAGGAAACCCGCTGTAATTTGCATATTTTAAACGACACTGTGGCTGAGGTCGAATTATTAGAACCTGAGGCTATGATTGCACCCGGACAAACCGCAGTTTTTTATCATAACGACAGATTGGTGGGTGGTGGATTTATAAAGGCAGCAGAATAGATATTATCTATTAGAAATTCCGATCAGGTACAGATTCTTTAAAGAATCAGATTTTGTTTACAACTGCAATAACCACCCTCAAGATTCAGAAAAAGTTTTCTTCGATATGATTTGTTAAGACACAATTGGGTTTAGAGCAATTCCTAAATTTTATGTTAATACGATTAAACTTCTGTTTTTATAAATAGTAAATTCGATTTAATATCTATTAATCAAAAGCGAGAGAATGATTATTCTCCGTTTTCGGTGGAGGATTATTTAAATGGTTCGATTGGCAATAGTCAGTTATTCAGTTTGCAGTGTCAAAGCGTCTTTTTGTTCCCGGAAATGACGAAATATGTGTAAAAATAGAAATCAAATATTCAAAAACTAAAATCCCAAAACTGACATCGTCTTAATTTTGAAAAAAAAGTACTCTGTTTCCATACTTGAAAATATGGAGTAATGGAATAATGACCATTCGCGAAATTGATTAATAAAAAAAATAAATCTTAAACTAAGTAAAAATGTAATTATGAACTTTAAACAAAAAACATTTCTATTGGCGCTCAGCCTTTTTATTTTGGTTGGTTCCGAATTAAAAGCCCAGCCAGGAAGTATTGGACGTCAAATGGACGATCCGGCTTTAACCGATACTACAGGAAGAAGTATTGATGCTTATTTTTCTCCGGTATCGCTTGAAAAAAGTATCCCGGATGCTGATGGATTCATTCAACGTTGGTTACTGTTAGAGCCAATTAGCAAGCCAAATCGTAGCAATACGGTTTTTACCGACAGTTACCTTCGTGCAGCTTTCGATACGCTTTATTTTCCCAATCAGTTTACAATTCTTCCTGAGGATGGAGACATTGTAAAAGTTGGCGATACAGAACTGGCCTGGCATGCTTTGGACAGTAAACTTTTTAACGTTAAATTATTCCGTTTTGCTTATGGATTAAGCAAACCCATTTACGGAGTGGTATTTTGGGCTGTAACCGTTGTTAACGCGCCTGAGGACATGGAAAATGTGCGCATGGCAGTGGGCTCAAACTCAGCATCGATGTGGTGGTTAAACGGCGAAGAAACATTACTGCTTTCGGGCGACCGACGTATGGTGATGGACGATGCTGTATCGCCGCGACTAACACTTAAAAAGGGGAAAAATATTGTTCGCGGCGTTGTAATCAACGGTCCGGGAATGAGCGATTTTTGTGTTCGTTTCCTCGATGAAAAGGGCGAACCAATCAAAAACATCACAATTACCTGTGAATAAAACTGTTTAGTCAAACAAGTTAAATCTTAATTGAATCGAAATTATTATGAAACGAACATGAATTTTCCTCATTCTAAATTCACAAACAAGAATGATTAAAATTTATGTGAGTTCCTGAATGTATTCAAATTTTTTGAACATTCAGAAATCAAAAAAATTTAAACAGATGAAACAAATCAAAATATTGGGCTCAATAGCTCTTTTATCGCTGTTATTCTGCGAAATAGTAATGGCACAAGTAGGGAAACCATATATACACGATCCTTCAACAATAATGGAATGCGACGGAAAGTATTATACTTTTGGAACAGGTAGAGGCGGTTTAATATCCGAAGATGGCTGGGTATGGAACGGTGGGGGAGTTCGCCCCGGTGGCGGTGCTGCTCCTGATGCCATGAAAATCGGCGATCGTTACTTGGTAGTTTATGGTGCAACCGGTGGTGGCCTGGGAGGTGGACACAACGGACGAATTCTGACCATGTGGAACAAAACACTCGATCCAAATTCTCCTGATTTTGAATATTCAGAGCCTATTGAAGTGGTTCGCTCGGAAGGAATGGAAGATAATGATGCCATTGATCCGGGCTTGTTGCTCGATCCAACCACAGGGCGCTTATGGTGCTCGTACGGAACTTATTTTGGCTTTATTCGCCTAATCGAGCTTGATCCCGAAACCGGGAAGCGCGTTGAAGGCAATGAAGCAATAGATATTGCCATCGACTGTGAGGCCACCACAATGATGTACCGAAACGGGTGGTATTACCTGCTGGGTACTCACGGAACCTGCTGCGATGGTGCCAATTCTACCTACAATATCGTAGTTGGCCGTTCGAAAAAAGTTACCGGCCCTTATGTTGATAATATGGGACGGGAAATGCTTAAAGGTGGTGGTAAAATGGTTATTGCTGCAGGCGGAAGAGTTACCGGTCCGGGGCATTTCGGATTAATAAATATTGATGAAGGCGTGCAAAAAATGTCGTGCCATTTTGAAGCTGATTTAGATCGGAGTGGCCGCAGTGTACTGGGTATTCGCCCGTTACTTTGGAAAAACGACTGGCCGGTTGCCGGCGATCCGTTCAAAGAAGGAACTTACGAAATTGAATCGGAAAGAAGAGGTTATGCTTTGGAGTTGGTGGTTGATTTTGTACGTATGCCACGTGGAACACACCGGTTTTGGGAAGATGCAGATAAACCGGTTGAACCCATTCCATCGCAAACTTTAGAAGATGTGATTGACACCTGGCCAGCAGGAGATATTGGCGTAAGAATTGGTGATTACATGTTCCGTCCGCACCAGCGATGGACCATTACAGCCGTACCAGAAGCCGGCGGATACCTGGGCGGGCCATACTATAAAATAGTTATTGAAGGTACAGAACGCGCCCTGGCAGCTACAGCAGAAGCAGAAGTAATTGCCGTTCCGGAATTTACGGGTGCCGACGAGCAATTGTGGAGAATTGAGCAATTAATTGACGGAACCTACAGAATAATGCCTAAGGTGGTTCCAAATTCAACTAAGAAGTTGGCGTTGGTTTCTTCAGGAGACAGTACACCTACACTTGCTGAATTTGATTTTAACAGCGACAATTCTAAATGGAATTTTAGAGATCACTAAAAGAAGAATAAAAATATTTTGCTGAAGGCGCTCGTTGATTCAACCTGCGCCTTTCTTTTTGGCTTAAAATGCCGGTCGGTGTTTATCATCCGGTTCCAGTAAGCCTAAATAACTTCTGAATCGGGAAGGGGCGATCTGATAGTTTTCCACGGCCTCTTTAACGGCACAACCGGGTTCGTGCGTGTGCGAGCAATTGTTGTACTGGCAGTGCTCCGAAAATTTAAATATCTCAACAAAATAATGTGAAATCTCCCAG
The DNA here is from genome assembly GCF_000626635.1 of Draconibacterium orientale. Lineage (GTDB taxonomy): Bacteria > Bacteroidota > Bacteroidia > Bacteroidales > Prolixibacteraceae > Draconibacterium > Draconibacterium orientale. The sequence goes on along the minus strand of NZ_CP007451.1, from coordinate 1,916,492 downwards.
GGTTCCATTTCCAGAACACCAAAAGCTTTAATTCCCGGCGTATCGATAATGTACCCGCCAAAATTCAGCTTAAACAGTTGCGAATAGGTTGTGGTGTGTTTTCCGGTTTTGTGCGAATCGGAAATTTCCATGGTTCTCAGATTCAAACCCGGCTGAATAAGGTTGATGAGTGTTGATTTACCAACGCCACTATGGCCGTTTATTACGTTGGTTTTATCTTTTAAAGCTTCCTTAAGTTCATCGATACCGGTTCCTTCTTTAGCCGACGTTTTAAGGCATTTATAGCCGATATTTCGATAGATCTGCATCAACAGGTCCATCTCTTCTGTTTCGTCTTCGTTATAGCGGTCAGCTTTGTTAAACACAATCATTACCGGAATGCGATAGGCCTCTGCTGATGCCAGGTAACGATCGATGAAAGTGGTAGTGGTAACCGGGTATTGCATGGTTACTACCAGAACAGCCTGGTCGATATTGGCAGCAATAATATGTGCCTGTTTCGAAAGATTAATAGAACGCCGGATAATGTAATTTTTGCGTTCGTTGATTTTGGTAATCAAACCAACCTGCGCCACATTTTCGTCGGCAGAAACGTTTTGGAGCGTGAATCCCACACGATCGCCAACGGCAACGGGGTTTGTGTTCCGAATTCCTTTAATGCGAAATTTGCCCTTTATTTTGCATTCGTAGGTATTTCCGTTTTCATCCTCAACGGTGTACCAGCTACCGGTCGATTTTATTACTAATCCTTCTTTCAAATTGTTTAATTTTCTGCAAAGGTAGTTTTTCTGCTGTTTATCAGGAAATTTCCCGAAACACCTGATGATTTTTCACGTGGAACAAATTAGAATATCGAATGATGATTAACGATTTTTGATTTAAGAATTGAAATACGTGCAGAGTTTATGTACTGACTCTTTACTTCCGAAATCATCATTCGTTAATCATCATTCATCATTCTTTTATTCCCAATCCAAAATGATCTTTCCGCAGTCGCCTGATTCCATAATTTCAAAGGCTTCCTGGTAATCGTCGGCTTTAAAACGGTGGGTAATAACGGGCGAAATATCGAGGCCGGTGGTCAGCATCATTTCCATGTGGTACCAGGTTTCGTACATTTCGCGGCCATAAATTCCTTTTAATGTTAATCCTTTAAAAATGAGCTTACTCCAGTTGATTTGAGTGCGTTCGGGCAGCAAACCAAGCAAACTTATCTTTCCGCCGTTGTACATGTGGTTTACCATGTCGGTAAAGGCAATTGGCGAACCCGAACATTCCAAACCAATATCAAAACCACTTACCATGTGATGTACTTCCATGGCTTCTTTAATGCTTTCTTTGGTAGGATCGATAACACGCGTAACTCCCATTTTTCGGGCCAGATCGCGGCGGTATTTACTTAAATCGGTACCAATAATGTTGCGTGCACCGGCAAATTTGCAAATGGCAGCAGCCATGGCTCCAATTGGCCCGCCAATTCCGGTAATTAATACATCTTCGCCCAACAGAGGAAACGAAAGTGCCGTGTGTGTGGCATTGCCCAGCGGATCCATAATGGCCATCATTTCATCCGAAATTCGTTGATCGATGTGCAGAACGTTCTTCGCCGGAACAGAAATATATTCGGCAAAACCACCATCGCGGTTTACACCAATACCAATGGTATTGTCGCAAATATGTTGGCGGCCGCGTCGGCAATTCCGGCAAAAACCACACGAAATATGGCCTTCAACGGTAACGCGCTCACCCACTTTTACGCGGTCAACTTCCGAGCCTACTTCAACAACAGTTCCCATGTATTCGTGGCCAATAGTTACCGGCGTTTTAATGGTTTGTTGCGCCCATTCGTCCCATTTATAAATGTGCAAATCGGTGCCGCAAATGGCTGATTTTCGTACTTTCAGAAGAATATCGTTGGGTCCGACAGTTGGCATCGGAACATCTTCCATCCAAATGCCTTTTTCAGGTTTACTTTTTACAATCGCTTTCATTTTACATATAACTTGTTAGCTGTTATCAGGTGCAAGTTAAAACAAAAATACGCGCGAAAATCTAAGGAAAGTCAGTTTTGAAAAATCGTGAGTTAGCTGATATTTGAAGGTGCTAATTGTTTGTTCGACATGAATTTAACCGGGTACCATGAGGCAATAAATCCGATGATTAATACGGCAGCGAATGCCAAAATGATGTCGGTAAAAATGATATGGACCGGGTAAGCCGAAATAACAAAGGAACCACCGGCACCGGGTAATTTTACCAACTCGAACGTAATTTGAAGCCAGCATACAAATACGCCCAGAATGGTACCTAAAACACCTCCAGCCAATGAAATTAGCCAGCCTTCGTAGAGAAAAATCCGGTTGATTTGTTGTGCCGGAAGTCCCATGCTACCCAAAATAGCAATATCCTCTTTTTTATCGATATAAAGCATTGTTAGGTTGCCGATCATATTTCCGGAAGCCAGCAGCAAAATAAAGACGAGGATGAAATATACGGCCCATTTTTCTGATTTCATGGTTTTAAAAACCAGGTCGTGCTGCTGCTCTTTGTTTTTCACGTGGAACCCGGCTCCCACAATTTCTTCCAGTTTATCCTGAATGGCATCAACATCAGCCCCATCGGTAATGGCCAGTTCAATCGCAGAAATGTCGTTTCCACTGTCAAAAAGCTCTGTGGCAAACGCTTTCGATACCAGCATGTATTTGGCATCCACATCTTCGAGCACAGCAAACACTGCCGACGGAAACAGATAACTGTGGTTAAAAGCTCGCGATGGATTCAACGATACCTGTTTTCCTTTTTTGGGCACATAAATATGCAGCGGATCGAGAAAAGATACGCCAACGCCAAGATTATTGGCAATTCCGCGCCCTACCACAGCGTAATCAATGCCGTCTTTTTTCAGGTAATATTCGCCTTCAATCAGCAGTTTATCGATGTTGGTATAATCCGGATAATTATCGGGAACGCCTTTAATGGTAGCTGCAAACTGGCGTTTTCCGTAGCGTAGCAAGGCCACTTCTTCAACCACTTCGGCATACGAAACCACATCGGGCAAGGTTTTAATTTGTTCAATATCAATCGTATTGGGATCAAACATTTTCCCTTCAACCGACGATATTTTAATGTCGGGATCGAAGTCGCTGTAAAACACACCAATCAAATCGGTAAAACCGTTTAACACCGAAACGATGATGATGATGGCCATGGTACCCACCACAATTCCGGCCATCGAAATCCATGATATTATGTTAATAATATTTTGTTTCTTTTTCGAGAACAGGTATCGTTTTGCTATGAAAAATGGTAAGTTCAAACGCCGGTGTTTTGTTTGAAAACGAAAAGTTTCAGAAACTATTTTTTCAGCAGGTTATCAATATTGTCGATATAATCGAGGCTGTCGTCAATGTAAAATTCCAGGTCAGGAATAACACGCAGGCTTTTTCCGGTTTTCCGGCCCAGTTCGCCACGCAATTGTTTGCCCGAAAGTTTGATTTCTTCCAAAATATCGTTGGCAAATTCCGACGGGAAAATGCTGAGGTGAATGCGCGCAATGGAAAGATCTTTTGTAATGCGTACTCCGGTTACGCTAAGCAATTTACCCGGGAAACGTTCTTTATTTACTTTTAAAAGAATATCGGCCATTTCGCGTTGAATGAGCCTCGAGATTTTATTCTGTCTTGTACTGTATTGTTTCATTGTTTCTGATTATAAGCCACAAAATTACGCAAAAACCTTGGAATAGTAAGATAATACCATTATTAACGCTCATTCGTCATTAAAATTGGTCTAAATCAGTTCAACAGCGATTGTTTGAAAGCATTTCGCAGGCTTTCGTTGGGTTTTATAATGTTGTAGTTTTCCCAGAAATCTTCGTCGTAAGCACCTAAAACTTCCACAAAAATATCGTTGCGGTTAAAACGTTCGTCTTTGTTGAAACGCTTTAAACCGGTGGGTTGAATATTGGTGATTAGCAGGTCGGAAACGCTGTGAAACTCGGAGTTTATGCGGTCTCGTTTGCTTCGTACTTTAAATTTAACCGATGCTTTTGCCGATGCCAGGTGCCATTTTCCCTGGTATTGGCGGTAATTTACCTGGTAATGCACATAGGTTGGTCGCGCTTTAACTTTGCGTGGTTTCTTTTTAATCATGATTTCTTCGGCCTGTTTTAATCCTGCTTTATTTAAATGGTAACTGGCATGCACCAGGGCAAATGTTTCACGGTGAACATACATTTCTCCTTCAAAAGGCGGGTAAAATTCGCCGGGTTCAGCACGAAAATTTACCACATAAACCGGTTGGTTTTCATACCATACCACATCGCTGATCTGGTATTCATACACATGCTCATACTCGGGATCAATAAAGGTTTCAACGGTTTTTACCGCATCCAGTTCGGTAATAGTAAAAGGACCGCCCATTAATTTAAAATTCAGCCACTTAAATGGTTGTACATCGCGGCTTTTTCGACCCTTTAATAAGCGCACCAAATCGCCTCGGGAGGTGCCAATATAAGGTGCTTTTAACACTTCTATTACCGCCTCCGAAAGACTTATATAATTTTTATCCTGTTTAACAGTTTCACGGTAAAAAGCTGTCATTAGTTTGCTTGATGGCGTATAATTCTTTTCGTAATTGGCCCGCATATTCTTTAACAATTTTTCGGGTGTGATTGCAGTAACTTTTATCTCCTTAATCTGTATTGAAGCCGGTTCCAGAATAAAAAGATCTTCGTCGAGTAATTGATTGGCCGGCAATAACTTTTGCTCGTATCCCATGCACGAAATTACAATGGTATCAGCGATATACGATGGATGAACTTTCAACAGAAATTCGCCATCGGAATTGCTGATGGTACCAATTGGTTTATCTAAAATGGAAACCGATGCAAAAGGAACGGGTCGCCCTTTGCGGATTTCGATTAATTTACCCGACAGGAAAAAATACTTAACAGGAACCGAATCCGGTGCTGCCGAAAACTCATTATATTCCGATTTTCGGGTAATAATTACCTGGTTTTGCAACTCGCTAAAACGATATTGAGAGGTATCGAGCAAAGTATTCAGAACGGTGTACAGCGACTTATCCTGGGCCGAAATATTTACTTTTTGGGCGGCATTAAAAATAGTGGCATCGTACGAAAAAAATACGTTAGCCTGCCAACTGATCTGTTCAAAAACAAAATCGAGCGGCTGATTGGTTTGATTGATACTTATGCGGCGCTCGAAAATAGAGCCATCCTGTTGCTGGCCTTTTGTAGTAAAAGATAGCAACAGGATGGTAATAAATATGATCAGTTGTTTTACTTGTTTCATTAAAACATCTTTTTCAGCTCAAAAGAAGTTTTAAACTCTTCGCCGTTGCGTAATACGGTGAGTTTAATTTTTTTGTCTTCGCGGCTTTGAAGCAGCAGGTTAATATCGTTTAACTCCAGCGACTGATGATTACTGCTGTTAATACGAATAATCTGGTCGTTTTCCTGTAACCCGGCAATGTGTGCCGGCGAATTTTCGCGTATATCGGCAATGGTGAAAATGGGCAGGCCGGGCATCGGATTGGTAACTTCCATTCCACTCATATTGTAATTAAAGTCTTCTTTAATTTTATGATTCGGTCGTAGTGTTAGACGGCTATTCCGGTAATCGATTGTAACATAAAAACGCCTAAGAATTTCTGCACCAATGGTTCCGTTTCTGCCGTTCACCGAAATCAGGCTATCGATATTTTTTGAGTTAGGAAAGGCTACAATTGGTTTTGTAAGCAGTAGCGTTCCAACCCAAATGGCATCAATACGTCCTTTTGTTCCGTACAGATCGCCATTTAAACCACGGCCCAAAAATGCTTCAATGTGATTTTGCGGCAGATTGATACGTTCGTCTGAACTTTCTGATAACCAAAGCGCATCGCTGGCACCGGTGTCAACCAATAGTTTTACCGGAACTTCTTTTATTTCGTCGGTAACAATTGTAGTGCGCACAAAGGGTTTGTTTCCATCAAAATGCAAAGGCATAATAATGTCTTTGTTGCGGTCGCGGTACTTGTAATATTCCGGTTTGTACAAGGTCAGTTTTTCATTCAGGTAATCAACTTTTACAATGTAATCTTTAAACAGGTTAAAGCCGATTAATCCGTGAACCGGAATACCCAGCATGTGCGAAATCTGGAAGTTTTCGTCGATGATCATTTGTACTTCCTGGTTACGCGCTGTTAACCCGTTGATGTGCATTACGTTATTCCCCGAGCGATAAGCTGTTAATGATTCTCCCTCGCCAAGTCCTTTTACCTTAACCGGCATCATGTAGTTCAAATTCAGCTTATTAATAAAAGGAAGCTCGGTGATAATCGGGAAACGAACACCGGTGTCGAGAATAAAATTCAACGTATCCGAATCGTTAATATTTACCGGAATGATAATTAAGTTACTGGCCGATTTAAATTTTATGGTGATTTGTTTATCACGCGGATTATCGAACAGGAATCCACGGTTAGTACTGGCAAATTGTTGCGTGGTATTTTCGTATTCCATACTTTCATCGATGGGAACGTAATCGCGCACCACCAGCAGGTTATCTTCAATTTCAAATAGCAGGTAAAAATCTTTCATCAGCTTATCGAGCACATATTTTAAAGGCTTGTTCGATACGTTTAAACTGATTTTCTTATCTGCAACCATATCGGCGTTGTACGAGTAATCGATGTCCAGGTATTTACAGATCTTTTCAATTACATCTGAAAGTGGCTCGTCTTCAGCATAAATACTGATGTTTTGATCGAGCGCCTGGCTTTTTGTATCCTGGGCAAAACTGGTGTTAGGTACCACTAACAAAGCCAGTAAGGCCATTAGGACAATAATTTTTATTTTATTCCATTTTATTGGTTTCATGACTTTAAAGCTTTACTGATTGTTTGTACGGCTCATTAAAGTGTAATGTTTGCCTTCAACCGATAAATCCAGATCAAATGTGAGCCGAATTACATTTAACACGAAATCAACCGGTTTCTGATCGAAATGACCTTCGTATAAGAGGTCGTTTAGCTCCGGTTCCATCACGTCGATATCAATGTGGTAAGCTTTTTCAAGACATTCAACCACTTCGTGTAACGGAACAGTGTTGAAAATGAGGTCGTGTGTTTTCCAGGCCAGGAAATTCGGATCGCTGTTTACTGTTTTCATCAAATCGAGATTCGACAAATGCAGCGTTCCTTTTTCGCCGGGAGACAAAAATACCTCGCGGCTTTCCAGTTCAGGATTATCGTTTTTACTGATTACCTGAACTTTGCCTGTTTCAACAATAACCTCAACGGTTTCTGCGTCGGGGTATGCACTTACGTTAAAAGAGGTACCTAAAACTTTAACCTGTGCATTGCCGGCATTAATTACAAACGGTTTTTCGGGATTACGCTGAACATCGAAAAATGCTTCGCCAATGATGGTAACTTCGCGGGTGTTGCCTTTAAACTTTTTCGGAAACAGCAGTTTCGAATCGTTGTTTAAGGTAACCACCGAACCATCGGGTAAAACATATTCGTTCAGCACCTGATCTTTGGCCGAGATCGTTTCGCTGTAATAGGCCTTGTCCGGGTTGCGGAAACCAAGGTAATATGCAACTGAACCCAATAAAAGTGCGATAACAACTATTGCAGCATATTTGTAAAATTGTGCAATAACCTCCTTTCTTGTTTTTTGTAGCTGAATAGATCGAACTTTAGCAGGGTGTAATTGTGTATGTACAGATTTCCAGGCCGTTTCGTTATCGAATTTTTTTGCCTGGTAATAGGAATCTACTTTGGTGAGCATGTTTTTATACTGCTCAAACTCCGCCCGGTTTTTATCAGATTGATTAATCCAGGTCTCCACCTCGTCATTTTCCTGTAAACTGGTTTCTTTATTCAAATATTTGGTAACCAGTTCCCAATCAAATTTTTCTATGTTCTCCATTTTTCCCATCTCGTTTAAATGACAATACACAATTAATTTACCCTTAAGCCTTTTTCGCTCTGCTAACAAAAAAGTAGAATATGAAGGTGTTATATTTTTTCAATTTATCTCGTAATGACTTGATTGCCAAACTCATTTGTGCTTCAACTGTTTTAATTGAAATATTTAATTTTTCGGCAATTTCGCGGTATTTTAGTCCCTCTTCGCGGCTTAACCGGAATATTTCGCGGCGTTTTTTGGGCAGTTCCTCAATGCTTTTGGCAATGTCGGCTGCCAGATCAACTTCAATATAATCGTTATTGAAATTACTCGTTTCCGATTCGGCAATCACCTTTTGCGCATGCTGTAATTTTATATTGTTATGTTTAATGTAATTCAGGCAAAGGTTTTTTACCGATCGGAAGAGGTAGTTTTTTAGCGACGATTCTACAGAAAGATCGGCCCTGCGCTCCCAAAATTTCACAAAAAATTCCTGAACGATTTCTTCGGCAGCCACATCGTCGGCAATTATTTTAGTGGCAAAATTGCACAGGTATCCGTAATACAGTTTAAATAGCTTTTCAAAAGCTTTTTCATCGCCCTGCTGAATATTTATGAAAAGATTATTTTCTTCGAATGAGTTCATGTACAAATAGTTCTAACGGTAGTTGCGAAGGTATGAAAAAGAAATTCTTTGTAAAAGATTGAAATTATGTTTAAAAAATTTATGTGATACGAATTGTATTCAAAATGCAGCAAATGCAAATTTTGTATTTACAATCGTTAATGCCGATGCTACAATAAAGTAGCCGTATAAACAAAGTGAAAGATGGCGACATTTAGTTGTAAGATCGGTGTCATTTTGTGCTTTCGATTAAGTGGCTATTTTTGCTGACCTTAATTATCATTAAACAAGCATGGAAAAGAAAGTAAAAGTGAAGTTCCCGAAGGCTTTTTGGGTGGCTAATGCAGTGGAGTTATTAGAGCGGGCTGCGTATTATGGGGTGTTTATTGTTATCACACTTTATTTGTCGCGAATTTTAGGATTTAACGATTTTCAGGCTGCAATGCTGGCCGGTTCGTTTTCGGCAGGCCTTTATTTCTTACCCACATTTGCCGGTGCAGTTGCCGATAAAATTGGCTTTAAAAAATCGTTGCTGATTGCTTTTACATTACTTTCTGTCGGCTATTTTTCGATGGGAGTATTACCAACAATGCTCGAATCGTCGGGACTGGTAGAATATACCAAAACCACCCAGTTTAACGGACTTCGCGAAAGCAATTTGAAATGGATTATCGTACCGATTATGATTGTGATTATGATTGGCGGATCGTTCATAAAATCGTGTATTACCGGAACCGTAGCTCGCGAAACCACTAAGGAAACCCGCGCGCAAGGCTACTCCATTTTTTATATGATGGTAAACATCGGTGCTTTCTCAGGGAAAACCATTGTAAAGCCATTGCGCGACGCCATGGGTAACGAAGGATTGGTTACGCTTAACTACTTCGCAGGAGGAATTACCCTTTTGGCTGTAATTTTGGTGGCCTTGTTTTATAAGGCAAACCGTTTACACGAAGAATCAAAAAGCTTTACGCAGATATTCGATGCATTGATTAAAGTGCTCTCCAATGCGCGTTTAATAATACTTATCATCATTATTACCGGGTTTTGGATGGTACAACACCAGTTGTATGCTACCATGCCAAAATACGTATTGCGGCTTGCAGGCGAGGGGAGTGCTATTTCGTGGTTTGCCAACGTAAACCCGCTGGTAGTTTTTCTTACCGTTGGTTTTGTAACGCAGTTGATGCGCAATAAAACATCGCTGTTTTCAATGACCGTGGGAATGTTTATCATGCCTGTTTCGGCGCTTTGTATGGCCTCGGGGCATTTAATGGGCAGCGATCCTATTTTAGGCCTTCATCCCGTTGCTTTTATGATGATTGTGGGTATCGTTTTCCAGGGACTGGCTGAAACCTTTATTTCGCCGCGCTACCTGGAGTATTTTTCGTTGCAGGCACCAAAAGGCGAAGAGGGCCTGTATCTTGGGTTTAGCCATCTGCACTCGTTCCTGTCTTCTATCCTTGGTTTTGGCCTTTCGGGTTGGTTGCTTACCAAATATTGCCCCGATCCTTTACTGTTTAACACGCACGCTGAGTGGGAAGCTGCATCGGTTAATGCACATTATATCTGGTTTTACTTTGTGGGAATTGCTTCTGTATCAGCAATATCATTGATTGTTTATGGAAAAGTGGTAAAATACATCGACCGTAAAAAAGAAATTTTGAACTAATATTTTGCTGATCCCGAGCGAAGTCGAGGGATCTCTTAGATTGTAACCTGAATAACTGTTTAGAATTTCTGCTTTTTACGGCCAAAAATAAATGAGAATACACCGGTTATCAGCGCTTTTACAGAGCGATAGAATAAAATATAAATAGTTTTTAATTTTTATTTTGCTGATTCGGGTTAAATAATTAGTTTTGCAAACCAATTTTCCACAAAGGAAGTTTGCCCGGGTGGCGGAATTGGTAGACGCGCTGGATTCAAAATCCAGTTCTGGCAACGGAGTGCGGGTTCGATTCCCGCCCCGGGTACTAGGTGAAATACCAAAAAACATTAAAAGCGCTTAAAATCAATGATTTAAGCGCTTTTTTATTTAGCATAAATATCAAAAAAAGTGCTTTAAAAGCATCTAAAATGCGACAAAATCGAGACCTATGGTTAAATAGATCCGATAGGTCTCGCTAAACGCTGTAACTCGCTGATTCATTTCATTTTAATTAGTTTAATTTGGTTCGTTTTACTGTTTTAAAAGTGGCATTTATAATGTATTTTTAGACAGTGAGCGAGACCTAAATTGTTAAAATTTATGGATTATGAGGATTACAATTGCATTTTTACTTAAAAAATCAAAGAAGCGTGAAGACAGAACTTACCCCGTTTATGTCAGGTTTACGCTCAATGGAAAACGTGCTGAATTATCGACAAAGATATTTGTTGATCAGAATTCCTGGGATATATCAAAAGAAAGAATGACTGGCTCATCAAGTTTAGCGAAGACAACTAATAATCGACTTGATAAAGTAGCTTCTAATATTCTTGATATTTATAATCAGTTTGAAGCTCAAAACAAAAAGTTTGATGTAGTTGATATTAAAAACAAACTTTGCGGCATAGAAGAAGAGCATGGAATAGTTGAAATGTTTGGTGTTTATATGAACACGATTGAATCAAATATTGGCAAAGGGTTCTCCGCTACAACGCTCAAACATTATAAAACCTCAAAAAACCGGCTTCTAAATTTTTTATCTGACGTTTATGGGAAGAAGGAGTGGAAACTTGGCAACATAGGTTATAAGTTTATTAATGATTTTGATGTGTACCTAAAATCCAAATACAACAACAGTGTAAATACGGCCTGGTGTTACCATAAACACATGAAAAAGGTATTGAATATTGCAGTTGCAATGGATTATCTTTCAACGAATCCGTATCTAAAGTTTCAGGTAAAAACAGAACAACCTAAACGTGAATTTTTAACTCAAAAGGAATTAAAAAAAATAAGGAAAAAGAAGATAGAAATAGAACGGCTTGCTATTGTGAGAGACATCTTTCTTTTTGCCTGTTATACCGGACTGTCTTATGCTGATATTTCAAAGCTGGCCAAACATCACATCAGAACTGGGAATGATGGTAAAAAATGGATTATTATTGATCGAACAAAAAATGGATCAAGATGTAGAGTCCCTTTATTGCCATTCGCTAAAAACATATTAAAACGTTATAAAAACTATCCCATAAATGTTTCAAAAGGATTATTGCTTCCTGTGAATTCAAACCAAAAAATGAATGCATATTTAAAAGAAATCTCAGATATTTGCGGAATCACAAAAAATTTGTCAATGCATGTGGCTCGGCATACATTTGCTACTACAATAACATTAAACAATGGTGTGCCTATTGAAACTGTTTCTAAGATACTTGGACATAATTCCCTGAAAACGACGCAAATTTATGCTCGGATTTTAGATTATAAAATTTCAGAAGATATGAAGAAGGTGAAAATAATTTAGTGGAAACGGGAAAATAAAGAGTGCATTTTGTTGGTATCTAATTTTTCCCAAATTCACTCGGCGATATCCCAAATTGAGCTTTAAAACATTTTGTGAAATACGATGGTGACGAAAAACCAACTTCGTAGGCAATTTCAGCAATGGTTTTACCGTTGGTTTTAATCAGGTTCAATGAGAGTTTCAATTTCACGGAGCGCACAAATTCGCTGACTGACATTCCTGTCAGCTTTTTAATTTTTCGGTAAACATGAACGCGCGAAAGACCTAATAACTGGCTCAGTTCTTCAACTGTTAATTCCTCTTTTTCAAGGTGTTCTTCCACAATTTGCGAAATCTTGTTCAGGAATTTTCTGTCAAGGCGTGAAAGATCTTTGTCGTCTTCGGCAATAAGTAGCTGACCTTTGTAGCGTTCCTGCATTTTCTTTCTGAGTTCGAGCAATTTCTTCACCCTAATTTGCAGATGCCTGCTGTTAAAAGGTTTCGGAATGTATGAATCGGCTCCTTCTTCCAGACCTTCAAATTTCTGCTCTTGCGAAGCTTTTGCTGTTAGAAGGATGATTGGAATATGGCAGGTTTTTATATCAGTTTTTAAAGTGCGGGTAAGTTCCAGCCCATCCATTTTCGGCATCATAATATCGCTAACAATAAGGTCGGGTTCGTTTTCCCTGATTATATCCAGCGCCAGTCTTCCATTTTCTGCTTCCAGAATATGATAATGATTAAACAAACTGTCTTTTATATATTCACGAACATCGTTCTCATCCTCAACCAAAAGAACCGTCGGTTTTTCCTCAAAATTTGTCTCAATTTTCTTTTCTCCGGTATCTAAAACCGGATTGATATGGATTTCGTTGTTTCGTTGAATCTGCTTCTTTTTCGTCTCGTTTATCGGTGTTTCAATTTTTTCAGATGCGCTAAGATGGGCGTTTCCAGTTGGCAAATGAATAGTGAAAGTGGTTCCTTCTCCTATGTTGCTTTTAACCTCAATTTCTCCGTGGTGCAGGTCAACAAATTCTTTCGAAAGCGAAAGTCCCAGTCCTGTTCCCATAAAACCACGTGAGCTTTCTGCCTGATAAAAACGATCAAAAATATGGTCAATCTGATCCGTTGGAATTCCATTGCCGGTATCGGAAACTTTAATTTCAACTTCTTCATCCCAAATCTTCTTTGCTAAAGGTTTAATTACTTTTAGAGTAATTTGAATAGTGCCATTAACAGGAGTGAATTTAATGGCATTTGAGAGCAGGTTGAATATAACTTTATCAAGTTTGTTAAGGTCGAACCATGCATTTAAATGACTTTTTTCTGCTTCCCAAACAATTGATATATGCTTTTTCTCCGCCAGATCATAAAAGGGCATTACAATATCTTTAAGAAAACCAACAATGTCGTAATTGGTGGCTTGCAACTGCATTTTATTGTTTTCAATTTTCCTGAAATCCATCAGCTGGTTAATCATGTGCAGCAGGCGAAGTGAATTCTGGTGCATCATGGACACCTGCTTCTTAAAACGTTCAGGAATATCTGCTGATTCGATCATATCCTCTAACGGACCAATGATGAGTGTAAGAGGCGTTCTAAACTCATGCGACATATTGGTGAAAAAGCGAAGTTTGGTTTGTGTGGCCTCCTCCAGTTTTTCCGAAACTTCAATAAGTTGGTCTCTTTGTTTTATAATTTCCTGATTTCTTTTTTCTATTTCGAGTTTTTGAAGCTCCAGTTTTTGGTTGGCCGCACGTTTGTTTTGATAGGCTCTGAAGGTTTGAATAACCAGAATAACAATGGCTGCCAGCAAAACCAATACAACTATTAAAAAACTCCGTTGACTTTTAAAACGGGCGATCTGGTTTTCAAGAACGGATTTTTGGTCTTCTATTTTTCCCTGCAGATCGTCAACTGCCTCGTATTGAAGTTTTAATATTTTGGCATTATTGTTATCAATAACCACCGTTTCAAGAATATTGATACGATCAAAAGGCTGCTTGTTCAGAATTTTAGCAGCCAGTTGAATGGCCTCAGCACCACCGGTAGGATATAGAAAGGTAGCATCAATTTTACCATCGATCACATCTTCTATTCCACCGTCATCTCCCAATAATCCATCGATACCCAGGATAAATTTCTCACCAATGTTATTTGCATCAATTATTTCGTAAGCTGCTCTGGCAATCCGGTCATTATGCGAAAAAACAAGATCGAAGTCCAGTTTTTGGTCAAGAAAATTTTGCATAACCGTTTTACTGTCGCTATAATTCCATTTGCCCGATTCTGAAGCAACCAACTCAATATCGGGATATTGCGAAATCACTTCCATAAAACCATTGTGCCTGTTAATTGCAGGAGATGAACCTTGCAGCCCGGTAATTTCAACGATTTTACCTTTGCCATTTAACAATTTTACGGCATAATCTCCGGCTTCTTTTCCAATTAAATAATTGTTGGCACCAACATAGGCAGTATAAGCCTCCGAGGCTATTTGCCTGTCGATAACGATAACAGGAATTCCGCTATTATATACCTCTTCAACAATTGGTGTAATTGGTTCCGATTCGTTGGGAGAAACAATTAAAAGGTCGATTTCTTCATCCAGCAATTGCCTGATGTCGTTTATTTGTTGTTCGCTATTGTCGTTGGCGTCTTTAATTACCAGTTCAAAATCGGGGTAAAAAGCCAGTTCTATCATCATTTCGCGGTGCATCGATTTGCGCCAGTCATCGCCTGTGGTGCATTGCGAAAATCCAATTTTGTATTTTTCTTTTGACGAAAGACTAAAGAAGGAGAATAGGAGTACGAATAGAAATAGTATCGTTAGTTTCTTCGTCATATAGCTTAGTCTGATTAATATACTTTTGTGAAAGTAATAAATTTCAAATAACCAATGTCTCAATTTACGTGATAACGTGAAAGAAAACTGCCATTTAATTTTTTAACGTGTATCATAGTTGATAATGATGTTACATAAGTATAAACGTATTGATATTTAGGCTGATAATGTTACATGTTTTTAACACTCGGTAACATTGTTTAAAGCAGAAGAACGGCTGCCCCCATACCTTTGATTCAGAGTTTTAAACCAATAATTCTGAATCGAAATGAAGACACAAAACGTATTTTCAGTTGCCATAATAATCGCTCTTGGCGGCTTTCTTTTTGGTTACGACATTGCTATGATGTCGGGTACCACATCGCAACTGGAAACCTTATTCGACTTAAATAGTTTTTGGCTGGGATTTACAGTTGCTGTTGCCATTATGGGTACAATCGTTGGTACTGTTATAATAGGTAAACCGGCTGAAAAATTTGGGCGCCGCAAATCATTAATCGTATTATCCGGTCTTTTTGCACTATCAACTTTGGGAAGTGCATTTGCCATTAATTGGGGAATGTTGCTGGCCTGCCGTTTTATAACCGGAGTTCTTTTGGGTTGTATTTCGGTGGTTACCCCAATGTTTATAGCCGAAATATCGCCTGCAAAAAAGCGCGGACAGCTGGTTTTGTTAAACCAGTTTTTTGTGGTTACTGCCATCTTTCTGGCTTTTGCTGTAAATTACCTTTTGGCAAATATTTTCGAGAGTGGATCGTGGCGCTGGATGATCGGTGTGGAAGCTATTCCCGCTGCAACCTTCTTTTTATTGCTGAACCTGGTTCCTGAAAGTCCGCGTTGGTTGGTAAATCAGGGACATACCGATGAGGCATTGGCTGTATTTCAGCGCATTAAGGCTGAAAATCCAAAGGAAGAAGTACGCATTGTGAAACAATCGGTAGAAGAAGAGGAAGCTATGGGTCACGGAAAGTTGTTTGTAAAAGCTTACCGTTTTCCAATAATGATTGCCTTTTTGATTGCTGCCTTTAACCAGTTGGCGGGTATAAATGCTATTATGATTTATGCTCCACGGGTATTCGAAATGGCAGGATTTGGAACCAATGCTTCGCTACTTCAGTCTATTTCAGTAGGAGCTACCAATTTGGTGTTCACTTTCGTGGCACTTTTCCTCATCGATAAATACGGGCGAAGAACACTTCTTATGGCCGGATCAGTTGGGATGGTCATTTTCCTGGGTCTGCTTTCAAAGTCATTTTTTACCAATAACTACTCCGATTTTGGCGGTTACGGAGTAATGATCTATCTGATGGGTTTCATTGCCTTTTTTGCCTTCTCACAAGGAGCTGTGCTTTGGGTCGTAATTTCCGAGATATTCCCCAATAAAGTACGCTCAAAGGGACAGGCGCTGGGAAGTTTTACCCACTGGATTTTTGCCGCAGCTCTTATCTGGGGATTCCCGGTATTGAACAACACTGTCGGTGGCGGTATATCCTTTGGCTTTTTCGCGGCAATGATGGTGCTGCACTTCTTCTTTGCCTGGAAAGTTCTTCCCGAAACCAAAGGCAAGTCGTTGGAGGAAATACAACAGGAAATGAAAAAACGAATCAAATAATACTAAACAAACATGGAAATTAAGAACAACGAAATATTGTGTTTTGGTGAGGTGCTTTGGGATCGTTTGCCATCGGGCGCGAAAGCCGGAGGTGCTCCCATGAATGTGGCGCTTCACCTCAATGCTATCGGTTTGGATGCTACCATTGCCAGCAGTGTTGGAAACGACGAACCGGGAGCAGAACTAAAAAAATTCCTTGAAGATTCGGGAATGTCTACCGCATACATTCAAACCGATGATAATCTGCCTACCAGTGAAGTACTGGTGCATTTGGATGAAAACAACAACGCTACCTACGAAATTTGTGAACCCGTAGCCTGGGATAATATTCAACTAACTGATTCGCTAATGAAAAAGGCCAGGCAGGCAGGTTTGCTGATTTACGGATCACTGGCTTCGCGCAATCCTTTAACCCGCGAAACACTGATGAATCTGCTGGATTACGATGGACTGAAATTGATTGATGTAAATTTTCGTAAGCCATATGATTCGCAGGAAGTAGTTGAAAAGCTTCTGGAAAAAACGGATGTGGTAAAACTCAACGACGAAGAACTGCAGGTTTTTGCAGGATGGTACAACCGCCCCAGTTCTGACGAGCACAAGCTCATGGAATGGTTTGTAAAACACTATAACATCGGAATGTTATGTGTAACCAAAGGCGAAAAAGGTGCTTTGTTGTATTGCAACGGCAAATTCTACGAACACCCCGGTTTTAAAGTAAATGCAGTGGATACAGTTGGTGCCGGCGATGCATTTCTTGCCGGACTAATTGCCTCTCTGTTAAATAAAAAAGAATCTGCCGACGCATTGGCTTTTGCTTGTGCAACCGGCGCATTTGTGGCATCGAAAGCCGGTGCAACTCCAAAATACGACATGGATGAAATTGAGGAAATCCTATCGAATGACCAACCAACTATCGAAAGAAATAATATTCAAATTAATTAAACTAATCTGATTATGGTAAAAAGGATCAAACTTAAAAATGCGACTAAGGGAATGTTTTTCATTCTGCTTAGTTTGTTTTCAACAATCGCATTTGCCCAGGAAATTTCGGTTTCGGGTACTGTGAAAGACGCCTCGGGCATGGCATTGCCTGGTGTAACAATTGTTGAAAAAGGAACAACGAACGGTACCATTACCGATGTTGATGGTGTGTACACTATCGAGGTAGCGAGTGCCGATGCGGTACTGCAGATTTCTTTTATTGGAATGAAATCACAGGAAATAGAAGTATCAGGAAGAACAACCATCAATATTAGCATGGAGGACGAAACCATTGGTTTGGCAGAAGTTGTAGCCGTTGGTTATAGCGTTCAGCGAAAAGCCGATTTAACGGGTGCCGTTGAAGTGGTTCAAATGGACGCAATTGAAAATGTGAGTTTAAGTTCGGGTAACCCGATGCAGGCTTTGCAAGGACATGTTCCGGGACTTTATATTGAAAAAACCGGTACTCCAAGTGCAACCAGCAGTCGAATTCTTATTCGTGGAGTAAATACGCTGGGAGATAACAACCCATTGTATATTATCGATGGAGTACCAACCAAAAGACCAGAGGTGTTTCAGGGACTGAGCGCCGGTTCAATTGTTTCTGTGCAGGTATTGAAAGATGCGTCAGCTTCTTCAATTTATGGAGCACGTGCATCAAACGGTGTTGTAATTGTTACCACCAAAAACGGATCGGATAAAAAAGGCGAAGTGAATGTTCAGTTTAACTCTAACTTTTCGGTTCAAAGCGAAAAATCGCAACGATATGATATGCTGAATGCTGTTGATCGTGGCCGGGCTTTGTGGCAGGCATCGGTAAACGATGGTGTTGATCCAACGAGCGGATACGGCGAAATATACAACTTCGACTGGAATGGTGATTATAACAATCCTGTTCTGAATGGCGTAACCGTTCAGCCTTATGTTGGAGGAGATATGAACGTTCCCGCGGGCGATACCGATTGGCAGGATGCAACTTATGAAACTGGTTTTGTAATCAATAACGACCTGACTGTTTCCGGTGGAACGGAAAAGTCATCGGTATTAATGAATGTGGGTTACATCAAAAATACCGGTATGCTGAAGTATACCAACTACGACCGTGTTACAGCCCGTATTAACGGACAAACCAGCATGCTGGATGACAAGGTGAAGTTTGGTATCAATGCACAGGTTGTTTCGTCGAACGAAACTTTGGAAACTCCCGACCTTGGTAGTGCTCCAACGCCTGGACTGGCAATTACTTTGGCTCCAACAATTCCGTTGTACGATTCAAACGGCAATTATGGTGGCCCTCTCGGATCAGGTTATTCCGACCGTAATAACCCGGTTATGATGCAGGATATCAACCGGTGGGACAATACCAACAGACGATACTTGTTCGGAAGTGTTTTTGCACAGGTTGAACCTGTTAAGAACCTGGTTTTACGCACGACTTTAGGTATCGATTATTCCATGGTGAAAGACAAGGATATCGAGCCTGCATTTACCAATGGTTTTATTGCACGATCGGTTAACAATTTAAGTATCTATAACAGCGATTTTACCAGCGTAACCTGGTCGAATACAGCGCAATATCAACTTAATCTGGACAAAAGCAAGTTTAACTTCCTGTTTGGTATTGAAGCTGTTAGCGACAATTTCCAGGACTTTAGAGGTTACAAAGAAGGTTTTTCAACACAAACAGAAGACTTCTTTGTGCTGAGCGCCGGAACCAGCAATGGTAACAGCTTTGGAACTGCCACCAGCAGTCGTTTATTCTCTCAATTCGGTAAAATCGATTATAACTATGACGAGCGCTTTTTAGCCTCCTTGACATTACGTCGCGATGGTTCTTCACGATTCGGAGCTGATAACCGTTACGGCTTCTTCCCTGCAGCTACTTTCGGATGGCGTTTGAGCCAGGAATCATTTATGGCAGACATGGAAAAGCTTTCGAACCTGAAATTCCGTGCCGGTGTTGGTCGTGTTGGTAACCAGGATGTTGGTGATTTTGCCAGTCTTGGATTGTTTGAACCTCGTTACGGAGCAGTGGCCAGCCAGGTTGATGGTATATTCCACAACGACTTTTTTGATGACTACTGGAATGTTGGTTCAGCTTATGCTTTAGATGGTCAGGATTCAGGAAACCTGCCTTCTGGTTTTGTTTCTGTGCAAGCCGGAAACCCTGCCTTGAGATGGGAAACAACAGATGAATTGAACCTGGGTATCGATTTCGGATTTTTCGATAGTCAGTTGGTAGGAGCATTCGATTGGTATACACGTAAAACAACCGATATTTTGATTCAGCCACCGGTAGCTTCGGCTTTAGGTGAAGGACAATTACAGTTCCTGAACGGAGCCACCAAGAAAAATACAGGATGGGAATTTGCGTTGAGTTACAGAAAACAAGTGAACAGCGATTTCTCTTACGAAGTTGCAGGTAGTGCCAGCCACTTTGCCGATAAAATCACTGAACTTCCTGAAGAAGTTAGAACCGCTTATCCGGGTAACTCGGAACAAACCGTTCTTGGTCATTCTGAGCTTTCAATTTTCGGATATGTTGCCGACGGTATTTTCAAAAGCCAGTCGGAAGTTGACGCACACGCCAGCCAGGTTGGTGCTGCTGCGGGGCGTATTCGCTGGGCCGATTTGAATGATGACGGTGAAATTAACTCGCTCGACCAGAAATTTCTGGGAACATTACTTCCAAAATTGGAGTATAGCATGCGCGTTGATATGAATTACAAAGATTTCGATCTTTCGATATTTGGTTCGGGTGTTGCCGGAAAAACCGGTTACGATCCTTATACTTTCTACAACGACTTTATTCGTGGCCGCGACAACGTTGGACCCGGTGTTTTCGACGCCTGGACTTCACAAAATCCGGATTCAAACGTACCGGCTTTAACATTGTCTGACAGCAACAACGAAACACGTACTTCAAGCTATTTGAACGTAAATGCTTCTTATTTCAAATTGCGTAATGTGCAGTTAGGTTACTCACTGCCATCAAACGTAACGGAAAGAATTCATATGGACAAACTGCGCTTTTACGTAATGGCTGAAAACCTTTTCTGGATTAAAACCAATGAATTTCAGGGACCGGATCCGGAGCGTACCGACGTAAATGCAATACCAATTCCGAGAACTTTCTCCGTTGGTGTAAATGTTTCATTCTAATCAATAAAACTTAAAATATCATGAAATTGAAAAATATTAAAACATATATAATTGCACTGATAACGCTGTTCGCTGTTTCGTGCGATAATTACCTGGAGACTGAGCCGCAAGGATTTATCTCTGCCGGAAGCCCAACGGCCGAAGGCGCTGAAGGTTTGGTTACCGCGGCGTATGCCGGAATTGGTAATAACGATATGATTGGCCCTATTGCCAGCATGTGGGTTTACGGTAGTGTACGTTCTGACGATGCTTACAAAGGAGGCGGTGGTGTTTCGGACGTTGAGCCTTACAACTTTTACGAGCAATACAACCTTACGCAACCTTTCCAAAGTTGGTTGGCTGGTTTGCCTTACACCTGGGAAAATTATTACCGTGCAATTTCGCGTGCCAATTCGGCATTGCGTACACTAAATGAATTGACTGATGAAGACTTTGACCTGCGTCAGACAAGAATTGCTGAAGCTCGTTTCCTTAGAGGACATTCGCATTTTATGCTGAAAGTATTGTTCAAATACGTTCCATATATCGACGAAAATCTGAGCAACGAAGAGATCCTTCAAACTTCAAACCGCGAATATTCAAACGACGAATTGTGGAACAAAATCGCAGAAGACTTTGAATTTGCAATGAATAATCTGCCGGAATCTCAATCGCAGGTTGGTAGAGCAAATAAATATGCTGCCGCTGCCTACCTGGCAAAACTGAGATTGTATCAGGCCTACGAACAGGATGAGAACAACCAGGTTGTAAATATTAATCAAAGCCGTTTGCAGGAAGTGGTTGACCTTTGCGAAATGGTAATTTCATCAGGTCAATACAGTTTGCAAGCCGATTTTGGCGAGAACTTTACAGGCGGATATGACAATGGTCCTGAGTCTGTTTTTGCCATCCAATTCTCGATTAGCGACGGAACTACTGCCGGCCGTTTGAACTTTGAGACCGGTTTGAACTACCCACACGGTGCGCCACAATACGGATGTTGCGGATTCCACCAGCCAAGTCAGAATATGGTGAATGCTTTTGCCACAGATGCCAATGGTTTACCAAAGTTCGACACTTTTAACGATGTTGAGCTGAGTGCTGCCGATATTACTCCTGATGGTGTGCCTGTTGACCCGCGTATCGACCACACTGTTGGTATCGACGGTCACCCGTACAAATATCGCAACGAAGATGCTTATATTTTCAGCAACAGCTGGGTACGCGATCCGGGTGTTTACGGTTACTTCCAAAGTATGAAAGAACAGCAGGCTGCCGATTGTTCGTGCTACAAAAAGCAAGGTCCTTTTATGGGCGTATCAAAAAACATCGATATTATTCGTTATGCCGATGTGTTGTTGATGCAGGCTGAAGCGTACATCGAACTTGGACAGCAAGATATGGCCCGTCCGCTGATCAATGAGGTACGTAAACGTGCTTCAGAAAGTACCGACAAAACTCGATTTGCCGATGGTACTGCACCATCAAATTACATGATTTCGGAATACGACGGATCGAATTTAGCATGGACACAGGATAACGCGCGCAAAGCTTTACAATGGGAACGTCGTTTGGAATTTGCTTTGGAAAGCCCGCGTTTCTTCGACCTGGTTCGCTGGGGAATTGCAGAGCCTGTTTTAAATGCTTACCTGGAAAAAGAGAAAACCAGAAAAGACTTCCTGAACGAAGCACATTTTACTGCCGGAAGAGATGAATATTTCCCGATTCCGCAGCGTGAAATCGACTTTACCAAAGGTTTGTACGAACAAAATGTTGGTTATTAATAAATAAATCAAGATCATGGTTGGGGGACATTCTCCCCGCCATGATCTGTTTTTAAATTCGAACAAAACTTAAAGAACATGAAAAGTCCGGCCACAATTTTATTGCTGATATTGGTTGTTTTCTGGGGATGCACAGAAAGCAAAAAACAGGAAGTTGCTGATTCTTTACATTTCAGTCTGAAAGATTCAGTGCTAGAGAATCCGATTGCTTTAATCTATGCAGAAGGCAGTTATCAATTGTTTTTCGACTGCACTGTTGACGGGCAAAAAAAGTGTGGACTAGCTGAAAGCAAGGACTTGGTAAATTGGAGCAATAAACCAACAAAATTTGAGTCGGAAGAAGCTGGAAATCAAAATATAAAAACCGTCGTAAAGGATTGGAGTCAAACAACTGAATACAGTGTCGACGTTTCAGCACTAATCGCTTTCGCAACAGTTGCTGACCAACCCGGGAAATTGACAGTTTTATATAGTGCTAATGATGGCTCAACGTGGCAACAGGACACCGAAAACACAGTTGTTCTTACCGATTTTTATGAACCCATTCAAGACCTGAAAGTGTTTTGGAACGACGAAACACAGAACTGGATGATGTTGACTCTTTCAGGTTATGAAGTGCGCTTTTATTCATCTCCGGACTTGAAAAACTGGGAGTACTTAAGTCGGTTTGGTGATGAGGTTGCCTTGAAATCAGGGCAATGGACAAGCATTGATTTTTTCCCGATGGAAATGGCTGAGACCAACGAAACAAAGTGGGTACTTTTTATCAGTGCCGATAGCGGCTCGCCCAATGAGGGCAGCGGTGTTCAGTATTTTGTTGGTAATTTCGATGGCTATGTTTACCAGGCATCACACAATAAACCCAAATGGATCGATCATGGAAGCGATCTTTACCAGGCCGTTGTTTTATCCGATTACCGGATGGTTGCCAAATCACCTGTTTTAATCGGAACTTTATACAGTTCCATCTACGAAAAATTTAGTATCCCCAATAATTCCCCAACTCAATTTTCGCTTCCCCGAAAGTTGACGTTGAAAGAAAAATTCTACGATTACTATTTAATTGCAGGCCCCGTACAAGCCAATGAGAAACTGAATACGGAAACAATTAACGAAACTGAATTATCAGATGGCAAATCGATAGAAAAGAATTTGAATCTGCCAGCACGAATCGATCTGACATTTGATGTTAACAGTCGTTTATATCTGGGTATGGCGGAATCTTTTGGCGTCACTATTAAAACAAAGGAAGGCAAGGAGTTAATTATGGGATACCAGGCTGAGCGAAGATATTTCTATATCGCCGATCCTTCGATACAGCGCGATTTCCCTGATAGCTGGGATGGTTTCTATTACGCGCCTTATGTAACCAACGAGCCACAATTGGATATGACCTTGATTATCGACCAAAATTCGGCAGAATTATTTGCCATGAACGGATTGGTTTCGGTATCAAAGAAATTCGATTTTAAAAGCAATTCAGTGCAGCTTCAATTATTTGGCGAGCAAGGAAAAGTTAATTTACAGACAGGATCAATAACTGAATTTTAAACGATTATTAAACCATTTAAACATATACAAATGAACCACAAGAATTTTAATATCCTGGCCATGCTACTACTGTTTTTCGCAGTGGCTTGTTCTTCAGGTCCAACCAAAACGACAGAACCTATAGAAGAGGCAAAACCATTTACCGAAAAGTACCGCCCGCAATTCCATTTCTCACCGGATTCGGCATGGATGAACGACCCCAACGGGATGGTTTATTACGATGGTGAATACCATTTATTCTATCAATATTACCCCGACAGTACAGTTTGGGGACCTATGCACTGGGGACACGCCATAAGCACCGATCTGATGCACTGGCAACACATGCCCATTGCATTATATCCCGACAGTTTGGGCTTCATTTTCTCCGGAAGTGCTGTGGTCGACTGGAATAATACTACCGGATTTGGCTCAGCAGAAAATCCGCCATTGGTAGCAATATTTACTTACCACGATCCAAAAATTGTAGAGGCCGGTGGAGTTGATGTTGAATCGCAAGCCATTGCCTACAGCCTGGATAAAGGACGAAGCTGGACAAAATATGATGGAAACCCGGTTATTCCGAATGATGGTAACCAGGATTTTCGTGATCCGAATGTGATTTGGAATGAAGAAATTCAGCAATGGAACCTGGTACTTTCTGCTCACGATCATGTCCAGATTTATACTTCTGATGATCTGAAAAACTGGAAACACGAAAGTGATTTTGGCATTGATGCCGGCACACACGACGGTGTTTGGGAATGCCCTGATTTATTTCCTTTGAAAGTTGAGGGAACAAATGAAACGAAATGGGTGTTGATCGTGAATATCAATCCCGGTGGGCCGAATGGTGGTTCCGGAACGCAATACTTTTTGGGCGACTTTGATGGACACCAGTTTATTGCTGACTCGAAAGACACGAGTTGGGTAGACTGGGGTCGCGATAATTATGCCGGCGTAACCTGGAGCGATGTGCCAAAAGAAGATGGCCGCAGGATTTTCCTGGGCTGGATGAGTAACTGGGCATATGCGAATGTTGTGCCAACTGAAGAATGGCGCAGTGCCATGACTTTGCCCCGCACACTTTCGTTGGTTAAAAAGAATGATCAATATGTTTTGAAATCAACTCCTGTAAAAGAAACAGAGCTGATAACAGACAACTCAACTAAAGCAGACATTGAAACTGTTGAGATTTCAGGAGAAATGACATTGAATTTGGGAGAAGTAACCTTGAATCAGAGTCACCTAACGCTGGAATTACAGGTGGGTGAAACGCTGCCTGAATCATTTGGAATTCTGCTTGAAAATGAACTGGGCGAAAATGTCAAATTCAGCTATTCAACTGCTGACAAGCAATTTCAGTTTGATAGAAACCAATCAGGTGACATGAGCTTTTCAGATAAGTTCTCAGGAATTTCGGTTGCTCCATACAAAATCGGATCGACTGTAAAACTTGAAATTTTTGTGGATGCCGCATCTGCCGAAGTTTTTGTGGATGGCGGTGATCTGGTAATGACCGAGATCTTTTTCAACTCTCAACCTTTCAGCAAATTGAAGGTTTTTGCGAATGGGCAATCCATAACACTAATAAGCGCGAAAGCGGTCAATATAAATTCCATCTGGTAAAATATAAGACATGAATAACTATATCAAAACAATACTTTTCAGCCTATTGCAGATCGTTTTGCTCGGCTCCGCGTCATTAGCACAAAACTCGGAAGTAATCGAAATAAATACTAAATCAACCTCGTTGGTTTATGCCGTTGATCAAAGTAGTCGACTCATCTTTCAATATTACGGAAAGAAAGTAGAAGCAGCTGCGAATTTCAGAGTGCAGCAAGCATATTCAAAACCGGATACCGACCGCGATTTTTCGTACGAAGCATATCCAACATTTGGATTGGGAAATATTAACGAGCCGGCTTTGGCTGTTATTCATTCCGATGGAAGCCTAAATACAGAACTGGCTTTTGAAACCGTTGAATCTATTAGTAATTCAGATTTTACAGAAACTGTAATTCATTTAAAAGACCGTGTTTACGATTTTGCCGTAGAATTGCACACCAAAGCCTATTTTAATGAGGATGTGATTACGCAGTGGACTGTAATTGAAAACAACGAAAATGGTGCGGTAAAACTGAACAATTTTGCCTCATCGTTTCTGCCACTGAAAGCCGAGAGTTACTATCTGACGCATTTTTACGGTGCATGGGCCGGTGAAATGAGCGTGGCCGAAGAGAAACTGGAAAATGGAATTAAAGTAATTGAATGTAAAAAAGGTGTTCGTACCACACAGACAGAAAATGCCTCGTTTATTTTAAGTTTGAATCATCCTTCATTGGAGAATTCCGGCGAATGTTATGGCGGAGCGTTAGCCTGGTCGGGGAATTACCGACTGGCTTTTCAGGTTGATGAATGGCGAACCTTGAATGTAGTAAGCGGTATTAATCCTTTCCTTTCGGCCTGGAGTCTGAAACCGGGTGAAAGTTTTTCCACTCCCGAAATGATATACACTTTCAGCAACGAAGGACGCGGTCAGGTTTCGCGAAATTTACACGATTGGGGACGCAAATATGGAATGACTGGAGGAACCGAAATCTATGATATCGTGCTTAATAGCTGGGAAGGCGCGTACTTTACTTTTGATGAAAATACACTGTCCGGAATGATGAATGACGCAGCAGAAATGGGCATCGAAACTTTCGTTCTGGATGATGGTTGGTTTGGTAATAAATACCCAAGAAATAATGATGATGCAGGATTGGGTGACTGGCAAACGAATACCAAAAAGTTACCACGGGGACTGGATTACCTAATCGATTATGCACATTCGAAAGGCTTAAAATTTGGACTGTGGATTGAGCCGGAAATGGTGAATCCGGAAAGTGAACTGGCAGAGAATCACCCGGAGTGGATCGTACAAAGTAACGGTCGTGAAAAAATTACCTGGCGAAACCAGTTGTTGCTTGACTTGTCGAACCCAAAAGTACAGGATTTTGTCTACAATGTTTTCGACAGCCTGCTTACAACACATCCGGGAATTGAGTACGTAAAATGGGATGCCAACCGTCATGTAGAACAGGCAGGATCCACTTACTTATCAGACTCAGAACAGACGCATTTTTGGGTAGCTTACACCCGGGGATTATATTCTGTTTACGATCGGATTCGTGCCAAATATCCTGATTTTGTGATTCAGGATTGTGCGTCGGGAGGTGGCCGCCTGGATTACGGAGCATTAAAATACCACAACGAATACTGGACTTCTGATAATACCGATCCTTTGTCGCGAATATTCATTCAATATGGAACAACATTGATTTATCCACCTGTTGGAGCAGCATCGCATGTGTCAACCAGTCCGAACCACCAAACGCAACGAATGACACCGCTAAAATTTCGTTTTGATGTGGCAATGACAGGCCGTTTGGGAATGGAACTGCAACCAAAAGATATTCAGGGAGACGATCGCATTTTTGCTGAAGAAGCCATTAAAAATTACAAAGAGTTTATACGGCCTTTGGTAACACACGGTGATTTGTATCGCTTAAAATCACCATACGATGAAGGTGGCTGGGCATCGCAACTATTTGTAGCAAAAAGCAAGGAGTCAGCAGTGTTTTATACTTTTAGTTTAGAGCCGCATTTGCGGGGTATTTATCCAACGATAAAACTGAACGGATTGGATCCGAATAAAAACTATCAGATCAAAGAAATCAATAAAAATGGAAAAAGCCGTTTTTGGGGCGACGGACAAACATTTTCGGCCGACTACCTGATGAATGTTGGAGTGGAACTAAAAATAGCCGATCAGTACGATAGTGCATTATTTATGCTGAAAGTAGTGGGTTAAACGACTGTTATTCAGCTTGTAATTAAGATATTCAATAAATGGAATTGAATAAATCGTTAAGGCAGAATTTCCGAGATTTCATTCCATTTAATAACCATAGTGTTAAGTTTGGTTAGATGAATGGCCCGGCGGAAACGACGGGCTTTTTGGCTATCTCTTTTATAGTGATGTCAAATTCATTTTATTTGGTTGATATTGAGCTTGTTTGCTGTTTTCTTTTTGTGTTCTGTTACCTAACTTTATTTCCATAAAAAAAACCCTTCGAGGTAGGATAGCAAGTTTATGTTTTGGGCAGACCAAAACCCCTGTTTAGCATCCCGTTGGTCTAAAAAATGGTAATAAAATATGGTACAATTTAACAAAGGCGGATGGCTCTAAAAAATGGCTGCCTAGAAGATGATACGATTTGGGATGAAGGATAGCTTTGCGAAATGAATGAAAATGGGAATATTTTTCTTTTCATTGGCACCAAAAGTCATTCGAAAAAATGTGTCAATTCACGAAAAGTCGTTCGAAAAAGTGTGGAAAATCGCAAAAAGTCGTTCGGAAAAGTGTATTTTTGTATTGAAGAAGATACAAAATAAATTACTATGGAAAGGACAGCAATAGCATATCTTTATGATTGGAAGAATAAAGAGAATAGAAAACCTCTTATAATAAGAGGTGCCCGTCAGGTGGGTAAAACCTGGCTTATGAAAGAATTTGGAAAGAAAGAATATGCTCAAACTGCTTATGTGAATTTTGAAAGTTCCAGAATTCTAAAGGATTTATTTTCTGAAGATTATAATATAACCCGAATCATCAATGCCATTCAGATTGAAACCGGTGTAAAAATTAATGCCGAAGATACCTTAATCGTATTGGATGAAATTCAGGAAGCAGAAGGTGGAATTACTTCGTTGAAGTATTTTTATGAAAACACTCCGGAATATCATGTGATTGCAGCAGGATCTTTATTAGGGGTATCACTTCATCAACACACATCTTTCCCTGTAGGGAAGGTTGATTTCCTGGATTTGTATCCGTTGAGTTTTCCAGAGTTCCTTAAGGCGTTGAATCAAGAGTCTTTATTACAATTAATTGAGTCCAGAGATTGGGACCTTATGCGTAATTTCAAAACGAGATTTATTGAACTTTTAAGACAGTATTACTATACGGGAGGGATGCCGGAGGTGGTAATGTCTTTTAGGCAAAATATGGATTATACTGATGTTCGTCAGATTCAAAATAATATCCTGTTGGCCTATGAACAAGACTTTTCAAAACATGCTCCTGCAGAGATAGTGCCCCGAATTAGAATGCTTTGGAATTCTACCCTTGCACAATTAGCAAAAGAAAACAAAAAGTTCATTTACAGTGCTGTTAAAAAAGGAGCGAGAGCAAAAGATTTCGAATTTTCTTTATCCTGGTTAATTGATAGTGGCTTGATTTATAAAGTCAATAGAATAAATAAAGCTGGTCTTCCACTGAAAGCTTATGAAGATATGGATGCTTTTAAACTGTTTATTGTTGATGTTGGTTTATTAGCTGCCATGGGCAGTCTTGATGTAAAAACGTTACTTGACGGAAACACAATTTTTGAAGAGTTTAAAGGAGCGCTTACAGAGCAATATGCATTACAGCAATTAAAAACGATACCTAATATTCCTATTTATTATTGGTCTGCAGATAAAGCTAATGCTGAAATCGATTTTGTTATTCAACACCTGAGTAATGTTGTACCAATTGAAGTAAAAGCAGCTGAAAATTTACAAGCGAAAAGTTTAAAGTCGTTCAAAGGACGATATCCGGATTCAATTGCAGTTCGGACATCGATGTCAGATTACAGAGAAGAAGATTGGTTGTTTAATGTTCCTTTGTATGCAATAAATTATTTATCTGAAATAGTTGATTAGAAAAAATTCAGGTGTATTTGAAAAAATTCTATTTAGCAACAAAATTTCAAATAGGATTGAAAAATGAGCGGCATGCATTCATATCCCATTATATGTTTGAATAAGAACGCAAAATTTTGTATTTTTAAGCTATAAAATATTGAAAATGAACCAGTGAGAGACAAAAACGAGACCTCACAATTTGTATTGGAATAACACATTGATTATAAGCGTATTATCGGGGTGGTTCGATTCCCGCCCCGGGTACATAGAACGCTTGATAGTCGATTGATTATCAAGCGTTTTTGTTTTTTGGGATACAAATAGGATACAAAAATGGTTTTGACCCTTTCCAAAATAATTTTAATAATTCCATATGTTAGTGATTTTTGTTTGCATAAAAAGGAGGAAACCACTTATGATTTCCTCCTGAGCAACCGATAGCAATTCTATTGAGGAGGTATCGCTTCCCTCATACGAATTGCTGCATGAATCATATTTTTAATTGTTTTTTTAATTCCGTACCGGGTTTCCTTTTCGATATCGAAAAACGGAGTTATCCAACGATTTCTACCGGCTAAATAACCAGTAAAGGAGAAGTGAAAACATTGTGTAAGCATACAGCATTTTTAATTTTAAAATTAAACCTGAACACTTACGCGAATAATTAAATAGTGTGAGTACGAAAGAAGGGTTTTCGATTCGTTCCTCGACTATGCCTTATACCGCGAAAGCAATTGCCGTTCATAAAAATTAAGACAGGTCTCCTGGCTTGTCCGTTTTACAACGCCTTCCCGCTCCAATGATTTGGAACAGTGGCATTAGGTTGCAAAACTGAATTGGACTTTACAGTTGCGCGACAGCTCACGATTTACACGTGATTCCCTATTAAACCCGTTTTACCGGGTATCTTATTTCAATAAAATTGATGAACGTGATGGCAAAGGTAAAATAAAGTTTAATCTGAACCAAAGTATATGGATTACATCACTTTTGTGTTAATAGTCTTTGCCTATTAGTTGTCAGCC
The DNA here is from genome assembly GCF_000626635.1 of Draconibacterium orientale. Lineage (GTDB taxonomy): Bacteria > Bacteroidota > Bacteroidia > Bacteroidales > Prolixibacteraceae > Draconibacterium > Draconibacterium orientale. The sequence continues at coordinate 1,885,861 of NZ_CP007451.1, read as the reverse complement.
ATGCATATAAAGTTATTTGCAACAGAGGATTCACAGGTAAACAAAGTAATGATTTACTTCGCTAACCGATGTTAATTCACTTCTGAGTGTCATTTGTTATGATTGTGGCCATACTTCTTTCGAAATTTCCTGTACCAATTGTATTTTTTTCCATTGGTCTTCTTCAGTAAGAATATTTCCTTCTTCAGTTGATGCAAAACCACATTGCGTGCTTAAAGATAAACGCTCCAAATCGATATATTTAGCTGCTTCCAAGATTCGGCTTTTTATTGTTTCTTTTTCTTCGAGTTGTGGTGTTTTGCTGGTTACCAAACCGAGCACTACTTTTTTATCTTTAGGTACAAAACGTAACGGCTCGAAATCACCCGAGCGTTCATCGTCGTATTCCAGAAAGTAAGTTTCAACGTTTTCTTTGGCAAAGAGGCTTTCTGCAACCGGTTCGTAACCACCAGAAGTTGCGTATGTAGAGTGGTAGTTACCTCGGCAAACGTGTGTCGATAATTTTAAGTCGGCGGGTAAATTTTCCAGGGCTTTGTTGTTTAGTTTCAGGTAGAGGTCTTCCAATACTTTTGTATCAAAATTAGGACCGGCCATTGTTTTCCAGAATTCGGTATCGCAAAGCATTCCCCAGGTGCAATCATCGAGTTTTAAATTGCGGCAACCTAAATCATAAAATGCAAGAATTGAATCACGATAAGCTTTTGCTATATCATTTACAAAATCGGTTTGGTTGGGATAAATATCTTTTACTTTATCTTCATTCACACCACGAACCAATTCGGCATATAATTGCGATGGAGACGGAATACTTAAACGCGCTTCAGCATTGTCGCCAACATTTTCTTTTAAGAATTTAAAATGGGCAAGAAATGGGTGGTTATCCGAGAAATTGATTTTTCCGCTTAAACGCGCCGAATCATCGCGGGTTTCTTCACCATGAAACATATAACCTTGTCCCATGTTTACATGATCTACACCATTGAATCCCCAAAAGAAATCGAGGTGCCAGTAGCTTCTGCGAAACTCGCCATCGCTGATGGCTTTGTAGCCTAATTCTTTTTGTTTGGTAATGATGTAAAGAATTGCTTCATCTTCAACGGCTGTTAATTCTTCGAGATTAATTTTACCTGCTTCATAATTTTCGCGCGCCTCTTTCAATTTTTCAGGACGTAAAAAACTCCCCACCAAATCGGCTTTGTGAAATGAACTATTTGTACACATATATTTAATTTTATTTAGATTATAATTCTGGCAAAGTTATATAAAGTAGAATATAAAAATGTATAGGAGGGTTAAATGGGAATATAAATCTATATTTGCTATTTTTAAGGGAATAAACACTAAATAGAACAAGAAATGTCTGTTAAAACAGAAAAATCATCTGTCGGGTTTCCGGATCATACCGATCTGGCGATCCTGGAAATCCTACAAAACGATTCGTCGCTTACTACAAAAGAAGTGGCCTCAAAGGTTAATTTATCGCCAACACCAGTATTTGAACGCATAAAACGCCTTGAAAAAAATGGGTACATCAAAAAATATTGTGCGGTTTTAGATGCCGAGAAATTGAGCCGTGGTTTTGTGGTTATTTGCAATGTACGTCTTAAACACCACTCAAAAGAGTTGGGAAAAAAGTTTACAGAAGCAATAATGCCGATTGAGGAAATAACGGAATGCTACAACATTTCGGGCGATTACGATTTTATGCTGAAAATTCATGTTGAAAGCATGCAACGCTATCAGGATTTTGTATTAAACACTTTGGGCGAAATTGACAGCATTGGTAATTTACAAAGTCTTTTTGTGATGGGAGAGATTAAGAATTCCTATGCGATTCCTTTAAATGAGAAGTAAGTAAAAGCTTTCCGTTTCCGAAGTGTTTTATTTCCTCGAAAACGGAAAGGCAGTTAAAAATCAAAGTCTTCGTCTTTTGCATTCATATCGATACCACCGACAACATACGATGTGATTTCAGTTTCCTGAGGTAAAACTTCAACACTGTCGTTGCGTAGCCAATGGTCCATCCACGATAAAGGATTGTTTTTTTCGTTGTATATAGGTTTAAGCCCGATTCCTTTCAATCGTTTATCAGTCATGTATTTCATGTATTTTATCAGTAATTTGGCATTCAGTCCAATCATCGAACCGTTTTCGAACAGATATTCAGCCCAGCGCATTTCTTGTTCGGCAGCATCTTTGTAGAGCGCGTACACTTCATCGTCGAGGCTTTCAATAATCTCTGAAAATCCTTCGTTTTTATTGTGACGCAAATCGTGAATCATTCGTTGGGTAATGGCAAGATGTTCGTTTTCGTCGCGGGCAATAAACTTGATAATTTTAGCATTGCCTTCCATCTTTTTGTTTTCAGCAAAAGCAAACGAACAGGCAAACGACACATAAAAGCGTACACCTTCCAGAATATTTACCGACACCAACGCCATATAAAGCTTTTTCTTTAAGGTATCTTCATCAATTTCATTCTTTAATGTTGTACCCAGTTGTTGCGCCTGGTATTGAATCAGGTAGTGGTAAAAATCGTTGTATTGGTCGGTAACCGAACCGGCACGCTCCATAATCATTTCGTTCGACATAATATCGTCGAAAATTTTATTAGGTTCGGCATAAACGTTTTTTATGATGTAGGAATAGCTCATGGAGTGGATGGTTTCGAAAAAATCCCAGATAATAATGGCTTCCTCCACTTCGGGCAAGGTTACCATCTGTCCGAAGGTAATAAATGGCGAGCGCCCCTGAACACTGTCGAGCAGCACCTGGTATTTCAGGTTTTCGGTGAAGATAAATTTCTCCTGGTCGCTTAACGTGTTAAAATCATTTATGTCTTTTGTCAGCGAAATTTCTTCCGGACGCCAAAAGAAGCTCAGCATTCGTTGCGATAGCTTCTCGTAAAACGGGTACTTTTGGATATCGTAGCGTTGTACATTTTTCCCTTCGCCTAGGAACATTTTTTCGTTCAGAAAATCAATTTTATTTCCGTTATATATACTTGGTTTATGTGTGCTCATTATAATACTTATTAAACTTTTTACTACTATTTTTTTTGATAAACTCTTTACACAGAACAAGCACCGCCTTCGCAGGCATCTAATTCTACTTCCGAGATTTCACGGCTTTGTTCTTTTTCTTGTTGTGTGGTGTCTTCAACAATTATTGTTTTTTCAACATCTCTTTTTTGTGCTGCTTCCTGCGATGCCTCACCCGAATTATCGTTGCTATTTAGGTAGTACAGCGTTTTTAATCCGTATTTGTAGGCTAAACTTTCGTGGCGTATTAAATTACCAATCGGAACTTTGTTGTCTTCGTATTTCGATATATCGTAATACAGGTTGGTACTGATACTTTGATCCACAAATTTCTGGAATACAGCGACAAATTTCAGATATGCTTCGTTGTCAATGTCCCATGCCAGCTGGTAATTTTCTTTGTAGGTTTCAAAGCCGGGAACAAGTTGTTTTAATGGGCCAAATTTGCTCATTTTGGCAATCAGAAGTTTGCGTACCGGATCGATTCCGGCAGTTGAATTAGACACAATAGAACTTGAAGCAGCAGGAGGAATGGCACTTAATGCCGAGTTACGCAATCCATGCTGTTTTACCAGTTCCCGGAGTTCGCCCCAATTAAGGGTTAAATCGTTTGGAGTAATTTCATCTACATTTTTCTCATAGGTATCTATCGGTAAAATGCCGTCGGAATATTTGGTACGGTTAAAATAGGCACAGGCTCCTTTTTCTTTTGCCAGATTTGCCGATGCTTTTATCAATCCGAACTGAAAGCGCTCCATGTGAAGGTGCATTGTTTTAAGTCCATCTTCTTTGTCGAAACGCAGGTTGTTTTTTGCCAGAAAATTAAACACATCAGAAACTCCAATACCTAAACTACGTCTCCTTTTTGTCGATATCTCAGCAGCTTTAACCGGGTATTCCTGGTAATCGATCAATTCATCGAGAAAGCGCACCAACAATTCGGTTAAACTATCCAGCTCGCTAACATCGTCCAGTTTCCCTAAGTTGATATTGCTTAATATGCACATGGCAATTTCGCCATCGCCTTTGTTTATGTCTTCTAAAGGAGCTGTTGGGAGTGTAATTTCCTGACACAGGTTACTCATGTAAATGTTGTCCTTAAACGAACTGTGCTTGTTTACATGGTCGGCATTCAATATATAAATTCGCCCCGTTTCGTAGCGTTCTTTAAGCAAGGCTAAATAAAATTCGCGGGCATTGATACTTTTTTTGCGAATGTTCTGGTTGTTTTCGAGCAACAGGTAAAGCTCTTCAAAACCTTCGTAATCGGAACTATAAAAAAGCTCGTACAGTTCACGGGTTTCTTCACTTGAAAAAAGGGTGATGTTCTCATTGTTTTTAACTCGTTCGCGAAACAACTTATTTAAAGCTATGGAGTAATCCATGCGGCGAACACGGTTTTCATCGTTTCCTTTGTTGTTTTTCAGCTGGATAAAAGTTTCAATTTCCCAATGGAAAAATGGCAGGGTAGAAGTAGAGCCTCCGCCGCGCACCGAGTTTTGCGTAAACCCTTTCGTTGAAGCTTCAAATATTTTCAGAAAAGGAACAAGGCCGGTATGCACTACTTCGCCATTTCGAATTTGTGCATCGATACCGCGTATTCGCCCAAAATTTAAACCAATACCGGCGCGGTGTGCGGTGTAGTAACCAACGGCTGTATTCGAATTCATGATGGATTCCAGCGAATCGCCAACATCAATTAAGCAGCAGGAACTAAACTGGCGCAAAGGAGTGCGCACTCCTGACATAATTGGAGTTGGTAAACTTATTTTGAAAGTTGATAGCGCATCATACAATTTTACAACGTACTCTTTGCGTTGCTTTTTTTCATAGTTCATAAACATGAACATGCCTATAAGCATAAATGCTTCTTGCGGGGTTTCGTATAGTTCGCCGGTAATTCTGTCTTGCAAAAGGTATTTGTCTACCATTTGGCTCATTCCGGCAAAAGAGAACTTAAAATCCCTGTCGTAGTTGATATGTTTGCTGAAGTACACTAAATCCTGCTGATTGTATTTTTCCAGCAATACTTTGTCGTAAACACCCCGGTAAATGTTATTCTTCACAAGATATTCAAACGGAATGGGATTTAACTGTTTGTAAACTTGTTTTCGCAAATCCATTAATAGCAGGCGGGCCGCCACATACTGGTAATTGGGTTGTTTTTCTGAAATCAGATCGGCGGCCGAGCGAATCATCACCTTTTGAATTTCGGCAGTTGTGATCCCTTCGTAAAACTGAAGATTGGAGTTAATTTCAATATCGGATACCGAAACATTTTCGTAACCGTTGCAAGCCCATTCAACGGCTTCGTGAATCATTGATAGGTCGATGGGGGCCTTCGAACCATCGCGTTTTACTACATTAATTTGTTCCATTAATAAAGAGTTTAAATAATTAATGGTAGCAAATAGGATAAAATTAGAGAAAAGTAATAGGTTGACTTTTCCAAGCTTTTATTCCCGAAAGCTACGAAACAATCAAAAAATGATAGGTCTTCCGACTTTCCCGATTTTCAGCGCCTTCCCAGTCGAGAGAATTGGACCAGTGGCTATGTACTGAAAACATGTATTACCTTGCGGTAATTGCGGGATTACGGCTGCGGGTACAGTTGCTGATTTACACAGCATTCCCTTGCATCATTTTCATTTCATTGTTTACAATGAACATTAGCAACTTAATACTTGTTGCAGCGAGATTTTAACACCGATGGGTTATTGGTCAGTATGACAATGGATTGGCGTGTTGATAAGAGGAGTACTGTTGAATTATTATCCAAATTTTGAACCTTTGCCGGGCCGCGCAAACTATATTTGCAGCCGCAATATTGTTGGCGGTAAAAATCGTATTCGCAGATGATTTCGATTTGCGTTGAGCCAGCCCGTTTTTGCGCCAGTTATTTGCCCAAAACGTAACACCGGGAAATAAACCGATTGCATGATTTCCGGCTTCATTAATTTGGCTAAGGTTTTTCCAGCGTGAGCTGGCCAGGGTTGTGGTATAGAACGAAATGGATGATTAGCCATAAATGAAACACGCTAAGATCTAAATTGGCATTATTTGTTTATGCAACCTCTCTTTCCAATGCTAAAAAATGTATTGAATTATTATTGCCTGTAAGCGGAAAGATTTGAATTTCGCAATTATACATTTCTCCGTTTTTTCGGTAATTAACTACCACTTCTTTGAAAGGTTTGTTTTGTTCAATTTTTTCATTTATTCTGAGTTTTACTGCTTCCGAAGTATTTTCGCCTTGCAAAAATATGGGACTCCGGTTTATGGCATATGATTTCGGATATCCCGTCATCTCTGAAAAACCATCGTTAACCCATAAAATTCTTTTGGTTTCGTTGGTTAATATTAATGCTTTGTATGGATAAGTTTTTAATACCTTTTTTAGATCTGTTTTCCAGTTAAACTTACCAGAATATTTATGAAGTGTTTTAAGTTCTGTTTCTCTTTCGGCTTCCTTTAAATTTTGTTGGTATTTGGGATAATAAAATTCCCAGCACATAAGAGGAGGCGCAAGCCTTTTTGGTGGTTTTATATCTTTTTTTACTTTTTCTAACTCAGCCTTCGAAAGACTCGACAGGTAGATATCGAGGCACATCATGTCTCCAAGGTTCTTTTTCATTTCTTAGTTGTTAAAATTCAATTCCTTTTCGAGCATTAACTCCGTTTTGGTAGTAATGTTTTATTTCCTTCATTTCGGTTACCAGGTCGGCAATATCAATAATTTCCTGCGGAGCATATCTACCGGTAATAATCAGCTCGGTATTTTCCGGTTTTTTCCTGATGGTTTCCAATAGTGATTTCACCGGAAAAAGCTCGTAATACAAAGCGATGTTGGCTTCGTCGAGAATTACCACATCGTATTGCCCCGATTGAATAATTTCTGTGACCTCTGCCAAACCTTTTTGTGCCGCGTCTATATCTTTTTGTGTTGGATTTTTCACAATAAAACACCCCAGGCCATATTGTTTAATGGTAATATCGGGCAGAAACTTGTTCACAGCTTCAATTTCAGCATAGATTTTTCTTTTTACAAACTGGGCAAAGAATACTTTTTTACCGGCACCAACTGCTCTTAATGCCAGGCCAAAAGCAGCCGTTGTTTTGCCTTTTCCGTTCCCGGTGTAAACTTGTGTATAGCCTTTCGTTTGTTTGTTTTTTAATGAAATAAATAACTCACATCTTTCATAAAACCATCTTGCTGAATTTCGAATAAATGCTGGTTAGTTGTATCGCTTTTTAAGTTACCTAAATTTTCTACGTATCCGCCCAGTTTTATGTACTGAAAGTTAGTGCTGTCAAAAGCTTCGGGTAACCTGGCACAACCCGAGTACCACGCAGTTTTAGTTTCCGGGTAATGAAGGCGTATAAAATTAGCCAATTCTGCTACTCTTTGAGGATCGCCATCTCCGCCCATAAAACAAAAACAGGTGATAGATGAGGCGTATTTTTCCATCAAGGAAACGATTTGCACTTCGTTCAGTTCTTCGCCAATATCTTTCTGCAAATGCGGACTGTGGCAGCCTTTACACCGATTCGGGCAATTGGTAATATTTACTGCCAGTGTAACTTCGTTCGGAATTTCCTGAAAAACGATATTGTAGTTGTAATATTTAAGCATATTCTTCCACTTTTTCTTCCTTATTTTTTTGAGCGTAATAGCGTTTTGCAGCTTCTTTCTGGCGTGCATCAGAGAAGCTGCTCACTCTTTTCATGTAACCAATAATACGGGTTAAATAGTCGATATTTTCAGTCTTACAATTTGGGCATTCTTTTAGATACCGCTTGTCGATATGGCCACATTCATTGCAAATGGTATTCGGAATATTAAAGGTGAAATAATTGCAACCTTCTTTGGCAGCTACCCGAATTAACTGGCGGTATTGAGCAGCACTTAAATGTTCCTCTAAATTCATATGTAATGCAGAGCCCCCGGTTAGGTGTTCGATGTATTTTTTCCCGTGAACCTTGAATCTATCAATTACATTCAATGACTCGTCTTCTACAACATAGAAATAGCTGTTGTAACAATCTCGCGGAACAAAATAACCATCTTCACGATCCCATTTTGCATGTTTTACGCCCACGTTTTCGGCCGGAATCATTTCGCAATTGAACAAGGTGTCTTTTGTGCGGTATTTTTTATTGTATGTTTCAATTAAACCAAGTACTTCGCTGGTAAATGCTGCGTAATCAGGATTGTCGTTTATTTCAATTCCAAGGAATTCTGCGGCTTCAACCAGGCCGTTTACACCAATGGTAAGGTACTGGCGCCCCATGTTTATATAACCGGCATCAAACAGCGGAAGCATGCCTTTTTCCTGTAGTTCTTTTAAATTTTCGTTGTAGCCCAATTGTACTTTGTGTACCAGGTCAACCACTTCTTCAAGGAAATTAATGTAAGGAATTCGTTCCTTTTTAGCTTGTTGTACGCAACGGTTCAGGTTAATTGTTAATACACTTTTCGAGCCGGTTGAAACGCCACCTGCTCCCAGTGTGTAACTAAAACCATTGTCCTGAATTTCGTTACGTAAACGGCAGCACGAACTTAAACTGTCGGCATTATCGCTTAAATAGGTGAAAAACGAATGACCATCGGCATACATTTTTGCTGTGAATTCGCCATATTCTTCATCTTTTGTATCGCCGTTTTCTGTAAGCATTGCCATTGTTTCTACCGGGAAAGTCAGCATGGTTTTCGTGCGCTCCTGGTTAAACCAAAGCATAAAACGTTTTTGTAACCAGTTTAACGAATCCCATTCAGGTTTACTTCCGTCGGGGAAAACAAATTCGCCAAACAAACTTTCAAAATAATACTTATCGTAATAGGCAATGTTCCAGAATACTGCCTGGAAATTTCGCGCTCCGGTTGGTTGATTAAGCGAATAAACAATTTGCTCGAAACAATCAGTAATCACTTTATCAATCGAGCGTTTCCTTGCCGATAAATCAGCGGTTTCGTGGCTGCGTTTGTGGTAATCGTTGCCATATTCTTTTGCCACAAAATAGTTCATGTACATTAAAAACTCGGGTGTTGCACAAGCACCGCTCAACATACTTGAAACGATAAATACCATGTTGATAAAACCACCACAAAACGATTTTAAGTTGGTTGGTGCAGTTGAATTTCCGCCAATTTTCGAGGTGCCATCCAACAACCAGGGGTACATGGTAATGCTGGCGCAATAGGGAGCCAGGCTGGTTTCGTCGTTTTTATAGATGTAATGTTGACTTAAAAAATTAAGGTATTTATTCGATAACTCTTTCCCAAACATATCCGAAAGGCGGTCGGTGAGCAATCGGCGGTTTAAACGGATAAAATTTCCTTTCGGAAGCTCTCCAATTAGTGTGGCAATGTTTTTTTTATCGACATTGGCATTGGCATCAAATTTACTTCCACTGGCAGCATTTCCGGCAGCACAATATTCAATCAGAAATTTAATACGATCACGGGTTTCCCTGTCTTCAGAATGTTTCTGGCGGTAGAGCATGTATGATTTAGCCACGGCAAAATAGTTTTCGGCCATTAACGAACGCTCCACCTGGTTTTGAACTTCTTCAACATTCATATCTTCCTGAATATTTACCCGGTGCAGAATGTTGGTAAGGTCATCGTCGCTTGCAAAACTTCCTACAGAAAGAAAAGCTTTCCTGATTGCATTTTTAATTTTATTCATAGAAAACGGAACCCGCTTTCCGTCTCTTTTTACGATTGAGATTTGCGTACTACTCATACTATTGTTTTTTTGTTTTTAATATGCTGTTTTGCTCGTATTTTATGATTAAAAAATCTAACCGGAAGCCAAGAGGTGCGCATTCAAAACAATTATCTGCTGATGGTACGAAACGAGAAAATTATTTTACTTACGAACCAGACTTCAACTCCCGAAAGCCTAATTATTAAAAATGATTTTGGCAGGTCTTCTGGCTTGTCCTGTTTCTGAAGCCTTCCCATCCGTCAATTGGCGAACAGTGGCAAAAGATTTTCAAAAACACATTTATGGACTTACAGCTGCGGGTACAGCTCCTGATTTTAACAGGATTCCCTTTTCATACCGGATAGCGTTGCTACACGATAAACCAATAATCCAAAACAAGTTTAGTGTTTTTATGTATACAATGTAATTTGGAGTTTTAAACAATTTAATTGATAAAATGAGTAAAAGGCTTCTGTTTTCAGCACTTCTGTCGTGTTAATAATTGCGTAAAATTGAGAAGACTTCATGATATTTTATTGCACAAAATCGAATTTATTATTGTTATTTAAAAAATAGCAAGATTTATTTTATTTGGTTGAAATTGAGCTTGTTTGCTGTTTTCTTTCTCTGTTCTGTTACCTAACTTTATTTCCATAAAAAGACCCTTTCGAGGTAGGATAGCAAGTTTATGTTTTGGGCAGACCAAAACCCAAGTTTAGCATCCCGTTGGTCTAAAAAATGGTAATAAAATATGAGGCAATTTAACAAAGGTGTCCGTCCACGAAAATTGGATGGTTCAATATTCAGGTATGCTATTTATTAAACAACGAAAATGTTATAAACAGGGAATTTGGCAACCTTTTACAGATAAAAGATAACTATGAAAAGTATGTTGTTTCTCTTGATGATATGAAATATTCGAACTATAAAGATATTCTTCATCTACATCCGTGGGAATTAATCAACATTTGAATAAGGGGTTACATTTTCGTATTTTTAGGCTATAAAATATTGAAAATGAACCAGTGAGAGACAAAAACGAGACCTCACTATTTGTGTTGAAATAACATGTAGATTATGAGTGCATTATGGGCGTAATTCGATTCCCGTCCGAGTATCAAAAAGCCTGATATTCAAAATGAGTATCAGGCTTCTTAATTGCTGTTTTATCCGTTTTAGTCTTCCTTTCCTTTTTCAAAAAAGTGGTGAAAGAATACACTTTGAAAAGCAATCGCATTTTTCCAGTATTCCCAGGTGTGTCCTCCGGGGCGTGTGGTAAAATCGTGCGGAATATTTCGCTCAAGAAGTTTTTCGTGTAAGTTGCAGTTAACGCCGTAAAAGAAGTCGCCTACACCACAATCAATGGCAATTTCAAGCGCTCCGGGCGTTAGTTTATAAACCAGGTTGATGACTGTGTTTTCTTCCCAATTTCCCTTGTTTTCAGCATAAGTGCCCAGTCGTTTCGAAATATCCCAGTTATTGGGAAACGGCCGGATATCAACTCCGCCGCTTAAACTGCCAGCAGCACCGTAAACATCCTGGTTTCTGAAAGCCAGATACAAGGCACCGTGTCCACCCATACTTAGTCCGGTAATGGCACGTCCTTCGCGTGAGGCAATGGTGCTAAACGAATTGTCCACCCAATCAACCAATTCATGCGCTACATAGGTTTCGTATTTTATGCTGTTGTCAATCGGGCTATCAAAATACCAGCTCGAAAAAGCGCCATCAGGGCAAACGATAATAAACTGATACAAATCGGCATAGTTTTTAATTTCAGGTACGTTGTTTATCCAGTCGTTTTGATTGCCACTATAGCCGTGAAGCAGGTAAAGAACCGGGTAGGAATTGTTTTCGGAATAACCTTCCGGAGTAATTACCACAGTTTCTATGTCTTTATCCATCGACTGACTGTGAGTTGTTAAGTGTTGAACTTTGGCCGCTTGGGTATTGAGTATTGCGCCGGTAGCCACAATCATCAATATCATTACCTTAAGAAAAAGTGTTCTTTTCATACGATTAAAATTGTTTGTTACTAAGGTATCGTATGGAACTCGCATTTATTTTAGTCATCCTCTTGGGTGTGAATAGTTTACATGCTCGTTTCATACTGTTATTAAATTTTTTAGAGTTGTTAAAATTAGCCACAAAAATTTTATGTTAGGCATTTTCTGCAAGCTAATGTTTGTGTTTGCTTTTATGTAAATTACCATATTACATATAAGTTTCAACTAATTCTTCAGGTATTCCATCCAGTCGAAATCGGCGTCAGCTTCCGAAGTTTTGCCATTTCCGGTGGCATACAATCCAACATAAATACCGGTAAAAAAGCCCACTGTTTCGGTTGCCAGAAACTTCGCATCGGCGGTTTCAACGGGTGTAAATTCGTCGTTGCCCTGTGCAAACGAAAAGGTAAAAGTGGTTTTATCGCCGTTAACCCGCAGTTTCACCGAACCCGGTTTTAGCGTATATGCTTTCGAGGTATAAACGGTTTGTCCGAATTGCAATTTTACGGTGAGAATACGGTCGTTTCCTTTTTTACTCACCAGTATATCGAAGTGCGAACCGTTGTTTAGCAAAATCAACCCGGCCTCTTCATTCTCATTTTTCGGGTCGAAATCAAGCTGAGTGGTGGCTGTAAAATAATGGTCTTTTAGCCGGCGTCCCACAAAGGTTGACGCTTTGTTGGTACTGATGGTTTCAGCAGCTCCTTTTAATCGCAGGAATCCTTTTCGTTCCGTTAGTGAAAAGTTATTTTCTACGGGCGCCTGAATATAGTTCCAGTCTAAACCGAGTTTTTCGTTATCAAACTCCACTTTAGCAGGAGGTTCGGGAAGCGGTTTTAAGGGCAGGGTAGGGCAGGTCATATCAATGTCAACCGTTCCGTTTCCGTTTACCACAGGCCAGCCGTTTTTGGGCCAGCTTACCGGTGCCAAACAGGTTTCGCGCCCTAAAATGTGGTGCGTTTTATCCGAAATATTGCGGTAACCATGGAAAACGATCCATCACGAATTGTCGTGTGCCTGAATGATATCGGCATGGCCAATTCCCTGTATCGGTTTTCCCTGGCCGGCAGCGTTGCAGTGTGTTAAAATCGGATTGGCCGGATTATCGATGTATGGCCCCCAAATGCTGTTACTGCGGGCAATGGTTTCAGAGTGTGCCTCTTCGGTTCCGCCTTCTGCTGCCATCAAGTAGTACCAACCGTCTTTTTTGTAAATGTGTGGTCCTTCAGCATAACGGCCGCCGGTGCCGTTCCATACTTTTTTACCCTCCGATAATTTTCCGGTTTTTAAGTCAACTTCATACAAAATAAATGGCGAACTAATAATGTAGGCTTTTCCATCTTCGTCCCAAAACAGGTCGGGATCAATTCCGGGAACATCAACCCAAATTGGATCCGACCACGGACCGGCAGGATTTGTTGCAGTTACAAAAAAGTTTCCTCCGCCGGTAATGTTGGTTGTAATCATATAAAAAGTTCCGTCGTGGTAACGCAGCGTTGCTGCAAAAATGTTCAGCCCGTTCGGAATTTGTTCTTTCCGGTGAATACAATGACCGATCTGTTGCCAGTTAACCAGGTCTTTACTATGGAAAATGGGAACTCCCGGAAAATATTCAAAAGTGCTGGTAATGAGGTAGTAGTCGTCGCCAACACGGCAAACACTCGGGTCGGAGTAAAAACCGGGAAGGACAGGATTAGTATAGCTTACCGTTGCTTCTGGCTCGGGCGCTTTTGCAAACGGATTTGGCGCAACTTGTGCAAACAGGTTAAAACTCAGGAAAAGTGCAATGAACAGCATAATACACTTTAATCCTGCTTTTGAGTTCGATTTAGTTTTATTCATGGTTGTAATTAATTTTAGCTGGTTGTTTAACGTTATTACTCGTTGATAAGGCTAAATTACTAAAGTTTGGCGATGAGCGAAACGAATACATATAATGATTCAGGTTTGTAAAAAAACGAAAGAGTACAGATATATTTAAATGAGCAAGGGCTTTGCTCTTCGAACAGAAAACAATCATCTGCTTCCCGGCAGACGTGTAAATGTATAAGATAAGCTTTCACTGGCAGAAGATGAACGAAAAAAATCATCAGTTAATGTTCATCTTTTGTCTGGTTGTAACACGCTGATTAAAGAGGTTTGTTCGCTGATGGATGAGTGACGTTCTCTGGCATAAGATTATCGTGATCTCCTTGCTGCGAACGACTATCGTGTGGAAGATTGGGGGAGCATACATGTTGTTGTAACAACTATATGCAAGACTTTTACCGATTTGTCCACATAATTTGGCATAAAAGCGACTGATAAAAATAAGAGTTTATTTTACTTTTGTTAATGTACTGGCATTTGCATTGTCAATAAATTCAATAAAAATATGAAGAACTTTAAACTACTATCTGTTGCAATTCTCTTTGCACTTTTTGCATGTAACAATCAGAAACAACCCGAGCCGTTTGCCAAAGGCGAGTTTAAAACCTGGGCCGAAACGCCACCCATGGGCTGGAACAGCTGGGACTGCTACGGGCCAACCGTTGAGGAACACGAGGTAAAGGCCAATGCCGATTACATGGCCGAAAATCTTAAGGGACACGGTTGGGAATACATTGTTGTTGATATCCGTTGGTTTGTTGAAAACGACAAAGCCGGCGGTTACAACCAAACCGATCCGCGTTATGTAATCGACGAATACGGCCGTTACCAACCTGCTGTAAACCGTTTCCCTTCGGCTGCGGATGGAAAAGGTTTTAAAGAGCTGGCCGACTATGTGCACGGCAAAGGATTGAAATTTGGTATCCACATTATGCGCGGTATTCCGAAAGTGGCGGTCGAAAACAAATTGCCGATTCTGGGAACCGACGGAATTACTGCCGATCAGATTTACTCCACTGAATTGCAGTGCCCCTGGTTGCGTGATAATTATACCATTGTTGCCGACAAACCCGGTGCGCAGGAATATTACAATTCGATTATGAATATGTACGCAGGTTGGGGCGTTGATTTTATTAAAATCGACGATTTGTCACGACCATATCATCAGGGGGAAATCGAACTAATCCGTAACGCCATCGATAATTGTGGCCGCCCGATCGTACTGAGTACATCGCCTGGCGCAACGCCAATTACGGCTGCCGACCACGTAAAAGAACATGCCAATATGTGGCGCATGGTTGATGATGTTTGGGATACCTGGCACCATTTCGCCAACCTGATAAAAGTAGCCGAACAATGGTATCCGCACATTGCGCCCGGCACCTGGCCCGATTGCGATATGATTCCGCTCGGACGTATCTCAATTCGTGGCGAACGTGGCGAAGACCGCATGACGCGTCTTACACCAAATGAGCAATATTCGTTAATGACGCTGTTTACCATTTTTAAATCGCCACTAATGTTTGGCGGCGACTTGCCTAGTAACGACGATTTTACGCTGTCGTTGTTAACCAACGAAGAAGTGCTGAAAATGCATCGCAAAAGCACCGGTGTTAAACAACTTTTCCAGGATGAAAATAAAGTGGCGATCACATCAAAAAATCCGGATACCGGAGAAATTTACCTCGCACTGTTCAATATCTCTGATGGCGAAGAGCCTTTAAATGTAGGTGTTGAACTATCCGAACTGGGTATCGATGGTGAATGTTCGGCAAATAACATGTGGACGGGAGAAGACCTTGGAACGTTCTCCGGTTCCATTGATAAAAGTCTTTCGGCACACGAGAGTGTATTGTTAAAAATTAACCTATAATCTCCGGTCTCATGAAGTATATAACATTAATTTTTACGTTGGTTTTCATCCTTAGTTCATGTGTTAAAAAAGTTGATAATTCGACGGCGCAGTATTTTAATCTTAGCGATGTAAAACTGCTGGATAGTGAATTTAAAAACGCACAACTGCAAGACATTGCTTACCTTATGGCGCTTGACCCCGATCGTTTATTAGCTCCGTTTTTGCGCGAAGCCGGCTTGGAAACCAAGGCAGAAAGTTACCCTAATTGGGAGAACACAGGCCTCGACGGGCACATTGGCGGGCACTACCTTACGGCGTTGTCGCTGATGTACGCCTCAACCGGCAATACGGAAATGAAGGAAAGACTCGACGACATGATTTCCGAACTAAAACGTTGCCAGGATGCCAACGGAAACGGTTACATTGGCGGCGTTCCCGGCGGACAAACTGCATGGGATGAGATAAAAGTTGGCGATATCCGTGCCGGAGGTTTCAGCCTGAATGGCAAATGGGTGCCGCTGTATAACATTCATAAAACTTACGCCGGCTTGCGCGATGCGTGGTTGTACGCCCACAACGAAACGGCAAAACAAATGCTGATTGCCATGACCGACTGGATGCTGGATTTGGTATCCGGCTTAAGCGATGAGCAAATTCAGGACATGCTGAGAAGTGAGCACGGCGGATTGAATGAAACCTTTGCCGATGTAGCTGAAATTACCGGCGACGAGAAATACCTCGTGCTGGCCAAACGGTTTTCGCATCACGAAATTCTTGATCCTTTAATCGGGCATCACGATGAGTTGAACGGGAAACATGCCAACACGCAAATTCCAAAAGTTATCGGTTACCAGCGCATTGCCGAACTGGGTGGCGATTCGGCCTGGTCGGATGCAGCCCTGTATTTTTGGGATGAAGTGGTAAATGGCCGCAGTGTGGCGATTGGCGGAAACAGCGTTCGCGAGCACTTTCACCCAAAACACGATTTCTCGGAAATGATTTCATCGGTTGAAGGGCCTGAAACCTGCAATTCGTACAATATGCTGAAACTGACCAAAATGCTGTACCCTACTTTTGGCAACAACAGCAAGTTTATCGACTATTACGAGAAAACTCTTTATAACCATATTTTAGCCTCGCTTAACCCCGACAACGGCGGCCTGGTTTATTTTACGCCCATGCGCCCCAACCATTACCGCGTGTATTCGCAACCCGAAACCAGTTTTTGGTGTTGTGTGGGGTCGGGCATCGAAAATCCGGGAAAATATGGCGAAATGATTTATGCATACACCGATAAGTCGCTTTATGTAAACCTGTTCATTCCGTCGGTACTGAACTGGGAAGCAAAAAACACAGAGGTTGTTTTGGAAACCAAGTTCCCTGATGAGGACAAGGTTTTTCTAACTATCAATCCGGGCGAAAAAACGGAATTTGAATTGCACCTGCGTTACCCGTCGTGGGTTGAAGAGGGTGCTTTGAAAGTGTTGGTGAATGGAAGCGAAACAAAATATCAGGTGTCGGAAAATGGATATGCTGTTGTTAACCGCGAATGGGAAAAAGGCGATAAAGTAGAGCTGGTTTTACCCATGAAAATTACGACGGAACAGTTGGAAGACGGCAGTAATAATTATGCGTTCAATTACGGACCGATAGTGTTGGCAGCAAAAACCGGCACCGAAGATTTGAAGGGATTATATGCCGATGCAAGCCGAATGGGACACGTGGCACATGGTAAAATGATTCCGCTGAAAGATAGGCCGGTAATTGTGGCACCGGCTGATAATTTGCCGTCGATGCTGGATAAAAAGGACAGCGATAAGCTGGCATTCAAACTAAGCGGTTTATATCCTGAAAAATATGAAAATGGACTGGAACTGCTGCCGTTCTACCGTATACACGAGTCGCGTTATAACATCTACTGGTCGCAGGCAACGGATGAACAATTGAACGATATGATTCGCCAGGTTGAGGAAGAAGAAAAAGCCCGGATTGCATTAGATGCCATTACTGTTGACAAAGTTGAATCAGGCGAGCAGCAGCCCGAATCGGATCACTTCGTGAAATTTGAACGATCAAGAACCGGTTACGCTAATGATTACCATTACCGCGAAACAAGCGATTTCTTTAGCTACAACCTGAAAAATCAGGATAAGAAAGGTCGTTTTTTACACCTTAAATATTTTGATTCAGCTTATCCGCGTTCGGCCGAAATTCTGGTGAACAACAAACCTGCAGGTACCATAAAGCTGAATAACGGGGATGAAGATGCGATTCTGGAAAAAATAATCCCGATACCCGATAGCGAAGTTGCTAAACAAGAACTGGTATTTAAGGTGCAGGCTTCCGACAAGAATGCGAGTATGCAGCTAATCGAAGTGCGGTTGCTCACGAAAAACGAAATTCAATAATTATCAGCTTATTGAAAAATATTAATTATGAAGATCAACATTATAACCTTTTTTTTGCTGTTTCTGGCCACCGTTTCGTTACGCGCCAACGAGCCCGATTCAGCCTATGTATTTTCGTACACCTGCGGAAATAACAACAACACTGCCGGCCTGAATTTTGCCTGGAGTGTCGATCGTGAAAACTGGCATGCCATCGGCCCCGAATTCCGGTTTCTGGCAAGCGATTTTGGCAGCTGGGGATCGCAAAAGAAAATGTTCAATCCGTTTTTGTTTCAGGATAATAATGGTTTGTGGCACTGCCTGTGGACATTGAACGATGACATTCAACAGTTTGCACACGCCGCTTCAACCGACTTGTACAACTGGAAACGCCAGTCGTACCCCGAAGTAGTCGAAGCCGGAAATGTAGCCAACATTGAAGTTGCTTTCGATGAGCAAAACAAGGAGTACACAATTACCTGGATGAACGAAAACAACGGCAGCGAAAAGATCTTTAAGACCACTACAAACGATTTCAAAACTTATTCGGCAACAGAAGAAGCTACAAAAGCTGATCGGCTGAATTTGCGCGAAACGGTTCTTGTAGATGGTGAAGTGCAAACCGGAGTGATTAACAAATTGTCGTGGAATGAAATTGATGCCCTGATTAAATGGAACGAATGGAGCCGTTTTCACGAGCAGCAACGGGCCGACAATACATCGCTGGATGCTGAACGTTTTAAGAACTTAAAAACTGTTGACGCAGAAATTTCGGTTCTTCCTGAAAACAGCAAAACCATCAGCGACATGTTGATCGGGATATTTTTCGAAGACATTAATTACGCTGCCGATGGAGGTTTGTATGCCGAGTTGGTGCAAAACCGTGGTTTTGAATATCAGCTTTCCGATCGAAAAGGAAGCGATATGACATGGACTGCTAAAAAAGCCTGGAGTTTATCGGACGACGAAGCAAGCTTTGCCATCGATACCGTTGCGCCAATTCATAAAAACAACAAACATTTTGCAGTGCTCGATATTGAAAAGCCGGGTGTTGCGTTGGTAAACGAAGGCTTTAACGGCATATCGCTTAAGCAGGGCGAAAAGTACAACTTCTCGGTTTTTGCCAAAATGCTGAACGGTGCAAAAAATAATTTGCGTGTAGCACTGGTTGATGAAAACGGCGAAGTGCTGACGGAGGTAAAAACAAAAGCATTTTCCGGCAATTGGAAAAAGCTGGAAGCGCAATTAACAGCAACAAAGACCACCGCAAAAGCAAAGTTGCAAGTCATTCCTCAGGAAGCCGGGAAGGTGGCTCTGGATATGATTTCTCTTTTCCCTGAGAATACATTCAAAAACCGCAAAAATGGTTTACGTGCTGATCTGGCTCAGGTAATCGCCGATATGAAACCCCGCTTTGTGCGTTTCCCCGGAGGTTGTGTGGCGCATGGCGATGGACTGGAAAATATTTACCACTGGAACAACACGGTGGGGCCACTGGAAGCGCGTGTTCCGCAACGAAACATCTGGAACTACCATCAAACCGCCGGATTGGGTTATTACGAGTATTTCCAGTTTTGCGAAGATATTGATGCGGAGCCGGTACCGGTTTTAGCAGCTGGTGTACCTTGTCAGAACTCGTCGTGTGGAGGTCATGGTCAACAGGGCGGAATTCCCATGTGCGAAATGGATGCTTATGTGCAGGAAGTGCTCGATTTGATTGAGTGGGCAAACGGCGATAAAAACACCAAATGGGGAAAAATACGCGCCGAAGCCGGACACCCGGAGCCTTTCAACCTGAAATACATTGGCATTGGAAACGAAGACCTGATTACCGATGTTTTTGAAGAGCGTTTTACGATGATTTACAATGCCGTGCGCGAGCAATATCCTGAGATTACGGTAATCGGGACAGTTGGCCCGTTTTATACCGGCACCGATTATGAAGAAGGCTGGGAGCTGGCTACAAAACTTGAAGTTCCGATGGTTGACGAGCATTACTATCAGCCGCCGGGTTGGTTTATTCACAACCAGGATTATTACGATCGTTACGACCGCAGCAAATCAAAAGTTTACCTCGGAGAATATGCAGCTCACTTGCCGGGACGCCCGAACAATATTGAAACAGCACTTTCAGAAGCCTTGTATTTAACCGCTGTTGAACGAAATGCCGATGTGGTTACCATGACTACATATGCACCGCTGCTGGCCAAAGAAGGTTTTACGCAGTGGAATCCTGATCTGATTTATTTCAACAACGAGGAAGTGCATCCAACCGTGGGCTATTACGTGCAGAAACTTTACGGCAACAACGCCGGCGATTCGTATATTCCTTCTGAAGTAAAACTTTCGGATAACAGCGAAGCCGTTAGAAAACGCGTTGCCATTTCGGTAGTGAAGGACAGCAAAACCAACGATATTATCGTAAAACTGGTGAATTTGCTTCCGGCTGAAGTAGCCGCAAAAATCGATCTTTCTGCCTTTGAAGTTTCAGATTCAGAAGCTGTATTATCTGTTTTAAAAGGCAACCCGGATTCTAAAACAGCAAAACCGGATGAAAGCATAATAAGCGTTGCTGAAAAATTTGATTATACACTTCCGGCTTATTCATTTTCAGTGATACGAATTAAAAATCAATAAATAAACCATGAGACTAACTTTTTCTGTGGCAATTATAGCCTCACTTTTTTTGTTGAGTTGTTCAACCCAGCCAAAAGAAGCAAAACCGGAACACGCAGAATATCCCATAAACGGGGTGTCGTTTAGCGATGTTCAGGTGAATGATATTTTTTGGTTGCCAAAGATTGAAACCAATCGGAAAGCAACTATTCCGGCGTCTTTTCAGAAATGTGAAGAGACCGGAAGGCTCGAAAATTTCCTGATTGCCGGCGGCAAAATGGAAGGCACTGTGCGCGGAGATATGCCCTTCGACGATACCGATGTGTATAAAATTATTGAAGGTGCTTCATATTCAATGACCACCATTCCGGATCCGAAACTGGATGCCTACGTTGATTCGCTGATTGAAATCATTGGTATCGGTCAGGAGGAAGACGGGTACCTCACTACCTGGAAAACAATTGACCCGACCCATTCGCCGGCCGAATGGTGCCCTCCGGGAGAGCGTTGGGAAGGACTGGCCTGGAGTCATGAGCTTTACAATGCCGGCCACATGTATGAAGCTGCTGCAGCTCATTACCATGCAACCGGAAAAACGAACTTCCTGGATATTGCCACAAAAAATGCCGATTTGCTGGTTGCTGTTTTCGGAGCCGATAAAAATCCGCAGGTGCCGGGCCATCAAATTGTTGAAACCGGCCTGATCAAGCTTTATCAGATTACCGATAAAAAGGAATACCTTGATCTGGCCAGGCATTTTCTCGATTTTAGGGGAGATAGCACCAAACGCGAACTTTGGGGGCCATATAATCAGGATCATGTGCCGGTTGTTGAACAGGATGAAGCAGTTGGACATGCGGTGCGTGCAGTTTATATGTACGCTGGAATGACCGATATTGCCGCTCTTTACAAAGATGCCGCTTACTCAAACGCGGTTGATCAGCTTTGGAACAATGTGGTGAATAAAAAGATTTATATCACCGGAGGAGTTGGCGCGAAACACGATGGTGAAGCTTTTGGTGAAAACTACGAATTGCCAAACCTTACGGCTTATAACGAAACCTGTGCTGCCATTGCAAATGTATACTGGAATTACCGCATGTTTTTGCTGCATGGCGACTCGAAATATATCGATGTGCTTGAGCGGAGTTTGTACAACGGAGTGATTTCGGGAGTGGCACTCGACGGAACAAATTTCTTCTACCCAAATCCACTGTCGTGCGATATGCATTATCATTTCAACAGCGGTGGAAGTCTTACCCGCGAGCCGTGGTTCGATTGTTCCTGCTGTCCTTCAAATATGTGTCGTTTTATGCCGTCGGTACCGGGATATATTTACGCGCAAAAGGACAACGATATTTACGTGAACCTGTTCGTTCAGAGCAGCACTTCAGTAAAAATGGCCGGTTCAGAAGTGAAAATTGATCAGGAGACAAAATATCCATGGGATGGAAAGGTGAAAATCTCTGTAACGCCTGAAAAAGCATCACAGTTTGCAGTGCGTGTTCGTATTCCGGGATGGGCACAAAACCAGCCGCTGCCGGGCGATTTGTATAGTTACACAAATGCTCCGGCCGCAAAACCAGAAATTTTAGTGAACGGCGAAAAGGTAAGCTACGAAACGGAACAGGGTTATGCTGTTTTAGATCGTGAGTGGAACACTGGCGATGAGGTGGAATTGAGTTTGCCAATGCAGGTGCGCACGGTAAAAGCCAGCGAGCTTGTTGAAGCCGACAAAGGAAAAGTGGCTCTTGAAAGAGGCCCGATTGTATATTGTGTGGAAGAAAAGGATAATCCTGAAATTGGATCGATTAAGGTATCGGCAGAAACACAATTTGAAAGCAATTATGACGCTGATTTGCTGGCAGGTGTTGAGGTGGTTAAAGCATCGGGAAGGACAAAAGCCGAAACATTTACGGCCATTCCATATTTCGTTTGGAATAACCGTGGAGCCAATAAAATGGATGTTTGGCTTTCGAAAATCGATTAGAAGACGTTGATATATATTGAGTTGGAAAGCCTGGTAGCCTTATGGTTATCGGGCTTTTTATTTATAATTTCGGAAAGTGATTCAACAATTTCAGAAGGTGGCTGTTTGATGTTAAATAAAATTCAGAAGCTATGAAGAAGTTGTTTCAAACAAAATTAAACAATACGAGTGTTGATTTATCGCTGTTGCTATTGCGTTTGGCAACAGGAGGTTTTATGCTAACCCACGGATTTCCGAAACTACAGCGCCTTTTAGCCGGCGAAATGCAATTTGGCGATCCGATTGGATTAGGCCCCGAAGTTTCGCTGGTACTTACAGTTTTTGCCGAGGTTGTCTGTTCCATTCTCATCGTACTTGGTTTAGGAACCCGCCTGGCTGCTATTCCATCAATCGTAACCATGGCTGTTGCAGCTTTTATTGTTCATGGTGCCGATCCGTTTGGTCGCAAAGAAATGGCCTTGCTTTACCTGGTAGGCTATGTTGTTTTGCTGCTGTCGGGAAGCGGTAAATTTTCGGGCGACCGCATTATCAGCAAAAAATAATACCAATTTGATTATAAAATGCCGTATTGGATATGCCGGTTATTTTCCGTTTGTACAAGGCGAAAAATTTTAGCATAGCCGAGCTACGTTAAAATTTTTCAACACAGTAGAAACGGAAAATAACAAATTTATATGCGGCATTTTGTGGTCAATTTGGTATAAAAAGGATTTCGGGCTTAAAATTCCAGAACCGCCGAGGTATATTTTTCGGGAACTGAACTCATTTTCAGGCTGCCGCCATGCAATTGCATAATTTGCCTTGAAATGCTGAGCCCGATTCCCGAGCCATTGTCTTTTGTGGTAAAAAAGGGAATAAAAATCTTGTCCATCAGCTCGTCCGAAATGCCCGGGCCGTTGTCGGTAACCGAAATGGTAGCACGGCCTGCTTCGTTTACTGTTGCTTCAATCTGGATTTTTGCATTCTCATTGCCTTCATTGGCCTGACAGGCATTTTTTACGAGGTTGATTAATACTTGTGAAATCTGCTTTTCGTCGGCATGTAATTCCAGTTCAGAAGGTGTAACATTACACGAAAACTCAATGCGACCGGCATTTTCAAACGAAGAGGAGAGAATGCGGATGTGATCGATCAGGTTCTTCACCTGAAAGACTTTCTTTTCCGGAGCCGGAAGCCGTGTAATTTTCCGGTACGATTCCACAAAATTAATCAGTCCCTTGCCTTGTTCGCGTATAACCTCCAGGCCGCGAATAGTGGTTTCTATCGTTTTCACAGTAATATCTTCAGGCGAAACCATTGCTCCGTTTTTGTAAAAGTAACCGGCCAGACTTTCTGACAATGAGGTAACAGGAGTGATCGAGTTCATAATCTCATGCATCATCACACGTATCAATTTACGCCACGATTCCAGCTCTTTTTCATCCAGCTGGTTTTTTATGTCGTGGACCGAAATCAACATCAACGAATTGTTTTCGGAAATAAATGAATTTGACTTGATGAGCAGCTGAATAACACCGCTTTTCAGGTGCAGTGTAACAAGGCGTTGTTCCGTTGGCTGAATTTCTTTTATGGTCTGATAAAGTTTCGGATCTATTCGGTCCAGCTGGTTGATGTGTGTAAGCACATCCATATCGAAAAGTTGCCTGGCCAGGTTGTTTGAATGCAGAATAAATCCTTTCTCGTTGAAGGTGAACATTCCGGTGGCAGCGTGTTCAAGCAGGGCCTGGAAATACTGTTCCTGCTTCCGGTTTTCGAGGTAGATTTGCTGAATTTGTGCGTTTACTTTTTGCAGGCTTTGGTTCAGGTCGTTTATAACTTTGTTGTTAACATTATTGGGGAACCGAAGTGTTGAATCTTCGTTTTTTATCGCATCAAAAAAGTAAAATATTCGCCGGTTGATGCGGTTCAGGAAATAGATGAGATTTATGGTAACTCCCAAAATAAACAGCGAGGGAATGATGGCAAAAACATAAGCTTGCCGGTGGAAGATTAGCCATCCTAAGAACAGGGAACCGGCTAGTAATAGCAGAACCCGGATAAGGATATTCACATAGATACTCTTACTAATCATAGCCCGTATTTTTTAATTTTGTTATACAGCGTTTGGCGTGTAATTCCGAGCTTCTCGGCAGCCATACTCATGTTTCCGGCATTTTTATCGATGGCCGAAAGAATCATGCGTTTTTCCATTTCGTCAATGGTCAGATGTTCGTCTTCAAACTTCGAAGCAAATACCTGTTTAAAGAAAAAGTCTTCGGGTTTTAAAACCATCGAATCGCTTAAAATAACTGCTTTTTCGATGGTGTGTTGCAGCTCACGAATATTTCCGGGCCAGGTGTATTTTAGCAGTTTGTCCTGGGCAGACTGGTTAATTTTTAATCCGTGTTTTTCGTATTTGGTAGCAAATTTTTTCAAAAAGAAATCGGCCAAAACAATAATGTCGTTTCCTCTTTCGCGCAGCGGCGGAACCTCGATCTGGATGGTGTTGATACGGTACAGCAAATCTTCGCGAAACAAACCTTCGACCACCATATTTTCGAGTTTTTTGTTGGTGGCACAAACCAATCGGATATCCACAGGAATAGGCTTGTCGGAGCCCAGGCGCATAAACTCGCGGTTTTGAATGGCAGCCAGTAATTTGGCTTGTAAATGGAAGGAAAGGTTCCCGATTTCGTCGAGAAAAAGAGTGCCCTTGTGAGCGGTTTCAAATTTACCGGCGCGGTTTTCGCGGGCATCGGTAAAAGCCCCTTTTACATGGCCAAACAGTTCGCTTTCAAAAAGGGTTTCGCTAATGGCGCCCATGTCAACACTTACCATTACTTCGTTTCGGCGCTGCGACAGGCGGTGTATTTCGCGGGCAATCAGTTCTTTACCGGTGCCGTTTTCGCCGGTAATCAGAATATTGGCATTGGTTTTAGCCACTTTGCGCACCATGTTCATTACCTGCGTAAGTTGTGGCGACGAGCCAATGATAAAACGCTGGTCGCGGTTGAGTTCCTGTTTTAAACCGGCTTCTTTTTGCCTGAGTTTACCAACTTCTGTTTTCGAAAAATTCAGCTGAACAGCTGCTTTTATCGTAGCCAGCAGTTTGCTGTTATCCCAGGGTTTTGGTACAAAATCGGTAGCTCCCTGCTTCAGTGCTTTTACGGCCAGTTCCACTTCGCTGTAGGCAGTAATCAACACCACCGAAATATCAGGATAGCTCTTTTTTATCTGTTCGAGCCAGTATAAACCTTCGTTTCCGGTGTTTATACCGGCCTGAAAATTCATATCGAGAATAACAACATTGTAGTTGCCCGTTCGGAGTTCATTGGGAATGAGGTTAGGATTTGTAATTCCTTTAACAGCATCGAACTCCTGTCCCAGCAAAATTTCCAGGGTGCTGATTATACTTTTGTTGTCGTCAACTATTAAGATGTTTCCTTTTGGCATAGTAAACAATGTTGTTGTCATTTCGAAGGAGGAACGACTGAGAAATCTCTTACAATTGATTCTGAAGAAACAGATTTCTCACTACGTTCGAAATGACAAATAATTATGGAACTGATGGATCAAAATTAGACCATGCCCAAATCATTTCCAATCAACTGTAAAAATATTTTACAAATTCCTGTAAATTATTTTAACGATTTCAATAAGGTTTGGTTTTTAATTGTCATAAAATCAGGCGTTTGGGTTTGTGGCATTATAATGGCACATACAATGGAAACAATTTTTACACGATGATTAAAAAACGAATAATTCTCATAATAGTTTTGTATTTAATAATTGGAAATACGGTTCAGGCCCAGCAAAAATGGAGCCTGAACCAATGTATTTCTTACGCCATTGAGAACAACATTAATTTAAAAGAATACGAGATTCTTGAAAAACTATCGCTGGAGGATGCGCAGCAGGCCAAACGTAATATGTTGCCGGGTATAGGTGCTTCAACCAGTGCAGGTTTAAGTTTTGGTCGTTCGGCTGATCCGAATACCAACGACTATATCAATACCGAGTTTTTTTCCAGTAACTTCGAATTATCGTCGTCCATAGCTGTTTTCGATGGATTTCGTATTCAAAACCAGATAAAATACCAGCAATTCAGAAAACAGGCATCAGAATACAATCGTATAAATGCAACCGACGATTTGGCGTTTGACGTGATGGTGGCCTTTTTTGATGTGGTTTATTATAAAGGAATGCTCGGAATTGCCAACGAGCAGGTAGAAGCTTCGAAGCTAAGTTTGAAAACAACAGAAAAGAAAGTGGAAGTCGGGTTAAAAGCCAAAACCGACTTACTGGAAATGCGCGCCAATCTGGAGCGCGAAGAACTTAACAAAATTCAGATTGAAAACACGCTGGAAACAGCTACTTTAAAACTAAAGCAGTTGATGAACTTTGTGTCTGCAGAGGAAATGGAATTGGTGGATAAATCGTCGGTGGTAATAAGCGAGCAGGTGGCGCAGCCGCGACAGCTTTTTGAGCAATACACCGGTTGGTCGCCGTATTACCGCTCGATTGAAGCCAACGTGAAAGCTACGGAAAAAGGACTTGCTATAAGTCGTTCGTCGCTATATCCATCAATTTATGCCAACGGATCGATAAGTACGGGTTTTTATGAAACCAATACTGATAGTTTAGGAAATACGGTACCTTTTGGCAATCAGTGGAAAAACAACAAAAACCAGTATGTGGGAGCCTCGTTAAGTATCCCGGTTTTTAGCCGGTGGGGCAATCGCTCCGAAGTGAAAAAGGCCAAACTAGAACTGGAACGTGCCAAAAATAACCTCGACGACGAACGTCAAAAACTGTTTTTCGAAATGGTAAATAACCTTACAGAACTGGAAGCTTTGTACAAAGAGCACAGTCAGTATGTAAAGCGTACCGAAGTTGATGAGTTGGCTTTTCGGGCTGCAGAGAAGAAATTTGACCAGGGGCTGATCGACATTAACGATTACTACGTTGCTAAAAACCGGTTAGCGAATACGCAAAGTCAGGTTTTACGCTCGCGCACACAGTGGGAAATTAAAATGAAACTATTGCAGTTTTACCGGGGGCAGCGTTTTTGGGAGGCAGCCCCCTCTAACTCCCCCGAGGGGGAGAAAAAGAGTAACGATTGATGATAGGAAAGAGTTTCAAATGAAATGCTTCAATCTCCTCCCCTTT
Organism: Draconibacterium orientale; assembly: GCF_000626635.1. Lineage (GTDB taxonomy): Bacteria > Bacteroidota > Bacteroidia > Bacteroidales > Prolixibacteraceae > Draconibacterium > Draconibacterium orientale. The sequence goes on along the minus strand of NZ_CP007451.1, from coordinate 1,858,239 downwards.
GGGGAGGTTGGGAGGGGCTATAAAGCAGGTATATCATGGGAATGGATAAAAAAATTGAAAAGAAGAAAGGCTTAAAAGCCAAACACATTATCTGGATTGTTGGCGGATTGGCGTTTGCCTTTCTTGTGTTTAAAGTGGTAATGGGAAGCAGCGGTTCGGTTTTTCGGGCCGAAAAGGACAAATTGACCATAAGCTCCGTTACCGACGGCGAGTTTAACGATTACATTACCGTAATTGGCCAGGTAGAGCCGATTACAACCATTTTTCTGGATGTGGAAGAAGGCGGAAAAGTGGAAGAGATTTTTATTGAAGAAGGAGAGATGGTGAAAAAGGGTGATGTGATTCTGCGCTTGAAAAATAACGACCTGAATACCACCATTATGAACAGCGAGTCGAACATGGCCTACCATTCCAACGAGTTGCGGAATACGCAAATTGCCATTGAGCAGCAACAGATTGGCAACCAACGTGCCAAGCTGGAGATTGATCTTAAAGTAACACAGGCCGAGCGAAAGTACAAACAATATAAAGCCTTGTATGACGATGACCTGATTGCCCGCGAAGATTACCTGATTGCCCGCGAAGATTACGAGCTGGCACTAAAAGAAAAAGAATTAACTTACCTGAAGTTTGAGCAGGATTCGATTTTCCGTGCCAACCAAAAGCAAAATATGGACGAGAGTCTGGATAACATGCGCGATAACCTGGCAATGGCCCGCCTGCGCCTGGATAACCTGAATGTTAAAGCGCCGGCCGATGGTCAGCTGGGATTGTTAAATGCCGAAATTGGAGAGTCAATCGCCCGTGGCCAGCGAATCGGGATGGTAAATATTTTAACTGACTTTAAAATCAACGCGCTTATCGACGAGCATTATATCGACCGCGTGCGCCGGGGATTAAATTCATCGTTCGAGCGTGGTGGCGAAAATTACAGCCTTACCGTTAAAAAAGTATATCCTGAGGTGCGCGAAGGACAATTTGAAATTGACATGATCTTCGAAGGAGCCAAACCCGATAACATCCGCACCGGGCAAACATACCACACAAAATTGCAGTTGGGACAACCCGAAAAAGCGGTGCTCATTCCAAAAGGTGGATTCTTTCAAAGTACCGGCGGCCAATGGGTTTATGTGCTGAATGATAACGAAACGGAAGCTGAAAAACGCAGCATCCGTATCGGAAAACAAAATCCGCAGTATTACGAAGTTCTTGAAGGTTTAACACCGGGCGAGAAAGTGATTACTTCGAGCTATGATTTGTTCGGTGATAACGACAGGATTGTGTTTAAGTAAGCGCAGAGGGAGAAGAACTTTACCCCTCTGCCTTTCGGCATCTCCCCTCATGAGGGGAGAACGTTCTTATAAGTTTTGCAGAAAATAAGTTCAGAAAGCTTTTCCCTTTTTAAGGGAAAATGTCGACAGACAAAAGGGTAGAGAAAACGAGTTAAGTATTTACAAAACATTCATAAGATGATAAAGACAGAAAATCTAACAAAAGTATTTCGCACGGAAGAGGTGGAAACCAGTGCGTTGAACGAGGTGAACTTACACGTAAAAAAAGGCGAATTTGTAGCCATTATGGGACCTTCGGGTTGTGGAAAATCAACCTTAATGAACATTATCGGTTTACTGGATAATCCAACCGGCGGAGAATATTACTTTGATGACGCAGAGGTTGGACAGCTAAAAGAACGCAACCGTACCATGCTGCGCAAGGGAAATATCGGCTTTGTTTTTCAGAGCTTTAACCTGATTGATGAGCTGAATGTTTACGAAAATGTGGAACTTCCACTGATTTACCTAAAACTAAAAGCCCGCGAGCGAAAGGAGATGGTGGAAAAAGTACTCGAACGCATGAAAATTGCCCACCGGGCCAAGCACTTTCCGCAACAACTTTCGGGTGGTCAGCAGCAGCGTGTGGCCATTGCACGTGCGGTAGTTGCCAATCCGAAGCTAATTCTTGCCGATGAGCCGACAGGTAACCTCGACTCGAAAAACGGTCTGGAAGTAATGAACCTGCTTACTGAACTCAATCGCGAAGGAACAACCATTGTAATGGTTACGCACTCGCTGCACGACTCGGAGTTTGCCCACCGTGTTGTTAACCTGTTCGATGGTATGATTATTACCGAAGAGGTGAAAAAAGAAATGGGCGAGATTTTGCTGTAGAAAACTGCAGGGCGCAAAGAGCCATACGCACGGGGAGCAGTTAACGCTAGGCTCTCTGCTCTCTGCACCTGACAACTAAAAAGCCATGAAAAATTTACGATTTATATTCAGAATGTTTAGGCGAAATCCCTTGTTGGTTTTTGTAAACCTTCCCGGATTGGCCATCGGATTAAGTACTGTTTTGCTGTTGTCGGTTTACCTGAAACACGAGCTAAGCTATGACCAGCATTTTCAAACAAAAAACAATGTTCTTCGACTTTACAACTCTGTAACCGAAGATGGCAATGTTACAAATTTGGGAATCGCTTCACGCAGCTCATACACTGAAATTCCGTTAAGCGTTCCGGAAATAAAATCGGCAACACAAATTTACAGAGGGTGGGAAACAACAGCGGAATACGAGAAACAAAAATTTCCCAACTTTCAATTACTGTTTGCCGATAAGGATTTCTTCGATGTATTCGGATTGGAGTTAATTCAGGGAAACACCAGCAATGCTTTGGTAGGTGAAAACAACGTGGTTATTACCCGGTCAACGGCATTAAAGGTATTTAATACCGTGGATTGTGTTGGCGAGGTTTTGAATGTTTCGGAGGAGTCGGCTACAGTAACGGGAGTAATTAATGATTTACCCAACAACACGCATTTTAATTTCGATTTATTGATGTCGATGCAGACGGTTCATCCCGAAAACTGGGGAGGGCTTGAACTGTACACTTATTTCAGAATTGACGAGAATGCCGATTTAGCTGCAGTTGGCGAAAAAATAGCCGCTGCAAACAACGAGTTAATGAAACCGTGGGGTGAACCTTTTAATGCGACTGTAGAAACCGGAACAGAATTGCTGGCCGATTTGCACTTGCATACCGTTGCTGATTTCGATCTATCGCCAAAAGCCAATTTAACACATGTTTTTATTATTGCCGGCATTGCCTTTTTGGTGTTGCTTATTGCCATGGTAAACTACATTAATCTGTACGTTTTGCATGGCGAAAAACGAATTGCCGAAATTGCTTCACGAAAATCGTTGGGAGCAACGCAAAGCACATTGTCGCGTTTGTTTTTTACCGAAACATCAGTAATCAGTCTTTTGTCGTTTGTGCTGGCGTTAGGGCTAACAGCGCTTGTTCAGCCTGCCTTTGCCCGATTAATGAAAAGCCAGATCGAGCTGTCGGATATGTTTTCCTTCAGCGGAATATTATTGGTTTTGGCAATTCTAACAGTTTTAATCCTTATTTCGGGTGCTTATCCAAGCTATTATTTGTCGAAATTAAACCTCGTGGATGCGCTTAAAGGAAAGTCCTCAAAAGTAAAACGTAAAAGCACTTTGTCGCGCATTGCCGTAATTTCGCAGTTTTCCATATCGGTTTTTCTCATTAGTGCGCTGGTAATTGTTTTCGCCCAGGTGAACTATTTAAAAGAAGTGCCACTGGGTTTTAATCCCGAGAATGTAATTGGCATTACCAACCTAAATAACGAGGTGCGAAGAAGTGCATCGGCAATTACTGATGAATTAAGGCAACTGGCTTTTGTTGAAGATGTTGCTTTTTCTGATCATGGAATGGGGCAAGGTGCAAGCGGACAAGGAATCAGAAAATATGGCGATCCGGGAAATTTTAATAGTGTAAATGAATATCGGGTACATCCCGGATTTGCCAAAACCATGCAACTGGAACTTGTTGACGGGCGTTATTTTACTAATTCAGAAGCAGATAAAAATGCGGTAATTCTTAACGAAGCGGCTGCAAAAATGCTGGGCCCCGATGTAAAAGTTGGGAGTTTGGTTCAAATGTTCAAAGCTCCCTTAACGGTAATCGCCATTGCAAAAGACTTTTACTACATCGATCATCCCGGTGCTTCTATCGAACCTCTTGTTATAATAAACAAAGCCAACAACGTGAACAACCTTTATGTGCGCACAAAAGTTGGAACCACTTCTGCTCAGCTGGCACAAATTGATGAGGTGATAAAAAGTTGTTCGCCTGAATTAATTGTCAGTAAATTTCGGTTAACTGCTGTTTACGCCAATAAATACACCAACGAAGAACGCATGATAAAACTGGTTACCACTGGTGCCGGACTGGCAATCATCATCAGCTTTATCGGCTTAATGGCACTTTCGGTAATGAATGTGAACCGACGGAAAAAAGAAATTGGAATACGTAAAGTAATTGGAAGCACTGAATCGCAGGTTGTTCGCGAGTTGTTGAAAGAAACATTTGTCCTGGTTCTTATTGCTATTGCGATAGCTTTTGTTGGAAGCTATTTTACCATGCAGCAATGGCTTCAACATTTTATAAACCGTGTTTCCATCAGTCCTGTATACTTTCTGCTTAGCGCTGCTTTTGCACTGTTTATAGCGTTTATGGCAGTAGGCTGGCAAAGCTGGAGAGCTGCAACACGAAATCCTGTCGAAGCACTCAGATATGAGTGACGACCTGCCTGCGGTAGGCAGGAATCCCGATCGAAGCATCGGGGTCGAAGCCTTACGGTATGAGTAAGGCGGAGATCCTCGATAACGAAGCGTATCGGGATTGAAGCTTTGAGGTATGAATAAACATTAAAATACGGAAACAATGAAGTTTATTAGAACTGGTAATCAAAGAATCATTTTTCGAAATTTGCTTCGTAATAAGCTGCATTCAGCAATAAATATTATTGGCTTTGCGGTTGGTATTGCGGTATTTGCACTTATTATTCGTTATGTCGATCACCAGTTTAGTTTCGATAGTTTCCACAAACAGCAAAGCAATATCTATAAAATTCATCTTGGCGATTCGAGGTCAATCCCCCCGGCAAGTGCACAGTTTTTAAAAGACAACATTGCGGCTATCGATGAAGTAGTTCGTATTGATGAATGGTACGGTGGAGGAAGGAAAGGTTATTTGAAAAATGGGACAGAAACATTCAGAACATCGGACCTGATTTTTACCGACCCAAATTTCTTTAACTTTTTTGATTTTAAACTCTTGTCAGGAGACAAAAATACAGCTCTTACTGAGCCTAATTCCATTATTCTTTCAGAACGTTTAGCAAAAAAAATATTTGGAAATGAGAATCCCATAGGAAAGCAAATTGAATACCTCAGCGACTTCCCTGCTAAAAGCTATGGTTTTACTGTTCAGGGTGTTATTGAAGATGTTCCTTCAAATTCATCCATTCTTTATAATGGATTAATATCAATGTCAACAATTCCATACCATAAAATAAGAAATGGTAATATAAGTGAAGATTGGGTAAACTGGGGATTTGCCACTTTTGTTAAATTGCCAAATTCTGAGCTCGCTGAGCAAATTAATGCCGAGTCTCCTGAATTCTGGACAGATTTTATTTCGGAACGTTGGCAAGCAGAAGAAGGCAGCGCCAGAGCAGCAGATTATAAGTTAACTCTTGTTCCCTTAACAGAAGTGCATTTTGCGAGCGGAGCCAAACGTTCATCCGTATATTTGATCTTTTTTATCGGCTTGTTTATATTGGCAATTGCCATTATAAATTACATAAATCTGTCGCTTGCTATATCAACAACCCGAATTAAAGAAATAGGTATTCGAAAGGTTATCGGTTCGCACAAAAGCACTTTGTTCCGGCAGTTTTTATTCGAATCAATTCTGATTACTTCAATCTCGGCAATTCTGGCCGTTTTTCTGGTGTATTTAATACATCCCTTATTATCCGGTTTTACCGGTTTTCAAACCATTGTTGAATCCGACAAAATTATTAAAGGATTACTCGTTTTAATTGCCGGGGTAATTTTAATCGGCTTTTTAGCAGGTATTTATCCGGCCTGGTTTTTAACAAATTTAGCGCCTGTAAAAAGCTTGCGTAACGAAATTCATCGAGGCAAAAAGGGAAATACCTTGAAACAAATTCTAATTGTATCGCAATTTGTTGTATCAATTTTCCTTTTAATAGCTGTTATAGCCATCTCGAAACAAGTTAACTTTATTAAAAACAAGGAGCTTGGTTTTGATAAAGAGCATATCATTCATCTTTCCGGCGGGTCCAGTATCGACAAGTCGTATCGGGCTTTTCGGGAGACCTTGCTGAAAAATCCAACTATTCAGAATGTTGCTCGTTCGAACGGCACCTTTGCCGGCAATCTGAATATTGGCTCAAAACATAAAGTAAACGGCGAATTCAGGAATTATCGGGCAACAACCATCGACCCCGATTTTATTGAAACATTCGGAATCGAACTTTTAGAGGGACGAAACTTTTTATGGAGTAATAAAAATGACGAGAATAATACAGCGCTGGTTAATGAGTGTTTTGTAAAGAAAATGGAATTGAAAAATCCGGTAGGTTCTGTGGTAACTTTTCTCGATAGAGATATCACCATTGTCGGCGTAATTAAAGATTTTCACATTTATTCGTTACATAATCAGATTGAACCATACATGCTGTGCTACCTTCCCTGGAATTCATGCATTAACATAAAAGTTTCAGGAATGGACATGCAAAATACCATCGCCACTATTGAGGGCGTATGGAAAGAGTTTTCACCCAATGTACCATTCGAATATCAGTTTTTGGATAAAGACTTTGAAGCGCTTTACCGTACCGAAATGGAATTCAGTTCACTCATAAAAATATTCACACTTCTGGCAGTGTTTATAGCCTGTTTGGGCTTGTTTGGTTTAATTTCTTTTTCTGCTGTTCAACGGAAAAAAGAAATAGGAATCAGAAAAATAAATGGAGCAAAAGTTACAGAGGTATTAACAACCTTAAACATGGAAGTTGTTAAATGGGTTGGTCTTGCATTTTTAGTAAGCTGCCCAATTGCCTGGTATGCCATGAATCTTTGGCTCGAAAACTTTGCCTACAAAACCACATTAAGCTGGTGGATATTTGCTTTGGCCGGAATACTCGCATTGGGAATTGCACTGCTAACGGTAAGTTGGCAAAGCTGGAGAGCTGCGACACGGAATCCTGTCGAAGCCTTACGGTACGAGTAAGGCAGAGATCCCCGATAGCGAAGTATCGGGATTGAGGCTTTGAGATACGAATAACAAAACAAGTTAAGAATGAAAAATCTGAAAATGATAATCCGAAGTTTATTGAAGCACAAGTTGTTTTCTGTGCTCAATCTTTTGGGGCTAACAATTGGCCTGACTTGTGTTTTTATTATTCTGGCATGGATTTACAACGAAACAGAATATGACAAGTTTAATACAAACTATACCGATATCTACCAGATTAATTTCAAAAATCAAAAAGAAGAGATGTCGATGGCGGGAACACCCAACCCGCTGGCACCTGTAATCGAAGATGAGATTGCAAATGTAAAGCTGGCTGTGCGTTTAAGAAATGCTCCCGGATTTGCCTTTAAATACAAGGAAAATATGTATTTCGAAGAGAACGGAATTACTGCCGATCCACAGTTATTCCGAATGTTTAGTTTTCAGAGTTTGTACGGAGACCCGGTTAAAGCGCTGGAGCAGGTAGAAGGAATAGTTATTACCGAATCGTTTGCCAAACGCTATTTTAGGAATGAAGATCCTTTGGGAAAAGAAATTCAGATAAGAGGAAAAGAGTTTGTTACGATTTATGCAGTAATCAAAGATTTACCGTCACAATCGCACATTCAGTTCGATTATGTTTTACCGCAAAAACTGCTGGAGCAATACCATTTCTGCGGGTTATTATGGGGCGATCCCAATTTTCGTACTTATGTTTTATTAACTCCGGGTAGCGATCCTGAAAACACCGGGCAAGAAATTACAAGAGTTGCAAAGTCGAACGGAATGCCACACCTTCAATCCGGTGAAATATCTGCATATCTGCGGCCATTGGGGAGTATTTATCTCGACTACTCGGTTAACAACCGTTTGGGAGAAACAGGCGACTTCCGCTATTTATACATTTTTGGTTCGGTTGCTTTGCTGATTTTGTTACTTGCCTGCATCAACTTTGTTAATCTTACCGTTTCGATGTTTGCAAAAAGGCAAAAGGCCACATCTGTTGCAAAAGTATGTGGAGCAAGCCGCAAAACGGTTTTTCTGAATAGTATTGCTGAAAATGCCGCACTAATAATTGTTTCGTTCATTTTGGCGATAATAGTTATAGGTGTGGTTCGGGCTCCATTTCAAAACATGATTGGAAAGCCTTTTAATGAACATATTTTTACGCCTCGATTTATTGGCATCATGGCGCTGGTATTGTTTTTTACCCTCACGCTTTGTACAATTTATCCGGCACTTGTGTTTTCGCGTGCTAAAGCTATCGAACTGATGAATCGTTACAACAAGCAAAAGTCAGGTGTTTTGAAAAGTATGGTGGTTTTTCAGAATGTTATCGCAGTTTTACTTATTGTGGCTGCCATTGGTGTAAACAAACAGATGCAGTATATCAACCACAAAAAACTTGGATTTGAAACCGATCAGATTGCATACACTTATTTAAGGGGAAATATAAATCAGAAAATTTCGGTGGTGAGGCATTCATTGTCTGAAAATCCGAACATTACTGAAATTAGTTTAAAAGATTGTCCCCCGTTTAGTCAGGTGAACGGAACTGTTGGGATTTCGTGGAAACAAAACGGAGAATGGCAGAACCAAAATACTGCGCATCCTGTGGCGATGGAAACCACACGCATCGACGACCATTACCTGGAGATGATGAATGTTGAGTTTGTTGCAGGTCGTAATTTTTCAAATGAAATTACTGCCGACAAGCAAAATTATATTGTAAACGAGGAAGCTTTGCGTTTAATGGGATTGACAGATCCTGTTGGTGCCGAATTTTCGCTTTACGGGAAAAAGGGAATAATTTTAGGTGTTATAAAGGATACTTATTTTAAATCGCTCCATCAGAAAGTAAATCCTCAGGTATTTCATTTGTATAACAACGAAGCGGAAGAATCCTATTTCAGCTCCTTGTTTTTCAGAATAAGCGGCGATATTCCGGCAACGATCGAATTTGTTGAAAACATCTGGACCGAAAATAATCCGGGGATACCATTTGAGTATCATTTTCTTAATCAGGATTACGAAGATTTATACAAGAAGGATAATCAAATTGCCGGTATCCTTAATTTCTTTACCCTGTTGGCTGTGTTTATTGCCTGTTTGGGGCTCTTCGGACAAGCTGCAATATCGAGTGAAAATAAGATAAAGGAAATTGGCATCCGTAAAGTAAACGGTGCCAAAGTTGCAGAGATACTTACCATGCTGAATAAAGACTTTATTAAATGGGTGGTAATTGCCATTGGAATTGCAACGCCTATTGCCTGGTACGCCATGAATAAATGGCTCGAAAACTTCGCCTACAAAACCACACTAAGCTGGTGGATATTTGCACTGGCCGGAGTGTTGGCTTTGGGCATTGCGCTACTAACAGTTAGTTGGCAAAGCTGGCGGGCTGCTACGCGAAATCCTGTTGAGTCACTCAGATATGAGTGAGGATCTGCCTGCGGTAGGCAGGAATCCCGATCGAAGCATCGGGGTCGAAGCCTTACGGTATGAGTAAGGCGGAGATCCTCGATAGCAAAGCGTATCGGGATTGAAGCTCTACGATACGAGTAGTGAGAAGTGCGTAGATGCTGACAAACGAAGTTTCGTTAGTATTGACGCGTTGAGATATGAATAAATAAGCAAAGAGCTGGGGGAGAAGTGAATTCTGTTTCGCTTTGCTCCATGCTCTGCGCGCAATGCAAAAAACTATGTTACGATTTAAAATAAAACTGGCATTCAGGAATTTGTTGAAGAACAAGCTGTATTCATCGCTTATTATCGGTGGGTTTGCTATCGGTTTTACGGCCAGTATTTTAATTGCCTTATACTACAGTGCTGAACACAATGTGGACAAACACTTTGCCCGGCATGAAAAAATTTATCGTTTGTACGATGCGAAAAAGAATGAATCGGGACTCGACTACAAAATAAATGCTGTAATTGCTGAACACTACCCGGATGTTGAAACAACTTGTCCACTCGCTTTCTCTTATTTTCCTATCACGCTAAAAGATCCTGAAACACGAAATTACACACGCGTTGAATACATTATTTCTACGAATAATAACTTTTTCAATGTATTTTCAATACCCGTTTTATCCAGCCTGGAAGAGAAGCCTTTTAGTCAGTTGAACTCGGCAGTAATAACTGAGTCGGTGGCCAAAAAACTTTTTGGAGATGAGAACCCGTTAGGAAAGACGATTAAGGAGGAATTTTTTACCGCAACGGTTACGGCTGTTATGCAAGACTTGCCCGAAAATTCGAGTTTTAAAGCAGAGTTACTTTTGAACAGCGAAAATGAGGACTTTCAGATGGCACAAGCCTGCAATAACGGCGTTTGTATATTTCCAACCGAGCACTTTCTCTTGCTAAAAAATGATATCGATCCTGATGATTTTTCAGACAAGATGAATGCTTCTATCGGGCAGTTCAATACAACTACCGATAGCCTGGCGCTGCAAAGTTTATCTGATATTTATCTTTCTCCAACAAAATTGGGTTGGACAGATGAGCACACCAAAGGCAATTCAAAAATGCTGTTCATTTTTATGGCAATTGCCATTCTGATTATTCTCCTTTCGAGCATTAATTATCTGAATTACACGGTGTCGATGCAGTATGCAAAAATGAAAGAAATTGGTATCAACAAAACCAATGGTGCCGGGAAACCACATTTGCTTGTCGATTCGCTTATTGAAGTTACATTAGGAATATTAATTGCACTAACTATTTCAATCGCGCTGGTGTCGCTTCTTTTACCGACAACCGAAACCTTATTTGGAAGAGAAATTCAACTTTCCGATGTAAACCTTCAACATTTGTTGCCTGTTTTTCTTGGCACCATAGCTTGCATTATTCTTCTGAACAGTTTAGCGCCTATCTATATTCTATCGCAGTTTAATATTGTCGATTTTCTGCAGGGAGGACGGAAAAGAAACGGAAAACAAATCGGGAAACAGCTTATGCTTACCTTTCAGCTAACAGTTTCCATAGCATTGATTGCAGTGGTGATGCTTATTTTTAAACAGCTGCAGTATGTAAAACACTTTGATTTAGGTTTTAACGAAGAACACCTGGTGAGAATCGAACTCCCGTGGTTGTTCGAAAATCAGACGGCTTTGAGAAATGAAATCAGCGATCTTTCTTTTGTATCAAGTAGTGCCTTGAGTAACGGTTATCCGGGGAATATTAATATGAGCATGGGAAGTGGGGTAGAAGACGATGAATTTATGGTGAACTGTATTTATGTGACTGAAAATTTCCTGAAAACAATGGGAGTTCAGTTGCTTGATGGCCGAAATTTTTTAGCGGGCGATAAAGGAAAGTCTTGCCTGATGAATGAAGCTGCAGTAAAACGTTATGGTTGGGAAAATATTGACGGTAAGAAATTTAAAAATGGGCGAGAAGGCGGTTATGATGTTGTGGGCACAGTAAATAACTTTAATGTGGAGTCACTGCATTCTTCTTTAAGTCCGGTTGCTTTGATTTACGAATCGGACAGGGAGTACAATACGCTTTCACTGCGACTGAATCCCGGAAACATCGGGCAACAAATCAATGAACTTCGAAAAGTATGGGAAACCATGTTACCGGATGACCCCATGGAATTTACTTTTTACGACGACCAGTTTCAGGCCATGTATATCAAAGAAGATAAACTTTCAAAGTCGATTTCCTTCTTTTCGTTTATCGCCATTGTATTGACTTGTATGGGGATTTTGGGGCAGATCTTCCTGATCAGTCTGAACCGGACCAAAGAAATTGGAGTGCGTAAAGTAAACGGAGCAACCGTTTCGGAAATACTGTTTTTGCTAAACAAAGATTTTGTGCTTTGGGTAATTGCGGCTGTAGTAATTGCCACGCCCATTGCCTGGTACGCCATGCATAAATGGCTCGAAAACTTTGCCTACAAAACCACTTTAAGTTGGTGGATATTTGCTTTGGCCGGAATACTCGCACTGGGAATTGCACTGCTAACGGTAAGTTGGCAAAGCTGGCGGGCTGCTACGCGAAATCCTGTCGAAGCCTTACGGTATGAGTAAGGCGGAGATCCTCGATAGCAAAGCGTATCGGGATTGAGGCACTCCGATATGAATAGTTTCGTTTTTCCCCAATCCCTAAAGGGGCTTCTGGCCGCAGGAAAAAGAAGATTTGAGAATAATATGAAGGATAAAAACAAAATAAATGAGTTGACAATCGGAGATACGAAAAAGTCCCCCTCAGAGCTTGTCCCGATTGTAATCGGGAGGATTTAGGGATGAGGAAGAAGAGGAAAGCTGGCGGCAGCTACGCGTAATCCCGACAGAATCGTTGGGGAGGACGCTTTACTATACGAATAAATAGAAATTTAAAACGATCAAAAATAAACCGATAAAATAAAATCAAAAATGAAACAGTTTTATCACATTAAAATGGCTTTTAGAAACCTGGTTCGTGAAAAAGGAAATTCAGCATTTCTTCTCCTTTCTCTTTGCATTGGTTTGGTTACGTTTATTCTCGTGTCGGGGTATGTGTTTTACGAAAAAGGTTACGACCGTGTATTTCCCGGTAACAAACAAATTTACCGGGTAAGCACCGATATTTACAGCGGAAACGAATTGAGTCTTTCAATTCCGCAATGCGAACGCGGGGTGGCAGCTACCTTAAAAGACGAATATCCGCAGGTTGTGGCGGCCGGTTATCTTACCGGAACAAACAATCCGCAATATAAAATTGGCGACGAAATTTTCTCCAACAATCATGTTTATCATGCCTCTGCCGGTTTCCTCGATGTGTTTTCAATTGCATTAACCCAGGGCTGGAAATCAGAGGTGTTAACCCGGCCCTACACGGCTGTTATATCCGAAAGAACTGCCAAAAAGTATTTCGGAGATGTTAACCCTGTTGGCCAGGTTTTATTTAAATACCCGGTTTTTGAATATACCATTGAAGGTGTTTTTAAAGACCTTCCGGAGCAGGCACATTTTTCTGCCGAAATTTTGCTTTCCTTTCACGACGATATGCACCTGCCGCCACCGGCAAAGGCACAGTGGGGCGAAACCGGATTTTATACCTATCTGAAACTGGACAATAATGCAGCTGTAAAACAGATTGAAGCAGCAGTAAATGCGATTGTTGCAGAAAATAAAAAGTTACAATTCGAAAAAAGTAACGTTAAGCATGTTTATCATCTTCAACCGCTGAACGATATTCATCTGCATTCAGAATTAAAAAACGAGCTGGAAACAAATTCGCGTGCACAATATGTAATTCTTGTTTTTATCATCGGAATTCTAATTCTTTGCGCATCAGGATTCAATTACATTCAGTTTGCTTTTTCGAGGTTAATTCATTCCGCCCCCAAAACCGGAATCAAAAAAATAAACGGTGCCACACGTTCCGAGATTGTATGGGCCTCGCTTTCCGAATCGTTGATTATTCATTTTTTTGCCGTTTGTATTTCGCTGCTTGTGGGATGGATGTTGATTCCTGTTATGCAAAACCAGTTCGGAATTTTTCTGAAACCGGTATTTACCAGCCCGCTTTTTCTGGCCATTTTGTTTTCAATTATTTTTCTGGGCATAGTAATCGGCGGTGTTATTCCTGCATTAATGATTAACCGTTTTAATAGTTTGGAGTTGCTGAAATTGCGCTACAAACCGGTTTCCAAAGGAGTGTCGTTCAGGCAGATAGTTGTTGTTGCCCAGTTTGTTATAATTATTGCCATTGTTGCCGGAATTACCGGAATCAGTAAGCAGGTTAATTTTCTGATGGACAAAGACAAAGGTTTTGATGTGAAAAATACCCTGGTAATTAAGGTTCCTAAAAATCTTCGGATAACATCGCAGCGAATTAATAACCTGCAGGCTTTTGAAGAAGAGTTGTTGAGCAATAGTGCAATATTGGGTTTTTCGAGTTCGAACGTGGTACCGGGAGATTTGTCGGCCTACAACTTTAATTTTACCGAAACGCTGACTGGAAAAGGCGGGAAAGCCGCGCTTATTGTTGCCGACGACAATTTTATAAAAAACTACAATATTCCGCTTTTGGCCGGAACTAATTTCCGGGAAACAGGCACTTCAGCACAAAACAATTCGTGTATTATCAATCGTGCCGGATTACAATATCTTGGGTTTCAAAATCCGGATGAGGCCATCGGAAGAGCCATTAAAATGGAAGATGAAAGTGGTATGCAAAAGTTCGAGGTGTCGGTAATTGGAGTTACCGGGAATGTGGATTTTAGTAATGCAAAAGAGAGCCACAAACCTATGGTTATTATCAATTGGACCGAAAATATGATTTGGGGAAATTACTCCATTAAAACCTCAACTGCTGATTTTGCTTCCGTTATTCCTTTTATTAAAGCGCAATTTACCCGCACATTCCCTAATTATCCGTTCGAATATTTAGTTGTTGAAGATTATTACAACCGGCAGTTTGATAACGAAATGCAGCTCATAAAAATATTCCGTCTGTTTGTTATTGTAGCCATTTTTATCTGTGTAATCAACCTGTTTTCTATTGCCTGGTTAATTTCGTTGGCCCGGGTGAAAGAAATCGGTATCCGCAAAGTAAACGGAGCCAAAATCTCCGAAATACTCGCCATGCTCAACAAAGACTTTGTAAAGTGGGTAGCCATTGCTTTTGTAATTGCCACACCCATTGCTTACTACGCCATGCATAAATGGCTCGAAAACTTTGCCTACAAAACCACATTAAGCTGGTGGATATTTGCCCTTGCCGGAGTATTGGCTTTGGGAATTGCATTGTTAACGGTTAGCTGGCAGAGTTGGCGGGCGGCAACGCAGAATCCTGTTGAGGCACTCAGATATGAATAGAAGTCGCGTAGCGACGATGTTATGGTAGAAATGAGATTTATCTCATTGGTTAAATCGCATAGCGATGATGTTTTGGTCAGAATAACAATTACGAATAAAAATAAATAACAATGGCAAATACCTATACCCAAATGAATATACATGCCGTGTTTTCGGTAAAAGGGAGAAGCAATTTTATTTCAGAAAAATGGCGGGATGAATTGTTCCGATACATGGCAGGAACATTAAAGGAAACCAAAAATTATTCGCTAGCGGTAGGTGGGTACAAAGACCACATTCACATATTTTTTGAATTACACCCAACAATTTCTGTTTCCGATGTTTTGAAGAATGCAAAAGCCAAATCATCGAAATGGATAAATGAAAAAGGATTTGTTGCCGGGAAGTTTGAATGGCAGGCTGGCTATGGAGCGTTTTCCTATTCTCGTTCTCAACGGAACAGAGTTATTCAATACATCATGAAACAAGAAGAACATCATCGGAAAGGTTCATTTAAAGATGAATATCTAACGTTGTTGAGAAGGAATGAAATAAAATATGAAGATGCATATTTGTTCGAATTTTACGAATGAGGAAGTGATAACACCGTCCCTATGGGACTTTTGCCAATGCTGCATTTTCTTTGCTACCAGAACATCGTGCCGATGGCACTTAACAAGACTTAATTAACCATGATAAAAAACTACTTAACCACAGCACTTCGGTTTTTAAAACGAAACAAACTTTTTGCCGGAATAAACATTATGGGGCTTTCGCTTGCCCTGGCAGCCTCGTTTGTTATTTTGTTGTATGTAATTAACGAGTTGAGTTACAACACCAGCTTTAAAAACCGGAAGCAGATTTACCGCGTATTGCACAATAATGCTGATATAAAAATAACTGACGACGGTGCGCCCTATATTCTTACAAAGCATTTACAAGACGAATTTCCGCAGATAAAATATGTGGCTCCAACCCATTTTGTGACGGAATTTAGTGTAAAAATGAATGAGGATTATATTCCTGTTGATCGGGTTGTTGGAGCGGATTCAGACATATTTAATGTCTTCGATATTAATGTTCGTGGTCAGCAAGCGAATATTCTCGATGAACCAAATTCCATTATCCTTTCAAAAGAACTGGCACAAAAACTTTTTCCGGATCAAGATCCCATCGGACAAAATTTAGTTGCCCAAATTGACGAAAAGGACGAAGTTTTAGAAGTAAAGGGAGTTTTTGATAATTTTCCTGTAAACTCAACTTTTCAGGCCGATTGTTTTATTAATGTAAAGTGGACACTGCAACAGATTAATAGTAGGATTAAAGAGCGAGATGCTGAAACAGACTGGCGTTCCATGTACTGGCAAACCTGGTTATTACTGGATAAAAACAATAGTGGGGGTTCGCTTGATGAACAGTTTCGCTCGTTGGAGAAAGAGGTTTTTAGCGATGACGAGAAATACGAATTCTCCCTTCAAAATTTATCTGATGTTTATTTTGGATCGCAGGATATTAACAGCGGACTGCCACAAGGCAACCTGAAAAATATTCGGATTTTTTCAGCCATTGCTTTGCTCGTAATCTTAATTGCAGCACTTAACTATATCATTCTTTCAACGGCGGTCTCAACCGGCAGGTCAAAAGAAATTGGGATTCGGAAAACCAATGGTGCCGGGGCGAAATCAATTCGCCGGCAATTGCTGAATGAATCATTGATTCTGTCGATTTTGGTTTTACCAGTCGCGCTGTTTCTCGCCTGGATGGGGAAACCTTATGCCGAAGACTTGTTTCAAACCAAACTATTAATCCTCCGGTCAAATATTGTCATTTATGTTTCTGTTTATGTGTCGCTTACTTTGCTTATTGGACTAGTGTCGGGACTATATACCGCGTCGTATTTATCAAAGTTGAATGTAATCAGCATTTTAAATAACTCAGTGCGGACAGGAAAACGAAAGTCGCGTGTGCGTTCCGCCCTGATTGTTGCTCAATTGGTGATCTTCTGCATTTTTGTTTCAAGTACACTCATTATCTATTCTCAATACAAGTATGCGCTGGAGAAAGATCCGGGTTATTATAACAAGGATGTTTTGTTCGTTGATATGGGCCGAAGTTCTCAGAGCTCAAAAGCATTTATAAACAGCATTAAGGCTTTTCCTGATGTGCTGGCAGCCGGAGGGGCAATAGATGCTTTACCAATGACCAGTTTTTTCGCTTATCCGATGGAATTTCCCGGTGATAAATCGCAAAAAGTACCAATTGAGCTTCTGGCAGTAGATTATAATTTTTTAGAAGCTATGGGAATTCAAGTGATTAAGGGAAGAAGTTTTGAACTTGGAGACGATGAAAACGCATATATACTCAATGAAAATGCGGTAAACGAATTGGGATTATCCGATCCGGTTGGAAAAAAAATTGATGTAGTTGATGGAACCGTAATCGGGGTTGTCAAAAACTTTAACTTGCACTCATTTCACAGCAAAATTCCACCTTTAATTATGTTCGCGTCCGACGATTTTGCTCAACAGGTTGCGGTTCACTACAAAACCGGAACGCTTGAAAGTGTACTGCCTTTAATTAAATCTGAATGGCAAAAGATTGTTCCCAACGAGCCCATGAATTATAAAACCATGGATGAATTTCTAAAAGAGGTTTATACCGAGGAGAAAAACCTGAGTGTGATTGTTTCTGTGTCGGCATTTTTTGCACTGCTGATTGCTTCATTTGGGCTGTTTGGCTTAACACTTTTTATTATGAAATCGCAAACCAAAGAAATTGGAATTAAAAAGGTATGCGGAAGTTCCGGGCAAGGAATCGTGTTGTCTTTCCTGAGCAAAAATTTTATAATGGTAGTTATCGCAACTTTACTTTCAGTTCCTCCCACAATTTTTGTAATGAATAAGTGGCTAAGCAATTTTGCTTTTAAAACCGACATTTCATGGTGGGTGTTTGTAATAACATTTGTGTGTGCAGCAATTGTGGCTTTGTCAACGGTGTTGTTTCATTCTTATCGCGCTTCACGAATTAATCCTGTCGAAGCTCTCCGTTATGAATAAAGGAGAGCGGAGATCCGCGATAGCGAAGCGTATCGGGATCGAGACACTCAGATATGAGCAACTTAGTTTACCCCAACCCTAAAGGGGCTTCGATCCAGAGGAAAAAGGCGATTTGAGAATTGTTTAAGAGTTAAATACAAAATAAATGAGTTGCCATTCGGAGATGTGAACAAGTCCCCTCTAGAGCTTGTCCCGATTGTAATCGGGAGGATTTAGGGATTAATAGTAACTATTCCAAAAGTTTGTCGTCCTATAACTAATAATCAGATTAAACAATTAAATCAAACTTATTATGAAAACTCAAAAAAGCCTCAGATTATTTACATTAATTGCAGTGCTAACCACTGTGTTTGCAATGAATAGTTTTGCAAAAGACGGACAGCCAACCATTACAAAAACCTTTGATTTAAACCAACCGGGGCAACTCAATGCGTCTTCGTCGGGAGGCGGAGTAACGGTAGAAACACATAATCAGCCGAAGGTTATTATCCAGGCATTTGTACGAAAAAATGGAAATTTATTATCGCCAACCGACAGATCGTTGGATGAGGTTTTAGACGATTTTGATATCGATTTTTCAAAAAGCGGATCCACAATTACCGCAGTTGTAAAACGCAGAGGGCAAATGAATTTCTGGCGGAACAATGTAGGTATTTCACTCACCATTATCGTACCTGAAGAAATGTCGTGCGATGTATCGTCAAGTGGCGGCGGCCTGAAAATATCAGGAGTAAAAGGAACGCACGATTTCTCAAGCAGTGGCGGTGGCGTACGACTGGAGAATACAAGTGGTACTACAAAAGCCAGCTCATCAGGCGGCGGTGTGAAAGCCACCAACCACGATGGCGATATTCGCCTAAGTTCCAGCGGTGGCGGTGTTTCGGTTGAAGGTGCACACGGAAGTGTTTATGCACGTAGTTCAGGTGGTGGTGTAAGTCTGGAAGGTATTCATGGTTCGGCAGATGCATCAAGCAGTGGAGGTGGTGTAAGTGTAAGCGGAGAAGCCAGCTCGGTTACAGCAAAATCAAGCGGAGGTTCGGTTCGTGTAAATATTCGCAATTTAACCGATGAGTTGTACCTGCAATCCAGTGGAGGTGGTGTTTCTGCTGTAATTCATGGTGGCGAAAAATTGGGTCTCGATTTGGATTTGCGTTCAGGCAAAGTGAATATCGATTTGCATAACTTTACCGGAACTTCCGAAAAAGACCGTGTAAAAGGCAAAATGAACGGAGGTGGAATTCCGGTTTATGCACATGCATCCGGCGGAAACGTTACCATCACTTACGAGGATTAGCATCATTCAACAAACGTCGCGGGCAGGCTCAGTAACTGATACTGAATGGTTTTTGCCAAGCGGTAATTTCCCAAAGTATTGGGATGCAGACGATCCGTTTTTTCATTCATGTAATATTTCACATGCGAATCTTCCAAAGGATAAAGACCGCTAATGGAAAAGAGATCGATAAGCGGAACAGCCCAAATGGAAGCAGCCTCCCTTAAAACATTTACATAATCGTCTTGGTAAAGTCCAAGATCGTTGGCAAAATTTTCATCGGGCTGCACATTTTTGTCGCTAAATGTGGCAAATGCCCGGTGAATAGGCGTCATTATAATGATTTGCTGGTCGGGGTAATTGGCTTTTAAAAAGGCCATTACTTTATTTATCCGTCCGCAAAATGTAGAATCGTTACTTTCGTGAATCCGGTATTTCCGAATCACATTCGTTCCGTTAAAATTGGTTTCTTTAGCGGTTTCGCGGAAAAAATTACCAAGCGGAACATTGTGGTTGTAGTCGTTGGTTCCGGCAAAAATCAATATGGCATCCACATCTGTTCCGTGCTCTTCTTTCAGTTTTAGTGCCTGTCCGTAAACACCCGTCCACTGGTGTCCGCTAATTCCGTAAACATAAGGTTCTATGCCCAACATTTGGGTCAGGTATTCCCAGTAAACAGTGCGCGGCGTGTTGTCTCTTTCCCATTTCTGAGTCATCGAATCGCCCAGGAAAGCTACCTTTTTGTTTTTCCATTGAGAATCCCGGAAACTGTTCTGTTGCCCGTAAACGGATGACAGAAAGCTTATAAGTATAAGAAATGTAGCGCTAAGGTTTTTCATGATTGAATTTTTATTGAACAAAGTTTTGTTTTCAGGAGCATAAAATTACACTAATTTATAGTAGAGCGAAAGCGAATTTTATTTTACTGCATCATCTTATCTGAAAATTGCCATGGTTTTGCTGTGGGGATAATCGTCAACTTCAGGAATTTTCTCAATTCGAATGGTAACAGATAATTAAACCATTTGAAAATGGTTATTTTAGAAACAAAATTTTCAAAACCGGAGTTTTAAGAGAAACCATAAATGCATTTATCCATGAAAAAAACTACGTTATTACTCGTTTTTATGTTTGCTGTACTTTGTAGCGCAACTGCAAAAGATACCTCAAATCCTATACTTCGTTTTGATGCCAACGGAAAGTTTAAAATTATACAGTTTACCGACATCCATTTTAAGTACAATTCTTACCGGTCCGACAGTGTTTTAATAATGATGAAAGCTGCGGTTGAAGCCGAGAAACCTGAATTGGTAGTGTTAACCGGCGATGTGGTTTGTTCCGAAAACACGAAAAAAGCATGGTTGGCGCTAACAAAAATATTTGTTGATGCGAAGGTTCCGTGGGCAGTTACACTCGGTAATCACGATATTGAATATGAGTTGACCGGCGATGAAATTATGGACATCATCACAGAACTTTCGTATTGTGTTGCCAAGAACGGACCTGAGGACGTTTCGGGAAGTGGAAACTATATTTTAAAAGTTCAAGGATCAAAAACGAAAAATGCTGAAGCCTTGCTTTATTTTATTGATTCACACTCGGGCTTGGACGAAGAAAAAGGCCTGGGAAGTTACGACTGGATAAAATTCGACCAGGTGCAGTGGTACCGCGAACAAAGTAAAAAACTAACCGGGGCTAACGGCGGAAAACCTTATCCGGCTTTGGCATTTTTTCATATTCCGCTGCCGGAATACAACGAGGTTTGGGGCCAACCAACAACAGTTGGAGTGAAGGAGGAAAAAGTGTGTTCGCCCGATATAAATACCGGAATGTATAGTGCTTCTCTCGAATCGGGCGATGTAATGGGAATGTTTGTGGGGCACGACCATGTGAATAACTACATTGGCACTTTGCACAACATTGCTTTGGTTTACGGACAGGCCACCGGACGAGAAACGTATGGCGATATTGGCAAAGGTTACCGCGTGATTGACCTTTATGAGGGAGAACGGAAATTCGACACCTGGATTCGGATAAAATACAAGGCTAACCGCGATGAAGATTTATGGGAGCCAACTCATATTAACGAAAAACAGAATTTTGTAAACTATCCGGATTCCTTTATTGAAAACTAATTGACGTAATTGACAAAAAGTTGTACAACTTGTGTAAAATACTTTTACACTTCTTTACATTGTCTTGGTTTTACTTTGTTGATAATCTGTGTTTTGTGAAAAAGGCATCGGATTTGAAATAAGTCGGCAGAAAACAAAAGAGTAATATGATACAGCTTAAGAACATCGACAAATACTACGATGCCAGGTTTCAGCGAACCTTTGTGTTAAAAGGCGTAAATCTTGATATCAATCAAGGCGAATTTGTTTCCATTATGGGGCCCAGTGGCGCAGGTAAATCAACTTTGTTGAATATTATTGGCTTTCTGGACGAACCCAACGAAGGCGAGTATTTGTTCCTTGATCAGCCGGCCAACCAGTTAAAAGAAAAACAAAAGGTGCAGTATCACCGCAGTCACATCGGCTTCATTTTTCAGGCCTTTCACCTGATTGAAGAAATGAATGTGTACGAAAACATTGAAACACCGCTGGTATATCGTGGCGTGAAAGGTAAAGAGCGCAAAGCCATGGTTGCCGACATGCTCGACCGCTTTAATATTGTGGCCAAGAAAGATCTGTTTCCCAGTCAGCTTTCGGGCGGACAACAGCAGCTGGTGGCCATTGCACGCGCTATTGTGGGAAGCCCAAAACTGTTGCTGGCCGACGAGCCCACCGGAAACCTGCACAGCGAACAGGGCCAAATGATTATGGAACTCCTGAAAAAACTGAACGACGAAGGAATGACTATTATTCAGGTAACGCACTCCGAAGAAAATGCAAAATACGGAAACCGCATTGTTCGTTTAAAAGATGGTTATTTGAAAGAAGATGAATAGCTACGTAAATTGCACGAAAATGTCATTTCGAATGCAGTGAGAAATCTGTAGCAGCAAAGCAAATAAGTAACAGATTTCTCGTTCATGTTTCACTCGAAATGACAGCTTAATAAAGCACAAATGGTACTGAAAGTCGTATTAAGAAACCTGCAAAAGCATCCGTTTTTAAACCTGGTAAAAGTAATCGGGCTTGGTCTGGCCTTAACCGGGATACTATTTATTGCCTTGTTTCTGAAGAATGAACTGACCTACGATTCATATCATCAAAAATCGGCCCGGACTTATCGCTATACAAGCACCGATCCCGATTTTTTTAGCGGAAAACATTTTGCCCGCATTGTCAATCCCGGCTACATTCACGAAATGAGCGATGCGCTGCCGGAGTTGGAAGAATTTGTTCGCTTGCGTCCGGTGCGCGGCGGTTTAATAAAATACGATCAGCGGTACTACAAAGTGGCGCAGGCTTTCGAATGCGACAGCACTTTTTTTAATGTTTTTGATGCTGAAATGTTGATGGGCAATAAAGAAACGGTGCTTGAAAATCCGGCCTCAATGGTTATCACTCAAAGTTTTGCTCAAAAAGTATTTGGAGATAAGAATCCGGTGGGAGAGGTGCTGACTTTGCCATCCGGGCAATATTACGGCGAGGATCAGGATTTTACCATTGCAGGGGTAATGAAAGACTTTCCGGCAAACAGTCACTTTCATTCCGATTTTGTGGCTACTCCGCTGGCCGATCAGTTTACCAACGGCTGGGCCTGGACATACCTGGTTTTAGCTGAAAATACTACGGTTGAAAATGTTAAAGCAGGAATATTCGATTACCTGAAAAACAATAACGAGACCAACCCGGAGGAAATGGATACCGAAGTGCATCTGCAAAAGATTTCCGATATTCATTTAAACTCGCATAAACTCCGCGAGATTGAGGAAAACAGCAACATCCGAAATGTTTATGTGCTGGCCATTGCCGCTTTTATTTTACTGCTTATTTCAATTAGTAATTACGCCAACTTGAATATCGGAATGAGCGGTTTTAGCGCAAAATACCTGTTTATAAACAAGCTGCTTGGCTCATCAAAAAGTGCTGTGGTTAAGTATTTCTTTTTCGAGGGGATTTGTATTCTTGCGGCAGCCTTGTTTTTTACCGTTTTGCTGTCGGTGCCGGTAAATGCGGCGATTGTTCGTTTTTATCAACTGAATTTGCTGGCCGGCAATTCCACAACAATCTTTCTGCTGGTGTTGGCATTCAGTTTATTAACGCTGGTGCTTGGAATGCTTCCGGTTCTGAAATCCGTTTTCTCATCCATTCGTCTGGGTGGGAACAGAGGTTCGGCGGTGGCGGTTCACCGAAATGGTGTCAGCCGTGTTTTAATCGTTTTTCAATACGCTTTTTCCATTGCTTTAATCATTACCGTAATTGTTATTTCGCGGCAAACCAACTACGCGTTAAAAAACAGTATGGGCGTTCAGCAAAACAATGTTATTTGTTTTGAATCGGTTCACGCCAGCATTCAGCAGAAGTTTGCTGTGCTTAAAGCGGAATTACTTCAATACAACAGTATCGAGTCGGTTTCTGCCATGTTGGAACCTCCCGGTGGCGAAGCAAACGATATGTTTCCGTTTGAAATGGAAGATTACGAAACGGAAGATCCCGACCGGAATTTTGAAAGTATTGGTGTTTTTCCCTGCGATTATTCGTTTCCATCGATATTTAATCTGCAGTTTCTGGCCGGAACCAATTTCTCGGAAAACAATAAGGACAACGAAGGCTCAGGCGAATACATAATTAATAAAGCCGCTATGAAACGCCTGCGTTATTCCAATCCGGAGGATATCGTTGGCAAAGATTTCAAACTCATCTTTTCATCTCCGGGATCGGGAATTACCATTCCGAAAGGGAAGATTATTGGTGTGGTTGAAGACTTTCATTTGTCGAGTTTGCGAAAACAGGTAGAGCCGCTGGTGCTTTTTAAACGCGATAAACTGTGGCTTTTAAACTTTGTAGTGTCGGTTAAAGCCGGCATGAAAGATGAAGCGCTGGCCGATATGAGAAAGGTGTGGAATGAGCTGTTTCCCGAATATCCTTTTCAATACGAACATGTTGATGCGCTATATAAACGCGTGTACAAAACAGAATTGCTGCAAGCGCGTTTACTATCGGTTTTTACGCTTATTGCCTTGTTTATTTGCTCGATGGGATTGTTTGGTTTGGCACTTATTATTACGCAAAACCGTACCAAAGAAATTGGTGTGCGGAAAGTAAACGGTGCGCGCGTTTCCGAGATTATTACGCTGCTGAATAAAGATTACATGAAATGGGTGGCGCTGGCCTTTGTAATTGCCTGTCCGGCGGCGTGGTTTGCCATGGATAAATGGCTCGAAAATTTTGCCTACAAAACTCCATTAAGCTGGTGGATATTTGTCTTGGCCGGGATTCTGGCTTTGGGAATCGCCTTGTTTACAGTAAGCCTTCAATCGTTCCGGGCCGCTAGCCGAAATCCGGTTGAGGCACTCCGGTACGAATAGTTGCTTAATGCGAAGATCCCGACAAACGAATTTCTTCAGAACTGAAGCCCTTTGTTACGACTAAACAGAGGCAGAGATTCCGGCATATTTTAAGCCATTTTAAACGCATGTTTTTCGCGATATTTCCCCGGAGTTGTTCCTTCAATTTCTTTAAACACCCGCGAAAATGATGCAACAGAACCAAAGCCGGCTTGCTGGGCTATATACTCCATTGTAAATTTGTTGTTTTCGCTGCAAAGCAGTAGTTGTTTGGCTTCTTCCACCCTGTATTTGTTTACAAATTCGTTAAAATTCATTTCAAATTCATCGTTAATTAACTTCGAGATGTAGGTGCGGTTGGTATGCAGCGACTCGCAAACGGTGCTTATCCTGAGGTCGTTAACCTGGTATATTTTGTCGTGTTCGAATAGTTTTAAAAGGCGTGTTTTTAAATCATTTTCAGAAGGTGCGGGAATCTCCTTATCCCCGTCTCTTTCTTCGTGTTCATTAAGCTGTTCAAAGATTTCGCGCTGCATATTTCCTTTGTACCCGATCAGAAAAAATGTGGTGGAAAAAAAAACTGAAGGAATGAGAAGGGAAAGGTTGTTATCCATAAAATAACTTCTGCCCATTAAGGCAAAAACAACAGCTGCTATCGATACAACAAAGGCAAGAATGCTCAGATGGCGTACCCAGTTCATTTTTTTTCCTTCGGTGTTCGAAAAATAGTGGTTAATGGTTTGGTCGTTTTTGTTGGTGATACGAATTATCAGCACCAAATAGCCTATAGTTTGAAGAATAAAAACAATTCGGCTTAGCAGAAAAATGTATCCTTTTATTCCGGGTAAAGTGTTAATGTTTATGGCTTTCAGGTTTGTTTTGATAAGAATGTGCTCAACGTAATATATACGTTGTTCGGGCAATAGTATAAGCGTTAACAGTAGTGAAACTATCCCAAAAAAAATGCCGGGTATAAAGTGAAGGAAATGCCGCGGTGTTTTGTAGCGCAGGCCTGTAAGTTTTAAAATGTAAGTGTAAAAAAGCGGGTATAGCGACAGGCCGGTGTATAGATAGATACTTTCGAAAAAAGCATAAAGGTGATACTCTTTCGAAAAAAACAGGGCATGTGAAATGTATAAAAAGCTGGCAAAAATTAAAAACAGGCCAAGTGTCCATCGTGGAGCGTTATACGATTTCTTTTGTGTTAAAAATATTATGCCCCAGAATACGGTAATGTAAATGGGTGTTAATAGAGCAATAGTTTGAATCATTAGCGCATTAAATTATAATATAAAAGTATAAAATATAGGTCGATACAGATGCTTTTTACAATATGGAGCTTAATTTTTACGATTTGAAGCTGTGTTTATCGAACGGCAAACGATCTTTGCAAACGTTTAGAGAAGTGCTCTGTAACAATTAATAAACAATATTCGGTGGTTCTTCGGTAGTGTTTTGTTGCCGTAAACTGCTCACCCTCCTCTAAGACTAAATATATATGAAAAAAGGTGGTTTGCTAACAACCACCTTTTTCTGTTATCTGAAAATTTTACTTTAAACATCAAAAGAATCAGCTTTCCGGTAAGCTTCAATAAAGGCAATTTCGCCTTCTTTTCCGCGAATACTTTTGCCATGCTCGGCGCAAATGGTACCGTTGTAACCTTTGTCGTACATATGTTTGAAGATATTGACAAAGTTAATTTCTCCGGTTCCGGGTTCTTTACGTCCGGGGTTGTCGCCAACATGAAATGCTCCAATATAATCCCAGCAAATATCCATGTTCATAATCAGGTTTCCTTCGGTAATTTGCTGATGGTAAAGGTCGTCAACAATTTTACAACTCGGGTGATTAACAGCTACACATATCATTTTTGCCTGAGGCATTTTTGTAAGGAATAATTTGGGGTGATCCACCTGATGGTTTAGTGGTTCCATTACCAAATCCAGCCCGCTTTTTCCGGCAACATCACAACAAGCGCGCATATGGTTGATTACGTTAATGGTTTGATAATCCCAATCCATTTTTTCGTCGTAAATACCGAATGTTATCAATCCTGTTTTTGCACCTGTTCTTTTTTGTACATTAAGTGCTTCTTCGGTTTTTCCAACCAACATTTTAGTTACTTCCGGATCGTCGGTAACACCATATTTGGCGCCATGATCGGCATACACGATAAACGGGCCAATATCGAGCCCAAGCCGTGCTGCTTCGTTACCAATTTTTTCCTGCATATCGGCTGGTTTCCACATCAGTCCGTTATCAAAAAATGCAGTGAAACCCTGGTCGGCAATAAACTTCAGGTTTTCAATCGGATCTTCTCCAACATGCTCGCGGAAGGTTCCAAGCCCCGGAGCGTATTTCAACTTAAACTTGGCTGAGTTCGACACTTTTGAATCGGAAACTGAAGCAGCTGCAATACCTGAAATACTACTGAAAGCCAGTGTGCCCGCTGCTGCGTTACGAATAAAATTTCTTCTTTCCATGGTTATGTGGTTTAAATTAAATGCTGTTTATTATACATTAAAAGAATGTTCTGTTTTATTATGACGTAAAAGATATGAAATATGACTATATTTTACTTAATCAATAGTGATTTTACTTCCCCACCAATCATTTCCCGGATCAAAATCCTCTGAAAGCATCCAAAGTCGTTCTTTTTCCAGTGTCGGCCATTTTTTGTCGATAATGTTTTGCCGGTGCGCTTTTTCGCGCTCTACTGTCCATGTTGGATCTTGTGTTGGAAAACGTGCGCCCATTTCTTCCAGCATTTTAAAAAGTTGTTGGCTCATTTCTTTCACTTTCTCCGGATTTTCAGCCGCCAGGTCATTTGTTTCGCTTAAATCGGTTTTCAGATTGTATAAAGCTTCCCGGCCATCTTCGTAATAATGAATGAGCTTCCAATCGGCCAAACGTATTATTGATGAGGGTTGGCCACCCTGGTTTCCATAATGTGGGTAATGCCAGATTAAGGGGCGTTCGGCAAGCGATTCGCCCTTTAAAAGCGGAACAAGACTTACCCCGTCAGTGTGTTCTTCAGGTTTTAAATCGGCACCGCAAAGTTCCAGAATTGTTGGGTAGAAATCGGTTCCTGTAACCGGAGTGTTGCACCTTTGTCCGTTTCCCAGTTCTGGAACTTTTATAAAGAAAGGTTCGCGAATTCCACCTTCGTATTGGTAGCCTTTTCCGCCACGCAGCGGTTTGTTCGAGGTGGCAAATGCATCGCCTGCAGCCACACCTCCGTTATCGCCGGTAAAGCAGATAATCGTGTTTTCAGCAAGGCCTAATTTGTCTAAGGCATTCAAAACATAACCAACAGCATCGTCGGTGCTTTCTACCAGTCCGGCGTAAACGGGATTATCCTGGTGTTGGCGAATGGGCAGAAAATGGCCCATTTCAAACCCGGTTTCGGCAATACCCATCGTTTCAGCTTTATCGCGGTATTTTGCCCATTTCTCCTGTGTGGTTTGGATTGGGCCGTGCACTGCATAAAACGACAGGTAAGCAAAAAAGGCAGTGTCTTTATGGTGTTGAATAAAGTTTACTGTTTCTTTTGCCAGACGCATCGTGAGGTTCTCACCATCGGGGCCACTCGGCAGATTTGGATTTTCCCAGGGAGCGTAATAACCGCCAATGGGGCTTCCAACATCCCAACCGCCTTTGTTGATGTCAAAACCGTGATCTTCGGGCCACGATCCTTTTTCGCCCAAATGCCACTTGCCGGCAAAAAAAGTTTTGTAACCAGCCTCCTTCATGGCTTCGGGCAGTGTGGTATAACTGTGCTGAAGATGGTCGACATAGTCCGGAGGGAGCAGTTTTGTGGCCCGGCCTGTATTGCTCCAATCTTCGCCGGTTTTTGCTCCAATCCAGTCGGTAATGCCATGCCGTGCCGGGAATTTTCCGGAGAGAATACTGGCTCGCGAGGGGCTGCAAACCTGGCAGGTGGCATAGCCATCGGTGAACAGCATCCCTTCGCGGGCAATACGGTCGATGTTGGGCGTTTCATAATACTTACTGCCCATTACGCTGCAATCGGTGTAGCCATAATCGTCAACCAGAATAAAAAGAACATTGGGTTTTGAAACCTCCTGTTTTTTTTGCCCACATGAAAACAAGGTAATCGTAATTAGTAGCAGATAGGAGATTTTGTTGCTCATAATCTTCTGGTTATTGTTCATTTCCGAATTTGAAAAGATCAGATTTGGTATGTGATTTTTCGATCAGCGCACTTAGTTCCTCAACCAGTTCAGGATGATCGGAAGCAACATTGTTCTCTTCGCCTACATCGGTGGCCAGGTTGTAGAGTTCGGTAGTCGTTTTTTCGGGTGTAAAAACGTTGTAGCGCACCAGTTTCCAGTCACCTTTTCGTATGGCTTGCCTGCCTCCCAATTCATGGAACTCCCAGTACAAATAATCGTGCTGAATTGTTTGTTCTTCGCCAAGCAATGTGGGTAAAAACGAAATTCCGTCGATTGAATCGGGAGTGGAAATTCCGGTAATTTCAGCTACCGTAGGAAATATGTCCCAGAAAGCCGAAATGTGGTTGGATGTAGTGCCGGCAGTAATTTTATCATCCCAAACGGCAATCATAGGTACGCGAATGCCACCTTCGTACAAGTCGCGCTTGTAACCTTTAAACGGGCCGTTCGAACCGAAGAAGTCGGGATCGGCGCCACCTTCCTGGTGCGGTCCGTTGTCGGAAGTGAAAATGATGAGCGTGTTTTCGTAAATCCCCAGTTCTTTCAGTTTGGTAACGATCTCGCCAACCTGCATATCAAGGTAATCTACCATGGCTGCAAACGCCGCATGTGTTTCGGGTTGCGAACCGTAACCACCCTGTTTATAGTTTGGCCCATCATCAACTCCTTTGTAGGCTTTTTCGGGCTCCAGTTTGCCGCGGTATTTTGCAATGTATTCTTCCGGGGCGAACAACTCGGCATGTGGTATTATCGATGGATAATACATGAAGAATGGTTGGTTTTTGTTGTTTTCGATAAAACGAAGTGCTTCTTTATGAATGAGTTCCGGTGCGTAAGACTCTGTTTTTTTCCCGGAGTTCCCATCGAGAACAACTTTTTCCTGGTTGTGCCAAAGATGATAAGGGTAGTAATTGTGCCCCATTCGCTGGCAGTTGAAACCGTAAAACTCATCAAATCCCTGCCTGTTCGGATCGCCCTCCGATCCCGGGTAGCCCAGGCCCCATTTGCCAAAGGCACCGGTGGTGTAACCGGCTTCTTTTAAGGCTTCGGCAATGGTTACTGCACTGGCAGCCATCGGATATTGACCTTCGGGTTTCCATTCTTTATTGCCTCTTATCGGTGTGTTGCCGGTGTGTTGCCCGGTCATTAATGCTGAGCGCGATGGTGCACAAACCGTTGATCCCGAATAGTGCTGCGTAAAGCGCATGCCGGTTTCAGCCAGTTTGTCGATATTGGGCGTTGCAAAATGTGTTTGCGCGTAACAACTCAGGTCGCCATAACCCAAGTCGTCGGCCAAAATGTAAATAATATTTGGCCGGGCTGGCAGTGTCTCTGTCGTTTTGGTTTTAGTCTGGCAAGCCAGTAGCAGCAAGCTTAAAATAGTTGGTATGATTAATTTTTTCATCATTAAGTTAGTTGTATTAAATCTGTTTTGTTTGAATCGAAATGGTAGCAGGTTCAAGTCCTTCGCCACTTACTTCCAGTTGCATTTCTCCGGCCTCCTCAATCGATTGAACCGTTACTACCAACTTACCGCTAAAGGCTTTCATTGTATTCAGGTGGAACAATTCGAGCGAAGTGGCATCGCCATTACAAACGGCTTTGTATTTTCCGGCACCACTAACTTTAAAGTTCAGCTGGTTAGAAGCATTAGGGCAAAGGTTGCCGTCTTTGTCAACCACTGAAACGGTGATGTAGCTAAGGTCGTTTCCATCGGCCGAAATCTCATCGCGGTCGGCAGTTAATTGCAGGTGGTGAGGAGCTCCGGCAGTGTGTATCTCTTGTTCGGCTACAGCATTTCCTTCGTCATCGAAAGCAACTACTTTTACCGTTCCCGGTTCGTATTTTACATCCATCCACATCAGGCGGTTCCGGTTCAGCAAGGTTTCTTTGCTTTTTTTCTGAATACCCTGGCTTTTGCCATTTACAAATAACTCGGCACTGTTATAATTGGTGTACACAAAAACAGGTGTAACTTCTCCTTCGCGGCCTTCCCAGTTCCAGTGCGGAAGAATGTGCAGGGTTTCATCTTCAGTATTCCAGCGACTGCGGTACAGGTAGTAGCGGTCTTTTGGTAAACCTGCCAAATCGCAAATGCCAAAATACGAACTGCGCGATGGCCACGCTTCGTTGTAGGGAGTTGGCTCTCCGAGGTAATCAAAACCGGTCCAAACGAATTCGCCGATTACCCAGTCAAACTCGTCTTGCCAGTAGAAATCTTCATCCGGAATGTTCGACCAGTTGCAGGCTTCCAGATCATAGGAAGAGCTTTGAAAATCGTCGTAGGTTTTTTGTTTGTATTCTTCAACCGGGAACTTGTATATTCCTCGTGAACTTACGGTTGATGCAGTTTCGGAGCCCAAAATAAATCCCTGGGGAAAGCGCTCGTAGGCCTCGTCGTACAGGTGCAGGCGGTAATTGAGGCCCGGAATATCCATAATAGCGCCAAAGCCGTTTTTCAGCGTGTTGCCTACCTGGTCCATTCCAACGGTAACCGGGCGCGTTCCATCTTCGCGATGAAAAATATCCTGCAGCCATTTGGCCAGTTTTACGCCCTCGTTACCCCACTGATCGGGAACTTCGTTGCCCGAGCTCCACATAACAATACACGGATGGTTGCGTGTTGCCCGAACCAGGTTAACCACGTCTTTTTCAGCCCAATCGTTAAAATAAAGGTTGTAGCCATTTTCAACTTTTGGCTTGGCCCATTCGTCGAAACTTTCGGCTAGGAAAAGGAATCCCATTTCGTCGCAAAGTTCAAGTTGTTCCATCGATGGCATATTGTGCGACGAACGAATGGCATTACAGCCCATATCTTTTAAAATGGTGAGCTGGCGTTTTAATGCTGTTTTGTTTACAGCGGCTCCAAGCGGCCCCAAATCGTGGTGCAAACACACCCCTTTAAACTTGGTAACTTTGCCGTTTAGTACCAAACCTTTGCCACGTTCGTAAACTACACTGCGTACTCCAAAACGAATATTCTGTTCGTCTTTTAGCGTGTTGCCTTCATACAGTTTCATACTTGCCGTATATAAATAGGGCGATTCGGTATCCCAGAGTTTTGGGTTCGGAATGGCAATATTTTGCTCTGTTTTTGTGCCAAATAATTCATCGGTGGCGTTGGTTGCCACTACGTTTCCTTCGGCATCTTTTATTTCGGTAACCACCTTCACGTTGCTACCGTTAACTTCGGCTTTAATGTTTACCTGCGCTTCTTCTTCCGATACAAATGGCGTTGTAATAAATGTTCCCCATTGGTTAAAATTTACCTCGTTTTTTACAATAAGCTGCACTTTGCGGTAAATTCCTGCGCCGGGGTACCAGCGCGATGATGATTCTTTATTTTCGAGACGAACAGCCAGGAGGTTTTCTTCGCCGGGATTTACATAATCGCTGATATCGAAATAAAAATAGCTGTAGCCGTAGGGGCGATTACCCACTTTTTCTCCGTTTACATATACCTCGGCGTTGCTCATGGCTCCATCGAAAACAAGCAGTGCTTTTTTCCCGGGGCCAAAATCCGGCAGTTCGAATGTTTTTCGGTACCAGCCAATTCCAATGTGTGGCAGTGCGCCGGTTCGTCCGGTACGCAGGCGGGCTTCTTTTTCCATGTCCTGAGTAACCAACACTTTCTGGGCATCAATTTCCTTATCGAAAGGGCCTTTTATGGCCCAATCGTGCGGAATTTCAACGGTTTCCCAGTTGGTTGCATCGGTTTGTGGCAGCTGAGCATCGGCAACTTCCTGATTAATAAATTTCCAGTCTTTTTCAAGCGTTTGTACACTCCGGGTTTCGCTGCTTGTTTCAACACAAGCCGAAAAAAATACTGAAATAAGGAGGAAAGAAAATAAGTGCTTCATATGATTAAAATTGTTTGTTTTTAGTGATGGATACGTAAAGGAAACAGTGGTCGCTTGATTTCTGAATTGAAGTCTGTTCTTGTGTTTCATTGCAACGGAATTTCAATTAAGTTCTTAATTCATTTGACGTATTTTTAGTAAAAACACATACGCTCTCAGTAAAATATTTGTTGCTTCCTGTTTAAATTTTACTGGTAGGTACTGGTATGGTACAAATATGCAAAGAAATCCGGTAATTCGGCTGATTACGAAACCTATCCTGTAACACGTTTCGTTGCTTAGCAGCAATTATGACAACGAAAGCGGAAGGCTGAAATGGAAGCTGCTTCCCTGGCCTATTTCACTGTTAACCCAGATATTGCCGCCATTTATTTTAACAAACTCCTGGCAAAGAATTAAACCTAATCCTGTTCCTTTTTCGTTGGCGGTGCCTTCGCGTTGCACCGATTTTTCAATTTTAAACAGGTTTTCTATCAATTCCGGGCTCATTCCAATGCCGTTGTCTTTTACCGTAACAATGAGCATTTTGTCATCTCTTTTGGCAAGCAGTTCAATTTTGCCGTTATTATTCGAAAATTTTATGGCGTTGTTCAGCAGGTTGCGAACAATAAAGTTTACCATATCGAAATCGGCATAAACCATGGCTTTTATTTCCGAAATGCTGATGGTTATGCCTTTGGTTTTGGCTACCTCGAGATTAAGGTCTTTGTTGATTTCAAACACTTTATGGATAAAGAACGGCTGTGGCTCGAATTTTATGGTGCCGGTTTGTGTACGCGACCATTCCAACAGGTTTTCCAACAGTTCGTAACCGCTGGTGGCAGCATGATACATACCATTTATTAACACATCAAAATCGTCCGAGTTTCTGGCTTCCTTTTCATTGCGCAGCAAATCGGAAATCCCAATCAGCACGTTAAATGGATTTTTTAAATCGTGGGCAATAATCGAAAAGAATTTATCTTTTGTAGCGTTCAGCTTTTTAAGGTTTTGTTCGTCTTCGGCAAGCTTCACCAGGTTGTCTTCGAGCAATAGTTTTTGTCGGTTAATGGTGTTGTAGTTAACTTTTAGCTCGTTGAGGTGTTTTTTTCGGAGAATGAGAAAGAAAATGAGAGCCACCATAACAATTACCAACGCAGTGATAGCAAGGCCTGCTTTTGCCCGGAATTTAAATTCTTCGCTTTCGTTTTTTGCTGAAGTCAACTGCTGTTCGAGCAGGATTTTATTTCTTTCGGCCTTGCTGGCTTCGTCGGCTTCAAAATTACTTAAAGCCTGTATTATTTCGTCGGGCTTTAGCATTTCATAAGCTTCCCGGGCTTTGGTCTGCATTTCATAAGCTTGCTGGTATTGCTGTAATCCCGCATGAGCTTCGCTCAATTCGTTGTAGTAATCTGAAAGGTAATCGTACTTTTCCTGCTCAATACTTAAGTTAATGGCTTTGTTGTAAAGGCGAATAGCATTTTTAAATTCTTGTTTCTTAAGATAATAACGGCCAAGAAAATTATAGATGTCAACAGTGAATTTATTCGGTCTGTTTTTTGAATTCAGCTCAATTACCCGGTCGATGTATTCTTTTGCTGTATGTAATTCTCCTACTTCAATGTAGTAAGCTATAAATCCAAGGGTTACCAGAATCTCGCCCTGGTTATTGTTAATTTGTGGTAACAGTTTTAGTGCTTCATTTAATTGTAAAAGTGCTTCTTCGTTTTGTTTTAGTTTTAGCAGGTTGTATGCCAGTGCGATGTGGTTGAAACACTGGTTGTCTATATTTCCTGTTAATGTGTCAACCTCAAATGCTTTTTCGTAATAACGAAAACTGCTCCGGTATTCTCTAAGGTATTCATAATACGAGGCGATGTTGGAATAGACTACGGAAAGGCCATA
Organism: Draconibacterium orientale; assembly: GCF_000626635.1. Classification (GTDB taxonomy): domain Bacteria; phylum Bacteroidota; class Bacteroidia; order Bacteroidales; family Prolixibacteraceae; genus Draconibacterium; species Draconibacterium orientale. The sequence goes on along the minus strand of NZ_CP007451.1, from coordinate 1,823,595 downwards.
AGTTTTGTTTGCCTCTTCGCAAATATTTTTTGCTTTAATCATGTAATTGAGTGCCTGTACCTGATCTTTACCATAAGAATGTAGTACGCCAAGGTTGAGGTAGCACGCAATTAATGAAAGCGAATCTTTAGTCTCGGTAAATATCGTAATGGCTTGTTCGAGGTTGGAAATGGCAGGAAGCCAGTCGCCTGTTTGATCGTACACGTAGCTGATTAGAAAAAGTGCTGTTCCTTCGCCGTATTTGTAGTTTATTTTTTGCGAAAGCTCCAGTGCTTTTTCCGCATATGAAATAGAACTGTCGGGATTGATATTTTCGTATAAACTGGACAGATGAATGTAAATATCGACAATCTTCTCTGCGTCTGTTTCTGTATTAACAGCGGCTTTTAGCGAATCAATTTTAGGTGTTTCCTTCCCAAAAACAGTTGGTACCCCAATGATACAAGCAAAGAGTACGCTCAGTATTATATGGTTTGTTCGAATTTTCATAGGCATGCACAGCTGTACAAATATAATTAAATCAACTATATACCTTAAGCATTTAAAGGCTTGTGGACAAAATTTAATTTATTTCTTTATGTTATATAACTGCTTTTGAAACTTGTAGTAGTAAGGTAAATAACATCCGGCGAAAAAACTGATAAATTTCATATTTCTAATTCTTTTTATACCTTGCCGGCGTACGATCAGAGATTATAAACCGTAAAATGTATGGTAAAACATTATTTTGGTATTATTTGCATCGTCTTGCTTTTTATAGTGACTGCATGCTCCTCAAACAAAAAACCTAAAGACAAAAAGAAAGCGTTGCGCTCAGCTATTAATCGCGATTTGCCCGAAATTTTAGACGATGGGGTGTTGAATGTTGTAACCACTTACAGCAGTACCAGTTATTTTTTGTACCGGGGGCAACCCATGGGCTACGAGTATGAGCTGTTGAAGCGTTTCGCCGAACACATTGGGGTTGATTACAAACTGGAGGTGTCGAACGATTTTGATACCATGTACGAAATGCTGATGAGCGGAAAAATAGACCTTATTGCGCACGGATTAACCATTACCGGGAAACGTAAGGAATTAGTGCAGTTTTCCGACTATTTGTACCTTACGCACCAGGTGCTGGTGCAAAAAAAGCCCGATAACTGGCGAAAAATGAAATGGAGCGCTGTGCAAAATTCGTTGATACACGATGCCATTGAGCTGATAGGCGATACGGTTTCGGTGCGCGCCAACTCGTCGTATTTAAACCGGGTAGAAAACCTGATGGACGAGATGGGTGGTAAAATTTATGTTGATACGCTGCCCGGCGACTTATCGACCGATAAAATTATTGAAATGGTATCGAACGGCGAAATTAAGTACACTTTTGCCGATAATAATATTGCCAGTATTAATGCATCGTATTACCCCAATCTTGATATTCGTGTGCCCGTTAGTTTTTCGCAACGTATGGCCTGGGCGCTTCGGCCTAACTCGGAAGAGTTGCTGACAGAGCTGAACAGTTGGATCGATTCGATGAAAAACGGGGCAACCTACTACGTTATTTATAACAAGTACTTTAAAAACGAACGTTCGTTCAGGATGCGCGAAAACAGTGTTTTCTACAGTATAAATCATAACCGGATAAGTGAATACGACGATTTAATACAATCTTATGCCGACACAATAGGCTGGGACTGGCGGTTAATGGCATCGATGATATACCAGGAATCCAGGTTTAATCCCGTGTCTGAATCGTGGGCCGGAGCAAAGGGATTGATGCAAATGATGCCGCAAACTGCTGAACGTTATGGCGTAGAGGACAGAACCGATCCGGAAGATAACCTTGAAGGTGCCACCAAAGTGTTACAGGTTTTGTGGGACCGTTTTATTGATATTCCTGACTCGGTGCAGCGCATAAAATTTACGATGGCCGCCTATAACTGTGGTTACAGCCATGTGCTTGATGCCCGAACACTGGCCGAAGAGGAAGGAATTGACAGTTACCGCTGGGACGAATGTGTTGAGGAGTCGATGTTAAAACTAAGCTACCCCGAGAATTACAATAAACCGTTTATAAAATATGGTTATGTACGCGGAATAGAACCCGTGAGTTATGTGAAACAGATTTTTAGCCGCTACGAGCATTACACGCAGTTGCTGGAATAAAACATTCATGATTCCCGTGTATCACCAACAGGAATGAAAGTAAAGTCTGTTAACAGCATTTCATAAAAATGGCCAGATTACAAGGCGCACATAACGATTGTGCGTTGAACAGCTTACTGATTGCGCCTTTAAATTACCTCACATCAACCCCGGGTTTCACCCGAGGTTAGTCAGATTTTATCCCTTCGGGATGTTGAACTGAAATACAAAGTTAAGACGAGCTTATTGATCTGCAATGTCGTAATTGCAAGTTTTTATGACGCTGGAAGCGTCTAATGTGAGTAACCCGGTGCGTAGCGCCGGGAAGCAATGACCAAAGCGAAATCGTCCGGCGAAGAAAGCAGATCGAAGCCAGATGGTTCTCCCGGACGAAACTCAAACGGCAATACACATTTAATGATGGGGACTTTCAGAAAAAAAACCGTTCCCCAAACGAGAAACGGTTTTTACTATTTATATCGAAAATTGTTCTTACTGAACGTCGATAGCATTCAAATCTTCAAAAGCCTGTTTCAAACGGGCAATCATTGATTCTTCTGCTTTGCGTAACCAAACACGTGGATCGTAGAATTTTTTGTTTGGTTTTTCGTCACCTTCAGGGTTACCAATTTGTCCTTGCAGGTAATCGCGGTTTGCTGCTTCAAAAGCACGAACGCCATCCCAGTATGCCCACTGAGTATCAGTATCGATGTTCATTTTAACCACACCATACGAAATAGCTTCGCGAATTTCTTCGTGTGATGAACCTGATCCACCATGGAATACAAAGTTTACTGGTTTTTCCTCAGTTCCCAATTTCTCCTGGATGTATTTCTGTGAGTTATCCAGAATTTTCGGAGTAAGTTTAACGTTACCTGGTTTGTACACACCGTGCACGTTACCAAACGATGCCGCAATGGTGAAGTTCGGCGATACTTTGCTCAACTCTTCGTAAGCATAGCAAACTTCTTCCGGTTGTGTATATAATTTCGATGCATCAACATCGCTGTTGTCAACACCATCTTCTTCACCACCGGTAATACCCAGCTCAATTTCCAGAGTCATACCCATTTTCGACATGCGCTCCAGGTATTTTTTGCTGATTTCGATGTTCTCTTCAATTGGCTCTTCACTGAGGTCGAGCATGTGCGAGCTGAACAATGGCTTACCTGTTTCGGCGAAGTGTTTTTCGCTGGCATCCAACAAACCGTCAATCCAAGGCAACAATTTTTTTGCTGCGTGGTCGGTGTGAAGGATTACACGTACACCGTAAGCTTCAGCTAAAGTGTGAATGTGTTTTGCACCGGCAACAGCTCCTAAAACAGCTGCTTCCTGGCCTTCAAGTTTTAACCCTTTACCGGCGTTAAAAACAGCACCACCGTTCGAAAACTGAATCATAACAGGAGCGTTTACCTGTTTGGCAGCTTCCATAATTGCATTAACTGATGAAGAACCAACAACGTTTACTGCCGGCATGGCAAATTGTTTAGCTTTGGCTTCTTCGAAAATAAATTGTACGTCGGCACCGGTAACAACTCCCGGTTTAACGTTTTCGGCTATTTTTCCCATAATTAAATCGTTTTACTTTTATATCAAAATAGAATAAGAACACAAAATTACGATTTGAGTTTAGGTTAAACAATTTTTCCTTGTTAATGATCGTGAAAACCGGACAAAATTATCTGAAAATTAACGCTGTAACTTTATTTGATTTAACGTTAAATGTGGCTTCGGGTAGTTAGCGAAACCTCTTCAATCACTGTTTTTTAATTACTTTCACGGCGCAAAAAATTAAAAACCAAAGATTAATTCGAATAAAATGGCAGTAAGTTACAAAGACTTAGGCTTAACGAACACAAAAGAAATGTTCGCAAAAGCAGTTGAAGGCGGATATGCTATTCCGGCCTACAACTTTAATAACCTTGAGCAAATGCAGGCAATTCTTCAGGCTTGTGTTGAAACAAAATCGCCTGTAATTCTTCAGGTATCATCGGGTGCACGTAAATATGCCAACGCTACTTTGTTGCGTAACATGGCGCGTGGTGCTGTTGAGTATGTAAAAGAACTGGGTTGCGAAATTCCAATCGTTCTTCACCTCGATCATGGCGATACTTTTGAATTGTGTAAAGATTGTATCGATAACGGTTTCTCTTCAGTAATGATCGATGGTTCGCACCATTCGTACGAAGAAAACATTGCTTTAACTAAAAAAGTGGTTGAATACGCACACGCACACGGCGTAACTGTTGAAGGCGAACTGGGTGTTTTAGCAGGTGTTGAAGACGATGTAGTTGCTGAAGAGTCAACTTACACAAGACCAGAAGAGGTTGAGGATTTTGTAAAACGTACAGGTGTTGACTCGCTGGCGATTTCAATTGGTACTTCTCACGGAGCACACAAATTTACTCCTGAGCAGTGTACTAAAAACGAAGACGGCGTTTTGGTTCCTCCTCCATTGAAATTCGAAATTCTGGAAGAAATTGAAAAACGTATTCCTGGTTTCCCAATCGTGCTTCACGGTTCTTCTTCTGTTCCAATGGATCAGGTGGAAATTATTAATGCAAACGGTGGCGATTTAAAAGCTGCTGTTGGTATTCCTGAAGAGCAATTGCGTAAAGCGGCTGCATCTGCGGTATGTAAAATTAACATCGACTCTGACGGTCGTTTGGCAATGACTGCAGCTATCCGCAAAACAATGAATGAAAATCCGGCAGAATTCGATCCACGTAAATACTTAGGACCTGCCCGCGATTCATTAAAAGAATTGTACAAACACAAAAACGAGAACGTTTTGGGTTCGGCAGGAAAAGCTTAAGAAAGTAATTCAATTATATAGAAAAGGACGGTGCATTCACGGTCCTTTTTTTATACATCCCTGAATGGTAAATTGCAGTTACTATTTTCTTTTGGCGACCATCTTTGGTTAACTCCCTAAAAAAAAATTGCCCAAAACCCCATACCTGGTTAAGCCAGAATTCCAAATTGAGGCAATAGCAAAAAGGCGTGTAAAGAATTTTACGCTTCTTGAAGGTCGCTATACAGGAGCTTTCTGTTGCTAAAAACTAACATTTTGCTGTTTTTTACGATAAATAAGTTGATAAAATACATTGTTGGTAGAAATATATTTCATAAGTTTGGTTTCTCGAAATCCCTGAGACATAATAGGTCGTGAATTCTTTCTCAAATATTATATACGTCCTTGTAAAAGTAAAAGTAGTGGCTCAAAATTGATTTTGTGAGTTATATAATGATTGTAAAACAAGGATATATAGGTGTTCTCGCTATTCTTCTGATCTTTTCGATTCAGACCAATCGGGTATTTGCACAACCCGAATTTCTTCCAGTAAATCATTTCGGAACCAATGAAGGCTTGTCGTCATCATCGGTTACAAGTATTGCCCAGGATCACAAAGGATTTATGTGGATAGGCACCCGAAAGGGCCTTAATCGTTTTGATGGTTACCATTTTAAAACTTACCGACAAGATGAAAAGGAAATGGAAGAAAATGCCATGCCTGATAATCTGATTCTATCTCTGAGCATCGACGATGATAACAATTTGTACGTGGGAGCAAATTCGGGCTTAAGTTTTTATGATCCGACACGGGATAAATTGCACAGTTTTAAATACGATTCAACTTCCTGTTTATACAATCTTCCCATTCAGGCACGAGCCATTCAAGTGGACGAAGGTGGCTCGGTTTACATTGCCAGTTCCAACGGGATCTTCTATTTCAATCCACAGAAAAATACCGTTGAGCATATAACTAATTTAGGTGTTTCTGTTATTGACGATGTGTTTCTTGCCTCCGACGGACGGCTTTGGTTTGGTTCGGGTAACGGACTTGCAGTATTAAACACTGAAACAAAAGAAATTGAGCGGGTAGTAAAAGGTATTGATGGCGAAGATTATTCGGCTGTAAGAATTGACGAAATTATCGAAGATCAGTTGGGGATAATTTGGGCTGCCACTTACACGAAGGGGCTTTTTGCGGTGGTGCAGAACAATAATGGAGAGAATAGGCTAAAAAACTTCAGGCACAATCCCAATAATCCGGGCTCAATTTCAGCAAACCGCCTGTTAAGCCTTGTTGTTGATAAGAACAATAATATCTGGATGGGAGCCGAGAACGATGGTATTTATTGTCTTAACAAAAACAGGCAACACTTTAAACATTATCTGTCGGCCAAATCCGACCCGCTGGTTGCCAAAACGTATTCGGGCGAAAGTCTTTTTATCGATAGCGGTAACAATTTGTGGATAGGAACTTATGCTAACGGAATACAGATAGCTCCTGAAAATGGGGAGGCTATTGTGTCGTACAGTAGGTTTAAAGGAGGAAACCAAAGCAATACCAACAATATGGTTAGTGCTTTTTTTGAGCTTAACGACAGTACAATTGCATTGACTACAGATGGGGGCGGAGTGAATCTGATGAATAAAAAGACCGGCTTTTTTACCAGCCTGAATACTGCAAATTCCGACCTGCCCAACGATTATCTGTTGTCGATATTAGACGATGAGGCTGGCCATTACTGGTTAGCATCCTGGGGATCGGGGCTGGTGCGTTACGATGTGCACCGAGAGGTGTTTTCTTCGATTAATACTTCCAATTCATCAATTCCCGACAATAACCTGTTTCACCTTTGCCGGGGCAACCATTCCGACTTGTTAATTGCCACATTTAGTTCGGGGCTTGCAAGGTATTTCCCTAAAGAAAATGAATGGGAGATTTTTAATATCGAAAACAGCGATTTGCCGTCGAATAATGTAAACGTAATTTGCCGGGCTGACGATGAATCCTTTTTTATTGGAACCAACTCGGGTTTGGTAAGGTACTTCCCCGAAAACAATACGTTTGCCGGTTTGCCGGTTAATCAACAAATGCAGGCGCTGAGTACTGCTCATGTTTATGATATTTTGGTTGAAAGCCCAACTTCGGTGTGGGTGGGAAGCTTGTCGGGTTTATATCATTTTAACCCGAAAACCGAAGATGCCCGCATTTTTACAGTAAATAATGGTTTGCCCAACAATACGATAAATGCTATTTTAAAAGATACCAGCGGAGTGCTGTGGCTGTCAACGTCGGAAGGCTTGTGTCGTTACAATAATAAGCAAGATGAATTTGATTGTTATTACAGCGAAGACGGTCTTCAGAGCAATGAATTCAGGCCACGAAGTAAGCTGATCGATTCGGCTGGCAATTTGTATTTTGGAGGAATAAATGGCTTTAGCGTAATCAATCCCGGAAAGATGAAAAAGAATGATCATGTGCCGGTTGTAAAATTGACAGAGCTGGAGATTTTTAATAAAGTGGTTCATCCGAACGAACCCGGATCGCCGCTTCAAAGAGTGATCTCAGAGGTTGAAGAGATTAAGATTCCTGAAAAACAATCGGTATTAACGTTTCATTTTAGTGTTTTGGATTATACCAGACCCGCAAAAAATCAACATGCCTACATGCTCGAGCGTTTCCATAGTGATTGGATTTATTGTGGAACGCGGAACCAGGCAACTTACACCAACCTCGATCCCGGAACCTATACTTTGCGGGTAAAAGGTGCCAACGGCGATGGCATCTGGAACGAAGAAGGAATTGCGCTAAAGATTACAATTGTGCCTCCGTGGTGGAAAAGTTGGTGGTTTATGTTAATTCTGCTTATAACTTTTGTTAGTATTTACTGGCTGGTTAACCACATGCGCATCAAATCGCTCGAGCAGCAAAAACACAAACTTGAAAGGGCTGTGGCGGAACGAACCAATGAACTTGCCGAAATAAATGCCACCAAGGATAAATTGTTTTCGGTTATTGCCCACGATCTTCGGAACCCGTTTAACGTCATTCTTGGCTACACCGATGTGTTAATCGAGGGGTACCAAAAATTCGACAAGCAAATGATGGAGCAGATTCTCGAAAACCTGAAAACAGCCGGAGACGGTGCCTTTACTTTGCTCGAGAACCTGTTGAACTGGTCGAGGTCGCAGCGGGGAGTCATCGAGTTTTCCCCAAAATCAATTCTACTCGCTGATTTTATTGCTGTGGTCCTTTTCGAAATTGAGGCAGTAGCCAAGAAAAAAGGAGTTGCAATTGAAAACCGGATTCAGAATAAATCAATAGAGGTGTATGCCGACTATAATATGCTTTTGCTCATCTTTAGAAACTTGCTTACCAATGCCGTAAAATTCAGCAATACCGGCAGTTCGGTTTATATTGTAAATGGTGAATCAGATGATCGTTTTATTACGATGGGAATTCGTGATGAAGGTGTAGGAATGGAGCCCGATAAAATGAAGTATTTATTTAAGGCAGAAAAACAGGAAACAAGGCCGGGAACCAAAGGCGAAAAAGGCAGCGGACTGGGTTTGATGCTTTGCAAAGAGTTTATTGAAAGGCATAACGGTAAGATTTGGGTGGAAAGTTCGTTGGACAAAGGTTCTGTTTTTTGGTTTACCATGCCGCTAAACGAAAAAGTTTTGGGTAAATAAAAATGGCACCCGCCGTAGCAGGTACCATTGTAAAACCTTCAACTAAATTGTCCCTCAATTTAAGGTTTTTCCCTCTCTCTCTTCAACTTCTACTATGCTGACATAAACATTTCAAGGTCTTTTTCCACTTCGGTAATACCCCCGATTCCAAAGTTTTCAACCAATACATTGGCTACGTTTGGCGAAAGGAATGCCGGAAGTGTTGGCCCTAAGTGAATATTTTTTACGCCTAAGCTTAGCAATGCTAGCAATACGATTACTGCTTTTTGCTCGTACCAGGCAATGTTGTAGGCAATTGGCAGTTCGTTAATATCGTTCAGCTCAAATACCTCTTTCAGTTTTAAAGCAATAACTGCCAGCGAATACGAGTCGTTACATTGTCCGGCATCAATTACGCGTGGAATACCACCGATGTCGCCCAAAGGCAGTTTGTTGTAGCGGTATTTTGCACAACCTGCGGTAAGAATTACGGTATCTTGTGGTAATTGCTCAGCAAATTCTGTGTAGTAGTCGCGGCTTTTCATTCGTCCGTCGCAACCGGCCATTACAAAGAATTTTTTAATGGCACCCGATTTTACGGCATCAACAATTTTGTCGGCCAAAGCAAAAACCTGTGCGTGTGCAAATCCACCAACGATTTCGCCGGTTTCAATTTCCTGCGGTGCTGCACATTTTTTCGCGTGCTCGATAATGGCGCTGAAATCTTTCATTTTACCATTTTCACGATCCGGAATGTGAATGGCTCCCTCAAGTCCTGATGCGCCGGTAGTATAAATACGGTCGGTGTAAGTTGCCGATTCTTTTGGCGGAACAATACAGTTGGTTGTAAACAGAATTGGGCCGTTAAAACTTTCGAATTCGGTATTTTGTTTCCACCACGCATTTCCGTAGTTACCCACCAGGTGGTCGTATTTTTTGAAAGCAGGATAGTAATGAGCCGGCAACATTTCGCTGTGGGTATACACATCAACGCCGGTTCCTTCGGTCTGTTTCAGTAATTCTTCCATGTCTTTCATATCGTGACCTGAAATCAGGATTGCCGGATTATTACGTACCCCAATATTTACTTTTGTAGCTTCCGGATTTCCGTAAGAACCAGTGTTGGCAGCATCCAGTAATGCCATTACGTCAACACCGAATTTTCCGGTTTCCAATGTTAGTGCCACCAACTCGTCAATACTTAAATCTTCGGTAGTGGCTACCAGTGCACGTTGCATAAACGCAAAAATCTCATCTTTTTGGCTTCCCAGGTTGTAGGCGTGTTCAGCATAAGCTGCCAATCCTTTTACGCCGTAAATAATCAACTCGCGCAACGAACGGATATCCTCGTTTTCGGTACTCAGTACACCAACTTCTTCGGCTTTGGCTTCAAATTCTTCGGTGGTATTTCCTGTCCATGTTGCAATGGCCGGAAGTTCTGCAGGTAAAGCTACGCCTGCTTCTTTGCTTAAAACGTGTAATTCGTTTCTTAACTGCAATGCTTTGATGATACGTTTGGTGAATACCGCCGCATCGAAATTGGCATTGGTAATGGTGCTGAACAAACCATCGAAAACGATTTTGTCCACTTTTTTAGGGTTGGCGCCCACAGCTCTTAATTTCTCGTTGTACCAGCAAATTCCTTTCAAAACATACAGTAAAGTGTCTTGTAAATTCGCTACATCGCTGGTTTTTCCGCAGACTCCTGCAATTGTACAGCCGGTTCCTTTGGCTGCTTCCTGACATTGAAAACAAAACATGCTCATTTTTTCTATTTTTTTAGTTTGTTATTACTTTTTCCTTAATGTTTAGGGCTTTGGGTTTATTACAACTTCATTGGATCTTTATAGTAGCTTATACCCACTCTTCACTTAATACATCGCCCTTAATTCCTATCACAACTTCTTTCACGGGTACCTTCCGCGATGCCATTTGAGTGGCCATTTTCACCATTTGCGACAATCCTCCGCAACATGGAACCTCCATAATTACAACGGTTATTGTGTTTACTCTCGATTCGTCAATAAGTTTCACCAGTTTCTGCACATAGATATCTGTTCCCTGGTCGAGTTTTGGACAGGCAATAACCATTTTCCGTCCTTTAATAAAGTCGTTATGGAAATTGCCGTACGCAAAACCGGCGCAATCGGCAGCTACCAAAAGATCGGCACCCTGGAAATAGCTGGCTGCCGGGTTAATCAAATGCATTTGCACCGGCCACTGGGTAAGCTCCGATGGTACTTCTGCAGCCGGAGCGGCCATTTTTAAACCACCTGCATCAAAAGCCATTGGTGCCGAGCCCGGACATCCGCCGGTAGCGCAACCACCACCCGAAGTCTGCTCTTCTCTGGCTCCGTGCAACAATTCGTGTACTTCGCTGATCTCGAAAGGCATGGCCTCGTGATTGGCTTTTATAAAACCCAATGCCTGCTGTAAATAGCCGGTTTCGTTATGATCCTGCAAATGTTTTAAATGCGCAAACATCGTGGCTTTTCCTTGTTTTACCATCTGAGAAATGGTTGCAATTTCATCGTAAGCATCGGCTTCGCGCTTTTCAATGGTAATCGCTCCTTCCGGGCAATGACCAATACAAGCTCCCAATCCGTCGCACATTAATTCGCTTATCAACCGCGCTTTACCGTCAATAATTTGCAAAGCACCTTCGTGGCAGTTCGGAACGCAGTTGCCGCATCCGTTGCATAAATCGTCGTCAATTTTAATTATCTCTCGTATCATTTTTCTTGTTCTTTTCTCTAAGTTTACGCAACAAAAGTAGGTCGCCGGTGTTAGGCAAAATGTATCAATTGTTACAAAATGATAGATTATTCAGTTCTTGTTAAAAGTCCGTTGTTTCATGGTATTCCGGATGAGGAGTGCAGGGCGTTATTCTCAAAAATCCATTACCAGGTTCGCAAATTCGAAAAAGATGCAATTGTGGTGCAGGGAGGCGAGGAAGTTACCAACCTGTTTGTTGTACTTTCCGGAAGTGTGCGTGGGGAGATGATCGACTACTCGGGAAAAACAGTGAAAATAGAAGACATTGAAGCGCCGCGCCCTCTGGCAGCTGCCTTTTTGTTTGGTAAAGAGAATAAATTTCCGGTTACGGTAACTGCCAATAAAAAGGCGGAGTTGCTGGCAATTCCCGTTGTTGAGTTCCTGAAACTATTACAAATGAATACACGTTTGTTGCGTAACTATTTGAACAGTATTTCAACACGGGCGCAGTTTCTATCGCAAAAACTTCATTTTCTGAGTTTTAAAACCATTAAAGAAAAGGTTGCACATTTTCTGCTTCAACAGGCGGGCGATTTATATCATTCGTTCGAGCTAAAAAATACACAACAACAACTGGCCGAAATGTTTGGAGTTACCCGGCCATCGTTGGCACGTGTACTTGGCGACATGCAAAACGAAGGGCTGATAAAAATTGAGAAGAAAACCGTTACCCTGCTTGATAAGGAGGAATTAAACAGCTTATTAAAAAATGGATAGAAACCGGAATTTGATCCGCTACGATATATTTCAACCGTTTACGAATATCTGTGCTTTTACCACCACCAAAAAAACTTTGCCGGTTGAACGGGTGCGCTACAGCAATGTGCCCGAAAATAAGGAAAAGCTGGCTGAGGCACTGGCTCTGGAAGTGGGGCAAATGGTTTACTCTGATCAAACGCACAGCAATTCCGTAGCTGATATTCGGGAGGTGCCGAATGCAGTTATTGCGGAAACCGATGCTTTGGTTACCAACCAGTCCGGGCTGTGTTTGTGTGTACAAACGGCCGATTGTGTTCCGGTGTTGCTGTTCGACCCGGAAGCGAAAGTTGTTGCAGCCGTTCATGCCGGGTGGCGCGGTACCGTTGGTGGAATAGTTGAAAAGGCGATTGTGAAAATGAAAGCGAATTATGGAGCTTCTGCTGATAATATAGTGGCTGCCATTGGCCCGTCGATAAGTCCCGAAATTTACGAAGTGGGTGATGAGGTGGTTGCTGCCGCCCGAAAATCGATTCCCAATGTTGAAACCACCCTGCACAAAAACGGTACAGGCAACTTTCATTTTAACCTTTGGGAAGCCAACCGGCAGTTGTTGTTAAAAAACGGGGTGCCGACACAAAATATCGAGGTGCTCGGAGCGTGTTCGTTTTCCGAAGCTGAAAAGTATTATTCGGCACGGCGCGAAGGGGTGGATACCGGGCGTATGGTGTCGGGTATAATGATTTTGTAACCTCACCGGAATAATTATTAACAAAAAAATATATATTTACTCCTCAAATAGTAATATTAATCCAAAATGAATACTCAAAACACTGGTTTATTCCCCAAAACAATTCTTATCCTTTTAATCGTTTTTCTTTCTCTTCATCAAAAAAGCAGCGCCCAGGAAGGGGCTTATTGGATGGGGTTATCATTCCAAAACCCGGCGGCAATTTCTACTCCATCAGATTGGATTTATGGATCTTTTTCTCATCTGGCTTATGATTTCGGAGACTTTGGGAAGGAATCCTATAATTTGTTTACTGCTTCGTTCGATTATAAAATCTCACAAAAAGCCGGAACCATAGGGCTCGATTTTTACCATACAAAGCTCGGTCTCGAAACAGCTGATCTGGTGAAAGTAAATTATGCCTATGACTTCAATGTTTTTGACGCTGCCATTTTAAGTTTCGGAATTTCGGGCGGTACCACATTTTACAAGAATGCCTTGTCTGAATATGTTTCTCTTGATCCCAATGATCCATTATTTGAAAACCCTTTGGATGAGCATTACAAAACATTTAATGGAAACATGGGGGTTTTTATTTATTCGGAAAGGTTAAGCGCAGGATTAAGCGTAACTGTTCAGGAACAAATTTCCGGTGAAGATAATTTGTCGATTGATATTCCTGCGGTTTTTACCGGAGTTTTTTCTTATAAAATTGTTGATGCGCAGAACTTTGCGTTCATTCCAAATCTTATGGTCGACTATTCCGATAAAGACTATGTGTTTATGCCTGGAATTTTTGCAGAATACAAAAAAACATTCTGGGCCGGTTATCAGAATTTTGATTTCGAGGATTTCCATTCACTCATGTTGGGGGTAGACTTTAAACAAAAATTCCGACTTGGGTATAGCTATAGTTTTAATGATTTCCTGAAAAGTAAAATACTGAATACTCACGAATTTGTACTCGGATACCGCCTTAACGCTAAAAGCTGAGTTCGAGAAATAAGTTTTATGCTTTTACAATTCTTGTCGGCCACATATATGTAAAATCGTATCAAGCTGTAGTTGGAAGGGCACATTTGGGCAAAAATGTGCATCCTTCCGCAAGGATAAGACCCTGTTTTTCAAAAAAAGTGCCCTCTTCCGCATGCAGAAGACCCCGAATCTCCAAAAATATGCCTGCTTCCAACTGCGGAAGCTCCCGAATTTTCAAGAAAATGACCTCTTCCGCATGCAGAAGACCATGTATTTTTGAAAAAATGCCCTCTTCTAATTGCAGAAGCATACAAATTGGCGCCAATATGCTCCCTTTTGCACTTGTTTCAACAGGGCTGTAATCGCCAATTTCTCGTTAATAAATTTTAATTATAATATACTGATCTCTGAGTTTTCAGCAAAAGCCTTATCTTCGCAACTATTAAAAATTTCGAACATTTACGCTTTCAGAAATCACTTGAAAATGAAGCAATACAGATTGTTTAATATCGTCTTTGGCTGGGTTAGTTTTTTAATTGCAGCCATTGTTTATTTAATGACCATTGAACCCACTGTAAGTTTTTGGGACTGTGGCGAATTTATTACAACAGCATTTAAATTTGAGGTGGGTCACCCGCCGGGAGCACCGATTTTTATGATCGTTGGCCGGTTCTTCACGCTGTTTGCCGGCCCTGAAGGAGCAGCCAGAATGGTGAACGTGCTTTCAGCTCTGGCCAGTGCCGGAACAATTATGTTCCTGTTTTGGACCATCACCCACCTGGCAAAAAAAATAATGGTAAAAACCGAAGAGGTTTCGTTGGGGCAAACCATTTCGATTTGCGCAGCTGGTTTGGTGGGAGCGCTGGCTTACACGTTTTCTGATACTTTCTGGTTTTCGGCTGTTGAAGGCGAAGTTTACGCCAGTTCGTCGTTGTTAACGGCGGTGGTATTCTGGGCCATTTTAAAATGGGAAAACGTTGCCGACGAAAAATATGCCAACCGCTGGCTGATATTTATTGCTTACATAATTGGCCTGTCAATTGGGGTTCACCTATTGAACCTGCTGGCAATTCCGGCTATTGTTTTTGTTTATTATTTCAGAAAATATGAAGTAACCCGCAACGGAATTATCTGGGCTTTGGTAGCCTCGGTAGTGTTGCTGGGCGCAATAATGTACGGTATTATTCCTGGTTTTGTGACCATTGCATCGTGGTTCGAACTGATGTTTGTTAACGGCTTTGGTTTGCCTTATCACTCGGGCGTTTTCTTTTATGTTGTGCTGGTAATTGCAGCTCTTGCGTTTGGTATTTACTACACGCATAAAAAACAAAAAGTAGTTTGGAACACCGTGTTGCTGGGTGTTGCCGTAATTTTAATTGGTTACTCATCGTTCGCCATAATTATTATTCGTTCATCGGCTCAACCGCCAATGGATCAGAACAGTCCGAACGATACTTTCTCGCTGTTGGGCTACCTCAACCGCGAACAATACGGATCGCGTCCGTTGTTTAGTGGGCAGTACTACAATTCGCCCTACAAAGTGGGCGATCGTTTTACCGAAGGCAGCCCCGTTTATTCGCAAATCGACGGAAAATATGAAATAACCTACCACCGTTTTAATCCGAATTACGACGAGAGATTTACCACTGTTTTCCCGCGAATGTGGAGCAATATGGATCCGCAACACGAACAGGATTACCAACAGTGGGCGCAAATAAAAGGTACACGTATTCAGTTCCGAAACGATCGTGGCGAGGTGGAAACCATAGTCAAACCAACCATGGGCGAGAACCTGCGCTTTTTCTTTCGTTACCAGATGAATCACATGTACTGGCGCTACTTTATGTGGAACTTTGTGGGGCGCCAAAACGATATTCAGGGACACGGAGATATACTTTACGGAAACTGGCTGAGCGGTATAAAATTTATTGACGAGGCACGTTTGGGCAACCAGGATAATTTACCGGCTGAACTGGCCAATAACAAAGCCCGAAACACCTATTTCTTCCTGCCCTTATTGCTCGGATTGCTTGGTATATTTTTCCAGTATAACCGCGGAAAAGAGGGAAAAAAAGGACTTTGGGTAGTATTCCTGTTGTTTGTATTAACCGGTTTGGCCATTGTAATTTATCTGAATCAGTATCCGCACCAGCCGCGCGAACGCGATTATGCTTATGCCGGTTCGTTCTATGCTTTTGCAATCTGGATTGGTTTGGGAGTGCTGGCCATTTCCGAAACATTGAAAAAATACATTCCGGAAACACTGGCCGGAGGAATTGCCGGACTGGTAACGCTGATTTTGGTTCCCGGAATTATGGGGGCGCAAAACTGGGACGACCACGATCGATCGGGACGATATACTGCCCGCGATTTTGGTGCCAATTACCTGAAAACGTGCGAGCCCAATGCGGTAATTTTTACCAACGGCGATAACGATACTTTCCCGCTGTGGTACAACCAGGAGGTGGAAGGTGTACGAACCGATGTTCGGGTGTGTAACCTAAGCTACTTGCAAACCGACTGGTATATCGATCAGATGCGCCGCCAGGCTTACGATTCGGAGCCGATTGATTTTACGCTGAAACCCGATCAGTACCTGTTGGGAACCCGCGATGCGGTTTATTTGCTCGACGATTCACGCATAAAACGCGATTACATTGGATTAAAAGAAGGGATTGATTTTATTGCCAACGATAGTCCGGCCACCAAATTGCAGCAGGCCGACAATGCTGCTTATCTTCCGAAAAAGAAACTACACTTTAAAGTAGATAAGGAAGCAGTAATCAGAAATAAAGTGGTTGAACCAGAGGATTATGACAAAATTGTTGACGAGATCGTTATCGATTTGTCGGGAAAAAGCATGCTATCGAAAGACGAAATGATGGTGCTTGATATGCTGGCAACCAATAACTGGGAACGCCCTATTTACTGGTCGATTACCGTTGGCCGCAGCAAATACCTGAATCTTAGCGATTATTTCCAGGTGGAAGGTTTTGCCTATCGTTTGGTGCCGATAAAAACGCAGAGTAATCCGCAGCAATTGCAGTTTGGCCGGGTGAATACATCTGTGATGTACGATAACCTGATGAACAACTTTAAGTGGGGTAACATGAACGATCCTGAGGTTTACCTCGACGAAACCAATACCCGCATGATGACCAACATCCGGAACAGTTTTAACCGTCTGGCATCGGCATTGGTTGAGGAAGGTAAAAAGGATTCGGCCATTGCAGTTATCGACCGGTGCAACGAGTTGTTGCCAAACAGCATTATTCCTTACGAATATTTCGCACTGGAACTGGCCAACAGTTATGTCCGGGCCGGTGCAAACGATAAAGGTCTTGAAATGGTTGAAACTGCGTATGGCGTATTCAACGACGAACTGACTTATTATTTCTCGTTACAGCCGAAGTTTATGGCCGGTATTGTTGAAGAGATTCAACGCAAACTGTTCTATATGCAGCAGTTGCAGCGTACGGCTGCAAATGCGGGTAACAGCGAATTGGCAGAGCAAATTGGCGGTAATCTGCAAAGCTATTTCGAACGATATGGCAACATGTAAATAGTAAAAAATTAAAAGCAACATACTGATGAACATTTTGATTGTAGGCTCGGGAGGAAGAGAGCACGCTTTGGGATGGAAAATTAAACAAAGCGAAAAAGTAGATAATTTGTTTTTTGCACCGGGAAATGCCGGAACAGCTGAATTGGGAACCAACCTGGATGCAGGTGTTTCCGATTTTCAAAAAATAAAAACACTAGTGCTCGAAAACAACATCGACTTGATGCTTGTTGGCCCCGAAGTGCCTTTGGTTGAAGGATTGCACGATTTCTTTGCTGCCGATCCTGAACTGGCATCGGTAAAAGTTGTTGGCCCGAAAAAAGCCGGTGCCGAACTGGAAGGAAGTAAGGATTTTGCCAAAGCTTTTATGGATCGCCATGCTATTCCTACAGCAAAATATTTTACGGTAACTGCCGATAACCTGGAAAAGGGAGTTGAATTCCTGGGCACCATGAAAGCCCCGTACGTGCTGAAAGCCGATGGTTTGGCTGCCGGGAAAGGGGTGTTGATCATCGACGCGCTGGAAGAGGCCCAAAGCGCGCTGAAAGAAATGCTCGACGGGCAGTTTGGCGAAGCCAGCAGCAAAGTGGTAATCGAAGAGTTTCTGAGCGGCGTGGAAGTTTCGGTTTTTGTAATTACCGATGGAAAAGACTATAAAATTCTTCCCGAAGCAAAAGATTATAAACGAATTGGTGAAGGCGATACCGGATTAAATACCGGCGGAATGGGAGCCA
This sequence comes from Draconibacterium orientale, assembly GCF_000626635.1. Classification (GTDB taxonomy): domain Bacteria; phylum Bacteroidota; class Bacteroidia; order Bacteroidales; family Prolixibacteraceae; genus Draconibacterium; species Draconibacterium orientale. The sequence continues at coordinate 1,805,530 of NZ_CP007451.1, read as the reverse complement.
TTACACCGGTGCCGTTTGCCGATGCGGTGTTCATGGAAAAAGTAGAAAAACAAATTATAGAGCCTACGGTTTCTGGCTTGGCGAAAGATGGAATCGACTACTGCGGTTTTATCTTCTTCGGACTGATAAATGTAAACAACGAGCCCTATGTAATCGAATACAACGTACGCATGGGCGACCCGGAAACCGAAGCGGTTATGTTGCGTGTAAAATCTGATTTTGTGGAGTTGCTCGATGGAGCTGCCACCGGTACTCTTGGCGAGAAAGAAATTGAATTCGACGATCGTGCTGCCGTTACTGTAATGTTGGTTTCGGGCGGATATCCGGGAGATTACGAAAAAGGAAAAGTGATTACCGGAACTGAAAAGGTAACTGACAGTCTTGTTTTTCATGCAGGAACAAAACAAGCCGGCGATGATGTGGTAACAGCCGGAGGCCGTGTGATCGCGGTAAGTTCGTACGGAACGGATAGGAACGATGCACTGGCTAAGTCGTTTAAAAACGCTGCACATATCGAATTCGAAGGAAAATATTACCGCAAAGACCTGGGATTCGATCTGTAATCCCATCGCTTAAAAAAGACTCCGTACTTTAGCTGTTTTTGCCTGAGGGCCAAAGTCCGGAGTTATCTATATTCTGAAGTGTTGAGAAGCAAAACGGCATGATATTAAAAAAGTTAAAGTCGAACAGTTCGGTAAGTTTGTTCCTGGTGCCTTTGGTAACAATGGCACTATGGGTGAAGAGTTTGCTGCATCCGTTTGCTTATAACTATTTCCCGGGCGAAGACCAAAACATACTATATGACTTTATTTATCATCTGGTTAACGACAAAGCGCTGGTGCAGGTTATCTCCGGGATTGTTATGGTCGTATTGCTGGCCTATTCCATACAATTGGTAAACGACCGGTACATGTTCATACGCATAAAAAGCAAATTGCCGGCTTTGCTGTTTGTGGTTATTGTAGGTGGCTTTGTGCCCATGCATACCTTGCATCCGGTATATTTTGGCGCTTTATTTACGCTGATTGCGATTTACCGGCTGTTTGGCATTTTCGATACGAAAAAGGCCTATTCTTCCACTTTCGATGTTGGGTTTTTGTTGGGAATAGGGGCCCTTTTCTACCTTGATGTTGCGGTGCTCATTCCTGCGTTTATCGTTGGTATAGCCTTGTTGGGCCGCGAAGTGGGGTGGCGCGAATTTACTACCTTGCTCCTTGGATTTTTTCTTCCATTTGTTTTTTCTGCAGCCTATGCCGTGTTAACCGACAGCTGGCTGGAGGTGATCAATATGATGAAAGAAAGTACTGTTACGCCCGTTAATCATTTTAAATCAAATACGCCCTTGCAGGTTTACCTGGTGGCCCTAATCTTGTTTACCATTGCCGGAAGTATTGGAATGTTTGGTCAATACGATACAAAAAAGATCAGCTCGCGAAAATACTTTACGGTGTTTTTCTGGATTTTTATCTTTTCGCTGGCCGGTTTTGCTTTAAACCCCGTAACCTCGCAGGAAATGCTGGTTATTACCGCAATTCCCGTAACCTACCTTATTGCTAACTATTTTGTGTTTATGAAAAGCCGCTTTTGGAGCGAGTTGCTTTTTATTCTTTTAGTGCTTATCGTTGTTTCTATGCAATTCTCTTTCGATTTATTTTGATGAATAAGAATAAACCCACTTTAGCGATTTATGGTATTCAGGATCGGTTTGATTATGAACACCCGTTTTATGTGCACGACCATAATATGGCTTTCATGCAAAACGGAAAAGTGGAGTGGTTTCTGCAGCAGGAAAGGATTTCGCGCCGCAAACGAGATAATTCGTTGCATATTCATCTGAAATCGATTTTAAAAGAAAAGAAACTGCTGGGCAAAGATTACGACCTTGTTTTTGTTGATAATGTGGTGGGGCGCACTTTTTTGCTGCAAAGTGGCGAAGTGCGTTTTGAAGCGCCGTTAAATACCGGATTAGCTACCGGTTTAGAAAAAGGAAAATGCTGGTGGTTTGGCGAAGAAAAAGAAGCATGGGTGTTAAACCACGAGTTGGCGCACATGTTTTCGAGCCTGCCTTTTTATGGAAACCTGCAAGATAACAGTCTGCTGGTACATTTTGATGGCGGTGCCAGTTTAAGCAATTTTTCGGCCGCTGCGTACAAAAACAATCAACTGGACTGGCTGGAATATCATTGGGATTTAAAACCCTACTCAACGCTGTTTAATGCCAATGCGCTGGTGTTTGCTATAATCGGGGCAAAGCTGCCCGAACAAAATGCCGTTCCCGGAAAATTTATGGGATTTTCGGGACTCGGAAATTACCGCCCTGAACTGGGCGACTGGCTGAAAAGCAACCATTTCTTTCAGGATATTTGGGGAAAAACATCGGTGTTTTTCGAGGCTGCCAAAAACAACTGGGGTGTTGAGCTAAAATCGTTTAATCAGAAAGATCCTTTTATTCAGGATGTGGCCGCAACACTGCAGGAACTTTTTGTTCAGGAAGTATTAAGGAAACTAAAAGATTTACAGGAAAAAACCGGAGCTGAAAACCTTTACTATACCGGCGGATCGGCATTAAATATTGTAGGCAATACACGCATTGTAAACAGCGGAATTTTCAGGCAGGTTTTTATTCCGCCATGCACCGAAGACTCGGGGCTGGCATTAGGCGCAGCAGCTTTTGCCGAGTGGAAAAAGCACGGAAAAGTGGAGGAAAACACCGCTTATTTAAACAACTGGGGAATTGAAGATTATAAAGCTGATTTTTCAGCGCAAATCATAAGCCAGGTGGCCGAACAACTCGCTGCTAAAAAGCTGATCGGCATTTGCAATAACTTTGGCGAAGCCGGGCCGCGTGCTTTGGGAAATCGCAGTATTTTGGCATTTGCCGGTTCGAAAGAATTGTCGAAAAAACTGAGCATGGAGAAGAAAGGCCGCGAATGGTATCGTCCGTTGGCACCGGTGGCTTTGGAGCAAAACGTAAAATACTTTACCGGCCAAAGCACAGTCCATCCGCTATCGAAATTTATGTTGCTCGATTTTGCTGTTCTGCCCGAAAAACAACAGGAAATAGCCGGAGCTATTCACGCCGACGGAACCGCACGCTTTCAGTCTGTTTCAAAACAATCGGACAACCCGTTCTTGTTTGCTTTACTCCAGCAACTGGATAAAAAACACGGCATAAAAGCACTTATAAATACCTCGTTTAACGCAGGTGGCGAGCCCATCGTTCATACCGAAGCGGATGCGCTGCAATCGGCCGGAAAAATGCAACTCGATGGTTTGGTTTTAAACGGAAAGTTTGTTCAGCTTTAATACCGATTTAACAACAAAATGTCGCATATTTTAGCTCAGTAACATAAAACCATAATGCCTTCGCTGATTTTCAATTCACTTTGTTCAATCTGCTCCTTTGTTGTATTATCGGCATTAACTCCCGAAAAAATTTCGGGACAGGCTATTGTAAACATTTTATTGCCATGCGGCATTTAAAAGTACAATTGGTATAACTATTTTTGCAGAAGTTTGTTAAAACGTTTCATATGGCACTAATTTTAAATATCGAAACATCAACCGAAGTTTGTTCGGTTTCATTGGCAGAAAACGGTAAAACTCTTTACCTAAAAGAGAGTACCGAGGGATTAAATCACTCGAGGTTACTTACCGTTTTTATTGAAGATCTTTTTCGCGAGAACAATTTCGATATTCATAAAATTGATGCGGTAGCAGTGAGTAAAGGGCCGGGGTCGTACACCGGTTTGCGTATTGGTGTGTCGGTGGCAAAAGGCTTGTGCTACGGATTGGGTAAGCCGCTTATTGGTATTGGTTCGATTGAAGCAATGGGGCATTACGTGGCCGAAAATGTAGGCGAATTTTACGCGGAAGGAGAAGGGGAGGAACTGCTGTTTTGCCCGATGATTGACGCCCGCCGTATGGAGGTTTATACTGCCCTGTTCGAAATCGGAGGAAAGGCAGTAAACGAAGTTACCGCTGAAATTATTGATGAAAACTCTTTTGCAAATCATCTTCAAACAAAAAAAATAATGTTTTTTGGTAATGGTGCCGATAAGTGCCGCGAAAAAATAACACACCCAAATGCCTTGTTCAACGGGCCCGATAAAACAACGGCACGATTTATGCAAAATCTGGCAGAAATGAAGTACAACAAAAAGGAATTTGAAGACGTTGCTTATTTCGAGCCTTTTTATTTAAAGGATTTTGTTGCAACCATTCCAAAAAACAAAGTATTAAAATGAACAAATTATTCTCCATACTGATCGTTTTCTTTCTGGCAACACAAACAACAAGTGCCGAGGATGTTTCGATAAAATTTAACCTGAAATTTAGTTTCGTAAAAGGTGGCGAAGCCGAAATGACAATCAGTGATACGGTTTTTAACGACCGGCCCGCCATTCATTACCACGTAATGGGAAAAACAACGGGGGTAGCCAATAAGCTATATGGCGTTTACGATATTTACGAAACCTACGTTGATGCCGAAACCCGCCTGCCGGTTAAAACAATCCGGAATGTAAAAGAAGGAAGCTATCGTCGTTATACGGAAACACTTTTTTACCACGATGTTGATTCGATAAACAGCAGCCGCAGCGGCTGGCGTGCCGTTCCCGATGATCTGCTCGACCTGGTTTCGGTGTTCTTTTATTTTGTGCACAAAAATCCGTTCGAGAATCTTCAGCCCGGCGATGCAGTTGTTTACCCAACTATTAATGCCGACAAAATATCAGACGTATCGATACAATATTTGCGAGACGAAAAGATTAAAACCGATGTTGGAGAAGTGGAATGCCACGTGTTAACACCCTCGGTACGGAAAGGAAAAGTACTTGAAAAGTCGGACGGAGTGCGGTTTTACCTGGCAAAAGATAAAAAGATACCGGTTTACATTGAGTTCGACATGCGGGTGGGTTCGCTTAAAGCCGTTATAAAACATTATAAAATTAATGGTGTAGAACAAAGTTTAAAGTAGATTTTCGGCTTTTGAGTAAAAGCGTTTTGAAATGCTTGATTTTTAACGGATTTAATTATTTTTGCAGCGCATATAAAAAGAAATTAATTTATCATGGCTTCTACAGCAGATTTTAAAAACGGAATGTGTTTTATGTTCAAAGGTGACATTTACACCATTGTATCATTCCTTCACGTAAAACCGGGTAAAGGTCCCGCTTTCGTTCGTACAAAACTTAAAAATGTAAAAACCGGAAGGGTAATTGAAAATACATTTAACTCAGGTGTAAAAGTTGATGATGTTCGTGTTGAACGTCGTCCTTACCAGTTCCTGTATCGCGATGATATGGGATTAAATGTAATGAATACTGAAACTTACGAGCAGATTTCCATTCCTGAATCGATGGTTGAAAACAACGATCTGATGAAAGAGGGACAGGTAATTGAAATTCAGTTTCATGCCGAAGAAGAATTGCCGTTAACAGCAGAAATGCCCGACAAAGTTGAGTTAACAGTAACCCAGACAATTGTGGGCGAAAAAGGTAACACTGCCAGCTCAACAGCCTTAAAACCGGCAACTGTTGAAACAGGTGCTGAAGTAATGGTTCCCATGTTTATTAACGAAGGCGACGTTATTCGCGTAAGCACTGCCGACCGCTCGTACAGCGAGCGTGTAAAACAGTAAACATATTTACGCTAAAATAGATAAGCGGGCGCTGGATTTCCAGGGCCCGCTTTTTCGTTGGGGTGCCCACAAAACGGCCAACTGTTTACCGCTATTGGATTTGATTCGGGTTTGCCCGACACGGCAGCGGCAAAAAACGAAAAAGCCCGATTAAACGAAGCGGCGGTTGCGCACAATAAAACGTTTTGGTCGCTGCACCATCAGGTAGCGAATCCGTAAGGCCGTCAAATTCCACGAACAGTGAATCCCTGTTGCTGTACAAAATAATATCATGCGAGTTGTATTTATACAGTTACTCGCACGGCAATAATATGTGCAGGGACGAGTGAAAATGTAAAAATGAATATAGCCATACACCAGGCGAAGTGGTTTGCGACAGCGGAGTCCATCGGCTACTTGTGATGGAGCACAAGGTTTAATCATTCCGTGAACGTTAAACAGCTATTAGCGACTTCTTGTTGCCCCCGATTAAACGAATGGAGAGAAACAACTTTATGCCCATTTAACTCGTATAACAAATGCTACATGGCAAAGGCTTTGTGGGCATTTTTTTCATAGTAAACCCTGTTTGGTTAGGGAGAGTGTTCCGGCCCTGTAAGAGGCCGGGATACTTTTATTAGGTACTCTTCCCCGGTTCTGTTTATAAGCCCATTATTTCCCAAGTTGTAGTATTCGTATCGCACCTCTCACAACAATCAGAAATACGATGGATCCGATTATTAAATCGGGGTATTTCGATTGTGTAAGCAATACCAATACACCGGCCAAAATTACGCCGCTGTTAATAATTACATCGTTCGAGGTAAATATCATACTGGCTTTCATGTGTGCTTCCTTACTTTTCGATTTTTGGAGTAGCAGCAAACAAATAGCGTTGGCAATCAATGCCAAAACCGAAATGCCGATCATTATGCGGTAATCGGGCATGGCTTCAAACTGAATAAAACGCCTCACCACTTCAATAATGCCCAGTAGTGCAAGTGTAAGCTGAAAGTAACCACTTAGGCGTGCAACTTTCTTCTTTCTTATAACAGTTGAACCAACGGCCCAAAGACTGAGTCCATAAACAAACGAATCGGCGAGCATATCAAGCGAGTCGGCAACCAGGCCCATTGATCGGGAAATCAAACCGGTAGTCATTTCAATAACGAAAAAACCAAAATTGATTAAAAGTACCGACCAAAGTAATTTCGACTGCACATCTGAACTTTCCGTTGAAAACTCGTTTTCGTCGACTTCGTTGGTAGTCGAAAGTTTAGCGCCAAAATTCAGTGATTCTAAACGCGACAGAATTTCCTCATTTTCTTCGGAGTGAAAAACCGTAAGCTTACGGTTTTCAATGTCGAACTCCAGTTTTTTTATGGCTTGAATTCCATCCAGTTTCATCCGAATCATATTCTCTTCGGAAGGACAGTCCATTTTTGCGATATGGTATTCTGATTTAAGCATGACGCGCAGAACAGTTTCTTGTTCATCAATGTAACAATTAAATGGCTAATTGTTCAAACCGGGGCTGGTTTTGAAATAATTTGCGAATAAAAAAAGCCAGAAGAAAAATTCCTCTGGCTTGTCTAAGTAGCGGGAGCAGGACTCGAACCTACGACCTTTGGGTTATGAGCCCAACGAGCTACCAACTGCTCCATCCCGCAATATATCTTTATTTCTGTTGAAATGTCTTCTTGAACGCGGGTGCAAATATAATACCTTTTTTTTAAACTGCAACTTCCTGCAAAAAAAATAAATAAAAAAAAGGACGGCACAAGTACCGTCCTTCTGGCGTATATTAATACTCACCCTCGGAATCAGAGTCCGAAAGTCTCTTTAATCGTGTCAACATAATCGAGCTTTTCCCAGGTAAATAGTTCCAGTTCTTTGGTAACTTTTCCACTGTATGGCGACTCGAACGTTTTTGTAATCGTTCTTGGTTCGCGGCCCATGTGGCCATAAGCAGCCGACTCCAGATAAATCGGGTTACGCAGTTTCAGGCGTTCTTCAATAGCTGCCGGGCGAAGATCGAAAATAGCTTTTACTTTTTCCGCAATTTCTCCGTCGGAGATACTAACATTCGAACGGCCGTAAGTATTTACAAAAACGCCCACCGGCTGAGCAACACCAATAGCATAGGCAAGCTGTACCAAAATCTCGTCGGCAACACCAGCGGCTACCAGATTTTTGGCAATGTGGCGCGATGCATAAGCGCCCGAGCGGTCAACTTTCGATGGATCTTTTCCTGAGAAAGCACCACCACCATGGGCGCCGCGTCCACCGTAAGTGTCAACAATAATTTTTCGTCCGGTTAACCCGGTATCGCCGTGTGGCCCCCCAATAACAAATTTGCCGGTCGGGTTTACGTGGTAAATAATGTCGTTGCCAAATAAGGCCTGCACCTCTTCCGACAATTGCGCTTTTACGCGTGGAATAAGAATGTTAATCACATCCTCCTTAATTTTGGCCAGCATGGGCTCGTCGGCATCAAACTCGTCGTGTTGTGTCGATACTACAATGGTATGCACTTTAACCGGCTCGTTCGAGTCGTTGTACTCAACAGTTACCTGCGACTTTGAATCGGGGCGCAAATACGTCATCACTTTTCCTTCGCGGCGGATAACTGCCAGTTCCTGCAATATTTTGTGCGACAGGTCGAGTGTCAAAGGCATGTAATTCTCGGTGTCTTTACAGGCGTATCCAAACATCATTCCCTGGTCGCCCGCACCTTGTTCCGTTTTTTCTTCCCGGTCAACACCGCGGTTAATGTCGTCGCTTTGTTCGTGAATGGCTGTTAAAACACCACACGAATCGCCATCGAAACGATAGGCCGCTTTGGTGTAGCCAATTTGGTTAATAACGTTTCGGGTAATTTCCTGCACGTCAACATAGGCCTGCGATTTTACCTCGCCGGCAACAACAACCTGCCCCGTTGTAACCAGGGTCTCAATAGCTACTTTCGAGTTGGCATCAAAAGCCAGAATCTGGTCGAGTAATGCGTCCGAAATCTGGTCGGCTACCTTATCCGGATGGCCTTCCGATACTGATTCGCTTGTAAATAAATAATTCATAAAATCCCTTTTTTTTTGGCTGAAGTTAATCAGCACATTAAACATTAATTTTAAAACTGCGGGATATTCGATTGATAGTGAAAAATGCGATTGTTTTAGCGTTTTTTTCATGTGGTTGCAATCAATCTCAAATCTTTCCACGTAGCGGGAACAAAGGTAATAGGTTTATTTTGAATAAAAAAGAACTTGTTTAAAATTGTTCTTAATAAGGAAGAAGGGAAGTTAGCCCATCAACAAAAAATCGTTCCCTTCCACATAATTCCGTTCCTGTAAAAACTCCCTGATTTTCTTTCCTGCTCCCGTATTGGTTACCACCGACACAATAAACAGTTGCCCGGGTTGGGGAAGGTCTTTGTAGAACAGGGCATCGGGTATTGTTTTTTTGATGTCGATATAACCCTCAATATTTAGCTCCTGTTCTTGAAGAAAAGTACTTCGTTGGCGGGTTTTACGACCGGCTCCCCAAATCCAAATGGTGGGGTGAAACGGATTGTGTTGCTCCGACCACTGTTTAAAATAAAAGGCTTTGGTTTGAAAAAAAGCTTCGGTGGAATAACGCTCATCAGTGCGGGTTAGCCGGGTGGAGTAGTCGTGCCAATCCAGCAACTTTTCGGGCAGTTTCGCCATTTTGGCTCCGTTGCTCAGGTAGCGTAATTGCATTTCGTAGTCTTCGGGAAAATTGCCGTCGCGGCAGCCACCATATTTCTCAAATAACTGCCGACGAAAAAATATGGTCGGGTTAATTACCGGAATCTCAATAAACTGTTTCAGTTCAATTTCTTCAGGTGTATGAAACGAGTTTGCCCAGTCAACAAATCGCCGGAAGCCTTCGTTTTCTGCGATGTGGGGAACGTATTCAACTTCGCTGCCCAAAAAATCAATTGACGGATTTTCCTCGAGGTAGTTGTATTGTTTCTCGAGTTTTTCAGGATGAGCCACATCATCACCATCCATACGGGAAATGAACCGGCCACGGGCATTTTTCAATCCGCAGTTCATGGCATTGGCGACTCCAGCTTTACTTTCGTTTAAAATATGAATGCGCCGATCGGCTTTGGAGAGTGTTTTGGCAATTTGCAGACTTGCATCGGTGGAGTTATTATTGATCAGCAGTAATTCAAAATCCCGAAAAGTTTGATCCCAAATGCTCTTTATCGCTGCTTTTAATGTTTTTTCAGCATTAAAAAAGGGGAGTACAACTGAAAGCTCTGGTTTTGTCTCACTACTCATTACTAAAATTCTCAGGTCTGATTACGGGTTAGCTGATGGAAAACGTTCTCGAGGTTTTGTTGCTTTTCAAAAAGGGTAAGCAGCGTGAGTTTATTGGCTACGGCAAATTGAAAAATATTTTGCCGGATGTCGGCTTCAGCTCCGGCTTCAATTTCCCAGCCCAATTCATTCTGAGCAACGCTGTTTACGCTGGGGATTTGTAAAAGCTGATCTTCCGAAACATTTTCTTTAAAACCGGCAATCACAACCTGGTTTTGAATGTTGATTCCGGCTTTTACATCCGAAATATTACCGTCGGCAACTATTTTCCCCTTGTTGATGATCAGCACGCGGTTGCACACAGCTTCCACCTCCTGCATAATGTGCGACGAAAGAATTACGGTTTTCTCTTTGCTGATTTGGCGAATCAATGCACGAATTTCTTCCAGCTGGTTCGGATCGAGACCGGTTGTTGGTTCATCCAGAATCAATATCGAAGGATCGTGAATTAAAGCCTGCGCCAACCCCACACGCTGGCGGTAACCTTTCGACAGGGCACGTATTTTTTTGTGCTGCTCAATGCCCAGGCCCGTGAGCTCGATCATTTCAGCAATGCGTTGTTTTTTATTTTTCAGGTGGTAAAAACCGGCGGTTATCTCCAAAAATTCCTTCACATAAAGGTCGGTGTAAAGCGGATTGTGCTCGGATAAATAACCAATTTGCTTCTTGTATTCGAGGTTTTGCCCCGAAATCTTTTGCCCGTCAATTAAAATATCACCTTCATCTTGCGGAAGATAACCGGTAATAATTTTCATGGTAGTCGATTTTCCTGCTCCGTTCGGCCCCAGAAAACCAACCAGTTCGCCTTTGTTTACCGAGAAACTAATCGAGTCGAGTGCTTTTTGTTTCCCAAACAATTTAGTGATATTCCTTGTTTCAACATTCATATCAGAGAATCCGAAACAAAAATAGAGGATTCTTTTTATTTTAGAAGCATTACTTTAAATTTGCAGTTCAGCTTAACAGATTAATAGATGAAGGATCGTAATTTCAACTATATTAAAGATTTAACCCGCTATCAACGTCAAGAAACAGTAGAAGTAAACATTGGAGGAGTTCCCGTTGGTAGTAATCAGCCTATCCGAATTCAAACAATGACCGATACCAACACAACGGATACCGATGCTACAATTGAGCAGATTATCCGCGTGGTTAAGGCCGGTGCCGACTATGTTCGTGTAACCGTAAAAGGGATGTCGGATGCCGAAAGCCTTAAGGTGATTAAGAAGGAACTGGTTGACAGAGGGTACAACACACCGTTAATTGCTGATATACATTTCAATCCGAAACTGGCAGAAGTTGCTGCTCAGTACGTATCGAAAGTGCGTATCAATCCGGGAAATTTCTATGATAAACGGGCGCAATTCAAAAATAAAATATATACCGACGTAGAATATAATCAGGAGCTTGCTCTTATTGAAAAGCAGTTTGTTCCGTTTATAAAAATGCTGAAAGAAACCAAAACCGCTATGCGGATTGGGGCCAACCACGGATCGCTTTCCGACAGGGTTATGAGCCGCTATGGCGATACACCGGCCGGAATTGCCGAATCGGTGATGGAATTTCTGCGCATTTGTAAAAAGGAAGATTTTAACAACGTTGTGGTGTCGATAAAGTCGAGCAATACACGTGTAATGGTTTATACCGTTCGTTTGCTGAACTTTAAAATGCGCCTCGAGGACATGAAATTCCCGATTCATTTGGGCGTTACCGAGGCCGGCGAAGGCGAAGACGGACGTATAAAATCGGCCGTTGGAGTGGGAGCTTTACTAAGCGACGGAATAGGCGACACCGTGCGCATTTCGTTAACCGAAGCGCCGTTAAACGAAATTCCGGTGGCTTTAAAACTGGTGAATCATTTTAAACGCTACCAGAATCACGAGCCAATTTCGGCACCAATGATCGCACAAACCAATCCGTTTGAATACGAGCGCCGCGATACCCGCCCGGTATTGAACATGGGAGGACAGGAACTTCCGGTGGTAATTGCCGATTTGGGCGACAGAACCCTGCGCGAAATGATTCCAATCCGCGGGAAACTGGTTCCTGATTACTTTATCTCGGGAAATAAAATTCTTGATATCAAAGGCGAAGAATATCCGGTAATTACGCTTGAGGAGTACTTGTTTGAAAGTACTCGCTGGGGACGAATGAAATTTATTCGTACCAACAAAGCCGAATTCGACCGGTTTATGGATATGCACCCGGAAATTATCATGAAACTGAAGCAGACCCGGAAAACGGTATTGATTCTGGAAAGTTACAACGCGAACCCGATGGCCGAGTTAAGGGCATTCTTTATGTCGCTTGAAACGCACATTTGGAAGGTGCCGGTTATCCTTTACCGCCGCTACAACGAAAGCCGTTTGGATGATCTTCAGATCACTGCTTCGGCCGATCTGGGAGGTTTACTGATTGACGGTTATGGCGATGGAATTTGCCTGTCGAACGACAACGAAAATATTACGTTCACCGAATTGAAAGACTTGAGTTTTGGCATACTGCAGGCCAGTCGCATGCGTGTTACCAAAACCGAGTTTGTATCGTGCCCCGGTTGCGGAAGAACCCTGTTTAATTTGCAGGAAACCACCCGTGCCGTAAAAGCACATTTTAAACATCTCGACCACTTGAAAATTGGTATTATGGGCTGCGTGGTAAACGGACCCGGTGAGATGGGCGATGTGGATTATGGTTTTGTGGGCGCCGGAAATAACAAGGTAAACCTGTACAAAGGCCTGAAACCCATAAAACGCCACATTCCGTACGAAAATGCAGTGGAAGAACTGGAACAGCTCATTCGCGAAAATGGCGACTGGAAAGATCCTGAAGATTAATGTTTACATTTAGAATATGAAGAAGGATTTGCTCTTTTATAGAGTGGATCCTTTTTTTATTGCTGAAAGTCCAATAAAGTAAACAGCTCCCCTCGTTTGAAACTACGGTGTACGCACAACTATTCTAAGGGGCCTGCTTTGCAATCGACTTTCTAATATGCGGCGCAAGGTAGGGTTGTATTTCAAAAACCGGTAGCAGTTGCGCCTTTGTCATTTTTTCTTCTATCCCCGGGGCTGCGCTCCCTGCGGGTGCTTCTTCCGGGCTATTGATTACGCACCCTTGGTGCTTAAAGCCCCGAAGTGGGCGACAGGCAATAGCCCGGTGCGAGTGGCTGAGTTTACGAAGACACAACGCGCCGGGTAAAAGATCGATAAAAAATCGTTCGGCGTTTAAAATTGATTAGAATTGGTCAGCTTGTTCCGAACGAAAAATCGTTGCAGAATCATTTGAAGTTGCAATCGGGCCGGAGGATTCAGATTACTTCTCCCGACTCGTTTCACTCCTCGCGATCGTAATGACAGCGAAGGGTGTGAAGTCAGGGCAGCGGACAACAAACAATCGTGCCGGGGCGAATCATGTCATTGTCCGCTGCCGGCAATACTCAATAAACCGGGTCTTTGCGAGGGAGGAACGACCGACGCAATCTTGCCAATCCCCCTTCGCCAACTAAGGTGTACACACAACTATTCTAAGGGGCCTGCTTTACAATCGACTTTCTAATATGTGGTGCAAGGTAGGGTTGTATTTCAAAAACCGGTAGCAGTTGCGCCTTTGTCATTTTTTTCTTCTATTCCCGGGGCTGCGCTCCCTGCGGGTGCTTCCCCCGGGCTATTGATTACGCACCCTTGGTGCTTAAAGCCCCGAAGCGGGCGACAGGCAATAGCCCGGTGCGAGTGGCTGAGTTTACGAAGACACAACGCGCCGGGTAAAAGATCGATAAAAAATCGTTCGGCGTTTAAATTTGATTAGAATTGGTCAGCTTGTTCCGAACGAAAAATCGTTGCAGAATCATTTGAAAATGGGAATATTTAAGTTGTGTGTACACCGTAGTTGTTAGAAACGAGGGGCAGAAGGGCAACGTCAACTTGACGACGGCCCACCTGTTGGTCGGGGAAGCAACGTCATCTTGACGATGGCCCACCTGTGCGTCGGTGAAGCAATGTCAACTTGACGATGGCCCACCTGTTGGTCGGTGAAGCAACGTCATCTTGACGAAGGTCCACCCATCGGTCGGAGAGGCTTCGTCATCTTGACGATTGGCCGGGTATCACCTTCGCCTTGTATTTACTATCTTTGAGCCTGAACTTGATAAAAGAGAAGAAAATGGCACGAACGTACTGGAAACCCGGAACAATGATTTATCCCTTACCAGCAGTAATGGTAAGTTGTGGCGAAAATCCTGAAGAATACAATATTATAACCATCGCCTGGACCGGCACCATAAACAGCGATCCGCCCATGTGTTACATTTCGGTTCGTCCGGGGCGGCATTCGTACGAAATAATTAAGCGCACCGGCGAATTTGTGATTAACCTCACCACCGAAAAACTGGCCAAAGCCACCGACTGGTGTGGCTGTCGCTCGGGGCGCAAATACAACAAGTGGGAAGAAATGAACCTCACGCCCGCACCCGCCAAAATGGTGAAAGCACCCATTATCGAAGAGTCGCCGGTAAACATCGAGTGCCGCGTAAAAGATATTGTTGAACTGGGCTCGCACCACATGTTTGTTGCCGAGGTGCTCAGCGTTTCGGTCGATGATACCTACCTGAACGACAAGCAGGCTTTTAGTTTCTCGAAAGCCAATCCTTTGGTGTACAGCCACGGCCACTATTTCGGAATGGGAAAACGTATTGGTAAGTTTGGCTGGTCGGTCGAAAAAAAGAAGACCAAAAAGAAACGAAAAAAGTAACATCAACCTTATTCCGAGAAATAACCTTAGTAGTAACGAATGTTGCTGGTGCAAAACCTTATTAACCTTATTGAATGAGAAAACTATTGTTAAAGAAATAAGGTTTGGGATATTGTTTCAATCTGATTTCTACTAAGGTTGAGATTGAAGAAATAAGGTTTTCCGATAGTAATACGGGTGCAATATAATCAGGGCTTTGATAAAAAACGGAGGCGTGTCGTACACCCTCATGAATGAAATAAATCATTCTTTTTAAACAATTTCAGCTCTTTTTTTGTAATCCTTTAAACTTTCTGAATACTAGTCAGAAAAATACATAATTGTGAGAAAAATGAAGAGTATCTATTTATTAGCAGTAATTTTTTTAATGAATTTAGGAATGGTAACAGCACAAACAAATCCATTACTTGGCGATTTTAATACACCGCACGATGCGGCACCTTTCGATAAGATTAAGAACGAGCATTTTATGCCGGCTTTCGAGGAAGGAATAAAACTGGGCAAGGCCGAGGTGGAGAAAATCAAGAATAATCAGGAGGCACCAACCTTCGAAAACACAATCGTTGCTTTAGACGAGGTTGGCCGCTTGCTGGCACGCACATCGGGTATCTTTTTTAACCTGCTAAGCTCGGAAACCAACGACGAATTGCAAAGTATTGCGCAAGAGGTTTCGCCTATGCTTACTGCTTTTCAGAACGATATTTCGTTAGATCCCGTGCTTTTCGAGCGCGTGAAAGCCGTGTATAATAAAAAAGACGAGCTGGATTTAAGCACCGAGCAACAAACACTTCTGGAGAACAACTACATTGGTTTTGTACGCAGCGGAGCCAATTTGTCGGATGCTGATAAAGAAAAGTTTCGCCAGTACAGCACCGAGCTGTCGAAATTAAGCCTCGATTTTAGTGAGAACGTACTAAAAGAAACTAATAAGTACGAGCTCAATATTACCGACAAAAGTAAGTTGGCCGGTATGCCCGAAGGCGCTTTGGAAGCCGCTGCCGGAAAGGCAAAAGAGAAAGATCAGGAAGGCTGGACATTCGATATTTCGATGCCAAGCTACCTGCCTGTTATGCAATATGCCGATAACCGCGAGTTGCGTAAAGAATTGTACATGGCATACGGCTCGAAATCGTTTAAAGGCGATGAGCTCGACAACCAGGAAAACGTAAAACGTATTGCTGAGTTGCGTCTGGAAATGGCAAAACTGCTAGGCTATAAGAACTATGCCGACTACGTACTGGAGCGCCGAATGGCCATGAATGCCGACGGGGTTTACGGTTTACTTAACGATTTGTATGAGGCATCGTACAAAGTGGCAAAAGAAGAAAAAGCAGAGATTGAAGCCTATGCCCATAAGAATGGTTTGGAAGGCGATTTAATGCCCTGGGACTGGAGCTACTACAGCGAAAAAGTGAAGGTGGAAAAATTCGACCTGAACGACGAAATGCTTAAACCGTACTTTGAATTAAGCAGCGTAATCGATGGTGTTTTCGGACTGGCAACCGAGCTTTTTGGCGTAACTTTTAAGGAGAACAAAGACATTCCGGTATATAACGACGAGGTAACTGCCTACGAAGTGTTCGATGCCGACGGTACTTTCCTTTCGGTATTTTACACCGATTTTCACCCGCGCCCCGGAAAACGTGGCGGTGCCTGGATGAACGATTTTAAAGGCCAGTGGATGGACAATGGCGTTGATTCGCGTCCGCACGTAACCATCGTTATGAACTTTACCCGCCCAACTTCAACCAAACCGGCGCTGTTAACTTTCAGCGAAGTGGAAACGTTTATGCACGAATTTGGCCACGCGCTGCACGGAATGCTGGCAAAATCTACCTATTCAAGCCTGTCGGGAACCAATGTTTACCGCGACTTTGTTGAGCTGCCATCGCAAATCATGGAAAACTGGGCAGTTGAAAAAGACTTCCTCGATCGTTTTGCCAAACATTACGAAACCGGCGAACCAATTCCTGCCGAACTGGTGCAGAAAATTGTTGACTCGCAAAATTACCTTGCCGGTTACCTTTCAGTTCGCCAGTTAAGCTTTGGTTATTTAGATATGGCCTGGCATACGCTTGAAAAGCCTTTTGATGGAGATGTGAAAGACTTTGAAGAAAATGCATGGAAGAAAGTGCAGATCTTCCCGGCTATCGACGGTGTTTGTATGAGCACGCAATTCGGGCACCTGTTTGCCGGTGGTTACGCAGCTGGATATTACAGTTACAAATGGGCCGAAGTACTGGATGCCGATGCATTCAGCGTGTTTAAAGAAAAAGGCCTGTTTAACAAAGATGTGGCGGCTTCGTTCCGTACAAACATTCTGGAAAAAGGTGGCACCGAGCACCCGATGACGCTTTACAAACGTTTCCGCGGCCAAGAGCCAAAGGTTGACGCACTGCTAAAACGCAGCGGATTATTGTAAAAGTACTGAAGCGTGATGGTCTCACTCGAAGTGAGGCTATCGCTACATAATATAGAAAATGGCATCTCGTAAGGAGGTGCCATTTTTTATGCATTTTATTGAACTACAAATGATGCTCAGTAACAGAAAATTATAGTTATGATAAAAAATTGAAATTTATATCTTTATGGATATCATTAACCAATACAAACGATGAAAGCCAAAAACAAACAAATGCACCGCGGCCTTACACAAACAGAACGAAAGAATTTGAGAAATCAATGTAAAATGGGATTGATTTTATCGTTGCTGGTATTTGTTTTTACAACAATTGTTGGAGTAACGATTTACGCCTTATTCTTCGACTCGAATCCCAATGGATTGAATCTAAAAATAGCAGGATTAATTGCAATAGGAACATTGAGTTCTTCAGTGCTGCTTAACTTTCTGATATGTAATAAATACTACCGCGACTTGCAATTCAATGAAAAAGTTCAGGTGGTAAAAACCCTGGTGAACAAATCAAAGTCAACTATTTATCACGCCTCTGCGCTGGGCAGCAATATGTCTAAGGCTTATAATGAAAAGTTTGAGTTCGTTGTTGATGGTATAAACTTTAACGTTGATAAAGAATTGTTTGAGCGTTGTACCGAGGGCGATCAATTGATTTTTAACTATGCGCCGAAAAGCGAATACCTGTTGAGTATTGAAAAAAAGTAACTGAAATGTAAAAAGTAAGTAAGTGAGTAGTCATACCCTCACTCAGAGTGAGAGCATGACTAAGTATCTATCTAAAAGAAGTCGTCGAATTCTTCCGGAGTCGAATTCTTTTTCTCCAGTTCATCGCAATCGAGGTTGATGTTAAAGTTGGCAGGACGTTTAAATTCCATTTCCTCTTCCTTGTAACCGATGGATTCGTCGGCCAATACTTTCTTATAAAAGTAACCCCAGATTGGCAGTGCCATATTGGCTCCCTGTCCGGATGCAATGGTTCTAAAGTGAATGCTTCGTAAATCGGCACCGGTCCATACACCGGCAGTAAGTTTTGGTGTTGTGCCAATAAACCAACCATCAGAGTGGTTCTGTGTAGTTCCTGTTTTTCCGGCAATTGGCATGCTAAAGCTTCCGTAGTCGGTGGTTACCCTGTCGCGAAACAGGTTCGAAAAGCGTAAACGAATTCCGGTTCCTTCGTCGATTACTCCCTGTAAAAGGTTCAGCATCAGGTAAGCAGTTTGTTCATCGATGGCCTCGTGGCGTTCGGGAACAAAACGTGCGATAACATTGCCGTGTCGGTCTTCAATTTTTGTTACAAAATAAGGCTTAATAAACACGCCCAGGTTCGAGAAGGTGTTAAACGCACCAACCATTTCGTAAAGTGTAACATCCGAAACACCAAGGAACATCGAGTTTACCGGGTCGATGGGGCTGTAAATGCCCATGTGTTTCATTACGTCAACCACTGCCTGCGGATTGTATTGTTTGAGTACCCATGCCGAAATGCGGTTTTTCGAGTTGGCCAGTCCCCATTTTAAGGTTACCATTTGTCCGTCCATTTCCGGATCAACATCGGCATCTTTTGGCTCGTAAATGCTACCGTCCCATTGAATAAACTGCTGACTAACGTACGGAACTTTCGTACACGGTGTAAGTCCGTTTTGCATGGCCAGTGTATATAAAAATGGTTTAACCGTAGATCCGATCTGGCGTTTTCCACCTTTTACCATGTCGTACATAAAATGCTGGTAATTGGGGCCGCCAACGTAGGCTTTTACTTTCCCCGATTCGGTATCCATGGCCATAAACGACGAGCGGAAAAACTTCAGGTAATATTTGATCGAATCCATTGGAGTCATCAAAGTATCCACTGCGCCACTCCATTTAAAAACGGTCATATCAACAGGTTTATTAAATTCCTTCTTAATTTCCTTGAAACTTTTTCCTGCCTGATTCGACAAACGGTAGCGTTCGCTTTTTCTTATTTCCCTGTCCAGTAAGTCATCTACTTCTTTCGCGCTCATGTTGTTGGCAAAGGGCGGATTGCTTAAATCCGACAAACTTTCGTCGAATAAAGGTTGCAGGTCGTAGCGTAAATGTTGTTCAACGGCTTGCACTGCATATTTTTGCATGCGCGAATCGAGTGTGGTGTATATTTTTAATCCGTCGGCATAAATATCGTAGGGTTCTCCATCGGGTTTGGTGTTTTTGTTGCACCAGCCAAACAGCGGGTTGTTTTCCCATTCGTCCAGGTCTTCAATATATTTTTGCTCTTGCCACGAGGCATAATTCTCGCGTTCCGGTTTTTTGGCGGTAAGTGTAAGGCGCAGGTATTCGCGGAAATAAGGTGCCGGGCCGAGTTTGTAATCCACTTTTTTATATTCCAAATCGAGCGGCATTTGTTTGGCCGAATCGGCAACTTCGGATGTAATGTAGCCGTATTTTTCCATCTGGCTCAGCACCACATTCCGGCGTTGCAGCACCATTTCGGGGCGGCGAACCGGGTTAAAAAGCGACGAGTTTTTGGCCATTCCCACCAACATGGCCGCCTGGTGAAGTTTTAGCGAATCGGGTTGGGTATTAAAATAAACATCGGCTGCCGAACGAATTCCAACTGCGTTGTTCAGGTAGTCGTACTTGTTCAGGTACATTAAAATAATCTCTTCCTTGGTGTAACTGCGCTCCAGTTTTACGGCAATAACCCACTCTTTAAATTTTCGCAATACCAGCTCCGTGCTGCTGGTGAATCTGTCGCGCGGAAAAAGCATTTTTGCCAGCTGCTGGCTTAAGGTACTTCCACCTCCCGAGCTGGTGTCGCCGGTAACAATTCCTTTAAATACGCGAATCAGTCCACGAAAATCAATTCCCGAATGATCGTAAAAACGAACATCTTCTGTTGCCACCAGGGCATTTATTAAATGTGGTGGTAAATTCTCGAAATTTACGTAAGTGCGGTTCTCCTGGTTAAAATATTTATCAATGGTTGGTCCGTCTTCAAAATAGATTTCCGACGCCAGGATATTTTGTGGATTTTCCAGGTCCTCAAAGCTTGGCATAAAACCCAGTTTCCCCTTGGCTATCAGAAAGAAAAGAAGAAAAACGGAAACGATTCCCAAGGCAATAATCGACCAGAAAATAATAATGTATTTTTTAAAGCTTTTTTTTGTTTCGCTCATGAATTTCGCTCATTTTAATGTGGCAACAAATATATACGATTCTGTTATGGGAACCACCTAAATAACGCCCTGAAATTGGAGAATATTTTATTTTTTAAAAAATAAAATCGTCATTTTCAATTAAATAGAAAATGAAAAAATAGCGCATTAAATTTTGAACTTAGCTCATCATTTTCTTTAATTTGCAGAATTTTTAGAACGGATTAGAACGAATATGCACAAAAACCTGGTTATAGTCGAGTCCCCTGCAAAGGCGAAAACAATTGAAGGATTTCTTGGTGATGGCTACGTGGTAACCTCAAGTATGGGGCACGTTAGAGACTTGGAAAAGAAAGACTTCGGGATTGATATTGAGAATAATTATCAGCCCAGATACAAAGTTTCTTCGGATAAGAAGAAGATAGTAACAGAACTGAAAAAGTTAGCGAAGGAGGCCGAAACGGTTTGGCTCGCTTCCGATGAGGACCGCGAGGGAGAAGCTATAGCCTGGCACCTGAAAGAGGTATTGAAGCTGAAAGATGATAAAATAAAACGAATCGTTTTTCACGAAATTACCAAGGATGCCATTACACGTGCGGTTAAAAATCCGCGCGATATTGACCAGCATTTGGTAAATGCGCAGCAGGCCCGCCGTGTGTTAGATCGTATTGTGGGGTTCGAGGTGTCGCCGGTTTTATGGAAAAAGGTAAAACCATCGTTAAGTGCCGGTCGTGTGCAGTCGGTAGCGGTTCGCCTGATTGTTGAGCGCGAACGCGAAATCCGCGATTTTAAATCGGAAACCTGGTTTCGTGTAAACGGATACTTCCTGGTGTCCGACGAAAATGGAAATACCACCGAATTAAAAGCCGAACTTTCAAAACGTTTTAAAACCCGCGATGAGGCCAACGCTTTCCTCGAAAAGTGCAAAACCGCGGAATTTAAAGTAAGCGATGTGGTGAAAAAACCGGGTAAACGATCGCCGGCACAACCATTTACTACCTCAACATTACAACAGGAGGCCAGTAGAAAGCTGGGATTCTCGGTATCACAAACCATGGCCGTTGCACAGCGTTTGTATGAAAGTGGTAAAATTACCTATATGCGTACCGACTCGGTAAATCTGTCGGGACTGGCATTAAATACTTCGAAACAAAAAATCACTGAGCTTCATGGCGAGAATTATGTGAAGATCAGGAAATTTAAAACCAAAGCAAAAGGTGCACAGGAAGCGCACGAGGCCATTCGTCCAACTTATATGGAGAACCAAACGGTGGCCGGATCTTCGCAGGAGCAGCGTTTGTACGAATTGATCTGGAAACGTACCATCGCTTCGCAAATGGCCGATGCTATTTTAGAGCGCACCAATGTTACCATCGATGTGTCGAATGCTGCGGAGAAATTTCAGGCAACCGGCGAGGTGATTGTTTTTGACGGTTTTCTGAAAGTTTATATTGAGTCAACCGACGATGAAAATGCCAACGCAAATGGACAAACGCTAATTCCGCCGGTGCATGTGAACGATCCGCTTGAGATGACGTCTGTTGTATCAACCCAGCGTTTTTCACAACGTCCGCCACGATTTACCGAAGCCTCGCTGGTAAAACGCCTGGAGGAGTTGGGAATTGGTCGTCCGTCAACTTACGCGCCAACCATTACAACGGTTCAAAACCGAAATTATGTGGTAAAAGAGGAACGCCCTGGTGTAGAACGCAGCTATACTGTTCTTACTTTGGAGAACGGAGAAATTAAAGAGGAAGAAAAGACCGAGATCACCGGTGCTGAGAAAAATAAACTGTTCCCAACCGACATTGGTATTGTGGTTAACGATTTTCTGATGGACAATTTTGATCAGATTATGGACTACAATTTTACCGCAGATGTGGAGAAGGAATTTGATGATATTGCCGACGGAAAGATGGTTTGGAATGAAATGATTGATAAGTTTTATCAGCCGTTTCATGGCAAAGTAGAACACGCCCTTGAAAATGCCGAGCGTTCGAAAGGAGAACGTATTTTGGGTATCGATCCGAAAACCGGCAAAGAGGTATCGGTTAAGATTGGCCGTTTTGGTCCTTTGGCTCAACTGGGTGAAGCATCGCAGGAAGAAGGAGCTGAAAAGCCACAGTTTTCAAGCTTACGTACCGGTCAGCATATCGAAACAATTACCCTGGAAGAAGCACTCGACCTGTTTAAATTGCCACGCGAATTAGGCGAATACGAAGGCAAAAAGGTAACTGTTGCCATCGGTCGTTTTGGACCGTATGTGCGCCACGACAATAAATTTGTTTCGCTCGGAAAAGAAGACGATCCGTATTCGGTGCAGCTCGACAGAGCCATTGAATTGATTGAAGCAAAACGTGAAAAAGACCGGAAAGCTGTTATTAAAATATTTGAAGAAGATGCAGAACTCCAGGTACTTAACGGCCGATGGGGGCCTTACATAAAGCATGGTAAGAAAAATTATAAAATACCAAAAACGACTAAGGCCGAGGAGCTAAGTTTTGAAGATTGTATGAAGATCATCGAGACGGCTCCGGAACCTAAAAGCCGGCGCGGTAGAAAAAAATAAAGAATAAAGGCAGGTGATTTAATCATTTGCCTTTATTTTTAAAGCAAAAAAATGAATCTGTTTCCCTACTTCGATGCGGTTGATTTTTCGCAGTATGTTGATGAGGTGCCTTTCGCCTGGAAATATTCGATGGGTGCCACCATTGAAAAGAACACCGTTAAATTGCAGGAAGGCCGTTTGAAAAACATTGAGCTGGCTATTGTTGGTGTTCCCTTTAACAGTGAACATGATGATTTTAAACGAACAGCGACACCCGATAAATTGCGTAAAGCATTTTACGGTTTGGCCGGCGTTGGGAAACTCAATATTATCGATCTGGGCAACCTGAAAGCGTCAACCAGCCACAAAGGGAATTACCTGGCGTTACGCGATGTGGTGGATTACCTGAGCGAACTGGATATTGTTACCATTGTATTTGGCGGAAGCCAGGATTACAGCTACGGCATTTGTCAGGCTTTCCGGTCGAATCCGTTTTTTTCGTTTAGTGCCATCGATGCCTTTTTGGATGTGAAAAAAGGTGTGGAGTCGCTAAGTTCAACAAACTACTTGTCGCAGGTTTTTAAAGCCTTGCCCGATCTGTTTCAGTTTAATTTGCTGGCCTATCAAAGTCATTTTGTGCCCGATATTTATTTCGAAAAAACCAAAGGTATTGGAGCGCATCTGCGACTGGGGAAACTTCGTGATAATATTGCCGATGCCGAGCCGGTTCTTCGAAACAGCGACTTTTTAACCTTCGATATGGCTGCTTTAAAGTGCTCGGAAGCACCGAATAGCCTCAATCTCCCGAATGGTTTATATGCCGACGAAGCTTGCCAGTTAATGAAGTACGCCGGAGCAAGTAACCGAATGAAAGTATTTGGCTTGTTCGGGTTAAATATCGGTGAGGAGCCGGAAGAATTGTCGTTGAATCTGGCAGCACAGCTGGTATGGTATTTTGTGCGGGGCTACCTGATTCGGGACAAACGAAAACCGGAGCAGGGCGATGGTTTCTCGGTTTACAGTGTTGAAATACCCGAGCTTTCTGCACCGCTTGTATTTTACAAAAACGACACTACCGGGCAATGGTGGGTACAAGTGCAGGCCCTAAACAACGAAACCAGATATTTTGCCTGTTCAGAAAAAGATTACGAAGTGGCCAGTGGCAACGAAATACCTGAGCTTTGGTTGAAATATGTTCAAAAAACCGACGAAATAGCAAAATAATAGCTCTTAATAACCGTTCTTTGCATACCTTGTTAACAGTTGATTGTTACAAACAACTGAAAATTGTTTCTTTGCTGCAGCAGAGAAAAGGCTAAATTGCCCTATGAAAAGAGAAGTATGAGAAAGGCTGTATCTTTTTTATTTGTTATAATGTCGGTTACACTAGTTACGTACGGTCAGCAAGATCCTCAGTACACCAACAATATGTTTTACAAATTAGGTGTAAACCCGGGGTATGCAGGTGCCGAAAACACAATTAGCGGCATTTTACTCAATCGTTATCAGTGGGCGGGATTCGAAGGAGCTCCGAAAACACTGGTTTTTAGTGTTGATGCAGCAATTAATGCTTTAGGTTCTGCCGGTGGAATTGGAATAAATGTAATTAGCGATGAGCAAGGATTTTACCGCAATACATGGGTGAATTTTAATTATTCATATAAAGTAACAACCGCATTGGGAACGCTGGGGCTGGGTATCTCACCCGGAATTTATAATTTCAATATCAATCCGGAGTGGGAAGTGCCGCAAGGAGATATGTTTACGCAGCCTGAATCAGATCCATCGGTACCAAATGAAGAGTCAAGCCAGATTACTTTCGATGTAGGTTTTGGTGCGTACTTGTACACCAATAAATATTACGCCGGATTTTCGGTAACGCATATCAACCAGGGAGAAGTAAAGTACGACGATGTAGCGGTTGATTTTCTCACGCGTCACTATTATTTAACTGGCGGATACAATATTAAGCTATCCGATCCGTTATTTGAGGTGCGGCCGTCGTTCTTGCTGAAATCCGACTTGGCTTCGTGGCAAATGGACTTGAATGCAAACGTGGTTTATAACGATAAATTCTGGGGAGGAATATCCTACAGAGTTCAGGACGCGGTAGCTTTACTTATGGGAATGGAACTGTTTAACGGAATGCGAATAGGATATTCGTTCGATTTGGTAACGTCTGCACTAAAAAGTAACGGCTTTGCTTCGAATGAATTTTTTGTAAGTTATTCGCTTGATTTAGAGAGAAATCGTAATCAGAAATACAAGAGTATTAGATTTTTGTAAAATATGTTTAGTGAGAATACGAATAGGAACAGAATTTAATATTTTATTATTTCATTGTTTCTACTTATTTTTAGCAACTAATCAGAGCTCGTAAAGTATAAAAGACACATTATGAAAAAACTACTTTCTATTGCAACCTTGTTCTTGATTGCACTTAGTTTTGCCGGCTGCTTTGGTGGTGGCGGGGGAGGAAACGGAGAGCTAACAGGAGTAGAAAGAAGGCAGCGATTTAAAGAAACCCAGCCCCTGGGAATGGTATATGTTCGCAGAGGAAGTTTCAATATTGGGCCTAGCGATGAGGACGCAAGTAGGGCAGGTGTTCCAACAAAAACGGTATCGCAAGAACCCTTTTGGATGGACGACACCGAAATTACCAATAACGAATACCGACAGTTTGTAGAATGGGTAAAAGAATCGATGGCACGTCAAATGCTAGGCGACCAGTATCCTGAATTCATGATTACTGAAGACAGGAGAGGGAATATTATCGATCCTCCACAAATCAACTGGGACGAGAAAATTGACTGGGAAGACCCTGATATGCAAATGGCAATGGAAGATCTTTACTTGCCTGAAAACGAGCGTTTCTTTGGTAAAAAAGAAATAGATACCCGTAAACTGGTTTACGAATACTGGTGGGTTGACCTGGATCAGGCAGCCAAAAGAAGTAACAGTTATAACTACGAAACACAACGCTACGAAGGTAATGTGTACAACGAGGAAGGCGATTTGGTTCCTATCGAGAACCGTTCTTCGTTTATGATGCAGGATCAGGTTCATGTCTATCCTGATACGCTTTGCTGGATCAGAGACTTTACCTATTCGTACAACGAGCCCTTGGCAACACGTTATTTCTGGCATCCCGGATTCGACGACTATCCTGTTGTAGGTGTAACCTGGAAACAGGTAAATGCATTCTGTAACTGGCGCACAAAAATTCAGTCGGATTACCTGTCGGAAAGAGGAGAACCAACATTAATGGCTTACCGTTTGCCAACCGAAGTGGAGTGGGAATACGCTGCCCGTGGTGGTAAAGATTTCTCGATGTACCCTTGGGGAGGTTATTATACCCGCGATGAGGATGGTGTATTTTTAGCCAACTTTAAGCCACTTCGCGGAAACTATGTGGAAGATGGCTCGATTGCAACCATAAAAGTAGGAAGTTACGATCCGAATGAATACGGATTATACGATATGGCCGGTAACGTAGCTGAATGGACAAGCACCGCATACGACGAAGCCGGTTACAATTATTTCAGTGATTTAAACCCAACTTTTACATACAATGCCCGCAAGGATGATCCCGCTGTAATGAAACGTAAAGTGATCAGAGGAGGTTCGTGGAAAGATATCTCACAATTTGTGCAGGTTTCTGCACGTAATTACGAATATCAGGATACGACTAAATCGTACGTTGGTTTCCGATGCGTTCGCTCTACATTTGGCGAAGAATTTTAGTAATTAAACAAAACTTTATACCAAACGATATGAATCTGGGAGAACTTTTTAAAACTAAGCGCTGGAAAACATTCATGGGGTATGTTTATGGATGGGGGGCAGCAGTCGTTATGGTTGGTGCCTTGTTCAAACTTGAACACTGGAAAGGCTCCAGCGAGTTACTAACCGTAGGTTTGCTTACAGAGGCATTTATTTTTTTCCTCTCAGCATTCGAGCCTCCAATCAGTATTCCTGAGTGGGATAAGGTGTATCCTGAATTAAACGAAGACTATGAGCTTGAGGAAGTAAAAGAGTTAAGAACCACCAATAAAAGTACTGGTTTGGAAACAATTTTTGGCAGCTCAGAGCTTACTCCGGAACTGATGGACCGTGTTGGAAAAGGATTAGCCGAATTAAGTAACACCGCCAAGGGAATAAGCGACATATCTTCGGCTACACTTGCTACCGATATGTACGTTAAAAACCTGGGGTCGGCTTCCGAGTCGATGAATTCTTTTGCTCAAATTAACAACAAGGCAAACGAATCAATCAATAGCTCGGTAGATACCTTACTCGATTCATACTCGGTTGCAGCCACAAAACTTTCTGAAACCGGAAAAAATCTTTCTGTCGTTTATCAAAAATCATCCGATATTATTTCGGGTGAATTGGAGAATATTGGAAGCAGTTCAAAACAATATTCGGGGAACCTGGAAAGACTAAATAAAAATTTAGATAGCCTGAACAGCAATTTCGAAAACCAACTGAAAGAAACTCAGGGGCAATTTAAAGCCAACCAAAAGTTTAACCAGGATCTGGCAGAAATGAACAGCATCCTGACCTCTTCGGTTGATGAATTGAAAAAGTATAAAGAAAATGCTGAATCACTCAATAAAAACCTGGAAGCCTTAAATACCATTTATGGCAACATGTTGGGTGCAATGAGCTATAAAAAATAAAGTCCTGGCTTATGGGTGCAAAGTATTGTCCGGAAACACCGAGGCAAAAAATGATAAATCTGATGTACATTGTACTTACCGCAATGTTGGCACTTAACGTTGCGGCTGAGGTACTTGAAGCGTTTCGTGTGGTTGACAGTAGTTTGCTGCAAACGCTCGAGGCAGTGGACATGCAGAATGCACAGATCTATTCATCGTTTGAGCAAGCTTATATCGAAAATCCAACCAAAGTTCAGGAATGGAAAGATAAAGCAGATCAACTACAGAATAAATCGGAAGAAATAATAAACTACGTTGGGGCATTAAAAGACGAAGTTGTTGCTTACTCCGGCGAAAAACCGGTAAATGAAGATAACCCGATGTATGAAGAAGGTTATTATCATACAAAACTAGATGGATCGGTTGTGGAGGTTGCTAAGAAAGATGATATGAACGGCCCGTCGGAATTACTGATTACCCAGAAAAGAGCAAACGATCTTAAAAACGCCGTTATCGAATATCGTGAGTTTCTTTCTTCATTGGTAAACGAGGATGACAATGAACTACGCGAGCTGATTAAAAGCGAGCTTAAAACTGCAGATCCGGATAAAGGTTCGAAAGGAGAAGGTAACTATAAAACATGGGAATCGGAGCACTTTGAAGATAAGCCTTTAATTGCGGTAATGACCTTGCTTTCAAAAATTCAGATTGATGTTAAAAACTCTGAAGCATCAGTAGCAAAATATTTGTATGCTGAAATTGATGAAGGCTCATTTAAATTTAACCGTTTGGGAGCCCGCGTTATTGCCAATTCGAATGTAGTACTGATGGGCGACGAATATAAAGCTGAAGTTTTTCTAGCTGCAGAAGATACTACACAACAACCTGTTATCCTTATCAATGGAAATGAGGTTGAAGTTAAAGATGGTAAGGCAACCTATATCGGGAATACCAGCCAGGCAGGAAAGTTTACCTGGAGCGGTTTAATAAAATACAAAACGCCGGGAGGTATTATTAAAAGCTATCCGTTTGAGCAGGAATACCAGGTGTCGGAGCCAACAGTAACCATGTCGGCTACCAAAATGAACGTGTTCTACAAAGGTCTGAAAAACCCGTTTGATGTGGGGGGCGGAGCTATTCCGAATGAAGATCTCGAAGTTCAAATGACCAATGGTAAGGTTTCAAAACAAGGCGAAGCGTATGTTGTTGAACCGACTGACTTAGATGAAATGGGGCGTAATACTAAAGTTAGTGTTTACGCAACAATTAACGGAAGCCGACGTTTGATTGGTACAACCGAATGGCGTGTAAAACGTGTTCCCGATCCGGTAGCACAAATTAATGGTCAGTCGGGCGGCGAAATTCGTAAAGAGGTTTTACAGATACAGGATGGTGTTTTAGCTGTACTTGAGGATTTCGATTTTGAATTTGGTTACAGAGTTACCCAGTTTACAATGGAAACAACAAGCGGAGGATACACCAACCGTTATCCGGCCAGTTCGAATCGTTTTACGACTGAACAAAAAAATGCGCTGAGAAATGTAAATGTAAATAGTATAGTTTATATCGGAGATATTAAGGCTGTTGGAGATGACGGAACAACAAGGGATCTCGACCCAATATCATTCAAAATAAAATAGGTAGTTATGAAGAAGATAGTTGTTTATATAGGAATAGTTGTTTTTGCGTTAGGCATTATGCATAAAAGTGCCGATGCCCAAATTGTAAACGGAGCCTATAAACAAAACGATATTTACGAGAAAAAACCAATGCCATTGGTTCCGGTTCGCGAAGCTGATGTTTTCTGGCAGAAGACCTTGTGGCGTGTTATCGATTTACGCGAGAAAATGAATATTCCGCTTTATTATCCGACAATACCCATTGCCGACCGTAGTAACCTGATCTCGTTACTGCTTAAGGGAATTGAAAGTGGTCAGATTACGCCGTACGATGCACAGGCCGATGATGATTTTAAAATCCCGATGAGCTTTGCACAGGTAAAAGCAAGGTTTGGTGCGGAAGCCCGTACTGAGGAGAAAATTGACTTTGATACCGGTGAACGGACACAAGTTCAGGTTCAGGGCGAAATTCGCCCAACCGAAATCAAACAATACATGCTTAAAGAACAATGGTATTTTGATAAGCAAACATCAACCTTAAACGTGCGTATTCTTGGTATCTGCCCAATTCGCGAATACATGCGCGAAGGCGATACATCAGGACAACCACAGCGGCAAAAAGTATTTTGGATTTATTATCCTGAAGCACGTCCGTTGTTGGCAACCAACGTGGTTCAAAATCCGTACAACGAAGCTCGTCAGCAATCGTTCGACGACCTGTTTATAAAACGTATGTTTAACAGTTATATCGTGCAGGAATCGAATATTTACAACAATCGCGAAATCAGTTCATACCTGGTAGGTAAAGATGCGATGTTGGAATCAAAACGAATTGAAGACGAGATTTTCAACTACGAACAAGATCTTTGGGAATATTAATGCGTTAACCAGCATAAAAAAAGCCTTATGTTGTCATAAGGCTTTTTTTGAAACAATTTTAAAACTGATAAGGCGTTTAGAAATGTAGCATCCAATAGTAATTGATGAGAAAAGCCATAACATACTTGTTTATACTGGCGCTTTTGTTTGCCTCGTGCAGGAACGAAAGCAACAAATACCTAAAATTGGGTAAAGGAACAAGTGAAAAATGGTTTGAACCTACACCCTACGGAATGGTTTATGTGCCAAGAGGTGCCTACAACCTCGGGCCAAATGATGATCAGTTATACGCCATAACACAAAACCGGACTGTGTCATCAGAGGCCTTCTGGATTGACGATACTGAAATTACCAACGATGAGTATCGGCAGTTTGTATATTGGGTACGCGATAAAAAAGCACGCGAACTTCTTGGGCAAACTTATACCGATTTCCTGATAACTGAAGATAAATACGGTGCCCCGTTGGAAGAACCCAAAATAAACTGGGACGAACGAATTGAATGGGACGACCCGGAATATCAAATGGCCATGGAAGAATTGTATGTTCCGGAATATGAGCGTTTTGGCTATAAAAAGGAAATTGATACGCGTAAATTGGTTTACGAATATTACTGGGTTGACTATAAACAAGCCGCAAAGCGCAGCAATGCGTACAATTACGAAACGCAACGTTATGAAGGTTCTGTTGTAAACTCAGATGGCGAGGTGGTGCCGATTGAAAACCGTAGCTCATTTTTGATGCATGAATCGGTGCCTGTTTATCCCGACACCTTATGTTGGATACGGGATTTTGCTTACACCTACAATGAACCATTTACAATTAAATATTTTTCGCACGTTGGATTCGATGATTATCCGGTTGTTGGAGTAACCTGGAACCAGGCACGGGCATTTTGTAACTGGCGTAATAATTTAAGAGATTTTGCCTTCAGTCATTCAGCAGAAGCGCCGGCACATGAATACCGCCTGCCAACCGAAAGTGAATGGGAGATTGCGGCGCGGGGAGGTATGCACAATACGATGTACCCCTGGGGAAGTTATTATACCCGAAATGTAAGCGGGTGTTTTGTGGCCAATTTTAAGCCGTTGCGTGGAAACTATGTGGCCGATAGTCCCACTACCACAACAACTATGAAAGTGGGGCTATTCGATCCAAACCCGTATGGCGTTTACGACATGGCCGGTAATGTGGCCGAATGGACTTCAACAGCTTTTTTTGAAGCCGGCTACGAGGCTATCGATGATTATAATCCGGAAATTCAGTACAATGCCCGGCCCGACGATCCGGCCGTAATGAAACGAAAGGTTGTACGCGGAGGATCGTGGAAAGACATTGCTTATTTCATACAGTCGGGTACACGTAGCTTTGAGTACCAGGACACCGCAAAATCGTATATCGGCTTCCGTTGCGTTAGAACTTCTTTCCGCGACGATTTAGGTGGCGGTCGCAGTATTCAGGAATAAAATCTGACTCTACGATTTTTCTCAAATTCTCTTTTCAGAACATTAAACTCAACCCGCCAAATACGGTAATTTCAGGCATAGTATAATAACGGTTAACCGCATAATTCGTACTCAACAGGTTTTCTGCACTAACATAAAGTTTTACATTCTTCGTCAGACTGTAGCTGGCCTTGGCATTTAATAAAGAATAGCTTTCCTGGTTGGTAACCGGCGTTGGGTCGTTATCCAGTCCCGAAATGTGTTGCATATTGGCCACCAGCAGCAGTTTCTTTATGCGGTATGATGCATTGACGAAAAGGTGATGTTCGGGCGTGGCATAAACCGGATTTTTCATGTTGATATAACTGTATGTTGCATTCAATGTGAGTTGTTTTGTTGGCGATGCATCCAGCGAGAACTCGATTCCTTTATTCGAAACTTCCCCGGTATTCTGATAGCCGTTTGGCTGGCCCGTATTAACAATCAGATTGTCGCCTTTCACCAAAAAGGCCGTAAGTTCTACCTGCATTCTACGATCGAAAAAGGCCTGTATGATGCCTGTTTCGTAATTCCAGATCGATTCCGGGTTGAGGTTGGGATTTGGTCCCCACATAAACAGTTCGCGCATTGTAGGGCTTCTAAAGCCTTTTGAAATGGTTCCTTTCCATGTAGTGGAGGGCGAAAATGAATTGGAAAAACCTATGGATGGAATCCAAACTGAACCATACTCGCTGTGGTTATGGTAACGAAGACCGGCGTTGATAATTAGTTTTTCGCCAATACTTTGTTGCGAAAACAGGTAGGCACCAATTTCGGTAATGGTGGTGTCGGCAAAGGTGAGCCCCTTTCCGCCCATGGCTAAGGTATTTTCAGCTTCTCCTCCGTAATTCATCAGGTCAAGTCCGGCGGTAAGGTTGTTGCCCGTAAAAAGTTGAAAGGTTTCGTACAGGTTTAATCCGTAGTTATGGTCGTTGGAGTGGAAGCCATCAGTAATTTCATGCTCGCCAAAATTGTAGAAAAGCTTTAGTGCACCCGAGGCTTTCTCGAAGTTATTGCGTAGTGATAACGATCCGTAACCACGCAAAATATCTATTGTTTCTCCGGGTGATGCATTAAGGGTATCAGGTCCCGGATCAGAAGCATCAAAAGCAGCTACACTAAAATCGGCTGAAGCATTAAAATGGTCACTGATCTGGTAACCCAGTTTCACATATCCGTTGGTTATTTTGAAATCAGAATTAGGGCGGTGGCCATCGGTCTGATCGTGATTTGCTGAAATAAATACACTGAATTTATCCTTTTTGAAACCCACAGATCCCATGTATTTCTGTGTGTTGTACGATCCGTATGAAATGCGGGCATTGCCATTAAAACCTTCCGTATCCTGTTTTTTTGTGATAATGTTGATTACCCCTCCCATAGCATTCGATCCGTAAAGAATCGATGCAGGTCCGCGAATTACCTCCACGCGTTCAACATCTGAAGCTACATATGAATCGGGAAGTGGATGCCCCATAATTCCCATGAACTGGGGGTGACCGTCAATTAGCATTAAAACGCCGGTGGTTGGACTGCCACCAATTCCGCGAATTGAAATCTGGCCTGCCGATCCGGCTGCAACACCAAAACCGGTTACACCACGCTCGGTAACAAATAATCCCGGCACGCGGCCATTTAAAATCGGTAGTATTGCCGACTCGTCGCTTTCCTCAATTTGAGTGCGGTTAACAACCGAAACGGCCATCGGAACGTTGTTGCGGTTTACCTGAACCTGTGTTCCGGTAACCACCACTTCGTTAATTTTAATGGTGTCGTTGGTTTCATAGTGCATTTGTGCACTGGCAATTCCTTGGGTGATGAGTAGGATGAAAAAACTGAAGATAAATATTCGCATTATAATAATTAATTGTGTTACGTATTAATGTAATCGTGTTACTATTTGGTCAAAATTTTTTATTCGGCTTTGCTCATCACCAATTTTCCGTGCTGGATTCCTTTCAAGCTGATGAGCTGCTCTGAGATTTCTGTTAGTTTTCGAGAGGGACCTTTAACAGCAATAATTTCCATGTAATTTAATTCGTTTAAATAAAAGCCCTGCGACGAAAGAATAAACTCCTTGTGTTCGTATTGAATTTCTGCCGATTTCTTTAGTATATCTTTTTTCTCGTGGTTGAAAACGATGATAACGGCTCCGGCCACAATGTTATCGCATTTCCACTTTTCCTCCACTAAATTCTTCTCGATAAGGTGACGAATAGCGCGCGAACGATTGGCAAAAGCATTGTCCTCAACGTATTTGTCGAGTGCCTCAAGCAATTCTTCATCTAACGAAACGCCAAATCGGGAAACGGCCATGGTAATACTAATTTTAATATTCGTAACACGAATGTATGAAAATAGAACGAATCAACGGCAGTAAAATCAGGATTGTTCAAAATGCTTTATCTTTAAGCGAAACAAAATAACTTCATATGACTACGATAAAAACCATTTACCTGGGCGAATTACGCACCGAAAATGAGCACCTGCAATCAGGTAATAAAGTAATAACCGATGCGCCGACTGACAATCGTGGAAAAGGAGAGTATTTCTCGCCCACCGATCTGTTGGCAACGGCTTTGGGTAGTTGTATAATGACGATTATGGGAATAAAAGCCCGCGATAACGGAATTGATATTGAAGGAACACAGGTTGATGTTACCAAAATAATGGCTTCCGATCCGCGACGTGTGGCAGAAGTGGTTGTGGAATTTACTTTTCCGGCAAAGAATTATACCAACGAAGAAAAGCAGCTGGTTGAAAGTGTTGCCGGTGTTAGTCCGGTGCCGTTAAGTTTACACCCTGATTTGGTTCAAACCATCAAGTTTAACTGGTAGATTTAGTGTTTGATAAAACGGCCTTGAAAAGTTCCGCCGGCCAGTTCGGCTTTTACCAGGTAAATTCCTGGGGCAAGGTCGGAGATATTTATTTTATCCGGTTGTACGGAGAAATGTTTTACTTCCGCGCCGTTCATCTCAAAAATACGGATGCCGGTGATTTCTTTCGACGAAGGAATTCGTAAACTGATTTCAGTGGTAGCCGGATTAGGGAAAATTGCGATGGTTTGAGTTTTGAGTTCTGCCGGAACACCAACGATTTCCTGCGTTGCAGAAATCAGCCAAAGATCAGGATCGATTACCGCTTCGGCAACATGGAATCCGCTGTTTACCAAAAATTGTTGCTGATTGCTGGTGTGATTCAGTCTTACATCAAGCGAATCCGTTCGGCCGGCATTGTATAAACGCACTGGCACAGGCATTTCGAAAAAGTCAACCGATTCGTGCGTTGTGGATTGACTCAGTGTTATCAAGGTTTTTTCTTCGTCTCCCGGTTTAAAACTGGCAGTATAAATCGGGTATCCTTCACCATAAAGCCAGTCATTAAAGAACTCAGTCAGGCTGGTATTGGCTACCTGTTCAAAATGGTTTATTACATATTCCGAGCGGGCAAAACCATTGGCAACTGCCGGGTCGGTGAAATAATTTTTAAGGCCCTGAAAAAAGGCGTCATCACCAATCACCCAACGTAGCATGTGCAGCAAATAGCCGCCTTTTGCGTACGATAAACGGCTGCTAAAAATGCGGGCAACTGATGTAGTATCATTGACATAAACAGAGCCATCGGGTTCTTCTTTCACCTGGTCGGAATACACTTGTTTCCACACCGGCCACCAGTCGGTTTCGATGTTTTCGTACGACAGTCCTGTTAAGTAGGTAGCAAAACCTTCGTTCAGCCAAATATCCTGCCACGAACCCAGCGTTATATAATTGCCAAACCATTGATGGGCCAGCTCGTGGGCAATTAGTCCGTAGCCAAAATTCCCCATAAAACTCATGGTTTGATGCTCCATGCCGCCTCCCCAGCCAAATTGCGCATGGCCATATTTTTCAGCAGCAAAAGGATAATCTCCAACCAGATTTTGGTACAGTTGTATAATTTCGGCAGTTACCGGAGTTTTGCCTTTTGCATCTTCAAGATCCTCAGGATAAACGTAATTCAGAATTTCAATGGAGTCGCCATTTTCCGTTTCCAGATAATCGGAATAGCGCTCATAATCCGTAACGGCAATAGCAACCAGGTAGGTGGCAATAGCAAAACGGTGTTTCCAGTGCATGGTTCTGGTAGTGTTGTTCAATTGTTCAGAAACCAATATGCCGTTACTTGCTGTTTTATACTTTTCCGGTGTGGTTACAATCACATCAATCGAGTCGATTTTATCGGCCAGCGATTGTTTGCAGGGCCACCATTCCCTGGCGCCGTATGGTTGGGAGAGTGTCCATAAAACCGGTGTAAATTCGGTTCCGTGGCTGCTGGTTTCAAAAGAGCCTAATCCTGATTTGGGTGGAATTCCATGGTAATAAATCGAAGCAGAATCAAGCTGATTGAGCAAAAGTGGTTCTGGCAAATCAATTTCAACTTTATTATTCTGGTGGGTGAAGGGGGCGCTATGGTCTCCAACAAAAACAGAGTCGACAGTTAACGAATCGGAAAGATCAAATTCGATCGTGTTCAGCAACGCTGTTTTACTTTTAAAATGGGTGCTTACTTTCCCGGAAATGTAGCGTACTGCCGGATCGACCTGCCACACCATACGTTGATATACAAAGTCGGTGAGGTAATAGTTTTGGCTTTCAATAAAGGATGATTTCAGCCGAAAACTCCGGCTTTCTTCCAATGCAATTTTGTCTGAAATGAACAGTTTATTTTCCTGAGCAATAGCATTTAGGCCGAAAAAAAGAAAAAGAAGGATATTGGCGCATCGTATCATTGCTTAAAGGTATAAAAAACTGAATTGAATTTTGTAAGGCAGCAAAAAGGCGAATCTCCGAAGAAACCCGCCTTTAAATGGATCGGCTTTACTTTTTATCAAGAATCAATTTCCTGACGATCCGTTGTTCGTTTATTTTTAGTATTACGAGGTATGACCCGCTAATATGCCTGGATAAATCGAAAACTATCCGTTCATTGCTCTGATATCTTTTGTAAAGTATTTGACCTCCCAAAATGTCGGTTACCAGTAATTCGATTTCTCCTGTTGGCGGATTAGTAAAATCAATGTTTACAGTTCCTTTACTTGGATTAGGATACAATTTAATTTCAAACTTATTACGATCCAGTTTATCAATGCCAACTACTGACATAACACAAATTTCGAATGTATCAGTAACGGTTTCTCCGGCGGGGTCGCTTGTTTCAACAATGATATTAAAACACCCTGTATCAGCAGATGAAGGAGTAAAGATCAGGTTATAAATATCCTCGTTTTCTGATTCAGTTATCCAGTCAGGAAATGCTTCATTTTCCATGGATGAAGCGTATGCTAAACTGTTGTCGTCAATGTCACTAAAAATATTTCCATCCAGCTTGTTTATAGAAACAGTTAATGTATCTCCCGTATCCATTAACTGGTCTTCCATGGCATGAATAAGCGTTGGAGGATCGTTTACAGTATTTACAGTAATTGTAAAACTTTCAGTGGTTATATTTCCGAGCGTATCTGTTACTTCGACAACAATAATGTCAGTTCCGCTTTGATCTGGTATCAAAACAATATCAAGTATTGCTACAGTATCTAATGGAAAGTATTTTACCGAAAGTTTTTCAACTAGGTTGGTATTGGAACCAGTGGCTTCTATACTTACTTTCCTTGTTTCGCACTTATTCCCTCCCGAAATACCGCTTAAGGTAATGCTTACCGAATCATCTTCGTTTATGGTTAAATCAGGTATTTCGTTAATTGTTGGAGGAGAAATTCCAATATTCACCGAAATTGTTGTTTGGCAACTTGCCTCATTCCCTGCAGTATCACTTACCGTAACCTTAACGGTGTTCTCTCCTAAATGCTCGCAAGAAAAAACAGAAGTTGAAACCTGAATATCAAGGTCTTCATATGCACTTACATTGTCAGTCGTCTCCTGTGTAATGGCTTTTTTATCAGCTTCTGTTAAAGTATATGTGCCATCTGTCAGTAATTCAACATTAATTGCATTACAGATAACTACCGGAGGAATATTATCCTCAACCAGTAGATGAAGAGTGATAATGCTGTCGCAGCCAAAGGCAGTAAACAATGAATTGGTGTAGTCCCCGCTTTCGTATAACGGTTGATCCCCAAAAATATAGGGCAGCTCAGTTTGTTTAACGCTTTCATTTAGTTTGATATTGTAGCTTTTATGAATCCAAAGATCCAGTGCAACCACGCTGTCGCAACTACTTGCCGAAGTAAAGGTTTCGGTATAAGTGCCAGAAGAAATAAGCAATTGGCTGCCAAAGACATAAGGCAATTCGCTTTCGCAAACAGAATCCTTGAATCTGTCAGGCTTATGCTGTACGATGGGTTAACAAGCAGGTTAATAGTAACAGTACTGTCACAACCATATTGGCTTTGGAAAGTTTCGGTGTAGATACCGCTTGTTGTTAATTGCTGTGTCCCGAAAATGTAAGGCGTTTCTGTAGAACAGATTTCTTTTTCTACTATCAAATCCGATTCCCGGAATAAGGCTGTTATTTCGGCATCGGTCAATTCTTTATTGTAGAACCTGACATCGTCGATAGCTCCCTGGAAATATTCTGCCCCCCGGCTTGCATAGCCAAATGTAAGTGGATTTGTAACACTGCCAAAAGGCCCGGAAGAGGTGGTTGTTTCGGCAATTAATTGCCCGTTGACATAAACCTTTCTGTGTGCTCCCGGATTATCGGCAGTTACCACAATGTGATACCAGTTGTTGGCTTGCAAAGGCTTGGTAGTGGTATTTAGAAAACCGTTGTATTCCCATTGAATATTGCCGTCAGACTGTACCCTCAACAAATAATTGGTTGCTGAAGTGTAATTGGATTTTCCAAATATCATTGCATTTTGAAGTACAGTTGGTTTAATCCAGCACGAAACGCTGAGTTCTCCTGTCCTATTTAGTCCATCTGAATGTGGTACATCGATTCCATCGTTGCCATCGAACAAATAAGCGCTGTTGGCATTCCCGTTCCGGTCTTCGACCAGGGTAGCTCCGTTGGCTATGCCGTTGTGCCCGTTTCCGCTTTCATCAAGAGCATTTCCATAAAAAGGGTAATAAGCAATAAGGTTCGTCGGATCAGGCATGTCCGACGATGCGTACACCGGGTGTATGGTTAAATTTAATTGAACGATACTGTCGCAACCGGTCACCGCAGGGAAGTTTGCGTAATAAGTTCCACTAGCGCTGAGTAATTGTGAGCCAAAATTATAAGGTATTTCATTAGCACAAATTTCGGCTTCAACCGGCGGAAGATTACTGCCCTCTGTTCCCTCGTAATCAAGTTGGATTTCTTCAGCAGAAAGCGCTTTGTTGTAAATTTTCAGTTCGTCGATTGCACCTTTAAAATAACCATCTGCTGAAAAATTACTTTTCCCGATGTATTGTGCGGTTCGGGTCAAAATATTGGGAACATTTGCATTGGTTTTATTGCCAATAAATGCACCGTTTTTATACACTTTTATTTCACCCTGGTCGTCAATGGTTGCTGCAAAATAATCCCACTGCCCCAAAGTAAGGGCCGGGGTATAATATTTAATTTCAGTACTGTTGTTATAGGTTGAAAAGAAAATGTTGCTTCCGGTTTGATAATTGGCAACAATGATGTTGTTGCTCGATGAGCCGTTACCCAGGTCAATAATGCGTGAATAATTATTAAACGCATCCCACCGTGCCCAGAAGGTGAAAGACATGGCACCACCGTTCTCCCAATCGCCTAAATCGATATAATCGTTTATACCATCGAAATAAAAGGCCTGGTTGGCATTCCCGTTGCGGTCGGAAGTTGGCAGGGCTTCGAAAACAGTTCCATCGTGCCCAAAAGTCCCGGCGTCAACAGCATCTCCATCAAGTGGATAATACGCAATTAAATTCTTCGGCGCTACTACTGAAACCCCGTAGCTCTGATTTACGGTAATGCTGGTATAAATGGTGCTGGAATTTCCACTACTGTTTTGTTTCAGTATGGCAGAAATTGAATAGTCACCTGCATTTGAGTAAGTATGATAAGCCTCTTCGGCAGTGGTATGCCCAATAACTGCCGTAGCATCTCCAAAATCCCAGTAAATGCTGTCTACGTCTATGGTTTCAGCTGTAAATGTTACCAGGCTTTGGGTACAGGCCGGATCGGTGCCGACTGTTATTGTACCGCGTGGATTATAATCCTGGGTGTACGGTTCGGTATAAGCGCTGCTCCATTGCCCGCTTGAGTCGCGGAACTGGAAAGAAATATCGTGTGTGCCGCCCGGCAACGACGAAACATCGATTAATTTGTCTATATCCAGTAATTTTACCGGTGTTGCCAAGGTAGTTTCAATGGCTGAACCAATCTGGTTGTCTGCCCAGTAACGGTAGCCCGTAATTTTATTTCCGGTAGCAATTACTTCATCTTTGTATTTACTGAAAAGCTCTGAATAAGCGGGGCTCCAAACGCCGGTTTCATCCTGAAAACGATAGGTTATAAGATGCAAGCCATCGGCCAGCGCCGAAACATTGAGTTGGGTGTTCAGCACATATTCTGCACCCGGTGTTATGGATGTTCTTTCTGCGCCTGAATTATCGCCGTCAATCCAGTATTCCACGGCCACCAGGTTGTGCATATTGGCTGCTGATTCAATCGGGTATTTAGCAAAGAACCGGCTGAATGCAGGGCTCCATTTTCCGCTTTCATCTTTAAAACGGATACTTACCTGGTGTAGCCCATCGTTTAAAGCTGTAGCATTCAGCAAAGTATTCAAATTAAGTTGAGAAGCTGAAGGTGCCGTGCCGGTATAAACAGTGGAATAATCGCCGTTGTACCAATATTGAAGTTCGGTAATTTCATGCAAATCAACTCCGTTCTCATCCGGGTATTTGGCAAAGAATTTTGAGTAGGCAGGGCTCCAGTTTCCGGCTTCGTCGCGAAAACGGGTACTAACATAATGCAATCCGTCTGTTAAACCGGAAACATCGAAATCGGTATCTAATGTCATTATAGAAGTTGTCGGAACCGAGCTGGTTTGAAGGTTTGAATAATCGCCGTCGTACCAATATTCCAGGCTTGTTATTTGGTGCAGTTGGGGCAATGTTTCGTGGTTTTCTTTGGTGAAGAACCATGAAGCAACCGGCCCCCATTTTCCACTTTTGTCTTTCATCCGGAAATTCACAAAATGAAAACCAATTCCCAATGAGGAAACATCGAGCATTTCGTTAATATTGAGCAAAGCTGTTGCAGCAAAACTATCCGACTTTTTGTTGGCATAATCGTTGTTAAACCAGTATTCCAACGCCACAATTTGTTGCAGCCCAGTTGAGGCTTCTTTTTTAAAGAAACGGATAAGCGGTGAGCCCCAAATCCCACGGTTGTCTTTAAAACGGAAGCTTACCGTGTGCAAACCGTTATTCAGGGAAGTTACATCGAGCAAAGTATTCCAATCGGCAGAAGCTCCCGAAGTTAATGATGTTTCAATTGTGGTGGAGTAATTACCATCAAACCAGTATTCCACATCAGTAACCAGGTTGATACCGGGCGATGTGTTAGGGTAATAAGTAAAGAACTTTGTGAGTACCGAGCCCCACACACCTCTGTCGTCCTGAAAGCGAAAGGTAACAGTGTGCAAACCCGGCTCAAAGGAACTAACATCTAACAAATCGGTATAATTCACAGATGAACCCGATACCGTTTGCCGGTTGGCTGTGGCGTAGTCGCTGTCGTACCAATACTCAACTTGTGTAATATTGGTTTGTGCCGACAACCACGCAGGCAGCAACAGCCAAATGAGTAAATATATTAATCGTCTCATGTTTATTTCTTTTTAGTTTAAACCGGGCGATTAGCGG
This sequence comes from Draconibacterium orientale, assembly GCF_000626635.1. Classification (GTDB taxonomy): domain Bacteria; phylum Bacteroidota; class Bacteroidia; order Bacteroidales; family Prolixibacteraceae; genus Draconibacterium; species Draconibacterium orientale. Next base: position 1,764,250 of record NZ_CP007451.1, on the reverse strand, counting down.
CTTTGTGCCTCCGCATTAATATCTATTCCCAGTTCGTTGTTCACGGCCTGGGTGGCAATGTTTGCGGTGTTGATGTGCGGGTAGTACGGGATGGTTTTGTAAGGTGTTGCAGTTCCGTAAATTCCGGCGTTGGTGCCATCGGTAGCAGTGCCCGAAATACTTATACCGGAGGCTCCGCTTTGATCTGTGCCTGTTGAACCACCCTTCAGAGTGTAATCGTTTTCGTAAGCGAAAGTGTAAGGATTTACACTCTGCGAAACATCACTGTAAACATTCGCGGAGCCAACATTATAAATGTTGTTAAAACCATCGTTCCCATTTATATCCGTTACTGGCGTAAAGGGTAAACTTCCGGCAAATACATTGTTGTTTATTACACAACTAAATGAATTGTACAGGCCTCCTTCATATCCAAATACATTATCAACAAAAATACAACTTGTACACAAATAGATAACTCGATTTGATGAGCTAACATTTATACTGTTGTGTGAAAATTGGGATTGCACAAAATAATGGATACGGTTGAAGATTAGGGATTTTTCGATGAGACAGTTAATACCATAGTTCCCAAATAGTGTGTAAAGAACACATTCGCTAATTTGAAAATTGAGGTCGGGATTACCGGTTGTAACCGTTCTTAAAGATAGATTACTTAATACCCGGCATCGCTTCATCAGAATATTTTCGGCTTCATTGTCAGCACTGCCAAACGAAACTTCGGAAGTGAAAAATATTCCTTCAAATGAACTGTTATCGCAATTTCCGGTGAAATTGAGTGCTGAATTTATTCGGGTTTGCATAGTTGCCCCGGTTTCGGAAGGATAATGGCCATGACCCACCCAGTGCAGGGTTTTATCGATGGTAGTGTTTGTTATGGTAAAGCCTCCTCCTGGAATATATAGCGTATCTCCGGCCACTGCATTTGTAATAGCAGTATTAATGTTGTTGTATACCTCGGTTTTGGTTCCGTTCTGTACCACAAATTGCGCTTGTCCCCAACTTAAAGTTGCAAGGAATAAGAACGGAAGTATAATTATTTTTTTCATGATTTTCTGTATTTAAATTATTTCATATGAATAAGCCCCCTCTGCCTTCGTCATTTCCCCCTTGGGGGAGAAAACAGCCTTCTTTTTCCACTTTGGGCTTCTTTCTGTTTTAGCGTTCCTGTGCGACTACTTTAATTTGTACGCCCAGTTCGCCATTAACTGCATCGTTAACGATATTGGCCGATTGAATGTGCGGCGCATAAGGAACAGCGCCTTCTTTATAAGGAAGCGAAGTTCCGTAAACGCCCGGATCGGTTCCGTCGATTCCTGAGTTTTTGATGCTTACACCGGTTGTTCCGTCTTCGGCAGTGCCGGTTATATCATTTAAGTTATAATCATTTGCATAATCAAAGGTGTAGTTGTTTCCAACTATGCTTACATATAACCCTAATCCTGTGTTATATATATTACCTGAACTAGTAAAAGTTGATGTGGTAGAATTGAAGGGCATGCCGGACTGTTGAAAGATATTATTCTCAAAATTACAATTAGTTGTGCCACCATCAAAAGTAGCGTGATAAGAGAAAACATTATTAGTAAACTGGCAATTCTTACAGTTTCTAACCATACTACTGTGATTTACATTAAACGAGTTGTGATTAAAGGAAGACTGATAAAAATCGTACATCAGGCCAAATATTAGATTCTTCTCAAAACGAATATTCATTCCATTATTGGCATCAATATGAGCCAAAACCGATTCAAAAACCTGGACATTTAAATTCGGATAGCCACTGCTTACATCAGTAGTAGTTCTTAAAGTCAGGGTACTATTTACTCGGCAGCGTTTTATTATTACTCCAGTGCATTCATTGTCGTTAGAACCAAAGGTTACACTCGATTGGAAGAAGATACCCTCAAAAGTGCTGTTGTCGCAGTTTCCGCTAAAAGTTGGCGAACCCAGAATTTGGGTAAAGCCGGTGGCGCTTGTTGAATCAGGATAGTGTCCAACTCCGCGCCAGTGCAGGGTTTTATCAACCTGTGCTGAAATAGAAAAACCACCTCCCGGCAGGTAGATGGTATCTCCTGCAGAAGCGGCTTCAATGGCTGCGTTAATTTCGTCGAAAGTTTGTGCAGTACCATTTTGTACTACAAATTGTTTTTGGGCAAATGTTGTTATTGCCAAAAACAGGAACGGTAAAAAGTAAAGCTTTTTCATTTTTATAATTTTTAATTTTTGGTTTGTTTTTATTTCGGTATTTATTATGCCAGTTTACCCGGTTTGTTAAATTGTTTTCGCCCCGAAAGAATTACCATACAGGTATTAATCCCGGTATTTGGGGATAATCTTTGTGTTTTGTTTAAGCTGAGGATAAAAAATAATTGGCAGAACCTGGTGGCGGCACTTTCGATACAAGTATTTATCATTTCTTAAACAGGTTTTAAACAAAGTTATATTCAGGATAAAAACATTAATACCTATATTGTAAAAGCATTACCCATAAGGTACAATTAAGCGGGATTAGGAAAACAGATTGAATGAAGAATGAAGATTTAAGGTTGCAGAATGGTGAAGAAAGGAAAGGGAAAAGTTCTCCGGAAACAAGCCGGGGCGGGAGTTCAAAAAAACTTTGTCAACCAATGGCCAGTGACCAATAATGAAAGATACAATAATCAATAACCAATAATCAATAACCAATGGCCAGTGACCAATGACCAATAGTTTGAAAACTAATTGTTAAAGTTACAATTTGAACATGGCTTAAATATTTATTTTTGTAAAAAAACTGAAACAGATGCTTAGAGATTTGGTAGTTTATACTCCTATGTATGTTACTTTTTTCTGGTGTATCGTATTGCTTATCCCCAATAGTAAAAACAACCGGGCCAAGCATTTTCTTGGCTTTTTTATGTTGGCAGCTTTTTTATTGTATTTATGCCATGCCATTTTTTTTAAAGGGTTGTTTAAGGCCTATTTGTGGATGGATCCTGTTTACACTTTTGTTTCTTTGTCGGTTTACCCCCTTTACTATTGGTATATAAAACTCCTTTCAATAGAAACAGCTTACAAGTGGTATAACCTGCGCATGCTTCTTCCTGCTGCCATTTTATTTTGTTGTTCTGTTGGCGCTTATTTGCTTATGACTTCTGCCGAACAAGATTATTACCTAACTTCTTTTCTTCTAAAAAAGCAGGGTTTTCAATCCGGTTCTTTTGCGGTATTGCTTCAGGAGATTTTTTATGTAAGCGGACGAATAATTTTTATTATCCAGGTTTTTTTCTTCCTTATCCATGGGCGAAATCTTATACTACGTTACAATTCAAAAATTGCAAACTTTTATTCTAACCTTAACAACAGAACCATTCTTTGGGTAAAAACACTATTGTACTCGCTGGTATTAACCTCGGGCATGAGTATTATCTTTACGATTATTGGAAGAACGCAATTTATGGATTCGACTGTTATACTGTTTATCCCTTCCAGTATTTTTAGTATTTTATTATTTTTTATAGGCTTGCAGGGCTATATGCAAAACCATACAGTAGTTGATTTTCTGGTAGAAGAAAACATGGATGCAGAAATAAGCAGCAATAAAGTATTTAACCAGGATAAGTTAAAAAGAAAGTTGCTGGAACTTTTTGCTGAACAAAAACCTTACCGGAACATGGAGCTTAAAATTACACAGGTATCGAAAGAATTATCAACAAACCGTACATATGTATCCAACCTTATCAACAATGAGTTTTTATGCTCTTTTAGCGATTTTGTAAATAATTACCGGGTTGATGAGGCGAAAGAATTGCTTGCTGACCCAGCTTACGATTGCCGTTCTCTCGAATCAGTTGCCGAGTTGGTTGGCTTTGGGTCGTTAAATACCTTCATCAGGGTATTTAAGCAAACTGTGGGAGTGACCCCCGGACGCTACAGGAGCAAAATAGTGCAGGCGAAAAAGTCCTCTCCGACTCCCCCGAAGGGGAAGGTTTTGTAAATTATAATACCAATTGTCAAATAAAAAACAGGAACCGCCCGGCTCCTGTTTTTATTTATAAGTGTTATGTTGTTTTTATTTTTCCAGCTCTTTCCAGGCCAGTGCGCTAGCTCCAACAATGGCAGCGTCGCCAGGTTTCAACTCCGATGGAAGAATCTTGATCTTTTCTTTAAAAATAGGAAGCAAGTGTTTTTCCATGTGTTTTTTAGTTGGTTTAAAAATGTAATCGCCGGCAGCAGTTGGTCCGCCAAACAGGAATACTGCTTCAGGGCTCAGGTGGTGAACCGTGTCGGCCAAACCTTGTCCTAACCATGCACCGGTTTTTTCAAATACTTCCAACGCAATTTTATCGCCTTTTTCAGCAGCGTCGTAAATCATTTTCGAGTCCAACTCGTTAAACGATTTGTCGGCCAAAATACTGTCGGTAGCATTGTACTGAACCATCAATTCAAAAGCAGTACGTTTCATTCCGGGAGCCGAACAATAAGCTTCTAAGTGGCCCAGTGCAGTACATCCGCACAAACGTCCGCCGGGAATTAATGTAGTGTGGCCACATTCGCCTGCAAAACCATCGTGACCATAAACCAGGTCGCCGTTTACAACAATACCACTACCCACGCCGGTACCAAGTGTGAACATTACAAAGTTTTTCATGTCTTTGGCACCACCGTAAATCATTTCACCAATGGCTGCCGCATTTGCGTCGTTTGTAAGCGCAAGTGCTTCCATGTCAGGGAAATGTGCACGAAGTAGTTCTACCAAACGAACCACTCCTTTAAACGAAAGGTTTGGAGCATATTCAATTGTTCCGCTGTAGTAATTACCGTTTGGAGCGCCAATTCCTATACCGAAAACTTCTAAATTTTCATTCAATAACTTAACTGATTTGATCAGTTCTTTAATGGCCGCTGCCAAATCTGAGATGTATTGGTCGATATCGCCATGTGAAGGTGTCGAAATATTGTCTTTTACCATCACATTTCCGTCAGCGTCAACAACGCCAATGGCAGTATTTGTTCCGCCAATATCAACTCCAATTGCTACTTTCTTCATTTTATTATGTTTATTAATTTAGATTTTGTCTGTTTTTTCTGTGTGTTAGCAAAATTAAAAATATTATGCAATTGGCGGGGGTGTGGGCATAGGTTTATAGCTATTTATTTTGAATTCAGTTAAGCTTTAACGTTTTTTAAGATGAATCTGAAATTCAGATCACAAAACAACGATGAATTTTAATCGTACCTTTGTCCGCTGTGCAGATTATGAGAACAGTTGGTAAAGCAATTTTGAAGTTTTTGGGGTGGATACTATTGATTCCGATTTATATTTACCGATACGGAATATCGCCACTTACTCCGGCATCGTGCCGGCATATTCCTACGTGTTCGGAATATGCGGTAAAGGCCATAAAGATTCATGGTCCGTTTAAGGGATTTGTATTAACAGTCAGGCGACTTTCAAAATGTCATCCGTGGGGAACGCATGGTTACGACCCCGTTCCGCCTAAAGAACCGGGGGCGAAAAAGTTTTAGAACGATTCCGTTTATTTATTCCAAAACATAAAACTAAATTTGTGGAACATTGTTAAAATGAGACACTAAAAAATACATTAATGAAAAGAACCATCCTTTTATTGGTTTTGGCTACTTTGTTTGCATCGTGCGGGAACCAAAAGAAAGCAGATAAAAGTGCCGCGGCCGACGTTGTAACAGTGAGTATTTTACCCCAAAAAACCTTTGTAGAGAAAATTGCAGGCGATGATTTTGAAGTAAACCTGCTTATTCCGCCCGGATCGAGCCCGGCAGCCTATACGCTTTTACCCTCGCAGTTGAAAGATATTTCGCGTTCGGCCATTTGGTTTCGTATTGGTTACATTGGTTTCGAACATTCATGGGCCGATAAAATTGAGCAGGCCAACACCAAAATGAAGGTGGTAAATATTTCGGAAGGACTGGATTTAATTGCCGACAAAATGGAGCAACACGGCGACCATGTTCATATTGATGGTGTTGATCCGCATGTGTGGCTTTCGCCAACAATGGTAAAACAAATGGCAAAGGTAATCCTCGACGAACTTTCGGCGCTAAAACCTGAAAAGGCTGCTGATTATCAGCGCAATTATATGCGTTTTGCAGAGGAATGCGACCAGTTGAATAGCGATCTTAAAAATCAACTGAAAGATTACGCCGGGCGAAAATTTATCGTTTTTCACCCGAGCCTTTCGTACTTTGCCCGCGAATATGGTTTGGAGCAGTACTCGCTCGAAAGCGGAGGAAAAGAACCTACGCCGCAACATCTGCGCGAAGTGGTTGATATTGCCAAAGCAGAAGGCATAAAAGTGGTTTACATTCAAAGTGAATTTGATCGGGAGCACGCACGTGTTTTTGCCGATGAAATTGGTGGCCAAATTGTTCAGGTGTGGCCGCTTAATCCCGAGTGGGAAGAAAACCTGAGAAGCATGACTCAAACTCTGATTGATAATTTTTAATGGATCCGTTAATTAAAATAGAAAATCTGTCGGTGGCTTACGATAAGGTGCCGGTGCTGGAAAATGTCAATCTCGAAATTCATGAGAATGATTTTCTGGGCGTTATCGGGCCCAACGGAGGAGGTAAAACAACTTTGCTAAAAGCCATTTTGGGATTGAAGAAACCGGAATCAGGGAAAATACATTTCTCGAAAGAAATGAGTGGCCGTAAAAAACCAATTGGCTACTTGCCACAGGTACGGCACATCGACCGGAAATTCCCGATTACTGTTTTCGATGTGGTACTTTCGGGAGGCATTATGCAAAATCGCCAAAACGCGAAGAGTATAGCAAAAGATAAAGCCGAAGCATTGCTCGAAGAAATGGGTGTTATCGGTATTCGTAACAAAGCCATTGGCGAACTGTCGGGCGGGCAAATGCAACGGGTGTTTTTATGTCGGGCCTTGCTGAGCGATCCGAAACTGCTTATCCTCGACGAGCCGGATACTTTTGTGGATAATCGTTTTGAAGGCGAACTTTACGAAAAGTTGGAGAAGCTGAATGAAGAGCTTGCCATTCTTTTGGTTTCGCACGATGTGGGAACTATTACCAGCTGCGTAAAATCTATCGCCTGTGTAAATAAGTACCTGCATTATCACCCGAGCAACGTAATTTCGCAGGAGCAGCTGGCCAACTATAACTGCCCGATTCAGATTATTTCGCATGGCGAAATCCCGCATACCGTTTTAAAGCACCATCATCAGTAATATGAGCGCAATACTAGAACTATTTTCATACGATTTTTTTCAGAAAGCATTTTTGGCCGCCGTGTTTGCCAGTATCTCGTGCGGAATTATCGGCGCATACATTGTTTCGCGTCGCATTGTGTTTATTAGTGGCGGAATAACGCATGCTTCGTTTGGCGGAATCGGCCTGGCTTTTTTCCTGGGATTTAACCCTTTGCTGGGAGCAGTTCTTTTTGCTGTTTTGTCGGCTTTAGGCATTCAGTTTTTTACCAAAGTGGCCGAAATTCGCGAAGATTCTTCCATTGCTATATGGTGGTCGCTGGGAATGGCGCTGGGCATTATTTTTGTTTTCCTCACACCCGGCTACACGCCAAACCTGATGAGTTACCTGTTTGGCAATATTCTTACAGTAACTACTTCCGAGCTTTGGTGGATGTTTATGCTGAACACGGTAATTGTACTATTCTTTGCCGTATTTTTGCGTAAAATTCTTTACATCGCTTTCGACGAAGAGTTTGCGCGTACTGCTGGTTTGCCGGTGGCTTTGTTCAACTACCTCATAATGGTGTTAATTGCACTAACTGTTGTGTTGAATATCAGGGTAGTGGGCATCATTCTTATTTTGTCGTTACTGACCATACCGCAGGCCACAGCCAATTTATTCACCAACGATTTTAAACGCCTGCTGGTGTATTCGTCGTTGTTTGCTTTTGTGGGTACAATTGCCGGTTTGTTTATTTCTTACTTTCTGAATATTCCTTCGGGAGCTGCTATTATTTTTACGCTGGTTGTTATTTTCGGACTACTTCGTTTGGTTAAGTCATTTGTGTAATGTTTGCGCCGAAAAAGGAGAAAATATACACCTGCCCAAACTGCAATTTTCAGTTTTCGAATCTCGATGTTCCGCGCATGTGCAGCAATTGTTTTGCCTGCACCGGATGCGAAATTTATATTTGCCCGCAGTGCGAACAGGAAGTGGTGATAAAGGCGGTGAAGAAAAGATCTGCAGGGACGTAGATAGTGAATTTCGTAGCAATCTACAGAAAAGCATATAAAAACAACTGCCCGCTCTGAATCATCAGGCGGGCAGTTTTATTTTATCGAGATCCGGTTGTTTAAACTGATTCCTTAAAATACTTTACCGTTCCAACTTTTAGTTCCATTGTGGCATCTTCGTCGCAAACAATAATGCCATTTGGGTGCATTTGCAGTGCCGACAAAGTCCACATGTGGTTAATACCATTTTCCACTACATTTTGCAGTGCGCGGGCTTTTTTGTATCCGTTTACCAAAACCAACACTTCTTTCGAGTCGAGCACAGTTTGCACACCAACTGTTAAAGCCTGTTTTGGCACCTGATTTAAGTCGTTATCGAAGAAACGCGAGTTGGCCATAATGGTGTCGTAGTTCAGATCGACCAAACGGGTGCGCGATTGAATCGACGATCCCGGAATATTAAATGCCAGGTGACCATCAGCGCCCATTCCGCCCATAAACAACTCAATGCCTCCGTACGATTCAATTTTAGCTTCGTAACGCTCGCATTCAGCGTTGAGGTCGGCTGCGTTTCCGTCAAGAATATTGATGTTCTCTTTTGGAATATCGATGTGATTAAAAAAGTTCTCGAACATAAAACTGTGGTAGCTTTCCGGATGGTCTTCGGAAATGCCCACGTATTCGTCCATGTTAAAAGTAACCACGTTTTTAAACGATACTTTTCCTTGCTGGTACAAGTCGATCAAAGCGTTGTAGGTTCCCAGCGGTGTTGATCCGGTTGGTAAACCCAGCACAAATGGTTTTTCTGCCGTTGGCGCAAAATCACTAATTCTTTCGGCAATATGGTTGGCAGCCCAAATGCTTAATTCGTCGTAGTTATTATGAATTACTAGTTTCATTATATTCTGGTTTTTAAAGTATATTTTCCATTGCTTTTCCCAGTTTCTGGGCTTCTTCAAGGAATTGCTCAACGGTTAATTCGCGGTGGTAAATTACACCGTGTGTAGCACGTAACAGTGGCGATTCGTTTTGGTAAAAGAAGTTTTTACCCAACAACAACTGTATTTGTTTGTGCTGATCGAACCAAACGCGTTGTGTAAGGTCGCTGAATTTACCATCCAACTGGTAACTTGGGAACGATGCATTAACCTGTGTTATGTAACACTCCGAGAATGATTTGTCGAGTGTTGCCAGCGAGTTCAACGAAACCGGAACGATTACTTCAACATCCCACGGGTTGTATTTGAACCACACATTGCGGTAACCCACAATTCGCAGTTTGCTCAGGTCTTCTTCCTTGCTCCAGTCTTCAACTGCCTTTGCAATGGCCATCAGCACTTTGTAGTGCGTATCGGGACCGCTTCCCTGCGGATCCATGGCCAAACTAATAACTGTTGGCTTATATTTTCTAAAGTCCTCCAGAATTGGAAGAATGTCTTTGTCGTAGTTCGATTCGCCCGAGTAAAAGCCCAAACGCAGGTGGTGAACGTTTTTCACCATAATACCATAGTGTGCCCAAACCAGTTCCTCTTCAAACTCGCGGATCATTCCTTTCAGCTTCTGAATTTTTGGTGGATTTTTTCCACCGTCGTAAGTATTTCTCAGGCTGGTAAGGATCTCAAAAATCGTCTCACGAAGTTCTTCCTCGTTTTTAATTTTCCAAATAGAAACAAGGGCACGAATTACGCGGTGGCAAACACCACGGCGTTTTTCTTCTTCATCCTGCGCTGCAATGTTGTCGAGGTAGTGGTAAATGTCTTTGTCCCACTTGTATTTATAACCGTCTTTAAAGAAGTCGGGGAAGTTGATCATTTCAATTTTCCCCTGATTCATCAGGTCTTTTGTTTCTACAAGCAGGTCGTACAAAAAGGTATTGGTAACCGCAGTAAAACCCGATGTAGCTACCGAAAAATGCAGTTCGTTGCTGGCATCGCGCGATTGGCGGTTGGTTGCTGGCATAATGCCAAGCATAATATCGTCGTGGTGAGGACCGGTGTGGTAGTAGGTCTGGTTCACCTCTTTTTGCATTCCTTTTTGCAGTTTCGCTAAAATGGAATCGATTACCGACTGAACGGTGTTTTCATTCAGATCAGGAATCATACTACAGTATTTGTCGGCTTTCAGGTCTTCCAAATCCAGTTTCGAGCCGAACTTGTTTATTTTTTTACAGAGTTCAATGACCGCTCTTTCTGTTTTCTGATGGTTCCACGGAGAGCCGGTGTAGTAAGCTTCAATACTGTCTTTCAGTGTAACTGCTGCTCCTTCGGTAAGGTAAAAGCGGGCATTCTTCAATTTTTGCAGTGCCGTTGCCGGATACGTAACACTCGGTTCGTTTTCCAGCGAAGCTTTTATGGTGTCGGCAATCGCTTCGCCGGCAGCATAAACAATGGCTTTGTTATCCGGATTAAAAGTAAGTGTACCCAAGCCAATGGTAATAACCAGGCGGTTTTTCGATACCTCAATTCCACCCAAATCGGCAGCTGTTATGGCTTGTGTTTCAAAGTTTGTTTCGGTTAAGCGTGTTGATGAGAAATGATCAGATCCGCGTGTGTTGAAAGCGATCAGCCCATCGGGGCCAATGCCGCTGAGGAAAAAGCCGATCCCGCCTTTTTTGCGAATTTTACTTTCGTAGGCTGTACACCAGTTATCGATTTTAAAAATCGATTCTTGTTGCAACTGTTCCTGGTGTGTTTTTGCTTCGCGATAACGCAACGACAGATCGATTTTAAAATCCGGAAATATCTCGGAATAATGTTTGCCTTCTGCCAGTTTAATTTCTTCTGAATTAATAAGCAGGGCATTTTCTTTTTTAAAGCCTAAACCTTCAATGTATTGTTTTTGTGCGTAATTGTAAAGGCTGTTGTGTTGCTCGGGATTAATAGGGAAAAATTCGCCCATTTGTACAAAGGAGAGTTCGCCCAGCTCGGGCTTTTTTACATCGGCCAAACCATATTTCTCCAAAAAGTCTTTTCCTTTCTTGTTATTCCAGTTATCAAGCAAAAGATGGGTAAAATCCAGAAAATACTGCGCCGTTTTCCCTGTTGGTAAACTAACTACACCATTGGGGTTTTTACTCGCCCACTCTAAAAAACTTAATGCCGAAAGCAGCCCCAGTTTTGGGAAACTTTCAGTGGTGATATACGGAATTCTGGTCGAAACTTTCTTTGACTTTGTTTCTTCGAAAAATGCTTCTTCAACCTTTGTAAAACTGACTTTCATACTCTTAAAATTGTTTGTTTTTAGCGGTATAGTATGAAACTCGCACGTATTTTAATATTCCTCTTGGATGTAATATTTTACATGCTCGTTTCATCGTTTATTTTTTTGAGATTCTTTCCAGCGCATAGGCTGCTGCTCCCATAGTTCCTGCTTTGGTTCCCAGTTCCGAAAACAGAATTTGGGTTTCGTTGCTTATATCGCGGTTACTAAATGTATGAATGGCTTGTTGTATAGGCGCCAGGATAAACTGACTGGCCACGGCAACTTGTCCACCAATAATGATCAATTCAGGGTTAAAAATCTGAATCAGATAAGCCATTCCTCGTCCCAGCCATTTCCCCACTTCAGAGAATAGCGAAATGGCAAACTGATCGCCGGAGTTGGCAGCCTGAATAACGGTAGAAATATCTATTTTGTTTAAATCGTCTTTTACCAGTTCTTTTATCAGCGAAGAATGGCCTTGCTCAATTCCCTCGCGCGCTTGCCGGGCAATGGCGTTGGCCGATACTATGGTTTCTAAACACCCTTGTTTCCCGCACACACAAAGTACGCCGTTATCGGCCAGTGGGAGGTGTCCGAATTCGCCCGAGTAACCCGATTTTCCGGTGTACAATCTCCCGTTAATAATAATACCCAGTCCTAAACCCCAGTCGGCTTGCAGCATCAATACGTTTTTCTTGCCTTTTGCCAACCCAAAATACTGTTCGGCAAAAGTGCGCAGTTTGGCATCGTGGCTAATAAAAACCGGTATTCCGAATATCTTCTGCAGTTTCGAAAACAGGTCTTTTTCTTCCGGGAAATACGTTTGGTTAATCCCTTCTTTTTGATTGATTAAACCCGGTAATTCAAGTCCGGCCACCAGTATCTTTTCACGATCGATATTGCTGTCTTTTATAACCTTCTCAAGCTCTGCATTTACCTGGTTAAAAATGTTAATGTCCGACGACATTTTTATGGGGAAATAATGCGGGCCGCTAACCTCCTGGTTGCAGCTGTTAAAAATGGAAATAATGGTACGGGCTACATTTATGGTTATTCCAACTACATAAAAACCGTTTTCAATCAATCCGTAAATATTCGGGCGCCGGCCACCACTCGAATCGCCGCGTCCCAACTCAGTTACTAGTTGATCTTCAATTAGCTCGAGTAGTAAGCTGTTTATTTTTGGTGTGCTTAATTTAATTTGGCGGGCAAGGTCGGAATTTGATAGCGGGCCGTTAAAATAGATTGAACGCAGAATCTGCTTTTTCTGGGCAATCTTTTTGAGCTCAACTGCCTGACTTTGATTTCCTGTAGTTTTAAATAGTTTTTCCATAACTGTGAATGCAAAAATCAGAATATTTTAAATATGAAACAAGCTTCTTTTTAAAAATATTAAAAAGAGTGTGTTAATTTTCCTAAATTTAACCATTCATTTACAATTCATAAAAAATTAATATGATAATATTTGAATGTTAATTACTTTCGGTGATATTTATAATCAGATATATTGACCTAAAATCTTCCGGCATGATGAAAAAATTTGGATTTATAATTGTATTGCTCGTTGTTAGCAGTGGGTTACTTTATGCACAGTCACGACGAATTATTAATATTCCGAATATTAGTGGTTACCAAACACTAAAGTGCGATTTACACATGCACACCGTATTTTCTGACGGAACGGTTTGGCCAACGGTTCGTATTGAAGAGGCCTGGAACGAGGGTTTGGATGCCATTTCAATTACCGATCATATCGAATATCGTCCGCATTCGATTGATGTGGTGGCCGACCATAACCGCTCGTACGATTTGGCAAAACCATTGGCCGATCAATCAGATATACTACTGATTAAAGGCGCGGAGATTACACGCAGCATGCCGCCGGGGCACTTTAATGCCTTGTTTATAACAAATGCCAATTTGCTGGAACTGGATGATGTGCAGGACGCTGTAAAAGAGGCGCGCGATCAGGGTGCATTTCTTATGTGGAATCACCCGTGCTGGGATGCCCAGCAACCCGACTCTGTATTGTGGTGGGACGAACATTCCTATTTTTTCGAGAATGATATGTTACACGGAATTGAAGTTTATAACTGGGAGTTTTGCCCGGAGGCTTTGGATTGGGCCAACGAAAAAATGCTAACCATGCTGGGAAATTCCGATGTGCACGGGCCAATGGATGTGAACGACGGACACCGGCCATTAACCCTTGTTTTTGCCAAAAGCCGTACCATTGGTGGAATTAAAGAAGCCCTGTTCGATGGGCGTACTGCTGTTTATTTTGACAATACGATTGTGGGGCGTTCTGAATTCCTGGAGCCGCTTTTTTTCCAGTCGTTGGAATTTAAGAAAACGCCACTAAAACTAAAAAACAAGGAATCGAAGGTGGTAAAAATCACCAATAATTCGGATGTAGATTACGAGTTGGAGCTGGTTCAGCCGGGTGTGGGTTTCGATGCGCCTGAAACGATTACGCTTAAAGCGCATCATGTTTCGGCGCTGAGTTTGAGCGGTAATTCGGATGAGGTGGCAAATAGCGGAAGTCTGGATGTGTATTACCGGGTAAATAATTTGCTTACCGGTGTTGATGATCCGCTTGTAGTAACATTCACTTTCCGAAACAATTAGTTGTAAGGTTTGTTACGATGCTGTAATTTTCTATTTGGATTTAAATGTCAGCAAAAACAAAAAAAGAACCTCAATTAGTTAAACAGTTAATAACCAATAACGAAGAGATTTCACCTGGCGTACATGTAATTTCGTTTCAGCGGAATGCTGAATTTTTGCCCGGACAAGTGGTGAAAATAGGTGTGGATACCGAACATGCGCCGCGTATTTACAGCATTTGCAGCGGTAATCAGGAAGACGAGATCCGGATCCTGTTTAACATTAAAGACGATGGTTTTTTAACCCCTAAAATGGCAGCCATGATTCCGGGAGATACCTTATACGTGTCGGAACCGTACGGAAGTTTTTTAGGAACCAATGAGCCGGCCTGGTGGATTGCCACCGGAACCGGAATTGCGCCTTTCTATGCCATGTACCGGTCGGGAATTTCAGCGAATAAAACCCTAATTCACGGGGTGCGGCAGTTAAACCAGTTTTATTTCGAGGATGAACTGGAATGGTCGCTGGGGGAAAAATATATACGTTGCTGTTCGCAGGAACAATCGTGCGATGTTTTTCCCGGAAGGGTTACCGATTACCTGGAGAGCCTGACTGAATTGCCGGATGTAAAATATTACCTCTGCGGAAAGGCGCTGATGGTTGTAGAAGTGCGCGATATGCTGATTGAAAAAGGTGTGGATTATGCCAATATTATTGCCGAAATTTATTTTTAATACCCCTATTTGAATCCGAATGTAATATTTGTATTTTAGTAGTATTAATTCTTGGCACTTAATTTTATACAAATAGATTCAAAATGAAACGAGCATACGAAATACTTCTTTTTTAAGAGTGAGTAGTTTAATGCGAGTTCCATGGATTACCTTTAAAAACTTAAAAACACAAACGAATGAAACGTACCTTTTTATTAGCCGCCGTAATGCTTTTTGCATTAATCAGCACACAAGCACAATCGCTCGACAAAGTATTGGATAATTACTACAAAGCCAATGGTATGGATAAAATGGCCGATGTAAAAACATTCAATGTTAAAGCCAAAGTGATTATGATGGGAATGGAAATCCCCATGGAAATTAAAGTGAAAAAACCGAATAAATTCAGGGTAGATGTGGAAATGATGGGGCAAAAAACCACCAGCGCTTTTAATGGCGAAAACGGATGGATGGTTAACCCAATGATGGGAGCCGGTGTTCAGGAGCTGGAAGGCGACCAGTTAAAACAAGCAATGAATCAGGCCGATATGGAAGGCGCCCTTTACAACTACAAAGAAAAAGGCAGTAACATCGAATTGCTGGGTAAAGTTGATGTTGATGGCACCGAAGCCTATAAGCTGAAACTAACCGACAAGGATGGAGCGGTTCAATCCTACTATATTAATGCCGACGATTATATGGTTTCGAAAGTAGAAACGACAGCTGAAGCCATGGGGCAATCGATAGATATTGTAACTAAAATGGTAGAGTACAAAGACGTACAAGGCATTAAAATGGCTCATAAAATTGAGATTGAAATGCCAATGGGTAAACAGTCGTTGGTTATGGATGAAATTAAAATAGATGAACCACTTGACGATGCTCTTTTTGAAAAGCCAGCGAATTAATATTGAACTACATAAAGAAATGTTGAAGGGCGGTTTTCCGCCCTTTTTTCTGAAAGTCCCCATCTTTTTAGGTGTATTGCCTTTTGTATTTCGTCCGGAAGCACCGTCTGGCTTCGATCTGCTTTCTTCGCCGGACGATTTCGCTTTGGTCATTTCATCCCAGCGCTACGCACCGGGTTAATAACATTAGACGCTTTTAGCGTCATGAAGAATTTGCAATTCCGACATAGCTGGCCAATAAAGTCGTCTTAACTTGGTATTCCAATTCAATATCCCGAAGGGATAAAATGTAACTAACCTCGGGTGAAACCCGGGGTTGATGAGAAGTAAATCAAAGGCGCAAATAATCAGTTATTCAACGCACAATTGCTGTATGCGCCTTGTAATCTGATTTTTTTATGAAATGCTGTCGTTAGGCCTCACTTTCATCCCTGTTGGTGATTCCATAAATCATGAATGTTTTTTGTGTAAAAATTTTAAGAATAGAAACATAATTTAAGAATCGGCTCCAACTCTTTTGGTTTGTTAACGAATAAGCCAAACAGGTTTAACTTCTTTTAGCTGTATTGGGGCAATAATTCAATCATCTTTGCTCAAAATCTTAAATTATAGACTATGAAAATAAAATTTCTGTTGTCTGCCGTTGTAATCCTCTTCATTGCTACGGTTGCAAACGCCCAAAGTACATTAAAAATCGGGCATGTAAATATTCAGGAGCTGGTACAAAAACACCCGATGCTCGATAGTCTTCAATCGATTATAGAGCAGGAATCAAAAGATATGCAGGAGATTTACGAGGAAATGATTGCCGAGCATGAAGCTGCCATTGAAAAGTTTGAAGCCGAAAGTGATGGGTATTCCGATTTTGTAAAGCAAACCCGGCAAAATGAAATTTTAGAGCAATCGCAAAAAATACAAGCATACAACCAAACTGCACAACAGCAGTTGCAAAACCGCAACATGGAACTCATTCAGCCCCTGTACAAGCAAATTAACCAGGAAATCAGCAACATTGCCGGTGCACAAAACTTTACCTATGTGCTCGATGTAAGTGCCGG
Organism: Draconibacterium orientale; assembly: GCF_000626635.1. GTDB lineage: Bacteria > Bacteroidota > Bacteroidia > Bacteroidales > Prolixibacteraceae > Draconibacterium > Draconibacterium orientale. The sequence goes on along the minus strand of NZ_CP007451.1, from coordinate 1,747,575 downwards.
GAACGTGGCCTATATCTCGCCCGAAAGCGAGGATTTAACACCAGCGGTTTTGAAGGCGATAAAAGGAGAATAAATTTAATTTGTTCACGCAAAGATTGGGAGAAGCGTGAAGATCGCAATCAAATCATTTAGCGTGCTTTGCGAAACCTTTGCGCCTTTGCGTGAAATTAACTTTTCATCAATCATCCTTTATCCTTTTTCCTTCCGTTAAATAAACCAAACTAACCGTTCGATAAGTTGCCCTTTTAAATTTCAATAATAGCAGCCAAATTTGAGTAACATAATCTTTAAATTTATGGCTATGAAAACAATCCCGTTTATAAGCTTATTTCTCCTTCTTATTTGTTTTTCCTCTTTCGCCCAAAACGAAGTTATTCTTTTACGGCCTGAAACCGGGAAGGAATACATCTATCAGTTCAATAAATCGATCTACCATCAATCAGAAGATGGAGAAAAATTGAATGAATTTCTATGGACAAAGATTTTGGAAATAGAATATAGAACGACCGAGCCAGATAACAAAAAATTGCTATTTGTAACTGTTAGCAAAAACACTCTCCAAAAGCCTGGTGAAATTCCATTTGCATACAGGGATTACGAATATCCGGAGTTTCAAAATGAGTATTACGGAGGAGCTAGAACTGATGCGTACGAGAATTTGGTTTGTAATATACTTTTTAAATATGAGTTTAATGAAGAAACCAGTGAGCTTAAGCTTTACAACCGCGATGAAGTTTTATTGGCTGCAAAAAAGAGGTTAGACAAAAAAGCATTTGATCAAGTCTCAAAGAACCGGCAAATAGAAGCTTTTAACACCAAAGCGATACCTCAAATAACCAAATCTGTTCAGTTGCTCTTTCAGGTAAAGAGTGAGATGCTGGATCCACAGAAGTATGATGTTGATATTGCAACAAAGGATCATGTTCTGTCGGTAACGAATCAAAGATGGGACGAAAAGCCCGGCCTTTACACTCTAAATTATTCCATCAATGATCAGGAAAAATTTCTTCGGGAATACCAAAGCATTTCATTGGATTCAACCAAACATTCAAGATTTATTAATGGTAATTATTACAGTTTGTTTTATAACGAGGAAAGTATAAAACTGTTAAATCTTAAAGAGAAGACAGGCACTCGTTTAATTGTTTCAGGAACTGTGAGTGGAGTGATCAATAAGAAGGTTACGCTGGCAATATTGCGAAATCCCTATGGGACTGAACTTTATCAGGAGACAGTATTTTTGGACGAGAGCAATACTTTTCACATTGAAACAGAACTAGAAAATCCGGGATTGGTTTTTTTGTTATTTGGTCAATCTAATTCCTCGGCTGAATTACCTACCATTTCTTTATATGCCGAGCCGGGGAGCAACATTCATTTAATTGCAAACGGTGAATTCCCTTGGGATGTCGAGTTCTCGGGTGATTTTGCAGCCGCTCAGGAACTGCTTTATAATTTTAACAAAGAGTATGAATGGCTTGAGCAAAGAATGAATTTTAATAGCATTTACTGGTGGTGGAGCTCCAATATGAAATTCGTTAATTTAAGAGATGCCATTGATAATTTTGATGTAAAATCGATGGCATATAAGGAAGCTATCCCGGCATATGTTTTCGATTTCGTACGAAATGAGCTAAAAGCCAATTTGATGTGTGGTGTTCTTGAATTTCTTTCAACGTGGGAATATAAGCAGCGGGTGAACTGGGGACAAGTATATTTTCCTGATGAAGACATTGTGGACCTGGACTATTTAAACAAGGTTTTAAATGAAATTGAAATTCATGAAATATACAATGCAAATGGTGTTTTCTCCAGACAGTTTGCCAACAGTTATTTGTCCTATTATTTACAAACCGTAAAAAAGGTACGCAGTGTAAATTATTTCGGGTTCGAAATCGTAAGTACACCTTCAAATGAGCTGCGATTTTATGGTGACTTACCCAATAAAATTGAAATAGCAAAAGCGCTACTGGCAGGCCCTGCGCTTTACGGACAAATTGCAGAAATGTTGCTTCAGGAAAAAACAACTATTTATAATCAGGAATCAGAAGCTCAAATATATCGTAAAAATGAAGTTGAAAAATACCTTGATTTGATGCTGCGCTTATGCAATGATCCAGGATTTAGTCAATCGCTTGAAGGCATTATAAGCACGCAATCTGAATGGGACAAAAAGGATTATGTGCCCAATACCAAATTCTTTAATGAAAAAGGAGAGGCGAAATATTTAAAAGACTTTTTGGGTAACAAGCCCGCTTTGTTCTATGTAACTAAAAATTGGTCGAAAGAGCGCTATTACTTTGATGAGCTTGCCAAAGAAAATCCGGAGATAAATTTTGTTCTGGTAACCGAAGGAAGCAACATTCAGGAGTGGATGGACTATACCAAACGGGCCAATCCTGTTGCATATCAGCTATTTTTAATTAACCACAAAGTTCAGTTAGGCTCCATTTTTAAATCCGGTAAAGGACATTTTATTGCTTACGATAAGGATGGTGTTCGAATAGGATTTGACCGAAATATGGTAAGTGGTATGAATTTATGCAAACAAAACCTGCAGCCTAAAAAAAAGAACTGAATAAATCGCAGTTGCAAATTATAATAGTAGTATTACTCAGCATCCTAACCATTTTAATAATAGGTTTACTACTATGGAAATGGCGGGTTCGGCGGCAATTCCGAAAGGAGGAGCAAAAAAGGCGACTCCGGGAGTTGGAACTCACGGCTATCCGGAGTCAGATGAACCCCCATTTTCTTTTTAACAGTTTGAACTCGGTGCAAAACCTGGTTCAGCAAAACAAGGGCCGCGAGGCCCATTTGTATTTAAGCGATTTTGCCGGATTGATTCGAAAAGTGCTGAATAATTCAGAAAAGGAAGAGGTGTCGCTGGCCGAAGAGCTGGAACTGATTAGGCAGTATTTAAACCTTGAAAAACTGCGTTTTGATTTTGAATTTGAGGTTCTTGTTGACGAAACAATTGATGCGCACAATACGCAGGTGCCATCGCTACTTTTGCAGCCTTTTGTTGAAAATGCCATCGTTCATGGTCTTCAGAATAAAAGAGGTGAGAAACATTTAAAAATAGATGTTATGAAGAAAGACGCATTTGTATTAATCACAATCACCGACAACGGAATTGGCCGTAAAGCCGCAAAAGAAATACAGCAACAAAAGAACGGGAAAGGCACAAAACTGATGAAAGAACGCCTCAATATCCTTCAGCAAAAACAGGGCGAGAAATATAAACTCACAACCACTGATTTGGAAGAAGGAACACTTGTGGAAATTGTTTTGCCCGAAGAAAAGTAAAGAAGAGTTCACGCAAAGTAAAGAAGGAACGCAGAGTTCGCAAAAAACTTCTTTGTTTCCTTTGCGAAATCTTAGTGTTCTTTGCGTGAACCTGCATTTTTACATAAATTGTTCATCATAAATTGTAAACTCGCAAATAATGAATGAAAACGACCTTTCTTACAAAACAATCGGAGCCGCAATCGAAATACATAAAATTATTGGCCCGGGGCTTTTAGAGTCGGCTTATGATAATGCATTAGCTTTTGAATTGAGGGAAATAGGTCTTGAAGTAAAACAGCAGGTACCAATGCCATTTGTGTACAAAGAAGTAAAACAAGATGTTGGTTACAGAATTGATTTGGTTATTAATGATAAGATTCTGGTAGAAGTGAAATCGGTTGCAACACTAGCTCCGGTTCATTATGCTCAAACTTTAACCTATTTGAAGTTGTCGGGTTTGAAACTTGGACTTTTGATTAATTTTAACACCAGTGTCCTAAAAGATGGGATCCATCGGATTGTAAATAATTTGTAATACTGTTTCACGCAAAAAAAAGAAGAAACGCAAAGTTCGCAGATGTACTTGGCGAATTCTGCGAAACCTTTGTGACTTTGCAAGAACTTTTTAAAATGCAGATAAAATCAATTATAGTTGACGACGAAAAACACGGCCGCGAAAATTTGGCTGGACTGCTTGAATCACACTGCCCGGAAGTAATCTTGGTGGGACTGGCAAATTCAGTGAAGTCTGCTATCCAGCTTATTAAAAATGAAAAGCCGCAATTGGTTTTTCTCGATATTGAAATGCCCGGGGAAAATGGATTTCAGTTGCTTGAGCATTTTGCGGATATTAACTTCGAGGTGATTTTTGTAACCGCCTATGACAATTATGCCATAAAGGCCATTCGCTTTTCGGCTGCCGATTATATTCTTAAACCCATCAACTTTAACGAACTAAAAACCGCGGTTGAAAAGGTTACGAAGCGCATTCAGAAGAAAGAAGAGAACAGACAAATTCGCGAATTGAATCGTAATATTTTGCAACCCGATAATCCACGAATTGGGCTGCCAACCAACGATCGTATTGAATTTGTAGAAGTGAAAAAGATCGTCCACTGTAAGGGCGAAAGCAATTACACGCATATTTATCTGCATGAAAAAAAGCATTTATTAGTAGCAAAAACACTGGTTGAATTTGAAGATCTTTTAAAGGAATATTCTTTCGTGCGCACGCATAAATCCCATCTGGTAAACTTAAAGCATGTGGTGGCGTATTCAAAAACCGACGGAGGAACGCTCGAACTTTCAAATAGCGATAAAATTTTCATATCGAGGCGACGAAAGGATGAGGTTCTACAAATGTTAAAAACCTCAATTGCTTAGCTATTTTTAGTGCTCTTTTTTAACTTGCTGAAACAAAATTAAAGTTATGAAGACAATAGTGTTTTTGATATTTGTTTGTTGTTTGAACTTTACTTCATTTAGTCAAAATGAGTATGCTATAAAACCGCTTCCGCGTATTGAATTTGACGATTTTCAGAAACAGCAACAACACGATTATCTAACAATCTCACCTCAATTGAAATTGGATGACGAACTACCCCAATCATTTTTTGATGATAACACAGAAAACTTGATTGATAATTTATATTTAAAATTAACAACAGATGTATTTATGGCTTTGGGTGATAATATGCCGGTGGTAAAACCTTCAGATAACTTCTGGAATATGCCGGTTGCGGTACCCGATTCCACAAATATGTATTTTATAAAGGAAAAACGTTTTGGAGGTGATCCCGGAAAATAGTGATACCCTCACTCCAAGTGAGAGCATCACTATTTTCAATATTTTTCTCAGCGTACTTTGCGAAACCTTTGTGTCTTTGCGTGAACTCCTTTTTTAGATGGAATTCTCCTTAATAAAATCAATCAATTCCTGCTGGTAAGCAAATGCCATTCCCACAACCGTGTCGGCTGCACCGTAATACACCGCTATTTTTTCACCATCGCTAAGTGCGGCACAAGGGAAAACCACATTCGGCACATCGCCGGCCAGTTCGTATGTCGCTGCAGGAGCCAGCAAGTATGGTTGTGTACGGTACAATACTTTCGACGGATCTTCCAGATCGAGAATAGCAGCACCCATTGAATAGCGGAAACCATTACAAGTGTTAATTACACCGTGGTAGAACTCCAGCCACCCTTCTTCCGTTTTAATCGGTACCGATCCGGCACCAATTTTTGTACACTGCCAGGCGCTCAGCTCAAACGGAGTAACTTTCATTACACAGCGGTGTTCGCCCCAGTATTTCATATCGGGGCTGTAACTAATGTAAATGTCGCCAAACGGAGTATGTCCATTGTCGCTCGGGCGACTCAGCATGGCATATTTCCCGTTAATTTTTTCGGGAAAAAGAACGCCATTCCGGTTAAAAGGCAAAAAGGCGTTTTCGCACTGGTGAAAAGTTTTGAAATCGAATGTGTATGCAATCCCGATTGTTGGTCCGTGATAACCGTTACACCAGGTTACCCAGTAGCGGTCTTCAATCCAGGTAACACGCGGATCATACTTGTAGTCCGACTCGATCATCTCGGTGTTTCCGGCAACCATTTCAATGGGTTCATGATTGATCTCCCAATTGATACCGTCTTTACTAAAACCGGCAAAAATATTCATTTGCACAGCTTTGTTGTCGCAGCGAAATACGCCGGCAAAACCGTCTTCAAAAGAAACAACAGCACTGTTGAAAATACTGTTTGAAGTTGGAATTGCATACCGGCCAATTACCGGATTCTGCGAGTAGCGCCACATTACATCGGTGCAACCTTGCGGGCGTTCTTCAAAAGGTATGTTTACTTTTTTAGTCATTTTTATTTGTTTCTATTGTTTCTTCATCAACATTGTCGGGGTGTCCGAAAGGAACGAACCGTGCAGCAATAAAAATCGGAATGGTAGCCACCAGCACCCAGGCAAAAAACAATTTGTAGCCCAGCCAGTCGCTGAAATAACCACTCAGCATCGATGGCACCATAAAACCAAGATTCATAATTCCGGTGGCAAAAGCGTAGTGCGCCATTTTGTATTTTCCGGGTGCTACCTGCTGCATCATAAACAGCATCAGTCCCACAAAACCAAAGCCATAGCCAAAATACTCAAAAACCACAGCGCCCCCTATCAGGTATAGGCTCGAAGGTTGATAATGGGCCAGTAAGGCATACACCAAAAATGGGATATTAAAAGTGCTGACTAAAATAAGTAAAGCCCTTTTCAGGCCGCGGCGTGCAATAAAATAACCGGCCAGTAACGATCCGGCAACAAAGGCTGCGGTTCCGAAAGTTCCGTAAACAACGCCAATTTCGGTGGTGGTTAACCCCAATCCGCCATCGGCAACGGCAGCTTTAAAAAATAGCGGCGCAATTTTTATGGCAAATCCTTCGGCAAAACGGAACAATACGATAAAAGCAATGTACCAGTAAATGTATTTTTTCTGAAAGAATGTTTTTAACACATCCCAAAGTGTGTCAAATCCTTCCTTCAGACTTTTTACTTCTGATTTTGATGCTTCTCCTCCGGGTAACATTCGCGAGTGATAAAGGCCCACCAGCGCCATCACGCCACCAATTCCAAGCATTACGGCAACCCAGGCATTTACTACACCCAATTGTTTTTCAAGAATTCCGGCAATGGTAACAAAACCGCCGTAAGCCAAAAATTTACCCACATTGTATGCAGCGCCCTGCCATCCAATGTATCGGGCCTGATCTTTTGATGAAAGAACGCTAAGGTAAACACCGTCGGTAGCAATATCGTTGGTGGCACCGCTAAACCCAATAACAGCAAGCAGTGCGATGGTGTAAGCAAAAAAGTTGGGTAGCGGAAGCGCAAATGCAATCAACGCAAAAGTAATTGCGGTAACAAACTGGCTGGTAACCACAAAGAATTTTTTTGATTTGAACATCTCTAAAACCGGGCTCCATAAGGGTTTTAAGGTCCACGGCAGCATAATCAGCGAGGTCCAGAATGCAATTTTGGAATCGGAGATCCCCATATTTTTATACATGATAGCCGTTGACTGTGCAAGCACCATAAAAGGTAAACCCATTGCAAAATAGGCCGTTGGAACCCACATTGCCGGACTGGTAGCTTTCTTTATTGCTTTTATCATCGATGGTTTAGTCGTTTAAGATTGAAGCCGGAAAAATAGTGTTTTTCTTTTTTGCACACTTGTTTAGACTGTTTAAAAGTTCGGATGAACAATTCGAATTTCACCATTGATAGGGAGGCTTTGGCGGGACCTTCAATAAAAAAGGCCTCCGTCAACCGACAGAAGCCTTAAAACTGAAAAATTGTATTAAGTAGAATTATTTATAAAATGGTAGTACGATATAAGTGAAATTTTTTTCATCCACCACATCTTTCGATATGGGGCAAACCAATTGTCTCATAGCTGTCGTGTTAATAGCTGATATAAATAAAATACAAATAACTCTTTTAAGTCAAAAAAGGATGAGGTGCTCTTTAATTCCTTACAAATAATTAACAAAGTCTGTCATTCATCATCATATAAAAGTTGAGTGTGGTTATATTTAGCTATTCAAATAAAATAGGCTGGTTACCTCTGTTTTGAGGAGATAAATCATAAAAAAAACTGTAATAAAAGCAATCCGGGGCCGATTTTTTGTATCGCTGTTTAAGGGCTGCATAAAATTTTTTTAACGAATGAAGATTAGAAAAAACCTGAGTTTAAGTGTTGCCTGTTTGATGCTTATTCAGTTGTGGGCTGTTAGTAGCCGTGCACAACAAAACGAGCCGATAAAACCTGTTTTTAAAGATGGAGAGGCACAAATTGTAAAAGCGTTTGAAGATCCGGCCTACTGGATTCGCGAAGACCTGTGGGTGGAAACCGAATTTGATTCGGATGGCGATGGCCTTTTAGATCGCATGCACGTTGATGTTACACGTCAGCGGCAAACCGAAAGCGAAGGATTAAAACTTCCGGTTATTTATAACTCAAGCCCTTATTTTGCAGGAGTGGCCGGTAATAATCCCGAATTTTTCTGGGATGTTCATCAGGAGCTTGGTGAGCAACCCAAACAACATGTACATCCACCCGAAATTCAGCGCCTCGGCGAACGGCCAATCATTTCAAAAGGGCATGTCGATACCTGGCTGCCTCGTGGTTATATTGTTGTGCATTCATCATCGCCCGGAACAGGATTGTCGGATGGCTCGCCAACTGTTGGCGGCGACAATGAATCGCTGGCTCCAAAAGCGGTAATCGACTGGCTTTGCGGACGCGCCAAAGGCTACAAAACCCGCCGCGGAAACGAAGAAGTTGAGGCTTACTGGTGTGCCGGAAAAGTGGGGATGACCGGAACTTCGTATAACGGAACATTGCCGCTGGCAGCCGCCACTACAGGGGTTGAAGGCCTGGAAGCGATTATTCCCGTAGCACCAAATACATCGTATTACCATTATTACCGATCCAATGGTTTGGTTCGTTCTCCGGGAGGTTATTTGGGTGAGGATGTTGGTGTGCTTTTCGATTTTATTCACAGTGGCGATCTGGATAAAAGAGCTTATGCACGTGAGCATGTTCGCGATGATGAAATGAAAAACGGACAAGACCGCGTTACCGGCGATTACAACGACTTTTGGGCCGGCCGCGATTACCTGAACGATATGGAGCCCATGAAAGCGGCACTTTTGATGTCGCACGGATTTAACGACTGGAATGTAATGCCCGAGCACAGTTTCCGTATTTACGAAGCTGCAAAAGCAAAGGGAATCCCCACTCAAATTTACTATCACCAGAACGGACACGGCGGACCGCCACCAGTTCGTATGATGAACCGTTGGTTTACCCGTTATTTGTTCGGAATAGAAAATGGTGTGGAAAACGATGCAAAAGCCTGGATTGTTCGCGAAGATGACGAGCGCGATAAGCCAACACCATACAAAGATTATCCAAACCCGGATGCCCGTGATGTGAAATTATACCTTACCGCCGGTGCTCCTGAAAAGGGAGATTTGCTTACCGAAAAACCGCCGAAGCAGGCAACTGAAATCCTGGTGGATAATTACTCATTTTCGGCAGAGGCATTGGCACAAGCCGAAATTACTGAGCACCGGTTAATTTATGTAAGCCCGGTGTTGAAAGAAGACCTGCATATCTCAGGAAAAGCAAAAATTACCATCAGGGCAGCCAGTAGCAAACCGGCAGTGAATCTTTCGGTTTACCTGGTTTCATTACCCTGGAGCAATTCGCAATGGCGAAAAGCAAAAATTACCGATAATCTGATAACCCGTGGTTGGGCCGATTTGCAGAATTATAAAACGTTACGCGAGAGTGAACCGCTGGAACCGGGTAAGTTTTACGAAATGACTTTCGAACTGCAACCCGATGACCAGGTGATTAAAGCCGGACAACAAATCGGGCTCATGATCTTGTCGAGCGACCGCGATTTTACACTTCGGCCAAAACCCGGAACAGAATTAACAGTCGATTTGAACGGAACAAGCATCGAAATCCCGGTTGTTGGCGGAATAGAAGCTTACAAAAATGCCATTCAATAATGCGGTATTTTGTGGTCAATTTGGTATAACCTGAAGGAATAAATTTATTAGCGTTTTGCATATAAAAGCAAAAGAGCCTTACATTGATCTTTTCAGACAAGTAAGGCTCTTTTTATATTCGAATTGGTTAGGAAACCGCAACTGATTCTACCCTATTTATAAAACAAAAGCCGGCAAAAACAAGCTAAGCAGGAAAAAGTACTGAACTCTTATTTTCTTTTGTTTAGTTAACAGATGGACAATGTGCGCTAAAGGTTGCGTGGCTTATTAATTTTGTTGCTGCAACACCTGTTTCTTACAAAAAATACCTTAGGTCTCGCCCAAAATACTTTTCGCGCTGAACCTTGTAAAAGCATTACGAACATTTGTCATAGTGCGAATTTGAGAATTTATTACATTCACGTTCTCATAAAAAAATTGCATAAATGTTTCAGAAAGAGATTTACATCGAACGAAGAAAAGTTCTTAAAGAGAAGGTTGGGGAAGGATTGATTTTGTTGTTTGGTAACGACGAATCATCGATGAATTATGCGGATAACACCTACCATTTCAGGCAAGACAGCACCTTTTTGTACTACTTTGGAATTCAGCATCCGGGGCTGGCTGCGGTAATCGATATTGATAACAACAAGGAGATTATTTTCGGAAATGATTACACCATCGACGATATTGTGTGGATGGGGCCACAGCCAACGATTGCTGAACGTGCTGCTAAATGTGGCGTTTCAGCGGTTTTTCCGACGAAAAAACTGGCTTCGGTGGTGGAGAAAAGCAGAAAGATTCATTTCCTGCCGCTTTACCGCCCCGAGAACAAAATTAAGTTGATGGAGCTGATTGATGTAGCGCCCAAAGATGTAGCGAATACTTACTCGCTTGATTTGGTAAAAGCTGTTGTTAGTCAGCGCGAGATCAAATCAAAAGAAGAGATTGAACAGCTGCATCAGGCGGTGAATGTGTCGGTTGATATGCATGTTGCAGCCATGAAATTTGCACGTCCGGGAATGACGGAAGCACAGGTAACCGCCGAAATTCATAAAGTGGCACTGGCTGCCGGTGGTAATATTGCTTTCCCGATAATTGCTACGAAAAACGGGCAAACATTGCACAATCATTTTCATGGAAATACCATAAAAGAAGGTGACCTGTTTTTGGTAGATGCCGGTTACGAAAATGAATTATGCTACTCGGGCGATTTGTCGAGTACTTTTCCGGTAAGCAAAAAATTCACGCCTGAGCAAAAAGAGATCTATGAAATTTCATTGGCTGCACACGAAGCTGCCATCAGCGCGCTTGAGTTGAACAAGCCCTATAAAAATGCGCACATTGCCGCGGCTACCACCATTTTCGACGGGCTAAAAGCTATGGGCTTTACAAAAGGAAATGCCATGGATGCATTTGAGGCGGGGGCACACGCTTTGTTTTTCCCATGCGGAACCGGCCACATGATGGGCATGGATGTGCACGATATGGAAGATTTGGGTGAAGTTTGGGTGGGTTACGACGGCCAGCCAAAAAGTACACAGTTCGGATTAAAATCGCTACGCCTGGCAAAATCGCTAAAAGCCGGTCATGTATTTACCATCGAGCCGGGAGTTTATTTTATTCCTGAATTGATCGATCTGTGGCGCGGACAAGGCAAATTCAACGATTTTATTAACTGGGAAAAAGTTGACAGCTACCGTAACTTCGGCGGAATACGCAACGAAGAAGATTTTGTAATGACCGAAAACGGTGTGCAGTTACTCGGCAAACCAAAGCCAAAAACCATTAAGGATGTAGAAGCACTTAGAGGATAAGGTGTTGATGCTTACCGGTTTCATGTTAAGGATGAAACGTATTCTCGTGAAACCAGTAAGCATCATCGATCTTAAATCAATAAAAACTTTACTTTTGCCTCAAATTAGCAACAATGAAGAAGGGAAGTATTCTTGCGGTTTTATTATTGAATTCGTTGTGGCTTTTTGCCCAAAACGAGGTAGGCCCCGAAGGACATAAACTGTTGTGGGTATTTCTGTTTCTGGCTGCTGTTACCGCGGTTTTTATTATTAGCGGCCGTTCTTTTAACAAGAAATCGAAGAAGGAGCGCCAGCCGTTTTTAAAACTGAGGAAGCTAAGTATTAAACTCGAGAAGGATACAAAATTCTATCCCGGTGAATTAGTTCTTACGGTAAAAAATACCGGCTCAACGGCTATCGATCTTGATCAGCCGCTTTTAGTATTCGATAATTTTTGGATGAAGCGAAAGTTCAAGCTCAAAGGAATGGATAATTACAGTTTTTATCCCTTGTTTCTCGAGGGCGGGAAATCGCATCAGTTAACGATTGATCTGAATCGGTTTTATTCGCACGATAAATCGTTGAAGAAATATCCAAAAACAAAAATTTATCTGAAAGATGTGACAGGTAAAAAGCTAGGAAGCAAAGCTGTTTTTTTACGCAAAACATTAGTTAAATTTTAATGCGAAACTGGAAATTTAACCATATCGATTTTTCAACTTATCCCGGTTATTCGGGTAAGGATTTAGGTGTTTTTTGGTCGCCCGAAAAAACGACCTTCAAAATTTGGGCACCTACAGCTCAGATGGTTGAACTGCGCCTGTACAAAGATGGTGTGCATGGTGAATCCTATTATAAAACGAATCTGCAGAAAAAAGAGAACGGCACCTGGGGAACAATTCTTACCGGTGATTACGAAGGTAAATTCTATACTTTCAGAGTGAACGATGGTGAATGGCTGGATGAGGTTGCCGGAATTTATGCCCGCTGTGTTGGCGCCAACGGTCTGCGCGGAATGATTTATAATCCGAACACCACTAATCCGGAAGAGTGGGTTTTCGATAATGGCCCGCGCTACAACAGTTTTACTTATGCGGTGATTTACGAAACCCATGTGCGCGATTTTTCCATCGCCGAAAATTCAGGCATTGAAAACAAAGGAAAGTTCCTGGGATTTACCGAAGAAGGAACACGCCCGCCGGAGGGAGTAAAAACGGGTATCGATCATTTAAAAGAGTTGGGAGTTACGCATGTGCATTTGCTGCCGGTGAACGATTTTGTAACCGTTGACGAAGAAAAGCCACTTGAAAAATACAACTGGGGTTACGATCCCATGCATTATAATGCGCTGGAAGGTTCGTATGCAACCGATCCTTACGACGGACGCAAACGAATTGTAGAATTTAAAAAGTTGGTAAAAGCCCTGCATGCCAACGGAATTGGAGTAATTCTGGATGTGGTTTTCAACCATACTTATTACGCCAAAGAGTCGGTTTTTAACCAAATCGTGCCCGGGTACTTCTACCGTCAGAAAGAAGATGGCTCGTTCTCAAATGCATCGGGATGTGGCAACGAGGTGGCTTCGGAGCGCGAGATGGTGCGTAAATACATTATCGACACGCTTAACTACTGGGTGGAGGAATTTCATGTTGATGGTTTTCGTTTTGATTTGATGGGAATTCACGATTTGAAAACCATGCAGGAAATCCGGAAGTCGCTGGATAAGATCGACCGCGGATTGTTCCTTTATGGCGAAGGCTGGGCTGCCGATCAAAGTCCGATGCCGGAATCGAAACGGGCCGTTAAAAAGAATACTTCGGCAATGCGAAGAATAGCCAGCTTTAACGACGATTTTCGCGATGCCCTGAAAGGGAACCATGGCGATAAAAAATCGAAAGGTTTTATAAGCGGGCTAAACCTGCGCGAGGAGGCTATAAAGTTTGGAATTACTGCAGCCGTTTATCATCCGCAGGTAAATTACGGATATATCGATACCGTTGAAACTGCCTGGGCTGCCGAACCCGATCAGTGTATCAACTACGTGTCGTGCCACGATAATTACACGCTTTGGGACAAACTGAAACAAAGTTTGCCAAAAGCGACGGATGAGGACTTGCGCAAACGTGTAAAATTAGCCGGAGCATTGGTTTTAACCTCGCAGGGAGTGCCGCTGTTACATGCCGGTGTTGATTTTTGCCGTACAAAAGGAGGAAACGGAAATTCCTATAAATCGCCCGACTCGGTAAATCAGATCGACTGGAGCCGCAAAAATGAATACCTCGATGTTTTTGAATACTTTCAGAAACTGATTCAGCTGAGGAAAAATCATCCGGCTTTTCGTATGACTTCGGCCGATGCAATAAGGCGGGATTTGAATTTTTGTGCCGAGTATAAAATAGGGGTGGTTTCCTATTGTCTGGATGGAAAGGCGGCTGGCGACAGTTGGTCGAAAGTATTCCTCATTTTTAATGGGAACGAAGAGGAAGTTGAATTGCCCTTACCCGAAGGCCGCTACAAAGTTGTAGCCGATGCCAACAGTATTAATGAGGAGGGGGTAAAAGTTGTTGAAGACACGGTTGTGGTGGAACCTATCTCGTTAAAAATCCTTGTTCACGCCGAAAACGGGTGAATGTTTCGCGATAAGTAATCTGAAAATCCCAACAATGAATACGCGGTTTTGCGTAATTTCTCTTTCCGGTAGTCAGCGTTGTAAATGCGTTGAGTAGTATTGTCTTCCATATCCCGTACAAACGGATCAAATGTCGCCTGGTTCAGAATCAGGTGATCTACATTTTCAAAGTCGGCCGGTTGAGAATCAAACAATGCTCCTTCAGCTATTATCTTTTTCCCTGCACTTTTGCATTTTTCAATAAGTTTTACCGTTGAAGTGCGCTGTTTTGGTTCTGCTTTGATTATGACATAATCTGCCCATTCCAGATCTTTGGAGTTTAATGTTTTTTGGTTCAGGTCGCGCAGCTTTCTTTCCCAGGTAATTGGCAGCTGAATAGAAATTTCAATCAGCTCCAATGGATCTTCGGTTGTCTTGTTAAAAAGCTTTTGAAAGAAGGCCTCAAATCCTTTCGAATTGTTCTCTTTTTCCGGATAAATCAGTAGTATATTCATGGCAATAAAATTTACATTGTTTTCAGTTTTTCAAATAAACGGCCATTTTATTCGAAAAAAAAGCTTTTGGGATTTTCTGCTTTTAAAAGTGATAATTTACGAGTTTTTGGGATTTCTGTCATTTATCAGGGATAAGCGGCAGTAATCCCAAATTGCCTTATTAATAGGCAATCCGGAAGGTTTTTATACGTTTGTAAGGGGTTGTTTATTCGTATCAGGATGCTTTTAATGCTTCTTTTAAACGAAGCACATATTGCCTGGAAACGTGAATTTCCTGCGGGTAATCGAAAAGATTCAGCACCAAACCATCGGAGCCCCGCGACACTTTTTTGATGTAGTTTTTATTTACCATGCACGAGCGATGACAACGAATGATCTCGGGGTATTTTTGTAACAGGTTCTCGGTGGTTTTCATTGTATTCCGGATCAGTTTTTTCTTAATCTCATCGTTGTGTTTGTAAATCACTTCAATGTAATTGTTGGCCGACTTTATAAGAATAAGCTGTTCGAGAAAAAGCGTGAAATATTCTGTTTTATTCTCCGATTCAAACTCAATTTCTTTCGGAGTTTCCATCAACTCATTATTAATCACTTCTTCCGCGGCAGGCTCCAGCTTTTGTACTTTCTTTTTCAACAAGTAAAACTGGTTGGTAATTACCACAACTACTGACGCCGTTATTGAAATGATGACGATATTGATTGCAATGGGGAAAGTAATGGGGAGGCGCCCAACATAACGTGCAAAAAATGCAAAGGCTACCGAGTTGCAAATTACAAAAAGAAAATCGATGATGATTTCTTTTAGTATGGTCCAGCGGCTTTCGGAAAATGCGGTGATGAAAATGGAAGGGATAACCACCCTGAAAATAGTGAGCAGCACCAGGGTTATTGCGCCAAATGTTGCAAGAATGATGAGGCGGTTGTTGAAATCGGGATTTTGAATTTCGAAGGGCTGAAAGAACAAAAGAAACAAAAAAATGCCCAGGCTCACGGATGATATGGAGCGCGTATTTACCTTTAAATTGTCGTTAAACGGATATTTTTTGTTTAGCGAGTATAGCATAATATATTTTTCTTGTTTAAAAAACTGCCAATAGGAGATCGATATCTTTCGACGGGATGTTGAACATGCGGCCAACATCGTGGTTGGTGAGAATGCCGTGGTAGATGTACACGCCTTTCCGGAATCCCTTCGACACTTTTATGTAGTTTTCAACTCCGCCGTTGTTGCCAATGGCAAGCAAAATTGGAATTAAAATATTACTCAACGAAATGGAAGCAGTTCGGGCTACCATAGCCGGAGTATTCGGAACACAGTAGTGTACAACGCCATGTTTGGTGTAAGTTGGGTTGTTGAAATCGGTACATTTTGAGGTTTCGAAACAGCCTCCCTGGCTCACGTTCAGATCGATAATTACCGAACCCTCTTTCATCTGTTTTACCAAATCTTCCGACACTTTAAATTTGGGCGGCGTGTTAAAGGAGGTGGCTCCAATAACCGCATCGGCCGAAATAAGTGCTTTGCGCAAAACCTTGGGGTAGAATACCGACGTAAAAATGCGCCGGCCCAATTTCTCTTCCAGTTTGCTGAGTTCGTAAACCGAAGTATCAAAAACCTTCACGAAAATCCCCAGTCCGAGTGCTGCGCGTGCTGCATATTCAGCCGCTGTACTGGTGCCAATTATTACCAGTTCGGCAGGTGTAACACCGGTAACTTCGCCAAACAGAACACCTTTTCCGTTGCGCGAATTACTCAGGTATTCGCTGGCAATGGTAATGGAAGTAACGCCTGCAATCTGGCTCATTTGATGCACAAAAGGAAGAAAACCATCTTCGTTTTCGAGGTATTCAAAGGCAATGGTGGTTACCTTTTTTTGCATCATTTTCTGAATCGATTCAGTGCAATGAGCCTGAATCTGCATGTTTGAAATAATAAATTGGTTGCCACGCAAAGCATCTATTTCGTCGCAATCAAATGGCGCAATGCGTAAAATGATATCGCACTGAAAAGTTTCTTCTTTGGTTTCAACAATGGTAGCGCCGGCTTTTTGGTAATCTTCGTTGCTGTAACTGGCCGCTTTGCCGGCATTGCGTTCGATCAGTATTTCGTGCCCGTACGAAACCAGTAAATCAACGGCTTGCGGCGATAAAGGTACCCGGTATTCAACTTTCGACAGATCAGAAGGAACGCCAATTTTTATTTTCTGGCCCTTCTTTTTTACCTCCAACATCTCCTCTTTGGGCAGAAGCATGGTTTTTGGTATCGATACCTTTTCTTTTGCTTTTTCCATAGTTGAACTTAATGAATTTACCTGACGAAATCAACAGCAGCAATTTACAAGCAAAAGGGGAGTTTTCAAAGAAAATTAAGCGGGAAGTAGAAAGCGATATTGGCTGGCTATATTTCCTGTGCGGTAATCAGGCGGGTATTATCTTCCAGGACTTCGATTTTTACCTCCACCATTTTTTCGGGCAGCAGCGATTCGATCATTTCCGGCCACTCAATCAAACAGTAACTTCCGCTGTAAATGTAGTCTTCGTAGCCCAGGTCGTAAGCTTCCTCGATGTCTTTTATCCGGTAAAAATCGAAATGAAAAATTGAATCAAGATCGGCAGTATTGTATTCGTTTATCAGCGCAAAAGTGGGGCTTGTAACATTATCGTCTGATCCTAATGCACGGCAAACCGACTGGATAAAAGTTGTTTTTCCTGCACCCATTTTGCCGTAAAATGCAAAAACGCGGTCGTTGCTAAATGCTGTAATTAGCTCCTTTGCAGCAATTTCGAGATCGTTGGGCGAATTGATCTTTTTTGAATACATTTCTTTCTACAATTTTTGCAATTATACAAAAAGCACCACATATTTTGTACCCCGTGAGATAAAATGCGATAAAAATCAGAGAAATGCATGGGTGTAAGGGGGTTGTTTTTCATTAAAATGTTTTAATTTTGGCAAATATCTTTAATGAAAATGCACCCGGCGAATTTGTAAAACGATAGATTTAGAAGGTGGTTTTCAATCGATTTGATTTAAATAATTTAAAACTAAAAATATGAATATTCCAGCTGATTTGAAATATACGCAAGACCACGAATGGGTACGCGTTGAGGGAGATGTAGCTGTTGTAGGTGTTACCGATTTTGCCCAGGGAGAACTGGGTGATGTTGTGTTTGTTGAAATTGAAACTGAAGGTGAAACACTTGATAAAGGTGAAACTTTTGGTACAGTTGAGGCAGTGAAAACCGTTTCTGACCTGTTTATGCCAGTTGGAGGTGAAGTTGCCGAGTTTAACGAAGACCTGGCTGACGATCCTGAATTGGTAAACAAAGATCCTTACGGAAAAGGATGGATGATTAAAGTGAATATTGCCGATGCTGCAGAGTTGGACGACCTGATGGACGCTGACGCTTACAAAGCAATGATTGAAGCTTAAAAGATTTACAGCATAAAATAAATGCCTCATCGTTTTTCGATGGGGCATTTTTTTGTGCCATTGTTTGATAAGCTCCTCCTGTCATTTTCAGGTATTAACAAATGTTTAAGTCACTAAAAAATACTTTTTGCTCCCTCAAACAAATGTTTAAGCCTTGAAAAAACATTTTTTCGGTCCTTAAACATTTGTTCAAGGCTTGTTTTACTCGTAATTCATGTGTTAAACATTTGTTTGCGACATCAAAAAATAAAAATTGGGGGCTTGAACATTTGTTTATGCCATTCCCGATAACAAATTAAGGGCATAAACAAATGTTTGCGTTATCAGCAAGCAAAAAGTGGGCTATTAACAAATGTTTGTGCGCTATTGGTTTGTTGTTTTGCACAAAAAAGCCGGAATCAAAATTGATCGCTTTTGCGTTACGATTCTGCAAATTTACAAGCGCTAAGCGGTTTCAACCCGCTAAGCGCATTTACGACACATCAAAAACTATTTATGGCGCTGAAAGCGTTGAATGTGAACCTGTCTGATGACAGGCAGGTAGCCTGGTACGTAGCGCCGGGGCGAAATGACCAAAGCGAAATCGTCCGGTTAAGAAAGCAGATCGAAGCCAGATGGTTTTCCCGGACGAAACTCAGAAGGCAATACACATAAAAAGATGGAGACTTTCATTAAAAAAGCCGGAATCAAAATTGATCCCGGCTCTTTTAGTATAGTCGAATTAATAATTATCCGCATTTCGAGCATCCGCATGAGAGGCAGGTTAAACAGCCTTCCTGATAAACTACATCGTCCGATCCGCATTCGCCACACTTGGCATCATCGGCAATCGTTCCGTCCGGAATGTATTTCTTCAGTGCGCGTGCCACACCCGCTTTCCACGAGTTAATGGTATCATTATCCAGTTGCAGACTGGTTACCAGCTCAACAATTTTATGAATTGGCATACCGTGGCGCAATGTTCCCGAAATTAACTTGGCGTAGTTCCAGTATACCGGGTTGAACTTGTGCGACAATCCTTCAATAGTGGTTTTGTAGCCACGTTTGTTGGCGTATTGGAAATCGTAACGCGACTCTTCGCCTTCCCAGCTTTTAATGATATTACCTTTTGTTATCGAGCGAGGCAGCAGAATTCCGTCTTCATCGTCGTGCAAACCAGTGAAAATCTCGTAAGGTTTGCCATCCATTAAACCGATAAATGCAATCCATTTTTCCTTGTTGTTTTGGAAACGTACAACGTCGGCTTCCAGTTTTTCAGGGCGTTTCAGCGGGAATGCACCGTCTTCGGTTTTTTTCTTGTTGTCGTCGTTCGAAATCAGCACGCCCGAGCGCGATCCGTCGCGATAAACGGTAACACCTTTACAACCGCTTTTCCAGGCTTCGAAATACAAGTCGCCAACCAACTCTTCTTTAACATCGGCAGGCAGGTTAATGGTTACCGAAATCGAGTGGTCAACCCATTTCTGTATTCTGCCT
This sequence comes from Draconibacterium orientale, assembly GCF_000626635.1. Taxonomy (GTDB): domain Bacteria; phylum Bacteroidota; class Bacteroidia; order Bacteroidales; family Prolixibacteraceae; genus Draconibacterium; species Draconibacterium orientale. The sequence continues at coordinate 1,727,899 of NZ_CP007451.1, read as the reverse complement.
TGCATACGCACTTTATTCAGCCAGTCAACATCGTTTGATGTAGCTTTGAAATAAGGCGAGTCTTTTACCATTTTGTCCAGATCTTCCTGCGAATATTCAACAGAGGTATCGTAACCATTTGTTTTCATCCATGTTTTAAAATGGTGATGGAAAACGGTGTACTCTTCCCACGAGTCGCCAACTTCGTCAATAAAATCAACACGAACATCTTTGTCGTTCGGATTTACTTTGCGGCGGCGTTTGTAAACCGGCAGGAAAACCGGTTCGATACCTGATGTTGTTTGTGTCATCAGGCTGGTTGTTCCGGTTGGAGCAATGGTTAACAGCGCAATATTTCTACGGCCGTATTTTACCATTTTTTCGTAAAGGCCATTATCGGCATCTTTAATACGGTTGATAAGCGGATTGTTTTTTTCGCGCTCGGCATCGTAAATGGTAAATGCACCACGGTCTTTTGCCAGGTGTACCGACGAGCGGTATGCTTCAACGGCAATTGTTTTATGAATTTCTTCCGAGAAATCAGTTGCATTGTCGCTTCCGTAGCGTAATCCTAATGCAGCCAGCATGTCGCCTTCGGCAGTAATACCAATTCCGGTACGACGGCCTTCTTTTGCTTTCCGGCGAATGCTTTCCCAAAGGTTTCTTTCGGTGAATTTAATTTCTTCAGCTTCCGGATCTTCCTTAACTTTCTCTAAAATGGCATCAATTTTTTCCAGCTCAAGATCGATAATGTCGTCCATAATGCGTTGCGCGTAGTGGATGTGCTCTTTAAACAATTCGAAATTGAACTTTGCGTCTTTGGTAAACGGGTTTTCTACGTACGAGTATAAGTTAATGGCTAACAGGCGGCAGCTATCGTAAGGGCACAACGGAATTTCTCCGCAAGGGTTGGTAGAAACCGTGCGGTAACCCAGGTCGGCATAACAATCGGGTACCGATTCTTTAATAATGGTATCCCAGAACAGAATGCCCGGCTCGGCTGATTTCCATGCATTTTTTACAATCTTTTTCCAGATTTTACCGGCGTCGGTATTTTTGGTGTACAGGGCTTTTCCGTTAATCGGGTATTGCTGCGTGTAAGGCGTTCCCGATTCAACAGCCTGCATAAAATCATCTTGTATTTTTACCGATACGTTGGCTCCGGTTACTTTGCCTTGCTCCATTTTTGCGTCGATAAAACTTTCCGAGTCGGGGTGTTTAATCGATACCGAAAGCATCAATGCACCGCGGCGTCCGTCTTGCGCAACTTCGCGTGTTGAGTTGGAGTAGCGTTCCATAAACGGCACAATACCGGTTGATGTTAATGCCGAGTTTTTTACCGGAGAGCCTTTTGGGCGGATGTGCGACAGGTCGTGTCCCACGCCTCCGCGGCGTTTCATTAATTGCACCTGTTCCTGGTCAATTTTCATAATTCCGCCATACGAATCGGAGTCGCCATCGTTGCCAACTACAAAACAGTTGGATAGTGACGCGATTTGATAGTCGTTTCCAATACCGGTCATTGGTCCTCCCTGCGGAACTATGTACTTGAAATCTTTAAGGACGCTGTAGATTTCCTCTTCGGTTAATGGATTTGGGTAACGTTCTTCAATGCGTGCGATTTCTTTTGCAAGGCGTTTGTGCATGTCGTCCGGTGTTCGCTCAAAGATATTTCCGTACGAATCTTTAAGGGCGTACTTGTTCACCCAAACTCTTGCTGCCAAATCGTCTCCTTTGAAGTACTCGAGCGAGGCATTTACTGCTTCTTCCTGAGCGTAAATTTTTTTGCCCGCCGGGGCCTTTACAGATACTTCGTTTACTGCCATTTTTTTCTGTAAGTGTATTAAAAGTTATAAGAATGTATATTCGATTTTCTTAGATGTCAATCACAACAAATTGTGTAATGCAAGATAGAATAGAAAACAAATATTTGGAATTTTTTCGGGAGCTAATTAATTAAAAGTTATCAACTTTAAATTGTTATATAGCAGAGGTATAGATAGTTATGTGTTTGATAGTTGAGAAAAGTTTACCAAAACTGAAAATTTATATTAGCTGATGAAGATTTTTGTTAACGGAATATTACTTGTAAAAATTCAATTTTTCGAATAATTATTTGCTAACAAAAAGCGTGCAGTTTTTTATTTTTTGTTAAAAACTTTATTGATGATAAGTGTTGTTGAGCCCACGTTTTTTTCTATATATTTTTTGCAAATTCCGGAGGCATTTTGCAGGCTTGTTTTATCGTTGATGAGCTTGTTAAGTGTAGCTTTCAGACCGGTAGAATTTTGTATGGGGAAGGCTCCTTTTTCGTTTACCAGGTCAACCGCTTCTTTAAATTTTAAATAGTTTGGTCCGAACAAAACGGGCAGTTTAAAAGTGGCTGCTTCCAAAATATTGTGAATGCCAACACCAAAGCCACCGCCTATATATGCTATGTTTCCGTATTGGTACAGTGATGATAAAATTCCGATGGAGTCAATTATTAACACATTGTAGTTGTCGATATCGGAAATATCGGCTTTGCTGAAACAAATGGCCGGTTTTTTAAACAATTCCTGAATTCTGTTAATATTTGCGGGTGCAACCTCGTGTGGCGCGATTATGACTTTTACATCGCTGCTGTTGTTAATAAACGCTGCAAGCAGCTCCTCATCAGGCTTCCAGGTGCTTCCGGCAATCAGGGTTACATTATTACCTCTAAACTTTTCCACAATTTCAAACTTTTTTGCACCACGGGCAATTTCGGCCACCCGATCGAAGCGTGTGTCGCCTGAAATCGTATAGTCTTTGATGCCAATCTGCTCAAGCAGTTGGGCTGAAGTTTCGTTCTGTATAAAAATATGCTCGAAGCTGTGAAGCATTTTTCTATACCATTTGCCCCAGGGCGTTGATTTGAAAAACTGCTGGTTCTCGCGGAAAATAGCTGAGATAATATAAAGCGGAATTTGTTGGCGTTTGAGTTCGGTAATGTAGTTGTACCAGAATTCGTATTTCACAAAGAATACTTTTTCGGGGTGAATCAGGCGAATAAACTCCTGCGCATTCTTTTTGGTGTCGATGGGTAAATAGGCCACGATATCGGCAACTTCATAATTCTTTCGGATTTCGTAACCCGAAGGCGAATAGAAAGTGAGTGCGATTTTGCATTGCGGATACTGTTTTTTTATTTCCTCCAGTACCGGCCGGCCCTGCTCAAACTCGCCCAGCGATGCACAATGAAACCAAATGTACGAGGCGTTTTTATCAACAGCCGAACCGAGCTTCTTTTTCCAGTTTTTACGTCCGTCAACAAACAGTTTTGCTTTCTCATTAAATAAAGCTGCAACACGGATAAAGAATCCGTAAAACAAAATTCCAAGGTTGTAAAGTAAGCTCATCGTTTTCTGAATTATTGTTGCTTTCGGTTGCTCAAATATTCGTAGATGGTTACGTTAATGAGTAGTAGTAAAAACAGGTAACCAATCTTTTCAACGGGAACGCCGAATACGGCTAATCCCATGGTGTGGGCCGAATCGTAAACAATTGCCGGCAACGAATTTAACAGTGCCGAGACAATTAAAAAGGGTATTAATGAGATGGCCAGCGCCAGGTAAAATTTGGTGTAATATTTTCTGAAACGGTTGCGAAAAACGGTGTACCCCAGGTATATTGCCGACAGGAAGAAGGTAAAGAAGCTAAAAATGCGGGTGCGGAAAACATAGGCTAAAACTCCTGTTGCAAGCAAAAGCACAAGGCTGATAATCACAAAAACATTGGGCTTTTCAAAATCCTCGAAACGAATTTTCAGCCACTCGTAAATGTAAATGGATGACAGCGGAATGATTAAAAATGCCAGCCATTCCTCGATGGGTAGCCGGAGCAGTTCAATTCCGGTAAGGTAATCCGGGTTAAAGGTCCAGATTCTCATTTGGGTAAACCGGAGATCCCACATAATAAAAATAGCCCCGGCAAAAATTATGGCAGGCAAAATATACCTTAGCCTGAAAACAAACCGCACCTTTTTTTGAAAGCAGAGTGCCACCGGAATTACCAGGTAGATCAGCAGTAGCAACAGGTACGACAGGTTTTGAATTTCCATTTTTCTGAATTTTGAGCAAAGGTATTGGATTTGTCGTAAAAATAAAGACGCAACGATCATTTTGTCGCTGCGCCTTTTATTCTGGTAAAACTATACTTTTCTAGAATTTAGCCTTTGCTTTTTTTGCCGGATCTTCTTCGGGCGAAATGAAGCTAATTTTAAATGCATAACTGTATTCTTTGCCGGTAAGGCGGTACTGGTCGTGTGTCCAGGCACCCCAGCTGTCGTCGCCACCAACACCCATTTGTTTGTAATCGATGTTAATCGAAGTCAGGTCACGCGGTTTAACATCGTTAATGTGGCGGTTGATTACTTCAACGCCTTCTACCTGGCGGCCATCGGTACGCTCAACACTTTCGAAGTCTTCCATAATGTTGTGGTGTGCGCTAACTTCAAGCAATGGCATACCTGCGAATAACAGTCCGTTTCCGGCTTCGTCGGTAATGGTTGCCCAGCGAACATCGGTTTTGTTTCCGTTTTCCTGCGGACGAAGATAGGCCCAGTACTGATCGGCAACACTGCCACTGTACAAGCCAACGAAAGCACCGGTTTTTCTGTCCCAGTACGATTCCTGCGGGCCGCGTCCGAACCAGCTCATCTGGTCGAATTTGCGTGGCATTACCAGGTTCATTCCCATGCGTACGATTTCAGGCAATTCGTCTTTTGTCATTTTAAAGTTGTTTTCAACCACAATGTCTCCTGTGCCGTAAACGGTGTAAATCGATTTGTACGAAGCAATTTTTTCTTTGGCCTCGTTTACCAAATCAAAATCGAAAACTACTTCAACAGTATTTATATTTAATTTTTTTACCGAAACGTTGGCAACTTCGCGGTTTTCGCCGGCTTTTCGCCAAACGCGGCTTCGGTTGTACAGGTTGTTTCCAAAATCGTTGTCGATTGGTGCACGCCAGAAATTTGGAATCGGGCCGCTAATCAACATCTCCGATTCGCCTTTTTTGAGACTGGAAATAATACCTGCTTTTTTATCGAAAGTTACCGCGAATCCTTCGCCCGAAACGGTTGCAGTTTCATCTGTTTCTTCCAGGCTTACATCGGGCATTTCCGGCATTTTGTACTCCAGTGTCACAGGAACAACGAACGGAATTTCAAATTGCTCTTCAGCCAAAATCCAACCCGCTTCAACCAGGCTCCAGTCTTCTTTCAGTTTTGCATGAACATTCAGGAAATATTCAACACCGGCCTCCGGTTTTACGTCAAAATCAATAGTTACTTTTTTGCTTTCACCCGGAGCCAGGTCGATGCTTCCCAGATCGCCGCTGTCAACTATTTTTCCATCGGCAGTAACTTCCCAAACAAAGTCGAAAGCCGACAGATTTATAAATGCATATTTGTTCTCGATCGAGATCACTCCTTTTTTCAAATCAACCGCATCGAAACCAATGTGCTGATAAACTTTTTTCACCTCCAACAGATGTGGTTTTACAGCACGGTCGGGATCAACCAGGCCGTTGTTGCAGAAGTTGCCATCAGAAGGAACCGTGTCGGGGCCAAAGTCGCCACCGTACGCCCAAAATCCTTCGCCGTCTTCGTTGGTGGTCCACAAGCCCTGGTCAACCCAGTCCCAGATAAATCCACCTTGCAGCACGTCGTATTTTTCAATCAAATCCCAATAGTCTTGCAGGTTTCCAACGCTGTTACCCATGGCGTGCGCATATTCACATTGGATCATAGGTTTGTCGGCCTTTTCTTTGGCAAAGCGTTCCATACCGTCCATGCGCATATACATCGGGCAGTTGATGTCGGTGTTTGCTCCGCCGTGAGCCTGCTCGTATTGTACCGGGCGTGTGCTGTCAACCGATTTAAGGTAATCGTAAGTGGCCATGAAGTTTACACCGTTTCCGGCTTCGTTACCCAAACTCCAGATAACCACGCAAGGTTGGTTTTTGTCGCGCTCAAACATATTTTTTGTACGATACAAATGCGCTGCTTTCCAGTCTTCGTTTTTAGCCAGCGATTCGTCGCCGTAACCCATTCCATGCGATTCGATGTTGGCTTCGTCAACAATGTACAAACCGTATTTATTACACAGTTCGTACCACAACTCCGGTTGAGGATAGTGCGATGTACGAACAGCATTCAGGTTGTTTTCCTTCATGGTTTTAATGTCCAGCAACATGGTTTCTTTATCCTGAACGTGGCCGGTTTTGTCGTTGTGCTCATGCAGGTTGGCACCTTTAATGTAAACGTATTTTCCGTTCACGCGAAGGGTTGCATCGATGATTTCAATGCGACGGAAACCAACATCCTGGCGGATTACTTCAACAACCTCTTCTCCGTTTTTTAAGGTAATTACCAGTTCGTAAAGATTTGGAATTTCAGCCGACCATTGTTTTACATTTGGAATTTCAGCTGCAAAATTCACTGCTGTTCCATCGGTAGTTTCCGAGAATTCCTTCACAATGTTTCCGTTATCCGAAAGAACAGCTTCAACAGTTAGGTTGTCGTTATTGGCCAGTTCAACATCAAGCGAAAACAAACCGTTGGTATAGGTATCGTCAAGCGATGAACCAACGCGGAAATCTTTTAAAGCCTGTGGTCCACGTGCAATAAGGTAAGCGTCGCGGGTGATGCCGCTTAAGCGCCAGAAATCCTGATCTTCCAGATACGAAGCATCGCTCCAGCGGAAAACCTCAACAGCCATGGTATTCTCTCCGGGCACCAAATATTTGGTGATGTTGAACTCGGCAGGTGTTTTGCTGTCTTCGCTGTAACCCACGTATTGTTCGTTTACCCAAAGGTTCATATTGGACGAAACTGCGCCAAAATGTGCAATGATTTCGCTGCCGTCCCATTCGGCAGGAACTTCGAAAGTACGTTTGTACGATCCCACCGGGTTGTAGTGCTCCTGAATTAACGGAGGTGTTTTTTCGTGCGGGTATTTTACGTTGGTGTAAATCGGGTAATCAAAACCTACCACTTCCCAGTTGGCGGGCACCTGAATTTCGTCCCACTTGCGGGTGTCGAAATCGTTTTTGAAAAACCAAAACGGGCGTTCCGACGGATTTTGGGCCAGGTGAAACTGCCATGTTCCGTTTAGCGATTTTAGCATTGGCGATTGCCATTTGTCTTCGGTGCGGGCTTGTTCGGCCGAGGCAAAAGGAATAAAGTGAGCATGTGGCTCGGATTTGTTTATCTGGTAAATTCCCGGATCTTCCCAGGGTTTCGGACTGGGTTCGTCGTGCGGTACATTGGAGTAGTCGGTGTAATTGTTACACGAAACCAATGCGATTAGTGCGATTGAAAATAATGTTAGTGTTAAATACGATTTTTTTATCATGATAGTGGAATTAGTGTTTACTACTTTCTACTTAATGTGACAGCAAATATAGCTTTTGTACCTACTTTCTATTGTAACAAAACATGCAAAAATGTATAACAAAACGGTCAAAATCAGAGTCGGGAAGGATTAAAACGAAAATATAATTTTGATTGTTGTGGGGTGGGGATAAAAAAAAAGCTGTCCGATTTTTTCGGACAGCCTTTTCTTTTTTTTAGAAATTCTATTTTATTCAACCGGTTCGATTACCATCAGTATATCGCCTTTGGCAACCGAATCGCCCTGTTCGAACTTAACTTCTTTAACAACGCCGTTTACTGTTGAGTCGAGATTGTTCATCATTTTCATCGCCTCAAGTATAACTACGGTTTCTCCAACAGTTACTTTATCGCCGGGTTTCTTTTTGTATTCCAAAATCATTCCCGGAATAGGAGCAGGGATGCTTCCTTCTGCGGCTACTTCTTTAGCTCCATTATTTTTCACACGGCGCAAACGAGGTGCAGCAGCGGCGGCATTCGGATCGTTGATTTCAACAGTAAATACCTCTCCATCAACTTTTACTTCTAATTCGCGTGTGGCACCGCCTTTGCCTTTCGAGGTGAGCTCTCCTGAAAGGGCTTTACGAATCAATTCTTGTTCTTTTTCTACCTGCTCCATTGTTTTTGCCTTGAACTCGGCAGGCACTTCTTCTTGTCCGTACTTCCACTTCAGGAAGCGTTTTCCGGTAACCGGGTAAAGCGCACACAATACTTCATCATCAATATCTTTTGCAAGATCGGAGAATTGTGTTTTAACTTCTTCCATTTCCGGCTGAAGGATTGAACCGGGGCGAACTGTAATTGGCTCTTCGCCACGCGGATAATCTTTTAACGCTTTTTTCTGAACTTCAGGGTTAATTGGCTCAGTAGTTTTGCCATATAGCCCGAAGCAAAGGTCTTTTACTTCTTTGGTAATTTGCGCGTATTCGCCTTCGTACGAGTCGAACAATACATTGTTTACTGTTTGTACACCAACAATTTGCGAAGTTGGTGTTACCAAAGGAATGTTCCCAAGATCTTTACGAACTTTAGGTAGCAGGCGGAAAACTTCAGGAAGTTTATCCAGTGCATCCATTGCCTTTAACTGGTTCACCAGGTTCGACAACATTCCACCCGGAGTTTGGTGAAGCAATACATTGATATCGGTAGTAGAATATTTCGGACTGTTATCCAGGTGCTTGTACTTCGGAATGTATTTTTCCATTTCTTCGGCAATAGCTGTAATCTGGTTGATGTCCATTCCCGAGTCGCGGTTAGTACCCAGCAGCGACATGATAATTGGCTCAACTGCAGCATGAGAAGTGCGGTATGCGTATGGACCGATACAGGTATCTACAATGTCAACACCGGCTTCAATTGCTTTGAAGATTGACAAGTCGCCCATTCCCGAAGTAAAGTGGGTATGCAGATTGATTGGCGTATCGGTAATTTTTTTGATTTCGCGTACCAGGTTGTAAATATCGTAAGGCGCAATTAATCCGGCCATGTCTTTAATACAAATCGAATCAACGCCAAATTTCTCCAGTTCTTTTACCTTGTTCAGGTAGTATTCCATGTTGTACACATCGCCACCCAAACGCGGTTGGTTCAAGGTGTAACACACTACGCCCTGAAAATGCTTTCCGTTGTCTTTAATAACCTGTGCAGCCGTTTCAAAGTTGCGGTAGTCGTTCAGTGCATCAAAACAGCGGAAAATATCCATTCCGTTATCGATGGCACGCTGAACGAATGCTTTAACCACATCGTCGGCATAGTTTCTGTAACCTACCACATTCTGGCCGCGAAGCAGCATTGAAAATGGCGTTTTAGGCATATGTTTTTTTAGCGTGCGTAAACGTTCCCACGGATCTTCTGCAAGGAAACGGTGCATGGTATCGAACGTTGCACCACCCCAGGTTTCAACAGCGTTATAACCGGCGTTGTCGATCATTTCTGCAACCGGCAACATGTCTTCGGTACGACCGCGTGTTGCAAAAAGCGACTGGTGTCCGTCGCGCAAACTTACGTCGTTAATTTTAATCGGATTGGATGCTTTTGTTCTGTCGGGCCCAAACTCAAGCGGCGACATTTCCAACACACCATGTTTATCGTAATTCATCTCTGTTTTTCTTTTCTGTTGTAAGTAGTAATCAAAAAAAATTATGCACGTTTTCTGAGGCGGCCATGGCGTTGAACCATTTGGCGGTTATCCATAATCAGCTCTTTTCCGGCCGCTGCCCATGCTTTGTGCTCGTTTTCTTCAATGTTGTTTTTAGCTGCTTCCTGTTCCAGGTAATAGGCAACTGCAATCATAGCAGCTTTTCTCTTTTTTTCTCTGGCTGTCATAATCAATTGTTTTATAATGGTATGTTTCCGTGTTTTTTCGGTGGAAGAACTTCTGTTTTTGTCGACATAATTTCCATGGCATCAATTAAACGAAGCCTTGTTTCGTTTGGTAAAATTACATCGTCGATATAGCCTCGTTTTGCGGCCAGGTAAGGCACATTAAAGGCATTTTCGTATTCCTGAATTTTAGCTTCGGTCATTGCCTTTCTGTCTTCTGCTTCAGCAATTTGTTTGCGGTAGGTAGAAATTACTTCAACCGCACCTTTGGCACCCATCACTGCAATTTCGGCCGATGGCCAGGCAAATACCATGTCGGCACCCAATGGTTTCGAACACATAGCAAGGTACGCACCGCCATAGTCTTTACGTGTTACAACGGTAAATTTCGGAACAGTTGCTTCGGCATAAGCCCAAAGTAGTTTTGCACCGTGGCGGATAATTCCATCCCATTCCTGCTGAACACCAGGCAGATATCCGGGAACGTCAACAAAGGTTATCATTGGAATATTAAACGCATCGCAGGTACGAACAAAGCGGCTGATTTTATCCGAAGCATCAATGTCGAGGCATCCGGCCTGAATCATTGGCTGGTTGGCAATAATACCTACCGAGCGGTTATTCAGGTGGCCGAAACCAACAATGGCATTCTCGGCATAATGTTCGTGTACCTGCATAAACTCGCCATTATCGAGAACCGATTCAATAATGTCAACCATGTTATAAGGTACTTTCGAATCGTCGGGAATAATAGTGTCCAGCTCTTCGCATAAACGTGCCGGATCGTCGCCCATCGGAATTTTAGGAGCTTCCTCTAGGTTGTTATTGGGTAAGAACTCCAATAATTCCTTAATCGCTTCAATAGTGTCTTCGTCGCTTTCGCATGCAAAATGTGCATTGCCACTTTTTGTATTGTGAACCATTGCACCACCAAGCTCTTCGAAAGAGGTTTCTTCTCCGGTAACGGTTTTAATTACATAAGGGCTGGTAATAAACATGTGGCTTTGTTTTTTTACCATAAAAACGAAGTCGGTCATTGCTGGTGAATAAACAGCACCACCGGCACAAGGCCCCATAATTGCCGAAATTTGCGGCACCACACCCGAAGCACGCGAGTTACGCATAAAAATTTCGCCATAGCCTTTTAATGCGTCAACGCCTTCTTCAACACGAGCACCGCCCGAGTCGTTTAATCCAACAACCGGCGCTCCTGCTTTAACGGCAAGGTCCATAATCTTACAGATTTTTGCCGCGTGCATTTCGCCTAACGATCCTCCACGCGAAGTAAAATCCTGCGAATAGGCAAATACCGGTCTTCCGTTTACCAGTCCATGTCCAACAATAACACCATCAGAAGGTACTTCAACTTTATCAAGTCCGAAGTTTACTGAACGGTGTTCAACAAACATATCTACCTCTCTGAAGCTGTTTTCATCAAAAAGTAGATCCAATCGCTCACGAGCGCTAAGTTTTCCTTTCTCGTGTTGTTTCGCAACGCGATTTTCTCCACCCATTTTGCGGACTTCTTCGCGTTTTTTCTTTAACAACTCAATCTTTTCTGACACTTTCATCACACTGTTTTATCTATAAATTGCTTCTCAAATATTTTTTTCAGGGGCAAAATTAAATCCTTTCAGATATTAATTGCATGATTTTCGTTAGAAACGGTGTTTAATAGCGAAAAATTTCTTTATTCAAATCTTTAAACCGAATATTCTAATCGGAAAAATGTTGTAAAATGCAGAAAATGAGTATGTAGAAATATTTATTAAATATTTATTAAATGTTTTAATAGAGAAAAAAATCCTTAAATAAAACAAGTAGGAATTAATATAGTCTCGTAATTAGTTGTTGGTCAGGGGGTTGTGTTTCTGAAAAGAAAGACTTAAATATCTTGTACTCTGTATTGTTGCTTTTTGGGAGGGAAGCAATGGGTTTATAGCCAGAAGTTTACTCCTGTTTTTACTGCGTCGTTATACCTTTTTTTATCGATACGATACAGGAATGGACGTTTATGTGAAATTACTGATAAATATCCATATAAGAATAGAAAACCCGTATACTGATCATATACGGGTTTGTTTTTTATAGCTTATTTATGTTTTTGGATTTATTTCGAAAACAGCTTTGCCACTTTTTCTTTTACCTCTTCTTCGTTCGGATTAATATCAAAAACGATTTCAGGTTTTAAGTAGAACAGCTCATTTTCTGCTTTGAATTTTTCTTCGCCGCCACCTGTAATATTCAGCATAATCAGGTCATCTTTTTTTACTGTTCCGTTTTTGGCTGCTTCAATTAATGTAGCAGTTGCAATGGCCGATGCCGGGTGAATATCGTTTCCTTCGGTTTTCAGGAACAATTCGCCAGCCAGTGCGGCTTGTTCGTTTGAGGCCAGCAATACATCGCCGCCGGCATCTTTCATGGCGTCGTACAATCCTCCGGCAATTGGGTACGGTGGCTTGCGGTTCGATAATACTTTTGCCACAATCGCTTCTACCTGCTCGCGGGCCAGGTTATCATCTAACGACAGCATGGCACGCGAATCGGCTTTCCATGCATCGTGAATGGGTGTAAACGGAGCATTCTGCGAAACCATCAGTTTCATTTTTTTGTTGCCAAATCGTCCGTCTTCTATCAAACGCAGGTTAGCTTCCCAGGCTGCAATGGCTCCGGTTCCGCTACCGATTGCCTGGAAATAGTAATCAGGGATTTCGCCAATGGTTGTAGTCGCCGAAAGCATTGTAGTTGCCATTCCATCGCGGCGGGCAACATTTTTGGCACCACCTTCAGCAACAAAACCTTCCATACCGGCTACGATATTCGACAGGTGGATGGCATCAAAATAATCGCTGCCCGATTTGCTGCAAATCAGTTTTACGCAGTCGTTAATCGGTGAGTCGAACCAAAGTGCATCTATATTATCTTCAGGGACACAGATTAATAACGGAATATTATTTTCAGAGCAAACTCTGGCAAAAGCACGCGAAGTATTTCCGGCTGAAGCAACAACCAAGGTGTGTTTCATATCTTCGGTCATACGCCCGCAAACCGAGTAAGCTTCGGTTTCTTTAAACGAAGCTGTTTTCATGTTGGTGCCTTTTTCGGGCCAGTAGCCACTAAAGGTAATCCAAAGATTTTTGAGCCCCAATTCTTTTGCTAAACCTTCGCTTTTGTAGGTCACCGGTGCCGACGATCCTTCCAGCATTCGTCCAATGGGTAACCAGTCGGCAAATTTGTACAAGCCCCACGAATCGTCTTTTACGTCAATTTGTTTTTTATCGTAAATAGCACGAATTAATGTTGGCTCGGCCTCTCCCGGAGCGTCAAGCATCCAGCCTTCATCATTAAATTCCTTACCTGTTTTAAACGATTTCAGGATGTATTTTGTGGGCGAAAAATCTTTGCTCATTACACGTCTGTTTTATTTTGCGAAGGACAAATGTAGAAAATGCAGACATAAAACAAGCGAAATTTTTTAAATCTTAAAATTAGGATTATAAACAAATTGATAACTTTAAGCGATTTCAACAAAACCTAAAACTATGAAAAAACTATTGCTGTGTCTATGCTTTTTAGCAATTGGCTTTCTATCTAATGCTAAAATCAAACCAACACAACTTACTTGCGAATACCTTAAAAATCCTTCTGTAGTCGACGTGCTGCAGCCTCGTTTGGCCTGGATAAATGTAGCCGATGCGGGCGAGCGGGGGCAGGAGCAAACCGCCTATCAGATTCGGGTAGCCAGTTTAAAAGAAAAGCTTGAGAATGCCGATTTGTGGGATAGTGGCAAAGTGAAAGATGATGCATCTATACGCGTTAAATACGATGGTGAAAAGCTGGTTTCGCGCCAGGATTGCTGGTGGCAGGTGCGCGTGTGGGATAAAAACAACGAAGTTTCGGAATGGAGCGAGCCGGCATACTGGCATATGGGTTTGCTCAACGAGAATGACTGGACGGCAAATTGGATAGGTGTACCCTGGCAGGGTGAGGAAACCTTGCCAAAACCAGCTTCGCCGGCAGCAACTTTACCAGGCGAATTACCGCCGCCGGCGCCGCTGTTCCGTAAAGAATTTAATGCCACAAAGCAGGTTGAAAAAGCTGTAGCTTATGTCACCGGACTGGGGTACTTCGAGCTTTATCTGAACGGTGAAAAAGTTGGCGATGATGTGCTGGTTCCCAATCAAACCAACTATGGGAAGCGACCGGCTCTCACGCAACAATACATTCCACTTGACGATAATTTCAAAGAATACAAAGTGATGTACCTGGCTTATGATATTTCGGATCAACTGGTTTCCGGTGCAAACACTTTTGGGGCGATACTCGGTAACGGATTTTATAATCCTTCCAAACATTGGGCATTGGGTTATGGAACACCTCGTTTGTTGGTGCAGGTTCATGTAGCCTACACCGACGGTACCGAGGAGCTAATCGTAAGCGATGAAAGCTGGAAAGTTTCTAAGAGCCCGATTTTAATGGACATGGTGTATTACGGCGAGCATTACGATGCACGTTTGGAACAAGATGGCTGGTGTTCTGCAGGTTTCGACGACTCGGCCTGGGAAAATGCCATTTTAAGAAAAGCGCCCGAAGGAAAGCTGGTGGCACACACTGCACACCCCGACAAAGTGTATGAAACGCTTCAGCCCGTGCGGATTGAGAAAATGTACAACGGCAACTATAAAGTCGATTTTGGCGAAGAAATCTCGGGCTGGGTACGGCTGAAAAATGTGGAAGGCCCCGAGGGCCATAAAGTTAAAATCAATTATTTATCGAATAATTATTCGGGCGATAATTCCTACATTTTTAAAGGCGAAGGCAAAGAGAATTATGCGGCCCGCTTTAACTGGTTTGTTTTTCGTGAAGTGGAAATAGAAAACTGGCCGGGTGTGCTGGCGCCCGAGAATATTTGCGCCGAAGCAATCAACACCTACATCGAGGAATCGGCTCATTTCGAAACATCAAATCCGCTTTTTAACCAGGTGAACAAGATTTGGAAACGTAGCCAAACCGATAACATGCACGGAGGCATTGCCAGCGATTGCCCGCACCGCGAACGTTCGCCCTACACCGGCGACGGGCAGGTGGCTTGTGTTACGGTAATGCATAATTTCGATGCACAAAACTTCTACTACAAGTGGATTCACGACATGATTGGGGCGCAGAATGTGAAAACCGGTTATGTGCCCAACGGAGCGCCGTGGCAGCCTGGATGTGGCGGCGGAGTAGCCTGGGGCGCAGCAATAAATATTATCCCCTGGGAATTTTACGTGCATTACGGTGCGGTTGATATGCTGGAGGAGGCTTACGAGCCGATGAAAGAATACGTTCGTTACATGCAAACCTGGGTGAACAACGAGGGGATAATGAACTCGCAACGTGTGGGGCTCGACGGCAACGTTTTACAATGGTTTAATTTGGGCGAATGGGTTACTCCCGGCGATCTTCCGCCTGATAGCCTGGTACATACTTTCTATTTCTGGCGCTGCGCTGACATTACTGCAAAAACGGCTGAAATCCTGGGAAAAAGGAAGGAGGCTAAAAGGAATCGCGAATTGGCCGAAACAACCCAAAGCGCTTTTCATAAATGTTTTTTCGATGCGGAAAAAGGAACGTACGGAAACGCCGGAGCCAATATTTTTGCATTGAAAATGGGCGTGCCCGAAAATGAATATCAACGCGTGATAAATGCGCTGAAAGCAAATATTAAAAAGAACAAAGGGCATTTGGATACCGGAATATTTGGTACGCAGTTTTTCTTTGAAGTGCTTAGTGAAAACGGCTTGCACGAGTTGGCTTACGAAGCGATGAACAAAAAAGAGGAGCCGGGCTATGGCCGCTGGTTAACGTTGGGGGCTACCACCAGCTGGGAGAACTGGAACACCGATGGTTCGCATAATCACCCGATGTTTGGTGGCGGACTGGTTTGGCTATATCGTAAGTTGGCAGGAATGCAGGCCGATGAGAAAAATCCGGGATACCGGCATATCATTTTTCATCCGCAGCCGATTAAGGAGCTGGAGTTTGCTGAGTATTTTAATAAAACGCCATACGGTAAAGCCGGAATAAAATGGCAGCAGACTGAAGGGAAACTATCTGTTGGTGTTACTGTGCCGGTGGGCTGTACCGCAACAGTGATTTTGCCAGGTGGCCATTTTTTGGCTGACGGAAAAGCCATGGAAAAGGTTGCTGAGGTGCAGCTTGTTTCACAAAAAGAAGACGAATTGATTATTAAGGTAGGGGCCGGCAACTATCAGTTTAGCAATTAAGTGCAAAGTGTTTAAGCGTTGCAGAAAGAGTGATTGAGCAGTAGTATCAATCACTCTTTCTTTTTCTTAGAATGTATTTTTAATTCCTGAATCCGCTTTGTGGAACTTTGTTGAAGCGCCGGTTCATTTTGTGTTCGCCATCAACATATATTTCCATCACATAACGCCCTTCCTCCAAATGCCGCAGGTCGAGCCCCGTTTGCGCATCTTTAATGTTGGTGTACTCGTGTGTTTCAATGTATTCGCCATCTTTTGTAATGCGTACTTTTAGCGTCGATGGTTTATTGGTAGTGGTATAAATGGTGGCATAATCTTTTACCATGCGCGGGTAAATATTTACCGAAAGGTGCGCGATGCTAGTGTCCACTTTAAAATCGTCATCGGTTCTGAAGGCATAGAACTGCCCGTTTCCGCAATCGCTCTCAAATAAATGAATGAGGTTGCCTTCAGTGTCTTTCAGGCGTAAACGCCCGTAGCCGGCATCGGCCAAAAACCAGAATTCCAGTCCTTCGCCGGCAGTATCCACCAAATTCAGAAAATAATTGCCTTCTTCCAGTTCAAGTGTGTCGATGTAAGTTGTTGCCGAATCGAGCGTTTCGGGTGTTTGGGTGTACAGTGTGTCGTAGCTGCTGTTAACAATATGTACCCAGTTGTCTTCGGGTTTGTTGTTGGTCATAAATTCTACCACAAATTTCGACGGGATGGTTGGAATACTTTCAAATTCAACGTTCATATTGTTATCCCCATCCCATTCGTCTTCTTTTCCGTTGGGTTCTTCCAAAATCACCGAAAAAGTATTTATGCCTTCGTTCATGTCAATTTCTCCCGGAAGCGAAATAATGGCAGCTTCGTAAAAACCGAGGTTGCCTTTCCATTGAAATGTTTTCTCTTCAAACCCTTTGGTTGAATAGATGATTTTCAGCTTTTTTAAATCGCGGCTGCCCAGGTTCCGTATTTTGATGAGCGGACTGAAACCGCGAGGATTAAAACGGTTGTAGTTGTCTTTCAGGTTGGGTGCAATAATTTCTTCAATAATTACATCGTTTTCGTTGTTTGGTGCGGCATATTGGAACAGGTACGACGTGATCTGCTCGTGTGGCTGATCTTTGTTGGTTGCTGTAAACGGTTCCATGTCGAGGTCGATTTCGTGACTTCCTTTTTTTACTGGAATATCAACTACATCGGGCACTTGCAAATCGCCGGGGCACCAGTAGGCACGGTCGAAAATCCAGGTTCCGCCCTGCGGATACAGCGGATTATTGCCGCAGTCTTTCCACATGTCGCGATGATCAACAACTTCTCCGTCGAATTTTAACTCGCGCCAACGGCTGCAAAATTCGCTACAACCGCTGGGTTCATCCATTCCGTGCCCGGTATGTTGAATGCGAAATCGTGCAAAGCTGGCATGCTCCGCAGTCGTAACCGATTTTGGCGAAAGCTGTTCTTCAATGGGATCAGCCGGATCGCCGTAACGAAAATTGCCATCCCACATTTTTTCAACCGAAATAAAATCGGCTACCTGCGGGCCAAAAGTAATATCGAAATCAAGTGTGAGATCCCAGCCCAAATCGGGCGATTCGTACCCCGAGTGAATGTATTCAATCTCGACACTGTCGCGCAAAAAAGCCTGAAAATCGGTAACATCAATGCTCCAGGTGTAACTCCAGCCTTCTTTAAAATTACTTCCGTACGGAGTCAGCATGCGGCCAATCTCGTAATTAATCATTTCGCCGTTAACTCCGCCTTTTCGCAAAATCTTTACGCGGTCCATATAATCCCAGTGGGCAATGGCACGATCTTCCGGATAGGCAAGTGTCAGGTTCATAACAATTCTTCTGATCTCTTTGTCGGCTGAAGGAAAATCGCCCCACTTTACAAAGCTTTTAACGCCTTGTGCCGGATCGGTATTGATGAGGACTTTATTGTGTGTAACCACGTTTGTGGTTTGTGCCGGCAATTGCTGAGCTGCTATGAGTAGCGTTAGAAATACAATTAGTTTTTTCATGAATTAATTGTTTAACTGGTTCGTTAAAATAAGTTGAATATCTTGTGTGGGCTTGTTTTCTGTAGCCAACGTAAATTCTTGTTTGATCTGTTTTTCCGGATTCGAAACAACAAACCGGTAGTTGGATTCCTTTTTCAGCTTTAACTGAAGAAACTGATTCATATCGTCGGTTTTTCGCGGCGAATAACCGAAGTTAATGTTTTTATCGCCTTCAAAAACATCAACCCGACAACTCAAACGTGATTCACTGACAGCTGTATTCTCATCAGCAAAAACAACGATGTTGGCCATCATTTCATCCTCATTCAATTTACTGTTTTTTATAGATTCCTGGTAAATGTCGATGTAGCGCTGCGTTACGTTATGGCCCCAAATGTAAGGCTCTGCGTTTGTTGCTTCATTTTTCATTTCTTCAAAACGAGGCCGCATTTGTTCGGGGAGTTTATTGGTATCAACCACCTGCATAATGTACGGAGCATCAACTGCGGCATAGTAAGGCAGTCCGGTTGGTTTGTATGATGCTGCGTAAATCCAGTGCAACATATTATCAGGATCGGCTTTTCCGGCGTCGGCAACAAACCACGACTGGTTTAAGGTGTCAGGGTAATATTCAATAAACTGCCATTCGCCATCTATCCAAACTTCGCTCCAGGTGTGATTGCCTTTGTAGTTGGTCCACATGGCAGTGCCGGCAAGGCGCGAAGGGATTCCAACAGCGCGGTAGGCATCGGTAAGCAAAATCGACAATCCTGTGCATGTGGCCATGTGTTCTTTCATGGCTTGCAAAGGGCTGATATCTACCTTCGAGCGTTTGGTATTGTATTCCACATTCACTTCGTCTTTTATATTGCGGGCAATCGACATGATCGCCTCAATCACATTGTCCGAGTTGTCGGTGTAGGCAGCAAAACGCTCGTAAAAGTCTTTCCGCCACGCATCACGATCTTCAGAGATGTTGGCGTACGGAAGTACCTCGTTAAAAAACACAGAATCCGGGAGGTGGGCGCACCAGCTGAATTTCTCGCGAGCCTTGTAGGCGTAATCAACATTTTCGAGCAGAAAGTCGGCGTTTAGTGTTGTAAGGTCACGTTCCGGCATATAACTGATCAAAAATGCCATCCCTTCTTTTTGGTTTTTAGCCGATTCTGCCAGCGCTTTTTCCAGTTCCGGAGCATTGGCGCCGGCTTTTATCAGCGCTGAGTCTAAAAGCGAATGATACTGTTTTGGAATGTCGGGGTAATTGGTTTTACATGACCAGGCAAAAAGCAGTAGTAGACCAATGAGATAAAGTTTGTTCATTTTATAGTTATTAAAATATTTTAATAATATAGCAAAGCTAGTAAAAAAAATTATCTACCTGTTGCTGTTGAAACAAACGACTTCTGCATTTGCCATAACAAAAGACATTTACTCAGAATGAATGAAAAATGAGCTGATTTTTATTATTCAGCCAGTTGAATAATGTCTTTGGGTTTTATAATTGCAGAGTTGTAGCCGTACAACGCCGCATTGATCATTGCTTTGCCAAGTTGCGTGGTGTTTACTACAGCGTTAGGCGCTACGGCTTTAAACAAGCGTACCAGCCACATAAAATAGTCGTAAACAAACTGGTAGGCTTTGGTTCGTGACTTTATTCCGCGCAAAGGAATGATCAATCCCGGGCGGAACATAAAAGCCTGTTTAAAACCGAGTTTGATCAGGTCGTTTTCGGTTTTTCCTTTTACCCGTGCCCACATCACTCTGCCTTTTTCCGAAGAATCCGTTCCTTCGCCCGAAACATAAGTAATGGTCATCTTCGGATTTAGCGGAAGTAATTCGCGGGCAAGCGCAAGCGTATAATCGTAGGTGACCCTTTTAAAATCGTTTTCTTTCATACCAACCGAACTGATGCCCATGCACTGGAAACAAGCGTCGTAACCGGCGAGTTGCTCTTTAACAGTTGAAAAATCGGAGAAATCGTTGTGAATAAGTTCTTCCAGTTTCGGATGTGAAATATGAACCGGATTTCTTCCAATTACCAATACTTTTTCAACCGACTCATGATCGAGACATTCGAGTAAAACGCCTTTTCCCACCATTCCGGTGGCACCTGTAATAATAACGTTCATATTATTCGGGTTTTAGT
The DNA here is from genome assembly GCF_000626635.1 of Draconibacterium orientale. GTDB lineage: Bacteria > Bacteroidota > Bacteroidia > Bacteroidales > Prolixibacteraceae > Draconibacterium > Draconibacterium orientale. The sequence continues at coordinate 1,707,782 of NZ_CP007451.1, read as the reverse complement.
TTCAAAATCACAATTTCGCTTTTTGTTCCTACACGCATTGGCGGGCCAAAAGTGCCCACTCCCTGCGAGGTATAAATGCGGGTTCCCTTATAATCGCCCAGTCCTTTATTGTATTTGTAAACCATTCCCACTACAAAGTTGAACGGAAATAACTGGCCGTTGTGCGTGTGCCCGGCAAGGTAAAGGTCAACTCCGTGTTGATTGGCAAACTCAATACCATCGGGGCTGTGATGCAGCAAAACCGTTGGTTTTCCGGGGAAGAGGTTTAGCTCATCAAGAACCGAACGGACGCTTGGCCGTTTTCTTCTTTCGGGATTTTCGTGCTGGCTGTTGTCGGCTCGCATGTGGTCGAGCCCGATAATTTGTATCTGGTTAAAATGCGTGACCTCGTTTTCCAGCACGGTAACGCCAATTTCGCGCAGGTTTTCCTTTATTTCTTCGGCGCCCGAGTAACCATCATGGTTTCCTTCCACAAAATAAACCGGGGCATTTAGTTGTTTCAGTGGCTCCAGGCTTTTACTATTCAAACGGATTTTCCCATCAAAAAGGTCGCCGGTGATAAATACCACATCCGGGTGTTGGGCATTGGTTTTGTCTACTATTCTCTGCAGGGTTTTTGGCCCCCAGAAATGCCCGATATGAACATCCGAAAGGTGGGCAATCTTAATTTCGCTCGTTAGCCCTTTCATCGGAATTTCTACTTCACTAATCCTTCGGTACTGTGCGTTTATAATTCCGGCTGCGGTAACAAAAACAGCCAGCGAAAGAGCTGAAATTCCCAATAAGCGGGGAACTGATTTTGTAAAAACATTCACCAGATCGACAACTGCCACCGAAAGCAAAAGGTAGAGTAAAAAGCCCATAATTATCGACGCCGCAATGTAAACCATATTGCCAAAAGCCGCCTGTGCATTGGTGGTTGTAGCGATGCCGGCAATCATAAAAGCAGTTAAGGCGCCAAAAGTTATATACAAGTAGCGGGCTTTTCGAATGTCGAAATAAAAGGTGAATCGTTTGGCGAGGTACATATTTGCCCCAACCAGAAATGCGAGAAATGCGATTAAAATTAACCAGGGAATAATCTGTCTCATAGTTTTCGTGCTGATACTATTGGGTTTGTTGCATGCTTTTTACCGTTTTCAAAAGAAGCTTTTTGGGTATAAAAGGAATAAATGAAGTCATTATTTTTTGCGCCGTTGTTAATCCTGAAACCACGTCGATTTTTCCTTTTTGCATGGCGTTGTAACCGGCTTCGGCAACTTTGCGCGCGCTTGCGGTTTTCTTAAACATCGCTGTTTTGTCCATTCCCGATGAGGCGCCAAATTCGGTTTCGGTGGCACCGGGCATCAGGTTGGTAACGGTAACGTTGGTATGGGCAAGCTCCTCCGAAAGCGCATTGCTGAAAGAAGTTACGTAAGCCTTTGTGGCAAAATAAACGGCTTGCAAAGGGCCGGGCATTAAACTGGCGGTTGATGAGGTGTTTAGTATTTTACCGGAATTGCGCGCTACAAAATCGGGCAGGAACAGGCGGGTCATCGCGGTTAGCGAAGTAACATTCAGGTTAATCATGGCCATGTGTTGTTCGTAATCCAGTTCGTGGAAAATACCGACTCCACCAAAGCCGGCATTGTTAATCAGAATCTCAATTTCGATACCTGCCTGTTTAATTTCACTGTAAATCTCTTTTGGCGATTCGGGCAAACCCAAATCTTTGGCAATTACATAAACCTTTATGCCGTGTTTTTTTTCCAGCTCCGTTTTTAGTGCTTCCAGCTTGTCTTTACTACGGGCAACAATCGCGAGGTCGCCTCCTTTTTCAGCATGAATGTGGGCCAGCTCGCGGCCAATTCCGGTAGATGCACCGGTTATTAATGCAACATTTTTCATCTTTTAGTAACTATTTTTCTGTTTAATGAATGTTTAAAGTTATTCTGTATAACAAAGCTAAAGGTCTGAAAATTCCTGTTTATATGCAGAAATATCTTAATAAATGTTAAATGAGCTTACTGAATCTGAATGAACAAAATCGGTAAATTTTCCTTATCTTTTCATGTGTAATAAAATGTAAATCAACAACAATGAATCGGATAATTTTAACTTTTACCTGTTTATTTCTCTTTCATACATTTTCAGCAAATGCACAGGATGGTGCGCTACTGTACGGGCAAAATTGTGCTTCGTGCCACGGTGCCAATTTAGGTGGCGGAAATGCAGCAAGTTTGGTTGACGGAATCTGGCAGTTTGGAGCCGAAGATGGTTATGTTTTCCGGAATATAAAATTTGGAATTGCACATTTGGGAATGCCTTCGTACGAAGCTACACTTAGCGACGGAGAGATTAACGCCATCATTTCTTATATCCGTGAATCGGAGAATAAAGTAGGGGCGAAGAAGCCACCGATTGCCAAAGAAATTGAGACGCTGGATTATAAAATAGATGTAGAGATTTTTGCCGAAGGACTGGAAGTTCCGTGGGCAATCGATTTTATTGACGAAAATACGGCATTGATTACCGAGCGTCCGGGAAGGTTGCGGGTTGTGCAGAACGGGAAATTGCTGGATGAGCCGGTGAAAAACACGCCAAAAGTTTTAAACGAAGGGCAGGGCGGTTTGCTGGATGTTGCAATTGATCCGGATTATGATAAAAATGGCTGGGTTTACCTCGCCTACAGTCATGTGTTAGCAAGCGAATACGATGGAAACCGGCCACCGGCGATGACACGAATTGTGCGTGGCAAAATTGAAAATAACAGCTGGACAAGTGAAGAGGTATTGTTTGAAGCCTCGCACGATAGCTATCGAACCACGCGCCACCACTATGGTTGCCGAATTGTTTTCGATCCGTGGGGACACCTGTTTTTTGCCATTGGCGATCGTGGTGCCGGATACCAGGCACAGGATTTTACGCTGCCAAACGGGAAAGTGCACCGCATTTATAAAGACGGAAGTATTCCCGCCGATAATCCGTTTGTTCATGAAGAAGGTGCAGTGAAGTCGCTGTTTTCGCTGGGTAATCGAAATATTCAGGGAATGGCCGTTCATCCGCAAACCGGAGAACTTTGGGTAACCGAGCATGGCCCAATGGGAGGCGATGAATTGAACCGGATTGAGTGGGGTAAAAACTATGGTTGGGAAACCATTACCTACGGAAAAAACTACAACGGAACCGTTATAACCGAAGAAACGCATAAACCGGGAATGGAACAACCTAATTTGTACTGGCGGCCATCGATAGCTGTTTGCGGCCTCGATTTTTATCGCGGAGATCTTTTCAGCAAGTGGAAAAATAAACTGCTGGTTGGTGCTTTAAAATACGAAGAAGTGCGTTTGTTGCAAATTGAAGGCGATAAGGTTGTTCACCAGGAGGTAATTGTAAAAAATCAGGGACGTGTACGCGATGTGTCAACCGGGCCGGAAGGCGCTATTTATGTAGTGTTGAATAATCCGGGAACGGTAATAAAATTAACGCCGCAGTAAGAAGGTAGCAAACCGTTTGCTTCAGCCTACAACATCATCGAGTTTTGCCTGGTTGTTTATCAGGTCGGCAATTGTGGTCGATTTCAGGTAAGCAATGATTTGGTTGTTCAGTTCGCCCCAAAATCCGCGCGATGCACAAATACCTTTTCGTTTGCAGGTGTAGTTGTGCGACAAACAGTCAACAACACAAATACCGGGCTCAAATGCATTATGAATATCGTAAATCGTAATGTCTTCGGGTTTGCGGGTTAAAATGTAGCCACTGCGTCTTCCGCCGGCTTTGCTTACTAAACCGGCAACTTTTAGCGAATTTATAATGTGATCGAGATACTTGTACGAAATGTTTTGGTTAGCAGAAATATCTTTCTGGTAGATTCCGATTTCAGGATCGCTCTGAGCTATTTCAAGAATAGCCCGCACACCATATCTCGTTTTAGTGCTAAATTTCAAGGTTTTTGGTTTTTATCTTACGAACTCATGTTTAAAAGCAAATGTAATAAAAACTTCATCATTCACTTTGATGGTTCCTAATACTTTTTTAGGCGGCTCAATATTAAAATCGGTTAGGTTGACTTTTAGCGATCCATTTATCAGGATTTCGGAAGAATCGCATGCACTTATTTTGCACGGAACAACATATTTATGGGTATGCCCGGCCAGTGTAATTGTTGCATTCAGATCCCTTTTTTTCAGCAGGGCTGGAAATTGCTTCTGTGTTTTTGGGTTCAATGTCAATTTGTATAACAGGATATTCGGTGGCCTTTAACAATTCCAGAAAATCTTTGCGCATATGTTGGTTTCCGCCTGTAAATTCTTTTACCGGAACAATAACTTCCTGCTGCCAGTTAAAGCGGTTGGATTGTTGTTTGTTGCTTATCAGCCGGGGTGTTTCGTGTATAAATTCGAAACGGTTGATGTTTGATGAGCCCTGAATAAGAACGAAATTGCTGCAATTTTCAGGTGTCTTTCCATTCGGGTTGTCCGAGGCTGAAACCCCGGCAATGGAGAAAATCAGGAAAAGCGAAAAAAGATAATATGTAAGTGACGTTTTATTCATGTAAGGAGTTTAGGAATGCCCGCAACAATACGGGCATTCCAATTTTTTCTCAAACGGTTCAGTTTAAAATGAAATGGCTGCTTCTAATACAAGGCCATTAAATTTCCCTCCATCAATCTCTCCGTGAGCAGGTCCATCATATTTTTGATTCACATAGTCGAGTTTTACAACTACGTTGGGAGTCATAAACCAGCCACCACCAATGTTGGTGCGGTTAACTTCCGAGTCAAGACCATCAGAAACGTGGTTGTAGCGTGTTCCAACGTAAAAGCTTCCTATGCGGTATAAGGCCTGAATAGCTGTTTGTGTAAAATCCTGGTCGGCATTTTGTTTTACGCCGTTCATGGTTTCGTAAATACCAAATACCTCAAGTCCTTTGTATTGTACGAATACGTTGGCCATGTAGCTGTTCAGTTCCGTTTGGCCACTGCCCGGGCTCCATCGTCCTGAACGGAAATTGTCGCCTTCGGCTGCAGCTGTTTGCATTACGTTGTAGTAACGTGCACCGGCACGGTCGCCATCCCATAGGTAAGCGCCACTGTGTCCGTCTGGAGCGTGGAATCCTGAAAGTGAGGCACGAACGCGTAAATCGTCGTTAATGTTTTTGTCGTACGCCAGTTTCCAGTTAAAGGCAAGATCTTCGCCAATGTCGTTAGCACGTCCGTAGTTCATACGTCCGTTGTTTACGCCTGCAACGGCAATAAAACCGTCTTTTCTGAACATGAATTCCATTCCCGGATTGCTGGTAAAAGCATCCATAATCCAGTTACCCACAAAAGGGTTGTTAATTACATTACCGTTGTTACTGCGGAAATAGTGTGCATCGCCATAATCCGGCATCATAACACCTGCTTTAATGGTCAGGTATTGCATCAGTTTCTCACTGCCTTTCAGGAAAGGCATGTAATCAATAATCAGGTATCCACCTTCAACCCAGGCCTCGTTGTGGTGGCGAGACGACATGTAGTTGTTAATGTACAGCTGAATACCAGGAGCCAAATCGGTAGTGATGCTCAGGTTTGCAGTTGGTAAATTGAAGTTATGTTTCAGGTCGATCAATTCCACATCGGCTTCATGATCGAGCATCTGCAACTGAATAGCAAAATCGCCTCCAACTTTAACTTTCACTTCTTCGAAAGTCGTAGGATCAAGTTTGGCTTTTTCAAATTGTCCGTAAGCCACAGATCCAATCAGGAAGACTGTTAATAATAATGCTAACTTTTTCATTTTCTAATTAAATTTTAAATGGTTATATATCAATAAAATATGTGGTGTGGTGTTACTTTGCGTTACCGGTTGGCATGTTTTGTAAAACAATGTCGAAATGGATAACTACTTCGTCGCCGGTTTTAAGGGTTCCCATCATCGCGGTTGGCGGTTCAATGCCAAAATCCCTCATTTTTACCGGGATTTTTCCGCTAACTTTAAACTGGTCGGCTTGTGCTTCAGCTAAGGTAAACTCCAACTCAACTTCTTTTTCTTTACCCGCAATCTGAAGTTTTCCTTTTGTTTTGGTAACCGAGTTGGCTGTTGCCGAAACAGTTCCGCCAGCACTAAAACTGATCTTCGGATGGTTGTCAGAATCGAGTGCTTTGTGCGCTTTGTTGTCCATAATTTTGTTATGGGCTATAATACTCTCGGCTAAGCACGAAAATTTGATGGATTCGATCGAAATTTCCTGATTTTCATTTGCCGAAGCCGATACTAAACAGTCGTAATCTTCAACCGCCATTTCCCAGTCGTGGATCGATGAAGTTCCGGTAACCATTAGTTTACTGTTGCTCTCATTTTCCTGGTAGCTTACTTGAGCTACCGATAAGTTACTTGCTAAAAGGATAGCAAATAGGCTTATAATCAATTTGTGGTACGTTTTCATTTTTTTTCGTGACTACTAAAACTATAAGTCCTATAGAAAAGATAGGACAAGGATAAATAAAGAAAAAATTCACGAATCATGACTAATGTCAGATTTGTTAATTTTTGCTAAAAAAACAACTTCTGATTAACGATTAGTTTACATTGAAAAATGACAGGAATAGTCATTCAGCAGTAACCTTCATAAAACCGCTTTCGTTAATAATTTGAGGCTGTGACAGATAGTTTATACGATGAGGTTACTGGTTTTAATTGTAGGCTTAATAACAGCAGTGGAATGTAGTGCGCAAAACGATGCATTTTTTTACGAGCGGCAAAAAATGGTGGAAGTGCAGCTTAAAAACCGGGGAATTAGCAACGATATGGTTTTAAGTGCATTTCAACTGGTTCCGCGGCACGAATTTGTTTTGCCCGAGTATAAGAAATGGTCCTACGCCGATGGGCCTTTGCCAATAAACGAAGGGCAAACCATTTCGCAGCCCTATGTTGTTGCCTACATGACAGAGATTTTAGAACTTAAACGGTCAGACCAGGTTTTGGAAATTGGAACCGGCTCGGGCTACCAGGCAGCTATTTTGGCGCAATTGTGCGATTCGGTGTTTACCATCGAACTTTTTGAAGAGTTAAGCAAATCGGCAACAAAGGTTTTCCGTAAACTGGAATACAACAATATATATAGTAGGGTTGGCGATGGCTATTTGGGCTGGCCCGAAAAAGCGCCTTTCGATGCCATAATTGTAACTTGTTCGCCCTCGCACGTGCCCGAACCTTTGCAGGAGCAACTGGCTGAAGGAGGGAGTATGATTATTCCGGTGGGAGCCGGCAACATCCAAAAGCTGGTTCTGCTGCAGAAAAAGAAAGGAAAGATAAGGAAGAAAGATGTGTTACCTGTGCGTTTTGTGCCGATGCTTGATGAGCGGGGGGCAAAGTATTAGTGGAATAATTAATCCTTAATTAAAATGACAAAGACCATTTTGACCCTTGTTATGCTGCTGCCGGCTGTTTGTTTCTTGCAGGCACAGCATTCGTATAAGCACCAACTTCCGACAGTAAGTTCTGAAAAACTGATTAAAGCGCCGGCCTGTGTAAACGAAAAGCCAGACTTGCCCTCGCCGGTTGTTTCGGATGGCAGCCGAGAGTTTATACTATTTAAAACAGCTGCAAACAAATACACTTGCATGGATGTGACGGTTGAAAACGGAGAGCCTTTCGATTATAAACAAGGATTATCTGGAAAGGGTAACCAGTTAAAAGCGGATGGCGAAGACTTTCCTCATTTTGCCGAAACAGGAATTCATACTACTGAAGAGTTGGCCAATGCAAAAACGATTACCGGATTATCGGTGGCAAAGATAACCGTTGATGCGCGGCCCTGGGGATCGTCGGGTGTTGGTTTTGTTGCAGACGATGAAACCATAATGTCGGTGATATGGGCGGATAATCAAACGGTGGAAAAACTTGGGCTTACACATCCCGATATGGCCCGACCATTGTTTCATTTCTGGAATGCCATGCACTATCAGGAGCAATACAACGCGGAACAAGAACCAGATTCCTGCTTGCAGTTGGCATCGTTTTTTTACAACGGAAAAGAGTTGGAATTTAAGGTTCAGGGAAGCAGGGGCTGGCAGGAATCGATTTTTAACGATGAGATTCTTGGAACAGGACACTTGGAAATATGGCGTGAACTTACTGATGAGGAACAGGAATTTCTGAACGAGAAATACAAGTACTTATCAGCCGAACAAATGAAACAGCTAAAAAAAGAACTCTCGTATTTGCACACCGGAGAGATGGTGTTGTTTTACATTAACCGCTACGGGTTTTACGAAGGCCATAACGAATATCGGGTTGATCCGGTTACAGTTGCTTCTTTGTTTGGCTTAAAATCGATTAACGAACTTCACCAATCTGCCAACGGTGATTTATACGGATACTTCATTGCGCACTTCACCGAAAATCCGGAGTAAAATGAAAAAGGGTGTGATAACCGCAATAAGTGCAGTACTTCTGATTTTTTCACTAAATATTCGGGCACAAAATCAACAATCTGAAATCGATTCGTTGGTAAATAAAATGCGAACGGCCGGAAGGGAGTGGAATACTTATGCAGAACCTTTAATTAAAATTGGTGAACCAGCCGTGGCGGCTCTTATTGAAAATGCCCGGGATACAAGCCTGAGTCTGTGGAACCGGCGAATTATAATGACAACGCTTAATACGATTCATTCGGAACAGTGGGTGGAGCCTGCTCTTGAAATTTTATTCGATGAGAATGAAGCGCCGGAAATCAGAAACCGGACAACTGCCGGATTATCGGGTTTCGACTTATCGCATGTAAATACTAAATTGTGGGAGTTGTTCTCCGGCTTCGAAAATCAATTTTACAAATCGAATATTGCCCATCTGCTTCTTAGTGCCGATACGGCCATGGCTTACCGTGCTTTTTACGAACTTTATCAAACGCAGGATGGACATATTCAGCGGAATGCCTTGCAAAAACTCGCATTTCTTCGTCCCGGCGAATCAACCAACTGGTACCTGAACGCATTGCAGGGCGAGGATTGGATGACAGCCAATTTGGCAATCGACAGTTTAATAAGCGCGTCGTCGCTAAATGCCGATCTTTTATTGTCGGTTTATTATTTGCCCGATATTGATGAAGAAGTGCAGTGGCGAATTGTTTATGTATTGTCTCAGCGAATCAATTCAGCTAACATTCCGTTTTTTTGCGAGGCTTTGAAAAGTGAAAGTTGGCTGGTTCGCACTGAAAGCGCCATAGCGCTAACAAAGTTGAATAAAGAGGAGGTGCTGAAACAACTGGTGGTTTTACAAAACGATTCAGCGGAGGTGGTGCGGAACAATGCCCGTTGGGTAATCCGGGAGTTAAATAATTCCTATTGATGGTGTAAAAAGAATTGGTATAAGTTCTTGTTACAAAGCACCAAACTTTATAATCCAGCCGTCGCTTCGGGTGTTGGTTTCGTCTTGCAGCCCCGGGCCAATTACTACAAAACCACCGTCGGAGCTGTTTATAATTCGCGAAGCGTTATCGTTATTAAAATGCAGGTTCAGTAATTTTTCGTTTAGCTCGTTGCCATCCGGATCGATGTTTAATAACCAAGGCCCAACTTTTCCGAGAAACGATGTGGCTTTAATTCCGGCAACCATAAAAGAGCCATCGGGCCGAATGGTAAGGGCATTTCCGCCTTCCGAGCCTTCGCGATCAACACTTTTGGTCCACAAAATTTCGCCGCTTGCATCGATTTTGTTCAAAACCAGATCGTAATCAAAAATGGGATCGGCCGAGTTAATGTCGTTTAAACATTTCCCGTTCCAGCCAACAATCATTAAAGCACTGTCGGGCGAGCAGCAAATACATTCGGGCCATACCTTTTGGTCGGGCGTTTTAATCCACGAAAACCATTTTGCTTTTCCTGCATTACTAACGCGTATAGCCACTATATCGCAATTGTTTTTGCCGGTTTCGCTAATTTGTGCAGCCAGGGCATAATCGCCGTTGGGAAGTTTTTTTATTGCCCGCGCACACCCCGACATGTTGGTCATGAATAATTGCTCCATAGTTATTTCTCCATTTTCGTTCAGCGTGGCCATTAAAACCTTAGGATCGTCGGGGTTTTCGCTTTTCGAGCCGGCAATGGCAAAGCGGTTTTCAGGCAGCGAAATAATATCGTCAACCGACAGGTATTGTGGGGCTAATGTTTTTTCCCATAGCTTCGTTCCGTTTTCATCCAGCCGCACCAAAAGGCAACTTTGCTTTTCGCCCTCGTAAGAAGTGCCCAGCAAAACATAGCTTTTGTCGGTGAGCTGTGTTAGGCGCTTCGGAATTTCCTTTTTTTCTGTTCCGATGGTTTTTGTCCAAAGCGTATCGCCGTTTTCTGCAAAACGAATCAGCTGAAAATCGAAGGAACGACCCGAAACTTTTATTGCGCCTGTAACAGCGTAACCTTTGTTGGCATCTTCAATAATATCGGTATAGAAGTCGCAGCCCCTGGCGCCCGATTGTTTTTGCCACTGAGGTTCGGGTATTTGCGCAAACGAGAAAGCGAGGCTGGCAAAATAAAAAACAATGGTGTAGATCAGTGTTTTTCGCATGCTATTAGTTCTCGATTAGTTTTTAGCCGGAATTCATCAATTGTATGCAAACAATGGGTAGTTGGTTTTCCAGTATTTTGGTTTCATGTCTTTATACCCAAAATGCCGGGTAGGGGTTTCAGCAGGTGATCCACAAATGATTATGGTTTTCTTTCCGATTGCCATATACAAATTGCTTCCCGGTTAGGAAAGATTAAAATGCATGCCGTAAAAATTAAAAATCAAAGTTTTAAGAACGGTCAACTTTCACTAAATTAGCAAAGGCAAAATGAGAGTTGTAAAATGGTTTGGGTATAATTTTTAGCAACGAATAAATTGGAACAGACCGCGATTTCGACACCGGCCATTGCCGGGGGCTACCTTTTATTCCGAACGGCCGAAAGTGTCATTGCTATTTCTGAAATGGAATGATGAATTTTAAAAAGTTTTAAATTCGCTTAACCTTGGATTAAAGCATTTTTCAAAACTCAGGAATTTATATACTTTCGTCGCTTATTTAGAAATTTAAACATGTGGATTAAACTATCCAGAGTAATCCTTAGGAATCGGATCCTCTTTCTTTCAGTTTTGGCTGTTATTACTGTCTTTTTGGGCTATCATGCCCGAAAGGTGGAAATGTCGTACGAGTATGCGTCATTGCTGCCCAAGAAAGATCAAGCCTATAAAGATTATCAGAATTTTGTAAAAGTATTTGGTCAGGAGGGGAACCTGATCATTGTTGGAGTGCAGGACACGAATTTTTTTCGCCTCGATCATTTTAATGCATGGAAATCGCTGTGTAATGATTTGAAAAAGGTGGATGGCGTTGAAAATTTGCTTTCGGTATCAAACACCTATAACCTTGAAAAAAACAAGGACGAAAAGAAGTTTGAAGTTGTAAACACCTTTCCGGATACGATTTCAACGCAGGAAGAACTGGATGCTTGCGTGGCCGAATTTAAGCGGCTGCCCTTTTACCGCAAGCTGGTTTATAACGACGAAACCGACACCTATCTGCTGGCCATTACGGTAAACAAAGATAAAATGGCAAGTAAGGAGCGCGAAGAGCTGGTTGCCGGAATTCAGGAGGTTTGCCATAATTTCGAGCAGAAAGAAGATGTGAAGCTTCATTATTCGGGTATGCCCTACATTAGGGTAGTAAACTCGGTAAAAATTAAGCGCGAGCTGTATATGTTCAGTGGGCTGGCGCTGTTGATTTGTATCGTGGTTTTGTTCCTGTTTTTCCGGTCGTTTAAAGCTGTTTTTGTTCCGGTGCTTATTGTAATCGTTGGTGTTATCTGGGCCATGGGAATGTTGTCGCTGTTTGGCTACAAAATTACCCTGTTAAGCGGAATGATACCGCCTTTGCTAATTGTTATCGGAATTCCGAACAGTATTTACATGCTGAATAAATTCCACCACGAATACGTTAGCCACGGAAATAAAATAAAAGCGCTGCAGCGGGTGATCATTAAAATTGGTAACGCTACCTTTTTAACCAACCTCACCACGGCTTCGGGATTTGCTACATTTATTATTGTAAAGAGCGATATTTTGCGTCAGTTTGGTATCATTGCCTCGCTGAATATTTTGGGGCTTTTTATCCTTTCGTTGCTGCTTATTCCAATTATATTCAGTTTTATCGGACCGCCTTCGTCGCGCCACGTTGGTCACCTCGATAATAAGCTTGTTACCTCGATAATCCGTAAACTGATGCACATTACCCAAAATTACCGTCAGGTGGTTTATTTTGCTACCATCGGTATAATTGTGGTAAGCATTTACGGAATTACCCTGATGAAAAGTTCGGGTTATATGCTCGATGATATCCCGGAAGATGATCCAGTGTATGTCGATCTGAAATTTTTTGAAAGCAACTTTAACGGCCTGATGCCTTTGGAAATTATGGTGGACACCAAAAAGCCACAGGGCGTAATGCAGCTCAGCACTTTCCAGAAAATAGAGCAGTTGGAAGAACGCCTGGCCGAATATCCTGAATTGTCGGCATCCATCTCCTTGCTTAATCTGTTAAAGTTTGCCAAGCAAGCCTTTTATAATGGCCACGAGCGCTACTACAGTGTGCCCAATAACCGCGAAAAAAACTTTATTCTGCAATATGCCGCAACGGGCGAAGAGAATGCCGGATTGTTACATTCGTTTATGGATAGCACGCGGCAAATTACGCGTATCAGCATTCGCGTAAAAGATGTGGGCACCAAACGAATGGAAGAATTATATACGCAGTTTAATGCCGATATCGACTCGATATTTACTACCGACAAATACGATGTAACCATTAGCGGATCGAGTATTATTGCGTTTAAAGGAAACCAGTATCTATTAAAGAACCTTTTTTCGAGTTTGGGCCTGGCTATTTTATTGATATCCACATTTATGGCCATTATGTTCTCGTCGTGGAGAATGGTGATTTTATCGCTGACACCGAACATTATTCCGCTGATATTTACGGCGGCGGTAATGGGATTTACGGGAATTCCGATAAAGGCCTCAACCATTCTGGTATTTAGTATTGCCTTTGGTATTTCGGTTGATAATACGATTCACTTTTTGGCCAAATACCGGCAGGAGCTGAATATGACCAACTGGGACATCCGGAAATCGGTGGTAATTGCCTTAAAAGAAACCGGTGTTAGTATGTTGTATACTTCGGTGGTGCTGTTCTTTGGTTTCGGAATTTTTACTATTTCAAATTTCGGCGGAACACAGGCCATGGGAATTTTGGTTTCGTTAACCTTGTTGGTTGCTGTAACCTCAAACCTGATATTGCTGCCATCGTTATTGTCGGGCCTCGAGCGGCTTACAACAACCGAAGCCTTTAAAGAACCATTGCTTCATATTTACGATGAAGAAGAAGATATTGAACTCGATGACCTGGAAATTGTTCCTGATGACGAATTAAACCTGGGAAAGTGATGTACACCGTAGAAGAACTTCAAAACAGCGTGAGTGCCGAAATTGAAAAGCGCTCGAAAGAACTGCTCCGTAATCAACCGGTTGAATTGTATGCGCCTATAAAGTATTCGCTCGATATGGGCGGAAAACGTTTGCGCCCGGTGTTGGTTTTACTGGCTTTCAATATGTTTTCCGAAGCTATTGAAAAGGCAATTCCGGCAGCAGTTGGTATTGAAGTCTTCCACAATTTTACGCTGCTTCACGATGATATAATGGACAAAGCGGATGTGCGCAGAAGCCGCCCGACTGTTCATAAACAATTCAGCGAAAATGCAGCTATTTTGTCCGGCGATGCCATGGCTTTTCAATCGTATCGGTATTTCCTTGAACAACGCTCGGAAGCGCTGCCCGAAGTGCTGGAGGTATTCAGTAAAACAGCAATAGAAGTGTGCGAAGGCCAGCAATTCGATATGGATTTTGAACAGCGTATGGATGTTACCGAAGCGGAATACCTGGAAATGATCCGGCTGAAAACAGCCGTTTTGTTGGCATGCAGCTTAAAAGTTGGTGCACTTTTGGCCAACGCGCCCGAAAACCTGGCGAATCAGCTTTACGATTTTGGAATTAACCTGGGACTGGCTTTCCAGTTGCAGGATGATCTGCTGGATACTTTTGGCGATCAGGCGGTATTTGGCAAGCAAATCGGCGGCGATATTCTGGCTAATAAAAAAACATTTTTACTGATTAACGCACTGGCAAAAGCTTCTGAAAATGAGAAAGCAGCGCTAATAAGCTGGATCGAAAAAACAGACTTTGATCCGAAAGAAAAAATAGCTGCTGTTACCGGATTGTATCAATCGATTGGAGTAAAAAATATTGCCGAAGAAAAAGTAAATGACTTTTTCAATCGTGCTATCCGCATTTTAGATGATTTAAATGTGCAGGATGTTGTAAAACAGCCACTTCGGAATCTTGCGCACAAAATGCTTACACGTAAGCATTAAAGTCTTTTGATGAAGTTAATTTATCGAACAAATGCCCGGCGCAATCTTGCATAAAAACAAAACAATGCTAAATTTGTTGGGTTTAAAAAATTTTAACGAAAAACGGTTTCAACCGGACTTAAATCTAATCCAATATGGCTCAGAGCATAGGAAAAATATTACAGGTTATCGGGCCTGTAGTAGATGTTAGTTTCGATAGTGAAGGCAGTGAACTTCCATCAATTTACGATGCATTGGAAATTCCCCGCGAAGGCAAAGAAAGTTTAATAATAGAATGTCAGCAACACATTGGCGAAAACACCATTCGTTGTGTTGCAATGGATTCAACTGACGGATTACAGCGAGGGACGGCCGTAAATGCTTTGGGTAGCCCGATTACCATGCCAAAAGGAGAGATTGCATTGGGTCGTTTGTTGAATGTAGTAGGCGACTCGGTTGACGGATTGGAGCAATTGCCAAAAGAAGGTTTGAACATTCATAACGAACCACCAAAATACGAAGATTTAACCACTGAAACCGAAGTTTTATACACCGGTATAAAGGTAATCGACCTGATTGAGCCTTATGCAAAAGGGGGTAAAATTGGTTTGTTTGGTGGTGCCGGTGTGGGTAAAACTGTATTGATTCAGGAGCTGATCAACAACATTGCCTTGGCGCACTCGGGATTATCGGTGTTTGCCGGTGTTGGAGAACGTACCCGTGAAGGAAACGACCTGCTTCGTGAGATGATTGAAGCCAACATTGTTGATTATGGCGAAGAATTCAAAAAATCGATGGAAGAAGGAAGTTGGGATCTTTCGAAAGTTGATCCGGAGCGATTGAAAAAATCGAAGCTGGCCATGGTATTTGGTCAGATGAATGAGCCACCGGGTGCACGTGCACGTGTTGCGCTTTCAGGACTCACAATTGCTGAAAGTTTGCGCGATGGCGACGGTTCTGCCGGAGGTGGTCGCGATATCCTTTTCTTTGTTGATAATATTTTCCGTTTTACGCAAGCGGGTGCTGAAACTTCGGCACTGCTTGGCCGTATGCCATCGGCAGTAGGTTACCAGCCAACGCTGGCCACCGAAATGGGGGTGATGCAGGAACGGATTACTTCTACTAAAAATGGTTCGATTACATCGGTTCAGGCGGTTTATGTGCCTGCTGATGACCTGACCGACCCTGCGCCGGCAACAACGTTTGCTCACCTCGATGCAACAACGGTATTGAGTCGTAAAATTGCCGAGCTGGGTATTTATCCTGCGGTTGATCCGCTCGATTCTTCGTCGCGTATTCTTACGCCCGAAATTGTTGGCGACGAACACTACAACTGCGCGCAGGATGTAATTATGTTGTTACAGCGTTATACCGAGTTGCAGGATATTATTGCCATTCTGGGTATGGACGAACTTTCGGAAGAAGACAAGCTGGTGGTTCACCGGGCACGTCGTGTGCAGCGTTTCCTTTCGCAGCCATTCTTTGTGGCTTCGGCATTTACCGGGCTGGAAGGAAAACTGGTTTCAATCGAAGATACCATCAAAGGTTTCAGAATGATTATGAACGGCGAGGTGGACAAATATCCTGAAGCTGCATTTAACCTTGTTGGTACTATTGAAGAGGCCATCGAAAAAGGCGAGAAATTGTTAGCTGACAACTAAAATCGGAAAGGAAAACCATGCATTTAGAAATAATTACACCGGATAAAAAAGTTTTTGAGGGCGATGTAAAGCTTATTCAGCTTCCGGGAAGCAAAGGTGGCTTTGAAATACTTAAAAACCATGCTCCCATTATTTCAACATTGGAAAAAGGAGTACTTAAAATTGTAGAAACCAGTGGCGTAGAGCAGCATTTTGAAGTTGATGGTGGTGTAATTGAAAATAAAGCAAATAAAATTATTGTGTTGGTTGAATCGACATAGTACGATAAAGATAAGCTAGTTAAAGAATCCCCGTAGAAATCTTCTGCGGGGATTTTTTGTGTCTCCAATTCAAGTTCTCCAAAATTATGATATCTTAGATACTTTGTAAAAAATGAAGGTCAAATTTCTGGTAATACGTTTTAGCTCCATTGGCGATATTGTTCTTACAACGCCGGTTGTGCGTGGTTTGAAGCAGCAGGTAGAGAATGCCGAAGTGCATTTTGTTACCAAAAAGAAATTTGCCTGCCTGGTGTACTCCAATCCTTATATCGATAAAATCCATTTCCTCGAGGATAATATTGGCGCGCTAATTCACGATTTGGCGAAAGAGAATTACGATTATATCATCGATCTCCATAATAATTTCAGAAGCAACAAAATAAAACGCCGGCTAAAAATGCAGTCGTTTGCGGTGAATAAAATCAACTGGGAGAAGTTTCTGATGATTCGGTTAAAAATGAATCGCCTGCCCGATGTGCACATTGTGGATCGTTACCTGGAAACGGTTACGGTTTTTGATGTAAAAAAAGACAACAAAGGGCTCGATTATTTTATCGATGAAACAACTTCGTTTAAACAGGATGATCTGCCCGAACCTTTTCAGAACGGGTATGTGGCCTTTGTAATTGCCGGAACTTATTTCACCAAGAAGCTGCCCGTTCATAAGGTGAGCGAAATATGCCAGCAGATTCCGTACCCGGTAATATTGCTGGGCGGTAAAAATGAATACGACGAAGGCGAAAAGGTACTTTCGCAGTCGAAGGGGAATGTGCTGAATTTTGCCGGAAAAATTTCGCTGAACCAGTCTGCTTCATTGTTGCGCGATTCGCGCCTCGTATTAACGAACGACACCGGATTGATGCACATTGCAGCAGCTTTTAAAAAGAAGATCTATTCGTTTTGGGGAAATACCATTCCCGAGTTTGGAATGACGCCCTACCAACCCGGCGGGTCGTCGGAGGTAATGCAGGTAACCGGTTTGAGGTGCCGGCCCTGTTCCAAGTTAGGCCACCAGAAATGCCCCAAAAAGCATTTTAAATGTATGGAAGACATTGATATTGAAAAGGCTGTTGAATGGATCAGCACTAATTTCTGATTGCCATGTCACCTTGGCTCTTTTGTGAATAGAAATCCGAAGGTTAGGAAGCCCATGGGATTTGTTGACGAATTGCCCATTGGATTTTAAAAAATCGCTGATGGGATAAAACTCTTCTTCAAATTTGTTGTTTAAGAAACTTGCATTGGATAGCAGTAATCAACTTTAGCGAATAGTATTCTTTGCACCGTCTTTTAAGGCGGTGATACAAGTATCGAATTCATTGAGGGAAATCTTGCAAAAAATTTTTGCGTTATCTTTGCAGCAAATTTACAGGTATGAAGGAGCGTTTATTCGGGAAAACATTAGGGGAGTTACAGGAGCTGGTAGTAGAGCTGGGGCTGCCAAAATTTACGGCAAAACAAATCACCGATTGGCTGTATAAAAAGCAGATCAGCTCGATTGAGGAGATGACAAATCTCTCGAAAAAAGCCCGTGAATTGCTCAGCGAACGTTTTGAATTTGGCTTAACGCCTTATACAAAAGTAAGTGCCAGTATTGATGGTACACGCAAATACCTGTTCCCTACGATCCAGAATAAATTTATCGAAACGGCGATGATTCCGGAGCGCGACCGCAAAACCGTTTGTGTGAGTTCGCAGGTAGGTTGTAAAATGGGTTGCCTGTTTTGTTTTACGGCCAAACAGGGTTTTCAGGGGCAACTTTCGGCCGGCGAAATCATCAATCAGATAAAAAGTATCGATGAAGTAGAAGAGGTAAGCAACATCGTGTACATGGGCATGGGCGAACCTTTCGATAACCTTGAGGAAGTGTTGAAAAGCCTTGAAATCCTGACTTCGGAATGGGGTTTTGCCATGAGTCCTCGACGGATAACCGTCTCAACTATCGGTATTATTCCGGGCATGCTGACTTTCCTTGAAAAAAGCGAGGCGCACCTGGCCGTGAGTTTGCATACTCCATTCCACGAAGAGCGTCAGAAAATTATGCCGGTTCAGGTGGCTTACCCGATTGAAGAGGTGATTGACGAAATTAAAAGCTGGGATTTTGGCCGTCAGCGCCGCGTGTCGTTCGAGTATATTTTGTTCGAAGACCTGAATGATTCACAAAAGCATGTTGATGAACTGGCCCGCCTGCTTAGTGGGTTAAAATGCCGCATCAACCTGATTCGTTTTCACCCCGTGCCGGGAACACCGTTAAAAAGTCCGGGTGAAGAAACCATTCAGCGATTTAAAGATGCACTGAATAAAAAGGGAATTCTTACCACTGTTCGTGCGTCGCGTGGCCAGGATATTTATGCGGCCTGTGGTTTGCTTTCTACTAAGGAACTGGTGAAGACTGAACGCAGATGACACTGATTTAACAGATGATCGCAGAAAACTGCTTTCTGAGTTCTAAATTTGTTTTAACCCAATTCTGCTAAGCTAAACTTCTCTTTCAGTTGCACACCTTTTTCGGTCTCCTGCACCGAGGCACATTCGGTATAATAATCATGCTCAAAAAACAGGATGTAGTCTTTTTCAGCAGCTTCTTTCAGAAATTTGCCTTTCTCTTCCATCACTTTCACCGGATCAAGATCGTAAGCGGAAATCCAAAGCAGAGGAATGTTTGCCGCAGTGGTAATTAAATCTGAAGTGTAAACAAAAACGTGTTTTTCGGTGTGAAGGATGGGCAGCATTTGCCCCGGGGTGTGGCCATCGAATAGTCTTATCTCAAAGCCGGGGAGCCATTCACCTTCTTTTTCAATCAGCTTTAATTTTCCCGATTCCATCATAAAGTCCAGCACCGGGCGATGGAAAGCTGCCCGTTCACGCGGATTCGAAATTTTGGCATGTTCCCACTGTGTTTTGCTGCTCCACAAAGTGGCATTCGCGAATACTAATTCCAGTTTGCCGTCAATAGTTTTAACGGCTCCGGTGCAGTGGTCCCAGTGCAGATGCGTAAAAAATATATCAGTAATATCGGTAGCTGAATAACCTTTTTCGGCTAATGATTTTTCCAACGCATCAACCGAAGTTACGCCATTATTTCGGAGGTGTTTTTCGGGATAGTGGTTTCCAATTCCGGCTTCGATCAATATTTTGCGTTCACCGGTTTCAACTAGCAAGCAACGCAAAGTTAATCGGGTAAAATTATCGTCGTTGCACGGGTAAACTTTGTTCCACAATACTTTTGGAATGGCGCCAAACAGGGCTCCTCCATCGCAATGAAAATGACCGGCAGAAATCGGTGTTAGCTTCATATAAAAAGTTTGAAGTCGGAAACAGGAGGTTTTTACTTCATTTCCTTTTCCAACTTTTGTTAATCGCTGTAAAAATAAATGATTTTAATGGGGCGCAAGTCCGTGGCGTTGCTGAAAAGCTGAATCTAACGTAAAGTTCATAACATGGTCAACCACGCCGGTGTAATCTTTTATCCCCGACTTTATATTGTTGTGTTTCAGGTAGGCATCGTTGAGTTTTGATGCTGTTTTGTCCATGGTTGCATTGCGCAGTTGGTTCCAATGTTCACTTATTCTGTTGATGTCGGCCTGCACTTCGGGCGAGATTTCAGCAACAAGCTGTTTATACTCTTCCAAACCTCTAGCCTGTCTGAAAAAATGAAATGAAATAAACAGTTTCGCCGAATACCTGATTTGTTGCGACGAACTGTGTGTGCAAACCAGCCACGCGTAAAAGTTGGCTTCGGCCTCGCTTGTAACACCCAGCTGATGTGCTTTTTCGTGCGCCAGAACAAAAGGGTATTCAATGGGCAAAATCATTTTGTTCACATGCACTTCGTTAAAAAATGGCCCGAAGTAACCGGTGATTCCTGATTTTGCATAAAAGCTGCTGAAAGTAATTTTTTTGTCGGGGCGCTTGCCCATGGGGTACTCAAACTGTAAAACCGGTGCCAGTTGTTGGTACGATTCTTCAATTAAGCGGTCGGTTTCAGTCTTGTCAATGCTGTCAAAATCGCAATGTAGCCGGTTTAATTCGGAGGTGTACCGGTGAATAAATTGCACAAATTCTTCGGTATCGGGTTCGCGGTCGTTTATTCCAAGCCGGTCGGGTAAGGGCAAACGGAAATAATTGAAACCCCAAAGCACATAAAACAGGATATATACTGTGGCCAGAACATTCAGCAAAAATTTTCCGGCAGCTTTCCATTTTATCCGTTTGGTGAAAACCAGAACAAGCAGGATTAAAGGGAGTAAAAACAATGCCGCATAAAAAATATCAGCAAGCGAAAAGGGAAAAATAAAAGAAAGGGTTGAAAGTAACGAAGCTATAAATGGATAGAGTCGCTGTGCATACCAGGTTTCAACAAGGTTGGGAAACTGGCGAAGAAGAAGGGTAAGGGCAAAAATAATTCCCGCTAAACACGGAAGAAGGAGCCATTTATATTTTCTGTTTATTCGCAATTTTTTCGGGTAAATATACAAGACAAAATTTAAAGATTTTAAGGGCTGACGATCAAAACTGGTGTTTGTCTGTTGCAGTTGTGATGAGGAGTGGTATTAACAAAGTTTGTATTTTAATGCTAAGAGAGGTTCTTTTTGATAGAGTAGGGCCTGTTTTAAAATACATTTGTTAATATTGTTTTCAGTTTAAAATCAAAAACATTTCATAATGGGTAAGGCTTGTTCTTTTTTGCTGATGGTTGGGGGACTGTTAGCCGGATTAAATGGATTTTGTGAAGGTAAAGATGGAAAAGCAATGGAAGTTCATAAACGTATAATAACAATTGATACACATTGTGATACACCAATGGCGCTGTTAGACAGAGGACTGGATGTAGGTGAAAAAAACGAAGCACCGGGTAGCCGCGTTGATTTTCCGCGAATGGAAGAAGGTGGCTTGGATGCCATTTTTTTTGCAGCATTTACCAGCCAGCGCCCTCGCACCGAAGAGAATACGCAGAATGCTTATGAAATGGCGAATAAGATGATTGAGAAAACCAAGGAGGTATGTCAAAAATATAATAATATGGCCGAGGTGGCCACTGCTCCGGAAGATGTTGCTCGTCTTAAAAAACAAGGAAAACGCGCTATCTACATCGGAATGGAAAATGGTTTTCCGTTGGGGCAGAAGCTCGACAGGGTAGAGGAGTTTTACAATAAAGGTGTTCGTTACATCACGCTTTGTCACTCGTCGAATAACGATGTATGCGATTCTTCAACCGATAGAAAAGGCCCCGAACATGATGGATTGAGTACTTTTGGAAAAGAAGTAGTGCAAGAAATGAACCGCCTTGGAATGTTAATCGATGTTTCGCATATTTCAGACAAATCGTTTTACGATGTGGTGGAAATGAGCAAGGTGCCGGTTTTTGCTTCGCACTCCAGCGTGCGTGCTATTGCACATCATAAGCGAAACATGACGGATGATATGATAAAAGCACTGGCCAAAAATGGCGGTGTAATTCAAATTTGTTTACTCGACGACTATATTAAAGATCCCGATACTACCACTGTTCGTTACCAGAAAGAACAGGAAATAAGGAATATTTTCAATACCCGCTTTGCAAAAATGAGCGAAGAGGAGCAGGCAGAAGTTCGGAAACACTGGCGCGAACTGGATGAGAAATACCCCAAGCAATTGCCAACGGTTGCCGATTGTGTAGATCATATCGACTATGTAAAAAATCTGGTAGGAGTTGATTACGTGGGTATTGGATCGGATTTTGATGGCGGTGGCGGACTGGCCGATTGTGCCGATGTGAGCCAGATGCCTAACATTACCGCCGAAATGCTGAAACGTGGTTACACCGAGGAGGAAATTGCTAAAGTTTGGGGCGGTAATTTTTTGCGTGTATTTGCCGAAGTGGTTAAGAATAGACAATAACAGGTTACCGGTTTTGCATTAGCTGAGTGTTGTAGAATACAGCCAGATAGCTACCTGGTAACCCATTTTATTTTCTGGTTAGTGATAAGCCTCCTGAAATTTGCTTTCAGCGATTTTCAATTCATTGCAGCTACTTTAGTTTCTATAAATTTCCATTATAAAAGGAAGTAGATTTGAGTACAGAGATTTGAGTATTGAGACTGATTTTGCTTTTTTTCTCTACTCATTATTCATAACTCCTTAGTTCTTTATTTTTTTTGAATTTCATTCAATCTTAAGCTTATTATACAGGTTTGGTTAACCGAAAACAGAGGTGAAAATTAATGAGGCATAAATAAATACAAACGGCATTTTAAATTATTGATCCTGCTTCAGAAAAGTTAATTACAGAATATATGTTGTTGTTAAGAATACAATT
The DNA here is from genome assembly GCF_000626635.1 of Draconibacterium orientale. Taxonomy (GTDB): domain Bacteria; phylum Bacteroidota; class Bacteroidia; order Bacteroidales; family Prolixibacteraceae; genus Draconibacterium; species Draconibacterium orientale. Next base: position 1,685,164 of record NZ_CP007451.1, on the reverse strand, counting down.
TTAGTTACATTTAGAGCTTTTATAAGGATAGTGTATTTTGTTAGTGAAAGAGGTTGTGTTTTAGATTGATCTTTTTCAGCAGAAAACACAGGAAATAAGATTAACCCGGGGGAAGCGTTGGTGACGAAATGTTACTATAACTCAATAAGGAAGATATTGTTGTTATTTGCTTCAACAATCTTCCTACACAATATGGAGATAGATTCGGCAGAATGTGTCAATGCTATTGTCGTGTCCAAGCCTGTCACCAGCAATTTATTGGCTTCTGAGGCTCTTTCTTCTGCGCATTTTCCTTACAAACAATCAAACAATTTTGTACTTGCATCTTTGTGTAATACTTTGCCTGAAATGTTGGAAACAGCCAATAATAATGCTGTTGACGCCAATACCAGTCAAAGGAATAGTGCTGTGCCACTGGCTATGCCCGATCAGGATACCGCAGCATTTGTTTATCCCAAAAATACTTTTGTAACCACCGATCTCAACTCTTGCGATGCGCTCGTAACATCCGGATTAAGTCTACCCGATCCTGAAAATATTATATCTACCTTACGTTGGCAAATGGAGGGCGCTACCAATGCGCAGTCGCCCGGCAGCGGAGTTAATCAGCTTAGTTCTTATGTTTTTAACAAAGGAACAACCCGGATTACCTACCAGGGCACAACCCGAAACAACAACCCTATCTACTGTACATTTACGCTTACTGTTCGCGATAACCAGGCACCCCGGCTGGTTTTTTCTCCGGGAAATATTACGGTTTCCAATAGCACCGGAAAATGCTACGCCCGCGTAAACTGGACCGAACCCATCGTGACCGACAATTGCGTAGCTACAGAAAATTTAATTAGTAAGTCGAATTACAAACCGGGTGATGAATTCCCGGTTGGAGAAACCAATGTGGAATACCGCATTAGTGATGGTTTAAATGAAACAATCCATAGCTTTTTAGTAACGGTGGTTGACCGCGAAGCCCCGGAATTAACCGCACCTGAAACCATTGTTGTTGTGTGTGGCGAAGAAGTTGAAGATGCCTTTACTTCCTGGAAACAGTTTGAGCAAGCCGGTGGAAAAGTAAGTGATAACTGTGCTGTCGATTTCGAAAGCTTCCGTTATGTCAGGCAAATAGCCAGTGCTATCCGGTGCCCCTATACCATTACCCGTACCTACAGCATTGCCGATGTTAGTGGAAATGTTACCGAAGTAAAACACGTAATTAAAGTACTAGGTGAAAGTATGGTTTCTGAAACCAAAGAAAAGGCCGAAGAATCGCAATTACTTTTAAAGGCAGGAGCGGTTAATCAAGCAGAAATTGCCTTTTTAAAAACCGATGTTACATGTAAAGGCGGAAATGATGGAACTGTTAAGTTAATAGTTAGTGGTACAAGTGGTGCACTAAGTTACGTTTGGTTAACGAGTAATGGAAACGGAATTGTTCAGGGCCGTAAAGATCAAACAACTTTGAGTGATGGAGAATATACTGTAAGGATTTTTGAGGATGGAGATCTTTTGTTGGAATTCGATTTTAGTATTTTAGTTTCTGATAATGAAGCACCTCATATTACCGCACCCGAAAATATTACGCTGGATTGTGGGCAAACCATACCGGCTGCTTATTCCATTTGGTCGGAATTTGCAAATGCAGGAGGCGCTGTATGGGATAACTGTCGAATTTATTATTCAAGTTTCCGTTTGGCTTCCGAATCGAAAAGCAATCCGGATTGCCCCTACACCCTTACCCGAACCTATGAGATTACGGATATAAATGGGAACAGAGGATATGCCGAACATTTAATTACTGTTGAAGCGGGAGAGGTTGTTTTGAAATCGGGAGCCGGAACAGCTGGAACGATTACTGCACGAGCAACAGGTGATTGGAACCTTGCCTCTACCTGGGACTGCAACTGTGTACCTGATTTTGAGGATGATGTTATAATTCCTTCAGGTTTTACAGTAACAGTTGATGCAGCTGCAGAATGTAATAATATTACAATCGAGACTGGTGGAACTTTAGATCACAGTGGCGCAACTACACTGCAGGTATATGGCAACTGGACCAATAACGGTATCTATTCATCCGGAAGCGGAACGATTGAATTTACAGGTTCTGCAGATGCAGTTATCGGTGGAAGTTCAACTACTAGCTTCAATAATTTTATCTTGAATAAAGGTTCAGATGTTTCCAGCTCACTTGAAATAAATTCAGTAGGAGCAGTTTCACTGGGTAGCTATACATTTAGTAGTGGGCTTTTGGTGTTATCAACTGGTAGTTACACTCTAAGTGATGCGTTTGATCTTCCCCAGAAAGGGGGAATACATGTGAATGGTGCTACGCTAAATACCGGAGACTTTACAATCGGTAATCAGGGATTAATTCAGGTATCTTCCGGAACTGCTAATTTCGGAAATAGTGCTGGAAATTCAATCGAAACGTCAACCGATGGAGCATTTATAGTGTCGGGTGGAACTGTGAATATAGCTGGGCGTTTGCATAATTCGGCAGGAGGAACGCTGGCCACTGGCATCCCTTCAGGGATCAATATTTCAGGAGGTACAATCAACCTGGCCACTGTTGGCAATGGACTTTCGAGTACAGGAGCTTTAAACGTTACCCAACAGGGTGCGTTTGATTTTGCAGCAGGCACGATAAATATAATTCATGCCAATAGTACAAGTGGTACAGCCATAGATTTAGGTATTGCTGAAGTCTCCGGTGATGGAACAAAAGCAATTACCAACGGAGTATTTCATTTTGGAGATGGAACAGCTAATACCTACCAAATTATTAGTGCTATTGATCTTCCAAATATCACAACCGCCAACAACGCTGAACTCGAAATTACCCGAACAATTAGTACTAACGGTACTTACTCTTTTATTCTGGCTGACGGTGCCGGGAATGAAATCCCTGTTGAGATTACAATTTCTGCTACTTCATACTCTTCAAATGCTTCCATTAAAGTTACCACTACCGATGGCAAGTTTGCAGACAACCTTAGTAGCTCAAATTACCTTTCACGCTACTGGACCGTGGAACTAACAGGAATTACATATCCTGTTTATAACATTAGTGCAGACTATCGTCCGGCCGATATTGTAGGAACAGAGTCTGAAATCAAGGCTGGAGCATGGAACGAAACGGGCTGGATAAAAGGAGATGTAGCCGAAGGAAATACAGTTACATTTAATGGCTTAACCGGGGATCTTAATATTTCGGGAATTACGGCTGATGATCCAACGGTAATTGCAGGAGCTGTTCAAAATACAGTTTGCACAGGTGATGCAATAAATTTAACTTCTAACCCAACCGGCGATGCACCATTTACTTATGCTTGGACTGGGCCTAATAGTTTTTCATCCACAGATCAAAACCCAACACGTTCAAACGCAACAACAGCCGATGCCGGAGATTATAAGGTTATAGCTACTGATGGTAATGGGTTTATTGCAAATGCTACTGTTACTATTACCGTAAATACACCTCCTACATTTACTACTTGTCAGACAACAGATATATTGGCCAACACAATAGTAGGAACCTGTGCAGCAAATGTAAATTATACCGTTGCAGCGACTGGTACTCCAGCACCTGATTTAACTTATTCTTTCTCAGGAGAAACTATAGGAAGTGGTAATGGTACCGGCTCCGGATCTTCGTTTAATTTGGGTACTACTACGGTTACGGTTACTGCTATTAATGTTTGTGGTAGTGTGGATTGTAGTTTTGATATAACCGTAACTGATAATGAAAATCCAACGATTAGCTGCGTGGCCAACCGGTCAAAAGATTCAGATGCCGGAACATGTAACTATACAGTTGTAGGCACAGAGTTTGATCCAACTGCGACAGGCGATAACTGCGGCATCGCGAGTGTGTTGAACGACTTTAACTCAGGCTCGACATTGGCCGGCGCAGTTTTCCCGCTGGGAACAACCACGGTAGTTTGGACAATTACAGATAACGCATCAAACACTGCCACTTGTACGTTTGATGTAACAGTCGTCGATGATCAGGATCCAGTAATTACTTGTCCAACGGTACTTGCCTCTTACGATACAGACGCGGGAGAATGTTACTCAACGCAGAGTTTTGTAGCAACAGCGACCGACAACTGTTCAGTAAGCGATATCAAATATTATATAGGCGCCACAGAAATCACATTCCCTTACCAGTTTCCAGTAGGAACGACTACGGTTCGGGCCGAGGCAACCGATGCTAACTCGCGTACCATTGATTGTACGTTTGATGTAACAGTCATCGATGATCAGGATCCAACCCCCATCTGTAAACCCCTAACGATCCAATTAGATGCTACAGGCAACGCTTCAATTACAACATCCGATATCGATAACGGGAGTACCGATAATTGTACTGAGGAAGCCAACCTGGTATTCGCTCTGGATAAAACTGATTTTACCTGTGACGATGTGGGATCCAATACCGTAACATTAACGGTTACTGATGAGCATGGCAACTCAAATACTTGTTTTGCAACTGTTGAAATCGTTGATGACATCAACCCAACAGCCAGTTGCCGCGAAATTACCATACAGCTTAACTCAAGTGGAACAGCGGTTATCGCTGCTTCTGACATTGACTACGGAAGTTCGGATAACTGTTCTATTAAAAGTGTTACTATTGATAAAACTATTTTCAGCTGTGAAGATGTAGGGACGAATACCGTTACCTTAACCGTTACCGATGCTTCCGGAAATTCCTCGACCTGCGAGGGAACTGTTACCGTTGAAGATAAAACTAAGCCCATAGCAATTTGTAAAAATTTTACGGTTCAATTAGATGAAACCGGAAATGCAAGTATTACTGCTGCTGATATTGATAACGGTTCGTATGATGCCTGTGGTATTGCAAGCCGTGATTTAGATCGCTATGATTTTACCTGTGCCGATTTGGGTACAAATGCCGTAACGCTTACCGTAACCGATAATAATGGAAATCCGTCAAGTTGTCCTGCTGTTGTAACCGTAACCGATAATCTGCCACCTACAGCATCGGCCGGTGGAAGTGCAACAATTTGTATCGACGAAACGCATACCGTTAGCGGAGCAAATGCCAATAACGGAACAATTGAATGGACACACGATGGAAATGGTACCTTAACCAATAGTAATTCATTAAGTCCCAGCTATACTTCGGTGCTTGCCGATGCCGGAAATACGGTTACTTTAACCTTAACAGTTACCGGAAACAACGCATGTGGAAATAATACGGCAACGGCCAGCTATTTAGTAGATGTAAACCCGGTTGCAACAGTTAATCCCATAGCGGCAATGGAATACTGTGAGGGCGAAACCACTCCGGCTGTTGCGCTAAGCAGTAACCTGGGAGCGGCGGTTACCTTCAATATAACAGGGGGGCAGGATATCGGGCTGTTTAATAAAAATAATGTTACTGAAATTCCATCGTTTACAGCAAATGCAGGTACCAGAATTGTTACCATAACCCCGGTTTATAATGGCTGCCCGGGCGAGCCTTTAAATGTTGAGATAACCGTAAATCCTACACCCAGTGTTTCGGCTTCTCCGCTTTTCCAAACCATTTGTTCGGGTGAAGAAACAGCCATTCTTTTGGGAAGTAATTTGGCAGGCTCTACCTTTAACTGGACTGCAACAGTAGATCCTGCCGGAAGTGTGAGTGGAGTGGCCGACGGAGTGAATGAAAGCACAAATACCATTACACAAACATTGGTAAATAATACTTTCAGTGAGGCAACAGTTACCTACCGAATTTATGCTGAAAATGGCGACTGCCCTGGTGCTGCCATGGATATTGTAGTGAAAGTTAAACCGGGCCTTACTGCAGGCATTGAAAAAGATACAATCGTTTGCCAGGAAGACCAGGAACCAAATATTACTTTTACCGTTAATGGCGGAACTGCACCATATATTTTTACCTACACCATTAACGACGGGGCCAATCAGGATGTGGAACTCAATGCGGGAAATACAATTGATGTGCCCGTGCCCACCGATACCGATGGCGATTTTACCTACAAGCTTGTAAGTGTTTACGAAGCGGGTGGATGTACCCATCTGTTTAACGAAACCGCAACGGTTACTGTAAGTCCTAAACCATATTTAAGCAGCACCTTAACACCTACGGGTGTTTGTAGTAACAATGCATTTGCATATACCCCCGCAAGTGCAACTACGGGAACAACATTTAGCTGGAGCAGAGCAGCCATTGCCGGTATTGATAATCCTGCAGAAACAGGAACGGATGCAATAGACGAGTATCTGATAAACACCACAAAGGCCCCAATTCCGGTTGTATATACCTATACATTGGAAGCTGATGGTTGCACCAACACACAAGATGTGGTGGTAATGGTAACCCCAGCACCATCATTAACCAGTACCTTAAATCCTGATGGTGTTTGTAGTGAAAGCCTGTTTTCTTATACTCCAACCAGCGATGTTTCGGAAACCACTTTCCCATGGACCCGGGCTGCGGTGGCAGGAATAAGTAATCCGGCAGCTTCGGGAACCGGCGATATTAACGAAGTACTTGTTAATACTACCGATAATCCTGTTGCGGTTACTTACGAATATACCTTAACTTCCAATGATTGTGTAAACCCGGCTACCTATCCGGTAGTTGTAGTGGTAACTCCTGCACCTGAGGTTACAGCAAGTGTCGATGTGAATTGTGTTTGTCCGGGTGGAACGTTTAACCTGTATTCATCTTCTGATATTTCTGGTGGTACTCCATTGCCGGGAACGCTCCTGTCTGAAGATTTTAACGGCAGTGCCAGTGGCTGGAGAACAACCAATAACTCATCAGGGGGAGATCCAGCCGCGGCCGCATGGACATTAAGGCCGGAGGGTTATAGGTATTCTGCATATTGGGGGGAAGTAAGGTTTAGTTCGAATGATGATTCACAGTTTTATTTATCTAATAGTGATGATCAGGAATGGTGGAGTGATTATACTAGAACAACACTTGAAAGCCCGGCATTTAGTACCGTTGGATATAATTCCTTGGAGTTGGATTTTTATCATTATTATGAAGATAACGGAGGAGATTATGCAAACATTGAGGTTTCTACCGATGGGGCAAACTGGACACAAGTTCAGCAATTTAATTCGGATAGGGGAAGTTCAACAAATTTCAGACATGAAACAATTGATTTAACTGCCTACATTGGACAACCGACTTTATATATTCGTTTCAGGTATTATGCTACTTATGATTATTTTTGGGCCATCGATAACGTAACTGTAACCGGAACCAGCACCGGCACAGCGGTTGATGTAAGTTGGGAATCGATACCGGCAGGTTTTACTTCAAATGTAGCTAATCCAACAAATGTTACCATAACTGATACCACTCAATTTGTGGTTACTTATGTTGATCCGGATACCAATTGCCCGGGGCGCGATACCGTATTTGTTGATATTTGCGAAACACCCGATCCGGTAATTGCGCCTGATTATTGTGCTTACGAGGGCAGGGTGCTCTTGACGGCCTATGGAGGTGCCGACGGGGCCAGTTACTCATGGGTAGATTCGAACGGCGATGTGGTCGGCACCGATAAGGAGTTAATTGTTGATATTGTAGATGTATATACCCTTACAATAACCAATCCCAATGGCTGTTCGGCGACAACACAATTAACCGTTTCGAATGAACTTATAATTAATGGCGATTTTGAAGCAGGCAATACCGGTTTTAGCTCCGATTATGGATTTGTAGAACCCTACTTAAATAACCCTCCAAGCGATGCTCCAAGAGACGGAACTCCCTGGAGTTCTTTATGGCCTGAAGGTTTATATGGGGTAGGAACAAATGCGCGTCATTACCACACGAATTTCTGGGGAAGACAAGACCACACTTCGGGAAGTGGATATTTTATGATTGTGAACGGTAACGTTAATGCCGGTACTCCAATTTGGGAGCAAACGGTTAATGTTCAGCCCAATACCAATTATTATTTCTCGGCCTGGGCCATGAGTTTAAATAGCGCGGGAAATGATGCGGTATTGCAATTTGAAGTAAATGGGGTTTTGGTGGGTTCTTTGGCCCGTTTAAATCGAGGTGTAGGAGACAACAGTAATAATGGATGGGTTCGGTTTTACAGCGAGCCCAACTGGAATTCAGGGAATGTAAGCGGACCAATAACAGTGCGCATCAGAAACGTAGAGCCGGCAGCAGGGGGTAATGATTTTGCTTTGGATGATATCTCCTTTGGTACCTTCGATCCGTTCCCACTGGAAATTGATGTGGCTTTTGATGATGTTTGTGAAGGAGATACACTCTTTTTGTATTCCAATTCGCAATATGGCAAAGAACCCATTACTTATTCGTGGACCGGCCCCAATGGCTGGACTTCAAACGAGCCAAATCCTTTTATTCCGAATTTTAGTTCAGCAAATGCCGGAAAATATAAATTAGAAGCACTGGATGGTTATGGTTGCGAAATCCTGCCTGATTCTACTACTGTACCTTTCAATGAGGCGCCAATTGCCAACGCCGGACCCGACGATTTTGTATGTACCGCCAATCCGGTAGTAAATTTAAATGGTACAATTGGAGGTTCGGCTACATCGGGTTATTGGACAGGCAGTGGAGGAACGTTTAATCCCGATGCCAATACCCTAAATGCTACTTATACTTTAAGTCAGGCCGAAATTGACGCCGGTATTGCCGAACTGATTTTGAGTACAGACGATCCAACCGGGGTTTGCGAAGCCCACAAAGATACACTTTATATTACCATTCATAATTCGCTTGAAATTACCACATCGTCAACAATACCAGACTGCCATGGATGGGCAACCGGTACGGCAACAGCAACGGTTTCGGTAACTACTGTTGAACCATACACCTATTTATGGAGCGATGGACAAACGACCCCAATTGCCAACAATTTATCAGCAGGTACTTATACGGTTACGGTAACCGATGCCAATGGCTGTACGGCGAGTGAAGAGGTTATTGTTGACGAGCCCGATCTTTTTGTGATTTCAAAAATTTCTCCAATAATTGCAGCCCCATCGTGCTACGGTGCAAACGATGGATCGGCAACCATGGAAGTAACAGGAGGAACACCGCCTTATACCTTTATCTGGGATGCAGCAACAGGAGATCAACGAACGGCCACCGCTTCGAACCTGGCAGCCGGAACCTATACCGTTTTGGTAACCGATGCCAATGGCTGCTCGGCAGCTACTTTTACCGCAACCATACCTAATCCTCCTCCTCCAACGCTGAATTGTCCTGATGATGTGGAGGATTTTGTAGATCCGGCTTCCTGTGCCATTACATTTAGCAACATTGAAGAGCCGCTGATGGATGGTTTTTGTACCACAACACTGACCTACGAACTAAGTGGAGCAACTACCGGTAGCGGAACGGGTTCGGTTAATGGTCAGGTTGACTTTAATGTTGGATTAACCACCGTAAAATATAAAATTGAAGACACGGCAGGCAATAAAGATTCGTGTACTTTCACCGTATTGGCTAAGCACCTGGAGCTTGATCCAACAGTTTACAGTTGTCCGCCTGCTACTGTAAATGCCGGGGCTCCGGATACCTACGTATGCTATAAAACGGTTGCTTTAGATAAAGTTGAATTAGATGATCAATGTAATGAAATTGAAAGCATTTGGCACGATTCGCCCTATAGCAGCGACCCTTCCGATGCCAGCGGCGATTATCCGGTGGGAACAACAAATTTCTCTTGGTATATTCGCGATGTTTCGGGCAATATTAAAACCTGCGATGTAACAGTAATTGTGGATGATTTAGGTCCGCAAATTACTTGTCCTGCCGATGTTAGTGAAGAGATAGCAGCAAATGAGTGTTCGAAAACCGGGGTAACAATTGATCCGCCTGAATACCGTGACAATTGTCCCAATGCGGAATTGTCGTATGTGTTATCCGGGGCAACAACGGGCAGTGGTATGGGAGTAGTGCCTTCTTATCAGGTATTTAATATTGGTGTTACCACTGTTACTTATACGGTAACCGATGTAAATAATAACACGGCCGAGTGTTCATTTACAGTAACCATCGAGCGTTTGTCCATCCCTCCGGCGGTAATTATATGCCCGGACAGCCCCGATCCGGTAACGGCTGTGGCCGGCACTTGTTTTGCCCCGGTAACTGTAGATGCTCCTGTTATTAACGATCCGTGTGCAACAACGAACTATACTATTATTAACGACTTTAACCACACCGATGATGCTTCGGATTCGTACCCGGTAGGAACAACAACTGTAAACTGGACAATAACTGATAATTCGGGTAAAACTTATACCTGTGTGCAGGAAGTGATTGTGGAAGATCTTCCGCCAACCATCGACTGCCCGGATGACTACACCTTTTTTGCTGATGAAAATGTAGATTACAAAGATAACGTTACGTTGGACGATCCGACTTATGCCGATAACTGTCCTGACCCGATTGTTGAGTGGACCCGTGTAGAACCGGATGGAACAACTACGCAAAGCGGCTCAACAGGTATTAATTTTATACCTAATCCGGGGCGATATTATGTTGGCGTAACAACAATTACCTATAAAATTACTGATTCTTCAGGTTTGACTGACGATTGTTCATTCACAGTAACCGTAACCGGGCCACCAGATATTACTTGTCCGCCAGTTTATGAAACCACAACCGATCCGGGAGTTTGTACGGCTACCCGAAGTTCAGATGATTACGGATTACCAACTTTAGACGAAGGTGTTCAGCCAATAACCTGGATCTGGACGATTTATAATCCGGATGGCACTGTTGGGGCAACAAACAGTGCAACTCCGTTTGTGGGGAGCGCTGCTAATCCCGGGCCACCTGCAATTCCTGATTATCCTTTTGAGACCGGCACCTCAACGATTCACTGGTATGTTAAAAATATATCGGGTTTCGATGAGTGTTCTTACGAGGTTATTGTGACCGACAAAGAACCGCCAACACTCGATGCTGATCCGTACGAAGATTGTGTCGACCCCTTGCACTGGGCTGTTTATAATCCCTCGAATCCAAATCCTGTATTTAACCATACAGATCCAAATCTGGAAAAATTCCCGGTCGATTACCGCACGCTCTATGCTGAGGATACGTCGCTCGATCTTACCTCGCTCAAGGACAATTGTTGTGATTCGACAGAAATGACAATCCATTGGCGAATTGAATTTAGTGATACACCTGATCCGAACGATGGAACGTCGATAAGTCATGATGCCATAAGCGGTACAGGGCAGCCATCAACTTATGTTCATCCAACAACCGATGTGCCAACCGATATTTACCTCTGGGGCGATGGTGTTACCTTTCAGCCCGTGGAGCATCGAATTTATTATTGGGTAATCGATTGTAATGGCAATCAGTCGGAAACAGTTGAAAAAACGATAACCATTTTGCCACGCCCACAAATTATAAAAATGAATTACTGATTTGTTGATGCGAATAGTTGGAGGGGGCATGGTGCTTGTAGCTTTATTCTGTTTTTCGGTAAATTATATCAGGACCTTATTTTTGACAGGGGTGATGATAACAGGTAGAGAAAGCCCCAGGCCTGATCAGTATTGGTGTGAAGTATTTTAAACAAATGACGGGAATACAACATTTTTAAGCTGATTGGAGTTATCAACAGTTCCCAAATTGGGATTATTAACAGGGGCGGTTCCGAAATTCCTGATTTAAATAGGGTTATGTGAATATCTTTTTGGGCAATATGTAGTTGCATTTGTTAATAAAATGTTGTAGTTTGCCCTAGTTGTAAAGAGAAAATTTGTATCGTCATTAAAAGAATTGTTGTATTAGGGATATTTGTCTTGCTAATATCGCTCAGATGTGGTGCTCAACAAGATCCTATTTTTACCTCATATATGTATAATGGCCAGATTATTAACCCGGCATATGCAGGAATGTGGGAGAAGATAGGTTTTACCACTTTAGTAAGAAAACAGTGGGCAGGGATTAACCGTTCGCCTCTGACTGAATACATTTCATTTCACTCACCTCTACGAAACGAAGCTGTTGGTGTTGGACTTAACATCATGAACGACACTTTTGGCCGCGAGAAACGCTTAACCGTTCTTGGCGATTATGCCTACGAAGTATATCTTTCGCGCCGAACACGTATGCGAATGGGCGTAAAATTCGGCTTCACCAACTATAAAAATCCGCTTACCGAATACATTTTATATCCCGATGGCAAGTACGACAGGGCTTTTGATGAAGATGTAGATTTAAGTTTTCTTCCCAATTTCGGTTTCGGAGTATTTATATACCAGGACTATTTTTATGCCGGATTCTCCATTCCAAAACTCATTGAAAACGACCTGAAAGAGAATTTCCATAACTATTCAACCAGTGCCGAGGTGCGTACCATTTACCTGAACGGTGGTTATGTAGTTCCGCTCGACCCATTTAATTATTTTGTATTTAAACCCACCATGCTGGTTAAAGCCACCTGGGGAACGCCACTGCAGATTGATTTGGCCGCAAACTTTATGATTCGCGAAAAACTGTGGCTTGGCGTATTGGGCCGTACCGGTGGCGCCATATGCTTTACCGGAAACTGGATGTTTAGTAATAAGTTTAGAGTAGGATTTGCAATGGACATAACAACAAACGAAATATACCCATATCAGAACGGAACCTTTGAATTTACTTTTGGTTTTGATGTGGACTTTTTTGGACGGAGCTATTTAAGATCACGATATTTTTAAAAAATGAAACGAGCATGTAAAGAAATTACACCCAAGAGTATGATTGAAATGCATGCGAGTTCCATGCTATACCTTTGAAAATAAACAATTTTAATAGTATGAAAAATAAATTACTGTGAAGTGTTTTTACCCAAAAAACAATAGAAGATGAGAAAAAATGCAGAAATATTAACCGGAAAGTAGGGCTTTAAAAGTTCAAAATCCGGTGATGATTAAACCAGAAAATATTGGAAGAGTTTTTAATGCAGACTCTGAAAACAGGATCTGGTAAGCTGTTGTAAAAAATGAAATGACAACAGGTATGTTGATGGAGCTCAGAAACTAAATTTATTTATTTGAGTTGACAGAAACCCAACATAGCCGGACTTTCAAAATAGCTTTAATAATTATGGCTGTTTTAACATTTACTATGGACGTAAAATCTCTTAGTTGGGAGAGTTACGTGCCTGATTTGTATAGTGAATTAGGGGAAGCTGAGTTTTTATCAAAATCAGTTGATGCGCACTCTTTGTTTCCTGCCAATACTTTATACGATGATACTACAGGCATTATTTGTCCGGAAGATATTGCATTATATACCGATTTAAATTCCTGCGTTGCAGTTATCAACGCCGGCTTAAATGTTACCGATCCCAACAGCATTATTTCTTCGCTTAGCTGGGAAATGACCGGTGCAACCGAAGCCACTTCGAATGGTTTTGGCATCAACCAAATTGGCAGTTATACATTTAACGAAGGAACAACAGTAGTTACTTATCGTGGTGCAACTCTTTACAACAACTCAATTAACTGCACCTTTACTGTTACTGTTACCGACAACCAGGCTCCCCGCCTGATCAGCTCTCCCGGCCACATTACAGTTCGAAATCTGCCGGGCGAATGTTATGCTAATGTAAGTTGGACCGAACCTTCTGCTGTCGATAATTGTGTGCCTCCGGATCAACTGATTTATACCAGTAATTACAGTTCGGGTCAGCAGTTTCCTGTGGGTTCAACCCGGGTTGAATACCGAATCAGCGACGGAGTAAATACGGCCTTCCATAGTTTTACCGTAACGGTAATCGATGCAGAAGCCCCGGAAATGATTGCACCACTGGCTATGGAAAGCGAATGTGGAAAACCGGTACCTGATGCTTTCACAACCTGGGAACAATTTGAACAGGCAGGCGGAAGTGCCAACGACAACTGTTCGGTTAACTACGGAAGTTTTAGGTACGTGGGCCAAACCAGCAGCGGTATAACCTGCCCTTACACAGTAACCCGGATTTATAGTATTTCGGATAATGATGGCAATGTATCTGAAGTTAAGCATGTAATTGAGGTAATAGGGGAAGGAATGGCTTATGAAGCCACAGTTGAAGCGACCGAACCGGAAGTACTTTTAGAACCCGGAGCAGAAACTCAGGCCGAAATCTTATTCTCAAAAACCGATGTTAGTTGTAAAGGCAGCAGAACCGGAGTGGTTGACCTGACCGTAAATGGTACATCCGGAATAGTGAACTTTGTTTGGTCGACACAAAACGGAAGTGGTATTGTGCAGGGAGCAGAAGACCAAAGCACCTTAAGCGATGGCGATTATACCGTAATGGTTTACGAGGATGGTGTTCGTTTACTGGCCTTCGATTTCAGCATTTTGGTAGTCGATAATCAGGCACCGGTGCTAAATGCCCCTGAGAATATTCAACGCAATTGCGGGCAATATATCCCGTCAGCTTATTCCACCTGGTCGGACTTTGCCAATGCAGGAGGTACGGTTAGCGACAACTGTCAGCTTTATTATTCAAGCTTCCGTTTGGCTTCCGAAGCAAAAAGCAACCCGGATTGCCCCTATACCCTCACCCGTGTTTATGAAATTACCGATGTAAACGGAAACCGCGGAGTTGCAGAGCATTTAATTACTGTTGAAGCGGAAGACGTTATTTTGAAATCGGGAATGGCAGATTGTACGGCCAGCTCAGGTAATTGGAGTAATCCAGCGATTTGGAGTTGTGGAAAAGTACCAACTTCACTAGATAATGTAATAATTCCGGATGGAGTAACTGTTACTGTTGATGTAGCTGCAGTCTGTAATAATATTACAATTGAATCAGGTGGAGAATTAAATCATGGTGTCAATCTTAGTACAACTGTGCAGGTATATGGAGACTGGACAAATAATGGCACTTACGATGGAGGAACAAACGGAGTAGTTGAATTTACGGGGCCAGGTTCTGCCACTATTAGTGGAACAACCGAATTCGAAGGTTTAATTGTGAATAAAGATGATGGCCTTTCCTCTTTATTAACAATTAATGGTGGCGTTAATGTTTTGAGTAGTGGCTTGTTAACAATGACTAGTGGTCTTATAACAATTCCGGGAGGTTCCAGTTTTTCAGTGAATCCATCAATAGGGCTTGATATCGAATATGAGGCAGGATTCGATGTTACTGGAGGCTCATTAGCCACAGGAGATTTTACAATAACTAATGAAGGATTAATTCGGATAGCTGCAGGAAGTAATGTAACCTTAGGTGATGATTCAGGGAATGAAGTACACACGCAATTTGACGGAGCTTTTATTGTAACCGGTGGAGATGTCGATATCGCAGGTAGATTATATAATTCAGCATCGGGAACACTTGACCCCGATGGATTAAATTTAACCTCAGGAATAACAATTTCGAGTGGTACAGTTACTTTGTGTACGCTCGGAAACAAGGCAAGCAGTACCGGATCGTTGCAGGTAACATCTGCCGGCAATTTTGAATTCTCTGGTGGAACAATAGTATTCCAAAATCCAAGTACTGCAACCTCTGAGCTCGACCTTGGGTTAATTGATGGTACAGGAACAAAAAATATAACTGGAGGGACTTTTCAGTTTGGAAATGCTTTAACACCAAATGGCAGCATCTTTCATATTGATAGTGAAATTAAAATTCCTAATATCGTTACCTATTCCGGGAGTGCATTATTTCTGGATATGCCCGTGGATGGTGCATCTATAGTTGAATGTATTGATCAGGCAACAGAACCAACTCCTCCGGTAGTTCAAGACAACTGCGGATACGAGATTACTCCTATAGTTCCGTCTGGTTACCAAGTAACAAGCTACGACGGCTGTGAAGGCGATGTACCCTATACCTATACTTACGAAGATTGCGACGGAAGTTCGCATGACTGGGTATTTACCTATACGATTAAGGATGTTACCAACCCAACGGCGAGTGGACCAATCACAGTAGATCTGGAATGTGCCGATGATTTACCAGCGGCCGCAACCACAATAGCAGGATTCCTTGCCTTGACCGGAGCCGATGCAGCAGATAATTGTACCGCACAATCTGATGTTGTAGTAACATCAGTTGATAATACAACAGGTGCAGGCAGTTGTAGCGGAGTCATCACCCGGACCTATACCATTGAAGATGAATGCGGAAACACAGTATCTGTCGACCACGTGTTCACGGTAACTGACAACACCAATCCAACGGCCACCGCACCAGCAACAGTAGATCTGGAATGTGCCGATGATAAACCAGCGGCCGCAACCACAATAGCAGGATTCCTTGCTTTACCGGGAGCCGCTGCCGCTGATAACTGTACGGCCACTGCTAACCTTACTGTATCATCAAACGATGTGGTAACCACACCGGGTAGCTGCAACGGCGTAATCACCAGGACCTATACCATTGAAGATGAATGCGGAAACACAGTATCTGTCGACCACGTGTTCACGGAAACTGATAATGAAGACCCAACCGCATTCAACCCACTACCAATAACCGTACAATGCGCAGCAGATGTACCAGCACCGGATATTACAGTAGTAACCGATGGAGCCGATAACTGTACAGCAAATCCGGTTGTGGCATTTGTAAGTGATGTTTCAGATGGAAATAGTTGCCCAGAAATAATCACCCGAACTTATAGTGTAACCGACGATTGTAATAACTCAATCCAGGTAACACAAATGATAACGATTAATGATAACATCCTACCAACCTGGACAACTACCGCCAATAATTTAGATCGTACAATTGAATGTAGCGATGGTTCAGGACTTACAGCAGCACAAGCCTTAGCTCCTGTAGCTTCTGATAATTGTGCAGGAACGATTAGTTATACCAAAAACAGTGGCGTATTTGTGCCGGTAGCTCCGGGATCGACAGAGGGAACCTATACTAACACCTGGACTGCCGCTGACGCATGTGGTAATAGCACAGCAGCAGTGTTCACCCAGGTGATTACCATCGTTGATAACACACCTCCAACCATCACCTGTCCCGGTAATCTAACTGCAAATACACCATTAGGAACTTGCGGTGCAGTGGTAACATATACTACTCCGGTAGGAGCAGACAATTGTGCGGGAGCCACAACTGTTCAAACGACCGGGCTTCCTTCCGGTTCAACTTTCCCGGTTGGAGTAACCACTAACACATTCGAAGTAACTGATGCTGCCGGTAATACGAACTCTTGCAGCTTTACGGTAACCGTTACAGACAACAGAAAACCGGTATTGACATTACCCGCTACGGCTATAATCGCATGTCATGAAAGCACGCATCCCGACAATACCGGGTGGGCTACAGCTACCGATAACTGTGCAGTTGATGAGCTGTCATATACCGATAGTTATGGACCTCCGGCAGTGAATTGTGTTGATAATTATACTATCTACAGAGAGTGGTTAGCTGTAGATATACATGGAAATCAAAGCTCTGCGACACAGGAAATCAAAGTAAGTGATGTCACCGGGCCAGAGGTGGTTTTTGCTAATCAAATTATTGAGGTTAATTGTCCGGATGACATTCCTGGTTATTATGAAAATTTAGATCAATTTTTGGCATCAAATTCGTTAAACCAGGTAAACGATTTATGTTCGGGTAGTGTAACCATGCAGCTGTACGATGAATATTCGTTTTTTGATCCTTTAGCAGAGTCTGCCGGTTATTGTCCTGACAGTGTTAGCCGTGTCTATCGTTTTTACGACGAATGCCTTAATTATACAGAGCTGGAGCAAAAAATTATTGTTACCGATTTACTTAATTGCAGTTGTACGGAATGTACAGATGAAGTAGTGGTTTATGATGTCGATTTAAGGCCTGATCCGGATAGTATTTGGGCTGAATATAAGGTTCGGAAGGATAAAAATGCACGCTGTTGTTTGGATGATGTTTGGTGGGAAGAAGGAGGAAATGATCCCTATAGATGTGTTTCCTTTAACGTGATTATTGATAATGATGCGGTGGGCGTACAAATTAAAACCAGCAAAGGTCAGGATGCAAAAGAATGGCGTATCGATTGTGAAAATGTAAGTTTAGAGGGACCTGATGGAAATATCATATGTCTTCCTTCGGGCGAATACCATTTGTTTACGCACTGTAAACAGGGAGCCGACCCCATTGATTATGAAATTCGTTCGGTCAGGGGAATAATTGAATCCGGAGATATTGAAACACGGGTAGATTGTTCGCGTGAAATACACACTACCGGAGATTTTGAATCTGTTCCGGTTTGGTCGGCACTTAATCCTTTGTATGATAAGTATCTGGATACATCAGATCCTTATAATCCAATCTTTTTTGTGCCTCTTGAAGACAAGGATGATGTCCCTTCGAGTATACAGTATCAGGTTTGTGCTGATGTTAACGGGTATATATGTGGCCAGGCAGCCGATGGTACAATTTGCGATACTATTACTGTAAATGTTTACGACCCTATTGAAACGCTTATCGATCTTGGCGATGTTGTTATGTGTGCAGGCACTCCTATTGATGTTGAACCTGTAATTTCTCCGGCTGGCAACTATACTATTGAATGGTTTGAGGGAACTGGTGCAATAGGAACACCAATACATACAGGTTATATTCATACCATTGAAACACCGGGCTGGTACTCTGTAAAAATAACCGAATATGAGTCGGGATTACCTTGTAATGAGTCCACATCCGACTTTGAAGTGGTACTTGACCTTTCAAAACCGGGTTTAAGTGCTCCACCGGATACGCTTTTTTTGAGCTGTGACGACCCGAATGCAGATCAGAAAATTATCGATTGGCGCGAGTCTGCCTGGGCATTTATAGTCGATGCATATGGGGATACCGTTACTATTGATGTAGAAGATAATTATAACACTTCTGGCGGTATTAACCTGGTATGTAATGAAGTGCTTGATGTGGAGTTTAAAGCTGTTGATCCGTGTAGTAATGACAGTATCGATATTGCTACAATTGTGGTTATCGATACAACTCCTCCAATAATTACCCCCGCTTCCAATAGTATTGCCGATTGTAATACCTTAGATCATAATACGCACGAAGGATATTTGGCGTGGTTGGCCAATCATGGTGGAGCCACGGCAAGTGATAATTGCCAGGATCCGGCAACACTGATATGGTCGGATAATATGGCTACTGCAGTTTGGGAAGGAAATGGTGCCCGTGATAGTATCACCGTTACCTTTACCGTTACCGACGATTGTGATAATTCAGCGTCAACAACTGCTACTTTTATTATTGTTGATGACATTCCTCCGGTAATTGAATGTCCGCCAAATGTTCAGGATACCGCCGCCGAAAACTATTGCTCAAAAGTACCTGGAAACCTGCAGGACCCTGTTTATTCCGATGAATGTTCTGTGCCTCGACTAACGTGGACATCAACAGGAGCATTAGTTAGTGCAGGAGATGGAACTGTTGCAGGAATCGCTTTTCCGGTGGGCGTAACTGTTGTTACTTATACTGTTACTGATGATGCCGGATTAACTGCCAGCTGTAGTTTTTCGGTAAGAATTGTTGATGTAACGCAACCAAATATCGAAATTGAAGGCTGTCAGGATGTAAGCGAGACAATGGGGCCTGATGAATGTTATGTTATCCCAACTACCATCAACGATCCGGTTTATTCCGACGATTGCTGGCCGCTAAGTTCACTTGTGCTAAGCTATACAATTACGGGAGCGCTGAATGATGCCGGAACAGGGTCGGTTCGCGGAAAACAGTTTCCGGTTGGGGTTTCAACGGTAGAGTACACCGTAACCGATCCTGATGGAAACTCAGCAAGCTGTTCCTTCACTGTAACCATGTTGCGCACCGATATACCTCCGGCCGTAATAAGCTGTCCTGATAGTCCGGAAGCGGTTTATGCCACAGCAGGGAATTGCGATGCTCCCGTGGATTTGGATTCTCCAACAATTGATGATCCTTGTGCTACTGCTACCTATACTATTAGCAACGATTATAACGGAACAACTAATGCCGACGATGTATATCCGGTTGGCATCACTACGGTAATCTGGACAATCACCGATAATTCCGGAAATGAAACGACTTGTACTCAACTTGTTGAAGTAATCGATAATCAGCCTCCTACAATCACTTGTCAGGGCGATGTGGAAGATTTAATAACAGATGGAGGGTGCGATTTAGAAAGTAGTTTGGTAACGCCTCCAACCTATAGCGATAACTGTCCGAATCCGGTGCTTACCTATGTACTTACCTTCGAAGACGGAAGTACATTCAGCGGTACAGGCTCGGCACATACCTATGCATTCCCGGTAGGAAAAACACAAATTCATTATACAGTAACCGATGCCGCCGGATTAATAGCCGAGTGCAGCTATACGGTATGGATAAAAAACCTGGATGCCCCGCAGTTTCAGGTAGATTGCGATGTAGCAATTGATGTTTCAGTTACTTCCGAGGCCGGCCAGTGTGGTGCCAATGTAAGTCCGGTGCCTCCGGGTATTATTAATCCGTGTAACGAGGTGTATTCCATCGTAAATAGTTTTACCGGAACTGCCGATGCCAGTGGATTCTATCCGGTTGGCAACACTACAGTAACCTGGACAATCATTGATGCCTCGGGAACAGAATATACCTGTGAGCAACTTGTTGAAGTAATCGATCTTCCTCCATTTGTGAACTGTCCGGGCGACTATGAATACCAGGCTGATTTTAATCTGCCCTATAGAGAAAACATTACCGTTGCTGATCCAACGTATGGCGATAATTGTCCGAATCCAGTGCTGGAATGGACATTGGTTGAACCCGATGGTACAACATACACCAGTGCAACTACAGGAATTAATATTCTGCCGAATCCCAGGAGGTATTATGTTGGTGTTACAACGATAAGCTATAAAATAACCGATTCTTCGGGTTTGACTGACGATTGTTCATTCACTGTAACCGTAACCGGGCCACCCGATATTACTTGTCCGCCAACCTACGAAGCTCCAACCGATCAGGGCGTATGTACGGCCACTTTAAATTCTACCGATCATTATGGACTTCCTGTTTTAGACGAAGGTGTTCAACCCATTACCTGGACCTGGACTATTACCGACCCGGATGGAACGGAAGGTGCTACCGGTACTTTTGTGGCCAGTGAGGCTACACCGGGTCCACCCGATATTGGCGATTACCCGTTTAAAGTGGGTACTTCTACCATTAGCTGGCGTGCCGAAAATATTTCAGGTTTTGATGAATGTGAACACCTGGTGATCGTTACCGACAAAGAACCGCCGGTAATTACAGCCGATCCGTACGAAAACTGTGTAGATCCACTGCATTGGGCCACATACAATGAAAGCGATCCAACGCCACAATTCGGTCATGTTGATCCGAACCTGATAAAATCGCCTATCGATTACCGTACCTTGATTGCGGGCGATACCGATCTCGATTTAACATCGCTTACCGATAATTGCTGCGATTCATTATCGATGATCAGTAAGCTGCAGTGGCGCATTGAGTTTGTTGCTACACCCGATCCGGTTACCGGAACTGCCCTAAGTCATCCGGATATTTCGGGAACAGGGCAACCATCTGACTATGCTGTAGATGGAGTACCAAAAGATATTTACCTGTGGGGCGATGGCGTAACCTTTAAAACAGTTACCCACAACATACTCTATTGGATTGAAGATTGTAACGGTAATCCGGTTACTGAAGAGCTGAGAAAAGAAATTACCATAACTCCGCGACCACAAGTAATTAAAACGGACTATTAAAAAATGAGATACGATAATAACATAGAAACCATGGATCACTTGTCATCCTGGCGAGCCACAGCTACCGCGCGATTGCATCGCGTGGTGAATTCATCAGGAAACACTTCAAGGTTTCAAAAACACTTGAAGGTTTCAGCGACAACTGCTTACCAACCTTTAGGCGTTTCGCAAACCCTAAAGGTTTCAAGCACCTTGCTGCCGCGCTCCCGAAATTTCGGGGCTTTCGCGTGGGTGTACACGGCTACGGGCCAATGGTATTGCGTGGCAGAGGAAAACACTTCAAGGTTTCAAAAACACTTGAAGGTTTCAGCGACAACCACCAACCAATCTTTAGGCGTTTCCCAAACCCTAAAGGTTTCAAGATCAGAAAAAACTGAATTTGCCAATTGTCGGCTTAATTTGCCGATTTACGCATTTAAATTGCCAATTGACGGCTTAAACTGCCGATTATTGCATTTAGATTGCCAATTGTCGCATTTAGATTGCCAATTGTCGGCTCAAACCACCCGGGGAGCAGTAAATATTGAGGTTTTGGAAAAGCTAACGGATGCTGGAGAATTTGCTTTACCCCCCGTTTCGGCCTCACTCCGTACAACGGAGCTTGCGGCAGCTTGGAGTATGTGTAACAACCACGCGATACAATCGCGCGGCAGCGATGGAAGTTCTGATTTTATGGAGAAGAAACGATCGTACTACGAAACTTCTACCTTATTTCAAAACAAGGAAATGGAATACGAACATTTCTCCTCCTCTCAGGAGGAGTACATCCGCCAACTGGCGGGTGGGAGGTGGTGTTTGAATACTATTAGTGCACCACCCCACCGCTGTAAACGCGGTACCCCCCTCCTTGAGGAGGGGAAACTGGAGCTCGCAGCTAGCAGCTCGAAGCATACAGCTACGTTATTAACAATAAAATATAATAACCCGCAATCGAAATATTGGGATGATCGCGTGGTTAACAGTAATTTTATCCCCGACCCTTCACCCTGTCGGGAGCTTCCCTTGCAAGGGAAGCCGGTTTTGAACCGGACCGGTGCACATCCGACATGTAGTTTTGTTGGTTCAAAACTGTTTCCCCTTAAAAAGGGGAAATGGCTACAGCCAAAAGGGGTCGGGAGCAGAATTAATTGAAAAAAACGCCCATCTTTCTGTTTGGAAAACCATGGGCACAGGAGATAATAAATTATTCCCATTCTTCCTGATTTCACAACTCGCTACCGCGCTCCCGAAATTTCCGGACTATTGCGTGTGTAACAGGATTGACAAGCCACACGATGCAATCGTGCGGCAGCAACGGGACTCGTATTGGAATGCGAACGTCCTCCCCTTAAAAGGGGAGGTGTCCGCCAGCTGGCGGACGGAGGGGTATATAGTAGCTAACACGAATAAAACATGTGCCTATGAAACATGACTAAAAATTGAATCTTTCTGCCGAACAGAGTAGGCAGAAAGTATGGTTCTGTAGGGCAACTGGTTTTCCCGGTTGCCTGAGGCTAAAGAGAAATGTGGTGTTTATTCTCTCTACAACAACATCAAGTATTTAGGCGATACTTTAAATAAATGCCACTTTCTCCGCGGCCCGGCCATCTGTTCTACCAATTGTTTTTCAGCTTGAGCCACAAGCGAAACGCTGAGATTACAATGGTAAATGCCGATAGTAAAGAAAAGAGGCTTTGGGAATAAATGAACCAAAGGCTCAGTTTGATTTCTAATCGGTATTATAGGAAATCAGGGGAAATGCCAAAAGTGGCATGCCCCCTTGATTTAGCGAACAAAACCTCTGGCGCGTAGCCTTGCTTTTCGAAGCAAAAGTTACATAAAAGCCAGTTCCCCCTTCAGGGGGATCCCGATTTATCGGGAGGGGGTGATACCTCTGGCTAACGGCCGGCCTAATCGTTGCAAAAGCAGCAACAAAGCCAGTTCTCCCTCTGTGAGGGAGATGTCCGGCTTCGACGGACAGAGGGTGAGAATTAAACCAAACTTCTTCTGAAAAGCAGAAGAAAAAATTGAAATTTTGAAAAACAGATAAGTGGATTTGGAACTGTTCCATCCCCTTCGTTTTAAACAAGGACAGCAAATGCATTGAATATGCAGCGGCCATTCCGTTAGGCTTTCTCCCCTTCGTAAGGGGAGATGTCGACAGACAGAGGGGTATCGGTTACAGCGAAAAATTCAACTTGTCATTAGTAAGTAAAAAACTGATTGACACTCAACTAAAAACCAAAATGTCAATCAACAAACAAAACAAAAACGTTCTGAAGTTTATTGAAAGGAGAATTGCCAGGAGCACGAACCGTTCTCCCTTGAAAAGGGAGATCCCGACGTGTCGGGAGAGGGTTTATATCTCCACTGCATTTCGCCTGATTTAAACCAAAGAACAGCAAACTTTAAAAATTTAATATTATGAAAAAGCAAATTTTAATTCTAACGTTTTTTGTCGCGGCTATTTTTGCCGGGACGAGCTCTTATGGTCAAGATGTTGACTATGTTAATGCAAGCGCAACAGATTGTGTGACTCCAACGCCTCTAACTTGTGTAACAAACAATAATGAATTGGCTCCAATTCCGGGGAAAACTTACACATATGGTATTAATGTAAGTCCTACAGTTACTACTGGAAATATTCAATGGTTTGTATATAATGCAACAACTACAGGAGGTATTATATCAGCTTATGATATATCCACTGCAGCAGCTGCAGCAGAGGCTGATGGTGGTACAAGCCTATTTTTGCTTGACGCTGAAGATGGAATTTATAACCAATCTACAGGAAACGATCAGGCTACAATCGATATTTCGTGGCAGTCTTTTAATGGCACATCAAATATTATTCTATTGGTTGCCTATGTTGAAGGGGAAGATGGATGTTCAGATAATATCGAGGTTTATCGAATTGAACCTGCGTTTGCATTTACCTTGGATATAGCGGGTATGTTTGATGATGGAACTATACCAGCATCAGGAAATGCCAACGAATGTGTTTCTCCTGTTCAGTCTGCTTCATACGCGAGTGATGTTTTAACAATGGATTATGGCCAAAACTATATCTATTTTTCAGTAAATGCAGCAAACTTTGTTAATTCTTGGATGCCAACTTTCTCAGTAGAAGATAATACAACAGGGGCAACTGTTACCACTGCAGAAATTTCATGGGCATATCCAGATCAAGCAATTCTTGGTGCATCTGGAGCTGCAACTGGTACTTGGAATTCTGCTAGTACAGCAGTTGATGCACAAGCTACAACTGGTGCTGTTGGTCCTGGAGGAGAATGTATTGTTGTTAGGGTGTTATTGGACTATGGTAATGTTGAAAATGATGTTGCTTCACACTTTACTCTTGGTGTTAACGGTATTATGTATGATCCATCTGATGGTGGTTACGATACTCCCGGTTTAGCTGATTTAGATCCTGTGGCTTCAGCTCCATGTACTAATACTGCAACAGACGTAGCAACTTATGATATGACTCCAAGACCGAATATTACTACAAATACTACAGTAGGTACTGGAGACAAAGCATTTGAACCTAAAAACTAACAGTTATGAACTTTGCTTTTTCATAACCTAATCCCGATTTAATCGGGACAAGATAGCGCAGCGCGCAACGGGCAGAGCGCATGGAGCTAAGGTTTCGTGCCCTTTGCTCTTCGCCCTGGGCAATCGGGAGAAGAAGGACTGAAGTACTGATTTGGAGAAGGACTGAAGTAAGAAGGATTGAGGTTGGAAGGATTGAAGGAATTAGTGAACAGTTATCAGTCGCAGTTGGCAGGTTAGGAGAAGTCATTAGTCATTAGGAAAAATGCAAAATGGCGCAGGTATGTGTGAAGGATAGCCCCTTTAGGGGTTTGGGGTGCGCAGGAAGGAGAAGTCATTAGTCAATAGTAATTAGGAAGAACATTCTAATAATGTCCAATGGCAAATGACAAATGACCAGTGACTAAAAAGGTTATGAAGAAGATTAGAATATTTGAGTATTAGATTATTAGAATGAGAAAGTAGGCAATTGGCAAATAACAATAAGCAAAAAAACTTCGTGTCTTTGAGTCTTAGTGTTTAAAACAATTGCAGATCTATGAATGAATAAAAAGCTCTGTGAAACGCTGTGAAAACTCCGTGTTCTCTGTGGTAAAAAAAACGTACCACAAAGCCGCACAAAGGAAATCACAAAGGAACACAAAGTTTAAACTACCGTCGAATGACGGAGCACTTTAGAGAAAAGCCCGAAAGGGTATACAAAACACAAAGTCGCAAAGCCACAAAGAATTGAAAAACTTAAAAACATGATGAAATGTGAAGTATAATATACACAACATCTGGAAAGGCAATGCGCCGCCTATCAAAAGGCAAAAGTTGAGGCCGATAAAATCGGACGAAATCCCGATCGAAGCATCGGGAGCAAAAGGCAAAAGGCAAAAAGCTTGCAGCTTGTGGCTTGAAGCTTGTAGCTCCAATACTTTTTACTTTTTCCTTTCTACTTTTTCCTTGACTTTAGGTCAGCTATTGCTAAATATGCGCGATGGGTTTACCCGGCATGCGCAGCGAGACGGGCCCCGTGGCCGTGCACCGGCAATTCGGTTTGCACCGGCCAACGGGTTTGTCACGCTTAATCAAAAATCCTCTGTGAGCCTCTGTGTGTACTCAGCGCTCTCTGCGGTAAAAAATAAAAATACCACAGAAAGAGCGCTGCACACAAGGCATAACAGGGCGATTTATGCACCAAATCCAACAAAGGCATTCCGCCACTACTGCACGGGAAATGTCCGAATGCAGGAGGAAAAGGTCAATGTTGAAGGCAAAAGGCAAAAGTAAAAAGGCAAAAAACCTTAGCGTCTTAGCGCCTTTGCGAGAAAGAGGAATGATGAATGAAGATGTTGGAATGAATAGGCAATAGGCAAAATAGCCCCAAAGGGGCGAAACGTTATAGCCCGTTGCGTTACCGCCGGGAATATTGAATTAGCAATAGGCAAAGTGTAAAAAATATAGTTTAAAAGTTTATCAATTTACCAGTGCCGGTAGAGGATAAACAAAAGAATAGGTAAATATTTGCAGCTTAAAAACCGGCTGTTCGGGTAAGCGAAAAGAGTGTAAAAGAGAAGGTGTAAAAAGTAAAGACAAACGAAAGAAATAAAAGCTGTCATCCCGAGGAGAGTAACGACGAGAGATCTGTAACAACAAAACGCTAAAGCAGCAGATTCCTCTCTGCGTTCGGAATGACAGAAAAGACTGGAAGCTCGTAGCTGAATAGAATGTACCAATTAAAACAACATATTATCCATTTTTCCCTGGCAATACTGCTGGTTGTGCTGGCTGTGGCTCATGCTTCGGCACAAATTGTTATTCAGGAATGCGATACGATGACCTTCAGTGTTACCAGTCGGCCAAATATTCCTGAAACACATTTCGTATGGGGAATTTATAACGCCTCGCCCAGCCCAACCGATGTGCTCGATCCGGCTACTACGCTCGATCCGGCGCTGTATTTTGTTGATGGGCAGTATGCGGGTAGTACGGTTGAGGTAACAGGTCTGGCTCCGGGCGAATATTACGTTCGTATTCATGTTTGGGACGAGGTGTCGTGTACCGATAATATTGAAATGTATGTAATGGAAGTAACCGAATCGTCACTGGATATGGAGGTTTATGCCGATTCGGTTTGTATTGGCGAGCCAACAAATGTATACATTCGTTTTACCGGAAGAGGCCCGTACACCGTTACCTATACTATTGGCGATGCAGTTACGCCAAGTGTTGTTAACCTTAATGGTGCAGAAGAAGATCCGGAGTTGGTAATTCCGGTTACCGAACCATTGCCGGTGGGTGAAACCACTTTCTGGGTAATAAGTGTAGAAGACGGTTGCAAGGCCTATGAGTACCCGGAATCGGAACAGCCAAGTACGGGAATCGTTATTTTCCCGAAACCGGTGCAGCAACCCATCTACATAAAAGAGGAGAATTAGCGAATGCGTGAAGAAAGGATTATTTTTAAGAATAGATTGCAGAATGAAGATTAACGAATTAAGATTGCAGAATGAAAAGGAAGGAGATTAACGATTGATGATTAACAATTTTAGATTGCAGAATTATAGGCAAATAGCAATAGGCAACTTTGCGACTTAGCGTCTTTGCGAGAAAAAAACTTGGTGTCTTTGAGTCTTTGTGTTTAAAGATTATAGCACAGAGTAGGATCATAATAACGATTGAAGATTAACGATTTAAGATTGCAGAAGAAAAGGAAGGAGATTAACGATTAGATTAACGATTTAGATTGCAGAAGGAAAGGAGGAGATTAACGATTGATGATTAACAATTTTAGATTGCAGAATTATAGGCAAATAGCAATAGGCAACTTTGCGACTTAGCGTCTTTGCGAGAAAAAAAACTTGGTGTCTTTGAGTCTTTGTGTTTAAAGATTATAGCACAGAGTAGGATCATAATAACGAATGAAGATTAACGATTTAAGATTGCAGAAGGAAAAGGAGGAGATTAACGATTGATGATTAACGATTTAAGATTGCAGAAGGATTGGGAAAAACGCGCCGGCCTTCCCCTTTAGGGGCCAGGGGTAGCGCCGGGGAGTGAAAGGATTAAGGATTAATAAAGGCAAAAGTAAAAAGTAGAAAGGCAAAAGGTAAAATGAAGTGAATGATGGACAGAACAAAGCTGAATGTAAACGAGTTGGAGATTGTGCTTTTCAAACAAAATGAAAAAGAATATATTTCTCTGACCGATATGGCCAAATTTAGTGACTCAGAAAGGAGTGATTATATCATTCAAAACTGGATGAGAACTCGAAATACCATAGAATTTCTGGGTTTGTGGGACGTGCTCAATAATCCTGATTTTAATTCCATCGAATTCGATGGGTTTAGAAACGAGTCGGGATCGAACAGTTTTATAAGTTGAAAGAGATAGCCCGTTATCAACTGCTGGTGCTAAATGAAAAGGACTTTATAAAAGCAATTAAAAAACTAAACGACAGCATTTATGTAGATAAAACGAAAAAACTAAAGTGAAAAGAATGAACAGGCAAAAAGCGATAGGCAAAACCTTAGCGACTTAGCGCCTTTGCGAGAGAAAAGAACTTGAAACTAAAAACAGAGCTCTGATGAAACAGATTCCTCTCTACGTTCGGAATGACAACTAGTAACTAAAAAAATGAAACGGCAGAAATACATACTGATGATGATACTTCTGGTAGTGACCACGATGGTGACTGCCCAGGAAAGCTATGTCATCGATTCGGTATGTGTGGGAGCCGAACGTACCTATCGCCGCGATGGTGAAGCCGGTTACACGTATTACTGGGAAATTATCGATCGGCAGCTTGCTGATACCACTTATCTTTCCGGTGTTGATTTTACAGAAATTAATGGTACGGATACAACGAGGGGGAATGAGATTCAGGATTACAGATGGGAGGTGCCAGGAGAATTTGCTATTGTTGTTACTGTTTTTTCTGAACACAACTGCGATACTATAGAGCAGGGAACTGTGAAGGTATTTCCGCTTCCCGAAGCCCGTGCTGGAGACGATGTCGCGCTTTGTAGCTTTGATGATTATACCTTGTTCGGAGATACCGCCTGGAACCATAGCCAAATTTACTGGGGTAGTACCGGCGACGGGACATTCAGTGATGAATATAACTTGCATCCAACCTATAGTTTTGGCCCGGATGATATTCTTAATGGTGAAGTTACCCTTTTTATTATTGCCGAAGGGTTGGCCGACAACGGCACCTGTGTTCCGGCAGTGGATTCGGTAACCATTATAATGAGTCCTTCTATAAGCATTGACAGTACCGCAGTTCTGTGTTACGGGCAGACTGTTTCCGACTGGGAAAACCAGGTAATATCGAGCCTTGTTGACAGTATTTATATTTCAGAATATCAAACAGTAGGTGGTTGTGATTCCACACTGACATTAACGGTTCGCATCATTGATGGCGGCCTTACCGAGATTTATGAATCAGCCTGTGAAACATTCACCTGGACTGCCGGAAACGACAGTACCTATACAGCGTCTGGCATTTACGATTATATATCCGATTTAGGAACCTGCTCCGATACCTTAAGGTTACATTTGATAATCAGTCCGCCAATGGATCTTGTGGCAGATTCAATTCCTGTAAGCTGTTACGGGTATGCTGATGGCGCCATCAATTTAACGGTTTCAGGAGGGACAGCACCTTATACTTTTGTATGGAGTAACGGAGCATCTACCGAGGATATAAGTGATTTGACTGCCGATGTATATACCGTATGGGTAAGCGATTCATTGGGTTGTACCGATAGTCTCAGTATTCAGATTCCTGAACCTGATCCGATACAAATTACACTCGTTGCAGTTACCGACGTTCGTGTTATGGGTGAATCAACCGGTAGCATAGAAGTTTCGGTTGGTGGTGGAACACCTGATTATGACTACGTTTGGACAAATGAGGCAGGTGATATTGTTGGTGAGGAAGAAGACTTGATTAACCAGCCGGCTGGTGATTATACTTTAACGGTAACCGATACGAATGGTTGTGAGGAAATATTTACAGCAACAATTACAGAGCCTGAGCCAAATGAATGGCGTATGTCTTCGGTTGAAACAACAATCTGTTACGAAGACCTGAATAGTTTCCCTGTCCTGTACTCACTCGATCAATACCTGGCCTTACAGCCTGATGTTGAAGTCTTCTCAGACTGGGGGCTGGATACCAGCAGCTTTAAACTGCTTGATGCAGAAATTATTAATGGAGGCGAATATTGCTACGAAGAGGTACGCACTTACACGATACTGGATAATGGTGGAAATACCTTAAGTGCTACACATCGGATAATTGTTGATGACGACGAAGAGCCGACAATAAGTTGTCCGCCTGGTTTTGCGGTAACCAATGGTATTGTACCACCGCCGCTTGATTCTACCGGATTTTTAGCCGCAGGAGGTAGTTTTGCTGATAACTGTGGAATAGTAAGTTTCCGCCATGTAAGCGATGTTTCTGATGGTAAGCCCAATCCGGAAGTTATTACACGAACCTACGAGGTTACTGATTTCTGTGGCAATACCAGAGAATGTGAGCAGGAAATAGAAGTAACCAATGAATTAGTTTTTGCGGCTATTGGCCCATTCTGCCAGTACACTGCTGCATCCGAATTACCCGACACGGCATTAAACGGAACTCCGGGTTACTGGTTGCCGAATACTATTCGCACTGATGAAGCCGGCGATTTTACGTTTGTTTTCTACCCTGATTCGGGTTATCATGCAGCGCCATATACCATGATCGTTACCGTTATTCCTGCCATCGAATTGTATGCAGATCACGTTGATCAGGGCTATAATCCAAACCCGGTGGGAAGTATCGAACTGGATATCACTGGCGGAAGCGAACCGTATACCATTAACTGGACCTATCCTGATGGTAATACCACAAACACTGCAAACATTGCCAACCTTTACGCCGGTGATTATTGGGTGGAAGTAAGTGATGAGATTGGCTGTTACGATAGCTTGTCGGTTACCCTGTTGGAATTCGAGCCGGAGTTTAGCTGTCTGCCCGATACTATTTTTGAATGCCCGGATGTAACCCAATACCCTGCACCAGCCAATATTGCTGAGTTTATTGCCATGGGAGGATATTTTAATCCGGTTGGCATAGTGGATAACATTACAAGTTCCGATGTAACTGTTGCAAGCGAGTACTGTTTAACCATCGAGCGTACCTACATCATTGAAGATATTTACGAAAGAGTTTATTCGTGTACACAAACCATCGATTTCCACGATACTATTCCTCCGGTACTTAATGCTCCTGAAGGCGATACCGTCGAATGTTACTCTTCTGCTTTTTCTGATTTCCAGACCTATGCTGATTTTATTGCATCGGGCGTACCAGTGCCTTCCGATAATTGTGAAATTGATCCATCGTCGTTTACCGTTCGCGATACCTTAATTAACATTGAACCCGGTCGTTCCGAGTTAATTTACTATTACAGCATTGCCGATATCTGTGGAAACATTGGCCGCGATACCACTTACTTCCTGCTTCTCGACGACAAGGCACCTGAGGTGTTCTGTGCCAACATTACGGTTTATCTCGATGAAAACGGTGAATATCAGTTAACTATTCAGGACTCCATTGCAATGGTTGATAGTATTTACGACAATTGTACTCCACCGGAAGACATGGAGGTAGTAATTGAAATTGAAGAGATTACCTGCGAGGATGTGGGATCGGGAACACAGGCCCGGATAATGGTATATGACCAGGTTGGACTTTCAGCAGAATGTATGGCAACCATTACAGTGCTTGATACACTGCCTCCGGAGGCGATTTGTCAGCCGGTTACCATTTACCTCGATGAAAACGGACAAGCGGGTGTAACAGCAGAAATGGTTGATAACGGGTCGTTTGATAATTGTACCGATGTAACGCTTGAAATCGACAAAACCGATTTTGATTGTGTGAACCTGGGAGACAATACAGTAACCCTGACGGTTACCGATGGATACGGATTACAAGATAGTTGCGAAGCTGTTGTAACGGTGCTGGATACCATTGCTCCGCAAATTACCTGTATTGGCCGCGATACGGTACAACTTAGCGAAGAAGATGGAACCTATATCTTAACTTATGATATGCTGACCACTTCGGAGTGGGAAAACTGTGAAATTGTTAGCCGCGAACTCGATAGATATATTCTTGATTGTGATGATATTGACGCTAGTCCGGTAACAATTACAGCATTTGCTACCGATCAGAGCGGAAATGTCGGAAGCTGTACCGTTGAATTTGTTGTATTGGGTAATACTCCGCCGAATGTACAAAACGACTCGGCAATTACAGCGGTGAATGTGCCGGTTGAAATTCCGGTTACGCAAAATGATTACGACCTGAAAACGAATATCAATCTGGAATCATTAGGCGTTTTGGTTGGCCCACGTAATGGTTCGGTTGTAATCGATAAAACTACAGGTACTGCTACCTATACTCCAAACCGCGATTTCGTGGGTGAAGATATATTCTACTACGAAATTTGTGACGATGGTATTCCTTGTAAACCGGAATGTGGTGAGGCTATTGTATTCATCACCGTACTCCCGGCCAACGAGCCTCCTGTGGCTGTCGACGATTACTTTGAAGTACCGTGTGGCGAGTTGTTTGGTAATGTATTGTATGGCGACGATTTTGGAAATGGTGTAGATTCTGATCCGGATGCCGGAGATAAGATTACGGTAGGCCAGATCCTGATTACTCAACCGGATAGTGGTGTATTTAACTGGCTGGACGGCGATGGAAACTTTGAATACATTCCGTTCGATGGATTCTTCGGAACCGATAGTTTCCAGTATTCGATCTGCGACGACGGACTTCCATCCTTGTGCGACACCGCATGGGTTTATATCACCCGTGTTCCGGATAACGATTGTGATGGTGTTGCCGATGTGAATGACATTGATGATGATAACGACGGAATCCGCGATAATATTGAGAATGGTGGTTACTGGCCGGAGGAACAGGTAGGGCTGATCGATTCCGATCATGACGGAATACCGGATTACATGGATATTGATTCGGATAACGATGGAATACCGGATAATATTGAAGGACAGGGTGAACACAATTACATTCCGCCTTCAGGAGTTGATTCTAACGGCGATGGCTGGGATGATATTTACGACGTAACCATTGGTGGTGTAATTACTTTCGACGAAGAGTTGACCGATACCGATGGCGATTCGATGCCGGATTACCTGGATATTGACTCGGACAACGACGGTGTATTTGATATGATTGAAGGCCATGATGCCGACCACAATGGTATTGCCGATGTATTGAGATGGTACACCGATGCCGACCGCGATGGATTGGACGATGCTTACGATACCTATTATGGATGGGCCGATTACGGCAACGAGACCGGTAGTAATGCACCGCTGCAAGACTTTGATGAAGACCGTACCCGCGACTGGCGCGATATTAACGATGAAGATGATGATTACCTGACAGTAAATGAAGACCTGAACGATAACGGCGATTACAGCGACGACGACCTCGACCTGGATGGTTATCCGGAATACCTGGATACCGAGCTGAATTGTGAGCTGTTTATTCCTGAAGGATTCTCGCCAAACGACGATGACGTTCACGACTTCTTCCAGATTCTGTGTATTCAGAAATATCCGAATGCCAAACTAATGATCTTTAACCGTGCCGGTGTTAAACTTTGGGAGAAAGAACACTACGGTAACCTCGATGTTTGGGGAACTTACTACGATGCCTGGTGGTGGGGAACTTCTGAAAACGCGCTTACCCTTGGCCGTTCAGGTGGATTACCCGCCGGTAACTACATTTATGTGCTGTTACTAAACGATGGAAAAGGTACAGTTAAGAATGGTACAGTGATGTTGGCGTACTAAGAAGGATTAAGGAATTACGAATGCTGATTGGCGATTAACGATTGCAGAACCGGGAAGAAAGTTGGCAGTTTACAGTCGCAGCTCTCAGTTTTACAACAGAACAATTTAACAGTAGTCAATAAATCTGCTGTGTCCTATGTGTCTATTGTGGTTCAAAAAAAAACTTAGTGTCTTCGCGTCTTTGTGTTTAAAGAATTACGAATACTGATTAACGATTAAAGATTGCAGAAGAACTTTGTGAAACATGGAGATCACTTTGGGCTCTTTGTGGTAAAAAATTAAACCACAAAGGTTCACTAAGGATGCACAAAGTTGCACAAAGAAGAAAGGTGGAAGATTGTAGCTCGACAATAGTTCCCCGGCTCAATGCTGATTGGCGATTAAGGTTTACAGTCGCAGTTAACAGTTTTACAATTAGCAGTGCCAATTCAATGCGCTTAGCGGTTTCGAGCCGCTTAGCGCGTATATCGCAGTGTAGTTCAAATCCATAGTGTCTTTGCGTCTTCGTGTTTAAGCATCATTGCAACGCCGCCTCAATATCAGCAATTATATCCCCTACATTTTCAATGCCCACCGATAGCCGCATCATGCGGTCGTTAATACCTGCTGCTAAGCGCTCTTCTTCGGTAAACTCGGCATAAATTGTTGAGTGTGGGTGAATGATCAGCGATTTATTGTCATTCAGGTTAGTTGCCCGGCGAATGATTTGAAGCTTATTCATAAACGAATAACAGGCTGCTTTCGATTCCAGCTCGAAACTCATTATAGTGCCGGGAACTCCGTTAAAATATTTTTGCGCCAGCGGGTATCTTTCATCTGTTTCCAATCCCGGGTACCTTACTGTTTTAATCCGGGGATGTGCTTTCATAAATTCGCCCAAAGCCAGGCAGTTTTGGTAGCATTTCTCTACCCGAAGCTCAAGGATGTCGAGCCCCTGAATTTGATAGCGTGCCGTTTGTGGAGCCATGCTTCCGCCCGTATTTCGGTAAACGTTCTTTCTTACTTTCATCAGAAAAGCATTGGCCTTAAATTTTTCGGTGTATGAGGCGGTATTTGGATTCCGGTTCCAGTCGAAATTACCATGATCCACAATGGCTCCACCAAACGAAGTAGCTCCTCCCGAGATGTATTTGGTGGTCGACATCACTTCGATAGTCACACCAAATTTCCCGCCGTTAAAAACGTTGGGCGGAGTAATCGTGCTGTCGGCAACTAAAACCAGTCCGTGTTTTTTGGCCACGCGCGACAGCATTTCAATGTCGGCAATATCCAGTTGCGGATTGGTTACCGTTTCAAAATAAATGGCGCGGGTATTTTCATCGATACGATTTTCTATTGCTTCTTCCGAGTTTAAATCGCTAAAACGGGTTTCCAGTCCAAATTCCGAAAGCGTATTCTGGAGCAAGGCATAACTGTGGCCAAACAAACGATTTCCGGAAATAATATTGTCGCCTGTTTTGGTAATTGCCAGAATTGTATTTGTAATGGCGGCCATGCCCGAACTCACAGCTAGTACTCCACTGCTTTGTGTTAGTGCTTTTAGTTTTAGCTCGAAATACTCTACCGTTGGACTGGTGGTTCGTGAGTACACATGGGCAATATACTCGCCTCTGAAATTGGCCTCAATCTGTTCGGCCGAATCAAATTCGTAGGCCACCGATTCGTATAAAGGCATTTGCAGGGCCTTGTGTGGGTCTTGTTTGGCGAAGGGTACATTAAGAGCTATAGTGGTAAATCCGGTTTTCTTCATTTGTCATTCTTTAAGGGCCTAAAAGTAACCTTTTGTGTTCCTTTCCCGGCCTGCTAATACAAAATACCAGTTGAAAAAGCCTGATATTTGACATCCTCAGAACAATTGTAAAACATAAAAGTTTTTAGGGTGTGGTTGCATTATGGTACAAAAATTGTTAGTTAACTTTGCATTTTTAAGTTATAATTAAACAGCATTTAATTTACAACTGCTAACCATGGCGCCCCCCGCCATGGTTTTTTTTGTTTTTTCTGAAGTAATCAAAAAACGGATTTCCCATTCCTGCATTTTTATCTGCATTATTTCAAGTTCCGGGCACCACCGGCAATTATTTGCGGTTAAATAATCATAAATGTTTACTGCATTGCAACAGAAGTCTGCTTGTCAGCCAGTTAATGAATTTTAAAGAAAAAGAAGAGGTATAGAAGCGCATTTTCTTTTAATAATCTGCATTTTCACGTCTGATTCTCTATCTTTAAAAAACAAATCCGAAGGAGTTATTCGGATTTTGAACGACTAAAAAGTAAGGAACCATATTGATGAAACGAGCAGGAGTCCGCCAGATGGCGGATCACACAAGTGCGAATAATTAAAATCATGCGAGTTCCATCTTATACCTTAAAAAACGAAAAATTTCAATAAGATGAAAAGATACCTGCCAAAATTAGTTCAGAACGATAAATGGCTTGAGCCATATGCCGGAGTTATTTCCGACCGGATGATTATTGCTGATCGTAAAGAAAGAGAAATTACCGGCGGACGGTCGCTGGCCGATTTCGCTACCGGACATTTGTATTTTGGTTTGCACCGAACCGAATCGGGCTGGGTAATTCGCGAGTGGGCACCCAATGCAACGCATATTTATCTGGTAGGTACTTTTAATAATTGGCAGGAAAGTGTTGAGTACGCTTTTGCAAGCCTCGATCATGGTGTTTGGGAATTGCATCTTGCAGCCGATCAACTGGCACATGGCGATTTGTATGCCTTAAATGTACATTGGGCAGTAAATCATGGAAAACGAATTCCTGCCTGGGCTACACGTGTTGTGCAGGACGAGAATACACACATATTTAATGCGCAGGTTTGGGTACCTGAAAATCCGTACGAGTGGAAGAATCCGGAGTTTCGGCGTGCCAACGAGCAACCGCTGATTTACGAAGGACATGTGGGGATGGCCGGCGAAGAAGCGCGTGTTCATACTTACTCCGAGTTTCGTGAGCAAATGTTGCCGCGCATAAAAGCCAACGGCTACAATGTTATTCAGTTAATGGCC
This sequence comes from Draconibacterium orientale, assembly GCF_000626635.1. Classification (GTDB taxonomy): domain Bacteria; phylum Bacteroidota; class Bacteroidia; order Bacteroidales; family Prolixibacteraceae; genus Draconibacterium; species Draconibacterium orientale. The sequence goes on along the minus strand of NZ_CP007451.1, from coordinate 1,648,042 downwards.
ATTCCGGAGCATCCGTATTACGGGAGCTTTGGCTATCATGTTAGCAGCTTTTTTGCGGCGTCGTCGCGTTTCGGTACGCCCGAGGAGCTGAAGCAGCTGATTGATGAGGCGCACGGAATGGGAATTGCCGTAATTATGGATTTGGTGCACTCGCATGCAGTGAAGAATGAAGTTGAAGGCCTCGGAAATTACGATGGCACACGCTACCAGTTTTTCCACGAAGGAGGAAAAGGTGAGCATCCGGCATGGGACAGCTACTGTTTTAACTACGATAAAAACGAGGTGCTGCATTTCCTTTTGTCAAATATCAGTTACTGGCTCACCGAGTATAAATTCGATGGATTTCGTTTTGATGGCGTTACCAGCATGTTGTATTTTAACCACGGACTGGAAATTGCTTTTACCAATTACGACGACTATTTTAATGCCAATGTCGATCATGAAGCAACCACTTATTTTAAACTGGCGAATAAGCTCATAAAAGAAATTAATCCGCAGGCGCTGTCGATTGCCGAAGACATGAGCGGAATGCCCGGACTGGCCACCGCGATTGAAGATGGCGGTTTGGGATTCGACTACCGAATGGCAATGGGCGTTCCTGATTTCTGGATAAAAATGATAAAAGAAAAGTCGGACGATGAGTGGGAAGTTGGCGATATTTTTTATCAACTAACTTCGAAACGAATGGACGAGCAGGTGGTAAGTTATGCCGAATCGCACGATCAGGCTTTGGTGGGCGATAAAACCATCATCTTCCGGCTGATCGATAAAGAGATGTATTTTTCCATGCGAAAAGATCAGCCCAACCTGATTGTTGACCGTGGAATTGCCCTGCATAAAATGATCCGGCTGGCCACAGCAAGTACTGCCGGTGGCGCTTATCTGAATTTTATGGGGAATGAATTCGGGCATCCCGAATGGATTGATTTTCCGCGCGTAGGAAACAACTGGTCGTATCAGCATGCCCGGCGGATTTGGAGCATTGCCGAAGATCAGGACCTGAAGTTTCATTGGCTGTATGATTTTGATAAGGAAATGATTCAACTGATCAATCAGAACAAGATACTCTCTATCCCTCCGGTTGATTTGGTTTTGGAAAACAAGCCTGATAAAGTGCTGGCCTACCACCGCGGACTGTTCCTGTTTGTTTTCAATTTTAATCCAACGCAGTCGTTTACCGATTACGGAATTCCACTTGGTGCCGGAAAATATCAGATTGTGCTGAATTCCGATTCCGGCCGTTTTGGTGGCCACGACCGGATTGATGAGGAGATAAGTTACTACACCATGCCAAGCAAAGGACTGGATAGCCAGCATTACCTGAGACTTTACCTACCGGCGAGAACAGCGCTGGTGTTGAAAAAAGTGGATATCCCGAAAGTAAAGTAAATGAGCGAAACAAAATTTCAAACCCTGGTAGATGTGCCGCAGTTTCCGTGGCAAACAGGTTATAAGCAGAAAAACCTGTTTATGGGATCGTGTTTTACCGAAAATGTTGGAGCCAAAATGGAAGCCCTGAAATACCCGGTGGATATTAATCCGTTTGGGATTTTGTATAACCCGCTTTCGTTGGCCAACGGGCTGCAGCTGTTGCTCGAAGAAAAGCAGTTTTCAGCCGGTGACCTTATTGAGCACAACGGGCTTTGGCATAGCTTTAGTCATCATGGCCGTTTTTCGAATACGGTGCAAGATAAGGCCCTGGATGCCATAAACACGCGTATTAAAAGCTCAGCAACGTTTTTAAAACAGGCCGGTTTTCTGTTTCTCACTTTTGGAACAGCCTGGATTTACCGCTACAAAAAAAGTGGCGAACTGGTTTCGAATTGCCATAAAATTCCGGCTCGCGAATTTGTGCGCGAACGTTTGTCGGTGCAACAAATCGTTGATGTTTATTGCAGTTTGCTTACAAAAATCTGGCAGGTAAATCCTGATCTGAAAGTGGTGCTTACGGTCAGTCCGATCCGGCACTGGAAAGACGGCGCCATTGAAAACCAGCGAAGTAAGTCAACGCTGATATTGGCAGTCGATCAGCTTATACAGAAAATTGGTGCTGAAAAATGTGCGTATTTTCCGTCGTACGAAATTGTGATGGACGAACTGCGCGATTATCGGTTTTATGCCGAAGATATGTTGCATATTTCGGAGGTGGCCATAAAGCACATCTGGTCGCGTTTTGAAGCGGCACTTATTAGTGCTGAAAGTATCGAAATTGCCCGTGAAGTTCAAAAAATAAGCAATGCTGTAAAGCATCGCCCAATCAACAAAAAATCCCTTGAATATTCCAAATTTCTCCTTAGTTTTCTTCATAAATTGGAATTGCTGGAAAAAAGGTTCCCGTATCTTAATTTAAAGTTAGAAAAAGAATATTTTAATGTACAGATTGAGCAATTTGGTGGTGGCGATCAGGCAAATGTGAGTTAAATCCCTTAACTTAGTGGAGGCAACTTCGTTGTGACGACTGAACCAATACTCAATTTACCAAAGTGTTACTGATATGCATTACCTTGAATTTGATAAGGAGCAGCTGGTAAATCTTGAATATTCGCTGTTCAAAGAAATATTACGATCAAACAGAGCCGGTTCTTATTTAAGTACCACGTTAAATGGCTGCAATACCCGGAAATACCACGGTTTACTGGTATGTCCTATCGAAAATTTCGGGGGTGAAAAACATGTGTTGCTTTCGTCGCTTGATGAAACTGTTATACAAAACGAGGCCGAATTCAACCTCGGAATCCACCGCTACAAAGGCGGAACCTACGAACCAAAAGGCCATAAATACATTCAAAATGTAGAGTTTGATGCCATTCCTAAAATTACTTACAGGGTTGGAGGAGTGGTGCTAACAAAGGAACGGCTGCTGGTTGAAAAAGAGGAACAAATTCTGATAAAATATACGCTCGAGGAAGCTAAGTCGCCAACAACATTGCGCTTAAAACCTTTTCTGGCTTTCCGGAATATCCATCAGCTGAGCAAGGCAAATATGTTTGTAAACCGCAAGTTCGGGAAGGCTAAAAACGGCATAAAAGCCTGTTTGTACGAAGGCTACCCCGATTTGTTTATGCAATGCAGCAAAGCGGTTGATTTTGTGGGAGTGCCCGATTGGTATTACGATGTTGAGTACCTGAAAGAATTGAATCGGGGCTATGAATATCTTGAAGATCTTTTTGTACCGGGTTATTTTGAGTTTCCGATGAAAAAAGGCGAATCGGTTGTTTTTGCCGCGGGCTTAACCGAGGCTAATCCGGTGTCGTTAAAACAGCGGTTTACCAAAGAGCAGAATAAACGTGGAGGCAAAGAAACCTTCAACAGTGTTTTGGAGCGGGCCGCTCAGCAGTTTATTATGTACGAAGGTTACACAGCCGATATTATTGCCGGTTTCCCCTGGTATAACAGCATTACGCGCCAAACTTTTATTTCACTTCCCGGATTGTGTCGTTCGTTTAACGATCCGAAACTGTGTGAGAAAATACTCGATTCGTACCTGAAATATTTTAACGATGGTTTTTTCCCCGATCAGATCAAGGATAAAGAGCTGCAGTACCATTCTGCCGACACATCGTTGTGGTTTATCTGGGTTATTCAGCAATATTTAAAGAAAAGAACAATCCGAAGTTGCTTTGGAAAACATATGGCGAAGTGATCAAGCGGATACTTAATGCCTATACCAGTCAGAAACGGGAGGATATAAAGGTGCTGCCCAGCGGATTGATTTATGCCGAAAAGAAAAACACCGCATTAACCTGGATGAATTCCAGTGTTGACGGAAAGGCCGTTTTGCCACGCGCCGGAATGCCGGTTGAAGTGAATGCCCTGTGGTTTAACGCCATTTGTTTTGCCCTCGATTTGGCCGATATGGCCGGCGACCATGAATTTATTACGCAATGGAAACACATGGTTAATAAAGTGGCGCAGTCGTTTCTGAAAACCTTCTGGAGCGATGGACACGGCTACCTGGCCGATGTGGTAAAAGATGAGCAGCCTGATTGGGCAGTGCGCCCCAATATGGTAATTGCCGTGGCCATGGATTACACACCGCTTACAAAAGAACAGCAAAAACAGGTATTAAGTGTAGTGAAACGCAAATTGCTAACAAACAGGGGGCTGCGAACCTTGTCGCCCGATCATTTGCGCTACTTTGGTAACATTAACGGAGGCCCGAAAGAACGGGAGCTGGCGGTGCATCAGGGGGCGGTGTGGCCCTGGTTGCTGCAGTTTTTTGTTGAAGCCTATTTGAAGATTCATAAGCGGGGAGGATTGCCGTTTGTGAAACAGATTATGGAAAGCTTTGAAGCTGAAATGACCGAACATTGCATCGGAAATATTCCGGAAATGTACGATGGCGATCCGCCGCATGTTGGCAAAGGCGCCATTTCGCAGGCCTGGAATATCGCAGGTGTTTCGTATGCGCTCGATTTGGTGCAGAACTATACAGAATAAACCAAAAACAATTGATTTTTGGATGCAACCGGAAAATTAGAAGATCAGATGAAGGTATTAATGTTTGGATGGGAATTTCCTCCCCATATCTCCGGTGGATTGGGGACAGCTTGTTACGGGCTTACAAAAGGTATGGCAGAGATTGAAGATATTGACCTGACTTTTGTAGTTCCCAGGGCTTTTGGCGATGAAGATCCATCGCGAATGAAATTGATTGGAGCAAATAATATTCCCATAAACCGAACGACCTTTAGTTTTAATGATGGCGATAATACAATGGAATACCTCGAAGTAGATTCGCCCATTTTGCCCTATGTTAACGAAGATGAATTCTGGATCTTAAAAAGCAAACGTTACAGCAGCCAGACAAAATTTGTTGAAACCGACGAAAATTCAAAGATTGAATTTAGCGGAGGTTACGGCCCCGGTTTGTTAAAAGAAATTCGCGATTACGCACTGGTGGCCCGATTGATCGCCGAAGATAATCCCTGCGACATTATACATGCCCACGACTGGCTTACTTATCCGGCAGGAATTGCTGCCAGCCGGGCCACAGGAAAGCCATTGGTTATTCATGTGCATGCCACCGATTTCGACCGAAGCGGAGGCGATGTAAATCCGCGGGTTTATGCCATTGAGCGCGAGGGAATGGAGGCTGCCGATAAAATTATTACGGTAAGCAACCTTACGCGGAAAATGGTCGTTGAAAAATACGGAATTCCGCCCGAAAAAGTGGTTACCGTTTATAACGCGGTGGAGTCGGTAAATCATGAAAAAGGAACATTGCCGCCAAAAGGCGTTAACGATAAAGTGGTTACTTTTTTAGGAAGGATAACCATGCAAAAAGGCCCCGGTTATTTTGTTGAAGCAGCATACCTGGTGCTTAAAAAAATGCAGAATGCGCGTTTTGTTATGGCCGGAAGTGGCGATATGATGAACGAAATGATAGCACGAACAGCAGCGTTGGGCATTGCCGATAAATTTCATTTTACCGGATTCCTGAAAGGAAACGATGTAAACGATCTTTTTAGCATGACCGATGTGTTTGTGATGCCCTCCGTATCAGAGCCTTTCGGAATTGTGCCACTTGAAGCCATGCAGTTAAATGTTCCGGTAATAATCTCCAACCAGTCGGGGGTGTCGGAAATTTTAAAACACGCCATTAAAATTGATTTTTGGGATACCTATGCCATGGCCGATGCTATTTATGGCGTTTTGAATTACACCTCGTTGGCACAGCACTTTAAAACTGCCGGAAAAACAGAGGTGGAAGAGTTGAAATGGACACACTCGGCCCGCGAAGTGAGAAAAGTTTATGAGAGCATATTGAAAGAAAATTAAGCCAGTTACTATGAAGTCAATTTGTTTGTTTTTTCAAATACATCAACCGTTCAGGCACCGGCGTTACCGTTTTTTCGACATTGGTAACGATCATTATTATTACGACGATTATTCGAACGAAAGCATAATCCGGAATATAGCCGACAAAAGTTATTTGCCAGCCAATAAATTGTTGCTCGATCTGGCTAAAAAAATGGGTAATAAGTTTAAGGTGGCATTTTCGATTACCGGCGTGGCACTGGAGCAGTTTGAGCTTTATGCACCCGATGTTATCGAGTCGTTTCAGAAGTTGACAAAAACCGGTTGTGTCGAGTTTCTGGCCGAAACCTACTCGCATTCATTAAGTTCGTTAAAAGATATAGATGCATTTACCGACCAGGTGAAAAAGCACGACGATCAGATCTTCAGACTGTTTGGTCAGAAACCGCGTGTTTTCCGAAATACCGAAATGATTTACTCCGACGAAATTGGCGAAAAAGTGGCCAAATTGGGTTATTCGGCCATGTTAACCGAAGGAGCCAAACACATACTGGGATGGAAAAGCCCTGATTATCTGTATGTAAATGCCATTAATCCGCGGCTAAAAGTGTTAATGCGCAATTATAAACTGAGCGACGACATTGGATTTCGTTTCTCCGACAAAAACTGGGACAAGTACCCCTTAACAGCAGAGAAGTATGTGAGCTGGCTCGAAAAAGTTGGCGAAAAAGAAGAGGTAATCAACTTGTTTATGGGCTACGATTCGTTTGGAACCCGCCAGCCAAAAGAAGCCGGTATTTTCGATTTCTTAAAAGCTTTGGCTGAACAGGTAGTAAAAAGCGATACGCTAAGATTCTCAACTCCTTCAGAGGTTGTTGATGAACTTCAGCCGATTTCAGTTGTTAGTGTTCCTCATGCAATTTCCTGGTCCGACGAAGAGCGCGATCTTAGTGCCTGGCTCGGAAACGAAATGCAGAAGGAAGCCTTTGAGAAACTATACGCCATGAAAGAACAAATGGCCCGGTGTACCAACGCAGAGCTTCATAAAGATTGGAATTACCTGCAGGCAAGCGATCACTTTTTTTACATGTCGACCAAGTATTTTTCCGATGGTGATCGACATCGTTCGTACAGTCATTTCGATTCGCCCTACGAGGCTTTTATAAATTATATGAATGTACTGAGTGATTTTAAGATACGTTTAAACACGCACGTTCCGGAAAGTGAAGTGGAGAATGAAATTGCTTTACTTCATCGTATGTTAGAAGAGAAAGAAGAAAAAATAAAAAAAATGGAAGCCGATTTGCGACGTTTGCAAAAGACAAAAAGGCAAAAGACAACTTCGCGAAAAAAGAAATAGGCAATCTATCGCTAATATTAAATTCACCTACTGATAATTGTATAAGAAACAATTTGTTGAAATGTTAATTTAATTTTGCAGCTCGCACTAAGAAACTTAGAGCGAATGACTTGCTCGTTGAGCATAGTTTGTAATTTATAAAATGAGAAGAAAATGGAAGAGAAAAAATTTATAAAGAACCCGGTTGTGGGAGAACCGGTATGGAAACGAATTATTGTTGATTCAAACGTTCCGGAAAGTCTTTCACCACTGCGCGATCTGTCAAAAAACCTTTGGTGGGTTTGGAATACAGAAGCGCGTGAATTATTTGAAATAATTGATGCGGAGATTTGGGAAGAATGTGCGCATAACCCAATTGTTTTGCTCGACCAGGTGAGCTATAATCGTTTCAAAGAGCTGGAAAGAGATGAGATGTTTGTAGCTAAAATGAACGAAGTAAATACAAAGTTTAATCAATATCTTGATGAACGCAAGGAACTTGCAGGCCCGGGAATCTCCTATTTCAGCATGGAGTACGGTTTGCACGACAGCTTAAAAATATTCTCCGGAGGTTTGGGTATTCTTGCAGGCGACTACCTGAAAGAAGCCAGTGATATGAAAGTGAAGCTGGTTGCTGTAGGGTTATTGTATCGTTATGGATATTTTAAACAAAACCTGAATTTACATGGTGAGCAAATGGCTGTTTATGATGCACAGCAGTTCTCGAAAATTCCGGTACAACCCGCTTTGGATAAAAATGGCGAATGGGTAAGGGTTGAAGTACAATACCCTGGACGGACATTGATTGCACGTGTTTGGCAAACCAATATTGGTTCTGTAAAACTGTATTTGCTTGATGCCGATCATCACGAAAACAACGATGCCGACCGTTTTGTAACTCACCATTTATACGGTGGCGACAACGAAAACCGCTTGAAACAGGAAATGTTACTCGGTTTGGGAGGTATTCAGGCCTTGAAAAAATTGGGAGTGGATTCAGATATCTACCATTGTAACGAAGGACATGCAGCGTTTATTGGTATACAGCGTATTGCCAACCTGATGGCAGAACAAAAGCTTTCCTATGTCGAGGCGAAAGAGGTTGTAAATGCTTCAACGTTATTTACAACACATACACCGGTTCCGGCAGGGCACGATTCGTTCCATAAAGATATGTTCCGTCATTATATGAATTTCTTCCCCGAAAAGATTGGGCTGGCCTGGGAAGATTTCGAGATGTTAGGTAAAGCCAGGGCTGAAGAAGACCATTTTAATATGAGTTACCTGGCCAGCAACCTGTCGCAGGGAATTAACGGGGTTAGTATGTTGCACGGCGATGTAAGTAAAGCAGTGCTTAAAGATCTGTTTCGGGGATACCTGGAGGAAGAGCTGGAAATTGGCTATGTAACCAACGGAGTTCACTACCCAACCTGGACAGCACAGGAATGGAAAGACATTCATAAAAAATATTTTGGCGAAGAATTTCCAACCAACCAACTGGATTTTGATGTTTGGAAGAATATCTATAATGTTCCGGACTACGAGATTTGGGAGCTTCGTAAGAAACTACGTCAAAAGCTGATTAACTATATTAAGGATCGTTTTTCCGACAACTGGATAAAACGTTCGGAAAATCCGAAATTGATCAGTGAAATTCTGGGGAAATTGAATCCGAATACATTAACAATCGGTTTTGCGCGCAGGTTTGCTACCTATAAACGTGCTCACTTGCTGTTCCGTGACCTCGATCGTTTGGCCAAAATTGTGAATAACCCGGATCGTCCGGTACAGTTTATTTTTGCCGGAAAAGCGCACCCTGCCGATAAAGCAGGTCAGGATTTGATAAAAAATATTGTAGAAGTATCCAAACGTCCTGAATTCCGTGGTAAAATTCTTTTCGTTCAGAATTACGACATCAACCTGGCAAAAATGCTGTTACAAGGTGTTGATATCTGGATGAACACACCAACACGTCCGTTGGAAGCATCTGGTACCAGCGGTGAAAAAGGTGTGATGAATGGTACGCTTCACTTCTCTGTTCTTGATGGATGGTGGGTTGAAGGTTATCAGAAAGATGCCGGTTGGGCATTGCCTGCCGAACGTGCCTATGATGTTCAGGATTTCCAGGATGAACTGGATGCCGAAACCATTTACAATATTCTGGAAGAAGAAGTTGTGCCTGCTTATTATGGTCGCAACCAGTACGATATTCCGGAAAAATGGATCAGTTTCGTGAAAAATACCATTGCGAATGTATCGCCAAATTTTACCACATCGCGAATGATGCGCGATTATCAGGATCGTTACTACAACCCGCAGTATGAACGGTCGCAACGTGTAAATGCTGATGGGTTTAAACTGGCGAAAGAAATTGCTGCCTGGAAAGAAAAAATTGCAGCAAAGTGGGATGAAATTGAGGTGAAAAACATTGAGATTATCGATGGTATAGCGCACACCATGATGATGGGAGATAAATATCCGGTAAAAGTGTCGATTGATTTAAAAGGCCTTAAACCGGAGGAAGTTGGCGTGGAATTGTTGATTGCAGAAAGTAAAGACGACGGACAGGAAAGAATTGTAGATACCGTTGAACTCCTTCCTGAAAAAAGCGAGGGAACATCTTGTTGTTATAAACATACTATTTTACCTGATCATCCGGGATCTTTCTCATATAGTTTCAGATTGTATGCAAAACATCCGGAATTGCCTCACCGCCAGGATTTCAGATTTATTAAATGGATTAGCTAATCTTGTAGTAAAACAATGGTATTATTTGCAAAAGCAAATTTGAAATAAACAAAAAGGTGCTCGTTAGGGCACCTTTTTTTATTCCTTTGGAGTAATGCTGTTATGCAACATTAGTTTCAAAAACCGGATGATTAAGAAAATAGTAATTAGCGTCATGTTTACATTTCATTCAAACTATTATTTTTATGCCGTAATCATATTTATAATGAAACGAGCCTTGGTAAATCGGGGCGAGTTTTGTTACAGACCATAAAGTAAAAAATAAACAGATCGAAACGAACATGAACTTTATTCATTTTAAACTCATAAATAAGAATGATTAAAATTTATGTGAGTTCCTGAATGTTTTCTCGGTCGGCTGATGGATGAACATTCAGAAAGCAAAAAATTTTACACAGATGAAAAACCGAAAAAAGATAGGTAGTAAGATTAAAGAGTTTCGTGAGTTCAGGCAACTCTCGCGCGGTGATTTGGCAATACAGGCTAACCTGGATGAAGCCCAGTTACAGCTCATTGAAGACGAGGGAAATGTTCCTTCGTTAGGTGTGTTAATTAAAATATCGCGTGCAATGGGTGTGCGTATCGGAACCTTCCTCGACGATCAGGAAAAGATTGGTCCGGCTATGGTAAATGCAGGCAAAGCCGAAGAAACGCTGAGCTTTTCTACCAAAGACGAAAGTACCCGCGAGCACCTGAACTTTTTCTCGCTGGCACAGGCAAAATCCGGAAGACACATGGAGCCGTTTTTGGTAGAAATTGAACCTGCTGAAGAGTCGGATTATAAACTGTCGTCGCACGAAGGCGAGGAGTTTATATATGTGCTCGAAGGAAGTATCGAAATCAATTACGGAAAAGAAGTGTATCTTTTGCATAAAGGCGATACCATTTATCTCGATTCGGTTGTTGCCCACAATATTCACGCGGCCGGCGAACAGGCTGCAAAAATTCTTGCGGTAGTTTACACTCCCGTATAATTTAAAACCATTTACATGCAACTACTCGATTATACCTTAGGAAATATACTTGAAAAATGGGCCTTCGAAACACCAGACAAAGATTTTATTGTTTATCCCGATCGTAACCTGCGGTTTTCGTACAAGCAGTTTAACGAACGGGTTGACCGCCTGGCAAAAGGGCTGCTTTTTATTGGTATTAAACCCGGAGATAAAGTAGGTGTGTGGGCAAAAAATGTTCCCGACTGGACTACGCTGATGTTTGCCACTGCAAAAATTGGGGCCGTTCTGGTAACGGTAAATACCAATTACAAATTAGCAGAGCTGGAATACATTCTGAAAAATGCCGATATAAATTCACTTTTTATCGTTGATGGATACCGCGACAGCGACTATGTGAAAATGGTGTTCGAGCTGGTGCCCGAACTAAAATCACAGCCACGCGGAAAACTGAAATCTGAAAAATTCCCGCAACTAAAAAACGTAGGATTTATAGGCCAGCAGAAACATCGTGGAATGTACAATACCGACGAATTGATGTTGCTCGGAAGCCACATTGACGATCTGGAACTGGAAAGCGTAAAACTAGGGCTCAACTGCCACGATGTGGTAAATATGCAATACACCTCGGGAACAACAGGCTTCCCAAAAGGCGTAATGCTTTCGCACCACAATATTCTGAACAACGGATTTGCCACCGGCGAGTGTATGAAATACACCGAAGACGACCGTTTGTTGATTTGTGTGCCCCTGTTTCATTGTTTTGGTTGCGTGTTGGCCGTGTGTGCCATTGTTACCCACGGAGCCACAATGGTATTTACCGAGGATTTCGACCCTTTGCTGGTGCTGGCTTCTGTTCAAAAGGAAAAATGTACGGCGCTTTACGGTGTGCCAACCATGTTTATCGCCGAGTTGAATCATCCGATGTTCGATATGTTCGATCTGTCGTCGTTGCGCACAGGAATTATGGCGGGTGCACTTTGCCCCATCGAAACCATGCGCCAGGTGATGGATAAAATGAACATGAAAGACATTATTATTGTATATGGCTTAACCGAAAGTTCGCCGGGAATGACAGCCACGCGTACCCATAATTCGGTTGAAGTTCGTGCTACCACGGTTGGTTTCGAATATCCGAATGTTGAAGTGAAGATTGTGGATCCGGAAACCGGCGAAGAATGTAAGCCTGGCGAACAGGGCGAAATTTGCTGCCGGGGTTATAATGTAATGAAGGGCTACTACAACAACCCTGATGAAACTGCAAAAGTTATCGATAAGGAAGGGTGGTTGCACTCGGGCGATCTGGCGATAAAAACCGAAGAGGGATTTTATAAAATTACCGGACGCATAAAAGATATGATTGTGCGTGGTGGCGAAAATATCTACCCGCGCGAAATTGAAAATTACCTGTATCGTTTACCGCAAATCGAAGCCGTTGAAGTGGCTGGTGTTCCAAGCCAAAAATATGGCGAAGCGGTTGGAGCTTTTATTAAACTGAAAAAAGGAGAAACACTCAGCGAAGAAGAGATTGTAGATTTCTGCCGTGGAAATATTGCCCGGTTTAAAATTCCAAAATACATCTTTTTTGTTGACGAATTTCCGATGACCGCCAGTGGAAAAATCCAAAAGTATAAACTGAGCGAAATGTCGGTTGAACTTTGTAAAAAGCAGGGAGTAGAAATCATTTAATGCAAGAGTTATTGGTTTTGTTGATAAACATATGATAATTCATAGATATAATTGAATGTGTTTTTTGATTTTTTGAGAAGTTGCAATCTGCAAGGGAAAAGCAGAAAACACTATCATTTTTTATTCTGGAAACAAATTCAATTAGGGTTTCGTTTATTTTGTCCTTATTCGCTTAAGAGCAGTAAACAGGACAGATTCAGTAGTTTCTGGAGATTGATTTTTGTCATGTTTTTGGCATGTAAAAAGCGCAATTTTCGCAACTGTTCAGAAAAGCAGTTTTTTTATGAGTATTTAATTACCACTGCGAAGGGTAATTGATTAGACAGCACAGAGTTTTTTGAAGCCATTTGCAAAACGCAAGTGGCTTTTTTATTTGTGAAACTCTGATTTCAAAAACGTTACGCATAGAAATATATCAGTTGAACCAATCCGGGTTGGTAAATGTATCGGGATGTATGATTCAATTAACTCTTCAACCATTTCCTGTTTTAATTTAGGTTGTGCTATATTTGTGCATCAAAAAAAAACACAAATAATCATGGCAAAATACAAACGCATTCTACTTAAACTCAGCGGCGAATCGCTGATGGGTGATCAACAATACGGAATAGACCAGCAACGTTTAGGTGATTACGCCGAAGAGATTGCGGCAGTTGTAAAATCGGGTGTACAGGTTGGAATTGTAATTGGCGGAGGTAATATCTTTCGTGGATTAAGCGGTGCGGCCAAAGGTTTCGATCGTGTAAAAGGCGACCAAATGGGGATGCTGGCAACTGTAATTAACAGCCTGGCTTTAAACTCTGCATTGCTTGCCCAGGGAATTAAATCGAAAGTATTAACCGCAATCAGGATGGAGCCTGTTGGTGAATATTACTCGAAAGACAAAGCGGTTGAGGCCTTGGAAAACGGCGAAGTCGTAATTATCTCCGGAGGAACCGGCAATCCGTATTTTACGACCGACACTGCAAGTGCCCTGCGTGGAATCGAAATTGAAGCCAACGTTATGCTAAAGGGAACCCGCGTTGACGGTATTTACACTGCTGATCCGGAAAAGGACAAAACAGCCACCAAATTCGATAAAATCAGCTTCGACGAAATATATAATCGTAAGCTCCGAATAATGGATCTTACCGCTACAACTTTGTGTAAAGAGAACAATTTGCCTATTTATGTTTTTAATATGGACAAAAAGGGTAGTTTACAGCGAGTTATGAGTGGCGAGGATCTTGGGACTTTGGTGCATAGCTAAGCCCGGTTTATTTGAAACAGGAATAAATTGGATAAAAAATTTTTGGGAATTTATATTTTTTCTATATTTGCTGACAGTCCACAGTTGGATAGACAGTGTTATTACCAATGCAAGAAGAAGTAGAGTTTATTTTAGATCATTGTAAAGAGAAAATGGCAGCCGCCGTTGAACACCTTGAGAAGGAATTAGTACACATCCGTGCAGGTAAAGCAAATCCAGCCATGTTGGATGGAGTTCATGTTGAGTATTATGGTAGTCAAACGCCACTAAATCAGGTTGCTAACGTAAGTACACCTGATGCGCGAACAATTGCTGTTCAGCCCTGGGAAAAGAATTTGATCCCACAAATTGAAAAGGCAATTCAAAATGCAAATCTGGGATTAAATCCGGATAACAACGGCGAGATTATCAGAATTAATATTCCGGTACTGACTGAAGAAAGACGAAGAGGTTTGGTAAAACAGGCCCATCAGGAAGGCGAAAACGCAAAAGTTAGCGTTCGCGGTGCACGAAAAGATTCGAATGATAGCCTTAAGAAACTTCAAAAAGACGGATTGTCGGAGGATATCGAGAAAGACGCGGAAGCGGAAGTGCAAAAAATGACTGATGAATTTGGTAAGAAGATCGACGCCTTGGTACAAGCCAAGGAAGAAGATATAATGACTATTTAATTGTTTCTAGTTTTCTGTTTTCTGAACATTGTTTAATTGTTTTCATGGCTTTGAGGCAGCTTGTAGAAGCTGCCTTTTTTTTGGTGTGCCGTGCATGGTAAATAGCTATAGGGTGAAAGTCCTGAATGGGGGTTTGTAGTGCCAACCATTAGCCGAAGGCAAGGGTGTCCATCGTGAGGTGGAATCTGAAGGAAGCTGAAAGCAAATTTCTGACCCGAGGAACACGAACATCATTAGGCATTTCCAATGGGATAAGTTTGCCAAACAAAACGAAGTCCAAAACTACACGGACATTGGAGTGTAGATGGTGCGGGAGGATGGAATGAAAGTTATTTATCTTACCGCGGGAGGTCTCACGGAGGTGTGGAAACAGAGTATGAAACACGGTTGGAAAAGATTTATCGTGAGAAGTCCGCCGAGGCCATAGTACCATAACCGACAACTTATGGGAAGGGCCGAACCTTAATGAGTGAGAAGTAAATGAATGTTACTCAATGAAAGGAACAATGCAGAAAATCTTTGATGATTCGAAGACCTGTCCGCAAAAGAATAGGACGGCATCCGAAGGCTATGCGGGAGGGCAGACTTTTATAGAGATAACAGAAAACAACCTCACTCCCAACTATCAGTCAGAGAATGGATTGTTAGAACGTATCCTTTCATCCTCCAACCTAAACACAGCTTACAAACAAGTTAAGCGGAATAAAGGAGCAGGAGGTGTTGATAAGATGCAAGTTGAATCCTTAAAGGATTATCTTGTCTGTCACAAGGATAAGTTACTGGCCTCTATTCATAAAGGTAAATACCGCCCCAATCCTGTGAGACGGGTGGATATACCTAAAGAAAACGGGAAGAAGCGTCAGTTGGGTATCCCCACAGTCGTAGACAGGGTTATCCAACAAAGTATCGCACAACAACTACAGTTGATCTTTGCCCCCGAGTTTTCGGATCACAGTTACGGTTTCCGTCCAAAACACAGTGCCCATCAGGCACTTCAAAAATGGCAGGCTTACATCACGCAAGGTTGTGGTTATGCAGTTGATTTAGACCTCGAACGTTTCTTTGACACAGTATGCCACAGCAAACACATTGAGGTATTATCCCGAAAGGTAAAAGATGGGCGGGTCATATCGCTTATCCATAAATACCTTAATGCAGGAGTGATGAAGGACGGTAAGTTTGAAGCAAGCTATGAAGGGGTGGCGCAGGGAGGACCGTTAAGTCCATTATTGAGTAATATTTTTCTTAATGAACTGGACAGGGAACTAGAGAAGCGGGGCCATAAGTTTGTTCGCTACGCCGACGATCTGGTCATCTTCTGCCGAAGCCAACGAAGTGCCGAACGGACAATGAAGAACATCGTTCCTTTTATTGAAAAGAAATTGTTTTTAATAGTCAATCGGGACAAGAGTAAGGTTGCATCAAACAGGAACATTAGGTTTCTTGGTTACTCTTTCTATAAATTTAGAGGGAAAGGCAGGCTGCGCATTCACCCGAGAAGTGTGAATAAGATGAGAGCTAGAATCAGAGAACTTACATCCCGCAGTAACGGTTGGGGAAACGACCGAAGAAAGGTTGCGCTCCGGCAGTACGTCACTGGTTGGGTGCAATACTTCAAGCTGGCAGATATGCAGAAGCTTCTAATCAAAGTTGATGAATGGTATCGTCGAAGGTTGCGCATGGTTATTTGGAAACAATGGAAACGAATAAAGACCAAGGGTAAGAACCTGATTAAGTTGGGTGTAAATAAGTACAAGGCATGGGAGTGGGCGAATACAAGGAAAGGCTATTGGCGATTAGCGCATAGCTGGATCCTTTCTACCTCCATTACCAATGAAAGGTTACGAATTACTGGCTACGTTTTCTTTTCGGATTGTTATCGTAAGGTAAGAAGTTGTTAATTAAGGAACCGCCGTATACGAGAACCGTACGTACGGTGGTGTGAGAGGTCGGAAAATAAAGTAGGAGGAAAACTATTTTATTTTCCTCCTACTCGATCCCAAAATTTTACTTCTTTCTGAAATAATAACTCCTTTGTTCCTCTTTACTATCAAAGGTAAATATTTCTGATTCTTCCGAATAGAACACGGACAATAAGCCGATATCGCCTGCACAGAACAAACTATGGATACACATAATAAGTGTAAACACAAAAAACAGCGGATGATTAAAAAAGACTATTATTCCGACAAGAGTGCTTAGTTTTACCACTATCAGCGGAGCAAGCGCAATGAAAGTAAACTGCCTTCGATTAAAAACATGGCGGTCGGCTTCGGCATAAAAGATAAACTTTTTGAAATAGGCTCCGTACCGCACATTTTTAGCACCGGTAAGTTTTATCGCAATTCCATGTAATAGTTCGTGAATGATAACAAGCACTGTTAGGCAAAAAACGATAACACCGATAGTGTGCCAAAGTGGTTCATATGTGCCTTTGAAACTAAAAACCAGGGCGCGGGAAATGATGAATAACCCCAGAAGAACCATTACTGCCTGGTACACCATAAAACTTTTAACCAGCCAACCACCTTTCTCCAGTTGCGAAAGCACAAACGACTTAATCTCGCTGTGGTTCAGTTCTGCCAGAAGTTCGTAATCGTCTCCGTTCTTTAATTCTTCAATTGATGGATTAATCCTTCTCATACCAAATGATGTGATAAAGATTTTTTAAGTTAAAGAGCCTGAACAGCACCGCCAAAATTACCGAGCCCGCCAGCATTGCCAGGTAGCCGTAAAACCACTGGCCGATTTGTTTCGAAACCAGCCCCGCAACAACCACTGCCCCGATAAAAAGAGCTAAGCGGATGATGTAAGAAAGCGGAGGTTTTATTTTAAAAATGAAAAGGACAAGACCGAGTTGGGCAAATCCGGTAAACAACTGGGTCGCTAAACTTGCATAAGCCGATCCGTACGCCATAAATCGCGGAATTAGCAACAAGTTTAGTGCAATATTCAACACCATTCCGCAAAAAGCCATAATATTCAGCTGTTTCATGCTCCCATTGGCGGTTAGTAATGTGCCAAAAATATAGGTGCAGGCAATGCCGATAAATCCGGTCATAAGAATGCCCAAAATACCTGATGAATGTTCAGTGCTTGATGTGTATAACGCGCCTATAATCTCCTTGTCGTAGAAAATACTCGAAACTGCAATAATTATTGCCGGCACGATTAAAAGTGTAAAAGAAAGCTTCACCATCTGCCCGATAGGTTCCTTTTGTTTGATCATTTTAGCAAAAATCGGCAATAGTAAGCCGGCGAACAGCAATCCAAACATCGATACGGCATCCAGCAAACGAAACGAATGTGCATAGATACCCGCTTGCTCTTTGCCAATTGGGTGGGGGAGCAAACGTTCCAGCAAAACAGAATCAATTCGGTTGTAAAACGACATCAGCAAAATTAGCAATGCATAAGGATATGATTTCCGGATAAATACCCGAAAAAATGAAAGCTGGAACCGCACTTTTATACGCCCCGATTTTGCAAGTACTACAACAAAAGTAATTACGGCAGTAAGCACGTAGGCGATGGTTTGCACGTAAACATACCATTCGATTGAAAAGTGGATATTCGTCCACGATGTAAAAAGTAAAATGCTACAAATAATCAGCATAATACTTCGGTCTAAAACCGATATTAAACTGTCGGTGCGGAAGAGATGTAACGCGCTTAGGTTTGACCTTAAATAAAGCGTGAAAGAAATCAGAAACTGGTTAAATATTAAAAAGAAAAGCAGGTGAAACTGAATGTTGTTGTACCCGATAATGGCCGCAATCCCTAAACTGAATAGAGCATAAACAATAGCCAGTATAAATTTCAACCCAATGATATTGGAGAGGTGTTTGGGTAACAAAAAATTATGCTGGGCAATATTGCGGTTGTTGTAGTTGGTAATGCCAACGTCGAGCAAAATATTAAGCAACATCGAGAAGTTGAACAGCGCAAAATACAGGCCAAAAGTCTCGTCGCCAACCGAGTTTTGCACCGTCCTGTCGATGCCAAAAATCCACATTGGTTTTATCAGCAGATTCAGGAAAAGTAATAATATCAGGTTGGTTACAAATTTGCGTTTCAAAACACCGTGTTTCTTGAATTGTATCTAGAATTTGAAGACTTAAAAGTAACAAATATTTGAACAGACTTTGTACATTTACGAAAAATCGACAGCACTTATGGTTATTGCCGTAAATACGCGTTTATTAATAAAAGGGAAGCTTGAGGGAATAGGTTGGTTTACTTATGAAACGCTAAAACGGATGACGATCAATCATCCTGAGCATGAGTTTATTTTTATATTTGACCGACCATACAACAAGGATTATATTTTTGCCGAAAATGTTACTCCGGTAGTTATTGGTCCGCCAACGCGCCACCCGTTTTTGTGGTATCTTTGGTTTGAATTTCGAATCCCGGCAATCCTGAAAAAATACAAAGCCGATCTTTTTCTGTCGCCTGATGGTTATCTTTCGCAACGTACCAGAGTGCCTCAATTGGGTGTAATTCACGACATTAACTTTGTGCATCGCCCCGATGACCTTCCCTGGCTGAAAGCAAAATACTACAATCGCTATTTCCCAAAGTTTGCCCGCCTGGCGAAACGGATTGCCACGGTTTCGTTTTATTCGAAAGAAGATATTACCCGCTCGTTTAAAGTCGATTACGACAAAATTGATGTGGTTTACGATGGAATCAACCAGATTTTTGAACCCATTTCTGAAGAAGAGAAAATGGAGGTGCGTTCGATGTTTACAGATGGTGCTGAATATTTTCTGTTTGTGGGTGCCTTACATCCTCGTAAAAATGTTTGTGGCTTACTGAAGGCTTTTGATGCCTTTAAAAGTGTGGTTAACAATGCAACAAAGCTGGTAATTGTTGGCGGCGAAATGCATAAAACAGGAGATATTTTTGAGACCTATGAAAATATGCGTCACAAAGATGATGTAGTGTTTACGGGGCGTGTTTCAACAGCCGATTTACATGATATCTTTGGCGCAGCAATGGCACTTACTTTTGTGCCGTTTTTCGAAGGTTTTGGTATCCCTATCGTTGAGGCAATGAGTGCCGGTGTTCCGGTAATTTGCTCGAATACGACATCTATCCCGGAGGTTGGTGGCAATGCCGTACTTTATGCCGATCCGTTAAAAATCGATCAGATAACCGATGCGATGATTAAGTTGCACGAAGACTCCGATTTACGCACCGAACTGGTGGAAAAAGGATTTCTGCAGAAAAATAAATTTAGCTGGGACGAAACAGCGCGTTTACTGTGGATGAGCGTTGAAAAGAGTCTTCAGTAACAGTTTTCAGTCGCAGTAAAAAACAATTTATCAGTTTAACAATTTGTCAATTTGATCGTTTTCTATGGATAAACAAAAACTACTTCCTTTTTACAACAAAAATACAATTGAAGCCGGTTGCGACGAAGCCGGACGAGGCTGCCTGGCCGGACCAGTATTTGCTGCTGCAGTAATTCTTCCGGCCGATTTTGAGAATGAGTTGTTGAACGATTCCAAAAAACTGACAGAAAAACAGCGTTATCAGTTACGTCCGCTGGTTGAAGAGCAAGCTTTGGCGTGGGCCGTAGTTGCGGTTGATAATAATGAAATTGATGAGGTGAATATTCTGAATGCTTCCTTTCTGGCTATGAACAGGGCCATTGAAAAACTGGAAACTGTTCCCGAACATTTGCTGATCGATGGTAACCGCTTCCGAACCAAAAGCAAAATTCCGTACACCTGCATGATTAAGGGCGACGGACGATTTTATTCCATTGCCGCAGCATCGATTCTGGCCAAAACTTACCGCGACGATTATATGGCCGCGATTCATCAGGAATTTTCAAATTACGATTGGGACAAAAACAAAGGTTATCCAACCAAAAAACACCGGGCCGCTATTAAGGAATTCGGGCCAACAAAATACCATCGCATGACGTTTCGTTTGTTGGATGAACAACTTGCGCTTGATTTATAGTTGATTGCAGAACTTTTGCTTCGTTCACGCTAGTGATAGTATGACTCAGAGTCATACTATCACTCCAATTTTTGCTTTCACACAACTTAAAGTCATGCTTTCACTCTTTTTTACAAAACAGGCGAAGCAATCTTCTCACCAACTTTAACGGTGGTTTCCAAGCCTTTTTTTGTGTTTTCAATCAGGTCGGCATCAAACGTAATCGTTTCTTTTTCGAACAGTAAAACCAGTGTTGATCCACCAAAAGCAAAGTAGCCTTTTTCGTCTCCTTTTTTCACTTTGGAGTTTGCCTCGTAAGTTTGAATAATGCTTCCAACCATGGTAGCGCCCACATCAACAATCAGAATATCTCCAAATTCTTCCGTTGAAAGGGTGCAGTATTCGCGTTTGTTTTCGCAGAAAATTTTCAGGTTGCCACGCAGTGCCAGTGGCGAAACCGAATAATAGTGGCCATTAATTTTAAGCGATTCAGAAGCAATTCCCGAAGCCGGGAAATGATATCGGTGATAATCAGCCGGAGCCAAACGAACAATGGCCATTGCTCCATCTTCGTATTTTTTTGCCAGACTTTCATCGTCAAGGAAAGTTTGCAGGTTAAATTCAGACCCTTTTATAAAAAACGATGGAATATCCTTCATCGATTGAAAGGCCAGAATTTTTCCATCTGCCGGAGAAACAACACCTTCTTCCATTGGGCGCGCACCCGGTTTTAGTTTGCGACAGAAAAAGTTGTTAAAGGTTTTGTAATGCTGCGTATCGCTGATTTCGCATTCGTTTAAATTAATGCGGTGCTCGTTTACAAATTCAGGGATACGTTTTGCCGAAAGCCTCGAATCCATATACCAGCCACCAGCTGCCGAAACGATTTTGCGTTTAACCAACAGGTTCAGGGCAGCTTTCCCGCTTGCCGACGCGTACAACCACTTCAGCATTCCTTTGCCGGGAACATTTTCGGTTTTAACTTCCCCGCTTGCTCTTTCTATATATTTTAAGGTTTCCATTTTTTTATCCGGTTCAACTTCTTTTTGGCAAGAAATAAAAGTCAAAAGAAGCAGTACCAAACTTAGTTGTTTCATTTCAAATTATTCCGGTTTATACCCCTCGTCAACTAAAAGATTTGGCTTCATCGATGCTTCAACTGCCAACTCATCGCAACGCTCGTTAAGCGGATTGTTGGCATGGCCTTTCACCCAAACAAACTTAACTACGTGCTTTTTATAAATCTCAAGGAACCGCATCCAAAGGTCGGGATTTTTTTTGCCTTTAAAGCGCTTTTTCACCCAATTAAAAACCCAGCCCTTTTCAACGGCATCGGCAACATATTTCGAGTCGGTGTAAACGGTAACATCGCAGCCTTCAATTTTCAGCGATTCCAACGCCACAATTACCGCCAGCAACTCCATACGGTTATTGGTGGTATGTTTATAGCCTTCCGAAAGTTCTTTGCGGTGAGGGCCGGAAAGCAACACAATTCCGTAGCCTCCGTTTCCCGGATTTCCGCGTGCAGCGCCGTCGGTGTATATCGTAATTTTTGGTCGAGCCATTTTATTTATAGTAGAGAGATTAAAAGTACAAAGTAGTGAGTATTCTTTTTAATAAACAAACTTTGTTTTTATCGGTCACGTTACTCAATACTTTTAATCTCAAGTGTGATAAACAAAAAACCCCGCCAAAATTTGACGAGGTTTTAGTAAAATATCCTGAATTCGTTTAGCGAATAATTGTCATTTCATCGATCAGGTTTTGAGCACCGGCATAAATGTCAACCACCCAAAGTACAAAACGGATGTCAACATTAATACAGCGTTGCAGGTTTTCTTCAAAATCAAGGTCGCCGCTCATGGCTTCCCAGTTTCCGTCGAAAGCAATACCAATCAGTTCGCCTTTTCCGTTAATAACAGGGCTTCCCGAGTTTCCGCCGGTAATGTCGTTATCGGTAATGAAACAGGCGCGAAGTTTACCGTCTTCATCTGCATATTGTCCGAAGTTTTCATCCAACAGCAGTTCTTTCATGCGCGCAGGAACGTCAAACTCGTAATCGCCCGGAATTTCTTTTTCCAGGTAGCCATCGGTGGTTGTGTAGTATTTGTACGTTACACCATCGCGCGGATCGTAAGGCATTACCGTTCCGTAAGTTAAGCGCATGGTTGAGTTGGCATCCGGGTAAAATTTCTTGTCAGGCTGCATTTCCATTAAACCGGCAACAAACAACCTTCTTCCTTTTTGCAACTTTTCGTCGCCGTCTCTTAAACTCATCGATGTAGCGCGGTACATATCAAAAATGTCAACAGCTGCCTGAAAAACCATGTCTTTCTGCAGTGTTTTTAACGAAGGATTTTCGAGGAAAGCAGTCAACTCTTCCTGGTTGTCGAAAATCGATTTTTTAAACATTTTTTCGGTGTACTTAGCGTAGTCGCCTTTGTATTTGTTTTGAATTTCAGCAAAGAAAGACGGGTAGTAGCCTGATGAGATGTTTTCGGCGTAAATCTTCATCAGTGCAGCAACAATTTTTTCATCGGTAGCCGCGTCGTAATCTTTGTAGAAAGCATCCAGCGATTCTTCCAGTCGGCCCGAAAAAGCTTCAATTTTGTCTTTGTTCTCTTCCGGTTTTTCCAACAGGTCGGCCAATTGGTTGGCGCGGTAGGCAAACATAAAAATCTCTGGTCCGCGCAACAAGGCTTCTGCAGCAAATTCCATTGCTTTTTCAGCCTCAACTTCCTTATACGATTCTTCAATTAATGAAAGTGCTTCTCCGTATTTTGCTTTTCTGTCGGCATTTGCATTTACCCAGTTGGTAAATTCTTTTTCAAGCTCTTGTTTTTGTGCAATAATGCCCAGTTTTGTCAATGCCTGGTTTTGGCCAATTGCATTTTTGTAGTAGTTGGCGCTGCGTGCATGTTTCGATGCATACTGGATTTTTGCTTTTTGGCTGGTAGCCATGTAGTCGGCAATAATGTCCAGTTTTTTCTCACGAACCAAAATGCGTGCAGTGTTTGTTACTTTCATGGTGTAGTCAATTCCCCACGATGTTTTGTAACGGTTGGTGCTTCCCGGGTAACCAAATACCATGGCAAAATCGCCTTCGTCAACACCTTTAAGCGAAATTGGCAAGTGGTGTTTTGGCTGGTAAGGCACATTGTCTTCCGAGTATTCGGCTGGTAATCCGTCGGGACCACAATAAACGCGGAACATCGAAAAGTCGTTGGTATGGCGTGGCCACATCCAGTTGTCGGTGTCGCCACCAAATTTACCTAATGCTTGCGGTGGTGCTCCTACCAAACGTACATCTTTAAATGTTTCGGTAACAAAAAGGAAGTATTGGTTGGCTTTTAAAAAGTCTCTTATGTAAACTTCGTAGTGCGTATCGCCTTTTGCTTCTTTTTCCAGCTGGCGAACTGTCTGGTCGATTTTGTCGTTTCTTTCGCTTTCGCTCATTTCGTCGGTAACATCGGCCAAAACTTTAGCGGTTACATCTTCAACCGAAATAAGGAAAGTAACCGTTTTTCCCGGGTTCGGAAGTTCTTCTTCTTTTGAACGGGCCCAAAAACCATCTTGCAGATAATCGTGCTCAACGCTAGAGTGCTGCTGAATTTCGCCAAAACCACAGTGGTGGTTGGTTAAAAGCAGACCGTCTTTTGAAATTACTTCGGCAGTACACGATCCGCGGTCGAGTGCCACGATCGCATCTTTCAGGCTCGATTGATTGATGCTGTAAATATCTTCAGCACTCAATTCGCAGCCCATATCTTGCATGGTTTTAATGTTCAGTTTGTGAATAAGTGAAGGAAGCCACATTCCTTCTTTGGCAACTGCCGAACCAATCATGAAGATTGATATCAACAGCATCAGATTTAATTTTCTCATCATTTTATTAATTGTTCTATTCAAAAAATTTGTACAAATATAGTTTTTCAAAATACTTAATACGTGATTTATATCTCTTTATCCTTTATGTTAACAGAAAGAATGACCACCCAGATTACGATAATTCGGAAATCCGCAGCAGCATTTTTAACTTTCCTGTAAATTTTGGTTCGGTTTTAACATTTGTATTTGATATGCGGTTTGAATTACACGAATTGCATTATATTGAAACTAAAAACTTGTTATGAGTCGATTTGTTCGGATTATTATGTGGGTTTTGTTGTGGGGCGCTTTGTTTGTTGCCATCGCTTATTTTTTGCCCAAAACGCTTGTGGTTGAGCGGAGTGCCGATATTCAGGCCCCTGTGAAAACCGTTTATGCACAACTCATTGATTTGCACCGGTGGGATAATTGGTCGCCCTGGAAACGAAGGGGCGAAAATAGCAGTGTGGAATACATTAACCACGGAGTTGGTGCAGGTGGAGGTTATATTTTGAGAAATGAATCCAACGAAAATAGTGTTGCATCCATCGAAATTATTGAGGCAAATGCGTACAACGAAGTTACTGTTTCGCTCGATTTTATGGAACGTGGAGAAGCTTTAAGTAGTTTTTTGTTGGCAGAGAAGAACGAGGGAACTACCGTGAACTGGGCACTGACATATGATGTTGGTAACAATCCTTTTGCACGTTGGATGGGGCTGCTGATGAAAAAAAGTATGGCAACCGATTTCGACAATGGCTTGGTAAAATTAAAGGCACTTTGCCAGGTAATCGAGAAGGAGAACGAACCGGTAATTCTGCTTGACGAAGTACCAGAAATGTACTATGCCGGCATTCGCGAAACCGTGCCTTTTATTGAAGTGAGTCGCGAAATGAGTGAGATGTATAGCGAGATCAGCAAATTTTTGGCGCAAAAGGAAATTGAAATGGCCGGAATGCCTTTTTCGATGTACCACCTGATGGACGAAGAAAATATTGATTTTGAATGCGGCATTCCAATCAAAGAAAATATTGAAGGAAATGCAACAGTAAAAGTGGCAACTTTTCCTACTAGCACTTGTGCCTGCCTCGATTTTTATGGCGATTACAGCAACTTGCAGGAAGGGCACATAGCTGTGCAGAAATGGGTAGAAGCACACGGTTTTAACCTGGCCAGTGCGCCAATGGAAATATACCTAACCGATCCGCAGCAGGAACCTGATCCGGCAAAATGGATTACCCGAATTTGCTATCCTGTTGAACGGTAGGAAAACTGAAAAATATCCAGTACCGAATGATCAATTTCCAAATCAACTTAAAATTGGTGTGTGTTTTAAGCAGTATTGGTTATTCATCATTGAACATTGATTATTTTTTTCTTGCTTATTCAAAATTTATATTTTGTGAATAACAGCTAACACTGTGAGGTGCAGTGTGTGGCAACAAACTCGCGCTTTTTACAAGCCTGTTTTCTGTTGACTCTAAATCAATTGGTTAAAAATCTCTAAACAACAGGGTCATGTCTCAATTCTTACTAAATTTGTAGCCTTAAAATTTTGTGGGGAGTGGAAGAGAAGAAGTTTTTTGACAAACTAAAAAATCAATACCGGTTAATCATTTACAACGATACCACGTTTCAGTCGGTGTGGAGCATGAAGCTTTCGCGGCTGAAAGTGTTCACCGTAACCAGTTTAACATCGGCAATTTTGGTCATCCTGGTCATTTTGCTGATTGCAACTACCGGATTGCGCGAATATATTCCGGGTTACCCAAAAGCCGAGTACCGGCAAATGTTGGTGCGTAATGCTTTGGTAGTCGATTCGCTGGAACAGGAACTGGCAAAACGCGATCAGTTTTTCAAAGGTATTCAGGCCATAATGTCGGGCGAAGTGCCTGAGGATGATCAAATGGCTACAGCCGATATTGAGACGGATGAGGTAGAATTTAAGCAGTACAATCACGATTCTGTTTTTCAGGATAAATTACTGGCTGAACAGCTGAGTCTTTCCATAATGAACAATAATGCCGATGTTACAGAGCTCAGCCAGGTACACTTTTTTGTGCCGGTAAAAGGGGTGGTTTCGGAACATTTCAAAAATACACCCGATCATTTTGGTGTTGATTTGGTGAGTGAACCCAATGCCCGTATCTCGTCGGTGTTAGACGGAACGGTGATTTTTGCCGGATGGACCCTCGAAACAGGTTATGTAGCCTACATTCAGCACGAAGCAAATTTGGTTTCGGTGTATAAACACAACGCCGAGTTATTGAAGAAAACCGGACAGACAGTAAAAGCCGGCGAGGCGATTGCCATTATCGGAAACACAGGAGAATTATCAAGTGGACCACACCTGCATTTTGAGTTGTGGCACGATGGAACTGCACTTGATCCGGAACAGTACATTGACTTTTAAGATGAAGAAAAAAATAGCAATTCTTGGATCTACCGGATCCATAGGAACCCAGGCGCTGGAGGTCATTGAGCAAAATCCCGAATTATTTGAAGTTGAGGTTTTAACAGCAAATAACAGTGTGGAGCTGCTCATTCAGCAGGCAAAAAAATTTCAGCCCAATGTGGTGGTTATCGCCAACAAAGAGAAATACCAACTCGTTAGCAGCGCCCTTGAAGATGAAGATATAAAAGTTTACGCCGGAGAAGAGGCCCTGAACCAGGTGGTGGAAATGGATACCATCGATTTGGTACTGACGGCCATGGTGGGGTATTCGGGCTTAATTCCAACTTACAATGCTGTAAATGCCGGGAAACCAATTGCACTGGCCAATAAAGAAACGCTGGTTGTTGCCGGCGAAATCATAACAAAAGCTGCCCGCGAAAAACAGGTTGACCTGCTACCGGTTGATTCGGAGCACTCGGCCATTTTCCAGTGTTTGGTTGGCGAGTTTATGAATCCGGTTGAAAAGATTTACCTCACTTGTTCAGGCGGCCCGTTTCGTGGTAAAACACTCGAAGACTTACAACATGTTACGGTTGACGACGCCCTGGCGCACCCCAACTGGGATATGGGCGCAAAAATCACCATCGATTCGGCAACGCTCATGAATAAAGGTTTTGAAGTGATTGAGGCACACTGGCTTTTTGGGTTGCCGGCTTCAAAAATTGATGTAGTTGTTCATCCCGAGTCCATCATTCATTCCATCGTTCAGTTTGAAGATGGTTCGATGAAAGCACAAATGGGACTGCCCGACATGAAGTTGCCCATACAATATGCCATGGGATTTCCGAACCGGATTAAAAATAACTTCCCGCGGTTCAACTTTTTAGATTACACCACTTTACATTTTGAGCAGCCAAATACAGAAATTTTTCGTAACCTTGCACTCGCTTTTGCAGCAATGGAAAAAGGCGGAAATATGCCCTGTATTTTAAATGCAGCAAATGAAATAGTTGTTGAGGCATTTTTAAAACGAAAAATCAGCTTTTTGCAAATGCCCGAAATAATAGAACAGGCCATGAATAAGGTTGATTTTGTAAATCAGCCAACGCTCAATGATTTAATTGAGACCAACAACGAAACAAGAACAGTGGCACAGTTGTTAACAGAAAACAAAATTTAGAAGAATTTAATGGAGTCGATATTAATTAAAACAGCACAATTACTTTTAAGTCTGTCAATATTAGTGGTTTTGCACGAGGCCGGCCACTTTATGTTTGCCCGTTTGTTTAAAACCCGGGTAGAAAAATTTTACCTCTTTTTTAATCCCTGGTTCTCGCTTTTTAAAATAAAGAAAGGCGAAACCGAATACGGAATCGGATGGTTGCCGCTTGGTGGTTACGTGAAAATTTCGGGAATGATCGATGAGTCGATGGACAAGGAAGCCATGAAACTTCCGCCTCAACCCTGGGAATTTCGTGCAAAACCGGCCTGGCAGCGTTTGCTGATTATGGTTGGTGGCGTTTTAATGAATTTCATTTTTGCCATGGTAATTTACATTGGTGTGCTTTATGCATGGGGCGAACAGTACCTGCCAACCGAGAATGTAAAATATGGCATTGTGGTTAACGAAACCGGCGAGGAGCTTGGTTTTAAAACCGGCGATAAAATTCTTACCGTTGACAATGAATACATCGAACAGTTCAGCAAAATTGTACCAACCATTGTTTTAGATGGTGCACAAACCGTTCAGGTGGAGCGCAACGGACAGAAAGTAGATGTGGAGATAACAGGAGAGGACCTGGCGCTACTGCTAAAAAGCAAAGGTATTTGGGACGAGCGTATTCCTTACGATATTCAGATCGGCCGTTTGGCAAAAGATTTTCCGGCACAAAAAGCAGGACTTGAAGTTGGCGATGTTCTTGGAAAAGTTGATGGAAAATCGTTTGAGTATTACGATCAGTTTACCAATTACCTGGAATCAAAGAAAGGTGAGGAAATTGCTATCGATATTATCCGCGATGGTCAGGAAATGACCAAAACGCTAACGATTAACGAAGATGGTAAAATGGGCTTTAATGCGGCACTTAATAATCCTGATATTTTTGAGTTTAAAACCATTAAATATGGTTTTCTTGAATCTATCCCTGCAGGAATTGATCGCGGTGTTCAAACTACCGGAAATTACCTGAAACAGTTTAAACTGTTCTTTAAAAAAGAAACAAAAGCATACGAGTCGCTGGGAGGATTTGCAACCATCGGAAATATTTTTTCTTCTTCATGGGATTGGGCGCATTTCTGGAATATGACAGCGTTTATTTCTATTATTTTGGCCATTATGAACCTCTTGCCAATTCCTGCATTGGATGGCGGACACGTAATGTTTTTATTTGGCGAAATGATTACCGGAAGAAAACCCGGAGAAAAATTTTTGGAGTATGCACAAATTGCCGGAATGGTATTACTTTTGGCTTTGGTACTTTATGCCAATGCCAACGATATAATTAAAATGATTAACGGCACATTTTAATGAAAAAAAACTATTTTTGTTGTGGAACCAATTAACTTATTAGTAATATGAATTTATTTGTAGTTGCAGGATTTATCGGACCTCAGGAAATAATAATCATCTTAATAATTGTTTTACTTCTGTTTGGCGGTCGTAAAATTCCGGAGTTGATGAAAGGGCTTGGAAAAGGAATGAAGGAATTTAAAGAAGCCACAAAAGAGGACGATCCTGAGGATAAAAAACCGGAAAGCGAAAAAATCGACAAGTAATTAATATCGAAATAGATATTCAAATCCCGTTCTGTAATTCAGATACGGGATTTTTTGTATTTCATCCAATAGCCTTTTATTACAGCATGTTGTAGCTTAGCAGTATGGTAAGGTTTTTGTTATTTATTTTGAAAATCCAAAAAACTGATTAAATGAAACGTATTAGCCACCTTGTTTATCTGGTAATCGTTGCCGCAATTTTTGCCGGCTGCGATTCGGATTCAACTGTTATGTACAAAAATATTACCGGAAAAGCCGGTGAAATGGTTGTTGTAATATCAAAAGATTCGTGGAATGGTAAACCCGGAGAAGTTCTTCGCGAAACACTGGCGCAGCCGCATGCCGGATTACCACAGGAAGAGCCACTTTTCGATTTGATTAACGTTCCGCACGACGCTTTTAAAGACATTTTCAGATCGACCCGAAACATTGTACAAACTACCATTTCTTCGAATGTTGACGAGAGTGGAATAAAATTCACCGACGATGTGTGGGCTTATCCGCAGGCGACCATACAAATTAGCGCTAAAAATGCCGACGAGTTTGAAAAGATCTTCAGGGAAAACAAGGACAGAATACTGTCGTATTTTGTGCAGGCCGAAAAAGAGCGTATAACGATGAATTATAACGACACCTACGAAAGAGCAGTTTTTAATACGCTGAATAGCGAGTTTGATGTTACCATGAAAGTTCCACCGGGTTTCCGCATCATGGAACAGAAAAAGGATTTTTTGTGGGTACAGTTCGATTCGCCTGAAATCACCCAGGGAATTGTGGTTTATTCGTATCCGTATGTTTCCGACAGTGCTTTTACGGTTGATTACCAGTTGCCAATACGCGACAGCTTGCTTAAAAAATACGTTCCGGGCCCAACCGACGGAAGTTATATGTCAACCGAAAAACGCCTCGATCAGATTAATAATGTAATTAAGCACAATGGAAATTATGCTTCCGAAATGCGTGGTTTGTGGCGTGTTGAGAATGATTTTATGGGTGGACCATACGTTGCACTATCGGAATTAGATGCATCGAACCAGCGTGTAATTAACGCTTTTGGCTTTGTGTATGCACCAAGTAAAGATAAACGTAACTTGTTACGTCAGGTGGAAGCAATGATCTACTCGTTAAAATTAAATAACCAGGCTGATAACGATAAACTCAATCAGCAGGATATTGAAATTCAGGTAGAAGGATAAGTCGATATTCAGTATAAATACATTGATTATTAGTGGGAGTTGCTATCATCCCCTTGTTTTCCCCTTCAAAGGGGAATTCTTATTCAACCAAAGAAGTGGCATATTGCTAATCCTCCTTATAAAGGAGGTGGCTGACGAAGGAAGCCGGAGGATGTTTTAGAAAGACAATAATTGAGCAGTACTTTTATACAAAAAGGAGGCTGGAAATTCATTTTCCAGCCTCCTTTTTGTATCGTATTAACATGAGTTCTGCTTAGAAAGCCGCCTTTACAATTTCACTAACATTATCCGAAATGCCATAGGTGTAAATGTGTAACGATGGTACGTTGCGCGCAACCAAATCTTTCGATTGGTAAATAGCCCACTCCGTTCCTACACGTCGTGCATCGTCGTTGTTTTTGCATTTTGTCAGCTCTTTTGACAACTCCTGAGGCAAGTCGATGCTAAATATTTTTGGAAGCACCGTCAACTGATTTTTCAGGTTGATAGGCTTAATTCCCGGAATAATCGGAACTGTAATTCCCATTGCGCGGCATTTGTCCACAAAATCGTAATAAACCTGGTTGTCGAAAAACATTTGGGTTACAATGTAATCGGCACCTTCGTCAACTTTTTGTTTTAGGTAAAGCATGTCTTGCTCCATGTTTGGCGCTTCAAAATGCTTCTCGGGATATCCGGCAACACCAATACAAAAATCAAGTGGCTTATTGTTTTTCAGATCGGCATCCAGGTATTTCCCTTTACCAAGATCTTTAATTTGTTTTACCAACTCGTTGGCATTTGAGTGGCCATTCTCGGTAGGTTGAAAAACATGTTGGTTTTTCAATCCGTCGCCACGCAACGCCAGAACGTTGTTAATTCCTAAAAAGTTCAGGTCAATCAATACGTGTTCTGTTTCGCTTTTGGTAAAACCGCCACATAAAATATGCGGAACCACCGGAATGCCGTATTTGTGCTGAATATCGGCAGCAATAGCCACTGTTCCCGGGCGTTTGCGAACGGTTTGTTTTACAATGCTTCCATCTGCGAGTTCTTTAAATTCAATCTCGTCGCGGTGGGTAGTAATATTAATGTATTTCGGATCGAACTCGGTTAAGCTTTCAATCGTTTTATGCAGGCGCGAAACGTCGTTACCTTTTAACGGCGGCAACAATTCAAAAGAAAATACGGTTTTCTTTGCCTGATTTATGGTGTCTATAACTTTCATATGATTTTAGTCTGTTTTACTGATGCAAATTTAACAATTTCGTACCTTATCGTCTGAATAAACTTCAAATTGAAAAATAAATGACAGTTTTTTAAAACGAATTGGGCTGTTGTAATTCTTTTTCAGCTGATCATTCAAGTTTTCTATTTATCGTTCAGATTTAAATATCCAATATTAGAAATACAAGCTAAATGTTTGAAGCTAACCTTGAAATACTAATGTTAGATATTAGAATTTCAAGGCTAATTAATTATTCTGAGAGTTTCACCCAAGGTGAGTTTTCAACTAATTTGTTACTTGTAATTCAGGTTTGTTGGCAAAAATTTCTCAACAAATTCTACCGATTCATTTTTACGTTTCGCATAATCTTCAACCTGGTCTTTGCCAATTTTTTCAAGACTAAAATAACGCGACTCGGGATGCACAAAGTATTGCCCTGAAACCGATGCATTCGGATACATGGCAAAATGCTCCGTCAGCGAAATTCCAATTTTTTCAGCGTCGATCAGTTTGAATAGGTTCTCCTTTTCAGCGTGTTCCGGACAAGCCGGGTAGCCCAGTGCCGGACGAATTCCCTGGTATTTAATTTTCAGGATCTGGTCGAGCGACAGGTTTTCGTCGGGTGCATAACCCCAGTAATTCTTGCGAATTTCGAGGTGAAGCAGTTCGGCAAAAGCTTCGCTTAAACGATCGGCCAGTGCTTCCACCATTATGGCTTTATAATCGTTGTGTTCCTCGCGGAATTGTTTGGTCCATTTTTCAATACCAATACCGGCAGTGGTGGCAAAACCTCCGCAATAATCCACTTTCCCCGACTCTTTCGAAGCGACAAAATCAGACAAACAGAAATTCGCTACGCCCTCTTTTTTCTTTTCTTGCTGACGAAGATGATAAAAACGTCCGATTTCTTTTTGGCACGATTCATCCTCGTAAAGCACCACGTCGTCGCCGTCCGATTGTGCCGGCCAAATTCCGAATGCAGCGTTGGCCTGCAGCATCTTTTTCTCTATAATTTCATCCAGAAATTCATTCCCTTCTTTGAACAGCTTTTTGGCCTCTTCTCCCTGTTTTTCATCGGCCAGAATTTGCGGGTAGTGCCCTTTTAAACCCCAGGTGATGAAGAAGAAGGTCCAGTCGATATATTTCCGCAGTTCTTCCAGCGGGTAGTCGATCAGGTGTTTTACGCCGGTAAAATTTGGTTTGTAAATTGGCGTGTTGTTCCAATCGATGGCGAATTTATTCTCGCGTGCCTTTTCCAGGGTAATGTATTCTTTCGCTTTTCGTTTTCCCTGGAATTCGCGAATCTGAGCGTATTCTGCATCCAAATTATGAAGGAATGTTTCATTCTTTGAAATCAGATGGGAAACCACGTTTACGGCCAGCGAAGCATCTTTTACGTGAACTACCGGTGCTGAATATACAGGGGCAATTTTAACTGCCGTATGAATTTTTGACGTAGTTGCGCCGCCGATCATCACCGGAATATTCATTTTACGGCGTTCCATCTCCTGGGCAATTTCCACCATAATTTCCAGTGAAGGGGTGATCAAACCGCTCAGTCCGATTACATCCACTTCGTTTTTAATGGCTTCATCCAAAATTTTCTCGGTTGGCACCATAACACCCAAATCGATGATTTCGTAGTTGTTACAAGCCAGTACCACACCAACAATGTTTTTGCCAATGTCGTGTACGTCGCCTTTTACGGTGGCCATCAGTACTTTTTTCTGCTTCGTACTGTTTTTGAATTTCGCTTTATCTGCTTCAATAAACGGCAGCAAATAAGCCACGGCCTTTTTCATCACCCGAGCCGATTTGATCACCTGTGGCAGGAACATTTTTCCTGAACCAAACAAGTCGCCAACCACGTTCATTCCGTCCATCAGCGGGCCTTCGATGATGTTCAATGCCGGAGAATATTTTTCAACGGCTTCGGCCATGTCTTCGTCAACAAATTCGGGCAATCCTTTTACCAACGAGTGCTCGATACGTTTTTCAAGCGGTAATTCGCGCCATTCATCTTTTTTTACTTCCTTTTTCGATGTCGATTTCAGGTTTTCGGCAAATTCAAGTAATCTTTCGGTTGCATCAGGCCTGCGATTTAATACGAGGTCTTCAATCCGTTCCAGAAAATCTTTTGGAATTTCATCGTAAATCTGCAACATTCCCGGGTTTACAATTCCCATGTCGAGACCGGCCTTTATAGCGTGAAACAGGAACACCGAGTGCATGGCTTCACGCACCACATTGTTTCCGCGGAAAGCAAACGAAACGTTACTGACACCCGCGCTAACTTTTGCCAGCGGCAGATTCTCTTTTATCCATTTTACCGATTCGATGAACGAAACGGCGTAGTTGTTATGTTCTTCAATTCCGGTGCCGATGGTCAACACGTTCGGATCGAAAATAATATCCTGTGCAGGCAGTCCAACTTTTTCGGTAAGAATTTTATAGGCGCGGCTGCAAATTTCTTTGCGGCGTTCGGTGTTGTCGGCCTGGCCCTTTTCGTCAAAAGCCATAACAATAACAGCAGCGCCGTAACGTTTAATTTTTTGTGCCTGTTCGATAAAAATTTCTTCGCCCTCTTTTAAGCTGATGGAGTTTACAATCGCTTTTCCCTGCAAACATTTTAAACCGGCCTCAATTACATTCCATTTCGAGGAGTCGATCATAATGGGCAGTCTGGCAATATCGGGTTCGGCCATAATCAGGTTCAGGAAGGTTACCATTTCTTTTTCGGCGTCCAACATGGCATCATCCATATTTACGTCGATTACCTGCGCACCATTCTCTACCTGATGGCGGGCAATGGTGAGGGCTTCCTCGTACTTTTCTTCGCTAATCAGCCGAGCAAATTTTCGCGATCCGGCTACGTTACAACGCTCTCCAATATTCAGAAAGTTGGTGTTTTCGGTTATGGTTACCGGCTCCAGTCCGCTAAGTTTTGTGTACGTGCTGGCCTCGGCCCGGTGGTGCGGATTTGCTTTGGCTGCCATATCGGCAAAAGCCTTTATGTGAGCAGGTGTAGTTCCGCAGCAACCACCAATAATATTTACATAGTTATTATCGAGATATTGTTTGATGTGGCCGGCCATAATTTCCGGCGTCTCATCATACTCACCAAACTGGTTAGGTAATCCCGCATTGGGGTGCGCACTGATGTGAAATGGTGCTTTCCCGGCCAGTTCTTTAATGTACGGTTGAAGATCGGTAGCTCCCAACGAGCAGTTCAGCCCAATACTTAGCAAATCGACATGTGAAACCGAGTTCAGGAAAGCTTCCAGTGTTTGACCCGAAAGTGTGCGGCCACTGGCATCGGTTATGGTTCCCGAAACCATCAGCGGGATATTTATGCCTCTTGCATCCAGCACTTCTTCAATGGCAAAAATGGCTGCTTTGCTGTTTAGCGTATCGAAAATTGTTTCGATCAGTAACAGATCAACACCGCCATCGAGCAATGCTTCCACTTGTTCGCGGTAAGCTATTTTTACTTCGTCGAAGGAAATGGCGCGATAACCGGGATCATTCACATCGGGCGAAAGCGATAGAGTTTTATTGGTAGGACCTACTGATCCGGCAACGTAACGTGGTTTATCCGGATTGGCCTCGGTGTATTTGTCGGTAAGTTTTTTGGCAATTTCAGCCGAAGCTTTGTTAATGTCGTAAACATACGCTTCGGTATTGTAATCGGCCTGCGAAATGCTGGTTGCATTAAAGGTATTAGTGCAAATAATATCGGCACCGGCTTCCAAATAAGCCTCATGGATTTCTGAAATAACATCAGGGCGGGTAAGCGACAGCATGTCGTTGTTTCCTTTCAGGTCGCCCGGATGATCTTTCAACAGTTCGCCCCTGTAATCGGCCTCGTCCAGCTTATATTCCTGAATCAGCGAACCCATTGCTCCATCCAATACCAATACTCTCTTCTTAAGTTCTTCGCGTATGTCTTTTTTTGTTGTCATCTGTTTTTACTTTCACCGCAAAGACGCGAAGGCGCAAAGTTCTTTGTGTCTTTGCGTCTCTGCGGTTAAATTCTATTTCAATATCCGTATCTCGTTATCTCCTTTAATGCCAATCTTGTCTTCGCAAATAATGAGCAACGATTGTATCTCTTTATAATTTTCTGCCTGTTTAATCACTTTCTCAACATGGTCTGGGGTTTTCACCTTATTTCCCAGTGCTGTTGCCAGTGCGTCTGCCATAAGAATATCTTCACAAACCACCACCACTGCATCGGCTTTTCCAAAACTTAACGATGGGCCAACAGTTCCGGCCGAAGTGCAGATACCAAAGGTACGACTTGCCGGCGGGATTACCAGTCCGATACGCTCGGAGAGAATCGATTCGCCTGCAAAAACAGATAAAACCAGTTCATCCTGTAAAAGCAAATAAATGTCGCCGCCATTTTCAACTAACAGCTCCTTCACCGAAAAGTTTTTACAAATTTCTTCGCCAATTTCGCGGGCAAACAAACCGGCCACTGCCGACATCGGGCCAATTCCGGCTTTCTCGGCAGCCAGTGCCATTTCTATTGCTTCTTCCGGAGCAAAATCCGACGGCTGAAAGGGTTTCAGGCTTTTCCTGAAAAACGGTTCTTTTTCGATATAATCATCGAAAATTTGGCGCAGCGTTTTCATTTTTGCCAAAGCCACTTCCTGCATTTCCTCTTTATAAGATGCCGGATCGATACCAATCCAAAGGTCGGTTTGCAGGTGTTTTACTTCAAAACCCGTAAAACGTTCGGTGTTAAACTGGCTGCGGTAGGTGCGTTCTTCAAAAATATTCATTCAGTAGAAATTATTTATTACGTCATTCTGTCCGTCAGCTGACGGATTGAGCATGACGACCATTGGTTTTATCTAAAATCAATTTCAAACAAATTCAGCGGGCAGGCCGGAATGCAAAGTTCGCAAACCACACATTTGCTTTTGTCGAATTCCAGTTCCCAGTTGCTTTTGTTCATGGTTAAAGCTCCGGCAAAACATACGGCGGTGCAGTTGCCACAATCGATACATTTTTCTTGTTTCCAGCGAATTCGTTTGTCCAGCGATTCGCAGGTAATTTTATGACTTTTAATGTATTTAACGCCTTTTTCAATATTTTCTGTTTTGCCCTGAAGTTCGAGCAAAAGGCTTCCACGTTTTCCCGGATAAACTTCCGCTTTTAGAATATTAATCCTGATATCGTAATCTTTTACCAGGTGATAGGTAAACGCTTTGTCGCCGCTTTGCGGAGGGAAATTCAGTATGTATCTTTTTTTAATCATTGTCAACCTCCGTTTCTTGTAATGCGTTTAACGATGTATTGGCAGGGAACATTTGCACGGGTTTAGTGACTTCAAATTCACCATTTTGCAACCATTTTTTCAATTCATCGGCAATTTTGCGTGCTTTCTTTAAGCTGGCAACCGGCGCGGTTCTTATCTTTTTGCCTTTTACTTTTATGGTTCCCGACTGTAACTCTTCGTAGGTAACCTGCCCCAGTTTTGGCGTTCCAACCGTTCCGTAATCGAGCACCGAAGTTTCAATCTGGCTGTTATTAATCGATACACGTTTAGCAATATCGGCATTTAAAACCGGGATTGGAATTCCAATTCCCACAAACATACTTACGCCATATTTTTCGTACGATGCAGCCTGAATGTACTCGGCCGACATTTCTTTCAGGTTGCCTATAACGGCAATGGTGGCGGCGTTTGTTACCGGAACACCCAGTTCGTTTTTCGGTTTTGTGGTGTGAAACTGTGTTCCGGGCCAAACAACAAATCCTTGCGTACCTCCTAAAAATATGCGTGTTCCCAGCCCAATGGTTTTAAACTCCGGATCGTTGAGCAGCGGGCTTAATTCGCCCGAAGTGGAGTAGGTGGCGTTACGCAAATTGGGCAACAAAGTACCCATGTAGGTATGTTTTATCGTTGATGTGGTATTTACCGCCACATTGTAATTCTGATACGCATTTCGCGGAT
The DNA here is from genome assembly GCF_000626635.1 of Draconibacterium orientale. Classification (GTDB taxonomy): domain Bacteria; phylum Bacteroidota; class Bacteroidia; order Bacteroidales; family Prolixibacteraceae; genus Draconibacterium; species Draconibacterium orientale. The sequence goes on along the minus strand of NZ_CP007451.1, from coordinate 1,610,273 downwards.
TAAAAAGCGTAAACTCATTTATGGTGTTGATGTTGATTTTTGTTTTAATATGCTTGCGCGGATAACAATCGGTGCCTTTTCCCCAGGCTTCCAAAACCACATCTTTTCCTTCCAGTAAATCCTGAATAACATGTGCACCGCCGTATTCCGGATTGTCAGGATCGCAGGCTGTAGCTCCGATGTATGAATCAACAGCGGCCAGTCCTTCGTAACACGGAACGCCGTTTAAGCGTATTTTTTCCATTCGGATGGGCGGATCGGCGTGACCAAAATTTATAATTGCGCCCGACGAGCACATGGCGCCAAAGGTTGCTGTGGTTACTACATCAACTTTCTCAACTATTTCTTCGGGCGACATTTCTTTCGCCATTTCCGCAACTTCTTCGGCGGTTAAAACCACTGCTTTCCCGGCCTTCAGTTTTTGGTTAATTTCTTCGTACGATTTTGTTGTCGACATATTTAATTAAGTCGGAAGACTGAAGTCCGAAGTCGGAAGTTTGTACTTTTCGAAATCGTCTGCAGTCTTTTAGTTTTTGTTAAAGGTATTTTTACTCTGCTCAAATTTATGCGGTTAAAACCGCTGGTGCATACACATATTTGCCCCGTGTAAGTAGCTTGTAAAAAATAATTTGTAGTGCAGTTTCTTCATCGATTGTGTTTTAATTATAATTCCGTTTCCGGCCGGGTATTGGCACCGTTTTATCCGTCGGCTGGCGGACAAGGTTGCCAGAGTTTCACAGAGCCCGATCTCTCCACTCTTCTATATAATCAAACACCCTTTTTTGAAAGAATATTTGATGCAACAAAGATAGTTGATTTTGTGATTTAACAAATAAAGCAGAACTTGCAGTTAACGAATTAACGCTATTTTGAATTGTTTAATTAAGAAATGTGAGCTATGACAGATAAAATCTATCCAATTTTTCTTCTGTTTCTTTGTTTTGCCTGTTCTCCGAAACTGGATAAGGAAACCTACAAAAAATATGAAAACAGCGGACAGGAAATTACAGCCAATGTACAAACAGTGCTTTTAAGTAATGTGGGGAAAGCCATTCAAACCGGCGGGACTGAGTATGCGGTTAAGTTCTGTAACCTTGAGGCAAACTCAATTGTGGATAGTTTGAAGGGTGTATTTGATTGTGACATTTCAAGAGTTTCGGCCAAAAACCGTAATCCGCAAAATGCGCTGAGTACCGGGCAGGAAAAACAACTGTGGGAACTTTTTGCCAACGAACAACTGGCTGACACGGTATTGCAAAATGGCAATGATTTGGTTTATTACAAGCCGATCAGAACTGGGATGCCGGCCTGTTTAAAATGTCATGGAAATACGGAGACCGATATTAACGCGGCAACCAAAGCAAAGCTGAATGAACTGTATCCGAATGATTTGGCAACGGGTTATAAGCTGAATGATTTCCGTGGACTTTGGAAAGTTGAGTTTAAAAGGCAGAAATAATCATCTGTTTCATTCTGAATTCCCTCAATTTCCTTACCCCTAGGCTTTTCAGAGAAATCATAAGACAGGGGCACGGAATCATCCCCCGGGTGCATAAAGCAAAAAAAACAGGCATTTCGCCAATGGAAATGCCTGCTAATGTTAGTTAGTAAAGGATGTTTTTCACCCTTAGTTGTTTTAAGTTACTATTTTAATACAAATGTGCTGTGTAGTCCTTCATCTGAATTCGGCCCGATCCAAACATCAAAATCACCGGGTTCGATTACAAAATCATCGCCGTTAAAAAACTGCAGATCTTCAGCTTTCAGCTCGAAGCTTACCGTTTTTACATCGCCCGGTTTTAGGTTTATTTTTTCAAAACCTTTAAGCTCTTTAATGGGTCGGGTAATACTGCCCACTTTGTCGCGCACATAAAATTGTACAATTTCTTCCGTTTCGTAGTTGCCGATGTTTTTAATATCAGCCGAAACGGTAATTGATCCATTTGTTGCCATTTCGTTTGATGACAGTTTTAGATTTTCGTATTCAAACTCGGTATAACTCAAGCCAAATCCAAAGGGCAGGAGAGGAGTGACTCCATAATCAATGTGCATGGATTTAAACCCGAGTGATAGTTGTTTTGAATTGCGCGGAATATCGTCGATGTAAGTAACATCATCTTCGGTTGCAGGGCGGCCGGTGTTTTTACGATAATAGTAAAACGGAATTTGTCCGGCACCTTTTACAAAGGTTACAGGTAATTTCCCTGACGGCGAATAGTCACCAAAAATCAGGTCGGCCACTGCTGGTCCGGCCATTGTTCCGGGATGCCAGGCATAAAGTACGGCATCAGCCATTTCCATTTCGGCACCAATTGCCAGCGGTCTTCCGGCCATAACCACCAAAATAAGCGGTTTGCCTGTTTTCCTTAATTCGGTAATCAGTTCGGTTTGAACACCCGGAAGATCAATGATTCCACGTGCATTTGCTTCGCCCGAAAGAATCGATTCTTCGCCGGCAAAGAATAAAATAGCATCCGAACGTTTGGCGGCAGCAACAGCTTCGGCAAACCCTTTTGCCGATTTATCGCGGCTGTATTCCAAACCAGGTACATAATTCATTCTAGAACCAATAATTTCGCCAAAAGCTTGTTTTGGTGTTGTTGAGTCTTCGCCTTGCCCGTCGAAAATCCAGGTTCCCAGCTGGTCGCGTGCGGCATCGGCCAACGGACCAATTACGGCCAGCGAATGAATATTTTTTGAAATGGGCAAAGTGTTATTGTTGTTTTTCAGCAAAACCATACTTTTTCGTGCTGCTTCGCGCGATACAGCCAGGTGGCTTGGTGCCAGAATGGTGTCGGTTGAAACATGATTGTCGTAAGCTTTCTCGAATAATCCCAGCTTAAATTTTACACGCAAAATATTGCCCACATACGTGTCGATCATATCTTCAGTAATCACGCCTTCATCAATCAATGTTTTTAAATTGTCGGCGTAACAGGTTGTTGCCATTTCCATGTCAACACCGGCTTTGGCGGCAATTTCGGCGGCTTGTTTTTTATCGGCAGCAAAACCATGGTTAATCATTTCCTCAATCGATCCCCAGTCGCTAACCACCATTCCTTCGTAGTTCCACTCGTTGCGCAAAATTTGCTTTAGCGTGAATTCATTTCCGGATGTTGGTACACCGTTTAAATCGTTAAATGCCGACATAAATGTTAATGCTCCGGCATCGGCTGCTGCTTTAAACGGCTTAAGGTGAACATTTCTTAGCAAGGGTTCGGGAATATAGGTGGTGTTGTAATCGCGTCCGGCTTCAGACATTCCGTAGCCAACAAAGTGCTTGGCACAGGCTGCTACAGCTGTTGGATCGCCCAGGTCGCCCTGAAATCCTTTTACCATGGCAGCAGCAAACTCAGAAGTCAGCAACGGATCTTCGCCACAACTTTCGGCAATTCGTCCCCAGCGCGGATCCCAGGTAACATCCATCATTGGTGCAAATGTCCAGTTAATTCCCATCGATGAGGCTTCAACAGCCGCAATGCGCATCGCCTTTTCAGCCAGTTCGGGTTCCCACGAGGATGCCATTCCCAGCGGAATAGGGAAAATAGTGCGATAGCCGTGAATTACATCGCGCCCAAAAAGCAAGGGAATTCCGTGTTTGCTTTCTTCCAGGGCAACACGTTGAAACTCGGCAGCCCGCTCGGCACCAACGATGTTCAGAAACGATCCCACTTTGCCGTCTCTAATGGCTTGTTTTGTGGCTTCTTCGTCGCCAAAAAAGCCGTCGTTAACCTGCTGCATCTGGCCTATCTTTTCATCCAGCGTCATTTCACTTAACAGGCTGTTGATCTTTTGTTCTACCGGATCGGGATTGTCGGTTAATGTTGTTGAACAACCCGTTACCAGCCAGGTTCCAATAATTAATAGTAAAGCTCTAATCTTCATTATAGTAAGTATTTGTTCTACATTTCCTGATATACGCGAACGTAATCTACTTCCATCGATTGCGGGAAAATGGAATTATCAATTCCCTGGGCTCCTCCCCAGTTACCACCAACTGCCACATTCAGGATAAAAAAATGTGGTTTGTTGAACGGCCAGTTGTCGTTGTTTTTGTTTGTGGGCGCATAGCGGTGTGTCACATTTTCGGGTGAATCGGTATAAAATACCAGTTCTTTTTCGGTCCAGAACAGGCCGTAAACATGAAATTCTTCTTCTGCTGTTTCAAGGGCTTTGTTGTTGCCACTTCCGTTTCCTCCGTATCCGGCCGAAGTGTGAACTGTTGCATGAACCGTGTCGGGTTGGTAGCCCACGTATTCCATAATGTCGATTTCGCCACAGGCAGGCCAGCCAGCTGTACCAATGTTGGCACCCAGCATCCATATTGCCGGCCATATTCCGGTTCCCGAAGGCAGTTTAGCCTGGATTTCCATTCGGCCGTAAGTAAATTCCTTTTTGCCACTGGTGATCATGCGTGACGAATTGTATGATCCTGCAACTTTTGCGTCGTTTATTTTTTCGGCAGTAATGGTGAGTATACCATCCTTAACCACGGCATTATCGCCTGCGGTATAGTTTTGCAGCTCGTTGTTTCCCCAGCCACCCGATCCGGTTTCGAAGGTCCAGTTGTCGGTATTTACGGCATCGCCATCAAAATTGTCTTCCCAAACCAGTTCCAGTTTCGAGAAGTATTCTGAGTCGTTGGCTGCAATTGAAATATTTTTTGTTGAAGAGAAGGTCTCTCCGTTTTTGGTAATAATTAACTCAACGGTGTAAGTTCCGGCATAGGGGAAATACGCTACAGCATTGGTTTCGTTTTCAATGGTTTTATTTCTGAATTTCCATTCAAACGAATCATAATCGCCAATTGTGGTATTTTCAAGGTTTATGTAGTTGGGTTTTGCAGGATCGATGTTGGCCGAGAAATCAACGGCAAAATCGGTGTGTGTAACCGTTATTGTTTTCGAAACCGATTTTTTATCGTCATCCTTACTGGTTACCTGCAGGCTTACATTGTAATCGCCGGCTTCAGGATAATAGATGGTAAATTCTTCTGTTTTTGAAATGGTAGTTTCGGTAACTCCGTTGCCAAAATCCCATTCCATTCGCCAGTATTCTCCCTCCGTTTTGTTGGTGTACTTTACGTTATTATCATCGACAAATGAATACGAAAAATCAGGTGAGAAATCTGTATCTACTCCCTCTTCAGTGCACCCTGTAAGTGGATTAGCGAGAGAAAAAAAAGCCATGAGGATTAGCCATTTTGGTTTGTTATATGATATTCTCATGAGTGTATAGAAATTTAGATGTTTTGAGTGTATGCTTATTTTGTAAAGAATAAGCACATAAACCGGCATTAAACCATAGCAGGTGAAGGGGCTGTATTTATTCCTGATGATATAAATGGGGAGAGAAACTCTCCCCATTTAATCTAACTAAACTATCAAACTCATTGGCTTAAGAACCAATATTTTGAATTTCTTTACTTGTTATTCTGCAGGAACAAACACCCATGTCCAACCAGTTCCGTATCCTTTACTGTTAGGATTGTACAGAACCAATTTGTCTTCAGTAAGGGTCATAATCTGAAGTTTTCCATCGTCGGTACCGTTCTGATTTCCATCTTGTGCAATATGACCAAGAATTTTTGCTCCGCCACCAATGGTTAACGCTGTATAATCCGCATTGAATACGAAGTTACCACGAACAGGCTCTGCATCGGGGCCTGAATAGTAGGTGTAGTTGGCGCCTCCGGCCAAATCGAATACCATTCTTCCTGCAGCATCCGGTGGAGGGCAACAATCACCTGCAGCATTCCACCATGGATTCATGTGGGCTTCCGGCTTGTCATTTTCCGACATAAAATACCACAAACGTCCATCGGGTTCAGGCCCGCCGTCGAAAACCCAGGTTTTACTTTCCAGGTTTTCGCCAATCAGTTTGTAATAAGCATCAGGCAGGGGCTGGTCAAGCTGGGTAATATCCACAGAGATTTCTTTTTCAATAAATTCTGTTGTGCCCGGATCGTTGTTGGGCATGTACGGAGTAGTTACGTGGTAAGTAAAAGTGTGCGTTCCTGTAAATGGGAATATTACTTCAACACGATCGGAACTGGTTTCGTTGATAATGTAATCCCAGTATCCGGTAACTCCTTCGGTATTCATACGAAGCGATAGTCCGTTTCCTCCTGAAGTTGATTGTACAACTTCGAGCTCAATGTTTTCAGGGTCGAAACTATTCGCCAGCATGTCTCTGTCCTCGATCGGATCGCAGGAAGAAAACATCAAAACAATGGCCATTAGAAAAGTGGCAGCTATATTTTTTAATTTCATCTTTTTCAATTTTTTAGTTTTCAAATTTATTACCATCCCGGATTTTGCTCGTAAACACCGTTTGATAAACGAATTTCCGACTCAGGAATTGGCACAAGTCCTTTGGTTTCGCTACGATATGAAATCTGATAAGGAGCATCAACTCCTGAGTTGTTTACCGTAATCTGGTTGCTATAGAAGTTGTTGCTTGTTTGAACATCGCCCCAGCGTACCAGGTCGAACCAACGCAATCCTTCAAAAGCAAGCTCGTGCAAGCGCTCGGTTTTAAGTGCAGCCAGCGAATAGCTAATCGGCTCTAATCCGGCGCGTTCGCGAACCTGGTTCATGCCATCGGCAGTTTCGGTTAATTCAGAATGCATCAATAGCACATCGGCAAATCTCAGGTAATAGAAATCCTGAGCGGCCCACAACTGCATCGGATCACCGTGCGACATATCGTAGAGGTAAAAGAACATACCTTTAACTCCTTCAGGACCATCGTGCTGTAAGGTGGTGTATTTTTTGTTTACCAAACCGGTATTATGGTCGCCTTTTCCAATGTTCCAACCTGAAAGTCCCATGTTTGGATCTTTTGTGTTTAGATTCAAAACTGAACCTTCTTTTCTGGGATCATCGTTTGACCATTGCTCGTAGAAACCTGTGTGAATAGTTCCCCATCCCCATCCTTGTCCGAATGGAACCATTGAGTGGTCGCGAATACCAAAGAATAGAGGAACACGGTTGTTAAACTTTTGTCCGGTTCCACCATCGAAATCCCAGTTACCCAAGCCATAACGCAGGGCAAACATTACTTCGTAGTTGCCGGTTCCTACTGGTGAATCCGGACCATCTTGTCCTACCCATGCCAAAGGAACTGCAGGGTCGGCACCGTCGGGATTTTCGGCCCATGGTAATACCGGGTCGGTTGCTTCAGGATTATAGGTGCGGGCACTTTCGTTTACATACGAGTAAGGCCACAAATTACGGAAATCACTTGCTAAGCGGAATCCGCTGTTGTCAATAACATCTTCTATATGTGTAACAACTTCTGCTTTTGAAATGCTTCCACCTTCAGGCAAAGGCAAAACATCGGTAGCCTGGCCTTCAACGTTGGTCATATAACCGGTGTAGTACAAGTAAGCACGTGCGATATAACTTTTAGCTACCCAAATGTTGGCGTGGCCATAGTCTTTAACTGAAGCTGCTTGGGCGCTAATACGTGGCAGTGTTTCGGCTGCTGTTTTAAAGTCGGAAGCAATAAATGCCCATGTATCAGATAAGGATGCACGTGGTGCTTTTCGATCTGATTCGGAAGTGGCAATTAAAGGCATTCCTCCGAAGAATCGTGCAGCGCGGTACATTAAGAAACCACGCATAAAATAGGCTTCTCCCAATGTATTATTCTTAAAAACTTCTGCTTCATCAGCGGTGTCAAAATAGGCTGAGAAATCGCCGTCGGTTACGGCTTCGATAATTGCATTTGCTCTACTTACGCCGTTGTAGGTTTCCACCCACAAATCGCGGTATGTATCTTCTGACGGATCCTGGAACTGATCGACATTTTTAGCCGAAACGTCATCGGGGCCACCACCACCCAGCATTACATCGCTTAACAGGTTGGCTGCAATGTGTTCGTTACTGTGGGGACCGTTTACAAACAGTGCATTGTAAACACCGTTCATGGATTCATTGATATCGGTTGGAGTACGATAAAAACTGTCGAGGTTTTTATTATACAGGTTGTCGGTGTCGAGTAAATCCTGACACGAACTGGCCACGATTATTACTCCAACTGCCATTATATATAATAACTTCTTCATAATATGTTCTTTATTTTTATTCACTAATTCTGTTTTTATAGAATCGTTCATCTGAATTAAAATGTTACGTTAACACCAAACATAACCGTGCGAGGCAGTGGATATAATCCCAAATCAACACCCGAAGCCCATGAGTCTGGTGCGTAACCTACTTCAGGATCCATTCCGTCGTATTTTGTAAATGTATGCAGGTTGTTTACAGATACATAAACACTAGCTGCTTTCATCCACTCAACATCGGTAAGTAGTTTGTCGAATCGGTATCCAAAAGTAAGGTTGTTAATGCGCAGGTAGTCGGCATCGTGCATGTAAATGTCGGAAATTAGCTGCGTATTAGCTGTAGTGGCATAGGTTAATCGAGGAATACGGTTTGAAGTTCCTTCTCCGTGCCAGCGATCAAAAATCTGAGTGGTATAGTTCTGGTTCAACTGGTCGGCAAACGAACGGTACGATTGCATAACCTGAAGACCAAATTTACCCGACAAAGTGGTGTTTACATAAAAACCTTTGTACTCGGCATTTAACTGGATACCCATCTCAAAATCAGGAGTTGGTTTTCCCAGCATTACTTTATCGTTGTCGTTGATAATTCCGTCTCCGTTTTGATCTACAAAGCGAACATCTCCCGGTTGACGAGGTGTATCGGGTTCTGCTTCAATAACGATTGGTGTTCCGTCGGCAGTGGTATAAGCATCAACCTCGTCCTGGTTTTGCATTAAACCGTCGGTTTCGAAACCATAGAAAAATCCGATTGGCTGGCCTACTTCTACGCGCGAAATATACGATGTTCCTTGCGAAAGTACATGTCCTGATCCGGTAATAATTCCCTCGGCATTAGCCAGTTTTGTTACTTCGTTTTTATTGTAAGCACCGGTTAAAGTAGCTCCGTATTTAAAGTCTGAAATTCTATCGTTCCACGACACTACAAATTCAAAACCGGTATTTTCAATATCTCCACCATTAATAAATGGAGCACCGGCACCAAATGTTCCTAAAATAGGAGCAACAACCAGCCAGTCTTTTGTGGTTTTTTTATACCAGTCGGCAGTAACACCCAATCTTGAATCGAGCCAGCGAGTGTCAACTCCAAAGTTTAATTGTTCTGATGTTTCCCAGGTTACATCGGGGTTTGGTACGTTTGCAGGAATTGCTGCCTGTTGTGGTACGTCTTTGTTGGGGCCGAAATAATAGCCCTGATCTTTGTAAGCGATATTTGAACTGTAGATGAAATTATCGATGTTCTGGTTACCATTTTGTCCCCAGCTGGCACGCAATTTACCGTAGTTCAGCAATGTGAAATCACTCAGGAAATCTTCTTCGCTAAAGTTCCAACCTGCCGAAACTGATGGGAAATAGCCCCAGCGGTTTCCTTTGGCAAAGTTTGACGAACCGTCAGCACGCATGGTAAAGTCGGCCATGTATTTCTCTTTGTAGTTGTACGACATACGGCCCATGTACGACATTAAACCACCACCTTGTGCAGCGTAGTCGGCACCCCAGGTACCAATATCGCTAACCACCTGAGGGTTATTGGTGTTGTCGAGGTAAGCATGTTCTGCATCGCCAAAAAGTGTATTGTTTTTGCTGCCACCAACATTTAGGTTCAATTCGTTTTTCAACATCTCGGTACCTACCAGTGCTGAAAGTTTATGATCGTCGTTGATGCTAAAATCGTACGCAACTGTATTGGTCCAGGTGAAGTTTACACCACGGTACATATCCATTTGCGTGCCATCGGTAGTATTTTGGTATTGTGTGGCAAACTTGTATGTTTCGCTGTACGAGCGGCTGTGCCCAAACCAAGCATCCATACCAAACGATGAGCGGAAAATTAAATTATCAATAGGTTCCAGTTCGCCATATACGTTGCCTACAAAGGTGTTTCCTTTGCTCCAGTTGTTGTTGTGACGGTAGTACATTTGTGCAATCGGGTTATGGTCGCCCATTGCAATACCCTCCAGAGTTGGCGAGTAACCACTTGTCCAGTGGTTAATGTTTTCGTTATCCCAGTAAAGTGGAGATAGTGGCGATTTTACCAGTGCATTGTGCAGGTCGTTCCAGTAAATATTTCCGGTAGCCACCGAACGGTTTTCGGTATTGGTGTAGGTAAAGTTTTCGCCCACACTCAATAGTTTTTTATTGTTGGCTCTTCTTTTTAAAATAAAGTTGGTGTTCAGTCGGGCAGTCATACGCTTGTAGCCTGCATCAGTAATTTCTCCACCAAGCAAACCTGTTTGATCGAAATACGAAAAACCAGCGGAGTACGTAATGTCGTCGGAAGCACCTGTAATATTAAGAGAGTGACTTTGTACAGGAGCATTATCCTGCGTCATCTCGTCAATCCAGTTCGTGCCTTCCCAGCCGCTCTGCAGTTTATCCCAAACGTACTGGCCATACTGGGTTCCTAATCCACCCGGAAAGCTGTTGTTTAAATAGGTATTTCCGTTAACAATTTTATCTTGCCAGTCGAATAATGGCGAACCATCATTTGCGCGGGCTTCATCCATAATGTACATGTATTCCTGTGCATTTAATGCCGGAAGTTTTTTGTAAATGTTTTGTACACCGTAGTAGCCGTCGTAAGTAATTACCGGTTCGGCACCTGCTGTACCCTTTTTGGTAGTAACAAGAATAACGCCGTTTGCAGCCCTCGATCCGTAAATGGCAGCCGATGCTGCATCTTTAAGTACATCAATCGACTCAATGTCGGACGGACTCAGGTAATCGATATTTCCAACCGACACACCGTCAACGATATACAGTGGCGAAGCATTGCCAATTGTACCGGCACCCCTGATGGTTACTTTTGTTCCTGCTCCAGGAGCACCGTTGTTGCGGGTAATATTTACTCCCGATGCCATTCCCTGTAAAGCTTCCATAGCATTCGAGGTATTTAACTCGGCCAGTTGCTCGCCTTTAACATTGGCGTTAGCGCCGGTTACCAAAGCTTTTTTCTGAACACCGTAACCAACAACTACTACTTCGTCAACATTAAACAAATCGGCTTCAAGCTGAACGTTGATTTGCGTTCTTCCTTCAACATTAATGGTTTGAGGTTTCATGCCAATGTAGGAAAATACAAGTACAGCATCGGGTGGTACTGCTAGTTGGTAATTTCCATCAAAATCGGTAACTGTTCCGTTTGTTGTCCCTTCAAGAGTAATTGTAACCCCAGGTAGAGGTTGATTATCATCTGCGGAAGTTACAACACCTTTTAGCGCAATTTCCTGGGCAAAAGCACCCACGGAAAAAAATGCGACCAAAAGTAACATGAGAATTTTTCTCATCATTCGTTTTTCTTTCATAGATCTGAATTTGATTATTATTAATTGTAAAATGTTACGCACTTGTGAAAGGTGCGTGTTTGTTTCAACGTATTTTGAATTAAAATTAGGAGTACTCCTAAGTGAAAGGATGTAGCAGCTCTTAACTTCATATTTGTTTTATAATTTAGTTAAACCTAGAATTTTATACCTGATTGTGGTTTTTCAACTCTAGCAGCAACAAATATGGACTTAATGTGTACTGCTTAGCAAGAAAATTACCCCCACAATAATTCATCAAAGGTATTTTAGTGGTACATCAAAAATACATCAGATAAAATACTGAGTGCAGAAAATGAGGATGATACAATCTGATAACATTGATTTAAACTACCTCATGATAAAATATGATGTACAACATAGTGAGGTTATAAATTCAATAGGAATGTTGATAGGTTTGTCTCGCGGGATAGATTGAGTTTTTTACGAAGGCGATAACGGCTGATTTCTACTCCACGATCAGAAATATTTAACAAGGTTGCAATTTCTTTGGTTGACATGTTCATTCGGATGTAAGCACAAAGACGCAGATCTTTTGGCGACAAGTGGGGGAATTTGTCTTTCAGGCGCTCAAAAAAATCGGCATGTACTTCTTCAAAATAACTCTCGAATATTTGATTCTGATTTTGATTGTCGATTTCCTTATCGATACGTTTTTTAAGTATCGCCATTTTTGATTTAACAGCCCCATCAGAAGTTTCATGGGAAACCCTTTTAAGCTCCTCGTTAATTTTCATCAGGAACTTATTTTTATTTACAATGCTAAGTGTTTGGTTCGCCAGCTCTTTATCAAGCGAAAGTTTCTGGGCCTCTAACTTTTCGTTTTTCAAGCGAATAATCTCTTTTTCGGCGATCAACGATTGATCCTTAAATTCTTTTTCTCTTTTACGCAGCGCCTTTTCGTGTTTGTTGCGTTCTTTTTGTTTCGATTTTTCGAAGCGGCGGTTGATAAACCAGGCCAGAATGAGCACGAATATAAATACGATGAAAATATATATGTAAACAGCTGTTTTTGAGCGGTGCCATGGAGGCGTGATGATAAATGAAAATTGGGCTTCGTTGCTTTCAATACCAAAACTGTTTCGGGCTTTTACCCTAAAAATATAGTCGTTTTCCGGAAGGTTGGTTAAATCCCGGTAGTTATCGTTCGACCACGGTGACCATGAATCGGAGTAATTATCGATAAAGTAACTAAATTCCAACTGTTCGGGATTCTGATAAAAAGGCGCTGAAAATTTAAAACGAAAGGCATTTTTCTGATATGGAAATTTGATGGGTTCAAGACCTTCTTCTTTCGGGTACACAACTGTGTCGATGTTGGGCACATCAACCTGCGTTATAAAACATTTAAACGGCTGGTTATACGACGTAACAATTCGCGACGAATAATCTGCAAAACCATTCTCGGTAGCAAAAAATACATTGTTCAAATCAAACACATATAAAAACTCCCATTCGCGCACCAGCTTGTTGCGTAGTTGCTGGAACGGTGTTGTAATTTTAGTGTAGCTGGTATCGTCGTTTTTATGAAGCACCCCTACTTCGTTTTCGGCAATGTACCAGTAGTTTCCCCGAATATCTTTTTCAACATATTTCAAGCGGTTTTTTGGGGCAAACAGATTGATTAAATATTTATTTTTTTCAAACCTATCGGTTTCGCCATTATAGAGGTATAAGCCATCAACTGTTGAAATGTGCCATGTGTTGTCGAACTTCAACAGTATATTCATCAAATCGAGAGGAAGTCCTTCGTTTCTGCCATACAGTTTAACATCAGTTGCCGAATCGCGTTGGGCATTTAATGTAACACGGAAAACACCTTTGGCTCCGTGGCTCACCCAAATATTTCCATCTTTGTCTTCCGACAGGAAACGGCTCGACTCGCTAAATCCCTTTGTTTTAGTTTGAAACTTCCATTGATTGTTTTCGAAATGAAACAATACCAGGCCATTAAAAGTACCACCGATGGCGTAATCCGGTTGATCTTTTAGTTGGATAAACGTCCATAGCCCGGGCTCATCGCTAATTTGGCGTGCTTCTCGTTCGTTTATGGCAAATGTACCCAAATTGTGTCCGCACAATAATTGTCCGTTTAGTACTTTTAAACTCCAAACCTGTCCCTCTGTCCCGGGAATCATTTTGAAAACTTCAGTGTTGTCCTGGCCTACGGCAGAGAACTTTTTGGTAAAGAGTCCCTGGTTGGTGCCGAGGTAAAGCAGGTTGTTATGTATTACAGCACAGTAGCCGGTACCAATGTTCTCGGAACGTGAGGTGTAACTGATTGGCGAGTTCAATTCGATGTAGTCGATGCCATTATCGAGCCCGAGCCATAAATTCCCCGACCGATCGTTGCAAAGGCTTAAAATTGTATTGTTTTGTAGTCCGTTATTGAGGTTTAAACGTTGAATGATTTCGCCATCGGAATTGGCAATAATCAGTCCGTTTAATATAGTGCCGATAGCCAGGTGGTTGCCGTCGAGTTTGATGCCGCAATACAAAACATCGTTTTCGGTTTGAGTATTGGCCGGAACATCCCATTTTTTCAGTTCACCATTTTTGTATTCAAACCAGCCTGACTGGGCAGTTCCAATGAGCAAATGATTTTCGAAAAAGCTAACTATCGATTGTATTTCATGATCTTTTAACTCATCGGCCCAGGGCACTTTATTTACAAATCCGTTAATGTATTCGTATAAGCCAACTCCGGGTTCGTGAAAAAAGAGTCGGTTATTGATATAAAACGAATAGTAAAATGCCTTTTGTGGTTTAATAATGTCAATTTCATCGTCGTTGTAAATAAACAGATATTGATACGATTGAAATACAATGCCGTACTGTGTATCGTATATTTTCCAGATCACATCTGTTTCCGGAATATCTTCAGGCAGCTTATCGAGTAAACTTTTAAATACCGGGCCTTCGGGTGAATTGGGATCGAAAATTCCAAAGTCCTCATCTAATCCGATATAAATAATGCCGTCCTCATCAATACAAACCGATCGTACATTTGAAGTGAAAGAATCATTGTATAAATTCCAGTTCAGCCCGTCGAAACGAAGTAAACCAAGGTTATTGGCGAAATACATAAATCCATCCGGATCTTGTGCAATACCCCAGTTTTGTGTGCCAGCACGGTATTCTGCTTTTGGATAACTCAGGATATTGGGAACACCGAATCTTTTCACCTGCGAAAAAGCAAGTGTTGGGACAACGAGAAGCAATATGAGTAAAATCTTTTTCAAAGTCAGGTCTGTTGGTGGAATATTACCTTATAATATGTTTCTAAAATACAATATTAATATCAACTGTTGAAATTTGGCTAAAAATCTAATCTTTGTGCCGGCGTTTTAATTTTTGTATACCAAAAGATGCTGAGATTTTTAGGTAAAAGTGAACGAAAAGAAATGCTGGTTGTATTAATAAATAGATTTGAAAGATAAGAAAATGGATAAATATAAAAATCTGCGCTACCGGTTGATGGAATCTGAAACATGGCCGCTGAAGTATATGTTTAAGTTTATTATTCCCAATGAAGAAGGGAAAGTTGATCAGGTAAAAGCTTTACTGCCAACAGAAGGTGAAGTAACATTTAAACATACTGATAACCTGAAACACGTATCGGTTACTTGTGTAGCCTTAATGGAATCGGCCGACCAAATTATAGTGATAACCGAAAAGGCAGATAAGATTGAGGGAGTGATTGTGCTGTAATGGGCATTCGAAATAATCCGGGAAATTCTAGAATGACAAAGGAACGAAGAATTAGAACGATTTAGAAAATGAGATGAAAAATGTTTATTTTGTGCATGTTTAGAAAACAGAATAGCCATTTATGAAATTTAGATTGTTTATTTGCCTCGTAATCTTGTATCCCGGTGTTGTTTTCGGGCAATCGGGTCTTGATTCACTTCTGAACAGGTTAGATGCAGCAATCGAAAATCATACGGTTTATCAACAGCAGAAAGAAGAACGTATTCAGGCGCTGAAAAATCAATTGCTTACAATTTCCCCCAATACCATGGAGGAGTACAGGTTAAACGCAGAACTGTACGATGAATACCGACCCTATATTTGCGATTCGGCGATCCACTACAAAAACCGGAACATTGATGTTGCCAAACACCTGAATAATATCGCTTTTTTGTACGAAAGCGAGCTTAGCCTGGCTTTACTGATGGCCTCAACCGGAATGTATCTTGAGGCTGTTGATCTAATTTCTTCAATTGAAAGGGTGAAAGTTCCCGATAATTTACTGAGTGAATATTACAATACTTACCGACATGTTTACTCTGAATTAGCATTTTACACGCAAAACAAAAAGGGAGCTGAGCGCTACTGGCAGATATCAAATAGTTACACCGATTCGTTATACAATGTACTTTCATCAACAAACGATTTGTATTATGCCTTGCAAGAAGAAAGCTTCAGGAACGCCGGAAAGATACAGGAAGCGCTTAGCGTAAATGATACGATATTGCGAAGCAGTTCGATGGGTACCCGCGAGTTTGCAATTGCCAGTTATAACCGTTCGCTAACCTATCGGAAAGTGAACGATATGGATGGCTTAAAGTATTACCTGGCACAGTCGGCTTTGTCCGATATTCTGTCTGCAACAAAAGACCATGCCTCGTTGTGGATGCTGGCAGAAATCCTGTTTCAGGAAAATGATATGGAACGTGCCTACAATTATATCCGGTTTTCGTGGAGCGAAACGGTATTTTACAATGCACGTTTGCGCAGTTTACAAAGTGCCGGAATATTGTCGTTAATTGACCGAACCTACCAGGCAACAGTTGAAAAGAAAAACAGGCAACTAAAAAATTACCTTCTGCTTTCAAGTATTTTGGGGTTGTTGCTTACTATAGCACTTGTTTATATTTATAGCCAGATGAGGCGTTTATCCGAAACGCGTAAATATTTGCAAAAGGCCAATTCTAGTTTGCAAAGTCTGAATACCGAGCTTCAAAAAGTAAATGATCAGCTGCAAATCGTAAATGTCGATCTCTCGGAATCGAACCATATTAAAGAAGTTTACATCGCTCATTTTATAAAACTTTGCTCAACCTATATTGATAAAATGGATGGTTTCCGACGCCTGGTAAACAAAAAAATTACCAACGGCCAGGTTGCCGAGTTGCATGCGCTTACCCGTTCGCAAGAAATGATGGATGACGAAACAGAAGAACTGTACCGGAATTTTGATAAGGCATTTTTGCGCATTTTTCCCCATTTTGTTAATAAGGTTAACGAGTTGCTGCTGGACGAAGAAAAGTTTGAACTAAAAGAAGAAGAGCTGCTAAATACCGAGTTGCGAATTTTGGCATTAATCCGGTTGGGAATTAGTAACAGCTCGCAAATTGCCGATTTTTTACGATACTCGGTTAATACCATTTATAACTACCGGGCGAAAACAAAAAACCGGGCAAAATCCCGCAACGATTTCGAAGAAATGATTACGCAAATTCGATAATTGCAGGTGGAATTAATACTGTCTCGTCAGGTGTTAATGTCAAAAATACAATCTTTAATTTGCAAGATTTTTTCATTGATCTTTACTAAATCTTTTTCCCCCGTATTCCACTTTTATTTTTTTGCACCTTATTGTTAATCGTCTGTTTGTTAGCAAAATATGTGTTTTTTGTATTTCATTTAATCCACTTTTCTATCCCCTTAAAAAATAGCAGCCTACTCAATCCGTAAATTTGTTATTGAGAAAACAGATAAGCGTTAAATAACTAGAACTTCAGCTGTAAATTCATCTTTCGAGCGATAGTTTTAATTAGAAAGACTACGTCTATTTCCTGTGGTCGGGGAATAAAATCTGTTTAAATAAATATTTAACTAATCAATTTTTTTTATGAGGACAAAACTCTTAAAATTTAAAATTCCTCTCTTCTTTTTGGTGTTGTTATTGGGATTTAATCTCTCAGTGCAGGCACAAAACGCGATTGACATCAGAGGAGTGGTAAGCGATGCATCAGGCGATCCCTTACCAGGTGTAAACATTGTAATTAAAGGCACATTACAGGGAACACTTACCGATCCGGATGGTAATTACAAGATTACCGTTCCCGGAAACGATGCTGTTCTTGTATTTTCGTTTATCGGATACAATTCGCAGGAAATTACCGTGGGTAACCAACGCGCGATAAATGTATCGCTAAAGGAAGACTTAAAGCAGCTGGATGAAGTAGTGGTAATCGGTTATGGATCGGTTGCCCGAAAAGATGTTACCACAGCGGTTTCCACCGTTTCAACCAAAGAGATCGACGAACGTCCGATTGTTTCGGCAGCACAGGTCATTCAGGGAAAAGCGGCCGGTGTTAACGTTTACCAGCCCAACGGAGCTCCCGGTGGCGAAATGGTAATTCGCGTGCGCGGTACCACTTCGTTTAACGGAAGCAACAATCCTTTGTATGTGGTTGACGGCGTTCCGGTTGATAACCTCAACTTCCTTTCGCCAATGGATATTGCCAGCATGCAAATCCTGAAAGATGCTTCATCAGCAGCTATTTACGGTTCGAGAGCAGCAAACGGAGTAATTCTTATTACTACCAAGCAGGCCAGTGGCGAAGCAAAAATTTCGTTAAACACGCAGTTCGGGGTAAGCCATGTGGCCAATCAAATTGAGTCGTTAAATGCCGCGCAATATAAAGAGCTGATGGACGAAATTCGTCCGGGAGCCATTCCTGAAGGTACTACTGATCAAACCGATTGGTTCGACGAAGTTTACGGAACAGGTATCACGCAAAACTATCAACTTCAGATTTCGGATGGTAACGATAAAACACGTTACTTTATTTCCGGAGGTTACCTGAATGAAAAAGGGGTGCTTAGTTCTGCATTTTTCCGCAGATACAACCTGCGCAGTAACCTCGAAAGCCAGGTACGCAGCTGGTTGAATATCGGGTTAAACCTGTCGTATTCTGATAATACACGTAACGGGGTAACTACCGGTGCCGGATCAAACCGTGGTGGGGTGGTGCTGTCGGTTGTAAACTTACCAACGGCTTCAAATATTATCGATCCGGAAACCGGATTGTATAACCGTACTTTCTTTGGGCAAAATATTGTTAACCCGATTGAATCGATCGAAAACGGTAAAAACAATAAGAATAACGAAAACCGCCTGATTGCTTCAGGTAGTTCAACCATTACTTTCTTACCTGAATTAACCTTGAAATCGTCGTTCACGTTAGATCGTCGTAACGGCAAAAATACCGGGTTTAATCCTCCGGTACATGGTTCCGACAGAGATGACTGGGGAAATGCCTGGGACACCAGAAGCACCAACACGTTGCTGGTTTTCGATAATGTAATGACTTTTAAGAAGACTTTTGCCGATAAACACAATTTTGAAGCAATGGCCGGTACTTCATGGACCGATTCTCAGTGGTCGCAAAGCTATGTTAATGGCTCGCATTTTAAAGATGATAATATCCATACTTTAAACGCAGCAAATAAAATTGCATGGGACAATACCGGTAGCGGTGCTTCGGCATGGGGAATTATGTCGGTTTTCGGACGTTTGTCTTATAATTACGAAAGCAAATACCTTTTTACATTCAATATTCGTGAAGACGGTTCTTCAAAACTACATCCCGATTATCGCTGGGGAACATTCCCTTCATTCTCGTTAGCATGGCGCATGTCGTCGGAAGAATTTATGCAGGGATTAACCTGGCTCGACGATCTGAAGATCAGAGGTGGCTGGGGACAAACCGGTAACCAGTCGGGAGTTGGCGACTATGCTTATCTGCAACGTTACAACATCACACGTCAGGCCTGGTTTGAAACAGGAAAGGAAGATGCCTTGCCTCTTATTACACAGGCTAACCTTCGTACATCGGATCTTACTTGGGAAACCACTTCGCAGGTTAACCTTGGTTTGGATGCAACGCTGTTTGCCGACCGTGTAACGATTGCTATGGATTATTATTCGAAACACACCGAGGATATGTTAATGTATGTTTCGTTACCGGCAGGTGCTGCAGCAGCAAGTAATATTGTACGTAACGAAGGCGAAATGATGAACCGCGGTGTTGAATTCTCGGTAAGCTCACGCAACTTTACAGGGGCTTTTACCTGGAGTACCGACTTTAATATTTCGCATAACACAAACGAGTTGAAAAGCCTGGAATTACAGCAGATTTATTATGATGCTGAAACAACTGATGCCTTTCACCAAATTCGTGTTGTACGTAACGAACCCGGACGTGCGTTGGGTGGATTTTACGGTTATATAAGTGATGGAGTTGATCCGGAAACCGGAGAACTGATGTACCGCGATACAAATGAAGATGGTAAAATTACGGCGTCGGACAGAACTTATATCGGCGACCCGAACCCGGCCTTTACTTTTGGTTTAACCAACACGTTTTCGTACAAAGGTTTTAGCCTGAATGTGTTTCTGCAGGGATCGGTTGGAAACGACATCTTTAATGCATCGAAAGGCGATGTGATGGGAATGTACGATTTGAAAAACCAATCGAGAGAAGTGCTCGAACGTTGGCGTACTCCCGGACAAATCACTGATGTTCCAAAAGCCGGTTTTGTTATGCAGCCATCAAGCTATTTTATTGAAGACGGCAGTTACCTGCGTGTAAAAGATATTACTTTCTCGTACAACTTCAATGGCGGAATTTTAAACAAACTGGGAGTTTCGCGTTTGCAACCTTATGTTACCGCAACCAACTTGTTAACACTTACCGACTACAGCGGAATGGATCCTGAAGTAAACCAATGGGGAAACAGTGGTGCTGTTCAGGGTATCGACTGGGGAACCTACCCACACAGTAAGACTTTTGTTTTTGGGTTGAATGTTGAATTTTAAATCAAATGAAAATGAAGACAAGACATATATTATCCATTCTTATCCTATCGCTGTTGGCAGCTTGCTCGCTGGATTATGATCCGTTAGATACCTATTCGGATGTAACTGAAGGAGTAAGCCAGGACAGCGTTCAGGTGGTATTTGAAGATAAAGCCGACGTACTGGCACACAGGCAAACACTATTGAATTTGTACAAAAACGGGCAGGAACACTGGTACCTCGATATGTTGTTGCTGGCCGAGTCGCACTCGGATAATGCCTACTCAGGTTCGCCAAGTGCTGAAACTACACCCTTTGAGGTAAACTCGATTGAAGGATCGAATACCAATCTGAGAAGAGATTGGAACAGCCACATGGGAAACATTGCTCAGGCCAACCGACTGATTAGTAATATTGACGTTGTAAGCGATCCGGCATTAACAGATGCTGAAAAACTTCAGTATAAAGCCGAGGCAAAAATATTAAGGGCGATGATCTATTTTGACATGGTTCGCATTTGGGGAAATGTTCCTTTGGTAACAACAGTTGCCGGCGACATTACTTCAGAAACCATTGAGGATGTTTACCCGGCTTATTTCCCTCCGCAAACGGATGCTCTTACTATTTATCAGCAAATTGAGGCCGACCTTTTGGAAGGTTTGCAATATGCACCTGCTAACGATCCGCAGGATAAAACGCAGTTCTCAAAATCGGTTGCCCGTGCTTTACTGGCTAAAGTTTATGCCGAAAAACCGTTGCGCGATTACGACAAAGTAATTCAATATGCCGATGAACTGGCTGCCGATGGTTTTGGACTGGTTGACGATTTCAGCGATTTGTTTGGAGTAATACTAACTGACCCGAACGCGCCACCCTCGCAGGATAACAAGGCAATTGATGCCAAAGCCCGTAATACAAAAGAGACCATTTTTGAAGCCCAATATTTCCCTGGAAATACCAACTGGGCAACCTGGATGTATGGCCGTCCGCTTAACGACTGGACCTTCTATTTCACCTGGGCGAAATGGATCACACCATCGCGCGATTTGATAAAAGCGTTTACCAGCGAAGTGGGCGATAAACGCTACGCCGAAACTGTTGTTTTTTACAATTGTGGCTGGAATATTTATTACCCGGCTGATAATTATGCTTTTATGTACAAATGCCGCAGTGCATACAACAGCACTATTAAAATGCGTTATGCCGATATACTGTTGCTGAAAGCTGAGGCGTTGATTGGAAAAGGAGATTACAGTGGCGCCGCTCAGATTATCAATCAAACCCGCCAACGTGCAGGCTTGAGCAATCTGCCTGCATCAGCGTCGGCCGGCGAGGATGCAATTACTGAGGCTTATTTGAAAGAACGCCGCCTTGAACTGGCAATGGAAGGCCAGCGCTGGTTCGACCTCGTGCGTTTAGAAAAAGTTGAGGAAGTAATGAATGCCGTTTATGACAAGGATGAAGGACGTCCGGCACAGGTTTATCCGTTTACAAGCCTGTCGTATATCCTCCCTGTTCCGCAGGATATTATCGATCAGAACCCGAATCTTGTTCAAAATCCTGGTTATTAATAGTTAATAGGAAAACATTTAAAAGAGATTAAAATGAATTCGATATATAAATTTTTTATTCTATCCGGGGTAATTGCACTGTTGTTTGCATCGTGCGAAGACGAATACGGCCCCCGAAAAGAATCTACGCCTTTTATTGAGGCGGCGGCGGTTAGCCCTTCCAGCTTTACATTTGGCGACTCAATTACCTTGTCGGCACGAATTACCGATCCGGCTACTATGCTTACTTCGCTGGCTTACGAGCTGGTGTCGGAAGGACGAACTGTAGTAAGTGGCGAAATTCCATTAGCCGGCGACGATTATTCGCTTGAACAAGCGATTTATGTTCCCTTATTAGCCGATCAGGCCGATAATTCAGCGGTTCAGCTAAAGTTGGAGGCACGGAATGTGCTCAAAGGTTCGGTAAGTACTGAAATTACAGAACTTACAGGAAACCGCCCTGTTTACAACCAGCTGTACCTGGTTGCCGACAATGGCAGCGTGGTTACTCTAGAGGCATCAGGCAACAACCAGTTT
The DNA here is from genome assembly GCF_000626635.1 of Draconibacterium orientale. Taxonomy (GTDB): domain Bacteria; phylum Bacteroidota; class Bacteroidia; order Bacteroidales; family Prolixibacteraceae; genus Draconibacterium; species Draconibacterium orientale. Next base: position 1,587,980 of record NZ_CP007451.1, on the reverse strand, counting down.
GTGGGTAACGAATTAACGCTGGAAACATCGGTGAATTACAAAATTGCTGAAAAGCTCAATTCCGATAATACCATCGATTATAGTGGCGATGTTTATGGTAATGTAAATGGAAAATTGGCCATGATCGACCAAAGCGGCGAGTGGGCTTTTGTTTATACACCCGATGCCGATTACACAAAATCGTTCGTTTTCGACAACTTTGCTTTTACCGCGGCAACAACCGGAAGCCAGTTGGGTGATGATGATTTGGCGCTTTCGGCATTTGGCAACGAGGATGTGAACGGCGAATCTTTCCGCACACTTACCCGCACGTTGGAACAAGGAAAAACCTACACCGTGTTTGGGCAGTTGGGCGACGCTGTTACTATTTACAATCCCGATTTCTTCGAGCGCACTGCCGACAGCCGTGTAACTTTCCTTGGAGAAACAGGTGAATACACCATTTACTACAATCCGGTTCGTAAAAACATTTTTGTGGGCGTTGAAAATCCGTCTTATCCGCAATACCTGCTGGCTTGTGGTTACGGCCTGGGCTATCCAACAAACGTAAGCACCGATGAAATTGGCGCTGTTTATCCGGGGCACACCCGCGTTCACACGAGCTGGGGCTTTGGAAATGTGCTGAATTACGTGTTGTTACGGCAAATCGGCGATGGCATTTACCAGGGAACATTCTTCACCCCTGGTGATCACGATCATTATGCCGGATTCAAACCTTTTGAAAATACCGATTGGGCAAATGAGAAAAAGGCCGGTCAGTTCACGTTTACCGGTGAGCAAATCATTTCGGGCGATAACGACTGGACCATCCCGAATGGGGAGAATGATCCGGTTGTTGAATCGGCCAACTATCGTTTTACCATCAACCTAAACGATAATACGGTAAACATTGAAAAAGTAACGCTTTAATACAATGAGGAAATTATTCGATATAAAATTTATTTTGCTGATAACGCTGCTTTGTAGTGGTTTTGTGGCCTGTAGCGATGATAATAACGGTGACATTGAAGAACCTGTGCAACCCGAACCGGAAACAGGAGATGTTACGCTTTACATTACAACGAATACGAGGTCGCACGATTTTGCAACAAAAGCAGTTGACTTTAGCGATAAAAGCAATATGTCGCCAACTACCATTAACCTGGAGCCGGAAACGCGCTACCAGACAATGGATGGTTTTGGAGCGGCAATTACGGGCTCAACCTGTTATAACCTGTTACAAATGACAGAGGATAACCGGGAGAAGTTCCTGAAAGAAACCTTCTCTCCAACAGAGGGAATGGGCTACAGTTACGTTCGTATTTCCATTGGTTGTTCCGACTTTTCGCTCAGCGAATACACCTGTTGCGATACCGAGGGAATCGAAAACTTCGGCCTTACTTCGGAAGAAACCGATTACGTGATTCCGATTTTGCAGGAAATTCAGAAAATTAATCCTGATCTTAAAATTCTGGGATCGCCATGGACCTGCCCACGCTGGATGAAAGTGAATAATCTAACTGATTTACAACCTTTCAACTCGTGGACAAGCGGTCAGTTAAATCCGGCGTATTATGCCGATTATGCCACGTATTTTGTAAAGTGGATTCAGGTTTTAAAGGAATACGGAATCGATATTTACTCGGTAACGCCGCAAAACGAACCACTTAACAGAGGTAATTCAGCGTCGTTGTTTATGGGCTGGGAAGAACAACTTGGTTTTGTGAAAAACAACCTGGTGCCTGCTTTTAAAGCCGCATCATTAAACACAAAAATTTATTTGTTCGACCACAATTATAACTACGATAACATGGGCGATCAGAATGATTACCCGGTTAAAATTTACGATGCAGGAATTGATGACGAACTTGTGGCCGGTGCCGCTTATCACAATTACGGTGGAAACAAGGATGAATTGCTCGATATACATGCAAAATACCCTGAAAGAGGATTGATTTTCACTGAAACATCTATCGGTACATGGAACAACGGCCGGAACCTGGAAACCCGCTTAATTGAAGATATGCGCGAGGTGGCACTGGGAACCGTAAATAACTGGTGTAAAGGAGTAATTGTTTGGAACCTAATGCTCGACAGCGAAAGGGGACCCAATCGCGACGGCGGATGTCAAACGTGTTACGGTGCAGTGGATATCGACAGAGCGAACTATTCATCGATTACACGCAATTCGCACTATTACATTATCGGCCACTTGTCGTCGGTAGTTAAGCCTGGTGCAGTGCGCATCGGTACTTCGGGTTTTTCTGATGCCGGATTTTACTACTCGGCATTCGAAAACACCGACGGAACTTATGCCGTGGTATTATTGAACAGTAATTCGGCTTCAAAAATGATAACACTCGACGATGGCACCAATCACTTCAGTTACGAAGTGCCGGGCAAATCTGTTATTTCATACCAATGGAAAAAATAAAATCTAACACAATGAAGAACTTAAAATATTTCATATTAAGCATTTTGGGTTTGGCTGTTTTGTCGTGTTCCGACGATATCAGCGAAATCGAACCGGCGGGAAATCCCGTGATGGAAATTGAGAACCAATTCGCCGATGTGCATTTTGGCGATGTGCTTCCGTTTACTGTTTCGGTTAGCGACGAAATTCCACTATCAACACTAGCTGCCATTCTTTATTTTGGCGAAGAAGAAGTGGAAAGAACAACAATTCGCACGAAAGAAAACGGTGAATATTCAGGAACAATTGAAATTCCTTTCGAGAAAGATATTCCTGACGGAACAGCTACACTGGAATTTGTTTTACTGAATACTACGCTGAACAGCAACACGCAAAGTTTTGATGTGCCAATTACGCGTGCACAGTATCCTTACCTGATTTTGGTAACCGGAAATGCATCTTACCCAATGTTGCCAACCGGCGAAGCAAATGAGTATGCAGCTACAGAAGCATTCCCGTCAACCGATTTGTCGGCCTACATTAAAACGCCGGTGGTTGATGATAAAGGAACCGAGATTGTATTTGGCTGGGAAGCCGGCGCTGTTACAAATGGTGTTTCAACAAATATTCCTTTTGTAAGCCCTGTGGGTGGAACTTACTCGGTAACGTTTAACACCAAAACTTACGAGGCCGGGCCGTTCTTCGAAATTCTGCTCAACGGAGAAAACATGAATATGGTTGATAAAAACAATTATCAGCTTGATGTTGAGCTGACACAAGGGCAGGAGGTAAGTATTGAAGGGCTTGGAAATATTGCCGACTGGTGGATTGATTCAGATTATTTAACCACTCAGGAAGCCGGGCTTTATACTTTTGTTCCTATCACTGGAAAATACCGTATCACAGCGAATCTGGAATTGAACTATTTCAGAATTGAGGCCCTGGACGGTAACTCACCAGCTGTATTAAATGCCGATGGAACCGGAGCGATTTGGGTGATTGGCGATAATGTGGGTAAACCATCGTTGGCCGATAAAACTGTGGGCTGGAATACTGACAATGCGTTGTGTATGGCTCCAATTGGCGACAAAAAATATCAGATGACTGTAGTTGGCGGTACAAATATCAGTACCGACGGAATCAACTTTAAATTCTTCCACCAAAAAGGTTGGGGAGGAGAATTTGGAGGAGACGCCATTTCAACATCAAGTGATATTGTATTTATTGGTGATGGTACAAATGGACGCGACAGTGGTAACCTTGGATTAGTTGATGGAGTTACGCTGGAAGACGGAGCGACTTATGTATTTACTGTTGATCTTTCGGCAGGAAACGACCAGGCGGTTTTAACAGTTACAAAAGAATAAGAGAGAAAAGGTAGATATAAAAGGTTGTGGGCTTCCTGTATTGGGAGGTCTCACAGCCTTTTTTATTAGAGTTTTTTTTTGACATTTCGAACAATTATGTTGGGCGAAGAAAAGAAGAGAATCATGAAGAATATTTTGAAAACGGTGGTTGGTGTTTTTGCCGTATCGGGTTTATTTTTTGCCGGATGCACAAACAGTGACGTGAATAGGGGAGTGGAGCAACCACCAGTAGTAGTAAATCCCGAAAAAGTAAGTGTGTATGTAACTGCAAAAGATACCGATCTTCGCCTGGATGCAATTGGCGAATTCGACTTGCAAACTGCCAGCCAGCCACTGGAAACACAGCCGTTTGTTCTCATCGATCCGGCAAAACAGTTTCAAACCATTGTAGGTATAGGAGCTGCTTTAACCGATGCTTCGGCCGAAACATTTTATAAAATGCCGAAAGCTGTTCAGCAGGAAATTCTTACTGCATTTTTCGATTCAGAAAAAGGAATCGGCTATAACTTTTCGCGCACCAATATTGCCAGCTGCGATTTTTCAAGCGCATCGTATAACTATGTTGAGGAGAACGATTCGTTGCTTTCTACTTTTAGTGTTCAGCACGACGAGCAATACCGCATTCCATTTATAAAAGAAGCGATTGAAGCGGCAGGTGGGGAGTTAAAAATGTTTGTTAGCCCGTGGAGTCCTCCGGCCTGGATGAAAAGCAATAATAACGTTTTGCGCGGAGGGAAACTGCTGGAACAGTTTAAGCCTGCATGGGCAAAGTATTACGTGAAGTTTATTGAAGAATATGAAAAGCGCGACATTCCGGTTTGGGGGCTTTCGGTGCAAAACGAACCCATGGCTGTTCAGCGCTGGGAATCGTGCGTATATACTGCCGATGAGGAACGCGATTTTATAAGGAAATACCTTGGGCCAACATTGCATAACAGTGGAATGAGCGATAAAAAACTGATTGCCTGGGACCACAACCGAGACCAGATTTACCAGCGTGCCACCACCATTTTAAGCGATCCGGAAGCGGCAAAATATGTTTGGGGAATTGGCTTTCACTGGTACGAACCCTGGACCGGTGGAGATATGCAGTTTGAAAACACAAAACTGGTAAACGATGCTTTTCCCGATACAAAACTTATTTTTACGGAAGGTTGTGTTGAAGCATTTGATATTAACCGGGTAAGCGACTGGGCTTTGGGCGAACGTTATGGCTACTCGATGCTGAATGATTTTAACAGCGGTACTGTGGCGTGGACCGACTGGAACATTTTGCTGGACGAAACCGGCGGCCCAAACCACGTTGGTAATTTGTGCTTTGCGCCTATACACGCCAATACACAAACAGGCGAGCTAATTTATACCAACAGCTACTACTACATCGGGCATTTTTCGAAGTTTGTAAAAGAGGGTGCCAAAAGAATTGCAACATCATCGAGCCGCACCGATTTGCAGGCCACAGCTTTTGTTAATCCCGATGGTTCAATCGCAGTTGTGGTACTAAACCGGTCTGAAGAAAAATTTAATTACCAGTTGATGGTGAATGGCAAATCAACCGGTCTGGAAAGTTTACCGCATTCGATAATGACGATTATTTTATAAAGCCAGTTTTTTCATAAAGAAAGTGGCAAAACAAAAGCGCTTAGGTTATTATTCCGGGCGCTTTTGTCGTTTTTAAATACATAACTCTGCGTTTTTGTTGCACCCTTACAATCATCGAATTATTCACACAGGTTTTTAATCTACCAAAGCCAGCGACATGGTGTTGTAGCCCCAAAAGCAGTTCCTTCCTTCTACTGAGCTATGTGGTGGTCAGTCTGATTGGTTTTCATCTGGTATTTTTATTCAAGAAAAAAGGGGAGTAAAAACCTTCGGGTTACTATTCTCAGTTTTAAAAAACAAGCTAAAGAAATTAATCGTTTTTCAGTTTTGTTGACACAAACGCATAATTCCTTTTTGAATATCCGTAAATACTCATAATTTGATTTATTTCATTATCTTTAAGGTAGTTAAAACGATATAGATGAACCTATTTACTTTCACAGCACATTTTGATAGCGAGGAAGCTTGCCGAAACCATTTTAAAGAGGAAAGGGACAAGGTAGGTGTAGTCTGCAAGGAATGTGGACATACAGAGCATTACTGGATAAAAAGTCGCTGGAGTTACGAGTGCAAAAAGTGTAGACACCGTACTTCATTGCGTAGTGGCACTATAATGCAGGGATCAAACCTATCGTTCATGATCTGGTACAAAACCATGTTCTTAATGACTGCCACCAAAAAAGGTTTTTCCAGCAAGGAAATCCAAAAGCAACTTGGAATGAAACGCTATGAGCCTGTTTGGGCAATGGTACACAAACTTCGTAAAGCCATGGGTAACCGCGATGCGCGTTATACCTTGGAGGGGATGATTGAAATGGACGAGGGATATTTTACAGTAGAATCTTCTGAAGTGGAAAAGTCGAGAGGGAAAAGAGGACGTGGTGCTGCAGGCAAGTCGCCGGTATCAGTAATGGCAGAGTCGGCTCAGCTTGAAGATGTAGAGACCGGGGAAAAAACAAGTCAATGCCGTTACTTCAAAGCCAGGGTTCTTGAGAGTCACCATGCAGATGAAATTAATGATACGGTCAGGGAATCTTTTGATGAAAAAAGTATTGTATTTACCGACGACAGTACGTCTTATGTTGATATTTCGGATTATGTGGAACTTCATTTTTCTGAAAAGTCAAGCGAAAAGCTCACCAAAGAAACATTGCGTTGGGTTCATATTACAATAAGCAATGCTAAACGAAACTTCCTTGGTAATTACCACAAGATTAAGGGGAAATACCTTCAAATGTATTTGAATGAGTTCGTCTACAAGCTAAACCGGAGGTATTTTGGAGAAAAACTCTTTGACAGGCTGGTTATTGCTGGAATTACTGGACTATGACTAAATACGGATATTCAAAATTCCTTTTTCTGCTTTGGAAAGAGGAAATTAAAACCATCCAGAGATTGTATGAAAAATAAAAGTGGATGAATGTCAGGCTTCTACAATGTTTTTAATGTGGCGTTTTCCATGTTCTGAATCATCTGTCTATGTATTTGAATAATTTATCCATATCGAAAAAACCGGGACAATTTAGTTTTGAGCAAGAACTGAATCTTAAATAAGAATCTATGAAAAAAATCGAATTTAAATTATTGGTGTTTGCCATATTGCTTGGCATATCTTTTAGCACCATTGGACAAACACCCCAAATTACCGGTGTTGTGTTTGATGAAAACGACAACACAATACCCGGTGTTTCAATCGTTGAAAAAGGTACAACAAATGGTACAGTTACCGATATGGACGGAAAGTTCATAATTGGAGTTGAGGGAAGCTCAAAGACTTTGGTCTTTTCGTTTGTTGGTTATAAAAAGCAGGAAATTGTATTGAGCGATCAGACGAATTACAAGGTACACCTGGTTACTTCCAACATTAAATTGGATGAAGTTGTTGCCATTGGTTACGGAAAACTGACACGTAAAGATGTTACAAGTTCAATTACAACCGTTAATGCCAAAGATTTAAATGTGGGTGTTTATACCGATCCTTCGCAGTTGTTACAAGGTAAAGTTCCCGGATTAACAATTACTCAAACTTCCGATCCGAATGGTAAATCTTCGATTACCTTACGCGGAGCTTCTACATTACGAACAGGCGAAGCACAGGAACCCTACTATGTAATTGACGGGATACCCGGAATGTCACTTTCGCTTATAGCTCCCGAGGATATCGAAAGTATTGATGTTTTACGTGATGCTTCTGCAACTGCCATTTACGGTTCGAAAGCGGCCAACGGTGTTATTATCGTTACCACAAAAAAAGGCAGTAAAAACGGGCAAACCAATGTAAGCTACAGCAGTTATGTTGCTGTTGACAATGTGCTTAAAAACCTTGATATGATGACCGCAAGCGAACTTAGCGCCTATGCTGCATCCAATAACGTATCGCTTCCAAACAACGAGGGAGCCAGCACCGATTGGCAGAAGGAGGTTCAGCGTACTGGTTTTAGTCATAACCACAATATATCGATTAATGGTGGCGACCAGAAAACAAGCTACAATGCCAGCATTAATTACATGAACAAACAGGGGGTAATCAGAAAAACGGATATCGACCGGTTAATCGCAAGGTCGTTTCTGCAAACCACAACTCTTGATGATCGTTTAACCCTGTCGTTGGGATTTAACGGAAGTATTACCAACAACTACAATGTTTCAATGGGCGATCAGGGAACAAGCGTGCTTGATGCCATGAATTACTATTCGCCATTGGTTCCGACACGAAACGAAAATGGAAGTTGGTACCAAAGTTCCGGCATCTCTCAAAACTATAACCCGCTGTCGATACTGTATGAAGACCAATACAATACTGAGAGTAAACGATTACAGGGTGTTACCAAAGCTTCTCTTAAAATTATAGATGGGCTGGTGTATAACCTGGGGCTTTCCTATCAGAACGAGCAATATATCCATAGTAATTATAATACTTCTGCTTCGCAAATATTCGAATCTCAGAATGGGCAGGCAAGTCGCACTGCAGTAGAAAACAAGAAAAAGGTAATGGAAACCTACCTTAACTACGACAAGGTTTTTAAAGATACGCACAAACTCGGCCTTATGGCAGGTTATTCGTGGGAACAAAACGATAACAACGATGGATTTGGCCTTACTGTATATAACTTTTACAATGATGCATTAAAGTATTACAACCTGGGGTATGCCAATAATATGGACATTTCCGGAATTAATAGTGGCTATACTCTTTCTACGTTGCGAATGATTTCTTTTTATGGCCGTGTAAATTACAGCTACAACAGTAAATATTTATTTCAAGCCACATTACGCCGCGACGGAAGTTCTGCATTTGGTAAAAACAACCGCTGGGCTACCTTTCCTTCTGCATCTCTTTCGTGGCGCTTAAACGAAGAGGATTTCATCAAAAACATGAACGTATTTGATGATTTAAAATTTCGTATCGGTTACGGAGTTAGTGGTAACTCATTAGGTTTTGATGCCTTTACTGCCATTCAAACATACGGTGCTTCAGGCTGGTTCACTTATACCGATGCGAATGGTAATACCTCTCAGTACCGAACGCTGGCTGCCACAAGCAACGCAAATCCTGATTTAAAATGGGAGCGTACAGGAATGTTAAACGTTGGTATTGATTTCGGATTTTTCAAGAACCGGTTAACGGGTACCCTTGAGTACTATGATAAGCAGACAAAAGACCTTATATACAGCTATGCAGTATCTACTAACCGCTATCCATTTGGAAGTATGCTTGCTAACGTTGGAGATATCAGTAACAAGGGTATCGAGTTATCAGTAAACGTAATTCCTGTTCAAACCAAAAATATGAAATGGGAAACCTCTCTGAATCTTTCTCATAATAAAAATGAAGTAAAAAGTCTCTCTAACCAAACATACTCTGTTGATTATATCAATGCCGGTAACCCAAATATTGGTGGCTATTCTACGGCCAATGTTCAACGCATTATGGAAGGCGAAGCCATTGGAACTTTCTATACCTGGGAGTGGGCCGGATACAACGAAAACGGCGTATCGCAGTTTTATGTGCACGATCCGGAAACCGGTGAACGCACTGGCGAGTTTACCACAAGTCCTCAGGAAACAGACCGTACCAAAGTTGGTTCGGCCCAACCAAAAGTAATTTACGGATGGAACAATACCCTAAGCTATAAAAAATGGTCTCTTAACGCTTTCTTCCAGGGAGTGACGGGTAATAAAATCATGAATTCAACCCGTGCACAATACAACTACATCGCCTTGGTTTCAACCGGTAAGAATGTCTTGAGCGAGGTGGCTGCCAATCAGAAATATACAGATGTAAACGCTCAGACTCCATCAGACCGTTACCTCGAAAATGGTAGCTATTTGCGTCTTTCAACATTGTCGTTAAGTTACGATTTTGGAAAAGTAGGCAACTATCTGAATGGCTTAAGGGTTTATGCAACATGCAACAACTTATTTACCCTAACCAATTACAAAGGGCTTGATCCTGAGGTTTCGTTAGGCGGTCTTACTCCAGGTATTGACAGCCGCGAAACATATTATCCGCGTACCCGCACTTTTATGCTCGGACTTAATATCAACTTTTAATAGTAAAATCGTATGAAAAAAATAAATATAAAAATCTTTATATCAGCTGCATTAATAGCTTTAGCTACCAGTAGTTGTGTTGATTTGGATGTAGATGTAAAATCAAAATATACGTCATATCCTGATTCTGAAATTGCAATTGAAGCTAAAACCTCTGATGTTTACTATGCTTTTCGCGGAGCCTTAGGCCGTCGGTACAGCGAAGCCATGTCCTTCTCTTCCGACGAGTGTATGGGCGTAAGTTACGATGGAGACTACTACGATTCAGGAAACTATGCACATCCCAGTTTGCATAACTTTATGGCAGATGATGCCTGCATGGGATACTGGCCCGAGCTATCAAGCGGAATCACCAAGTGTAACCAGGTTATTGTAGATCTTGGAGGTGAAGAAGAGGTAGTTACAGCTCCGGCAAGGGCAGTGCGCGCTTTCTATCATTTTATTTTAATGGACAGCTACGGAGACGTGCCGATTCTGGATCATATGCTGGACGCCGACGAGGCTTTGGAACGTAGTCCGCGTGCCGATGTTGCGGAATGGATTGAATCGGAACTAATAGCCATACGCGATAACATGACAACAGCTGTAGATGCTTCAACTTATGGAAAACCTACCCGTTGGATGGTGAATGCTCTTCTTGCCAAGTTATATATCAACTGGAATGTTTACACACAAGATGTAACCAGTTCAAGCTGGTCGGCAACAGCTGCAAACGAAAAATTAAATGATTGTGTATCGGTATGCGACGATATTATACAATCGGGTATTTTCAACCTTAGTGATGACTATCTGGAAAAATTCTACCCAACCAATGGTGTTCAAATCAAAGATTTCATTTATGCAATGCCCTATACCGCTTCTAACAATGACGGTTTGACTTATGGACGGTTCCGTACCTGGCGAAAAGGCGATTCTGATGGAGATGGTGGTGCCGGTCTTTATGGCATTAAACTTGCAAAATCTGCTGCCGGTAACTTTGCTGTTAACCCGGAATTTGCAGATCTGTTCAATCTTGAAGGCGACCGTCGTAACGATGCTATTTTCAAAGGTGCACTATACCAATACGATCCTTCTACTTACGAGGTAACATCTATTCCTTTTATGTACAAGGGCGAGCAGGTTGTACTTACCAAAGATATTACACTTAAAGTAGAAGATGAGAATTTGAATGTAGGTAATGATGCCGCAGGTTGGTCACAAGGGTACCGTTTTAACAAGTTTATGATGGATCCTACTGATTATGGTTTATATGGCCGTAACCAGGACAATGATGTACCCATTTTCCGTTATGCCGATATCCTGCTTACAAAATGTGAAGCTATTTTGCGTGGTGCTACCCCTACAAACGGCGATACACCTATGAGTTTGTTTAATCAGATACGCTCCTATGTAAATGCACCTGTTATCAGTGCAGAGCCTTCATTAGATGAGTTACTAGATGAACGAGGCCGTGAATTTTTTGATGAAAACTGGCGACGCAACGACTTGATTCGTTTCGGACGATTCGAGGATGATTGGGGGTACAAAAACATTATTAATCCCAGTGCAAAAACAGATTATACCAAACGTATATTCCCGGTTCCAACAGGTGTTCTGAACGAGAATACTAACTGGATGCAGAATTCAGGATATTAATCAAATTTCCAAAAATAAAAAAGAGGATGTTCCCAAACCATCCCTCTTTTTTATTATTTACTTTTTCATTCATCTTTTACAGGCTGTTTTGTTTGTGAAAACAAAATAAACGGGGACAGTAGAAAATTATAAGCTTCAGGTAATATATAATTGCCTGCTTAGTAAAACCGGAAAGCTAAAATCCGTTGAAACGGTCATTAAAAACCTACAATGTATTTCAATAAAATTTATAGAAATATAGTTGGAAGCTTACTCGTGCTGATAAGCGCCGCTTCATGTAAAAACAGCGAAACAGGGCTGCCTGTTAACAACCAGTTTACCAGCAAAGTGTATCCTTTGCTTGATACCGAAAACTCCAGGTGGTTTTTCTTTTCATCGGCGTGTCGCCCTTTTGGCATGGTAAACCTAAGCCCCGATACTGAAATTGAAGGAGCCTGGGGAAGTGGCTATCGCTATCAAACCGATACCGTTAAAGGATTCAGCCATATTCACGCCTGGCAAATGTCGGGTTTGTCGGTTATGGCGGTCACAATATACCCCGAAAACGATAAAAAAATATTTTCCGACTTTTATTCTCCATTCAACCACGAAACCGAAAAGATAACACCCGGGTATCATTATCTCGAATTAAACCGCTACGGTATATCGGCCGAACTAAGCAGCACAAAACGGGTGGGCTTTCATAAATATAATTACCCAAAAGGAAACACAAGCAACGCCATACTTTTCAACCTGAACACCTTGTTGGGGCCATGTAAAAATAGTAATGGCAAGTTAAAACATGACACAAAAAATGAGCTGTCGGGAAGTTTTGTAATGACACCAACCAACCGTCGCCCCAAACCGGTAACAGTCTATTTCAAAATAAAATTAAACGTCCCGGTACAATCAATAAAACAAGATAGTATTACAAAAAACTACCTTGTTAACTTAGGTGATTCTGTTGACGAGGTACTTATGAAAGCTGGTATTTCGTACACATCGGTTGAGAACGCAGAGGTCAACATTCAGGAAGAATTGCCCGATTGGAATTTTAATTCCTGTGTTGCCCGGGCAAACGAAGAGTGGAATTCAATGCTGGGCCGGATTCAGGTAGAAGGCGGAACCGAAAAAGAACAGCGGCGCTTTTACACCGACCTGTGGCACGCTTTACAGGGCCGTAGAATAATAAGTGATGTAAACGGTGCCTACCCCGACAACACAAAAGAACATTTCAGAATTGGCCAGATACCGCTGGATGAAAACGGCAAACCCGGGTTTAACCACTACAATTCCGATTCGTTTTGGGGCGCCCAGTGGACAATAAACACCTTGTGGGGCTTGGTTTATCCCGAAATTATGGACGATTTTGTACACTCGCTCATGCAGTATTACAAAGATGGCGGCCTGATACCCCGTGGCCCATCGGGAGGCAACTACACCTATGTTATGACCGGCGCTTCTTCCACTCCCTTTATTGTTAGCGCCATTCAAAAAGGCATTGTAACCGATAGTCTGGAAAATATTTACAATGCGCTAAAAAGGAACCACATGCCTAACGGCATAATGGGTAAAGCTGGCTACGAGCACCGGACAAACACTGGCGGAGGTTTAGCTTATTATATAAAAAATGGTTACGTTCCGTATCCGCTGCCCGAAGGAGATAATTTTGGCGCCCACCAGGAAGGCGCCGGGCAAACACTCGAATATGCCTACCAGGACTGGGCCCTCGCGCAATTGGCAAAAAAGCTCAATAAACCCAACGACTACGGTTATTTTCTAAACCGCTCGGAAAACTATAAGCATGTTTATAATAAGCAATCCGGATGGATGACGCCAAAAGATATCAATGGTAACTGGCCTGAAAACTACGATGTTTATTCGTATGAAAATGGATTTGTAGAATCAAATGCTGCACAATCAACCTGGTTTGTACCACACAACATTGATGGCCTGGCCAGATTAATGGGGGGAAAAGCTGCTGCTACCGACAAATTAAACGCACAGTTTGAAAGCGCTGAAAAATCGGGATTTACTTCCGGAAAATCACACGAAGCTGAATTGCACCCCGAATACCGGCGAATACCTGTTAATTACGGGAATCAACCATCAATACAAACAGCCTTTGTTTTTAACCAGCTTAACCGGCCCGATTTAACACAACACTGGGCTCGAAAAGTAGCCAGTGGTGTATTCTCCGATTTATCAACAAAACGTGGATACAACGGCGACGAAGACCAGGGATTAATGGGAAGCTTAGCCGTGTTAATGAAAATAGGCCTGTTTCAAATGAACGGCGGAACCGAAGAAAACCCGGAGTACCAGATTGGAAGCCCGGTGTTTGATAAAATTACCATTCAGCTGAATGAAGATTATTACCCGGGCAAAACATTCGAAATAAACTGTATAAACAACAGTGCATACAATGTTTTTGTAAACGAAGTTACGCTTAATAATTCACCAATAAAACAGTATAAAATAACACACCAGGATATTATAAACGGGGGAAGTATCCAATTAAAAATGTCGGACAAAAGTCCGGCGGCTATTTCCGAACAGCAAAAACAAATCAACAAGTAAATGTATATTCTAAAACTATTGGGCATATCACTATTTCTGCAATCAGGCAATTTTGGTTTTGCACAGAACAAAAATGAGAATACGTTTGCCGTTGAGCGTTTTGGTGCTAATGCCGATGGGCACGCTTTAAATACTGCGGCCATTCAGGCGGCTATAAACACTGTCAGCCAGCAGGGAGGCGGCACAAGCGTTTTTTCAAAAGGAATATTTTTAACCGGCAGCATCGAATTAAAAAGCAATGTTACCCTAGATTTGGCGTCGGAGATTAAGCCTGTATGGAAACGTACCGAAGCATTTTGGGGCAAACAATGTGTTTGGAAAATGCTCCACAACTTCGGCGCAAACAGAAGCGTGTTTGGCTGTAGCGAAAATGGAGCTGCACAGCCTACCCAAGCGCTAAACAACACAAGTCTGCAACAAATAAACGGAATTGAAATTACTAGTTATGGGAAATAACATTCAACAAAAATCCGAGCGCTTTCTCTCGCTTGATGTTTTCAGAGGTATAACCATTGCTCTGATGATTGTAGTTAACACGCCGGGAACAGGTGCACACCTTTACCCCTACCTGGTTCATGCAAAGTGGTTTGGCTTTACACTGGCCGATTTGGTGTTTCCATCTTTCCTGTTTGCCATGGGAAATGCCATGAGTTTTTCGATGTTAAAAATGAAGAATATGCCGGCGGGGAGGGTCTGGGCAAAAATCATAAAACGTACCGTTATTATCTTTCTTTTGGGTTACCTAATGTACTGGTTTCCGTTTTTTAAATTTGGCACCGACGGGCATTTTATGTGGAAACCCATTGCCGAAACCCGTATTATGGGTGTTTTACAGCGAATAGCCTTGTGTTATTTCTTTGCCTCGCTTATTTTATATTACCTCTCGGAAAAAGTGGCAGTAATTATTTCCGGCATTATCCTGCTGGCCTATTGGGGTATTTTGTATGTTTTTGGAGAGCCGGGGTCATGGCTCGACATGGCAAGCAACGCAGGATCAAAGTTCGATTTGGCTGTTTTAGGACAGGGCCATATTTATAAAAAAGACAGTATTCCTTTCGATCCGGAAGGTTTACTCAGCACCTTGCCCGCCATCGTAAATGTACTGTATGGATATATGGCCGGTATTTTTATTCAGAAAAAAGGAAAATCATTCGAAGGTATCGCTAAACTTTTAATGCTGGCTTTTGGAATGATTGCGCTGGCACATTGGTGGAACCTGGTTTTTCCTCTGTCGAAAAAACTATGGACAAGCTCTTTTGTGCTTTACACCGTTGGCTGGGATTTGGCAATAATGGCCGTTCTGGTTTATACAATCGAATTACGAAAGCAGAAATATGGCGTGCAGTTTTTCAATATTTTTGGGAAAAACCCGCTGTTTATCTACTTATTTTCAGAGCTGTTTTATATTACACTCCGTATGATTCCTGTGAACGAATATCAGGATGCTTTTGAATGGGTAAGTGAACAGGTCTTTCAGCAAATTTTTCCCGGGCCTTTTGGTGCGTTTATTACAGCCATTGCTTACGTTATGCTATGCTGGGCATTGGGATGGTGGTTAAATAGAAAACGTATTTATATAAAAATTTAGTTTCAGTACGATTTTTGAAAGGGTAGAGTTACCGGTGTTCCGGCATTGTGTAGAAACTGAAAAACAGCGAAATAAATAGTTTATATTTATTGCCTGCAAAAAAACAATCAAATTAGTTTAAAAAAATGAGCACCAGGTATGTATTGATATTTTGTTTGCTAATTAGCACAACGGTGTTCGGGCAAGGAATAAAATTCGAACATTATTCCGATGAACAGGGACTTTCGCATAACTCGGTCAGGCATATCACACAAGACAATACCGGATTGTTGTGGCTCGGCACTTTTGACGGGTTGAACAGTTTCGATGGTAACAATTTTACGGTTTACCAAAGCAAATCGAAAACGCGGACTAGCATAAACAACGACGACATTACCGCACTGGCTTTTAACCGCACAACCGACCAAATGTGGATAGGTACAAGAAATGGGCTCACGCTTCATAACTTAAAAACATCGCAGTTTAAAACCTTTTTACCCGATGATAACAACCCGCAAAGTTTGCCCGACCCTGAAATACGGGCTTTGTACATCGATAAATTCAACCGGGTTTGGGTGGGTACAAAAGACCAGGGGCTATACATTTTTGATGTAACAAGCAACGATTTTACAAAAGTTGAAATAAATGGTTTTAACTACATCAAATCAATATACGAAGACACAGATGGTTCGATCTGGATTGGAAGCAACGGCAGAGGCGGTATTGCTAAAATAACGCTGAATAGTGCCGGAACTGTGGTAACAATAAAAAGTTACAAACTGCTTGTTCCCAACTCGGAAGAAATAAACCCATACGTTTATTTCGTTTTTCAGGACAATAAATCGGATATTTTTGTGGGGTCACGAGAAGGCCTGTATAAACTCGATAAAACAGAAGATACTTTTAAGTTGCTTCCGATGGTCAATGCCACCGTTCGGAATTTGCTAGGCCCCTATTTTATTAGTGTAGCACAGGCTCCAAACGGAAAATATTGGGTAGGAACACTTGGTGGGCTGCTGGTTTGCGATCATTTGGAAGACATTAGTACCGGAAATTATGAGTGGTATTATTCGGTACTGTCCGATCAATCGGCACTGGTAGATAATTCCGTTTCGGCTTTGTATTTTGATCATTCGGGGGTATTATGGATAGGCACCGAGAACGGACTGGACAAATACGATGCATACAAAAACCAGTTTAAAAGCATAAAAGATATTTCACTTTTTATCAACGATAAAGTACCCAGAATAAGTGGCTTGGCTCAAACTTATGACAATAAGCTAATTGTTTCAACACACGATAATGGCCTGTTTTTAGGAGAGAACAACAAATTTTCGGTGCTTTCAACCCAGTTCAAAAAAATAGCCAGCATTTATACATATGATGGAAAAACATTTTACTGTGGACTTTGGAATGGCGATATTCTGGTACTCGACTACATTACCCGATCTTTTACCTCGCTTGATTTAGGCTTTGGCGAAACACCAACTTTTGCTTTTTCCCGGGTGGCAAACGGCGATTTATTTATTGGGTCGCACGGCAATGGTGCCGTTTTGCTTAATCCCGAAAAAATGACCTACACCCCGCTTCTTCCTGATTATTTCTACGATATTTCTACAAACCAGGCAATTTGTGATACGGCAAATAACCTTTGGCTGGCCACCGAAACGAGCGTTATATGCTTTAATCCCGAAACAAATAAGGTTAAAACATACTCCAACTACCTGCGATTACCCGAAGATTCTACGGCTATGTTTGCAAAAGATATCGGTATTGACAACAATGGAAATATTTGGGTAACAACAACAGAAGGGCTGGTTTATTATGCCCCTCTGGAAGATAAATTTATGCTGGTTGCCACGCCTGGCGAACTTCGCGAAGACTGGATTACCGATATTCGGTTTGCTAAAAACGGAGAAATGTGGTTGAATTTTAATAACAACAAAATTGGAAGTTATAACCCGTTTACAAAAGAATTAAATGTTTACCATATAAATAATGGAAACCGTCTCGATATTTTTAGTAACAGGGGATTCCTGCTTCTTAATGACTCTGTTGTGTATGTGCCCGGAAAAGAAGGAATTATATACTTTTCCACCACTATCGCAAACGATAATTCAGTTTCGGAACCACCATTTATTACCGAGGTTAAAGTTCAGAACAAAAAAGTTTTACCAGGCGATATTATTAACGGACAGGTAATTCTTAGCGAGGATATTAACTACGCCAAAGAAATGACGTTAAAATATGCCAACAGCAACTTTTCACTTTCATTTTCGTCGCCATCGTATATTAATGTCAGGCTAAACAAATACCAGTACATGCTCGAAGGCTTCGACGAGGATTGGATTACCAGCGATAACAATTCACGCAATATTCAATATACCAATTTATACCCGGGTACTTATATTTTTAAGGTTAAAGTGCAAAATAGCAGTGGTTTCTGGAGCGATGCATCAGCTTATACAATACATATTGATCCTCCATTTTGGCTTACTTATAAAAGCATCGTTTTGTTCATCCTTCTTATTTCGTTAATTCTGTACATTGTGCATACACAAATAAGAAAAAGTATGTTGCTAAAGCAGGAATTGGTGCTAGAAAAAGTAAAACACGAAAAAGACGAAAAGCTAAACGACGAAAAGCTTCATTTTTTTACCAATATTTCGCACGAATTACGTACGCCAATTTCTTTAATTCTTGGCCCTGCGAAACAACTTATGGAAAAAGGCAATATTACTGATTACCAAAAAAGCCGTGTGGAGTTGATTCTAAATAATTCAGGCAGACTATTACACCTGGTTAACCAATTGCTCGATTTCAGAAAAGCACAAACCGGAGAGTTAAAACTAAAAGTCTCGGATACCGATATTTTACAGCTAACTAAAAATGCATTCAATTCGTTTAAAAGTTTTGCATCAGAAAAAAATATTAATTTCAATTTAACCACTGAACACGATCAGATTTTAGGCTGGATTGATCGCGATAAATACGATAAGGTGCTATACAACCTTCTATCGAATGCCATAAAATTCACGCCTAAATATGGCCATGTTGATTTGTATGTGGGGATGATAAACGATGGATCAAAACAATTACATGTTGAAGTTAGCGACAACGGTATCGGTATTCCTCCCGAAAGTGTAGATAAAATTTTTAAACGTTTTTACCAGGCCGAGAACAGTAAAACGGAAAATACCGGGTCGGGAATTGGTTTGTCGTTGGTGGAGTCGCTGCTTAAAATACATAAGGCAGCTATAAATGTACAAAGCGAGCAGGGAAAGGGTAGTGTGTTTACTGTTAAAATCCCCATTGAAAGAAAAAGCTATGACGAGCACGAAATATTTGATGTAAATACAGCATCATACGAAGACGAAACTCAGCCGAAATTGCCTCCCAAACAGGTAGTTCAGTCAACTGCGTTAAAAGAAAAAATACTGGTGATTGAAGACAACATCGAATTAAGGAAATTTATTGTTGATTATTTATCGGATACCTACAAGGTTTATGAAGCTGAAGACGGACTTAAAGGCCTGTTGCTTTGCAGGCAAAAAAAACCAATGCTTTGTATTTCTGATATTAAAATGCCTGTTAAAAATGGTTTTGAGTTTTGTATGGAATTAAAAAAGGACGATCTTATCAGTCACATCCCAGTAATTCTGCTCACCGCATTATCCGATAACGAAAACCAAATTAAAGGCTACAAACTGGGTGCCGACGGCTATGTTGCCAAACCCTTCGACCCGGTGTTGTTAAAAATCCAGATTCAGAATATAATTAAGTCGAGGCTCGATTTAAAAGCCAAATTTTCGGGAGAAGTTGAAACTAAAATAAACATTTTATCGCACTCTCAGGTTGACGAAGTGTTTATCAACAAGCTAAGCTGCCTTATTGAAGAAAATATGCACAAGCCCGACCTGAATATCGATTTCCTTTGTAAAGAAATGGGAATAAGTTCATCTAAATTATACCGTAAAATCAAGGAATTAACCAACCTTTCGCCCAACGAATTTGTACGAACTTTACGGCTAAAGAAATCGGCTCAATTGTTAAAAAGTAAAGAGTACAATGTTTCTGAAGTGTCGGATATTGTTGGTTTTAACGACCCGCTTTACTTTAGCCGCTGTTTTAAAAAACAGTTTGGTTTTTCGCCAAGTACTTTGTTGTAGATACTCCGCTGAGGGAATGAGTCGTTTAAACCGAATTCTTTTCAAAAAAGTTGCTCTTATCTCTGCTTTGAAGGTTATTCGCCTGCTGACGATTTGTAATGAAGAGCTACAAATTGTGATATGCCCGGCTAAAAAACGAAAAGAGGCTGTCCAAAAAGTAAAATTGGACAGCCTTTGTTTTTATTGTCCCTTTAAGATTTGTATCTTAAAGGTGGATATGACAATAAGATCAAACGTACGATTTAAAAGCGTTACTTCCCAGCAATCGATGCTGTTTCCAAGTAATTTAAGCGATAAAATAGCGGCTAATCACCCTGTTCGTCTTGTTAACCAGATAGTTGATGGTTTAAACATCGACGATATTTTATCGACCTACAAAGGTGGTGGCACCAGTTCTTATCACCCTCGGATCATGCTTAAGATCCTGTTCTACAGCTATCTGAACAATGTTTATTCATGCCGGAAGATTGCACGCCAGTTGGAAGAAAACATCCATTACATGTGGCTTTCAGGCGAGGCAACGCCTAATTTCCGAACGATCAACAACTTTCGCAGTCAGAAACTGAAACACCAGATCCAAACCTTGTTTGCCCAAATGGTACAGCTAATGGCAGAGATGGGCTATGTGAGCCTCGATGTTCAGTACATAGATGGGACGAAAATCGAGGCAGCATCTAACCGCTATACTTTTGTTTGGCGTGGGTCGGTTGAAAAATACAAGGAGAAACTTGAACATAAAATCCAGACTGTTTTAAAAGATATTGAGGCAAGTATTGATGTCGATTCTGCTGAACAAACAGAAGACGATCAGCCGCAACCAGTTAATGCAGTGTTGCTTAAGAAGAAAATCGGTCAACTAAACGAGCAACGGTCGAAACTGGATAAGAAACAGCAAAAACAGGTAAAACAACTGGAAGAAGATGCATTGCCACGACTTCAAAAGTATGAACAGCAATTGGAAACACTGGGCACCCGTAACAGTTACTCGAAAACCGATACCGATGCCACTTTCATGCGCATGAAAGAAGACCATATGAAAAACGGCCAGTTAAAGCCGGCTTACAACACGCAAATCAGTACCGAAAACCAGTTTATTACAGGCTTTTCACTTCACCAGCGCCCCGGCGATACAGCTACACTAATTCCGCATCTCGACCAGTTTGAAGCACTCTACAACAAACAATCATCTACCGTTGTGGCCGACTCAGGCTATGGAAGCGAAGAAAATTACCAGCACCTGGAAAATAAAGATATCCAGGCTTTTGTCAAGTATAACTACTTTCATAAAGAACAAAAAAGAAGCTACAGGAACAATGTTTTTCTGCAGGCAAACCTGTACTACAACCAGGAGCAGGACTATTATGTATGCCCCATGGGACAACACCTGCATAACGCAGGTAAAGGAAAACGGAAATCAGAGCTGGGATTCGATTACCAGGTGAGTATTTACCAGGCACAAAACTGCACGGGCTGTCCGCTACGGGGGCAATGCCACAAAGCCAAAGGAGATCGGAAAATCGAAGTTAACCACAACCTGAATCGTTTACGACAAATTGCACGCGATAAACTGTTGAGCGATGAAGGACTTTACCATCGGAGCAAACGCCCCATTGAGCCCGAAGCTGTATTCGGACAGCTGAAATCGAACAACAAATTTAACCGGTTTACCCTCCGGGGATTGAGCAAAGTTGAAATCGAGTTTGGTTTAATGGCAATCGGGCATAACCTGAGGAAGATAATAGCTATAATTATGTCCTCAAAACGGGAAAAAACAGTCTTTTGGGCCATTATTGTTGTTTTTGAAGTAGTAAGCACAAAAAACAACAACTTGAAAAAGCAACAATCTAAAATCTGGATGAAAAACTACTATTCTGAAATTGCAGCATAAAAAAAGAGACCGCCTTTTTGGACAGCCTCTTTTTTGTTTGTATTTTAATTACTGTTTTACCGTCTTCAGTGGTTTTCTGTTATAGTTTACGAGTTGCTTTTAATTTTATAACAAACATTTTCAAAAAAAATAAGAAATGGTTCTTACAATTACCAATCTTTACGGTTTGTTTTTCGGCAGAATCTGCGAAATCTGCGAGAAATAACCCTATTCGAATCATTCCAACACAAAACCCGGTGTAGGCAGAAAAACTAATTTTGTTACTTTTGCGGCACCAATGACAACAGCAAAATTCATAACCTTTTTACTCCTCGGCATTGGCTTAAGTTTCGATTCCTTCGCCGTTTCTGTGTCGTGTGGATTGATGAAACGCGAGATTAAATTTAAACAAGCCACACTGGTTGCTGCTTCGCTGGCATTTTTCCAGGCTACTTTTCCGGTAATTGGATGGCTAATTGGCGAGGCCGTTAAAAACCTGATCTCTTCGGTGGATCATTGGATCGCTTTTGGCTTACTGGCTTTAATCGGCGGAAAAATGATTGTGGAAGGAATAAAAGAAGATGGCACTCTCAAAAATTTCGATCCGTTTAAAATCAGCGTATTAATTGGTCTTTCAATAGCCACCAGTATTGATGCATTGGTTGTTGGATTAAGCTTTGGCTTTCTTGAAATCCCCATTTTATTTCCGGTTTTGGTTATTGGTTCGGTAACTTTTATTGCAGCCATGCTTGGTATGTTATTCGGGAAAAACATTTCGGCTAAAAGAAGCCATCAATCGCTAATGATTGGAGGAATAATTTTAATTGCTATTGGCCTGAAAATATTGGCAGAACACCTGTTTATGCAGGCTATATAAATCTTCTTATTCTTATCCGGGAAACTTTGTAAAAAGTAGTCTAAATTCATTTAAGAATACCAAACGTCGGATAAAAACTGTAATTTCACGTCATTAAATTTATACACAAATGGCGAAGATTAGAGTTACCAAGAAATTTCATTTTGAAATGGGCCACGCGCTGCACAATTACGACGGCCTGTGCCGCAATATTCACGGGCACACTTACAACATGGAAGTTACTTTACTTGGTGAAATACGGGAGGAGAAAGGACACCCGAAAGACGGGATGGTGATTGACTTTGGAAAGCTTAAAAAACTGGTGAAAGACAAGATTGTAAATGTGTACGACCACAGTTTGGTGGTTAGCCAAATTTACGCTGACAAAAACCAGGAGCACCTTTTAAAAGCTACGGAACGATTGATCGTTCACGATTTCCAGCCCACATCGGAAAATATGTGTGTATATTTTGCAGGCGTTCTTCAACAAGAATTGCCCGAGGATGTTTCGTTGTATAGTATTCGTCTGTACGAAACGGCAACATCGTATGCCGAATGGTTTGCAGAAGACAATAAGTAATTTTGTACCCTGAAATTTAATATTATGGCTGAAAACAAACAGCAAAAACTTTTTCTTTTAGACGCTTTCGCTCTGATTTACCGCAGTTATTTTGCATTTATCCGCAATCCAAGATTTAACTCAAAAGGTGTAAATACCTCGGCAATGCTGGGCGTTACCAACACCATTGTGCAGTTAATGGAAAAAGAAGATCCGGAGTACCTGGCGGTGGTTTTCGATGTTTCGGCGCCAACTTTCAGGCACGAAATGTTTAAAGAATACAAAGCCAACCGCGATGAAATGCCCGAAGATCTGCGTAAATCGATTCCATACATTCGTAAAATTATTGAGGCTTTTAACATCCCGATTATTGAAAAGGAAGGTTACGAAGCCGACGACGTTATCGGAACCCTGGCAAAAAAAGCCGAAAAAGAAGGTTTCACCACCTACATGATGACACCCGATAAGGATTATGCACAGCTGGTTTCCGACCAGATTTTTATGTATAAACCGGGAAAAGGAGGTGGCGATGTAGAGGTTTGGGGACTGCCCGAAGTACAGGAAAGTTTTGGTATTGAGACCGCCGACCAGGTGATTGACATCCTTGGATTGATGGGCGACTCGGCCGACAATATTCCAGGCTGCCCAGGCATTGGGCCAAAAACAGCTCAAAAACTGATTGCCGAATACGGAAGCATTGAAGAACTCTACAAAAACACCGATAAACTAAAAGGCAAACAAAAGGAACGGATTGTTGAAAACGAGGAGCAGGTGCGCCTTTCGAAAGTTCTGACAACAATTATTACTGATGCTCCGGTTCCGTTCGACCTTGATAAACTGAAAAAAAACGAACTCAATAAAGAAGAGTTGGTAAAATTGCTTAACGAACTGGAATTTAAAACACTGATTTCGCGCTTAAAACTGAGCAGTGCTCCGGCCGAACCGACCATGCAGGGAACACTCTTTGGCGCTCCGGAAGAAGCTGTAACCGAAGTTCCTGCAACAAAAGAAAACATCGACTCTGTTCCTCACCAATATTATTTGGTCGAAAACGAACTGCAACGCGCCAGTTTACGCGCCGAACTTTCGGTGCAAAAGGAATTCTGTTTTGATACTGAAACCACCGGACTAGATACACAAACTGCCGAGATTGTTTGTATGTCGTTCGCGTTTAGGGAGCACGAAGCTTATTGTGTTACCATCCCTACAAATCGCGAGGAAGCACAAAAGGTAATGGACGAATTCCAGGCTATTTTTGCAGATACCAACATTACCAAAATCGGGCAAAATATTAAGTACGATATTCTTATTCTGAAGAATTATAACCTGGAAGTAAAAGGCCCGCTTTACGATACCATGCTGGCACATTACCTCATTCAGCCCGACATGAAACACAACCTCGACATGTTGTGTTTACAGTACCTGAATTACGAAAAAGTACCTACCGAGAACCTGATCGGCAAAAAAGGAAAAAACCAGCTAACCATGCGATCGGTAACAACGGATAAGTTGCGCGATTATGCCTGCGAAGATGCCGACCTTACCTTACAATTAAAAAATGCGTTGGAGCCGGAGCTGGATAAAGCCGGTGTGCGCGAACTTTTCGAAACACTTGAAATGCCACTGGTACCGGTGCTGGCAAAAATGGAAAGTACCGGTGTAAAGTTAAACTCCGATGAGTTAAATAAATACGCCGGTGTTTTACGCGAGCAAATTATTCAACTGGAAAAAGAGATTATAGAACTGGCCGGAGAAGAGTTTAACGTTTCGTCGCCCAAACAACTGGGTCCTATTCTTTTCGAGAAATTAAAAATTGATACCAACGCCAAAAAGACCAAAACCAAACAATACTCCACTTCAGAAGAGGTATTGATTCGTTTGGTTGATAAGCATCCGATCGTACAGAAAGTATTGGATTTCCGTGGACTAAAAAAACTGCTATCAACTTATGTTGAGGCTCTGCCACAATTGGTAAATCCTAAAACCGGAAAGATTCACACCTCTTACAACCAGGCCATTGCAGCCACCGGACGTTTAAGCTCGGTTAATCCGAACCTGCAGAACATACCGATACGTGATGCTGCAGGCCGCGAAATCCGTAAAGCTTTTATTCCTTCGGATGACGAGCATACTTTTTTCTCTGCCGACTACTCGCAAATTGAATTGCGGATTATGGCCGCCTTAAGTGGCGACGAAGAAATGCAACGCGCTTTTAACGAAGGCAAAGACATTCACTCCATTACCGCAGCGAAAATCTACCAGATTCCGGAAAGCGATGTTGATTCGGACATGCGTCGTAAAGCCAAAACGGCCAACTTCGGAATTATTTACGGTATTTCGGCCTTTGGCTTGTCGCAGCGACTGAATATTCCACGCACCGAAGCCAAGGAGTTGATTGACGGCTATTTCGTGAATTTCCCAAAGATTAAAGCTTTTATGGACCAACAGATTCATCTGGCCCGCGAGCAGGGTTTTGTGAAAACCATAAAAGGACGCCGCCGCTATTTGAACGATATCAATTCGGCCAACGCGGTAGTTCGCGGCATGGCTGAGCGAAATGCGGTAAATGCGCCAATTCAGGGCTCTGCCGCCGATATCATTAAAATCGCCATGATCAACATTCACAACAAAATGGAGGAGCAAAACCTGCAGTCGAAAATGATTTTGCAGGTGCACGATGAATTGAATTTTGATGTGTATAAACCGGAATTGGAAACAATCCGTTCGCTGGTGAAAACCGAAATGGAAAATGCTGTGGATATTGGCGTTCAGTTAACGGTTGAAAGCAATGCCGCCGACAACTGGCTGGATGCACATTAAAATTTGTTTCCGGTAACAATTGTTTGATTTATTTCGACTACGCTCAACATGGCTAAAAGGTTGTCAGACTGAGCGTAGTCGAAATTCTAACCTCAAATCTCGTAAAATGCTGACTTTACGATTTCGCCGTATTTATTCAGCGACTTTACTTTTTTAATGTGTTTCAGCAGCTTTCGCTGATTAGGGAAACACCAGGAAAAGTATATCCAGAACTGTTTCATTTTATTCAGCGCGTTGCCCTCGTTATCCATCACTTCCAGATAACTCTTCAGCATTGTTTGATGAAAGGTGTTTAGCCAATCAAAACGTTCCTGCGGAGAAACCTGAATACCTTTTATTTCATGTGGCAACAGCGGGTTCATTAAAATCCCACGCCCCAGCATCCAGGTATCAATGCCGGGGAATTTATTTTGTTTGGCAATGAAATCCTCCATTGAAAAAATGTCGCCGTTATACACCAACTTATGTTTTAGGTTTTGTGTGGCATAGGCAAAGGCATTCTCGTCAATCTCGCCCGAATACAACTGTCCGGCCACCCGCGCGTGCAGAATCACCTCTTTTAGCGGAAACTGATTCAATACGTTTATAACATCTTTTATCTCATCTGCTGTTTTATACCCGGCTCTTAATTTTACAGAAAGTTCACCTTTCGGCTGCGTATAAAAATGCTCAAGTATCTTATCAATCTCATCCGGGAAGGGCAATAGCCCCGAACCTTTTCCGCGGTTGGTGACCATCGGGTACGGGCATCCCAGGTTCAGGTTCAGTTCCGAATAGTTGTGCTCAGCTAAAACATTTTCCAGTGATTCGAACTCCGCTGCATCTTTTGCTAAAATTTGTGGAACTACCCTGCTTTGCTCATTATTCTCCGGAAGTATTTCGCGAACATACTTATTGGGTATCACATTGTTTTTCAACGAAATATAAGGAACAAAATACGCATCAACCGTATTAAATACTTTTGCGTACGCTGCACGGTACACATAGTCCGTAAAACCCTGTAATGGGGCCATGTAAATCTTTGCTTCCATTTTTTGTTTATGCCTCACAAATTAACTAAAATTAGCTTGTCGTTTCCCCGAAAATGGCAAATAGTTCTTCCATAAAGCAAGCACCTTCAGTTTATTATTTTGGTATCTTTGCGCCAATCAAAACTATGGGAGCAAATTATATATATAACCAGGATACCATTGCGGCACATCACGCAAGTGGGGAAGTGCTCCAATCCCTTGAAAAAACAAGCACATTATCACGTGGCAACAACACTGCAAGGCAGAAGAGACAAGCTGTTGATAGTTCCGACTACATCATTACGCGGCAACAGGCTGAAATGCATAGCACTCAACTTGAACAGAAAGCGCTGGTTTTACCCAACCGCGAGCGCGAGTATCCGGGACACGATTGGTTAACCATCATTATTTTTGTTGCCATTGCCCTATTTGCCAGCATCCGGTATTCGTATGCCAAGTATCTTAAACAACTTTTTTTATCGCTATTCAACAACGCCACTTCAATACGCATGCTTAACGATAAAACCTACCCTGTTTTTCATGCGGCATTTCGTCTTGAGGCTATTTTCTATATCATCTTTCCTATTTTTATATTTCAGTGTTTAAATCTGTTTAAATATCAAAGCAGGCCACTAACACCAATGTATTTATTCTTAATTTTCGGGAGTACTTTACTCTATTTTTTTGGGAAAAAAGTGATCTATTTCACATTGGGATTGATGTTTGAAACGCAAAATGAAACCCGGGAATATTTGTTTAGCTACGATAATTTCAATCGTTCGCTCAGTTTGGTGTTTTTACCTGTGGTTATTTTAATACAATTTGCCCCACTTAAAACCCCTGTGTTTATAGCCATTTCAGGACTTGTAATTCTTTTTAGTTTCA
This sequence comes from Draconibacterium orientale, assembly GCF_000626635.1. Lineage (GTDB taxonomy): Bacteria > Bacteroidota > Bacteroidia > Bacteroidales > Prolixibacteraceae > Draconibacterium > Draconibacterium orientale. The sequence goes on along the minus strand of NZ_CP007451.1, from coordinate 1,560,138 downwards.
ATATAATATTACTTAGAAGAGGTGCAATTATATTATTGAAAAAACAATTTTCTTTATTTTATCTGTTTTTGTACCTTTGTACCCTTGAAATTTTACCCTTGCTTTTAATTTATAAAGTTGTTGTTTGAATAAGAAGGGGGAAAGTCTCATTAAAAGCATAAAAATTTGAAAGTCAAGAGCATTTTAGTTTCACAACCGGAGCCAAGTACAGCAAAATCACCGTATTTTGAATTGGCAGAGAAGAATGGCCTGAAAATCGATTTCCGACCGTTTATTCAAGTTGAGGGAGTTCCTGCCAAGGAATTCCGCCAAACACGAACGCAGATACTTGAGCATACTGCTGTAATTTTTACCAGCCGTACTGCTATCGATCATTTTTTCAGAATTGCACAGGAATTGCGCATTACAGTGCCTGATTCAATGAAATATTTCTGCATTTCTGAAGCAACTGCTTTCTATCTTCAAAAGTACATTGTGTACCGTAAGCGTAAAATATTTTACGCCGATGGCAGATTCACCGATTTGGTGAATGTGATGAAAAAACACAAGGACGAGAAATTCCTTGTACCACTTTCCGATATTCACAAACAGGAGATTCCAACCCTGTTAGATAAAGGTGGCTACAAGTATACGAAAGCAATTTTATACCGCACCGTAAGTGCCGACTTATCGGATTTGGCCGATATAAAATATGATGTGCTTGTATTTTTCAGCCCGTCGGGAATTAAGTCGCTGTTTCAGAACTTCCCCGACTTTGAGCAAAATTCAACGCGCATAGCATGTTTTGGTCCGTCAACCGCAAAAGCAGTAGAAGAAGCCGGATTAAGACTGGATATTCAGGCTCCAACAGCACAGGCTCCTTCGATGACTATGGCTCTTGAACAATACATCAAGAAGAGCAACAAGAATTAAATAGAAAAATATATACTTTTGGAAGGCCGTCCGTCGTTTGACGTATGGCCTTTACTTTTTTATGGAAACAAAAGAAAAAACAGAATCACCGGTAGCTCACACACTAAAAAAGGCAGAGCGTTTGTGCAGCAAAAAAGTTATCGACGAACTTTTTGCAGAGGGCGAATCATTTTTAGCGTTTCCAATAAAAGTTGTTTACAAAGTTACTGAGCTACCTCAACCTGTTCCCGTTCAGGCCGGTTTTACGGTTAGTAAAAAAATATTTAAACGAGCCGTAAAACGCAACCGCATTAAACGGCTTATGCGCGAAGCTTACCGCTTAAACAAACAAATGCTTCCGCTGCTTGCAGATGAGCAACAAATGGCCATTTTTTTCATTTTTATTGGTAAGGAACTACCAACGTTCGCACAGGTTGAAAAAGCCATGAAAAAGGCGCTTTACAAACTGGCAGAATCATCTAAAAAAGCCGAAGAAAAGGCATAAAAAAACTCCGAAAAATTTCCGGAGCTTATTTAATTCTAAAGTCATCTTATTCCTGGTCCATAATTTCGGTTTGCATACGTACCGAATCTTCGTGAATCAGCTGAAAAAGAATTTTCACAAAAGTTTCGTTTACATCCATACTCTTCCCAAGCTTTACGCGGTTTTCCATTAACTGTGTCCAACGGCTGATTTGCAGCGCAGTAACATTGTTGTCGCGTTTATACTCCCCAATTTGTTTAACAATCTGTACCCGCGAAGCCAGTATTTCCAGCAATTCAGCATCAATGGCATCAATTCGGTTACGCAACACATCCAGTTGATTGTCAAATTCAGGATTGCTGGCATTTTCGTAACGAATTACCAATTTATCGAGCATTTTCCCAAGATCGGCCGGAGTAAGTTGCTGGCCGGCATCACTCAGTGCACAAGAAGGGTCGCGGTGCGATTCGATCATCAATCCTTCCATGCCCATGTCAAACGCTTTCTGCGAAATTTCGAAAAGGTATTCGCGTGTTCCGGCAATGTGACTCGGATCGCAAATAACAGGCAAATTCGGCAGCAAACGCTTTAACTCAATAAAGGTTTTCCAGTTGGGGTAGTTACGGTATTTTGTTTCGCGAAATGGCGTAAAACCACGGTGGATTCCCACAATGTTTTTAATGCCTGCCTGGTAGATGCGCTCAACTGCACCCATCCAAAGTTGTACGTCAGGGTTCACCGGATTTTTAATCATCACCACAGTATCTGTTCCTTTCAATACATCGGCAATTTCCTGCACCACAAAAGGACTGGCCGTTGAACGTGCTCCAATCCACAACACATCAAGGCCGGCCTTTAAAGCCTCTTCAGTATGTTGTGCGTTAGCCACCTCAGTTCCTACCGGAAACCCGGTTTCTTCCCTTACCTGCTGCAGCCATTTTAAACCAATCGAACCAACACCCTCAAACGATCCCGGGCGTGTTCTGGGTTTCCAAACGCCACCACGAAAAACAAATACGCGTTTGTCTTTAGCCAGCAAACGGGCGGTTTCCATGGTTTGTTCTTCCGTTTCAAGGCTGCATGGCCCTGAAATCAGCAGTGGATTATCGATATTTGGCATCCACGCTTTTATCGGATTAATGTCTAATTTTAACGTCATGATTATTTCGTATAAAGTTTTGTTACAGTTTCTTCATTCTTTAGAAAATGTGGATTCTGACCTTCAAGAATGCCACGGATTTTATTCGCATTGTTGATCAAGTCAAGCATTTTATCGTCCTCTTCGTTTTTCATACAATCGCGAAATTCGATAAGGTGCTTGATGTAAACGTTCAGCGATTCAACAACGTATTCGCGATTTTGTTGAAAAATTGGGTGCCACATGGTAGCCGAACTTTTTGCCAAACGAACCGTTGAACGAAAACCACCACTTGCCAGGTCGAAAATAATTTTTCGATCCTCTTTAGCCTGAACGGCATTGGCCAGTGCATAAGCAGCAGCGTGGGGCAAATGCGATACAAAAGCGGTGCTGTGGTCTTGTTCATCCGATGTCATGTAGGCGATGTCCATTCCCAGCACCTGAAACATCTTTTCAATTAAAGCCACATGCTGCGGCCCCGAGTTTTCCTGATCGCACAAAATGGCAATCTTTCCCTTAAACAATCCTTCCAATGCGGCTGTTGGGCCCGAGTCTTCAGTTCCCGACATCGGGTGACCCGGAACAAAGTTTTTCCGTCGTTTGTGGTTGGCCACCAAATCAACAATTACTTTTTTTGTCGAACCCATATCGGCTACTGTTGTACCGCTGCCAATCAGATCGAGCACGTGCGGCAGAACCTCAAGCTCTTTGTTTACCGGAATGGCAATAATAACCAGGTCGGTATCTTTCACCCCCGCTTCCAGCGTTTCAATCCGGTCTACCAGTCCAATCTCCAAGGCTTTGGCAGCATTTTCTTCGCTGGCATCAACCCCAATTAACTCGGTGGCAAACCCCGATTTTCGCAAATCGCGGGCAATCGACCCCCCAATTAATCCAAGTCCTATTACTGTTGTTTTCATTCGTCTATACAGTTTTGTTTATTTCACTTTTAACCAAAAAAAAGGCCCCGAATTTTTTCGAGACCTTTCTGTAAAATATCTTTAATTTAGACAATACCCTACTTCCTGACCCCGATTCCAGAACCATAATAAAAATAAAAGTAGAAATAGTTATTGTTAAATTTCGTTGTCATTCCTTCAATTTCTGTCAACAAATATAGAGATATATTTTTGAAATGAAATTTTTATCATGTTTTTACTCCGAATTTCACAATTAATATCCGGAATTTAGTTTTTAATTAACTTTTTGGTAAGCACAGGTTGTCCATTTTGGCTCACTTTTACCAGAAATATTCCATTTCCGTATCGCGAAAGATTAATTTCATGCGAATAACCGCCTATTACTCCCTGCTCGTGAGTTGCATATATTTTTTGCCCAACGGCGTTAAACACATCAATTTGTATTTGCGCCTCTTGCTGAACCGCTGAAATTTTTACCGTTACATTATCGGTAAAAGGATTTGGATAAACGTTAATCTCTCCCGGCGATAATAAGGTAATACCGGCTGATACCGGTCGCTGAATTTCCAAATCGTCAATTGCCCAGCCCCAACCTGTAGCATAGGGATCGGAGTATAACCGGAACCGTATAAGAATAGTATCGCCAGCTACAAAATAATCGTTATCGGTAAGTGTAATCGAACGGTTTACAAACCAGTCGGCCGTACCTTCGGTCTCCGAGTTTTGTCCATCAGTTGGTATTCCACTATTGTAATTCGTTTTCCAAACAAGCTGGTCCGACGAATCGTAACCATCGGAAAGGGGATACCAGTTGGCTCCGTTGTTTTTACTTCCCTCAACAATTACATAGTCGTAAAAATTGCTGTCGCCATATACCGAAGTCAATCCACCCGGCTCAACCAAAACCACCTCAGCAAAGTTCAGTGTTCCGTTATCTTTAATAATTATTGGTTTCTTCAACAAAGTTGTAAACTCCAACTCCCCGTTATCAATTTCGGGTGCGGCGTAAGGATGCAAACTATGTAGTGCTCCATCGTTAAAATCAGGAGCCGTATAGATATCAAAATCAGAAAGAAGGAAATCAGGAGTTTCAGCGTTAAAATCGTTTGAGTAGTAGCTAACCGGATCAAAAATATCTTCAATTGTGAAGGAGAAAAAATCCAATTCATCTGCCGGTAACCTGTTGCTATTCGGCGTGTTTGCTTCGTCGATAGCAAATATGGCATAAGTAATCTCATCTCCATCGTTTAAGTTATTTAGGTCGAAAGGAAAATTTCCAATATACCGATTATCAAAATCCCGTTGTAAGGCAAATGGTTCCTGTGCATCTCCATTGATAGAATATTGCACGTAGGCCGTATCAATACCAAGATTATCGCTAATATCTGCAGAAAGTTGCTGTTGCTCGTTGATCAATAGGAAATAATTAATTTCTTCGTGCACAATAACAGGTTTTTCGGTATCGGTACCCACATGTATGGTATAGAATTCAGTTGGTGCCAGTGCAGGATCGGTTCGCATACGGTTCACGGTATCCTGTACTTCAATGTAATACGAGATTTTTTCGGTACCTGCCGCAGGCTCAAAAGTTACTGAATAGGTTCCGTCGCCTTTTAAATCCATTAATTCAAGTGTGTCGGAATGGCTGTCAAATTCGTCTAATGAATAAATAACTTTCGGCGTTCCGTCTTTTACACCATAATCACTTTCAAACCATCCGCTGAAAACCAGCGGTTTTAGTTCCTCAATATCTTTTACCTGATCGAAACGAATATAGATATTCCTCCAGCCGATATCGTCCATAATACCTTTTGTTATAGGCCCCGGATCATGAATTGCTTCTGCCATACCTACGGCGTGAGTCATCAGCGAATTTACATCAGTGTGGCCATAGGTATCGTCATCCAAATGGTAGATACTTGAACCGGCATTAAAAATGTACGGTGTGTAAAGTTTGGGCTTCAGCCCATCGTTCCGATGTTGAGCAATGGGACTATTGGCGTACAAATCGTTTGATACCAGTGCTCTTTTCAACGCACTGCTAACATTTTCAAAAAACGAGGTATCAACAAGCTGCTTTCCATCGGTTTCGCCCTTCTGCACTAAAATATCAAACGAAGTAGCGTCTCCAAACTCCATGTTTCCATAAGCTCCGTATTCGTTGTTGCTGTCGATAAAAAGAAAGCCTGTGAATCCGAGTCCATGACCAATTTCGTGCATTACAACCGTAACTAAATCGTAAAGCGTATCCGGACAATTCATATCAGTGCCATAATACCAATCAACGTTGCTGTTAAAATTGGCAACTATATCGTAACGGCTCTCGCCGTTCATCTCTCTTTTGGCTATTTTTTCAGCTATTGCAACCGGATAATAACGTCCTTTAAAAGGAGCATCTTTAAAGTCTTTATAATAAGTTTCAGGGCCACAACTTCCCAACACATTCGTTTCCAGGTTGTCCTCCCAGTTGGCTTGCATCCGTATTGGCATATCCGACTCAATAATCGATTCCCAAATACTAACAGCATAGGCAAACGCTTCCTGCGCCTCAGGGGTAAAACCGTTATAATCGACTATAATTTCTGACTTTGCTGCTCCGGCCGATTTCAAAAGAAATTCGGCAGGCGGCGGAATTCGCACTCTTTCAACTTCGCCTGATCCGTAACAAACCGGATGTGGCACTTTTATGCTTTGGTTGTAACTCTTTATTTGTGCACTTGAGAATAGCGCGACAAGAATCAACAAACTTAACAATGTACAATACTTGTTCATTATACTATTTTAATAACATTTTTAGGGCAGTAAATTTTCACATTAAAAAGAACATGGGCAACAAAAAGTTCATATAAATTAGACAAAAGTTAAAAAAAATGCCGGAATTTTCATTCCGGCATTACCTAATTTAAGGTCGTAATACCAATCATCTAATATTCTAACCTTTGCGCTTTTTTCTCTGTTAGTAATTTGTACAACACCACTAAAGACGTTACTAACCCTGCGAATGCAGCAATAAATGCGATCATTAATAAAGTTTCCATAGTTCTAATTTTTTATGATTTTTTGAGTAATAGTATTTAAATTGTTATCTGATATACTTGCCATGTAAACTCCGGGAGCTACATTAGGAAGATCGATTTTTATTTTGCCTGAATACGATGCATCGTAAAGTGTTTCGCGATGCACAGTTTTTCCGTATAAGTCGGTAATGGTTACTTCAACGTCATCTGCCATCTCCGAACGGAATCCATCGATATAAATGCTGCTTTTAAACGGATTGGGGTAAATGCTTACCTCGTTGGCAACCAACTGTTCATTAACGTCGGTTGTAACGTTTTGAATTGACAAGTTGTCGATTGCCCATCCCCAACCTGTAGTTGCCTTATCTGATGCTAAACGGAAGCGAAAAATTACGGTGTCGCCTGCTTCAAAACCGGTGTTGTCGGTTAGGTTTATGGTTTGTTTCAGGAACATGTTTTCTGCTCCGGCTGCCTGCGACACCGCACTTTTTAACGAACCTGTAAATTGCGAACTCCAAAGATCATCAACACTTGAGTCGTAACCATCGGTTATTGGCAACCAGCTTTTTCCATTATTTTTGCTTGCCTCAACAATTACAAAGTCCCAAAACTGATCTTCGGTATAAACTGTTCCTTCAACGCCCGGTTCTACTAAAACTACCTCATCAAAACTCATCAGACCATTTTCTTCAAGAACAATCGGATATTTTAACTGGGCGAGCAGGTTGTATTTCTGGTTATCAGCCTGTGATTCAGGATATGGATTTACCGTGTGTAGGTTTCCGCTTGAAAAACCAGCTGGCAAGGTTACTTCAAAATCAGAAATTTCGAAATCGGTATTTGGCGAATCAAAATTATTAAAGTAACCGGCTAAAGTTTCTTTTGTTTCAAATACTGAAACGTTGTAATAACCACTGGCGGGCTTACGGCGCTGGTTCTCGCGCAATGTATTGTCGATAGCCACAATGCGATACTCCACAACATCGCCGCCAAATAATTGTGCAGGAAATTCGAGTTTCCCGGCGTAATTATCGGCACCCTCCTTTGACAAGATGAATGGCTCCTGATCTTGTCCGTTAATACGGTACTGAACCTCAACTCTGTTTACTCCAACATTATCGCTTGCAACAGCTGCAAAATTCATTACAGGGCTATTGGCGTTTACCAATTTCTCGGGGTTATGCTGCAATACCGGCGGATAATAGTCGTCGCCAATGCGGAAACTCAGTTTTTGCTCCGGTGCACGTTCAGGGTAACTGTACGCTACATTACCGGTAGTTTTTGCCTCGTAGTAATAATAAATTTTACCGTCTGCTTTGTTTAAAGGCAAATCACCTTCAAACTGTTGTGTATTGTTATTGTAAGCAAGACTTACGGTTTCCGATGTTGCAAAATTATCGGTTGAGAAAGTGATTTTTACAGATGATTGATCGATGTCCAATTCTCCTCCAACCTCTAGAAATACCGGAAGTTTTTCAAGTGGCTCTTCAAAATCTTTAATCTCGAAACCATCAAAACTAACCGACTTCCATCCCATCTGAGCCAGAACATCCATTGTTTTATCCCCCGGATAATGAATGGCTTCTCCCCTGTAAATGAAAGGTGTCATCAGCGCGTTGGCGTCGCCCTGGCTAAATTCATTTTCAGGATAATGGTAAATACTTGTTCCGTTGTTCCAGCTTTGCGGGGCATATACTTTTACGGATTCTGAATTTCCCTGATTTTTCAATGCAAGATTATTCGAAAGTAATTGTTCTGCAAGTGTTGCTGATGGACGAGAGAAAATATTCTCATCGGCAATTTGCTGGTTTAGCTGGTTGTAAACATATACATCGTAAATACTGGGAGCATTCGCCGTGTTATCAATAATTCCCTGGTTGTTTTCTACATCGAAAAAGCCAACAAATCCCAAACCATGTATCAACTCGTGCAACACCACGGTTACAAAATCGTACTCGTTTGACGGGCAATCGCCGTTGATACCAAAATACCAGTTAATTGAACTGTTATACGAACACTCGATATCGGCTTCCGTACCGTTCAGTTCTTTTTCGGCCAATTTTTCAGCCAGTGCCACCGGGTAATATACATTACTTAGTCGTGCACCTTTAAAGTTGCGGTACATACTGCCTGGCGCACTACTCGCCAATACATTATTTCCCATCCCTTTCCATGTTGCACGAACCTTAACTGGTATCGGCGACGAAATCAGGTTTTCGTAAACAGATACTGCATATAAAAATGCGGGTTTTGCATTTTCAGGAAAGTTCACAAACTCCACCTGGAAATCGGAATTTAATACCGAACCGGATTTTAAGTTTGTTTCATGGGGTGCGATAAATGATTTTTTACTGTCTTCAGAAGCAATATTGATCGGGGCATTGATCTTGGTGATCCTTTCCTGATCGGATTGCTCGGCCCTGGCACAAAAAGCGCCAACTAATACCAGGGCGGTAATAATTAAATGTCTCATTACAATTTTAAATTAGGGTTTGTAAAAATTGTCATGCCTAAATCTCAATTTGCGCAAAGGTTTTCGGCATGTTTTTAGGAAACTTACGCGGCGGTGCACCTGTTTCAATTGGGTTTGTTTGTTATTGAAACAGTGGGTTTGTAACACCCGCCTTGCTTATTCCCTAAGACTTTTTTCAGTAAACAAAGAACTTAATCTTCTTGGAAAACGACTTCTATATTGTCCTCTAATAGTTCATTACAAAGAACCTGACTTTTAATAGAATACCCTAATTATTGTTGCTGATTGGCTGGCCTCTGTTTGACCAAAAATTACCGCTGAAAAACTGATGATTTTTTTAAATCCTTAGATCGGAAACTGAAATCGGGCTATTTTGCTGAGAGGAAGGGTTTACTTTTCTTAGACCGTTTGTCTAATGTTTGCCTACAAAGTACTCCTACTTTTTTACTCAGCAAATTACGATCGAAATCTTTTCCCGCACCTTATTGTTTTGTCTGAACTTTTGGTTTCCGACATGATTTACCGGGTTTGTTATGTAAATCATTGGGTTTGTTGAAACCTCAATCCTACTCCAATAAGTTTCGCTTAACTGCGATCAGTAAATAAATTTTCTTTTGTTGTTTACAGCGTCCTCAATAGTTAAATGGTTTTGTTTCACTACAACTTAAATTAGGTTCTATCTTCTTTCTTACAAATAATGAAACATTCGTTTGAAGCCGGAGAAATTTTTCACAAAACTCTTGCAAGAGCGATAAAATATTGAGTAAGCAAAAATCTGTTTTACAACTATTCTGTTAATGTAAAGCAGTGGGTTTGTAATTTACTTCCACAAAATATCCACCCTGTAACAAAGGTTTCTTAACGCAAAAAATTCAACTTTTGATTTTTAATTTGATGATTGATGTTGTGTTGAAAAATCAAAAGCGCCAGTCAAAGAACGGTTCTATATTTATGGGTTTGTGATGGTAAATGTAGGAATTAATTTAATTAAACCAAATTTTTTTTCATAAGTTTAGCTCGGTAATAAAATTTAAGACCCGCTTTTTTATGAACTTTTTATCAACAGCCTTACTCTCTATTGCTCTGCTAATTGGTGTTCCGGCACAAAAAAAGGAGCAAAAACTTTACGACGAACTTTACCGGCCACAATTCCATTTTACGCCGGAAAAAAACTGGCATAACGATCCGAACGGGCTGGTTTTTTACGATAATGAATACCACATGTTTTACCAGCACAACCCAAAGGGGAATGAATGGGGATACATGCACTGGGGACACACTGTAAGTACCGATTTATTGCATTGGCAACCACTTCCGATTGCCCTTTACCCCGACGAAGGCTCTACCGATAAAGAAAAATGTACCGCCTATTCGGGCTCGGCAATTGTTGATGAAAACAACCTGCTTGGAAAACAAAACGGCAACACCAAAACACTGGTTGCTTTTTACACCAGCCAGCACTGCGGCCAGCGGATTGCCTACAGCACCAACAAAGGAAGAACCTGGGAAAAGTATGAGGGAAATCCGATAATTCCGCTTGATGAAAATGATGATGCCCGCGATCCGAAAGTATTCTGGCACGAAGAAAGCGGGAAATGGGTAATGGCCCTATACCGCAAGTCGGGTACCGACGAAGGCACCAAAGGAGTTTCGTTCTATACATCAGCCAACCTGGTTAACTGGGAATGGCAAAGCCACATTCCAGGTTTTTACGAGTGCCCCGATCTGGTTAAATTCCAGGTAACCAACCGCCCCGATGAAACCAAATGGGTACTTTTTGATGGCGATGGCAGCTATATTATTGGTGGTTTCGATGGGCAATCGTTTACACCCGAAACGGCAAAAATGAAAAGCGATTGGGGAAAAAATTATTACGCCACACAAACCTGGAGCAACATTCCTGATTCGGACGGGCGTGTTATACAAATTGCCTGGATGCGAGGCGGAAAATTTCCCGACATGCCCTTTAACGGACAGATGTCGTTTCCGTGCGAATTATCGGTTACAAAATTCGATTATGGCTACCAGCTCATACGAAAACCTGTTTCAGAAATCGAAAAATTGCATGGCAAACATTATTCGTGGGAAAACAAAAACGTTTTTCCCGGGCTTAACGACAACAAACTAAAAAAGGTATCGGGCGATTGCCTCCACATTATTGGCGAATTCGACCTGAAAACCACCGACAATTTTGGTTTTATGCTTCGTAATGATAACAAATCGACCGGAACGGAGATCCTTTACAATGTAAAACGGGAAACGCTATCCGTACTTGGTTGCACGGTGCCTCTTCCGCCTGTTGATAATAAAATTAAACTTGAAATATTGCTCGATCGCGCCTCGATTGAGATTTTTGCCAACGACGGAAAAAAAGTGATCAGTAACTGTTTCACCCCAACCGAAAAAGCTACCGACGTTGTACTTTTCACCAATGGCGGCGAGCTGGGAATTGACAAAATTGATGTTTACGAAATGAATTCGATTTGGGAAAAATAACAGCATAATGAAATACACTCAAATAATAATAATTTGCCTGGTAATGATTTTGCCAGTGCTACTAAGTGCGCAAGAACAAAAGATTTATGACACTACTGCTGATGCCCAAAAAGACATCGCCAAGGCTGTTGAAGCAGCACAAAAAGCAAACAAACATGTATTCCTGCAAATTGGCGGAAACTGGTGCCCGTGGTGTATCAAATTTCACAATTTTGTGCACGACGATGAAGAGCTCAGCTCATTTATGAAAAACAACTTTGAGGTGGTAAAAGTAAACTACGACCAGAACAACCGCCAGGAAGAACTTTTGGCAGAACTTGAATTTCCGCAGCGATTCGGATTTCCCGTTTTTGTTATTCTTGACGAAACAGGAAAACGTATCCACACGCAAAACTCGGCCTTTTTAGAAAAGGATAAAAGTTACGACAAGGACAAGATTCTACGTTTTCTGAAAAACTGGTCGCCGGCAGCTTTAGATCCGGCTTCGTACAAAAAATAACTAGAAAAACATTGTAATCAGCTGAACACAAATAATCAGCAACACCATTGCCACCGGGTAAACCGTGGCATAAGCTATCGAGTGCGCGTTGGTGTCGGTCATCGAATCGGCGGCTGCCAACCCCGGCGTACTTGTCATACTTCCGCTGATAGCCCCCAGCAATGTCAGAATGTTCATTTTAAAGAAATACTTTCCAAGAATTCCTGCTACAATCATCGGAAAAATGGTAACGGCGCCTCCGTACAGAAACAGCTCAATTCCGTACTGATTAAATGTTTCCACAATTTTTTGCCCGGCACCTGTTCCAACCGCTGCCAAAAAAAGCAATAAACCAAACTGACGAACCAGCTGGTTCGCCGCCCCTGTCATGGTCCATAAAATCGGGCCGGTTTTGCCCATACGACTAAGTACCAGCGCAACAATTAACACACCTCCGGTTAGCCCCAAACTAAAAGAAAAAGTTCCCATGGCAATACTGATCTTACCTACCAATACTCCAAGAATAATTCCGAGTGCTACCGGCAAAATATCGGTATCCGATAAACGTTTCTGGTCGTTACCAAATATCTTTGAAACCATATCCATGTTGGCACGGCTACCTGCAATCATCAGCTTATCGCCAAACTGCAACTTCGAACCCGGACTTGGAACAATATTAATACCTGCACGGCGAATACGCGTAATGGTTGCACCATAAGTATTCAGCAAATTAATCTGGCCAACGGTTTTATTTACCACTTCTTTATTGGTAACCAAAACCGTACGCACATCGTATTTTGCGTCGATGGAAATTTCCTGCTCCGTTTGCGGCCCAATCAGCAACTCCACATTTTTTAGTGCTTCTTCGGTTCCAACAGCTTTTATCAAATCACCTTTCAACAATAAGGTCTTAGGAGTTGGAGTAACAGCAACGCCATCGTGTACCACGCGCGAAACTACAGCTTTGGTCATAAACCGAATACGTAACTCCCCGATGGTTTTGCCAACAACATTCTCGTTTTCAACCACAAAATTGCGTTTTACTACCTCCGGAAATTCATCTTTTAAAACCGCCAGATGTTCTTCTTCAGCTTTGGCAATGGAAGTGCCCAATATTTTTGGCAGAAAACGAATGAACAGAATTACACCAATAACACCAAACGGATAGCCCACACCATAACCAATGGAAGCCAGTGGCGAACCGGTATAATCAATTGCAGCAGCCAAACCCGGCGTACTGGTTAACGAACCGGTTAATAAGCCAACCGCGATATTCGGGTCGATTTTAAAAACGGAGATTATAAGTACAGTTATTGCCGAGGCCAGCACAATAAGCAACGATGCAAATCCGGCCAATTGGCGCCCTTCTTTTTTAAACGACTCGAAAAATCCGGGTCCTGCCTGAATTCCGATAGTAAAAATAAAAAGCACCAGGCCGAGGTACTGAAAATCTTTGGGAATTACTACACCATAGTGCCCAAAAACCAGGGCTACAAAGATTACAGCCGACACATCGAGCGATAGCCCGAAAACCTTGATACGACCAACGATAAAGCCCAATGCTATAATTACAAAAAGGGCAAAATAACTATTTCCGAGTAATTCCATTTGTGCGAAGTTTGGCACAAAGGTAAGGAATAGTTTTTGGGACTAACAAGCATTGATCCCGAGATACAGACTGATTTAATGTTAACTACAGGAACAAAAAAGGCGGATAAAATTTATCCGGCTGGTTTATTTTCGACTCAAATTTATTACAATAAAAAGCTGAAATCGTCGCCGGCCTTTAACTCGTAAGGTTCCTGTCCTTTTTTAAAGATGCGGCAACTTCGCTCTCCAATGAGTTCAATTTTACCGTCTTCTACTTTAAACATGGTTCCTTCGCGCAATCCGGCCACGTAGCATTTCGGATTAATTTCGAGGAATTCAGAAATTCGCTGCTCACGGGTTTCGCCGCCGTGCCCTTCAGGATTGGCATCGAGATAGTGCGGATTAATCTGAAACGGTACCATATTAATACAATCAAACCCAAGCGGATCGATAATTGGCATATCGTTGGTAGTGCGCAATGTTGGGCAGGCAACGTTCGATCCGGCACTCCAGCCAATATACGGTGCACCATTGTATACCCGCTCGCGAATTGGGTTCATTAACTTCCGGTCGTGTAGCATGCGCACCAGCTGCCAGGTATTACCGCCACCAACAACAATGGCTTCGGCCTCTTGAATTGCTTTCACCGGATTTTCGAACGTATGAATACCTTTTATGTGGTGCCCCACTTCGGCAAAACGTTCTTCCACCTTTTCGCAGTAAGTATCAAGCGAGAAAGTAACAGCTGCATACGGAATAAAAACCGCAGTTACCGGCTTTTCGCCCAGGAATTTTTTTATCTCGTTTTTCGGGTAATCCAGGTAAGGTTCACCCGGCATTGTTGAGTTGCTTAGCAGTAATAACTTCATAACTTTTTGACCAATTTTTTATGGCCGAAAGAACTGAAATCTTATGGATTTTTCCAATGATAATTATTGGCTATTGTAAATTTTGTATATTTAAAGAACAAATAATCAACCTATACTTTAATGGATCTCCAAATTATTCAAAATCGCATCATCGAAATCAGAGAGCAGCGGGTTATGCTGGATTTTCACCTGGCAGAACTTTACGAAGTTGAAACAAAAGTTTTAAAACAAGCCGTAAGACGAAATATTGAAAGGTTTTCCGGAAGACTTTATGTTTGAGCTAACTAATAATGAATTGGATAAACTAAGGTCACAAACTGTGACCTCAGACTGGAAACCAACAACTTATACACCTTTTATCTTTACAAAACAAGGAGTTGCAATGTTATCAAGCGTACTGAAAAGCAAAAAGCTATCCAGGTAAATGTTGAAATCATCCGGGCATTTGTACAACTACGAAAACTCGCTATTCAAAATTCTGATATTACTAACCGGATAAATGAAATGGAGAAAAAATATGATAACCAATTCAAGGAGGTATTCACAGCTCTTCGCTACCTTATAAATCCTCCTGAAAAAGAAAGACGAAAGATTGGATATAAAAGATAAGAAAATGTTAGCATGTTAAGCCTCTATCTTTTTATTCATACAAATCCTCCAAATCGCAAGCTGCCAATTCCACAAAGTAATCAGCTATTTGCGAGGTAATATCTTCAACAAACTTTTTACCTTTTTCGGCAGTGGCTTTTTTCGGATTTCCAACACCGGTGTCGGCCGAAACTTTGTCCCACTGACGGGGCGCCCATGCGGTTTTGTTTTTCAGCCCATCAAGCTTAAATGCTTTTGCCTCTCCAGGTCCGGCTTCATCAAGTGGCCTTACCAAACCGGGAAAAAAGTGCATAATTATGCTTGTTTCCATTTCGTTGGCATGGTCGCCGGCTTCCTCAAAATAATCCTCGTGGTCAAGCATTCTAAACCACTCCACCAGCGAAATAAACACATCGGGGAACTGAGGTTGAAGTTCGCGAACCAGCGGTTTAAAATCATTTCCTCCGTGGCCATTCATCAACACCAGCTTTTTTATGCCCTGGCCGCTTAAAGCCGTCAAGATATCTTTCAGAATTATAAGTTGGGTTGACGGTTTGGTGTGCAAACAAAACGGCATATCAATCTGCCCCATGTTTTGTGCACCCAACGGAATTACCGGAAGCACCATTACTTTTGCACCCTTTTCCCATGCTTTACCCGCCGCCTGCTTAGCAATTTCTGCCGTCTCCAGCGAATCAGTTCCGTAGGGTAAATGGTAGTTATGCGGTTCGGTGGCTCCCCAGGGTAAAATAGCCACGTCGTACTTTTGATTTTTTACTTGTTTCCAATTGGTTTGCTCCAATACGTAAGGTTTAGCATTCATTCTCTCGGGTTTAGTTTGTTGTTGTTTATAGTTGAAATAAGGTGATACCAAAAGTAAATGGCGTAAGTTCCGGCCCTTTATCGGTTTTAAACAGCGGCACCAAATCGTAGCTGGCAAACACATTAAACCAGCGGTACCCCGTGCGTACCATTACCGAGTACCTGAAACGGTGCATCGAAAAATCATCCACTACTTTTAATTTCTGTTTCTTCTCTTCCTTATACTTTATTTTGGTATGGCTGCTTACCCGTAAACTACCCACCACTCCGGCTGAAAAAAACAGGCGGTTATCGTAATGATTGATGGGAATCTGAAATTCGAGTAGCAAAGGCAGCGTTATCATCTCAACGGCCAGCTTCGATTTCTGGTTATCGTTAAAATACAGGAATTCCGGCGAAATTACTCCATCGTATCCTTTAACAATGGTGGTATTATCATCCAGACGATAGCTCTGCAGTTGTAGCCCCAATCCGGTAACCAGGCCAATGGTATTCCTGTTTTTCTGCAAACCGATGCTTTGTTGCAAGAAGTTGAAATACACCGAATTCGACCGAAAAACATCATTGTCCATAAACTCCGACTCGTAACCGGAATAATCTTCGTTAAGCAGCATATTAAAACCAAAATCGATGCCTACCCAGTGTCCAGAGAAATCGTCTTGCCACAGTTTCAGCCCGTTATGGGTAACTTCTGAAAGATCGATCTTACGTAAAAAACGCTGTGGATTTTCTACCGGCACAATGGTATCATTTTCCTGTGCATTGATTTCAAAACCTGAAAAACAAAGAAACAGGAACAAGAGGAGCTGAATCGGAACTATTCTTTTCATGGGCTTTCTGTGCTTCATATCTAACATGTGCTTTACATATGAATACCAACAAAAGTAAGCGTTTGGCGAGAATTATAAGAGAATTCGGTGTTAAAAATGGGATTTGCCAATTACTGGCAAATCAATTCAATAGAATAAAAACCTAACACCCAACGTTAAATTTACGAAACAACACAACATAAACCACTGAAATACAAATAAAAAGAATACCTTTGCGGCCACTTAAAAAAATAGTATATGAGTTTATTTGAAACAATGGGGTTAAAAGCCGAAATCCTTGGTGCGATCCAGGAGCTTGGTTTTGAGAATCCCACGCCGGTTCAGGAACAAACGATTCCGTTTTTACTGAACAGCGACCAGGACATGGTTGCCTTGGCACAAACAGGAACGGGAAAAACAGCGGCATTTGGCTTACCTATTGTTCAGCAGTTCGACACGTCGGTAAAAGTACCGCAGGCCTTAATATTAAGTCCAACGCGCGAACTGGCTTTGCAAATTGCAAAAGACCTCGAGAATTTCTCGAAAAACATTAACGGAGCAAAAATTGCCACTTTATATGGCGGTTCCGACATCAGAAAACAGATAAAAGACCTTGAGAATGGCGCCCAGATTGTGGTGGGAACTCCGGGACGTACGCTCGATCTGATAAAAAGGAGCAAGTTAAAAGTACAGGATATAAAGTGGGTGGTGCTCGACGAAGCCGACGAAATGCTTTCGATGGGTTTCAAGGACGACCTTGATGCCATTTTGAAAGATACACCGGTTGAAAAGCAAACTTTACTGTTTTCGGCTACCATGCCGAAAGAGATTGTACGAATTGCCAATACTTACATGGCCGATCCACACGAAATTTCGGTGGGCAAAAAGAACACCGCTGCCGAAAACGTAGAGCACAACTATTACCTGGTGCACGCCAAAGACCGTTATATCGCACTGAAACGTGTGGCCGATATCAATCCGAATATTTACGGAATTATTTTCTGCCGTACACGTGCTGAAACTAAAGATGTGGCCGACAAACTAATGCAGGACGGATACAATGCCGATGCACTGCACGGCGACCTGTCGCAGGCACAGCGCGATCACGTAATGTCGCGTTTCCGCAGCAAACACCTGCAAATGCTGGTGGCTACCGATGTGGCTGCACGTGGTTTGGACGTGAACGAACTGACCCACGTTATTAACTACAACCTGCCCGACGACCCTGAGGTATATATTCACCGAAGCGGAAGAACAGGACGTGCCGGTAAAAAAGGTATTTCCATTACCCTGATTCACTTGCGCGAAAAAGGGAAGCTGCGCGATGTGGAGAAGAAAATGGGCAAAAAGTTCATTAAGGTTCCGGTACCACTGGGAAAAGAAATTTGCGAGAAGCAACTTTTTAACCTCATCGACCGCGTAGAAAAAGTGGAAGTAAACGACGAGAACATTGCGGAGTTTATGCCGGTTATTTACAAAAAGCTGGCCTGGTTGGAACGCGAAGAGCTGATCAAACACTTTGTTTCGGTAGAGTTTAACCGCTTTTTACAATACTACGAAAACGCAAAGGATATTAACGTTGACGAGGCACGCGAAAAAGAATCGATGCGTAACGAGCGTGGCGACCGCCGCAGAGGTGGACGCGACGGACGTGAGCGTGGTGACCGTGGAAACCGCGAGCGCGGCGGAGACCGTGAACGCGGAGATCGTGGCAGAGCACGAAGAGGAAACGGTGGCAATATGTCGCGATTCTTCTTTAGCCTGGGTAAAAAGAGCGGCGTTAACAAACGTGCAATTATCGATTTGATTAACCAGAACACCCCGGGAAAAAGTATCGATATTGGCAGCATTGAAGTGCTGAAAGGTTTCTCGTTCTTCGAGATCGACTCGAACTACGAGAAAGAAATTACAAAAGCTTTCAAAAATGCCCGCTTCAGAGGCCAGAAAGTGAATATTGAAGTAGCCAATAAAAAGAAGTAGCTTTAGTTGCAAGACACAAGTTTCAGGCTACAAGCTTAAGAAATAGGAAATCCGGTCTTTTTTTGGGACCGGATTTTTTTGTGCCTGTCAATCCCCCTTTTATTCCCCTTCGCCAAGGGGGACACGTCCTGCTTTATGTAAACTACGGTGTACACACAACTTAAATATTCCCTTTTTCAAATGATTCTGCAACGATTTTTCGTTCGGAACAAGCTGACCAATTCTAATCAAATTTAGACGCCGAACGATTTTTTATCAATCTTTTACCCGGCGCTTTGTGTCTTCGTAAACTCAGCCACTCGCACCGGGCTATTGCCTGTCGCCCGCTTCGGGGCTTTAAGCACCAAGGGTGCGTAATCAATAGCCCGGGGGAAGCACCCGCAGGGAGCACAGCCCCGGGAATAGAAGAGAAAAATCACAAAGGCGCAACTACTACCGGTTTTTGAAATACAACCCTACCTTGCGCCGCATATTAAAAGTCGATTATAAATCAAGCCCTTAGAATATTTATGTGTACACCATAGTTTATGCAAAGGAGGTGTCCCGATATTATCGGGACGGAGGATTAGACAATCATTTCAAACTCGAATGTACAATCGAACATCACTACAGATTTTGCAACTATCTTTTGCACCTTCCTTCAGGGCGGTGATTACTTAATGAACGTAAAAATGGCTTTAGCATTTAATCATTCATTTTTAACGGCTAAAGCCAATCTGTTTACTACAGAACCAAACACCGGGCTAAAGCCACGGTGCAAAAACAATTACTCTATTCTTCCTCCTCAGCATTTCGTCCATCGCGTTGGCTAAGGCGGGTGTTGTATTTTTCAATACGTTTGTTGAGTTCTTTAACAAAAGCTTCGTAGGTTTCGGGCCCTTCAACAAAAATTAAACAATCAACCAGTTTGGCTACGTTACGATAGGCATCGTCGAGTTGTTTGCGCGCCTCTTTCATTTTTAATGGTGTTTTAGCCGTCTCGTCGGTATAGCGCTCGCCCACCAGGTCTTTCACCGCCTGGTTATTCGCTTTTAACTCGTTTACCCAGTCGGTAATTCCAACTGTAGCTGTATCGCTACTGTATTTTCCTTCCAGTTCGCCTGTTAAAACATCGGTAGCTGCTGTTTGCTGGTCGTAAGGTTTTGTAGTAATACCATCGAAACTATCGAAAACAATTTTCAGGCGGCGGGCAGCATCGCGCACATCGGATTTAAAATGGCGCAGTGCCGCGTCAACCATATCTTCCATACCCAGGATTGTGTTGTCGCGGGTGTGGTCGGCATCGGCAATTGGACCGGTAAAAATACTTTTCTGCACCACATCGAGGGCTTCGGCTTCGGCAGTCAGCGCCGATGAAAAATCAGGGTAATACCGTTCAATTTTTAAGGCTTCAACCGTAAAACGAACGATCAGATCGTTTACTTCGGCGTGAAGATTGAAATGTTCTTCGTTTCGAAAATCATGTAATCTTGCATTTAAAATTTCCATAATTATTTAGTTTAAGAGTGATTAATTGGTTTCCGCACTCGCGGAAACGTGGTTTTTAATTTATTTCTATCCTTCCGCGGCAACGGAAAGCTTGTTTTAATTTCATTTCAGAGTTTCCGGAGTTGCGGAAAGCTTGTTTTGAGTTCAGTTCTGACTTTCCGTTTGTGCGGAAAGGCTCTTTTTAATCTGGCGCTTATTTTCCGCAGGCGCGGATGGCTTGTTTGAAGTTGCGTTTGGGATTTCCGCAATCGCGGAAAGATGTTTTGGCATTCATTTTATTGGTATTTGATATTAAACAAATCAAAACTACAACATAATTAAATGCATGTCAACCGTAGAATTACCTGGTTTTAGGTGGGTAGTTTTACCTGTTTTTGGGAGGGTTGGCCACTGGTCATAAGTCACTAGTCACTAGTCACTAGTTCACTCTCAGAAAATCAAGTATTTCATTATTACGAGATAAACTGTCGACAAAAAAATTCCCGATTCTGATCATTTCATTTTGTTCATCATATTCGAAATAGTAGCTGATACCGTACGATGAACTTGACAATCCCCATATCAAAAGGATGCTATCTCTTTCTATCTCATAGAAATATGGGCCAGAATGAGGCTTGGGTAATAAGTATTCGCCCTGCATTTCCATTCCCCGATTTAGTATAAACAAGTCTGACTCGCTAAATTCCAGCGTATCGGTTTTATGTACCGTTTCTATCCATGTTCCCCTTAGGTGCTGCGGTGTTTCATTTTCATCTTTGTTACACCCTGCAGCAACGAATAACACCAGCAGAAAAAATAAAGAATTGTAATTTGTGGCTATTGTCTTCATTTGGTAGTGGTTTAATTATTTCTACTAACACTATTTACACACTAATAAAATCCCTCTCACTTTTGGGCTATTGATCTTAGAGCAGCTGCAGCCGAGGTCTTTTTACTCAATAGTAATATCCTTTTGTATTTTCAGGCTGCCCAACCAAATCAGGCCATTATCCTGATTAATTTCTGCTTTACTCACCTGAAAACTTAGCCCGGGAAACTCGAAAGTAGCTTTGTATTGCCCTGGTGGTACAGCTTCAAAATGGCTATAGGCAATTGTAATTTCTTTGCTCTCGTTTCCATTAATTACCGATAACCAATCCAAATCCCAGCTATTCCAGGGATCGGCCGAAACGACCTCAGTTTTAGAACCATACATCTCGTAAGCACTGAAATCCCTGATGAATAATCCATTTGTAAAATAGTGAAACAGGCCAATTCCGGTTTTTTCTGGATCGATATAGTAATAGTTGAAATCGTCGTTATTTTTTAGCAGCAGTTTAACTATTACGTTCGTTGACGATACATAATCAACCGATGTGATTTCACAACTCAACCCGGCATGAAACTGATTGTACTTCTTTAGCGCATCAACAATTCTTTCATCTTCGCGTGGGTCGGGCAAAAAATTACCCAGGCTATCGAGGTAGGGCATTAATCCAATAGGTACAATATTGTCGCTATAAAAAGATGGGTGTGTCCCAATTATCGGACCGTGAGGTGAGGACGACAAATAAAGGGGCCAGGTTTCCCCACTGTAAATTTCCTCTTCATTTGCAAGAACGGTGAATTCCCCAAGGTTTTCAAAAACCTCAACAAACGACATATTATCTTTTAAATAAATCAGATGAGCGGAATAATCGTAGTATTCAAAATCATTATGCGTTAAAACAACCTCGCCGTTTGAGGTCATACAAAATCCATCGGTAAGATTTTTTTTGATTTCAATTTCGTCTTCATTCAGATCATCTTCTTTGTGGCAACCTGCAGCAAAGAACAGCACCAGCAGAAAAAATAAGGAAATGTAATTTGCGGCTATTGTTTTCATTTGGCAGTGGTTTAATATACTTTTGATTTTTAGATGATTAAAAGTAGAAAAAGGTTGCGCTAATGGTGGGTTGTGAGCTTATGTTTAGCAACAGGTTAACTTACCACTGGTCATTAGTCATTAGGAGCCACAACCAGTGACCAGTGACCAGTGGCTAGTGACTTTCTCTTTCCCACTCGTACCCAAAATTTCCCCATTCAGCCATTCTTTTTTTCAGAAGAACAGTGTTTGCTTCATCTTTGAACCAACAAAAACAAAACCATGCAAACAATTTTTATTTTGATCTGATTATTGAGATTACAGGCGGCCGGTCGTAATGAATCGGCTGCCTTACAACGGGTTTTTCAGAAACAGTTTTTTACTATCTTCATAAACGAAAACCATGGCAAACTTTCAACTACATAAACAAGTAAAAAACAAGTGCTCAGGCACCTGGCCATTCTGGCAGGCGCTATAGCCATCAGCATCGCTTTTAGCCTGGTGCTTTTTCAACGCATCTTGCACCCCGGTATCTGGAACATGCTACTTTTAACCTTTATCCAGCTGGAACTGTTCATGTACCTGGGTAATCGTTTTTTTAAGTCGGTCGATCCTGATGCTCCCGGAGCCATAAGGAAAACCATCATCCGGCTGGTACTTTTTTACTTTACGGTACTGCTTATTGCTTCAGCATTGTTCCTTGCCCTTTTCGCCTGGCATTTCTGGCGGGGCGGAGCACCATTTTCGGAGTTTATCCCCAGCCTTATGCATGCAGAATTGCGGTCGTTTTTAACCGCTGCCGGAATTGGTTTTGCCCTTGGTGCCCTTTTCTTTTTCTACACGCAATGGGCCGACACCGTAAAACGGATGCAGAAACTAAAGGAAGAGAAGCTTATTTTTCAGTACGAGACACTGAAAACGCAGGTGAATCCGCATTTTCTGTTCAACAGTTTAAACACCTTGTCGTCGCTGGTAAGTTCTAATCCTGCGTTGTCGGATAAATTTATTCACAAGCTTTCAGCCGTTACCGCTACGTGTTGGAGAATCAAGAGAAAGACCTCGTTCCGCTGGCTGCCGAAATGGAATTTGTAAAAGACTTTTTTTACCTGTAAAAAATTCGCGACGGCGAGAAGATCGAACTCAAAATTGATTTCGAAGAAACAGGAAATGCGAGGATCATCCCCGTGTCGCTGCAAATGCTGGTCGAAAACGCCATAAAACACAATGTTGCCACACGCAAAGAGCCTTTACTGATCACCATTCATTTTGAAGGTATGGATAAACTGGTGGTGCGCAACGATCTTCGTCAACGCATGCAACTGGCCGCCTCATCGAAAATCGGGTTAAAAAACCTGAACGAACGTTGCAAGCTCATTCTGAACCGCGAAGTGGAAACACAGGAAACGGCTGATGAATTTATTGTGAAAGTGCCTTTAAAACTTAACGACTTAGGCAAATGAAGGTAGTAATTGTTGAAGACGAGCACCTTGCTGCCGAAAAACTGATGCAGCAGTTAAACACCATTGCTCCGGAAGCGGAAGTGCTTGCAGTGTTGGAATCGGTGGAAGAAGCGGTGAACTGGTTTGCTGAACATCCTGCTCCTGATTTGGTTTTTATGGACATTCAGCTCGACGAAGGCCTTTCGTTCGAAGTTTTTGATGAGCTGGAAATTAAAGCCCCGATCATTTTCACCACTGCTTTTGACGAGTACGCCATTCGCGCCTTTAAAGTAAACAGCATTGATTACCTGCTAAAACCCATCGAGCTGGAAGCTCTGCGTTCGGCTTTGGGAAAATATAAGGAGTTGTACAGCCAGCACCAGTTGCTGGAAGACAAAGTGGCAAAAGTACTCGAGCAGTTGTCGAGAACCTACAAGTCGCGGTTCTTTATTAAAATCGGCAACCGCTTTCAATCCATCCAGGTGAGTAAAATCTGTTGCTTTTTTGTGCAGGAACGCAGTACATTTATAAAAAGCCTGGAAGGCAAAACCTACGACCTCGACTTTTCGTTGGATCAGCTTCAAAAAATGGTCGATCCCGATCAGTTTTTCCGCATTAGCCGTAATTACCTGGTAAACATTAACTGCATTAACGAAATTGTGGGCTACTCCTCTACCCGGCTAAAACTAAAACTGGCCGCCGAGCTCGATGAAGCTATTATCGTTAGCCGCGATAAGGTTTCGGGTTTTAAAAAGTGGATGGATAAATAGGTTAAGAATTGGATGAAAGACGGAAGGCAGAAGCCTGAAGAAGAATTTCTATCTACCCCTCTCCCTGCCGGGAGCTCCCCTCAAAAGGGGAGCGAGCGCTGAAAACTCTTTCAGCTTAACATCATGGCTTCCTGCCCAGCCTTGCCGATGTTTCCCCTCGTGAGGGGAAATGGCGACAGCCAAAAAGGTAAAAGAGAACCATGTCATTCTCAATATATCCAAAATTTACAGGTAGTCTTTCGAAATTAAAGTGCTTAACAAACGAGAACAAAAAAAGGAGCCATCTCTGACTCCTTCCTATATGCAATTATAACTTTCTCTTCTTAAGCCAATTTTGCGTCTAATTCAATTTCGGCAGTGCCGCCGGCATACAAGCGCGAAATCGGGCATTTTGCTTTAGCTGCAGCTGCCAGTTCGTCAAATTTCTCTTGCGACAAACCTTCGCATTTTGTTACGTTGGTTAATTTAATGTTGGTAATGGCCGGTCCGCCATCCAACTGCCCCAATGTAACGGCTGCTTCTGTTTCAACGCTTTCAGGAGTTAATCCTTCGCCGCTGATTAATGCTGCCAAAAACATGGAGTAACAACCTGAGTGTGCTGCACCTACCAGTTCTTCGGGGTTGGTTCCTTTTCCTTCTTCAAAACGCGATGCAAAAGTGAACGGCCCGCTGTAACCGGTGATGTTCATATTTCCTTTTCCTTCTTTAAGCGTTCCGTTCCAAACTGAGTTTACTTTTCTTACTGACATAATTTCTGGATTTTAAGTTTTACTTTCTATAGTGTATTGTCTCCTGGCTGCCAGTTACATCCGGTTAAACCAGGATTCTGCGTAGCTTCCAAAGCTCTTAATACCTCAGCAACGTTACGGCCTGTAGCATCGTTATTACAGTTTACCCACTGGATTTTTCCTTCAGGATCGACAATAAATGTAGCTCGGTAAGCAACGCTTCCAGGTTGTAAGATACCCAATTTTTTGCACAATGACTTCGAAGTGTCCTCAATTAACGGGTAAGTAAGATTAGCCAAACGCGGATCGTTCGATTTCCATGCCAGGTGAACTTCGGCAGTATCGGTTGACACACCATATAATTCAGCATTTAACGCTTCAAATTTTGCGTGGTTGTTGTTAAACTCCACAATTTCGGTTGGGCACACAAAAGTAAAGTCTTTCGGGTAAAAGTAGATAACCATCCACTTGCCTGCCTTTTTATGATCTTCTGATGTTACTTCTCCGATCTGATTGTCGGCCAATACAGCTTGTTTTTTAAACTTTGGAAACTTATCTCCTACAGATTTCATGA
The DNA here is from genome assembly GCF_000626635.1 of Draconibacterium orientale. GTDB lineage: Bacteria > Bacteroidota > Bacteroidia > Bacteroidales > Prolixibacteraceae > Draconibacterium > Draconibacterium orientale. Next base: position 1,534,741 of record NZ_CP007451.1, on the reverse strand, counting down.
TTTTCGTTTTTTTAAAGATTACTGGCAAATGTAAATCGAAATACAGCGTGTGTCAAATTGATTTTTTTGAAGCGAAATAGACAAAAGCTATACAAAAAACAGTAAATCACTGATGTTGAAGATTCTTCATTACGCAAATTGAAAATACCACTTCGTTGCGAGGCGTTTTATTTACATTTTTCTGCTTGTTTCACAACATTCTTTATTGAAAAGCACTTAACTATCACTATATTTAACCGTTTTTTGAATAATTTTCATGAATATTTAATACCTATCCGATTAAAACTAATATTGTTATGGAGGAAAAATCAAAAATGACATCTGTATCAAGAAGAGCATTTCTTGGCACAACAGCAGCAGCCGCTGCAGGATTTACAATTGTTCCGCGCCACGCAGTAGCAGGCCTTGGTCATAAAGCACCAAGCGACAAGCTTAACATTGCCGGTGTTGGTGTTGGAGGTATGGGTTTTGCTAACTTAAAAAACCTGGAATCTGAAAACATCGTTGGTTTATGTGATGTTGACTGGAAGTACTCAGCTCCTGTATTTCAACGCTACTCGGGTGCCAAAAAGTACAAAGACTGGCGGAAAATGTATGACGAGCTGGGTGACAGCATTGATGGTGTAGTTGTTGCAACTGCCGACCACACACACGCCATTGTTGCAGCCCATGCCATTACCATGGGTAAGCACGTTTATGTGCAAAAGCCACTGACTCACTCCGTTTACGAATCTCGCTTACTTACAAAACTGGCCGATAAGTACAAAGTGGCCACATCGATGGGTAACCAGGGATCATCGGGCGAAGGTGTAAACCTTACCACCGAATGGTTGGCTAACGGCGAAATTGGTGAAGTAACAAAAGTGGAAGCATTTACCGACCGTCCTATCTGGCCTCAGGGTTTAAATACTCCGGAAAGAGGCGACTGGGTTCCGGAAACACTGGATTGGGATTTGTTTACCGGTCCTGCAAAAATGCGTCCGTTCAACCAGGTTTATCACCCTTGGAACTGGCGTGGCTGGTGGGATTATGGTACTGGTGCTCTTGGCGATATGGCTTGCCATATTCTTCACCCGGTATTTGTTGGGCTTGATTTAGGTTATCCTATTCATACTCAAGGAAACTCAACATTACTGTTACAAGACTGTGCTCCTACTGCCCAGTCGGTAAAACTGACTTACCCAGAGCGTAAGGCAAGTGCCGAGAAACCATGGAAAGGCTTGAAGAAAAACACGCTTCCTCAAGTTGATGTACATTGGTACGATGGTGGAATTAAGCCAATGCTTCCTGAAGGATGGCCAGATGGTAAAAATCCGAACGACCAGGGTGGTGGCGTAATTTTCCACGGAACAAAAGACAAACTTATTTGCGGATGTTACGGTGTAAACCCATGGTTATTGTCGGGTCGCACACCTGATTCTCCGAAATTCCGTCGCCGTGTAGAAACCAGCCACGAAATGGATTGGGTACGTGCATGTAAAGAAAGTGCTGAAAACCGTGTTCCTACTGCATCAGACTTTAAAGAAGCAGGACCATTTAACGAAATGGTTGTAATGGGTGTTCTTGGCGTTCGTTTACAGTCGCTGAACAAAGAACTGGATTGGGATGGCGAAAACATGGAATTCACCAACCTTACCGACAGTGAAGAAATCAGAACTGTTATTAAAGATGGTTTTGAAATTCACGATGGTCACCCAACGTTCAAGAAAACGTGGACCGATCCTGTTTCTGCAAAAGAATTTGCAGCTGAATTGATCAAGCATACTTACCGTAAGCCTTGGAGTTTACCTGATATGCCTGCCTAAATTCAGTTTTAGAAGATATGCGAAAGGTGTCTGCGAAAGCAGGCACCTTTTTGTTTAGCTAATTTTTAGGAAATGCTTGCGTATATTCGTGCAAATTCGTAAACTTGCACCCCGAAAATCGTATGTAATAGTACATTTTCGCTCCGGGCCTATAGCTCAGTCCCGATAAACCAGAAATTTTCAATTTCATCGTTTATCGAGGATGCCCGAAAAGCTAACAAAATAAGATTTTGAGCTTTTCGGTATTGGTTAGAGCACCAGCACGGAACACAATTTGAAATATTGAACACTAAGATATTTAGGGCCTATAGCTCAGTTGGTTAGAGCACCTGACTCATAATCAGGGGGTCCCTGGTTCAAGCCCAGGTGGGCCCACTTTTAGAACACCTAAAAATGAAAGAGTTACAGAATTAAGTTTCTGTGACTCTTTTTGTTTTTACGGATCTTGCACATTTCTTGCACAGTTTATAGGTAAAATCGATGAATTATTGTTTTGAGAATGGTGGTTATTTCTATTGATGGTTGGTCAGGCGATTCAAATTTCTTTTGGTTATACCGGTTAAGTTGAGTTTGTTGAAATTTAAAAATAAACTATTCTTAAAAAGGACATTCATCAATCTCTGGATCTTTAAGTGCATCATTTGTCTTTGACGCTAATTTATCAATCCACCTTCTTTCTTTGGAATTATGTCTAATACTATCATTTTCTTCATCTTCCCAGCATTCAATTACCAATCTTCCTTCTTTTATTTCTTTTAATAATACTTCCCTATGACGAGGTTTAAAATCAGATATGAAATCTAAAAAGCTATTAATAATCCCTTCTGGCAATTTGTGAATCAAGGTTTTTTCATCAATTTGAAATTTCTTCAACTCTTTTTCTTCAACAATACACTCTTTTAGTATTTCAATGCAATCTGAATTTTGTTCTTGATGAATAATGGAGATTTTTTTCATTATTGTGAGTTTAATATTTCACACATAAATATTTCTACTAAAATAATATATTTCTACTTATTGTTTGTCGGATTGAAAGAGCAAAATTCTTTTTGTGGATAAGATAGTGAAATTATAAATTTGATAGATTTATATTATCAAGATTCATTTATCGATTTTATAAAGTTTCAAGATTTATATTTAAACAAATCCAAATAACATGCAAAGAATATTTTCAATGGCAAATAACCTAACGATTCATAATCATGAGGTCGCGAGTCCAAGTCTCGCTCTCGCTACTATTAAGGATGAAACACTTACACTTTTTTAGTGTAGGTGTTTTTTTTATGTCTTGCCCGAATCTTGCGAGAATCAGACATCACCCGGAGTATTTAAAATGGTGACTTATAAAGATATTAGATTTATATTCTGTTTTGAATTTATCGGAGATGTCATTTGTTTGAGAAAGATGGAGTAAATCTGAGCTTAACATATTGGACTTTCTCATAGTCACAAATTATAAACTTCTTGAGCACTTCAGGAATCTCAAAATGAGTTCGGTTATTTTGGATTAATTTTGTTTTCAATCGCCTCAAGCTCTTTTTGAACTCCAACGTGCAGTCCATTTAGGTATGCACCATTGGTTTCAACCGCTGACTCAACATCATCCAACGAACTAAATTTGGTTACTTTCTTACCTTCTGCATTAGACCCTCGAATATGATTACGAAGAAGCGTGTTTGCATTTGCTGCACTTTGTATATATTCTCTCCAACCCTTAACAGTTCCAAACAGTACCTTTAATGCTTCAACCTTTTTTTCCTCATTTTTTCTTTTCCTAAATTCGTTTATCGCAATAAATAATGATACTATTGTAGGAATTAACGAAACTCCAATCTGTATCCAGAATTTTTGAACTTCATTCATAATGTTAACTTTTTATTTGAATATCCGTATTTAGTCATAGTCCAGTAATTCCAGCAATAACCAGCCTGTCAAAGAGTTTTTCTCCAAAATACCTCCGGTTTAGCTTGTAGACGAACTCATTCAAATACATTTGAAGGTATTTCCCCTTAATCTTGTGGTAATTACCAAGGAAGTTTCGTTTAGCATTGCTTATTGTAATATGAACCCAACGCAATGTTTCTTTGGTGAGCTTTTCGCTTGACTTTTCAGAAAAATGAAGTTCCACATAATCCGAAATATCAACATAAGACGTACTGTCGTCGGTAAATACAATACTTTTTTCATCAAAAGATTCCCTGACCGTATCATTAATTTCATCTGCATGGTGACTCTCAAGAACCCTGGCTTTGAAGTAACGGCATTGACTTGTTTTTTCCCCGGTCTCTACATCTTCAAGCTGAGCCGACTCTGCCATTACTGATACCGGCGACTTGCCTGCAGCACCACGTCCTCTTTTCCCTCTCGACTTTTCCACTTCAGAAGATTCTACTGTAAAATATCCCTCGTCCATTTCAATCATCCCCTCCAAGGTATAACGCGCATCGCGGTTACCCATGGCTTTACGAAGTTTGTGTACCATTGCCCAAACAGGCTCATAGCGTTTCATTCCAAGTTGCTTTTGGATTTCCTTGCTGGAAAAACCTTTTTTGGTGGCAGTCATTAAGAACATGGTTTTGTACCAGATCATGAACGATAGGTTTGATCCCTGCATTATAGTGCCACTACGCAATGAAGTACGGTGTCTACACTTTTTGCACTCGTAACTCCAGCGACTTTTTATCCAGTAATGCTCTGTATGTCCACATTCCTTGCAGACTACACCTACCTTGTCCCTTTCCTCTTTAAAATGGTTTCGGCAAGCTTCCTCGCTATCAAAATGTGCTGTGAAAGTAAATAGGTTCATCTATATCGTTTTAACTACCTTAAAGATAATGAAATAAATCAAATTATGAGTATTTACGGATATTCAACTTTTTATTTTCAAACTTTAGTAACATATTTCATTTTTGTTATTTTTTATTAGATTTAATTGTTAAACAGTTTAGATACAATGCCAACAGCCAATCATTTAAAAATTCGTATCTATAAACTTTAACTCCTGATACGATTAAAGATGAAACATTTATGCAAAATAAATTTAGATTTATAGTAGTACTTAAAGGATGTATGTCAAAATTAGATATCAGTCAAAAACTTCGTGGTGATATAAAGATATTTGATTTATAACCTTCAATTAATTAACTAATTCCTAAGTATGGTATAAACTCAAACAACTTATCAAAGACATCACCTTTCACAATAAACTTCTCAGCATCCATCCCCCGTTCCTGTTCTATGACTGGAAACGCCAGTCAAATTGACCACCCAAGGCCAATTTAAATTGACCATCGACGCCGGAGTAAATTGACCACCGACCATTTTCCACAAAAAAGAGAACGTTTTTCTTCTGTCAGATTACAACAAATTTACTGTTTTTTTATTCACTATAAATGTTTCGTTTTTTTCTCATCGATTCGCCCATCAGCTCAATCCTGTGCGATTGATGTATTAAACGGTCGAGTATGGCATCGGCAATCGTTTTCTCCCCGATTATTTCATACCACTTACTAACGGGGAGCTGGGATGTTACAAGCATAGATCCTTTATTGTGCCTGTCTTCAATTAACTCTAACAGAGCTATTCGGTTTTGGCTATCTAAGGGTTGCAGACCAAAATCATCAAGTATTATTAACTGATGCCTGGCCATTTTTGCAAGTTCTTTAAGATAAGATCCATCGGCTTTTGCCATTTTTAGTTTAGAAAACATTTTGGTTGTGTTAAAATACAAAACCCTGTATCCCTCAATACAGGCCTGATACCCTAAGGCTGTTGCAATATAGCTTTTGCCGGCACCGGTGCTGCCCGATATTAATACATTCTCGTTTTTATTAATAAAATCGCATTCTGCCAGTCTTAACAGTTTTGTCCGATCGATATTTCTTGCATGTTCGTACACCACGTTTTCAATGGTTGCCTTATAGTGGAACCTTGCATTTTTTATCAAACGCTCTATCTTTCGGTTGTTGCGATCGTCCCACTCGGCATCTGTTATCATCGATACAAACTGGTCGATGGTGTAATCATCGGTTTTACCCGTTTCGATAGCTGTTTTAAAAGCCCCATGCATACCATGGAGCTTCATCTGTTTCATTCGTGTTAATGTTACTTCGTTCATTGTTCTTTTACTTTATCAGTTGTAATATTTTCTTCCTCTTATGTTGTTATGAAAGGGAAGTTCCGGTTCGTCCGGTGTTTCATCGTCAAGTTTATCCAACCCTTTTTCCAGTATCTTTTGTATGATTTTGTAGTTGTAAACCTGGTGTTCCAATGCACGTTTACACGCGTTGGCAAGCCTTTCTTCTCCCACCTTTTTAGCAAAAGCCAATACGCCCATACAGCTTTTATAGGATTGTTCAGGGTGTTGTTTTCTTTCCAGCACATTGATTATAAATTCTTTTACACTCTGGTCAATTGAAGCTGCCCAGTTGATAAAACGCTGCGGTGTCCAGTCGGTAACAAACTGGTGTGTTGTTGCCAGGTGGTCTTTGTTTGTGGTGTAGAAGTATTTACGTCCATCTCTTTTGTGCAAAGCTATGCGGTTGTATTTATAGTATATTTCAACGGTTTTTGATGTAAACACCAGCTTAACCTTCTTCTTTAAATACTGACACGGAACGCTGTAATAATGTTTGTCTTTGCTCAGCAGCACATGCCCGTTCATGGCTACGGTGGCTATTGCTATTTCTTTAATCTCGTATTTTTCTACAGGTAATGCGGTAAGCTTGCCTTTTTCGTCTTCAACGAATAATTGATACCGGGACGTTGGCCTGCCGGTTAACTTTTTGTTGTTATGCTTGTCCAGTTCATCCCAAATTGCACTATTAAGCTCTTCCAAACTGTAAAAGTCTTTGTCGCGCAAGGCCGGATATATTCTTTGGTACAGTATCTTAACTGCCCCTTCTGCCAGTGACTTGTCCCGGGGACGGTAAGTTCGTGCCGGAAGAACTGTTGTGCCATAATGGTCGGCAAAGTCCATAAACGTTTCGTTAATGGTAGGTTCAAACCGGCTGCTTTTGGTTACGGCAGACTTTAGGTTGTCAGGGACAATAGCTGCAGGAACTCCCCCGTAAAAGTGCAGTGCATTTTCAACCGAAGCAATAAAGTCTTCTTTTTGTTGGCTCGGAGAGGCTTCTGCATAGGTGTATTGACTGGCCCCCAGTATGGCAACAAAAAACTGTACCTCTTTAATCTCGCCTGTTTCTTTATTGATAATTCTCAGGGTTTTGCCAGCATAGTCAATAAACATCTTATCGCCTGCTTTATGCTCCATATGCATCACCGGGTTAACTTTCTTGCTCCAACGCAGGTAGTGGGCTTTAAACTGGCTTAATTTAAGCCCGTCGGGATGTTTTTCGTGATATTCTTCCCACATCAGCTGTTTGGTAACGCCGGTCTTTTTTAGTTCGCGCTCCATGTAGGGAAAGAAGTTATAAACCTTTTTTAGCTTGAGGGAAAGAACATCTTCGGTATCTCTGCTAAAGATTTTTTCCAGCTCGGAATCACTCTTTTTATCAATATCATCAATAGTAAGGTTTAATACCTTGTATAGAGCGATATACTTCTTGACTGTGTTGCGTGAAAGGCCCAGGTACCTACTGATAAATTGCTTTGCTTTTCCCTGGTGGTGTAACTGAATGACTTTTCTTACTTTACTCATGTCGATTAATTTATTAGCCATGTTTTCATATTAATTTGTTTAAATCAGTATGAAATTATGGCTTCGACAGAAGTAAAATCAATCTCTTTTGATGGGTGGTCACTTTAGTCCGGCGCAGGTGGTCAGTTTGCTCCGGCACGGGGTGGTCAGTTTAAACTGGCGAGGGTGGTCATTTTATTCCGGCATTGGGTGGTCACTTTGACCGTTTTTTCCAGTCAAAGAAACGTTCGAGGTCTAAATCAACGGCATAACCACAACCTTGCGTGATGTAAGCCTGCCATTTTTGAAGTGCCTGATGGGCACTGTGTTTTGGACGGAAACCGTAACTGTGATCCGAAAACTCGGGGGCAAAGATCAACTGTAGTTGTTGTGCGATACTTTGTTGGATAACCCTGTCTACGACTGTGGGGATACCCAACTGACGCTTCTTCCCGTTTTCTTTAGGTATATCCACCCGTCTCACAGGATTGGGGCGGTATTTACCTTTATGAATAGAGGCCAGTAACTTATCCTTGTGACAGACAAGATAATCCTTTAAGGATTCAACTTGCATCTTATCAACACCTCCTGCTCCTTTATTCCGCTTAACTTGTTTGTAAGCTGTGTTTAGGTTGGAGGATGAAAGGATACGTTCTAACAATCCATTCTCTGACTGATAGTTGGGAGTGAGGTTGTTTTCTGTTATCTCTATAAAAGTCTGCCCTCCCGCATAGCCTTCGGATGCCGTCCTATTCTTTTGCGGACAGGCCTTCGAATCATCAAAGATTTTCTGCATTGTTCCTTTCATTGAGTAACATTCATTTACTTCTCACTCATTAAGGTTTGGCCCTTCCCATAAGTTGTCGGTTATGGTACTATGGCCTCGGCTGACTTCTCACGATAAATCTTTTCCAACCGTGTTTCATACTCTGTTTCCACACCTCCGTGAGACCTCCCGCGGTAAGATAAATAACTTTCATTCCATCCACCCGCACCATCTACACTCCAATGTCCGTGTAGTTTTGGACTTCGTTTTGTTTGGCAAACTTATCCCATTGGAAATGCCTAGTGATGTTCGTGTTCCTCGGGTCAGAAATTTGCTTTCAGCTTCCTTCAGATTCCACCTCACGATGGACACCCTTGCCTTCGGCTAATGGTTGGCACTACAAACCCCCATTCAGGACTTTCACCCTATAGCTATTTACCATGCACGGCACACCAAAAAAAAACCGCCTTTAAATCCAGCGGTTTCCTTAATGCCTTTTTTAACTTGCAACAACCACATTTCCAACGAACTTACTATTTGCAAGATCTTTCCCATCCTCGGTAATAAAAGCAATGTATGTTTGATCCGTATCTCCCGAATAACTATCAGGCACAACTTAAAAGGACAGGTTCAGACGGACAAAAATATTCCGGCCGGGTTCAATACTAATATCCCCCCTATTAGTTGAAAGGTGATTTGTATAGCTGTTATTGGTAATATTGTCAATTCCGGCAAACACCTGCAAACGAGCTATGCCTAAGTCTATTTTATTTGTACTTACAGCCATATCCAGGCGGTAATAGCCATCCGTTTTCTTTTCACCTTCGGCAATTTTATTTTGTTTTGCGGCACCAACTAATGTAAGTTCAACAGCGCCTGCTTTATAATTGGAATAGCGTATCCCCAACCGTCCGTTCAATGGAGGAACCAATGGAAGATTTTCATTGGCATCGGTGTCTTTTCCCCGAACATACGCGCCCGATACAAATAATACCAGATTATCATAAACATTGTAATCGAGTTTAAAATCGAATCCGTAAAGCAAAGCCTTGCTCACATTGGAATTGATAAGAGCCGGAATAGTATCAGGTTCACTTTCCGAAGTAAGGGTATATACAAATTCTCCCGGAGCTTCTACGATCATATTGGTAATCCGGTTGAGAAATACGCCTGACTGCAGACATAAACGGGGATTCCATACCCTTAACCCAAAGTCGGCAGAATATCCCTTTTCCGGTTTTAGCGAAGGATCACCCAACCGGACATAGTTGCCCAGATCGATATATTTAAAACGCTCCTCAAGCGATGGAGACCTGAATGAACGCGCCAGGTTCAGCGACACATCAACATTTTTATGAATTTGATATAGGATACCGGCATTAGCACTCCACGAAAAACTGTTTTCATGGCCTTGTTCAAAAGTCACCCGCTGGGTTGAAGGAGAGTCGTTCCGGTTACCATTAACAATAAGGTAGTCAACATCAAACCCTTCATCGTTTTTAATCCATATCTGATCCAACCGACCGCCGGTTATAAGCGTAAGCCGGTTATCCAGCAAATGAACCTCATCCTGAAAAAACAGTCCTGCACTGTTAAACCTTGATTCAGGAATTGGTGTTTCACCGCGCTCCAGATGGTTTGTTTTGAGGATATCGCCCTGCGGATTTAATACTTCGACCGTAATATATTTTTCACGGCTGGTGGTAAGCTTACGCCCCCAAACATCCAAACCTGTTATAAGATTATTTTTTTCGGATAAGTTCCAGGTACTTTGCAATTGAGCCCCGTTTGTCATGTGCTTTCCGGTGGGAGTTATCAATTCAGGCGTTGTAAACTGGGTATTCCCGTTGCCCAGTGTTGTTTCTGTCACCGTATTGGGTATCATCGATACATCGCGAAGGATATACTGGTTGAAATAGTTTATTTTCAGAGAAGGGAGTTTATCCGTTATGTTTGTAATTTCATAACTGGCATTAAACAATTGCCTGCCAATATCAGTGTAAGTTGCCTTAGCAGGACCGGGAAAGGCATTGCCTCCGGGAATTCCAACATCAGTGGACCAGTTGCGCTGGAATTGAATATTAAATAAGTGATTGGCAAATGGTTTTATTCCCGCCTTTGCAGCAAGATTATTTGTTTTGAACTGGCTATTGGGCAAAATACCTTCCGGGGTTTGTATATCATCGGCTTTACTATATGTACCGCTAAGCCTGAAATACCATTTTTCATTACCTGTATTGATGGCTGCATGGTTTGAGAACAGTTTGTTCGCCGAAGCAAAGCCTGAAGCAACATCCCCTGACAGGTACGGGTTATCGGCAAAATGCCCGTCTTTTGTAAAAATATTTATGATTCCTCCCATAGCGCCGGTACCGTACAGTGATGATTGCGCTCCTTTTACAACTTCAACGCGCTCGATATCAGCTACATCAATCATGCTAAGCGAAGCAGTTAAATCTGTGGCTGTCTCCACCCGGTTCCCATCAATAAGTGTAACCAAACGGCTTTCGCCTAAGCCACGGATATTGATATTGGTAGCCCAAACCCCGTCGCTTCCCATAGTAATACCGGGTTCGGCATTAAGTACATTGGAAAGGGTAAGCGAAGATTGTCGCTGATAATCAGAAGCTCGGGTAACGCTCAACGAAGCGGGCAATTCCCTCATTTTTCTGTCCATTCTGAGGCTCGATACAACAACTTCCCCTATACGAATATTCCTGTCGGCAAGAGAAATTGAGTCATTATCCGCTTTCCGTTTTTTATCATTCTGACTGTAAGAAGTGAGTGTTAAAAAAGCTAATAAGGCAGTAGTTAAAAGGCATAATTTATTCATTGGTACTATTCTTTAAAAGTACCGATTTTACCTGAATTCCTTTTAAACGTCCCAACTGGCCTGAAAGGGAACCAATCTGATCGGTAGTACCTTCAAGAACAAGAGAAATAATGCTTTGTCCATTGCTGCGGGGCAGCCCCTGCCGCCCAATAATAATTTGTGAATGTTTTGAGATAATATCGTTCAGCAACTGAACATTTTCGCGGGTTTCAATCTGAATTAATACTGTGCCTGTTCTCTTTTCCATCAGAATACCTCCGGATTAGATTATTGATATTCCCGTAAAACCTTGATTGTGACTGATATCTGAATCGCAGTATAAATACGGTTATTTTATGATCTTTTTCAAAGTTATATTTTTTTTAGTTGAAAAGATAAGATTCAAACCATATAATATAATCAAATGTTCAAAAGCAATTTTTAAAGACCTAAGAAAAAACATAAATTGCCTAAAATAAGTAGCTTTGTGTTAAGCTTTAAAATTATGAGGGGCAGACTAATCATATTTATAGTATTCTCTTTATTAATGGGGTGCCGGAATCCGGTCAGAAATGATGGGGACAAGCATTCTTATAAAATTGCTACGCTTAAAGGGCCTTCTTCTATGGGAATGATAAAGCTTATCGACAGCATAAACAATGCCGGTAATACGAACATTCAAATCGATATTATGAATGACCCCATACAGGTTCGGAAGATGATGCTGGATGGTACTGCCGATTTTGCGATTCTTCCAACAACCATGGCAGCAATATTATACAATAAGGGCCTGGATTACCGGCTTATCGCCATTCCGGGTTGGGGAACGCTATACCTGGTTGGGGAAGATACGACCATCAACAGTTGGAATGATATCAGAAATAAAAGGGTAAATGTGATGGCCAAAGGAATGACACCTGATGTGGTTTTTCGTTATCTGCTGCAAAAAAATGGAATCAATCCGGATAAGGACATTACCCTCGATTACAGTTTTCCAACCCATATCGATCTTGCAAATGCAATTGCTGCCAGGCAGGCAAAACTGGGCGTTATTCCTGAGCCTTTGGTGAGCCTGGTAATGCATAAAAATAAAAAACTACATCCCATTTTCGATTTGAACCTTGAATGGAATAAACAGCAAAGCACATCTATTGCTATGACTGCTTTTTTAGGAAGTAATAGCATTCTGAAAGATAGCCCACAACTGGCGGAGCAATTAATTTCGTCATACAAAAACTCTGTCCAATGGGTAAATCAACATCCCGACAGTGCCGCAACCCTTATCGTAAAATACGGCATCCTGCCCGATTACCAGGTTGCTTTACAGTCCATTCCCCGATCAAATCTTAATTTTGTAAGGGCAAACAAAATACAAACGCAAATTGATGAATACCTGAAGGTTTTTTATGATATGAACCCTGATATTATTGGAGGCAAAATACCCGATGAAAATTTCTTTTACTAAAAAGCAATATATAAGTTTTACATCGGTAGCAGTAATGCTGATCGGTTGGAAAATTCTGGCCATCTGTTTTGATTCTGATTTTATTGTTCCCCAGCCGGAAGACACCTTTTTAACCGTCGTTAAATTGTTTGGCGACAGTGCGTTTATAAAGGTTGCAGGCACAACAATACTACGCGGGGTAATTGGTTTTATTGTATCCGGTATTTTAGGAATGGGAATAGGTATTTTGGCCGGCCTCAGTCCCGGATTCAACGCTTTCATTAATCCAATGCTGGTTTCTATCCGCTCTACACCTGTAATTTCCCTTATCCTTTTGGCCCTGATATGGTTTAACCCCGATATCGTCCCCATTTTTATCGCCATGCTTACCATGTTCCCGTTTATTTGTACCAATGTAGTCGACGGTATCAGGAGCGTCGATAAGGACTTGATTGAAATGGCACGGTTTTACAGGATAGGCAAACGCCGGATTATAAGCGAAGTATACATCCCCGCAATTATGCCGTTTATAATTAGCGGAGCATCAAGCGCTATGGGAATAGGATGGCGGGCCATAATCATTGGCGAAGTGCTCAGCCAGCCTCAATACGGTATTGGCACAAGAATGCAGTCGGCCCAGACCTTTTTAAATGTAGATGCTGTTATTGCCTGGACTTTAATTGCCGTACTCATAAGTTATGGTTTCGAAAAGATTATACGATGGGGTGAACGTAAAATTGTAACCTGGAAAATGTAATTATGAGAATGCAGGTTAAAAATATTAGTAAAAGCTATAACGGAAATCCGCTTTACAGCGATTTCAGTATGGAACTTTCAGAAGGTATTATCACCTGCATTCTTGGTCCTTCGGGGTGCGGCAAGACTACCCTACTGAACATCATTGGCAAACTAATAACTCCCGACAGCGGGAAGCTCACAGGCTTCGACGATAAGCTGTTTTCGTACATTTTTCAGGATCCCCGTTTATTGCCATGGAAAACAGTCATGGGTAATATTGAGTTTGTACTAAGCAGAAACTTATCTTCAGAAGAGCGAAAAAACCAGGCTGAACGACTTATCCGGCTTGTTGAACTTGAAGGATTTGCCGATTATTATCCTTCGCAGTTAAGCGGAGGGATGCGCCAACGGGTTTCTATTGCACGAGCTTTTGCCTGCCCATCTGATGTCATTCTTATGGATGAACCACTAAGTGGATTAGACATTGCGTTGAAACAAAATATGATACGGTGGTTTTCGAAAATATGGAAGTCGGACAAGCGCACTGTTATTTTTGTAACCCACGATGTTGATGAAGCGCTCTTGCTGGGGAATGAGATAGTGGTTTTAAGCCAGGCTCCGGCCCGAATTGTTGCTCATGAAAATATAAACGAACCGGTCGGAAACCGTAGCATGGAAGAGCCACATTTAAAAAAACTGAGGCAACTACTGCTTAACGCTTTGGGACAATTGAATTAGATTTTCTTACGTACTTAATTTAATATGCTTTTCTGTGTTGATTATTAACCACTAAAAATTCTGAATAAGCATATCGGTAATTTTAATTAGATTTTCTTCCCAGGCTGGGTTTAACGGCCACATTTCGATAATTTCTCCATCAATTTCTTCTGCAAATACACGAGCTTGTTCACGGTCCAAATCACTTTGAATATAAATTACCCTTATATTTTCTTTTCTGCCCAGCCTAACCAATTCAGCCATTCGCTGAGGTGTTGTTTCTTTTCCTCCAGGTTCAAGTGAATATTCATTTAGTCCGTATTCACGGGCAAAATAGGAAAGGCTCGGATGAAACATAATAAATATACGACCTTGATAATTCGTTAAAGTACTTCTGATTTTATTATCCAATTGGTCGATTTCGGTGGCAAAGCCGCGATAGTTTTCGTTATAAATGGCACTTTTTTCAGGATTTAAAACAGAAAGTTCTTCGACAATGCGTAGGGCCATTTGTTTTACCAATGGCGGCGACATCCAAATGTGGGGATTAATTCCCTTCTCTGTTTTTGCTTCTGTTGAAATTGTGGATGTAGCAGTAATTAGGTCCAACCCTTTTGAAAGGTCAATCACCTTCATTTGCGGGTTGACTTGTTCAATTTTTTCTTTCCATGCATATTCAAAGCCAATATACCCAACCCGAAACCAGATTTTTGAATGAGCGATATCTTTTAACTGCGAGGGCAATAGCGTAAAAGTTGCGGGACTTTCTCCGGGCGGGAGCAAAACATTTACCTCGAAATCATCCCCGGCTATCCTTTCCACAAATGTTTTTTGAGGTAAAATACTTACGGTTATTACTTGTTTCCTATTCGCTTTGCTTTCCTGCTTTTTGGCCTTACATGACGAAAACAGGGTAAATATGATAATTACGTATATTTTTGTTGCCTTCATTTCCGGGAATAAAATAAATTTTCGCTCTTGTCATTGTTAACGACTTCAAGCAGAGCTGATAACATTCAGAGCGTATTCAGAAGAAAAACCCAGCACCACTTCGTTTTTTTCAATACCACCGTATTTTCGAGATTCAGGACAGCCAAATGACAAACTTACGGTTTTATTTTTATAACAATGTGAAAATATATTACCACAAACCGATAAGAGTGAAAAGGATGATACAAACGGCCTTATTCCTATTTTAGCCAGGTTGTGTATTAGTTTAGTAACCATTAGCGGCTGAACATAGATGATGTATAAATCAGGCTCTATTTTCTTTTCCATATCCTCATCAATCCCCAAAAATACATTATTAATGTTTTTTAATTTAGGAATCTCACGAAGGGCGTTTTCGATAAACTGAACCGGAATATTATTGTTGCTTGAGATGAAGCGAGCAAGAGCTGAATCGTCGTTATCGTATCCTAAACTTCTTCTTGCCCCCCTACATCCAATATCTTGATTTCCTAACTTTACCGGTTCCTGAAAGGAATAATTTACAGCTTCGCAAAATTTTAAAGGTTTTGACGGTTGCTGAAATGTTCCGGTCCATTCTTTATTTACACCAATTGCTGAACATTTCGTCCCAAACTTCATTTTTAATTGCTCGATCATTTTGAATGGATTTCTTTAATCTCAAACATATTTCCGCTTTTATCCCAAACGAAATAAGTGTTATTCTCTTTGTTGCTTTTTACCCGTGTTCGATACCCTAAGCTAATCGCCTTTTCATAAATTATATGTGCTTGCCGGTATGCCAAACAAACATGAGAAAACTGTTTCTTTTCCTTTTGGCGGCTTATAAAAATTTCGAATTGTACAGATTGATGTTCCATTAAATATACCTCAACAACTTCTTCTGTACTAAAAATCTTTTGTGATGTTTCCCTGTTTAGCGAGAACTTTCGTTGAACAGTAAAGCGTAATATTTCTTTATAGAAATCCTCGATTTCATTCAGAGAGTGAATTGTTATTGCAACATGCAAAAGCATTTGTTTGTTTTACTAACAAATTTAAACAAACATTTGTTTATTTTAAAACAAATAACTGTTTGTTTTTAAATGATGATTGAGGTTTTATTCTCACGCGAAAACAAGCATTACTGATAACGGCATTTGTGCTTTTCATGATGGTTATTATTGATTGTATAATTGTCCCAAACAAGAAGCTTTATACGAACAAACTCCAAAGATCAGCTGCAAATTATTGTTACTGCAATTTCGGTCATTACACCTGGTTGTGTAGCTGCTTTTACTGTTGTTTCATTACAAATCCATCGAATGATGGAAGTAGCAGGATTTATAGCTGCTACGATTGCAACTTCCGGAAATGAAGCAATCAACATGATAGCAACATTACTTGCAGGTTTTATTTTATTGCAACTTGGATTGTAAAATTTATAACAAAAAGCATGAATACATCGCATTACTAATTGAACATTGGTTCTTTTGATTTGTTATGCTTGTATAAGACAATCAGAAACGGACAAAGAGCCCGTAAAATAATGAATTGCTGAATTTTTAAATTTAAAATTATGCCATCAGGAGATCGTACCGGTCCAATGGGGCAAGGCTCCATGACCGGAAGAGGATTTGGATTTTGTTCGGGAAATGATATCCCCGGTTTTGAAAATGGTTTTGGCGGTTTAGGAAGAAGAGGAAGAGGATTTGGACGAAGAAACTTCTGGAATTGGCCATTTTCAAACTCTGGTATGTTACGTCATCGAATTCCGGACAGGGAAGAAGAAGTTAAAATGCTTAAATCGCAGGCAGAGTCTCTGAAGAACAGTCAAAAGGATATTGAAAGAAGACTTGGTGAGCTGGAAAAAAAGGATTAGAAGTTACCGGCAGAAATCTTCCTGGGTTCGGTTTCCCGAAAACGTATTATATCATAGAAACATTAGCGCTGGCAGCCGTAAAAGAATGCGATTTATGAATTAACGGAGGAACGATTATGATTGCTTTTGGCCCTGTTACGTCAAGAAGGCTTGGATTGAGCTTGGGAATTAACAATATTGTTTCCCGAAAAGTGTGCTCTTATAGTTGCATTTATTGCCAGATTGGAGAAACCCGGCACATGAGCACAAATCAGGAAGTTTTTTATGCTCCAAAAAAACTTTTTAAAACGTAGAGGAACATCTGAGCATGCTGGATGAGCTGCATCGCCCTGATTATCTCACATTTGTCTCCAACGGAGAACCTACCCTTGATAAAAATCTCGGAGAAGCGATCCAGATGCTGAGAAAGTTTGAAATTCCCATTGCAGTAATTACCAATGCATCCCTTTTGCATCATGAAAATGTTCGTAGAAATTTAATGGAGGCCGACTGGGTTTCTGTAAAAGTGGATACAACAGATGAACTTACGTGGAAGAAAATCAACCGTCCTCACAGCAGTATAAAATTAGATCAAGTTTTGGAAGGGATTAACCAATTTGCCACTGTTTATAAAGGAAAGCTACATTCCGAAACAATGCTGATAAATAGCTATAACGATTCATCGGAGCAGGTCGAACAAACAGCATCGTTTATTAGTAAAATAAATCCCGATACTGCTTATTTATCCATACCAACGCGCCCTCCGGCCATGAGTGATGCCAGGCCGGCAACGGAAAAAACATTAGCAATGGCCTGGCAAATATTCAGCAATGCCGGGATTACAACCGAGCTGCTAACAGGTTTTGAAGGAACGGATACCGGGATTACCGGCAATGCATTTGAAGATATCCTGAATATTACTGCGGTTCACCCTTTACGTGAAGACACAATGAAAGCGCTTCTGATAAAAGAGAATACAGATATGGCTGTTGTAGAGTCTCTGGAATCTTTGAAGCTGATAAAAAAAACAAAGTATAAAGGCATGAACTATTATGTAAGAAATTATCATTTTTAAACAATCCGAAGCATGGAAAGAAAAATTATGCCAACTACATGGTTTCTTGGATTTTTAACTCTCATCATCATTTTACATTTTTTAATCGTCGAAAAAAAGATGATATTTTTCCCATACAACCAATTCGGATGGATATTTGTACTATCAGGCATCATCCTTAATCTTTGGACAGATAATCTTTTCAAAAAATATAAAACAACCGTAAAGCCTTATCTGAAACCGTCTTATTTTATTTCAAACGGACCATTCAGAATCAGTCGAAATCCTATGTACTTTGGAATGCTGCTTATCCTCTTAGGTACAACCGTATTACTAAAATCGGTTGTTTTGCTAATTATCCCTTTTGCCTATTTATGTATCATTCATATTTTTTATATCCGAAAAGAAGAACAAAAGATGTTACTGCAATTCGGTATTGAATATTCGAAATACAAAAAGAAAGTCAGATCATGGATTTAACATCTTCAAATCTTGTTTGTAATTCAGTAAACTAAACCACATGATTTTACCGATTATTCTATACGGATCTAAAATACTGCGGAGTAAAACGCATGATATTGATGCAGAAGATGATTTCACTGAGTTAGCGGCAAACATGGCACTCACCCTACAAAAAGAACAGGGATGCGGACTTGCCGGTCCTCAGGTTGCCGTTTTAAAAAATATTTTTGTCATTGATACCACATCTGTAAATAATGATGAAACAGCACCTGTAGTGAAAATGTATTTAAATCCTGAAATTCTCGAATACAGTACAGAAGAATATTATTATAACGAGGGATGTTTGAGTATTCCGGGAATTTTTGAAAATGTTATTAGACCCGATAAAATAGCAGTCCGTTACCGGAATGAAAATTTCGATATACGCGAAGAAACGCTTGACGGGCTGGTGGCTCGTATATTTCAGCACGAATACGACCATTTACAGGGAATACTTTTTATCGATCGTTTAAGTAGCCTTCGTAAAAGGATAATTAAAAGCAAATTGAAGCAAATAGCTCGCAGTAGTATGTAATCTTAAAAAACTAGTTATGCCAAAATTAAACGGAACCGGCCCCGAAGGCAAAGGTCCAAAAACGGGACGAGGCCTTGGAGAATGTGAGAAAAAGTCATTTAAAGAATTATTCCAAAAACTTGGAAAGGGTTTGGGGAAACGTCGTAAATCAGGAGGCGGAGAAGGCCGGGGGAAACGGCTGAAATACGACCAAAAGTCTGGTTAAATTCTGTGGCAACCTCTTTTTTGCATTTTTATATTTCTGAAGTTGAGGTATGGGGAATGTTATATCTTTTTTGAAAGGGAACTAAAAGCTTTACGCGAAGCATTTTTTTATTTCCGCTTCTTTTTGAAATCTTTCAAAGATCTTGTCAGCTTTGTGTACGAGTTCTAGTAAGCTAAATGAAAAAAAAGATTGTAATCGGTATTTACAAAAAAAAATTGTCGGAATTTTGATAAAAATCTCTAATCGTTAGATATCAAAAGTTTTAATAATCGTTTCCCTGTATCAGTGGTTAAATACATTTGTTTAGGACTAGTTTTAGTCTCAGTATAAAGCATCTTAACCCAACCATAATCTATTAATGGGTCTAGATATCTTTTCCTGTTTTTCGAATGATTTGTTAATCCTAACTCTTCGAATAACTCTGTCCTTTTCTTCGCAGTTAAGAACAAGTTCAAAATATCAGAAACTCTACTATGGATTGTTTCATCTACTATAGCACTAATTTGGTCACTAACTTGGTCACTAACTTGGTCACTTATAAAAGCAGGTAGCGTTGTAAGAAAATATGTACTATGCTTATCTGTATCGAATCCAGGAGAAGGAGAATTATTATTTTCCATAGCATTATAAATAGTAGGAAAACCTGTACCTCGTCCTTCAGTTAGACGCAGTTCTTTTAGAAAATCTCCTATTCGTCTATTCCTATAATCTCTGGCAACAATTCGTTTGTATTCTTTTAAAATATTGTCATCATCCGGAGGAATGGGGCCAGGAAAACTAAGGATCTCAATTTTGTCATTCCAAATCATTAGTGTCCGGTAAAAATTTACCGGGTAGTACATTTTAAAGAACCACCCGGCATGTCTACTTTTGAGTTACCACACCTATCTCAATATAATCTTTACAATCTTCATTCTTTAAATCTACATCACAAATAATTCCAAGCTGAGTTTAGATTTTATTTGGGATATCTTCCATCAATCGCTTTGCCTTTGCAACGCCGACAATTTCTACATTATCATTTTTACCAATGATTATCTTTCCACCTTTTGCATTGGCAAAACCACAAATCCATTTAAGGTATTCATCTCTCCAACTTTCTTTCCATTCTATATTTTGACTTTCTGGCATCTATTTTAGTAGTTTGTTATAATATCGTTTTCGTTGTTTGAACATTTTTTCAAAATAATCAATTTTTGAATCCCCGTAATCAAAAATGACAGGTGGATTTTTTGAACGTTGAATCCGTCCAATATATTGAATTAATTTTCCTTCGAAAGCAAATGGGAAAATACCACAGGTTTCCTTCCCTGAATAGTGATTTGTATAGGTCTATATTATTTTCTGCAACCATATTATAAATATTCCACAGCAATTATATTCGTCTCTAATTCTAACAATTAAGCAAATAGAACTGGCGTGAATTATTATGTTTCAACAGTCAGTAGAATTAACCTGGTATTTAAATCACTTATAACCTGAGTTTCCTTTTCTGATTTTCGACACTCATAATCTTCAATACTGCCTCATAATCTTCAATCAACAAGTTCGATACTGCTCCAGGTGGGCCCACCAAGAAAACAAAGAGGCTGTCCAAAAAGGCGGTCTCTTTTTTTATGCTGCAATTTCAGAATAGTAGTTTTTCATCCAGATTTTAGATTGTTGCTTTTTCAAGTTGTTGTTTTTTGTGCTTACTACTTCAAAAACAACAATAATGGCCCAAAAGACTGTTTTTTCCCGTTTTGAGGACATAATTATAGCTATTATCTTCCTCAGGTTATGCCCGATTGCCATTAAACCAAACTCGATTTCAACTTTGCTCAATCCCCGGAGGGTAAACCGGTTAAATTTGTTGTTCGATTTCAGCTGTCCGAATACAGCTTCGGGCTCAATGGGGCGTTTGCTCCGATGGTAAAGTCCTTCATCGCTCAACAGTTTATCGCGTGCAATTTGTCGTAAACGATTCAGGTTGTGGTTAACTTCGATTTTCCGATCTCCTTTGGCTTTGTGGCATTGCCCCCGTAGCGGACAGCCCGTGCAGTTTTGTGCCTGGTAAATACTCACCTGGTAATCGAATCCCAGCTCTGATTTCCGTTTTCCTTTACCTGCGTTATGCAGGTGTTGTCCCATGGGGCATACATAATAGTCCTGCTCCTGGTTGTAGTACAGGTTTGCCTGCAGAAAAACATTGTTCCTGTAGCTTCTTTTTTGTTCTTTATGAAAGTAGTTATACTTGACAAAAGCCTGGATATCTTTATTTTCCAGGTGCTGGTAATTTTCTTCGCTTCCATAGCCTGAGTCGGCCACAACGGTAGATGATTGTTTGTTGTAGAGTGCTTCAAACTGGTCGAGATGCGGAATTAGTGTAGCTGTATCGCCGGGGCGCTGGTGAAGTGAAAAGCCTGTAATAAACTGGTTTTCGGTACTGATTTGCGTGTTGTAAGCCGGCTTTAACTGGCCGTTTTTCATATGGTCTTCTTTCATGCGCATGAAAGTGGCATCGGTATCGGTTTTCGAGTAACTGTTACGGGTGCCCAGTGTTTCCAATTGCTGTTCATACTTTTGAAGTCGTGGCAATGCATCTTCTTCCAGTTGTTTTACCTGTTTTTGCTGTTTCTTATCCAGTTTCGACCGTTGCTCGTTTAGTTGACCGATTTTCTTCTTAAGCAACACTGCATTAACTGGTTGCGGCTGATCGTCTTCTGTTTGTTCAGCAGAATCGACATCAATACTTGCCTCAATATCTTTTAAAACACTCTGGATTTTATGTTCAAGTTTCTCCTTGTATTTTTCAACCGACCCACGCCAAACAAAAGTATAGCGGTTAGATGCTGCCTCGATTTTCGTCCCATCTATGTACTGAACATCGAGGCTCACATAGCCCATCTCTGCCATTAGCTGTACCATTTGGGCAAACAAGGTTTGGATCTGGTGTTTCAGTTTCTGACTGCGAAAGTTGTTGATCGTTCGGAAATTAGGCGTTGCCTCGCCTGAAAGCCACATGTAATGGATGTTTTCTTCCAACTGGCGTGCAATCTTCCGGCATGAATAAACATTGTTCAGATAGCTGTAGAACAGGATCTTAAGCATGATCCGAGGGTGATAAGAACTGGTGCCACCACCTTTGTAGGTCGATAAAATATCGTCGATGTTTAAACCATCAACTATCTGGTTAACAAGACGAACAGGGTGATTAGCCGCTATTTTATCGCTTAAATTACTTGGAAACAGCATCGATTGCTGGGAAGTAACGCTTTTAAATCGTACGTTTGATCTTATTGTCATATCCACCTTTAAGATACAAATCTTAAAGGGACAATAAAAACAAAGGCTGTCCAATTTTACTTTTTGGACAGCCTCTTCCTTTTGGTTGTATAATTTTTATTTCTGTACGTGTACATCCATTTGCGGGAAAGGAATATTGAGGCCTTCCTTCTCGAATGTTTTGTAAACATTTTCATGAAGATCAAAATAAATACCCCAGTAATTGGCGGCTTCGGCCCAAACACGAACCACTAAATTAACCGAGCTGTCGGCCAGTTCGCTAACTGCAATAAACGGTTCGGCCGGGTCGTTTATAATTCTTTCGTCGGCTTTTATCAGCTTCATTAATACTTCTTTGGCTTTGTCAACATCATCGCCGTACGCAATTCCAAAGGTAAAATCAACACGGCGTTTAGCTTCCGCCGAAAAGTTGATCATCGATCCGGTTGCCAACCCACCATTTGGAATAATAATTGTTTTGTTGTCGGGTGTTTTCAGTATCGTGTTAAAGATCTGAATTTCGTTTACGGTTCCCGAGTGGCCTTGCGCAGTGATGTAGTGTCCTATTTTAAATGGTTTAAAAATAAGGATCATAACTCCTCCTGCAAAATTTGATAAAGTGCCCGAAAAGGCCATGCCAATAGCCAAACCGGCAGCACCAAGAATGGCAATAAAAGAGGTCATTTGAACGCCCATCATTCCAATAACAGCGATCCAAAGCATGGCTTTTAAACCAATCCCGATCAAACTGTTCAGAAAGCCCCGTAGAGAGGGATCTACATTTTGTTTTTCAAAACGGCTACGAATTGCTCTTCTAAGAATAGAGATAATCCATAAACCCACAATAAGTGTGACGATTGCTCCAATTAGTTTGGGGCCATAGAACATTACTAAGTCGTAAATTTGTTCTGATAATTTGTTTACTTCTTCCATCTTGTTTCGAAATTAAAATTTTGTTTAAGTTACAAACTTTCAATTGAAAAGTTCAAAAAAAAAGGGACTCAAATGCATTGAGTCCCTTTTTTGTTCATTTCTGTTTCTTCTGTCTAACTTCTCGAATAAACCAATTCCCCACGTAGGTACAGGAGCGTATCGTTTACACTCGAAAAACGACTTAGCTCTTCATCATTAATTCGAATGGTGAAGATGCGTTCTAAATAGTGAATAAAAATTGTCCAATCAATGTGGTCGAAATTCAGATCCTCATAAAACGAGGCGGTTAAACAAATGTTGTCTTTGGTAACACCTGTTTTACGTAGCACCCGGTAGAGGTTTCTTCGTAGCGACTTTTCTGTAACTGTTTCCGTTTTCATTGTTAAAGTTTAAAATTCGAACAAATGAATTTACGGGTCAAATATATAAAAATTCAATGAGTTCGTATTCTTTTCTGGCTAACAAACTATATTATAACCATTGTTTTACATTAATACCGACATGAAAAGCTGGTGGAGGTTGCAACTATTCTGCAATTTCGTGTTTGAGCTTACTGTAAATTTTAAGGTTTACATAACCAGTGTTGTGGTGTTCTCCCTGGCGTTCAGTGCCTTCGTAAACAAATCCCAGTTTTAGAGGAATTTTCTCGCTTTGTAAATTTTCTTCTGCCACTTTAATTTGTATGCGGTTCATTTTTTGTTTTTGAAAAGCAAACCGGATGAGTTTTTCAACGCTAGAGGTTATAATTCCTTTGCTCTGCATTTTTTCGGCCAGCCAGTAGCCAAGTTCCGTTTTGCGGTTTACCCAATCGGTGTCTTTAAAACCTATCAGTCCGGCAAATTCTTCGTTGTACCAAATGGCATAAACCAGGTCGCTTTTGTTACCGCTTTGCGTGATGCTGGCTATAAAAGCCTTCGTATCTTCTATTTTGCTGGTGTATTGCACAAAGGGGAGCCATTTTTTCAGGTACTCGCGATCGCGGTCAATAGTTTGAAATACAATTTCGGCCATCGACGAATTAATCAGTTCGAGCCTGATTTTGTGGTTTACCCTAATGTGTTCCATCGCTGAGTTTATTTAAATCGAACAGGAAAACCTGCTGATTGTAACTTTGGGTTTTTTCGCACGAAACCAAAATGCTGTCGTTGCTTAAAAAGCAAATGCCCTCGGTCTGGGCGCCGTCAATTCCTTCCAGTTTAATGTGCTGGCTTTTGCCTTCAAAAAAACGATCGCCCGGAAAATCGGAAAACAACCAGATAAACGAGCGGTAATTTTCATAACCCACCAGCGCCAGTGTTTTATTATCGGGGCTGATATCGGCTCCCGTAACCAGGCACTTTACATTAAAAGTATCGGTTGGGGTTATTTCGTAATCGCCTTTTTTTGTGGGCACTTTGTACTGCCAAGTAGTTTCGTCGCGCCAGTTTTTACTAAAAAGATACAGTTTGTTTTTAAAGGCTACCATCGCTTCACAATCGTACGGTGTGGTTTTTTTTAAATATGAGAAGTTATCCTGTAGGGCATATTTTAATTTAATTTCTTTGGTATCAATTTTTTGTTCTGCTTTTTCCGAAAGATCTTTTTTGTCGATTCTGTAAATGAGCAGGTTATTGCGGTTGCCCATGTTGTTTCCAAAATCGCCGATAAAAATGTTCTCCTCGCTTTGTGTTATCGACTCCCAATCTTCGTTTTGGGCATTGTCGAGCTCAATCTCGTATATTATCTGGCCCGATTTATTAAAGCCATACAATTCGTTTTTGCCACCGCTGTCGTTAAATCCCCAAAAATGCTTGTTGTAAATCATCAATCCAGATATCTCGTTTAATTTATCTGCAATTTCAGGAATATAGTTCTCAGCCTTTAATTGAACAGTGGGGTTTTCGTGCTCTTTCTCCGGGATTGAACATGAAAAAAACACGAACATTAAAAGAAGCCAGGAGTGAATGTTTATCATCTTTTTATCTTTACGGGAATTTATAATGTCAAAATAAGAAAATTAAATACGAATGAGGAAACGAGCAGCTAAGAATTTTACACAATGGAGGAGGATTATAAGCGAGTTCCCGGCCTACCGGTCAGGCAGGCATGAGTTACCATTGAGAATTGACAATAATAATCGCATGAAATTAATTATTTTAATCTTAATTGTTTTTGTTGGAGTAGGAATTTCGTGTAGCAATGCCAAACAAAGTAGCGATAAGGACCTGGTTGTTATTTCAACCGATTTTGGCGAAATAAAATTGAAATTATACAACGACACGCCCGAGCACAAACAGAATTTTCTGAAACTGATTGACGAAGCTTATTACGATGGATTGCTTTTTCATCGGGTAATAGAAAACTTTATGATTCAGGGAGGCGATCCCGACTCAAAAGATTCAGCACCAGGCGTTCGTTTGGGAGGCGGAAATCCCGGATACACCATCCCGGCAGAAATTTTACCGCAACATTTTCATAAAAAAGGAGCTTTGGCAGCAGCACGTCGTGGCGGCCCCTCGAATCCTGAAAAACGATCGAGTGGCTCGCAGTTTTATATTGTGCAGGGCGAGGTTTTAACGCCCGGAAAACTCGACACTATGGAAATGATGATGAACAGCCGCGCCAAAAATGAATTTCTACAGGAAAAACTTGCCGAAGCAAAACCGCAATTAGACGAATACCGGGAGAATAACGATCAGGACGGGTTTAACATTTGTTTATCGGAACTGCGCGCCGCTGCTGATAGCGCGTGGACTGAACAGCCACAGCTTTCGTTTACTTATGAGCAGCGTGAGGCATACACCACCATTGGCGGCTATCCTTCGTTAGATGGAGATTACACTGTTTTTGGCGAGGTTGTTGAGGGACTGGATGTTTTGGATAAGATTGCGGCCGTTGAAACGGATCAGTACGATCGTCCGAAAGCGGATATAAAAATGGAAATAAAACGCTCAAAATAGTTTATGTTTAAAACCGGATTTTTAATTGTATTTGTTTGTTTATTAGGTGTTTCATCTTTTGCTCAGTCGCGTGTTATTGAGATTTCGACGAATTACGGCGATATGCGTTTCCGGCTGTACGACGACACGCCAAAACACCAAAAGGCATTTATCGAACTGGCCAACGAAGGTTATTACGATGGCACTTTGTTTTACCGCGTTATCGAGAATTTTCTGATTCAGGGCGGTTCAAAAAGCTCGCGAAACGCACCTCCTGGAAAACGTATTGGTTATGGCGATCCGGACAAAACCGTTGACGACGAAATTCTGAAGCATTATTTTCATAAAAAAGGTTCGCTTTGTGCACCCCGACAGCCCGATGAGGTAAACCCGTTTAAGCAGTCGGATATTTCGCAGTTTTTTATTGTAAAAGGAAGCGTGCATACTGAGGGGGCTTTGGATACGATGGAGTTGGCCGTGAATGTTCCAATTCGGAAAAAAATTGTGGAGAAGTATATGACACCCGAAGTTCGGGAGCAGTTGAAGCAGCTGAAGGAAGAGAAAAAAGTAAAAGAATTCCGCGAATTGGCCGGCGAAATAAAAGCCGATATTGAAACCGATTACAATTTGAATCCCAATACGCTTGAATTTTCTGATGCCCAGCGCGAAGCTTACACTACCGTTGGCGGCTACCCCGAACTGGATGGGAAATACACCATTTTTGGCGAATGCATTTCGGGCTTTGATGTAATTGATAAAATTGCAGCACTAAAAACCGACAGCAATAACCGGCCGTATAACGATGTGAAAATCAAAGTGAATGTGATTAAGTAGTGTTATGATAAAACAAATCCTTTACATAGTTCTGGCTATTGTTTTTTTGAGTTCCTGCGGAAATAAAACAAAAAAGGGAACAACACAGCAACAGGAAACACCATCAAAACAAGAAGCCGCTGCTGATGAAAAACAGGATATCTGGAATCAGTTAATGCGATCGATTGCAAAAATTGATTCGTACGACGGCGACCGGATTCTGGAATCGGGGCAGGGATTTTTTGTGGGCGAAGACCTGTTGGTTACTAAATATTCGTTGGTCAATCAGGCCACCAATGTTAAGGTGCAGCCTTTTGATGAGGATAAAAAATACACGGCACGCAGTTTTGTGGCTTTCGATCGGATAAACGACCTGATTATTTTGAAGGTGGACAGCATTAGCCGCGAACCCATTGAGCTGCATAAGGATACCTTGCCCAATTTTGCCAAATCGTTTTATGTGGCACCAAAAACCGGGAAAACCCTGCAACTTTTTACCGGCAAAGTGCTAAACCTTGCAAACATCAGGGGGACGAGGTTGTACCGCTTAAGTAACAAGATTCGGACATCGCAGTTTGGCGCACCAATTTTTGTCTCAACCGGAAAAGCGATTGGCGTGGCTTATTCCGGAACGGTTAATTTCGAATTGCAGAGTTTTGCCATCCCGGCGGAATTTATTGCAGCCATGCTGCGAAAGAAAAACGAAACTCCCGAGCCGCTGGAGATGCTGAAAAATACCTCGAACGAAAAGATTGCCGCCGAAAACCGCAAAATTAAAGGGCTTGTACTGGAAACCGATTACGGCAACATTACCATAAAACTGTTTAACGAAACGCCCGAGTACCGCGATAATTTTATCCGGCTGGCCAAAGAACATTATTTCGATAGTTTACTGATTCACCGTGTTATTGCCGACTTCGGAATACAGAGTGGTGCCGCTGATACCCGCTATGCGGTGTCCGGTGCAAATGTGGGCTGGAAAGGCCCGGGCTACACCATCCCGGCGCATATTGTTTCCGGGTTGTATCACAAGCGCGGAATGATCGGTTCGCCACGAAAACCGGATACCGAAAATCAGCGACAACGCTCCGATGGATCGCAGTTTTACATCGTTTCGGGGCGGAAATATTTTGATAAAGGTTTGGATGAGCTGGAGGAAGTTAACAATTACAAGTTTTCGGCCGAGCAACGGCAGGTGTATAAAACCATTGGTGGCGCACCTCACCTCGATGGCAGTTACACCATTTTTGGGCAGGTAACGTCGGGAATGGATGTGGTGGATAAAATCGTTCAGGTTGAAATCGACAGGCGTTGGCGGCCACTTGAAGATATCCGTATAAAACGGGTTCGGATAATAAAATAATGCGAGCTCCATTTCAAGAAAGAATTACAATAAATAGTATTTGCACCGTCTTTTAAGGCGGTGATTAATGATGAGCTCTGTTTAATGTAAATTTTTAGGATTTTTGTAAACTTCATGTTACAAAAATCCTAAAAATTAATTGAGGCTATCTTCACTTTTTAACACCGCTCTAAAGAACGGTGCAAGAAATATTTACCCGATTTTTTATCGAAGTCAAATTAAAATAGCTCCGTCATTTCCATACCGTTTTGTAACCAGAAAGTTTTTAATCCGGCTTTTTGCGCGGCAACGATGTTATTTTCCAAATCATCGATAAACAGCGTTTCTTCCGGATTAACCCCCGACAGCGCAATTACCTTTTCATAGGCACTTACTTCCGGTTTGCGATCGTGAATTTCGTGCGAATAATAAACCGTTTTAAACAGCGATGGGAAATCGATGCCGTGTTGAGTTTTAAATTCTGTAAGCAATCGGTCGATATGAATTTGATTGGTATTGCTAAACAAGTAAAGGTTATAGTTTTTGCTGAGCTCCTGCACCTTTTTTACCCGGTGTTCCGGAATGTCGAGAATCATCGCATACCAGGCTTTGTCAATTTGGCGGTCAGTAAGTTGTTCTTTTTTAAGTAGTTTTCTTACGCCACTTCTGAATTCTGCAGGAGTAATTTTTCCAATTTCGAGCTTGTAGAAAATAGGATCGACATAAGCATTTTTATGATCCAGAACTTCGCCATCGCTGCCAAGTTGTTGAAAGGCTTTTATCGACGCATCAAAATCAAGATTTAACAACACGCGCCCCAAATCGAAAATGATATTTTTTATGTTTGAAAGGTTTGCTTTCATTCGTTTAAATTTATTTCACTAAAATAAGCATTTCGGGAAAATCTTTTTTAACTTCATATTAAACTTTAAAAACTACAGGAAGTTCAGTATTCATGAAAATTCAGGGAAAACATTATCATACTATTTGGGTTGACGCGGATGACCCAACTATTATTCAGGTCATCGATCAGCGGAAATTGCCGTTTATCTTCGAAACTTTTGCCATGCGTTCGGCCAACGACGCTTTTTTTGCCATAAAAGAAATGGTGGTTCGCGGTGCGCCGTTAATCGGGGTAACTGCGGCCTATGGCATGTACCTGGCACTTTTTCAGCTGAAAAATGAAAATTGGGAAGAAGAACTGAACCGGGTGGCCGAGTATTTAAAATCGTCGCGGCCAACAGCTGTAAACCTGGCTTTTGCGGTAGATGAAATGATGGCTTTTATTCTGGCGAATAAAAATGAAGCCGATTTGAATGAAAAAGTACTGGCAAAAGCCGGCGAATTAAAACAGCAGGAAATTGATTTTGGCGATAAAATAGGGGAGCACGGACTGAAGCTGATTGAGGAAATTTATAAAAAGAAGGGAAGTGCAGTGAATATTTTAACCCACTGCAATGCCGGCTGGTTGGCCTGTATCGACTGGGGAACTGCAACCGCGCCCATTTATAAAGCACATTTAAAAGGAATTCCGGTGCATGTTTGGGTCGATGAAACACGCCCGCGCAACCAGGGAGCACGATTAACCGCCTACGAACTGGGCGAGCAAGGCGTGCCGCACACGGTTATTCCCGACAACGCAGGTGGCCATTTAATGCAACACCAAATGGTTGATATGGTAATTGTCGGCAGCGACCGAACCACTGTTACCGGCGACGTGGCCAACAAAATAGGAACGTATTTAAAAGCGCTGGCTGCCCACGACAATAACGTACCTTTTTATGTGGCTCTGCCATCGAGTACCTTCGATTGGGAGATGAATGACGGAGTTAAGGAAATTCCAATCGAGCAACGAGCTGCCGATGAAGTGGCGGAAATTGAAGGCTGGCACGATAAGCAGATAAAATCGGTACGTTTAATTCCTGAAAAAAGTACGGTGGCCAATTATGGTTTCGATGTAACGCCGGCACGCCTGGTGAGCGGATTGATATCGGAACGGGGAATTTGCAAAGCCGATAAACAGAGTATTTTAAAATTGTATCCCGAGAAAATTTACAGATAACGCTATGAAGAAAATTGCAATAATAGGAGGTTCCGGTTTGGAAGATCCTGCCATTTTGAAAGAGGTAACCGAAGTAAATGTTGAAACGCCTTACGGCGCGCCTTCGTCGTCGTTTAAATGCGGTAAAATTGGAGGCGTGGAAGTGGCTATTCTATCGAGGCATGGCCGTGATCATTCTATTCCGCCTTCGACGGTGAATAACCGCGCAAATATTTGGGCCATAAAAGAATTGGGGTGTACACATATTCTGGCAACAACTGCCTGCGGAAGTCTGCGTTTGGAGATTGGCCGCGGTGATATTGTGATGCTCGATCAGTTTATCGATTTTACACGATTCCGGAAAAACAGTTTTGTGGAAGAATTTGAAGACGGACAGCTGAACCACCCGGCGATGGCCGATCCGTTTAACTGGCATTTACGTCAGGCTTTAATTGAAAATGCGAAAGCTTTGGATCTTGGGTTTCATAAAAGCGGAACCGTAATAACCATTGAAGGACCGCGCTTCTCGACACGTGCCGAATCGAATATGTTTCGTGTGTGGGGAGCTGATGTTATAAATATGTCGACAGCACCCGAGTGTGCTCTGGCCAATGAACTGGAGATTCCGTATGCGGCGGTGGCACTAAGCACCGACTACGATTGCTGGAATGTGGATGAAGCGCCTGTTACCTGGGAAGAAGTGCTGAACGTTTTCAACGAGAACGTTAAGCATGTAATTGCCCTGCTGCAAAACACAATCACATCGCTGCAAAAACAGGGTAGAGTGAATGGATAAAACGCATTTTTGGCACAGCATTTGTTAAATGGATTACATCTGCTTCAATGCCATGAAACGCAGTTTTTATAACCGTTCAGTTAGTACTAAATAATTCAGCCAACTTGCTAAATTGGCTATTCAGTTTCCGGCGGCACTCAACAGAATGCCGCTTTTTTTATGCGAACATATTGCATAAAACAACAAAGCCGGTACAAATGAATTGCACCGGCTTTGTTCTTTCTGAAATTGTATTTTACTGGTTTTCTTCCTCAATATTTTCTTCTACTTCTACATCAACTTTCATCTCACCGTTTTTCTTCGTTTTCTTAATGATGATCTTTTTGCCGTCTTTTTCAATTATCTGCGTGTCTTCGTCACTTTCTTCAACGGTCCAGGTTTTGCCGTCCTCCAAAATTTCAATGCGGCCTTCATCATCGGTAATTACTTTAATTCTTTTGGTCATATTTGGCATTCCTTCATGAATAATCATTGGTGCTGCGCCGCTGTTGTGCATAATAATTTCTTCGTGTACTTCAATGTTTTTTTCGTTTGGCTTTTCTCGTACAATTACGATCTTTTCTTTTCCGTCTTTTAAGTCTTTCTTCTCGAACGAAATAATGCCCGGATCGCTCAAATCGATCACATTTCCGCTTTTTTGTTTGTCGATTCGAATAACTTTCGGACCGGCTGATCCCGGTGCACCAAAAAACATATCGTTACCATGTTTGCCGTGCCACTGCATAATGTCAGACGATACATCATCCGAAAATATTTTCATCATGATGTGTTTTGCCGAGTCGCCATCGTTGGTTTTAAACTTGTATCTCATTGGCTTTGAGGCTCCGTCGCCTTTCAAAATAAATACATTTCCGTTTTCGTCGGTTTCCATGTCAAAATCAAAGTCAATATCAAAATCGAAATCCTCTTCTGCCATCCAACTCAAGGCTTTGTCGCCGCCAATTGTATCGCCATTCCACACAAAAACCTGGTCGGCCTCTATTACCGTGTCGATTTCCATTTTTTTGCCATCGTCTCCAATTTTCACCATTTTAATGTGTTTCTGCACCTTTTTAGTTTTTGGAGGATCCTGCGGTGCTTCGTTAATCGAAATGGCAGATGAGAAAAATAAGGCAAGGGCAAAAATTCCTGTTAGTGATAGTACTTGTTTCATGTCGTTAATTTATTTTGTTTTTCGTTTGAATATTCTGGCTGAAACCAAATTCTGATTCCCGAAACAAATATAGGGTGAGGTCTGTCAATCAGTCCGTTAAAGGCCGGTTAAAATCTGTTAAGGAAAAGTTAAAATCTTCTGTTGGCAAACGGTTTTGCCTATATTTGAATCATGAACAAGAAACTTTTTACCGGATTGATCATTTTGATGGGGATCTCTATTTTGGGGATTATTGCCGTTCAGCTTGTGTGGATGAACAACGCGATTCGGGTAAAAAACGAAATGTTCGAACGTGATGTTAATCAGGCGCTGCAGCAAACTGTAAGTCGTTTGGAAGATTTGCACAATTTTGGTGTGGTAAACGAAATGTTTTTTGCCGCCGACTCGGCCGATCTTTTTCAGGATTTTGATTTGGATCTGGAATTTGATACCGACTCGGATGGCGCGTTCAGCTGGAATGTTTCGCCAGACAAAGCACGTGTTTTGCGCCAACAACCGGATTCTACGCGAAAACCTGTAAAAATCATTCGAGAATTTGCTCCCGATAATCAGGAATCCCGTATTGAAATTCATATCGATAATGATTCCGACAGCCGTAAAGTACAGTCGTACTCATATAGTATGAGCACTACATCCACGGATAAAAACCATGTGTTTGTTAGGGGCGACAGTGCTAAGCCGGGGAGTGTTGTATTTGTAAAAAGCGATACGATATTAAGCGATGTCGATTCGCTTTATACCATTAGTACCGTGAAGATCGATTCGCTGCTTACCGATCTGGATACTTTTAAAATTCTGGCTCCCGACATTTCAAAGCGCGTGAAGCTAAAAGCCACCAGCCTGAAAAGAATGGCGAATAAAGTAGTTACCGAAGTTGCCACCTGGGATGTGCGTAGGTTGGATGAGGAGCTGATTTATGACGTGCTTAAAAAGGAGCTGGATGAAAACAACATTCCTCTTGATTTCGAATACGGAATTTATCGGGGCGAGGAGCTGAGCTTTCCCCGGCCGGTTACCGATTCGCTGAAAGTGGCGAACACCGTTTTCCAGGCCCAGCTTTATCCCAACGATATTTTTCAGAAAGACATAAAACTGGCCGTTGTATTTCCCGGCCGCGACAGTTTTATTTATCGTTCGCTCAACTGGTTGCTTGTCGCTTCGTTTTTATTCTCGCTGATCATTTTAATGACTTTTGCCCTCAGTATTTTTTACATTATTCGGCAAAAGAAAATTTCGGAGATGAAGTCGGATTTCATTAATAATATGACCCACGAGTTTAAAACGCCCATCGCAACTATTTCGGTGGCAACCGATTCTATTACTAATCAGAAAGTGCTGAGCGATCCGGAGCGTATAAAATATTTTGTGGGCATGATAAAAAAGGAGAATACCCGCATGAACAGGCAGGTAGAGGACATTCTTACTATCGCACGATTGGATAAAAAAGACTTTGAATTTCACTGGGAAACCATTGATGTGCACGACCTGATCAGCGATGCCGTTCAGGGAATTAAATTGCAGGTTGAAAAACGCGGTGGCAAGATTGAACTGGATTTAAAAGCCATTAATTCAATGGTAACTACCGACCGGATTCACTGTACAAATGTGGTTTATAACCTGATCGACAATGCCAATAAATATTCCGGCGATACTCCCGAAATTACCGTGTCAACTGTCAATCACCAAAGAGGCGTGGTGGTTTCGGTAACTGATAAAGGAATTGGTATGAGCAAGGCAGTTCAGGCAAAAATATTTGAGCGTTTTTACCGCCAAACCAGCGGAAATATTCACAATGTAAAAGGTTTTGGGCTGGGATTGAGTTATGTAAAAGCCGTTTTGGAAGCCAACCGCGGAACGATTTCCGTGAGCAGCGAACCCGGCAAGGGAAGCAAATTTGATGTATTTTTACCTTTTGTGAGGGAATAATAAATAAAGCTGTCATTTCGAAGAAGGTACGACTGAGAAATCTGTTACAGTTTTCTCACTGCGTTCGAAATGACAATAATAAAGAATGACAATAAAGCAACACATATTTCTGGTGGAAGACGACCTGAGTTTTGGGGCAGTTTTAAAATCGTATCTCGAGTTGAACGACTTTGAAGTTACCTGGGTTGACGATGGAAAATATGCCGTGGATAAATTCATAGCCGAATCTTTTCAAATCTGCATTTTGGATGTGATGTTGCCCAATATCGACGGATTTACAATTGGAACGGAAATACGCAAGCTCGACGCGAATATCCCAATGGTTTTTCTTACCGCAAAAACATTGAAGGAAGACATTCTGAAAGGCTACAACGTTGGAGCCGACGATTACATTACCAAACCTTTTGATACCGAAGTGTTGCTGTGTAAAATTCAGGCGATTATTAAACGGCAGTCGACACAGCCGGTGCGTGATGAATTTCTTTTTTCCATTGGTTCGTACTCGTTTGATTCGAAGTTGCGCTCGATCTCGCGAAATGGCGAAAAACAAAAGTTGTCGCCAAAAGAAGCCGATTTGCTGAAGCTGCTTTGCCAAAATAAAAATGAACTGCTTTCGCGCGAAACGGCACTTCGCAAAATTTGGGGCGAAGATGGTTATTTCACCGCCCGTAGTATGGACGTTTTTATTACCAAACTGCGTAAATACCTGAAAGACGATCCGAACATCGAGATCAAAAATATTCATGGCAGCGGTTTCCTTTTGGAAGTGAATTCTTAACAGAACTTAAATGAAGCCGACTGAAAATGATTGCCGCAGATCGGGCGGTTAAAATTCACAAATAGCTGTTTTTTCAGGATTCCTCTTTTTATCTTTAGGATTCAAATTCGAAAAATATGGAGCAAAGTAAAACTGCCGTTGTTAAAAGTTGTGGCACATTAAAAGATCAACCACAATTAGCCGATTTTCAAAAATATGTTACCGCTTTGGAAGAGGAGCGGGGTTTTGCCACGCAAACCACAATCGACAAGTGCCTGTTGCTGGGTGAGGAGGTAGGCGAGTTGTTTAAAGCCGTCCGAAAATCGGAAGGATTGCTGGTCGATTCCAATTCCGATTTCTCCGAAATTGCTGATGAACTGGCAGATATTTTCATTTATTTGTGCGCCATTGCCAACCGGAAAGGAATCGATCTGGAAGCGGCTTTTCGCAGCAAAGAGGAAAAGAACAAACTGCGAAAATGGGTTCGCGTTTAATCAGAGTATAAATTCATCAAGGGCAGTTATTTTGCATACAAACGGGTTGCCCGGTGGCTTCTAAAACGCTTCCCCACAAGTTCCCTTCGAGGTTCACTTTTTTGCGTTCTTTTGTAGCCAGCGGAATAGGAAGCACAGTATAAGCTCCCTGCCAGTACCCGACTACAAAATCGGTTCTTCCGGCCATGGCGGCGTGCACCGCATTTTGTGCTAGCTGAAAACAAAATTTGCTGTCGTTTGCATTGGCCGGTGTGCTGCGCAAAATGTAGCTCGGGTCAATATATTTTAGTGAAAATGGTATATTGGACGCCTCGAATTCTTCACGGATTTTATCACGTATGTACAAACCGATGTCTTCGTAAACTTTATTCTCCAGTGTATTTTTGTTGTCTTTCCCAAAAAAGAACTGACCGGCGCCTTCGGCAACAACAATAACTGCGTGTTGCTTTTTCTGCAGCCTTCTTTTCAGAATAGTAAGAAAACCCTTTTCTCCATCCAGATCGAAATTCATTTCCGGTATCAGTACAAAATTTACATCGGGGCAGGCCAGAGCGGCATTGGCTGCGATAAATCCTGAATCGCGGCCCATGAGCTTTATAACTGCAATGCCGTTGTAAACTCCTTTTGCTTCGTAGTGGGCGTTTTGAATTACAGTCATTGCAATGGAAAAAGCCGTTTCGAAACCAAAAGAACGCTCGATCATGTTAATGTCGTTATCAATCGTTTTTGGAATACCGGCGATTGAAATCTTCAGATCCCGTTTCTTAATCTCCTGGGCAATTGCATGTGCTCCGCGCTGCGTACCATCGCCACCAATGGTAAAAAGGATGTTAATACTTAGGCGCTCAAGTGTGTCAACTATGGTTTCAACAGGTTGCTCTCCGCGCGACGATCCGAGCATTGTTCCACCTGCCTTGTGAATATCATCAACCACATCCGGATCAAGCTCGATGTATGGGAAATTGTACTCGGGAATAAAACCGGAGTAGCCATATTTTATGCCGTAAATTTTCTTTACTCCGTAACGTTCCCAGAGGTTGTTTACAAGTCCGCGTATTACATTGTTCAAACCGGGGCATAAGCCGCCACAGGTAACAATTGCAACGCGTGTTTTGGCCGGTTCGAAGTAAAGGTGTTCCCTGGGGCCGGCGCGCTCAAACGAAAGCGGTTCTTCGCCTTTTGCCAATTGTTCTTTTACTTTTGATACTGTATTATAGTAGAGTACACGTTCTTCATCGCGGGTAAAATCAAAAATCCCGTCTCCTTCAACCGTTGAAAGGTTCAGCGGCGATTTAACAGTGCATTTTCCCAATCTTTCAACATAAAATTCTTCAGCCATACCCATGTTTTTGTGGTTCCATTAAACCTTTCAAATTTAGCCATTATGGTTTAATAATACCTGCTGGTACAGAATAGATTTTGGTAATATGGAATTGTATTGAAAAAAAGGTGCAGAGGATTGCGGTGTTATAAAGAGGCAAGCCGATGAAGTTCTCTCCATCGGCTTGCTTCTTTTTACTCATATTCCTGCACAATCACGCCGGTTAAGCGCAATAAGGATGTTTGTGCGTTAATGAAATTATAAATCGCTTCCAGTTTGCCTTGTGCCGCACGCAGGTAAATTTCCTGTACATCGCGGAAGTTGAACGAGTTGATGGCACCCGCTTCAAACTTATCGCGCGAAATTTGCAGGTTCAGTTGGGCTGCTGCCAGGTTTTCGTCGGCAACCGTTAGTAACTCTTTACGCACCTGGTAAAATTCGAACAGATTGGCCAAACTGTTATCCAGATCGTGCTGCATGTCGGTGAGCTGAATTTCAGCGATGTCGCTGTCTATCTCTGCAATTTGCAATGCCCGCTTCCGGTTTCCGCCACTAAATAAATTCCAGCTGAGTGTGAGATTACCATAAAAATTGGCTGAGTTTGCCCAATCCATGTCCATGTCGCCAACTTTTGTTCCGGCACGTGATCCTGTCACTCCTCCTGTAAATCCTAAGGATGGAGAAAACGAACTTTTTGCCGAAGCAATTGCATTGTTGAGCAGGCGCTGATTGATGTACTGGTTTTGCAAACTCTTGTTGTTTTCAATCATTTGCGCCCTGAGATTTGCTAACGTATAATCCTCTGTAATGGCTTCAAAATCATCGGTGTATTCGTAATCTACAGCTTCTGTTTCGGCCATTAAATAAGCCAGATTACGTTTCGCGTTTTTGTAAGCTACTTCCTGCAAGAGGTAACTTGCCCGGTCGGCCAGGTAGGCATTTTGTGCCTGCAAAACATCGTATGTAACTGCCGATCCGTATTCTTTTTGTTGCTCCGCTTTCTGAAAACGATCTTGCGAAAGTGCCATTACTTCGTTATAAGTTGCCAGAATTTCTTTCTGTAACAAAACATCGTAATAGGCCAGAATCACTGATTGAATGGTCCCTTCAACCATAACTGCCGCATTGTTTTTCGACAGGTTCTCCAACTCCTCTAAACGGGTTTTGGTAATACTCACCGAAAAACCATCAAAAATAGTCCAGTTTACCGATGCTCCACCTGTTAATCCAATTGAGGTGGTATTATCGCCATCAACTACCCGAACTGAGTTGTTATCGCCCAGCGACAGATTGATGTAAGGGTAGCGGCCGGCTGTTCCCCAGTTGTTTTCAATTTCGGCAACGCGTTGGTTTTCTTTTGCAATAACAATGTCGTAGTTGTTTTCCAGCGCCTTGGTAATGGCGTTGGTAAGTGTAAGTGGCTGCTGGGCCTGCGCAAACAAACCCGAAGCCATTATTAATAATAGTGTTACTATCTTATTCATTGGTATCCTCCTCATCTTCTTCGTGATAAATGCTGTTATCGATTTTGCGTTGTGCATTTTGCCAGGCAATTTCTACGTGTTCGCGTTCAAAAGTTCTGCCGGTCCACTGTTCGCGTACAAATTTCCGGATATCGTTCAATACCAGTATTAGAGCCGGAAAGAACAAGAGAATAAACATGGTTCCGAAAGCCACTCCATATACCAGCGAAATGGCCATTGGAATAAGGAACTGCGCCTGGAAACTGGTTTCGAGAATAAGCGGATACAGACCGAAAGCAGTAGTAAGTGTCGTTAAAATAATAGGACGAAGCCGTGATTTTCCGGCCTCAACAATGGCGTCTTTTACTTTTAGTCCTTCCTCGACAAGCAGGTTGTATTTGGAAAGAAATACCACCGCATCGTTAACAATTACACCGGTAAGTGCCACAATTCCCCACAAGCTTAAAATCGAAAGCGGTTTGCCGTGAATACCGTGTCCCCAAACGGCGCCCAGTATCGAAATCGGGATCATAATAATGATGATCATCGGTTGCTCGAACGAACGGAAACTGATCATCAGAATAAAGATAATTGCCAGAAAAGCCATTGGGAAAAGGAAAGCCAGGTCGCTCATGTTTCGTTCACTTTCGCGCTGTTGTCCCTGGAATATTACTGAAATTCCCGGAAATAGCACCTTGAGTTCGGGAATTACTTCTGCTTTAATCAAATCCAGCGTTTCGGTAACCGAAGCATCCGGGTCAACCATGTCGGCATTTACCCTGATTTCGCGTTTTCCGTTAAAGCGGTTAATGTTTACCGGGCCACGTTTCATATCGTAATCAACCAGTTCCATCAGCGGGTATTCGCCTTGTGGCGTTTTTACCTTCATTTTTTCCAGCTGCCCGATGCGCTCGCGTCCTTCGGCGGGGTAACGTACCCAAATACGAAGTTCGTCGCGGCCAACCTGCAGGCGTTGTGCCTGTCCGCCATAAAATGCCTGGCGTACCTGGTTGGCAATGTAGGTTTCGTTTAAGCCAAGCATGTAGGCTTTAGGTTTTAGTTCCAAAAGAATTTCCTGTTTACCCAAGGCATTTGAATTAACCACATCTTTTAACTGCGGATATTGCAACAGCCTGTCCATGAGGTAATCACGTGCAGCTTCCAGTTCTTCGGTATTTCTCGACATCAACCCGACAGAAACCGGATCGCCAAAGCGGTTGCTGGCGCCAATGGTAAATTTCTCGGCTTCGGGCACATCTCCGATTTTCTGGTTTAAACGACGGATAATCTCATACGAACTGATTCCTGTTTCTTCCGAGTTTCGTGGCGATACATCAATATTTCCGCAATGCGCACCACTTTCGTCGCGGCTAAAAGCAGAACCCAAATTGATAATGCTGTTTTCGATAATAGGCAAGGAATCGTTGTAATCGGCCATCAATTCTTCGTTTACCACCCACACAATACTATCAAAACGCTCGAGGTATTGCATGGTTTGGCGTTCTCCTGAACCCGGTGTAAAAGCAATATTAATGTTGAAGGAATCGAACTCCATTCGCGGAAAGAAGGTTGTTTTAATCAGTTGTCCGCCAATTAATCCAAGAGTAATAACAATCATTGCCACCGGAATTCCGATTACAATATAGCGCCACTCCAAAACCAGTTTTACTACCCGGTCATAGGCATAATCGCGTAACCAGGTAAAAAAGCGTTCAGTATATTTTCGCAGGCCTTTTGCTTTTCTGTGTAATGTTTTTCGGTTTAAAACCTTTTCGTTACCAAGGTGTGCCGGAAGAACCAGAAAAGCCTCGATTAAGGAAATAAGCAAACTGGCAATTACGATTATTGCCATTTCGTACATCATTTCCATGCGACCGGTTATAAAAATAAGCGGCGAAAAAGCAACCACAGTTGTTAGTACCGATGACGTTACAGCGGGAATTACTTCCACAGTCCCGTCAACAGCAGCCCGCATGGGGCTTTTCCCCCGTTCGAAATGCTGGAAGATATTTTCCCCGATTACAATTCCGTCGTCAACCAGAATACCAATTACCAGGATCATTCCGAATAACGACATCATATTAATGGTAACGCCCATCAAATTCGCCACGATAAACATGCCCAGGAAAGAAGCCGGAATACCCCAGGCAACCCACAACGATAATCGGGTGCTGAGCATAATTCCGAGAATAAGAACCACCAGGATCAAACCCATTCCTCCGTTGCTGTAAAGCAGGTCGAGGCGCGATTTTAACAAGTCGAGATATGAACGGGAATAGATGAGTTTTACGCCGTGTGTTTCAGTGTTAAAGTCTTTTACATACTCCTGAATGTATTGGTCTATCTCGTCAAGGTCTTCCGTAATCAGTTTCATTACGTTGATGTTGATCAGCGGATTTCCCTTCTCAAGTGCTTTGTTGGGCACATCCGAGAATTTCATTTTTACTGTGGCAATATCGTTAATGCGAAGCACGCTTCCATCGGGGTTGGCACGTAAAATAATGTTGCCAATTTTATTCGGGTCGGCACTCCGCGAGCGCAAACGAATCAACAGCTCTTCATCTTTCGATCGTAGCTGCCCGCCCGATACATCGCGGTTGTTGTTGGTAATGGCGCTTTGCAAATCGTCGAATGTTAATCCGTAGCGCAGCAAATCTTCCTCGTCGGCTTCTACTGAAATTTCGAGGCTTGGAAAACCCGAAATGGTAACCTGGCTCATAATTCCCGATCCCAGGAAATCTTCTTCCACCTGCTGGGCGTACGATTTTAGTGTCATTAAATCAACGTCGCCGGTAACCAGCAAACGTGCGGCCGGCGATGTGGTTCGTGTTTTGGCCACAATGGGGCGTTCGGCAGCCGTTGGCAAGGCCGAAATTCCATCCACTGCATTTTTTACTTCAATAAGTGCTTCGTCGATATCGTATCCGGGCTGTATTTCAATACGGATGCTGGCACTGTTTTCGGCCGATACTGAATTGATCTCGTATATGCCGGGGATGGCTCTCACTGCTTCCTCAACACGCGAAGTAACCCCTTCTTCCATTTCAACCGGCGATGCACCGGGATAGGCTACACGAACAGTGATCATATGCGATTCGCGTTCGGGGAAGAAAGATTTCTTCATTGAAAGAAAACTTATGCTACCCACCACGATGAGGAAAAGCAGGATCAGGTTGGCGTAAAACGGAAATTTTACAAATAGTTCAACTATCTTCTTCATTGATCTGTCTCCTTTTTCTATTGAGGTTTAGTCTGGTTTCCGGGTTGTGGCTTGTTGGTGCCTTCTTCGCCCTGAATATTAACCGGAGTATTTTCTTTTACATTTATTAATGGTTCTGCAACTACTTTGCTTCCTTCAGGCAAACCATCAAAAATCAGTGTTGTTTCGTTGCGTTTTATCACGTTTATTTCGCGTTTTTTCAGTTCGCCATCAATTACAACATAAACCGTACTTGAGTTAAAAACTGCACCACGAGGAATTTCCATGGCATCGGCAATTTTTTGTCCGGGGAAAGTTACTTCGTAAACCTGTCCGGGAAGTACCTTGTCGGAGTAGGTTTGGTCAACCTGCACGAAAATGCTTAGCGACTGTGTTTCGGCTTCAACAAAATTTGATTTACGCACTACTTTGCCGGGAATTGACGAATTGTCGAGGTTGGAATGAATGAGCACTTTATCGCCGATTTTTATCCATTCGCTGTCTTCATTTGGCACCGGAACTTCAATCTCCACATGGTCGGTACGAATCATTCGTGCAATTTGCCCGCCGGTATTTACATACGATCCGGTTTCGTAATTTACCTGT
Organism: Draconibacterium orientale; assembly: GCF_000626635.1. Lineage (GTDB taxonomy): Bacteria > Bacteroidota > Bacteroidia > Bacteroidales > Prolixibacteraceae > Draconibacterium > Draconibacterium orientale. The sequence goes on along the minus strand of NZ_CP007451.1, from coordinate 1,492,691 downwards.
GTAAATGTTCCATCGAAAGGCGCATAAAGTGTATGGCGTTTTAATTTTTTCTCGTCTTGTTTAATGCTGTAATATTCGGTTAACACTCCGCGGCTGGCTAAAAATACTTTTAGTTTTTCGTCTTTTACAACCGGCATTTCAGTCAGGTCGTTATCCAAATCGATGGCTCTGAAAAATGTTTCGAAAGCATTTAGTTGTTTTGGGAAATCAACTTTCAGGTCGGGTAATAACGATGTTATTGTTGTTAAAAGCTGAGCTTTACGGGCTTTTAAGGCAAGTTCTACTTCATCTTTGTAAATTTCGGCAAGCAACTGGCCTTTTTTAAACGATGTGCCTTTGCGCAGCACAACTGCTCCCGGCTCAATTTTTCCCGATGCTTCGGCAACCAGCAATACTTCGCTGCCCGATACGGCTCGTCCGCCGGGGAGTGAAAGAGGGGAAGTAATTTCTGAATAGTTAACTGTTTCCACTTTTACCGATCGTTTCATATCAACATCGGGTCGTTTGGTTTGCTCCGGTTTCATTGAGACGAATAGTTCTGATAATGCTGCGGCTCCTCCTAACAAAACAATAAGGGCAACAACGATAAACGTAGTTTTTCTCCAACTCATGGCTATTTCTTTTATTTGAATTTTTTAATCAACATAGGTTTAGTGTCGAGTGCAAAAATCACTAATTTTTTAATGTAACAAATTTTATTTTGTAAAAACGACACATTAATCGCTTATAATTAACCTCTACTGTCGCCAAACAAGTAATTACAAAGACCTTTTAGTTTGAGCTTGGTTTAATTTGAAATGTAACTTTTTTATATGAACAAAACACCAAAAAATATAAGATGTTTAACACGAGTAATTTCCGAGTGTTTAAAACTCTACTGCGCAGTGTGAAAATGGGGGTTATGGCTTTTGAAAAGTAGTCGGTTATGTGCGAATTTGAATTGCAAAAGGGGAGTGAATTAGCCCTGCGTACGAACAAGCCGTTAGCTCATTTCCCGGAAAAATCCACACGTCATTTTTTCGGGCAAGGCATTTATTAATCAGGGCAAAGTAAAACCTAAGTGATAAAATATAGGTTTTTGCTTAAAAGAAATGCTAACTTTGCAGGCTTGTTTGCGGGAAGCAGAAAAAACAGATGCAAATACTTGAATTTGATACGGTTGTAATAGGGAGCGGGCTGGCAGGATTGTCGGCTGCTTATCACTCTTCAAAATACGGACGCGTTGCGATAGTAACCAAATCGCAGCTTGATGTAAGTAACTCATATTATGCGCAGGGCGGAATTGCGGCGGCTATTGCCGACGAGGATTCGCCTGAACAACATGCACACGACACTTTGGTTACCGGGCGCGGCATTTGCGATCATGATGCGGTAGACGTTTTGGTTAACGAAGGAAGGGAACGTGTACACGAATTAATCGATTTGGGAATGCAATTCGATAAGGAAAATGGCGAATTTGTACTCGGCCTGGAAGGCGGACATACGAAACGCCGTATATTGCATGCCGGCGGCGATGCTACCGGAAAAGAGTTGACTTTGTTTAAACTGCGTCTTATCCGGGAGAATAAAAATGTTGAAGCATTCGAATATGTGGTGGCAGTAAAATTGCTGAAGCACCACAATGCAATCGTCGGGCTTCAGGCCTACGATTTTAAAACCAACGAAAATATCCTGTTCAAAACAAAAGCTGTAATTGTAGCAACAGGTGGCTTGTCGCGGGTTTTTGCGCGCTCAACAAATCCGCATACGGCAACCGGCGATGGAATTGCGTTGGCGTATGATGCCGGTGCCCGATTGGCCGACCTCGAGTTTGTTCAGTTTCATCCATCGGCATTGTGCCTGCCGGGCAAGGAAGCGTACCTGATTAGCGAGGCAGTTCGTGGCGAAGGAGCATGGTTGTTGAATTCGAAGGGCGAACGTTTTATGAAAGACATTCACCCGCTGGCCGAGCTGGCACCGCGCGATGTGGTGGCCTACAGTATTTTTAGGCAAATTCAAAAATCGGATGTCGAGCGTATCTATTTGTCGTTAAAACATTTGGATAAGGAAAAGATCAGAAACCGCTTTAAGAATATCGACAGGCATTTACGGGAATTTGGTTTCGATTTAACCGAAGATAATTTGCCCATTGCACCGGCAGCGCACTATATGGTTGGCGGAATTCGGACCAACCTCGATGCTGAAACAAATATTTCGGGGCTTTTTGTTTGCGGCGAAGCCGCATCAACCGGAGTGATGGGAGCCAATCGCTTGGCAAGTAATTCCTTGCTCGAGTGTTTGGTTTTCGGAAAACGTGCCAGCGAAAAAGCGGCAAAACTGGTTGCCTCGGAGCATTTAGTTGAAAAACCCGAGCCAATTACCTTGGATGCCGGTAACGAGCAGCTCTTTCTGACCTATCAGCACGAAGTGGCACAAATTATGTCGAAAAAACTGGGAATTGTCAGAAACCGGGAAGACCTGGAAGCTGCACTCAGCCGCCTCTCTGAAATTGTTTCAGAATTCGACAAGGATCAAAACGAATATAATTTAATTAAGATCAGGAATATGTCGCTCATTAGTAAGCTTATTGCGCAATCGGCATTGATTCGCGAAGAGAGCCGCGGTGGGCACATCCGGGAAGATTTTCAGAAGGAGAACCCTGATTTTAAAACACATATTATTCAACAAAAAAACAAAAACATTGAGTTTGAACCCATAAGAAAGTAAAGCTATGATGGATGCGAAAACATTAAAATCGGCCGAGGTTCTGTTCGACATGGCCTATGCCGAAGATATTGGCGATGGAGACATTACTACAAACAACCTGATTGACAGTAACGTTGTTAAAACGGCGCAGTTTGTAGCTAAGGAAGAAGGAGTTGTTGCCGGTTTGGAGGTGGCAGAAATGGTTTTCAGAAAATTTGACCAGGAACTGGAGTGGACAGTATTTATGCCCGACGGAACCCATGTGGTGCCCGGCGATGTAATTGCCGAGTTTAAAGGGAACTATCGTGCTTTGTTAACCGGAGAAAGAAAAGCGCTGAACTTTTTGCAACGCTTATCGGGTATTGCAAGTTATGCCAACCTTTGCATGAAAGAAATTGAGGGTACAAAAGTTGAGATTCTGGATACCCGAAAAACCTTACCCGGATACCGCTACCTCGATAAGTATGCGGTTAGAATGGGAGGCGCTTCGAATCACCGTTTTGGATTGTACGATATGGTGATGATTAAAGACAACCACATTCAGGTTGCAGGAAGCATTACAAAGGCTGTTGAAGCCATTCGTAAAAAAATCCCAAAAAGTATTAAGATCGAAGTGGAAACCACTACCATCGACCAGGTTAAAGAAGCATTGGCTGCCGATGTGGATATTATCATGCTCGACAATATGCGCTCGACGATGATGAAAGAGTGTGTGGATATTATCGATCGTCGTGCAAAAATTGAAGCATCGGGGAATATGACCATCAAACGTATTCGCAAAGTAGCGCAAACTGGCGTTGATTATATTTCGATTGGAGCACTAACACATTCGGTAAAAGCACTCGACATTAGTCAGCGTATAATTGATTAATGAATCTGGTAATAGATATAGGCAATACCCGGACAAAGTATTCGGTTTGTGCGAAAAACGAGGTGGTGAAAACGGAATCGGTTGATGCCTTTACGCCTGCGTTAATCGCTACCTTAAAACAAGAATACAAGGGCTTGGATCGTGCAATTCTTTCGTCGGTAAAAGATTATCCCGAGGAATTAAAAGTTGCCCTGGCCGAACAGTTCAAGCTATTTATTGAACTGAACGCCACCACACCTTTGCCTGTAGAAAACTGTTACGAGACGAAAGAAACATTGGGAAAAGACCGCATTGCGGCAATTGTAGGAGCTTTTGAGCTGTATCCCGAAACAAATGTTTTGGTTATTGATGCCGGAACAGCAATTACCTACGATTTGTTAACTGCCGATGGTAAATACCTGGGCGGAAATATATCACCTGGTTTGGAAATGCGCTTTAAGGCACTAAACCAGTTTACAGGAAAACTTCCTAAAGTTGAAAGGGGAGTCGTTAACGAACTAATTGGAAAAACAACCGAGCAGGCAATTAGAGCCGGTGTACAACACGGTATCGTGTTCGAAGTAGATCATGCAATTACCTCATTTAAGGAAAATTATAATAATTTAAAAGTTATTATGACCGGGGGCGATGCCGAATTTTTTGATAACAAATTAAAAAATTCTTTCTTTGTACACTTTAATTTAACCAGCATTGGTTTAAACCGCATTTTACAACATAATGGGGAGACTAAATAGAGTAAGTTTTTTGATTGCCGGGTTATTATTTATCCCGGCTGTATTGTTTGCACAATTTAATAATAACACCACATCGCCATATTCGCGTTATGGCCTTGGCGATTTGCAACCCTATTCGCTCGGCCGTTCGTCGGCCATGGGAGGTGCAAGCCTTGCAAGCAGATACAACATGCAAATAAATGCGGCCAACCCCGCCAGTTATACATCGCTCGATTCGCTTAACTTTATTTTCGAGTTTGGTTTGGAAGGCAAATTTGCCAATAACAAAACCGAAAGTACAAGCATGAAAACCAGCGATGTAAACTTCAAGTATTTTGCCATGAGCTTCAGATTAAACAACTGGGCGGCAACAAGCTTAAGTTTAACACCCTATTCCGATGTAGGTTATTCTGTAACATCTATCGCCGACATTGAAAATGTTGGAACCGTTTACAACTCGTATTACGGTGCCGGAACCATATCGAATGCCCGGTGGGGAATTGCCATCGAGCCCATTAAAAATGTATCGGTTGGTGCGAACTTGAATTACCGTTTCGGAACATTAAACCGAAATACGGAAGTAACCTTTGCCGATCCAACATTTTATAATGTACAGCGGTATTCAACAGTTCGTATTCGCGACTTCGGGTTGGATTTGGGTGTACAGGCAACCCTGCCAATGAAAAATGATAAAAGTTTAACATTTGGATTGGTGTTTGCCAATAAACCCGAATATACCGACTTTGTATCCGATATTATTCAAAAGAACCTGTCGTACGGAGGTGCAATTGATCAGGATACTTTGAATTACCGCGAGGAAGAAAAAGGGACTATGACTTTCCCGATGATGCTGGGCGGAGGACTGTCGCTGACAAAAGAAAATGTGTATGAGATAAATGTGGATTATTACCACGAAGGATGGGCCAACGCCGATTTTTTAGGAGGCAAAAGTAATTTCTTGACAGATTTGAATAAATTTGCGATTGGGGCTGAGTGGGTTCCGGATAAGTTTTCGATCAGAAGTTTTATTAACCGTGTGGCCTATCGCGCAGGTTTTAAATACGAACAAACTTACCATACCTTTGCCGGACAACATATAAACGACTTTGGCATAAGTTTTGGAGTGGGATTACCACTGTATCGCTCTAACTCAACACTTAATGTAAGTGCCGAGTTTGGGCAAAGAGGGACAAAAGAATATAATTTAGTACTTGAAAAATATGCCAAAGTTAATGTAAGTGTAAGCCTGCATGATTTGTGGTTTATGCAACGAAAAATTGACTAGCATTAAAAAAAGAAAAAACAAATAAAACTCATTATGAAAGCTATTTTACGCATATCTCTTTTAATCGCGGCAGTTGTAATGGTCGGTATTACAACGGCACAGGCGCAAAGAGTTATTAAAGGAACTGTTTATATCGATGGAGAACCAGCAGCTGGAATTACAGTTGAAGCCCATAAAGGTGGCGAAATGATGACCAGTTTTGATGGAAAGTATGAAGTTGAAGCTGATGAAAAATCAAAATACATCAGGTTTACATTTATCGATGAATCAAAAAAATTAGACCTCGAAGGCAAATCGGGCGATGTGTTTGATTTTGCATTTAGTGGAAGTCTTCCATCAGAAGGTGGTGATGTAGAAGAAGAAAGTGGAGACGTTAATCTGAGCACTTTGGATGAACTGATGAAAGCACAGGATAAAGACTTCTTAAATGAGCTTTCGTTATACACCGAATTTTACAAACAACAGGATTATAAATCAGCAATTCCTCACTGGCAAAAACTGTATAACAAGTATCCTAAATCTACCATGAACCTGTACATTCACGGTTCTAAGATTTATGAATACCAGATTGAAAATGCCAAAACTGATGCTGAGCGCGACAAGTACATTGATTTGTACATGAAATTGTACGACAAACGAATGAAGCACTTTGGCGATCGTGGTAATGTGTTAGGTCGTAAAGGTACATCGTGGTTAAAATTCAAATTAGACCAGAACAGAGACAAAGCACCTGAAGGCGAAGCTTTAAAAGCAATTCATAAGTCGGCTTACGAGTGGTTGTCAGAATCGGTTAAGCTGCAAGGCGACCAAACTGAACCACCTGTTCTTTTATTGTATATGCAAACAACTGTGGCACTGTTTAAATTGGGCGAGCTTCCAAAAGAGCAGGTTGTGAAGAATTACGAAGAAGCAACTTCTTTGGCTAATGCCATTGTTGAGGCCAACGAAGATGCTGATAAAGTAAAACTGACACAGGAAACCGTTATTCCTTATATCGAAAATATTTTCGGAAAATCGGGTGCTGCCGATTGCGAAGCTTTGGTAAATATTTACGAACCTCAGTACCGCGAAAATTCAAACGATGCTGACTTTATTAAATCGATGTTACGTCGCTTAGGCAGGGCCAACTGTACCGAAACTGAACTTTTTGGCATCGCAACCGAGCGTTTGTACGAACTTGATCCTTCAGCAGAAGCAGCCTTTAACATGGCGCGTCGTTTCCTGAAAAAGGACGATGTTGATAAAGCTCGTGAATACTACCAAATGGCTATTGATCAGGAAACTGACGATAAATTAAAAGCCACTTACCATTACGAGCGCGGCTTGGTACGTTTCTCTAAAGATGGTAATTATGCCGGAGCGCGTAACGATGCCAGAATTGCACTACAATTGGATCCTGATTTATGCGATGCAAACATGTTGATTGGAAATATCTATGTTGCCGCTTCACAAAAATTCCAGGGTTCTGCCATTGAAAAATCAGCAGTGTTCTGGTTAGCATGCGACTATTTCGCAAAAGCGCGTCGTGGCGAAGACTGTGCAATTGATGCAGCAGAAAACCTTAGAAAATACAAAGCTTATTTCCCGAATAAGGAAGAAGCATTTATGGAAGGACTACAGGAAGGTTCTACCTATCACGTAGGAGGTTGGATTAATGAAAACACAAAAGTTCGCTTCTAAAATAGTACAACTGATAAAGATGTCTCGTATTGCAGTTCCCGTGTTGGGAACTGCAATACTTTTCTTTGCGTGTAAGAAAAACGACATTGAAAAAATTAAAGCTTTTAGTTCCCCCGAAAATTTGCCGGTTTTAGAGGCAACAAATTTCGAGACACTCAATACCGATTCCGGTACAGTTCGCTTTTCACTAAAAGCCCCAAAATTACTTCGCTTCGAAAACGACGGCCAAATATATCACGAGTTCCCCGAAGGGTTGTTACTGATTGAGTACGACGAAAACCATAAAATAACTTCCAGTATTAAGGCCGATTATGCGAAGGAATTTATTAAGGAAGAAAAGTGGGAGGCCAAAAATAATGTGGTAGTTACCAACGAAAAAGGCGATTCGCTAAAAACCGAACACCTGATTTGGGACGAAAAGCATGAAACGATCTTTACCGAAGAATATGTGAAGATTATAAGTGCCGACAAAATTATTACCGGAACAGGATTAACATCCGACCAAAGCATGCAAAACTGGAAGATTACCAATCCGAAAGGTGTTATTTATGTGGCGGTAGATAATAAAAACCAAGCTCAACAACCCGATAACACTATTGAACGCCCCCAGGCCGAAGTTAACGATCCGGTTATTTCGGAAACACCACCCAAAAAAGCTGTAAACTTTAACTAACTATTTATGAACCCGTATTTGCTGATTCTGATTACGATCATTCTCTCAGCCTTTTTTTCAGGTATGGAGATTGCTTTTGTTTCAGCAAATAAACTGCGCCTCGAGTTGGATAAACAATCCGACCCGTTCAGCTCCAAACTATTGAAGTTTTTAACCCATAATGGCGGCCAGTACATTGCCACCATGTTGGTTGGCAACAACATTGCGTTGGTTGTTTACGGTATTGCTTTTGCCGCAGTGTTAGAGCCCGTTTTGATAAGTTCTATCCAGTCGGAGTCGGTGGTTTTATTACTGCAAACCATAATCTCAACATTTGTAATTTTACTTTTTGCCGAGTTTTTACCCAAAACATTATTTCGCATTTTTCCCAACACCCTGTTAAATGTTTTTGCTTTGCCACTGGCCTTTTTTTATGTGGTGTTTTTTCCGGTAACACGTTTTTCGATGGGCATTACCAACTTTTTGCTGCGAAATCTTTTTAATACCGAGCCCGGCAACGAAGACAAAAATAAAGTATTCCGCAGGATTGATCTCGATGAGTTTATAAATGAAAACGACCGTACACATACCGAGCATAAAGAATTGGTTGAGACCGAGATTAAGCTGTTTAAAAATGCACTCGATTTCTCGAAAGTAAAGTTACGCGATGTAATGATTCCGCGTACCGAAATTGAAATGATGGAAACGGGTGCATCGATAAGCGATTTGCGGCAAAAATTTGTTGAAACCGGATATTCAAGAATCCTGATTTATAGCGAAAGTATCGACAATATAATTGGGTATGTTCACTCATCAATGTTGTTTAAAAATCCGCAAACCATCGATCCGTTTATTAAAAATGTATTGATTGTTCCCGAAACCATGCCTGCAAATAAACTGCTGAGCACTTTTATTCAGGAGCACCGCAGCATAGCTATTGTGGTTGACGAATTTGGTGGAACAGCAGGAATGGTAACCAGCGAAGATATTCTGGAAGAAATATTTGGTGAAATTGAAGACGAACACGACGTTAAAGACATTATTGAAAAGAAGATAAGCGAAACGGAGTTTATTTTTTCAGCACGAGCCGAGATTGATATGCTGAATGAAAAGTATTACCTCGAACTACCCGAAAACGAAGACTTTGAAACACTTGCCGGATTTATTCTTTACAACTACGAAAGTATTCCGAAGGTGAACTCAGTTATAAAAATCGAAAAATTCCAATTTAAAATCCTTAAGGCCACCAATACTAAAATCGAATTGGTAAAACTCAAACTTCTAACTGATTGATTTTACAAACAGGAACGAGGGTAAGGTGCTGGAAATGTGGTAATTCTCAACTCGTTTCGGGCATTGGTAAAAAATATTCGATATTGGAGGTAAAACAGTTAAAATTATTATCTTCGTAGCTCGAAAAATTCAAACGATTTTAGACAAAAAATAACTGTAAATCAATGGCAACGTTACAAAACATTAGAACGAAAGCAGGATTGTTAGTAGCAATTGTAATCGGTTTATCATTGGCAGCGTTCATCCTTGGCGATTTGTTACAAGGAGGTTCGTCGATGTTTCAGAGAAACCGCTTAGAAGTTGGAGTAATTGATGGTGAATCAATTCAATATCCTGAGTTTCAGCAAGAGGTAGAAGAACTGGGGGAGATATTCAAACAAAATTATGGGCAAAATCAGTTAGATGATAATACCTGGGCACAAGTTCGTGAGCAGGCCTGGCAACGCAAAATTGCCGAGATCGTAATGGGTAAAGCCTACAAAGACCTTGGAATTGAAGTTAGCTCAGAAGAGTTATTCGATATGCTGCAGGGGGCAAATCCTCATCAAATTGTTCGTCAGCTATTCAGCAATCCTGAAACCGGTCAGTTTGATCGAACCGCGGTAGTTCGTTTTTTAAAAAACCTGGAAACCGGAATGGTTGCAGCCGATCAGCGTGCCTATTGGTTAAACATCGAGCAACAAATTGTTGAAGAACGTACACAAGGCAAATACACCAACATGGTAGCCAAAGGTATGTATGTTACCAGCGAGCAGGCTGAAGCAAGCGCCACTGCCGGAAACAAATCGGTTAATTTCGATTACATTGCTCTGCCACACAGTACTGTTGCCGACGAAGATGTTGCCGTTACTGAATCGGACCTGAAAGAGTATTACAACGCTCATAAAGAAGATTACGAATCGGAAGCCAGCAGAAGAATTGAATACATTGCTTACCCGGTAGAACCATCGGAAAAAGACTTTGCTGATGCGGAAGCGTGGATCACAGATATTAAAGCCGACTTCGAAGAAACTGATAACACTATTCAGTTTGTTGACACCAACTCGGACATTAGTTTTAACGATGCCTGGGACAAAAAAGACGACCTGCCGGAAGCCGTTGGTAACTGGATTTTTGATGAAGGTGCTGAAGTTGGCTCAGTGTACGGTCCGTACAAAGACGGTGAATCATTCACTTTGGTAAAATTGTACAAATCGGAAATGATGCCCGACTCGGTTGAGGCACGTCATATTTTGTTGCAGGTAACCAATCAGGCCGAAGCGATTCTTGCACAGCAACTGGCCGACAGCCTGAAAACAATGATTGACAACGGAGCTGATTTCGCCGAACTGGCGCGTACCAATTCAGATGACCAGGGCTCTGCAATAAACGGTGGAGATTTAGGTTGGTTCCAGCGTGGACAAATGGTGAAACCTTTCGAAAATGCAGCATTTAATAACACAACGGATAGTGTAACAATGATTGCAACACAATTCGGAATTCACCTGGTTCAAACTACCAAACGTGGAAAACTTACACGTCAGGTGCAGGTGGCTTATCTTACACGCAATGTTGTGCCAAGTACAAAAACGTATCAAAATGTATATGCAAAAGCAAGCCAGTTTGTAGGTGAAAATCCAACTGCCGAAGCATTTAATGCTGCCGTAACCGAGCAAGGTCTTACAAAACGGGTAGCAAATGTTAGCGAAAATCAACGTACTATTGTTGGTTTGGAAGACGCTCGTCCGTTAGTTAGAGCTGCCTACGAAGCTGAGGTTGACGATATTTTGACTAACAATCAGGATTCGCGAATTTTCGAGCTGGGCGACAACTTTGTAATTGCCATTTTAGCAAACAAAACTGAAAAAGGAATTGCTCCTTTCGAAAACGTAAAAGCACGAGTTGAGCTGGCAGTTACAAAAGAGAAAAAAGCTGAATTGCTGGTAGAAAAAGCAGAAGCTGCCCTAAACGACAATGCCGATTTGGCCGGAGCTGCTGCAGCTCTTGATACCGAGGTTCAAACAGCAAACGCAATTAATTTTAACTCGTTCTCGGTTCCCGGAATTGGATTGGAACCTGCCGTAATTGGTACAGTTGGAGCGCTTGAGGTTGACGAAGTATCGGCACCAATTGCAGGAAATAACGGTGTTTACATTGTAATGCCAACTGCTGTAAACGAAGGAGCCGGTGTTGATGTAGCGGCCGAAAAAATGCGTTTGGCACAAACAAACACTTACCGGGTTGGTTCGGCTGTATTTAATGTATTCCGCAACTCGGTTGAAATTGAAGACAAAAGAGCGAAATTCTATTAGTAGAAAAACGCACAAAGATAGTAAAAGCCGTTCCTTTTTTAGGAGCGGCTTTTTTTCTGAAAATCACTTTGGTGAAAACATAAAAGTTCACGCAGAGTAGATCACTAAGTTTTCGCAAAGCACGCAAAACAGATTCTATACCTTTGCGAATTTTGCGCTTCTTCTTTTCTTTGCGTGAAACAATATTGATGTACTTCCATCACTGTTGATGATTCTTCGGAATCATGAATGTTCTTTATATTTTGTGCGCAAAACAACAATCCTGGCGGTTGAGCTTTATATTTTGCATGTAAAATGTTGATCCTAACGGTTCAGATGCTTGTTTTGTCGGAAAAATATCAATCCTGATGATTTTTTTCCTCGTTTTGTGCGCAAAACAACAATCCTGGCGGTTGAGGTTTATATTTTGTGCGTAAAATGCTGATCCTGACCGTTCAGATGCTTGTTTTGTCGGAAAAATATCAATCCTGATGATTTTTTTCTTCGATTTGTACGCAAAACAAACCTTCTTACGTTTTTTATTCGCATGCCGCGCAGCCCATAAAGTATAGCTTAATAGATTTTACCAGCTAGCTGCCTGAAACATAAAAAATAAGTTTAGTGTTTAAAACACAAAAGCCCTAAAATTTGTGAATACGCACCTTGAAAAACGTTAAAAAGCAATAATGATAAGTGGTTTACAGGCCATATAAGGTGTATAACAATGCTTTTTTTAACGGTATAAGGGAAATAACATTATCTGCTAATGTTATACAGTAGTGTGTTGGATATTGAAATGCCTTTACAAAAAGAGTAAAATTTGTAAATAATTAGTTATGCAATTCATCAATCGATTTTTCAAAAAGGATTCCTCCTTTATACATTCCTTTGAGGACAGGATGAATTTCTTTACCAAGTTCTGTTAAGCTGTATTCAACGCGTGGAGGAACTTCAGGAAAAACAGTCCGATTTATTAATCCATCCGATTCTAACTCTTTCAGCTGTTTCGTCAGCATTCGTTCACTAATATCAGGTAAGAGTTTAACCAATTCGCTATACCTTTTATCTCCTTGAAAAAGGTGTAAAATGATGGTTCCTTTTCGTTTTCCTTTAACTACATTTATAAATGTGTCAATCGGGCAATAACTTTTTTCCATTTTTTTTCTTCCCTCAAAGTCTTTAAAATACTAAAAACAGAAATAAATGTTCGTTGGCCAACCAAAGGTAAGTTCTTGGATGGCAAAATATTTATCCTGAAGTTTGTACAAAATAAGAAAAATTAAAAGACAAAAGATGGTACAGAATAGTTCAACATTTAAGGCATTCCGAATTGAAGAGATTGATGGGATTTATCAGGGGTCTGTTCAAGAAATGGATTTTGGCACATTAAACAATAACGAGGTTTTGGTAAAAGTGCACTACAGCTCATTGAATTATAAAGATGCCTTATCAGCTTCGGGAAATAAAGGAGTAACAAGAAATTATCCGCACACACCAGGTATTGACGCCGTTGGGATAATTGAAAAATCGAACAGTGATTTATATGCTGTTGGAGAAAAAGTAATTGTAACCAGTTACGATTTAGGCATGAATACCGATGGTGGATTTGCAGAGTATATTCAGGTTCCGGCAGAATGGGCCGTAAAATTGCCCGAAAATATAACGATGAAAGAGGCAATGATATATGGTACTGCAGGGTTAACAGCAGGAATGTCTGTTTTACGGCTTACGGAATTGATAAAACCTGAGGATGGAAAAATTGCGGTTTCTGGTGCAACAGGTGGAGTTGGCGCATTGAGTGTTTCCATTTTAAGTAAATTGGGTTATTCGGTAGTTGCAATAACAGGGAAGGAAACAGAATGGGACTATTTAATGAATCTTGGTGCTGAAGAAGTGCTACTGCGTAGCGAGGTTGAAAATTTTGCTAAAAAGCCATTATTAAAACCTTTGTTTGCCGACGCCATTGATACAGTTGGAGGTGTAATACTTGAAAATATAATTAAATCGACAAATGCCATAGGTGTTGTAACTTGCTGCGGAAATGTTGCATCTCCAAAACTTGATTTGACCGTTTTTCCCTTTATCCTGAGAGGGGTTACACTCATTGGAATAGATTCTCAAAACTATCCAATGAAATACAGAAAAATAGTGTGGAATAAGTTATCACAAGAGTGGAACCCAAAACAGTTAAATCACACTTGCAATGAAATAAAATTGAAGGATGTAGGGCAAAAAATTGAATTAATGCTTCAGGGAAAATTAAAAGGAAGAACTGTAGTGACTTTGGTTGAATAAATATACAACAGAACACCCGGTATAAAGCATAAGTGTTTTATACCGGGTGTTCAAATTTTTTGCCACCAACTAAGTTCGGTGTAACTGGGCAGGAAAGTAGTCTGCATTCCCCAACAATTTCATATCGCCACCGTTGAATACAGAAAAGGAAGCCCAATCTATGTCCACGTATTCCATTTGGCAATAATAATTGGTAGCCAAAGTGGCATTCAACAGAATTGCCGTTTAAAGCTTTTGCTTTCCTGATTACTATTTTTATATTTACCCCGGCAGCTATTAAACGGTTTTAAAAACCGAAAAAAATAAAGCTAAAACAACGCATAAAAACCCGGAAACTACATGACCGAATTTACAAGATCGATACTGTTATTACTGGTTTTATTAAATCCGTTTTTGGTAATTGTTTATTTAATCGACATTGTTCAGAAGCTCGATAATACACAGTTTCGGCGCGTATTAATTCGCGCCGGGCTTATTTCGTGTGTTGCCTTTTGTAGTTTTGCCGTGTTGGGCGATCGGATTTTCTCCGATGTATTTCAAATTCGTTTTGCTTCGTTTCAGTTGTTTGGTGGTATTGTTTTCCTGCTTATTGGCCTGCAGTTTGTTTTTCGGGGGCCAACCGCTATTGAAATATTGCGCGGCGAATCGAAACACATTGCCGGAGCCATTGCCATGCCGGTTTTAATTGGCCCGGGAACCATTAGTGCCAGTGTGGTAATAGGTAAGCGTAACGATATTCTTATGTCGTGCGCATCTATTGTTGTGGCGGTTATGCTGTGTATCCTGGTTTTGCTGTTTTTAAAATTTTTGCACGATGTAATTCGCGAAAAGCGGGAAGAATTAATTGAGCGCTACTTCGATTTGGCCGGGCGTATTACCGCGCTGTTTGTAGGTTCTGTAGCCATTGAGATGATTATGGCAGGGGTGAAAACATGGCTCAATCTTCACTGGAGCTAATTTCAGCAAATCTCAACCAGGCGTATATCAAAACTCAACACTGCGTTTGGTGGAATTTTATTTCCTGTACCTTTTCGTCCCCATGCCAGTTCGGCAGGAACCCAGAATTTATAACGGCTGCCTAAGCTCATCATAGGCAAACCTTCCTGCAACCCTTCAATAAGTTCTTCTATTTTAACTTCGTCGGGCTGGTTTTGGCGGTAAGTATCTTCCAGTATTTTACCATCGAGCAGTAAAGCGCGCTGGTGAATTTTAACCGTATCGAAAAGACCCGGTTTTGGCCCCTGTTTTTCTTCCACAATTAAATATTGCAAACCACTGTTGGTTTCTAAAACACCGGTTTTCTGTTTGTTGTTCTGCAAAAAATCTTCACCCGATTTTCGGTTGTTTCCTGCCGATCCTTTACTTCGTGATTTTTTCTCTCTGCGCGCCATGTTTCTCTGTCACTATTAAGAAGTATTACAAAGTAAGTGAAAATCAGCAAGTAAGTTTTAAATATTACAGTTGAAATTTTATATTTGAGCTGCTGTTAATATAGATTTACTATTTAAACCAACTTGAACCTGATAAGGAGGACTAAAATAATGCTGCGCTTTCTCACTATTTTTACACTTCTGTTTTGTTTTGCATTCATTAATGTTCGGGCTGCAGAAAAGCCCGAAAAAGATGTGCGTATAAAAAGCCGTGGATCGTTGTCGTACAACAAGCGCGAGGCCAAAATTAAAGTTTATATCGAAGGTGTTCGGCTTGATATGGATTACATGCGCCGCAATATGCGTTTTGCCGATTTTGTAAACGATCCGGCCGTTGCCGATGTGCATATTATAATAAATAACCGGGTGAGCGGCTCGGGCGGAATGGTGTATTCGTTGATGTACAACAACCTTACATTCGAGAATTTTAGCGATTTTACCATTACATGCACCACACTTGCCGATGATACAAACGAAGAGGAACGCCAAAAACTGAAAGACGCACTTTCGTTGGGCTTAATGCCTTTTGTAAACCAGACAAAAGCTTCCGATCAGTTAAGTTTCCGCTACCGGGGCGACGTTGAACCGGGGCAAGTGGAAATCGTTGAAGATCCCTGGCGCAACTGGACATTCAGAGCTGATGTTAGTGGCCGTGTGAACCTGGAAGAAAGTAAAAAGAATTATAACTATTCGTTTTATGGCCGTGCCGATAAGGTTACCGAAGATATTCGGATAAGAAACAACGCACGTCGCTCGGTAAATACACAGAAATACACCACCGAAGGAGAAGAGTACCGCTCGGATAATACATCAACATATGCCTCGTCGAGTACCGTAAAAAGTTTATCATCGCGTTGGTCAACAGGTTTATTCGGTAGTTTCTATAACAGCAATTACCGCAACACGAAATACTCAGTGTCGGTTAAGCCGGCAGTAGAATATAATATTTTCCCATGGGATGTGTCGGACCGAAAGGTGTTTACCATCGCCTATTATATTGGCCCCGAGTGGATGAAATATTACGAGGAATCGATATATGACAAAATGGAAGAAAGCCTTTGGGAGCAGTCGTTACGGTTGGATTTGCAGATTGTGCAAACCTGGGGCGAAGTAAAAGCGGGGCTTAATGCTACGAACTATATGCACGACTGGACCAAAAACCGGATTACTTTTGATACCGATTTATCGGTTCGTATTATTCGCGGACTTTCGGTTCGTATGGGTTTTACCGTAGAGAATGTTCACGACCAGATTTACTTGCCTAAAGGTGAAATTTCTCTGGAAGATGTTTTGCTGAATAAGGTTCAGTTACCTTCGTCTTTCGAGGTTGGAGCCAATGTTGGAATTCGCGTGCAGTTCGGTTCAATTTATAATAATATTGTGAATAACAGGATGTAAAGTTAGCTGCAAGCCGCTGGTTTTTTAGTGTCAATCTGCATTCAATCTGCATCAACCTTTTATCAATCTTTCTTAACAGTTGCGATAACAACCACCCGTGTTGCCATCTGAAAACCATGTTGTTTTAAGGCATTTTCAATTTCCGGAATTTGCTTTTTCATCGCGTGGTATTCGGGCTTGTCTTTAATCTGGTTGAGCATTTCTGTTAACTTTTCTTTTCGCTCAGCAGTTTCATCGGGAGTTGGTTCTACACGATCTTTTTCCTGATTAAAGGCTGTGCAAATTTCCAATCCGGCTTTTTCAACCTGCTCCAGAATTTCGGCGCGGGTGAAGGTTTCGTTATGGCAAACACCATTTAAGCGATCAATCGTACTTCTGAAATGATGCATACTTTTGTGTACTTCCTGTGCAGGATTCAGGTTGTTGCTAAACAGTTCGTTTACAACAAGCCAGCCACCGGGTTTTACCACGCGTTTCATTTCGTTGAAAGTTTGCTGAACATCAGGCAGGTGGTGCATGGCCATCGAAATACTTGCTGCATCGAAAGTGGAATCGGGGAAATGCAGCTGCCCGCCGGTCATATTCATGAATAGCACATCAGGATGGGCTTTTTCCGCCTCTTCAAGCGATGCTTTGTCCGGATCGATGCCGGTGAATTGGGTATTGTTAAGTGTTTCTTTTAAAACAGCAATAAAACTTCCGGTTCCTGTTCCAACGTCCAAAAGGGTTTTTACTGTTTTGTCCTTAAAAAATTGTTGCAGTTGTTCCATCAGATTAAGAGTAAAAATGCCGACAGGGCGGTTACGATAATTACGGCGGTCCGGTATAGCTTCTCCGATATTTTCTGTACCAGTTTTATGCCGGCAAATGCACCAAAAGCAATGGCCGGTAAAAGCATCAGATCAAGTGTGAGCGTATCCAGGTTAATGGTTTTCCACACGAAAATATGCAGGGGAAATTTCGAAAAATTAACGATCAGAAAAAACCAGGCTCCCGTGCCAATAAAACTGTTTTTTGGTAAATGCATAGCCAGCAGGTAAATGGCAAAAATGGGGCCGGCCACATTGCCAATCATCGTGGCGAAACCTCCTAAAATGCCCATCATTGCCGAAAACCACCAGGTGTCGGGAAAAAGGTTTTGTCCTTTTTTGCGGTCGTGCCACAACATTAGTCCAATACACAGAAAAACCAAAATAGCGATTATATTTTTAAACCAGGTATCGTTTACCACTTCGCCTACCCAAAGCGCAATGCCAATTCCCACAAAAGCCCATGGCAGTAGTTTCCACAGGTATTTCCACTCGGCATGACGGTGATAATAACCAACTCCAAAAAGGTCGGCCATCATTAACATCGGTAGTAAAATTCCGGTTGAGGCTTTGCCCCCAAAAATTAGCGCCAGCGCGGGAACCACCAGCATTGAAACACCGGGAACACCTACTTTCGACATGCCAATCAGCATGCCACATACCGCCAGTAAAATCCATTGAAGCGTGGAGAAATCAAGTTCTAGCATAGCAAAAAAGATAAGTCGCTAATGTACAAATAACCTGAGTTTGGCACTAAAATATGAGTATTAAATATGGAGCAGGGGAGAAAAGAAAAGGTCCCGCAGTAGCGGGACCAGTCTAGCTAACAATTTGAAGGTAGATCTTACCTCCTCAAAAAACAAAAAACAAAAACCATGTTCAAGGCCTAAGCCTTACTTCCAGTCACTTCATTTAAAAACATGATAGCTACAGTATATGTAACTAATTAGATATGTGCAAAACGCATGCCATAACTTTCATACAAGTAGCAGATTAACCTCTGTTAACGTGCTTGCAAAAAAGTCTTAAAAAGTCTTTTTATCAATATCCTGAAGTTCTTTTGGGTCGATTTCGCCAAACCATTCGTTAAGTTTTTCGCGTGCTTTGGCCTTAATTTCGGGGGTAATGCTACCTGCTACTGCCGAGAGTGTAAAAAGTAGTACGCCCAGGTCGTCGCTAAAACCAATTAGTGGTGTCAGGTCAACAATGGCATCGGTGGGTAGAATAAAATAACCCAATGCGGCGGCAATGCTGAGTTTCGTTTTTAATCCAACGCCTTTGTCTTCGAAAGTGTAGTACAACAATAAAACGGCATAAACAACTTTTGCTCCGGCAGCTTTACCAAAGTTTTTAAGCTTGTCCCACAACGATTGTTCGGAGAAATATTTTGAATACTTGTCGTACATGGTTGTTCTATTTTAAGCTGGCCGTTGAAAAATCGAGCTGAAATGCACCGTATTGTTCGGTAATTTGTTCAAGAATTGCGTGCACCTCGTTGTTCGTTTCAGCGCGCAGCAGTTGAATTTTTAGTTCCCTGAAATTTGGCAGTCCCGGGAAATATTTGGCAAAATGGCGGCGCATCATTAAAATTCCTGAGCGTTCATTGTCGCGCCACTCTAGGTTTAAGCGGAGTTGTTCTTTCAAAACATCCACCACCTCGATAACGCTTGGTTGTGGAAGTTCTTCCCCGGTTTGCAGGTAGTGTTTTACCTCGCGAAATAACCATGGCCGGCCAATTGCCCCACGACCGATCATCAACGCATCAACACCTGTTGCATCAAGCAGTTGTTTGGCTTTTTTACCGCTGTTAATATCCCCGTTGCCGATAATTGGAATATGAATTTTCGGATTGTTTTTTACTTCACCAATCAATGTCCAGTCGGCTTCGCCGGTGTACAATTGTTCGCGTGTACGTCCGTGAATGGCCAGTGCCTGAATACCGGCATCCTGCAAGCGCTCGGCTACTTCAACAATGGGCAGGTTTCCTGCCGACCAGCCCAGTCGTGTTTTTGCAGTTACGGGTATTTTTACGGCCTTAACAATCTCGGCAGTCATTTTCTGCATTTTATCCACGTCTTTTAACATGGCCGATCCCGCACCGTGGCGTACAATTTTTTTCATGGGGCACCCGTAATTGATGTCGATAAAATCGGGCTCAAATTCTTCGGCTACCTGCGCGGCACGAACCATCGAATCGATGTTGTGTCCGTAAATTTGAATGGCTACGGGGCGGTCGAATTCAAACAGGTGCATTTTTTGTTTGGTTTTTTCCACATCGCGCACCAGTGCCTCCGACGAAACAAACTCGGTGTACATTACATCGGCACCAAATTTTTTGCACATCATCCTAAACGATTTGTAGGTGACATCCTCCATCGGTGCCAGAAAAAGGGGAGTGCCCTCCAGTTCTATGTTGCCAATCTTAATCATTCCTTTGAAAATTGCTGCAAAAATAGCTAAAAATATTTGGGATTGAATTTCTTTTAAATCAGGCGTTTAACTTTTGCGTTTGGGGTCAGTTTCATGGTTTTGAAATCGATGCCGGTAATCAGGTTTACACCGGGTTTTTTACCTTTCTCAAACGATCCGAAGGTAGTTGAAATGTTTAAGGCTTTGGCTCCGTTTATGCAGGCCCACGACAACAACTCTTCCAGTGGGACTTCAGGTAAATTTTGCTGAATGGTAAGCATTTCCTGAAGTATCGAAAGTTCGGTGTTCGATGCCAGGCTGTCGGTTCCCAAACAGATTTGCAGCTTTTCTTCCCGAAAAAGTTCCACCGGAGGTAGTTCATTTTCGATAAAAAGGTTAGAATTCGGGCACAAAACAAAAAAGGTATTGACGAGGCTGCAGTGCTGTTTTAGAGCTTTAATATCCTCTTTTTTGGTTTGTGTGTTGTGCACCAAAAGCAGCTGATTTTCTTTTGGCAGATAGTTAATAATGGATTGCAACGACGATTTTCCGGTAGGTTTCCAGTGCGAGGTATCGAGCTTTAAATTAACGCTGAAATGTTTGGAAATAGCACCTTTGCCAGATATAAAGAATTCCGTTTCAGCCTTGCTCTCCTGGTTGTGAATGGAGAACAGCCCCCCTTTTTCTTTTGCACGGTTCTTTACTTTTTCGAATAACTCTTGCGAAACAGAATAGGGCGAATGCGGAACGATGGATGCGGAAAGGTTGGCTCTTTCAAACGAGCGATACACTTGCTCGGCTTTAGCAAAAGCCCGCTCTGCCCGCGATGGATGAAAGCCAAAAACTTCAACAAAAGTATGGTAGTTGATTTTGCTTTTTTGTTTTACCGAAAGCGATAGTTCGGAGTTGGAAACATCGGCAACAGCTGCAATTCCTGCCGCCCACATTTTTCGGTCGGCAATTTGCATAGTCTTTTCTTTGTCGGCCGGTTCATCTCGTAATTGGTTTATCTTTTCAAGAAAACCACTAAAACCAATGTGTTTTTCTATTTTGTTGTGCAGGTGCGAGAATTCTAAATGACAATGGGTGTTTACAAATCCGGGAGCCAATATGCCGCTGTAAAATTCCACACCGGCCTCTTCGCGGAATAAATCGCCCCGGTCGAGAATGTCGATGATTGTTCCATCATCGTCGCAAACTAAAATTCCGTTTTTTATTGGCGAGCTTGTTCCGGGGAAGATATATGTAGCGGCGATTTTTCTCACCTTACAAGCCATTATTCTTCTTCTTCAAATTTCAGCAATTCCTCTTTCCGGCCCGAACGTTCCTGCTCCATTTCACTCAGCCGGCTCATTACTTTTCGATACATTTTCTCAAAGTTTTTTGGGTGACTTTCGTAGTAAACCAGCGATTGCTCGAATAACGAATCAGTAACTTCGTATTTATCCAAAACTGAATAGTAGAAATTTTCGGTCCGGCTGTTTATCATGGCGGAGTCGTACCTGATATGGTTATAAGCAGCTTCAGCCAGGTGCACGTCAACCAGCATATTGATCATTTTCTTTTCCTTGATTAAATGCTCGGGTTTGGGCATAATCTCGTTTTCGCACGCCGAGAATGCGAATACCGCAATAATTAGTATCAGAAAGGCATTTTTCATTTGGCTGCCAAATTATAAATTGTTGAATCGTTTTTCAAAAAAAGGTCGTTAAAAAAGCTTATTTATACACTGTTTTACCGAATGTTTCTCGCTGATCTCGCAAATAACGCTGATTTTATAAGCTTGTGTCCAGTTTTTCTGCGTTCATCTGCGTAATCTGCGAGAAATTATTTTACGCAAAAATTGTTTTAAATACCTCTTCTACCCGGCTAACTTTTACAATATCGATTTTAAACTTCGAAACATCGAAACCTTTGTTCAGTGTTGGCACATAAATGCGCGAGAAACCCAGTTTGGCTGCTTCGGCAATGCGTTGCTCGATGCGGCTAACGGCGCGAATTTCTCCGGTTAGTCCAACCTCGCCGGCAAAACATATTTTGTGGTTTATGGCAATGTCGATGTTCGACGATAGAATGGAACAAATTACCGCTAAATCGGTGGCCGGATCATTGATTTTTAGTCCGCCTGCAATATTCAGGAACACATCTTTTGCAATGAGTTTAAAACCGGCGCGTTTTTCCAGCACGGCCAAAAGCATGTTCAGGCGGCGCAGGTCAAAACCTGTTGACGAACGCTGTGGCGTTCCGTAAGCCGCCGAACTAACCAAGGCCTGAATTTCGATCAGGAAAGGCCGCACACCTTCTACGGTTGCGGCAATGGCAGTGCCACTTACATCGACGTTTACTTTTGAGATCAGCTGCTCGGATGGGTTAGTGATTTCGCGCAACCCGTCGCTGCGCATTTCAAAAATGCCGAGCTCGTTGGTGGAGCCAAATCGGTTTTTATTCGAGCGCAAAATGCGGTACATATAATTGGTGTCGCCCTCAAATTGCAAAACGGTGTCGACCATGTGCTCCAGCACTTTTGGCCCGGCCAGGCTGCCTTCTTTTGTAATGTGCCCGATTAGTACCACGGCAACATGATTCTTTTTTGCAAATTTCAATATCGCCGAAGTACACTCGCGAACCTGCCCAACCGAACCCGGTGATGATTCAATCAGTTCGGTTGAAATGGTTTGAATGGAATCGATGATCAGCAGCTCCGGTTTTGCCTGTTCGCCCTGGGCGATAATATGTTCCAGCGATGTTTCGCTTAAAAACAGGCAGTTGCTTTTGGCATTGCTCAATCGTTCGGCACGCAATTTTATCTGTTGCAGGCTTTCCTCGCCCGAAATGTAGAGAATTTTTTTGCCGTTTAATCCGAGTGCCAGCTGAAGTGCCAGTGTTGATTTTCCAATACCGGGGTCGCCACCTAAAAGTATCAGCGAACCGGGAACAATTCCGCCGCCCAGCACCCGGTTAAATTCTTCAATACCCACCGAAATGCGCTGGGTTCTTGCCATTTCGATATTTTCGAGCGTAATGGGCTGGTTCCCCGAAATCTGCACCGAAAGTTTTCCGGTAGATTGTTTCTTTTCTACAATCTCTTCTACGTAGGTATTCCACTCGTTGCAGTTGGAACATTTTCCGAGCCATTTGGGCGATTGGGCGCCGCAATTCTGGCAGGTGTATATGGTTTTTGTTTTTGCCATTCTGTAAACTACTTTGTTTGTGAGAAAAATTAACCACAAAGAACACTATGGTTTCACAAAGTTTCTCAAAGGTTTTTTATTCGTTCAATAATTTCGCTGGTGGAGATCCCTTCTACTAATTCCAGTGTTTCCACTTTTCCTCCGTTATTAAGAACGGTGTCGTGGCCGGCAATTTCATGAATTTCGTATTGGGCGCCTTTCACCAAAACGTCGGGGATGATTTTTGCAATAATTTCGGCCGGTGTTTCTTCATCGAAAAGGATTACCGCATCAACACATCCGAAGGCAGCCAGCACTTCGGCACGCGCCTGCTCGTTCAGAATTGGGCGCTTGTCGCCTTTTAAGAGTTTTACCGACACATCGGAGTTTAGCCCAACAATCAATTTAGTGCCATAGGCTGCCGATTTGTGTAATGAATCAACGTGCCCGTTATGAATAATATCGAAACAACCGTTGGTAAAAACAATGGTGTTATTGCTGCCTTTCCAAATGGATAGCAGGGGATCAAACGATTCAAAATCCTTAAAAATCTTTGATTTAAACATGAGATTCATATCTGTCAAAAATAACTATTAAATTGAAGTATCACTATTGCATTTTAAAGGATGTGTGAATTATTTTTATTCATTCTAAATCCCCCCCTAAACTAATTTTTAACATATTATATTTTGAAAAAGAGTATTTATTGATTTATATTTTGATTATCCGTTCTATGTCATAATTATTATTTAGCAAGTCATGCTGTCCATCAGCTGACGGATTCAGCATCTCTCGCATCTAATAATCAACTATTTGCAAGAAAGACCCTGAAACAAGTTCAGGGTGACGTGCTGGTTGTGACCAATTGCGGACATCCAATTTATATTTAATCCGTCATTAAAAGAACCCCTGTTCTTCGATACAAATTTTCAGGAAAAGGATAGTATAAAGTGAGGTAGGAAATAAAACACAATGGTGTTTTAGGATGAAAGAAATAAAGTTGTTGAAGTCAACTAATATATAATTTCAGAAAACTATAAAACATACTAAAATGAGAAAAATTACACTCGTATTTCTATTATTTCTTTTTGTGAAAATTTCATTCGGACAAGATGAGGGTGAGTTAATAAAAAGTGGATTTAAATTCACAATCGTTAATCCAGGAATGGAATATGAATTTAAGTTGTCAGAAAAATCAACTTTCGCTTTAAATCTTGGCATCGGTTATGGTGGCTCGTACAAAGATTTAAAAACCAGTGGGGAGGGATTTATGTATTTGTTATCACCGTTTTACGATATGCAGTATCGTAATTACTACAACATAACGAAAAGAAACAGTGCCGGTAAAAATGTAAGGTATAATTCATCTAATTACTTTGGAGTAAGACTTCTGATTCGAGGTCCCGAAATGGCTTCCAGTTTTTCGAGAACTTCTGAATTGGATTATGCATTTGGGCCAACATGGGGAATACAGCGCGCTTTTAGTCAGTTTTATGTTTTATTTGATGTTGGACCATATGTTTATTTTGACATGAAAGGGGAGTATGGATTTTTACCAATGTTCCAGCTTAACATCGGTTATAATCTTAGAAAATGATCTTCTTAACTGTGCCCAAATTGGGCACAGTTTTTTTATATTTAATAGTATTCTTGATGGCTAAAATCTTTTCAACGCTCAATACTTCTATTTTAATCTTATTTGGGATTTTTACGGAAATGCTCAATCCTTCAGCGTGTAATGCACAAGACGAAAAATTCCCTGCTCATTTAAATTTTGATATGGGTACGAACGCATTTGTGCTTGATAATGAAGATTATGGATATTATTTTGGAACTGGTTATGAGTATTATCTATCCAGAAAATTTGCTTTTGAGTTGAAAGGATATGCGGGAAAGAATTCTCATAAAAAAATAAAGCCCATAGGTGGTGAAATCGTTCCTTATGGCGATGATTACATACTGTTTACCGAAGCCAGTTATTATACACTTAGCCTGTGTCCTCGGTTTTACCAGGAATTATCTGATATTATTTTCTTTTTTGCTGATGTAAACCTGGGATTTGAGAGCTCGAAAAGTAATGCCACTTTCGGGAATGAAGAGACCGAAGAAGAAAATTATCTTGGAAGCTCAAAGTCATCTTTTAGTTGGTATCCGGGATTGCATGTAGGGTTTAAAGTAATAGCCGAAGACCTTTCCGTGTGGTTTTATGTGGGTTGGGAGAACGTTGATTTAGGAAGAAGTTTAAATGAATTACCGATCTCGGAAACAGGTGTTTTTGAGGATTACTCGGGTAGTACGGAGTTTTTGCAACTCGGAATTCGATTGGGAGTGCCGTTGGGAAAGCGGAGATAAAAAATTACGTTGGTTCTAACAAGGATCCGATCCGTATTTCCTAAAATGATACGGATCGGATCCCTGTTCTTGTTGAAAAGAAATTCAAATAAAAAACCCCGCAGTAAAAACTACGAGGTTTACAATTATATCGTAAATGTATTTTATACTACGGTATTGGTCTCAATATCCGGGAAGATCAAACTTGGCTTAAATGTTTTGGCTTCCTCGAAATCCATTAAGGCGTACGAAATGATAATTACCACATCGCCAACCGCCACTTTACGTGCGGCAGGGCCATTCAAACAAATGGTTCCCGTTCCACGTTCACCCCTGATTACATAAGTTTCTAAACGCTCGCCGTTGTTAATATTAACAACCTGTACTTTTTCGTTCTCAATAAGGTTTGCCGCGTCCATCAAATCTTCGTCGATGGTAATACTTCCAACATATTGCAGGTTCGCTTCGGTAACGGTAACCTTGTGTATTTTCGATTTACACACTTCAATTTGCATAACTATGCTTATTTCGGTCTTAAAAAACTATATTGTCAATTAATCGGATCTTTCCGCAGAAAACAGCAACACATCCAACTTTTGTCGATTTTTCGTCCCAGCTTTTCACCGGTTGCAGCTGTTCGTCGTCAACGATCTCAAAATATTCAACATCAAGGAAAGGGTTCTTGTTTATCGTTTCGGTTACCCAATCCGTGATTTCTTGTACGGATTTCTGCCCCTTAAGTTCTTTGGCTTTAAACAAAGTCTCCGAAATTACGGTTGCATTTTTCCGCTGTTCTTCCGTCAATAATTCATTTCGCGAGCTCATGGCCAAACCACTTTTTTCGCGAATAATGGCGCAAGGTACAATTTCCACAGGAAGTTGCAGTTGTTTCACCATATTTTTAACAATGGCCAATTGCTGAAAATCCTTCAATCCGAAGTAGGCTTTGGTAGGTTTTACCATGTCGAAAAGGCGGCTAACCACTTGTGCTACACCATTAAAGTGTCCCGGGCGATGCTTGCCTTCCATTACTTTTTCTAATTTTCCAAAGTTAAATTTACGTTTATCCGGTTCGGGATAAACCTCCTTCGCATTGGGTGCAAAAACGATTGAACAACCTGTTAGCTCCAATAATTTCATATCGTTTTCGAGGGTGCGCGGATAACGTTCCAAATCGGCCGGATCGTTAAATTGTGTTGGATTTACAAAAATACTTACCACCACAACCGGATTTTCCAAAACGGCCTGTTTTACCAACGAAATATGGCCTGCATGCAAGGCTCCCATAGTGGGTACGAAACCCACTGTTTTGCCATTGGCAAGGTGCTGTATTTCAGTCTGTAACTCTTGTATTGTACTTACCAGTTTCATAGCTTAAAAATTGCGGCTGCAAAGTAAGTAATTTTAATTGGTAAAATAGCACAAATCCGAAGTATAGTAACTGAAACTAACGAACTTAACTTGTCTATTCGCATATTTTTATTACTTTTGCACACTGTTTTTAACTGCACTATAGGTTCATGGAAAAGAAAAGAATCCTTTATATTTCACAAGAGATTACCCCTTATTTACCAGAAAGCGAAATGTCGGAGATTGGACGTTACCTGCCACAGGGCGTTCAGGAGCAGGGGAGAGAGATTAGAACATTTATGCCACGTTACGGGTGTGTAAATGAGCGTAGAAACCAGTTACACGAGGTTATCCGTTTGTCGGGTATGAACCTTGTGATTAACGATGCCGATCATCCACTTATCATAAAAGTAGCGTCGATACAAGCTGCTCGTATGCAGGTTTATTTTATCGATAATGAAGATTATTTTCAACGCAAAGCCGTTTTGCACGATGACGACGGCAAAGAGTTTGAAGATAACGACGAACGTGCAGTGTTTTTCGCGCGTGGTGTGCTCGAAACGGTAATTAAGTTACGCTGGGCACCCGATATTATTCATTGCCACGGCTGGCTGACTTCGTTGGTGCCTTTATACATTAAAAAGTATTATTACAACGATCCCTTATTCAAGAACACAAAACTGGTTTACTCGGTTTATAACGATGACTTTAAGCAAACGCTTGATCCGAAGTTTAACGAGAAACTGTTGCTTGAAGGTATTACAACCGACGATGTAAAAATGATTGAAGAGCCAACTTTTGCCAACGTAAGCAAAATGGCTATCGATTATTCGGATGCAGTGATTCAGGGAACTGAAACGATTAATGCCGACGTTAAAAAGTATATAAAAGATAACGAAAAGTTATTTCTCGATTTCCAACCAAAAGAAACATACATTGATGCCTACAATGCGTTTTACGATAAAGTGTAAGGCTTTGGTGTTAAAGAATCAAAATTATATTTAAAAAGTTCAATTTTACTGCGATTTCAGAAATGCTCTCGTTGTAATTTTCTATGTTTGTGTAATTTTTCGGAAATCAGAAAATTGAAGAAGTAACCATAACTGTTTAACCAGGCTAAATTGCATTGGCTGCAGGGGGTAAGCTTCCTAAAATAAATTGGAATTATTGACATGAAATACAGTACAGTGCAGTTGTTGAAAATAGTTGGAGGATTATTCGTTCTTGTAAACATTTTGGTTGCCTGCAACAGCGAACAAAACGATTTGGGATTGGAAATCCTGCCGGACGAAGACCTGATTAATGTCCGAAACATTTCTGTTTCAGATAAAATTGCATCCTATACATTTAACGAAAACGGAATTACTTCCAATAAAGGAGCAACAAACCTGTTGGGAACCCTTAATGATCCGGTTTTTGGAAAAACAACAGCCAATTATGCCACGCAGTTCCGATTGACTTCATTTCCTGATTTTGGAACCAATCCGGTAGTTGACTCTGTTCGTTTGTACCTTTTTTACCGAAATATTTACGGCGACACAATTACAACACAGCATGTTAAAGTGTACGAAATGGAAACGTACCTCGACCCTGATGCTGAATACACCCAGGATATTGATTTGAAATCGATGGCTTCGGACATTCCGCTTGCCGAATTTGATTATACACCAAAAGTGGAACTGGATTCTGCAACCCAGGATACCAACTACCAGTTGCTGACCATTCCATTGGACAATACTTTAGGCGAAAAGCTCATTGGTGCCGATTCGCTTGATATGGTTAATAACGATGTTTTTCTTCAGTATTTTAAAGGCCTTTTACTCGAAAGTGCTGATGTTACAGGAGAAGGTTCGTTGGTTACCCTGCACACGGCATCAAGCAGTACGTTTCAGGGATCGGCGTTGCTGGTGTATTATAACAACGACGAAAATACCATACTGCTTGAAGACGATGAAGCTCCCGATACCTTATCGCAGGCTTACCTGATAACTCAGTATAGTTTGCGGGTTAACGAATTTAAACACGATTACAACGGTGCACCGTTCCTGGATAATCTCGACCAGGAAGAGGAGGAAAGCGACCTGATTTATGTGCAGCCCACCGGAGGATTAAAATCGCGCATAACAGTTTCCGGTCTTGAAAGCTGGAAAGACTCCGTAAATATGGGCATCAATAAAGCTGAAATCATTTTTCATGTTGATACCACTGCAAGCGATATTCATAATTATCCGCCACCAAGCCAGCTGATGTTTACCTTTGTGGCACCCGATGGCGAGGAATACCGCCCGATTGATTACTTCTTTAGTCCTACGTTTTACGGTGGTGTACTGGATACCAGCGATTACACTTATACCTTTAATATTACGCAGCATGTTCAGCGTATTATCGATGTAACCGATCCTGATGATGATGACTTTGTTGGAAACGAGGGATTTTTCCTAACAACAGGTCGCCGTGCCGATATTGCCAACCGGGTAATATTAAAAGGAGCAAAACAGGGTGGCGTTGATATGCGGATCACTTATTCAAAATTTTTAGACTAGCCGATTAGCCAATCTTTTATTTTCTGGTAAATGGTTAAAACTCTGCTTCCTGAACTTCGGGATTATTGCAGCTATTTTAGTTTTTGAAAATATTGAATATAGAATGACAATTAACGAATTATGACTGCAGAAGTGTATCTAATAGGAATTTCCTCGTACCTTCTTTACAATCGCTAATCAAAAATCGTTAATCGATATTCATTATTCATTAGTTTCTAATCCTTCGAATTTCATTCGATATTTAAAACCAGTGTATTTCCAATGCATAGTGGTTTATTTTTCCTGTAATTGTAAGCACTTTTACCGTAGATGCCGGTGGTATGTTTATTTAGTGGATGCTGTACGAATCGTTTGTTATCGATTGAGCGCTTAATAAAACTTTACTTAAATTCAGCGTTGTAGCAGGTCTGTCTCCCCGAAAACTTTTATTTTAGCAGCCTTTAACCAACAACTAAATTTATTGCACGGTTTAACCGCTTGCAAGGCTGAGAATAGAAAGAATTTTCGTTCTCGGCAAACCACAAAAATTGTATTCATGAAACCACTACTTCATTGCGCCGTACTTTTGGTGCTGTTCATTTCCTGTAAAAATCAAAAAGAAAAGAATTCGGCCAACAGCGTACCAGTTGAAAATATTTGCCGGTTTGTAAATCCACTGGTGGGTACAAGTACCATGGGACATACTTTTCCGGGAGCTACCGCGCCTTTTGGAATGGTGCAGCTGGGGCCGCAAACCGATATGCAGCCTTACTTTAATGCCGATGGCAGCTACAATAAAAAAACCTACGAATATTGCGCCGGCTACCAATATCGCGACACCACAATAATTGGTTTTGCACATACCAATTTTAGTGGAACCGGGCACTCCGACCTGGGCGATTTTCTGGTCATGCCAACCACGGGCGATCTGGTGCTCGATCCTATAAAAACCGACAACGGAAGCAAAGGCTTTTATTCGGTTTTCTCGCACGATAATGAAAATGCAGCGCCCGGTTATTACAGCGTAAAACTCGATGATTACAGTATAAACGCTGAGCTTACAGCATCAGAACGAGTGGGATTTCATCAATATGCTTTTCCTGAAAGCGATGAGGCACATATTATTCTCGACCTGGTTTATAATGTTTATCATTACGAAAAGAAAAACGTGTGGACATTTTTGCGCGTGGAAAACGATTCGCTGGTTACCGGTTACCGTCAAACCAAAGGGTGGGGCCGCACGCGAAAAGTATTTTTTGCCATGCAGTTTTCAAAACCGTTTAAAAGTTACGGGCACAAAAAGTACGACGAGGATAACTACGACGGGCATTACCGGTATTTTAACCAGGAGGAAAATTTTCCGGAAATGGCCGGACGAAATATACGGGCGTATTTTAATTTCGATACAGCCGAAAACGAAAAACTAAAAGTAAAATTTGCCCTGTCGCCGGTAAGTATGGCGGGTGCATTAAAAAATATGGCGGCCGAAATTCCGCATTGGGATTTTGAAAAAGTAAAAGCCGAAACGCAACAAAAATGGAACAACGAACTGGCAAAAATACGGGTGGAAAGTATTTCCGATGAAGATAAGCGTACATTCTACACTGCGCTGTATCATACTTTCCTTAGCCCGATTGTGTACGAAGATGTGGATGGCAGTTACCGTGGCCTCGATCAGAATATCCACCAGTCGGAAGGATTTACCAACTACACTATTTTTTCGCTATGGGATACTTACCGTGCTTTGCATCCTTTCTTCAACCTCGTTCAGCCATCGCGTAACAACGACATGATTAAATCGATGTTGGCGCATTACGACCAGAGTGTGCACCACATGTTACCGGTTTGGAGCCATTATGCCAACGAAAACTGGTGTATGATCGGCTACCATTCCACTACTGTTTTAGCCGATGCTGTAGTAAAAGGAGTGGGTGATTTTGACCGTAAGTGTGCGTTGGATGCTTCTGTTACAACCGCAAAAGTTTCTTATTTTCATGGAATTGGCGATTATATGAAATATGGTTTTGTTCCCGAGGACAAAAGTTCGTACTCGGTATCGAAAACGCTGGAATATGCCTTCGACGATTGGTGTATTGCGCAGATTGCCAAAAATACCGGGAATGCAGCTGTTGAAAATGAGTTTTTGGAACGGTCAAATGCTTATAAAGAAGTTTACGATTCTACTATTGGTTTTATGCGCCCTAAATACTCAAATGGCGAGTTCAAAAAAGAATTTGATCCGCTGGACACACACGGACAAGGATTTATAGAAGGCAATGCCTGGAATTACGGTTTGTATGTTCCGCACCAGGTAGAAGATATGGTGCAGCTAATGGGCGGTGAAAAACGTTTGTCGGGTATGCTTGATTCGTTGTTTACCATGGATCTGGACGATAAATACATTGAAAAGAACGAAGATATTACCCGCGACGGAATGATCGGAAATTATGTGCATGGCAACGAACCGGGGCATCATATTCCGTTTTTGTACAATTACACCGGCGAGCCCTACAAAACCCAAAGCCGTGTGCGTATGATTATGAAAACAATGTACGGTGCTGAAGTAAATAGTTTGTGTGGGAACGACGATGCCGGACAAATGAGTGCCTGGTACATCTTTAACAGTTTGGGCTTTTATCCGCTGGCTCCCGGATCGGAATACTACGAGTTGGGAAGTCCTTCCGTGAAAAAAGCAGTGGTTTCATTTGAGAATGGCAAACAGCTGACCATAACAGCCAAAAATCAAAGCGAACAGAATGTTTACGTTAGTAAAGTTACCTTAAACGGTAAGGAAATTGAAGGAACAAAAATCTCACACCTCGATTTAATAAAAGGTGGAGATTTGGTATTTGAAATGAGCGATCGGGCAACAAAGTAGGTTATTCGTTGCTTCAAAAGTTGTGCCGGCTGGCGTAATTAGCATAAACAGCGAGCAGAAGTCTTCACGGGTTGAAAAAAATTAATTCGAACTGAGCTAATTCTCAAAATTAAAACCGTTGAAAAACGCATTACTGTAATTGGTCAATGCATTCGAATTTATCGGGTAAGCAGATTTTGCGTATAAGTGGCTAGCCTCCAGAGAGTTCGACGATGTTGCAAAAAGATACCTGCGGAATAACAAAAGAAGCTAAAACCTCGCTCGGTCAGATTTTTTTTGAAGATTTTCGGATCGATGAGCCTGGTGAAAATGATTTTGATGCCATTACGATAGGAGTAGTGCGTTTTGCCTGCCTTGTAATAAGCCACAGTTGGTTTAGCCGTAATGTCCTGGCTAAAAGCGAAGAATGTAATATTCTTGAAATCCGCGACAGCAACCTGATAGTGCTGCAAAGCCAGCTAACAACTAAATTGAGAGTTCCAAAAACTATTTTAGCGAATTAGTTGTTACTTTTCGTAATATTTTGATCACGTTTTTTTGAATATTCTTAATTGTGCCGAACAGGCCATTAACGAAAAAGGAAAAATTTGGATAAATACAAAGAAAGAAAATAACCATTTAATCATTACAATCTCCGACTCAGGAGAGGGGATAGAAAAGGACGCTATAAAAAAATCACCGATCCGTTTTACACCACAAAAGACCCCGGGAAAGGAACCGGCTTAGGTCTTTCTATTGTTTTTGTTATAAGTAACGAACACGGTGGGAGCCTCGAATTTGAGTCGGAAGTAAACAAAGGAACAACGGTAACAGTTATGTTACCAGAAAAAAAGGACGCAACATGAAAAACAAACCCAAAATTCTTTATGTGGACGATGAGAAAATGAATATCACCGTTTTTCAATTAACCTTCTCGAAAGTTTTTGAGGTATAAACTGCCGACAGCGGCGCGAAAGGTCTGGAGATATTTACCACCGAACCGGACATAAAATTTGTAATCTCTGACATGCGAATGCCCGAAATGGATGGCCTGGAGTTTATTCGAAACATTAAAAATGTGCGCGAAAATATTCCCTGCAGCATTTTATCGGGGCACCAGCAATGTCCCGAAATTTTAACCGCCCTGGATAACGGCGAAATCGTTGATTACTGGCTAAAACCTTTCGACAAAAAAGCAATCGAGCAACTGGTTCTAAAATACGTTAACAACACTGCCGGGAGTTAAGTGTTCCGGTAGTGTTGCCCCCGCCTCCGCACCCCCTGAGTTTTGTTTTTTGCGAGGCGAAATCTACGGGTTGATAGAAGTAACCAGTATCCAATATCCAGTATCCAGTATCTGGTATCCAGCATCCAGCATCCAGCATCCAGCAAACCTTGCGTAAAATATTGGAGAAACTTTCACCCAAAAGCTGAAGCTGTGTAATTTCGTTTTATTTTTGAGGCCGAAAGATTACAGAAAAAAGCATGAATAATTCATCCGATCAATGGCTGCGTTTGCCCGCCGAGTGGGAGCCGCAGTCGTTTTTACAACTTACGTTTCCGCATCCCCACAGCGATTGGGCTTATCTTTTAGACCAAGCCAGTGCCTGTTTTGTGGATATAATTGAAGCTGCTGCCCGATTTCAAAAAGTATTGGTGGTTTGCGACAATGTGAAACGTGTTCATGCTTATTTCCGAAATACTGCGAATGTTTATTTTGTTGAAGCTCCATCGAACGATACCTGGGCACGCGACCACAGTGGAATTACCGTTCTTGAGAATGGAAAAGCCATTGTTCAGGATTATATTTTTAACGGCTGGGGGAAAAAGTTCGAAGCCGGACAGGACAATCTGATCACGAAAAGTTTGTTCGGGCAGGGCATTCTTCAGCATTGCGAACTAAAGAGCTTCGATTTTGTGTTGGAAGGTGGCTCCATTGAAAGCGATGGCTTAGGAACGATTCTTACTACCACCGAATGTTTGCTCGAAGAGAACCGCAACCCGCAGTATGCTCAACAAGAAATTGAGGCTATACTGAAACAGAATTTTGGAGCAAAACGCATTTTGTGGCTCAGCAACGGTTACCTGGCTGGCGACGACACCGATTCGCATATCGATACACTTGCCCGCCTGTGCAACGAAAATACGATTGCCTACGTTGGATGTAACGACCCGGAAGACGAGCATTTCGAGGCGCTGCAAAAAATGAAAGCCGAACTGAAACGGTTTACTACCAACGATGGAAGGCCTTACAAACTGGTTGAACTTCCGTTTGCCGATCCTTGTTTTGATGAAGAGGGGAATCGCTTACCGGCAACTTATGCAAATTTCACCCTTATCAACGGTGCGGTTTTGCTTCCGGTGTACGGGTTAAAACAAGATGCCGAAGCCGTCGATATTTTGCAGCAGATTTTTCCTGAAAAAGAAATAATTCCAATAAATTGCAGGGTATTGATCGAACAACACGGATCGTTACACTGCGTCACCATGCAGTATCCGGGAGCGGTTGGGTTAAATATTGAAAATTAGAAATCATGAGCAAATTAAAAGTAGGGATCATACAACAGAAACGTTCGGGCAACAAAAACGAGAACACGCAAAACAGTTTAAAGGCCATTCAGCGATGTGCCGAAATGGGTGCTGAATTGGTGGTGTTGCAGGAGTTGCATGCCAGCCTTTATTTTTGTCAGGTGGAGGATGTTAACCTTTTTGATCTGGCCGAACCGATTCCCGGAAAAGATACCGAAATATTTGCCGCAGCAGCGAAAGAGAATGGCGTGGTGTTGGTTACTTCGCTGTTCGAGAAACGTGCTGCCGGATTGTACCACAACACTGCTGTGGTTTTTGAGAAAGACGGATCGATGGCCGGGAAATACCGCAAAATGCACATTCCCGACGATCCCGGGTTTTACGAAAAATTTTACTTTACACCGGGCGATATGGGTTTTGAACCGATAGACACTTCGGTTGGTCGGCTTGGCTTGCTGGTTTGCTGGGATCAGTGGTACCCTGAAGGGGCGCGTTTAATGGCACTGGCCGGAGCAGAAGTGCTTATTTATCCTACCGCTATTGGTTGGGATCCGGCCGATACCGACGACGAAAAAGCCCGCCAGCTGGATGCCTGGATTATTTCGCAACGCGGACATGCCGTGGCCAACGGCCTGCCTGTGATCAGCGTTAACCGCACCGGTTTTGAACCTGATGCTACCGGAACAGGAAACGGAATCGAGTTTTGGGGCAATTCATTTGTTGCAGGTCCGCAGGGCGAATTTATTAAACAGCTGTCGGCACACGACGAGCAAATTGAAGTGGTGGAAATCGACCGCAAACGCACCGAAGATGTGCGCCGTATCTGGCCTTTCCTCCGTGACCGCCGCATTGATGCCTACAACGATCTGTTGAAACGTTACCGCGATTAAGGAGTTTTATCCAATGGATCCATAAGTTGGAAATTCATTATTGAATATTTTACATTTGAACTAGATACTAGTCATTAGCCACTGGTCACTAGTCACTAGTCATTAGCCATTTGTATCCAGTATCCAGTTGCGCGAAGTGAAATCCCGACCGCAGCGCCTGGGCATCCGGCATCTAGTATCCAGAATCCACTCTTGTTATACAAGGATCACTTCGGTTTCCGTCCGTCGTTTGCCTGACTGCTCCCTCGTGATGCCGGCTTTTGTTGTACCGAATGCCGCGGACGGCAACTAACTTGTTTTCACTTAATACTTCTTGTCCGCGGCTGCTACTTATCAACCAAATTGTCCTTGCGATCCCGATGAGTAAAACGAATCGGGAGAAGCAATCGCTCTTTAATCCAGCATCCAGTCAAGCGAAGCGCAATCCCGACCGCAGCGTCGGGGCATCCAGTATCTAGCATCCAGAATCCACTCTTGTAATACAAGGATCACTTCGGTTGCTGTCCGTCGTTTGCCGGACTGCTCCCTCGTGATGACGGCTTTTGTTGTACCGAATGCCGCGGACGGCAACGAACTTGTTTCCACTTTATACTTCTTGTCCACGGCTGCTGCTTATCAACCAAATCGTCCTTGCGATCCCGATGAGTAAAACGAATCGGGAGAAGCAATCTTTCTTTAATCCCGGCTTTCCTGTAGAACGCAGCGAATTAAAACTCCGGCCAATTGTCCCGCCCTTCTCGACGCAAGAGACAGTAAAGAGAATGTAAATCAACTACAAATTTCCATTATATAATAATTATTATTAAATTGGCTTCCCCTAA
Source organism: Draconibacterium orientale (assembly GCF_000626635.1). Classification (GTDB taxonomy): domain Bacteria; phylum Bacteroidota; class Bacteroidia; order Bacteroidales; family Prolixibacteraceae; genus Draconibacterium; species Draconibacterium orientale. The sequence goes on along the minus strand of NZ_CP007451.1, from coordinate 1,456,431 downwards.
CCCGGTGACACCCAGAACGATTAGCAGCGATAGATTTTTGCCACCCCAGGGATTGAGATTATAGAAGCACTATAAGCGTAACTATTATCACGCAATCAATATATATTAGAAATCAATAATGCTCAATTGAAATGATTAAAAAGCTTTTCTTAAATGATAAATTTATTCTCGGACTCATTCTTTTGAACTCCGTAATATTATTTATTAATTCATACTTCCTATCTGAAAGCGACCAGCAAATTTTGGCAATTATTGATAATTCAATTACAGCATTATTTATGCTCGAATTGATTTTTAAATGCAAGGAGTTTGGATTTCAAGGCTATTTCGGGTCCAATTGGAATAAACTCGATTTTGTTCTCATTTTGCTTTCAATTCCAGCATTGATAACTTTCATTTTCAATTTAAATATCATTGATTTTAGTTTCTTGCTTGTATTCCGAATAATGCGGGTTTTTAAAGCTTTCCGGTTTTTTAAATTCATCCCAAACGTTGGCGAATTAGTTGCTGGAGTTCAAAGAGCGATGAAAGCTTCGGTATTTGTGTTTTTAGGTTTTGTCATTTACATTTTTATTATCGGTGTACTTTCGTTTTATCTTTTTCAGAACAGCGGTTCCGAATATTTTAAAAATCCCTTAGTTGCTCTTTATTCTACATTTAAGATTTTCACCGTTGAAGGTTGGTTTGAAATTCCCGAACAAATAATAAAGAATTATTCAGAAACAGCCATATTTTTTACTTATCTCTATTTCATTTTTGTTGTGCTAACAGGAGGAATATTTGGCCTTTCAATTGTGAATTCCATCTTCGTGGATTCAATGGTTAGCGACAATAACGATGAATTGGAAAGAAAAATTGATGACCTTGATTCTAAAATAACCGAAATACTAACAAAAATCAATACTAATGAAACTTGAAAAAATCCTCGACAGTGTTAACTCACTTGAAAAAAACTCATTCTTAAAAATTATCGACAACATAAAATCAAGCAATCCTAAAAACAGCAAGGAAATCGATAAAATTCTTTCTGACAGTAGTGATAACTTGAAAAGTGTTGACAGTATTAATATTGCCAAAGTTTTTGACCTGATTAAAGACGAATTTGCAGAAACGATTAAAGCCGAGTTTATTAATACAACCTCGCAATTGGATATTTTAATCGATATCATTATAAAAGATGGTAATAACATTTTGAAACAAGACTGGTTTGCCCGACTTTACGAAAAGGAAATAGCAAAAATTAAAAAGAGAACCAAAGAACTAAAAATACAACTTGAATCGGATAAATCTGAAATTTCTGAAACAAGAAAACGTGATTATTTAATTTACAAAGCATGTGTGGAAACTGCTTACAATAACGATTATCAGAACAACCGAGAGTCAAAAATTACAGATGACGAATTATCAATTTTACTCACACTAACCAATCAATTGGATTTATCCCAGGAAGAAGTAAAATTGATAAACTATTTGATAATTCCGCCAGACAAGTCCGACATTGAAAACATAACAACCTTTTTGAAAAATATTGGAGTTATCTTTTATTCAAGGAAAAATAATTTGATTTACGTTGCAGATGAAGTAGTTCGGGTTTTGCGTAAAGTCAGAAAGAAAGAAATAGCAGACAAATATTACCGACGTGTTCTGAAAACATTAAAGGAATCGCAAATAAATCTTGTTTGCCGCAAACACAGTATTGACACCAAAGAGCTTGATTACGAATTAAAAATTAAACAAATAATTAAAGAGGGAATTCCATTTTCAACTTTACTTAAAAATGGTATACATAAAGATGGAACGAACTTAACCGACAGAAAAAAGACAATTAATGACATTTGGAATAAAGGCTTAAAAATCTCCTCAAATCTAAAAGGAAGTACGCTTGAAGAAAAGATTGAAAATATTATAAGTTATTTCAATGAAATTGAACTCGATGAAAAAGTCGGAATTTCAGTGGAGGGCTACGAAAAATTACTTTTAGAAATAAATGACGAATTAAAATCGTTTAGAAAATTGGTGCTCACTGAATTTGAGATGCCCGAAGAAACGAACTTGAATAGTGCCACACTGTTGGATTTCAACATAAAACCGAGAGATGTTCTCGACATTTTATCGGTTGAAGATTTGAAATCATTTATCGCAGCCAAAGAGTTAAAATCAAGAGGAGATTTGGTTCTTAATATTTTAGATGCTTATAAAGATGCTGAGAATTTACTAATTGAAAACTATGTTGCAATTGGTTTTAGGAACCTGAATTTATTGAAGGAGAATGGAATAACGATAAAAGAAAGTGAATTGGGTTTAAAGTTTGAATGTATTACGCAAAAAATATTCGAACAACTTGGTTTCAATGTTGATGAATCCCTAAAGAAAAAACTGAATACTACAAAAAACAAAATTGACCTTGTTTTAAATTTGGGAAATAACGATGTAATAATTGTTGAGTGCAAAACTATTAAAGAAAGCGGATATAATAAATTCAGTTCTGTTTCAAGACAAATAAAATCATACGTTGACCTGGCAAAAAAGAACGGTTTAAATGTGGTAAAATCGTTACTTGTTGCACCAGATTTTAGCGATGATTTTGTTAATGACTGTGATTTAGAATTCGAAATAAATTTATCGTTAATAACAGCGGGCTCATTGGTTAATATCCTTGAAGGATTCAGAGAATCAAAACACAAACAATTTCCATATCAGCTGTTAATGAAGGATGTTTTGATTAAAGAAGAAAGAATTTTAAAAGCAATAAAAAAATAGATTCTTAACTCCCTGCTCCCGCGCGATTGTATCGCGTGGTAAGAGCCATTTAAAGTAGTTGTAGAATTAATTTTGCCACAATATTATGAGTCGTAATTACAAATTCTATAACCCCGACGGTGTGTATTTTGTAAGTTTTGCAGTAGTTGATTGGTTAGATGTCTTTATCAGAAATGAATACAAAAAGATAGTTGTCGACAGTTTGCGATATTGTCAGAAAGAGAAAGCGATGGAGATTTTTGCCTGGTGTATAATGTCAAGCCATATTCATTTGGTTTTTAGAAGTTCGGGAGAACAGAAGCCTGAACTGCTACTGGGAGACTTCAAGCGATTTACCAGTAAAGCAATCGTTCAGGCGATAACCGATAATCCTCAGGAAAGTAGAAAGAAATTATTATTGCAGCATTTTCAGAAAGCGGGAAGCAAATCATCCAATGTAAGTAACTACCAGTTTTGGAGGCATGATAATAATCCGGTTGAATTATGGAGTGCCAAAGTAATCGACGAGAAGATTGACTACATTCATAACAATCCTGTTGAAGAAGGATTGGTGTTCAGACCGGAAGATTACTTGTATAGCAGTGCTGCCGATTATGCTGGAGAAAAAGGGATTTTAGACGATGTGATAGTCGTGAAATAATAATAACCACGCGATACAATCGCGCGGCAGCGCAGAGAAAACAAGCTGTCGTTTACAACGACAAAATTTCTGACGCGCACTAAACCATTCAGCGATAATCAGCAAAATCAGCGTCCTCAGCGTTCAATCTCAAGTCCACTAAGTTTGTAACGACAAAACACAACGAATAAAAACCAAAAACTAAAAAATTATGAAATCAATTACCCTGGAATTCTCCAAACTTCAGATTCTTAAAGGCAGAGAAAGATGGAGACTGTATTTTATTATGGTTGCCGAACATCCGGCGGATAACGATAAAATGATAGTTTCAACTTTTCCTGATCCTTACCTCAGGCTAAAACCCAACAAGGAGAATATCATCAACTTCGAACCGGAAGGAAGTCCGGGAGCCGACGGAATGTTTGTAATCGAACGCGAATTTCCGGCAGATAAAAAAATAAAAGCCCGCGTTTACCTGCGGCAAAGCAGAAAAACTACACGTAATATAGGTGATGCACTAACCGACCTTAAAAAGACACTAGGCGGCGATGCTTTCGAGATTGTAACAGATATTATGGGATCAGGTATTCCATGGCTTGTTGTGGCTAAAAAAGCATTTCCGATGATTGGGAATGTTCTTAGTACCATTAAAGACCGCGATATGGGATTTGTAAGCATGGACGAGCGGTTTGGCAGCGAGTTTAAGCCCGGAGTTAAAGTCGAACGCCATACCGAATTTTCAACCGGCGAAGCAAAAATCTGGTGGAAATGGAGCATTAGCGAATAGAACAGTTCCGCTCCCCGCTAGCGCCGATTTGTAAGCGGTGCTTCGATTTAAACAACCGAAAGATTAAACACTACGAATGAAAATTAAAAACCTAAATATCAATTATGGAAGTATTTAAAGAGATAGCATGGTCGGTTGGACCATTTATAGTAATATTAGTTGTTCCGGTAATCGTAATCTTTGTTTTAAGATGGCTCGGCGCCTGGATATTAAGGATTACCGATGTTATAAACCTTCAAAAGGAGATACTGGAAGAACTGAAAAAGCTGAACACAAAAGAAAAACAAAGCGCTTGACATTATAAAAATCGAAAGTATATGAACCTGCTAAAATATTCGAACACAGAAGAAAGGACAATAGATGTAAATTCAGATTTATATATTGATTCCTTCAAAAAACAAATTCAGGAAACGTTAAGAAACTTTGAGGCCAAATCGGAAATTCAAAACGACACGATAAAATTCAAACGAATGGTGAGAAATACAACACATTCCGGGCAGAATAAATTCGAAGCGATGAAAATAGTAAGAGAGGGGTTAATTCGGATTGAAAGAATTGATGCAGCAAAAATCAGAATATTTTGGGAAGTTAAATTGGATGCATTATTGTTTTTATCCATCTCCATTGGACTGTTAATCGGCTTGCTTGCCGGATTTGCCAGTTCGATGATACTAATCGCAATGCTTATTGGGTTACTATTTTCAACAATTACATATTTTATTGGGTGTTCAATAGTAAAATCAAAAATTGATGAGATTGTAAACACTAGCCACTAGCCACTAGCCACTAGTCACTAGTCACTAGCCACCAGTCATTAGTCATTTGTATCCAGCATCCAGTTAAGCGAAGCGCAATCCCGACCGCAGCGCCTGGGCATCCGGTATCTAGTATCCAGAATCCACTTTTGTAATACAAGGATCACTTCGGTACCCGTCCGTCGTTTGCCGGATTGCTACTTATTATACAAGTGGGTTCTCTTTTTCTGTGAAAGAAATATCGTTGCCAAAGCAATGCAGTGAAATGAAGCAATCCTCTATTTTGCTAATTACTTTAAAGCCCAAATTACAACCCAACTACTACAAAGTTGTTCTGTACCACTCCGAACTACGGCCCAGCATGCGAATTCCGGCAACAAAACCTTTAAGTTTCAGCACATCATCGTTTTCCATCCAGCTGTAGCAATCGTAGGTTTTTCCCGATTTCGGGTCGTAAATAGTGCCGTTGCTCCACTCTTCTTTTTTAGCATCATACTCAAAACCATTCAGAATTTGTATGCCCACCACCGAGCGCTCACGTAATGCCGGATCCGGATTTTCATCGTCCTTTGGAGGCGCTCCGTTTTCATATTTTTCAGGAATCATATAAACGATGGTACCAATGTACTTTCCATCCTGTTTTTCAACTTCAATTTTGGTTGTCTTTTCATCATTCCACCAAACGCCAACAATTTGATCGGCCTCTTGCGCCAAACCTGCCAAAGCATAAACTCCAAGGAAAAAAAGAATTACAAGCTTTTTCATAATGTCTGATTTTGAATTATTTTTAAGGAATAAATATAGAAAATTCAGAGAGTAATCCATTTGTTCCAAAAAAATCTATTTCAAATGAAGACCTTAAAACGTGTTTTGTTGGGAGTGCTTGGCTTCCTCCTTCTTGCTTTATTTGTTGGCTTTCTGGTGCTGCAGAATATTAAAACTTCGGCACTGCCCGATTATAACGAAAGCCTGAAACTGGAACGACTCCGCGAACCGGTTTCCCTATTTCGCGATGAACATGCCATTCCGCATATTTACGCTGAAAATGAAGCTGATTTGTACCGGGCTGTAGGTTTTGCCATGGCGCAAGACAGGCTGTGGCAAATGGATTTGTTACGGCGAGTAACACAAGGGCGCTTATCCGAGATATTAGGAAAAGACCAGCTGGAAACCGACCTGATGATGCGCGCAATTCGTATTCAGGAAAAGTCGGAAAAGATACTGGCAACTTCATCGCCGGAAATCATTACTGCCCTCGAAGCGTATTCCGACGGTATAAATCAGTACATCCGAAAATATCCGCTGCCACCCGAGTTTAAGGTGTTGCAATACAAACCTGAGCCGTGGGAGCCGGTGCATTGTATCAACCTGATTGGTTACATGTCGTGGGATTTATCGATGGGTTGGGGAACCGAATACTTCCTGCACCAATTACGCGCCGAGGTTTCGGATGAGAAAATTGCTGAGCTGATTCCCGATCTGAAAAACCATAAAACAGCTATCTATCCCGGGTTTGGGAATATTGAAATTGAGGCATCAGAGACTTTATTATCCGCCACCGAAAATTTAACGGAACTGGGTGCTGAGATTTTTAACGGAAGCAACAACTGGGCGGTTGCCGGTAAAAAAAGCCAAACCGGAATGCCGCTTCTGGCCAACGACATGCATTTGGGATTATTCGCTCCGGGCATCTGGTACCAAATGCACCAGGTTGTTGAGGGGAAAATAAATGTAACCGGCTTAGTGGTTCCCGGTCAGCCATTTGTTATTTGTGGCCACAACGACAGCATTGCCTGGGGAATGACCAATGTGATGGTGGACGACCTCGATTTTTATGCTGAGAAATTAAATGAAGATTCTACAAAATACTGGTTCGATGGGGCCTGGCACGATCTCCGGATTAAAAAGGAAATCATAAAAACCAAGGAGGGCGAGGAGTTTGAAGAGGTGTTGAAATTTACGCACCGCGGGCCAATAGTGAACCGTTTTAAAAAGGAAAAAGAAACACCGCTTTCCATTCGCTGGTTGGGCAACGAAATGAGTAACGAGATCAGGACTGTCTTCAGGTTGAACCGTGCCAACAACTGGAGCGATTTTCGTGATGCTGTCAGCACTTTTAAGTCGGTGAGCCAGAATGTGGTTTACGCCGATGTAAAAGGGAATATTGGTTTGCAATGTAGCGCCGGAGTGCCCATTCGTGCAGGTTCAGGAATTCAAATCTATCCCGGCGACAGTAGTAAATACGACTGGCAGGGACTGGTTTCGTTCGAAGAACTGCCTTACGAGTTTAATCCGGAGAGAGGTTACGTGTCATCAGCAAACAACAAAACCGTAACCGACGATTATCCGTATTACATTAGCTACTGGTTTGCAACACCCAGCCGCATCGACCGGATAAGGGAAATGCTGGAAGCCAAAGAAAAGTTGGGTATCGATGATTTTAAAGCCATTCAAGGCGATTGGAAATCGAAGACGGCAGAGCAAATGACTATAGTTTTTATTGAATCGCTTAAAAAACAATCGGGGTTTAATGAAACAGAACAGGCAGCTTTCAACAAACTAAAAGCATGGGATTACAACCTTACACGAGAAAGTCAGGCAGCCTCTATTTTCGAAATTCTATATCTAAAATCGATGGAGAACCTGGTTAAAGATGAACTGTCGCCTGAGCTTTTTGAAGGCATGCTGGGGCAAAAAGTGTTACTCGAGAACCTGATGATAAACTTCCTGGCTGAAGGGCAATCGCAGTGGGCGGACAACGTGATGACTGAACAAACCGAAAGTTTTGATGATATTGTGGCGCTGTCGTTTAACGAAACGGTTGAGGAGCTAACAGCAACCCTCGGAAACAATGTTGATGACTGGAGCTGGGGCAAAATACATTCGTTTACGCTGGCTCATCCGCTGGGAGTGGTTGACATTCTCAATAAAGCCTTAAAATTAAACCGCGGACCGTTCGAGGTACCGGGAAGTTTTCATACGGTGTGCCCATATTCGTATTCGTACAAAAATTTGTATGAAACCGTGCACGGCGCATCGCATCGACACATTTTCAGCATGGCAAACTGGGACGATTCGGAGACAATTATTCCAACCGGGACAAGTGGTATTCCGGCCAGCAATTTCTACCTCGATCAAACTGAAATGTACTTGAATAACCAATATCACCCCGATCTGTTTACAAAACAAAATGTGGAAAACAAGGCCCGTTTTAAAATGCAATTGAAACCTGAATAATTACTGGTTTTAGCACTATTTAAGATAATTTGCTTTTTGTGATAAACTTAGTTCTTATTCTGTTTGTTCCCTTTTAAAGATAAGCACAGCGTTATGAGCAAAAAATCACCAGCACCCATTTATGTGGTATCGGGCGGAACAGGAATTGCCGGAAACAACCTGGTTCAGGCCATATTGATTCAGTACCCCGAAAACAAGGTTCCTGTGGAAATTATCGGGCGGGTAAACTCCGAAGATGAGGTTTTCGACATCATTATGAGAGCCAAAGCTGATAACGGGTTGATTGCTCATACGATGGTGAATCCTGAATTGCGCCACAAGATTAATGAACTGGGGAAAGAGTTTAATGTTCGGGTAATTGATTTAATGGGCGAACTGGCCGGTTATTTAGATGAAACGCTGAATGTAGAACCGATGGTGCATCCCGGGTTATACCGCGAGATTAATCATCAGTATTTCGACCGGATTGATTCTATCGAATTCACTTTGTCGCACGACGATGGCATGAGCCCCGAGCGACTGCACAATGCCGAGATTATTTTAACCGGCGTTTCGCGTGCCGGAAAAACGCCGCTCAGTGTGTACCTGGCCATGTACGGCTGGAAAGTGGCCAACGTGCCACTGGTACCCGGTATTCAGCCGCCGGATGAACTTTTTCAGGTGGACCCAAGCCGCGTATTTGGATTACACATTGGTGCCACCCAGTTAATTGCACATCGTCAGAAAAGAATTGCCAGTTGGGAGAATCATCGTCTCGAATCCTACGTCGATCAACGTGCTGTGCGCGAAGAGATCCGGAAAGCCATGTTTGTATTCGATAGGGGAGGTTTTACGGTTATCAATGTTTCCAATAAACCCATTGAAAGTACGGCCAACGAAATTCTGTCGTACATGTCGAAACGGTTTTCATATCGCGGGCGAAAACTGGCTTCGCCTTACCATGGGCCGGAGGAGCCCAAACAGGAATAGTTGAGCTAAAGATTTGTACCAGAGTTTCCGTAGGTAATTCTGTATTGTAATTTTTTTTACCCTGAGCGACGGTTTTTTCAATTTAATGTGTCAAATGTTTATAAAGGCCAATATTGCTATTAACTATAGGGCATAAATATTTTCATGTGTGAAATGTTTAACAAATTGCATAACTCTTTGTAACTTAAGCACAATAAATTGATCGTTAAATTCCAAAAAACCATGATAAGACTAACAAAATTCAGTTTAGTTTTCCTGTTACTTCTGGCTGGCAGCGTGTATGCACAAGACGAACTGTTAACGATTCAGCAGGCCGTAGAACAGGCTATCGGTTACAATGCCGAACTCAACCAGATGCGGGCGCGTTTGGTTCAAAAGGAAAACGAGTGGCGAATTAACACGGGCGTTTCTGCCCCCGAAATCAGTTATTTTAAAGAAGGTATCAGCGATGATCCAACGGCGCCGTTTGCCGAAAAACGTGTGGCCATAACGCAGGAAGTGGATTTCCCGTTAACGTCGGTTTATCGTGTAAAAGCCTTGAAACAGGAAGTGGAGGCGCAAAAAAATGTTATTGTTGCTAAAGAGAAGGAAATCAATTCGCAGGTAAAAAGTAAATACATCGAAGTGGTGTATGCTCTTTATTTGCAGCGCTCGCGCGAAAATCAATTAAATCTTGCGCAAGACCTGTACAATGCAGTATATACCAAGTTTGAAACAGGTTTGGGAAATGGCATCGATTTGGCAAATGCCGAAATTCAGTTGGATGAGGCCCGAAACGATCTCGACCAGAGTGAGTGGATTTTGCACCAGGCACGCTACGGACTTTTTAACGTTATGGGATTGCCCATCGAGGAGCAAAAGTACAGTATTCAGTTTGCCGACACCTTGTATGCCACCGATATTGATATTTCGCAAATTCAGGCGCTGGCGGTTCAGGAAGAGCAACCTGCTTACCGGGCATCAATGAATTTGCTGAATGCTTCCGACTATTTTCTGAAAGAAGCCAAAAGCAACATTCTGCCCGATGTTCGGTTTAGTCTCTACAAACAGGATTATGGCACCGGTTACGATTTTAACGGTTTTGAGATTGGTTTGAGCATTCCTATCTGGTATCCGTTCGATCAGAAAGGCAAAATACAAATGGCCACCGCCCGAAAGGAGGAGCTGCTCTGGAACCAAAAGGAAATCCGCCTGAACATGAAAAAGGAAATTGAATATGCCTGGCACAATTATTCGGTGAGCCGTTCGATCGTAAACCGTTATCACGATTCGATGCAGGAGCGTTCGTCGAAACTGCAGAGCATGTCGTTACGAGCCTATCAACTGGGCGAAATCGACCTTCTCGAACTACTAAATGCGCAACAGATCTATTTAAAAAGTGAGCAGCGTTATTTAACTGCCCTCCGCGATTATTATATGCAATTGGCTGCCCTCGAGCAGTACCTCAATCAGGAATTAATCTATTAGCAATACACAACTAAAACGATATGAAGACCAAATTTATTCACCTCGGAATTGTAATTATCCTTTTCTCATTTGCCGCCTGTAATTCGGGAAATGAGCCGAAAGAAGAAAAAGTAGCGGTTGAAACCGATGTGCCGCCATCGTTAAAAGATGGTACCGACAAAGTGGTCGAAATCAAGTTGTCGGATAAAGAGCGCGGTGAACTTTCGATAAAAACGGAAGCCATAAAAAGCGAATTTGTCGATCATCAGATTTTGGCGCCGGGCGTTGTTTTTCCGTCGCCGGGGCATTCCAGCATTATCAGTACGCCAATTAACGGACAGGTTACAGCCATTAACGTTTACGAAGGAAACCGGGTGAATAAAGGCCAGGAACTGTTTCGTATTCAAAGTCTGGAATACGGAAACCTGATTTCGGAATACCTGCAGGCTTATGCACAGGAGTCGTTTCAGAAAAGCCGTTTGGCCCGTTTACAGCAGTTGGTTGAGGAGCGGATTAGCTCAACCAGCGAACTGGAGCAGGCAACAGCTGAATACCAGCGGGCATCAGCTTCGTTAAAATCGGCCTACGCGAAATTGCGGGCGGTTGGTGTTCCCGATTCGGAAATTGCCAAGTTTTCTGACTCCGGTAATTTTGAGCCAACACTAAAAATTGTTGCACCGATAGACGGTGTAATCGAGAAGAATTTTGTAGAACTGGGGCAGTCGGTAAATGCGCTGGAAAACCTCTCGCGCGTCCTCGATACGCACGAGGTGCTCATTCGCGGTTACGTTTCACCCGGCGATGCAGTGCTGGTGGAACCCGGGAATTTGGTTGAAATTTCGAAACGTGAGCAGGAAGATGTTACCATAAAAGGAAAAATTACTTCGGTAAATCCCGGACTGGATGAAACCAGTCGCTCAGTGGTGGTAAATATTATTATTCCGTCGGAAGATGGCTGGCCCAAACCGGGCGAAAACCTCAGGTTGGCAATCACTTCCGAATCGCAAAAAGAAACTGTGGCCATTCAGTTGCAGGCGCTTACTTACGATGGCGATCAGCCCATTGTTTTTGTGAAAAAAGATGCGAATACTTTTGAACGCCGACCCATTGAAGTGGAGCAAATAAAAGGCGATTTTGTATTTGTTGCCTCGGGGCTTTCCGCCGGCGAAGAAGTGGCCGTTACAAAAGTGTTTAGCTTAAAAGCGCTGTCGCGTTTCGATATCATTTCTGAAGAATAAAACCATAAAAAACTCGGCTGATGCTTCAAAATATAATTTCATTTAGTGTTCGTCAAAAATACGTAGCCTTATCTCTGGTGATATTAATGGCTGTTGCCGGCTACTTTTCGTTGATAAACCTGCCCATTAACTCGCAGCCGGATGTAACGCCGGTGCAGGTTTTAGTAATTACAAAGGCCGGTCGTTATTCTCCTTTCGACGTAGAAAAGCTGGTAAGTTACCCGATAGAAACGGCCATGAACGGTTTGCCCGATGTGGCTGAAGTTCGCTCCATTTCGCAATTCGGACTGTCGGCGGTTACCGTTGAATTTGATGAGGGAACAGATATTTATTTTGCCCGGCAGATTGTTAGTCAAAGGCTGCAATCCATAGTCGATGAGTTGCCGCCGGGTGTTTCAAGCCCTTCGCTGGGACCCATTTCAACAGCACTTGGCGAGATTTATCAGTATGTGGTTAAAGGTGAAAATTATTCGCTGTCGGAACTGCGCGAAATTCAGGACTGGTTAATCGCTCCGCAATTAAAAATTGTAAGGGGGGTAACGGAGATCAATTCCTTTGGCGGATTTGTAAAACAGTACAACGTTATCATTCAGCCGGGTTTGCTGCGCACCTACAGCATCGGTATTTCAGAAGTGATGGATGCCATTGCACAAAACAACAGTGTGTCGGGCGGAAATTACATTCAGCACAACGGCGAGCAGTACATTATTCGCGGTGTGGGGCAAATTACCAGCATGGATGATGTGCGGAATATCATCGTAAAAAATATTGATAACAAGCCCATTTTTATAAAAGATATTGCCAGTGTTGTTGAAGGAAAGCAGATCAGGCAGGGTGGTGTTACCAAAGACGGAAAAGGCGAGGTGATTACCGGAATTGTGATGATGTTGCGTGGCGGAAACGGCCGTGAAGTTATTTCGGAGATTGAAGATAAAATTGAAGAAATTAACCGCAGTCTGCCGGAAGGTGTTAGCGTAGAGAAATTCTACGATCAGTCGGACCTGATTAAAAGAACAACCTCTACCATTTCTACCAACTTGTTGGAAGGTGGTTTTTTGGTTATCGTTGTTTTACTGCTGTTGCTTGGCGAGATTTCCGGAGCACTGATTGTTGCCATGGTAATTCCGTTTTCGATGTTGTTTGCCTTTATCGGAATGCGCGAATTCGGACTGGCAGCCAACCTGATGAGTTTGGGAGCTATCGACTTCGGAATGGTGGTTGACGGTTCGGTGGTTATGGTGGAAAACATTGTTCACGACCTGCAAAAGAACAAGAAAGAGTCGAAAGATGAAGTGATTCGAAAAGCAGCCAATCATGTGGTGCGGCCCATCTTTTTCGGTGTACTCATTATTCTGATGGTTTATGTTCCGATCATGACTTTCAGTGGAATGGAAGGTATTTTGTTCCGCCCGATGGCGATAACAGTGGCAGCTGCCGTTTTTGGATCGTTGTTGCTGGCACTCATTTTTGTTCCTGCCATGTCGGCCGTTGTATTCCGAAAAAAGGTAAAAGTACGCCGAAACTACCTGATCGAATGGATGCGGCCACGCTACCAAAAAGGACTGGAAAAGAACATGAATAAGCTTTGGTTTGTGGGTTCTTCTGCACTGGCCATCTTCGTCGTATCGATATTTTTAATGACACGGTTGGGAACTGAATTCTTGCCGGAGCTCGATGAAGGTTCTATTCTGATCGAGCAAGTGCGCATGCCTTCGGTAACGTTGGAAGAATCGATGGAAAATGCCGATTGGCTGGCCGGCAAGATCATGGAAAATATTCCTGAAGTGGAAACAGTGGTCCCCAAAACCGGTCGCTCCGATCTGGCCAACGACTGGATGGGTGTTCACCAAACCGATGTGTGGGTGGTACTGAAACCCATTGAAGAGTGGTCGAAAGGTGTAACAAAAGAAGATATTATAAGAAGGATAGAGCCTTATTTGCAAACCGAGCCCGGTTTGGCGTATAATTTCACGCAGCCAATTGCCATGCGCGTTGACGAGTTAACAAGCGGCGTAAAATCCGACCTGGCAGTAAAAATTTATGGCGAAGATTTGGATGTGCTTGATCAAGTTGGCGAGAATATTTCTGTACTGCTAACCAACCTGCCGGGAACTGATAATTACTATGTGGAACAATCAGCCGGGCAGCCATACTTAACCGTAAATATCGATCGGGAGGCGGTGGCGTCGTTTGGCTTAAATGTGGATGATGTGCAAAAAGTAGTTGAGGCCGGTATTGGCGGGCAGGAAGCCGGGCAATTGTACCAAGGACAACGACATTTCGGAATCGTAGTGCGTTATCCTGAAAATATTCGCGACCAGTTGCCAAAAATTGCAGAAGCTCCGGTGCATCTTCCGGGCGGCGGTTATATTCCGTTAAAACGGGTGGCAAATATCGAATTACAGGAAGGTCCGCGCGAAATTCAGCGGGAAAATGGCTGGCGACGATTAATTGTTGGAATCAACATTAAAGACATAGACCTGGGAACCTACGTTTCGCAACTGCAGGAGCAGATAGATAAAAGTGCCAGTATCCCGTCAGGCTATTTTATTGATTACGGCGGAACCTTCGAAAATCAGCGCCGTGCCATGCGTCATTTAATGCTGGTAGTGCCTCTTTCAATCTTTATTATTATTGGTTTAATGTACCTGAACTTCGGGAAAATGCGTTATGCCATTCTGATCTTACTGAACCTGCCGTTTGCTTTGTCGGGAGGAGTTTTCCTGCTATGGATCAGAGGAATGTATCTGTCGGTAACGGCAAGTATCGGATTTGTGGCATTGTTTGGGGTTGCGGTACTCAATGGTATTGTGCTGGTCGATCATATAAACATGTTGCGGAAAGAGAAAAAAGGCGACCTTAAAAAGCTGGTCATTGAAGGATCGGTAGATCGTTTGCGCCCGGTTTTGATGACGGCACTGGTAGCCAGTTTGGGTTTTATTCCAATGGCGTTTAATACCGGCCCTGGTTCTGAAGTTCAACGTCCGTTGGCAACAGTGGTAATCGGTGGTCTGGTAACTTCAACATTCTTAACACTTTTGGTGTTGCCAATTGCGTATTATTGGATTGAACGGAAAAAGGCTCCGGCGAAAGAGGCTTAGCCGATACCGAACAGTGATGGTCTCACTCAAAGTGAGGCTATCACTATTCTGAAAAATCCGGGGCTGTATATATTACGTTTATACAGCCCCGGATTTTTGCAATTAATAGTTTATAAACGGAAGTGATTCAATTGCGCACCGACAGGGTGGCTGGTTTTTATAGTTCTAATTGTTCCGATTTGCGATAAAGCATAGATTTGTATTCTTCTTTCATCGATTCACTTAAGAAACTTGCCTCAATGAATTTGTTCCACTTGGGGATCATCTTTTTATATCTTTTAAAAATGTTTTCTATCACCTTTTGATTTAAACCGGCACCTTTCATTGCAATCTCAAAATCTTTCTTTTTAATTTTCTTTTTCTTGCCATTTAAGTTTAAAGCCAGATCCTCATCATCTCCTTCCACTACCAGTTCGGTGGCGACCAGATCATAGGCAGGGCATAAATCATAATTGGAATTTTCTTTCAATAAAGAGAAGTTTTTTAGGTGCATATCATTATTTCCAGTCAAAAAACTAAACAACACTAATTCAAAAAAGTCGGTTACATTCAATCCCGGATTAGCGCTATATTTTCTTATTGCCCTGGCTATTTGTTCATATGATCCTTTGTACTTGTGTTCGGTCAGGCGTTCAGTTATTTGACACATGTCTTCCATGTGGAGCTTACCTTCTTCTGTTCTGTCGATTCGTTTTGTTATGTAAGCTAATTCTCCTGATTTCAATCTAATAAGTGAATGTTCCACTGTTTTTAATTTGCTAAGCTCAGCCAAATGCATTGTTAAATCTTCAACTTCAGGTAAGCTTGGATAGATTTTCGTTTGGGGTTTTAGTATGTACTCACCCCAAAGGCCTACAATTGTAAATCTTTCAGGTTCTGATGAGTTTTCTGAAAGGCCAAGGGAGAGTTTAGGCTGAACGCCTGTTACTGTTTTTTGACTTTTGATCACTTGTTCAGCCAACTCCAGAATTTGATCTTCTGTAAAGTTCAATTCCGGAGGCTGAACCTTTCCAAAGAATTTTTTGCAGCATTTCTCATGATACCCTTTTGAGCCGGCTTTTGTAGTCAGCTCATCAGAATCAATTTCCTTGTAACAATAAAGACATTTATTCTCCATCTTTTTCTTGCGCTTGTATTGATACTGCTCCTATGCAATCATGGCAGGTTTTTAATAGTATGCTCATTCTGTCTCTGGGATCTAATT
The DNA here is from genome assembly GCF_000626635.1 of Draconibacterium orientale. Classification (GTDB taxonomy): domain Bacteria; phylum Bacteroidota; class Bacteroidia; order Bacteroidales; family Prolixibacteraceae; genus Draconibacterium; species Draconibacterium orientale. The sequence goes on along the minus strand of NZ_CP007451.1, from coordinate 1,440,315 downwards.
TCCAGTTTTTTTGAGCAATATCCAGTAGCCATCCCTCTGGAATTAATCCATCAAAAAAAGGGAATAGAATTTTACTATCATATGTATTGCCGGTAAGTGGAAGCGTTATACTGATTGCTTCTGATTCCGGGTGTTGAAGGTATGATTTCTCATATTGAAAATGATAACCATCCTCATCTTCCGTCAATAATCCGGCCCATTTGCCATGCATGTAAACTTTAGCTATTTTCATCTCTTTCTGTTGGTATCGGTCCAAGTTCATGTCCGAATAATGATAATATTTGATTGACTTTGTCAAGCATTAATGATTCTTTCCCTTGTTCCAGATCGCGAACAAATCGTAATCCAACTCCAGCTTTAAACGACAGGTCTTCCTGCGTTAATCCAAGGCTTTTTCGCCTTTCTTTTACAAATTGACTCAATTTATTCATAGTTTTATTATACCTGATCGGGTATAAATATAATAAAAATATATGAAGCTATACCCATTCAGGTATAAAAAAGGTGATCTGAAATTGAATTATACTCAATCGGGTATAATTCAATTACTTATTAAAGCAGTAAAACCGCTTAGCGCATAAAAGAGACTTTTTTAATGCTGCTGGTGTTGCCAATTGCCTATTATTGGATTGAACGTAAAAAGGCTTCGGCAAAAGAAGGTTAGCAGAAATAAAACAGTGATGGTCTCACTAAAAGTGAGGCTATCACTATTCTGATGAATCCGGGGCTGTATAATTTTAATAAATGGTTCGACTTTTAAGCTTTTTGAAACCTTGAAGGTCATCCGCACCCATCAAAAGTATTTCCTCAACCATTCAGTCATCACTCTCACCACAAAATTAGTCGTTATCACCCCGGAATTAGCCGTCATCACCCAAAATAAGGGCTTATCACCTGTCCGGAGGGAGTTATCACCCGGAAATTGATCGTTATCACCCGGCAATAGGATGTTATCACTTGCATTTTGTCGGTTATCACCGGAGAGATTTTACAAAATGGTAGTGATAGGCAGAAAAAATGAGTGATTATCTGTTTTTTGTGGGTGATAGCTGTGGAGGCCTACGCGCTTAGCGCATACAGCAGAGAAATTTTCAGAAATCCCCGCGCAAGTTTTTAAAAGCTTCGGTGTCATACCTTAAAATTCAACAAAAACATAAATTTAAGTAGATGAAAACAAAGTTTAGCTGGCGTGCCTTTATCAGTTTTGGATTAACCTGGGGAATTTTAGTGATCCTGGTGTCGGGTGTAATTTTGTATGTCGCTCCTCCGGGACGTTACGCCCATTGGGTAAACTGGGAATTGGCAGGTTTATCAAAAGAAGGCTGGCAGGCCATACACACTCTATTCTCGCTGGGTTTTATCGTACTTTCCGTATTTCACCTGTTTGCGGTGAACTGGAAAGCCTTTGTGTCTTATCTGAAATCGAAAACCACAAAAGGATTCAGCAAGAAACGGGAACTTATTTTTTCAATCGTAGCTGTGCTGGTATTCTTTTTCGGCACTGTATTTTCCCTTCCGCCTTTTCAAACGGTTATGGATTTTGGCGAATCGGCTACCAATTCGTGGGAGAAAACCGAAGAGCGGGCACCCGTTCCTCATGCCGAGTTATTAACGCTTACCGAACTGGCGCATCAGCTTGATATCGAGTCGGTAGATGAAATTACACGCAAGTTAGACAGTCATAAAATTATTTACAAGGATACGCACACCCAAACTTTGCAGGAAATAGGAGAAGCGAATAATTCAACTCCTTTGGAGATTTATGAGATTATTGAAAAGAAGCCGGCCAATCATGGTCAGGGAATGGGCGTTGGACGAAAGACGATTGAAGATTTCGCGAAAGAACTGAATAAAAGTACCGACGAGTTGATGCAGATGCTGGAAAAGAACAACATCGACGCCAAACCGACTGAAACTTTACGCACCATCGGCGAGAATAATGGTCTTCCACCACGCGATGTTTACAAAATCCTTTCCGAATAATTACATGTACCTTTAAAAAGTGGTATTTTTCTAATCAGAATGTCCGACACCGATAGCATAGAACAATTAAAACAGGGAAGCGAAGCGGCTTTCAAAAAACTGGTCGACACGCATCAGAAACTGGTGGTGAATACCTGCTATGGTTTGGTGCAGAACCGCGAAGATGCTGAAGATATTGCGCAGGATGTTTTTGTTGAAGTGTACCGGAACATCGATAAATTCAGGGCCGACGCAAAACTTTCAACCTGGTTGTACCGAATTGCAGTGAACCGCTCGTTAAACCACATTCGCGATAATAAAAAGCACAAGTGGTTTCATTCGTTCGAAGATGAGGTGGCGGCCAAAAACAGGGAAGTGATGCAGGTTAGCACAGCAAATACCGACGAGCCGGAATACGACTTCGAAAACAAACAGCGGGCAATTATTTTAAAGGAGGCCATTAACAGTTTGCCGCAAAATCAGAAAGTAGCTTTTACCTTAAGTAAATACGAAGAGCTGTCGTACCAGGAAATTGCAGCGATTATGGATCTCTCGGTTTCATCGGTTGAGTCGCTCTTATTCAGGGCTAAAAAGGGGCTGCAGAAAAAGCTGTACAAGTGCTACAAAAAAAAGTGCCTGTAAGCGCAAGTTTTTAAGAATGAACGTGTCATACTAATAAGTGCAAAAGAAATGAAGTGTAAGAATGTACATAGCAAGTTGATTTTTTTCCTGGAGAAGGAGCTGCCGGATTCAGAAATGAAGCAGGTGCAGCAACACCTGGATGAGTGTTCAGAATGTGCTCTCTTTGCAGCGGAAATGAAAAATACACTCCAAATTCTGGATAGCGATAAAGTTACCGATGAAAATCCATTCTTCTTTACCCGCGTAAAAGCGCGACTTGAGAAACAGGAGGAAGAACAGCCTGTTTCGCGTCCGGTTTTGGTTCGTATTTTACAGCCGGTAGCCTTTTCAATTATTCTGCTACTGGGTATATACGGCGGTTTTAAACTGGGCGAATCACCTGATGCAACGGTTGCTGACAGCCAGTTGAGCGAGCAGGAAATGGTGCCGTTCTGGAATGAACTGGAAGCCGAGCCAATCGAAACATTTTTAATGGAATAACAAATGGCAACAAAAAATACATATCGCATATTAATCTGGTTGGTTGTAATTCTGGCAGCCACAAACCTGTCGATGGGAATTTCATTCTGGTACCACAAGCAACAGGATAAAAAAGCAACAGAAACACAACAGGTTGAGATGCCCTCGGAACAACGGACGCGTTTTTTCCGCGAGCAACTGAACCTGCAGCCCGATCAGGTAGATTCTTTTAGAGAATTGAACAGAACTTACAACCGGAGTGCACGCCGGATATCTGATCAGCTTACTCAATTACGAATTGAAATGGTAGAAGAAATGGGAAAAGCCGATGCTGACACCGCAAAACTTCATGCAATTTCAGTCGAAATCGGGGAGATGCACAAAACCTTAAAGGATTTAACTGTTGATTATTATCTCGATATGAAAGCAGTTTGCAACGAAAACCAACAGGAGAAACTAAAAGAAGTTTTCCTGTCGATGACAAAATCAAAAGAAGATGTTTCCTTGCCACAACGTGGCGGCCGGCGCTACGGGCGGCAGAACAGAGAGTAAATAACAATTTAAATAGGAATAAGATGAAAACTAGCAAGTTATTTAACGTTGCCTGGGTGTTATTTGCCCTGGTGTTAACAACAACAACCGTATTTGCACAACGCGGAAGACGAGCAAACCCGGTACAAAACAATCAGAATCTTCCTTGTTTGACTCAGATTTCGAATCTGACAGAGGAACAGGAAACAAGTATTCAGGAACTCGAAGCCAGTCACCAAAAAACAATGGCAGAATTGCGTACAGAACGACGCTCAACAATTAATGCTGTTGAGAAAAGCGAGATCAGAACAGAAATGCTGAAAAAGGTGGAGGCACACCGCAACGACATGAAATCGCTTTTAACCGAAGAGCAGCAAATTCAATACGATCAGCTTCAGGCTTCTATGGGTTACGGACGAAATCAGAATGTGGGAAGAGGGAATAGAAACTTTTCCGCGAAACGGGGAGGTCGGGGAAATTTTGCCCGCGGTAATGGCCGTGGAGCCTGTTATTCGCAACCTGCTTATAATGGCCGCAACTATAATAACAGACCCAATTACAGAAACAATCGAAATACCTGGTAATGGTCAGGGAAACAACCAATACTAAATCGCCGATTCAGCTACCCAAAAATGAAATAAGAGGTGAAAGAAAGTTTAATTGAAAAAATTAGTAAAGATGAAAACAGTAGAAAAACTCGGAATTTTAGTGTTGATGACGGTAACATTACTTTTTACGTCCTGCTCGGAAACAGAACAAATTGATGAATCGTTGGCTGCGGCCGACAAAAGTGTAGAGCTGGCTGGTATTTGTCAGGACAGTTGTACTTTCGATGAACCATTAACCGACGCAGATATTGAAGGTTTGCTGTTGATGCGCGAGGAAGAAAAACTGGCGCACGATGTTTATATGCATTTTTACGGGCTGTACAGCCAGCAACTATTTCTGAATATTGCCAACAGCGAACAAAACCATATGGATGCGGTGCTTGCACTTCTTGACGGATATGGAATTGAAGATCCGGCGCTGGAAGGTGGGGGCGAATTTTCGAATGAAGAACTGGGCAGCCTTTATTCTTCATTGATTGACCAGGGATCGGCAGGTTTGGTTGAAGCACTGAAAGTAGGGGCAACGATAGAAGATTTGGACATTGCTGATCTACAAAATCTGTTGGCCGAGACGGAAAACACCGATATCATTCGCGTTTACGAAAACCTGCTGCAAGGTTCGGAGAACCACATGCGTGGCTTTGTGCGAAACCTGGAAGTGCTGGGCGAAACTTACACCCCGCAGTTTATTTCTGTGGAAGAATTTGAAACAATTCTGGCTGCAAGTAATTCGCAGGGTTATGGTGTCGGTGGTCAGGGAATGGGCAACGGCAGACAAGGCTATGGACAAGGAGGTTACCGAAACGGTCAAAACAAATAACAAAGACCCGGAATTGCTTATTGATGATCAGGAGGCTGTCTTTTTTAGGCAGCTTTTTCTGTGTATTATTAAATCCTTGCCGATGCAGGCCGCGATTCATTCAGATCGTTTTTTTTTCTAGTTAATGGTTAAAACCCTGCTCCCGAAACTTCGGGATTATTGTAGCTACTTTAGTTTCTATAAATTTCCATTATAAAAGGAAGTAGATTTGAGTACAGAGATTTGAGTATTGAGACTCATTTTGCTTTTTCTCTCTACTCACTACTCACTACTCACTACTCATTACTCATTACTCAATACTCATGTTTGCTTTGTCAATTATTCTTTTTTTGAATTTCATTCAACCTTAAACCTATGTACTTTCAGTGCATGTGGTTTATTTTCATTTCCATAGCCGTCGGGATAAAACCTGGCAGTTTATTCAAAAGAAATGCCTTTCAAAACAGGAGCTTCTTCACGTAAGTATTAAAAATCGGACGAAAATGTACCTTACGTTTACATTATTGCTAATAAAGTATAAATTTGTAAGCTCAAAATTCGAAAAGTTAAAAAGGCTGTAAAAGCCGAACAGACAAATTAAGGCAGAAAAATAAACATCATGGCACGTTTAAAAATTAAAGAGATTCTGAAGAATGGAGAAACTGGCAGCGAGGTGGTTGCCAAAGGTTGGGTGAGAACAAAACGAGGTAGTAAAAATGTAAATTTTATTGCCCTTAATGATGGCTCTACCATTCATAATCTTCAGGTGGTGGTTGATGTTGCAATTTTTGACGAAGAATTATTACACAAGATAACAACCGGAGCTGCAATTGCCGTAACCGGTGAATTGGTAGAATCGGCTGGTAGCGGACAGAGCGTAGAGCTAAATGCAAAATCGATTGATTTGCTTGGCGCTGCCGATCCTGATAAATATCCGATTCAGCCCAAAAAACATTCATTGGAGTTTTTGCGCGAAAATGCACACCTGCGTTTCCGCACCAATACTTTTAGTGCCGTTTTTCGTATCCGTCATGCTATGGCTTTTGCCATTCATAAATATTTTAACGAAAAAGGATTTAACTACCTGCACACGCCAATTGTAACGGCCAGCGATGCCGAGGGCGCCGGACAAATGTTCCGCGTTTCAACACTCGATGCTAAAAATCCGCCGTTAACAGAAGAGGGCGGAGTTGATTTTAGCCAGGACTTTTTCGGAAAAGCTACCAACTTAACCGTTTCCGGTCAGCTGGAAGGAGAGTTAGGCGCATTAGCACTTGGCGAGATTTATACGTTCGGTCCTACATTCCGTGCCGAGAATTCGAATACTACACGTCACCTGGCAGAGTTCTGGATGATCGAACCTGAAATGGCTTTTTACGATTTGAAAGACAACATGGATTTGGCAGAAGAATTCCTGAAATACTGTATTCAATATGCTTTGGATAACTGCATGGATGATCTGCAGTTTTTGGCTCAGCGACTGAAAGAGGAAGAAAAAAACAAACCACAAGACCAGCGTTCGATGGATTTGATTGAAAAGCTGGAGTTTGTGCTGAAAAACGATTTTGTGCGTTTGCCATATACCGAGGCGATCGATGTTTTGAAAAACTCGAAACCTTATAAAAAGAAAAAATTCCAGTTTCCGGTGGATTGGGGCGTTGACTTGCAAAGCGAGCACGAACGTTACCTGGTAGAGAAACACTTTAAGTGCCCGGTAATTCTTACCGATTATCCGAAAGACATTAAAGCGTTCTACATGAAACAGAATGATGATGGCAAAACTGTTGGTGCTATGGATGTGTTGTTCCCGGGGATTGGCGAAATTATCGGAGGTTCGCAGCGCGAGGAAGACCTTGAGAAGCTGACTACACGTATGGAGGAGATGGATATTCCGGCCGAAGAAATGTGGTGGTACCTTGACACCCGTCGTTTTGGTTCGGTAGTACACAGCGGCTTTGGTCTTGGTTTCGAGCGCCTTATGCTTTTTGTTACCGGAATGGGCAACATCCGCGATGTAATCGCTTTTCCGCGGACACCTAAAAATGCCGAATTTTGATGGTGTAATTTAGAAAAGCTACTCCGAAAAAAATATTATTTTTACGGAGGTAACAATTGGGATTATGGAGCAAAAACTAACACTACAACAGAAGCTGCTCCAAAAGTTATCACCTCAGCAAATTCAGGTGATCAAACTTTTGGAAATCCCAACTATGCAACTCGAGCAGCGGATTAAAAAGGAGCTGGAAGAAAATCCGGTTTTGGAACTGGAATCGGATAATCCCTCGTCGGTTGACGACCAAATGGATGACGGACAAGATAATAATAACGATATTGATAACGAAGAGTTTTCAATGGACGATTATTATGAAGACGAGGAAATTCCCACCTACAAATTAAACGTTAATAATTACTCAAAAGACGATAAATACATCGATGTGCCGTTTTCGGTAGGTACCAGTTTTCACGAGTTTTTGCACGAACAACTGGGGCTGGCCGATTTGGATGATGAGGAGCAGCAACTGGCCGAATACATTATCGGAAACATTGATGACGACGGATACCTTCGGCGCGATTTGATGGCCATTAGCGACGATTTGGCTTTTAACATGAACCTCGATGTTCCGGAGGAAAAACTGGAGAAAATTTTATTGGCTATCCAGGATTTTGATCCTCCTGGAATTGCGGCCCGCGATTTACGCGAATGTTTACTGTTGCAGCTTGAGCGGAAGGAGAACAAGGATTTTCAGTTGGCAAAAACCATTGTAAAAGACTATTTCCAGGAATTTACAAAAAAGCATTACGATAAAATCAGAACAAAACTGGAGCTTACCGATGAAGAACTGAAAAAAGGAATCGACGAGGTTCTTAAGTTAAATCCGAAACCGGGCAGTTCGTACAGTAATCCGCTAAACAAATCAAATCAGCATATTGTGCCGGATTTTATTCTGGAGTTGGTTGACGGAGAATTAAGCCTGTCGCTGAACCAGCGTAACGTTCCGGAGCTAAAAATCAACGATACCTATAGCGAAATGCTGAGAACCATGAGCCAGAACCAGAAAGCACAAAAATCCGACAAAGAAGCGGTAACTTTTGTGAAACAAAAACTGGATTCGGCAAAATGGTTTATCGATGCCATACACCAGCGGCAAACTACTTTGTTGCTTACCATGTCGGAAATCATCAGCTTTCAGAAAGAATATTTTCAGGAAGGCGACGAAACCAAACTTCGCCCGATGATTTTAAAAGACATTGCCGAGAGAACCGGGCTCGATATTTCAACCATATCAAGGGTTTCGAACAGCAAATACATACAAACGCATTTTGGAATTTACCCGCTCAAATATTTCTTTTCCGAAGGTATGGCAAAAGACGATGGGGAGGAGGTTTCAACACGCGAAATCAAAAAAATTCTGCAGGAATGTATCGAAGGCGAGGACAAACGCAAGCCTTTAACGGATGAGAAACTGGCGAAAATCCTCAAAGAAAAATCGTACAATATTGCACGAAGAACTGTTGCCAAATACCGCGAGCAGCTGGGAGTACCGGTAGCTCGTTTACGAAAAGAATTATAAAATGTCGGAGAGAATAGCGCGAATTATATCTGTAATATTTCACCCGGTATTGATTCCGACGATTGGCATGTTTCTGCTTCTGCATTCCGGATTTTATTTCGATTTACTTTTATGGGAAGCCAAACGTTTTGTGTTGTTGGTGGTGTTTTTTACTACCTGTATTTTGCCTTTGCTTTCGGTGGCAGTACTCGCTTTGAATCCGCGTTTTAATATAAATATGCCCGGGAGCCGCGACCGTTTACTTCCTTTGATAAGCGCATCGGTTTTTTACTACCTGGGATTTATTTTATTACGAAAGGTGCAGGCTGTTCCCGAGTTTAAACTGTTTATGCTGGCTTCGGTGCTGGTACTTGTTGTGTTGCTCGTTGTTTCGTTAAAATGGAAGATCAGCAACCACATGGCAGCCATTGGCGGGCTAAGCGGAACCTTGTTTGCGCTGGCGTTCCGGCATGGGGTGAACCCGGTTTATTCGGTTTTAATTGTAGTATTGTTGTCAGGATTAATCGGCACTGCCCGGCTTATTCTCGGCAAACACGATTTGAAACAGTTGATTGCCGGCTACGGACTTGGTTTTATTGTTCTTTACCTGGTGCTTTATTTTGTGTGAGGAGTATTACTTCATGATCCCCGGGAATCACCACCGGAAATGAAAGGATATCATTATTGTTTCACGCAAAGAAAAGAAGAAGCGCAAAATTCGCAAAGGTATAGCATCTGTTTTGCGTGCTTTGTGAAAACTTTGTGATCTTCTGTGTGAACTTTTTTGTTTTGCCAAAGTGTCTTTCAGTAAAAAAGGGACTTAAAAAGCCCCTTTCGTTATAATATCTTAATTGTTGTTATTCAACAAATTTATAGCCAATTCCTTTGAGCGTTTTAATGTGCTCGTTGCCGATTTTTTCGCGTAGTTTGCGGATATGAACATCGATTGTTCGGTCGCCAACCACTACATTTTCGCCCCAAACCGAATAGTAAATCTCTTCGCGGGTAAATACTTTTCCGGGTTTCGAAACCAAAAGCGAAAGCAATTCAAATTCTTTTCGTGGCAATATCATTTCGTTATCGCCAATACGAATCAGGTAGCGTTCTTTGTCAATAAGCAGGTTGCCAATTGTTACGGTGTTGGTGTCAACCACTTCAACAGGTTGTGTAGCTTCGCCGGTACGTTTTAGCAGTGCTTTTACGCGGCTAACCAAAACTTTTGGGCGAACCGGTTTGGTGATGTAATCGTCGGCTCCGGCCTCAAAGCCTGCAATTTGCGAATAGTCTTCGCCACGGGCAGTTAAAAAGGCAATAACGGTGGTGCTTAGTGCAGGTATTTTTCGAAGCTCCTCGCACGCGGCAATTCCATCCATTTCCGGCATCATTACGTCGAGTATTATGAGGTGGGGTACCTGTTTTTCAGCAACCTTTATTGCTTCCACACCATTTCGGGCGGTAAATACCTCGTATCCTTCTTTTTCAAGGTTGTAACTCAAAAATTCGAGGATATCCAACTCGTCATCAACCAGTAAAACTTTAAATTGATTTTCACTCATAACATAAAATTCTTGACAAAAGTAAATGCTGCTTATTAAAGAACAATTAACTTTCCTTTAAACAAAAAATAAACACGAAACGAAGATAGTGCTTAACTGAACCAAAATACAAATTAATAGCCACTCTTACGTTTTTTTTACGGAAAGTTTTGATTGGGCTACTTTTGCTTTTCGAGTGTAAAATTGAATGTGGTTCCCTGGTCGAGCACGCTGCGCACATTAATGGATTGATTATGAGCTTCGATAATGTGTTTTACAATGGACAGTCCCAAGCCGGTGCCACCTTGCTCGCGCGAACGCGATTTGTCAACACGGAAGAAGCGCTCAAAAATACGTCGAAGGTCTTTTTTGTCGATACCAATTCCGTTATCGGCAACTTCAACAATTATATTGTCTTCCAAGTCGTGAAACGAAATGTTTACATAGCCGTTTTCTTTGCCATATTTTACTCCGTTAACGATGAGGTTGGTAACCACTTCGAGAATACGTTTTTTGTCGGCACGTACAAAAATTGGCCGATCGGGTTTGTTGATAATTTGCACTGTAATCTGGCTTTCCGATGCTTGCCAGTGTTCCATTTCAATAACTTCCTCAACGGTTTTTACAATATCAAAACGGGTCATATTTAGCTGTAACTCTCCCGATTCCAGTTTAGTGATCGATTCCAGGTCTTCAACGATCGATACCATCCGGTCGATACTTTTTTCGGTTCGTTTCAGGTAAAGTTTATTGATTTTGGGATCTTCCAGGCCGCCTTCCAAAAGTGTAAGCACGTAACCTTGGATATTAAAAATTGGGGTCTTCAGCTCGTGCGATACGTTTCCAACAAAATCTTTGCGGTATTTTTCCAGTTCTTTCAGTCGTTCAATTTCTTTTAATTGCGTCTTTGCCCATTCTTCAACCTCGTACTTTACGTTTAACAGCAAACTGTTCGAGTCGATTTTTTCCTCCATCTTCTTTCCACTCAATGGCAAATCGCGAATGGTGTTATACAAGGGCCGGATTCGATCGATAATGTATTTCTTGATGATGTATAAAATGGAAAAGTAAGCGGCTGCAAAAAAGGCTATTGTAGAAACGATAATGGCCAAAATATTCTCGCCAAAATAGTGTGCCAGCAACGCAATGCCGAAAGCCAGTAAGGTTAAAACAATTGCAACCAGTATGGCCAGAAATTTCGAAGAATATGTTCTCATTTAATGTTATTATGTTTATGTACTATCTGCTGCTCGAAAATAAAACCTTGCAAATAAAGGTTTCAAAAACCGTATAAAAAAGTGGTAATTAATTGGTTAATGGTAATTTCATGGTTAGTTAATATTTTATTAATATTACAAAATGTTTAAACTTTTTTGATGCCTTATATTTGCCGACCTTTATCAAAACCAAATTTTAATGGAAAAATTTTACCTGATTCTTGTAGTTGTTCTTTTTGCACTAGCAATTTCAGACCTGATTGTAGGAGTTAGTAATGATGCTGTAAATTTCCTTAATTCTGCGGTAGGTTCGAAAGCAGCGCCCAAATGGGTAATATTCTTAATGGCCAGTTTAGGCGTGCTAATTGGGGCTACATTTTCAAGTGGAATGATGGAAGTAGCCCGAAAGGGTATTTTTCACCCCGAGATGTTTGTCTTTTCCGAAATCATGATCATTTTTCTGGCGGTAATGATAACCGATGTTATTCTGCTCGACATGTTTAATACCTTCGGAATGCCCACATCAACAACTGTTTCTATAGTTTTTGAATTGCTTGGAGCAGCCGTTGCCGTATCGGTGGTTAAAATAAAGGCTGCCGGAGGATCTGCTTTAATGGAGTTGTCGCAATACATTAACTCGAGTAAGGCACTTGCTATTATTACCGGAATCCTGCTATCGGTGTTTATTGCCTTTACCGTTGGTGCAATTGTACAGTATTTAACCCGCCTGGTGTTTACCTTTAAATACCGTGGGCCAATGAAATATTTTGGGGCGGTTTTTGGGGGATTGGCAATTACCGCAATTACCTATTTTATTGTGATTAAAGGAATGAAAGGATCAACTTTTGCCAGTATGGAGTTGGCAAATGGTGAGACCGTTCAGGGATGGGTAAAAGCCCACACCGGATTAATGTTGCTGTATAGTTTCGGTTTCTGGGTAGCTCTTATTCAGTTGTTAAAATGGATTTTCAACATTAAAATATTAAAGGTTGTAGTGCTGGCCGGAACTTTTGCACTTGCAATGGCCTTTGCCGGAAACGACCTGGTAAACTTTGTTGGTGTGCCGCTGGCCGGGTATAGTTCACTTCTAAAGTGGAAAGCTGGAGGAGCAGGCGATCCACAGGATTTCTCGATGAAAGAACTTGCAAAACCCGTTGAAACTCCCGTTGAAATGCTTTTAATAGCAGGGCTGGTAATGATTGTAACGCTGATCATGTCGAAAAAGGCAAAGTCGGTAATTGCAACTTCGCTCGATTTATCGCGTCAGAACGCAGGAGACGAACGCTTCGGCTCGTCGTTTGCCGCACGGGTAATCGTTCGCGGAACCACAAAATTCAACAAACGACTAAAAAGCGTTCTGCCATCGTCGGTTACCGAAGGTGTAAGTTCGCGTTTTAAACCACATTCGTATGTTCGCGAAGACGACCAGGATCCGCCTTCGTTCGATAAAGTTCGGGCATCGGTAAACCTGGTGGTGGCAAGTATTTTAATAGCCATTGGTACCTCGCTAAAACTTCCGTTGTCAACTACATACGTAACTTTTATGGTTGCCATGGGTACATCCTTATCCGACCGTGCCTGGGATCGAGAAAGTGCCGTTTACCGCATTTCGGGTGTTTTTGCGGTAATTGGTGGTTGGTTTTTAACGGCCTTAATTGCTTTTACCGTATCGGGTGTAGTAGCGTTGATAATTGCTTTGAGTGGTAAATTCATGATTTTCGTGTTTGTGGTTGTAGCTATTGTTATGGTAATCCGTACACACACCATGATGAAAAAGCGTGACCAGCAGGCCGCTGAAGAAGATGAAGAAATTGTAGAAGCCGATGCACACGAGCAAATTCTGGAGAAAAGTGCCAAACAAATGGTAAATGCGGTAAAATCGAGTGACCTGATTGTTACCGACGGAATTGAAAGCTTCCTGAAGGAGGACAGAGTGGGGTTGAAAAAGGCAGAGGAGGCGAGTAAAAAATTCTCGAAAAAATCGAAGAAAAACCGCGACAAAGTTTATTCAACGGTTACAAAATTCACTGAAGGCGCGTTGGATACCAGTCATTTTTATGTGCAAATGATGGAGCACAAACGTGAAATGGCACATGCCGTGCACTTTATGCTCGAGCCAATGATTAAACACATTGAGAACAATCATAAACCATTTATTGAAGAACAGCATGTTGAATTGCGGGAAGTAACAAAACGAATTGATGAGTTCTTTAAATCGGTGCTGAAGGATATGGAAGGTAAAACTTTTGAAGACCTGGAGCAGCTGATTGACGAACGCGACGAAATTCTGGAACAAATTTACAGGATGGAGAAAAACCAGATAAAACGTATTAAAAATAAAATGGTTAATACGCGAAACTCACAGTTGTTTTTCAAAGTAATTTCGGAGCTGGAGTACTTGTTACTGCACACCGTAAATCTGATGAAAGCCTACCGTGATTTTATCACCAATACCGTTCAAAAGAATTAAAAATCAATACATAGTATTTTAAAAGCCGGAATAAATTTTCCGGCTTTTTTATGAAAGTCACTTTGGTAAAAACAAAAAAAGTTCACGCAGAGTAGATCACTAAGTTTTCGCAAAGTACGCAAAACAGATTCTATGCCTTTGCGAATTTTGAGCTTCTTCTTTTCTTTGCGTGAAACAATATTGATATCCTTTCAGCCCTGTTGGTGATTCCCGGGATTCATGAATGTTTTATTTTTCGTAATTTGAAATCGAACATGGTTTATTCATATATTGCACGTTAGAGGCGAAAATGTAATCAAAATGTAATCGAATTGTAACAAAACTAATTGGTTTTTGAAACACCTTTGCCGGCGATTACAAAATGATTAAAGGTATAGATTGACAATTAATCTGACAGCATAATTAAAAACGAATAAATGGAAAATTTTTATTTAATTCTGGTGGTCGTTCTTTTTGCTTTGGCAATCTCCGATTTGATTGTAGGAGTAAGTAACGATGCAGTTAACTTTTTAAATTCTGCAATTGGATCGAAAGCTGCTCCTAAGTGGGTTATCTTTCTTATGGCCAGTATTGGAGTACTGGTTGGAGCCACTTTCTCGAACGGAATGATGGAAGTTGCCCGAAAGGGGATTTTTCATCCCGATCAGTTTTATTTTGCCGAAATCATGGTCATATTCCTGGCCGTAATGATCACCGATGTAATTCTTCTCGATTTGTTTAACACCTTTGGGATGCCAACATCAACTACGGTAAGTATTGTTTTTGAGTTGCTTGGCTCGGCAGTGGCAGTTGCCGCGGTTAAAATCAAGGGAATGGGACTTTCGGTAGCCGCCGAATTATCGAATTACATCAACTCAAGTAAAGCACTGGCAATTATAACAGGTATTCTCCTGTCGGTTTTTATTGCCTTTACGGTTGGTGCCCTGGTTATGTACATTACGCGGTTTATCTTTTCATTCCGCTACCGGGGGCCAATGAAATATTTGGGTTCTATTTTTGGTGGCCTTGCTATTACGGCAATCACCTATTTTATTGTTATTAAAGGAATGAAAGGCTCGTCGTATGCCGGGGTTGAGCTGGCATCGGGAGAAACCCTGCAAGATTATTTTAATCACAATGTTGCATTGATATTGTTGGTTAGTTTTGGTTTTTGGGTAGTATTTATTCAGTTGCTGAAATGGATATTCAATATTAAAATTCTGAAGGTTGTGGTAATGGTTGGAACTTTTGCGCTGGCCATGGCTTTTGCGGGCAACGACCTTGTAAACTTTATTGGCGTGCCGGTAGCCGGATTTAAATCGTTTCAGGATTGGATGGCCTCGGGAATGCCTGCCGAACAGTTTTCGATGGCAAATCTGGCCGGAAAAAGCAGCACGCCAGTCTATATGCTTATTGTTTCAGGACTGGTTATGGTTATTACCTTAATCATGTCGAAAAAGGCGCGTGCCGTTACCGAAACCGAATTAAACCTTAGCCGTCAGGATGCAGGCGACGAGCGTTTCGGATCGTCGTTGGCAGCACGTGTTATGGTGCGCGGATTTACAAACTTCAATAAAAAAGTTCAGAATACTTTGCCGCCGGCGGTTAGTAATACGCTAAAATCGCGTTTCGAAAAATTCTCATATTACAAAGACGATGAAGAGGCGCCGGCATTCGATAAAATTCGCGCTTCGGTAAACCTGGTGGTGGCCAGTATTCTTATTGCACTTGGTACGTCGTTAAAATTGCCACTCTCTACCACTTACGTAACTTTTATGGTGGCAATGGGAACTTCGTTATCCGACCGTGCATGGGATCGCGACAGCGCCGTTTATCGTATCTCGGGGGTGTTTGCCGTAATTGGAGGCTGGTTTTTAACCGCATTAATCGCCTTCTCGGTAGCCGGGTTAATCGCTATGATTATTTCGCTGAGCGGGAAATTTATGATCTTTGTATTTGTTGCTGTTGCCCTATTTATGGTTATCAGAACGCAGATTCTTTTCCGTAAACGTGCGCAGGCAAAAGTGGCCGAAGAAGAAGATAATATTAAAGAAGAAGATGAAACAGAAGTTATTATTGCAAAAAGTGCCAAACAAATTCTGAAAGGACTTGACAATACCACTGATATACTTGAAATTGGAATGCAAAGCTTTTTAACCGAAGACAGAAGTGGCTTGCGTAAAGCTGAAGAGGCGTGCAAAGTTCTTTCGAAGAAGGCTAAAAAGAATAAGGATAAGGTGTTTAAAATTGCTGAGAAATTAATGGATAACTCGGCAGAAACAACACACTATTACGTGCAGATGATTGAGCACAAACGCGAAATGGCGCATGCAGTACACTATATGCTGAGCCCGATGATAAAGCATGTGGAAAACAATCACAAACCGTTTACTGAAGAGCAGTCGATAGAATTAATGGCTACAATTGCCAGTGTGACTACTGTTCTGAAAAAGATTTCGAAAATGGTTAAAGAGCAACGCTTCGAGGCTATTGATGTACTGATTGATGAAATAGACCTGGTGATAGAACTGTTACGGAAAAATGAGAAACAACAATTTAAACGTGTAAAACAACAATTGGTGAATACGCGCAATTCGCAATTGTACTTTAAAATACATACCGAATTGGAAAACCTGTTGCTTCATTCGATTAACCTGGTAAAATCGGAGCGCGATTTTATTACACATACAAGAAGCTAGAAATAGTAAACATATAGAAAGAAAAGAGGAGACCGCAAGTCTCCTCTTTTTTTTTTGACGACAATCCCGCTGGTGCGCGATTGTATCCCCCGCTGGTGCGCGATTGTATCGCGTTCCTTCAGTGTCATCTTTTCAAAAAGCTGACATCCCTGTCCAATTTAGCTCTTAGCTCTGCATAAACGCCGTTTTCCCTTTTTGAGGGAAAATGTCGACAGTTGAGCTTGCCAAATCCCGTACTTTACGTCGGGAACAAAAGGGTAAAAAGAGTTATGAAGCCCTATTAATTCCATATATTGACTTCCTTATAAGTTCCTTTATCGTTAAAAAGTAAAAATGAAAATAATTTATGCTCCACCAGAAATTTCATGTGATCCAACTTCATCCTGCCGGAGATTGCCTTGCTGATGCTTTTTCTTTTAACACTTTTTGCTAAATTCACTGCTGTTTTTACCAACTAAGCTTGATTGAATCCAAATCGTACCGATGAGAGGATTTCAGTTTAAAGCATAACCTAAAAAAATCATGAACAGAGCACTACTATTCACGCTTCTCTCTTTTATCCTTTTCATTTTTTCACATGCAGCATACGCACAAGAAGTACAAATTACGCATGGGCCGTATATTCAGGCGCTAGGGGAAAATGAAGCAACCATTGTTTGGACCACCGACAGCAACGCCGTTTCGTGGATTGAAGTGGCCCCGGCGGGCGATGATAGTTTCTATGCCAGCGAACGCCCCAGGTATTACCAGACTGCAAATGGAAACCGGGTGGTGGGAACCCTCCACAAAATAAAAATTCAGGGCCTGAAAAAAGGAACGGAATACCGTTATCGCATTTTTTCGAAGGCGGTGCTAAGTTACGAAGGGCACCGCGTGTTGTACGGCAACGTTGCATCGTCGAATGTCTATTCTAAAAAGCCTTTGCGTTTTTCAACACTCGATAAAGACAAAAAGTCGGTTTCGTTTCTGATGTTAAACGATATTCACAGCCGGGTTGAAGATTTAAAAAATCTTGCAGGAAATGTAACCTACGGAAAAACCGATCTTGTATTTTTTAATGGCGATATGGTTTCGTCGATGAACGATGAAACCCAGTTCTTCAGTGGTTTTATGGACGACGCGGTATCGATGTTTGCCGGCGAAGTGCCTGTTTATTATTGCCGTGGAAATCATGAAACACGCGGAAAGTTTAGTGTTAATTTTCCGGAGTATTACCCAACGAATACCGGAAAACTATACTATTCGTTTCGTCAGGGGCCGGTATATTTTATTGTGCTCGACGGAGGCGAGGATAAACCGGATTCGGACATCGAATATTCGGGACTGGCACAATTTGATGCTTACCGCAGCCAGCAGCAACAATGGCTGAAAGAATTGATTGAAACCGACGATTTTAAAACTGCAAAATACAAAATGGTGTTGATTCATATTCCTCCGGCAGGATCAACCTGGCACGGGCCAACCGACATACGGAATAAGTTTTTACCGGTGTTAAACGGACAGGGCATAACGGCCATGTTGTGCGGGCATTTGCATCGCTACGAATATTTGAAACCGGAGCAGGGATTGTACGATTTCCCAATTATCATTAACGAACATAACACCGCACTGGAAGTGGTGGCCGATGAAAACAGTTTATCAATTTCCAGAAAAAACACCGGTGGAGAAACATTGGAGAAACTAACCTTTTAATACTTAACATTTTTGTGACTAAAGACCAGCGTCTTTCTCTCGTATGCGGAGATTGTTCGTATTTTCAGAAAATAACTAATATAAACCATATGAAAAAACTATCTGGCCTGATCATTTTGCTGGCAGTACTGGCAGCTGCTTTTTATTCCTGTAAAACTACACCGGTAAGTAATACGGAGCCTGAATTTATTACCATCAACGGACCGGATCTGATTGCCCCCAACGGCGAAAAATTCTTTATCCAGGGAATAAACCTGGGGAACTGGTTGAATCCCGAAGGTTACATGTTCAAGTTTCAAAAAACGAGTTCGGCACGGCTTATCGACGAAATGTTTCGCGAAATGGTTGGACCCGATTTTACCAACCAGTTCTGGAAACAATTCAAGGATAATTACATCACCCGCGAGGACATTCGCTATATTAAGAGCACCGGCGTAAATTCTATTCGTTTGCCGTTTCATTATAAACTGTTTACCGATGAAGATTACATGGGGCTTTATTCCAACCAGGATGGATTTGCGCGTATCGACAGTTTGGTGGAGTGGTGCCGCGAATCGGACTTGTACATTATTCTGGATATGCACGATGCCCCCGGCGGACAAACGGGTGCCAACATCGACGATAGTTACGGTTACCCCTGGTTGATGGTGAGCGAAGAGAGTCAGGATTTGTTTGTGGAGATTTGGCGAAAAATTGCCGACCGGTATAAAAACGAACCAATAATTTTGGGCTACGATTTGCTGAACGAACCCATCGCCACCTATTTCCCGGAAGACGAGGAAATGTTGAACAAGCAGCTGGAGCCATTATATATGAAAGCGGTTAAAGCCATTCGCGAGGTGGATAACAACCATATTGTTTTGCTGGGCGGCGCACAATGGAATGGTAATTTTAAAGTTTTTACCGATTCGAAGTTCGATGATAAAATGATGTACACCTGTCACCGATACTGGTGCGATACCTTGCAAGCTAATATCCAGGATTTTGTGAATTTCCGCGACTCGGTGAACCTGCCAATTTACATGGGCGAAACCGGAGAGAATACCGATGAGTGGATTGCCGCCTGGACCCGCCTGATGATCAAAAACAACATCGGTTACCATTACTGGCCGTATAAAAAAATGGGCAGCCCACGTTGTATGGTCACCATTCCAACTCCCGAAAACTGGGATGTAATTGTTGATTTTGCCGAAGGCCCGCGCGAAACGTATGAGGCAGTGCAGGCAAATCGCCCGAATCAGGAGCAGGTTAAAAGAGTGATGATGGAATACATTGCGAACCTGAAACTGGCGAAATGTACAATTAATGAAGGGTATATCCGGGCCATGGCTATGGAGCCTTAATTTATAGAATATTGCAGAAAAAAAGCGCGCCAAAGGCACGCTTTTTTGTTTTGTATTTTATTCATCGTTTATTCAAACACGTAACGCACATTTAGTCCAAAACCTCCCCAGTGCAAGCTGGTTTCGTCGAGAACCTCCAATGATGGGCGGTAGTCAAGCCCAAGGGCGACCGGGATATTTACAAAGCGGTACTCGAGCCCGATTTCAAACGCAGCACCCAGGTTAAAATCGGTGTCGTCATCATAAGAATCTTCATCTACAATGGCCAGGTAAGGCCCTACGCCCATGTACCAGTTAAAAGCTTCGTCGGCCAAAGGGCGGTACAGGAAATCCCAAAGCAGGTCGGCTGCAACACCGTCGCCAAACGATAAGTCGGCATGCAGGCGGTTAAAATCTCCTGTCGAGAAAATTCCGTCAATGGCAATGTTTCCGGCCGACACATCGCCAAAACGCACCCCAAGTTCCTGGGCATTTCCAATGAACATTCCGGCAAAAGCCAACACCACTGTCAGTACAATTTTTTGTAATCTCTTTTTCATGTTTTAAAGTTTTCTGTTTGTGTAATTATTTACTTAAAATTTTTATTCTGTCTCCTCTTTTCAGCTCGTCAGTCAGTGCCCGGTTGTTTAGTAACGCCATTTCTTCAAATTTATCTTGCGGAACTTTGTAATAATCAAAGGCATCTTTTAACGAAACCGATGCACTATTAATTGAAATTACTTTAATCCGGTCGGGTTGAATCGTAAGTTTTGAAACATCGGTAAGTCGCGCAAAGTTTTTCATGGTTGACTCAAACGCTGGTTTATAAGTGCTGAAATTTTCATCTAAACAAAGGCCGTGGAAGGTATAAACGGTCGCATCTTTTTCAATAAAATACGACAGCACTTTTACTGTCTGTTCCTGTCCGGCATTGTTTTGCGAAACTTGTTGCGAAACGGTAGCCACTGCATTTAAACCATTCAGGCTAACATTGCTTTTATCGATTAATGTAAGTTTTAAGTCGGAAATTGTTTTCTGGGCAACGGCATCGGCACCTTTTTGCTGCGACAGTTCAAAGAGCATAGCAGCATTCTTGTCTTCAGGAACGAGTTGCACCTGAAGCGGAGAATTTATCAGTGTCCAGTTTTTGGGTACCGGGAATTGAAAGGCCAGGTCGGGGTGATAGAACATACTGTTCTCAACAAATCCATGACGCGGATTTTCGCCATATACAATCCCGTTGATCATCTCGAGATATTCGTTGGTATTAATGGCGTACGATTGTGCCGGCAGGTTTGCCTGCCACTCTTCGGTTGTTTGGTTTACCGCTATATTCCGCTGACCCGGATCGGGGTGTGTTGACATCCAGGTGGGAACACCCTGGTGGCTGCTTGCCATTTGCATTTTATTCAGCACTTCGAAAAAATCGGCCATTTTGTGTGCATCGTAGCCAATCTTCGATGAATATTCAACCCCCAAACGGTCGGCTTCTCGTTCGTTGGCACGGCTAAAACTTAAAAATAGAAGTTCCATTGCAGCAGCTGCTTCGTTAGCAAATTGTGCCACTTCCGGAACAGCTATCATTCCGGCGGCAAGCGCAACCTGGCTGAGTTGCTGCCGCGTTTGTTGCTGCGCTGTGTGGCGTGCGGTAACGTGTCCCATTTCGTGCCCTAAAACACCCATTAGTTCCGCTTCGTTGTTAAACTGGGCTAAAATTCCGCGGGTTAAATAAATGTATCCGCCCGGCACAGCAAAAGCATTTACCACCGGCGAATCCAACAGCCTGAAGTGGTATTGCAGGTTGGGGCGATGCGAAATTTTTCCCATTTCGGTTCCCTTTTCTGTAATAAAATTCAGCAGTGCTTCATCTTCATACAGCCCAAAAGTTGATATTACTGTTGGGTCGTACTGCGCACCAAGGGCAACTTCCTGCTCTTCCGACATAAACATCAACTGTCGCTGTCCGGTAACCGGATTAATGGCGCATGACGGTATGAGCAGTACTAACGAAACGGTTAAAAGAATTACTGAAAATGTTTTGATTGTTTTCATATTTCTCGAATTTTTGAAGTATGGTTAAGAATTCACATTTATTCGCGTCAAATTGTAATTTGCGGCTTGACTGTATGGGCTTTAATTGCTAAATTCGCTCTAACACAAAGATAATATTTACTTCGTTTTCTAAAATCACCCGTATGTTAATACGTAAAATTGCACTAATTTATTTTAGCCTGTTGGCATTATTGTTTTCGGCTAATGCACAGAACGAAGCATTAGCGAAGATTGACATTCCTGATTTAAAAGAATACCTTACATTTATTGCTTCTGACGAATTGCAGGGGCGCGAACTGGGCACCGAAGTTAACGGACTTGAAATTACGGCGAATTACCTGGCCGCTTATGCAACAGAAATTGGATTGAAGCCCGCTGTGGAAAACTATTTTCAAACGGTACCAGTTTTACACACCACACGAAGTAAAAATGATTTTATAGAAGTAAAGAATAAAAAAGGAAAGTCGGTTTACCGGTCGGAAGAATTAGTAAAACTTAACCAAAGTCACGGCGTTTTTAGTCTTGATAAAGAGTCCGTTCTGTTTATTGGTTTTGGAGAAAATATTGAATCGCTCGATATAGAAGACAAGCTTGTTATTGTAGCGCAGGGAAATGCTGAATCGTTTTCAGGCGAAGAGGCTTTTAAATGGCAAAACCGCTTAGAGCGTGCGAAAATGAATGCCATCATAGAAAAGCAGCCGAAGGCTATGCTGATGATTACGAATCCGAAAGACACCGAAAATAAAATTTTTAAGCAATTGCAGGGTTGGATGAATCGTCCGGGGTACAGCCTAAAAACTGACGACCTTACTGAGCAGCCCGCCGTTTTGCTGGCTACGCCAAAGGTTGCCGATGCTTTACTGGGTAAAAAAGGTGAATACATAAAATACCTTGAAGAGGTGGCCGCCGGATCAGAAGCAGTTACCGAAGTTTCAGAAACGCTAAGCCTGAAAACAGGAGTCGAACCTGAATTGTTGGAAGCAAAAAATGTGGTTGCTTATGTTGAAGGATCAGATCCGGTTTTACAAAACGAATACATTGTGTTTATGGCGCACTACGACCATATTGGAGTGGGAAAAGATGGCGATGTATATAACGGTGCCGACGACAATGGTTCCGGAACTGTAGCCATTATGGAGGTGGCCGAAGCTTTTGCCAGCTTAAAAGAAAAACCAAAACGAAGTATTGTTTTTCTGTGGGTAACCTGCGAGGAGAAAGGGCATTTCGGGTCGCGTTATTATTGCGATCACCCGGTGTTCCCTTTGGATAAAACTGTAGCTTCCATAAATCTCGATATGGTTGGCCGTGTTTACGACGGCCCGCGCGACGATGTGTGGAAAGATTCGCCTAAAAAGGTAAAAGACTTTGATGGGCTGTACACGCTGGCAAACGATGTGTGGCCCGGGTTGGCCGAAATAAATGCAGCACACTGTGCCGAGTTGGGATTAGTACCCGACTCCAGTTTGCCAAAAGAGCGTTTCTTGCGGGCCAGCGATCATTACCATTTTCATAAATACGGTGTGCCCATTTTGAATTATGCCACCGGTTACCATGCCGATTATCATAAAGTTGGCGATGAGGTGGAACGAATAAATTTTGAGAAAATAAAACGTGTTGCCGATCTTTGCTTTTTGGTAGGTTTTGATTTGGCGAACAAAATAGATATCGAATTTTAATCACATTACTTCAAACCTAAAAACATGAAAACCAAACTACTATTCACGCTGTTTTTTGTAGCAGTTTCACTTGCAACAGCTGCGCAGAAAAAGGAATTGCAAACCATTACCGAAAACGATCTGAAAGCACACCTTGAATTTATTGCCAGCGACAATATGCGTGGTCGCGATTTTTTTACCGAAACGCCGGGTCTCGATCTCGCGGCTGATTATCTCAAGGCGCAATGTGCAAAAATGGGTTTAACCCCAGGAGTTGAAGGCTATTTTCAAAATGTTGAGATGGAGGCTGTAACACCTGATCCTGACCAGACTGTTTTAAGATTAAAAAACAACGATGGAAATGTTAGCTACGAAACAACGGTAATTTTTTCGCTGGGAGGGCCTCCTAAAAACGACACCATTTCGGGGCAGGTGGTGTTTGCTGGTTATGGCTGGTACAACGAGGAAACAAAGTACAACGATACAAAAGACCTCGATTTAAAAGACAAAATCGTGCTGGTGATGACCCGTACCCTCGAACAGGCAAAAGAAGGTACAGCGCCTGATATGGATACCGAAATGAAAAAAATGTCGAGAGCCATGATAGGTGGTGCCAAAGCTTTGATTTTGGTAAACGATCCGATGAACCCGGATACCGAATACATTGAGAATATCCGAAAATATGCAACCGGTGGAAGCTTGAAGTTAAAAGGTGCTAAAAATGGGCTAATAATTCCAATTCGATTGATTTTTGGAAACGATGAATTAGCCGATAAAATGCTGGAAGAATCGGAAAAAACTTTAGCCGGACTTCAACAAGAGATCAACAGTAGCGAAAGCCCGAAATCATTTGCCATTAACAAGCTTACATCGGAAATACAACTGGTAAAATCGACGCAATCCATAGTGGGCAAAAATGTAATTGCATTGCTTGAAGGCAGCGATCCGGAATTAAAGAAAGAGTGTGTTGTTTTTACGGCGCATTACGATCATTTGGGAACCGACGGCCAAGGCGGTATTTACAACGGTGCCGACGATAACGGAACAGGAACGGTGGCTTTGCTGGAAATTGCTGAGGCCTTTCAGAGTATGAAAAAGAAACCCAAACGCAGTATTGTTTTTGCATGGGTAACCGCCGAAGAAAAAGGGCTGTTGGGCTCTGATTATTATGCACAACACCCGGTAATTTCGATGGAGAATACACTTGTTGATATTAACCTCGATATGATTGGTCGCTCGGCGGAAAAGGAACCGGATTCAGTGGATGTGAATTCAAAAAGTTTGGCCGGTCCTAACGAAATTCACATTATTTCCGGCCATCGAAGTACCGAGCTAATGAACATCAGCGATAAGGTTTGTAAAAATCTTGGTCTTGTACCGAGCGATGAACTGACTAAAGCCTTTTTAACCCGCAGCGATTATTATCATTTTTATAAAAACGGAGTGCCGATTCTGGGTCTATCTACTGGCCTGCACGACGATTATCACCAAATAACCGATGAGCTGGACAAGATCGATTACCATAAAATGAAAAGGGTTACGCAGTATGCGTTTTCTGTTGCCTATAAACTGGCTAACCAGCGCAAGCGTTTGGTTGTGGATAAGCCGGTTGAATAAATTTGTAAACCGATGGCAGAGGAGCAGCTCTTTCAATTTATATTGAGAGAGCTGTTTTTGTTTTGCCGCGTTATCCCTCGTAATTATTTATGACTTTCCACTGCTAAATTTGTGTTAATTTTTTCAACCTTTACGGGGTCTTAATTATGAGCAAAAGTTAATTATCTATTTTCGTGCTCTAGTTATGTAGATATTTATATATAAAAATACAATATGTCAAAATATTTAATCATTGGAGGAGTTGCAGGCGGTGCAACAGTAGCGGCCAGGCTGCGTCGTATAGACGAGCAGGCAGAGATCATAATTTTTGAACGCGGAGCGCATATTTCTTATGCCAACTGTGGGTTGCCTTATTATATCGGAGATGTTATTAAAGAACGCGAAAAATTGCTTTTGCAAACGCCCGAAAGTTTTAAAGCCCGCTTAAATGTTGAAGTACGGGTTTTTAACGAAGTGGTAAAAATTGATCGCGAAAATAAGGCCATACTCGTTCGAAATGTGGAAACCGGCGAAGAGTACACCGAAACCTACGATAAGTTGGTTCTGTCGCCGGGTGCCGAGCCGATTAAACCACCGATTTCAGGGATTAAAGATCCAGCGATTTTCACCCTGCGAAATGTTGCCGATACCGATAAAGTAAAAACCTACTGCAACGATCAGCAACCCAAAAGAGCAGTGGTAGTAGGTGCCGGCTTTATCGGGCTCGAAATGGCCGAAAACCTTCATCATCTGGGAATGAAAGTGTCGATTGTGGAAATGGCCAAACAGGTGATGGCACCACTTGATTACGAGATGGCGGCAGTAGTTCACCAGCATCTGAAAACCAAGCAGGTGGAGTTCTTTTTAAAAGACGGCGTAACTTCCTTTAAACGCGAAGATGGCGTGTTGAATGTAACTTTACAATCGGGGCGACAAATTGAAACCGATCTTGTGATTCTGTCGATTGGTGTAAAACCGGAGAACAAACTGGCACGCGAAGCCGGTTTGGATTTGGCACCCAACGGCGGAATTATTGCCAACGAATATTTGCTGAGTAACGACGAAAATATTTATGTGCTGGGCGATGCGATGGCATTTCCACATCCGATAACCGGAAAACTGAGCAATATTTACCTGGCCGGTCCGGCCAACAAACAAGGCCGAATTGTAGCGGACAATATTGTTAGCGGAAATACGCGCAAATACAAAGGTGCCATTGCAACGGCAATTGCCAAAGTGTTCGATATTACGGTGGCATCAACCGGTATTCCCGAAAAAACGCTGAAAAATGAAATGATGCCTTACACGGCAAACATTATTCATGGTGCGTCGCATGCCGGTTATTACCCCGATGCGCTGCCATATACGCTCAAAATTCTTTTCCACCCGGAAAACGGAAAATTGTATGGTGCGCAAATGATTGGCTACGAAGGCGTGGACAAGCGTATCGACCTGATTGCAACCGTACTGAAACAAGGAGGCAGCATTTACGATTTGCAGGATATTGAACACGCGTATGCACCTCCGTTTTCATCGGCAAAAGATCCGGTGAACCAGGCTGGTTTTGCGGCAGAAAATATCGTTAGCGGCAAACTAAAAATCGTTAGCTGGGACGAGATTCATAACTTTCATTCAGACAATATTGTGTTGCTCGATGTGCGCACAGCTGCCGAGAATGAACTGGGGCATATTGAGGGTTCGGTAAATATTCCGGTTGATGATTTGCGTGGCCGATTGGATGAACTTCCAAAAGACAAAAAAATAATTGTGTATTGCGGCGTTGGTTTGCGCGGGTATATTGCCTGCCGGATTCTTACGCAATCGGGTTTTGGCGAAGTTTACAACCTCAGCGGAGGATACAAAACCTACGAACACTCCATTTGCAAACAGAGTAACGAAGATATTTTCGAGGCCAATTACATTACCAAAAACGACCATATTTACCGCGGAAAGGCAGATAACGCGCAGGTGGTAGTTGAAGGAGCTGCGGTAAAAACCATTCAGGTTGATGCTTGTGGATTGCAATGCCCCGGGCCGATTTTGAAGCTGAAACAGGAAATTGAAAACATTGAACCCGGCGAGCGATTGGAGCAAATTGCTACCGACATGGGGTTTATGAAAGATGTGAAGTCGTGGTGTAACATGACCGGCAATAAACTGGTTTCGGTTTCAGCAGAGAAAGGAAAAGTAAAGGCCCTGATTGAAAAGGGCAAAAAGCAAGAGGGAAGTAGTGCAAAAACGAGTGTTACGCCAGCCAAAAATAAAACCATGGTGGTTTTTAGCGACGATATGGATCGCGCACTGGCATCGCTGGTAATTGCCAACGGAGCTGCAGCTATGGGAAGCAAAGTAACGTTGTTCTTTACTTTCTGGGGATTGAATGTGATTAAAAAATCAGACAAGCCACGCGTTGAAAAAGATATGATGGGCAAAATGTTTGGTTCGATGATGGCCAAAGATGCCGGTGATTTGAAGCTCTCGAAAATGAATATGATGGGAGTGGGCGCCAAAATGATGAAAAAACGTATGCTGGCCAAAAAAGTGGATTCGCTGGAAGATATGCTGCAAACAGCCATGGAAAACGGAGTGCAAATGATTGCCTGCCAAATGTCGATGGATGTGATGGGCGTTGACAAAGAAGAACTGATGGAAGGCGTTGAAATTGGCGGTGTAGCTACTTATCTGGAAGAGGCCGATCAGTCGAATTTGAACTTGTTTATTTAAGTATTTCTCGCAGATTACGCGGATACTCGCAGATATTTATTGAGGGTTTCACTAGTAGTGAAGCCCTCAATTTTTTGTGCAAAATTTACAACTTAATATTATTAGATTTGAGAATATCGATTAACAATTTTGATTCAAGCAGATACTTCGTAAATCTGCAATCGTCATTCGTTAATTATCATTCATTATTCAACGCAGCCTTTAAGCCCTCAGTAGTCGTGTAGTATTTTACAATCATATTCGGAACTTCCCATTCCGGTAGTTTCCCGTCGATCAGGTATTGCAGGTATTTTTCTGTTACCTGTCCGAAATGCGCTTCGTGGCCCACTTTGTATTTTTCAGGAATATTCATCACCCATTTTTTATCGCCAATCTTTTTCACTGAAATGCCGGGGTACGTTTCTGCCAAACCGGTAACTGCATTATTCAAACTTCCGGCAAATTCCATCGCATCGGCACCGGTTGCTTCAATGTAAAGTTGTGGTTTATAGCCTTCCGCCTCGCCCTGAATAATTTCCAGGTTACACTTTGTGCCGCGCATAATCGAGTAGTGGGTATCGCCGCCACCTTCAGGTGCTTCAAAATTCCAGATTACCGATGCTTTAGCGTGAATGCCTTTCAGCGTGTAATTGATCTCGCCATTGCAGTAAACTTTCAGCATATCGTCTTCAACATCTTTTTTCAGGAATTCGGGGTATTCATCGAGCGAAGTCGATTTTTTAAACATCTCTGGCGTAAGATCAGTGGTCCAGTGTTTGGCCGAAACAATTTCCACATCTTCTTTCGAAAGCATCACCTCGGGAAAAGCTTCCCACTGAATTAAATCAACCAGGTGGGTGTTTACATCCACAATTCCTTCGCCCTGCTGTTGTGTATCGAAATACCATGCCGGACGTTTTAGCGGATTGCCCGAAACATATTTAAAAAAGTGGTGCACACTCTCTTTGGTAATGGCCGGATTTTCAGCCGTTCCTTTTTGCAAGGTTCCAAAAACCTCGGGCAGTTGCGATAATTCGCGCTGCAACATGGTGGTAATTTCGTGGCGCTCGGTCATAATATCATACAGCAAAACGCCGTTTTCTTCGGCTACCTGAAAAGCTTTTTCCAGTTTCGGAAAATTCTCCGGCGTAATCACCATCGGTTTATCGGCCAGCACATTAATTCCGGCTTCAACAGTTTTTAAAATGTAATCGGTTTTTTTGCCGTTGTTTCCGGCAGTTACCATTACGTTGCCGGGTTTTTCGGTCAGCATTTTTTCAAGATAATCTTCTCCGGCATATACTTTTTCTACCCACGATGTTGGATTTTCAGCGCGTGTATTGTAGCCTTCAATTCGTTTCAGGTGATCCACTACATCTACGCCATCAGGCGCGTAAACATTTACTACAGGATCAACCTGGTTGTACATCGATTTTTGCACCAAAGCTGCATGGAAATGGCCCGGGTCGAGGGTCATAATTTTTACTTCTGCTCCGGTAAACATATCCGTTTCTTTTTCAGTGTTGGTTGATTTTTGGCTGCCACCTGTGCATGCTGAAAACAGAATTGCCAGTGCTGCGGCCGCAGTAGATAGATGTTTCATGAAATGGTTTTTTAGTTATTAGATTTCCGTTGGCGTACACGCAAAATTATACTTTTAATTCTGTTTAGAAAGAGAACGGGCAAAAAGAAGTCGTAAAAGAGGAAGCATTCAAATCATCCGCGACTACTATCAATCTTCATCAATCTTCATCAATCTCCATCAATCTTGGATCAATCTCCATCAATCTCGCATCAATCCTATCTAAGGTTCAACGATGTATTTTATGCTACAATCGTAATCGGTATAGTGAATGTATTTGTTGTTTTCCATCCACATTACCACTGTTTTTGCATCTTTTGGTTGGTAGCGAGGAATGAAGGGCCGCACATTATCGAGGGGTGAATTTTGCGTAATTGCTTCAATTTTCCACGATTTTCCACCATCGTTTGTAGTGCGTTTTTCAATTTCAAAAACACCATTTATTTCTCGCGACAAGTAAATCTCGTTGGGTTTGTTCGGGTTGAAAGTCATGTTGCCCATGTAGTGCGGTTCGCGTTCTGTTTCGCCTTCAGGCGTTTGCGGAAACCATTTTCCGGCCTGGCAAATTTCGTGGTCTTCCCAGGTTTTTGCCTCAGCATTGTACCAGACGTAATGGTATCGATGGTCGGTTTCCTGCGGGTGGCGGGTGTACAAAATGTAAGGTGTCCCTTCCTGTTCAACCACATCGCAAATCCAGGCGCGTCCGTTTTCTTCATCAGCTTTGTAAACCACCGTTGCATCGCTAACCTGAAATGGCAGTCCACTGAGGTCGCAGATTTTTGTGCCGTCGGATTTCCAAAATGCACCTTTTTCGTAATAGCAATAATACACCGAGTTGGTGGATTCAACGCGCGGATGCCCGTCGGTAAATATCATGTGAATCCTTGATTTTCCATCAGAATAATATTTTACGTATGGCCGGTTGTTGGGCGTAAAAGGAACGTCGCTCATTACCACATACTGCCGGCTCCATGTTTTTCCCTGATCTTCCGAAATAATCAGGTTGGGTTTAAAACCAATCCAGCGGCCAAACACAAACAGTTTGTTGTCTTCTTCGCTTAACACAAACGGATTGGCGTAGGTGTAGGTTTCTCTCGGAAAATTCTTCAGCAGTTCCTCTGTTTTTGGTTTGAAAATTTCATTCTCGCCAAAACTACTAATATCGGTGCCGTTTGTTGTTGTATTGCTCAAAACTCCTTTATCTGTGGCGTGCCAGGCATACATGGTAAAAATAGTACCATCAGGAAGCTGGGTAAATGCAGGGTTGTCGTGATCGTCGAATTCAAATTGCGGATAAATGTTGTTGAATTTGGCATCTCCGGTTTCGGGATTTAAGGAGGCCATTTCAATCGAACCGTCTTTTTTTACCCAACCGGTAACAATTTTATCTGCATCGGTGTAAATGGCTCGCGGATCGGAAAACCAGCACCACGCGCCATCATCGCAAAGCGTATGAATTGTTGGAGAGTGTGGCTGACTTGTTTCAGGATTTTTTTGTGTTGAGGAACCGCATGCCAAAAGAAATACAAGCGAAAGAACAGGTAATAGCAGAATAGGTTTCATGATAAATATTTTGGGAGGCAAAGTTACTAAATCGTTCTTTTTCGGTTGGATACAGCATTATCAAATTTTCCACTTTTACTGATAAAGATTTGATCTTTCTGGTATTTCTCGTGAAGTAAAAGTATTTTTAACGGTAACAATCGAACAAACAACAATTATGATGAAACGAGCTATAACCTTGTTCTTTATTCTCACATTTTATCTCAGTACTTTATCTCAGCAAGTTGATTTTCTTCCAAACGACTGGCAAAATCCGGCTGTTTTCGAAAAAGGACAAAATGCGCCTCATGCGTTTCATATTCCTTTCGCATCGGCCGATGATGCCATTCAGAACATGCCGCGAAAATGCGACAACTACCAGCTGCTAAACGGGCAGTGGAAATTTAAGTGGGTGGAAACGCCAAAACAGGTGCCTCAAGATTTTTGGCAACCCGGTTTTGATGCAGCAGGGTGGGAGGAAATTAACGTTCCATCCAACTGGCAAATGGAAGGCTACGGGCATCCGAAATTCCGGAATGTGGCCATTTCTTTTGAGAATGATCCGCCCAATATTCCTGATTATTACAATCCGACCGGATGTTACAAAAAGAAATTTACCGTTCCTGAAAGTTGGGAAGGAAAAGAGTTGATGCTGCGTTTTGAAGGCATAAAATCGGCCTCGTATGTTTGGGTGAACGGACAATGTGTAGGTTATAATCAAGGCGGTTTTGAGCCGGCCGAGTTTAATATCACACCGTTTATTGAAGAAGGGGAAAACGATCTGGCCGTTCAGGTGATTCGTTTTTCTGATGGTTCGTATCTCGAGAACCAGGACATGTGGCGTTTGTCGGGCATTTTTCGCGATGTAAAATTGTATGCGCAACCCAAAACATTTATTCACGACCATTACGTGGTAACCGATTTTGATGAAAATTATAAGGATGCAACTTTAAGGGTGGAAACCCATATTCAGAATCAACTGCCGGAAGTAGAAAAAGGAGAAATAACTGTTGATGTTTATGATCCGGAAGGCCGGTCAATTTTAAAAGACGGAGCGCTTTGCGAAGATTTTGAAGTGGATTCGCTGGGAAATGTTAAGGTGCAGTTGTCAACTTTGGTTGTTGATCCGCCGCAGTGGTCGGCCGAGTTCCCGAATCTTTTTGTAATGCTGGTGCAGCTAAAAAACGCCGACGGAAAAGTAACCGAAGCATTCACTCAAAAAATCGGTTTCCGCGAGGTGGGATACAAGGATAAAATTTTGACAGTAAACGGTGTTCCGGTAAAACTGAATGGCGTAAACAGCCACATGCATCATCCCGAACACGGGCAGGCGGTGCCGCTGGAAACGTTGAAGCAGGATTTGTTGCTGATGAAACAGCACAACATTAACTGTGTGCGAACCTGTCATTATCCGCCAACGCCTGAATATATTGCTTTGGCCGATGAGCTGGGGATGTACATTTTTGATGAAGTAGGCGATGAGGCGCATAACAATATGGGATTGTCGGAAAAGGCGGAGTGGACAGAAATGTACCGCGACCGTTCGCGCAAACTGGTGTATCGCGACCGGAATCATCCGGCAGTAATTGTTTGGAGCGCCGGAAACGAATCGGGCAGCGGACAAAATATCAACGAAGTGATAAAAACCGGTAAGGCGATTGATCCCAGTCGCCCGGCATGGATGTATGGCGGAAATGCGTTTTACATTCCTTTCGAGGATTTGGTGGGGCCGCGCTACTGGGTGCCGGTTGATTATAAAAACCTGGCGCAGGACAAAGTGTTGCCTGCCAACGACAAACGTGCCTCGTTTATGGACGAGTATCTGGCCGCAACCGGAAATGGACTTGGCGGCATGGACGAATATTGGGAATACATTTGGAAATACCCGCGATTAACAGGCGGCGCTATTTGGGACTGGATCAGCCCGGGAATAAAAACGCCACGCTGGATTTTGCCTGATCTGTCGCCACAAAAAAACGACGGACAAATTATGGGGCGCCCCATGTTTCAGCAGGGCGCTTATGGCTGGGGACTGGAATTCTCGGGGCACGACGATTGGGTGGAGTTCTACCGCGATCCAAGCCTGGATATTACCGGAAATCAGCTGACCATTGATTTTTGGGTGAAACCATCCGAAATTCCACAGCCCAATGTTTTTGTCGCGAAAGGAGCGCACGGCTACGGCATTCAAATGGTGGATGACGAAACGTTGGAATTTTATGTGTTTGGAAACGAACGTATTTCGGCCAAAACAAAAGTCGGCGAAGATTTTTATGAAAACTGGCACCGTATCACCGGCATTTACAACGGAAGACAGCTGCAGCTTTACATCGATAATAAACGGGTAGGCACAACTTCGTTTTCCGGGAATATTAACTCTACACCGTTCCCGTTTTGTATTGGCCGCGAGGCCGAAACGCAGGATCAGGGCGAGCATTCGGGGCGCCTGTCAAAAATGGTGATCGACGATGTGCGGGTGTTTAACCGGGCTGTGAATATCAATAATATTCAGAAGGAAAAAGCGGGCTTAGTGCTGCATTTGAACTTTGAGGAAGACGAAAAAGCTGGTGACTTTTATGCGGTTGGTTTAGGCGGAAGAACGTATGGAATTATCTGGCCCGACAGAACGGTTCAGCCTGAAATAAACCAGATAAAACGATCGGGGCAACCGATAAAAATTGAAGCTGTTGACATTGAAAACGGAGTTTTGAAAGTGACCAACCGTCATCATTTCAAAAATTTAAATGAGCTGGAAGGATTCTGGCAGATTAAGGTGGATGGTGAGACCACTCAGCGCGGATTTTTCAATTGCGATATTCCGGCAGGCGAAACTGGTGAAATAACTATTGATTACCGTAGGCCGCGAATTGAATCGACCACAGAATGTCTGCTGGAAATTTCCTTTGTGCTAAAAGACGATTTGAGCTGGGCACCGAAAGGCCACGAAATTGCCTGGGAACAGTTTCCCGTACCAACCGATTTTTATTTTGTTGATGAGGAGGGAAACAACGAAAAAGTTACTGCTACAGACGATGAAAACTACATACGGATAAGCGGGAATGATTTTAATTATACGATCGATAAAAAAACAGGAAGTTTTGTGTCGTTAAAATACAAGGGAGCTGAGTACCTGGAAGGCGGACCGGAATTTATGGTTTGGCGCGCACCAATTGCCAACGATATCGATCCGTGGGGAAGTTACATGTTTGGCACCGGCAATATTACACCGGGACTGGGGCGTAGTATCGATAACCAGTTGCGAACACTCGGAATGCGCGACCTGATTTCAGAATTGGAGGAATACGAGCTGTTTCAGTTGAAGCATAACGAGGTGACTTTGAAAATGGATGTGTTTGCCAATTCAAGTCTCGATCCGGCCAGACGAAAAGACCAGTGGTTTTTTTATTCGGCTTTCGAGCAAAAACAAATCTGGACATTTTCTGCCGACGGAAGCATACGGTTAGAGCAGGAAGTAATTCCGCATGGACCAATGCCCGAAATGTTGCAAAAGATTGGCCTGCAGTTTCAGTTGCCAAAAAGTTTTAACCAGGTGGAATGGTATGGGCGTGGACCATTTGAAAACTACCCCGACCGCAAAACAGGAGCAAAAATGGGATTTTATCACTCAACGGCCGATTCGATGTATGTGCCTTATATTATTCCGCAGGAGTACGGTAACCGCAGCGATGTGCGCTGGCTAAAAGTGCATAACAATGACGATCATGGGTTGCTTATTGAAGGAAATGAATGGTTGAATTTTAGCCTGCATAAATACACCACCGATAATTTGTCGCGTGCAATGTACACCTACCAGTTGGAGGAGGCGCCGAATACCATTTTAAATGTGGATTACGAAGTTTCGGGAGTTGGGGGAACCGCTATCCGCCAGTTGCAAAAATACCGGGTGCGCCCCGATGTGAAAAAGTATACGATAACGATTAAACCGTATTAATATGTAGCTAGTGATAGTCTCACTCTAAGCGAGGCTATCACTTATTTGCCCAGATGTTTAGGAACCAGGATCCTTCAAAAATTTCAGATTCCGCAACAATCCCTTGTAACCGGTACGTTTAACGGCGGAGTTTTTAAAAAGCTCGTTAAACAGCGGGCGTTCCATAGTTTCCCAATCCTGTTTCTGCAGTGTTAAAAGTTTGGGATGAGGTTTTAAGCCTGCTTCGTTATGTGGTTCCGATTTTAAATTCCACGGGCACACATCCTGGCAAATATCGCAGCCAAATACCCGGTTTTCAAATTGGCCTTTTAAACCGGCATCCATTTCGCCGCGCACTTCAATGGTTTGGTACGAAATACATCTTCGGGCATCAACAACGCGCTCGGCAACAATGGCTTTTGTGGGGCAGGCGTCAATACATTTTGTGCAGCGCCCGCAGTGGTCGCGCACCAGTTTAGGATCATCATAAGGCAGTTCGATATCGATAAGCAGTTCGCCGATAAAAAAGAAACTGCCATGTTCGGGCGAGATAAGGTTGCTGTTTTTTCCTACCCAGCCAAGGCCTGCTTTTTTTGCCCAAGAACGCTCCAAAACCGGTGCCGAATCAACAAATGGCCGCCCCGAGCAAGGCGCTATTTCTTCCTGAATAAACTGAAGTAAATCCTTCAGTTTGTCTTTCATCACAAAATGATAATCGGTGCCATAAGCGTATTTCGAAAGTACCGGTGCTGTTGGATCTTCCTGTGTCGATTCCGGAAAATAGTTCAGCAGCACAACAATAATTGTTTTGGCATTTTCAACCAGCAGCGATGGATTTAACCGCTTGTCGATATTACGGTTCATATAGCCCATTTCACCATGCATATTGTTTTCAAGCCACGTTTTCAGGCGCGGTTCTTCTTCCTCCAAAAACGAAACGGGAAGAATGGCATGATTGAGAAATCCGAGCGATTGTATTTTTTGTTTTAACTGCTGTTGCATTTAGGTTGCAAAATAGCACAATCGGCATAATTACTAAAATTATTTGCTCGCTGATAACGCAGATTTTCACAGAGAAGCTGTAAGCGGTCTGAATCTGCGTTATTCTGTGTTATCTGCGAGAAACTTAAAATTGTGGAATATGTTTTCAACTGAAAACCTTTGGATATTATAGCAAAGGTGTCTTAATTTGTCGCCATTCAACATTTCAAAATTATTTTATGCGCATTGCCGTTATCGATTTAGGAACAAACACCTGCAACCTGCTTATTGCCGAAATGAATGGTGCCGATTACAAATTGCTGCACCAAAGCAAGGAAATGGTGAAACTGGGCGACGGAAAAATAAAGGATAACCAGATAAGTGAGGAGGCTACTTTTCGGACGAAGGCAGCATTTGTTGCGCATAAAAAGGTGATGGACACATTTGGTGTTGATGAAATAAAAGTTTTGGCTACATCGGCGGTGCGCACTGCCGATAATAAGGCCGGATTTGTAGCAGCAATTGAAAAGATTTGCGATTGTACTGTTGAAGTTATTTCCGGCGAGCGCGAAGCTGAACTCATTTTTAAAGGTGTTTTGCTGGCGTTCGAAAAAATTGAGTCTCCTGCTGTAATTCTGGATATTGGCGGAGGAAGTAACGAGCTGATATTAACGCAAAACGACACGATTCTTTGGAAAGAAAGCCGACCTACCGGAATGTCGCGCATCATTAATTCGTTTGATCTTTCTGATCCGGTAACAGTTGAGCAGATTCGCGAACTTCAGCAGTTCTTTGCTAAAGAACATCAAACGGCAATTCAGAATTGTAAAGAAAAAAATGTTGCAACATTAATTGGCTGTTCAGGAGCTTTTGATACGATTGCCGATATGATTGATGAGGTAAATCCAGGCGAGAAACAACGGGTGACACAGGTTGTTACGCTGGAGGAATTTTATGCGGTTTACGAAAAGCTGCTGCCAACGACCCGCGACGAGCGTTTGCAAATGAAAGGAATGGATTATGTCCGTGTAGATTTAATTGTGCCGGCAGTAATCCTGATTGAAGCGCTGATTTCTGCGATTGGAATTAAACAGATCGTGCAAACCGATTTTGCTTTGCGCGAGGGAGTGCTTTACGAACTAATTGCTAAATAATTACTGCAGCAGGCGCACCGCATTTTTTACATTTCCCGTCTGCGTCAAGTGTTATAATCTCTGTATCGTAGTGGTTTCGCGAGATAAGCGGCGCATTGCAGTTGGCACAGTAAGTGGTTGAACGTTCTTTGTCGCTTACATTCCCCAGGTAAACATGCTGAAGTTGTGTTTTTGCCACATCGTACAACGTAATTAAAGTTTCTATTGACGTGGCCGGTGCATTTAATTTGTATTGTGGGTAGTAGCGCGAAAGGTGCAGCGGTACGGATTCTCCCAATTCGGTAGCGATCCAATTTACCATGCTTTCAAATTCGGTGATATCATCATTCAAGCCGGGAATAACAAGCGTTGTAATTTCAAGATGAGCCGGACTTTCAGCAATTTGTTTTAATGTGTTTAAAACCGGTTGTAATTTTCCTTTGGTGTATTTTTTATAAAAGTCGTTAGAGAAAGCTTTCAGATCGATGTTAAAAGCATCAATAAATGGTAACAGTTTTTGTAAGGGTTTTTCGTTGATATAACCGTTGGAGACTACTACATTTTTTAATCCTTTTGAATGAGTCAGTTGTGCAGTCTCCAATAAAAATTCGTAAAAAGTAAAAGGTTCGTTGTAGGTGTAAGCAATGCCGATGTTGTTCCAGGTTTTCAGCGCCTCTTTTACAATTTTTTTACTGCTGATGTTATGAAAGCCGGAGAACTCAGAAGCTTTGCATTGCGAAATCCTGTGGTTCTGGCAAAAGCTACACTGCAGGTTACAACCCACTTCGCCAACCGAAAGAATGTTTTTCCCGGGGTAGAAATGGTAAAGTGGTTTTTTTTCGATGGGATCGGAGCCGAGTGCGGCCACTTTATTATACACCTCGGTAATTAATACACCACCGTGGTTGGTGCGTACCTTGCAAATTCCGGTTTGGCTGTCGGATAAAATACAGTTCCACGGGCAAAGTTCGCACTCAACTTGTCCGTTCGTTGTTTTACTATAGAATAAAGCTTCGTGCATATCTCGTTATCAAACCTTTTTTAACCTTACGAAAGGAGAACGAGAGTAGTTTCTTTAGCCTTATTCAATTTTCGATCCGAGCTTTTTAATGGCTTGTTGCATGTCGTTCATTTGCTTCATCAGTACACTAATGTCCGGCTCCGGCTCGGGGATAGTGGTGTTCAGGTAGCACACAAATTTCCATACTTCGGTAACTTCAGCAATCGGCAGGTTGTAAGGTTCAAATGCTTTGTTCAGCGAAACCAGGTGCAGCGAGTGTTCGGTTTCAATATTATTATGAGCCACTTTAAAAACAATTCCTTCGTCGCGTGTAACAATAATATAGGCATTGTTGCTTTTTATATTGAAGAAATCCTGAATGAATTCGCCAATTACGATCGATCCGGCGGGGATGGGCAACATGGAGTCGCCTTCGATGGTAAAAGCCCTGTACTTTTTTTCTTTCGATAAAAAGGGTAACTGAAAAACCGGAAGCTTGCCAATGTATTCCGGATCGGCAAAACAATTCACATATCCGGCCTGGGCTTTTTCGTTTACAAACTCAATATTGTCGTTGTTCTCCGAATCTACCGTTGTGGCAATTACCCGCAATTTCGAGCCGCGTATAAACACATCAAAACCATTTTGCAGATCGGCAAACTGACTCTCTGATAATTGTTGCATATCCACATTAATCAGTGTATCGATGGCAATGCCAAAATATTTCGAAAAAGCCTGTAGGTGCGAAACCGTGGGTTGGCTAATCTCGTTTTCGAGTGCATTTACCGACGTTCGCTTTAACTCCAGCGCTACAGCCACCTCGTTTTGAGTGCGTTTTTTTCGTTTTCGTAACAGCTTGATATTCTTGCCAAAGTAATTCATGTGTGAAAAATTATTTCTTCAAAAGTAAAAAATATTCTTGCAGTTTAAAAAGAAATGATTAATTTATTATCGTCTAAAATGATAAGATAATTATCAAAAAGTGTATTTGTTACAGATCAACATATTTCCTTAATGTTCCTAGATGTTGAAACCCGAAAAAAGAACTGAGGTTCCCAATCCCTGGCAGAAACGCCGGGGATTTTTTTGACTAAAAACTGAAATATGAGATGAGCGAGCATGAATGAATCGGTACATGAAAAACTGAAAATATTATCCGACGCTGCAAAATACGATGTGTCGTGTGCTTCGAGTGGAAGTAGCCGGGGCAACACAAGCAAAGGAATTGGCAACAGTCTGGGCTGTGGTATTTGCCACAGTTTTACCGAAGACGGCCGCTGTGTGAGCCTGTTTAAAATACTGATGACCAACAATTGTATTTACGATTGTGCCTATTGTATTAACCGCCGCACGAACGACCGGCAGCGGGCTACTTTTACGGCACAGGAAATTGTGGATCTTACCATTGGTTTCTATCGCCGGAATTATATCGAAGGTTTGTTTCTGAGCTCGGGGGTTATAAAAAGTGCTGATTACACTATGGAGCGAATGGTGTTGGTGGCAAAAAAATTGCGCAATGAAGAGAACTTTAACGGCTACATTCATTTGAAAGCCATTCCGGGAGCAAGTAGCGAATTGATACAAGAAGCCGGCATTTGGGCCGACCGACTGAGTGTGAACATGGAAATCCCGACAGAGCCGAACCTAAAAAAACTGGCACCGGAAAAGAACTACCCCGATATTATTACCCCCATGGGGCAAATTCGCGACTCAATTCTTGTGGCTAAGGAAGAACGAAAAAAGTACCGAAAGGCACCTCGTTTTGCTCCGGCCGGGCAAAGTACACAATTAATTGTTGGAGCCACACCCGAAACCGACCGGCAGATTATTTTGCTGTCGTCGGGCTTATACAAAAAGCAAAACCTGAAACGTGTATATTTTTCGGGTTACTTGCCGGTGAATAGTTATGATGAGCGTTTGCCTGCGATTAACCGGCCGCCGCTGGTGCGCGAAAATCGGCTGTATCAAAGCGATTGGTTAATGCGTTTTTATCATTTTAAAGCCGAAGAGATTTTGAGCGAAGATCAGCCTTTTCTTGATTTGGATGTCGATCCGAAGCTCGGGTTTGCCCTGCGAAATATGCACCTGTTTCCGGTGGATATTAACCGTGCCGATTACGAAATGATTCTTCGCGTTCCCGGAGTTGGGGTGCAGTCGGCACAAAAGATTATTCTGGCACGTAAACACCGCCGGTTAAATTCGCTTCACCTGAAAAAATTGGGGATAGTAATGAAGCGTGCTAAATATTTTATTACCTGCAACGAGCTGCCTGCCCATAAAGCAGACTGGGAGCCGCAACGATTAAAGCATAAATTATTGTGTGAAATGAACTCGAAATATAAAAAATCGCTCGATACCCAGTTGAAGCTGTTTGCCGATTTTAAACCGGTGTTGCCAACGTTACATTAGTCACAGTTTTCAGTCGCAGCATCCAGAATCGAGTATCCAAAAATCCAGCATCCGGTTATGAAAATATACACCTATGATAGTACTTTTGAGGGGTTTTTAACCTGCGTTTTCGATTGTTACAGCCGAAAGGATTTTCCGGTTGATATTTGTTCGCGTTATGGCGAGCAGCGTTACCTTTTTGTTGAAAGCATTGATATTGCAACCAATCCCCAGAAGGCTGAGCGGGTTTGGAAAGGCATTCAGAAACACCTGTCTGGAAAAAACAAGCAGCTGCTTTTTTATGCGTACTTGTCGGAAGAGTTGGGGATTGAAATGAAGATCTACCGTTTCTTACGCCGCATGTTCAGCGGGCACCTGAATCTGGAAACCGATTATGGCGACCCCGATGTGTTGCACCTCACACAAGCATCTCAAAAGGTGAAAAAGGAAGCCATGCGCATGATGCAGTTTGTGCGGTTTCAGCGTACCAAAGACCGGATGTATTTTTGTGGTATCGAACCCAAATACGATGTCATTCCGCTCATTATTAATCATTACCAAAAACGTTTTACCGACCAACGCTGGCTGATCTACGATTTGCGGCGCAACTACGGAATTTTGTATGGTAACGACAAGGTAGAAGAGGTGGTTCTAACGAAAAAACAGTTTAATGCCTACAACGGCCAGGTGAAAGAGGAGCTGCTGCACGAGGGCGAAGATTTTTATCAAAAGCTGTGGCGATCGTACTTTAAACACATCACTATTGAAGAACGCAAAAACCTGAAACTGCAACGCCAGCATATGCCACGACGCTTTTGGCGTTATCTGCCCGAAAAGCAGGAGGCGAATTAATGGCATGCTGAGAAATTAAGTTTCGTGCTAATGGTGTGCTTTATATCCGGCAGGGAGAAGCGCTGCTTGCCTGGAAGATGAAGTAAAAAAAACTATACGATGTTCCGCGTATGCGGAAAGGCCAAACTCAACTGCAAACAGGCTTTCCGCAAGCGCGGAAAGTTAGAAATGAATTCAAAACAAAGTTTCCGGAAGCCCGGAAAGTTGGAAATGAATTCAAAACAAAGTTTCCGCAGGCGCGGAAAGTTAAAAATGAATTTATGACAAGCTGTCCGCACCAGGGAATGTCAGAAATAGAGTTTAGATACAGTTTCCTATGGGACAAAGAAAAAGGATCGGATCTTGTACAAGATCCGATCCTTTTTTATCTCGAAGCTAGCGACTAGCTACTCGAAGCTTCTTATAAATCTTCTTTTTTAGTTGCCGGTAAAATCAAATTAAGGATAATACCAACTGCAGCAGCCAAACCAATTCCGGCCAGCGAGAAGGTTCCGTAAGAAATAACGGCGCCTCCAATTCCAACAGTAAGAACAATTGAAACGATAACCTGGTTACGGGTTTCACTCATGTTGGTTTTTGAATCAACCAGCGTTTTAATACCGATAGAAGCAATCATTCCAAAAAGCAGAAGCATAATTCCGCCCAACACGGCTTGAGGAATGGTTTTCAGGAAACCACTGATTTTTCCAACAAAAGCAAAAACAATTGCGGTTATGGCCGCT
This sequence comes from Draconibacterium orientale, assembly GCF_000626635.1. Taxonomy (GTDB): domain Bacteria; phylum Bacteroidota; class Bacteroidia; order Bacteroidales; family Prolixibacteraceae; genus Draconibacterium; species Draconibacterium orientale. The sequence goes on along the minus strand of NZ_CP007451.1, from coordinate 1,398,712 downwards.
ATGCGTAAAATAAATGGATTGGTAACTTTAGTAAGAGTTATGGCTCCGGTTACTTCCGAGTAAGTGGTGTTAGGCACACCTCCGAAAAAACCCGCCAGTGCGCTGGCAATACCATCGCCAAGCAGTGTACGGTGCAAACCTGGTTTTTCAATAAAGTTTTTGTCGCATACACCACCAATGGCATACATATCGCCTACGTGCTCAATAATCGGGGCAATGGCTACCGGTATCATATACAAAATAGCCTGCCAGCTAAATTTAGGAGTGGTAAACTCTGGCAAACCTATCCATGCGGCTTCTTTAATTGGCGTAAAATCAACTTTCCCCATTATTATGGAAAGCACATAACCTACAATTATGGCAATGAAAATAGGGATCAGTTTGATCATCTTTTTGCCGAAAATAACTACGGTAACGGCTGTAAGTAGCGAAACTACAGCAATCAGCCAGTCGGTTTTTGCCATGTCAACAGCTGTAGAGGCCAGCGATAATCCAATTAGCAGGATGATGGGGCCAACAACAACCGATGGGAAAAGGCGCTCGACAAAGGTTAATCCACGTAATTTAACCAGTGCAGAAACTACGCCGTAAACTATACCAACAGCAATAATTCCTGAAAGTGTACCGGCCCAGCCATAAAGTTTTGTGGCTTCAATAATTGGTGCAATAAAAGCAAAGCTGCTACCCAGAAAAACAGGTACCTGTCCTTTGGTAATTAAATGAAAAAGCAGTGTGCCAATACCTGCTGTAAAAAGTGCAACGGCGGGGTCGATGCCAACAAGCAAGGGTACCAAAACGGTAGCTCCAAAGGCCACAAATAAGAACTGCACACCCAAAACGGTGTTTTTAAAGGTTAACTGCTCACGTAAAGTTTTACCACTCATGTTTTTTGTTTTTGTTTAAAATTTGCGCAAAAATATACCCGTTTGGGAAAGAAACGGGTATAAAATATATTTTTATTGAAGGATTTCGGCAGGAATTTCCTTAATCGGTTTTATCCGAACTGATTTTATAAATAAATCGCCGCCTTCGGATTGGATTTGGATTTTCCCCGAGCTTAACGGTTTTATTTGTCCGTCTTCATTAATTCCGGTGTTGGTATTTACCATGGTAACTTGTCCGTTTACCACATGTACAGTTGTACGGCCAACGCTATACAATTCAACAGTGTTCCATTCGCCCAGTGGTTTTTCAGCATCAACCGCCTTTTTTATGCCGGGGCCATTAAAATCCTTTCCAAATTGAGTAAGTTCTCCGCCTTTTGAGAATTGAAAACCTTTATCAGTTTGTGTGGCTTCAGTTTCGCAGCAGGTGTTGTTCATCAGGTAAGTATCTCCCAGGTTTTCGTGCATCAGCTGGCACTCGATATTGGTCATCCAGGTGCCCAGTGCATCGCCAAATTCACCAAAACTATGATAGAGCAGGCCGCTGTTTCTGGAAGTGTAAACCTGTTCGCCCCACTTAAAAACCAATTCCAGGTGGTAGTTGGCAAACGTATCAACAGTAGCCAGCGAGCCGTTTACTTCTCCGGAAATGTGAATAAGCTTTTCGCCATCTACATCAACAACCTGGAAAACTTTTTCGGGAGTGGCTTGCGCATGATTATCTTCGAATCCGGTAAGCGGAGTTCCGATGTAGGTTTCCCAACCATCGAGATTTTCACTGTTAAACAACGGCTGCCAGGGTGCTTCGCACGAACTAAATAAGACCGTTAGAAATGCAATTGAAATAAAAAATGTAAATTTCTTCATCAGTTAAAGGTTTAGATATGATTGACATAAAAAAAAACTGCCCCATAAATATAGGACAGTTTCTTAAATATTTTTATTTTTTTCTCTATTAAACCGCTGTGCCAGCTAATTGCTGCGCTCGTTCCAAAATTGCCGTATCATCCAGGAGAACAATTCCTCCGTTTGGTCCCGGCTCCATGTGTATTCCCACTGCTTTTCCATCGGTGTAGTTAGCGCCTCCGAAATAATTCCTGACAGTTTCTTCTTTTAATTCAAACTCTTGCGCTATTTGTCTAATCGAACCGTCAGGTAAGCTGTCTTTAATTTTTCGCAGCTCGTTAAATGTTATTCTTTTTTCCATATCGCTGTGGTATTTAATTAATAAAAATTGTATTTGTAAAGAACGTGCTTTAAAAGTATAATTAATAATTTAATAATAAAAGCGTCATGAACAGCTATTGTTAATTGTTATAACACAAGAGCTAAATTATGTGTATTATTTCGGTGTTTGTCAAGTTGTAAGTTGTTGAAGATTAGTGCTTGTGCGTTTCTCTGATATGTTGTAAAACAGGTTGTTTTCGGGAGCTTGTTAACATTTTTTAAGGGAAGTTTGCCGGCCGGATTTATTCAGAAATAATACTGTCGTAAATGGCCTGATGCATGGCTGTGCGGATGTTCAACTCGTAGAGTTTACTGTTTTCGCGGGTGGGGTAAACGCGGTTCGACATAAAGATGTAGAGCAGTCCGTTTTCGGGGTCGGCCCAGGCAAAAGTTCCGGTGTATCCGCTGTGGCCAAAGCTGCTTTTGCTGCTCGACACGGCAGGGTAGGCATCTTCCAGTTCGTTTTTGTCATTATCGATCATGGGCTTGTCGAAACCCAAACCTCTGCGGTTTTTGTTTTCGGGATATTGAATGCGTGTAAATTCGTTTAGCGTCAAGTCGGAGATATAACGCCGTCCTCCAAAATATCCTTTCTGCAAATACATTTGAAATACTTTGGCAAGGTCGTTTGTAGAGCCAAATAACCCGGCATTCCCCGATACGCCACCCATCATTGCAGCTCCTTCGTCGTGCACATAACCGCGCAGTTTCTCCATCCTGAAAAAGTCATCGGTTTCGGTAGGAATAATCTGGCTAAGCGGAAAATGTTTATAGGCATTAAAAGTAATGGTATGCGCCCCCAATGGCCGGTAGAATGTATTTTTCACATACGATTCGTATGCAGTGCCGGTAAGGTTTTCAATAATGTCGGGGTAGAGGTAGAAACTCAATCCCGAATACAGGTATTTTTTTCTGTGCAACAGTTCCGAAGTCCGGATGGTGTCGAACATTGTTTTTCTGAAAGCGTGATTCATGCACAAGCGTTCTGATACGCGAATATCAAAAAGTGGCGAAGGATGATCTTTAAACACATTTTTATCGAGTGTTCCGTCTTCCTGCACAGTCATTGTCCAGAAAGGGATCCACGAAGCCAAACGCGCCTGGTGCGCCAAAATCTCACGAAAGCTCAGGTTTTCTTTGTTGCTGCCCATAAAATCGGGCCAGTATTTACTAAACTTATCATCAACGTTCATTTTTCCCTCGTCAACCAGGCGCATAATTGCCGGTAGCGGACCGGTAACTTTGGTAACCGATGCCCAGTCGTAAATATTATTTTGGTTTACCGGGTAAATACTGTCGTAGGTTTGAAAACCGTAGCATTGGTGAAAAACCACCTGCCCGTTTTTGGCCACCAACACCTGGCAGCCGGGGTATGCACCTTCCGAAATGCCGAGATTCGCCAGCGAATCGATTTTCCGGTTCAGAATAGCCGAACTCATTCCGGCCTCTTCGGGAATGGTGTACGAAAAAGTTTGGTTGGGCTGAACTTCCAATCCGTCGCCGGCTTTAAAGCGTCTGTCGGAAGTAACCGGAAGTTTTCCGTTGGCTTTAAATGCACCAAAAACAAGCTGCGCAGCCAATTCCTGAGTCAGTTCATTATCCTGATGCGCTACTATCAGTGCATCGGCATGATGAATGTTGGCAAAGTATTTCAATGCATAAGCGTTTCCGAAAAGCGTAAATACCACGTTTTGTTCATGTATAAGATCAATAACTGCTTGCTTTTGTATTTCGGAAATACCGTATTCGTTCGATGAGTATTTGTTAATTCCTGTAATGCCGGCAATAACAAAGTTATAGTTATCAAGCTTTTTGCGAAGGTTTGCCCAGACCTGCTCTGTGGCATCTTTTGGTAGCCAATAATGATCCATGCCAGTATATTTTTCCAGGGTATTTTGGAAGGCAGATTTTTGGTTGCCGCCAATCATTATTGTTGCTATGGTGCGTTTCTCCAAATTCTGCACCGGAAGTGTACTGTCGTTATTAACAACAACCGTCATCGATTTTTTAATCAGTTTTCGGTTGGTAACCTGGTATTTGGGCGCGTTAAGGTCGGCGGTAATATTTTTTAAATCTACCGGTTGGTAGTTGTTTAGTCCCACCCAGCGTTTTAGTGCCAAAACAGTTCGGCACTTTTCTTTAATCTGAGCTTCGGTAATTTCGCCATTGGCAATTGCTTCTTTAATTGTTGCAACAGCTTTACTTACATCATCAACAAATTCTATCATGTCGTTTCCGGCAATCAGGGCTTCCAGTTCAGCTCTGCCGGCTGTGGTTTGTACTCCTTTCATGGTTATGGCATCGGTTACCACAAAACCTTTGTAGCCAATTTCCTCTTTTAAATAGCTGGTAATTACTTTTTTCGAAAGCGATGAGGTAATTCCGGAATCGTCGAGCGAAGGAACATTTAAGTGCCCCGACATAATTCCTGCAATTCCTTTATCCGATAAATAACGGAACGGGTAACTTTCAATACTGTCGATGCGGCTTTTCGAATGCGGAATAAGCGGCAGTGTTTTGTGCGAGTCGGTTTTGGTATCGCCATGCCCCGGGAAATGTTTGGCCACCGGAATAACATGGTTATCCTGCATTCCTTTAGCCACCATCCACGATTTTTCAGCTACATTGTGTCTGTCTTCGCCATACGACCGATACCCGATAACCGGGTTGAACGGATTGGTATTGATGTCGGCAACCGGAGCAAAATTCATTTGAATTCCCATACGTTTTAACTGGCTGGCAAAATCTTGTCCCATTTGGTAGAGGAGGGAAGTGTCTTGCACTGCTCCCAGCGACTGCGCATAAGGATAAACAATGGTACTGTCGGTTCGCATGGCTGGTCCCCATTCGCCATCGATAGCTACCAGAAGTGGTGTTTCGGAAGCTTCCTGAAACTGGTTGATCCAATCGGCATTTTTTGTTGGCGAGCCTTGCATTACCAAAATTCCGCCAGGTTTCCAATCCTGTATTCTTTTCTTGAAAATAGCTTTGGCGGCATCGTTTTGTTTGGGATAAACGGTAATCATCATTAGTTGGGCAATTCGCTCTTCTAAACTCATGTTTTCGAGTTGCCGGTTTACCCATTCATCGTTCTTGTATTGCAAAAACGGAGGTTCCTGGGCCGAGGTACTGTTTACTTGGAAAACTACCAGTAGGATAAAAAATAGAAATATTGCAGGTGTTGGTTTCATCATTAAAAATTCGCTAAAAATTTGTGCTACACGTTAAACGTTCATCGAAATAAAATAGTACAAATAGCGCATGATAATTTTATTTCGTTTCAGGTTCAATTTTTTAACTAAAACGTTGCTTTCTAAAAAATTTAAAAACTATCTTCGCTCGCCAAATGTAATATTTTAAAGCCTATGTTCAGGATTTTTTTAGCGTTTGTTTTATGGATCTCAGCCAGCGGTTGCATGGCACTGCAAGATAATGAAATTATTGTAGGAGCGGAGCGTACTTCGCTATATTTAGATGCATTGAAAGACAAAAATGTAGGCTTGGTGGTTAACAACACATCTATTGCTAACGGCGATCATCTGGTTGATTTTTTATTGAAACAACACGTTGACATAAAAAAAATATTTGCGCCTGAACATGGTTTTAGAGGCGATGTATCTGCCGGAGGAGAAGTAGAAGACGGGGTGGATAAAAGCACGGGCTTACCAGTTTTTTCACTTTACGGTAAAAATAAAAAACCAACTGCCGAACATTTTGATGGACTGGATGTCGTGATTTTCGATATTCAGGATGTAGGATGCCGGTTTTACACCTACATTTCAACTATGCATTACGTTATGGAGGCGTGTGCTGAGTACAATATTCCGCTAATTGTATTCGACCGCCCAAATCCGAATGGCGATTATGTTGCCGGCCCAATCCGTGAAGCAGGTTTTGAGTCGTTTGTAAGTCTCGATCCTATTCCTATTGTGCATGGATGTACCGTTGGCGAACTCGCAAATATGATCAATGACGAAGGCTGGCATGCAGCCGGTAAAAAATGTGATCTTACGGTAATACCGGTAAAAAATTACGATCATAAAATGGCGTATTCTTTGCCGGTGCGCCCGTCGCCAAATTTACCCAACGATCTTTCGGTGCGCTTATATCCGTCGTTGTGCTTTTTTGAAGCAACCAGCGTAAGTGTTGGGCGCGGAACCGATTTCCCGTTCCAGGCATTGGGTGGTTTAAACGAAAATCTCGGCAGCTTTGAATTTACTCCGAGAAGCATTCCCGGAGTGGCGATAAACCCGCTGAATAAAGACAAAAAATGTTACGGTGTTGATTTACGAACTTTGGAAGAAACACCAAAATTCACTTTGAAATACTTCCTCGACTTCTATGAAAAATACGAGAATGAAGCCGATTTTCTCACGCGCGAACGCTGGCTGAATCTGCTTGCCGGAACCGATTCGATGATCAAACAAATAAGAGAAGGGAAAAGCGAAGCTGAAATTATTGAAAGCTGGCAGCCCGGCCTGGAAGAATTTAAACTACTGAGAAAAAAATATTTATTATACCCCGATTTCGAATAAACAAAAATTATGAGTCCATATTTAGTTCTGGGAATTGTACTTGGTTATTTTTTAGTACTGATTTTTATTTCGTGGTTAACCGCGCGAAAAGCCGATACTCAGGCCTTTTTTACTGCAAACCGAAAATCGCCTTGGTATTTGGTGGCCTTTGGTATGGTTGGAGCCACGCTTTCGGGAGTAACTTTTATTTCTGTTCCGGGAGAAGTAGGTAATTCGGCCTTTTCGTACCTGCAGTTTGTTCTTGGCAACCTTGTGGGCTACTGGCTTGTCGCGGGTATTTTGCTACCTTTGTATTATCGGCTCAACCTGGTTTCCATTTATTCGTTTCTTGATGAACGCTTTGGACCACGATCATACAAAACCGGCTCCTTTTTCTTTTTGATCTCGAAACTGATTGGGGCAGCATTCCGGTTATTTTTGGTGGCGGGTGTTCTGCAAATCGCCTTTTTCGATGCGTTTAAAATACCGTTTTCGTTAACCGTAATTGTTACCATCGCACTCATTTGGGTATATACTTTTAAAGGAGGTATTAAAACCATTGTTTGGACCGATACATTGCAAACACTCTTTTTGGTAAGTGCGGTTATTTTTACCATTGTAGCCATTTCGCGAAGCCTGGATTTGAATTTGTCGGGACTGGTGAAAACCATTGCTGATGACAGTAACTCGCAACTTTTCTTTTGGGACTGGCGCTCGGGAAATAACTTTTTTAAGCAGTTTGTTTCCGGAATGTTTATTACCATTGTTATGGTTGGTATGGACCAGGATATGATGCAAAAAAACCTGACATGCAAAAATAAGTGGGAAGCCCAGAAAAATATGCTGGTGTTTAGTTTGTCGTTTCTTTTTACCGTGGTGTTGTTTCTGAGCCTGGGAGTAATGTTGTACATTTTTGCCCGCGAGCATGGAATTAGCATCCCGGAGAATACCGACGACCTTTACCCGATGCTGGCTTTAAAATATTTTGGGTTGCCGGTGGGAATTGCCTTTTTGTTGGGTATTACCGCCGCTGCCTATTCAAGCGCCGATTCGGCATTAACCGCGTTAACAACTTCGTTTACGGTCGATTTCCTGAAAATACACAAATACCCTGAAGAAAAGAAACGCCGTATAAAAATGTTGTCGCACTTGATGTTTTCAGTGCTGTTGATAGTGGTAATACTTGTTTTCGATGCCATTAATAATCAAAGTATTGTGGTGGCTGTGTTTACAGTTGCCGGATATACTTATGGTCCTATTTTAGGGTTATTCCTTTTTGGCATGTATTCAACACGAAAAGTAAACGATAAATGGGTGCCGTACATTGGCATTTTTGCACCCGTTTTGTGCTATTTTATTTCCAGCTACTCCGAGGTGCTTTTTAATGGTTATCAGTTTGGATTCGAATTGCTTATTCTGAATGGGGCAATAACAATGCTTGGTTTATTATTTATTTCTGAAAAAAATGTAGTTAATGGCTAAGGATTGCAAAGAAATGTTAAAAATTGTGAATTGATTTTTTATATTTGTAAAATAACGGCGAAAAGTGGACGTTATAAGGATATAAATTAATTCGAATTGGTTAAATATTTACTTCAAATACTGGCTACAGCCCTTGTGCTTGTCATGCTTTTCTCATGCGAGGATGAGGGATATTTGACATCTACCGATGCGCAGCTTAAGTTTTCTGCTGACACGGTAACATTCGATACCATTTTTACATCTATTGGCTCAACAACACGTCGTTTTACGGTTAGTAATCCATACGACGAAGATGTTTTAATTTCGCGTATTAGGCTGGCAGGAGGCGATGCCTCAAACTTCAGGTTAAACATTAATGGCGAGATGTATAGTGAGCTTTACGAAGTTACATTACCGGCACGAGACAGTATCTACATTTTTGTTGAAGTAACCATCGACCCGAACGGACAAAATTTGCCAATGGTTGTGCAGGATTCCATTGAATTTACAACCAACACAAATTTTCAAAGTATAAAGCTGGAAGCTTACGGGCAGGATTTTAAGCTGATAAAAAGCGAACGGATTAAAACAACTACCTGGACGGCTGAAAAACCTTATCTGGTTTACGATTATGCCTATGTTGACAGTACTTCGACGCTAACAATTGAGCCGGGAACAAAAATATACTTCCACAAAGGCGCCGGAATGTATGTTCGGGGAAATGTAGTTGCCGATGGAACATTTGAATTGCCGATTATATTCCGGGCCGACCGTTTGGAGCCATCGTATGAAGATATTCCCGACCAGTGGAATGGAATAGTGTTGTATTCCGGTAGTCATGATAACGTATTCAATTTTACCACCATTAAAAATGCCAATATTGGTTTACAGGTGGGAACCATTGAAAACGAAGGTTATGCCACGGTAGCACTTACCAATTCCAAAATTGAAAATATGGCTTATGCAGGAATTTTTGCATTGAAGTCGAAGGTTTATTCCTATAACACACTGATTGCCAATTGCGGATTTTATGGAGCAGCACTGTTGGTTGGGGGCGAATATGAATTTTACCACTCAACTATTGCCAACTATTGGGGTAATTATGGGCAGGCTGTGCGTACTACACCATCGTTGGTTGTTTCGAATGTGCTGGTTGTTGAAAACTCAAACGGCGAACAAGTTTCGTATAATGGTGATTTGACGAAGGCAACTTTTGGCAACAGTATTATTTATGGTAATATTGGCAACGAACTGGAGTTGGGTAATAACGAAAAAAACACATTCAATTACCTGTTCGACCATTGCATTATTCAGGCACCCGATACCTTGGATACGAGCAATACAAACCATTACATTAATGCGATGATCGGGATAGAATTTGATCCGCGATTTGTTGATCCGTATGATGATTACAACTTCGAGTTGGATACGTTATCGGCAGCAAAAGATGTGGGAACAACAAAGTATTCTGAAAAGTTTCCAGTTGATCTGCTGAACAGAAGCCGAACTGGCGAAGATGGCCCCGACCTGGGAGCATACGAACGCATTGAAAAGTAAAATGAAATACTTCCTTTTTTGTTTATCCCTGATTCTGCTCATTGCAAAAAGCAATGCACAAAATAATGGTGCCGAATACTCAATACTCTTTTACAATGTAGAAAACCTGTTTGATGTGCGAAACGATTCGTTAACTGCCGATGATGAATTTACGCCAGCAGGCGAGCGTCACTGGACCCGCAAACGTTTTGAAAAGAAAATCAATAATATCTCGAAAGTAATTTTGAATGCAGGTGGTTGGCAAATGCCCGATTTAATTGCTTTGGCAGAAATCGAGAACCGTTATGTGCTGGAAAAGCTTACCAAAGATACGCCGCTAAAAACTACGCCTTACAAAATTATCCACAAAGAGAGTCCTGATCCGCGAGGTATTGATGTGGCGCTGGTATATAATTCCGAAACCTTTTATCCGCTCGATTACACCTATTATCCGCTGGAAGATAAAAATGCCGGCATTCGTAGAAGTCGGGAAATTCTTTATGTTCTTGGAACTGTAAGTGGTGGAGATTCTATTCATGTGTTTGTAAATCATTGGCCATCGCGTTATTCGGGTTTGTTGAAAACACGACCGGCACGTCAGCAAGCAGCGCGTTTACTTTTATCGAAATACGAAAAAATTGTCCAAAAAAATGAAAAGGCAAAAGTGGTAATTGTGGGCGATTTTAACGATCAGCCCAACGACGAAAGCATATCGCAGGGTCTCGGTGCCGAAGATCCTATAAAACACGAATCTGCTGGGTTATTCAATCTCTCGTTGCCCTGGACAAAGCAAGAGGAGGGGACTTTAAAGTACCAGGGACAATGGTTTGTTTTCGACCAGATTATTGTTTCGCCGGGTTTACTGTTCGCAACGAATGGGTTAAGAACCTACCCTGAAAATGCAACAATTTGCAAATTGCCCTTTTTATTCGAGCTTGATGAGACGCGTGGTGGCCGCAAGTTGCATCGTACTTACACGGGCTACCGCTACAATGGCGGATTTAGCGACCATTTGCCGGTTCTGTTAAACTTGCAGGTGGATTAATCTTTTGCTTTCAGCCCCATTTCTTCTGCTTTTTTCATCATAAAAGCAAACGCTTCCTCGAAATTATTATGAATCTCGCCATCTAAAATAGCTTCTTTAATGGCATCTTTCAGCAGGCCAACTTCGCGACATGGCGACAAGTCGAAAGTTTTCATTATAAGGTCGCCGTCAACCGGAGGCTGGAAATTACGAACCGCATCTTTCTCTTCAATTTCCTTTAACTTTTGCCGAACCACTTTGAAGTTTTTCATGTAGCGTTTTACCTTCTCCGGATTCTTCGATGTGATATCGGCCTCGCAAAGTGTCATTAAATCATCAATGTCATCACCGGCCTCAAAAAGCAGGCGCCGCACTGCCGAGTCGGTTACAATATCTTCCGACAGTACAATTGGCCGCATGTGCAGGCCTACCATTTTCTGAACGTATTTCATCTTTTCATTCAGGGGCAGTTTCATGCGTTTAAAAATCTTGGGAATCATCTTTACACCAATAAAATTATGCGCGTGAAAAGTCCAGCCCAGGCCTTCAACAAAACGTTTTGTTCTGGGTTTGGCAATGTCGTGCAATAAAGCCGACCAGCGTAACCACAGATTATCGGAGTTGGGCACCAAACGGTCGAGCACCTCAATGGTATGGTAGAAATTGTCTTTATGGCCGATGCCGTTTACTCTTTCAACGCCTTTCATATGCTGCAATTCGGGGAAAATTATTGCCAGCAAACCGGTTTCTTCCAATAATCGAAACCCTTTTGACGGTTTCGGAGCCATAATAATTTTATTCAGCTCTTCGATTATGCGCTCGGCAGAAACGATTTTAATACGGTCTTTATTTCTGGTAATTGCTTTTAGCGTTTCATTCTCAATTTCAAAATCGAGCTGAGTGGCAAAACGAATGGCACGCATAATGCGCAAGGGATCGTCGGAGAAAGTCACATCAGGATCGAGCGGAGTGCGAATGATCTTGTTATTCAAATCATCCATTCCGTTAAACGGATCGACTAGTTCGCCAAAACGATCGCCGTTTAAGCGAAAAGCCATGGCGTTGATGGTAAAATCGCGGCGGTTCTGATCGTCTTCCAGCGTGCCGTCTTCCACAATCGGTTTGCGCGAGTTGCGTTGGTACGACTCCTTGCGGGCACCTACAAATTCAATCTCCAGGTCTTTGTATTTTAACATGGCTGTGCCGAAGTTTTTAAATACATTAACTCGTGGGCGCGGCTTTAAATTTTTGGCCACTTCGTTGGCGAAATCGATGCCACTGCCAATGGTGACAATGTCGATATCTTTTGATGGGCGTTCGAGATACAGATCGCGTACATATCCTCCAATTACATAAGTTTCTGTTTCAGCACGGTCGGCAACTGCCTGTATATCTTTGAAAATCTTCTCTTTTAGCTTGCTATTCATCTGACAAAAATCGTATTTCAAAATGGACAAATCTGCCACTTTGGTAAAAATCGTGACAAAATTACAATTATTTAGTTGAAATTAAGTAGTAACTTGGGATTTCAAAATTTGGTATTATCTTTGACATGTAAATATCGAAATAAATAGATATATAAATACTGAAAATATAAAATCATGTTGGAACATTTAACGAAAGAAACATTTAAAGAGAAAGTTTTCAATTTTGAAACAAATAAAGAGTGGAAATACGAAGGCGAGAAGCCATGTTTGATTGACTTTTACGCCGATTGGTGTGGCCCATGTAAAATGGTAGCGCCCGTTTTGGAAGAGTTGCAATCGGAGTATGGCGACAGTATCGTAATCTACAAAGTGAACACTGAAGAGCAACAGGAATTAGCCGGAATGTTTGGTGTGCAAAGTATCCCGTCGTTACTGTTTGTGCCGCAAGACGGACAACCACAAATGGCAATGGGAGCACTTCCGAAACAAACTTTCGAAAAAGCAATTTCTGACGTGCTGAAAGTTGAAAAACCTCAGGCTAATTAAGAAGATCAAGTACTTTTTCAAGCTGAATACCACGGGAACCTTTTATTAAAATGTTCCCGTTTTTTATGGGCTTATTTTTAAGGTAAGTACATAAGTCGTCAACATGAATAAAGGATTTTATGCTTTCCCCGGTGTTGACTTTCGAGAATTCGTTACCCACCAAAAAAGTGCTGCTTTTCAAATCTTCGGGAATCAACTCAACGATTTTAGTATGTTCTTCCTCTGAATATTCTCCAAGCTCAAGCATGTCGCCAAGAATAAGGTATTTGTCGCCTTTCAGATTCTCCAGAAAACTTACGATGGATGCTGCCATACTTGTGGGATTGGCATTGTAGGCGTCCATTATAATTTTTATTTCGCCTTTGTTTATTAACTGCGAACGATTGTTGGTGGGGTGGTATTCTTTAATTGCTTGCTGAATTTTTAAGGGATCAACATCAAAATAATTTGCGATGCAGGCAGCTGCCAAAATATTTTCGAAATTAAAATCGCCAATTAAATTGCTGTTCAGGTAAAGCACGCCCTTTTTAAAGTTGGCTTTTACATGAATAAACGGTGGACTCTGGATGGTTTCTCCGGTAAACGACGCATTTTCTTTGCCGTAAGAAATACGTTTGGGAAGTTCTGCTCCAAGTTCCTCAAGTAATTTATTATCGGCATTGTAAAAAACAACTCCATTCTTTTTGCCGAGATAATCGTACAATTCGCCTTTGGTTTTTATTACACCTTCAAACGAACCAAAACCCTCGAGGTGTGCCCGGCCAATATTGGTGATAATTCCAAAATCAGGATCGGCAATTTTACACAAATCGGCAATTTCACCGGGATGATTGGCTCCCATTTCCACCACGCCAAATTCGGTGTTTTTATTCATTGAAAGCAGCGTTAACGGAACTCCTATATGGTTGTTTAAATTCCCCTGGGTAAAGCTAACTCTGAATTTTTTAGCAAGCACGGTTGAGATCAACTCTTTTGTGGTTGTTTTTCCGTTGGTTCCTGTAATGGCAAGTATGGGTAATTTTAGTTGTTTTCGGTGATGATAAGCCAGTTGTTGTAATGCGGTTAAAACATCTTCTACCAGCAGAATTTTGTCATTGGTAGCGTATTCTGCTTCATCAACAACGGCATATGCTGCTCCTTTTTTCAGGGCATCGTGGGCATATTTATTGCCATTGAAATTGGCACCTTTTAAGGCGAAAAAAATACAGCCATTTTCAATTTTGCGGCTATCGGTAGATACTTGTGTTGATTTTAGAAAACAACTGTAGATAGTTTCAATACTTGTCATAACGCAAAAATACGATTCAATTTGGCATAAAAAAAGCTCCGCAGTTGTACGAAGCTTTTCTGAGAATATTTTTATGATTTAGAAACCTTCAGGGCTTCCAACTCTTGTCATTGCACAACGGAATCCAAGATCGTTCTGAGCCTTCGTTTGCTCTAGGTAGCGGCGTGTTCCGGGAACCAGCCAATATGGGCGATCTTGCCACGATCCGCCTTTGTAAACGCGAACTTCATCAGTAATTAAAGATGAGAAAGCACCTGGCCTGTCATCCTGAATATACATACCTTCTGTTTCTGTGTCGTTACCAATCCAGGTGTCACCTTCAACAATCTGAGACTTAGGATCACCGTCTAAAACATTTCGATAGTCCATTCCGGCAATTGTATCTTTTATTAACTCACCATATTGGTCTCTCATAAGTTGACCGTTTTGGTCGCGACGGTATTCTGTAATTACGTTACCGCGGAAAGGGTTAAACTCTTCCACATCGTTTAACGACATTGGACGGTAAACGTCGGCTACCCATTCATTAACGTTACCCGACATACAATATAAGTTGTAATCGTTAGGTTCGTATGAGAAAACCGGTGCCGCAATATCGGCGTTGTCATTCAGTGCTCCAGCCATACCCATCATGTCACCACGTCCGCGAACAAAGTTGGCTTTCAAACGGCCTTTTTCTTTTTTCTTATCCTGGCGAAGGTACGAACCGTTCCACGGATACAGTTTTCGGTCGGTAAGTAATTCGCCATCGGTATTACCAATTAAACCGTAGGCTGCATATTCCCACTCTGCTTCAGTTGGCAGGCGGTAATTCGGGAGCATAATACCATCTTCCCATTTTGGGCGACGTGTTGTTCCGTCAGGATTTTCAACAGGTTTGTCACCTTCTGTTCCCTGGTATATGCCTGTTAAATAAGTATCTGTTGTATAAACGTTTTCTCCCGATTGGGTATTGTCGTGTGTAATAATGCCTTTATCTACTAATATTTGTTCGTTTACCCTGTCGGTACGCCAGGCACAATAAGCTTCTGCCTGTTCCCATGTTACACCAACTACCGGATATTCTGAATAGGCCGGATGACGGAAATAGTTATTTACATAAGGCTCGTTGTAGGCTAAATCTTTACGCCAAACACTTGAGTCGGGTGTAATAGCCTTCATTTTTTCTACATCACCGGGGTAAACACGACCGGTCCAGTGTGTAAATTCACGATAGTCCTGATTTGAAACTTCTGTTTCGTCCATGTAAAATGAAGCTACAGTAACTCTTCGGGGATAATTGTCGTTGCGGTACATTACGTCCTGTTCAACACGACCCATTGTAAACGTACCACCCTGAACAAAAACTAAACCCGGTCCGGCTTCCTGCTCGTAACCCGAAATATTTGGAATATTTCCGGTCTCTTCAGCATTGTATTCCCAACCAGTAGTTCGTGATGAATCTCCTTTACCTCCTATTCCGAATAATCCACATCCGGAAACGAATGCGGCCAAGGCAATAAAAACGAATGGTTTTAATCTTTTAAAATTCATTGTTTGTATAAATTTTCTCATCGACACAAATATAACTAATTTGTTCAATTCTTATTGTTCAGCCTTTTCAATTATTTTATTCTTGATTTAATAAGGATGTTAATATCTTTGGCATCATTAGGCCTTAATCCGTGGTGGTTTGCTGCTTTGTTTGCAATATTTGTACACGGTAGCCGTTAACATGCTTACATTATTGACCGAATTTTATGTATAAATATCTACTCCTGTTAGTTGTTTTTTTGCTTGGATTTGCTGTTAGCGATGTGCATAACGAGATTATTGTACTCAACTGGCAGGAAAATCCGGGTAGCCACAATGGGGAGGTGTTGGAATTTTTCGAGAATACTGATCTGTCGGGCAACCTGGCGCATCTGGCTTTGCCTGTTTATACCCGGCTTTATCCGCTCGATAATCCAAATAAAGTACTTCGGTTTAATATCGATAATCTTGTTTTTGAAGAGGTGAGCGATAGTATTAAGCAACTATTAGCTGTTGAAATTCCTTCAGAACTGCAAGTTACTACATCTGTTTTGCAGTCGGGGAACGAAAAGAAAATAGAACTTCAGATCATTCCGCTAAAAGAAGAGAATGGTAAAATTTACCGGTTAAAAAGTTTTGCATTACGCGCTGCACCCGATGTTTATAAAAAATCGGTTCAGGCTATAAATTGGAAATCAGAATCGGTGTTGGCAACGGGCGACTGGGTAAAAATCCGGACCATAGGAAAGGGGATTTATAAAATACCATATTCGACATTAAATGATTGGGGATTTTCAGATCCTGCGCAAGTTGGCGTATTTGGAAGCGGAGGAAAAATGCAGTCGGAAGACCCCGGTGAGATTGATTACGATGATTTGGAAGAGTGCGCCGCGTGGACAGCCAATAATAATGGCGAAGAATGTTTGTTTTTTTATGCACCCGGAATTACCGAATGGGATGTAAGCACTTCAGGAGAGTTTACGCATCATTCGAATGAATATACTACCCAGGGATATTTCTTTTTGGGAAATACGGGAATACCTAAACAGCCCGAAACACTCGATAATTTTTCTGGTGAAATCACCCATTCAACTTCAACGTTTGATTGCCTTGAACTGATAGAGCATGAAAAATACAACTTGCTGGAATTGGGTTCGGGGAAACGGTGGTATGGCGACCGGTTTACAAATGGCGGATCAAAAACCTACACTTTTACAATTACTGATCCGGCAGAAGTAGTTTCAGCCCAATTAACAGTTAGCGGTGCTGCGCGCTCGTTTCGGTCGTCGCATTTTTCGGTTGCCGCCGAAGGAACAGAAGCCGGAACTGTGCCATTCAGAAGCGTTGACACCGATGAAACTTACGGTATTTATGCCGATTCGGAAACCACAACAATGGATGTTGATTTAGCGGAAGGCGGGCAGGAAATTTGGGTAACCTACAATGCATCGAACAGCAGTGCCGAAGCCTGGCTCGATTATCTGGAACTGAACTACCGACGAAACATTACTGTGGGTGACGCACCTTTATTTTTTCGCGATTCGAAATCTGTAGGGGCCGGGAATGTTGTTGAGTTTCAGATTGCCAATGCTGGAGATGCTACTAAAGTTCTGGACGTTTCAGATGTTAACAATACAAAAGAAATTAATGCGGTGTTAAATGGTACCGGCTTGCGATTTAAACAGGAAGCTTCGGAGTTGAAGGAATATGTGGTATTCAATACTACAGGCAGTTTCCCTGAGCCGGCATTTGTTGAAGAAGTTGAGAACCAGAATTTACACGCCATAAATACACCGGAATTTTTGATTATCTCGCACCCGAATTTTATGAGCTCTGCCCAAGAGCTGGCCGATTTTCATCGTATGCAGGATGGAATGAGCGTGGAAGTGGTTAATGTAAATGATGTTTATAACGAGTTCAGCTCGGGAAGTAAAAGCGCCACCGGAATAAGGAATTTTATAAAAATGATTTACGATCGGGGGAATACTTTAAAATATGTATTGCTTTTTGGCGATGGTAGTTACGATAACCGAAACATCATGGGAAGCGGACTAAACTTTATCCCAACTTATCAATCTTCGAACTCGTTGGATCCGTTAAACTCATACGTAAGCGACGATTATTTTGTAATGCTCGATGCCGGGGAAAGCTTATCAAATGGTTCCATCGATTTGGGGATCGGACGAATTCCTGCATCAACGGCTTACCAGGCGCAGCTGGTGGTGGATAAAATTAAACGTTATTATGAACCGGAAGCTTTGGGCGACTGGCGGAATGTGGTGTGTGTGATCGGAGACGATGGCGATACCGGAATTCATATGCGTCAGTCGGAGCAAATTGCCGATTCGCTAAACAGTAATCACGGAGAATTTATTACCGATAAAATATATTTTGATGCTTATGCCGAAGATGTTACACCCGCGGGTGAACGATATCCGGATGTAAATGCCGCAATAAACGAAAGGGTAGAAAAAGGGGTGCTGATTTTGAATTATATCGGACATGCCAACAATAGTTTTTTGGCGCACGAGCACGTATTGGAGAAGGGAGACATTAATTCGTGGTCGAACCGAAACCAGTTACCAATCTTTGTAACTGCTACCTGCGAGTTCAGCCGGTTTGATGCTGATGAAACCTCGGCCGGAGAGGAAGTACTGATGAATCCAAATGGCGGAGGTATCGGGCTGTTTTCTACCACACGCGTGGTAACCTCAGGAGCGAATTTTATGCTGAGCCGTAGTTTTTATCGCTATATTTTTGCCAAAGACGAAAACGGTGAGCATTACCGTATGGGAGATGTAATGCGCCTTGCCAAGTCAAATCTGTCCAACGGAATTAACAAACGCAACTTTTCGTTACTGGCCGATCCGGCATTAAAACTTTCATACCCGAAATACCAGGTGGTAACCACATCAATAAATGGACAGGATGCAACCAGTAGCCCCGATACGATTGGCACGCTCGAAAAAATTACCATCGATGGTTATGTGGCCGATTATTTCGGTAACCGGATTGATGATTTTAACGGCGAGATAACGCACACGGTTTACGATAAGGAAATGGATATAACAACACTTGGAAATGGTGATGATAACCGGCCGTTGACTTTCCAGGTGCAGAATAACATTATCTACTCGGGAACAACCACTGTTACCAACGGAAATTTCAGCTTTAGTTTTGTTGTGCCAAAAGACATTTCGTATAAAATTGGCTCGGGGAAAATAATGTATTACGCCCAAAATGGCGAAGAAGATGCGCACGGTGCCTTTACAAATTTTAGTATGGGTGGCGAAGGCTCGAATAGTACAGATAACAGCGGACCTGAGATTCTGCTTTTCCTGGATTCGGAAGATTTTCAGTCGGGCGATAAAACCGGAAAGAACCCGACATTGCTGGCTTATTTGTCAGATGAAAACGGCATTAATACGGTTGGTACCGGAATTGGACACGATATTACAGCGGTAATCGACAACGATTATTCAAAAGTTTATGTGCTGAACAATTATTATCAGGCCGAAAAGGATGACTATACAAGTGGCTCATTGCAGTATCCGTTAAACGATTTGGCGGTTGGAAAGCACACGCTGTCGTTAAAAGCCTGGGATGTTGCCAATAACTCATCCGAAGTGGAAATTGAGTTTGAAGTTACCGGCGACTTTATCATTAATAAGGTAAGCAATTACCCGAATCCGATAAAGGATTATACCTATTTTGTAATCGAGCACAACCAGGCAGGCGAAAGCTTTGCGGCGGTTTTCGATATTTATAACATCAACGGCAAGCTGGTCGATCAGTTTGAAACAGAGATCAGTTCGAACGGAAGCACCAGTAACCCGGTGCGCTGGGATATCTCAGAATCAAAAATTCCGCTAACACAGGGTGTTTATGTATATCAGGTTTTTCTGAAAAACAACGAAGGAGTAATTGCTTCAAAATCAGGGAAATTATTGGTGATCTGATAATTTTTCAACCTCTGCAAAATTTTTCTTTAAAAGCTGCGTTCTCAATTTTGTAGGCTAACAACTACAACAAAAGGATAGCTACACCCGTAATGTAAAAGTATTCAGGGTAAAGTTTTAACCTATTGCTGCAAGGACAAATGTTATATCTTTGCACGCTCAATTTTTAAAGGTATGATTAAATTAATACGAATTTTATTTGTGGTGGCTCTGGTTGCCACGGTAACTGAGACTGTAATGGCACAAGGAACCTTGTCGGGTGCCAATGCAATATCCACCGCCGTTCCGTTTTTGGCTATTACGCCTGATTCGCGCGCAGGAGGTATGGGGGATGCCGGAGTGGGTACCACCGCCGATGTGAATTCGCAACACTGGAACCCCGCAAAATATGTTTTTATGGAGAGTGAGATGGGAGTTGGTTTATCGTATTCGCCATGGTTGCGTAACCTGGTTGACGATATAAATCTGGCTTACTTGTCTGGATACAAGAAACTGGATGATGTGCAGGCGATTAGTGCTTCGTTGCGCTATTTTGCATTGGGCGATATCGCTTTTACTTCTGATCAGGGAGAATTTATGGGGCAACAAAGTCCGAACGAATTTGCTATCGATTTTGGTTACTCTCGTCTTTTAAGTGAACAGTTTTCGGGAGCAGTTGCTGTACGCTATATTCGTTCCGACCTTACCGGCGGACAGTTAGTTAACGGTGTGGAAAGCAGTGCTGGTACTTCGTTTGCAGCCGATGTGGCTTTTTATTATTACAACGAATTCAGAGCAGGCCGGCAAGACAATATTTTTGCTGCCGGTATCAATATCCAGAATATTGGTTCAAAAATATCTTATACCGATGGAGACGTAAAAGACTTCATCCCAACTACCTTGAAACTGGGTGCTTCGTACACCATGGAGCTCGACGATTACAACTCGTTTGCTTTTGCAGTTGAAGCCAATAAATTATTGGTGCCAACTCCTCCGGTCGATTCAACCGGTTATGGCGAGGGCGATGTAATTTGGTCAGGGGGTATTAACTCTGATATTGGTGTTATCGAAGGTATTTTCAAATCGTTTGGCGATGCACCTGGCGGTTTAAAAGAAGAGATGCAGGAAATTACGTGGTCGGTAGGTGTTGAGTACTGGTACAACAAACAGTTTGCTTTGCGCGCCGGTTATTTCTACGAGAACGAAAACAAAGGTAACCGCCAGTTTATTACTGCAGGTGCCGGTTTAAAAATGAACGTTTTTGCGCTCGATTTTTCCTACCTGTTGCCAACACAACGTAACCACCCATTGGAAAATACGCTGCGTTTCTCGCTAGCGTTTGATATTGACGCATTTAGTAGCCAGCGCTAATGGATTTCAGAATCGGACAAGGATATGATGTGCACCGTCTGGCCGAAGGAGAAACCTTGTGGTTAGGCGGTATTCTTATTCCCCACAGTAAGGGAACGGTGGCACATTCTGACGGCGATGTGCTGATACACGCCATTTGCGATGCCATGCTGGGTGCACTGAAATTGCGCGATATCGGGACTCATTTCCCTGATACTGCCGCTGAGTTCAAGAATATCGACAGTAAAATTTTGCTTAAAAAGTCGTATGAGCTGGTAAAGCAAAAGGGCTACGAAATTGTAAATATCGACTCAACCGTTCAGGCGCAGCAACCAAAGCTAAAACCACATATTCCGGCGATGGAACAATGTATGGCCGATGTTTTGGAAATCGATGTCGATCGCGTGTCGGTGAAGGCAACAACTACCGAAACGTTGGGTTTTGAAGGCCGCGAAGAAGGCATGTCGGTTAATGCGGTGGTACTTTTAAAACGTATGTAAATGAGCAAACGCACACTTGTTATCGGGGCCAGCGAAAATCCGGCACGCTACTCCAATAAAGCAATTCTGGCACTTCGGCGGAACGAACACGAGGTTGTGGCGCTGGCTAAACGCAACGGACAGGTTGATGATGTTGCCATTGAAACAACTTTTCCGCAAAACGAACGAGTGCATACTGTAACACTTTATGTGGGGCCACAACATCAGCCCGGGTATTATTCGGATATTATAAGAATGAAACCGCAACGTGTTATTTTTAACCCGGGAACAGAAAATCCGGAGTTTGCCGAAAAACTGAAAAACAACGGAATTGAAGCCGAAGAAGCTTGTACTTTGGTGTTGCTAAGTATCGGGGCGTATTAACAAAACAAAGGGATCCGATCCGTTTTAACTGAAAATTATACGGATCGGATCCTTTTCATTAACCAGAACGAAGTATCCAGCATCCAGCATCCAGCATCTAGTATACAGTAACCAGCATCCAGTATCTACCATGTTCAAGGAAATAAAATCACTCGACGAGTTTTTAGTGCAGAAGGAAGAAAATGCTGCAGTATTGGCGTATTTCTCAAACGAAGCTTGTTCGGTGTGTAAAGTGTTAAAACCAAAAGTAGAGGAAATGGTAACAACGGCGTTTCCGAAAATGCAGTTGCTTTACGTAAAATCAGATGTGCTGGCTGAAATAGCTGCACAAAACAGCGTATTTACCGCGCCAACAATCGTGGTGTTTTTCGATGGCCGCGAAACCATTCGAAAAAGTCGCGCCTTTAGTGTTGGAGAACTTCAGGATGAAATTGGGCGCTATTATTCCATGCTTTTTGATTAGCTTCAGCGGTGAAGTATAATTCTCTAAATGTACTGACTACGATGCTCTGCCACTTTAATCTTTAGCTATTGTACTTAGTACGATGCTTCAGTTATGCGGTTTTCTCTAATCGTACTCAGTACGATGGGCCATTCTCAGAGTTTTTCTCAATCGTACTCAGTACGTTTCATTACTACCACAGTTTTCACTGATCGTACTCAGTACGTTTCATCACTACCACTGTTTTCACCGATCGTACTCAGTACGTTACTCCAATTCATAATGAATTACGGAACATGCTTGTTTATAAAGTGAGCCTATTTAAAGAGCCCATCCAGCAGTTCGTCATCAGCTTCTTCTGGTAAAGTAACTTTCAAATCCGGATTTTCTTTCATGGCCTGCTCAATGGCAAAACGTGCCGGTTTATTGCGTGCCCAGCTGCGGCGCGAAATGCCGTTGTTTACATCCCAGTGCAACATCATTTTCAGGCGTTCTTCTGCTTCGGGCGAGCCGTCGATGGTCATCCCAAAACCGCCGTTAATTACTTCTCCCCAACCAACACCACCGCCGTTGTGCAACGAAATCCAGGTAGCGCCACGGAAACCGTCGCCCACGAAATTCTGCACAGCCATGTCGGCTGTAAACGACGAACCATCGTAAATATTAGACGTTTCGCGGTAAGGTGAATCAGTACCCGACACATCGTGGTGATCGCGCCCCAAAACAATGGGAGCAGAAATGCGTCCGTCGGCAATAGCATCGTTAAAGGCTTTCGCAATTTTTGTACGTCCGTTGCAATCGGCATATAAAATTCGAGCTTGCGAACCCACAACCAGTTTGTTTTTACCGGCTTCGTTTATCCAGTGAATATTGTCTTCCATTTGGCGGGTAATTTCTTCCGGTGCTGAGGCTGCTATTTCAGTCAGTACTTCGGCTGCAATTTTATCCGTAGTTTCCAAATCCTCTGCTTTTCCTGAGGTACACACCCAGCGGAATGGCCCAAAACCATAATCAAAAAACAGCGGTCCCATAATATCCTGAACGTACGACGGGTATTTAAACTTACCATCGGCTTTGGTAATATCGGCGCCGGCTCTACTGGCTTCCAGTAAAAAGGCATTGCCGTAATCCCAAAAATACATGCCATTTTGTGTAAGTTTATTCACGGCAGCTACATGTCGGCGCAGGGTTTTATAAACTTCTTCTTGAAACTGTTCCGGATTTTCGGCCATTATTTTATTCGCTTCCTCGAAACTCAATCCGGCGGGGTAGTAACCTCCTGCAAACGGATTATGTAACGACGTTTGATCGGAGCCCAACTCTACTGGAATATTTTCTTCAGCCAGTTTTTCCCACAAATCAACAATATTACCCTGGTATGCGATTGAAACAGCTTCTTTGTTTTCGCGGGCTTTTAGTGCACGAGCCATCAATTCATTCAGGTCGGTATAAACTTCATCAACCCAACCTTGGCTGTGGCGAACTTCTACCGCTTTCGGATTCACTTCGGCAACAATACAAACCATTCCGGCAATTACTGTTGCTTTGGGTTGTGCTCCCGACATGCCTCCCAGGCCACTGGTTACGAATATTTTGCCTCCAAAATCGCCGGGCGAGTGTAGGCGGGCGGCATTCATAACCGTAATGGTAGTGCCGTGCACAATGCCTTGCGGGCCAATGTACATGTACGATCCGGCAGTCATTTGTCCGTATTGCGAAACGCCAAGTGCATTCATTCGTTCGTAATCGTCGCGGCCCGAATAGTTCGGAATTACCATGCCGTTGGTAACTACAACACGCGGTGCATTTTTATGCGACGGGAATAAACCCATCGGGTGCCCCGAATACATCACCAGCGTTTGTTCGTCGGTCATTTCGGCCAGGTATTTCATGGTAAGTAGGTACTGCGCCCAGTTCTGAAAAACCGCACCGTTTCCACCGTAGGTGATCAGTTCGTGCGGATGTTGTGCCACCGCGTAATCCAGGTTGTTCTGAATCATCAGCATAATCGATGCTGCCTGTTTCGATTTGGCCGGGTATTCATCAATGGGGCGCGCATACATTTTGTAATCGGGGCGAAAGCGGTACATGTAAATACGCCCGAAAGTTTCCAGTTCGTTCAAAAACTCGGGGGCAAGTACTTCATGGAATTTCGTAGGGAAATAACGCAAAGCATTTTTTAACGCCAGTTTTTTTTCATTCGCCGATAATATGTCCTTTCTTTTGGGGGCATGGTTAATGTTGGTTTCATACGGTTTCGGCATTGGAAGTTCGTTCGGTATCCCTTGTAAAATGGCGGTTTTAAATGCTGCTAAATCCATGGTTCCTCTACTTTAATCTTAATTATTTCGAAATACAACGGCAAATTATCGCCTTTCCCCGAATTTACTTCTGATATTTCACACCTTTTGGAAATATTTGTGCTTATTGTATAAATTAAAGGGAAAACAATTAATAATTGAATAGATGAAAAGATTTAGAATTGTATTAATAGCGTTAGTAAGTGTAGTTTTATTTTCGAGTTGTGGTTACAACAAAATGGTGGAAATGGATGAGCAGGTAACTGCATCGTGGGCACAGGTTGAAAACGTGTATCAGCGTCGTGCCGATCTGATCCCAAACCTGGTGAACACCGTAAAAGGCTATGCCGAGCACGAGCAGGAAACGCTAACCGGCGTTATTGAAGCGCGCTCGAAAGCTACCTCTGTGAATGTGGATCCTACAAAATTAAATGCGCAGTCGCTTCAACAATTTAACCAGGCACAGGAAGGACTTTCTTCTGCTTTAAGCAAGTTAATGGTGGTGGTTGAGCGTTACCCTGATTTAAAAGCCAACCAGAATTTTCTGGAATTGCAGGCGCAGCTGGAAGGAACAGAGAACCGTATTGCCGTGGAACGACGTAAATTCAATCAAACAACACAATCGTACAACGCCTATATCCGGAAATTTCCGCGGGTAATCTATGCCGGTTGGTTTGGTTTCGAAAAGAAAACCTATTTCGAAGCGCAGCAAGGTGCAGAACAGGCTCCTGAAGTACAGTTTTAATAGTTTTGAAAAGGATGTCATGCTGTTCGTCAGCTGATGGATTCAGCATCTGACAAGGGAAGAGGAGAAGCATTCTGTTGGGATGCAGTAATAATAAAATGAAGGAGATTATGAGAGTTCAAAAATACTTTAACGAAGCAGGAAAACTGCAAATTACCAATGCCATTCGGGTGGCCGAAACCAATACCTCGGGCGAGATACGGGTGCATATTGAAAAACATTGTGCCGGCGATGTGTTAGACCGGGCAGCGTATATTTTCGAAAAACTGGAAATGCACAAAACTGAATTACGTAATGGTGTTCTTTTTTACCTGGCGGTTGAGGATAAACGGTTTGCGATTTTGGGCGATGGCGGAATCAACCAAAAAGTGCCCGACGATTTTTGGGAAAGTACCAAGGAAGTGGTGATTGCCAAATTAAAAGAAGGGAAATACGCTGAAGCTCTGGCCGATGGAATAGTAATGGCAGGCGAACAGTTAAAAACGCATTTTCCCTACCAGGATGATGATGTGAATGAATTATCGGACGAAATTTCGTTCGGGAAATAGGAATCGAACTTTTCTCGTTTTTTAGGGAAAACATGTTGATGTCAAAGCTTCCTAAGAAACGTTCTTCCCTCGCGAAGGCAGAGGGGTAAATAAACAGATATGATGAAAAAATCAATAATATTACTAATTGCACTGATCGTAAGCGCCACAAGCATTTTGGCACAAATTCCCGAACGTCCGCAACCGGAACGTTTAGTAAACGATTTTGCCCATGTTTTAAGCGATGGCGAAAAGCAAAATATGGAAAGTGCACTGGCACAGTTTGCACGAAAAACTTCCACACAAATTGTTGTGGTAACCGTTCCTGATCTGGAAGGATATGATCGCGCTGATTATGCACAACGCCTTGGCGAAAATTGGGGTGTAGGCCAAAAAGGCAATGATAATGGTTTGGTGGTAGTGGTAAAGCCAAAAACAGGCAACAGCAGAGGTGAGGTTTTTATCGCCACGGGCTACGGGCTGGAAGGTGTTTTGCCTGATGCCATTTTAAATACCACAATCGTTAACGAAGAAATGATTCCGCGCTTCAAACAGAATGATTATTACGGCGGACTGGCGGCAGGATTAAACGTAATCATGGATATCACCCGCGGCGAATATACCGCGGCGAATTACCAGGAAAAGGTTAACGCCGGCGGCAGTGCCGGAATTCCGTTTGTAATCATCTTTTTTGTGTTGCTGATCACCCTGTTCGGTAAGAGCCGGAGAGGCCGGTTTTATTCACCGGGCAGAAGTTTACCATTTTGGTTAGCCATGGGAATGCTATCGGGAAGTCAGCGTTCATCAGGTTCGTTTGGAAACTTTTCGTCGGGTAGCGGAAGTTTCGGAGGTGGAGGCTTCGGTGGTTTTGGCGGCGGAAGCTTTGGTGGCGGAGGCGCCGGTGGTAGCTGGTAAAAGAAGTTTATTTTTCGTTACATAAACAACAATGTTCAAATTTGAGGAAGTCGTTTCGGAAGGAGCGGCTTTTTTCTTTTTAAGGTTTTTCACTGTCGGTACTCGGGTTTTATAACCCTCCTTTTAAGCATGCTTGCACAACCAATTTCGAAAAACATCATACCTAAATGCTGCTTTTGTTTACTTCAATTAGGCAAAAATTAATGCTGTGGCTCAATCATATCCGCTACATTTGTATTGTACAAACCCGATTTATACAAACTCTTAATAACAGAGTCAATCAAAAGAAGGATAGATGCAATGAAAAAAAATCCCGGAGTGGACGCCGGGATTTTTTTATGCGCGGAATTTTAAAGTATTCTTTTTAAAAACGTCCGTCAAAAAAAAAAAAGACCGGTCAAAAATACTTGAACCGGCTTTTTTTAATCAATATTTTAATGCTTACTCGGCAATATCATCAATTACGTTAATATTCTGGTCAACCAAAATACGACCGCAATATTCGCAAACAATAATTTTTTTTGCGGCTGGCAATGTCCATCTGGCGCTGAGGTGGAATTTTGTTAAAGCAACCACCACAAGCATCACGCTGAATAGTAACCACGGCCAAACCGTTGCGTGCATTTTTACGAATACGCTTAAAAGCACCCAGCAAACGAGGCTCGATAAACGACTCGATCTTTTCTGATTTCGCTCTTAGCTTTTCTTCTTCAATCTTGGTTTCTTCCGTAATTTCCGAAAGTTCGTTTTTCTTTCTGTCCAGATCTTCCTCGCGCTCTTTCAACTGTTCTTTTGATGCTGTAATAGCTTCTTTTTTCTGAGCCATTTCGGCAGTGAACTCCTTAATTCGTTTTTCAGAAAGTTCGATTTCCAGGTTTTGGAATTCAATTTCTTTCGAAAGCGAGTCGAATTCGCGGTTGTTACGAACGTTGTTTTGCTGCTCGGTGTATTTTACAATCAACGCCTGCGAATCTTTAATCGCAATTTTTTTGTTGTTGATTGAAGTATCCAGATTTTTAACCTCGTCATCAAGGTTTACTAACCTGGTTTTTAAACCGGTAATTTCGTCTTCCAAGTCTTGAACTTCCAAAGGAAGCTCACCCCTTAGGGTTTTTATTTTATCAACTTCAGATACAACACTCTGCAATTCATGCAACGCGCGTAATTTCTCTTCTACTGAAATGTCTTTGTCTTCTTGCCTTGAATATGGTGCATTCATGCTCGTAATATTTTTTTATACATAAAAATCAGAAGTAAAAAACCGGGTTGGTATTCACCTCTGATAAATGGATTGCAAATTTAGGGAATTTTTTCGTAAGTAACTCATAAAAAAGTTCTTTAGTGAACTGTTCGCTCTCAAAATGTCCGATATCGGCGATAACTATTTTATTTTCGGCATCAAAAAACTGGTGATATTTAAAATCGCCGGTAACAAAGAAGTCGGCACCCGAAGCAATTGCCTGGTTTAGAAGGAACGAACCGGCGCCTCCGCAAACGGCTATTTTCTTTACTTTTTTATCTTGTAAAGCGGTGTGCCTGATCATTTTTACCTCAAAAGTTTTCTTTAACTGGCGAAGAAATGCAGTTTCACTTTTTTCTTTGGGCAAGGTCCCGATCATACCCGCGCCAATCTGGTCGAATTTATTGTCGAGCGAATAAATATCGTAGGCTACTTCTTCGTACGGATGCGCCTGAACGAGGGCATTTATAACTTTCCCCTGAAGGTAATCGGGGAAGATGGTTTCAATGCGGATTTCGTTTTCGTAATGCTGCTCGCCTTTTTTTCCAACAAAAGGGTTGGTGGTGTCGCTTCCGCGGAAAGTGCCCTGGCCGTGCGCATTAAAACTGCACGAGTCGTAATTCCCGATTTGTCCGGCACCGGCCGCAAAAACAGCTTCGCGAACCTGGTTGGCATGATCAACCGGAACAAAAGTCACCAGTTTTTTCAGCATTCCGCCGGCGGGTTGAAGAATTTTACAGTTCTCCAATCCCAGTTTTTCGCAGATTTTGCCATTTACTCCACCTGTAACACTGTCGAGATTGGTGTGTGCGGCGTAAATGGCAATGTCGTGTTTTATGGCTTTTATAAGCGTGCGTTCAACGTAGTTTTTGCCCGTAATTTTTTTCAATCCCGAAAAAACAATGGGGTGGTGGGCAATAATTAATCCTGCCTTTCTTTTTATCGCTTCATCAACAATGGCTTCGGTGACATCGAGTGTAATCAAAGCTGCCGCTACTTCAGCGTTTTTGTCGCCAAGAATTAGCCCGGCATTGTCGTATGATTCCTGCAATTTTAACGGTGCAAGATCTTCCAAAAAATTGGTAATAGCTTTAATTTTCATTTTCCCCGAGTCCTTCTTTTATCGCGATTAGTTCTTGTCTGATGTCCTGTAAACGTTTCACTACCTCGAAATTGTTTAGTGTGTCTTCCGGGTTTTCTTTCAACTTCTTCCGGGCGCCGTCAATGGTAAGTCCGCGTTCTTTTACCAAATGGTTTATCATTCGGATGGTTTCCAGATCCTTTGGCGTAAACTGGCGGTTGCCCTTTTTGTTTTTTACCGGTTTCAGCGCCTCAAACTGGTTCTCCCAATAACGAATGTGCGATACGTTTACGCCAAACATATCGGCCACCTCGCCAATGGAGTACAACATCTTTTCTATTTTGGGCTTTTTGTACGGCACAATTTTTTTGAATTTAAGATGCAATATATATAGAAATTTGGTCTGTATAAAATAATACCAATTGTAATGTAAAATGCCGTATGGCAAATTTTACATTTTACAATGGTTAATGCCGATAAACTGAAAAAGGAGTACCGACTTCGGGATGACAATTTTGAAGCTCATCGGATAAGGAGTAAATCTTTCCATTCTCACAATTAACATGATAAAGGGTGAAAATTGGGTCAATATGAGATTGGGGACTAACTATGTATATTCCTTTTATGATTAAAAGGTAATACCTGAAACTGAGTGTTATGAAACATGTGTTTGAAATTATGCTCTGTAGATGTCATTAAGACAGCTGTTTTGGGATTTGTGAAAGTGAAAGTTCAATTATCGGCTTTATTTTATCATTTTTTTTTAAAATTTGAAGAAATGAAAACTCCCTGATTTCATACCCCGGATTCAGGATTCAAGACAAACTAAAATGCAACAACTCTCATTAATAGGGAAAAACAAATTTATTGGGTAAGCCTCCCCGGGGGCAAGTACTCGCAATATTTGTTCCCGGCCCGGGGAGGCAGGCAGTTTTGATAAACCGCCCATACAAAACTACCATCCGGGACGCACTTTTGCAAATTGGCAATTGTTAAAGTGGGGCACAACGCCTTAATACTTAAATTCTATAGTTATGAAAGAATTGAGTTTTGAGAGAATGGAAGTTGTTAATGGAGGTTCCTCTTGTGGCTGGGCCATTGGAGTGGCTGCTTTTTCTGCAGTATGTGTTGTTGGAGCAACAATAGTTAATCCAGGCATCTGGGCCGTTCCAGCTACTTGGTATGGTGCGGCAACACTTGCTGCCGGGAATATCGCGAATGTATATAGTTCTTGCTAATTGTATAATTTCTTTCAAATGGCCTTCCTTTATTGTATGGGAAGGCTGTTTAAGATAAAAAAATCGAATAAAATGAGAACGCTGAAAATTTTAATGTATCTGATTTCTTCAGTTGTGCTAGTACTTGGTTCTATTTTTATTTTTGGAACATCGAATGATTATTTACATACCGCATTTGTTGTTGCTCTTGTTGTTTTAGCAATTGTTTTTTTTCTAAATTCATATGTGAGCAAGAGAAATAAAAGTAATTCAGCTAATTAGTACCTATGGATTTATTGTTGCATGGGTGTGTTGTAATAACTAGCACATGGGTATCTAACTGTTCTACTTGAGGGAATTTCATTACAAATCTCAACTGAGATTATTCTAATTAATTCTTAGTAAACAAACATTGTCATTTAAAGAGCATTTTTGGTTTATAAAAAAAGGAGAACCTGGTCAGTGTCTCTTGTGATTGCTATATGTGATTACTGTGTTAGCATATGGATACTTTGATTCTCTTCTATAAGAATTGAATCAACCATTATTGTGTAATTTTTTACACAATAATGGTGGTATTTATTCATTAGTTCACCACAATAAAGTTTAATTATTTTTCACTGAATTGTTGTGGGCATACCATTTTATGGGCAATGTGTTATTGCGATAAAATCCGATGCGTGTAAAAGTTAGTCAATCAGTTGTCTTGGTGATTGTCTTATTGTGTTAATCATTTTTAATTTCCTCAAATTGCAATGAAGAATACTTATTATAATGGATGGATATTGTTTTTAGTGTTGTGTTTTGTTAATGCATTATTGGCATTCTCGTTTAATTACTTATTTGTGAGTGATATACTGTATTACCAAACCTACGGAGAGCAATTGGCCTTAAGCCGAATTGATAAAATGCTGGAGCTTTCGAAAAAATGGGAATGGTTGGGCTATGTTTTCATCCCGATAATTCTTTTTATACGAGTGGTTTTTACCAGTTTATGTCTTTATATCGGAATTTTTTTTGTACAAATTGATCTAAAATTCAGCAAGTTATTTAAAATAGCCCTGCTAGCCGAGTTTGTATATGTTTTATCCGGTATTACAAAATTGGTTGTTTTCATATTCTTCAAAGAACTATCAACTCTAAACGATTTACAGTTTATACCCTTTTCCCTTCTTAATATTTTCGATAAAAATGCAATTGATCCTTTGTTTGTTCATCCATTGGGTATGCTTAATATTTTCAATCTTGTTTATTTTCTGGTACTGGCGTGGCTGTTAAAAGATCTTATTAACGAGGAAAAAGAAAAACCAACACAAAATTTCGGAGGAGCTCTAAAGCTGGTAGTTACATCGTATGGCAGTGGCCTTTTGTTGTGGGTAGTGCTGGGTATGTTTTTAACACTAAACTTAAGCTAAATGCGAAAAATAATAAAATACCTTGTAATTGTAATAATAGGAATTGTAGTTGCTTATCTTATTGTTCAGGTTATCAGTAAATACAACGAAAAGAAAGAAGCAGAAATAAGAATACAAACATTGCCGGATGCTGCTTTTGCTTCTGTTTTTGGCGATTCAATAAACTTACAGGATTTTGATTCAGACCAGTCATTGATTTTAATCTATTTCCACCCCGAATGTGAACATTGTCAATACG
Source organism: Draconibacterium orientale (assembly GCF_000626635.1). GTDB lineage: Bacteria > Bacteroidota > Bacteroidia > Bacteroidales > Prolixibacteraceae > Draconibacterium > Draconibacterium orientale. Next base: position 1,367,022 of record NZ_CP007451.1, on the reverse strand, counting down.
AAGCCAAAGAAATTGGGCTGCGAGCTGATGAATTTAATAATTGCCAGTTAGTAATGATAACTCCTGATGATTCATTAGTACGTATCGAAAAATTCTGCGAACAATACCATTTACAGGAGATCGATAATTTGGAGGTATTGCTTGACAGGGATAGTAAGTTTGAACGATCATTTGGGAAAGCGGTTTTGCCGTCGGTATATATTTACGATAAAGGGCAAAAGCTGAAAAAACAATTTTTGGGTGAAACCAAGCCCGAAGCTATTACTGCAGAAATTGGGAGTGATTCAGATACACTATTTTTTAGAGAATAAATGAAAAACATAGCAAAAATATTCTTCTATTTGGGCTTGTTGTTGGCAAATTTAGTTCTAATAAATAATACAAAAACCAAAGACAGAAGCAAGCAAGAAGAAGTTCCTGTTGAGCAAAGTATTCAAAAAAGAGAACTGATTAAAAATTATGAGACCCAAACATCAGATTAAATACATCACAAAATCCTTCATTAAACAACATAGCCAGTTTTACTGCGGACTTGCCTGCTTAGCATCGCTTGTTAAATATTATGGTGGCGAAACCACCCAGGAAAAACTGCGCGAGGAAAGCGGAACTACGCTAAATGGTACGTCTATGCTGGGGTTGTATCAGGCGGCTGTTAAGCTGGGTTTTGAGGCGGGTGGTTATGAGGCAGATATAAAGAACCTGAAAGAACAAGGTGAACCGGTAATTTTGCACATCTTAAAAGAAGAAAAACTGGAGCACTTTGTGGTTTGTTACGGCTTTGCTAATGGTAAATTTATCATTGGTGATCCGGGGTGGGGAGTTACAGAATATACCGAAGAAGAATTGGCTGCAGTTTGGAAAAGTAAAACGCTTCTTAAACTTTCTCCCGGTAAAAGTTTTATTACAAAAGAGTCTGAAACCACGAATAAACGTATCTGGTTTCTGCGTTTAATAAAAGAGGATTTCCCACTATTGGGTATTGCTGCTTTTCTTGGGGTTGTAATTTCGGTATTAGGTTTGGCCACCGCTATTTTCTCGCAAAAATTAATCGATCAGATTTTACCCGAAAGAAATATTCGAACACTGGTGTTTGGAATTGTAATTTTCTCCATTATTCTTTTGGCAAGGGCGCTTATAACCTATGTGCGCAGTATATTTTTGGTACGGCAAAGTAAAGAAATGAATGTGCGCTTAATTGCTAACTTTTTTGGCAATTTGCTTTTTTTGCCCAAACCTTTTTTCGATAGCACTTCAACCGGCGATATGATTGCTCGTATGAATGATGCCAGCCGTATACAAAAGGTTGTTGTTTATTTAAGCAGCCAGATAGTTATTGATGTATTGGTTACATTGATATCAGCAGGATACATCTTCTTTTACTCGGTATCAACCGGTTTTATAAGTTTATTGTCGGTACCGGTTTTTGGCTTTTTGGCGTGGCGTTACAACAAAAGGATTATTGTTGCCCAACGCGAAGTAATGCAAAGCTATGCTGCTACCGAAAGCAAGTATATAGATACCATTAGCGGAATAAAAGCGATTAAATCGTATAACCGCGAAAACCTGTTTTCAAAAGTTGTAAATGCTATTTATGAATTTTTTATGCAGAAAGTTTACAGTTTAGGATTGCTTGGAGCCCGGCTTAATTTCTGGATTAGCCTCGGAAGTGCAATACTGGTTGCAGGAGTTATTTCATGGACTTCATTTTTAATATTGTCTGAACAATTAATGTTGGGGCAAATGATGGCCATTATTACTTTGGTAGGAGGAATGGGAACCTCGGTAATAAATATTGCCATGGCGAATATTCAGTTTCAGGAAGCCCGCATTGCTTTTGATCGAATGTATGAATTTGCTGCTGCTGAACCTGAGTACCAGGTTTGCGATTTTGATAGGCAAGAAGATGTGTTTCAACTTAACAACCTTCAGGTAAAAGAATTAAACTTCCGTTTTCCCGGGAGGAGTTTGTTGCTTAAGGATATCAATTTCGAGGTGAACAGAGGAGAAATGGTAACTTTTTTTGGAGACATTGGCTGTGGCAAAAGTACATTGCTTTCTGTTTTGCAACGATTTCAGAAGCCTGAGTCCGGTAGAATTCTGGTAAATGGAGAAGATTGGTTGAGGAATGAAACAGTAACATGGCGGAAATACTTAGGAGTTGTAGAGCAGCATGTTCAATTATTTAATGGTACTATACTGGAAAATATTGCGCTGGAAGAGAATCCTGATACAGAAAAGGTTGTTCAGTTTTGCCAGGAATATGGATTTCATGAGTTCATTACAGAATTCCAACAAGGATATGCAACCATCATTAACGAGAACAGTACTAATCTTTCTGGGGGGCAAAGGCAAATGATATCTTTAGCAAGAGCTTTATATAACAAGCCCCAATTGCTATTACTCGATGAAGCTACGTCTGCAATGGGGCGACGAACAGAGAAATTTGTTATTGAAATGATGAACCGGATTAAAAAGGACGTTGCAATAATTTTTGTAACGCACAGGCCTCAACTTGCTCGTTATTCAGATAAAATTTATGTGATTGAAAATAAAGGTGTAGCAGCAATTGGCAGACACGAAGAACTTATTAATAAAAACCGGTTTTACCGGGAAGCCTTTGAAGAACTGGTTTTGGATGAGAAGTGCTAAAGCTTTTTTGTTATTTTCAACATATTTGAACAAACCTATTTAGCAATCATGAAGAGTTTCTTTCATAAGAAGATTGGTTCAGTGAGATTATTTACATGGATTATCATTGTAATAATCTTTGTGATCTATTTTCTGTTTTTCTTCGAATAGGAAGGGCTTTTTAAGAATGCCTTAATCCAGCGACTGCCCAATATTAGACGAAATCGCAATCATTTTGTCGTATTCCTGAGGTGTCAGATCTTTAAACATGTAATAGGCGGGATTTACTTTTCGTCCGTCTTTATGTACTTCGTAGTGCAGGTGTGGTGCAGTTGATCCGCCAGTATTTCCAACATAGCCAATAATATCGCCACGTTTTACCTGCTGGCCGCGTTTTACATTAAATTCATTCATGTGGCCGTAAACCGTTTCGTAGCCAAATCCGTGGTCGATTTTAACATGTAATCCCAGTCCAACTTTGCTTCTTTTCGAACCTGACACGTCGGTAACTTTACCGTCGCCGGTGGCATAAATTGGCGTTCCTACCGGAGCTGTAAAGTCCTGGCCCCAGTGCATTTTTCGTACTTTGTAAATCGGGTGAACGCGATAGCCCCAACCACTTGATGTACGTTTTAAATCGGTGTTGGTAATGGGCATAATTGCTGGTAACGAAGCCAGCATTTTTTCTTTGTTCAGCGCCAGTTCCAACACTTCGTCGTACGATTTCGACTGAATATACGCTTGTTTCGAAATTACATCCAACTTATGTGCGGTGGCAATAACCAACTCGGCATTGTCCATGTCTTCCAGCTCCGAATATTTATTGGCACCACCAAAACCTGCATTTCGTACAGTTGACGGAATGGGTTCGGCTTCAAAAATTACACGGTAAATATTATCGTCGCGCTGTTGCAGCTCCGCCAATACATTGGCTACCTTGTCCAAATCTTTTGAAAGTAACTCGTATTGGGTAAGCAAGCGCTTGTTTTCACGCATCAAATGCTTTGATCGCGGCGTATCGTAAAAGTTTACGAAAATTAGCGTGATTACAATAGCCAGGGCCAGACTACTCGAAAAATAGGTGAGTATTTTTGCTGCTTTGGCTTTCCAACTTAATCCTACGCTCTCGTAACTCAGCGTATCCGGGTTAAATTTATATTTCTTTTTTGCCATATAAAAGGCCGGTTTTTTCTCTTTATTAATGCTGATTCATTAAATCCTATAACTTTGCATGGATTTAATAAAACGTGATTTTTCACGCGGCAAAGGTAAGTAAATAACTCATAATTAATGAATTTGTTTTCTTTGCATTAAATTTTTTTAACGAATTGATAAATCATACAGACGGAAAATGAAGACTTCTAAAGAGATACGTAAGGCTTTTCTCGACTTTTTTACCGAGAAAGAACATCAGATTGTAAACTCTGCACCGATGGTGGTAAAAGGCGACCCAACGCTGATGTTTACCAATGCGGGGATGAACCAGTTTAAAGACCAGTTTTTAGGTAACGAACCGGTAAAATATCCGCGGGTGGCCGATACGCAAAAGTGTCTGCGTGTTTCAGGAAAACACAACGATTTGGAAGAAGTTGGTTTGGACACCTATCACCACACCATGTTCGAAATGCTGGGAAACTGGTCGTTTGGCGATTACTTTAAAAAAGAAGCGATCGACTGGGCATGGGAGTTTTTGGTAAAACGTATGGGTATTGATGCCAGCCGTTTGTACGCCACCGTTTTTGAAGGAAGTGCCGATGATAATCAGGAACGTGACAACGAAGCTGCCGGTTACTGGGAGCAGTACCTGCCAAAAGACCGCATTCTGAACGGTAACAAAAAAGATAATTTCTGGGAAATGGGTGAAACCGGACCTTGCGGACCTTGCTCGGAAGTTCATGTTGATATTCGCTCGGATGAGGAACGTGCAAAAGTTCCCGGCCGCGATTTGGTAAATATGGACCACCCGCAGGTAATTGAGATCTGGAACCTGGTTTTTATTCAGTTTAACCGAAAAGCAAACGGTAACCTAGAAAGTCTGCCAGCTAAACACGTGGATACTGGGATGGGTTTCGAGCGTTTATGTATGGTGTTGCAAGGTGTTCAGTCGAACTACGATACCGATGTTTTCCAGAATACAATTGCCGAAATTGGCAAGCTGTGTAATAAAAAATATGGCGAAGAGGAAAAGGTTGACATTGCTATGCGCGTTATTGCCGACCACCTGCGTGCGGTGGCTTTTGCCATTGCCGACGGGCAGTTGCCATCGAACAATAAAGCCGGTTATGTAATCCGTCGTATTTTGCGCCGCGCCGTGCGTTATGGTTATACTTTCCTCGATTTAAAAGATGCCTTTATTTATCGTTTAATTGGTGTGTTAAAAGACACAATGGGCGAAGCTTTCCCCGAGTTGGTAAGCCAGCAAACGCTGATTGAAAAGGTGATTAAAGAAGAGGAAGAGTCGTTCCTGCGTACCCTTTCAACCGGTATTGTAATGTTGGACGATATGATTTCGAAAGCGAAAAATGATGGCGCCAAAGAAATTGCCGGAAAAGATGCTTTCGTATTGTACGATACTTTTGGCTTCCCACTCGACCTGACAGAGTTGATTACCCGCGAAAACGGCCTGGGTGTAGATCAGGATGGTTTTTCGAAAGAAATGCAGGCTCAAAAAGATCGCTCGCGCAATGCGGCTGCCCAGGAAACCGACGATTGGGTGGAACTGCGCAAAATTGAAAAAACCGAATTTTTAGGCTACGACAAACTGGAAGCCGAAATTAAAATAGCCCGTTACCGCAAAGTAACGCAGAAGAAAAAATCGTTCTTCCAGTTGGTATTCGACCAAACGCCGTTTTATGGCGAATCGGGTGGCCAGGTTGGCGATGCGGGTTACATCGAATTTGATGGCGTAAAAACTTCGATCATCGATACACAAAAAGAAAATAACCTGATTGTGCATTTGGTGAATGCGCTGCCCGAAAACCCGGAAGAAACATTCTCTGCTGTGGTAAATGCCAAACGCCGTACAAATATTGCCAATAACCACACGGCAACGCACTTGTTGCATGCGGCTTTGCGCGAAGTTTTAGGATCGCATGTGGAACAAAAAGGTTCGTTGGTAAATGCCGATCATTTGCGTTTCGACTTTTCGCATTTCCAAAAAATGACCGATGAGGAAATTGCAGCGGTAGAAAAACTGGTAAACGAAAAAATTCGCGAAAATTCAGCAAAAGAAGAAAACCGCGAAATGCCGATTGAAGAAGCCAAAGCATCGGGTGCAATGATGTTGTTTGGCGAAAAATACGGCGAGGCGGTTCGTGTAATTAAATTTGGCGAATCGGTGGAGCTGTGTGGTGGAACACACGTTACTGCCACCGGCCAGATCGGGATGCTGAAAATTGTGTCGGAAAGTGCGATTGCTGCCGGTGTGCGCCGTATTGAAGCCATTACTGCCGACCGCGCTGAAAAATACATTAACGACCAGTTGGCACTGATTAACAACATTAAGGAAACGCTAAAAGGTTCGAAAGATTTGCTGGGAAGTGTAACCACACTGCTGCAGCAAAATAACGAGTTGAGCAAACAAATTGAGGCTTTCCAGCAGGAGAGTTTAAAAATGACCAAGGCCAACCTGAAGAGCAAAGTGTTAAACGAAAACGGCGTAAATATCATCGCCGATAAAATTGTAATCGACAATGCCGGCTTGGTAAAAGATTTGGCTTTCCAGCTAAAAGGCGAGATTGATGATTTGTTTTTGGTAATTGGTGCCGACATAAACGGTAAGCCGAACCTTACGGTAATGATTTCGGATAATATTGTTGCCGAAAAAGGACTAAATGCCGGGCAAATTGTTCGCGAAGCCGGAAAAGAGATTAAAGGTGGCGGCGGTGGCCAGCCGTTTTACGCTACTGCCGGTGGTAAAGATGTTAGCGGTTTGCAGGCGGCTATCGAAAAAGCACTTTCCTTTTTGCAGTAGAAGAACTTATTGAACGCTGATAATGCGGATTTAGCTGATTTTCGCATAACGGGATCAGCGGTTTATAACCGCTGGTAATCTAGACCTTCAAGGTTCCCAAAACCTTGAAGGTCTTTTTTGTATTAAGATGACAGCTTTTGTTTGAGGTAATAATACTGCTTTTGCTGCCCCCGCAGAGAAGGTAATGTGCTTAGCGCATAAAATGGAGTTACGCCCTGTTGGTGATTGATAAAAAATACCAAAGAGGTTTTTGTTTCGGCTCTTTTTTTTGAATTGTTCTAAATAAGGATTATTTTCAGCAACTATTTTGTAAGGAAACGGTTATACCAATTGGTAGTATAAAAATCACTTGAAACTAAATTGATAAAATAGTAATGAAGAAATTTTATTCGTTTATAACATCCATGCCGTTCGCGGCATTTATTTTTTTGGCACTTGCTTTTTCAATGGCTGTTGCCACATTTATCGAAAGTAGCTATGGTACGCCAACCGCCCGTGCGCTGGTGTACAACACGCATTGGTTCGAGGTGCTTTGGGGGCTGTTTGCGCTCAACCTTATCAATAACATGTTTCGTTACCGTTTTTTCACCAACAGGCGATACACGTTGGGCATTTTTCACGTGTCGTTTTTGGTGATGATACTCGGAGGTGCAGTAACGCGCTTTATCAGTTTCGAGGGGGTAATGCACATTCGCGAAGGCCAGAGTGCCGACTATATCCTTTCCACCAATGATTATTTTTATGCCGCATTTGAAGGCCAGGAAGAGGTTTCGCAGGTGCGCTTTTCGGAGGTTACGCCTAAGCAGTATTCAGCGAAATTCGATGTTAACGGAAAGGCGGTAAAAGTTAAAGCTGTTGGTTTTATCGAAAATGCCGAACAAAAAGCTATCGCTTCCGATTCGGGTGAGCCGGTTATCGATTTTGTTTTTTCGGCACCCGGAGGACAAGGGATGCAGTCGTTTTCGTTTAAAGAAGGAGATGTGTTGGATTACCCCGGTTTTTCAGCCGGTTTTCAGGTCGATGAGGAAAAAGTAATCAACTTCTTTCTGCAGGATGGCGCCTTGTTTATGACTTCTTTTGCGCAACTTGAAGAAACAACTATGGCCTCGCAGGAAACGGTCGATTTACATCCCGGCGATACAATTCCGGTAAAACCGATGTTTTTGTATGGGTATGACAATTTCCGCTTTTTGGTCCGGAAATTCCTGCCAAGTGCAACATTCACTGCGGTAAAAAGTCAGGCCGAAACAGGTGAAGATGCGGTAATGATTCAGGTTTCGGATGGAATACGCCAGCAAAATATTCCGGTGTTTGGTCATTCAGGGCAACGCCCCGATACCGTGCGCGTTCCACTGGGTAACGGCACACTGAAAATGGCTTATGGCGCACTGCCGCTGCAGGTTCCGTTTAGTATTCATTTAAAAGATTTTCAGCTGGAGCATTATCCTGGATCAAACTCGCCATCGTCGTTTGCTTCAGAGGTTGTTTTGGTCGATCAGGCAAAAGGCATTAACGAAGATATTCGCATTTTCATGAATAATACATTGAGTCACCGGGGCTACAAGTTCTTTCAGTCGTCGTACGACAGAGATGAACAAGGCACGATACTTTCCGTGAATTACGACTTTTGGGGAACGTGGATTTCGTACCTCGGTTATTTACTGCTCATTGTTGGAGTGATTATGTCGCTGATCAATCCGAATTCTTATTTTCAATACCTGGCTAAAAAGTTAAAAGCCAGTTCGGTAAAAGTAATTGCGCTTGTTGCGATGTTGGGAAGTGTGGCTTTTTCAGCATCGGCACAAAGTGGTGTTGGTGCCGGAATCCCGCCGATCGACACGGAAGTTGTAAAAGAATTCAGCGAATTGTGGGTGCAGGGAGTTGATGGACGAATTGAGCCGGTGTCAACACTGTCGGGCGAGATTGTTCGGAAGATTAGCCGTAAATCAGGTTTGTATGGATTGTCGGCCGATGGGGTGGTGCTGAGTATGATGGCCTATCCCGAAATCTGGCAATCGATGCCCATAATAAAGGTCGCCGATAAATCGCTGGAAGGGGTACTTGGTGCACAAAATAAATACATTACGGTTGAATCGCTTTTTGATGTAAACGGTAATTATAAAATTGCTGACCAAGTGCGGGCAGCTTATGCCAAAGCGCCGGGAATGCGCAACCGTGCGGATAAAGAATACATAAATGTGGATGAACGCGTAAATATTTGTTTTATGGTATTTCAGGGTTCTGTTTTCCATCTTTTCCCGCGCGAACGGGTTGAAGATACCTGGTATGCGCCCGGAAGTACTGCCACTGAATATACCGACGGCGATTCTATTTTTATACAAAGCGGATTTCAGTTGCTTTTGCAGTCGATTACCGAAAACCAAAGTGAGAATGCGGTGCAGGTTTTACAAGCCGTCGATAATTTTCAGGTAAAATACGGAGCCGATTTGTTGCCCGGCGACAAAAAGAAAAACGTTGAAATTCTATTCAACAAAGTAAATCCGTTTAAACGCATCTTTCCGTTTTACCTCTTATTTGGTTTCTTGCTGTTAACAGTACTTTTTATCAATATTTTCAGACAAAAGCAATTGCCGTCGTTTCTGCGGTATTCGTTTTTCGGATTCATTATAATCCTGTTTTTGGTACACACGGTTGGATTAGCTGTGCGCTGGTACATTTCAGGACATGCACCGTGGAGTAACGGTTACGAATCGGTGGTGTATGTTGCGTGGGCAACCATGCTGGCCGGAATTATTTTTGGCCGAAAATACCCGATGGTAATTGGTACGGCAGCATTTTTAACCGGAATTGCGCTGTTTGTAGCTCACCTCAGCTGGATGAATCCCGAAGTGACCAATCTTGTGCCGGTACTCAAATCCTACTGGTTGGCTATTCACGTGGCCATTATTACCGCCAGCTACGGATTTCTTGGGCTGAGTATGTTCCTCGGTGTTTTGGTAATGATTTTAATTGTTCTGCGCAGAGGCGTGAACGAGGCAAAAGTAAACGGTTTTATCGAGCAACTAACAACCATTAACGAAATGTCGGCAACGGTTGGTTTGTATTTTCTCACTATCGGAACATTTCTTGGCGGCGTTTGGGCCAACGAAAGCTGGGGCCGCTACTGGGGCTGGGATCCAAAAGAAACCTGGGCATTGATTACCGTAGTGATTTACTCGTTTATTGTACATATGCGAATGATTCCTTCGTTAAAGGGAATTTTCAACTATAATTTTGCATCGATCTTTGGTTTCGCCTCGGTGCTGATGACTTATTTTGGCGTGAACTATTACCTCTCGGGACTGCATTCGTACGGAAAAGGAGTTGCCGATGGTGTTGATCCTGCCGTTCCTGCATCAATTTTAGTACTGGCCGGATTAATAATCTGGGCTTATGTAAAAGACAATAAATACCAGGCCCAACAAGCTGAAGCCGGGGAATGATGACTGCAGTCTGAGTGTGAAATATTAGAACAAAAGGCTCGGAAAGTCGATGGTCGGGATTTTAACATTTTGTTTTACAGTTAATTGAAATTATTTAGAATACATATAAATAGAATAAGCTGAAAAATAGCATAATCGCTTTATAAATCAACCAACAACAAAAGCCTTATATTTCGAGGTTTTTAAATTTGAAATATGGGACAGACAGTTACACGTACTTTTGATGTAGTCGAACGTGCATTAAAAGAATTCCCCCGCGAAGATTCCATTGCCGGTAAACGAAATGGTAAATGGTGCACTTATTCAACCGGGGAATATTACGAAAAATCGCACCAGTTTGCCCTGGGACTCATGGCTCTGGGCTTAAAACGTGGTGACAAAGTGGCTACGGTTACAACCAATCGCCCCGAGTGGAATATTGCCGATATGGGATTGGCAATGGGTGGTTTTATTCATGTGCCGATATACCCAACTTTGGGAGACGACGAATACAAGTACATTTTGAATCATGCCGAGGTGAAGATCATTCTGGTGGGCGATAAAAAGCTTTTCAAAAGCATGAGTCCGATGGCCAATATGATTGATGGCATTGATACGGTTTACACTTTTGAAGAAGTGGAAGGAGCCAAACACTATGAACAGATACTTGAACTTGGCGAGTCAAAAAGAGAAGAGTTATCTGCAGAACTTGAAAGCATTAAAAACGATATCAAGCCTGACGATCTGGCAACGATTATATACACTTCGGGAACTACAGGCGTGCCCAAAGGAGTAATGTTGAGTCACCGTAACCTGGTATCGAATTTTACCGAGCATGCAAAACTCCACAATTTGGGAACAGAGCACAGAGCTTTGAGTTTTCTGCCACTTTGCCACGTTTACGAACGAAGTGTGAATTACCACTTTCAGCACAGGGGAATGGGCGTTTATTATGTGGGAAACCTGGCGCAGATTGTTTCGTCGATTAAAGAGGTGAAACCGCATATGTTTAACTCGGTACCCCGCCTGCTCGAAAAAGTTTACGATGGTTTTGTGGCTAAAGGAAAAGAACTCTCCGGAATAAAGAAAAAATTGTACTTCTGGGCATTGAATCTTACCCGTAATTTTGAATACAATAAAAAGTTTGGGCCACTGATGCAACTGAAAATTTCGGTGGCCGATAAACTGATTTATTCGAAATGGAGGGAAGCACTTGGCGGAAATATCACTTATATTGTTTCAGGTGGAGCAGCACTCCAGCCGCGCATTGCCCGCGTATTTGGAATGGCAAAATTGACTACGCTCGAAGGCTATGGTTTAACAGAAACTTCGCCGGTAATTGCCGTAAACAATCCAACTACCATGGAAATGATGGTGGGGACAGTTGGCCCGATTCTGGAAGGCTACGACGTAAAATTTGCTGCTGATGGTGAAATTTTATGTAAAGGCCCCGGTATTATGAAGGGCTATTACAAAGCCCCGGAGTTAACGGATGAGGTAATCGATGAAAACGGATGGTTCCATACCGGTGATATTGGCATGTTGGTTGACGACAAATACCTGAAGATTACCGATCGAAAAAAAGAAATTTTTAAACTGTCGGGCGGAAAATATATCGCTCCGCAGATGATCGAGAACAAGTTGAAAACATCTGAATTGATTGAGCAGGTAATGGTAATTGGTGCCAACGAAAAATTTGCAAGTGCCATTATCTCGCCGTGTTTCCCTATTCTGCACGACTGGGCCGGAGAACATAAATTACACTACGAGAACAATGAAGAGTTGATTCAACTGCCTGAGGTGATTCAGAAATTACAAAAGGAAGTAATGAAGGTGAATAAAACCCTGGGATCGCACGAACAAATCAGCCGAATACGACTGGTGCACGAAGAGTGGACGCCAACTTCGGGCGAACTGTCGCCAACACTCAAGCTGAGAAGAAATGCTGTTGCCGTAAAATACCAGCACTTAATTGATGATATATATGCCGTAGGTGGCAAAAAATAGTAGTAAAAAACAGGTGCGAAAGCACATGCTGAATCAAACTGAAAAGGTTGCAGGATTATTCTTGCAGCCTTTTTTATTCGCCAAATTGTTCTAATACCGATTTAATATCGAAACCAGCCTTTAGTTCGCAAACTCCTAAAGTCTATTTCGTTTATTATCGGCATTAACTCCCGAAAAGAATTCGGGATAATCTTAACGTATGGCTTAAAGCTCACGTTGAAATACAATTGGTATAATACTTCAACTTCTGGAAAAATAGAAGAGCAGACAGCCGCTTCTACTAACATGCTTTATTCTCCGGGGCATCATTCTTTGTCAAACGTACTGAGTACGATGCTTCCCCCACGCAGTATTCTCCAAACGTACTGAGTACGATGCTTCACCCACGCAGTTTTCTCCAAACGTACTGAGTACGATGCTCCGCCCACGCAGTTTTCTCCAAACGTACTGAGTACGATGCTCCGCCCACGCAGTTTTCTTCAAACGTACTGAGTACGATGCTTCCCCCACGCAGTTTTCTTCAAACGTACGGAGTACGATGCTCCTTTTATTAATCGACTAAGATTAAAACAAAGCTCTGTCCCACGGAATGGCTGCCAAAATCAGCACCAATGCCAGACCGTAAAAAATAGCCGCTGCCCGGTGTTTCTTATGCGGAGTCACATTCTTTTTCGCTTTTGCCCTGCCGATGTGTACCAACGCAAGTGCAATAATCATTAACAGAATATGTTCTACAGCGTAGAAACGCAGGTCGCTGTTTTTCATTGCCGCACCAAAATTGGCAAACGCCGCTTTCGTAATCGGGCTTACAAAGGCATAAAGTACAATTCCCACCAGAAACTGAATATCCATTAACATTACCAGTATTAATCCCGACAGGTTATCGGCGCGGCCCCATTTTCGTTTACTTGCCAGCCCGCTAACGGCAAGCAAAACTGCAGCTACAAGTGCGATTAAAACCAACCAGCGAAATCCGTTATGTGCGTGTAATAGTCCTTGATACATAATTTATGTTTTTATTGAAATGTAACACCAGATTTTGCTTTTGGTTGAAAGTTTTCAGAAAAACTTGATCGGTTTTATGATAATCCGATCAAGTTTTTTCAATGCCGTATTTTCTTATCTTTAGTTTTTTCAATAACAAGCTCTTTAGGTTTTCAGACTTAAAAACACAAATCGGTTAGTATGCAAGAAGTTAAGAAACAACTGGAAGTATTATTGGTGAACTTTTTTCGCGATTGTTATCCCGGTTTTCCAAAGGGGAAAGTTGTGGCATCCGAGTCGCCCGATTTTGTGGTGAAAATGAAAAATGCACACAAACTGGGCATTGAACTTACACGGCTAAATCCGGCCAATGCGGTAACAAAAACAGAAGAGGTGCAAGCACTGATTAACTTCAGAAACGAATTGGTTGCCGATATGCGGGAGCTTTTTGAGGCAGGATCGGAGACAAAGCTTTTTGTGAAATTTATGTTTTCGGAGAAACACAAAATCACTCCTGAACGCGAATTAATAGTGCGATCGAAAACCGTTGCAACAATAAAATCGGCTATTGCAGATATATCGGATGGCGCTTTTTACCATAAAATAATTACAAATTCTGAATTGCCTGCCGGATTGGAACACGTTATGATTGCTTATCATCCGGAACTAAAAGAGTCGGTTTGGGAACGTTCGAATAACCTGGGAGTATCAAACAATGTGGTTGACGATATTCATTTAGCCATTGCCAAAAAAGATGAAAAACTGCGGATTTATCAGAAGCAAAACCTGCAGCAATACTGGCTTTTAATAACCACCGATTGCTTGCGGGCAGATAAGAATATCAATCTGTTGAATAAGATCAGTATTGAAGAGTTTGAGTCGCGGTTTCATCAGGTTTTTGTGCTTGATTTAATGCGTGCCAAGGTTATTTCGCTGGTTGAAAATTAGAAGTGGTGAGGCTTTCCTGTAGGTTGCTTACTCCGTCATTCTGAACTTGATTCAGAATCTTGCTTTGCGGGAAACAGACCCTGAAACGAGTTCAGGGTGATGTTCTACGCAAACCATCTTATCTTTCAAGAAAACCTCACCAAATTAATTAGTTTACAATGGCTGCAATAGCTGCACCCAGTAAGCTGGAGTTCTCCACTTCAACAATTTCGTAATAACGTTGATTATCGCCCGATAGGAAATCCTGCAGGTAATCTTCAAATAGCTGCTGAAAATGATGAAGCTTATAAAATGTTGTCCCTTCAATGGTCATTAAAACCGGTTTTTCGTGGTGTTTGCCTTTTCCGGTTTGCAGAATTACGGCAGCCAGGTTAGCAGCTACCAGTTTTGCTGCGCGCTCAATAAGGCCGTCGATAATTTCGGCAACCAGCATTTTGTCCGAATCGCTGGTAAAAACGCCGGGCAAAACATTGTGGGCACTTTCAATGCCGTGCACATAATTATTCACCTCTTCCGATGTTAATTCCTTCAGGTTCTCAAAAACTTCGGGGCTGGCAAAAACACCTTCGGCGGCAGCAGTTTTTAACGTTTTGGTGCATAAACCACCAAAGTAGCCACCCGAGAACATTTTTTCAAAAGCATAACGGCCCGGATTCTCGGTAGTGTTATCAAAAGCAATGTCGATATCGGTGCGTGGTGCCAGCGTAAATGCGCCTGATTCGATGTTGATGATCTGGCTGCCTTCCATATTCAGCCCGTCGGTTTTGGTTATGTTTTTATTGGCCTCGATGTAACTGGTGTTGGTTCCGGTGCCCAAAATAAAGCCAATGTAAGTGTCGTATGCTTTTACCGCTCGTGCTGCTTTCCCGGCCAGCAGGGTAGATACGGTGTCGTTCATTAATACCAACTGTTTGTCGGGTGTTTGCATGGCGTTCAAAAGGCCTTCGCCAATCATTTCACCAATCACGTCGGGAGCTTTTACTTCTTTGCTCCATTCAATCAATTTGCCGTCTTTGTTCGGGAAAATCTCGGCAGCGTATGAAAAACAAAATCCGAATTTGTTCGATATGGTTTTATAATCTGCCAGGTAAGCGGCAAAAGTGTCGAAGAACTCGGCTTTTGTCAATTCTTTTTCAACGCCTGGCATTTTGGCCTTTTTAATGTTTTCGGTCACCAGTTTCAGGTTATCGTCGAAATAAACTTTGGCTGCCCTAAAGTTCGTGCCACCGGCATCAATGGCCACAACAGGTTCGTTGGCTTTTACTTCACCGTCAGCTTCAATATAAGTTGGAAGCATCAGAAGTGAACTTTCCTGCCCGGCGAGTCCTTTAGCCATTTCGTCCAGAAAGGCGTTCACCACCGCTTTCATGTTAATGTCGTCAGCCGTCATCTTGTGGCTTTTCAAAAAATCAGTTGCTTTGGTCATTTTGCTATTACGTTTATTTGGTTATTCTTATTTAAGTACATTTTCAAGTTTAAACACCCAGGCGTAAGTTTGGGTAAGTTTGCCCGGCGTTAACACCGGCGCTGAAAGGGTAATTGTTTTACCCGATTTTTTGAATTTTACATCGCCCGCGTAGCCTAACAGACTTACCGATGATGCTTTTTTCAGCCCTTTTATTTTTAAATCGGATGTAGGATACTTTGTGCAATGTACATACAAATCCTTTCCTTTTTTGGTGAAATATACGTCAGCGATATCATTATCTTCAGCGCCTTCCCATTTTCTTGTTTCGTAAATTGCTTCGCCGTTTGTTTTCAGCCAGGTGCCAATGTCGAGTAAGCGTTGTTGCTGAATTACAGGAATACGGCCATCGGCGGTAGGCCCAACATCAAGCAGGAGATTACCTCCTCCGGCAACTTTTTCAATCAGCAAATGAATGAGGGCTTCAGAGCTCATGTAATTCTCAACGGTTTCCATCTGGTTATAGCCAAACGAAGTTCCAATTCCGCGACATTCTTCCCATGCTTTTTCCAGTCCATCACTTTTTCCGTCGTGAACCAGGTCGTACTCAGTAGTGTAAAATCCACCATGTTTACTGCGTGTTTCTTCTCCCCAGCGGTCGTTTACACAAACCTGATTCTTAACCGGCGATTCGTTGTAAAGCCAGGCCAAAAATTCCGTGCTTTTCCAGTCTTCACTCGGGTGATCCCATTCGCCATCGGTCCATAAAATATCAGGTTCGTAGCTGGTAACCAGATCTTTCATTTGTAGTATCATATGGTTGTCAACATACTTCTCAAGGTTGTTGTGGTAAAGCGGATTGTACCATTCGTAAAGCGAATAATAAAAGCCCATGTGCAGACCGGCATTTTTAACTGCAGTGGTTAAGTCGCCGCAAATATCGCGGTGCGGACCAATGTCAACGCTGTTCCAGTTCCAGCTTTGGGCACTTGGCCACAGGGTAAATCCTTCGTGGTGTTTCGATGTAAGTACCACATATCTTGCTCCGGCGCGTTTAAATAATTCGGCCCATTGTTCCGGGTTCCAGTGTTGGGCTTTAAAACGTGGCGCAAAGTCCTGATACAGGAAATCTTCACCATACATTTTGTTATGGTATTCGCGGAAAAGTTTTCCGGCCTTGCTATTGTCGTTAATTCGGAAGCCATACCACTCGGCGTATTTGGCATAAACGCCAATATCGGCATTGGCCGGTGCCCAGGCCGGAACGGAATATACTCCCCAGTGAATAAAAATGCCAAATTTTACATCCTCGAACCATTGCGGTATGGGGCGGCTATCAATTGATTTCCAGTTGGCTTTATATTTCTGCGCGTAGGAAAATGTGATAAAAAGGGATAGGAATGAAAGTAGAATAACTCGTTTCATTTTGTTGGTTTTAGATTATGATTTAAGTTATACCCTAAACTTACAATTATTTTTATTTTAGTTTTATAAAAAACGATACTTACATGAAATTTCTTCTGACTTCCGCTTTTATTTTGCTGCTGTTTTCTTGTACACAAACTCCTAAGAGACCAGCCGCAGTTGTTTTTTCTGAACTTAATCCAAATACTGAAGCCAGCTTGCGTGGCTTGCACGTAGTTGATGAAAACGTTGTTTGGGCGAGTGGCTCAGGAGGAACTGTGTTGGTATCGACTGATAGCGGAAACAGTTGGAAGGATGTGTCAGTTCCGGGAGCTAAACAAAACGATTTCCGAAGTATTCATGCCTGGGACGAAAATACGGCCACCGTTTTTGGTGTTGCCGGCCCTGATTTTGGCTACAAAACCGTTGATGGTGGAGCTACGTGGAATGTGGTTTTCAGTGACACTACAAGTGGCCTGTTTTTTAACTCGGTAAAATTTGCCGATGCAAAAAATGGTTTGGCTGTCAGCGACCCGGTTAACGGAAAGTTTTTTGTGTTGCGAACTGAAGATGCCGGAAACACCTGGCAGCAGGTTACTGATCTTCCGGAGGTGGCAGAAGGAGAGGCCAACTTTGCAGCTTCAAATACCTGTATTGAATATTTGCCCACAGGGAAAGCCTGGATTGCCAGTGGAGGGAAAGCTGCCCGTGTTTTTTATTCCGACGATTTTGGGAAATTGTGGAAGGTGAGTAAAACACCAATGGTTCGCGGATTGGCGTCATCAGGAATATTTTCGGTTGCATTTAAAAACGATCGGGAAGGAATAGTTGTTGGTGGAATTTACGATGAGCCGGAACTGAACACCAATATTGCTTCTTATACATTTGATGGCGGAATAACCTGGCAGCCGGCTGTTACTATGCCAAAAGAATACCGATCATGCGTTCAGGATGTAGAAGCGGATGAGGTTTCGTTTTTATTTGCCATTGGAAAAACCGGGTGTGATATTTCAACCGATGGAGGAATAAACTGGAACTTTCTTTCCGGCGAAGGTTATTATACGTTTCGGGCAATTCCAGGTAAACTGGCCGGTTTTGCTGCCGGAAGTCAAGGTCGAATTTCGAAAGTAATATTTGAATGATGTAAAAAAAAACGGGCTGCATTTTTGCAACCCGCTTCCTATGTTAATCCTATCAGTTTGTTCTATTCTTCCCACGGAACCAGCGCCGATTTGTAATAATCGATGCCCAAGGCTTCAAAACGTTTGCCGTGTTTTGCCAAACGCGTTTTGTACTCGTCCCAGCTTCTTTCTGCAGGTGCTGTCCAGCCAATTTCGGCATATCCCGGCAAGCGAGGGAAAACCATGTATTCCACTTCATCAATATTGGTAACTGTTTCAGCCCAAAGTGGCGCTTCAATTCCCAGAATATTCTCTTTGGTAATGCCTTCAACCAGTGTTGCCGGATTCCAGTCGTAACCATGATCCACTTCAATGTAACCGGCCCAGTGCAGGCCCAGATGAGTTGTTGAATCGTACTGCATATCGAGGTAAGCGCGCGCTGCCGGCGACATCAACACCTGTGCACCTTTTTCAACGCCCATTGTGGTGTTTTCAACATCGGCCCAGAATTGTACGGTAACATCATCAATCAATTTGGCGTTGGCAATTTCGTCCCAGCCGATAATTTTTTTGCCGTGTTTTTTTACGATTTCCTGAACCCTGTTCACAAAATACACATAGTCGTCGTGGGCGGTAACATGCGATTCGTCGCCACCAATATGGATGTATTCACCGGGAGTTATTTCAGCCAACTCGCGGATTACATCGTCAATAAACTGGTAAGTAATTTCTTTATCGGTACAAAGTGTGCTGAATCCAACCTCGGTTCCGGTGTAAAGTTCGCGGGCTTTGCCGTCGCAATTTAATTCGGCGTACGATGCAAGTGCTGCATTGGTATGTCCCGGCATATCAATTTCAGGAACGATCATAATCTGGCGATCAGCAGCATATTGAACCAACTCTTTGTATTGTTCCTGTGTGTAAAAACCACCTTCGCCACCGCCTACTTCGGTTTGGCCACCAATTTCGGTAAGTTTTGGCCACGATTTAATTTCAATTCGCCAGCCCTGGTCATCGGATAAATGCAGGTGAAGCACATTCATTTTGTACATCGCCAGGAAATCGATGAATTGTTTTACTTCTTCAACATTGAAAAAGTGGCGCGAAACATCGAGCATGGCTCCACGGTAACTATATTCCGGCGAGTCAGTCACAGTTCCTGTTGGTACATACAAGGTTTGTGTATTATCGGCATTAACCGGTAGTGTTTGCAACAAGGTTTGCACACCAAAGAAACATCCGGCTGCATCGGCACCCTGAATTGATATCAGGTGTTTTTCAATTTTCAGCTCGTAACCTTGCTCACTTAAGTGTTTGGTGTCGACATCAGAAATGTAAATTTCTCTTGATGGAGGAGTACTTGTTGGTTTTACGGTAACCGATCCACCGGTAAGCTGGTTGATCTTTTCAGCCAGTATCTCGGCCGAACGGAGCACTCCTTCGCTACCTTCCTGCACATAAATTACACTGGCTTTATTAAGGTTGAAGCCGTCGCCTGTTGCTGTTACACTGGTTGGTTTTGGTATAAAAGCCGTTTTAGTAAGGTCGGTTTCAACTTTCTCAGAGCACGACTGAAACATGGTCAGGAGGATTACAAAAATGGACAAAACTGATATCTTTCTCATCTAGCTAGTTTTTAAAAAATTTAAATAGATGATAAAAATATGGAAAAAAATCAATATTTAAGCTGACTCGCTGCGTTTTTACATGTTAAAAAAGAGTTGGGATCTGTAAAAAATAATTTTTAGTGAGCTCCGCCTTAAAAACGTTCAAATGTTGTGCGTTTATCGCTCAATGGCTCAGGATGTATGGTGGTGATAAAACCAAATTCCTTTTTAATGGTTTTTTCAATTTTTGTGCAGATTTCGTGTGTTTCGTAAAGCGTCATTTCAGGAGGGAGTTTTATGTGGCAGCTCATTTCTGTATGCTGTCCGTAGTGGTGTAAATGAATGTGATGAAGGTTAACTTGTATTTTGCAATTAAGTTGAACTGTTTTGTGGATCTGTTCCAACAAGTCATCAGAAGGACTTTCTCCAAGCAGCGACTTGATTTCTTTCGATAGGATTTCGAAACTGGCATACCCGATCATTATGGCGACTATTAGTGCCAAAACCGCATCTGTCCACCAGAAATATTTACCCACGAGCATACCAACTAAAATTATTACCGATGAAAGCGCATCGGTTCGGTGGTGCCAGCCATCAGCTTTTAATATGGTTGATTTGGTTTTCCGAAAGCCCCAAAAAGCATATTGGGCCAGTAATTCCTTTGCCACAACGGAAATAATGGTAACCACCCAGGCAACGGTGCCAAAAACCGTAGTTTCGTGGGTGCCAAATTTATCAACTGATTTTAATACGAAATCGAAAGCAACTATCGCCAGCAAAACACCTATAATTATGGCGGCAATATGTTCAGCACGGCCATGCCCGAAGGGGTGATCATCGTCGGCCGGTTTGCTCGAAATCTTTCCACCGATCAATACAACTACCGACGACACCGAGTCGGTGAGTGTATGCCAGGCATCAGCAATTAAAGCTACCGAGCCTGTTACAATTCCCGCCCAGTATTTCAAGCCGAAAAGAAGCGTGTTGACAATAATGGATATCCAACCTTCTCGAAATATATACTTGTTGTTTTGCATCCGGTTTTCTATTGGGTTTAAAAGTAGGTAAAACAGATTAAAAACGAAACGTTTATTACGACAACAGTTTCTGTAGATCGGGTTTATAGTTTCGGCCAATAGGTAATTTTTTGCCCTTAATTTCAACAAAACCTGCACCAATCGATTCAATTTTATCGATAGAAACAATATAGCCGCGATGAATTTGCAGAAAACGTTTGGCCGGAAGTAAGTCAGCGAGATGGCTGATACGTTCTTTGGTAACAATTTTTTGTTCGTTGGTGTGAGCAATTACATAATCGCCGAGGCTTTCGAAATACAGAATGTCGGTAAGGTTTATTTTGTGATGTTTTTTGTCGGCTTTCAGAAAAATAAAATCGCGGGTTTCCTGTGCTTCAGGAGTTGAAATGGGAGAAGCTGTCTGTAATTCAAGAAAATGGTTAATGGCCTTGGTAAAACGCTCGAACGAAATGGGTTTCAGCAGGTAATCAACCACATTTAGTTCAAATGCATCGATGGCATAATCGCGATAGGCCGTGGTGAAAATTACTTTGGGCGGATGCAGTAGCGAACGAATAAAATCGACGCCGGTAATTTGAGGCATCTGTATATCGCAAAACAGCAAATCGATGTTTTCTTTTTGCAGAACGGGCATTGCTTCCAGTGCATTGTTGCACTCGGCAACCACTTCGAAATCGGTAAAAGCCGACAGGTGGTTACGGATTACCCGAATGGCAATAGGTTCGTCGTCGATGATGATACAGCGGTACATTATTCAGCTAATTCTAAGGCTAAAGTTACTGAAAAAGTCGCTTCATTTTCGTCAATTTTCAACTCGTATTTTTTAGGGTAAAGTAACTCCATCCGTTTTTTTACATTACTAAGGCCAATTCCTTTCGACAGATTTTTAATATATGGTTTCGCCGGATTCATGGAATTTTCGATTTTGAATACCATTGAAGTGTGTCGTGTTTTTAAACTGCATATAATCTTTGCCGTGCCCGGATTGTGGCTAACGCCGTGTTTAAACGCATTCTCAACAAACGGCAGCAGAAGCAAAGGCGCAATTTGCAGGTTGTTGGTTTCTTCGGGGAAATCAACGGTAATACTTAGTTTTTCAGAGTAACGCAGCTTTTCAATCTCGATGTAGTTTTGCAGGTTCAGGATCTCATCGTAGAGCAAAACCTTTTTTTCGTTGCAACGGTACAGAATGTAATCCAGAATTTCGGAAAGACGCAGCACCAGCCCCGGCGCTTCATCCGATTTTTCCATGGTAAGCCCGTAAAGGTTGTTCAGTGTGTTGAAAAGAAAATGGGGATGAATCTGTGCTTTTAATAACTTCAGTTTAGCCTCTTTCAGCTTTAGCTCGGTATTCAATTTTTTACGTTCCAGCTCGTTTTTTTCCTGCTGAATAAAAAAGGCACGTTTTATCTGTTTTACGGCGATGGCAAAAAACACAATGAAGTTCAGCGAAATCACTTGTAGCTCGGGATGAAGCACTGACGGATCGATCATTGCTTTGCTTTTCAGAATATAAATGAGCGCGTAAAAAACGATGAGTAACGACAGCCAAACGCCGGCAAGCAGGGTGAAAAAACTGTACAAAAGAAAAAGGCCATAGCGCTTTTTCCAGAGGTAGCGCGGCACTAAAAAGTGGTTAAAGAAATAGGTAAGCAAAATAGCCACCGGCAGCAATCCGGCCGAGAAAATAATAGTTGCCTCGCGAAAAGCACTGTTCCAGCTAAACATGAAAAAGTAGAAACAGGCAACCAGTATCCAAAAGGCTATGTGGTAGGCAGGTCGGATGTACTTCGAGGTTTTTACCCGGGTTATTATATGTTGGATCTTATCGGTCATAACACAATTAATACGTAAATTATCGAGGATTTTTGGATTAACCTATTTTTATCGTCCAAAATCACCGAAATGAAGATGAATAACCTAAAAGCCACCCGATAAGTTATCCTTCACGGAAATGGTTACTGAGCCTTGATTTGTGGTTGTTAAACGATTAAATTCCTGTAAACTAAACAATGTGGAGTAGCTTGCCGGTGTAAACTTTAAAATTAACTATCATGAACTTTTTAGAATTTCATAAAGCAGGTGGCCCAAATATGGGAGTTATTTCTTTAATGGGCTTATTGGTGTTGGTTATAGCCGGAATTAAAATTTACCAAATGGTAGTTCTAAAGCAATACAACCTGAAACTAATCAGGTTAATCCGTATGGGCGGATTGTTTGCGGCTGCATTCGGAGTTTTATCGCAAATTATTGGCATTGTGCAGGCTTTGGAGGCCATACGTGCCGCTAGCGATATTTCGCCCGAAATTGTTATGGGCGGTGCAATTGTTAGTTTTTACAGCACCATTTGGGGACTAATCGTTTTGCTTGTTTCTTTGCCGATTTACTATGTGTTAAAAGAATTTATTAAACTGAAAATGACGGGAAACAATTAAACAAAGTAATGTTTGAACAGGCTTCTTTCGGGAGGCCTGCTTTTTTTTGATAATGCGGCGAAATTACACGGGCTACCCTGGCGGTAGATAATCCTAAATCTGCCATTTAAAATGCCCTTAAAACAACCGGGAAATACGAGGCTACTTAATCTTATCCGAAACTTTACCGATAACTTTATTCAACATCGGAATTTTGCTGAGCCTGTCGAACAGGCTGCTTTTGCCATAGTGCAGGGCAATATTTCGCATGTAGGTAAACAGCCCTAAACTGTGAGCCGCAAAAAGAACCGGATCGAGACGAATGATCGAATAAGTAAAAATCATAAGCGAGCCGCAGGTGCTGATAATCCAAAATCCCAGCGGGAAGTAGGATTCCTTTTTGTTTTCGGAATGAATCCACTGGTAGAAGAAACGCGAGATAAACACCACTTGTGCGGTGGTTCCCCAAATCATCCAGAAAAGCGATACGTCTTCGTTGTGCAGAATGTTGGCAAAACTGCCCGAAGTGAGCAGCCAAACCCAGTAAGCAACAGGAATAGCCAATGCAAGAACTTTAATGGCCCAGTGCATTTTGGTCCACACATTTTTAAGCTGCAGGTTGCGGATGTAAATGCCGTACACCAGCGACTGCCCCATAACAATGGCAAAATCGTGGCGCAGAATTCCGTAGGTCAGCATCATTATCGATGCCACCAGGCTAATCTGCCAGTAAATTACCGGCGATATTACTTCTCCTTCTTTCTCCGATTTAAACCATTGCGCAATGGTGCGGATAAAGAATAAACCCTGGGCAAAAAATCCAAGTCCTATGATTAAAATACTTTCCATGTATGGTTATCGCGGGCCAAATTTAATAAACGTAAGCAATAAGCAGTGCGAGCATCGGAAATATTAAAGCTGGTCGAGCTTTTTTAAGGTTTCGTGTGCGGCTTTCTGGTGGGCTTCTTTTTTAGACGTTCCAACACCTTCGCCGGCTTTTTTATTGTCGATTTTTACAACAGCTTTAAACCGTGGCTGCTTAATTTTTTCGTCGGTTTCTTCAGTGGTCTCAAATTCTATTTCGCGTTTGTTTTTCTGGCTCCACTCAATCAACTGGCTTTTAAAATTCGAGTCTTCCTGTTCAATTTCGTTCAGATCGACAAATTGAGGAAGGATCTTTTTGGTAACGAAAAACTTTGCCGCTTTGTAGTCTTTATCCAGATAAATGGCACCGATCAGCGCTTCAAGTGCATCGCCGTAAATGTGGCTTTTGTCGATGTTTTTTGTGGTGTTCGAATCGATAAAAACGTGTAATCCCATTTCGTGCGTTAACTGCGTAAGGATGGCACGGTTTACCAATTTCGAGCGGGTTTTGGTTAAAAAACCTTCATCTTCCTGCGGGAAACGGTTGTACAAAAAATCGGCAATAACGGCTCCTAGAATGGCATCGCCGAGGTACTCCAAACGTTCGTTGTTTACAAAATTGCCCTGCGAATCGACTATTGATGCCGACTTGTGAATAAAAGCAAGATCGTACAAACGCAAATTCTGGGGGTAAAATCCTAAAAGATCTTTTAAAAACAAATAAAACTCTTTTCGATCAGACGAAAAGAGTTTTACTCGTTGTACTATTTTTCTAACCACAGTGTACTATAGTTTTTTGAAAACTACTGTTGCATTATGTCCACCAAAACCAAATGTATTGCTAATAGCTACATTGATTTCCCTTTCTTTGGCTTTGTTGAATGTGAAATCCAACTTTTCGTCAATTTCTGGGTCAGGTGTAAAGTGGTTGATTGTAGGCGGAACAATGCTATCGCGCATGGCGAGAACACTTGCTAAACCTTCAATGGCTCCTGCAGCACCAAGGAGGTGACCAGTCATTGATTTGGTTGAACTGATGCTCAGTTTATAAGCATGTTCGCCAAATGTTTTCAGAATAGCCTTTGGCTCTGCAATGTCGCCAAGCGGAGTTGAAGTTCCGTGAACGTTAATATAATCAACGTCTTCAGGTTTTAACCCTGCATCTTCCAATGCCCATTTCATCACTAAGTACGCACCTTTTCCTTCCGGATCGGGAGCTGTCATGTGATAAGCATCGGCCGACATTCCGCCACCTGCAATTTCTGCATAAATTTTTGCTCCGCGAGCTACGGCATGTTCGTATTCTTCGAATATGAACGCTGCAGAACCTTCTCCCATAACAAAACCGTCACGGTCTTTATCGAATGGGCGCGAAGCAGTTTTTGGATCATCATTGCGTGTTGAAATAGCTCGCATTGAGTTAAATCCGGCAATACCACATGCGTTTACACCGGCTTCTGATCCTCCTGTCAAAATCATGTCGGCTTTTCCCATACGGATGGTATTAAGCGCATCAATCATGGCATGAGAAGCTGAAGCACATGCACTCACAGTGGTATAGTTTGGTCCTCTGAAACCGTATTTCATCGATACCAAACCACCCGCAATGTTTGCAATCATTTTAGGGATAAAAAACGGAGAAAAACGAGGACGCTCCTCTTTGTAAGCTCTTACTTCCTCGTGGAAAGTTTGTAAGCCTCCAATTCCTGCACCCCAAATAACGCCAACTCGGTCACCGTCAACTTTTTCCAGATCAATGCCGCTGTCAGCAACAGCTTGCTCTGAAGATGCAAATGCATACTGTGTGTACAGGTCGTATTTGCGGATTTCCTTTTTCTCCATGTACTTAAGAGGATCGAAATCTTTAATCTCGCATGCAAACTTTGTGGTATGCAACGAAGCGTCGAAGCGGGTTATAGGCCCAGCTCCACTTACGCCGTTCTTAAGATTCTTCCAGTACTCTTCAACGGAATTCCCTAAAGGATTAACGGTTCCAACACCGGTTATTACTACCCGTTTTAATTCCATAAATGAATTCTATGAATATAACTTCTTGTGCTAAAAAATTAGAGTGCAGATTCGATGTGAGCGATCGCTTCACCTACTGTAGAAATTTTTTCTGCCTCGTCGTCTGGAATAGCAAGATCAAATTCTTTCTCGAATTCCATGATTAATTCAACGGTGTCAAGTGAGTCAGCACCAAGATCGTTAGTGAAAGATGCTTCTGTAGTTACTTCACTTTCGTCAACACCTAATTTATCAACGATTATTGCTTTTACTTTTGCTGCAACGTCAGACATAATTCTTAATTTTAATTAATACTAAATTTTGTTTTAAAATAATTCGCTGCAAAGTAATACATTTACGCTTTAAATCTCCAAGAAAAAATTAAAAAAGATGTTAACGTTGCAGCTCATATAACTATTAATCGCCTAAAATTGAACGAATTGTTTAAAAGTTCTAAAGTCTAAAGAAACGTTAAAATGGAACAAAAGAGGATTGCTGTTTTTGCTTCGGGATCGGGAACCAATGCCGAGAATATTTTTAAGTATTTTCTTGGAAATGAAAAAATTAAGATCGATTCACTGTGGGCAAACAAATCTGAAGCTTATGCATTGGTGCGGGCACAAAAACATGGGGTAGAAACCTTTGTATTCAATCGCAACCAATTCTATAATACCAACGAAATTATTGAAACATTAAGAAATCGTAAAGTGGATGTTATTGTGCTGGCGGGTTTTTTGTGGTTAATTCCGGATAAGCTGGTCGAAAACTTCACGATTATTAATATACACCCGGCTTTGCTGCCCAAATACGGCGGTAAAGGAATGTACGGAATGCATGTGCATAAAGCGGTGGTGGAAAACAAAGAAACGCACTCGGGAATCACAATTCATTACGTAAATCAGAATTACGACGAGGGAAAAATCATCTTTCAGACACAATGCGAGGTGTTGCCCAACGATACACCCGAACAGCTTGCAGCAAAAGTACATGCGTTGGAATACGAACATTACCCACAGGTAATCGAAAAAGTGCTAAACCGAAATAGCTAATAAACGTCAATAATTAACCGGAAATATGGCGGGTTGGTTAATTAATTTTACAAATTACAATATCCTGTTAAATAATGTTAAGTGCCATATTCTCAGCATTTCAATAAAATTATCTTTGTCGCATGAGTCGTAAAATGCTAATAACATTAATTGTGTTGATGGCGGTTGTGCTGTCGGGTTTGATATTGGTGCAGGGATCGATGATCAAGTCGGCATCTGATATCAGGGAGGAGCAGTTTAACCAGTTAGTGGCTAATGCATTGGATATGGTTGCCGTGCAGCTGGATTTAGATGAACAGCGACTGGCACGCGAATATGCAAGCCGCGGAATAGTGCCGGGGCAAAAGAATAATCCAAGTGAGTTTAGCAACGTTTTTCCGCGAAATAGCCTGTCGCAGGCAACGGTAAGTTTTCAGCTCAGCTATTCGCAGGGTAGCGTTTACGGGCAAATGGAAGAAAAATATAAGGCAGAGGTGGCCGATTCGGTAAAAGTGAGTGCTATTTCGCAAATGCAGCGCTTTTTGGAAGAAAGCCTGGAGCAAGAGCGAAGACGACAACAGTGGCTTCGCGATGCCGACTGGAAAAATTACGATATTCTTTTGGAAGATCGTCCCATTGAAGAACGTATTGATTCGGCACGGTTGGAAATGTTTTTGAGAAATGCGCTGGCGCAAACCGAAATCGATCTGGACTATAAATACGCCATTAAAAACTCAACATTGGGAAAAGACCGGATTATTTTTGGCGATACAGATTACAAGCCGGGTAAAAAGAAAGAATATCCGCAGTTGCTTTTTCAGAACGATTACACCGGATCGAAACCCAATTATTTAAATATTTATTTTCCGGAGCGAAGAAGATACCTGGTGAAACAAACCGGATTAACCATTATACCAACATTTATTTTAACCGGATTGCTGATTGCCATTTTTGCTTATGCTTTAATGGTTATTATGCGCCAGAAAAAGCTGTCGAACATTAAAAACGACTTTATTAATAATATGACCCACGAGTTGAAAACTCCAATTTCAACCATCTCGCTGGCCAGTCAAATGTTGCAGGATGGCAGTGTGACGAATACGCCGTCGATAATTGAACACGTTGCTAACGTAATTAACCAGGAAAGTAAGCGTTTGGGTTTCCAGGTGGAAAAAGTGCTGCAGATGGCTGTTTTTAATGAAGGACGCCTGAAGTTAAAGTTCCGCGAGTTCGACGCGAATAAGATGATAAAAACAGTAACCGCCAATTTCGAGTTGCGGGTTAACAATAAAAACGGAACACTTCATACTGAAATTTCAGCAGATAATGCACTTATTAAAGGCGACGAGGTGCATATTACAAATGTTATTTTTAACTTGCTTGACAATGCGATGAAGTACAGCAAGGACATACCTGAGATTTGGGTGAAAACCGAAAATCGAAAAGATCAGCTTGTTATTTCTGTTCAGGATAATGGCATTGGAATTGCTAAAGAACATCATGCGCAGATTTTTGATCGCTTTTACCGGGTGCCAACAGGAAATGTTCACGATGTAAAAGGATTCGGTCTGGGATTAAGCTATGTGAAGAAGATTATCGACCTTCACAACGGTACAATAAAAGTTGAAAGTGCGTTGAATAAAGGAACGAAATTTAAAATTTATTTCCCACAAATAAATAATTAACCATGGAACAAAAAACAAAATTATTACTGGCAGAAGACGACGAGAATTTAGGCTTATTATTAAAAGAATATTTGGTTGCAAAAGGATATGATGCCGAGCTGTATCCTGATGGAGAAGCAGCTTACAAAGGTTTTATGAAAGAGCATTTCGACATTTGTGTGTTGGATGTGATGATGCCCAAAAAAGACGGATTTACACTGGCAAAAGATATACGTATTATAAATGCCGACATCCCGATAATTTTCCTGACAGCAAAAAACATGAAAGACGATGTGCTGGAAGGTTTTCAGCTGGGGGCCGACGATTATATTACCAAGCCTTTTAGTATGGAAGAGCTGATTATGCGTTTGGAGGCGATTTTGCGTCGTACCTCGCAGGAAGGACAGGCCAGTACTCAGCAGGTTTTTACCCTTGGTAAATTTACCTTCGACACCCGGAAGCAAACGCTTACCGAAGGCGAGAACGCCGTAAAACTGACTACCAAAGAATCGGATTTGCTGAAACTACTTTGCCAGAATGCCAATAAAGTGCTGGAACGTAATTATGCATTAAAATCCATTTGGATTGACGATAACTATTTTAATGCACGCAGTATGGATGTTTATATTACCAAACTGCGCAAGCACCTGAAAGAAGAACCTTCCGTTGAAATTATAAATGTACACGGAAAAGGTTATAAACTGATTGTTTGATGAAACGCTATAGCAAAAGAAAAGCCTGATAGTTTTAAAGTTATCAGGCTTTTTTGTATTCCAGGCGCTTAGCGGTTGACATCCGCTTAGCGCATCTTCGCAAATGAATCGGTATTAATCCAGTTTCAATACGGCAAGGAAAGCTTTTTGTGGTACCTCAACGTTACCCACTTGTTTCATTCGTTTCTTTCCTTTTTTCTGCTTCTCCAGTAATTTGCGTTTACGTGTAATATCGCCACCATAACATTTTGCCGTTACATCTTTTCGAACCGCTTTTACGGTTTCGCGCGCAATAATTTTTGCACCAATAGCGGCCTGAATGGCAATGTCAAACTGTTGTCTCGGAATCAGTTCTTTTAGCTTTTCGCACATCCGGCGACCGAAAGGGTATGCATTGTCGAAGTGAATTAATGTTGACAGGGCATCTACCATTTCGCCGTTCAGCAGAATATCCAAACGTACCAGTTTGGCCGGTTTAAAACCACTCATGTGGTAATCAAACGAAGCATAACCTTTCGATATACTTTTTAGTTTGTCGTAAAAATCGAAAACGATTTCGCCCAGCGGAAGGTTAAAAACCAGTTCGGCACGCTCGGCAGTCAGGTAATTCTGGCTGACCAGTTCGCCACGTTTATCGAGACACAGGGTCATTACCGGCCCGATAAATTCCGAGGCCGTAATTATATTGGCTCTGATGTATGGTTCCTCAATTTCATCAACAGTTGTTGAAGCCGGCATTCCCGAAGGGTTGTAAACCGTAATTTCGCTGCCGTCGGTAAGGTGAGCTTTATACGAAACGTTGGGTACCGTTGTAATAACGTTCATATCGAATTCGCGCTCCAGTCGTTCCTGGATAATTTCCATGTGCAAAAGCCCAAGAAATCCGCATCGGAATCCAAATCCCAGTGCTGCCGACGATTCCGGCTCGAAAGTCAGTGATGCATCGTTTAATTGAAGTTTATCCATAGCCGCACGCAGATCTTCGTAATCATCGGCGTCAATAGGGTAAACTCCGGCAAAAACCATCGGTTTTACTTCTTCAAAACCTTCAATGGCTTTGTCGCATGGGTTATCAACGTGGGTAATGGTATCGCCAACTTTTACCTCCTTCGCTGTTTTAATACCCGAAATAATGTATCCAACAGCGCCGGGGCCTAAAACATCACGCGGTTGCAAACTTAGTTTTAGTACGCCCACTTCATCGGCATCGTATTGTTTGCCGGTGGCCACAAATTTCACCAGGTCTTTTTTCCGTATCTCGCCATTCTGAATTTTGAAATAGGCAATAATTCCACGAAACGAGTTAAAAACCGAATCGAAAATCAGTGCCTGCAGTGGTGCTTTAGGATCGCCTTTCGGGTGGGGTATTTTGTATATAATCTGGTTCAGAATTTCCTGCACTCCCTCTCCGGTTTTTCCGCTGGCACGAATAATATCTTCGCGGTCGCAACCGATAAGGTCGATGATTTGATCTTCAACAACTTCGGGCATGGCGTTGGGGAGATCCATTTTATTCAGTACCGGAATAATTTCCAGGTCGTGTTCAATGGCCAGGTACAAATTCGAAATGGTTTGCGCCTGAATTCCCTGGGTAGCGTCGATAATTAGTAATGCTCCTTCGCACGCTGCAATCGATCTTGAAACTTCGTACGAAAAATCCACGTGTCCCGGAGTATCAATCAGGTTTAATTTATAGGGCTCACCGTCGTGCACATAATCCATTTGAATGGCATGGCTTTTAATTGTGATCCCACGTTCCTGTTCCAGATCCATACTGTCGAGCACCTGGGCGTGCATTTGGCGTTCGCTTACCGTTTTGGTAAATTCCAAAAGGCGGTCAGCCAGCGTACTCTTTCCATGGTCGATGTGTGCAATGATGCAAAAGTTTCTAATTTTCTCCATTTACTACCTCTTAACAACCATTCTATTAAATGGTTCCTTCTATTTTGCGCAAAGATATTTTATTTTTTGATATAAATCAGGGCAGTATCGCCGATGCTGATGATTTAATTTTTACAATCAATTCGGTAATAAATCGGTAGGTTAGCGGGTAGGCGTTAATCCACTCGTTTTCGCGGGGGCCGGCCACATTCAACGTGCTGATATTATTCAGAATCAGCCACGGAATTAAGTGCGAAGGATTTGTGTATGGACGAACAATTCGCAACGGTTTTTTTAGCTCGTGAGCAAACTGTTGGGTAAGCAGTGTTCCGCCTTTTAAGTCTCCGGAGACCACTATTAATGTTCCGTCAGACCCGGCTACATTTTTTCGTGTTCTGGCCGCATAGTCTTCTTCGTGCATTTCTATCAGCGGATATTTTGCAGCGATTTTACCGTCTTCAGCTTTTCGGTTTTTCGGACACCAGCCGCCACACGGGAATGAATAGTTCAGGCAGGCATCTAAAACTGCACGATCAACTCCAGTTTGTCCTCCTGTGATCAACTTTTGGCACGGTATTTGTATTTTAGTTTTCGTCATGAAAACAATTAAACTGAGTACTATTAATTGTATTCAGAAAACAAATTAGAAACAAAATACTTCACAGCAATATGCTGTTTTTTCATAAGTTTGGTTTAGTTAGGTTTAGTTTGAATCCCGGTAGCAGAGGCTCCGGGATTTTTCTTTTATGATTCCTTTTGTTTGTAGTATTCAATTCCTCCCGACTCGGCAAGAAGTTTTACTTTGTCGATAAGATTCTGTTTTTCATCTTCCGATAGTTTTGAGAATGAACGTGCCAGCGCAATTTTTTCGCGCATATATGTTGCATTTTCATTGCCTGCTATTAATACTGAAACAGGTAGCGACCAAACAAAATGCATCGCTTCTTTTATGCTTACATAGTTCGGGATAACCGGGTCGTCGGATGTCCAGTTGGCTTCTTCTTTTTTCGAAAAGAATCTTCCGTCGGCCAACGATTTTATGGATAAGATTCCCATGTTTCGATCCAGCGCCTTTGGCATTACATTTTCGATAAAACTATAATACGATGCATCGAGAAGGTTGACCGGCATTAATACAGTGTCGAAAATATCACTTGCTTCCGTTTGTTCGAGCATTCGCATGTGGGCATACGGATTTTGGTGGCCTGTAAATCCGAGGTATTTTATTTTGCCCTCTTGTTTGGCTTTTAAAAGTACGTCTAAAACACCGTTATTTATTCGATTGTCAACATCACAGGGCGTTGAAATGGCATGAACCTGGTACAGGTCGATTTGATCAACTTTTAATCTTCGTAACGATCCCTCCAGGTGTTCCTGCACTGTTTTTGCATCGCGGCCGGTTGATTTTGTCATCAGAAAAATCAGGTCGCGGAACTTTGGTGTCAGGTATTTTCCGTAACGTTCTTCGCTGGTTCCGCTCGAATAACTTTCTGCCGTATCGAAAAAACGGACACCGCCTTCTAAGGCAGCTTCAATGACTTCCTGTGCATCGCGTTCGGTCGTCCAGCCCACGTGGTAGCCACCGGTGCCAAGCATGGTAACGTGTTCGCCGGTTCTTCCTAATTTTCGTTTTGGCAATACTTCGCCAAGTCGGTCGCGCGTTTCCTGCCCGGAGGCAAAAGAGCCCGAAGCCATGCTAATTCCGGCAGTAGCGCCGGCAAGCGATTTTAAAAAAGATCTTCTGTTGGTCATCGTCATTAAGTTTTATGGTTTTTCTGTTTTAATACTTATTATTTGAAAAAAGGTTCTCTAAAATATATCACAGATAGTCGGCATATTTTGTAAATTTACCTTATAACTTAAAACCAATTAAAATGACTAGTGTTCAGCAGCTTGCAAAAATGATCGATCATTCGATCCTTCATCCCACGATGACCGATTACGATTTGGAACGGGAATGTGCCGTTGCGGCAAGGTATAATGTGGCATCGGTGTGTGTAAAACCTTATGCGGTAAAACAGGCCAGGCAATTGTTAAAAAATACGGAGGTGGCGGTAGGTTGTGTGATTGGTTTTCCGGCCGGAAATTCAGCCATTGAAGTAAAAGCTTTTGAGGCGGAAACAGCCTGTAAAGACGGGGCGGTTGAGATTGACATGGTTATAAATATAGGGAAAGCGTTGCAGGGCGACTGGAAATATATTGAACTTGAAATTGGTACGGTGGTAAAAGTCTGTCATAAAAACGGAGCGATTGTAAAAGTGATTTTCGAAACCGACTACATTGAGAATAAATTAGACATTAAAAAGCTGTGTGAGATATGCACAGAGGTTGGTGCCGATTACGTAAAAACGTCTTCCGGCTTTGGTTTTGTAAAAGGTGCCGATGGGCGATACTCGTACATGGGAGCTACCATTGAAAACCTAAAATTGATGCGCGATAGCAGCGGGCCTAACGTAAAAATAAAAGCCGCCGGAGGTGTGCGTACACTCGATGCTCTGCTGGCTGTGCGTGAAGCCGGTTGCACACGTTGTGGAGCCACGGCAACAGTTGCTATTCTTGAAGAAGCGAAAAAACGATTTGGGGAATAGAAAAAAAGCTTCCGTTTCAGGAAGCTCCTTTTTTATTTTTTCAAAATCTTATACGTGTTATAATCTCCGTTGCTTAATTCTACTTTTAGCAGAAACAGCCCGGTTAAATGGTGTGGCAGATTGAATTCTGCCGTGTTTTCATTGGGCTGCAACTCTTCGATTTTTACGCCCGTGGTGTTATATACCGAAATACGCGAGATTACTTTATCTGCAGTGATCATCAATCTTCCTTCGGTTGGATTTGGGAAAACCTTAACCGAAGTTGATTTTATCAGCTGTGCCGAAACCACCAGCGTTCCGTCGTTTTGTTTAAAACGATAAGCAAATTGCTGGTAATACTGGTTGGCAATATCGGCATCGTGAATAATGAGAGTGTTTTCATCGTTTCGTTCGTTGGCCGAACTACTCCAGTTGTGGCTGCCGGTTATCGTTTGCGGATCAGATTCCGGATTGTTGGCATCAATTAATGCTACTTTATGGTGAAGCTGACCTGCTGCATCGTCGAAAATGTATTTTTTTGCGGGCAGTGAGCTGCTAAGGTTGTTATTCACCAGGTCGGTATTGTCGCTTTCGCGTTCAGTAATAACATTAACGTTAACGCCACGATCGTAGGCATCGATTATAGTATAAGCCAAATCAGAGCGGGTGATCAGCATGGTTTCAATATCCAGATCGTAATCGGCCGTATTAATTGCGTTTATAAGCTGCTGATTGGTGTTGTCCGACGGACTGAAATAGCAGGCAATTAATTTATCGCCTACCTGAATCTGGTGGGGTGTATTATTAATTTTTGCATCACCAAATTTTGCATTTCCGGCATTCGGCTGGTTGCTAGTGCTTCCCCACATTTCTTCAAATTCAAGCTCGTAAACTTTGGCCAGCGACTGGTCCTGAATAAAAATCATATTATTGCTGTCGTAAGTTAACTGGCTTGGAGTGAGGTTTGTAGAGCCCGACCAAACCCAGGCTGCGTTAGCATCTGTGGCGTTTGCATCGAAAATTACAAATTTGTTGTGCATAATGCCACCTTCGGCTATCTCCGGGCGTTCAAGAACCGGAATGTTGTTGTTTAAATCGTAAACACTGTTGTGACTTGTTGATCCGCAGGTGATAAACCGAATTGCAACTCCACGATCGTATGCGGCATTCAGTGCATCCGATATTTTTGAATTGTCGAAATTGTATATACAGAAGTCAATCGATTCGCTGGCCCTGCCAATATAGGCAGCGAGTGTGTCGGCCATAAAATCATCAATATTAGTGGCGACAGTTGGATTGGCGTAGCTTTCGTCAGTTTCGGTGTTGAAATATACTTTTATGGCGCCTGATGAATTTGATTTACTAACAAAAGCACTGATAGCCGAAAAAGCGGTGTCGCCCTCGTTAATCGAAAAAGCCTGCGCGTAAACAATCTCTGAACTTTGTAAGCCCGTAATCTGCGCTCGGTGCGTATATTCATCGGCACTGGTTGTTGATTGGCCGCTGGCATGATTCGTCAATGCTGCGATTTCCATCTCTGATCCGTATCGTATTTCGGAAGTGCCATCGGTGTCGGTGTTCCATTCAATTGTAATCGAGTTGCTTGTAGTTTCAGTTACTTCAAGCGCCGACGTAAGTTGGATGTTGGTGTTAAAAATAAAATCATCGGCATCGCGCGGAAGAAGCTGATAAGTTGTCTTGTATTGTGAGCAAATAGCAAGCAGGTCGAATGTTCCGGTTGGAATGGCATCTCCAACAAGTGGGCTGCCTGAGCTTATCCTTATTTCTCCGGTATTTGTTCCATCTGTAAACGAGTAGTTCGTGTTTCCGCCAAATTCTCCGCCGGCATTTACAAATTCAATATTATTTATCCGGATAAGTTCTGCTTCATATTCTTCGCCAATATCGCTTATGCTGATGATTTGTGGTTCAGGTAATGGCAGTCCTGATGCGTGTATTGAAAAGTTGGTAACAGAGCTAACTTCGAGCAGGTTGTTGTAATCAACAAGTTGGCCGCTTACGGTAATGGAGTCTCCGCGTTGTACTTCCGATAGTTTATTGTCGTAAATGGCAATTCCCCCCGTATTGTCCTGGATGTATCTGATGGAACCGAGTTCGGAGCCGTTGGTTACAATGCCTGAAACCGTAACGCTTGAGCTTGTTGCTTGCTGACGTGCCTCGTAAATACTTGTTTGAGCGAATAATTCAACGCTAAAAAAAAGAAATAGAATAAATGTAGAGATTTTCATCTTTTTTAAAAAAGTTTGTTTTTAAAGGTTTAAGATGCCTGCCTGTCGGCAGAAAGGGAACTCGCATAAGTTTGATTAACTGCTTTTGTGTGTAAATCTTGTTCATGCTCGTTTCGCAACATACTATTTAATTTGCAGGTGAAAATAACTAAATACTGTTGTAATTTACAGGGGAAAAAGAAAATTGTTCAAAAATTAATTTCTCGAGATCATCAGTTTTTTTATTGTTCGTTTATTGTCGGTTGTTAAAATCTGAATCAGATAAATTCCGTTTGGAATATCGTTAACCTGCAGTTGTATTTTTGAAACAGGAACTTTATATTCTTTCAAATAAACTTGCTTCCCTGTAATGTTGGTGAGACGGATTTCGCTGATTTCGTTTAGCGAATAATCAATGGTAACTTTATCGTTTTTGCAGGGATTTGGGTAAATTTTTACTTCGTTTTTTGCTTCTTCTTCATTTTGAAATGAAGAAAATCCGGTGTCTTGAGCAAAAGACGCCGAAGCAACAAATAATGTAAATAAGAAAAGTATAATATATTTCATGGCAGCACTGTTTAATTGTTTCCTTGTGTATTCAGCAAATTGCATGCCTGTATATGCTGTATACAGGAAAAAATTAAAACAGTTGCAAAGCGGCTTCCAAATCTCCCGGTGTATCAATGCCAATAGTGGCCGATGTTGTTTCTGCGGTTTTTATTTTGTAGCCATTTTCAAGCCAGCGCAGTTGTTCCAGCGATTCGGCCAGTTCCAGTTTTCCTTGTTCCAGCTGCGTTATTTTTTGTAACACATCAGCCTTGAAAGCATACATGCCAATGTGGCTCCAGAAAGTATGTTTTTTTACCCAGTTTTTGTTTTCTTCCCCACGAAAATACGGAATAGGAGAGCGGCTAAAATACAAGGCGGAATCGTTTTTGTCGAGCACCACTTTCGGGCGGTTCGGATTAAAAAGTTCTTCTTCCGAATCGATTTTTTTTACCAGTGTGGCAATTTCTGTTTCGCTTTCAAAACACAACTTAATCAATTCAATTTGTTCCGGTTTTACAAAAGGCTCGTCGCCCTGAATATTAACCACAATATCTACGGGGCGGTTTTTAGCAATTTTTAATGCCGCCTCGGCACAACGGTCGGTACCGCTTTGGTGCGTAGGAAGTGTTTTTACCACCTCGCCGCCAAAAGCTTTTACGGCATCAAAAATACGATCGTCGTCGGTGGCAACACAAACATACGGTAGTGCTTTCGAAGCATTTTCATATACCCACTGAATCATCGGTTTGTTCTTTATTTTTGCCAGTGGTTTTCCCGGAAAACGTGATGATTGATAACGGGCTGGTATAATTCCAATGAAGTTCATTTTTCTCTTTTTAAATGCGTTTACAGTCTGTTTTGCGAACAATTTGTCAGAACAATTTATCGACGCATCAAAGATAATAATCGCTTCAGATTTAAGCTGCTTTGTGCAGAAAATATGTTGGAACGGGATTTGCCTGGCACTTCCGGATGGAGAAAACCCTAAAAAAACTTAATTGTGACTGACTTTCTGTCATTGCCATCGAAAAATTGTAAATTTGCAGGTTGTTGACTGAATATAATATGGATATACAAACAATAAAACAAAGATTTGGAATAATAGGAAACACTGCCGGAATAAACCGGGCCATTGAAGTTGCTGTTCAGGTAGCGCCAACCGATTTGTCGGTTTTGGTAACCGGGGAAAGTGGTGTTGGTAAAGAAATATTTCCACAAATAATACATCAGTTTTCGAGCCGGAAACATGGTAAATACATTGCCGTAAACTGCGGAGCTATCCCTGAGGGAACAATCGACTCGGAGTTGTTCGGGCACGAAAAGGGGGCATTTACCGGAGCGCTTGCCGACCGGAAAGGATATTTTCAGGAAGCCGATGGCGGTACCATTTTTTTGGATGAAATTGGCGAGTTGCCTTTATCAACCCAGGTGCGTTTGCTGCGTGTGTTGGAAACCGGCGAGTTTATGAAGGTAGGTTCGTCGCAGGTAATTAAAACCAACGTGCGGGTTATTGCCGCAACCAACGTAAATATTCCGAAAGCAATTGAAGAGGGAAAGTTTCGTGAGGATTTGTATTACCGTTTAAATACGGTGCCGATTTCAATTCCTCCCTTGCGCGAACGCCCCGACGATGTTATTTTGCTGTTCAGGAAATTTGCACGCGATTTTGCCGAAAAATACCGAATGCCACCCGTGCGTTTGGAAGAAGATGCACGAACGGTTTTGGTAAACTTTCGCTGGCCGGGAAATATACGCCAGTTAAAAAATATTACCGAGCAGATTTCGATAATTGAGCAGGAACGCGATATTTCAGCCGAATCATTGCGGCCGTATTTACCGGTAAGCGGAGGAGCCAACTTGCCGGCTTTGCTGGCGCGCGAAGAAGACAATAAGTCGTTTGCCAACGAGCGCGAAATATTGTACAAAGTTCTTTTTGATATGAAGAGCGATATGAACGACCTGAAAAAGCTGGTGCTCGATTTAATGGAAAACCGCGATGCACCAATTTCAGGCGATCAGGCACAGATTATCCGGAATTTGTATAATACCGACGATGGTAATTTTGTGGCAAAAGAACAGGTGCCTAATCCGATACATATTACTTCGGTTGATAAAGATAATATTCAGGATACGGAGGAATTTGTGGAAGAATCGCTTTCTTTGGCCGATAAAGAAATTGAGTTGATTCAGAAAGCGCTGGAGAAACACCGTGGGAAAAGAAAATATGCCGCTCAGGAATTGGGAATTTCGGAACGGACATTATACCGCAAAATTAAAGAATACGATATTAAGGGATAAAAACATGTTGAGAAAACTTTTGTTTGTTGCCGTTGTGGCTGGCCTGGTTGGCATTTTGGCACCATCGTGTAAAATTAATTATACATTTACCGGAGCTAATTTGTCGCCCAATGTAAAAACTTTTACTGTGTATTATTTTCCCAACCGTGCACGTTTAATTAATCCGACCTTAAGCCAGAGTTTTACCGAAGAATTGCGCGAGAAATTAACACGCCAAACATCGTTAAACGAGCTTTCGGAAAGTGGCGACCTTGAATTTGAAGGGCAGATTACTGGGTACGAATTTCGTCCGATGTCGATACAAAAAGCGGATGAGTCGGCACAAACACGACTCACCGTTACAATTAATCTGAAGTACACCAACAATCAGGTGCCAGAAGAAAATTTCGAAAAGTCATTCTCGGCTTACGAAGACTTTGACAGTAACCTTTCAATCAGTTCGGTAGAAGAAGAACTGAGTGCTGAAATAATTAAAAAGCTCACCGAAGATATTTTTAACGCAACCATTGCAAACTGGTAATATGGAAAGCGAGCAGTTTCTGACCTATATAAATACATCGAAATCGCTGAATGGGGAAACGTTGGATGAGGCAAAAAAACTCACTGTCGATTTTCCGTGGTTTTCAGGCGGCTGGCTGTTGTATTTAAAGAATCTGAAGAAGCTGGGGCATGCCGATTATGACGCTGTTTTAAAGAAAGTGGCGGTTATGGTTCCCGACAGAAAAGTGTTGTTTAAATTTTTAAATGATGAATTGCCTAAAAAACACGTGGAGACTTCAATCGAGAACGCCCCGGCAACTTATCGTTTGGAAGGAGATGTTGAATTGCAAGCGGAAAACTCGTTGATCGATAAATTTCTGTCGATCAACAGTGAGCGATTGAGGACTGTAAAGCATAATCAGGATACCAATGGGAACGGAGGCGAGAAATGGATTGTCGATCAGTCGGTAATAGAAGATGAGGAGCTGGTAACCGAAACTTTGGCATCGATTTATTTTCAGCAAAAGAACTTTGATAAAGCTTTGGATGCCTATAAAAAATTAAGTTTGAAATATCCGGAAAAAAGTGTTTACTTTGCAGGCCGTATTGAAGAAATAGAATTGTTAAAGAATAATAATTAAAAAAGATGTATACTTTAATCACCGTTTTACTATTTATCGTTTGTATCCTTTTGGTACTGATTGTACTGGTGCAAAACTCAAAAGGAGGAGGCTTGGCAAGTAACTTCCAGTCTTCAGGACAGGTTATGGGCGTGCGAAAAACAACCGATTTCCTTGAAAAAGGAACATGGTTTTTGGCAGGAGCTTTATTATTCCTTTCTGTTGTAGGAGCGGGTTTTATTCCTCGCGAGCAATCAGAAGCCGACCAAAGTCGTGTGCAGGAACAAATTGAAACAGCTGTTGATCCTACTCAGGTTCCAACATTCCCGACAACTCCTCCGGCTGCAACTGAAGAAACTCCGGCTGCCGACGATGAAGGTGGTGAAAATTAGGATTCAAGACAAAATGATATATAAAAGCCGTTCGATTTCGAGCGGCTTTTTTTCTGGATAAAATTTTAATGTTGTCATTCAGGGAAGTTCGGGGTGGTTGTTCTTCCCGTAATATCATCAATTATCAGGATGATGTATTTCTCTTTCTGAAAATAGAAATGCCGGGTTGAAAACTGCAGGTCTTTCATTTCACGTTCACCATGCTTGTTAAAAAACGGGCGCCTGATATGTTGTTTATACACAGCAGTATTGTTCAGGTACGAATCGAACGCGGCCAGCCGTAACTCGCAGGTGCAACATTTACTGGTTTTTCCACAATCTTTTGCTTCTTCAATTTGGTAGGCACATCCAATTGCTTCGCCACATAGCATGTATAAAAGATCCTCGTTGGTTTTGTTCGAGAAGATTGTTTTTAGTGCGTTATTAAAAGCCTGCAGTCGCATGTCTTTGTCGAGCAGTAACACACAGCTGGTAATATTGTCCAAAACCAGATTCATAAACTCCCCCGATTCGGCTAGCATGTCGAAACTGTGATTGGCCATTGTTTTTTTTGATTGCATAGCAATTTTGTTTGGTGTATTGCTTAAAAGTACAAAAAAGCATATTGAAAATCAATGTGTAAGGATTTTTTTTGAGTACACGCTGCGTGTTGTGTGCGGAGTGCTTTAAAGTGAGAATAGCCGGGTATTTCTAAAACTGTTATGTTGAATGCTCAGCTAATCCCCGGTTATGATCATTCATGTTGTTGCAATCTCTATAAAGTAAATCGTGGTGAATGGTATTCGCTTTCAATAATTAGCGGAATAGCAAATTGCGCGTCAGATGAAAGATTAAAGTTGGCCAGGCCCTTAATTTCAATCGAAATAAGATAGCGTGGATTTTCGTTCAAACGGTTAGTTAACGGAGCCAGAACATCATCCAGAACCAACGAATGTGAATCGCCGCTTAAAAAATTACCTTCCTGCAATAAATCTACCGCGTGGATTTGCTGGTAGTATTCGTCGCCTTGAGTTTTGAACGAGATGGCAAGCCGGAGTTCTTTAATTGTTTCATTGTTTTGCAGGGTTTCAAATGAAAGGATAGAACCCGCTCCCGGATGGATCTGAACAACATCGCCCGGACATTTTTTGAGCTCATCGCTGTAACCCAGACAGAAAATTCCAATGCCATCAAAATGATAAGTTTCCGGTGATTCGCTGAAATTGGCTAAATACGATTTTGTTGGAATATCAACGATTAATTTGGTTTCGGTAGTGTAATCTGTGTCTGCTTCGTCGCAGGCAAACAGAGGCAGTAAGAGTACCCCCAATAAAATTAAATTTTTGAGTTTCATGGCTTTCTGTTTTTAATGTTACAAAACCACGGTACTTTGGCTCTGTTTTCCGACTATATTAAGTACGAATAAAGCGGGTTATTAGTTGCGAAAAGAAGAATAAAAGGACAAAAAGGTATTGAATAGAATTTGGTGCAGTAGATTATTACTGTTGCTGTCACCATGGCAGGAAATCTGACATGGCTGTAATGGTCAGATATACAGGTACTAGTCGGGTGTGTTGGAGGTGTTTTTGCAGTTGTTCGTGTTATTTTGTCTTTAATTTGGAGGGCTTGAATGCTTTTTGCCGATTGGCACAAAATATGATACGGAAAGTGCGTTAAAACGAAAAAAATATTTAATCATAAAAACTAAAACAAAATGGCAGATTTAAAAGGTAAAATTCTTGCTGGCAAGATCCTGGTTCAACCGCAGGAAGCAGAAGAAAAAACAGTGAGTGGAATCATTATTCCTGATTCAGCAAAAGAAAAACCACAAGTTGGTACAATTGTATTGGTGGGTGCCGATAAAAAAGATGAACCAATGGAATTAAAAGTTGGTGATATTGTTTTTTACGGTAAATACTCAGGTACTGAGTTGAACATTGATGGAGTAGATTATTTATTGATGTCGCAATCTGACGTTTTATACATTAACTAATTTCAACAAGTAAAAATCAGAAAAGATGGCTAAAGAAATTAAATTCGATATTGAAGCACGCGATTTGCTTAAAAGTGGTGTTGATCAGCTGGCTAATGCAGTAAAAGTTACTTTAGGACCAAAAGGTCGTAACGTAGTAATCGAGAAAAAATTTGGTGCACCACAAATTACTAAAGACGGTGTAACTGTTGCAAAAGAAATTGAGTTAAGCGATGCCTACGAAAATATGGGTGCGCAAATGGTAAAAGAAGTAGCCTCGAAAACCGGCGACGACGCTGGTGACGGAACTACAACTGCAACTGTTTTGGCACAATCGATCGTTAATGTTGGTTTGAAAAACGTTACTGCAGGTGCAAATCCAATGGACCTGAAACGTGGTATCGACAAAGCTGTTGAAGCTGTTGTTGCAAGCATTAAAGAGCAAGCTCAGACAATTGGCGACGACTACGCAAAAATCGAATCGGTTGCTAAAATCTCTGCCAACAACGATGCAGTTATCGGCTCGTTGATTGCTGAAGCAATGAAAAAAGTACACAAAGAAGGTGTTATCACCATCGAAGAAGCAAAAGGTACTGATACTTACGTTGACGTAGTTGAAGGTATGCAGTTCGACCGTGGTTACCTTTCTCCATATTTTGTAACCGATGCAGAAAAAATGGTTGCAGAACTGGATAATCCTTTCATCTTGATCCACGACAAAAAGATCAGCACAATGAAAGATCTTCTTCCTGTTTTGGAAGCTACAGCTCAAACAGGT
Source organism: Draconibacterium orientale (assembly GCF_000626635.1). Classification (GTDB taxonomy): domain Bacteria; phylum Bacteroidota; class Bacteroidia; order Bacteroidales; family Prolixibacteraceae; genus Draconibacterium; species Draconibacterium orientale. The sequence goes on along the minus strand of NZ_CP007451.1, from coordinate 1,324,052 downwards.
CGTCCGTTAATGATCATTTCTGAAGATGTTGATGGCGAAGCATTGGCAACTTTGGTTGTTAACCGTTTGCGTGGTTCGTTAAAAGTATGTGCTGTTAAAGCTCCTGGTTTTGGCGATCGCAGAAAAGAAATGTTGGAAGACATTGCAATCCTGACTGGTGGTACTGTAATTACCGAAGAAAAAGGTATGAAACTGGAGCAGGCTACAATTGATATGTTGGGTCAGTGCGAAAAAATTACTGTTGACAAAGAAAATACAACAGTAGTTAACGGTGCCGGTGCACAAGAAGCTATTGCTGCTCGTGTTAACCAGATTAAAACGCAGATGGAAACTACAACTTCTGATTACGACAAAGAAAAACTGCAAGAGCGTTTGGCAAAATTAGCCGGTGGTGTTGCTGTTATCTATGTTGGTGCTGCTTCAGAGGTGGAAATGAAAGAGAAAAAAGACCGCGTTGACGATGCATTGCACGCAACCCGCGCTGCTGTTGAAGAAGGAATTGTTCCTGGTGGTGGTGTTGCTTTGGTTCGCGCTATTGCTGCATTGGAAGACCTGAAAGGCGAAAACGAAGACGAAACAACAGGTGTTGAAATCGTTAAACGTGCCATTGAAGAGCCATTACGTCAGATTGTAGCTAACGCTGGTAAAGAAGGTGCTGTTGTTGTTCAAAACGTAAAAGACGGCGAAGGCGACTATGGTTACAATGCCCGCACTGATGAGTATCAGAAACTATACGAAGCAGGTGTTATCGACCCTGCAAAAGTAACTCGTGTTGCGCTTGAAAACGCTGCTTCAATTGCCGGTATGTTCTTAACTACTGAAACAGTAATTGTTGAAGTTAAAGAAGATGCTCCAGTAATGCCAATGGGTGGTCCAGGTATGGGCGGCATGGGCGGCATGATGTAAAAATCAGCTCACAAAAATACAGAAAGCTCTTCCCGTTTGGGAGGGGCTTTTTTTATACCCGTTTTTTTGATTTTATTTCTCAAAAATGAACGCGCCTGGTTATGCGTTGTGTTTGCCGGCTTAAACTGAGCGTTGTATTTTGATACTTTGATAGAAAAAGCAGTTATTAAATTACAGGCGCTAAAGTTTCTTAAATACAATAGTTAGAATTTTAAACTTTGGAGATGTAAAAACTTACAATTGCCTGTTTTTGAGGTGTTTCAGGGAATGATGTCAGGAATACTGATTTCCGTCACACAGTGTTTTTTAACATCTTTTTGCAGGAGTCTAAAGTGTTGTTTATCAGTGATAAAAGGATTTTGCAAATCTTCCGAAAAGCTTGTTATTTGTTTTTTTACTTCTCTACCTTTGCCAAACAATCAAATTTTGATTGCACAAGCTCATAAATAAGTATGATTTTTAATGGGGCAGCCGCACGTTGGTTGTCATCTAATTTTTAACCTTATGAAAACAAAAATAAACGAATTCATTGCGAATTTGGAACACAGAACTCCGGGCGAAAATGAATTTCACCAGGCAGTAGAAGAAGTTATTGGTTCAGTTTGGGATTTTTATGAAAAGAATCCACGTTACCAGCGTGCCAAAATTTTGGAGCGAATGGTTGAACCGGAACGCGTAATCATGTTCAGGGTGCCTTGGGTCGACGACCGGGGCGAAGTGCAAATAAATCGTGGTTATCGCGTAGAGTTTAACTCGGCATTGGGCCCGTATAAAGGAGGTTTGCGGTTTCATGCCAGCGTAACCCTCAGTATTTTAAAGTTTTTGGGATTTGAACAAACATTTAAAAATAGCCTTACCACTTTGCCAATGGGCGGCGGAAAAGGCGGGTCGGATTTTAGTCCGAAAGGAAAGAGCGATGGCGAAATTATGCGGTTTTGCCAGAGTTTTATGACGGAATTGTATCGCCACATCGGGCCAAATACCGATGTTCCGGCCGGTGATATCGGAGTGGGTGGACGTGAGATTGGCTATTTATTCGGACAATATAAGCGGTTAAAAAATGAATTCACCGGCGTATTAACCGGAAAAGGTTTGGCTTGGGGTGGAAGTTTGATTCGGCCTGAAGCTACCGGTTTTGGCGCCGTGTATTTTGCGCAACATATGCTGCACCGAATTGGAAAAGACATTGAAGGACAAACAATCGCAGTGTCGGGATTCGGAAACGTTGCCTGGGGAGCTATCTCAAAAATTAATGAGCTGGGTGGAAAAGTTGTTACCATCTCAGGACCAGATGGATACATTTACGATAAAAATGGAATTTCAGGCGATAAAGTCGACTACCTGCTTGAATTGCGCGCCACAAATAATGATATTGTTTCGCCGTATGCCGAAGAATTCGATGCCGAGTTTGTTGCCGGTAAACGCCCGTGGGAAGTGCCGGTTGATATGGCAATGCCTTGTGCCACCGAAAACGAACTAGGTCTGGAAGATGCAAAAGAGTTGGCTAAAAATGGTTGTAAACTATTGGCCGAAACATCGAATATGGGATGTGCCGCTGAAGCTGTCGACTATTTAAGTCAGGCAATGGATTATGCTCCGGGCAAAGCAGTAAATGCCGGTGGTGTTGCTGTTTCCGGATTGGAGATGTCGCAAAACAGTATGCGTATCAACTGGGCACGCGAAGAAGTGGATGAGCGTTTAAAGGGAATTATGAAAGCGATTCACGAAACGTGCGTGAGCTATGGCTCAAAAGGAAATAAAGTTGATTATGTAAAAGGTGCCAATGTTGGCGGTTTTGTTAAAGTTGCCGAAGCCATGTTGGCGCAGGGTGTTGTGTAGCCTCGTTAAGAAATACTTAATATTGGAAATACAAAAACATCCGCTCGGATTTCGGGCGGATGTTTTATTTTGCCTTTAATTCAGCGATGCGACCATCCCGAAAAGTGAAAATTTAATTTTTAGGTAAAGTTGAAAAGAGGGTAAGGAACAAACACTTTTTTACTTTTGTCGGCCACTCAGGTTTAATTATCTGATTTTACAGACGATTAATTGTGATAATTAAGGATAGATAGAAAAACAAGCAATAGTTAGCTTAAGGTAAAAGTACCTAGATGTTAATAGATACACATTCGCATATATACTCAGAAGATTTTATTCACGATCGGGACGAAGCATTAAAGCGGGCTGATGAGAGTGGAGTTAAAAAGATTATTTTGCCGAACATTGATTCCGGCTCGATAAAACATATGCTTGATCTGGCAGGGGCATACCCAAATTTGTGTTTTCCGCTTATTGGTTTGCACCCCACTTCAGTAGAAGAAGACTACGAAGAAGAGTTGGAAGCCATTGAATATTGGTTGCAACGGCGTAAATTCTATGGTATTGGCGAGATTGGTATCGATCTGTACTGGGAAAGCAAATACGAACAGGAGCAAAAAGAGGCTTTTCGCTATCAGATACGTTTGGCAAAAAAGTTAAACCTGCCCATTGTTGTGCATGTGCGCAAGTCGTTCGACCCAACCTACGAAATTATAAAGGAAGAGCAAGACGGAACACTCCGTGGTGTTTTTCATTGTTTTAGCGGAACGGTGGAGGAAGCACAAAAAATTACAGAACTGGGATTTTTGCTCGGAATTGGCGGAGTAGTTACCTTTAAAAACAGCGATCTCGACGAAGTAATTAAAGAAATCGATCCGCATCACCTTGTTCTCGAAACCGATTCGCCTTACCTGGCCCCGGTTCCTAAAAGAGGTAAACGCAACGAGAGTTCCTATCTTATTCATGTTGCGCAAAAAGTTGCCGATGTTTACCGTTTGCCACTTACCCGCATTGCAGAAATAACCACCACCAATGCCCGTAATTTATTCGGAATTTGATAACTTGCAGGCCTAATTAAAAACTGCATGACCACACGAGCTGCCAAAAAAACTTCTATATTAATAATATATACCGGAGGTACCATTGGTATGGTTCAGGATCCCAAAAATGGTGCCTTGAAACCAGTAAAGTTTGATAAAATTCAGGAGGTAGTTCCTGAGTTGAAGAAATTTGATTTCATAATAAAGACCATTACTTTTAATCCGGCTCTCGATTCTTCAAACATGAATCCGATTACGTGGATTAAAATTGCCAAAACTATTGAGCGGCATTATAATGCCTACGATGGTTTTGTTATTTTGCACGGAACCGACACGATGGCTTATACTGCTTCGGCTTTAAGTTATATGTTCGAAAACCTCGATAAACCTATTATTCTTACCGGATCGCAATTGCCTATCGGGATGATTCGAACCGATGGAAAAGAAAACCTGATAACGGCCGTTGAAATTGCTGCGGCAAAAATTCAGGGACTCAGTATTGTTCCAGAGGTTTGTATTTATTTCGATTTTAAATTGTACCGGGGAAACCGTACCTTAAAACGCGATGCCGAATTGTTTAGCGCATTTCGTTCGGTAAATTATCCGGAGCTGGCAGTGGCCGGAATCGACATCAAGTTTAGTACCGAGTTTATTTATTACCCCGAAAACAAAGGCATATTAAAAGTAAATACCGATTTTGATGACAATGTGGTTATCCTGAAAATATTTCCCGGGATTAACCAGAACGTTTTTAACTCGGTGCTGAATACTCCCGGATTAAAAGGTGTTGTACTCGAGACGTTTGGGTCAGGCAATGTGCCTACATCGCGCTGGTTGATTAATGCCATTAAGCGAACCATTAAACGAGGTATAGTGGTTTTAAATGTTACGCAGTGCCAGGGAGGTAAGGTAGTCATGGGGCAGTATCAAACCAGTGTTGAGTTACTGAATGCAGGAGTCGTTTCTGCAAAAGATATGACCACCGAAGCGGCAATTACAAAGTTGATGTTTTTGCTCGGGCAAAGCCTTAAACCGGACGAAATCAAAATGTACCTCAATAAAAGTCTGCGCGGGGAAATTAGTGAATAGCAAAGTTTTTTTTTCACAATTTTTTATTAATTTGCAGCCCTCATTTTTGGGAGGCCGCGCTAACGAATACTGGAGAGGTGCAGGAGTGGCTGAACTGGCACGCCTGGAAAGCGTGTGTACCCCGAAAGGGTACCGAGGGTTCGAATCCCTCTCTCTCCGCAAAAAATGGGACGTTCATTAAAAATAGAAACAAGCTTTTTAATAGAGGCATGTTTTTTGTGGAAATGGATTAATATTTTAAAAATCAATACAAAAACAAATTCAAAGAGATTATTAATTAAAAATTCAAATCAATTATGAAAAGACTATTCGCGTTAATAGCCGTATTTGGGATGCTGTTTTTTATGGCATCGAATGTAGCGCTTGCTCAGGAGGAAGAAGCAGCTGCTACTGAACAAGTAGAGCAAACATCTGCTGCAATAGCTGAAGAAGATGCTGCAGCCGCTGCAGAAGAAGGAAAATCACTTCACAGCCAGATGAAACAAAAATTTATTGAAGGTGACCCTGCTTTTATGAGCTTCGTATTGGTAGCCCTCATTTTAGGTCTTGCCTTTGCAATTGAAAGAGTTCTTTACCTTAACCTTGCAACCAGCAACACTAAAAAATTGTTGGCTAGTGTTGAAGAAGCATTAGAAAGTGGTGGTGTAGAGGCTGCAAAAGAAGTATGTCGTACTACTCGCGGACCAGTTGCCAGTATCTTCTACCAGGGCCTTGATCGTTTCGATCACGGTATCGATGTAGTTGAAAAAACAGTTATTTCTTACGGTGGTGTTCAAGCCGGTCTTTTGGAAAAAGGATTAAGCTGGATCGCACTTTTCATCGCTTTGGCTCCTATGTTAGGTTTCATGGGTACAGTAATCGGTATGATTGGCGCTTTCGATGCTATTGAGGTAGCAGGTGACATTAGTCCTTCTCTTGTGGCTGGTGGTATTAAAGTAGCTTTGATTACAACTGTATCAGGTCTTGTGGTTGCAATGATTCTACAGGTTTTCTACAACTACTGTGTAGCTAAAATCGATAGCATCATTAACAGCATGGAAGATGCTTCTATCTCGTTGTTAGACTTGTTGGTAAAACATAACATGAAAAAATAAGGAGTAGAGAAATGGGTAAAACAGCAAAAATAGTAACTATTATACTATGGGCTCTTATCATTGTTTCTACCATTCTTCTTGTTTCGTTATTTGTAAACATTAGTGATGTAGATACTGACCCCACCATGGGGCGTTGGATTAATTCCAACTTGATATGGAGCTACATACTTGTAGCTATTGGTGCCGGTGTTGCAGTTCTTTCAGGACTGTTCCACATGTTCACCGACAAAAGAGCTGCAAAGTCAGGGCTTATTGCCCTGGGATTTATGGCAGTAGTGTTTCTTGTAGCCTACCTATTGGCTTCTCCTGAAATTCCACAATTTATAGGAGTTGATAAATTTTTGGCAGACGGAACCTTAAATGAGAGAGTAGCAAAATTAACAGACACCGGGCTGTATGCAACCTATATCCTTATAGGATTGGCGATTTTGTCGGTTGCATCATCAGCAGTAATGCGTTTGTTTAGATAAGTTTAATTGTGGTAATAAAAACAGGAAAAAATTATGGCTAAGAAAGTACCTGAAATTCCGGGCTCATCGTTGGCAGATATTGCATTTATGTTGCTTATCTTTTTCCTGGTAACAACCACGATGGACGTTGACAGCGGTCTTCGAAGAAAACTTCCGCAATGGGTCGATCCTTCAGAATTAAAGGATCAGAATAACGAAATCAATGAAAGAAACATTTTCGTTGTGCTTGTTAACAAAAATAACGACCTGTTGGTAGAAGGTGATTACGAACAAATTGAGAACCTGCGTGAAAGGGCAAAAGAATTTATGGCGAACCCATATAATGCTGAAAATTTGCCTGAGAAAGAACCAATGGAGGTACCATACTTCGGACAAGTTATGGTATCAAAAGGGGTGATTTCGTTACGAAACGACCTGGATACTCAATACGGAACCTATCTCGCTGTTCAAAACGAACTGGTTGCTGCCATTAATGAATTAAGAGACGAGTTGGCTAAACAACAGTTTGGTAAAGCATACGAAGATCTTGACGATGACAAACAAGATGCCATTAGAAAGATTTATCCGCAGAAAATTTCTGAAGCTGAACCAAAAGGTAAAAATATTTAAGAATAGATTATGAGCAAATTTAGAAAAGATGATGGAAAGGGAACTCCCGAGATATCAACAGCTTCATTGCCTGACATTGTGTTCATGCTTCTGTTCTTCTTTATGGTTAGTACAACAATGCGTGAGGTAACACTAAAGGTAAAAATGCGTATTCCGGAAGCTACTGAATTGAGCAAACTGGAAAAGAAATCTTTAGTAAGTTACATTTATATTGGTGAACCTCTGCCTATGTATCAAAAAACATTTGGTAAGGCACCACGTATTCAGTTGAACGATCAATTCGCAACAGTTGATGAAGTACAAGATTTCATTATTGCTGAACGCGAAGCCAGAGATGAGGCTGAACAACCATTTATGGTTACGTCGTTGAAAATTGATGAGAATACAAGAATGAGTATTGTAGGAGATGTGAAGCAGGAGCTGCGTAAATCGGCTGCACTGAACATTAACTACTCGTCAAGAAAAAAGGCTGAAAGATAATTCATTGAATTAGATACAAAAAAGGGAAGCAAACGCTTCCCTTTTTTGTTGCTTATTTGTTTGATTAAAAGAGGGGAATATCATATCCTCTGGCATATCGTTTTTCAAACAACAATTTTCATTACAAGACAGTAATAAAATGATCACCTGTGATGCTTTTAAAGATTACAAGTGATTAAATCAAAAAGTACAAGTGATTAATTTTCATTTGTCAAAAAACCTACATTCAAAACGGATAACAGGTAACTTCCGGTGGAAGCATCGCTCACTCCAAATGTTTTGCACTTAATTGGGGTTTTGTTGCCCTTTAAGAAAAGTGATAATACCGGCTGCAGATGCTACAACAAAAGAATACTCGGCAATGATACCAATATAGAAAAACAGTGATTCTTCACGGTCTGTTCCAGCCGAGTTTACATGGTGTATTACTAAACCGGCAACGGCAACCGGAAGCGAAATTACTGCGACAGTAAGAAGTCCTTTTAATCGTTTCTGGAGTTTTTCTGCAAGCGTGGCTTCAATTTTATCTGAGAAAAATGACGGCTTTCTCCGAATGGTTATCCCTAAGTAGATCCAGAAGGCCAGCGAAAGAATTATTCCCCATGGAAAGGCAAAAAGAATCATCATAACTACGCCGATACCAACCACAATTCCATACAATAACATTTTGTCGGGCGAAGTGTTAACGGCCACATTTTTATGCTTTAACGAAGCAGATATAAAAGTGAGTACGGCGGCAGTTAGATCGCAAAAAATACTGGTGAAAAGTAAAAAGGAAATGTAAAAGGCATCGGTATTGTTGAGGTAGGCAAAAGCGCCATCGGTATCAATTAAACCCAGAATAAGCAGAAAAACCCCAATTACAATGTAGCTTCCAATCCGAATGTTGTGGTTTTTTCTGAGCTTTTTTATAATGCGCAGATAGGCTGAAAGTAGTACCAAACGAAGACCAATTGCCAGTGATAATCCTATTAAAGCTCCGGAATTGTTCTCGTTAGGTAGTGTTTTTGTATAAGCTGCCGGGGTAACAATAAGTAAAAACAGGATAGACACCAATAATATTCCAACAGCAATAACTAAAAGCCTGGTATGTGCCTGCATTGTTTTCATAATACTCTGTTTATTCCTTTTTTCTTCGCAATATCTATTTCTCTATTACAACTTTTTTTACATAAAACATTTATAAAAGGTTACGGGATCCACAATGATGAAACACATTTATCGTCTCCTTCTCCGACGATCATCCTTAGTGAAATTCCAGGTTAACTTTGCGCCTGCCATTTTGGGCGTACCTGGCACAAAGGTTGGCACGCCAAACAGGCTCCCGGTATTTCCGGCGCTGGTAATGTATTTTTCATCGAGCACATTATTTGCCCAAATGGTGAGCCGTATGTTTGGATCGGCCAATTCCAGTCCGCCGTTAATATTCAGCAAACCATAGCCGTCTTGCTCCAGTCCGGGAGTGTTGGCATCCTCAAAATAAATATGCGATTTATACGAATAGCTTGGCCTTACAAACAGCTTAATATTGGAAGTAATGTTAACACGGGCATTCAGTCCTATGGCAAAACTGTGTTCCGGTGCCAGGCTAAAAACATGGCCCGAATATAGTTGTGCAGCTCCGTCAACATCAGTGGAGTCGAACCCGGTTTTTAACCATGCGTAATTGGCAAAAAGATCCAATTGTTCGATTATGGCTACTTGTAAATTGGCTTCAGCGCCATACGATGTCGCCTGTCCGCCGTCTTTAAACAGTAGGTTGTATTCGCCCGTTTCGTTATTGGCCACCCAGGCACGGGTTTGAAAATCTTTGTAAAGCGAGTAGAAACCAGTTAGGTCAACAAACACACGGTTGTAAAATGCTCCTTTAAAGCCCAGCTCAAAATTATCGAGGATCTCGGGCTCCAGCACTTCCTCTTCGCCTGTTGAGGTAAATTGTAACACCGCCGGTCGGCGTCCGCGCGAGTAGTTGGCATAAACATTTCCGTATTCATTAAAACGGTATTTTAAGCCACCGCGCCAGGTAAACGAAAGCGTATTTTTCCTGATCTCTTTCGCATCGTATGGCAAAAAGAAAACGTTGGGATAGTTTCCGGTGAATGTTCCCAAAACTGACGGCGAACCACTTACAAAAGATGATTCACTGTTTAGTTTATAGGGATCGTAAACCATCCGAACACCGGCCGAAACAAAAAACTTCCGGGCAATCTGGTAGTTCAGGTCCATAAACCCTTCCACTGCCATATTCGTGGCTTTACTGTACATTTCTTCCTCGTGCGTTGTTGGAAGAGGAATATAAAACGTAGTATCCAGCTGTGCATCGTAGTTCGGAATGGCAGGAATTGAAACTGGCTGACCGCTGGCATCCACAAGTGGCATCGGCGGTTGCGATAGCATAAGGTTGGCTAAATGCTGCTCGTTGGGCGAGAACCAGTAAGTCTGATCAGCTTTCTCTCGCCAGAAACTACCTCCCAGCGAACCGTTTAGCCGGCTGTTCTGCGAGAAATTTCCTCGAATTTCCTGGTAAAACTGTGATGCTCCGGCATACTCTGCCATATCGATGGCTGCCGATGCAGTGCCATCGCCATCCCATCGCGATGAGGCATCGGTTTTACGATACGAAGTGATACTGGTCCAGTAAGTATGTTCGGTCATGTACAGACGATAATTCAGTGTGGCGTCAAAAATTTCTTTTCCCGTTCCCAGATTTTTGCCTTGCTCGTGCGAGGCAACACCGCTAAAAATTCCAATGTCGCCATTGGTGTTTGGCACACCGCCGGGCATAAACGCAATTCCCGGAGTATCGTCTTTTTGGTAATTCACCACTACATCAAAACGGTGGTTCCACTGTGGCTTGAAACGCAATGAAAAGCGTCCGGCAAGTGTTTCTTTACCCATCAGGTCGCCGCCAAAGGTATTTTCCACATAGCCATCGTACGAATTGTAAATTCCGGCTGCCCGCATCATCAGTTTGTTCCCGATAATTGGAACGTTGATTATTCCCCGGTATTCCTGATGGCCATAATTACCCACCCCGGCTGTAACGCTGCCATAATAGTTGTTTTCCGGCATTTTGCTAACATAGTGAACTGCTCCGGCCTGTGCGCCTCTTCCGAAAAGTGTGTTTTGTGGTCCCTTCAGTACTTCCACCCGGTTCATGTCGTACAGCTCAAGCGAAGCCGAATTGGCGCGGTTTATCGGTACATTATTAAAGAATACTGAAACACGTGGCTGAGCACTGGGGCTGACTTCATCGCTACTTAAACCACGAATGGCAAAAGTGGGACGGTTGGCACCCTGTTCGCGGGCGTATAATCCCGGAACAAATTCTGCAAGGGTACTCAGTTCGGTGATGTTGGCCTCGTTCATTCGGTGATCGCTCACCGATGAAACAGCCGTTGGAACATCGAGTAACTGTTGTTCGCGTTTTTGTGCGCTCACCAATATGGGTTCCAAATGGATGTCGTCGGTAGGCAGCATAACATTCTTCTCATTCCTGCCTTCCCTCAGAATAATATCAGCTGTATGGGTTTTATATCCGATAAACGAAACACGAATACGTGCCCTTCCGGGTTCCAGGTTCGTTATAAAATACTCGCCGTCTTCGTTGGTATTTACTCCTTTCGATGTACCGTCGATTGTAACGGTTGCTCCTGGTAGCAGATTGTAATCGCTATCATATACTGAACCACGTATGTAAACGGTAGGCATTTCGCGCGAAACAGCTTCAATATTTCGGTACTTGCGTTTTACCTTGTCGCGTTTTTTACTTTGGCCAAACGAGGTTAAAACTATAAATACCAGGAGAATTATACTGAGAAGAGTCTTCATGTTTCTTTCGTTCTGAGTTTGTTTGAATAAATAACGGAAAATCGGGAGAAATAATATATGGCTGTTATGGAGAATTAACCTTGCACTACAAATAAAGGATTAATGTTTTGTGCTATAAACCGGCAGGTGTAACCAAATGGCCAGTTCGTCCATGCATCGTTGTGCTTCATCGTTTGTTTTACATGTTTTAGCGGCAAGGGCAGGTCGTTTCTTTTTATTTACAAAATACACTCTGAATTCTTTCCTGCCTGAAGTTGAATTGCGGTTCGAGCGGCTGTACAAACTATATACTTTATTCATTGATACCAGGGTTAACCCGATAAACTTATTAATCGGTTCCCATTTGCCGGTTTTTATAATGCCAAACCACATATTAAAACTACGGAATAGTTGTTTTTCGGTGTCGATATCAACGCCGGAATAAGAGCTCAAAAGAAACCAGCCTAAAACACTGTGGATACTGAAAATAATCCAGGCTTGCTCGAACAGGGATATCGCTCCTACAAACACAAAATAGAAACCAATAAAGCGATACGGGCCTTCAAGTGTTCTTGAAATTTTGTTGGAAACGAGCATGGTTTAAAGGTAATGAAAATCTTTATAATGTGATTTTCTGATTTACCCTTTACTCCAGAATCAGCTTACGTTTTTGAATGTAAAAATGCCATAAAATATAAGTTGCCACCGAGCGGTTGGGCGAAAAACGTTGCATGTAATCAATAATTTCTTCTTTTGTGGCTTCGGGAGCTACAAGCTTTAATTCGTAAACTGCTTTAATGGTTGCCAGATCGCTGGGAGGAAAAATATCAGAAAAATGAAGGCTCATTAAAACATACATGTCAACAGTCCAGTTACCGATGCCTTTTAGTTGTATCAGAATTTTTCGAATGGAGGCTTCGTCCATTTCGTTTAATTCAGCAAGATTGAGTTGGCCGCTAACTATTTCGTTGGCAAGTATTCGACTGTATTGTATTTTCTGACGGCTAAAATGGCAGGCACGCAACTCTTCATCCGATAGTTTTAATAAGTTTTCAGGAGTAACTTCCTTTATTTTCTCAGCCAGTTTATTGTAAGCTGCTTTTGCCGATGCCAACGAAACCTGTTGTTCTAAAATGGTTAGAATCAGTGTGGCAAAATCGGGCTTGCGGTACCATAGCGGAGGGTAGTCGTATTCTCGGATAACGGCCTCCAGTTTGGGCTCTACGCCAGTACGCCAGTCGCAAAGTTCTTTAAAATGGCTTTCGTTTTTTATGTTGGTCATCCTAAAAAATACTTACCACAAACAACCGTTTTTAGCCGAATATGTTCAACTCATACCCATTGAATAAATGAAATCTTCTCTCGTAAATTGTTTACTCTCTTTTGAGCGAAAAACGCTAGCTGACTATTTGGGAGTAGTAAATTTTCTCTTGAGGCAAGAGGGATGCAAAGACGCAAATCGTCAGTAAATAGTAAAAATTTAACCGATAAAGAAGTAAAGTATATTGCGCTTATATTTTTAGTAATGCCGAAATAACGAAGTTCGTTCCCGAAGACACCACCCCTGAAGAATAAGGGCGATAACGTTTGTTAAAAATGTTCTCTAGTCCGCCACTTAGTGTCAGTTTGGAATTAATCTGGTAGTTCGACTTTATATTGGCCGTCCACCACGATGGCGAATACGGATTACCATTTTCATCGGGAACATACAAATGTGGTTTGTCTTGCTCGTCGGGTGCCAGGTCTTCGAAATTTAGCTTGCCATTATAGTTAAAGTATAAATCGAGGTACAATTTTGGCCCTTCGAAAATAAAGTGCGACGAACCAAATACCGGCGGCACATGCCGGATGGGGAAACCTTCCGAATCTTCTCCTTTTGTAATGGTAATATCGTGGCGGGTGCGCCACTGGTTATTAAAAAGGTAATCTACATTTAGGGTTGTTCCGTATATTGTGGCCGATTCGGCATTCACCAATGCTTCCACGCGGCTCATTTCGCCATCGTATAAAATCGAGTCCTGTCCCAGTCCGTCGAAAGCTCGTCGAACCATTGCATCCTTCAGCCAGGTGTAAAAACCGGTGAGTTCAACCTTCACTTTATTTTGGTACGAACGGATAAGGCTTAACTCCATGTTGCGGGCATATTCCGGCTTCAAGCCGGGATTGGGAACCACAACTGTGCCGGGTTCCGAATCGAAAACCTTGGCAACATCATCAATGTTGGGCGAGCGAAAACCGGTGGAGCCATGTATATTGATCTGCCAGTCGGTAGCGGGATGCCAAACAATTCCAAGGTTGCCGTTAAATGCCGAGTTGTTCATGTTGAAACCATCAAACGGGAACTGGTAATAATCGGTATCGAATTCGCCTTCCAAATGCGTGTAGGTAAAACGCGATCCCATTTGAAAAATAATTTTCGGGCTAATGGAATATTTAAAGGAGTAATAAGCTGCCAGGCTCGAATACTTTGAATTGTTGGGATAACGCGGAGCAATGGTTTGCTGCTCTCCGGAAAGCAGGTTTTCAGAAAATCCGGTTGAACCTACCGTATTAAAATAGCCTTCCAAACCATAAAACAGATCACTTTTACTATCTATGTTTTTCCCAAAATCGATGTTAGCCGAATACACGTTTACATTTTCAGTACGGTGGCGCAGCACATCGTTATTTCGTTTGCGGTCGTGGCGGCTTTCGGTGTAGTCCTGGTATCCCAACAATAAGTTGGCTTTATCAAAAAGCAGCATTTCTTTTTCCAGTTGCAGTCGGCCTGATAAAAGTGTCCACTTTTGCGGACCGTAATACCACCGGGCGTATTTTAATTCGTTGCCACTATACTCAATCAATCTGTCGTATCGCGGAATATCGCCGGTTTGAGAGTGCTGTGCACTTAGTAAAATATCTACGGTTTCATTTGGTCTGAAACGCAGTTTCCCCAGCAGGTTAAACTGGTTGTAACCTGTATATACTTGTTTCCGGTTGTTGCTGTTTTGCACAATCTGATCCTCTCCGGAATAGGAAGCGTCTTTTACATATTCAGGGCGCAAATATTCGTGGGGGCCGGAAGTTCCCATTGTCAGATCGTCAAAACCCGAGTAGGTGGCGCTAATTACTGATGCCCATTTTCTTCCGCCAAAATTGTACGAAAAATGGCTCGATTTTTCAAAATTGGCGCTGGAAAAGCGAGCGTATATTTTTCCAAAAGTTTCAAAATTATCGTCGGTAGAAAGTTTGGGCGAAAGGGTATTAAAACTCATTACGCCACCCAAAGCATCGCTTCCGTAAATTACCGAACCGGGGCCAAAAATAACCTCGGTATTTTGCAGGCTTTGCGCATCAACCGAAATTACATTTTGCAGGTTTCCGCTGCGGTAAATAGCGTTGTTCATTCGTATGCCGTCAACCATAATCAATACGCGGTTGGCAGCAAAACCACGAATCATCGGGCTACCACCGCCCATCTGGCTTTTCTGGATAAAAATACCACTTTTGGTACCCAGCATATCGGCAGTGGTTTGCGGATTGTAATGCATTATTTCTTCGGGCTGTATCGATTTTATGGTATGCGGAATTTCGGTTTTCGACTGTTTCCAGCGGTTAACAGAAACAACCACTTCGTTAAGCCGAACCGGACTTTCAACCAACAATACGGTTCGGCTTTGGGTTTCAATTTTTTGCCGGGTACTTACATACGGTATGTACGATGAATGTTTAAAGAGGATTTTTTCCTCCGCCAAAAAACCATCGAGTTTTGCCCTGCCTTGGTTATCGGTTTGTGTAAGAAAGTGATCAGAAATAAGCATGGCATGCTCAACCGGATTACCTGTTTTGGCATTTATTACCCGAACATACGATTGGGCAATAACAGCGGAAATAGAAAGTAGAAATACAAAAAAGGTCAGATTGAATTTTTTCACCGAAAATAATTTTGTGCAAATGTATTAATCGGGCGCATTACAACAAAAATTATGCCTGTGTGCACAACTGCTGCATTACAAACTGTACCAAACGGATTGGAAAGAAATTTTCAGGATGAAATCAGGTTTGAATTCTCAATCCTGAAGGAATATGAATTATTTATTTCACCGCTTTGCCGGCCACAAATGCTGACATCTTTGCTCTGTGGGAGCGAAAGAGCGGAACCCATCGCAAAAGTCAAGGCGTATTATGGGCTTATACAAGCCCCTGTGCCATCATCGAGTTGGCAACTTTTACAAATCCGGCAATGTTTGCACCTTTTACGTAGTTGGTAAAATCGGCACTTTCTTTTCCGTATTTCACACACATTTCGTGAATGTTACGCATAATTGAATGCAACTTGGTATCCACTTCTTCGCGGCTCCATGCCAGGCGCATGCTGTTCTGTGTCATTTCCAGCCCCGACACTGCTACACCGCCTGCGTTGGCGGCTTTTCCCGGTCCGAAAAGAATTCGTTGCACAAGGAAGTGGTGTACAGCTTCTTCGGTGCATGGCATGTTGGCACCTTCGGCAACAACAAAACAACCATTTTTAAGCAGCATTTTTGCCTCTTCAATATTCAGCTCGTTTTCGGTTGCACAAGGTAAAGCCACATCGCATTTTACGCTCCACGGACGTTGTTTTTCCATGTACTTAACCGCATATTTGTCGGCATATTCCTTTATCCTTCCGCGATGCACATTTTTTAGCTCCATAACAAAATCGAGTTTTTCCCGATCAATACCTTCCGGGGCGTAAATTGATCCATTGGAGTCGGATAAAGTCACCACTTTGCCGCCCAGTTCAATTACTTTTTCGGTGGCATATTGTGCTACGTTTCCTGATCCGGAAACAGCAACAATTTTCCCGTTAAAATTTTCGCCACGGGTTTGCATCATTTCTTCGGCAAAATATACAGCACCATAACCGGTCGCTTCGGGCCTTATCAGTGAACCTCCCCACTCAACACCTTTTCCGGTAAGTACTCCGGTAAACTCGTTTCGCAGGCGTTTGTATTGCCCAAAAAGGAAGCCAATTTCTCGACCGCCAACGCCAATATCGCCGGCTGGCATATCGGTATAAGGGCCAATATGCCGCGAAAGTTCAGTCATAAAACTCTGGCAGAAGCGCATCACCTCATTGTCTGATTTGTTTTTCGGATCAAAATCAGAGCCGCCTTTCCCGCCACCCATTGGTAACGAGGTAAGGCTGTTTTTTAAAACCTGCTCGAAAGCTAAAAACTTAAGAATGCTTTGGTTTACGGTTGGGTGAAATCGCGGCCCGCCTTTATAAGGGCCAATAGCGCTGTTCATTTCTACCCGGTAACCGCGGTTGATATGAATTTTTCCCCGGTCGTCGATCCAGGGAACACGAAACTGGATGATGCGCTCGGGCTCCACCATTCGTTCCAAAATCTGTGTGTGAATATACCTTGGGTTGTCGAGCAGATAATCGGCCAGCGATTCCACAACTTCGTGCACTGCCTGGTGAAATTCCGGTTGCCGGGGATCTTTTGCACGTATATAATGCATAAAATCTTCAACAAATGCTTTACTGCTTTTTGTGATCATTTTAATGGTTTTAGTTATAATAGTTTAAGTTACGAAAAGCCGGAAGTTACCTTGTTGCACCTCAGCATGTTATTTAACAGTTAACAGATTGGGAGTTTGTTTTTTGTGGCGAGCTGCTTGTAAACTCAAACATTTTCATTTGATTTATTTTGAATGTGTAAATTTCCTGATACATCCAACAAAAATTTTATCTTTGCGCCTTTAAAATCAGAATCTTATTACGTAAGAAAATGGAATATAAATTCGCAGAAATAGAGCCGAAATGGCAAAAGTACTGGGAGGAAAACAAAACGTTTAAAACCAACGACGACTACTCGAAACCAAAATATTACATACTCGATATGTTCCCTTATCCTTCGGGAGCGGGGCTGCATGTTGGGCACCCTGAGGGCTATACCGCAACCGATATTTTAAGCCGTTACAAACGTATGAAAGGCTTTAATGTGTTGCACCCAATGGGCTACGATGCCTTTGGTTTGCCTGCCGAACAGTACGCTATGCAAACAGGTACACACCCGGCCATTACTACTCAGAAAAACTGCGATAATTTCCGTCGGCAGATTAAAGCGATTGGTTTGAGCTACGACTGGGACCGCGAAATAAATACCACCGATCCAAAATATTTTAAGTGGACACAGTGGATTTTCAAAAAATTATACGACACCTATTTTGATGAGGAGCAACAAAAGGGACGTCCAATCTCAGAATTGGTAATTCCTGAAGATATTAAAGCCAAAGGTGAAACCGCTGTACAGGAATACATCAGTGAGAAACGCCTGGCGTATTACGATAATGCACAGGTTTGGTGGTGCGATTCGTGTAAAACAGTTTGTGCCAACGAAGAGGTACTAACCGATGGTTCGCACGAAAAATGTGGTAACACCGTTATCCGGAAAAACCTGAAACAATGGTTGCTTCGTATCCCTCATTATGGTGAGCGTTTGCTGAGTGGGCTTGAAAACCTGGATTGGCCGGAAGGAGTAAAAGACATGCAGCGCAACTGGATTGGTAAATCAACCGGTGCCGAAGTGGATTTTGCCATCGATGGATTGGATAAAAATCTACGTGTTTACACTACCCGTCCTGATACCTTGTTTGGTGCAACTTACATGGTAATTGCTCCGGAACACGCCTTGGTAAACGAAATCGTTACCGAAGACAAAAAAGAATCGGTTGATGCTTATATAAAAGCTGCGGCTTTAAAATCGGATTTGGACCGTACCGATCTGGCTAAAGAAAAAACCGGTGTTTTTACCGGTCGTTATGCAGTGAACCCGGTAAACAAACAATTGATTCCGATTTGGGTAGCCGATTACGTGCTGATGGGTTACGGAACAGGAGCGATTATGGCAGTTCCTGCTCATGATACCCGCGACTTTGAGTTTGCCAAAGAATTTGATATTCCGGTGAACTGCATTCTTGATCCGAAAGATGCCGAAAATCGTGATAAGATTTTAGCCGGCGATGCCTGCTGGACGGAAGATGGTGCCTACATCAACTCGTCGAGCGATGAAACCGGATTAGATATAAACGGATTGAACAAAGCTGCCGGAATTCAGCAAGTTGTTGAGTGGCTGGAAGCAAAAGGAATTGGTAAAGCAACCGTAAACTTTAAACTGCGCGACTGGCTGTTTAGCCGCCAGCGTTACTGGGGCGAGCCTTTCCCAGTAATTCACTGGGAAGATGGCGAAGTTACTTTGGTGGAAGATGAGAATCTGCCTTTGCAGTTGCCCAACCTGGAAGAATACTCGCCAAGCGCAACCGGCGAATCGCCTTTGGCAAATGCCGAAGACTGGTTAATGGTTACCGACAAAAACGGTCGTAAAGGCCGCCGCGAAACCAACACTATGCCGCAGTGGGCCGGATCGTGCTGGTACTATTTGCGCTACATCGATCCGAATAACGAAGACAGTATTTTCGATGTGAAAAAGGAACAATACTGGATGCCTGTTGACCTGTATGTTGGAGGTGCCGAGCACGCTGTTCTGCACTTGTTGTACTCGCGTTTCTGGCACAAAGTGTTGTTTGATTTGGGTGTTGTTTCAACCGATGAACCCTTCCAAAAACTGTTTAACCAGGGAATGATTCTGGCCTTTGCCTACGAAACTGCAACCGGCGCAAAAGTGGCTTCTGATTTGGTAGAGGAAAAAGACGGTAAATATTTCCACACAGAAACCGGCGAGGAGCTGAGACAGATCGTTGCAAAAATGTCGAAGTCGCTGAAAAATGTGGTGAACCCCGATGATGTGATTGCCCATTACGGTGCCGACTCGCTGCGTTTGTACGAAATGTTTATGGGGCCGCTTGATGAGCGTAAACCCTGGGCCGAAAACGGCGTGAAAGGAGTTTTTAACTTCCTGGCACGTGTTTACCGTTTCTTTGCCGACCCGGCGAAAATTGTTGACGGAGAAGAAGATAAAGAGGTGGCAAAATTGCTGCACCAAACCATACAAAAGGTGGCGCACGACATTGAGAATATGAAGTTCAATACCGGAATTTCGGCATTGATGGTATTCAATAACCTGGCCATTAAAAAGGGAAAAGTTACCAAACAAACGGCTGAAACTTTTGCCAAAATACTGGCGCCTTATGCGCCGCACATGGCTGAAGAGTTGTGGTCGTTATACGGAAACAAAGAAACACTGGCTTACGAAGCGTGGCCTGAAGTTGATCAGAGTTTACTGACCGAAGATTCGTACGAATACCCGGTATCGTTTAACGGAAAAATGCGCTTTAAAATTGAGCTGCCCTTGGATATGCCGAAAGACGAAATTGAAAATACAGTACTTGCCGATGAGCGTGCTGCCAAATGGATAGAAGGGAAAACCGTTCGGAAATTCATTTTTGTGCCGAAAAAGATTATAAATATTGCGGTTGGATAATCTATTTATCACGCGGTATTTAAAGAGCTATATGGAAAGGGCAATCGTACGATTGTCCTTTCGTTTTTTAAATCAATGTTATTTCGCAAATCCCTGACAATCATCACTAATTTTTAGGTAAAGGCTTCGTTCATTTGCGCGATTTTTTTGAAATAGATAAATTATTAAAGATGGTTAAGGAAATATTGTCGGGAAAGACGCGCATGGCACGCACAATACGTGATTATGCAATTATTACTTTCGGTTTGTTTTTGTATGCTGTAGGTTGGGTACTTTTTCTTATTCCTGCCGAAATAACCGGTGGTGGAATTAGTGGTGTTGCGGCCGTTATTTATTTTGCTACAAAAATTCCGGTAAGTATCTCGTATCTGGTAATAAATGTTTTTCTGGTGTTGATAGCCATTAAAATTTTAGGAGCCAATTATGGGGTGAAAACCATTTACAGTATCCTGGTTTTAACTGGTTTTTTCGCCCTTTTTCAGAATTTTTCGATACAGCCGCTTGTAAACGATACCTTCCTTTCGGCTATTTTAGGCGGAATGGCCGGCGGTGTTGGTTTAGGAGTTGTTTTTTCGAGAGGGGGCAGCACTGGTGGTACCGATATTTTTGCCATGATTATTAATAAATACCGAAACATTAGCCCGGGCCGCATTATTTTGTTGTGCGATGTTATTATTATTGCTTCGTCGTATATGGTATTCCGCTCGCCCGAAAAACTGGTTTACGGTTACGTTTCTATGTGGGTGGTTTCGTATTCGCTCGATTCGTTTTTAAGTGGTGCCAACCGCTCGGCCCAAATGTTTATCATTTCAAAAGAATACGAACAAATTGCAGAATACATTAATAACGAGGCCATTCGTGGGGTTACTTTGCTCGACGGAACAGGCTGGTACACTAAAAAAGATACGAAAGTAATTATGTCGGTTGTTCGGAAAAAGGAGACTGGTGCCATTTTCCGTAAGATAAAACAGATCGATCCGGATGCTTTTATCTCGATGGGAAGTGTTATGGGCGTTTACGGTCAGGGGTTCGATAAACTGAAGCTGTAAGGCTTATTCGTTTATACCTTCAAGATTTACGAAACCTTGAAGGTATGGCAACAATACAATACCGGAAGAAACCAACCGGAAACAGGAAATACCACCCGGAAATACCTCATAACGCCGTAAAATGCATTTCCGGCCGGTGTAATTACATTTCCGGCTGGTTCAATGCATTTCTGGGCGGTACAATCACATTTCCGGGCGGTACAATCACATTTCTGCCTCGTTTGTGGCATTTCTGCCCGGGAATTTCTACTTCCGCCCCGTTTTGTAAAAAACAGGCTTAACAAAGAAATTTTTACAGGTAAACATACTAAACTTGTTTTCTGCTCAGTTTTTATATTTTTGCCTAAATAAAATTTGAAGATGAGGAAGTTGAGATCGATAGTTGTGGGGATGGGACTTGTTGTTGCACTGGGGCAGTTGTTTTCGTGTGCACCTAAAAAGGCCCAAAAGGAAGAGGTTCCGGTGTTGGATACCGTAGTTGAAGTAAAAATGCCGGAGTTAAAATACGGACTTCCGGTTGATTCGTTTACGCTTGAAATGGGTAAGGTAAAAAACAATCAGTACCTCAGCCAGATTTTAAATACACGTGGCGTAGGCATGGGAACCATCGATAAAATTGCCCGAAAATCAAAAACAGTGTTTGATGTTCGAAAAATTAAGAGTGGCGAAAATTTCTGCATCCTTTCTACCCGCGATTCCATTCCTGTTGCCAAATATTTTGTTTACGAAAACTCGCCGGTTCAGTATACCATATTCGAGTTAACCGATACCTTAGGAATTTACCAGGGGGCAAAGGAAGTGAAAACCCGGCAACGAACCGCACATGGCGTTGTAGAATCGTCGTTATGGAATGCTATGGTGGATAACGGGCAAGACCCGATGCTGGCATTAGAACTTTCCGATATTTTTGCCTGGACCATCGATTTCTTCGCTATCCAGAAAGGCGATCGTTTCAGGGTGATTTATGATGAACAGTTTGTGGATTCCGTTTCCATTGGCATTGGCGAAATTTATGCCGTTCAGTTTGATCATTATGGCGCAGAAAATTACGCTTTTATATTCGATCAGGACGAGCGTTGGGACTATTTTGATGAACAGGGGAAAAGTCTCCGGAAAGCATTCCTTAAAGCCCCTCTGCAGTTCTCGCGAATAAGTTCGCGATTCTCAAATAGCCGCTTGCATCCGGTGTTGCGTATTCGTCGTCCGCACCACGGAGTGGATTATGCAGCGCCAAAGGGAACTCCGGTAATGAGTATTGGCGACGGAACTGTTATTGCCAAAGCTTATCAAAAACGTGGCGGAGGTAATTATGTGAAAATAAAACACAACTCAGTATATACTACGACTTACATGCACCTTGCGGGGTTTGGTAAAGGAATTACTACCGGAGCGCGGGTAAAACAAGGCCAGGTAATTGGGTATGTTGGTGCAACCGGACTGGCAACGGGGCCGCATCTCGATTTCAGGGTGGCTAAAAACGGCAGTTATGTCGATCCGTTAAAAGTAAAAGCTCCACCGGTTGAGCCCGTTAAAGAGGAAAATATGACCCGCTATACAGCAGTTAAGGATTCGTTGATGCAGGAATTGCATAAAATTCAATGGGAACCCACTCCCGAGTTAGCTGATATAAATTAATGCCAATTTGTGGTCAATTGTATAAACTTCACGTTTT
This sequence comes from Draconibacterium orientale, assembly GCF_000626635.1. GTDB lineage: Bacteria > Bacteroidota > Bacteroidia > Bacteroidales > Prolixibacteraceae > Draconibacterium > Draconibacterium orientale. Next base: position 1,301,607 of record NZ_CP007451.1, on the reverse strand, counting down.
CAACTGGTGCCGTAAAATTGGCGGTTTTTGATTTTAATTTTTATCTTTCCGAAGCAAGACAACATTTTAATATTTAACGTTGTTTTAGTGATTGTACCTTTATTAAATTTTAAAAATTGAGGAAAAATGAAGATGAAAGTGAACTTAAGTAAAGTCTTGATGATACTGGCCGTTGCCGGCATGTTTTTAGCGTGTGTACGAAATAAAAATGGCGCTTCGGCTCCGGCTCAGAGCGAGAGCGCATTCAATATGATTAAGGTTTCAGAAGTGATTCAGGGAGGAAGTTACACGTACATTAGTGCAACTGAAAATGGTATTGCAAAGTGGATCGCAGTAGCAAAACAAGAGGTGAATCCGGGCGAAGTTTTGTATTACTACGATGCTCTGCCAATGGAAAATTTCCACAGCAAAGAAATCGACAAAACTTTTGATGTAATTTACTTTGTGAATAAAATAACCAAAACACCGGGGGCTGAACAGTCTGCAATGACTGGCGGTATGCCGGCGTCGCATCAGGGTAAGGTAGAAGCCAGCGATGCTGAAGTTGAAATTACTAAAGCCGAAAGTGAATTGAGCATAGCCGATGTTTTTGCAAACAAAGCCGAATACAGCAGTAAAGAATTTGAAATTAAAGGAGCTGTTGTAAAAGTAAACGAACAGGTGATGGGTAAAAACTGGGTGCACATTCAGGACGGTACCGGTGTCGGTGGTAATTTCGATCTCACAATTACGACACAAGCCGATGTAAAAGTAGGCGACGTAGTTACTTTTAAAGGAAAACTTACGCTGGAAAAAGATTTTGGCGCCGGTTATTTCTACGAGGTAATTATGGAAGACGGAACCCTGGTGCAAAAGGAGGGAACCCAGATTTAATTTTTGTCAATATATCCTTTAATGGCTTCGAGGTAAGCTGTTAAAGGATATAATTTTTCATCGTACCACAACGATGCAAAATACAATCCAATCGGGGCTTTTTTAAGCCCGTTTTTTTTGTAATAATCTTCGAGCCACGCTAATCCTTTTTCTATCTCAGTTTCTGATTTTATTTCATTCAAAGCTGCAATGGCAAGAGCTGTTTCTTCAATCGAGCCTTCAATTCCAAAATCGCCGCCCCAGCTGCCATTTTCATTCTGAACCTTTAACAGGAAGTTTGTTCCTTTAGCAATCATTTTTTCAATTTCCGGGACCAAAACCGGCTCATCTTTCAACAATAACTTTGCTTTCTGAAAATAGGTGAGTACTCGCGCGGTTCCATACACTGGGTTTTCATGGTTTTTGGTATGCTGATTTCCGAACCAAAGCGGCAGCCACGAACCATTTTCTTTTTGGTGTTTCTTTAAATAATCGACAGCTTTATTTATTGCCGTTGTGTACTGTTGTTTCTGTTTTGAATTTAGCTTTGATTTGTAAATGTCCAATAGTTTTGCAAGCGCCAAAACACAATGCCCGGTTAAGTCGGCACAACTTTGGTCGAAAGGTAATTTTCCCCAGCCCCGCGAAAATGTTGGATAGCCGCCATCGTTATTTTGTAGTTGAAGCAACCATTCGCCGCCAACCAGCATCTCCTCGGTAATTGTATGATGTGGCGCTAGCTCTAAAAGTGCCAGAATAGCTCCGGGAGTATCGTCGCAGTCGGGTACCGACCCTGAATAATTTGTCCAGCCCCAGCCACCCGGCGAGGTGCCGTTAAACGGATGAACCGTTTTATTTTGCACCGAAAGCAAGTGATTGAGAATTCGTTTTTGCTGTGTTTCCGAAAGCACTTTGTTTCTTCGTTCTCCCAACGCTTTTACACTGAGTGTAGTCACCCATGTTGAAAGGTCGATGTCGATGGGCCAGCTGCCATCTTCGCGTTGGGTGCGTTTTAAAAAGGCAATTCCTTTGTCAATAATAACCGAATCTCGTGATCCGGCATTTATCAAACTCAATGCTACAAAAGCAGTCAACGGAATCGCTTCCAGAAAACCACCGCTTTCCGGCAGCGATCGTTCAAGAAGTTTTAGGGCTTTCTTTTCCGCTTTTGCCCTGATGGCACGAGTTATTCCGTTCGTTTTTTCTTGCGGAACACTACAATTCCAACGGCGATCAACGCCGGAATGGCATAGCTAACCACACTCAGGTTTAACAACCGATAAAAGCGGCGTGGCAGCAAAGCCAGCTCGAAAGGCAGCTGCGGAATGTGTTTAAAACCATCGTCGCCGGGAATGCCGCAAAGTGCGCACATTGTAAGTATAGGCACCGAAAACGTATAATCTTTTTGGTAATGATTGAGAATTACTTTGGCCACCTGATCAGAGCTCACATCAACATTTTGTGTTTTTAAGTAGTGGGCCAGTTTTTGCTGTGTTGATTTTACCTCCGAATTTTTTTCTGCGTAGAGATTCAGAGCAGCATAAGAAAGTAACGAAGTTGAAATATTTGCCGGACTTTCGGGGGTGTCGCCAAAACCACCATCGCTATTCTGATTTGCAGAAAGCCAATTCAGTCCTTTTTCTATCTCCTGTTGATGAAGGCCGGCGTCGTGGAAATGAAGTGCCGCAACAGCCACCGCCACTCCCAGCGCACTCGACGATAATTCTCCCGACCAGAAACCATCTTCGTTAAGTTCACTGAGCAAAATGTCGCTCAATTCTTTAAACCGTATTTCCAACTCTTCTTTTTTCACCTTTAATATTTTAAACACAAAGCCCCGAAGACACTAAGATTTTTTTATTTCTCGCAGAGGCGCTAAGTTTTGCTAACTTCCATTTACCTGTTTTTTCGTTGAGAGACTTTGTGCCTTCTTTGTGCAACTTTGTGGTTTGTTTTTTTTCCACCCAAGTACTCTCGAAGTCCTTCTGAAATCAACAATCGTTAATCATTCCCGACGCTTCGGTCGGGACTAGTTCCACTAAGCATTTTTAGTTCTTCCCCATAACTGCGGATCCTAAAAATGGAGTGTCACTGAGCATTCGTCATTCATTCTTCCTCCTTTTGCCTTTCTACTTTCTACTTTTGCCTTTTTCCTTTTTCCTTCACAAGGCTTCCCAATGCCAGCAGTCCATAAAACGTGTATTCCAAATCGCGGGTTTCATCGCCGTCGCCCGAAAGAAAGGCTCCTGAAAGGTAATTATTTTGCATAAAATCAAGGCAATCGGGAGTGATCAGGCGCAAATCGTAATTGGTTTCTGCCAAAGCAAAAAGTGCCACTCCGGTTGATAGTGTATCGCTGAATGGTGTGGTTTCAAATGCCCTGAATCCAGCTTTTTCCAAGTGGAAGGCTATTAACGGCTTATGGTAATTTTTGTAGCCTAATCCCAGATCGAAGCGGGCAAAACAAAGTGCCGCTACCAAACTACACGGCGAGTTTTTTTTCACATTGTAAAATGGAAGCCAAACACGTGCCATCAGGTTAAAAAGAAAGCGGTTTTTAACCGTGGCATCAATGGATAAAGCCAGCAGGAAAAACGATAAGAAATATCCATAAAGTTATGCCCTGAGAAAACCTTTCGAAGCAACGAAAACACTGACTCATTTTTTTGTTGCGGAAACAACTCGGTCTTCATCAGATTTAGCGCCAGTTCTTCAACGGTACTTGATGTTGCCGGTTGTATTGAAATATATGTTTTTAATTGCTCAATTGCTGTGTTTTGTCCGGTGGCTAAACTTAACCAGCAGCCGAAAAGCGAGTAGTAAGGATCGGGGTTTCCGGCACGGTCGCAAAAGCCACCCGAAGCGTGTTGCTGACTTTTTATAAAATCAATGATTTCCTGTTGTATTTCGGGCGATAAAGTTTCAAATCCTAAAGAAAGTCGCCGAACCAGTTTTTTGTAGATCGCGATTTTCTTTGGCTTACTCATTGGTCGTTTCTGACTTAAATATTTTTCCCATTACGCCATAAAGACTCAGACGAAGTTTAGAATTTTCCAGTTTATCGAGTTCGGAGTAACAGTTGTCAACGTATTTCTGTAGGTATCCTTTTGCAACTTCTTGTAAGCCGAATTTATCAATCAACTTTCTGAATTCTACAACTTGCCCGAATAAATTAGCCGGAGTATCTTTTTCCTGATCGGCAAAATGTTTGTTCAGCAAGGCCAGCAGAAAAGGATAATCGCCGGTTTTTTCAGCATTGTGTGGTTCGGTGTATTCATTCAGGTCGTCGCGAATTTGATAGGCAATTCCCATAAAATCGGCAAATTGTTCCAGAATTTCCTGCTCCTGCTTGGTGGCTTTGCCAACGATAGCTCCCACCAACAGTGCCACTTTGATGGCTTCACCGGTTTTGTTTTTAAAAACCCCGATCATCTCATCGGGCAGCAGTTGAATTTTTCCGTCGTTAAAAAGAATGTCGACACCCTGGCCGCGTGTTAATTGCAAATGCGAACGCGCTATAAAACGCAGGCAGTTTTTAATTGTTTCAGTCGATGTATCCAGTTCGCTCAACAACTCGTAGCCTTTGCCAATAAGGAAATCGCCGGCGTTAATTGCCTGAGGCACGCCATGTTTTGCATGCGCCGTAAGCGTGTTGTAACGCTCGTTGGCATTGTCTTCAATATCGTCGTGAATGAGCGATGCCTTATGAAAGCACTCAATAATAAGCGTTAAAGGCTGCAGAAACTCATCGTTCTCCGAATTTGAGTAGGCCAGGTAGCTTAAAGCTGCAAGCAGAGGACGTATTCGTTGGCCGTCGATCAGCAAATATTCCTGTGCAATTTGTTCCGTTTTATCACGGCCGGGAATGTATTTTTTGATTTTTTCTTTGGTGAAAAAAGCCTCGATCCGGTTCTTTAACAACGATACCGAAATGGGCTGGTACTCTTCATTAGGTTCATACGAACGCATTTCATCCAGAATCCATTTTATATCGGCACGGGTGTTTTCGCAGCCATCAAAAAGCAGCGGGATGCCAATTACCGGAACCGCAGCATTTGATACCGGCTCGAACGACCGTTGCAGCACCGGCATACAACTCACCCCGATTACGGCATCTATCGATCCTTCTTCCACTAAACCAACGGCAACCGTTGTTCCTTCGGCTACCAGGTTGGCGTAACCTTTTAATTCGGCTTCTATCAGCAAATCATCGATGGGGCAGGCTTTACAACCGGCACAGTTCAGGCCCAGCTCGTCGAACAAGCCTTCGCATTTTTCTTTGTTGTTTAAACATTGCGGCAACAACAACAAACGGCGGTTCATGGGTGTGGCTTTCACGGTTTTTCGCCACGATTCGTTGCCCAGCAAAACCATGGCAAAAGGAATAAATTCAGCAGAAATTTCCTGCCCGCGCACCAAATCAGCGGCCAGTTCTTCCAGTTTCCAGATGTTTACAGGAGGACGCAGCCCGATACTTTCAACCATAGCAGCAGCAGCCTTACGCATTTTGTTGCGCACGAACGATTCCTCAGGAACTTTTAATATGCCGTTTGTCTCCTTCATATTAACCGTAGGCGCCAAAGCCAAAAAATGCCCGTTTTTTTGCAAAGCGATACAACCAGCTTTTTTCGCGAATTTCTTTCGCCGAGCCATGACTGGAAACTTTTTCCATTCGGCTCAGGCGTTCGGCTTCGTTATCACGGCCCGAGGTATCTTTTGCGGCGTGTTGTTTTGTATAATTTACCAACCACTGCGGATCGTCCATAACGATGCAGCCAGTGGTTAATTTTGGTATTTCTGTTTTAAATCCTGCCAGAAAGGCTGAGTTGCGGTAAATACTTTCCAGATCGCCGTCGGCCACGTTATTGGTGGCAAATTGAATAACCGGACAAGGTTCAATATCGCCGGATGCATTTATATGGTGACTCAGTCCCGATGCAGCCGGACACAAGCCTTTTCCGTTTTCATCCCAGTAGGCGTCGATAATGGCGATGTTGTATTTCCGGCGCGCGTCAACCATAAATTGGCGAAGTTGCTCAATCTGTTCGGCCGAAAGACAGAGATCAACCGTTGCATCCTGTCCCGCAGGACGATAAATATAGTACCACAAATAAAGTACGCCACGATCGATCAGCGATTGAATAAACTCATCCGAGAAAGCCAGCTCGATATTTGATTTGCAAACACTCATTGCCACACCGGTAATCAATCCTGCGTCGGTTGAATGATCGATGGCAGCCTGTGCTTTCTGGTAAACATTTTTTCCTCCGCGGCGTACGTCGGCAACTTCACTATCGCCTTCAAAACTGATCAGCGGCGAAACGTTGGCCAGTTTACGCAAACGTTCAGCAATATCTTTTGTGAGCAAAGTGCCGTTGGTAAACAGCTGAAAATAGCAGTCGGAATGTTTCTCAAAAACATCGAAAAGCGGTTTATACATGAGTGGCTCACCGCCCAGTATCCCGAAAAAATAGGAGCCTTTTGTTTTTGATTGGGTGATGATAGAATCCAGCATTTCGGGCGACATACGCGCATTTTGTTTTTTATGGGTTACCCAGCAGCCCTGGCAATTCAGGTTGCAGTCGTCGGTAACCGATATAAAATGAAATGCCGGAAAGAAGTCGCCTTTTTTCAATCGTTTTTGAAAACGCTGAATGCCACGGGCACCTTTTATGCCCATGTTGTACGCAAACTTATACAAGCATTTTTTATCTGTTTTCAGGATTTGTTTAAGCATCGTTTTTTGGATTCTTTAAGCTGTTCTTCAATTCTTCCAGGGCTCTTTTTTTCTCTTCTTCGGCTTGTTGAAAAGCGCCTTGCCTGAAAATATTTCTCCGGGCGTTGTTGCGTTCGTTCAGCATAACAAACAAATTTCCTTTTTGATCGTTTCCTGCAGCTTTTTTATTGTCTGAAGGTTCGGCACCTGACAATGCTGAATTCTCTGGTAATCGCGGGAAAATTATTGCCGATGCGGGGCAGGTTCGTCCGCAGGCCGGACAGTTATTTTTGCACGACAAGGGATTGGCAACCTCGAGGCTTTTTTTGTTGTACGAATAAACCCCAAAAACGCAGAACCGCGCACATTGTCCGCAAAGGGTGCAGCGCGATTTGTCGATAATCGGGTACCAAGCCGGAACTTTCAGGTCGATGTTTTTTATTTCGTAAAAAGTTTCGTCTTGCTTTTCTTCAATCTTAGCTGATACGTCAGCAGTAATTTGTTCGACGCCGGCTTCCCTGAAATTAAAAACTTCGTAATTACTCAGCTGAACTCCGTTCTGTTCGAACATATTTTTAATGGCTCGCGGATAGCAGGCGGCAATCAGTGTTTTGTCATAATTCTGATCAAGTTCGTGCAGGAAGTCCTTTTCATTCAGTGAAAAAGCACACAGGTCGTGCAGCTCATAAATGTCAACGCCAAGCGGTTTAAAAGCTTCGGAAAGCTCTTCCTTTTTGTCGTCGGAAATGATGCCCGCACCACAGTTGCAAAAAATCAGGCAAGTTTTGTTTGTCATTTTTTTGGTAATGAAAAGCTAAATAAGCAAAATTCTGCTCAACTTAAAAATGCTTGCCCGCCTTTAACAATCAATTAAGACAGATAGCCTTTTAACGGCGATGAATCTTGTTGTTTTGCAGATGAGTTGACCTCATTGGCAGAGGAAATAATACGCACATTGAATTAAGGGCACAAAAGACGAGGAATGACCTGATTTTGTAATAATTATTCCGAAATTTATACCTGTACATTAAAACAGACAATCTTAATATTATGAACCGCTTATTGCTAATAGCCCTGGTTACCCTGCTTTTTATTTCGTGCGATTCGAAAAAGAAGCCGAATCCCCACAAGAATGTAGAACTATCGGCCCACGATCAAAAAATGGAGTGGTGGAGAGAAGCCCGCTTCGGAATGTTTATTCACTGGGGCCTGTATGCCGATCCTGCCGGAGAATGGAAAGGCGAGCGTATTCCGGGTATCAGCGAGTGGATTATGGCCAATGCGAAAATTCCGGTGAAAGAATACGAGCAACTGGCCGAAACGTTTAATCCCGATAAATTTGATGCCGAAGAATGGGTGAAACTGGCGAAATATGCGGGGATGAAATACATTGTAATCACATCGAAACACCACGATGGTTTTGCGATGTTTCATTCAAAAGCCAGCAAATACAATATTGTTGATGCTACTCCTTTTGATCGCGATCCGTTAAAAGAACTGGCTGAAGTATGCGAAAGGGAAGAAATACGGCTTGGGTTTTATTACTCGCAGGCACAAGACTGGCGCGAACCGGGCGGAACGTACTGGAATATTGAAGAGGGGAAGCCACACTGGGATCCGGATCTGAAACGCGAACCACTGATGAATTACATTAACGGGAAAGCGGTGCCGCAGGTAAAGGAAATTCTGGAAAATTATGGTGGCCTGGATATTTTGTGGTGGGACACCCCACGCGGAATGACAGAAGAAGCCGCCAATGTATTAAAAGCAGTTACGGATGATTACCCAAACCTGATCACGAATAACCGGCTTTATCGTCCGTGGCCCGGCGATTTTCAAACGCTCGAGCAGCATGTGCCGCCAACCGGGCTGGATTACGACTGGGAAGTGTGCATGACCATGAACACCAGTTGGGGCTACAAATGGTACGACGAAAACTGGAAACCGACCGAAGAGCTGATAAAAATGCTGGTTGATATTGCCAGTAAAGGCGGTAACCTGTTGCTGAATGTGGGGCCAACTGCAACAGGCGAATTCCCGAAAGCCAGTGTTGAGCGGCTAAAAGAAATGGGCCACTGGATGCAACAAAACGGCAACTCGATTTATGGCACAAGTGCCAGCCCGTTTTATAAATTACCCTGGGGCCGCTGCACCACAAAAAAAGAGGGCGGCATAACTAATTTGTATCTTCATGTTTTCGACTGGCCCAAAGATGGTTTGCTAAGCGTGCCGGGGCTGGAAGCAAATGTGCGTGATGTTTACCTGTTGTCGAACCCGGAGCAGCATTTTGCCTGGAAATTTGAAGAGGGCGATTTACATGTTCATGCGCCATCGGTGATATTTGATGAGATAAATACGGTGGTTGTTGTCAAAATTCGCGGCGAAATGACGGTAACCAGTAATAAGCCACACTTAAAAGAAGGTAGCGTGTTGTTACCTGCCGATTTTGCCGACATTTATAATCCCGGTTATGGGGAACATGCGGTGTTAAAAGGCAGTGGATCAGAATCGGTGATTACCAATTGGGTGGATGCACGTACACGATTGAAGTGGATTTTTGATGCTGAACCGGGCAAATACCGTGTGGAAGCTTTGGTGTGGAGTGCTGAAGAAGGAGGAGTGACAGTTCGTTTGGGTGATCAGAAAATAGAAACTGAACTACCGGATACGGGCGAGGATTATGAACTCGTAGAATTGGGAGAACTGGAAATAAAGGAAAATGGTGAACAAGCCATTTCACTGTTACCTGCGGCCGGAAATAACAGCGATAAACAGTTGATGTATTTGGAGTTGATAAAACTGTAGGTTTTGCATATAGGTTAGACCTTCAAGGTTTTTAAAACCTTGAAGGCCTTGTTGATTCTTGCAAAGGTATTAAGACACACCGTTTTCCAATTCCCAATGACCGGTGACTAATGCCCAATGACTAATTCCCAATCCAACCTGTTGCTAAACATAAGCCCATAATCTTGTTTTAACGCAACCCTTTTTTACCTTTAAACATCTTAATTTCATAAACATAACAATAAAACCAACCATGAATACCTCGTAATACTCAAAGAACAAAACAAACGGTTTGGACAGTAAACCACCCATACTGCCGCAAACCCCAGGTTGCCAAAGCAACAGAAACCGACCTTTTTAATGTGCTCTTTTCTGGTTCTTAATTCAAAAGAACCTGTTTTTCTATGTACTATGGTACTTTTTAACTACTAAATACTTTAAATATGAAATTAATTCTATTTTCAATATTACTTATACCCATGCTTGTTTTTTCACAATCAGAAGGTGCAAAATGGAACTATCCCGTAAAGCCTGGCTCAAAGGTTTGGAATTCATTAAAGAACAACGCGGAAAAGGTTCAGAATTGTCAAATTCCGAGTGATGTATTAGCTACTATGAATACCCGGGATTTATTAAAAGTTTGTCTGAACTATCCCTTATTACCCGATATCTTTGCTTTTAATAATATCAAAGATGGTTTTACCAAATTTGAAAACGATTTCAATGGATTTCAAGAGCTTTTAAAGCGCGATGATGCACCAGACGAATTATTGAAAAAATATAAGTCAATAGAACCGTCAGCTATTCCTGCCAGCGGGACTATACTGGAAAAAGGAAACTATGTATTGAGCATGTCCTTTATTGAGCTTTTTATTTCGCATCCTTTAATAATAAAAAAAATTAATACTAACAGTAAAAAAGAAATTATTAAAGAGCTTTTGTTGAAAAAAGGAAAAAAGAAAAATCAGCCAGATTGGTACCAGACAACTGGAATTCAAACAAATTATTTAGCCATTACCAGCATAGTTCTTAGCGATTCGGACAAGTTTAAATCAGAACTTGATATGACTAAGGTATCTCCCTATATCTATTCTGGTGTTTTAACCACTCCGGAAATACTAAATCAAATCGATCAGGTAACAAATAAGTACTTAAAAAATCATTGATCATGAAAACCAAAATATTATTAGTATTTGGGGTCATCTTTTTAACCCTCTCGTGTGAAAAGGAGGGGAACAACTATATTAAGCCACTTAACGAAATTTCGGCTTGTGGATATGACGATCCGTTAAACCAATTAGACTGGCTAAAATCAAAAATTATCGAAGGAAAAGATCCTTCAAAAACGAGCTTTATTGAAAATGCATGGATCAAAGAATATGAAGAAGAAGATATTGTTGTTGTTGATTTTGGTTTAACATCATCCATGTTTTCAACATTTAATTGTTCTGGTGAAAGTATAACTATTGATGATCAGAGTTTTTATGATTCACTTGGAGAAGAAGAGTTAATTTATAAATATGAATAAAACTATGAAACATATAGTAAATATATTAATCGTTTCACAACTAATTTTTCAGGGGCTTGTCAATGGTCAGGATTACAGAAGTGACGTTTGTACGCCGAAAGGCAGTAATGTAGTTGCTTGGACAATGGATTCTGAATATTCAGATTCGTTAAAAAGTTACTGGGATAGTTATTATGGCAGTGCTTATCCAAATATTGAAATACTTGCAACTAATGGGATTTACAGTACGACTAAAAAATTCAATTGTCATAGCTATGCTTGGCATGTTTCTGACGGAGGAACTAACAGGTGGATCGGATATTATCAAGGTAATGCTGATGAATATATTTATTGGGAAGATGGTAGTTATATTGAAGTTACAGGTTTTGTTCCATACCCTGGAAAGGTAAACTGGTCATCAGGTGATCATTCTGCAATAACAACGGAAAATCCAGGTGTCCTGATTTCAAAATGGAATGAATATCCTTTAATGAGGCACGCATGAAATGATTCCCCATACGGAACGAGTAATTTAAAATATTACAAATTAAATTTTCAAATTTCAGGACCATCTTTACTATGCAATTCTGCTGGGGAGTACAGTTTATCCGATACTCCGGGTGGAGAGATCACCTGGGGGCAAAGTAATAATCTTTCGCGTTCATCGTCTCAAGGAGCTAATCCTTGTAGTTTTAGCCCGGTTTCCGATGGACAGGGATGGGTTAGTGCCAGTTTTACAAGCGGTTGTGGTACGAGTTTTACTTTACCGCAAAAAAACGTTTGGGTAGGTACTCCGGATCATGATAATATAAGCATTACCGGTGATGATTGGGTAGTGCCGAAAAACAGTATTTTTATGGCTACAGCTTCCGAAGAAATGTATATTGATGATTACCAATGGGATCTCCCTTATGGGTTTAATATTACAATGGGGCAAGGTACTTATACCATCCGTTTTAATGCTCCTTCTGGATTTGGCTCCGATTATTACGGATTGTAATTGCACAATACATGTGGAACTTCCGGACGGAATTATATGATGTATGAGGCACCATTTAAAAGCGTACTAATCGTAAGCCCCAACCCAACCAGTGGAGAAACTACTGTAAGTATTGAGCCGGAAGTTACTAAAGACGAATTTCTAAAATCCACCTCAACCGAAACAACATTAGACGAAAACACCGAATGGGATATAGAAGTATACGATAATATGCAAAGTCTGAAACTTAAAAAACAAAAACTAAAAGGCAAAAGCACAAGAATAGGTACCCAAAGCTGGAAAGAGGGTGTTTATATGGTACGTGTTAAATATAACGGGGAAATACTTACCGGTAAGCTGATCGTGAAATAAGCCCAGCCCTTCAAGGTTTTTAAAACTTTGAAGGGCTATTATAACATCACCGGGGCTTCCCGAAAATTAGAACCAAACTAAAAACAGCCCATCGGGTATTCCCGGCACATGGAAATAAAATGAAAACAACCCGTCGGGGCTTCCCGACAGCAAGAACAAAAGTAAAAACAAGCTTTCGGGCGTTCCCGGCGCTTAAAAATAAACTCCTGGCTAAGTTTCGGAGTTTCCCGGCAAGCAGAAATAACCGATCTACACGTTTTCGGGGCTTCCCGATCATGCAACTAATAACTATTAATCATCCAAAAATTAAAATCGAATGGAAATTTTAAAAATTGATCTTTCGCGACTTCGCAACGAAGAGCACCACAACTTTCACAACGAGGTAAACGAACTAATTGTTCGTTTTACCGTTGACGCACTAAAAGTTCAGCGTTATTACCCTGCTTTCGAAGCAGCCCTGGCCGATGAAAGTGCAGCCCTGGATTTAGTTCAAAAAAGTATGTTTACCGGCCCCATTGCCGATGCCGACCATGAACGCGATACCATAACTCTTGGTATGGAAGATATGGTTGACGCTGCCCTGCGCCACTTTAACGAGGACGTACGCGAAGCCGCCCGAAAACTTAAAATTGTTTTTGATGGTTTCGATGGCATCACCACAAAACCCTACGACCAGCAAACAGCGGCTACCGATAAGCTTACAGAGCTACTGGAAACAAAATATGCTGCCGAAGTTGCTTTGGTAGGCCTTACAGCGTGGGTGCCCGAGTTAAAAGCCAAAAACCAGGCAGTGGTTGCATTGGTGGGCGAGCGCTATACCGATGAGTCGGGCAAACCACCGTTAAAAATGAAGGCTGCCCGCAAACAACTTGAAGCGGCTTACCGTAATGTGGCCAAACTGATTGATGCTTTGGCATTTGTTGATGGCCCGGAAGCCTACGAAGCTTTTATTTCGGAGTTAAACCAGCGTATTGAAAAATACAACAATCGCCTTAGTCAGCGCGATGGGAGAAATAAGAAAGACGACGATCCGGAGAAGGAATAATGTTCAGCTTTCAATGAGGCTGTCCAAAAAAGTCCTGAAACAAAAATCAAACACGAAGACACCAAGGCGCAAAATATTAGTGTTCAGATAATCTTCTTCGTGGCCTTGTGACTTTGTGTTGAGATTTTTCACTTTTGGGACAGCCTCATTCTTCTGATTCTATTTACTCATTTCAGCAAAATACTTATAAAACAGTGGAATGGTTTTTATGCCTTTGTAAAACTGCTCCAGCGGGTAGTTTTCGTTGGGCGAATGGATGGCATCCGATTCCAAACCAAAACCCATCAGTACTGATTTAATTCCAAGCACTTTTTCGAAAGTTGAGATAATCGGGATACTTCCACCTGAACGAACCGGCACCGGACGTTTACCAAAAGTATCGGTGTAGGCTTTTTCGGCAGCCTGGTAGGCTGGAATATCAATCGGGCAAACATACGCCGGGCCACCGTGTAACGGAGTTACTTCAACTTTTACCGATTTTGGCGCAATACTCTCGAAGTGCTCTTTAAAAAGAACGGCTATTTTTTCGTGGTCCTGATCGGGTACCAAACGCGACGAGATTTTTGCAAAAGCTTTTGATGGTAACACGGTTTTTGCTCCTTCGCCGGTGTAACCGCCCCAAATACCACAAACATCAAACGACGGACGAATGCCGGTGTGCTCACTTGTTGTAAAGCCTTTTTCTCCTTTCAGTTCCTCAACGCCAAGGGCTTTTTTATATTTTTCTTCGTTAAACGGCGCTTTGGCCAGCAGGGCACGTTCTTCGGACGAAACTTCCTGTACGGTGTCGTAGAATCCGGGAATGGTTATCTTTCCATCAGCATCAACCATCTGGTCGATCATCGAACAAAGTACATTAATAGGGTTGGCAACAGCGCCACCAAAAATCCCTGAGTGCAGGTCGCGGTTTGGTCCGGTAACTTCCACCTGCCAGTAAGCCAGTCCGCGTAATCCGGTGGTAATGGATGGAATATCAGCAGCCAGCATCGAGGTGTCGGAAACCAAAATGATATCGGCTTTTAGCATTTCCTTGTTTTGCTCGCACCAAAGGCCGAGGTTTGGCGATCCCACTTCTTCTTCGCCTTCAATCATAAATTTTACGTTGCAGGGCAGGGTATTGGTTTTTACCATCAGCTCGAAAGCTTTGGCGTGCATCATGCCCTGGCCTTTATCGTCGTCGGCACCGCGGGCGTATATTTTACCATCACGCACCTGTGGTTCAAACGGAGGCGTGTCCCATAAATCGATGGGATCAACCGGCATTACATCCATGTGGCCGTAAACCAATACGGTTGGCAAGGCCGGATCGATGATTTTTTCGCCATAGGTAACCGGGTTTCCGGCAGTTTCAAAAACCTCGGCTTTGTCGGCTCCGGCTTCCAAAAGTGTTTTTTTCCAGTACTCGGCGGCTTTGTACATATCCGGTTTATGGGCGGCAATCGAACTGATCGACGGAATGCGGATCAATCCAAATAATTCCTCTAAAAACCGGTCTTTGTTTTCCTCTACATATTTATTAATATACTCCATAACTTTTACTTGAATTTCCCTTAATATTTGAGTTTGAAAAATAGTGTTTTCGGCAGGATTAAAAAAGAGGTTTTGTCATGCAAAGATCATAGTTATTGTAATGGCAGATTCACTTTGAAAGGGGTAATGTAATTGTAGTGTTTATTCGGAAAGCCTCAGTAGCTGGTGCCCATACTGTAAGAGCAACACGACTAGGTGTTATTTTCTTCGTTAAATGGTGTGCCGAATAACACCTGATTAGTAGAAGATATGGGTTTTGAAAATAATAGGGGATTTTCAAGAAAAAAAGGACATCCCCGCGAATGCCCTTTTAGTAAGTTAATCACAACTTAATTAAATGCTCACATCCCCAAAAAATGAGTAGTGGCAAAAAATATTTTTATTTGTTAAAGTAATGAATAATAGTCCATTTCATGCATTATGAGTTAAAGTTAGAATATTCTAATACATAATAAAAGAGAATTTATTAACAATATTAATAAAAATGTGAATAACTGGGATTTATTGATGATGTAAGCATTTGTTTTTATTGTTAACGGCAAGTACTAGCCTAAGTGATTGGTTGGTAGGTTTTTTCAATAGTTGTATTCTTCTGTTGCACTTCTGTTGTAAGAAAACGGTAATAAGATGGCGTTTGGCCGAAGAACTTGTTGCATTAGCCCGGGGGATTAGAATTTTACTAATCTTTTTTAGAAAAACTGTAATTAGTTCCCAAATGAAAATAAAAAAAGAGGCTGTCCAAAAAGGCGGTCTCTTTTTTTATGCTGCAATTTCAGAATAGTAGTTTTTCATCCAGATTTTAGATTGTTGCTTTTTCAAGTTGTTGTTTTTTGTGCTTACTACTTCAAAAACAACAATAATGGCCCAAAAGACTGTTTTTTCCCGTTTTGAGGACATAATTATAGCTATTATCTTCCTCAGGTTATGCCCGATTGCCATTAAACCAAACTCGATTTCAACTTTGCTCAATCCCCGGAGGGTAAACCGGTTAAATTTGTTGTTCGATTTCAGCTGTCCGAATACAGCTTCGGGCTCAATGGGGCGTTTGCTCCGATGGTAAAGTCCTTCATCGCTCAACAGTTTATCGCGTGCAATTTGTCGTAAACGATTCAGGTTGTGGTTAACTTCGATTTTCCGATCTCCTTTGGCTTTGTGGCATTGCCCCCGTAGCGGACAGCCCGTGCAGTTTTGTGCCTGGTAAATACTCACCTGGTAATCGAATCCCAGCTCTGATTTCCGTTTTCCTTTACCTGCGTTATGCAGGTGTTGTCCCATGGGGCATACATAATAGTCCTGCTCCTGGTTGTAGTACAGGTTTGCCTGCAGAAAAACATTGTTCCTGTAGCTTCTTTTTTGTTCTTTATGAAAGTAGTTATACTTGACAAAAGCCTGGATATCTTTATTTTCCAGGTGCTGGTAATTTTCTTCGCTTCCATAGCCTGAGTCGGCCACAACGGTAGATGATTGTTTGTTGTAGAGTGCTTCAAACTGGTCGAGATGCGGAATTAGTGTAGCTGTATCGCCGGGGCGCTGGTGAAGTGAAAAGCCTGTAATAAACTGGTTTTCGGTACTGATTTGCGTGTTGTAAGCCGGCTTTAACTGGCCGTTTTTCATATGGTCTTCTTTCATGCGCATGAAAGTGGCATCGGTATCGGTTTTCGAGTAACTGTTACGGGTGCCCAGTGTTTCCAATTGCTGTTCATACTTTTGAAGTCGTGGCAATGCATCTTCTTCCAGTTGTTTTACCTGTTTTTGCTGTTTCTTATCCAGTTTCGACCGTTGCTCGTTTAGTTGACCGATTTTCTTCTTAAGCAACACTGCATTAACTGGTTGCGGCTGATCGTCTTCTGTTTGTTCAGCAGAATCGACATCAATACTTGCCTCAATATCTTTTAAAACAGTCTGGATTTTATGTTCAAGTTTCTCCTTGTATTTTTCAACCGACCCACGCCAAACAAAAGTATAGCGGTTAGATGCTGCCTCGATTTTCGTCCCATCTATGTACTGAACATCGAGGCTCACATAGCCCATCTCTGCCATTAGCTGTACCATTTGGGCAAACAAGGTTTGGATCTGGTGTTTCAGTTTCTGACTGCGAAAGTTGTTGATCGTTCGGAAATTAGGCGTTGCCTCGCCTGAAAGCCACATGTAATGGATGTTTTCTTCCAACTGGCGTGCAATCTTCCGGCATGAATAAACATTGTTCAGATAGCTGTAGAACAGGATCTTAAGCATGATCCGAGGGTGATAAGAACTGGTGCCACCACCTTTGTAGGTCGATAAAATATCGTCGATGTTTAAACCATCAACTATCTGGTTAACAAGACGAACAGGGTGATTAGCCGCTATTTTATCGCTTAAATTACTTGGAAACAGCATCGATTGCTGGGAAGTAACGCTTTTAAATCGTACGTTTGATCTTATTGTCATATCCACCTTTAAGATACAAATCTTAAAGGGACAATAAAAACAAAGGCTGTCCAATTTTACTTTTTGGACAGCCTCTTTCCTTAAATTTTGCAATAAAGTTAATTAGTCAACAATTGCTTTAAATTTAGCATTGTCGAAATATTTTGCGAATTCCATATCTGTTTTGGCCACTTCTTTCAAACCGGCATTCATTTCAACAGCAGCTTTCAGGCTGTCGAACAATAACGATTCTTTAGCAGTGCGGGCACCAATTACAGCTTTGAAATATTCAGTCATGTAGCAACCTTCAATTGTACAAGCGTCAAGATCTTTAACTGCACCGTTGTTGTTTCCGGCCAGTAATTTTGCCAATCCTGAGTTTACATCGGCAAAGCGGTTGAAATATTGAACAGCTCTGTCATATTCTGCCTTTTTAACGCTAACGATTCCCATGTTGTAGTTAACAGCATCGCCGGCACCTGCAGCAGCACCAAATAAAGCCTCAGCGGCGTCAACATCGCCTTCGGTTAAAGTAACCGCACCAACGTTGTTTTTAACGATCGGCTCGTTGTTAGCCAGTTTTTCCGCTTTCTCGAACAATGGTTTTGCATCGGCATATTTGTATTGCTGAACCATTACGTAGCCTGCGTTGTTTGGTCCTCTCCAGTCGTTCGGGTAAACTTCCATAAATGCATCGTAAACCGAAAGTTGTTCATTAAGATCCTGGAACAAAGTAGCAGCATAAAGTAATTCGGCAGGGTTTAATGAAGCCGGATCGGCTTTTGCAGCAGCTTTTAATTCTTCGTCGGTTTTACCAATCATATCAACACTGGTCGTCATTTTTGCACGACGCAGCTGTGGAAGAATTTCGTCGGCTACTTCATTAAAAGTCTCACTTAGGTTACGGATTTCACGCTCGCGAACTTCCGGGTCGTTGTACATTGAAAGTACACGCAGGATCAGTTCTTTGTCTTTAATGTTCGACTGCTCCAACAAGGTTTTAAAACCGTCCCAGTCTTCAGGAGTGTATTTTGTTTTTAGCTTAACGTCAATACCGGCTTCTTTTAATTTTTTGGCCAAAAATGCCGAAGAAGTTTCTTTACGTTTTGCAGCAAGGTCAAGGTTCAGATCGATTGTACCATCAGGTGATGCATAAGCTGAAACTTCAACATCTTTCAAATCAATTCTTTCGTCTTCGTTTGCTTTTTTAGTGTAGTCTTCCAATGCAGTAACTTCACTTTTCGAAATTTCGTCTCTGCGAATGTTTGAGCGATTGATCAGGTATTTGATGTCGGCAGTCATTTCGTCAGGAACGATACGCATGAAAGCATCAATGTTCGGATCGTATTTTCCACTGTTGTTAGCTTCGCGCTCAACACCTAAAATCGCTTTCGGGATCATAATCACTTTTTCGCTGGTAGCGATAACACCATCGGCAACTTTTATTGGCTCGAAATCAACCGATTTTGCACCTTGCGTTGCTTTAATATTTACGTAAAGCTCTGATTTTGCCATGGCTTTATCGTAGGCAACAGCATCTTTGTAATTTACACTTCCACCGGTGTAGCTAATTACTTTGTTGTTGGCTTCAACGCTTTCGCCCTGTACTGAAACAGGATTGTAGGCCGTTTCGCCACCATCGTATTTTAGCACGGGTGTAGCCGTTAGTGTAACTTTTTTATTGAAGTATTTGGCGGGGAAACGGGTGTCGATGGCAACGGCAACTTCGCTGGCGTGTGCTTCAAGCACCTCGGGGGTAACTTTGAAGTTGATTTGATCGGCATTATTTTTCATTTTGTTTAGTCCGGAACATCCAGACAGTAAAACCGCTACACCAACAAACAAGGCGATAGGTTTAAAGTTGATTCTTCTCATAACAGACATTATTTATACTAAAATTAAACATTCACATTCGAGCAGACAAAAGTAAAAAGCTTTTCATTATTTAAAAGCTGTGCTCCATGTTTTTATCACAATATCAAACGGTTTATTCCCGGTTTGTAATCGCCATTAAAAATAGCTGATTTTAATTGCTGATAATGGTCAGGATTTTTTACAAAATCGATGCCATTAATGTCAATAATCAGGATGGGGAAGGAGGAAATTTGTTTAAAAAAATTAAAGTATCCGTTACCAATTTTATCGAGGTAATCAGGATCCATATTTTGTTCATAATCGCGCCCGCGCATTTTTATATTTTTCATCAGCCGGTTCACATCCGAATGGAGGTAAACGTATAAATCGGGTTTGGGCATCGATTCGAAAATAATGTTGAAGATTTGCCGGAACAGATGGTATTCATCTTTTTTCAGGGTGTTTTCGGCAAAAATTGCGGTTTTGGCAAAATAGTAGTCGGCCACCATAAACGAGTGAAAAAGATCGAGGTTGAGTACTTCGTTTTTGATCTGGTTGTAGCGGTCGGCTAAAAACGAAAGTTCCAGCGGAAATGAATAGCGTTCCTTGTCTTTATAAAACTTTGGCAGAAATGGATTGTCGGCAAACTGTTCCATCACCAGTTTAGCGTTGTAATCTTCGGCAATCATACGCGAAAGTGTTGATTTACCGGCTCCTATATTTCCCTCAATAACCAGAAATTGCATCGTCCTTCAACATAAAAATTCCCGGTAACAAATCGTGCTACCGGGAATCCAAAAGTAGTATTTCTTGATTGAAAATTTGGACTTGCCTGGAATTAATTTTTTCGGGATAATCGTTTCCTGGTAATAATTCTGATTAATGCCGTCATTTATGGCGGGGCCAGAATATGGATGTAAATAAGGATTAAAAGGGAATTTTGTAAATTAAAAATTACAAAATTCCCTTTTAATCCTGTGGTAAACCTGAAGTTGTTAATCCCCACCCTAAAGGATGGGGTTATTCATATTTTCATTCAGAAATCCACTTTTTTATTCAGCCAGTGTTTTAATGCCCATATTCCACAATGTGAAGCCATAAATATCGGCATATTGCTCGATGGTTTTGCTTACCGGTGTTCCTGCTCCGTGTCCGGCATCAGTCTCAATGCGGATTAGAACCGGGTTGTTGCCTGCTTGTTTGGCCTGCAATTCGGCAGCAAATTTAAAGCTGTGAGCCGGAACAACACGGTCGTCGTGGTCGCCGGTAGTTACGAGTGTTGCCGGATATTCAACACCCGCTTTTACATTGTGCACCGGAGAATAAGCTTTCAGGTATTCAAACATTTCTTTGCTGTCTTCGGCTGTGCCGTAGTCGTAAGCCCAACCTGCACCAGCAGTAAAGGTATGGTAACGTAACATATCCAGTACGCCAACTGCCGGAAGTGCTACTTTCATCAACTCGGGACGTTGTGTCATTACAGCACCAACCAGCAATCCGCCGTTCGATCCGCCTCGGATGGCCAGGTAATCGCTTGATGTATAGTTTTCTGTAATCAGGTATTCGGCAGCGGCAATAAAATCGTCGAAAACATTTTGCTTTTGCATTTTGGTTCCGGCGTCGTGCCACTTTTTACCGTACTCGCCGCCACCGCGCAAATTGGCCACGGCATACACGCCACCTTGCGCTAACCAAACTGCATTGGTAACCGAGAAACTTGGCGGAAGGCTTACATTAAAACCACCGTAACCGTAAAGTATCGTTGGGTTTTTACCATTCAATTCCGTACCCTTTTTATAGGTAATAATCATCGGAATTTTAGTGCCGTCTTTCGAAGCGTAGAAAACCTGTTTGCTTTCGAAATCGTTTGGATTAAAATCGATAGCCGGTTTGCGGTACAGTTCTGATTTGCCGGTCTCAAAGTCGTATTGATAAATGTTTCCCGGCGTAATGTAGTTGGTGAAGGTGTAATACATTTCGGTAGCCTTTTTCTTGGCACCAAAACCTGCAACCGAACCCACTCCCGGTAATTCCACTTCGCGAATCATTTTGCCGTCGTAATCGTACTGAAATACTTTTGATACGGCATCGATCATGTATTCGGCAAAGAAATAGCCACATCCGGTTGACGGGCTGAGTACGTTTTCGGTCTCAGGAATAAAATCTACCCAGTTTTCGGGAGTTGGATTACTAACATCGGTGGTAACCACGCGTTGGTTAGGTGCATTTAAATTGGTAACCAGGTATAGTTTGGTGCCTACATTGTCGATTACGTAGGTGTCGCTTTCGTCGGTGCCAATTACAGTAATTAGTTTGCTGTTGGGCTTGGTAAGGTCTTTAATAAACAGTTTGTTTCCCGATGTAGAAACACTGGCAGTAATTACCAGGTAACGATTATCGTCGGTAACTCCACCGCCAACATAACGGTGTTTTTCTTCGGGTGTTCCTCCAAATATCAGCTCGTCTTCGTTTTGAGCAGTGCCCAGTTTGTGGTAGTATAATTTATGCTGATCGGTTTTTGCCGATAATTCGCTGCCTTCCGGTTTGTCGTAGCTCGAGTAGAAAAAACCTTCGTCGCCTTTCCACGCAATACCGGTAAATTTCACATCAATCAGCGTATCGCCAATTTGCGTTTTGGAGTCGGTATCCATAATGATAATCTTGCGCCAGTCGCTGCCACCTTCCGAAATCGAGTAGGCGGCAATTTTTCCGTTTTCCGAAAACCTCAGGGCATCCAGCGATGTTGTTCCGTCCTCGGCAAACGTATTCGGATCGAGAAAAACTTCGGCTGTTGATTCATCTTCACCGGTTTTATAACGGTAAACTACGTATTGGTTTTGCAGGCCGTCGTTTTTGTAAAAATAGGTCCAGTCGCCTTCTTTAAACGGTGCGCCCACTTTTTCGTAATTCCATATCGACGAAAGTTTTTCTTTTAACTCTTCGCGGTACGGAATCTGGTTCAGGTAGCTGTAAGTTACTTTGTTTTCGGCCTTCACCCATTCGGCAGTTTCGTCCGAGTGGTCATCTTCGAGCCAACGGTAGGGGTCGGCCACTTCAACACCAAAGTAGGTGTCTTTTACTTCTCCTTTTTTAGTCACCGGATAATCTAATTTTGGTTGTTGTTCGTTACAGGCAAACAGAACAATTGCTGCCAGTACAAATAAAACAGTGTTTTTCATTGTGCAGTTGTTTTTCGCTAAATTTTCTATTTCTTGATTACAATTTCCGTGGTATCAGTAACGAGAGTGTTGGAAAGGTAACAGTAAAAAACCGTTTTTTGTTGACTAAATTTACATCAGCCGCTTCTCTTTTCTTATTTTTTTGTCTTTTAAATAGCCCCAGATGTAGGTGGGCAACAGCCCGATGGCAAAACCAATAAGGAAAAGTTCGAGTTTGATGTCGGCATTTAGTTGCATCAACAGGTAGCCCAGAACAGAGCCGCCAATAATTCCAAAGAATGAAATAAGGTAGGTAAAATAGTAGGGCGCGTAAAAACCGTGCTCCTTTTGCATGTGTTTGGAGAGGCGGGTGATTAGCCGGTCGTAATTGCGGCGTGGTTTGCCAACGTGGTTTACAGCCTGGGCGATGTTGTTTACCGCTTTGGTTATATCAATTTGTTCTTTCTTACATGCCGGACACGAATTCGAAAATTCATCAACACGCGAGATGTTGCGTTTAAACTCATCGATACGAAAAAAGCGCAGGTCTTTCTCTCTGCCGCCTTGTAATTGTTCGTCTATTTTATTGTGAAGTTCTTCTGACCAGTTGCCCATGTTACTAAAATTTTAGTGGCGAAGTTAAGAAAAGGAAACGGAAGTTCAGCGAGAGAGGGGGTGCAGGTCACAAGTTCGCAGTTGCAGAGCGAAAGCTATTCAGCGCTGATGGTTGTTGCGCACGAAAATTGTAACTGCTTTAGTTGAGAGCAGAGGTTAAAGAAGCGACTGAATGAATTGAAAATAGACTTATAAAAAAAAAGCTTTGAACCAATCGTGGTCAAAGCTTTTTATTTAATTCAAAATTACTTTCAGTTTCAATTCCCGGGCTTTTTTGTAAAGCCTGATGGAATCGTGAGAAACGGCAGTTGGAATGTCAACTTTAACGCTCCATATAGCCCCTGTTTCCTTTAATTCCGGTTTTCCGTTTTTAAAATTTTCCTTCATTGTTTCTATGGCTTTTTTGCAATGTACGGAATTTTACAAATATTATGCCGAAAACTTCAGGCAGTTATCACCAGAACATTGTGAATAGTAGTAGTTTAACTGTTGTTGAAGCTTATTTTACGGCTTTTATCGTGTATCCGCGCTTTTCAATGCTTTTTTCAATTTCGTCGATCGACACGGCCGATGCGTTGTAGGTAACAATGGCAGTTGAATCGGCGAGTGTCACTTTTACCGATTCAATCCCACTCAGGGAATTTACACCTTTTTCTACCGAAGCCACGCAGGCATCGCAATGCAATCCGCCAATAGCAATGGTGGATTCTACAATTTGTTCGGGTTGGGCAACTTCAGTGGTTTTTTGTGTTCCTGAATTACAGGCTGCAAATACAACCAGGATGAATAAATACAATAGTTTTTTCATGGTAGTTTTTATTGTTTTTAGTTTTTCTTACTTGATAACGGGAGCCAGTATTTGTTTATTTTCTTCGCTGGCAGCTCCCATAACGGTTTTAACTTTGTTCCCCATAAATTTCGAGAACAGGCCGGAGTTTAGCATCGATACATAGGTTTTGCCGTTGCGTTCGTAAACCGCAACACGGCATGGCATAAGGGCCGAAACAACACGCTCCTGGTCGCTGCTTAATATCTGGTAAGCATGATCGGGTTTACACAGCGAAAATACTTTTACGGGTTTTACCTCAAAACCATGTTTTTTCATGGTTGCCTGCAGATCGTATAAGTGCGGCATGCTCCAGTTATTGTCTTTTGCCGACTGTTCAATGGCAGCAACGGTTTCATCAAAGCCCAATTTACTTTCGTTTACAACAAACATCTGTTTGGGTAGAATCACAATCAAAAGAACGATTGTTAAAATTATTCCTGCAATAAGTCCGATTAAAAACATAGTTAATCCTTTCATTCTTAGTTTTTAATAAGATACGAAGAAAGAACAAACAATTGGAAACTTTTGTTTGATAGATTTGCTTGATGGTGTTTCGAATCCAGAAAAAGAAAAAGGGAACCACCCATTCGAATGATTCCCTTCCTGTATATTGACGTTAGTTTTAATACAAACCTTCAATTGATAAGTAGCGTTCGCCGTGGTCGTACGAGAACGTAAGAATCCGCGATCCTTTCGGAAGTTCTTTTATCTTTTTGGCAACGGCTGCCAACGATGCTCCCGACGAAATACCAACAAACAAACCTTCTTCGCGTGCAGCTTTTTGTGCATACTCGAAAGCTTCGTCTTTACTGATTTCTACTGTTCCGTCAAGAAGTTCTGTATTCAGGTTGTTCGGAATAAAACCGGCACCAATTCCCTGAATTGCATGCGGACCGGGATCTTTTCCGCCAATTACCGGGCTTGAATCCGGTTCAACAGCAAAAACTTTCAGGTTTGGAAATTTTGCTTTCAAAACCTCGGCAACGCCCGTAATGTGACCTCCGGTACCAACGCCGGTAATCAGGTAATCGAAACCTTCGGGGAAATCCTTCAAAATTTCCTGTGCGGTAATATCGCGGTGTACGGCAACGTTTGCCGGATTGTTAAATTGTTGAGGTATCCAGGCATTACCCAGCTCGCTGGCCAGTTCTTCAGCTCTGGCAATGGCACCTTTCATTCCTTTTTCTTTTGGAGTTAACTCCAGTTCGGCACCAAACACTTTCAATGCTCTTCTTCTTTCCAACGACATTGATTCGGGCATGGTAAGAATTAAACGATAACCTTTTACAGCTGCTACCAGTGCCAATCCGATTCCGGTATTTCCCGATGTAGGTTCAATAATAACCGAACCTTCTTTTAGTATCCCTTTCTTCTCGGCATCTTCAACCATAGCCAGGGCAATACGGTCTTTTATACTCCCACCGGGATTTGTTTTCTCAACTTTTACCCATACTTCGTAATCCTCCGGATAGAGGCGGTTAATTTTTACATGTGGCGTGTTGCCAATGGTCTCTAAAATGTTCTTTGCTTTCATTCTTTTTAATTATTGAGTTATTTCGGTAACTATTCATTAAACAAAAAAAAGGCCCTTCCGTTCACGGAAAGGCCTTGTATAATCATGCAATTTAGCTCAACTTAAAACACTACAACACCTTTCCCGTTTTTCAGGAAACAACAACACATCATCATATTGTTACCGGTGTTTTTCATAATGATCGCAATATATGTAATTTTTATTTATTCTAAATAGTAGATGTGAAAAAAATCATGTTTTTGTCTGCTTTGTTAAGAAAACCGGGATTTGTACGGCTGTCAAAAAAGATTTTGTTTCGTCATCCTGAACTTGTTTCAGGATCTTTTAAGAATTAGAAACCAGGTTCTATAGATTCTGAAATAAATTCAGAATGACGTTGTTGCTAACTTTTTAGCACGACTCATTATTTTCGTTACTAGCCTTTGTACCGAAGCCACTTAATCAGCTCTTTAATATTTACCTTTTTACCATACATCAGCAACCCGATGCGATAAATTTTTGCAGCTGCCATAATGCATACGATGGTTGTAAGCACAAGTAATCCCATTGAAAGTAAAAGCTCCCAAATGGGCAGGTCGTAAGGTACACGAGCCATCATGGCCACCGGTGAGGTAAATGGTATTATAGAGCACCAGAATGCCAGCGGACCTTCAGGATTTTTGGCAATAGGGAAGAGCAGCATAATTGAAAGGATAAGCGGGAAAGTTACCGGGAATACCATTTGTTGGGAGTCTTCGTCGTTATCGACAGCGGCACCAACAGCACCCAATAAAGCGCTGTACAATAAATAACCGGCCAGAAAATAGAACACAAAGGAAAACAAAATGAGTGGAATGTTCAGGTTGCCGATCATTTCCATCACTTCCATAACCTGGTTCGACTGCGCTGTTTGCATGGCTGCCGGGTTCATTTGCCCCTGCGATTCCATAATACTTTGGCTCATTTGCTGTGCTGTTTCGGGCGAGAAAAAGAAACTTTGTACCACTATCAGTCCAATACCTCCTAACCCAAGCCAAATGGCAACCTGCGTGAGGCCAACCAATGCGGTACCTATAATTTTACCGGCCATTAGCTGGCTGGGTTTTACCGATGAAATAATTACCTCGATAATGCGGCTTTTCTTTTCTTCCATTACGCTGCGCATAACCATGGCTCCGTACATAAATACAAAGAAATATATGAGCAGCCCCATGGCGTAACTGGCAATAAAAGCTACTACCGACGAACTTTTCTTTGTTTCGCCCGATTGCGATACTTTTAGCGTGCTAAGGTTTACGCTGGTGCGTGTTTTGCTCAGGCGCTCTTCCAAATCGGGGATGCCCGAATCGGCAATTACTTTTTGGCGCTTGTCGTTTTCGATAAAACGGCTGAGTTTGCGCTCAATTTGTTCGGTCAATTCAAACGGCAACTGTTTCTCGGAGAAAAGCTGCGCCTGGTTGTTCGAATAAATATCGGATGGAATATACAGAAGGCCATAATAACCACTGCCTTTCAGGTTGGTTTTCAATTCCGTAAATTCTTCTTTTGGAATAAAATGGTAGCTGGTTGTTCCTTCTTCGCTGAATTCGCCAAGAAATAAATTGGTAGCATCGTACACCGCGATGGTGCGTTCTTCAGTATCGTCTTTTATCGAGAAATAGATGACCAGTCCGTAAACGCCGGCTATTAAAAACGGCATTAGGATGGTTAATATGATGAACGATTTCTTTTTTACCCGTTTCAGGTATTCTTGTTTTAAAATCAGTAATGTGTTGTTCATGTTGGCTGTTTTAGTTTTTGTTCGACTCTTCAACGGCTTTAATAAATACGTCGTTCATGCTCGGGATAAGTTCCTCAAACGAGATAATTTCGGCGGCCGGCATAATGGCCTGTAACAATTCGTTATTCGATTTTCCGTTCAGGTACTGCACTTTCAGCGTTTTCGCTTTTCCCGACTCATCGTGACTGATGATTTTATAATCGGAACCCAAAGCCAGGTGGATATTATTGAATTCGCCCCGGTATTTAATGTCGAACGTATTCGATTTGTATTTCATGCGAATCTCGTCGGTTGGCCCGTCTTCAATTTTTTTCGATTTGTTGATCAGCGCAATGTGGTCGCACAATTCTTCAACCGATCCCATGTTGTGGGTGGAGAAAATTATAGTTGCACCTTCTGCTTTCAGGTTCAGAATTTCCTTTTTCAGCAGATTGGCATTTATCGGGTCGAAACCACTAAAAGGCTCATCAAAAATCAGCAGTTTGGGCTGATGAACAACGGTAGTAATAAACTGAACCTTTTGCTGCATTCCTTTCGACAGCTCTTCCACCTTTTTATTCCACCAGGGCATAATGTCGAATTTCTCGAACCAGTGTTTCAGGTTTCTGCTTGCATCGCGGTGCGACATTCCTTTCAGCTGAGCCAGGTAGATGGCCTGCTCGCCGATCTTCATTTTTTTGTACAGTCCGCGTTCTTCGGGCAGGTAGCCAATGTGCGAAATGTCTGTGCGGTTCATTTTTCTACCGTTCAGAAAAATCTCGCCACTGTCGGGGGCGGTAATCTGGTTAATAATGCGGATGAGGGTGGTTTTGCCCGCACCGTTGGGGCCAAGCAAACCAAAAATACTTTGTTCTTTCACCGAAATGCTAACATCGGTTAAGGCCTGAGTGCTGGCAAAAACCTTGTTTACATTGCGTGCTTCGAATAATTCCATATTGTTTTTATTGAGTAGTAAGATTTAACTTCTGCAAATTACAGGTTTGGATTTAAATATGCATAAAGTAAGCCTGAAAATAAAGGCTTTTGAAATAAATATCGGCGAATGGGTACTTTTCAGGGATGAACCGGAATTCAGGATAGCTCATAAAGATGACTTCGGGCCTACTGCCAAAGCAATAAATCTTCAGTTGTGAAACCTGGGGTGTGCTCCAAAAGGAGAAAATCGCATTGAGAAATCCTTTGGAATACTTCCTAAAACTAATAATTAAAATACTGAAGATAATTCCTTAGAAATGGTGCTGAATACTTTCTTCCAGATAAGGATGATTTTTCGGAACCAGACTGGCTTTTGTAAGCGTAGTTCCTACTACCCACGAAAATAATCCGGCATAACCGAGGAAAGTCCCGATTTCTAGCAGGCCAAACTTCGCTTCGTGGACCGTTGCCGGCCAGATGATGTAGTACAATTCGGTGTATTGTCCGATTATCAACAGAATAATTACCGGTATCATAAATAGTTTGCTTCTCGAACTTTTGCGTGGCATCAGTACCAAGAACGGAATGGCCCAGTTAATTACTATATTGGCGAAGAACAGAATTTTGTAAACACCGTGCCAGCGGTGTACAAACCACGATGTTTCTTCAGGAATGTTGCCGTACCAGATTAACATGAATTCGGCAAAATTGAAGTAGCCCCAAACAATACTCGACATAAAAATATACCGGGTAAAATCGTGCAGGTGACTGTGGTTTAGCAGCGGGAATTTCCCTTGTTTTGACAGTATAATTACAATCAGTGCAATTATCGAAGAGGCATGTAAAACTCCTGCCATAAAGCTTTTTCCGGCAAACATAGTGCTGAACCAGTGCGGCTCGAGCGACATCAACATATCAACCGAAAACAGGCTGAATGAGAATGCCAACACAAAAATGAAGATCTTTGAATAGAACTCCGATTTTTCGAAATACAGCATGCCGCCAACTTCGTCTTCTTTTAGCGAAAATTTGCGCAATACTTTCGAAAGAATGATCCATGCAGCAAAAAATACAATAATGCGTGCGAAAAAGAAGGGCACATTCAAATAAGGCGATTTGTGCTGCAAAATATGATCGTGCGATACCACCTCGTGGTGTGTCCATTCAAAAACCGAATGCATTCCAAAATACAGAATCAGGAAGAACACCGCAGCAAACGGAAGATACGCAACCATCGCCTCGGGCACTCGTTTAAACATGGCCGACCAGCCCGATTGTGTAATGTACTGGATGGCGGCAAAAAAGGCGGCGCCAATGGCCAGCGACACAAAATAGTAGTTGTTTAAAAGGTAGTTTGCCCAGGTGCGCTCGGCATCGAAAACAAAACCCAGTGCAAACGAAACTACACCAACGGCCATTAGCGCGTAGGTAAGCATTTTAAACTTATTGGAAAGTGTTAATCGGTCTTCCATATCTGTTGCTTTAGTTCTTTTTCAATCTGTTACTAGTTTACCCCTCTCCCTGTCGGGAGCTCCCCTCAAAAGGGGAGCATGTTTTAATTTGAGCCGGAGCGAAACATGTTACGCTCTGTACTGCTTCAAAACTGTTCTGATATTTTTGTATGTAGAGTACTTCTCATTTTATTTTTTTCAATTTTGTAGTACTTCTTTAACGTACATTGCTATTTTCCAGCGGTCGTCTGGTTTTATCATCGAACCGTGCTCGCCCATAATTCCAAAGCCCACTGTAATAACGTGGTAAATATCGGCTTCGGGATTGTCCATCATTTTTTCGCTTAACAAACTGGCCGGTGGATAAGTGTATTTTTTGCTTACATACAACGATCCTTGTCCGTCGCCTTTCTCGCCGTGGCACTGCATACAATAAATGCCATACATTCTTTCGCCGCGTTGCAGGTTTTCTTTACTTGGTTCCAGGTTGTTAACCAGTGTGGCAGCAGCCAGCGCCCGGTCTTCGTCGCTTTTCTCATAAGCGTAAGGAACTGTTCCTCGTGGAATTGTTCCCGGAACAGGCGGTTGCATGGTTTTACCGTCGGCAAAATTCGGATTGGGCGTGTAGCTCTCGTAGGCCGGCGAGGTAACCATGTCATCGAAATACTGCCAGCCGGTTGTTCGGCGGTTGTAGTCGCAGGATGAAATCAAGGCAAAAGTTAAAAGTATCAAGGCAAAAGTTACGCTTTGCTTTATAGGTCTATCTTTCATTTTATATCTGTTCTTCTCAATGCTCATAGTTCAAAATCTATTTATTCAATTTTACCATGTTCAGTTAGAATTGCTTTTAGCGATTCACTTTCGTTCGCAATACCTTCCTCATCAAAAACCATAACAAACTTATCGTCGGTAGCGCGCTCGTGAAAGATCTCTGCTTTTTTGCCGGGGAATACTTTCGCCCGTGCCGAAAAAGTAAAAAGCGTAAGCAACGTTATAGCGAGAATAGTAGCCACGATAGTAACCACAATAAACGACGGGAAAGCATTAAACGGTTTTCCGCCGTAACGTAAGGGCCAGTCGATTACTGCTGCATAAGTCAGAAATCCGAGGATACCCAACGCGGCAAATAATCCGTAAAAGAAAGCTGCGTGTGTAATGCGTGTTTTTATGGGCATTCCTTCCAGTATTTCGTGTACCGGGTAGGGAGTGTAAACCTCAACCGGCATTACTCCTTTGTCTTTTAATTTCTCAAAAGCGTCAACCAAAGTAGCTTCGTCGTCAAAAACGCCAAGGATATATTTTTTACTCATGACTCTTTGCTTTTAGTTGTCCGTTATTTGGTTTGTCGAATTTTGCCACACTCTTTAATTCTGAAATGGCAATCATTGGAATGTAGCGGAAGAACAACAGAACTCCGGCCAAAAACATTCCGAGCGTACCGACAAAAAATCCTATTTCAACATAAGTGGGCGAGTAGTTGGCCCAGGCAGCCGGCAGGTAATCGCGGCTAAGCGTGGTAACCACAATGTTAAAACGCTCGAACCACATCCCGATATTAATGATGATGGAAATAATGAATACGATCCACATGCGTTTGCGTACCGCTTTAAACCAGAACAACTGCGGAATCACAGCGTTGGCCGTAAACATGGCCCAAAACTGAAAGGCATAATCACCAAACAAACGGTTTTTAAAGAACATATACGTTTCGTATTCTGAAGCCGAATACCAGGCAATAAAGATTTCGGTCATGTAGGCCGTTCCCATAATCAGAGAAATGAATATCAGGATGCGGCAAACCGCATCAACGTGTCGGTCGGTAATGAAATCATTCATATTGTATAAGCCGCGCATCGTAATTACAAGGGTAAGCACCATCGCGAATCCTGAGAAAATTGCTCCAATCACAAAGTAAGGCGGGAAAATGGTGGTGTGCCATCCAGCTTGCACTGAAACCGCAAAGTCGGTCGATACAATCGAGTGTACCGAAACCACCAAAACAGCAGCAATTCCGCCAAGCACAAAACTCAGTCCTTCAAAACGCAGCCACTCGCGGCTCGATCCGGTCCAGCCAAAAGCAAAAAATCCGTAAACAGCCTTTTTTATTTTCGATTTCGCCGTGTCGCGAATGGTGGCAAAATCAGGCACCATACCGAAATACCAGAAACTTGCTGATATAAGCAGGTAGGCCGAAATGGCCACAAAGTCCCAGAAAAGCGGTGAGTTAAAATTCACCCACAGCGGACCACGTGTATTCGGATACGGGAAAATAAAGAAAAACAACCACGGGCGGCCCATATGCAACAGCGGGAAAAGGCTGGCACAGAACACGGCAACAACTGTCATTGCCTCGGCGGCGCGGTTAATGGCGGTTCTCCATTTTTGCCGTAAAATGAGCAGGAAAATGGAAAATGCGGTTCCGGCATGTCCGATTCCGATCCACCAAACAAAGTTGATGATGGCCCAACCCCAGGCTACCGAGTTGTTGACTCCCCAGGTACCAATTCCGGTTGAAATGGTAATGTATTTACAATACAAACCAAATCCGAACATGCCTAAACTCACCAGCATGGCTGCATACCACCACAGTGGCGTTTTGGCGTGGATGGGCGCTAATATCTCCTTCGATATCTGGCTATATGACTTGTCGCCATCAATTAGCTTTCCCCTTACGGCTGAATTAAACATAGGCGTTTATGCTTTTTTGTTTCTTACTTAATTGTCAACTTCGTAAAGTGGTTGCCGTCATGCTGAACTTGTTTCAGCATCTTTTAAAACAGATTCCGAAACAAGTTCGGAATGACGTCCTCAGTTTTTGATGTTGATCAATCGTATCTCAATATTTTTTAACTCTTCTTATTTCTAACCTTCGTTAAATATCCTACCGATGGCAGGGTGTGCAATTCTTCCAGCAAATGGTAATTCCGCTCGTTTTTAAACAGCTTGTTTATTTTGCTGTTCTCATCGTTCAGATCGCCAAAAACCAGCGCATCGGCCGGGCACGACTGAACACAGGCCGGTTGTACTTCTCCGTCTTTTAACATTCTTCCGTCAACTTTTGCCTCTGCTTTTTTCTCCTGAATACGCTGTACACAGAACGAACATTTTTCTACCACTCCTCGCGAACGAACGGTAACATCAGGGTTAAGAACCATACGTCCCAAATCGCTGTTTGATGCGTAATCAAACTCCGGATTTTGCACATACTGAAACCAGTTAAAACGACGCACTTTATACGGACAGTTGTTCACACAATATTTGGTTCCCACACAGCGGTTGTAGGCCATTTGATTCAAACCTTCTTCGCTGTGAGGTGTTGCCGAAACCGGACAAACATTTTCGCACGGTGCATTGTCGCAATGCTGACACATTACCGGCTGGTGATATACATCCGGATTTTCTGCATCGTTTGAGAAATAACGATCCACACGAATCCAGTGCATGATCCGGCGATTACGCACCTGTTCTTTTCCAATTACCTGAACGTTGTTCTCGGCCTGGCAAGAGATGGAACAGTTTCCACATCCTACGCAGCTTCCCAGATCGACTGCCATTGCCCAATGATGCCCTTTAAATTCCTGTTCAGGATATAAGGAAACGTGGTGTTCCAAATGTTCTTTACGGATTTCGTTACCCGAAGCCGGATCGAGTTGCCATTTATCGAAATTGGTTTCACGAACAATTGGCCGGCCTTCCATCGAGTGGTGCGTTTGCGATAAAGCCAGTTCGAAAGTTTTTTCCGTTGTCTGTACATCGGCACCACTTAGCCAAAGTTGTTTGGCATTGTTTTGAATCGATGTCAGTGCATACATATTTTTACCCACACCGTCGCCAACTTTTCCGGCAACTTCGCGGCCATAACCCAATGCTACCGAAATGGTTTCAGGAGCTTGTCCGGGCTGCACAAATACCGGCATTTCAATACCGTTTATGGTAATCACCGATTCATTTTGAACGCCATTCTCTTCGGCCCATTTTACCGGCACAGCAGCAAAATTATCCCAGCTGATTTTTGCAATGGGATCGGGCAATTCCTGTAACCACGGATTGTTGGCAGAATTTCCGTCTTTTAATGCCACATTCTGGTAGAAAACAATTTCCCATCCCTGCGATTGTTGGTCGCCAAGTTGTAAGGCATTTTCTAATCCATTTTCGCTATAACTTGGGGTCTCAGCAGTTATCTCAGTTTGAAATACTCCTTTCTGCAGAGCATCGTTCCAGAATAATCGGGAATTGGAATATTTTGATTGCAAGCCGGTGAAGTTCTCTTCCCAGTTTGCTTTTAAAATTTCGTAATAGTTGGGTTGTTCTTCGCCGCTCCATTTTAACAGCGTTTCCTGAACCTGACGGCTGTCGAACAGTTTTGAAATAGTTGGCTGCGACAAACTGAATACTCCCTTTTTAGGTTCTGCATCATTCCACGCTTCAAGGTAGTGTGGGGCAGGGCACACCCAATGGCAGGCTGCTGTTGTTTCGTCTTTCCGGTCGGAGAACGAAACCGAGAGTTCAGCGCCAGAGATCAGTGCCTTTATTTCCTCACCGTTTGGATGATTGTACACCGGGTTTACACCCCAGCAAAGGACTCCGGCAATTTCTTTATTTTTTAATCCGCTGATTACTTTTTCAAAATCGGCATCTATCGCCTGATGTGTATATAATGGTCTGTCGAATAAAATCGTTGAACCATAATTTCCCAAAAGATTATTAATGGCATTTACGATCAGTTGGATATTTACATCGTTGCTTCCCGAAATTACAAGTGATTCCCCTTCGTTTGCCAGCAGGTCTTCAGCCAATTCTTCTACATCAACCGGACTGCCCGGACCGGCAATGGTCATAAATCCTTTTGCCTGCAATAACTGATAATACAGCGCTGTTAAAATCGTCTTTTCTTCCGACGGTTTTATCGGAACGCGAACATCGGCGTTTGATCCGGTCAAAGTCATTCCTGATTCGAATTGATAATGACGACTCATTTCATCGCCTTTGTCCAGCACTTTCCTTCCGGCTGCGTATCCTTTTGTATATTCAGTTGATGAAAGCCAGGTACCTAAAAAGTCGGCACCAAAACTGGCAATCACTTTTGCACGTTCAAATCGGTAATCAGGAATCAATGCCGTTCCAAAACTCTGTTGGTTGGCTTCCAAAATTCCACTTGCCGAAACCGCATCGTATTTTACCCACTCTACATTTGCGTATTTTTCCTGAAAGCGTGCAATTACTTTTTTTGTTGTTGGAGAAATTATACTCGACGTGAGCAGAACAACTTTCTTGTTGTCGTTATTTAGCTGCTCCAATTTTTTGATTATGTAGCCGTCTACTTCTTCCCAGTTGGTTGCCTCGCCTCTTTTTAGTGGCGTTTTAAAACGGGCGTCATCATACAAATCCAAAACCGAAGCCTGCACCCGCGCCGAAGTACCTTTTTGCGAAACAGGTGATAAGTCGTTACCCTCAATTTTTATAGGGCGTCCATCGCGCACTTTCACTAAAACACTGCAATATTCGTTGGCTTCAAAATAGCTTGAGGCGTAATAGTTAGCCATTCCGGGAGTTACTTCTTCCGGTTTTACCAGGTAGGGAATGGCTTTGTCGACAGGCCGTTTACAGCTGGCAACAACCGCTGCGGTTGCTACACTAAACCCAAAAACTTTCAGAAAATCGCGACGCGATGAGCCGGAAGCCTTTTTAATTACGGCACGTTTAGCATCCAGTTCCAGTTTAATTTCGTTTTGCTTAAACTCCGCCGGATTATTTAACTCGTCTAAACTTCTCCAATATTTTGTCATAGTTTGTTTGATTCTGCTTTAAACTTGAATGATTAATAGTGGCAGCGCATACAATCATTGGCGCCAATATCAACTGCTTTTACCGAGTCGATAGCTCCGGATTTCATTTCTTCGTGCAGTTTCACGTAATGTTCGTAATAGCCATTATTTCCAAAATCTACCTCGGTATCGCGATGGCAGTTTACACACCATCCCATCGACAAATCGCTGTGTTGCTGCATAATATCCATTTCTTCAACCGGACCGTGACATTGCATACAGTCGAGTTTTCCGGAGCCAACGTGCACCGCATGACTGAAATAAACATGATCGGGCAGGTTGTGAATTCGTTTCCACTCGATAGAGTGCCCGTTTTCTGCAGCATCAACTACTTTGGCAATTTCAAATTTGCCGCTGTTTGTTCCTTCACGAATCAGAATATGGCAGTTCATACAAAGATCTGTGGCGGGAATACCTGCCGATTTACTTTGCTCGGCCGTTGTGTGGCAGTACATACAATCAATTCCGTTTTCGCCGGCGTGTACCTTATGCGAGAATTTAATGGGTTGATCGGGGGCATAATTTTCCTGACGGCCCAATTTAATAGCATCGGTAACAATCATTTTTACCTGCCAGCCAAAAGCACCAAGCAATATTATTAAAGGAATGAATTTCAATTTAATCTTTCGGATGAAGATCAGTTCAACCACTGCCCAGGTAATCAGCAATCCTAAAAACAGGAACAGAATGAGGTTGTAATGCGTTGGTTTTGCCGGAGGAACTCCGGTGTGCGCCAAATTGTCTAAATAAACTTTTACCGTTTTCAGGTCTTCTTCCGAAATATCGAAATTAACATGCGAAGCTTCCATTTTTATGCCAACCGGATTCATTACCGAGGATTGAAACGATTCAAAATCCTTATCGGCGTATTTTATTGCAATGTCCATTGCCGAGGGATTCCAGTTCAGTGTGTCAACACGGTTCAGGTTATGACAGGAAACGCAGGACGAATATTCACGATCGAAGGGTAATAAACCTTTGAAAAAGCGTTCGCCACGTTTTACATCTTCGTGTGAATGCCCTTCAGTAACAACAGATTCGGCGGAATCGGCATACAGATTAGTTGAAAGCAAAATAAAGGTAACAAATGCGAACAGGGATATGAAAATTTGCGTTTTTTTCATAAAACCTCCCCAAAAGAAGTGTTCTCTCATTCTGTTAAGTTTAGTATTAAAATAAAGGCCTTTTTGTTCAGACTTAATCTATTAACAATAAAAAGACCTTAAGGTTCTAAAATGATGAAAATTTTTACGTTAAATAGCTGAGAATGTTTAGGGAATGCGATTGATTACATTTATGGGAAGTGATTTTTTGATTTCTAATATCGATTGGGCACGGAATTTTTTTAGCCTTCAGTTTTCTCTTTTTCGAGGTTTTTGGTAAGCTTTTTCACCAGTTTCATGTTCTCGAAAAATTCGGCAGCAATAACACGGATAATAGTGTAAACAGGAATAGCCAGTATCATTCCGATAATTCCGGCCATACTTCCGGCAGCCATAATTACCAGGAAAATTTCGAGTGGGTGTGCTTTTACGCTGCTGGAATAAATAAGGGGTTGAAAAAGAACATTATCGATTACCTGAACGGAAAGAAAAACTACGGTCATCCATCCCAAA
Source organism: Draconibacterium orientale (assembly GCF_000626635.1). Lineage (GTDB taxonomy): Bacteria > Bacteroidota > Bacteroidia > Bacteroidales > Prolixibacteraceae > Draconibacterium > Draconibacterium orientale. The sequence continues at coordinate 1,264,857 of NZ_CP007451.1, read as the reverse complement.
GTTGGCAGGACTTCGTTCATAAAATCAAGATTAATATGTAAAGCAGCTCCGATAAGTAAGCCAAGCGCAGCGCCCATCCACGGACCGAGGTAAGGAATAACGTTGAACATTCCGCAGAATAAACCAATTACAACCGCATGATTGAACTCAATGCCCACAATGGTGAGGCCAATGGTATCGAGCAACATTACCATAAAAACTTCTAACAGTAAGCCGATAAAATAGCGTCGTAAAAGGTAGGAAATAGAATTGAGGATGTGGGCAACCTTTTCTTCTAAGTGAGTAGGAACCAGTAGTATGATAAAGGTGGTGAACATACTTTCTTCTTTTAAAAAGAAAAAGGTGATAAACGAAACGGAAAAGAAGCCGATTAAAAGTTCTCCAATTGTTCCTGCTACGAGCCCGAACCAGTTCGATACCTGCGAAAAATCTATCTCAGCACCAAGGCTTTCCGTAACAATATCCATAAAATTCTTCGATTCGATACTCACGGTGTCCTTACTAAAAAAGTGCATCAGGTTCAATAAGGGTTCTTCTATGGAATCGAGAACGAGGGTGAAATCAATTTGCGACAGGGTTTCAACTTCGCTAAGTAAGAGCGGGATAATGAACCTGAAGAATGAAATAAAAACAATCCATAAACTTACCAGCGTTGCAAAAGCAGCCAGGCCTTTGGGGATTTTAAAACGTTTGTATTTTATTTTTGTCAGCCAGCGGGTTAATGGGCGGCCAACGAACGATAGCACCACCGAAATAAGAATGTAGGTAACAATGGCACTAAAATACCACAACAGAAAAATGATAAAAAGAAGTCCGACAATAAAAAGGGTATTGCGGGTCCAGCCTTTGAGTTGAATCATTTTTGTTCGTTTTTTAACAAATATAGTAGATTTATCGGTTTCCAATTTTTCGGTAAGCGTAGTCTGGTGCTTTTTATAGCCGGATGTGTTGCAATTTTTATACTTTTAAATTCAAATCCGATCCGTGAAAAAATACATAAATAGTATTTCTGCCTTCCAGATCTTTCAGCTGGCACGTTATTCAACTTTAATTTTGGTAGGTATTGTTTTTGCCAAAACAACTTTAACCCAGAAAGCAATTGGTGAGTACGAAACCTTTGTGTTTTTAGCCGGTGCAGTAAGTTTTTTCTGGTTGAATGGTTTGCTAAAAGCATTACTGCCAATTGGTTTGAATAAAAGTAACAACAAAACCAATGTTTTTAGTGCATTGCTTGTTATACAGAGTTTTAGTGTGCTTGCTGCAACTCTTTTATTCCTTTTTCAATCCTTTTTTTCAAACGTATTGTTAAATGGGAAACCGATTCCTGAGCTTGTTTTGCTACTGATTTTTATTGTTGTTAGTCCTGCACCAAGCCTTGTCGAATATTATTATCTACTGACGAAACGAAACAAAGCGATTGTGATTTATGCGGTGGTTTCTTTTTCGGTGCAATTTGTTTTGGTTGTTTTGCCGGTATTGCTGGGGTATGGTGTTCAGCTGGCAATGAAGGGCCTGGTGTTTAGTTTTGTTGGGCGCTATTTGTGGTTGTTAATTACACTTTTTGCCAATCGCGAAATCGTATTTTCGAAATCGTTTGTTCGCGAGCATTTACAATTAGGGCTTCCGCTGGTTATTGCCACTTTGTTAAGTGGCTCGGCGCAGTTTATCGACGGTTTTATCGTTACCTCACGATTTGATGAAGCAACTTTTGCTGTGTTTCGTTATGGAGCCCGCGAACTTCCGTTAGCTATGTTACTTGCCAATGCATTAAGTAATGCAATGCTTCCGGTTTTTGCCCAAAAAGAACTGTTAGCTGAAAACTTACAACAGTTAAAGCAAAGTGTACAAAAGTTAATGCACTTTCTTTTTCCGCTAACGGCCATTTTGTTACTCGTTTCGAAACCATTGTTTCCTGTAATTTTTAATGTGAAATTTCAGGAAAGTGCCACTATCTTTAATATTTATTTATTGCTGATTATTAGTCGATTAATGTTTCCTCAAACTATTTTGAATGGATTAAAAAGATCGAAGCCGATTATGGCAGCAGCTTTATTCGAGCTGATTTTAAATGTTGTATTGAGCCTTGTTTTTGTGCAATTCTGGGGAATAGCAGGAATTGCAATGGCAACGTTTGTGGCCTATCTGTTTGAAAAAATTTATTTGGCAGCAGTCGTAAAACAAAGTTTAAATATTTCCCTGTCGGGCTATTTGCCCAAACGTATTTTCTTTATCTATTCGGCCATAATAATTGTAATTTTTATTTTTGCCGAACTAATTTTTTAAAACATGGATTTTATTCTCGATAACCAGGAAACGGAAAAGAAATTTCAGCAGCTGATAAAAGTAATTCGTTTGCGTCAAAGTGGCGAAGTTTCTGATGCAATGAACGAACGAGGGATTTCTTACAAAATGAATTGGGGCGTGTCGTTACTCGATTTGCGCGAAATTGCCCAATCGTACGATGCCGATCATTTGCTGGCGCTTAAACTCTGGAACAAACAGTGGCGCGAAACCATGATTCTGGCAACACTGATTGATGATCCGGAAGCGGTAACCGAAGAACAGATGGATTTCTGGACCAAAAGTTTCGAGAATATAGAAATCGCAGAACAAGCCTCAACCAATTTATGGGTGAAAAGTAAATTTGCTTTTGTAAAAGCACTGGAGTGGTGTCGCGGCAAAAAACATTTGGTGCGTTTTACCGGCGTTCACTTGATTGGCCGGCTGGCAATTGCCGACAAAAATGCCATCGACGAGATGTTCGAACCTTTTTTCGAGGAGCTGACAACCCTGGCAAAAGACAAAAAATTATATACCCCAATTTATCGTTCGGTAATTGGTATGGGAAACCGCTCGAAATTTCTGAACGAACAATGCATCGAGCTGGCAAAAGCATTCCAGCTGAGCGAATCGGAAAATGCGGTGAAGCTTGGCGAGAGTTTGTTCGAAGAATTAAACAGTGAGTATTTTCAGGAACAATTTAAAGAATAGGTTGGGGCAGTTGATACTGGATATTGGATGCCCCGGCGCTATCGGTCGGGATTTCACTTCGTTCAACTGGATACTGGATACTTGATACTGGATGCTTGATATTCGCAAGGCATTATTATGACAATTAACCTTCTTTAACTGCAAAGCTGTCATAACGAAACTTCGTGGCAGGTTCTTTGTTATTGTTGTCACGTCTCGGTAAAATCTAAAATAACCGGGCATTGAACGTTTAATTTTAAGAAAATGATGAATCTTTCAAAATCTTCAAATCCTGTTTTAAAAGAAAAAGCTTTTAGCAGAGATTATACCATTCAGTCGGATGTGATGACTGTAAACGGCACCGTGAATAAAACCGCATTAATGCTATTGCTGGTAATTGCCGGTGCGGTTTTTACCTGGAATAAGTTTTTTGATGCCGGCGCTACAACCATCGAAGGCGGTTTGGCAGCCGTTGGGCCGTGGCTGGCAATTGGCGGAATCGGTGGTTTTATTACGGTTCTGGTGACGGTTTTTCGACCACAGAGTTCGGGAATTTCAGCACCAATTTATGCTGTTTTCGAAGGGATGTTCCTTGGCGGAATATCAGCCATATTTGAGGCACAATATTCCAATATTGTTTTGCGTGCCGTAATGCTTACACTGGCCGTTTTTATGGTAATGTTGTTCTTGTATCGCTCGGGAATTATTAAGGTAACACAAAAATTTATGCTGGGAGTTGTTGCAGCTACAGCCGGTATTGCGCTGGTTTATTTTGTTAGTTTTATTGCCGGAATGTTTGGCGCCGAAATGTCGTTTTTATACGGTAATTCAAACCTCAGCATCGGAATTAGCCTGGTTGTTGTTGCCATTGCAGCATTAAATCTGGTGCTCGATTTTTCGTTTATCGAGCGGGCAGCAGAGTCAGGCGCTCCAAAATATATGGAGTGGTACGGGGCTTTCGGATTAATGGTAACACTAATCTGGTTGTACCTTGAGATTTTGCGTCTGTTATCAAAACTGGCCAGTCGCGATTAATAATTGAATAATATAAAATACCTCAATTCAATTTTAAGAAAAGGGACTTATCCAACTGAAAGGATAAGTCCTTTTTTTATTATTACAGACGAAGTGTTATTTTCGAACTTTATTCAATCAAAAACCAGAGAGGCATGGAGCTTATTCAGGTTACCGGTAAACGCCTGGTAGATGATTTTCATAAAGTACCGGAAATAATTTACAAGAACGATCGCAATTGGATTTCGCAGCTTCGGGTGATGATCGAAAATACGTTCGATCCGCGGAAAAACGGCCGTTTCCGAAAAGGCGATGCCCAACGTTGGGTCGTAAAAAACAAGGGGAAACTAATTGGTAGGATTGCTGCATTTTACGACGATGATTATTCTTCGGGCTACGATCAGCCTACAGGATGTTGTGGTTTTTTCGAGTGTGTAAATGATGAAGAAGCAGCATTTCTGTTGTTTGATACTGCGCGCGATTGGCTGAAAGGAAAAGGCATGGAGGCCATGGATGGGCCGGTAAATTTCGACGAGAATTTCTTTTTCTGGGGATTGCTAAAAGACGGATTTCGGCCGCAAACCTTTGGCATGAACTACAATCCGCCGTACTACAACGATTTATTTGCTGCCTATGGTTTTAAAACCTACTACGAACAATACAGTTATTCGCTCGACATTACCAATCCCGATTTGCCTGATCGGTTTTGGAAAATCGCAAAATGGGTGGCTGAAAAGCCCGGTTATTCGTTTGAGCATTTTTCGTTTAAAAACCAGGACAAGTTTATTCGCGATTTTATCGAAATTCATGAAAAAGCATGGGGCAATCATAGTAATTACAAGCCGATTAAGTTTCAGTTGCTGAAAGATCTTTTGGCGGGTGCAAAAATCATTCTCGATGAGGAATTTATCTGGTATGCTTACCACAACGGAAAACCCATAGCCTTTTTTATGCAAATACTTGATTTGAATCAGATTATACAAAAAATAAAAACCGGGAAATTGAATTTATGGCAGGCACTTCGTTTGCTGTATTTAAAAAAGCGGAAATCAATAACGCGGTGCCGGGTTATTGTTTTGGGTGTAGTTCCCGGCTACCAGGGCAAGGGAATTGAATCGGCAATTTTTCATCATCTGAAGAAAGTAATGTTGCGCAAAAAATGGTACAACGATATGGAAATGAGCTGGATCGGAGACTTTAACCCCAAGATGAATGCCATGTTTAAATCGTTTGGTGCCGACCGCACACAAACGCACTGTACACTGCGTTATTTATTCGATCGGGAGAAAGAATTTGTACGGGCACCGATTATTGAATAAAATTGGTACAATTTGTAGTTTTTTAAACTAATATTGCCACAAATTTGAGAGATGCAGCTACTAGAAGTCGTAGACAAAAAGACAAAGAAACAGTTTCACCAGGTACCGCACATCATTTACAAAAATGATCCGAACTGGGCCGCTCCTTTGCAGGGAATGGTTGAAGGAATTTTTGATCCGAAAAAGAACAAAACTTTTCGGAATGGAAAAGCTATTCGTTGGATTTTGCTTGACGATAGTGGCAAGCTGATTGGCCGGATTGCTGCATTTATCAATTTCACCCTGGCAAAAACTTACGAGCAACCGACCGGAGGCTGTGGTTTTTTTGAGTGCATCGACGATGAGGAAGCAGCCAATAAACTTTTTAAAGCCGCTGCCGACTGGAACAAAGAAAATGGCATGGAAGCTATGGATGGCCCGATTAACTTTGGCGAAAACTACGTAAACTGGGGACTGCTGGTTGATGGTTTTATGCCGCAGGGTTTTGGCATGCCTTACAATCCAAAATATTACGAAAAACTGTTTCGGGGTTTTGGATTCGAAGTGTATTTCGAGCAATATTGTTTCCATCTTGATTACACGGTGCCGTTTCCCGAACGTTTCTGGAAAATTGCGGGCTGGGTGGCTAAAAAACCGCAATATCAGTTCAAACATTTCGATTTTAAACAAACCGATAAATTTGTAAAAGACTTTTGTACGATTTACGACGCGGCGTGGTCGTTCCACGAGCATTATAAACCGCTCGATCCAGATGATTTGTATGATTTTCTTACCGAGTCGAAAGCAATTCTCGATCCGGAAATGATCTGGTTTGCGTATGCCGAAGATAAGCCTATTGCTATGTTTGTCATGATACCTGACATCAACCAGATTCTGATAAAATTGAACGGAAAGCTCAATCTGGCCGGTATTCTGAAGTTCTTTTATTACAAAAAGAAAAAGGTGATGAACCGAACCCGAATTTTCCTGATGGGGGTTGATCCAAAATACCAGCGTGCAGGAATCGAGTCTGGAATTTTCTGGCACCAGGAGCAAATAATGAAACAGAAATCACATAGGCATTACACAGAAGTTGAGTTGTCGTGGGCCGGCGATTTTAACCCGAAAATTATTGCTATTTACGAGGCAACAGGCGCTAAAAAAGCCAAAACGCATTATACCATGCGGTATATGTTCGATCGGAGTAAGAAGGTGACAAAAGCACCATTGATTTCATAGTTTTAACAACTTGTTTGATAAGCAAATAAATGAAATAAGTTTTTGGAAAGTTGCAAACAATATATATCTTTGCAGCCCGAAAATTAGAGTAGAAATATAAATTTTCGAATGGATTGCACAAGAGAGTGTAACCATTCAATAAAAAATAAAGCAAAAATGAAAAAAGACATTCATCCATCGGAATACAGATTGGTAGCATTTAAAGATATGTCGAACGGACATACTTTTATTACCCGCTCTACTGTTGATACAAAAGAGACTGAGACTATCGACGGTGTTGAATACCCGGTTTACAAACTGGAGATTTCTAACACTTCGCACCCGTTTTACACTGGTAAAACTAAACTTGTGGATACTGCAGGACGTGTTGATAAATTCATGAGTCGTTACGGTAAACACATGGAAAACAGAAAGAAATAATATTTCTTACAAATAATAGGAAAAGCATTCGTCGGATAGATGAGTGCTTTTTTTATTTCTGAACGTTCAGAAATGTCGTTCCTTCAAACTCATTAGTGCAATTTTGTCGGGTTAATTCCCCAATTCCGGTGAACAATCCGACAATGTATGCAGTCTGTTTAAATGGCATGGCAATTGCGTTATTGTAGCCTGCACATAAAACCGGCAATCTTTTGCCTGTTCTGTCGGTTTAGCGACAGAATGTCATTATAATAAATAAGAAATATGGGTAAATATAGAAATACAGCTTTTCAAACAATATACGGATCGGGAATGATGGATGGCGAATCAGACTTTCTACCAATTATTGCCGATGGCGATGACAAGGATTTAAAGAATGTGGAAGTGCCATCGGTTCTGCCAATTTTACCGCTGCGAAACACTGTATTGTTTCCGGGTGTGGTTTTGCCAATTACCGTTGGCCGCGAGCGATCGTTAAAGCTTATTCGCGATGTAAACCAGGGAAGCAAATTGTTGGGTACCGTTGCGCAAAAGGATTATACGGTTGACAAGCCCGAAGCAGGCGATTTGTACGAAATTGGCACGGTGGCCGAAATTATGAAGGTGCTGGAAATGCCCGACGGATCAACTTCTGTAATCATTCAGGGGAAACGCCGCTTTCGAATAAACGAGATGGTTAGCGAAGAGCCCTATTTTAAAGCATCCGTAGAACCGTTGGCCGATGTCACATCAAAAGATGACAATGAATTCAATGCCATTGTTGGTTCGCTGAAAGACCTGTCGATTAAGGTTGCGCAGTTTTCGGCCAATGTGCCGCCCGAAGCCACTTTTGCGGTTAAGAATATTGAGAACTCTACTTTCCTGATCAATTTTATTTGTTCGAATACCGACATTAATGTTGATGACAAACAAAAGCTGCTGGAAATTGAAAGCCTGAAAGACCGTGGTGTGCAAGCCATTAGTTTTTTGGTGAAAGAAGTGCAGATGCTGGAGTTAAAACAGGATATTCAGAAAAAGGTGAAAACCGATATGGACAAGCAACAGCGCGAGTTCATGTTAAACCAGCAAATGAAAACCATTCAGGATGAGCTGGGCGGAAATCCGGTGGAGCAGGAGATTAATGCGCTAAAAGAAAAGGCGAAAGAGAAAAAGTGGAACGAAGATGTTGACGAATTTTTTCATCGCGAGGTGGAAAAGCTGGGCCGATTGAATCCGGCAGCCGGAGAATATTCGGTGCAGTTTACGTTCTGCCAGACTTTGCTTGATTTGCCCTGGAACGAATACACCAAAGATAATTTTGATTTGAAACATGCCAGCAAAGTGCTGGACGAAGACCACTACGGACTGGAAAAAGTGAAGGAACGTATGCTGGAGCACCTGGCTGTGTTGAAATTGAAAAATGATATGAAAGCGCCGATCCTGTGTTTATATGGCCCTCCGGGAGTTGGAAAAACATCGTTGGGGAAATCGGTAGCCCGCGCCCTTGGCCGCAAATATGCCCGAATGAGTTTGGGCGGTTTACACGACGAGTCGGAGATTCGCGGACACCGTAAAACTTACATCGGTGCAATGCCGGGACGTATCATTCAGAATATTAAAAAGTCAAAATCATCGAACCCGGTGTTTATTCTGGATGAGATTGATAAGGTGTCGAAACATTTTCATGGTGACCCTGCTTCGGCACTGCTTGAAGTACTTGATCCGGAGCAAAACGGAGAATTCCATGATAACTATATTGAGCACGATTACGATTTGTCGAAAGTGATGTTTATAGCTACGGCCAACTCGTTGAGTACTATTGCACCGCCGTTGCGCGACCGTTTGGAACTGATTGAAGTAAGCGGGTACTTGTTAGAGGAAAAGGTGGAGATTGCGAAACGACACCTGATTCCAAAACAGTTGGAAAACCATGGTTTAAAGAAATCGGATATCACTTTTCCGAAAGATATTATTGAGCTGATAATCGATGGTTACACCCGCGAGAGTGGGGTGCGAGAGCTGGATAAAAAGCTGGCAAAACTGATTCGTCGTATCGCTAAAAAAATTGCTTTCGAGGAATCGTACAATAAAAAACTCACGAAAGCCGACGTACGCGAATACCTTGGTGTAACCGAGTATTCGAAAGAAAAATACCAGGGCAACGAATTTGCCGGAGTAGTTACCGGATTGGCCTGGACTGCCGTTGGTGGCGAAATTCTGTTTGTGGAAACCAGCCTCAGCAAAGGAAAAGGAGCTTTAACGCTTACCGGAAACCTGGGCGATGTAATGAAAGAGTCGGCGATGCTGGCACACGAATACCTGAAATCGCATGCTGATGAGCTGGAGGTAAATCCTGACGTTTTTGAAAAATGGAATGTACACGTTCACGTTCCTGAGGGCGCTATTCCTAAAGATGGTCCGTCGGCAGGAGTTACGATGGTAACATCGCTGGCATCGGCATTTACACAACGTAAAGTGAAGAAAAACCTGGCAATGACGGGTGAGATCACATTACGCGGTAAAGTACTTCCGGTTGGTGGTATTAAAGAGAAGATTCTTGCTGCCAAACGTGCCGGAATTACTGAAATCATTCTTTCGGAGCAGAACAAGAAAAATCTTGAGGATATTAAGGAGGCTTACATTAAAGGGTTGAAATTCCACTTTGTAAATACCATTATGGATGTGTTGGATATTGCACTGTTAAAGGCTAAAGTAGACAAGCCGATGAAGATTGAATAACCATTTATTGCAAAATGATATAGAAAAGCCGTTTGGGATATTCCTAAGCGGTTTTTTATTTTTCAAATTGCAGAAAATCAAGCAGCTGAGAAAAATATTCAGTAGACCAAATTTCCATGCTTTGTGGATTGGTAACAAAGCGGCGAACGTCTTCAATAACTTGTTCTGTTTTTGTTGTTGTAAATTTATTTTTAAGCAAATCAATAAGTTGGTCATGTGTTAAATCTTCAAATTCTGCTCCTTCGCTTTGAATGGCGCGTGCTTTAAAATGTTCAAAATTGAGCGGAATATTATTGCGAATGTACCATTCAAAGTCGTACCAGTCTCTTCCTTTAACGCGGTTTCTCCATTTGCGGAAAAGCAGCGCATGCATTTTTCCGGCAAACAACGAGGGCAGGGTGTAACAGCGTGTCATAAACGAAAAGGGGAGCAAAAGTAGTTTGTATTCGGTGCTAAAGTTTTGAGGAGGATTTTTATACACTTCAATTTTAATTTTAACAGTGGGGCTTGTGTTAAAGCGAATATTAACAATGTCGGTATTGTCTTTTAGGAACGCCGATTCAATAGCTGTAGCTTGTTTTTTCTCTTTTTTTTCAATGTTTATTGTTCTCCCAACAGCCGAAAATTCAGTTTGAATGGCTTCAAAGTAATTTTCGATCGAAAAATCGGGCCTTGCTTTCAGTAGCGAAAAATCCATGTCTTCTGAAAAGCGTGGTAGTTTATGGAAAATACGGAGGCAAGTGCCTCCGTAAAAAGCTGCATCTTCAAAGAACCCAGCCCGATTTAAACCTGCCAGGCATACCTGTTGCATCGTTTCATGCAAGGCATTGAGCCTGTCATCCTGCGTTTTTATAGAATAACGCGACAACATTTGATTAAAAATATCAGTCATTTGTCAAAGCTCTTTTCAAAAAGTTTAATTCCCGTCTTTTTCTGTTGTACTGCATACAATCGGTAATAATTTCCACATTCCAGTTGGTTCGCTCATTAATATCAATGCGCAAATCATAAAGTAAATATTCGCGGGCCGCTTTTACCGATTGAAAGCGTAAACCCGATGTGGTAATTATTAAATCGCACAGCGCTTTCTCGGGCGATGCAATTAAAAATGCATATTCCTCGTTGGCTATCACCTGATTGATTCCGATAGAAAAATAGGCTTCTGGCACCGTTATATATTCAAATATGCCGAGTGGAGTAGAATAGTTTTTAGCTCTTTTTAAGGTTGCTGAAACCATGGTATTTACCCTTTCGGGAGTGAGCCCGTGATAGGCAAGTGCACTTTCGCAAGTTACATACGACGGGCCATAAAGGTTGTTGGCAACCAGTTCTCGTGATATTTCTTTGTTGTTGAGTTGGGGATTGGCAATGTATAATCCACGTTTTAGGCGGATAATGTCGCCGGCTTTCTCCATGCTGCTTATTTTGCTGTTTGGCGCTTGGTATTCACCAATCAACTCGCGTACAACCGGTGTTTCGATTGGTATATTCGGATATGTTGAAATATTCACCATTGAAGTTCTTCCTTTTTTCGAAGATAGCTAATTATACATAGAAAATCAAATTAAAATAGATTAAATATGCAAAAATAGCTATTTTAAACGGACAAGAAAGGGTTGTAATACGAATAATACAACCCTTGTATCGTTAAAAGAATCCGAGTTCAAGCCGGGCTTCTTCGCTCATCATCGATTTATCCCACGGCGGTTCGAAGGTTAATTCTACATCAACTTTTTCTACACCTTCAACCGATTGGGCGGCCTGGGTAATATCGTCAACCAACACATCAACCACCGGACAGCCCGGTGCAGTTAGTGTCATTAAAATATTCGCCTGGTTGTTTTCATCAATATCAACATTGTAAATCAGGCCCAGGTCGTAAACGTTAACCGGAATCTCCGGGTCGTAAACCTCTTTCAGGTTATTTATTATTAAATCTATTCTTTTGTCCATTTTGTACCTCCTTATCCTGCAATCTTGCTATAAGCAACAGCGTATAAACGAATTTGTTTTACCATGGCAAGCAAACCGTTTGAACGGGTTGGCGACAGGTGTTGTTTTAGCCCAAGATCATCGATAAAGTGCAGCTCTGTTTCAAGCAGCTCTTTTGGTGTACGGCCCGAAACAACGCGTAGCAGCAGCGCCACCAAACCTTTAACGATAACTGCATCGCTCTCGCCTTTGAAATAGACTTTACCATCTTTCAATTCGGCTACCAACCACACCCGCGACTGGCATCCTTTTATAATGTTCTGGTCGTTTTTATCTTTGGCGTCAAGCGCTTCCAAATCGTTCCCCAATTCAATCAGGTATGCATATTTGTCCATCCAGTCTTCGTATATCGAAAACTCCTCAATAATCTCCTGTTGAATTTCTTCCATGCTCATAAATATCATTTTAAGAGTTAGCAAAGATCGTAATTTTCTTGTTTATGACAATATGGAATGCCTTTTATTCAGACTAATTCAAAACAAACTTTATATATAGTTTCAAAAGGCGAATTCATTATCTTTATGGTTGCGAACAGAAAAACTAAAAAATCAAGAGAAAAATGACAAAGTTAGCAGGTACAAAAACCGAACAGAATTTATTAAAAGCATTTGCCGGTGAGTCTCAGGCACGTATGCGTTACGATTATTTTGCAAAGCAAGCCAAAAAAGAAGGTTTGGAACAAATAGCCGCTTTTTTTTGAAGAAACAGCAATGAACGAAAAAGAGCATGCCAAGCGTTTCTTTAAATTTTTAGAGGATGGCAACATGGTTGAAATTACAGCCACTTACCCTGCAGGTAAAATTGGTACTACCATGGAAAACCTGAAAGCATCGGCCGATGGTGAAAATGAAGAGTGGACCGAACTTTATCCTGAATTTGCCAAGGTGGCAGAAGAGGAAGGTTTTAAAGAAATTGCCATGGCTTTTAAACTGATTGCCCGTGTTGAAGAAGCGCATGAAAACCGTTACCGCACCTTGTACAACAATCTTGAAGAAGGGAAAGTATTCAAGCGCGGCGATAAAGTGGTGTGGAAATGCCGTAACTGTGGTTTTATTCACGAAGGAACCGCAGCTCCGAAATTGTGTCCGGCTTGTCAGCACCCACAGTCTTATTTTGAAATTAAAGAATCGAATTACTAGGGAAACTTTTAGTGGAATTTCCAATATGAAAAATGCCATCCGGTTGCTTGTTCATTCCGGATGGCATTTTCTTTTTAGCAGAGTTGTGCAATCAGAGCATCATAATTGCTTTATTCAGCGCCTCCATAAAAATATCGATCTCTTCTTTTGTGTTGTACATGCCAAATGAAATGCGTGCACAGGCTGTTATTCCAAAATGCTGCATAACCGGATCGGCACAATGATGGCCGGTACGGATGGCAATTCCCATTTTATCGATCAACATTCCTAAATCGTACGAGTGAATTCCATCGATATTAAAACAGATCACTCCTGATTTGTGAGGTGCTTCACCGTAAATTTTCAATCCATCGATGGCTTTTAGTTTTTCGGTAGCATATTCCAGCAGCTCGTGTTCGTGGCGGCCAATATTTTCAACGCCAATTTTGTTTACCAGATCAATTGCCGCCCCAAAAGCAGCCAAACCCGAAATGTTAGGAGTTCCAGCTTCAAACTTATAAGGTAAATCGTTAAAGGTTGTTCCGTCGAACGACACTTCCGATATCATTTGTCCGCCACCCTGATAAGGAGGCATTTCTTCCAGCCACTTTTCTTTACCGTATAAAACACCCACTCCGTTTGGTCCGTAAACTTTATGTGCCGAGAACGCATAAAAGTCAACATCTAATTTTTGCACATCAATTTTCAGGTGTGCTGATGCCTGCGCTCCGTCAACCAAAACAGCCACATTGTGTTGGTGCGCTGTTTTAATAATTTCGGCAATCGGATTTATGGTTCCCAATACATTGGAAACGTGATTAATAGCAATTAGTTTTGTCTTCGGAGTGATCAGTTCGGGTAACTGTTCTATCTCAAGCAAACCGGTGTCGTTAAACGGAAGCTTTACGATTTTTGCATTTCGTTTTCCGGCTGCAATTTGCCAGGGAACAATATTGGAGTGGTGTTCCATTTCCGAAACGATGATTTCATCGCCTTCCGAAATATACTTTTCGCAAAAGCTACTAGCCACCAGGTTGATACTTTCGGTGGCGCCTTTCGTGAAAATTATTTCTTTTCGCGAAGCGGCGTTTATAAAATGCTGTACTTTCTCGCGTACCTCTTCGTACTCAACCGTTGCTTTATCGGCCATATAGTGCGCACCCCGATGAATGTTGCCATAGTAATCGTTGTGCAGCTGCTCAAGCTTTAAAAGTACCTGAACCGGTTTTTGTGCCGATGCAGCCGTGTCGAGATAGACCAATGGTTTATTGTAAACTTTCTGCTGAAGAATGGGGAAATATGATCTGATTTTTTCGATATCGTAATTCATATATTCATTGTTTACTGAGCGGGTAACTCAGAATCATCCGCTCAGTCGATGTTATGCAAAGATGCAAAAGATTTTGTAATTTTAAGGGAATACAAATTTAATTCATACCTATTTATCTGATTCTTAATTTGCCTATGAACTTTGCGCCCGATCATATTTTTCAAATCTATTGAGTGTATTAAATGAAAAGCTATAAGTTGATTGGATGACTGGGAGTTTTCCTCGTTTAGAGATTATTTGGGGAAAAGAAATGGTGACTTGGTAAATAGTGAGTTGGCGCGGGAGTTTGGTTTGTATTAAACTTGACTTAGCAGGTGACTTCAAGTCACCTGCTAAGTTGTTTTGTATTTTAACAATCGCACTGGTAAGCACAATCGTGACAACGGGAAACTTCACCTTTCAGGCGTTTGTCAACCAGTTCGTCGATACGGTCGCGCAGTGGCTCCAGTTTGATCTCTTTTACCACTTCGTGGGCAAATGCATTCATCATCATCAGGCGTGCCTGGTCTTCGTTAATTCCTCGGGCACGCAGGTAAAACAATGCTTCTTCGTCAATCTGTCCAACTGTTGCACCGTGGCTACATTTTACATCGTCAGCATCAATAATCAGCTGAGGTTTTGTTTGCATAGTAGCTTCGTCGGTCAACAACAAATTATTGTTACGCTGGAAAGCATTTGTTTTTTGTGCATCGCGAACCACGTGTATTCTTCCGGCAAAAGCACCGGATGATTTTTCGTGGAGCACGTTTTTATACAGCTGGTTACTTTCGCAGTGCGGTGCAGCATGAATGACCTGGGTAAAATTATCAACATGTTGATTTTTGTCCATAAAGGCCATTCCAAACATATTGGCCTCGGCATTTTCGCCGTTCAACGCAAATTTCAGGTTGTTCCGAATCAATCCTCCGTGTAGCGATGCAGTGTGTGTAGTAACACGCGAATCGCGCTGCTGATCGATAAATACCGAATTGATATTTGTGGCTTTGTTATGCTGATTTTGAAGCGTGTAAAACTCCACCTCTGCATTGTTGCCGGCAAAAATTTCGGTTACCGAATTGTTCAGGTACTGGTTCAGGTTTAGCGTATGATCGCATAACAACACCTGAACTTTAGCGCCATCTTCAACCAAAATAAAATTCCGTTGAGTAGCGAATGTATCTTTTTCGTCCTGTAACAGGTTGATAATCTGAATTGGATTTTCAACCACTACATTCTTCGGAACATAAAGGAAAAAACCATCTTTGGCAAAAGCAGTGTTCAGCGCTACCATTGGGTCTTCTTCAACATTGGCCAGGCTGGCATATTTCTCCAGCAGCTCCGGTCTTTCTTTCGAAATACTGTCGAGGCTGTCGAGAATAACACCTTCGGGAAGATCTCCTTTTTCTGTCTCGTTTTTGTAGAACCAACCATTAAAAACCAGTGCCAGGTTCGTATTCAGTTGCGGAACATCGCAACGAAAAACCTCGCCCATATCGGCTTTCTTTTCCTCCCTGGTGTGGATAAATTTAAAATCGGGCGTAAAAGCCAGATTCAGGTTGGTGTATTTGTAATTTTCATTTTTTCGCGTTGGTATACCCTGCAACACAAAGTTCTGAAACGCTTTTTTTCGTTGAGCGTTCAAGATATCGGACGAGTTAGCGAAAAGTTCGTCTTTTACTTCGGTGTAATGTGCGGTATATTTTAGCGATAAATCTGTTCTGTCAACTAAAACGCTCATGTTAATTTCCGTTTTCTGATTTAATCCAGTCGTACCCTTTTTCTTCCAGATGAAGAGCGAGTTCTTTTCCTGCCGTTTTCACAATTTTTCCCTTGTAAAGAATATGCACAAAATCGGGTACAATATAATCGAGCAGGCGCTGGTAGTGGGTTACTACAATTGTTGCTCTTTCGGGCGATTTTAGCGCGTTAACTCCGTTGGCCACTGTTTTTAATGCGTCGATATCAAGTCCTGAATCGGTTTCATCAAGTATTGCCAGTTTCGGCTCGAGCAGTGCCATCTGGAAAATCTCGTTTTTCTTTTTCTCGCCACCCGAGAATCCTTCGTTTACCGAGCGGTTGGTCAATTTGGTATGCATATCAACCAAATCCATTTTTTCACGCATCAGTTTCAGGAACTCGCCGGCAGTAAGTTCTTTTAGTCCTTTGTGCTTACGGTGTGCGTTAACCGAAGTTTTCAGGAAGTTTACCATCGGTACGCCAGGAATTTCGACCGGGTATTGGAAACTTAAAAAGATTCCGTCCTTGGCACGATCTTCAGGAGATTTTTCCAGAAGATCTTCCCCTTCGTAAATAACTTCTCCGTGTGTAACTTCATATTCTTCTTTGCCGGCAAGTACGTTGGCAAGTGTACTTTTTCCTGAACCGTTAGGTCCCATAATCGCATGAACTTCGCCGGGTTTAACTTCAAGATTGATTCCCTTCAGGATTTCCATTCCTTCGACGGAAGCATATAAGTCTTTAATTTTTAACATCTTTAATCCTATACTGTTGCGGGAAAGAGCTTGAACTCTCGCCCTGAGTTATTTAAAATTTGTTTATCCTACACTACCTTCAAGACTAATTTGCAGCAGCTTTTGGGCTTCAACGGCAAATTCCATCGGAAGTTTGTTCAGCACTTCTTTTGCATAACCGTTCACAATCATTCCAATTGCAGTTTCAGTGTCGATTCCACGCTGGTTACAATAGAAAATCTGGTCTTCACCAATTTTCGATGTTGTTGCCTCGTGCTCCACAACCGACGATTTATTCCCCACTTCGATGTACGGGAAAGTGTGCGCCCCGCAAGTGTCGTTCAAAAGCAACGAATCACACTGCGAGAAGTTTCGCGAGTTGGTGGCTTTTGGCATTACTTTTACCAAACCACGGTACGAGTTTTCACTTTTACCGGCCGAAATACCTTTCGATACAATTGTTGATTTGGTGTTGCGCCCGATGTGGATCATTTTCGATCCGGTGTCGGCCTGCTGATGGTTGTTGGTAACTGCCACCGAGTTGAACTCACCGATTGAATTGTCGCCCATCAAAATACAACTTGGGTATTTCCAGGTGATTGCCGATCCGGTTTCAACCTGTGTCCAGCTGATTTTTGACGATACGCCACGACAAATGCCGCGTTTTGTAACAAAGTTGTAAATACCGCCTTTTCCGTTTTTATCTCCGGGATACCAGTTTTGTACGGTTGAATATTTTACCTCAGCTCGATCGAGTGCAATAATTTCAACAACTGCCGCGTGCAACTGATTTTCGTCGCGCATTGGTGCGGTACAACCTTCGAGGTAACTTACGTAACTGTCGTCGTCGGCCACAATAAGTGTACGCTCAAACTGCCCGGTGTTGGCTGCGTTTATCCTGAAATAAGTTGACAATTCCATCGGGCAGCGAACGCCTTTCGGAATGTAGCAGAACGAGCCATCGCTAAATACAGCTGAATTCAAAGCTGCAAAATAGTTGTCGGCAACAGGTACGGCTTGCCCCAGGTATTTTTTTACTAAATCAGGATGATCTTTTACTGCTTCCGAGAACGAACAGAATATGATTCCTTTTTCGGCCAGCGTTTCTTTGAAAGTTGTTTTTACCGAAACCGAGTCGATTACAGCATCAACAGCAACACCTGCCAGTTGTTTCTGCTCTTCAAGCGGAATTCCCAGCTTGTTAAAGGTGTCCAGCAGTTCCGGATCAACCTCGTCCAGACTTTCATATTTTGGGCCTTTTTTTGGGGCCGCGTAATAACTTATTGCTTGAAAATCGATGGGCGGAACTTTTAAATAAGCCCAGTTCGGCATTTTCATTTTCAGCCATTTCCGGTAAGCTTCCAGCCTGAAATTCAGCATGAATTCCGGTTCTTCCTTTTTGGCAGATATTAAACGAATTACGTCTTCATTAAGGCCTTTGTCGATAATTTCAGTTTCAATATTGGTAATAAAACCGTATTTGTATTCGCCTTGCGTTACGTCATTCAATATTTTATCTTGTTCTTCCATTTTCTGACTCTCTTTCTCTCTCTTGAATGATTAAAAAATTTGCGTCTCTTTTAAAGCTTGCTACTCATCTCATTTATGGTGCCGGAATGTTTTCGCTGGTATTTCTACTCCTTTAATTCCCGAAGCATAATGCCATAAATAACAGCAATTTCGATTAAATAACAACGCTTTTTTGTTCCTGTTCACGTATAAATTGCAAAGATATAAAACTATAGGTACTTTTGCAGGTGAAAAGTGTATAAAAACATACCAATTTGTCTTTTATTAACAATGAATAAAGAAAGAAAACAAACGAATATTTCAGAGCTGGGAGAATTTGGATTAATTGACCGGTTAACGAAAGCGATAACGATAAAAAACGAGAGCACGGTTAAAGGAGTTGGCGACGATGCAGCCATTCTTGATTTTAAAGAAAAACAAGTTGTTGTATCGTCTGATCTGCTAACTGAAGGGATTCATTTTAACCTGATGTATGTTCCGTTGAAGCACCTTGGCTACAAGGCTGTGGTGGTGAATTTATCGGACATTTTTGCCATGAATGCTATACCCAAACAGGTAACGGTAAGCATGGCGGTTTCCGGTAAATTTTCGGTAGAAGCTTTGGAGGAATTGTACGAAGGAATTCACCTGGCCTGCGAGCAGTATAAAGTTGATTTGGTAGGTGGCGACACTACCAGTTCGTTAACCGGATTAACGTTGAGTATTACAGCTATTGGCGAAGCTGAAAAAGGCGATATTGTAATGCGAAGCGGTGCAAAACCAAACGACATTTTGTGTGTGTCGGGCGATTTGGGGGGCGCCTATATGGGACTTCAGTTGTTGGAGCGCGAAAATGAAGTTTTTAAAGTGAACGAGAATATGCGGCCCAAACTGGATGGTTACGATTATATTCTGGAGCGCCAGTTAAAACCCGAGGCCAGGGGCGATATTATTGCGGCATTTAAACGACTGGGAATAAAACCTACTTCGATGATCGATATTTCGGATGGTTTGTCGTCGGAAATTATGCATTTGTGCAAAAACTCGGGCGTTGGTTGCAGTTTGTTTGAAGATAAAGTACCGATGGATTACCAAACCAAACAAATGGCCGAGGAGTTAAATATTAATCCTTTGGTGGCAGCTTTGAACGGTGGCGAAGATTACGAACTGTTGTTTACACTGCCGTTAGAGGATTATGAGAAAATAAAAAATGATCCTGATTTTACTGTTATCGGTCACATGACAGAGGCGGGGGAAGGCGTAAATCTGCAAACAACAGGTGGCTCGTCAATTCCGCTGGAAGCCCAGGGCTGGAACCACGGGAAATTATAGTAATAAACAATAATAAAAAAATGCCATCGGAAATCCGGTGGCATTTTTTAATTGATATTTTTTTGAATGGTAATTAATCCGGGAAATAACCACGGATAATACCACGTTTCGAGTCTTTTACAAAAAGTAAAACTTCATCGCGCTCAGGAGTTGCCGCCATTTCTGCCTCAATAATTTCAACAGCCTGTGCCGTATTCAATCCTTTTTGGTAGATGTAACGGTAAATGTCCTGTACTTCACGAATTTTATCGTTGTTGTACTGGCGGCGGCGTAAACCAATTGAGTTAATACCAACGTATGAAAGTGGTTCGCGACCTGCTTTAATAAAAGGAGGAACGTCTTTACGAACCAACGAACCGCCCGAAATCATAACGTGCGATCCGATTCTTACAAACTGGTGAACGGCAGACATGCCACCAAGGATGGCCCAGTCATCAACCTGTACCTCGCCGGCCAATTGTACATTGTTCACTAAAATAATGTTATTACCAACTTTACAATCGTGAGCAACGTGTACATAAGCCATTAAAAGGTTGTTGTTTCCAATAACAGTTTTTCCTTTTGCCGAGGTTCCTCTGTTAATAGTCACAAACTCGCGAATGGTGTTGTTGTCGCCAATTTCAACGGTTGAATATTCGCCCTGGAACTTTAAATCCTGAGGTGCAGCACCAATTACAGCACCAGGAAAAATCTTGCAATTCTTTCCAATGCGGGTTCCGGGTAAAATCGTTACGCTCGAACCAATTCTTGTCCCTTCACCGATTACAACATCATGATCAATTGAAACAAAAGGCTCGATAACTACATTATCAGCAACTTTTGCATCGGGATGGACATAAGCTAATGGTTGTTTCATTCTATACTTTTTAACTGTCTTTTAATTTCTATTTTTTTACAATCTGCGCCATAAATTCTCCTTCGGCAACAATTTTATCACCAACATATGTTGTGCCTTTCATGTTGGCAATTCCTCTTCTAATCGGCGAAGTTAATTTTAATTTAAAAATCAGTGTGTCGCCCGGAACAACTTTTTTTCTGAATTTAACATTGTCAATTCGAATAAAGTAGGTTGAAAATTGCCCTTCCTGCTTGCTTAACACGAGTAATCCTCCACACTGGGCCATAGCTTCAACCAGTAATACACCCGGCATTACCGGTTCGTCGGGGAAATGCCCCTGGAAGAAAGGCTCGTTTACCGTAACGTTTTTAATACCAATAATTTCATCCTCGTGAATGCAAACTACTTTGTCAACCAATAAAAACGGGTAACGATGCGGAAGTAGCTCCCGGATTCGGTTAACGTCCATTAATGGCTCGTCGTTCGGATTACATTTTGGAGCCGCATCAGCCTCTTTTTTTAACTGCTTTTTCAGGGTGGCGGCAAACATGGTGTTTGGCCCGTGTCCTGGCTTCGATGCAATAATTCTGCCTTTGATACGCTTGCCCAGCAAAGCCAGGTCGCCAACTACATCAAGCAATTTGTGGCGAGCACATTCGTTGTCGAAATGAAGGTCGAGGTTATTTAAAATACCCTGTGGTTTTACTTCAACACGCGGATGGTTGGTAAGATCGGCCAAACGGTCGAGTTCGTCCTGGCTTACTTCTTTATCAATAATTACAATTGCATTATTTAAATCGCCGCCTTTAATAAGGTTGTGGCTGAGCAGAAATTCAATCTCGCGAAGGAAAACAAACGTTCTGCACTCGGCTATTTCTGTTTTGAAATCCTTAATTGACTCGAGCGTAGCGTATTGATTGTTCAGCACTGCCGACGGAAACGAGATCATTACATTTAAACTGTAGTCGTTGTCGGGTAGCGCAATGATGTGCGAGCCTGACTTTTCGTCGAACATCTCGATTTTTTCGCTGATCTCGAAATAATCGCGTTCCGCTTCCTGTTCAGCAACGCCCGCTTTCTCAATGGCCTCAACAAAATATTTCGAGCTTCCGTCGATAATCGGAGCTTCTTCGTTATTTACTTCAATAAGAACGTTGTCGAGATCCATTCCCACCAAGGCGGCAAGTGCATGTTCGATTGTTCCTATGCGTGCACCATCTTTTTCAAGCAGTGTTCCTCGCGAAGTGTCGATTACCAGGTCTACATCAGCGTCAATAATTGGCTGGTGTTCCAGGTCAACACGTTTAAATTTAAAACCATGGTTCTCCGGTGCAGGTAAAAAATTCATTGTTACATTAACACCGGTATGCAAGCCTTTCCCCTCAATCTTAAAAGAGTTTTCTAATGTCTTTTGTTTTACAACCATTGAAAAGTGAAATATTTCTTAATTTTTTTTGTCTGGATTGATTGTTTTCTTTAATTGAAGCACATCGCGGCGAATTTCCGGAAGGTCTTTCAGAAGAACATAGGCGCGCATGGCCGTTCTGATTTCGATGGCCGGAGAGCCAAGAAGAGTTTGATTACTTTTAAGGTTTGAAACAACGCCCGACTGGGCACCAAGCGTAACATTATCGCCAATAGTAATGTGCCCACCCAAACCAACCTGGCCGCCAAACATACAGTTTTTACCTATTTTGGCCGATCCGGAAACTCCGGTTTGTGCAGCCATAACAGTGTTTTCGCCAACTTCAACATTATGTGCGATTTGAATGAGGTTGTCGAGTTTTACGCCTTTTCTGATAATGGTAGATTCCATTGTGCCACAGTCGATAGTAGTGTTCGCGCCAATTTCCACATCGTCTTCCAAAACGGCGTTACCAATTTGGTGGATCTTTTTGTAAGTCCCGTCCTTCTGTGGGGCAAAACCAAAACCATCGGAGCCTATCACCGCACCAGAGTGAATGATACAGCGGTTTCCGATAACACAATCGTCGTAAATTTTTGCGCCCGGGTAAAGAATACAATCGTCGCCAATTTTAACATTGTCGCCAACATGTACCTGCGGGTATATTTTTACGTTATTCCCGATTTTAGCATTGTTGCCTATGTAGGCAAAGGCTCCAACGTAACCGTCTTCACCACGCGTTGCACTTTCTGCAATGTAGCAAGGTTGTTCAATTCCCTGTTTCATACTGGCTTTTGCCTGTACATACAAATCAAGTAACGATGCAAATGCCTGGTAGGCATCATCAACCTTTATCAGGGTAGCTGAAATATCTTCTTTTGGAGAAAAACTTTTATTAACCAATACCACCGAGGCTTTGGTTTCATAAATGTAGTGCTCGTATTTCGGATTGGCAAGGAAAGCCAAAGTGCCTGGTTTTCCGTCCTCTATCTTTGAAACATTTGATACTCTTGCATCACCATCACCAACAATTTCTCCATTCAAAAAAGAGGCGATATCCGTAGCTTTAAAATCCATTATCTGTTTTTTTGGCGATGCAAATATAGGTTTTAACTAGTAAATGTCCAATTCTTTAGGATAACACACAAAATACTTCTTCACCGTTTTGGCGAGTGCAGACAAGTTTATATCCGATGCATCGTTGATTTCTTTCACTGTCCCATCCTTGTATAAAACCGAAATATTCTCGTAGTGTTTGCTGTAGGCGTTGTTGGATATAACACCTGTCATCAGGAAGTATTTTGCCAGTTCAGGATCGGAAATCAACTGTTTTCCGATTTGCTTTAAATACTTCTGCTCTTTGGTTGGGGAAATAGGTTTATCGCTGAACTTTGTACGCGGCAATTTTCGGTTGCTTATACTTTTTGCCATTTCCGACAAAACCGGATCAGGATGATTTTGCCATTCTTTTATGGAGATCAAAATGTCGTTGTCGTCGAGCAGCGTATACCACTGCAGTACATTTTTTCCTTGTATTTTAATGTTTGCATGAAAATCTTCAGGAGTGAAATTGTTTGTTAAGAAAATTTTCAGGGTGGGGGTTACAAACAATTCGCCACCGTTTGTGATGATCTCCCGGGCACGTTTCAACACATTTATTAATAGGAATTCGGCAGCCACAACCGTTTTGTGCAAATAAACCTGCCAATACATCAGTCGTCGCGAGATCAGGAATTTTTCAATCGAGTAAATTCCTTTTATATCAACCACCAGCTGGTCGTTGTGCACATTTAGCATTTTTATAATGCGATCGATACCAATGGTGCCTTCAACCACGCCGGTGAAAAAACTGTCACGGCTCAGGTAATCCAGTCGGTCCATATCCAGTTGGCTGGCAACAAGCTGGTGCAAAAACTGTTTCTTGTATTTGTTGGTAAAAACTTTAATGGCCAAATCAAGTTTGCCGTTAAACTGTTGGTTTAACTCCTGCATTAGCATCAGCGAAATTTCTTCGTGCGAAATATTTACCAGCGTATTTTCCAGCACATGCGAAAAAGGAGCATGGCCAATATCGTGCAATAAAATGGCTATGGTAACAGCTTCGGCTTCTTTTTCGGTAATTTCGTGCCCCTTTATTTTTAGCACCGAAATGGCCTGGCGCATTAAATGTACTGTGCCAATGGCGTGCTCGAAACGTGTGTGATTAGCTCCCGGAAATACCAGGTACGATAATCCCAGCTGCTTGATGTAGCGAAGCCGTTGAAATATAGGATGTTCCAGCAGATCGAATATGATGTCTGACTGGAGGTTGATAAATCCGAAAACGGGGTCGTTTATTATTTTCTTTTTATTAAGCTGGACTTGTTGCACAGTGCTGTTTTTCAATTGGATTAAAACTATAAAACTTTCGCTAATGCAAATGACAGTCTTTTTTTTAGGAAATAAAACGCAAAGGCAAGTAAAAATGAATTTGTTATGCACAGAATGCGGTTGATGATTTTTTTACTTTAAAATCAGCATTTTATGTAGGAGCGTATATTTGTTAATGTTGGATAATATTACTATTTTTGCCGAGAATTTTCTAAAAAGCGAAATTTTTAGGGGACCGTTGGTTCCCTATTTTGTTACATACAACGAAATGATAGCAAAACAAAAAGTAATAGATTTGGTGAATGAACGTCTTGATGATGAGATGTTTATTGTTGATGTGACGATAAGTTCGGCCAACGACATTAATGTGTACGTTGACGGATTTAACGGCATTACTATCGAACAATGTATTGCTGTTAGTCGTAATGTAGAGCACAATCTCGACAGGGATGAAGAGGATTTTTCGTTGCAGGTTTCGTCTCCGGGCCTAACCGAGAGTTTTAAAGTAAAGCAACAATACGAAAAATATACCGGCAAAGAAATTGAAGTTTTAACAGCCGACAATGAAAAATTGAAAGGGCTGCTTTTGGAAAACAGTGATGATGGCATAGTACTTGAAACCTCGAAACGTGAAAAAGTGGAGGGGCACAAGAAAAAGCAAATGGTAGTAAAAAAACATATTTTAAAATACGACGAAATAAAAAGTGCGAAAGCGGTTATTTCATTTAAATAAAGCGATGAAAGATGGAAAATATTAACCTGATAGATACTTTTGCCGAATTTAAGGAGCTGAAAAACATTGACAGGGTTACAATGATGAGCGTGCTGGAAGACGTTTTTCGTAGCGTGCTTATCCGTCAGTATGGAACTGATGAGAACTTCGATGTGATTATCAATATTGATAAGGGCGACTTTGAGATTTGGCGAAACCGCGAAGTTGTTGCAGACGACGAGATCGAAGATCCGAACCTGCAAATAACTTTGAGCGATGCGCTGAAAATTGACGACGATTACGAAGTAGGCGAAGAAGTTACCGACGAGGTTAAATTAGCCGATTTTGGGCGCCGTGCCATTTTGAATTTGCGTCAGAACCTGGCCAGTAAAATTCTGGAGCTGGAGAAAGACCATATCTACGGAAAATATAAAAACAAAATTGGCGATATTGTTACCGGTGAAGTTTATCAGGTGTGGAAAAAGGAAATTCTGATTCTTGACGATGAAGGAAACGAATTGATCCTTCCAAAATCAGAACAAATTCCATCCGATTATTTCCGTAAAGGCGATAACGTTCGCGCCATTGTATATAAAGTAGAATTGCGAAATAACAACCCGCTAATTATTTTGTCGCGTACAGCACCGGCTTTCCTCGAGCGTTTGTTCGAGTTGGAAATTCCGGAAATCTTCGACGGCTTAATCACCATCAAGAAAATTGTTCGTGTACCGGGCGAGCGTGCTAAAGTTGCGGTTGAATCGTACGACGAACGAATCGACCCTGTTGGAGCATGTGTGGGAATGAAAGGATCGAGAATCCACGGTATCGTTCGCGAGTTGCGTAACGAAAATATCGATGTTATCAATTATTCGTCGAACCTTCAGTTGTTTATTAAACGATCGCTGAATCCGGCGAAAATTAATTCGATAAAAATTCTGGAAGACGATAAAAAAGCGGAAGTATATCTGAAGCCGGAAGAGGTTTCGCTGGCAATTGGTAAAGGCGGTTTAAATATTCGTTTGGCCAGCCAGTTAACCGGGTACGAGATCGATGTTTATCGTGAGATGGAAGAAGACGACGAAGATGTGAACCTGGATGAGTTTGCAGATGAAATTGAAAGCTGGGTAATTGATGCATTAAAAGGAATCGGTTGCGATACCGCAAAGAACGTATTAAATATTCCGCGTGCTGAATTGATTAAAAGAACCGACCTGGAAGACGAAACAATCGATGAGGTTCTGAAAATCCTTAGTTCAGAATTTGAATAATAGCCATCAACGCAGATTGGTTTTTATTCATACAAATTAGAAAAGTAAATAAAGAATTATATGGTAGCAGGCAAAACAACAAGACTTAGTAAACTTGCAAGGCAGTTCAACGTAGGTATTCATACCATTGTTGAGTTCTTGCATAAAAAAGGGTACGAAATCGATTCAAACCCTAATACTAAAGTTGCAGAAGACGCCGTGCAACTTCTTGAAAAGGAATACAAAGTAGATATTACCATCAAGAAAGAGTCGGAAAAAATGAACCTGAAGAGTCAGCGTCCAAAGAAAGAAGTAATTTCTATGGAGCCCGAGGCTGAAAGTCAGGAGAAAGAAGAACCAAAAACTGAAAAGCCTGCTGCAGAGAAAAAGGTTGAAGAAAAACCGGCAGAAGAAGTTGTTAAAAAGCCGGAGCTGAATGTTAAGGTGCTCGACAAGATTGATCTCGACAAGTTAAACAAACCGAAAAAGAAGGTGGAAAAACCTGTTGAAGAGAAAGCTGTTGAAGAGAAACCTGCTGAAGAAAAGCCGGTTGAAGTTAAAGCCGAAGAAAAGAAACCTGAAAAACAGGTTCCTGTAAAAGAAGAAGTAAAAGAGGCGCCTGCAGCCGAAAAGAAAGAAGAACCGGCGCCGAAAGCAGAAAAAGAGGAAGCTGCACCAAAAGCCGAAAGTACACCAAAAGAAAAAGTGGAAGACCTTATTGAAACAACTGCACCAAAGTCGGATGACAAAATAAAGGTAGTGGGCAAGATCGATCTGAGCAATATGAATCAGAAAACACGCCCTGCCAAAAAAACAAAAGAAGAGCGCGAGAAAGAGCGCCAGGAGCGCAAGAAACAGCGAATTGCCGAACGTCAGGGGCAGGGGCAAGATAAAGACAAGGATGAGAATTCAGGCTTTATAAAAGCAAAAGTTAACAAGCTCAATGGCCCAACCATCCTTGGTAAAATCGATCTTCCTGAAAAGAAACAGGAAGCCGGAAATCAGGGGGATAGAAAAAAGCGCAGAAAACGTATTTCTAAAGACACCGGAAAGGTTAGTGTTGACAGACAACAGCAGAAACCCGGCGATCGTCCGAGAGGAAAATTCCAGGCAAACAAACAAGTGCCAGGAAAGAAAAAACGACCACTTAAAAAAGAGGTTAACGAAGAGGACGTACAAAAGCAAATTAAAGATACACTTGCCCGTTTAACAACAAAAGGCAAAACAAAAAAAGGAGCAAAACACCGTCGCGACAAGCGCGCCGCTGCCAGCGAAAGAATGCAGGCAGATATGGAACAGCAAATGCTGGACCAGAACATTCTTAAAGTAACTGAGTTTGTTACTGTTGCCGAACTGGCTACCATGATGAATGTTGGCGTAAACGAAATTATTTCGTCATGTATGTCATTGGGGCTGTTTGTTTCCATCAACCAGCGTCTCGATGCTGAAACACTCGCCGTAGTGGCCGAAGAATTTGGGTACAAGGTAGAGTTCGTTAGCGTTGAAATTGCAGAAGCGATTGAGGAAGAGGAAGATAAACCGGAAGATTTGATGCCTCGTCCGCCAATTGTAACTGTTATGGGACACGTTGACCACGGTAAAACATCGCTGCTCGACCATATTCGTAGTACAAACGTAATTGCCGGAGAGGCCGGTGGTATTACCCAGCACATTGGTGCATACCACGTAAGCCTGGAAGATGGCAGAATGATTACTTTCCTTGATACTCCGGGTCACGAGGCGTTTACCGCAATGCGTGCACGGGGTGCTCAGGTAACCGATATTGCAATTATTATTGTAGCGGCCGACGATAACGTGATGCCACAGACTATTGAGGCGATCAACCACGCATCGGCAGCGGGAGTTCCAATTGTTTTTGCCATTAACAAGATCGATAAACCGGGAGCAAATCCTGAAAAGATAAAAGAAGAACTGGCCAATATGAATTACCTGGTTGAAGAGTGGGGCGGTAAATACCAGTCGCACGATATTTCGGCCAAAAACGGAATTGGTATCGATGATCTTCTTGAAAAAGTATTGCTTGAAGCCGAAATGCTCGAGCTGAAAGCAAATGCCAACAAAAAGGCACAGGGAACCATTATTGAATCGGAGCTCGACCGTGGTAGAGGTTACGTATCAACATTATTGGTTGAAAGCGGAACACTGCACGTTGGCGATATTATTATTGCCGGTCAGTATTACGGCCACGTAAAAGCAATGTTCAACGAGCGTAACCAAAACATTAAAGATGTTGGACCTGCACAGCCAGCAATTATTCTTGGATTGAACGGAGCACCACAAGCGGGCGACAAGTTCAATGTTATGGAGAATGAGCGCGAAGCACGAAGCATTACCAACAAACGCGAGCAACTGGCACGCGAGCAAGGTTTGCGTACGCAGAAACACATTACACTTGATGAGATTGGTCGTCGTATTGCAATTGGTAACTTCCAGGAGTTGAACCTGATTGTTAAAGGTGACGTGGATGGATCTATCGAAGCACTGTCTGATTCATTGATCAAGTTATCAACCGAAGAAATTCAGATCAACATTATTCACAAAGCAGTTGGTCAGATCTCTGAATCTGATATCTCGCTGGCTGCCGCATCAGAAGCGATTGTAGTTGGTTTCCAGGTTCGTCCGTCGTTAAATGCACGTAAAATGGCCGAAAGAGAACAAATCGATATTCGTTTGTACTCGATTATTTACGATGCTATTAACGAGATTAAAGCGGCAATGGAAGGTATGCTTTCTCCTGAAATTAAGGAAGAAGTTACCGGAACCGTTGAGGTACTGGAAGTATTTAAAATTACGAAAGTGGGAACTGTTGCAGGTTGTATTGTTCGCGACGGAAAAATTGCACGCAACTCGAAAGCCCGTGTAATCCGCGATGGAATTGTAATTTACGACGGAATACTCGGATCGCTGAAACGTTTTAAAGAAGACGTGAAAGAAGTGAAAAACGGCTACGAGTGCGGTTTGAATATCGAGAAATTTAACGACATTAAGGTTGGCGACCATATTGAAGCTTACCATGAAGTTGAAGTAGCCAAGACACTGTAAGATACATTATATAGCAAGATAAGAAGGCCGGGTTTTTCCGGCCTTTTTTGTTACCCTTAAATTATTAACAATCAATGTTTAATTTCATAAACGAAAAAGGTAGTACCAAGCGTTTCCTAATTATTACTTTTGACAAAAAGATTAAAAAATGAAGCGGTACCTCATAATCATACTCCTTATTTTGGCCGGGGCAGTGGCCGGATTTCTGTACTTCGCAAAAGACGAAGTGGCTTTCACCAAAGAGTCGCCGTTATATAAAGCTGTGCCTTTGTCGGTGCCGCTGTTTCTTGAGGCCGACGGGCTCAAGGCTATTCCTGCAGATAATCCGGTAGTAATCGAATTAGCCGGGATTCCCGGGTTCAATAACTTATTAAACGAGATTTCGGGCATTCAGAGCGTAATTGAAAGTGAACCCGAAATTCAGAAGCAGCTCGGAAAACGACCGGTTGTACTGGCACTCGATTTTGTTGGGAAGAACGTATTGCATCCGGTTATCATAGGTAATTTAAAAAGTGCAAAAGAACGCGAGGGACTGGAACTTTTAATTGAGAAACTCACCGGAATTTCGCGAACCTCGTTCCAAAAACGTAACTATAACGGTTATGCTATAATTGATGTTTTTGATTCGGATGGAAACAATGAACTGAGTTATAGCGTTGCCGGAAATCTGGTAATTATAAGCCCCGAAGTTATTCTGGTAGAAAAATGTATCAGGCAACTGGATGTGCCGGGAATTACCGACAACCAATACTTTAATTTGGTAAACCGTACGGTTGCCAATCAATCGGAGCTAGCCGGGTACATTAACCACAGGCGTTTTCCTGAGCTTTGGGCGGATCTTTTGAATTCAACAACAAAACAACAGGAAAATGAATTTGGCGAAACCGACCGTATCAATCTCAAACGCGATGTTTTAAAAATAAAAGATTATGCCAGCTGGAGTGAGCTCGATTTAAGTTTTCACGACAACCGCTTAACGCTAAACGGAATTACCGCAGCCGACG
The DNA here is from genome assembly GCF_000626635.1 of Draconibacterium orientale. GTDB lineage: Bacteria > Bacteroidota > Bacteroidia > Bacteroidales > Prolixibacteraceae > Draconibacterium > Draconibacterium orientale. Next base: position 1,234,828 of record NZ_CP007451.1, on the reverse strand, counting down.
ATTCGCTGAATCATTTCCTCTCGGTTTTGCAGGGGCAGGAAGCAGTGAGTTGTAATGCCGATCGTTTGTTACCAAAATCAACATCGTTTTATATTGGATTTTCTTTTTCAAACAGAGACTTGTTTTTTAAGAACCTGGAAAACTATTTTGTGCATTCCGAGGCTTATTACAACCGGGAAGAGAAGATAAAAATGATGGAGCAGAATTTCCGTACCGACAGTCGTGAGAAATTTAGAAGCCTGGTAAAAGACAAGGTGTTGGCAGCCATAACTACTGTTCCTACTGAAGCAGAAATGGGCTCGCTGTTGATTTTAAATGGCCAGTCGGGAAAAGAAAGCCAGGAGGTTTTTGAAGGGATGCTGACGAATTATGCCAAACGAAAAGATAGTGAACTCGAAAGTTTGGTGAGCACATTTCGCTCGTCAGACCAACAAAACTACCGAATTTACCAATTCCCTTATCCTTCGTTGCCAGGCATCTGGCTGGGTGGAGCTTTCGATTTTGTACGTGCGCGCTTTGCTGCCTTTCGTGATGATCAACTAATTTTTGCCAGTTCAAAAGAAGAATTGGAAAAATACCTCGACGATATGGATTCGGGAGAAACATTACGAACAGATTCCGATTATGAAACGATTAGCAGAGCGGCCGAGAGCAAAGCGAACCTGAATGTGTATGGCAACATAAACAAGCTTTATGCGCTTCGCCACGATTTGTTTAGTTCCGAAATAAACAAGGGGCTGGAGAAGAATGAAGCTGTTTTTAGAAAGTTTAATGCCATAAGCTGGCAGGTGGTGTGCGAAAACAACATTTATTTTAACGCGCTGAATTTGGGCTATCAGCAAAAGGCGAAAAACGATGTGCGTGCAAAATGGCAGTGCCGGTTGGGAGCCGAAGTGGCGTTAAAACCGCAACTGGTAATCAATCATACCAATAAAGCGAAGAAGGAAATAGTTGTTCAGGACGTAAATAATCAGCTGCATTTGGTTGATGCCGATGGTAAAATTATTTGGAGCGCCCCCATAAGCGGAAAGATTATGGGGCAAATTCACCAGGTGGATTATTACAACAACGGCAAATTGCAGTATCTCTTTAATACCAACGAAAAAATATACCTGATCGACAGAAACGGAACCAGTGTCGCCAATTTCCCCATTATTTTAAAATCGCCGGCTACCAATGGTGTAAATGTGTTCGATTACAACAACAATAACCAATACCGTTATTTTGTGGCTTGCCAGGATAAAAGGGTTTATGCATACAGTCACGAAGGGAAAATTATCAGCGGTTGGTCGTTTGATAAAACCAGCGGAACGGTAACCAGCCCGATAGCGTTTTTCAGGGTGAGCAATAAAGATTATATTGTTTTTAGCGACGAAAACCAGGTTTATATCCAAAACCGCAGGGGAGTAATGCGGGTTAATTCATCGGCAAAATTTGCACCATCGGCAAATGAAATGGCTTTAAACACGCAAGGTGTGCCTAAAATGGTTACTACCAGCCGCGATGGAGATGTTTTTTACCTGTTCTTCGATGGTAAATTTGCACAAAAGAAACCGGAAAATTTTCATCCGATCATCGGTTTAAAGTGGATGATATTAACGGCGATGGAAAGCCAGAGTTCGTATTTATTGACAAGGATGGCTTGTATGTTTTCAACGAAGATGGGGATAAACTGTTTGAAGAAGAGTTTGACAATAATTTGTTAGCGGTAAATCTTTATGCTTTTACAGCCACTCAAAAAATGATAGGTTTAACCGATACGAATGAAAACGAGATTTATTTGTTTGATGCAAAGGGAAAACAGTACGACGGATTTCCGTTGAACGGTAACAGTGAATTTGCAATCGGGCAATTACAAAATGGAGGACCGCTGAGTCTGGTAGTAGGCGATGAAGACGGTAACCTGCTGTGCTACGAATTGGAATAATTGAAGAATCGCCAAAATGGCTTCAGAAATGCAAATAAAAAAACCACGAAATAAATTCCGTGGTTTTTTTATTGTTGTGTAAAGTTATCGATCAAATAATCAGCATGGCATCGCCATAAGTGCCAAAACGGTAATCGTTTTTAGTAGCAATATCATAAGCTTCCATCACAAAATCGTATCCGCCAAATGCGGCAACCATCATCAGCAATGTTGAGTAAGGAAGGTGGAAGTTGGTAATCATGCTGTTTGCTACGCTAAACTCGTAAGGAGGGAAAATAAATTTATTGGTCCATCCTTCAAATGGTTTCAAAAATCCTTGTGTTGATACCGAGCTTTCAAGTGTACGCATTACCGTAGTTCCCACGGCACATACATTCCGTTTTTCCTGTTTTGCTTTGTTTACCATCTCGCAGGCTTCGTTTTTAATCCAAATCTGCTCCGAGTCCATTTTGTGTTTGGTAAGGTCTTCAACATCTACGCTGCGGAAGTTTCCTAAGCCAACATGCAAAGTAACGTACGAAAAATCAACACCTTTAATTTCCAAACGTTTTAGCAATTCGCGGCTAAAGTGCAAACCTGCTGTTGGCGCTGCAACGGCACCTTCGTGTTTTGCAAAAATTGTCTGGAAACGATCTTTATCTTCGGGTTGTACCGGGCGGTTGATAAATTTTGGAAGTGGTGTTTCTCCAAGGCTGTAAAGTGTTTGCTTAAATTCGTCGTACGGGCCATCAAACAAAAAGCGCAAAGTGCGGCCTCGCGATGTGGTATTGTCAATTACCTCGGCAACCAGTAGGTCGTCGTCGCCAAAATACAGCTTGTTTCCAATACGTATTTTACGTGCCGGATCAACCAGTACGTCCCACAAACGTTGCTCGCGGTTTAATTCGCGAAGAAGAAAAACTTCGATTTCTGCTCCGGTTTTTTCCTTGTTACCATACAAACGTGCGGGAAACACTTTGGTATCGTTAAAAACCATCACATCTTTATCATCAAAATAATCAAGCAGGTCTTTAAACAATTTGTGTTCAATTGTTCGTGTTGCTCTGTTTAGCACCATTAATTTTGATTCGTCACGGTTATCGGCAGGGTGCAAAGCAATCTTTTCCTGTTCTAAATTGTACTTGAATTTTGATAACTTCATATTGTAATTTATTTATTAATAGTCATTTTTAAGCGATCTGCAAAGATAATACAGTCAGTTGGTTTTTTAATTCAGAATCACTTTATACGGTGATATTTTCAATTGGTTTCACCTAAATTTAAGTTTTCCAGAAAAAAATCGACTTTAAATGCATCTTCTATTTTGTAATCGCCAATTCTTGTTCGTATTAATCCGGTTAAGTAGGCACCGCAATTTAATGCCTCGCCAATGTCGCGTGCCAGCGATCGGATGTAAGTTCCTTTGCCACAAACAACCTTTAGTTTTACTTCGGGAAGATTAAATGATTCAATTTCAATGCTTCTTATAACAATTTTTTTTGCTTTAAGTTTTACATCTTCACCATTTCGGGCATAATCGAATGCGCGCTTTCCTTTTACTTTTACGGCCGAAAAAACCGGTGGTATCTGGTCGATCTCACCAATAAACTGCGGCAGTATTTTTTCAAAACTTTCGCGGGTAACATGCGAATAGTCGGCCCGGCTGTCTTCCTCAGTTTCCAGATCGAATGATGGAGTTGTTGCACCGATTTTTAACGTGGCAATGTACTCTTTTTCGCCCAGTTGCAGTTCCTCAATTTTTTTTGTGGCTTTGCCTGTGCACAAAAGTACCAGTCCGCTTGCCAGCGGATCAAGTGTTCCGGCATGGCCAACTTTTAACTTTTTTATTCCCATCATTTGGCACAGGTTATACCTTATCTTGTTAACCACATCAAACGATGTCCATTCCAGTTCTTTGTCGAATAGTAAAATTTCCCCGCCAGGGAAATCGTATTTTTTTTTGAAATCGGGCATTAAGAATCTATCTTCCAGTAAATTAAGCCTGTTTTGAAAAATCAGGCTGCAAAGATAGCAATTAGCCCAATAAGAGCGCAATAAATTGCAAAATAAATTAATTTACCGCGTTTTACAATTTTTATCATCCACGAACAGGCCAGCCATCCTGAAATAAAAGCACTTACAAATCCGATCAGTAAGGGGAGTAAATCTACTTTGGTTGACTTTAATTCGCCTGTAATAATGTCGAGAAAGGCGGCTCCTAAAATGGGTATTAAAACCATAAGAAATGAAAAACGGGCAACATCTTCTTTTTTACCTTTTAACAGAAGACCTGTTGCAATGGTCGATCCACTTCGCGAAATTCCCGGTAAAACGGCCAGGGTTTGGGCAAGGCCAATTAGTAATGCTTTACCAAAGGTGATCTTTCCATCGCTTTTTTTAACAAATTGAGTAAGTGTAAGTAAGCAGGCAGTAAGAAGCAGCATGCAGCCAACAAAAAATAAATTGCCGGTAAAAAGGGCTTCCAGCTTATCGCGAAACAGAAAGCCGACAATTACTATTGGGATTGACGAAAACAGCAATTTGCTGATGTATTCGGTTGAGTCGTTCCATTGAAATGCAAAAAGATCTTTACACAGCAATGCAATATCTTTCCTGAAAACAAGAATGGTACTCAGTACGGTTGCCACATGAACGGTTAATACAAAAAGTAAATTGTTTTCATCTTTAATTCCCAGAAGCGCGTGTCCAATTTCAAGATGTCCGCTGGAGCTAACGGGAAGAAATTCGGTAAGTCCCTGGATGATGCCGAGTAGTAATGCCTGGAGTTCGGTCATAAAAAATTGAATTAATCGTCTTTTGGTTTTTTCATAATGGCGTATATCTCAAACCCAAACCCAAGAAGCAACAGGATGGGAGCCAGTGTAATACGGCGAAAACTAAAAATATCTTCGCTAAAAACATTCGGGTCGTCACTTCCGCCACCGGCCATTAATATAAATCCAAGAACGATTACGGCAAAACCAATTGCCATTAGTTTATAGTTTTCTTTGCCCAATGCAAAGCCTGTTCGTTCTTTAACTTCGTTACTTTTTTTTGCCATTATTTTCTGTAATTGGTGGGGTAAAGATAATTAATAAAATAATTCATCAAATCTCATTCGAAGGAATTTGCCCAGCGCCAGCCACGTTGATAAAAACGAGATGGTAAAGCCCAGTAAAAAAACAATTCCTGCAATGAGCGCGATTGTTTGCAGGTCGGCAAAATTTATCAGTCCGTAAAGTTCCTGTTTGTAAAAATAAATACTGCCAATAAGAATGGTGTTGGCCAGCATTCCGCCAAGTGCACCGAGGAATAAACTTTTAATTAAAAATGGTTTGCGAATAAAACCTTTGCTGGCACCAACCATTTGCATCGTGTTTATGGTAAAACGCTGAGAATAAATCAACAGGCGAATGGTGTTATTAATTAAGCCAAAGAATATAAAAGTAAGCAGTCCGCTTAAAATCAGCAGGGCCAGGCTTATTTTTCTCACATTCTCGTTAATTAGCGTAACAAGGTTTTTTTGGTAATAAACCTGGGTTATCTGTGGATATTCCAAAAACCGCTGTTCCAATACCTGAAGACTGTCGGTGTGTGTGTAGGCGGCATTTAATTTAATGTCAAGCGAAGCAAATAGCGGATTATAGCCCAGGAATCCCTGAAAATCTTCGCCCAATTCTTTTGTTAATTCTTTGGCAGCCGATTCTTTATCGGTGTAATTAACCGATTTTACAAAATCGCCGGCACTTAAAACTTTTTGTAACCGAATGATTTCAGTCTCGCGTAAGTCGTCGGCCAAAACGAGGGTGAACCCGATTTTTTCGCGCACATAATCCGAGAGCTTTTTGCTGTTAACAAGAATGAAACTTAGCATGCCCAGCAGAATAAGCACAAGCGTAATACTGGTTAACGAAGTAATCCAGGAGTTGAAAAAATGCTTTTTAAACTTTTTAGGTTTTTTGCTCATGCTGCAACAAAATTTCTGTCAATTACAAATGTATATAATTTTGTGAGCGACATTAATTTCGCCCGGGCTTCTTTTTTACATCGGAGTGTTAACATTAAATTCATCCGAAGAAATTGTTGCGAATCATGCACGGAATGGCAATTTTGAACCATTTTCGGAAAAGGACTTTGAATTGGTCAGAAAATCATTTAACTAATTGAAATTTTGACGGTTATTTCTTTGGAAATCCAAAAAAAGAGAATACTTTTGCAGTCCCGATTATTATCCTTAGAAATAAGGAGTGTAAATAGTTGATTTTCTTGAAGTAAAGCAGTTTGTCGAAAAAATTCCGTTGAGACAAAATAGGCGGCGAATAGTAAAATCAGAAGTGTTTTAAACAATAAAAAATTAGAAAAGTGGACACACTTAGTTATAAAACTGTTTCGGCAAATAAAGCTACCGCAAACAAAGAGTGGGTAGTTGTTGATGCCGAAAATATGGTATTGGGACGTTTGGCAAGTGTAGTTGCCAAAATGTTAAGAGGTAAATACAAGCCAAATTTCACAGCTCACGTAGATTGTGGCGATAACGTAATTGTTATTAATGCTGAAAAAGTAGCATTAACCGGTAAAAAAATGTCGGACAAAGTATATGTTCGTCACACAGGTTACCCGGGTGGACAGCGTACTCAGTCTCCTCAAGATATTTTAGCTAAATATCCTGAGCGTTTGGTTGAGAAAGCCGTAAAAGGTATGCTGCCTAAAAACAAATTGGGTAGCGCTTTATACCGAAATTTGCATGTAGTAGTTGGTGCCGAGCACAAATTTGAGGCTCAAAAACCAAAAGTTGTTGATTTAAATACGATTAAATAATGGAAGTAGTAAACACAATCGGACGTAGAAAAACAGCTGTTGCTCGTATTTACGTAAGCGAAGGTAAAGGAAATATTACCATTAATAAAAGGGAACTGAAAGAGTACTTTCCAGCAGAAACATTGCAATACATTGCTATGCAGCCACTAAATCTTTTAGAAGTTGCAGAGAAATATGATATTAAAGCAAATCTTGATGGTGGTGGTCCAAAAGGTCAGGCAGAAGCTTTCCGTTTGGCTGTTACCCGCGCGTTAATGGAAATCGATCCGGAGTCAAGACCACAGTTGAAAGCTGCAGGTTTTGTTACCCGTGATCCACGTGAAGTGGAGCGTAAAAAACCTGGACAACCAAAAGCAAGAAAACGTTTCCAGTTCTCAAAACGTTAAGATTATTATTTATCAAATTATATGGATCTAAAACGGCTGTGATTCCGTCGGCTGACGGACTACTCAGCGGTTGCTTTTAGAGCATAGAAAAAGTAAACAGATGCCAAAAACAAATTTTCAAGAATTATTGGAAGCAGGTGCACATTTCGGTCACCTGAAAAGAAAGTGGAATCCAAACATGGAGCCTTATATCTTCATGGAGAAAAACGGTATCCACATTATCGATCTGCAAAAAACAGTTGTAAAAATTGATGAAGCTGCTGCTGCCATCAAACAAATTGCAAAATCGGGTCGTAAAGTGTTATTCGTTGCCACTAAAAAGCAAGCCAAAGAACTGGTTTCCGAGCAAGTTAAAGAGGTAGGAATGCCTTACGTAACTGAGCGTTGGCCAGGAGGTATGCTTACCAACTTCCCAACTATCCGTAAAGCGGTTAAAAAAATGATCTCCATCGATAAAATGATGAAGGACACAAGTTGGGATAACCTTTCAAAACGCGAAAAACTTCAAATTACTCGTCAGCGTGCGAAACTGGATAAAGTATTGGGTTCAATCTCAGACCTTACCCGTTTGCCAGCTGCATTATTTGTGGTTGACGTATTGAAAGAAAAAATTGCTGTTCGCGAAGCAAAAAAATTAGGAATTCCTGTATTTGCTATCGTTGATACCAACTCAAATCCTGATGATATCGACTTTGTAATTCCTGCTAACGACGACGCTTCTCAATCAATCCGCATTATTGTGGGTGAGATGTGCGACGCAATTAAAGCTGGTTTGAGCGAGCGCAAAATTGAGAAAGATAAAGAAGACGAAACTGTTGAAGCTCCTAAAAAGAAGGCAGCAAAAGCACAAGAAGCTTCTGAAGAGTAAGTAAAGGTTCAGGATTATATAAACCATTTAAAAGAAATTTTAATTATGTCTTTTACAACAGCAGACGTAGTAAAATTGCGTAAAGTATCAGGTGCAGGGATGATGGATTGCAAAAATGCCCTGAAAGACGCAGAAGGTAACTTCGATAAAGCACTGGAAATCATCCGCGAAAAAGGTAAATTAATTGCTAACAAACGTGCAGACAGAGACGCCGCTGAAGGTGTAGCTCTTGCAAAAGCAACTGAAGACGGTAAATTCGGTGCAATCGTTGTATTGAATTGCGAAACTGACTTTGTTGCCAAAAACGAAAGCTTTGTAGCATTTGCTGAGAAAATTCTTGCAAAAGCATTGGAAGCCAAGCCTGAAAGTTTGGAAGCGTTGAAAGCCCTTGAGATTGACGGTTCAACCATCGAAGCACAAGTTACTGAACAAACTGGTGTAACAGGTGAGAAACTTGACCTTTCGTACTATAAATGTTTAGCCGACGAGGCTGTAGTTCCTTACATCCACCCTGGAAACAAATTGTCAACGCTGGTTGCTTTCAACAAAGCTGTTGATACTCAGGTAGGAAAAGATATCGCAATGCAGGTAGCTGCTATGGCTCCTGTTTCAGTTGACGAAGCTTCTATTCCACAAGCTGAAATTGATAAGGAATTAGAGTTCGCTAAAGAAAAATACCGCAAAGAAGGTAAACCGGAAGCAATGCTTGAAAAAATTGCTCAAGGTTCGTTGAACAAGTGGTATAAAGATGTAACACTTTTAAACCAGGCTTTCGTTAAAGACGGAAAAGTGGCTGTAAAAGATTACTTGAAGCAAGCTGATGCTGACTTAACAGTAACAGCTTTCGATCGCTATACTTTGAACGCTTAATAAAAAGCAAAAGAATATAGTAAAAGCCATCCGGGAAACCGGGTGGTTTTTTTTTTGGTGTGCCGTGCATGGTAAATAGCTATAGGGTGAAAGTCCTGAATGGGGGTTTGTAGTGCCAACCATTAGCCGAAGGCAAGGGTGTCCATCGTGAGGTGTAATCTGAAGGAAGCTGAAAGCAAATTTCTGACCCGAGGAACACGAACATCATTAGGCATTTCCAATGGGATAAGTTTGCCAAACAAAACGAAGTCCAAAACTACACGGACATTGGAGTGTAGATGGTGCGGGAGGATGGAATGAAAGTTATTTATCTTACCGCGGGAGGTCTCACGGAGGTGTGGAAACAGAGTATGAAACACGGTTGGAAAAGATTTATCGTGAGAAGTCAGCCGAGGCCATAGTACCATAACCGACAACTTATGGGAAGGGCCGAACCTTAATGAGTGAGAAGTAAATGAATGTTACTCAATGAAAGGAACAATGCAGAAAATCTTTGATGATTCGAAGACCTGTCCGCAAAAGAATAGGACGGCATCCGAAGGCTATGCGGGAGGGCAGACTTTTATAGAGATAACAGAAAACAACCTCACTCCCAACTATCAGTCAGAGAATGGATTGTTAGAACGTATCCTTTCATCCTCCAACCTAAACACAGCTTACAAACAAGTTAAGCGGAATAAAGGAGCAGGAGGTGTTGATAAGATGCAAGTTGAATCCTTAAAGGATTATCTTGTCTGTCACAAGGATAAGTTACTGGCCTCTATTCATAAAGGTAAATACCGCCCCAATCCTGTGAGACGGGTGGATATACCTAAAGAAAACGGGAAGAAGCGTCAGTTGAGTATCCCCACAGTCGTAGACAGGGTTATCCAACAAAGTATCGCACAACAACTACAGTTGATCTTTGCCCCCGAGTTTTCGGATCACAGTTACGGTTTCCGTCCAAAACACAGTGCCCATCAGGCACTTCAAAAATGGCAGGCTTACATCACGCAAGGTTGTGGTTCTGCAGTTGATTTAGACCTCGAACGTTTCTTTGACACAGTATGCCACAGCAAACACATTGAGGTATTATCCCGAAAGGTAAAAGATGGGCGGGTCATATCGCTTATCCATAAATACCTTAATGCAGGAGTGATGAAGGACGGTAAGTTTGAAGAAAGCTATGAAGGGGTGGCGCAGGGAGGACCGTTAAGTCCATTATTGAGTAATATTTTTCTTAATGAACTGGACAGGGAACTAGAGAAGCGGGGCCATAAGTTTGTTCGCTACGCCGACGACCTGGTCATCTTCTGCCGAAGCCAACGAAGTGCCGAACGGACAATGAAGAACATCGTTCCTTTTATTGAAAAGAAATTGTTTTTAATAGTCAATCGGGACAAGAGTAAGGTTGCATCAAACAGGAACATTAGGTTTCTTGGTTACTCTTTCTATAAATTTAGAGGGAAATTTAGAGGGAAAGGCAGGCTGCGCATTCACCCGAGAAGTGTGGATAAGATGAGAGCTAGAATCAGAGAACTTACATCCCGCAGTAACGGTTGGGGAAACGACCGAAGAAAGGTTGCGCTCCGGCAGTACGTCACTGGTTGGGTGCAATACTTCAAGCTGGCAGATATGCAGAAGCTTCTAATCAAAGTTGATGAATGGTATCGTCGAAGGTTGCGCATGGTTATTTGGAAACAATGGAAACGAATAAAGACCAAGGGTAAGAACCTGATTAAGTTGGGTGTAAATAAGTACAAGGCATGGGAGTGGGCGAATACAAGGAAAGGCTATTGGCGATTAGCGCATAGCTGGATCCTTTCTACCTCCATTACCAATGAAAGGTTACGAATTACTGGCTACGTTTTCTTTTCGGATTGTTATCGTAAGGTAAGAAGTTGTTAATTAAGGAACCGCCGTATACGAGAACCGTACGTACGGTGGTGTGAGAGGTCGGAAAATAAAGTAGGAGGAAAACTATTTTATTTTCCTCCTACTCGATTGATTAATGTGTGATTTTATTCCGATAAAAGTAGTTAAACGAGCAAAAAGTGGTGCTATCACTGTCGTTTTGTAAAATCTCTCCGGTGATAACCGACATTTTGTATCGGAGAACATACTTTTTATAGGTGATAAGACCCTTTATGTGGGTGATAAGGCATTTTTTATGGGTGATAAGACCCTTCAGGCAGGTGATAAGAGCTCGTGGCATGGTGATAAGTGGGTAAAAGGGAGTGATAACAGGGGAAAACGGATGTAATACCAAATTGACCACAAAATGCTGCATATGAATTTGTTCTTTTCCGTTTCTTCTGCCTTGAAAAATTATAACGTAGCTCGGCTATGCTAAAATTTTTCGCCTTGTACAAACGGAAAATAACCGACATATCCAATACGGCATTTTATAATCAAATTGGTATAATATTGACATTTTGTAAAGCCATTCATCGGTGCCCGGTATCAACACTTATTGGCTTCAGGTTCGTACATGTCCGGTCATCATTTAAACTTGATAAACTATCTTCCATCTTCCGTCTTCCGACTTCCAACTTTTTATATATTTGTGTTCTAAATCAATTTTAACGATGCAGTATTTATTATTTATAAGTGGTGGCGAGATAGTTTTGGTAATGCTGTTGGCATTGTTGTTTTTCGGGTCGAAAGCGATACCCGATATTGCCAAAACACTGGGGAAGGGAATGCGTGAGTTTAAGAAAGCCACAAACGAAATAAAACGCGAACTCGATAACCATACTTCTGATATTCAAAAAGATATTAACGAGGTTTCTTCAACCGTTAAAAAGGAAACTACCGATATTCAAAAAGGTATTACCGACAAGTTGAAGGATTAACACAAAAAATCATTTTAATGATTATACTTTCCATATTGGCTTTGCTGGCTTGCTTTATTTTGCTTGCCCGTGTTGTCGATTTGTTTTTTATATCGTCTTTGGATAAAATATCGAAAGACCTGCGTTTATCGAGCGATGCCGCCGGAGCCACATTGATGGCCGTGGGGTCGAGTGCTCCTGAGCTGTTTGTAGCACTGTTTGCCGTTATAAAACCGGGCGAACATCAGGCCATTGGTATCGGAAGCATTGTGGGAAGCGCCATTTTCAACCTGCTGGTAATCGTTGGTGCATCGGCACTGGTGCGAAAAGCCACATTAACAAAAAGCCCGGTAATTCGCGATCTTCTTTTTTATTCGCTTTCGGTGGCTCTCCTGGTGGTTTTTATCTGGGACGGAAAACTCGAATTGTGGGAAACAGCGGTATTCCTGGCCGTTTATGTGCTGTATGTAATTGCGGTGGTGTACTGGCGAAAGTGGTTTAAATACGAAGATAAACAAAGTGATGTGGAAGAAGAGGCCGATTGTAACCCGAAAGGAATTCTGGCGCCGTTTGATCATTTTCTGTGTTTTATTTTTCCGAAACCAAAACGCTACTACCTGGTATTTTTTGTCTCCATCGTTTTAATTGCTGCATTAAGTTGGGCATTGGTGGAGCTGGCGGTTGTTATTTCGCACGAATTAAATATTCCGGAAGCGATAATTGCACTTACTGTTCTGGCAATTGGTACCTCAATCCCCGATTTGTTTTCGTCGCTTATTGTGGCGCGTCAGGGACGTGGCGATATGGCCGTTAGTAATGCCATTGGATCCAATATTTTCGATATTCTGGTAGGCCTGGGATTGCCTTTCATCCTCGTAATGCTTATTTCTGGCGGTACGATTGAGGCCGGTGGAAACCTGCTGGGTTCGTCGCTTATTTTGTCCGGATCGGTAGTATTGCTGATTGTGCTTTTACTTGTTCAACGCTGGAAAGTCGGGAAACTTACCGGAGTTGTGCTTTTAGTGGCTTACCTGGCCTATGTGCTGTATGAAATACTAAAGCTGTAGAATTGGAGTTTATCCTATAAATAATTGCATTGATAAGAGCTGAAAACATAACAAAATCGTTCGGAGCACTTGAGGTGTTAAAAGGAATTGACCTGGATATTCCGAAAGGAAAATTGTATTCAATTGTTGGTGCCAGTGGGGCAGGGAAGACTACTTTGCTGCAAATTCTGGGAACGCTGAGTAAACCCGATAGCGGGGAGCTCTTTTTCAACGACACAAAAATCTCTGATCTCAGCGAAAAAAAGCTGGCCGATTTTCGTAACCGCGAAATTGGTTTTGTGTTTCAGTTTCATCATTTGTTGCCCGAGTTTACGGCATTGGAAAATGTTTGTATTCCGGCATTTATAGCCAAAACACCAAAAGCAAAGGCCGAAGCCCGCGCAAAAGAATTGATCGATTATTTGGGACTGGCAGATCGTATGGGACATAAACCATCCGAATTGTCGGGTGGCGAAAAGCAACGCGTGGCAATGGCGCGTGCGTTGATAAACAGCCCGTCGGTGGTGATGGCCGATGAACCATCGGGAAACCTCGATTCCACCAACCGAGACGAGCTGCACGACCTGCTTTTCAAATTGCGCGACGACATGGGGCAAACTTTTATTATTGTAACTCACGATGATCATTTTGCCGAACAATCAGACCAGATTATCCATATTAAGGACGGAATTATCGAGTAAAGAAAGTGGCCAGTGATCAGTCGCAGTATTCAGCATCCAGCATCGAGTATCCAGTATCCAGTATCCAGCATCCGACATCCAGTATCAATCTTCTCATAAAATTGAACAATGGAAGAAATAGCTGATCTAAAAGAGTTCCTCGACGAAAAGGTTGAAAAGTACAATCAACCCGAATTTATTGAAACCGACCCAATTCAGGTTCCCAAGCAATTTGCTGAAAAAGAAAATATTGAGATTTCCGGATTTCTGGCGGCAACCATTGCCTGGGGAAATCGTGCTGCCATTATAAAAAACGCTTTGCGTTTAATGGCTTTGCTCGATAATCAACCATACGACTTTGTGTTAAACGCCTCGGAAAAGGAACTCGACCGGCTGCAAAAGTTTGTGCACCGCACATTTAATGGCGACGATTGTATCTATTTTATTTGCTCGTTACGAAATATCTACAAAAATCACGGGGGCTTGCAAAAGGTTTTTGAAGGTGGATTTCAACAGGAACAATCGGTAAAATCGGCTTTGGCACATTTCCATTCGGTGTTTTTCGAAACGGAAGGCGAACGCACACGCAAACATATTTCGAATGTAAACAAGGGAGCATCGGCCAAACGCCTGAACATGTATTTGCGCTGGATGTGCAGAAATGATAAAGCGGGTGTGGATTTTGGCTTGTGGAAAGCTATTCCGCAATCGGCGCTAATGTTGCCGCTGGATGTGCACACCGGAAATGTGGGGCGAAAACTCGGGCTGCTGCAACGCCGCTCAAACGACTGGAAAGCGGTGGAAGAAATTACCGCCACCTTGCGCGAATTCGATTCCAACGATCCAATAAAATATGACTTTGCACTGTTTGGATTGGGAGTTTTTGAAAAATTCTAACCTTTGTATCTTTATTACACAGAGAACCTCGAAGGAGGCTCAGATATTCACAAAGTAAAATAAACTTTGTGCTTCTTTGTGTGGTCTTAGTGAATCTTTGTGTAACAAGTAGGTATTAAATGATTTATTATGTAATGGGTAGAAACAATTATTTCCAATTCAAACAATTCCGGATCGAACAGGCGCGTTCGGCCATGAAAGTGGGTATCGATGGCATTTTGCTGGGAGCGTGGGCAGATGTTGGCGATTGCAATACGATTCTCGACATTGGTACCGGAACCGGATTAATCGCATTAATGCTGGCCCAGCGCTCGCAAGCCAGAATTACCGCCATCGAAATTGAGAAAAATGCTGCCGAAGAAGCCACAGAAAATGTTGCTGCATCGCCCTGGAAAGATAGGGTAGAAGTAGCGAATGTTTCGTTACAAAACTTTGCTGCCGAAACTACTTCAAAATTCGATTTGATTGTGTCGAATCCTCCTTTCTTTCAGAATTCGCTAAAAGCAGATAATGAAAGCCGCTCGCTGGCAAGGCATACGGATAGTTTGTCGTACGAAACGTTAGTACAAAGTACCTCGCAGTTATTATCAGAGAAGGGACGATTTGCATTTATATTTCCTGAAACAGCATCAATGGAAATTGAAAAGCTGGCACAGCAAAATCAATTGTATATAAGAAGAATAACGAGGATAGCTCCCAATGAGAAAAAACCGGCGAACCGGATTTTAATGGAGATGAGTAAAAAGGAAACAGCGACAGTAACCGATGATCTTGTAATTTACAATAACGATGGATCGTGTAGCGATAACTTTAAAACCTTAACCCGTGATTATTACCTCAACTTTTAAACAAAAAACAGAAACGGATTAAAAATCTGGTTCATTTGCTGCGAGAAACGTTTGATGGCATCGTGGTTAATGTGCGAAACACTGTTTTCAATCTTTGCCACTTTCTTTACAATAAGCTTCTGGAAAAAATTCATTTTATTAAAGTCGAACTCTCCACCCAGGCATGCTGTTGCTTTGGCACTTTTCAACAAGCCCGCAGGAAAAGCCTCATGTAACTGATTTTCCGCTTTTTCGCCTTCTTCCATGCAGCAAATAAATAAGCCAAGCTCTTTATCCTTAAGCGTTTCGTAGTGCTCGTTGCAAAAATCTTTCACTTTTTTCTGAATCTGGCCGGCATGAATAGAGCCTCCAATAATTATCCGATCAAAAGAAGAAAGATCAGGAACCAGTTCTTTTTTTAGGTTAACCAATAAAACTTCGCCTCCTAAAAACTGTTTTAGTTCATTCGCTGTTTTTTCTGTACATCCGTGAGTGGTGCAATAGGTGATTAATGTTTTCATTTTTTTTTCTGATGACTTGGTTTTTTAGAAATTGAGATCGATATTCGAAAATTTCTATTCTAAATTATGGCATACTATTGAACATTCGTGTTAAAAATCGGTTAATTCTCTAAAACTATCGGTGAAATAAAACACCAAAAAGTCTTTAAATCAATAATTGCACATATTTTTGTGTCGAAGAAAAAACAGATACATCATGACAATTGATATGAAACCAGAAGTACAGCTTGATACGAATTATTATAAGGTTGTTGGGATCAGGAGATTAACAGAGCACACTTTTGTGTTGTCGTTACCAAAAAGTCGCTTCGAATTTGTTGCCGGGCAGCATGTGTCGTTGTCGATTACAGGCGACTATCAAAGCCGCGAGTACTCGATTTACAGTGCCGAAAAGGGCGAAAACCTGGAGGTATTGGTGAAAGAAGTTGAAGGTGGCTATTTCTCGCCAAAGCTAAAACATTTGAAAGTTGGCGACATGGTAGAAGTGCATGGTCCTTTCGGAAAATTTGGGTTGGATGAGAAAAATAAAGATACGCACAAGCATATTTTTATTGCCAGCGGAACCGGAATTGCACCGTTTCATAGTATGGTAAAAAGTAATCCGGGTTTAAATTACCAGTTAATTCACGGTGTGCGTTATGCCGAAGAAGGCTACGAGCAGCAGGATTACAATAAAGAGAATTACGTACTTTGCACATCGCGCGATAAAAGCGGTGATTTTAACGGCCGGGTGACTGACTATCTGAAAAAGACAGATTTTGATAAAAATACCTGTTTTTACCTGTGCGGAAACAGCGATATGATTTTCGACTCGATGGAGATATTAAGCGACAAAAGATTTGGAAGAGAGAATATTACCGTTGAGGTATATTTTTAAGATAGAATTACAAAAGAATAGTTTGAGAGAGTTGCAAAAAAATGCCAGTCCTGTAAAGGGCTGGCATTCTTGTTTATTTTATTTCGAATCGATTTTTTCGCCAAATGCCAAATCACCGGCATCGCCCAGTCCCGGAACAATGTACGATTTTGGAGTCATTTCCGGATCGACGGCGCCGAGCCATAAGGTCACATTTTCGTCTTTAATGGCATTCTTCACATACGCAACTCCTTCTTCGCTGGCAATAATTGCCACCAGGTGAATGTGCGCCGGTTTTCCTTTGCTGAACAATGCTTCGTAACCAATTTCCATCGATTTGCCCGAGGCCAGCATCGGGTCTGAAAGTATCACCACTTTATCATCAAGCGACGGCGAAGCCATGTATTCAAATTCAATTTCAAACTCACCACCTTCGGTGTATTTTCTGAACGCGGAAATAAAACAGTTTTCTGCCCGGTCGAAAACACGCAGCAAACCATTGTGCATGGCCAACCCTGCACGTAATATGGTTGCTAAAACCGGTTGACGACACAATTTAGGCACTTTGGCAACACCCAGCGGAGTTATTACGTCGTTAATCTCAAATTGCATTTCTTTGCTGATTTCGTAGGCGAAAATTTCACCAATTCGGTTCAGGTTATCACGAAAACGAAGTGGGTCTGTTTGAATTCCTGTATCCCGAATTTCTGCCAGGTATTGGTCTAAAATGGAGTGAGTATTGCCTAAAACTCGAACTTTCATATTTTTTTTTTAGGTGAAGGGAACATCGCCCTCACCGTCCTGAAATATTAGTTGCTTTTGGTTTGATACCTGAAAAGTACTGTATATTTTTTGCCCGTATCTTTTCGCATGCAAAAATGGGAATTTTCTTTTTAAAAGTTCGTCTGCCAATTGTTTTTTGTAAACAGTTAAGCGCTCAATTTCATATTTTAAGCAATAATTTTTTAAAAACAGGGCAATTTCGTGCATGTATAAATCGGGGACATAAAAAAACAAGGTTTTTAAATGTCCTTCCCGAAGCGAAAAAATAAAAAAACCTTTAAAGCTTTTATTATCATATACTTTTATGGTTTGGTAAGAAAAAGCTTCAGAGAAAACTGAAAAGGGGTAACGTACCGCATCGGGCGTTTTTTTATCCGACAGCCAGGGGTATTGAAATAACCAGTTAAAAAACGCCTGGTCTTTTTGAGAGAAACTATTGCCCGGTTGCTGTTTCAGAAAATCGTAACAATCTTTATCGGGTTGTGAAAGCATTTCAAACGCTACCGATTGGGGAGGAGAAGGGCGAAAAAAAATACGGTTAAAGCGTATGCCCACTCGAATGATAAAATTTAAAGTGGGATACAAACCCGGAAGCGAATAGTTTTTCTCATTTAATAACTTTTCAGTTTTTACAAAAGCATAGGCCCTGCAGCCTTCAAACTGGTGGATCGCTTGAAAACGCTTGCTGTTAATTATTAACTTTTCAGCTTCGGGAGAATAATTGGTAAACATTAGTTTTTCGTTCCAGTCAGTATAGGCTTCTTGTAAAAGTTGTTTAGAATAGCCTTTTCTGCGAAATAGGTTATGAACCCATGCTCCGCTACACCAACCAAAACGAAGTTGCTGACCATCGGAATGAATCGTGTCGGCAAAAATACTGCGAAAAGCCACCAGTTTATTAGCAATAAAACCAAGATAAAGTACAATGTCGTCAGGATGTCCGTGTGGATTGGCAAGATACGATTGGGCGCGAATTGAAGAAATGGGAATCACTTCGTAATTCTGAAATTCTTTGCTGTTCACAAAGTTTTCCAGCTCGCTTAGTCGTATTTTTTTTACCTGTAAAGTCAATGTTTTACTGTTGCTTTGCCAATTGTTTTACGCAGTTTAAAATAAACAAATTCTGCTTTTATATTCCCTTCAAAATTACCCGTTTGTTCGGCCGGGTAGCGTTGAAAATGGTTGGGTATTTCGTCGTATTTAACACCCGCAGTTCCAAAACTAATATCGCACCATCGGTTGTTGTGTATCTTTTTTATCATTTTTCCGGAAACGCCATCATCGGTATAAGGAAATGCAAATGCTTTTACTTTTGGATTAACATTCTCAACCACCCAATTCATACTTTTTTTAATCTGCTTTAGTTGTTTTTTCTGCGAGATCTTCCAAAGCTCAGGGTGTTTGTGACTGTGGCCACCAATGGAAAAACCGTGGTTGTGCAGTTTTTTAATTTGGGCAGTTGTCAGGTAAGGTTGTTGCGTTTCCAGAAACGTTTGAAAATCGATTTCGAGTAACTCTGCCGCATGATCGAGTATTTCTCGTTTTGAGTAGGGAGTTTGCAATAATGCATTTAGCGGCACCCCGTTTTCGTGCAGGTAGTTCTCTGCTTCTGCATCGGGGTGCATGCGCATTTTATTGGCAATTAAACTGGCTTTGTACCGATGAAAAAGATCTTTGTTGTCAACAAAACCACTATTCACAAAAAATGTGGCCGGTATTCCTTTTTGCAAAAGAATTGGTGCAATTATTTCGGCACATTCTTTAAGTCCGTCATCAAAACTTAAATGAAAACTGTTGGGTTTGGTTGGCTTTGCTAGTTCTTCCAACGAAACAGGCTTAAAATATTTCAAATAAAAATCGAGTTCCTGCTTAAATTGTTTCTCGTTAATTACCGGGTAGTTTAATAGGTGTGGTAAAGGCGTGTTGCTAACGGTGTGGTAAAAGGGCAGAAACAGAGGTGTTTTTGCCGCCAGAAGTTTTCGGGTTGAAAACAGGGTGCTCAGTTTTTTACTCACCAAACGCGGAAAATGCCTCATTGCCAATTATCGTTTTAGCCACCTTAGCAGCAAAGGTAAACGGTTGTATTTAAGATGAAAGTAGGTTTCGGGTTTCGCTCCAAAACCTGAGTAAAAGCGCTCAACTCCCGGAATCATCGATCCTTCGAAATCCAACAGCAGGTTTTTTCCGGCATTGTCTTCAATAAAACGGTTGACCAGGTAATACATGGCTCCCGTGTTTTTACCTTCTTCGTTTGAGGCCGCATTAAAATAGATCACGCGGTCTTTCCAGCGGCAAAAATAAACGGCTGCGCAAAGATTATTTTCCGGAGTGTACACCCCGTATATTTTACCAAAGCCTTTGTATTCGCCAAAAGCAATGAGGCTCTTTAGTTTGGCTATAGCCGACTGTTCAACTCCCGCAGGCAGATTTTTTGCTTTAAATGCAAGGTAATCTTCATGCCGGATGCCTTCAATAATCGTTAGATCCTGATTTTGAGCTTTGGCAATATTGCGTTTCGTATTTTTCGAGTAGCCGGAAATGATCGATTTAAAATCTTTTGTTAACGAAAGCAGGTAGTTTTTCCGTTCGAAAAAAATATCGCCGCTATTCTCGCCGGGAACATTTAGCGCATTTAATTGTACATCGGCGTATTTAAAACGATCTTTTATCGCATCTATAAAGGCATCGAAAATTGCTTTCGATGGTGTCGGGAAAATTCCCAGTTGTTGCGAAAAAAGTGGCTGGTAAAGGTATTTTATACCCAGTTTTTTTCGAAAGGGCAGTGGCATCACATATTCGTAATTGCCATAAACCAGGGCATCCCATTCAATGGCAG
Source organism: Draconibacterium orientale (assembly GCF_000626635.1). Lineage (GTDB taxonomy): Bacteria > Bacteroidota > Bacteroidia > Bacteroidales > Prolixibacteraceae > Draconibacterium > Draconibacterium orientale. Next base: position 1,214,721 of record NZ_CP007451.1, on the reverse strand, counting down.
TCCGGTCGAGGTGCCAGTCGTAGGCATAAATCCTGCAATTTAACGCACCATCAATGCATTGATTCCATTTTTCGGAATCGATTAACGCATGTTTTATATAGTGAATTTTATTTTCGCTCCTCATTTAAAAATGCCGGGCTACTTGTTCGCCCATTCAAATCCCAGTTTGTTCATCTGTTCAAACACATCTCTGAAACCTTCCCAAGTTCCCAAATCGTTTACGGTTTCGTTGTGCCAGACACTTACAAATGTACCACCAACATTTTTAACTTCCTGCATAATCTTTTTTATTTCTTCAAAAGCTCTTTCAGGCGACAATTGAAGGTAATAACGCAGCGTTCCGTCCATAATGTTGAACGGTATGATCTTCAGATTGGTGACCGATTCGTGTTTCAGATCGTAGAAACAATAGGGTGTACAAATTCCACCTCTGAATCCCGGTTTTGCGGAATAACCCAGGGTGTAGTCTTCTTCAATCCCGGCTTTTATAAGGCGGGTGTAGGTTTTCGGAAATTTCAGTCGTAAATAGTGCTGGCGACTTTTGGAAATGCTTTTGCCAATAATTTCTTCCAGGCGTTGTTTCTCCAGTTTTACTTTCTTTTTCCCTTTTTTCTTACTGCTGCCGAATGAGGGGTGAATTCCAACGTCGTATTTTTCGGCTGTTCGTTTTATCAATTCCCGGTATTCTTTGTTGGTGTGGGCAATGTTTTTGTCGTACTTTCCGTAATCGCCCAGCAAAAAGAAGAATTTTACTTTATCTTCGTTACCGGCAAAAACACTGTCGAGGTAATCGTAGGTGTCGTACGGATCGGATTCTTTTCCGGCTAAAACCCGTTTACGTTTTAGGGTGTCTTGCCGGTTGCCTTTTATCAGCGACTTTGCCCAGGCCGCAGTTGTGCGGAAAAAACCTTTGTTTTGGTACGCGTAGGCATTGTCGATATCAATTGTGGAGATAAATTTAAATTTCGATTCGATGTAGTTAAACTCCGGATATTTTTCTTTCAGCAGTTTGGCCAGCAGTTTTGCCCAGATATTTACAACGGGCTTTTGCAGTAAATTATATTTGCTAAGAATACTGTTTTGGTAAGGATAACGCCCCAGTTTATCGCGGTTTTTATCTACATATTCTTCGTGGCGGGTAACCAGGTAAAACGACGCTGCAAAGGGATCGAAAGGCAGGTCGGAATCTTTGGACGTTTCGCAAAAATATTTTTCGCCCTCGTACCAAACCGAATTAATGGTAGGTTTTATAAGTGCGTTCTGAAAAATGAGCTTGTGTGGTTTGATGTAAAATTCATCGCCAAATTTCTCGTGCGAATAATTGATCTTTGGGATTTCCGACTTTCGAAATTCCGCAGAGTTTTGAGTAAACGCAATTTCCGTTTGCAAAATGTTCGCGAAGATTAGCTTTGCAATGTACTCGATCCGTGGGTTAACTTCATCGGAATAAAAAAGTATCATTTTCGTTCGGTTTATTAGTTTATCATTCCTTCGTCGGCTAAACTCAGGTAATTGTTCTGCCCAATAATAATATGGTCGAGCACAGTAATATCCATAATTTCAGCCGCGCTTTTAATTTTACGGGTAATATTCAGATCGGCATTTGATGCCTGCATAGTTCCTGAAGGATGGTTGTGGCAGAGAATAATGGCACTGGCCATTTTATCCAGCGCATTTTTTAATATCAGCCGCACATCGATTACTGTGCCTGAAATTCCGCCCTGGCTCACCATAAATGAGTCGATTATCCGGTTGCCACGGTTAAGCAGTAGAATCCAAAATTCTTCGTGATTCAGATCGCCAAGCATGGGCTGGAAATATTCAGCGGCATCTTTACTGCCGGTAATTTGCTTTTTGTTGAATACATCAGCGTCTTTTCGGCGTTTACCCAGCTCTAGCGCCGCTGCAATGGTAACGGCTTTTGCTTCGCCAATTCCCTGAAATCGGGTAAGGAAATCAATGCCTTTTCGGCCCAGTTCGTTTAAGTTATTGTTGGCTGATGATAAAATGCGCCTGGAGAGCTCTACGGCTGTTTCTTCAATATTTCCCGAACCAATTAAAATGGCAATAAGTTCGGCATCGGTTAACGATCGTGGTCCTTTGCTTAGTAGTTTTTCGCGCGGACGATCTTCAACAGCCCAGTCTTTTATATTTAGCTTTTTGTATTCTCCCATTTGTCCCGGAGTTCTATCCTAAAAATAATTATAATTAGTTATTTCGGAAATACTAATTTATAGTTACAGAACATACGGGATTATGAAACACAAAAAAACCTCTCCGAAACTCGGAGAGGTTTTTAATATCTTGTGGTTTTTCTCTTCTTACAGCGAATTAACCTGAGTAGTTAATTTCGATTTTAAGTTTGCAGCTTTGTTTTTATGAATGATGTTGCGTTTCGCTAATTTATCAATCATAGCAACAACTGAAGGATACATTTTCTCTGCTTCAGCTTTGTCAGTAGCATTACGCAAAGCTTTAATCGCGTTACGTGTAGTTTTTGCGTAGTACTTGTTGTGTACTCTCTTTTTTTCGTCTTGACGAATTCTTTTTAATGCTGACTTATGATGTGCCATTTTCTTTCTTTCTCTCTTTTTTAAAAATTAGTAGCCCGTAGGGGATTCGAACCCCTGCTACCAGGATGAAAACCTGGCGTCCTAACCCCTAGACGAACGGGCCTTCCTATTTAACTCCTTTGATTTTGGGATTGCAAAAATACTTCATTTTTGTAATCTGCCAAATTTTTTCAGGATTTTTTTTTCTCAGCTAAAATCGGTTTGCTTTTCGTTTAAAGCGCCGTTTTTATTTTAGCGCTGCAAAGGAAAGAAACATTTTTAAAACTGCAAACAAAAAAATAAAAAAAAATAGCGAAAAATGTTTCTCCTAACGTAATTCGAAGTTCTGACCGAGGTAAACACGGCGCACATCCTCGTCGGCAGCCAGCTCATCCGCTGTTCCGGCTTTTAGGATATTTCCTTCAAACAGGAGATAAGAGCGGTCGGTAATACGCAGTGTTTCGTGTACGTTGTGGTCGGTTATTAATACGCCAATATTTTTTTCTTTCAGCTGCATTACAATTTGCTGAATGTCTTCCACCGCAATTGGGTCAACCCCGGCAAAAGGCTCATCAAGTAATATAAATTTCGGGTCGATGGCCAGTGCACGTGCAATTTCTGTACGTCGTCGCTCACCTCCCGAAAGCTGAATACCTTTACTCTTCCGAATGTGTTGCAAACTGAATTCATCAAGCAGTGTTTCCAGTTTCTCTTTCTGATATTCTTTCGAATAATCGGTCATTTCCAAAACCGCCCTGATGTTGTCTTCAATACTCAGCTTTCGGAATACTGAGGCTTCCTGCGCCAGGTAGCCAATTCCGCGTTGTGCGCGTTTGTATACCGGGAGTTTTGTAATCTCTTTATTATCGAGAAAGATCTTTCCTGAAAAGGGTTGAATCAATCCAACAATCATATAAAATGACGTGGTTTTTCCGGCTCCGTTCGGTCCCAGCAATCCCACAATTTCACCTTGTTCAACCTGAAAACTAACTCCTTTTACTACGGTTCTTTTTCGGTATTTTTTAACGATATTTTCTGCTCGAAGAATCATAATGGTTCAAATAACGTCAATTTTTGACTGAATTACATGGCCTCCATGGCTTTTTCACGATTTTTAACTACGCGGCGCGAAATGAAAATGCCAATTTCGTAAAGGAAAACCAAGGGGAAACAAACCATTACCTGGCTAAAAATATCGGGAGGAGTAATAATTGCCGATACCAGCAACATTACTACATAGGCATGACGACGGTATGTTTTCATGAACTGTGGCGTTAATATTCCCACTTTACTTAAAAAGTAAGAGAAGATGGGAATAAGGAAAACCACCCCGGCGGCAAGCGATATTGATGTAACCGATCCGATATATGACCGGAGGTTAATCGTGTTTTCCACTTCGCTGCTTACCTGGTAAGTTCCTAAAAAGTGAATGGATAAGGGTACAATTAAATAGTAGCCAAACAGTATTCCCATTAAAAACAGTATGGATGTAAAAAATACTGCACCACCTGCGTGTTTTCGCTCTTTTTCGTATAAAGCAGGTTTTATAAAACGCCAAAATTCATAAAAAACAACAGGTGATGCTATTATGAATCCGGCAATAATCGATACCATAATATGAGTAGAAAACTGCCCGGCAATTTTTATACTTTGCATTTTTAATGGTACCTGGTTAATTTTTACGGCTTCCGATCCGATAAGGTCGCCCAGTTTCTCGAACATACGGTTAGTCCAAAAGTCGGGCATTCTCGGACTGAGGATGACCACATCGAAAATAAACGATTTCATTACAAATGCCACGATGGCAAAAACAACAATGGCCGCTGACGACCGGATAATATGCCAACGAAGTATTTCCAGGTGTTCGAGAAAGGACATTTCTCCTTTTGAACTTTCTTCGCCTTGTTTTTTGGTAGTACGCTCTTCGCTCATGAATTCTGGTTTTCAAAAAAAACTTCACAAATGTACATGAATTTTTCGCATTTAATATCTCAAATATTACTTATATATTGCACGGCCAAAATTTTTCCCCTACTGTTAATCTCTATTAAATACATCATGTTTTAAATTTTATTAAATTGTATTGCCATTTTGCTTACTTTTAATAATTTAAAATTTGCTTATGCTACAGATATTGGGAGATTGGATATATGAGTAAAAAAGTTGTATTAGCAGAAGAGTTGCAGCGTTTTTTTGGTTTCGACCGTTTTAAAGGTCAACAAGAAGAAGCGATTAAAAGTGTGATGGATGGGAAAGACACCTTTGTGTTGATGCCTACAGGGGGTGGAAAGTCGTTAATTTATCAGTTGCCGGCCTTAATTCTTGAAGGCACTGCCATCGTGATTTCTCCATTAATTGCCCTGATGAAAAATCAGGTAGATGCGATACGTGGTACACATGCCGAAGACAGTGTTGCACATTTCCTGAATTCATCGCTATCGAAAGCAGCTATAACCCAGGTAAAAGAAGATGTGCTGGCCGGAAAAACAAAGCTGCTTTATGTGGCTCCTGAGTCGTTAACAAAAGAAGAGAACATTGAATTCCTCAAACAAATTAAGATTTCGTTTTACGCCATTGATGAGGCGCACTGTATTTCGGAGTGGGGACACGATTTCAGACCGGAGTACAGACGAATAAAACCGATAGTTGAGGAAATCGGGAAGTCGCCAATTGTTGCACTTACAGCAACGGCAACGGCAAAAGTTCAGCACGATATTCAAAAAAACCTGGGCATTTTGGATGCAAAAGTTTTTAAGGCATCATTTAATCGCGCTAATCTTTATTACGAAGTGCGGCCAAAGGTGAAAACCGAAACGCAGATCATTAAATTCATAAAACAAAACGAAGGGAAATCGGGCATTATTTATTGTTTGAGCCGGAAAAAAGTGGAAGAACTGGCCGAAACCCTTCAGGTGAACGGAATAAAAGCTCTTGCTTATCATGCCGGGATGGATGCCACTACCCGCTCGGGAAATCAGGATAAATTTCTGATGGAAGAGGTGGATGTAATTGTGGCTACCATTGCTTTTGGTATGGGTATCGATAAACCCGATGTTCGCTTTGTAATTCATTATGATATTCCAAAAAGTTTAGAAGGTTATTACCAGGAAACCGGGCGGGCCGGCCGCGATGGTGGCGAAGGGCAATGCATAACTTTTTACAGTTATAAAGACATTCAGAAACTGGAGAAATTTATGCACGGAAAACCGGTTGCCGAGCAGGAGATCGGGAAACAACTTTTGTTGGATACGGTTTCGTATGCCGAGTCGGCCATTTGTCGCCGCATTATATTGTTGCATTATTTTGGCGAGCACTACAGAACTGATAATTGCGGAAATTGCGATAACTGTCTGAATCCGAAGGAGCAGATTGAAGCGAAAGACGAAATTGTTACGGCCCTGAAAGCTATTTTGGAAGTAAACGAAAAATACAAAGGCGACCATATTGCCAATATCCTGATTGGAAACAGCACTGCGGCCATAAAATCGTTTAAACATTATACGCTAAAATCGTTTGGCACAGGAAAAGAGCACGACGAGCGTTTTTGGAATGCCGTGTTCCGCCAGTCGATGGTAGCCGGTATTATCAATAAAGACATTGAAAATTATGGCCTGCTGAAAGTTACCGAAAAAGGACACGAATTTCTGGAGAAGCCACATAGTTTTATGTTGGTGAAAAACCACGAATACGAGGAAGAGGATGATTCGGCCAACGCCGGAGGTGCTCCATCGGGAGGAGCAAGTGGCGATCCGCAGTTGTTTGCCATGCTGAAAGACCTGCGGAAAAAAATAGCCAAGAAGCACAATCTGCCTCCGTTTGTAATTTTTCAGGATCCATCGTTGGCCGATATGTCTATTCAATATCCGGTAACTACCAAGGAGTTGCAGCACATTCAGGGAGTTGGGCAGGGGAAAGCCCGTCGGTATGGTAAAGAGTTTGTGGCGCTCATAAAATCGTATGTCGAAGAAAATGAGATTGAACGCCCGGAAGACCTGGTGGTACGTACCGTAGCCAACAAGTCGAAAATGAAGGTGTTTATTATTCAGAGTATCGACCGCAAACTGTCGTTTGAAGATATTGCCGACTCGAAAGGAATTGAAGTGAGAGATGTAATTGGCGAAGTGGAGGCGATTGTAAATTCGGGAACCAAATTAAATATCGATTATTACATTGATGATGTAATTGATGAAGATCATCAGGAGGATATTTTTGAATATTTTTCGCGAAGCTGAAACCGACTCCATAGAGGATGCACTGGAAGAATTGGGCGAAGAAGAATACTCGGAAGATGACATTCGATTGATGCGGGTGAAATTTTTCTCTGATCTGGGGAATTAATCCTTGTTGTTGATATTCAACTTTTTTGTGGCATAAATTGTTATTTTTGCACGCCTTTTTTATTTGAAAAAATTAAATGATAGATATGACTGTGTCAGTTCAGAAAAAACTAGATTACAAAGTTGCCGATATTTCGTTGGCAGAATTCGGAAGAAAAGAAATTGAGATCGCGGAGAAGGAAATGCCGGGATTAATGGCCATCAGAGAAAAATTTGGCCCGCGCAAACCGCTTGATGGAGTGCGTGTGATGGGTAGTTTGCACATGACCGTGCAAACTGCTGTTTTAATTGAAACACTTGTGTCGCTTGGTGCCGATGTTCGTTGGGCGAGCTGTAATATATTCTCAACGCAGGATCATGCTGCGGCGGCTATTGCAAAAGCCGGAGTTCCGGTGTTTGCCTGGAAAGGTGAAACACTGGAAGAGTACTGGTGGTGCACCCGCGAGGCGATGAGTTTCCCTGATGGAAAAGGCCCACAGCTGATTGTTGACGATGGTGGCGATGCTACCTTGTTAATTCACAAAGGTTATGCTGCCGAAAAAGATGCCAGCGTTTTGGATGTTGACGCGTCGAGCGAAGAAGAAGGCGTAATTCTTGAGTTGCTGAAAACAACATTAAAAGAAGATAACCAAAAATGGCACCGCACTGTAGCCGAATGGAAGGGTGTTTCGGAAGAAACAACTACCGGAGTGCACCGTTTATATCACATGGCGGAGAAAGGCGAGTTGCTGGTTCCTGCTATTAATGTTAACGATTCGGTAACCAAATCGAAGTTCGATAACCTGTACGGATGTCGCGAGTCGCTGGCCGACGGTATTAAACGAGCTACCGATGTAATGATTGCCGGAAAAGTTGTTGTAGTTGCCGGTTATGGCGATGTGGGTAAAGGTTGTGCTCACTCAATGCGCAGTTATGGTGCCCGCGTAATTGTTACCGAGATTGATCCGATTTGTGCGCTGCAGGCAGCTATGGAAGGTTTCGAGGTGAAAACCATGGAAGATGCATTGGCCGAAGGAAACATTTATGTTACTACCACCGGAAACTGCGATGTAATTACTGCCGAGCACATGGCAAATATGAAAGATCAGTCGATTGTTTGTAATATTGGCCACTTCGACAATGAAATTCAGGTTGCCCGAATGGAAAAATGGCCGGGAATTGAAAAAGTAAACATCAAACCACAGGTTGATAAATATATTTATAAAGATGGTCACTGTATTTACTTGCTGGCCGAAGGTCGTTTGGTAAACCTTGGATGTGCAACCGGACACCCGTCGTTTGTAATGAGTAACTCGTTTACCAACCAGAGTTTGGCGCAAATTGATTTGTGGGAGAACAACTACGAAGTTGGTGTTTACACTTTATCGAAAAAGCTGGATGAGGAAGTTGCCCGTTTGCATTTGGCGCAAATTGGCGTAAAACTGACTGAGCTTACCGAAAAGCAAGCCGCTTATCTGGGCGTTTCGAAAGAAGGTCCGTTTAAGCCGGAGCACTACAGGTATTAAGAAGAAATATTTTTATAATAGAAAATGGGTTTCACTTTGTGTAGCCCATTTTTTTTAGTTATAAACCCGAAGTATATTTCCACTAAGCGAGGTATTGTACTGCTTTAGTGGAGCCGCAGCGGGGCCTTTTAATACTGTGCCGCCAATAAATATGTATTCCGATTCGCAGCACGAGCATTTTCCTACAGCTCCGTCGTTTACTACCCTGCACGAAGGATTGATTTCGTTGGTACAAGCCGCATCAAATGCATAGTACGAGCCTTCTATTTCGCAATAAACAATAACGCCTCCAAAGCCCTGGTTCGGGAAGTAGGCCGAGTTGCCGGGCACGGTTAGTTCGTTGTAAAGCCCCAAATCAAGATTTAAGCCCACCCAAACATCCGGAATTTCCGAGGCAATCTCGTTGCACGACGAATACATCAAAAAAGTAAGTGCAATAAAAAACAAATACTTCATTCCCGAATATATCGCCTTGCTGCCGGTGTTGCTTTTTTGCATAATGCTAACTTTGTTTTATTATTCTTTAACGCGAAAATTTTTATTTCCGCACACGTTTCGTACTTTTATAAACTGAACAGCCAAAAATACAATTTATTGCTGATAGAAAATTATGGATGATATAGTAGTTATCATATTGACCTTGATAGTTGCCTTGTTTGGCATTCTTAATAAAACACGTAAAAAGAATGCTGCACCCGGAGAGTCTGCTTCAGGAGCCGGCAGTGCTCAGGATTTTTGGGAAATGCTGATGGATGACAATAAAGATATGCCGGGGCAGCCACAGCCTCAGGTAATACAAGAAGAAGTGGAGGAAGAAGAGCCTGCTCAGGAAGTTCGTCCGGCATTCCAATATAGTGCTGAAGGAAAGAAATCGACGCCGCTAAAACGAAAAGAGCAACCGGCTAAAAAAACGAAAAAGCAGTCGTTGTTGCTGGGGGAGAAGTTTTCGCTGAAGAAAGCTGTGATATATAGTGAGATTATCAACAGGAAATATGTCTAACTGCGTAAATATCATCTGTTTTCGATATTTTTTTACTTAGAATATTTTAATATTCAAGAAATTATATAATTTTGCAAAAGGAAGAGTTCCGGACAAATCGGGATTCTTTCTATTTTTTTATGCCTACGTTGAGGCGAAACAATTAAATAAAGGAGGATACAAAATGTCCGAAGTAACATACTTGACGAAAGACGGATTAGAAAAGCTGAAGAAAGAGCTGGAGCACTTGATGACTGTTGAGCGCCCAAAGATTTCGAAGCAGATTGGCGAGGCCATTGAAAAGGGAGATATCTCGGAAAATGCCGAGTACGATGCAGCTAAAGATGCCCAGGGTATGCTTGAAGCTAAAATCGCCCAGATAAAAAATAAAGTGGCCAATGCCCGGATTCTCGATGAGTCGAAAATTGATACGTCACAAGTTCAGATTCTGAATAAAGTAACCATTAAGAACAAAAAGAATAATGCTACTATGCAGTATACTTTGGTTCCCGAAAGTGAAGCGAATCTGAAAGAAGGAAAGATATCGGTACAAACGCCAATTGCCAAAGGATTGATGGGCAAAAAAGTTGGCGATGTGGTTGAAATTAAAGTTCCGTCAGGAGTGATACCTTTTGAGATTGTAGAAATTTCAATTTAAGAATCATGGCAAGCATTTTTACAAAAATTATCAATGGTGAGATCCCTTCATACAAAGTAGCTGAGGACGAGAATTATTTTGCATTTCTCGATATCTTTCCAACAGCAAAGGGGCATACTTTGGTAATTCCGAAAAAAGAGGTAGACTACCTTTTTGATTTGGATGATGAAACCTACGCAGGTTTGCAAATGTTTGCCAAAAAAGTTGCCAAAGGATTAGAAAAAGCTGTTCCCTGTAGAAAAGTAGGGGTAATGGTTTTGGGTCTCGAGGTACCGCATGCACACATTCATTTGGTGCCCATGCAAAGCGAACACGATTTGCTGAATTTTGCCGACAAAACCCAATTCCCTCCCGGGGAGATGGAACAACTGGCAAAGCTCATCGCCGAAAATATTGACTAGAAAGAAGTCCCGATCGAAGCATCGGGGCTTTTTTTGCTCCAAAAATTCCATCAAAAATTATTAACATCTCCTGCATAAGGGGGAGAGAATTGGTATCTTTAAAAACTTTTTTTAGCACAGTTTTTATGGTTCCATTTACGCATTTACACGTACACTCGCAATACTCTATTCTCGATGGCGCTGCCAGCATCAGCGATCTGGTTGGCAAGGCTAAATCGGATAATATGCCGGCTTTGGCTTTAACCGATCACGGAACAATGTTCGGTATTAAAGAGTTTCATGCAGCCTGTTCGAAGGCTGAGATAAAGCCAATTTTAGGATGTGAAACTTATGTGGCTGCACGCACAATTAATGATAAACGCGATAAGGTCGACCGCTCGGGGCATCACCTTATTCTGCTGGCAAAAAACAGGGTTGGTTACATTAATCTGATTAAGCTGATATCAACAGCCACCACTGCCGGTTTTTATTACAAGCCGCGTATTGATAAGGAGTTGCTCGAGAAATATCACGAAGGACTGATTGCATCATCGGCCTGTTTGGGAGGCGAGATTGCACAACATATAATGGCCAATAATATGCAGGCTGCCGAAGACGCCGTGCTTTGGTATAAAAAACTGTTTGGCGATGATTATTACCTCGAGTTGATGCGGCATCCGGCGCAATCGCAACGCGAGCGCGAAGAGGTGTACGATTGGCAGGTAAAAGTAAACAAACAATTGGTTCCGTTGGCTAAAAGATTGGGAGTTAAATTAATTGCCACCAACGATATTCACTTCACGAACGAATCGGATGCGGAGGCGCATGATTTGTTGATCTGCCTGAATACCGGTAAGGATTTCGATGATCCGAACCGGATGCGTTACACCAAACAAGAGTGGTTTAAAACGCAGGCTGAAATGAATGAACTTTTTAAAGATCTTCCCGAGGCCCTGGCAAATACCAACGAAATTGCTGAAAAGATTGAGACTTTTGAGCTGAACTGTGCGCCTATTATGCCCATGTTCCCCATTCCTGAAGAAATTGGAACAGAAGAAGGTTTTAAGGAGAAATATTCAGAAGCTGATTTACGCGAAGAATTTGGCGATTCGGCATTCGAACGTTTGGGCGGTTACGATAAGGTAATTCGTGTAAAACTGGAGTCGGCATTTTTGGAGCACCTTACATTCGAAGGGGCAAAAGAACGTTACGGCGACCCGCTGGAGAAGAGTGTGGAAGAACGCCTGATTTTCGAGCTGAATACCATTAAAACAATGGGTTATCCGGGGTACTTCCTTATTACGCAGGACTTTATTAACTGGGCAAAAGATAATGGCGTTCTTGTTGGTCCTGGACGTGGTTCGGCAGCCGGTGCGGCAGTATCGTATTGCGCCGGAATTACCAACATCGACCCGATTAAATACGACCTGCTTTTTGAGCGTTTCCTGAATCCCGACCGTATATCGCTTCCCGATGTTGATATCGACTTTGATGATGACGGACGACAACAGGTGCTTAACTATGTTACTGATAAATATGGCAAGGATAAGGTAGCTCACATTTGTACTTTCGGAACAATGGCGACCAAGTCGTCCATCAGGGATGTGGCCCGCGTATTGAAACTGCCCCTGCCCGAAGCAGATCGTTTGGCCAAGTTAGTGCCCGAAGCCCCTAAAATGAGTTTCAAAAAGGCTTTTAAAGAAAGTCCTGAACTGGCGCGGGAAAAAGATTCGCCTATTCCTTTGGTTGTTGATACGCTGAATTATGCCGAGAAACTCGAAGGTTCGGTACGAAATACCGGGGTGCATGCCTGTGGAATTCTGATTAGTCGTGATCCACTGACCGATCATATTCCGTTGATGCCTACCAAAGACGAGGAACATCTGCTGACAACACAGTACGACGGGCGTTTTGTGGAAGACATCGGCTTGCTGAAAATGGACTTTCTGGGACTAAAAACCTTATCGATCATTAAAGAATGTCTGGAAAACATCAAGCTGTCGAAAGGAATTGAAGTTCCGATAAATGATATTCCGCTCGATGATGAAAAGACCTTTCAGCTTTTTAGTCAGGGCGAAACCACGGCTATCTTCCAGTTTGAATCGGACGGAATGAAAAAACACCTGCGCGATTTGAAGCCTAACCGCTTTGAAGACCTGGTGGCCATGAACGCTCTGTATCGTCCGGGGCCAATGGAATACATTCCTGATTATATTGCCCGTAAACACGGGAAACAAAAAGTGGATTACGATGTGCCGATGATGGAAGAATACCTGAGCGATACTTACGGTATTACGGTGTTCCAGGAGCAAGTGATGTTACTCTCGCGTTTACTGGCGGGCTTTACCCGTGGCGACTCGGATACGCTGCGTAAAGCGATGGGTAAGAAGATTATGTCGGTGATGGAAAAACTTAAGGTTAAGTTTGTTGACGGTTGTAAAGCCAACCGGCAGTTTGTTGACGAATGCAAAAACAAAGGAAAACAGACCGACGAGGTAATCAATAAAATATGGAAAGACTGGGAGGCCTTCGCTTCGTATGCATTTAACAAATCGCACTCGGTTTGTTATGCTTACATTGCGTACCAAACAGGCTTTTTAAAAGCGCATTACCCGGCCGAGTTTATGGCGGCCAACCTTAGCCGAAACCTCAATAATATTGTCGATATTACCAAGTTAATGAACGAGTGCAAACGCATGAACTTAAATGTTCTTGGTCCGGATGTTAACGAAAGTTTTATCAAATTTACTGCCAATTCTGAAGGCGATATCCGCTTTGGAATGGGGGCCATTAAAGGGGTTGGGTCTGGTGCAGTTCAGCATATTATTGATGTGCGGAACGAGCGTGGTCATTTTAAAACCATTTACGATTTGGTGGAACACGTAAGTCTTCAGGCCGTTAACAAAAAGAACCTCGAAGCACTGGCTATGGCCGGAGCGTTCACCAACCTGGAAGGAGTAAACCGCAGTTGCTTTTTTGCCGGCGAAAATGAAAACGACGACACCAATTTTATCGAAAAACTAATTCGCTATGGCAACCGCGTTCAGTTGGAAGCACAAAGTGCACAGCAAAGTTTGTTCGGCGGAATGGGAGGCGGACAGGACATTCAAAAGCCGCCAATCCCAAAAGTGGATGAATGGGCAAAGCTCATAATGCTGGAGAAAGAGAAGAACCTGATTGGTATTTACCTCACCGCACATCCCCTGGATGATTACCGGTTGGAGATCACCAATTTCTGCTCAAGAGAAGTGGCGCTGAAAGACCTGAATAATGATATCTCGAAATACCAGGGGAAAGACTTTACCTTTGGAGGAATGGTTACGGCGGCGCGCGAAGGACAGTCAAAAAACGGAAATATGTATGCCGTTATGACCCTGACCGATTACACCGATTCGAAAGAACTTTTCTTCTTTGGAAACGACTATGTAAACTTCAGTAAGTTCTGTAAAGTCGGAATTTTTATCATGGTAAGAGGTACGGTGAAGCAGCGTTTTAACAGCGATTTTTACGAGTACAAAGTGAACAGTATTGAGCTACTCGACGATGTGCGCGAAAAGTACATTAAAAGTTTAACCATTAACGTGCCGCTAAAAGCCCTGACCGAAGATTTCGTAAAACGCGTTGACGAGATGGCCGGAGAATACAAGGGAAAAGCTCTGCTAAAGTTTAATGTTTTTGATACTGAGAACAATATGTACATTGAAATGTTTTCAAGAACAACAAGGGTAAATCCTTTGGATGGTTTTCTGAACTTTTTTGATGAGCAACCGGAAATGACTTACAGAATTAATTAGTTTTGCAGATAAGAGAAACGATATACAACAATAAAAAGATAATAATATGGCTTTAGAAATTACAGATGCCAATTTTGAAGAATTGGTAATGAATTCAGACAAACCGGTGATGATCGATTTTTGGGCAGTTTGGTGTGGCCCTTGTAGAATGATTGCACCCATCGTTGAAGAAATGTCGGCGGAGTACGAAGGCAAAGCAGTAATCGGCAAAGTTGATGTTGACAACAACCAGGATGTTGCAATGAAATACGGAATCAGAAACATTCCTACAGTATTGTTTGTGAAAAACGGCGAAGTGGTTGACAAGCAAGTTGGTGCTGCTCCAAAACAAGCTTTTGTTGACAAGCTAAACGCGCTGCTGTATTAGCATTTTTATTGAACTGTCATTTCGACGAGTAGGCGAGAAGAAATCTCTTGATTAGAGAGTGACCTTTTCCCATCTCCGAAATGACAGTTTTCTTTTTTATCATCATTTTGAAGAACCTCATCGACATAGAACAATTTCACCGTTTTGACAACCTGGGGCTGGTGGCTCACGAGGTTGTTGAAGGTTTTATAACCGGCCTGCACCGAAGTCCGTTTCATGGATTTTCGGTTGAATTTGCCGAGCACCGCTTGTATAACCAGGGCGAATCGACCAAGCACGTCGATTGGAAATTGTTTGCGCGCACCGACAAGCTTTTTGTAAAACAATACGAAGAAGAAACCAACCTGCGCTGTCAGTTGGTTGTCGATACTTCTTCATCCATGTTGTTCCCTTACACAAAAGGCAAAAAGCATTTACACAACAAACTGGCTTTCTCGGTTTACACCGCGGCTGCGTTAATTTACCTGATGCGTAAACAGCGCGATGCCGTTGGTCTCACACTTTTTTCCGACGAAATAGAGTTCCATTCTTCGCCACGAATTTCATCGGTAAATGCCGAGGTAATGTACGGAAAACTGTCGGAGCTTATTCAGCCCGAAAATGCCGGGTTACGAAAAACTACCAACACCACGCAGGTATTGCATCAAATTGCCGAGAATATTCATAAACGTTCGCTGGTAATTATTTTCAGCGACATGCTCGACAGCTCGAAAAACGAGGAGTTGTTTTCTGCGCTTCAACACTTGCGCTACAACAAACACGAGGTGATTCTTTTTCATGTAACCGATCATTCGTTGGAGCGTGAATTTGAATTTAGTAACCGTCCGCACAAGTTTGTTGATTTGGAGAGCGGCCAGGTGGTGAAGTTTAATCCCTCGGAAGTAAAACAACACTACACCAATACGGTTAGCGCGTATTTCAACGACCTGAAAGTAAGGTGCGGGCAATACCAGATCGATTTAGTCGAAGCCGACATCAACAAAGATTTTAAGGAAGTTTTGTTTTCGTATCTGGTGAAGCGTAAAAAACTGTACTAAGTAACACTTGCTAAAACTAACCTTTTAAAATTCAGCGCTTTTTACTATATTTAGCTAATATTAAACTAATTTCCGTTTATGTTAGTTAAAACCTTCGGAAGCGCAGTTTTCGGAATCGATGCCACAACCATTACCATTGAAGTTGATGTAACCACCGGAATTAAATTCCTGCTTGTTGGTTTGCCCGACAGTGCTGTGAAAGAAAGTCAGCAACGCATTGAATCTGCCCTTCGTTTAAACGGCTACAAATGGCCCAAAAAGAAAATCATTATTAACATGGCTCCGGCCGATATCCGCAAAGAAGGATCGGCCTACGATTTGCCGCTGGCTGCCGCTGTTTTGGCTGCATCGGGGCAGATAAATCACGATAAACTGTCAAAGTATGTGTTAATGGGCGAACTCTCGCTCGACGGAACTTTGCAACCCATAAAAGGCGTTTTACCCATTGCTATTAATGCACGAAAAGAGGAATTTGAGGGATTTATCCTGCCTAAACAAAATGCACGCGAAGCGGCTGTTGTTGATCGTTTAAAAGTATATGGTGCGGAAAATATCAGGGAAGTAATCGACTTTTTAAACAACGAAGGTCGTCTGGAGCAAACGGTAATCGATACCCGGGCCGAGTTTTATGCGCAAGTAAATAACAATCCGCTCGATTTTTCGGATGTAAAAGGACAGGAAAATGTAAAACGGGCTTTGGAGATTGCAGCCGCAGGAAGTCACAATATCATTTTGGTTGGCCCGCCAGGATCGGGAAAGACCATGCTGGCAAAACGAATTCCTACAGTATTACCACCGTTTTCGCTAAAAGAAGCGCTGGAAACCACTAAGATTCATTCGGTGGTTGGGAAGATCGATAAAGATGCTTCGTTAATGACAAAGCGGCCTTTCCGATCGCCTCACCATACAATTTCCGACGTGGCGCTGGTTGGCGGAGGAAACTATCCCCAGCCGGGGGAAATCAGTTTGGCTCACAATGGAGTTTTGTTTTTGGATGAACTTCCGGAGTTTAAACGAACGGTGCTCGAAGTGATGCGCCAGCCGCTGGAAGACCGGAATATTACCATCTCGCGCGCCAAGTTTTCGGTTGAATATCCTGCAAGTTTTATGCTGGTGGCTTCCATGAATCCGTGTCCGTGCGGGTATTACAATCACCCCACAAAAGAGTGCGTTTGTGCTCCGGGAGTGGTGCAGAAATACCTCAATAAAATCTCGGGGCCACTGCTCGACCGTATAGATATTCACCTGGAAGTTGTTCCCGTACCTTTCAAAAAATTGTCGGAGATGGAGTCATCGGAGAATAGTGAAGCCGTTCGCGAGCGGGTTTTAGCTGCCCGGAAAATTCAGGAGAAACGTTTTGCGGAACATCAGGGGGTTTATGCCAATGCACAAATGACCTCGAAACTGATACGCGAATATGTGGTGCTCGACAATGAAAGCAATAACCTGATTAAAAATGCCATGGACCGGCTTGGTCTATCTGCCCGTGCTTACGACAGGATTTTAAAGGTATCGCGCACCATTGCCGACCTCGACGGGCAAGAAAATGTGCAGGCCGACCATCTTTCGGAAGCCATTCATTACCGTAGTCTGGACCGCGAGAACTGGGGTGGGTAACCACTCTCTGGTGATGGTATCACTCCAAGTGAGGATATCACTTTGGAATTTTTCGGGATTAGCGGTTTGTAACCGCTGTTAAATTGCGCCTAAAATGAGAGTCCGGGGCTGTATCGATGTAATGAATACAGCCCCGGACTTTAGCGTTTTTTACAGCTTGGTGATGGTCTCACTCCTGGTGAGGCTATCACTTGTTAAAACTGGTTGGAACGCTGATAACACTGATTTTTTTGATTTTCGCTGAAAGAGATTGCTTGCAGATTTCGCTGATTTGCGCAGAATAATTTTTGGGATTAGCGGTTTGTAACCGCTGTTAAATTGCGTCTAAAAAGAGAGTCGGGGGCTGTATATACTTAATGAATACAGCCCCGGACTTTAGTGTTTTTTACAGCTTGGTGATGGTCTCACTTTTGGTGAGGCTATCACTTTGGTGCGTTTTCTAAATCAGACCTTCAAGGTTTAAAAAACCTTGAAGGTCTTGTCAATTAATTCAAAAAATTCAGTTTACCTTTTTCAGCCTTGCAGCCGGAGGAGCGAAGCAAACTGTAAGCTTGTATCACACACCCTGTCTTTCAAACAATAAGCTAATTTCATATCTTAGCAGTCTAAATCAATAAAACCACAAAATGAAAAAGCCTGTTCTAATAGTGCTTGTCTTGATGAGCATTGTACAAACAATTTTCGCACAAAACATCCATCTAAACTCGCTTGGTTTTTTAACTGATGGCCCCAAAACGGCTGTTGTTCCACAATCCTGTAGTTCATTTCATCTTGTTTCTGTTTCTACCGGAGACGTAGTTTTTGAAGGAGAAACTACTGGCCCAAACTATCAGAAGGATGTAGATCAGGAAGTATGGAAAATTGATTTCACAGATTTCAAAAAACCGGGCGACTACTACCTGGAAGTACCCGGAGTGGGAAAGTCGGATGAATTCAAAATTGCAAACGATGCCTTTAATTTTGCAGCAGAAACAAGTATGCGCGCTTTTTATTTGTGGCGCTGTGGCATGGCTGTTGACGGCGAATTTGCAGGTAATCACTATCATCAGGATGCGTGTCATTTGAATGATGCCTACGAAGATTATATCGGAAAGAAAGGATCGAAACGTGATGGAACAGGCGGCTGGCACGATGCCGGCGACCATGGAAAATATGTGGTGAACGCTGGAATTTCATTGGGCGTTCTGTTTTATGCCTGGGATCATTTTCAACCGCAGTTGGAAAGAATGGATTTGGATATTCCTGAAACGGCACCCGGATTTCCCGATTTTCTGCAGGAGCTGAAATGGGAAACCGACTGGATTTTAAAAATGCAATATCCCGATGGCTCGGGCAGAGTGTCGCATAAACTAACGCGCAAGAACTTTTCAGGTTTTATAATGGCCTGCGATAATGATGCTAAACGCTATTTTACCGAATGGAGCTCGGCGGCAACAGCCGATTTTGTGGGAATAATGGCTATGGCTGCCCGCTACTTTAAATCGTACGATGACGCTTATGCGAAAAAATGTTTGGATGCAGCGTGGGTGAGTTATCGTTTTCTGCAGGAAAATCCGGAATACAAACGTTTTGAACAGGGTGATTTCCGCACCGGAGGATACCAGTCGAAAGATGAGGACGATCGGTTGTGGGCAGCTGCCGAGTTATGGGCAACTACCGGCGACGAAAGCTGTTTGCGCGATTTTGAAAAGCGTGCAGCAGCCTTTGATTATAAAATTCAGGAAAACTGGGACTGGTCAAATGTGTCGAACCTGGCGATGTACACCTATGCACTTTCTTCGCGCAAAGGAAAAAATCCGGAAGCAGAAGCTACAATAAAGAAAAACATCATTGCCAACGCCGATGCTTTGGTAGAAAAGGGAGAAGCTGATGTGTATTCGCGTGCTCTTGCCGGCAGGTATTACTGGGGTTGCAACGGAACTGTTGCCCGCCAAACGGTAAACCTGCAGGTGGCCAATCGTATTCAGCCCAACTCAAAATACAAACAAACGGCTATCGGTATTGTCGATCATATTTTCGGAAAGAATTATTATAACCGATCGTATGTTACCGGTTTGGGAATTAATCCGCCAATGTTTCCGCACGATCGTCGTTCGGGAGCCGATACTATTGATGCGCCATGGCCGGGGTACCTGGTTGGCGGTGGCCACTCAGCAACCGATTGGGTGGACAAACAGGAATCGTACAGCCACAACGAAATTGCCATAAACTGGCAAGCTGCTTTGGTTTATGCCCTTGCCGGATTGGTAAGTTATTAAAATCGTCCGGTTTTCTGCTATCGCGGGGTGAGCTGGATATTATTGTAAAGTCGACTATGTAACTTCGTTGCGTCATGCTGTCCGTCAGCCGACGGATTCAGCATCTTTTTGATAGAGATTCCGAATCAAGTTCGGAATGACGTACGTGAAACTTAAGAATTGGCTTAATACTAGGTAGTTCAATAGATTTCAATTAATTTTATAGAAATCAAAATCTATCTGTCATGACTAAATCAAAAAAGTATCCCGTTACCCGAAGAGATTTTATCAAAGTATCGGCTGCAACAACAGCTGCGGTTTCTGCCATGTCGTTTGGAGCCTGTAACACCGAAAAATTACCGGAGCCAATGACGCGCCCTTTTGGCAAGCTGGGCTTTAATGTAACAACACTTGGTCTCGGTGGCCAGGCGTCTATTCAGTGGACTCCCGATGATGTTGAGCCAGAAAAGATCATTCTTAAAGCATTCGATTTGGGCGTCAACTATTTCGATACCTCCAACCTTTATGCCGACAGCCAGCTCAACTACAATAAAGCTTTTAAACACCTGAACCTGATTCCCGGCGAAAATGGGTATAACGAAGCACTGCGAAAATCAATATGGCTGACGAGTAAAACGGCTATGCGCTGGGGTAAACCGGGTTGGCCCGAGCGGGAAAATGTTAGTAACTGGTCGAATGGAGAAAGTGTACAATGTGCGGTTGACGATGTGAAACGCTCGTTAACACAGCTGTTTGGCGATGGAGAAGGTTATTATCCCGAGGGCGCCTACCTGGATATGGTGTTGTGCCATACCTTGCATAATACCGATGAGGTGGATGTGCTTTACGAAGGTCTGGA
Organism: Draconibacterium orientale; assembly: GCF_000626635.1. Taxonomy (GTDB): domain Bacteria; phylum Bacteroidota; class Bacteroidia; order Bacteroidales; family Prolixibacteraceae; genus Draconibacterium; species Draconibacterium orientale. The sequence goes on along the minus strand of NZ_CP007451.1, from coordinate 1,194,399 downwards.
AACGCCGCTCGATCCTGATGGAAATTTTGGTGCTTTGGTAGCCCTTCGTGATTTGCGAGACGGAACCAACCTTACCGGGATGAATCCGAAAAACGAAAAGCTGATTAAACACATTGGTTTCTCGGGGCATGCAAATCCGCCTGCTATGATGGATATGATTCAGCGCGATGAATACGGTATATTAGATGGAATGCTGATTGCCATTAATGCCAACGACAAAACCAAAATGAACATGCAGAATAACGTTATTCCGATTGCCGAAGCCAAAGGAATGGGAATAATCGGGATGAAAGTTTTTGCCGATGCTGCCCTATACCATAAAGAGCCACGTTGGTCGCAAACACCTGCCGATGTGTTCCGAAAAGTGGGAACCGATGAACTGCCGAGTAAACCGCTTATTGAATATTCGCTTACCACACCAGGCGTACATACACTGATTATCGGAATTGGGCAAATCGACGATGACCCGATGAAATGCCAGCTGATACAGAACTTTTATGCTGCACAAATAGCTCCTGACGGAATGAGTGCCGCTGAGCGAAAACGAATTGAAGGACAGGCAAAAAGTGTGAAACCGGAGAGTAATTATTTTCAGGCCATTGAGAAAGAAAAACTTTCGGCACCGCGCGATGCAAAATTGGTGGATGGCAAGTTAACCTGGAATACGGCTTTGGCTGATGATGAACCCATATCGCATTACGAAATTATTCGTGATGGCGAGTTGCTGGGCAAAGTGGAGCACAAACCTCAGCTGTTAAAAAGCAAGCCGTTTAGTATTACAATTGATGAGCCGGGAGATGTTACGCTGGTTGCTGTTGATAAAGCAGGAAATAGAGCTGAAACAGTTGTGGCGTAACAAAAATTTAATGACCTTTGTGGCGATTAGTATGAACTAAAAAGGCATACTAATGGTTTGAGATAGTAAAACATAATTTAACGAAGATGGTAGACAGACTTTCCGATCCCATTGGACGATTGATGGGATTGCGTTATAAATCGCACCCCTGGCACGGCGTTTCAATTGGCGACAATGCCCCCGAAGAATTAACCGCTTTTATCGAAGTGGTTTCAACAGATACAGTAAAATACGAAATTGATAAAGACAGTGGTTATCTGCGTGTTGATCGGCCACAGAAATTTTCGAATGTTGTTCCTGCGCTGTACGGATTTATTCCGCAAACGTATTGCGGCACTAAAGTTGGCGAGTATTGCTCAGAGAAAGTGAACCGCAAAGGCATAAAAGGCGATGGCGATCCGATTGATATTTGTGTGCTAACCGAAAAGGATCTGGCACATGGTGATTTGCTGGTAACAGCTCGTCCTATTGGTGGTTTCCGAATGATTGACGGCCACCAGGCCGATGATAAAATTATTGCTGTTTTGGATAACGACACCGTTTACGGTCATTTTACCGATGTGTCGCAGGTTCCTGAAATTGTAATTCAGCGTTTGGAGCACTATTTCCTAACCTATAAAGATATGCCGGGTGTTGAGTCGAACACCGAAATTGCGGCAACTTACGGCCACGATGAGGCGCTGGAGGTAATCAAGCTTTCGGTTGAAGATTACAACAACAAGTTTGCGAATTTAGGAAAACTGCTGTCGTAAATAATAGAAGGTTGTCTTAAAAGTTGGAAAGTACGTCAGTCTGAATTCATTTCAGAATCTGTTAAACGCGGATTGCTAAAAACATGAAGATACTGAAACAAGTTCAGGATGACGAAACAAGAACTTTTTGGACAGCCTTTTTTAATATATTCTGGCTACCGGGTAACGTTTATAGGTTTTTTCAGCCCATTCGCTGTTGTTGTAAATGTAGCTCAGCTGTGCCCGGTGATTCTTGGCAAATTCAGTATCTGTCTTGCGTTTCTTCTCAAATTCCTTTCTGAATTCAGGGTGTTCATTTAGGTATTTCAGCGCATTCTCTTCAAATCCATACGACGAAAAATATTCACGCTGATCCAAAACCTGGTCAAAAAAGTTCCACCTGAAAAATGAGTCGCGGGCTTTGGGTTCCAGTTGCTCCAGCAGGTATTTTATTTTCTTTTGGCGAACAGGAATGATCAGGTCGCCGGCATAGTATTTAACTTTCTGAACCTCGCTCGTAGTCGTCACTTTTTCATGAAAATAATGCCCGTTGTTTAATCGGTTTGCATCCGAATATTCATCGATGTAGTACACCTCTACTTCCATTGTGGTATCCTTGGGTAAACGTGTAAACTCAATTTCATTTAATTCCAGGCGTTCAATTACGCGTTGCCAGGTTTGTGGTAAAATGTAATATTCCGGAATTTTAATTTCTTCCGTTGCATTGTACACATCGTAAAATGGTATTTTTTCGGTGTAAGGCCGGGTTTTGTCGTAACCAAAACGTGGCAGCCCTGTAACCGGACTGATTTGCTGGTTGTCAACCTCGTAACCCTTGAATTCCAGCATCTCAAATTGAGTCGTGTCCACTTCAAAATTAATGGAATAAGTTTCAGCAGCCATCGATTCTTCGATACCTGTTTGGCGGCTTTTAATAATTTCTTCCGAGTTTGCTGAAGTAAATTTTGCCAGCACCTCAATAAACTGGTAGCATGATTTTACCCGGTCAGTATAATCTTTGTAAACATGATTTTCGGTCATCATGCCGTAGCAGTTAAAAAGGTTGGCATAGCCCGACGAGTAACGGCTGGTTTCCTGTGTCATCATGATGCCTTTTTTCGGGTCGGAATACATCCAGTTTACATACGGAATCAGTTCGTATTCCCCTTTTTTCATAGTGTTGTAAAGGTTGGGGAGCAGCTTTTCGCGGATAAATTTTTCCTGGCTTGGCGGAAACATGTCAGGCGACGGAGCTATCAAAGTCACGCTGTATTGATGTTCCGAGCCGTTGGTGGTATGCGTATCCAAAAACACATCGGGATCCCACAGGGTAAACAGGCGGTTAAAGCTTCGGGCATTTTCCGAATCGCATTTTGCAAAGTCCCGGTTCAAATCGAGGTTGCCGGCATTGCCCCGAAAGCCGGTTTCGTATGGTGTGGTTTGCCCCGAACGGTTGTAGGCGCTTCGGTTTAAAAGCCCGCCAATGTTGTAAGCCGGAATAATTACAAGTACTGTATTCTGAAGAATTTCGGCCAGATTATCGGCGTTGCATAAAATATTGTCAGCAAATTCAAGACTGGCATCAATACCGCAAGGTTCGCCGGGATGAATGCCGTTGTTGATAAGCAAAACCGATTTTCCCTGTGCTTTTATCGTTTCGGGGTTGAATTCCGGCTCGCTATTAATAATGAAGGTGTGCAATGGTTTGCCAATATCAGTACCACCAATCTCAACGAGTGTGGCATTTTCGTATTTCGCATCGAGCAGCTCATACATTTCAATAATCTCGTTGTAAGTTGGCGTATAATTTTGCTCGTACTTTAGGTTTAACAGTGGTTTTTGGGCAAACAAAAACAGGCTGATAACGCAAAACGCAACAACAAAAGCAGTTTTTTTTCTCATGATATTGAAATTGAGTAGCTACGAAAGTTTCACACGCAAAATCAGTTACGTTTCAAATCCAGGTACGAATAGTTAAAATCGTTCTTTTCGTCGTACAGGTCTTCACGTTTTACTTCATTCCACTCGGCATAGTTCACCTCAGGGAAAAAGGTGTCGGCTTCAAAAGGTTGGTGTACAAGCGTAAGGTAAAGTTTGCCGGCAACCGGGAAGAATTGTTTGTAAATCATTCCGCCACCGATGATAAAAGCCTCTTTTTCATCCTTCACTTTTTCAATGGCTTCGTCGATGGAAAAAACCGTTTCACATCCCGGGAAAACATCGTCCGGTTTATCGGTAATTACAATGTGGCGGCGGTTTGGTAAGGGCCATTTGGGCAACGACAACAGCGTGTTGCGCCCCATAATAATGGTATGTCCGCTGGTAATTTCCTTAAAGCGTTTCAAATCGTTGGGTAAATGAAACAAAAGGTCGTTGTTTTTTCCGATGGCAAAGTTCTCGGCAATAGCAACGATTATTGAGATATTCTTTTGGATTTTATTTGTCATTTTAATGTGATTTTAAACGGCAACAACTCCTTTAATGTGTGGATGCGACTGGTATCCTGTCAGTTCAAAGTCTTCGAATTTAAAATCGAAAATACTTTTTACATCGGGGTTGATCTTCATTTGCGGCAGCGGATAGGGTTCGCGCGATAACTGCAGTTTTACCTGCTCAACGTGATTGGAATAAATATGAACGTCGCCAAAAGTATGTACAAAATCACCCGGTTCAAGATCGCAAGCCTGAGCCATCATCATGGTTAGCAAGGCATACGATGCAATGTTAAAAGGTACGCCCAAAAATACGTCGGCACTGCGCTGGTACAGCTGGCACGATAACTTGCCATTGGCCACATAAAACTGAAAAAGGATGTGGCAGGGTGGCAGGTTCATTTTATCCAGTTCGCCAACATTCCAGGCACTCACCAAATGGCGGCGCGAATCAGGATTGTTTTTTATGGCATCAATTACCTGCGAAATCTGGTCGATGTGGCCGCCATCGGGCGTTGGCCAACTGCGCCACTGGTAGCCGTAAATGTGCCCCAGGTTGCCGTCGTCGTCGGCCCATTCGTTCCAAATGCGTACGCCGTTGTCCTGTAAATATTTTACGTTGGTATCGCCTTTTAAAAACCAAAGCAATTCGTAAATAATCGATTTCAGGTGCAGTTTTTTTGTTGTTACCATCGGGAATCCTTCGCTTAAATCAAACCGCATTTGGTGCCCGAAGCGGCTGATTGTTCCTGTACATGTACGGTCTTCTTTAACCGTCCCTTTTTCCAAAATCGTTTCCAACAAATCTAAATACTGCCTCATTTTTCAAATATTTCTCACAAAAATAATCGTTCAAAATCAACTGCTTCCGATTTCCGCAGTTTAAATATTCACAATTACACTGAGATTGTTAACGGAACACTATTAGTGATAGTATCACTCAAAGTGATGCTATCACTATTTCTATAGCTAAGGATTAAGCCGCGAACCACATTTCTTACAAAAAACAGCATCATCGTCGTGCGAAGGATGCAGGCACTGCGGGCAAACCTGTGTGTTTTTATCGCTTGTTGGATTAATGATTTCGGCAGTAACAATACCCGTTGGAACTGCAATAATGGCATATCCCATAATCATAACGATACTGGCAATAAATTGCCCCAGTGGCGTTCCTGGACTGATGTCGCCATAGCCAACGGTTGTAAGGGTAACAATTGCCCAGTATATTCCGCGCGGAATGCTGGTGAAACCGTGTTCCGGACCTTCGACCAGATACATTATAGTGCCAATTATTATAACCAGCATAGTAACGAAGAAAATAAAAACACTTATTTTCTCGCGGCTGTTCCAAATGGCTTTTGCCAGCGAGCGGCCCGCGAGTGTGTAGCGGGTAAGTTTTAATATCCGGAAAACACGGAGTAAACGGAGTATGCGAATAACCACCAGGCTGTGCGATCCTGCTATCACCAGTCCAATGTAGGTGGGTAAAACCGATAAGAGGTCGATAATTCCGTAGAAACTAAAAATGTAGCGCAGCGGTTTTTTTACAATGGCAACACGCAGCATGTATTCTATCGAGAAAATAATGGTAATGCACCATTCCAGAATACGCAGTAACTGATAATGGTTATCGCGGATGGCAGGAACACTTTCGAGCAGCACCAGCGCAACGCTTATAATAATAACGAACAGCAGGGCCACATCGAAAAGTTTGCCTGCCGGAGTGTCGGCTTCAAAAATAATCTCGTAAATCTTCTGTTTGGTACTACTCATTTAAAGTAAAATTGAGTTTTAAAGATACTATTAATTTCGAAAAACGAATTTGAACGAGCGCGGCATTCGGGTGAGTTAACCGAACCCAAAAAAAGGAGACTTGATGAAATTATAGAAACGTCAGGTGAAGTATAAAAAGATGTCAAGTGATTTTTTAAAAGAAGACAAGTGAAGTTTTAAAAGATGTCAAGTGAAAAAAATACTCTTGTCAAGTGAAAGAGCTGAAGCAATCATAATAGTTGCTTCCGGTTTATTTCGTCCGGGTCGGCAAACAGCCACTATCCAGCTTTCTTCGCCGGACGAGATTTTCTTCATTCATTTACCCGGCGCTTCCTGACTGCTGTCAGTCGCGCCGGGTTATTGCTTGTCGCTCCTTTGGAGCTCTTAATTATAAGCGCTGAAAGTGCGTAATATTTTAGCCCGGGGCAAAGTAATTCAAAGAATTATGTCGCCCCAGGTAAATGGTTGTGATTTAGTTCATCCGGCGAAGAAGGCTATTCAACGCTAATGGTTGCACCGGACGAAAAACAACTGTCTTCCTTTGATCCGCTTTCATAAAAAACATTCATGATTCCCGGAAATCACCAACAGTGATGAAAGTGAGGCCTAACGACAGCATTTCATAAAAAAATCAGATTACAAGGCGCATACAGCAGTTGTGCGTTGAATAACTGATTATTTGCGCCTTTAATTTACTTTCTCATCACCCCCGGGTTTCACCCGAGGTTAATCCTATTTTATCCCTTCGGGATATTGAATTGGAATACCAAGTTAAGACGACTTTATTGGCCAGCCATGTCGGAATTGCAAATTTTTCATGACGCTAAAAGCGTCTAATGTGATTAACCCGGTGCGTAGCGCCGGGAAGAAATGACCAAAGCGAAATCGTCCGGCGAAGCAAGCAGATCGAAGCCAGATGGTTCTTCCGGACGAAACACAAAAGGCAATACACCTAAAGAGATGGGGACTTTCATAAAAAAGCCCTTCCCAAATTAACGGGAAAGGCTTTTTGAAATTATTTTGTATTGGTTTTTAGAGAACGTTTTCAACACTTTCGTAAGGCAGGTCGAAAGCTTCGGCAACGCCTTTGTAAACTACTTTGCCGTCAACAACATTCAGGCCTTTGCGTAATGGCTCGTTGTCGATACATGCTTGTTTCCATCCTTTTCCGGCAATTTCAATAGCATACGGAAGTGTAGCATTGGTTAATGCAATGGTTGAAGTGCGTGGAACTGCTCCCGGCATGTTGGCCACACAGTAGTGCAATACATCATCAATTACAAAAGTCGGATCGGCGTGTGTAGTGGCATGTGTAGTTTCGAAACAGCCACCCTGGTCAACTGCCACGTCAACCAAAACAGTGCCCGGCTTCATGGTTTTCAGCATGTCGCGAGTTACCAAATGTGGTGCTTTGGCACCCGGAATAAGAACCGCACCAATAATAACGTCGTGCGTTTTTACCATTTCGCGAATGTTAAACTCGTTGCTCATCATGGTTTTTACGTTGGCCGGCATAATATCGTCGAGGTAACGAAGGCGTTTCAACGATACATCCATAATGGTAACATCGGCACCCAGTCCGGCAGCCATTTTTGCTGCTTCGGTACCTACAATACCACCACCAATAATCAAAACTTTGGCAGGAAGAACTCCGGCAACTCCACCAAGAAGCACGCCGTAACCGCCATAAGTTTTTTCCAGGTATTTAGCACCTTCCTGAATCGACATACGACCGGCAACCTCGCTCATTGGCACGAGCAACGGAAGCGAACGATCGGGCAACTCAACAGTTTCGTAGGCCAAACAAACCGATTTGTTTGCGATCATGGCGTGTGTTAATGGCTCGCACGATGCAAAGTGGAAGTAAGTGTAAAGAATTTGTCCTTCTTTAATCAGCTTGTATTCCTCTTCGATGGGCTCTTTTACTTTGATGATCATTTCGGCAATGCCGTAAACATCTTCAATGGTTGGAAGCATTTTGGCTCCGGCTCCGATATAATCTTCATCCTGGAAACCGCTGCCCATGCCACCTCCGGCCTGAACATATACTTCATGGCCATGTTTAACCAACTCCGCAGCACCGGCAGGTGTTAGTGCAATACGGTTTTCGTTATTTTTAATTTCCTTTGGTACTCCAATTATCATTTTCGTATAGATTTTAGTTTCTTCTGACTTCAAAAATAGACCTCTATTTGTGACTAAAACATGACAAATTCTCAGGATTTACAACAATTTATTGCAAAAGTAGTAGGTGTGATGCCAGATGCTTGAAAATTGTAAGTTAAGTTTGTGACAACATGTTAATTTGTTCGAAATTTTAGGTTATTGTTTTCAGATTGATAATCTTATCTTTGCCTGCCTGTAAAATATATTATATAACATGCCGACAGTATCAGAGAGAGGAAGGATAATGCCTGATTCACCCATCAGGAAATTAGCTCCGTTAGCTCATGAAGCTAAAGAGAAAGGAGTTAAAGTGTTCCATTTAAACATCGGGCAGCCCGATTTGCCAACACCTCCTGAAGCGCTGGTGGCCATCCGGTCGATCGACCGGGAAATTCTGGAATATACGCCGAGCGAGGGAATTTTGTCGTTTCGTCAGAAGCTGGCAAAATATTACCACAAATTTGATATTGATGTTTCGGCCGACGATATCATTGTTACCTCGGGAGGTAGCGAGGCGGTAACCTTTGCGTTTATGAGTTGTTTGGACCCGGGCGACGAAATTATTGTGCCCGAGCCGGCTTATGCCAACTACGAAGCTTTTGCCATTGTGGCCGGAGCTAAAATCCGATCGATTCCGGGAGATATCGAGGAAGGATTTGTATTGCCTGCAATCGAGGAATTCGAGAAGCTGATTACCCCAAAAACCAAGGGGATTATGATTTGCAACCCGAATAACCCAACCGGATATTTATATACCCAGCAGGAAATGAATGCCATTCGCGATTTGGTGAAAAAATACGATCTGTATTTGTTTTCCGACGAGGTTTACCGTGAGTTTTGTTATACCGGCGCTCCTTATATTTCTGCTTTTCATTTAGAAGGAATTGAGCAGAATGTTGTTTTGATCGACTCGGTATCAAAACGTTACAGTGAATGTGGTTTGCGGATTGGTGCACTGATTACCAAAAATAAAGAAGTAAAAAGGAATGTGATGAAGTTTTGCCAGGCACGGTTGAGTCCGCCGCTTATCGGGCAAATTGCCGCCGAAGCTTCGTTGGATGCCGACCCGGATTACATGCTCAATAACTACAACGAGTATGTTCAGCGACGCAAGTTTCTGATTGACGGATTGAACCGCATCGATGGTGTGTATTCGCCAATACCGATGGGCGCATTTTATACCGTTGCGCGTTTACCGGTTGATAATGCCGATAAATTTTGCGCCTGGTTATTATCCGATTTTCAGTACGAAGGACAAACCGTTTTCCTTGCACCGGCTTCGGGTTTTTATACCGGCTCGGATAAAGGGCAGGATGAAGTGCGGATTGCCTATGTGCTAAACAAAGCCGATTTGGCCGTTTGTTTGAAGATTCTGGCTGAAGCATTAAAAGTGTATCCGGGAAGAAAGCAACGTTAGCATTTAAATAGCAGAAAACGACTATCAAAGCATAAAAAAACCGGACTGTAAGCAGTCCGGTTTTTTGTTTATCTGTAGTTTGTTACGATAAGTTCTTAACACGTTCCATGGCTTCCAGCACATTTTCGCGGTCGGCAAAAGCTGAAAAACGGAAGTAACCTTCACCTGCCGGGCCAAAACCAGATCCCGGAGTACCAACCAAATTCGCTTCGTTTAACACTTTATCGAAAAAGTCCCACGATGTCATGTTGTTTTTGGTTTTCACCCACACGTAAGGTGCGTTAACTCCACCATAAACTTCGTAGCCAATTTCGGCCAGGCTTTCGCGCATTATTTTGGCATTTTCCAGGTAGTAAGCAATTACTTCTTCTACCTCTTTTTTACCTTCTTCGGTGAAAATGGCAGCAGCTGCTTTTTGAACCGGGTACGAAACGCCGTTGAATTTGGTCGATTGACGACGGTTCCACAATTTTTTTACCTGGTGCGCTTGTCCTTCCGAATCGTAAGCAACCAATTCGTTTGGAATAACGGTAATGGCACAGCGTGTTCCGGTAAAACCGGCTGTTTTCGAGAAACTGCGGAATTCGATGGCCACTTTTTTAGCGCCTTCAATTTCGTAGATCGAACGCGGAATTCCATCTTCGGTAATAAAAGCTTCGTAGGCCGCATCGTAAAGAATGATCGCATTTTTTTCGATGGCATAATCCACCCACTTTTTCAGTTCTTCTTTGCTGGCAACTGTTCCGGTTGGATTGTTGGGGTAGCAAAGGAAAATCAGGTCGGGAGTTTCGGTTGGCAGCTCAGGAATAAAGCCGTTTTCTTTTGTACAAGGCATGTAAATTATTCCTTCGTAATGGCCGTTTGCCTGGCAAGTGCCTGTTTTTCCGCTCATTACCGTTGTGTCGGCATAAACCGGGTAAACCGGATCGCAGATGGCAATTTTATTGTCGTTGCCAAAAATCTCCTGAATATTTCCGGTGTCGCATTTCGATCCGTCAGAAACAAAAATCTCATCCGCTGAAATATCGATTCCTTTTTCCTGGTACGAATGTTTGGCAATGGCTTCGCGCAGGAAAGCGTAACCTTGTTCGGGGCCGTAGCCTTTAAACGTTTCGCCTTTGGCCATTTCGTCAACACCTTCGTGAAAAGCTTTTACAACACTGGGGACCAATGGTTGGGTAACATCGCCGATGCCCATTTTAATTACTTTTTTATCGGGATTGGCATCGATAAATTCGCTCACTCTGCGTCCAATTTCCGGGAAAAGATATCCGGCCTGAAGTTTCAGGTAATTCTCGTTGATTTTTGCCATATCTGTCTATTTTATACTGTTTTCCAAATTGAAGCGTAAAGATAAAAAAAACTATCGGCAAGTATTTTTGAGACGAATTCCTGCGCGGTTATTTAGATTAATTTAATAAAACAAAAATTTACGAATGGGGCTGGTACTGTTTCTATGAATCGAGGTATAGAATCTTGATTTTCATAAACCTATATTTTAAGTAATATTTCCTATTTTTATTGGAAACAGATTTTTAAATGGAATTCAAAGCTTATTCGCAACCTGACCTTATTTGAAATAATAATCAGGGTTAAAACCCTGATTTGTTGGAATGCCGCATAACCCCAGGCTTAAGCCTGGGGTTATGAGAATAAACTAATAACCGGGCTTTAGCCCTCAAATTTTAAGATATGTCATACGTTCGAAATTGGTTACATTGTGTATGGGGGACGAAATCCAAAGTTCCGCTTTTAACAGATGAAAATAAACAGAAAATATTGGATCATATCTTAGCAAATGCCAGGACAAAGGGGATTTTGATTTATTCTATTAATGGATATCGAGATCATGTTCATTGTTTAATATCACTGTTGCCCGAACAGAACATTGCTAAAGTGATTCAGCTGTTAAAAGGCGAAAGCTCATATTGGATTAATAAAGAAAACTTAGGTAAGAACTTTAAATGGGCAGATGAATACTTTGCCGTTTCGATAAGTGAATCGCAAGTTGAGAAAGTGAAAACTTATATCCATAATCAAGAAATTCATCACAAAAAGAAAAGTTGGGAGGAAGAGTACAATGAGTTCATTAAGAATTATAATTTTGACAATTATTAAAAAGGGAACATAATTATGCAAAACTTCTTTGTAAAATCACATGGCCTGGGAAACGATTATATCGTTTTAAACCAGGAAGACATAACTTTTGAATTAACAGAAAAAGCTATAATCCGAATTTGCGATGTGCATTTTGGAATTGGTTCCGACGGCATTCTTTTAAAAGTGCCAAGCGAAAATGCTGACTTTGGTTTGCGCATTCTCAATCCCGATGGTTCGGAAGCCGAAAAAAGTGGCAATGGGCTGCGTATTTTTGCTAAATATTTGTACGACCATGGTTTTACCGCAGAAAAATCGTTTAGCATTGAAACTCCCGGAGGACTTGTTCGTGCAGAAATTACCGAGGAAAAAAACGGCAAGGCTTTTATGATAAAAGTGGACATGGGTAAAGCGATTTTCGAATCGAAAAAAATACCTGTTAACTGCGAAAAAGAGGAATGTATTGGTGATACACTGGAGTTGGAATACCGCGGATACGAAATTAATTGTGTGTCGGTAGGTAATCCGCACTGTGTGGTTTTAACGGATGAGTTGGATGAAAAGGAAATAAAAACCTTCGGGCCGCAAATTGAGACGAATCCGATGTTTCCGAACCGCATAAATGTGCAGTTTGCAAAAGTAGTTTCTCCAACCGAAGTGGAAGTGATGATTTGGGAGCGCGGTGCCGGCTGGACCCTGGCATCGGGAAGTTCGTCGTGTGCCGTGGCGTGCACGGTAGTGAAACGTGGATTGACAGAGCGCAACCTTACCATAAAAATGCCGGGCGGAAACCTGGCCATCGAAATTGATGAAGACTGGGAAATCCGAATGACCGGCGAAGTTCGTGAAATTGGATCGGGAACACTGAGTGCAGAATTAATAGAGGATCTGGAGCTATGAGAACATTGCTGATTTTTATATTGACGGTTTTTGCTTTCACCTCGAATGCACAGTTTACATGGCCAAACGGCGCCAAAGCGGCGGTAGTTTTTACTTACGACGATGCTTTGGATTGTCATTTGGATATTGCCGTTCCGCAGTTGGATGAGTTTGGTTTGAAAGGAACATTTTTCTGTACGGGTAATTCGCCATGCTTATACAACCGAACCGAAGAGTGGCGTGCCATTACAAAACGAGGACACGAGTTAGGGAATCATACTTTATTTCACCCGTGCGACGGAACCGGGCAGGATTGGGTAAAACCCGAGTACGACCTGAGAGCTTATACGCCCGAACAAATTGTTGCCGAACTAAAAACGGCTAATACTTTATTAAAAGCAGTTGATGGAAATACAGAGCGATCGTACGGATATACCTGCAGTAACTATGTTGCTAACGGAGTAGATTTTACCGATTCGGTAAAAAATATATTTGTGGCTGCCCGTTGCGATGGCCCAATTCCGGAAACAATGGACGATTACAAAACCTGGAAAACCCCCAGTTATATGTCTGTTGATCCGGATATTCAGGATTTGATTACCCAGGTTGAGGAAGCCCGGGCAAAAGGAACAATTGTGGTGTTTATGTTTCACAATGTGGGTGGCGGTTACCTGAATACAGCAGCAGATGTGCACAAAAAACTGTTGCAATATGTAAGTGAAAACCAAGGCGATTTTTATAACGACTCCTTCATAAATGTAATGAAGTACGTGAAGGAAAATCAGTAATCAGATTTCCAGATTTGAAATTTCGTTGGTTACCCGGTAATAGTATTGCGGGTATTCGTACATGGCCATTCGTGGTTCGGTGTGCCCAATGGTGTAGCCGTAAACACCGTTGTAATCTTCGCGGTTTTCGCCCATTTCTTCCAGCTGCTCAAGGTATTCGTCGAGCGATTTCGACTCGATAACGATTACCTTACCCATTTTATGGATAATCGGACTGTGGGCACGCGTAGGATCGTGGTCGAATTCCAAAATCCGGCGGCCGTAGCGCGTAATGCCTATGGTTCTGAAGGTCATGCTTTTCCCTACACCCGGAAGATTCAGGATGCTTCGGTCGGTGGCTAAAAACGGAAGTTGAGTTTCCTGGTGCAGGGCTCTTATATGCTTCACAATATTAGCCGGATTAACCAAAAGATGTTGGGCAAAGTCCATGTCTTTTTGCGGTATCGTTCCAAATATTTTTTCTTCCATGCGTTCCTGCATCAGGCGCGAGTTGGGGGTAAAGTTGCTTTTGTTTTCTTTAAACCCTTTCACGGTAAAGGTGTAGTACGAAAGTACCCCGATTTTATTCAGTACATGCCGCAGTTTTACACTGTGTCCACGCCTTGAGGCTGCCGTGGTAAAAACTTCCTGGTTGGTAACCGCCCAGCCGGATTCAAGCAGCAACTGAACAGCTCGTTTCGACTCGGAGGTGATTTCCATTGGCGACTGAAAGTGCGCCTGAATAACAAACTGCCTTATGCCTGCTTTTTGTGCTTTCTTTTTAAATGCTGAAAGGACTTTGCAAAGATCGGGAGTTATGCGTTGTGGCAAATAAGCCGGCAAACGCGTACCAATCCGAATGCGAACAATTTCGGCATATTTTTCTCCCTCAGCACGCGATTTATTGTCTTCAATTTTTACTAGTGCCATATTGTAAACAGCATCCAGAATTTGTTTCATACTATTGTTGCTGCTCATTAAAGCATCGCCACCGGTTATCAGAATATCGCGAAGCTGTGCGTCGTTTCTGAAATAATCGAGTAAAACTGGCAGGCGTTCTTTCCACGTTTTTTGTGGTTTCAGCTTGTCGAGATTAAAATTGTAACGCCCGCTCTGAAAATCGTACATGCGCTGACAGCTGGCACATAAACCACCGCAGGCCCGGCCAACCGTGTCGGGAATAAAAATGGCAACCTCGGGGTAGCGCCGGTGTATATTGTGCGAGGGCAAAAGCCAGCCCGCAGCATTTGGCTCGCCGGGTTTTACCTTGTCTTCTTTTTCCCAGGCAACAATTTTTCCGAACTCCTCCACCAGCTGTTTGCTGTAAATTACATAACAACGAATGGCCATGTCGGCACCCACCACGTAATCGGGGATGTACGAATTTAACAGCGACAGGTAATACGGATTTACAAAAAACGGAATGCCTTTTCTGCGTGCCTTTTTCAGCACTTTCATCGTTTCTTCGGTAAGCGTGTAGTCGAGCATTTCGTTCAGCAATTCAGGCGAACGAATGGCAAAGCGCAAATGAAAATTACTGTCGAGCCACCACTGGTTCATCAACTTTTCTTTTTCGGCGAAACTTAACCCCGGTTCAAAAGAATATTTATGACTGGAGATATCGCCACAATCGATTTTCTCGATCAAAATCCGGATAATCCGCTTTTTATTTTCTTGTCGCAGATTTTCTACCACCGGATCAAGTCCTGAAGGATATTTTTTCATCCAGTTTTCTACCTGGCTTTTTGTGGGATGTGTTCGAATTTGTGTGTCGTTTAGCTGCCGAAACAGCTGCAGCATATCTTCGAAAAAAGCGGGTTCGGCACCGCTGGTTCCTTTGTGCGTGGCCAGCCACAGCATTTTAAACGGGTTGGTTTGTGCCAGTTGGCCGCCAATATTCTGGTCGGGAAATTCCTTGCCTGCATTGTCGATATAATCCAGGATGCGGATTGCTGCGAAATCCTGCCAGCTTAGTTTTTCGGCCAGTTCTTCGTCGGTAGAGGTTCCGAGGTAGTAACTTTCGGCAGCCGGATTGCGTTTTAAAACCGGCAAAACCCAATTGCGTAACGCTTCATGAATTTCAACAACATTGTTGGCATTTCTGATGATCTTTTCAAGCACCGGATTCTCGGCCAATAATTTCTGAAGAATTTTGCGTGCACGTACGGAGATGCCAACCTTGTCCCAAAAAGCAATTGAATCCATGGCGAAAATTTTTTTAATAAAGCTGTCGGATCATTTAAGATACGAAAAAATGGCCTAAAATCAAAAGGAAAGGCGATGGTGTATGCGAGTGCTGGTATGAAACTTTTTCGTTGAAAATCAAAATATTATGCAGTGGTGAACACAATTTGTTGAATTCGATTATCTTTGTGCCGATTTTTAGAAAATAACAGAGAATTCCCGCAAGGGAAGGAACACCTAATTATTTGAAATAATGACACATAAAGCAGGATTTGTGAACATTGTTGGCAACCCGAATGTGGGAAAATCAACAATTATGAATGCACTGGTAGGCGAAAAATTGTCTATCATTACCCAAAAAATGCAAACCACGCGCCACCGGATTAAAGGCATTGTAAGTGGCGACGATTTCCAGATTGTTTATTCCGATACTCCCGGTATTCTGAAGCCTAGTTACAGACTTCAGGAATCGATGATGAAGTTTGTTGATACAGCTTTAATCGATGCCGACGTGATTCTTTTTGTTACCGATGTAAAAGAAAAGGTGGACAAAAATCCGGAGTATATCGAGAAAGTACGTAAGTCGAACATGCCGGTTATCGTGTTGCTGAACAAGATCGATCTGTCGAACCAGGAAGAGGTGTTAAAATTGTACGATCACTGGTCGAACATATTTCCGGGAGCAGATGTATTCCCAATTTCGGCGCTCGAAAAATTTAATATCGAACCTATTTTCGATCGTATTTTGGAGCACTTGCCCGAAGGTCCGGCCTTTTTCTCGAAAGAGCAATTAACCGACCGCAACGAGCGTTTTTTCATGCAGGAAATTATTCGCGAGAAAATTCTTCTGCATTACCAAAAAGAAATTCCTTATTCGGTTGAAGTTGAGGTGGAAGAGTTTAAAGAAGAGGAGAAAATTATCAATATCCGCACGGTAATTTATGTTTCGCGCGAAAGCCAGAAAGGAATTATTATCGGCCATCAGGGGAAAAGTATAAAACGTGTGGGAACAGAAGCACGTGCTGACGCCGAAGAGTTTTTCGACAAGAAAATTTTCCTCGAATTGTATGTGAAAGTAGCCAAAGACTGGCGTGAGAAAGACGGCCAGTTGAAAAAATTTGGGTACGATAAATTTTAAAAAGACAGAAGACCGGAGACGGAAGTGAGGATTATATCCTGAAGAAGAGCTATCCATAGCCCCGACTTTTAAGTCGGGGAATTTAGAAGCCTCCGGAAAACATGGGCTTTAGCCCTTAACAAAATTGAAAGAGAAATGAGCAGCAGAATAGTAGCAATAGTAGGACGCCCGAATGTGGGTAAATCAACTTTGTTTAATCGTTTGATTGAACAGCGTAAAGCCATTGTTGACGAAACAGCCGGCGTTACCCGCGACCGTAATTACGGAAAAGGCGAGTGGATTGGCGTTGAATATTCGGTGATTGACACCGGAGGTTATGTGGTGAATTCGGAAGATGTTTTTGAAGCAGAAATCAACAAACAGGTGCATTTGGCCATTGATGAGGCCGATGTAATTATGTTTGTGGTGGATGTGGAAGCCGGAATTACCGACCTGGATGATGCCATCGCGAATATTTTACGTCGTAGCAAAAAGGAAATTGTCCTGGTGGTAAATAAAGTCGATAACCATAACAGAATTCTGGACGCGCAGGAGTTTTACGGCTTAGGATTGGGAGAAATCTATTGTATTTCGTCGATGACCGGAAGCGGAACCGGCGATATGCTGGATGCTCTGGTCGATAAATTCCCAAATAGAGAGTCGTTGGAAGAAGAGCATGAATTGCCACACCTGTCGGTTGTTGGCCGCCCGAATGTGGGTAAATCGTCGTTTATTAATGCTTTGATTGGCGAAGACCGCAACATAGTAACCGATGTTGCCGGAACAACACGCGATTCCATTCATACCCGATACAATAAGTTCGGTCACGATTTTATGATCGTTGACACAGCCGGACTGCGAAAAAAAGGAAAAGTAAGCGAAGACCTGGAGTTTTATTCGGTATTGCGTTCGGTGCGTACCATCGAAAATTCAGATGTATGTTTGTTGCTGATTGATGCAACACGCGGAGTGGAAGCGCAGGACATGAACATTCTGAATCTGATCATCAAAAACAAAAAGGGTGTGGTTATTTTGGTGAACAAGTGGGATTTGATTGACAAAGACACCATGACTACCAAAAAAATGACGCAGGAAATTCACGACCGTTTGGCGCCGTTTACCGATGTGCCGATCATTTTTATTTCGGCATTAACAAAACAGCGCGTGCACAAAGCGCTGGAGGTTGCCATGGAGGTTCACGAAAACCGCAAGCAGCGCATAAAAACATCGGAATTGAACCAGGTATTACTCGAGGCAATTGAAGAATACGGGCCTCCATCGGTAAAAGGTAAATACATAAAAATTAAATATTGTACGCAGTTGCCATCGCCAACACCGGCCTTTGCATTGTTTGCCAACTTGCCGCAATACATTAAAGAGCCGTATAAAAGGTACATCGAAAACCAGCTGCGCGACAACTTTAACTTTACCGGCGTACCTATTCAAATTTATTTCAGGCAGAAATAAGAGAAGCCGCAAGTCGGAAGACCAAAGTTTGAAGCTTGAAAATTCCATCTGTAGTTATTGCAGGTAGAATTTTTTTTTTGTCTTTTAACGCAGTTAATTTTTACGAATCACATTCTGTTTCCGCTTGTATTTAAAGCAATTTATTTCTTAAATTGGCTAAAATTCTTCGGGCATAAAAGCTGGCTGCTTTTGTATTCCGAAGCATAAATTTAAAATATGGCACGTTTTTTAAAAGATCGCTCAAATGCAAAGGGAGCTGTTCCCGGTTCGCTGGTTTTAATCGGCAGACAAAAAATGGAACAGTCAGAAATTCAGTTTATTACCTACGACAAAGAGGAATTGCACGAGGAAACAGTTGATTCGATAGCCACGGCACGGCAAAATTTTAAAGCGGGTAAGGTAAACTGGGTAAATATTTACGGCCTGCATGATTTGGAGATGATTAAAAAGCTGGGTGAAGGATTTAAATTGCCTTCACTTTTGCTTGAAGATATTCTGAATACCGACCAACCTCCGAAATACGAAAATGGTGAGCATTACGATGCTTTTATTATGAAAATTCTGCTTCAGGAAAAAGATGGGTATCGCATACGTGCCGAGCAGCTTACCTTGATTTTGGGCGAAAACTATGTGTTGACGCTGCAGGAACAAAGAGCGCATTTTTTTGAAGGGGTTCGCGAGCGTATCCGCAAAAGTAAAGGTCGCATTCGTGTTAGCGGAAACGATTACCTGGCTTATGTTTTAATGGATGCTTTGGTGGATAATTATTCGATGCTGATTGAAAATATTGGCCGGCAGGTGGAAGATATTGAGGATCGGCTTTTTAAAACCATGGACTCAAAAATTGTAGAGGAAATCTATCGTTTTAAAACAGAATTGAATTTCACGCGCAAAGCCGTGCGCCCCATGCGCGAGTTTATGGCCTCGTTGTTACGCGCCGAAGATACTTTCTTCAAGGAAAAGAATATTGCTTATTTAAAAGATTTGAATGACATGGTTGTTCAGTGTTCGGAAGCCGTGGAAATGTACAATAATATGACCTCCGACCAGCTGAATATCTACAATTCGAACATGAGTAACCGCATGAACGAGGTGATGAAAACTCTTACTATTTTTGCATCGATATTTATTCCGCTAACCTTTATTGCCGGTATTTACGGAATGAACTTTGAATACATCCCCGAACTTAAATTCAAATATGGTTATCTGGTTTTCTGGATAATTATTTCAATCCTTGGAGGCGGATTACTGATTTATTTTAAACGAAAAAAGTGGTTGTAAAAAATTTTAACCAAAACAAATATGCAGGAAATTGATAATATAGAACTGGAATACTTAAAATTCGACGATTACCAGGAACTCAAACAGGCGATGATTGAGGTGTACACCAGCATGCCCGATGCCTATTGGAAAGAGCATCATATAAAATCGCTTATCGATCGTTTCCCCGAGGGCCAGGTGGTGCTGAAGGTAAACGGGCAGATTGCCGGTTGTGCACTTGCCATTGTGGTTGATTACGATAAGTTTGAAGATAATCACACGTACAAGGAAATTACCGGGAATTATACCTTCGAAACGCACTCGCCCAATGGCGATATGTTGTACGGAATTGATGTTTTTATTAAACCCGAATTTCGTGGATTGCGCTTGGGGCGCCGGCTGTACGATTACCGAAAAGAGTTGTGCGAACGGCTTAATTTAAAAGGAATTGCCTTTGGCGGACGGATTCCCAACTATCACCTTTACCAGAATGAACTGTCGCCAAAAGAGTACATACAGAAAGTGCGTACCAAAGAAATTCACGATCCGGTGCTGAACTTTCAGATATCGAACGATTTTCACCCGGCAAAAATTATAAAGGGCTACCTCGAAGGCGACACCGATTCGAATGAATACGCGGTGCTGCTGGAGTGGGATAACATTTACTACGAGAAGCCACGGAAAAAGCCGGAGATCACAAAAACGGTGGTTCGTTTGGGTTTGGTGCAATGGCAAATGCGGCCTTACAAAACCCTGGAAGACCTGATGTTGCAGGCTGAATTTTTCGTTGATGCCGTTTCGGGTTACCGTTGCGATTTTGCGCTGTTCCCCGAGTTTTTTAACGCGCCGCTTATGGCCGAAAATAACCACTTAACCGAACCCGAAGCCATTCGCGATTTGGCCAAGCACACCGAAGCTATTACCGCAAAGTTTTCGGAGTTGGCCATTAGTTACAACATCAATATTATTACCGGAAGTATGCCCGAGCTGGTGGACGACAAGTTGTTCAACGTAGGCTACCTTTGCCGCCGCGACGGAAGCACCGAGCGTTACGAAAAACTGCACGTAACCCCCGACGAGGTAAAAGTTTGGGGAATGCAGGGAGGCCATACTTTAAAAGCACTGGATACCGATTGCGGGAAGATCGGTGTGTTGATTTGCTACGACTCGGAATTTCCGGAATTGAGTCGTTTGCTGGCTGACGAAGGCGTGGATATTTTGTTTGTACCTTTTTTAACCGATACGCAAAATGGTTTTTCGCGCGTACGGAATTGCTCGCAGGCACGCGCTATTGAAAACGAATGTTACGTGGCCATTGCCGGAAGTGTGGGCAACCTGCCGAAAGTGCATAACATGGATATTCAGTATGCACAGTCGATGGTATTTACACCCTGCGATTTTGCTTTCCCGGTAAACGGAATAAAAGCCGAAGCCACGCCAAATACCGAAATGATTTTAATTGCCGATGTGGATATCGGTTTGTTGCGCGAACTCAACCAGTTTGGTAGTGTAAGAAACCTGAAAGACCGCCGCCAGGATTTGTTCCAGCTGAAAAAGATGGTGTAGTCAGGATGCGACTGCATCAGTTCGGAACAGTTTCATCTTTTCCAAAGTTTTAAACTTGGAAGAAGGTTCGCAGCTAATTTCTGTGAGACCTTCAAGGTTTCAAAAACCTTGAAGGTCTTAATGTATACAGCCCCGGACTCTCTTTTTTGGTGCAATTTAACAGCGGTTACAAACCGCTAATCCCCAAAATCACTCTGCGAACCGTAGCTTTTCTGTTTCGAAAAGGATCCGATCCGTTTTAGTATGTATACATTAAGCATATACAGCCCCGGACTCTCTTTTTTAGGCTCAATCAAGCAGCGGTTACAAACCGCTGGACCCGAAAATTCTTCTGCGCCAATCGGCGAAATCAGCGAGCCATTTCTTTTTATTGTAAATCAGCAAAATCAGTGTTATCAGCGTTCGAATAACTTTCAATAGTGATAGCCTCACTCTGAGTGAGACCATCACTCTGAGGGGGTTGAACGAACAATCCTTTCTTACGGAACAGTTTTTGCAGAATAAGCTTATCTTTGTACAATAAACAGAACGCGATGATTGGCAAATTTTTTCATACACCGGGAACAAAAAAGTTTAGTATCACCCCACGTTTTTGGGATCCCGACAAGGACGAAAGAGACGAGCGGGAACGCCGAATTAAGGAGGAGTTAGGAATTGTTGATGAGAAAAAAGACAGCAATCGCCCGTATCGTCCAAACATTAAAGGTCAATTTCGGACGGGAGATGGCTGGGCGCGCTCATCCGAATCGGCCCGTCGAGCACAAAACCGCAGGTTGATATGGATTGTTTTAATCCTTGCCCTGGTGCTTTATCTTTTCTTCTTTTCCGACTTTTTAGCCTAAATAGCGAATCTCGTAGTACAAATTTCTAAAGATTTAATCTTGAGCGATATTATTCAGTTATTACCCGATGCAGTAGCTAATCAGATTGCTGCCGGAGAAGTTATTCAGCGACCGGCATCGGTTGTGAAAGAGCTTGTGGAGAACGCTCTTGATGCGGGCGCAACTGAAATCACCATCAATATAAAAGACGCTGGTAAAACCCTTGTTCAGATTTCGGACAACGGAAGCGGAATGTCGCCAACCGATGCACGAATGGCTTTTGAGCGTCATGCCACATCAAAAATCCGTTCGGCCAATGATTTGTTTGCCATTCGTACCATGGGTTTCCGTGGCGAAGCGCTGGCATCCATCGCCGCTATTGCCGATGTGGAGCTACGCACCAAAAAAGCCGACGATGAGGTGGGCACTTTTATTCATATTATCGGTTCCGAAGTAAAAACACAGGAGCCTGCGGGATGCAACAACGGCACCAATTTTATGATTAAAAACCTGTTTTATAATGTGCCGGCACGTCGCAAATTCCTAAAAGCAAATTCAACCGAATTAAAGCATATTATCTGGGAAATTCAGCGGGTAGCATTGCCCAATCCCGACATTAAATTGTCGTTAATCCACAACGGATCGCCGGTTTATGATCTGCCGCCGGCCAACTACAGGAAACGTTTGGTTGATGTGTTTGGCCGGAGCCTTAATCAAAGCCTTATAAATGTTGATGAAGATACCAGCATTGTAAAGGTTTTCGGTTACATTGGGCAGCCCAAATATGCCCGCAAAACACTGGGCGAACAGTTCTTTTTTGTAAATGGACGTTTTATGCGCCATCCGTATTTTCATAAGGCAATTACCCAGGCTTACGAGCAGTTGTTACCTCCCGATACTTATCCGTCGTACTTTCTGTTTCTGGAGCTCGATCCGGAAGCAATCGACATTAACGTGCATCCAACAAAAACCGAGATAAAATTTGAAAACGAACGCGATATCTGGCCGATTATTCATGCCTCGATACGCGAATCGTTAGGCAAACACAACGTGGTGCCGTCAATCGATTTCGACCAAAGTGGAAGCATTGATATTCCTGTTCCGAAAAAAGATGGCGAGGGAGTGCGTTTCCCGGAGATTCAAATCAATCCCGATTACAATCCGTTTGACAACGAAAAACAGTTTGCCGAACGTGGATACTCGCCGTTTGAAAAGGATTCTGCCGGACAAGGACGAAGCTCTTCTCCCGGGTCGGGAAGAGAAAAGAAGAACCTTGACAACTGGGAAGACCTGTACCAGGGAGCACAATTGAAATTAAAACCCGAGCCCGAATACCGCGAAAGCGCCATTCAGGCTGATGACTTGTATGCGAATGCGCCCGGGCAGTTTAGTGGTAAAAAAGTTTTGCAGCTAAAACAGCGATATGTATTAACACCGGTAAAATCGGGATTAATGGTTATCGACCAGAAGCGGGCACACGAGCGAATTTTGTACGAAAAGTTTATGGAGGTGCTGAAATCGGATTCGGTGGCCAGCCAGCAGCAGTTATTTCCGCAAACCATCGAACTCAATCCTGCCGATTCGGCATTGTTGAAATCCATTTTGGAAGATTTGTTGTCGTTGGGGTTTGATATCCGGGAATTTGGGAAAGACACGTTTATTATTAATGGCACGCCGGGAGTTTTAGATATTTCGTCGCCCGAGCTGATACTTGAAAAATTGCTGGAAGAGTACAAAACTTCGCCGGTGGATGCACGCTCAAAAGCTAAAGAGCAAATAGCGGCATCGTTGGCAAAAGCATCGGCAATGGATTATGGTACTAACCTGAAACAGGAAGAGGTGGACCACCTGATCGATAATTTGTTTGCCTGTGCAACACCCAATTTTTCGCCCGACGGAAAAAAGGTGTTGACCATCATTTCGACAGATGATATCGAAAAAAGTTTCTCGAAATGACAGATTGTCGTTAATTTGAGCACTTAAAATTTTGGCGTGGTCATTGTACCTTGCGTGGTCATTAAAACAATATGCAACTGAAGACCGTTGATTTTGGAAAGAAAGTTTATTTCGGTCTTCCAACTTTATAAATATGAGATACCGTCCGATGTTAAATATGCCACCGGTGGTGAAGAACTTGATTCTTGCCAACGTTGTGTTTTTTCTGATAACCATTGTGTTAAAACAAAGCGGAACTGATTTGTATCCGATTTTGGGTTTGCACTTTCCGCTGTCGGAAAAGTTTAAGCTACACCAGTTTTTTACTTATATGTTTATGCATAGCTCGCAAGGTATCGGGCATATTTTTTTCAATATGTTTGCCCTGTATATGTTTGGGCGCGTGCTTGAAAGTGTTTGGGGGCCAAAGCGGTTTCTTACTTTTTACCTGGTAACCGGAATTGGCGCCGCGGTGCTGCATATGGTGGTAACTTATTTCGAATACCAGTCGCTGATTGGTAAAATGTCGCCCGACCAGATTGCCTACGTAAAAGAAGTGGGTTACCAGATTTGGAGCGAAGGAAAGAATTTTAGCGATCCGCTGGCCGGTAAGTTAAATGCCATTTTAAATACACCAACTGTTGGTGCTTCGGGTGCGGTTTTCGGTATTTTGTTAGGTTTTGGTATGTTGTTCCCAAATACCGAGTTGATGTTGCTGTTTCCGCCAATACCCATTAAAGCCAAGTATTTTGTAATTGGTTATGGTGCTTTGGAGTTGTTCTTTGGTGTTTCCGGAATTCAGGGAAGTGTAGCGCACTTTGCCCACCTTGGCGGAATGTTATTTGGGTATTTTATGATTAAATACTGGAACAAAAACTCGAATCGTTTTTATTAAAAACAAGACGGAATAGTTGTGGATATTGCAGGCGACATAAAACGAACATTTAAAGAAGGATCGGTTTTAACCCGGCTCATCTACATCAATATTGGTGTATTTCTTTTGTTGAAAATCATTGGTATATTTTTTTACCTGGGCGGCCAAAATATATCTTTATATCAATATTTATCAGTGCCTTCGGTAACCGAAGTTTTGGCACAACGCCCATGGACAGTAATAACCTACATGTTTTTACATCAGGGATTTATCCATCTTCTATTTAACATGCTTGGTTTATATTGGTTTGGGCAGCTGTTTCTTTATCATTTTGAAGGGGACAAGATGCTGGGCGTTTACCTTATGGGAGGCCTTTGGGGAGCCTTTTTATACTTAATTGCCTACAATTTTATTCCTGTATTCGATTCTGTTAATGGCCTTTTACTGGGGGCTTCCGCATCCATTTTTGCTATTTTGGTAGCTGTTGCTTTTTACGATCCCAACCGCGAGATTCACCTGTTTTTTATCGGTCGTTTTCCGCTGAAATATGTAGCTGCCTTTTACGTACTATTATCGGTAATCGGTATTTCATCAACAAATCCGGGAGGTAATATTGCGCATTTAGGTGGTGCTTTCTGGGGGTGGTTTTATATCTATCAACTGCGAAAAGGAAAAGATATGGGAGCCGGATTGGTAAACCTTGTAAATAAAATTGGTGAGTTTTTCGAGGGGCTTTTCAAGCACAAAAGTAAAATGAAAGTTACTTACCGGAAACCGCCACGCGACGATTATGAATACAACCGTCATAAACACAAGCAGCAAGACGAGATTAATCGCATTCTGGATAAAATTGCCAAATCGGGTTACGAGAGTTTAACCAAACAAGAAAAGGAGCTGCTTTTTAAACAAGGGAAGAAATAGTTGACAGTCGCAGTTTGCAGTTATCAGAAATCAAATTCTGAAGGAAGATGGTGGTTTTCAGAAAAGCTCTACCCAAAAATCAAAATTAACCCTTCATCAATAATCCTTCCTAGTCTTCGCCCTGATAAGTGTGTGCCTGGTAAATACTGGCGTTTAGCTCAAATCCAATCAGCAAAATCAGCGACATTACGTACATCAGAAAAAGAATGGCCAGCAGCGTGCCGATAGAGCCATAAAGCTTGTTGTACTGGCTAAAATTATTGAGGTAATACGACATGCCCGCAAAACCAATAATGCTTAGTACGGTAGCCAGTGTTCCTCCTGCCGAGATAAAACGCCACTTTGTTTTTTTTGCCGGCGCCATATAATACAGAAACGAGAAGGCGAAAAAGAATATCGTAATCGTTATAATCCATTTCCCGATAATTAACAGGTACACCAGAAACTTGTCTTGAATAATGTCAATCCGGTCGAGGTAGTTAATCAACATCTGTCCACCTGTTAACAAGGCTATTGCAATAGTAAGTGCGGCAGTAAAAACGACGAGCATAAGAGCTGCTGCAATATACTGGCTCCACCATTTTCGACGATTGATATTGTGTACAGTTGCATCAAAGGCGCTCATCATCGAAACAAAACCATTGGTGGCGAAAATAAGTGCCATAACAAAGTTCAGCGACAATAAATCACCGCGAGGACGCATCACAATTTCGGTAATGGTTTCTTCTATGGTGGGCCAAACGCTTTCGGGTACTATCTCCTGGATAATTACAAAAAGTTCATCCTGAAAGCCACTGAGCGGAATTAAGGTGAAAAGAAAGATGATACCGGGAAACAAGGCAATAAAAAAAGAAAATGCAATACCTGAAGCACGGGTTGTTATCGATCCGTCGACGATACTTCTCCAGAAAAACAACAAAACATCGTATAAGGGTACTCCATCAAAAAGGGGAAGCGAAATTTGTTTAGCGTGTTCAACGGCTCTTTCGCTCAGCTTTTTAATTCGTTTAAAAGTGATTTTTTCCGTTGCCATACCGGCTATTACTGTTGTTCAATTCGTAGTACGTGAATGTACTGTTTACCATCGTTTTGTTTCAGAAGTAAGTAAACCCTGAAATCGCCTTTTTCTGTTTTTAATCTCCCGATTACGTATTGCGCATTCTCTTTTCCACTGTCGTGAATAATGCTAAAAGCATTTTTTTCTATCGGCGGAAATTTGCTGAAAAAGTTGGTTACAATTTGTTGGGCCTGGGCTTTGCTGTAAACATTGTCGTTATCAAGTACTACCAGTTCTACGTTTTGGTTAAAATAAGTGGAAAGTACTTTTGCATCTCCGGTTGCCAAACCAACATTAATTTCGTTCGGTACCTTTTTATCCTGAGACGAATTAGCAGCTATCGATATGAAACTACAAAAGATCAGGATGATTGAAACTATATGTTTAAATTTTGTCATCATATTTTAATTCAGCATATGTGTTGCATAATAAGCAAAAACTGTGCAAAAACGCTTTTATACACTTATTTTTACTGTAAATTTATAAAATTAAAAATCATTTGGGCGATTGTTGTAGAAACATAATTATATTTAATTCGCCTTCAGTGAATTATGTGCTGGTGTCTTTTTGTCATCCGGGAAGTTTAAGAATTGGATAATATGCGGCCACTTACACCTGATTGCTGAACATAAACGATTTTAGCGAAATGAAGATTACATTATTGGTTGTTGGTAAAACGGATGCGGCCTACATACGCGATGGGATAAATGAATATTTGAAACGCCTGAAACACTACATTAGTTTCGAAATGGAAGTTATTCCCGATATTAAAAAGGGGAAAAATACCAATCCGGAAATGCAGAAAAACAAGGAAGGCGAAATTGTTCTTTCAAAACTGGCGCCGGGCAAAGAGTTGCATTTGTTTGATGAGAAAGGAAAAATGTTCTCGTCGGTGGATTTTTCGCAGTTTTTAGAAAAGAAAATGATAAGCGGACCAAAAGAACTGATACTTGTAGTGGGCGGCCCATATGGTTTCTCTGAAGAAGTGTATAAACGAGCCAGTTCAAAAATTTCACTATCGCGGTTAACATTTTCGCATCAAATGGTGCGATTGTTGTGCGTAGAGCAAATATACAGAGCGATGACAATTTTAAAAGGCGAACCGTATCATCATGAATAGCAAATGTTGCTTAAACTAAATAAATATACTTACCTTACTTTAGCCATTGGTATTTTGGTTGTGGCGGCCATTCTTGAAAATGGTTTACTACGGCGAAATCCGGAAACCAAACTTATCAGCGATTTTCAAACTCAGCTGCTGGTAAACGAAGCAGAGCTTCAGAATAAGCTTCTGGAAATTAAACAGGTGCTGATTGAAGATGATCTGGATGAGGGTATCAGCGAATTTTTTAGCCAGGAAAAAACGCTTGTGGGCGAAACCGGATTTGGTTCGATGGTTTTTAGAAATAATGAGCTGTTTTTTTGGTCCGACCGCGGAATTACTTTCTACAACCGCCTTGAAGATCTGCCAAAAACCAATGGACTGGTAGCGCTGCCAAACGGTTATTACCTGGTTGATACCTTAAATGTTGGCGAATATACAGCAGCCGCCTTTCATTTAATAAAGCGCAACTATTCGTACGAAAACAAGTACCTGCAAAATAATTTCTTTAAAAATTACAGGCTTCCCAACAATTATATAATACGCACAGATAAATTTAACCACGGTTACGATATTGTTGACCTGAAAGGCGATTACCTGTTTACGCTTTTGCCGCACGGAAATTATTGGTGTACCACCAACCAGTTGTATTTTCCCGGAGCCATTTATTTTATCGGGCTTATTTTGCTGTTGTTTTATTTTCGGAAAGAATTTGTTGACAACGACGCCCCGTTTTTCCTGAAACTGGTTTCGCTGGGTGTGGCGTTGTTTGTGGTTTATTGGATTCACCTCATTTTTCAGGTGCCCAAGGTGTTCTTTCATCTGAAGTTTTTTAGTCCCGATTTTTTTGCCATAAACGACTGGTTACCATCACTTGGCGATTATTTTCTTCTGGCCATATTTTTCCTTTTTTGGATATACAATTTCGCCATCGACCTGAATATCCGGGATTTGCAGAAAAACTCGGGTTTGCCGCGAAAAGGTATAATTATTCTGCTACTTATTTTTAACGCCAGTTTGTATTTGCTGGTCGATACTTTGATAAAGGAGCTCATTTATAACTCAACCGTTTCGTTTGCGCTAAACAAGATTATCGATATCTCGCCTCAAAGTGTATTGGGGATTTTTGCAGTAAGTTTATTATTGCT
This sequence comes from Draconibacterium orientale, assembly GCF_000626635.1. GTDB lineage: Bacteria > Bacteroidota > Bacteroidia > Bacteroidales > Prolixibacteraceae > Draconibacterium > Draconibacterium orientale. The sequence continues at coordinate 1,165,829 of NZ_CP007451.1, read as the reverse complement.
GGGTGTTGTATTTTTTACCATTCGGGTAAACGAAAAAACGCTGAAAAATTTTAAACTCTACCAACTGGTTATTTTAACACTGGTAATTAGTTTGTTCTTTGCTGCAGTACAATACCTTGCCGTACAAAATGTATCTATTTACGCCTTGCTGCTTTTTATTATCTGTGTTATTCTTTCGTCGCTGATAACGCGCCATTACCTGCAAACCTTTACCTTAAGTTATCTGATTATTTATGTGGCGGTGGTTTCGGTTTACTCGCTGGTTGTTATTAACCGAACCATCATAAAAATGGATAAAGGACAGCAGAAATTGCTGGCTGTAACACTGGTTGCCGAGCGCGATCCTGCTGCCGAAGTTTTTATGACCGAAATACAGCAGCATATTATAAAAGATCCGGCCATTCAGAGTTTGTTGTTTCAGAACAAAGACGATGATGCCATTGAATACATCCGGCAGTCGTATTTCAATACCTATTTCAGAAAGTACCTCTTAAACATATTGGTGTGTCGCGAAGAAAGTAATTTGCTCATCCCTCCTGACGACTATGAAGTGTCGTGCAGGCCCTATTTGAATGATAAAATAGAATCGGAAGGAATTCAAATTCCCGGAACGAACTTTTATTTTATGGACAATATGAACGGAAGGATTTCTTATACCGGTCGTTTTAGTTATCCCCTGGCTGATAGCGGAAAAGGAATAACCATTTATATCGATCTGGATTCTGATTTATTGTTCGAAGGCATTGGTTTTCCCGAGTTACTGATCGATAAATCGATGACTCGCCCGGAGAAATACCGCAAATTCAACTATGCAAAATATTACGCCGGAGAACTTGCCGATAAGTATGGCGAATACAACTACAATTACAACGGGCACGTTTACCTGAAATCTGATGACGAGTTTTCATACATCCGCCAGGGCAAATACGAGCACCTGGTTTATCGCACCAGCCAGCAGAATTATGTGGTGGTGTCAAGAGAGTTGTTAACACCTATCGATTACCTCATTTCTTTTCCGTATTTGTTTGTATTCTATTTTCTTACATTGCTGGTCGTTTTAATAATTGCAAATCGGTCAATCCGGGGAAGAAGGGTATTTTTCGATCTGAAATTTAAGATACAGGCGGCTATTATTTCCATCGTTTTTGTTTCGCTAATGGTTGTTGCCGGGGTTACACTTTTTTACAATGTAAAAGAATACCGGCAGAAACACCAGGATGATTTGAACGAGAAAATGAAGTCGATTTCAGAAGAAATTGACATGCGCCTGACTGATAAACGCGAGATTACACCCGAACTGGAAGAATGGTTGCGCGAGGAACTGGCAAAACTCTCCAATATTTTCCGCACCGATATTAATATTTACGGAACCGAAGGGCGACTTATCGCTTCATCGCGTTTCGAAATTTTTGATCGCGGACTGGTATCGTCGCGAATAAATGCCCGTGCCAACTACGAGGTGTATCAGAATTATTCCATCAGTTATTTCCAGCCCGAGAATATTGGCCGGTTATCTTACTTGTCGGCATACCGGCCTATCATTAATAATAATGGCGACTACCTGGGGGTTATTAATTTGCCCTATTTTATCAGGCAAGATAACTACAGCCAGGAGATTTCGACCTTTATTGTAGCGTTTATTAACTTATATGTGCTGCTGTTTTTAGCCAGTATTATTGCGGCCGTTTTTATTGCCAACCAAATTACCCGTCCGTTGGTTGTTATCCAGGAGAACCTGCAGAAAATGCAGCTGGGTAAACGCAACGAGCCCATTCAGTATAACCGGAAAGACGAAATCGGGAGTTTGGTTCGCGAATACAACAAAAAAGTTGATGAACTGGCAGTGAGTGCCGATTTGCTGGCACGTTCGGAAAGGGAATCGGCATGGCGCGAAATGGCCAAGCAAATTGCGCACGAGATTAAAAATCCGTTAACACCGATGAAGCTGAACATTCAGTATTTGCAACGTGCCAAAGGAAAAAACGAAGAGTACAACGAGTTTCTCGACCGGGTAACCTCAACACTAATCGAGCAAATCGACAACCTCTCGAATATTGCTACCGAGTTCTCGAACTTTGCCAAAATACCAACGGCCCGCAACCAGGTATTCTGTTTGTCCGAGCAGCTGAAAAAATCAATCGATTTGTACGAAACGCACAGCGAAATCGACATTAAATTTGATTCGAACGGTTACGAAAATATTCAAGTAAATGCCGACAGAGAACAGTTGTCGCGGGCCATTATAAACCTGATTCGAAACGCCATTCAGGCTATTCCTGAGGGCAGGAAAGGAGAAATTAAAATGAAGCTCGACCGACGCCAGCACATGGCCGTAATTTCGGTAAAAGACAACGGTTCGGGTATTGATGCCGAGTTACGCGATAAATTGTTTAGCCCGAGTTTTACCACCAAAACCAGTGGAATGGGGTTGGGTCTTTCGATTGTAAAAAATATTGTTGAGAATTTTGCCGGTAAAATCTGGTTCGAAACCGAGATGGGAAAAGGCACAACTTTTTACCTCGAAATTCCGGTGTACCACGAAACAGTGAAAAATTAAAAATAAGCAACTATGGTTCCATTATCGTTTAAAACAATAACCGAACGACTCCGAATAATTGATTTCCCAAAAATTGATGTGGTAATTGGCATTGGCACCGGAGGTGTTCCGGCAGCTACAATGGTGGCTTATCATCTTGATGCCGAATTGTTGGTGATGACACTAAATTACCGCGATGAAGAAAATAATCCGCGCTACAACGAGCCCAAAGTGCTGGAAAAAGCCAGCTGGGATTTGGAAGGGAAACGTATTTTGTTGGTCGATGATGTTTCTGTATCCGGCAAAACCATGGAAGCTGCACTTCAGCAGCTAAAAGGCTTACACGTAAAAACCTGCGCCATGAAAGGGAGAGCCGATTATGTGCTCTTTCCCGAAATTAAAGACTGTGTAAAATGGCCATGGAAACCTTAATTTGTTTAAAATAAGAATTGAAAATGAAGTACTCAAAATATTTGATAGTGTGTTGTTTGTTATGGCTGTTTGCCTGTTCAGCTCCAATATCGAAGGAGGATTACCTCGACCGTTTTGAACGTTTTGTTGAGCGGGTGGAGAATAACCATAAAAAATATGGAAAGAAAGACTGGGAGTGGGCCGATGAGAAATTTGAAAAATACAATTGGGAATGGTACCTCGAATATCGCGATGATTTTACGATTGAAGATCAGCTGAAAATTAAAGGGCTGATTATTAAATACCACGCACTTAAAAATAAAACGAGTGTTGGCGATATGCTGCGCGATCTTTTCAAAGACGACGTCAATAAAATTGGCGATAAAATAGAGAAATACGTTGATGAAGACCTGGACGAAGATCTGGATAAAATAATTGATGGCGCAACTGAAATTGGCGATTCGGCGATTAAAGCTATGGAGGATGCTGTCAGGAAAATAGATGAGTCATTTTAACAAGCAGGCGGTGCTGTTTTACTAGTCAACATAGTGGTTCATTAAATCTTTCGGAACCGATAAAAACAGTGAAATACTCGCGTATGGTGCGCCTGAAACTTTCGATTTTATAAGGTAATCGGTATCGGGCTTTAACAAGGTGCTTCCAATTTTAAAGTTCGATTCGGTAACATTAAAATTAATGTTGTTGGAGTAGCCAAATTTTGCCTCCAAACCTACCCATTTGTTTATTTGTGCGATAATGCCTGCCGTTGCATCAACGGTCGATTGGCGCAACTGAATACTTTCCATTTCGCTTAGCACAGTATTGTTAACACGCACGGTGTAACTGGTTCCCGAAATTTCGGCATCGCAAATCACATAAAAGTTTTTGTTGAGTTGTTTCCAGGCTTTAAATCCTTGAGGTAGCAGCAAATCCAGCCCAATTCCGTTGGAAAATCGTTTGCAGTAATTTATAACCGGGTAAATTGCCGGATCGCCAAAAGTATAACCAAAATAAGCCCCAAAAGCATAATAGGTATGCCTGTCTTTTCGGGTGGCATAACCAATGGCAAGAGATGATTTCAGCAAGTCGCCAAATGAAAAATATTTATCGTCGTGAATATGAAAATCGCCCGCCAGGCTCCAGCTTGTTTGCATCACTATCGAATGATTGTCGCGCAGGTGAAACAAGCCTTTCATATCAAGGCCCAGCCGCCGCAGGTTGCGGTCGTTTAATCCAACGTACATGGGGTAGTCGCCGGGCTTTATGTCTTCAAAATAAAATTGTTCGTTTACATAGCGAAAACCGCCAGCTAGTTTCACCCTTTGTTTATTAAGAATAGGAAATTTTAAACGCGCCGTTACCGTTCTGTTTCCTGTAATTTCAGCCGATCCATCTCCAATTTCAGGTATCTCCGAGGTGGATGAAATATTGTACTGAAACGGGCCTTCCATTTTCAGGTACAGAAAACGAGTGGGCAAATTACTTTCAAAATAGGGTGTCCAGTCTTCGCGCGATAGGGTGTCCTGCGCAAATCCTGCCACCGATATAAAAATGAGTATGAATGCTAAAAAATATTTCACAAGCCTAATATCGTACATTTGATTCAATTATTTTCTTAAAATGGTAGCAACCAGGTTTTTTTGCCGTTATTTTGAACCTCCTGCCAGCCTCGTTTTTCCATCGAAAATTGCCGCGTCGATTTTTGTTACCTGTACGAGAAAGCCTTAAGTAAGCGCGAGCTGGCTTTCCACGGCGATGTTTTAAATACGGCAGCACGTATTCAAAAACAGTGTAAACGCTACAAAAAGAAGATTTTGGTGACCAGCGAATTTGCCATGGAACTGATAAAAAACACCAACGAATACCAAATTGAATACGTTGACCTGATCAAATTTTTTGGTAAGAAAAACTCCATAAAAATTTACGAGGTACATCCAGCTGAGAATTAAGTCGTTTCATTCCAAGAGTTCGTTTTAGCATTTCACGAATTTCCTTTTGCACTGCTTCCTTTTTCCGTTTTATATTCGTGCCTGAAAACAGAAAACAGATGAAAACAAGCATTATTGTTTGTACCTACAACGAAGAGCAAACCATTTTTAATGTACTTGCCTCGTGTTGTAAACACAATCCTGACGCCGAGGTGATTGTGGTTGACGACGGATCGACCGATGGAACAGAAAATGTTTTGAAAACGCTGGCCACTCACTTTCACTTCGAGTATTTAAAGCTGCCTGAAAACCATGGAAAGAGTTACGCAATGGCCTGTGGCGTTGAGTATGCCAGCAACGAAATTGTGCTGTTTATCAACGCCAATATGGTGCATTTGCGGAAGGAGCATTTTACAGCCATGTTAGCCCCGATACAAAATCAACAAGCTGATATGGTTATTGGTAATCCTGCAAGTTTTACGATTAATTATGCCGCCAATCCGTATGAAACGGCGATGGGCGAAAAAGCCATGCTTAGAGCCGATTTGCTCCCCATTTTAAAAGACATGAAAGAGATCCTTTTTGGAGTTGAGGCCTTCTTTTCTATTTATTATCAGGCTTTGGGTAAAAGGATTAGCTTTCAGGCATTGAATGGTTTGCAGCGGGCGGACCGCATATCAAGCTGCCAAAAAATTATGGTGCCGCACGAGGACGAAAAAAAAATTGCCAATGCGCTAATCTCTAATTTCGACTTAATGATGAAGCGTGTGCAGAATAACATTCAGAACACACAAAATTATACCCAGTCAACGATTTCAAGTGTTCAGTTGCAATTAAATAAGTATATGAAGCATTTGAGGGAAAGCATTACAAGTATAGAAGCGGTTTAGTAACATTTCAGGCGTGTATTTTGTCATTCAGAACAAAAATCTAAATCTTTAATAATCAGTCAAACTAATTTTGCTGCGTAATTGGATAATAAAATAAAACATTATATGAATTTCAGAAACATTTTGTTCGTACTGGCAGCTGCCCTGGCTGCTTTCACAGGGTGCAAAAACAGCACCGGAGAAGAGCCTCAGGCCGAAACAATTAAAAATGTAAAGATTGAAACCGTTACCGATGGTGTAACTCAGAACACAATTACACTGAACGGGAAAATAAAGGAGAAAAGCCTTACCTCGCTTTCGTTTCGTGTTGGGGGACCGTTATTGAAACTGAATGTAAAACAAGGCGACTACGTTAAGCAAGGCCAGGTTATTGCCGAAATCGACAAACGCGATTACAAACTTCAGGTAGAAACCACCAAAGCGCAGTTCGAGCAAACCGAAAGTGAGTACAAGCGGTACAAACAGTTAATCGAGCAAAACAAAATTCCGGAAAATACTTTCGAAAAAATCAAGTCGGGGTACCTGATGACAAAAACAGCTTACGAAAACGCACAAAACCAATTGCGCGACACCGAGCTGAAAGCCCCGTTTTCAGGCTATATCTACGAGAAATTTGTAGAGAATTTTCAAACCGTTGGAGCCGGAACACCAATTGTTTCAATTATCGACAATTCACATCTTGAAGCGGTTGTTTCGGTTTCCGAAAGTCAACTTCAGCGTGTAAAAAACGATATGGAAAGTTACCTGACCGTAGCGAATGCCGGAATTAGTAACCTGCCCGTAAAATTGTTTAGCGTTAGCGAAAAAGCCATGCACGATGGTTTGTACGAAGCAAAATACGCGTTCGATAATAAAAATGATTTGGAAGTAGCGCCCGGAATGACAGCCGAAATTAAAGTGTATTGCAAAGTAAACGAAAATCAGCTTTCGGTAGCGTCATCTGCAATTTTTCACGAAGAAACAAATACTTACGTTTGGATCTACAATTCGTCGACTCATAAAGTTGAAAAACGCGAAGTTACAACGAACCTCGACGGAACATTGGGGCGTGTAAATATTGAATCGGGAGTAAACAGTGGCGAACAGGTAGTTACTGCCGGAGTGCACTACCTGGTGGAAGGGCAAAAAGTAAAACCGATAAAAACTCCTTCGGAAACTAATATTGGAGGATTATTGTAATGCTGGAAAAACTACTGAATCAGAAAGCAATGATTTCCACCATTTTGGTGGCCGTGTTGCTTGGAGGAGTAATTGCGTACAATAAGATCGGGAAACTCGAAGATGCCGAAATTCCGATTAAAGCTGCAACAGTTGTTACAGTTTACCCCGGAGCAACAGCACACGAAGTTGAGCTGGAAGTTACCGACGTGCTGGAAAAAGCAATTCAAAAACTCGAAAATATCGACGATATAAAATCGGTTTCAAAACCGGGCTTGTCGTTAATAACCGTAAACATCCAGCCAACTGTAAAAACACCGCAGTTGCCACAGCTTTGGGATCACCTCAGGCGTAAAGTAAACGATGCAAAAGGGAGTTTGCCATCGGGAGCAATGGAGCCCATTGTAAATGATGATTTTGCCGATGTGTATGGCATTTTGTATGCGATTACTGCCGAAGGATATACACATGATGAACTGGTAAAATATACCGAATACATCGAGCGCGAATTGTTAAGCGTTAGTGGTGTACGCCGTTCGCAGATATTTGGCGAACAAACCGAAACCATTGATATCGTATTCTCGCCCGAAAAACTCGCCGGATTAAATGTTAATCCGCTTTATATTGCTGCCTCCATCCAAAACGAGACGGCAATCATTAACCCCGGATCAATTGTTACCGGAACGGAGTCGATTCGTGTAGGGGTTGGCCAAAAAATTTCAACAATTAACGAAATTGAAAACCTGCTGATACAGGTTCCCGGCGGAGGAAACTTCCGTTTGGGAGATATTGCAGCAATCGAACGATCGTTTCTCGAACCCAAAAGCGAAGCCCTGTTTTACAACGACAAAGCCGGTTTAACACTTGGTTTGTCGAATGAGAGTGGAATTAACGTGGTAAAATTAGGTGAGCGACTGGATGAAAAACTTGCCGAATTACAAAAAGAATTACCGGTTGGAATGGAAATCAACCAGGTTTATTATCAGCCCGACCGGGTAGATGATGCGGTAAAAGATTTTATGCTTAACCTGGCCATGTCAGTGGGTATTGTAATTATTGTACTGATGTTTGCCATGGGCTACCGGTCCGGGTTGTTAATCTCGAGCGGGTTGATTTTTACCATAATGGGTACTTTAATTGTAATGTTGGCCATTGGGCTTCCATTACATCGTGTAACACTGGCAGCCATTATTCTGGCTATGGGAATGTTGGTTGACAACGCCATTGTTGTTGCCGATGGTATTCTGGTTGATCTGAAATCGGGAATGGAGCGAAGCAAGGCTTTTGTAAATACGGCGCAAAAAACAGCACTGCCCTTGCTTGGTGCAACGGCTGTTGCAATTTTAGCCTTTTTGCCTTTGCGTATGTCGCCAAACGAAGCCGGTGAGTTTCTGGCGTCGTTGTTTACCGTGCTTATCATCTCGCTTACCTTAAGCTGGATATTTGCAATGATTCAGACACCATTTAACGCCAAATATTTTTACCGCAAAGAACGCCCGAAAGGCGAACATGCCGAAACCTACGACAAAGGGTTATACAAGATTTTCGGGAAATTTTTAAAATGGGCAGTGCGCAATAAATACATGTTTGCATTGGGTTCGTTTGCAGTATTAATCTTTGCCTTCTGGTCGTTCCGTTTTGTAAAAGTTGACTTTATGTCGAAAATTGATTACGACCAGTTTTTTATAGAGTACAAGTTGCCACAAGGAGCCGATATCGAAGCTGTGGAAAGGGACCTGGAGCAGATTCAGAAAGACATTCTTGCAATTGAAGGCGTGCATTCCATTACCGCTTCAGTAGGTCGTCCGCCGGCTCGTTATCTTTTAATGCGTCATATGGATAATGGTGGCTCAAATTATGGCGATTTGATTATTGAAACAGACAATACCGATCGGGTGGCTGAGGTTATTCCTAAAATTGAAAAGTACTTGAGCACGAACTACCCGAATGCTTTTTTCAGGGTAATGGAATACGGAGCAGCTTTCTCTGATGCAGATATTGAAGCACAGTTTACCGGGCCTGATCCGGCTGTTTTAAAAGAATTGGCCAACAAAGCAAAAAAGATATTTTTAGATGAGCCGTCGGCTATTCATGTTACCGACGACTGGAAAAATCAGACGAAAAAAATTGTTCCCGTTTATTCGGTTGAACGTGCTCAACCATTAGGTTTGTCGCGCGCCGACATGGGGAACTCTATTTTAGTGGCTACCAACGGCCGTCCGATTGGAGCCATTTACGAAGGCGATAAAATGATGCCAATTATTTTGCGCACTGATAATAGAGTTGCTGAAAATGTTGAGCAGCTATTAAATATCCCGGTTTGGGGCCAGCAAAGCCGAGCAAGTGTTCCGCTTTCGCAAATTGTTGATACCATGAAAGTAACATGGGATTACGAACTCGTGCATCGTCTTGATAATAGACGCGCCATTAAAGCTCAATGCGATGCTGCCGACGGATTCACTGCAGCCGAAGTGCAGGCAAAGTTTCAGGCAAAAGTTGAAGCTATTGACTTACCCGAAGGTTACGAATTAACCTGGGAAGGAGCCACCGCTCGCTCGGGCGAAGCAAACAGTGCGCTGTTTATGTTCTTACCACTGGCAGTGGGGCTGATGGCAATTATTATCATCGGTTTATTTAATAACCTTAAACAGCCAATCATCATTTTCCTTGTAGTTCCATTCGCTTTCGTCGGAATTGTACTTGGTTTGGCTACAACGGGTGTTTACCTCACATTTGCCGGAATTATCGGAGCTTTAGGGCTGATTGGAATGATGATTAAAAATGCCGTGGTGCTGCTCGACGAAATTAACCAGAATATTAAGAGTGGAAAAGATCGGTTAAGTGCAACAATCGACGCGGCTTTATCGCGTTTACGCCCGGTAATGATGGCATCCTTAACTACTATTTTGGGAATGGCGCCACTGATTACCGATTCAATGTTTAACTCAACTGCTATTGTAATTATGTTTGGGTTAGCAATCGGGTCAATTATTACTCTTGTAGTTGTACCGGTACTTTACACCGTGTTGTACCGCGTTGATGGGAGTAAATTAAACACAGTAAAAGAGGCATAATACAGATTATGCAGTTTAGATAGAGAGTAGAAAAAGTTGCCTCGGTTTTTTGTCGGGGGGACGACAATTGCTAGTACTTTGGCTAGACAAATCGGGGCTAACTTTTTCTTTTTAACGAATGAATTCAATCTAAAAAGATAGAACAGATGAATCAATCAATAAAATATATAAGCGGCATAGCTGTCTTTTTGCTGGCAGTTTTTAGCAATGGCTATGCACAAAAGGTAATGACACTGGAAGATTGTCGCGAGCAAGCTGTTGCTTTCAATAAAGAATTAAAAAACGCCGCTTTACAAAACCGCGAAGCGCAGGTAAATCAGGAAGTGGCAAGAACGGCGTATTTGCCATCAGTGGGTTTTTCGTCTTCGTTAATGCACCGCCCGGGAATGGATGCCATAAATATGCCGGGTTATTTTTTACCTACAGCTGATAGCGAAGAGGCTGCTATGAATGGAGACTTTTCAGGAACCAGCGATGTTTGGAGCCCGGGAATTAATATCGATTTAGGAAGTTTAACGCTTATAAACAGTGGTTTCGAAGTTAACCAGGCCATTTATGCCGGCGGGAAAATTCGTTATTCCAACCAACAGGCCGATGCCGGTGTTTCTATTGCCGATATGGCTTTGAACATGAAATATTCGGAGGTGATTGAGCAAACCGATAAGGCGTATTGGCAGGTGGCAACCGTTGAGGAGAATATTCGGATTGCCGAAGAATACATAAAAATGCTTACCGAGCTGGAAGAGCAAATGACAGCTATGTACGAAGTTGGATTGCAGCCGGCCAGTGAAAAATTGCGCGTAACCGTTCAGAAAAACGAAGCCGATTTAAATCTGCTAAAAGCCCGAAACGGATTAAAAGTGGCCAAAATGTACCTGAATCAGATTTTGGGCCAGCCTTTGGATACCGAGATTCAGATTAGCCGCGAGGCCAATACCGAAGTAAAATTATTTAATCTGGAAGATGGATTAGTGCAGGCGAGCGAGCAACGAAACGAACTCAAAATACTTGAAAAACAAAAAGAAATATCGGAGCTGAACGCTAAAATTACACGTGCCGATTATTTGCCAACCATTGGTGTTAGCGCACAATATACCAGTTACTGGGTGAAAGATTTGTACGAAGAAATCGATTTTCAACCCATGCTGGCAGCACAGGTTTCTATTCCCGTTTTCCAGTGGGGACAGGGGAAAAAGAAGCAGCGTGCAGCTCAGTTAAAAATTGAGCAAGCCGAAACCGATTTGCAACATACAAATGATTTGATTAATCTTGAGGTGATGCAGGTAAAAGTGCAGGTGGTGGAAGCGTACGAATCTATTCTGCTGGCGCAAAAAAGTGTTGACGAGGCTGGGGAAAGCATGGAAGAAACAAAAGCCAGTTTCGAGGTAGGTTTAAATACAACCACCGACATGTTAAATGCACAGGCACAATGGGTGCAGGCAAAAGCGCAGTTAACGCAAACCATCGCCAATTTCGAGGTGCTGAAAACCAGGTGGCAAAGTGTAACCGGAAACCTGTATATGCCCGAAGAATAAAAATAAAGTAATGGTTGTGCAGAAATGAAATGCCTCGACTTACATAGCAATAAAAAGAAAAACCTGGCTACCAGGTTACCCAGTTACGAACCTGTTAGTGTACTGGTGCGCTTTGTTATCATTAGCATAATTGCGGTGCTTGTGTTGCATTTTATTTCGTATGTTACCCATATTCCTGCACAGGAAGATATTAAAATTCCATTGGTAATTTATGTGGTGGTAATTGTTGCTTTTAATGTAGCTGCCGAGTTACAGATTGTTCTCGACAATATTTTGGAGCGCTTTCTACCCATACCGAAAAAGATAAAATTGCGGCTTTTTCTGCAGATAAGTGTTGGAATACTTTTTATGGTTTTTGCCCATCGGATAATCATGTATTTCATCGACCCGAAGCTGGGTATAGGCGAGTCGCGCTCGGGAGTTATTATGGGAATGGTTACCGGTTTGGTGTTTGTGCAAATGGTGGGCAATTCGCTTACAATAGCGCGCTTTACTCAAAAATGGCTCGACTCGCAGGAGCAAATTGCTGAAATGAAACGCGAAAAGTTGCGAATGGATTATAACTCGTTGCAAGATCAGTTGAATCCGCACTTTCTTTTCAATAACCTGAGTGTGTTAAAATCGTTAATTATATACGATCCGGATGTGGCCGTGGAGTTTACCGAAAATTTTACTGATGTGTACCGCTACGTTTTGCAAAGTAAAGACAAACGCCTGGTGAAGTTAGGCGAGGAACTCGATTTTATGAAAGCCTATTGTGCCTTGCATAAAGAGCGCCTGGGAGAAGGGATTAATGTTGAATCGCTGGTGCCCGGCAATGTTTTCGACAAAGAGATAGCACCGTTAACCGGGCAGTTGCTTATCGAAAATGCAATAAAACACAATATAACGAGCCGCGAAGCACCACTTATTATTAAAGTTTATGTTGAAGATGATTATTTGGTGGTTGCCAATAGCCTGAATCGTAGAGAGGCATCCTATTCAACTAAAACAGGATTAAAAAACCTGGTGCGACGTTATGAGATTTTAACCGAAAGAGAAATGGTGGTTCAGTACGACGAGAACCGCTTTGAAGTGAAAGTGCCATTATTGTGAGTGCGATTTGAGTTACCGAAAAATTGAATTATAACTTAGATATTGTACCGCAAAATCGGGAAAACGAAGCTAAATGAATAATTAAAAAAGCAGAGTGTGAGAGTTATTATTGTTGAAGACGAACTTCATAACTATCGTTTGCTACGGGGAATGGTTGAAAAACTGCGGCCCGACTGGCAAATTATTGATTGGTTTGAAAGTGTAAAGAGCACGGTGGCCTGGCTGAAAAGTAATCCGGCACCCGACCTGATCTTTATGGACATTCAGCTAACCGATGGTATTAGCTTCTCCATTTTCGACCAGGTGAATGTAACCAGCATGGTAATTTTTACTACCGCCTACGACGAATATGCTTTACGTGCTTTCCAGGTAAACAGTATCGACTATTTGCTAAAGCCAATTAAGCAAGACAAGCTGCGTTTATCTATCGAAAAATTCGAGCACATGGTGACGGCAGCAACAGAAAAGCCTGAAAGTGCTCCCGATTATAAAGAACTGTTACAAGCCATTACATCGGGGGAAAGGAAATACCGGAAGCGATTTCTTATAAGCGGCGCAACATCGTATTTTAAACTCGATGTAGATGATGTGGCCTGGTTTTATACCGAAAACCGCGTAACCACTGCGGTTACTTTTCAGGGAAAAGAGCATGTAATTGATTTAACCATTGAAAAGCTGGAAGAGCAGCTCGCCCCGGATTTGTTCTTTCGCACCAACCGCAGCTCCATTGTACATATTAATGCCATTCGGAAATTCGAAAATCATTTTGGTGGAAAGTTAATTTTGAAACTGATTGCGCCTTTCAACGAAACCATCACCATTAGCCGGCTAAAAGCAACCGAGTTTAAAGAATGGGTGGGGAAATAAGCAAAACACCAAAGCTATCTATTAGATTATAATATATTTAAACACAAAATCGAATGAAGTACAGAGACCAGTTATACCAGGAAGCTATTGCAATGATTGAAGATGCCACACCCCATAAGGAGAGTATTCTATATCACAATATTTACTCACTTCAAACCATGGGTGGTTATCCTTTTTCATCGAAAAAAGATGTGCACGAATTGGTTAATTTCTTAAATTCATGCGATTAAAATAAACCGGGGCCTGATTATACTGACTATTTTCGGGGCCTGAATTATTTTTGTACAGAAAACACGGAAATTAACTAAGCCATTCGGGCATGAAAAGATCGATTCTCATACCTTGTCGATTAGTAGCCATTGTATTTTTTCTAATGGCTGCATTTCCTGTTTATTCACAAGAAGAAAATCAAACAGAAAAGCCCAAAACCGCTTTGGTTTTAAGCGGTGGAGGAGCAAAGGGGCTGGCGCATATTGGTGTGCTAAAAGTGCTTGAAGAAGCCGGAATTCGCCCCGATATAATTACCGGAACCAGTATGGGCAGTATAATGGGCAGTTTGTATGCTGTTGGTTATACGGCCGACGAACTTTCAGCTATCAATAAAAACGCCAACTGGGACTTGTTGCTAACCGACAAAGAAAGGCTGTTAAGCGTTGCCATGGACGAAAAGGAAGAAACCAAGAAATACCTTTTCGAGATTCCTATACGTGAAAAAAGAATCAACCTGCCCGCCGGAGTTATTGACGGGCAACACCTTGAAGCTTATTTTTCCGAATTGCTCTGGCCGCTTACCGAAGATGAAGATTTTAATCAGTTACCTGTTCCGTTCCATTGTATGTCGGTTGATATGATATCGGGAGAAACAATCGAACACAGCTCGGGCGACCTGGTGAAATCAATTCGTGCCAGCATGTCTATTCCAACCGTTTTTTCGCCGGTACAAATGGATTCGATGCTTTTGGTTGATGGTGGTGTTACACGGAATTTCCCGGTGCAGGAAGCCATAAATATGGGGGCCGATATTATTATTGGCGTTTATGTTGGTTTTCAGGAAGATGTAACGGTTGACGATATTCAATCGATGACCGATATTCTACAACGATCGATTGCATTGGCTGGAATTGTTGACGCCAAAGAACAGTTTGCAAAATGCGATGTGTTGATCATCCCGGATTTGCACGATTATTCGGCAGCCGATTTTGTAAAAGGACAGGAAATTCAGCAGGTTGGCGAAGATACCGCCCGTGAAAAATGGAGCGAAATAGAAGCACTTGCCGATAAATACGATTTAAAATCAGAAGCCGTAGAACGAATTCCTCAACCCGAAAAGATCAGGATTACCGGAATGGAAGTTACCGGGCTGAATTATTTGAGCAAGAATTTTGTTTTGTCGAAATCGGGAATAGAAGCCGGAGATATGGTGAGTGCAGAAGATATTAAAGAAGCCATCGATTTTATGTATGGCTCCATGCACTTCGGAAAATTAACTTATTCGTTAAGAAGAGATTGGGACAGCGAAGGTTATATCCTGGTTTTTCATGTAAAAGAAACACCAAGGGCAATGGTAAAGCTGGCTCCGCGCTACGACGATGATCTGGGAGTAGGAATTACCACTAATTTTACTTTGCGGAATGTAATTTCTCCGGCTACGCGTATGTTGCTTTCGTTAAATATCGCCGAAAATCCGGGCATGGAAATCAAGTTAAATCGGTTCGTTGGAAAAAAACAACGCCTTTCCGACTATTTCTTTATGAATACTTACCGCTACAAACTTCCGTTTTACGATGACGGGAAACGTTTGGGAACTTACAAACGTGGTTATTTTGGCGGAGGGTACGGCCTGGAGTATTTGTTTGGATTAAACCAGCAATTTGGAGGCAATGTATTTTATAAATACAACCGTATAGCACCGCGTGTCGATCTGCAAGCGATTTATGCGGAAACCGATTTTGATTACCTGAAATCGCACGACTGGGGTTATCAGTTTTATTACAAGGTAAATACCACCGACGATCTTTATTTCCCCAAAAGAGGTATAAAACTGAATATTGAATTTCAACACATATTGTCGGCCAATAGCGACATGAAACTGAGCAGCAGCGAACCAAGAGATTATTTAATCGGAGAAATTAATGAGCCTTACGCCGCATTAACCATCGATCATAACTGGTATAAAACTTTTGCGCGCAGGCTTACCTACAATTTCGAGGTGGGGGCAGGATTTAGTACCGACGATTCGGGGGCTAACGGGATGTATATGTTGGGCGGATCGCAATTTGGTCCAGGGAAACTGCAGTTTAAAGATTTGGCAGGCTTTAATTTTGCCGAAATTTACACTTACAATTATGCACTTGCTAAATCATCACTCAGTTGGGAAATAGCTTCGGGACTTTACGTAACCGCAAATGTTAATGTTGGAGCCACTGCCGATACTTACGAAGATTTGTTCGATCATATAGCCACACAACCATTTGGCGATAATATTTGGGGGTATAGTTTCGGGTTTAAGTACGACTCACTAATGGGGCCGATTCAGTTGTTAATTTCGGGTAATAACCAGGATCGCGAGTCGCGTTTTCATTTTAGCCTCGGATTTCCGTTTTAAATTCCTGGCATCCTCAGCGAAAATAAATTTGCCGGCTACATACAAAAGGGAGATGTTTTGTTTGTGTTAAAGTAACAGATTTGTCTGTTCTGGCTATTTTCTGCAAAATCTTTATAAATTAGTGCCTTTCAAAAAAATAACTCATTATTTTTAGAGTTTTTAATTTAAATAAATTTTATACAGCATAACTAACTAAAGTAAAAATCATGAAGGATAGAAGAGAATTTCTGAGAATTTCTACGGCGGGTACAGTAGGTGTTTTGGCACTGGGAACCTATGCTTGTGGCTCGGGTGGTAAAAAAACGGTTGAACAAGCTACAGAGGCAGTTAAAGCCGCAACCGGAATGGGAGTTGGCCTGCAGCTATACAGTATTCGCGATGCAATGACAGCGGATGCAGCCGGTTCGTTAAAGAAAATTGCCGACATGGGCTATAAATTTGTTGAAATGGCCTCGTATGCCGATGGTAAATTTTATGGCGTAGCACCAAAAGAATTCCAGAAAATGGTGGAAGACAATGGAATGAAAGTAATTAGTAGCCATACAAGTGTTGAAGCCGAAGGAATTACTACTGCAAGTGCCCAGATAATGGCAGATGCACATGCCGAAATTGGTGTTGAATATTGTGTTCAACCCTGGATTGAAGAAAAAGACCGTAACATTGAAACCTATAAAAAGATGATTGCCGAGTGGAATAAAGTTGGCGAGATCATGAAAAATGTAGGTATTCAGTTTGGTTACCACAACCATAACTTCGAGTTTAAACCAACCGACGGAATGGTGCCTTATTACGATGTATTCCTGAAAGAAATGGATGCCGACCTGATTACTATGGAGCTGGATTGTTACTGGGCATTGAAAGCAGGCCAGGATCCTGTTGAAATGTTCAATAAATATCCGGGACGCTTCCAGCTGCTTCACTTCAAAGGAATGGGCGACGAGGTAGTTGAACCATTTTACACCGTTGACAAAGACGATATTGTTTCTGTTGGTGCCGGTGTTGCCGATTACAAACGTATTATGGATGCACGCGAAACTGCAGGTATGAAATACTTCTTTGTGGAGGACGACAACCAGGGTAACGGCAAACCTTTTGAAGGTGTAAAAGCAAGTATCGATAATATTAATGCGAAGATTTTAGTTTAAACAAACAATATCTTGACAGAAAACCGGATTCATTTGAATCCGGTTTTTTTGTACCTCTAAATGTTATTTCATCCTAAAATTTTGCCATTTCTTAAAAAGAAGCATCTGCCATTTCTGTAAAGCAATTACTTTTGCATAAATGAATGAACGTTCATTTATTAATTCGAAGATATGGCACGGATTACAGATCAAACAAAAATTGAACGATTAAAACAATCAACCATGAAACTGGTGGTTGATAATGGTTTTGGAGGTGCTTCGGTGGCATTGATTTCAAAAGATGCACAAGTGGCATCGGGCTATTTCTACATGCACTACAAAGGGAAGTACGAACTGGTAAATGCCATTTTACAAGAGGTTTACAGCGAAGTGTTCGGCATGTTCGAAAAACTAATCGAGCAGGGTGAGCCATTTCATGTAACCATTGAAAATATAATCCGCCACTTTGTTGAACTGGCAAACAAGGAGCCAATCCGGGTGAAATTTTTGTATGTGCTTACCAACGATTATAACTTCGTAATCGATAAACATATCCAGGAAAATACACAAATGCTGCTTGAGAAATTGATGGAAATGGGTCGGTCACGCAACGAATTGGACAAGACGCTAATCGTTAGTGATTTGTACCTGATATTGATAATAACCACCATTCAGTTTATCAATCAGAAATATAAATATAACGATGAGAATATTATTGCAGAAGAAGATATTAAGCATTTGCTAAAACTGATTTTTAAGTTTTTGAAATAGTAAACAACTCAGAGACATGAAATTAATAAAACAACAAAATACAGCTTACAATAACAGAAATGAAAACAATTAAACAACAGAAAACAGTCTTGTTATTGCTGCTGCTTCTGGCAGTTGGAATAACGGTTCGCGGACAATCACAGGAAAAATTGTTGTCATTCGATCAGGCGATGCAAATCATGCTGGAGCAAAATCCGGCACTGTTGCGTCAAAAAGAAGCGATAAGGCAAAAAGAATTCGAGGTAAAATCAAAAAAAGGTATGCGTTTGCCACAGGTTTCGCTAAATGCAACGGCAATGACCATGTCCGATCCTTTGCATCTCGATTTAACTCCTGTGGGCGAAGCCATTAGTCCCTTGTACGAAACACTGGGGAATTATGGTGTTTTTAGCGGCGTTCCAAATCCCGATCCGGCAAGCAACGCGCTTTATCCTTATTTGAGTGACGACATGAGTACCCAAATTGTACGTCAGCAATTACTTGAAGGCGGCGAAGCCATTCAGTCACACGATTGGGACGAGATTATTCAGGAAAAGAACTTTGCTTTACTGACAGCAAGTTTTGCTTTACCCATTTATGCCGGAAGCAAAATTAACGGTGCCAACCAGGCTGCCGAAGTAAATCTGAGTATCAGCCAGCAGGAATTACGACATGCCGAAGGTGTTCTGTTAACCGAACTGGTTACACGCTACTACGGTCTTGCCCTTGGCTTGCAAGTGGAAAAACTCCGAAAGGAAATGCTGAAAAGTATGGAGAACCACTACAACGATGCAAAAAAATTATTCGATAACGGAATGATTGCAAAAGTTGAATTGTTACATGCCGAGGTGGCAAAAAACGAGGCCGAACGCGAAGTGAAGCAGGCCACGCGAACTGTTGAAATATTACGAACCGGATTAAAAGCAACATTGGCTGCCGATTCGATCGGAAAGGTTATTCCGGCCAGCAATTTGTTTATCAATACTGAATTAACAGGGCTGGCTGCCTGGTTAGATCGTGCCAAAGAATTAAATCCTCAATTACAACAAATACAAGGCAAAAAGGAGCTTGTTGAGATAAAGCACCGGGTAGAAAAAAATGAATATTTACCAACTATTGCGGCAATGGGTAATTACAACATTGCCGATAAAAACTTTTCGCCATACATGCCCGAATGGGAGTTGGGAATTGGAATGAAGTGGAATGTGTTTCAGGGAATGAGCCGTAAGAACAACATATTGGCCAGCGAAACTTTGCACAACCAGGTTGAATACGCCGAGCAGAAAGCCAACAACGATTTGGAAGCTTATTTGGTAAAACTCTACAACGAACTGCAAATGCAAATGGAGCAAAAAACCGAACTGGAAACGACGCTCGCTTTGGCGAACGAATACCGCCAAAGTACCGAGAACGCATTTAACGAAGGATTTGCAACTTCTACCGATGTGGTGGAGGCAAATACAAAAGTATTACAGGTAAAAACATTACGACTAAGCGTTTTATACAATTACGATGTTGCTTTGGCGAATTTCCTTCAAACAGCGGGCGTTCCCGAGCAATACATCGAATTTTCGAGTGGAGACAATACCGTAACCGAATCACTTTAAAAAAACAAAAGCAAAAAACAATGAATATGAACAAGAAGACCTTAAGCTCAATAGTTGTACTTGTAGCTATAGTAGCATTTATAGTATATACATTTATTGTAGTAACCAAACCCGAGCCCGTAATTCTGCAGGGAGAGGTTGAGGCTCAGCAATACAATATTGCATCGAAAGTTCCGGGAAGAATACAGAAAGTTGCTGTTGACAGGGGACAAAAAGTGAAAAAGGACGACTTTATTTTTTCTATCGACAGCCCCGAAATTAATGCAAAACTGGCCAATGCAAATGCAGCTCGTTCGGCAGCAAGCGCACAAAGCCGAAAAGCACAAAACGGAGCACAACAAGAGGATATTACAGCAGCCTACAGCACGTATGTTAAAGCCGAAGCAGCTGCCCAGTTTGCTGAAAAAACATTTGCACGCGTTCAGAATTTATATGATGAAGGAGTGGTGCCGGCACAAAAACGCGATGAGGTTGAAACGCAAATGAAAGCGGCCCGCGAAACGGCAAATGCAGCAAAAGCCATTTGGCAGAAAGCCGAAAAAGGAGCCCGCGAAGAAGATAAAGCTGCTGCCGCTGCAATGGTAAAACGTGCCGAGGCCGCTATTGCCGAGGTGGAGGCCTACCTGCAGGAAACAACAATTAATGCCATTGCCGATGGCGAAGTGTCGGGAGTAAATGTTGAAGAAGGTGAACTGGTTTCAACAGGTTTTCCGGTAGTAACCCTACTCGATTTGAACGACATTTGGGTAACGCTCTACATCCGCGAAGACTATATGAATCATTTTAAAATGGGAAGTGTGTTTAAAGCAAAAATCCCTGGTCTCGATGGGCAGGAGTTCGACTTTAAAGTAAAATACATTAGCCCGTCGGCTGATTTTGCCCGTTGGAATGCAACAAAAACGTCGGGAGAGTTCGATTTAAAATCGTTTGAAATTGAGGCGCGTCCGGTGAATAAAATCGAAGGATTGCGTCCGGGAATGACAGCTGTTGTTACCTTACCCGAAACCAAATAAAATGAACGGGAAAAAGAGACATCCTATTTTTGAAGTGCTGATTCGTGAGGCCAGGCGGATTCAGCAAAATCCGGCTTATCGGTTTTTGTTGTTATTCGGGCCAATCATGGGTATTCTCCTGCTCTTTTTTATCTTTCAGCAGGGAGCCGCGAAACGCTTGCCCATTGCTTTGGTCGATCAGGATAATTCATCACTTTCCGTAAAAGTTGGAAATGCGTTAAACGCTTCACCTGATGTACAGATTGTAGCCGGAGCACCAGATATGTTTCAGGCGCAGGAATGGCTAAAACAAGGGCTTGTTCAGGCCATTGTTGTTTTGCCCAATGAGCTGGAGAAAAAAGTATTTCAGGGAATGGAGGCTCCCGTGCCGGTTTATATCAACGGAACAAATGTAACGGTTGCCGGTGTTGTGCAACGTTCGGTTTTAACCACGCTAAATACATTTTCGGCCGGAATTCAGCTAAAAAAACTGGCACTTAACGGTAATAATGCACAAAAGGCCATGGCTCGTGTTGTTCCTGTGAAAATTCAAAAGCATGTCTTGTTTAATCCATATACAAATTATGCTTATTTCCTTAACTCGGCAATGATGTATTTTACCTTGTTTTTGTTTGCTTTTATGAGTTCGGTTTACACTTTCGGAAATGAACTGAAACGAGGAACAGGCTTAAGTCTTTTGAAAGCCGGAAACAACAGCGTGCGAATGGCAATTGCCGGGAAACTGTTTCCTTACACCGTTATTTACTCCGGGTTCGCCATGTTAATTGCCTACCTGCTTTATGAGGTTGAAGGAATGCCGTTAAATGGCAGTTTTATGGTTATTTTTTGCGGCCAGTTTATTACAATTCTTGCTTACCAAATGCTGGGATTAATATTCGTTTCCTTAACCAAAAACCTGCGTTTGTCGCTGTCGGTTGGTAGTGCATATATAATGATGGGAATAACATTTTCAGGATTAACTTTTCCGGTAGAAGGAATGATGCCATTTGTGCGTGTACTCACAGCTATTTTCCCCTTTACCTGGTGGGAGAAACTGTTTATTTCACAATCGTTACGAGGCGCACCAATAAAAGAAGCCTTGCCGTATTTGTGTTACATCCTCCTGTTTATGCTGTCGGGGATGGCCGTATTTAAAGTATATAAGAAGAGCCTGAGCGATCCTAAATACTGGGGAAAACAATAGGAACTATGACAAAAGACAAGAATAGAATAAGCAGTTTCGAGTTAATGGCCATTCATTTCAAGAATGAGTTGAAAGCCATTTTTTCGGATAGTGGAGCTGTGTTGATTTTGGTGGGGGCACTGTTAATTTATCCATTGTTGTATTCGTTCGGATACTTTAATGAAGTGCTGACCGACTTGCCAATTGGTGTTGTTGATTTAGATCAAACTGCTACCAGCCGGAAATACACGAACATGTTGGATGCATCGCGCGATGTCGAAGTATCGTATAATCCGCAAAGCCTTGAAGAGGCAGAGCAACTTTTTATGGCCAATAAAATTGATGGTGTTTTGCTAATCCCGAAAGGATTTCAGAAAAACGTACTGTCAACAACACAGGCCGATGTTGCGGTTTACGCCGATGGCAGTTACCTGTTAAAATACAAAACGTTTTACACGGCGGCACAAACCGTGAATGCTTATTTTGGTGCAGGAGTAGGCGTGCAACATTACCTGGCCGAAGGGAAATCTCTGAAACAGGCAAAAGCTGCTGTCAGTCCGCTGAGTATTCAAACACAAATGCTTTACATCCCGGCTGGTTCGTATGGTAGTTTTATCATGCCCGGATTGATTATCATTATCATTCAGCAAACCTTGCTAATTGGCATTGGAATTATGGGAGGTACTTTTTCCGAATCAAAAGAATCTCCGTTCAGGTTGCCGGAAAATAAACGCAGGCGCGAAATTATTCCATTGCTTTTTGGTAGAGTAGGGGCATATTTGCTCATCTCGGCATTTAATATTTGCCTCGCACTGATACTAATTCACGATTGGTTCAGCTATCCCGATAAGGGCCATATGCTTGATGTGCTGATGTTGCTGTTTCCGTTCTTACTGGCGGTAATCTTCTTTGGAATCGGTCTGTCAACTTTCTTTAAGCACCGCGAGTCGGCCATTGTATTTATGATGTTTTTGTCGCCAATAGCCTTATTCCTGAGTGGCATTTCGTGGCCGGTTTCGGCCATGCCCGATTGGTTGGTAAGCTTATCCAAAATTTTGCCCGGAACAACAGCTGTGCCTGCCTATTTACGTTTGCGCACAATGGGCGTTGGAATAGCGGAAGTAAAAACAGAGCTGATAACGTTGTATTTACAGGCCGGGTGTTATGCTTTGCTGACGATTGTATATTTTTATATTCGGCTGTATGTTGGGAAAATGAGAAAGAAGCAATTAACGTAATAGAAAGAATAAAGTAGTCATGATTTTCCGAAATCAACACTAGGAATAAGTGAGGCCTGTCGACAGCATTTCATAAAAATAGACAGATTGCAAGGCGCATAAAATGATTGTGCGTTGAATAGCATTGTTGAATGCGCCTTTGATATGCTTTTGCAGCAACCCCGGACTTTCGGGCGCGAAATTGCTGTCTTCCTTTGATTTACTTTCAGAAAAAACGCCCCACCAAAAGGCGGAGCGTTTAAATTATTTTGCTTGAAATTTATTCAGCTCTTAGTCGTTATCGCGACGAGGACGGAATTCTCTGCGATCTCCACCTCTGCGGTCATCACGTCTTCTGTCTCCACCTCTGCGATCATCGCGTCGACGATCACCACCACGGTTATCTCCACGAGGTCCGCGGTTTTCTCTTGGCGGGCGCTCTACATAACCTTCAGGTTTTGGCAACAACACTTTGCGCGAAAGTTTCAGTTTGCCGGTTTTTTCGTCAACACCGATCAGTTTAACTTCAACAATCTCGCCTTCTTTGGCAAAGTCTTCTGCGTTTTCAACGCGTTCCCAAGCCATTTCCGATACGTGCAACAGACCTTCTTTTCCAGGAATAATCTCGATAAATGCTCCGAAAGAAACTACCGATTTTACTTTTCCCTGGTAAATTTCACCCACTTCAGGAAGTGCAGTGATTGCCTTAATTTTAGCTTTTGCAGCTTCAATTGGCTCCAGTCCGGCTCCTGAAATCTGAACCAAACCTGCATCGTCAACTTCTTCGATAACGATTACGGTTTGAGTTTCTTCCTGGATAGCCTGAATCACTTTTCCACCAGGTCCGATTACCGCACCGATCATATCTTTCGGAATCTGAACGGTTTCGATACGTGGAACATTCGGTTTAAAGTCTTCGCGTACTTCAGGAATCACTTTCAGCATTTCGCCCAAAATGTGTAAACGGCCTTCTTTTGCCTGTTGCAATGCTTGTGCAAGCACTTCGTATGGCAGTCCGTCAACTTTAATATCCATTTGAGTAGCGGTAATACCATCGGCAGTACCGGTTACTTTAAAGTCCATGTCGCCCAGGTGGTCTTCGTCACCTAAAATGTCAGAAAGAACGGCGTATTTTTCAGCACCTTTATCGGTAATCAATCCCATTGCGATACCCGATACCGGTTTTTTGATTTTTAATCCGCAGTCCATCAATCCCATTGTTCCGGCACAAACAGTTGCCATCGATGATGATCCGTTTGATTCCAGAATATCAGAAACAATACGAACTACATAAGGTGAATCGGCAGGAAGCATTTTCTTTAATGCGCGGTGTGCAAGGTTTCCGTGACCGATCTCGCGACGGCTGGTTCCGCGTGGCGTTTTAGGGTCGCCAACACAGAATGGAGGGAAGTTGTAGTGTAACAAAAACTTCTCTTTTCCCTGAACAGTTACCTGGTCGATAATTTTCTCATCCATTTTGGTACCCAATGTAACCGAAGTTAACGATTGAGTTTCGCCACGGGTGAAAATTGATGATCCGTGTGCACCGGGAAGGTAATCAACCTCGCCCCAGATAGGACGGATTTCGTTCGTTTTACGGCCATCTAAACGAATTGCATCGTCGAGAATCATGCGGCGCATGGCTTCTTTTTCCACATCGTGGTAGTAACGGCGAATGAGTTTTTCGTTGGCCACAAGGTCAATCTCCTCATTTTCGGCATTAGCCTCAAGGTAAGCTGCAACATATTCGTCAACAACAGCAGCAAAAGACTCCATACGCAGGCTTTTGTTGGTAATTTGTTGTTTCGCAATAGCGTATGCTTTTTCGTAAAGATCGGCTTTAACCTGAGCACGCAATTCTTCGTTGTTGTTTTCGTGGCAATATTCACGTTTTACAACTCCCAGTTCTGCAGCCAGTTCTTCCTGAACTTTACAGTGCTTTTTAATTTCTTCGTGCGCAATTTTGATCGCTTCCAACATTACTTCTTCCGAAACTTCATTCATTTCGCCTTCAACCATCATAATGTTTTCGTACGATGCACCAACCATAATGTCAAGATCGGCTTGTGCTAACATTTCCAGTGACGGGTTGATAACGAATTCGCCATCAATACGGGCTACGCGAACTTCCGAGATCGGAGTAGTGAAAGGAACATCTGAAACAGCGATTGCTGCTGATGCTGCCAAACCGGCTAAACAGTCGGGCATTTCATCTTTTCCTGATGAGATCAGTGAGATCATTACCGCGGTTTCAGCGTGGTAATCTTCCGGGAATAGTGGACGAAGTGCTCGGTCAACTAAACGTGCAACCAAAATTTCTTCATCGCTCGGACGGGCTTCTCTTTTCAGGAAACCTCCCGGGAAACGTCCTGCGGCTGAAAATTTTTCGCGGTAATCAACTGATACCGGCATGAAATCTACATCTTCTTTCGCTTCTTTTGCCGACACAACTGTTGCCAGCAACATGGTGTCACCCATTCGAACCACTACCGAGCCATCGGCTTGTTTTGCCAATTTTCCGGTTTCAATGGTAATCGTCCTGCCATCGGCAAGTTCGATTGTTTTAACTGTAGCGTTTACCATAATTTAAATCAATAATTTTTGCGGCCTGTATGCGGCCTTTGTTAATTACAATGGGTGGTGAGGTTTTGCAATTTACAAAAAAGAAAGGCAATACCAATGCATTGCCTTTCAATATAATTTACTTACGTAAGTTCAACTCTTTGATGATCGAGCGGTAACGTTCGATATCTTTTTTGATGAGGTAATCGAGTAAGCTACGACGCTTACCTACTAATTTAATCAATGCACGACGAGTGCTGTGGTCTTTCTTGTTTTTTTTCAGGTGTTCAGTTAAGTGGTTAATTCTTAACGAGAACAAAGCAATTTGACCTTCTGCACTACCTGTGTCTTGAGCTGATTGGCCATGTTTGGCGAAAAGCTCTTGTTTTTTTTCTGATGTTAAATACATTTTTTAAAGAACTATTTGTTATACAATGTTTACGCCGCAACATCGCTTTCAATAGAAACGGCATAAAATTAATTGGCCGCAAAAGTAATTAAAAGATTTCTGATTGACAAAGATTTGGTGTTTTTTGCTGATTAATAGTAGTTAAGCAGGGCATAAGTGCCACATAAAACAAGTTTTGCACCCAAAGTTTAATATGTTAATAACAGGGATAAGGACTTTCAAATTACAGAAAATTGGCGCAACAGAACGATGGATTGGACCGCTATTCACGGGAAAGTGTTGATAAGTAGCGAATTAAAAAATGAACATTCCTGTTTTGAATTCTTAAACTTGTTGTACCCTTATTTTTTATCATTATACATTACGAATGTGGGGGGTGGTCGTTGGGCTGCCCTTTTTCTTTTTTGCGGAAAAAGAAAACCACCCCGCAAACAAGAGGTGGTTCAAGCATAACCATGTTCGTATATTTCTTATTTAAGAACCAGGGTGATTTCGCCTTCTTCAATCCAACTAATGCCTCCGGTTTCAGGAACCATACTTGCCTGCAGAATTTGTGTGCTACCGGTGATTCCTTCAAACCGGCCTGTTCCACCAACAAGTTCGTTGTGTCCCCAAATATCGCCGGTGGCAACATTAATATACATATGGCAAATTACGTAGGTTCTGTTTCCATTTGTTCTGAGAACATCTGCGCTAACAACATTATGCGCCACAGGTCCTTCTGATGTCATTGTTACATCGCACGAAACTTTTTCGTAAGTGCTTTCTTCCTGTACAACTGTTCCTAAAATGTTTTCATGTCCGGTTACCCAGCCTCTGGTACAAAATGCAATTTCATATTCTTCCGGGGTACATGTGAACATCCCAGAGTCCCAGTCAGGTATAACCTCCGCCCAACCTTTAATTTGAAACGTTTGGGTTTTTCCGAATTTGGCACTTTTAAGATTGTCGTCTGTTTCTACAAAATCATCCTGGCAAGCAGTAGCCACGATGAATATTCCGATCAATAAAAAGATGATGCGTTTCATGGTGAAATTTTTAAAGTTAATAGTGGCTACAAATTCTGAAATTTAAGGTTGCAAGGCATAGCAACTATATATGGGAAGGTTGGATGTATAGTTCAAAAGTTTCGATTATGCGTCAGCTAATGGCGGGCGAAATAATTCTTGTTGGTCGGCCCAGGTTTTAAGTTTGTCACGTTCTGTTTCGGCTTTGGTTTTTACCCGGTTTAAAATTTCCTGAAACGCAGGTTCATTACGAATAGTATTTAATAGCGGGTCATTTTTCATGTAGAAATAGATAAACCATAGGTTGGTATTTTGTTGTTGTACTTTTTTCAGGTTTTCGAAGGCTTTATCATTTTCGTTTAAAATGGCGTAAGTTGCGGCCAGGTCGTAAAGCGCTTCTTCGGCATTGCCCATTGCAATTAACTTTTGGCTGGCATCAATTTGCCGGTGAAAGTATTTTGTTGCGTTTTGCTTATCGCCATTTACCAGGTAAACATAGCCTATCCGATGGTGTTCGTTGTTCAGCTTAAAATTGATATTGTTGGAGATTTGTACAATTCGTTCGTTATAATAGGTGGCTTTCTTATACTCTTTCAGTAAAACATAATTGAAAGCCAACAGGCTATTTGTATTTAAGTTTGTTGAATCGATTGCCCGGGCTTTTAGGGCATACCCGGCGGCTTTTTCAAAATGCTCTTTATATTCTTCAATGAGCGCTAATCGCCGGTAATAGTACAGCGAGTCGGTGTCCCACGATAGTTTTCGGTTAATTAGTTCTTGTCCCTCGTCGAATAATCCGTTCAGAATAAATATAAAAGCCAGGTTGTCGAGCATTATGGGGTATTCCGGTCCTCTGCGTCGTTTTGTTGCTTCAAGAATATTCTGCGCCGATTTGATGCTGTTTTTCAATATATAGAAGTTGCCTAAGCCATAGTAAGCCTGCCAGTTATTTGGATTAAAGTGCAAAGCCTTTTCGTATTGCACAACCGCTTTATCCGAAAAGCGAGCGCGGTAATAATCGCCTCGTAGTGTATAGGCATCCGATAACGTATTGTCGAACGACAAAGCTTGGTTCGCGAGACTTAAAACAGTGTCGAGATAAGTGTTTTTAAAAATGTCGGACCACGTGGTTTTATCGTAAGCAATTTGGGCCAATCCAACATAGGCCTGCGCAAAAGCAGAGTCGTTGTTTAGTGCTTTTTGATAATAATCTTCGGCCTTGTTTAGCGATTCAAGATCGGTGTTGTTTTTCCAGTATTCCATATGTGCAGCCCGCCCCATTTGGTAAAAATCGTTGGCTTCAGAACTAAGAGTAGGTACCTTTTGCATACGCGCTTTTTCACCAGGCGTAATAAAAGCGTTTAGCTGCTGAGCTACTGCCTGAGAAATATTGCTTTCCATTTGCAGAATGTTCTCAAGGCCGGAGTTAAAGGTGTCCGACCATTCAATTTCTCCGCTTTTTGTATTGGTTCGGTTAACAATCAGTTTCATTTTATTGTCTTCAGTATGCAGGTTGCCTTCGAGTAGATAATTTGCGCCCAGTTTTTTCGCCATATGGCTGTCAGTTTTTTTATTGTCAGTAGTAACCGACGGGATTGAAAGTACTACCAGGTTCTCCACCATCGAGAGTTTGCTTGTAATTTCAAGCATCATTACATAGGCGAGGTGTTCCTTGTCTTTTTCCGCTCCTACGTAGTAAAAAGGCAATACGGCAATCGTTTTTTCGGTGGTGCTTTTGTTGGCAAATAACGAAAAACGGTGGTTGGGAATTAGAAAAAAAAGGAGAAGCAGCAAAGCAGGCAGAAGGTAAATAAGACGATAGTACCGGTTCCTTGTTTTTTCCGACCTGAATTTCTTTTTAAACTCTCCGGGAGGCATTCCAAATTCATCATGAAAACATTTATTGAAATAGGCGGGGCTCCCAAAACCAACCTTGTATGAAATTTCGGCAATTGTATCATCTTCGTTTAAAAGTAGTTCTTTGGCAGTATTCAATCGTATTGCCCGTATAAACTGACTAGTGGATTGCCCTGAATATTCTTTAACCCGTCGGTGAAGGGTGGAGTGACTTTTTCCAATGATTTCAGCCAATTACTCAGGGCCAAAATGCTCGTTCCCCAGGTTGTCCTGAACGATTTGGGTGAGCTTTTGAATAAAATCATGATCCATTTGAATTAAGGTATGAATTAGCGGTTTTTTACATACCTCAAAATACGTTGGAAGCCGATTATTGTTGCGTTTGAAACACTACTTGTATTCTTCAGATCAGAGCTTCGGATTAAAATTATTTGTAGCATTAAACTTTTTTCCCGGGTTGGGGTCTTACCAAACGTAACAGGCTCGTTATGAAATTAAAATCGATTTTTTCAATATTTATCGAGTGGCTAAAATCGCCCGAAGTGTTTGGCAGTAAAAAGAAACTTATTCCGGGCACGTGGCATTTGTTTGAGTATTATGAGGATGAGGGGGAAGAGCTGTTACATTTTGATGAAGATGCGCTGAAAAAAGACAAAGTGTTGTTTGTGTTGTCGTTTCTCGAGAATCATGAATTTACAGTGGCCGGCAATGCACCGGTAAAACTGCTGGAGGAAACAACGCAAGGGAAATGGAGCGTTGCCCGAAACTTTATCACTTTAATCAACCCGAAGGATTTCAGAAACAATATCGAGTTTCAGTTTGCCTTTGAGAAAGGAAATCTGAAATTGCTAAAAAAGGATGCCTTGGGCAAGATCGAGTTTTTTGGTTTCTTCCACGCATCAAAACAAAAATCCTAGGTAACGTCTGATCTTTGCGTTGAAAATTGTTCGTATTCTTTGTTCTCAATTATTTCCCGAAGCCGGTGTACTGTTTGCCAAACTTCTTTGTAAGTGGTGTACAACGGTGTAAAGCCAAAACGAATATTGTCAGGTTCGCGAAAATCAGGAATGATTTTTATTGTTGATGTTTTGGGCTGAATCAATGCCTGGCAAATTCGGTAAGCTTCAACGTGTTTTAACGAAATGTGCGATCCTCTTTTTTCGGGCTCTGTTGGAGAGCCAGCCTCAAAACCATAATTCTTTAATTGTGACGCTACCATGGAATGAAAGAATTCGGAAAGACGGATACTTTTTTGATGAATGGTTGCCATCCCGGCTTCGTTGATCATTTCAATTCCGGGTTCAATGGCCATAAGGTTCAGTACCGGAGGTGTTCCTGCGAGGAATCTGCGAATTCCTTGTGCCGGCCGGTAGTTTAAATCGAATTCAAAAGGTAAAGCATCGCCAAACCAGCCCTGAATTGGTGATGACAATTTATCCTGTAAATCTTTCCGAACGTATAAAAAAGCCGGCGAACCCGGACCTCCATTCATGTATTTGTAGGTGCAACCCACAGCCAGGTCGGCATTGCTTTTGTTCAGCTCAATTTCAACGGCACCGGCAGCATGACTCAGATCCCAAAGAACAAGCGCTCCCATTTTGTGAGCGTATTCCGTTATTTCCTCCAACTGATACATAAAAGCACTTTTAAATGCCACCAATGATAACACGACCAAAGCCGTATTTTCTGTAATCTTCGATTTTAGCTCTTCCGTTTCAATTGAAATACCGTCGTTTGTTTGCGCCAAATTAAGCTTGTACTCCGGGCCAAACTCTTTTAACAGGCCTTGCAAAATATATAGGTCGGTTGGGAAATTAAGTGCATCGCTTACAATTGTCGTTTTTCCTTTTTGCAAATTCAAAGCCGCGTGCGACAGTTTGTATAGATTTATTGATGTACTATCCGAAATAATTACTTCTCCATTTGAAGCGCCTATCATTGGTGCGATTTTATCGCCAAGCTGTGTGGTTTTTTGATACCAGTGTCGGTTCCAGCTTTCAATCAGTTCGGTGCCCCATTCTTTTTCTATCACTTCAGAAAGCAACTCTTTGGTTCTTAATGGAAGGCGGCCAAGTGAGTTGCCATCGAGGTAAATCGTATTCTCGGATTCGATGTAAAACCGGCTTCTGAATTTATGCAACGGATCGTCTCTGTCAAGTTGTTCGGCTAAAGTAAAGTTTTGGTCGGTTGTCATTTATTTTTGGTTTTCGAGTATTTCTTTGGCTTCAGAAAGAATTTTATCTACCCAGCGCCGGTACATTTCGCCCGACGGATGCAGACCATCGGAAGCTACCAGCATTTCATCGTTAAGTGCTTCGCGCGAAATGGCTGTTATTTCCACATAGCGCGCATTTGCCTGCAGCGTTTCCTGGAAATTTATCGCGTTGTATTCATCTATTTCTTTGGCAATCTTCTCTGGATTAAGGTTTTGTCCAAAAGGTGTTACGCCGTAATCGGGTATTGAAATTACAATAACATTTTGAGCTTTGTTGCCGGCATATTTAATTGCAGTTTGCAAATTATTCCTGAATTCGCCCCGGTAGTCATCGGCACCTCTTCCCCGGTATTGGTTGTTTACGCCGATTAATAAAGTTACCAGGTTGTATGATTCTTTTAAATTTTCATTTTCGATGGCGGCGGCCAATTCATCGGTTGTCCAACCGGTACGTGCAACAATTTTTGCAGGTTGCATTCCAAAACCTGCAGCTTTTAATTGTGTAACCAACTGCACCGGAAAACGTTCATTTTCCTCTACGCTTTCGCCAATGGTGTACGAATCGCCCAAAGCAAGGTAATAAAAGGTAGAATCCTGATTGTCGTTTTCGTTAAATTCACTCGGTTCAGGTATTACATTCATAATTACAGGATTTTCTTTATCGGTGCAGGCCAGTCCTGCAAAAATCAAAAATATAAAAAGTATCCGGCTCATTTCTCTCTTTTATTCTTTCAACAACTCTGGCCGGTTCCGGGTTTGAAAAAGCCGTAAAAATTTTAAACGCTAATTTCCAATGCCATTTTTAAAAATGTCCAGTGCGCCCGGAAAAGGTTCTAAAGCACGCTCAAAAATTCCCAGCGAATAAGCAATGGTCAATCCGTAATTGGTAATCGGAACTCCGGCTTGTTTGGCTTTCATTATGCGGCTCAGCATTTCGCGGCGGTTCCACATGCAGGCTCCGCAATGAATGATGAGTTTATACTCCGAAATATTTGGCGGGAAACCGTGTCCGCGCGTACTGTCGATTTGCAATTTACCACCCACATATTGAGTTAACCAGCGCGGAATTTTTACGGTGCCAATATCTTCGCCAATGGGATGGTGCGAGCAGGCTTCGGCAATTAAAACTTTGTCGCCGGTTTTTAGCTTGTCGATGGCCATGGCTCCGCGTACCATTTCGTTCAGATCGCCCTGGTGGCGGGCAAACAGAATGGAAAATGAGGTTAACGGAATATCTGGTGGTGTGTCGGCAGCCACTTTTAAAAAGGCCTGCGAATCGGTAACCACCAGTTTGGGTGGTTTGTTAAACCGCGATAAGGCTTCGCGCAGTTCACGTTCTTTTACGACCATACAAAATGCATCGTTGTCGAGCAAGTCGCGGATGCTTTGCACCTGCGGCAAAATCAGTCGGCCCTTTGGCGCTTCCTTATCGATGGGAACCACCAAAACCGCAGCTTCTCCGGCACCAACAAGGTCGCCCAAAATGCTGGGGCGATTTATAAAATCAGCAGGGGCTGAGTTCAACAACAACTGCCGAAGATCAAGTAAACCCTTATTTTCAGTTACCGAAGTCTGCACCAGCTTTATTTTTTTGCCGTCGAGAGCGCCGATAATTTCAAAATTTTCTTCGTACAGATCGCACTTGTTAAACACTACCACAAAGGGTATTTCCCGTTCGTTGAACTCGCCGATCAGTGATTCTTCGTATTCTCCCCAATCGTTAAAATTCGATACAATTACACCTAAATCTGTTCGGTCGAATACGGCAAGTGTTTTGGCAATTCGTTTTTCGCCAAGTGCGCCAACATCGTCGATGCCGGCCGTGTCGATAAAAAGAACAGGCCCCAACGGAAGCAGTTCCATTGGTTTTTCAACCGGATCGGTAGTTGTTCCGGCAACCTCCGAAACGATGGATACATCTTGCTGTGTTAGTGCATTTAACAGGCTTGATTTGCCGGCATTTCTGCGGCCAAAAATTCCAATGTGTAAACGAAACGATTTTGGTGCTCTCATGTATTGTGTTTTGCGCGACTGAAAGTACAAATTCAAACCAATTTCAGCAATTAATGCCATAAAAAAAGGGCGCCAAGGCACCCTTTAATTGATTTATTTGAAGTTGATTTTACTTCTTTTCACCACAACAACTTTTTTTCTCAGTGGTGGCTTTTGCGTCACCACAGGTTTTGCCCGATGCTGCACAACTTTTCTTTTGTGCCTCGGTGCAACCTGCCGCCTTTTTGTCGGCTTTTTTAGCGGTTGTGGCTTTCTTTTCTGTTTTCTTCTTTTTTTCGTCCTCGTTACTGATTACAGTGCCATGGTTATCGTCGGCAACAACAGTAACTTCCGATTTTTTTACGGTATTAACCTTTGCACTTGTGCTTGCTAAAGCAACACAGTAAGTGGCAATAAGAGTGATTACAATAAGAATTCGTTTCATGATTTTTTCGTTTTTTTGTGATCGTGACACAAATATATTGTTTGCTGATTAAACTATGCGTTAATGCGAGGTTAATGGATTTAACGGCCGGAGCCCATGTTGATTTAATGGTTATTTTTGAGTTTTTTAAACACCATAAAACAATTGGTTATCAATGGGGTTATGGTAGTAATGATTTCTTCTTTTAGGATCAGGAAAATTTATACGTGAAAACAGTATTCCGAAAATATACATTTTTGTTAGCGTTGCTGATTATTCTGGCATTGCTGGCAACACAAATAAAATGGATTGTTTACTCTATTCGCTTTCAGGACAAGGTGTTTGAGAAAAGTGTGGAGCTGGCATTGAGCGAGACCATGACAAATCTTACAGCCGATAAACCATTGTGTAATAAAGTGAAAGCTTGTGTTGATTGTGACTCCATCCGCCTGAAAGCACAGTTAGCTTCATCAGGTGTTTGGCAAAAAATTCACGATGCCATTCAAAACGAACTAGAATCGTACGACATCGACCTGGATTTTGAAATGTACATTCTGGAAGATGGTTCGGAAGAACTTAAGGTAATAAAGGCCGAATACAACAAGGGCTTATATTATTCGCGTTGTATGGGCGGAATAATTGGGCAAACCGGCTATCAGCTGGTAGTGGAATTCCCGTCGCGAACCCGCTTTTTCTTTGCCACGGCCGGAACGATGTTCCTTGGTTCGGTAATTCTGATTTTCCTGCTTATTCTTTCGCTTTTATACCTGTTGCGCATTTACAACCGCGAGATTCGTATTGCCAAACATACCAAAGAGCTGCTGAATAACGTGAGTCACGAGTTTAAAACGCCGTTGTCGTCGATTGCCCTGGCATCGAATATGATTCGTAAAAAGCGCTATGGCGAAGATGAGCAAAAACTGACCAGTTACGCCGAGCTGATAAGCAAAGAAAACCGCAAACTGCAAAACCTGGTTGAAAGTTTATTGCGCCTGGAAGCAGTGGAGCGAAACGAATTTGATTACAACAAAGAAGAAACAGCGATAGAGGATGTGGTAAAAGAAGCGGCATCAACCTGCGAAATGTTACTGAACGAAAGGTACGGACAAATTACTTACGATTTTGAGGCCGGGAGTACGCCGGTTTTTATCGATCGCCTGCATTTTATAAATGTATTCGTTAACTTACTTTCAAATGCGATAAAATACTCAAAGCGCAATCCTGCTGTTGAAATCGTTACCCGCACTGAAAACCATAGCCTGGTAATTTGGGTAAAAGATAACGGAATTGGTATTCCGGTTAAATTTCAAAAGTATATTTTTGATAAGTATTACCGCGTGCCAACGGGCGATGTGCACAACGCCAAAGGTTTCGGAATTGGGCTGGCCTACGTAAAACAAATTGTAGAAGCGCATAACGGAACCATTGTAGTTGAAAGCACCAGCGATGAAGGGACTGTTTTTAGAATTCAATTACCACTGGAAAAATCGTAAAGATGGACGAAAAAAACTTAAACATTATTTTGGTTGAGGACGACCTTAATCTTGGCTTTTTGCTGGAGGATTTTTTGAAAAGCCGTGGAGTAGGAGTTACGCTTTATCGCGACGGAGAAGAAGGCCTGGAAGGATTCAAAACCAACGGCGGTTTTAACTTTTGCATTTTCGATGTGATGCTTCCGAAAATGGATGGCTTTACGCTGGCCAAAAAGGTAAAAGCTGTTCAGCCCGAAATTCCCGTGGTTTTTCTTACGGCGCGCGCCATGAAAGAGGATAAAATGAAAGGCTATACGATTGGCGCCGACGATTACATTACCAAACCATTTGATGAGGACGAGTTGTGGTGTAAAATTGTGGCCATTAGTAAACGCAGCGATTTTATCCAGGAAGAAACCGAAACCATTTACCAGGTTGGGGCGTACGAATTCGATTATGAAAATCTTTCGCTTAGTTTGGATGGAAATATAAAACGCCTTACAACACGCGAGGCCGAAGTGTTGCGTATGCTTTGCAAGGAGAAAAAGAATGTGGTTCGGCGCGAGCAGATCTTAACTGCCATTTGGGGCGAAAACGATTATTTTGCCGGAAGAAGCCTCGATGTATTCATTTCGAAACTCAGAAAATATTTTGCCGGAGACCCATCAATTTCTATCGAAAATGTGGTGAAAGTGGGGTACATTTTACATTGCTAGCAAAGCGCATTCTTTATTCACCGGGATCACCAATCAGAATCTGAGTTTTTATCATCTCCTTTTTGTTCCCCTTCGTAGGGTAATTCGTATTAAGCCACTGTAGTGTTTTGTTGTGAATCCTCCTTTTCAAGGAGGTGGCTGACGAAGGAAGCCGGAGGATGATATTAGGTAGACTACCGACAGGCAGGTAACCCGGTGCGTAGCGCTGGGATGAAATGACCAAAGCGAAATCGTCCGGCGAAGAAAGCAGATCGAAGCCAGATGGTGCTCCCGGACGAAACTCAAAAGGAAATAAACATAAAAAGGTGGGGACTTTCAGAAAAAAAGTCGCTCATTAATGAACGACTTCTCTTTATACTCGGTTAATCTACTAGGATTTGCCTGATTTTTCGCCACCGCAGGTTTTGCTGCAGTCGCTTTTCTTTTCTGCTGATTTTTCTCCTGAGCATCCATCAGCTTTTGCTTTTGCTTCACCTCCTGAACATCCTTCGCCTTTAGCTTCAGACTTTGCGGCTTTCTTGCCATCTTCTTTTTTCTCTTTTTCTACTTTATCTACAACCTGCACGATTTCATCGTTGGTAACAACTGTAGTTTCAGTCATTGCTAATGATACTCCGTAAACAGCAACAAATGCTAATAGAAATAATACTTTTTTCATGATTTACAATTTTAGTTATTAAAGAAATTTTTTGTCTCAATGTTTATTTAGACTCAATATTAATAACTAAAATAATTAAAAGCAAGTTGAATATGAGATAAATCAGTATTTATTTTACTCAAAGTGTGCAATGCTCACATAGGCAGTGTTTTAGGAATGTGTTAATGTGTTGTTAAAAATGTTGAGACTTAGTTTCCTAAGCGGCAAACGGCTTCGGGAGTAATCAATTCATCAAACTCACAGGCAGTTAAATGCCCTGATTTTAAAGCTGCTTCCTTAATGGATAAACCGCTGTTTTCAACCATTTTTACAATCTCTGAACAACGCTCGTAACCAATTTTAGGAACCAATGCAGTAATGGTGGCGGTTGAGTTGTGTACACGCATTCTGCAAACATCTGCATTGGCAGTTACGTACGACACACATTTTTCGTTGAATAACTTACTCGCATTTTTTAGTAAATCGATCGACTCGAGCAGACTGTTGGCAATAAGCGGCATAAACGGATTCAGCTCCAGATTCCCGGCTCCGCAGGCTTGTGCAATTACCTGATCGTTTCCCATAACTTTCATGGCGGCCTGCACCACTGCTTCGGGAATAACCGGATTTACTTTTCCCGGCATAATCGACGAACCGGCCTGTAGTTGAGGCAGGTTAATTTCTCCCAGACCGGCATGTGGCCCACTGGATAACAAGCGGAGGTCGTTGCTGATTTTTAGCAAATTAACCGCGCAAGCTTTTAATATGCCCGACACTTCCACAAACACATCTGCGTTTTGCGTGCCGTCAATCAGGTTTTCGCTGCGTGCGAGGCCAATGTTTGTGTTTTCGCGCAGTTTATCAACCACCCTGAAAATAAACTGCTTGGGTGCTCCCAGTCCGGTGCCGATTGCTGTTCCGCCAAGGTTTACCACGCGCAATCGTTCTTCGCATTTGTATATGCGCCATCTGTCGCGGTTCAGGGCTTCGGCATATGCACTCATTTCGCGGCCTAAAGTTGTTAAAACTGCATCTTGCAATTGCGTACGGCCAATTTTTACAATGTGTGCAAATTCCTTTTCTTTTTGCTGAAAAGCCTCTTGAAGGTTCAGTACTTGTTGTTCCAGTTCGCGTAACAAACGTATCGCAGCCACTTTAAGTGCTGTTGGGTAAGTGTCGTTGGTGCTTTGGTGCAGGTTGATGTCGTCGAGCGGAGAAACTGCTTTATAATCTCCCAATTCTTTTCCCAGAATTTGAAGTGCACGATTGGCCAGCACCTCATTCACATTCATATTGGTTGAAGTTCCAGCACCCCCTTGTAAAGCGTCCACCAGAATGTGTTTATTCAGTAATCCCTGGCTCATTTCAAAAGCGACCTTCTCAATGGCTTCAGCTTTTGTTTTATCTTCCCAAAAGTCAAGTGCATTATTGGTTTGTGCGCAGGCTAGTTTTACTTCGCCGTACGCTTTAATAAGCTCCGGATGAACCAGCTGCCCGGAGATGGAGAAGTTTTCAACCGCGCGAGCCGTATGGATTCCCCAGAGTGCAGTGGCCGGGATTTGCTTCTTTCCAATAAAGTCACTTTCTTCTCTTGTGTTGACCATGATTTGCTTGATTATTGGATTACTTGATTTTGTTATTGTGAACACGCTTAAATGTTAAACTCTTACTGCCAAAATTTATAAGAAGACCAATTTTCATCTGATACGCTTCCAGGTAGTTCATTGCCTGAGCCAGATGTACATCTTCAAGTTTTATAACTGCTTTTAATTCTACCATGATTTTATTTTCAACAAAAAAATCTACCCTGCGTTTACCAATTTCTAAATTTCGGTAGTAAATAGACATAACTTTTTCCCTGTCATATTCTATTCCCTGATGGTCAAATTCAAGCGCCAGTGCCCGTTGGTAGATTACTTCCTGAAAGCCATTTCCTAAGGTTCGGTGAACCTGCATAGCACAGCCGATAATTTTGTGCGTTAATTCTTCAAATTCCATATTTGTATTTGTTGAGCTATAAGTTTACCCACTAAAATACAATTAATTATGGAATCAGGTAATCATGATTTTGTTGTTGTGGATTCGTTTAAATGTCAGGCTTTTGCTTCCGAAGTTTATTAGTAACCCGATTCTCATATGATAAGCTTCCAGGTAATTTTGTGCGTTAATTCTTCAAATTCCATATTTGTATTTGTTGAGCTACAAGTTTACCCACTAAAATACAATTAATTATGGAATCAGGTAATCATAAAAATCCTAGAAATCAAGGTGCTGTCATTTTAACAATAAACATCATCCCGACCGGCTTCCACGCGTTTTACCAGTTTTTCGGCACGTTGTTTGGCTACGCCGGTTAATCCTGCAATTGTTTCGCGAATTAACTGGTCGCCAATTTCGCGGGTTTCCGGCGATGCATAGTTTTGCAAATATTCTTTAAACGAGCTGAGTCCGTTAGGGCCACAGTGTAACCTTATGTCGCCGGGTTTTGCCAGATCCATAAAATCCTGTCCGGTTCTGCCCAAACGATAACAAGCGGTACAAAACGACGGAATATAACCCATTGATGCCACATCGCGGATGACTTCATCCAGCAGACGGTGATCGCCCAAACTAAACTGGCCAGAGATTTCGTCGTCTTCCTCGTAACCTCCCGGGTTGGTTTTACTTCCTGCCGAAATCTGGCTCACGCCCAGGGCAAAAGTATCGCGGCGCATTTTGGCGGTTTCACGGGTCGACATAATAATTCCGGTGTAAGGAACGGCCAAACGAAGAATGGCAACAATTTTTCGAAAATCGATATCAGAAACCGGGAATGGCGGGTGCGATGCTATATCACTGTTGGTTGCCGGCTCCATCCGCGGAACACTGATGGTGTGCGGGCCAACTCCAAATTTATCTTCCAGCTCAAAAATATGCTGCATCATGGCCATTATCTCGAAACGATAATCGAACAGGCCAAACAAAACGCCAATTCCCACATCGTCGATTCCGGCTTCCATGGCGCGGTGCAAAGCCCAAACACGCCAGTTGTAATCGCGCTTTTTGCCGCCAACGTGTACTTTTTTGTAGGTTTCGCGGTGGTAGGTTTCCTGAAAAATCTGATACGTTCCAATACCTTCGGCTTTGGCCAGCTTAAACTCGTCGACGGTTAGCGGAGCCACATTAATGTTTACGCGGCGAATTTCACCGTGCTCGCTTTTTACGCTGTAAATGGTGCGTATCGATTCCAACACATAATCGAAGCCCTTTTTCGGGTACGATTCGCCGGCAACCAACAGCACTCGTTTGTGCCCCTGGTTAATGAGCACTTCTACCTCGCGGGCAATATGTTCCTGCGACAGGGCATGGCGGTCGATTGCTTTGTTGGTAGCCCTGAAAGCACAGTACAAACATTCGTTTGCGCACAGGTTGGAAATGTAGAGCGGCGCAAACAACACCAGCCGTTTGCCATAAATGGTTTCTTTAACGGTGTTGGCCATGTTGAAGAGTTCGGCAAGCATTTCCGGATCGCTGATTGAGGTTAAAACCGCCACATCAGCGAGGTTTAAACCTTTCATTTCGGCAGCTTTGGACAGTACTTCTTTAATTTTTGCAGGTTCGGGATTTTTGTTTTGCTCCAATGTTTCCCAAACTTTGGCTTCGTTGATAAAATCGGCAGGTACGTTGTACATATTTTTTTAGTTGAAAGATCAGTTTCTATTCTTTATTTTTTTGCCAGTCCTGATTTCACCGTCACTCCAGGGATATTTCCCAGCTTGCCGGTTAGCGTGCCCAGTTCGTCGGTGGTGGCATCGATAACCAGTGTAATAACGGAATAGTTTTCTTTGGCATTGGGCAAACCGGTGCGTGCCAGAATGAGTTCTGAAAACTGACTCAAAACCTGGTTTACACTCCCCGATGATTTCTCGCGGTTTTCAATTATTATGCCCACAAAACCCAGTCGTTTCATTTTTAAAAGTTAGTAGTCAGCAGTTGGAAGACCGAAGTTTTCTTCAGTCAACAAACATCAACATAAGTTATACAAATAAATTCTACGGGAAATAATGGAGATAAAGGATTTGAAAGACTTTTGCCTTTCTACCTGGTTCTTTTGCCTTGTTCTCTCCCTAAAGTCAGCCGTGGCCTTCCCGCAGGATTGTGTCACAAATGTAACTTTAATTTCAGTTACAGAACATGAGAATTGTTGTAAAGTGACAATGTTATGCAACGTAGCTCTAAAACATAACAGAGCGTTTTGTACTTGAGCTTTATTGCGGAGAAAAGTATATTTTTATGACTCAAAATGATTGCTTTGGATAAACAGGAAATCATACAATTACTAAAAACCACCGGCGAGGAGCGCACCGCGCTTTTAAAACGTGCGCAGGCGGTGAAGGTAAAAGAAACCGGGAACAAAGTTTATTTCCGTGGATTGGTGGAGTTCTCGAATATCTGCGCCAAAGACTGTTTGTATTGCGGTATCCGGAAAGGAAACGACAAAGTTCTTCGTTACGATGTAAGCGATGACGAGATACTGGAATCGTGCCGTTTTGCCTGGGAAAATCGTTTTGCGTCGGTGGTATTGCAATCGGGCGAATTGTCGTCGCCGGCATTTGTAAACCGGGTAGATGCTTTGCTGAAAAAAATCAAACAGCTGTCGAACGGAGAGCTGGGAGTCACACTCAGTTGTGGCGAGCAAAGTCTGGATACCTATCGTCGTTGGTTCGAGAGTGGGGCGCATCGTTATTTATTGCGCATCGAATCGGCAACACGCGAGCTTTACTACAAAATTCATCCTGAGAATGCTAGCCATTCATTCGAAAATCGAATTGAAGCACTGGGCAGCTTAAAAACTGCAGGCTACCAGGTTGGTACCGGAGTAATGATTGGCTTGCCGTTTCAAACCTATGAACACCTTGCCGACGATCTGTTGTTTTTCAAAAAACTGGATATCGACATGTGTGGAATGGGGCCTTATATCGAGCACGAAGACACGCCCTTATACCAGCACCGGCATTTGCTAAAAACAAAGCAGGAACGTTTTGATCTGGCACTGAATATGATTGCCGTTTTGCGCCTGTTAATGCCCGATATCAATATTGCCGCTGCAACAGCTTTACAAGCCATCGATCCGGCCGGCCGCGAAAAAGCGCTGGCTGTTGGCGCCAATGTAATTATGCCGAACCTGACGCCAACGGCTTACCGCGAAGAGTATCAGCTTTACGAAAATAAACCCTGCCTGGATGAGGATGCTGAGTTGTGCCGTAATTGTCTGGAGGCACGAATTCATATGGCCGGCTCCGAAATTGGTTACAACGAGTGGGGCGATTCGAAGCATTTTAGTAAGCGAAAGAGGATGGAACGCTGATGACGCAAGTTTTACGTTGCTCGCAGACCGAAGAGGCCCAGGCGCTTAGCGGTTTCGAACCGCTTAGCGCCTATAATAAAAAAAGAGGCTGTCCAAAAAGGCGGTCTCTTTTTTTATGCTGCAATTTCAGAATAGTAGTTTTTCATCCAGATTTTAGATTGTTGCTTTTTCAAGTTGTTGTTTTTTGTGCTTACTACTTCAAAAACAACAATAATGGCCCAAAAGACTGTTTTTTCCCGTTTTGAGGACATAATTATAGCTATTATCTTCCTCAGGTTATGCCCGATTGCCATTAAACCAAACTC
This sequence comes from Draconibacterium orientale, assembly GCF_000626635.1. Classification (GTDB taxonomy): domain Bacteria; phylum Bacteroidota; class Bacteroidia; order Bacteroidales; family Prolixibacteraceae; genus Draconibacterium; species Draconibacterium orientale. Next base: position 1,123,914 of record NZ_CP007451.1, on the reverse strand, counting down.
GATTTCAACTTTGCTCAATCCCCGGAGGGTAAACCGGTTAAATTTGTTGTTCGATTTCAGCTGTCCGAATACAGCTTCGGGCTCAATGGGGCGTTTGCTCCGATGGTAAAGTCCTTCATCGCTCAACAGTTTATCGCGTGCAATTTGTCGTAAACGATTCAGGTTGTGGTTAACTTCGATTTTCCGATCTCCTTTGGCTTTGTGGCATTGCCCCCGTAGCGGACAGCCCGTGCAGTTTTGTGCCTGGTAAATACTCACCTGGTAATCGAATCCCAGCTCTGATTTCCGTTTTCCTTTACCTGCGTTATGCAGGTGTTGTCCCATGGGGCATACATAATAGTCCTGCTCCTGGTTGTAGTACAGGTTTGCCTGCAGAAAAACATTGTTCCTGTAGCTTCTTTTTTGTTCTTTATGAAAGTAGTTATACTTGACAAAAGCCTGGATATCTTTATTTTCCAGGTGCTGGTAATTTTCTTCGCTTCCATAGCCTGAGTCGGCCACAACGGTAGATGATTGTTTGTTGTAGAGTGCTTCAAACTGGTCGAGATGCGGAATTAGTGTAGCTGTATCGCCGGGGCGCTGGTGAAGTGAAAAGCCTGTAATAAACTGGTTTTCGGTACTGATTTGCGTGTTGTAAGCCGGCTTTAACTGGCCGTTTTTCATATGGTCTTCTTTCATGCGCATGAAAGTGGCATCGGTATCGGTTTTCGAGTAACTGTTACGGGTGCCCAGTGTTTCCAATTGCTGTTCATACTTTTGAAGTCGTGGCAATGCATCTTCTTCCAGTTGTTTTACCTGTTTTTGCTGTTTCTTATCCAGTTTCGACCGTTGCTCGTTTAGTTGACCGATTTTCTTCTTAAGCAACACTGCATTAACTGGTTGCGGCTGGTCGTCTTCTGTTTGTTCAGCAGAATCGACATCAATACTTGCCTCAATATCTTTTAAAACAGTCTGGATTTTATGTTCAAGTTTCTCCTTGTATTTTTCAACCGACCCACGCCAAACAAAAGTATAGCGGTTAGATGCTGCCTCGATTTTCGTCCCATCTATGTACTGAACATCGAGGCTCACATAGCCCATCTCTGCTATTAGCTGTACCATTTGGGCAAACAAGGTTTGGATCTGGTGTTTCAGTTTCTGACTGCGAAAGTTGTTGATCGTTCGGAAATTAGGCGTTGCCTCGCCTGAAAGCCACATGTAATGGATGTTTTCTTCCAACTGGCGTGCAATCTTCCGGCATGAATAAACATTGTTAAGATAGCTGTAGAACAGGATCTTAAGCATGATCCGAGGGTGATAAGAACTGGTGCCACCACCTTTGTAGGTCGATAAAATATCGTCGATGTTTAAACCATCAACTATCTGGTTAACAAGACGAACAGGGTGATTAGCCGCTATTTTATCGCTTAAATTACTTGGAAACAGCATCGATTGCTGGGAAGTAACGCTTTTAAATCGTACGTTTGATCTTATTGTCATATCCACCTTTAAGATACAAATCTTAAAGGGACAATAAAAACAAAGGCTGTCCAATTTTACTTTTTGGACAGCCTCATCCTTTTTTGCTTCGAAAATCAGAAGAATCAGCGTCGTCAGCGTTCATAATTCTTACGAGGTTGCATTTTCATTCAATTTCGTCTGCAGCTTCATTAACTTATTGTAGTTGTCGATGGCCACAAAGTAGTTTGGATCTTCCACCACATTCACATCACAAATAGCTTCTGCCTTTTTTACCAGTTTAATACAATCTTTGCTTAAGTGGCGCAGGTGAATAGTTTTTCCTGCTTTTTGATAACGCTCGGCCAGTTTATTAATGGCTTCAATGGCCGACTGATCGGCAATACGCGATTCTTTAAAATCAACGATCACTTCATTCGGATCGTTGTGTACATCAAACTTACTTTGAAAAAGCGCCGTGGAACCAAAGAACAGCGGGCCAAAAATTTCGTAGTGTTTAATGCCGTGTTCGTCAACACTTTTACGGGCACGAATACGTTTGGCATTCTCCCACGAAAATACCAGTGCCGACACAATTACTCCTGCCAAAACAGCTATTGCCAGATCGAAAATTACCGTGAGACCTGTTACAAGGATAATTACAATGAGGTCGGAAAGTGGAATTTTATTGATGATTTTGAAGGTGCTCCAGGCAAAGGTGCCAATAACCACCATAAACATTACTCCAACCAATGCTGCAATCGGAATCATTTCAATATACGACGAGGCGAACAAAATAAAAACCAGCAACATTACAGCTGCAAAAATGCCCGACAAGCGGCCGCGGCCCCCCGATTTTATATTGATAATACTTTGCCCGATCATGGCACAACCGCCCATTCCTCCAAAAAATCCGTTAACAATGTTGGCCAATCCCTGTGCTGCGGCTTCGCGGTTTCCGCTACCACGTGTTTCGGTTAGTTCGTCAACCAGGTTCAGTGTCATTAACGATTCTATCAGTCCAACGGCAGCTAGAATTAAGGCATAAGGAAAAATCAATTCTAAGGTGTGCAGGTTAAAAGGAATCAAAGGCACATTAAAGGTTGGCAGGCCGGCTTTAATACTGTCGCCGCCACCACTCTGAATAAAGCTTCGTACCGTTTCTGTTTCAATATTTCCGAAAATAACAATGGCGGTAACCACCAGAATTCCAACCAGCGCAGCCGGTATGGCTTTGCTTAGTTTTGGCAGAAGAACCATAATTGCCATGGTTAGTGCCACCAGACCAAGCATGGTGTAAAGTGGTGTTCCGCTTAGCCATTCGCCGCCGGTTTTAAACATATTCAGTTGTGAAAGGAAAATAACAATAGCCAGCCCGTTTACAAAACCCATCATTACCGAGTGCGGCACCAGTCGAATAAACTTTCCGAGTTTGAAAAAGCCAAAAAGTGCCTGTATTGTTCCGGCCAGAACAAGGGTGGCAAACAGGTACTGCAAACCTTGTCCGTCGCCCATGGCGTTACCTTGTTGTACCAGGCTTACCATAACAACGGCCATCGCTCCTGTGGCTCCCGAAATCATTCCGGGGCGGCCTCCGAACAGCGAAGTAATCAGCCCCATCATAAAGGCACCGTACAAACCAACAATTGGCGACACGCCTGCCACAAAACTAAAAGCCACCGCTTCGGGTACCAATGCCAGTGCCACGGTTAACCCCGAAAGGATATCATCTTTAATGCTTCCCTGTTTCTTATCTATAAACTTAAATTCAAACTTCATCTGTTCTGCTTATTTGCTGTTGTGGAAAACCCGGAAGGTGGGAGACCCCAGCCCCGTGGCTGGTTGGAGGAGAGGCTTTTTGGCTGCTCCTGAAGTCTCGTTCCGGGGGATTAATACTAAAAATTCAAAAAGACTATTCGTTTAATTGTTTTTGCAATTAAAGCGCGCGAAAATAGGGCAAATTTTCAGAAAACATGTTGTAGAGCATGTTTGGAGAGGGATTGTTAATGTTGGGGTAAACTGATGAAGACGAGGGATTGATTACTTAAAGAGGCTGTCCAAAAAGTTGTTTTGATTTAGGTTGATTTTGCAATTTGTAAGTAACCACCAGGATTTTCACCCTTTATCCCCTGTGTACGGTGTACACACAACTATTCTAGGGGGCCTGCTTTACAGCCGACTTTTAATATGCGGCGCAAGGTAGGGTTGTATTTCAAAAACCGGTAGCAGTTGCGCCTTTTTCATTTTTCTCTTCTATCCCCGGGGCTGCGCTCCCTGCGGGTGCTTCCCCCGGGCTATTGATTACGCACCTTTGGTGCTTAAAGCCCCGAAGTTGGCGACAGGCAATAGCCCGGTGCGAGTGGCTGAGTTTACGAAGACACAAAGCGCCGGGTAAAAGATCGATAAAAAATCGTTCGGCGTCTAAAATTGATTAGAATTGGTCAGCTTGTTCCGAACGAAAAATCGTTACAGAATCATTTGAAAATGGGAATATTTAAGTTGTGTGTACACCGTAGATATCCCCAGTAGGGGAGGTTTCGAGGGGTAAAATAAAAGTTGATTATAAATTGTAAGTTTCTTCTAAAATAATTTTTCTTTATGGACAGCCCCTCTTGAAACCGTCCGGAAATGCGATTGTACCATCAGAAAACGCGAAAAACCGTCCGGAAATGCAAAAAACCTGTCAGAAATGCAATTGTACCGTCCGGAAATGTAAAAAACCGCACGGAAATGCGATCGTCCCATCCGGAAGTAGGAAAAACCATCCGGAAATGCAAAAAACCGTCCGGAAATGCAACATGACGGCGTAAATTTCATTTCCGCCCCGTTTTTTCTGTTTCCGGGTGGTAATATTCATTTCCGGCTGGATGACCTCGTGTTTGTGTTGGGAAAAATGGTTGGAGAAAAGAAAGACCTTCAAGGTTTTTAAAACCTTGAAGGTCTTTGAGTAAAAAAGCTTTTCCGAAGTTTCGTACTTTGGAAAAGTTGCGAATTATTCCACTGCCGATATTTTAACCGCCCAGGCCAAATCGCAAGGCAGGTTTTTTCTGATGCTGGAAGGAATTGTCACTTTCACACCTTCGTCGGTGTTCTGCCATTTTAAATTGCCTTTGGCACCCAGCAGGGTCAGTTGGGCATTTTTCGCCGCTTTTATTCCTTTTACCGTAAACGATTCGGGAAGACCACTGCCATCTTCTTCTTCAAGATAAAGTGCATAAACTGCTTTTGTATCTTTTTGCTGACTGAGGCAAATGTTATCCGTTTTATAAGGCGCAATGGCGCGTGTTGAGTAGATCGCTTCGCCGTTTACATCAATCCAGTCGCCCATTGCAGCCAATAATTTGTAAGCACCTTCGGGCCATCTTCCATCCGGTCCCGGAGCAATATTGTACAACAGGTTGCCGCCTTTTGCCACAATGTCAATCAGCATGTGGATGGCTTGTTTAGGTGTCATAAATACTGCATCGGGCACCCACGACCAGCCGCCGCCTGCTATTATGCAGCTTTCCCACGGATACGGAAGTTGTGTTTCCGGCACTTTGTTTTCCGGGGTGAGGTAGTTTTGGTTTGGCCCTTTTACGGCACGGTCAACAACAATCAATCCCGGTTGTTTTTCGCGGGCTTTGGCCGCAATTTCGTCCATACGAATATCCTGGTTAACAGCGCGCGAAATAGGAAATCCTGATGTTGCGTTTTCAGCAACGCGGTTATAGTAGTTTTTAATTTGTTCAGGCGATTTTTTTGAAACCCAGCCACCATCGAGCCAAAGGATGTCGATTTTACCGTAATCGCTCATCAATTCCATAATCTGGTTTTGGGTGAACTGTACAAATTTTTCCCATTTTTCAGGATATACTGCCGGGTCGTAGTTTACGTTCCTGTCCATTGGCGGAAATTTCGGATCCCAGTAATAGGGGCTATTCCAGTCGGGTTTCGAGAAATAAGCACCTGCCCACAGTCCTTCGTTACGGAAGGCATCAAAAACCTCTTTGGCGATGTTGGCTTTCGGATTGGTGCTAAACGGACTTTCGGGACTGGTTATTTTATAATCGGTGTATTTCGAGTCGAACATACAAAATCCGTCGTGGTGTTTGGTTGTAAACACCAGGTATTTCATTCCTGCATCGGCAGCCGCTTTTGCCCAGTCTTCAGGATTAAAACCGGTTGGGTTAAACGACAGCTTCAGGTTTTCGTATTCTTTTTTGTAGGTAAAATAATCGTTGGGATTACTGCCTTTTTTTCGTTCGCACCAACCGTAATCTTCGGGGCAAATCGACCACGATTCCACAATGCCCCACTGGCTGTAGGCGCCCCAGTGCATTAGCAAGCCAAATTTTAAATCTTGCCAGTCTTCCAGTTTATCCAGTACAGCCTGGTCGGTTGGCCATTCGTAATCGGTAATTTCATGTTCCAACTGCGCATTTACCAATAATGCCAGAAAAACCGGGAATATCAACATTAATTTTTTCATTGGTATCAGGTATTTTATGTTCAACTTTCAATCTTTTTTATGAACTAAGATCGCCAACAATTCTTCGGCCGTGCAATTCTGTGGTGCCTGTTATTTGTTGAATTTCGACAACGTTTTCATGGCTTACTTTGCCGGCCACCAGAATGGTAATTTTTCCTTCGGCTTCGGCAATCATTTTGCGAATTACTTCCTGCCCCTCAAGCGCTGTTGCTTTGCCGCCCGAGCTAAGAATACGTTTAATATTCGGGATGGTTTTTAAAATGCGAACACCTTCTACCGGATCATCCAGCTCATCAATTGCTTTATGAAAAGTTACCGGAAGCGGCTCGGCATATTCGGCCAGCAGGCGGGTATTGGCTTCATCAATATTATTGTGTGGCGTTAATAACCCAAAAACCACACCGGCAGCTCCGGCTTCTTTAGCCTGATCAATTGCCGCTTTCATTTCTTCAACTTCATCGGCCGAATGCACAAAATTCCCTGCCCGCGGACGAGCCATTACCATTACCGGAATATCCAATTCGGAACAGGCTTTTTTCATCGTTTCAAAATCGGGCGTTAACCCGTCGTTTGCCAGGTCGGAACACAACTCAATGCGGTTGGCTCCGTTGTCTTGTGCTTGTTTGGCTTCAAAAAACGATTCTACACATGCTTCTTTAATCATTTTGCTTCTTTTCTGATATGCGCTCAAAGTTACAGCTATTTCAGCATTATTTAAAAAGTAGTTATTGAATGGATAAGCCACTAATATTTTGTTATTTTGTAGCTAAAATACGGAATTTTGAAAACCAATTTAGTAACAATATTAGGCCCAACAGCAACAGGGAAAACAGGACTGGCAGCGCATTTAGCTGCAAAATTGAATGGCGAGGTTATTTCGGCCGATTCCAGACAAGTTTATCGCGGAATGGATTTGGGTACCGGAAAAGATTACAAGGATTATTTTGTTGATGGCGTTGAAGTGCCGTCGCACCTGGTTGATATTGAAGATGCCGGGGCGCATTACAATGTATATCGTTTTCAGACCGATTTTATTCGGGTTTTTCAGGAGATTCAATCGCGCGGAAAATTTCCGGTGTTGTGCGGAGGCAGTGGTTTATACCTTGAGGCGGTGCTGCGAAACTACCGGTTAATAGAGGTGCCGCCAAATAAAGAATTACGCAAAGAGCTGGAAGGGAAATCGCTGGAGGAACTTACCGAAATTCTAAAAAATCTTAAACCGGAGCTGCACAACGAAACCGATGTGGAAACCGACCGCCGCGCTATTCGTGCCATAGAAATAGAACATTATTATCGTAACCATCCGCAGGAGGATTCGGAAATGCCGGAAATAAACAGCCTGAATGTGGGCATTGATTTCGACCGCGAAATGCGCCGCCAGCGAATTACAACCCGCTTGAAACAGCGGTTGGATGAAGGCATGCTGGATGAGGTGCAGAAATTGCTCGATTCGGGTTTAACGCCTGAGCAGTTGATTTACTACGGACTGGAATACAAATTCCTGACCCTGCATTTAATTGGCGAATTGACTTTTGATGAAATGTTCAGCAAGTTGGAGATTGCCATTCACCAGTTTGCCAAACGACAAATGACCTGGTTCCGAGGCATGGAAAAGCGGGGCACAAAAATACACTGGATTAACGGCCACCTGCCAATGGATGAAAAAGTTGGTGAAATTTTGAAACTGTTAGAACAACCTTCGTAAAAAGGGAAAAATAACGATCACTAACTATTTAAACCGAATTATCATGGCTGAATCAAATTGTGCAGATTGTTCGCTTCGTGCAAAGTACGATGAAAAACCGAAATCGTTTGCCGGCCGTTTTTGGCGCTGGCACATCAATTGGTGCCCGGGCTGGAAAGGGTATATGAAATCGCTGGATGAGGCGGAGCGAGCGGAAATTAGGCAGCAATACCGGCTAAAATAGAAGGCCCCAGGGAGTATTTTCTTGAACTGAAAAGGGTGTTTATTTGTTCCCCGCATATCTTGTTTTTAGGTGAAACAGGTGGTATGTTTTTTTTACTTTTCAAAAAATATACCTTTGTAAACAACTAACTAACATTGCCTAAATGTATCCGAATCAGAAAGAAGATGCAAAGCTGTGGATGGAGTTTCTTGATGGTAACCAGGGAGCGCTGTCAAGAATATACCTGGCCAATATTAATGACTTATACGCATTTGGCTGCAAATTCAGCGTTGACAGATCGTTGATAAAAGATTGTATCCAGGATCTTTTTATAACACTTCTTCAAACCCACACAAAACTCAGTCCAACTGACAACGTAAAAGCCTATTTGTTTACCTCCTTAAAGCGGAAAATTATACGGGAGACCATTCGGTCGAGTAGGTTTGAACAGGTTATGGAACGTGGCGACTATCGTTTCGAAGTAGGCTTTGAAAAACTGGATACCCAGGCTTTTGAACATGATAATTATTCGAAAAAAACACTGGCAGTTCGGTCGGCTATCGAATCGCTTACAAGCAGGCAGAAGGAAGCATTGTATCTGCGCTTTTATTTTGGATTAAGCCACAAAGAGATTGCGGAAGTACTTCACCTGGAAGTACAATCGTCTCGATCATTAATTAACCGGGCCGTAAAAAAGATAAGAAATGTGATGAGAAGCGACAAAAAGCGTATTTCAAATTTCCTGTACTTTTTATTGGCGCAAACATCATAATTGCAGCCGCATGTTTTTCAACATGTAAATTTGTGAAGAAAAAGTATCAACACTTTGCAAACTCCCGTCTTATAGCTGTAGTGGAAGCCATTAAATGCAGTGGTTTAATTCATAAGAAAGATTCGAACAGCCTGTTAATGCAATGAATAAATACAAATTATATAGCTCAACAGATTTTTTAAACGACGATTCATTTGTAGAATGGTTATTAAAATCAGACCATGATGCAGAAATGTTCTGGGACACTTTTGTTGAAGAACATCCTGAAAAAAAGAACGAAATAGAGGAGGCCGTTGAAATCTACAATCATTTTAAGTTTACAAGTGAAGATCTTACTCTTGAAGAGGTATTTGCCATATGGAATAACGTAAAGCATAAATCAGTAGAGAAGCGTTTTAGTTTTCTGACTGTTTTAAAATATGCTGCAGTTTTTGTGCTTGTTTTTACAACCGGAGCATTGAGTTATTATTTGTATAACAACGCCACCGAAGAAACCGAATTTACGATTGCAGAAAATAAGCCGCTAAACTTTAATGAAGCACAGATTATCTTATCCGATGGTAAATCCGTACCATTAAACTCGAAAGAATCGGAAATAAAATACGATGCCACCGGAGAACAGGTAATTATTGATAATGATACAATTCGGCAAGCAAAAAAAGAAGCAGAACCAACGATTAACCGGGTAGTTATTCCTTACGGTAAAAGCTCACAGGTAACACTTTCTGATGGTACACAGGTATGGTTAAATGCCGGTAGCCAATTGGTTTATCCATCGGTGTTTAAAGAGCGGCAACGCGAGGTTTTACTTATCGGTGAAGCCTACTTTAATGTTGCGCATAATGCGAAGGTGCCTTTTGTTGTTCGAACTGAGCATGCTGACATTGAGGTGCTGGGAACAAGTTTTGATGTGTTGGCTTATCCCGATGATAAAATGTTTCAAACCATTTTGGTAACCGGTTCGGTAAGCATTGAAACAAAAAGCAAAGGCTTGCTTTCCGGAAAGAACAAAATGGTGTTGGAGCCCAATCAAATGTTTTATCTCGATAAAGAAAGTGGTGTAAACTATGTAAACAATGTTGATGTGGCCACTTACACATCGTGGAAAGAAGGAATGTTTGACTGCGATAAATTGGACTTAAGCCGTGTTGTTAGGCGTTTGGAAAGATATTACAATAAGCAAATACATATAAAAGATCCGCTAATAGGTACTTATAAAATATCCGGGAAACTAGATCTGAAAGGTGATATTTCGGAAGTTCTGGATGTTATTCAATCCTTTGTTCCCATCGACTGGGGTAAACAACAAAACGGAGATTATTTTATTGTAAAACCATACTAAACAATACTGCCTATGTAAATAAACCAAGTAAAACTATCTAACAAAAAATAATGAACCGGAAAGTGTTCGCACCACCTGCCGGTTCAAGAGAATAATTAATTAACATCTTTAATTAAACGCTTTAAATTTATGAATAAAATTTGTAAAAATGGCAGAGCCGTGCAGTCGCGGCATGTCAAAAAACTTTTCCTTATTATGAGGCTAACAACTATCCTACTACTAACTACCTTGTTTGCCGCAACAGCAAACTCTTATTCACAAACAGCAAAGTTTTCGATGCAACTGAATGATGTAACACTAAAACAAGTGTTTCATCAAATCGAAAAATCAAGCGATTTTATAATTGTTTATTCTGACGATATTGTAAATCCAAACCGTCGTGTAAATGTGGAAGTTAGTAACGAATCGGTTCAGCATGTGCTGGAACAGGCATTGAACCAAACGAACCTGACCTTTGCCATTAGCGATCGCCAAATTGCGATTACCAATAAAACCGAAGTACTTGATAAAATACTGGATCAACAGACCAAAACTATTTCGGGAGTTGTAAACGATACTGACGGAGGGCCAATTCCCGGCGTGTCGGTTGTTGTTGAAGGAACTACAATCGGAACCGTTACCGATTTTGATGGTAATTTCGAGCTAAATGTTCCTGTTGATGCAGCGAAGCTCCTGTTTTCTTTTGTAGGTTTTCAAACTCAGGTAGTAGAAATCGGAACACAATCGTTATTTAATGTCACTTTGTTGGAGGATGTTATGCAGCTTGATGAAGTTGTGGCAATTGGTTACGGAACCCAACAAAAACGAGAAGTTACCGGATCGATCAGTAATGTATCGGAAAAAGATTTTAACAAAGGATTGACGCAGGATGCAGTTGATCTTTTAAAAGGTAAGGTTGCCGGTCTTTCCATTACGTTGGGAAGTGGCGATGTAACCTCTGAACAAACCATCCGTTTGCGCGGTACATCTTCGTTAACCGGTAGTAGCCAGCCGTTTATTGTAATCGACGGTGTTCCCGGATTGAGCATGTCATCGGTTGCTCCACAGGATATTGAATCAATTAGTGTTTTGAAAGATGCTTCTGCTGCTGCCATTTATGGTTCTCGATCAGCCAGTGGAGTAATCCTGATCACCACTAAAAAGGGAAAAACCAACGAAAGTATAATTGAATACGATGGATACGTGGCTGCCAGTACGGTAACAAATGTTCCCGATGTGCTTACTGCACAGGAATGGCGCGATTATACATCAGCCAATGGTATAAATACCGAAGGACTTGACCTGGGAGCAAATACCGATTGGTTTGATGAAATTATGCGTACCGGTGTCAGCCAGAATCATAACTTTTCGTTCTCTGGTGGTGGAAAAACCAGTAACTATCGGGCATCAATATCTTACCTCGATCAAAAAGGAGTTGTAAACGATAACGAAATGGAACGTTTTAACGCACGTTTCTATTTCAACCAAAAGGCATTGGGCGATAAGTTAAATGTTTCATTTACCGGTGCTATTACAACCCGTGATTACTCGCCAACAGATACCCGTAATTTTGTATTGGCGTACAATATGATTCCTGTTGCTCCTGTAAAATTTGATGATGGAACCTGGTTCGACACACAAGAGTACGACCAGGGAAACCCGGTGCGTAATATCGAATATAATACTCAGCTGAATAAACGAAATCTTTATTTCGGAAATGTTGATGTGCAGTTAGATTTGGTTGAAGGTTTAAAAGCTGGAGTTAAATTGCACAAACAACGCGAAACAAATGATTACGGCCAATATTACAACTCGGAAACAGAAAGAGGCCGGAACGACCAGGGATATGCACAACGTTCGAACTGGACTGCTGATAAAAACCTGTTGGAAACAACATTGAATTATGAAAAGTCGGTTAACGATCATAAAATTGGTTTGTTGGCGGGTTACTCATATGAGAAAAATGAATACCAAAATTCAGGTGCTCAAAACCGCCAGTTTGTAACCGACTTTTTTGAATACAATAATTTAGGAGCAGGCGAAAACCTTCGTCCGTCAGATGTTTGGTCGGGAGCCAATATGAACAAATTGGTTTCGTTTTTTGGCAGGGCCAACTACAACTATAAAATGCGATACATTTTTACTGCATCGCTTCGTTACGATGGTTCGTCGAAATTTGGAGCGAATCACAAATGGGCAACTTTCCCATCGGTTTCTGCTGCCTGGCGAATCAATGAAGAGTCGTTTATGCAAAATGCCGATTTCCTCGATGAATTAAAATTACGCGTAGGTTATGGTATTTCTGGTAACCAGGACGGTATCGATCCTTATAAATCGTTGGAGCTTTACGGAAGTTCAGGCCAGTATTACGACAATGGTAAATGGTACCGAGCTTATCAAATCAGTCAGAATGCCAATGAGGACCTGAAATGGGAAGAAACATCGATGTTTAATATTGGGGTTGACTATAATATCCTGAATAGCAGATTGAGTGGTACCATCGAATACTACAACAAAAAGACCAAGGACTTGCTGTACACCTATCAGGTGCCGGTTCCTCCTTATTTGTATCCTGATATGTTGGCAAACGTTGGTTCTATGTCGAATAAAGGATTTGAGTTTTTAATTAGTGGAGACATTATCAGAAAGAACGATTTTCGTTGGACTACATCGATAAATCTCGCTCACAACAAAAACAAAATTACAAAACTATCTAATGACGAGTTCTCAACAAGCTCAATCTTAACAGGTTCGGCATGGATTCGTGGTGGTTCTGATAATACAACTCACATTGTTGAAGAAGGTAAAGAAGTTGGTACATTTTATGGCTGGCTTTGCGAAGGGCTTGATGAGGATGGCATGTACATCATGGATGACATGATTGACGGAGAACCCGGATTAACCAACGACGACCGTACTTATATTGGTTCTGCTCAGCCTAAGTTAACTTATGGTATTTCAAATATCATTAACTATAAAAAATGGGAGTTGAACTTCTTCTTTAGGGGAGTTTATGGCAACGACCTGTTAAACTTCTCAAAAATGTCGTATGCTACAACTCAGTGGCTACCCGGAGCAAATGTGTTACACGACGCGTTAACTATCGGTTTGGCCGATAACCCAAAATATTGTAGCTATTACATCGAAAAAGGTTCCTTCCTTAAATTAGATAATTTAAGCCTGAGTTACAGTTTCGACGTATCGAAGATTGAGTATTTAAGAAAGCTAAGAGTTTACGTTACCGGACAAAACCTGTTTACTATAACCAACTATACCGGTTTAGATCCGGAAGTTGAAATGGCCGGCCTCGATCCTGGTGTTGAAGGACGTGAATATTATCCAAAATCAAGGACTGTTTCCTTGGGTGTAAACATTAGTTTCTAAACCTAAATAATTTTGAATTATGAAAAAAACAAAAATATTTTCACTTGTTTTCGTCTTCTTTCTTTCATTTTTATATCAAGGATGTACTGATTTGGACGAAGAAGTATTTGATAAACTGCCCGTAGATGAGTTTGGAAATACTGAAATGCAAATAAACTCTCTTATTGCCCCAATATATCGTACACTCAAAGGTGTATTCCCTTCCAATTATTTCCTTTTAAGCGAGTGCTCGGCCGATATGGCGATTACTCCAACACGAAAAGGAGGCGACTGGTGGGATGGTGGCCAGTTTAAAGAATTAAGACTACACACCTGGACTCCTAATACCAGTTTAGTTCGCGATTCATACAATTCAGCAATGGAAAGTATTTCGAGCTGTAATAAGATTTACTCGATGATTGAGGAAAATGAGAGCATTGCCGATAAAGAACAAATCCTTGCAGAAATTAGAGGCGTACGCGCATTTTGGTATTACTTGCTGCTCGACTACTACGGAAACGTTCCGGTTGTAACCGATTTTAACGACACATCAAATCCGGCTACCGAATCGAGAAGTAATGTATATCAGTTCGTTTTAAGTGAACTGAATGCCATTAAAGACATCGTTCGTGATGATGTAACTGCAGCAAGTTATGGTAAAATTACCAAGGGAGTGGTGAACACTCTTCTGGCAAAAATGTACTTAAATGCTGAAGTTTGGTATCCTGAAGGTGGCCCTAAATGGCAGGAATGTATTGCTGCCTGTGATGAAGTAATGGGAATGGACTACGTGCTGGAGCCTAATTTTAAAGCCAGTTTTGTTGTGCAAAACCAAAACTCAAAAGAAATAATCTTCCCGATTGTTTTTAGTACTGCAGATGGAGGCAATCATATTCATAAAAGAACATTGCACTATTTAGATCCTATTCCGCTAAACCTAAATGTGGGCACATGGAATGGTGTTAGTGCTATGCCCCAGTATGTTAAAGATTATGACGATGATGATAAACGTATTGATTGGTCATTTTTAACAGGACCAATGCACGATACCGATGGTTCAGTTCTTGTTACTGCTCATGGTCGAGAACTGATTCATACCATCGATATTGAGATAAAATACAACCTTGATGAAGATGGCTGGGGACAGGTTGAGCAGGAAGAAGGAGCACGCTGCTCGAAATGGGATTTTGAAAGTGGCCTGAACGGAGACATGGAAAATGATATGGCTATTTTCAGATTAGCAGATGTTTATTTGATGAAGGCTGAAGCTTTGGTGCGCTTAAATGAAGATAATGCCGAGGCTACCCGATTGATAAACTTATTAAGAGCACGGGCATTTGATGGTGCAGATAAATTATACTCGAGCGTTACTTTGGATGATGTATACAAAGAACGTCGTTTTGAATTGGCATGGGAAATTTCAGCACGCCAGGATATGATTCGTTTCGGAACATTCCTGGATGAAATTCCAGGGTGGAAAGACGTTACACCTGAAAAATGCCTTATTTTCCCTATTCCGCAAACTGCATTGGATGCTAATCCGGAATTGGTGCAAAATCCGGGTTACTAGTATAGCATAGTTTGGTGAAAGCCCGTTGCCGGTTTTGCCGGTGATGGGTTTCTTAAAGTCAATTAAATTGTAGGAAGACAGTAGATTGCTCTGAAACAGACAAATAAAGTTATTACTGAAATACCTGGATATTCCATTGGCATAATACCTTTTTAATCGATCAACTAAAACGAATGATACGTTTCAATCAATTCACTGTCTTTCACTTTTACTTATTAATAACGGATAGGTGTTTCAATAAGTAAATGACTAATAAAAGATACTATTCCGGGGAGGCCGGAATTGGTTTTACGAATAATAGCCACCGGCAACAGGCCGGTGGCTTTCATTTTAATATATCGTTTGAAGTGATGTTTTTACTTCATTTCGCTTACAGCTTCTTCAATCCTTTCAACTCCGCCTTGTTAGCCGCCGGGATAATGCTAATTGCATAACCGCCGCCGGGAGCACATTGTTGTTTTAATTCCGACTTACTCGTTACCACATACTTTTTGATTTCATATGCCTGTGGATTGGTTTTCCAATCGGCATCTTTTGCATCGGCATAAACTGTTGCAATGTATTTCTGATTCGGATTCAGAAAATCAAAACTGATTTTCGAGGTGCGGGTTTCCTGGTCGTTTGTGCGGCCTACAAACCAGTTTTCGCTGCCTTTTTCTTTGCGGGCGTAGGTAATGTAATCGCCCGGTTCTGCCTCCAATACCAACGATTTGTCCCAATCCAGCGCTACATCTTTTATGAACTGGAAAGCATCCATGTATTTCTCGTACGTTGTTGGTAAATCGGCAGCCATTTGCAGCGGACTGTACATGGTAACATACAAGGCCAGCTGGCGTGCAATGGTGGTACGCACCTGCGAATTGTTATCAGGATTATATTCGCTCACATGCGTTTCGAAAATTCCCGGCGTATAATCCATCGGGCCACCAACCAAACGTGTAAACGGTAGGATGGTGGTGTGATTTACATTGTTTCCACCAAAAGCTTCGTACTCGGTTCCGCGAGCCGATTCGTTGCCAATCAGGTTCGGGTAAGTTCGGCATAATCCGGTTGGGCGAACCGCTTCGTGTGCATTCACCATAATTTTGTAATCAGCCGCTTTTTTTACCGCGTACAAATAATGGTTCACCATCCACTGTCCGTAATGGTATTCGCCACGCGGAATAATATCGCCCACATAACCACTTTTTACCGAGTTGTAGTTGTTCTCGGCCATAAACTGGTATGCCGTATCCAAATGGCGCTCGTAGTTGCGCACCGAACTCGATGTTTCGTGGTGCATCATCAGGTGTATATTTTTGCTTTTTGCATAGTCGCGCAGTTCGGCAACGTTAAAATCGGGGTAGGGCGTTACAAAATCGAAAACATAGTCTTTCGATTTGTTGAACCAGTCTTCCCAGCCTTCGTTCCAGCCTTCTACCAAAACCGCATCCAAACCATTTTCTGCTGCAAAATCAATGTATTTTTTCACCTCCGCAGTATTGGCAGCATGAATTCCGTTGGGTGTTGTTTTTGAATAGTCTGTTTCGCCCAGTTTTACACTTGACAGGTTGGTGTATGCCCACGAGCTTTTTCCGGTAATCATTTCCCACCAAACGCCAACATATTTTACCGGTTTAATCCAATCGGTGTTGTCGTATGCACAAGGCTCGTTCAAGTTAAGGGTGATATTTGAAAGCAAAATATCGCCTGCCTTTTTGCTTGCGATTACTGTGCGCCAGGGCGTTGTGCAAGGCGCCTGCATGTAGGCCATATTTCCTTGTGCATCGGGTGTTAGAACCGATTTGAAAATCATGTTTTTATCATCGAGTTCCAGGTGCATGCACGAATAATCTTTCAGTGCTGCTTCGTGCAGGTTGATGTAGTAACCGTCGTTGGTTTTCATCATTAAAGCTGTTTGTACAGCTGTTGCCGAAATGGGCGTTTGCGATGTGTTTGGTGTGATGGCTTTTTCCATCAATCCGCGAATTTCCGACAGTTTTGACTGGGTGTAATCGTATTCCTGCGTGTCGTAATCGCCCGGAATCCAGAACGCCGTGTGGTCGCCATTCATGGCAAACTCAGTGCGTTCGTCTTTCACCACAAAATAAATCAGGTTTTCTTGCTCCGGGAATTCATAACGAAAACCCAATCCGTCGTTAAAAACACGGAAACGGATGATCATTTTTCGGTTGGTAGCCGGTTGGTTTAAGGTTACAGCCAGTTCGTTGTAATGGTTACGAATCTCGCTTTGTTCGCCCCAAACTGGTTTCCAGGTTTCGTCGAAAGCAGAGGTTTTACTGTCGGCAAGGGTAAATCCGCTTAACAGTGGTTCGGCATCTTTTAATTCGAGACCGAGTTTGCTGGCTTTGATAATGGTTTTGTCTTCCAATTGAAGTTTGTAAACCGGTGTTCCATCCGATAAATCGAAGGTAAGTTTCATTTTTCCGTTCGGAGAGGTAATTTCTTCAGCGTGGCTAAAGAGTGTGCCAACGGCAAGCACAAGAATCAAAAGTAATCGCTTCATTTTCTTTTAAGTATTTGTAGCCTTAATAAATCTTTAATTATAGGCTTTTGTTTGTATAAATAATTCAAAATAAACTACTCAAAATCACTGCAAACGTTTGAAATTGCCTGATTTTTTTTTGATCATTTCGTCTTACTTATTCCCAAAAGAAAAAGAGACTGTGATTGTTTTAAAGAACTGTTGCGTTAAAAAGCCTGTTTCCGCGGGCTCCAAACAAGCCGGGCGCGTATCAGGTCGGCTCCGTCGCTTTCACGAACAACACTACAAATATGATTATTTTTATCCAGTATTTGTTTCTTAATTCCCAGTTGGTCGTTTTCAGTGCCTTCTTTTACAAAATTCACTTCAAATTCGATGAGTTCATTCTGTTCGTGGAAATCAAAATCGTAGCTGTCGATAATGCGTTCGAGGTAACGTCCGCTGTTAAAATGCTGGTTCACGTCGATCTCATTAAAAAGCACCGGGGTGAAAACCACTTCATCGTCGGATTTAACCGGTTTTACTTTTCCGGCATTCATTTCCAGAACCCGTTCGTCATGTACCGGAATGGAGCCGAGTTCAAGTTTTACAATACGTTTGGTGTTTTGATCGAGCACCAACCAGCTGGTTGTAGCTTTAATAATACTTTCGCCGTTGGCATCAATAAAATGAATATCGCGAAGAGCCAGCAGTCCGTCAATTCCGGCAGGCCAGGTTTCAACCGTAAATTTCTCTCCCCATTCGGGGCGGCGTTTTATCTTCACCAGCAAGCGCGATAACACCCAAAACTGTTTTTCTTTTTGAAGATTATCGAAACCGAGACCTAATTTTTCGGCATGTTCCCAGGCAATGTCCTGAATTTGCCAAAAAAGAAAGGAGGTAGAAAGTTGGCCAAAACGACTAACGAAATATGATTTTGTAGATAATTCCTGCTTGTGTTTCATACTAAAACGATTAGAATTCAGAAGTGCGAAGTTGCAAGTGGTCTTTCTGTTTGTGCTTCCGACTTCATTCTTTTTGTAAACTTTTTCGCAAATTTATTGTTCGGTTTTTGAAAATCAACAACAAATGTTCAATTTTGTGGCAAATTAAAAAGTTTTATGGGAAAAATAATAATTAAAACTCCGGAGCAAATAGAAGGCATCAGGCAAAGTGCCCGACTGGCAGCAAAAACGCTTGAATTTGCTGGACAGTTCGTAAAAGAAGGAGTAAACACAGAATATATCGATGATAAAGTGGAGGAATTTATTCGTTCCCATGGGGCTGTTCCTGCAACCAAAGGGTATAATGGCTATCCAAAATCAAGTTGTATTTCGTTAAATAATGTGATTTGCCACGGCATTCCATCAAAACAAACCGTTTTAAAAGAAGGCGATATTCTGAATATTGATATCACCACTATTTTGAACGGATACTACGGCGATACTTCGCGCATGTTTACGGTGGGAAATATAAGCCAGGAGGCTGAAGATTTGATTGATATTACCGGCCACTGTCTCGATCTTGGAATTGAGCAGGTGAAACCGGGTAACCGCTTCGGGAATATCGGTTTTGTAATTCAACGCTATGCCAAAGCACAGGGCTACAGCGTGGTTTACGAGTTTTGCGGCCATGGTGTTGGTATCGATTTTCATGAGGAGCCGCAGGTCGATCATGCCTCACGAAGAAATACGGGGCCGGAAATGAGACCGGGAATGATTTTTACCATTGAGCCGATGATTAACCAGGGAAAACCCAAAGCAGTGGTCGATAAAAACGATGGATGGACAGCACGAACTATTGATAATAAACTGTCGGCACAGTTCGAGCATACGGTTTTGGTTACGCCAACCGGCTGCGAAGTTTTGACAGATATTCATGATGATTATCCGATAACGTAGATAGGTTGTTAAAAACCATTGTCATTTCGACGAAGGATGAGGAGAAATCTGTAACATTTATCAGGCTAAAGATTCCCCACTGTGTTCCATATGGCAGTTTCAATAAACAAAAACCGCCGCTCTGATTAAAGAGCAGCGGTTTTTTGTTTGGTGAGTTATTCGTAATTAGATGTTCCATGTTTTTGCGTCGGTCATCCAAGCTTCCACTTCCAAAGCTGCTTCGGTTTCTTCTTCAACGTCAACAGAGAGTACTCCGAAGAAATTAGTGTCTGTCATCCACTCTTCTACTTGCAATGCTTCTTCAGTTTCTTCATTGAAATAGCTTGCCATTCCGTCGAAGTAGCTTTCGTTGGTCATCCAGTTTTCTACTTCAAGTGCTTCCTCAACTTCTGTTTCTACATTTACTGTTGTAAAGAAATTGTTTTCTGCAAGCATCCAGTTTTCTACGTCTAATGCTTCTTCTGCTTCAACTGCTGCATACCTGGCATAGGCACTCATATCTGTAGTTGCTGATGCATCGGCTGATGCTGAGCTGGCTTCAGTGTTATCTGTCATTGCCATGGCTATCTGGCTGAAGCTGTTGTTTTCCATTACGGTTCTCCAAAAATCTTGTGCATTTACTGTAATGCTGATCAAAACCAAACTAATAATAACCGCCAGTGATTTTGTGATTGCTTTCTGAACATTGTTTGTTGTTTTCATGACTTTTCCTCCTGCTTTCGTTTTTGTTTTCTTGTTTTGTTGCTTCGACTTTTTTGTTTCTTGTTTTCTCGTTCTGTTTTCTTGTTTTCGATATTAAGACGACCTAAAATATGATTCGTTACAAAAATTTAGAACTTTTTTTAAAAATGTACTGGTTAAAAACCTGAACTTTGTATTGCAAATATAAGTACAAAAAATGGTACTATGCAAAACAAAGTAGTATATTTTTTGAAATTATTTTTGAGTGAAGTCAGTAATGTGCAGAAAGAGAGATTGATAGGCGTTTTAGTTTTGAGTTGAAAAGTCGAATAAAAAGTTAAACAGATCGAAAAAAGGTAAGTGCTTGTATGGAAACTCATTTCAATTTTGAAGAAAAAAAATTTTTGAACGATTAACTTTTTTCACAGCAAATTCGAAAACTTGTATCTTTGTCAACAGAAAAAATGTATTGTTTATGTCGTTAGTAATTGAAGAAAAGGATCTGGAAAAATTTATAATGGTGGGCGACCGTGTTTTGGTGAAACCCAAAAATCCGTCGGGCAAAACCAAATCGGGCTTGTATTTACCGCCATCGGTTCAGGAGAACGAGAAAGTGCAAAGTGGTTATATCGTTAAAGTTGGACCGGGTTACCCGATTCCGGCGGTTAACGATGAAGACGAAGCGTGGAAAGAAAAAAAGGAAGAAGTGAAATATGTGCCGCTTCAAACGCACATTGGCGACCTGGCTATTTACTTAAATAAAAGCGGACACGAAATTGAGTTTAATAACGAGAAGTACATTATTTTACCACATTCGGCAATTTTAATGATCATCAGGGATGAGAATTTATTTGACTAGATAATCTTAAAGATATATTTGCTGAGCCGTTTCGGGAATTTCCGGAGCGGCTTTTTTTTATTTCAGAACTTCCAATGTTTTTTTGTAGCCCAGGTCGAAGAGCTCATCGGCGTGTTTTCGCTGAAATACATCGTATTCGTCAATTCCTTTTGGCTCGATATAAAAGTCAGCCTGTTTTTTATTTCCTCCAGTTTCTGATTTACGCTCATATAAACCGTTCGTGTGGCAATTTGTATCAGGTTTTTCATTTTCGCCTTCGGATTTATCGGGCTGATGTTTGATACAATAAGGCGCTGGCAATCTTTTCGGATGGGTGCAACGGGGATATTATCCATCAATCCACCATCGACATATAAATACCGGCCCAGCTCAACGGGTGCAAAAATAACAGGAATAGAGGCCGAGGCCAGTACCGTATCGCCAAGGTTTCCGCTGTTGTGGTATTCAACCGTTCCTTTATTCAGGTTCGAGACACAAACGTAAAGTGGTGTTTTAAGGTCTTCGATGTTTTTAAGGGCTATTTCTTTTTCCAGGATTTCCTTTACGCCATCGAGCTTTAGCAAACCGTCAACCGGCAAATGTATTTTGGTGTATTGAAAAAACCAGCCACGTTTAAAAATATCGCGTACTTCTTCGGGCGATTTTCCGGCGGCAATAAAAGCACCAACAATTGCGCCGGCACTAACTCCCGAAATTACATCGGGCTGAATACCCAGTTTGTCGAGTGCCGCAATAACGCCCAAATGGGCAAACCCGCGCGTTCCGCCACCACTTAAAACCAACCCGTTTTCGTATTTCTTTGTCATACCTTTCAAAGGTAGAAAATCAATTGAAATGGTGTTCATAAAATGAGTGCTCAAATCTTTCGCCTACTATTTATTTTGGAAAAGAAATTTTCGGGGGTATTTTTACCGGCGCTGCTGCGTGTGTTTTGCCGCATCAGTTATACACTATTATATAATGAAAATAGACAAATTCGTTTTAGCCATTATTGGTGTTATAATTCTGGCCTGGTTTTTTCCCGGAATTGGAAGTCCGGAAAGTGGCATACCTCTGGATTTAATTGCGAGTATTGGAATTTCGCTGATTTTCTTTTTCTATGGGTTGAAACTCAGTCCACGCGATATAAAAATGGGGCTAAAAAACTGGAAACTACATATCGTGGTACAAACAACTACTTTTTTGGTTTTTCCCTTGATTGTTCTTGCCTTTTATCCTTTTATAAAAACCGAAAACGGACAAACGATTTGGCTGGCATTTTTATTTTTGGCAGCGCTACCGTCAACTGTTTCTTCGTCGGTAGTGATGGTTTCAATTGCAAAAGGAAATATTCCGGCGGCCATTTTTAACGCCAGTATTTCTGGATTGATTGGTATTGTACTAACGCCACTTTGGATGGGACTGTTTTTAACACAGACCACCATCGATTTTAACCTTGGAGAAATATATTTCAAGCTGCTAACAGAGATTCTTCTCCCGGTAATTATAGGTGTTTTTCTACAGCGTTTTTGGGGAGATTATGCCCGGAAATACAGTCGTTACCTCACACTATTTGATAAATCGGTGATTCTGCTGATTATATTTAAAAGCTTTTCACATTCGTTCGAAAACAAGGTTTTTAGTGCGGTTGATGCTATAGATCTGGCTCTAATTGTAACGGCTGTAATCATCCTTTTTTATGCGATTTATTTTCTAACGCTAAAAGTTTCGCAGTTACTGGGATTTGCTATCGAAGATCAGATTACAACACAATTTTGTGGAACAAAAAAGTCGTTGGTACACGGAACCGTATTTGCAAAAATATTATTTCAGCAATCGGCAACTACCGGAATAATGTTGCTGCCAATTATGATCTTCCACCCGATACAAATACTTATTATCAGTTTTGTGGCTACTAAATTGGGGAAGCGAAAATAGAAGCAGCTTGATTGCTTACTCATGTTCAAGCGTAAACCACTTGTTCAGCAATTTCTGGTCATCTTTTTCATCTTTGTGCCAGAATGTATTGGTGCGATTTACGTAGTTATAATCTTTCTCGTATTCATTAATATTCGTTACGATATCATTTAATGCGTCGATCATAATATCAACTTCATCGTTGGTCATCGTTGGGTGAAGCGACCAGCGCACCCAGCCCGGTTTTTGCGAAAGATCGCCGTGGTTGATTTTATCGGTAATTTCCTCCGACTGCTCCAGCGATACTTCCAACAGAAAGTGTCCGTAAGTTCCGGCACAGGCACAACCTCCGCGGGTTTGAATACCATATTTGTCGTTTAACAAACGCACCAGCAGGTTGTAATGAATTCCTTCAACATAGAATGAAATTACGCCCAGTCGGTCGCGTACATTATCGGCCAGAATATTCAATCCTTTTATGGAATCGAGTCCGCTAAATGCACGTTCCAATAATTCTTCTTCGCGTTTGCGGATATTCTCAATGCCCATCTGGTCTTTCAAATCAAAACAAAGGGCTGTACGTATCGATTGCAGGAAACCCGGCGTTCCACCGTCTTCGCGGGCTTCAATATCGTCAACATATTTGTATTTCCCCCACGGATTGGTCCAGTCAACAGTACCGCCACCCGGGTTGTCAGGAACGGTGTTTTTATACATGCTGGCATCAAAAACTATTACGCCCGATGAGCCGGGGCCTCCCAGGAATTTATGCGGCGAGAACATCACGGCATCCAGTTTTTCCATGGGATCTTCGGGGTGCATATTTATTTCGTCGTAAGGTGCAGAGGCTGCAAAATCGATGAAACAAACGCCTCCGTATTCGTGCATAATTTTCGCCATTTCGTGATAGGTCGTACGCACTCCGGTTACATTCGAACAAGCGGTAAACGAACCAATTTTAAACTTGCGGTCTTTATATTTTTCTAATGCTTTGCGCAGGTTGTCGGTGTCAACCAGTAAGCCTTCGCCGGGTTCAACCACAACCACGTCGGCACTGGTTTCGTACCACGATGTTTGGTTGGAATGGTGCTCCATGTGTGTAAGAAAAACCACCGGCTTTTCACGCTCGGCAATACAGGTTTTTCCTGCAACTTTAACACAGTATTTTAATCCCAGAATTCGCTGAAATTTGTTGATTATAGCAGTCATCCCGAAACCGGCAGTTATAATAATATCATTTGGCCCGGCATTTACATGTTGTTTAATCAGCTGATGCGATTTGTGGTAAGCGTGTGTCATGCGCAGTCCGGTTTCGCTGGTTTCGGTGTGGGTGTTGCCAACATACGGACCAATGGTGTCGGTAATTTTACACTCGATAGGGCGGTACAAACGGCCACTGGCAATCCAATCGCCATAATTGATTTTCTGTTTGCCATAAGGAGTTTCAAATTCCTGGTCGATACCAACAATATTTTTTCTGAATTTTTCGAAGTATTTTTCCAGACTGCTCATTCGTTTTTTTTATTGATGCAACAAAATAAGTGACTTTAAGTGATAAAATTTAGGGGAAAAATCATGAAAATCCTCTCGTAAATGCTCATTTAAGAAAGTGATGATGCGTTCTGAAAACTGTGAATGGACTCCCTGAGTAAGGCCTTATATTGAGGATCTTTTTTTGAATCTTTTATAAACTGTTTGGAGTATTGGATTTTCATTCGTCCAACCATTTGTTAAATGCATCGGCTTCCGGCTCTTCAGCAACACGCTGGTCGCCATCTTGCATGGCATTATAAATTGCCGCATCTTCTTTTTCATCATCAACAACAAAATGTTTAATGTTGAGCTTTTCGGCAAGATCGGTGAAAACTTTGAGCTGCTTTTGATTTAACTTTAATACCAGTTCCATAATTCAAAATTAGGACAAAAAGGTGAGAATTAAAAGTTCAATTATGCCTTAATAACATTAATAAAAGCCTGGTTTCTGTCAAATCGTCACAAATAACGAATGGCACAGCGTTTGACTTTTGGCGAGCGTAAAAATTGATAGTAAAATTTAAAATATAGAAAAATGCAAACAGGAAAAATTGGAGTAACCAGCGAGAATCTTTTCCCAATTATTAAAAAGTTTCTCTATTCTGATCACGACATTTTTTTACGTGAGATCGTATCAAACGCCGTTGATGCAACACAAAAACTAAAAACACTGGCCGGAAAAGGCGAGTACAAAGGCGATGTAAGCAATGCCAAAGTGGTTGTTAAACTGGATACCGAAGCCAAAACAATTACCGTTTCGGATAATGGTATCGGGATGACTGCCGAAGAGGTGGAGAAGTACATTAACCAGATTGCTTTCTCGGGTGCCAACGAATTCCTTGATAAATACAAAGACGACGCCAATGCCATTATTGGCCATTTCGGATTGGGTTTTTACAGTTCGTTTATGGTGTCGGAAAAAGTGGATGTAATTACAAAATCACATAAAGAAGGTTCGCAGGCCGTAAAATGGAGCTGTAACGGAAGTCCTGAGTACGAGCTGGAAGAGGTGGAAAAAGAAGACGTTGGAACCGACATTGTAATGCACATCAGCGAAGAGGAAAAAGGTTTTCTTGATGATGCAAAAATTTCAGAAATACTGAATAAATACTGCAAGTTTTTACCCGTTCCGGTAGTTTACGGTAAGAAAAAAGACTGGAAAGACGGCAAGCAGGTTGACACTGACGAAGACAACCAGATTAACGATGTTGCTCCGGCCTGGACAAAAATGCCTGCCGATTTAAAAGACGAAGATTACAAAAACTTCTACCGGAAATTGTACCCGATGGGCGACGAGCCGCTTTTCAATATTCACCTGAATGTGGATTACCCGTTCAACCTGACCGGTATTTTGTATTTCCCAAAAATCAAAAACAATTTCGAGGTGCAGAAAAACAAAATCCAGTTGTACAGCAACCAGGTTTTTGTTACCGATTCGGTTGAAGGAATTGTACCTGAATTTTTGACACTGTTGCATGGTGTGATCGACTCGCCGGATATTCCGCTGAACGTGTCGCGTTCGTACCTGCAAAGCGATTCGAATGTGAAAAAGATCAGCAGTCACATCAATAAAAAAGTGGCCGATCGTTTGCACCAGATCTACAAAGACAACCGCGAAGATTTTGAAAGCAAGTGGGACGACCTGAAGATCTTTATCGAGTACGGAATGCTGACCGAGGAGAAATTTAACGATCGTGCAATGAATTTCTTCCTGCTGAAAAATACCGAAAGCAAGTATTTTACCTGGGAAGAATATGAAAAACTGGTAAAAGAGAACCAGACGGATAAGGACAACAATACCATTTACCTGTACACAACCAATGTTGAGGAGCAATTCACTTTTGTTGAGGCTGCAAAAAACAAAGGTTACGATGTGCTGATTTTGGATGATGTGTTGGCGCCTCACCTGATTAACAAATTTGAGCAGAAATACACCGACAAACGTTTTGTGCGTGTTGACTCTGACGTGGTTGAAAACCTGATTCGGAAAGAAGATACCGCAAAAGAAGAGTGGAGCTGGGAGCAAAAACAAGAGTTGTCGCCGGTGTTCCAGGCGGTTTGCCCGCAAAATAACGCACATACTTACATTGTTGATTTCCAGGATCTGGGTGAAAACGGTTCACCAATGGTAATTACCCGTAACGAATTTATGCGCCGTATGAAAGATATGAGCGCTGCCCAGGGTGGAATGAGCATGTATGGAGACCTGCCCGATTCATTGAACCTGGTAGTAAACACCGCTCATCCACTGGTGAAAAAAGTGTTGGATGCCAAAGACAAAAAGCTGGGTGGCAAACTGGAAGAAATGACCGGAAAAATTACGGCTCAGAAAGTGGAAATTGCCGGTTTGGAAAAAGCAAAAGAAGGAAAGAAAGAAGAGGAGATTCCGGCAGCTGATAAAGAGAAACTGGAAACACTGAATTCGGAACTGGCGAAGTTGGAAGAAGCAAAACGCGAAGAGCTGGCCGGATTTGGTAAAAAGAATAAACTGGCAAAACAAATGGTTGACTTGGCGCTGTTGGCGAACGGCCTGTTAAAAGGAGCCGACCTGGATCAATTTGTGAAGCGCAGTGTTGAACTGATTAAGTAGGGTGAGAAGTCTGTCAACTGACGGACAAGTTAAGGGAGAGTGAGTAAAACGTCGGTCCATGAATTTTGGATCGACGTTTGTTTTTTGTTTTTGTTTCTCGCGGATTGCGCTGATTTTCGCTGAAGAATAAGGATATAAAAAAAGCCCCGGTCGGTATTCATAATACAATATACCGACCGGGGCTTTAGGTTTCAGAAAAAGGATCCGATCCGTTTAAGTTGAAAATATACGGATCGGATCCTTTGCTTTTTATCAGCGCAAATTAGCGAGCAACTCTATTTCCCGTCAGCAAAATCCTGCAGATAAGAGAATTTTTCAGTCAGCGCACCATCTTTTGTAATGGAAGCGCGTTGGATAATTCCGTCGGTATCGTCGCCAAATAAACTTGGGAATACTTTTTCGATGAGGTTACGCCCAAAATCAAGCGAGGCATCTTTCGGCAGTTCGCAAGGCAGGTTATCCACGGCCTGCACCGACACATTGTTTGGGTTCGAGAAAGCCTCTTCCAGCTCGCCACTTTGTGGATTGTAATCGTAAAACGGATCGGCAATTGTAGCTGCACGCTTTGTCGATGGGATAGAGCCTTCAATATCGCAGGTGATATCCGAGATTACTGCAATGCGGAAATTATCGTTTTTCATCTCGTCGGCAGTAAAAAGTACCGGAGATTTTGGATCCCAATACGCTGACGCGATCAGCATATCAGTTGCCTGGGTAAACGGATGGAAGCTGTTCTCGTACATCGTCGGGTTATTGAAAAAATGCAGCAAATCGAATGGCTCGCCATCAATGCGTTTGGCATAGTTTCCGGGCAGCAGCTGCACATAAATAGCTTGTTCTGGCTCCTCGTCATTTAAATAAGCCTCGGGCGAAACCCGCATAATATTCATATGATTCAGAATTTCTAAAACGCCGTGTGCCACGCGTCCGTCGCCGGTGAGCGCTATTTTTATAGGTGGAAGTTTTACCTCGTCGAGGTGTTGTAACATTTCCTCTAAATCTTCGCACTCGTGTGCCGGTTTCAGGTTAAATAAATCGTATTTCAAACCAAAGGCGCGGAAACCGTTGTAGGCACCAACCAGTCCGGCAAAACGCCCAAAACCGATGATGCGAAATCCTTCCTTGTCAGTGAGAACTTCGTAATCAACCAGCTGGATATTTTTCGCTAAAACGGTTTGTAATAACTTTCGGTTATACGCTTGTTTTTTTATGGTGTGCGAGAAAAACAGGTAGATCTTTCCGGGCAGAAAATCCCCGATACGAACTTCTTTTACGCCCAGCAAAACGTCGCAATCCGAAAGATCCTCTTTAAGCGCGATTCCTGAAGCACTGTATTCTTCGTCTTTATAACTCCGAATAGGGCTCGGTTGAACAACAATTGAAACATGCGGAAATGTTTGCTGCACTTCAACACACTGTTGCGGGGTTAACGGAACACGCTTATCGGGAGGTGTTTTTCCTTCTCTAAGAATACCTACTTTCATGGTTTTGAAATTTTTCCGAATGTACGAAAATTTAAATATTCCGATACAAAACGTACGAACAATGCCCGAAAAGAAGAGGAAGTGGAATTGGCGATCAAAACAGAATCACTATTTTTAGCTGCAAATCAACTAAACTGACTAAATATTAAAACATGACCATCAAAATTATTTCACATCGAATTTTAATCCTTGTACTGGCTGCTTTTGCCGGTTTTGGTTGCGCCAATCAACAGAAAGGGGAAAGTAAACAGCGGCCAAACATCGTTTTCATTATGAGCGACGACCATGCTTTTCAGGCCATTAGTGCTTATGGTGGCCCGTTGGCCGAACTGGCGCCAACTCCAAATATCGACCGGCTGGCCGAGGGCGGAATGCGTTTTAATCAGTGTATGGTTACCAATTCCATTTGTGGTCCGTCGCGCGCCACAATTCTTAGCGGAAAATACAGTCATTTAAACGGTTTTATTGATAACACCGGAGGCTCGCATTTCGATTTTAGCCAGAATTCGTACGCCAAAGTGTTGCAAAAAGCCGGGTACAAAACAGCTGTTATTGGCAAAATGCATTTGGGAGGTACACCAACCGGTTTCGATTATTTCGATATTCTTCCGGGACAGGGGCGCTACTACAATCCAACCTTTATTAACCAGGAGGGGGAGTACAAAATGGAAGGCTACACCACCGAAATTATTACCGACAAAACCATTAACTGGCTGGAAAGTGAAAAAGATTCGGAGCAGCCGTTTATGGTAATGATGTGGCATAAAGCACCACACCGCGCGTGGGAGCCGGGGCCGAACGAACTGGGAATGTACGAGAATACCACTTTCCCCGAGCCCGAAACATTGTTTGACGATTACGACACACGTGATGCCGCAGCAAAAAATAATATGACCATTGCCCACACCATGTTTCTCTACCGGGATTTGAAAATGACCGACCAACCCCGCGCCGGTTTTACCCCAGAGCAACAGGCAGAATGGGATGCGGTTTATCAGCCTATCTATGAAAAGTTCAGGGAAGAAAATCCTACCGGAAAAGAATTGGTACGCTTCAAATATCAGCGTTACATGCGCGATTACCTGGCTTGTATTTCGGCTGTGGATAAAAGTGTGGGGCAATTGCTCGATTACCTGAAAGAATCGGGATTGGACAAAAATACGATCGTAATTTATTCGTCCGATCAGGGATTTTACCTGGGCGAGCATGGTTGGTTTGATAAACGCTGGATGTATAAAGAATCGTTAAATACACCGCTGTTGGTAAGCTGGCCCGGAGTAATTAAAGCCGGATCGGTGAACAACGATCTGGTTTCGAACCTCGATTTTGCCGAAACGCTGATTGATGTTGCAGGTGCTGAAATTCCCGCAGAAATGCAGGGCCGCAGTCTGCTGCCGATTTTAAAAGGCGAAACGCCTGCCGATTGGCGCGATGCTCATTATTATCATTACTACGAACACCCGTCGGAGCACGCGGTAATGCGCCATTGCGGAATTACCACCGCGAAATTCAAACTCATTCATTTTTATTACGATATGGACGATTGGGAATTGTACGACCTGGAGAAAGATCCGATGGAAATGCATAACGTTTACAACGATCCGGCTTATGCTGATGTTCAGGCACAACTACATATTCAGCTGGAAGAATTGCGCAAAAAGTACGGTGACAGCGATGAGCTGAACCAGAAATTTATAGATGAATACAAGGAGAAGGTAAAAGCCAATCCGCGAATTGAATACTGGAAATTCTGGTAGCAGAAACCGAATGCTAATTTGTAATTAATTTATGTTTTCTTATTCTTGTAAAAGAAATAATCATGTAAATGAGCAAAAGAAAACTGATGCTGTATTCAACCAATTAAAGCTATAATCAATGATTCAAAAATCGTTTATTTTTATTGTCTTGATCCTGTCCACGTGTTCAGGAATACTGCAAGCACAAAACACATTTTCGGTAAGCGTTAATGAAGTGAAGAACGGAAAAATAAAAGTTGAGCCAGCCATCCCCGATGATGGAAAAGTGCCCAAAGGAACTGTTCTTACCCTTACGGCTGAACCCGATAATAACTATGCAATCGACGCCGTTTACTATTCGGTAAACGGAATGTGGGGCGACATGTATCTCGAATGTATGGCATCGCCTTTCGAGGTAGTGATCGATCAGGATAAAAAACTGGGGGCATCTTTTATTGAAAAAGAGGAAGTTGACCACCTGGAAGTAACACAGAACATTGTTTATGCAAAACCCGGAGTAAAAGAATTAAAATACGATGTGTTTGCTCCCAAAGGTGCGCGTAACTTGCCCTGTATTATTATCATTCACGGAGGTGGTTGGATTTGGAACACCGAAGATATTATGCGCGGAATGGCCCGCGAATTAACCAAAAGTGGCAAATATGTTGTTTTTAGTATTGATTATCGCTGGGCCGGAAACCGCGATGGCGACAAAGTGGGAAATACCATGGCCGACATTATTGGTGATGTGTTCGGCGCTATTGCACACATTATGGAACACGCAGCTGATTATGGCGGCGACCCAACGCGAATTGCTGTAACCGGCGACAGTGCCGGAGGACATTTATCGGCAGTGGCCGGAACCATGCCCAACAAAATTGGCGATGGTGGCTTTGGCGAAACCGAAGGCGTTTTTGAGTTTATGCCATCGTATATTCCGGAAAATAAAACGGTCGACCAGCTGCGAACTGAAATGATGGCAGCCATAAAAGCAGCAGCTCCGAGTTACGGTGTATTCGGAAGTGATCTGCTCAATCATTATTCTGAAGACCCGAAAGCCAATGATAGCTGGAAAGAAGCCATCGCGCCATTGAGCAATATCCCCAATGCAGAGGAGCGTAAAATTCCGCATTACCTTACCCGCGGAACAAAAGACGGTTTAATAACCGATGAGGCTGTTAAACGATATGTTGATGCGTTGGTGGAAGCCGGACAACGTGTGCAGTATGTGCAGGTAGGCGGTGCCGGACATGCGTTCTTCGATTGGAAACCGGATGACAACACAAAAGCTACATTTAAAAAATATGGAATTTACTACATCAACGAAATGGAGACTTTCTTCAATTCGGTGTTTTACCCGAAAAACTAGATAACTAACTAACGCTAATAATACCACAGGCAGTTTATTCTCATTATGAATAAGCTGCTTTTTTTGTTTTCAAAATGTTGAAATTTGTATCTTGCCGCATCAACGAAGTGATACAAAACATCAAATTATGAATTTCCGAAAATCTCAACTATTACTTGTTGTTGCAGTTTGGTTAACAGTAATTTCCTGTAAGCAAAAACCCAAGGAGCTCAATAACGAATTTACCGGATCGGCAAGTTGTATCGAGTGTCACGAAAACTTTTATAAGCTTTGGGAACCATCGTATCATGCGCAGGCCATGATGCCGATAGATGCGGCGTTTATGGCCGAACACCAGTTGCCCGACAGCGAACCCATCGATGTGGAAGGACATCAGTTTCAGGTGGAGTTTAAAGATTCAACCATGCTAATGTACGAACGCGATGGCGACGAGCTGGTAAAAACCTACGACGTAATCTGGGCTATGGGTGGCCATAATGTCTATACCTTTCTTACACCTTTTGAGAAAGGAAAATTACAGAATATTCCGCTGGCTTTTGATGCCAACCGCAAAGAATGGTTCAATTACCCCATGGCCGGTATGCGCCATTTTGGTGGAGATATGCCGGACGATGAGGCCTTGCCCTGGAAAGACGATATGTTTGCTTTTAACACCGGTTGTTACAGTTGTCATATCAGCCAGTTGAATACCAATTACGATTTGGCAACCGACACCTACCATACCACCTGGAAAGAGCCCGGAATTAACTGCGAAACCTGCCACGGGCCGGCGGGCGAGCACGTTCGTATTTTTAAAGCATTAAAAGAAGGCGAGGAAGCTGATGAGCTCGGACTGATAAGTACACGTACATTTACACAGGAGCAGCATGTGGCATCCTGTTCGCCTTGTCATGCCAAAATGAACCCGATTACGCCAAGTTACATGCCTGGCGATAAGTATTTCGACAATTATAACGTGACAACACTTGAGGATCGTGACTTTTACCCCGATGGCCGTTCGCTGGGAGAGAATTACACCCTTACCGAATGGATGATGAATCCCTGTGCCGATAACAGCGAGCTGCATTGTGTTACCTGCCATACATCGAGTGGGCGCGACCGCAATAAAGACAATCCCAATCAGGCTTGTCTGAAATGCCATAACAACCGCACCGAAGACCTGGAAACACATACGGGGCATCCGGCTTCGGCAGGACTTACCTGCTTAAGCTGCCACATGCCAAAGCGCGAATTTGTTGGCCGTTTTCTGCGCAGCGATCACTCGTTCCGCCCACCAATGCCCGAGGCAACCATTAAGTTTGGTTCGCCAAATGCCTGTAACCAGTGTCATACCGATAAGTCGCCCGAGTGGGCCAATAAAATTGTAAAGGCGCGTCCCAACGGTAATTACCAGGAAGAAACCTTACGATGGGCGCAACTGATAAAAGAAGCCCGCGACATGGAGTGGGAGAATGTGGATAAAATGTTCGAGTACATCCGTAATCCTAAAACTGACGATGTAGTGGCCAATTCGCTTATCCGTTTGTTGGGAAATTATCCTGATGCATCGAAAGCGGA
The DNA here is from genome assembly GCF_000626635.1 of Draconibacterium orientale. GTDB lineage: Bacteria > Bacteroidota > Bacteroidia > Bacteroidales > Prolixibacteraceae > Draconibacterium > Draconibacterium orientale. The sequence goes on along the minus strand of NZ_CP007451.1, from coordinate 1,091,003 downwards.
TGTGCTGATTGATGCGCTGAACAATAAATCGGAACTGGTGCGCTCGTCGGCAGCATACGGTTTGGGAGGAATTCTTACCGATGAGGTGAAAGCTGCCCTGCTAAAAGCTTGTCAGGATGACATTCGTTTGGTGCGCATACAGGCTGCCAATGCTATTTTAACTTTCCCTCAGGATGAGTTTAACGCTGAGGAACAGGCAATAATTGCCGCTGCCGAAAAGGAATATGTAACATCAATGACGTCGCGGCAGGATAACTGGAGCAACCACTACAACCTTGGCTTGTATCATCAGAACAAAGGCGAGGCAACCGAGGCGCTGAATTCGTACGAAACAGCTGCCCGCTTGTATCCTCCGGCGGTATTGCCGCTAATCAACAGCAGCGTGCTGTATTCGTATATCGGCAATAACCAAAAAGCCGAGGAGAACCTGAAGAAAGTATTGGAATACGAGCCAAAGAACGAAGCGGCCAACCTGAACCTGGGACTGTTGCTGGCCGAGCAGGGGCGTATGGACGAAGCCGAAAAGGCCTTGCGAACAGCGCTGGAGGCGAATCCCGAAAACCAGCCGGTAGCTGCCAAAAACCTGGCTGTAATTGTAGCGCAGCGTGGCGACCTGGCCGGAGCCGTAAAATATGCCGAAATGGCATGGAAAGCGAGTCCCGAAAATCCTGATTACGGATATACGCTTGCATACTACCAAATGCAGAACGGACAAACATCGACTGCAAAAAAAACATTGGAAAAAGTGATCAGCACCTCGCCCGGATACCTTTCGGCAACAGGTTACCTGGCACAAATCTACCTGCAGGAAGGCAACAAAGATAAAGCACTACAACTGTACAAAAATGCCTTGAAAGTTGAAGGTATCTCGGAACAGGACCGGGCCGCCATCCAGCAATCAATAGCTATGTTGCAGCAAAGTATGTAGAGACGGGCAAGGCAAAAGGAAAAAGGAGAAAGGCAAAAGTAAAAAGGCAAAAGATAACAAGTTGAGCGTAGCGAATTGAAAATCGGCCAAAGCCAAATCCCGACCGAAGTGTCGGGAGCAATAGTGAAAAGTTGAGCGTAGCTGTCATCTCGAAGCGCAGCGAGAGATCTGTAACATTAAAGCAGATCGCAGAATGCTGATTAACGATTTTTGATTTACGAAGGAGTTGGCAAATGGCAAATGGCAATATCCAATATTCAATGACCAATGACCAATCGAAAACGGATCCGATCTGTATAAGTTGACAAGGAAAAAGGCAAAAGGAGAAAGGCAAAAGTAAAAAGGCAAAAGGTAACAAGTTGAGCGTAGCGAATTGAAAATCGGCCAAAGCCAAATCCCGACCGAAGCGTCGGGAGCAATAGTGAAAAGTTGAGCGTAGCTGTCATCTCGAAGCGCAGCGAGAGATCTGTAACATTAAAGCAGATCGCAGAATGCTGATTAACGATTTTTGATTTCAGAAGGAATCAGCAAATAGCAAAGGAAATAAGCCCCAAGGGGGCGAAATCACATAGCCCGGTGCGTGAGCGCCGGGGGGGATGTTATGATCGAAAATGGATCCGATCCGTATAAGTTGACGTAAATACGGATCGGATCCCTATCACAAGCATGAATTACGATTAACGATTTTTGATTTTTGCAAGCTGCAGTGTTCATTCGCAGATTCCAGCATCCAGTATCCAGCATCCAGCATCCAGTATCCAGTATGGGGTATCAAGCGTCTTTAAGGATGCCATCTTTATTTGTTTTATACATAGAAAGATGGCATCCTTTCTTTTTCCAATGACCAATGACCAGTGACCAGTGACTAATCCTTCAACCTCTCACTGCTTAATTTCTTCTCCGCCTCACGCCGTTTTTTACCCGCCCGCATACTGCGTCGCCAGGCTTTTAAGGCTTTTATCTGTTTTATTTCTTTATTGCACAAATCAATAAATCGTTCGGTGTTGGGTGTTGCCAGTTCAACAACAACACTTGCGTTAATGCGGCTCACCATGTTATAATAAATTTTGTCAATTGCTTTACGGGCATTGGCATTGCTTAGGGTACCGCGCAAAGCATATTCGGTGCTACGTTCGATCTCCATCTTCCGAAACGTGTCATTTTCATCGCGCAAGGCTTCAATCCAGTGAGTAATTCCCAGTTGTTGGCACAGGGGCAGGTGTTTTTCGTCCAGTAAATTACGGCACAAAAATTTTAACGACACATTTTTATCTGTGTATTCCGCCTGTTGGATATTTCCCGCTTTCAGTAAGGTATAATGCAATTGTTTTGCTGCCTCGCGTTCCGTTTCAAATGGGCTCGATAGGGTGTTTTTCAGCCGTCCGCGAATGGCGCTGTACGTTTTTCTCCGTTTTTGGTCGAGGGCCAGCAGCTCTTTTGTGCGTGCGCTGCCGTGATTTTTGCTTAGGGCACGGTCGAGTGCTTCCAGCGCCTCTAAAAACTTTGTATGCTCTGCTGTTATTTGCAGTTCCTCAGGCGAAAACCGGGCCGTTTGTTGTTGGATGAAACGCATAAAAGCCTGATGCTCGCTTTGCGACAGCCTGTGGAGTGGTATCGAATTAATTTTTTTCATCAGCATAGCTTTTGAGTGACCTTCTGTAATTGTCCGAAAGTGGTATCAGCGGCATTTCTGGCTATTCCAGTTGGGTATTTTTATAAATACGTATCAATTCTGCCTTATTAAAGGTACGTTATTATATAATTCGAGTCAATAGTGAGGTAGTAAAGGAGAAACATAAAGAATTACATTAGTTAAAATAAACTATGTTATAAAAACATAAATTATTTCAACTATGTAAATAGAATATGTAATAAAAACATAAATTATTTCAGAAATAGAAATAAACTATGTAAAGAAAACAAAATCTATTTCAGATTGTAAAATAATAAATGTTATTAATTATCTTAATCAGAAATAAGGAGCATATCATAAAATATGCTGTTTTATAAGTCACTGCGATTAAGCTGAAGCCCAATACCCGCTGAGGTTTGGGCGTGGTGTTGCTGTGTATTGGCAGCAATTGTGTTGAACTGGTGGATTGAAAGCCACGAAGTAGCTGTGGATAGATTTTATCTGTTAAATGGGTATAGGATCTTTGCACCAGAGCGGCTTTGCAGGAGAATATCCAATTTTTTAATGGGTAAAGTGAAAGCTAACAAATTGAAAGTATCATTCCAGATAGTTTTACTTTATGGACAGTTCCGGCTGGAGACAGTGGCTTCGACAAAGACTTGTTGGAAGCCGGGGGGTAAAGAAAATCGTTTTGTCATTTGCCGGAGCACATAACCACAATCCACCACCAAAATCTCCAATACACCATGCGTGTAGGTGTTTTCCTTTGTATCTTCGTCTTTTTAATAAAAGAAACAATTAAATCTGATAATCATGAGAAGGATATTTCTTATCGCAATCGTTTTATTCCTGTGTGGAAGTGTGTATGCGCAGGAGACGATAATCCCCATTTCAACCAGCAATAACCTGATGTTGCTGGAAACCTCGCCCGACGGCCGTTTAAATACCGTGTATTTTGGCGAGCCGCTGGCCAATGAGTCGGAGTATGCCGCAGTTTCGCGAGGCTACAATTTGCGCGATAACAACAGTGCAATAAACAATGCCACATACACCACCTCCGGAACCTGGAACCTGGTTGAGCCGGCCATTGAGGTGATTCAGAGCGACGGAAATACTTCGCTGGAGCTGAAATATGTGAGCCACACAGCCGAAACGACTTCGGATAATGCGGTGCTGACAACTATTGTTTTGGAAGATGCGCAATACGAGTTTCAGGTGAAGCTGTTTTACAAGGCGTGGGCCAACGAAAACGTGATTGAACAATGGACAGAGATTCAGCACAAGCAGAAAGATGCCGTAACGCTGAAAAAGTTTGCATCGGCGAACCTGTTTTTTACCGGCAATGAGTTTTACCTTACCAGCTTTGGTAACGAGTGGGCTAAAGAAATGCAGCGCAACGAGGAGAAACTGACGCGTGGCATAAAGTCGATCGACAGCAAACTGGGAACACGCGCTCATTTGCTGCAATCGCCCAATTTTATTCTTTCGTTTGATGGCAAAGCTGCCGAAAACAACGGAACTGTGGTGCTGGGGCAGCTGGCGTGGAGCTCGAACTTCCGATACGATTTTGAGGTAGATCCGCAGGGCAACGTTCGTTTTATTGCCGGTATCAATCCGTTTGCGTCGGAATATGAATTGCAGCCGGGCGAGGTGTTTAAAACACCGGGGTTGGTTTATGTGGTGTCGCACAACGGCACCGGCGAGGCCAGCCGAAATCTGCACAGCTGGGCACGCGATTACCGCGTTCTGGACGGCAACGGCGAACGCCTGACACTGCTGAACAACTGGGAAGCTACTTACTTCGATTTTGATGAAGATAAACTGACTGCCCTGTTTAAAGATGCCAAAGAACTGGGTGTTGATCTGTTTCTGCTCGACGATGGCTGGTTTGCCAACAAATACCCGCGCAACGGCGACAATGCCGGTTTGGGCGACTGGCAGGAAAACAAAAAGAAACTGCCACACGGAATTGGTTACCTGGTAGAAGAAGCCACAAAAGAGGGCATAAAATTCGGTATCTGGATTGAGCCCGAAATGGTAAATCCGAAAAGTGAATTGTACGAGAACCATATCGATTGGGTGATTCGTCAGCCCGAGCGCCCGGAGAAATATTTTCGTAACCAGCTGGTGTTGGACTTGTCGAACCCCGAAGTGCAGGACTTTGTTTTTGGTGTGGTAGACAAGCTACTGTCTGAAAATCCGGAGCTGGCATTTATTAAGTGGGATTGCAACTCGGTAATTTACAACGCGCATTCGGCTTATCTCGAAGAAGAAGGTATTCCGCAAACACATATTTACATCGAATACACCAAAGGCCTGTACAATGTGATGGAGCGCGTGCGCGAGAAATTCCCGAAAGTACCGATTATGATGTGCTCGGGCGGTGGCGGTCGTGGCGATTACGAGCTGTTTAAATACTTCACCGAGTTTTGGCCCAGCGACGATACCGATCCGCTGGAGCGCGTGTTTATGCAGTGGAATTATTCGTATTTCTTTCCGTCGATCGTTACCGATTGCCATGTTACCGACTGGAGCGATCTTTCGCTGAAATACCGCGTTGATGTGGCCAGCATGGGTAAACTGGGTTTCGATATTGTGGCCCACGAGCTCAGCGAAAACGACCTGGCATTTGCGAAACAGGCCGTGCAGAATTATCACTCGTTTAAAGATGTGGTGTGGCATGGCAACCAGTATCGTTTGGTTAGTCCGTACAAAAACGACTTTGCCTCGCTGATGTATGTAAACGACGAAAAGAGCAGGGCGGTGGTGTTTAACTACCTGTCGAATTTCAGGTATATGCAAACGGCTTCGGTGCTGCCGGTGAAGTTTGCCGGCCTCGATCCTGCTAAAAAATACACCATAAAAGAACTGAACGTTTACCCGGGACGCCGCTCACGGTTCGACACTGAAAAAGTCTATTCCGGCGATTTTCTGATGAAAGTGGGTATTAATCCGCACATAACCTTGTACAGCACAAGTGTTATTCTGGAAGTTAACGAAGTGGAGTAACAAGGCAAAAGTTGAGCGAAGCGAAATCCCGACCGAAGCGTCGGGAGCAAAAGGCAAAGGTTGAGCGAAGCTGTCATCTCGAAGCGGAGCGAGAGATCTGTTACATTAAAACAGATTGTAGAATGCTGATTAACGATTTTTGATTTCAGAAGGAATCAGCAAATAGCAATATACAATATCCAATATTCAATGACCAATCGAAAACGGATCCGATCCGTATAAGTTGACGTAAATACGGATCGGATCCCTATCACAAGCATGAATTACGAATTACGAATTACGAATTTTGATTTCAGAAGGAATCAGCAAATAGCAAAGGCAATAAGCCCCAACGGGGCGAAATCACATAGCCCGGTGCGTGAGCGCCGGGGGATTTAATGATCGAAAATGGATCCGATCCGTATAAGTTGGCAAGGCAAAAGTTAAAAGTGAAAAGTTGAGCGAAGCTGTCATCTCGAAGCGGAGCGAGAGATCTGTTACATTAAAACAGATTGTAGAATGCTGATTAACGATTAACGATTTCAGAAGGAATCGGCAAATAGCAATATACAATATCCAATATTCAATGACCAATCGAAAACGGATCCGATCCGTATAAGTTGACGTAAATACGGATCGGATCCCTATCACAAGCATGAATTACGAATTACGAATTTTGATTTCAGAAGGAATCAGCAAATAGCAAAGGCAATAAGCCCCAACGGGGCGATATTACATAGCCCGGTGCGTGAGCGCCGGGTTTTTTAATACCCAATACTCAAAATATACCGTCGGCAATTGGTTTTATCGCCAGGACAAATTGGAAGTTCTTTTTTTGCAGCCGGGTTTTTTATACATTTGAACAAAAGCAAGGTAATGAAACAGCTGTTGATTTTTGTAGTAATAATTGTTGTTGCTTCGGCCTGTAAGCATCAGGAGAAAATTGAGCCGCTAAAAAAAGTAAACTGGGAAAACCGGAAGGCCGGTGCGTTTAATCCCGATTCGCTGCAAAGTGGCACCAGCTATCTGTCGGTGTATTCGCAAATTTATTCCGGTTCGCAGGAGCGCCTGGTTGACCTTACAGCAACCATAAGCATGCGCAACCCGAATGCAAGCGATACACTGTATATTTCCAGCATTGATTACTACAACACCAAAGGCGATCGCATTCGCTCGTATTTGTCGTATCCGGTTTTTATTTTGCCCATGGAAACGGTTGAGATTATTATCGAACACCGCGACAACGAAGGTGGAACGGGAGCCAATGTCATTTTTAACTGGAGTAAAGCAGCTGTTGCCAACGAGCCGGTTTTCGAGGCGGTAATGATTTCTACCTATGGGCAGATGGGGCTTTCGTTTGTTACGCACGGCACCCGGATATACTAATTACTTTCCGGGCGCTAAAAGTCATTGATCACTGGTCATTGGGTATTTGTAATGAGATCGTGAGCGCTGAGACTGTGAGCAATTGCCAAACTGACCAAATTGTTAAATTGTGGTTGCCGGATAGTGCGATTAAAAACGCTGTTCACTATACGGTGAACACCAAACTCCCGTCGGATTACATTTTCAGCTTACTACCGTCTCTTCCGTCTAAATCCCGGGTTTTGATTACCTCGCTTTTTGTTTCGGTTTTCAAAAAACTCTTGCCGTTTACGTTTCTTTTCTGCTTCAAACTCTTTCTTTTCGCTGGCGTTCATTGGTTTGTCTGTCTGCGGAAAAGGATTGTTATCGGCTACATCGATTTTTAGTTTTATCAACTTTTCAATGCTTTTCACATAGGCATTTTCTTCCGGTTCGCACAGCGAAATAGCCACACCTTCTTCGCCGGCCCGGCCACATCGGCCAATACGGTGCACATAGGTTTCGGGCTCGTTAGGTATGTCGTGGTTAATTACATACCGCAGTTTGTCAATATCAATACCCCTTGCCGCAATATCGGTGGCTACCAATACGCGTATTTCTCCTTTTTTAAACCGCAATAAAGCCTTTTGGCGTTGATTCTGACTCTTTTCGCCATGAATGGCGGCACTCTCAATTTTTTTATTTCGCAGGTTGCGTACAATCCGGTCGGCGCCATGTTTGGTTCTCGAAAACAGCAGTACCTGCTCCAGCTCTTCGTTTTTAAGAATGTGTAACAGTAAGTCCTTTTTATCGCTTTTGTTGGTGAAATAGATTTGCTGTTGTATGGTTTCGGCAGTTGAGGAAACCGGGTTCACCGCCACCTTTTTCGGATTCACCAGAATTTGTTGCGAAAGCTTCAGTATTTTCGTTGGCATAGTGGCCGAAAAGAACAACGATTGCCGCTGTTTGGGTAAAAGCTTCAGCAGTTTATTGATGTCGTGAATAAAACCCATGTCGAGCATCCGGTCGGCCTCGTCTAACACAAAGTACTTTACATCGCGCAGCGAAATATGCTTCTGACTGATTAAATCGAGCAGGCGGCCGGGTGTGGCAACCAGTATATCGACGCCCTTTTGCAGTTGGCGTACCTGCGGGTTTTGCGGCACCCCACCAAAAATAACCGTGTTTTGCAGGTTGCTGTATTTGCCGTATGCGTCAAAACTTTCACCAATTTGTATGGCCAGCTCGCGGGTAGGGGTAACCACCAGCGATTTTATCTGTCGTTTACCCTTTTCGTGGCGGGTAGTGTTTATTAAATGCTGAATGATAGGAATAGCAAAAGCGGCCGTTTTTCCGGTGCCGGTTTGGGCGCTACCCAAAACATCTTTTCGTTCTAATACCAGTGGAATTGCCTGCGCCTGAATGGAGGTTGGTTCCGAGTAGTTTTCATCCTTTAATGCCTTAAGTATGGCCGGATGCAATTTTAAATCTTCAAATTTCATTATTGTTTTCTATGGTAAACAAGGGCTCACAAAATAATAACCGTGGATAAAGAGCACATTGCTACCAAAACGCTTCCCCTCTGTTTTTGTTCTAAACCGCGGCAAAGATACTACAAATAATAACTTCGCATCGTTGATTTAATTTAACGGTTTTCGAGAGTTCTCTAAAGCCACACTCAAGATCGAAACTTTTCGTTTTTTTCTTAAACTCGCCATCTTTTTTCGGGTATTTCCGTTTGAATGTCGTTCGGAAGAACCACTTGACTTCGATCGGCATACTTCGCCGGACGATTTCCATTCGGTCGATTAAATCCGGCGCTGTGCACCGGATTATTCACATTTGCCGCTTTTAGCGCCAATATCCCGAAGGGATAAGATATAAATAAAACAAAGGCGCAATCAATAAATTGTTCAAAGCACCGTTGTTTTATGCGCCTTTATAGCAGCTATTCGAATGAAATACAGCCAAAATAACTCACTTTCATTCCTGTTGATAATTCGCGGGAATCGTTTATGTTATTTGCTGTGGATTGAAGAATAATAAATACCACAGTGCTGAACTTTAAAAAAGTAATTCTGTTAAATTTGAAAAAAATCAGAATAGATGCTAATAGTAATTTCGCCGGCAAAATCACTGAACTATAAAACACTACCGGTAACTCTTTTTTAGATCAAAACGTTATTAAACATGAGAATAACAAGCCGTAAACAAATATTGGTGCTAATAGTTGCTTTTATAAGCTGCACTTTAACCGTTCAATCTCAGGAAAAACATCACAATTATTTTTTCGAAGATTTTGATTCTTCAATTTCACAACTATTTAAATATGGTTCTGCTGGGAAAAAAGCTGATTTTACCTGGAAAATTGGAATAGAATCCACCACAGAGCCCGGAACCAATATTCTATTGTTTAAAATTAACCCCGCTGAGGAAGCCGGGGCAGGAAAAGGACCTGAAATTATTTCAAACAATTTCACACATTTTGGTTCTTATGCCGCACGTTTAAAAGTTCCTGATGTACGAGATGTTCAGCCAAACGTGGGAGCTGTAGTAGGTTATTTTACTTATTTTTCGGATACTATAGCCGGACTAAGCGAAATAGACTTTGAATGGCTTATTGCCGATCCGGAAATTATTTATATTGGTACATGGACCGGATTTCAGGGAAGACTTAGAAGGATAGGACGAGTTATTAATATGGCTAGCGGAACTATTTATGAAACCAGTACCAGGGAAAACCATAACGGCATAAGCGCTCCTCTAACCGGAGCTCAATGTCAGCCTGAAACAATTCAAGCTATCGAAGGCTTTGATGCATCATCACAATTCCACACTTACGGATTTGATTGGTATTCCGATTCAATTAGGTGGTGGATGATTCATCCGGCGACTAACGATACGATTGTTTTATGGAATTATAAAGGTTCGCAAATGGGTATTCCTCAAAACAGTTCGTTATACCGGATGAATTTTTGGCATACCGATAACTGGCCAGTTGTAACCAATCCAACTTCAATTGAAAAACCAAAAAAACGATTTGAGCTTGAGGTTGACTGGATGTCTTATGATCCGTTGAAAAAACAATAAAAAAGTCCTTAACGGAATCGGATTCCTCGTCAGCTCTGATGCGAGGAAATAACTACCAGAGTGCTGAACTTTAAAAAGGAAAAGCTGTTAACTTTAAAAAATAAAATCAGAACATATGCTAATAGTAATATCGCCGGCAAAATCGCTGGATTATAAAACACCACCGGTAACTACAACCTACACCATGCCCGACATGCTCGACGAGGCGGAAAAGATACTTCCGAAACTGCGTAAAATGAAACCCAAACAACTCTCGGAGTTAATGGGGATTTCGGCCAACCTGGGGCAACTGAATTACGATCGTTTTCAAACCTGGCACCAGCCGTTTACACCCGAAAATGCCAAACAGGCAGTTCTGGCTTTTAGCGGCGATGTTTTCCAGGGACTGGAAGCACCCACAATGAGTGAAGAACAACTGCAGAAGTTGCAGTCGAAGTTGAGGATTTTATCCGGCCTTTACGGAGTTTTGCGACCGCTTGATTTAATGCAACCCTATCGTTTGGAAATGGGAACAAAAATCAAAATAGAACGTTCGGCCGATTTGTACGCTTTCTGGAAGAACAAAATTACGCCAAAAGTGCAGGAAGCCATTGATGAGTCGGGGAGTAAGGTTTTGATCAACCTGGCATCAAACGAATACTACAAAAGTATCGACACCAAAAAACTCGATGCCGAGATTATTACGCCACAATTTAAAGACATGAAAAACGGTCAGTACAAAATGATCTCGTTTTTTGCCAAAAAGGCACGTGGGCTAATGACACGTTTTATCGTTGAAAATGATATTGATAATGTAGACGATTTGCAGGCGTTTGATGCTGAAGGGTATGTTTATAATCCGCGTTTATCGAAGGTTGGGAATCCGGTATTTACTCGGGGGTAATTCAATATTGTCATTTCGACGAAGAATGAGGAGAAATCTGTTACTTCTCAACCACATTGGTACAGATTTCTCTCCGTCAGTTGATGGATCGAAATGACAACAATTCTTTGTGGAAATGACAACAAACAAAAATGCCATTTCTGTATCAAACAAAGATGGCATTTTCTATTCATCGATAATCCTTCATCCTTTAAAACGGAAGATCTCCGGCTGCATCATCTGCAGGTTCGGGTGGAATGTCGTTCATGCCAAATTCCGGAGGAGGCTCAGGTAAATTACCATCAGCACTCACTTTGTCAATTTTCCAGGCATTAATATTGTGGAACCAGCGACCATTGTATTCGCGCGATTCCAGGTTAAAAGATACATCAACTTCCTCTCCGGCAGACAATCCCTTTACCAAATCAACTTTATCGCCAAACAAGGTAAAACAAACCTTGCGTGGATACTGCTCGTCTGTTTCAATTACAAATTCTTGTTTGCTCCATTCTTTTCCTGCGCGGCTTACACCCGATTCAGGTTTTAAAATCTGCTCAACTTTTCCTTTTACGCTTAATGCCATTTCCTAATTTTTTATTTCAGGAACGAAGATAAAAAAAGAAACCCTTTGCCTAAAAACAGACAAAGGGTTTTTTTCAACAAGTTTTTGTCATTTCGAACGAAGAGAGAAATCTGCTGCGAGAAAGCTCAGTTGTTTGAGATTCCTCACTGGTTCCTCTTTCGGAATGATAAAACTTACTATTCTTTTACAATTTCCAGTAATTCAACTTCGAAAACTAAAGCTGCATTCGGACCAATGTCGGCACCGGCTCCACGAGGACCGTAAGCCAGGTTAGAAGGAATGAAAACTTTCCATTTCGATCCTACCGGCATTAATTGCAATGCTTCAGTCCAACCCGGAATTACCTGGTTAACACCAAATACTGCAGGCTCGCCACGATCAACCGAGCTGTCGAAAACAGTTCCGTCGATTAACGTTCCGTGGTAATGTACACGTACTTTATCAGTTGCTGTTGGTTTTTCGCCTGTTCCTTCAGTAAGTACTTCGTATTGTAAACCGCTTTCGGTAGTTGTTACACCTTCGCGTGCTTTGTTCTCTTCTAAAAATTTGTTGCCTTCTTCAAGGTTTGCCTGCGCTTCGCGATCGGCAGCCTGGCGGAAAAAGTTCTGTACAATTGCGTTTGCATCTTCTTCTGCAATTTCTAATTCTTCTCCTAACGATGCTAAACGGAAAGCTGCTGCCATTGCTTCAATGTTCATCTCTGAACTTCCGGGAGCTGTTTCCAATTGTTGCTTGTTATTGGCACCAACCAAAACGCCAATTGCATAACTCACTGAGTCGGCACTGGTTTCCAATTTTACCGATGCCGGGCCACCTTGCTGGCACGAAGTAGCAGCAACAATCAAGGCTACTACAAAAACATAAATAATGCTATTTTTCATATGATTAAAATTAATTGAGATTAAATGTTATTTGCTTTTCAAATACCGAACGTTTTCCGCATGTGTTTGTTTTTCGCCGAAAACCTGGAGTATTCTTTATTATTCTACAATTTCTAATAGTTCTACTTCAAAAATAAGAGTAGCGTTTGGTCCGATAACTCCGCCTGCTCCGTTTGGTCCGTAAGCCAGGTTTGCAGGAATATACAATTTCCATTTTGAGCCAACCGACATCAATTGCAGCGCTTCAACCCATCCGGGAATTACCCCGTTTACAGGGAATACAGCTGGTTGGTTGCGCTCTACCGAACTATCGAAAACAGTACCGTCGATCAATGTTCCGTGGTAGTGACATTTTACCTGGTTGGCGGCGGTTGGAATATCGCCTTCTCCTTCGGTTATTACTTCGTATTGTAATCCGCTGGGCAATTGAATCACTCCTTCGTTTTTAGCGTTATCGGCTAAAAAGGCATTGCCTTCTTCCATGTTTTTGTTGCCATCGGCAGCTTGCGACTCGGCCATAAACGACTCGAGAATCTGGTTGGCTTCTTCAGGTTTCATCCGTGGTGGAACACCTGAGAAAACATCCTGCAAAGCTGTAATAAAAGCGGTTGGATGAACGGTTTTAACTCCTGATTGGATGAGATTTGCAGAAATACTCATTCCTAATGCATAACTAAACTTTTGTAAATCGTCTTTTAATTCGAAATCTGCCATTTTATTTTTTTCTGAATTCAAGAGGGCGAAGATAAAGTAATTTTTTGGCAATAAGGCAATTGAAGTTTTTTAATTTGGTCGGGAAATTAAATCCAAAAAAAATAGTGTTTTAGGGTAATTATTAGCATCTTAACTTTACAAATGTAATGGTGCTATAATTACAGACAATATTAGTCTTATGCGATCGACCACATTATTTTACGAAAATCTGAGAGTAGCTTTCTCTTCGGTGAAAAGTAACCTCTTGCGTACCACACTAACGGTTATGATTATTGCCGTGGGAATAACAGCTTTGGTTGGGATTTTAACCGCTATCGATTCGATAAAAAATTCGATTACCAAAGAGTTTGCAGTAATGGGAGCCAATACTTTTTCCATTTCGAGTGGTGGTTTGCGTACCCAGGGAAATATTCGTTACCGCACAAAAAACTACTCGTACATTTCGTATTATCAGGCTAAAGAGTTTAAAGAGCTTTTCGATTTTCCGGCAACAACGTCTATTTCGGTTTCATCAACCGGGGCAGCCACTTTGAAATACCAGTCGGAAAAAACAAATCCAAACATTGCGGTTCGTGGGATTGACGAAAATTATCTGGGAACAGCGGGTTATGAAATTGGAACAGGCAGAAGTTTTAGTAATCACGACATTGAGGATGGCCGGAATGTGGTGCTTTTGGGAAGTGATTTGGCGAAACGTTTATTTAAAGGCGGTGAGAATCCTTTGCAAAAAGTGGTAAGTATTGGCAGTGGTAAATACAAAGTTGTTGGCGTTTTAAAAGCGAAAGGAAGCGGTTTTGGAATGAACAGCGATATGGTATGTTTTATTCCGTTCACAAATGCAAGAGCCTATTTCTCGCGTCCGAACATGAATTTTGATGTACAGGTAAAAGTCGATCGTCCGGAGTTGATGGACGCTGCAGTGGGGCAGGCCGAAGCGATATTTAGGGTGGTACGCAATTTAGATCCGCTTGATGATTCTGATTTTAGTATCGAAAAAAGTGATAACCTGGCCAACATGCTTCTGGAAAATATTAAGAATATTACACTGGTGGCAACCATAATAGGCTTGATTACATTATTTGGTGCGGCTATTGGTTTAATGAATATTATGCTGGTAACGGTAACCGAACGTACCCGCGAAATTGGCGTACGGAAAGCCATTGGAGCCAAAAATACAACCGTTAAACAACAGTTTTTGATGGAAGCTATACTGGTTGGGCAAATGGGCGGATTTGTTGGGATAATACTTGGCATATTGGCCGGTAATGGCGTTGCCCGACTGATTGATTCGCCTTTTTTTATTCCCTGGACCTGGATAATTCTGGGTGTTGTATTGTGTTTTATTGTAGGAGTTATCTCGGGTTACTACCCGGCACAAAAAGCTTCAAAGCTCGATCCGATCGAATCGTTGCGTTACGAGTAGGAAGAAAAGGCAAAAATAAGAAGGCAAAAGTAAAAAGTAAAAAGGCAAAAGTTGAGAGCAGTTATGCTGATCGAAATCCCGATCGCAGCGTCGGGAGAAAAAGGTGACTGTCATCTCGAAGCAACGCGAGAGATCTGTTACATTAAAGCAGATTGAAGAATTAAGATTAACGATTTAAGATTTCAGAAGGAGTGGGGAATATGCTAATTATAATCGGCAAAATCTCATGTTACCTATGTGCCTAATGTGGTTTATTAGAAATAAGACAAAAGGCAAAAGTAAAAAGTTTCTAACGATTGTCATCTCGAAGCAAAGCGAGAGATCTGTTACATTAAAGCAGATTGAAGAATGCTGATTAACGATTTAAGATTTCAGAAGGAGTGGGGAATATGTAAATTACAATCGGCAAAATCTCATGTTACCTATGTGCCTAATGTGGTTTATTAGAAATAAGACAAAAGGCAAAAGTAAAAAGTTTCTAACGATTGTCATCTCGAAGCAAAGCGAGAGATCTGTTACATTAAAGCAGATTGTTGAATGCTGATTAACGATTTTGATTTTAGAAGGAGTTGCAAGAAGCAAATTATAATCGGCGGCAAATCAATCTTTTTCAATCTCATTCAATCATATCAATCTATATCGCTCAGTATCAATCCATCAATCCCTTCAGTTTCTCAATCCTTCAGTCCTTCAAACTTCAATAACTAAAAAAGGGACATCCGTCGGTTGACGGACATCCCTTTCCATACAGTATATAATTGTAAAATTATTTTACTGAATCCATGTACTCGATCAATTCGCAAACTTTTGCTGAGTAACCCATTTCGTTGTCGTACCATGATACAACTTTTACGAAAGTGTCAGTTAAAGCAATACCTGCTTTTGCATCGAAAACAGAAGTTTGAGTTTCACCAACGAAGTCGTTAGAAACAACCTGGTCTTCAGTGTAACCTAAAATTCCTTTCAATTCGCCTTCTGAAGCTGCTTTCATTGCTGCACAAATTTCTGCGTACGAAGCACCTTTTGCAAGGTTTACAGTAAGGTCAACAACTGATACGTCAGGAGTTGGAACACGGAATGCCATACCTGTAAGTTTTCCGTTCAATTCAGGAATTACTTTTCCTACAGCTTTAGCAGCACCGGTTGATGAAGGGATGATGTTCTGACCTGCACCACGTCCACCGCGCCAGTCTTTCATAGAAGGACCGTCAACAGTTTTCTGAGTAGCAGTAGTAGCGTGAACAGTTGTCATCAAACCGTCAACAATACCAAAGTTGTCGTTCAATACTTTAGCAATAGGAGCCAAGCAGTTAGTAGTACAAGATGCGTTAGAAACAAAAGTCATATCGTTAGAGTATGATTTGTTGTTTACGCCCATAACGAACATTGGAGTATCGTCTTTTGATGGAGCAGACATTACAACTTTTTTAGCACCTGCGTCGATGTGCCCCTGAGCTGATTCTTTTGTTAAGAAAAGACCAGTTGATTCAACAACATACTCAGCACCAACAGCACCCCAGTTAATGTCAGCAGGATTTCTTTCAGCTGTAACACGAACAACGTTTCCGTTAACAACCAAAGCACCTTCTTTTACTTCAACAGTACCGTTGAAACGACCGTGAGTTGAATCATATTTCAACATGTAAGCCATATAGTCAACGTCGATAAGGTCGTTGATAGCAACTACTTGTACAGTTCCTTTGGCAACTGCCTGACGGAAAACAAAACGTCCGATTCTACCGAATCCGTTAATACCTATTTTAATCATAGTTGAGAAAGTTTAAATTATTTAAAAGAAATTTATTGTAATTATTTCGCTTTCAGGTTTTAACTGCCTGTTTTTTTATAGCCCCACAAAGTAAGTACAAATTATTTATTGAGTCAAGCGCTGTTTTTTTTTCGTCCGAACCTTAATATTTACTTAAAGTGTTTTGAATGGAATTTGTTGCCATTTTCGCCCAATTTCATTGGAAAGTTGTGGATATGGCATTCTCACCGTTTTGCGAATTGATTAAGAGTGGGTTGTAAGTTTAATAAGGTAGTAGATGCTTGATTGATATAATTGGCAGATAAATAGATGTTGGCTAACTACCACATGTTTCCTGATTTTTTCCATTCCTGAAAAAAACTGAATATCGAACGGTACAATTTTACAGCTAGTGGGCAAATAAAACAGAGCACAGTGCTGTCAAGAATCGGAAGATGCTGTAATTCCGGTTTGCTGGAATTGTTGATAACTGTAGGCCGGGCATTTGCATGTTTTACATGCGCCAAGAAATAGCATAAGAATGAAAAACAGTGCTCCGGTGAAAAATACTTTCTTTAAATTCTTCATTTTTACAGGCGAAGTGCTTTTTTTTACAATGTAATGCATTGAGGAATAGTTGGTTTTTTTATATTTATGGTCGATTCTTTGCATGGCGAAAACTGGTCTCATTATAAATAAGCGAAATAATAGGTTCTTTAGTATATGAATTTAAAAAAAATTACGCTGTAGATAAAGTTAAATGCAGAAGTTGAACGGCATTTAAATCCAAAAGTTTACAGGATATTAACTCTTAAGTCCTGAATTTGGTTTTGTCGTGTTGAAAACATAGTACCGGAGAATGTCCTTATTGCAAGTTATATTTTGTACATTGACGGAGATTTAAGCACATTGCAAACATGTGCA
Source organism: Draconibacterium orientale (assembly GCF_000626635.1). GTDB lineage: Bacteria > Bacteroidota > Bacteroidia > Bacteroidales > Prolixibacteraceae > Draconibacterium > Draconibacterium orientale. The sequence goes on along the minus strand of NZ_CP007451.1, from coordinate 1,073,886 downwards.
GCGCCAATGAAGGCAAGCTCGAAAGCTGGAATAAAAAAAATTAGAGATATTAGAATCGACCAATCATTTAAGTTCAATTTAAAAGAAGTTCTATGAGAAAAATGTTTACAAGGGTTTTTAGTTTGGTGTTGCTTTTCTGCATGTTGGGCTTTGTTACGGAGCTAAAGGCTCAGTGCGATGTTTCTATTGCACCTGCTGCAGCTGCAGTAACAGACATCGTTTGTGGAGGTAGTAGCACCGGGGAAATTACAGTATTTTCTGCCGAAGGAGGTACTGGGGAATACACTTATACTTTACAAGTTTGGGCAGAAGGAACCTGGGCAGATGTTACTCCTTACATTGGAGTGGCTGACACGGTATATTCAGGTCTTCCATACGGAACTTATAAAGTTATAGTTGCTGACACAGAAGGCTGTGGAGCAGAAACAGCAAATATTGAGGTAGCTGGTGCTACACCAGATGACGAAGTGGTTATTAGTAACCATAATTTTGAAGATATGTCGTGTAATGGGGCCAGTGATGGTTTGATTGAAATCTGGGCTGCAGGAGGAAGCGGAGAATATGAATTCAGAATTAATAATAATAGCTGGAGAGACTTCCCTGATGGTTCCAGTTATAAAGATATTGTTGTTACCGAGCCGGGAGAATATGAAGTTCAGGTTCGCGATGCATTGGCTCCCGATTGTACAACCGAGAGTGTAACTTTCATTATTAGTGAGCCGGCCCCTGTAGTGGTAACAACCGCAGTTGAAAATGTTAATAGTGTATGTAATCCGGATGGAGCATTTACTGTAACGATTTCAGGAGGTCATTTGGGAGAATATCCGGTCGATTACAATGTTTACGTAAACGACGAGTTATGGAGTACAAGCATAAGCGGACCTTCTGTTACCTATTCTGATTTGCCCGCCGGTACTTATGATGTAAAAGTCTTTGAAAACTGGGGAGTGGACATTTCCTGCGAAGGAAGCGCAACGGTAGAGATAACTGATCCCGGAGCAATTACCGGTACGGTTGAAGTTACTAAAAACGTATTGTGTAATGGTGGTGCAAATGGCGAGATTACGATAAGTGAAGTTGCCGGAGGTAGCGCTCCGTACCATCTGTACTTAACAGGTTCTGCCACATCAGATATGGCTTATGATGAAGCTGGTGTAAACGCTTTTACAGGTCTGGTAGCAGGTACTTACAGTATTCGGATTGAAGATGCAGTTGGTTGCGACTCTGTTATTAATGATGTTGTGGTAGTAGAACCAACAGCATTAAGTTTAGCAACTACTCATATACAAGATATACTATGTATTGAAGATGGTAAATTTTCGGTTCAGGTATCAGGCGGTGCAGGTGATTATAAATACTTTGCAGCCTTATCTCAACTACCCGATTATATCACCGTGCCGGATGCAGGTAGCACGGAATGGCAGACAGACAGTATATTTGCAGTTACTGAACCCGGAACATATATTGTTTGGGCAATGGATGCCAACGAATGTATGATTGGAGGAGAAGAAGATGATCTTGGAAATCCGGTTGAGGCCTGGACAGTTCAGGTTGAAAAGCCCGAGATTGAAGTTGTTGTTGATGCAAGTGAATCAGGCAATCCGGCTTGTAACGGCGACTTAACCGGAAGTATCAGTGTAAACGCTGATGATGTTACCATTTATAAGGATGGAGTTGTTGTTGAAAATCCTGTTTATACAGTGACTATTAACGAAGAGGAAACAAATGCACTTGAAAACCTTGGAGCTGGTACATATTATATTGTTGTTACAACAGAAAATGGATGTGTTGGACACGATACGGTTACATTTACTGAGCCTCAGGTTTTAGAAGCCCTTCTCGATAAAGCCGAAGGTGAATTTACATGCCCGGGAGATAACATTGGTTATATTGAAACAACAGTTAGCGGTGGCACTGAAGGAACAGGTTTTATGTACCAGCTTTGGCAGAATACAACACTTAAAACTGATTATCAGGCATCGAATTCATTTTTGGTAGCCATTGACAATGATTATGTTGTTGTTGTGAAAGATGCCAATGGATGTACCGATACTTCTAATGTAATCACTATTGACCCTGTACCTCCAATTGAATTTGAACTTACCGATGTAACGTGTTTTGATGATACAATGGCTTCAGTTTTAGTTGAAGTGGCAGTTGAAGAGGGTAGAATGTATCAGGTGCTATGGCAAGAAATTGAAACAGAAGCTGGTGATTACACCGATACCTCAGCGTGGTTTAATGAGCCAATACTTTTAGACCAGAAGTTTGCCTTCAGTTCTGATGGTAATGATATTTCTTATCAATTTACGGTTATTGATGATAAAGGCTGTGAAGCCCTTAGCCAGACTGTGAAATTCGAAAATAATATCGCTGCTGCGCTTTCTTTAAATCTAACTCCGGGTGAAACAGGTGATTGTACAACCGAAGTTACTATTGCAGCCGAAGGTGGTGTTGCTCCTTATACTATTATGATTGACAGTGTGGTAACCACCGAAACAGCATTGTTATTAGGTGGTGGAACATACGAATTTACTGTAATCGATGCACACCAATGTGTATATACCGAAGAGCTTACAGTTGAGTATGGAATTTCTACCGACACAATTGTTGAAACCTATACCGGTGAGGCAATGCAATTTGTATATGATGAATTTATGCTCGATACCATGTTGTATGCCGGTGAGTATTCGTTTTATTACGATGTAGAAACAGCATGTACCGCAGAGTTGAATGTAACAGTAACCGAACGCGACAGGATGGTTCCTGTTCTTGACTCGGTAACTCCAAACGGAGTAACAATTGCAGACAATCACGCTGTTTACACCATTGTGTTCGAGGACGTAGTAACATTTAATGAAATGGTTGAAGGCTACTTAACAGTAACAGCAGTGGATTCAACAGAGGCTACTCTGGTAATCCCGATTACTGCTGATATGGTTAACGGTAACACTATCACTATCGATTATGACTACATGGAAATTGGAAGTCTTGAATTGAATACTACCTACACTGTAGCTGTTGATAGTGGCATTGTAATGGGAGACGGATTGGCCTGGGATGGAGTAACAGGAGACTGGTCGTTCACCACCGGTGACGATTGGGCAACAGATGTTGATGTTTTTGATTCAGAAGAATTAGACTTTAATATTTATCCGAACCCATTTAATGATTTCATTCGAATTGAAAATGTTGAAAAACTTGATCGTGTGATTATTTCTAACATCGCTGGTCAGCGTGTGCTTGATCTTGAATATCCGGGTTATGAAATACCTACGGGAAATCTTAACGCCGGTGTTTACATAATTACATTGACCGACGATGGCGAAATTGTTAAGTCAGTTCGATTAATTAAAAGATAATACCAAATTGATGGATAAAAAAGGGAGGCTTTTAGCTTCCCTTTTTTATTTTCAATACTTTTGTGATCTCGTAATTCAAAAAAACAGGCGATATGGAGTTATTAAATAAGCACGTTTCCATCAGGAAATTTTCAGAAAAAGTAATTGATTCTGATTTATTGAAAAGTATCATTTACTCGGGTACAAGAGCCTCTACAACAGGTAATATGCAGTTGTACAGTATAATTATAACCAGGGATGCTGAAAGGAAGGAAAAGCTGCTGCCATTACATTTTAACCAGCCTGTTGCCAAAAATGCGCCAATACTCCTCACTTTTGTGGCCGATTTTAATCGCTTTTCGAAATGGTGCCTTTATAACGAAGCACAGCCGGGATACAACAATTTAATCTCTTTTACCAATGCGGTAATCGATACTTCGCTGGCCGCACAAAATGTGTGTATAGCTGCCGAAAATAATGGTCTGGGAATTTGTTACCTGGGAACAACGGCCTATAATGCAAAAGAGCATATTGAAATACTTGGTTTACCAAAACTTACATTTCCGGTAACAACTGTTGCTATCGGTTACCCTGAAGAGACTCCGGGATTGACAGATCGGATTCCTGTAGAAGGGATTATGCACGATGAACTGTATCAGGACTATGATCGGGATAGGATCAACGAATTATATGCTTTTAAAGAAAGTCTGGAGTCGTCAAAAGTTTTTGTAGCCGAAAACGGAAAGCAAACATTAGCGCAAGTGTTCACTGATGTGCGATACAAAAAAGCGGATAATGAATTCTTTTCAGCAAAGATGTTGGAGACAATAAAAGCCCAGGGGTTTTGGGCTGATTAATCGGCAGTAAACTTGTTGATATAGGCAAAGAAGTCCTGCCGGTAACTGTTGCCAATAGGAAGTTTCTCGCCGTTAATAGAAACCAGGTTGCCTTCAAGCGTTTCAATTTTATCTACCGAAACAATAAATGATTTATGTGTACGATAAAATTGGTCTTGTGGCAGCAGTGCATGAATTTTCTTCATCGACAGGTTGGTAACAAACTTGTTATCGCTTAGGTGTATTTTAATGTAGTCGCCTAAACCTTCGATGTAAAGTATATCCGTGAATTTTATTTTTACCGATTTTTTGTTCGATTTAATAAACAGAAAGTCCGATACTTTCTCATTTTTAGATGAATTTTCGGCTTTGTTTTTCAGCCAATACATCTCCTCGGCTTTTACAAAAGCTTTATAAAAACGCTCAAAAGAGAAAGGCTTTTTTAAATAATCCAACGCATTAAGTTCGTAGCCTTCAAGGGCATATTCCGAATAGGCTGTTGTAAAAATTACCAATACGTTTTTATTCAGATTTTTAAGAAATGAAATGCCCGAAAGTTTTGGCATATTAATGTCGAGGAAAAGAAGATCAACCTCATTTTTAAGTAAAAACTCCTGTGCACAAATGGCATCGTTGCATGCCCCAACAATGTCGAGCGAAGGAATTTTTAGCGCATATTGTTTGATCACGTTCTGGGCCAGGGGCTCGTCGTCGATTATTAGTGCTTTAATTGCCATGGTCTTTAAGTTTTAGTCTTAAATGAACAGAATAAGTCGATTCTTCTTGTTTTATATCGAGCTGATAGTCGTTGGCGTGGTACAGGTGTTTTAGGCGTTGTTTAACGTTTGCAATTCCAATGCCGGAATTTTTTGAGTCAAAATTCTCCGGCTCCGCAAAATTGTTTTCAAGATTAAAATTTAGCCAGTCGTCGTTTATGCTGAACGAAATGTTTATATAATCATTTTCGGTGCCGGGCAGACCGTGTTTAAAGGCATTATCAATAAAAGGTTCGAATAGCAATGGAGCAATGTACGATGAGCTTGTAATTTGTGGTTTTTCGTAATTGATTAGGGTATTTTCGGTTACTCTTATTCGCTGAAGTGCAATAAAATTATCGACAAACTCTATTTCTTTCCTTAAACTTATAAAGTTATCCTTCGATTCGTAAATAATGTGGCGCATGAGGTCGGACAGGCGCAAAATTAAGTCCGGAACCTTTTCGGAGTTTATAAGCGATAAAGAGTAAATGTTATTAAGCGAATTGAAAAGAAAGTGCGGATTTAGCTGTCCCTTCAGCGATTTTAGTTCGGCTTCGAGTTTTCCTTTTTCCGTTTTGGCCAGTTTGTAGTTCAAATCCTGTAGCGATAACCAATCTTTAAACAGCTTTAAAAATGTGGTTATCCCGATATAAAAAAGCGTGGCAAAGAAAAAGGCCGAATGGGTTTCGGTGCTTAACGATTGCAGTTGCTCCGATACTTCGAGGAATTGCCGTAATGGAAAAACAATGAGGAACTGAACCAGTAAACTGCTGAACGAAAGCAGAACCACCAGCCAGAAAATATAATAAATGTATTGTTTCCGAATAAGGAACCGCGGGATAAGAATATTCAGGTTAAGGTAAACGGCCACCGAAAAACCGGCGTTTATAACTACTGATTTTGCAATGGAGGTTAAATTAAACTCGCGGCTGTAAATGAAAAACAGAAAACACAAAAAAAACAACGCTGGTCATCCAAAACAGGATGTGCCCAAAAATTTTGTTACGTTTATTTAGCAGGTGTTTTCGCATTTAAATTCTGTCGCGCTTTAAAAATATCTTTTTTAAATAATAAAGCACCGGGTTTTTATATTTCAGGTTTTTCCATGGGCGGCTTGAGTGAGGTAAGTGCAAAACTCTTACCCCTTTTGCCAGGTAGTTTGTAAAACCAATTTTTTTCGACTGGCGGCTAATAAATACGTCAAACCAATCCTTGTCTTGTGCTAATTCTTTAAAATCAAATTTTTTAAGAAAAGGAACCGAAATAAGTGTACAGCAAAAACTTAAGCTGTGCGAAGTGTCAACAACAGCATCGCTTTTTGTTTTCTCGAAATTATACGGAAAATTATAGTCCCCGTTTACATCAACAGTTATGGCGCCAACCAAACCCGGGTTTTGCTCCGTTTTCATTATATCGAGTAAGGCCTGAATGGTATCCTTTTTAACCACAACGTCCGATTCAATAATAATTAAAGGAACTTGTGCATCAAGTGCAAGTTGTTGTGCTTTCTGTAAAACAATTTTGTAATTAGGCGACGGTGTATCGGTAATATCTTCAAGGTGAATTACTGAAAATCCAAGCTCTTTAGCTGCCGAATCAAGATACTGTTTTGTTTCGGGTTGACTAAAATCGTTAAATACATAATACGAAAAATCGCCACCGGCTTCCATTATTGCTTTAATTGTTCGTTGAGTGGTGTGCAACGAATCTTTAACCGGAGTAATTACTATTGCTTCTGACATTGTTTTTGAAATTGAACTGCAAAGTTAATTAAATTATTGTCCTTTATGTAACAGAACATTGCTTTTGAAAAGCAGCAGTAATACGAAAGTGTTTCACCACGCTCAATATTATTTAAACTTATGTATCAAAAATTCTATACCCGTTGTATCTCAACGGCACCAAGCGGTAAAAAATGTTTTAAAATCTATGGTAGAATCGGCTACTTAATTACCTTTGCTTAAGGTTAACAAGAAAAGAAATGCTGTATGAGTAATGCTGTTCAGACTGAAAAAGAGTTCTCGATCGATATGATTCCTGAACCGGAGAACCTGGAGGAGATCGTGTATTCCTTAATGGTTAATCCCAACTTATCAACCATTAACTATTTTAATGATTTTAGCGATCAGGGTATTTCGCCCGAGTCGATTGGTGAAAGCGAAACCGACGAAATTGGTATTTTTGAGTTGGATGGTAATGGAACCCGAATGGCTATGAGCACGCACGCTTTTCATCACCATCTGGAAAGCGATCCTCAGAAAGCAACAGAAATTTTAATCTCGCGGGCAACTCGTAAAATGTTGTGTTATGGCGCTCAGCCTTTTGCTGTAAGTGCCTTTTTGTATCACATCGATTTTGCCGATCCGAATGGTCAGTTTATAGCGTCAGGTGCCAAAAAGGGCCTGGAAAACGCTGCCGCAAAGTTTGGTCTTAAAATTTCCGACCGGAAAATTCGCTTCGATCATTTCTCAGAACACGGTCCGGTGCCGCCAACTATTATTATCAGTATTATGGCTCAGGTGCCCGAAGGCAATAATTTAATAACCCATAGCTTTAAAAGTAAGGGAAACCACATATTTGTTATCGGTAGGTCGCTTGATGACATTAGCTCATCGGAATATCTTGAATTTTACCACGGTGTTTCTGAGTCGCCTCTGCCGGCATTCAATATCGAGAATGAAATTGCCGTTCAGAAAGCAATAAAAACCTTAATGGATAAAAAGTTAATAGAAAGCGCCAGCCCGGTTGGTAAAGGCGGACTTTTCTTTACCTTGTTGCGTGCTGCCATCCCAAACGAATTGGGCTTTGATATCACAACAGATGCAGAAACCAGAAACGATGCATTTCTTTTTGGCGAGTCGATGGGGCGTTTAATTGTTGGTGTTAATCCCGACAAAGAGGACGAGTTCGTTGATGCCATGTCGGAAATAAACGTGCCTTTCTTTACGCTGGGGCATGTTACCAAAGGAGAGATAAGAATCGACGATCAGTCGCTGGGTTACATCGATAAAATGACAGTTGGATCTTAATGGCAGCTCTTCCTTATAAACAATCAAAACAATCCAAGAAAGGTCAGGTAGAGGAGATGTTTGATAATATCTCTCACCGTTATGATTTCCTGAACCACGTATTATCATTGAATATTGATAAAATATGGCGCAGAAAAACCATTAAAAAACTGAGACCTTATCAGCCCGCATCGATTCTGGATATTGCAACAGGTACCGGCGATTTTGCTGTTGCTGCGTTAAAATTGGGCAATGTAAAAGTTACCGGTATCGACATTTCGGAAGGAATGCTGAATGTTGGACGGGAAAAAATAAAGGCAAAAAAGCTGGAAGACAAAATCCGGTTTCAAAAAGCCGATTCCGAAAACCTGCCGTTCGACGATGGAGCTTTTGATGCCGCCATTGTGGGGTTTGGCGTTCGTAATTTCGAGAACCTTGAAAAAGGCCTTTCCGAAATAAAACGTGTGTTAAAACCCGGAGGCGTATTTTTTGTTCTCGAATTCTCGAAACCTGTGAGTTTCCCTTTCAGGCAGATTTACATGTTCTATTTCATGCGCATTTTGCCCTTCATTGGCCGGATGGTATCGAAAGACAGCAGGGCATATACCTATTTGCCCGAATCGGTAAATGAATTCCCCGATGGCGAAAGATTTTTATCTATTTTAGCCGATGTTGGTTTTGTTCAGAATGAATGTTATCGACAAACTTTTGGGATCGCATCAATTTATAAGGCGCATAAACCCAACAATTAAAACAGGGCGAACAATAAATTATTTGTTTTTTTGTTTTTCATAAAAGCAATAGTAACAAGGTGAAAAAAGTTTTAATCTCAATCATATTCCTTATTGCAGGTTGTAGTGTTTTTGCCCAAAAGCAAAAAATTAACTACCTGACAACTTTTGATGATAAGCTTTTTCATTTTGGTTTTACCATTGGGATGAACACACTCGATTTTAATGTGGTGAATTACAATCCTATCGGGGAAAATGAGGATTTGGTGCTCTATCCGGGAGATGGAATAGTTTGGGACAGTAGAATCCGTTCGGATGTGGCAACCTTAGTTCCCGGCTTTACCGTTGGTATTGTATCAAGCCTGAGGCTTTCAAAAGATTTTAACCTGCGTTTTCTGCCGGGCTTATCGTTTGGCGAGCGGCAGTTAACATTTAATGTGCCGGTAAAAGATATTAATTCCTACGAAGAAGATCTTTCTTTCTACGCCATTCGTTCCACCTTTCTCGATTTTCCTTTGCTGTTAAAATACAAGGCCCGGCGCATTAACAACGACCGGCCTTATGTGATTTTTGGAGGAGCGTATCGGCACGATATTTCGCGAACTGCACAGGAAGACTTGATTAAGCTGAAGAACGGTGGTTTTTATGCTGAGGTTGGTGGTGGCTGGGACCACTATTTTGCGTTTTTCAGGTTTTCGGTGGAAGCCAAATTTAGTTTGGGATTGAACGATCAATTGGGCGATCTTCCGGCACCAACACAGCGTTTATATTATGCCCAGTCGATAAAAAATCTGCGATCGAAGATTTTCACCTTATCCTTTCATTTTGAATAAGCCCGTTTAAATTCGGAGCAAAGTATTGCAGTAGCAACCGAAACATTCAACGATTCCGCTTTTATTTCATTTTCTGAGAAATTGGGAATACTCAATTTGTTCGTTATTTGTTTTTCAACGGCAGGTCTTATTCCCTTTCCTTCGTTGCCCATAACAAGAATGGCTTGTTGTGGCAGTTGCGTTTGGTAAATATTGTCGCCATTCATAAATGCACCAAACACTGGTGCTTCTGCTTTTTCCGCTAATCCGGCCAGAGCTTCAAAATCGCACTCGTGCAGTTGAATGCGGTGGAAAGATCCCATACTTGCCTGAATTACTTTCGGGTTGTACAAATCAACCGAATCGGGCGAACAAAAAACATGTTGAATGCCGTACCAATCGCAAATTCGAACAATGGTGCCCATGTTACCGGGGTCTTGAATTCCATCGAGAAAAATGGAAAGGCCTTCGGGCAGGGAATCCGGGAATTTCGATTTTTCAGGAATTTCACAAACAGCCAAACCGTTTTGCGGATGTTGCAACAGGCTTGCCTTTTTCAGTTCTTTCGCATCGGTTTCAATAATCCGTTCGGCATCTGTTTGCGCAATTGGGAACCGGTTTAAGAATTGATCGGTAACGATTAATAGCTTAATTTTCAAATCTGAATCCAGCGCTTCTTTTACCATTTTATCGCCTTCAATAAGAAAGCAGTTTTCTTTTGTACGGTATTTTTTTAGCGCCAGCGAATTAACAAGTTTTGTTGTACTTTTACCAATCATATATTTTTGAACTAAATTCATATAATATTTGAGGTAAAGTTACTGTTTCTAAAAAAACACTTGGTTATTTTTGATCAATAAAAGTTGTAAGATTTGGCAGAGAAGTATTACAGGCAAAAAATTGGAAGCTACAAGTGGATATTTGTTTTATCGGCAATGCTGCTTGCATCGTGTTCGCAAACTCGTTTTGTTCCCGAGCAAGAGTATTTGTTACAAAAAGTTGAGCTCGAAATCGATAACCAGGAGGTAAGCAGGGAAGAAGCAAAATCTGTTTTACGGCAAAAAGAAAATTACAAAATACTGGGGTTTATTAAATTCTATTTGTTGCTGTATAATATGTCGTCGAAAAAAAAGACCGACGACTGGCTAAAACGAATTGGAGAGGCACCGCAGCTGTACGATAAGGCAATGGTCGACCGATCGGCTGAACAACTGGAAAGCTACATGGGGCAACGTGGCTATTATCAGGCAAAAGTTAACCAGGAGGTTCAGCTGAATGAAAAGAAGCGAAAGGCAAAGCTGAAATTCGCTGTAGCGGCTGGCGATCAGTATAGAATACGACGGGTAAATTACCACTTCGAAACAGCGGAGTTACAAAAGATATTTTATAATGATTCGGCAAAATACCAAATGAGTCCCGGCACCGCATTCGATATTTACGAATTGGAAAAACAACAGAAACGAATTGTTAGTTTATACCAAAACAACGGGTATTATTATTTTTCGAACAACCAGGTACGTTATCTTGCCGATTCAACATTGTACAACAAACAGGTAATTCTCGATCTTTTTATTGGCGAACCCCGATCGAGCCAGGTCGACAGCACAAAGTTGTTAAAACCGTATTACCTGAATAAGTTTTACTATTCGGTGATGCCCGGAAATACACCGGTTACATCAAACCGTAAACAAGATTATAATTTCTCCGACACGCTGATTTGGGATAACTCAGTACTTTATGCCAGCGAACAGGTTGCGTATCCGCCGGGGCTGTTTATCCGAACCAACCAAATGCAACGTGGTGATTTGTATAATATTGCAGAGGTTGAAAATACCTTTAATGCGCTGAACCGATTGCGTCAGTTTCGGTTTGTAGATATTCAGTTTGAAGAAACTTACCCGGAACAAGATACCAATTTGCTCGACTGTAATATTCGGTTGGCACCGCTGAATAAACAATCAACATCGTTTGATATTGAAGGAACCAACACCTCGGGCAATTTGGGTGTGGCCGGAAATATTTATTACCAGCACCGAAACCTGTTTAAAGGTGCCGAGGTATTTCAGGTGCGGTTAAAAGGTGCCACCGAACGCCTTCACCGGTCGGTAGGCGATGGAACATCGGAAGCATTTAACACGCGCGAATTTGGTGTTGAAACAAGCTTAATGGTACCTAAACTTTTGGGGCCGGGTAAATACATAAAAAGTTTTGGAAAGTATTTGCCGAAAACCGTTTTTAACGCAGGGTATAACTACCAGCGCAGGCCTGAGTACACCCGAAACATAACCAACTTTAAGATTGGTTACGACTGGAAAACATCGCAAAACTACCAGCATCTCTGGAACTTTCTCGATGTGAACGTAGTGCGTTTGTATGAGTTCGATCCTAAGTTTGTTAACTCCATTCAGGATTTATACATTAAAAGTAGTTTTACCGACCACCTTATATTTGCTATGAACTACTCGTTGATTTTTAATAACCAACGGCTTTCATCAAATAAAAATTATACTTACGTCAGGCTGAACTTTGAGTCGTCGGGCAACCTGCTTTGGGCAATATCGGAACTGGCAGAGCGCGATCTGACCTTTGAGCAAGACTCTGCTACCCAGGAGACTACTGAATATTACAAAATGTTTAATATTCGTTTTGCCCAATACATTAAAGCCGACCTGGAGCTGAGAAAAGCATTCCAGCTTGACCGGTATAATTATGTTGTGGGGCGCTTGTTCGGCGGAGTTGGGCTGCCTTACGGAAACTCCCCTTTTTTGCCTTTCGAAAAACAATATTTTTCGGGTGGTGCAAACGGCATCCGGGCGTGGCAGGTTCGATCGCTGGGGCCGGGGAGCTACACGCCGGAAGATGAGAATGCCTACCCCAATCAATCGTCGGATATTAAACTGGAGGCCAATATCGAATACCGTTTTCGTTTGTTAGGTTCGCTCGAAGGGGCATTGTTTGTAGATGCCGGAAACATTTGGGCCATTAACAGTAATGATAACCGCGAGGGGGCCGTATTTAAAGTGGATAAGTTTTACAAGCAATTTGCAGTGGGCACCGGAACCGGTTTTCGCTTCGATTTATCGTATTTTATTCTCCGTACCGATATTGGGATGAAACTTCGCGATCCCGCTGCAGCAAAGGGAGAACGATGGATTATTGGTAACCGGGGCTATAAAGGCAGCGACTTCACTTTTTCGTTTGCCATTGGGTATCCGTTTTAAGCTGCTTAACCTGGGCTCGATTCTTAAATCACATTTCAATATCGTTTTTTTTACTTGGCCAACAGTTACAGCAGGTCCTTTTTCTTCATTAAATCCTGATCTGTAAAAAAAGAAATAGTGACCAAATGGTATAAAATATGCATCCTGCGTTGCAAAAACATCGTCCTGCACATGTAGGACGAGACAAGTGTAGTGTGGGGCGAGGTTTTGCCGGCGTAGGACGCATACTTTTCAGTGTAGGAAGCACTTTTACCGGTGTAGGACGCATGCTTTCCGTTGTAGGAGCGCTTTTCTCCGGTGTAGGGCGGCTGTTTTTTGTAGAAGGATGACCTATGGGAACCGAATTTTAATTCTTGATGGTGAATCACTGGCCAAACACGAATGTTTTTGATAAGGTTTGTTTGTTAAAAATTATTTTTTTGCATTTTTGGGGCTCAATCTGTTAAAGAATGTAAGTTTAAAGCTTCAAAAATCATTAAAACGTTTTTATTATGTCGGGTATTCCTTCAGGATCGCGTGATTCATTTACTTCAAAATTTGGAATAATTGCAGCAGCAGCCGGTTCGGCTGTTGGTTTAGGAAATATATGGCGGTTTCCGTTGGTAACTACTCAAAATGGAGGTGGAGCATTTTTGTTGCTTTATATTGGCTTTATTCTTCTTATTGGTATCCCGGTTATGCTTTCCGAATTTACGATAGGACGACGAGCTCAGCTTAATGCATTTGGCTCGTTTAAAAAACTTGCCCCCGGAACGCCCTGGTATTTGGTTGGCTCGCTGGGTATTGTTACGGCTTTTGCAATTTTGGCGTTTTACAGCACGGTTGCCGGATGGACACTTGAATACCTGGTTCAGAGCATTTCCGGTAAATTGTTGCATACTCAGGATATGGAAAAGAATTTTGCCGATTTCAGTACCCATCCTTATCGGCCGCTGGTTTGGCAATTGGTTTTTATGCTGCTAACGGCAGTTGTGGTTTATGCCGGAATTCAGAAAGGAATTGAAAAGTACACAAAAATATTAATGCCCATATTACTTGTTCTAATCATATTTGTGGCAATCCGGGCAGTATCGCTGCCAGGTGCAGGCGAAGGGGTAAAATACCTTTTTGTTCCCGACTGGGGTGCAGTAAACTTTAAAACAGTACTGATGGCACTGGGGCAGGCCGCCTTCTCATTAAGTATTGGCATGGGTACGCTTATCACATATGGTTCTTACATACAAAAAGATAATAACCTGCTGAAAACTTCGGCACAGGTTGCTTTAGCCGATACCAGCATCGCAATCCTGTCGAGTTTAATGGTAATACCTGCCATTTTTGCCTTCTCTGTTGGGTATATTGATCAAATGTCGCCCGGGCCGGGATTGGTTTTCGAAGTATTGCCTAATGTTTTTAAGTCGATGTCTGGCGGAATTATATTTGCCATTATTTTCTTTTTTCTGTTGGCAGTTGCAGCATTAACATCAACTATTTCAGTGCTCGAAGTGGTTGTGGCTTATTTAAAAGAAGAACTGAATTTCTCACGTGGTAAAGCCACGCTAATTGGCTCGGTCTCTATTAGTGTTTTAGGTGTTTTTGCAACAATGTCTTTTGGTCCTCTCGCTGAATTTCAAATTTTTGGACAAACAATTTTCGGACTATTGAACTATGCCTCGGCCAATATAATGCTAACATTTGGGGCGCTACTGATTGTTATATTTGTTGGATGGCGAATGAGAAAAATTGCCTTTATGGAGGAGGTTAGCAACAACGGGGAATTGGTTTCGATTATGTTTAAAATCGTCTTCTTTATTATCCGTTACATTGCACCTGTAGCCATTGGTATTATTGCTGTGGCTGCGTTATTTATTAAGGGGATTACGGGGTAGTTAAACAAAAAGAAATACAGAAAGGTTTAACCTTGTTGCATACGGCATTGATTTAATGAACCTAAAAATGTAAATTAGCCTATTCATTAAATATCCCGGATGCGATGAGAAAAGCCTGGCTCAACATAAAAAATGGATTTCTTTCCTATTCCAGGGGCGACCGCGTTGGTATTATTACCTTATCAGTTTTGATTTTAATATTATTGGGGGCAAATGCTTACGTGAAAAGAATAACGCCTAAAGCTTATTACACCCCCGAGCAATTTGAAGAAATACAGGCAAAATGGGATGCAACGAGGCAGACCAATAAAAACAGCGGGTTATTAAGTCTGTTCAGTTTTAATCCGAATACCATCGACGAAAGTGCGCTCGATTCGTTGGATTTGCCTAAACGCATTAAGCGTAATATAATTAAGTACCGCGCAGCAGGCGGAAGTTTTAAATCGAACGACGATTTAAGAAAACTCTACGGAATGAGTGATTCTCTGTTTCAGCATATTGCTCCATTTATTGTTATACCCAAAGCCGCTGTAAAACCGCAAACAAAAAATATCTCCAGGTTAACGTTGGAAACACCTTCAGGTTTTTTTGATCCGAATACGGCAAGCGAAGAGGAATTGGAACACTTTGGGTTTAGTTCGTACCAGTCGAATAACATTGTGTCGTACCGAAATAGCGGCGGAACTTACCGGCAGCCCGAAGACCTGCTGAAGATTTATGGTCTTGATTCGGCCACTTATAAACGCATTTATCCTTACCTTAAAATTGATGTTCGCGCAGAGGCGGAAAAGGAAGTGCCGGAAGAACTGTTTACCGTTGAATTAAACAGTGCAGATACTACGGATCTGATTCAATTAAAAGGAATCGGTTCTGTTTATGCATCCCGTATTATAAAATATCGCGATTTACTTGGTGGCTTTTGTAATGTAAATCAGTTAATGGAGGTTTATGGCTTTTCGGAAGAACTGTTTGCCACAGTAAAACCTGCTGTTACTGTTGATACCACTGCCATAAAGCCAATTCGGATAAACTACGCTGAATTTTCAGAATTGATAAGACACCCCTATTTTGAGAAGTCGAACGTAAACGCAATACTAAATGAAAAGGATAAAAACGGACCCATAAAAAAGTTGGCCGACCTGGAGGCTCTTGAATTTGTTGACGCTGAGTTTATTGATAAAATAAGGCCTTATGTTACCTGTCGTTAAAAAAGTGAAAACTAATTTTCTCGATAGGAAATATTATTTTTTTGCTTTAAATTTGAAATACTATGAAATATTTCTAAATTTGCGCCTCAATTTAAAAAAATGTAAATCCGAAAGATATGATTATTATTCCGGTTAAAGAAGGCGAAAATATTGAAAGAGCTTTGAAAAGGTTCAAGAGAAAATTCGAGAAAACTGGCGTTATTAAAGAGTTACGTGATCGTCAGAAGTTCACCAAGCCTTCTGTAAGAAGAAGGGAAGAATTGAAAAAGGCAGCATACGTACAAGGTTTGCAGCAACAGGAGGACTAAAGTTTTCTTTGGTGGTTCCTGAATTATTAGTTTAGATGGCCAATGAGTTATCAGGAATCGTTTATCAATTTTTTGAAGTATGAGAAGAGATATTCTCCTCATACGGTGAAAGCATATGAAAAAGACCTCGATCGCTTTGTGGAATTCTGCACAAAAATGATCGGGGATTTTGTTGTTAAAGATGTTGATCTCAAACTACTGCGTTCTTGGGTAGTAGACTTAATGGAGCGCGATTATAATCCGAGTTCGGTAAGCAGAATGATGACGGCGGTAAAGTCGTTCTATAACTTTTTGCTTCGCGAGCAGGTTGTTGATATTAATCCGGCGATAAATGTTCCGCTTCCGAAAATAAGGAAGAAACTACCACATTTCGTTGAAGAGAATAGTCTGAACCATCTGTTGGATGATGATCTTTTTGATAATGGATTCAGAGGAAGGAGAGATAAACTGATCATTTCGTTATTTTACGGAACCGGTATTCGTTTGGCAGAATTAATTAACCTGAAAGAACGGGATTTTAACACTGCCGAATACCTTATAAAGGTGCTGGGGAAGCGGAATAAGGAAAGGATTATTCCATATCCGAGAGAAATTAACCAATTGTTTAACGATTACGTAGCTATAAGAAATGATGAAATCGTAAACAATAGTGGCTATTTATTTGTAACGGAAAATGGAAAGCAGATTTACGAGAAATTGGTTTACCGCGTTGTAAAGAGTAATTTAGCCAGGGTAACATCTCTTGAAAAGAAAAGTCCGCATGTTTTGAGGCATACGTACGCAACACATTTGTTGAATAATGGTGCCGATCTTAATGCAGTAAAAGAATTGCTGGGGCATGCAAATTTGGCAGCAACTCAGGTGTATACACATACCACATTCGAGAAGCTGCAACAGAGTTATAAACAAGCCCACCCCCGTGGTGGTAAAAACGATTAATTATGGAAGTAAAAATTAATTCAGTGCATTTTAACGCCGACCAGAAGTTGGTGGAATTCGTAAACAAAAAAGTAAATAAACTGGATACTTTTTTTGATGGTATATTAAAGGCTGAGGTAACCCTTAAGGTTGCAAAGCCCGAAGCAGCAAACAATAAAGTTTCTGAGTTAAAACTTTCCATTCCTTCTCAAGATTATTTGTTCGCAAAAAAGCAGGCAGATTCATTTGAAGAAGCGACAGATTTAGCCATCGATGCCATTAAGAAACAGCTTGTTAAGTACAAGGAGAAACTGAAGAGTAAATAATATTTAAAAATTAAAGCTTAAATTTTAGTTTTTTAAAATAATATATTTACATTTGCACACCCTTTTTAGGGGCGTTCTGAAGACAACTGGCGATGTAGTGTTTTGCAGGGAATTGAGGCTTTTGAAATGATTTTTTGATTTTTGCTTTGCAGAAAGAAAAATGAGAAAAACTCAAAAAAAAGCACACTACTAGAGAAAAATATTCGGTTGTTTGGAAAAAAGTTGTAATTTTGCACGGCATTTTTGCCAGTAGACTATAAGCGGGAATAGCTCAGTTGATAGAGCATTAGCCTTCCAAGCTAAGGGTCGCGGGTTTGAGTCCCGTTTCCCGCTCAGAACAGAGATTGGAATTTTGAACAAGCAGTTGTTCTGAATTCCCGTCTCTTTGTGTGTTTAAGGCCGGAGTAGCTCAGGGGTAGAGCGCATCCTTGGTAAGGATGAGGTCACGAGTTCAATTCTCGTCTTCGGCTCAGATGATTTAAAAGATAATAAATTAAAATTTTGCAATTATGGCTAAAGAACATTTTAACAGGGACAAGGACCATGTGAACATTGGTACTATCGGCCACGTTGACCATGGTAAAACTACCTTAACAGCTGCTATTACTACTGTTTTAGCAAAAAAAGGCTTTTGCGAAGTAAAAGCATTTGATCAGATTGATAACGCTCCTGAGGAAAAAGAAAGGGGTATTACAATTAACACAGCTCACGTTGAGTACGAAACAGCAACTCGTCACTACGCACACGTTGACTGTCCGGGTCACGCCGACTACGTAAAGAACATGGTAACTGGTGCTGCCCAGATGGACGGTGCTATTATCGTTGTTGCTGCTACTGATGGTCCTATGCCACAAACTCGCGAGCACATTCTTCTTGCACGTCAGGTAAACGTTCCTCGTTTGGTTGTATTCCTGAATAAAGTGGATATGGTTGACGATGAAGAATTGTTAGAATTAGTTGAAATGGAAGTTCGTGAACTTCTTGACTTCTACGAATTCGACGGCGATAACACTCCTGTTATTATGGGATCTGCTCTTGGTGGATTGAACGGAGAGCCAGAGTGGGAAGAAAAAATTCTTGAGTTGATGGAAGCTTGTGATACTTGGATTCCACTTCCTCCACGTGATGTTGAAAAACCATTCCTGATGCCTGTTGAGGACGTATTCTCTATTACAGGTCGTGGTACTGTAGCAACTGGTCGTATCGAAACTGGTATTATCCATACAGGTGACGAAATGCAGTTGATTGGTTTAGGTGCTGAAGGTCGTAAGACTGTTTGTACTGGTGTTGAGATGTTCCGTAAGATTTTGGACGAAGGTCAGGCTGGTGACAACGTAGGTTTGTTGTTGCGTGGTGTTGACAAGAAAGAAATCAAACGTGGACAGATTTTGGCAAAACCTGGTTCAATCACTCCTCACAACAAATTTAAAGCTGAGGTTTACGTATTGAAAAAAGAAGAAGGTGGTCGTCACACTCCATTCCATAACAAATACCGTCCTCAATTCTACTTGCGTACGCTTGACGTAACCGGCGAAATTCACCTGGAAGAAGGTCGCGAAATGGTTATGCCTGGTGATAACGTAACTATTGAAGTAGATTTGATTTACCCGGTAGCATTGAACGTGGGTCTTCGTTTCGCAATCCGCGAAGGTGGTCGTACAGTAGGTGCAGGTCAGGTAACTGAAATTCTTTAATATTAAGATATAAAAGAAATAGATTTAATCCCGGGTTACGGCCCGGGATTAATTTCGGTTGAAACTCAATACAAGGGAGTGGTTAATAAACAGTAAGTTCGAACCTTACCTTCCGAGCAAAATAAGTTATACTAAATGAAAATAAAAGTATATATACAAGAGGCCTATGATGAACTGGTACATAAAGTTACATGGCCAACTTGGAAAGAGCTACAAAGTAGCGCCTTGGTAGTAATGATTGCTTCCTTTATAATATCATTAGTTATATTCGTTATGGATCTGTCTTTCAGAAACATAATGGATTTTATTTATGGATTATTTTATTAATCAAAACCCTTAAGGCTTTATGAGCGAAAATAGTAAAAGATGGTATGTTCTACGTGCTATTGGTGGCAAAGAGAAGAAGGTTAAAGAATATATCGAGAACGAAATCGCGGTAGGAGACCTCAAAGGGTATGTAGATCAGGTTCTAATACCAACCGAAAAAGTTTATCAGATCCGAAATGGTAAAAAAATCAGTAAGGAGCGAAACTTTTTTCCGGGGTATGTTTTAATCGAAGCTGCTTTAGTGGGTGAAGTTACACACACACTAAGGAATTTTCCTAACGTAATCGGGTTTTTAGGCGACACCAAAGGTGGAGATCCGGTGCCGATGCGGCAAAGCGAGGTAAACAGGATTTTAGGTCGTGTGGATGAATTGGCAGAAACCGACGAAGAAATCAATATCCCATATGTGGTAGGAGAAACTGTAAAAGTAATCGACGGACCATTCAACGGCTTTAACGGAACCATTGAAGAAATCAATGAAGAGAAGAAGAAGCTGCAGGTGATGGTGAAGATTTTTGGACGTAAAACTCCTTTGGAACTTAGCTTTATGCAAGTTGAAAAGGAATAGTAACGCTTTAATTTATTGTTATGGCGAAAGAAGTTGCTGGATTAATTAAATTACAGATCAAAGGTGGTGCTGCTAATCCTTCACCACCGGTGGGACCAGCATTGGGTGCCAAAGGGGTAAACATTATGCAGTTCTGTAAACAGTTTAATGGTCGTACACAAGACCAGGCAGGAAAAGTACTTCCTGTTATTATTACTGTTTATGCAGACAAGTCTTTTGACTTCATAATTAAACAACCTCCTGTGGCTGTTCAATTATTAGAAGCTGCAAAACTGAAAAGTGGTTCAGCCGAACCTCACATTAAAAAAGTGGGTGCGGTAACCTGGGATCAGGTTAAGTCTATTGCCGAAGGCAAAATGGCCGATCTAAACTGCTTTACAGTTGAATCAGCGATGAAAATGGTAGCTGGAACTGCCAGAAGTATGGGAATCACTGTAAAAGGTGCTTCACCATTCAATAACTAAAAATATCTTTTACGATGGGCAGAATTACGAAAAATCAAAAAGCGTCTTTGGATAAACTCGAAAAAGGAAAAGTTTACTCTATCGATGAAGCAGCAGAGCTGGTGAAAGAAATTACATTTACCAAATTTGATGCATCAGTTGATATCGATGTAAGACTTGGAGTTGATCCTAGAAAAGCTAACCAGATGGTTAGGGGCGTAGTTTCGTTACCCCATGGAACAGGTAAAGAGGTACGTGTTTTGGCAATGGTTACCCCTGACAAAGAGCAGGAAGCCAAAGATGCCGGAGCCGACTATGTAGGACTTGACGAGTACGTTGAGAAAATAAAAGGTGGTTGGACCGATGTAGATGTTATTATTACCATGCCTCCAGTAATGGGGAAAGTTGGGCAGTTAGGACGTATTTTAGGTCCTCGTGGCTTAATGCCAAACCCTAAAAGTGGTACTGTAACCATGGAAGTTGGAAAAGCTATCTCCGAAGTAAAACAGGGTAAGATTGATTTTAAAGTTGACAAATTTGGTATTGTTCATACTACAATCGGGAAAGTTTCTTTCACGGCTGATAAGATTAAGGACAATGCTGTTGAATTTCTCAACATGATCAATAAACTGAAGCCTGTTGCTGCAAAAGGAACCTACATTAAGAGTATCTATTTATCAAGCACCATGAGCCCTGGTATTCAAGTAGAAGCTAAGTCGTTTGCAGAATAAAAATGAGGAATTATGAAGAGTTCAGAGAAACAAGTTATTATTAATCAGTTACAAGAACAGATAGATTCATACGACCATTTTTACCTGACCGACATTGCCGGCTTAAATGCTGAAAATACCAGTGATTTAAGGAGACTATGTTTCAGCCAAGATGTAAAACTGGTTGTTGTTAAGAATACTCTACTACGAAAAGCTCTTGAGAACTCTAATAAAGAGGCTGAAGAGATTTTTGATGCACTAAAGGGAAACACCACAGTAATGTTTTCTTCAAGCGGTAACACTCCCGCTAAATTGATTAAAGACTTCGCTAAAAAGCATAAAAAGCCTGTTTTAAAGGCCGCTTTTGTTGAAGAATCAGTTTACATGGGAGCCGACCAATTGGAGGCATTAATAGCCGTTAAATCTAAAAACGAGCTTATTGCTGATGTTGTTGCTCTGTTACAATCACCAATGAAAACTGTTCTCGGACAGTTGCAGTCGGGTGGTAATATAATTCACGGTGTTCTTGATACACTGAAGGAAAAAGAATAATTTTTTTGAAATAATATTTAAAAAGAAATAAAAATGGCAGATTTAAAACAGCTTGCAGAAGAGTTAGTAAACTTGACTGTTAAAGAGGTTAACGAATTAGCTGGTATTCTAAAAGACGAATATGGTATCGAACCAGCTGCTGCTGCAGTAGCAGTTGCAGGACCAGCTGCAGGTGGTGGCGAAGAGGCTGCTGCTGAACAAACTGAATTTGACGTGATCTTAAAAGCCGCAGGTGGATCTAAACTTGCAGTTGTTAAGCTCGTTAAAGAACTAACTGGCCTTGGTCTGAAAGAAGCCAAAGCAGTTGTAGATGAAGCTCCAAAAGCGCTTAAAGAAAAAGTTTCGAAAGACGAAGCTGAAGCTTTAAAAGCACAGTTAGAAGAAGCTGGAGCTGAAGTTGAAGTAAAATAAGCAAATATACCTATTTATAGGTAATACGGTTTAGAACCCTACGCAAGTTGGGTTCTAAACCTTTTTGTGTATTTATATTTTATATAATTAACCTGTATAAATGCATGTCAGTACAAGCAAAAATAGAGAGGATTAATTTTTCCTCAACACAAACCAGGTTTGATTACCCTGACTTCTTAGAAGTACAAGTTAAATCATTTAAAGATTTTTTTCAGTTAAAAACCACACCTGACAAAAGAAAAGGGGAGGGTTTATACAGAGTTTTTGAAGAAAACTTTCCAATATCGGATACTCGAAACAATTTCGTGTTGGAATTTATCGACTATCAGGTCGATCCTCCTCGATACTCAATAGACGAGTGTATAGAACGTGGTTTAACATTTAGCGTACCGCTAAAAGCAAAACTGAAACTTTACTGTACCGATCCGGAACACGAAGATTTCGACACCGTGGTTCAGGACGTATATTTAGGAACTGTGCCATACATGACCAACAGAGGTACCTTTATTATTAATGGTGCCGAACGTGTTATTGTTTCGCAGCTGCACAGATCTCCGGGTGTATTCTTTGGCCAAAGTTTACACGCCAACGGTACAAAATTATATTCAGCACGTATTATTCCTTTTAAAGGATCGTGGATTGAATTTGCTACCGACATCAACAGTGTGATGTTTGCGTACATCGACAGGAAAAAGAAATTACCTGTAACCACTTTATTGCGTGCAATTGGCTATGAAAGCGATAAAGATGTTCTTGAAATATTCGATCTGGCCGACGAAGTAAAAGTTTCAAAGTCAGGTTTAAAGAAAGTTGTCGGTAGAAGACTGGCTGCCCGTGTATTAAAATCATGGGTGGAAGACTTTGTTGACGAAGATACCGGTGAAGTTGTATCGATCGAGCGTAACGAAGTAATTATTGATCGTGAAACAGACATTGAAGAAGATCACATTGAAGAGATTCTTGAATCAGGTGTAAAAACCATTCTGTTACACAAAGAAGATCAAAATCAGCAAGATTTTGCTATTATTTACAACACGCTTCAAAAAGATCCATGTAACTCGGAAAAAGAAGCCGTTCTTCACATCTACCGTCAGTTGCGTAACGCAGAGCCGCCCGATGAAGCTACTGCACGCGACGTTATTGATAAACTGTTCTTCTCGGATAAGAGATACGACCTTGGAGAAGTTGGTCGTTACAGAATCAATAAAAAATTAGGAATCGATGTGGACATGGAAAACCGTGTCCTGACAAAAGTTGACATCATTGAGATTATCAAAAACCTGATTCAATTGGTAAACTCAAAAACCGATGTTGATGATATTGACCACTTAAGTAACCGTAGGGTTCGTACCGTAGGTGAGCAAATGTACAACCAGTTTGGTGTAGGTTTAGCACGTATGGCACGTACAATTCGCGAACGAATGAATGTTCGCGATAACGAGGTGTTTACTCCGATTGATTTGATTAACTCGAAAACGCTGTCTTCAGTTATCAACTCATTCTTCGGAACAAACGCGCTTTCGCAGTTTATGGATCAAACCAACCCGCTTGCCGAAATGACGCACAAACGTCGTATGTCGGCTTTAGGTCCTGGAGGTCTTTCTCGCGAGCGTGCAGGTTTCGAGGTTCGTGACGTTCACTTTACTCACTACGGTCGTTTATGTCCGATTGAAACACCTGAAGGTCCAAACATCGGTTTGATCTCTTCTTTATGTGTTTTCGCCAAAATCAACCCTCTAGGGTTTATTTCAACACCATACCGAAAAGTAGAAAACGGAATCGTTGACTTGTCAGAAACAGGTTCTGTTTATTTAACTGCTGAAGAGGAAGAAGGTAAAATTATTGCACAGGCAAACGCGCCAATTGCGGAAGATGGTAAATTCGTAAACGAGAAGGTTAAAGCACGTTTAGATGGTGATTATCCTGTAATTGACGCAGGTGAAGTTGAACTGATGGACGTTGGTCCTAACCAGATTGCTTCGGTAGCTGCATCGCTTATTTCGTTCCTTGAGCACGATGATGCCAACCGTGCACTGATGGGATCGAACATGATGCGCCAGGCTGTACCACTGCTTCGTCCTGAAGCACCAATTGTAGGTACTGGTTTGGAAGCAAATGTTGCCAAAGACTCAGGCGTAATGATTTGTGCCGAAGGCGATGGTGTTATCGAATTTGTTGATGCAAAACAGATTATTGTTCGTTACGATATGACGGAAGAAGATCGCTTTGTGAGCTTTGATCCGGAGGTGGTAACTTATAATCTGCAAAAATATACGAAAACGAACCAGGGAACTACAGTTGACTTGAAACCAATTGTAGTTAAAGGTCAGCGTGTAACTGAAGGAGAGATTCTTACCGAAGGTTATGCTACCGACAAAGGTGAGCTGGCACTGGGACGTAACCTGCAGGTGGCATTCATGCCCTGGCAGGGTTATAACTACGAGGATGCGATTGTAATTTCGGAGCGTATCGTTCGCGAAGATGTATTTACTTCGGTACACGTTGATGAATACACTTTGGAAGTGCGCGACACAAAACGCGGTGTTGAAGAATTTACTTCTGATATTCCTAACGTTAGTGAAGAAGCTACCCGTAACCTCGATGAAAATGGTTTGATCAGAGTTGGAGCCAACGTAAAACCCGGCGACATTCTTATTGGTAAAATTACGCCAAAAGGAGAATCTGATCCTTCTCCTGAAGAAAAACTTTTACGTGCCATCTTTGGCGACAAAGCGGGCGATGTAAAAGATGCTTCATTAAAAGCATCGCCATCTTTAAAAGGTGTTGTTATCGATAAAAAATTGTTCTCTCGCGTTGCGAAAGACAAAAAAGGTAAAGCAACAAAAACATTGCTCGACCAAATCGATGAGAAACTGGAGAAAGACATTTCAGCTCTGCGCATAAAATTAGAGGATAAACTATTCACGTTAGTTAATGGTAAAACTTCGCAGGGAGTAAAAGACTATTACGGAACAGAGTTTATTCCGAAAGGCGTTAAATTTACACTGAAGCAATTACAGGAACTGGATTACCTGAATATCGATCCTTCAAAATGGACCACCGATAAAGCTAAAAACGATTTGATTTTTAGATTGGTGAACAACTTCATTATGAAGCAGAAAGAGGCAGAATCCGTATCGCGTCGCGAGCGTTACAATGTAACTATCGGTGATGAGCTTCCTGCAGGTATTATCCAGTTGGCTAAAATTTACATAGCTAAAAAACGCAAACTGCAAATTGGTGATAAAATGGCGGGTCGTCACGGTAACAAAGGTATTGTTTCGCGTGTGGTACGTGCCGAAGATATGCCATTCCTTGCTGATGGAACACCGGTTGATATCGTATTGAACCCACTTGGTGTACCATCGCGTATGAACCTTGGACAGATTTACGAAACTGTACTGGGTTGGGCTGGTAAAGAGCTTGGTTTGAAATTCGCTACACCTATTTTTGATGGTGCTAGTTTGGATGAAGTTTCTGAATACACCGATAAAGCAGGTATTCCTCGCTATGGAGAAACACGCCTGATTAACGGTGAAACCGGAGAACCATTTGACCAGCCGGCAACAGTAGGTATCATTTACATGTTGAAACTGGGCCACATGGTAGAAGACAAAATGCACGCCCGTTCAATCGGACCTTACTCATTAATTACGCAACAGCCATTAGGTGGTAAAGCACAATTTGGTGGTCAGCGTTTTGGAGAGATGGAAGTTTGGGCACTTGAGGCATTTGGAGCTTCTCATATCCTTCAGGAAATTCTTACCGTTAAGTCGGACGACGTAATGGGACGTGCAAAAGCTTACGAAGCTATCGTGAAAGGTGAGCCAATGCCACAACCGGGAATTCCTGAATCGCTGAATGTACTGCTTCACGAATTACGCGGACTTGGTCTGAGCGTGAGAATGGAGTAGAATAAGTTAGGTGCAGTTTTAATTTGATAGTTAATTTGAATTATGGCATTCAAAAAAGATAATAAAGCAAAAACTAGTTTCTCAAAAGTTTCAGTAAGCCTTTCTTCTCCTGAAGAAATTCTGGAAAGATCGTATGGCGAGGTACTGAAGCCAGAAACAATTAACTACAGAACATATAAACCAGAACGTGATGGTTTGTTTTGTGAGCGTATTTTCGGACCGGTAAAAGACTACGAATGTCACTGTGGAAAATACAAACGTATCCGTTATAAAGGAATCGTTTGCGACCGTTGTGGTGTTGAAGTAACCGAAAAGAAAGTACGTCGTGAGCGTATGGGACACATTTCACTGGTGGTACCGGTAGCTCACATTTGGTATTTCAAATCGTTGCCTAACAAAATTGGTTACCTGCTTGGTTTACCTACCAAAAAGCTGGATACCATTATTTATTACGAACGCTATGTGGTTATCCAGGCTGGTGTAAAACATCAGGATGGTGTAAAAGAACTGGATTTCTTAACTGAAGAAGAGTACCTGGATATTCTGGATACGCTTCCAAAAGAAAATCAATTCCTTGATGATGACGATCCAAACAAATTCATCGCCAAAATGGGTGCTGAAGCATTGTTTGATATCCTTAGCCGTTTAGAGCTGGATGATTTGTCATTCACATTGCGTCATAAAGCAAACACCGAAACATCGCAGCAGCGTAAAAACGAGGCGTTAAAACGTCTGCAGGTTGTTGAGGCTTTCAGGGCAAGTAAAAACCTTAACCGTCCGGAATGGATGATCGTTAGGGTGGTGCCTGTAATTCCTCCTGATTTGCGTCCGTTGGTGCCACTGGATGGTGGTCGTTTCGCAACATCAGATTTGAACGACCTGTACCGAAGAGTAATTATCCGTAACAACCGTTTGAAACGATTGATTGAGATTAAAGCTCCTGAGGTAATTTTAAGAAACGAGAAACGTATGCTACAGGAAGCTGTAGATTCGTTATTCGATAACTCAAGAAAATCTAATGCCGTTAAAACCGAAAACAACCGCGCTTTAAAATCGCTGTCCGACAGTTTGAAAGGTAAGCAAGGTCGTTTCCGTCAGAACCTTTTGGGTAAACGTGTTGACTATTCTGCACGTTCGGTAATCGTTGTTGGTCCTAAATTAAGGATTCACGAATGCGGTATTCCAAAAGATATGGCTGCAGAGCTTTACAAACCTTTCGTAATCCGTAAGTTGATTGAAAGAGGTATTGTAAAAACGGTAAAATCGGCAAAGAAAATCGTTGACAGAAAAGACCCGGTAGTTTGGGAAATTCTTGAAAACGTGCTGAAAGGACACCCTGTAATGTTGAACAGGGCACCTACGCTGCACCGTTTGTCAATTCAGGCCTTCCAGCCTGTTCTTATCGAGGGTAAAGCAATTCAGCTGCACCCGTTGGTATGTACAGGTTTTAACGCCGACTTCGACGGTGACCAGATGGCGGTTCACTTACCATTGGGTAATGCTGCAATTTTGGAAGCACAGTTGTTAATGCTTGCTTCGCACAACCTGTTGAACCCTGCAAACGGCGCACCTATCCAGGTTCCTTCGCAGGACATGGTTTTGGGTCTGTACTACATGACCAAACCACGTAAAGGTAGTCGTGGCGAAGGAATGACTTTCTACTCAGCTGAAGAAGTAACGATTGCATACGAAGAGAAAGCAATCGATCTTCACGCAATTATTAAAGTTAAAGTTGAAGACATCGATGAAAACGGAGATTATTTTAACCATATCATCGAAACAACTGTAGGTCGCGTTCTTTTCAACGAATTTGTTCCACGTCAGGCAGGTTACGTAAACCAGATTTTGACTAAAAAATCGTTACGCAGCATTATTACCGACGTATTCAATAAGAGTGGTAACGCAATTACCGTTAAATTCCTTGATGATATTAAAAACCTGGGTTACACAATGGCGTACCGTGGTGGTTTGTCGTTCAACTTAGGCGATGTTATCATTCCTGAGGATAAAGCCGAAATTGTTGGTAACGGTTACCAGGAAGTTGAAGAGGTTATCAACAACTATAACATGGGTTTCATTACCAATAACGAACGTTACAACCAGGTTATTGATATTTGGACACATGCGAACGCGAAACTTACCAACTCGGTAATGAAAACCATTAGTACGGACCGCCAGGGATTCAACTCAATTTATATGATGCTTGACTCGGGTGCGCGGGGTTCGAAAGAGCAGATTCGCCAGTTATGCGGAATGAGGGGTTTGATGGCAAAACCACAAAAATCTGGTTCTACAGGTTCGCAGATTATTGAAAACCCGATTTTGGCAAACTTTAAAGAAGGCCTTTCGGTACTGGAGTACTTTATTTCTACTCACGGTGCTCGTAAAGGTTTGGCGGATACCGCACTTAAAACAGCTGATGCGGGTTACTTAACACGTCGTTTGGTTGATGTTGCCCAGGATGTTATCATCTCGGAAGACGACTGCGGAACATTGCGTGGTTTGGTAGCTTCTGACGTTAAAAATAACGAAGAAGTTGTTGCATCATTATTCGAAAGAATAGTTGGTCGTACAACTGTTCACGATATTTTCCACCCGTTAAATGGTGAGTTGATCATTAAATCGGGTGATGAAATTACTGAAGAGATTGCGAAAGTAATCGAAGACTCGCCAATTGAAACCGTTGAAATTCGTTCGGTATTAACCTGTGAATCGAAAGTTGGTGTTTGTGCCAAGTGTTACGGACGTAACCTGGCTACCGGCAAGAAAGTTCAGAAAGGTGAAGCTACCGGTGTTATTGCAGCACAGTCGATTGGTGAGCCGGGTACACAGCTTACACTTCGTACCTTCCACGTGGGGGGTATCGCAGGTAACATCTCAGCACAATCAACAGTTGAATCGAAATACGATGGATACTGCGAGATTGAAGAGCTTCGTTCGGTATCGTACAAAGATGACGAAGGAAACGATGTGGAGGTTGTAGTAAGTCGTTTGGCCGAATTGAAAATTATCGATAAAAACACTAAAATTCCACTTTCTACTCACCCACTTCCATACGGTTGTAAACTGTATGTGAAAAACGGTCAGGAAATCCGTAAAGGAGCAATGATCTGTGATTGGGACCCATTTAACGGTGTAATTATTACCGAATTCGATGGTAAAGTAGAATTTGAGAACCTGATCGAAGGTATTACTTTCCGCGAAGAATCGGATGAGCAAACCGGTTATAGCGAGCGCGTAATTATCGAAACAAAAGATAAGACCAAAAACCCAACTTTGAAGATTATGGACGATGCCGGAGAAATGATCCGCTCGTACAACCTTCCGGTTGGAGGTCACATCTCGGTTGATAACGGACAAGAGGTGAAAGCAGGTAAGATTTTGGTTAAGATTCCTCGTGCTGCCGGTAAAGCAGGCGATATCACAGGGGGTCTGCCACGTGTTACCGAATTATTCGAGGCACGTAACCCATCTAACCCTGCGGTTGTTTCTGAGGTTGACGGTGAAGTTTCGTTAGGTAAGATCAAACGGGGTAACCGCGAGATCATTGTTACCACTAAAAACGGCGATGTGAAGAGATACCTTGTACCGCTGTCGAAACAAATCCTTGTTCAGGAGAACGACTACATCAGAGCAGGTATTCCATTGTCTGACGGAGCAACAACTCCTTCCGATATTCTCGCAATTAAAGGGCCTACTGCTGTTCAGGAATACATTTTGAACGAAGTTCAGGACGTGTACCGTATGCAGGGGGTAAAAATTAACGATAAACACTTTGAGATTATCATCCGCCAGATGATGCGTAAAGTAGAAATCGTTGATCCGGGTGATACCCGTTTCCTTGAAAAGCAAATTGTGGACAAAAACGAATTCATGTCTGAAAACGACTGGATTTACAACAAAAAAGTTGTAGTTGATCCGGGAGATGCTGAAGGGCTGAAAGCCGGACAGATTGTTTCTTCACGTCGTTTGAGAGATGAGAACTCGCAACTCCGAAGAAAAGATAAAAAACTGGTAGAGTCGAGGGATGCGATTCCTGCAACATCAAGCCAGATTCTTCAGGGGATTACAAGAGCAGCGTTGCAAACACGCAGCTGGTTGTCTGCCGCATCGTTCCAGGAAACAACAAAAGTTCTTAACGAAGCCGCTATTAACGGTAAAATGGATTACCTCGACGGACTGAAAGAGAACGTAATTTGTGGTCACCTGATACCGGCAGGTACCGGATTGAAAGAATACAAAAACCTTGTTGTTGGCTCTAAATCAGAATACGACAGGTTAGTAGATATGAGACATTCGGATAATAGCTAATAAGGATACTATGGAAGATAAAAAGCACAAATCGCAACAAATAAACATTGAATTGAACGAGGAAGTAGCTCAGGGAACCTATTCGAACCTTGCGGTTATTACTCACTCAACTTCTGAATTTGTAGTTGATTTTGTACGGATTATGCCAGGTATTCCAAAAGCGAATGTAAAGTCTCGTATTATTCTTACACCGGAACATGCCAAACGTTTATTAATGGCCTTGCAGGACAATATTGCAAAATTTGAAGCACAGCATGGCCCGATTAAAAACGTTAATTCAGGTAACGATCCGAATTTGCCACCAATGAATTTTGGTGGACCTACAGCTCAGGCTTAGTAATTTACAAGCATAATAGTAAAAGAGGAATCATTAGTGGTTCCTCTTTTTTTGTATCATTATTGGTAAAT
This sequence comes from Draconibacterium orientale, assembly GCF_000626635.1. Taxonomy (GTDB): domain Bacteria; phylum Bacteroidota; class Bacteroidia; order Bacteroidales; family Prolixibacteraceae; genus Draconibacterium; species Draconibacterium orientale. The sequence continues at coordinate 1,043,213 of NZ_CP007451.1, read as the reverse complement.
GCCGATAGACTGAAAATGGAATCGCAATGTCCGGACGATATTTTGAAGTCTATAAGAATTACAAAAGGAAGATTGCAAGCGCATAAAAAAGCCGGCCCGTAATAAACGAACCGGCTTTCTGAATTAATTTGGTTAGATTTGGTTTGAAATCCGCCGATGAAGGTAATAAAATAATCGATATACAGCAATCGGTTAATTGGGCATTCTTATTAAGAATGATGCTGTTGATGTTCCTTAACCGTTTGAAAACTTTGTGTTTTGTGCTTGAATAAAAGCACCTATTGTTTGAAGTAAACCTCCTCGCGGGAGAAGAACGGCAAAGCATCGAAAACGAAAGAAGATATAAAAATCACATCACTTCGCTTTTTTTAACAAAAATGGCTGGTTGAAACGCCTGAGAACACCCTAAAACCTTCTGTTTTTAATTAAAATGGTTTTAAATTAATTGCCACTTTCTCCGCACAGAATTTTGGAATATTGAGGTTGATTGTTTTAAAGCATTGTCAGTATTGCGTTTGGACGGGTACTTGAGTGCTGAATGCCTTGACTGCTCTGCTTTTTAACAAACATTAAAGGTCTCAGAGTCCTAATCTCTTTGGTTAGTTTTACGCCGATTTCTATATTTGTTAGCTTTCAAATTGCAGGAGTAGCTAAAATCTTCGGCAATAGATCGAAAAAAATAAAATAAATATATCAATCTACAAAAATCTTATTGAATGAAGGCTTATAACATTATTGTTTTGGCGAAGCAGGTTCCCGACACCAGAAATGTTGGGAAAGATGCTATGAAGGCTGACGGGACGATAAACAGGGCTGTGCTTCCTGCTATCTTTAATCCCGAGGATTTGAATGCCCTGGAACAAGCATTGCGCATAAAAGATCAGTTTCCTGAATCAAAAATCAATATTTTAACCATGGGGCCGGGAAGGGCTGCCGATATTATTCGCGAAGGTTTATACCGCGGTGTCGACGGTGGTATTTTGCTCACCGACCGTGCTTTTGCCGGTTCGGATACCTTGGCAACATCGTATGCCATTGGACAGGCGTTGAAAAAAATGGGTAAAATTGATATGATCATTGCAGGTCGTCAGGCTATCGATGGTGATACTGCCCAGGTTGGCCCTCAGGTGGCCGAAAAGCTGGGGATGTTGCAAATAACATACGTAGAGGAGGTACTGGAGGTAAAAGACAAAACGGTTACCGTAAAACGCCGTTTAGAGAATGGTGTGGAAACAGCAAAATGTCCGATGCCATTGGTAATGACTGTTAACGGATCAGCTCCTGATTGCCGCGCACGTAATGCCAAACGGATTATGAAATTCAAAAAGGCAAGAACAGTAACCGAACTTCAGAAAGAGAACGAAGATTACACTGCTTTATACAACGAACACCCCGACCTGATGATTCAGGAATGGACCGTAAACGATATTGAAACCGATGCATCGCAGCTTGGTCTTACCGGCTCGCCAACCAAAGTAAAAACGGTGGAGAATGTAGTTCTTCAGGCTAAAGATTCGAAAGTAATTTCGGCCGCCGACGACGAAATTGAAGCCATGATGGTTGAGTTAATTAAGAGTCACACAATTGGCTAAGGCCATTAAATGAACAGTTAAAAATTTGAAGAAATGAGCAACGTATTTGTTTATTGCGAAATAGAAGATGGCCAGGTAGCTGATGTTAGTCAGGAATTGCTAACCAAGGGACGTACCCTGGCAAATGAATTAAAATGTAAACTGGAAGCCATTGCTATCGGGAGCAAACTCGATAAAGTTGGCGATCAAATAATTCCTTACGGTGTAGATACACTTTATATTGCAGACGATGAGCGTTTGTTCCCGTACCAGACTTTGCCGCACACTTCAATAGTGGTGAACCTGTTTAAAGAGCAAAAGCCTCAGATCGCGCTGATGGGAGCTTCGTCCATCGGTCGCGATTTAGGACCACGCGTTTCATCAGCATTGCACAGTGGTTTAACTGCCGATTGTACAAGTTTGGTAATTGGCGATCATTACGATAAAAAACAAGACAAGAATTACGAAAACCTTCTTTACCAGATTCGTCCGGCATTTGGAGGAAACATCATTGCAACCATTATCAACCCCGATTGCCGTCCGCAAATGGCAACCGTGCGCGAGGGTGTAATGAAAAAAGAAATTCTTGATCCGAAATACAAAGGAAAAGTTGTAAAACTTGATGTGGCTAAATATGTAAGCGACGAAGATTTCGTGGTTGAGATTATTGAGCGCCACATGGAAAAAAGCAAGGTGAACGTTAAAGGTGCACCGATTGTTGTTGCCGGTGGTTACGGAGTAGGTTCAAAAGAGAACTTCCAGCTGTTATACGATTTGGCAGAAGTACTGGGTGGCGAAGTTGGTGCTTCGCGTGCTGCAGTCGATTCCGGGTTGGCAGGTCACGAGCGCCAGATTGGGCAAACAGGTATTACCGTTCGTCCGAAACTGTACATTGCCTGCGGTATCTCGGGGCAAATTCAGCACCGTGCCGGAATGGAAGATTCAGCACAGATCATCGCGATAAATACCGACCCTGAAGCTCCGATTAATGCAATAGCCGACTATGTAATTACCGGAGATGTGGCAGAGGTCATTCCTAAAATGATCAAGTATTATAAAAAGAACACCAAGTAGTCACGACTTAAAATTGTAAAAAATGGCAAATTATTATACAGATAACAGCGAGTTGAAATTTCACCTGAATCACCCCTTAATGAAAGAGATCGTTCGCTTAAAAGAACGTGAATATACTTTCAAGGATGAATTTGATTTTGCTCCGCTGGATTACGAAGATGCAATTGACAGTTACGATCGTGTGCTGGAGGTTGTTGGCGAAATTTGCGGAAACATTGTTTCTGAAAACGCCGAAAGTATTGATGCTGAAGGACCGGAAGTAATCGACGGACACGTAAAATATGCCCGCGGAACTGAAGAAAACATCAAAGCATTGAACCAGGCCGGATTGATGGGAATGTCGTTGCCTTACAAATACGAAGGGTTGAACTTCCCGATTGTGCCTTACATTATGGCGGCCGATATTGTATCGCGCGCTGATGCCGGTTTTGTAAACATTTGGGGTTTGCAGGATTGTGCCGAAACCATTAACGAATTTGCTTCGGAAGAGCAAAAAGCAAAATACCTGCCTCGTGTTTGCAACGGCGACACTATGGCAATGGACTTAACCGAGCCGGATGCCGGTTCCGACCTTCAGGCGGTGCAGTTAAAAGCTACCTGGAACGAGGAGAAACAAGTTTGGTTGCTGAATGGTGTGAAACGTTTTATTACCAATGGCGACGGCGATATATCGCTGGTGCTGGCCCGCTCGGAAGCCGGAACAACCGACGGCCGTGGTTTGTCGATGTATATCTACGACAAACAATCGGGCGGTGTAACCGTTCGTCGTATCGAGCACAAAATGGGTATTATTGGTTCGCCAACCTGCGAGCTGGTATTCAAAGATGCTCCGGCCGAATTGGTTGGATCACGCAAAATGGGACTCATTAAATATGTAATGGCGTTAATGAACGGTGCGCGTTTGGGTATTGCAGCGCAGTCGGTAGGCGTTTGCGAAGCTGCTTACCGCGAGGCAATGGCATATGCCAAAGAACGTATGCAGTTCGGAAAAGCGATCATTAAATTCCCGGCTGTTTTCGAAATGCTTTCGCTGATGAAAGCCAAATTGGATGCATCGCGTACTTTACTTTACGAAACAGCTCGCTTTGTTGATATGTACAAAACCTACATGCACATTTCCGAAGAGCGTAAACTGGAGAAAGAAGAGCGCGACGAAATGAAAAAGTACCAGCGTTTGGCCGACATATTTACGCCGCTTGTAAAAGGTATGTCGAGCGAATACAGCAACCAGCTGGCTTACGATGCCGTTCAAATTCATGGTGGATCGGGCTTTATGAAAGACTACCCGGTTGAACGTATCTACCGCGATGCGCGTATTACATCGATTTACGAAGGAACTACACAGCTGCAGGTTGTAGCTGCCATACGTGGTGTAACAACCGGCGGTTACCTGAACCAGATTCGTGCTTACGAAGCTGAAAAAGTTTCGCCAACATTAGAGTACCTGAAACGCACACTTATTATTTTAACTGCCGATTACGAAGAAGCAGTTAAGAAAGTAACTGCTGCGGGCGACAACGAGTTTGTTGATTTCCATGCGCGGCGTTTGGTTGAAATGGCAGGCCACATTATTATGAGTTACCTGTTGTTGCTGGATACCAACCGCGAGGCTTCGTTCCTGAAATCGACGAAAAACTATATCGCCTTTGCAAAAGCGCAGGTGAAAGCACACGCCGAGTTTATCCGTGCATCGGAATTAAGCGATGTTGGTGATTACAAATTTGAAATGTAATAAAAGCTTCGAGCCACGAGCTGTTAGCTTTTAGAAAAGATAATAGAGCCACTTTCCGGTTAACGGGAGGTGGCTTTTTCTTTTTCGAAATTTCGAAGGCGGTTCACTCTGTTCGCTGCCTTACATCAATGATGTTTTCCCTTTGTAAGGGAACCCGCCTACCGGCCGGCAGGAATGTCGACAGTTGAGCTTGCCAAATCCCGTACTTTACGTCGGGAACAAAAGGGTAGGGCCAGCTTCAAACCCTATTTCTTTCGGGAGCACACCCAAAACAAGAAAACTGCATTGGGGAGGCTTTGGGAGTATTCCCAAAGCAAAAAACACGTGTTAGGGAAGCTTTGGGAGTATTCCCGAAGCAAGAAACATGCGTTGGTGAACCTTTGGGAGTATTCCCAAAGTAAGAAACCTGTGTTGGTGGGGCTTTGGGAGTACTCCCAAAAGAGCCGAAAAACAAAAGTCGAACAAGCCACATTTGTTATTTGTTAATGAACACAAGCGTAACCGCCAAAGGATTTACGCGTTATAGAACAAATAATACAATGCCGGGAAAAATGAGAATTCAACAAGCTATAATTGCACTGTTTGTTACTTCCTTGTTTTTATTGCTACCGCAACACAAGGGCGTTCTGGCATCGTCAACCTTTAAATTGCAAAAAGGAAACACCTTAATTTACGGGCACAACATCAACGAAGGCGATATCGGTGTGCCGGGTTTGGTGTTCATCAACAAACGCGGAATGTTTAAAACAGGCCGAACCTGGAGTGAAATCATTACACGAGGCCGTGTAAATCCTTCTTCGCACACCTGGATTTCGCGCTATGGATCGGTTACTTTTAATAATTTCGGAAAGGATTTCCCTGATGGAGGAGTGAACGAAGCCGGTTTGTTTATTTGGGAGATGAACGAAGAGGCTGATTATCCGAAAAACGATAGCCTGCCCAAACTCAACCAGATGAACTGGATGCAGTACATTCTCGATAATTATTCAACTACCGAAGAGGCGATTCGCAGTGCCACGGAATTTGAAATTGATGGCTGGAGCTGTCACTTTTTTGTGGGCGATGCCGGGGGAAATACCGCAGCAATTGCCTTTATAAATGGCCAAGTGGTTGTGCACACCGGAGATGAAATGCCTGTTCCGGCGCTTTTTAATGCTCCGTATGATCGCGAGCTGGAGTTGTCGAAATATTTCCGTGGTTTTGGTGGCGAATACCAGCCCAACGAAACGGATCCGAATGTGCCCCGTTTTGTGCGCACGGCAGTTATGATCGATAACTACCAAAAAGAAGACGACCCCATTGATTATGGTTTTTACATGCTGAAAACCTTGCGTGTTTTCGACGATCCGGAGTGGTCGATCCTGTTTGATGCCCGAAATCGAACGGTTCATTTTCGCACCCATATAAATCCCGAAAGAAAGACACTGATGATGGATGAAATTGATTTTAGCAATAACGAACCGGCGCAGGTATTGAATATGGCCACCGCTTTTAGTGGCAATATTCGGTCGGTGTTTGAACCCTACACGAAAAGTATCATGCAGTATTTTATAAGCAATGAGCTATTGCCGGTACTTTCCAGGGATTTTATTTCCCATGGCGACTTATCCGGCAAAGCGTTTACTGAACGGATTGTTAATCATACCGATTCGTACGCCGACAGTACAAATCACTTTTTTAAGGGAACATGGGAAAGCGCCCGAACAGTAGATGACGATGAACCGCTCTATTCAATAAACTTTGATGTGGAAGGCAGTGCCGTTGCCGCAGTTATTTTCCTGGATTCCGCGGATGAGCCATATAATGTCGATAATCTCACAATGTCAGGTAATCAATTCTGTTTTACCTTTCAAACAAAATCGGGTAAAATACTGGAAGTTAAAGGCACTATACGGGATGATGTAATGTTTGTTAATCTTTTGGGCATTGAAAAATCTTTTGGAGACTACACTTTGAAACGGACTCATTAACTCATTCTTTAAGATTGGATTCCATAGGTTCGAAATTGGTTTGTAGTACAAAGTTGGGTGTTTCGGCGATTGTGATACGTTCGAAAAGCAAAATGAATAGAGCCTTATGCCTGATCTTTTCATTAATAAAGCCAAACAATCAATCCTCGACAATCTGGAAAATGATAAGATTACACGTAAATCATCTTCTTGGTCATTCCGCCATCAACAACAAAATTCTGACCGGTGATAAAATCATTCTCTTTCTTAAGCAGGAAAAGAACCATTGCAGCAATATCTTCGGCTTTGCCAACGCGCCCTGCCGGGTGTTGTGCGTGGTCTTCTTTTGTTAGTTTTTCCTGATGGGCGATGGAGCTCTTTTTTGCAGCCGACACATCAATCCATCCTGGACTAATGGCGTTAACTTTTATTTGCGGGCCAAGACTTGCGGCCAGTGCGTGGGTAAGTGCAAGGATGCCGCCTTTGCTGGCTGAGTAAGCTTCGGTGTCAGGTTCGGATTGTAACGCGCGGGTTGAAGCCATGTTTATAATCCTGCCTCCATGGGGCTTCATAAACGCCGAAGCGTACTTCGAGCACAAAAAAGCGCCGGAAAGATTGGTGCCAATTACTTTGTTCCACTCCCCGAAAGAAAGTTCTTCCAATGGTTTGTTGATGCTAATTGCCGCATTGTTTACCAGTGCATAAATGTTTCCGTGCTGTTTTTCCGATTCTTTTACCGCTGCCTCAACCGATTTCTCATCGGATACATCCACTTGATAAACCTGAACTGTTTCATTGGTAAATTCCTCACGAAATTTAGCAATGGCTTCTTCATCAATTTCAAAAACCGATACTGCATAATTGTTGTTCAGTAAATCAACAACCAGGTGTTTGCCAATTCCCTGGGCGCCTCCGGTTACAATTACATGTTTTTTCATCTGATTTTTATTCTTCAATAAAGTTAATCAATTTTCATTTACGGATGAGTGAAGAAGGATGCTGCAACCATTTTTGCCAACCTTAAAAACGAGGCCGGAAAACATAAAAATTCGCTTTTTATCGCCACAAATCAACTAACTCTGCTCTGCAGGCTTTAAATATAAGGCCAAAACAACGTAACCCTTTTGCTAATTTTTAAAAATAGTTGCTTGTCGGTAATTGAATGCTACAGATGTTGCCTTTTTGTTAACAGATTGATTGCAGGAGTGGTATTAATTAAAACTTTTTAGTTGCGAGTGCTGTTAGGGGGGTATGGTAATAATATTTCGTTTTTTTATTGCTGTGCCATCATTTTTTAAGGGGTAAGTGTAAAAAGAAATAACACACGAGAAAGCTGCCTTATTAAGAAAGGGGGTAATTAGGTATTTCTGAAATATTAAAATGTTTTTTAAATTGCCGATACTAACTTAAAAAGATAGACAAAGGTTAAAAAAGATAGAAAAAAGACAGAAAAAATTTTGTGGTATTGACAAAGTGATTATTTTTGATGCAAAATATTTGACAGCTAAGAAAATTTACGAATATGTGTGGAATTGTAGGAGCATTTGATTTAAAAGTTAAAGCTGAGGATCTCCGTCCTCAGGTGTTGATGATGAGTAAAAAAGTTCGTCACCGCGGACCGGACTGGTCGGGAATTTATTGTGGCGAAAAAGCAATAATAGCTCACGAACGTCTTTCAATTGTTGACCCCGAATCGGGTGGACAGCCTTTATATAGTAAAGATGGAAAACTTATTTTGGGCGTTAATGGCGAAATTTATAATCATCGCGAAATTCGTAAACGTTACGAAGGGAAGTACGATTTCTTAACCAAATCAGACTGTGAGGTAATTTTAGCCCTATACAACGATAAAAAGGAAAAATTCATGGATGAGATGAACGGGATTTTTGCCTTTGCCCTTTACGATGAAGTAAACGATGCCTATTTGATCGGCCGCGACCATATTGGTATTATTCCATTGTACCAGGGCTGGGATAAATGGGGGAACTACTATGTAGCATCGGAATTAAAATCGTTGGAAGGATTTTGTACCAAGATCGAGGAATTTCCTCCGGGGCATTATTTATACAGCAAAGATGGCGAGCTTAAAAAATGGTATGTTCGCGACTGGGAGGAATTTGACAATGTAAAAGATAATCCGGCAAGTGTTGACGAGTTGTCGCAGGCATTGGAAGACGCAGTACATCGTCAGTTAATGTCCGATGTTCCGTACGGAGTGTTGCTTTCGGGTGGTTTAGATTCGTCGATTACATCGGCGCTGGCAAAAAAATTCTCAGCAAAACGTATTGAAGATGGTGACGAAAAAGACGCCTGGTGGCCACAGCTGCACTCGTTTGTAATTGGTTTGGAAGGTTCGCCCGACTTGGCTGCAGCACGTAAAGTGGCCGATCATATCGGAACAGTTCACCACGAAATTAATTATACCATACAGGAAGGTTTAGATGCCATACGCGATGTAATTTACCACATCGAAACCTACGATGTAACTACCGTTCGTGCATCAACACCCATGTACATGCTGGCACGTGTAATTAAATCGATGGGTATAAAAATGGTACTTACCGGCGAGGGTGCTGACGAGATTTTTGGTGGTTACCTGTATTTCCACAAAGCGCCAAATGCCGAAGAATTCCACAAAGAAAGTGTGCGTAAAGTGAGCCGACTGAATAAGTACGACTGCTTGCGTGCCAATAAATCGTTGGCAGCATGGGGTGTTGAAGGTCGTGTGCCTTTTCTCGATAAAGAATTTGTTGATGCGGCCATGCGTTTTAACCCGGAGGCCAAAATGGCAAAAGACGGCAAAATGGAAAAACACTGCCTGCGCGAAGGATTTGCCAGCTACCTGCCCGAGGAAGTGGCCTGGCGCCAGAAAGAACAATTCTCTGACGGTGTTGGCTATGGCTGGATTGACACACTGAAACAAATTGCTGAAGATAAGGTGAGCGATGAGATGATGGAAAATGCGAAATATCGTTTCCCGGTAAACCCACCTATGAACAAAGAAGAATACGTGTACCGTGAAATTTACAGCGAACACTTCCCGTCGGATGCGGCTGCCGCTTGTGTACCGTCTGAGGCTTCAATTGCATGTAGTACCGCTGCTGCTCTTGAGTGGGATGCTTCGTTCCAGGGGAATGCCGACCCGTCAGGTCGTGCGGTTAACACGGTTCACGCGCAGGGAGCAACATTTAAGGATATTAAAAAGAAATAAATTTTGTTTATTATCGATTAATTCAGGGAGCCATTCGTTTTATGCGGATGGCTTTTTTTACGGTAAGAAGTCTGTAAAAACACGTTATTGGAGGTGAAGACTCATTTTCTGGTGTCGTAAATGCGCTTAGCGCTTGTGAATTTGCAGAATCATAAGGTAAGGTCGATGAAAGGAAGACAGTTGTTTCTTGTCGGGAACAGCCATCAGCGCTGAAAAGTTACTTTGCTAAAAAACAAAAAAGTTCACGCAGAGATCGCTAAGTTTTCGCAAAGCACGCGAAACAGATGCTATACTTTGCGAATTTTGCGCTTCTTCTTTTCTTTGCGTGAAATAATATTGGTATCCCTTCCTTCCTGTAGGTAATTCCCGGGAATCAGGAATGTTTTTTTGATAGTAGATGCGTTATTTTGAATCGTCAGGATTGTTGTTTTACGGACAAAACGTGAAAAAAAAATGATCAGGATATACGTTTTGCGCGCAGAATATGAATCTAAACCGTTAGGATTGCCATTTTACGTACAAAATATAAATCTGAATCGTCAGGATTGTTGTTTTCCCCACAAAACGTGAAAAAAAATGATCAGGATTGACGTTTTATGCACAGAATATGAATCTGAACCGTCAGGATTGCCATTTTGCGGGCAAAATATGAATCTGAATCGTCAGGATTGTTGTTTTCCCCACAAAACGCGATAAAAAATCATCAGGATGGATGTTTTGCAAATAAAACAAGGATCCGATCTGTATTTGTTAAAATGATACGGATCGGATCCTTTATTTCTTACATAATTCAATAAAATTCCGGATAAGACGGTGGTTATAAAACTCAGGGTGAAACTGGCAGGTGTATAAGGGTTTATTCTTGTGTTTCATCAATTGGTTTTTGCAGCTTGATGAAGTAAGCAGCAACTCAAAATCGTTGGGCAAAGTTATTGAGTCGTTGTGCATTTGCCTTACGGTAAATTTTTGTGGCAGCTCGTTAAAAAGCGGATCGGTTTTAACGATTTTTACCTCAAAATCGCCCGACTCCGGCTCCTGGCTTCGCAGCAATTTTGCTCCGTACAAATACCCGGTAATGTGGTGTCCGGCGCAAATACCAAGTACCGGTTTTTCAAGGTATTTAATCCACTGAAAATAGGGGGCATGGTGCTCTACAATATCGTCGCCTTGTGGCGATCCGCTTAAAATTATGCCGTCAAAAGCACTCAGGTTTGTAGCCGGGCACTCAGCGTATTCAATAAAAGCAGGTGTAGAACCGGCATCCGAAATAATTTGCAATATCGGTTCGGCAAACTCCCGAATTCCGGGTTCGGCATTATTAACAACTAATAGCTCAGCCATTGAATTTTGCTTTGTCGAGTTCATGAATAGCCGAATAGCGTCCCATTTCAATCAGTTCTTTTGCTTTGTAAAAATCGTAGGTTCCGCAGGCATCACGCGAAACACGAATTACCACATCGGGTTTCCCCTTTTCAATAGAATGGTTCACTTGTGTTAACATTGCGGTGGCTAAGGCCTGGTCGATAAGCGAAAGTAATCCAAACCGTTCTTCTTTTTCTTTTGGATGATTAATATGCAGGAAGTCGTAAAACTCGTTCAACCATTTTTTGTAGGTCGATTCCTTCGCTTCACTGTCTTCTTTTTCAACAAAATAATGAGGAACCGGAATGGCTGCATTTACATGAACGGCAATCAGCCTATCACCCTCGGTGCGTTTTACATTCGAAACAGGAAGGTTGTTCATCACACCTCCATCAACCAATACGGCATTCTCGCTGGTAATGGGCGTAAAAACCGAAGGGATGGCTATTGATGCACGAATAGCGCTAAACAAACTCCCAGTGGTAAACACCACCTCTTCGCGGTGTTTTAGATCAACCGCAGTTGCCGAGAACGGAATCGGCAAATCTTCGATAAGCGCATCGGGTACAAATTCCTGAATTTTCGCCAAAACTTTGTCTCCCTTAATCAGGCCGTTTCCGCCAAACGAAAAATCTACCATACGAAACATATCGTGCCGGTCAAGCGAAATTAACCACTCTTTAAACTCCGGTAATTTACCCAGTGCATAAATTCCGCCAACCAGTGCCCCCATCGATGTGCCGGCTATTGAGGTGATGTTGTACCCCCGTGCTTCCAGCTCTTCAATTACGCCAATATGTGCCATTCCGCGGGCGGCACCCCCCGAAAGTACCAAGGCAATGTTTTTACTCATTTGCTATTGTATTTACCGATGCAATTTAATTATTTTCCGGTGTATAATTCAAACTAATCATTTTTCAGGTAGGCATAGAATGCGTATATTCGACCAAAATTCAATAAATAAAAAACTGTAGAATGAGAAAATTATTAGTTGCTATTATAGCTTTGGCCTTGTTTGCCTGCTCGCAACAGCAGGATGGTTATAAAATTACCGTAAATATTGAAGGTGCCGACGGAAATGTGATGTTAGAGCAACGTGGAGCCAGCCAGTGGATAGGCATTGATACTGCCGTTGTGGTTGATGGTGTTGCGGTTCTTGAGGGAGAAGTGGAATTCCCGGGTTTGTATTATTTGTCGGTTAACGGCCAACGCGAAAAGGCCGTGTTGTTTGTTGAAAATACGAACATAACAGTTACCGGAAAAGCCGATTCTATTGCAGGCGTTCAGGTTAGTGGATCGACTACACACGATGAGTTTAAAACGATTAACGACCAGATTCAGAAAATTAGCGAAGAGTACATGGCGATTTACCAGGAAGCTCGTACAGCAAGTGCCGCCGGAGATACAGCCAAGGCTAATGAGTTGATGAAACAAGTTGAAGACTTGTACGCCAGCGTTGGCGAAATACAGGAAGATTTTGTGAAAGAAAATCCGGCTTCGTATGTTACTCCGCTGCTGTTAAGCCAAATTCAGTACGAAAAGGAAGTTGACGAACTGGAAGCTTTAGTGAGTAACCTGGATGCAAAATTAGATTCGGTTCCTGCGATTATAGATTTAAAAGCAAAAATTGAGCAACTGAAAACGGTAGCCGTTGGAAAAACTGCTCCTGATTTTACTCAAAACGATGCAGATGGAAATCCGGTGAAGTTCTCGGATATCTATTCAAAAAATGAGTTGACTTTGCTCGACTTCTGGGCATCGTGGTGTGGACCATGCCGTCAGGAAAATCCAAACGTTGTTGCTACCTATAACAAATACAAAGATCAGGGATTTAGCGTGTTTGGCGTTTCGCTCGACCGTGATAAAGATGCCTGGTTAAAGGCTATTGAGGATGATGGTTTAACCTGGGCTCATGTTTCAGACCTTGCCTACTGGAACAATGCTGCAGCAAAAATTTATGCGGTAAATTCAATTCCATCAAGTTTGTTGGTTGACAAAAACGGAAAAATCATCGCCAAAAATAAACGCGGCGAAGAGCTGGGCAAAACCGTGGCTGAGTTCCTGAGCAAATAGAACAAGTAAAGTTCAACAATTGAAAACCGTTTTAAGGATTAATGCTTAAAACGGTTTTTTTGTGTTCCATTGGCTGTATTGGTTAAGCTGGTTCAGAAAAAGAGAAGTTAAAAATCAGTGTTTTACGCTGTTTGAATCAGCAATAGTTTTTACGCTGTCACCTTCTGCGAATGTATATTTGTAAACACAAACCATAAGAGTATTGAAGATTAGAATTGTTAAGGTACCAGGTTACGTTGTGATAAAAAGTAGAGGTAAAGTACCAATTATGAATGTGTGATCGATTAAGTTGTTTTTTAAGACTGGAGGAGAGGAAAAGATCCTGGCATTTTTGTCAGGATCTTTTTTTGTTACGGCTGATTTATACCTAAAAGAAATCGGTAAATACATCGGTGGTAATTACTACATTTGCCGCATGCAAAATCATTTTGGAGAAATAGCCGGAGTTCTTACTGCCGTATTTTGGACAGTAACTGCACTGGCATTCGAATCGGCCGGTAAGAAGGTTGGTTCGTTGGCTGTAAACTTAATTCGTTTGGTAATAGCCTTTTTTCTTGTAGGCGCCTACAGTTGGGTAACCCGAGGTTTTTTCTTCCCCAGCGATGCCAGTATGTATGCCTGGAAATGGCTGGCTTTTTCCGGTTTGGTTGGTTTCGTAATTGGCGACTTACTCCTCTTTCAGTCGTTTGTGTTAATAGGTGCACGAATTGCCATGTTGTTAATGGCGCTGGCTCCGCCTTTTGCTGCGCTTATCGGCTGGTTACTTTTAGGCGAGGTACTTTCGCCACAAAGTTGGTTGGGAATGACCGTTACCATGACCGGTATTATTATCGTTATCCTGAAACGGGAAAAATCGGAAGAAAACGGTGTTAAAATCCGAAAGTTTAAATCGTCGTACCCCATTCAGGGAATTCTGTTGGCTTTGGGCGGTGCCATGGGGCAGGCGGCCGGTTTGGTAATCAGCAAAAAGGGAATGGGAGATTACGACGCTTTTTCGGCTACACAAATAAGAATTTTGGCGGGAACTGTGGGATTTTCTATTCTTTTTATCTTCATAAAACGCTGGCCGCGCGTTTGGGCAGCTTTAAAAAATGGCCCGGCTATGAAACGGATTACGCTGGGAGCTTTTTTTGGCCCTTTCCTTGGTGTTTCCTTTTCGTTGTTGGCCGTTCAGCATACACAAGCCGGAATTGCAGCTACACTGATGGCCATTGTTCCGGTGTTGATTATTGGCCCGTCAATACTATTGTTTAAAGAAAAAGTGAACTGGAAAGAAATTCTCGGGGCAGTAATTACTGTTGTTGGTGTGGCGATGTTCTTTTTGTAGAACGTGAGTCTGAGCGAAGTAGAAGAGAGGTGAAACGACACTTCGACTTCGCTCAGAGTGATTTTTATTGGGTGAAAACTCCTAAATTTCGATATTAACTTCCATATCCAGCCAATCTTCAAGCGTTTCTTTTACCTGCTGTTTTTGTTCTTTAGGCAAATTCCCGATTCGTGTGCTGTGGCTACCTTCGGGTTTTACAATTTTCAGGAAATTAGGTTTACCCGGAACATCAAATGCCGAAGCCGACCACGGATCCCACTCTCCATAAATAAACAGCATTTTGGCATCGGTTTTTTTGATGAATTTCTTTACCTCTTTAGCGGTCTTTTTGTTGTATTTAATAGCCAGTTCGGGCAGATAAATTCGGTTCAGCCAGCCTTCTGCACTTGTAATCGACAAATACTCTTTAAACGGTTCTATATCGTAACCGTAATAACCCAATTCGTGTGCCGCCTGCACATAAAACGATTTAAAAATATCAACACCTTCACTCGCCAGGTACATGGGCGACGATACTTTCACCAACTCGGCAAACAAATCTTTTGCCGGTGCATCCAGTGCCGGAATGTCGTCCAATGAGTTGTCGTATTGCCAAAAGCCATACGAGAATTCCAGTACCACATAATCCAGTAATTCGTCGTTATTCAGTAATGGGTTCAGATGCTGATTCTTACAGTATTGCTCAAGAAGAGGCAGGTATGTTTCGCGGTTTTTAAGAATTTGCAGTTGGAATGCCTGCACTTTTGCACGGCCTTCAGGAGTACCGGTGGTATTAGCAATAAACGGCTCGTGGCGCCCATCTTCAACGCCAAAGTTCAGCGGCGCCACATACGGTACCGAAATGTCAACGTCGTTGGGGTAAAGCCAGCGATGATACACTGTTGTTTGCCCTCCTTTGCTAATTCCGGTGCTTATCCATTTCCCCGAGTAATATTTTTTCATTAGCTGAATGATGTGGTGATGATCGGCAGCGGCATTACGTACGGTCAGGTAATCATAGTTCAGTGGCTCCGGCATCGATTCGCCAAAATAGCGGTGATCCATACAAATCTGGTTGGCTTCCAAAATCGGGCACAGTTCGTTTATGTAATTGGGGTTTTCCGAATAACCGCCGTTATAGCCTTCGGTGATAAAAACTACAGGCCGGTCAATACCTTTATCGGCAATTAACACCCGTTGCAAAAATGTTCCTTTCGCCGGATCAGAATGATCAACAGGCTGCTCCACCATTATTTTGTATTTGGCTGCAAAAAAGTCGGTGCAGTCCATTTGTTCAACACTTTTAACCTCGGGTTGACGCTCGAGAAAGACTTTTAACGTGGTTTGCGAAAACGATACTGCCGACAGCAACAGCAGAACCAGTAACAGTTGAAGTTTCTTCATAAGCTTTTTGAATTATGCGTTGGCTCTGGTTATCCAAAACCGTTTTTTGTACATTTGATTGCAATTAAAAAATAATATTCAACTTTTATTATGAGGAAAGCCATAATCTTTATCATTCCTGTTTTGCTCTTAGCGTTTCAAGCCGCCACACAGGAACTTCCCCGCGTTGAAATGCAAACTGAACTGGGAATCATTCTGGTTGAGATTGATACGATAAATGCGCCGCTAACAGCAACTAACTTTTTACAGCATGTTGAGGCGGGTACTTATAAAAATGCCTGTTTTTACCGCGTTGTTCGGCTGGATAACCAACCCAACAACGATGTTAAAATACAAGTGATACAAGGAGGAATGTACACCGAGCCGCGCTTTGAGACCATACAACCAATTGCACATGAAACAACCGAAGCTACAGGATTAAAACACCTTAACGGCACAATGTCGATGGCGCGGATGGAGCCGGGAACAGCATCAACCGAGTTTTTTATTTGTGTGGGCGATCAGCCGGAATTGGATTTTGGCGGCAAACGAAATCCCGACGGGCAAGGTTTTGCCGCTTTCGGACAGGTCATTTCCGGTATGGATGTGGTGCGTAAAATTCAGCAACAAAAGGATGAACAGCAAACACTGGTTGATAAAGTGAAGATTAAAGAAATTAAAACGGCCTTTTAAACGGCCTTTCCGGGGTAAAAAAGGGCTGCCTTTTGGCAACCCTTTTAAGTGTTTTCTAATTTGGCTGGTTGATTAGGGTAAGGTAAGCACCTCGTACCAATGTCCGTAACTCCCTGCATCAACGGTGAAACGCCCCAGTAAATAAATTGTATTTCCGTTGCGGTAAGGTTCTCCCATGTAATAGGAATCCGGTTCTTCCGAATCGGGCATTTCCAAAGTTACCATACCATAATCCGGATCGATATAGCCCGTTAACTGGGTAGCATAGAAGACATTATTTTCAGCATCAACCGAAAACATAATATCATAACCTTCTGCATAGCAGTCAATAATTTTATAAACATCAGCCTCAAGAGCCTTTTCAACCTGAACGGTCCATTCATTTTCCCTGAACTCAGAACTGAATGTTCCGGTTCCTACAGGCTCGAATGTTAATAAGAATGAAGCTCTATATGTCGTTTGACTATAGAATTCTGAAACATTGTCTCCTGTTAAGGTGAGGTTAAACTCGTACACTTTCGAAACATCAATTTGCGATATATCGACCAGCGGGACAATTTTCGCATAGGCTGTTCCTTCTCCCTCTGCAAAACTTACGGAAGTGCTTTCCAGATCAAAAACGCCTTCAATATTCTCATTCATTTCTAACGAAACCTGCGCAGTAGTTGGTGCATTTAAATTTGAACGTGCAATTTGAACATTTACCGAATAATTGTTTTCGGCAGTCAGTATATTTGCCGGAACAATTTCAGTGCTAAAAGCTACATATGCATCGGTTTCGTATAGTTCCCCAATATTGTCCTGGTCGCATGCAGCAAGCGACAGAACAAAAACCAATAATGCTAATTGTATTTTCTTCATAATTGTATTTTTTAATTGTCAGCCCATGGATTTTGATCACTCACCTCGTCCATATTTTTATTTCCGTCAAATTCCGATTGTGGTATCGACATCACAAAATCAGGATATTCAGGATCGAGTGTATTGCGCGACAGTAATTTTTGAGTGTGGTTACTGCCTTCGAAATCGCGGGAGAATCCGGTTTTTAACCGTTTAATATCAAAAATGCGGCCTACCTCGCCCCACAATTCAATACGTCGTTGCAGGATAATCTCATCGAGTAAGGTAGATGAACCATTCAGTGGAGTTGTTGGGCCGTTTGCATCGTTTACGGTTAGTGTGTTGGCATCTGTCAATCCCGAAATATCATAATTCGGATCGCGTTCTTCCATTAATTCCGCAAGAATAGTTCGTGCTTCACCAAACCGGTTTTGCATACAAAGTGCCTCTGCTTTAATCAGCATCATTTCTTCGTGCCGCATCAGAATATAATCGCCTAAAGCATTTGTTGGATCGGAGAAGCGGAATTTAAACTGGTTGTAGCTCAACTGTGTTCCCAGTGGCTCATTTACTTCCAGCGGGCCATTCCACCACATTTGTTTTCTCACATCTGTATCGGCCATTTGGTTGTATAACCACGAGCTCACACATTTTCGTGCGTTTTCGGCATACGATTGTGTACTGGCATCCATATGCCCGAATAAGGATTCGGTGTCAGATATTTGCTCGGCAATAATTTGCAGGCCCCAAAGCACTGCGCCGGCGTTGGCATTGTTAAACGCAAAACCGTTTGCCAGATTCTCGTGCGAAAGCATTGTCGTTCCTCCGCTCATGGCCATTGTAGCTGCCGATTCGGCGCTTGCCCAATCTTGTTTTTCCAAAGCTACCTGTGCTTTCAATCCGTTGGCCACGTAGTAATCGATATGCGACGAATGAGTGCGCGGTGCTGCCACCTCCGGATTGAGCAAGGCGAGTGCCTGCTGAAGATCGGCATCAATTTGTGTGTAAACATCGGCTACCGTGCCTCTCGGACTTCCTTCTGAAATGTTGGTAGTGGGTTCGGTGTAAATCGGAACTCCCGGGGCATTTTCGTTACCCACATAAGTTTGCTGATAGAAACGGATGAGGCTGAAATAAGCGTAAGCGCGCAAAGCATAGGCCTGCCCGATAAGGCTGTTGATCTCCGATGGTGCACCGGTTAAAACTTCCTGTGATGCAATAATTGAGTTGGCATTTGAAATTAACGTATAGTAAAAAAACCACACCGAATAAGGGCGGCCGCTTTTGTGGGTGTAATCCGATTTTACATTGTACATGTAATCGAACCAGAACCAGCCGCTTCCGCCTTCATTTTGTACCATATCTTCGCCCATAAGGTCGTAGGTAAGCAAAAATGCGGTAACCCCAAACTCTTCGTCGGCCCAGTTTGCCGACCACTCTTCGGCCACATACATAGCGCGGTATATTCCGTTAAGCGCCACATTCGCTTTCTGTACATCGGAGAATAATACATCGCCCGATGTGCTGTCTGTAGGGTTTGTGTCCAGTTCATCCTGGCATGCAAAACCTGCGAATACCAGAAATAACAGGATAAGTATTTTATCTATTTTCATGATCTGTTTGTTTTAAAATTTTACTTCAATTCCGAAAAGGCTTGTTCTCACCGGAGTATATGAAAAGTCGGTAGTTCCGGAGAAATCAAACTGCGGATTCATACCATCGAGATGAGAGAAAATGGCCAGGTTATCGACTGCCACATAAGCGCGAACACTTTCGATACCCACATTTTGCAGAATGGTTTTAGGAAGTGTATAACCTACCGTAATATTCTTTATTGAAAAATACGATGCATCAATTAGCTGGCTGTCGGTAAACGGGCGCGAGAAACCGGTTCCGTTCTGAATACGCGGAATATCAGTTACATCGCCGGGTTTTCTCCAGGCGCGTTCTACATTGGCAGCGTAATTGGTACCAATGTAAATCGGGTTCATCAGGTTGGAATAAACACTTTCGTAAACTTCTCCACCTACCGAGAAAGTCGTCATAAACGACATATCGAAGTTTTTATAGATTTTAAAGTTACTGCCAAAACCACCGTAAAAGTCAGGGATGCGACTGCCCGATATCCGTTTGTTTTGCGATGCTTTCTGGTAATCATCAGAAAGGTAGGAGTCGCCAGGTTTTCCATCAGCATCAAGGTCGTAAACCCAATACAACTGAGCACCGGTAGCTGCATCCACTCCGGCCGATTGTGCCAGGTAATACGAGTTGATTTCTGCACCTTTTCGCTGAATGATATTGCCGTTAACAATTTGATCTGTTTCGCCATCCAGTTCAACAATTTCGTTAGTTAACGAGGTAAGATTAAAGTTGGCATTCCAAACAAAGTTTGGATTCGAAATGAGGTTCAGGTTTGCATTAAACTCAAAACCGGTGTTCAGCATCTCGCCAACGTTGGCCCAGTAGCTATCGAAACCAAGCGATGTTGCCATTGGTTTTTCCATAAGCATATCAACGGTGCGACGGCGGTAATATTCAAAACTAATATCAAACCGATCGAAAAGAACGGCACCAACACCCACGTTAAAGTTGTTGTTCTCTTCCCATTTTATCGATGTATTTTCGAGCGATGAAAGTAGCGCTCCATTCAGGTTGGCATTGGCCCAGTCGAGGTTATAAAGCGACTGCCAGCCATAATATGTACCAATATTGTCGTTACCCTGTTTTCCGTAACTGGCTTTTAGTTTCAGGTTGTCGATGAAAGTCATTTCTTCCATAAAACTCTCTTCGCTGATGCGCCACGATCCTCCAACCGACCAGAAGTTACCCCAGCGGAAATCTTTGTGGAAACGCGATGAACCGTCGGTACGGAAACTTGCCGAAAGGTAATACCGGTCGGCAAAGTCGTAAGTTACGTTGCTCAGGAACGATTCGATGGAATAATTATCCTCGAACGAAGTAAGCCCCGAAGTTGTTGATCCCG
Source organism: Draconibacterium orientale (assembly GCF_000626635.1). Taxonomy (GTDB): domain Bacteria; phylum Bacteroidota; class Bacteroidia; order Bacteroidales; family Prolixibacteraceae; genus Draconibacterium; species Draconibacterium orientale. The sequence continues at coordinate 1,023,036 of NZ_CP007451.1, read as the reverse complement.
GTGCCAGCTCTTTAATTCCTGAGTAAGGGAAGCCCGATTTTGAACCTTCCATTTCGTTAATGGTAAGCTTGTAAAACTCGTGACCGGCCAACACATTAATACTGTGTTTGCCAAAGTCTTTCTCGTAACGCAACAGTTGGTTAATGGTGTACGAAAGGCTTCGTACGATGGTTTTATCGAGATAGCCGCCAATGTTGGCAGCGTTACCAAAGTCCGGATTCCAGTAAACGGTTTGGTTGGTATTTATGTAATCGAATCCAACGTTCGTTGTAAATGATAGTCCGTCGAACGAACTGCCAAGGCCAAGCCCCAACAGATTTAAATGGAATCTTCCCGAAAGGTTATCGGCAGTAGTTTCGTAAGCATCTTCATATAAAGTTGCTACAGGGTTCCAGTTCGGGTTGGCACCTGATGGGCGGGTTAAACCATAGTCGAACTGTTTTTTGCCGGTTTCGGAAAGGATGGGATTGCCATTTTCGTCTTGCACATAAACCGGGTAAATAGGCGCCATAAACTGCGCCGAATACCATACGTTAGAGTTTGACGTGGTGCCATCGTAGCCCAGGTAGTTGGTTTCGGTTTTTGAGAAGTTGACGTTACCGCCATATTTAAACCAGTTTTTAGGAGTCAGCTCTGCGCCAATTCTTCCCGAGATACGTTCGAAATCAGTGGTTTTCAGCAACCCTTCATCTTTTAGGTAGGCTACTGATGCGTATACCTGAGAATTGTCGGATCCGCCATTTATAAATAACTGGTATTCCTGGCGTGTTGCATTATCGTTGGTCACTTCGTCAAGCCAGTCCGACTCGTAAAGCAATTTCGCCGAAGGATTCACTTGTCCGGTTTGCGGATCGATCAATTCAGAAACTGGCATGTTGTATGGATTGTACATTTCGTTGGCCCCAAAAATACCGGAGCTTCCTTTTAAGGCGTCAACAGCCATCGGGCCGGCCATATCAGGATGAACTCCGTCGGTGTAGATCAACGCATTCTTATAACCCTGGAATGAAGCTTCGATAAAATCGGCTGTGCCAAGTGTTTCGTATGGTTTAATGGCGCGGCTCGAAAATCCGTAAGTGGCTTTTAATTCCACCGACAGTTCTTTCGACTGGCCTTTTTTCGTAGTAATTACCACTACTCCGTTGGCACCGCGCGATCCGTAAAGCGCACCGGCCGAAGCATCCTTCAAAATGGTCATCGACTCAATATCGCCCGGGTTTATGGAGTTCAGGTTACCATCGAAAGGTACACCGTCAACCACATACAGCGGATTGTTGCTGGAGTTGATAGACCCAAAACCACGAATAACAATTTCTGCTCCTTCGCCGGGTTGTCCGGTTCCCGATGTGGTTTGAACACCGGCTACCTGTCCTTCCAGTGCTTTTGAAATATCGGCAACGGGCCGCTTTTGCAGCATTTCGTTATCGACCACTCCGGCTGAGCCCGTAAACGATTCCTTTTTAGCGGTACCGTAGGCTACAACCATAACTTCATCAACACCAATTACATCCGGCTCAAGCGTTACGTTGTAAACCGTAGCATCGGTAATGGGCACTTCCTCTCGTTTCATCCCAACAAAGGAGAAAATAAGGATTTCATCGGCAGGTACGGTTAACGTAAAGTTACCGTCCAGGTCGGTGGTTGTTCCGGAGGTAGTTCCTTTTACGGCAACCGAAACACCGGGAATGGGTAGTCCATCGTCGGATGAAGTAACCGTTCCGCGAATTTGCTTTGTTTGGGCGAATAGTATTCCCACTCCACAAAACAAAGCCACAACTAATAGAAGTAGTTTTTTCATATGATTCAAATTGTAGATTTTAAACTATCATGTGGAACGCACATTTTCTCCTTGCTCATTGAGAAAGGATTTTCATGATCGTTTCAATGATGTAAACTTATATTCATACTCAAGCGTTATTACCCTTCGCTTTTGTTCAATTTTTCAAAAGAAAACTCCCGTCGGGGAAACGGGAGTTTATTATCTGCCAGCCGGCCAGATAATTGCACTTTTTACATTTTAAATGCTGTTTAATAGTGTTTCTATGTAAAAAAAATGGAGTGCCGCTGTTAACGTTTCTAGTTCCCCGAATTCCCCTGTTAAATGTTGTTTACATGCCGGTTTTAGCTGTTCAGCGTTTGCCGGATTTTCAGCTTTTTGATCAAACTTAAAGAATGCTGCAATACGCTGCGATTTTTATCAACCAACGGTAAAATTCGGTATATTAAACTTGCTGATATTTATATGTGTGCTTTGTTGTTGGTTTTCATGTTGTTGGCTGTTAAAAATAAGTAGTTGGCAGACAAAAATTTGAGATTAGCCGTGAATTGAAGTTCTTTGCGCAATGTGGCTGTTTGTGTTAAACCACACGGTGATCTTGAACAATAGTTTGGTTTTTGGTTGATTATGTATATTTTCAAAGCAAAATAAATCCCGACAGATACGGTAGTTTGTAGTTTTTTTATGTAAAAGATACACTTGTTAGATTATGAATATCAGAAAGGTAAAGAACACTGATAATAGTTGTTTAGCCGAAATAATCCGGGCGGCTTTTCATGAATCTGATGCCCCGAAACAAGGAACTGTTTATTCCGATCCCACCACCGACGACTTGTATGAACTGTTTCAGAATGAAAAATCGATTCTTTGGGTAGCCGAAAACGATGGCGAAATATTAGGCTGTTGCGGGATTTATCCAACCGAAGGTTTACCCAAGGGCTGTGCTGAATTGGTAAAGTTTTACCTGTTGGCAAAAGCCCGGGGAAAAGGGCTGGGAACTAGACTGATGCAAAAAAGTATCGGGTCGGCAAAAGAATTGGGATTCGCTGAAATTTATATTGAAACTTTACCCGAGTTCGACAATGCCGTGAGCATGTATGAACGGGCAGGATTTGAGCGACTGGAAAAACCTTTGGGAAACTCTCGGGGCATACCGGTTGTGATATTTGGATGATCAAAAAGTTGTAAAAAAAGAGAGTGGATAAATTATTTGGATCGGAGTCACTCAATTAATATGAACATCAGAAGTTGCCATTAACGTGCTCCCATTGCAAGGGGAGCTCCCGAAAGGCTGTATGTTTGTAAAAGTGCATAAGCATCCAAGTTTTGTAAATTAGTTTTTGCGAAACAAAAAAAGATGAACACTTATGCAAGGGAAAGTTAAAACAATTAGTTTTCAGGGACAAAACATTTATATAGGAATCGATGCCCATTTAAAAAATTGGACAGTAACGGCAATGACTGAAAATAGTTTAACCAAGACGATATCACAAAATCCTGATGCAGGGACTTTGTATACTTACCTTCAACGTACTTTTCCCGGGGGTAATTATTTATCTGCATATGAAGCTGGTTTCTGTGGATTCAGCGCTCACCGAAATTTAGAGAAGTATGGTATAAAAAGTATTGTAGTCAATCCAGCCGATATTCCGACTACAGATAAAGAACGCAAACAAAAAGAAGATCGTCGCGATAGTCGTAAGATAGCCCGTTCATTAAAGAACGGGGAACTCACCGGTATTCATGTCCCTGATAAAGAAACAGAAGAACTAAGGTCGCTGGTACGTTACCGTAAAACATTGGTAAAAGAAATATCAAGACATAAAAGCCGGATAAAATCACATCTTCATTGTTTTGGTATTGCGATTCCCGGCCCCCTGGCCCAGGCTTCCACATACTGGTCCGGGAAATTTACCCAATGGCTCGAAGAGGTACAACAGTCTACTCCTTATGGAGGTATGGTTTTACAAAGCACATTGGCAACAGTAAAACATTTAAGGGCAGAGCTGTTAAAAATAAACCGTAAGTTAAGAGAGCTGGAGAAAGAAGTGATGTATGGTTTTAAGATCAAGCTACTCAGGAGTATTCCTGGTATAGGCTTGATAGTAGCAGTTACCCTGCTTTCAGAACTTGAAACGATTTTACGGTTCAAGAACCTTGATAAATTGTGTTCATTTGTTGGGCTCGTGCCCAGAACAAATACATCAGGAGAGAATGATAAAACAGGAAAGATTACTTCTCGTTCAAACAAGCCACTTAGAGGCATAATTATAGAAGCCGCCTGGATAGCTTCACGGAACGATCCGGCTTTGGCACAGTGTTACTTAGAACTTTGTAAAAGAATGAAGCCCAACAAGGCAATTATAAAAATTGCAAAGAAATTACTGAACAGGATAAGATATGTAATGAAAAATGAAAAAGAATATGTGCATTCAGTTGTACAGTAAAATCCAGACTGGTGCTAAAAACACTTCAATGATAAAGAGACCGTTACTTTGCCCTTGCAGCCCGTAAGGTGTCTGTTTCCGAGAGGCTGCGGCTCTTATCTATAATAAATTGAACACAGGTATGCGGCCCGTTTTTAGGTGTCCGTTAATAGAAGGGTGTTTTTATAGACCGGATTTGGAAAACCAGGAGGGGTAACCAACGGCGAAATTTTATACCGAAGGTTACTTCAAATCCTTAGCGGGCATCGAACCCGCTAAGGATTTAACCAGGAGAGGAAAACCTGCTGGCTCTGTATTGCCCGAAGGTATTATTTTGAAGAAATACAAATAGCTAATAATGAGCAAAATGCTAAAAATAAAATTTGGATTACAACATAGAAGGGTGAGTGGTAGAGAAAAAAAGAATTTGTCTACAGTACTTCTATACTTTCAAGCATAAAAAAGGCGGGATAAAAATCCCGCCCGGTTAATACTTTCAAGCCGCGATGCCGGCAAATGCGTCTGCCAGTACATCGGGATACATTTCTTTAAAATTTTCATAACACCAGTTGCGTAAGTTCTGCAACTGATCGGGCTCTACCCAGTTAATGCATTTGGCTAACTCTTTACTGAACAATTCTCTGCTAAAACTAACTTTGGGTAGAATTACTTTTGCGTATTCTAACATGGCTTATTCTTTTATTGTTCGCTACTAAAAATAACATTCAAAATTGAATTAAAGTATGCTGAAGAATATGCTTTAACACTAATTAACGTGTCTGTTTTCGTAGCTTTTTTCTATCATGCTGAATAGGTGTTATTTAGATCGGTTCTACTCAAGTCATGTTTCAAAACATTTGTTTTTGTTAAACTTTTAGCGTGTTCACATTAGTCAGTTTTTATACCAATTTGTGGTCAATTTGGTATTAGCATGTTTTTTACAAATTGTGCAACCGAATCGGCAATTTCCAGCTCCTCGCTGAACGAACTTACAAATGCACTTCCGATAATGGCTCCGCTGGCATACTTACAGGCATTGGTAAAGGTGGCATTGTCGGAAATTCCAAAACCGATGAGGCGTGGATTTTTGAGGTTCATATGCTGAATACGCTCAAAATAGTCGGCATGGAAATCTTCCACTTTTTTGCCGGCTCCTGTTGTCGACGACGATGAAACCATGTAAATAAATCCTTTGCTGACAGCGTCAATCTGGCGAATGCGTGCTTCCGATGTTTGCGGCGTAATCAGCAAAATATTGTGCAGGTTGTTTTGCTCGAAAATTGTTTTGTATTCTGCTTCAAACTCATCCAGTGGAAGGTCGGGAAGAATCGTGCCATCAATCCCAATTTCGTTGCACTTTTGGCAGAATTTCTCCACACCGTATTGATAAACCGGATTCAGGTAGCCCATTAAAACCAGCGGTATAGAAACCGATTCACGAATGGTTTTTAATTGATCGAAAAGTACTTTAATCGACATGCCGTTTTTTAAGGCAATTTCGCTGGTGCGTTGAATGGTTGGCCCGTCAGCCGTTGGATCCGAAAAAGGCATACCAATTTCGATGAGATCGACACCATTTTTTTCCAACTGCTGAATAATTTCAACGGTATCGTTCAGGTTGGGGAACCCGGCAGTAAAATATACCGAGAGTATGTTTTCTTTTTTCTTTCGAAAAGTTGATTGATTCTGTTGTTCATTTCGTTTTTTGTTGGAAGCTCAAAGCCCGAAGCACTAAAACGCTGCGCGCTGTGCTCCATGCTCTTTGCTCGTTAATATCCAAAATAATTCAGGTAAGTCTCCATATCCTTATTTCCGCTCCCCGAAAGGTTAATTACATTCACATCGTCGGGATTCATTTTAATTTTATCAAGCGCCGCAAGTGCATGAGCGGATTCCAGTGCCGGAATGATGCCTTCCTTTTGCGTAAGTAACAGCACAGCTTTTAATACCTCTTCATCGGTGGCAGCCAAAAATTTCGCACGACCTGTTTTGAAAAGGTGCGCATGCAATGGCCCGATTCCCGGGTAATCCAGTCCTGCCGAAATGGAGTACGGTTCAGTAATCTGGCCGTCATTATTTTGCATTAACATGGTTCTGCTTGAATGCAGTACTCCCGGCGAACCGACAGCAAGTGTAGCTGCTGTTTCGTCTGTGGCAATACCTTTCCCGGCAGCTTCAACGCCTATCAGTTCCACCTGCTCATCATCAAGATAGTGATAGAATGCTCCGGCGGCGTTACTTCCTCCGCCCACACACGCCAAAATGCGTGTCGGGAATTCTGAACCAGTTTGTTCCAGCAATTGCTTTTTCATTTCGGCACTTATAACCGATTGAAAGCGAGCAACCATATCGGGGTAGGGATGTGGCCCAACTACCGAGCCGATAATGTAATGCGTATCTTCCGGATTATTGATCCAGTCGCGCATTGCCTCGTTGGTGGCGTCTTTTAGTGTTTTGTTTCCGCTGTGTACCGGAATTACTTCGGCACCAAGCATTTTCATTTTTTTTACGTTGGGTGCCTGGCGCGAAACATCCAATGCTCCCATATAAACGATACACTTTATTCCTTTCAGCGCACAAACCGTTGCAGTTGCCACACCGTGCTGGCCGGCACCAGTTTCGGCAATAATGCGGGTTTTCCCCAGCTGTTGTGCCAACAGAATTTGCCCGATGGTATTGTTCAGTTTGTGCGAACCGGTGTGATTCAGATCTTCCCTTTTCAGGTAGATTTTACTGCCGTAATGCTCCGAAAGGCGGCTGGCATAATACAGCGGCGACGGGCGTCCCACATAATCTTTTAACAGCTGATCAAATTCTTTCCTGAACGAATCTGATTCTATAATTTCCAGGTAACGGCGCTTGAGTTCATCAACATTGGTGAACATCATTTCGGGAATCCATGCCCCGCCAAATTCGCCGTAATATCCTTTTTCGTTTACTTGATACTTCATGTGATTAAAGTTAGAAGTCGGAAGATCGAAGCCGGAAGATTTGTTTCTTCTTTCGACATGATCAGATTCCGCACTTTATTTTTTTAACTCAGCTATAAATTTTCTCAGTTTTTCAATGTTTTTTAATCCGGGTTCATCTTCAAAACCACTGTTCAGATCTACTCCCGCCAGCATCGGATGATTAAGTTTTTTTATCTCTGCTGCATCGTCAGGGCCAATTCCTCCACTCAGAAAGAAGGGCGTGTTTCCTTTGTAGTTTTCGAGTAGGTGCCAGTTGAATTTTTTACCCGAACCACCATGCTCTTTTGTTTTGGTGTCGAATAAAAAATAATCAACGATGCCCTCAAAAGCCGCAGTGCTTGAAAATTTAAAATCATCATCCATCGCAAAGGCCTTTATAATATTTAAACCCTGACTTTTTAATATTCCGCAGGTTTTGGGATTTTCTTTGCCATGCAACTGAATGTACTCGAAATCAAAGTTCTTTGCCAAGCCCAGAATTTCAAATGCATTCTCGTTTACAAAAACACCCACTTTGGCTTTGTCAGATTGAAAGAGTCCGGCATCGGGCGAATCGCCAACAAATCGTTTTGAAGGGCCGTAAAAAATATAGCCCAACATGTCGACTCCAAGCGCTTCCACCTGTTCGCGGTTTTGCGTGGATTTCATCCCGCATACTTTTATTTTTAGATTTTTTGTCATCTCTTCACTTGTTATGTTTCACCCCTTTAATCCCCTCAAGGGGAGAATTGCCCCCTTGAGGGGGCTGTGGGGGTGATTGTTAATCTCTAAGCTCCTCAATCAGTTTTTTACAAGCAGCACCCGGGTCGTCAGTTTTCATAAAAGTCTCACCAATTAAGAAACCTTTAAAACCATGCTCTTTCAGATACTTTATTTCTGAAGCACCAGCCAAACCGCTTTCCGATATTTTTACAAATTTGGCCGGAATAAGTTTCGACAGTTCTACTGATGTTTCAACGTTTACCTCAAAAGTTTTCAGGTTGCGGTTGTTTACGCCAACCACATCAACAAAGTCGTTTACAATCTCCAGCTCTTCGGCATTGTGGATTTCCATCAACACCTCCAGCCCCAGCGCTTTGGCTTTTTGTGCCAGTTCCAGTGCCTTTTCTTTTGAAAGACAGGCGGCAATTAAAAGAATTACATCTGCTCCAAAAGCTTTGGCTTCCACTATCTGGTAGGTGTCGATTATAAAATCTTTTCGCAGAATCGGGATATCGGGATTGGCTTCCCGTGCTTTTGCAAGGTTGGCTAATGTTCCGCCAAAGTATTCAAAATCGGTTAATACCGAAAGACATGAAGCGCCCGCAGCATTATAAGCGGTGGTAACGTCTTCCACTTTTACCGAAAAATTGATTTCGCCTTTTGACGGCGATTTTTGCTTGAATTCGGCAATAATTCCCGAAGCATCATCTTTCAGCAGATTTTCCTTTAGCGAATTACATTTCCGCGCAAATCCTGGATATTTCTCCAGCTTCTCAATGGTAACCACCTTTTTCTGGGCGGCTACCTCTTGTTTTTTTGTTGCTACTATTTTATCAAGAATATTCATTGTCTTTTATTTTCTCTGCCTTAAAAAGACTTGTTAGTTACTGCTTCCAGCATCTTTAATGCTTTTCCGCCAAGTAAAGATTCGCGTGCCATTTCAACACATTCGGTCAACGGTTTGTCAGGAAAAACAACCTGCAGGCTAATGGCTGCGTTGGCCAGAACAACATTGGTTTGTTCGGCAGTACCATTGCCTTTCAATACATCGATGAATATTTTAGCGGCATCTTCTACCGAATTGCCACCAAAAAGTTTTTCAGGAGCAATCTGTGGCATTCCAAATTCTGCTGGCGACAGCAGTTTATCCTCCGATTTTGTGGCCAGGTGCGTGTCGGCAGTCAGCGAAATTTCGTCGTATCCATCAACACTGTTTAAAATGGCGAAGTTAACATTTAGCGTGCGATAGACATTTTTATAATGTTCGAAATTTTCGTTGTTGTTAACACCCAGCACCTGGTACCGGGGAACTGCAGGATTGGCCATGGGGCCAAGGATGTTAAAGAAAGTTGGCACTTTTAAGGCTCTGCGTACCGGAGCAATGTGTTTCATTGCCGGGTGAAACAGAGGCGCGTGTAAAAAGCAAAAACGGCCTTTTTCCAAATCGTTTTTTAATTTGTCGGTGTTGTTGCTGAACTCGTAGCCGAGAAATTCCAAAACGTTTGATGAGCCGCTGGTTGAGGTGGCTGCATAATTGCCGTGTTTGGTTACATTTACGCCGGCACCTGCAACTACAAAACAGGCTAAGGTGGAGATGTTAAAGGTGTTTTTTCCATCGCCGCCGGTACCTACAATATCAATTGCATTGTAGGCTGATAAATCAATTTTCTTGCTGAGTTCTACCATCGCATCGCGAAATCCACCTAATTCTTCCGACTTTATTGGCCGCATTATAAACACACTTAAAAATGCAGCAAATTCAGCTTCCGAATACTGTCCTTTTCCAACGCCGGTTAAGGCTGTTTTTGCTTCTTCGCGGGTGAGGGTGTTTCCTTCAAAAAGGTATTGTAATGTTTCTTTCATTCGTCTATAATTGTTTATTTCTAATGGAGACTCATGTAACTCGCATAGTCATTCGCCTGTGTATTAAGAGACTTTTTATTATGCTCGTTTCATATCTAAGTAATTAGTATTGAGATTTTAGTAATGAGTATTGAGTCAGTTAGTTATGTGGCTTTTTTTGTCTGATCTCATTATCTCACTGTTTTGTTCTATTATCTGAATTCAACCAGTTTTCGATCATTTTTTCGCCCAATGGAGTCAGTACCGATTCGGGGTGAAATTGTACACTTTGCACATCGTATTCTTTGTGCTGCATCGACATTACCAGGCCGTCTGCGTCGTAACTGGTTACTTCAAAACATTCGGGTAGTTGCTCGTCTTGTACGATCCACGAGTGATAGCGACCCACATCGAACGATTCAGGCAATCCTTCAAATAGCTGCGATTTGATACCGGTTTGTTTTATGGGCGTGGCTATACCATGTAAAACGCGGTTCATATTGTGTAGTTTCCCGGCAAAAGCTTCGCCAATGGCCTGGTGCCCCAGGCAAACGCCCAGCATACTTTTTTTAGGGGCGTAGGCTTTAATAATATCGAGCAAAAGGCCTGCTTCTTCAGGAATTCCCGGACCCGGAGAAAGAACGATTTTATCGTACTGGTCAATCTCTTCCAATGCAATCTGATCGTTGCGAAACACATCAACCGGCTGGCCCGAAATCTTTTTTATAGCATGTACCAGGTTGTAGGTAAATGAGTCGTAATTATCGATAACTACTATTTTGGCCCCTCCCGGCCTCCCCGCAGGGGAGGAGATTGAAGCAGGCTCTTGTTTGTATTGTTTTTGTACCATTTTATTTTGCTTTTAATTTTTTTGTTTTCCTGTTCCCCTCCTTCGGAGGGGTTAGGGGAGGCTTTTTTAATTAATTCCTTTAGCCATTTCAATAGCCTTTTTTAAGGCAGCCAGTTTGTTATTCACTTCCTGCAGTTCGCTTTCTTCCTGCGAGTCGGCAACAATTCCGGCACCGGCCTGGTAAAACAGTTTTTTGTCTTTACTCAAAAACGAGCGGATCATAATCGCATGGTTCACCGAATTGTCGAAACCCAGGTAGCCAATACAACCTCCATAGTAACCACGGTTTTGGTTTTCGTATTTGTCGATCAGTTCCATGGCCTTATACTTGGGCGCACCCGAAAGTGTTCCGGCCGGAAAGGTTTCACCCAATACTTTTATCAGGTTGGTGTCGTCGGTAATTTCTCCCGAAACCTGCGAAACCAGGTGGATAACGTGCGAGAAAAACTGAACTTCGCGGTAAGTTTCAACAATTACATTATCGGCATTTCGGCTCAGGTCGTTTCGGGCAAGATCTACCAACATTACATGCTCGGCATTCTCTTTTGGATCTTTGCTCAGCTTCTCTGCCAACTCACGATCCTGATCGTCGTTTCCCGTACGTTTAAAGGTTCCGGCAATGGGGTGAATGTAGGCTTTGTTATCTTTTATTCTGATTTCAGCTTCCGGACTTGATCCGAAAATACTGTACGTTCCGTAGTCGAAATAAAACAGGTAAGGCGATGGATTTATCGACCGAAGTGCCCGGTAAACATTAAAATCGTCGCCAACAAATTCCTGCGAGAACTGGCGGCTTAAAACGATTTGGAAGACATCGCCGCGGTAACAGTGCTCTTTCCCTTTGGTTACCATGTGCATGTATTCTTCGTCGGTGATGTTGGATTTTTCTTCGCCCCGTACATCGAAACGTGCTGTTGAGAAGTTGAGGTTCACCAATAAATGATGAACGTAATCCATTTGCGACTCTTCGCCTTCCAACAGGTTTTCAACAATGTGAATTTGGTTTTTGTGGTGATCGATGGCCACTACATATTTATAAAAGCTGTAGTGTACTTCCGGCGTTTGGTATTCCTGTGGCTTTGGCGATGAAAAACGGATGCTTTCGAAATGTTGAATGGCATCGAAATTCAGGTAGCCAAATAAACCGTTGGCCGGCAATTCAATTTTTTCCGAATCAACATTAAATGTTTTGAAGAAGTTGTCGAGTTCATCGTGCAACTTCCTTTCGGGCGAAAGCGTGAACTTTTCTTTTTCCCGGCCGGGAAAATCGATACCAACTTCGCCGTTTGTGACTTTAAAATTGGCAATTGGGTTAAAAGCAATAAACGAATAGGCGTTTTCAACACCGTGGTAGTCGGAGCTTTCCAGCAATATCGACTTCGGATAAAGTGTGCGCAATCGTAAATATATGCTTACCGGAGTTACGGTGTCGGCAAGTATTTTACGAACGACTGGTTTAAAATTGAGTTTTTCCATTTTGTATCTTTTGTTTTATTCTTTGTTTGTAATTTTATTCTAAAGTTGCTGTAGGCAAGGTGTTTAAACTAAAAACGGCTCACCGTGAAATCCGATGAGCCGCTTTTAGTTTAAGCAATGACATATCCTCTCTTCACGATATTTGTAAAAAGTTGCTATGCCACCACCAAATGTTATTGTTTGTTCTCATAATAATTTTTTTGCATAAAAAAACCTGCTTTTGTTAGAAGCAGGCCTGTCATATCTTTAAAAATAGCAATATGGCTCTTAACTCCTAACTTACGTAAGAAGACCCCACCACGGAAGCCATATTGTATTTATTTTTTGCATTTTTTAATTTTAATCTTCTGCAAGAAAAATGTTTTTTTTGAAATATCAAAATATTGTTGGCAGAAGCTTCAAAAAACTATTTCTTAAATAAAGTTGGTTTAACAATTAGTTCGCAAGGGTGAATCGGAAACTCACTCCAAAATTTGCATTGGTTGTACGGTACGAAAGCGAGGTAAACGGGTCGTTAATGATGCGATCGTAATAAACACGCATTTCAAATTTATCGCTCAAACGGTAATCGGCATAGGTTTTTAAGGTGAAGTTACCCTGTCCGGCTGTAATCTGGTTGCTGTCATCGTCTAACTGGCGTAACAGTGTTTTAGTTTTTCGGTACGAAATATCAGCGCGAACATTCAGATCGTTCGAGTAAGCCTGTTGCGAATTCTTGGTTTTAATAATCAAGTCCATTCGTGTAAAACGGTATCCCAAACCTAATATATATTCGTTGCTCAGTATTTCGGTAAGCTGGTTGTTTGATAACGACAGGTTCAGGTTACGTGCGCGTTTAATCTCGCCCCGCGTAGTAAAATCGTTTAGCCACATAACGTCGATATTGATCAGCGGGTTGAAAGCTTCAACAATACTTACCGTATTAAAATCGTAAGCCGGAACAAAGTTGTCGGCCAGGTCGCGCACCATGGTATAGCCATCTTCGGCAGCAATAAAATTCAGGTTGGTGGCATACGATCCAACGTTGTAGGTTGATCGGTAGGTGTGCTGGAAATTCAACGAACGCATTACTTTATTCAGCCCCGGAATTCGCGAAACCATTCCTTCGTAACGAATACTCCAGTTCGGGCGGATATACTTTAATGACGGGAACAAGCCCAGCGAAACATCTTCCGGACTTTTATTCTGATAAGCTGCCAGAAATGCCGGAACAAGAACTTCAACCGAATTTGGACCGTAACCATCAGGATACCCGGGGTAATTTTCGTTTGGAGCAGATGGATTATAACCTGCACTTGTTCCGCGTTGCTGAGCCAAACGGTGAGCAATTACGCGGCGGTATTCTTTCATGTTCTCGAAAGCATCGGAGCTGGTTACTTCTTCTTTTCCTATTTTGAAAAAGGCCGTTCCCAAAGTAAGTGTTGACATACTAAAGTTTCCGCTTTCAGAGTAGCTGTTGGCAACAAAACTGCCGGAGTTTGTATCGTAATTGTAAAACTCAGTAATATTTTTCGATATCGAGCGGTTGGCATTGATGTCAATTCGTAAATCGGGTAGTGGTTCCCAGATTGCACGCAAATTAATTCGCTCGTTTTCCATAATCTGGAACGGTTGATTTAATGTTGAATCGATGGTTAACCAGCCGTTTTCGGCAGCTTCTATTGCAAAATCGCGGTCTTGCCAGCCAAACAGGAATGGAAGTCCCGGCGCCAGTTTGGTATCGGGTGTTTGTGTTCCCCATACCGGATCGCCACTAAATTTTCCGGTTCCAAATAATGTTGGTTCAGGCAGGAAGCCCGGCAAAACAGTACCGCCGTTTTTGCTGTAGTTTACGGTGAAGGTACGTACGCCAATTACCATTCTTGTAGTTAAATCCAACATGTCTTTTATGAATGTCTGATCGCCGCGTTTTCCGGTAACGGTAAGCATTGCCTGTTGTACATCAATCGATGGAACAAACTCGATGGTATTGGCATCAATAATAGTTGTTCGTCCCGGAACAGCTTTCCCGTCGACATCGGTAACCAGAACTCTTACTTTTTTGGTATTTAGCTTGTGGGCAAATTGTTGGCCCTGGTCGGCTGTAAACCGTGCACTTCGGCTAAACGTTTCTTCCTGTTTTCGTTGCAGTGGTTCGCTTTGCTGGTTCGTCCTTCCTCGTGTACTCCGGCTGTTCAGGCTGCCGCGCCCGCGTCCTGTTCTTCTGAATTTTTGGTCAACTTCTTTAAAATAAGGCACCTTGTTAAACAGTGTTTGGAGATTGGCGTTACCCGTTAACGTAAGGTTACGCGAGTTGGTAATTATATTGCCAACATTAATGTCGTCGTTGGTTAGCGATCCGGCGGCCCACTCGTAAGTTCCTGAGTAGCGAACGGTTCCGCTCATAAAATTCAATGCACGAATACTTCGGAGCGGTACCTGGTAAGTGGCATTAAAACTATGGTTGTAGATGGTTGGTCGGCCCAGGTCCCACAGGTTGGTAAGAATCGAGTCGCGTTTCCATTCGTAATCGTCGTCGTTTTTATTAATCCGTCCTTCGGGTTCATCAATTCGTGAAGTTCCTCGTGATGAGAAATCGAATTTCAACGAGCGGGTTACGTCATAACGGATATCGAGGTAACGGTTCCAAAGAAAATCTTTATCGAAGGTAGCCGGTAAAATCAGGTTCGGATTGGTAATATTCCTTGACTGACGCTCGTGGTACTTTCGATACAAATCGGTACGATACGAAATTTGTGTTGGCAGCGGATAAAAGTTAAAGTCGCCAATTAATTTTAAAGGCCCTTTTTGCAGCAACTGAACTTTGCTGAATGGCTGTATCAGTTTTGGGCGGTTGCTGTAGTTGTACGAGAACATAAAACGGTGCGTTCTGTTCACGTTATACTCCGTTGTAATGTTTCTTTTCGAAGTTTCGTTGTACGAATAGGTAACGGCAAAATTTTCCGGATCCCATAAATGTGTTTTCTCTTTTTGGCGCTGCGGCTCCACTTTTACGTTGGTAAAGTTGAGGCTTTTTCGCTCAATCACATCCTGCGATATATTTTTTATCGAATCTTTCTCGCTGCTGTTTCGTGCATGCGATAGCGATTCTTTTAACTCAATATCCGGATTTATCGGGTCGTATTTTGGTGTTGCAGTACTGTTGGAGTAACCGTAGTACATCGGAATTCGAACACCGGCCCGTTCCGGGAAGAAGCGTCCCCAGTCGATTGATGCTGACACATCAATTTCATCCAGGTCGTCGATCATTCTGCTGTTAATATTTTCATCAATACTTCCGAAACCTGCAGTACGTTTACGTCCGGCAACCACCACGCTACCCAAATCGGCCAAACGTGTTGAAACACGCGCGTTAGCGGCCCAGCCCCCTTCATCGTCAAAATCGGTTAGGCGGAGTTCGTTGGCCCAAACAATTACCGATTTTGGCCCGGTATCTACCTGTCCCCGCTTGTTGCGAACGCCCATCATCATTACCTCTACATTACCCAGGTTGGGGCTACCTTTTACTTTCACCCGGTTTTTACCATCGTTCCAACCCTTGTGCGGACCTTCATACTCATCCTGCATCGAAATGGATGAACCTTCCACCCGCATGGCATCGTTGCGTTCCAGTTTCAGGTTGGTAAACAATTCGAGCGGAATATTAATCCGGTTTTGATCGGGCCAAACAATATAACGGTCGCTTTCAATATCGCCATTGTAAATACCTTCCGGCGTAAGCGTTAATGGCACTTCATATTCATAGTAGTTGTAGTTGTAATCCGATCCCAGGCGAATAAAGAAATAGAGTTGGTCATCCTCCAGTGGATATTCGTCAATTTCTTCGGCGTGTACTTCCATTTTCAGGGTTTTGTACCTTCTGAAATCCATGTACAACGATTTGTATGCCGCACGTGCATCGCCTTGAGCCAGCTCGGTTACTTTCATTTCAATCGACTGCTCATTTAACTGACGCAGTTGCGGATTGGCAGGGTCGATTACCCTTGATACTCCCGGAGGTAAAATGTAATTCACCGGTGAGCGGCCTGAGTTTTCTTCGATACTTACGGCTGAAATATCGAATTGCGCATTGGTTGAAGGAATTCCACCTTCTTCCAGAATGTCGCCGGTGTAACGACGCCAATCGGCACGAACAAGGTCGAGTGTGGCAAAACGCATAACGGCAGAATCCTGGAAACCGTGCAAAAACATTCTCATAAAACGAATGGAACTAAAATCGTTGATTCCTCCGATTACTGCATCAGGTTGTGTTACCGGTATTTTAAACTGATACCAGGCTGCTTCTCCTGTTTTTCCATTTTTTAACTGAACCGGCCGGCTTCTTTTATCAACAATGTAATTTTGCCCAACAACCATGTCCTCTTTTTTAATACTAACCTTGTATTGAAAATAGCGTTCGTATTCATTCAGCGTGTTGTCATCGTTAATATCTTCAATATCAGGAAGTGTGGTTGCCGAAGTAGGATAGCTTTCCGGCGACATTTCCGTAGTTGGCGAGTTGCCTTCGGGGCCGTTGTACTGTTTGTAACGTGCTAAAATACTTAATTGCTGCTGGTCGTAATCCGATCCGCGGAAGTAGTGGAAGTTATCTGACGATGGATCGTCCAATGCTTTCAGGTAAACCTCGTTATTCACTTTTAGTTCCAGTTCCTGTAGGTACTGTTGGAAATGAGACTGTTCATCGTTATCGTTCAAACCGTCAAAACCAATATCCTGGTATTCGCGCGAACTTACCGTGTTGTCAAAGGCATTCACCAGCGATTGTTGTGTTGATACACGCCCCCAAATAGTGGTGTCGATATTGCTTGGTTCGGCAGTTGTGGGTAACCCGTTTTCAAACGATTTACGCGAGTCTTTCAATACATCTTCCGAAATTTCTCCAAGGTTGAAATACAGTTCTCCTCCATTTTCCATAGGTTCAAGTGGCCCCCAGTCATCATCCGGATCAACAAACGGGTCCATCATCCAGAACTCGATGTACTCGATGTTGGCATTTTCAAAGTCGCTGGTCTGAATTTCGCGCATAATACCCCCCCAGCGTGATTCCGGATCGCGTAAAGTACCATCGGGGTTTACACCTGCTGCATTACTGGAGTTTCCTGTGTCGTAGTTATACGGACCGCGCTCTGAAGGATAAAAAGCCAGGTCGAGAACGGCAATGTTTGTTGGCTCGCCGGTTGTAAATTCACGTTCCGGAAATATCTCTTGTTCGAACACCTCGCGCACCAGGTGGTTCGATTGTAAGTCTCTGTCGTTTTTAATGTGATCGGGTGTCAGCGAATTGTTTCTCAAAAACAACGGATCGATGTTGTACCATGCCAACTTTGCACGGTTCATACCGTAATCGAGCGAGTTGTTCAGGTTGGCTTCGGGGAACATATTTTCCTGGTTCTGAGGTGTACTGGCCAGCATCCATGCCGAGCGGGTACGCATATCGATGGCTGTTTTTGTGGATTCAAAATCATCGATAAAAACAGCTCCGTCAATCGATTTTGAACTTCCGGGAACCAGTTGCGCAAATTCTGCCTCAACATCAATTGATGATGTGGCGGTTGTACTGTAAAACGGTAGTGCGTCTAATGCTTTGGTAATAAAAGGCGCTTCGGTATTGTAGCGGGCATCCAATCCGTAAATCAGGTTCGAAATAGGGTCTTCACCATAATCCACTTTTTCGGTTAACGGGCGTTCGTTCATCCATAACATGGTTGCTCCGATGTTAAAATTATCGGAGAAAGCATAGTTGGCATGTGTTCCCATCAGGGTTTTGCGCTGCATGGTAAACAGGTCCTCGCTTTCGGTTGCCACCTGAATGGGCGTTCCGGCTTCCAAAAGTGCCTGGTTAATAATTTTTACCCGGCCCAGCGTGTAGTCAACCGTGTAATCAACATTTTCGGTAAGTACCTGTCCGCCCGCGGTAACGGTAACCGAACCTTGCGTTAGGTTTAAAGTTCCCAGCGCTATGTCGGAACTTGACGAACCTTTATAACTACCGGTTAGCCTGAATTTATTGTGCTCGGCATCCTGTTCTGCTTTTACCTGGGTAGAATCGTATAGCGTTTGAAACGTGTATCGCTCGATGTCGGACGGATTTTGTAGGGAATCGGCCAAGTGACTGCCAAAAGGTTCAACCACCGGAAAAATAATACGCCCCGAGTTGGAGTTAACCGTAATGCCCTGAACGTAGTCGAATACCCCGTCTTTTGTAGGATCGAGCTGCGAATTGAGCATGTCCAGTCGCATAACCTCAAGAAGGATGTGCCCCTCGATGCGTGAATCGGGGAGGTAATTAATGTAGGTTCCGGTTGAATCGTTTTGGTAAACCACATTCAACTCAAAATCGTCGCTGGTTAGCTGATAAGCATTCAGGTTATAAATGTTTTTCATCATCAGGTTCCAGGTTGGTTTTCCCGGCGACAAGTTGGTGCCTTTCAGCAATTTCATAAAAAGCGTTTGCGGCGCATCAATACCGTCGGTTGAGAATTCACCCACCTGAAAAGTTTGCCCGTTGTAGGTGAAGTTAAACGCCACTGCCAAAACTTCATCGGTATTTAAAGCACTGTTTAACGAAATATATCCCAATTGTTTGTTGATGGTAAATTCCGAATCGTTCAGTTTTCGTGCCTGCTCAATTTTTTCAAAATCGGTTCCACCTTTAAAATTATCCTGAAACTGAGACATTACACTCGAAATGTTTTGTACCTGGCGAACATCGCTATAGGTGGTTTTCATTTCGTTGTAAAGACCGTTGGCTTCGTTGTTCGGGAAAATATTTTGCGGGTAGGGCAGCCCGTTATTTTGCTGAAACTGGGCAATCGTGTTATAAATGTGCGGATTGTGTTCGGCCAAATCCTGAAAGGCCAGGATGTTTCGCGAATCATCGAAATCGTTTGATTTGTTGGTTACCCAAACTTCTACTTTATTGATGGTGATGGGCGAACGCGGAACTGCCGTGCTTTGCAACCATTCGTTGTAATGATCCCGGAAATATTGTGCCAGGAAAAAGTGACGGTTGGCATCGTAATTGGCTGCCGAAATATCGAAAGTAGCCACTTGTGCGCCTCCTTCGGTTTCCACTGTTTTTGATTCGCCGCGGTGTTGCGAAAACAAAGTGGTAAGTGTGAGTTTACCAAACTGCATTTCGGCTTTAACACCAAACAGGTTCGATGCTCCGGTTATTAACGAGCCGTTTAAAGGCAACGACACATTCCCGGCTTCAATGCGTTTTAGTATTTCATCCTCGTCGCCGGTGTACTCCAGGTTCATTTTGTTTTCGTAATCAAAAGTCGCCTCGGTGTTGTAGTTCACCCGCATGTTCATTTTTGTACCGATCTGGCCGGTAACATTCATTTGAATTTTCTCGTCGAAATCGAAAGTAGGAACTTTTCGCAAGCGTTCGGGAATCGACGGGTTTTCAGTTTTATTTACCTGGTAACCAAAGCTCACTTCAACATAACCCTGCGGCTGAATGTTAATGGTATTTCCCCCGAAAATACGGTTAAAGGCCTCGCTGCCAATGGTAAGTTTGGGCAGCAGTCCGCCGCGGGCATCAACCGATTCCTGATGTGTTCTCATTCGCCAGTAATCCTGAATCGATTTGTCGAAATCATATTCGAGGTAATCGTCGAGCGACATACTTTGCGGCAAACGGTAATTCAGCGATCCCACTTTTTCGTAAAACACGTACTGACCTGTAATCGGGTCGTACTCAATTTCGTATTTTATGTTGCTGGGCTTGTTAAGGTATAATTTCGCAGAATCCTGATCGGTATAGCCAAAAGCCGGCTGGTCTTTAAACGGGAAGGGTAATGTGCCTGTTGTATCTATTTCCGGCACTTCCTGAGCTTCTCCGTTGAAAGGAACTGAAAGGGCAAAAAATACAAATAGAATGAAGAATATTTTAGGTAAACTTCGGCTAAGTGTCATTTCATTAAAATTACTACAACAAAGGCTTTTCGAAAAAAAATGGTTGCTACTTCCTGTTCGGTTTTCTTTTTCGAAAACGGTAAATTCTATAACCTTTTCAATGCTTGTTTTATAACGCTTTCTACGTTTGCGTCAGGTTGTTCCTGAAGTATCTTCGTTACGGTCTTTTCTGCATCTTTTTTTGCGAAACCAAGCATGACTAATGCAGATAACGATTCATTCCTGATAGTATTGTCTGCAACAGCTAAAATTTGCCCCGAATCGGGTATTTTTCCGAGTTTATCTTTTAAGTCGATTATGATACGTTGAGCCGTTTTTGCACCAATACCTTTTACGGCTTTTAATACCGCCACATTTTCGGTGGTTACTGCGGCTTTTAACTCATCAGGATTTAACGACGAAAGCATCATATTTGCTGTGCTGGCTCCAACTCCGTTTACTGAAATCAGGTTGCGAAATAATTCACGTTCGGTGGTGGTGGCAAATCCATACAAAGTATGAGCATCTTCGCGCACTACCTGGTGTAAATAAACTTTTACTTCCTTTTTTCCGTTTAGTGCGCTGTAGGTGTTCAACGAAATATGAACAAAGTAGCCTACGCCGGAAGTTTCTACCACAACATGCGTTGCGCTTATTTCGGCAATGTTACCCCTAATGAATTCGTACATAGCAAAGCTTTTTTAGATTGTATCTTCCTCCTCTGATGCTTCAATGTCAACACTTTCATCAACCTGGTTGGGATTGATGTCGTATCTTCTCAGCGGATTTTTACTGATCTCGCTGTAAATACTTCGGTTTTTATAAACATCAATGGCAAGGTACAAAGCCTGGCGGAACGATTCGGGTGATGCTTTGCCTTCTCCGGCAATTGAGTAAGCGGTACCGTGAGCCGGCGATGTGCGGATAGCAGGAAGGCCGGCAGTGTAATTTACGCCACGTTCGAACGAGGCCAGCTTAAACGGAATCAAACCCTGGTCGTGGTACATGGCCAGAATGGCATCAAACTTCCGGTAATCTTCCGATCCAAAAAATCCATCGGCAGGGTATGGTCCGAATGCCATAATGCCTTCTTTTTTAGCCTGAATTACTGCCGGAAGAATTATTTCCTTGTCTTCTTTTCCAATTAAACCATTGTCGCCGGCATGCGGATTAAGGCCAAAAACGGCAATTCGCGGTTTGGTAATGGCAAAGTCTTGCTGAAGTGATTTGGCTATGATCCTGATTTTTGAAAGGATAACTTCTTTGCTCAGGCTTTCAGAAACCTTCGAAATTGGAATGTGTGTGGTAACCACGCCAATTTTCAGCGATTCGCTCACCATTAACATGGCGTAGTCTTTTGTGTCGAATTTTTGTGCCAGAAACTCGGTGTGCCCCGGGAAATTAAATTCTTCACTTTGAATGTTGTCTTTGTTGATTGGCGCTGTAATCAGTGCATCAATGTATCCTTTTTGCAGATCGTTGGTAGCACGGTCGAGTGCCTCAAACGACGAAACTCCGGCTTCAGTAGTTGATTTACCCAATTCAACCCGAATGTTTTCGTCAACACAGTTTATTATGTTTGCTTTTTTGGGTAGTAATTCTTTGGTGCTGCGAATGTGGTTAAAGCTTACGTCGTTTATATCGAGTGCTTTACGGTGGTAGGCCGCAACTTTTGGCGAGCCGTAAACAACCGGTGTGCACATTTCGAGAATACGCGGATCGGAAAGTGTTTTTAATATTACTTCATATCCAATTCCGTTTATATCTCCGTGAGTAATTCCTATGCGTATTGTATCTTGTTTTGCCATTGTGTTTTATTTCAGAAAATTTGCCCTATTTTATAAGGTGTCCGCAAAGTTAATTTATTTAATTTAAATAAGCATGATCTTATTTCTGTGCGATTCACAAGCATTTCATGCTCATGCACAGCGTTTTTATTTTGTTAGCGATTTCAGAAAATCATAAAGTAAACGCGTGCCAAAACCAGTTCCACCGGCCGGCCGGTATGCCTCTTTCTCTTTTCTGAAAGCGGGGCCTGCCATATCAACATGTATCCAGTTGTAATCGGTAAAATGTTCCAGGAATTTTCCGGCGATGGTTGTTTGCCCTTCGCGTGTGCCAAGGTTGTTCAGGTCGGCAATTGGCGATTTTAACGGCGCTGCATATTCCTCCCAAAGCGGAACTTCTATCAGGCGTTCGTAGGTGTTTAACCCCGATTTTTTTAGTTGTTCCACCTTTTCGGCGGTGTTACCCATAACCACCGCAGCGTGCGGTCCGGCAATAATATCGGCCGATCCGGTTAAGGTGGCGCAATCAATTACCAGTTGCGGTTGGTATTTTTTTGCATAGCTCAATGCATCGGCCAGAATGAGTCTTCCTTCTGCATCGGTATTTTTGATTTCCACCGTGGTTCCGTCGAACATTTTTATAATATCGCCCGGAACATAGGCATTTCCATCGGGGCGGTTGTCGGTTGCCGGAACCAGGCCAACAATGTGCAACGGAAGTTTATTGAGGGCAGCGGCGTATATGGCTGCCACAATGCTCGCAGCACCTCCCATGTCCGACTTCATGTAATCCATCGAGTTGGGTGTTGGCTTTAAGCTTAAACCGCCGGTGTCGTAAACCACTCCTTTTCCTACCAAAACAATGGCTTGTTTGTTTGTTGCATTTTCAGGTTTCCACTCCAGAATATTAAAGGTTGGCGGATCGATGCTGCCTTTGTTTACCGCAAGCAGTCCGCCCATTTTTAGGGCTTCAATTTTTTTCTTGTGAAAAACTTCCAATGAAAAACCGGCTTCGTCGCTCAGCTTTTCAATTTCTTTTGAGAACTGAGTTGCCGTAAGAAACGACAGTGGTTCGTTAACCAGGTCGCGTGCAACAAAAGTGGCCTTTGTTGTATTGATTATTTCATCGATCTTCTCGTTGGTGATCTTCTCATCAATGAGTAAAATATTTTCAAGTTGAAATGATTCTTTTTCCTTTTTGTATTTCTCGAAGTTGTAGGTGTTAAGCAGCAATCCTTCTAAAAAATCGGTTAAAAAACCGGCTTCGCAAAAACTGGTGAGTTGAACAGTTGTTTCACCGGCCGATTTTAGGGCATCGTAAAGTTTTGTTCCGGCTACCCTTGCCATTTCGGCTTGCTGGTAAGGCTCTTTTTCGGTTTTTATTTTGCCAAAAAAAAGAAGATGTGGAATGCGGGTAATCGCACATGTATCTTCTTTTTCAAACTTCTTTTGCAGAAACGTCTTTTCTGTTTCCGAGAGTTGAATAGTGGCTGTTTGCTTTAAATCGGTACATAAACAGGCCAACGAATGCTCGTCTGCAATTTTTGAACTAATGGATATTTTTGGGATCATAGTTTTTAATTTTAGGCTAAAATAAGGATTAAATACAAGTAGTTTTGGCAGAATTAAATTAAACAGTTGACACTAGATTGTTAATTCATTGCAGAACTTTACCGGCACAGTTATTTTAACGGTGTGTATGTTGGATGGCAAATACAAAAAAGGACCTTACGAAAGGCCCTTAATTTTTATTTTGTATCGTGTTTTTTAATGATCGTCGCCAAAATAGGCGTGCTCAAAAAGGTGAAGCTTTTCGCGCAGTGTATCAATAATGCTTAAATCGGTGCTTTGTTTGCTTTTCATCGCAAATACCGAAAGATGGTGTAACAGTTCCAGTTGTTTTACATATTTGCGGTAAGCAGCCTCATCGGCCGAAGAAGTTATTTTTACACGCTGATGCAAAAAATACTGGCTTACAATTTCCTGCATTTCTTTGGCGTGCTCCTCTTTGTTCATTACCCAGCGAACCAATTGGTTGTAATCGGGATTCTCTGATTTCGACAATTCGTTAATCTGGTTCATCGATTTTTCAATGGTTTCAATGTGTTCGTACAACAGGGCAATGCGAACCGAGTCGCCGTAAATTCCACAAGGAATTTCGCAATGTGCTTTTGCCTGAAAGCCTGAAAGTGTAATAATGCCTGTGATTAAGACCGCGGAAAAAATTTTTGTAATTTTTTTCATAGCTCTATTTTGAATGTTTGCATTTAATAACTGTCTGTATAACAATAAAAGAAGAATATGGTTTGCGTTTGTTCCAGCTTTTCCTTTAATGGGGGGTAAAAATTTTAAGTGATTTTTTTTAGAAAAAAGTTTTGACTTTTAAGAAAAGCTATTACTTTTGCATCGCTTTTGAAAAGCAAACGTTCTCACAAAGGGAATTAAATCTTCCCCAGTAGCTCAGTTGGTTAGAGCGGCGGACTGTTAATCCGTAGGTCGTTGGTTCAAGTCCAACCTGGGGAGCCACCAAATTTAAAGAGGTCTTTTTAAGACCTCTTTTTTTATGCCTGAATTTTTGTAAATATCAAATGCGTAAATGTGTCGGGTTTTGGTTTTAAGAAGGCAGCGGACTGCCAACTGCTATGTCGCAACGATGGCCCGGCTGCCCGTGTGGCGGATTTAACTTTACATTACTATTTGTTGCAACAGGTAGCGGATCACCCACGGGAATGTCACATCTGTGCCCCGGTTGTCCGTGTGGCGGATTTCTGGTTAGTGAAGTTCCGGGAGCATAGTTAACCGGTTTGCTGGAATTCAGTTTTCTTGCGTTCTCAATAGTTGGCCCAACACGGCCGGTTGTTTGTTGCCTTGTTGAAGTAACTGGTGGTGCTGAAGTTGTTTTTTCAGGCTCAGCTGTATAATTTGTTACTGACGAGTTTAAAGGTACACCTGCGGCAATGTCGGATTTGTGTTCGGGCTCGCCATGTGAGGGATCTGGTTTTGCCTGAGCCTCTGTTGTTTTTTTCTCTTGCAGTGCCGGTGCTTCCGTGTGCTGATTTTCTATTTCATTTGTATTGTTAATTTCCTGAAGCAGGTTTGAAGCCAGTTTTGCAGATGAAGTTTCAGTTTGTAGGGAGCTCTTGTTTTCGGGGGCACACGCCGTCAAAGCCAAAAGAGCGAATACTGTAACAAATACTCGCGAAGAAATTATTTTAAATTGATTGTTGTCTTGTTTCATAATAAGGAATTTAGTTTTAAATAAAATTATTACCGGATAAACATCAGGCTTTTACATTAAGTTTATCAAGATTCTGAATTTAAGATCGCGTTAACAACTTTAGTGACACACACTGGTTAAAAAGAGAAATTAGAGGCGAGGTTTTTTAATCAAATGCAGTTTTTAAGTAGATTTGTGTTTGTTAAAAGCAATATTTTCAATTTTATTCATCAAAATAAATAACAATGAACAAACTAAAACCTATTATTTTATTAATTGCAATTGCACTAACGGCATTTGTTCCGGTGCAGGCACAGCGTGTTGAAAGCGACTCGCCATTAATTGGCAAGTGGGATTTAACCATTAATATGACTCAAAAGCAGATCGAGAATCTCGGTCTTTTCCGACACGGATTAATGGCTTCCGATGGTTTCCCTGGTTGGCTAATGGTTAAACTGTCAGGTTTTTCTACGTTAACCGGATACTACGTTGGATACGAGGGAAGTGCCCGTCCAATTGCTGAAGTCGTACCTGATGGAAATGGAAAATTTCATTTCACCATTCCACCGCAGTGGATGGATATCGATGACCTGTATTTCGAGTTTTCATTAAAAGACGATAAGCTTACCGGTTATCAAATGCTTAACGGTCAAAAACTGGAATGGACAGGTGTTCGCGCTCCTTCGCTCGAAAGAACAGAGCCTCCGGTTTGGGGAAATCCGATTGAAATGATTACCGAAAACATGGAAAAATGGATTATTCCGCAGAACAACAAATTCCAGATGATTGATGGTGTAATGGTGAATACCGAATCGGGCGGCAACCTGATAAGTGTTCAGAAGTTTGAAGATTTTAAACTTCATGTTGAATTCCGTTACCCGGCAGGAAGTAACAGTGGAATTTATCTTCGTGGCCGTCACGAACTTCAGATCGAAGATTCAAAAGGAAGAACCGACGATGTAAGTATAGGTGGTATCTACGGTTTTATTGCACCGGCGGTTTACGCAGCTAATGCACCGGGCGAATGGCAAACCTATGATGTGACTCTTGTTGGGCGTCATGTTACCGTTTTTCTAAATGGAAAAGAAGTTATTTCGAACCGTCCAATTCCGGGAATTACAGGTGGTTCGCTGGATAGCAAAGAAGGAGAACCGGGGCCATTTCAGATTCAGGGTGATCACGGACCGGTGGAATTCCGTAAATTTACTGTTACTCCGGCAGTTAACTAAGAAAAACATTTTTACGCAAGTTGCAGCTTTCTGCAATTTGCGTAAAAAATAGTTAAGAGGTCTTGTATAAAGGCCTCTTTTTTTTTTGAAAGTCACTTTGGTAAAAACAAAAAAGTTCACGCAGAGTAGATTACTAAGCTTTCGCAAAGCACGCAAAACAGATTCTATACTTTTGCGCTTCTTCTTTTCTTTGCGGGAAACAATATTGATGTCCTTTCATCGCTGTTGGTGATTTCCCCTAATCATGATTGTACTATTAATTAAAGAGTAGTCATTTTCTAGGCAAAAACAAGCGGAACCGGATTGTATTTTGTTTCGCATTTCAACCCAACTTTAAATTACAGGCAATAATTCGTGCTTTCGAAAACTATTCTAAACACAATGTGTTAATTTCAAAAGTTATTACGAAAAGGGACGTTTGATCAATAGAGAAGATTTCCCGAAAAGCATTGTACTATGATGAAAAAGAGCAACTATAATTTTAAACCGCTACCAGGTTATGAGCATTTTGAAGCCACAACCCAAATTATTATTGCCGAAATTCTCCGTCGCAAACTGGATTTCGAGATCATCGATGCCGATAATAACCTCATTTCGGTTCAATACAATAATAAAGAATACATCATTCATGAAGGAACCATTTCGGATGCAAACAGCCTGATTGCCTTTTGGATATCGAACGATAAATGGATGACCCGGCAATTCCTGCAGCGAAAAGGTATTCACCAGGCAAAAGGTATTTTGCTGAAGCTTGGTTACGCGGCTGATGTGTTGGATGCGATTCCGTTGCCGGCGGTGGTAAAACCGGCAAATACCGATCATGGAATTGCGGTAAGCACAAATATTAAATCGCGCGAGGAGCAAATTGCTGCCATCAACAATGCGTTTAAATTCTCGGATAAAGTGATTGTTGAAGAGTTTTGTCCGGGGGAGGAATACCGCTTTCTGGTAATCGATTACGTGGTGCGGGCCATTGCCTGGCGCGAACCGGCCAATGTGTCGGGTGATGGAAAATCAACAATTCAACAGTTGGTAGATCAAAAAAATAAAGGGCGCGGAACGGATTACACGCATCCGTTATTAAAAATAAATATCGATGAGGAAGTGATCCGGCATCTGAATGCGCAATCGATGACTCCGGATACGATTTTGAAGGAAGGCGAAAAGGTATATCTGCGTAAAAACTCGAATCTGAGTACCGGCGGCGACAGCATTGATGTTACCGATGAAATTCCGGATTTTTACAAAAATGTAGCCGTTGAATCAGCCAAATCGGCAGGCCTGAAAATTGCCGGAATCGATATTATAATTAAAGATATGGAACAGCCTGCTTCGCACGAAAATTACATTGTGGTAGAGCTGAATGCACCGGCTATGTTGTCGATGCACGACTATCCGTATATCGGGAAAAACCGGCATGTGGAAAAATACGTTCTCGATAGCATTCTGAATTCGAAGTAATTGAAGCCGACAAAACAGAAAACAGATGACAGAAGCAGAAAAAAGAATAGAAATTAACCATAAGTCGCAATTGATCGACTATTTCGGGCGCGGGAGCAAACCGTCTGAGCGATGGGGAATCGGTACGGAAAACGAAAAGTTTTTATTCCGTAAAAAAGATTTCGGACGCCTTCGTTTTGAGCAGGATGGCGGAATTTTGAAAATCCTGAACAAAATGCAACACGATGGCTGGCAGCCCATTCTTGAAAATAATATTGCCATAGGCCTGCGGAAAAATGGTGCATCAATTACGCTGGAACCCGGTGGGCAATTCGAGCTTTCGGGCGATAATTTTAGCACTGTCCACGAAACCTATCGCGAAACCAAAAAGCATTTTCAGGAGCTTAACACGATAAGTCAACACTACAGTTTTTTTAGTCTGCCAATGGGCGTTGATCCGTTGTCGGATGTGGCCGATGTGCCTTGGGTGCCTAAAGAACGATATCGTTGGATGCGCAATTACATGCCCACAAAAGACGAGCTAGGGCTGCACATGATGACTAACACCGCATCAACACAGGTGAACCTCGATTTTGGCAGCGAAAGCGATATGGTAAAAAAATGCGCGTTTCGCAGGCACTGCAAGCGGTTGTTACCGCCATTTTTGCCAACTCGCCATTTTCAGCCGGTAAACCCAACGGCTATTTATCGTACCGGGCGCATATCTGGAACCATACCGATGCGGATCGCTGCGGCTTTTTACCCTTTATTTTTGATGAGGGCTTTGGTTTTGAGCGTTGGGTGGACTATCTGCTGGATGTGCCGATGTATTACATTTTGCGCGATGGGAATTACATTCCGGCAAACGGCCTTACCTTTCGTGGATTTTTTGAAGGCAAACATGCGCTAAAACCAACGCAGGAAGATTGGGAGACGCATGTGTCAACGATTTTCCCGGATGTACGGCTCAAACAATTTATAGAAATGCGAGGCGCCGATGCCAGTTGTGTGTCGCACATTGCAGCGGTTTCGGCCTTGTGGGTTGGCTTGTTGTACGACGGTGATAGTTTGGGGGAAGCCGATGACCTGATTTCGAAATGGGACGTTGACACCATGCAGGAGCTTCGTGCGCAGGTTCCCGTAAAAGCGCTGAAGGCCGAAAGTGGAAACCTGCACGCCGGAACCATTGCAAAACATATTTGCCGGATTGCCTCTGACGGGCTTAAGCGACGTGCAAAAGTTAAGTGCTCGGAGGATGAGAGCCGGTTTTTGGCTCCGGTTCGCGAAATTACCGAAAGCGGAATTACCGTGGCCGAAAAACTATTGAAGCGCTATAACGAGGGCAACGAAACTTTGCCGGAACTGGTGTATAACTGGCAAAACGAACAGATGCAAAAATATATTGATGCCTAAAAGGCAAAAACTGGATACCGGATCATGTTATCGAAACTAAAATTCTTATTAAAATACACACATCAATACCGGTGGTGGTACACAGGCGGAATAATCTTCCTGGTGCTTACCGTATGGACTTCGGTTACGATACCTGGGTTTATACAGAAAACCATCGACCTTATAGCCGGAGGACGTGCCGGAAATGAAAGTGAGTTTCATAAAAATGTGCTGATCATTGTTGGTTTGGCAGTTGGATTAATATTGGTGAGAACACTTTCGCGGATTTTGATCTTTTTCCCGGCCCGCCTGATTGAGCGGCAATTAAAGGGCGAAATGTTCCAAAAAACTGGCCTCCTTTGGCAAGGATTATTACGATACAAACTCTACCGGAAATATTATATCGCGGGTAAATAACGACATTAACGGTGTGCGAATGATTACCGGTTTTGGTATTCTGCAAATTGGCAACATTCTGCTTTCACTGTCGCTTACACCCTACATGATGTGGAAATTGTCGCCCATGCTTACGCTGTATTGTATCATTCCAATGGTAGTGGTATTTTTTATTGTGCGTTATGGTATGAAAGTAATGGTTAAAAACACGCACGCGAGAATGGATACCTTGCAAAAGCTTTCCGGAAAAATCATTTCCTTTCTTTCGGGTAACAGCGTAATAAAAAGCTACAATATTTACGCGCATGCCGAAAAGAAGGTGGAGACCGAAAATATTTCGTATTACGAGGCCAGCCTTAAAATTGCGTGGATCCGTTCGTTTGTGATTCCCTTGCTTGCTAATCTCGGGCAGATTTTAAAAATCATCATCTTTTTTGTAGGCGGAATGTATGTGATTAACGGCAAATTCACCATTGGAGAATTAACCGAATACATTGCGTACGCAGCGCTGCTGGCTCATCCGATTATGGGGCTGGGCTGGGTGCTCACCATTTTTCAGCAAGGGATGGTGGGAATCAGCAGTATACAAACCATTATGGACCGGAAAGGAACCGACGATGATCGGAAAGCACTGCCGGCAAACCAAAAGGGAGAACTGTTTAAAGAAGGTATTCGCGTAGAAAATCTGAATTACACCTACCACAACGGCGATAAACCGGTTTTGAAGGACATTTCGTTTTCTGTAAAGCCCGGCCAGATTGTTGGAATTACCGGAAAAGTAGGATCGGGGAAAACCACCTTGATTCAGTGTTTAAATGGTTATTTACGACCCGGAGCAGGACAGATCTTCTATGGCGATATTGATGCTGATTCGATACGAAGCGAAGATATCCGATCGGTGGTAAATACGGTAAGTCAGGAGGTGTTTCTGTTTTCTGATTCCATTGAGAACAACATTGGCTTAACCTCGGATGAAACGATTGACGAGAAACGTTTTGACGATGTGATTTACAAAAGCGCTTTTGCCGACGAACTGTTGCGTTTCCCCAAAAAGGGAAAAACAATGGTGGGCGAAAAAGGCATTATGCTTTCGGGCGGACAGAAACAGCGAATTAGCCTGGCACGCGCACTTTATACGCAAGGCGAGTTGTTGATTCTTGATGATGTGTTTTCGGCCGTTGACACCGACACCGAGCGTTTTCTGATTAAACAAATTGTGGAAAACCATGCAGTGAAAAGTCTGGTGGTAATTTCGAACCGGATTAGCGTGCTCGAGAAAACCGATTTTACCATTGTGCTGGAAGATGGAAAAATGGCGGCAAAAGGAAATCACGAGGAATTGCTAAAATATTCAGATTTCTACCGCAACATTGCAAAACTGCAACAGGAAGGCGAAACAAAAAAAGAAAGGCAGTTATGAGCACAGGCAAAAACAATATGATAAAAAGTGTCGATTGGCAGCTGTTCCGAAAGTTTGCTGGCTATTTTAAACCACACAAAAAGTGGTTTTTCCTGAGTATTGCTTCCATTCCGGTTACTACCGGAGCGGGGATTCTGTTTCTTTGGCTGATTGAAGATATCGTTGATAATTACATCGTGCCGGGAAATGTGGACGGATTAATCCGGCAAAGTCTTTTTCTGGCTGGAGCATTGATTCTGAATATTTTGTTCGACGGTGTTTACAGTTACTCTTTTTCGAAAGCAGGAGGGCTGGCAGTTGTTGATTTGCGCAGGCGTTTGTTCGGAAAATCGTTGCGTTTTCCCCTAAGCTATTTCGATAAAAAACCAATTGGCGTAACCTTGTCGCGATTGACCAGCGATATGGAATCAGTTTCGGATTCGTTTGCTGCCGGGGTGCTTGGATTGCTGGCCGACAGTATAAAAACGCTGGCGCTGGTGGGCTACCTTTTTTACATCAACTGGCGCCTTACTTTGGTGCTGTTA
The DNA here is from genome assembly GCF_000626635.1 of Draconibacterium orientale. GTDB lineage: Bacteria > Bacteroidota > Bacteroidia > Bacteroidales > Prolixibacteraceae > Draconibacterium > Draconibacterium orientale. The sequence continues at coordinate 991,684 of NZ_CP007451.1, read as the reverse complement.
CTGGTAGTTCCGGTAATTATTCTGGTAATTAACTTTCTGCGGAAAAAAATCCGGAAAGCTTACAATACGTCCCGCACCAGTTTGGCAAAATCGGCGGCTTATTTGCAGGAAGCATTAACCGGAATGAAAACTGTTCAACTTTTTGCCGCCGAGGATAAAGTGCTGAATAAATACGACGATTTGAACAAACAGTTTTGCGATGCTCAAAACAAATCGAATGTTTACGATTCGTTCCTTTATTCGATTGTGGAAGGAATTACGTCGGTGGCCACGGCACTGGTGATTTGGTACGGCGCCATTCAGATTTGGGGTTACGGTTATACGCTCGGAATTCTGATTGTTTTTGTAACCACTTTAGAGCGCCTTTTTGTGCCGGTAAAACAGTTTGCCCAGCAAATTTCAACCATTCAGCGGGCTATGTCGGCGTTGGAGCATATTAGCGAAATGTTCGATCAGCAGGTGGAAGATCCGAAAGCAGACACGGTTCCCGAAGCAGTTGCTTTGCAGGAAATTGAATTTAAAAATGTGTTTTTCCGCTATTCGGAAGACACGCCCGATGTGCTGAAAGATGTGTCGTTCAAGCTGAAAAAAGGCGACCGGCTCGCATTGGTTGGTACCACCGGATCGGGAAAATCAACGATTATTCGACTATTGGCAAAAACATACACCGGTTATCGAGGAAGCATAAAAATTAACGGCACCGAATTGTCAGAAATTCCGATTGGACAGATCCGCGAAACGATTTCCATTATGCAGCAGGATATTTACATGTTTAACGATACGGTTGAATTCAACATTTCGCTGGGGCGTAAATCCATTTCACGAAGCGATGTGGAGCAGTCGGCATCGTTTGTTTATGCCAATTATTTTATCGACCAGCTGCCCGAAAAGTATCAGTTTATAGTTCAGGATAATGGCGATAACCTTTCGAAAGGACAGGCACAGTTAATTTCGTTTGCTAGGGCCATTGCCGGCAACAGCGAGTTAATCATTCTTGATGAGGCAACCAGCGCTGTTGATTCCATTACCGAGCAGTACATACAAAAAGCCATTGCCAATATTTTCTCACGGAAAACGGTTATTGCAGTGGCACACCGCCTAAGCACCATTAAAAATTCGGATATGATTTTGGTGTTGGAAGACGGACGGATTATTGAACGCGGCAACCATGAAGAGCTGCTAAAATTTGGTGGGAAATATGCACGGCTGTTACATCAGTTGGAGGAGGAAGAGCATAAGGTTTAGAAAATGCCAAATATCACAATCGCATAAATTACAAAGCGAAAATACCTGAAGAGCGACCACAGCAGGTAGCTTTTAAAATTGTACCCGATAAGGCCCGAGGCAAGGCTTACAACCGAATGGGGAACAGGCGAAACAGCGCCCAGAAAAACAAATATGCCACCCCATTTTCGGAGGTTAACAATGTGCTTCTGTATTTTATTTTCGATGTGATTTTTAACTGAAGGAATGAGAAAAAGACGTGTTCCCAGGAAGAAGGAAATTATGCCGCCAACGTATGATAAGCTTGCTAAAATAAACAATGATCCCCAGGGAATTTCCAGTTTAGAGGCCCAGGCGATAAACATTTCCGGAGGTAACAATCCTAAAAATGTTTCGGATAAAAGAAAAACCGAATAAATAATTTTTGGCGAATAAGTATCCACCAGGTTGTTCAGAATCAAATTAAAATCAAGTAGAAAAATCTCAAGGCTAACCACCAACAGCACAAACACTGTTGCAATTGTTGCTGCTTTGTATGCAGTGCTTTTCAGGAACGGGTAAAACTGCGTAATGCGGTAATATCTGTTCAATATCGACAGGCGTCTGGGGGATAAACTATATAGTAAATTCCTAATCATTATATTCTTTTATCGGTACCGTAAAATCAAAAAACAGTACTATATAACACAAATTGATTTTGAAATGTTGTGATGTGAGGCACAAAAAATAAACTTTAACATCTTATTAACGGGGACTGAAAAGGAAGCTTAAATTTTCTATGGGAAGAAACATTAAATGAAAGTAAATAAGTTGGGGCTTTTTATCCGGTTGACTGTGTGGATTTACCTACTCATTTTGGGGAAATAATGAATGCAGTTCATCTTCCCTGAAAGATCCGGATATATAATCTGTGTTTAAATTTTTTTGAACTTACTCTGAAACTAAAAAATTAAAATTGTTGTAAGTTGCAGAAGGATAAGATGTTGCGTTGGTTTTTGCGAAGTGCTTAACCAGTGGTGACTTGATTGAGTTATAGAAAAAACATCCTGACTAACGTTGATAACAAAATGGCAGGATTTTGCCATATAGTATAGTAACAGGGGATTTTGAAATTTGGAGAATTGAACAAGTTTCAGGAAATCTCCTGATTAGTAACACTATAAAATTTAAACAGATGAAACGAGTAAATAATAATTACGATACAATGGTGGAAGCCATTGAGGATTTAAAATCAAGAGGTTATACGCACAACTTTAATGTTGAATCGAACGGCGTACTTTCTGAAGGAAAAAGTTCGCGCAAATATTTGCCATCAGGTGTTGAGCTGCATGAGTTGCACCGTTTCGAAGGAGCAACAAATCCATCGGATATGAGCATTTTATATGCTGTTGGAACCGATACCGGTGAGAAAGGAACAGTGGTAGATGCATTTGGTGTTGATGGTTCGGAAACCGTTTCGAAGTTTATGAACCACGTGGCCCAGAAACAGTTTGAGATGGGGAAGTAGTAAATAGATTAAATAATAAGATCGTTCAAGGCAGGCAAGTGGTTCTGCCTTTTTTTCTGAAAGTCACTTTGGTAAAAACAAAAAAGTTCACGCAGAGTAGATCCCTAAGTTTTCGCAAAGCACGCAAAACAGATTCTATACCTTTGCGAATTTTGCGCTTCTTCTTTTCTTTGCGGGAAACAATATTGATGTCCTTTCATCCCTGTTGGTGATTCTTGGGAATCATGAATGTTTTTTATGTCCGAATTACAATGCAATGATTTCCGATGAGAGCGTATAGAAATGAATAGCAGCGTAAAAATCCGGTAATTTTGGACGAAAAAAATGCCCGACTGTTTCAGGCAAAAGAAAGCGTTGTAGATTATTTTATACAAAATGAGGAATTAGTCTTCAGTGCACCGAATCTTCAATCAACAGTTCAATAAAATCGGTCGATAATGGTTTTTCAAGATATGCACTCACAAAAGGATATTTCATAACCTTATTCCGGTCGTCCTGGTTTTGTGAAGATGAACACACAAAAACCTCAATCGATTTTTTCAGTTTTTTCAATTCGTTAAAATAGTGTAGAAACTTAAAACCGTCCATAACCGGCATGTACAGGTCTAAAAGTATGTAGTCCGGTAAATCTTCTTCCCTGTTTATTCGTTTTAAATACTCGATACCTTTCTGCGCGTTTTCGAAATGTATAAGATAATCCGATAATTTTTTTTGTTCCAAAACAGAGTTATAAATACGCACCATCTCCGTATCGTCATCAATGAATATAATTTTCTTATATCCTGTATTCATCCCCATTTCATCATTTGTTTTGCTATTGGTAACCCAAATACTATTCCAAAAACCAAACAGCAAACTTCATTACTGAACGCATTTAAACTATAGTTTTATATCATACAATTTAATTTTGTTGTAGAGTGTTTTGCGGTCGATATTCAGAATTTTTGCGGCCTTCGATTTATTGTAACCGGCTTCCTGAATGGTTTCAATAATTAGCTTTTTTTCAATTTCGGAAGAAGCGTGTTTTAATTTCGAATTCGTGTTAATTTCCTGTGCCGTAACGGTTTGTGTTTGAGTGTGGTCTGTCTCAGGGTGTAGAATTTCGTAGGGGAAACAGTCGGTGTCAATTTGTTCTCCCTCAGCCATTAACACCGCTCGCTTCATTACATTTTTAAGTTCGCGGAGGTTACCGTACCACGGGTATTTTAAGATTACTGATTCGGCCTCGGGAGTAATACCGTTAATATTACGGTTAAGCTCTTTGTTGGCTGCATCGATAAAATGGCGCATAAAAACGTTAATATCTTCGGGGCGCTCGCGCAGCGGTGGCAGGGCAATTTTAAATTCGTTGAGGCGGTGATACAGGTCTTCTCTGAAATTATTTTCTTTTACCTCAACGTTTAAATCTTCGTTTGTTGCTGCAATTATGCGTATGTCAATACTTTTTTGTTTGTCGTCTCCTAAACGCGAAACAACCCGTTCCTGGATGGCCCGCAGCAGTTTTAACTGCACATCGTAACTTAGGTTCCCGATTTCATCGAGAAAAAGGGTGCCGCCATCGGCTTTCTGAAAAACTCCGATTTTATCGGAAATTGCACCTGTAAACGATCCTTTTATATGTCCGAAAAGCTCGCTGTTGGCCAGTTCTTTCGGAATGGCACCGCAGTCGATTGCCAGAAACGGTTTGTCCTTTCGCAGGCTGTTTTCGTGAATAAAACGCGCAATATATTCTTTCCCGATTCCGGTTTCGCCCGAAACAATTACCGACATATCGGTAGGTGCCACTTTGCGGGCCAGGTTGATCGCATACTTTATTTTCGGGCTGTCGCCAATAATAAAATCGCCATTCGAATAAACTGTTTTGCGGCTTTTTCTAGCCGCTAAAGGTTCTGGTTTCTTCAGCAGTTTTTTTATCAGTCCCAAAAGTTCCTCTTGCTGAATGGGCTTGGTAATGTAGTCGCTGGCACCCAGTTTCATCAATTTTACGGCCATTCTAACATCGGCATAAGCGGTCATTATAATCACCGGAACCGACTGCTTGATCGACTTTAGTTGTTGCATAAGTTCGAGCCCGCTGGTGTCGGGCAACCGGAAATCGCATAAAACAAGGTCGAAGTTGTTTTCTTTAAAAAGTTTGAGCGCGCCTCTTCCGTTAAATGCAGTTTCGGCACTGTACTTATTGTTTTGAAGATGTTTTTTTAATAGCTCACAGATGAATGTGTCATCGTCAATAATCAATATCTTCTTCATTTATTGAATTTATGTTGGTATAAGTTTATACAAAAGTTCAACTAAAAAGTTTAATGGGCTTTGTCCTTATATTTTGGCTGCTTTTGCCTGTTTTATTATTTCTTTTATTTGTCCCGAAACCATGTTTACCGTCTCGGGCAGTGCATCGAATTGCTGGTTTCTTAACGCCAGATCTTCGATTTTTGAAAGCACGTTTGCCGTGGCGTTTAGTTTAAAAAACCTGAACGAAGGAATGGCTTTATGCGCTCTTTCACCAATTGTTTGCCAGTCTTTGTTTTTCAATCCGCTTTCAAACCCGGCCAGCAATGTTGCTGCATTTTCGGTAAAATTGTCGATCATCGAATTAAAAAACTGCTTGTCGCCGGCAGCTGTTTTTTCCAGGTCGTACACATTAAATGTATCGGCAGTTGCCGGCTCTTCAATGGCTGGTTTGCTGGCGACTGAGCTTTGTTTATCGTTGTTCTCAATTTGCAAAATATTACAAATTTTATTGTATAATTCAAGTTCGTAGAATGGTTTAATAACATAATCGTTAAACCCCACTTTCAGGTAGCTGTTAATATCGGCTTTTAGCGCGTTTGCCGTTAAGGCCACAAAGGGTGTGTCAGCGTTCAGGCCTTTATTGGCGCGTACTTTTTTTACCACATCAACACCATTTTTTCGTGGCATGTGTATGTCGAGCAAAACCAGATCGAACTGTATATTTTTAAGCGCATGTAAGGCTTCCACTCCGTCTTTTGCCAAAACGAAATCGGTTTGCCAGCCTTTTAAAACTAATTCGGAAAGCATGCGATTGTGTTTGTCGTCGTCGGCCAGAAGTACTTTTTTGCCCCGCAACAAACTGTCATCAAGATTGTACGATTTTTCTTTTTCTTTCCGGGGTTTAGCGTCCGATACTTCCAATGGAATATTTACCCTGAATGTACTTCCCTTGTTCTTTTTGCTGCTTACGAAAATCTCGCCTTTAAAAAGGGTAACGAGCTTTTTGCAAATTCCCAAACCCAGTCCGGCGCCACCGCGAATCTTTTCCGTTCGTTTGTTGCCCTGCTCAAATACATCAAAAATATAGGGCAGGTCCTTCTCTTCAATTCCAATACCCGTATCAGATATTTCAAATTCCAGCTCAACCTTGTTTTCTGTTTTTTTAATTACGGTTGTAGTCAGATTTACCTGACCTTGTTCGGTGTATTTAAGGGCGTTAACCAACAAGTTCATCAATATCTGTCGCAAACGGAAAGGATCTCCTTTAACAAAATCAGGCAGTGCCTTGTCGGTAGTTATTTTAAATTTCAGGTTCTTTTCAGCAGCTTGTTTTTTATAAACATCGGCCAGCTCGTTGAGCAGCTCTTTAATCGAAAAGCTCGTTTTTTCAATGTAAACCTTGCCCATGCCCAGTTTAAAAAGGAATACAATTTCGTTTACCAAATACAGGAGATGCTCGGAGGAGTGGTTAATTAGCGAAATAAATTTCTGCTGCTGTTCATCCAGGTTGGTTTTCTTCAGCTGGTCGGTGAAACCGATTATTGAATTAAGTGGTGTACGAATTTCGTGGCTCATATTGGCCAGAAATATTGATTTTGCCTTGTTGGCACGCTGCGCTTCCTCGGTACTTTTAATCAGTTTATCTTCCAGTATTTTATCTTTTGTAACATTTTGCGAGATAAGAATTCCGGCCACCGTATTTCCTTCAATGTTTTTTACCGGCGCTGCGGCAATGTAGTACACGTCTTTTTTATAACGAACTTCTCCCTCGGTAAATTCGCCGTTTATAGCCTTGTTGTAAAACTGAAAATAACGACGTTGATCCTGCTTTTTATACACATCGAAAAGTGTTTTCCCGATAAAGCTGGAGTTCGTTAAATTATACTTTTCTTTTTCTTTTCCACCGGCCAGAATATAGCGGTATTCCGAATCGAACAGAAAAACATCCATTCCCGGAAGGTTGTTTAAAACGATCGACTGGAAATCAGCCAAATGCACATGCTGAAGATCTTTGAACGAATAATAAACGATAACCCGGTTGTTATCGGTATTACTGGCCAACATATCAAATTCAAGAACACATTCGCGCTGCCGGTTTATACCTGTTTTTAGAAGCACTTCGGCTTTTGTGTTCTTTTTCTCGCTCAAGGCTTCAAGAAATGCTGAATTAAATTCGTTTAGCGTACTTTCTTCCACCAAATCGGCAAGATTCAGTTTCTCCGGCCGCTCGGTATAGTCGTTATGATAATTCTGAAAACCCGGATCGAGAATAATGTCGGCCGCGGTATTGATAATAAAAACACCATCTTTTTTTGTGCGTTCTTCGGTTTCCTTTTCGCCAACAATAGAAACATCTTCGAGTTTCCTAATCCGTATTTTATTCAGGTGAAATGACAGCCACTGTTCAATCTGAACCAGATTTTCTTCGTTCAGTTCCTTTTTATTCAGTAAACTGTTAATCGTTTTTGAAAGTGAACTAAGGGAAAGTTTGAAATTATTTGAGTTATCGGGCATTGATTATAAATTGAAACAGACGGTTATTAAATGCAAAAGATAAAGATACTTTTGCAGATTAAAGGAATAAAGTGTCTATTATTTATACCAATTTAATGAATTGCCCTATTTAGATTGGAGTAGAGATGCGCCTGGCAAATCTGGTTTTTTGCTTATTGGTTGCTGCAATGCGGTGTTGTACTTTTTTATTCTTCTTCTTCCGTTTCGGGAGCTCGGTTTTTTCGGCGGCGAATTAAATCGAGGAATAAATGGGTGCCAAATTCAAAGGCCCAGTCTTTTAGTCCATCGGTAAAATTATCGATAATAGCCACCGACGAGCCCAGCAGTTGTTTTTCGTTTAATTTTTGGCGGTACTCCAGGTTTTCCTTCATGAGCTCCAGTTCCCGCATATTTTTTACTCGCTTCATATTTGTAATGGTTTATGCAATTCTTCTTCCCGCTCAATTTATTTATGATCTATTTCATCGTCCTCGAACAATATTTCCGAGAAGTTTGAAAGGAAGAACGAGGATAATAGTTTGTTTCGGAATAAAAGAAAAACGATTAATAGTACAACTAAACTACCGAGTACAATCAGTGCACCTTCAAGGTAATTGCCATAGGTTTCGCCATACCAAAAGGTGAACACCACTCCGGCAAAAGCCAGAATAAGTGTGCACAGTAAAATTATAATGAGCATCCCGAACAGAATGCTCATGTATTTCGATGTTTTCTTCAAAAACAGGAGCTTAACCAAGTCGATTCTGGTTTGCACATATTGTTTAACGGCTTCGTTAAGCCCTGCTATACTTTCTGTTAAATGGTCGCTCATTTTTTTACTTCTAATTGTGAGAAATTACAATTATTAGTTCGCGGCTGTATCTTTAGCTGTTTTGGCCTTCGAATTCACTTTCTCTTTAATTATTTCTTCCGTTTCTTCGGCTTTCGTTCGCATTTCTGAAACAACGTCGTTCAGTTTGTCTTTAATTTCTTCTACTTTGTCTCCAATAGATTCTGAAACATCTCTCGACGTTCTTCTAATCTGTTTGTTTAGTTTCTTACGTGTTTTCACGCCTTTGTCCGGGGCTACCAAAATTCCGGTTAAAGTTCCTGCTGCTGCTCCGGCAATAAAACCCATCAATACATTTGTTGCTTTGCTCATGATAAAAATTTTTAAGGTTACTATTAAATTGTTTTCTAATCTCTGTAGTCCCTGATAGAAAATTCCATTCCACTGTGCCCTGTTAATGGTTTGAATTGGTATAAGGGCCAGATATAAAGAGGTGTACGAGGTTTTGTGTGCTTTGGTTGCATGCCGGCATTGTTGAGAATATTCTACAACTTTTGTGTAAAGTGTAGAAATGTTTCAGGTGTAAAAGTGTTGAACCATTGTGTTTTAAAGGCTATTGCATGGTTGGCACCATTTTGCCTTTAGTTAAGCGAAACATTAAATATGAAAATTATGAAAGCATTAGGAACTATTTTACTTTTAGTTGGATTAGCCGGAACACTATTTTTTGGAATACAGGCCATAAATAACTCCGAAACATTTAGTTTTTTAGGTATTGATGTAGCCTTAAGCAGTGCCAACTGGACACCCGTAATTATAAGTGGTGTAGTGGTGGTTTTAGGTATTGTTTTTCTTTCGGTCAAAAAGAAGAAACTGGCTTAGATAATCGACGTTAAACAGAATAGTATAAACATAAAAAGCAGCTGCGGAAGTTATCGTAGCTGCTTTTTTATGTTTAAAGTTGCAGTTGTAAAATGGTGCAGAATATGTAAAAAGCACCCTTGCTTTTATGCCTTGTCTTTTAGTTATCTGCCGAACTGATTTTAAACGGCTCGGCAAATTTTAATGGTTTATTATCGTGGTTGTAATACACCGAGTACTGGTAGCTTAATTGTACCCCGAAATAAAAGATTAACGAAACATAATAAATCCAAAGCAGGATAACTACAAACGAGCTGGCTGCCCCGTAAATTACCCCAAGCTGGCTTTTGCCAATAAAAATACTGATGAGGTATTTACCAATAAAAAACAATACCGAAGCACAAACGGCTGCAAACAAACTTGCTTTCCATTTTACGACAATATCAGGGAGGAAACGGAAAATCAGTGTAAATACCAAGGCCGTGATTACTAAAGATGCGCCCATTTCCAGAAGATTAAAAAGGGTAATAAACTCAGGGTTAAATGTGGTGGACAACCAATCCTGAAAAATGCTTATCGATGCATCAAGAACCAACGAAATAAGTAACACCAGCCCGAGGCTTAAAATTAGTCCGAAAGAGAATAAACGGTCTCTTAAAAATTTCAGCACGTTTAATTTTAGTTTTGATTTTACCCGAATTCGCCAAATGTAATTTATCGAGTTTTGCATGATACTGAAAAGTGTAGTTGCCGAGATGAGAAAAATACCGCCACCGATAAGAGCTCCCAAACCGCTTTTTTCGCCAATGTTGTAATTGTCGATGGCGGTTTGCAACAGGTGGCTGCTTTCGCTGCCAATAAGGTTCGATACTTCGTTAAAAAGCTTTGCCCGAATAACAGCATCGTTGGTAAACATTCCAAACACTGAAATAATGATAATAAGAATGGGTGCAATAGAAAAAATAGCAAAAAACGATGTTGTCGCTGCCATACCAATAGGATTGTTAGCAGCGAAGTTTTTTATTGCTTTCGAAACTATCTTTAGATGATCTCTAAGTATTCTAATCATTTTTTATTCTTATTTTTTCGTTTAAATAATTTCAGTCTGTGTTTCTCAGTTCCACTATCGCTGATTAAAAATGCGTATGGTTGCAGACTGTCAATTTTTCGCATAATAACCTTTAGAGTGGCCAAAGCCGGAATTACGACCAACATACCGGCAATTCCCCAAATAATATTGGCAAACAATAAACTTAGGATGATTGCCAGTGGATTAATTTTTATGCTGTTGCCTACAATGTTAGGTGTAAGCAAATTGTTCTCGATAAACTGTATAACCATAAAAAGTATCACAACTTTTATCATTGCGGGAAGTGGGCGCGGATCGGTAAAAACTACATACATAAAAGGAATAAGACCACCCAGAAATGTTCCGATATATGGAATTAGGTTGAGCAGCGCGGCCAGAATACCAAATACCATGGCATGTTTAATACCGATAATTAACAGGCCAACTGAGTTTAGAACGGCAAGTATGGCAACAACCAGCAATAACCCACCGAGATATTTGGTTATAACTGTCGATATCTCGCGAAGAATATCGAGCGTAACGAATTGTTTTTCTTTTGGAGTAATTCGCAAAATAAAGTGTGCTGTTTTAGTGCGGTAAAACAATAGGAAGAAAGTAAATACCGGTAAAATACCGATTTGAAAAAGGGTAGTAGTGGTGGCTGCAAAAAGATTTCCAATTCCCGACTGCCAGGTAGTAATTAAATTATCCACTGCCTGCTTCAGGTAATGGTCTAATGTTGATGCATCAATACCAAGTTTTGTGGTAATTGCACTCTGAACACTTAGGCTTTTATTATCAAACTGTTCTTTCACATCGTTAAAGTTGATGTCGACATTCGAGGCTTTCAATGAAAACAGCAACGCAATACCACCAATAAAAATAATTACCACCAGCAAAACCGTTAAAATAGAAATTATCCGGTTTACCCCCAACCGTTCAATTTTCCATACCACAGGGTAAATTAAATACGAAAAAAACATGGATAGTACCAATGGAATAAGAATGTTTTTGGCCAGTATAATAAAAGCCACAAGTAGTGAAATAATTATAAGATAGAGAGCCGTTTTTGTTAATCCTGTTTTATTCATTCTGATCGTGTATTTGCAGGATATATTGTAATAATTGTGCCAATTCTCGACAGTCTTATCAGGTTGCCTGGCGTGCAAGAACTATTGGTGAAAAAAATAGCATCTGATTACAATGTGTTTTTCCAAATTGGCTGGAATCTGGCAAGGTATTTTCCGTCAGTTAGATAAATCAATATAAATTAGTTATGGCAAAAAAGAATAATATTCCACAAGTGAAGAACGAAGAACAATACGAAGCTTTACGGGAGAAGGGATACAGCAAACAAAAGTCGGCAAGAATAGCCAATAGCCCCGATTCCGGCACAAAAGGCGGCGGAAGTAGTAAATATGAAGAACGTACAAAACAAGAGTTGTATAAGAAAGCCCAACAGGTGGGAATTGAAGGGCGAAGTAAGATGAATAAGGCAGAGTTAATTGAGGCCTTGCGAAATAACTAATACCAGCTGGATAAATAAAAAACCAAGGCGATGAAGTGTCCCCGAAAAAAAATGACTAAGGAATAATAATTTCTACACAGCGGGGTAAAATTTCTACATTAATTTGTAGCGGCTGACCCATAATTTCCCCATCAATTTGTAAGGTCTGGCGCTCCGGATTTTTAATCGTTACCTTTTTACATTGGTAGGTGTCAACAAAATCGAGCGTATGGATCTGGCGGGTGTAGAAAGGAACAAGCATCTCCAGAAAATCGCTAACATTTTGTGGGCGCAGAATTACCAGTTCAAAGTAGCCATCATCGGGTTTCCCTTTGGGATTGATAACTGCGCCGGTTCCAAACTTCGAGGCGTTGGCTAAAACCACCATAAATGCTTTTTGTGATAGGGTAAAATCCTCCAAAGTAATTTCAAAGGCCGCCGGATTGGCATTTCCAAACTCCTCGATGAACGATTTGGTATAGCCCAACAAGCCCCGGCTGTCGCTTTTTTCGTAAGTACTAATCAGTTGTGCATTAAATCCTATGTCGCTTAAATGCAGGCAAATGTGCTCATCATTTATTTGCAGCACATCAATCTTTTTCGATTTCCCTTTTGCTATCAGTTTCAGGTTTTCTTCTACCGTTTTTGGCAGGTCAAGCTCCGATGCCATTCCGTTTGCCGATCCCAAAGGGAGAATACCCATTTTAATCGCTTGGTTTATTACTGTTTGTGCAACCAGGTTAATGGTTCCGTCGCCACCCACGGCTATTACCGTTGATGGTTGCAGCTTGTTGATTTTTGCAGAAATTTTTTGCTTGTCGTTTTCACCGGTGGTACGGAAGAACTCAACCGCCAGTTCGTGTTCTTCCATAAAACGGCGAATCTCATCTTGTAAATCGTTCTTTTCAATATCTCCCGAAATAGGATTTATTACGAATAAAAGCTTTTCTTCTGGCATGTCTTATGTATTTGTTTACCTTAAATACAATAAATTCTGTGCCGAAAATAGCTATGACAGACAAAAATGAAATGACCGATTATTTTGAGCGGAAAAACAAAGGTTTCCTGAAAAAGCAAAAGTTCAGGCTAAAGCATAAACTGGGTTGGCTTGGTGTGCCGCAGGTAATTCCTTACCGCGGTTTTGGATCGTACGCATCGGGCGAAGCCACTATTACCGGTGCCCTTTACGAAGATAAGGGGCTTGAAAAACCTGAAGGGAAAAACTCATCGCACGAAAATATATTGGCCATGTTAAAACGTTATTCGGGCGATCAGATTCCCGGTGCACGAATAAAAATTTATTTAGGCAACGAGCAAAAGCAACGATTAACCGAAGAAAACGGTATTTTTAAAGCAACAATGCCGCTAAATGAAATGAACGGTGAGCAGAATACAAAATGGATTCCTTACCAGGCAGAATTGCTGGATCAGATAGGGCCTGAAAAGAATAATTTTCGGGTGCCGGGTGAAATTTTAATTCCGGGAAAAGATGCCGCATTTGGTGTAATTTCAGATATTGACGATACGATAATGATCAGCCACTCTACACAAACATTACGAAAGTTGCGCTTAATGCTTACGCACAACTCGCGAACCCGAAAACCTTTTCCGGGAGTGGAAGCTTTTTACCGGGCGCTGCATCAGGGCGCCAATGAAAATAGCAATAATCCGTTTTTTTACCTGTCGAGCAGCGAATGGAATTTATACGACCTGATTGACGATTTTTGTGCGTACAATCAATTTCCGAAGGGCGTTTATTTACTTCGCGAAATTAATCCGGGGCTTTTAAATTTATGGAAACAGGATGGCGGAAATCACGAGCATAAACTGGATAAAATAATCAGGCTTTTTAAAACATATCCCAAGTTGCCGTTTGTGCTGGTGGGCGATAACGGACAGCACGATCCGGAGATTTATGCCCGCGTGGCACGTATATTTCCGCAGCGTATAAAGGCAATTTATATCCGAACGGTGCGAAAAAGGAAAGACCAACACATGAAAAAACTGATTGCGGAAATGGAAGAATTGAATGTACAAATGGTTTTTACACCCGATACAATAAATGCGGCTCAACATGCGCAAAGTATTAATCTTATTGCCGAATCGGCAGTTAAACCAATTATCGAAAACAGTTTTACCGATTAAGGTGTTTTATGTTTGCCATGCGTTAATTATGATCAGAAAAATTGCCTACATATTCTTCGTCTCAATCGTCCTGCAACTGTTTGGTTTTCCTCTGGGAGCCCAGGAGAATTACGAAATCAGAAAGATTAGTTTCAAAGGAAACCGATCGTTGGAAAGCAGCTACTTGTTGGATAAGATGGTGTTTGATGAGGTATCGTATCTCGAGAAATTGTTAACCGACAACGAGCCTTCGTTGTTTAACCGCGAGTTGCTGGATTTGGATTTGGAGCGACTGAGAAAAACCTACCAGAGCGAAGGTTTTGTAAAGGCACAGGTACTGCTTGATTCGCTAAAAGTTAACGATGAAAAGCAGACTGTTAAACTTAATTTTATTATCGAGGAAGGCGAGCCATACACCATTGATACGGTGATTTTTAAATTGAACAAAACCAATCCTCAGATAAACATTGATTCCATCGCCGACCACAACATCCGAAAACTTTTTTTACTCCATTCAAAACGATTTAGCGATGAGGCCTTGAAGGAAGACATAGCTGCAATTCGCAATATCTTTTTAGATAGGAGCTATGCTTACGTTGATGTGGATTACGAAATTCAGCTCGATACAACACAACATTTGGTTGGGATTACTTACGTGATCAATCCCGGGCCTGTAAGCCATTTTGGAGCAACAACGGTGAAGGGAAATAATCATGTGGATGAGGAATTTATTCGAAAGCAATTTGACTACCGGGAAGGAGAGGATTACAATAAATCGCTTTTGGATAAAACGCGCGAGTCGCTGTATCACCTGCAGCTTTTTAGCGTGGTTTCGGTGCTTCCGCAAAAGGATAAAACTACCTTGCGCGACCCTATTCCGGTGAACTTATACATTGAAGAAGCGCCGCGAATGAATACCGAATTTGGTGCCGGTTACGGAACCGAGGATAAATTCCGTGCCTTTGCGGATTTAACTTATCTTGGATTTTTGGGTACTGCCCGGCGCATTAATATTTACGCCAAACATTCGGCAATCGAACCTTATTACCTGAGCGTGAAATGGACGCAGCCACAACTTTTAAATAAAAAAGGAACTGTTTCCATCAACCCATTCCTGGGAAGTAATAAAGAACCGGGTTACGAAACACGTACCTACGGATTAAACCTGCCTTTAACCTACCGTTTTAGCAAAGAGCTGAATGCAACACTTACCTATTATTACGAGAAAGTGAAACAACAAATAGAGGAGGGCGATTCTGAGTTTCCCGATCCGGAAGATGAGAATTACCTCTACAATAAATCGGGAGTGTTGCTAAGTTCTGTTTTTTCAACGGCTCATCCGAAATTTTCGCCCGATCAGGGAGTAAACCTGTCGATGGGGATGAAGCTGAACGGTTATAAGTTTGGTGGCGACTTCAGTTATCTGCGCGTTTGGGGCGATTTCCGGACCTATCAAAAAATTGATGATCTGGTACTGGCATTTCGGGGTATGATCGGGGGGATTCACTCTTCCGACGACAGTGGTTTTATTCCGGTTGAAGACCGTTTTTACTCGGGTGGTAGTAACTCAATTCGTGGTTGGAGCCGTTCGGATTTGGGGCCAAAGCGCGAAAGCGGAACTCCTTTGGGCGGTAAAAGTATTTTGGAAGGAAATGCAGAACTCCGGTATCCGCTTTTTTGGCGCCTGAGTGGCGTGGCATTTTTTGAAGGCGGTAATGTTTGGGAGAAGGCTTTTAGCTACAAAATAAACGAACTGGCTTACGCTGCCGGTGGCGGGTTACGTGTTGATACGCCAATTGGCCCGGTGCGTTTTGATGTTGGTTTTCCGTTGTGGAACGAGAAAAAAAGTCCGCAGTTTTTTATTAGTGTCGGACAGGCATTTTAAGGAAAAGAATGAAAAGAATAATCCGAAAAATAGTACTCTTTATTGCCTGGCTGCTGGCCGGCATCATTATTTTGCTGTTCCTTTCCGGCTTGCTGATTCAAACACAGCCGGTTAAAAACAAATTTGCACGTGTGGCTGCCAAGCAGGCCGGCAAAGTTGTAAACGGGGAATTGGCAATTGGAAAAATCAGTGGGAACTTTTTCTCCAATTTAGCTTTGGAAGATGTGCTATGGACATACGAGGAAGATACTTTTCTCTACATCAGTTCGGTTGGTGCATCGTACAGTTTGTGGCCATTAAGGCGTGGCGAGTTACAACTATCATCAGCCTGCATAAATGAGCCATATGTGTACCTGAAACAAGAAAAAGACTCCACATGGAACTTCGAATCTTTATTGAAAGAACAGGCCGGAAGTTCAACAGATACTACGCCTGCTTCCGGTAATTTCCGAATGCTTTTATCCAACTTTAAAATTAGCGATGGCCGGGTTCAGATTCAGGCGCTCGATTCACTTATCCCCGACGAAGTAAAAAATATAAACCTTGAGGCCGATGGTGCGTATTCGTCTAACGAACAAACAATCACTTTAAAGCACTTTGACTTACAAACGCAGCGTCCGGATTTTGCTTTACGCGAACTGACTTTCGCAGCCCGGCGCACTGAAGAAAATATAGCGCTAAATAACTTTCATTTAAAAACAGCACAAAATGCGTTGAATGCAGAAGCAAAATACTCGGGTGATGCAACAACGGAGATTGTGGCTGAAATGCAAACCGAACCGATTAATATAAAGGAGTTTGAGTTTTTGTTGCCGCAAATCAATCTTCCTGCCCGGCCGGAAATTGATTTCAAGGCAAATTCTACACAAAAGGGCGTTGAGGCAACACTTTCCGTTCGTGATAAAGAGCAACTGATCAAGCTCGATCTTAATTCAGAAAACCTGCTTCAGTTTATCAATAGCCCCGATAAAACAGCTTTGGAATACAAAATAACCGGGAATATCGAGAAGGTTAATCTGGCGCACTGGATGGGGAATCCGGCGTTGGAGCATACGCTAAACGGAGACTTTAAAATCGATGGAAGTGGCGTAGATCCGAAAACTGCGGATATAAAAGTAGATGCCGATTTTAGGAATTGTGTTTTTGCGCAAAAACCTGTGGAGAAGATAAAAATGAAACTCCGAATGAATAGGGGAGATCTTTCCGGAAAAATTGATGCTAAAGGAAATTTTGGGGCGGTTACCGTTTTGCCCGAAATACAAGATCTGCTGGAACGTCCGACTTATAAGGTGCACCTGATAACAAAAAGGTTGAATCTGGCGCCGTTGTTGGCTAACGATTCGTTACAATCGGATATCAACTTAAAAGCCGATTTGAGTGGTGAAGGTTTTGATCCTGAAATCCTGCAGGCTCGCACAAATGTGATATTGAGTCAATCAACTTTCTCCGGTTATACTATCGACTCTTTGGTAGGGCAGGTTAATTACCGCCGGCAAAATATGGTAATCGATTCGCTTTGGGCAAACGCAAAATCGCTGTATTTAACCGCTTCGGGGAATTACAATTTAGCCGGAAGTTCAGCTATTCAGTTGTCAGCCCAATTTGAAAATTTACAGGATTTTTCAGCTTTTATTCCGCTGGATAGTGTTTACGGGCAGGGAAAAGTAAACGCGCAGCTCTCCGGCACGAAAGATTCGCTGTTACTTGCTGCTACTGTCGAATTGCAGAACGCCGGATTTGCTGATATAACGGTCGGTAAACTTGGGGTAGATGCTACCGGGAAACTTACTGCTAATGATACCACGTTTGCGGCAACAACCAGGCTGGAAAATTTCAAAGCGGGCAATTTTGAGTTGGATAGTATCAGTAGCTCGGCAAATTATTATTCAGATTCAGTTCAGCTTGAAATGCAGGCAAAAGGCAAGGATTTTCATACACAGCTGAAGTCGGAAATTGCACTTAACAATGTGATAAATATCGCTTTTTCGGAATGGAGTCTGGATTTTAAGAACCAACACCTGCACCTGGCCGAAGCACCGGCGGTTCTGGAACTGGATTCGCTGGAATACCGGCTAAAAAACCTGAAAATGGTTTCCGATAAGTCCGATTCGGCACAATACATAAAAGCCGGTGGAGTATTTTCGCAGTACGGCAACGAAGATTTTCAATTTGAAATTGCCAATGTAAATATTGCCGGCTTGTTAAAGAGTTTGGGAATGGATGCTGAAATTTCCGGAAAAATAAACGCCGAAGCAAGGCTTAAAGGAACCGCGTCATCGCCTCAGTTAAATGGAAGTTTAAGAATTGACAAGGCGCTGGCTTATGGCTATCAATTTTCGGATTTTGGCGGAGAATTCAATTTGGCTAACAACCGCCTGAATATTGATGCACAAGTTGTTCCGCTTGATACCGGTTTGCTTGAAATTAACGCCAACATTCCTTTGGAGGCCCGTTTCGACAGTATGAGCTTTTTGTTGGATTCAAATGCGATGGTTAATGGCAGATTAGCTTTGGAGCGTTTTCCCTTGTCGGCAATGCAGTTTTTAGATGAGGACGAAAAAGTAGAAGGATTTTTAAACGGGCAGGTAAAGGTGGGTGGTACCTTAAAATCTCCTGAGCCGGATGGAAATATCAGGCTGAATAATGCAGCGGTTTTAATTCCCAAATATGGAATTGAATACAAGGATGTTATGCTCGATCTTCGGTTTTCGGAAGATGCCGCCCAACTCGATTCGTTTTACATTAAAACCAATGATGGAAATCTGAAAGCCAGTGGTACGGTCGATTTTGGTTCTGCTATTTACAACGGGAAGATCAAAGAGTCGGAATTGAAAATTCATTTCAACGCTTTTAATCCGGTTGATCACCGGCAGTTTAATATGGAAGTATCAGGCGATGTCAGTTTAAAAGCTCAAGGCGGAAAAATGGTTTTTGATGGCGATCTGGAAATTCCTGAAGCCAATATTTATATTCCTGCCATTATGAATTTAACCGGGCAGTTTGCCGAGCCTGAATTGCCGAAACCGGTATTAATGCGCGAAATAGAAAAACTGAAAGATACAGCGGTTGTGGCTGTGGCTGTAAACGATACAATTTCTGCACTTGATTCGCTCGATTTTAGTTCGCTATCTAACCTAACCGGGCGACTTTCAGTTGAAATACCGCAGAATACATGGATTAAAGACAAGGAGATGTACGTGGAAGTTTCCGGAGAAGTGGAAATCATTAAAAACCCGGAATTCTTCGAGTTATTTGGCCGTATTAATGTGGTGCGCGGGCAATATAAGGTCCTTGGAAAAACCTTCAAAATTGATGAAGGAACGATCACTTTTCAGGGGGGAGAAGAACTAATGCCCCGTTTGAATATTAAGGCTGTGTATGCGTTTCGTAGTCCCGAAAAAGTAGAGATGGAGTTAACGGTTCAGGTATCGGGAACCGCGAGTCAGCCGGAAGTTAATTTTACGCTCGATGGCAGCCCGGTCAGCGAAGGTGATGCCTTGTCGTACATTTTATTTGGGGTGGCAATGAATGAGCTAAGCATTGCACAACAGGAGAATGTTTCAGGAGCCGGACAAATTGCAGGTTCAGCAGCCATGTCGGTGCTGTCGTCGCAATTAACCGAGTTGCTGGGTGATAAACTGGATGTTGACTACATTGAACTGAAAGGCGATGGCGATTTCGAAAACGCAACCGTTGTAGTGGGGAAATACATCACCAACGATTTGTTTGTAAGTTACGAGCAGCGTTTTGGCGAAACCGACGAAAAAGACATTTCAAAATATGAAGTAAAACTGGAGTACGAACTGTTCCGCTTCCTGTTTTTTCAGCTGAATAACTCGTCAAGCGACAGTGGTTTTGATGTGATAATTAAACTGAATTCGAAATAAAACGAAAGGCAGTTTAACAAACCCGTTGCTGTTTTGGGTTACAAAATTATTTGCTGAACATCGTGCTTTTTTTTAGCCTGATTTTCCCACTCATAGAATTTTTCAAAAAAAAAATACGTGCCCTTTAAACTTTTTTAAGTGAACAAACGTTTAATAAATCAAGTTGTAAATGGATATAAGGTTATTTGTTGTAAGTTTGTTAGGCATAATATAATAACCACATAAATTAAATAATTATGGCATGTGTTAATGGTGTAAAACCACTGAAAAAAAAGAAGAATAAAGAAAATGTAGTTGAAAATTTAAAAACGGAGGAGAAATCAATGAGTGCAACAATGGTAAGGCAACTGATGCCGGAATTTGAAATGGAAGCGTACGACGCAAAAACGGGGCATTATAAAACCGTAAAAAGTGAAGATTATAAGGACAAATGGACAGTGGTATGTTTTTATCCTGCCGATTTTACCTTTGTGTGTCCGACCGAAATTGCAGCAATGAACGCCCATTACGATGAATTTCAGGAACTGGGAGTAGAGCTTTTGCCCGTGTCGGTTGATTCAAAATTTTCGCACAAACGATTTGTGGAAACAGAACCGATTCTGAAAGGTTTGCAACTTACAATTGGTGCCGACACCACCCAGGAAGTTAGCCGTGCATTTGGTGTGCTAATCGAAGAAGAAGGTGTTGCGCTAAGAGGACGATTCCTGTTTAATCCTGATGGCGTTTGTGTGGCACAGGAAGTTCAGGCTGATTCTGTGGGAAGAAATGTAATTGAGTTTATCAGACAAATTAAGGCCTGGCAGCATGCAAGCAAAACCGGCGAGGTGTGTCCGGCAGGTTGGAGACCGGGCAAAAAAACACTTCCGGTAAATACCGATGTGGAAAAAATGACTGGCAAAGTGGGTGATTACATCACACTGGAAGAAATTCTGAGTTAAGCAATAAAAAGAGAGTAAGGAATTAAGGTGATATGAGTTTTTTATATCACCTTTTTTTTCGGATAACTTTGGAAATTAGTGTTGCTCACGAATTTTTTCGGCCACATTCCAAAGATCAAAATCGCCGTAATGTTCCAGCGAGTTGCCACAGTGTACAATTATAATTTCCTTATCGGGAATAACATATATATTTTGTCCCAGGTTGCCCGAAGCCATAAACTGAAAAGTTGAATCGCAATTGGTTTGTCCCCACCACTGGTAGGTGTAATACACATGTTTGCAATTGTCGCCACCAAACCATTCGGGGTAAATATTGCGCGGAATATCTTTTTTCTCACGAGTAGATTCCATTACCCAATTTTCGGAAACCACCTGTTTGCCGTTCCAGTTGCCGTTATTCAGGAAAAGCCTTCCAAAACGCGCATAATCAATGGCCCGGGCGATTAGCCGGCTGGGCATGTATTCAAACCCCGATCGTTTACTGTCGATAGAAAACAATGCATCGTACTCCATAATTTCCGACCACAGTTTTTCTTCCAGGTATTCC
The DNA here is from genome assembly GCF_000626635.1 of Draconibacterium orientale. Taxonomy (GTDB): domain Bacteria; phylum Bacteroidota; class Bacteroidia; order Bacteroidales; family Prolixibacteraceae; genus Draconibacterium; species Draconibacterium orientale. Next base: position 970,620 of record NZ_CP007451.1, on the reverse strand, counting down.
GAAACGGTTTTGTTTGTCGCCCGTTCGATAATCAATCCTAAATAGCTGGTGTTGTAATTGTTGTATTGAAACGATTTTCCGGGTTCCCGGTCAATTTCTATTTTTTTTAGCAATAGCTGTCGTACGTTGGGATGATAATAACCAACCGCCTCGGCATGCCAAGGAAGATGAATGTAAGTACCCGGAATATAACCGGTAAAATACTTTAAGCCCGAACGCATTTCAAGCAGGTTTTTAATGGTTATTTTCTCAAAATCAGGATCACGTTCCCTGAGCTCGGGAATGTATTTTGTCATCGGGTCGTCGATACTGGCAATTAATCTATCGTCAATAGCCGCACCAATTAAAAACGAGATAAACGATTTGGCCATCGACTGCGAATGGAAATAGGATTCGCGCGAAAAGCCGTTAAAATATTTTTCGTACAAAATGGTGTCTTTGCGGATGAAAATCAGCGCTGTGGTTTGCGATTTTTCAGCCCACTCGTCAAATGAACTGAAACCCGACTGATCGACTCTATCCTGAAATAAGTTTTCCACAAAATCTTCATCAAGCACTTTGGCAAACTCAAAAGTATCAGATGAGGATTCGATTGTCCTATTCTCGAATTTTTGATAGTCGTAAACATCGGCCACATTCATAGTGGCCAAACGATAAACGTAAGTTGTCGAATAGCTTACGCACAACACAAGCAGAAACATTACTATAAGAAGAACAGGTGTTAAGAGGATAATTTTTAACGCTTTTAAAAGGGCTTTCATTGTTTTATTTTATTTCTGAAATAGGTATTGTTTTACGTTTTTAATTACAAACATTATTTTGAAATGAGAAATTATCCGGTTGTTCCCATGGCGTTTGCAATGGCATTTACCGATAGAAGCAACTGGTTAAGTATTTCTTTATTTTCGTCGGCATCGGCATTTTGCTGCCCGCGCCACTTGTTAATGTAGTGCACCTGGTAGTTGTGCAGTGTACGAAGCGCTTCGGCACGTAATTTCGTGGAGTAATAATGACTTTTTCGCCGCTCCTGCATGGGGCGCCCCAACAATTCGTTCATAATTTGCTGTGTTTTTTCAAACTCCTGCAGCAAAAGGTTTAATACAACAGAACGTGTTTCTTCATTTTTCACCAGGCCGCCGTAAAGCTGCATAATGTCTTTGTCGGTGCTTGCCAAACTGGTGTCAACATTGGTTAAAACATAGCGTATAAACTGGTTCTTCGGAATCAGCTTTTTTAGTTTCTCGTATTTGTCGGGGCATTGGTTTTTCATTTTTTCGAGTGTTGACCCAACACCGTACCAGCTGGTAATGTGGTAGCGCGATTGTCCCCAGCTGAATACCCACGGAATGGCCCGGAGATCGGAGAAACTTCTTTTTCCGGTTCGTCGTGCGGGGCGCGAGCCAATTTTACTTTGTTCAATCACATCAATTGGTGTAGCTTCCTGGTAAAAATCAAGAAAATGCGGATTTTGAAGCAGTTCTGTGTAAGTATTAAAACTTTCCTGCCCCATAAATTCCATAATTTCGGCAATGTCGTCGCCATCCTCTTCAGGCGTTTTGTGCAGCAGCGTGTTTAATGCATTCCCCGATAACATTAATTCGAGGTTGTAAACAGCATTTATTTTATTGGCAAATTTCTTTTCAATGCTTTCGCCCTGCTCGGTAATTTTAAAATTGCCCGAAAGCGTGGCGTGTGGCAGCGAACGCAAAAACCAGTGAATTGGTCCTGCACCGCGGCTAATTGAGCCTCCTTTTCCGTGGAAAAACTTAATGTCGATACCGTATTTTCTGCCCACTTCCGTAATTTCTTTCTGCGCTTTGTATAAAAACCATGCACTGGCCAGTATCCCGCCGTCTTTGTTGCTATCGCTGTAGCCAATCATTACTTCCTGTGTTTTTACCGGCAGGTTTTGTGCTTTACGCTGGTATTCCAGGCTGTTTTGAACTTCAGGATAGCTAAAATATTCTTCCAGTATGGCCGGACTGTCGATCAAATCCTGAATGGTTTCGAAAAGCGGAACAACATGCAGTTTAATGATCATCGTATCGCGGAAAAGTGTAAGGCCGGCTTCTCGTGCCAGAATATAAACGGTAAGCAAATCGCTAACACTTTGGGTCATGCTAATAATTAGCGACCCGATGGAATAGTGCGCATATTTTGAAATGTGATTGTTCAGTAACTGAAAACATTCGATCGTGTTTTTCGATTCGGTATCGAGCTGGCTGTAATCGTGCGTAAACGGTCGCGCCGATCGTAGTTCCTTCTCCAGAAATGCTTTTTTGCCCTCCTCGGTCCATTCGGTATCTTTAGCGTTAAACGGATCTGATTTTTCAACCAGTTGTTGCAGGGCCAAATGGTAATAGCGGCTGTTTTGCCTGATGTCGAGTTCGGCAAGATGAAAACCAAAGGTTTGGATAAAATAGATGGAGCGGTTAACCGATTGATGGGCGATGTCGATATAATTCGTTTCCAGTAGGGCGCTTTTTAGCAATTCCAGGTCTTCGAGCAATTGTTTGGAGTTATCGTAGGTGCCTTTTTTGTCGTCGAGCTCCAACAACTGAGAATTCCCGATATTTAGTGGCAGTTTATTGATAAAAAGCTGCACTATAAGTTTAAACGCCTCGTTCTTCGATGATGAAATAATTTTTTTCGTTTTATTTCCCGCTTCGGCCACCAGCTCTTTAAAGCGCTTAACCATAAACTCAGGCAGTTCCGATATTTCAAAATAAAAACTCAGGTCGTCGGCCAGTCTGTTCAGTTCGTTCTTAACCGTGATAAAAGCGTTTAAGCGAAGTTTGTGTAACGCTTTTTGGGTTACTTCTGCAGTAACCAACGGATGGCCATCGCGATCGCCACCAATCCAGGTTCCGAATTTTAACCGCGGAAAATTGTTGTTTTTAATTAGTGGGCTGGAGTCGAACCCGGAAAATTCCCAGGCCTGAACAAGTCGCCGGTTTAACAGCGGAACCACCTCGGGGAAAACATTTACAAAATAGTGAATAGCATTATCCAGCTCGTTTTCAACGGTGGGTTTTTCCATGTAAAACTCGTCGATGTGCCAGATGGAGGAAATTACACGTTTCATTTCTTCGCGATTTTCCTGTAGCTCGTACGAGTTGTACATCGAGTTCTCGCGTTTTACCAAAAGCAGGTACAGCTCGCGGTATTTTTTGAGAATTACCGGACGTTTGGCTTCGGTAGGGTGAGCGGTTAAAACCGGCTGAATAGAAATATTATTAAACGATTCGAGAATTTTTTCTTCTGCAATTCCTTTTTCTTTTAAAAGATGTAGGCTGTTGGCCCACAGTCCGTTTGTGGCCAGTAGCGAGTTGCTTTCTTCGGTTTTTCGGCGTTGTTGCACGGCACCGTTTGTTTCGGCCAGGTTTAACAGCTGAAAACAAACCGAATACATGTTAAAGTGCTTTTGCGAAAAATAACCGGCATTTTGTGAATTCTCGTCACCAATCCATGGCATTACGCTTGCCACTTCTTTTTCGCCATTTTCAATCAGTACTTCGCGGAAACAGGTTAAAAGAAATTGGAGATCGGAATAGGGCTTACCAAGTTCTTTGATCAAAATCTGCAGATTCGACATCGTGCTATAGTTTGTGTTTATAAACCATAACAATTAAAAAGAGAAAAGTTTTTCTACATCACTTTTTTTGCAAGAGAATTGGTTGACGGAGTGTGTTTTGTAATGGTTTTTACAGCACGTAATTTTGCCCGCTGAAAAGGATTTTTGTGTTTTACGGCGAATAAAACTGCAGTACTATATTATACTACTGCCTGAGGGTTATCTTATAACAGTTAAATATTATTTGGTATTAGTTAATACCGAATAGCTGTTGTTTCAGAATGTGGTAAACCGAAAAGTCCTGGAATGAAGAGGTAAAACTCTTTTCGCTAATGGTTTCTTTGCTTAATTCAAATAATGGAGTGGATGTTTCGCTTATTTCCGAGGCGCTAACTATTTTTAGCTCTCTTACTTCCTGGGTAAGTTTTAATGCATTTAATTTCATGACTATCACAACTTTAAATTTTAGGTAAAAATAAACGGTTTATATCATGTAAAGCATTGATTTTCTGCCTAAAATCACAGGGCAAAATACTGAAAATATCTAAGAAAAGGTAACGATAACACAATTTTGTTATTCTTTAAGCAGAAACGGCGCACATTCGCATTGCTTCGTCGTTTAAAAAGGCTTGTGCCTGTCCGTAAGATTGCAGGTTTCGTTTTGTGGCAAAGATGCTGATCTTCAGGTTGGGATGATCCACTTCTTCCGAAAACACTTTTAACTTTCTGGCGATATTTTGTAATGGAATAATTTCGCCGGTTTCGTAGTTATACGAAAAATCATCATGCTCGGCAAACACAAACTCGATACCCGAATCTCCGATCGCCAAATCGTAAAATCGCGAGAAAACGATGAAAATCCTTCCGTTTGGCATTCCGTAATAATGCGCAGGAAAAGCAGTTGGCAGGTATGATGCAGGGGTTTGGTGAATGATTTTTGCGAGTGCCTTCATATCTTTTCAATTTAATATGTTATTAAAAATATACTGATGCTACCGACTTTAACCAGTTGTAACAGCAGTAATTATTCAAAACGCCACTTTTGGGTGGGCCTGTTAATTGTCCTTATAAAATTTTAATAATGCGTCCTTCTACTATAATATCCCCTAAAATACAAAAAAGTAATCCTATAAAATATTGCTTTTGAGTTATTTAAGGTTTTTTGAGTAACAATTGGGCAATTAACGGAAAGGGGCTCCGAAAAATACTGATTGGGTTAACAGTTTATAAGTGCTGCCTGGCTAAGTTAAGAACCGGGTTGAGGCGGCCGGTGCCGTACGCACGTTTTTGCACGAAAAATCTTCGGATATCGGAGTATCGTTGTTGCAAGCCGGGGCGTGAGGTAAAAGATTGCCGTTTTCGCCGAAGCTGGTGAAAATTAATCGGGAATAAAATAAAAAGAGTTGTAACATATTGCCCTGTTTTTATACTATTGTTAAATACCGAATAGAATAACAAGGTTTATTGCTCACGAAATACTGAAAATAACGCAGACATGTTAAGTACGCTTTTAGCAAAACCTGGTTATGTAGAACGGTATTGTTGATTGTTTTTTGCTGAACAGAATGCTTAAATGAAGTTCGTTTAAACTTCCGGAGAGAATGAAAGTCAAACAAAATATAAATTAAGACTCAAAACCAAATTGAAGAATTATTTGATTAATCATGTGCTCCTGTTTTTATTTCTCTTGTTGGGAAGTAATACGCTTTTGTATGCCCAGCAAATTGAGGAGTTAAAAATCAGTGGTTCGTACCAAAACCGGCCCCTTGTGCAATTTTTGAATGACCTGGAGACCAATTATAATTTACGGGTTTATTACAAAGATTCGTGGATTGAAAACTCAACCATTTCCAATCAGTTTGAAAACACTCCATTGTTGCAGGCGCTAAATAATGTATTTTACGATTCGGAACTAACCTATGATTTCTTCCAGAATGATGGAATTGTAATTTTTCGCAGGTCGGCCGATACCCGGTCGAAATTTGATGATTACTCACAAACTCTGGTAGTGGGCGATCCCATGAATTTAGGCCGATACAAAACGGCAACACTAAAAGGCAGGGTGCTCGACGGAAAAGACGGAGCTCCGCTGGTTGGTGCCGTGGTTTATTGCAACAAGCTTCAAAAAGGTACCACATCTGATGCCAACGGAAATTTTGAACTGGACTTGCCAACCGGCGACTTAAGATTAACGATCACCTATATCGGTTTTGAAGGCTCCTCAATAGATGTTCGTTTGATTGAAGATGGTACCGCAGATTTTCGATTGTTTGAAGAATCGCATAACATTGATGAGGTTACCGTGTTGGGATCGGATGGAGATGTGCCCCGGGCGCAAATGAGTATGGTGCAAATGAGTGGAAAAGAAATTCAGCAACTGCCGGCATTAATGGGCGAGGTTGATGTGTTAAAAGGGCTTACCATTCTGGCCGGCGTACAAACCGTTAGCGAATTGTCGTCGGGATTTAACGTTCGTGGCGGAAACACCGATCAAAACCTTATTCTGGTAAATGGCAGCCCCGTATTTAATTCGTCGCACCTGTTTGGTTTTATGTCGCTTATTAATCCTGATGTGGTGGAAAATGTGCGATTGTTTAAAGGAGGCATGCCGGCGCGTTACGGCGAACGGGTGGCATCGGTGATGGAGGTTGACTTTAAAGAAGGAAACGACGAAACCATACGCTTATATGGCGGAATTGGAATTATAAACTCGCGCCTGGCGCTTGACGGGCCATTAACTAAAAATAAAAAGCTTACCGTAGCAATCGGTGGCCGAAGTTCCTATACCGACTGGTTGTTGCAAGAAATTCCCAATCTCGACTTAAACGAAGGTGTTACCCATTTTTATGATGTGTCGGGAAAACTAACTTATAAGTTCAATCAGCACAACAAACTAAGCGTAATGGCCTATACCAGTTTCGACGAGTTTAGTACCAGTTCGCAATCGATAACCGAATACGGAAACCTGCTGGGCAACTTAAAACTAAACAATCGCTTTGGCGAAAAATTTTATGGCGAGCTGGATGCCGCCTACAGCCGTTACGATTACCGCCTTACTGATCTGGCCAACGATAAACCTTATGAAGCTTATTATCTCGATAATCAGTTGCAGTACAGTTCGGTTGGGTATAACTTTAAATGGCACCCCAACGAGCGCCATAATTCCGAAGCCGGTTTTAAAGCTGTTTACAACGAAATCAGTCCGGGAGAGATTATTCCACAGCATGATACTACGGTAATTGTAGGTCGAAAATTAGCAATGGAGAAAACACTGGATTGGTCGGTGTTTGTAAGCGACGAATTTCAGGTTTTGCCGAACTTCTCGATTGTGGCCGGTTTGCGTTACAATCATTTTAGTAATATTGGTACTCCGCTGGTTTATTTGTACGATGAGGGGCAGCCCAAAGATCCGGGAACGGTGACCGACTCGCTGCAGTTTGGCAACAACGAGGCTTCGGCAACTTACGGTGGAATTGAGCCGAGGCTGGCATTGAATTACGATCTTGATATGAACACCGTGCTGAAATTCAGTTATCAGCGTACCCGGCAAAATATTTTTCAGCTCAGCAATAATGCGGTAATCTCGCCGGCCGAAACATGGAAAGCCGCCGATTACCATTTAAAACCACTTATTTCCGATCAGGTGGCAGTTGGTGTTGAAAATAACTCGTTGTTGGCGAATTTTGATCTTGCAGCGGAAGTGTATTACAAATATTTGCAAAATCTGATTGAGTATAAAAATGGAGCTCAGCTAATTATGAACGACCATGTTGAAACGGCACTTGTGCCTACAAAAGGTTATTCGTATGGGATTGAGCTGAGCGCACGCAAAAACTTTGGCCGCTTAACCGGTTATGCCAGCTATGTATATTCGCGAACAATGCGGAAAAATACCAGCGATTTTGACGAAGAGAATTTGTGGAACGGCGATTATTATCCATCAATTTACGATAAACCACACGATTTTTCGCTAACGGCAACCTATAATATTAGTCGCAGATGGCGTTTTTCGGGTAACTTTGTTATGGTTTCAGGAAGACCCACCACCTTGCCCGAAATTAAATATGAATTTGCCGGCGAAGATCTGGTTTATTATTCCGATAGAAATAAATACCGCATGCCATCGTATCATCGTTTGGATTTGTCAATCACTTTTGATCAAAACCTGCGTAAAAAACGGATGTGGAAAGGCAGCTGGACCTTGTCGGTATATAATGTTTACGGCCGAAATAATCCGTATTCGGTGTATTACAAAAAGTCGGTACCGGGCGAAAGCAATAATTACACCCGTTATTCACTGTTTAAACTGTCGGTAATTGGTATTCCGGTTCCTTCGCTAACGTATAATTTTAGGTTTTAATGAAGCGTATTATTACATATAGTTTTCTGTTGCTCATTCTACTGTCGGGCTGCGAAGATGTTTACCGGCCTGATATAGATGTGGTGGACAATGTTTTGGTTGCCGATGCACGAATTTCGGCCGACCAACGGATTAATTACATTCATTTATACGAATCGGTGGCCTACTACGATAATGCCAGCACCGGGCCTGCAGTTACCGATGCCGATGTGCGGCTTATTGATAATAATGGTAACGAACTGAAGCTACAGCATTATTCTCAGGGGCAATACAGGTTGGCGCAGACTCTTGATCCGAATTTGCAGTATAAATTAAAAATTCAATACCAGGGAGAAGAATATGAATCGATTTTTGAGGACATACCCCAAAAACCATCGATTGACAGTGTGTATGGTTTTGAGGAGGTTGAAATAAGACAGGAAAGCGGTGATAATGATGTGGATAATGTGGATAGATCAGAAGGTATTCGTTTGTATGCTGATATTACGCCCAACAACGAAAATCCTTACTGCCGCTTTACCACCCGCTTTGTTTTGCAATACAATTATGTTATCGATGTTCCCGGACCGTCTGGTATTGGAATGCCCGAAACGGTGTATGGATGGAGATCTTCCTATCCGCAGGAAGCATTTAATATTGCTGCGCCACCGGAATATTCGGGTACAAAAGAAATTAAAAAGCATGCCTTGTATTTCTTGAAAAACAAAATGCAATACAAAGAAGAACATATTTTTGCAGGCTGGATAGTAATCCTGTATCAGCACGGAATAACTGAAAGTGCCTATAACTATTACGATGATTTGAATAATCAACTTGAATCTGAAGGAAAAATATTTGACCCCCTGTATGTGCAGGCACGCAGTAATATTAAATGTACTACAGACAGTGATCAGAAGATACTCGGGAATTTTGAAATATCAGTGAATAACGAAACAAGGTATTTTTTGCGATACATATCTGAAACAGCAGGATTTATATTGCGCGAGATTGAGGAACTACACAACATTCCTTTATCTGGCGAACAAGTGTCTGTTGCTCCTGCTTTTTGGCAGTATCCTTATAGTAAGAAACAATGAGCAGAGCATTAAAAATAGTATTTCTGGTGGTTAGTGTTTGGTTGGGTTTTAACGCCGGTGCGCAAACTACGGCCAACCGCGAACTTGTAGTTTTTACCGATCGCGACTATTGCATTTCGGGCGATACTTTATGGGTAAAAATATATGTGCCCAACGAGTTACAGCAATACGGTAATATTGTGCGTTTGCAACTCGAATCGCAAACCGGTAATTTAATCGCATCGCGTGCCGTAAAGTGCAACAACACACATACCGAAGGTTATATTGCCGTGCCCGATTCCCTGCAAACCGGCTTGTATTTTGTGCATGCCTTTTTTAACGCACAGCGAAATAATGGGTTGCTGAAATGTATTGGCAGGTCGGTATATGTTTATAATCGTTTCGATGAAAGAATCGATCGGTTGCCGGTAGTGGAAAATAAAACTTCGGTTATTATTCCGGAAAGTGCCGGTAGCCAGATTGATATAAATCTTGAAGACCCGGATTATCACCGGCGCGATGAAGTAAAGGGGAATATTAATACCGGAGACAACGAGTTCGTATTTATGGTGGCAAGTGCCCGGATAATTGAACCTTTTTCGCATGAAAATACCGGTTTTATGAACTTCGGGATGAAAGACCAGAATGTGGGTATTCCGGAATTCCCGGAAAAAGACGGGGTATTGATTAGCGGCCGCCTAAGCGACAAGGAAACGGGCGATGCAAGCACGGAACTGGTATTGTTAACCGTTACCGGAAACGAAACCTATTTTGATTATTATTACCCCGACTCAACCGGACAGTTTCATTTTTTTCTGCCCGATGCAATGGGGAGTGCCAACCTGATTCTGCAGGCACTTGCGGAGGAAGATACATTATTCGATATTGAGCTGACTCCGAATTTTATGTCGGCCGTGCAACAATTAAAATTCGACTCGACTTTTGTAAACCCAAAACAGAGCGAAATTATTGAAAACACAATAAAAGGCACATTCTTTAATAAACTTTTCAGAGGTGTTTCAATTAGCCATAACGATGCGTTTGAAATGTCAAATCCTTACGGAATACCATTTTACGGCATCCCCGATAATCATATTGTTCCTGAACTGTTTATTGATTTGCCCAGTTTTAAAGAAATTTCGCGCGAATTGCTTATCGGATTTCAATACCGCGAGCGAAAGGATCAGCTTACATTCAGGATGTTAAACTACGGGCAGGATCGGTTTTTTGATGCTGAACCATTGCGGCTTATCAATGGAATTCCGGTATTTAAAAATTCATTTTTTCAGGACTTGAAATCTACGGATATTGCCTCCATCGATTTGGTAAAAAGCGAGCGTGTTTTTGGAGACCTGCGTTTTACGGGCATACTGGCTGTGTCGTTAAACGATAAATCGAATAGCTGGCTGGCCCAACAGCCCAATCTTTTTCAGTTAAAAGTGCCGTGTATCGAATTTCCAAAACAGCCGAACTACAGACCGAACGCAAAGAGCAAAACACAACCGGATACCCGTAGCCAGTTTTTAAATTCGGTGATTGAACCCGCTGGAAGCTGGCCATTTAGCTTTCAACTTTCAGATGTAAAAGGAGATTTGGAAATTAAAGTGGAAGCCATAACAAAATCGGGGAAACTGTATAGAACGTCAAAAATAATATCGGTACAATGAGCAGCTTAAAAAAATATACAGGTGTGGTTTTGGGGGTGTTGTTTGCTTTTATTGTGCAGGCTCAGAACATGGGAATCGAGACCTATCACCTCAATAGCAAATCAAATAACCTTCAGGGAAAAATGCTTGGCGAAGTTTTTACGCTTAACGCCGATATCAATTACTTCTTTTTGTATCCCGACGATTGGGTTGCCGGATCGGTAAAATTTGTAAACGGCAATAAGTTTGAAAATATCCGGTTACGTTATCAGGCCTTTGATGATGAGCTGATTACGTATAACGACAACGGGGGCTTTTTGTATGTGGTTGAAAAAGAAATGGTAGAATGGTTTTCGTTTCAGGACGGAAGCAAAACACGAAAGTTTGTACGCCTCACCAAAAACAACAATCAGCAAACCAGTATGTATTTAGAAGAGCTTTATAACCGAGAGCTTAGTTTGTTGGTTAACTGGTATATTTACGAACAATCGGTTAGCCCTTATACCGATAGAAACGGGATAAAACGAGCTGTTGAGTACCTGATGCGTAAAGACTATTATTTATATACCGAAAAGGGTGGAATAACTAAAATACGACTTAATCGGGTGGCTTTATTCTCCCTGTTCCCGGAAAATAAGAAGCAAATTCGAAAGCTCCTGCGTAAAAACAGTTTGCACATAAACAGCGAGTTGTCAATGATTGACGCCCTCGGGCTATTAAGCAAAAACAAACTTACTGAATAAAATTTTTTGTTGAACGCAACCTAAGCAGATCACATTGCATCTTCATAAAAACAAAAAACACTATGAAGAAACTACTTGTGCTGCTGTGTATTTCGGTATTGTCGCTTTCCGTTTTTGCGCAATCCGAAAAAGGTCATGTTTATCTGAAAAACGGTTCCATTATAAAAGGAAAATACACGTATATAAACAACGGAAAACAATTGCAAATTGAGTCGGCCGGGAATGTATGGATTTTCGATGCCGAAGAAGTGGATAAAATTGCCTCGAAGCACGACGTAAAAACGATGTTCAATGAAGAAGCGCCAAAGGATGTTAAATGGTTTTTCAGAACCGAAATGGGTGTTTTAGCCGGAAATTCGGATAACAGCCAGTCGGCACCATTTTCTATTAGCGGTTCGGCAAACTACCTGGTAAATCAGAATTTATCGGTAGGCCTGGGTTTTGGTGTTGAATTTCTGAAAGAAACGTACCTGCCTGTTTTTGCTAATTTCGAATACCGTTTTAAGAAACAATTATCCGGCCCCTACGTGTTTTTAAAGGCCGGTTACCAGGTTCCGGTAGAAGGCTCAAACGAAATTTATTACGATGTGTACCCCGTTTGGAGCAGTTTTGCACCCTGGCCGGGTGATATGGGACAAAACGGTTTCGATAGCAAAGGGGGAGTGCTCCTAAATCCCGGCATCGGTTATCAGCAAATGTTTTCCACCAGTTTAGGGATGAGTTTTGCTGTTGGTTATCAGTTTCACCGCCTGAATTACGATGGCGATAACGACTATTCGCTTGACATCGACTACAACCGCGTTACGGTTAAAATCGGTATTATTTTCAACTAAAAACACTGACAATGAAGACAATTAAAGATATAGTTCTGCTACTGTTTATTGCGCTGGCTTTTTCAGCGTGTTTGGACGAATACACCGAAGAGTTTACGGCCAATTCACCAATTTATCTGTCGTATGAAGAACTGCGTGCCGGAGTTAAATCTGAAGGTTCGCGCGAACTGGTAAATCCGGGTAAAATCTATTTTAAAGACGGCTACTTATTTATTGTTGAAGAATTTGAAGGCGTACATATTATCGACAACCAAAATCCTGCCGATCCGCAAAATGTTGGCTTTATCGAAATTCCCGGGAATGTTGATATTGCCATAAAAGAAGATATTCTTTATGCCGACAGTTACATCGATTTGGTGGCCATCGATATTAGCGATATAAATAATCCAACGGAAGTTGATCGTGTTAAGGACGTGCTGCCATACACTTTGCCGCCTGCCGATGAAGATTACCGTTTTGCCGAAGTGAACAAAGAAAAAGGAGTGGTTACCGGATGGGAAATAAAGAAGGTGCGCCAGGAAATGGAATACCATTATTACCCGGTGTATCGTTGGGGCTATGCTGAAGATGCCTTGTTTAATGCCGCTCCGAAATTGAGTAACGGGGGAGGACAAACCAGTACTTTTGGTGTTGGCGGATCGATGGCGCGCTTTGGTTTGTACAACGATTATTTATACGCTGTTGATGAGGCTAACCTTCATGTTTTCGATGTGAAAGCTCCTGAAAGTCCATCGGAAATCGGGCAGCAAAACGTTGGCTGGAATGTGGAAACGTTATTTATTTACGACAATCATATGTTTTTGGGAACACAATCGGGTATGCGCATATTTAACATCGAAGTGCCAACGTATCCGGTTTATGTCAGCGATTTCTGGCATGTTACAAGTTGCGATCCTGTGGTAATTGCCGATGGATATGCCTACGTAACCTTACGTGGCGGAACCACCTGTGGAAGTACGGTTAACCGCCTCGATGTGCTTCAGTTGGATGATGATTATGTGGATAATGATTTAATCGCATCCTATCCGCTGCACGGGCCATACGGGTTGGGAATCGATGGCGATGTGCTTTTTGTTTGCGACGGCGATGCCGGGCTTAAAGTTTACGATGCCGAAGATAAAACAGCCATCGACGACCATATGATCTCGCATTTTGCCAACATCAACACTTACGATGTAATTCCGCTAAACGGCTATCTGTTTATGATTGGCGATGATGGATTTTACCAGTACGATTATTCCGATTTGCAAAATATTACTCAGGTAAGTCACATCCCTGTTTATCGCGAAGATTAGCGGGTGAAGGCACATTGGGTCCTCCAACTCTGAACGATATCTTAAGGCTCGGCAAACTGTCGGGCTTTTTTATTGTTATACCAATTTGAATTGTTTTGCCTGTAAGGCAGGCTTTATTGGTATAATGCCGATAGTTATTTGAAACACAATAAAGAACAACGTGAATTTATTGGGTATTATCAAATACTAATCGGTAATATTCAATCAGTAATCGAGGCAAAATTGTATTTTTGCTGTTTGAAAAACTAAAGGAAGAATAAACGGATGATGACGAAAATTTGGAGAAGATTTATTGCCCCGTTTTTAGTGGTGATGAACATTGCGGTGGTGGTGGTTATTCTGGTGTCGGCGCAATCGGGAAAAACTGAAATAGTAGTAGAAAAGGACGTAATGTTCGAACCTGTAGAGTTGCCTGAAACGGTTAGTTTTGCAGGAGAAAAAATGCCGCTCGAACGGTTTTATGTAAAAGAAGCACTCGACCGCGAACTGCTTTCCAACGCTTATTTTCATTCGCAAACCATTCGCTACATAAAATTGGTGCCTCGTTATTTTCCTATTATCGAGCCCATCCTGAAAGAACATGGTATTCCTGATGATTTTAAATACCTGGCTGTAGCCGAAAGCGGTCTTGATCCGCGGGCTATCTCACCTGCACGTGCAGCCGGTTTCTGGCAGTTGATGGAAGGAACTGGAAAAGATTACGGCCTGGAGATAAACAGCGAAGTTGACGAGCGTTACCACATCGAGAAAGCAACGCATGTAGCCTGCGAGTACATTAAAAAAGCTTACGAAAAATTCGGAAGCTGGACCATGGTTGCCGCAGCTTACAACAGGGGAATGAACGGTGTGAACCGCCAGGTTGAAAGGCAAAAAGAGGATGATTATTACGATTTGCTGATTACCACCGAAACAGCCCGTTATGTTTATCGCATTGTGGCCCTGAAGTTGATTCTTGAAAATCCGGAGAAGTATAAGTTTTATATTTCCGAAGAGGATAAATATCCGATCATTCCAACCAAAAAAGTGGAGATTAAAGGCTCGGTTGCCAATTTTGCCGACTATGCGCAAAAACAAGGGCTGAGCTATAAAGTATTTAAGGATTTTAATCCCTGGCTGCGCGAGAATGAACTCACTTATTCGGGCAGAAAAAGATATTGGGTAGAAATTCCGGAATTGTAATAGCCGACAACTAAAGTTACATTGCCCCAAATTTGTGTTGATTGTGATGCTGAACCGTTAGCAGCACCAAATTGCTAAAAATGACGAAGAACAAAGTAGAAAAAGATACAGAAGTACTACTGGCTGAGCTCGAATCGGAAGAGAAGATTATCGTTCAGGGAGCCCGTGTACACAACCTCCGAAATATTGACGTTGAAATTCCGCGAAATAAATTAACCGTGATTACCGGTTTAAGCGGAAGTGGAAAGTCGTCGCTAGCATTCGATACCATTTATGCCGAGGGGCAGCGTCGGTACATCGAAACGTTTTCGGCCTATGCACGGTCGTTTCTCGGAAACATGGAGCGTCCCGATGTGGATAAGATCACAGGTTTAAGTCCGGTAATTTCCATCGAACAGAAGGTAACCACCCGAAATCCGCGATCGACGGTTGGAACGGTAACCGAGATTTACGACTTTCTACGTTTGTTGTATGCCCGCGTCGGCGAAGCATTCTCGTACAACACCGGCGAAAAAATGGTAAAGTACACCGAAGAAAAGATCATTAACCTGATAAAAAGTGATTTTGCCGGAAAACGTATCAATATTTTGGCGCCCGTGGTGAAAGGCCGTAAAGGACATTACCGCGAGCTGTTTGAGCAAATCCGCCGCAAAGGTTTTCTTACTGCACGAATTGATGGTGAGCTGACCGAACTGATGCACAACCATAAAGTTGACCGTTACAAAAACCACTTTATCGAGATTGTGATTGACAAACTGGTGGTTGATGAAGCCAGTACAAAACGCCTGAAAGACAGTGTGCAGATTGCCATGAAACACGGGCACGGAGTTTTGATGATCCTCGATCACGATACGAACGAAGCCAAATACTACAGCCGTTTGCTGATGTGCCCGACTACCGGAATATCGTACAACGAACCGGCACCGTACAACTTTTCATTCAACTCGCCACAGGGAGCGTGCCCGAAGTGTAACGGTCTGGGCCGCGTAACCGAGATCGATTTGGATAAGATAATGCCCGAAAAGGATAAAAGCATCAACAAAGGAGGAATTGCACCGCTTGGGCCGTATAAAAACACGCTTATTTTCTGGCAGATAGAGGCTCTGGGAGAGAAACATGGTTTCACGTTAAAAACACCTGTTAAAGATATTCCGCAAGACGGACTGAATGAAGTGTTGTTTGGAACCAACGACCGCATTCAGCTTAAAAATACACCACTTGGTAACAGCATGAATTACATGATGAGTTACGATGGGGTGATAAAATACATCGACAATCAGCGCGAAGAAACAACTTCGAAAACTGCGCAGAAATGGGCCAACCAGTTTGTAAAAACCATTGAGTGCCCCGAGTGTAAAGGCATGCGACTGAAAAATGAATCGTTGCATTTTAAAATCGATGGTAAAAACATTTCGGAGCTGGCCAGGCTTGATTTGGATGAACTTGGCGAATGGCTGAATGGTTTGGAGAACCGAATTTCAGAACGTCAGCTAAAAATTGGTGCCGAAGTGATCAAAGAAATCCGCGACCGCCTCGGTTTTATGCTGGGCGTGGGGCTGAATTACCTGGCACTCGACCGTTCGGCGCAAAGCCTTTCGGGTGGCGAATCGCAGCGTATTCGGCTGGCCACACAAATTGGCTCGCAGCTGGTAAACGTGCTTTATATTTTGGATGAGCCAAGCATCGGGCTGCATCACCGCGACAACCTGAAACTCATTCAGGCGCTGGAGCAATTGCGCGACTCAGGCAACTCGGTAGTTGTGGTGGAACACGACCGCGATACCATGTTACACGCCGATCATCTGATTGATATGGGACCGCATGCCGGTCGCCACGGAGGAGAGGTCGTCGCAGCCGGAACGCCACAGGAAGTGTTGAAATCGAAATCGCTGACTGCCGATTACCTCAACGAAAGAAAAAAAATTGAAGTGCCTGCAGTGCGCAGAAACGGAAAGTCGGATATTTTAAAAATCACAGGCTGTACGGGGAATAACCTGAACAATGTAACGCTCGAAATTCCGCTGGGTAAATTTATCTGTGTAACCGGCGTCTCCGGCTCAGGAAAATCAACATTGATAAACGAAACGTTACAGCCCATTCTAAGCCAGCATTTTTATAAATCATTAAAAGATCCGCTGCCCTATAAAACGGTGGAAGGACTGGAATTGATTGATAAAGTAATTCGTGTCGATCAGTCGCCGATTGGCCGCACACCACGCTCAAATCCGGTTACTTATACCAACGTATTTGGCGATATCAGAAGTTTGTTTGCTCAGTTGCCCGAAGCAAAAATTCGTGGTTATAAACCTGGTCGTTTTTCATTCAACGTAAAAGGCGGACGCTGTGAAGAATGCCAGGGTGGGGGATTGAAACTTATCGAAATGAACTTCCTGCCCGATGTGTATGTGCATTGCGACAAGTGTAACGGCAAACGCTACAACCGCGAAACGCTGGAAGTGCGCTACAAAGGAAAATCAATTAGCGATGTGCTGGATATGACCATCAACCAGGGTGTGGAGTTTTTCGACCATATTCCATCAATAGCCAATAAACTGAGCACTTTGCAAGATGTTGGTTTGGGGTACATTACGCTGGGACAATCGTCAACTACGCTTTCGGGTGGTGAATCGCAACGGGTAAAACTGGCTTCCGAACTGGCCAAACGCGATACCGGCAAAACCATCTACATTCTGGATGAACCTACAACCGGTCTGCATTTCGAGGATGTTCGTGTGTTGCTGGAGGTACTGAATAAATTGGTAGAAAAGGGGAATACCGTAATTGTTATCGAGCACAATATGGATGTTATTAAAGTTGCCGATCACATTATCGATGTTGGTCCGGAAGGCGGAAAACATGGTGGAAAAATACTTTGTACCGGAACACCTGAAGAAATTTGCACAAACAAAAAATCGCACACGGCTAAATATTTAAAACAGGAGTTAGGCTTGTAGGGGCTGCTTTCTGATTTTTACCACAGAGTTTACCGGGATACCGCAGAGTTTCACAAAGTAAAGCGTGTAATCTATTGTGTTCTTATATGCTCTGTGTGGTGGTGTCTGAATATTGAACGTGATCAGGAGTTTTGCAATCTTCTCGTTTTAAATTCAGTACTGTAAAACCTTTCATATTTGGTGAAATGTGTCGCTGTTGAGCCCGAAAAACTTTACTTGCAACGGTAATTGCTCATCGCATTTTTATACATTTACCACTGGAAACAGACAAACAGTGGCTATGAGAGAAGTTGAAATTTATTGCAGGAATACACATATGACCCATACTTATCCTATGGGGACATCATTGCTCGAAATCAGTAAAGATTTGAATATAAAACTCCATAACCAGGTTTGTGGAGCTATTGTAAACCACCAGGTGAAAGAGCTGTCGTTTTGCGTGGTAAAGCCCAAGCACATCGAGTTTATCGATTTTACGCATCCCGATGGTGTACGAATGTATATCCGTAGTTTGGTTTTTGTGTTGTACGCCGCAGTTAAGGAAGTTTTTCCGCATGTGGCATTCAAAGTGCAAAACGGTATAAGCAATGGTTATTTTTGCGAACTGCAGGGGCTGGAACGCGAAATTTCCGACTCTGACATTTTTTCGATAAAGCAGGAAATGAATGCGCTTATTGAGGCCGATATTCCGTTTGTAAAGAAAGGTATAATTACATCGCACGCCGTTGATTTGCTGGCAAAACAGGGGCTGGAGGATAAGGCCCAGCTGTTCGAGCAACAAGGGCGTATGTACTCGTATCTTTATTTTCTGAACGATCTTGGCGATTATTTCTATGGCAACCTGCTGCCCTCAACCGGGTACATTTCAAATTATGGCCTGGTTCCGTATTTTGATGGTTTGTTGTTGCAGGTTCCGCGCCGGAAACACTTCAAAAAGTTGCATAAAGTTGTGTATAACGACAAGCTGTTCGAGATCTTTCAGGAACAAAAAGACTGGGCCGAAATTCTGAATGTTTCCACCATTGGCAGTTTGAACGATTTTGCACTTCAGAACCGTAGTGGCGATATCATAAAAATATCGGAAGCGCTACACGAGAAAAAGATTGCAGAAATTGCCAATCAGATATCGGCACGCGGAAACGGAACCAAGGTGGTGTTGGTTGCCGGACCATCGGCATCGGGGAAAACTACATTTAGCAAACGGTTGGGTGTACAGCTGGCAGTAAACGGTATGCGTCCGTACCAGGTGTCGCTCGACGATTATTTTGTTGATCGCGAACATACACCAAAAGATGAACGTGGCGAATACGACTTTGAGGCGCTGGAAGCCATCGATATTGAGTTTTTTAACCACCAGCTGATCGCTCTTTTTGAAGGCAAGGAAGTGCGTTTGCCCAAGTTTGATTTCCATAGCGGAAAACGCATGGAAAACGGAAGAACGCTGAAACTCGAAAAGGATGATATTTTAATTGTGGAAGGTATTCACGGAATGAATCCCGGTCTGCTGACCGATGTAAAGGAGCAGAACACCTTTAAAATTTTCATATCGGCGCTTACCCAGATTTCGGTGGATGAGCACACGCATATTTCAACAGCTGATAACCGCTTGCTGCGTCGTATGATCCGCGATAGCCGATACCGGGGCTACCGCGCTGCCGATACAATTAAACGCTGGCCATCGGTGCGAAAAGGCGAGGAGAAAAATATTTTCCCTTACCAGGAGAATGCCGATATAATGTTTAACTCGGCAACCATTTACGAGCTGGCCGTTTTGAAAAAATATGCCGAGCCGATATTAAAGACCGTGCTCGAGAATCAGCCGGAATATACAGAGTCCACACGTTTACTGGAATTCCTGTCGTACTTTAAACCCATCAGCGATGTGGAAATCCCGCCAACCTCGCTGCTGCGCGAGTTTTTAGGGGGAAGTAGTTTTGCATATTGATTTTGTAATTGGGATTATTAGTTACCAGTAAAGAATAATAGATTGCTTCACTTGGTTCGCAATGATAATGATTCGGATTGGTTTGAAGAGAGGTGCTTCGCGGCTTTGCCGCAAAGCACCTCTCTTTTCAATCTCCCTTGATTTATATCATTCCGAGAGTCCACCCATTTTTAATGGGCATAATGAGGTAATGACAGTAGATATACCGAACTTAGCAGCAAGCCTGCACAGTTTGACCGTTCTTTGTATAGTGTTTTAAACCTGTTTGCGAGTTTGGTTCCAAAAGATTGAGGCATAATGAGTGGTACTGTTTGATTTTTCAAATATGTCCGAATGGCAGCCTGCCGACATATAGTCAATTTGCCCTTTTGGGTGTGGGCATTAGTAAAATTAAGATTTAAAAAAGATGGAAAAAATCAGGACTAATGCAGCGGGCATCGATATTGGTGCCAAAAAAGTTTTTACAGCCGTAGAGGGGCAGCCGGTAGTAAGCCATTTAACTTTTACCGAAGATTTTTACAAATTACGGGACTATTTGGTCGGACATAAAGTTGAAACAGTTGCGATGGAAGCCACCGGTGTTTACTGGGTGATTTTATACGACATTCTGGAAGAAGCCGGTATCGATGTTTGGCTGGTGGATGGTCGCCAAACCAAACAAGTTCCAGGCCGAAAAACCGACGTAAAAGATTGTCAGTGGATCCTACAACTACATAGCCATGGCTTGTTAAACCGGTGCCTTGTTGTTGATGCTGACATAAAAGAGTTAAGAAGCTATCTGCGATTACGGGAAGACCACATCAACTCTTCGGCGATGTACATCAATCAGATGCAAAAGGCATTAACGTTAATGAATATCAGGCTTAAAGAAGTTTTGAGCCAGATACACGGGGCAAGTGGGCTGGCAATAATAGAAGCAATCCTAAATGGAGAACGGGACAAGCAGGTACTGGTTAGCTTGTGTCACCGTAGTGTTCTCAGTAAGAAAAAGGATTTGGTTATAAAAGCTCTGCAAGGCAAGTATACCGATGCCGGATTATTTGCGCTAAAACAGGCTTATGATGGATATAATTTTTGTTTGCAACAAATTAATGAATGCGACAGCAAAATAAATGTTGTAATCAACAGGCTCGGTGAATCAGGCGAAGGTCAGGATCTAAAAAAAAACGTAAAGCAGTACGTCACCACAAACCAAACGTTGAAAGGCTTGGCCCAAACCTGTTGAATATTTTTAATGGCAACGATGCAACCTTAATATCAGGTATTACCGATTATACATGGATGCAATTATTGGCAGAAACCGGTCCTGATTTAACAAGGTGGCCAAGTGAAAAACATTTTACAAGCTGGTTGGGACTGTCTCCGGGGCAGCATAGCTCTGGAAAAATGCGACGAAATGTAAAGAAAAAAGGCAAACCAAAAGCAGGGCAGATTTTTAGGGTAATTGCACAGGGACTTATAAACAGTAAAGACATTGCAATAGGCTCATTTGGAAGACGATTACGTGGGCGAAAAGGCCCAAGAATAGCAATAAAGGCCATGGCCCGAAAACTGGCAGTCCTTTACTGGCGCGTAATGGTAAAAGGGCTTGACTATGCAGAACAAGGAGTACAACTATATGAAGAACAAATAATGATAAATAAAATGAGAACAGTAAACAAATTGGCAAAAGAACTAAACATGGAAGTAGTAAATTGTCAAAATGTAAATTAATTCTGTCATTGGCAGCGTAGCGAAGTAATTTATTTTGTCCTCTCCAAACATCTTCATCAGCTTGCTGGAGTTTTATGTCCCTACTGGCAACTTAGGATTGAGTAACTAAGTGTTTTTTCTCATCTTATTCCTCCCCAAATACCGACAATACCGGCAGTGCTTTGTTGTTAAAATCAAAAACAGCCTGGTTTTCCCATGGCGAGGCATCGGGGGCTTCCGGGCCTTTCCAGGCAATAAGTTCGGCACCCCAGTAACAAAAGCCACGGCCTTTTTCCACTTCCTCGAATGAAATTTGTTTTATGCGTTCGATAAACTGTTGCTGACCGGTTTCAGTGGCCGGGTAATCAGGCCGAATCAACTGGTCGTCTTGTCCCACAATATTGTTGGTCCAGTCGTTCCACCCCAGTGTAAAAGGATAAGCAGTTTCGGCCAGCACAATTTCTTTGTTAAAGGTTTGGCTCAGGTTGGTCAGGGTTGTTTTCAGGCTGGTTAAACTTTTGCCATGCCAAATGGGGTAGTACGATAAGCCAATCATGTCGTAATCGAGGTTGCGAACTACATTAAAAAACCAGTCGGCATTATTGAGCCCTGCATAATGGATTATAATTTTTGTGGCCGAAGAGTTATCGCGAACGGCCCGAATTCCCTGTTCCATCAACTCCAGAAATTGGAAAGTCTGATCCTGAATGTTTCCTTCGGGATGCAAAAAGCCACTGTTTATCTCGTTCCCGATCTGAATATAATCAGGTGCAATCTCCGTTATAATCTTTTGAGTGTAGGAATAAACACTGTCTTTTAATGCCGAATACGAAATGCTGCTCCAGCGTTCGGGTTTGTTTTGTTGCCCCGGATCGGCCCAGGTATCGGAATAATGAACGGTTAACCAAATGTCGAAACCTTTCGCTTTTAGTTTCCCGGAAAATGTTTTCACCTCGTTAAATGCTGAATGTTCATTCTCGGGATTAACCCACAATCGCAGTCGAACCGTGTTCACACCATTCTCTTTTACAATGTCGAGAAAATCTTTTGCATTGTTTTCCAGGTCGAAAAACGTAGGATTCGTTAATTCAATTTCGGGTAACTGCGACAGGTCCATAGCCGAAATCAGCTCCTTTGTTTCGGGATCGGGTGTTGGATCAACCGGATCGTTATTATCGTCGGAGCAGGCAGTGAAAAATAGTACTGCTACCAGTAGTAAATATATCAATTTCAGTTGTTTCGTCTTCTCTGTTTTCATTATTCCGCAAAGTTTAGCTAGAATCTTAGGATGACAAATATATTCTTCAAGAGATTAAAATACAACTTCAGCAGTTGTTATGTTTGCTCTACGTTAGGGAGTTTGTAACTTTTATAAGCGCCCGCCAAACCAAACACCGACAGCAGCAAAATTACGCCTTCAACCGACAACAACGAAACCAGGGCGCTTAACCCACCCACCAGCAAAAGAATGATGCCGATAATGGTATTACTAACCGACACGTAACTGGTGCGCTCGTTTCCGGTAGCCATATCGATAACGTAGGTTTTGCGGCCCAAACGAACGCCCTGGTGTGCAATACCTAAAATAAAAAGCACAACCGGATAGAGCCATTTTGCACTTTGCAAGGCATCGAAATACGAAATGGTGAAAAAGATAAAGATGCCCAGAACAGACGCAATAAGCACCGCCACTGCCATAATGTTTTTGCTCGATTTATCGGCATACCTTCCCCAAATCGGAGAACTCAAGATCGATGCAAGGCCTTTGGCAATAATAAACAAGCCGAGCAGGTACGCTTCTTTTCCCACATGCTCCTGCGCCAAAACAACATAAAACGGGGCCGACAAGGCGGTACACAAAAGCAGGGTGCGGGCAATGATAAAATCTCTGAAATGTTTTTCAGTTTTTAGCAATTTAAAACTTGAAAAAATGCTGTCGTTGTTAGAGATTTGTCATTAACCGGGCCTGGGAATTCCTTAATTCGCGAATAAATAAACGCTGCCACCAGCCAGGTTGCCGAAGCAAAAAAGATGATATTGGTGTAAAAGTTTATGGTGGCATCTTCTTCCGACTGATACAACATAAACAAACCTGCCGTCAGCACCAATACCCCCGACACTGATACAGAATAGCCTTTCATACGCCCTCGGCGGGTTTTGGGGATGGTTTTCCCAATAATATCTTTCGAGGTAAGCGAGCTCATACTTCGCGCCAGGCTAAACAGCACAACAGCAGCTACAATAAGCCATCCGGCAGTAAAACCGTTAAAATTAAGGGCAATAATACCAATGGCTCCGATTGTTAAAAATTGCAGCAAAGCACCGATTACCCACAGCCATTTTCGGATGGGGCGTTGGCGAATAAATTGCGCAAAAAACACCTGTGGCACCATCGACCCCGATTCGCGCAGCGGCACAATTAAACTAATAAGGTACACCGGCGCGCTTACATAGCTCATTAACCAGGTTAATACGGTTTTGGGATTGCTCAGCGTATCGCCAAGCTGGGTAAATACATTACTGAAAATTTGTAAAAAGAAATTGCGGGGAACATATTGGCAGGCGTCTTCGGTAATGTCGTTGCAAACACCTTGTTTGTCTCCTTTGTGGAGGTAGTGGTAAAGTCTTTCAAACATGCTTTGTTTTTCTCTTTAACTGCCCAATCTTTTGTGTTAACTAACAGCTCCAAGCCTCGCAAATAACCATGTCCGCCAACTATTTTGATGTTTGTGACAGTAACGGTTTCGAGTATAAAAATTTGTTTTCGTAGTCGAGATGGCCTTGAATAGCATTTTATAGCACGTCATTTCTTTGTTTTTCCAGAAAATAATGCACCTGAAAAAGATAAATGCAATTATGGATCTGTTATTTTACCAACTTGTATGATTTAGCGTATTGCAAATAATATTTTAGTGAACAATTGCTGCACTGATTTTTCGTTTAATCTGATTACGATGATGCCCATTTGCATTCATTTTTTTTGTATGGCAGAGACTGCAATTTTCATGTGTCCCAATTGTTCCGGCTAAACCCTGATATTGCAACGGTTGCATATTGTCGCGTTGCTTCCCGAATTTATTTTCAGCGCCATAAACCGCATGAGTTGAGCCATGACAAGCAATGCACATTACACCTTGTTCGTCGGTTCTGTTTCGGTATAAATCAGCAAAACCGCTAACCCATTTGTTAAACGATGTTCCTGAATATCCATCTTCCCGAATATTAAAGTTGGTATGGCACGATTTGCAGTCGGGCTCAATAACCCATGGAGTGCGTGGATTGATAGTAGTTTTATCATCTACATAATGCGGTACCAATGCGGCAGAAAGCCTTTTGGCTGCAGGTTTTGAACTTTGCCCGGCCAGCAATCCCAGCGCATGGTCTTCCAGGCGCCCGTGGCATTCGGTGCAGTTTATTTCGTTTTTTGCGTGACGTCCACGGAAACATGTTGTATTTCCGTCTATCCGCGATGGATGACAAAGGTTACAAGACTGATGGTCCATTCCTGATAAGTAATTGGCATGAAACCCGTGTATTG
The DNA here is from genome assembly GCF_000626635.1 of Draconibacterium orientale. Lineage (GTDB taxonomy): Bacteria > Bacteroidota > Bacteroidia > Bacteroidales > Prolixibacteraceae > Draconibacterium > Draconibacterium orientale. Next base: position 945,806 of record NZ_CP007451.1, on the reverse strand, counting down.
CTGTTGAGAAGTTTAAAATATCTGCTTTCTCCGGAACACCAAGAGCCGGGTCGCCATGGCACGATTGGCAGAGTTTGGGATTGCCGTTTTTTGCATCAGCTAATAATGTAGTGTTATTGTATTTGTCGTGTGCAGCCAATAAATTTTCGGATGTTTTGTCGGCAACACCCGAAATTCCATTCCATGCCCAACCTCCTTCGTGGCAGTTTCTACATCCCATTTCAGTTGAAACGGGTGCAACTGCTTTTGTTTCTGCAAGTAATTCGCCACTTTTTTGGTCTACTGCTTTAAAAGTGAACATTGGAAATGGATTATAAAGCTGGTCTTTTCGGTATGCGATAACCGGAATGAGTTCAGCGGCAAAATGGTTGCTGTGCGCATCCATTGTATCGTTTACTGTTTTTCCTGCTAATCCATACCCAACCGGAACATCAACTCCAAAAATTGCTTTTGAATATTTCCAAAACATCGAGCGTTCCTCCGGATTTTCAAATCCACTTTCAATATTATATTCAATTCGAACGTTTTTTGTTATTAATTCTGGTTTTGCTCCTCGCTTAAATAATTGGGCGTTAAAAGTATTTGCAGGAGGTAAGAATGAAAAATATTTTTCGTTGTCGGAAACACAGTGCATTCCCAAATCGTTCCATACCAAAAGTACATATTCATTTTTTTCGGAATTAAAAGCAGGCACCTCCAAAGGAAACTCTGTGGGTTGAAAGGCTTTTACCGTTTCAGTTTCTTTGCCCAGTAATTCATAAAAAAGATAGGCTGCCAGTGCTTTTTTTTCGTTTGGTGTTCCAACAAACGGAGGCATATAGGTATTTACTTTTCCCAAACCGGTTAGCTGGGCTTCCAAACCGCGTTCGGTTAAACGATTTATTTGTGGTTTTATGGCATTGTAACCATCAATTGTATGGCAACTCATACACTGAAGACGAAAAATTTCAGAGCCAGCTTCCAGTTTGTTTTTATTAGTAATTTCCTGAATTTCTGTCCATTTTGCATGTTTCAAAAAACCGGTTTTATTGATGTTTTCAGCCTCTTTAACCAGAATTCCGTTGGAATACATGTAGTTATAAATTACATACGGTTTGCGGGCAATTTCTCTTGAGTATTCAAAACCACCCATCCACGAAAAACAAAGTGCTACCAAAATAAACGCGCCTATTTTTTGTGCCAGGGCCGGGAGGCGAAACAATGTAAAAAGTCCAAGTCCGAATAATGCAAAACTGGAATAAAGCAGTACATCACGAAATAAGTTGCTTTCGGCATTAAAATGAAACAGGTTTTCGAACGACTCAGCACTGATTACTTTTGTGTAATAAATACCCGTTAACACCAATAATGCCAAAGGAAAATACATCCATTTTGCACAATATTTAAAAATGCGGTTTCGAAGTTGCTGGTCTTTTAAAAAAGAAGCTGTTACCAATCCGAATACTCCGGCAAAAATGAGTGAAATGGCAGTTCGGAAAAGCAATGATGGTAAAAATCCCGGGTTAAATAATCCATCCCAAAAATTGCCTGTGGTGAGCCAATCTCCGGGAGTTAACATAAACGCCAGAATTCCGTTAATCATAAACAGACTCAGCCAGGCAAAAATAAAATACAGCCAACCAATAATTAAGTGGCTTCCGGAATTCATCTTGTCGAAACGATAATGGTAAATGAGCAAGGCAACAATTTCGCCAATAAAGAATACCCACTCAATAGCCCATGCAAACACAAAAGTATGGATTAAAAGAGATGTAGCACCCGGGGTAACGAGCGAAATTATAAACCAAATTCCAACTCCTGTTACTCCTCCAAAAACCATCGATAACAAAAGAAAAAACCAGGTATGTGATTTCACATAAGCCAATAATCCGGCATCATTTGTTTTAAGGGCTTTCCATTCGGCTAATACCAAAAAAAGTCCACCTCCTACGGCTAAATGAGCGATAACAACATGAACAATTGCAATGATGGCAATTAATAAACTGCCTCCGGTCGATGGCAAATGCCAGATAGGATAATTCATAATCTGGAGTTTTTAGGTTTTTGAGAAAGTTGAATCATGTAATAAATCAATCCTAATCCGACAATAAAAATAATTAGGAAAATTAATAGTGGAGAAATTTGATATTGAGTGGCTAAGTCGGAAGGGTGAAAGATTCCTTTTAAATAAGCATTTCTGGCGAATTCGCGTATTAATACCATTACAATTACTTCAAGAACGATGGCAACTAGTGTGGGTACTAATTTTCCGGTGAAACTAAAATAAAGGATTGCCATGGCAATAAGCCAACCTGCAACCATAAAAAGCGTCGAAATTAATTGGCCCCCCATGAATATTTTCCAAACTGCTTCGGGCATTGACAACCAAAACCAAAAACCCACAAAAACTTGTATTAATGTCGCAACAGCAGCTATTTTAAGGTTTTTCTGAATAGCTACCTTTTTATCTTCTGGTTTAAGTTTTTTTGCGAAATGAATAAATACCGATTTCCCGATTGCTGCAACTGCTAATGAAGCGAAAATAAAATGAAGAAAACGCGGCCAAATCGAAGGCTCGTTAAGTAATAAAAATGTTCCACCTTTATTTTGGAAATAGGATATCCATTCTTCCGGCAGTTGAGTTAATGTGCTGTTTATTACAAATACAAAAGCAATGTATAGTAGGAAAATGGTTGATGTCCATAGACTTATTGTTGCCAATAATGGAGCTTTGTCGGCTTTTTTTACATAAATGTAAGTTCCGTAATAGGCGAATATTAAAATCGGAATGATAGCGATCCAGTACACTGCCATTAACACGGAACTCGTATAAAACAAATGGCCGTATAAAACTTGTAGGAAAAGTAACGGAGGAACGCCTAAATTAATGGTAAGCGCAACAAAAATTGGAATTTTACCTGAGAAAACAGGTGTTTCCGTTTTTTTAAATCGATTCCAGATGGCCAGTAAACTGCCGCCCAAAATTAAATTTACCAAAATAATGTGAAGTGTAAATGTTACAACCAGCAATATTTGAAACCAAAGCCAGTGAACAGAAAGAACATCGGGCGCGGGTAATAGGTTAGTTTCCATTTTAGTATTTTTACTAAAATTACAAAAAATAAATTACAGCAAAATAATTTAACTGCGTGTAAATTAATATTGTATATAACGGAAACCTCCTATTTAGTCTGATTTCTCGATTTACGAACATAAAAAACCTTACCCTAAAACAGAGGAGAAGGGTGTTGTCAAGAAATTGAGAATTTGCCAGAACAGGAACATGTGCATTGCTTGTAGATATTATTGTATACGGGGTAGCTACTGGTAGGGTGGTAAGCCGGACGATCGTTTTCGGTATGGTCAACCCTGAACCCGAATTCTTCCAGTTTCAGGCTATCAACAAAAACATCGATTAAGCGCACTGGAAGTGCTACATTTGAGTGTACGGTAAGTTAAGTACTATTTTTACTTACTTATAATTATGAATCAGATGAGAAAAAAGTTTGACAAGGAATTCAAGAAAAAAGCAGTAGAACTTTCTTATGCACGAGGAAATGCCACAGAGATTGCAGAAGAATTAGGAATTGAAAGAGCATTACTTTACCGTTGGCGTAAAGAGTTTAAACAATATGATAAGAATAGCTTTCCAGGTCATGGTAATCCAAAAATGACAGACTTGGAACGTGAGAATGCTCGATTGCAAAAAGAGCTTAGGGATGCAAAAATGGAGAGGGACATCTTAAAAAAGGCAATCAGCATCTTCTCCGTGAGCGTGGAAAAAACGGTCAAAGTGACCACCCAATGCCGGAATAAAATGACCACCCTCGCCAGTTTAAACTGACCACCCCGTGCCGGAGCAAACTGACCACCTGCGCCGGACTAAAGTGACCACCCATCAAAAGAGATTGATTTTACTTCTGTCGAAGCCATAATTTCATACTGATTTAAACAAATTAATATGAAAACATGGCTAATAAATTAATCGACATGAGTAAAGTAAGAAAAGTCATTCAGTTACACCACCAGGGAAAAGCAAAGCAATTTATCAGTAGGTACCTGGGCCTTTCACGCAACACAGTCAAGAAGTATATCGCTCTATACAAGGTATTAAACCTTACTATTGATGATATTGATAAAAAGAGTGATTCCGAGCTGGAAAAAATCTTTAGCAGAGATACCGAAGATGTTCTTTCCCTCAAGCTAAAAAAGGTTTATAACTTCTTTCCCTACATGGAGCGCGAACTAAAAAAGACCGGCGTTACCAAACAGCTGATGTGGGAAGAATATCACGAAAAACATCCCGACGGGCTTAAATTAAGCCAGTTTAAAGCCCACTACCTGCGTTGGAGCAAGAAAGTTAACCCGGTGATGCATATGGAGCATAAAGCAGGCGATAAGATGTTTATTGACTATGCTGGCAAAACCCTGAGAATTATCAATAAAGAAACAGGCGAGATTAAAGAGGTACAGTTTTTTGTTGCCATACTGGGGGCCAGTCAATACACCTATGCAGAAGCCTCACCGAGCCAACAAAAAGAAGACTTTATTGCTTCGGTTGAAAATGCACTGCACTTTTACGGGGGAGTTCCTGCAGCTATTGTCCCTGATAACCTAAAGTCTGCCGTAACCAAAAGCAGCCGGTTTGAACCTACCATTAACGAAACATTTATGGACTTTGCCGACCATTATGGCACAACAGTTCTTCCGGCACGAGCTTACCGTCCCCGGGACAAGTCACTGGCAGAAGGAGCAGTCAAGATATTATACCAAAGAATATATCCGGCCTTGCGCGACAAAGACTTTTACAGTTTGGAAGAGCTTAATAGTGCAATTTGGGATGAACTGGACAAGCATAACAACAAAAAGTTAACCGGCAGGCCAACGTCCCGGTATCAATTATTCGTTGAAGACGAAAAAGGCAAGCTTACCGCATTACCTGTAGAAAAATACGAGATTAAAGAAATAGCAATAGCCACCGTAGCCATGAACGGGCATGTGCTGCTGAGCAAAGACAAACATTATTACAGCGTTCCGTGTCAGTATTTAAAGAAGAAGGTTAAGCTGGTGTTTACATCAAAAACCGTTGAAATATACTATAAATACAACCGCATAGCTTTGCACAAAAGAGATGGACGTAAATACTTCTACACCACAAACAAAGACCACCTGGCAACAACACACCAGTTTGTTACCGACTGGACACCGCAGCGTTTTATCAACTGGGCAGCTTCAATTGACCAGAGTGTAAAAGAATTTATAATCAATGTGCTGGAAAGAAAACAACACCCTGAACAATCCTATAAAAGCTGTATGGGCGTATTGGCTTTTGCTAAAAAGGTGGGAGAAGAAAGGCTTGCCAACGCGTGTAAACGTGCATTGGAACACCAGGTTTACAACTACAAAATCATACAAAAGATACTGGAAAAAGGGTTGGATAAACTTGACGATGAAACACCGGACGAACCGGAACTTCCCTTTCATAACAACATAAGAGGAAGAAAATATTACAACTGATAAAGTAAAAGAACAATGAACGAAGTAACATTAACACGAATGAAACAGATGAAGCTCCATGGTATGCATGGGGCTTTTAAAACAGCTATCGAAACGGGTAAAACCGATGATTACACCATCGACCAGTTTGTATCGATGATAACAGATGCCGAGTGGGACGATCGCAACAACCGAAAGATAGAGCGTTTGATAAAAAATGCAAGGTTCCACTATAAGGCAACCATTGAAAACGTGGTGTACGAACATGCAAGAAATATCGATCGGACAAAACTGTTAAGACTGGCTGAATGCGATTTTATTAATAAAAACGAGAATGTATTAATATCGGGCAGCACCGGTGCCGGCAAAAGCTATATTGCAACAGCCTTAGGGTATCAGGCCTGTATTGAGGGATACAGGGTTTTGTATTTTAACACAACCAAAATGTTTTCTAAACTAAAAATGGCAAAAGCCGATGGATCTTATCTTAAAGAACTTGCAAAAATGGCCAGGCATCAGTTAATAATACTTGATGATTTTGGTCTGCAACCCTTAGATAGCCAAAACCGAATAGCTCTGTTAGAGTTAATTGAAGACAGGCACAATAAAGGATCTATGCTTGTAACATCCCAGCTCCCCGTTAGTAAGTGGTATGAAATAATCGGGGAGAAAACGATTGCCGATGCCATACTCGACCGTTTAATACATCAATCGCACAGGATTGAGCTGATGGGCGAATCGATGAGAAAAAAACGAAACATTTATAGTGAATAAAAAAACAGTAAATTTGTTGTAATCTGACAGAAGAAAAACGTTCTCTTTTTTGTGGAAAATGGTCGGTGGTCAATTTACTCCGGCGTCGATGGTCAATTTAAATTGGCCTTGGGTGGTCAATTTGACTGGCGTTTCCACCCAAAGCTTCGGTACGGCAAACACGCATTGCAGCAACCGCTTTGTATTGTTCGGGGGTGATATAATGGTTTGGAGATTTGACATAGGTATTCCACCACCGTTCAAAAAAGCTTGCCAGAGAATATTTTACTTCTTCTTTGTAATTTGGTCCAGGTATTTTAGAAACCATTTATTAAGCTGTTCAAATCCTTTATCAGTAATTAGTACCTTATCAAAAGCTTTACATCTGGGGCAAGTAGGTTTTTTCTCGTAAATGAGGGTGCCTGTTTTATCCATTTCCAGCTTGCCAAGTTCTGTGTCAAATTCAAAATGGCACATTTCGCATTCAAGATTTACTATCATATCTTAAGCTATTTGTGCTATGCGTTTAGCATTGTGTACAACGGTCACTTGCAAGTTGTCGTTGCGGATTTCGAAGAACGTCAGCGTCCGCAGGACGAAGACGGTCAAGAAAGGAGCGGAGACAACGCACACCACGAACCCCGCAATGCAATTTGCAATTTGTTAGCACCAGTTGTTTGTTTTCATTTACTAATCCATCTGTTGTTTTTGCCTTCTCCCTCGAAATAGACAAATTTTGATTCTCCGAATATTATTATATTTCCAAATCCAGAAAACAAAACAGAATCAAGGCACTCATTTAAATTGAATATTTTTCTATCAAAGTCAGAACTCTCGGAAATTACATAAACTTGCTTAGTTTTTAGTTTTTCAGCCTGTTTTCGGATAATCTCTTTTTCATTTATTATCAAATTGTCAAATAGCGACAAATCCAATGAGTCAAAATGTGATAAGCTTTTGCGAAATTTATCTCTATGAGATTTTATTTGATTAATTAATCGTTTTCTCAAGGCTTTTTTACAGTAATTATTAATCAACCAAACTTCCTGTTCATCCTTTGATAAACCGCGATAGCAAGCGATAAAATAATCATACTTTTTAAAATTAAATTTTATCGTCGAGAATAAATCAGTCTTTGAGGAATCGATTTCATAAGGATTATACATCAAGTGGTCATCTGGAGGGATTTCAAATCTCGATTTCATCAAATCTAAATCGAAAAAATCAAGCACTATCTCGTCAACTAATTCTTCTGTTTTTTTATCAAAAACGTCAATTTGTCTATATATCTTGTCCTTTCTCATTAAGTGATTTTTAGATATCGCACGATGCTTTTTTTTTCAATTGGTGCTAACGGTTGGTACATGTTGTCGGGGCGGATTTCGGAGAGCGTTCCTGTCCGAAGGACACGGAACTGCGAAACGAGAATCCGCAGTTGGCGTACCACCGAACCCCGCCCTGCAATATGTACTTTGTTAGCAAAAGTATTTTTATTTCGGTAACTCAAAAATTCCTTTGTTTAAAGTTCTAATCCATACCTTTTGTCTAAAGTTGTCAATATTCAGGTCTGCAATTCCATCATCTTCTGGCACCTCATTAATCTTATTCCAGTTTGTCCCATCGAAAGTCAACAATACATTACTTGAAAAAGCCATATTTTCAACTTTCTCAGAAACCACATAAATTTTATTTTCATCAGCAAAAAGTTTGCGGACAGTTCCGGTAATAATTTTATTGTTATTGTCTCGGGGATTAATAGTTTCCCATTTTTCACCATCAAATCTCATTAGCGAAATTTGTTGGTTGTCGTGTCCTGTACCAATCCATAGATTATTGTCTTTGTCTGTTACAAGACACCAAATGTTTTGAGAAGTAATATTCGAATTTTCCGAATTATAGTTTATCCATTTATCTTTTTCAATTTTCAAAACGCCTTGATTATTCCATAACGCAAGCCATATATTATTGTCCTTGTCCACGTGGATGTTTGTCACAGGACTGTTGAGAGGAGAATTTTCATCAGTAAATTTCTCAACATTTAAATTACTATCAATTTTGTATAGTGCGGTAAATCCTCCTGCCCAAATATTGTTTTCATTGTCAACTGTCATAAATTGGAATAATCCAGAATCATCAGGTAAATCAACAATTTCTCTGTAAATGTCACCCTCCTTTAAATAAATTGTTTTAGCATTTCTAGCCCACAAGTTATTATTCTTATCAAAAAGCATTTCATCAACAAAAATGAAATCGTCATCTAAAATTTCAAAATCACTGGTTTCAGTTTCTCTTTTTGATAAATATGATTTTGATGGGATAGAACTTGAATAAAGAGGAACTTCCACCGAAGTATCCCTTTCGCTTGTCACGTAATAAAAAACATTATTATTATCTATTTCCATTTCATTAATATGCTTTCCAGGCATATCATTAAAGTCTACAATTTGGTCAAGAAGGTTTTCTTTATTGCATGAAATAAGAAAAGAAATTATTACAAAAAAGACGAGAGATTTATAAGTTTTCATAGTTGGATTTTTTCTTTAAGATGCAATTTATAGCTAATTAGTTGCTTCAATATTTTTGCTAACGGTCACTTGTAAGTTGTCGTTGCGGATTTCGGAGCTCGTTCCTGTCCGGCAGGACGGAACGATGTTGCGAGAATCCAGCGAACGACACACCACGAACCCCGCAATGCAATTTACAATTTGTTATGCTTAGTGCTTTAATCATTTTTTCAATATTGGTAAAATAGCTTTTAATATTTTCTCAAATCCACCTAAGGATAATTCTTCTTCGGAACTGCCTTTTTCCTCGGCAAAGTCAACATGATTCCCAAAATATTTCTCGACTAAATTTGATTTAATCTCTTGTTTCTTTTCTTCCGGCAACATTTCAATAAATGGTGTTAGCGATGCAAGTTCCAATTCAAGTTTTCGATTAACTATCTCAAGTTTTCTATGTTTGCTAGATTCTCTCGCTGCGTATGTTGCTGGATAAGATAAAGCCGCTGCTGCAATTACTCTTATCAATGATTTTATCCAATCATAATTTGCAGAACTTACATCCCAAATTGTATAAATAAGAAGTGCTGATAAAATAGTCATAAATGCAATTGCCAAGATTCGCCATAAATTAGCTGCTTTTTTATGTTGATTTGCGATATTTTGATAATTTCCAGTTACACCAACATTTCCAATCACATTTACTAGTTTCTTAGCTTCTTCGAGTTTGCTTTCAATATTTTTTAAAATAGTAGTTGATTCTGTTTCAATTGTATTTTTCTGTTTATCGATTTCCTTTCTAAATGTTTCTCGGTCTTGACTTATTTCATTTTTGTATTTTTCTCTGTCTGTTGTTATTTCAGTTCGAAAAGTTTTTCGTTCATTTTCAAAGCTTTGGTTGGCAACAGATTTAATATTTTCATAATCTGTTTTATATGTGGTTGTTAAAGTGTTGATTTCGTTTGTCTTTGTAGCAAGTAATTCAGTAATCTTATCTATCTCATTTTGTTTTGTTACAAGATTTGCTTGAACTTTTTTTAAGTCTTCTTTTAGAGAATTGTTCTCTTTTTCTATTTCTTTAAGTTTTGATGAAACTAAGTTCTCAAAGTTTGAGATACTCTTTGAAAAGTTAAAGTCATTCTTTGACAACGGAATAGGAAGATTTCTTACACGCGTAATTGCAGTATTGAAATTTGCTTCGGCGTTATTTAGATGCCCAATATTTTGGTTGCCAAGAAAAGCATTAATTTGAGAAAACGCATTTTCCAATTCTTGTGAAATAGTATTTAGTTCTCCAACTGGTACAAGTACTGGAATGGTAAGTTTTATTCTGTCTAGAATATATTTACATGCAGAGTCGAAGAAATTAAGTTTACCGATTTCTATTTTTACTCTGGTTTCTTCCTCTGATAATTTCGAAATTATTTGGTCTAATTTCTCAAAAATTTGATGGTTTTCAAATTCGGATGAAGTCATATCTTGGTTTTTTTAGCATTAAGCATAACGGTCACTTGTAAGTTGTCGTTGCGGATTTCGGAGCTCGTTCCTGTCCGGCAGGACGGAACGATGTTGCGAGAATCCAGCGTACGACACACCACGAACCCCGCAATGCAATTTACAATTTGTTGTACACTGTACTTTTATTGTCCTCTTAATTCTTTACCATGAAACATTGTGTTAATCTTTTTATTAACAACATCTTTTCTTTTTATCCAAAGGAAACCTTCTGCTTTAGTAATTAACGCGATATCAATTGGACCACCAACTGATTGTAATTTCTCACTTGTCTTACGCTTTATCGAAGTTATGTGGACTAATGATTCTGCTAATTCAATAAGGTCTTCTTTACTTAAATATTCCACTGAACTAATTGTTGGACTTATAAATTCTTTAAACTGAAATTCATCAATGGTTTTAACTATGTGATTGAACGCAGTTTTAAAAAACGATTCAATCTCTTTTTTACTAATCTTATCATATTTTACAGATAACTTCTTCATTATATCGTTGAATTCATACGATATTGTTTGTTCATACTTTTCTTTAATGGATGGATTTATACCACTAAAGAATGTATCAACCATGTCTCTTTGCGCAAAAGGTTTAACAAGTGCCGTGTTATTTTGAGAAATTTCTTTTTTTGTATCTGCTTGATATCTTAATCTACCAGAGATTAATTCACCAAGTTTGATTTCAAATACAACTGGAAAAATCTCATTTTCACCGTATCCTGCAATTACAAGCCCCGAATAATCTTCATCTTCAGAGAATGGATATATTAATTCTTGATACAATGCTTTGACAATTCTTGAAGTATATTTGCCTTTTCTCTTAATTCTCACAGTTGAATAAAATCCCGGAAGAATCTTATTAATTATCGTTTTATAGTCAGTCTTGAATTCTTCTAATTTGTAGTCCTTAAATTCAGCTAATTTTTCTTCACTCTTTATTGAACTGATTGCATCAATTATCTCATAGAATATTTCTTCGTAAAGTTCGTTTGAAAGATTTTCATCAACTTTTTTACCTTCTTTTTTTAGCTTACTAATATTAGTTTCAAAATTTTCATTAAGCATATCTGCTATTGCATCAAGCATAAAATATAGTCTCATTTCAACAAATTCTTCAACTTGCTCCGTAGAAATAAAGTTGTAAAAGTTATCTTTTAAGAATTTTAAAAAGTCAGTTACGTATTCTTCTAATTCGTCATACTTTTTGTCTGATAAAAACTTAGAATATTGTTTAATAATAATTTCCAATGGAATTCCCATCCAACTCGCATTATTATATATCATTATTCCAACAGGAGCATTATATGCTAATTGAAAGATTTTGTTTGCAGTATTGAAAACTTTATTTACCTGTCCTATTGTCACCGCACTATCTGCGGCAAGTACAATGTTTGACTTATTAAAAATTCCTACTTCTGCTGTCATGGTTTTAATTTAGTATTGTGTACAACGGTTGGTGCAAGTGGAGTGCGGAGCTTTGAAACGGCAACTTGTCAAGTTTGCACGGAGCCAAGCCGGCGTAGCACTAAATTTCTTTTTTAAACCGTCATCCGTCAACGACGGATTGGCGGTGGTTGAACAGGGCGAAAACGCTGGAAAACCACGCCCGCCCGCATTACATTTGCACTTTGTTAACGGCTGGCATTTATTCACTTTCATTTTAGTTCGTCAGCAATAAGTTTAGCTAATTTAGAAATTAATCCACTCCAATTACCCGACCTTGAGAAACCAATTACTGGTCTGTTGTTTTCCTCTAATTTAAATATGTTATCTACTTTTTTCTCGTGGGTGTACGTAAAATCATTAAATGCAGTTGTTCCCATACAAACAATAACTTTCGGTTGAATTAATTGAACAAGATTTTTAATTTTTGAAATGAAAAATAGTTTGATATCCCATTCCTTTAATCCATTTTGCTTGTTAAGTATGGTTTTAATTTCATGTTCATTTTTTAGGTGTCGAAAAATTTTGTTTAAGTCTTTCGTCTCCGTTGTAGCAATTGGATACAAGTTTGTATGCATAATATTTTGCCCAAAACTTTTAAACCAAGAGGGTGCTTCTGAGAAATTATCTTTTTCGTTTTTACCAAATCTGTATTCTGCAATTTCATACAATAAGTCTATCATTCGTGCAGGGAAAGGGTTATTTATCGGCTTATCTCTTTGAAACCAATGGTAGGACTTCCAACCATTGCCTTGGTTCCCTCCTCTGGCAGTATTGTCCTTAAACCAATCATGAATAATTTCAGATTCTGGGTTGAATAATCGAATTGTTTCATTGGTTCCACGGTTTTTATTTTCCTTAAATGCGCCATGACCTGGATTAATTCCAATAAATAGTATGTCTGGATTAACCACAAGTGGACATTCAAGAGTAATGAATCCTTTGTACAAACTTTTATATTTATCGTCATTTTTATTACTTTCCAAGAAATCTTTTATCGGAATGATTTTATCTTCAATTTCTGAAATTTTTTCTTCTATCATGTCTAATTTATGTTAATGAAGTTGTATTTTATGCTTACCGTTAACGGCCGCGTGCATGTGGAGTGCGGCATTTGAAAAACTACACTTCCATTTTAGCCACTGAGCCAATTCGTTTATTCGTATTTATATTTTTCAGCCGATTCGTCAATGACGAATTGGCGTTGTTAAACAAAGCTTTTCTGTTCGCATACGTAGTCTGCCAGCATTACATATGCACGTTGTTATGGTGTCGGCAAAAGCCTCTGCGTGGCAGCCCGAAACTTACCTGGGTTTTCCTGAACCGAAGGAGGGCTGGCGGAATGTTTGCCCCTCCCAAGTGATGTGCCAATTTTGACATTCAGCCCAGGTAACCACGGACTAAAACTTCGGCAGTAAACAACTTCTTTCCAGCGATAATTTTCACCGGCTTTGTTAAACATGCCGACGTCAGCTAGCTTAACTTGACGGTTAAAATTGGCGCAGGAGTTGACAAACCGCAAACATTGTGACCGCCCGAACAGGCTTTTGTACGGGCTCTTATGAGCTTAACGCAGCCCCACCAAACAACAAAGCACAGTCAGCCCGCTTAAAAAGAGTGGGGCGTAAAACCCACCATACCAATATTTTAAAGAACAAGTTCGCATACTAACGATAACCCCCAAACGCTGCACCATAACGGTTGGTGTATGAAGCGTTGGGCATTTCGAAGCACTTTCCTGTCAAACCGATACAACGTTGATTAAGTGTAGCGACCTTAAAATTTGCACTATTGGCCCAATGATTTATACACTTTGTTGTGCCTTCGTTGTTTATTTTTCCGTCCGTGCGATAGGACAGATACACTCTTTGCCAAGTTTCGGTTTGTGTGGCGGCAGGAGCGACTTGGCAATGTGTGTAGATGTGAAGGGTTGGATTATTCATTCTCAAAATATTTGTTAACATAGTCAAATGGAATTTTTTCTTGTTCCAGTCGCCAGTTGTTTAATTTCAAAATGTCATATAATTGCTTCTCTTTGTCTGTTAGGTTTAATTGTGCAGATATGCCAGAGGGAGTACCATTATCATTTTCAAAGAATTTGTCAAATGTATGTCTATCCATTAAAATACTTTTAGTCTGTGGAAAGTAGCCCCTAAACTGCGATAAAATCTCAAAACCTTGAACATCTATATCTCCCCAGTATAGCAATTCTTTATCCTCAAGCCAAGAAACATTCTTAAGATTTGAAACACTAAAACCACTTCCAAATATGGCTATCGCTTTTTCTAATTTGGGAAGAGTCAGTGTAGTATAAAAAGTTGTTTTATTTTCAGAAACAATTACCTTTTCAACTGGTAAATCAAGTGCTTCAAATTGACTTTTTGGTATAGCAACATCATCAATTCCCAAAAAGAATTTTCGACTAATTTCTCTGTCAAGTATCTTGAACCGTACTTGCGGCTCTGCATATTTCAGATTAAATCTTTTTTCAAATTGCTTTTCTTCCTTATTAATATGTTCAGAAATTAAAATGTCAAGCAAATCTTTGATGACACTTTGATTTCGTTCAATAAATTTTGTATGAATATTTATTGGTAGCTCCCTTATGAACAAATTTGGATTTGGATTTTGTGTGAAATATTGACACACTTTCAAAATGCTTTCCCATTCCGTTTGGTTTTGAATAATCCTTATTGGATTTTTAATTATCCATTCCTTAAGTTCTGGAAATGTTTTTATGATTTTGATAATGCTTTCACGGAATAATTCGACTTCTTTTTCCCTTTTTAAGAACTTCAAAAAATCAATTTCAGTATCAAAATAAATAGAAGTCGGCAAATCTTGTGTACCTAAATATTTTGTCTTTACTTGTTGAAATTCTAAGGTGTAACCAAATCCTTTTTTCTCTTTGGATTGGGTGATAATTAGTTGTATTTCTTTTTCAAATTCAGGTAATGACGATTTTGTATATGTTTTGTCACCTCGAATTACGAGTTTCTCAAAAGGCGTGTTGAGAACTAATGATTGAAGAAATGAAACATATTTTCTTTCAGCTTTTTTCTTTATTTCTGGTGGGGTAATCATTTGTATATGTAATTCGCTTTTTCTTCTTTGAATTGTTCAATAGGCATATCATATAACCAGGAATGTCTTTCTTCTTTACGTTCTACAAAATGCACGAATGAAATATCGTCTTCTACAATGTGAATATTGTCACTTGGCGTCACAACCAACAATTGTAAATGAAGTTGTTTACACAATGTGACCAAATATCGGGCTCTGTCTTCGTCTTGTGACTTAAATGCTTCATCAATTGCAATAAACCGAAACGAATTACTTTGTAAGCCTTCTTTTGTTAATCCAAATTGATAGGCAATGGCCGAACCTAAAATCGTGTAAGTAAGTTGCGCTTTTTCACCACCAGAGAGCTGCCCCATATTTTCGTAAGTCTTGAATTTGGCATTGGTTTCTTTGTAAAATTCTTCGGCTTTGTAATTGAACCATGAACGAACATCCATAACTTTTTTGCGCCATTCTTCTTTATCTAATTTTTTTATAAATGGGTGAATGTGATTATTGAAATGATACTCTCTACCGTCAATATTTTTTTCCATTTGATAAACATTCGGAACGGCTTCATCCAAAAGTTTTCTAAATTCCTTTACTTCATCACTGATTTTATTAGGTGCAACAAGTTGAATGTATGTTTTAGGATTATTTTTAAAATCTATTTCCTTCAAAGAATCGTTTAAATGTTTGATGTTTTCTTTGATTGAATCTGACCAGTTTTCAAAAAACATTCTAAAGTCACCCACTTTGATGGTAACGGTTTCTTGTAAATAATCGTTGAATTTCTTTTCAAATTTCGGAAGATTATCTTTTTCCAATCTCACCAAAAACTTCTGATACTCATTAATGAAGTCTAAATTTGTTGAATCAGGCAGAGAACTTACATCAGACCGCCAATCTTTAAACTTGTTTGTGATTTCTTCTGGCGGTTGTTTAAAAGCATTGATTTTAATTACAACTTCTCTTTCGTTTTGCTGCTTTTCTCCTTCAAGTTTTGAAATTTCTTCCGTGTTATTCTTCTGAAATTTTTCGCGAGTTGTTTCAAAGCTGTTGTAATCAATAACCATTAAGTCTGAATATTTTGCTTCAAAATCGGAAACTTCAATATTCCCCAATGGCTCAAAAACAGCTTTGTTGCTATTTACAGTTTTAGTGACGGACTCAATTTCTGTTTGCTTTTTACCTTTCTCAATAACTTTATTCTCAATATTAATTTCTGAAAGTTGTTTTAAATCTGCCTGAACTTTTTCTAATTGCTCCTGTAACTTCTTTACTCGGTCATTAGTTTTTTCTAATTCATCCTTTTGCTCTGTTTTCTCCTGTATTTGATTGGCATAGGTTTGCCAATCAATATCATCATATTTCACAAATACAGAAAACAGATTATGACATTCGTCTTTGTAGAGTCCTAAATCTTTTATCTCGGCATTTTTATTTGTAATCGCTGTTTTATTTTCAGTTTGTTGATTTTGTAAAGTGATTAATTCCTTTTTCAAGACTGCAATTTTTTCTTTGTTATCCCAACCCAGAACATAGTTTTCTTTTCTTGAAATTTGTGGACGGTCATCTTTTTCGTGTTTACCTTTCCTGAATTTTATTAACCCGTTTTGCGTCAATGCCATTTCAGAGTAGCGTTCAAACTCAATAAGGTTATCAACACAAACAAAATCAAACTGAGCCTCTAAGTAGTTCTCAATCCATTCCTCATATTGTGTTTTAGGCTTAATTTCAATTTTGTTGATTAAGGATTTTTCATTGATGTTCTTGTGCCTAAGATTCTTGAGATAATCCTGTTCTTCGTATTTATCGTATCGAATTCGTCCTCGCAAATTGTTGTTGTTTACATACTTGTTTACTTCAGAATAATACTTTGGAGGAACAATCAATCTTAATGCAAAATTGTGAAGCACTTTTTCAATGGAAGGTTCCCAAGCTAATTCATCATCTTTTACTTTGATAAGCTCACCAATAAAAGGGATTTCTTCTTTTTTCGCTCCAATGTATTCAATTAGCTCTTCTCGTATTTCAGCTACCCGACCTGCAATATTGTTTTTATTCTTTTGAAGCGTTTGAATGGTTTTTACTAAATCATTAGTCGATGTTTCAAAATCGTCGGCTTTGTTCTTCAACAAACGAAGATTTTCACTTTCAACTTCAATTTTTTGCTGTGTGCCTTGTTTTAATTGCTTTGCTTTTTCTCGGTTTTCAGCAAATGTTTCTTCCCTTGGATTAGCACTCAATTCTATGCTTTGAGCAATTTTGTTATAATCGTCAAGTTTATCACTCCTTAATTTTTTGCTTTTTCTAATCTCGAAATTTCTGTTTTGAGCTTTTCAATTTGATTGCCAACTTCATCTGACTTTATTTGAACAGTTAAATCCGTTTCCTGATTCTTTAAGTCGGTTTCTTGACTCCTTAGCTCAGTTAGTTCATCATTTAGCTGTAATAATTCAATTTTACAATTTTCAAGTTCCTTTTCTCCTAATTCAAAACCTTTTCTTGCAAACCAATAGACAGCTGTTTCTTTTGATTTCTCTAATTGTTGTAAATTCTCTTTAATTCTATTTAGTTGGGTTGCAATTTCATTAATAGGAGTGAGTTGTGCGATTTGCTCTTTGGCTTTTTCGATATTGGTTTTTGCATCCATTAAAGTCAAAAAACTTTCTTTGAGTTGGATGAATTCTGTTTCAGCATCTTGTTCCTCCAACATATTTGTTCTGATAAACTCGTCTAAGTCTTCTAAAACTTTTACACCCACTACCTGATTGAATAAACTCAAGGCTTTCACGGTGCGCATCCCGAATAGTTTTGATATTCTTTCGGCATAAGCCGTTGGACCTTCTATAAATTCAATTTTCTTTTTTGAACTGTTTGCATTGTAGGTTTTATCTAATCGTCTTTTCCACAGTCCTTTTGCGTCAAACTGACTGAAATCTTTTTCAATTTCAAGTGGAATGTGGGCAATCCCAAATTGTCTTCTCAACTCGTTATTCGAAAACCATCGAACCTGAAATATTGTAATTTGTTTTTGGTCTGTGTTTTTGAAATGAGCAAGAATTACGGAGTAGGTATTCGTATCACGCAGTTTTTGTGTAGAAGTAGAGCTTTTCCCTTCTTCTTGAATATTTCCGTAATGTCCCAGCACATATGTTTCTTCTGTTCGGTCACCTTTTTTTTCAACACCTGATGATTGATTATAGAAACGGTCTCTTTTTGCAGGAACTATCAAAGTAAGCAAAGCATCTATATAAGTACTTTTCCCCGATGCGTTGGCACCGGTTAATAATGAATTATTCCCTTGTGGGTTTATCCTGAAAACTTTCTTGTCAAATGTTCCCCAATTAAACACTTCCATATATTGAAGTCTGAAACCCGCTGTGTCAGAACTTGTGCTAAACAGACTCAACATATTCCTGTAGTTTTATTTTAAAATCCTGTAATATATCCAGTGTTATCTTTTCTTTGATAATTCGATGAATTTGGTATTTCGTTTCGTTGTCTTTCTTGCCTATTTCCTTCAAATAGCCTAATTCTACAGCCTTTTTAATGTAACTTTCCAAATCTTTCTGAAATTTCAACTTATTATAGCCTTCCTGTAGAAACAGTTCCAATTCATCCTTGATTTCTGTATCTGTTATGAATTTTTCCGTTGCCAATTGTGTTGGATTACTATCAAATTCCTCTAAACTTTGTCGTAAAACAACAAGTACGATTGAGGTTTCAAATCCGATTTGTCGTCGTGTTACCAAACCGAGAGTTTTACCTTCGTTGTCTTCAAATTGTTTGACAAAAGCAAATCCATCATCTTTTTTTAAAATAAGTTCCAATCCAATTTGGCTAATGTATTCCTGAATTTCATTTTGATAAAGAATTAAATCTTCCCATTCATTTGAATTGCGGTCAATAACACCTTTGAGCAATTTTACTATTGCTTTGCTGTATGGCTTTATATTTTGTTCTAAACTATTCATTTGGTTAATATAATTTCTGGAATTTTAATCTGTTTTTTGTTTTCAACATCAAATGCAACATTCTGGGTTTTTTCGAGATTGATTGAATGTTTAAATTCTTTTACAATGCCAATGTATCCAAACAGTTCAGGCAAACCTTTTTCAAGTCCACCATAATTCTCAATCACATCTAAAAGCGTTGTTTGAGATTTTTCTTTAAGTATACTTTTTATCCTTTTTCTCAGCAATTCTTTGTCAATATTTGATTGAGAAAATAATTTGTTTAAATGATTGGAAGAAGTGATGTCTTCGTTTGCAACTTGCGGTTTGTCCGTATAACTAATTTCTTCTTTTTGTTCTAAGGTTAGTTTTCTTTCGAATAAAATATTGATTTCAGTTTCGGTTTCCAACTCAAATGAAATGTCTGGTTTTAGCTTTTTCTTTGTCTTGCTGATTTCTACAAGTTGTTTTTTTATTTCTTGGATAATTTTTTTAGTTGCTTCTGATTTTGAACTCTCACTTTCACGAATTATACGGCTCAATTTTTCTGCCATTTTATCATTCGCTTTATATACTTTTTGTCCAGAGCCGTGAAGATGTTTTTTCATCCCTTTTAGGAATGGGTCGTTAACAGGAATTGATTTTTCCTCTAATGTTTTGTATAATTCTCTAGTCAGACTTTCCCATCTGTTTTGTAATTCTGGATTTAAAATGAAAGACCAAAAAGCATAAAAACTTTTTCCTTGTTGACTTTCTTTTAAAGCTTCAAGTGCATCGAAAGTAAATTCCAATATGTCGCTTTTTGTTAAACTGCCGTCTGCGTGTTTTTGATAAATACCTTTGGTTATTTCTTTGAAATTATCTTCGACTTCCTTAAAGTCTGACAACAGTTCTTTGGCCGATTGATTAAGTTGGTTGAAGCGCGGAACAATTTCAAATTCTTCGAACACTTTTACATCTTCTCCAATTTTTATTCGTTGAATTTGTTGTTCAATCTCCAATTTCTTTTCTTCTAATAACTCAATTCGTTTTTCAGCATCTTCATTGGTAAATTCAACCAACTCTTTCAATTGATTAAAAATATTGTTAAACTTTGATTCAGTGCCAATAAACTCTTCTTTTTTCAAACTTGCCAACCAATCTATGGCTTTACTTGAATTAGCAGATAATTCATAGAATACTTCGCCTTGTTCATCAGGATAATTGGCCAAGAAGCCTTTGTTTGTCCAATTTAAAATGTACTTTTTTGCTTTCTCTTCGTAGGTGTCAAAAGCATTGATTTCGCTTTCATCATCATTTTCAATCTGCTTGTATTCCAGGAAATCAGCTAATTGATTATGAATATTTTCAGTAGAAATTGAGCTTTGTTCGTTTGAGAATGTATTTAGCAAAAACTCAATAATCATTTCTCTGTTTCTTAAACGTAGCAATTCAACGCTTGGTGAAGTGTTTAGTATTTCTAATATTTTTGAACTTTCTGTCATTCGTTTTTAATTCTTTTAGCGTTGGCAAAGATTAAAGCTCTTTTGGTTTTTTCTTTGGTTATGAGTGTCGGCAAAAAACCAAATGTGCTTTAATGTGCGTTGGCTGTCTTTTTTTTCACAATGAGGCACAACGGTCACTTGTAAGTTGTCGTTGCGGATTTCGGAGCTCGTTCCTGTCCGACAGGACTGAACTGCGATGCGAGAATCCAGCGTACGACACCGTACGAACCCCGCAATGCAATTTACAATTTGTTAGTAGCTGGGTTTTATCTTTTCTATTTTCTCCACTCTTTTCTGCCATTATCATTCATTGAAATAATAATTAGAATATTTCGGTTATTTGCATAATTGTTATAGACGTAGACTTTTTTAAAATCGTTGAACATTAAATTTTCAGGTGAAAAATCGTCATCCATAACATGTCCGTTAATAACAAATAGGAAGTCCTGATTTAATACCTTAAAATGAT
Source organism: Draconibacterium orientale (assembly GCF_000626635.1). Lineage (GTDB taxonomy): Bacteria > Bacteroidota > Bacteroidia > Bacteroidales > Prolixibacteraceae > Draconibacterium > Draconibacterium orientale. The sequence goes on along the minus strand of NZ_CP007451.1, from coordinate 925,151 downwards.
TATAATAGTCCAATGTGTGTTTTTCAAAATTGTCTGTGAAGCAGGCTAACAGTTTTTGAGAATATGTATCTCTGTTTTTCTCGTTTAGTTTAATTCTTTTGAATTTTGAAATTGACTCGTCACAATTGAAGTTCTCAGCTTTTAAGTCAAATTGGAAATTCAAATACATTGTGTCCTTATTTGGAGCAATATCGTTCATGCTAATATAATAAGGTTCCGAAATCATTGAAAAATTTATTACTCCTTCAATTGGTACTTTTATTTCAAATCTTCCACAAACATCTGATACAGTTCCATTTTTTACTTTGGGAATACCAATTGATACTCCAGGCAAAGGATTTTTATCTTTTGAAGTCAATTGTCCGATGACAAGTATTGTGTCAGCGACTTGTGCATTCGTTGTCAATGTGATTAAAAATCCAATTAATAATATTTGAATTCGTTTAGTCATAAATCATTTGACAAATATTTATTGAAAAGCGGCTATTTTAACCTTGCTACTAACGGCCGCGTGCATGTGGAGTGCGGCATTTGAAAAACTACACTTCCATTTTAGCCACTGAGCCAATTCGTTTATTCGTATTTATATTTTTTAGCCGATTCGTCAATGACGAATTGGCGTTGTTAAACAAAGCTTTTCTGTTCGCATACGTAGTCTGCCAGCATTACATATGCACGTTGTTATGGTGTCGGCAAAAGCCTCTGCGTGGCAGCCCGAAGCTTACCTGGGTTTTCCTGAACCGAAGGAGGGCTGGCGGAATGTTTGCCCCTCCCAAGTGATGTGCCAATTTTGACATCCAGCCCAGGTAACCACCTGCCCAATTGTCGGCAGTGAACAACCACTGTGTGGCCATAATTTTCACCGGCTTTGTTAAACACGCCGACGTCAGCTAGCTTAACTTGACGGTTAAAATTGGCGCAGGAGTTGACAAACCGCAAACATTGTGACCGCCCGAACAGGCTTTTGTACGGGCTCTTATGAGCTTAACGCAGCCCCACCAAACAACAAAGCATAGTCAGCCCGCTTAAAAAGAGTGGGGCGTGAAAACCCACCATACCAATATTTTAAAGAACAAGTTCGCATACTAACGATAACCCCCAAACGCTGCACCATAACGGTTGGTGTAAGTTTAGTACGGGACTTCGAAGAGCTTTCCTGTCAAGTTTGCAGCGAGCCAAATCTTTAACTTTCCCTTTTTTATTTTACAACCGTCAAATCAAAGATTTGGCGGTGTTGGATTGAAAAGTGGCCGTTTCAACTACCACGCCCACCCGTATTAAATTTACACTTTGTTGTACACTGTGCTTTGTTTTTATTTCACTATTTATTAGGGGTTTATATAATTCCATTTCGAGAATAACCATTTGGGAGTCCGGATTGTACGGGCTTAAAATTGGTTTTCTTGTTTTAGGTTTGTTATAAAGTCCCTTTTTCATTAAAAGTTGCTCTTAAAGTTGCATAATTTAATCCATATTTCATAACAGGGCATACCACTCCCATGGGTTTTATGCTGCTGTTTTTTTGATTTTGTTTTTTTCTGGTCTAAACCTGGTCATATAAATGGTCTCATTTTTTTTGTTTTTAAATGTTGAGAACAAGTATGTTTTTTCGGTATTGCAGTTTTTGCAAATTCTCGGGTTTTCAGCCATTTCATAGGTTTCTGCGTTCTCTTCAATTTCTGGAGCTTCAGAAGTTTTATTTGTTATTTTGACAAGGGTTTTGTTAAGTACTGCTTTTGTCCTTGCTGCATAAGCCCCGTAGTACCTGACAATCCTAAAATAAGGCAGCGGAACGTGTTGTAATAACCTGGGGAAAAACTCGCGGTAGTTCAGCGTAATTTCTTTTTCGATGGGTTTCCCGTAAAAGTCAAGGTTTTTGTAGTCTTTGTATTTGAACGAGATATTTTCCCCGTCGATGTTTGTTATTTTATATTCGCTGATACATGCCCTTTTTGAGTACCTTCCGATGTAACGAATCACTTCTTCGGGGATTTGGATTGCGGGTTCGAAATGTACCCTCCAACTATTGCCGTTTACTCTTTTAATGAACCGGAGAAATTCTATCCGGTCTGAAAAATTTTGCTCCAGCGTATTTGAATCAAACATTTCGAAGAGCTTGTCTTCGAACTTACACCGGAATTTTGTCTGGATGAATTTATAGTTTACATACTCGCCTGTAATTTCTTCGAGGCAATTGTTTTTGTTAACCCCTCCCCATGAAAGTATCATGTGAATGTGCGGGTGCAATTGTTTTGTTTCTCCAAATGTGTGGAGCACGCTGATTATCCCGGGGGTGAGCTTGTATTTGTGCATCATCCAGTCTTTTATGGCTTCGGCTGCTGCTTTGAACAAAGCACTTAAAAGTTCCCTCTTATTGTCGCTGATTAAGTTGTTGAGTTTGTGTGGCAGTGTAAACACCACATGTCGGTGTGGAATGTCCAGCATTTGGGTTTTCATTTTCTCGGCCCACTTCATGGTGTCTTTCCAGCTGCAGGTGGGGCAAAAACGGTTTTTGCAACTGTGGTAAACCTGGCTTATTTCTCCACATTCTTCGCAAACATAATGGTCGATTCCCAAAGCTTCGGTACGGCAAACACGCATTGCAGCAACCGCTTTGTATTGTTCGGGGGTGATATAATGGTTTGGAGATTTGACATAGGTATTCCACCACCGTTCAAAAAAGCTTGCCAGAGAATATTTTACTTCTTCTTTGTAATTTGGTCCAGGTATTTTAGAAACCATTTATTAAGCTGTTCAAATCCTTTATCAGTAATTAGTACCTTATCAAAAGCTTTACATCTGGGGCAAGTAGGTTTTTTCTCGTAAATGAGGGTGCCTGTTTTATCCATTTCCAGCTTGCCAAGTTCTGTGTCAAATTCAAAATGGCACATTTCGCATTCAAGATTTACTATCATATCTTAAGCTATTTGTGCTATGCGTTTAGCATTGTGTACAACGGATGGCGGTATGAAAATGTTGCCGATTGCGGGCGATTCACTGTCCAATTGCACAAAAGCTGAATCGTGCTACAATCGTTGAATAACCTACTGTCTCGGCAATTTTTTATACCGCGTGTTGTATGCTGGCTGTTTTTCTTTGTCTGCGTTGGCAAAGACATACTCTTTTGCAATTTTGGGCTGTGAGCCAGCCTGTGCGAATTGCAAATGTGTATGGCTTTATGCGGTGGCATTAATTTTTCCATTCGTATTTTAATTTACCACAACCACATCTAATCTTTTTCTCCACATTGTCATAATATCTAGTTGAAATAAACTTATCACAATCAGGGCAATAAAAAACATGAATCATATTCTTTATATCTTCCCATATTGCATCCAAATCCTCAATTGATTCCTGAAAGTCATTGTCGTGTGATGTTGTATTACTCATAAACATAGGCATTCCTTTAATCTTAGGTATGTCTGCAACTTCTTTAATCTGCTTGCTAGCTTTAGACAACTTTGCTTGTACAGAATCCAATAGTTCAGGAGCCATTCGTTTTTCATTTACATCATTATTTCTGTAAGCGACTTTAGCTTCTATGTCAAGAGCAACATGTTTCATCACTTTTTCCGTATAGACTCTGATATCATTGCCTAGACCATCAGTATTTTTTCTTCAAATTTTTTCACAATTCGCTCTTTAATATCAGCCAATCCTTTTTCTATACCAGTTCCGTTTTCCATTGACCATTTAAAACTATTTAATAACCAACCTTTGCTTTTTACCTCACTTGATACAAGTTGAAAAAATTCTTTTTCATGTGTCAGCAAGACTACTTGATAGTCATTAAATTTATTTGCGAGTAATTGTGCAAATCTATAACGGTGAGAACGGTCAAAACTTGAAATTACATCATCCAAAATAAAGAACTTGTTTTGTTTGTTAAATGCTTTGACTGATGCCAGGAAAAATGATAATCCTAAACAATTAATATGACTTTCACTTAAATAGGCAATAGGTGGAGTTTTTACTTCATTAAAGAAGCTATACTCAATTGTAATACCAACTAATTCATCGTCTTTCTTTATTGGAACTAACTTGATGTCATTTATCTTTTCTTTAGGGTTCATCGTTGTATAATAATCATTGATGTCCTTTGAAAACATTGATAAGAATACATTAAGTGCCTCTTCCTGCCTTATGATAAAATCCTCGTATAATAATTCAAATGTAGTTTGCTGTCCTATTAAAACCTTTTGCTCTTTTTCTATCCTAAGATACTCAACATATGCTTTTGATGCCTGCATGAGTTTAGTGTAGACCTTAAATTTAATATTTGATTCTTTAGTTTCGGTTAGAGCTTTTTTTGTTTTATTAATATGTTCAATAAATTCTTCAATGTGTAGCTTGTCAAAAGTTAAATCTTGAGGGTCTATTAAATTTACAGTGAAATCCTTTTTTAACTCTTCTGAATAAACATTTAATGAGGATTTTACTAATTCTATTTTTTCTTTAATGCTTATAAATTTCTCATTACTGAAAAGTTTCTCCCTTGTTAAAGTATCAATAGAACTACTGCTGGTTTTAATTAATGATTCAAGGTCTTTGGCTTTTTCGTCTAGTTTCTTTTTTTCAGTAGAGAGTTGTTCTAAATCTAAGATTCTTTCATTTAATTCTTGAAGTAAACTTATTTTACTTTTTTCTTGCAGACAAAGAGGGCAATAGTCTTCTTTTACAACATCTTTACTTAATACACTTTGCCCTTCTTGTAACAGGGAAAGGAGTTGAAGCTTCTTTATTTTTTCAGGGTCTTTCTGTAAATCTACAAACGAATCATAAAATGTTTTATACGCATTAGCAATTGGCTCTATATTTCCTTGTAATTCAGAAAAAACTTCCCATACTTTCATGTGATAATTTATCTGCTCTATTAAGGCTGTATCTTCTTTACTCTCAATTTTCTTTAATACAGCATTTATATCAGTGCGTGATTTTATCTCAAAATCAAGTTTTAAAGGCTTAATCAGCTCATTTGCTCCTTCAAAAAGTTGTTCATCAGAATATGAATTCCGTTCCAGATTTTCTAGAATTATTCTTTGTTGAATGTTTTTTAGATTATCATAGTTTATGGCTTTAATATTCCTTGCAATTCTTCCAGCACTTTTCTTTAATAATGCTCTTAAGTTTGCAACATCAGAAAAACCAATAATTTTTTGTAATTCAGTAAGTTTATCCGTTTTACCAGCGATTATAAACTGAACTAAATCACGATACCTTAAGATAAGTCTTTCAGAACTGGATGCACTTAAATAATTGTTTAATTCATCAGAGGTGTTTGATAAAGAATTGCGAAGGGAATTGTCAATTGATTTTTTTGAGTCGAGGTTGTTGTCATCAAACTTTAGTTCAATATATCCATCTTCAGTATCTGGTATAAAGATATTTCGAACGGCATCCTTACCTTTTCTTCTACCAATTTCCTCATTTGATAAGTGTTCAATTCTGTCATAAAAGAACCATTCAAAAGAATCGGTGATAGAACTTTTTCCAGTTCCGTTATCACCGTAAATTAAAATTGATTTTTTATTTAAATTAAGGCTTAACGGCTCTTTAACGCCTCTAAGTCCACTTATTTTTATTGAATTAATCTTTGCCATCTGTTCCTGATTTTTTAGGTGATATAGCATCTTGCTTTAATTCTTCTAAGGCATTCTGAATATTGCTATCGGTAAGCTTATTATCACTATATAACTCAATTAATTTTTCGACTGTTTTTTCATCAGTCCCTTCAATATTTAAAATTTCAGCGAAGAAGTCATCGATGACTTCTTTGCCACTTCTGATTTTATTTTCCATATTCTTAGGGTTTATTCAAAATATTGCCAATCAATTTTAAAATTTGCACTTATCTCTTTATCTAATATCTCATATCCTGATTTATTATTACAGATAGGATATACTCCAAATTTCTCAACAAAGTCTAATATAAAATAACTTTCTAGGTCTTCTATTCTATAATCCCAAATATCTCGAAGCATTTCAAAGTTTATATAAGTAAAAAATAATGATTCAACTTTTCGATAATTTACAAGACCCAAATTTTTACTTTTGCCACTAAAATGTCCATTTAGTCTATTGCCCATTGAATTCGTTTTCTTTTCACTCATGCCGATATAAAGAAGTCTAGACTTTTTAAATGGATATTGAATTTTAGTCTTTTCGGTAAAGATGAAATACAATCCTGTTAAACCCATCAAAGCTTTTATGTTCTGCAACTCAAAAGACTTTGGCTGGTCAAAAAATATTTTAATATCTGATGTTTCTTTCTTCATATCTCAGTGTGTCGGCAAAAAACAAGTGTGTGGCAAGTCTTGTTTGGATTGTGTGTGGGCGACTTGGCACTCTCTTGTTTGTGCGCTGGCATTTTCAGCTTGCATACAACGGTTGGTGTAAGTTTAGTACGGGACTTCGAAGAGCTTTCCTGTCAAGTTTGCAGCGAGCCAAATCTTTAACTTTCCCTTTTTTATTTTACAACCGTCAAATCAAAGATTTGGCGGTGTTGGATTGAAAAGTGGCCGTTTCAACTACCACGCCCACCCGTATTAAATTTACACTTTGTTGTACACTGTGCTTTGTTTTTATTTCACTATTTATTAGGGGTTTATATAATTCCATTTCGAGAATAACCATTTGGGAGTCCGGATTGTACGGGCTTAAAATTGGTTTTCTTGTTTTAGGTTTGTTATAAAGTCCCTTTTTCATTAAAAGTTGCTCTTAAAGTTGCATAATTTAATCCATATTTCATAACAGGGCATACCACTCCCATGGGTTTTATGCTGCTGTTTTTTTGATTTTGTTTTTTTCTGGTCTAAACCTGGTCATATAAATGGTCTCATTTTTTTTGTTTTTAAATGTTGAGAACAAGTATGTTTTTTCGGTATTGCAGTTTTTGCAAATTCTCGGGTTTTCAGCCATTTCATAGGTTTCTGCGTTCTCTTCAATTTCTGGAGCTTCAGAAGTTTTATTTGTTATTTTGACAAGGGTTTTGTTAAGTACTGCTTTTGTCCTTGCTGCATAAGCCCCGTAGTACCTGACAATCCTAAAATAAGGCAGCGGAACGTGTTGTAATAACCTGGGGAAAAACTCGCGGTAGTTCAGCGTAATTTCTTTTTCGATGGGTTTCCCGTAAAAGTCAAGGTTTTTGTAGTCTTTGTATTTGAACGAGATATTTTCCCCGTCGATGTTTGTTATTTTATATTCGCTGATACATGCCCTTTTTGAGTACCTTCCGATGTAACGAATCACTTCTTCGGGGATTTGGATTGCGGGTTCGAAATGTACCCTCCAACTATTGCCGTTTACTCTTTTAATGAACCGGAGAAATTCTATCCGGTCTGAAAAATTTTGCTCCAGCGTATTTGAATCAAACATTTCGAAGAGCTTGTCTTCGAACTTACACCGGAATTTTGTCTGGATGAATTTATAGTTTACATACTCGCCTGTAATTTCTTCGAGGCAATTGTTTTTGTTAACCCCTCCCCATGAAAGTATCATGTGAATGTGCGGGTGCAATTGTTTTGTTTCTCCAAATGTGTGGAGCACGCTGATTATCCCGGGGGTGAGCTTGTATTTGTGCATCATCCAGTCTTTTATGGCTTCGGCTGCTGCTTTGAACAAAGCACTTAAAAGTTCCCTCTTATTGTCGCTGATTAAGTTGTTGAGTTTGTGTGGCAGTGTAAACACCACATGTCGGTGTGGAATGTCCAGCATTTGGGTTTTCATTTTCTCGGCCCACTTCATGGTGTCTTTCCAGCTGCAGGTGGGGCAAAAACGGTTTTTGCAACTGTGGTAAACCTGGCTTATTTCTCCACATTCTTCGCAAACATAATGGTCGATTCCCAAAGCTTCGGTACGGCAAACACGCATTGCAGCAACCGCTTTGTATTGTTCGGGGGTGATATAATGGTTTGGAGATTTGACATAGGTATTCCACCACCGTTCAAAAAAGCTTGCCAGAGAATATTTTACTTCTTCTTTGTAATTTGGTCCAGGTATTTTAGAAACCATTTATTAAGCTGTTTAAATCCTTTATCAGTAATTAGTACCTTATCAAAAGCTTTACATCTGGGGCAAGTAGGTTTTTTCTCGTAAATGAGGGTGCCTGTTTTATCCATTTCCAGCTTGCCAAGTTCTGTGTCAAATTCAAAATGGCACATTTCGCATTCAAGATTTACTATCATATCTTAAGCTATTTGTGCTATGCGTTTAGCATTGTGTACAACGGTCACTTGTAAGTTGTCGTTGCGGATTTCGGAGCTCGTTCCTGTCCGGCAGGACGGAACGATGTTGCGAGAATCCAGCGAACGACACCGCACGAACCCCGCAATGCAATTTACAATTTGTTAGTAGCTGGGTTTTATCTTTTCTATTTTCTCCACTCTTTTCTGCCATTATCATTCATTGAAATAATAATTAGAATATTTCGGTTATTTGCATAATTGTTATAGACGTAGACTTTTTTAAAATCGTTGAACATTAAATTTTCAGGTGAAAAATCGTCATCCATAACATGTCCGTTAATAACAAATAGGAAGTCCTGATTTAATACCTTAAAATGATTATAATAGTCCAATGTGTGTTTTTCAAAATTGTCTGTGAAGCAGGCTAACAGTTTTTGAGAATATGTATCTCTGTTTTTCTCGTTTAGTTTAATTCTTTTGAATTTTGAAATTGACTCGTCACAATTGAAGTTCTCAGCTTTTAAGTCAAATTGAAAATTCAAATATATTGTGTCCCTTTCGGGAGCAATATCGTTCATGCTAATGTAATAAGGTTCAGAAATCATTGAAAAATTTATTACTCCTTCAATTGGTACTTTTATTTCAAATCTTCCACAAACATCTGATACAGTTCCATTTTTTACTTTGGGAATACCAATTGATATTCCAGGCAAAGGATTTTTATCTTTTGAAGTCAATTGTCCGATGACAAGTATTGTGTCAGCGACTTGTGCATTCGTTGTCAATGTGATTAAAAGTCCAATTAATAATATTTGAATTCGCTTAGTCATAAATCATTTGACGAATATTTATTGTAAAACGGTTTTTTTTAACCTTGCTACTAACGGCTCGTATAAGAATAGTAGCCGATTGCGTTGCACTTTCCTGTCAAATTACAAGAAAGCTGAAGCGGGCTAAACCGCTTGAATTTACCGCTATTTCGGCTATTATTTTTATACATTGTTACCTGCTGGTTTTAATTCCATTGTACAATAATAGATTCATTTTTCTCTGTGACATGATGCGGATAAATATTATTTGGGATTATGTCACCAATTACTCTATCGGATGGATGACCAAATGAATTTGTAGTTCCATATGAAAATATTGCACAATGAATTGACTCCATTAAGATAGAAATATTGAAATTATGAATAGAGCCGTGATGGGGAACTTGTAATGTCCCTATATAAGGTAGAAGCGGTCTTAACTTAGCCTTAATATCAGAAACAATATTTGGAGCATTTAAGTCTATATCTCCTGCATATAAACAACCGCTCTGAAAACCCAAATGAAAATGATGGTGTAAATACGAGTAATGCTTATGGTCAAAGCAATGGATATGGTTATCAGAATTCTTACCTGAATATAATATCATTGAGTTTTCATTAAGGTCTCCATCTACTTTATTATATGCCTTAATAATATTTTTCTTGTTATTATTTATTTTTGTTATTGTATCAATTTTGTCAAAATTTAAGCCTTGTTCTTTCAGTGCATCTTCAAACTGTTTTTTCCTTTCATCATGTTTATAATTGAATGGAATAAAAAACCAGTCAACACCTAAAGTTGGAGTAAATACAATACCACTATGATTAGTCGTTGAATTTCCAATTTTTGAAATATCTGTTGGGTTTTCAAGTGAAACACCGTCAAAATTTGGATTTATTTCAGCTGAATCTATCCTAATAATTGGAATATTCCCAAATATGTCTTCTGGGCTATCTATTAACCTTGTGTCAGAATAATTAGCACCTATTAAGTTTGCTACCTTTACCAATATTTTTGTTTGGTCATCAATTAAAGGCATGACAACCTTCTTTATTTTACAATGTTCAGCAAGAATTTCAATTCCATTAATATGGTCCGCATGAAAGTGAGAAATAAAAAGAATATCAATGGGATGGTTTTTAGGAAAAGTAGATTTAATTCTCTTCTCCATTTTTGTTGTTTTAAATGTTAAAGAGCCACAATCATAAACAATAGTAAAATCGTCTTTATCGAAGTTAAATCTTTCAATATAAAATGCTCCTTGTCCTATTGGATGAAATGTTCTAATTAGTTTCATGTTCTGTTTTTTTAACTTGCAGGTAACGGTTGGTGCAAGTGGCGTTAGCCAGCCGATAAGATAATTAACGCCGCGTAATAAGTTAACATTGTGTATTTCACGCGTAGCAATATTTGGCTAATGCTCATTTGCACTTTGTTAGCGCAAGTATTTCGATTTTGCGTCATGATGCTTGTTTTTAATTTAATAAGACATGTCAGTTAACGTTATTGACCAATTAACACAAGAAAAAATTGACAACATCAAGTCAGACATTGAATCTGCCGTAGAGTTATTAAACAAGAAGATAGCAGATGCTAAAGTTAATTTAATTACTGCCTATCCAAAAGCAGACGACCATCCGACTACTGATTGTTATATTGTCAAGATGCGATACAGCATCAATCTGTAGATTTTCTTTCCAATGTTTCATTAATCCTATCAATGTTAGAACTGGCTTTGAATATTATTTCATCGACTGTCTGTTGGTGTGTTTGCTCATCACTGCCTTTGATTTTTGATTCAATGTCGTCAAGCCTGCGAAGGATTAATGTTTGAGTACCGATTATGAATTTCATTAATTCTTTTTCGGTCAATTCGTCAAGGTTTTTTGTATAGTCAAGTTTCATTTTTTATAAAATTTAAAGGTTAATGAAAAAGTCGTTTATGCAAATGGATATCGGAGAATTGATTAGTTCTTCTCATCCGACTGGTTCTTGTCGAGATGTTGTGGTTGAGAATCCGGGGATGCAGATGATGAATCATCATCCTTATATACCCCCAAACTTTCAGGAGTTGGTGGGATTTGTACCCGACCGTCAATCATGTGTCGATAATGAATATTCAGAGACTCAGGAGCGTAGAAAGAACGTATCTCGCTTTTTGATAATTTTCTATAACCACTACATTTACCCATTTCTTCAACGAGTTCGTAAAAAGTTTCTCTCCACTGTCCGTTTTTGAAAAGGTCTGGTTCGCATTGCGATATAAACGTTCTGTATAATTCTCTCACCTTTTTATCTTTATTAAACACTACGTCGATTACGTTCAGCGCGTTTATCCATTCAATCTCATTTGCTCCTGCGTTTCTATACATCATTAGTGTATATATTACAGATTTCTTGTCTCTTCTTTTTTCTAGTCTTTTCTGATACCAAAAAGCCGACATTGCTCCAATAAAAGCAGCAATTATTGGTATTAATACCTGTGTAACCATATTTCCCATATCATTTAGTTTCTTCTTTTGGAGTATATGATTCTTCTATTTTGTCAATATTGAAGAATATCTTAATCTTTTGTGGTATTACTTTCTCTACGATAAATTCTTCAAATTTTGCGTAAGGATAAATTAGCACCACTGGCAACAATATCCCAATTGCACCAACCATAAGCATTACCGCAATTTTCAATAAAATCCTGAATTTTATTTCGCGTGGAACAAATTGAACAGCATTGTCAATAATAAAAAACAAAAACATTACATAACCAATGATTATTAAAAACCCACATGTTTTTCTTATAATCTTTGTAACCCGAATTGGAAGTCTTTTTGGTTTTTGGTGTTTCATTGCTTTTTTATTGGTTAATATTTTGTGTTGTAATTTAGCATAAAAGCGGAGAGCCGTAACTCCCCGCCACACCATTAGTTAGGTGTTGAACGGTAATGTGTGTCTACTTGTACAATTTTTCCATCAGAATTTTTGTACTTGTAGGCTTTCACATACACCTTTTTCTTGCCTGACTTTGTTTTAGCCATGACTGTCTCCTTTCTTATTAATGAACATTGATAGTCAACACCATGCTCTGACTACTAAGCAACGTGCGTGAAACTGCTTTTTGTCATCGTGGTGTGCTAAAACGTTGGTGTTTATCATCTGTCCCAATTTTTCAATATTTGCGCTAACGGTGAACTGTATGTGGCGTAGCCGATTGCGGGCTACTTTCCTGTCAAACCGAGATGAAGTTGTTGCGGGTGATGAACCTACAATTACCCACTAAAACGGCTATGACATATACAGATTGTTACCGCCTGGTGTTGATGTTTTCTGTCATTATTTTTGTCAATTAGCAACTGTTTCTCTGTCTGCCGTGCGTTGGGGTAGGCAAGCTCTTTGGTTGGTTTTGGTCGTGCGATGGCTTTTTTGTGCGACCAGCCAATGTGCTTGACTACGAAGCGTTGGCAATTATTCTTTCTTTTTGCTTTTAATATTTTGTTCTAATTTTTTTAATTCTTCCAAATCGTCATTGTCAGCTTGTAATGCTTCAAATTCTTTTCTCCGTTTATCAAAGTTTGTGTAAATCTCAGCTACCAGCTTCTCCATTTGAGCTTTACTTATCGAACCTGCATTGGGCAATATTTTTTTGTCTTGAAAATCAAGAATCCTATCAACATTTTCTCTCCAAAAATCAATTGTAATGTCAAGTCGGTTTTTGGCTCTTAACTCGGCACTTTCAAGAAAGATAACAACTAATCTGTTTAGTGTATCAATCTCATCGTGGGTTAAGTAATTTTTTGCAATGAAAATATCTTGTTTCCGTACAATTGAACCTTTCCACGAGGTTAAGTTCATATTTGGTTTTTCAGCACTTGCTCTCGAAACAATCAATTCGGCTGCCGTTTGTCCTGTTACAGCGTAATGAAGTTTATTTTGTGTTTCAGCAAAAAACATTTGAGTTGATTTATCGCTTCCATCGTAGTCACTACTAAGTGCAAACAAGTCTTTGATTTTCTGGTAAAAACGTTTTTCCGATGCACGAATATCGCGTATCCGCTCCAGCAATTCATCGAAATAGTCGGGTCTGCCGTCTGGATTTTTTAAACGTTCATCGTCCATTACAAAACCCTTAACCATATATTCTTTCAGGTTTTTGTTTGCCCAAATCCTAAATTGTGTGCCTCGTTTACTACGCACCCGAAAACCGATTGCCAAAATCATATCAAGCGAGTAAAATGTAACATTGTATTCTTTACCGTCGGCGGCAGTTGTTAAGTAATCCTTAATAACTGAATTATGCTCTAACTCTCCGTCTTTCAGTATGTTTGATATGTGCATACTAATGTTTGGAACAGAGGTGGCAAAAAGTTCTGCAAGTTGATTTTGGTTCATCCAAATATTGCCGTCTTTGGCATACAACGCGACCGATGCTTTGCCGTCGGCAGTTTTATAAAAAATTATATTTTGCTGGTTATTATTTGCCATTTTATTGTATTGAATTTTCCACAATTTTTATTTCTTCCTCGGTCAAACCATAAAGTTCATAAACCATTTGGTCGATTTCTTTATCAGTAGCCGATATTTGGTTTTGCAGAGTGTTTATTTCTGCTTTGTAAGCGTTGAAATATTCTTCCCATTCATCTTGCTGTACCAACGAGAGTTTTATCTTTTGTTTTTTGAGTTCTGCAACTAAGGTTTTAAAATCAAAGTCATAAAACTTTTCAAGTTTGGTGCTTATTTTTTCTATTTCGAAATTGCTTGTTATGCGGTTTAGAAATCGACTAGCTTTTTCTTGTAACTCTTTGTTGAGTGAAAGCATTTGGTCGGCTTTTTCGGAAAATGGTTGTTGACTATTGCTTTCTAAAGGTTTTAAAGGCAGGTTTCTAACGTCATTTACTAAGATTTTAGGAATTGAAGTTATTGCATTTGCCTTCGGGTGAACTTTTTTGTGATACCAAGTTAATAGGCTTGAGTTAATTATTGATAATAAATATTTTAAGCTGTCAATGTTATTGTCTCTCGATATGATATTTATTATTGAGGGAGTATTATAAAATTCCTTTTCTACAAGACAAGATTTCAAAACGTATTTATCTCCTCTTGTTACCTCCATTATTAAAATTCGAGGTGACTTAAAATATTTTGGGTCAACATAACCTGCTAAATGTTTCCCATATTTTATATACTGAAAGCTCTCTCTATAACAATATCTGCTTAAATCTTTACCTTGTATTTCTTGTTTAAAATCTTCACTTATTTTTTGAGATGAATGCCAAAGTCTTTCATCAACAATTTTATTTCCTTCTTCTTCTCCAAATTCGATAATCAAGTCACTTCTTCTATATGGAATGTATCCTTGAGAAACATCAAAATTGTCAGTTAGCTTATTTGCCTTTTTAATCTTGTCCAGTATTTCATAATCGATATTTGTGAGGTTTACATTTATCAATAAATCAGCAGAGGATTTAATATTGTTGTAGGATAATGAATTACATAACTTTATCTCGTCTTTAAATATTTTTCCAATTTGAACTTCATTCCCAAAATTATCTTTCCGTATAATTGATATTACTGTGTCTAAGTCTGCGTCCGAAAATATTTTAGTTGGTAAGTCGATTATTTGCTGAAGATTATACTTTAAAACAAATTTTCTAAGTTTGGAATGTTGTTGTATTGTTAGCCAAGTATAAGGAACAATTAAACCTAAGACTCTTTTTTCCTTTATTATATTCATTGACTTTTCTATAAACAAGGAAAAAGTATCAAGCTTATAATGAGCTGTTTCATATATTTTATTGTAGAATTCAAAATCAGGTTTTGAAATCTTAGCTCCATACGGCGGATTGCCAATAACCACATCAAAACCACCATTTGCAAATATTTCAGGAAATTCGTTTTTCCAATTAAAGGCTTTTTCTCCTGCCACTTCGGGGTCGTCAATCAGCGAATTGCCACATTTAATATTATTGTTCAGGTTCGAGAGTTTTCGACCTTTTTGTGCTGTGCGTAACCACAAAGAAAGTTTGGCAATTTCAACGCTTTCATCGTTAATGTCAACACCGTAAAGATTTTTCTCTAAAATGGTTTTGTCGGTGTCAAACAAACGGAGTTTCTCTCCTGTCAGCTCGGCAATAATATCATCAATTTGTTGATGTTCGTTTATCAGAAAATTGAGTGCCTGGTTCAAAAATGCCCCCGAACCACACGCTGGGTCAACAATTTTTAAACTAAACAACCAGTCTTTGTATGATTGGAGTGTTTCAAACAACTTTTTACCCTTTGCCGAAATCTTTCCCGTTTTATTGATTATTGTTTCGTCAAACTCAATTTCAAGTATGTCAAGTTCTTGTCGTTTTTCGGTGCAGAGTTTACCAATGGTATTTTCAACAATGTATTGAGTAATGTATTTGGGCGTGTAAAAAACACCGTCTTTTTTGCGTTTTGTTTTGCTTTTGTCGGTAGCTGTTCCCTCAATTTCGGCAGTTATTTCTTCTATTTCGTTCAGCGAATGCTCAAAGATATGTCCCAGAATATTCACATCAACTTCGGTGCTGTAATCGTAAGCCGAAAGTAATAATGCATCGTCTTTCAGTACTTCATCATCAATTGTAATATTGTCGAGAATTTCATCTGGTGCAAACAGCCCACCGTTGTATGCTGGCAAATCATAGGTTTTGTATTTATGCCCTTTGTCGAGATGTATAAAAAACTTTACAAATCGACTGTAAAGCGAGAAATACTCATCGTTGTCAATAAATAATTGCCATTGCTCAATAATTTTTGAGATTGCATTTGGCGGAACCAGCCCGGTATCTTCGGCAAAAAACACGAACAATAACCGGTCGAGAAATTTCTGCGACTTTTTAAAAAGGGTTATTTTGTCGAATTGCGGATTGTTTTTTACAAGGTTGTTGTAAATTTTATATTTAAACGAAGAATAGTCTTTGTATAGTTTATCAGAAATTTTTTCCTCGTGGAATTTGGTTTCTGTTTTCAATTTTAGCGGCAAGTCCGATAAAATACTATCTTTTTGTAAGAGCAAATACAAAAGCTGAAAATCATCCTTTTGTAGGTTAAACAAGTCAAACTCCTCATATTCGTTTGCATAGTCAATATAAAAACGAAGTTTTTGAAAGTTTGAGGTAATTACATATTTACATTCGGGTTGATTGTTTTTATAATTGAAAGCTTGTTGAGTAACTTTTGTAAGGTCTTTTGTTTTTGTGGATTTTAGCTCGATAACTGCAATTGCATTATCATTTTTAAGAATTGCTCCGTCAGCTTTTTTACCATCAGTCTGATTTTTAAATTCTCGTGCTAAATCGTAATTGTCAGCAGGTTTTAAAGTGTAACCAAAAACGTCAACAAATATATCCCGAAGAAATCCGTCTTGATATTCTTCCTCTTTCATTTTTTGAATCTCAGCAATTTTTGAGAAAGAATAATTGTCGTTGAATTTTGCAAATGCTTTTTCAACTTGGTCTTTGTCAAGCTGCGATAAATGATTGTTTATAACTGATTTTTGAAATATACTCATTTGTCCATTTTAATATCAAGCAATAAAAATAGTCATTTGCACCGTGCGAAGGAAAAGAAACAGCTCTTTTGCAATTTTTGGTTGTGTGTCGGCTTGTGCGAATTGCAAATGTGCTGTTTGTGCGTGGGCTATTTTCAAGTTGCTATTTGTCTATACCGCTGTGTCTTTTTTCACTTGGCGGTAACGGTTGGTACATGTTGTCGGGGCGGATTTCGGAGAGCGTTCCTGTCCGAAGGACACGGAACTGCGAAACGAGAATCCGCAGTTGGCGTACCACCGAACCCCGCCCTGCAATATGTACTTTGTTACCAACCGTAATTTATTCATCATCAGTCAATTTATTGTTTCTGATAGCATGAACCTCATTCAATAATTCAATATTCTTTTTAAGGGATTTTATGTCCACATTTAGCATAAATTCTTTATATCTATTGTAAGTATAACCGATATCGTTTTCTTCCAATTTCTTTTTAATTACTTCAACTTTTTCATCGTCTTTAACCGAAAAGAAAAGTGCAGAAGTCGGTTTGATTCTTTTGCACAGCCAATAAGCATTTCGTCCGTCAATATTTATGCTAATATAACTTTGTGTATATCGAAGGTCAATTCTGTCATGTTTGCCTTTTAATGATTCATAAATTTCTTTTGCATTTAGATTTGTCCAGGGAGAGTCCGCGTTCCAAGTCGATTCATTTACTTGTTTTGTGTCTTCTTCATCTTCCTCCGGTTCTGTATAAATGTCAATGATTTTTGAAAAATTTAAAATTTTCTCTCCGTTTACCTCCAATAAGTCTGCTTGAATTGCAATCATTGGAATATTTAAACTCATTAATTGGATGACATTAAAATACCTTCTGTCAAAAGATTCCGCTATTAATACACAAAAATGTTGTCTTTGTGGATATTTACGTTTTTCATTGTCCCAATACTCGATTGAACGAATTATGTGTGAAGGGTCGGTTTCTCCAAGCATTACTTCAACTTCGTACATTAAATTCTCAGTCGGCTCTTTAAGCAGAATATCAAGTCTACCGCCATTTGCTTGTTTCTTTTCTTTGTTTACTGCTACTAAATCTCCAAGTCCAAGAACTTTTGGGTTTTCGTAAATAATGTCTTGAAGCCAATATTCATCTTTTCCAGCGTTTCTGATAAATATCTTTTTTCCGATTTTAATTTCACTTTCCATTTTTGTTGTTTTTCGGTTTTATTATGGTTGGTAACGGCCGCGTGCATGTGGAGTGCGGCGTTTGAAAAACTACACTTCCATTTTAGCCACCGAGCCAATTCGTTTATTCGTATTTATATTTTTCAGCCGATTCGTCAATGACGAATTGGCGTTGTTAAACAAAGCTTTTCTGTTCGCATACGTAGCCTGCCAGCATTACATATGCACGTTGTTATGGTGTCGGCAAAAGCCCCTGCGTGGCAGCCCCAAACTTACCTGGGTTTTCCTGAACCGAAGGAGGACTGGCGGAATGTTTGCCCCTCCCAAGTGATGTGCCAATTTTGACATCCAGCCCAGGTAACCACGGACTAAAACTTCAGCAGTAAATAACTTCTTTCCAGCCATAATTTTCACTGTTTTTGTAAAACTCTCTGACGTTAACTGCCGTTACTTGACGGTTAAAATTGGCGCAGGAGTTGACAAACCGCAAACATTGTGACCGCCCGAACAGGCTTTTGTACGGGCTCTCATGAGCTTAACGCAGCCCCACCAAACAACAAAGCACAGTCAGCCCGCTTAAAAAGTGTGGGGCGTGAAAACCCACCATACCAATATTTTAAAGAACAAGTTCGCATACTAACGATAACCCCCAAACGCTGCACCATAACGGTAAATTGTATGAGTAGTGGCAGATTGCGTGGCACTTTCCTGTCAAACCGCTACGCAGTTTGAGCGGGCTACAAACCTTGATATTTACCACATCGCCTGCCATTACTTATACAAAGTGTTAGCTGCTGTATTTTTATAAATTAATTGTTCTTTCTATGTTTATTTGCTCTAAAAAAGTTTCATCGTGCGAAATGACAATCAATGTACCCTGATAATCATTGATGGCATTTGTTAGTATTTCTATGTTATAAATATCCAAATTATTGGTCGGTTCGTCCAAGATTATGATGTCTGGCGATTGATTGTAAATGCTTAAACAACATAACATCAAACGCATTCTTTCCCCACCACTTAAAGCATTGCAAGGCTTGTCCCAATCTTCTTTTGGGAACAAAAACCTATTTAGTCTTATTTTTATTTCGTGTTCCTGCAATGCAAAAGTATTAAATTGCTGTGACTGCTCATAAACTTTTCGGTTGTTATCTATTAACGAATAATCTTGGTCAATATAAACCGATTTGTTTTCTGCAATAAAGACTGTGCCGATTTGCGGTACAAGATATCCCAAAATCATTTTTATTAAAGTCGTTTTACCAGAACCGTTTGCTCCTTTTACAGATATTCGTTCCCCACTAACAATTTGAAAATTCAAATTTTCTCTCCATAAATAGTTTTCGGTTGTGTACCCGAAATTAATACTATTTGCAATAAAAAGATTTTTGCCTCTATGAAGTTTTGAATTGTCAAATCCAAACTTCATTTGGTTAATTTCAGAAAGGGAAGAACGCAACTTTTGTAATTCAGTTCTGACAATTCCTATTTTTTCTGTGTGAACACCCGCTATTTTAGCAGTACTTAACTCTGCACTGTTTTTCATAGCATTGGAAACTATTTTAGGAAGCCCCGCTTTACCACTACTTTTTTTTGCTCGTGTGTCCAGTTTTCTTTGACGTTCCAAAGTTTCACGTTGTTTCTCTTTGGCTTTTTTCAAGTCCTTTTCCTTGCTTTGAATATCTTGGTTAAGCGCATTTATTTCAATTTGTTTTTGTTCCTTATAAAAGTCGTAATCACCACCATAGACTTTAATTCCATTTGAGTTTAATTCGCAAACGGTATCTAAGAGGTTCAGTAATTTTCTGTCGTGGCTTACGATAACCAAAGTACTTTCTGTAGATTGAATATAATCATACAACAGTTGCCTGCCAAAAATATCCAAATGATTGCTTGGTTCGTCCAGCAAAACCAACTCATATTGATGGATAGAAATGCCTGCGAGAAAAACTTTTGTCTTCTGTCCTCCACTAAGGGTGTCCATTTTTTGAGACAAGTCTAAATTGGATAAATGCCAATAGTTCAGAGCATCTTTACAACGGTCTTCTAATGTCCAGTCATCATTAAGCAGGTTGAAATTTTCTTCACTTATGTTTCCGTTCAAAATTTCATTTAAGGCATTTAACTTATTTTCAATCCTTAATGCCTGAGCAATGCTCAAATGGTTAAACTGTCCGCAAATTTGTGGGATATAATACGGTTCCGCATCAACATTTATTTTACCGCCTGACGGTTCTAATTCTTTAGCAATAATTTTCAACAACGTTGATTTTCCAACTCCGTTGCTACCAATCAAAGCTATTTTGTCGTGGTTGTTTATCGTTAGGTTGATGTCAGTAAACAGCAAATCTTTATTAGGGTGTGTATATGATACACTATGTAAAGTCAACATAATTTCTTTCTTTATAAAAAATGAAACACTCACAGCAAAATATTCTACTGTACTTTTTTATCTATATGTGAAAGAAATTATTTTTTCATCCCTACTGACTGTTTAGTTTTAGATTTTGCAAATATATAAAATTATGTGGCAGCTTCCTAATATTGCAGCTAACGTACATGGAACCCGACAAGTTGGGTTATATCTATATTGTTGGGTTGGGTTATACTGCCGATTAGGGTGTGTAACCCAACCTTTTTGCTAAAGTAGTTCATCTAATGGATTTTTAAAGTTCTTAAAATTATGTTCCGTAACATGTGTGTAGCGTTGTGTGGTTTTAACACTTTCGTGGCCTAACCAGGCTTGTATATACCGGATGTCAACTCCTTGTTCAAGCTGATGTGTGGCAAAACTATGCCGCAGCATGTGCAGGTGTACGCGTCTTTTAATGCCGGCCCGGTAGGCTGCTGCTTTCAATAATTTCGAAATACTTTCGGCTCCGTACCTGCCTCCTGTTTGTCCTTCAAAAAGCCAAACTTTTGGTTTGTATTGGGTATAATACTGGCGTAACAGTTCTAAAAGCCTGGGCGAAAGTTGAACATAACGGTCTTTCTTCCCCTTCGCCCCCTTTATTTTTATCATCATTCGTTTCGAGTCGATATTGGTAATTTGCAAATTAACAACCTCGCTTCTTCGTAAGCCACACGAGTAGATAGCCGAAAGCATGGCTTTATGTTTCAGGTTTTTTGTCGATTTTAAAATGTTGCCTACCTCTTCTTTGCTCAGTACATCGGGTAAAAGTGTTTCTTTTCTGGGGCGTTCTATTTCGTAAACATGTCTTCCTTTTCCAAGCACTTTTTCGTAAAAAAACTTAATGGCATTTATTCGTTGGTTTTGCTCGCTAGTGGTTATATTCCATTTGTTAATTAGTTCCAGCAAGTAGGCATTTATTTCTTCCACCTGGAGTTCCGCTAAATCCCTCTCGTCGAAATAGTGAATAAAATCTTTGAAATAGGCCGAGTAAGTCTTGCTTGTGCTCTTGCTGTATCGCTTCTGTTTTAAAAGTTCAAGATAGCCTTTGGGGAGCCTTATGCCCGACCGGTGAGAGTAGTCGCGCTTAGTTTTCTCCGAAACTTCAGGCCTGGTTTTTATTTTCAATGCCGAATAATTGATATAAGCCAAATCTTTGAGGGCTTCAAAAAAACGGTTAAGGTTAAAATCTTGCTTTGCGATTGTCCAGCCCCGTAGTGTAGGACTCCAGCGTATGGGGAATAATTCTTTCAGGCGGTGGGTGATTTCCGGGTTGTATGTAAACTTCGCCAGAATAACTTCCTGTTGACGGTGTTCCCTCGATTCAAGCTTTATTTGCGTGTAGGTATTCAAAAGGTGTTAATATTTAGTGCATTAAATGTAGTCATTATTTTATTATGTTGGTGGTTTTTGTTTATTTTTTGTTGATAGCAGTATCTTGTTAGTTGTATTTTTCTGAAGTTTGTAACTTGCTGACGAGGTGTTTTTTGCATTCGTTTGTGAGTGCTCTGAACTTCTTGCCGATACCTCTGAACGAGCTTCGTAGTGCTCTGAACCAATTGTGGACTTTTATGAATTAATTGTTGACTTCTCTGAACGAGTTGCGACTGCCAATCTAGCAGGTGGTGAGTTAAATGCACCGCCTTTATTTTACGCTGAATGATCTGTTAAGTGTTCCGAACCACTTTCAAACACGTTTGAACGGTTGGCCATGCATGCCGAATTACTTACGGTCTTTCACGAACAACATACCGCCTGTTCGCAGCAATTTGTATCAGCATTTATTGTAATTAATCTACATTGGTACGATTGAATGGATTTGCGGCCGCAAGCAACTTCCCTTTTTCCGCTTATTTGAGGGGCTGAAAACCTGAGCCTTACTGAAGAGTGAAAGAGAGATTGCTTCAGTCGTTTCACTCCTTAGCAATGACTTGGTTGTTAAAAAAGACCAGCCGCGGACTATGAACTATTTCATACCGGCACGATTCACTCCCGTCCGCGGCGCTTTGTTAATGTAGTATCTGTAATTGGCAGCGTAGCGAAGCAATTCCCTTTTTGCCGCTTGTTTAAGCGAGGGCTGAAATGGAAAGATCAATTGAACATGTAAAGTACGGTGCAAGATCACCGTTATCTGTGTGCTAATACCCCAGGGGCAAAGCCCCGGCACATTATAGCATCGTCCGTAAGGGCGATGATTTCTGTATTGAACAATGCGAAACCGGATCGCGAGATATAACAGCTGGATTGGTAGGGCACTGTGTATTTTTTGCACCATCCTTCAGGGCGATGATTTCTGGAATGTAAACAAAGGATCCGATCGGTATAAGAGTTCGTAAAAACCGACCGGATCCTTTTGGCTATTTATTTAAGCGCAATTTGTTTCTTTAAACGAATGTCGGCCGATGAAGCGCCAACCAGCAATTCAATAGCGCAAAGGTCGTTGTCCCAGGCTTGCTTCTCTTCGTTCCAGTATTGCAGCTCTTCTACCGGAATTTCCAAAGTTACCGTTTGGCTTGTACCCGGCTCAAGTGGCACGCGTGTAAAAGCTTTTAACTCTTTAAACGGCCATTCAACCGACGGGTTAATGCGGTGAACATACACCTGAACAACTTCTTCGGCAGCCATTTCGCCGGTATTGCTTAAGTTAAACGACAAGGAAATGGTTTCGTTGGCACCATAACTTTCCTGTGTGGTATTTAAATCGGCATAAGCAAATTCGGTGTACGATAAACCGTAACCAAACGGATACATTACCGGTTTGTTTTTCGTATCGAACCAGCGATAACCCACCAGCGATTCTTCCGAATAGTAAGCCGTGTTCGGATCGTTCTCCTGCTTGCCGTCGGCAGCGTGTGCTTCCGATTCTTTTTCGTCAACAAGGTCAACAAAAATATCGCCTTTTTTGGCTCCCTGCGGATAGTTGCCCAGCGCGTAAGCCGGCGAATCTTCCAGTTTTATGGGCAGGGTAAACGGCAAACGTCCGCTTGGCGAAATGTTTCCAACCAAAATGTCGGCCAGTGCATTTCCGCCTTCGGTGCCGTTAAACCACGATTGCAACAAGGCTTTCGACAGCGGTTTTACCGTGTTCAAATCGTTGGGTGCACCACTAACCAGCACGGTAACAATATTCTCGTTTACCGCACTTATTTTCTGGATTAAATCATCCTGTTCCGATGGCAGGAAGATGTTTTCGCGGTCGTTGGCTTCGGTTTCCACGGCACGGTTGTCGCCACCAATAAACAACACAATATCGGCTTTGGCTGCCAATGCAACAGCTTCTTTGTTTAGTTTTTTATTCAGAACAGCTTTCTCTTTATCCTCGCGGTCGATATCTTCCTGCGATTTGGCGCCGAATATACGTGCGTAATCCAGCTCCACCGGAACATAACCCTGTGCATACTGAATGTCGGCTTTGTCGCCAATTTTGTTTTTCAGCCCTTCAAGTGGCGTAACTTCGTACAAGGTTTTTACACCTGCACCAATACCTCCGTTACCCATTTCGCGAACAGCGTTTTCACCAATTACAGCAATTAATGGTTTTTTACTGAGGTCGAGCGGAAGGATACCTTCGTTTTTCAGCAATACCACGGATTTTGAAGCTACGTCGTATGCAGTTTTCTGGCTTTCGGGTTGCGAGGTAACTACCTGGTTGGCCTCTTCGGCAGGAATGGGCTCGATTGCCAAACGCACACGAAGAATTTCGCGCACCCGCTGATCGATCACTTCTTCCGAAACAGCACCGGCTTTCACCGAGTCGAGCAAGGCCTCGCCCAAATACCGGCTGTCGGGCATTTCAACATTCAGCCCGTGTTTTACCGATTCAACAGAAGAGTGTGTGCCATTCCAGTCCGACACCACAAAACCGCCAAATCCCCATTCCTCACGAAGGATCTGGTTCAGCAGCACGTCGTTTTCGGCGCACCACCAGCCATTTACTTTGTTGTAGGCCGCCATTACACTGTAGGCATCGGCTTCCTGAACGGCCGCTTTAAATGGTGGCAGGTAAATCTCGCGCATGGCACGTTCGCCAATAATTACGTTTACCGTTCCGCGGTTGTTCTCCTGGTTGTTCAGCGCATAGTGTTTTAAACAGGCCGCAACACCATTATCCTGCGCACCTCTTGTGTATTCAACTGCCAGTTGCGAGCTCAGATAGGGGTCTTCGCTCATGTACTCGTAAGTACGTCCGCCGGTAGGAATTCGCTGAATGTTGATGGCCGGCCCAAGGATAACATCTTTTCCGCGCAAACGGGCTTCTTGGGCCATTCCTGTTCCGTAGGCATATGCCAGCTCCGGACTCCAGGTGGCTGCCAGTGCCGATCCGGTGGGGAAGAAGGTAGCCTTGTCGTTTTCCCAGCCAAGCGGTGCCCAGCTTTTGGGTTCCATTTCCTCGCGGATACCAAACGGCCCGTCGGCATAAATCATGTCGGCAATACCCAGACGCTCAACTCCGGCCGATACAAACATGTATTTTCCGTGCAGCATGTTTACTTTTTCGTCCAGTGTCATTTGCGAAATGATACCATCGATTTGTTCATCGTATTGAAACAATGATGATTTGAACGTTTCTGTTTGGGGGGCTTTCGGTGTGCACGCCCCGAGTAGTGCTGCAATGAGCATAATAATTGTGGTTTTGTAGTTCATAATGATTATTTGTTAAAAATTATTTTAGTTGTTGTTGCGGGCGCAAATGAGCACCCTTTTCGTTGAAAACGATTATCAAACTTATTTCATATTGTAAAAGTAACAAAAAGATGTGAATAAAGTGAAATAAATGTGCGTGTTGTGTTGTTGAAGTTAAAATATTGTGCTTCGCTATCGGGATTGCTGGTTTTACCGATTGGATAAAAATGCTGATATTTGCGGCACAAAAAAATAGATAAAATGACAAAACAGAATATTCCTGCGGTATTGGGTATGGGTAACGCTTTGGTTGATGTAATCTCGGTTTTGGAGAGCGATGCTTTGTTGGAGCAGTTTGGATTACCACGTGGAAGTATGACCTTGGTTGATGCCGATCAATCGAAAACGATTTACGATGCTACTTACTCGGAAAAGAGCGAGGTGGCTACCGGAGGATCGGTCGCCAATTCGATTCGTGCTTTAGCCAACCTGGGCGGAAATGCCGGATATATGGGAAAGATTGGCCGCGATGAACTGGGCGGTCTTTTTCGCAACGACTTTGAAAAACGTGGTGTAAAAACACATTTGTTCCACAGCGAAAATGCTACCGGAAGAGTGATGGGGTTGGTGAGTCCCGATTCGGAGCGTACCATGGCAACCTATCTGGGGGCTGCTGCCGATATGCTTCCCGAAGAAGTGACAGAAGACTTGTTTACCGGCTACGAATATGTTTACATCGAGGGTTACCTGGTTTTTAATCACGACTTGATTAAAGCCTGTGCAGTGGCAGCCAAAAAAGCTGGTGTAAAAATCGCTGTCGATCTGTCGAGCTTTAACGTGGTGGAAGCCAATCTCGATTTCCTGAAAGAACTGATCCGTGATTATGTTGATATTGTTTTTGCCAACGAGGAGGAAGCCAAATCGTACACTGGGCTCGATCCGGAAGCGGCTTTACATGCAATTGCACAAGGCGACAAAATTGTAATTGTAAAAGTAGGAAAAGAGGGTTCGATGATTAAACAGGGCGATGCTGTGGCCCGAGTTGGAGTAATTCCTGCCAAAGCGATCGACACCACCGGGGCAGGCGATGCGTATGCCGCCGGTTTCTTTTATGGACTAACAAATGGCTACGATCTGGAGAAATGTGGCAAAATTGCTGCGCTTGTTTCAGGAAAAGTCGTGGAAGTAATGGGGCCAAATCTCGCCGACGAACAATGGCCGGAAGTAAAAGCTGCGATTGAAAAGATTGTTGGGTAAATAAAGTACTTTAACGAAGTTTACTTTCTTTACCCCTTTGGCCCCGACGTAAAGTACGGGATTTGGCTGTGGCCGATTTTCAATTCGCAAGCTCAACTGTCGCCATTTCCCTTTATAAGGGGAAACCGTTTTAATGGAATATAGTGGTCTGTTTATTTGGCTCTAGCCTGGTTTAAAAACTTGCTCCCCTTGTGAGGGGAGCTCCCGTCAGTTGACGGGTGAGGGGTAGAGTATAGAGTATTAAAAAATGCTTTACCCCTTTGGCCCCGACGTAAAGTACGGGATCTGGCTGTGGCCGATTTTCAATTCGCAAGCTCAACTGTGGACATTCCTACCAGGGGCAGGCAGGTTCCCTTAAAAAGGGAAACGGTTTTGCTGTAATGCCGTAATTTTAACTGAAAAGCTTCTGGTAAACGGCTCCTTTTGTAACTACGCTGTAAACACAACTTAAATATTCCCATTTTCAAATCATTTTGCAACGATTTTTCGTTCGGAACAAGCTGACCAATTCTAATCAAATTTAGACGCCGAACGATTTTTTATCGATTTTTTACCCGGCGCTTTGTGTCTTCGTAAACTCAGCCACTCGCACCGGGCTATTGCCTGTCGCCCGCTTCGGGGCTTTAAGCACCAAGGGGTGCGTAATCAAAAGCCCGGGGGAAGCACCCGCAGGGAGCGCAGCTCCGGGGATAGAAGAGAAAAATGACAAAGGCGCAACTGCTTCCGGTTTTTGAAATAGAACCCTACCTTGCGCCGCATATTAAAAGTCGATTGTAAAGCAGGACCCCTAAAATAGTTGTTTGTACATCGTAGTTTTGTAAGGTGAGCTTCCGTCAGCTGACGGATGAGGGCTAAAGTGTCAAGAATTAAAAAATGCTTTACCCCTTTGGCCCCGACGTAAAGTACGGGATTTGGCTGTGGCCGATTTTCAATTCGCAAGCTCAACTGTGGACATTCCTGCCTAGGGCAGGCAGGTTCCCTTAAAAAGGGAAACGGTTTTGCTGTAATGCCGCAATTTTAACTGAAAAGCTTCTGGTAAACGGCTCCTTTTTTCACTACGGTGTACACACAACTTAAATATTCCCATTTTTAAATGATTTTGCAACGATTTTTCGTTCGGAACAAGCTGACCAATTCTAATCAATTTTAAACGCCGAACGATTTTTTATCGATTTTTTACCCGGCGCTTTGTGTCTTCGTAAACTCAGCCACTCGCACCGGGCTATTGCCTGTCGCCCGCTTCGGGGCTTTAAGCACCAAGGGTGCGTAATCAATAGCCCGGGGGAAGCACCCGCAGGGAGCGCAGCCCCGGGGATAGAAGAGAAAAATGACAAAGGCGCAACTGCTTCCGGTTTTTGAAATAGAACCCTACCTAGCGCCGCATATTAGAAAGTCGATTGTAAAGCAGGACCCCTAAAATAGTTGTGTGTACACCGTAGTTTTGTAAGGTGAGCTTCCGTCAGCTGACGGATGAGGGGTAAAGTGTCAAGAATTAAAAAAATGCTTTACCCCTTTGGCTGTCGCCATTTCCCCTCGCGAGGGGAAACAGTGGCAAGGCTAAGTATGCAACTTTGAAGTAAAAGATAAAATCTATTTTGAACGCGCTCTCCTTGTAAGGTGGGCTTCCGTCAGCTGACGGATGAGGGCTAAAGGTTATTACATAAAAAAAATGTCATTTCAGATGAAACTTGAAATGACATTTTTAATCTGCTCTATTGTGAGATTTCTAAAATAAACCGTGAATCTGTGCATCAATCCTGTCGATTACAAAACTCAGGTCTTCAGGATTGGCAGTAAAATCAAGGTCGTCAACATTAATTACCAGTAATTTCCCCATTTTATAACCACTTATCCAGTTTTCATAACGCTCGTTTAGCTGTTTCAAATAGTCCAAACGGATGGAGTTTTCGTAATCGCGTCCCCGTTTCTGAATTTGGTTTACCAGTGTTGGAATCGATGCGCGCAAATAAATCAGCAAATCAGGCGGCTGAATCAGGCTGGCCATCAGGTCGAACAACGATTTGTAGTTTCCAAAATCGCGGGTGCTCATTAGTCCCATGGCGTGCAGGTTGGGAGCAAAAATTTCGGCATCCTCGTAAATGGTACGGTCTTGTATAATCGTTTTCCCCGATTTGCGGATATCGATGATCTGTTTAAAACGCGAATTCAGGAAGTAGATCTGCAGGTTAAACGACCAGCGTTGCATGTCGTTGTAAAAGTCATTCAGATAAGGATTTTCGTCAACGTCTTCGTAATGTGGGGTCCATTTATAGTGTTTCGCCAGAAGCTCGCTCAGAGTTGTCTTACCGGCACCAATGTTACCCGCTATCGCAATGTGCATATTCAATTATTTTTTTTTGAAATTCTAAAGTATAAAAAAATTACCTGTCGGTCCCCAGAATGTTCATAAGTTCGTCGAGATATTTTCGGTTATTGGCCAGGCGCGGAATTTTATTCTGTCCGCCAACCTTACCGCGTTGTTTCATCCAGTTGTAAAAAGTGCCTTTTGGTGCCACCGTAAGATGCAGCATTTCAAGGGTCATGTTTTTGTGGCGCTTGGCTTCGTAATCCGAGTTCAGCGTTTTTAACGAATTATCCAGTATCGTTTTAAAGTGATCGATGTCTTTTGGTTCCTTAGCAAATTCAATAATCCACTGGTGGGCGCCTTTGTTGTTGTCGCTCATAAATACCGGTCCGGCAGTGTATTCGTTTACAATGGCCCCGGTGTGGTGGCAGGCCACTTTTAGTGCTTGTTCGGCATTGTCGATAATCAGCTCTTCGCCAAAGGCATTAATAAAATGTTTGGTGCGCCCCGTTACTTTTATTTTAAACGGGTATTTGCAGGTAAATTTTATGGTGTCGCCAATTACATAACGCCATAACCCGGCGTTGGTAGAAACTACCATGGCATAATTTTGCTCCAGTTCCACACCTTTAAGATTGACAACCGTTGGGTTTTCGTTGCCAAATTCCGACATGGGAATAAACTCGTAGTAAATACCATAGTCGAGCATTAAAAGCATGTCGTCCTGGTGCTCGTTGTCCTGGATGCCAAAAAAGCCTTCCGATGCGTTGTAGGTTTCCACATAATGCATTTGTGGCGATGGAATAATTTTTCGGTACTGCTCGCGGTAGGGCTCAAAATTTACACCTCCGTGGGCAAAAACCTCCAGGTTAGGCCACACTTCCAGCAGGTTCGATTTCCCGGTTTTCTCCAGCACACGTTTAAACAATACCAGGTACCACGACGGAACGCCTGCAAAAGCAGTAACATTCTGGTCGAGGGTGGTGTCGATTATCTTTTCTACTTTCTCTTCAAATTCTTCGATTAGGGCAATTTCGGCTGCCGGTGTACGGAACAGGTCCGACCAAAACGGCTCGTTCTCAATCATAATGGCCGACAAATCGCCATGAAACGAATTGTTGTTAAAGCTGCTTACCCGGTGGCTGC
Organism: Draconibacterium orientale; assembly: GCF_000626635.1. Classification (GTDB taxonomy): domain Bacteria; phylum Bacteroidota; class Bacteroidia; order Bacteroidales; family Prolixibacteraceae; genus Draconibacterium; species Draconibacterium orientale. The sequence continues at coordinate 895,724 of NZ_CP007451.1, read as the reverse complement.
CTCCCAGCGTAAGTATTTTACCTTTCAAAACTTTCGATTCGGGATTGGAAGTTATGTATTGTGCAAAAATATCTTTTGGGCCACGCAAATGACAGTCTTCCAGCGCTTCGTTGGTAACCGGAATAAACTTGCTTTTGTCGCTGGTGGTTCCACTCGATTTGGCAAACCACTTTACCTCGCCCGGCCAAAGCAGGTTTTTTTCGCCTTGCTGCAAACGGTCGATGTATGGTTTTACATCTTCGTAGGTTTGCAAAGGCATGGCTTTCTGAAATTCGCGGTACGATGTTATAGCATCAAAATTGTGTGCTTTGCCCCATTGCGTATCTTTTGCGCGTTGCAGCAGCTCAAATAAGGTTTCGTTCTGAATTTCATGTGGATACTCACGGTAATACTGTATCTGGTAGTTCCGTTTAATATTCACCCACTTGATAACTGAATTGATAAGAGGCATCTGTTACGTTTATTTTTATGAAGTCCAAATTTATGAATAAATGTATCAAATATGCAATCAAAAGTCATCTTCAAAACGGCAATAATTGCGCCGCCCGGGAAATAAATTACGGAAAGAGTTCGTTTAATCCTAAAATTTGTTCGCCGGCTGCCTGGCCGGTTTTTTAACTGACTGCGAATTTTTATATTTACTGCTTCAAATTGTGTTTTATAACCTAACATCTTTAGAAACTACAGTATGAACTACATTGATATTATTTTGGGCATTTTGTTGCTACTATCAGCAATAAACGGTTTTAGTAAAGGCCTTATTTCGGAAGTTGCATCAATTGCCGCGCTTATTTTGGGGATTTGGGGAGCCATTAAATTTTCATACGTAACCACCGATTTTCTGATCGAGAATTTCAACATGCATTCGAAACATATGAATATCATTTCGTTTGTAATCACCTTTGTGGTTATTGTTATTTTAGTGCACATTGTTGGCAGCGCGGTAAGTAAAATGGTCGAAACCGTTTTGCTGGGATTTGCCAATAAACTGGCCGGTCTGGTTTTTGGCGTTTTAAAATCGGCCTTGATATTGAGTATAATATTGGTTATCTTCGACAAGGTCGATGAGGACGTGCATATTCTTTCGCGCGAAGCCAAAGAAAATTCACGGATGTATGAACCGATCCGATCGTTTGCACCATCGATTTTCCCGTTTATTGAAGGTTGGGAAATTGATATGAAAGAGAATCGCGAATATGAAGATGTGGTCTAAATTAACAGAGCGTTTTAAGGGGAAGGACAATTCCACCTGGCACATCGATGTTGATTGTTTAAACTGTGGAACAAATTTTTCGGGGCATTACTGTCCGAATTGTGGCCAGGCGGTTAAAGAGTACGACAAACCTTTTGGTTTTATTTTTTACAATTTTCTGGGCGACTTTTTTGCTTTCGATCCCCGTTTCTTTAAAACATTATTTGGCTTAATTGCGCGGCCCGGTTTTCTTACCAAAGAGTATTTTGCCGGTCGCAGAGTTCGCTACACTCCGCCGTTTCGTATTTTCGTTTTTGTGAGTTTTGTGCTTTTTCTGTTGTTGCAAATTGTTACCAACCGGGGTTTGTCAACCGTACTCGACTCGGATTTAAACGATGCAAAGTTAGGCCTCGATTCCAGTTCGGTAGCGACCGCCGATTCTGTTTTTAACCAGGTAAACGATCAAATTTCGCCGGAAGAAAAGCAGGCATTGGATAAAGTTTTGAGTAAGGGAAATATTCACATTGATAGTATCGATGTAGCTAAATCAGCCAGTGAAATAGATTGGGGAAGTTGGGGCGGCGCACAAAATATAAGATTGGCGCTGAATGATTATGCCGACAAAATGCAAAAGGAGCTGGAAGAGGAAAAAGATCCGGGGAAACGCGCCGAATTGCAGGAAAATATCCGGCTGTTGCGCTCTCCTGAAGCTACCATGGCTAAAATTCTTAAATACATTTCGTACGCATTTTTCCTGTTGTTGCCACTTTTTGCCCTCATTTTAAAGCTCATTTATATTCGCCGGCGCCATAATTTCATGCGCCACCTGGTTTTTTCCATTCACATCCATTCGTTTATTTTTATGGTAATGACATTTATAATTGGATTAAACCTTTTATTTAAGAATATTCCCGGGGCAATCAGTGCTGTACTTATACTTTCGATTCCGATTTACATTATAATTGCCATCAAAAAGTTTTACGGACAGTCGCTGGGTAAGGTCGTGCTAAAATTCTTCGCCCTATCGTTTATTTATAACATCGTATTCTTTACCGTAATACTGCTCGCTTCTCTGGATGCCATTAATTTGCTCTGAAAATTAGTTTAAAAAAGTTGCAACATTTCATTCTTCCCGGTAGTCAAACGGTCAGAAAATAAATTAAAAAAGAGAAATTATGATGCCAGAAGTTATTGTCACAGCGGTTGTATTTTTTGCGACCTATCACATTATTAGACTTATTTCAAACCACCTATTAAAACGGAAACTGATTAAGGCCGAACAGTACGAACGTGTTGGTATTTTGGAAGAACCAAAAGTTGAAAATGATGAATCGAATCGTTATCCTTCGTTGAAATGGGGCTTGGTTGCCTTAATGACCGGTTTGGGTTTTATTATTATTGAAGTGATGGGCTTATTTAACCGGGAAATGGTTAGAGGTCGTGATGCCGTTTTACCACTTGGAATTTTGATGGTTTGTATCTCGCTCGGGTTCCTGATTTATTTCTTTATCATGAACGGAAAAGCCGTTAAGAAATAACTTATTCGTTAGTGATAGTCTCACTCAAAGTGAGGCTATCACTATTCTTTTTTATAAAAATGTATAATCTCCTATTTGCTGAAATCCCCGAAGAAAATCCTGAACTTTCATTCTTTTTTTTCCGGCAATTTGCAAGTCGGTAATTTGTAGCCAGCCATTGGTGCAGGCCACTTTTATAAAGTTCTTGCCGTCGCTTTCCAGTGTTCCCGCAGGCGTGTTTTTGTTATCCTCAACACGCATGGCCATAAAAATTTTGGTGGCAGTTTCCTTCCCCGTTTCTTTGTGCTTTAGCGTACTCCATGCAGCAGGGTAGGGCGATAGTCCGCGAATAAGGTTACGAACCGCATCAGCATCGGCCGACCAATCGATTTTACAGTTTTCCTTGAAAATTTTCGGAGCATGTTTTATCTCTTCTCCTTCGGCAACCAGCTCTTCCTGCGGAATGGCTTTGTAATTTCCCGTTGCCAGTGCATCAACAGTTTGAACAACCAGTTTGGCACCAATTTCCATCAGTGCATCGTGAATGGTGCCAACGGTGTCGTTTTCCCAAATGTCAATTTCTTTGCGGAACAATATTTTGCCGGTATCAATTTCATGAGCCAGCAAAAATGTGGTTACCCCGGTTTTTGTTTCGCCGTTTATAACCGCCCAGTTTAGCGGGGCAGCACCACGGTATTGTGGCAACAACGATCCGTGCAAATTAAAAGTGCCCAAACGTGGCATGTCCCAAACAACTTCGGGTAACATTCTGAAAGCCACAACCACCTGCAAGTCGGTTTCCAGTGCTCTTAGTTCATCCAGAAATTCCGGATTTTTAAGTTTTTCGGGTTGCAGAACATTTAGCCCTTTTTCGCTTGCATAGATTTTCACCGCCGATTGGTGGAGTTTTTTTCCGCGTCCTGCCGGTTTGTCGGGCGCTGTAATTACACCAACTACATTGTATCCGCCTTCAACCAGAGCCTGTAAACTGGCCACGGCAAAATCGGGTGTTCCCATAAAAACGATTCTCAGGTCTTTTCCTTGCATAACTATTTTTTTCTGAGGTTGGTATTTCCTTTTTGTGCTTTTGGCCAATAAGGGCAGTGGCGGCATCCGTTGGCACAACAGTAACCACGGTTTATCAGGTATGACTCGGTCATTACCCTGTAGCCATTTTCCATGTAAAAATCTTTCCCCTCCTGCAATTCATCCTCGTATCGGTCAGGAAAAAGGTCATCGAAATATCCCATTCTCAAATTTTTTTCAAAAGTAGCCAAATTGACTTATCTTTCAGAACACGAATCGCAGTTTTTGCCATGGGAGTTGAGAAAGATTATTTAATGCGTCAGCTGATGATGCTGTTTGAAGTGATCCAGAAGATTTTGCGCCACCGCAGAAAAGGTGAAGACGAAGAGGCTGAAAAGCAAATTCAGTTTTTTTACGAGTACCTGAAAATTGATGAAGATGTGGAGAAGCTTTCGGTGGAAGCTTTAATCGATTTGTTGGAGAAAGATAAAAACCTGGTAAACGAACAGTTGGAAATGGTGGCTTTTGTGCTAAAGGAGCAAGGCGAACTGGCCGACTCGGATGATAAACGACTCGACTTTTTCCGGAAATCGTATTTCATTTTACAAAAGGTGGAACGCGAAAGCATTTCCTTTTCAATTGACCGCCAAATGAAAATTGCAGAACTGAGCGCTTATCTGAATTAGAATTTATTCAGTTTTCTATATCAGCTTTCTAACAGCTTTTAAATTGGTACGTCATGCTGAACTTGTTTCAGCATCTATCGCACCAGGTAATTTAGCATTGACGTATTGCTTATGATTGATCGCTGATATCAGATTCCGTTAATTGTTTTGGTTCAGTATCCTTCTCCTGCTTTCTGGAAAGAATATCAATGGCAACAATCATGGCAGTAAATCCCCAAAAGGGCACCGAAATTTTGTCGGTATCCAAAAAATTATTCAGAAAACCGTGGATGTAGTAGGTAACCAGCCCAACCAGCGCTGCCAAAACAATCGACCGAAGACGATAATCCGTTAGGCGCGTATAGGTGTTAACCGCGGTATAAATCACCAAAATAATAATCAGTAAATAAGTTGCCAGGCCAAGCACGCCCGATTCGGCCATTGGGCCAAGGTATTCGCTGTGTGCATTTCCTCCGTCGGCAGAGTTGGTGCTGATTATTGTGCGGTCTTTGCTCAACTGGTATCGGGCATATTTAAACATGTAGGTTCCGGGGCCGTAACCAACAACAGGCTTATCGGCAAACATGCGCACGGCGCAACTCCAGCGGTTTATGCGCTCCAGGTTCGAGGCATCGGAGCTGATGTTCGACATCGACGAAATGTGTGTCATCATATTGGCCGACGACTCTTCGGAGTTTTGTTCCAGTTTCATTAATATCTGCGACTGGAAGGCAAGGAACAAACCAATTATCGTTATCAGTGTAATAAAAAGAGGCTTAAAACGGATGCGCAGTTTAATGATGCTCCAAACACCAAATGCAACAATTATACTCAACCATGCGGCGCGACTGTACGACAACAAAAAACCCAGCGTAACAGCGGCAAGCGCTCCGGCAGCGAGCAGTCTGATATTTTTTGAATAAGACTTGCTTAAAATGAACATGACCAAAAACGGAATGTAAATGGCGGTGGCCGCGCCATACGACGTGTGGTCGCGGTAAAACGGCGAAACCACAAAATGTGCCGCTTGCTTGTCCCATAAACCATAACCGAGGTGCCGGTAGGTTGAATAGAAAATTACCAGCATCAGCGGAATAACGTAAAGCCACACGTATTTTTCCATGTTTTTGCCGTCTTTAAAAATTTTGGCAGTAAGCAAGTAAAGTCCCACGACAAACCAAATGCGCATCAGTAAAAACTTAAACGAAACCAGCGGCATGGTGCTGGTTACACTGGTAATCAAAATCCAAAACAGGTTGAGATAAACGGCCAGCGATACCGGGTGAAGTAATATTTTCCGATCAAACTGGCGTTCCTGTATAACTTTCAGGATAAATAGTAGCAGCAGGCCAAACAGCAGCGGTTCGGTGGGAATGTACATGTCAAAACCAATTCCGGGCAAATATTCCCTTAGCGGAATGGACAAGGGCGCCAGAAAGGCAATCAGGAAAACCAGCTTGTCGAACGAAAAAACGGCCAGTAGAATTACCACAAATACAAGCGGAAGCACATTGGCATACAGCATATGTTTTTCTACCACAACCCACAGGTTTAATGCAATAAATCCAATGGAAATGAGATAGAAAAGTGCTATCCGTATGATCGTTTTTTGTGGCACTTTAGTCTTTTTTTTCGTAGTCGAGAACCAAGAATACTAGCAGTGCAAAAAATAGAGCCGACAGTGTTGTAAAAGCAACAATCAGCCATCGGACTGGGTAAGCTTTTTTATCAGCCGGAAACGGGTGTTCCACCACGTGGCTGTAGGTAATTTCTTTTTCGTATTCAGTCAGGTAGCTGTCGTAAACGATCGACAGTGAATCAATAACCTCAATGGTTTTGTTGTATTTATTTTCCAGTTTAAATGCCCGCGAACCTTCTTTCGAAAAATTGTCGTAAAGCTGTTCAATCTTTTTTGTGTCGCCTGCCGAGCCACGTCCGGAAGCAAGTGCATTCATATAACCACGGGTAACTTCATCTACCTGGCCATAACTGATGATGCCGTATTTTTCACGTAAACTGTCTAGTTTGTGCTCATAAACTTCCAGCTCGTTATATTTTCTGTCAAGCTGCCTGCCGGTTATGTCAAGCATTTCCTTTTCCTTGGCTTTGTGCAACTCCTGCACCTTCTGGTTGAAAAACGAAATAATTGAATCGCACATCGCTGAAGCACGTTGCGGATCTTCATCGAGCACTTTTATTTCGGCGGTTTCAAATTCAGTCTTGCCGGTACTAACATTGGTGTTGTACTCGGCAAGCATATACGTAATGTACTGCGGATCGTCTTTGTTTACCTTATAAACCTTCGCCAAGTCAAACGAATCGAACATCCTGAACTTAATGTCGTTCGAATTCAGAATCTCCAGCATCTGTTCGGTTTCCGATTCATCACTCATTGTCCAGATGTTGGTTGGGTAAAGGCGTGCCGTTGATTTAAATTTGGGCGTAATAAACGTCGGGCCTGAAAAAATGGCCGATAAAACAACGGCGATTACACCAACCAGTACAAAATGAAATTTTCGTTTCCAGATGAGTTGCAGGATACGTTGGTTGTCGAAAAAGTTATCCATAAGGTGTGGTTTCAATTTGATCGTGTAATTTCAACGCACCCGAGCTGTTTTTAGTATTTAAACACCTGATTATTCAGCAATAATAAGGAAGTAGTTTTTCTTTCCTTTTTGTGCCAGAATGTATTTTCCGCCAATTAAAAAGTCGTTGTTTACAACCAGGTCAGGATCGCTGATCTTCTCTTTGTTAATGCTCAGTCCGTTACCTTTTATCGTACGTCGCAATTCGCCTTTCGATGGAAATACTTCTGTTTTTTCGGCCAGTAAATCGATTACGTTAATACCGGCAGCCAACTCGTTTTTTGAGATGTTGAACTGCGGAACGCCTTCAAAAACGGCAAGGAAAGTGCTTTCGTTGAGTTTGCGCAACTGCTCGGCCGTACCTTTGCCAAACAGGATTTGCGAGGCTTCAACAGCCATGTCGTACTCTTCGCGCGAGTGAACCATAGTGGTTACTTCCTCAGCCAGCTTTTTCTGCAGTGCACGGGCATGAGGTGCTTCTTTGTGCTCGGCAACCAGCGTGTCGATTTCTTCTTTCGACAAAAGGGTGAATATTTTTATGTAACGCTCGGCATCTTCATCCGAAGTGTTCAGCCAGAACTGGAAGAATGCATAAGGCGAAGTACGTTCCGGGTCGAGCCAAACGTTGCCCGATTCGGTTTTTCCGAATTTAGTACCATCGGCTTTTGTAATCAGCGGGCAAGTTAACGCGAAAGCTTCGCCACCGTCCATTCTGCGGATTAATTCGGTACCAGTGGTAATGTTTCCCCACTGATCGGATCCGCCCATTTGCAGGCGGCAGTTGTTGTTTTTGTACAAGTGGTAAAAATCGTAGCCCTGCACCAGCTGGTATGTAAATTCAGTAAACGACATGCCCGACTTTGACTCTTCGCCCAACCGTTTTTTTACTGAATCTTTGGCCATCATGTAGTTTACGGTAATTCGTTTACCTACATCGCGAATAAAATCGAGGAACGAAAATTCCTTCATCCAGTCGTAGTTGTTTACCAAAAGTGCTACGTTCTCTTCTTTACTTTCAAAATCGAGGAATTTTGCCAGCTGAGCTTTAATACATTCCTGGTTGTGGCGCAGTGTTGGTTCGTCCAACAGGTTACGCTCCTGCGATTTTCCTGATGGATCGCCGATCATTCCGGTGGCTCCACCAACCAAAGCTATAGGCTGGTGACCTGCAATCTGAAGATGTTTTAACATCATTACACTAACCAGGTGACCAATGTGCAGCGAGTCGGCAGTTGGGTCGATACCCACATAAGCCGCAGTTAATTCTTTTTCCAGTTGTTCTTCAGTTCCCGGCATTATATCGTGCAACATGCCTCTCCATTTCAGCTCTTGTACAAAACTCATCGGTGTAAAATTTATTTGTGATCGTGATCGATTCAATCGTTTATAAAAAATCTGCGCAAATATATAAAATGCTGAGTGTTATTTAGTGGCTTTGTATTCAAAATGAAAAGCAACAGGGAAAATTGACGATTTGTAAACCACGATCTTCTTCCTTTTTCGACTCCGGGCTTCGGTCTTCAAACTTTTAAAAAATAATTGTAACATTTGCCTAACTTGCTTAGTCTGATGGGATAGTTATGAATGATGCGCAATTGGTTCAACAGGTTTTAAACGGAAACAACCATGCATTCAGGTTTTTGGCGGGAAAGTACCAACGGCTTGTCATGCATGTGGTTGGGCGTATTATTCAGCAGGAAGATGAGCGGGAAGACATTTGCCAGGAGGTGTTTATTAAAGTGTTTAAGAAGCTGAAACGTTTTCGGGGCGATTCGAAATTATCGACATGGATTGCAAGCATTGCCTGCAACACGGCAATTACGCATTACCGAAAGCAGAAACGAAGAGGGGAGCTGTCGTATAACGAGGAGCCGAACCTGCTTCTTAATGAACAAGACAGCGGACTGAACCAAAAAATTATAGAAAAGGAGGAAGCGAAAAAAATATCTACTGCAACTTATTGAGTCGTTGCCGGTGAACTACCGAACGGTGATTACACTGTTTCATCTTGAGGAGTTCTCGTACAAAGAGATAGAAGCAATAACGGGAATGCCCGAGGGAACCATAAAAAGTTACCTGAGCCGGGCACGAATAGTATTAAAAGGCAAAATTGAAAAAGTTGCCCGTTTGGAACAAACTAATATATTTGTTGACTATGTATAACGAAAACCGGAATTTTGATACAGACAAACTACTGAAAGAGGCATTTACTTCGGAGCCGGAATTCAAGCTGTCGGAGAATTTTACCGATGACCTTGTTAAAAAGGTGGAGCAGCATTTTGCCTGGCAACAATACCTCAGGGAATTTGCCATTTACCTGGCCGTTATACTCGGGATTATGCTTGTTACAGCGGTACTGGCTTTTGTTTGGTTCGATGTTACTGTTTCGGGCTGGATGGCATTCTTTACACAAAATGCATCGCTGGTAGTTGGAATAAACCTTTTGGGGGTGTTTGTTTTGTTTGCCGACCGGGTACTGTTAAGGTATTTCATGTACCGGGCAGCATCGAATGCAGCTTAATAAACGATTCGGGATTAAAAATTGCGACTATTCTTTTTAATGCAATATTTTAGCATTTAATCATTTTAGTATTTTACCACAGAGTTTCACAAAGAATCCACAGAGTTTCACCGAGAGTGGAGGTTGTATTAAAGCATTTAATCATTAAAGCATTTCCGCATTTTACCACAGAGTTTCACCGAGAATCTACCGAGTCTCGCAGAGAGTGGAGGTTGTATTGAAGCATTTAATCATTAAAGCATTTATGCATTGGAGAATCACTTCTTTTTCTTCCGCAGATAAATCACCTGGCCCAACCGGGGCTGTTCACCTTTTTTCATGTTATTGCGGCGGTACAGCGGGTTTAGTTTTACGCCATACAGTTGCGAAATGTAATGCATTGTTTCGCCCTCCTGTGCACGGTGTGTAAGTTGGTTTTTACTTGTTTTGTTCTTCTTGTACTGAATATAAACCACTTCGTTGGGAATTGGGCGGTGACCGGGTGGCTGATCGTTAAATTTATAAAGCTCCCAGTCTTTTAATCCAAGCTCCTGGGCCAGTATTTCGTAGGTGTCGCCTTTTTGTGCAACCACGGCTTTTACACGGTTAATTTTGCTTACCTTGTGGCTGTTGAATGCCTTAATTGTAAGTGCTCCGGTTTTATCGGTATCCAGTACATTATGGGCCGTTTGTCCCCCCATGGGGCTAAACGTCATTTTCTTATCGAGGCGGTGCAGTTTGTTCTCTTCAATTATTCGAATCAGGCGTTTGTCGTAATCGTGAGCCGTGGCATAACCCGCTTTTTTCAATCCTTTTGCCCAGCCCTTGTAGTCGGTAGGATCGAGCAGAAATAAGGAGGCGTAACGCGGATTCTCCATCAAAAAATTGCTGTGGTCGATGTACGAATCTTCCACCGAGCGGTAACTTCTGAAACACTCGTTGCGGCGGTCGTCGTCGTAATACACTTTTTTCCCTTTCCAGCTACTTTTGCACTTAATGCCAAAGTGGTTGTTTGACTTTCGCGACAGTTCGCTGTTGCCGTTTCCCGATTCCAGACAACCCTGTGCCATGGTAATACTGGCCGGAATTCCACTGCGGTTCATCTCTTCAATAGCCAGCAGTTGCCACTGCCTGATGTACTCGTCGCGTGTTATGTTTTGCGAAAATGCGCTTGTGGCCAGTAAAATAAAAAAGGTAAAGGAAATTATATGTCTCATGTTTCTGTTACAACGTTTGCTGATGCCAAAAATAAAATACCTCAAAGCATTATAACATATAAATCGAAGCATTTTATAAACAATGGAACGTGAGTAAGATGTGTTTATTGGCTTTTGCTGAAAAGAAATTGGTTAAATAAGAGGAATATTATGCAGTTAAGTGTTTGTTGCGGCGGTTTTGCAACTTGCCCTAAAGGCCGTTGTAAAAAATGTATGGGATTTCGGAGCCGGTCCTTCATCAAGGTCGTTACACCTTGATGAAGAACCGATAACCGAATAATGCCTTCAGGCTTTAAATGTTGTATGACCACATTTGTGTTGCTTTCAGTTAATTTGCAACACTGGTTTTTCCTTATGCAGCTTTTTACTCGGCAAAAGCGATAAGCCGATTCTGTTATGAAATCACACAAGCATTTAGTCGAGTGGTTTTATGAAATGCATCAAATCTCTGTCGTGGTTATTTACAATTCTGCATTCATTATCGAAATACATGGTAGCGCCATTTTCCGGAGTGTATTGTTCCCACATTGGCAGCACACCTTCAACATTTGGGTTGCCTGTTTTTACAAAGTTTATCCATGCCGAGCTCATTTTGTCGGCAAGCTTCCAGGCTTCTTCCGTGTTGCCGGTCCAGTCAGCTCTCAGGTCAACCGTATTGAATGCCAACGGAATGTCCAGTCCATGAAACGAACCTTTCGAAGCATTGTCAACACCACTTTTCCAGGCTAAAAAGTAAACATACAGCGGTGCATCAGTTTCTTGTGCCCGTGCATCGGCAGTTCGAATGGTAAATGGCCTGAAAGTCTTGTCAACAGAAAGCAGATCCTGCGGAGTAAAATCGGGATAAGCCTCTGCAAACAGCGAAATGTATTCGTCGGTTTTGTCGCCATATTCCTTTGCCAGACGTTCTTTTGCCGCTTCCAAAGTCAGGTCTTTTTCGCTATAAGCGGTTGGCATCAGCTCGTTCAGAGTAGAGCCAATCATTAACGGAATATTCTTTGAAATGGTTGCAAATCCCGGGCTGAAAGGTTGCTGAAGTAAAACATCGCCATCGGCCGAAGGTGCAAAGCCAAACATCGTTGGCGACCCCGGTTTTCTTGGTCCCGATGTTTTGGCAATAGCCTCGTTTCCTGCTTTTACCAGCTCTTTGTAAGGAATTGTTTCCAGTTTTTCAACCTCGTCGGGTGTAAGCCCCAGGTTTTCGAGAACGGCTAATCCCAAAGCCTGCGATTTCTCTTTGGTCATTGTGTTTATCAAGGTTCCACTTTGGATAATGGCCTTGTGAAATAATCCTTTTGCAGCCGGCATACACATTATGGTTCCCACTTTTCCGCCGCCTCCCGATTCGCCAAGAATGGTTACATCGGCCGGATTGCCACCAAACTGCTCAATATTTTTCTGAATCCACTCCAGGGCTTTTACGATGTCGAGCACACCCACGTTGGCCGATTTTGCATACTTTTCGCCACATGCCGACAGGTCGAGAAACCCAAGAATATTCAACCGGTGATTGATGGATACAAACACCACATCGCCTTTTTTCGCCAGTGCTTCGCCATAAGTCATCGGGTCGTTGCTGGCACCGGTATGAAATCCTCCGCCATGTAACCAAAGCATCACCGGGCGCTTTTTGCCGTCCCCGATTCCCTGTGTCCAAACATTGGCACTAAACAGTTCTTTTTCGTTCTGAACAGAATCGGGATACCAGGGTACTACTTGTCGGGCTACCGGCCCAAACTCGGTACATTCCCGAACTCCGTCCCAGGCATCAGGTTCCTGCGGAGGCATAAACCGTTCGGCCTTGGCGTAGGGAATGCCCTTAAAGGCGTAAACACTGTTGTTAATACTGCCCGATATTTCGCCATAGGTGGTTTTTATAACGGGTTGCTGGTTGTTGTTGGTTTTTGGTTTGCAAGCCGCAAAGCAGAATCCGGCTGTAATTGTAAAAAAGAAGATAACCTTTACTACTCGTTTCATCTCATTAAAATTGTTTATTTCATTTGTATTCGATGTAACTCTCGAAGAATTAAAATTCATGTTCGTTTCAAAAAAAATATTTAGGTTTAAATCAAATTTAAAACAATACTAGAAATTTCATTCAATCTTTTGTTAATTAGGTAGTGGTTCGTTCTGGTCTGGTATTGTAATGTGCTTTGACTCCGAATTATGAAATGGTTTAATCACTGATTTAACTTTCAAAAACCAAATGGATTATTCTGAGGGAGGTAGGGTAAGCAATTTTTCATTGCATTGTGGATTTTAATTCAGAAAAAGCAGAAAAACAAAAGGCTGTACATGTCAGTAATCCTTTTGTTTCAGGTAGTACCAGGTGCCACTCATTCTTCCTGTAGGTATAAAAAGGTACGATCGTGAAAAACACACTGCCATTTAATATAAAATTGTACATTTGAGCAAAATATCGGTTTATGCGAAGGAAGGAACTCACAATAAAAGTTTGTGAATACGATACGGTAGGGGAATTACCCGAGATGGATCAGAAATTGTTGCTGGCAGCCCGCGAGGCCAGTAAAAATGCTTATGCACCTTATTCGAAATTTTGTGTGGGTGCTGCGCTTTTGCTCGAAAACGGCGAGGTGATTACCGGTAGTAACCAGGAGAATGCCGACTTTACCGATGGCTTGTGTGCCGAGCGGGTGGCTCTGTTTTATGCCAACTCTGCTTACCCCAACCAGGCTGTAAAAGCCATCGCTGTTACGGCACAAAACTCGCACGGATTTTTGGAACTTCCGGCGCAACCCTGTGGCTCGTGCCGCCAGGTGCTGGTAGAAACCGAGTTTCGCTACAGTCAGCCCATTCGCATAATTCTTGATGGGCGCAATTACATACAGGTGTTGGATGGCGCCGATAATTTACTGCCCTTTGCGTTTAAACCGAGAGATTTGGAGTAGAAAAGTTTCAAGGCAAAAGTTGAAAGTAGAAAGGAAAAAGGAGGAAAGGCAAAAGCAAAAAGTTGAGAATAGCTGTCATCCCGAGGCAACGCGAGGGAGCTGTTACAGTCGTTCTTTTTACATTTCGGTTTTAACGAAAAATCAATGCGACCATATTGATGCATTTTCGTATTCTTTACCACAGAGTTACACAAAGGATACACGGAGTTTCCCAGAGAAGAAAGGCAAAAGTTAAAAACAACCATCAAGAGATCTGTTTCAGTTCTCCTTTACATGTTTCGATTTTATCAAAAAATCATTTGGAAATATTTAAGCATTGAATCATTTCTGCAATAAAGCATTGGCTCATTTACTCATTAATAAATCAATCCTTCAATCCTTCAATCCCTCAATCCTTCACTCCCTCATTCCTTCAACTCACACCTCCACCGGGCTAAATTTGCCGGCTTTAAAAAGTTTCATAAACTCGTCCCATACCGGATCTTTTGGCGGATCGGCAACAATGGTAAGCGGTTCTTTCCTCACGGGATGTATTAACTCAACCTGGCGGGCATGCAGATGGATGCCTTTGTTTTTGTTCGACCGTGGAGCGCCGTATTTTAAATCGCCTTTAATGTGCATATTTAACTGGCGTAACTGCACTCTTATCTGGTGATGGCGGCCGGTGTGAATCTCTACCTCCAGCAAATGGTAGTTATCGATACTGGCTACATGTCGGTAGGTGAGGCTGGCAAGTTTACAATCAGAACGCGGTTCGGTGTAGGCGTAACTTCTGTTTTTCTCCTGGTCTTTGCGCAGGTAGTGCTCCAGCGTATCGGTGTATTTTGGCGGACGTTTATCCACCACTGCCCAATACACTTTTCGCATGCCGTCTTTGGTTTGGAAAAGCTTGTTTAAGCGTGGCAGTACTTTACTGGTTTTTGCCAGAATGAGAATTCCGCTTGTTGGGCGGTCGAGGCGGTGCGGCAAGCCAAGGTAAACATTGCCCGGTTTGTTGTATTTCACTTTCAGGTAATGTTTCACCTTGTCCAAAACGGTTTCGTCGCCGGTTTTATCGCCCTGCACAACATCGCCGCACGCCTTGTTAATTGCAATAATGTGGTTGTCTTCGTATATTACTTCCATCAGTTAGCTACTGGCTTTTCCTATTCAAAGTTTATCTCAGTTTTGTCATCCCCCTGGTCCTTCGTCCCTTCCCCCTTCGAAGGGGGATTAAGGGGGATGATGCTTCTGTGAGTTTGCTTTTTTACTTTTGCTCCCGACGCTACGGTCGGGATTTCACTGCGTTCAACTTAAATTCTAATACTGTTCCTTTTCGCTCGGGAAATCCTGCGATTTCACATCGTTAATATAATTGCCAACCGCACCTTTTATCTCGGCTGCCAGGTTGTGGTAACGGCGTAAAAAGCGCGGCGAGAACTGTTGGGTAATTCCCAGCATATCGTGAATTACCAATACCTGGCCATCAACACCTCCACCGGCGCCAATTCCAATTACCGGAATTTTTAGTTCTTTGGCAACTTTTTCGCCCAGAGCGGCAGGAATTTTTTCCAATACCAAGGCAAAACAACCCGCTTCTTCCAGTAATTTGGCATCGCTAATCAACTTTTCGGCTTCGGCATCTTGTTTGGCACGTACGGTGTAGGTACCAAATTTATGGATGGATTGTGGCATTAGCCCCAGGTGTCCCATCACCGGGATTCCGGCCGAAAGAATACGTTTTACCGATTCAATTATTTCTTCACCACCTTCCAGTTTTACCGCGTCGGCAGCAGTTTCTTTCATAATGCGAATGGCTGAATGCAAGGCTTCGCGCGAGTTCCCCTGGTAAGTTCCGAAAGGAAGATCGACCACCACAAGCGCACGGTTTACGGCACGTACCACCGACGATCCCAGAAAGATCATTTCGTTAAGGGTAATGGGCAGCGTTGTTTCATGGCCCGCCATTACGTTAGAGGCCGAATCGCCTACCAGAATTACATCTACTCCGGCTTCGTCAACCAGCTGTGCCATACTGTAATCGTAGGCGGTTAACATCGATATTTTTTCTCCACGCAATTTCATTTCCGATAAACGGTGCGTGGTAACTTTTCTCACTTCACTATGTACTGACATGTCTGTTTGTATTCAATTTAGACAGCAAAATTAACCAATCCTTTCATTTTTACCCAAAAGCAGCTATTTTTTCGCTCGCTAACAACAGGTGCTTAACTTTTATTAACCGGTTTATGCGGGTAGTTTTCAGAAGGTTTATTTTCTTTGTGGCTAATTTCAAAGTCGGAAAATGAGAAAACTAAATAGCGTATTCCCCAAAGTTTATTTACCTCTAATTTTAGTATTTACGGTTTTTATGGTTCATGCACAAGAGCCTGAGATCAATAACGATGTGGTATCGTTTAAAAAGCGAGAACTGAATTGGGGATTGATTTTGGGCGTGAGTAAAGAATCGGAAGAATTGTTAAGCGACGAAAGCCGTTTTGATGAAGATCGGACTTTACTGAATGGCAAATTCAGGATTGAAAATACCTATTGGAATTTGCTGGATTACAAGCAGGAACGTTTGAATATGCGATTCGAAGTTGGTCCGTATGGCGGTTATGGCGATTGGATCGATAGCTCGAAAGTAGAATACATTACTGCCGATCAGGATTTTTACGGTGTACGAACTTCGGCGAATATCGATTACAGTTACCGCTACTATTACGATGCAAAAAGTTATACCGTAATTGATGTTAGCGGCTGGGGGCGTTACGAGGTGTTTAAGCAAAATCTGGATGGAACCAGCACCGACTCGCTGGGTGTAACCACGCCGGTTGACGAAAGCGATACGAAAGATCGCCTGCGCTACGGTTTAAATGCTAAAGTTGGTTGGGGATCGGGGCGTTTAAGCCCGATGAACCATTTAATGACCGCACATTACCTGTTGGAAAAATATTACCCGGGGCGTTTGTTTTCCGATTACGAAATTGCACAGTTTGCACAGGTGATTGCCAATATAAAACACAACCGCGATTTTAAGGGAGGTCATGTTCCTGAAAAAGAAATGGAGGAAGTGGTAGATTTTATCCGCAGTACTTTTGTGCTGGCTTCGCCCGAATCGATGGGTGCCGAGTGGCAGTTTAGCGAATTTGATCCGCGTTATCAGGGAAACCGCTTTGAAATTGGTCCGCATTTTAAATATTACAACCAGGAGCCCGATTTTCTGTTTGGCGGGTACATGCAGTACGACAATGCAAAATATGTAAATGTAAAATGGAACCGTAATCTTTCGGCTGCACTGGTGTATAACCGTTACACCAAAACCGACATGGAGTATATTGATGAGCACCTTGTTAACTCGAATGTGAGCCGCGACTGGGCAACGGCAGATATTAACCTGGGATGGAGCTATTTTCCCAACCTGAAAACGCAGTTCGATTTTGGAATACGTTATGTGCCCGGTATTCAGCTAAACAATTTTGACGAGGTGGGTTCGTTAAGCAATAACTTTATTCCTTATGTGGCTTATTTCACGCAGCTGAATAGCAAGTCGAGGGTAAAACTGAACGCTGCCTGGCGTATTGCCGATGGCGAACAGTTTGTTGTTCCCGGGCCGGAGTTTTCACTGTCGATTTACCGGAGTAAATATTAGGAAGGATTAATTTAAAGGATTAATGTAAATGATTAAGGATTAGTTTGGCGAATTCCTGTAGTTTGGTCGATGGTGATGCTTTTATTTAGAAGGATCTCGTCCATATTTTTCTTTGTAATCGTTTAAGATATCTTTCCGCGTTTCATTCAGATCGAGATACATCGACAATGTTGTCATTTCGAAAGATTCGGTTTTGTATCGATCGGAAGAGTACAGGAGTTGGCCTTTCTCTACAATTTCTTTGCGTAATACAACACTTGCATCTTTCAGGTTAACCAGATCAACATCTTTGTTCAGGGCAGCAGCTAACTTTTCCTGAATTTTCCATTTGGCTACATTCGTAATGTGCGCTTCCGAAAGAAATGCCAAATCAACGTCGCTTTCAGCTGTTGTTACTCCATTCGCAAAGCTTCCGTACAAATACACTGCGTATACTCCAGCTATATGTTTCTGAAGAAAATCAATAATAATATTTTCCGGTAAGGTGCTCAAACTTTGTTTGTTTGTAACAAATGTAAATAGAAGTTTTTAAACCCGCAGGAAAATCTTCTTTTTGTACATATAATAAAGTAATCCCCAAATTAGTGCGAGGCCGAGTATTAGCATTAGGAATGAACCTGCATTGCCCATTGGTTTGGTAATCCAACCGAAAAAGAATTCGGTTATGTATTGCATATCAATGATGCGCACAAAAAGGTAAACGAATATGGAGTTCATACCAATTACCCGGAAATAGAATGCCCAGCTGCGTATTTTCCAGTGGTCGATAATAAGGAAAAACAAGGCCATCAGCAGAAAACTAATTCCACCGGCAAGCATATTAAAAGTTGAAGTCCAGCATTTTTTTATGATGGGGTAGAAGGTAGAAAAGACAAGCGCCAGAACGATCAACCCAACTCCGGTGGCAGTCATGTAGCCAATCTTTTGCCAGTCGGTAGTTTTGCGGTTTCGCAGAATGTTGCCGGCAATGGTGCCCATCAAGGTAATTCCGGTTGCAGAAAGGCTGCACATTATACCTTCGGGGTCGAAGGTTCCGCCGTATAACCGTCCGGGTAAAAACAGCTGGTCGATGTAGCCGTTTATGCATCCTTCGGGTGTAAGAACTCCGGCGCCAACTCCCGGCACCGGAATAAGCAACTGGATAATTCCGAAACCTGCCAGTATGCCGGCCAGCCAGTAAATACGGCTTTTAAACGAATGGAAATAAATAACAATAAGTGATGCAAAAAAGTAACCGATACCAATTTGCCCCAGCACACTGGCAATGCGGCCGTTGGCAAATCCGTTTTGGAAAACACCATTGTAAAGAATTCCAAGGAGGATTAGAATGACCATTCGTTTCAAAGCTTTTAATGCCAGGCGTTTCTTAGGTACGTTTTTTTCAATTTTAGCTTTTATCGAAAATGGAATTGCAACACCGGCGATAAACATAAAAAGCGGGAAAATCAGATCTTCGAAATGAAAGCCGGCCCAATCGGCATGGTGCATTTGTTCGCCCAGCCAGTCGGTACCGGTTATTTGCGAAATAGCAGTTGCCAAAGCACCGCCGCCGGTTATCCAAAACATATCAAATCCGCGCAGTACGTCTAACGATTGAAGTCTTTTTTGTGGTTCAGTTCGTAATGATTTAGTTGTCATATCAGGCATGGTTTAGTTGTCGAATATTAATTCTTATGTTAAGCTAAAAATCAATTCAGCAGGTAATTTTCTGTTTTGTTTTAAAGCCACCTGCTGAACGAATAATCCTTCATCACTACTCTTTCATCATTAATCCTTCATCCTTCATCCTTCATCCTTCATTTCTGTCGTTTTGTCACCACATATGACAGGATTTTTATTGCGGCGGGGCAATAGTGTGTCAGATTTTACATTCATTCCGCCGATTTTTGCGTGGCACAGTCATTGATTATTTCCTGACGTAAATTTTTAGAACAATAAAAACTTAAAAAATATAACAATGGGAAAAATTATCGGAATTGACTTAGGAACCACAAACTCGTGCGTTTCTGTAATGGAAGGTAACGAGCCTGTAGTTATCCCTAACAGCGAGGGAAAACGTACAACACCTTCTATCGTTGCTTTCGTAGAAAACGGAGAACGCAAAGTTGGCGATCCTGCAAAACGTCAGGCAATCACTAACCCTACAAAAACTATCTTCTCGATTAAACGATTCATGGGAGAAACTTTTGATCAGGTATCAAAAGAAGTTGCCCGTGTACCTTATAAAGTAGTAAAAGGCGACAACAACACGCCACGTGTTGAAATCGACGACCGTAAATATTCGCCACAGGAAATTTCGGCAATGACACTTCAGAAAATGAAGAAAACAGCTGAAGATTATCTTGGACAAGAAGTAACAGAAGCAGTTGTAACTGTTCCTGCTTACTTTAGCGATTCGCAACGTCAGGCAACAAAAGAGGCCGGTGAAATTGCCGGTTTAAAAGTGCGTCGTATCATTAACGAACCTACTGCTGCATCGTTGGCTTACGGTTTGGATAAGATGGACAGAGACATGAAAATCGCGGTATTCGACCTTGGTGGTGGTACTTTCGATATTTCAATTTTGGAGTTGGGTGATGGCGTTTTCGAAGTAAAATCAACCGACGGTGATACACACCTTGGTGGTGACGATTTCGACCAGGTAATTATCGACTGGTTGGCCGATGAGTTTAACAGCGAAGAAGGCATCGACCTGCGCAAAGATCCAATGGCATTGCAACGTTTGAAAGAAGCTGCTGAGAAGGCAAAAATTGAATTGTCGAGCTCTTCTCAAACCGAGATCAACCTGCCATACATTATGCCGGTTAATGGTATTCCAAAACACCTGGTGAAAACATTGTCGCGTGCAAAATTCGAGCAGTTGGCCGATACATTGATCAACGCCACAATTGAGCCATGTCGTAAGGCATTGAAAAATGCAGGTATGACAGCAGGCGATATCGACGAAGTAATCCTTGTAGGTGGATCAACACGTATTCCTGCTATTCAGAATAAAGTAAAAGAATTCTTTGGAAAAGAAGCTTCAAAAGGTGTGAACCCTGATGAGGTGGTGGCAATTGGTGCAGCTATTCAGGGTGGTGTTTTAACCGGCGAAGTAAAAGACGTTCTTCTGCTTGACGTAACTCCACTTTCATTAGGTATTGAAACCATGGGTGGTGTAATGACCAAGTTGATTGAGTCGAATACAACAATCCCAACTAAAAAATCGGAAACATTTACTACCGCTGCCGACAACCAGCCATCAGTAGAAATTCATGTTCTGCAAGGCGAGCGTCCAATTGCATCGGGTAACAAAACTATCGGTCGTTTCCACTTAGACGGAATTCCGCCGGCACCACGTGGCGTACCACAAGTTGAGGTAACTTTCGATATCGATGCAAACGGTATTTTGCACGTACACGCTAAAGATAAAGCAACAGGTAAATCACAGTCAATCCGTATCGAGGCTTCTTCAGGTCTTTCGGATGAGGAGATCAACCGCATGAAGTCGGAAGCTGAAGCAAATGCTGAAGCCGATAAAAAAGCAAAAGAAACTGCTGACAAAATCAACCAGGCTGACAGTTTGATCTTCCAGACTGAGAAGCAGTTGAAAGAATACGGTGACAAATTGCCTGCCGACAAAAAAGGTCCGATTGAAGATGCATTGAAAAAGCTGAAAGAAGCTCATGCTTCAAAAGATTTGGCTGCAATTGATGCTGCAATGAACGAGCTGAACACTGTTTTCCAGGCCGCTTCGCAGGAAATGTACAATGCTTCGCAAGCGCAGGGTGGTGCACAGCCAGGTCCTGATGCCGGCCAACAAGGTGGTGCTCAAGACCAACCGAAAGACGACGGCGAAGTAACTGATGTTGACTTTGAAGAAGTCAAATAGGGTACGATTATTAAGGATAATCAATAATTAGTAAAACGCAGTAAGTTTCTGACTTACTGCGTTTTTTTGTTTGTGGTTGCTTGATTTTGTTAAATTGTTTTTCATGTATTTTTAGCTTATATTAGTGCCATATTTGTACCGGAACTTAATTAGCGTTGAAGTGGAACTTATGAGTTCTTATGACTACTTATGAGTACTTAATTGCAGGTAAAGATGGTGATAAGCAAAATTCAGAAGAATTGTGAGGTTTGTAAAGAGCCTTTTATTCCGAAAACAGTGAACTCGGTCTACTGTTCCAAAACTTGTAGTGATACTGCCTATCGAAAAAGAAAAGCAGAAAAGAAAAAAGAGGAACAACGAAAGGCATTGGCAGAAAGAATTCCAAAGGACCGAATGTATTTATCGGTACCAGAAGCAATAATCCTTTTTGGTGTGGCGAAAAGTACATTGTATAGACTTGTGCGTCAAGGTCGAATACCTGCAATCAATCTTGGAACTCGTCTAGTACGAATAGAAAGAAAGGCAGTTGAGCAAATGTTCCCGATTAAAAAAGAAAGATCTACAACTAAAAAGAATTCGAAGGTAAAGCTATATCGCTTGGAGCCTGAAGATTGTTACACGATTGGGGAGATTACTCAAAAATTCGGTATATCGGCTAGTTCTGTTTATAAACATATTCGTAAATTCTCCATTCCTATTCGGCAGATTGGGAAATACGTATATGCTCCCAAAACAGAAATTGATAGTATCTACGAATCGAAATAAACTAATACCCCATGAAACAATTATCAAAAACTAAAGTAACCGTTAGGCTTCGCAAGGCTGAAAATAGAAATGAGTGGTACATTTATTTAGAGAGTTATCCTGTGTTTGTCCCAGGTAAGAAAACGCCTCAGCGTATTCGGGAATACCTTAATAGAAGTGTAACTACAGTGGTATGGAATAAAAAGGGGAATGCTCGGATCAACGCCAAGGGAATAAAAACCTACAAACCCAAACGCGATGATAATGGAATAATTATTTGTAAGAGTGAAGTTGATAGAGAAAGCATGTTATATGCTGATGGCGTTCGTAAGCTCCGACAACGCGAATATGATCATGCGGATCTATACAATGATACCGAAAGCGCTCAGGCTGAGCAAAAGGAACGATTGCAGCAGAATTTTATCGATTACTTTACCAAAGTAACTTATAAACGTCATTCAAATAGCTCGAAATCTATTTTAATAAATTGGGAACGTTCCATTGAGTTCCTAAAACTATATGCAGGAGATACACTTTTATTTTCAGAATTAAATTTAAGTCTGGCTGAAAATTTCAGACTTTTTCTCTTGTCAGCACCGCGGGGAGGTAACAAAGGTGGTAAGCTATCCCATAATTCCGCATCTACCTACTTTTCTGTTTTTAAGGCAGCGCTTAAACAGGCCTTTGTTGATGGATATCTGGCTAGTGATTTATCTGCTAAGATAAAAGGAATTCAATGGCAGGAATCTCGTAGGGAATACCTAACCGTAGAGGAACTAAATAAACTTGTAGCCACGCCCTGTGAACGTGATATTCTTAAAAGAGCTGCGCTTTTCTCTGCTCTAACAGGATTGAGGCTTATCGATATTCAGCAATTAAAATGGAATGAAATAATTGTTGATGGAGATCAGGCGCGATTACAATTTACACAACAGAAAACCAAAGGATTTGAGTACACTCCGATCTCAGAACAAGCCTTGCAGCTTTGTGGGGAAGTAGGAACGCCAGAGCAATTAGTCTTTGACGATTTGCCGGGACCGGCATGGATTTCGCGGCCGTTAAAAAATTGGATTGAAGCTGCAGGTATCAAAAAGAAGATCACATTTCATAATTTCAGACATACATTTGCAACCCTGCAATTATCAAGCGGAACGGATATCTATACGGTTAGTAAAATGCTTGGACATACGAATGTAAAAACCACTCAGATTTATGCAAAAGTGGTGGACGAGAAGAAAAACAAAGCAGCACAAGCCATAAAATTAGATGACATCAAAAACTTAAAGAAATAGTCTTTCAATATTTCATTTTAGCTCAGCAGATTCATTTAATTAAAGTTTTAGAACGCTTTTCAGATATTCAATTTTTAATTCATGTTTTTTTTTGAGATTGTATTTTGAAAAGTCTAAAAAAAAGCGAAAAGGAATAACCACACTATTGCTTTTTTTAAATACAAAAACGAGTAGTAAGACTACTCAATAAATGACAAATTTAAAGAGTTTAATACATTCTTTAGAGCTCATAAAGTTGCTTCTGCTCCATCTTGAACAAAGTCTGATATGTTACCTGTATCAGATCTGGTACTGCTAGTGGTACATGTACTGATACCGGAAGAATTATAGTGATTAATTTGTAGATGCTTTACCATTGAATATATAAGTTAGTCCATTATTTTATTCAGTACATTCTGGATATTTTGGATGTTGGTTTTTGAAATTCCGCATTCTTTGGCAATGGACGGCCAATGGTTAATTGCATCTTGAACTTCTTCGATAATTACATTGCCTTTTTTTAATCCAAAATGATCGGCCAACTTCAAAAGTTCCTTTCGTCCTGGATTCCGACTTTCTCCAGCTATCATGGTGCTGTGAAATCCGTAGGCCGAATTCGAAAATGTCAGGTCGTAAGCCGGGGCAAATTGCCATTCTCCTTTTGCGTTCATCAGGAAAGAGAAATTTTTGCTATGATCGTCGCGATTGTGAGAATAAACATTGAATGCGGCTAACCTGAGAACTTTTTTATAGGCATTTACATGCTTTTCAAGGCGGAATGCACAGTCCATTAAATGGCCATAATCCATAGTACTCATTCTGAAATTGTCATGCATAATTCCGGATGCCGTATGTGTATGCAGACGTTTCCCTGAATCCCGATCAAAACGTTTTGTTCCGAAATATACCTTTCCTGATTTTCCCTCAAACAGCCTGCATTTGCTCATTCTTATTCCTGCCTGCAAGGCCATTTTGTGATAGGCGAATTCGATTTTGGCAATTTCCGGATTGTCTGACGATGATGGAAATTTAATAATCCAGTCCTCAAAACCGTCTGGCAGATGGTCGAAACCATGAGTCAGTTCATTGGAATGAGGATTGTAACCAACAAAAACCTTTGGGCGGGCACCACCTGATGATCCTCCAAGAATAAATAATTCCTCAATAATATCAGAACTTGTTCCCTGTAGGATTTGATTCATTTCGTAAGCAAGTATGTCAAGTTCAGGAATGAGACCGGTATCTTCAGCAGGTTCCATTTCTGGCTTGTAGGTAAGAGCCCCCATACCGGTAGAGCCCACAAATGCCAACCGGTCTAAAGGTGTAATTCTTGCTATGTCGATTCCTTTTGAAGCTAGTGAGCGATCAAGAAGTAAACGTCCCCATCCATCTGGTAACGAGTCGTTAAATAATCCAAATAATCCGTCAAAAGGTTCTTTGTCTGCACTTAAAATATCATTGGTAAATGGCAATTTGATAGGCGAGAGGTTGAGGCCATTTTTTAGGAAATCTGCATTATATCTAAAATAGATTTTGCTATCAGATAATACTAGTTCTCCCACTTCTGCTATATCTCCTTCGAGCAACAGCGATACTGTTATTTTCTTTATTGCTGGCATTGACTTTCAGATTATTTTGAAAAAAGTTTTTCAATATCTTCCCGGTTTTCATTTATTGAAAGAATAGTATCGATTTCGTTTAATCGTCCCAGAAGATGCATTAATTTTAATAGTGATTCAAGAGAAATTCTCCCGGTTCTTTCAAACCGCTTTAAACTACCCAATGAAACACCTGATCGTTCTGCCATCTCTTTTTGAGATAGTTTTGATTGCTTTCGCAGGGTACGAAATCTTTGTGCTAACTTTTTACTAACCTCGGTAGGTGTTTGTTCTAATGAATACATATTATGGATAAAATATTAGCTAAAAATACAAAAAATAAACGAAAATAGATAATATATTGTCTGTAAAAGAATTCTGATATTATTGTTTTTGCAGCATATTCCCGTGCCGCGGCCATTTCCCCTGACCGGCTCCAACGCTCCCTGATCCCGTTCGCTCACTCACGGAGAACAGTCGCTTTTTCCGCCGTTACAGAGAAAAACGCCTTCAGGTACCGCACGTAAAAGAGCCATCCTTCCGCTTCACTACAGTCCTGCACTTTTCCTTAGCCCGCCCACAAATAACGATTTTACAGGTTTTAAAACTTTTACAGGTGGAAAAACAAAAAAGAAACCTAAGATAGCCGGCCTCCCCACAAAGCCCACGCTTGGGAAAATGCAAGATCAAGATGAATGCCCCGGATTAGCAATATTGCAGGTAGGCCTAGTTTGTTTACAGGTATCCGTGGCAATCCTGCATTTTGTCCACGGCCGTCAACACCCCGGCTTTCTTTTCTTTTTTTCCTTTTTTCGTTTCTTTTGAGGAATGTTTTATTTGTTCAAATAGAATCAATTCAGATTATTTACTTCCCAGGTATTAATTACTGGCTTGAGTAACAACACTCAAAAAGCAAACACTTTTTATTACATTCAATTTACATTTGTTACCTTGCAATAGTTAGAAACACATATCATTAGTTAGATTCAATAAAAATCACGGTATTACAGAAGTCAATAGTTCCAATTATAATCAACTGATAAAAAGAGATGCACTCCAAATATTTTGAAAATATCGTAATTTATTTATCCGTTTTACTGGGGTGTATCATATTGGGCATTCTTGCAAGAATGTTTGCCATAAGTGTTGGAGCAGATGAATTCACTGCGAACATTGTTTTTGTTGCTGTTACTTTGTTTGGAGTCTTGGTTTATGGTTTGCTTTCAATTTTCATTAAAGACCTGTTCACTCTTATTAAGCAACGGTTTTTCCCAAAGGAGAAACAAGTAACAGAGCCCATCAAAAAATCAAATGATTCGGCCAGGATCGATAAAATCAGGACCAAGCAAAAACAGCTGATCGCAGATCAGGAAAATAATAACAAAGCGATCGCAATTCAATACACACAAACCGTTTTTGCACCCTATACCTCCGATAAAGATTTAGTCCTGCTTTCCCGGAACATAACATCTTATGCCGAGAAGAAGCGGATCAGCGAAATTCAATCGGTAGAAGTCACAGAATTAAACAGCATCGATCTTTATCATTTCGGTTGGAATATCTGGAACCATTTCAGGACCGGTAATCAGCTGCAAATGGCAGCCTTTCTCAAAAGAGTCTTTCCCTCAATTCTTGGTAATGTGGAAACCGAAACCATTAAACGGCATTTAAAAGATGACGAGCAGAGAGGTATTATTCAAATCAGGAAAAATCTTTCCGAAGAATAAGCACAAATAAAAATCATCATTCCCCGTGTTTTTGAAGTGTTTCTTCTGTGTTTTTACGACACAGAAAAAACACTGGCTTTATTTGCTTCATAACGATTAAAAAATAGAGTTATGGATGTCAATGAAATTTCTTTTGAAAACCTACCCAAGGCCGTAGCCCACCTGGTTACCGAAGTTGCAGAATTAAAAGTTTTGGTTGAAAAGGGCCAAACACCGGTTGAAAATCAAAAACGTGTTCCGATCGGAATCGACCAAGCCTGTAAGATTATCAAAAAAGCCAAACCAACCGTTTACACCCTTGTGCGCAAGCGTATGATTCCCTGTTACAAAAACGGAAAACAACTCTACTTTTTCGAAGACGAATTACTGGAATGGATCACCAGTGGAAAAAAGAAAACACTGCAGGAGATCGAAAACGAAGCAAAAGCAACATTCAGTAAGCGGCCCAATCGTGTGAGGCAATGAATCTGTTTGAGTTGATTAACAACTTCTGGCGATTGGATGAACAGCTGAATTTTACCGGAAACGAGACCCGGTTGTATTTCTTTCTGCTTCATGTGGCCAACCGATCACGATGGCCGGAATGGATCGAATATGCCGACAAACGACTGGCGGCCAATGCCAATATTTCGTTGCAGGTACTGAAATCGGCCCGTGGACAGTTGAAGGAAGCAGGATTGTTAAACTATGTTCCCGGGGGTGGATTTAGGGTTAAAACTAAGTATCAGATTCTGACACCTAGGTATGCACTTAGGTCTGACCCTAGACTCACACCCTATAATATAAATACTAAAGACAAAAACATAAATACAAAAACGAATGGAAAAGGGAAAGGATTTGTCCACACAGGAAGTGATTTCGACTAAGCAAAAATTCTGTGATGTATTGCTCAACGATGCCCAAAAGATAATTGCCGGTGAAAAAGAAAAAATGCGCCGGCGACGATTAATTTTTCCTTTTGAATATCCTGAATTTCAAAACATGATAAAAGCATTTGGGAGCATGTGCCTGGCTCAACGAAATCAGGACCGGAATTTTGTTATCGACAAATACAACAAGCCAGTGATAAAACAACTTTACTGGTACGTTACCGGCAATTCTTCTTTCACCGGCGATCTCACAAAGGGATTATTGTTACAAGGAAAATACGGATGTGGCAAAACCGTTTTGCTCGAAACCTATTCCATGCTTCACAATCATATCGTCAGAAAACTGAATCTGAATTATCCGGTACTTCGGTTTATTAAATCTGTTCAGCTGCAGAAACAGATCAAAGAGCAGTCAATGGAAATGTTTGTCAAAAGACCTTTAATCATCGATGAATTCGGAAGGGAATCAAAAACGGTGATGGATTACGGAAATATCAGTCGTCCAATTTCTGAATTATTAAGTCTCAGAAGTGATGTCGGAACCATAACTCATGCCACATCAAATTTTACATTCAAGACCCTTTCATCCGATGAATTTTACGGAGGGATGATTGGTGACCGACTAAAAACCATGTTCAATTTTATCACTCTGCAAGGCGAAAGCAGAAGAAAATAATTCAGCAAGAATTGACTTTTTCAGGGATACTATTTGGGAATACTCCGACCAGAGAAGACCTCGAAAAGTCACTAAGAAATAACTACGGGGGGAGGGGACTGCAAGATGTGTTTTTATTACCATAAAAACCTTCGGTATCTTGTCTGGCAGGAGCCCCTGGTTTTGACCAAACTAGCATGCAGTCCCCTCCCCAAAAAAGCAAAACGAGAGTAAACTATGCGACCAAAATTACCGGAAAACGAAAAACGAACCGAGATCATCCGGCTGCTTCTCACCAAAGAGGAAAAGCAGCGACTGGATAGTTTGGTGCGTACCGGGAAGTTTGGCTGCCGGAGTGATTATATACGCTATGCCATGTTTAGGAGATCAGCGATGAAAGTAGTACACTTTGATCCGGAGACAAAAGAACGGTTGAACAATCTGGACTATGAATTGAATAGGATTGGTGTAAACCTGAACCAGCTTTCTAAAAAGATGAATTCATTTTCTACATACAATGTTGGAGATAATGACCGGCATCTACTAAAACAGGCTTTTCAAATGATGATGCAATGCCTGGCTTTTTTACAAAAACACCTGCGCTAACGATTTACCATGGTCATCGTAATCCATCAATCGGGCAATACTCAAAATGCTTTGTTTTACAACGAAAAGAAAGTAGAGCAGAAAAAGGCACACTTTTATAAAAGCGGCAATACGACAACCATAAATCCTTTTGCCGGAACAAAACACGACCGGCTGAATATTCTGAAAGAGATTGAGGAGCGAAACACTCGGGTGAAAAAGAAAGGTTTGCATATTTCTGTGAATCCAACCGTAACGGATTTGGTAAAAATGGGAGATAAGGGAATCCGCACCGAAATTGTAAACCTGATGGAACATATGGGTTATGGAAATCAGCCTTATTTTGTTTACAAACATTCAGACATTGACCGGACGCACTTTCACATTGTTTCTACCCGGATTGATTGCCAGACTGGAAAAAAGATTAAAGACAATTATGAGAAGGAGAAAACACAACGCTTTATCAAATCCCTGGAACAAAAGTATGATTTAACTAGAGAACAGAACCAGGTAGAATCTAATCTGAAATTTTCTGCAAGTAGCAGAAACCTTACACAGAACTTGGAGAGTTTATTTTATCAGCTAAATCATATTGAATCCATATCATCAAAACTGCTTTACGATAAATCGCTGGAGCTTTTTAATGTGGAGGTGCGAAGATCGGAAAGGGGGCATGTTGTATTTGTTACTGATGAAATTGGAAATCCAATTCGTTACCCGATCAGGCTTTCGGAATTTGAAGAAAGACCTCGATTTCATCATTCTCAAAGTGCTGAACAGGAGCAGCAAGTTGCTTCTCCCATGATCAACGAGTTTCATTTGGCGCAATGGGCGAGGGATGTAAATCGATTAATTGAGCGAAGTAACAGACGAAAAAAGGAACCAACTATGAAATATAAAGTGAAAAACAGAGGTAGGGGAATGAGTCGTTAATAATTGAGATACCAAAAAAGGCGATCAGCACCTTCTCTGTGAGGGATGCTAAATCTACAAGTTCATGAGTAATCATCATACACGATAAAAGCTGTTCATCATATGGAATAAAAACCAAGGTGATGTTTGACAGCGAACTTTTCTGCCAAACATCAAATCTCAGCATTTAATATTTTCTAAATACTTTGTACGAATGGGGCATCAGTGTAATACGAAATTTATAGGTCTCCCGGGGATTTCTCCATCGGTTTTGTACGGAATTGTCCTCCTGTATTTTTTCAAGTTTAATCCCGCTGACCAAATCTTTAATCTCAGAAAGATCTTCATAGCTCACTAATTGTATTGTTACCGGTTCATCGCGAAATGACTCTACAATAAAAGTACTGTTATCGTACAAAAACAATCCAACTTTCGATGGTCCTTCAATATACATACCTAAATCTTTGCTTAAAACTTGTCTGAAGGTATTTAGCACGCCTGCAGGAAGATCATACAGGTTGCCAAAGTCGTCGGGAATTGTTAGTACATAAAGGTTACCTTTGGAATACTTCGCCCTGAGTAACATTGGGTAACCACTTACTCCTCCTTTTAACGGTCTGCCGGCACTTACTATTTCCCAGGCATCGTTAGTCTGATACTTAACTTGGGTGATAAGAATATCTTTATAAATTTCTCCTGCATATCCAAAATCATTCACAAGGGCTTTTAAATCCGAAGCACGTAATTCAGCAATGTCAGCAATATCTTCCTGAATAGCTTTTAACAAAGCACTTGTAATAACTACATCACCTCCTTTATGGAGTTGTTTTTTCATTTTATTTACAATGTCCGGATCGTATTTGGCTTGTTCGGTAAGTAAAACAACCTGCTGGTCGGTTGGGAAATCTGAGTACATATCCATCGGAAGTCCTATCATACCAAGATAGTTTTGCAAGAAATCGTCGCCCAGCGAATGGAACGGTTTATATGATTTGATGCCAACAGGATTTCCTAATTTGCTTACAACATCATCAACTTGTTGCAAAGCTACACCGGCAACCCGCGCAATAGTTGATGGGGTGATGGTTTTTCCATTTGGCGTTTGAACAGGTTTCATCATTTCATCATAATTGAAGCTGGTTCCCATTCCCTGCCAGGGAGTTCGGTGTATTTCTGTATGTAATTCTGTTCCGAGCAATTGGTGGTAGGCAAACAAAATAACTTCGGGTGCTTTGGCAAACATAGTTAGCCAGAGTTGCTCGGCATAGCGGTCCATCCCCATGCCTGAACCACCAGAATCTACCCAGCCTCCAAAGTTAAAACCTGGGCGTAGGTTGTTGAAATAGCGAATGATGTTATAACTTAAATAATTTTGCAAGTGTTGTGCCGAAGAGGGATCACGTGTTTCGGTGCCTGTCCATACGCCGTCAAACATTGTCGGTCCGTTACTCAGGTCGAAACCCAATCCCTGGAAATGATCATACCAGTTAGGGTATTTGATAATGATTTTTACATCTGGATTGATTTTTTTTGCAGGTTTAATAACCAGGTCCATTCCTGCTTCGGTCATTAGCTTTGTGCGGTATTCTGTCCAGCTCATATCGCCTTTGGCTTCAATTTCAATATCCGATTTGCAGCTGGTAAAAAAGAAATCGTCAAGAATAAAATCATCAAAATGCCGGGCTGTATGTTCTGCAATTTGTTGTACAATATCCCGATGTTCAGGATTTGAATAGCAAAAGGTTTCAAAACTGTTTGATTCATCAATTGTATAAGTAATTCCACCTCCAACTTCAAGACCTTTGTCCAAAAAATATTTTTTTGCCTGTTCCAGTGTTTCGTCCGGAACGATTAACAGGTCGCGGTGTGTTTCCAGGTAAATCTTGTCAATTTTTGCCTGATCAGAAATGATAGTCCAGGTGGAGTCGAGCCAGTTTAGGTCTTTCATTTTTTCCACCTCGTAGGCCCGAACATAAACTGATACTTTATAACTTTTGTAATTCCCCGCTTGCGAGAGAAGCGTAATTCCGATCAAAATGATCAGAGTGAAAATTTGTTTCATAATTAGGTTTTTATTGGTTTATAATAAGTTTATTGAAAATTATTGAGTTCTTTGAAACAGTTCAAAGGCCATCCGGCTGTTGTGATACGGACACTTCCATAAACTAACTTTTGGTCGGACTAAATTCGGTTTGCCATCTGGGCCTACACCTCCGTACCAACCTCCATATTTGGTGTCAACTAAGTTGTTTTTTATCCAGCTCCAGGTTTTTATCGCTGCATCGAGGTATTTTTCATCTCCACTAATTTGCCAGGCGTTATAAAAAGCTACAACTGATTCGGCTTGTGGCCACCATTCCAAGCCTCCATGAATTTGTCCGTTATTTCTCTCATAAAGTAATGAACCATCCGGATTCCAGCCTTCTTTCATTTGAATATCTACCAACTTAAGAGCCATTTTTTCTGTTCGGCGGATGAGTGTTTTATCTTTAATTGCTTCGGCAGATTCAAAAAGCAACCAGGAAAGTTCCATATCATGACCGTACGAATCAATGTGTTCCAGGTTTTCCCATTCCATAGTAAGGAAAAGCTTTTGATGTCCTGTTTTTTGGTCTATTATCTTTTCATAAAACAAATTGATAAGTCCGGTTAATTGCTTTTTCAATTCCTTATCGGGCCATACTTTGTATAGTAGTGTATACGCTTCCAGAACATGTAAATGTGTATTCATGGTTTTGGCTGCAATGCCAGAGCCATCATAACCAAAACGCTCGGGAGTTTCCCAATTACGAGAAAAAGATTCTATATAGCCGCCGTTAAGAGGATCAAAAGCCCTTTTCTCCAGAGTACGGTATAGTTCGATTGCCTGTTTTAAGCTTTCCTTGTTACCAATTGCCCGATAGTGTTCTGCTAGTCCATAGATGGCATAGGCAATTGCATAGGTTTGTTTTTCTGCGTTTAGTGGGGTACCATCAGCATTTATCGTCCAATAAGTCCCCCCGTATTCCTGATCAATAAAATACATCAGAAAATAGCTTTGCGCTCTGTCTGCTAATTCCTTGTAATTTTCATTCCCAAACAGCTGATAAGCTTTCGAGAATGTCCATAATATACGGGCATTCAGAACTCCTCCTTTCGGAGCATTTTGCAAGGCTGTGCCATCGTTTGAAACCCTACCATAAAAACCTCCCTGGGGGTCTGGTGTATTCTTTTCCCAGAAAGGTAGTGTGTTGTTTTTTAGATCCTGTACCGATTCATTGACCAAAACGGATATCTTTTCATTGGTAGCAACCTGTGCAGATGCTAACGAAAACATCTGCACAGTAAAACTTATGAATATGATTAATACTTTTTTCATTGCTGCTTTTTATTCATCAAGTAATTGCTGAGCAGCCAAAACCAAAAACATATAATGCGAAGAGCCACCTCCAAGTACATATTCTACCTGTTGCCATAAATATGGAAATTCCAGTAACTCAGGAAAATCGGGTCGGATAAGTGCCGTTCCGGAAACCACTCCGCCCGGAATATAAGACCAGTCAGCACGGTTTAATCCATATCCAACGGTAGCAGAACAGGCTCCAACTCCTGAAGCAAAGGAAGAGGTATTCGAACCGGGATGACAGCCTAAAATAAAATTCAGTGCGTTGTAAATGTATTCTGATTTGAAGATGTCGGGATAAGAGGTATGTAGGAAATATTGATTAAAACCGAATGCTTGAATATTCCATCCGGCTCCCCAAATATGAGGACGATAAGGAATACCATAAGGCGTTTCTGTGCCTTGTTCCTCAATCTGATCGCGTAATGTGATCATTGCCTCACGCACTGCTTTTGTAAAGTCTGCATCGTTGATCTTTTTTTCAGCACGGCCAATATACCAGCCAACCGAGCTGATCGCCTGAGTAATAAATTCAGTTTCAGAAAGCAGATAATTTTTGTATTTATCATCACTGGTAGTCAGGTAAAGTTCGGCAGCTGCATGAACTTTGGCCGACTTAGAACGTCCGTTTATCTCGGTAACGTCGAACAAAGCTCTTGCACAATCAAGAGCCTGTGCGCTTAGTGTATCGTTGAATCCTTTTAATACACGAGAAGCAGCAGCCATTTGGGCAGCCGTTGTTAATTCCCTGCGAGGGTTGTCTTCCGTAAATACCCAACGGTCATCTACATTTCCAATTTTATTATCGGTCATGGCCGAAGCATCTCCCAACATTACATATTGGCGCAGGCCGTTACATATAATTCCGCGGTAAAGTCGTCCCAGAGAACGGTATCCGCCAACAACAGTAAGTACTCCGTTTTCAACTTGTTGTAACAGGTCGTTTTTACCATCGGGTTGATGAATTTCAGTAAGGTGTTTATTTTGATCAATGGATGTAACATCGTAATTCACATTAAAGGCTTCGTATGCCAGTGCTAAAATGTAAGACTCTCCGGCTTGAGATTCAACACGAAGATCAAAGTCGCCCGCATCGTGCCAGCCTCCGATGTTTAAGCCCGGAACAACATCTCCCGGACTATAATCTGTAAGAGTTGAAGGTCCTTGTGCATAGCCGTCAATGTGGTTAAAATTAACCGGAGCCATGCGGGCATCGTCCAAATGACATTCGTCATGCCAAACCCGGTATTTCTCGTTTACACGCATGTGACACATTTGAACCGGTAAGAAATATTCTAATACAGGTTGCCAAACACCCCGGTCATAAATGTCGTCGGCAATTCGAAAAACCGAAGAAACAGAATTCCCATAACGAACCTGGTAAAGTCCGGCTTTTTTAATCTTAGAAAAATCAAATTTCAGGTAATTGTAGCGAAGAAATTGCCCCCATTCTTCTCCGGCAACTTTCAATATTTCCTTTTCACCTGAATCCGTAATTTGCACCAGGGTAGGGGTTTCACGTTTAATTTCTCTTTTGTCGAGTTCAATAATAGCAACTTTCTGTTGATTGGTTTGGTAACCAATTTGAGAAGTTTGTACAACAGGTTTATAGTGCCAGTCGTTTACTACATTTGGTGTAATCACCCACTTAACAACTTCTTTGGTTTTACCTGCAGAAATTTCACTTCTGACAACGAACCATCCATTGTTGTGATTCATTCTTCCGTCATAGAGTTTCAACTCCGTTCCTTTACTTTCAATGGTGAATTTATTGTAAGGATCATCAGGACGAACTACAAAGTTATGCCCAACTGCATAAGGTTCAGATACGATATCATCTGCAATTATCGGGCTGTATCCGTTTCCGGCGAGCTGTTCTACAGAAGCTTCTCCATCAGGATTAAAATTGCCCTGATGTTTATGATTAGACGGTTCGTAACGCGTTGGCCCGTTAGGTTGTTGCGGAAAAATCCCTGTCATATCGTCCATAATCCAGGGTTTCCCGAACAAGGTTCCGGGGAAAAGCTCCATGTTAAAACCTACTTTACCAATATATTCCTGAGGGATTGGCCGGTCTAAGTCAACAGTTACGATAACCGAACCACCTTTTCCAACTACATTAACTTTATAATTAAATACCAGGTCAGGATAGATGATCGGATTGAAGCCCGTAACGTGCCGTGAAGAATCAGGGTAACTTAACGACGCGGTAATTGTATTCGTCGTCGGGTCAAGCTTCCGGTCTCTTTGTTTCGGAACAGGTTGCCACTGTCCAGGGGTGGGCTCCAATCGAATATCACCGTTTGTTGCCACACGGTTTCCGTGCATAATTAAAGAGACACCTCCCTGGTGTCCTTCAGGATAGATGTCATCGAAAGCCATTACATCAACTCCGTTATTTTGAAAATAACCGGATGACGTTAATTTAAATTCCTGTGCTCTAAGATTATTTACACATAGTAAACTAAACAGGTATAATATAAAGAATAGTTTGTTCATATTCATTTTTTATAATTATTTAAAACTATCTTAAAGAGAATTTTCTCTTTAAGATAGTTTTATTATTTCATCGCATTATTCATTTAGTAACCAGGATTTTGATCTTCCTGGCTGATTTCGTCATTTTTAATGATTTCATCGGTAGGAATAGGGTAGAGCATACGGTTTGGATTAAAATCGAAACTCCGTTGAGTATAACCTTCATTTTTCGGATATTCATTATTCAAAAATTCTTCGGCCATGTTTGTCCGGCACAAGTCGTACCAGAACGAATATTCAGCTAAGAATTCATGTCGGCGCTCGATTGTTATTGCTACTTTCCAAACATCCGAGGTATATCCTTTTTGAGTTTTGTATGATTGATAATAACTTTCTGCTTCGGGTACATCAACTACATCAGTATTATATTCAATCGGGTAATCTCCCTGGCTTAGCTCAACTTCGAGATTTCCCCATGCGCGGTTACGAATCTGGTTAATGTAAGACCATCCTGTTGAGGCTTCACCTGTTTCAAAACAACATTCAGCATAATTTAACAGCACAGCCGAATAGCGCATCCATTTTGCTGAAATCGGATTCATAACAATACCATCGCTACCCGGTTTCCTTTTCCAAAGTTTAATACTAAAATTATTTGGCATTCGCTCTGAAGAGACAAAATCACCTTCAAATCCTGCACTGGCTCCAATTGTTTGTCCGGTAAATGGGTGGATTTCCCCCTTCTGAACAACTGAATATTTTAATCTTTTATCTCCGTCTTCAAAAGATTTACAAAACTCGTGAGAAACATAAAGTGATCCCCAGCCACCATATTCAGGACTTGCTGTTAAATAGGTTGGCCACCATAAGGCGTCAGTTTGGCCATCTGCCCCCCAGTTCAGGTTCCCGAAATGAGGATAAGAAACCTCCCAAACACTTTCAGAATCCCAAAAATTATCTTCCATATGAATTTGTCCGAAACTAGGATTTAGTGCATATACGTCGCTGTCGATAATATCTTTTAACTCGGTTTTGGCGTCATCAAAACGATCAACATACATATACGCTTGTGCGAGATAGGCTTTTGCCATTCCTCTGGTAATTCTTCCGTATTGATCATTCCAAGGTTGCCAGTCTAATGTTTTCGCCGCAAAATCGAAATCTTCAATAATTAATGCCCAGGTTCCTTCTGTACTTTCTGCACGAGGTTTGCTCGGAGAAGTTGAATACGTTTCGCCCGGCACTAACATTGGGATACGGCCAAAATTTTGCGCCAACCACGAGTAAAAGAAAGCCCTGATTGCTTTACATTCAGCCTCTATTATACTTTTAGTGTTTTGCCCATCCTCAAAAACAGAAGGGTCTGTAGTTTCTAAATTTGAAAGAAAACGGTTTGCACGGTCAATAGCTTTGTAGGCTTGTTTCCAACCTTCGTAGAACATATCTTTATCGGCCCGCCATTCGTGGCGCGTAAATTCATTATCCCAACCGGATGCCTGACAGTCGAGTGCCGGATAATTTGAGAAGGCAAGCTGTGGTTTAATGTTCCAGCTTTTTTGAACATCAGTTGCATCGCGCCATTCAGGATAAAACATATCGTAAACACCGTTTAATCCCTGAAGTATCGTTTCTTCACTACTAAACATTGCAGAGGGTTCGAGAATATCGTAATGATCGATTTCCAGAAAATCATTACTACAAGAAAATAACCCAGCCAGTAGTGATAAGCTAATTATATATTTATATATTTTTTTCATACTATTAAAATTGTTTATTTTAAAAGGTATAGTATGGAACTCGCTTGTTTTAATTACGCTCTTAGATGTAATTATTTTATATGCTCGTTTCATAATTTATTTTTTAAGAATGTTATCAGAAACCTAAACTAAGTCCGAATACGTATGTACGAGGAAATGGATAACGACCGCCGTCAAAACCTGTTTGTAATACTTTGCTTGTACCAATTTCCGGATCTCCGGCATCATAACCGGTTATGGTAAACAGGTTTTCAATACTGGCAAATAAGCGCAGATTTTCCATTTTCAGGCCTTGAATATTGCTTTTCGGGAATGTATAACCTACCTGAAGGTTTTGAACTTTTAAAAAGTCTCCGTTTTTAATAAAAGCATCTGAAACCTGTCCGTTGTGGTTGGCATCCTGTTTTGTAAGTCGCGGATATTCATTATTCTTATTGTTTTCGGACCATGCGTTTTGTGCATAGTCAACAAGAACATTTCGATAACCTCCTGCGGCTATGTACATACTTGTTTGGTTTTTATAGGCATAAGACAAAATTTCCTGTCCTAAAACTCCATAAGCCGATAAATTAAGATCCCAGTTTTTATAAGCTAAAATAAGGTTCAATCCAAAATTAAGTGTAGGGTAACCATCACCAATGATTTCCCTGTCCTGATCGTCAATCCATCCGTCATCGTTAAGGTCTTTGTATTTATAATCGCCTGGTTGCGTGCTTGCTGATTGATAATAGCCACTATTGTTTTCAGGATCAACGTTTGCATTCAAGGCGTCAATTTCGCTTTGGTTTTGGAAAATTCCGTCAACACGCCAGCCATAAAATGATCCCACAGGATAGCCGTTTCTGGTTAACGAGTAGCGATCCCAATAATCGCCATCTGCAACATCTTCGTTAAAGTAGATATCGTTACCAACATCAATTGCCTCATTTTTAAGTGTTGCACCGTTTAGCCGGATATTTATATCCCAGTCTCCCATCTGTTTTTGATAGGATGCCATAAACTCAAATCCTGAGTTTCTTATGTGTCCGGCATTTGTGTATATATCAATATATCCGGTTGAAGGACGTAACGGACGGTTTAATAACAGATCCTTCGCATCTCTGATAAAATAATCAAATGAAAAATTGAGGCCATTATCCAGAAAACCTAAATCCAAACCGATATTGGTTTGTTCGTTGGTTTCCCATTTTAAATTGGTGTCTATCTCTCGAACCTGAGCAAGACCCGGAGCAATAGATTCGCTACCATCCACAAAATGATAATAAGCGATTCTGTTTGAAGACAGCTGATCAACCGAAAGGTTTGTAGAATTACCTGCGTTACCGGTTTGTCCCCAACCTAAACGTAATTTTATGTTACTGAATAAGTCACTATCCTTCATAAAATTTTCTTCGGTTAAACGCCAGGCTAACGAAGCTGAAGGAAAAGTTCCGTAACGGTTACCGGCTCCAAAATTTGATGATCCGTCTTTACGAACTGTGGCTGTGAATAAATAACGGTCCAGTAAGGAGTAATTTACCCGCCCAAAAAACGATTGGCCACGCGATTCTCTTCCCAATCCTCCACCAGCGTTAATTGAGCTTGTGTTATTTGTCAGTTCTATTCTCCGTATTGTTTCGGCAGGGAAATCCAGTGCACTGGCATTGATGTCCTGCGGTACATATTTTGATACAGAGTGTCCGGCCATAAGGTTTAAGCGATGTTTGTTGTCAATTTTAATATCGTAAGTCAGGTAACTTTCCACTGAATATGAAATGTTTTGATACTGTGATATATTGAACTCATCAGGTCGGTCTATTGACAAATAGGTGCGGTCATGTTTCATATTATAACCATGATAGGAACCACCAGAATAGTTTAAACCTCCAATTGTTTTAAATACAAGACCTTCTGCAATATCAAATTCCAGATAAGCATTTGTAACCAATCTGTTGCTATAGTTCTTACTGTCGCGGGTTTCTGCCTGCGCAACCGGATTGTCCTGTCCTTTATTGGTGTCGCCGTTACCTTCGCGTTTAAAATGGCCCCAGGTCCCATCTGGGTATTGAACCGGAACATTTAGTAAGTTTCCGTTCTCGTCAACGTCGTCCATTGTTGGAATGATAGCCGCATAGTTCTGAAGGTTGCCGCCACCATAACGCTCATTACGCATGAAAGAAAGGTTAATGCCTGTACGAATAAAATCTTTTATTTTATGATCGATATTGGCACGGGCTGTAATACGTTTGAAGTTGGAATTAATAATAATTCCATCGTTATTTAAATAGCCCACCGACATAAGTGCCTGAGTGCTTTCACTTCCCCCGGAAACATTTACATTGTAATTCTGTTGCAGGGCTACCTGAGTCATTTCGTCCTGCCAGTCAATACTATTCAGCTCTTTATCATAGTTAATCCATGCATCGTTTGTTAATATATTTCCATCGTTTGCGGCTGCCTGTCGTGCTGCTTTAACAAACTGTTCTGCATTCATCATATCTAACTTATTGGCGAGTGTTTGTACGCCAAAATTTGCTGTCAGCTTAATATTGGTAGGTCCGTTCGATCCTTTTTTCGTGGTAATAAGAATTACCCCATTTGCACCCCGGGCACCATAAATGGCAGTTGCAGAGGCATCTTTTAAAACTTCTATTGATTTTACATCGTTTGGATTAAGAAACTCGATACTTGAGCCAACTTGCATGCCGTCAACCACAAATAGCGGATCGGCAGAGTTATTAACAGTAGCAACACCACGAATACGAATCGTAGCATCGCCTGAAGGATCGCCTGAATTGCGGATTACTGATACTCCGGCAGCAACTCCCTGTAATCCTTGTCCGATGTTAACCGGATTTCGTTTCATCATATCTTCCGAATCAACTGAAATCACAGATCCGGTTACATCACTCTTCTTAACGGTTCCATATCCAATTGCTACAACTTCTTCGATGCCGATTGCATCAACTTTTAACGTAACGTTTACAGTAGATTGATTGCCCACAAAAATTTCCTGGGTTGTCATCCCTACAAACGAGAATATGAGCGTAGCATTCTCAGGGATATTTGGGAGGTTATAACTACCATCCATGTCTGTAACCGTTCCTTGTGTAGTACCTTTTATTATAACAGTTACTCCTGGCAATGGCTCACCGGTTTCATCTTTAACAGATCCTGAAACAGTCTTTTGTTGTTGCGACAGAATTTCTTCATCTTTTTCAATTTCACCTTCTTTTGATAATAAGATTAACTTATCCTCAAAAAACTTGTAAGTTACGTCGGTCCCCGCAAAAATATTATCAAGAACCTCTTCCACTAACTTGTCTTCCATGTTTACGTTTACTTTCCGGTTAACATCAACTTGTTCATTTTTATAAAAAAACCGGAATTCACTTTGCTCTTCGATAGTTGTTAGTACATCTACAATTTTTTGATTATGGGCATCAACCGATAACTTTGTTGTTTGCGAATAAACCGATGCCGTTACCTGCATCATGCCAACAAAAAGTAGAATCACAGATAATTTCATAAT
The DNA here is from genome assembly GCF_000626635.1 of Draconibacterium orientale. Classification (GTDB taxonomy): domain Bacteria; phylum Bacteroidota; class Bacteroidia; order Bacteroidales; family Prolixibacteraceae; genus Draconibacterium; species Draconibacterium orientale. The sequence goes on along the minus strand of NZ_CP007451.1, from coordinate 855,122 downwards.
TCGAAATAGTTTATGCCATCCGGTGCCCGGATAACATGGTTTAGCTTTTTTTTTCATAAATTTGCTTTGATATTAAATTATTACTATTGGTGTTAGCGCACCATTTAATTTATTTCCAAAGCCGTTGGATGTTAGCGCATCTTTCGGCTTTTGTTTTGTTCTGGTTTAGTTTATGTCATATGTTTCCTCCTATTTTTTTTGAATGATTATTTTTTGACCTTTTATTTCGTATTTTATTGGGTGCGTATGTTGAATAATGTTCAGGATTTCGAGGATGGTTTCATTTTTAATTGTTCCGGTGTAATGTTCATCAAGGATCGTTTTATCAATGACTTCAATATTTACCCCAAATTTTCTTTCCAACAGTTTTATCAGATCGGCAAAAGACATATTCAGGAATATGAGCTTATTGTCCTTCCAGGAGGTAAACAGGCGGGTATCTACTTCTTCGATATAGAGTTTTTTATTGGTTTTATTGTACGCCAATTGTTCGCCGGGTTTTAAAACAACGTTTCGCTGTAGTTTGAACTGTTCGGTTGAAAGCACCTGAACAGAACCTTCTTCTAGTGTAGTGACAACTGTCTCCTCGTCTTTATAGGTTTTTACATTAAACTGGGTTCCAAGTACCTTCACGTCGTAATAGGGCGTGTGTACAATAAAAGGCTTTTCTTCGTTCCGTTCCACATCAAACCAAGCTTCGCCATCAATAAACACTTCACGCAAATTACTTTCTGCATTTACATCGTATTTTATTTCAGAGCCGGCATTTAAATATATCATTGTTCCGTCGGGTAAAATGGTTTGTGCTACTGATCCGGCCGGTGCAATAGAAGTCATATAAACGGGCACTGCTGGTTTAAAATAAGGCTTAACTAAATTGGTAATTAGTAAGCCTAAAGCCAAAATTGCTGCCACCCTGGTCCATGTAACTATGCGTAACCTTTTCTCTATGTTGTTTGGGTGGGCAGCAATCCGGTTTTTAAAGCGTTCCCATTCTTGGGAAGTTTTGGCAATTTCTGATGCATTGGCCAAAGAGGCTTCCCATAAGTCTTTTATTTCGGTATAATAGCGGGTGTTTTTTTTCGATTTTGCCATCCAGTTGTATAGCCTTTCTTTTTCCTGGAGACTAATTTCACCGTCAAGTTTTGCTATTATTAATGATTTTATAGATTGCTTTTCCTGCATTATTTCTATTGTATATTACTGTGACACTTAAGTTGTTGACAACCCTACCTTTTCTTCAATATTTTTTAAAAAACTTCAAAGCAGATTCTTTCAAAGCCTTGTTTCGCGCAGTGTTCCGGGCGAGGTTCTTTATTCATAGTTCAAAAGAAGAAGATTGAAAACGGGATGCTTATGGTACCTTTTTATAGAGCCTTGAACTTTATGCTTTGAACCCGCTTTCAAAGCTTTGTAATTAAGACCATCAACAGTACTCCTAAATAATCTGCCAAATTGCAGCGAAGGATAAAGAGAGCCTTTGAAATATGTTTTTCAACTGTTTTCACAGAGATATTAAGCTTTTTTGCTATCTCTTTGTTTTTCAGGTTTTCGAAACGGCTGAGCTTGAAAACTTCACGACATTTATCGGGCATACTTTCGATCACTTCGTTGATTTTTTCCTCAAGTTCCAGCTCTATTAAACTATAATAGGGGCTATCTGAATTTTTGTAAACCTGCTTTTCAAGTTTCGAAATTTTGTTTTGAATTTCAGCTTCAGCAGATTGTTTAATTGATAGATGACGGTTGTAATTCAAACAACTATTTTTAACCGCTTGATATAAATAAGCTTTGGGTGATTGATTAATTTCCAGTTGATCAGCTTTTTCCCATAAAGCAAAAAAGGCATCCTGTACCAAATCGCGTGACACCTGCATATCACCAAGAAACTTGTTGGCAAACAATACCAGTCGACCATGATAATTAAAAAACAGTTCCTCAAAAATGACCAGATCCCTGTTTCTTATCCCGGATATGACTCGTTTATTTTCGATTTTAGTTAAGTTTTGGTTTTAGCATAATGGCAAATATTGTTGCCCTGGCTTTACTATCAAGAAGGGCATTTTTGGAGATTGCCGGAAGAAGACAGATTATATTCTTGTGCGTTGAGAGCAAAAGGCAGTAATAGTACAACCGAGCAAAATAGTAGAAATAATTTGTTCATCGTATTAGGTTTATTTGTATTGGTTTATTAACGCTTCGCAGATAGTTTCGTTCTTGATCCTTACATGCTTACACGTTATGGAGTCAAAATTATAAAAAATTGTATTATATACAATAAGTGGGGTGAAAAATGGAAATGCTCGAACTTCGAGTCTTTTTATATCTAGGGGAATAATCTTTTCTTTATAGGATTGTTACCTTGTTGTAGTATGTGTAAGTAGTTTATTATGTGGTTATTGAGGAGTCAAAAAACATAACAGCTGAAAACAGTACTGCTTACATTCTAGGTTGGTTAAAGAAGCTAAAGAGTGATAAAAAGTTCATCGTAATGGCTTCCGGTTTAGCTCAAAAAGCAGTTGATTATATTCTGGATCATCAGGATTCCAGCTTCAAGCCAGTACTGAAGATAAAGAAACCTCAAATTGTGTATACTTCAATTAGTTTCTAATCTGAAATTTTCTGCAGGTAGCAGAAATCTCAAACATAACCTGGAGAGTTTATTTTATCAGCTAAACCAAATAGAATCCATCTCAACAAAACAACTTTACGATAAATCGCTGGAGCTTTTTAATGCAGAGGTACGGAGATCAGGCAGAGGACACGTAGTCTTAATAACAGATGAAAATGGAAGTCCGGTTCGTTATCCGATAAGACTTTCTGAATTTGAAGAGCGGCCACGATTTCATCATTCTCAAAGTGCTGAAAGAGAACTGCAAATATCCTCACCCATGATTGACGAGTTTCAGTTAGCTCAATGGGCGAGGGATGTAAATCGGTTAATTGAGCGAACTAATCGGCGTAAAAAGGAACCAGCTATGAAATATAAGGTGAAGAATAGAGATCGGGGAATGAGTCTTTAATATTAATTATTGTTGGGAGTTTCCTTATTAGCGGATTCTCTATACTTAGAAGCTAATCAACAAATCCAAATATAAAAAAATGGATTGTCAAATGACTATAATTAAGCTGCACTCATAAATTAGTTTAATACAAAAAATACTTTTAAATTTATGAATTAAATACATTGTAATGAAAGATTTAAATGAGTTGCTTGATTCATTTTTAATGTTCATCCCTCAGGTTGGTTTGGGGCTTTTAATCCTGTTGGTTTTTGTTTTAATTTCATGGCTATTTAAAAGTATTATCACTAAACGTATAAAACCTAGAACTAAAAATCCATTACTCGCTGAGTTTTTTGGAAAAGTAATTGCCTTCATTTTTTCTCTGATTGGTTTCATATTTTTTCTCCATATTGTTGGACTAGGTCGTATTGCTACCCACATAGTAGCAGGTGCAGGTATAACAACATTTATTATAGGATTTGCTTTTAAAGACATTGGCGAGAATTTCCTTTCCGGAATTTTGATGGCTTTTAAAAGTCCATTTAAAATAGGTGATTTAATAGAGTTGGATACAACGATTGGTTATGTGTATGCCCTTGATTTAAGAGTTACATCAGTTAAGACCTTAGATGGTAAAGATGTTTTTATTCCTAACTCGCAGATAATTAAGTCACCATTAACTAACTACACAATTGATGGTTACTTACGTTATGAAATTGTAATTGGTTTGGACTACAATACAAATTTTGAAAAAGCTATTAAGTCTGTGGAAGAAGTTATGCTTTCGATGGATGAAGTTTTGCGAGGAGAGAAAAAGCCACTGGTAACTATTGATGAACTAAATGTAAGTACCGTTAGTCTTCATGTTTTTTACTGGATTGATACATTTAAATCAAAAAATAAGGGATTTCATCTGGTTTTAAAATCAAAAATAAGTATTGCGATCATTGATGCATTAAACAACGCTGAAATATATTTACCTGCTGACATTATTGAGATTAAAAATTATAATGCCAGTAGTTTAAATTGTAAAAGAAGAACTACTGGTAAAAGTTGATATTGTTATATTAATAATGGTAATTTCATTGGTCTTTGTTTTTGGTAATACCAAACACAGAGATGGTATATTCCAATTTGGTTTTAAAGTGTACAAATAGAGTATTCATTTTAAACTTTGGATGCCTAAATTTTGCGATAACAATTAACCTTTTCCTGCGTATTTCTTAAGAATATCGCTTCGGCAATGAATTTTAAACCATATAGAACTAAATGATTATGGCACGTTTTTTAAAAAGTAGAGTTAAGGCGAAAGGGGCAGCACCCGGAAGCCTCATATTTATGGGGAAGCAAAAAATGGACGATACCCGAATAAGGTTGTTTCAGTATTCAAAAGAAACAATTACTGAAACAGAATTTGAAACCATTGATGAAGCACTAAAAAACATAAATAATACCCAGAACAATTGGTTAAATATTGATGGACTTCATAATACTGAATTGATAAAGCAGATTGGTGAACATTTTAAAATCTCACCATTGGCATTAGAGAATATTTTAAATACAGGACAAAGAGCAAAATTTTTTTGAAGACAACAATTCTGTTACCCTTATTACAAAAGCTGTTTATTATAATCAGGAAGATAACAAAGTATCCGTAGAGCAAATTTCATTTATACTACTTGAAAATGTTTTGATTAGTTTTCAGGAACAAATCGGTGACCATTTTGAGCCTGTTCGTAATCGTATTCGAAGTAGTTTTGGTAAAATTCGACAAAGGAAAACAGATTATCTGCTTTATGCCTTAACCGATAGTTTAGTAGATAATTACCTTATAAATCTTGAACAAATCGGTTTAAATATTGAAGCTTTAGAAGAGAAACTGGATAATCCTACAAAAGAGATTAGCAAGACCTTGTTTAGATACAAAACTGAAATCTCCTATTTAAGAAAATCAATAAAACCACTTAAAGAAGTTCTTACTCGAATATTAAGAGCTAAATCTGAAATAATTAGCGAAGAACATTTAGTATTTTATCAGGAATTATATGATATCGAAGAACAAGCGATTGAAGCAGCCGATAGCTATTTTGGAATGACCAATGACTTGATTAATCTATACAATACCAACTTAAGTAATAAGGTAAATGAAGTAATGAAAGTGTTAACCATTTTTGCCTCCATTTTTATTCCATTAACCTTTATTGCTGGTATTTATGGTACCAACTTTGAATATGTACCTGAACTGCATTTTAAAAATGCCTACTTTGTTATGTGGGGTGTAATGGTGGTTGTAGCAGGCACGATGTTGTATTATTTCAAAAAACATAAATGGTTTTAAATATGAATGAAAATTTACCTGGCAAGAATTTTATTTTGTATTACACAATTGACAATGTTAATGATTAGTGCTAACATAAATTGTTTAATTTTAGTTCTTTGATTAAAATCAAGTGACACGAAACAAGGAAAAAAGAGTTAACATGAAAGTTTGACTTTTACTTCGATATGAAGTAATTCACTATTAAGCTACGGCATGAAAAACAGAAGAAATACGAACTCCTAAAAAAGGAAAGTTAGCACCTATAAGCAAAAACTTAGTATATAATTGAAGATGGAACATATACAAAAAATATTCGGAACATTAATTGAACCTACAGTTGTATTACTAGTTTTAATAATCCTTCTGATTTTAAATTCGTGGATTTTTAAAAGAATTAAATCAACAACATCTGATGGAAATATTACAAAAGGAGCTATTGCTTTTTTCTTAGTTCTTATTGGTGTATTGTCATTTATTTTAGTCTTGCCAATTGATAAAGCTCTACAAGGACAAATATTAGCCTTCCTCGGAATTATAATTAGTGCGGGAATTGCTTTAAGTTCAACCACAGTTCTAGGTAACATGATAGCAGGTATTATGAATAATTCCATGAACCGTTTTAGGAATGGAGACCTGATAAAAATTGGGAACTTGCATGGTAGAGTAATTAGAAAAAGTATATTTCACACAGAAATTCAACTGGAAGACAGCAATTTTATTACAATTCCCAATCTCTACATCGCAAACAACCCTGTTAAATTAACACGCAAGACAAATACCGTCATTTCTGCCTCAGTTTCGCTAGGATATGACATATCCCGTGAAAAAATTGAGGGAGCTTTAAGAGATGCAGCCAAAGAAACTGGGTTATCTGACCCTTACGTGTATATAACAAGCTTGGGTGATTTCTCTGTTGTTTACAAAATTCATGGATTTTTAGAAGATAGTAGTACATATTTCAGTACGAGTTCATTGCTTAATGCTAAAGTTATGGATAAACTTCATGCTGAGAAAATAGAAATTGTATCACCAACTTTCATGAACCAACGACGTGTCGATGAAAAGGAATTTATCCCAAAACAGGTTGAGGAATTAACTGAACCCGTTGCTGAAAAGTCTCCAGAGGATTTAATATTTGATGAAGCAATCAAATCAGAAAAACTTGTAACAAAAAAGGATTACCTTAAAGACATTGATAAAAAACAAGTAGTTCTAAAAGAAAAACTAAAGAATTTGAAAGATGATAAGGAGATTGAAAGGATAAAATCTACAATTAAGAGATATGACGAAATGAAAGAGCATATTGAGAAAAGTATTATCGAACAAATTGAAAGGGATAAGGATTCTGCAAAATAAACAAAGCTGTCTTATTTTAAAATGGCTAACTTAAACAGTTGAGCAAAAATGGAAAAAATAACGGGCCGATATTTTAGGCCGATAGCCAAGAGGAATTGTAAAAACCAATTATAGACACATGAAAAAACTGTTTAATTATTTATTACAAGGGTTGCTTTATATTGCTCCACTGGGTATAACAATTTATGTAATTTATCTGATATTTAATTTCATTGATAATTTATTGGATGATTATCTTGAAAAGTCATTAGGTATTGATATACCGGGTCTTGGTATTCTTGTTATTGTTGGCTTTCTCATAATAGTAGGTATTATTGGGCAAAGTATAATTGCACGTCCGTTTCAGAAACTATTTAAAAAGTTATTGGAGAAAGTGCCATTGTTACGATTTGTTTTTTCTGCCATGAACGATTTATTTTCCGCATTTGTCGGGAAAGAAAAGAAGTTTAATAAACCTGTAATTGTGCTTGTTAATCCTATCTCTAATCTGGAAAAACTTGGATTCCTTACCGAAGAAGATCTCGGAAATATAGGTGAAACAGAAAAAGTAGCAGTGTATTTTCCGCATTCTTATAATTTTTCTGGCGAAATGTTTATAGTTCCAAAAGAACAGGTAAAACCAATAGATATTAATCCAGCAGTAGTTATGAAGTTTATTGTTTCAGGAGGAGTTTCAAAAATGTATGATGACCCAAATGATGATCAGGGGAATTACGATGAAATCCAGAAGCAGGAGAAGTAGCTTTTTTTGATTCTTATTTGAAACGTATTTTTTATCAACATATTGAATCATTACCACGATGAAAAAAACTAACGATATCCTCAAAAAGAATGCAGAGAATGACAAAATGATCATGTGTAATATTCGCACCGGTATGGATAAAGATTGTCTGAAAGACGCAATTCTGGACCAATTATTTTACCGACAGGGACGAAATCCGGGTGAAGCAACAATAAATGATGTTTATCTGGCTGCTTCTTGTGCTCTTCGCGACAGGCTTCTGCGGCATGGATTAAAAACATTTGACACCGTATTGGAAACGGAAAATATTCGTTTGATCGGTTACCTTTCAGCAGAGTTTTTAATGGGACCACAATTGGGAGCCAATTTGATCGACTTAAACATATATGAGGAAATGAAGCAGGCAGTAACCGAGCTTGGTTTTGATTTTAATGCTGTATTGGCACATGAAGAAGAACCGGGATTGGGAAACGGAGGTTTGGGCAGGTTGGCTGCTTGCTATATGGATTCACTTGCCTCGCTTGAAATTCCGGCAGTTGGCTATGGAATTCGGTATGAATTTGGCATTTTCGACCAGGAAATAGTAAACGGTTGGCAGGTTGAAATAACAGACAAGTGGCTGCGTTATGGCAATCCGTGGGAAATTGCACGACCTGAATCATCAATAAACGTAAACTTTGGCGGGACTACCGAATGGTACACAGAAAAGGATGGGAACAACTACTGTCGTTGGATACCTGCGTATATGGTTAAAGGTGTACCCTACGACACTCCTGAAATGGGATACAAAGTAACTTCGTGTAACTTTCTTCGTTTGTGGAAATCGGAAGCAGTGGAATCTTTTGATTTTTCATCGTTTAATCATGGCGATTATTATAAGGCAGTGTTATCAAAGGTAGAGTCAGAAAACATTAGTAAAGTTCTTTACCCAAATGATGAGATGCCACAGGGAAAAGAATTGCGCTTAAAACAACAATATTTTTTTGTTTCCTGTTCATTGCAGGATATGATGCGAATGCACCTTAAATACAATGGTGAGCCTACCGAATTCTATAAAAGGTGGGCCATACAATTAAACGACACCCACCCGGCCGTATCTGTTGCCGAATTAATGAGGATACTTTTAGATGAGCATAAAATAGGTTGGGAAACTGCATGGGAGACAACCCGAAAAACATTTAGTTACACTAACCATACTTTATTGCCCGAAGCCTTAGAGAAATGGCCGCTGGAAATGTTTAAAACACTTCTCCCGCGATTATTGGAAATTATATATGAGATAAATTTTAGATTATTGGAAGAAGTAAAAGCCCAATACCCCGGAGATAATAACTTGTTATCACGCTTATCAATAATCGATGAAACGGGAAGTTCCTATATTAGGATGGCTAATCTGGCCTGTGCTGGTAGTTACGCAGTTAATGGAGTAGCATCTTTACATACTGAATTACTCAAAAAGAATGTTTTGAATGATTGGGTAGCCATGTATCCTGAACGTTTTTATAATGTCACCAATGGTGTTACTCCTCGCCGATTTGTCGTATTGTCAAATCCGGGATTAACAAGGTTGATATCGACTAAAATTGGCAATTCCTGGCCTCAAAAGCTAAATGAATTAAGGCAACTTGAACCATTCGCGGATGATCCCGCTTTTAGAGAACAGTTTCGACAAGTAAAACTTAACAATAAGCAGCAACTAACTTCTATCATAAAAGAAAGAACAGGTATAATCGTTAATCCTGAATCGATGTTTGATGTTCAGGCAAAACGTATACACGAATATAAAAGACAACATCTTAACATTTTGCATATTTTAACGTTGTATTTGCGTATTAAAAACGAATCTTCAACAGCTACTGCACCTCGTACGTTTATTTTTGGAGGGAAAGCTGCGCCAGGTTATTTTATGGCAAAGCTATTAATCAAACTGATTAATGCAGTTGGTGATTTGGTTAATAATGATAGTGCTGTTAACAAGTATTTGAAAGTGGTGTTTTTCCCGGATTTCAACGTGAAAAATGCGCAATTAATTTATCCCGCAGCTGATTTATCCGAACAAATTTCAATGGCAGGCAAAGAGGCTAGCGGCACAGGAAACATGAAATTTTCTATGAATGGTGCACTAACCATTGGTACATTGGATGGAGCTAACATTGAAATCAGAGAAGAAGTGGGGGCAGAAAATTTCTTTTTATTTGGACTTACTGCGGCACAGGTTGAACAAACCAGGCAGCATAATTATAATCCAAGGTTTATTTATGAAAGGAATGATGAATTGAGGGAGGTCATTAACCTTATTAAATCCGGGCTCTTGTCGAATGGCGATAAAAACCTATTTGAACCTGTTATTGAGAATTTACTAAATCACGATCCTTATATGCTCATGGCTGATTACCCTTTGTACATTTCTTGTCAGGAGTTGGTTTCAGAAACCTGGAAAAAGCAGGATATATGGGATAAAATGGCTATTCTAAACGTTGCAAGAATGGGGAAATTTTCATCAGACCGGTCTATTAAAGACTATTGTGACAAGATTTGGAGAGTAAAACCCAATACGATATAAACGCTAGAATAAACAAAAAATAATTTCACATGCTGTTAACTATTCTTCTTGTTGTATTAGGCTTTGTATGTCTCATTTTTGGCGCAAACTGGCTTGTTGACGGAGCATCGGCTTTGGCTAAAAAATATAAGGTTTCGGATTTGGCCATCGGTTTAACAATTGTTGCTTTTGGTACTTCTGCACCAGAGTTGGTTGTGAATATTATAGGTTCACTTAATGGGTATTCTGACATTGTTTTTGGCAACGTTATAGGTAGCAATAATTTTAATTTATTCATAATTCTTGGCATTTCGGGAATAATTCTGCCTATTACTGTTCAATCATCCACGGCATGGAAAGAAATACCTATCTCATTTTTTGTAACAGGATTGATATTGTTGTTTGTAAATGATTTTTTTTTCATAGGGCAAGGCAGTCTTGTAAGGTTCGAGGGGGCAGTGTTACTGCTTTTGTTTTTGTTGTTTCTGCTTTATGTTTTTAAACAAATGAAACGTGATACTGTTGGCCAAGCAACATTAAACAATAAGTCGATAATTAAAATATTGATATTGGTTGTTGCAGGATTGTCCGGTTTAATTATAGGAGGACAGTTAGTTGTGATTAACAGTGTTCAAATTGCCAATCACTTGGGGGTTAGTGAAAAAATAATTGGACTTACCATTGTTGCAGCAGGCACTTCGCTGCCAGAGTTGGTAACATCAGTTATTGCTGCAGTTAAAAAGAATTCTGATATTGCAATTGGAAATGTTATTGGTTCAAATATTTTTAATATTCTGCTAATTCTTGCAATTAGTGGTGTTATAAATCCAATTGCATACAACACAAAATTTAATACAGACCTGTTTATTTTACTGGGAGGAACAGCATTTCTTTTTATCTCAATGTTAACCGGGAAAAGAAAAAAACTCGACCGTTGGGAGGCTGCAATTCTATTCATATTTTACTTGTCATATACAATATTTTTGATAACTAAAGAATTGTAAATATTAGAAGGAAATTTTTCTGTAACTATTGGCTGGTACTATACTTTTTACGAACAACTATTGATTGGAATGCCAATCTGACAGAAACGTTAGTTTCAATTCAATATCAGTTTTTTTTATTCTTTTATTACTTTTAATAACTGATAGTTTACTTAGTAAATTATTGGGTAAATTTTTCGATTCGGGAACAACTTGATCATTACAATTGTGGAATCAAAGAAATTACAAACGTAGACCATTGGATATAGAATGTTGCTCATAATTGCAAAGTCAATAATCTGTTGGTGTTAGGACCTTGTTGATTATGCAACAAGATTTTGGTGGAAAGGAACATAACATAACGGTATGGTCAAGAGCCGTTTATGTTTTAAAGAAATAAACATGGGGCAATACCTTTATTGCAGAAATTAAGTTGACCCATTCAATAGATTGGTATCGTAGTATAAACGTTCATGAAAAAACTGGATGGTTGTTCTTAATCATATTCAACGAACAAAGGGAGATAGCTAATAATGAAAACTAAAATTTTAGATCTAATCGACTTCGAAAAAGTGGATATACTGCTTGAAGGCTTTAATAAATCAACCGGATTTGTGACTGCCATTTTAGACCTTGATGGAAATATTTTATCGAAATCTGGTTGGAGACAAGCTTGTACAGCGTTTCACCGGGTGAATCCCGAAACCTCGAAAAAGTGCACAATAAGTGATACCACCTTAGCCAGTAAAATGGGCAAGAACGAAAGTTATCATTTCTACCAATGTTTAAATGGCTTGGTTGATGTATCTGTGCCCATCGTGATTGGTAATGAGCATATTGCAAATTTGTTTTCAGGTCAATTCTTTTTTGAGGAGCCGGATAAGGAATATTTTAAGAAACAAGCCCAAAAGTATGGATTCGATGAAGAAAATTACCTCAAATCCATCAGTGAAGTACCTGTTCTATCCAAAGATAAGGTAATCGCAGCAATGGATTTTTTACTGAATATGACTCAGATGATCAGCGAAATATCCTTTCAGAAGCTGGAACAAATGCAACTAAACGAGGCTGTTAAAACAAGCGAACGTACTTTGAGACTTTTTGTTGAGTACTCACCTGCATCCATTGCTATGTTTGATAACAATATGTGTTACCTGATAGCCAGCCGTCGTTTTCTCACAGACTATAATTTAGGAGATCGGAACATAGTTGGTCTGTCGCATTACGAAGTTTTTCCTGAAATACCAGAACGTTGGAAGGAAATTCATAAACGTGCTTTAAAGGGAGAAATTATATCGGCTGATAATGACCCTTTTCCAAGGACTAATGGAGAAATGGACTGGATACGATGGGAAATACGCCCCTGGTTCAGGAACGATATGGAAATTGGAGGAATTATTCTTTTTTCAGAAGTTATTACTGAATATAAAAAATCAGAACAAGCGTTAATAGATAGTCAGGCATATAACCGGACTTTGTTTGAACAATCGGTAATTGGTTTGGCTTTAACCGGAATGGATGGCAAATTGGTAGATATCAATCCGGCTTATGCGATAATAATAGGGCGTACTGTGGAAGAAACAAAACAATTAACTTATTGGGATATTACACCTGAAAAATACAATCTCAAGGAACAGGAACAACTTAAACTTTTGGAAAAAACCGGACGGTACGGACCATATGAAAAGGAATACATTCACAAAAACGGGAACCTGGTGCCCGTACGTTTAAAGGGACAGATTATTGAAAGAGCAGGAGAGAAATACATTTGGTCCAGTGTAGAGGATATTTCAGAACAAAAGCAGGCAGAAGAAGAATTGAAGTTAAGTGAAAAGAAATACCGCTATCTTTTCAATAACAACCCATTACCCATGTGGATATATAATTTAGAAACTCTTGCCTTTATGGAAGTAAATGAAGCTGCTATTCTTCATTATGGTTATTCTGAAGCTGAGTTTAAATCAATGACAATTAGGGATATAAGACCGGAAGAAGAGGTTGGCTTGTTGTTGGAAGATGTAGCTGATACTTATAAAAGTTATAATAAGGCAGGTATTTGGCAACATCGGAAAAAGAATGGTGAAATAATTTCTGTCGAAATAGTCTCTCACCTGATTGATTTTGAAAATATCCCGGCCAGATTGGTACTGGCAAATGATGTGACTAATAGGATGGAGGCTGAAGAAGCCCTTAAGGAAAGTGAAAAGCGGTATCGTTCCCTTTTTGAAAACATGAATGCTGGTTTTGTCCTTTTCGAAGTCTGTCAAAATAAACAAGGGATTCCGATTGATCTTATTGTAGCAGCTGCAAATGAAGGATTTGAAGAGACAACAGGTTTAAAATTGAGAAATGCTATTGGAAGTAAGCTTACAGAAGTTCTGCCAGGCATTGAAAAAGATGACGCTGATTGGATTGGAACATACTCCAAGGTTGCTATAACGGGTGAAGCAATTCAGTTTGAACAAGGCTCGGAACTATTAGGGTATTATTATTCCGTTTCCGCATTTAAGGCCGGACCAAAACAATGCGCAGTTACCTTTGTGGATATTACTGAACGCAAACTGGCGGAAGAATTGAACCGGAAAAGCGCGGAACGTGCAAAAATGCAACGAAACCTGATTGCCAGGTTAACTTTTGAAGAATCTGTTTTCAATCGTGACGTTGATGATGCACTGAAAATTATTACATCTAAACTTGCGCAGATTATGCAGGTTGACAGAGTAAGTGTCTGGCTTCTTTCCGATGATAATACAAAATTACAACGCCGAATGTTGTATGACGCCGCATTTGGTTCTGATTCGCAAATTGAAGTTTTGGAGACAGCTGACATCTCCTCCTATTTTGAAGCGCTTCGAAATGATAGTCAGATTGATGCAGAAGATGCACAAAACGATAGTCGTACGAGGGGATTGAACAAAAATTATTTTATTCCTTTGCAAATTACATCCTTACTAGATTCAGCCATTCAACAGGATGGACAGCTTATTGGTGTTTTATCAGTTGAACATCGAGGACCTATCCGAAAATGGGAAACAGACGAAAAATCGTTCTTGAGTGCTGCCACAAATTTGATATCGCAATTGTTTACCGATGCCAAACGAAAGAAGACAGAAGAAAAATTAAAGGAAAGCGAAGCCCGTTTCAGGAAATTGTACGAAGACGGAGCAAGCGGTATGGTGATGGCAGATAAAGGATTTAAGTTTCTTATGGCAAACCGAACCTTCTGTGAAATGATCGGGTACCCTGAGGAAAAACTCCAACAACTTACTTTCGCCGATATCACTCATCCAGATGACAAAGCGAGAGACTTTTCTCAGGCAAAAAAAATGATGACAGGTGAAATTGGTGTTTACAGAACCGAAAAAAGGTACATTAAAAAGGATGGGCAAACAATATGGGCACAACTTACCGTGTCGCCTATTCATGACTCAATCAATAGATTTCAATATTTTGTTGGAATAATTGTTGATATAACCGAACGAAAAATTGCAGAAATGGAATTGGCTGAAAGTGAAGAACGCTTGCGATTAGCCACCGACAGGGCGAATATTGCAGTGTGGGAATATGATTTTATCACCAATACCATGTCGCGATCCCAAAACCACGACAAATTGTATGGGCTTCACTGGCAGGATAAATGGGACATAACCACTTTTCTTAATGCGACTCATCACGATGATAGGGAATATTCGAATGATTTTATTATGAATGCTGTGGCATCGGGTGGCTCTGACGATTACAGTTTCGATTTTCGTGTAGTTTTCCCCGACAATTCAATCCGTTGGTTATTAGTACACGGTCGTGTTATTGAACGATCTGAAAATGGCCAGGGTTTAAAGGTGCGTGGTACCCTAATCGATATAACAGAACAGAAAAATAAAGAAGAAGAAATCAAAAAACTGAACCAAAGACTTGAGATATTAGTTGATTCGATTCAACTGTTATCTTCAGCACAATTACTTGACGATGTTGAGGATATCGTGGCTAAATCGGCCAGAAAACTTATTGGGGCTGACGGGGCCACACTTGTTTTCCGTGAGGGTGATCAGTGTTTTTACGTGAATGAGGATGCCATTCAACCACTCTGGAAAGGGAAAAAGTTTCCCATAAATACGTGCATTAGTGGATGGGTGATAGAAAATAAAAAGCCAGTTGTTATTAACGATATTTTTACCGACGATCGAATTCCGAAAGATTTGTACAGCCCCACTTTTGTGAAAAGCCTGGCTATGGTCCCAGTCAATATCAGTGAACCGATTGGAGCTATAGGTAACTACTGGAAAGAAAGGTATATCCCCACTGAAACCGAGTTGCAATTATTGCAAACCCTAGCAGATGCAGCTGCTCGTACAATTGAGAATATAAAGTTGTACACCGAGCTGGAAGACCGTGTAAAACGTCGTACAGAACAACTACAAATAGCAAACAAAGAACTGGAAACATTTACTTATTCTGTTTCCCACGATCTAAAAGCGCCACTGCGCGGAATTGATGGTTACAGTAAACTACTGCTAAATGAATATGGAAACAGCCTGAATGAAGAGGCATCCCATTTTATTAAAACAATTCGAAGTTCAACGCTTCATATGAACCAACTCATCGAAGACCTGCTTGCATATTCCCGGTTGGAAAGGAGTAATTTAAAATCTGAAAGAATTGAATTAAGATCGTTGTTAAAAACGCTGGTCTCCGATTTGAGTGATGAAATTAAAAATGGAGGAATTACTGTTGAATTGAACATTCATCAAGTACACATCGTAACCGATTCCAGAGGACTTTCTATTGTATTAAGAAATCTGTTGGAGAATGCCATTAAATTTACACGAGATAAACCGAAGCCTAGAATAGAGATAAATTGGGAAAAGAAGAACGCGTTTGGGATTATTAGTGTAAAGGACAATGGTGTTGGTTTTGATATGAAATACCACAATCGTATATTTGAAATATTTCAAAGACTGCACCGGTCTGAAGATTTTCCGGGAACGGGCATTGGGCTGGCAATGGTTGCTAAGGCGGTACAGCGGATGAATGGAAAGGTATGGGCTGAAAGCTCTCTCGGTGAAGGAGCAACCTTTTTTGTTGAACTACCTAATTAATATTATATCATGAATAAAAGAAGCCATCAACAACCCATTTTGATTGTAGAAGACAATCCGGTAGACTTAGACCTAACTCTTAGGGCGTTTAAATCACAGAAGCTTGATAATCCTATTCTAACTGCCCGAGATGGTGAAGAAGCCTTGGATTTTATTGAAAAATGGGAAAAGGGAGAACCTCGCCCTGTTGTTATCTTGTTGGATTTGAAGATGCCAAAGGTGAATGGACTTGAAGTTCTTAAGGAACTAAAAACGCACCCACGATTAAAAACTATACCAATTGTTGTCTTAACCACTTCTTCAGAATCGACTGATGTACGCGATGCTTACCAACTTGGTGCTAATTCTTATATTGTAAAACCTGTTGATTTTGAAAAATTCTTAGATGTAGCAAAACAAATTGAATTGTACTGGCGGGTGCTGAATAAAGTTGACGAATAAAACTGTCTATAATGAGATTTTTATTACTAGAAGACAATGCCTCCGATACAGATCTCACTTCTCGTGTCTTGAAAAAAAGCTGGCCCGAATGTGTAATCGAACATGTTTATTCCATAAAAGACGCTCGAAAAATTCTTAATCGAGATTCCAATTTTGATGTTGCATTGCTTGATATGCAGTTACCAGATGGTAACGGGATGGACATTTTAATGGAAATCAGGGAAAAAGCATTTGATATTGCAGTCGCTATGCTTACCGGATCCGGAGATGAAGAAGTTGCTACAGCTGCATTAAAAGCAGGTGCTGACGACTACACCGTAAAAAAGCCTGGTTACACAGATAAAGTTCCCCATTCCGTAAAGTTTGCCCTCGAGAATCATCGACAATTTAAAGAACGCGAATCAGGGATTATTCATGTGTTGTATATTGAACATGATCTGACAGATGTGGATTTAACAAGACGCCATCTCGCACGCTATGCCCCATACATCAAAATTACAAATGTCCCGGATGGGGAGAAGGCCCTTGAACTCCTTTCAAAAACAAGTAAAACTCCGGGCAAAGAAATATATCAGGTGATTCTTATGGATTATCGCCTTCCGGGGATGAATGCCCTTGAACTAATTAAAGAGATCAGGCAGGAACAAAAACTTAATATCCCTATCCTGATTGTTACCGGACATGGTAATGAAGAAGTTGCTGTTCAGGCATTAAAAATAGGTGCGAGCGACTATTTTGTGAAACGAGAAAATTACCTCAACCGGCTCCCATCCCTTATAACCGGAGCATTTCAAAATTGCGAATTGCAACGCAAACAAAAAGCGTTGATTGAAAGCGAAGCTAAATACCGACTTTTGGCAGAAAATTCAGGAGATGTAATTTTTACACTTGATTTTGATTTGAATTACACATACATCAGTCCGGCAGTATATAGTTTCCGTGGATTTACGCCTGAAGAAGTACTGAAGCAAAAATTATCGGATGTTCTTACTATTTCATCATTACAAGTTGTAAAAGCAGCAATAAATAGGATGCTGCCTGAAATAAAACGGAAAGAGAATTTATTCATTGAGCCACAGATGTTGGAATTAGAAATGTTCAAAAAAGATGGCTCCACCATCTGGGCAGAAATCAAGTTAACTATTTCAACCGATTCAGAATTGAAGCCCATAGGTATATTGGGTGTTTCCCGGGATATATCGAAACGTAAAGCTGCGCAGGATGAGTTGCGGAAACTTTCACGGGCTGTTATTCAAAGTCCTGTTAGTATATCTATAACTGATGTAAAAGGGAATATTGAATATGTAAATCCGCAATTCACAAAAATTACAGGCTATACCTTTGACGAGGTGGTTGGTATGAATTCAAGAATACTGAAATCCGGAAAGCAACCTGAATCTTTTTACAAAGAACTGTGGAATACTATTTTGTCAGGAAAGGAGTGGCATAGCGAATTTCAAAACAAAAAGAAAAATGGTGAACTCTATTGGGTAAGATCAAGTATATCATCGTTGGTAAATAAAGCAGGAGAAATCACGCATTTTGTTGGTATTAAGGAAGATATAACAGAGCGGAAAAAGTTGGAAATTATTCAACAAGTGTTAATAAATATTTCTGATGCCATTGTTTCCAAACAAAGTCTCGACGAATTTTTTCAACTCATTTACACTGAGCTCACATCAATTATCAACACAAAAAACTTTTTTGTTTCCTTATATCAGGAACAGACAAAAATGTTCTCTACTATATTTATGTTTGATAGCAAAGATGATGATATTATTGATTTTCCCGCAGGTAAAACGCTGTCAAATTATGTTTTAAGAACAAAACAATCGCAGATTATTGATAAAAATACACTTTTAAAGTTAATCGATGAAGGAGAGGTTGATCTGGTTGGACCAACGCCTGAAGTTTGGATAGGCGTGCCGCTTTTCGAACAAAATGTAGCAATTGGAGTAATGGTTATTCAGAGTTATGAGGGGGAGAGAATGCTGACTTATGATGATTTAAAATTACTTGAATTTGCCGCGCCAGCTATCAGTCTTGCTATTGAAAGAAAAAAGTTTATTGAAGATTTAAAAACTGAAAAGGAGAATGCACAGGCAGCTGATCGTTTAAAATCTGCCTTTTTAAATAATATATCTCACGAAGTAAGAACACCTTTAAATGCGATTCTTGGATTCGGAGAAATGGTGGTGCAGGATGGAATCTCTCAACAGGAAAAAGAAACATATTATAATATCTTACAGAAAAGCAGTAATCGCTTAATTGATACCATCACTGCCTACATGGATATTTCTTTGATAACTTCTGGGAACGTTACAATCCAAAAGAATTCCGTGTCGATAAACAAATTACTTTCAGATATATATGAACGTTTTGAAAGTTATGGGCAGAAAAAGGACCTTATATTTAACATGGATAAGCTCTCTTCTGATTTTGAGATGATTACAGATGAGGAAAAACTGAATAAAATACTGATTCATTTATTGGATAATGCTTTCAAATTTACTCATGAAGGAACAGTAAGTTTTGGGTGCAACTTAAAACAAAATGAACTTGAATTTTTTGTTGAAGATACTGGTGTTGGCATCGATACAGTGGTTTTAAATACTGTTTTTAGGGATTTTGTTCAGGGAGATACACGGATTTCCAGAGGTTACGAAGGGAGTGGTTTAGGCCTATCAATCGCAAAAGGGTTAGTCGAATTACTAGGAGGGCAAATATCGATTAAATCAGTTGAAAGTAAGGGAACAAAGGTGCTTTTTACTTTGCCTGGTGATCAATTAATGGAAACTGAGTCGAAAACGACACGTATTGGTAATTATAAAAAAGTTACCCCGATTATACTTATTGTTGAAGACGATGAGGTAAACCGCCTGTATTTAAGAACAATCATTGAGATGGAAGGGATTGAAACTTTATTGGCAAGTAATGGAAAAGAAGCTATCGAAAAGTGTAGAACACATCTGGAAATCGATGTGGTATTAATGGATATTAAAATGCCGGTAATGGATGGATTGGAAGCGACTAAAAAGATTAGGGAATTCCGACCTGAACTACCCATTATTGCCGTAACGGCCCATGCTGCATCCGGCGATGAGGATAAAGTCCGTAATGCACGCTGCGATGGGTATATTGCCAAACCTTTTGACCGTAATAAGTTAATTTCTCTTCTTAAAAATTATTGCATGTAAGTAAAGCTTGACTTTTGCATCAGATCCCAGAATTTTATTTCAAAATATTCATCAACGAAATAAAATCATTTAAAACTAAAATGATGACAATCCGGTATTTCTTAAGTATTTTTGTTTTATTGAGAACGGAAATGATACCGATGTGGCGTAGAAAAATAGATGGTTATTTTGTGTCATATTTGTACCATTGGTTCTTAAGATGCTGATAATCATATATGGTTATTTTTGAAGAAGTAAAATAAGATTAAAAAATAATCAATAGATTAAAGCGCAGTAGGTTTCAACTTGCTGCGCTTTTTTTGTTGTTAATCCTTTCAGGAAGTATAAAATGTATCCATCGAAATGTTCTGAAAATAACCCGTTGTTTCAGCAGTGGGTTACATGCAAAACGGGGAAATTATAACTTTCTGTCGAAATATTTTAAAATCAAACCCCTGTAAATATTGTGTGCCTTAAACATATTTTGTAACCCTTTTGGTCGGGTGTAAGTATTGAAAGAGAGGTGAATACTTTTTTGCTGTTTGGGCTGCCAGTTTGTTTTTACATCCGGTAATCGCTGTTTCTTTCTTAACATATTCTGCATTTCAGTGTAGGGTAGAAGTGGAAAGTATTCGTCAATAAATCAAAACAGGTACGAAAACTAAAATTAACGAATAAAATGAGTACAAATCGTAGAACATTTTTAAAAAATATTGGCCTTGGAGCAGGTGTTGTTGCCAGTACACCACTAATGGCCTCGGCAAGTGTTAGTGAAAAAGAACAGGTTAAATTTATCCGCAAATCGGCTGAGCATGTTCCGGCAATGAACTTTAACATGTGTGGTTATGCCGCACCAAAACTGGATAAAGTACGAATTGGTTTTGTAGGGATTGGCGACAGGGGCATTGGAGCAGTTGATCGTATGGGTTTTATTGATGGAGTTGAAGTTACTGCCCTTTGCGACACTCGTCAGGCAGCCATTGATGGTGCGCAGGCTTCATTGGCAAAATCCGGTTTGCCTAAAGCAAAAGAATTTACAGGAAGCGATACCGCGTTTAAAGAACTGTGCGATAGCGGACTGGTTGACCTTGTTTACATTGCAACCCCCTGGGAGTGGCACGTACCTGTTGCTTTGGCAGCCATGCGTGGCGGAAATCATGCCGCAGTAGAAGTTTCTACCGCAAAAACGATGGACGAATGTTGGGAAATGGTTGAAGTTTCGGAACAAACCCAAAAACACTGTGTAATTCTTGAAAATTGTTGTTACGATTTCTTTGAGCTGTTAACCTTAAACATGGCACGGCAGGGTGTGTTTGGCGACCTGGTGCACGGCGAAGGGGCTTACATTCATGATTTGGATTACTGGCACTTTAACAAACCACAAGACGATAAACCACGTGGCGACGGAGCTTACGATAAATTATGGCGTCTGCACGAAAACACGCGCAAAGCAAACGTTTACCCAACTCATGGTTTAGGCCCAATTTGCCAGGCAATGGATATTAACAGGGGCGACCGTTTGGATTACCTTACGGCAATGATATCGGACGATTTTACTTTAAAAAACCGCATAAAAGAATTAGCGCCCGATCGTCCGGATTTACAGCAGTTTGTAGGCGTAGAAATGCGTGGTAATATGGATATGCAGATGATTCGTACCGTGAAAGGGCGCACAATCATGATTCAGCATGATATTTCATCGCCGCGCCCATACTCACGCATTCACATGTTGAGTGGAACAAAGTGTTTTGCACAGAAATGGCCTCTGCAACACATTGCATTTGGTCATAACGTAGCTGATGAGGCAAAAATGAAGGAGTTGGAAGAAAAGTACACACCTGAAATTGTAAAACGAATTGGTACCATGGCAAAACAAGTTGGAGGTCATGGAGGAATGGACTTCCTTATGGACTGGCGTTTAATCGACTGTTTGCGTAATGGTTTGCCTATGGATATGGATGTTTATGATGCAGCAACATGGTCGTGTATTACTCCGTTAAGCGAATGGTCGATTGCAAATGGTTCCAAGCCAATTGACATTCCTGATTTTACGCGCGGTGCCTGGAAAACAAATAAACCAATTGAGTTAACCTTAAAGGGCGGTGGAACAACAAAAGTACACAACCTGGGTAAGGCCAACTCGGAAGGACAGTTAAACGTAGGATAAGCAGCACCGAAAAAATACCTGTGCTAACAGAAGTATTCAGCTTAAGAATTATAATTTTGAGCTATTATTTAGGAGCTTAAGATTTGCAGTGTGCCTTAACTCAATTAAAATTTGATGTAAGGGCACACGCTGGATGCCTCTATTTTAAGGAATCAATTTAAATTAATGTCTGGTACGAATAAAAATAGCGAATACCTGCTCTCGAAATCCGTTTTTGGTGCTTTAAGCGATGAGGAGAAATTGCAGCTCGAGAAGTGGATTTCAGAATCGGAAGAGAATGCCCGTGAATACGAGGCTTATCAGCAACTTTGGAAAAAGTCGGAAGATTTGGTTGTTGGTGACGCTATCGACGTGGAAGCTTCGTTGCTAAAAACAAAAGAGCGAATTTCATTTTCCGGATCGAAGAAACGGTGGTTGATTATTGCACGCCAGGTAGCCGCGGTATTATTGGTGTCCATTGCCATCTCGTCGTTATATACGTATGTTTCATCAGCCGGGAAGGAGCATGTTGTATATCAGGATATATCAACTTCCTATGGTACACAAACACAGTTAGAACTGGCTGATGGTACCAAAGTTTGGTTAAATTCCGGAAGCCGTCTGCACTATCCAAACTCTTTCGACAATTTGAAAGAAAGACGTATTGAACTGGTAGGTGAAGCCTTTTTGGAGGTGACGAAAAATGCAGCGAAACCATTTATTGTGCAAACATCGGCGCTTGATGTGAAAGTGCTGGGAACGGCTTTTAATATTTCGGCCTACGAAAATGCTCCGGAGTTAACCGTTGCACTTAAAGAAGGGAAAGTAAGTCTTCTTAAAGCAAATTCCGACGATAAGAGCACCCTGGTTTCGTTATCACCAAACGAAGTGGCAATTTACAATAACGAAAAAGATAATATCGTAATTCAAAAAGAAAAGAGTTTGAATAAATACAATGCCTGGAAAGAGGGTAAACTTGTATTTTTTGAGGATGGAATTGAAACGGTAGTACAAAAACTCGAAAATTGGTACAATGTGGATATTGAACTTGCTGAAGATGATTTAAATGAATTGATCTTTACCGGAACATTCATTAACGGATCAATCGACCAGGTTCTTAGCTATTTAAGTATCTCATCGCCCATTGAATACTCCATACTTCCGGCCTCGAAAGATTCGAATGGTATTTATTCAAAGAGAAAAATCATATTGAAAGGAGCGCAACAATAAGGAGAAATAGTTTTTAAGTTTTAAGAAAAAAAACACAGGGAAGATTTGAGCTCTTCCCTGTGCAAGCTTACCTGAATTGCCCTCAGGTATTAAATTTGATTGAATCTAATTCACGCCAAAAGTAATAAAAAATGCAGATTCACAGGTGTTGCCTGTTGATACCATTTTTTTAAAGTGTATTAGGTTATGAAACTGGTAATTTTTGTAGCAACATTACTGGCCCTCTCGTTTATTTCCATAACGGCTAATTCGCAGAACTCGCGCATTAGCCTAAATCTGGTTGATGTTAGCATTAAGGAAGCTTTACTGGAAATTGAAAATCAAAATCAATATTATTTCCTCTACAACAATAATTTAATGGATGTTGAGCGAAAAGTAAATCTAAACATTCAAAACCAAAGCATAAACGAAGTTGTAGAACTTCTTTTCGAGGGGCAGAATGTGGATTATACCATAAAAGACCAGCTCGTAATTTTGTTTCCGGTCGATGATTCAGAAATTAAAAGCGACAGAATACTTGTTGAAGGAAAAGTTGTTGACAGATTGGGGCAAGCACTGCCCGGAGTTGCCGTTGTCATTCGCGGAACCATATTGGGCACAGTTACTGATGCTGAAGGTAATTTTCAACTAAACATAGCTGAAGAACCGGCAATTCTCGAATTCTCGTTTATTGGATTGGAAAGCCAGGCTTTGGCCTATGGCGATCAGGATTTTTTAATTGTTACCATGAACCCGTTGAGCCGCAATATTGATGAGGTAATAGTTGTAGCTTACGGCACCCAGTCGGCATCTTCGCTTACGGGCTCAGTTCAGGCATTTAACCAGCAACAATTGGCGAATGTAACCAGTCCGCATTTGCTAACTAAATTGCAGGGTGAAGCAACAGGAGTGTTGGTTGCCAATTCTTCAGGAACACCCGGCGAAAAACCCGGCCTGCGCATACGTGGCGAGGGATCGATAAACTACACCAACGAACCGTTGTGGGTGGTTGATGGTGTAATTTTTGGGCCTGCTTCGCCGGATATAAATCCCAACGATATTGAATCGGTTTCAGTGCTGAAAGATGCAGCAGCAGCGGCCTTGTACGGATCGCGGGCATCAAACGGTGTGATCATGGTGCGCACAAAAACCGGGAAAATAAACACATCGAGTTTCAACCTGAAAACCAGTACCGGAATTACACGGGTAAACCAAGGTAACCTCACCCTGATGAATGGACAGGAGTTGTACGATTACGTAATGTCGATGGATGGCGATAAATTGCCGGGGCAGTTTCCTCCGGCTAATTCTGAAAGCGTGATAAATGGAGTCGATTGGCAGGATATCGCCTTTCAAAACGGCATAGTTCACGATTATAATTTATCGTACAGCGGCGGGAATGAAAAAACAATGTTGTACACCAGTTTCGGCTATTTTAACGAAGAAGGAGCTGCGCGCGGGCACCAATGGGAACGGTTTTCGGGTCGCGTAAACCTCGACTATAAAGCTTCGGATAAACTAAAGTTAATTTTGAAAGTGGAAGGGATATACCAAAATAGCTTCAATAACGAAAACGATTTGGTGTTTGGCTCGTATGTGCTGCTTCCGTGGGATAATCCTTATTTCAGCGATGGCACAGTAAAAGTTGGCCGAACAGAAGTTGACGGAGTGAAGTGGTATAGTCGAAATCAGGGGAATCCCTTATACGACATGCAATACAACTACATTGCAAGCCGGAGCATGCAGTACATGAACGATGTGGGTGTGGAATATAAACTCACCGATTGGCTGACTTTCGTTTCGAATAACCGGATAAAAACAAGAACATCGCGAGGTGAACAACTGGCTGATTCGCGCACGGCGGATGGACAAGCCGATTCCGGAATTCTGTATAACGCTTATGGATATGTACGTGATTTATCGACCAGTAATGTGTTGCGTTTTAACAAAGAAAATACCGATCACTCGGTATTTGGTATTGTGGCATACGAATATACGCAATCGTACATTGATGGAATGAACGGCGAAGGAAAAGGAATTTATCCGTCGCTTGAAATTCTGAACGGAGCGTCGGAGTCAAAATCAATTGGTGGAAGTAAGTCAAAATCGGCCTTTTTATCCATATTGTCGAATGTGCAATACGTGTACAAAAACAAGTACATGATGCAGCTTTCGTACCGCCGCGACGGATCGTCGAGATTTGGCTCCAACCAACGATTCGGTGATTTTTATTCGGTGGGTACGTCGTGGGTTGTTACGAAAGAGAATTTTATGCAATCGGTGGGGTGGGTAAATAATTTGAAACTCCGCCTTAGTTATGGCTCGGTAGGAAATGCCAATATTGCCGATTACGTGGCGCTGGGGCTTTATAACATGACCGTTCAATACAATGGCGAACCGGGAGGATTTCCGCGCAGGCTGCCCAATCCCGACCTTACCTGGGAATCGAATAAAAACTTCAACTTCGGGGTTGATACGCGATTATTCGATCGGGTAAACGTAACCGTTGATGCCTATGATAAACGGACAGACAACCTGCTGCAAGATGTTCCGCTGCCATTGGTAACCGGCTTTTATTGGTTTACCGATAATGTGGGCTCCATTCAAAACCGCGGACTGGAATTCAGCCTGGAAACCGAAATTGTAAAGTCGTCTCCGTTTTTATGGAATACCAGCCTTAATATGAGTTTTAATAAAAACAAAGTGCTGAGGTTAAACGACGGGAAAGACATTTCGATGGGCAATAAAATCATTCGCGAAGGCTGGGACATTAACACCTGGTACATGCGAAAGTGGGCCGGAGTTGATCCATCGAACGGTAATCCTTTATGGGAAAAAGTTACCACCGCCGCAGATGGCACGAAAATCATTGAGAAAACATCGAAATACAGTGAGGCAACGCTACAAAATATGGATAGCTCGTCGCCTAAATTTTTTGGAGGTTTTATGAATACCTTCGTTTACAAACAGTTTAAATTGGATGCCAGTTTTAACTTTGTTTATGGCAATAAAATATATCATTTGTTACGAGAGTCGCTGGATAACGACGGCGCTTATCCCACCTACAACGCCATAAAATTACCCGACGGTTGGAGTCGTTGGGAAAAACCGGGCGATATTGCCACACATCCACGGCCGGTGTTATTGGGTAACAAGTTGTCGAACAAACCATCGTCGCGTTATTTGGAGGATGGAAGTTACCTTCGCCTGAATTACCTGAGTTTATCATACACCTTACCAGGCACTTTGGTTCAAAAAGTGGGATTAAACCGGGCCGAACTAAAGTTAAGTGGCGAAAACCTGTGGACATTAAGCAACTTTTCGGGAATGGATCCTGAAGTGGGAATTGAAGGATATGGCGGAACACTGTATCCGGTAACGCGCAAGTATATATTGGGATTGGAAATAAACTTTTAAATCAGCAAATGGAATTCACGATGATAAGGAGATTGTTTTTATACCTGCTAATGTTATTCGTTGCTTTTGGCTGTAACTTAAATTACCAGCCTTACGATGGGATTCCTGAATCGGAACTGAAAGAAGATATAATTGGGTTGAATGGGGCCACAATTGGGAATTATAACTATTTGAAAGATGGTTATTACCAGCGCAATTTTCACTTTTTTGGCGAATATGGCGGCGATAATGTTTCGTTAAGCGGAACAACCAGCGATCATTTATTTTTTTGCTACAACTACGAGCATTTTCCGGCCATGACTAACACCACCTATTTCTGGGAAAAAGCTTACCAGTTAATGGTTGGTTGCAACAAAGTAATTCTTTCCATCGACGACAATTCATCAGCTGAATTAAAACAGTTGAAAGGCGAAAACCTGTATCTCCGTGCGCAAACGCTGTTTCATTTGGTAAACACTTTTGGAAGACCTTATTACCAAAGTCCTGAAACAAATTTGGGTGTTCCCATGAAATTAGACGACCAGGTTATAAATGTTCCAACCCGTGGAACCGTAAAGGAAGTTTACGACCGGATAATTGCCGATTTATTGCAGGCCGAAGCGTTGATGGGAAGCGAGCGGTCGAATATTTATGCCTCGAAAGAAGTGGCGCAGGCCCTGCTTTCGCGCGTGTATCTGTACATGTCGGGCACACCCGAAAACCCGAATTTAAGTTATGCGCAAAAAGCAAAGGAATATGCCGGTAAAGTCATCGAATCCGACCGATACAGGCTTTTGGGAACCGAAGATTACAAAACCTATTTCCGGAAATTGCCCGAGCAAAATACCGAAACAATATTTGCGGTAAAACACAACGTTGATGTTGACGATCGTGGCTGGGAATCGATCGGTTCCATGTACAACCACATCGCAAGCCAGGGTTGGGGCGAAATGTATGCATCCGAACCTTACCGCGATTTGCTTGACGAGAATGCCGAAGATGCCCGCCATGCTTTTATCGAGCCGCAATACGAAAGCGATGGTGTAACTTTAAAGGAGCGCAATGGCTACCCGATTTACTACATCAACAAGTTTTCGATGCAGGAAGAGCGGCCCACGTTAAGTTCTCCGGTTTACCTGCGTTTAGCCGAAATGTATTTAAATCGCGCCGAGGCCAATGTCAAACTGGGCTTAAACGACGAAGCCATCGATGATGTGAATATAATTCGTGAACGTGCCGGGTTAAGTGGGGATGCGCTGTATTCGCCAAACGATTTAAAAGGCCGTGAAAGTGTATTTCATGTGGTGCTTGAAGAGCGCCGTTTAGAACTGGCTTTTGAAGCGCAACGAAAATGGGATATTTTCCGGAATGGTTTAACGCTGGATCGTAATTACCCGGGAACCCACGAACAGGGCGATGCCTTGTTATTTGTGCCCCCCGATCATCCGCGGGTTGTGTTTTACATTCCCGAATCGCAAATTCTTGTGCAGGATAATTTAGTTCAAAATCCGTAGTGCCAAATGGGGCATTGTTAATCAATTTCTATGCAAAATAAAGTTATCATCGTAAAAACAATTTTATTATTCACCTTAAGTGTTTTAATGCTGGCATGTGGCAAGCAGCCACCCAAAACATTTGATGCGAAAATCAGCTATCCGGCGGATGGAACTGTTTTTCCTCCCGAATTTCCGCCACCTACTTGTTTTTGGGAAACCACTGGCAACACAAATTCTACGTGGAAGGTAAGTGTTTTGGATGCAGAAAATCAAGTTTTGCATGAATCAAAAGTTAGTGTAGAGAGGCGTTGGTCTCCTTCGTATGAAGTTTGGGAGGCGTTAAAACAACAGGCAAAACAGCAACCCGTATCGCTTGTTTTGGCGGCTATCGATGAGATGCAAAAAGCAATTCCGGTGGATACGGTTTCCTTTCAGTTTTCTGCCGATTCGGTTGGTGCACCCATTTTTTACCGCTCCGTTCCGCTGCCTTTTAAATTTGCCCGCGAGAATTTAACCGAGGTGCGCTGGCAACTGGGCAACATTGGTTCAGCCGACGCACCGGCTACCGTTTTAAGCGATATTCCGGTTTGTGGAAACTGCCATTCGGTTTCGGCCGATGGAGGCACTTTGGCGATGGATGTTGATGCCCGCGACGAAAAAGGGGCCTATGCCATTGTTGAGGTGGGCGAAGAAACCGTTATGTCGGAGAAGGAGATAATGAATTGGAGCAATTTTGTAAACGGTGAGTTTACTTACGGGCTGCTTTCGCAAATTTCGCCCGACAGCCGGTATGTGGTTAGCACATTAAAAGACTCGGAGATTTTTGTCGATCGCAACGACCTGGAATATTCGCAGCTGTTTTTTCCGTTTAAAGGTATTTTGAGTGTTTATGACCGGGTAGAAGAGAAATACTTCGAGTTGGAAGGAGCCAACGATACCAATTACGTGCACAGTAATCCCAGCTGGGGGCCAAATGGCGAGTACATTTATTTTACACGCTCGAGTGCTGCCCATTTGGAGGAGAGTGGAATTTTCAGAGGTTCGCAAGCCGTCGATTATAAAGCCTACAACAAGTTTTTGAATGCCTTTCTGGAGCGCGAAAAACTTTTTAAGTTCGATATTTACCGCATTCCGTTTAACAACGGCAAAGGCGGAAAAGCCGAGCCGGTACCGGGAGCATCGAACAACGGCATGAGCAATTATTTCCCACGTTTTACTCCCGATGGCAAATACATGATCTTCTGTAAAGCCGAAAGTTTTATGTTGCTGATGCCCGACAGTAAATTGTATATTCAACCGGTTGATGGGGGCGAAACACGTTTAATGAATTGTAATTCGGATAACATGAACTCGTGGCATTCGACTTCTCCCAATAGTCGCTGGATGGTTTTTTCATCGAAAAAATACGGTCCTTATACACAGTTGCTGCTCACCCATATTGATGAAGACGGTAATGATTCGCCACCAGTTTATCTCGAGTATTTCGCCGCTGGAAATCGGGCTGCCAATATTCCGGAATTCATAAATATGTCGCCGGATGCCAAATTTGAAATTGTACCAAAGTTTTTGGAAGACGATGCTTTTGCATTGCGAATGGGCGAGATCAAATCGAAGGTAAAAAAGTATGAGGAAGCGCTGAAATATTTTAAGAACGCGCTTGAATTTAATCCCAAAAACCCGGATGCACATCACGGCTTAGCACATGCGCTAATGATGTTGAAACAGCCAACTGAAGCAATGACGCATTTTAACAAGGCAGTGCAACTGAATCCCGGGAAAGCGGAATATTTGCTGAGCCGCGGAAATGCCAATCTTACCTTAAAAAATGAGGATAAAGCGTTAGATGATTTTAACCGGGCAATTGCCATCGACGAGTTAAATTTTATGGCATACAGTAATCGCGGAATGTTGTGGCGCCAAAAACGAAACCTGGAAAAAGCTTTGGCCGATTTTAACCGGTCGATTGAGTTGAATCCCGAAAGTAATGTAACGTATATCAACCGTGGAGTTATTTATGCTATTACCAAAAAATACGACGAGGCACTGGCCGATTTTGATGCTTCGATTGGCTTAAACCCGTCGGATTTATCGGCCTATTTTGGTAAAGCAAAAGTATATCAGGAGATAAAGGAAAATAACAAGGCGCTGGAGGTGTATTCGCAGGCTGTTTCGCAAGCGGTGAATGATCCCGAAACGTATTTTAACCGGGCCATGTTTTTTATGCAAACCAACGATAAAACCTCGGCAAGGAACGACTTGCAAATTGCAGCCGGAATGAATTACGAACCGGCCTTGAAAATGTTGAAGGAGATGCGCTGAAACGGGCATTATTAGTCGTGCTTAGTGTTTTGTTAAATAGGAATACGAATGTGATTAACCAAAGAATTTAGGCTTTAATGGCTATATTTGGGCCGCAAGAAAACAGGAATGCCGGAAAGCGAAATCCAAAATAATAGTTTCGTATTAGCTGAGCTTGCCAGGGGGCAGGAAAGAGCGTTCGACTTTATTTTCAGAAAATACTACAAAGCACTTTGTGCCCAGGCAGCAGTGTATGTTAAAGATATTGATGAAGCTCAGGGCATTGTTCAGGAATCGTTTATAAAACTTTGGGGGAAACGCGAAGAGGCAGAGTCGATAAAAAACCTGCCCAGCTACCTCACTTCAATGGTGCGTAACCAGTGTATCGACCACCTACGAAAGGTTAATGTGTTGAATAAAACGCATCAGCAGGGAGCAACAACAGATGAGGTTGAAAACACCACCGAAAACCTGGTCCTGGCGCACGAATTCGAGGAAAAACTGGTTATAGCCTTGTCGAATTTACCCGAGCGCTGCCGGATGGCTTTTGAATACAGCCGCTTCGAAAATCTTACTTACCCCGAGATTGCCGAAAAAATGGGGATCTCGGTGAAAGCTGTTGAAGCGCTGATTAGCCGGGCGTTAAAAACATTACGTACCGAACTGAAAGATTATCTCCCGCTTCTAATGCTGCTTTTCAAAATATCACCATTTTAATTCACGCCTCATTTCCGCAAAATATCTGCGTGAAATAAAAAATCGTTGCGGATTTTAGTTTCCCAGAGTAGGGTACGTGCGTCTCACTTTCGTCAATAAACAAATGGCAGACAAACTGCATCATTCAGTAATTTAATAGTGAGATTGAATTGAAAAAGAGTAGAATAAATAGTACAACCGTTAACCTAAGGTTTATTCATTTATTTAAGCACTTAACGCTTCAGGAGCTGGCTGACCTGAGTAAGCATTTACACCTGGTTGAGCTGAATGTTGGAGAAGCGCTTTATCGTCCCGGACAAAAATTAAAAGGGATTTATTTTATCGAGCGCGGCGTTTTAAAACAATACAAAATCGGGTCGAAAAATAAGGAGCAAATCTATCAGATTCTCAGCTATAACGATATGGTGGGCTTCGACTCGGCATTAAACCAAATACCTGCAACCGAGTTTACAACCTGCATGGAAAAGGCCCGGTTGATTTTTGTTCCTATTGAAATTGTAAACAAACTATTTGCTGAAAACGTACAGGTTCGAATGCAGCTTTTGCAATTGAGTTGCCGCGAGTTGGGAGCCGCACAAAACACCATTATCAGTTTTTCACAGAAATCGAACCGACAACGGGTTATTGATCTGTTACTCGATTTGCGTGAACGATTTAACCTGGATCAGGACAATATGATTAACGTTTCGATAAAACGTATTGAAATTGCCGGACATATTGGAGCCAACGAAGAAAATACCATACGAATATTATCAGACTTACGAAAAAAACGACTTATACAAACTAAAGGCAGAAAAATCGGAATCCTGGAATTGAACAGGTTCGGAGAAGCTTATTCCTGATCCGGATTATTTTACTTCAGTGCTTCAGCTTTCTAAGGTTGAGGCTTATACAAAACATGGCATTATAAGTTCTTGGCTAGTGTCATGTGTCTATTATGTGTTCTGTTAAAAAGAATAATGTAAATCAAAGTGTCTTTAAAAACGACAATTGTTTGCTTTTGTTTCGTTTTAATCAATTTTTTGCATAGGGTGCCCCCGTTTGAGGCTCGTCAGTTTATAAATAATTGGCGCGAGATTGTTTATAAGCCACGCTAAGAGGAGACACAAGTATTAATAATTAGTTGAGAGAATTATTTATGTCAAACAAATTAATCTACAAAAATCGAAAAAAATGAAAAGAAGTAATTATGAAAAAATGCTGCACAACGGGGTTTCCAAACTCTCCGTTTTTATGCTTGCATTGGCGGTAGTGTTCTTTACTGCCAGTTGCGACGATGAGAAAGTTGGCACGCTGCCAACCACAGTAACCGGAGAGGTTACCGAAATTGCTGACATTAACGCTGTGGTTAGTGGAAGTGTTACCGACAACGGAGGATCAGACATTCTGGCTTTAGGAATTTGCTGGACTGATGAAGACCGGGAGCCAACAACAATGGACAATTTTGTTCCGGTTGGAAAATTTACCCTGGATGGGATAGCGGAAGAATACTGGAACTATTCGATTACCCTGAATGGTTTAACCGCAAAATCGGATTACAAAGTACGGGCCTACGCAGCCAACGAAGCCGGCACTTCGTATGGCGAAACCATTTCTTTCTCTACAAAGGCCGGAAAAACTTTCCATGCTTTAACGCCTGATATGATTGATACTTATACGCAGGAAGAATCGGAAGGGCCAAAAGACGCGTTAGTGGATGACAATTTTGATAGCTACTGGCACTCGGCATGGTCGGATGGTGTTGCACCGCTGCCACACCACATTCAAATAACTTTTGCTGAAGCTAAAAATATTGGTGGTTTCCAGTTCTGGACACGAAGCACCGGTACAAGAGGAAACGACCCGGTACAATTTGATGTGCAAACCAGTGCCGACGGAGTGGATTATACTACTGTGTGGACTTCGGATGTGTTGGAAACTGCAACCCGTCCTGATGCCAACACCGTTTCGCTCGACAAAAACTATTCATCAAAATATTTTAGAATTCGAATTATTGAAACTCGCACTCCGGGATTAACCCACACTACAATGAGTGAATTTAAAGTATTCGACGATGGTTTGCTGGCTTATTAAGGCACGGCGGATAACAAGTCATTCTAAAATTACAGAACAAAGACAAAAATTATGAGATATATACAAAATTTCGTTTCTGATCGAAAAAACAATAAAAACATTTTCGTTTCGGGCATAAACAAGGCATTCAGCCTGCTTATGTTTATGTTCTTGTTTGCAACATTTGCAAATGCACAGTCAACCACAATTTCCGGTACCGTAACCGATAGCCAAACCAACGAATCGTTACCGGGTGTAAGTATTGTTGTTAAAGGTACCACCATTGGGATTACCAGCGATTTTGATGGCAATTATTCGCTTGAAGTGCCCGAAGCCAATGCAACGCTGGTATTTTCGTTTGTAGGTTACGAAAAACAGGAGATTGCAACAGAAGGCAAAACTACGATTAATGTTTCGTTGGTTAGTTCTACTACCGATCTCGACGAGGTAATGGTTGTGGCCTACGGGACCACCAAAAAATCGAATTTAACAGGATCGGCAGTTGCTATCGATGCTGAAGAACTAAAAGATGTTTTTGCACCAAACGTAGCATCAATGTTACAAGGTAAAGTAGCCGGTATGCACACCAGCACAAGCAGTGGTAAGCCGGGAGCCAGCACCGAAATTACTATTCGTGGTAAAGGTTCGCTGTCGGGTACAACAAAACCGCTTTGGGTTGTTGATGGTATTATTATGGGCAACGACGATCCGGGTTTTAGCCCCGATGATATTGAAAGTATTACCGTTTTAAAAGATGCATCGGCCACCTCGTTGTATGGTTCGCTGGCTGCAAACGGTGTTATTCTGTTGCAAACCAAACGAGCTGAAAAAGGTATGTCGGTTGTTAATGTTAACGCATCGTACGGTGCTACTACATTTAATACCGGAAACTTTTCGTTAATGAACTCGCAGGAGTTGTACGACTACCAAAAAACCTGGAATCCGAACGTTACTGAAGATGTATTGAATACCGATACCGACTGGATGAACATTGGTACACAAACCGGGCAGGCTCAGGAATACAACGTAAACTACTCGGGTGGAAACGATAAAATTCTGGCTTACTTGTCGGGTACTTACTACAACGAAACAGGTGCTTTAAAAGGCTACGAATACGAGCGTTTTTCGGGTATTGCCAACCTTGAGATCAATGCAACAGAACGACTTTTGATCAAAACAAATCTTTCGGGTAACTATACAAATACATTCAACCAGGAACACTCAACTTATAACATGTTTACTTACATGCCATGGGACGAACCTTATTTACCTGACGGATCGGTTTTGGATCCACGCGTTGACAGTGGAAAAGAATACCTGCTTGAAAATGGTAAAGTATGGTACGGCCGCGACGAAAACAACTATTTGTACGACCTGCAATACAATTACGGCACAACGCGTGGTAACAATTTACGCATTAACATTGGCGTTGATTATAAAATTAACGAGTGGCTTACATTCTCGTCAATGAACAACATTGCGCTGGGTAACGGACAGGAAGAATCTTATACCGATCCACGTTCGATTGGGGGTCAGGCCGACAGAGGTAGATTATACGAAAAATACAGTTTTAGCAGAACACGTTTCACCAACCAAATGCTCCGTTTCAAAAAAACGTTCGACCAGCATAACCTGAATGCCTTTGTGGCCTGGGAATACAGCGATTACCATGCTGATAATTCAGAAGCAACTGGTAAAGGTGTTGCGGCAGGTTTAACTGTGCTTAATGCCACTGCCGAAGCTGTTAGCGTTGGAGGAGGAAAATGGGAAAGTGCAAAACAAAGTATGTTGGTTAACTTACAGTATGCTTACGATAACAAATATTTGGCAACAGCATCATTCAACCGTCAGGGGTCAAGTAGTTTCGGTCCGAACAACCAATACGGTAATTTCTGGTCGGCAAGTTTAGGTTGGAACCTGCACCACGAAGACTTTATGAGCAATGTAAAATGGGTTGATGTATTAAAATGGTCGGCCAGTATGGGGCAGGTTGGTAACGCTCCGGACGGATTCCAGTACCTTGGTTACTATGCTTTTGTGGCTCAATATAACGGAAACAGTGCTGCAACGCCCTACCAAAAAGGGAATCCCGATATTAGCTGGGAGAAAGTTACCAGCTACAACACAGCCATTAACACACGTTTGTTTAATCGCGTTGGTTTAAACCTCGATTTATACTATAAAAACAGCGACAATCTGTTAACTTATGTTCCGCTTCCTGCATTGTCGGGTTATAATGGGGTTTGGATGAACGTTGGTCGTGTTACCAACAAAGGTTACGAATTGTCGGTTACGCCTGAGATCGTAAAAACATCGAAATTTAACTGGGACATGACCATCAACTTTGCCTATAACAAAAACCGGGTAGAGGAATTGTATGAAGATAAAGCTTATACATCAGGAAACGTTCGTATTGAGCAGGGTTACGATATGGATTCGTACTACCAGCGTATTTGGTACGGCGCAAATCCATCAAATGGCGAACCATTGTGGGAGCAAATTGTAGTAAACGAAGATGGTACTGAATCGGTTGAGTTGACATCGAATTACGCCGATGCCACTTTGCAGTATGTCGGATCGAAAGCTACACCAAGCTACACCGGTGGAGTATTGAATACCTTTACTTACAACAATTTTACTTTAAGAGCAAACATTGGTTTTGTTGAGGATATATACAAATACAATGGCAACCGCGAGTTATTCGACAGCGATGGTTCGTATGCTTCGTTCAATAATATGAATCTTGCCGATGGCTGGAGCCGTTGGGAAAAACCAGGTGATATTGCTACGCATCCAAAACCATTTAATGGCGGAGTGAATGCCAACAAACCTTCATCGCGTTACCTGGAAGATGCCAGTTACATCCGTTTGCGTAATGTAACACTGTCGTACCGTTTGCCAAAAGTAGCCACCGACGCTATTAAAGTTAAAAACGCTTCAGTTTATATCAGTGGCGACAACCTGGTAACTATTACCGATTGGTCGGGTATGGATCCGGAATCAGGAGCGCTTTACCCATTGTCGAAAAAGATATTGGCTGGTGTGAAAATCAACTTTTAGCAAAAACAGTATTCATGAATAATAAAAATAAGATGAAAAAAATATATTCTTTTATAGCCATTCTTGTTGCGCTCTCTTTCGCAGCCTGCGATATTACAAGAGACCCGTTTCAGGATTTATCAGATGAAATGGTGTTTGCCGACGAATTAGGAATTGAGGCGGCAGCACTTGGGACTTACGCCTTATTAAAAACCAATGAATTTATGCGCCCTTACCATTTTCATGGCGAATTTGGTGGCGATAACATTGCATTGAGCGGATCTACCACCGACCACTTGTATTACATGTACAACTACCAGCATACACCAACAAACGGGCATTTAAACAGTTTGTGGTCAACCTGCTACAAAGGTATTGTTAACGCCAACAAAGTTATCGATAAAGCGCAACAGGGAACCGACCGCATGAACCACGTAATTGGCGAAATGTATTATCTGCGCGCTTTCTTTTACTTCAACCTGGTAAATATTTGGGGCCGTCCTTACAATCAGGATCCTACCAACAATTTAGGTGTGCCTATCGTTTTAGATGCAGAACCTGATGTGGATAACATGCCTCCGCGTGCTACGGTAAAAGAGGTTTACGATCTGATTATCGAAGACCTGACAACAGCTGCCGAACTGATGAGTAATTTTAAGCGTGTTGATGCCGAGTACAATATTTATGCTTCGGAACAAGCTGCAAAAGCTTTGTTATCGAGAGTTTATTTGTACATGGAAGACAACGCAAAAGCAGCAGGTTTTGCTACAGAAGTTATTGAATCAAATAATTTCGCATTGTTACAGGGATCGGATTACGAAACATTCCCAACCATGGTTCCTGAAAAAAACTCAGAAGTTATTTTTGCCTGCCGTGCTTTAAAAGACGAAGATGATTACGGCTGGTATGCCTTTGGTGGCATGTATGCAACAATCGACGGAGTGGGTTGGGGCGAAATGTACGCATCAGAACCATACCGGGATTTGCTGGATGAAAATCCAAGCGACAGAAGACACAAATTTATCGATCCGCAGTACAACGATGGCGACACTTACGAAATCACTTATTCGTACGACAAGTCTTCTCCTGCAGGCTCGAGAATGTTTAAAATGTATGATGTTACGCTTAATGGCGAAAACTGGGAGTACGAGTACAACGGAACACAAACAGTAATGACTGAAGACGTTGATGGCGTAACAAAATATTACATCACCGAAGGCGAATTCATTAGCGGAAAAACTTACGTGCGTTTGGATAAAAAAATGCCGGTACGTCAGGGATATCCTAAGTTCTTTGTAATAAAATGTTCGAACCAGGAAGGTCAGCCACAATTGTTCTCTCCAATTATTTCGCGCTTAGCCGAAATGTATCTGAACCGTGCAGAAGCACGCGCAAAAACCGGCGATACCGATGGAGCTCTTGAAGATGTGAACCTGATCAGGGAAAGAGCAAATATTCCTACTTACGATGAAGTTCCTGAAGGCAAAACCATAATGGAGATTGTTCTTGATGAACGCCGTTTAGAGTTGGCTTTCGAAGCACACCGCCGTTACGATATTTTCAGAAATGGTTTAACATTGGACAGAAGATATCCGGGAACGCACGACAGGGGCGCAAACCCACTGTTAACAGTGCCGGCATCCAGTGCTCGTGTTGTGGATTATATTCCGGAAGCTCAGATTTTGGCACAGCCAAACTTAATTCAAAATCCGTAATCAATTATAAATGATAATAAATCAGACTTTTGTGGTGTATCTTTGCATCTCGAAAGTCTGATTTTTTTCAAACAGCAGCCAGATGAGACAAAAATTTAAACTGAACTTGTTATTTGTATTGTTGGTTTTTCCGCTTTCAGTTATTTCATGCCAAAAAGATGAAGTAATAGAAGAAAAGGAAATACCAGCGATGTC
The DNA here is from genome assembly GCF_000626635.1 of Draconibacterium orientale. Taxonomy (GTDB): domain Bacteria; phylum Bacteroidota; class Bacteroidia; order Bacteroidales; family Prolixibacteraceae; genus Draconibacterium; species Draconibacterium orientale. Next base: position 817,198 of record NZ_CP007451.1, on the reverse strand, counting down.
GTACCAAATTCCGTGCGAAGGAAACAGTTGGTTTGTTACCAATGTTGGTGGAAACCAGGTAAAAACCGATGATTTTAAAAATTTTAGCTGGAGTACAAAATATTCAGTGTTGCGCACTTATTTTCGGGTAGAGTCGGCAGGCAGCATTCATATTGGCGTAAATGCAAAAGTAAGCAGCGGCAGTTCAACGCTAAAAGCTACTTTTTTAAACGAGACCACTGAGCTTGTTTTTGATAATACCACCAACCGGATGGAATTTGTAGGCTCGTTCACCGTGTCGGAGCCTGGCTATTATTACCTCGATTTACAAGGTGTAGATAAAACTGCCGATCAGTTTGCAACAGTTGAATCGGTTTCGCTGGGCGGCGATGCCTGCAAATCAGGCGTGCATTTTTCAAACGAAGATTATTTCTATTGGGGACGCCGTGGCCCGTCGGTGCATTTAGGGTACACGGTGCCAGCTGAGGCATCGGATGTTGTATATTTTTACAACGAAGTAACGGTTCCTGAAGGTAACGATGTGATCGGATCGTATTACATGGCAAACGGTTTTGGACAGGGTTACTTTGGCATGCAGGTAAATTCTACTACCGAACGAAGAGTGCTGTTTTCGGTGTGGAGTCCGTATTCTACTGATGATCCAAGTACGATTCCTGAAGATCAGCGCGTACAACTGATTGCCAAAGGCGCCAATACAACAACCAACGATTTTGGGAATGAAGGTTCGGGCGGACAAAGTTATATGCAGTTGAATTGGAAAGCCGGGACAACTTACCGCTTTTTGCTGAAAGCGGAACCCAGTGGCGAAAATACTACCGATTATTCGGCCTGGTTTTTCGATACCGAGCAGGAAGAGTGGCTTTTTGTTGCCACCTGGAGACGTCCGAAATTGGCTACCTTTTTAACCGGTATGTATTCGTTTTTGGAGAACTTCGACACCAAAACCGGCCCGATTGAACGTATGGCTTACTACAACAATCAGTGGGTTTACGACACAAACGGCGCATGGCACGAAGTTACCAAAGCAAAGTTTACGGCCGATCCTACTGCACGCGATAAGGCCCGATTGGATTACGCGGGAGGTTACATTAGCGGCGACAATGGTTTTTATCTAAAAAACTGTGGGTTTTTCAACGAAACTTCTCCGATTGATACCAATCACGAGCGCCCGGTTTTGGGAGTGGCTCCCGACATCGACTTTAGTGCGCTGCCACAGGAATAATTCAATTTAAATATTTCGGGAGTTAGCGTAGAAGTTAATACCGAACAAATCACCAAAAGGCAATTTATACCAATTGTCTTCTGGTGATTTTTTTTATTTGAATGTCAGCAATTAATCACATCCGGAACGTCACCCTGTCCGTCAGCTGACGGATTCAGAATCTCTCTCAGTCCGCTCATTATTGGACGGGAAAGATGCTGAAACGAGTTCAGCATGACGTGCCAGGTACTAAAGATAACATAGAATGGATGTCCATTTTTTATGCCTAATTAGTCGTTAAGCTGCTTACAACCTTTTTCATTTCTTCAAATTGTTCCTCAATGCTTTGCAGTAATTTGTATTGGGCATGCGTACGAACGAGGTTATGCTTTGGGCTTTTTATTTTGTAATAATTGTCGCCGTCAATGTAGTCCATTAAAAAGCGGAGTACCTGCTCGTAGGTAATGTATTTGGCCGAAAATGCTAAATAATCCAGTTCCGGTTTTGTAAGAAATGAGCGGGTTTCCGAGAGGTAACCTTTGGCGTAGGCGGTAAAAGTTTCCATATCCATCGAAACGTTTTCAAGGTTTTCATCGTCTTCCAAACCGGTGTTGGTATACGATCGGATGGCATCTCCAAAATCATTTAGGGCAGTGCTGCTCAATACCGTGTCGAGGTCGATCACGCATAACACATCGCCTTTATCATCAAAAAGTATGTTGTTGATTTTTGTGTCGTTGTGTGTTACACGTGCCGGAATGGTGCCGTTTTCTACCAACTTCCAGAAGTTAAGCATTTCTTCTTTGCGGCTTTCAATCCAGCCGATTTCCTCCTGAACTTCTGCTTTTCTTTGCACCGGATCTTCGGCAAGGACCTTGTCCCACTGCTGAAAACGGTAGCGGATGTTATGAAATCCGGGCAGGATATCAGCCAGTGTTCCTTCAAAATCAGAAGTCATTGCCTGAAATTTGCCAATTCCCCGTCCTCCGGCGTAAGCCAGTTCCGGGCTGTCGGCTTTTTCGTAGGTAACACTGTCTTTTATAAAGTAGCACATCGCCCAGTATTCGCCTTCTTCATCCTGGTAAAAAAGTTCATTGCTTTTGCTTTTTGTTACCGTCATTGCTTCGCGCATGGGATCGCCGCCATTGCATTTTATCTTTTCTTTTAAATGCCGCGTAACGCGCTCGATGTTGTCCATCATTGCCGGAATGTCGGTAAAAATGGCTTTGTTTTTACGTTGCAGCAGATAGTCGGGAGTACTTTCCTCAACGGTTTTTAAGTAAAAAGTGTCGTTAATAAATCCCTCGCCAAGAGGTTTTATCGACTCAATTTCTCCTTCGATCTGGAAATTACCTGCAATTTGTTTTAGATCAGTGTTCATATTAATTGGTTTTAGTGATTGAACGAATTTTGGTATTTATCTCTTTAGCCCTGTCAATCGATGTGCTTTCGATGTAAATCCTTACAATTGGCTCGGTGTTCGATTTGCGCATGTGTGCCCAACCATCTTCGAAATAGAGTTTTAAGCCGTCAATTTCGTTGGTTTTGCAATCAGGGAATGATGCTTTTACGTCTTGCAATAATTGGTTTAAATCAACTTGCGCATCAAACTCAATTTTGTCTTTCAACATTTCGTAGTTCGGGTATTGCGCTCTGATTGCTGATGCACTTTTTTTCGACTTTGCCAGTTGGGTAAGAAACAATGCAATTCCCACCAAAGCATCGCGCCCATAATGAAGCTCGGGATAAATCACACCTCCGTTTCCTTCGCCACCAATAACCGCATTTACTTTTTTCATTTGCTCCACAACATTTACTTCGCCAACTGCCGACTCGTAAAACTGAACATCGTGTTTTTTGGCAATGTCTTTTAAAGCGTTGGTTGACGAAAGGTTGGCAGCAATGCTACCGGGTGTGTGCGATAAAATATAATCCGATATCGATACTAAAGTATATTCTTCGCCAAAGGCTTTTCCGTTTTCGTCAACCAGTGCCAGCCGGTCCACATCGGGATCGACCGCAATTGCCAGGTCCAGATTGTTTTCGCTTACGGTTTTGCACAATTCGGTTAAGTTTTCTTCAAGCGGCTCGGCAACCCTGGAAAAGCGGCCATGAGGCTCGGCAAATATTTCTACTACTTCCGCAACAGCCAAGGCTTTTAGCAATTTCGGGATTGATGGATTGCCAACCGAATTTACACTATCAACAGCTACTTTTAGCTGTGCCTCTTTTATTGCTTCTTTATCTACCAGTGGCAGGTTCAGAATGCTTTCGATGTGCTTGTCGATATACGTTTCGTTTGTTTTGTAGGTGCCAATTTGTTGTGCTTCCACAAAATCGAAAGTGGCTTTTTGCGCCTGTTTCAGGATTTCTTCGCCATCGGCCTGCGAAATAAACTCGCCTTTGTGGTTCAGTAATTTTAGCGCATTCCAGTTGCCGGGGTTGTGGCTGGCAGTGATGATAATTCCGCCATCTGCCTTTTCCATTGGGATGGCAATTTCCACGGTTGGGGTTGTTGCCAGTCCCAAATCAATTACATCGATTCCGAGGCTGTTCAGCGTTCCCACAATTAAATTCAGAATCATTGGTCCCGACACGCGCGCATCGCGACCAATAACTACGGTTGGTTTTTCTGCCGATTGTTTTATCCAGGTTCCATACGCACCTGTAAATTTTAAAATATCAAAAGGAGAGAGCGACTCTCCGGGTTGTCCGCCAATTGTTCCGCGGATTCCTGATATTGAGCTTATTAGTGCCATCTTATTTGTCTGTCGCTTTGTTTTTAATTCACTATCGTAAAAAGCAAAAGGTTTCGTTCAATGCTTTTTCGATGGTATTACTATCTTAATTTATTGGTAAACTTTTGTTTTACCAGAGTTTGGACGGGTACACATTCTGGTCGATCAGGCTGTTTATAGCTTCTACCGCTTTCGCTTTGTCTTCGCTGTAAGTAACACCAAACCATTGCGCATCCGACTTCAGCACTTTAAACTGCGTAGTTTCGTTCTTAATAATTTCTGAAACTACAAATGGTATGTAGAACTCCGATTTTAGTTCCTGGCCTTTTTCTTCCAGGAAGGTGGTAAACTGCGTTTCCAAACGACCGAACAGTTGTGGTGTAAAGCCCCAAAAATTCATCGATACAGCTGCATCAGGAGCGAGAGAAATCCACTGGTCATTTTCTTTGTAGGCGATGCCTTCTTTGGTTTGCTCAATGTGTGTGCGTTCGTTTACCTCTTGCAGGAAACCGTTTTCATCAATGGAACAAACGCCTCTTGAGACGTAGCCATTTTCTGAAATTGTGTTTTCCAGTTCGTAGCCAATCATGCAGTTTTGCTTGTCGGTAGCTTCAGTTGCCAGAAAATCGGCCATCGTTTTAAATGCACCCGCACCGTAATAATCGTCGGCGTTAATTACTGCAAATGGTTCGTTTATGCAGTCTTTTGCCATTAAAATGGCGTGTCCTGTTCCCCAGGGTTTTTCTCTTTCCGGATTGTATTTAGAATTCTGCGGAACTTTATCAATCTCCTGTGTTACATACTTTGTTTCAATCCGGCCCGCGATTTTTGCGTTAAAAAGTGCTTTAAATTCCTGCGCAAAACTTTCCCGAATAACAAATACTATTTTGCCAAATCCGGCCTCAATGGCATCGTAAATCGAGTAGTCGATAATCGTTTCGTTCGATGGACCAATCGGATCCATCTGTTTTAATCCTCCGTAGCGGCTTCCCATTCCGGCCGCTAATACTAACAATGTAGGTTTCATTTTAATATGTTTTCTTTTGTTTTTGTTACAAGCATTGCTGTTTTATCAGCTTTGTGATTTGTTGTTTGATACCCGCTTTCTGATTTATTCTGATGCAGTATCTTTCTGCAAAGAAAACATATTAAAAAAATTAAAAAGATGATATTTCAAAGAAAATAAAATTAAAAATTAGTTTTTTGATCGAGATAATCAATTGCTGAAGTCAGAGAGAAGAATTGGATTTGGATGGTGTTGGTTTTGTGTTGTGTAACTAGCATTGAATAAGTGTTGTATGTTTTGTGGAAGAAGGTTTGAGATGTAAGAAAATGAATTCAATTTCTTAAAATCGGATGATGAAGAAGGATTTTTCTTTGTTCTGTAAACATTCCCAACGAAATTGTGTTTCTGAAATGTGGATTAAAAAAACACAGAAATGAGCAACGAATACGAAGAAACCAGAAGAAGCTTTCTGACTAAATTGGGCTTAACACTTGGAGCCAGCCTTGTGGCAGGAGAAAAACTCTCGGCCAAAGTATTAAACGATAAGGCTGAATTTCCGTTGGAAGCCGATCAGCAAAAATTGATGGACCGCTACGAAGACTGGATGGATGAATTTATTCCGGTGATTAAAACATTTCGTGCCGATCCAAACGATAAAGAAGCCGGTCGACGTATTGCCGAACTTTCAGAAGAGGCAGAAGGCTGGCGCGAGCAACTTAACGTTTTTATGAAAGACGATAACTTTGCACGTTACTACATGATCGCTACCGAGCGAATGACCAAAGAAATTTATTAAAGACACATTGCAATTTGATAATTACAGGCTTTTCATCGATTGATGGAAAGCTTTTTTTATGCCAACTGAAATAAATCCCTAATTTCGCGTTCTACCTAAAATAGTGTGTTATGAGATATTTGCTTGCTTTACTCATCTTCCTTCCTACGTTGGTTTTTGCACAAACCAACCAAACCGATGCCAATGGTTTGCGCCAGGGGCTTTGGCAAAAAAAACAGGACAACGGGCGTTTGCTTTACGAAGGATATTTTAAAGATGACAAACCGGTAGGAGAGTGGAAACGCTACCATCCGGGCGGGCAAGTTAAAGCAATTATCGAGTATAAAGGCGACACGGCCTACACGCAACTTTTTGATGTTTGGCGCAAAAAAGTGGCCGAAGGAAATTATGTAAATCAGCAGAAGGAAGGTGTTTGGAAAATTTACAAGAATGGGCAGCTTACTGCCGACGAAGAATATAAGCTTGGGGTGAAAAACGGTAAATCGCATCAGTATTACGATACCGGCGAAGTGATGGAAGAAAAAGAATGGGTAAACGAAAAGGAAGACGGCGATTACCAGATTTTTTATAAAAGCGGCGAACCCTACATGCAGTGCAAAATGAAACAGGGAATGCGGCATGGTTTGTTTTTGGTAAGTTATGAAAACGGCCGCCAGGAAATGGTTGCCGAATACCGGAATAACCTGCGCCACGGCGAGTGGAAGTACTTCGATAAAGAGGGCAACCTGCAGTACACACTTTATTACGATAACGGACAAATCCTGAATCCGGCTGTTCGCGACAGTTTTGATAACCTAAAAATGAAAGCCCTGGAAAAAAACAAAGGCACTATTCCCGATCCTGAAAAGTTTTTACAAGACCCGTCGGAATATATGATGCGTGATCAACGACAGCGATAAAACTGATTGCCGTTCAAGGTAAAAAGCTATTTATTCATTAACTTGGACGTTTAATAGGTATTGAACATTTAATTAGAATGAGGTATATAATTTTACTCCTTGGCATGCTGTGGTTGGGGGTGCAAGCTATTCATGCGCAGAATTATTTCTGGATCGGTTTTACCGATAAAAATAATTCGGAGTATTCGCTTGATCATCCTGAAATGTATCTTTCAGAGCGGGCTATTCAGCGCCGTATCAATCAAAATATTGCTGTCGATTCATTAGACCTTCCGGTAAAACAGACTTATATCGACTCGGTACTCACGCTCGAGGTGGAATTGGTACATGCCTCAAAATGGCTCAATGGTATTACCGTTCGCTGCGATTCGGCGACATTAGCCGACAGCCTCGGTAACTGGAGTTTTATCCGCGAGGTTCAGCTAACGAAACCCGGTATGTCCACAAAAAGCCTCCACAACAAATTCGCTGATGAGCAACTAAGCGACCGGGCTCCCATCGATACTTCTGTTTATGGTGCTTCCGTTCACCAGATTGGGATGATGGAAGGACAAGTGTTGCACAATGAGAACTTTCGCGGACAGGGAATACAAATTGCCGTGTTGGATGCCGGCTTTTACAAAGTTGATGAGCTCCCCGCTTTCGACAGCCTGTGGGCGAATAACCAGATTTTGGGAACAAAGGATTTTGTAAATCCCGGCGATGATTTCTTTTCTACCAACTATCACGGAATGAGTGTGCTATCCTGTATGGGCGGAAATATTCCCGGAGAATTGATTGGCACTGCACCCAAGGCTTCTTATTGGTTGTTACGATCCGAAGAAAATGACTCTGAATACATAGTGGAAGAAGACAACTGGGTAGCAGCAGCTGAATTTGCCGACAGTGTTGGAGTTGATATTATTAATGCGTCGTTGGGATATACCGAATTTGATGATGCCTCCACCAACCACACTTATGCCGACCTGGATGGAAAAACAACACGTGTAACAAGGGGCGCGAATATAGCGGCCTCGCGCGGAATGCTGGTGTTTGCAAGTGCCGGCAACGAGCGGGATAATTCCTGGTTTCGTATTGTTGCTCCGTCTGACGGGGTGAATGTTATAGGTGTTGCGGCAGTAGATGCAAACTTTTCTCCGGCATTTTTTTCCTCTGCCGGTCCGGCTGTCGATGGTGCTTTAAAACCCAATGTGTCAGCAATGGGCTACTCAACCACTTTGCAACGCTCTAACGGAACAGTGGGAATTGCCAATGGAACCTCGTTTTCGTCGCCGGTATTGGCCGGAATGGCGGCATCGTTGTGGCAGGCCTACCCTGAAAAAACAGCTGTAGAAATAAAAACGGCGCTGGAAGAAAGCGGCCATCTTTATAATTCGCCCGATTCATTGCAAGGTTACGGAGTTCCGAATATGCAAGTGGCGTGTTCGTTATTGAACCCGGCAGCGGCAGATATTACAACGGAGAACAGGAGCTGGACAATCTTTCCAAATCCTGTAAAAGACCGGATTGTGTTGAAGTCGGCAACAAATATTCAGGCAGGCCGTCTCGATATAAAACTTTACGCGCTGGATGGACGGATGGTAAACAACTGGCAACTCCCGGCTGCCCCCATTGTTACGTTAAATAATCTGGAGACTACAGAGTCGGGTATTTTTCTACTTCTGGTAAAAACAAAAGATGGTGTTGAAACCTTTAAAATCAATAAAATCAGGTAAAGAATGAACCAGAAATTTACCCTTTCGGAACTGAATCAAAAAATTAAAGATGCCTTGCTTGATGCATTTCCGGGAACGGTGTGGGTAGTTGCCGAGGTGAGCGAGTTAAAGCACAACCGAAGTGGCCACTGTTACCTGGAGTTGGTTGAAAAAGAAGGCAACACCATAACGGCACGTTCGCGGGCAACAATCTGGTCGTACACCTACCGCATGCTAAAACCGTATTTCGAAACCAGTACCGGGCAGCTTTTTTCCGAAGGCATAAAAGTGTTGGTTCAGGCAACGGTCGAATATCATTCGGCGTATGGCTTGAGTTTGAATATTAAAGACATCGACCCGACTTACACGGTTGGCGACATGGCCATGCAGCGAAAAGAGATTATAAATCGTTTGAAGGCCGAAGGTGTTTTTGATATGAACAAGGAACTGTCACTGCCGCTGGTGCCGCAAAAAATCGCTGTTATTTCGTCGGCAACGGCTGCCGGTTACCAGGATTTTATGAACCAGCTGGAAAACAACGAATACGGTTTTAAGTTCTACACCAAATTGTTTGAGGCGTATATGCAGGGAGCCGAAACCGTGCCGTCGATAATTCATGCGCTGGAACGGATTTTTGCTCACGACGACTTTTTTGATGCAGTAGCTATAATTCGTGGAGGTGGAGCAACGGCCGATTTGAGTAGTTTCGATGATTACGACCTGGCGATGAATATTACCCAGTTTCCGTTGCCGGTGATTACCGGAATTGGACACGAAAAAGATGATACGATAATCGATTTGGTGGCGCACACCCGCATGAAAACGCCAACAGCAGTAGCCGAATTTTTTGTGAGCGGTGTGGAACGCTACTACGAACGTTTGCTCGAACTGGAAAACGGCATTGTTCAATTAACCCGCGAAACGCTCGAATTTCAGCAGGATAAGCTGGAAAGAATAGCCGAAGGATTAAAATATTCGGTTGCCGATTTTATTAACGACAGGCAAAGGCAGCTAAGCAAACGCGGCAACGAACTGCAGCAAAATGTTAGTCGGTTTTCGTTTAAAAAACAAAACGAACTAACAGAGCTGCGACATAGTTTGGATTCCGGCCTTTCGGTGTGGTTTGTGGAAGCAAAAAATAATATGGGCAAAACACAACGAATGCTGAGGCGGCTGGTTGGTGAGGCGGTATTTAAAGCGGACGCAAAATTAAACCATCAGCAGGATCTGTTAGCGGGACGTGTACAAAACCTGTTGGCAAAAGAGCGCGATCGCATTCTGATAAACGAAAATTCAGTACGTTTATTAAATCCTGAAAATGTATTGAAACGAGGATTTACATTAACTTTGAAAGACGGAAAAATAATTAAATCGAGCAACGATGTGGCGGTTGGTGAACAACTGGAAACCCGTTTTGCCGATGGGACTGTTGAAAGTAAAATCATAAAAAAGAAATAGAATGGCAGCAAAAAAAATATCATACAGCGAGGCAATGGCCGAGATAGAAGAAATTCTGGAAAAAATTGAAAACGAAGAGCTGGATGTGGATGAACTGGCCGAAAAAGTAAAACGCGTATCGGTTTTACTTAAAACCTGCAAAGAAAAATTAACGAAAACCAACGAGCAGGTGGAGCAGATTTTAAAAGAAATGGAAGATTAACATCGAAATATCCCCTTATGGAACAGCAAGATAAAATTGTAAAACTTATTACCGGAGATGATGTGATCATTAATCGGGTAAAACAGGAATTGGAAGCTGCCGGTATCAATGCATTGATAAAAGACAGATTTAAGCAGGGGCTCGCCGCCGGTTATGGAGATGGTGTTCCTTCGGCCATTGATTTGTTTGTGGTTGACACCGATTTTGCGCAAGCACAGGAAATATTAAAAGCATTAACAGAAGAATAGAATATGTACACAAAAGAACAAGTAGCACAAACCATCGACCACGCGGTTTTAAAACCTGAACAAACACTGGCCGATTTAAAAGAAAATGCCGAGATGTGCATTAAAAATAAGGTTTTCAGTATGTGCGTAAAACCCTGCGATATAAAAGCCGCCAAAGAATTATTGAACAACAGTGGTGTAAAAGTATCGTGCGTACTCAGTTTTCCGCACGGAGCTGATGCAACACCGGTAAAAGCATTTCAGGCCAAACAGGCCATTGAAGACGGAACCGACGAAATTGATATGGTAATGAATATCGGCCGCTTTTTATCGGGCGAATACGACTATGTTCGCGAGGATATTAAAGCCGTTGTTGAAGTGGCGCACCAACACAATGTGCTGGTAAAAGTTATACAGGAAAGCGGTCATTTAACGCTGGAGCAAATTGCCAAAGCCTGCAAATTATCGTACGAAGCCGGTGCCGACTTTGTAAAAACATCAACCGGATTTGGCCCCGGCGGAGCGAAGCCTGAATACATTGAAGTAATGGTAAAAACCGTTGGCGATAAAATGCAGGTAAAGCCTTCGGGTGGTATTCGCGACTGGGAAACGGCAGTTGCCTTTTTGGAGCAAGGCGCCGATCGTTTGGGTATTGGCTCAACAGAGGCCGTGCTAAACGGTGCCACAGCAACCGGCGATTATTAGTGGCTTAACTTTTTCCGAAAGTCAAGTGGAAATTAATAGCAAAATATGCTTCGGAATTTATTGACTCGCACTAATTGTGCCTGCGATACAATCGTCTCTCTTTTCGTGAAGAGAGGGAATGAGGGCGAGTTTGTCGAACATTGTTTAACTTTCATTTCGGTTCATGATTCCCGGTAATGATGAATGTTTATGGTGGTTAATACGAATTATCGAAATAAGCTCTTTGTACTTATGACAAGAATTTTGACTGAAATCACCATTTTCAAGTAAAAAACGCGCATATTTGTGCTTCATTTCTTTTTTGAGTGAGGGAGTAGGATGTATTTTCTAAACGGAGACAGAACATATATAGAACCTGAAAACGGTTGTAAAGGCTTAGGTTTGCAAATTAATAACTGCCTGGAGCAGCTGGAGAAAGTCAATTCAGGGAAACGGATTTTCAAACTAAATTTCTTTGTCGATACCAATTCAAATTCAGAGTACGATAAACTGCTAAAGGATGTTCGTAATCAGGTAAAAGAACGATTTGGAAACGAAATTCTGATCAGCTTTATTTCGCAGGCGCCATTAAGTTGCAAGGTAATCGTTGAGGCGTATTATTACGATCCGGAAAGCTGGGATTGCCAGATGCTTTCAGAAGGCGAAAATAGTACGGCCTTGTTTCTGAACGGCACAACCGAAATTTTGCTGGGAACCGTTCATGCCAATCAAAACAGCAATTGTAAGTTAAATGCCGAAAAGGCTTTTGATGAGTTGGTTGAAACTTTCGAGGAAGCACAGTTTCCGTTAAATTCGATTGTTCGCCAGTGGAATTACCTGGAAGATATTCTGGGGTTTGATGGCGAAGAGCAGCGTTATCAAGAGTTTAACAACGTGCGCTCGGATGCCTACGGGAAAGTTTTTGAGCAAGGCGGCTACCCGGCAGCAACGGGAATTGGTATGACTCACGGTGGTGTGCTAATTGAGTATGTAGCGGTAAAATCAAAAGAAGTTCTAACGCAGCCGGTTGATAATCCCGATCAGGTTTCGGCACATCAGTACACCGACCAGGTTTTGGTTGGCGAAGCGTGTAACCTGAAAACCACTCCAAAGTTCGAGCGCGCCCGTTATCTCAGGTATCGCAACAAAAAGTTGATTTTTATTTCAGGAACAGCATCTATTATTGGCGAAAATACGGTTGGAGTTGGCGATGCGGCAAAACAAACCGAAGTGACCATTCAGAATATGCAACGTTTGTATGCCGATGAGGTTTTGGCTGCTTTACCCGATGAGGTTGCTCATCCGGAATTCGGACACACCCGCGTTTACGTTAAGAACCGTACAGATTACACTAAAATTCGTGATGTGGTGAAAAAGTTTTACGGCGATTTGCCGGTAGTTTATATTCTGGCCGATATTTGCCGCGATGATCTGTTGGTAGAAATAGAGGGCAAAGTGATTTTGCAATAGAACAATATTCAATAAAAAAAACGGCTGCACAAGATAGTGCGGCCGTTTTTATTTATAGCGATATCTGGTAAGTTGTGGTTAAAACGTAAAGCTTGCTCCAAGCATGAAGTTTGTTCCGGCCTGCGGAAAATAATATGCCCAGGTATAATCTTTCCCGTTTTCGTACCAGTGCCCTCCGTAAGCATTGTTGCTGTATTTGGCATCGAATAAATTATTTATCTGAGCAAAGAGATTTACCTGCGAGAACAGAACGTTATCCAGCGAATAATCAAATCTCAGGTCGTTTACAAAATAGGCCTCAATTACCCGGTCGGTGCTCGAGGTGTTGTCAAAATGTTGTTCACCTACATACTTGCTTATTAATTTGATATCGAAGTTGCTGAACGGCATAACGCTTACAATATTATTTGCAATAACATTCGGAGAATAGGAGATGTCGGTATTTCCCAGTTCTTTAAAGTTAACGCCATCGCCGCCTGCTCCCGATGTATGGTCAACGTAATCAATAATTTTATTGCTGCTAAGGGTAAGATTTGCGTCCCATTTTAACCAGGTTGTGATTTTTAATCCACCGGTTAATTCAATTCCCAGTCGGTAGCTTTTGTCAACATTGGTCATAATATCGTAACCCACTGAACTTTTTTCACCTGTTGGTACCAATTGGTCGCGGTAAAACATATAGTAAAGGTTGGCACCAAATGCCGATGTGTTGCCGTTAAATTTATATCCGGCTTCGTAATCGTACAAGGCTTCGTCTTTTGGTGTTAAAGAGGGATAGGTTTTTGCCTCTTTAAAATTGGCACGTGTAGGCTCGCGGTGCGCCAAAGCAAACGATGCATAAACTGCATTTTTGGCATCGAGTTGTGCAAACAATCCCAGTTTCGGGTTTACAAACAGAAAATCGTGGTTCATTGTCATATCCACTCTGTCGTCGTCAATCCCGGTAATATCATAGTTAATTCCACGCAGCTGAATATCGGCATAAGCGCTTAGTACCCCAGTAAGCTGGTAACTTGTTTTTGCATAAAGGTTGTAATCGGTTTTTTTCCCGTTGTTTAAATACCATTCATAATCCTTTTCGCTTTTTCCGGCGTAGCGCATCCAAGTAATATTCCCATAATGATCGCCGTCGTATTTGTTCCAGCCACCGCCCAGGGTAAAGTTCAGTGCTTCTTTTTGGTAGCTCAAACCGAAAACCATTCCGTAAAAATGATTGTCGAGCCATTTCTGACGAATTAAATCAGTAGTGCTTATTATTTCACCGCCGGTTAACACCACATCTTCCAACCCGTAATCCGGGAAACTTTCATCTTGTTTGTACTGTTCGTAATATCCTTTTCCGCGGGTATAATGTAACGAGGTGTTGAAGTGAAGAGATTCCGACAATTTTGAAGAGTAGTTCAGGATAAAATGTGTCTGTTTGTAATTGTCTGTCTGATCTTCGTAGTATTGGGTCTGCCCGTATTCATCAACGTATTCGCCTGCCGGATTATACGTTCTGCCAAGTCCTTCCACGTCGGGATTTCCCCACCAGGTAATTCCGGTACGCTGATCGCCATGGATTATCTTCGCTTTTACCGAACTTTTTTCGGTGTGGTATCCGGCAGCCATGTACATTGATTTATGATCTGAAAATCCGTAATCGATGTAACCGTCAGAATTTAGTTTCGAAAAGCGGGCATCAAATGTAAAATGGTCGTTGATTATTCCGGTTCCAACTTTAACGCTGTTTTTAAACGTGTTGAACGAACCGGCCATGCTCGTAATTTCAGCATAGCTATTCGGATTAACGTTTTGTGTTTGGAAATTAATGGTAGCGCCAAATGCCGCCGCTCCGTTCGTTGATGTGCCCACGCCACGTTGTATCTGCACGTTTTCTACCGAGCTGGCAAAATCGGGCATATTGGGCCAGAAAACACCTTGCGATTCCGAATCGTTTAGCGGAACACCATCGATCGTTACGTTTATGCGGGTAGGATCGGTTCCGCGAATTCTGAAACTGGTGTACCCGATTCCGGCCCCGGCTTCCGATGACTGAACCAGGGATGGTGTAATTCCCAGTAAATAAGGAATGTCCTGCCCCGAATTATTGGCATCCAGTTCTTGTTTCGACAGGTTGGTAAATGCCACCGGAGTTTTGTTTCCGGCACGTGTGGCCGTAATTTGTACTTCGTCAGTAAAAAAGTTACTGGCTTTAAGATTGATCTCAAGGGGCTCAGTTGTTGGCACCGAAACAGGAACTTCCTGAGGTTCGAAACCGACAAACGAAACCAGCAGGGTGTAATTGCCGGGTTTCAGGTTTTTAAATTCAAAACTTCCGTTGGCCCGGGTTGAAACGCCATAAAACGATTTTTCGATTACCACGCTGGCACCGGCCAAAGCTTCTCCGTCTCCTTTAACAAGGCCTGTTAAATTCATTTGCCCGAAAGCAATTACTGCCATTAGTTGCAACAGCAGCATTAAACTAAATTTTTTCATTTTTGAATAATTGGTTAAAAAACTAACCAATGAGGTAGGAACAAATCCTTTTCGCTCTCCCTACGCCGGTGCTAACCGGATCAGGTTCATTGAGTATAATCTCAGTCCCAAAGTTTAATCGGGACACCCCATTGCGTAAATATCGGGAGTAAAGGTATAACGGATTTTTTAATTGGCAAAGGAAAGTTCTGGTGTCAAAGACTATTTAGAATGACTGAGCACGTCATTCTGTTCGTCAGCTGACGGATTCAGAATCTATTCGACCTGATAAATCGGAAAATAAAAATCCCGAATCAGGTTCAGGATGACGTTCAAACGATTAATGAATGTACTCTTAAATTTCGCTGTCTTTCAGAAGGTATTTTTCAAAAAGCTCCCTGTATTTCACAAACTTGCGCGAAGGGCGTTGTGTGCCCCGATCGATGAACAAAACTTTTTGTTGTGCGGTGGAGCAGATCTCACCTTTTTCGTTTCGGAAACGGAATTTAAAGTTGGCCGATACGTTGAAGATCTCCGAGACCCACACTTCAACATGCACTTCGTTACTCAGGAAGAAGGGCTTTTTGTATTGAATGTTGGTTTCTGTAATAATGGGTAAAATATCGTCGTCGACAGCAATTTGCGCGATGGACAACCCCATGGCTTCAATAAGTTTTACCCGGGCATTTTCCAGCCATTGCACGTAAATAATGTTGTTAACATGTCCAACAAAATCAATGTGGTAAGTATAAACGGGCTCTTGAAATTTTAATTTTTGCATGGTTATTCCGGCTTGAAATTCAGTTCGGCAAATTTATATTTTTTCTGAACAAAGAACTTCCACATAATGCTTTTCGGGTAAATCTGTTTGTGATTGTTAACACTTGCCAACTTTAACAATTCCTTTCGTTTTTTACGCAGTGCCGAAAGATTTTTGTAGAAAAAGAGATGTGCTTTAGCCACGGCTCCAAAAGCTTTAAACTCTGCTCCTAACAGGAACTTGGCAGCGGCAACGCCATCCAATATCATTCGGCTTAAGAAGATGGGCAGGAATTTGTTTTTCGGCAGGTTCTTATAAAGCATGTATAAGTTGTTGCGGAAATTAAGGTAAACCTTTTTGGGATTTCCATACTCGAGGCTGCCTCCGCCCAAATGATAAACAACACTGGCTGGTTCGTACACAATTTTGTAGCCCTGGTTTTTCATTCGCCAGCACCAGTCAATTTCTTCCATGTGTGCCCAGAAATCGGCATCCAGGCCGCCCGAGGTTTTAAAAGCTTCGGCCCGAACAAACATGCAAGCTCCCGTGGCCCAGAAAATTTCGCCCGGCTGATTGTATTGATTTTCATCTTTCTCCACATGGTCCAGAATTCGTCCACGACAAAACGGATATCCAAATTTATCGATAAAACCGCCGGCTGCTCCGGCGTATTCGAAAAATTCGGGTTTATTAAAGCTCAATATCTTTGGCTGAACGGCAACAACTTTTTCATCGCGATCAAACTGATCGATACACGGATGAATCCAGTTTTCTTCCACTTTAACATCCGAATTCAGCAGCACAAAATAATCAGCCTCAATCTGGTTTAAAGCCACATTGTAGCCTTTGGCAAAGCCGTAATTTTCTTTTAGGTTGAGCAGTGTTACTTCGGGAAAATTGGCTTTCAAAAATTCCAGCGAATGGTCGGTTGATCCGTTGTCTGCAACAATTAGCTCAATGTTTTCGCCTTTTGAATGTTCGATTACAGATGGGAGATAATCGGGGAAAAGTTTAAGCCCGTTCCAGTTTAAAATTACAATGGCAATTTTTTTGTCTTTGCTCATAAATCAGCTCAAAAGTAGTTTTGCGATCAGCAAAGAAAGGTTTTCTTTGTCGAGGTTTTCAAGAATTCCGCTGATTTTTTTGTTTTCTCTTTGTCGTCTGATTTTGCCAAAGCCTCAATTTCTTTCACCTGTTTTCCGGTTAACTCATCCTGAAGTAATTTCCAGAGTTTTTGCTGTTCTTCTTCTCCTTCGGGAAGCCCGAGTGTTTCCAGCTCAAGAATAGTTGCTTCCAGAATTTCGCTGGCGCGCAATTTTACCGGGTCTTTGTCTTTTGTTTTTCCGGCAGCAGCGGTGTCACGCAAACTCCAGCTCGAGTAATCGTAATGCAGGTCCTGAATCAACTTTAACTTCGAGTTGTCTTTCCCGAAAATGCGCTCCAAAAAAATGAGGGTGTGCGTTTTCCAGGCATCAAGATCGAATTTCTTTTCGTCTAATTTTGCGAGCTGTTCGCGAAGAAGTGCAATTTGTTTTTCTGCCATGGTATTTTGTTTTCTGCAAGATACAAAGAAAAGCAATCAATAGGTGAGGCCAAATGCCCAAAGTGGAATTGTGTTACCGCTCCCGTATTCGATATCGTCTTTAACAATATATGAATTTTCCACGTTTTTTATTTGCCTGTTGTTTTTCGATTTTCCGCCAATTTCAAATGTTAATGAATCTACCGTAAAATCCCCCTTTTGTGCTGAAAACACCTGGTGATAGGGGCTCATCTGATTAAAGAAAAAGGTTTCACGGATATTTCCAATGTTGGGATTTCCTTCTGCAAACAGATGAATGAAATTGGGGTTATTAAGATATATTTTTTGAACTTTTCCCATTAACCTTATGCCTTTGGTCGCTTCCCGAAGTTGAAGAATCAGTCCGGCGCGTTCAAAATAATGGAGGTATTCGGCTACCTGGTTTCTGTTTATTCCAATCATTTCGGCTATTTTCGACATGTTTGGTTTAAACGGAACTGATTGGGAGACGATGTATAGCAGTTGCTTTAACTTATTTACTGTGGCTATATTCATTCCGGTATGGTTGGGGATATCGGTTTCTAAAGTCAGGTTTATGGTGTTGTTTAGTTTTTCGATATAACCGGGCTCCTTAAAAAACGGGAAATAGCCTGATTTGATGTATTCGCTAAATTGTTCCAGTGGCTTAAAACCATCAAATGAAATCTCGTTTTTTACGATTTGTTCCAAAGAATACACCGGTAATTTATTGTTTGTTTTGAATTCAATGTATTCGCGGAACGACAAGCCCGGAAG
Organism: Draconibacterium orientale; assembly: GCF_000626635.1. GTDB lineage: Bacteria > Bacteroidota > Bacteroidia > Bacteroidales > Prolixibacteraceae > Draconibacterium > Draconibacterium orientale. Next base: position 799,289 of record NZ_CP007451.1, on the reverse strand, counting down.
ATAATAGGTAAGTACTCTACGGCTCAAATCAGCATATCCTTTGTAGATATCGAGGATTGATGATCCGGTGAATACAACCTTCAGGTCGGGCAAATAATCATAGATCATTTTAAGCTCCTGCGACCAGTTTGGGTATTTGTGGATTTCATCGATAAAAAGGAATAATCCGCCTGTGTTGCTAAATTTCTGTGCCAGTTCAAACAGATTTAAATTTGTAAGGTAAATATTGTCGGCACTTAGGTAGAGTGTTTTGGTTATGGGGAGTTTCTGTTTTATAAGTTGGAGAAGCAGTGTGGTTTTTCCTGCTCCACGCGATCCTATAATGGCATTCATCCGATTTTCCAGGTTAATTTTATTAAACAAAAATCGAATGAATTTTGTGTTTGTACGGGAAAGAATGCTTTGATATAGAATGTTTATCTGTTCCATTAATCGCATAAATTAATATACAAATATAGCCTAAAGTGCATATATTATAATGCAAAAATAGGCACAAAATGCATGAAAAAATATGCAAAAAACGGTTCCTATCCCAGGTGCTTATTGATTATTCCATAGAATTCGGGGAAATAAGCATCGCTGGCCGAAACAATTTCGCCGCCAAACAACCAGTTGTCGCCTCCACTAAAATCGGTCGTTTTTCCGCCGGCTTGTTGGAGAATAAATACGCCTGCTGCCACATCCCAGGCATGCAGGGCATGTTCGTAAAATGCATCGAAACGACCGGCTGCAACGTAACACAAGTCTACGGCTGCCGATCCAAAACGGCGAATTCCGCGTGTTGATTGCATCAGTTCTTTCATCGCGGAAATGTACTCATCCACTTTGTCGAAATCGTAATAAGGAAATCCGGTAGCAATCAAGGTGTCTTCCGATTTTGATCGTTTTGCTGTTTCAATGATAACTTCGTTGCAGTATGCAGGGCCACCTTTCCATGAATAAAACATTTCGTCGGCGCCAATTTCGTAAACCACGCCTAAAACTAATTCATCACCTTCGGCCAACGCAATACTCACCGAGTGCGGTGCTAATCCGTGCAGGTAATTGGTTGTTCCATCCAGCGGATCGACAAACCAGGTATATTTTTCATTATTTGATTTGGCAGTTCCTTCCTCGGCAACAAAACCGGCCTCCGGAAGCAGCTCTTTTAAGGCATTAACAATTTGTTTTTCTGCCGTTTTATCAACGTAAGTTACCAGACTGGCAACACTTTTAATTTCAATATTTTTCTCCGAAATCTTTTTCTGCTCGCCACGGATAAAATTACCTGTGCTGTGTGCTATATTTTGTACTTGAAAACAAAGTTCTTTGTAATCCATTTTTAGCTGTTTTGCACAAAAGTATTGAAAAATCAGGCGTTGAAATCCACCGCAACGTTACCGTTTGGCAGAATTGACTTTAATTTTACGCTGCCCAGCTTATTTACCAGTTCTTCCTGGTAGGGCACCTCTATTTTAATGTAGTTTTCGGTAAAACCATGCATTTTATCCTGGCTTTTCTGTGCCTCAAAAAGTGCCGATTGTGATGAACCTATGTGTTTTTCGTAAAAAGCACGTAGTTTTTTCTCCGATAAGTTGATGTATTTTTGCGTGCGGTTTTTGCGTTCTTCCACATCAACTTTCCACGGAATTTTCAAGGCTTGCGTTCCACTTCTTTCCGAGTAGGTAAACGCATGCAGCTGCGAAATTTCCAGACTGTTAAGGAAGTCGAACGATTCCTGGAAATACTTTTCGGTTTCGCCATTGGTACCGGCAATTACATCAACACCAATAAACGCATGTGGTACAATTTCGCGAATACGTTCCACTCGTTTTCGGTACAAATCGGTAGAATATTTTCGTTTCATCAGCGACAAAATTTCATCGGAGCCGGATTGCAAAGGCAAATGAAAGTGTGGCATAATAACTTTCGATTTGGATACCAGTTCGATGATTTCGTCTTTTAACAGGTTTGGCTCAATCGAGCCTAAACGAAGTCGTTCCAGTCCCTCAACCTGTTCCAGCGCTTTTAGCAAATCAAGAAAATTCTCGCCGGTAGATTTACCGAAATCGCCAATATTTACACCGGTGAGTATAATTTCTTTGTAGCCTTTATGAACGGATTTTTGTGCTTCTTTAACCGTGTTGACGATATTGTCGTTTCTGCTTCGTCCGCGTGCATACGGAATGGTGCAAAACGAGCAGTAATAGTCGCATCCGTCCTGCACTTTCAGGAAACTGCGCGTGCGGTCGCCCCACGAAAATGCTTTGTGGTAACTTTTTATATCGGCCAAACGTGTGGTTCTGATTTCGGTGGTTTCGCGTTTTTGCAAATCGCCAAGGTAGTGCGGAATGTGAAACTTTTCCTGTGTCCCCAGCACCATGTCAACACCTTCAATGTGTCCCACTTCATCGGGTTTCAGTTGCGAGTAACAACCCACCACAATTACCATGGCGTCAGGGTTTTGTTTTACGGCCTTGCGCACAATATTACGACTGGCCTTATCGCCCTGGTTGGTAACCGAGCAGGTATTTATCACGTACACATCGGCTTTTTCATCAAACTCAACGCGTTCAAAACCAACCTCTTTAAACGAGCCGGCAATGGTTGATGTTTCTGAAAAATTAAGTTTACAGCCTAAGGTGTAAAAAGCAGCTTTCTTCCCCTTGTAATTCATCTTGCTATCTTGAATTATTCTAAATAGGCTGCAAAGGTAGAAAAAAGCTGCTTATTGCAAATACTTCTTTCTGAATCTATTATTCTGTGTTACGTCATGCTGAACTTATTTCAGCATCTTTATTACTCAATAGATTCCGAATCCGTCAGCTGACGGACGGAATAACGTTCTATAACAAGTTACTGGCAAGTTCGGCCAGATAACTGCGTTCGCCTTTCACCAAATTAATGTGTGCAAACAATTCCTGATTGCGCATACGATCCACCATGTAAGCCAGCCCGTTCGATTTCATATCGAGATAGGGCGAGTCGATTTGCCACAAATCGCCGGTAAATACCATTCTTGTTCCTTCTCCGGCACGGGTAATAATGGTTTTAATTTCGTGCGGAGTAAGGTTTTGCGCTTCGTCGATAATAAAAAAGGCATTTGACAAACTTCGGCCGCGGATGTAGGCCAGCGGTGTTATGTTTAGCTTTTCATCTTTCACCATTTCTTCAATCAGCTGGTACTCGTTGCTTCGCGGGTTAAAAGTATGCTTAATAACAGCCAGGTTATCGTATAGCGGCTGCATATACGGGTTGATTTTTTCGCTGGCGTCGCCGGGCAAATAGCCAAGGTCGCGGTTACTTAATGCTACAATTGGGCGGGCCAAAAGTATTTGCTCGTATTGGCGGTGTTGCTCAATTGCTGCAGCCAAAGCCAGCAGGGTTTTTCCTGTTCCGGCTTTTCCGGTAAGCGCTATAAGCCTTACTTCGGGATCCATCAGCATGTTCAAACTAAACGTCTGTTCCGCATTTCGCGGTTTTATGCCATAAGCCGATTTTTTCTCTACCCGGTAAATGCGCTCCGATTTGGCGTCGTAACGTGCCAGTGCACTCGACTGGTTGCCTCTGAAAATGTAACATTCGTTGGCATCGGGATTAAAATCTTTTACATCGGCCTTTGCAAATGATCCCTGCTGATAAAGCTGGTCGATAACTATATCGTCAAAATTATCGAAGGTCGTGATGGTTTTATCCAGCACATTCTCGTCGGTTACCTGGTCGGTTTTGTAATCTTCAGCCTGAATTCCCAGCGACTTGGCTTTCATCCGAAGGTTGATGTCTTTACTGATCAGAACCGTTTTTCGGCGCGGATAAGTTTTTGCGGTAAAATCTGCTATCGCCAGGATTCTGTGATCGGGAATATCTTCACGAAATGAGGCTTTTAACTCATCCGAGAACGGTTTTCCGGTTTCAATTCGTATGCGCCCTTTTCCTGCACCCAGCGATTTCCCGCCGTTAAAAATGTCATCTCCAACAATTTCATCGAGCACTCGGGTAAATTCGCGTGCCTGAAAGTTGATCAGGTCGTTTCCTCGTTTAAATTTATCCAGCTCCTCGAGTACTGTAATCGGAAGGATAATGTCGTTATCCTGGAACTGGTAAATACAGGTGTGATCGTGTAAAATTACGTTTGTATCAAGAACGAAAATTTTACTCTTTTTGGTTTTACTCAGCATATCTAAATGATTTGTTTTAAATGTATATAATTTCGGTAGAAATCGGAGCTGATGCGCCAAAAATTAATAAACTTGCACCCGTTAATAAATATTGAATTCATCTGTTTAAAATGGTTGAATTACTGTGGTAACAGATGGAGCTCACATAAACAAGTTCCGTTGTATAAAAAAGACTTATTATAATGTACGTTTCATTGGATTACAAAGCTACTTTAGATTATCTGTTTAGTCAGTTGCCTATGTTTCAGCGAACTGGGCCGGCTGCCTATAAAAACACCCTGGAAAATACCTTGAAGCTGGATGAAAATTATGGTCATCCGCACCGAAAGTACCGAACCATCCATGTTGCCGGAACAAACGGAAAAGGATCGGTTTCGCATATGCTGGCCTCGGTGCTTCAGGCGGCCGGATATAAAACCGGTTTATATACTTCGCCACACCTGAAAGATTTTCGCGAACGCATAAAAATAAATGGGCAGATGATGCCGGAATCGGATGTGGTTGATTGGGTTAGTAACTTTAAAGCTAACAACGAATTGTGGAAAATTCAGCCGTCGTTCTTCGAATTGACGGTAGCCATGGCATTCGATTATTTTGCCGATCAGGAAATTGATGTGGCGGTAATGGAAGTTGGTCTAGGCGGACGACTCGATTCTACCAATATTATTTCCCCCGATGTAAGTATTATTACCAATATCGGTTTAGATCATACCAACCTGCTGGGAGATACTTTGCAGAAGATTGCCGGAGAAAAGGCAGGCATTATAAAAAGAGATGTTCCGGTGGTAATTGGAACAACTCAAAACGAAACTGCTTCGGTTTTTAACAGAAAGGCGCAGGAAGTGGATACTTCAATTTATTTTGCGGATCAGGAATACAACGTTGCCTATTCGATGTTGAGTATGGATGGCAAACAACAGCTTAATGTGCAAAAGCAGGGAAAGGATGTTTACCCTCAATTAGCATTGGATTTATTGGGGCAATACCAGCATAAAAATATACCGGTTGTATTAAAAGCTGTTGATCTTTTAAATGAGAAGGGCTATAAAATAACAGAAGATAACTTACGCGAAGGACTGGAAAATGTGGTTGCCACTACCGGCTTGCTGGGGCGCTGGCAGGTAATCGGCACCAATCCGTTAACGGTTTGCGATACCGGGCATAACGAAGATGGAATGAAGTCGTTGGTTCAACAGCTGGAAAATACAGCTTATAAACAGTTACATTTTATTTTTGGCACTGTTGGCGATAAAGATCCGGCGAAAGTTCTGGCACTTTTGCCCAAACAGGCGAACTATTATTTTGTAAAAGCAGATATTGCCCGGGCCATGGATGCCGAAGAGCTGGCAGCACGAGCAAAGGAGTTTGGTTTAATCGGGCAGGTGTATCCATCAGTAAGCGAGGCATATAAAAATGCGCAGCTTGTTGCAGATGATACGGATATGATATTTGTAGGGGGCAGTACATTTGTTGTAGCGGAAGTACTTTGATAAAATTCTTGAAAAAATTTTTGCAGAACTGAAAATAGGTTTTATATTTGCAGCGCCTTACTGAAAAGGGGGCGCGTTCAGAAACAGAAATAAGCATATTGGGGGGGGTTAGCTCAGTTGGTTCAGAGCACCTGGTTTACACCCAGGGGGTCACTGGTTCGAATCCAGTACTCCCCACAAAAGAGGTTGATTTTGGTTGACCTCTTTTTTTAATGTGCTTCGATACTGTTTTAAAATATTTGGTGGGTTAGCTCAGTCCCGATAAAACAGGAATCTATGATTTCGTTTTTTATCGAGGATGCACGAAAAACCAGCAAGTTAAAAATTTGGGTTTTTCGGCATTGGTTCAGAGCAATCGCAACTAATAAAAAGAACGCTGTAAGAGTAAATATTGGGGGGTTAGCTCAGTTGGTTCAGAGCACCTGGTTTACACCCAGGGGGTCACTGGTTCGAATCCAGTACTCCCCACAAAAAAAAGGTCGACATTTGTCGGCCTTTTTTATTTTGGTGTGCCGTGCATGGTAAATAGCTATAGGGTGAAAGTCCTGAATGGGGGTTTGTAGTGCCAACCATTAGCCGAAGGCAAGGGTGTCCATCGTGAGGTGGAATCTGAAGGAAGCTGAAAGCAAATTTCTGACCCGAGGAACACGAACATCATTAGGCATTTCCAATGGGATAAGTTTGCCAAACAAAACGAAGTCCAAAACTACACGGACATTGGAGTGTAGATGGTGCGGGAGGATGGAATGAAAGTTATTTATCTTACCGCGGGAGGTCTCACGGAGGTGTGGAAACAGAGTATGAAACACGGTTGGAAAAGATTTATCGTGAGAAGTCAGCCGAGGCCATAGTACCATAACCGACAACTTATGGGAAGGGCCGAACCTTAATGAGTGAGAAGTAAATGAATGTTACTCAATGAAAGGAACAATGCAGAAAATCTTTGATGATTCGAAGACCTGTCCGCAAAAGAATAGGACGGCATCCGAAGGCTATGCGGGAGGGCAGACTTTTATAGAGATAACAGAAAACAACCTCACTCCCAACTATCAGTCAGAGAATGGATTGTTAGAACGTATCCTTTCATCCTCCAACCTAAACACAGCTTACAAACAAGTTAAGCGGAATAAAGGAGCAGGAGGTGTTGATAAGATGCAAGTTGAATCCTTAAAGGATTATCTTGTCTGTCACAAGGATAAGTTACTGGCCTCTATTCATAAAGGTAAATACCGCCCCAATCCTGTGAGACGGGTGGATATACCTAAAGAAAACGGGAAGAAGCGTCAGTTGGGTATCCCCACAGTCGTAGACAGGGTTATCCAACAAAGTATCGCACAACAACTACAGTTGATCTTTGCCCCCGAGTTTTCGGATCACAGTTACGGTTTCCGTCCAAAACACAGTGCCCATCAGGCACTTCAAAAATGGCAGGCTTACATCACGCAAGGTTGTGGTTATGCAGTTGATTTAGACCTCGAACGTTTCTTTGACACAGTATGCCACAGCAAACACATTGAGGTATTATCCCGAAAGGTAAAAGATGGGCGGGTCATATCGCTTATCCATAAATACCTTAATGCAGGAGTGATGAAGGACGGTAAGTTTGAAGAAAGCTATGAAGGGGTGGCGCAGGGAGGACCGTTAAGTCCATTATTGAGTAATATTTTTCTTAATGAACTGGACAGGGAACTAGAGAAGCGGGGCCATAAGTTTGTTCGCTACGCCGACGACCTGGTCATCTTCTGCCGAAGCCAACGAAGTGCCGAACGGACAATGAAGAACATCGTTCCTTTTATTGAAAAGAAATTGTTTTTAATAGTCAATCGGGACAAGAGTAAGGTTGCATCAAACAGGAACATTAGGTTTCTTGGTTACTCTTTCTATAAATTTAGAGGGAAATTTAGAGGGAAAGGCAGGCTGCGCATTCACCCGAGAAGTGTGGATAAGATGAGAGCTAGAATCAGAGAACTTACATCCCGCAGTAACGGTTGGGGAAACGACCGAAGAAAGGTTGCGCTCCGGCAGTACGTCACTGGTTGGGTGCAATACTTCAAGCTGGCAGATATGCAGAAGCTTCTAATCAAAGTTGATGAATGGTATCGTCGAAGGTTGCGCATGGTTATTTGGAAACAATGGAAACGAATAAAGACCAAGGGTAAGAACCTGATTAAGTTGGGTGTAAATAAGTACAAGGCATGGGAGTGGGCGAATACAAGGAAAGGCTATTGGCGATTAGCGCATAGCTGGATCCTTTCTACCTCCATTACCAATGAAAGGTTACGAATTACTGGCTACGTTTTCTTTTCGGATTGTTATCGTAAGGTAAGAAGTTGTTAATTAAGGAACCGCCGTATACGAGAACCGTACGTACGGTGGTGTGAGAGGTCGGAAAATAAAGTAGGAGGAAAACTATTTTATTTTCCTCCTACTCGATTAATTATATGTATTTCTGTAATTAATGTGTAATCCAGCTAATGATTTTAGCATCATCAGGTTTTACTTTGGGTTTAATTACATCAACTAATTTTCCGTTTTCATCAATCAGGTATTTTTGAAAGTTCCAGCTAACTTCCGAATCCTGTTTTCCGTTTTTACTTTTCTGAGTCAGCCACTGGTATAGCGGATGCATGTCATCGCCTTTCACCGAAATTTTCGACATCATTGGGAAAGTAACACCATAATTCATTTCACAAAATTCAACAATTTCGGAGTTGCTTTTCGGCTCCTGGTTGGCAAAATTATTGGCCGGAAATCCGATAATCACAAAATCATCGCCACCATATTGCTCAAAAACACTCTGTAGTTGTTCAAACTGTGGAGTTAACCCGCATTTTGAAGCCGTGTTTACAACCAATACTTTTTTCCCTTTCAATGAGGAGAGGTTAAAATCGTTTCCTTCAATATCTTTTACTACAAAATCGTGTAGCGAACTTTGCGCAAAAGTTGTAATTGCTGCCAGTAGTAATACGTTGATGAGAATTAGCTTTTTCATATTTTTCTTTTTTACTTCTAAAGAACAGTCGGAATGGCCAAAAGTTTGTGTGGAGTTGTAAATGAGACTAATTGCAGGGGCGAAAAGTAAATTTGGACTGAATTCTTCTTACTTGTTTTTCTTTTTTTCCAGTTCCTCGCGGGTTTTGCGAGTAGAAGAATAATCATCCGATTGATCTTTTTTCCATAGGGTAAAAAGTTTACCAACATTTTCGGAGGGAGAAAAACGGAAAATGCTTATCGATGAAGCCTCGGATCGCATCAAATCGTTATGTTCGGTCATGATCACGGAAACCGGATCGCTTTCCTCTTCCGCCATACGAAATTTAACAGGCGGATTGTAGTCTTTCATAAAAGCAAGGTTTTGCTCAGCCTTGTCCATTTCTGAAACCTGTTGGGGCGATACAATAATCTCCGGAATATCAACATTTTCGGAAACCAGCTCCACTTTTGGATTAACAAGCAGTGTGTGTACCGAAACTATTTTTCGGAAATACGAAATATGCGAAAATACCAGTGAATCGCCTGGTGAAACCCAAACTGAAAATACACCATTTTTATGGCTGATGTCTTTTTCGTGGTTGTCGAGATTAACAATATAGACATCGCTAATTGGGTTGTCGTTTTGATCCACTACCTGTCCCTGCACTAAAAAACGTTTAATTTGCCCATACGAAGTCAGGAAAAGGATCGAGAATAAGATGGTAAAAATTGTTTTCATATCCGGTCTTGTTTTTGTTTTGAAAGAATCACTGTTCTAATCATGGGGAAGGCCGTCAGTAGTAGTACGAAATTCGGGCTGCTTTGTTCAGTCAATTCGGGTTCTTCTTTCTTTTGTATTTATATGTATTCGATCTTCACCTTTTTAAAGAATTTGTGTATCAGTAATTTAACAATGCGTTTAACAACGAATTTCCGAAGTTCAAGTTCCAGTGGTTGTTCCGGATCCTGGTGTGCCCAGTTAATACGGGTTCCAACGATAATATCGATGCAGTCGTGCTGCAGTAAAAGTTTCACAATTTCTTCCGGAGGGCTGTCTTTGAGTCGGGTGTCACTGTCGTAATTTTCCAATATTTCTTCCACTTTTCCCAGGGTTAGAATTCCTTCCGTAACCATTTCAAAACCCTGCATTTTTGCTGTTGGCGGTAATTTGTCCAGGTTTTTATTGCCATGTTGAATTTCAACCGTAAGATCAAGTTCGCGGGCAATAATTTCGGCCGTGGTTCCTCCGCAAATAATTTTCTTCCCGTAGAAACCCTGGATGCGGCCCACAAAATCGTAGTCTTTTATTTTGTAAAAAGGCGGGCCGGTGATGAGCATAAATTTACGCGGTTCGCGAAAATACATTACACCGCAGCTGGTGTCGTCTTTTACCGAAAACTGATCGTTCATTACGGCCTGGTTAACAATTTTTCGTGCCAGTTTTGTAGCCGAAATATCGGGCATTCGTTTGATCTGGTTCAGCGCAAAATCCTCGATGTTTTTCATTCCCCAGCCCAGCGGATAGCGCTGGTTTCCGAGGCCTGACTGGGGAACACCGTCGGACATGAAAATTATGCGGTCTTCTTTGCGTGCGGTAAATTCCTTGCAGTGCAGTACTTTGCCCTGGTTTTCCTTGCCTTCAATGGTGAGGTTGTATTCTTTGCCCCGCATAGCAACTCCGTTCCGAAGCACCAAAATTCCCGGGTTGTCGTAATTTACAATTCGCACGTGTCCTTCGCCGTCCAGCTCAATAATGGTAAATGTGGCATAGCTTTCTTTCCCGTCGCTGCTTTTGGGAAGAGTTTCCATAATTATTCGAGCGGCTATTTCGGGTTTGGTGTGCAGCTGCGAATATTTTAAAGCCATGGTGGAAGTTAGTGTAGCCAAAACACTCGCTTTAATTCCGTGTCCGATGCCGTCGCTTAATACCAGAATGGTGCGTCCTTCTTCGCGAATAATGCTCGACTGAAACACGTCGCCACAGGCAATTTCGCCTTTCGGCCGCTTTTGCTGAAACTCTATTTCAACATGATAATCAGGATTTGTCGTCGTCACCATAGCGGTAGGTTTCAATTATGGAGTTGAGCAATTCTTCTGTCTCTGCAGCATTTTCGCCCAACAGGAAGGCGATTTTTTGTACCGTTTCAATATTTTGTTTGTTGATTTTTCGGGCACGGTTAATAATTTCGTCCTGAACCAGCATTGGCGCCGACATATCGCGGAAAACAACGCCAACAACTTTGTTTTTGTAAAGCGTTCGTACCGAAACATGCATTAATTTATTGTTGAATTTTAAGTCGCGTTCAGCCACTTCATCGCCCGATGTAAGAACGCTCGATATCATTTTGTAAATCACATCGGGCACCAGTCCTTTTACATCGGCGCCCGTGAGTCCGGGAATAGTTTCGTACAAATCCTCGGTGTCTTCGCCCATTAGTTTAGCAAAATATTCATTGGAATCCACGATTTTAAAATTGCTGTCCACCATCACAATTCCCGACGATATTTTATGTATCATTTGCGACGAAACCTGCATGGTTTCCTGCGCTTTCTCCAGGCGTTTTTCGGTTTTCTTCAGTTCGGTTATGTCGTTTATCGAACCCACAATTCCAACTATTTTATTCTCGTTATCGCGGATAACTGCTTTATTCAGAATAACGTGGTGCGAAGTGCCGTCGCCATGGCGCACCTGTGTGTTATATACCTGCACATCGGGGTTGGCAATCAGTATTCTGTCCTGTGCCCAATATTTATCTGCCGTTTCTTTTACATGAACTTCGTGTAAGGGTTTACCAAGTATTTGTTCTTTTGTTTTACCCGTGAATTTTTCGTGTGCCGCGTTACACATCAGGTAAATGCCTTCGGTATTACGGTAAAAAATTGGAATGGGCAGCGCGTCAATAATCTTCTGATGAATGGCCGGGTCTTCAATGTTGCCGGTCAGAAATGATTCTTTATCGTAAATCATGTTTCGTTTTTTCAAGTTTTACCACAGAAAAATACGCATTTTACAAGGCATTTAAAACCTCAGGCGCTTTATATTTTTTGGAATTGTTTTAAAACAGATTTCTGAAAATCCATCCAACAGAATTAGAGACAAATAGGGCTTGTTTTTATTCATTATAAATTTGATATAACTTGACTTGAAGCAGTTAAAAAAAGTAGTGGTAGAATTATCTTTGCGTCAAGTATTAAACTAACCAAGTGAAATTATCTGAAATTATTGAATTAACCAACGCAAAAGTGGTTGCCGGAGACACGGAAAAAAACCATAACTTGTTGAGAGCTTTTAGTTCCGACCTGATGAGTGATGTTTTAACGCTTGACACGGAGCATATACTTCTAATTACAGGACTGGCTAATTTGCAGCTTGTTCGTACTGCCGAAATGGCCGACATTGAGGTGGTGTTGCTTGCACGAAATAAAAGAGCAACACCCGAAATGATCGAGCTGGCCAACGAAACAGGCCTGGTGCTGTTAGAAACACCTTATTCTATATACCGTTCGGGCGGGGTGCTGTTTAAAAACGGTTTAGCCCCGGTTTATTAATGAAACTGGAATTTGACATAGCGAGTGGCGATTTTAGCAAGGCAGGAAGAGCTTCGAGCCGAATAAAAAAAATGCTGAAACAATTGCAGGTTGATCCGAAAGTGATTAAACGAATTGTGGTGGCCATTTACGAGGCCGAGGTAAATGTTGTTGCTCACTCTGTTGGAGGAAAAATGCTGGCCGAAATCGACGGAACAGGAATTACTGTAATCGTACAAGATAACGGCCCCGGTATTGAAGATATTGAAAAAGCAATGCAGGAAGGCTATTCAACCGCAACCAAAGCCGTTCGGAATATGGGTTTTGGCGCAGGAATGGGCCTGCCGAATATTAACCGGAACACCGATGAGTTTACGATTGAGAGCGAGTTAGGAGTGGGAACAGTTTTAACTTTCAGAAATAATTTTTAGGAGATGAAGGTTGTTGAAAAATATCATGCCATAACAGTTGATACGGATAAATGCACGGGCTGTACGCACTGCATGAAATCCTGTCCAACCGAGGCAATCCGGATACGTGGGGGAGTGGCAAAAATAAATGCAGATCGTTGTGTGGATTGCGGAAACTGCCTGCGCGCCTGTCCGGTTGATGCTTTTTATGTGGAGCACGATAGTTTGGAGCAACTGAATAAATACAAATACCGGGTGGTGCTTTTTCCGTCGGTAATGATCGGGCAGTTTCCCGAAACTTATACAGAAGGAAAAATCTACGAAGCACTGTTGAAACTCGGGTTTACGCATATTTTCGAGGTGGAACAGCCCATCGGGTTGCTGATTGATGAAATAAAGCAGGAAGTAAAAGAATCGAGCCATAAACCAATGATCTCATCGTTTTGCCCTGCTATTGTTCGTTTAATTCAATCGCGTTACCCTTCGTTGGTTGAAAATATTGTGCCGGTAAAAGCGCCGCACGATTTGGCGGCTTGCCATGCCATTGAACTGTTGGCCAAAGAAGGCGCTAAACGCGAAGAAATAGGCACTTTCTACGTGTCGCCCTGTTCGGCTAAAATGGCGGCTGTAAAACGGCCTATGGGCGAAGAGGTGTCGGCAGTGGATGGCCTGATAAAAATGAGCGATTTGTACAATCATATTATGCGGGTAATCGAAAAGGAAGAAAAAACCGACACGGCTCCGTTGCGCAAAAACCTTACGCTCGATGGAATTTTGTGGAGTCTTCCGCGTGGCGAAGCAAGGCACTTTAAACGCAACTCGATGGCGGTTGACGGCATACACAATGTGGTTAAAATTCTGGAGCGCATGGAAAACGACGAGGTTCCGGAACTCGATTTTCTGGAACTGAAATCCTGTCATCAGGGATGTGCCGGCGGAATTTTGCTTACCGGCAATCGGTTCTTAACTGTTGAACGGCTGCAAAAACGATCGAAACGTTATCCGCATGCCTCATCAATCGATATTTCGGCAGTAAGTTGCCTGGGAATAAAAGATAAAATGAAAGCCGAGCCCATTGAACCCCGCTATGTTTTTGCCCTGGATACCGACCGGCTGAAAGCATTAGATAAAATGCAGAAAGTAGAACGGATTTTATGCCAGCTGCCGGGAATCGACTGCGGAGGGTGTGGTGCACCTAACTGCCACGCACTGGCCGAAGATATGGTGCAGGGCAAAGCAAAAATGACCGATTGTGTTTTCTTGCAAAACCGATACTTAAACGAAAATAAAATAACCATCGAAAAAGCGACAAAGAACCTGGAAAAAGCCTGGGGGAAAAATCGTTTTGACGCTGACTGTAACAGAAGAGGAGGTAGAAATGAAGGTTTCTGAACTGGTTGAAAAATTTGGACTAAAAGTTTTTTCCGGCGAATCCGGATTAGAGAATGAAATTTCAGGCGGGTACGTTTCCGATCTGCTGAGCGATGTAATGGGAAATGCGCAGGAAGGGCAGGTGTGGATTACGCTGCAAACGCACCAGAATGTAATGGCCATTGCCTCATTGAAAGAGCTGGCTGCTGTAATTCTGGTAAAGGGTTTTGAGCCAGAAGAAGACACCTTCGAGCGCAGTAACGAAGAAGGAATTCCCGTGCTGGGAACCGATAAAGCCACCTTTGAAATGGCAGGAAATTTATTCATTACCTTAACGTAATCCGATGCAAAAATTCAGGGCCGACCTACATATTCATACCGTACTTTCGCCCTGTGCCGACCTGGAAATGGCTCCCCGTAAAATTGTGGAACAAGCCCGGGAGGCAGGATTGCATATTATTGGAATTACCGATCATAATTCGACCCTCAATGCTAAAGTAATTCGCGATTTGGCCCGCGAGAAAGGAATTCTGGTGCTTACCGGTGCAGAAGTTACTACCAAAGAAGAAGTACACTGCCTGGCATTTTTCGAAAACGATGAAGCTCTGGATCAATTTCAGCAGTATTTGGAGCAGAACATTACCCGCATTCCAAACCCCGACGGGCACTTTGGTTATCAGCCGGTTGTTGATGAAAACGAAAACGTGTTGGAGCTGGTTCCGTATTACCTCACATCTGCATTAAAAAAAGGTATTTCGTCGGTTCAAAAGTATGTGTACGAGTTAGGCGGTATTTTTATTCCGGCGCATGTTAACCGTCCGCTAAACGGTTTATATAGCCACCTGGGGTTTGTGCCAACCGATCTTGAATTCGACGCCATGGGAATTACCGGAAAAACCAGCGAAAAACATGTTCGAAAACATTATGATATAGACGATAAAATTTCGCTGATTTACAATTCAGATGCTCATTTTTTGGAACAGATTGGTACCCGGTATTCCGTTTTTAATATTCATGAATTAACTTTTTGTGAGGTGAAAAAGGCTCTGAATCAGCGAGATAGTAGATTTGTTGAAATTGTATGAAAACACTGTCGGAACATATTCTGGATATTGTGCAGAACTCGGTTAGCGCAAAATCGACATTGATTGAAATCATAGTTGAGGAGGATAAAATAACAGATCTTTATTCCTTAATAATCAGAGACAATGGCTGCGGAATGAGCAAAGAAACGCTGGCCAAAGCCATAAATCCGTTCTTTACATCGCGAACAACCCGAAAAGTGGGTTTGGGCATTCCGCTTTTAAAGCATAATGCTGAGGCTGCCGGTGGTAGTTTTTCGCTCGAATCGGAGCTAAATGTGGGTACCGTTTTAACCGCCCGTTTTCAGCTGTCGAATATCGACCGACCACCCTTGGGCGACATTTGGGAAACCTTGTACCTGATGTTTTTAAGCTACACCGATGGAAATTTGGTGTACCGCCATAAAACCGAAAAGGGCGGGTTCCAAATAAGTTCCGATGAGTTGAAAGAAGTGCTGGGCGATGTTTCGTATCAGCAAAAGGAAATACGCGAAGGGATTTTGGAGTTGATAAAATCGAATTTGGAAGAAATAGGGATAACAAAATAATAACGATTAAACGATAAAGCGATATGACTAAAATTAAAACACTGGCTGACCTTCGGAAAATGAAAGAAGAAGCGCAGTCGAAAATCAAACTCAGGGAAAACAGTGCAAACCCTGATCAGGTTGTGCAGGTGAAAGTGGGTATGGCCACATGTGGTATTGCATCGGGTGCAAAAGAAACCATGAAATATTTTGTGGAAGAGCTGGAACAAGAGGCTATTGATGCGGTGGTTACACAAACCGGATGCATGGGCTATTGTTATGCAGAACCAACTGTTGAAGTAAAACTGCCGGGAAAAGAACCGCTGGTTTACGGACATGTTAACAAAGAAAAGGTTCACGAAATAATTGATAAATACATCAAGCGTGGCGAGCTGGTCGATGGAATTATACCGGTAAGTTTTAGAACCATAGACGATTAAAAAAACTATAAACCGAAAACTATGACTGACTATAAAATGCATCTTTTAATTTGTGGCGGTACCGGGTGTAAAGCATCGGAAAGCGACGAAATTAAAAAAAGGCTAAACCAACTGATTCACGACCTTGGACTCGCAGATGAAGTTCAGGTGGTACTGACCGGTTGTTTTGGTTTTTGCGAAAAGGGACCCATTGTAAAAGTATTGCCCGACAACACTTTTTATGTGCAGGTTACGCCAAACGATGTGGTTGAAATTGTTGAGGAACACATTGTAAAAGGCCGGCTGGTAAAACGATTGCTATATACCGATCCTACTAACGATGAGCAGATCAGCGATTCAAAAGGCATGGATTTTTACAAAAAGCAAATCCGTATCGCCTTAAAAAACTGTGGTTTTATTAATCCTGAAAATATCGACGAATACATTGCCCGAGATGGTTACCAGGCTTTGGGAAAATGTTTGTCGGAACGAACTCCCGAAGAAGTCATTAAGGAGGTGAAAGACTCCGGTTTGCGCGGCCGCGGTGGTGGTGGTTTTCCAACAGGATTGAAATGGGAGATTACCAAAAATGTAGAAAACGATCAGAAATACGTAGTTTGTAATGCCGATGAGGGCGACCCCGGTGCATTTATGGACCGCTCCATTTTAGAGGGCGATCCGCACTCGGTGCTGGAGGCAATGGCCATTTGTGGTTATTGTATTGGCGCCGATAAAGGGCTGGTTTATATTCGCGCCGAATATCCGCTGGCCATTCAGCGTTTAAAAATCGCTATTAAACAAGCCGAAGAGTACGGTTTGATTGGTGATGATATTTTAGGAACAGGGTTTAATTTTCATATTGAATTGCGCTATGGAGCCGGAGCTTTTGTTTGTGGCGAAGAAACTGCCCTGATCCACTCGATGGAAGGTTTACGTGGCGAGCCAACTTTCAAACCGCCGTTCCCATCCGTTTCAGGTTATATGGGAAAACCTACCAACGTGAATAATGTGGAAACTTTTGCAAACATTCCGGTAATTCTGAATAAAGGTGCCGAATGGTTCAGTAAAATTGGTACCGAAAAATCAAAAGGAACAAAAGTGTTTGCCCTGGCCGGAAAGATCAACAATGTTGGTTTGATAGAGGTGCCGATGGGAACAACACTACGCGAAGTGATTTACGATATTGGTGGTGGTATAAAAGACGGAAAAGAATTTAAAGCCGTTCAAACCGGTGGCCCGTCGGGAGGGTGTTTAACTAAAGATTTCCTGGATTTACCAATTGATTACGATAACCTGCTGGCGTCCGGATCGATGATGGGATCGGGTGGAATGATCGTAATGGACGAGAACGACTGTATGGTTTCCATTGCAAAATTCTATTTGGATTTTACCCTGGAAGAGTCGTGCGGAAAATGTACACCATGCCGTGTTGGAAACAAACGCCTTTACGAATTGCTGGATAAAATTACCCAGGGGAAGGGAGAAGAGCAGGATATTGAGAAGTTGAAAGAATTAAGTGTGGTAATTAAAGATACGGCTCTTTGTGGTTTGGGACAAACTTCGCCAAACCCGGTGCTTTCAACCATAAAAAATTTTGAAGATGAATACAAGGCTCACGTACTCGACGGAAAATGTCCGGCGGGGCAGTGTAAATCGCTGTTGCGTTACGATATTGTTGAAGATCTGTGTACCGGTTGTACATTGTGTTTCCGCAATTGCCCGGTAGGAGCTATTTCCGGCGAGCGTCGCCAGCCACATTACATCGACCAAACTTTGTGTATTAAGTGTGGCGTGTGTTACGAGAAATGTAAATTCAATGCAATAACCCTAACCTAATCAGAAAACTGGAAATTATGGATATAGTAAATCTTACAATTGATAATAAACCGGTTGTGGTAAAATCGGGAACCACAATTCTTGAAGCGGCATCGGGTGTTGGCATGCATATTCCAACGCTGTGCCACATGAAACTGGATGACCTGAATATTGAAAACAAACCGGGCGGCTGCCGTATTTGCGTGGTTGAGGTGGAAGGAAGAAGAAACCTGGCACCGGCTTGTTGTACCGATGTGAGTGAGGGAATGAAAATTAATACCCACTCGATGCGGGTAATAAATGCACGCCGAACAGTAATGGAATTGATTCTTTCCGATCATCCTTTCGACTGTTTGATTTGTGCCAAATCGGGCAACTGCGAATTGCAGGATCTGGCGCACAACCTCGGAATTCGCGAAATCCATTACAAAGGCGAGCAGTCGACTTACCGCGAAGATACTTCGCCGGCAATTATTCGCGAGGTGGACAAATGTATTATGTGCCGCCGCTGCGAAACCATGTGTAACGAGGTGCAAACCGTTGGCGTTTTATCGGCCATTAACCGTGGATTTGAATCGGTTGTTTCGCCGGCTTTCGAAATGAACCTCGATCATTCGGTGTGTACCTATTGCGGCCAGTGTGTGGCCGTTTGTCCAACGGGAGCCTTAACTGAAGTTGACGAAACCGGAAAAGTGATTCGTGCGCTTTCTGATCCTACAAAAACAGTTATTGTACAAACTGCTCCGGCTGTGCGTGCAGCTTTGGGCGAGGAGTTTGGAATGGAAGCCGGATCGCTGGTAACCGGAAAAATGGTGGCCGCTTTGCGCCGTTTGGGATTCGATCATGTTTTTGATACCGACTTTGCTGCCGACCTTACCATTATGGAAGAAGGCACCGAGTTGCTGAATCGTTTGGGAAAACACTTGGCCGGCGATAAAGATGTAAAACTTCCTATTCTAACTTCGTGTTGTCCGGCGTGGGTGAAATTCTTCGAGCACCAGTTCCCGGAAATGAAAGATATTCCTTCAACAGCACGATCGCCACAGCAGATGTTTGGCGCAATTGCCAAAACTTATTTTGCCGATCAGCTGGGAATTAAACGCGAAGATTTGGTGGTGGTTTCGATTATGCCATGCGTGGCTAAAAAATACGAGTGTGGCCGCGATGAGTTTAAAACCAACGATAATCCGGATGTTGATCATGCCATTACAACCCGCGAGTTGGCAGCACTGATCAAACTTTCAAATATTGAATTTAAATCACTGCCAAACGAAGACTTTGATAATCCGCTGGGAGAATCAACCGGTGCCGGAGTAATTTTCGGAACAACCGGTGGTGTAATCGAGGCAGCAGTTCGTACGGCGTATGAAATTCACACGAAAAAGGAATTGCCACGATTGGATTTTGATGAGCTGCGTGGAATGGAAGGCATTCGTGAAGCGACTATCGATTTTGACGGATTACCGATAAAAATTGGAATTGCTCATGGTTTGGGTAACGCACGAAAACTGCTGGAAGATATTCAGGCCGGTAAAAGCGAATTTCACGCCATTGAAATAATGAGCTGCCCCGGTGGATGTATCGGTGGTGGAGGTCAGCCGTATCATCATGGCGATGCAGGCATTTTGAAAAAACGCCAGGCTGCCCTGTACCAGGAAGACAAGAACAAAACCTTGCGCAAGTCGCACGAAAATCCACATATTATTGAGTTGTATGAAAAGTTCCTGGGTGAGCCGATGAGTGAAAAAGCACATCATCTGTTGCACACCGAATATTTCGACAGGACGTAGTGGTCATTGGCCATTTGTTGAAAGAATTGAATTTTTTACTATTTAGAATTAACGAGTTAAACAAATAATCATGCCAAAAATTAAATTAGCAGAGAATACAGTACAACTCATAAAAGATATTTGCAAGGAGTTTGAAAATAAGGAAAGCGAGCTGATAAATGTACTTCACCAGGTGCAAAGCAAATTAGGTTATTTACCTGCCGAAGTGCAGGAAGTTATCGCTAAAGAGTTAAAAACATCGGTGGCGAAAGTTTATGGTGTTGTTACTTTTTACAGCTTCTTTACGATGATTCCGCAGGGCGAAAACCCGATATCGATTTGTATGGGAACCGCCTGTTATGTTCGTGGTTCCGAGCAGGTGCTAAACGAATTTAAACGCCAGCTGAAAGTGGAAGTGGGCGAATCGACCGAAGATGGTAAATTCTCCATTAACTGCCTGCGCTGCGTGGGAGCCTGTGGTTTAGCACCGGTGGTAACCGTTGGCGAAAAAGTTTATGGTCGTGTAGCGCCAACCGATGTGAAAAAGATTATTGCCGAATATCGTAATCATTAGTCGGTTGAATAAAATATTGTTCTATTGAAATTTTCCCTCCGTGTTTCGCGGGGGGAATTTTTTTAACATGCGATCAAAGGAAGATTGCAATTTTTCGTCCGGAAGCCCGGTAAATCTTTGATCTACTAACTATTCCGGACGATTTCCCTTCAGTTATTTCATCCCGGTGTTATACACCGGGTTAATCACATTCGACGCTTTCAGTGCCATAATAAGCATAGAGTTTAAATCCGTCGGTTCAACTTACTCTTCTAAACGTTGTAATTCTGCTCCATATCCCGAAGGGATAAAATAAGATTAACCTCGGGTGAAACCCGGGGTTGATGCGTAAGTAAATCAAAGGCGCATTCAATAATTCTACTCAATGCTCAGTTGTTGTATGCGCCTGGTAATCTGATTGTTTTTATGAAATGCAGGCGACTGGTTTCACTTACATTTCTGTTGGTGATTCCCGGAAATCATGAAATTATTGTAAGAATATTGAATGTTTAAGACGAAATGCTTTTAATAAACTGAATACTCCGTTCGTTAAAAATATCGGGCTGATCGACATTACAAACGTGACCGCTGTTTTTAATAATCTCCAGTTTCGAATTAAAATGCTTTTTCACCAGGTTCGATACCGTTGGTAAAAACATATGATCGCGGTCGCCCATCAGATACAAAACAGGTGCCGATGCTTCTTTTATCAGAAATTCCTGCAGGTTATCCTTAATTTCGGTTGACATACGCAGCCATTTCTTGAACTCCTTTTCACCTAAACGAATAGCTTCCTGAATAAACAATTTTCGCGATACAATATCTTTTTTATAGGGAATAAGAATCCACGCATTGATTTTGTACAACCACATGTACGGGAAAATCGTTTGCAGCAATTTAGCCACCGAAACCAGTGCGTTAATACGCTTGTTAAACTGCACCACAGCGCCACCTAAAATAATCGACTCGGCACGTCCAGGAGCCAGCTTGTCCATGGCGCGAATAACAATGCAACCCAGCGAAATGCCGACCAAATGTGCTTTCTCAATTTTCAGATGATCCATCGTGCGGATAACATCCAAAGCTATTTCATCAAAAGCATAAATCTCTGCCTGTGTGTATTCTTTTTTCGATTTTCCATGTCCGCGCAGGTCAACCAAAAGCACATTAAAATGCTTTTTGAATTCGCGCAGCTGCCTGAACCAGACCACATTACTTCCCCCGGCGCCGTGTACAAACACCACCCAGGTATGCGAGCTTTTATGTGGAAATACTTTGTTGTAAAGCATGCTGCAAAAATAAAATTATTTCGGTACAACAGCAAGGCTTGTTTGAGGTTGACCACAACAAGCAATTATTTTAAGGATTATTAAGAGTTGCTTAAAAGTTATTTAAAAATCGGAATAAGAGGTTGGATGGCATAACCAATTATCGATATGCGAAACGGTGTTAGCATACGCTTTATTGTTTTTCAGTTCCTCCCATTTTGGATGCGCACCAAATGCTTCCCACAGTTTTTTATTTGTCTCCATGTTTTTAAACGAAGTCATGTATATGAGGTTCGGCATATTTGCTCCGGCCAGTACTTCGCCAAAAAACACGGCGTTAAACCCAAGATCGTTGAATAAAGCAACTTCGCCTCCTTCGTTAAACATCTCAACTTTCTTCTGATAAAGTTTTTCGGTAGCTCCTTCGTAGCTTCTTATCTGAAAGATCTGTTCCTGTTTTGGAGTGTCGAATACCGGTTTGTGGTAGTTCGGCATTTCCGAGAATGCCCTTAAAATAATGGTTTCAACACGATTAAATGGCGGATTGTCGTGTGCTGCATTTATGTAGTCAGCACTTGCTGAATTTATTTCAGCCCTACTGAGTTGATCCTCTATTTTTTCAATGTCATCCAGGTTTTTTAAAGGAATAAGTACAAATATCTTTTTACCGTAGTCCGGATCGGTTTCAATGGGTTTGAAAACTCCAATGTGTTTAATGTTTGCCTCGTGTGCAGCCGGGATGAAAGTGTTTTCCAGGTAGTTGTCTATGCGCTTTTCCTGTCCGGGATTGTCTAAGTTATACACTTTAATTTGATAATAGTTACCGGCAAAAACCTGCGAAAAAGAAAAGAATGCAATGATAATAACTGCGATTGAAAGGATTGGTTTAGATTTCATTTCTAACGGTTTTTAGGTTTATACCGGCAAGATATTAATTTTTAGCCAATTTATATTCAGGTTTAAATAATACCCGATGAGTTTCGGCAAGTAACTCCTTAAGAGGAATATGTGCCGGAATTTTAGTTGTCTCTATTTTGTTTAAATTGGCTTGGGTAGGCAATTCGCCCGGATACCAGTGGCTTTTTTCATTAAAGGTTTTGTAGCGGTATTTAGCAAAATCGATCATGTCATACGATTTCCAAAGTCGGCGTAAACGCAGTACTTCCGGAATGTTAATCCCCGACGGATCATTCTGCATGTCAAAACCCTCGTAAACGGCATACGGATCGTCGAATAAAAAGCTATCCAGTTTTAGTTTAGTTTTATAATCTTCCTGGCTCCATGGCGATGTGGTTGGGAAAATACCTTTCATTTCCTCAAAATGTTCCTTCTCTGTTATTCCGAACGAAAGCGTGTGAATGGCCGGATTATTTAAACAAAAACGTGCATTCCACTGGATAGGGGTTAAAGGGTGAGTCGCATTTTTTACCTTGGCCGGAGCATTAAACAGCTGGCCGCCTTTGTCGTTTGGCGAGATAATAAAAACACCCAAATCATGGATTTCTGCCATTTGTACCGCTGCCAGGTTGCGCTGGTTAAAATAGTAGTAATGCAGGTTCACAAATTCGAATAACCCGGTTTCAATGGCATGCACAATTACTTCCATCGGCGCGTGCGTACTGAAACCAACGTGTTTTATAATGCCTTCCTCTTTTAGTTTTAACAGGGCTTCAACGGGGCCGCCGCTTTTGCAACTTTGTTTCAGCAATTCGGGCGTGTTTATTCCGTGCCAGCCATAAAAATCGAGGTAATCGGTTTGCAGGTCGCGCAGCTGGTTTTCAATCATTTCGTAGGTAGCATCAGCTGTCATCGGATTTCCCTTGGTCATTAAATGGTACGAAGTACGCGGAATGGCCAATTCTTCATTTAAAACTTTACCATAAACCGTTTCACTTTTTTTGTAACCCCAGGCCGTTTCAATGTGGTTGATGCCCGCATCAAATGCCAGCTGAACGGTATTTAAACATTCTTCCAGTGTATCTTCCGGAATTTCGCGTCGCGGATCGTCCCAGCCGTGCTTAAAACGCATGCCTCCCAGTGTTATGGTACTCAGTTGCTTTTCGGTTTTTCCAAAACGGCGGTATTGCATTCCCTCTTTTTTATTCAGAATTTTTGGCATAAAATGTTTCTTTCGTGGCGTGTGCAACGTTTAGTATTTACGCCAAGCTACTAAAACGTTTGCTTTTTAAACTTGTTTAAATTGACAGAGAGTTAATGTTTCTTCTTTGGTTTTAGCACGGATAATTAGCACACAAAATTGAAAACGGAAAGTGCCTTGCACAACTGAAAACTGTTCGTGTTCCACAAAATATACCATTTTTTTTAATTTTGAACAAAAGATCTCAAAGAGAGGTGTAGGAAATAAAGTAATACGAAATGGAAAAACAACGACAAGGTTTGAATAAAGGTGGTGCTTTCGGGCCCGGAGGATTTTGTATTTGTGTAAAGTGCGGAACGAAAGTGCCGCATGAAAAAGGGGTAAAATGTACAACCCGGAAATGTCCGCAATGTGGGCATACAATGGTACGCGAAGAATTACTAAACCAGAAAAAGACCAGATAAAAATGCGGGATATAAATAAAATAAAGGAGCAAATTTCGAAGGTAATGCACCCGGCAATCGATTGTTCCTTGGTTGATTTGGGAATGGTGCAGGATATTGAATTGTACACCGACGAAGTTTTAATACTAACGTTTGTTTTTCCTTTTCCGAATATTCCAATTGCCGATAAGCTGATTTCATCAGTTGAAAATGTCGTGAAATCGCAAGGTCTCGAAATGCAGTACATCGTTCGGGTAATGAAAGCTGAGGAGAAGAAAAATTTCTTGAAAATGGAAAAAGCTGCCTGGAAAGGAGGAACGGCTTCCTGTAGCTGCTAATTATTAAAAGTCGAACTCAGGTTATAAATTTGCGATGATAGTACAAGATTATATTTTCTAATTATCTTTGCTCGTATGCAAAAAAACGATTCTGAAAAACCATTAATTTTGGTTACAAACGACGATGGAATTCATGCAAAGGGTTTGCGTGAACTGGTGGAAGTAATGCAATTTTTTGGCGATGTTGTAGTTATCTCTTCCGAAGTTTCCATGTCGGGGAAAGCTTGTGGGATTACAGTCGATCAGCCGCTGCGGGCAACACCTGTGGAGAAAATACAAGGTGTGTCAACTTTTAAATGTAACGGTACACCGGTTGACAGCGTAAAACTTAGTTTTAACGGTTTGTTCGAACGAATTCCCGATTATGTGGTATCGGGAATTAACCACGGTTCCAATGCATCTATCAGCGTAATTTATAGCGGAACTATGGGGGCTGCCATTGAAGGTGGTTTGCACGGTGTGCCGTCAATTGGTTTTTCGCTGGAAGATTACAGCCCGGATGCTGATTTTTCGAAAGCCAAACTGGTTGTTGCCCGTGTTTTTCAGAGTGTTATTGAGAATGGTATTCCTCCGTTTACCTGTTTAAATGTGAATATCCCGAAGGGAAAACCTGAAGGTATTAAAGTGTGTCGGCAGGCACACGGAAAGTGGATGGGAGAGTTTGAAAAAAGAACCGATCCACACGGACGAGAATATCACTGGCTTTCAGGCTATTTTCAGAATTTGGATGAAGACACCGAAGACACCGATATTTTTGCACTGGAAAATAATTTTGCCACAGTGGTTCCCGTTCGGGTTGATATGACTTGCTACGAAACCATGGAGCAAATTAAGTCGTGGAAGTTTTAATCTGTTTTCTATGCCAAAAAGCAAACAGCATAAATACGATAAAGTTGGAGTGGGCGTTTTAACCGGGCTGGTTTTACCGCTAATCATTTTTTTTATCGTTTACCTGGCCGGCGAAAACGATATGTCGTTTCTCGATTACATTGCCGGAATGAGACGAATGCAGGCGCTTGTTAAAATAGGCAGCCTGTGCGTTTTTACCAATGTTGGTGCCTTTTGGATTTTTCTGAAGTTAAAATACGAAAAGGCGGCCCGCGGTGTGTTGGGCGCCACAATTCTTTATGCCTTAGTGGTATTAATTACAAGAGCTGGTTAATATGCGATACTACATTATAGCTGGCGAAGCATCGGGCGATTTGCATGGCTCAAACCTGATGAAGGAACTGAAAGTTACCGATAAAGCGGCTGATTTTCGTTTTTTTGGTGGCGATAAAATGCAGGCAGTTGGCGGGAAGCTGGTAAAACATTACCGCGAAATGGCATTTATGGGTATTGTGAATGTGATTCTGAATATCAGAACCATAAAACGCAACATGGAGTTTTGTAAAAAAGACCTGCTGAACTATAAACCCGATGTGCTCATTCTAATCGATTATCCCGGGTTTAACCTGCGAATTGCCGAATTTGCCAAACAAAACAACATAAAAGTTTACTATTATATTTCGCCAAAACTATGGGCCTGGAAAGAATACCGTGTTAAAAAGGTGCGTGCTTTTGTTGATGAACTGTTTACCATTTTTCCCTTTGAAACCGAATTTTACAAAAAGCACGGCATCGATGTAAATTATGTTGGAAATCCATTGTTCGATTCAATCAAAGAATTTGAAAACACAGCGCAGTCGGCAGCCGAATTTAAAGCCAAAAATAATTTGGATGAACGCCTCATAATTGCCCTGCTGGCCGGAAGTCGGGTGCAGGAGATAAAAGGAACTTTGCCTGTGATGAAAAAGGCTGTTGAAGGCCGGAAGGATTACCAGGTGGTGCTGGCAGGTGTTTCGTCGGTTGATAAAGAATTGTACGATGGCATTTTGCAAGACAGCAACATAAAAGTGCTGTACGAATCTACTTACGATTTGCTGAATAATGCACATGCGGCTTTGGTGGCCTCCGGAACAGCAGCTCTGGAAACGGCTTTGTTTCACGTACCGCAAACAGTACTTTATAAAGTGGAAGGCGGCGTGTTAGTGCATTATATTATGGCTGCCGTTTTAAAAATCAACTGGGTGTCGCTGCCCAATATTATTTTGGGAAAAATGGCTGTAAAAGAGCTGCTTCAAAAAGATATGACCGTTAAAAAAGTAAGTGCTGAGCTGGATTGTTTACTTGGCGACGAAAAGTATCGCGAACGAATTTTAGCGGATTACCGGGAAATGCAAAAGTTAATGGGCGAACCGGGATGCTCAAAACGGGCAGCCGAAAAAATGGTTTCGTTACTGCAATGAAGAAATTATTCTATTTAAATAAAAGATGGAGTAACGCAGTTGCCTTTTTAATAGTAAACCTGGTGGTTTGCGTTTTATTGATGAGTGGCTTAACTGCTATGTCAAAAACTCTGTCTTATCCATATTTATGGTCTGCTGGATTGCTTTTACTGCTTGGACTGATGATTGTTGCCTATGCACTTACAGGCGCTACATTAGTAAAGTACGTTGTGTTTGAAAAAGACATCTTTACACTTCATTTTTTCTTTTTCAAATCGAAACAATATAGATTAAATCAACTCAAACAATATGCTACAGCCGCCTATGGTGGATATCGTTACATAATGGCCCATTCTGTAATTTTAGAGTTTAACGACGGGAAACGTTATCAGATTGCCGACCCGATAATTCACAACTACAAACAGTTTTATGAGTTTGTGAAAAATAGTAATTTCGATTGTTTCGGGTATATTGGGCGAAATAGCTGGAGAAAGAAAAATAAACCACTTTCGAAAAAATGGGTTGTTGAACGCGATGAAAAAGAATTGATTAAAGCCATTGAGAAAAAGAAAGGTGTGATAATTTTGTATTTCTATGGAATAATTACACTTGCAATGAATTTTGCGTTAGTGCGTTATCTTATTTGAATATCCGTAAATACTCATAATTTGATTTATTTCATTATCTTTAAGGTAGTTAAAACGATATAGATGAACCTATTTACTTTCACAGCACATTTTGATAGCGAGGAAGCTTGCCGAAACCATTTTAAAGAGGAAAGGGACAAGGTAGGTGTAGTCTGCAAGGAATGTGGACATACAGAGCATTACTGGATAAAAAGTCGCTGGAGTTACGAGTGCAAAAAGTGTAGACACCGTACTTCATTGCGTAGTGGCACTATAATGCAGGGATCAAACCTATCGTTCATGATCTGGTACAAAACCATGTTCTTAATGACTGCCACCAAAAAAGGTTTTTCCAGCAAGGAAATCCAAAAGCAACTTGGAATGAAACGCTATGAGCCTGTTTGGGCAATGGTACACAAACTTCGTAAAGCCATGGGTAACCGCGATGCGCGTTATACCTTGGAGGGGATGATTGAAATGGACGAGGGATATTTTACAGTAGAATCTTCTGAAGTGGAAAAGTCGAGAGGGAAAAGAGGACGTGGTGCTGCAGGCAAGTCGCCGGTATCAGTAATGGCAGAGTCGGCTCAGCTTGAAGATGTAGAGACCGGGGAAAAAACAAGTCAATGCCGTTACTTCAAAGCCAGGGTTCTTGAGAGTCACCATGCAGATGAAATTAATGATACGGTCAGGGAATCTTTTGATGAAAAAAGTATTGTATTTACCGACGACAGTACGTCTTATGTTGATATTTCGGATTATGTGGAACTTCATTTTTCTGAAAAGTCAAGCGAAAAGCTCACCAAAGAAACATTGCGTTGGGTTCATATTACAATAAGCAATGCTAAACGAAACTTCCCTGGTAATTACCACAAGATTAAGGGGAAATACCTTCAAATGTATTTGAATGAGTTCGTCTACAAGCTAAACCGGAGGTATTTTGGAGAAAAACTCTTTGACAGGCTGGTTATTGCTGGAATTACTGGATTATGACTAAATACGGATATTCAAAATCTTATTTTCTAATTAAAAGCAACAGAAGTGTACAGCTTATTTAAAAAAGAAATAAAAACGTTTCTCGGATCGCTGATCGGTTATCTGGCCGTATTGGTTTTTTTATTGGTTACCGGTTTGTTTTTGTGGATTTTCCCGGGCAATTACAATATTCCTGAAAATAATTATGCAACGCTGCAGGGGCTTTTTACGCTGGCGCCGTGGTTGTACCTGTTTTTGGTGCCCGCCATTACCATGCGTATGTTTGCCGACGAAAAACGCAGCGGAACTATTGAAATTCTGCTAACCCGCCCGTTGGCTGATTTTCAGTTGGTAATGGCAAAATTTCTGGCCGGATTGGTGCTGGTTGTTTTCTCGTTGTTGCCCACTTTGCTGTATTTCTTGTCGGTTTATTGGTTGGGGAATCCGGTTGGCAGTATCGACACCGGTGCAACCTGGGGCTCGTTTATGGGGCTGTTTTTCCTGGCAACTATTTATGTGGCCATTGGTATTTTTGCCTCGTCGCTCACCGATAACCAAATTGTTTCCTTCATCTTCGGAATGTCGCTGTCGTTTATCTTTTACCTCGGTTTCGAGTTTGTAGCATCGGCAGAAGTTCCGTACTTACTGGAGCAACTTTTTTCGTGGTTGAGTATTAACGATCACTACCTTTCTATTTCGCGCGGAGTAGTTGATATGCGCGATATTCTCTATTTTCTCGGCATGGCTTTTTTGTTTTTGTATGGCACTACCCTGATTTTACGAAAAGGAAAACTCCGAAAAACAAAAGCAAAAGTTCGCGCGGTTGTTGTTCCTGTGGCTGTTTTGCTGATACTCGCCATTTCGTCTAACTTTTTATACCGTATCGATCTGACGGCTGAAAAGCGTTATTCGCTATCAGATGTAAGTAAACAAATGGTTGGTGGACTGGAAGGTCCGGTGGAAGTGGAGTTGTATTTAAGTGGCGAGCTGGAAGCGGGATTGCGAAAAATACAAAACGAAGTACTGGAGAAAATTGCGGTGCTGAATGCCTACAGTTCGGCTCCGATTCGGGTACGCATTTTTAATCCGTACAGCATCGGGAATATCGAAAAGCAGGAAGAGTTTATTACCGGCCTGGTAAACAGAGGTGTGCCGCGAATTAATTTTGGGCATAAAACCGAGCAAGGCGTAAGTTCACGTTTTATATTTCCGGGAGCAATAATTCGTTATCAGAATAAAGAGCTGGCGGTTAATTTTCTGAAAAATAATCCGTACACCAGTTACGAAAACAACTTTAATCATTCGGTGGAAACCATCGAATTCGAGTTGGTAAATGCCTTTCATAAACTGATGCGAAAGAAAAAGTCGGTGTTGGCATTTTTACAGGGACACGATGAAGCCAATCAATACGAAGTGGCCGATATTGCGCGTGCACTTTCGGCCGATTTTGAAATTGATATGCTGGAAGCTGCCGACCTGAACGGTTCGGATGTGGATATTTTGGTAATTGCCAATCCGAAAAAAGAATTTCCGGAGACCTCAAAAATTGCCATCGACCAATACCTGATGAAAGGTGGAAAGCTGATGTGGCTGGTTGATCCGGTACAGGTGAGCCTCGATAGTTTGAGCAAAGGATTTCAAACCTATTCGTTTCCAAACGATATGAATATTGGCGACCAGTTGTTTCGCTACGGCGTGCGTTTAAATTACGAATTGCTACAGGATGTAAACTGTATTCAGATTCGTGTAAATACTGCGGCGCCGGGTAATCCGCCACGTTATACTTTACATCCGTGGTATTATTCACCGCTGCTAACGCCAAATGATAATCATCCGATAAGCCGGAATCTGAACTGGGTGAAAACCGAGTTTGTTTCGTCGCTCGATACCGTTTCTGCCAATTCAACGGTACGAAAGGAGGTGATTCTGAGTACATCGCCGTATGCCCGACGGATAAAAGCACCGTCGTCGGTAAGCCTAGGAAATATTAACAATCCGCCGGCTCGCGAGTTGTTCACGCAGTCGGATATTCCGGTTGGTGTTTTGTTGGAAGGTGTTTTTACTTCGAACTATAAAAACCGCATGGTGGAAAATTACGGTTATTCTTCGGCCGACATCATTACGGAAAGTCAGCCTACACAAATGATCGTGATTGCCGACGGTGGAATGATCACCAATAAAGTCAACTATTCTACCAATCCACCTAAAATACAGGAACTTGGTTTTGATGAAGTGTCGGGGCAGGTTTTCGGGAATAAGGAGTTTTTGATTAATGCCATTTCGTACCTCGATGATAAACAGGGAATTATGCAGCTACGTGGCCGATCGTTAAAAATGCGCTTACTCGACAAAGTAAAACTGCGCGAAGAAGCCGCTTTCTGGAAAGGATTGAATGTATTGCTGCCACTGCTTTTAATCACTGTTTTTGCACTGGTTTACAACCTTGTTCGTAAGTACCGTTACAATCGTTCATAAAAACGGGGTAAAATCACGCCAAACACGATAGGGATAATTCCTGAAAGTTTGTATATTCGTGTACTTAGAATAGTTGTAAATAAGACAAGAATTCAAAAAAATAAATCGAAATAAATGAAGTTTGTAGTTTCAAGCACCGAATTACTGAGCCACCTTTCTGCAATAAGTAAGGTAATCAGCAGTAAAAGTACAATGCCAATTCTCGATAACTTCTTGTTTCAGTTAAGCGAAACAGAGTTAACCATAACAGCTTCCGATCTGGAGACGACTTTAATTACCAGCCTCGAGTTGGATAATATTGAAGGCGAAGGAGCTGTTGCAGTTCCGGCTAAGTTGATCACCGATACGCTGAAAGAATTTCCGGAGCAACCACTGACATTTCAGATCGATGGCGATTCGTACCTTGTTGAAATTTATTCCGACAATGGTAAATTCAGCATTATGGGGCAAAATGCCGAGGATTTTCCGGAGCAGCCACAGCTGGACGAGGAAGGTGCATCATCGATCGATGTTAGCCATGTTGTACTTCAGAAAGGAATTGAAAAAACTTTGTTTGCTACGGCCGACGATGAGTTACGCCCGGTAATGAACGGTATTTATGTGGAGTTAACGCCCGATTTTATGAGCTTTGTAGCATCGGATGCGCACAAGCTGGTACGTTACCGCCGTTTGGATGCAAAAGCTGAATTCGAGTCTTCATTTATTTTGCCTAAAAAACCGGCCAGTTTATTGAAAAACCTGTTGCCAAAAGAAGAGTTTGATGTAAAACTGGAATTCGACGATAAAAACGCCTTCTTTACGTTAAGCAACTACAAACTAATTTGTCGTTTGGTAGAAGGAAATTACCCAAGTTATAATTCGGTAATTCCTACCAACAACCCGAACAAAATGATGATCGATCGCCTGAACTTTTTTAACACTGTAAAACGTGTTTCAGTATTCTCGAACCAGGCGAGCAATCTTGTAAAACTGAATATCTCCGACAACCAATTGGTGGTTTCGGCACAAGATATCGACTTCTCAATTTCGGCAGTTGAGCGCATCAATTGCGAATACGAGGGCGAAGAAATTGAAATTGGCTTCAAATCAACATTCCTGCAGGAAATTCTGACCAATATTTCAACCAGCGATGTAAAGGTTGAAATGAGCGATCCAACACGTGCAGGTTTGTTACTTCCGGCTGAAAACGACGAAGACGAAGACATGCTGATGCTGTTGATGCCAATGATGATAAACGTTTAAAAAGATACAACGATAAACCGAAAAGGTATCCGGGAACGCAGGTTTTAGGGTACCTTTTTTAATTCATACCCACCATGAAATTACATTTAAAAAACGCTTTGGTTTTTTTAGATCTGGAAACCACCGGTATTAACATTGTTACGGATCGAATTGTGGAGATTGCTTTAATAAAAGTAAATGTTGATGGCACCGAGGAAGAAAAACTGATGCGCATAAATCCTGAACAACCTATTCCGATTGAGGCTTCCTTAATTCATGGTATTTACGACGAGGATGTAAAAGACGCGCCAACCTTTAAAGAGGTAGCAAAAACGCTGGCTAAGTTTATGGAAGGATGCGACCTGGCAGGTTTTAACAGCAATCGTTTTGATATTCCCTTACTTGCCGAAGAGTTTTTACGCGCCGAGGTGGATGTTGACTTTAAAAAGCGCAAGTTTATTGATGTGCAGGCCATCTTTCATAAAATGGAAAAACGCACACTGGCAGCAGCTTACAAATTTTATTGTAACCAGGAATTAACCGATGCGCACAGTGCCATGGCCGATACAAAAGCAACTTACGAAGTGCTGAAATCGCAGCTCGATAAATACAAAGGGGTGGAGTATGAAGACGCAAAAGGGAAGAAATCGACGCCCATTGAAAATGATGTGGAAAAGTTGAGCGAATTCTCGTCGTACGATAGGAATGTTGATTTTGTAGGCCGCATTGTTTACGACGAAAATGGTGTGGAAGTCTTCAATTTTGGAAAGAACAAAGGAGTGCCCGTTGAGCAGGTTTTGCAGGAACAACCCGGTTACTTTGGCTGGATTTTAAACAGCGAATTCCCGCTTTATACTAAAAAAGTGCTTACACAATTGAAATTGAAAATGATGAGCAAGTAAAGCTTGTCATTTCGAGAGTCCACCCATTTTTAATGGGCATAATGAGGTAATGACAGTAGATATACCGAACTTAGCAGCAAGCCTGCACAGTTTGACCGTTCTTTGTATAGTGTTTTAAACCTGTTTGCGAGTTTGGTTCCAAAAGATTGAGGCATAATGAGTGGTACTGTTTGATTTTTCAAATATGTCCGAATGGCAGCCTGCCGACATATAGTCAATTTGCCCTTTTGGGTGTGGGCATTAGTAAAATTAAGATTTAAAAAAGATGGAAAAAATCAGGACTAATGCAGCGGGCATCGATATTGGTGCCAAAAAAGTTTTTACAGCCGTAGAGGGGCAGCCGGTAGTAAGCCATTTAACTTTTACCGAAGATTTTTACAAATTACGGGACTATTTGGTCGGACATAAAGTTGAAACAGTTGCGATGGAAGCCACCGGTGTTTACTGGGTGATTTTATACGACATTCTGGAAGAAGCCGGTATCGATGTTTGGCTGGTGGATGGTCGCCAAACCAAACAAGTTCCAGGCCGAAAAACCGACGTAAAAGATTGTCAGTGGATCCTACAACTACATAGCCATGGCTTGTTAAACCGGTGCCTTGTTGTTGATGCTGACATAAAAGAGTTAAGAAGCTATCTGCGATTACGGGAAGACCACATCAACTCTTCGGCGATGTACATCAATCAGATGCAAAAGGCATTAACGTTAATGAATATCAGGCTTAAAGAAGTTTTGAGCCAGATACACGGGGCAAGTGGGCTGGCAATAATAGAAGCAATCCTAAATGGAGAACGGGACAAGCAGGTACTGGTTAGCTTGTGTCACCGTAGTGTTCTCAGTAAGAAAAAGGATTTGGTTATAAAAGCTCTGCAAGGCAAGTATACCGATGCCGGATTATTTGCGCTAAAACAGGCTTATGATGGATATAATTTTTGTTTGCAACAAATTAATGAATGCGACAGCAAAATAAATGTTGTAATCAACAGGCTCGGTGAATCAGGCGAAGGTCAGGATCTAAAAAAAAACGTAAAGCAGTACGTCACCACAAACCAAACGTTGAAAGGCTTGGCCCAAACCTGTTGAATATTTTTAATGGCAACGATGCAACCTTAATATCAGGTATTACCGATTATACATGGATGCAATTATTGGCAGAAACCGGTCCTGATTTAACAAGGTGGCCAAGTGAAAAACATTTTACAAGCTGGTTGGGACTGTCTCCGGGGCAGCATAGCTCTGGAAAAATGCGACGAAATGTAAAGAAAAAAGGCAAACCAAAAGCAGGGCAGATTTTTAGGGTAATTGCTCAGGGACTTATAAACAGTAAAGACATTGCAATAGGCTCATTTGGAAGACGATTACGTGGGCGAAAAGGCCCAAGAATAGCAATAAAGGCCATGGCCCGAAAACTGGCAGTCCTTTACTGGCGCGTAATGGTAAAAGGGCTTGACTATGCAGAACAAGGAGTACAACTATATGAAGAACAAATAATGATAAATAAAATGAGAACAGTAAACAAATTGGCAAAAGAACTAAACATGGAAGTAGTAAATTGTCAAAATGTAAATTAATTCTGTCATTGGCAAGGAGGAACGACTGAGAAATCTGTTACTTTCTTATTTTGGATGTTACAGATTTCTCGCTGTGCTCGAAATGACAGTGTAATTGTAAAGCTTTGAATTATGAAAATAATTTGCATAGGAAGAAATTACGTGGCTCATGCCAAAGAGTTGGGAAATGACTTACCCGAAGAGCCCATTTTTTTTATGAAGCCCGACACGGCCTTGTTGCGAAATAACGATCCGTTTTACATTCCGGACTGGACCAACGAGGTGCATCACGAAATTGAGTTAGTGATTAAGATAAATCGTATTGGCAAAAATATTGAAAAACGATTTGCGCACCGCTATTACGATGAGGTGGGTTTGGGAATTGATTTTACGGCCCGCGATGTACAGGCGCAACTAAAAGCAAAAGGACTGCCCTGGGAAAAAGCAAAAGCTTTTGATAAGTCAGCGGTTTTAAGTAATACTTTTTTGCCAAAATCAATTTTCCCCGATCAGGAATCAATCAGTTTTCGACTGGATGTAAATGGTGATACCGTTCAGGAATCGCATTCGGGAATGATGATTTTTGATTTTGATGAATTAATTGCCCATATCTCAAAATATGTCACCCTGAAAATTGGTGACTTGATTTACACCGGAACGCCTGCAAATGTTGGTCCGGTGGCCATTGGCGATCGTTTGGAAGGTTACCTGGAAGACAAAAAACTGTTTGACTTTGAAGTCAAATAAGACTTTTAATGATATATTTTGCACCGGCTTTCAAGCCGGTGTTTTATTATAAACTATTGAATCTGGCTTTAGCCTTTAAATCTACATAATGGAAAATCATCACTTTGAATTGGAAATGCAGGTGCGCGACTATGAATGCGACATTCAGGGAATTGTAAACAATGCTGTTTATCAAAATTACCTGGAGCACACACGCCACAAATTTTTAAACCATGTTGGGCTCGATTTTGCACAATTGCACGACGATGGAATTGATGCAGTAGTTATAAAAGCTGAACTCGAATACAAATTTCCGCTGCGCCCCGGCGACGATTTTTTAGTGCGTTTGAAAATTGGAAAACAAGGACGATTACGCATTGTCTTTTTGCAGGAGGTAATTCGTAAAGCCGATGAAAAGCTGATGGTAAAAGGCCGCATTACTTCGGTACTAACAAAAAATGGCCGGCCGCTTTCTCCTGAAATTCTGGAACGTAAATTTGAGGAAGCTGGAATAGTTCTGGAGAAAGTTTAGAACGTCATGCTGAACTTGATTCAGCATCTCCATTTTTTAATTAGTTTGGCTCTAAACATTATAGAAGTTTCTCTTCAATACGAAATTCTTTTGTCTCAATACCATTGGTTTTTAGTGCCGATTTAAATCCTTCGTTCATCATTCGTCCCAGGCGCATGGGCATATCCAAAAGGGCAGGGTAGGTGGTTTTGTCATCGGGGTGCTTGTAAAAGTGAACACAGCTTTTTACATCCGACGAAAGATAAATGCGGCAGGCTATCGGGCGGGCATCGTAAGCCATGCAGGTTTTGTCTTTTAATAAAGGGCAGGGATGTTTGGCATTCATTAGTTCATCGCCTTTTAAGTGTCCGAGTTTGTCTTGTTTTTGTTTTGCCTTTTCTGCTATTCCGGAAATCGTTTCGGCATCAAAAGATTTCTCAATAAACGCCTGCAAATACTCCAGCTCATAATCCAACGCAAAAACCGGTTGGTGGCAACACCAGCTACAGCCCCGTTTGCAGTGGATACTTTGGTTTTGTTGGCGAGCATATACAAACAACGAATCAATGAGTCCGTCGATGGCAGCGTACATTTCTTTTAAAGACTGATGCAATGCTTCCTGCTCCATGTTGGCTTCAATCGCTTTCATGGCCAATTGGTAACCATCATGGAAAAAGGCTTTTTCGAGTTGTTCAAATTGCGGATTAGTGGTCATATCAATATTTTGGTTTAAAATATTGAATTTATGATAGAAAAGCAACAATTAATCAATTTCGGGACTTGAAAACGAAACTTCGCGCGGAATTGATTTGCACTTTTTTATTATTTCGTTTTTTCCAGTTTCAGTCGGGCAAAATAATCTTTCGAGGCGCGTTTTACATGAGGCGAAAGCAGTATGGTTGTAATTACCGTTGGGAAAGCCATTAAAGCAAAAGCAATGTCGATTAAACCAATTATCGTACGCAAATTGGCTACTGCACCCAGCAAAATTACGGCAACAAAAAGGTAGTTGTAAATGTGCTGGTATTTGGTTCCGGCAACAAAACCAAGGCATTTTACACCGTAATACGGAAAGGCAAACATGGTTGACATACTAAAGAAAATGGCACAAATGGATAGGATATATTTTCCGAAAACCGGGATGGCCGAATCGAATGCGTGGGCAGTGAGCGTAATTCCGTCGGCGCTGCTTTCAAGCCAGGTATTGGTAACAATTATGGCCAGGGCAGTCATGGTACAAACAACAATGGTATCGATTATCGGTCCAAGCATGGCCACCAAACCTTCGCGAATGGGTTCGTTGGTTTTTGCGGCTCCGTGTGCCATTGGGGCAGTTCCCAGTCCGGCCTCGTTTGAAAAAGCTGCACGACGCACACCTGTAATTATTATGGCGCCCAGCGATCCGCCTAATACTGCATTGCCGGTAAAAGCATCTTCGAAAATCGTTTTAAAGGCAGGAACAATTGCCGAAGGGTGTGAAAATATTACGTAAAGGACGGTTGCTGTGTAGACAACAACCATGGTGGGCACGAGTCTTCCGGTAACTTTACCGATACGTTTAATGCCGCCAATGACAACCAAACCAACAATTATAGCAATAACAATTCCGGTAACAAGATCGGTGGTAAAGGAGCCACTAACATTATTGGGAACCAAAACCACATCGCGTATCATTTGGGTAAGCTGATTAGCCTGAAATAGCGGTGAAACTCCGATCATTGCCATAATCGAGAAAAAGACAGCTACCGGTCGCCAGTTTTTGCCCAGTCCTTCGGTAATGTAATACATGGGGCCGCCCTGAATTTCGCCTGCATCGTCTTTTCCGCGAAACATAACGGCCAGCGAACAGGTAAAAAACTTGGTGCTTATTCCGAGCAATGCCGAAATCCACATCCAAAATATGGCACCTGGTCCGCCCATGGTAATGGCAACAGCCACGCCGCTTATATTGCCCATGCCAACGGTTCCGGCAAGAGCGGTTGAAAGTGCCTGGTAGTGCCGTAACTGGCCGGCTTCATTCGGATCGTCGTATTTGCCGGTAAGAATTTTAAGGGCATGTCCGATATATCGCAGCGGCGCCAAACGCGAATAAACCAAAAAGTAAAAGCCGCCACCAAGTAGCAAAATTAAAATAGGAGCTCCCCAAATGCTATCGGAGATTTTTATAATGAGCTGACCAATATTTTCAAACATCTTGCTAAGAAATGTAAAACTTGTCAATAATCAAACAGCAGATTGAAAGATAAAAGTTAGGTTTTGTGATAAAATGATCGAAATGGTTCTGAAGATAAAGATGTTGTAAAATAGGTAAAGGATACTTGATTTTTTCAGAAATGTAAAGTATGTTTGTCATATTGAACAGTAAAGTTTACACGAATGAGTATTGAAGAGTACATCTATGTTGGGGCTTTTGTACTTTATCTGGGGTTGTCAAGTTTTTTAGTACGTCGAAAAGCCTTCTCCAGTGATATAATGAGTATTAAACTTAGGTTTTTTCCATACCTATTTAAATGGTTTGGAATAATTTTATGTGTGATAATTCTTGCATTTGGTTTACTTAATTGGAACAAATATGAATACAGTAAAGAATTAACATTTTACTTCCTTAACATAGGATTATTTCTTATTGCTTTCTCAAAAGAAAGAATAGAGGATGAGTTCATTCATCAAATAAGATTAAAGGCCTTAATCGTTAGTTTTATTGGAACGATAGCAGTTTTTGGAAGCCTTTTTCCAATGTATTTATTTTTAATTTTTGATATCCAACCATGGATAGCACGAGTCTCGGGCCTCATAGTTATTACTGTTATTTTGACAGTTTATCTTTTTAATTTCTATTACGCGAAGTACACCTCAAATAAGAATCGTGAATAAAATCTGTAATTATGGAAGCCTACAGCATAATCGTTTTTTGTATTTATATCGGACTATTGGCCTATATAATTCCATCCTCAGCATTAAGTTTTGATTTATATGAGCGGAAATTTCGCTTGTTACCAAATTGGTTTAAAGCAGTGGCATTAATCTTTACGATTGTTGCTTTGTTGGCAATACTAATTTTTCGAAACTCAATAGAGAACAAGAATGAAATGGTAATTTCAGTTTTTAACCTGGCCTTATTCTTAGTGTTCTTTTCGAAACAAAAGACCGAAGATGAATTCTCGGAACAGGTTAGGTTTAAAGCTTTTGCTTATTCGTTTGTAAGTTTTGTTGCTATGTGTTGTGCATTGGGCGCTTCACGAATTAATGATTCCGGGAACAGAGACTGGAGTAATTTTATCATTCAGGCTTTTATGGGAGGTGGACTATTAATTGCCACACTCTACTTTTATTTTACCCTTTATAAACTACGAAAAGAGAATAATTAATTATGAATGCAATAATTGGAACGATCGTTATCATTAGTTATTTGGTGATGCTTGTGCGAATGCTTCCCGCAGGAAAAGGTAAAATGGATGTTTTTGAACGCATTCCATTATTGTTGCCCTATTGGTGGAAGTTTGTTGGGATCGGGTGGCTTCTTTTTGTTTTTGCTTATTCAATCTTCCAGGGAAATATCGATCCTTCAAAAAATACTTTTTTATTGTCAGGAATCTATTTTGGTTTGCTCCAGATCGCTTTTTCAAAGGAAAAGGATGATGATGAATTTGCAGAACAGATACGAATGAAGGCGATGTATATTTCTATAATTTCTTTCTTTATTCTCGCAGGTATTTATTCAGCATATGAAATTATTGAACCGAATTCCTTTTCCGAAAACGCATTTATCTGGTTTATGATGCTATTAAATGCAACCTATATTTTGTATCTAAGCTATTTCTATTTTACTAAATACCGAACCTTAAAAAATCAGAATTAATTATGGAAACAAAGTTGGTTCAACCACTATTATTGGTACTTGTTGTTCTGTCTATTGGACTTGTGTCCTGGCTCTCTAGGGATAAGAATGAAGAAGCTGTTTTTAAGAAGCTAAAGTTATTTCCTCGCTGGTTTAAATTTGTGGGGTTGTTCATCGTTATTTGTGGAGTTTCCGTGCCATGGATTTTTCAGGGTTTGTTAGTTGATGGTGGTAACCATCTGGGGAGTATTTATATCATTTTTGGCTTGTTTCTTATTTGTTTTTCTCGGGATAAAATTGAAGATGAAATGTCGAACATTATACGGTTAAAATCATTCTATCGAAGTTTTGGGGCAGGAGTAGTAGGATTCTTTTTTCTAACTTATATAGAAAATAGTATTTCTGACGATTTTAGTCAACTTTCAGCAGATACATTATTAGCAGTTATTTTGGGATTTTACCTGGTGAGTTATTACGTTACCAAATCAAAAATACGAAGTGCAGAATAGGCTTAAAATAGAACGTGCCATAAAAAAACTCACACAAGACGATTTAGCGAAACTGATTGGTGTTTCGCGCCAAACCATACATTAATTTACAGCTTATTTGTGATGAATAAAACTCAAAATAATTTGCGTTTACTACCCCGAAGATTTAAGAAATTGGCTTATAGTTTATTGGCTTTAAGCATACTTTTTATTACGTTTTCTGTAACTAAAGTAATTGCGATTGATGACGAAATTGCCAAAACAATTTTCCGCTTGGGAGTTTTACTTTCGTTTCTGTTGTTGGCACTTACAAGAGATAAGATTGAAGATGAACTAACTTTGGTAATCCGACTAAAAGCGCTGGCCTCGTCCTTCATTTTCGGAGTGGGATATGTAGTGGTAAGTCCTTTTGTTAGTTGGCTTTTCGATGGTGAATTTATAGTTGAAGATTTGGGAATAGAGGGATTACTTTTAACAATGTTTCTCTTTTATTTTGGAATGTTTGGTTTAATGAAAAGGAATCGATAGTGCAGAATAGGCTAAAAATAGAACGTGCCATTAAAAACCTCACGCAAGACGATTTGGCAAAACTAATTGGTGTTTCGCGCCAAACCATTAATTCCATCGAAAAGGGGAGGTATGTGCCCTCAACTGTTTTGGCCCTGAAAATCTCGAAAATATTTGAAAAGCCGGTGAATGAAATTTTTGAGCTGGAGGATTCGGATTGAAAACATTTCTCGCAGATTACGCCAATTACGCTGAATTTTTTCCTGGACATATCTGCGAAAATCAGCGTAATCTGCGAGAACCATTTTTCTTATTTCAACTGTAGTTGCACAAAAACCGGTAAATGATCAGATGGCGACCGGTTTTCGTAAGTATCGCTGATGGCCGCATATTCCAACACCTTAATTTTGTTGTTCACAAAAATGTAATCGATGCGGTTATCGCCTTCGCTGCCCGGTTTAAAACCGTTGTAAGTTCCAACCGGCCCGTAAGGTGGCTCCTGTGTAACTTCGCGGCTGTCGCTCATGTATTCTTTTATCAGGGCTATGGGTTTTGTTTCCGGAGTGAGGTTAAAATCGCCGGTTAGAATTACAGGCAATCCTGATCCCGCAGTAAACTCTTCCATTTTTTTATGAATCAGTTTTGCCGAATTTTTACGGGCTTCCACACCCACATGGTCGAAATGCGTATTAAAAACGAAGAATTTTTTCCCGGTAACTTTCGATTTAAATTTTCCCCAGGTAACAATACGGTTGCAGGCGGCGTCCCAGCCCAGTCCCGGCTCATTGCAATTTTCAGATAACCAGAAATGGCCTTTTTCTTCCAAAATCAATTTTTTCGGATTGTAGAAGATGGGCATAAATTCGCCGGCTTTATCGCCATCGTCGCGGCCAACGCCAAACCATTTGTATTCGGGCAATCCTTTCTCCAGATCAACTAACTGATTGTATAATACTTCCTGCAAACCAAAAACGTCGGGATCGTAAAAATGAAATAATCCGTTCACCATTTCAATACGGTTTGGCCAGGCATTAACGCCGTCGCTTGCCGTATTCATTCGGATATTAAACGTCATTACATTCATTTGCTGCGCAAATAGCATTGTTGGGAAGATTAAAAGTAGGCTTAAAATTAATCGTTTCATCTTAATAAAATTGTTTTATTCTGAACA
Source organism: Draconibacterium orientale (assembly GCF_000626635.1). GTDB lineage: Bacteria > Bacteroidota > Bacteroidia > Bacteroidales > Prolixibacteraceae > Draconibacterium > Draconibacterium orientale. The sequence continues at coordinate 757,790 of NZ_CP007451.1, read as the reverse complement.
GAAATTATAAGTGGTGTATTTATCGGTGTTTTGATTTCCGTCTATAATTGTTTCGCGTTGTTCATCTTTCCTGTCGATGGCAAAATCCTTACAAAATTCGATAATCTCATCGAAATAATCCTTAAGGGGCGAAGAACTTATTTCGTGACCTGCCCCACAGGTAGTGTGTAGCCAGTAGGGGGCGCCCAATTGCTGCATTTTTTCAGCAATGGTGTACGATCCGTGCAATAGCCAGTAGCCTTTGTCATCTTCGTTGCAATAATGATGTGGCGCAGTTCCGTACGGGACCAAATTATCATCGGTGCCGTGGAATAAAAGCGAGGGGATTGCCGATTCATCGTATAAGGCCGTTGTGTCGGGGATGGCTCCGGCCATGCCAATTACTCCGGCAAACGAAACGGGCCCTGAGTCTAAACCATAACAATAAGGCGGCTGATAGGCTGTGTACAAAACGGTTTCAGCACCGGCGCTACTTCCCGACAGTATAATTTGTTGTGGATTTATGGCGTATTGATGGCGGTTTTCGATAAGAAAATGGGTGGCATCCAGTAAATCTTCACTGGCAGCATAAATCGTGTTCAGTTTTTCGGTAGCGGGGCAATTACAGCCAAAACCTTCGGGCTTTCCTTTACGCGTTAAACGGTAGGAGATAGAAGCCGCTACATAGCCATAATTGGCCAGTCGGGTGCAAAATGTTTTAATTTTTTCTCCATCTCTTTGACCTTCACTAAAACCACCGCCATGCACAAAAATTATGGTGGCACGTTCCTGCTCGGAATCGTTTTGCGGAAGGTAAATATCCATATCCAGATTTTCGCCACCCTTGGTCGCATAGGTAACGGTTTCTACTCGTATTTCATCAAACAGGTTAGCTGTATATCTTTCCTGTGCAAATGAGATACCCACCAGGAAGAACAACAGCACAACGAGGCTAAACTTTTTGTACATATAAATTTTTTGTGGTGAATATAAGGATATATCAAACTTCCTGCAAAAGAAAATGGAACCCAAAATTGAGTTCCATTTCTTAAGGTTACTATATCAGTTTCCTTATTTTTTATCTTCCTGATTTCGGATACAAATTAGCAAACTATATACCATAATTCTTAATATGCAAGTATTCAGTGGTATAGCGTTTTTTATTAAGTTTGATTTGTTATTCATTTTGGGACAATGCTCCCGTATTTAGAATAATCTGGTGGTAGAAGACGTGTGTGAAAGTTCGTGTTTCAGTAGCCAGCGTTTGCGTTCCAAACCTCCTGCATAACCGGTAAGTTTACCTGAGCTTCCCACAATACGGTGACAAGGAATAATAATTGGTACGGGGTTTTTACTGTTTGCCAGCCCTACGGCACGCGTGTTTTTCTCCGATCCCGATTGTTTGGCAATATCGAGGTAGCTGGCAGTAGTTCCAAAATCAACATTTTGTACCAGTTGCCAAATCCTTTGCTGAAATTCTGTTCCTTCAGGAGCCAGTTTCAGTTTGAATTCTTTTCGTTTGCCGGCAAAATATTCTTGCAACTGACTTTCGGCTTCTTTCAAAATTGTTGGTTGATCAGTAGAATTATCCGTTTTCTCAGCATCAAAGTACACAGCAGTTAGTGCCGTTTCGGTTGACTGTAGTTTGAGCCAGCCAACGGGAGAATTCATATATCGGGTAAATTGTGCCATAAAAAATCCGGTACCAAAGATACCGGATTTTAATAAAAGTTAGGTTAGGGTTTAATACCTTTCACGTTTTGTATATTTCGTATGCAGCAGATGATGCGAAACTTCTCCCAATGGTTCTTTCAGGAAATCTTTATATAGCTTTTTAATTTCCGGGTTATCGTGCGATTTACGAATTGGCAGTCCTTCATCTTCAGCATAAATTGCTTCGGCACGTTTACGCCTTATTTCGGGGTTGGTAGGAATCGGCTGTCCGCCGCCACCCAGGCACCCGCCCGGGCAGGCCATAAATTCAATAAAATGGTAATCGGCAGTTCCGGCTTTTACTGATTCCATAACCGATTTAGCATTGATTAGCCCGTGTGCCACAGCACATTTTAGTTCAACACCATCGAGGAATGCCCATTCTTCCACCGGATTTTCAATTTTTATGCTTGCTTCGCGAATACCATCGCTACCACGTACCGGAATAATGTTCAGGTTTTCGAACGGAACTTCGCGGCCGGTAACGATTTCGTACGCGGTGCGCAAAGCCGCTTCCATAACGCCACCGGTTGCCCCAAAAATTACTCCTGCCCCGGATGATTCGCCCATTAATCGGTCGTATTTAGCAGGCTCCAGTTTGTTGAAATCCAAGCCGGCTTGTTTAATCAGGATTGCCAGCTCGCGCGTTGTTAAAACATAGTCAACATCGCGGTAGCCACTGTCGTGCATTTCCGGGCGGAAGGCTTCGTATTTTTTTGCTGTACACGGCATTATCGAAACCGAAACAATGTCTTCAGGTTTTATGTTTCGTGCGTTGGCGTAATACGTTTTTGCCAATGCCCCGAACATTTGTTGTGGCGATTTACAAGTAGAAAGGTTATTTAAGTGTTCAGGGAACATGTGTTCAATGTATTTAATCCATCCCGGCGAACATGATGTTGCCATTGGTAAAGCAACCGACTTGTCGTTATCTACCAACGCTTTTTTCAGGCGGGTAAGTAATTCGGTTCCTTCTTCCATAATGGTAAGGTCGGCGGTAAAATCGGTATCCAGAACTGAGTCGAATCCTAAACGTTTTAAAGCGGCAACCATTTTTCCGGTAACACTTTTCCCCGGTTTTAATCCCAGTTCCTCGCCCAGTCCCACACGCACTGCAGGTGCTGTTTGCACCACAACATGTTTATTCGGATTGGCAATGGCTTCCCAAACTTCTTCAATGTAGTTTCTCTCAACCAGCGCTCCGGTAGGGCAGTGGTTAACACATTGGCCGCAGTTGGTACAAACCACGTCGCGCATGGCTTTCTCGAAGAATGTGGTAATCTTCATTTTATCGCCTTTGTGGGCCACAGTAAGCGCGTTAACACCCTGCAATTCTGCGCAGGTTCGTACACAACGCTGGCAGCGGATACATTTGCTGTCGTCTTTAATTATCGACGGCGAATAAGCATCTATCGAGAAGTGCTTTAACGGAACGAGTTCGATAAAATCCTGGGTCATTATTTTATACTCCGATGCAAGCGTTTGCAGTTCGCAGTTTCCGTTGCGGTAACACTTGGTGCAATCGGCATTGTGCTCGGCCAGTAGCAATTCGATAATTTGCTTGCGCGAATTACGAACTTTTAAACTGTTGGTAAGGATTTCCATACCTTCCTCGCACGGTGTGGCACAGGCCGCCGACAAGCGGTTTTGTCCGGCTACCTCAACCACACAAACGCGGCAGTTTCCGGCAACGCACAAATCTTTATGATGACATAGTGTTGGAATGGTAATTCCCTGTTCTTCGGCAGCTTCCAGAATGGTTTTTCCTGTTGCAATCTCAACCGGAAAACCGTTTATGGTGATGTTTACTTTTTTGCTCATAATCTTTCTTTTTCCGGTTTTTTAATAGATCATTTCTTCTCTGAAGTTCTCTACAATCGACGAGAACGAATTGGCCACCGATTGGCCCAAACCACATTTGGCTGTGTATTGCATGGTTTCGGTAAGGCGCAATAATTTATCGAGGTAGGAGGCCGGTTTTTCACCGCGTTTCACCGCTTTAATGCCCAGTAGTAACTGCTGGCAACCAACGCGGCACGGCGTGCACTGGCCGCACGATTCTTCCCGGAAAAATTCGAGGTAATTATCGAGCACATTAAACATCGAGCGCGAACTATTAAAAAGCATCATCGATCCGCCGGTGGGTAACGAAATGCCCGTTAGTTTTCCTTTAAAACCAATGGCGGCATCTTTAAATTTTTTGCGGGGTACAAGAAAACCGGAAGCTCCGCCAACTTGTACGGCTTTGGTATCGCCGTCGCCAAATTCGTACACAAAATCCTGCAAGCTCATTCCCAGCTCCAATTCGTAAATACCCGGTTTGGGTGTATCGCCCGATACCGAGAACAGCTTGGTGCCGCGAGAGTACTGAACGCCCAGATCGTAGAATTTTTTTGCGCCGTATTTAAAAATGGTGAAGGTGTGCACCAACGTTTCCACATTGTTGATAACGGTAGGTTTTCCCATAAAACCGGCTTGCGTAGGAAATGGTGGTTTGTTACGCGGTTCGCCACGTTTTCCTTCCATCGATTCCATTAAGGCGGTTTCTTCGCCACAAATGTAAGCGCCGCTACCCATAAAAATTGATATTTTGAAATCGAGATTAGTTTCTTTGCAGTAGTATTCGAACTCGTCGATGACCTTGTTTAACTCGGGCAACAGAAATTTATATTCGCCCCGCAGATAGATATAACCTTTTTTCGCTCCGGTAATATACCCGCAAATAGCCATTGCCGTTAGTACTTTGTAGGGTACGCGCGATAAAATTTCGCGGTCTTTAAAAGTGCCGGGCTCGCCTTCGTCGGCATTACATATCACATATTTTTCTTTCTCTTTCGATTCTGCTGTAAGTTTCCATTTTAGTCCGGTTGGAAAGCCGGCTCCGCCGCGTCCTTTTAACTCGGAGCTGATGAGTTCGTTAATTAGTTCCTGTGGTTTTCTTTCCAGGGTTGAAGAGAGAATTTTTTCCCAGTCGTTTTCATTTCTGAAAATGAAATCTACACGTTTTAATTGATTTGAAGTTGCCATATTTGCCGGTTTAGTGATTCGCATTTACTTTCATATAACCCGATAATATCTCCCGCACTTTTTCAGGTGTGAGTTCGGTATAAATCTCATCGTTTATCAGCATAGCCGGTGCTTTGTGGCACCAGCCCAGGCAGTTGGTTTCCAGCAGGGTAAATTGTTTGTCGGGGGTGGTTTCCCCTAAACCAATTTTTAGCATGTCTTCTATGGCAAACAAAATCTGGTTTTTGCCCTTCATGGCACAGGTAATGGTTTTGCACACACGAATAATAAATTGTCCGGTAGGTTTGGTTTCAAGGAAGGAATAGAATGTAGCCGTTCCATAAACGTCGGCGGCCGGGATATCAATTTCCCGCGCAATTTCGATCATCGAACGTTCTGAAAGGAATTTTTCCTGTTCAACCACTCCTTGTAAAATGGGTAAAACACTCTCCCGGCTTCGACCATGTTTCTCTGCCAGGTTTTTAACTAAGGTTTGGATTGGATCCATGAGGCAAGTTTTAGTTTTTTTATTGGTTTTTAGTTGTTATTGTTAAGCAGAGCGCCGGTTAAGGCAGGATCGTTGACTTGTTACTGATCATAATAAAGAAATAATTCTTTATTTGTTATAAACAAATGTACGGAGTAATCACCTAAAAAAACAGTGTATTTGTTTCATAACATTATGTTTTTCAGCAGAAAACAGGTGTTGAAATTCGATCTGTTTCAAAAAATATCGGCGAAGCTAATTTTTGTCATGTATAAATGTGTTCTACAAAGATGAGCGAACACAATGTTGTTTAAACAAGGATTGTTAATTACGGCCGAAATCAGAAATTCATTAACAAATTGTTCAAAGAAAATTAAAGGATGAAGCAACCTTTTTGTGCTCTTTTTTGTCTAATTTTATAGAGCCATATAACAATTTAACAAGTTCATTAAAATGAAAACAGTATTAATCACCCATTTCGCTGTTCTATTATTAATTATTCCGGGCATGAGTTGGGCCCAAATCGTAACCATTACAGGCTATGTTAATAATGGAACCAACGGAAAAGCCATGGAAAACGTAAGTATTTTTGAAAAGAATTCAGGAATAGGAACAATTACCAATCAGAATGGATTTTATAAGCTAATTCTCGATAAGGGCGCTATTGATTTGTCCATTTCAAACGGCGGTTTTAAACCGGTTTTGCACCATGTTGATGCTGTATCGGATACTACCCTGGTGGTAAGTCTTCAGCCGCTGTTGAGCAGTAAAAACCGACAGAAAAAGAACGATCAGGTTCATGCAGAGCTAAAACCGGAGAAAAAGAACGATCGAAAAGGCTTTAAACTATTTTAACAATTCAAAAGGCCGGCGGTTAATCTCATTTTCGTTCCACAATTTCTTTAATAATTTTTCCCTGGCATTTGTCGGGTATCGGCACTGATATTAATTCGGCCAGTGTTGGCACCAGATCAACGGCGTTGTGCGTTGTGCTTATGGTTTGTGCCTTAATTCCTTTTCCCCAAATTACTATCGGAATTCGCGACTGGTCGGTGTAATTGGCGCGTTTGAATTTATACCCGGGTTGCCAGCCTTCTTTTAAGGTGTAGATAAAATCGCCCGAACGGTTTTTGTGGTAGGTATTGTACAGCGGCTCGAACAGCCCGTTTGCCGAGCTTCCCTGTTCCAGCTGAAAAGCCGGCATCGACACCTGAACGCCGGTAAACTGGTTGATGAAGTTTGATGAAACTTCTCGTAACTCATTCAAGCTTACATTATCGTTTTTATTAATAATATCGTGATCAAGGTACAGCTGAAGATCAGAATAATGTTCAATCCATTTCTCTTCGCCATAGGTGATATTCAGATAAGAAGTTAACAGAGCAATAGCACTTTCAACATTAAAATAATCAACCGTAAGGTGAAATTCCTCTTTCAGGTACTCAACCGGGTACGAAGCTGATGTGTTGGCCGTAAGAAAAAACAGCACATTATCTTTCCCGAATTTTTGTTCGGCGGCATCAATCAATTCGCCAATGTACTGGTCGAGATAAAGGTAAGTATCTTCCATTTCGAGCGAAGCCGGCCCAAATGAGCCGTTTTCATAATCCATGCTCGAAAATACAGCCGTAACAAAATCGGTAATGTTATCGGTACCAATTTCTTCGTTTTCCAACAAACGCAGGGTAAAATCCTTAATCATCATATTGGCCGATGGTGTAGTTTTAAAGGGTCGGAAATCGCTGGTGCGGTTAATGTATTTGTTTATGGAGTGCGGGAAAGTATTAAACTCGCCAAAATAGCCACGCTCCAACAGGTAGTCGTCGCGCAGGCTTTCGGTGTATTCGGTTTCAGGGAGTAGTGTTGTCCAGGTGCGGTGGCTATAAATATCGGCGTAATTTTCGCTGTTGAACAAACGCACCCAATCGGGGAAAGTGCTTACGTAAAACGAACTTGATATCATTCGTCCCGATTCAGAGTCGAACCAGTAAGCGCCATCGGCAGCATGGCCGGCAGCAAAAATTGCCGACTCGCGGTTTAAAGCTGCACTAAATATTTTGGCTTTTCCTCCGCTTAATATTTTCAAATTATCGGTAAGTGTTGTCGAAAGCAGGTTTTGCGGCGATGCAGCACCGGCTTTGGTATCGGCACCAACCGTAAAATAATAGTCGTCTTCGGTGCTGTCAATTTCCTTTTTCTTCAGTCGGTCGTACCAATTATTCGAAACAATTCCGTGAATAGAAGGATGAACACCGGTAAACAGTGTTGCTGTTCCGCTGGCGTAGTTTTGTTCGTGCAGCGTAAGTTTCACATTCTGGCAAACGGCTCCCTGCGTGTAGATTTTCTTAAATCCGTTGGGCTGAAACTTTTCCCAATAGCGCTGAATGTAATCGGGCCGCATGTTTTCAACAACAATACCAATTACCACTTTGGGTTTATCGCTATTTAGCGCTTTATTGTTTTGTGCCTGTGCCTGGCCACCCAGAAATAAGAGAATAAAACTTATAACTACAACTACTCCTGACTTCATATTTTAAACTGATTTAAGCAGCCAAAAGTAAACAATTTGAATGCTTTCAACAAAGGAATTTTGTAAAGCGGATAAAAAAATGGTTGTCTCAAAAACTTGTTTGTCAGAAGTTTGAGTTTGTGATTAAAACTAATTCTGAAAAAAAAACACGCAAACGAGTAGGGTAGGTCGGGTCTCGTGCGGATTAGAGTTAGAAGTAATCATTAAAATATAATGTCATGAAAAATAGTATTGGATTTTTAGTTGTTGCCTTGGCAATGTTAATGTTCTCGTGTAATACAAATACTGATGAAAGTATTGATATTCCAGAGATGAGTGACGAATTGACCTTAAAATCGGCCGAAATTGCAGTGGCCGAAGTACAGGCCGAAGCTGCTGTTACCGAATGTAATTACGAAGTGGAATTTTTTGCCAATGCCGAACCGATTCTTACACGTTGGTGGCAAATGGGTAAATTTTTTGGATGGAACAGTAACCTGCGCTATTTCGAAAATCAGTGTCCGGATGTTACCATCGAGCAGAGCGATGATTCCGGTTATCCGCTTACAATTACGCTGAATTATGGCGATAGCACGGTGCTAAACAATGGCAAAGTGTTGAGCGGCGAAATTGTTATGGTAATTTCGGCACCACGAAACAGCCAGGATTATTCGCGGTTGGTAAGCTTCAATGATTTTTCGGTCGATTCGATGCTGATATCCGGTACTTCAGAAGTTGTAGTTGACAAACTGGATAGCACATTCCGTAAATTAGAGTCGGAGATGACCTTTATTTATCCCGACGGAACAATCGTAACAAGAAGTGCCGAACGTGTTTGGCAATGGCTGGCCGGCCTTGATACACCCGAAATTCAGAGTGATGATGTTGTGATTATTACCGGCGAAGTTACCGGCACAATTGTGTGGCCCGATGGAACCGAAGAAACCTACAGTAAAACAATTACCGCTCCGTTAAAACGTCTGGCAATGTGCAGGTACATGGTTGAAGGCGAGGTTGAAGTTCGTGTTGGTGGAAGTACAGTTTCCATACTGGATTATGGTTATAACGAGAGTGGCGAAGATTGCGACCATTATGCACTGCTGACGACCGATGCCGGAGACGAAGTAATCGACCTTTCAGAAAAACATTATAACGGACTGGCAAAACAGAAAATGCAGCAAAATCAGCATCAGTATTCGGGTGAAAACGGAAATCAAAATAATAACCAGAATCAAAATCAGAATGGAAACAATAACCATAACGGCAACGGATAGTGAGTAGTGGAGAGATAGTACCGGGAGGTGTTTTTTGGGTCTCCCGGTATTTCTCAATCCCGCAAATAACTGTAACTTTAACATGCTAACCAATGTTGCTGCGTTTTGACAAAAGAGGAATTCAAAAAGCTTTTTAATGAACATTTTAGCCAGGTTCGTAACTATATGTTCTATCGTTCGGGAGATACCGAACTGGCTACCGATATTGCGCAGGAAACATTTCTGAAGATTTGGGAGAAACAAAATAAAATTGACGAGGCCAGGGTGAAAGGGCTGCTTTTTAAAATTGCCAACAACCTGTTTGTGTCGCACTACCGAAAAGAAAAACGTTCTTTTGAATTTTTTAAGCATTATGAGCCGGATGGAAAATCGCGCTCACCGGAGGAAGACCTGGTTTTCGAGCAGCTGAAGCAAGATTACAGTTACGCGCTGCAAAGAATGCCCGAAAAACAACGAACCGTTTTCCTGATGAGCCGCGTTGATCAACTGACCTACAACGAAATTGCCGAAATGGTTGGAGTAAGTGTTAAGGCGGTTGAAAAGCGTATGAGGCTCGCGCTTACGTTTTTACGAACTAGTTTAAAAACAAATGAATGATAAAAATATACATAGCGATCCGTTAAACGATTTCGAAAAAGATCTTTTCGGAAAGGGAAAGATAAACTGGGAGAAATCGGAGGCTGATGTTTGGAATGAGCTGCAAGGGAAAATGGATAAAAACCCGGCAAAAGAGGTTCATATCCGAAACAATTGGGTTCAGTGGGCAGCGGCGGCGGTAGTTCTGTTAATTTTAGGATTCGGAGCAGTTATTTCGTCGTGGCAGAAAACCATAGAATGTAGGCCCGGCGAACACCTGGTAGCCGCGTTACCCGACGGATCGAGCGTTGATTTGAACGCAGCATCAAAATTGGTTTATAATCCCCTGAAATGGAAATGGGAACGTAAACTTAAATTTGTAGGGGAAGGCTTTTTTAATGTTGAAAAAGGATCAACGTTCACTGTTGAGTCCAATAACGGAACTACGCAGGTGCTCGGAACTTCGTTTAATATTTATGCCCGCGAAGAAAATTACCGCGTAACCTGCCTCACCGGTAAAGTGCAGGTAACATCGCCCGGTAACGAGAAAGTAATTCTTCTGCCCCAAAATCATGTTGAGCTGGAAGCGGGGAAACTGGTGGTTACCAAACTATTTGAATCAGAAAAGGCAATAAGCTGGAAGCAAAATTATTTCTACTTCGCCGGGCGTCCGTTAAAAGAGGTGATTGATGAAATTGAGCGCCAATATGCCGTAACGATAAAACTCGATCCGGAATTAAATAATCGTAACTTTGGAAGTAATTTTTCGAAACAACACAGCGTTGAGGATGTGTTGGATTTTGTTTGCAAACCAATGAATCTGAAGTTTGAAAAACAAGCGAATAATATTTACATAGTGACAGCCGAAAGTTAATGAACCGATTCACTGTTGTGGTTTTGGTAATGCTGTTAACCGCAATGCAGGTGGCGGCACAAAACCAGAAAGAAATAGAAATCAACACACGTAAAACCCCGTTAAATCAGGTTTTAATCGATTTAAAGGAAAAGTATGGCTTGCAGTTTGCCTACGATAGCGATTTACTCTCCGGTTTTTTAGTCAGTGCCAACCACAAATCTTTCAATAGCGATGAAGAAGCACTGCGTTTTCTTATTAAAGATTTTCCGCTCGAAATTGAACGCTCGGGCGATGTGTTGCTGATTATTCCCAAACGGAAAAACAAACCGGAGTTAACTCAAATATCGGGGCAGGTGCTGGAAGCCAACACTTTTGAGCCTTTGCCTTATTCATACATTCTTATTAACCGCCGGCCGGTACAATCCGATATTCAGGGATATTTCAATTTTATTGCTTCGGCCGATACTTCTTACAATCTTCAAATTTCGCACCTGGGCTATTTTGTTTTCGATACGGTTGTTACGCAAAGTCTCAGTCGTAATTTTTTGCTTTATCCGCAAATCGAACGCATTCAGGAGGTGCAGATTTACAGTAATCCCATCGAAAAATCAACACTTATTGGCAACACCGCCGGCCGAATGAAAATTAACCACCAAATTGCACCTATCCTTCCCGGCTATGGCGATAATTCGGTGTTTAACCTTTTGCGATTAATGCCCGGAGTAATGGCTTCAGGCGAACAATCCAACGATCTGCTTATTTGGGGCGCATACGAGAGCCACAGTAAAATTCTGTTTGATGGATTTACCGTTTTCGGATTAAAAAATTTCAACGATAACATTGCCGTTGTCAATCCTTTGGTGGTAAAAAATATTGAAGTAATGAAAGGCGGTTACGAAGCCCGCTATGGCGATCGTGTTGGAGGAATTGTTGATATTCAGGGCAAAGACGGAACCTTATTAAAACCAACGCTTACATTCAGTATCAATTCAATTACGGTAAATACAATGGTGCAGCTGCCGCTTTCAAAAAAATCGTCGTTACTGGCTGCCTACCGCCAAACCTATCATCAGTTGTACAGCCCAACACGAATAAGTATTGTTGCCCGAGAAGAAAATTCAACGTCGGGTGCGGGTGCCGGAGTAGGAACTCCCCACGGAAAAGGTCCTTCTACGAATCGTATTTCCGACGTAAAACCCGATTTTGTTTTTCGCGATGCCAACCTGAAATATACGTTTAAGGGCGATGACGGAAGCCGGTTCTCACTTAGTTTATATGGTGGCGGCGACGATTTTAGCTACGATATGGATGCCCAATTGGCAAGAGTTTTATGGACACGAGAGGAGCAGGAACAGAATAAACAGTTGGGTGGATCGGCACAGTTGAATTATCCCTGGAATAACGGAGATGCTACAAACCTGACTGTTGCCTATTCGGCATTTGGGCGTGAGTTGTACCAAAAGGCGCAAACCGAAAATAACCAAAACGGAAACATTACGACGTTAAATGATTTGGACGCGGAAAATACGGTGGACGAACTAAGTTTTAATGCCGAACATACCTTGAATTTTCGCCGGGGACATCGTTTACTGATTGGTACCGGCGCAATTAATAACAAGGTTGAATTAGCGCGTTTTTCCGATGGCAAACAACAGATTAACATTAATAACCAATCGCCGCGCATTTATTCGTATTTGCAGGATGAATATCCGTTTGGTGAGTTGCTGGAATTAAAAACCGGGGTGCGGGCTATTTATAACACCAAGCCTGGTAAATGGTATGTAGAGCCACGTGTTTCGGCATCGTTTTCTGTTTTTGATGATCTGAAAATAAATGCTTCGTGGGGGCTGTATAATCAGTTTATATCGAAAACAACGGTGCTCGACAGTACCAATAATTACACCGAGTTTTGGACAAACTCCGATGAGGAGCAAGTTCCGGTTTTAAGTGCCGAACATTTTGTGGCCGGATTATCCTATCAGCGAAACGGATTTACAGCCAGTGCTGAAGCTTTTTATAAAACTACCGATGGATTGAGCCGTTACGTAAATGGAAATTTGCTTGTTAGTGAGGGTTTTTACGAAGGAAAGGCACGAAGCAAAGGCCTCGATATTTTTCTGAAAAAAGAATACAAACGTAACATGGCCTGGATTTCGTACACCTTAAGTAATGCGGAAGAGCAGTTCCCGTATTTCCGGATAAATACCTGGCAGCCGGCACCACATCAGCAAAAACACGAGCTAAAATTTGCGGGGGTTTACAATTATAAATCGTTTTATCTGTCGGCAAATTATGTTTATGGTTCCGGTTTCGAGCGCTATGATCTGGAAGTTGATAACGACCTGAATTTCGATAAAGCCTACAGCAGGCTGGATGCGGCTTTGGTTTATAAATTCAGGCCGGGAAAAGTAAAAGCCGAAGCCGGAATTTCAGTCCTGAATATATTTAATACCGGGAACATTAAATACTCGAATATAAGAATTAGCACCATCGACGAGCTTAGTCTTATTGGTGTTTATTCCGATGCGATTTCGTTTACACCGGCCGTGTTTCTGAATATTGAGTTGTAAATGCAGCTAAAGTCTAGTCAGTATAATCGATAATCGAAACAGTTACATCGTAAACATGGTCAGCCAGTCTTTCCAGCCCCGAGAAAATATCTTTGTATAAGGTACCTATTTGGTACGAGTATTTTTCATTTTCTATTTTGGCAACGTGGTCTTTCCGTAGTTTATCTCTGAACCGGTTAATTTGTTTTTCAATAGCCTCGGCCTCTGTTATATCAACTTCGGTATTGTCTTTATTCAGGTTTTCGATCATAATGTTCATCGACTTATCGACCATTTTAATCATTTCCGACACTTTTTCTTTCATTTTCGGAGTCAGCGTTTCCTTCTTATCGCTGATTCGTAGCAAAGCCCGGCCAATGTTAAGGCATGAATCGCCAATACTTTCAATTTCGTCAACAATACGAAGCATCGAGCTGATACTTTTCGACGATTGTTTGCTCAATACACCTTCCGAAACTTTGGTGAGATAACTGGCAATGGAAACTTCCATTTGGTCGCTTTTATCTTCTCCAATTTCCATTTTATTGAACTGTTTTACCAGTTTTCGCTCGTTTTCCTCTTCGAGCATGTTATTAACTCTGGAAAATAGTTTTTTTGTTTGCTGGGCATAAACTATAATTTCCTTTTTGGCCTGAAGTAACGATAATTCGCTGGTGTTCAGCATTCCGAATTTGATGTACCTGAGTTTGAACTCTTCTTCATCTTCTTTCTCCGGTACTAATTTCTGTACCATATTTACCAGGAAGCGAACAAACCATATCTGAAACAGTACATTCAAAATATTAAACGAAGTATGGAAAAACGACAAGGCAATTGGAACGGCCCCGGCGTTGTTAAATGCCGAACTTCCGGTTATTGATTGTGTAATGGTATCTATTCCGCGCAGGAAAAACGGGAATATGGAAAGCACCCATATTACACCTACTACATTGAACAGAAAGTGTATTCGTGCAGCGCGTTTTGCCGATGAGTTGGCCACCGTAGCGGCTATATTAGCGGTTATTGTTGTGCCAATATTTTCGCCAAGCACCATGGCCGCCGCGTGGTCGAATTGTATCCAGCCATTATTACACATTACCAGCGTTAGCGCCATTGTTGCACTCGACGATTGAATAACAACGGTAAGCAGGGTGCCTATAAGTAAAAAGATCAGGCTCGACCCCAATCCCATTCCGGTAAAGTTTTTCAGAAATTCCAGAATTTCAGGGTTATCGCCGATATTAGGTACACTCGCTTTTAAACTTTCCAAACCAATAAAAAGTAAGGCAAAACCAACCAGCACTTCGCCCCACGATTTGTTTCGGGTCTTTTTGGAAAACACCAAGGGGAAACCGATACCAATGATTGGGAAGGCCAGGATGCTCATTTTTACTTTGAAGCCAAGAATGGAGATGATCCAGGCGGTAACGGTTGTGCCAATGTTTGCTCCCATAATTACACCGGCCGATTCGGTAAGTGTAAGAAGCCCTGCATTCACAAAACTAACAATCATTACCGTAGTTGCACTCGACGATTGAATAATGGCGGTGATTGATAGCCCGGTTATTACGCCCATGAACCGATTGGAAGTCATGGCGGCCAAAAAGTTGCGAAGTTTGCCGCCTGCCACTTTTTGCAGCGCTTCGCTCATCAGTTTCATCCCATAAAGGAAAAGTCCCAGTGCCCCGATTAAGGTCAGAAAATCAAGTAAAGAATAGTCCATTCTTGGTGAATTTAAAACGGCGAAAGTAGGGATAATCGAAAAAATATGGGAGAAATTTCTGACTTGATTTACTTGTTGCGATTGTTACACCTGTTATGTGGCTTAAAAACAGGCATTTAAAATTTTGTAAATTATTCAGTTGGTTCTACATAAATTAAGGAGATAAGAAATTGCTGCAATTTCGGGAGCAGGGAAATTGCAGGCACACTATTAAAATGCTATTTGATTGCGCTGAAAGCGCTGATTCCAGGAAATTCAATTTGTGCGAAAATTTGTACAATCTGCCTGAAACGTTTTTATCCGATTTTTACCGATGTCATTGCTAATGATCCTCCAACCGGTTCATCATTAAAAATACTTATATCATCTTTTTTGTCTTGTAATGCCAGTGCATAAAGCAAAGGCAAATAGTGCTCGGGTGTTGGTATTGATAACTGGAAAGCCTTGCCCAGTTTTGAATAATTGATTAATTCCTGGTGATTGCCACTCAGTATCAATTCTTTCATTTTTTCGTTGGCTTCGTTGGCCCAGTCGAAACCAAAATTCTCGTTCAGTTTGCCCCAATGTACCATCCGTAAATTGTGCACATTATTGCCACTGCCCACAATCAAAATCCCTTTATCACGCAGTTTTTTCAGCTCTTGTGCAAGTGTATAATGTTGCTGTGGCGTTTTTCTGTAACCCAAACTCAGCTGAATTACCGGAACATCGGCATCGGGGTACATGTGCCTGATTACCGACCAGGCACCATGATCGAGGCCCCATTTATCGTCGAGATGAACCGGGGTTTGTTGTACCATGTTTTTTACTTCCTGCGCCAACAGTGGCATTCCCGGTGCAGGGTATTGTACATTATAAAGTTCCTGAGGGAAACCGCCAAAATCGTGAATGGTACCTGGTTGTTCCATTGCGGTAACGCGTGTTCCCTGCGTTTCCCAGTGTGCCGACACAACAATGATTGCTTTTGGCTTTTCAATTTCGGAAGAAACCTTTCTGAAACTCCGCACAAATTCGTTTTCGGTGATGGCATTCATCGGGCTTCCGTGGCCAAGAAACAACACCGGCATTTTTGGAGTATTCTCCAACGATTCTGTTATTTTATTTAATGCATTAAGTTTCATTCCTGCAACTGTTAGCGGCACTGCTGCCATTACTGTTTTTAAAAATTGTTTTCGTTTCATGTAAAAACGGATTTTCTTTTTTAACCAACCGTTTTCCGGCTTTTCCATTTTATCTATACAACCAATTTAGTGGCATATTGTTGTAAAGGCATGAACACGTATATTGCCATTTTGCGCGGGATAAATGTTAGCGGAAAAAATAAAATAAAGATGGATGCACTGAAATCCTCTTTTACGAATTTGGGATTTGAAAAAGTACAAACCTATATTCAAAGCGGGAATGTTGTTTTTCGTTACCAGCTAACAAGTTCCGGTAATTTGGAAGAATTGATCAACAGTCAAATACAGAAAGACTTTGGATTTGATGTGCCGGTGTTGGTTTTAGATGAAGTAGAATTGGCGAACATCATTAAAAGCAATCCATTTGCTGGCGATGAAAACAAAGAGGCCAAATTTCTGCATGTTACTTTTTTAAAAGAGACTCCGGCAAAAGAGAATAACGAAAAAATCAATTCCTCTGTAAAAGCCGGAGAGGAATTTGTGGTTTTCGGGGGTGCGGTTTATTTATACTGTCCGCACGGCTATGGAAAAACCAAACTCAACAATAACTTTTTCGAAAGCCAGTTGAAAGTGAGTGCAACCACACGCAATTGGAAAACCACGTTAACGTTGTTGGAAATGGCAAAAGAAACAGAAGTTTAATCTTTATCACATTCGCACCGAATGTCATTCTTCGATTTGCGCCCACTAAATTTTTTTTTGTGCATCGCCGAGTTTTGCCAGTTCTCGAAAATACGCAAGGAAAAAGCTTCGCTGCTTTCAATAAAACATTGTTCGCCAAGCGCATGAACTTGCTTCCTTAAAAGCCATCGGCGGTTGTATAAATAACGCATCAGCTTTTTGCGTGAATCCTTATCCGAAATTTGAATGTTTTTGCTTTTTATGGCCTCGTGAAACAAATTTAAGTCGTGCAGTTTGCCGAGCGAACTTCCCAGAAAACTCAAATCGCTGATATAGGTTCGAATGGAATTTTGCCAGGCTTTATTGAGTAACATTAAATGATATGTCAGGTATTTTACCTGTTTGCGCCAGTAGTGGTAAATCTCGTCGTCATTCAAAAATTCGGTGGTTTCAAATGCTCCCCGTGCACGTTTGTAAACATGTTGCAGGCTTTTAAGAATAAAAAATTCGGGATCGCCTGTAAAGCTCAAATTATGTATCATTTGCTGCAGGCCCAGTATCATCTGCTTAATATCTTCGGCATGCCCCGATTGTTTAAAAAGGTCGAACGCTGTTTTCCTGTTTCTGCGGTGTTGAGAAATAATTTTATCGAGCGCTTTTGTAACCGCAGGATTTCGTAGTTTTAGTTTTATTTCCCGGAGGAGCTCAATTTGCGAAGTATCGTCGCGCAAAGGGGCAACTTCCATCGCCAGGTCGCGGTAATAAGCGTTCATTTCATTGTAGCTGTTTTCTCCAATTTCGTGGCGAAGTAAACGCAACAAGCCCCGTATTTTTTTTAGATTGGTTCGAACCTCGTGAATGTAGTAGTGCGGTCGTTTAGTGATGGTTATAAATTTTGCAGAATCGGAATGTAGTTTGTCGAGCACACGAAAAATGCCCTCCTCAAAATATTCACGTTCTTTTATCTCCAGACTAAATTCTACGCTCATTATTTTCGCTTTGTAACATTTACACTACCACACCATACTGCTTACAGATAAACGATTTCAGCCTAAAAAAGTTAACCAGGGTGAACTATGCCGTTTTTCGGTAACGCCAAATAGCCAGGCTTAAGAATGTAATGCCCAGAATCGATAAGGAAACAAGTTCCTGTAAAAGATCGGCAACACCGGAACCTTTTAAAATTACCATCCTCATTACGCGCATAAAATAGTAGATCGGATTGAGACGGTTGATGGATTGTGCCCAATCGGGCATACTTTCAACGGGTGTGAAAATTCCTCCCATCAGTACAAAAATCATCATAAAGAAAAAACTGACGAACATGACCTGTTGCTGCGTGTCGGCCACTGTAGAAATAAACAGTCCGAGGCCAAGCACCCCGATGAGGTAAATGCCGGCCATAAAAAACAGGGTGAACAAACTTCCAACAATGGGGAGGTCGAAAACCTGCCAGGCGATGGTTAGCCCAAATGCCAGATCGAACAGGCCAATTATCCAGAAAGGAACAAGTTTGCCAATAATAAACTGGTATTTTTTTAGAGGCGTAACATTCAGTTGCTCGATGGTGCCGATTTCTTTTTCGCGCACCAGGTTCATCCCCGACATAAACATCCCGATGATGGTGACCAGAATCGCCAGAATTCCGGGCGCCATAAACCATTTGTAATCCAGCTCGGGATTGTACCAGTAATTCTCGGTTATTTCAACTTTTACCGGTGGCGTAAATTCCGGGATTCCTTTCCATTCGGCAATAATGTTTTTGTTAAAATCGGCGATGATATTGGCCGAATATGCATAAATCAGTTGCGCCGAGTTGCTCTCAATTGCATTTATTAAAAGTTGTACTTTCGATTCGTCGTTTCGAATAAGGTTGCGTTCAAAATCAACCGGGAAAACAAGAATGGCATTTGCTTCGTCATTTAGCAGCTTTTCTTCTGCCAGCTTCTCCGATTGCTCTAAATGATGTACATGAAAAAACGGAATTCCATCAAATTGGGCGATCAGGTGGCGCGAATTTTCCGACATATCGTGATCAACCACAACTAAATCGATACGTTTCATGTCGTAGGTTGCCGCAAATACTAAAATCAGCATTTGCATGATCGGCACAACAAAGATCATTGGAAGAATGGTCTTATTCCGAAATATTTGCCGGAATTCTTTTTGCAGGATGTAGAGTATTGTCTTCATAATGAGCTACTAGCCTCTAGCTACCAGCTATTAGCTTTGTTTTAAGTTCTTTTGAAGTCCGGCGATCATTCGTTGTTCTTCATCCAGACTATTTATAATTTCTGAAAAATCTTTATCTGAAATAAAATTCAATCTTTTTGCAATTGTTAGTTGTGTTTCTAACTCAAAAGATGAACCCAGTGCGATATCCAAAAATCGATTAAAATCCTTATCGGAGCCTCTCCCGGATCCTTCTGCAATATTTGAAGGAACAGAGATCGCAGAACGTTTGATCTGGCTCGTCAAACCATACATTTCCTCTTTTGGAAATGTGTTGGTGTTTTTGTAGATATCAACAACAAGTTCAATACCTTTCTGCCATACTTTTAACTTCTTAAAGTTCTTCATCTTAATTTGTTTTTATAGGTTAATATTTACGTGATCTAATACTCATTTTTCTTTACTAGTGGCTAGAAGCTAATGGCTAGTAGCTATTCAAGTCTAATCTTAAACTTCCTCACGCTAACAGCGATAAAAAACAGTGTCATGGCAATTAAAACTGCTGTCTCTTTCCAGATAAAAAAGATGCCGGTTCCTTTCAACATAATGGTTCTTACAATCGTGATAAAATAACGCGCGGGCATAATGTGACTGAAATATTGCAGCACCACAGGCATATTTTCGATGGGGAAAATAAAACCTGATAATAGGATGGTTGGCAGCATTAACCCGATCATTGAAATAAACATGGCTGTCATTTGGTTTTTTGCTGCCGTTGAGATCAGAATTCCCAGGCAAAGGGCCATCAGAATAAAAAGAATGGTTTCCAGCATCAATAAAATGAAGCTGCCATTTACCGGGACGCTAAATACAAAATGCCCGATAAGCACGATAATAAAGGCATTGGCAATCGACAGTAAAAGATAGGGGAGTACCTTGCCAACAATAATCTGAACAGGGCGAAGTGGCGAAACAAGCAAAATTTCCATGGTTCCCAACTCCTTCTCGCGGGTAATTGATATGGAGGTCATCATGGCCGAAATGAGCATTAAAATCAGTGCCATTACTCCTGGAACAAACATATAGGCACTTTTCATTTCTTCGTTAAAATACATGCGCACTTCCGGTGTAATTTGCATAGGCAGCTGCATTTCGGGGTACAATTTTCGGATGTAGTCGTTTACAATGGCAGTAGTGTATGAAATGGCCAGCTTAGCAATGTTCGGATCGGAAGCATCGGCAATCAACTGCATTTTGGCGGTTCCTTCTTTCCCGAGTGTTTGCCCAAAGTTGTTTTCAAAAACAATCACCTCGCGCACTTTCCCTTTTCTGAAAATGGCGTCGATACCATCAAGGTTATTCAGATTTTCATCTAATATAAAATAACCCGATGACAACAATTTATTGGTGATTTCCTTTGTGGTTTCATCCTTCGACTGGTCGTATATGGCAATGTGTACATCTTTTATTTCGCTTTTAATCACCGTTCCAAAAACCAGCAATTGCACCACCGGAATTCCAAAAAGTATCAGCATCGTTCGCGGATCGCGAAAAATGTGGAAGAATTCCTTTTTTATGAATGATTTTAGTTGTTTCATGTTAGTAGCCTCTAGCTACGAGCCACAAGCGTTTAGCTTATTTTGCTGTAGTGAATATTAATTTAGTTCGTTGTCGCATTATTTTTTTCATTTAATTCTCTTTAGTTTGCTTTTAACTACGAGACATTGGTTCTTTTCGAATCAAGCTAGGAGCTATTAACTAAAGGCTAGCAGCTTATCTTGCTATCTTCAAAAACACTTCGTCCATGTTGGTTGCTGTGTATTTTTCTTTCAGTTTTGCCGGCGTGTCGAGTGCTTCAATTTTCCCGGCATTCATTATCGAAACGCGGTCGCAATATTCGGCTTCATCCATGTAATGAGTAGTTACAAAAACAGTAATGCCGTTGTTAGCTGCTTCGTAGATGAGGTCCCAGAATTTACGTCGTGTAACCGGATCAACACCTCCGGTTGGCTCATCGAGGAAAACAATTTTCGGATCGTGAAAAATAGCCACCGAAAATGCCAGCTTTTGTTTCCATCCCAGTGGCAGATCGCCTATGAGTTTGTTCTTTACATTTTCCAGTTCCAATTTTTGTAACAGTTCCGATTCTTTTGTTTTGCGCTGTTTTCTTCCAATTCCATAAATTCCGGCATATAACTTAATGTTCTCCAAAATGGTAAGGTCTTCATACAACGAAAACTTCTGGCTCATATAACCGATGTTCTTTTTTATTTTTTCGGTTTCACGATAAATATCAAAACCGGCCACTTCTACCTCTCCCGATGTTGGTGACGAGAGGCCACAAAGAATACGGATTGCCGTTGTTTTTCCGGCTCCGTTGGCTCCCAGAAAACCAAAAATCTCACCCTTTTTCACTTCAAACGTCAGGTTGTCATTTGCCGTAAAGTGGCCGAACTTCTTCGTTAGGTTTCTTGCTGAAATGATTGTTTCTTTTTCCATGGTAGATCGTTTGCTGTTTCAGTATTCAGTCGCAGTATCCAGTCTCAGTTTGCAGTCATAGAACTGGAGCACTTCCAAATTTCTCAGGATGGTTCATCATATAGTTCAACAGTTTACCAATCTCTACACATTCGTTATTTAATCTCTCATGAATGTCATTGTTCAGGTATTTACAGGCGAATGCAAAATCAAGCCAGGTTGCAGTTTCACTGTTTTCACCATCGGAGTCGGTAAGCTTGCTTAAAAAGTGTTTTGGATATCGTCTTTTACGATACGCTTCCGCAACGTTAGTGCAGGTTGAACGCGAAGATCTTCGTACCTGATCTGTAAGCGAATATTTTTCTTCTTTAGGGAATGTTTTGGAAACTTCAAAAATATCCATTGCCAATCTGAAAGCTTTTTGATATACGATTAACTCTTTGAAATCCATGTTTTTTATTTTTGTTTTACTGTTTACTGCGACTGTTAACTGCGACTTCTCATTGTTCCATTAAACTCATAAATACATCTTCAATACCAGCCGGAATTTCTTCAGTGAGGATCTCTTCATGCCCCAGATTTTGCAGATAATGATCGAGTTCGTGGGGTTTTACTTCGTCATTCATTCCGGTAAAATGGGCAAACTGGCCGAACGCATATACTGCTTCCGCTCTATCGTAAGCCCGTAAATCGTTGATCAGTTTATACATATTTTTGGCACCTACCTGAATAATTTTTCGGGGGAATTTTTCGGTTACTCGTTTTGGCGAATTCACATCAAGTATCTGCCCGTTTTGCACCAGTGCCACTCTGTCGCAAAGATCGGCTTCGTCCATATAAGGTGTCGACACTACAATGGTAATTCCCTTTTGCTGAAGGGTTTTTAGCATCTCCCAAAACTCTTTTCGCGAAACAGCATCCACTCCGGTTGTTGGTTCGTCGAGTACCAATATTTTGGGTTTATGGATTAAGGCACACGAGAGCGCCAGTTTTTGTTTCATTCCGCCCGACAGTTTTCCGGCACGACGGTTTTTAAACGGTTCAATCTGATAATAAATATCACGAATCAAGTCGTAATTTTCCTGAACGGTGGTGCCAAAAACCGTTGCAAAGAAGTTCAGGTTTTCCTCCACACTAAGATCCTGGTACAACGAAAAACGTCCTGGCATGTAACCAACTATTTTGCGGATCTTCTTGTAATTTTCTACCACATCAAGGCCATCTAGTTTTACTTCACCTGAATCCGGTAAAAGCAAAGTCATCAGAATTCGGATCAGCGTTGTCTTTCCGGCTCCGTCAGGACCAATCAATCCAAAAAGTTCTCCTTCATTCACATGCAGGTTGATGCCCGAAAGTGCTTTGGTTTCTTTGTATGATTTTGTTATGTTATTTATTTCGATCATTCTTTATTCGTAGGCGCTAAGTGGTTGGAACCGCTAAGCGCATTTGACTGAATACTGCGACTGTTCACTGCCAGCGAACCTCCCCGGGCATTCCTATTTTTAAAGTTCCATTATTCTTAACGGTTACTTTTACAGCATAAACCAGTTTCACGCGTTCCTCTTTGGTTTGAATGATTTTTGGCGTAAACTCTGCTTCCGATGAAATCCAGGTAATTGTTCCGGTGAAATGTTGATTTTCGGTAGCATTCTGATCTACAATAACATCGATTTGCTGGCCGAGTTTCACATGTGGAAGTTGTGCCCCGCTTACATAAACTTTAAGTTCCAGTTCGCTGATATCGGCAATTTTAAAAAGTGCTTTTCCGGAGGTGGTTAATTCTCCTTGCTCGGCGTACGTTTCCAGAATGGTTCCTGAAACCGGCGATTTGATATAGCAACGGTTTAACTGATCGGCTATTGAAGCTTTTTGTGCTTCCAAAACTTCCTGTTCTTTGCTGATGAGCGTGAATTGCGTTTTTGTATTGGCAATTTGTTTATCGATTACACTGATCTGTCCCTGAATATCGTCGAGTTGTTTTTGTGTGGCAGCTCCGTCTTTCAGCATTTTCTGAATACGTTTCTCGTTGATCTTTAGGTTGGTCTTTTGCTCCTCGAAAACGGCAATCTGCGATTGAATGGACTGGCGTTTGGTTAACACTGCAGTTTGTTGCGCATCCAACTGCAACAGCTGTAAGTGCAGTTGAACAGTATCGATAAGGGCAGCAGAATAACCGGCTTCAATCTTGTCACCTTTGTCAACATTTAGTTCAAGAATCTTTCCCGGAGTTTCGGCTGAAACGATTACTGTTTCCGCCTCGAAATTGCCATAAGCATCTGCCGTATCGTTATCGGCTTGGCAGGCCAGTAAAAGGATTGGCAGAGAAATAATGTAAAGTATCTTTTTCATGATATCAATGTTTTTGCTGGTACCTTTTTAGTTCTGTGTTAATGTGCCCGCCAAAGTTTTTCCTTTTATGAGGACATATTTCTCGCGGGCTTCGTTCAACTGAATTTTGTGCAGTTCCTGCTTTAGTTTTGCTACGGTTTCTGCTTGTAATTCCTGAACATAGTCGGAAGTTGTAATGGTTTCATTTTCCAATTTTGAGGCAGCTGCTTTGGTAATCCCGGAACGCAGTTCTACCAGGTTTTCGTCGTTGGCAATTAATTGTTCAAGTTTCCCGATTTGTTCTTTTTGCTGAATGAGCAACAGGTTAAGGTTTTGTATAAAAGTGGCTTCCTGGCTTTGAAGCATTTCTTGTTGTAATTTCAGCACCTGTTGTTTTCGCGAAGTTTGTTTCCAATCGAAGGCATTCCACGACACGCTCACACCAAAAAGGTAGTAGCCTTTAAATTCGTCGAGTAACATGTTTAATCCCGGTTTTCCATAACCCATCTGTCCAAATCCGAAAAGTTTCGGGTTTCTTGTTTTCGAAAGCAGATCGCTTTGAACGGCCAGCTGCTCCCGCTGTACGGCCAGCAATTGTAATTCCGGGCGGAGCAATTCCGAATTGAATGAAAAGTTGCTCTGATAGCTAAATGCTTCCTTTTCTGTAAACTGCTTTCCGGTAAGCAATTCGAGCATTTGGCGCGAGGTGTTTTTTGCCGCATCCAGTTCTACAATATTTTGCTCGAGGTTGATGCGTTCAGCTTTTAATACCATGGCTGCCGAAGGTTCGGTTACTCCGTTCCGAATGGCTGATTCTACGCGGATCAACTGTTCGTCGATGGTTTTTACCTGTGCCAGAATTACTTCTTTTTGCTGACCGACAACCAAAGTTGTAAAAAAGGCCTGTGCAACTTGCTCGTTTAGCTTATAAAGTTCAACTTCAAGTTGACTGAGGTTGCTGTTCAAAATAGCTGTTTCAAGTGTTTTGTTGGCTTTGGTAAGTCCACCATCCCAAATGGTTTGTTGCAACTCGGCGTACGTGTTGTAACGGTTTTTCGATACGGTTGGAATAGATATTCCGGGCATTGATACCGGAACTTCGGTAACAGCTGATTGATAAGTCGCTTGCCCGTTTAACGTTACCTGAGGCAGGTAATTGGTTTCGTGGTTTTGTATGGAAAGCGAATTGATCTCTTTCCATAATTCCGACTGTTTCAGGTTGGGGTAGTTTTGCCGGGCCCACACATAACAACTGTCTAATTGAACGCTGTTTTGGGCAAGCGCCAACTGAACCGGAAATAGCAATAGAATCAGAATCTTTCTCATTTTATCAGGATTGAGTTAAGGACAAACTCCTTAACAGTTACTTTTCTTCTTTCAATAAACTCCATGTAACTTTTGGGGTCATCATCAAAAAACAACAAGGCCAGAAGTGGTTGTGAGGCAATAGGGAAAATGTTTAAACTGAGGATATTAATTAATAAGTCGCGCGGATCCATGGTTCGGATAGTTCCTTTCTCCATTTCAATTTTGAACATTTCAACAACTTTTTGCGGTTGTAGTCCACTGCTTTTAATCAATTCAGCCAGAAACTCCGGGTCCTGGTTTATTTCTTTAAGTACAAAGGTTGGCAGGAAGGGGTTTTTCATCAAAACATCAATGTAGTTCTCGATGAACGATTCCAGCTTTTCTTTAATCGGCTGATCCGATTCAACCATCCGCATAACATTCGGAATGATTTTGCAAAAAATACTCTCGAATGTTGCGTTAAACAACTGTCGTTTCGAACGGAAATAATAATGCAGCAACGCTTTGTTTATTCCGGCCTCGTCTGCAATTTCCTGCATCCGGGCTCCATCCATTCCTTTCCGAACAAAAACATTCTGTGCAGCACTTAAGATCTTTTCCTCGGTATTATCTTTTTTTATGTCTGTCATATCCTTAATTAACTATGTAGTTTAACCATTTGGTCAAAAGTAGGTGCTTAAATTTAATTATCCAAAGAAATAACCAAATAGTTTAACCAGGTGGTTAATTTTTGTTCTTTTTAATATTGTTTTACCTTTACCTGATAACTAAATCAATTAAAAGTTAAGTAATGGCAACAACTTACAAACGCTTTGGAATGGCCCTTTTGGCGGGCTTAATGCTGTTAGCGGCGTGCAACACAAAACCAAAAACACAACAACCGGTTGAAAAATCCGGCGAGGAGTGGATTCAACTGTTTAACGGAAAAGATTTAAACGACTGGCAGGTAAAATTTAAAGGCGAGGTGCTGGGCGTAAATTATAATAACACTTTCAGGGTAGAGGATGGTTTGCTTCGGGTGTCGTATGAGAATTGGGAAGAGTGGAATGGTAAATTCGGCCACTTGTTTTACAAGGATGAATTTTCGCACTACCGTTTGCGGGTTGAGTACCGGTTTATCGGCGAACAGGCAAAAAACGGCCCCGGCTGGGCATTCCGAAATAATGGATTGATGATTCACGGGCAAAGTGCCGAGTCGATGGAATTGGATCAGGATTTTCCAACATCGATTGAAGTGCAGTTGCTGGGAGGCGTTACCGGGCAAGGCGAACGCCCCACCATGAACCTTTGTACTCCCGGAACCAATGTGATAATGAACGGCGAGTTATGGGAGCAGCACTGCACCGATTCAAAATCGAAAACACAATATGACGACGAGTGGGTAAATGTTGAGGTAGAAGTGCACGGCGGAGAAGTGATTCGTCATTTTGTAAACGGAGAAGAAGTGCTGAGCTACGAAAAACCACAACTCGATCCGAATGATCAGTATTTCGAAAAATTATTGCCGGCCGATGGTAACGAAATTATCACCGGCGGAACGATATCCATTCAGGCTGAAAGTCATGGTACCGATTTCAGGAAAATAGAATTACTGATTTTGGATGAGTAATTTTACTTTGACAGAATCATTTAACTGTGCACAAAATCAATCTGTATTACCCTAATCCCTAAAGGGAACCAGATTGATTTTTTGGATTCACCCTCTAGGGGCGGGGGAAAAATCCAAAATATCATGTTGGGAAGTAATCTGTTAAAGAAGAGCTATTTCTGCTCCTTTTGGGCGGCCAGTTTTTGTTCCCTGCGGTTCGCATAATTCAGGCTAAGCAGCGATACGGCAATAATTACCATTCCTATAATTGAGGCTGGATCTGCTTTTTCGTTGCTTAGTAAAATCCAGCTGAGTGCTGCACCTGAAACGGGAATCAGGAATTTCCACACATTCAGCAGCGAAACTTTTACACCCGGACGTTTCAGCAACGAATACCAAATGGTAATGGCGGCTGCCGATAAAAAGCTTAGCCAGGCCAAGGCATACCAGTATTTTGGTGGAAATGGGCCCAGGTGAATTCCTTCAACCGGAATGGAAACAACGGATAACATTAAACCACCAATAATCAGCGAAGTAGAACTTAAAACTACCGGCGAAATTGTGCCTGAATGTTTGGCAACAAGTACATTCGAGTACCCCGAAACAATATTGTTGACCAGCAAAATGGCAATTCCAATATATTCCAGATAGCCAGTCATCGCAACTTTCGAGCGGCCGAGTGTAATAATTGAAATGCCAACCACGCCAATTAAAATGCTGAATGTTTTTAGCGGCGTCATTTTATCGTTGTTAAACGAAAAGTGCGCAACAATCGCTATAAAAAGTGGTTGCGATCCCACGATCATAGCCGACAGCGAACTGGGAAGTAAATTTATGCCGCTGTAAAACAGCGCGTATTGTGCAAAAATTTGAACAACAGAAAGCAGAAGGATAAATTTCACGTTATGTTTTAATTCTGAAAAATAACGTTTGGGTTTTCCGAAATACAAAAACATAAGCAGGCCGGAGATCGTAAAACGGATACCGGCAAACTGGAATGGACTATGGTATTCCAGGCCGATCTTTACTCCAACAAATGCTGTTGACCATAAAAAACAGGCAACTATAGCTAAAAAAGTTGTTGTGCGGAAAAGATTTCTCATGCGATAAATTGAAATGCAAAGGTGACCATTTTCTGATAAAACCGGATGTGATTGTCTGTATTATTTACTATAACTTCATAGTCCTTTTAAAAATGGAACATAACGTATAAAAATTCAGTTCTTCTTTATGAAAGCTTTATAAAATAGAGTTATTCATTATGCTGAAAGCTGCTATTCTTGCGGAAAAAGGATTAACTTGGCACATCATTTACCAGAATTATTTTTTCAATGGAAAAACGAATTATCAACAACTACGAAGAGTTTGAAGCCCTTTTGGGGCAGGTTATAGGAGTTTCGGATTATGTTCAGATAGCTCAGGATCAGATCGATAAGTTTGCAGATGCCACGCTTGATTACCAGTGGATACACACCGATCCGGAGCGTGCAGCGAAAGAATCGCCGTTTAAAACAACTATCGCACACGGTTATTTGTCGTTGTCGATGCTAACTTACCTGTGGTATAATGTTGTTGATGTAAGAAATGTAAAAATGATCGTGAATTACGGTATCGAAAGTTTGCGTTTCCAGCAACCGGTTAAAGTGAACGACAAAATCAGGGCAACGGTGTCATTAAATGATATTAAAAATCTGCGTGGAATTGCCAAAGTTCAGGTGAAAATTGTGGTTGATATTGAAGGCGAGCGAAAACCGGCTTACGATTGTTTGGTAAATTTCCTTTACCATTTCGAATAAAAAATAAACTACTTATAAAATTTTTTCATCCCTCGCTCCTTCGAAGGGGATAGGGGGATGAAAGTAATGTTCCGGGAAAACCCAACTTTAACTTATTTTTCTAACAACCCCTCGCACGCATCTTCCAGCAGGTCGAGCACCAGCTCAAAACCATCGGCACCTCCGTAATACGGATCGGGAACTTCGTTGTATTGGCCGTCGCTGCAAAAATCGGTCATTTTGTGTAGTTTTTGCAGGTCGTTGCCATTGCGGGCCATCCTCTTTAAGTTCTGCATATTGCTGTCGTCCATCCCGATGATGTAATCGAAATAATCGAAATCGGAATGCGGATCAAACTTCCTGGAAAGACTGGTTAGTTTATAATCGCGGCGTATGGCGTGCGATTGCATCCGCTTGTCGGCAGGTTCGCCGGCATGCCAGCCCGATGTTCCGGCGGAATCCACCTCAAACTGTTGGCTTAATCCTGCCTTTTTTACCACGCCGTTAAATACTGCCTCGGCACTTGGCGAACGGCAAATATTTCCGAGACATACGAAAAGTACTTTTGTTTTATCCATAAATCGAATCCGTTACATTTTGTTTTTCATCCCCCAACTCCTTCGTCGTTTTCCCCCTTCGAAGGGGGATTAAGGGGGATGATGTTTCCAGTTTCAGATTACAAGTTGCAATCTTACTGACAACTGTGACTGATTACTGAAAACTATTCTTCCGAGTTCCAAATCTTGTAAGCTTTTTTAGCCTGGTTGAGCAGCATTTCATAACCGTTTTTAACCGTGGCTCCTTTGGCTTGTCCTTTGGCCATAAACTGGGTTACTTCAGGATTGTAAACCAAATCAAAAAGAAGGTGTTTGTCGGTAATAAATTCATAAGGAATATTCGGGAAGGTCTCCACTTTTGGATAGGTTCCAAGCGGCGTGGCGTTGATAATCAGCAAACGCTCTGCGATAACTTGCTCATCGATGTCTTCGTAACGGATTTCGTTTTCCTGCAGCTCTTCAATCGACGCAGAAATGTAGTCAATACCCAATTTGCTGAGCACATATTTTAATGCTTTCGACGCACCACCAGTCCCAAGAATCAGTGCCTTTTTATGATGCTCTTTTAAGAGTGGTTTCAACGATGACTCAAACCCAAAAGTGTCGGTGTTAAATCCTTTTAAATGAACACTGTTTTCGGTTCGTGTAACACGAATGGTATTAACAGCGCCAATTTCTTTTGCCGAATCATTCAGTTCATCCAGATACGGAATTACCTGCTCTTTGTAAGGAATGGTAACGTTAAACCCAATCACTTCCGGATTATCTTTTACCACATCAGGGAATTTAGTTATCGAATCGATTTCGAAATTATCATAAGTTGAATCTATCTTTTCCGTTTCAAAACGTTCGGTAAAAT
Source organism: Draconibacterium orientale (assembly GCF_000626635.1). Classification (GTDB taxonomy): domain Bacteria; phylum Bacteroidota; class Bacteroidia; order Bacteroidales; family Prolixibacteraceae; genus Draconibacterium; species Draconibacterium orientale. The sequence goes on along the minus strand of NZ_CP007451.1, from coordinate 728,251 downwards.
AACGTTTTGAGAATGAGTGGGTGAGTGGGTAGCCTAATAATCCGTATTTTTTCATGTTATGAGTATTGAGTATTAAGTATTGAGTATCTAGTATCCAGTATCCAGTATCCAGAATCCAGAATCAAGTTTATTTCTTCAATTTCTTTCCAATTCCTTCCACAACAAAAATGAGTGCAAATCCGGCAATTGCCAGAACAATTGCACCCAGCAACCAGGCTTCATGACCTGTTATTTGCTCGTAAGTTCCGGGTAAAATATTACGTTCGGCGATGGGTTTTAATTCGCCGTGACGGTCGATAATTGTTTGCGTAACTTCTTTCCAGGGCCATACTTTGTTTAGCGATCCTACCATAAAACCGGCCAGAACGGCAATGGTTGTGTTGTGGTATTTTTTCAGTAGCCACGATAATACATTCGAGAAAGCAATAATTCCAACGGCCGCGCCAACAAGGAAAGTTAGGATTACCGCAATGTTCATATCGCCAACTGCCGAAAGGATAAATTTGTACATTCCCAGAAGCACTAAAATAAAACTACCTGAAATACCCGGCAGAATCATGGCACAAATGGCAATGGCTCCCGACAGAAAAATAAACCAGTAGCTGGTGTTAGCTTCGGCAGGCGTAATAACAGTAATCATGTAAGCAACGATAATTCCTGCTATTCCGCCAATTATGGTATCTGCTTTCCATCGTTTAATTGAGCGCGCTACATAAATGGCCGATGCAACGATCAATCCGAAAAAGAACGACCAAACTAAAATAGGATAGTGGTGAAGCAAATATTCCAGCCCTTTTGCCAGCGAGAATACACTGATGCCAACTCCGATAAAAACACTGATCAGGAAAGTTCCGTTAATCGCTTTCCAGAACTCGGCCAGTTTAAAACTCAATAATAGTTTTATGGCGGTTAAATTGATTGACTTTATCGAGTTAATCAATTCTTCGTAAATGCCGGTAATAAAGGCAATTGTTCCTCCGGAAACGCCCGGTACTACATCGGCAGCACCCATTCCCATTCCTTTTAATACCAGTGTAAAATAATCTTTTGCTGATCTGTTCATTTATGCTCTGAATTTGTAACGGTGTAAATTTTGATTTCGGGACGCCAAAATACAAAAACAAATTGTTATACCAATTATGAAAAGAATTAGGCTTTTCTGTAATTCTTTTCAAATTGGGTAAGTGCCGATATATAAAAACTAAGCTATTGGGAGTTTGCGATCCAGTAGCTAAAAGTTTTTAATTGTCGGTATAAAACAGGGTTTCGAAGAAGAAGTTGACTCCCTGATACTGATTTTGATCGGGGATTTAATAAATTGGATAGAGACCAATCGGGAGTTTGCTATTTATCTCCCCGCCGGAAATCGTCAACTACCTTTTTAAGCTCTTTACTTTTTAAGGCTCTTGGGTAAATATCAAACAGGTAATTGATGTTTTCGAAATCCTGCAACATGGCCGAACGCAACCATTCGTAGGCTTCTTTGCGTTTTCGGGCACCAAGCAACATCGCCACTAAACGGTATTTAAGCATCGAATCGTCGTTATTGTCGATGGCTTTTTTCAGAATTCGGATGGCACCGTTTGTATCCCCGTGATTCATTAAAGTCTCTGCCCAGGTCAGCCATATTTCTGTATTTTCAGCATCAACACGCGCACCTTTTTTAAATGCTTTTATCGCATCATCCAGGTATTCGGCATCGCTGCTAACTTTTCCCAACGTCAGCCAGTACTCCGAATTTTGTTTGTCGATTTTTATGGCTTTTTTGATGTAGTCGATACTTCTGTCGTACTTTTTCGCAATCCACATAATTAGTCCCACACCAAAATGGGCCGTGTCATTCTCCGGGTTTATCGAAATTGCTTTCTGGTAATTGTGCTCCGATAGTAACTGATCGTCCAGGTTCAGGTAACACTCGCCAATGTAGCAGTACGCATCATCGTTATCCGGGTCGAATTCCAAAAATTCCCGGTATTTATCGATGGCCTCTTTAAAACGACCCGAATTGGCCAGGGCATTTCCGATATTGAACAGCGCCATATGGAAATTTTCGTTAATGGCCAGCGTATATTCATAAGCATCAATGGCTTTATCGTGCATTTCGGCTTTGTTGTATACAATACCCAGGTTAAACCAGGCGGTGTAGTTGTACACATCGTTATCGATAAAACGATTGTAGTATTTTATACTGTGTTTGTAATCGCCAATCTGGTCGGTAAAAAACGCCAGGTCGTACAATGCCAGTTCGTGTTTCGGATTCAGTTTCAGGGCTTTTTTGAAATACGAGATCGCCTCGCTTATTTCGCCAATTTGAACAAACGCCGATCCTACGTGGTATAAAATGTCGTCGGTTTCGCCGTTTCCGGCTTTGATTGCTTTTTTGAACGATGCTTTTGCGCCAGCTTCGTTGCCCATAATCAACGATGCCGAACCTCTTAGCAGGTGCACATCGGGATTGGTGTTTTCAACTTTTTCAGCAAAATCGAGGTATTTCTGCGCCTGGTCGTATTTGCCCTTGCTCAGCAGAATTTGTGCATATTTTAAGTGAAGAGGAACCGCATTTGGATGGATTTGTATGCCCTGTTTAGCCGCAATTTCAGACGATTGCAAATCGCCTTCTTCCATTAGTTGCTCTACAATTCCTTCAAATTCCGACACATCGAAATACTTTGCGCGGCCTGAAACCAAAGAGCTCTTAAAACGTTTAAGTGCTTCGCTAATATCTTCTTCCCTGAAATTATCTCTTTCCTCGTTCATCGTAAAATAAGTTCGCGAAATTAATAATTCGGCCCGAATCTCAAAAATAATCTTATACCGATTATTAAAAACATTGTGCCATTGGTTCGCACACTCCCAATGACTTTGTTTTTATATATCGGCATTTAACCAATTTGAAAATAATTCAAAATAGCTTAATCATTTTCATAATTGATCTTACAAGTGTTGATCGCGCAACAGGTCGTTCACCGTTTTTACCGGGTTGAATGTTTCAATCGGTACCTCCACAAAAAGGGTGTTCCAGTTGCTCATTGCTCCATTCCACAAGCCCGGCAATTCCTGTGCTTTCAGCTCTTTTCCGTCTTTCGATTTTTGGGATATAAAGCCCGTTGCCGGATCGGTAAATTGGGTGAGATCGTATTTTTCTCCTTTGTAATTTTTTACTGCACAAACCAGATCAACCGGGTTAAAGTGTGTGGCGTGCTGAACAATATCCTGTTGTTGAATACTGTCCGGATCGATCTGCGAACTTTCAACTACCTGCAACGATACCGTTCCGTCGGCATTCATTGCCCAGAATGGACCGCCACCGGGCTCGCCTTCATTTTTCACCATGCCGCACACACGCAATGGCCGGTTGTATTTCTCTTTCAGGTATTGATAAAGTTCTTCGCGCTCGGTGTAATAATGATTTTTGGCCGGTTTGGTATTCAAGGTGTTTTCCAAAAAGTTAGCGGCTTCGGCCAAAAAGTTGCTGCTAAGCGCGGTGTAATGTTTTTCGTTTAATTCGTGCTGATAATAAAACAGCTTTTCCTGGTGCTTTAACAATACACCTGCCAATCCTTTCTTAAAGTCGATGGTTGGCTGTTTCAAACGATCGGGCACCACATTGTCGATGTTTTTGATGAAAATGATATCGGCATCCAGGTCATTCAGGTTTTCGATTAAAGCACCGTGCCCTCCCGGACGAAACAACAAACTGCCATCAGCATTTCGGAATGGTTCATTTTCCAAATCAACGGCAATGGTGTCGGTTGATGGTTTTTGCTGACTGAATGTTACATCAAACTCAACTCCCAGCAGTTCTTCGTATTTGTCTTTTATTTCTGCAAGTAAAGCTTCAAATCCGGGTTGATGTTCGGGCGAAACAGTAAAGTGCAAACTGGCTTTTCTGTCTTTGTCGGCGGCGTATTTAGCTCCTTCTACCAGGTGCTCTTCAAAAGGCGTTCGCGCACCATCTTCATACGAATGAAATTTAAGCAGCCCTTTAGGTTTAGCTCCGTAATTCAGCCCTTTTTCGGTTAACAGATAGTCGAGTTTATTGGTGGCCGAAAGTTGCTCTCCATCATCAGCAACGGCTTTTTTTAGTTCTTCAGCAAAAGCAAATCTATCGAGTTCAGTAATATATTGTGCCGCGTCTCTGTTGGCGGCAATTACATCTTCGTGAGGTTGACTCTGAAAGTCCTCTAATGCCTGAAACAAGGCTTTAAACATGCGACTTGCAGCACCCGAGGCCGGCACAAATTTTAAGGCTTTTGTGCCTGCCGCAATTTTCGCATCGTAACGTTCGCCACGTTTTTTCAAATCTTCGGGGCTTAAGCGAATGATGCCATTTCCTACCGACGCTGCATCCTGAATGGGTAGGTAGGGGAAGCCTTTTTTAAAATTTTCGATTTGGATTTGCACGGTCTCTAATTTGCTGCCGCGCTCTTGAATTTGCTGCTTATCTTTCTCCGAGAACATATCTGCCTGATTTTTCCTTAAAAATAGAGAATTGAAGCTGTATTTGAAAAGCAAAACCGTTGATATTCGCGGAAAGTTTTCAAGAGTTGTTGATAAGTTTTATGCAGAAAATTCGGATTCACAATTTTACGTACTTTTGCAATTTCAAATAAACGGGATGCAAAACGGAACTTACAGCTGGGGCCACGAGAGGCGATACAATGATTTTCCAACATATTTCAGAGCGCTTTTTTCAGAGCGGGTGCAAAAGGTATCGATAGATGCCGGCTTTACTTGCCCCAACCGCGACGGGACAAAAGGTACCGGCGGATGTGCTTACTGCAACAATAAAACCTTTAAACCCACTTATTGCAACCTGGAAAACAGCGTGACCAGCCAGGTGGAAAAGGGCATTGCTTTTTTTGCCAGAAAATACAAGTCGATGCGGTTTTTGGCCTACTTTCAGGCCTACACCAATACGTACGCTCCGATTGATGATTTAAAACGTTTGTACGAAGAAGCGCTGGAACATCCAAAAGTGGTTGGGCTGGTTATCTCAACGCGCCCCGATTGTATCTATCCTGAATTGCTGGATTACCTTGCCGAACTCAGCAAAAAGGTGTATGTAATGGTGGAGTTGGGCGTTGAGTCGCACCTTGATAGAACGTTGGATAGCATTAACCGCGGGCACTCGTTTGCTGAAGCTGAATGGGCAATTGAGGAAACAGCCAAACGTGGCATCAACAATTGTGCGCATATGATTCTCGGTTTGCCGGGCGAAACACGCGATGAACTGCTCGATCAGGCAAAAACGATATCGAAACTGCCGGTGAAAAACTTAAAGTTACACCAGTTACAAATTCACAAAAAAACACTGCTTGAAAAACAGTTTCAACAGCATCCTGAGAATTTCGATCTCTATACTGCCGACGAATACATCGATCTGGTTATCGATTACCTGGAGCTTTTAAATCCGGCAATTATTGTTGAACGTTTTATCAGTCAGGCGCCACCCGAAATGCTGATCGCCCCCAAATGGGGATTAAAGAATTTTGAGTTTGTTGCCAAAGTGGAGAAACGCTTGAAAGAGCGTGATACCTGGCAGGGGAGGTTATTTGAAAAATAAAGCCCCGAAAAAATTAATTCCGGGGCAGTAATATTCTGATTTTAGAATGACCTGTCGGTAAGCAAAAGTTAAGCCGGCTTTTTTTCTGAAAGTCCCCATCATTCTTATGTGTATTGCCGTTTGAGTTTCGTCCAGAAGAACCATCTGGCTTCGATCTGCTTTCTTCGCCGGACGATTCGCTTTGGTCATTTCATCCCGGCGCTACGCACCGGGTTACCTGCCTGTCGGCAGACAGGTTCACATTAGACGCTTCCAGCGTCATGAAAAATTTGCAATTCCGACATAGCTGGCCAATAAAGTCGTCTTAACTTTGTCATCCAGTTCAATATCCCGAAGGGATAAAATGTGACTAACCTCGGGTGAAGCTCGGGGGTGATGAGAAAGTAAATCAAAGGCGCAAATAATCAGTTATTCAACGCACAACTGCTGTATGCGCCTCGTAATCTGATTTTTTTATGAAATGCTGTCGTTAGGCCTCACTTTCATCACTGTTGGTGATTCCCGGGAATCATGAATGTTTTTTTAGCTATCAACCGAACCAAATACTTTTTTAAGTAAACTGGTTACACGCGCTGCCGGATCTTCCCGGATCAGTTTTTCTTCTCCGGCAATCTTCAAAAATACACCGTCGAGTGCTTTGGCTGTCAGGTAGTCTTCCAATTGTGTGTCAACCTTTTTCAAGCCCGCAGTTTGTCCCAGAAAAGAACCGGCAACCTGGTTCCATTTACCCACCAGGGTGTCCCAGCTTTCTTTTGTTGATACGCCACCTACTAATTCTTTCTCCACCGAAGATTTTATTTTGGGACGATAAAGGGCAAAAAGCTGATCGTAAGTTGTTTTGTGTAAATAGGATGTTGCGGCGTTGTCGTTGCCTTTTAAAATTCCAACGGCATCGTTAAATGTCATGCTTTTTATGCTGTTCACAAAAATAGGTGCTGCTTCTTTTGCAGCGTCTTCAGCAGCACGATTGATATGCAACAACACATCATCTAGTAATTTTTGCCCACCAGGTACTTTGCCAACATTATCAACAATCATATCTGCTTCGGGTGGAAGTAAAATTTTTACCAGCTCGTCTTTGTAGTATCCATCTTGCGCACCAAGAATATCTACAGAATTGTTGGTTCCGGTTATCAGTGCTTCTTTTAACCCGGCCACAATTTCATTTTGGGTCAAAGGCGCCTCGCCAGCAAGGGTTTGCTGGGCAATTTGCATTACTTCGGCACAGCCCGATAGCACAATTGCTACTGCAAGTGTTAACATTCTGATTGTCTTCATTTAGTGTCGTTATTTTGTTTTTTACTGAAAAGCTGTTTAACCAAATCTTCGCGGCCTTTTGCTTTTAGGTCGCGGATAATTTTATTTCGAAATTCCTTTTTATACCAGAAAAAGAACTGGCGTTGTTGTTCTTTGGCGTTTTTATTTCGGGCGGTGTAAATCTGCTCCATCGTGTACGGATGGTAGCCCGAATAATAAACTACAGTAGCCAGCGTCATCGGTGTAGGTGTAAAATCCTGCACCTGCTCGAGCTTGAAATTCATGTCTTTAGTCTGGATCGCCAGGTTGGCCATATCTTCCGATTTACTGCCGGGGTGGCTCGAAATAAAATACGGAATCAGCTGCTGATTCAGCTTTTCTTCCTTGTTTATTTTTATGAATTCCTGGTTCAGTTCCTCAAACAATTTAAACGATGGTTTGCGCATGAACTTCAGCACCTCGTCCGACGAGTGCTCCGGAGCCACTTTCAGTCGTCCCGAAACATGGTGTTTGATAACTTCGCGCAGGTATTTCCGGTTGTTTGCGTTTACCTCCTTGTCGTTGGTGTTCTCCAAAATCATATCGTAGCGAATGCCACTACCAATAAACGCTTTTTTCACTTTCGGATTGTGCCGTACCTTTTCGTACAAATCGAGCATTGGCTTGTGGTTAATGTCGAGGTTTTTACAAACCGATGGGAAAATACACGAAGGGCGTTTACACTTCCGGCAAATCTCCTCGTGAATACCTTTCATTTTGTACATGTTGGCCGACGGGCCACCCAAATCGGAAATGTACCCTTTAAAATCGGGCATTTCGGTTACTTTCTCTACCTCTCGCAGAACTGATTTTTCGGAGCGACTGGCAATAAATTTTCCCTGGTGTGCCGAAATGGTACAAAAGGTACAACCGCCAAAACATCCGCGGTGGATATTAATGGAGTGGCGTATCATTTCGTATGCCGGAATAACACCTTTGTTATTGTAGCGCGGATGTGGCAAACGTGTGTAGGGCAAATCATAAATGCGGTCGATTTCCTTTTCCTTAAAAGTTGGCCACGGCGGATTTACCACCACTTTTTTATCGCCAATTCGCTGCACCAGCTTTTTGGCCTCCATCTTGTTCGATTCCTCCTCGATGTGCATAAAATTGCGGGCGTACTCTTTCTTTTCCTGCAAACAGGTATCGTGCGAGGCCAGTTCCAACTCGTCCCAGTTTTTTTTGTGGCGTAAGCTTCATCTGCACCAATCATAAAAACAGTTTGCGGAATGGTAGTCAGCGTATCAATTGGGATGCCACGTTTTACCAGCCGCGCAAAATCAACAATCGATTTTTCGCCCATTCCATAAAATAAAAGATCAGCTTGTGTATCAGCCAAAATCGAAGGCATTAAACGATCCGACCAATAGTCGTAATGTGTTAAGCGGCGCAACGAGGCCTCGATTCCTCCGAGTACCAGCGGCACATCGGGATACAGTTCTTTTAGTATTTTCGAGTAAGTAATGGTGGCGTAGTCGGGGCGTTTCCCAATTTGCCCGCCCGGCGTGTATGCGTCATCAGATCGTTTACGTTTTCCGGCAGTGTAATGATTCACCATCGAGTCCATGTTTCCTGCGGTTACAGCAAAAAACAGGTTCGGTTTTCCCAACTTTTTAAAGTCGCGTAAATCATCAGTCCAGTTGGGTTGCGGAACAATGGCTACGCGCAATCCTTCAGCTTCCAAAACCCGGCCAATAACGGCGGCTCCAAACGAGGGATGGTCGATATAAGCGTCGCCGGTAAATAAAATTACATCCAGTTCTTCCCATCCCAACTGTTTTACTTCCTTCTTCGATGTGGGGAGCCAGTCTGTAATATGTAGTTTGTTTTCTGTCATTAAATTAAATTATACCCTTTATAACAAAGAAAGTTCAAATATGATTAAAAAATATTTTACGGTGGTAAAATTGCTGTTTTTCGCAGGAAAAGGGCAACCTAAAAATAATTGTACAGTATTAGTAAGGTAACGATGTTATACCAAAAATCGTTTTATTTTTGTAAGGAGCTGAGTTCATCTTTTAACTAACTCAGTTTAATGGCGTATTTGAACTTAATAGCAATAAATGGAACTACCAGAGCCAACAGATTTGTTCAAAGACCAACACCCAACACCCGCCAACGGCGATTATTTTGCCAAGTTTCTGATGTTTATTCTGCGTTTTAAAAAGCTGGATAAAATTTACGAGCAGATCGTTGATAAGCGGGGAGTGGATTTTATCGATGAGCTGATTAAAATGCTGGAGTTCGACATTGAGTTTGACGAAGAGCAGCTAAAAAAAATACCAAAGGAAGGACCGCTGATTATTGTAGCCAACCACCCGCTTGGAGGTTTCGACGGTTTGTTGCTGATAAAATACCTGTCGCTGGTACGTAACGATGTTAAGGTGCTGGCCAATTACCTGTTGAAAAAGATTGATGCTGTTTCGGAGTATTTTATGGACGACAACCCGTTTGATGATTCGGAACAAGGAAATTATTACGGATTAAAAGAAGCCGTTACGCACTTGAATGATGGGGGAGTGCTCTGTCTTTTTCCGGCCATTGATGCACTCACAAAAGATCCTTTTGGCGGCGTAACCGACAAAGTCTGGCAGTTTCCGGTGGTTAATTTTATAAAAATGGCGCGGGTACCTGTTGTCCCCGTACTTTTTCAGGGAACCAACAGCCGTTTGTTGCACCTGGTGGCGAAAATCAATCCGGCGTTGAAAAGTGCACGATTGCCGTCGGAGATTTTGCGGAAAAAGCATAAGAAAATAAAGCTGCGAATTGGCAGCCCCATTAAAGTTGACGAACAGGATACGTACAAAGATGTATATCAGCTGGGGCGGTTTCTGCGTGCTAAAACCTACAGTATGGAATCGGACATTGAGGTGCGGCGCTTTTTTAATTATGCGCTGAAAGCCAATGTTAAACCCGAGACCATTATCGATCCGGTTTCGCTGGCAAAAATTCAGAAAGAAATTCAGCTGATAAAATCGAAACATACCCTGTTTACGCTTAAAAATTATACGGCCTATTGTGCCCCGTCATCGTTGATTCCGAATATTCTGAATGAAATCGGCCGTTTACGCGAGATTACTTTCCGCGAAGTAGGCGAGGGCACCAACCGAAGCATCGATATCGACGAATATGATTTGTACTACAACCAGATGTTTATCTGGGACGAAGATGAATACCGGATTGTTGGGGCATATCGACTCGGAAAAGGCAAAGATATTATGGAGCAGTTGGGGCGGCGGGGATTTTACCTGCATTCGCTGTTTCGCATCTCCGAAAATTTTAAACCCATTCTGAACGAAAGTATTGAACTGGGGCGTTCGTTTGTAATTAAAGAATACCAGCGCAAACCCATGCCATTGTTTTTGCTGTGGAAAGGTATTTTGTATTTCCTGCTGAAAAATCCGGAATATCGTTACCTGATAGGACCGGTGAGTATCAGCAATAATTATTCGAAGGTGTCGAAAGACCTGATTATTAAGTTTATTATGAAGAACCATTTAAACTGGCGAATGGCTCAGCATATTAAACCGCGCAACAGCTACAAATTTAAAAGCGATAATGCAGATTTGAATTTACTGATGGAAAATGTGGAGCACGATATTAACCGGCTCGACAAAACCATTGGCGATTTGGATGAGCAGAACTCCGGGCTTCCGGTGTTGCTGAAAAAATACATTAAGCTGAATGCTGAAATTATTGGATTTAATGTTGATCCGAAATTTAATAACTGCCTCGATGGACTGATTGTGCTCGATGTTTACAATGTACCGAAAAACACCATCGAGTCGCTGTCAAAAGAAGCGAACGACGGCTCTATTCTCGACCGCTTTTATGGCAGCCGCGAGGTGGAGTAGTTGGCAAGGCGAAAGGTAAAAGTAAAAAGGCAAAAGTGACTGTCATTTCGACGAGTGTGCGAGGAGAAATCTGTTACAATTTTCAGTCTCAGTTTTCAGTCTCAGTTACAGTCCCAGATAACAATTTAATAGATTAACAATTCAGCAGTTTTCTTCTTTGAGTAAATAAGTTGGCAGTGTGCAAATCTTCAATTCCTCGGTCCTGCAAGCCCTCAAGGCTTAAACTTCCTGCAAAATTTTCTGTACGCGCCCAACTTCTCCGTTTTCGAGCATTACTTTTATTCCGTGGGGATGGACGGGCGATTTCGTCAATATTCTTTTAACGATACCACAGGTTAACTCACCAGACTGCTGGTGTTCTTTTTTTACAACGGCTACGTTTAAGCCGATTTTAATATTGTTTCGTTTCTGATTATTCATGTGCTGATTTTTAAAATTAATGCTTTGCACCAGCCAGGTATGTTTTATCGGCAGTTTCTTCTAAACAACTTTATTTCGCATAAAGTTTTTCGCGCAATGCATGAATTTTATCGTCTTCAATATACTCGTCGTACGGCATTAGTTTGTCGATAATACCGTTAGGCGTTAATTCGATAATGCGGTTACAAACCGACGAAATAAACTCGTGGTCGTGCGACGACATAAACACGTTTCCGGGGTATTTTATCAGGTTATTGTTAAAGGCCTGAATCGATTCCAGGTCGAGGTGGTTGGTTGGCGTATCCAAAATCAGGGCGTTGGCATCCAACAACTGCATTTTGGCAATCATACAGCGCATTTTTTCGCCTCCAGAAAGTACATTTACCTTTTTGTAAATCTCTTCGCCGGCAAATAACATACGGCCCAAATAGCCACGAATGTAAATTTCGGTAGTATCATTGGTAAACTGGCACAACCAGTCGAACAGGGTCATGTCGCTGTCGAAAAACTCCGAGTTGTCCAATGGCAGGTATGCCGATGTAATGGTTTGGCCCCACTGGTAAGTTCCCGAGTCGGCTTCGCGTTTTCCGTTAATGATCTCGAAAAAAGCGGTCATTGCACGGTGGTCGCGCGACAGGAACACAATTTTTTCTCCTTTTTGTGTCGAGAATTCCACGTCTTTAAAAAGTGTGGTTCCTTCGATGCTGGCGCTCAGGCCTTCCACATCCAGAATGCGATCGCCTGCTTCGCGCTCGGGGTTAAAAATAATTCCCGGGTATTTACGTGTCGATGGCTGAATATCTTCTACATTCAGTTTCTCCAGCATTTTTTTACGGCTGGTCGTTTGTTTCGATTTAGCCACGTTAGCGCTAAAACGCGAAATAAACTCCTGCAGTTCTTTCTTTTTTTCCTCGGCTTTTTTGTTTTGAGCCTGCTGCTGACGAAGCGCCAACTGGCTACTCTGGTACCAGAAACTGTAGTTTCCGGCAAACATTTTTATATCGCCGTAATCGATATCGATGGTGTGGGTAGAAATAGCATCCAGGAAGTGACGGTCGTGCGATACCACCAACACGGTATTTTCGTAGTTGGCCAGGTAATTCTCCAGCCAAACAACGGTTTCCAGGTCGAGGTCGTTGGTAGGCTCATCAAGCAGCAGGTTGTCGGGGTTTCCGAATAAAGCCTGTGCCAGCAAAACACGCACCTTTTGGTTACCGCTCATGTCTTTCATTAGCGTGTAGTGGTATTCTTCTTTTATGCCGAGGTTGCTCAACAATGTAGCTGCATCGCTTTCGGCATTCCAGCCGCCCATGTCGCCAAACTTTTCTTCCAGTTCACCGGCTAAAATTCCGTCGGCTTCCGAAAAATCAGGTTTCATATAAAGGGCATCTTTTTCTTTCATCAGGTCCCAAAGTTCGGCGTGACCTTTCATTACAGTATCCAGAACCGAAAATTCATCAAAAGCAAAGTGGTCCTGACTTAACACCGAAAGGCGCTCGCCCGGTTCCAGCGAGATGTGTCCTGCAGTAGGATCGATCTGCCCCGAGATTGCTTTTAAAAATGTTGATTTTCCTGCTCCGTTTGCGCCGATAACGCCATAGCAGTTTCCGGCCGTAAACTTCATGTTAACGTCCTGAAATAGTATGCGTTTGCCAAACTGTATTCTTAAATTCGATACTGTAATCATTGCCTAAATTTGTTTTCAATTTTTGCCTTTTTTTCAAAGGGAGTGCAAACCTAGACAAATATTTGATTAGGTGTGTTACGATAACAATAAGTAATGGTGGAGTTAGTCTTAAATTAATATGGGATGGGCGAAAGGCGAAAGTAAAAAGGAAAAAGAATAAAGGCAAAAGTTGAGCGAAGCGAATTGAAAATCGGCCAAAGCCAAATCCCAACCGTAGCGTAGGGAGAAAAAGTCAAAAGTAATGTCATCTCGACGAGGAACGAGGAGAGATCTGTTACATTAAATCGGATTGCAGAATGATGATTAACGATTTTTGATTTCAGAATGAGTAAGAAGTTAGCCAAGCCCCAAAGGGGCGAAATCAAACAGCCCGGTGCGTAAGCGCCGGGAAGTTTAAAGCGTTAACCACCAAGTTGCACTAAGAAGGCACAAAGTTTCACAAAGAAGCATTGAACATTATTGCCAGTCGCAGTTTTCGGATAACAATTTTCTTATGCTATGCTACCTGGTGATACTCTCACTCCGAGTGAGGGGATCACTACTTTAAGAATTAGTGCACGCAGATTTCGCAGATTAGCGCAGAAGAGGTGAAATAAAATACAACCATGATTTCGGGGAAGAACCATTAGCGATGAAAGTGAAGTAACTATGCAACATAGTACCGTTATCAGAACTGGCTCCCCTCGTGAGGGGAGCTCCCGGCAGGGTGAGGGGTAATGTATTTACAAATTAAAACACTGTCCTTTTGTTTAGCTACATTCCGATAAGATCGTGATAAGTTTTATACAGAGCTAAACGAATAAAGACAGTTCAGGTAACTTTCAGAAAAAAAGCAGTGCTCCTCAACACCGCTTTTTAAAACAAAATCTAGTAATTAAAACCTACTTGCCATCTCCGGGCGTATTGTCTTTTTTTCGACGTCGTTTAACCGACTGGTTGTTTGCTGCGGTTATTTCGGCAAGGGTGCGGGCATAGTTGCCATATACGGGTTCGTTAAGCTGTTCCATAACGTTGAGGTACGGAACCAACAAACCGTTAACGTGGTCGAGAACTGTTTTTTTCAATTGGGTGGCATTGCCGAGGGTACCTTCCTGTCCCTGAGCTTCCTCGAAACTTAAACGGTTGGTTTCAAAATTATCCTGGGCCTCTTGCAGGGCTGCAATATATTCGGCGCACTGCGGAACTTGTGCAATCGTATCAAGCAATTGTGGTTTTTTGTAATCGGCCAGCATCGAATTCAACAACGAACTTTCGGTGGTAAAACCTTCGTTTTTCATTTCCATGCCGTATTGTTCAAAAATTTCGAGCAGGCGAAGGGCTGCAGCTTTGATTACAGCATCGGGATGGTGCGAGAAACTCACCAGAAGAAAATAAAATGCTGTTATTTTTTCGTCGCGTATATCATCGTAATATACTTGCTCGCTTTTGGCTTTTAGCCGGTTAATTGCCGACGAAAGTAAGGCCAGCGCATCAATAATCAGGGCAAAAATCTTCACCATGTTTTCATCGGTGTTCAGGGTACTTTGCTGATAGGCGTTAACAATTTGAGTTGCCGAACCATCAACCTCCGTAGTGCGGCTGCTGTAATGGAGTTTTTCGATCATCATAATTTAATTTTTAGTGTTAATAAAGGATTTTCGGGCTGTGCTATGGTTAAATGTTTTTAATAATTTTGTTCAATTTACAACAATTGTGTGGAATTTTATTAAACAAAAGATCATGTTATGTAGCATAAATAAATGTTTAAAGCTTACTTTTTACTTTTTGATGACGCAAACATTTGTTTATGCCCCTGTTTTTAGCTTGAACACCCCATAAACATTTGTTTAAGCGCCCAACTTTTATTTTTTAATGCCTCAAACAGTTGTTTAACACCCCAAAAAGTAAAAAAACAAGGCTTAAACAGTTGTTTGCGGGGTGAAAAAATGGTTTGGAAAGGCTTAAACAGTTGTTGGTGCCTCCAAAAAGTATTTTTTAGGGGCTTAAACAAATGTTTATGCCTAATGAATTGTTTTTTAGTGATAGTGCACGAAACATAAAAAATATGTTTAGTTTTAATGCACCAAAAACAGAAACCATTGTATACGCAAAAAAACCTTACAGTATAACCCAATACCGTTTATATTATCAGGTTTTTCCTGATAGATAAACTAGTTGTGCTTAATTATGCCACAGATCCGAAAAATGATAGAATAATGGAGATACCAAAATTTCATGAAACATTTTTACCAATTTTAAAGGTATTAGAAAATGGAGAAACACTCCAAGCAAGAGAAATGTATAAAAAAGTAATAGAGCAATTTTATACTGGACTTTCAAAAGAGCAATTAGAGCAAACAACTAAAAGTGGAGATATTCTGATAATAAATAGAATTGCTTGGGGTAAATCATATCTTAAAAAGGGAGGCTATATTGAATTTCCAAAGAGAGGCTTTGTGAAAATTACTGAGAAAGGGAAAAAGCATAGTTCGACAGACTTGACGCTGAAACAGGTTGAAAATTCTGAAAATTATCTTGAATTTTATAATGAAGAAAATCCTAAAAAGGCATCAACACCTTCAATAATTGAGAACGCTTCACCGCAAGATTTGATTGACGAAGGTTTTAATCAAATTGACATTCAGGTAAAAGATGACTTACTGGAAAAACTAAAGGAAATCGACCCGTTTTATTTTGAGAAAGTGATTCTTATTTTACTCAAGAAAATGGGGTATGGTGATTTTATTGAGACCTCAAAAACTGGTGACGGTGGAATTGACGGAATAATTAACGAGGATAAACTTGGATTGGACAAAATTTATATTCAAGCTAAACGATATGGTGAAAATAAAGTACGGGAAAAGGATATTCGTAATTTTATAGGGGCAATGAGTGGAGACACACAAAAGGGTGTTTTTGTTACGACATCATCGTTTGATTCAGGTGCTATTAAGAAGGCTCATGATGCTCATCACACAATTATTTTGATTGATGGAGCAAAATTGGTCAATCTTATGCACCAGTATAATGTAGGGATTCAAATAAAATCAATTTATGAAGTGAAGGAATTAGATAATGATTTCTTTGAGGACAATAATTAATTGAAATTATGGCGAATCGATGGGGAATACCAAAAGAAATTGAAGAGATTGTAAGGGAAAGAGATACTTCTTGCGTTTATTGTGGTATTGAGTTTAAAACTGGTGAAGATTCTCGAAAAAGGAAACCATCATGGGAGCATATAATCAATGACATAAGAATCAATGGCATTGATAATATAGCTCTTTGTTGTATGTCATGTAATGCGAGTAAAGGTTCAAAATTGCTTGAGGATTGGCTTAAAAGTGATTACTGCAAGAAAAATAATATTACGGTTGATTCTGTCGATGAAGTAGTAAAAATGGCGATAAAAAAACCTCCTAGATTGAAAAATAACTAAGCACAAGAATGTATAAAAATAATAGCCGAAACAGCAGTAAATTAAACGGTTGTAGCTCGCTTCAACTTTCTTGTAACTTGACAGGAAAGTGCCACGCAAACGGCTACTATTCTTATACCAACCGTTATACCCGCTCACGCCTCCCGAAAACTTCGGGGTACGGCAACCGTGAAATTCGACTAAACGACCTGAAACAAATACTTATAACTACCACCAGTTAAAATAATCCCAATGGCAGAATTAACAGTAAAACAGAAAAAGTGGTTAAAATCGATACATGTTATTGCAGCAGGAGTTTGGATAACAACAGGAGCGGTAATGTTTTTTATCCATTTTCTGGGCAACGATTTATCAAGCGGTGGCCAGCTGCACTTGTTAAATCGAATTATCCATTTCATCGATATGAAGTTGCTGGTACCCGCTGCCATAACCTGCCTGTTAACCGGCTGGGTGTATTCGCAATTTACCAAATGGGGCTATTTTAAGCATGGCTGGTTAATTTTTAAATGGATTATTACCGTTCTTATTATCGTGCTGGGAACCCTGTTTTCCGGTCCGTGGATTGAAGAAACTGTAAAAATATCGGGCGAACTTGGCCTGAAAGCCCTTCAGGATGCCGATTACATTTGGTACGACAGCAATCACTTAATAATGGGTGTGTGTATGACCTCTACACTAATAGTAGCTGTTTTTATATCGGTGTTTAAACCAAAATCGAAAAAGCCGAAGAAATAAATTGTTCAATCACTGCAGAAAAAACCACCATGTCAAAAAACAAAACCTTCATTATTTTATTGATTGTATCCCCATTCGCGCCGATTTGCAATCGGTGTGCAATTTGGAAGAATTGAAAAGAACAAACTCTTAGCTGCTGGCTGAGATACGGATTACAAATCATGAGTGTTCGGAAGATTTTATCGCGAAACTCAAGTAGTTTCAACAATTTTCCGTTATCGGTCTTGATAAGTTGCTGGTATTTGTGAATGTAACTTAATTTATCAAATTTATTTTTGCCCTGTCACTAAGAATATTCAAATTGACAGGCAAACAAGCAAAAATATCGGTTACAGAACTGTTGTCATTACTTCCTGATGAGGAACTCAATAAAATTGCCAGACGCACGAAAGTCAATTACTATGTAAAAGTATTAGATGGCAAAAGTATTTTCTGTTTAATACTTTATGCTTTGGTAGAGTGTCAGCGCAATAGTCTTCGAACAATGGAAGATATTTTTAATAGTCCGCAATTTAAATTCTTATTTAACCTGGATGCTACTCAAACAGTTCGACATAGTTCTATTTCTGAAAGGTTAAGTGTGATAAATATTGAGTTTTTTCAACAAGCCTATGAATTAACATATGAATATTTTAGTACTTACTACAACCGCATACAACGTGAAAATGTACGTTTGATACGAGTTGATTCTTCGATGGTAGCAGAAGCAGCGAATAAGCTAATTGAAGGGATGAATATAGGACGAAAGAAAGATGGGAAGAAGCAAATAAAATATACCGTGGCATTTGATGGAGATTTGCCATGCATGACAAAAATATTTACAAACAGACAATGTCTCAGTGAAGATATAACTATTCCCCAGGTAGTATTTGATTATGCCAGGAAGGATCAAAATGCCATATTTACATTTGACCGTGGAGTAAACAAACGGGAAGTTTATCGCAAACTATCAAATCAAGGAACCGGCTTTGTAACCAGACTTAATCCTGGAGCTAAGTTTAAATTAGTTCGCGAGTTGGAAGAAGGAAATAACCGAACGGTTGGGGCTTTAGAGTTGATTAGGGATATTGAAGTTCAATTAACCAAAAACAGGAAAGAATACCGAAAATTTAGTGACGAAACTTTTCGATTAATCATAACTCGGCATCCGGAAGACGGCACTGAATATTGGTTTCTGACCAACCTATTTGAAATTGGCGTTGAAGAGGTTCTGCAATATTACAAGAAACGTTGGGACATTGAAGTCTTTTTCAGGTTTCTGAAACAAGAATTAAATTTTAGCCACATCACCTCAACCAATCCTAACGGGATAGCAGTAATGATGTATATGACCATGATTACCGCAATGATGGTGTTGATATATAAAAAACTCAACAATATTGGCTACAAAACAGCTGTTAGAAGAATCTCGTTAGAACTTAATGAGTTAATTATAAAAATGATAGTAAAGCACTGTGGTGGAGATCCGAGTTTAGTTTTTCGCTGAATTAGGCTTTTTGAAAATCGTGTGCCTTGGGGATTCTTCCGAACACTCCTAATTACAAATCCGCACCAGCGGGGAATGTTTCGCCGCTCGCAGATTTCAAGGCTAAGGGATACAATGAGTGTACAACTCGCAATTGCCCGTTATTCTGCCATCAAATCTTATTTTTTAATAACACTTCGTATAGTGTATTATTTTAAAAGACAATACAGATAAGAATGATGGGGACTTAAGGATCCGGTCCTTATTCTTTTAAACTGATAAGGATCGGATCCCTTTATTACAAGCGATTTGAAACCACTAAGCGCATTTGCCTACGAAAAAGAGTACACTCTGCCAATAAGCCATTATTTACTGATTTCTTACAATAAAACATTCATGATTCCCGAAATCACCAAGAGGGATGAAAGGATATTAATATTGTTTCACGCAAAGAAAAGAAGAAGCGCAAAATTCGCAAAGGTATAGAATCTGTTTTGCGTGCTTTGCGAAAACTTAGTGATCTACTCTGCGTGAACTTTTTTGTTTTTACCAAAGTGACTTTCAGAAAAAAAGTCCGGCAAAACCGGACTTTTCAATATCGTAATCAGAAGTCTTCTTATTCAGGCAACCCATATTTTTCAATCACAAAGTCGATGTCTTTGTCGCCACGGCCACTGAGGTTAATCAAAATTGATTCCTGTTGGTTTTCCTGGGCCAGTTTTAAACCGTAAGCCACTGCGTGTGCGCTTTCCAGTGCCGGAATAATTCCTTCCAGACGGCTTAGTTCAAAAAAAGCATCGATGGTTTCGGCATCGTTGGCAATGCCGTAATTTACTTTGCCCATATCTTTCAGCATGCTGTGTTCCGGTCCAACACCCGGGTAGTCCAAACCGCTGGCCACCGAATAAACCGGTGCAGGTTCGCCTTTTTCATCCTGCAAGGTATAGCACTTAAAACCGTGAAGCATGCCCGGTTTTCCGTAGGTAATGGTGCTGGCGTGGTCGCCCAGTTTTGTGCCAACTCCGCCCGGCTCCACACCGTGTAGCTGTGTATCTTCAATATCGAGGAAACCCGAGAACATTCCCATGGCATTACTTCCGCCGCCCACACAAGCCACTACGTGATCGGGATTTTCGCCGGTCATTTCATAAAACTGCTCTTGTGCTTCAATTCCTACAACGCGCTGGAAATCGCGAACCATCATCGGAAAAGGGTGCGGGCCAACAACCGAACCAATACAGTAGATGGTATTTTCGGGATCTTTTAAATAGGCTTCAAAAGCCGAGTCAACCGCTTCTTTCAGCGTTTTTAATCCGTGCGAAACCGGAATTACTTCGGCTCCCAGAATTTTCATCCGCACCACATTCGGGTGTTCTTTGGCAATGTCAACTTCGCCCATGTGAATTTCGCACTCCAAACCAAAATAAGCTGCTGCAGTTGCCAGTGCCACACCGTGTTGTCCGGCGCCGGTTTCGGCAATCAGTTTCTTTTTGCCCAGGTGCTTGGCCAATAAAGCCTCGCCCATACAGTGGTTTAATTTGTGGGCGCCCGAGTGGTTCAGGTCTTCGCGTTTCAGGTAAATGCGGCCACCGTATTTTGCCGACAAATTTTGGCAGTAGTAAACCGGAGTTGGCCGGCCCTGAAAGTGTTTGCGAATGCTGCGAAGTTCCGAAATAAAATTATGCGATTTGCTGATGCTGAAATAGGCTTTGGTAATTTTATCCATTTCTTTTTGCAAATCGGGTGGAATAAACGAGCCACCATATTCCTTGTAAAATCCCTCTTTATTTGGGTATTGTTTGAAATAATCAGACATAAGTTTTTTGAATTTTAAATTAACCCTACGAATTTAAAACTTTATCTCTTAGGGTTGATTCTAAATAAGGAGCTAAAATAAATTTTTCGCGAATTAATAACAGATTGTATTGTTCCTGGCTTTTCAGGAAATTATTCAACCCCTTCAGGGCAGAGACGCGATTGAGTTTTGTTTTTCCGTGCGTTTTACACACGGTTATTCGTATTTAGTTCTTTCTGGACATTGTTGTTTGCATGGAAGAAAATTATCCTTAAAGATTAGCTGTAAATTTTATGGTGTTTTCCGGTTAGCAGGCCTGGGGAATCAATAGTATTGCGGGTGGTCCTGCAAGGACTTAATGTGAATAATCGCCGGTAAAGCCGGTGGTAGTTGAAGAATACAATCTCAGCCCCGAAAGGGTTGAACACCTTGCGATTATCGGTAAAAGCCTGTTTAATGATACAGGTAGCGTTTTATTTTTTGCGTAGCCGTTTTTATAAAAGGGGTAGGGTGCGATATAAAATCCTGAATTTTGGAAAACTTATTCACCCGCGAATTGATATATTCTTTTAGTTCAGCGCTTAACTCTTCAATTTTTTCATCTACCTGATGCGAGATTTCATCCATTTTATCTCCCAGTTCAGAACGCATTTCTTTCACTTTTTGCTCCAGTTCATCTCTGTTAAAATGAACCAGTGCCACCAGTTTCCCTTTTTTCTGAACCACAATCGATTCCACCACGTGCCTGAAATTATTGATGATCGATTCAATTTCCTCGGGGTAGATATTTTCGCCGTTGGCACCAACAATCATATTTTTCAGGCGACCTTTGTGGCTTAGCCAGCCGTCTTTATCAAAAACACCAAGGTCGCCGGTTTTAAACCAGCCATCGTCGGTTAATACACGTTTTGTTTCTTCGGGGTTTTTGTAGTAACCCAACATTACATTCGGCCCTTTTGTCCAGATTTCACCTTCGCCGGTTACCGGGTTCGGATCGTGAATTATTAATTCGCTGTTAATTACTTTTGGGCCAATGGCTCTGAAACGTGTTGTTGTTGGGTTTGATCCCGCCACAAGAGGAGAGGTTTCGGTTAAGCCGTAACCAATGGCATATGGGAATTTTGCATCGCGCAGAAAACGTTCCACTTTGCCATCGAGTTTTGCACCGCCAATACCAAAAAATACAAGTCGGCCACCAAACGTTTCGTATAATTTTTTGCCCGCCATACGGTGAACCAGTTTTCGTGTTGGCTTAAAACGATGTAGCAATCGTGTTACCGTTTTTTTATTAATCGCCGGTAAAATGCTGCTTTTGTACACTTTCTCAATAATCATTGGTACCGTGAGCATAATCTCCGGGCGAATCTTTTTCAGCGCTGGTAAAAGTACACTTGCCGTAGGCGGTTTGTGCAGATAAGTTACACTGGCTCCTTTGTACATGGCCAGCAAAAATCCAATGGTGTTTTCGTAGGTGTGCGATAAGGGCAGCACCGATAGAAAATGAAAATGAGGCTTTATTTCCTGAACTGCCGCCGATTGAATAATATTCTCCAAAATGTTTTTCTGCGACAGCATTACCCCTTTCGAATTTCCGGTAGTTCCGGAGGTGTAAATCAATACCGCCAGCTCATTTTCTTTGGGTTGATGGGTTTTGTTGCTGCTTGCTCTTTCATCAAAAACCACCGAAGTGTCTTCTGTTTTCAGAAGACTCAGATCGTCTATTTTTATAATAACATCCAGCGTTGATGCGTCAGCTTCTTTCAATTTATACTGAAGGCTTGAAGAGATAAACATCGCTTTCGACTCGGAATGTTTGATCACATTCTCCAGTTCAACCGGGCTAAAATCGGGAAGAACAGGAACGGCAACAATTCCGGAGCACTGCAAGGCAAAATAAACAACGCCCCAGGTGGGCATGTTTTGGCTGTAAATGATCACTTTATCGCCAGCACCAATACCCAGCTTTTCCAAATAGGCCTGAACGGCGGAGATTTTTCTCCCCATTTGGGCATAAGTAAGGTAGTCGCCATCAATAAAACCAAGTGCCTTGTTGTTGGCATATTTTTTTACCGACTCGGAAATGAAGGAGGAAAAGCTATCGATTTTATCTCTCTGCATAATGCTGCAAATATGGTTAAAGCACGCTTCTGTGCAAATATTTGGTATTAAAAAATGTTATTGTCAGCTCTTGCGGCTGTCATAATTTCTATTGCTGAGTTAACAATTTCCTGATTTTTTGCGCCAGTTTATTGTAGCCGTCAGCATTGGGATGAAGCCCGTCGGAAAAGAGCGATTCATCAATTTTTCCATTTTCCTGAAGCAGAACAGTGCCCGGATTGGAATAATCAAGTTGCATTTCGCCTGCTAACTGTGTTATTTTTAAGTTCAGCCCGGCCACACGTTCTTCGTTGTCTCTGCGCGGATAAATACCCAAAATTAAAACACGGGCATGGGATTGCCGGTTTTTAACAGCTTCGTAAACCAGTTTTAGTCCGGCTATAATTTCTTCGTCGGTGTTTAGATGCAGGTTGTTGGTTCCAAGCATGAAAACAATTTGCCCGGCCTGAAATCCGTCGAGCTCTTCATGATAAATGCGCCAAAGTACATTTTCAACGCGGTCCCAGCCAAAGCCAAAGTTATGCACCGAGAGGTCGCCCAGGTATTTGTTCCACGAATCAGCACCGTTTTTTCGTGGATCTTCGGGAATGCCGCCCCAGTAATGCGTAATGGAATTGCCAAAGAAGCAAACTTTTGGCGGATTGGTTTTATTCAGTTCCAGCAGTTTGTTGTGGCGGGCTTCCCAGTTATAGCTGGCCGGCTCGCGCGATTGTGTTACTGGAATTGTAGTAGAGATTTTTCCCTTAGGTTCATTCAGAAATTCACGAAGTTTCTTTTCGTAGGCCAGCGCATATTGTTCCATTCCACGGTCGGTAGGATGCACGCCATCAACAAAACTATTCAAATCCAGGTTGAGTTCTTTTTGAGTTAGCACCGTTATGTTGGTGTAGCTTTCTGTCATCAAATCGGCAAAAGCTTTTGACTGCGCTGCATTTAATCTGTCGGTACCTTCCTTTTGCGCTTTGTTGCTGCTTTCAAAACCGTAAGCGGGGTGCTCTACCAATAGTATTGGCGCCGATGATTTTGCGCGTAAGGCTTTTACGGTATTCATCACCTTCTGATAAATATCGTTTTCCGAATATTTTTCTCCTAAAGTCAGGTTGGGGAGGCAATCTAAAATGTACACTTTGGCATCGATCTCGCTAAGTAGTTGGGTAACTTCGTCTTCCAGTCTCCCGTTTCCTGAAAAGGCCAGGTTAATGAGTGGATTATCCATTTCCCGTTCCAGGATGGAAGTCCATGCCATACCCGGACGCGAGGCGCAACCGCCCTGTGCAATGGAAGTTCCGTAAACCACAATTGGTTTTTCGTTACGCAAAGGAATAGGCTCGAAAAGAGCCTCGTCGGCTACCCCGATTTCCATCCATCTTACCGAGTTGTAAAGCGGAAGGTAGAGGTGATATTCGCGGCCAAGCTTGTGGTAGTTATCATTGGGTGTGATGTTTCGGAATGTATAGGTTACGGTATCGCCAAACGAATAATGCCCGCGGCAGCACAACCATTCGCCATCGGCATTTTTTGCATATAAATCCAAGCCACTGACACCGGTTGAGGGCATGTGCGCCATGTTTAAATTTCCGCCAACCTGATACTTGACCTTAATTTCGGAGGCATTGCTGCGAAAGCGGATCTTTAACCCGGCCGTATGTTTCGAAAGGTTCCACACGGCATCGCGAACGGTGCCTTTTGCTTTTGCCGGAAGCCGGTCGTAAGGCGATTCCAGTCCGTTTGTCCAGCCTTGCCCGTTAATCACGTCGAAACTGTTTTCGGAGGGGCTCCACCATTTTATTTCTTTGTTTTGTGCAAAGCCTGAAATTGAAATCAGTAATGCAAGGAGGATTAGGTTTAATCTGAGTTTCATTGTCGATTTTTTTATGGATATTGGTTAAAACCCTGCTCCCGAAACTTCGGGATTATTGCAGCTACTTTAGTTTCTATAAACTTTTTTTATTGGATTTCGAATTGAGTACCGAGATTTGAGTATTGAGAAATTTATACGTGTCTCTATTCTTCTCTCACTACTCATTACTTTCTACTCATATCCGATTCTTTGTTCATTTTCAATTTCATTCAATCTTTAACCTATAAACTTTCAGTGCATAGTGGTTTATTTTAGGTAAAGGTTACTGTCTCCATAGCTTAAAAAACGGAAGTCGTTGGCGAGGGCGTAGTCGTAAATCTTTTTCCAGTCGTTGCCCAGAAAAGCGCTGATTAAAAGCAACAGCGTACTTTGTGGCTGGTGAAAATTGGTAAACATACCACTGATCAGTTTGAAATCGTAGCCCGGCAGAATGATAATTTGTGTTGAAAAGCGAATGGCTTTTTCATCGTTTTCGGCCAGGAAATAAATGATGTTCTGCAGGGCTTTTTCGAGCGAAATCGTGGCCTCATTTGTGTAAGGTTCCCACTGTTTTACCTCGGGATGAAACGGATCGAAACGTTTTTCTTCCAGTTGCAGGCCAATCCAGTACAAACTTTCCAGCGAGCGCACCGAAGTGGTTCCCACCGCAATGATATTTTTAGGATTTTCGAGAAAAGAACGCAGAATTTCTATCGGGATGATTACCTGCTCGTGGTGCATGGTGTGCCCTTCGATGGTTTCCGATTTTACGGGCTGAAAAGTACCGGCTCCCACATGCAGCGTAATTTCGTTGGTGGTGATGTTTTTTTCGGCCAGTTGCGCAATCACCGGATCGGTAAAATGCAAACCTGCTGTTGGCGCTGCCACCGAACCATCGATTTTAGCATAAACAGTTTGATATGTTTCCTCGTCGCTTTCTTCGGTGTCGCGGTTCAGGTACGGCGGGATGGGTAATTGCCCGATGTGCTCAATAATTTCGGAGAAATGTACGCCGCCGTTCCACACAAAACGAATGTGAAACGAATTGCCTTCCTGCCCGATTTTTGCAGCAGTTAGTTCTATTGTTTTCCCATCAATTTCGAAAGTTTGGGTAAGGAAACCTTCTTTCCACTTTTTAGAATTGCCCACCATACATTTCCATGTCACTTCTTCGGTTTCCTGAAAAGCTACCTGGTAGTCGGCCGGTTCAACAGGCTCCAGACAAAAGATTTCGATTTTGGCACCGGTTTCTTTGTGAAAAAACAAACGGGCATGAATTACGCGGGTATTGTTAAAAACCAGCTGCGCATCTTCCGGAAGATAATTGGCGCAGTTTTCAAAAATATCCTGTTGGATAGTCCCGTTCTGCCTGATTAATAATTTCGATTTGTCGCGCTCGTTAAGCGGGTATTTGGCAATTCGCTCATCGGGCAAATTATACGTGTAATCGCTAATCTTTATGTCTTTGTATCTGTTCAAACCAATTGTCTTTTAGGACTGCAAAAGTAAGAATTTCTTTTTTGTTGTAACCAAGTTGAAATTAAGGGCTGAAGCCCAGTTTGAAAGCTGCTTTTCTTAACCCCGGGCTTAAGCCCGGGGTTAGTAAATGCGAACCTGAATGGGCTTTAGCCCTTAATGAAAAATATTAATGTTACTTTTGTCGGAAAAGTAAGAAGTCATGATAAAAGTAGGCGATAAGGTTAAGTTTTTAAACGATGTTGGTGGTGGGGTAGTAACCGGTTTTGTAAATAAAACCACGGTAAATGTTGAAGGCGATGATGGTTTTGAAGTGCCTTGCCTGATAAAAGAACTGGTAAATATTAGTGCTCCGGAACTTAATGCAGGCAGTACTGCATCAGTACAACAGGAAACGCCTGCGGAAGTGCAGCCCGAACCAGAATATATTGAACCCAAAGGCGAAATTATTAACGGTAAAAACGCTGCTGAATTTTATTTTTGTTTTGTGCCTACCGATCCCAAGAATCCGCTTTCGGGCGAGATCGAATTGTTTTTGGTAAACGACAGTAACTATACGGTTCTGTTCAATTATTCGTATATAAAAACCGATGGCGTTGAGGCCATTAAACAAGGGACGGTACGTTCCAATTCACGCGAGAAGATTGATGCTTTGGTTCAGGAAGATTTTACCGATCTGCCCGACTTTGGTTTTCAGCTCATTTATTTCCGCGAAACAGAAAGTGAATGGAATTTGCCCATGGTGAAGAAGTTCCGCGTTAACCCGGTGAAGTTTTACAAAGAGTCGACTTTCCGTGCGAACTCCTATTTCAGAAAGAATGCTTTTGTGCTGAAGATTACGTCTGATACATTTCAGACTGAACTGGATAAACTAACCCAGGATGATTTCAAAAAGGTGGTAAAGGCAAAGGAAACTGCTGAAGCCCCTAAACGTAAAGAACGCAAACGCAATACCGAAGAGGTGGTGATTGATTTGCATATTACCGAGCTGCTCGACGAACCGGAAGGCTTAAGCAACCGCGAAATGCTGGATATTCAGATGGAGACTGTTGAATCGGAAATGAACCTGGCCATTAAGAATCATGCAAAACGAATTGTATTTATTCACGGTGTGGGGCAGGGCGTTTTAAAACAGGAGGTGACCAACCTGCTGAAACGCAAATTCAAAAAATATTATTTCCAGGATGCCTCGTTTAAGGAGTATGGCTATGGGGCAACGATGGTGATTTTGCGGAAGTAGTTTGTATTTTACCACAAAGTTGCACAAAGGAAGCCCGAAGTTTCACAAAGTTTCAAGTTTTCTATAATTGAAGCATTTGAGCATTGAAATCAGTAATGCTGATAACCTTTAAGATTGCTTCGTGCAGTTCGAAAGAGACATGATGCAAGGATTTGTCAGGGAGAGAATGGTTCTCTAATCGACTGATAACACCGTTACTGGCAACGAAGTGAAGCAATCTCTTGGCCTAAGATTATTTTAACCGGATAATAGTGGTTTGAAATAGAGAAACTTTGAACAGAAAACACTAAACTCTAAACTAAAAGTGTACTTTTGCACGGGCAAGCCGCTTTATCGGGCTGACGATTACTGTCAGTCAGGAAAGTCCGGGCAACACAGGGCACCGTGCTTCCTAGCGGGAAGATCTTTGAAAGGGGATAGCAACGTAACAGAAAATAACCACTCCCGATTTATCGGGAGAACGGGTGAAAAGGTGCGGTAAAAGCGCACCGGTGATGGTGGTAACATCGTTAGCCGTACGTCTTACGGGTTGCAAAGCCATGTATATCCAAAGTGTTTGCCGCTGTTGCGGTACAGCGAAACGGCCCGTTTTGCTCTCAACGCACAAGAGACTTTGGAGGGGTAGGCTGCAGGATCACGGCAGTGATGTCGTGACTAGATAAATGATAAAGCTTTCCTGACGATAAATGTCAGGATTGACAGGACCCGGCTTACAGGCTTGCCTTTTTTTATTCAGCGGGTGACTAGTTGTTTTAACTTTTAGTCACCCGCTGAATTGTTTTAAACTAGCATTGTAGTTGCAGGGAAATGAGTATTACTCTGATAGTGAAACGAGGTGTTGTTTCCACTCCTCGGGGACTTCTTTTAAGGTATAAATTCTTAATTCTTCGGTTGACGCAAGATTTGTTACAGGTGTTAATGTTTCGTTTAAGAATTCTGTATCAATTTTATACATTGCACCGGTTGCCGGATCAACGATGAGTAATCCAATTAATCCTCCAAAAATTATATTTCCAAAATACCAGCCATCAAGCTTAAAGTAAACAGGTACTGTTTTCGTTTCGTATCCCTCTTTTGTAAACTTAACCTGATATTGTGCCTTGGTGAAATAACCATCGCTGGCTCTTAGTTTTATAGTGGCAGGTGTTGTGCCGCTAAATATTTCATAGCTATTGTTATTGGTAATAATAATTTTTGCTTCTGATGGGTAACTGTTAATCGAGAAGGGATAGCTGCTTTTGCTTACAATACTGGCACAGCCAGATAACATGATAATGAGACCTGTTAAAAGTCCCATTGTGATTAGTTTTCTTTTCATAAGTATGTTATTGGTTTAGCTTTGTTGCATGTTGTTGGTGTAAAAATTACAGTCTGAAAATAAAATCAGACTGTAATTCTTTCTTAATTTTTATCACAAGGCTTATAAATAGCTCCTGTTGCAAAGTCAACAATGGCACCCGGCCAGAATAACAATACATCTGCGATAAGTGCACCTCCGCGAATGGCTCTTGTAGGTTCTCCCGGTGCAGGTTTCGTCCTTTGGCATTCAGAAACTTTACCACCAAATACGGTGGCGCAACTCGACATCATAATCGCAACAAGGGCCATTGCCAAAAAGTTGAAAATTTTCTTTTTCATTTTAATACGTTTTAAATTATACATTAGGGTAACTACAGTTTATTCACTGTTGTTTTCGAAATCCAATCATGTAATCCCCTGAAAGAAAAGAGGTAAGTCAGAATATCGATAGGGATAAATCTTGTCATCGTTCGGAGGATAATTCTTAAGAAAAAGTAATTTTTTGATTCTGTTGATGAAACCACTTTCGAACGGGTAATTATTTTTCCAATCGTTTGTTCTGTCGTGCTTTCAAGTATAAAATAGTACAGGAAATAGACAATAATTGAAATCCATTTAACATTTTGCTGAGGAATAACATCCTTAAAGAGTATCAAAATGCCAAACATAATAAGGAAGTAAATTGCAGAGTCTATCAGGAAATTTACAAGGCGAAGTGTTTTTCCATTCATTTCAGGCATAATTCAAAGGTTATTGTCTAGATATTGTCAGCTTATTCTACATAATTCGGGGTGGCTTTTCACTTATTGTGTCACCAGGAACTAATGTCAAAAATATATGTTAAAAAGCAAAAGAACAATTATAACAGGTTATTTATATTGTATATAAATTAAGGTAAATAGAAATTATTTTTTGATGCCAAAATGAGGACTTTTATATATAGTATTTATCACAAGTGATAACAAAAAAGATGTCAAGTGATTAAACTAGAAATGACAAGTGAACTTTTAAAAGAAGTCAAGTGATTGAGAGAAAGATGTCAAGTGAAAAAAATACAAATATCAAGACAAAAATATTCGTACAGATAAGCATGGGGAATGTTTGCCTTTTTGCTTTATGATGAATAGCTTATGCTGTAAAACATTTTGTTTAAAAGGAATCTGGTGTAATTTTATGTCAACAACTTCAGGAAAGCCCCAAACGGCTTCAGTAAAGTTTAATTTTTTAATCATCAAATTCATTTAAAATGCTAAAGTACAAGCTCATTGAAAAAGCGAATCCACGGGATTTAACTGCACCTAAAAAGTTTTACGCCTCGCATGTATCATCGGGCCGTAAAACCATTAGCCGCGATATTGAAGACAAATCGTCGCTTAGCCGTGGCGATATCAGTAATGTGTTGGATAACCTGGTTGACCAGATACCGAAGTACCTGCTCGACGGACAAACGGTTAGTCTGGGCGACCTTGGATCTTTTCGCCTAACCTTAAGTAGTGAAGGCGCAGAGCAGGAAAAGAACTTTAAATCGAATATGATAAAAAACGTGAAAATTATTTTTACACCGGGCAAAATGTTGAAAGAGGAGGTGGCCAAAGCACGGTTCGATAAATCGGAATAAAGTTAAACGTGATAATAATAGTGTTTGCCATATAGCAATTGTGCCTGTTCAGGCATATTTCAGAGGGTAAAAGGCGGGTAATCTGTTTAATCAGGTTGCCCGCTATTATTTTAATTGCCAGTCAACCTCTTCTTTAAGCAAATATTCCAGCGGAAACGAAAATTTGATCTGCTCGCCAAATGCTATGGCATCTGCCAGTTTGTAATCTTTGTATTCAACCAGGTAAGCCATCATAAAATAGGTTACCCGGCCGGCACTTCCGCAGTGAATTAACACCTTTTTGTATTTAGCATTATCTAATGCCTCCGCAAATTTCTTTAGGTTTTCGGGCGTGTAGCCATCGTAACCAGCAATCGGTAACGAAACGTATTTCATTTTCAGTTTGGCAACCAAAACTTCTTCGTTAAATGCTTCCTCGGCAAAATCCTCGTTTTCTCCCTCCGTGCGAAGATTGATCACCAAATCAACACCCTGTTGTTTTAACCATTCAAAAGTTTCGAGATTGGGCTGACCGCTAAAAAACATGTTGTTGCTTTTATACAGGTTGGGCGCATTATCGAGTTTTTCAACCTCAGGAACCTTCTTTTTCTGACGCGTTGAAGCCTGTGCCAAAGGCGCATTGAAAAGAAGTACTACACAACTAAACAGCAGTAGGGTAAACGTTTTCATAAAATTGTATTTTGAGTTATTTCATAAAGTTAGATATCCTGAATCGCAATTCTGTTAATGAACTGTTATTGCTTGTTAACGAGTATAAAAACAAAAAATCCGATTCTGTTTTTTCGGAACATGAATCGGATCTTTTAAGTGAAGATTGAAAATCAATCCACTATTGATAAAACTTTCTAAACCATTTAACAAACTCGCCAATTCCTTCCGCCAGCGGCGTATCAGGCGAGTAGCCAAAGTCCTTTTCCAGCGCACTTACGTCGGCGTAGGTTTTATACACATCGCCGGGTTGCATATCGTGGTATTCTTTAACAGCTTCCTGCCCCAGTGCTTTTTCAATGGTTTCGATAAACTCCATCAGTTTCACCGGACTGGAGTTGCCAATGTTGTGCACTTTGTATGGGATACTGGATTCTGGATTCTGGATTCTGGAAGCTTGTGGTTTGTGGCTTGTAGCTTTTTGTGGTGGAGCGTTTAGAATCTTAATGATTCCTTCAACAATATCGTCGATATAGGTAAAGTCGCGGTACAAGTCGCCATGGTTGAAAATCTTTATGGGCTGTCCGCTCAGTATATTTTTCGTGAACGAGAAATACGCCATATCCGGCCGTCCCCAGGGGCCATAAACCGTAAAAAAGCGCAATCCTGTAGTTGGGATACCAAACAAATGACTGTAAGTATGCGCCATCAACTCGTTGCTCTTTTTAGTAGCGGCGTATAAACTCACCGGGTTATCCACTACGTCGTTAACAGATAAAGGCATTTTGGCACTGTTGCCATACACGCTCGACGAGCTGGCGTAAACCAAATGCTGAATATTGTTGTGGCGGCAAGCTTCCAGAATATTAATGAAACCAACAATGTTACTATCGATATAAGCACGTGGATTTTCGAGGCTGTAACGCACGCCTGCCTGAGCTGCCAGGTTGCAAACCCTGTCGAACTTCTCGGTTTCGAAAAGCTGATTGATCTGCTCCTGGTCTTCCAGGTTCATGCGAACAAAGGAATACGCCGGATTTTTGGTGCTCACCACCTTTTTATGCCAGTTCTCAGCATCACGTGAAATTCCTGCTTCGGCCAAACGGGCATATTTCAGCTCGGTAGAATAGTAGTCGTTGATATTGTCGATACCAACAACTTCAACTCCTTGTTCCAATAATTTATTGGTAAGGTGAAACCCTATAAATCCCGCTGTTCCAGTAACTAATATCTTCATTTCAAATTCCTAGTGGTTGGGGAATACTTTGTTCTGAGCTAAATAATCCAAAATCGCATCCAGGTTTTCTTCGTTTTGCTCCGGTTTGAAAACCAGTTTTGCGTTGGTTGGTGCTTCGTATTCCAGATCAGCGCCCGGCAAACCGGTCGTTTTTCCTTCTTCTACCAGCTTGTATAATTCCGGTTTATTGTTTTTGCAATAGTCCAGATCAGCATCCATGTAGAACATATGGAAACGGTCTTTACCAATAATTTCCGCAACCTGTTCGCGCAACGATTCGTTACGCGAGATATATGAAGCAATAGTAATAATACCCTGGTCGTTCAGCATTTTACAAATGTGTGCTACACGACGTAGATTTTCCGCACGGTCGGCAGGCGAGAAGTCCAGCTCGCGACTAAGGCCTGAACGTACCGAACTACCGTCGATTAGTACAACTGTTGCACCGTTATCGAACAGTTTTTTCTCGAGACTGAAAGCCAACTCGTTTTTACCCGAGCCGTGAAGGCCGGTAATCCAGATGGTTTCTCCTTTCTGATTGTATTTCTGAATGTATTCTTCAGCTTTCACAAGCGGCTCACCTTTAGCAATTTTTGCCTTGTCAACATCGGTAATACGCGATGGCAGGCTGTTGCTACCCAGTTTGTCGATGATCATACCTACAGCACAGGTATTATGTGTAACCGGATCAATCAAAATAAACGAACCGGTTTGTTTGTTCTTTTTATACGGATCGAAGAAAAGTGGCTTGGTAGTGGTAATTACCACGCGGCCAATTTCGTTCAGCTTGAATTTCTCGATGTTCGATTTTTCAAGCGTGTTTACATCTACTTTGTATTTAATTTCGTCGATGCGGGCCTTTGTGTTGTTGTTGGCCTGTTTGATATAGAACTGCGTAGAAAGGTTCATGTCGGTCTCATCCATCCAAACCAGCATGGCCTCGAACTGGCGCTCCACGCGTGGCAGGTTATCCGGGTGAACCAACATATCGCCACGCGAAATATCAATTTCGTCTTCCAGTGTAACTGTTACCGATTGTGGCGGGAAAGCATAATCCAGTTCTCCTTCGTAAGTTACGATTTTCTCCACTTTCGACTTTTTCATCGAAGGCAGCACCATTACTTCATCGCCTTTTTTAATGATTCCTGAAGCCACAGATGTTGAGAATCCGCGGAATTTAATATCGGGGCGCAACACATATTGAACCGGGAAACGCAGGTCGTCGAAGTTACGGTCGGAGCTTACATGTACATTCTCCAAAAATTCAAGCAAACAAGGACCGTGATACCAATCCATATTGTCGCCTTTTTCCACAACGTTATCGCCTTTTAATGCCGACAGAGGAATGAAGTTTACATCGGGTATATCCAATTGGGTAACAAAAGCTTTGTAGTCGGCTTTAATTTCCTCAAAACGTTCCTGTTTGTAATCGGCCAAATCCATTTTGTTAATGGCTACCACAATGTGTTTAATTCCAAGCAGGTTGGCCAGATAAGTATGGCGTTTGGTCTGAGTAATTACCCCATGACGGGCATCAATCAGGATAATAGCGAGGTTGGCCGTCGATCCGCCGGTAATCATGTTACGGGTGTACTGCTCGTGTCCCGGAGTATCAGCGATAATGAATTTACGCTTGGCAGTAGAGAAGTAGCGGTAAGCCACATCAATGGTAATTCCCTGCTCGCGCTCGGCTTTTAAACCGTCGAGCAACAGGGCGTAGTCAATTTCCTCGCCGGCATGGCCAATACGTTTACTGTCGCGGTGTAAAGCTTCCAGCTGATCTTCGTAAAGCATTTTACTGTCAGCCATCAAGCGTCCGATAAGCGTTGATTTGCCATCGTCAACCGATCCGGCTGTCAGTAAGCGTAAAAGGTCTTTTTTTTGGTCCTGATCCAGGAACTCTTGTATGTTTAATTTTTTTGTAGTCATCTTTTTGATACTTGATGTTTGATACTAGATGCTTGATACTGGATACTCGATCTGTCAAGAATCTAGTATCCAGAATCCGGTATCCAGTCTAGAAATACCCTTCGCGTTTTTTCTGTTCCATACTTGCTTCCTGGTCGAAGTCGATTACACGTGTTGTACGTTCCGAAACGGTAACAGTCATCATTTCTTCAACAATTTTTTCAATAGTATCGGCTTCCGATTCAATAGCGCCGGTAAGCGGGTAACAACCCAGCGTACGGAAACGAACTTTGCGCATTTCAGCTTTGTCGCGCAGTTCTTTTGGCATGCGTTCGTCGTCAACCAGAATTAAACTGCCGTCCATATTAACTACCGGACGTTCTTTTGCGTAATACAACGGAACGATAGGGATATTCTCCAAACGGATGTACTGCCAGATATCCAGCTCGGTCCAGTTCGAGATAGGGAACACACGAATAGATTCACCTTTCTGCACGCGGCTGTTGTAGATATTCCACAGCTCAGGACGCTGGTTTTTCGGATCCCACTGGTGGAATTTATCGCGGAACGAGAAGATACGTTCCTTCGCACGCGACTTTTCTTCATCGCGACGGGCGCCACCAAAAGCAGCATCAAATTTATATTTATTCAGACCACCAAGCAGGGCTTGTGTTTTCATAATATCGGTGTGAACTTTACTTCCGTGGGTAAACGGACCAACGCCACTTTCGAAACCTTCTTTATTGTGATGAACGATCAGGTCCCAGCCTTTTTCTTTCGCATATGTGTCGCGGAAATCGATCATTTCCTGAAACTTCCATTTCGAATCGATATGCATCAACGGGAACGGAACTTTACCGGGATAAAATGCTTTTTCGGCCAGGCGAACCATCACCGACGAGTCTTTCCCGATGGAATAAAGCATTACTGGATTTTCGAACTCGGCTGCCACCTCGCGGATGATGTGGATGGCTTCTGCCTCCAGTTCGCGAAGGTTGGTTAATGAATAATTATCCATTCTTTTCTATTTTAGTTTTTAACAGCCTGGTATGATTACTTTTTGGGGGATGTTGCTGATATCTACCAATAGTAGGCTGTAGCTATATTAATTTTTTCTCTTCAAACGAATGCAAATATAGAATTTTATTCCGGTTGGCTTAAGGATTGAAAGCTTTTGTCAGGTGATCGATTTCTTTCTTAAGAA
Organism: Draconibacterium orientale; assembly: GCF_000626635.1. Taxonomy (GTDB): domain Bacteria; phylum Bacteroidota; class Bacteroidia; order Bacteroidales; family Prolixibacteraceae; genus Draconibacterium; species Draconibacterium orientale. The sequence goes on along the minus strand of NZ_CP007451.1, from coordinate 693,427 downwards.
TGAATTTAAATAAGAGACAAAATGGGGTGTAAGCTAGAAACTCCAGAAGTAGGGAATAAGAAGCATTGACAAGATAAATGCGATTAAATTCAGCGGAAGGCCAATTTTTACATAGTCGCGGAATTTGTAATTTCCGATAGCCTGAATAATAAGGTTTGTTTGATAACCGATTGGTGTTGAAAAGCTGGCCGATGCAGCTATGGCTATGGTTACAAAAAATGGTTTCGGATCGACATTTAGCTGTTGCGAAGCTGCTAGTGCAATCGGAAATACAAGTGCCGCTGCTGCATTATTGGTAATGATTTCGGTAAAAATTGCTGTGATAATATAAAGTGCTGCCATTACACCGATCGGTCCAAATCCTTTTGAGAAATTAATGGTAGTACGCGCAATTGCTTCGGCTGCCCCGGAGTTTTGCATGGCCTTGCTTAGGGCAAAAGCGCAGGCAATGGTAATTAGTACATCCCAACTGATAGCTTTGGTGTATTTCTGATGTGGCATAATTTTGAGCCAGATCAACAGCATGGCAGCCAGAGAGGCAAAAAAGAACATATCTAAAGTTATGCCATCGGGCGACGAGAGGAATTTGCCAACAGTTGTGCCAATAATCATACCCAGCAAAATGATAAATGCCAGCCACTTTTTCCAGAAAGTACCCGTGCTGCGGTAATCGCGAATGTAGGAGGTGAGCAGAAAGATTTTTGAGTCGCCCCAGTTTTCGATAAACTTTTCGGTGGTAAGCAAAACCAGGTTGTCGCCGGTTTTCAGGTGCAGCTTGTCTTTATTGCTGGTAATACGCTCTCCGTTGCGGTGTATGGCAAGTACCACCGCCTGGTAATGGTCGTAAAAGTTAAACTCGTGAATATTTTTGCCAATTGCCGGAAAGCGCGGAGATAAAACAGCTTCGTATTGTTTCAGGTTTTCTTTTGGTACGTTTTTTATCAAATCGATTCCACTTAACTTTACATTCGAATTCGCCAGGATATAGTTAAGGCGATCTGATTTTCCGGCCACAAGCAGAATGTCGTCGGCCAGAAGTTTAAACGAACCTTTTTTAGTTTCAATTATATTACCGTTGCGATTAATGGTTTGAATGATCAGGCCTTTTAGCTCTTTCATTCGTCCATTTTTAACTTCCAGGCCAATCAGATTACTATTTTCGGTAATAATAATGTCGTAGTGGTAATCCTTGTATTCGGTAGAGCTTTTTGAATTAAAGAATATCTTTTCGCCGGGTAACAGCCTGTTGCTAAATACAGTCATGTAAATAGTACCGGCAATGGCAATAAAGCCACCAATCTTTGCCAGTTCAAACATGCTGAAACCTTCGTATCCGTTCTCCAGAATTAAACCGTGAACTACCAGGTTGGTAGAAGTGCCGATAAGGGTACACATGCCTCCAAAAATGGTAGCGTACGAAAGTGGTATCAGAAATTTCTTCGATGACAGGTTAAGGTTCTCCGACCATTTTTTTATGATAGGCGCAAAAATAATAACCACGGGTGTATTGTTCAGAAAAGCGGACAACACCGAAACCGGAAACATAATTTGCGGAATAAGTGAAACCATTTTTCTCCTCTTTCTTGGCAGGTAGGTTTGTGCCAATCGGTTTAGAATGCCCGATTGCCGCACACCTTCGCTAACAATAAACAGAATGCCAATGGTAATCATTCCCTTGTTTGAAAAACCAGCCAGCAATTCTTTGTCGCTTATTGCTCCTGTTGCCATTAGAATGATTGCCGAGGAGAAAAAAACGAGTCCCGGACGCATCAACTCTTTTGCAAGGGCGATAATCGTTAACAATACAATTGCGAGTACAATATATCCTTCGGTACTAATCAAATTGATGCGGTATTAAGTTGTTGCTCTGTTCAAACTTAGTTTTCAAGAAAAATCAAAACTAATATTAAAATTTTTTCTCTCAAATAAATCGTCTGAAATAAAATTGAAACAAAAACCAAACGAATTGTAATTTGTTGTAAATGTGAATGGTGGATGAATTATTCGAGAGCGCTGAGGTGTGTGGTTCTTGAAAATGGTGGCGACAATAAGTTACTAATTTCATTTTTTTTGAAAAAAATAGCTTTGTGATTTGTGTGAAAAGAAATAATGATTACTTTTGCACCCGCCTTTGAGAAACAAAGGTACTACAAGGATGACTCAGTAGCTCAGTTGGTAGAGCACATCCCTTTTAAGGATGGGGTCCTGGGTTCGAGCCCCAGCTGAGTCACCAAGTCGGAAATCATTCCGAACCAAAAGCGCTTAAATCGTTGATTTACAGCGCTTTGTTATTTTGTGGTAATTCATAATAAGTCAAAAAACACCAAAAAAAAGGGGACTAAATCGAGACCCATCGAATTTTGGCTAAAAAATAGGTCTCTTTTTTGTAACTCTCTGATATTCATAATTTAATTTGGTCTGAATTGGTCTCTTTTGCTGTTGTGAGACGGCACTTTTTAGGGTAATTTTACCCAAAAAGAGACCTAAAGAGACCCTAAAACTTAAAAATTTAGGAGTTATGAGAATCAGAATTAGTCTTCTGTTAAAGAAATCAAAGAGTAAAAACAGCGGGAAATGCCCTGTTTATGCGCGTTGTGTGATGGATGGACGAAGAATTGAGCTGTCAACGTCAATTTTAGTGGATGTAGATAATTGGGATAAAACAAGGCAGGAAATTGCCGGAAGTTCTCATGAAGTTAGAATTCTAAATAATCGCTTATTGAAATTTGTATCTGGTATTTATGATATCTATAATCAGTTGGAAGCGGGCAGGGATGATTTTGATATTTACACCATCAAAGAAAAAATTACGGGTACAAGTTCGAAAGATTATTTTATTGAGCTATTTGAGTCAGTTGTCGATTCGATTGAGAAGAAGTTGGGGAAGGGCTATTCTAAAGGTACTTTAAAGCACTATAAAACGTCGTTAACGCGATTGAAAGATTTCGTTAAGGAATTTTATTTTCGGAAAGATATTGAGATAAAAAAGGTAGATTATACTTTTCTGAGTGCTTTTGACATTTACCTAAAATCTAAACACAATATTGGCACAAACACAGTGTGGGGATATCATAGGCATGTGAAAAAGGTGTTGAATGATGCGGTTTCTATGGGGCTAATTGTTCGTAATCCTTATGAAAATTTCAAAGTAAAAAGAGGTGATGCAAATCGGGACTTTCTTACACTAAAAGAAATTAAAAAAATAGAGAAAAAACGTATTCAGATTGATAGGCTTGTCATTGTGCGGGATGTTTTTGTTTTTGCGTGTTACACCGGTTTGTCGTACTCTGACATTGCAAAGTTGAGCTATCATCACATTCATAAAGGTGATGATGGTGAAGATTGGATTATTATCGATCGGAACAAAACAAAGAACCGATGTCGTATTCCTTTACTTCCTAATGCTTTAAAAATTTTGAGAAAATATAAAGATTATGCCTGGAGTGAATCACAAGGCTTATTATTGCCAGTTCGTTCGAACCAAAAAATGAATGCTTATCTTAAAGAGTTGGCAACTATCTGTGGAATTAAAAAGAACTTATCAATGCACGTTGCCAGGCATTCTTTTGCGACCTCTGTTACTCTTTCAAATGGAATACCGATAGAGACGGTATCAAAAATGTTAGGGCATAATTCTTTAAAAACAACACAAGTATATGCTCGAATTGTTGATAAGAAGATATCGGATGATATGAAAGAATTGAAGGCAATTTTGTGAATTGGAATTCATCGTTCTTTTGTTCTCGATATAGTTTCTTTTAAATTGATCATAAATATTTTGAATCGATACATAGTGTAGTGAGTTAAAAGGTTTGCATGAATTATAGTTAGGAAAGTATTTGTTTGACTATTGAAAGGTGCCCAGGACAAGGATACGATTAGTTTTTTAGTGTGCAGAAAGTCAGTGATATAACTTTCCTTTTTTCTTATGCTCTCTTTTGGGTAACTCTATAAATACTTGTTGTTTAATTATTCAAATATCATTTAAATTTATCAAATTTTATCGAGAAGTGATGACTTGATTCCAATAATTTTGAGAGATAAAAGTGCATTAATATTAAGTTCACGTTATCATAAGAATGGCTAGTTCGCTAACAAAACTTGATTTTAAATGCTTCCTATTTTCTACTTTATTATACGCGCAACAATTTCATCTCACGTTCTTGGATTTGGTTCTAAGATTATAAGGAAATTGATATTTTATCGTTGTCATTAAAAACCAGGATTTTGTGCCAATGGTTAATGCGATTAATCTGAATCATTTTCCAGTAATTCTAAATCAATTTACCGAAATATGAAATAATATTTCGTTTTATTGCACGCGTATAATTAGCCAATAAAATGAAGCTCTTGATCTTTTTCTATTTTCTGTTTTCGCCAAAAAAGACGGAAGTTTCAGGTAAATCGTATTTTTGAGGTAGAATGGGAAGGGGAATCATTTATATTCTAGTTTTATTGTTGTTGAGTGTTACAGTCAATGCAATCGAAAAGCGTTACGTTTTCAAGAAACTGAACAACGAAAACGGGCTGACTTACAATACTGTCCATGATATTGCCCAGGAAGAGTCAGGAATTATCTGGTTTGCAACGAAACAAGGACTCAATAAATACGACAGTTATAACATTCGGCGCTATTACAAAGAAGATAATGTAGGTATTCCATCCAACTTTTTTACTTCAGTTCTGATTACAAAAAACAACCGTCTGTTTGCCGGAACCGACAGGGGGGTGATTGAATACAACCGTCGTTTTGACAAATTTGAGCCGATATTGTTCGATGAAAATAATTTGCCGGGGATAACTACATTATTTGAAACTTCTGACGGTGTTGTTTTAATAGGAACTTATCAGGGAATCTATGCCTATCACCCAAAACAGAATTCCATTGTACGGTTCATTTCATTACAGAATGAGAGCATTACATCAATTGCAGAAAGTGATACAAAGACGCTTTATGTATCAACTAACTCAGGAATTTATATTTTAAATACCGACGGTGTTTTACTCGAGTATTTTAACACTGGCAATACTTCGGAACTTCAAACCAATATAATCAATAAGATTTATATCGATAAGGCAGGTAATTACTGGGTAGGAACGGAGAATCGTGGTTTGTACCTGTTTGATAAATTGCAGAATAAGTTTTCGAAAGTTCGGCTTGCGGAATCCGAACAGGATGAAACTACAGTAGTTCGGGATATTGAGGAGGATGCAGAAGGAAATATCTGGATTTGTAGTGAGATTGGAATTTTTATTCTCGATCCATCCACATTTGAAACTGTGAACATTCAGCATTCTTTGGAGAGTTCGGAATATTCGTTAAACGACAATGCTACCTATTGTGTGTTCCGAAGCAAGGAAGATATGATGTGGATCGGGACCTACTTTGGAGGAATAAACTATACTAACCTAAGCAATTTTAAAGGATTTTTCAATATCTATCCTGGCGATGGTGAAAATGAGCTTAGAGGTAAGGCTGTTAATAAACTCTATAAAGATTCGAGCGGTATTTTATGGATTGCAACCGAAGATGGAGGTGTTTGTACCTTTAATACCAAAACCAAAGAAATTCTCAAATATTATCAGCATAAGGGAAATGATGGACTCAGTTCAAATAATATTCATGCCATTTGCGAAGACAAAAATGGGAATATTTGGTTTGGACATTTTATGACCGGAATTGACATTTTTAATCCTAAAACCAACCGATTTAAAAATATTTCGATTCTTCCTGATATACGGTATAGTATATCAGAAAACTCGGTGTATAGTATTTATAAAGACACTAAAGATGAAATATGGGTAGGTACACGGAAGGGCGTATACAAATACGATTATAAATCGGAGAAACTACTGCCGGTTAAAAAAGATGAGTTGGGCAATCTGTTTATTTACAGTGTTTTGGAAGGTGGGAACGGGAATATGTGGTTTTGTATACGGCATGGTGGGATTGCCCGTCTCAACAAAGAAAGCGAATCCATCAGTTTTTACAGGCAAAACGAATTCCTATCAACAAATAAAATCATTGCAGTAAACGAAGACAGCAACGGGAAAATCTGGTTTGGAACGGTTGATGGAGGTGTTAATATTTACAATCCTGAAACTGACTCGTTTGATCATCTTAGTATGGAGAATGGTTTGCCCAATAATACGGTATACGGAATCCTGGAAGATGCCAATAGGCATATGTGGTTAAGTACCAATCAGGGATTGTCCATGTATAATCCGGAAACCAATTCATTCCGAAATTACAACCGCAACGACGGACTAGCACAAATGCAATTCAACTTCGGTTCGTACTACAAAGATTTTGATGGTACGCTTTATTTCGGTCATGTAAACGGTTTGACTTATTTTAATCCGACTGAAATTGTCGACAATACAGTAAAACCACAATTGGTATTTACCGATTTTAAACTGGCAAACGAAAGTGTACGAGTTGCTGAAAAAGGTATTTTAACTCAACCTATTGATCAAACTGAAAAAATTACATTAAGTTATTCTCAGAAAGCTTTTTCCATCAATTTTGTTGCAGTCAATCACATCTCGGCCGGAAATAATAAGTTTTATTATTACCTGGAGGGTTTTGATGAGGATTGGAATGAGATGGGTAACAAAACAAGTGTAAATTATACCAATTTGTTACCGGGTAAATACACATTTCATTTAAAAGCCGAGAACAACGATGGTGTTTCGAGTGCCAACACAAAAAGTCTTGCTATTCGAATCCGTCCACCGTTTTATTTGTCTACCGGTGCTTTTCTATTGTATTTTTTGCTGCTTGTTGGAATTTTTATTCTCTATCGCAAAATTACTATCGACAAAGAAAAAGAAAAGGCTGCACTGGATATGGAGCGAATGGAAAAGGAAAAAATTAAGGAGTTAAATCAGCAACGACTTAATTTTTATACCTATATCTCACACGAATTTAAAACACCGCTTTCCATAATCATTTCGAGCATTGACCAAATATTTGGGCAAAAAGATGTTTCGGATGATTTGAAAGTACGCTTTCAGCGACTGAGTCGAAGCTCAAAACGACTTTCTTTTCTTTTTAACCAGTTAATGGATTTCCGAAGAATTGAAACAAAACACGCCAAACTTATTTTACAAAAAGGTGACATTATCAACTTTTTACGTGAATCGTGTTTGGTATTTACGCCATTGTTCGATGAACACCGCGTAAATTTTGAATTCAAGGCTAATCGTGAAGGCTATGAATATTGGTTCGACCCAGATAAAATTGAAAAGATCATTGTGAATCTTATTTCGAATGCCTTGAAACATACACCTGTACATGGAAGGATTATTTGTGAGGTGAGAATTATCGATGATGTAATTTATGAAGAACAGAAAAGCTTGAATATTTGTATTTCGGATACAGGTAAAGGAATTTCAGAAGAGGAACAACAAAATTTGTTCACGCCTTTTTACATGAATTACCAGCATAACGAACAAAAAAGCGGTTCCGGAATTGGGCTTACGCTGGTAAAAAGTTTGGTAGAATACCTGCACGGAACAATTAAAGTGAGTAGCAGACCAAACGAAGGAACCCGGTTTAAAATTCGATTACCGCTTGATTATAAGGGGATTTCAAATATTAAACTGGAGAACAATAAGGAAGCCATTAATCGGAGTCTTGAGTTGGAAAGCATTGCTGAAGTGAATTCGAAACAGCTTCCTGCAAAACATAAGGCAGATAGCGATAAAGAGTTTAAACTTTTAATTGTTGAAGATACTGTTGACCTGGCCGAAGTTTTAAAGGAGCATTATTCCGGAAATTTCGATGTGAAGTGCGCTCAAAACGGAATAGAGGCCCTGAAAATTGTGAAGGACGAAGAACCCGATATTATTATCAGCGATGTAATGATGCCCGAAATGGATGGCATTGAGTTTTGTAAAAAAATTAAGGCCGACGAGACCACTAGTCATATTGCAGTTATATTACTAACAGCAAAAACCACTCACGAAGATAAGATTGCAGGATTACAGGCCGGTGCGGAAGCATACGTGCGTAAGCCTTTCGACTTGAATGAGTTGGATTTGCATGTGCGCAATTTTATAGAGATGCGTAAAAAGCTGAAAGAGAAAGTGGTTACCGGCGCTCATATTGATTTGGAGAAGTTGAATTTTCAGGATAAAGACAAAGATTTTATTGAGAAAGTATCAACGATCATAAACGAAAATATTGAAAGCGAAACCCTAAATACCGAAGAACTGGCCAAAAAATTGGGCATGAGTAAAACATTGGTTTACCTGAAACTGAAAAAGCTGCTCAATATGTCCGGTTCCGATTATATTCAGTCGTTGCGTTTTAAAAAGGCGATTGAATTAATGGCCGATTCCAACCGCAATATCTCTGACATTGCCTATGAAGTAGGTTTCACCGATCCTAATTATTTCAGTAAGGTATTTAAAAAGGTGTACAAGAAAACACCAACCGTTTACCGTAAAGAATTGCTGGCTAAAATTAAGGGCTTGAATATGAATTGATTCGAAGAATTGGTATTTCTTATTTTCCCTGTTTTTTAATCCAAATTCCAGTATCTAAATCACATTATTTCCGATTCTTGCATCAAACTTTTTACTTATGCAACGAATCAAATCAAGCTTATATCTTTTAATCGTTTTCATTGTTTTTGCCCACGGAACGTTAAAAGGTCAAACATTAAATCCAAAGGTGTCGGCGATGTTCGAGAGTGCCATCGACAGTATCGAACCACCGCTGCCTGTTGTTTCACCATTATTTAAATACCACTTGCGCGATGTGGCAGTATGCAAAGCTCCCAGTGGAAAATATTATTTAACCGGAACTACCGACGATAACTGGGGAGTTGCCGAAGGAATTCGTATTTGGGAATCATCAGACTTAAAAGACTGGCAAATGATTGGCGAAGATGGTTTTGTATGGACCTTTGATAAAGATGCCAGTAATGATGCACAACGAAAAATAAAGATTGCCAATGGACGCATGATTCGTGGCATTTGGGCACCCGAAATTCATTATATCAACAATAACTTCTGGATTACCTATTCCGTTAGCGGTGGTTACGGATCCGGATTGTTAAAAAGCACCACAGGAAAACCTGAAGGACCTTACGAAGATGTTAAAAAAGATGGTGCGATGGTAAAGGGAATCGATGCCACTTTATTTAAAGATGTTGATGGTACCGTTTGGTACATTTGGGGCCCTGGGAATATGAAAAAACTAAAACCCAATATGATGGGGTTTGCCGACAATGAACCACCAGTATTCCCAAAAGATGCCAGTGGTAAAGAAGTGGGTTACGAAGGGGTAAATATGTACTACAAGAATGGTATTTATTACCTGATGGCTGCCGAATGGAATACCGAAAGTCCTAAAAAAGGCCACGTTTTTGGTAACACAGATGTTAACCGGCGCGTTGCCGATGGGCGATATGATTGTATGATCGCGATGTCTGAAAATATTACCGGGCCATATTCTGAAGCGTACATTGCCATTTCACATGGCGGACATAATATGATCTTCGATGATTTTGACGGAAACACCTGGGCAACCATGTTCGGCAATGATGAAGCTGCTGCCCAGTGGCGCGAAAATGCTGCCCTGGTTCAGATGAAAATGGATAAGCAAAGCCACCTTATGCCGGTTATTCCTTACCCTTCTGCAGCCACCGAAAATATGCCTGTAATATTTGTATCTGAGAACGGAAATAACGCGGATGGAAAATCATGGCAGTCAGGTTTTACATCATTGCAAGAGGCTGTTGATGCGGCTGAACCCGGAACACAAATATGGGTAGCGGAAGGCAGTTATGGAACCACCTTAACTATCGAAAGAAAAACAGCGATTTATATCTATGGTGGTTTCAATGGAAATGAAAAAGCGCTGTCAGAAAGAACAGAATTGACAACTACAAAACTTGATGGAGAAAGAAAGACTTCACATGTACTCACAATAACAAATTCAGAATACATCAGAATTGATGGGTTAACCATAACAGGTGGTAAAAATACCGGCGAAACGGCAAAAGGAAACGGTGCCGGAATTTGGCTGGAGAATGGCGGCGAATCAGTTCGGTTTGTTAACTGTACCATCTTCGATAATTACGCAGCAAAAAACGGTGGAGGGATTTATGTTACAAATGGCGCCAGTCCGTTGTTTGTTGGTTGTGACATTATTAACAACGAAGCGCACAATAACGGAGGTGCGGTGTACGTGAATTGTAATGCCGATAATAGCTACCACACTCGTTTTTATAATTGCAACATCAGCAATAATAAAGCACAAGAGAATGGAGGTATTGCGTGGTTTGTTACCGATCAAAAGCAGACCGGCACACTGCGTTTTATCAACTGTTTACTGAATAACAATTTTACCCTGCTTGAAGGAGGAAATATTGTAATGAATGGTGGTGCAACTCTTCTGATGAGTCATTGCACAGTAGTAAATAATAGAGGTATGTCTAAAGGTGCAGCCATCGCTCAGTTAGGTCGTGTGCCTGCACAAAACCGTATAATCAATTCCATTTTTGCAAATAATTACGGCGCAGCACTTTTTGTAGCTGACGCATACGAGGGGGCCGATCCTACTTCGGCACGTAAACAACAATGGACCGAAATTCAAAACAACCTTTTTTGCGATAATCAGATCCTTAGTCTTTGCAGGTATTCATATAAAGCAGACGACTATAAAACAGTGACTGAAATGAATGCAGAGAGCTGGGCTTCAGAAAACCGGGAAGGCAAACCTCTTTTTGTAAACCCCGACAAGAATGATTTCCGCCTGGAACAAGGTTCTGCTGCCATTGGTGCAGGAACCTTAAAGAATGCTTTCCCGATAGATTTTAACGGCGAAAAAAGATTTGAAAACTTTGATACAACAAAGAATAGTATAGATGCTGGTTTTCTGAAGTTCAAGGATGAGTGAAAATCCTGATTAACTCAGATTCCAGTATTTATGAAGCATTATCAAGAAGATAAAAACAAACAGATTTTAATATTGTATAAACTAAATTAATCAATTTATGAACAAGCTAAAACTATTATCTCTGGTCTTGTTTATCCTCCCAGTAACGTTATTTGCGCAGAATAATATTACTGGTGTGGTTAAAAGCGACGACGGAGAAGAACTTCCCGGTGTAACAATTATTGTAGAGGGGACAACTCAGGGAACCACCTCAAATTTTAATGGAGAGTATTCAATTAGCGCACCTGCCGATGGTAACCTGGTATTCAGTTTTATCGGTTACTTATCTCAAACTGTTCCGGTTAACGGACAGTCGAAAATCAATGTTGTATTGAAGCAGGATATTGAAGAGTTGGAACAGGTAGTGGTAATCGGATATGGAACGGTTAAAAAAAGTGATCTTACCGGTTCCGTAACATCTGTAAAAGCTGAAGATCTGAATCCTGGTGCCAATGCATCAGTAGAACAGGCTTTGCAAGGTCGGGTTGCAGGTGTACAGATTTCGCAAAAAAGTAACGAGCCTGGTGGTGGTTTAAGTATCAGTATCAGGGGATCAGGTTCGATCCAGGCTGGTAATGAACCACTGTATGTTGTTGACGGGGTTATCGTTAATAATGGTAGTGTTGCCGGTACCGGTGGGGTTGGCTTTACCGGTAATCAAAATCCAAGAAACCCATTAAACTCATTGAATCCTTCTGACATTGCATCGCTCGAAGTTTTAAAAGATGCCTCTGCAACTGCAATTTATGGTTCAAGAGGATCGAATGGTGTAGTAATAATTACAACTAAAAAAGGTAGCAAAGGAAAACTACGGGTTGGATACGATGGTTATTACGGTATTCAGCAGGTATATAAACCTCTGGATGTTTTAACAGCTACCGAATACAAAGATGTTCTGAACTCAATTATTGATTTAGGTGGTGGAGATGAACTGCAACGTATTGATGAAATTGAAGGCGGCGGAACAGATTGGCAGGACCTGATCTACAGGACAGCAAAAACTCAAAATCATAACATTACTATGTCAGGTGGTGCTGCAAATCTAACTTATTTTTCATCGATTAATTATTTCGAGCAGGAAGGCTTAGTAGAAGGTTCCAGTATGGAACGATTCAATACTCGCATTAACCTGAACTATGATGATAAAGAAAAAATGAGAGCAGGAGTGAATCTGAATGGCTCTTATATTTTCGATGATTTTGCATCAACAGGTCTGGGTATTAACGAAAATGGCGGAGCCATTTACACGGCAATAAATTACGATCCGGTAATTGCTCCCTATACAGAAGACGGCAGTTATCGAAAGTCTGATTTTTTTGTAGGTGATAATCCTCTTGCTATTCTTAATGGAGAAGATGCTGTTGCCGAAACATTCCGCTTCTTTGGAAACACCTTTCTTGAGTATTTTATTTTGCCTGAATTATCAGCACAGGCAAAACTTGGAGGCGATGTCCAGAATGTAAGAAGAGATATTTTTATTCAACCTTATACAGTGTCGGGAGCCGGAACAGGTGGTATCGCTTCTATTCAAACCGGTAGAAAAGACTATGTTTCTGTTGAAGGAACGTTAAATTATAACAAACAATTTGGCGAGAACAGTTTGAGTGGTGTAGTTGGTACAACCTACGAGTATTTTCAAACGAAAACTTTTGCCGGTGATGCACGTGGATTTGCACTACCAGATCTGGGAACCAATGCGATTGGATCCGGCGATCCTTTGCTCAATAATCTTGGCAGTGGCCGCACACAGGCTAAATTCATTTCGTATTTGGCCAGGGTAAATTATTCGTTAAAAGACAAATACCTTTTAACTGCATCATTCAGGGCAGATGGTTCTTCACGTTTTGGTGAAAACAATAAATTCGGTTATTTCCCATCGGCAGCTATTGCATGGAAAATGCATAAAGAAGGTTTTATGGGTGATGCTGAGTGGGTTTCAGAACTTAAACCACGATTTAGTATTGGTAGTACCGGTAATGCATCAATTGGAAATGAGCTGACTTATCAAACATTTTCTGCCGGTAACCAGGTGCTTTTTGGCGACAGTTTTTACAGCACAATTGTGCCTTCGCGAATTTCCAATCCTGATTTGACCTGGGAGAAAGCAGTTCAAATTGACGTTGGTTTCGATTTTGGGTTGTGGGAGAACAGATTAACCGGTTCGTTTGATTACTTTAATAAAGAAACTACTGACCTTTTGGTAAGTATTCCACAACCAATGAACACCGGTTTTACTGGCCAGATACAGAATATGGGGGGTGTTCGTAACCAGGGATTTGAATTGACTTTAAGTTACGACGTTATTCGAACAACAGATTTATACTGGAACCTTTCAGGTAACTTCTCAACCTTGAAAAACGAAGTGTTGAACATCGGCGACCGCGGAGATATAATTCACGGAGGTCTTTCTCAACTTCCCGATTTTGCTATTATTACACCCGGTGAAGCTTTGAATTCATACTACGGATATATTGTTGACGGAATTTGGCAGACAGACGATGATTTTAGCGTAACAAATGATAACGTAAGTCCTGGCGATATTAAGTTTAGGGATATTACTCCTGATGGGACTATAAACTCAGAGGACCGTACTATTATTGGCGATCCAATTCCGGATTTTACTTGGGGACTTACCAGTAATTTGCAGTACAAAAATTTCTCACTCGATGTTGTTATGCAGGGTGTGCAGGGAATGGATAAGTTGAATGGAAACTTAGCCAATTCAATGTTCCCAAATAACTTCAGACAAAACCGGATAGCAACACCATTGCTCGAGCGTTGGACTCCTGAAAATCCATCAAATAAATATCCGTCGTACGTAAATCCGCTTGCTTCGGGAGGTACTTCTGCACTTATCAATTCAATTACTGTTGAAGATGCTTCGTACATACGCTTACAGTCGGTAAGATTGGGGTATGATGTTGCTGTTGAAAATATCAACTTCTTAAATAAACTTTCCTTTTATGTAACGGCCCAAAATCTATTTACTATCACAGATTACCTGGGAACTGATCCGGCATCTAATGCCAGCGGAAGTAATACGCTTGCAGTCGACTTTAATGCTTATCCTATCCCACGTACCTATTTATTAGGTGTAAATGTTGAATTTTAAAAATGGCTAAAATGAAGAAAAATATATTCAAAAAGATATTTGGAACATTGCTCATAATCGGTGCACTTGTTTCATGTGAAGACCAACTGGAAATGTATCCGGTAGCTGAGTTTGCTCCTGGAAATGCTCTGCAGAATGAAGACGGAATTGAAGCATTACTTTTTTCTGCTTACAATAATTATACACCGGGCTCTTCTGTTCGAACTGATATTCTTATTAATGAAGTTACTACCGATGTTGGGCGGGTAAGAATCGGGGCAGTAGAAAGAGAAATGAAGCCTTTTATGGATTTCAACTGGGATGCATCTACCAACCATCTTGGAGGTTTATTCTGGACTCGTCCGTATACTGCAATTCGAAATGCAAATACTTTGCTTGATAATATCGACAATTCTGATGTTGATGAGGATTTCAAAAAAATGGTTGTGGCTGAAGCCAGGTACATTCGTGCATACTGCTATACAGATATGTATAAATATTTTGGACCGGTTCCGCTTCGTACCACTGCAGATCTCACGGTCCAGCCAAAAGAACTGGGATTGCCAACAGAGGAAGAATTCCGCAGTTTTATAGAAACAGAATTAAATGCAGCTGCTCAGGATTTATTGGATCCTGCGGCACAAACTCAGGTAGGAAGAGCTACAAAAGGCCATGCCTACGCTGCACTTACAAAATTTTTGATGAATACGAAACAATGGAGCAAGGTTGTTGATGCTACGCAGGATGTAATGAATTTGAACTATTACGAATTGTTTCCTGAGTACAGGGCGGCCTTCTTTGTTGTAAATGAACCACAGACCAATGCTGCGAATAAAGAAATGATTGTAACCTGGTCGTTGAAAAACGAAAGTGGTGGTTACAATAACGATTATCAGAACGGTGCATTCCCTCCGGGATTTAGAACCTCGGATAATATTCCCGAATTTGAATGGATTGTAGGAATGGCAAATTGGCCAACTCAGTTTAGTATGCGCGATGGTTTTGTTGATTCTTTTGATCCTAATGATGCCAGAAAACAAACTATTATTGAGGATTATTACAACGCAGGAGGAAATCTTGTTAATTTAAGAACTGCAAACACCGATAACTGCAGAAGTCTTAAATATTTTGATAACGAGCAGACAGGTAACTTCAGTGGATGCGATGTACCTTATATCCGTTATGCCGATATTTTACTATGTAGAGCCGAGGCATTGAATGAGTTAAACGGACCGACACAGGAATCAGTTGATCTGATCAATCAAATTAGAAACAGAGCAAAAGTTACGCCATACACTTTAGCAGATGTTGGCGACAAAGCTAGTTTCAGGGATTTGATTTTGGATGAACGTGGCTGGGAATTCTTCTCAGAAGGAAAACGCAGGGAGGATCTGATCCGTCATGGTAAATTTTTGGAATACGCAGAAGATCGTGGTTTAACCACATCTCCTGAACAGGTATATTTCCCTTATCCGTTGGCAGAGGTTGATGCCAATACAGCATTAGACCAACGGGAAGGTTATTAATAGATAGTTTAGTTTGGTTAGTTATCGGGGCTGCATGGGATTCATCGTATGCAGCCCTTTTTTTCACATCATAAAACTGAAATATTATGAATTTGAAATTAAATGCATTAAAAGGTTTTCTTGCCATTTGCCTGATAATAATAACGTTGAAGATTGACGCCCAAGAAATGGGCGTAAATTTTAACGAATCGCTTTTTCAAGCAGAGGATGTTACAAAACTGGCCCGGACAAAGACTACCTGGGTAAGAGGCTTTTTTGATTTCTTTCCCTATTTCGAAGATCAGGACCGTTTGACTGATGTAGATGATCAGCTCGAAGATTTTTTGAACCTGAAAAGTGAAGGGTACAAAACCATTTTGAATATTAAATGGAATTTTCATAACAAATCGTACCCCGATACTACGAGCACTGAAATTGAAGAATACAATGAATTTCTCCAAAACTTTCTGGATCGTGTTTGGGGCAAGATCGATATTATCGTTGTGGGAAACGAACCCTTTATCGAATCGATGAATAATGATGAACGAAACACGCGTTTGGCTCCTTTTTATCAGTACATGTGTAACCGGGTAAATGAATACCGGGAAGAGAAAGAGAATATACCGATTTATTTTGGGGCATTTAACCGTTTATACGATTTCTACCGCGATACTGAGGGAGTGCTTACTATGCTCGACTTTGTAAAAGAAACGCCGTGGATAGAGGGTATTGATCTGCACATTCACCATAAAGAGAATAACGATATTGTTTCGATGTACAGCTATGCTGATGCCAGAATCCGTGACGATCAGAAAATTCTGATGACCGAATTTTCGCTGGTTTTCTATTGGCAAGATCATACCCGCGACCTTATTCCTGCTGAATTCGCTACAAAGTATGGCTATTCATCCGACATGTTAGTGCATCAATACATTTACGAAGCATTGAACAACCGTCGTCCGAAAGCAGAATGGGATGATTTTTTGAGTAGTTGTTCGTGGTTCGAAGAGCGAAAACATTATTTATGGGAAGTATACGAGCTGCTTAGCCAATATGAATCGTTTAATGTGGCTACTTATTCCTACCAGATTAGTTGGGGAACAAATTTCGATGGAAACACAGTGCCCTGGCTGCTGAATAATATTATTAATGGAACGACTGTAGAGGATGACCCTGAGACAGGTGCTAATCAGTTTAATTATGGCTTTATCGACGATTTTTTTAAAATTCAGGAAGTTGAAACTGGTGAAAATAATGAAGTCCCGCCAGCGGATCCATCAAAAATATTTATGCAGTTCGAATTTGATGAAAACCTGGCAGATGCTTCGCCCGAAAATGTTGAATTCAACTTAACAAAGGGAAGTGAAACGTATACCGAAGGAAAGTTCGGCAAAGCATTAAGTTTTAATAATTCGGCATACGTAACAACGCAGGATGCATTGATAAATGTAGGATCAGAAAGCAGTACACTTGGAGTGTGGGTGAAAATGGATCAATCGACCAGTGTGGCCAACGCCGGTATGACAATTCTGCATCAAAAAGATCCGGCCGGTGGAACGCCTCCCGGAAGGATTATGATGGAAATATTAAATGGCGATTATCCCGGCACTTTCGAAAGTGGTTTAAGGGCGCAAAGTTCAGATGTTATTAAACCGGGAATCTGGTATCATCTTACAGTTGTTCACGATGCCGAGAAAGGACTGAAAAGCCTTTATGTGGACGGAGAATTAAAAGGGATTGCTGATTTTGGAACCGAGCAATCGGTTGGGGCTTTTGTATTAGGTGCTTTTAAAAATGAAGAAAGGGCTTTCCTGTACGGAAGCCTGGACGAGCTATTCTGGACCCGTGAAGTACTTAGCCCGAAGCAAATTAAATCGATAATGAGCGAAGGGATTGCAGCCAGTTTTAAAGATCAGGAAACGGCTGTAAACACGATCTCAGATCCATCGGATCTTAAACTTTTCTATCCTAATCCAGCTGCCGGAAGTATTCAATTCACTGCAAAAGTACTGGAAGAAGAAGGACAATTTCAGTTGTTTGATATTAATGGCAGTGCTGTAACAGCACTGCAAGCTGTTCAGTCGGGAACAGTCAAATTACACCATCTCACAAATGGGATGTATCTTGTAAAAGTTATTGCGGATAACAGAACTTATTCCGATCGTTTAATTTTACAAAATTAGCAGCTTACAAAATGAAAATGGTAAAATTATTAACGCTGATGTTTTGTTTTGCACTTATGCAAGACGTTGTTGCGCAGGTACAAATAACTGTTGGTGTCAACAAAAAAGACAAGCCCATTTCCAGAAATTTATTTGGCTTGTTTACCGAGCATCTGGGGCGAAACGTTTATGGTGGAGCGTGGGCGCAGGTTGTTGAGAATCCCGAATTTGTGCCGGCAAGCTATTGGCCGGTTCGTGATTACGGAAACATGATGGAACAGAAACTTCAGCAATCTCAAGAGACTTTTAAGCTGACTAATCTGGTAAATGATTCAAGAAATGGTTTTGCAGCTTACTGGGCTTCCTCGGACAACTTGCATGGCCGGTTGCTAAAAGAAGGAATTCATGATTTTCAGCAGATCGAAACTGGAGATGAAGTTGGTTATATTCAAAGTGGGGTATTTTTACCCCTACACCGAACCGAAGGTTACGAGCTGACTTTAAGAGCCCGTTCCAACAATCAAACAAAAGTGACTTTGCAGATTTTGGATCTTGATGAAAACGTTTTAGGTGAAACAAATTTTGAACTGAATTCAGCCTGGGAAACCAATAAAAAGACAATAAAAGTTAGGACATCTGAACATCAGAAAGGTGACGCGTATTTACTGCGTTTGCTGGTTGAGCCGGGCACTGTAACCGAGTTTGCAAGGATTCTTTGTTTCCCGGATGACCATATCGATGGTTGGGAACCGGAATTGGTGGCATTACTAAAAAATATGAAACTTCCTTTACTGCGTTTTCCTGGTGGAAATTTTGTGAGTGGTTATCACTGGATGGACGGTGTGGGGCCGATTGATGAGCGGCCGGTGCTTCCAAATCCGGCCTGGCACGGAATGGAATGGAACCATGTGGGAACCGATGAATGGATAAACTTATGCAGGTTGGTTGGGGCAACGCCAATGATTTGTGTGAATGCAGGAAACGGAACGGCCGAGGAAGCGGCAAATTGGGTGAGGTATTGTAATGATCCGGCCAACACTTCGATGGGGAAATTAAGAGCCGAAAACGGGCACAAAGAACCATTTAATGTGAAAATTTGGGAAGTTGGTAACGAACTTTGCGGCGAATGGCAGATTGGATTTACTGATGGCGATGATTACGCCAGACGTTATGCCATGTTTGCTCCGCAATTGTTGAAAGCTGATTCGAGCATCTCTTTAGTTGCAAATGGTTTGATTCAGGTGCTGGAAAAATCCGAGTTAATAAGCCGGGGAGTTGATCCGGAATGGAATTACAAACTAATGGAACACAACGGTAATTTGGTGCGTTCTGTTTCAGTTCATTCTTTAGTTGGTAGGGCAGTCGATGAGAATGCCGATCCCGTTGAAGCCTGGAAAGACCTGGTTGCTTTTATTGAAAATTACCCTGATTTCTTACACAATCTGGTTGTTGAACCGATGGAGCAGGCAAATGTTAAACCAAAGGTTGCAATAACAGAACTTATGGATTGGCCACAACCTCGTTCCGTTGGCAATGTAACCAGTATTAGTGGTGCCCTGTGGTATTCGGGAATAATAAATACCTGTATCAGAAGCAATGGCTTGGTTGAATTGGTGACCCGATCGGCATTAATGAACCACGGCGGCGGTTTAAGAAAAGACCGTGGAATTATCTATTCACAGCCGGTATACTGGAGTCATTTTATGTATTCAAGTCAAAACGGAACCATTCCGTTAGATGTTAAAACTGATTCACCAGTATTTGCCAGCACCGGAAAATATGTGATCAATAAGGAGAATATTTCCACAGTAGATGCATCTGCTTTATTGGATGAAACAGGGAATTCTGCCTCAATTTTTATCTGTAACCGCGATGCAGAAACAGCACAAAAAGTGGAGCTGACCATTGAAGGATTCAATCCCAAAAAAGAAGCCGCACTCATGATGATAGAAAGTAATGATCTTGCATTACGAAATAGTTGGGAGAATCCGGAAACGATAGCTCCAGTATTCGACAAAATTACGGTGAAAGGAAACACTGTAAAATATACGATCCCTCCATTAGCATTGGTACGGATTATTTTGGACTCGGAATAAATACTGATGATGTAAAAACACATGCATTTAATGTATGGTAGTAGATTTAAACAAATAATATTAAACGAAAAGCGAAATGAAATTTATTCTTAGTTGGGCGCTTATTATACTGGTTGTTGTAAGGATTTCAGCACAAGAAAAGAAAGAATTGTTTTTTGCCGATCCAACGATTTATGTTGATGGCGATACCTACTATCTTACCGGTACAGGCGGACAAAAAGACCAGCCTTTAGGATTTTCTATTCTGGAATCGAAAGACCTAAAAACCTGGTCGCAACCTGCAAGTACAAGCGGTTCTGTTCACATGCTGCTAACTAAGGGAGATCATGTATACGGCGAACGGGGATTTTGGGCGCCACAACTATTTCGAAACAACGATACGTATTTTTTCACTTATACTGCAAATGAACAAACGGTACTAGCTAAGTCAAACTCGCTGTTAGGGCCGTATCGTCAAAAAAAAGTTGCACCAATTGATGGTTCCGAGAAGAATATCGATTCATTCATATTCAAAGATGATAACGGTAAGTTTTACCTCTATCATGTCCGCTTTAATAATGGTAACTTTCTTTGGGTAGCAGAGTTTGATCTGAAAAAAGGAAAGATTAAGCCTGAAACACTTACAAAATGTTTCAACCAGACCGAAGAATGGGAAGCCACACCCAATTTTGAGTCGGCACCAATTATGGAAGGCCCGACCGTTATCAAACTAAAGAATAAGTATTACCTGTTTTATTCGGCAAATCACTTTAAAAATATCGACTATGCTGTGGGGTATGCAATTGCCGATTCGCCTTATGGCCCATGGATAAAGCAGGAAAACAGTCCGATTATTCATCGATCCATTGTTGGTGAAAATGGTTCAGGGCATGGCGATTTTTTTGAAGGTTTAAATGGCCAGCTCTATTATGTATACCATGTTCATTTTGGTCAGGATCAGGTGAGTCCAAGGAGGACACGAATAGTGCCGGTGGCAAAAGAATGGGATGCTGCCAATAATGTTTACAAATTCAAGGTAAAAGAAGATAAAGTAATAGTGCCGATAATGGAGCAAAAATGACGAAGGTAAGATCATTTTTTTTTGAGTATATTAATTGAACTAAACGAAATTATTTTATGACAAAAACTTCAAGATATTGTTTTATCCTCCTTCTAATTCTGCTTGGATTTCATTTGTATGCCAGTGATGTTAATAGAAAGGGGCAGCCTAATATATTAATTGTTATTGCAGACGATTGCACCCATAGTGATCTGTCACTTTACGGTGGACAAAATGTAAAAACACCACATATTGATCAACTGGCCTCGCAGGGGATGACTTTTAATAATGCCTTTGTTACCATGTCGATGTGCGTGCCTTGTCGTGCCGAATTGTACACGGGCTTGCAACCGGTTAACAGTGGTGTTTGCTGGAACCATGCCATTGCACGCACGGGAACTCAAAGTATTGTTCAATATTTGGGAGAATTAAACTATCGGGTAGGTATTGCAGGTAAAGTTCATGCCGATCCTCGCGAAGTTTATCCTTTTGAAATGGTTGAAGGAGTGGAGCGCAACTGCGTTTCGGAAACAGCGAATTATGATCCTGCCGGACTAAAAGAATTTATGGCAAGAGATAAGGAACAACCGTTCTGTTTGATAACTGCATTGGTGGTGCCTCATATTCCATGGACAGTTGGCGACCCGTCACATTTCAATCCCGAAGAATTGAAACTTCCATCTTATCTTGCCGACAACAAAGAAACTCGGCGCGAATTCGCTAAATACCTGGCTGAAATTGAGGTGCTGGATCAACAAGTTGGAGAAACTATAGCATTGCTTGATGAGCTGAAAATTTCGGATAATACCATCGTTATTTTTACATCTGAACAAGGTGCGCAATTACCTTTTTGTAAATGGACCAACTGGAACAATGGTGTGCATACCGGATTTATTGTACGCTGGCCCGGTAAAGTAAATAGTGGCAGTCGCACGGATGCGCTTGTCCAATACAACGATGTATTACCAACATTACTTGATGCCCTAGGAAACACATCGGATACAGACTTCGACGGTTCAAGTTTTCTGCCCGTGTTATTAGGCGAAAAAGAAACGCATCGCGAATATGCGTATTTCATGCATAATAATGTACCCGAAGGACCGGCATATCCAATACGTTCGGTTACAGATGGTAATTATCATTACATCCGGAATCTAAGCCCGAAAAGCTTATACATAGAACGTCACCTGATGGCACGAATGCCTCTCAATCAGTATTGGCCTTCATGGGTTTTTGATGCTTCTGACGATCCTGAGATACTGGATTTGGTAACCCGTTACCAGAATCGTCCAGCAGAAGAATTATACAATTTGACTGCCGATCCGAATGAAATGCAAAATCTGATCGGGCGTGATGATTTGGGAGAAATAAAACAAAATCTTTCACAAAAACTGGATGAATGGATGAAAGCACAAGGCGATCCCGGAGCAGAAATTGATTCGAGGGAAGAATTGAAGAATGCCCGGCAAGGCAAGCATTTTGATCCGCTGATACTACAAAATTAAATACCAGGAAAGTATGAAGCACCATACTTTAATCTTTCCATTTAATTGACTTAATAGCGTAAGATGTAATCAAGTCTAATTAATTTTCTATTTTCACGGCTACTAACTGAACTTTCATAAAATGAATAATGAGTTTAGCTGACTCAAATATGGTTTTGCCCGACTTAACTTCGTTTAAAAAGGGCGATGAGCATGCTTTTAAAATCATCTTCGAAGACAATTATGACCGGATCGTTGGTTTTTGTCTACAATTTATTCCTGATCGGGAAGAGGCCAAAAATATAGCTCAACAATCTTTTGTGAAGTTGTGGTTAAACCGAGAGGAAGTTAATACCATTAATGGAATTTGTGCATTCTTATACACCGCGGCAAAAACAGAATGTCTTAATTTTTTAAGGCATGAAAAGTATAAGTCAGAGTATCAGAAAAATACACTTAAAATAAAGGAGAATCTTTTAAATCGTCAAATCCTTGAATCTTTTCATTTCAATAAACTAGAATATCAGGAATTAGAAGGAATGATTCAGTTGGCTCTTGAAAAACTCCCCGAAAGATGTAGGATCGTATTTGAAAAAAGTCGATTTGAAGGCAAAAAAAACAGAGAGATCGCTGATGAACTTGGTATCGCGATAAAATCAGTTGAGTCAAACATTACTCGCGCCATAAAGATCCTAAGAAAAGAACTCAGAGATATACTTCCTTTCGTTTTATGGATGCTTTAACAAGTTGTCCTGATCGATCATATTTCTTCTTAAATTCTGGCTCTTCTTCACAGTTTCTCAATCGAAATTGAAAAATTTCAAATTAATATACAGGGTATCATCTTATTTATGTGTACATATAGCAAGAAAGACAAAAATGGATAATAATATCATCATAAAATACCTACAGGGAACAGCTAGTGAGGCTGAAATAGAAACCTTTTTTCAATGGCTCGATGAGAGTGAAAAACACCGCAATGAGTTTATTGAATTAAAAAAGATCTGGGCGTTAACGTCGAAATTTGAAAATAAAGAAGGAGTAAGCTGGAGCGATATACAACCGGAATTCTCTAAACCAGTTAAAAAACGATTCCTTTATTCATTCATAAAAAATGCCGCTGTATTTATCTTGTTAATTGGTATTGGTGCCATTGCACAGTATTTTTTCTTTGGCGAGAAAGACGAGCATGTTTATGCTAGGTCTTTCGCTGTTACAGCCCCGGCCGGACAAATGACGAATATTGAACTTCCCGACGGCACACTAGTAATGCTGAATTCAGGAACTAGTCTACAATACAATTCAGAATTTAGTTCAGGGAAACGTGAAGTCTATCTCGAAGGAGAAGCATTTTTCGATGTTCAAAAGGATGTTGAGCATCCGTTTACTGTGAAATCTGACTACTTAGGCGTACGTGTATATGGAACTTCGTTTAACATTCAGGCTTATCCCGAGGATAGGGAATTTACAGCTACGTTAATTGAAGGTAGTATCGGCCTTCTTGATAAAAATGGCTATGAACTATCGAAACTGGAACCTGGAGAGAAAGCATTCTTTAATGATAGTACAGCAAGTATAGAAATTCGAAAAGTAGATACTGAAATGTATACATCATGGAAAGATGGTCTGGTGACCTTCAGAAATGAAAAAATGGATTACATCGCCAAACAAATCGAACGTTGGTATAACGTAGAGATAATAATTCAAAAAGAAGGTTTGTGTGATGAGCGGTATTTCGGTACTATTTTGAAGAACAAGCCAATAGATCAGATTCTCGATGTGCTTAAATTAACGACTTCGCTGGAATACGAGATTGTCCCCAGGGCGAACAAGCCGACTTTAATTTACTGGAAATAAGAAATGAAATTATAAAACGAATCAAACTTATCACTGACTTATGAAACAAAAAGATACTTCCTAAAAAACGACAGGCCAAAAATACTGGAAATATTTTTAGCCTGCTCAGCTTAACAGGTAAGCCAATACCTGCAAAGCATTGATAAATAAAACTTAGTATTTACCAATAACATGTCAAATTTATGAAAAAAACAGACAAGTGCCCTTATTTATGTGGGCCACTAAAAAAAGTTTTAATGATTATGAAACTAACTACATTTCTAATCCTATTATTGACCTTAAACGTATTTGCTGATTCCTATGCCCAAACCACAAAGATTACCATGGCAATGGAACAGGCTACTGTAAAAGAAGTGATTGAGCAAATTGAAAATGAAACTGAATTCTATTTCATGCTGAAGTATGATGAGCATCTGATGAACAAACATGTAAATGTTACTTTTAATGATGCAGATATCAATGATGTGCTTTCACAACTTTTTGATGCAGACAAATACAAATACGAGATAATCGATCGGTACATCGCCGTAACACCTATTGCTGAAAACGAAATGGTTGTGGAAGATCAATCATCAATTAAAGGAACTGTAACCGACGAAAGCGGAGAGCCTCTTCCGGGAGTAACAATTGTTGTGAAAGGAACAACACGTGGAACAGTTTCTGATTTTGATGGAAATTATAGTCTGACCAGTATCTCACCTACTGATGTAATACAATTTTCTTTTGTGGGGATGCTTTCACAGGAAGTGGAGGTAGGTGCCCAAAGCGAAATCAATATTACATTGAAAGCAGATGCTATCGGACTTGAAGAAGTTGTGGCCATTGGTTATGGTACAATAAAAAAGAGTGATATTACCGGATCAGTTTCGTCGGTTAAGGTCGATGAATTACAGGAAGGTGTGACCACCTCGGTTGATCAGATGCTGTTTGGGAAAAGTGCCGGTGTAAATGTTGTTCAAAGTAGTGGAGAACCTGGCGGAGGTATTTCTATTAATATCAGGGGGGCAAGTTCCGTTAATGCAGGAAATAGTCCGCTTTATGTTATTGATGGATTACCAATTGATAATTCAAGACCAGTAAGTTCTGGTTCAATTGATGCTTTTGGAGGAAATAGAAGTCCTCGAAATCCTTTAGCTTCAATTAACCCTTCAGATATTGAATCTATTGAGGTATTAAAAGATGCATCTGCTACTGCTATTTATGGATCAAGAGGAGCTAATGGAGTTATAATGATAACAACTAAATCAGGGAAGAATGAAAATATGAAAGTTAGTTATCAGGGCTACCTGGGAATTCAAAATCGTTCACGGAAACTTGACTTATTGAACGCTGAAGAATATAAAACAGTAATGAATGAAATTATTGCAGCCGGAGGAGGAAATGAGGAATCGATAGTAGGAGATATTGCCAATGGCGGTTTAGGCACGGACTGGCAGGATGAGATCAATAACGCAAATGCTTTGGTACACGATCATCAACTTTCATTTTCTGGGGGTACCCCAAAGACTTCATACTATATATCCTTAAACTATATGGATCAGGAAGGGATTATGAAGAATACCGATTTTAGCCGATACGGTGCAAGAATTAATTTGAAATCGGATCTTACAGACAAATTCAATATTGGCTTTAATGCAACTGGGACATACACACAGGATCACTTTATTGCAAATGGTTTTGGAATAAATGAGCATGCCGGACCTTTATACTCTGCCTATAATTTCGACCCAACTTTACCGGTATTCGATGATAATGGAGACTATGCACTATCTCCTTTCTTAACGGTAGATAATCCCGTTGCCGTTTCTGAAGGTATGAGTTCAGAGTCAAATACGAACCGTATGATGGCTTCTATGTATGGAGAATATCATTTTACTTCTGATTTATATGCAAAACTGAATATTGGAGGTGATTTTGTAAATGAAAGTCGTAAAAGCTTTATTAACGGTCTTACTAAAGAAGGCCGCAATAATGGAGGAGTAGCCTCAAATCAAAATGTTGAGAAAAGCAATTACTTGGTTGAAGGAACGATTCATTATTCGAAAACGTTTGATATTCACTCTATCAGTGCAATGGCAGGAACAACCTATCAACGCTTCGTTACGAATGGTCTGAGTAATGTGGCTAAAGGATTTCCAAATGAATCATTGGGAGCTAATAACCTTGGAATTGGAGACCAATCAACCTTTGAAATTAGTAACTTCTTGACTGGTAATAGGCTAGCATCTTATATTGGAAGGGTAAATTATTCATTGAATGATAAATACCTTCTTACAGCAACCATTCGTGCTGACGGATCATCGCGCTTCGGAACAAATAATAAATTTGGATATTTCCCATCAACTGCATTTGCATGGAAGGCTTCTAATGAAGATTTTATTAAGAGTGTTGATTATATAAGTAATCTGAAAGTAAGAGCTAGCTGGGGACAAACAGGTAACCAGGAAATTGGTAATTTCCCTTCATTGAGTACCTTTGGTGAAGGTGGAACCGCAATTTGGAATGGCAGTCAGGTAACCGGAACAGCACCTCTTCGAATCCCAAACCCTGATCTAAAATGGGAAACTACAGAGCAAATAGATTTTGGAGTAGACTTTGGCCTTTTTGAAGGCAGAGTAAATGGAAGTGTTGATTATTTCAGGAAAAAGACAACAGATATGCTCCTTTATTTACCAATTCCACAATCTACAGGATTTAGCAGCATTTTATCAAATGTAGGTCGAATTGATAATAGAGGATGGGAATTGTCGCTAAACACAGTTAATGTAACATCTCAGGATTTTAGTTGGAGAACAGATTTTACGTTTACTACAATGCAAAATGAGGTTAAGGAATTGGGAGGAATTTCTGAAATTATTGTTGGTGCAGGATATACACACGTAGAGCAGGTTGCTATTATTAAACCGGGTTTACCTCTTAACTCTTATTACGGCTATGAAGTTGATGGTGTTTGGCAGGTAGGAGACGATTATAGTCAGTTTACCGAGGATTATCAGCCCGGAGACTTAAAATATGTTGATCAGGATGGAGATGGTGTAATTACTGATAAGGATAGAGTTGTTTTAGGGAATTCATTTCCCGATTTCCAATGGTCAATGGGTAATACCTTTAATTATAAAGATTTTAGCTTATTCGTATTTATTGAAGGAGTACAAGGTGTAGACATGTTGAACGGAAACGTAATTGATAATTATTTCCCTATCAATTTCAGAAGGAACAAAATTGCCGAGATATACCTGAATCGTTGGACTCCTGATAATCCAACTAATGAATATCCTTCTTTTGTTGATCCTTTAAAATTTGGTAGAAAAGTAGCGAATTCGAATACGCTGCTTGACGCATCTTATGTAAGACTCAAAACCGTAAGATTGAGCTATAATTTACCTCGTATAAATAAATTTATTAAGTCTGGACAGGTATATGTTACGGGCGAGAACCTATACACCATAACGGATTATATAGGACTAGATCCGGCTGTAAACCCAAATAATAATGCCAATTTTAGGATCGACTTTAATGCCTATCCAACCGCAAGGACTTTAATATTTGGAGTAAAACTTGATTTTTAATCTTAAACTAAAAAGTAATTAAAAATGAAAACATTATATAAATTAAAAAATATATTAATCGCCTTCATTGCAATCTTGTTGTTGCATGGTTGCGAGTCGATTCTTGAAGAACCTGTTCAATCGCAATTTGCCTCGGAAAACCTCTTAAGTACTAAAAAAGGTATTGAATCACTTATGGCTGATGCCTATGCAAGGAATAATAATGTAATTATGACCCGAGATGTTGTCAAACGGGAAGAAATGACCGCTGATATTTTATGGCAATCAGGAGGTGGAGAGAATGGAACTGCAGCACCTTTAATTGGATTTAGATGGGATCCTTCCAGTACGTTAGAGGCTTTTGACTGGATGAATTATTGGCAGGTGATTAGAGATGCCAATATTATTCTTGAGAGTGTAGATAACGTATCCGATTTTAATAATGAACAGGATAAAAACCAGATAGTTGCAGAAGCCCGGTTTTTAAGAGTTTGGTCTTATTATCAGCTATGGAATCAATATGGTCCTATGCCGTTAAGGAAAAGTCAGGCTGATGAATTAGAGCTTCCTCGTGCTACAAATGAAGAATTCGCGAGTTTTGTTGAAGCTGAGCTAAAGGAAATCATTCCCATTCTGCCCGAACCTGGAGATGAGCCGGCCTATGGTCGTCACCATAAAGGGGGAGCTCAGGCACTGCTTTGCATTTGGTATTTAAATTCCCATCAATGGCAAAATTGTGCCGATATTGCTCAGGATATTATTTCCGATGGATATTTCAGTTTATATCCTGATTATAATGACATGTTTGCACTGGAAAATGAGCAGAATGAAGAATTTATTCTTGTAAAAACCAAATTGGCGAATGCTGGCAACAACAATACACTCTGGGCAACAGCAGCTCCATCTTTCCCTGCTGTTTATAAGGAAGGACTAGATGGTGGATTAGAAGGAGTAGTAAATGAAAAATGGTCAAATTTTGCATCCAACTATCGTTTATACGATTCATTTTATAACAGTTTTGAAGCGAATGATCAGCGAAAAGGCAGAATTCTTACACGTTATATTGATACCCAGGGAAATACAGTTAATTTGTTGGATTATACTGATTGTACCCGGGCAATGAAATATCCTCCTGATCCTGACGCATCGGGAAGTTCACATGGGAATGACGTGCCTATGATCCGTTATGCAGAGATACTGTTGAGTAGGGCTGAAGCTTTGAATGAGCTGAATGGTCCTACCCAGGAATCCGTAGATCTTGTAAACCAAATTCGTACCAGAGCTGGACTGGAAAATAAATCGTTAACAGATTTAGGATCGAAAGATCTCTTAAGAGAACAAATCCTAAATGAACGTCTTTGGGAATTCTGGTACGAAGGGAAGAGACGAAGAGATTTAATCCGTACGGGACAGTACATTGAAAATGCTCAAAGCAGAGGTATCACAAATGCTACAGCTAATCATGTGTGGTTCCCAATTCCGCAATCAGCAATTGATGCAAATCCATTATTGGAACAAAATCCTGGTTATTAAACAATAATAAAGTGAGGTGACTGGCATAAAACCAGTCACCTTTTATTAGAAAAATTTAATTTCAGTCTGTTGGGAATGAAAAATGAGAGTTTAAGAATGCTTGAGCTTGCTATTTTTACGTTTTAACGGTTCGGGTAAAATTCTTCCAAGTCCGATATGGCAATGCCAGTTAAGAGGTGATGTCGAGACAAACTTCATACACTCAGACACTAAATTTTAAAAACAAAACTAAAATGATGATGAGAAATACAATAGTGATAATGATGGTTTTGAGCATAGTTGCATTAACAAGAGTACATGCCCAGGAGAAGCCTAATATTATATTGATTTTGACAGATGATATGGGTTATAGTGATATTGGTTGCTTTGGAGGAAACTTTGTACCAACACCTAATATTGACAGAATTGCTGAAAGAGGCGTTAAGTTTACCCAGTATTATAGCGCTGCACCAATTTGCAGCCCATCACGCACTGGTATTTTAACCGGTATGTATCCTGCCGAATGGAATTTTACTACTTTTTTAAATGATCGTCGAAGTAACGCTCGTGCAGAACAAGCTAATTATCTAAATGTTAATGCACCATCGATGGCCAAGGTGATGAAGTCTGCAGGATATGCTACCGGCCATTTTGGTAAATGGCATATGGGAGGAGGAAGAGATATTAAAAATGCTCCCAATTTTGATAAATATGGCTTTGACGAGCATATCAGTACTTATGAAAGCCCCGATCCTGATTCTATAATAACATCTACAGATTGGATATGGTCGAATGAAGATAGTATAAAAAGATGGGACAGAACAAAGTATTTCGTCAATAAAACATTGGATTTTCTGAAACGGCATCAGGGAGAACCTTGTTTTGTCAACCTCTGGCCTGATGATATGCACACACCCTGGGTGCCTGAGGTAGACTTTCGTTATACTGGTCAGTATCCTATGAATCCCGAAGAGGAGAAATCATTTAAAATGGTTCTTCAGGAGTATGATAACCAGATGGGACGTTTGCTTGACGGAATTAAAAAGTTAGGTATAGAGAACAATACGATAATAATTTTTACGAGTGATAATGGTCCATTACCCAGTTTTAAGGGTAGCCGTGCAGGAGGCCTCCGAGGTACTAAACTTTCACTTTACGAAGGTGGAATCCGCATGCCTTTTATTGTAAAATGGCCAGGACATGTACCCGAAGGTGTTACGGATAGTACCTCAGTGTTAAATGGTACCGACCTCTTACCAACTCTTGCGTCAATTGCTTCTGCTAGTTTACCTGCAGATTATAAAGGCGACGGTGAAAATAGGGAATCTGTTTTGTTGGGAAAATACTCTCCTCGAGAAAAGGATATGTATTGGGAGTATGGGCGGAATAGTTATGCATTTAACTACCCAAAAGGTCGAGACCATAGCCCTAATTTGGCCATACGTTCAGGAGACTGGAAATTATTAATGAATTATCAGAGTAACAACGTTGAGTTATATGACATGAAAAACGATGTTTATGAAACATCAAATGTTGCGGAAGAACATCCGGATTTAGTTAATGACCTAAAACAAAAATTGATTACCTGGAGGATGTATTTACCTGTTCTTACTCCTGATCGTGCCAATCCTGCACGAGAGTAAATGCTAACAGATAATTGTGGAATCATGTTGCCCTTCGATATAAATAATCGATTCAATAATAATAATATACCTTTTATGAATAAGTATTTTATATCTAATTTTTGGGGATTTATAATGCTAGGCTTAGTGTTTTTTTCCTGCGGTGCACAGTCTGAAATTCAAAAAGAAGAAGCGGGGCAGGAATTTCGTGCACCAGCCTATCCATTAGTTACCATTGATCCTTATACCAGTGCATGGTCAATGTCCGATCACTTATTCGATACACCTGTAAAACACTGGACCGGAAAAAATCACTCGCTGGTTGGTGCCCTTCGCGTTGATGGTAAGACCTATCGTTTTATGGGTAAAGAAGAAATACCCTTCGAACCGGTTGTCCCAAATGCCAAATACGAAACCTGGGAAGGAAAATACCTTACCCAAAAACCTGCTTCGGGTTGGGAAAAATCAGATTTTAACGATTCATCCTGGAAGAGCGGAAAAGCAGCTTTTGGTACACCCAATACTTTTCAGGCAACTACTTCCTGGGAAACAGAGCATATATGGGTACGTCGCGAGTTTACAATGCCTGAGGTAAGTAGCGAAAGTGATTTGTATCTGGTTTATTCACACGACGATGATTTTGAGTTATATCTGAATGGAATAGAAATTATAAACACGGGTAACAGTGCCCGAAGCGAGGCAATATTAAAACTTGATAAAGCTTTATTGAATAGTGATGGAAAAAACACTATTGCAGCGCATTGTTGGGATCGCGGAGGTTTAGCTTATGTTGATTTTGGTATTTTTAAAGAAGGAGAGATTCAATCTGTTTTTGATCAGACAGCCGTCCAGAACAGTGTGAAAATTACTGCAACCCAAACCAAGTATAATTTTAGCTGTGGACCTGTAGATTTGTACGTTGAATTTGTTTCACCGTTGTTAATGGATGATCTGGATTTACTTTCACGTCCGGTAAATTACATTAACTATGAAGTTTTATCAACCGATGGCAAAGCCCACGATGTGGAGGTTTATTTCGAAGCGACACCTGAATGGGCTGTTAACGAATTAAATCAGGAAGTGGAAGTCACAAGTGGAAAAACAGGCAACATCAATTTCATAAAAACAGGAACAACCGAACAAGCCGTTCTGGAAAAGAAAGGTGACAATGTACGCATAGACTGGGGATATTTTTACCTGGCATCGCCTGAAAAAGAAAATCAGATAATGGCAATCGGTGATTTTACAGGCATGAAAAAAGCTTTTGTTGAGAGCGGAAAAGTTGGAGGTGGACAAGAAAGAACCACAGCTGTTTTATCGAAATCAATGCCGGTGCTGGTTTTCTCCGATGTCATTGGTAAAGTTTCTGCAAAACCAGCAAATGGATATATAATGTTGGCATACAACGATATTGAATCCATCCAATATTTTGGAGACAACTTAAAAGCATGGTGGACAAAAGATGGTCATGTAAGTTTTGATGAGGCATTAACTTCTGCTACTCAAAATTACCAGGATGTAATGGAACGTTGCGATGATACCGATGCAAAAATATATGAAGAAGCACTGGCTGCAGGAGGCGAAAATTATGCACGTTTGTGTATACTTGCTTATCGTCAGTCGATTGCTGCACACAAATTAGTAAAAGACACCAAAGGCAACACGCTTTTTCTTTCAAAAGAAAACTTTAGTAACGGTTCAATCGGAACGGTTGATGTTACTTACCCTTCTGCTCCTTTATTCCTTAAATACAATCCAGAACTTTTAAAAGGAATGTTGAATCCAATCTTCTATTATTCGGAAAGCGGAAAATGGACGAAACCTTTTGCAGCACATGATGTAGGTACTTATCCGAAAGCCAATGGCCAAACCTACGGCGGAGATATGCCGGTTGAGGAATGTGGTAACATGGTGATTCTGACTACTGCCATTGCTACTGTTGAAGGAAATGCTGATTACGCTGCTGAACACTGGGATGTGCTAACAATCTGGGCAAATTACCTGTTGGAGAATGGACTTGATCCGGAAAATCAATTATGTACCGACGATTTTGCCGGACACTTTGCACACAATGTGAACCTTTCTGCAAAAGCTATTATGGGAATTGCAGGTTACGGAAAACTTGCCGAAATGCTCGGAAAAACTGATGTAGCAGAAAAATATACTTCAGCAGCGAAAAGTATGGCGAAGGAGTGGATGAAAATGGCGGACGATGGAGACCACTATCGTTTGACTTTTGACAAGCCTGGAACATGGAGCCAGAAATACAATATTGTTTGGGATAAGCTGCTTGACCTTGGTATATTTCCGAAAGAAGTGACTCGAAAGGAAATTGCCTATTATCTGACTACACAAAACAAATATGGTTTGCCGCTTGATAACCGCAGAACATATACAAAATCAGACTGGATTATCTGGACGGCTACTTTAGCGGATGATAAAGATACTTTCCAAAAGTTTATTGATCCTTTGTATGGTTTTGTGACGGAAACTCCTGATCGTGTTCCAATGTCAGATTGGTATGAAACGCCCGATGCAAAGCAGGTAGGTTTTCAGGCTCGCTCAGTCGTTGGAGGATATTATATAAAAATGTTAGAGAATAAATAAGTATTCAACGCTGGAAACTCCTTTTGACCGCTAATACTACAAAACTGAATCATTTTACCCTTTTTCTAATAGGATTTCCAGTTCCAAAATCATTCAATATAATAACATTGTAATTCCATATTTTTAAAGAAGAAAAACAGAATGAAACTTAAACTTACTTTATTTGCGTTGCTGATCAGCGCATCAACTTTTGCACAAAACTGGCAACCTGCCGGTGATAAAATAAAAACCCGTTGGGCGGAAAAAGTAACTCCCGAGAACGTATGGAAAGAATATCCGCGTCCGCAAATGGTTCGATCGGAATGGCAAAGCCTAAACGGGCTTTGGGAATATGCAGTAACATCTAACCGCGCGGTTAAACCCGAAAATTGGGAACAAGATATACTGGTTCCCTTTGCACTGGAAACACCACTCTCAGGTGTTGCAAGAAGAATTGAATCGAATGAGGTGATCTGGTATAAAAGATCTTTTGAGTTAACTGCAAAAGAGAATGAGCGTCAATTATTGAATTTCGAAGGCGTTGACTATAAATGTATGGTATGGGTAAACGGTAAATTAGCCGGATCGCATATTGGCGGCAATCTTCCTTTTTCATTTGATGTAACTGATTTGGTAACATCTGGTGAAAATGAAGTAAAACTCAGGGTAATTGACGGAACCGATGATCCTGATTTATACCAACTACGAGGTAAACAGAAACGCGATAACGGAGGAATTTGGTACACTCCGTCATCAGGAATTTGGGCCCCGGTTTGGATAGAATCTGTACCTCAAACCTACATTAAATCGATAAAGTTACTTGCCGATATGTATGGTGAATTAAAAGCTGAAGCATGCACCGGCGGGCTAAAACAGAACACGCAACTTAAGGTGACTTTACTCGACGAAGGGAAAGTTGTTGCCGAAAAAACAGGAACAGCCGATAATGTATTGCTAAGCGTTAAAAATGCAAAACTCTGGTCACCAAAATCACCTTTCTTATATGATGTAAAGATTGAGCTGCTTGGAGAATACGGCGATGTTCTGGACGAAGTTTCCTCATACACAGGTTTTAGAACCGTGGGAAAGGAATGTGAAGCAAATGGAAACTGGCAATTTACTTTGAATGGTGAAAAAATATTTCATTTAGGTCCGCTCGATCAGGGCTGGTGGCCCGAAAGTTTTCTGTTACCTCCTTCTGATGAAGCCATTGTCTGGGAAATGGATTTTCTGAAAAAGGCAGGATTCAACATGATTCGTAAGCATAAAAAAGCTGAAATTCGCAGGTATTATTACCATGCCGACCGTATGGGATTTGTTATTTGGCAAGACCAGACCTCGGGAGGAAGTGGAGGCAGCGAATGGCCAAAATGGAAGCGATTGCATATGGAGCGTGAGGATTACGTTGCAGAAAGGCCACAACAATGGAAAAAGGGAGATGCACTTGATGCCGACTGGCCAGATTGGGCGCACGACTTATACAAAAACGAGTTGAAAACAATGATTGACGTACTATACAATCACCCGTCAATCGTAATCTGGACGACATTTAACGAACGTTGGGGACAACATCGCAGTATGGAAGTTGGAAACTGGGTGAAAGCTTATGATCCGTCGCGACTTTTAAATATTGCCAGCGGAGGTAATTTCTTTGAAGTGGGGGATATTGCCGATCAGCATCAATATCCACACCCTGATTTTCCTTTGGATGTGAAGCTTTACGATGATTACGTAAAAGTGGTTGGTGAATTTGGCGGCCACGGTTGGGCAGTTGAAGATCACATTTGGGATACCAATAAAGATAACTGGGGTTATGGAGGATTACCCAAAACACACGAAGAGTATGTTGATCGTTACGTCAAAAGTTGTGAAATACTGGGTGAACTGAGAAAGAAAGGAATTAGTGCCGGTGTATATACTCAGACTACCGATGTTGAGGGCGAATTAAATGGACTGATTACATATGATAGGAAAGTAATGAAGATTGATCCGGAAAAACTTTATGAAATTCATAAAAAAGCCGGACTGCTAGATTAGTGTTTAGTTATGAATACTTGTGATTTAGTGTTTTAATTATTAATGAATTCTGCTTCTCAAAATCGGGAGGCAGAATTCACCTATTATAAAGAACAATGAAAATAATAAGCCTATTTGCATTTGCAATACTTCTTTTAAGCGGTTGTACTGCCGGAAAAGATAATAACGCTGGTGCACAATCATCAGCATCTCCAAATATCATTCTTATTCTTTCCGACGACATGGGGTACTCCGATTTGGGATGTTATGGAGGCGAAGTAGAAACTCCCAACCTTGATGCGCTGGCGGCAAATGGATTAAGGTTTACCCAGTTTTATAACGGAGCTCGTTGCTGCCCAACCCGAGCAAGTTTAATGACGGGTTGTTACCCACACCAAACCGGGATTGGCCACATGACGAATACGCCTGCTGATTTTTCGCAGCACGATCTTGGAATTCCGGAGTACCGTGGATTCCTGAATAAAAACTGTGTCACCATTGCCGAAGTTTTAAAAGATGCAGGTTATACAACACTGATGACAGGCAAGTGGCATCTGGGAATTTCCGATAAATCAAAATGGCCTTTGCAACGTGGTTTCGACAAATTTTACGGGCTCATACCAGGGGCAAGTAACTTTTTCAAACCAGTTTATCCGCGTGGAATCACTTATATGAACGACACCATTTCGGTTACCGATGAAGACTATTATACAACCGATGCATTTACCGATTATGCTATTCAGTTTATCGACGAAGCCAAATCAGAGAATAGCGAGAAACCATTCTTTTTATATCTGGCCTACACTGCGCCGCATTGGCCTTTAAATGCTCCGCAAGAGGATGTTGAAAAGTACAAAGGAACTTACATGGATGGCTGGACAAAACTTAGGGAAACCCGCTATGCAAGAATGAAAGAAATTGGTATCGTGGATCAGGGGTGGGACCTTTCTCCGCAGAATTGGAGAGAATGGGATTCTCTATCTGAGGAGAAGAAAGCAGAAATGGACCTGCGTCGTGCCACTTACTCAGCACAGGTTGACCGGATGGACCAAAATATAGGGAAGCTGGTTGACCATTTAAAAGAGCAGAATATATTTGATAATACATTGATCATATTTTTAAATGATAATGGTGCCTGCGCCGAAGGAGGAGAATTAGGCGGCGGGCCGGCTCGCCAATTAGTAACAAAAGAAGGCTATTTCCTAACTTATGGCGGAGCATGGGCGAATGCTTCAAATACGCCGTATCGCGAATACAAACACTGGGTGCACGAAGGAGGGATTGGAACGCCGTTTATTGTTCATTGGCCGGGTGTTATCCCAAAAGAAAAAGAAGGTCAGATGATTTCGGAGTATGGTTTTCTGCCCGATTTAATGGCGACTTTTGTTGATGTTGCTCAAACAGCGTATCCGAAAGAATACGATGGAAATACTATTGTTTCTACTCCCGGTAAAAGTTTGGTTCCGCTTTTCAAAGGCGAAAATAAACGCATTCATACCGAACCTATTTTTTGGGAGCACGAAGGCAATAAAGCAGTACGACTAGGCAAATATAAGCTGGTTTCGAAATGGAATTCAGCGCAGGAAACAACCTGGGAATTATACAATATGGAAACCGATCGCTCAGAGATGCATGATCTGGCTTCTTCTGAAACCGAAAAGGTAGAGGAGATGGCTGCTATGTATGACAATTGGGCGAAGACTAACCACGTGCTTCCCTGGAACCAGGTTCAAGAGTTATACCGTAAGAAGAACGCGGAAAAGTAAACATGTAATCAAAAGATGAAAAATCGGTATTCTGTCAGAATAATACTTCTAGCCCTGCTTGCAATTGTCGAATTATCAACATTTGCAGGAAACGGATCTATTCAGAAACCGAATATCATTATCATTCTTGCTGATGATTTGGGAAACGGAGATGTGGGTTTTCATGGTAGCGATATTAAAACTCCGAATATTGATCGTTTGGCAGCAGAGGGAGTTGTGCTTGACCAGTTTTATGCTTGCCCGATGTGTTCTCCAACCCGGGCGGGGTTAATGACCGGCCGTTATCCAAATCGTTTTGGATTAATGCGGGCAGTAATACCGCCGTACCGCGAATATGGTATGCCTCCGGAGGAATTCACAATAGCTGAAATGCTGGGAGAGGCCGGGTACAAACACCGCGGAATGGTTGGAAAGAGGCATCTTGGCCACCGGCAAAAAAAATGGTTACCCGAAAATCAGGGCTTCACATTTTATGAAGGATGCTACAATGGGGCAATCGATTATTTTACCCAGGAAAGAGAAGGTGAACAGGATTGGCATGAACTTGATAAACCGTCTGAAAAAAGTGGTTACACCACCGATCTGGTTGGTGATGCTTCAGTTACTTTTATAAATTCAGTCCCGGAAACTGAGCCGTTCTTTTTGTATGTGCCGTTTACCGCACCTCACTCGCCTTTTCAAGCAAAAACTGAAGATATTGCAAAATACCCGGAGAGGACAGGTGATAAAAAGATTTATGCAGCAATGATCGATTGTATGGACCAGAATATTGGAAAAATATTGAACTGTATTGAAAAAAGAGGACAGGTAGACGATACCTTTATTTTATTTTTCAGTGATAACGGAGGAGTGCAGCGGGTTGCAAGTAATGGAGATTTAAGAGGATGGAAACTTACTCCTTACCAGGGAGGAATTAATGTTGTTGCTGCAGCACGCTGGCCGGCCGGTAATATTTCAGGAGGAGAAAAAATTACTGAAAGAATGGGATATATCGATGTGCTTCCTACATTGATGGAGATTGCCGGTTATGAAGGGCAAGTTGAAAATGAGTTGGATGGAATTAATGTATTAGATGCTATGAGGGGAGAGAATCTAGAAGACCGCAACTGGTTCACCTATTTTGATCAGAGATCAGAAAAGATCGAGCGTTTGGCACTGAGTACAGATGAATGGAAACTAATTTGGGAGCGAAATGCCGGGGATAATACCAGCCCCTTTGAAAAGACCGAACTTTATAGGATTGATACGGATAAAATTGAATCGGTTAATATTGCCGAACAAAACAAAGAGCTTGTTTTGAGTTTACAAACCGTAGCAGAGCATTTTTATAGAAATAAAGTGGAACATCAGAATCCTCGTTATCCGGATAAAGAAAACTTAGCAGGGTCTGTAATTAAAAACTGGACACCGGAGAAATAACAAATGATCTCTAAGGAAAGAGAAGAAAATAGGAGAATAAATAATTTTAGATATATGAAAAATTTAGTTTTACTTTTTGCAGCCTTGGTAGTTATAAGCTGCACAAGTACGCCAAAGCAGGATTCAGATAAACAGGAAGAACGTCCTAATATTGTTATCATTATGGCCGACGATCTGGGCTATTCTGATATTGGATGTTACGGAGGAGAAATACACACGCCTAATCTTGACGGCTTGGCGGCTGATGGTGTTCGCTTTAACCAGTTTCACAATGCGGCCAGATGTTGCCCAACAAGAGCTTCATTGCTTACCGGAAAATATCCGCATCAGGTTGGCCTCGACAGAAACGGACAAACACTTTCAAGAAATGCCGCAACAATAGCCGAAGTGCTAAAAGAAAATGGTTACCACACCGGGATGGCGGGCAAGTGGCACCTTTCACGTACCAAAGCTTTATCGAATAAAGAAGATCAGTTGAAATGGCTCTCGCACCGAAAAGACAGCAGCATTTTTGCTCCGCTGGAATCTTATCCTGCAAACCGTGGTTTTGAAGAACACTGGGGTGTAATTTGGGGAGTGGTTGATTATTTCGATCCGTTTAGCCTGGTGCACAACGAAGAAGCCATCAAAGAAGTTCCGGATGATTTCTACATGACTGATTTTGTTACTGATAAATCAATTGAAATGATTGATGAATTCAAAAAAGATGATAAACCTTTCTTTTTATATGTGGCGCACACTGCACCGCACTGGCCATTGCACGCATTGCCTGAAGATATTGAAAAATATGAGGGTATGTACGATGAAGGTTGGGATGTTTTGCGCGAAAAACGTTACCAGGGATTGGTTGAAAAAGGTATTGTAGATCCGGCTATTGCTCCACTGGCTAAAAATGAATCGGGAAAATTGTGGGCCGATTGCGAACGTAAAGAGTGGGAAGCTAATCATATGGAAACCCATGCTGCAATGGTAGACCGTTTAGACCAGGGAGTTGGGCGTTTGATTCAGAAACTGAAAGAAACCGGGGAATACGACAATACTGTGATTCTATTTCTGGCAGATAATGGTGCATCACCCGAGCGTGGAT
The DNA here is from genome assembly GCF_000626635.1 of Draconibacterium orientale. Classification (GTDB taxonomy): domain Bacteria; phylum Bacteroidota; class Bacteroidia; order Bacteroidales; family Prolixibacteraceae; genus Draconibacterium; species Draconibacterium orientale. The sequence continues at coordinate 653,686 of NZ_CP007451.1, read as the reverse complement.
ACATACCCGGTTTCGATCGTCCGGGACACAACCGTGAAGGCGTAGAAATAGATTACGATAATTTTGAACATCCGGGCGCAGAATTGACTTGGGGATATTTGGGAGTTGCCTGGGCCGGATCAATTAATGCACCGTTCCGTTATTGGAAGAAAGAGTCGTTCGAAGGTGGTAATTGCACGCCTTTTATTGTGCACTGGCCTAACGGACTAAAAGGAAAAGAAAACACCATCAATCAGGGAGTTGGTCATGTTATCGATATTTTACCAACTTGTTTGGAATTGGCTGACGCAAAATATCCTGCCGAAGTGAATGGTTTGGAAACCACTCCAATTGAAGGTAATTCAATTTTGCCGATGTTAAATAATGAAATTATTACAACGCATGATACTCTTTTCTGGGAACACGAGGGAGGTAAAGCATTACGTATCGGCGACTGGAAAATATCGTCGTTAAGCAAAGGTGGTTGGGAGCTGTTCAATATGGCAAAAGATCGCACTGAAACCAATAATCTTGCAGAAGAGATGCCTGAAAAGGTTGAGGAAATGACAGCGATTTGGGCGAAAGAGTATCAACGCATTTTCCCTCAACAGAAAAAATAATATTACCTAACCAACTAAACCTGATATGAGATTTAAAGGATTAACATTTGTCATTCTTCTTGTTTTAAGCATTAATAGTATTTGGGCGCAGAAAAAAACAAACATACTTTTTGTCTTTATCGACGATATGGGCTTTGCCGATTTAGGATGTTATGGCCGCGAAGATGTTCATACTCCCAATATCGATCGTTTGGCGAAAGAGGGGATTTTATTTACCCAGTTTTATGTGAACTCGCCAATTTGTTCTCCATCGCGCACAGCGGTTACAACCGGGCAATATCCGGCGCGTTGGGGAATAACGTCATACATCGACAACCGTAAAGCAAATGAAAACCGGGGAATGAAAAATTACCTCGATTTGTCGGCTCCATCGGTAGCCCGGAATATTCAGGCTGCAGGCTATTACACCGCACATATTGGCAAATGGCACATGGGTGGCGGTCGCGATGTGGGAGAAGCTCCGCTTATTACGGAATACGGTTTTGATGAATCGGTAACTCAGTTCGAAGGATTGGGAGAGCGTTTTCTCGCTACTTATGAAACACTCAATCTTCCTGATAGCACGAGGGGATTGGAAAAACAATCTGCCCAATTGGGAAGGGGAGAAGTACATTGGGCAAAACGCGAAAACTTTACGCAGATTTTTGTAGACCGAACCATTAATGCGATAGAAAATGCACAAAAAGCGAACAAACCTTTTTACATTAATCTTTGGCCCGATGATATACATACTCCACTGGAACCACCAAAAGAATTGCGTGGCGATCTTTCGATGAAAGCACGGTTTTTGGGTGTGATGCAAGAGATGGATAAACACATGGGCCGTCTTTTTGATTACATCAGAAATAATCCGCAACTCCGCGATAATACACTTATAATTTTTACCAGCGACAATGGTCCTGACAAAGCAGTAAATACAGCTGGACCATTTCGTGGCTACAAAACAGTAATTTACGAAGGCGGATTCCGCGAGCCGTTTATTAGCTGGTGGCCAGGTAAAATTTCAGAAAAGAAAGCGGGTACAAAAAACAATAAAACGGTAATGGCCGCAATCGATCTACCTCTGGTATTTATGGAAATTGCCGGAGCTACGCCGGATGAAAATGTAACATACGATGGCGAGTTGATGCTGGATGCCATTTCAGGGAAAAAACAACAAAAAAGAACAAAACCGATTTTTTGGATCCGACCTCCCGATCGTCCGGGATATGATGGGGAAAATGCTCCGGATTTGGCCATGCGGAAAGGAGATTATAAATTGCTGATGGATTTCGACGGATCGAATGTTCAGTTGTATAACCTTGAAAAGGATATGGGCGAAACGCAAAACTTAAAAGATAAAGAACCCGGCAAGGCCGCCGAGTTAAAAAAAGAGCTGGAAGAATGGTTTAAAAGTTATCCGCTAGATATTGATTTGGATAAATTTACGTACTGATAAATTATATAAGTAATGGATAAAACGATAAGATATATTGCCTATTCTATATTGTTACTGTTTCCTACGGTTCTTGGTTTTTCGTGCAAAACTGACAAGGAATCCAATTCTTCTGTAGCAACAAAACCAAACATTGTAGTAATTTACCTTGACGACTTGGGGTATGGAGATGTTGGTGCCTATGGAGCAACTGAAATTAGTACTCCAAATATCGATCGCCTGGCCAACGAAGGTGTAATGTTTACCGATGGACACGCCTCGTCGGCAACTTGCACACCAAGTCGTTATGCCCTGTTAACCGGAGTTTATCCATGGCGAAACAAAGACGCTAAAATTTTGCCGGGAACAGCGCCTTTAATTATTGATACAGATCAGGTAACGATCCCGAAAATGTTAAAAGAACAAGGGTATTATACCGGAGTGGTTGGAAAATGGCACCTTGGCTTAGGTAGCGGCGTTGTAAATTGGAACGAACACGTTTCGCCGGGACCAAACGAAGTGGGTTTCGACTACTCCTACATTATGGCAGCGACGCAAGATCGTGTGCCAACTGTTTATCTTAAAAACGGTTTGGTGGAAGGGCTTGATCCGAATGATCCGATCGAGATCGATTACGAAAATAACTTTGATGGTGAACCCACGGGAAAAGACAATCCTGAGATGTTGACTATGAAATGGCATCACGGGCACAACAATTCAATAGTGAATGGTATTCCGCGAATTGGATTTATGAAAGGTGGTGAAACAGCGAAATGGAGTGATGTGGATATGGCAGATAATTTTCTTTCAAAAGCACAGAACTACGTGAAGAAACATAAAAACGAGCCGTTCTTTTTGTACTACACCTTGCAGCAGCCTCATGTTCCGCGTACACCAAATCCTCGTTTTGTTGGAAAAACCGATCTTGGGCCACGTGGAGATGTAATTGTGGAAGCCGACTGGTGTATTGGAGAATTTATAAAAACGCTGGAGGATGAAGGAATTCTTGAAAATACGCTGATTATTCTATCAAGCGACAATGGCCCGGTACTTAACGACGGCTATTATGATGATGCTGTTGAGCGAATTGGGAATCATGATCAAAATGGAGGCCTACGAGGTGGTAAATACAGTTTGTTTGAAGCAGGAACACGTGTACCGTTTATTACTTATTGGAAAGGACAAATAGACCCGAAAAAGTCAGATGCCCTGATAAGTCATCTTGATATTCTTGCTTCGCTGGCCAAATTAACAGGAGCAAAGGCAAATAGTTCCGATAGTAAGGAGTTACTTAATGTGCTGATGGGAAAATCAGAAGAAGGGAGAGAAGAACTGGTGCTCGAAGCAAGTTCGCGTACAGCTTTGCGCAAGGGAGATTGGTTAATGATTCCACCATACAATGGTCCTGCAATAGCTTCACAAGTGAATATTGAGCTTGGAAATTCAAGTGACTTTCAATTGTATAATTTGAAAGCCGACATCAATCAAAAAAAGAATTTAGCCTGGAGTAATTCTCAGAAACTTAAAGAGATGATTAACAGTTATGAAGCTTTGGCAGGGCCTTTGAACTCTGATGTTGACCAGTTGGAACTAAAATAGAAGAGTTGAATTATGTAAGAAGTGGGGATCTTTTTTATTGACTATATATGAAAAGAGTATCATTTTAAAGTAATAGAACAAAATACAATAAACCAATCAAATGAAGCAAGGAATTTATCTTTTGGTCATGGTGCTGTTTTTAGCCGCCTGCCAGTCGAATAGTAAAAAGCAAACATCAACAGAAACAAAGTCTACTGAAGTAGCATCGAAAAAGTGGACACAGGAACAAGCCGATGCATGGGCAGAAGAAAACGGATGGTTACGGGGAAGTAATTTTAATCCGAGTACTTCAATCAACCAGCTGGAAGTGTGGCAAGCCGAAACTTTTGATCCGGAAACCATTGATCTAGAGCTGGGGTGGGCAGAAGATATTGGTCTGAATTGCATGCGTGTTTACCTGCATCATGTGGCCTGGGAAGTTGATAAGGAAGGATTTAAAAACCGTATGAATCAGTATCTTGATATTGCTGATAGTCATGGCATAAAAACCATTTTTGTATTTTTTGATGATTGTTGGAATGCCACTTACCAGGCAGGAAAACAACCTGACCCCAAACCGGGTGTTCATAATTCAGGTTGGGTGCGCGATCCGGGAGATTTAATCTATGAAGATCCTGAGTTGGTAACAACTTTGGAGGCTTATGTAAAAGATGTTTTGACCACATTTAAAAACGACGGCCGCATTGCCATTTGGGATCTATACAATGAGCCGGGTAACTCGGGTTACGGAAACCGTTCGATGCCTCTGTTGAAAAATGTTTTCAATTGGGCATGGGAAATTCGTCCGGCACAACCGGTTTCAGCAGGTGTTTGGAATGCTTCGTTAACAGATCTGAATAAATTTCAGCTCGAAAATTCCGATATTATTACGTATCACAACTACGAAGGACCGGAAAAACATCAGGCTGCTATCGACACCTTAAAAACAAGAGGTCTGCCAATGGTTTGTACCGAATATATGGCGAGACTAAATAATAGCTACTTCCAAAATATTATGCCCATTCTGCATAAAGAAAGCATTGGTGCTATTAACTGGGGATTGGTAGCCGGAAAATCAAATACAAAATATGCATGGGATGAACCAATTCCTGCTGGATCGGAACCACCACTTTGGTTTCACGAGATTTTCCATCCTGACGGAACTCCTTACAGCCAGGAAGAAGTTGATGTAATTAAAAGTTTAACCGGCACTGAATAAAACAGGAAAATGAGAAATGTATTTATACTATTGGGTATTACAGTGCTGTTACTTACTGCATGTAATCAAAACCCTAAAGAGCAACTGATCTGCGGAATGCTTAAAGAGGCAGATTTTAAATCGATGATCAACGGTAAAGAAACCGCTATATACGAGTTGAAAAATGGCGATATTACTATGGCCGTAACCAATTATGGTGGGCGCATCGTAAGTTTGCTGGTGCCCGGAAAAAACGGAGAAATGGCTGATGTGGTTCTTGGATTTCCGTCAATAGATGCTTACCTGAATGCAAAGGAAGTTTTTCACGGAGCCTTAATCGGTCGTGTTGGAAACCGCATTGCAAAAGGCAAGTTTACGCTAAATAATATTGAATATACCTTGCCAATAAACAACGATCCCAATCATTTGCACGGAGGACCGGATGGTTCATAACCAGGTTTGGGATGTAAAATCGGTGGATGAGACTTCTATTGTTCTGACTTATTTATCGAAGGACGGAGAAATGGGCTATCCCGGGAATTTGAGTGTAGAAGTAACTTATCAACTTTCAGCTGACAACGAGGTACAAATCGACTACAAAGCAACAACCGACGAAAGCACTCCGGTGAATCTTACCAATCATGCATTTTTTAATTTGAAAGGCGAAGGTAACGGAACGATCAATGATCATCTGTTGACCATTAATGCCGACAAGTTTACAGCAGTAGATTCAACGCTGATTCCGCTGGGCAAAAATGTTTCGGTTGAAGGTACTCCATTCGATTTCAGAAAAGCAAAAACCATAGGAGCCGACCTACCGTTGCAAGACGAAAACGAGCAGTTGAAAAATGGATTGGGCTACGATCATAATTTTGCATTGAATAAAACCGAGGGTGGAGAAATGTCGTGGGCTGTAACTGTGGTTGAACCGGAGAGCGGAAGGAAAATGGGAATTTTTACCGAAGAACCCAGCATTCAGTTTTACGGAGGAAACTTTATGAGTGGGGCAGATACAGGGAAATATGGTAAAGCGTTTGATTTCCGCGAAGCATTTGCCTTGGAAACACAACATTTCCCTGATTCATCCAACCAACCAGAATTCCCTTCAATTATTTTAAATCCGGGAGAAACATATTCTATCACGAGTATTTATAGATTCAGTACAACAGAATTCCATGATAAATTTAATTAAGGGGAAATAAATCTCAAATTGTTTGCATTCTTCCCGTATCACATCTAATACCGGAAGTGATACTCGAACTGCGACGAGAACTGATACAGCGTGTAAATTAAATTATAATAAGTTAGTAGAAAGAAGTGATCTTTAGTACGGTTCACATGAATATATTAGTTTGTCTCTGTGCCTCGGCATGTGCTATTCATCATTGGATTGGCAGTTACTTTTGTTTGTATTTTGAATGACAATATTTGTTCATTATTTGCAAAAAAGCCTTCTGGGCCTCCCTCGGAAAGAGCCATCCTTACGTTTAACTTAAGTCCGGCACTTTCCTGTTCCCCACACTCATTAACATTTAAAAGGTTGAAAACAAAAAAGGCGCCCAAAAATCGCCATCCTCTTCCAAAGCCCACGCTCAATAAACCGCAAGGCTAAATAAATGTCCCTATTTATTGGTTTTAAAGTTTGTGATAAAAGTTTGGTAGGTTAGGAACAACCTTGCTGTTTATCCATAGATGGAGTTCAAGGGCTTTCTTTTCTTTTTTTCTTCTCTTTTGAAGATTATTTTATTATTACAAAATAAATTTAATAGAGCCTGTTCTCATATTCTTAACCCCAAGTCAATGATTTAGCTGGTGGGGGAGGGGGTGGCAAGATGTGATTTTGTTTCACAAAAACTTGCCTGCTCTGCAGGATTGATTTTCCATTAATGGAAAAGAAGCGTCTCTCCCAAGAGAGATTTATGGTTAAGGAATATGAAATAATTTGAAAGTGGAATGAATTTTTTTCCTGTTAATATGGTATCCCAAATCTGCAACAAAGTGAAAAGAATTAAGGCAAACGTCAAAAGACTACCGCATAAAAGCTGCGGGGAAAGTGGTCAAGAGTTTTGATTATGTATTGTTTTGAGTGAATACACCTTTCTCATACTTCGAAAGACGAACTTACTCCAAAAAAGAGGTAAAAACACTTGACCACTAATCCGCCTCCTGCTCACATGCCTTTTATTCAGTTTCCTTTTGTCTAATGCCTAAATTCAAAAAATTGGTGTTTACGATTTGGGATTAAGGAATAATTTAGAATTAATTCAATGAAAATTCATATATTTATAAATAGTGAGCTAAAGAATTTTAGAGAGAGACTTTAGAGAGACCTATCGGTTTTGACGTTTTTAATATGTTGGCAATCAGCTATAAATAAGTGGGGTTCTGCCCCCAGCTGAGTCACCAAACAAAAAAGCTTCGAAGAAATTCGGAGCTTTTTTTATTTCCATTCTGCCAATATGCTGCATAAAATAATGATTCAGCGAAAGCATAACCAGAGATTATATTAGATCGTCACCAGAGTTGGGTAACACCAAAAAATTAGACAGAAAAAATGCCCTCCCGGGCAAAAAAAAGGAAGGGGAAAGCTCTATGGACGCTTTTTGAAGATGATTGATAATTTACAAACCCCTAAACACAAAACCAATCATAAATACAGAAGTCGCTTTCCCCTTTTAAGTTTTACTTATTAAAAATAAAACCAACCATTAAATCAATAGCAAATATAAGGAAATGATTAAAGCAGAAAAGCTTTGTAAAACATAAAATCACTTCTGTGTACACAAAAAAGGTTGGTTTTCCCAGAATGGGAAAAACTATGTTTATTTGGGAAATGACTCTTTAAGCAATAATAATGCAGTAATGAATATTGAATTATATTTGCGCAAAATTACAAAGCAGTGGGAAGAAGAAAAAGAAAAAAGCCGTTTTACGAGGATGTAAAAATTGAAGATATTGGTGCAGAAGGAAAAGCTGTTGCACGTGTTGGCGATGTGGTTGTTTTTACCAAGTTGGCCATTCCGGGCGATGTGGTCGATTTGCAGGTGACAAAGAAAAGAAAACGTTACCAGGAAGCTGTTGTAAAAACGTTTAAGGCTTACAGCGAAGACAGAACTGAAGCTTTCTGCGAGCATTTTGGTGTATGCGGCGGATGCAAGTGGCAGATTCTGCCTTACGAAAAGCAATTGTTCTACAAACAAAAACAGGTGCAGGATCAACTATCCAGAATTGGGAAAGTAGAACTGCCTGAAATGCTGCCAATTCTTGGCTCTGAAAAGAACACTTTCTACCGAAATAAGATGGAATTCACTTTTTCGAACAAACGCTGGTTGAGCATAGAGGAAGTGGAAAGCGGTGAGGAAATTAAAAACCCGAATGCTCTTGGTTTTCACGTTCCCGGGTTGTTTGATAAAGTAGTGAATATCGATAAATGCTGGTTGCAGGATGATCCTTCGAATCAAATTCGAAACTTTATTTACAATTATGCCCTAAAAGAAAAGCTTTCATTCTTTGATATTCGCGAACAAAATGGATTCCTAAGAACGCTCATTGTCAGAACCACCTCTACAGGAGAGGTAATGGTTATTGTAAGTTTCTTTTACGAAGATGAACCGGCGCGCAAACAGTTGCTGGAAGCTGTGAAGAACGAGTTTCCGGCGATAACTTCGTTGATGTATGTTGTTAATACAAAAGGAAACGATACGATTACCGATCAGGAAATAAAAGTGTTTGCAGGGCGCGATTATGTGCTGGAGCAAATGGAGGGATTACAATTTAAGATTGGGCCGAAAAGCTTTTATCAAACCAACTCAGAACAGGCTTACGAATTATACAAGGTAACCCGCGACTTTGCTGAGCTGACAGGAGATGAAACCGTTTACGACCTGTACACCGGCACCGGTACAATTGCTAATTTTGTGGCAAAAAAGGCAAAAAAAGTAGTGGGAATTGAATATGTGCCGGAGGCTATTGAAGATGCCAAAATCAATTCAGAAATCAACAATATCGAGAATACCCGGTTTTTTGCCGGCGATATGAAAGATGTTCTTAACGAAACTTTTATACGCGAGCACGGCACCCCTGAAGTGGTAATTACCGACCCTCCAAGGGCAGGTATGCATGCCGATGTTATAGAAACGATATTAAAGATGCAACCACATAAAATTATTTATGTCAGTTGCAATCCCGCCACCCAGGCACGCGACCTTGCGATGCTTGATTCGTTGTACCAAATTGAGAAAATTCAGCCCGTTGATATGTTTCCTCATACACATCATGTTGAAAATGTAGTTCTGCTCAGAAAAAGGCTTGATTAATTACATAAAATAGCCTAACTTGGTGTCTCTAAATGCAATTGAAAGTTGCAAAAAATAAGGGTCGTATTAAGAAGCCGGATGCTCTCTTAATATTTTATATGTATAATATTGAACAAGTTTTCTGAAAATCCTAAATTCAAATAATTATGAAAAGAGTACTACTTTTTCTTTTTGCATTTGTACCAATGTTGGTGTTTGCTCAGCAAGAATGTGTTTATTTTAAAAAAATGGTTAACCTGGAAACAGAAAAGACCAACCTGAATACAACACAGAGTGATTTTGGCCCCGGTTTCGTGGGCGATGAACTTTGGTATTCGGCCTATACCGATGAAGAGATTGAAAAGTTAAATAGTGGTTCAGGAAAGAAAATTTATTATAATCTGTATTCTACTCCAACCGACGAAAAAGGAAACGTAAAATCGGGTAAAAGTGCTATGCTGGCTGAGGCAAGCGAAGGTTATCATGCCGGGCCGGTGTCGTATTGCGAAGCAACCGGAGAGCTTTTTGTAACTTTAAGTAATTTCGATAACCCTGTGATACGAAATAAAGTTTATCAGAAGGCAGATATCCGACTGAAAATTATTATTGCCAAAATGGTAGATGGCGAATGGCAGAAAACAGGTGAGTTGCCATTTAATGATCCTGCTTATTCGGTAGGTCACCCAAGTATTACGGTTACCGGCGATACCTTATATTTTGTCTCAGATATTCCTGAAAAAGGGCTTGGAGGAACTGATATTTACAGGTCGGTTCGCACAAATGGTAAATGGGGCGAAATGGAAAATATGGGTAGCGCAGTAAATACCGATAAAAATGAAATGTTCCCGTTTATTTATAAAGGCAAATTCCTGATTTTTGCATCCAATGGAAGAGGTGCCGGGGATGATCTTAATATGTACAATGTTGGGTTGTTTGGCGATAACATTAGCGGAGTTGCCGAGTTAACCGAATTAAACTCTGCTGGTGACGATTTTGGTTTTGTAATTCATCCGGAAGGAGAAGTTGGTTACTATTGCTCGAACAAAGAAGGAGGAATGGGTAGCGATGATATTTATAAGGTGCTTCTTGAAGGTTTATATCATCTTGAACTGGTTGTTATGGATAGGAAGACAATGGAGCCAATGGAAAATGCTAATATTACATTTGCTGGGGTAGCAGAAAAAATTGCGGGAGTGGTGTTTAAGAAAGTATTGAAAGAAAATGAAAGCTATACTGTGGCGAGTAATATTGATGGTTATATGAACGACTCGAAAACTATTTCTACGGTTGGAAAACCTTTTGGTGTTCTTCGCGATACATTATGGGTTGAAAAAGTAGAGGTAAGGCAGAAGTTTGTTATGGAAAATATTTATTACGACTTTGACAAATGGAATATTTTGCCGGAATCGGAAGTTGAATTGGATAAGTTAGTAAAAGTTATGCAGGATAATCCTGACTGGAAAGTTGAATTGGGATCGCACACCGACTGTCGTGGTAGTGATGCTTATAACCAAATTTTGAGTCAGAAACGTTCCGATTCAGCCGTTGGTTATATTGTGAACAAGGGAATAGAGGCCGACAGGATCATCGCCAAAGGATATGGTGAATCGCAGTTAGTGAACCATTGTGACGACGGTGTTCCATGTTCAAAAGAAGATCATCGTAAAAACCGTAGAACAGAATTTACGATTCTTGAAATGAATGGAAATTAGTATTTAGTATTAGATACCAATCATCTGAAAGCTGTTCTTTTTTAAGAGCAGCTTTCTTTTTGGTGTGCCGTGCATGGTAAATAGCTATAGGGTGAAAGTCCTGAATGGGGGTTTGTAGTGCCAACCATTAGCCGAAGGCAAGGGTGTCCATCGTGAGGTGGAATCTGAAGGAAGCTGAAAGCAAATTTCTGACCCGAGGAACACGAACATCATTAGGCATTTCCAATGGGATAAGTTTGCCAAACAAAACGAAGTCCAAAACTACACGGACATTGGAGTGTAGATGGTGCGGGAGGATGGAATGAAAGTTATTTATCTTACCGCGGGAGGTCTCACGGAGGTGTGGAAACAGAGTATGAAACACGGTTGGAAAAGATTTATCGTGAGAAGTCAGCCGAGGCCATAGTACCATAACCGACAACTTATGGGAAGGGCCGAACCTTAATGAGTGAGAAGTAAATGAATGTTACTCAATGAAAGGAACAATGCAGAAAATCTTTGATGATTCGAAGACCTGTCCGCAAAAGAATAGGACGGCATCCGAAGGCTATGCGGGAGGGCAGACTTTTATAGAGATAACAGAAAACAACCTCACTCCCAACTATCAGTCAGAGAATGGATTGTTAGAACGTATCCTTTCATCCTCCAACCTAAACACAGCTTACAAACAAGTTAAGCGGAATAAAGGAGCAGGAGGTGTTGATAAGATGCAAGTTGAATCCTTAAAGGATTATCTTGTCTGTCACAAGGATAAGTTACTGGCCTCTATTCATAAAGGTAAATACCGCCCCAATCCTGTGAGACGGGTGGATATACCTAAAGAAAACGGGAAGAAGCGTCAGTTGGGTATCCCCACAGTCGTAGACAGGGTTATCCAACAAAGTATCGCACAACAACTACAGTTGATCTTTGCCCCCGAGTTTTCGGATCACAGTTACGGTTTCCGTCCAAAACACAGTGCCCATCAGGCACTTCAAAAATGGCAGGCTTACATCACGCAAGGTTGTGGTTATGCAGTTGATTTAGACCTCGAACGTTTCTTTGACACAGTATGCCACAGCAAACACATTGAGGTATTATCCCGAAAGGTAAAAGATGGGCGGGTCATATCGCTTATCCATAAATACCTTAATGCAGGAGTGATGAAGGACGGTAAGTTTGAAGAAAGCTATGAAGGGGTGGCGCAGGGAGGACCGTTAAGTCCATTATTGAGTAATATTTTTCTTAATGAACTGGACAGGGAACTAGAGAAGCGGGGCCATAAGTTTGTTCGCTACGCCGACGACCTGGTCATCTTCTGCCGAAGCCAACGAAGTGCCGAACGGACAATGAAGAACATCGTTCCTTTTATTGAAAAGAAATTGTTTTTAATAGTCAATCGGGACAAGAGTAAGGTTGCATCAAACAGGAACATTAGGTTTCTTGGTTACTCTTTCTATAAATTTAGAGGGAAATTTAGAGGGAAAGGCAGGCTGCGCATTCACCCGAGAAGTGTGGATAAGATGAGAGCTAGAATCAGAGAACTTACATCCCGCAGTAACGGTTGGGGAAACGACCGAAGAAAGGTTGCGCTCCGGCAGTACGTCACTGGTTGGGTGCAATACTTCAAGCTGGCAGATATGCAGAAGCTTCTAATCAAAGTTGATGAATGGTATCGTCGAAGGTTGCGCATGGTTATTTGGAAACAATGGAAACGAATAAAGACCAAGGGTAAGAACCTGATTAAGTTGGGTGTAAATAAGTACAAGGCATGGGAGTGGGCGAATACAAGGAAAGGCTATTGGCGATTAGCGCATAGCTGGATCCTTTCTACCTCCATTACCAATGAAAGGTTACGAATTACTGGCTACGTTTTCTTTTCGGATTGTTATCGTAAGGTAAGAAGTTGTTAATTAAGGAACCGCCGTATACGAGAACCGTACGTACGGTGGTGTGAGAGGTCGGAAAATAAAGTAGGAGGAAAACTATTTTATTTTCCTCCTACTCGATTTCAGAAGTTTGCACTATCCGTTTTTTGTTGAATGTAAAAACGAGCTGTTACAACGAAATAAGCTGGTTTTTAAACGCGTAAATAACCAGGTTAACGGTGTTAAAAGTTTCGGTTTTTTGGAAGAGGTTGCTTTTGTGTTTTTCTACTGTTTTAGGGCTTAAATGAATGAGTTCAGCAATTTGCTCATTGTTTAGCCCTTTACAAATCAGGTTCAGGATCTCTTTTTCGCGCGGAGTAAATTTATCAAGTAATTGTTCGCCCGATTTGCGCTCTTTTTCTTTATACAAATTGCGCGATATTACTTTTATAATTTCCGCAGAAAAGTAGCTTCCGCCGTCGGCAACTTTTTTTATGGCTTTTTCAAAATCTTCAATATCCGAGCGTTTTAGCATGTAGCCTTCAACGCCGGCCGATATCATCTGCTCAATATATTCATCGTCGGCAAACGATGTTAGTGCAATAACTTTTAGCTCAGGATATTTTTGCAGGGCTAATTTTGTAGCTTCAATGCCATTCATTTTTGGCATGTTAATATCCATTAAAACAATGTCGGGTTTTACATTGTCAATCAATTCCAGAAACTCTTCTCCATTTGCTGCTTCGCCAACAACCGATACAAAATCGAAATTGCTTAACAATAGTATCAAACCATCTCTAAAAATTTTGTGGTCGTCAACAATTATAATGTTTGTGTTCTCCATTTTCGTGAATTATATCGTGAAACTTAGCTTTATTTCAACTCCCTTTCCTTCGCCTGTGTTAATCTCGTATTTGCCTCCAAACGATTCAATACGATTAATAATGTTTCGCAAACCCATTTTTTCCTCGTCTGATGTGTGAATAAGTTCAGGGCTAAAACCAATACCGTTGTCGCGATACAATATAACTACAGTCTTCTTGATTTGTTGAATGTCGAAAAATAATTTCGATGCGTTGGCGTGTTTAAGGGTGTTATTTATTAATTCGTTGCAAATACGATAAACGTTTAGTTCCATGTTCGGATCTAAGGTTATCTCCGGATTTGTTGAGTTAACAACACAGTAAACTTGTCCCGTGTCATTTATTTTGTCGCACAGAATTTCCAGCGATTTCAGTAACCCATATTTGTTTAATATTGATGGGTTAAGGTTGTTTATTGTGGCTTCCAGGTTTTCCAGCGCAATTCCCGATAATTCTTTAACCTGGATAAGGCTTTTGTTTTCCTTGTTATGGGTACAATCTTTTTCGATTAATTTTATAAAAAGAGCAATGCTCGACAGAATGGAACCCAGTCCATCGTGCAGATCAGCTGCTATTCGTTTACGTTCTTTATATTCCACTTCAAGCGCCCGGAGTGCCTGTTGTTTTTCAATCGTGTTATACGAATTTATTATTCGGTAAATTAAAAATATACATACCAATAACAGAAAAAAGGTTAACAGCACGAGGGTAAATACCCGTTGTCTGAATTCGTTATTTTCGTGTAAAATGTACTCATGAATGGTTCTGTCCAGTTCCTGGTAAGCCAGTTGAAAATCACGATATTCAGTTAAAATTGCCACGTTAAAATTTTCTGCATTATTTTGAAGTGATGCTGCTACTTTGTTTTGTAATTTATTAACGTGACTATCCACTTGTTCAAGTGAATTTCGAAGGTATTCCTCGCGGCTACCTTTATATTTTTCAGAAATTAGTGAATCGAGTGAAATTGTGTACCTGCTGGTTTTTGTAAAACAATTTAAAATCGTTGTTTTTTTGAGGGAGTCGTTTAACAAAAAGTAGTCATCCAGAAATATCCGGCTGTGTGATATTTCGAGGTCGATGTTTTTCGAAAGTTCAAGTAATGAAAGGTGTTCGCGGTCGAGACGCAAACTTTTTATGGAGGTGTAAATAATTCCGGTACAGGTTATTGTTGTAAAGATGATAATGGCCAGTAAGACCCTTCCTCGAAATAGTATTTTTAAACTCATTTAGTAAATTCAACGATTTCTTTTGCTAAAGATATTCAATTGTATTTACATTCTGGAATAAAAAAGGCTATCTAAAAAGTTCCTGCTTCGTCATCCTGAACTTGTTTCAGGATCTTTCCGGCTTTTGAATTCAATTTTGCCAGATCCTGAAATAAAATTCAGAATGACGTTATAGCTTACTTTTCAGACATCCTCATATTTTTTGGTAGTCCGATCTCCGCGTATTAAGCGCCCGGAATGCCTCCCATACCAAATACCATGGACAGAAGTGCAACCGTTTCGATGATACCCATAGCACCGATGTACATACCTGCACCTTGTTTATCATCAACAGCTAAGTTGGCACAAGCGGCAGCACCAACACGTCCCTGCATAATTGCGGAGGCTGCAATGGCGATACCTATAAAAAATGCCCAAATCATTTGGTTGGTGTAACTGTCAGGACTCAGGTTTGCACCGATCATCGCATTCATAAAAATCATACCATAAATTACCTGGCTTAATGGCATACCTACCATCGCCAAAGCCAGCGACGGAAGTTTCTTTTTATCTCTGATCGATTGTTTCCAAAGCCCTAAAGCTCCCATGCCTGCAATACCGGTTCCAATTGCGGAACCTACACCTGCAATACCCAGTGCAATAGCGTGCCCGCCAAAGCCTGTAACTGTTGTTGCTAAAATTGTTGTTAACGTCATTTTTATACTATTTTAAAGATTTCTATTATTTGTTGTCCTTCAAATTGAAGGGTTTATATTCACTTCCTGAAAACTCAACTTCGGCGTGGCCGGCATATTCGAGCATATTTAAACGCACGCCATGAACCAGCACGGCCATTGCTGCCAGAATCATATTTAATCCGTGTCCGAGGATTAAAACCAGAACAGCTCCAATTCCGGAAGCCACGGTTGTTATGCCGTCGCCAATCGCCATTTGGTTAAAACTTGCCGCCATTAACACCGTTGACAGACCAACTGCATAAAGCCGGATGTACGAAATAATGTCGGAAAAACCGTTGATTATACTCAGTGGCAAATTTCCGATGGATGAAAGCATGCCTTTAAAGAAGCTTGTTCCCGGTTTTGAGAATGAAGCCACAAGCACTGCGCCACCAACAAACAGCCAGACCATTAATGCCGGAGCTTCAATGCCCAGCACCATTTGGTTTACAATGAGGTACAATCCCCAGATAATGGCTATCCAGCCGAATTGCGCAATCGCTCTTACGCTGTTATTAAATTTCCATGCTACCTGCAGGTGCCCAACGGTAAGGTGAACAGCTCCGATAAGGAACATGATTTTCTGTATAATCAGGTTGTCGCCACCAAAGCTGGCCAGTGCGTCAATTTTTAAGCTGCGCAGTACCGGTAGTTCAGCAATTGCTTCCGAGCCGAAATAGGTTCCGGTTAACACACCCCAAAACATAATCGACACCGAAAGGGTATAGATCAAGCCAAACTCAATTTGCTTGGCAAATTTTTTCTTTCGGTGCGCCAGAAATGTGATCAGCAGGAAAACCAGTCCGTAGCCGGCGTCTCCCACCAAAATTCCGGTAAAAAAGGTAAAGAATACCATAAATACCCTGGAAACATCCATTTCCTTGTAGCCGGGAACCAGTCCCATAAAATCCATAACCGGCTGAATTCGCTGCGCCCATTTTGGCGTTCGCACAAGGGTAGGGACCTCTTCCATTTCTTCCGGTAAAGGATCCTCGATAATATACCCCCAATGGCGCTTTTCCGCCGTTTCAATGAACTCGTCAACGTGTTCCAGCGGAATAAAACCTTTCCAAAAACGAACGTGTTTATCCACGGCCAAACCACCAAATTGCACATTGCGAACATCGTAACGGCGCAGGCGTTCTTTTAACCCGTCTTCTAACACGGCCTTTTGTTCGCGCAATTGAAGTAAAAACTCCTTGTTGCTTGCCAGATCCTTGTTGGTTGTTGCTAATAATTCTTTTGCGTTTTCCAACTCGTTTTGTGGAAAAGGTAGCGCTTCCAAATCCAAGAGTCGCTCACCGGCATCTTTCGTCAGTAAAATAACCTGGTTCAGCTCGTTTTGCTTGCCAACTACCTGTATGTCTTCGCGATCGGAAATTTTCTTTAATTCCCTGTCGTCGAGCAGGTATGTTTTAATATAAATTCCCTTTTCGTTAAGGTCTTTTATATCTTTTAGCGTAATATTTCCCCAACGCTCAAACCAGGCGATATCGCTGGTTAAGTTGCGTTTCATATTTTTCAGTTCCTGACGATGATGTTCAGCATCCAGCACCGTTTCCATGAGGAAAACCGCACCTCTTTCCAGTTTCGAGTAGTCGGTAATTTCATCGTTTTTTACTCCGGTGTATTCCTCTTCATCGTAACGGTCGAGAACCGAAATGGCTTGCTGTAACTGTTTTATACGTGCATCAACCCGTTCAATCGATTCGTGTTTTGCCGGTTGTAACGGAGCGATGTGTATAACTCCGAGTTCTCCCAGAACGGTAAGTTCGGCATCAATATCATCGGCCGAGTCGGGCATAAACAGCATCAGTTTTTTCATTTCTGCTATCATAGGCTGCCCTCCTTTTGTTTGCTTGTTTTTACCACTTTTGCCGTTGCAATTGTAAGGCGTTCGTCGTCCTGCAGCTTCTGACCAATTTTACGAATGGCCAGTTTTGCATTCGGAATACGGCGATTCTCGAACAGTTTTACCCGTGCCCGTACATCCAATAGCTCCTCTTCCAAAAGCTCGATTTGTTCTTTCAAACATTCGATTTCGGCCAATAGTTGCAATTGTACCTGCATCAGTTCAATGGCATCGTCAACCCATAAAGGCGTTTCGTCGTTAACCGGCATTACATTAAAGTCAACCTTAACGAACTGTTGCACACGAACACCGGCCACATCAACGGTTTTGGTGATGATTTTATTCACCGAAATATATTCATCGATGTTCACCCATGAGTCACTCATTACGGCCGTCCATGGTTCTGCTGCCTTTCGGTTCTTTTCAATCTCTTCGCGAATCTGCTCAATCCGTTCAGCGATGGTATTAATGGTTGCCATCAACGATTTTTCCATCGCTTCAAACAAGGGCAGCATCCTTTCCGAAACCTTCAGAATTTTCTTCTGGCGGGCCCTTTCGGTTTTTGTATATTTTATTTTTATACCTGCCATTATTTGCCCTCCTTGTTTTTTCCCGGATTTACCACCGATGCCAGTACTTCGGCACCTTTGTTTTCGTCGAAGGAATACAATCTTTCCACCAGTTGAAGTTTTAGTTTATATACCAGAACTTCGGTTAGCGTGAATGTTTTTCCGGCTTCAATATCCTGCAGTTCTTCCCACTGCCACTGCAAAATATTCATCTCGCGCTCCATGGGGTTTCCGCGCAGCAACGAATTTGGCATCCGTTCCGGCTTCGGCTGACGATTTTGCGCTTTGGCCGCTCTAACTTCTGAAAGATCTTCCTTGATACTGTATAAAAGCGAGGAAATGCTTCTTACTCCAACTTTAGCATCCAATTTTTGAATATCAACCGATTGCAGCGCCTTAAAATGTCGTGCAGACAGCTGGCGTTTTGCGTCATCGTTAAATTCATCAATTGTAATCGGAGGTGCCTCTCCCAGGGACAACGATGGCAAACTGGTCATAAGATAAACCATGTTTGACATATTTAATCCTCCTTGCTTTTAATGATTCGGTCAACCAAATCCTTGTTGAGTAAGGAAAATAAACCGCTCTCAATTTCTTTTGAGCTGACCACGAAACTAATTCCGTCTTTGTCGGTCGATTTTACTTTTATTTTGGCTTTACTCGCCGAAAGTGGTTGCAACGTTACCTCTTCCTGAAGCGCTTCTTTCAGTAGAAATGCTTCCATTTCTTTATGCAACTCCGGCGGTACTTTTATCGATTTTTTTCCTGAAATGGAATCGATCACCACTTTTAGCAGTTCTTGCAGGTATTCTTCCTGGCGGAATAAAGTTTTGCACTCTTTGCCAAACACCTTTTTCAGGTGGTTTAAGATGGTGATTTTTGTGGCTTCAACCATATCGCGCGAAGCCTGTGCAATTGCTTTTTCTGCATTTTTTTCGGCTTGCGAAGCTTTCGTTTCGGCCTCTTCAACAATTTTTTTGCTGGTAGCTTTTGCTTCGGCAATCAGTTTCTCTGCTTCCTGCTTTGCATTTTCAATTATACGTTGTTTCTCTGCTTCGCCGGCATTAACACCCTGCTCTTTTAGTTTGGAAACAATTCCTTCCAGGTTTTCTTTATTTTTTGTCATCTCTTTTTCCGATTAGTGGTTAGTTCCAGTATTGCTCGATCAGTTTTTTGCTCAACCCTGTTTCGGTTGGCTCAAAATGTCGTTTTAAAATATCCCAGCATTTGTCTAATGCGGCTTCCAGCTCGATAGGTTCACCGAATGGCTCCTCCATATTTGCGATAAAATCTTCGCGGTAACGCAGTAGTTTTTGCGAGAATGTATCGTTTGCAGCACCAACTTCGGCTGCTTCGTACGCTTTTTCAGCATCGGCAAGCAACGAGGCCATCACTGTCATAATAGGGCGGTGGTCATCCCGGGTAGTGTCGTTAACCTGCTGCTTTAAACGCGACAGCGAACGTGCCAGTTTCAGCTTCCCGTTATCAAGGAAAAACTGTCCCTCGGTAATATAACCAGTGTTATCAGGAACCGGATCTTCAAGCGATTCGAGCGTTGTTGCCCCGATAATAGTGATCGAACCAGCGCCTTCAATGTCGGCAGCTACCTCGTAACGTTTGGCCAGTTCCGAATACAACGAACCCGGATAACCCTGCAACGAAGGAATCTGATCCTGGTAGTTGGCTACGTTACGCAAAATATTCGACCAGTTGGTCATGTCGGTTAACAGCACCAACACGTCTTTTCCCTGGTCGGCAAATTCGCGCGACACACTTAATGCCACATCGGGTAACATCAAACCTTTAATCTGCGAATCTCCGGCAAGGTGGGTAAACATGATCGTTTTATCGATATTACCCGATTGCGACAACTGCTCTTTGAAGTAGTGGTACTCGTCGAATTTCAAACCAATACCGGCAAAAATAATTACGTCGGCCTGTGCACCCTGTGCAATCTGCGAAAGCAGTCGGTTGTAAGGCTCGGTTGGGCCGGCAAAAATTGGAATCTTTTGCGATTTTACCAGCGTATTAAATACATCAATCATCGGAATACCTGTCCACAAAGGTTGCTTGGGAACCAAACGAACCGTTGGATTTAAAGTATCCAATCGTGTTGAAATTTGTTTCTCAAAAATAATTTCAGGACCACCGTCGGCCACATCGCCAATACCATCGAAGCTACGGCCCAGCATGTTGTACGAGAAACCTGCAGTTAACGGAACCTCGTGCATGCGAATTTTTGTTTGTGTGCTCAAGCCCTGCGTTCCGTTAAATACCTGGAAACGCGTTGAGTCTTCAGTAATATTAATGGCTTTGGCAAACGAAAGGCTTTGGTTGGTTCCGGCTTCCAGCAATTCTACCACGTGGTTGAGTGCCACACCCGGATTTCCTTCAACCGAAATCAGTGCTTTACCAACTTCGCTAATTCTGTTTATTTCTTTTCGTATCATAGTGTGTACTCTTCTTGTAAAATAAATTGTTCAACTTTTTCCGGAAGAACGGCCATTTCATCGATACTTTGAGCCGAAGTGTTCCAGTCTTTCCACCACTGGCGCAGTTCATCAAATTTTGCTTTTACCAGCTCTTTTACTTCTTCGTCTTCCTTGTCCTCCCGGGCAAAATTGATGGTACTATCGATAAGTTTCTGAACCGCTTCGTTAATAATGATCAGGCGTTCAGGCCGCGTACACGCATCCAGTTTGTGGAAAGCATTTTGCTGCATTACACAGAAATCGATGGTGAGCCCTTTTTGATAAAGTATATATTTTTCAACCGGAACCTTTTTCAAACCAATGGTACTGATGGTTTGGTCGATACCATTCGCCTCATAAAGCGTTTGCAGCATTTTATTGCGGTCGTCCCACGAAATAAAACTGTCGTACACCGACGAAGTATAAGAAAGCGGATCGATTGCCGGGTATTTCTTTGCATCGGCACGGTCTTGCGACAAGCCCCAGAAACCTCCGGTTGCATCCATTGTTGCCTGTGTTACCGGCTCCTGGAAGTTACCACCTGCCGGCGACACTGTTCCGATAAAAGTTAATGAGCCACCTGTTCCCTGATCGGCTCCGGCACGCTGGTACATTCCTTTAATCTGATCGGGGATATCCATTGGGAAAGCCTCCGGCCCGGGAATATCGCCCTGGCGGCCACTACGCTCGCGCAGTGCCTGTGCCCAACGCGAAGTTGAGTCGGCTAAAAGGACCACGTTGTAGCCCTGGTAGCGGTAATATTCGCCAACGGTTAGTGCAATAAATACACTGGCCTCACGCGCCGCAACAGGCATCGAACTGGTATTTCCGAAAATACACATCCGGTTCATCAGCGAGTCGCCGGTTGACGGATCTTCCAGCTCGGCAAAATCTTTAAACACCTCCACTGCCTCACCGGCGCGTTCGCCGCAGGCTGCCATAATAATAATATCAGCCAGAGCATATTTACACAACGAGTGCTGCAATACGGTTTTTCCGGCACCAAAAGGACCCGGGTTTCCCACTGTTCCGCCATAACTAACCGGTGCCAGCAAATCGATAACACGTACTCCGGTAGAAATGGTTTTGCTCGGAATAGCGCGTTCCTTAAATGGAATTGGCGATTTTACCGCCCATCGGAAAGCCAGTTTTAACTCGTGTTTTGTGTTCTGACTGTCGGAAATAACAGCAACTGTTTCGGTAATATTTACCTCGCTTTTTTCAATAATGCTTTCCACTTTGCATTTGCCAAAATTAAAAGGCACCAGAATGCTGTGGGTTAAACGTCCTTCAGGCACGGTACCGATGGCATCGCCACCCTTTACTTTGTCGCCAACAGCTACTGATGGCGTGAAGTCCCACAATTTTTCTTCATCAAGTGCCGGCGCTTTCATTCCGGGAACCAGGTAAGCATTCTGTTCGCCGAGTTTGTATAAGGGATTTTGCAGTCCGTCCCAAATACTGGTTAGCAACCCCGGACCCAAAAGTACCGATAAGGATTTGCCCGTAAATTCCACCTGATCGCCAATTTGAGCACCGGTTAAATCTTCAAAAACCTGCATTTCAACAATTCCCGCATCCGCATTTTTTGGATCGGGAATTATTTGTAATACTTCGGCTTGTAACGATTTACCATCTACTATAACATTGGCAGTTTCACCCATTATCACATTTCCGTAGAATCGTGCTTTCACTAACGAATCCTGAATGGCTATGAGCTTGCCTGTTCTTGTGTTATTATTATTCATTCGTTTATAATTGTTTTTATTTTAGGTAACCCATGCCTGCCTGCAGTAGGCAGGTAACTCGTATAATCATTTTCTTGCGTATTATCATGACTTTTTAGTATGCTCGTTTCCTGTTGTTTAAAAAAGAATGTCTAAAAATTCTTAATATACTTCGTTTCCAGATTATGATGCAATTGTGAATATTTATTTGTGCAATATTTTAATATATCTTAACGTTTTAAAGCATATTGTCAAACTGACACTTTTGCTTGCCGGCAATGTTTTTACTCAATAAAATACTTGATTGAGTAGGTAATTGAAGGCTGTTTTTTCTATCATTAATCAAAATTAAAAGTTCCGTAGTGTTAACGTTCAAACAGGTAATTGGTTGGCGGAATACGGACATTTTTCTTTATTTTTTTTACAAAAACAGCGAGTCAACAGGATTGGGCGTATAATTAACCGTAAAAACAGGCAATTTACTTCCATGAACAATCTCTGAAACAAATTTTCCGATGTTTGTATTGGAAAATATCGATTCCTGATGCGTACGGATGATCAATAGCTCGGGATTTTCTTCTTTAACGTAATCCAGAATAACCTGATGCGAATCCTGATTATATACTTTTAGTATTTTAATATCCGATTCAATGTCATGGTCGTGGAGTAACTTTTGTATTTTTTGAGCATTTTTCAGGGCAAGGCTTTTTTCCACATTAATGTTGGCTTTTAGCGCCGAAAGGATTGTAATTTTTGCGTTGTGCTTTTTCGCTAAAAATTGGGCCCACAAAAGCCTCTTTTTTGTCGATTGGGTGATATCGATTGGAATGGCAATATTTTTTATTTCCGGTACTCCAAAATCTTTATTAACCGTTAATACCGGGCATTTCGATAAGCTAATTAATTTATCGACTTCCTCTTTTGTTAAAGCTCCCGGATAATCGCTGTCGCTTTTATCAATAAGCAGGAACTCGAGGCTGTCGGTTTTCGATTTTTCCAGTAAAACTTCAACCGGATTACCGGCTCGTACCGAAATAACAACATTGTTTGGTAGCTCCTTGCCAATTACTTTCTTTACAAAGTTTGTTAATTCTTCTTTGGCCTTTTTAATGGCTAATTCAGTTTCTTTGGGCTGAAAATTTCGCTCAAAAAAACCGCGCTCTTCTATTACATTTAATATGGCAAGCTTTACCTCCAGGGTATTCTGCAGGTAAAGGGCTTCTTTTAAAACCGCCTCTCCTTCTTTATTTGGCGAAATAAGCGCCAAAATGCTATAATCTTTCTGTTTCATCGCTATTGTTTTATTCTGTCTGCTTTCCAAAAGTGTCAATCGTTTTCAATTACAATTAAATCGCGGTTTGTCTGATTCAGGTAATTGTTAATACCCTTACATTTTGTTTTATTTGATATTGTATTAAGCGTGATATCAATCCCCTCAAAATAGTTGTTGAAGTTTGATTTTACATTCTCGCTTATATGTTGGTTTTGTGTTTTTAGTACAAACAGTATTTCCAGGTTTGATTGGGTTTTTTTACATATTTCAATAAGCTGGTTGCGCAATTGCACCGATGGTTCTTTGTCGGGGTTTGCAACAAACAGTATTTTTTTCGTAGCGTCGCCTTCAAACCTTTCGGGTATAATAAACAGGGGATGTTTCGCGGTATCAATTATTTTCTCCAAACATCCGTTTTGTCTTTTGCACGAATCCTCGAAAGAGTTGTGTGTAGATAAAACAAGGTTGTGCTGCCCGTTAATAATTGGTTTAAAATTCAGTACCGAATTCAGTTCGCCTTCAACAGAAAGGGTGTTAATTTTTTGTTTTTCAATGTTAAAATGCTTTGTTAATCTGTTTTTTAAAGCTCGTAGTTCGTTTTTTGTAATTTTTCTCAAGTGATGGCTCAGTTTGCGCATCATTAAGTGTCCCCAGCCCGGATTCTGATAAGTTTGTAAAATAGTAACCGGTGATTTTTCTGTATAAAGAAATTGCATGGCAAACGAAGTAGCGTGCCAGCTTCCGTCCGAAAAATCTGCCAGTATTAATATTGAAGGTTGACTATTCATGGTTCTTACACTCATTTCCTTACATATTTTGTTTTTAACAAAATTACCATGGGCAAAGCAAAATAGTAACAGGCGAAAACCTACATCGCGAGAGGATAATGTCTAACAAAAGGTAGGGGAATTCCTACCATTGATGATGAGGTTTAACTCGTTTTGAGGAGATGAGGGGCCGATTAATTGCAGGTTTTTGGCGATATCGCGAAAATAGTTGATGCCGGAAGTGCCCTTGAAAAATTTAAACCCGAACTGTTGTAGGAAGTGGGAGTTGCTTCGGGTACGAACAATTTGATGTGTTATCTGGCTTAAAAGTAATGCTGTTTTCGGGTAATTTTTCAAACGGCCTCATTGCCCCTTGGGTGTGGCTTTTTAGTTCAAGTCAGGTAGGTTGTTTACGGTGTTTTAAATTCTGCACCAATGCTACAAACATATCATTGTCATGTTGTAAAGCATTAATTAAGTTCTGTTTATTTATTTTGGAATGTAGTATCTTTGTTAATAAGCGAACAGAACAGAACAGTACCAGTTGTGTAATAAATATTTTTTAAAACATATCTAACTTAAACTATTTATGAAAAAACACTGTGTATTCAAATCGTATTACTGACTACAAAATCTTGTATAAAATAAGTCAGAAAGAAAACTCCAGGTAGCAAGTTGAATTGATCCCATTTTGTTCAGATTTCAGCAAATAGTTCAAAATAAAGCCATGAATATTTTGCGTTAGAAATTTGTAAATAAATTAATACGATGATTTTATAAAAACAATTTTAATCGTATGAAAAACTGGATTTTTACATTTTGGGAATTATTACCATTCGCATTCTTAGCTTGTGTAAATCGTATCGATAAATCTGATTGTCTTAATAATTTGATAAGGAATTGCAGAGGGCCGCATATGAAGGCATAAATGCATATTTTTTGTCAACTGGAAGTATATCTTTTTTTTCTCCATAGGATAGGTTTTTAGATGGTATTAATTAAAAGATCCTCTTTTACATAGGGGGATCTTTAAACATAACCTGAAACAGTTGTTGGTAAAGACGATTTAAAACAATGTGTTAAATAATTTTTAAATATTATATGGCGCTAATAGCCAAACCCCGGTTGAAAGCAATATAAGCAAGGAAGTAAAAAGATAAGTTGAATATCCGTATTTAGTCATAGTCCAGTAATTCCAGCAATAACCAGCCTGTCAAAGAGTTTTTCTCCAAAATACCTCCGGTTTAGCTTGTAGACGAACTCATTCAAATACATTTGAAGGTATTTCCCCTTAATCTTGTGGTAATTACCAAGGAAGTTTCGTTTAGCATTGCTTATTGTAATATGAACCCAACGCAATGTTTCTTTGGTGAGCTTTTCGCTTGACTTTTCAGAAAAATGAAGTTCCACATAATCCGAAATATCAACATAAGACGTACTGTCGTCGGTAAATACAATACTTTTTTCATCAAAAGATTCCCTGACCGTATCATTAATTTCATCTGCATGGTGACTCTCAAGAACCCTGGCTTTGAAGTAACGGCATTGACTTGTTTTTTCCCCGGTCTCTACATCTTCAAGCTGAGCCGACTCTGCCATTACTGATACCGGCGACTTGCCTGCAGCACCACGTCCTCTTTTCCCTCTCGACTTTTCCACTTCAGAAGATTCTACTGTAAAATATCCCTCGTCCATTTCAATCATCCCCTCCAAGGTATAACGCGCATCGCGGTTACCCATGGCTTTACGAAGTTTGTGTACCATTGCCCAAACAGGCTCATAGCGTTTCATTCCAAGTTGCTTTTGGATTTCCTTGCTGGAAAAACCTTTTTTGGTGGCAGTCATTAAGAACATGGTTTTGTACCAGATCATGAACGATAGGTTTGATCCCTGCATTATAGTGCCACTACGCAATGAAGTACGGTGTCTACACTTTTTGCACTCGTAACTCCAGCGACTTTTTATCCAGTAATGCTCTGTATGTCCACATTCCTTGCAGACTACACCTACCTTGTCCCTTTCCTCTTTAAAATGGTTTCGGCAAGCTTCCTCGCTATCAAAATGTGCTGTGAAAGTAAATAGGTTCATCTATATCGTTTTAACTACCTTAAAGATAATGAAATAAATCAAATTATGAGTATTTACGGATATTCAATAAAGATAATAAGTAAAAGGAGGGCACTTTTAATGATTTAGAAAATAAATAAGAATAAAAAACCCGGCAGTTGCGCCAACAATTACCGGGCAAATTAAATCTCGGGTGTAAAAACACCGTTAATTATAACTTTAATACTTGAATTTATGAAAAAAAATGCAACTTGTTTTTTTCTGTATTTTAACAGGAAAAAGAAATTATTGCTCGCGATGAAACTTGTATTAATTCTTCTGCTAACAAGTTTCACTCATGTTTCAGCCAGTACTTCATCGAATGTCAGCGATTCTGATTCAAATCGGGATAACACAGAGGTGTCTGATGTTCAGCAAAATGTAGTTTCTGGAAAAGTAACTGACAACAGCGGGGCGCCTCTCCCTGGTGTTACCGTTGTGGTAAAAGGAACAAACAATGGGGTAATTACCGACACCGACGGGAGTTACTCATTAAGCGATGTTTCGCCTGATAATACCCTGATATTTTCTTTTATCGGGATGCAGTCTCAGGAAGTAGCCGTTGGTAATCAAACGGTTATTAATATAACCATGGAAGTTGATGTAATTGGTATTGAAGAAGTAGTTACCATCGGGTACGGTGTACAGAAAAAAACTACCGTAACCGGTGCAATCAGTACCGTTAAAGGGGAAGAATTAGCCAAGGTACCGGTTCCAAATATTTCGCAGGCGTTGGCCGGTAAATTAGCCGGTGTTAGTATGCGTCCTAACGGAGGGCAACCGGGTTTCGATGACCCTGACATACATATCCGCGGTGTTGTTACCACAGGAAACAGCGATCCGTTGGTTGTGGTTGATGGGGTAAAGCGAGATAATATTCGCCAGGTTGATCCGGCCACCATCGAGTCGGTTACAATCCTGAAAGATGCGGCCGCAGTTGCTCCATACGGTATTGGTGGTGCCAACGGCGTAATTCTTATAACCACCAAGAAAGGTACAGCCGGCAAACCTGTGGTTCGCTTAACTTCGTCTTATGGAATTCAGAATCCAACCTATTTGCCGGAAATGCTGAATGCGCAGGATTACATGGCGCTACAAAATGAAGGTTATTACAACTTAACACCAAATGGAACAACTCCTCCTAATAATCCGGATTTAATTGCCGATTATCCGAATTTACACCGACAGGATCCGGATTTATATCCCGACTCAAAATTTATTGATCACTGGAATACAAACGTACCGGTACAGAATTACAACCTTGAATTTAGTGGCGGTTCATCAAAATTTAATTACCACGCAGGTTTGGGATATTATGATCAGGCAGGAATTGTAGATAAAATCAATTATAAAAGGTATAGCTACAATATCAGCCTTGGATTACAGGCAACCAATACTACCAAAGTAAGTATGTCAATTCACGGATCGATAGAAGATACGGATGAACTGGATCCCGGTGAAAGTACTCGTGGAGGGCACCTTTTCAGAACATTTTACAAATTTGTACCTATACAAACATTGCTTTATTCTGATGGCGAACATTGGGGCGAATCATCGGCAAGCTCTCCAATTGCAGCTTTAAAATCAGATGGTTATACGCTGATAAACCGAAAAACCCTTTTAACTTCCATAACCGTAGAGCAGGAATTGCCTTTTATTGAAGGTTTGAATTTTAAAGGCGTTTTTAGCTACGACCCTAATATTCAACGAACAAAACAATGGCACCTTCCATTTATTTATCATGTAATTGATTATTCCACAACGCCCTATTCATTTACCGAAGCACAAACAACACAGGAAGGATGGTCTCCGCTGTATAGCTACCTTAGGATTGAAGAAGAAAGGTGGTCTAATTTTACCTATCAGGCTTACCTGAATTATGCCCGTACATTTGGCGACCACAGTGTAACCGGTTTGCTTGTGGCCGAAGCGAGAGAGTCAACAAGAGATAATTTCTGGACACGCAGAAACAACTTTGCCATATTAATTGATGAAATGGACTTTGGTAGTTCCGATAAAAACGATTACGACAACGGTGGAGCTTCGGCAACCGGTAGCGAAATTGGTTACGTTTATCGTGTAGGCTATAGCTATATGGATAAGTATTTGCTCGAAGCATCGGGCAGATATGACGGGCACTACTACTTTGCGCCGGGAGAACGCTGGGGATATTTTCCAGCATTTTCTGCTGCATGGCGTGTTTCTGAAGAAGGTTTTATGGCCGACAAAGGAAATATCAATAACCTGAAACTAAGGGCATCATGGGGGCAATCGGGTATGCTTGCCGGTGAGGCTTTCCAGTATCTGGCAGGTTACAGCCTTCGCGGAAATGCGTATGCATTTGGAAATGGTTCGCTTGTTCAGGGATCGGCCAACGAAAGTGAACCGAACCCTGAAATTACCTGGGAAGTTTCAACCAAAATGGATATTGGTTTCGATTTAAATATGTGGGACGGGCTTTTGAACCTGGAATTTGACTATTTCCACGAAAAACGTACCGGTATGCTTCTGGCTCCGCAGGTAACACTCCCTGTGGAGTATGGACTCGATTTGTCGGAGGAGAATAAAGGAGAAATGAAAAATAACGGTATCGAAATAAATGCATCAAGTGTTTACAATGTAAACGACGATATGGTTATTGGACTTTCAGCCAACTTTAGTTATGCCAAAAACCAAATGGTAGAAGTATTCCAAAGCGATGCGCAGGCAAATAACCCCAACCGTACATTGGTTGGTCAACCTTTTGGAACACCTTACGGATATAAAGCGTTAGGCCTTTTTACCACCGCTGAAGATACCAATGGCGATGGAATAATAAATTCGGCTGACGGATATAATGTTGAACAGTTTGGCGAACTTCATCCCGGTGATATTAAGTATGCCGACTTAAGTGGCCCTGATGGAGTACCTGATGGAAAAATCGATTCGAATGATGAAACAAAAATTGGTTATCCGGTTTATCCGTTAATGACTTTTGGTTTTACCCCAACTTTGGAATGGAAAAACCTGGATGTTGCCCTATTTTTCCAGGGAGCTGCCAAAGCCAGTATCAGAACCTATCAGTTTATGACAGTGCCTTTTGAGAACAACGGAAGTAACACATCGTATGAATATTTTGATAACCGCTGGACTCCGGAAAATCAGAATGCAAAATACCCGAGGGCTACACCATCTCCTTACAATAATAATACCCAGCAAACCGATTTCTGGATGGTAAATACCAATTACTTACGACTAAAAACCGCTACCATTGGTTATACCCTGCCCAACAGGATAACTGATAAATTGGGTATTGGAGATGTTCGTTGTTATGTAACAGGCCAAAATGTGTTTACAATTAGTAAGCTTAAGCATGTTGACCCGGAGATGGGATACGATTTAAGAGAAACCGCCTATCCGGTAATGAGGTCAACTACATTTGGAATTGATATAACTTTTTAACTTATAATACGATACATCATGAAAAGAAATATAAATAATATACTCCGCTTAGGAATATTAACCTTGTTTATACTAAGTATATCCGCTTGCGATCAGGAGGATTTTCTGGAAAATATTGATAAAGCAAACCTTAGCGATGCTACACAATGGGCATCAGATGGCAATGCCGATATTTTCTTAAATGACGTGTACAGCCAGCTTCCAAATAAGTGGAACTCTGAAGAGAATTTAGATTATTATACCGATGATTATAATATAAGTCACTATTATACGTCATCTAACTGGAGACAGGGTGTATGTATAGCGCCATCATCAAGTACGACTAATCCCTGGGGCGGAACTGAGGGACCAACTGAAAGAAACTATTCGTGGGAAAATTTCTTTGTTTACATCAGAAAAGCAAATACTTTCATTCAAAAGATTGAAGAGAATAAAGAAAACTTTTCTACCGATTGGTACAATAAACGTATGGATGAAGCCAAATTCTTAAGAGCATTTTTCTATAGTGAAATGTTTATGCATTATGGTGGCTTGCCTGTTATTACTGTTCCACTCGACCGAAATGCGATGACAGAAGAAGAATTGCTCTATCCGAGAGAATCGTTTGGTGCTACATTTGATTTTATTGTTAACGAGCTGGAAGCAATCGTTAATAACGGATATTTACCTGTGAAATACAATGCAGGAGATGGAGAAGCCGGACATGCTACAATTGGTGCAGCTCTGGCATTAAAAGGTTGGATGGAACTATTTGCAGCCGGCGAACTCTTTAACAGCGGCACGCCTTATCTGCCAGATCCGGAAAACATCGTTCATTTTGCATCTCCAAGAGCGGGATTGTATGCCCAGGCTGCTGCTACAAATAAAAAGTTTATCGATCAGTATGGCGACGGTCAGTATTACGAACTGTTTGATGATATTGCCAACTTTTGGAGGGCTGCTAACGAATATAACTCTGAGGTAATCTGGGACAGGCAAATTGTTGCCAATGTTTCAGGTATGGGAGCCAATTACGAACGCCGGGGAGGCCCAACTTATGTGTTAGGCCAGTATATGACCTGGGGAAATTACAATCCAACACAGGAATTGGTTGATGAGTTTAAAATGGCAAATGGAAAAGATATCAACGATCCAACTTCGGGTTACGATCCACAAGATCCTTATGTTGACAGAGAACCACGGTTTTACGACTTTATCGTTTACGATGGTGCACCATATAAACTGGATTGGATGCCCGAAACCGACATTATTTATACCCGGATTGATGAAACCTACCCAAATCCGGATAAAACCAACCAGATTGATTTGGCCGGTAAAACTGATGCGGGCGACTCGGGCTATTATCAAAAGAAAAAGCTGAATCCTGATGCACCTCCTGCCGATGATGCCAGCGGACAAAACTTTGTTTATTACCGCTATGCCGAAGTACTGTTAAATTATGCTGAAGCACAAAATGAGGCTGTAGGCCCCGATGCGTCGGTTTACAGTGCTATCAATAAAATAAGAGCGCGTGGTGGTATTCCTGATCTCGAGCCAGGACTGTCGCAGGAAGAAATGCGTGAGGCAATTCGAAGCGAACGTCGTGTTGAACTTTGTTTCGAGAGTAAAAGATACCATGATAACAAACGTTGGAAAATTGCCGAACAAACAATGGGTACCCAGCGTCACAACATGGTGATTAGAAACACGGTTCCAAGCGATAATTCAGGTGTTTGGGTATATAGTGTTGAGGAAGAAGTAAAGTGGACTGCTGCTTTTAATCTGAAACAATATATGACACCTATTCCTCAGGATGTTATTGACCAAAATCCTAAAATCGTACAAAATCCGGGATATTAAACTTTTTTGCTCCAGCTGTAAAACAGCTGGAGCAAATTTTAATCTATACAACTAAACAATAAAAATTGAATTATGACAAATTTTTCAAGAAGAAGGTTTCTTCAAACCAGTTCAATTGGGGCCGCAGGTATAACTGCGTTGCCATTATTACAAAGTTTTAAGGCTGGAGCCAACGATACAATACGTGTTGGATTTATTGGCCTTGGTCAGCAAGCCATGAACTTATTAAACGGATTCCGTCACATAAAAGGAGTTGAAGTAGTGGCCGGAGCAGATGTGTATGGTATTAAAAGAAAACGGTTCGAAAAACAGGTTAAAGAATATTACCCCGATGGAGAGGTGACCACCTATTTGGATTACCGCCCTATTATTGATCGTAGCGATATTGATGCAGTGGTAATTGCAACTCCCGACCACTGGCACGCAATAATTGCTATTGATGCCTGCAATGCCGGTAAAGACATCTACCAGGAAAAGCCAATAACTTTTACCATTAAAGAAAGTATAAAAGTTGCCGAGGCTGTGCGTCGTAATAATGTAATTTTTGCCACAGGAAGTCAGCAACGTTCCGACAGCAATTATCAACATGCCGTTGGTATGGTGCATCGTGAAGCCTTCGGAAAACTCACAAAAGTACAAGCTTATGTAGGTCCGGGCCCCGATCCGTACGATTTACCCGCAGAACCAATTCCGGAAGATCTGGACTGGAATCGTTGGTTGGGGCCACTGCCGCATAGTATTCATTTTAATTCGGCACTTGCATTGCCAATTTCAATCGATCCGCCGGTAAAAGAAAGAGGCTGGGGGCGCTGGAGATATTACAAAGAAACAGGTGGCGGTTTTACCTGCGACTGGGGTGCACACAATTTCGATATCGGTCAGTGGGCACTGAAAAAAGATCACAGCGGGCCGGTTAAAGTGATACCTCCGCGCTACCAGGGAGCCAAATACCTGACCTATGTATATGATAACGGCCTTGAAATGGTAAATGAGCCTTACGACGATCGAAAAACACTTGGGCTTAAATTCTGGGGAGAAGACGGATGGATTGAAGTGTCAAGAGGGCAGATTGCAGCTTCCGACAAGTCCTTACTGCCTCCTGACCAGGGAGAAAAAGATGCAGGACTTTATGAAAGAAGCGCCGGACATGTGGAGGACTTTATCAATTCAGTACGGGCACGCCGCGATCCTATTGCACCGGTAGAAGTCGGTCAACGAACTGTTGCTTGCTGCATATTAGGAAATATTGCCTACGAATTAAACCGTCCGGTACTCTGGTCGCCCGAGGCTCAGTATTTTATCAACGATCCTGAGGCCGAAAAACATTATCACCGAGAATATCACAACGGATATAAATTATAACCATAAAATTATTCGAAATGAATTCTTTATCCAGAAGAAAATTTGTACAAACTACAATAGCAGCAGGAGCCGGAGGGATCCTGCTGCCTAAGAATATGGCAAAAGCAGCTGAGGCACAAACTACAGATTCGCTAAAAGGCAAAAAAGTGCTTTATGTATGGGGAGGCTGGCCGGGTCATGAGCCTGAGCAGTCTGTTGAGGTATTTGTTCCCTGGATGCGATCTGAAGGAGCTGAGGTTGAGGTTTCTAATTCGCTTGATTCCTACCTCGATAAAGATCTGATGGACTCCAGGGATCTTATCATTCAAATCGTCACCATGTCTCAGATTACCCGGGAACAGGAGAGTGGCCTTTTAGCCGCCGTTAAAGAAAACGGAACCGGAATTGCCGGGTGGCACGGCGGACTGAACGATTCGTTCAGGAACAATACCGAATACCAGTTTATGATTGGCTCGCAATGGGTAGCACATCCCGGTAACGTTATCGATTTCAGGGTTAATATTGTCGATCATGATGATCCGATAACCGCCGGCCTCGACGATTTCGATTTACACTCGGAACAATATTACATGCATGTTGATCCGAACGTGAAAGTACTTTCAACAACAAAATTTATTGCAGGTCATGCGCCGTGGGCCGACGGCTGTGTAATGCCGGTAGCTTACAAAAAATATTATGGCGAAGGAAGGGTCTTTTTCTCCTCTTCGGGCCATGTAATGGCTGATTTCGAAGTTCCTGAAGCTTTGGAGATTATGAAAAGAGGAATACGATGGGCCAGCGAAAGTAAATACCAGCCCAAAGAAGATTGGGTGAGTCCGGCCTACCAGTAGTTGAATAAGAACTTTAAAAACGTAATTAATGAGAAATATTGATAGAAGAAGGTTTCTTCAATCTGCTTCTGCTTTAGGTGTTGGTGCGGCATTAATTCCAAACTTATTGAGCTGTTCGCCTTCGCAAAAAGTTAATATAGCCATTATTGGAGTTGGTGGGCGAGGTCGTGAAAACTGGAGTAAAAGCAGGTATGAAAATATTGTTGCTTTATGCGATGTAAACGACGAAAGTGCAGCTGAAGGTTATACTGTCTTCCCGAAAGCCAAACGATATAAAGATTTCCGGAAAATGTTCGACGAAATGGCTAATGAAATTGATGCCGTTATGGTATCAACACCCGATCATAGTCATTTTCCTGCTGCAATGGCGGCCATGCAATTGGGCAAACATGTTTTTGTTGAAAAACCACTGGCTCATAATGTCTGGCAATTAAGAACATTGAAAAAAGCAGCAGAACATTACAATGTAATTACGCAGATGGGCAATCAGGGGCATACAACTGATGGTATCCGGAAAGTAAAAGAATGGTACGACGCAGGAGTAACAGGAGAAGTAAAAGAAATATTTGCCTGGTTTAACGGACCCGAATTTGGCGAAGGAAAATATTTCACCAAACCAGGGCAATACCCGCCTGCAGAACAAGCTATTCCTGAAAGTCTGGATTGGGATTTGTGGCTGGGGCCTGCTGCTGTTCGCCCTTATAACAAAGTTTATGTTCCGCGTTCGTGGCGAGGATTTTATGATTTCGGTAATGGCGAATTAGGCGACTGGGCCTGCCATACGCTGGATGCTCCGTTCTGGTCATTAGAATTAGGAATGCCTACTATTGTTGAAACTGAATTCCATTCGGGTTCTCCTGATGGTTTTGTGCCCGATAAATCGATAATCCGTTTTGAATTTCCGGAAAGAGGTAATAAACCACCGGCAGTTCTGAAATGGTACGAAGGTGGATTAAAACCGGAAAACAGACCTGAATGGGGAATTGATGAATTGCCGCCTTCGGGAATGATTATGGTTGGCGAAAAACAAAGTATAATTACCGGTGGCCGGCCAAATAACGCCATGCTGATTATGTCGGATGAAGAGTGGGAAGATTGGGTTGCCAACAAAATGCCTGCGCCTTCAATTCCCCGAATTGAGGGAGGGCCGGTTAAGGAATTTCTGGATGCCATAAAAGGTAATGGGCCAATGCCCGGTTCGAACTTCAACTATGCAACCGGCCTGACAGAAATGGCGCTGATTGGCGTTCTTGCTCAGCGATTTAATATACGTATTGAATACGATGCAACGAACATGAAAGTAACCAACCACCCTGAGTTGGATCAATTCATTAAAGAGCCCGTTCGTGAAGGTTGGGAATACGGTGAAGAACTTTGGTAAATTCTAATTAAATCTAAGTATATGAATAAAATCAGAACGTCTTTGTTATTTAACACCAGCTGTCTGGCACTGGTAGTTACAGCCCTTTCATTCGGAACCCGTGGTGGCTTTATTACTCCGTGGATGGAAGAATTTAATCTCGCGGGGGCAGAGGTTGGATGGATAGTTGGAACCGCTTTTTGGGGATTTACACTTGCCATGGTAATTTTTGGTCCCCTGATTGATATCTTAGGCATCGGAAAAGTAATGGCAATTGCTTTTGCCTGCCATATTATTGGCCTTACCTGGACCATTTTTGCTCAGGGCTTTTGGTCGCTTTTCTTTTCAACCATGTTTATTGGTATTGCAAACGGAAGTGTTGAAGCCGCAGCAAACCCGTTGGTTACGGCCCTTTATCCGAATAATAAAACGGCAAAGCTGAATCGCTTTCACATGTGGTTTCCGGCCGGTATTGTAATCGGAGGCCTTATCGTTTTCTTTTTAAACGAAATTGGTATTGGGTGGCGTATTCAAACAGCCGTAATGTTAGTGCCTACATTGGTGTACGGTATATTATTCTTCGGTCAGAAATTTCCGAAAACGGAAAGGGTTACCGTTGGAGCATCGTACAAGGATATGCTTAAAGCCTGTGTGTCTCCGTTATTTCTGTTTATGGCTTTTTGCATGTTGTTTACAGCTGCCACCGAATTAGGAACCAACCAGTGGATTGCGGCGTTGTTTAATAATTCGGTAAGTAATTTATTTGGCGAAGGAATTGGTGCAATCTTGATCCTGGTTTGGATTTCGGCAATTATGGCTTTAGCCAGATTAGTTGCGGGGCCGGTTGTTCACCGTTTATCGGG
This sequence comes from Draconibacterium orientale, assembly GCF_000626635.1. Taxonomy (GTDB): domain Bacteria; phylum Bacteroidota; class Bacteroidia; order Bacteroidales; family Prolixibacteraceae; genus Draconibacterium; species Draconibacterium orientale. The sequence goes on along the minus strand of NZ_CP007451.1, from coordinate 617,775 downwards.
TATTGGAGTGTTGCTGTTCTCTGCTGTTTTTTCCGGAATCGGCCTTTATTTAATGAGCATCTCATCCGGTGCAGTATTATTTGCGTCGGCTACGGTTTTTGCATTGGGCATTGGATTCTTTTGGCCGAATATGTTGGGAGTAGTTGCCGAAAAAGTACCCACAAGCGGGGCTTTGGGATTAGCCATAATGGGAGGAATTGGCTTCCTTGGAGGAGCTATTGCTCAACCCGTATTGGGTAAAATTTATGATGTGCAAACTACCAAGTTTGGGGATGATTTAGCTGCAGGTGCAGCTACACTCCAGTATGTTATTATTCTTACCGCATTTCTTTCGCTGGCTTTTTTGTACTTGTTTTTAAAACATAGAAAAAAGAAAGTTGTAGAAGCTTAGAAAAATACTTGACTTAAATAGTTTGATTAGTTTAGTTAGTATTACTTCAGTATTGGCATTTGATTAACCATCATTATTGCCAATACTGTTTTTTTTAAGCCAGTGCTGAAATGAATGTGTCTTTACGCAATGTTTTTGTCATTAACTATTTAAGTTTTTATTCGAGGCAAGTCATTGTTGTTCAGCGAAATGTAAAAATAGAAAAAAATTCTTTCTCGTTGGCTGAAGGATTACAATGATGATATTGGCGGTGAGCGAGCTTTGAGAGGAGAGGCATAGTCACAAGCCAGCCCCTCCTATGTGAAACTCGTTAAATTCTGCTCCATTGCAAATAGCAAGAAACATTTGTATGTCTAGTCTTTTTTCTTTTGTTCTAAACTTCAATCTTTCTTAAAAACCCGGTACGAATGCGGCATTAAAGTAATACTGAATTTGCTGGTTTTTTCAGCATCTCTCATCCGGCGGCTAAAGAAGCTTGGTATTTCTTCGGGGAGTTTTTCAATCGTAACTCCTTCGGAAATATCGGAGATGGCGGAAAGATCTTCGGTGCTAACCAGTTGAATGGTTACAGGTTCATCCAAAAACGACTCAATTATAAATGTATCATTGTCGTAAACAAAAAGGCTTACTTTGGCCGGTCCTTCAATGTACATTCCCAAATCTTTGCTCATAATCTGGCGAAATATATTCAAAACACCATCGGGCAAATCGTAAAGGTTTCCAAAATCGTCGGGAATAGTTATCACATACAGGTTTCCTTTAGAATATTGCGTGCGAAGCAGCATTGGATAACCGCTAACACCATTTGTCAGCGGACGTCCGGCACTAACAATTTCCCAGGCATCGTTGGTTTGATACAGCACCTGAGGAATCAGGATGTCTTTTTCGGTTTTTCCGAAGAAGCCAAAATCGTTAATAAGTGCGTTCTTATCGCCTGCACGCAACTCGGCAATGTCGGCAATGTCGTTTTCTATGGCTTTTAACAAGCTGCTGGTAATTACTACATCGCCGCCTTTTTGCAACTGCTTTTTCATTTGGCTTACAATATCGCTATCGTATTTGGCTTGTTCAGTAAGCAGTATTACTTTCTGGTCTTCCGGAAATTCGGAGTACATATCCATAGGCAGGCCAATCATTCCGAGGTAATTTTGCAGGAAATCGTCGCCCAGAGAATGATAAGGTTTGTATGATTTAATCCCGATTGGCTTACCCAGTTGGCCAACAACTTCATCAGCTTGTTCCAAAGCTACAGCGGCCACACGGGCTATGGTCGATGGTGTTACGGTTTTACCATCGGGCAACTGAATGGGTTTCATCATTTCGTCGTAATCAAAACTGGTGCCCGTACCTTGCCACTGTTTTCGGTGAATTTCGGGACGCAGTTGCACGTCGGTTAGTTGATTGTAGGCAAACAACATAATTTCCGGTGCTTTGGCAAACATCGTAAGCCAGAGTTGTTCGGCGTAGCGGTCCATTCCCATGTTCGAGCCGCCGGCATCAACCCATCCACCAAAGTTGTAGCCCGGGCGTAAGTTGTCGAAATAGCGAATAATGTTGTAGCTCAGGTAGTTTTGCAGATGTTGTGCATACGACGGATCGCGTGTTTCTGTGCCTGTCCACACTCCATCAAACAGGTGTGCCCCGTTTTGCAGGTCAAACCCAAGCCCCTGAAAATGATCGTACCAATTGGGGTATTTGATGATCACTTTTACATTGGGATTCACTTTTTTAGCCGGTTCCAGAACCAGTTCTTTTCCGGCTTTAGTCATTAGTTTTGTGCGGTACTCCGTCCAGCTCATGTCGCCTTTGGCTTCAATCTCGATATCGGATTTACAGCTGGTAAAAAAGAAATCGTCGAGAATAAAATCGTCAAAATGACGGGCAGTGTGTTCGGCAATTTGTTGCACAATTTCCCGGTGTTCAGGATTGGAATAGCAAAAGGTTTCAAAATTGTTCGATTCGTCGATGGTGTAGGTAATTCCTCCTCCAACTTCCAGACCTTTATCCAAAAAATATTGCTTTGCCTGCTCCAGTGTTTCATCAGGAACGATTAGTAAATCGCGATGAGTTTCCAGGTAAATTTTATCGATTTTTACCTGGTTCGAAATGATGGTCCAGGTGGAGTCGAGCCAGTTCAGGTCTTTCATTTTTTCTACCTCGTAAGCCCTGACATACACCGACACTTTATAATTTTTGTAGTTCCCGGCTTGCGAAAACAGTGTAACACCGGCGAGTACAAGTAAAATAATAATTCGTTTCATAATAGGTTTTTATTGGTTTTAAATGCGGAGCTTTTTAGCATCCATGTTATTTTCAGCTTATTCTTCTTTCAGAAGTTGTTGAGCAGCCAAAGCCAAAAACATATAATGCGACGAGCCGCCGCCAAGCACATATTCAACCTGTTGCCACAGGTATGGAAACTCCAGCAGTTCAGGGAAATCGGGGCGAATAAGTGCCGTACCCGACACAACGCCACCCGGAATGTACGACCAGTCGGCACGATTTAAACCATAACCAACAGTTGCCGAGCGCGCACCAATTCCCGAAGCAAACGACGAAGTGTTGGAACCCGGATGGCATCCTAAAATAAAATTCAGCGCATTATAAATGTATTCCGGGCTAAAAATATCGGGGTAGGCCGTGTGTAAAAAGTATTGCTTGAAACCGAAGGACTGGATATCCCATCCTGCTCCCCAGATACGCGGGCGATAAGGGATTCCGTAAGGCGTTTCGGCACCTTGCTTTTTAATTTGTTCGTTGAGGCCACTCATGGCTTCCCTGATTGCTTTGGTAAAATCAGGATCGTTGATCTTTTTCTCGGCGCGGCCAATGTACCAGCCAACAAATCCTATTGCTTGTGTAATAAATTCGGTTTCGGAAAGCAGGTAATTTTTGTACAGGTCATCGCCGGTGGTAAGGTATAGTTCGGTGGCGGCGTGTATTTTGGCTGCTTTGGAACGTCCGTTGGCATCAGTAACCTCAAATAAGGTTTTGGCACAATCAAGGGCCTGTGTGCTGAGCGTATCGTTAAATCCTTTCAGCACTCGCGCTGTAGCAGCCATTTGTGCGGCAGTGGTTAATTCGCGGTATGGATTGTCTTCGGTAAACACCCAGCGGTCGTCGTCGTTGCCCGGCTCGTTGTCGGTCATTGCCGCCGCATCGCCCAGCATAACATATTGCCGTAGGTTGTTGCAGATAATACCGCGGTAAAGACGGCCCAAAGCCCGGTATCCGCCAATTACGGTAAGTGCGCCGTTTTCTATCTGTTGTAAAATGTCGGCTTTCCCATCGGGCTGGTGGATTTCAGTAATTCGCTTTTGCTGATCGATAGAAGTTACATCATAATCCACCCCAAATGCTTCGTAAGCCAGTGCCAGAATATAAGCTTCGCCAGCCTGCGATTCTACACGCAGATCGAAGTCGCCGGCATCGTGCCAGCCACCAATATTTAATCCCGGAACAACGTCGCCGGGTGCATAATCAGTTAAAGTTGACGCTCCCTGCACATAACCATCGATGTGGTTAAAATTAACCGGTGCCATTCGTGCATCGTCCATGTGGCAGTCGTCGTGCCAAACACGGTATTTTTCATTTACCCGCATATGACACATCTGAACGGGCAGAAAATATTCCAGAACAGGCTGCCAAACCCCGCGGTCGTAAACCGCATCATCAATCCGAAAAACCGGAGAAGCAGCATTGCCGTAACGCACCTGGTAAAGTCCCGGAGCATCTATTTCCGAGAAATCGAATTTCAGGTAATTATAACGCAGAAACTGTCCCCATTCTTCACCGGGTTTACTGAGTACTTCTTCTTCTTCCGAAGCCGTAATTTTAAACAGCACCGGAATTTCTGTTTTTTCAGTGCGTTTATCGAGCTCAATAACAGCTGTTTTTTGTTGATTGCAGGTGTAGCCAATTTGCGAAGTTTGAACCACAGGTGTGTACTGCCAGTCTTCAACAACATTGGGTGTAATGATCCATTTTATGGCGGCTGTTGTTTTTCCTGCGGGAATTTCGCTGCGAACCACAAACCAGCCGTTGTTGTGATTCATACGACCGTCGTAGAGCTTTAAGGCCGCTCCCTCACTTGTAATGCCGAATTTCCCGTAAGGATCATCGGGGCGTACCACAAAGTGGTGCCCCTGAGCATAAGGCTCAGCAACAATGTCATCGGCAATAATCGGGCTGTATCCTTCGCCGGCAAGGTGTTCTGCCGAGGCTTTTCCATCAGGATTAAAATTGCCCGGATGTTTAAAGTTCGATGGCTCGTAACGGGTTGGTCCGTTGGCTTGCATAGGGAAAATTCCGGTTTTATCGTCCATAATCCAGGGCTTTCCGAATAATGCTCCCGGAAACAATTCCATATTAAAACCCACTTTCCCCAGGTAGTTTTGCGGAACGGGCTGCTCCAGGTCAACGGTAACGATAACAGAACCGCCTTTGCCTTCAACATTTACCGTGTAGTTGATTTGTAAATCGGGGTAAACCATTGGATTAAATCCGGTAATGTGGCGCGATGAGTCGGGGAAACTCAACTGTGCAGTAATTGTATTTTTTTCCTGGTTCGTAACGCGGTCGTGTTGTTTCGGCACCGGCTGCCATTGTCCGGGCATAGGCTCCAGTCGGATGTCGCCATTTGTGGCAATCCGGTTTCCGTGCATAATAAGCGATACGCCGCCCTGGTGGCCTTCCGGATAAATATCATCGAAAGCCATTACATCAACTCCCTGGTTTTGAAAATAACCGGATGAAATAAGTTTAAATTCCTGCGCGTTGAGGTTCGTAATCGTAAATACTACCAGAAAACAAAATAGGAAAGAAAGTTTCTTCATAATTCAGATTTTAGGTTATTGGTTTTTTACACTAAACAGATTTATTATTTGTTCTGCTTAACAAATTTATAAAAAATTGTAAATAGTACAATAAGGGGCGTCGAAACTAAAAATGAATCGAGGTAACTATATTGTATATAAATAAAAACAGATCATATGTTTTGAATTGATAATTTATATTGTAGTTGTTACAAATAGGCGCAAAATACAACTTTTTAGAGGTGGTTAGTTGTCAGTGGTACAGTTGTTTATGGTTTATTGGTAAAAGATGCCTGGTTGGCGGGTTTACAGGAATGGAAGCGCAAATAGCATTTCTTAATGAGAGGCCTAAATGCTGTTTTGATACACTGCCAGCAGTCAAATTTATCTAAACTTAAAACTAAAATATCTAAAATTATAAGTCGGATTTACACTGATAATGTAGTTTTGACAATTACTAACAAACGATTTATCAAACTTGAAAGAATGGACTGTAAAAAACTATTATCATTAACCGTATTTTCTCAAAATACAAATTTCGCTTGTGATTTCCGGTTATTCAATAAAGAAGGACAAGTGATACCTGGCTGTAAATTTAATTCGTTCATATTGTCGTTCACCTGATTTGTTCTGTTAGGGGTGTTAAGCATATTATAACACAACCATTGTGCAAATTATGCGTGTTTAACGAAGTAGAATGAAAAATCGGGGTTTTAATCTTTTTGCATCAAATTTATTACTCCTGTTTTTCCGGAAATTTCATTAAGCACCGAAGTTTAAAAAGGTTTAGTTGAACGTACGATGCAGTGTTGGTGATGTTTAGACTCCTATCGTCAGATAAAACTCAGAATGAATGAAAATATAACTAAGAGCTTGGGGCTATTTTAGGGTGTATTCCGCCTGTATAAATAACCGCTATCTTCTTGGATTTAATTCAAATTTATTAATCAAAACTATTTATTTATGAAAAAAGGCAAATTATTTCAGGTTGCACTAATGATGCTGCCTATGATGCTCCTAACTCTCTGGAGTTATGGACAAAACGTCAATTTACGGGGTACTGTAGTTGATGGTTCCGGAAGTCCGCTTCCGGGCGTTACCATTGTTGTAAAAGGCACCATGGAGGGAACTATTTCAAACACCGATGGAAGTTACTCTTTTTCAGATGTTCCGGGTGATGCTACACTTGTATTTTCTTTTATAGGAATGAGAACTCAGGAAATTTTGGTCGATGGGCAAAACACGATTAATGTTACCATGGAAGAAGCGGCAATTGGTATCGAAGAAGTAGTTGCAATTGGTTATGGGGTTCAAAAGAAAAAGTTAACCACAGGTGCCAATATTAATGTTGGTTCCGATGATCTCATTCAGCAAAGCACAAGTGAAGCGCTTGATGCAATTCAAGGCCAGGCTCCCGGTGTTAATATTGTCCAGAATTCCGGTATGCCTGGGGAAGGATTTAAAGTAAATATTCGTGGCCTGGGTACAATTGGTAACTCTCAGCCATTATATGTAATTGATGGAGTTGCAGGTGGGGATATAAATAATCTGAGTCCTGCCGACATTGAGTCGATTGATATTCTTAAAGATGCTGCATCGGCTGCAATTTACGGTTCACGTGCTGCAAATGGTGTAATTTTGGTTACAACAAAGCAGGGCCGCAGAGGTGATATGCAAGTAGCCTATGACGGTTATTATGGATTTCAGCAAATTGAAAATCTGGAACAGCCACTCAATGCGCAGCAGTTTATGGATATCTATAATGAAGAAAGAGTTGTTTCCGGTAGAGATGCGATAGACTTTGCAAGTACAATTCCCGATTTGTATCAGAAAATACAAAGTGGGCAGTGGAATGGTACCAACTGGTTAGAAGAGGCATACAATAAAAATGCGCCAATACAAAACCATGCGGTAAATATTAGCGGTGGTTCTGAGCAATCTGTTTTTTCAATGGGTTTCTCTTATGCTTCTCAGGAAGGTGTTTTGGGTAAGCCGGTTGAACCTAACTACGACAGGTACACTGTGAGGTTAAACAGCGACCATACAATTTACAGGAAAAATGATCTGGATATAATAAAAGTAGGTCAAACCTTCAATTACAGTTACAGCAAAAAAGGCGGTATTGCCATTGGTGGAATGTATTATAATGATGTACGTAACTTGTTAGTAGGAAGCCCACTGGTTCCCGTTTATAATAGTGAAGGAGAATATTATGCTTCTGATGATTTGGCAGCCTCGGGTTTGGTTGGATTATCATCAAGGATCTATAATCCCATTGCACAGATGCATCTAAACAGAGGGATGAATGAGTCCAGAAACTATAACATCAACAGTAATGCATATTTGGAAATTCAGCCGATAAGAAACTTAATATTCAGAAGCAGTTATGGATACCGGTATAACGGGAATAGTTATCGCAGCTATCAGCCGGAATACAACTTGGCCGGAGACGTATCCTTAACTCCCGGACGCATCACGCAGTCTTCAGGAAACGGACACAGCTGGACCTTTGAAAATACCTTGAATTACAGGTTTAATTCGGGCAATCACAATATTGACGTTCTTGTGGGACAGTCTATGGAGAAATGGGGCCTGGGAACAAATATGAGTGCAACAAACGCCAATCCAACATTTCTTGGATTTGAGCATGCTTACCTGAACAATACCGATGGATTAACTACTGGTGTTACTAGTATTTCGGGCGGCCCGCTTAGCAGAGGGCAGCTTGCTTCTTTCTTTGGCAGGGTAAATTACGACTATGCCGAAAAGTACTTGTTGACCTTAGTAATGAGAGCTGATGGTTCTTCTAATTTTGCAAGTGGAAATCGTTGGGGTTATTTTCCATCTGTTTCAGCAGGCTGGGTAATGACAGAGGAAGGATTTCTTCAAGATAATGGTTTTGTAGATTTTCTGAAGTTGAGAGTCAGCTGGGGACAAAATGGTAATTCCCAAATCGATCCATTCCAGTATTTGGCACTCGTTGGATTCAATAAAGACAACAATTATCGCTTTGGCAGTAACAGAGACGTGATGCAGCTGGGGGGATATCCATCTATATTACCTAATCCTGATGTTAGCTGGGAAACTTCAGAACAATTGAATGTTGGTGTGGATGCAAATTTTTTGGATTCACGACTTCAGTTGGTTTTAGACTATTACAAAAAGACAACAAAAGACTGGTTAGTTCGTCAACCGTTGCCTGCAATTTTTGGAGCACAGGCTCCTTATTATAATGGTGGAGATATTGTGAACAAAGGGGTCGAGCTTTCTTTGCGATGGAATGATCACATTGGTGAATTTAACTATGGAGCACATTTTAACATCGCCGAAAATAAAAATGAAGTTACCCGATTGGGTAATGCAAGCGGATTTATACAAAGTGATGGAAGTATAATTTCACAGGGAACGGATCCAGTATGGCGCGTTGAAACCGGATTTCCTGTAGGTTATTTTTATGGTTACAAAACAGCCGGAATATTCCAAAACCAGGAAGAAATTGATAACTGGACACAAGGTTATCTGCAAGAAAACCCACAACCTGGAGATGTAATTTTCTTAGACACTAATGGTGATAATACTGTAACTCCTGATGATAAAACAATGATTGGTAATCCTCATCCTGATTTTAGAATAGGATTTGGAATCAACTTTGAATACAAAGGGTTAGATTTTGCCGTTACGGCCAAAGGTGCATTCGGTCATCAGATTTTGAAATCGTACCGCTCATTTGCCGACAACGAATTTCATAATTACACCGATCGTATTTTAACCCGGTGGAATGGCGAAGGTACTTCCAATCTTCTGCCACGCTTAACTGCCGGTAACACTACGAACAGAATCAATATCTCGGAAATTTATATTGAAGACGGAGATTTTGTCAAAATCCAAAACGTAACGCTGGGATATGATTTCAAAAAATTGATGCCAAATATACCTTTAGGACAGGCACGTTTATATGTTACCGCACGTAACCTGTTTACATTTACCGACTATTCAGGCATGGATCCTGAAGTAGGATACGGCAATGAGCAGCCTTTTGTATCAGGTATTGATTTAGGTTTTTATCCTTCACCACGTTCATATATGATTGGTGTAAATCTTAAATTTTAAAAACTAATAAATGAGAAATGTTATGAAAAAAATAATATATTATTTGATTGCAGTTTTATTGCTTTGGGGGTGCGAAGATTTTCTGAGCATGGATCCGCTTACTGATAAAACGTCAGCCAACTTTCCTCAAACAGCAGACGATGCTGAACAAATGATGGCTGGAATTTACACTATAATGAACAATATACAGAGTCAGGTCGACCGAAGCCCATTCTTCATTTGGGAAGTTGCAAGCGACGAAAAGCTTGGTGGTGGAGGAATGAATGATATTCAGGCACAGTCGTATGAAACCTTCCAGTTCTCGGACAATGAAATGTTGTTAAATTCCTGGAGTGTTTTGTATCAGGGAATACACAGGGCCAACTTTGCTATAGAGAATATGCCGTTGCTCGGAGATGAGGTTGTTAGTCCTGAAAAAAAGGCCCAGTTTACCGGAGAAGCAATGTTTCTACGCGCCTGGTACTATTACCAGTTAAATACGGTTTTCGACGAAGTTCCACTGAAAATTACCACTGAAAATGTGAATTTGCCCGCAGCTTCTGTTGATGAAATTTACGGACAAATTGCTTCTGACCTGAAAAATGCCATTGAAATGCTTCCGAATGTACCCTACAGCCAAACCCAGCAGGGAAGAATAACTAAATGGGCTGCACAAGCCTTAATGGCCCGGGTATTTCTTTTTTATACCGGTTTCTATAACAAAAATGATATCGCATTACCGGAAAGCGGAAGCGTTACAAAACAAAACGTTATTACATGGCTGGAAGATTGCTATGCGAATAGTGGTCATTCTTTGGTCGATGATTTTCATGAACTTTGGCCTTATACCAATTCATTGTCAATAAATGATTATCAATACATTCAGGATTACATGGCAGAAACAGGCAAGAGTCTCACTTATGCAAGTGATAATGGCGCCAGAAATCCGGAATCAGTTTTTGTTCTTCAGTTCTCAAATTTTGCAGGATGGGGTATTGACAGAGGTTATTCTAACACCTACCAGTTATTTTATGCTTTAAGAGGGCTACAGAATCTTGAAAATACCTATCCGTTTGCCGGTGGCTGGGGACAAGGCAACTCCGTGCCGGAGTCGTTGGTTGAGCAATGGGAACAAGACGAGCCCGACGATGTAAGACTTTGGGCTTCTGTAATGGATATTGAGAAAGAAGTTGTTCCATTAGGCTATCAAAGAGGACAATGGGACTTTGTTCTCGAAAGTAATTACTGGGGTAAAAAGTACAATGGAGTTACTGCCAGAGGAAGTGATGGTAATTTGAAAAATGATTATGGCGTAATTATGTATGGAACATCTGACAACAATCAGCTGTCTCATACCGATGACTTGGTCTATATCCGTTTTGCTGATGTCCTTCTCATGTTGTCAGAGCTGAAAGAAGATGCAACATATATGAATGAAGTAAGAGAACGTGCTGATTTGCCTCCTGTTACCTATTCATTAGAGAATATTCAGAAAGAAAGACAGCATGAATTGGCATTTGAAGGCATAAGATGGAATGATATGAGGCGCTGGGGTGACAGTTACACGAAAACTGCCCTGGAATCACAGGTAGGAGTAGCAGTTTATAACTTTGGAGCTCCAGCTACACATTCAGCCTTACATCCTGACGGATACAGTTCACGCTACGATGCAACAAAAGGCTTCTTCCCAATTCCTCAGAGTCAAATCGACCTTTCCGAAGGCTTACTCGAACAGAATGAAGGGTATAGTCAGTCAGGAGAAGGATTGTATAGAGGTTGGCAAAATTAACCGGAGAAAGCGATATGGTTAGTGAAAAAAACATTATGTGATAAGAATTTTGCCTACAAATAATTAAGAACTTGATTCTTTATATAGCATTGTAATTATATGATTTAATTATAAAAAGCGTCACCAGTATGGTGGCGCTTTTTTTATAACAGGCTTTGCATTCATTTGAGATCAACCGGCTAAATTCCCTCAATTTATCTAAAATTAGAAACAGAATATCCATAATCAGAGGTTCATCTACCCCCCGATGCATAATTTTACCTAAACCAAAACCATAAGACCAGAATGTTGTGTGTAATAGTAAAATGTACAGACAAAATGATTTCCGAGATAGTATCATTCAATATAAAATCGAAGCAGCAGGCCACTATGTTGTTGAAAGAACACCAGAAGTGAGGTAGTGCAGAAATTATAAACCTTATAGAATCTAATTAAAAGAACTTAACAATATCATGAAAAAAATTACTTCCTTATTACTTCCAATTTTTGTAATCATTTTCAGTTTTGGAGTACATGCTCAGGTTGAACAGGCTCCGGCCGGATTCGACGTATTGCAAAATTCCATCGCACATGGAAAAATAGACACAGTGGTGTACACCTCAAAAACAGTAGGTACTGAACGAACCACGCTGGTTTATACCCCTCCCGGCTATTCGGCCGAAAAAAGCTACCCGGTTCTTTACCTTTTGCACGGAATTGGCGGCGACGAATTTGAATGGCTGAACGGTGGCCATCCCGAGATTATATTAGATAACCTGTATGCCGAAGGAAAAGTGGAGCCTATGATTGTGGTGCTACCAAACGGGCGTGCCATGAAAGACGACAGAGCTGAAGGTAATATTATGGCTCCGGATAAAGTACAGGCTTTTGCCACTTTTGAAAAAGATCTTTTGAATGATTTAATTCCTTTTATAGAAAATAAATACCCTGTTATTGCAGATCGTGAACACCGCGCCATTGGCGGTTTGTCGATGGGAGGCGGACAGTCGTTGAACTTCGGGCTCGGAAACCTCGATGTGTTTGCCTGGGTTGGCGGATTTTCTTCGGCACCCAATACCAAACAACCTGCTGAGTTGGTTCCCAATCCAGAAGAAGCCAAAAAGCAACTGAACCTGCTGTTTATTTCGTGTGGCGATAAAGACGGACTGATTAGTTTTAGCAAGCGAACACACGATTATATGAGCGAAAATGATATTCCTCACTATTACTATGTGATTCCCGACGGTCAACACGACTTTAACGTTTGGAAGGATAGCTTGTATAATTATGCGCAGTTGCTGTTTAAGTAGCCAGTCAATGTGCCGCACAAATATTAACCGAATAAAAAAGTAGAATAAATCGATCCATTAAAATGAAGAAAAGAAATTTCAGAAAAAGTTTAACTGCTCAGCTAATTGCTTTAGCCATGTTGTTTTCATTCGTTGCAAGTGGTGCTCAGCCCACAAAAAAAGCTAAAAGCACAAATTCACCTGTGTTTTCCAATTTTGTATATCAGGGCGATGATGATGTATATAAAAAATACCCCTTGGAAGAAGGAGAGTTTTATAGCCCGATTTTGCAGGGCTGTTATCCCGATCCGGCAATAACGCGCAAAGGCGACGATTATTATTTGGTTTGTTCGTCGTTCGCCATGTTTCCGGGCGTTCCGATTTTCCACTCAAAAGACCTGGTAAACTGGACCGACTTGGGAGGCGTACTCGATAATCCTGAAACATTCGATACACACGATTGTGGCATTAGTGCAGGTGTTTATGCTCCGGGTATTACGTACAACCCGTATAACGATACATTTTATATGATTACCACCGCATTTACAGGTGGTTTGAATAACATTATCGTAAAAACAAAAGACCCTAAAAAAGGGTGGGGCGACCCGATTAAGCTGGCTTTCGGTGGTATCGATCCATCGATTTTTTTCGACGACGATGGTAAAGCATATATCGTGCATAACGATGCGCCCGATCCTGGAAAAGAATTGTACAACGGTCACCGTGTAATCAAAATCTGGGAATACGATGTGGAGAAGGATCAGGTTATTGAAGGAACCGATAAAATAATTGTTGACGGTGGTGTTGATTTGTCCAAAAAACCAATCTGGATTGAAGCACCGCACCTGTACAAAAAAGATGGAAAATACTTCCTGATGTGCGCCGAAGGTGGAACAGGCGGCTGGCACAGCGAAGTTATCTTTAAAAGCGACAGCCCGAAAGGACCATTTATTCCTGCGCCAAGTAATCCGATTTTAACGCAGCGCCATTTTCCGAGAGAAAGAGAGAATAAAGTGGATTGGGCCGGTCATGCCGATATTATTGAAGGACCAAATGGCCAGTGGTACGGCGTGTTTTTGGCTGTTCGACCTAACGAAGAGCAACGCGTAAATACAGGCCGCGAAACCTTTATTTTACCGGTCGACTGGTCGGGAGAATTTCCGGTGTTTGTTAACGGGCTTGTTCCCCTGGAGCCCAAACTGGATATGCCAAAAGGTGTAGAGAATAAAACGGGCAAGGACGGCTTTTCCCCGAATGGAAACTTTACTTATGAAGAAGATTTTTCGTCTGACAATTTGGATAAGCGCTGGATTGGCTTGCGCGGACCTCGCGAAGCTTTCATCGAAAAAGCAAAAAACGGTATTCAGATAAATCCGTTTGAAGCGAATGTAAAAGAGGTAAAACCAACTTCTACTTTGTTTTATCGTCAAATGCACAACAGCTTCTCGTATGCTGCTACCCTTGATTATAAGCCTGAATCGGAGAAAGATTTGGCAGGAATCGTGGCCTTGCAGAGCGAAAATGCAAACTATGTATTTGGCGTTACCAAACAAGGTGACGACTATGTATTGGTTTTACAACGCAATTTTAAACGACGTTTCCGTGGTGAAATGGACTCAAAAGTAATTGCAAGCACAAAAATCGAACTCAGCCAACCGCTGCGTTTGCAGGTTTCGGCAAAAGGCGATAAGTACGAATTTTCGTATTCTACCAACGGTGCCGATTTTGTGCGCCTGGGAGAAACTGTTTCGGGCGATATTCTTTCTACCGATGTAGCAGGTGGTTTTACAGGTTGTTTACTCGGATTGTATGCAACTTCGGCTAACGATGCCATTCCTGAATAGGACCATAAATTTGTATGAATAAATAGTTCTGGTGTTGGGCCAAAGTTCGTCTTTGGCTCATCGCCGGAATAGGTTTTTTAGAAAGGCAGTTTAATACTTAACTAAACAAGATGCAAACCAATAAAATTATATCAACCGGACTAATCCTGTTGTTTTCTGTTGCAGCTTTGGCACAACAAATGACTGTAGTATCTCCCAATCAGAAACTTAAAGTTGAGCTTTCGCAATCAGAAAACAGCGCGTTTTCAGCATGGTTTTTAAAAGTAGATTACCGGGCTGATGAAGATTTTACTTCCGTTCTCCCAAAAATCGATTTGGGTTTACTTCGCAACGATCAGGATTTTTCAAAGAAATTGCGCCTTACAAAAGTTGAATCAATCCAATTAATTACCGAAGAATATACCGCCTTACACGGAAAACGTTTGCAGCGAAAAAATACGGCCAACGAAATTACCTTCTGCTTCGAGAATGAAAATAAATCGAAGCTGAACGTAGTTGTTCGGGCCTGGAACGATGGAGTTACTTTTCGTTACGAATTTCCTGAAAAAGAAGGGGCTTTTGTTATTCAGGATGAGTTAACCGCCTATACCATTCCCAATAAAACAAAGCGCTGGCTCGAAGAATTTGACCTTTCAAATGAACGGCTTTATGCCAACAGCGACAGTGCTTCGGTTCAGCAAAACTGGTCGTACCCGGCACTTTTCGAAAGCCCGGAAACGGCTTGTTGGTACCTCATTCATGAAGCCGATGTGGATAGAACGTACTGTGCAACAAAACTGAGCAACTACAGTGTTGCCGAACAATATAAAGTTACGCTTCCGCATCCCGGAGAAGGCGAGGGCGAAGCTTTGCCACAGATTACATTGCCCTGGAAATCGCCCTGGCGCGTAATTGTTATCGGCAGTTTGGCCGATGTGGTTGAATCAACGCTGGTTGATGATGTGTCGAAACCTTCAGTTCTTGAAAACACCGATTGGGTAAAACCCGGTGTGGCTTCGTGGAATTACTGGTCGCATAACCACGGAACAAAAGATTTTAAAACCGTTTGCGAATTTGCCGATCTGGCTGCCGAAATGAACTGGCCATACACATTGCTCGATTGGGAATGGGACCAGATGGGAAATGGCGGTAACCTGGAAGATGCGCTCGAGTATATTCATGCGCTGGGCATTAAACCGCTGATGTGGTATAATTCGGGCATGTTTAAGTGGATTACTTCAACTCCTGTCGACCGGATGAAAACGCATGAAAACCGGATGGAAGAATTTGCCAAACTAAATAAACTGGGAGTTTACGGAGTGAAAATTGATTTCTTTTTAAGCGAAAAGCAATACATGATCGACTACTACCTCGATATTTTAGAGGATGCTGCGCAGTTTAATATCATGGTTTATTTTCACGGCTGTTTGGTGCCGCGTGGCTGGCAGCGTACTTACCCGCACCTGATGACTTACGAGGGAGTTCGTGGTGCCGAATGGTACAACAATGGCCCGGAATTGACTGCTGCTGCGCCCGAACACAACAACGTATTGCCGTACACAAGAAATGTGGTCGGATCGATGGATTATACCCCGGTAACATTTACCAATTCGCAATATCCGCATATTACATCTTATGCACACGAGCTGGCATTAAGTGTTGTATTTGAATCGGGCATCCAGCATTTTGCCGATCGCCCCGAAGGATTTCAAAATTTACCCGATGCTGCACGTACCTTCTTAAAAGAAGTGCCGGTGGTTTGGGACGAAACAAAATTGCTTGATGGTTATCCCGGTAAATTTACCGTAATCGCGCGCAAAAAAGCCGAAAACTGGTACGTTGGCGGCATTAATTCAGATGGAAGAAGAGAAAGACATCAATCGCTTGATTTTGATTTTTTGCCCGACGGGAAAAAATTCAGGTTAACCCTAATTACTGACGGAGAACACGATACCGTTTTTTCAACGCAATACATGGTGGTTGATAACACCAGTTCTATAAATGTGAAAATGCTTCGCAGAGGCGGTTTTGCCGCTGTGCTTAAACCTATTAACGACTGATTTTCAAAAGAAAATGATTACAAATAGTATCAAAAAAACGATTTTGCTTGTGGCCATAACGCTGGGCGTATTTTCAGCATGGGCCCAACAATACCCCTATCAAAACCCCGAATTAAGTTCGGAAGAACGTGCAAAAGATTTGGTTTCGCGATTAACGCTCGAAGAAAAGGCGATATTGATGTGCGACCAGTCGGATGCTATTCCGAGGCTCGGGATTAAAAAATTTAACTGGTGGAGCGAAGCTTTACATGGTTACGCCAACAACGATAATGTAACCGTTTTTCCGGAACCCATTGGAATGGCGGCATCGTTTAACGACGAATTGCTGCTTGAAATTTACGATGCTGTTTCGGATGAAGGACGGGCCAAATACAACGAATGGATCAACGCCGGAAACGAAAACAAACGTTTTCTGAGCCTTTCAGTGTGGACGCCAAACGTTAACATTTTCCGCGATCCGCGCTGGGGACGTGGCCAGGAAACCTATGGCGAAGATCCATATTTAACTTCCAGAATGGGCGTTTCGGTAGTAAAAGGATTGCAGGGGCCGGCCGATGCCAAATACCGGAAACTGCTGGCTTGTGCCAAACACTTTGCCGTGCACTCGGGGCCGGAATGGAGCCGCCACGAGCTTAACCTCAATAACATTAGTCCGCGAGAATTGTACGAAACCTATTTACCCGCCTTTAAAGCACTGGTTCAGGATGCCGATGTGCGCCAGGTAATGTGTGCCTATCAGCGCCTCGACGATGAACCTTGTTGCGGAAGTACCCGGCTGTTGCAACGCATTTTGCGCGACGAATGGGGCTATCAGTACATGGTAGTTTCGGATTGCGGCGCGGTTACCGATTTTTTTACCACACACAATGTGTCGTCCGATGCGGTGCATGCTGCCTCAAAAGCTGTTTTGGCTGGTACCGATGTGGAATGTGTGTGGGAGAATTATCCGTTTATGAATCTTCCCGAAGCGGTTGACCGTGACCTGATAAAAGAAGAAGATATCAATAAAAGTGTAGTGCGTTTGTTAACCGGGCGTTTTGATCTGGGCGATTTCGACGACGATGCCATTGTGCCTTACGCTCAGATTCCGCCATCGGTTTTAAACAACGAGAAACACCGCCAACTTGCACTCGACATGGCCCGGCAAACCCTGACTCTTCTTCAGAATAAAAATAAGGTGTTGCCTTTATCAAAGAAGTCAAAGAAAATTGCTGTGATTGGCCCCAACGCCAACGACGAGCCTATGTTGTGGGGAAATTACAACGGTACACCGGTGCGTACCATTTCAATTCTGGAAGGCATAAAAACCAAACTTCCTGAGCGCAACATTGTGTACGATAAAGCTTGTGATTTGGTAGAAGATAAAGTCACCGAAAGTTATTTCGACCAATGTAGTTTTGAAGGCTTACCGGGAATTAAGGCAAGGTACTGGAACAACCCCGACCGAAAAGGAGAGGTGGTAACAACTGACCAAATTGTAAATCCGATTAAAAAGACCACAGCCGGACAGCACGAATTTGCTTCGGGTGTTAAGCTTGAAGGTTTTTCGGCCGTTTATGAAACGGAGTTTGTCGCCAAATCGAGCGAAGAAATTGTGTTTAAAGGTGGTGCCACCGGACATTATGAATTGCTGGTAAATGGCGAAACAATTTCGGAGTACGACAACTGGCGGACACTTTCTTCTCGAATTCCTTACCCGGTGGAGGCCGGGAAAAAATACAAAATAGAAATCCGCTACGCACAATTAAATAACTGGCAGGCCAATATCGAATTCAACTTTGGAAAAGAAGTGGATGTGGATTATACCGAACTCATCAAAAAACTACACGGTATTGAAATCGTGGTGTTTGTTGGCGGGCTTTCCGGAAACCTGGAGGGCGAAGAAATGCCGGTTTCGTATCCCGGTTTTAAAGGAGGCGACCGCACAAATATAGATCTTCCTGCGGTTCAGCGAAACTGTTTGAAAGCTTTAAAAGAGGCTAGCAAAAAAGTGGTTTTTGTAAACTGCTCAGGTTCTGCAATCGCTTTAACACCCGAAACCGAAACCTGCGATGCTATCCTTCAGGCCTGGTATGCCGGCGAATCGGGCGGACAGGCCATCGCCGATGTGCTTTTTGGCGATTACAATCCTTCGGGAAAACTGCCTGTTACTTTCTACAAAAGTTCTGATCAGCTGAACGATTTTGAAGACTATTCGATGAAAGGACGCACTTACCGCTACATGGAAGATGCCTTGTTTGCCTTTGGTCATGGCCTCAGTTATACCGATTTTGTGATTGGTGAAGCCAGCCTAAGCAAATCAACGATCAGTGCAAATGAAAGCATTCAAATAACAGTTCCGGTTGCCAATAAAGGAACTTACGACGGAACAGAAATCGTTCAGGTGTACGTGCGTAAAGTAGATGATATTGAAGGCCCCATTAAAACGTTGAAAGGCTTTAAACGCCTTGAAGTAGAAAAAGGAAAATCGAAAGATGCCGTGATTGATTTACCGCCATCTTCTTTCGAATTTTACGATTGGGCACAACGCGAAATGACTGTTACACCGGGAGAATACGAGATTTTTTACGGCACCAGTTCGGATAAAAAAGATTTGAAGACTTTAAAAGTGAATATACTTTAGAAAATACCGCAGATGATGAATTCAAAACAAAAAATACTTACAAGCTTTATTGCACTTACGCTGTTTTTTTCAGCGCATGTTTTTGGGCAAAATCCCATCGTTCAAACCTATTACACTGCCGACCCGGCACCGATGGTACACGATGGAACTGTGTATTTATATACAAGCCACGATGAGGATTCAACCGTAAATAACTTTTTTACTATGTACGACTGGCGTTGTTATTCGTCAACCGATATGGTAAACTGGACCGATCATGGAGCAGTGGCTTCGCTGAAAGATTTTGCGTGGCTCGATAAAACAAATGGCGCTTGGGCCCCACAGTGCATCGGGCGTAACGGAAAGTTTTATCTGTACGTTCCCATTCACGGAGAAGGCATTTCGGTGCTGGTAGCCGATTCGCCAACCGGCCCCTTTACCGATCCGCTCGGAAAACGATTAATTGAAACGGATCATATCTGGCAGGACATTGATCCTACCGCGTTTGTCGACGATGATGGACAGGCTTACCTCTACTGGGGAAATCCAAAGTTGTGGTACGTAACGTTAAACGACGATATGATTTCATACGACCAAAGCATTGGGCAAAACGGAGTAGTTTCTGTTGAAATGACTACCGAAGCGTTTGGTTCGCACAAAGGCCGCGATGGTAAACCCGGCCCTTCTTACACCGAAGGCCCGTGGTTTTACAAACGCAACAATTTGTACTACATGGTGTATGCCGCTGCCGGAATTCCCGAATACATTGCTTATTCCACAGCTCCTTCAGCTGAAGGGCCCTGGACTTATCGTGGATTTATTATGGAACGGGCACCACACCTGGCTTTTACAAACCATGCCGGAATTATTGATTTTAAAGGGAAGTCGTATTTCATTTATCACGATCAGGCTTTGTCGGTTAACCAGGGCTTTAAACGTTCGGTTAGTATTGAGGCCTTCGAATACAATCCCGACGGAACTATTCCTGTAATTGTTCCCACAAAAGAAGGTGTTACCGAAAGTGTTGAAAACCTGAATCCGTTTAAACGTGTGGAGGCCGAAACCATCGCCTGGTCGGAAGGATTAAAAACCAAATCGGATGAAACGCTTGGGGTTTATGTCAGCAACATCGATAACAACGATTTCATAAAAATTCGAAGTGTAGATTTTGCTAAAGGCGCTAAAAAGTTTTCCGCAAGTGTGGCTACTGCTAAATCAGGAAGCATCGAAATACGTATCGATAAAATAGACGGAGAATTATTGGGAACTCTTGCTGTTCCCGGCACCGGAGGCAAACAAAACTGGAAAACACTTTCAACCAAAATAAAAGAGGCCAAAGGTGTACACGATGTTTACCTGGTTTTTAAAGGAGATGACAAAGGCTTATTCAGTTTTGATTGGTGGCAATTCAAATAATATTGGGAAAGTGACCTGTAAAATATAAAACGAAGCAAAAACAGACAGAGGATATTTAGATGAAGAAGAGTATAGTGTGGTGTGTGGTGTTGATGATTTTTATGCCAATAAATCAATTGTTGGCATGGGAGGGAATGCCTATGCCAAAACTTCATGTTGAAGGGCGTTATTTGAAAGATTCTACCGGGCACATTGTAAATCTGCATGGATTTGCACAAACCTATTCGCCCTGGTTTAACGAGCAAAATACGCAATGGAACAACTACGATGTTCAGGCGTGCTTAACCTACAATCAGCAAATTATCGATGATATTTCAACCGCCGGATGGGAAATGAACTTTGTTCGTTTACACATGGATCCATACTGGAGCAATACTCCCGGTTGTTCGGGACGATACGAAGGCGAAGAGTGTTTTAGCGAAACGCGTTTTGTAAAATACCTCGACGAAGTTTTTGTACCCATGGCCGAATATGCAGTTACAAAGGGGCTGTATGTGGTTATGCGGCCTCCCGGTGTATGTCCCGAAGACATCGAAATTGGTGGTGTTTACCAGGAATATCTGCTGAAGGTTTGGGACATTGTTGCGCAACATCCTAAATTGAAAAATAATCCGAACATCATGTTCGAGTTGGCCAACGAACCAATTCATATACTTGGTCCTGAGGGAACATACGGATCAGGAACGCAGGGGCATTTCGATAACCTGAAAACCTATTTTCAGGCCATTGTTGATACCATTCGGGCCAGTGCAGATAATATTCTTTGGATACCGGGGCTGGGTTATCAGTCGCAATATTCGGGGTATGCCATTAATCCGATCGAAGGCGAAAATATTGGTTATGCCGTTCACGTTTATCCGGGCTGGTTTAACAGCGGAAACGGATACGAGCCTTTCCAACGAGGCTGGGACGAGCAGGTTCAGCCGGTGGCCGACTTTGCCCCGGTAATGGTAACTGAAATGGATTGGGCACCGGAGAAATATGAATCGTCGTGGGGAAAAGATATTACCGGTACTGCGGGCGGCGAAGGTTTTGGTGCCAACTTCAAAAAAATTACCGATGAATGTGGCAATGTAAGCTGGTTGCTTTTTACGGATCCCAATTTACTGGCCGATTTTACAGGCATTGCTCCGGCAGCCGGCGAAGAATATACGTTTTTGAACGATCCTGAAGCGTGCCCCTGGCCAATTTATCAGTGGTTTAAGGACTACAGACAGGAATACGATTTTGAAGGGGCATCAACTGATTATTTAACACTTACCGATCTGATTGTTGAAAATGGTGAGTCCTTATCGGTGATGACGAGCAGTTCAACAAGTTTAACAGTAAATGCTGTTTTTGCTGATGGACACACGGAGAATATCAGCTCTCTTGCAGAATACACAATTGACAAACCCGAAATTGTGCAGGCGTTTAGGGGCCGGATTCATGCCCTGAAAGATGGTGACGCAAACATTACGATTTCTTACACCGGACCGGGCGGAAACAAAATGCAGGCAACAGTGCAGGTTAATGCCAGCACATTTCCGTTAACCAACGAGGTGTTTAACCCCAATATCTGGGAAAACGGCACCTTCGACGAAACAACCGGAACGCTCGTTACCGGGCAATATGGTTTTGGAGGCTGGTACTACAGTAGCGGTGTCGATCTTTCAAACTATAAATACCTGGTAGTAAAACTGGGAAATGCAAATGCCTGTGGTTTTTCGTTCCGTTTATACGATGAAAACAGCTACTGGACAACACCCGGAATATTTGATATTGGTAACGAAGACCAGGTAGTGGTTTCGCTCAACAATATGTACAAAGACGGAACAACCACTAAAATGGATCCGTCGCAAATTTATTACGTTGGTTTCTGGTCAAGTGGTGGTTGCCCGCTAGTCATTGATGATGTTTACCTCACTAACGACGAAAATTACGCAAAACCTACCGGAATAGATGATCTTTTCCCGATCGATTCAGAACCCGAATTTATTGACGTTTACACCATTACCGGTGCAAGAATACGTTCGCAGGTAAAACGCTCTCAGGCAACAAAAGGGCTAAAAGAAGGGATTTATATTGTTGGCAGAAAGAAAGTTGTTGTGGTAGGAAACAATTAAAACATAAGCTTATGAACTTTAACTATTTTAAAAATATAGCAGGAACAGTAACCCTCGCGCTGCTGCTTGTTATTGCTGTAAATGGTTTTGCTCAGAACGGCAATTCTGATGAAAACGAAAGCATTTACCGTGATTTTAAAACCGAATTGATGTGGAAAGCCAATGTGAAAATTGGTACCATGATAAATGTTGGCGAAAGTAAACGCGGAACACGTCGTGTGATTCCGATTACCGGTGGCACATTTAGCGGACCAAAAATAAAAGGCGAAGTTTTGCCCGGCGGGGAAGACTGGCAGTTGGTTCGCCCCGATGGCGATACCGAGCTGTATGCCCGTTATTTAATGAAAACTGATGACGGCACGGTATTTCAGATTCTAAACAAAGCATTAATGCATGCTCCTGCACCAAGAGAAGAAGGTGGCTTTTATGTGAAATCGGTAATCGACATTGAAGCGCCCGTAGAAAGTCCGTACGACTATTTAAACCACGCCATATTTTTAGGAACACTCGAAATGCCCCAGTTAAAACCCAACGAAGCGCCTTATGTGATTATTGGGGTTTACAAAGTGTTGTGAAAAAAGTGGGGATAGTCGGGAGTTATGGGTAATAGAACGAAAATGCAAATATTGATAAAAAGACATATAGAAAGTGGAGTGATAATAGAAAGAGAAAAATGTTTAAAATCTCTTTCTGAGTCTGGACTTATTATTACAGATACTGAGAATATGTGTTTTAAGGGGAAACATAATCTCACAACTGACATGAGGCAAAATTGGAGAAAACTGTTTTATATTTCTTTGCAAGGACAAGTTCAAATTGATAATAACAATGGTATAATCAAGTGGTATTTGAATATTGACTCAATAATTTTAAAAATACTTTTAACATGGGGTATTACAACGATTGGAATGATACTCCTCATCCAAATAGGATGGAAAAGCGCACTATTTGCTGGAGCAATAATTGGGTTCATACTTTTTGTTATAAATCGAATTAGTGCAGGTAGCCAAATCGATATGATTACTGAGAAATTAAAAAAGAATTAAACTACAGTTCAACAAATTGTAATATGGCAGGCGGGATTTCAGCGGTCTGGCAAGTCAAACCTTGCGCCCGCTTTCCTGCGGGTCTGACAGGATTTCACTTCGACATCCCGCCTGACCATTTACAAGTGACCGGTAAAGTAAGAACTAAAGAACAGATTAAACCATGAATAAACTTTTATACATATTGCTAATTGTATCAGTTGTAATCACTGATACGAAGCATTTGTGTGCCCAAACAAAACTGTATTCCAATGAATTTCCTTTAAGCGACGTTCAACTGCTGGATGGCCCGTTTAAAAAAGCACGCGACCTGAATATAGAGGTTTTGTTGCAATACGATGCCGATCGCTTTCTGGCACCCTACCGCAAAGAAGCCGGTTTGGATCCCCGCAAACCAACCTATCCGAACTGGGAAGGACTCGATGGCCATGTTGGCGGCCATTACTTGTCGGCTATGGCAATGAACTATGCGGCAACCGGTAACAAAGAGTGCAAGCGCCGAATGGATTACATGTTGAAAGAGTTAAAGGAATGTCAGGAAGCCAATGCGGTAAATAACCCGGAATGGGGCGTTGGCTATGCCGGCGGTTTCCCGAATAGCGCCAAACTTTGGTCAACATTTAAAAAAGGCGATTTTGGAGTGTATTTTGGTTCGTGGGCGCCCTTTTACAACCTGCATAAAATGTTTGCCGGTTTGCGCGATGCCTGGTTGTATGGCGAAAGCGAAGAGGCCAAAAATATGTTTCTGAAATTCTGCGACTGGGGAATTAACCTGACAGCAGATTTGTCGGATCAGCAGATGGAAACAATGCTGGGGATGGAACATGGCGGAATGAACGAAGTTTACGCAGATGCCTACCAGATTACCGGCGATGAAAAATACCTGACTGCTGCAAAGCGCTTTTCGCACCATAAATTCCTGGAGCCCTTATCAAATGATATCGATAATCTTGATAATCAGCACGCAAATACTCAAATTCCAAAATTTATTGGTTTCGGGCGTATTGCCGAGCTTAACAACGATGAACAATACCGTGAGGCGGCACGCTTCTCATGGGAAACCATTACCCAAAACCGTTCGCTGGCTTTTGGCGGAAACAGCCGCCGCGAGCACTTTCCAAGTGAAAGTTCGTGCATCGATTTTGTGCATGTAAACGACGGACCCGAGTCTTGCAATTCGTACAACATGCTCAAACTCACCGAAGATTTGTTTCGTATTTATCCCGAGGCGAAATATGCCGATTATTACGAACGTACCCTGTTCAATCACATTCTTTCCACACAACATCCCGAACATGGCGGCTATGTTTATTTTACGCCGGCGCGCCCGCGTCATTACCGTGTGTACTCGGCGCCAAACGAGGCCATGTGGTGCTGCGTTGGAACCGGAATGGAAAATCACGGACAGTACAATCGTTTTATTTATACGCATTCAGATGACGACTTGTACCTGAATTTGTTTGTGGCCTCGGAACTCAACTGGAAAGAAAAAGGCATTCAGCTAAAACAGGAAACAACATTTCCTTATTCAGAACAAACAAAACTTACCATAACAAAAGGTACTTCAGTGTTCCGTTTAAAAGTAAGGTATCCGGCTTGGGTAAAAAACGGAGCGCTGAATATTAAAGTAAACGGCGAAGCGCTTGAATATAATTCTCAACCTTCTTCCTACATCAATATCGACCGAACATGGAAAAAAGGCGATGAAGTAGTAATTGAATTGCCTATGCAAAGCACCATCGAGCATTTGCCAAATGTGACCGAATACATTGCTTTTATGCACGGGCCAATTCTGCTGGGAGCAAAAACCGGAACCGAAGATTTGAGAGGATTGATTGCTGACGATGGCCGCTGGGGACAATATTCAAGTGGTCAATATTTACCGGTCGACAAAGCACCAATTTTGGTGGAAGACGATATGGAGAACCTGGGCGACAAACTGGAGCCGGTTGATGGGAAGCCGCTTCATTTTAAGCTGAATGTGAAAATGGTGAATCCAATGGATTTAACACTTGAACCGTTTAGCCAGATTCACGATGCAAGATACATGATGTATTGGCTCGCTTTAACCAACGATGGTTACCAGGCATATGTGGATTCGCTTGCTGCTAACGAACAGGCCAAACTGGCCATCGAAAAGCGAACTGTTGATTATGTGGCTACCGGCGAACAACAACCTGAAACCGACCATGCCATGCAGCAGGAAAGATCAAGATCGGGAAATAACCAAAATCAATTTTACCGCGAAGCCGCAAGTGGCGGTTATTTCAGTTACGATTTTGCAACCAATTCCGAAACAAACCTGAGCCTCTTTGTGCGTTACTGGGGAGCAGAGTGGGGAGGCCGCAAATTCAATATTTATATCGACGATGAAAAGGTGGTAACCGAAGACAATACTGGTCGCTGGGAGATTTCCGCCTTTCAGGATATTGTGTATTCAATTCCCAATTCAATGGTAGAAGGTAAAAGCAATGTACGGATAAAGTTTGAAGCGCTTCCCGGAAATACAGCCGGTGCAGTGTATGAGATTCGCTTGTTACGGACTGAACTAAAAGACTAAGAAATTTGATTGAAAAATAAAATATAAGATCATGAAACGAGTCCCGAATTATCGGAGCGAGTTCCATGTTATACCTTTAAAACAAACAATTTTAACAGAATGAAAGGAGCATGGTCTAAGGAACACAAAAGGACATAAATAAATTGTCATGTGAGTTCCACGGGTATCGACCATCAAATATTAAGCAGATATCATATGTGTTTGAAATACAAAATAATAACTTAATTATATTCAAGTGAAAAAATACACTACTATTCTACTGATTCTTGTGCTGGTCGCCTTTCAAGCGGGTCTGGCGCAGGCACAAAAAGCTATTAATCCGGTTATTTATTCGGATGTACCCGATATGTCGATGATACGTGTTGGCGATAATTATTACATGAGTAGCACCACCATGCACATGGCGCCCGGCGTGCCCATTATGAAATCGACCGACCTGGTAAACTGGGAAATGGTAAGTTATGCTTACGATACACTTGGCGATGTTGATGCGCTTAATCTCGATAACGGCCAGCGTGCTTACGGAAAAGGTTCGTGGGCCAGCTGTATCCGTTCCCACAACAACAAATTTTATGTGTCAACCTTTTCAAGTACCACCGGAAAAACCTACATCTTTTCAACAAACGACATTGAAAAAGGTAAGTGGGAACAAATTTCGTTTCAGCCAAGTTTGCACGACCATACCCTGTTTTTCGACGACGATGGGAAAACTTACATCATCTGGGGAAATGGCAAATTAATGATGGCCGAACTGGAAGCTGATCTTTCAGGGGTGAAAGACGGTACCGAACAGGTATTACTTGAAAATGCCAGTGCTCCGGCCGGCGAAAATATAATGCTGGGTGCCGAAGGTTCGCAACTCTTTAAGGTGAATAACAAATATTACCTCTTCGATATTACCTGGCCGCGAGGCGGAATGCGCACGGTTGTTGTTCACCGGGCCGATAAAATTACAGGTCCCTGGGAAGGTCGTGTGGCCCTTCAGGACAAAGGCGTTGCACAGGGCGGTTTAATCGACACTCCCGATGGAAAATGGTTCGCTTACCTCTTCCGCGATAATGGCTCGGTAGGCCGCATTCCGTACCTGGTACCTGTAAAATGGGAAGACGGATGGCCTGTTTTGGGTGTTGATGGAAAAGTTCCCGATGAACTGGATTTACCGGCAAGCAAAGGTTTAATCCCCGGAATTGTAAACTCCGATGAATTTACCCGCAAAAAGAACGACGCTGATTTGCCGTTGGTTTGGCAATGGAACCACAACCCGGTAAATGAGCTTTGGTCGGTACACGACCGCAAAGGATACCTGCGATTGACTACCGGCCGCGTGGACGAAAGCTTTGTGTATGCAAGAAACACACTGACTCAGCGAACTTTTGGTCCCGTAAGTTCGGCCAATACTTTAATGGATGCTTCGAACATGAAAGATGGCGATTATACCGGATTGTGTGCTCTGCAAAGAAAGTACGGACAAGTGGGTGTAAAAATGACCGGCGGCGAGAAATTCATTTACATGATAAGCAACGAAACCGAAACACCGGTGGAATTGGAAAGTATTCCGCTAACACAAAACGAAGTGTATTTTAAAATCGACTGCGATTTCCGCGAACGAAAAGATATTGCCCGTTTTTATTACAGTCTCGACGGGAAAAACTGGACAGCAATTGGCGGCCCGCTAAAGATGGAATATACCCTGATGGAACATTTTATGGGCTATCGTTTTGGGCTGTTTAACTACGCTACGAAAAATACAGGAGGATACGTCGATTTCGATTATTTCAGAATCACTGATAAGATTTCAGCTGACACTCAGAATAAATAAACTGTATGATCAAAAAAACTAAATCAAAAATGTAAAACAATGAAACTTAAAACTTATGTTCTTCTACTGGCTGCCCTGTTGGTAGTTCAGTTAAAAGGATTTTCGCAAGATCCGAATTTCCATATTTATCTCTGCTTCGGGCAGTCGAATATGGAAGGAAATGCACGTATTGAAGCGCAGGATACTGTTGACGTAGATCCCCGCTTTCAGGTGATGTCAATCATCGATTGTTCCGAACTGGGCAGAACTAAAGGAAACTGGTACACGGCAGTACCTCCTTTGTGCCGTTGCAAAACAGGTTTAACGCCTGCCGATTATTTTGGCAGAACCCTGGTTGAAAATCTGCCAAAACACATTAAGGTTGGTGTAATTAATGTTGCCGTTGGCGGTTGTAAAATTGAATTGTTCGATAAGGATAGTTGTGAATCGTATGTGGAAACAGCTCCATTTTGGATGAAGGGCATGTTAAAACCATATGATAATGACCCTTATAGCCGTTTGATTGAAATGGCCAAACTGGCTCAAAAAGATGGTGTGATTAAAGGTATTTTGTTGCATCAGGGCGAGTCGAATACCGGCGATTCGTTATGGACTGAAAAAGTTAAAGTTGTATACGAAAAACTGGTTGCCGATTTGGGGCTTCAGGCCGAAAATGTGCCTTTGCTGGCCGGTGAAGTGGTTGGCGATGATCAGAATGGACAGTGTGCAAGTATGAATAAAATTATTGCCACGCTGCCCGACGTAATTCCCAATGCACATGTAATCCCATCGGTTGGATGTCCGCAACGTGGCGACGGCCTGCACTTTACCGCTGAAGGTTACCGCATGTTAGGAAAACGCTATGGTTTACGAATGCTTTCACTGCTTGATTATAAAAGTGCTGCGCCAAAAGTTATCAGAGGCGAGGGTGCTCCCCGGGCAAATGTGGGGCAACGAAACTTCGGAGGAATGATGCTTCCCGGTGGTCAACGCCCACCAAGACCTCCTCGTCCGGAACCCGAAATAAAAACTGTTTCGCTGGATGAAATTTCCATGAGCGACCCTTTTATTTTTCCTGATAAAACAACACAAACGTATTATTTAACCGGAACAGGTGGCCGCCTTTATAAAAGTAAAGACCTGAAAATGTGGACCGGCCCGTATTCTATAATCGACCTCACCGGAACCTGGATGGATGGCAACTTTGTTGCTGCAGCCGAGATTCACCAGTTTGGCGATAAATATTACCTGGCCGGAACCTGGAACGACCACGGGAACCCGATCGAACATGTTGCGCGCCGTTATACAGTGCCTACCAACCAATCTCAGCTTTTGGTTGCCGACTCGCCCGAAGGCCCTTACAAACCACTGGTTCAGGAGTATGATTTTTGCCTTGGTCCACGCGATTGGGATATCATTGATGGAACGCTTTACGAAGAGAACGATACCGTTTACATGGTTTTTGTGCACGAGTGGACACAACTGATTGATGGTACAATGGATTACATGCCGCTTTCAAAAGATCTGACGCACCGGACTGCAGAGCCAACCACCATGTTCCGGGCCAGTGAAGCGCCCTGGTCGAAAGAAATGAACAGCATTGGTGAAGCGACTTTTGGTATGAAAATGCCGGGCTGGGTAACCGACGGACCTCAATTATTCAAAACACAAACCGGAAAATTGGGAATGCTTTGGTCGAGCTGGGGCGATAGTCGCTATGCACAGGGTATTGCCTATTCTGAATCGGGAAGTATAAAAGGCCCCTGGGTTCAGGAAGAGGATTCGTTTAAAGGCGATAACTCCGGCCACGGGATGATCTTCACAACGTTCGATGGCGAGCGGCTTTTTATCATTCATCATGCCGAAGAAAAAGGCCCTCGAAAACCTCAGGTTTATAAAATCGACGACTCAGGAGATAAACTCATTCTGGGTAAAAGATACAAACTGTAATTCAAATCAATAAACCAATAAAATAATCATGAGAAAATTATATATAACATTGGCTGCAATCTTGCTTTGCAGCGTGGTTTCAGCCCAGTTTGCGGGCATGCAGCCTGGACAAAAAACCGAACCACTACCCGAAGGTTTCAAACCGTCTTCAACAAATACTTTTTTGGCGCGTTATCCGGCGGTAAATGCCGAAACACGCGAAGCTATTTTTAAAGTGGTGGCACCTACAGCACAAAAAGTGCAGGTAGATCTGGCCGGGAAAAAATACGACATGACCAAAGATACCAGTGGTGTTTGGACCTGCAAGTCGGATCCGCAGGTGGTTGGTTTTCACTACTATGCTATCTTGATTGACGGAGTGGCTGTGATGGATCGAAATAGCGAAGCATTTTTTGGAAGCAACTGGGAATCGTCGGGTATTGAAATTCCCGAAGGCCCCGAAGGCGATTATTACCGTTTCAACAAGAGTATTCCGCACGGACAGATTCGTTCCATTCATTACTGGTCGGATATTAACGGTTTGGAGCGCCATATTAATGTGTATGTTCCTGCCGAATACGAAGCCAATCCGAACAAAAAGTACCCGGTTTTGTACCTCGTTCATGGCTGGGGCGAAGATGAAAATGGCTGGTCGGTACAAGGTCACATGGCCAATATTATGGACGGATTGATTGCTGCCGGAAAAGCAGAACCTATGATTGTGGTGATGCCAAGTGGCGATATCAAAACCAATTCCGATGTACGCGAAGCTTCAGGAAACGTAACCGAAATATTTGCCAAAAATCTGGTGCCATATATCGATAAAACCTTCCGCACTAAAACCGACAGGGAAAACCGTGCTATGGCCGGATTATCCCGTGGTGGTTTCCAAACCACAATGACCGTATTCAGCAACATGGATATGTTTGGATGGATGGGAACATTCAGCGGATTTTTTGTTCGTGGTGATGCCGTTGATGCTTTTAACGGTGTGTTTAAAGATGCTGAGGCATTTAATTCAAAAATGAATCTTCTTTTTATTAGTACTGGTACTGAAGAACGGAATCCGAAAGATCAGGTACTCGAACTCAAAGAACACGGTATTGATAATATCGTATTTCACGAATCTCAGGGCACAGCTCACGAATGGCTGACCTGGCGACGGGCATTGAATGAATTTGCACCGCTACTTTTCAAATAATTGAAACATTCAATACTCAGGAAAATGTTTAATAAGAACAACAAATTCATAAAAAGAAGCCTGTTTGTTTTTGCGGGAGTTTTAGCCATTGGACTATTTATGGCCTTAAAACCTGCTGATGATAAAACGCTGGTTTCTAAAATGCCAATCTACCTGAATACGGCATATTCGTTTGAGGAACGTGCCGCAGATCTCGTTTCGAGGCTGACACTGGAAGAAAAACAAAGCCAGCTTGGAAACAATATGGCACCCGTACCAAGGTTGGGGGTAAAAGCTTATAATACCTGGAGTGAAGCACTACACGGTGTATTGGGTTTTGCTGATCCCGGTGCCGGGATTCAGGGACCAACATCCTTTCCCAATAGCGTGGCGCTGGGTTCTGCGTGGGATCCCGAGCTAATCCAGCGAGAGGCTAAAGCTATTTCTGACGAAGCCCGTGCTATAAATGCCACCGGAACAAAAGGACTTACTTATTGGTCGCCGGTGGTTGAACCGATTCGCGACCCGCGATGGGGAAGAACAGGTGAGTCGTATGGCGAAGATCCGTTTTTGGTGTCACAAATTTCAGCGGGTTTTGTTCGAGGTTTGATGGGGGATGACCCGAATTACCTGAAAACCGTGCCAAGTGCCAAACATTATCTGGCTAACAACAGCGAATTCGACCGGCATGTAAGCAGCTCGAACATGGACAGTCGCGATATGCGCGAATTCTACCTGGCACCCTACAAAAAACTGATTGAAGAGGACGATTTACCTTCCATTATGTCGTCGTACAACGCGGTAAACGGCGTGCCAACTTCGGCAAGCCCGTATTATCTGGACACGATTGCCCGCAGAACCTACGGAATGAAAGGTTACATTACCGGCGACTGTGCTGCCATTGAAGACATTTATACCGGTCACTATTATGTTGAAACCGGTGAAGAGGCAACTGCAGAGGGTTTAAAAGCCGGCGTTGATTCCGATTGTGGAAATGTGTACCAGCGCAGCACTATCGATGCGTATAATCAAGGCCTGATTTCGATGGCCGATATCGACAGGGCACTGCTAAACATTTTTACTATTAGAATGAGAACCGGGGAGTTTGATCCGCCGTCACAGGTTCCGTATGCGCTGTTCCCGCCAACAACCGTTAACTCGGAGGCGCACCGACAGCTGGCGAAAGAAATTGCCACAAAAACTCCAGTGTTGATGAAGAACGATGTGTTGGCAGCAACCAATAGGCAGGCGCTTCCATTATTCCCAAAAGAGTTAAGTAAAATTGCTCTGATCGGGCCACAGGCCGACGAAGTGGAACTTGGCCCTTATTCCGGACGACCGGAAGCCGATAATATGATTTCTCCGCTTAAAGGAATTGAAAAATACCTGGAAGAAAAGGGATATAATACCGAGGTGGTGCATAGTTCAGGAGGAAATACTTTAAGTAAAAGTAACCTGTTGTATGTGGCAAATTTTGAGCTTTATAAAAGTAACGGTTCAGTTAGTAAACATGATGCTACAAAATACTCTGCAGCCTCAGCAGGAATAACCGTGGGCTCAGGAATGGGCGAAACCGTGCAGGTGAGAACCATTGACGATGGCTCGTGGACAGCCTACGAAAACATTGATCTGGCGGATGTCGACAGCATGGGAATTGTGGTGAATATTCCAACAGAAGGTGGAATTATTGAAGTTAGAGTAGGTTCGCCCGACGGAAACCTGGTGGCTACTTTAAACGCTACCGTTGCTTCAGGAAAACGCGCCGGGGGTGTATATGGCGGTGGCAGCATGATGAAAATGAAGGTGAATAAACTGGGTGTTACCGAAGCGCAAACCTTATATTTCTGTTACTCGGCACCCAACGATGCTCCGATTGATGACGCAACCATTGAAACGGCTAAAAATGCCGATGTGGCTGTGGTGTTTGTTGGTACCGATGAAAAAACAGCTACGGAAGAGGCCGACCGTCTGACCTTGTTGCTTCCGGGTAACCAGGTTGATCTGATTAAAGCGGTGGCAGCCGTAAATCCGTATACCATTGTTGTTATGCAAACGCTGGGATGTGTGGAGGTTGAGGAATTCAAGCACCTGCAAAATATTCCCGGAATTATCTGGGTAGGTTACAACGGACAGGCGCAGGGCGATGCCATTGCAAGCATTTTGTTTGGCGATGCCAATCCCGGAGGAAAACTCAATGCGACCTGGTACAAATCGTTGAACGATCTTCCGCCAATTACCGATTATACACTTCGCGGTGGAGCCAACAAAAATGGCCGGACATTGTGGTATTTTGATAAAGATGTTTCTTACGAATTCGGATACGGATTGTCGTATACCACGTTTGAATACAGTAATTTCAGAATCAGCAAAAATAAAATTACACCAAACGATAAAATTACCATCAGCGTTGATGTTAAAAATACCGGGATTTACGATGGCGACGAAGTGGTTCAGGTTTACATGACAACTCCTGAAAGTCCTGCAGAACTGGAGCGCCCGATCAAACGACTGAAAGGATTTCAGCGTGTTACCATTCCGGTGGGGCAAACCAAAACTGTTGACATCGACATCAACTGTGCCGATCTCTGGTTTTGGGATTTGGAAAAGGATAAAATTACCTACGATCAGGGAAATTATGTCTTCGAAATCGGAACATCCTCAAAAGCTATTAAGGGAACAGTTAGTGCCACCATGAGTGGAAAGGCAATTCCCGAGATTAAAACCGTAGTCGCTGATTGTGGCACGGTGGTACTCCGAAAAGGCGAGAGTGCACAAACCAGCGTTACCGCAGCTTTGACCGACGACAGTTTCTACGACATTTCGAAGGCAAAAGTGGTGTACAGTTCCAATAATCCGCTTGTCGCTGAAGTGGATAAAAACGGAAAAGTTATGGCAACAGGAACCGGCGTTGCTACCATCTTCGCCCATGTTACGGTTAACGGAAAAACAAAATCCGACGGTTTCCCCGTAAAAGTTATGCCCGATCTGAAAGCGGCATCAATTAAAGTAAACAACAAAGCGGTGAAAGGATTCAGCCCGGAAACGAAACAATATAGTTTCCTGATAAAAAGCAGTTCTGACAAAGCGCCTGTGGTTGAGGTCTCGGCAAACGATGCCAATGTTGAAGTAAAGATTGAGCAGGCTGTTGGCGTGCCGGGAACCGCAGTCATTTCGCTGATCGATCACATTACTTTCGATAAAAATGAATATGCCGTGAATTTTGGCGTGGCCTCAGAAAGCGACGAGTTTGAAGCAGCAGAATTGGGCAAGCAGTGGAATATTGTTCGTAAAAAAGCGGACAACCTGAGCTTAACAAAACAAGGAGGCTCGCTGGTGATCACCAGTGCCAAAGGTGGAATTGCAGGCGAAAGTAACGATGCTGAAAACATGATTTTACAAAGTGCCAACACCGACTGGATCATAGAAACAAAAATTGTTTGCTCGCGAAAACCAACAGGATTTTCTGAAAATGCAGGCTTGGTTGCCTACCAGGACGACGACAATTTTGTGAAAATGGTGTACAAAGCCAGTTTTGGAAGAAGAGGGTTTGGACAAGGGGCAGGTGAGCAACCCGGTGCTGTTGAACTTTCGGTTGAAAATGGTGGTGATGAAAAATCGACAGTAAACATCAGTATGGCTGACATTATAAAAGATGACAACACACTGGTGCTGAAACTGGTGAAAAAAGGAGATGCCTACACCGCTTACTGCTCGGCCGACGGAAAGAAATTCGAAGAAGTTGGAAAGGCCCATGTTGTGCTGAAAAATATTCAGACAGGGATGTTGGCTTGCGACGGCGTGATGCCTGCCCGCATGGCACGTTTCAGAAGGTTTATGCCGCAAAACAATCAGCCAAAATCACCGTTTGAAGTGGCATTTGATTATTTCAGAGTTGAAAACAGTGGGTTAAAATAAACACTTTTTACATATTATGAGACGAAGAAACCTGATATCAAAACGATTACAAGCGCTGATAATCGTGCTTGCTGGTTTTGGTATTGGGTTTTCTTTTCCTTCTGATTTTAATGTAAAAAAAGAAACGGACAACATCTCGGTTGTAGCCTTCGGCGATGGATTCATAGCTGTTTCAGAAAAAGGTAGTATTAACTGGATTTCAGGTGATGGCAAGATTGTGCAGTCTGAAACCATTCCGGATGTAAAATTCAACACTGTTACTGCCAACGAGAAATACCTGGTTGCTGCGGGTCGCAATGGGGCAATTTATTGTGCAAAAGAGGATAGAGTTTTTAAACCAATTCGCTCGGAGACAGTCAAAAACGTTAATTGTCTGACTTTATTCAAAAACAAAGTTTTGGCAGGCTATAATTCAGGAGAATTACGAATCGGGTCTTTAGACCAAAAACTGGAATTTGCCAACGTGGAATTAACAGGAAACATTCAATCCTTATCATCAAACGAAGCTTATTGTTATGGACTTACCGACCATGGCGAGATTTTTTATACCAGCAACGGAACAGAATGGAACGTAATTGATTTTAATGAAATGTACATAGGGTATTACCAAACGTGTACGTTCAGTAAAATACTGGTTACCCAAAATCAAATTGCAGTGGTGGGTGAAAATACCGATGGAGAACCTGTTTTGTATTTCTCATCAAAAGGAAGCGTTTGGAGCGAACGCCCGCTGTTATACACTGATGAGGATGGTTTTAAAGCAAAACTAAATGAAGTGCCCCGTGATATTTTTTATGATGCAATGCACGATCAGTACCTCTTATTGCTGGCACAGGGCAAACTAATGACCATTCCAGCCTGCTCGCATTGCCATCAGTTATACAGAATTACGGACGCCGAAATTTATGTAATCTCGGGAAACAACAAAAACATAATTCTTGTAGGGGAGAATAACTATGTACAACTACTAAATACTGAATTACTGTGAGTTTAGAAGAATGAAAACCTAACAATAAACAATAATTATTCGCCGGCTACATACCGTCGAAGCAATAACCAAACAAATGAAAAAAATAGTAAAACTTACCTTTTGTCTGATGGCAGTTTCATTGCTTTCAGCAGCAGCATCTGCGCAACAAAATGCCCGTATCAAAATAGATATCGACCGGCAGATTGACACCATCGACCCAAACATTTACAGTGCTTTTGTTGAACCGATTCGCACTGTGGTGTACGGAAGTATTTACGATCCTGAATCGCCGTTTGCAGACGAAAACGGCTTTCGTCAGGATTTTATTGATTTGTTAAAAGAATTGAATGTTCGCAGTGTTCGCTGGCCCGGCGGAAATTTTGTTTCGGGCTACAACTGGGAAGACGGAATAGGGCCAAAAGACCAGCGTCCGGCAAAACGCGATTTGGCCTGGAACCAAATTGAATCGAACCAAATGGGAACCGACGAGTACGCCAAATTATGCAGCCTGATTGGGGCTGATAATTTCCTTTGTGTAAACGGCGGTACCGGAACGCTCGATGATGCCCGCCATTGGGTGGAATATTGCAACGGCGAAGCCGGAACTTATTATGCCGATCTGCGGATAAAATATGGCAACGAAAAACCTTTCAATGTAAAATATGTGGGTCTGGGGAACGAAATCGACGGCCCGTGGCAAATGGGACAGAAAAGCGCCGAAGACTACTGTAAATGGGCGTTGGAAGCCGGAAAACTGATTAGCCTGCTGGATGAAGATGTGAAATTGGTGGCATCGGGCGCTTCCTTGTACCGCCCCGGAAACGATTGGGTAGATTGGAACGAGTATGTTCTGGATAAAATGATTGGAAAAATTGATTATTTATCGGTACACCGCTATGCAACCGAAGCGCTGCCTGGTGGTCGTGCTAACAAAGTTTTTTCCGACCACATGTCGTTGGGATTGGATATTGATGAGAAAATTGAAACCACACAGGCACTCATCAAAAAAGCCATGGTGAAATCGGAATCCGAACGTCCGGTTTATATTTCTTTTGATGAATATTCGCCCGGTTTTGGCGGACTGCTCAGTTCGCTGATGTTGGCGCAGCATTTGAATTCTTTTATCCGTCATGCCGATGTGGTGAAAATGGCCAACATAACCATGATTACCAACCTGGTGGGCAATTCTCCGGAAGGCGATTTTAAAAACTCAGTATTCCATACTTTTTCGCTTTACTCGCACAATGCCCTGGGCACCGCACTCGATGTAAAAACCATTTGCGATGATTACGACAACGAGGTTTTCAATAACATTCCTTACCTCGATGTAACAGCGGTTTTAAACGAAGCAGACAATAAAGTGATTATAAATGTGGTAAACCGCCACGAAACCGATGCCATTGAAACCAATATCGATTTGCAAAGTGGTGAATACACCGGAAAAGCAACGGCAAACCTGATCAATGCTGAATCGATTGACACCAGAAATACAAAAGATGCGCAACCTGTTCAGGTAGAATCAGAACAGGTAAGTTTTAAAGGAAATACCTTGTTATACAGTTTCCCGGCGCATTCATTTACACAAATCGAAATTCCTATTAAATAATTAATACTCCAATATTAGATTATGAATTTTAAACGATCAACATCCATCATTTTAATACTGTTTTCGTTGTTTGCACTGGCTTTTATTCCACAAAGCCAAATGGCAAAGCAACCTATTTATCTCAACACGGCGTACTCGTTTAAAGAGCGCGCCATCGACCTTGTTTCGCGGATGACTCCCGAAGAAAAGCAAAGTCAGTTGGGAAATACCATGCCACCTATTCCGCGGCTTGGCGTTAATCATTACGATGTTTGGGGCGAGGCACTTCACGGAATAATGGGCCGAAACAACAACAGCGGAATGACAGCCACTTCGTTTCCAAACAGTGTAGCCGTAGGTTCCACCTGGGACCCGGAGCTGATTAAACGCGAAACAAAAGTAATTTCCGACGAGGCACGTGGATTTAACCACGACCTGATTTTTACTCTTACCTACTGGTCTCCGGTAATTGAACCGGCCCGCGATCCGCGTTGGGGAAGAACTGCCGAAACTTTTGGCGAAGATCCTTTTTTGGTTTCTGAAATCGGGAAAGGTTTTATTCAGGGTTTAATGGGCGACGACCCCACATACCTGAAAACGGTACCTTGCGGAAAACACTATTTTGCCAACAATACCGAGTTTAACAGGCACTCGGGCAGCTCGGATATGGACGACCGCGATATGCGCGAGTTTTACCTGCTTCCGTACCGAACACTGATTCGCGATTACAATTTACCTTCGATAATGACGGCGTACGGCGCTGTTAACGGCGTTCCCATGTCGGCCAGTAAATATTTGGTGGATACGGTAGCACGAAAAACCTACGGAATGGACGGTTACGTTACCGGCGACTGTGGTGCAATTGACGACATTGTGCGTGGCCATCATTTTACGGAAAGTTATGAAGAAGCAGCGGCGCTGGGGCTAAAAGCGGGCGTTGACACCGACTGTGGCGGCGTGTATCAGGCTCATGCCCTGGGTGCTTTGGAAAAAGGTATGATGACGCAAGCCGATATCGATAAAGCGCTAATTAATATTTTTACCATAAGAATGCGTTTGGGTGAGTTCGACCCAGCTGAAATTGTTCCGTATGCAGGTATAAAACCGGATATTGTGAATGATCCGGCGCACAACGATCTGGCCATTGAAGTGGCTACAAAAACACCGGTTCTGCTAAAGAACGAAGTAACGGTTCAACCCGCCGAAAAAGCATTGCCGCTGAATACCAAACACATCAAAAAAATTGCGGTGCTGGGGCCACAGGCCGATAAAGTGGAACTGGGCGATTACTCAGGGCCAATTGAACCGCATTTGAGTATTTCACCACTTTTGGGAATTCAGAACTATATAAAAGAGCATAATCTGGATATTGAGGTGGTTTCTGCATCAACTGGAAATACGGATCGAAACACCGATTTTCTGACCATGAATGCTTTTTCCACCGTGCGCAACGGCGAAGTGGTAGCCGAATTCGAAGCTACAAAATACGACGATTCGGCACCTGGATTGATTGTGGCAGCTCGTTTTGGCCGGACCTCAATTCGCGGAGTAAAAGATGGCGACTGGACAGCTTACGACAATGTGGATATTACCGACGTTGATTCCATTCGTTTTAACGTGGCAGCCTCGGGTAACGGTGGTTTGCTCGAAGTGCGTGTGAGTTCGGCAACCGGAAATATTCTGGCAACGCAAAAAATTGAGGCCGTTCAGCAACGCGGTGGATTCCCCGGATTTGCACGGCCACAAAATGTTTCGGTAAAAATAAATACGCTGGGAATTACCGGGCCGCAAACGCTGGTGCTGGTTTACCGCGAAGCCGAAAGCCCTGCAACCGATGCCGCAACACTTGAAATGGCTGCTACTGCCGATGTGGTACTGGTTTTTGTGGGAACCGATCAAAGTACCGGCCGCGAAGAATCTGACCGCTTCGCCATTACCTTACCTGGAAATCAGAACCAACTGATTGAGGCTGTTGCCGCCGAAAACCCAAACACCATTGTGGTGATGCAAACCATGGGAATGGTGGAAGTGGAACAATTCAAAAACAACCCGAATATTCCGGGAATAATCTGGACTGGTTACAACGGACAGGCACAGGGAACTGCCATGGCCCGCATTTTATTTGGCGATGTAAATCCCGGCGGAAAATTGAATGTTACCTGGCATAAATCCTTAAACGACCTGCCCGGATTTAACGACTACACCTTGCGTGGCGATGGCTCGAATGGAAGAACGTACTGGTATTTCGACAAACCGGTTTCTTACGAATTTGGCTATGGTTTGTCGTACACTACTTTTGAGTACAAACGGTTCAGTATCAGCAAAACAAGGCTAACGCCAAATGATAAAGTAACCATAAGTGTTGATTTGAAAAATACAGGCGCGGTTGA
Organism: Draconibacterium orientale; assembly: GCF_000626635.1. Classification (GTDB taxonomy): domain Bacteria; phylum Bacteroidota; class Bacteroidia; order Bacteroidales; family Prolixibacteraceae; genus Draconibacterium; species Draconibacterium orientale. The sequence goes on along the minus strand of NZ_CP007451.1, from coordinate 578,045 downwards.
CGGCGACGAGGTGGTGCAGGTATATGTAAAAACACCCGACAGTCAGGCAGAACTGGAGCGCCCGATTAAACGTCTGAAAGGATTTAAACGTGTAACCATTCCGGCTGGACAAACAAAACGCGTTTCCATTGATATCGATTGTAACGACCTTTGGTTTTGGGATGCCGAAGCCGGTAAAATTACCTTCGATCAGGGAAGTTATATTTTCGAAGTTGGGGCATCGTCAAAAGATATAAAAGCTGAACTGGAAGCGGTTATGAGCGGCGAATACAAACCGTTGTTAACAACTGTTGTTGCCGAAAGCGACAAGATGATATTGCGCCCAGGAAATACAGCTCAAACAAGTGTAACTGCTGCAATGTCGGACGATAGTTTCTTCGATATTTCGAAAGCTGAAATTGAATACAAAAGCAACAACCCTGCGGTGGTAAGCGTGGATGAAAATGGCAAAGTAACCGCTACCGGAGTTGGTGTAGCATCGGTATTTGCTTATGTAACCATCGACGGTGTAACCGAATCAAACAGCTATCCTGTAAAAGTTATGCCCGACCTCAATCCAAAATCAATTTTGGTAAACGGCAAATCCATCGAAGGATTCAATAAAGAGGTAAAAGCATACAGCTACCTGTTAAAAGATAAAACCAAAGTGCCGGAACTGAAAGCAACGGCTGCCGGAAAAGGAATTACTGTTGATATTCAGCAGGCAAAACAAATTCCGGGAACTGCAGTGGTGAAATTCATCGACAACATTACGCTTGAAACCAACACCTACTATTTCAATTTTGATGTGGAAGCAGTGAGCGACGAGTTTAACGGCGCTGTTGGAAGCCAGTGGCAATGGATCAGGGAAAATGCTGCGACACAAAGCCTTTCGGCAAACGATGGCAGCCTGACCATTACCAGCGAAGTTGGCGATGTTTCGGAAGGTACCAACAATGCCAAAAACATTCTGCTGCAAAGTGCCAATAACGATTGGACCGCGGAAACAAAACTGACAGCATCACGAATGCCTTCTCAACCTGAAAATGCCGGAATTCTGGCTTACCAGGACGATGATAATTTTGTGAAACTCATGTTCCGGGCGGTGATTAAAACCACACGTCAAAGAGGGCCGCAACCCGGTACCATCGATCTGATGATGGAAGAAAACGGGATTGCAAAATCGCTGGCTTCGTTCAACCTGAAAACCGAAATTACCGGCGACCAGTCTTTGGTACTCAGACTCGATAAAAAAGGAAGCATTTACACCGCTTCGTATTCCTTGGATGGTGAAAATTTCGAAATTCTGGGAACAGCAGATCTGGCAATAAAAGACATAAAAACAGGCTTAATGGTAGGCGACGGAATCATTACCGGGTATATGAAAAGTACGTTCTGGTTCGATTCCGACACGACCAAACCGGATTCTCTGTTCAACGTGGCCTTCGATTATTTCCGGATTACAAATAGCGGACTAAAACAGTAAAATATAAACTTTCAACAAACAAATTATGATGAGTAAAATTTTAAACGTAATCGTTATTCTTTTGATGGTTAGCGGGCTTTGTTCTGCACAATCATCATCAGAAGTAGTTGAGGATTTCAAACCCTCTTCCGTAAATCAACCCGGAAAGGAATACCCGATGGTAAATTCCGAAGGACGGGTGCGTGTTCAAATTTCTGCTCCTGAAGCTGAAAAAGTGCAACTTGATATTAGCGCCGTAAAATACGATTTGGTAAAAGATGAAAACGGAGTGTGGACCGGCGAATCGGCACCGCAAGACGAAGGTTTTCATTACTACCAGCTTTGGGTTGACGGAGCTGCCGTTCCCGATCCAAACAGCTTGTATTTTTACGGCGCCAGTCGTTGGGGAAGTGGTATTGAAATTCCGGCACACGATCAGGAGTTTTATGCCCTGAAAAATGTTCCGCACGGCGAGGTGCGCGAGCTTCAGTATTTCTCGGAAAGCAATAAGACCATGCGCAGATGTTTTGTGTACACACCTCCGGGGTACGACGAAAATCCTGAAAAACGTTACCCGGTGTTGTATCTGCAACATGGTGGTGGCGAAAACGAAACAGGTTGGTCGAGCCAGGGTCACGCTGGTTTAATTATGGACAACCTGATTGCCGAAGGTAAATCCGTTCCGTTTATTATTGTTATGGACAACGGTACCTGGGCAATGCCAAGGCCACCGCGTAACCGCGAAGGTGCCGAACGTCCGGCACAGTGGCCACCCCAGGGTTGGGCCGATGGTTTTATGAATACTTTGCTGAAAGACATTATTCCGATGATTGATTCGAAATACCGCACACTGGCCGATCCCGGAAACCGTGCCATGGCAGGTCTTTCGATGGGAGGTATGCAAACACGTGTTATAACACTGGCCAACCCCGATGTTTTTTCGAATGTGGGAATGTTTAGCGGTGGCAGCATCACCATGGAAGACATTGAGCAACATCCTGATTTTAAGGAAAAAGTAAAACTACTTTTCATCAGCTACGGAAGTCGCGAGATTGAAAATCCACGCCCGGGACCATGGGGAAATCCAAAGGAAAATACCGAAGCACTTAAAAAAGCCGGTATGAACACCCATTTTTATGTGTCGCCTGAAACTGCCCACGAATGGCAAACATGGCGCCGCAGCCTTTATCAGTTTGCACCTTTATTATTCAAAAATTAAAACATGCTGGTAGGATTAGTAAAAAAAGCTAAAAACCAGACTTCCCTGCCTGTCGGCAGACAGGGACTTCGCTCAGCCTGACTGTCACAGTGAGCGGAGTCGAACTGTGAACCAATAGCTTCTGAATTAATTCTGCCTTTCAATAGTTAACTATCAACTGTAAATAAATAATCTTAAAAACATGAAAAAATACATTTCAACATTAATCGTGTTCTTTGTTTTCTCACTTACGCTGTGTGTCGCTCAAAGCGAAAAACCGGCAGTAAAAGAAGATTTTAAACCATCAACATTAAACCAACCCGGAAAAGAATATCCCATGGTAAACTCGCAGGGCTACGCGCGTTTCCGCATTGAAGCTCCCGAAGCACAAAGTGTGGTGGTGAGCCTTGGTTTAGGTGGAACAAGAGGCGGAACTCCGCTTGCAAAAAACGACGAAGGCGTATGGATGGGAACCACTGCCGGCCCAATGGACGAAGGTTTCCATTATTACCATGTAACTATTGATGGTGGTGTTTTTAACGATCCGGGAGCGTTGAACTATTACGGATCGGTACGTTGGGAGAGTGGTATTGAAATTCCGGCACACGACCAGGATTTTTATGCCCTGAAAAATGTTCCTCACGGACATGTTCAGCAGATTCTTTTTCCTTCGGCAAGTACAGAAACCTCGCGCAGGGCTTTTGTTTATACACCTCCCGGTTATTATAAAAATCAGTCAAAAAGTTACCCGGTGCTTTACCTGCAACACGGCTGGGGCGAAGACGAAACAGCCTGGATGAACCAGGGACGTGCCAACCTGATTATGGATAACCTGATTGCCGAAGGTAAAATTGATCCGTTTATCATTGTGAATACCTACGGAATGACCAACGAAATCAAATTTGGCGGCCTGCGTAATTTCGATGTTACTCCGTTTCAAACGGTTTTGGTAGATGAGCTGATTCCATATGTTGATGAGCATTTCCGCACTATTCCTGATCAGGCACACCGCGCAATGGCCGGTCTTTCGATGGGTGGCATGGAAACAAAAGATATCACATTGAACAGACCGGAAGTGTTTTCGTATTATGCGCTGTTAAGTGGTGGTATTTATGCACCTGAGGATATCAAAGATCATTCGAACCTGAAGCTGGTATTTATCAGTTGTGGTAGCAAAGAACGTCCGGATGGAGTGAAAAATGCGGCAAAAGCATTAAAAGATGCCGGTTACAACGCGGTTTCGTATGTTTCGGAAGGCACTGCACACGAGTTTCAAACCTGGCGCAGAAGTTTGTATCAACTGGCTCCGCTACTGTTTAAAGAATAACTTATGAAGAATATAGTCATATTAATTGCGGCTTTATTCATCAGCGGAATTTGTGCCGCTCAGGATGTGGTTGAGGATTTTCAGCCGTCATCTGTAAATCAGCCCGGCAAACAATTTCCTCAGGTGAATTCTGAGGGCCGGGTTCGTGCGCAGATTTCAGCACCGGAAGCCAACAATGTCAGACTCGATATTGGCGGCGTAAATTATGAAATGAAAAAAGACGAAAACGGCGTGTGGACCGGTGAATCGGAACCTCAGGATGTTGGTTTTCATTATTACCAGCTGAACATTGATGGCGCATCAGTTCCCGATCCCGGAACCAACTATTTTTATGGTGCCGGCCGCTGGGGAAGTGGTATTGAAATTCCGGCTAAGGATATGGACACTTATGCACTGAAAAATGTGCCGCACGGTTTGGTTAGCGAGCAGCCCTATTTCTCTGAAATTACGCAGTCGTTTCGCCGTTGTTTTGTTTATACACCTGCAGAGTACAACGCTAATCCAAAAAAACAATATCCGGTACTTTACCTGCAACACGGAAGTTTTGAAGACGAAACCGGATGGGCAAGTCAGGGACATGCCAACCGCATTTTGGATAACCTGATTGCAGCCCAAAAAGCGGTGCCTATGATTATTGTTATGGACAACGGCTATGCCTATAAACCACAAAGTTCAGGCGGCGGTCGTCCGGCGATGGTTTTCGAAGAAGTTATGATGAACGAAATCATTCCGATGATCGATAAACGCTTTCGAACAATTGCCGATCGTGAGCATCGCGCCATTGCGGGCTTGTCGATGGGCGCCAATCAAACCATGCGCATTTGTATGAATAACCTTGATAAGTTTGCGTATTACGGCGGTTTTAGCGGCACTTCAAATTACCCCAGTTCCGATGAAATTAATGCGGAAACGTTTTTAAACGGAGCCTTTAAAAACGGGAAATCTGTAAATAAGCAGATGAAAGTTTTCTGGCTGGGTTTGGGAACCAAAGAACCAGAACCTTTTCCCGGCTCAGTTGGTGCTTTCCGAAATATGCTCGAAAAACAAGGCATCGATTATGTGTATTACGAGTCGCCCAGAACCGCCCACGAGTGGCAAACCTGGCGGCGCAGTTTACATCAGTATGCACAGTTGCTTTTCAAATAAACACTGAAGAATGAACTACTTACTCAATAAATCGATTTTAAAACGAACAAAGCTGTTGCTGATGTTTTGTTTGCTGACAGGTTTTGTTTCGGCGCAAATGCCCGAAAATGGCATTCCGGCACCTACCAACAACAATGCCAGCCAGTGCCCGTGCATTATGCCCGATAACTCGGTGGTGTTTCAGGTAAAAGCGCCCAATGCCCAAAAAGTGCAGATCGACCTTGGTAAAAAGTACGACATGGAAAAAGGTGCAGATGGAATATGGTCGGTTCAAACCGAGCCTATTGTTCCCGGCTTTCATTATTACTTTTTGGTGATTGATGACGTACCGGTAGCCGATCCGGCCAGCCAGTCGTTTTACGGAACCGGAAAAATGACCAGCGCCATTGATATTCCCGAAAAAGGAGCTGATTTTTATGCAATTAAAGATGTTCCGCACGGCGCTTTAAGTTCGAAATACTACTATTCGGAATACACCAAAAGCTGGAGGCGGCTGTTTGTTTATACGCCTCCGGGCAACGATAAAAATACCCGCGAAAAGTATCCGGTGGTGTACATTCAGCACGGTGGTGGTGAAGATGAAACCGGCTGGGCTGTGCAGGGAAAAACCGATATTATTCTGGATAACCTGATTGCCGAAGGAAAAGCAAAACCAATGATCGTGGTGATTTCTAACGGAAACGTAAGGGCACCGGGCGGAGGTTTTGGCGGTTACAGCAGCAAGGGAATGGCTCCTTTCAAAGAAGAAATGACGAAGAACATTGTTCCGTTTATCGATGCAAATTACCGCACACTGGCGGATGCTGATAATCGTGCCATTTGCGGACTGTCGATGGGAGGCGGGCAATCATTTTATGTGGGCCTCGAAAGTTCCGAATATTTTGGCTCTGTAGGAGTATTTAGCACCGGACTGTTTGGTGGAATCAGAACTTCGGGAAGTGGTTTTGATGCCGAAAAGGAAATTCCGGGACTTTTATCCGAGTCGGAAAAATTTAATAAAAACCTGGATTTGTTCTACATTTCGTGTGGCGAGCAGGACATGCGTATTGAACATACCAAAAAGGCGATAAAAACTATGCGCGAAAACGGCCTCAAAGTGGAGTTTAATTCATTTCCCGGCGACCACGAATGGCAGGTTTGGAGAAAGTCCTTACACGATTTTGCATCAAGGGTATTTCAGTAAAATAACTAAAATCTAAATTATGAAACGAATAAAACATCTGTTGCTGGTTTTTATAACTGCTTTGTTTGTGTGCCCAATTCTTTCACAAGCGCAGCAGGCCAATGTTAATCTCGATTATAATCCGCAGAAGGACACTGAAGGATTGATTCCTTTTAGTGCGCCTTTAAATTCGCCCGAAGTGCACGACGACCATATGGTAACTTTTCGCTTAAAAGCGCCTGAAGCCAAGGTGGTTACAATTACGGATGGAACCATTCTTACGGCTCTTGGCAGAGGGCGTGAGCCACTTCCGCTTGAAAAAGGTGAAGATGGAATCTGGTCGGTAACGGTGGGGCCTTTCGAACCCGATATGTATGCTTACCATTTTAATGTTGACGGCATGCAAATTTGCGACCCGAGCAATACAATTGCTGCTTTTACGGCCATGCCGCCTTATAGTCAGTTGATTGTGCACGGCGACGGCCCGGCGTATTACGACGCCAAAAACGTACCTCACGGAAATGTTACGCGCCACATTTATCATTCGGATGTTACCAATGGCGAGCGCGAAATGTATGTATATACACCACCGGGTTACGATGCTGCTAAAGAATATCCGGTGCTTTACCTTGTGGGCGGTAGTGGCGAATTGCCATCAAACTGGATTTACGACGGCCGCGCCAACCTGATTCTGGATAATTTGCTGGCCGAAGGGAAAGCCGAACCGATGATTATCGCTATTCCAAACAACCAGGTGATTCACCGAAATCATCCGCAGCATACCGAACTCACTTTCGATATTTTCGAAAAAGAACTGCGCAAACATGTTATTCCTTTGGTGGATGAAAGTTACAGCACCATCCAAAATCCAAAAGGACGCGCCATCTCCGGTTTGTCAATGGGTGGACGCCACAGTATGTTTATCGGCTTCCGTTCGCTCGATTTGTTTGCGAATTTTGGAATCCTTAGCGCCGGAGATGTAACAGCTGAAACTACACTTTCACAATTTCTGACCGATCCGAAGGTGAACGACAAAGTAGATTATCTTTTTATCGGGCAGGGTACTGAAGAAGCAAAAGGGTTTTTTAGCCGGCGGGTTGATGGATTGTGTAAGGCACTTGATAAGCACAACATCGAATACGATTATTATGTGGGCGGCAGTGGTGGCCACGATTGGTCAACCTGGCGGCACTTGTTGTATTACCGGTTTTTGCCAAATCTTTGGAAAACTGAATAACCCAAAATAGTTTAAACATGAAGAAATTAATGTATTTATTCGCAATAGCGATTGTTTTTATGGCCAATGCTTGTTCTCAGCTTCCTCCCGAGCAGGTAAAAGTGGAACAGGGAATTGTAGAAGGAACCATTGAGGATGGGCTTCGGGTTTTTAAAGGCGTGCCGTTTGCAGCGCCTCCGGTAGGCGATTTGCGCTGGAAAGCACCACAACCTGCCGAAAAATGGGAAGGCGTAAAAGAAACCAAAGAATTTGGGCCTTCTCCCATGCAGGGTGGAAATCCTCCGGCCGGAAAAAGCGAAGACTGTCTGTACCTGAACATCTGGACTCCGGCCATGTCGGCCGAAGAAAAACTGCCCGTGCTGGTGTGGATTTACGGCGGCGGTTTTAGCGGTGGCGCAACTTCGTATTACGACGGAACCATATTGGCAAAAGAGGAAGTTATTTTGGTAAGTGTTGCTTATCGTGTAAATCAGTTTGGCTTTTTGGCACACCCCGAACTGAGTGCCGAAAGCCCGAATCACGTTTCAGGAAACTACGGAATTCTCGACCAGATTGCCGGTTTACAATGGATACAGGATAACATTGCTGCTTTTGGTGGCGATCCTTCCAAGGTGACCATCTTTGGCGAATCAGCGGGTGGTATATCGGTAAGTATGTTATGTGCATCACCTTTGGCAAAAGGTCTGTTTAGTGGCGCTATTTCGCAAAGTGGCGGTTCGTTTGGGCCAACGCGTCCAACAACATTTCCTGGCGAAAACATGAAAACACTCGAAAAGGCAGAAGCCGATGGAGTGGAGTACATGCAAAAAGCAGGTGTTTCCAGTCTTGCTGAACTTCGTGCCTTGGATGCCGACGAAGTGCCAAGTGGTTTCGGCATGGCCGGCGGATGGCCAATTGTTGATGGTTATGTAATTCCCGACGATCAATATAAACTTTACGAAAAGGGAAATTACAACGATGTGCCTGTGCTTATCGGATACAATTCGGATGAGGGAGCAAGTTTCTCGCGCGAAAGAGAACCCGAACAATATTATGCCGGGGTACGAGCGCGCTACGGAAAATTTGCTGACAAGCTGATTGAAGCGTATCCTGCCGGTGAAAACACGGTTCCTAAAACCGCACGCGACCTGGCTCGCGATGCCGCTTTTGGCTGGCATACCTGGAGTTGGGCGCGTTTGCAATCGGAAACCGGACAAGCGGATGTGTATTTGTACTATTTCGATCAGCATCCCGATTATCCTGAAGATTCGCCACGTTACGGTTATGGTTCGCCACACGGACAGGATGTTGCTTTTGTTTTTGGTCTGAATCCCGAAGATCAGCATGAGAACGAGTCAGATCTGGCACTTTCGGAAACGATGGTTGACTACTGGACCAACTTTGCAAAATATGGTAATCCGAATGGTGAAGGAGTTCCGGAGTGGCCGGCTTTCAGCAACGAAAATCCCGACGTGATGTACCTGAAAGGGGCAACACCTTTTGTAGGAGAAGTTCCAAGTGCAGCGTCTTTGGAGGTGCTTAACAATTACTTTGAGTGGCGACGTTCGCCCGAAGGTAAAGAATGGGTAAATAGCCTTGAATAATTGTAGATGTATAAATTATAAATCAGAATTAAAATGAAGAAAATACACAGAGTCCTATTTTTATTAGTTGTGTTGGCGGCCGCGTTTGTAAATCGGGCTACCGCACAGGAAAGTGCTTCGCGAATTGTTGAAGACGGCGGTACTGGTGAGTACAAAGCCATTATGATTTCGGAGCCTTCGTTGGCTACACACACCGTTTTTCGGCCTCAGGATTTGAGCGCTTTTGGCAAGAAAAACAAACTGCCCATAATTGCCTGGGGAAACGGCGCTTGTGCCAACTCGCCCTGGGAACACATTAATTTTCTGAACGAAGTGGCATCGCACGGATTTTTGGTAATCGCTATTGGCCCGATGCCGGCAGAAGGCGAGCAAGGCGGTGGCCGTTCGCAATCGTCGCAACTAAGCGATGCCATCGATTGGGCCATCGCGCAAAACAGCGACAAAAACAGTCCGTATTACAAAAAAGTAGATGTGAAAAACATTGCCGTTAGCGGAATGTCGTGCGGAGGCCTACAAACCCTAGAAATGGCTCCCGACCCGCGTGTAACCACCACCGTGGTTTGCAACAGCGGCGTTTTGCCAACGCCAAACGGAGGCATGCCGGGAATGCCGGCTTTGGAAAAAGAAGACCTGAAAAAGTTACATACGCCCACGCTTTACCTTTTAGGTGGCGAAACCGATATTGCCTACAATAACGGCATGGACGACTACAAACGCATCAACCACGTTCCTGTGTTTGTAGCAAATTTGGATGTGGGCCATGGCGGAACCTATCGTGAGCCACACGGAGGCGAATTTGCAAGAGTGGCAACAGCCTGGTACCAGTGGCAAATGAAAGACGACAAGGAAGCATCGAAAATGTTTGTTGGCGACGACTGCGGTTTGTGTAACGATGAGGATTGGAAATTTGAATCGAAGAACCAAAACTTTTAAAGTGCAAAAAATGTAATTCGAATCAATTTGTATAGGTTTTGTTCGAATTATTCCGGAGCCCCTTATAAGGTTTACCTTGTAAGGGGCTGTTGTTTAATTTCTTTTGTACAGCCTGCTTCGTGCATTGTTTGCCCCCACAATTCCTGAGTTTTTCAATTTTTATCTAAAATTGAAATTGAATTATCTAAAATATAATGCCTGTCATTCATTACAGCAGTACATTTAGCTTTATGAATTACCGGTGAATTCTGTCTGGTTTTTAGTTGGGCAGAATACAGCGGTGACTATAATTTTTAAGAGACTAAATCAATTATTACTAATTCAAATGAAGACGGTGAAAAGTTACATTCTTGCAATATTTTTTATTCTTATTATTGGCCCAATCACAGCTCAACAAAATCAACTAACAAGTCCTGATGGAAAACTTGTTGTTGCTGTTGATATCAAAAACGGGCTACCTGTTTACAGCGTTTTGTTCAACGATAAAACCTTCATCAAAGAATCTCCGCTTGGAATGGAAACCAATATTGGTGATTTCACACAGGAACTTACCCTTTCCGAATCTGTTGAAACAAATCAAATAAAAGATTCTTACGAACTCCGGAACATAAAACAAAGCAAGGTGGATTATTCGGCCAACGAAGCTGTATTTTCTTTTCTGAAAGCTGATAAAACAGTTTTTGATGTTGAGTTTCAGGTAAGCAACAACAATATTGCCTTTCGTTATAAAGTGCATCCGCAAAAAGAAACCCGCAGTTGTGTGGTAAACCGCGAATCAACGGGTTTTGTATTCCCCGAAGGAACCACCACCTTTTTGTGTCCGCAAATGGAGCCCATGACCGGTTTTGCGCGCACTGCGCCAAGTTACGAAACCGATTATACGCCCGACGATGAAATGGGTAAAAACGGATGGGGATTTGGTTACACTTTCCCTTGTTTGTTTAAAGTGAACGATGCCGGTTGGGTACTGGTTTCGGAGACAGGAGTTGACAGCCGTTATTGCGCCAGCCGCCTGGTTGGAAACGAAGACAAAAGCTACTCCATTGGCTATCCTTTGCAGGAAGAAAATAATGGAAACGGCACCAATACCGCCGGAATTCCCTTGCCCGGATACACGCCGTGGCGAACCATTACCGTTGGCGAAACGCTGGCGCCAATTGTTGAAACCACTATTCCTTTTGATGTGGTGGAGCCACTTTACGAGGCCTCGCAAGAATATGAATACGGAAGTGGAAGCTGGAGCTGGATTATAAAAATGGACGGTGCAACAACTTTTGATGTTCAGAAAGAATACATCGATTTTAGCGCTGTCATGGGATTTGAAACCGTGTTGGTTGATGCCTTGTGGGATACGCAGATCGGTCGCGATAAAATTGAGGAACTGGCAAAATATGCGGCATCAAAAGATGTAGCCTTGTATTTGTGGTACAATTCTAACGGTTACTGGAATGATGCTCCGCAAGGGCCACGCGGAATTATGGATAATACCATTATCCGACGCAAAGAAATGGCCTGGATGCAAAGCATTGGAATTCGTGGAATAAAAGTCGATTTTTTTGGTGGCGACAAACAGGTTACCATGAAAGTGTACAAAGACATTTTGTACGATGCCAACGATTACGGCTTGTTGGTTGTTTTTCACGGTTGTACCTTGCCGCGTGGCTGGGAACGCATGTTTCCGAATTTTGCCTCTGCCGAAGCCGTTCGTGCCAGCGAAAACCTGCATTTCGGGCAACACAGCTGCGACATTGAAGCTTTAAACGCTTGTTTGCATCCTTTCATCCGTAATGCCGTTGGCAGCATGGATTTTGGCGGTAGCGCCCTGAACGAGTTTTACAATGCCAACAATACGCCGGGAAGAGGAACAAAACGAATGACTTCGGATGTTTATGCGCTGGCCACAGCTGTTCTCTTTCAAAGTGCAGTGCAGCATTTTGCGCTGGCACCCAACAACCTTACCGATGCTCCCGAATGGGCCATAAATTTTATGAAAGAAGTACCCACCACCTGGGACGAAGTGCGTTTTATCGACGGTTACCCCGGGAAATACGTGGTGCTGGCGCGCAGAAAAGGCGATGCCTGGTATGTGGCCGGTGTTAACGCACAGAAAGAAACCCGGGAGTTAACGATAAAACTGCCCATGATAGCTGCCGGAAATAGCTACCGGATTTATAGCGACGATGACGCATTGAATGGGAAACTTGAAACAGAACGATTCCCTAAAAGCCAGGAGCTAACAGTTTCAATTCCGGGTAATGGCGGGCTGCTAATCGTAAACCAGAAATAGAAATCGACAAAAAGAAAATTAACGAGAATGATCAAGTTACTGACAGCGCTTTTTGCCTTTGTTTTATTAAGTACAGGAGTTAACGCCGAAGATGGACACAACCTTTGGTTGCGAGCCAAAAGTACTATCCCGGTTGAGGTTAGGTGCTCAAAAAAATCGCCCACCATTAACATTGCAATTAACGAATTGAAAAATGGCTGGCAGGGAAAAGCCGGTCAGGTTATCGAGTTGAAGATTTTAAAAGACAAACTTTTAAAAGAGGATGGCTTTCGATTACGTGAAAATAGCATTCAGGCAAAAACTGATGCCGGCCTTTTATACGGTGCTTTCGAAATTTTGCGCCGGCAACAAACCGGTGAATCATTAACGGAAGAAGTTATAAATCCGTCGTATAATTTGCGCCTGTTAAACCACTGGGATAACCTGGATGGAAGCGTTGAACGGGGTTACGCCGGTCGTTCCATTTTCTGGCGTGGAATCGATTCGCTGGAAGTATCCGCAGATGATATAAACCTTTGGACGGAATATGCCCGGGCCAATGCTTCGGTCGGAATTAATGCAACAGTACTGAACAATGTAAATGCTTCGCCAACCGTACTAACCACGCCTGTTCTGGAGCGGGCAAAAGCAGTTGCCGACGTGCTGCGTCCTTACGGAATAAAAACGTATCTGGCTGTAAATTTTGCTTCGCCTGAAGTAATTGGTGGCCTCGAAACTGCTGATCCTCTTAACCCCGAAGTGCAAGCCTGGTGGAAAGAAAAAGTAAAAGAAATATATGATTTGATTCCCGATTTTGGTGGTTTCCTGGTAAAAGCAAACAGCGAAGGACAACCCGGACCGCAAAACTTTGGGCGCACCCATGCCGATGGTGCCAATATGATGGCTGAAGCGCTGGAACCCTACAATGGGATTGTAATGTGGCGTGCCTTTGTTTACGATCCATCGGATGAAGACCGTGCCAAACAAGCCTACAACGAATTTATGCCGCTTGATGGGCAATTTCACGAAAATGTAATTATTCAGGTGAAAAACGGCCCCATCGATTTTCAGCCACGCGAACCCTTTAGTCCGCTGTTTGGAGCAATGAAACAAACAACTGTAATGCCCGAGCTGCAGGTTACCATGGAATACCTGGGGCAATCGGTGCATCTGGTTTTTCTGGCTCCCATGTGGGAAGAATTTCTGAAAAGCGAAACCCGGCAGGAAGGTGTAGGCAGCACGGTTGCCCGTTGCACCGATGGCAGTCTTTTTAATCAGAAATACAGCGCTATTGCCGGCGTTGCAAACATTGGCCTCGATGCCAACTGGTGTGGTCACTATTTTGCGCAAGCCAACTGGTATGCGTTTGGTCGCCAAGCCTGGAATCATTCAATTACTAGTGCACGAATAGCCGACGAATGGTTGAAACTTACCTTCGGGCCACAAAATTCAGATGAAGAAACAAGCGCTTATGATCTGGAGTGGAATCTGTCGTTTTTGCAGCCTGTAAAACAAATGATGCTCGACAGTCACGAAGCAACCGTAAATTACATGATGCCTTTGGGGCTTCACCATATTTTTTCGGCACATGCACATTACGGTCCTGGTCCGTGGTGGGCGCCGGACGGTATGCGGCCCGACTGGACACCACCGTATTATCACCAGGCCGATTCGTTTGGGATTGGATTCGACCGTACAGCTTCGGGCAGCGATGCAATTAGTCAGTACCGCGGACCGCTTGCCAGCCAGTTAGCCGATGTGAATACCTGTCCCGAGGCGTTTTTGCTTTGGTTTCATCATGTTTCGTGGGATCATAAAATGAAAAATGGCAGAACACTTTGGAATGAGCTATGCTATCGCTACGACGAAGGAGTGAAGCAGGTGCGCGAATTTCAGCGGATTTGGGATAAGGCAGAGCGTTTTGTCGATGCCGAACGCTTTGCAGCCATTCAGTATAAACTTACAAAACACAGCCTGGATGCTCAGGAATGGAAAGATGCCTGCTTGCTGTATTTTCAGCAATTCAGCAAACAGCCAATTCCATATGAGCTGGAGCGCCCACTTTATAACCTGGATGAACTGCTCGAACGCGACGAACAGCGGGTTCGGCAAAGTGAATAGCCGGGAAACTATATGAAGAAAACCTCTTGTAAATATTCTTGATTGTAAATAATTAAACCGAATAAAAACCAGCAAAATGAACTTGAAAAAATACTTTACCCTTGCCATAATTTTTACCGTATCGGCGTTCACGGTTTGGGCGCAAAATCCGGTAATCAGAGATCAGTTTTCAGCTGATCCAACGGCCCGTGTATTCAATGGGAAAGTGTATGTTTTTCCATCGCACGACATTCCGGCTCCACCCAATAAAAACCTGCGCGAGAATTGGTTTTGTATGCCCGATTATCATGTGTTTTCATCAGAAAATCTTAGCGATTGGACCGATCATGGGGTAATTGTTAGTCAGAATAAAGTGCCCTGGGTCGATTCAACATCATATAGCATGTGGGCTCCCGATTGTATCGAACGTAACGGAAAGTATTATTTCTACTTTCCGGCCAATAAAAATGTAGCGGGCCCCAATGGCCGCAAGGGTTTTGGAATTGGAGTTGCCATTGCCGATAAGCCTGAAGGACCTTATGTTCCGCAGGAAAATGCCATTGACGGAATTTTTGGTATCGATCCGAATGTTCTGATCGACAAAGACGGGCAAGCCTATTTGTATTATTCGATGGGTAATATTTACGTGGCAAAACTAAAAGAGAACATGACAGAGCTGGCTTCGAAGCCGGTTGCCATAGATAATTTACCCACAAAAGGGATGAAAGAAGGCCCGTTTGTTTTTGAGCGAAATGGAAAATATTACCTTACATTTCCGCATGTAGAAAATAAAACCGAGCGGCTGGAATACGCCATGGGCGACAGTCCCGAAGGCCCGTTTACAATGACCGGCGTAATTATGGACGAGTCGGAAACTGGCTGCTGGACCAATCATCACTCGATGATCGAATACAACAATCAGTGGTATTTGTTTTACCACCACAACGATTATTCACCTCATTTCGATAAGAACCGATCGGTTTGTATCGACAGCCTGTTTTTTAACGCCGATGGAACCATTCAAAAAGTTATTCCAACCAAACGAGGTGTTGGCTTAACTGCGGCAAACGAGAAAATACAACTCGATCGCTACAGTGATAAAAGTGAAAATGTGAAGATCGTTTTTAACGACACCACCAACACCTTTGCCGGCTGGAAAACGGTTCTGGAAAATAAAGATGCCTGGATTTCGTACAACGCAGTAAATTTTGAAAAGAAAAATACAGCGAAAGTAGTGGTGAATGCCCGTGCATTAAACGGAGGAAAAGTTGAATTGAGAATTGATGCAGCGGATGGCCCCGTACTGGCGGAAATTAGTGTGCCGGAAGGTAGTGAAATGACGGTGTCAAAAACAAAAATAAGCAAAGTTAAACCCGGTATTCATAATCTTTTTGTGGTGGCGGCAAATAATAATCCGGTAGAAATCGACTGGATAAGTTTTGAATAGAATAAGAAAAACGCTTCTTCGTATGAAGAGTGTCAATAATGTGGAAAGATGAAGAGACTTGTATTTTTAATATTTATTGCCTTTTGTGCCTGCGCGCAGCAAGAACCCGAAGATAATACGCTGCTAAAACTTCGCTACGATAAGCCGGCTGAACAATGGGTTGAAGCACTTCCGGTTGGAAACGGCCGTTTGGGGGCGATGATTTACGGAAACCCTGAGAACGAAATTATTCAGTTAAACGAGAATACGATTTGGGCCGGAGAACCCAACCGAAACGATAATCCCGATGCCAAAGCAGCGTTGACAAAAGTGCGTAAGTTAATTTTCGATGGAAAATACAAAGAAGCTCAGGATCTTGTAAATCGTGATTTTATTACCAAAAAATCGCACGGAATGCCTTACCAAACTGCAGGCAATCTGAAGTTGAATTTTGAAGGGCACAAAGATGTTAGCAACTATTCGCGCGAATTGAACATCGAAAAGGCTGTGGCTTCAACTAGCTACCGGGTTGGCGAGGTAAACTACAAAACTGAAGTATTCTCATCGTTTCCCGACCAGGTAATTGTGGCCCGTATTTCTGCCGATAAATCAGGCGCTTTGAATTTTTCGGCAACGCTCGACCGGCCTTCAAAAGTAACTGTAACTACACGAGGAAACGACGAGTTGGTTATGACAGGTGTTACCAGTAGCCACGAAGGCGTAAAAGGTGCTGTTGAATTCGAAACCAGGGTAAAAATAATAAACGATGGTGGCGAAATAACTGCCGATGAATCGGTGCTGACCGTGAGCGAAGCAAAAGCGGCTACCATTATTGTTTCTATGGCCACCAATTTTAACAGCTACAACGATATTAGCGGAAATGCCGGCGAACGCGCAACCAATTATTTGGAAGCTGCGATTGAAAAGAGTTACAAGGATTTGTTAAAAGATCATATTGCTGATTACCAGCGCTATTTTAATCGGGTTGATCTGGATTTGGGGAAAACCGAATCGGTAAATAAAACGACGGATGTGCGGGTGGAGGAATTCGCAACAACCAACGATCCGCAGCTGGTGGAGCTCTATTTTCAGTTTGGCAGGTACTTGCTTATTTCATCGTCGCGCCCCGGTGGTCAGCCCGCCAATTTGCAGGGCATTTGGAATGACCAGTTAATGCCACCCTGGGACAGTAAATACACGGTAAACATAAATGCCGAAATGAATTACTGGCCATCGGAAATTACCAACCTCAGCGAATTAAACGAGCCGCTGGTGCAGATGGTAAAAGAATTGTCGGAAACCGGCCAAAAAACCGCGCAGGATATGTACGGCGCCAATGGTTGGGTACTGCACCATAATACTGATATCTGGCGAATTAACGGGCCAATTGATGGCGCTACCTGGGGCATGTGGCTAATGGGCGGTGCCTGGTTGTCGCAGCATCTGTACGATAAATATGCTTTTAACGGAGATACCGAATACCTGAAAAGTGTTTACCCGGCCATGAAAGGAGCAACTTTGTTTTTCCTTGATTTTTTGATTGAAGAACCTGAAAATGGTTGGCTGGTGGTTTCGCCTTCTGTTTCGCCCGAAAATACGCCGGCAGGCCACGGTTCAAACATTGCTGCCGGGACAACCATGGATAATCAGCTGCTTTTCGATTTGTTTTCGATAACTGTTAATGCTGCTGAAGTATTAGAAGCGGACACTGCTCTGGTAGAAAAAATTAAGGCCGCCATGCAGAAACTGCCACCCATGCAAATTGGCAACTGGGGGCAACTGCAGGAGTGGATGTACGACTGGGATAATCCCAACGATCATCACCGGCACGTATCACATTTATACGGACTTTACCCTTCGAACCAGATATCGCCTTATCATTCGCCCGAATTATTCGAGGCTGCACGCACTTCGTTGGTAGCCCGCGGCGACGAATCAACCGGCTGGTCGATGGGATGGAAAGTAAATCTGTGGGCACGTTTGCTCGATGGCGATCATGCCTACAAACTAATTACCGATCAGCTAAAACCTGTTTCGCGAAGCGGACGAAGAATGAGCGGCGGAACTTACCCGAACTTGTTTGATGCGCACCCGCCTTTCCAGATTGACGGCAACTTTGGTTGCACTGCAGGAATTGCCGAAATGTTGATGCAAAGTCAGCACGGAGCCATTCACTTGCTTCCGGCGCTTCCCTCAAAATGGAGCAAAGGATCGGTGAGTGGATTGGTGGCTCGCGGAGGTTTTGAAGTGGACATAAAGTGGGAGAGTGGTGAAGTGCAAACAGCGCTTATTCGATCGAAACTGGGCGGAAATTGCCGTATTCGTTCTTACGTTCCTTTAACAGGCGACGGATTGAAAGAAGCTGTCGGCGAAAATACAAATCCGTTTTATTCCATTCCTAAAATAAAATCACCAAAAGTAAACACGGAAGATGTGAAATTGCCGGAGTTGAGAAAGGTATATGAGTATGATTTGGAAACAATTGCCGGAGAGGAAATACTGCTTCTGAGATTATAAAACGGGAAAATGGAATATAACTTGAAAACTACAATGAATAGGAAAATGGTAAGAACATTCTGTTGCTTTATTACAGTATTCCTGCTGTTGCCGGCAACTAATATATTTGGTCAGCAAACAGACGAAAAACAAGGCGCCTATTACACCGGTGAGTACCCAAACCTTTTTACCGAAGCCGGGTATGCGCAAAAAGATATTGATGCCAAACTGGAAAAAGCCTATCACGATCTTTTTGAGGGGCCCAATCGTATTTATTTCGAGGTGGAAGATTCGTTGGCTTACGTTTCGGATATTAAAAATAACGACGCACGCACCGAAGGCCTTTCGTATGGTTTGATGGTGGCAGTTCAGCTGGATAAAAAAGAAGTGTTTGATAAACTTTGGCGATGGAGCAAAAAGTATATGCAACATCAGTCGGGGCAACGCGAAGCTTATTTTGCGTGGAGCGTTAATCCGGAAACCAACCGACTGAACTCGCCAGGCTCAGCCTCGGATGGCGAGCTGTATTTTGTAACTTCACTGTTGTTTGCATCGAACCGTTGGGGCAACGATACCGGAATTGATTATTACGCCGAAGCACGCCGTATTTTAGATGCCATGTGGGAAAAGGACGGCTCCAACAGAGTAAACCATATTATCAATGTGGAGCACAAGCAAATAAGTTTTGTTCCCGAAGGAGATGGGTACAACTGGACCGACCCATCGTATCATGTTCCGGCATTTATGGAAGTGTGGGCCGATTTTGCCAACGATGGCCACGAGCAGTTCTACCGCGACTGTGCCGATACGGCGCGGGTTTTTCTGCATCGCGCCTGTCATCCGGTAACCGGATTAAATTACGATTATGCCAATTTCGACGGCTCGAAACACGATGCCCGCTGGATGCCCCAGGCGTTTCGCTACGATTCGTGGCGCGTACCCATGAATATTACCATGGACTACATTTGGTTTGGGAAAGACAAAAACTGGCAGGAGGATTATGCCGGCCGCTTTCAGGGATTTTTACGTGCGCAGGGTATGAACGACTTTGTTGATCAGTATAATCCCGATGGTACTGAGCCGGAATGGATACTTCAGGCTGGCGGATTTAGGAAACTGCGCCATTCGCTGGGATTAATTTCTACCTCGGCAACACTTTCGATGGTTGATGATGTTGATCCGGATTTTGATTTTGTACATAAACTTTGGAACGCCAAACTGGAACCCTACGGAGATGGCTACTTCGATCCGTATTACGATGGTTTGCTGTACCTGTTCAGTTTAATGCACCTGAGCGGAAACTACCAGGCAATTTTACCCGGTCAGCAATAATAATGGACGATGATTTAATTTGAATTCCAACTAAAAATTAATATAAAATGATGACTAAAATGAAATTAACAGTGGCCGTTTTGTTAGTGCTTACAACGAATGTACTCTTTGGCCAAACCAAACTTACCTTGTATGCCGATCAGGCCGAGACAAAAATCAATAAAGAAATATACGGGCATTTTGCCGAACACCTGGGCCGTTGTATTTATGGCGGTATATTTGTTGGCGAAGACTCAGAAATCCCCAATACCCGCGGGTTTAGAGATGATGTTACCGGCGCTTTAATCGATATGAAAATACCGTTGTTACGTTGGCCGGGCGGTTGTTTTGCCGATACCTACAACTGGAAAGACGGCATTGGCCCACGCGAAGAACGCCCATCGATGGTAAATGTACACTGGGGCGGCGTTACTGAAGACAACAGCTTTGGAACACACGAATTTCTTGATTTTTGTGATTTGATAAATGCCGAACCCTATATTAATGTGAACGTTGGCTCGGGTACCGTTCGCGAAGCTTCGGAATGGATTGAATACGTAACATCGTCGAACATTAGCCCGATGACGGATTTGAGAAAGAAAAACGGACGCGAAGAACCATGGGACGTAAAGTACTGGGGAATTGGAAACGAAAACTGGGGCTGCGGCGGTAATATGACGCCTGAATATTATGCCGATGTTTATAAAAATTACGCGACCTACAGCCGTGGAGCTGATTATAAAATTGCCTGTGGTGCCAGCGATTCAGACTATAACTGGACCGATGTTTTAATGAAAAAAATGCAAGGTAAAGAAAACCTGATGCAGGGATTATCATTGCACTATTATACCATCACTCACAACTGGACCGTAAAAGGTTCGGCAACTGATTTTGATGAAAAAGAATGGTTTACCACACTTAGCAAAACCCTGTTTATGGATGAACTGATCCAAAAACATTCAACTATTATGGATAAGTACGACCCGGAGAAACGTGTTGGCTTAATTGTTGACGAATGGGGAAACTGGTTTGATGTAGAGCCCGGAACCAATCCAGGGTTCCTTTATCAGCAAAATACTATGCGCGATGCATTGGTGGCCGGTATAAACCTAAATATTTTTAATAATCACGCCGATCGTGTTAAAATGTCGAACATTGCACAAACCATTAACGTGCTGCAATCGGTTATTTTAACCAAAGACGACGAAATGGTGTTAACACCAACGTATTACGTATTTAAAATGTATAGTGTACATCAGGATGCAACACTAATACCTGCTAACCTTAAAACCGATAAGTATGAACTGGACGGACAGTCGGTTCCGGCCGTAAATGCCTCAGCATCTACAAAAGATGGAGTAATTTCAATAACACTGTGTAACCTTAATCCTAACGCGGGCGAAAATGTTGAATTATCGTTACACGGAAGCGAATTGTCAACATCGAATGCACAGATTATTACAGCTAAGAATATGAACGATTTTAACGACTTTGGCAAAAACGAAAGCGTTAGCCTTGAGGAGTTTAACGTACCAAACCCAAAAAGTGGAAAACTTACTTTTGAATTGCCTGCAAAATCAGTTGTGCTTGTTCAACTGAAATAAGAATACATAATTTAATTGGATGGATAAAAAGAGGAAGCGGTTGAGCTTCCTCTTTTTATGTTTTTAAATACATAAAAGTGATAAACACAAATTCCAATTCGTAAGGCAGTTGCCATAAAATAGAATTGCCTTGTTATTTCAGAATGAATTAGCCCGGCAGGTATTTGTTTATTCTTCTTAAATTTCTATATTCCCTCTCCATATCAAAACTAAATCATGAATACCGGAAAATATTATTTTTTTCAGCTTGTTTTCATTTTCCTTAATTGTGTATCGGGTGTTACCATTGCTAAAAATTCAAACCAGTTTTACAACCTGAACGAAGACTACGGAATGTCAATTCGCGAAACCAATGAGGTTTGCGAAGATGATGATGGTTTTATCTGGATTTCTTCAAAAATTGGTATTGTGCGGTATTCCAGAGATGATATCAGAACCTACCAGCTACCTTATGATACGGAGGATATTATCACTGTTCGTATGGAATATACCAATGGGAAATTATATGTATATACCAATAACGGGCAGTTGTTCATATACAACAATATTCAGGATAGGTTTGAGTTGATAACCAATCTGGCCAAACAAGTGGAAGACCCTCATGTTGTGGTGAACAGAATGCTGGTTGATGCTGAAGAAACAATTTGGGAAGCAAGTACTTCCGGATTGTTGCGCTACCATAAAAATGAAGGACTAAGCACCTATTTTGATAACCGAAATATTCATTTTTTGGAATGGTTGGATGATCATCGTTTTTTTTATGGAACTGAAGAGTACATCGGTATTTTTTGATATTACTACAAAAAGTTCGGCGGAGTATTACACTTTGCCTGAACACCAGAATATGTTTTTTTCTTACATCAAGTTCGACCAAAAGGAAAATACCTTATGGTTAGGAACCTTAAACGATGGCCTGTATTGCCTTAAAAAAGGAAATGCCGGGGCTGAATTAACTGTTGTGGCAAATATCCCCAATCAACCGGTACAGGCAATTTGTCCGATTTCAAAATCAACCTTGCTGATAGGTGTTGATGGGCAGGGTGTTTGGGAAATGGATAAGCACACGTTTGAAATACTTGCCGTTTATAAAGATGATGCAGATAATCCAAATTCATTAAAAGGCAATGGGGTTTATGATATTTTTTGCGACCGGAACAACAGGGTATGGATTTGCACTTATAGTGGAGGAGTTTCTTTTTTCGATCAGGCAAGTAGTTCTGTTGTTACCAAGGTGGCACACATCGCAAACAACCCAAATTCGCTAGTAAATAATGATGTTAACAGTATTCTCGAAGACCGGAACGGGAATCTTTGGTTTGCCACCAATAATGGCGTAAGCTATTGGAACACAAAAACCAATAAATGGAAATCATTCTACCATAATAAGGAACAGCATGCCCAGGTGTTTCTGGCTCTGTGCCAGGATTCGCACGGAAGAATATGGGCCGGTTCTTATTCTTCGGGTATTTATATTCTGGATGGAAATACCGGAAACGAACTAAGGCATTTAAGCCAGGAAAATACGCCGGGCGATTTTGCAGGCGATTTTGTGTTTAATATCATTGAAGACCAGCAGGGCGATATCTGGATAGGAGGAGTGCGCGGAGATTTAATCCGTTACAATTACAACACCGACACCTATACCTCGTATCCCGATTATACAATTTACAATATTGCTGAATACGGGCCCGATCAATTGTTAATGGGAACAACGTACGGATTGTTACTTTTTGATAAGACGGATGGTACCCATGAAGTATTGGTGGAAGGTTTTGTGGTTTTCGACCTGTATATTTCGGAAGATATAGTTTGGATTGGAACCAATGGTAACGGCGTAATACGGTACAGTTTAACCAATAAGTCAACTCAGTCTTATACCGCGGATAACGGACTTCCAAGTAATTTTGTAAGTAGCATTGATTACGCCAATGGTTATTACTGGATAGGTACCGAGCTGGGCTTGTGCCGCTTGAATGAAGCCGACCAAACGATATTAACTTTTAACTCCTTGTTGTACCTTAGCAATGTTTCTTTTAACCAGGATGCACAATGTATTTTAAAAAACGGGAATTTGGTTATGGGCTCCAATAAAGGGGCTTTAATGTTCGCCCCTAACGACTTAAAGCTTACCACGGAAGAAGGGCGTATTTATGTTCAGGATATTTCCGTTTCTGGACGATCAATACGCGATATTGAAGATTTGAAACCGGAAGCACCTCTTAATGAACTTAAGGAAATCCGCCTTAAATATTTTCAAAATACAATAAGTTTAGAACTAATACCACTTGGAGTTACTTCTCCCGGAGCGAAATTCTCGTGGAAAATTAATGGTTTGGATCAGGAATGGAGTAAACCTGTTGATAACCGGGTTTTATCCTATTCAAATATTCCGTACGGAAGCTATACCATACAACTTCGTATGGTCGATAATTCTATAACAGGTGTAATTGCCGAGCGGGAGATTAACGTGAAAATCATTCCGCCGTTTTGGAAAACAAGCTGGTTTATCCTGCTCGTAATTCTCTTTGTAGCTAGCCTGGGTATTTTCGGTGTTTACTTTTACATCGACTGGTTAAAGAAAAAGCACTCGGAAGAAAAGATCAGGTTCTTTGCAAATACTGCTCATGATATTCGTACATCTTTAACCCTGGTTAACGGGCCTATCGAAGAACTGAATAAGGAGTCAGGATTAAGCGATAAAGGTACGAATTATCTTCATCTGGCTACCGAGCAGGTTCATCGGCTATCGACGGTGGTAACCCAATTGCTCGATTTTCAGAAAGTTGACATCGGGAGGGAGAGAGTGGCCTATAGTTTTGTTGATATTGTTAAAACAATAAAAGACCGGGTGATGATGTTTGAGGCCTATGCGAAAAGCAGAGGTATTGATCTGGTTTTTAGGGCTAATTGCGATAAATTCGAAACTTCCGTTGATGAACGAATGATACAGAAAGTAGTCGATAATCTTATTTCCAATGCCATAAAGTATTCAAATCCGGATTCGCATGTAAATATCGAGCTCCGGTGTGCGGCAACAAAATGGATACTTGAAGTTCAGGACACTGGAATTGGAATTACCAAAAAGGCTCAAAAAATGTTGTTCAGGGAATATTACCGTGGCGAAAATGCCATCAATTCAAAAATAGTTGGCTCGGGTATCGGTTTACTACTGGTGAAAAATTATGTCTCCTTGCATGGCGGTAAAGTTACCTGTTACAGCCAGTCTGGTGCTGGATCCACTTTCCTGGTAACCATTCCGTTTATTGCGAAGGAAAGTTCGGAAATAAAAAAGGAGCGCGGGGCCAAAGCAATCGAGAAAGAGATACCGAAATCGTCAATAGTTAATCCTTTAACCGAAAAGCAGGTGGCCGACAAGCGTGGGAATAAAATGACGGTTTTAATTGTTGAAGATCACGATTACCTGAGAGAATTTCTTCAATCGGCCATGCAGGATTTCTTTCATATTTACCTTGCCGGCGATGGAGAGGAGGCCTGGGAAATAGTACAAAAGCACAACCCTGATCTGATTGTTTCTGATATAATGATGCCGAAAATGGACGGCTTTGAATTGTGCGAAAAAGTAAAATCAAATTTCCTTACTGCGCATATCCCGGTTATTCTTTTAACCGCACTGGCCGGTAAAGCCCAGCAAATGCGCGGACTAGGACTTGGAGCCGATGATTATTTAACCAAACCATTTGACGTTACCTTACTTCTGCAACGAATTAAATCAATTCTTAAAAACCGCGAAATTATCAGGGACAAGGCCATGAAAATGACCAGCGAGTGCAAAGAGCCCGTTATTTTGGAAAACGAACTGAACGATAAGTTCCTAAAACGTATGATAGAGGTTGTGAATGACAATGTTAGTAATCCGCAATTTTCTAAAAATGAATTTGCTGCAATCATGAATGTTAGTCCTTCGCTGCTCTATAAAAAAATAAAGTCATTAACCGACCAATCACCAATCGAATTTATACGAACAATCAGGCTGAACCGTGCTTATGATTTGCTAGCTTCTCAAAAACACTCGATTACAGAAGTTAGTGAATTGTGCGGATTTAGTAGTGTTGGCTATTTCAGTACCGTCTTTCGAAAACATTTTGGTAAATCACCAACACGGGTCTTGGAATAACATTTTCTGACGTATTTTTCTGTCATTTTAGTTTCATATTATGATAGCTATCCCTTTTAATTTTGGATATTCCGATGTGTAGTTTCTAATAATACGCTGCGGAATCAGCTTGTTGAGTAATTTCTAGGTGTTGTTGTACAGCGTGTTAGTGCTCTTGAGGGTAAGAATGTCCCATTTTAAAAATCAAATGTCTAAAATTAGAAAGCCCTGCATATAATGGAGTTTATTTTTGAGCAAGTGAAGGTGTGAAAAATACCTGCGTGAACAAATAAAACTATTATTCCTAATTGGACAACTTTGATGAAACTAAACTATTTCATTCAGCTATTGATGACAACTCTTGTGTTGGCCGGAGTTTTTATTTTTAACTCCTGTCAATCCATATCCGGTTCCGGTAATCCAAAATTTGCAAACGATAGTATGGTTGCAAATTTCGATTATTTCACCTACAAAGGCAACGATGATTTCTACAACAATAATCCACTGCCGGGAGACGATTATTATTACAATCCCATCCTTCCGGGCTGGTACTCCGATCCGAGTGTTTGTACCAACGGAAAGGATTATTTCCTGGTAACATCTACTTTTAGTTATTTTCCGGGCGTTCCTATTTTTCATAGTACCGACATGCTAAACTGGAAACAGATTGGTAATGTACTGAACCGTCCCGAACAATTACCACTGGATGGTCAAGGTATAAGTCGTGGAATTTTTGCTCCTGCAATTAGTTATAATCCGCATAACGAAACGTATTACATGATTACCACCAACATGCAAGGCGGTAATTTTTTGGTAAAGACACAAGATCCGTTTGGCGACTGGTCGGATCCGATTTGGTTACCCGATGTTCACGGTATCGATCCGTCGTTGTTTTTTGATGAGAACGGCAAAGCCTACATTGTAAATAACGATGAACCCGATGGAGGTTCAACTTACGAGGGGCATCGTGCCATTCGTGGTATTGAATACGATGTGGAAACCGATAAAACCGTTGGCGAAAGTATAATGTTGGTGAATGGCGGTGTTCGCCTGTCAGAAAAACCAATATGGATTGAAGGGCCGCACCTGTACAAATTTAATGGCAGTTATTACCTGATGTGTGCCGAAGGAGGAACCTCGGTTGATCATCGCGAAGTAATTTTTAAAAGCGATGCGCCATTTGGAAACTACGTACCATGGGATAAAAATCCGATACTTACCCAAAAGCATCTCAACCCGAACCGCGAGTTGCCGGTTACCTGTGCCGGACATGCCGATATTATTCAGAAAGACAACGGACAGTGGTGGTCGGTGTTTTTGGCCTGCCGCCCCATCGATAATAAGTTCGAAAACCTTGGGCGCGAAACCTTTATGATGCCTATTCGATGGAGCCGGGACGGATTCCCGTACATGACCAAAAATGATGAAGTAGTGCCGCGTATTATTCGCATGGAAGGTGTAAAAAGAGACTCGTCGGTTCCGTTCGGAAACTTCGAAAAGAACGATGATTTTAACACCACCGAACTGGGAATGGAGTGGCTAACCATTCGTGGAGATGCTGCCGGCTTATACAATTTGAACGAAAATCCCGGATTTCTAACATTAAAATGTGCAGAGGTAACTACCAACGAATTAAAGGTACCGGCTTTTGTGGGGCGGCGTTTACAGCATCACAAATTTGAAAGTACCACTAAAATGTATTTCACACCTGGTTCCGAAACTGAGTCGGCCGGAATGGTTTTAATGAAGAACGAAGAGCATCAGTATTTACTGGTAGTAGAGAAGGTTAACGGGCAGAAAGCAGTTCGTGTAAAAATGCTTTCGGATACAGCAATTGAAGTTATTGGTTCGGAAACCATTAACGCAGAAGACGAACCTGTACGATTGAAAATTACATCGAATGGAACAGAATTTAGTTTCTATTATGCCGTGGACGATAAGGACTGGAAACTACTGGCCGATAAAGTGGATGCCTCGTATTTATCGACTGCCCGGGCCGGAGGATTTACCGGAACAACCATTGGGATGTATGCTTCAGGAAAGAAAATCGAATTTATACAATAAATAATTCGCACTTAATTCAATGTCAAATTTATAAATGAAAAACTTAGATCTTATGAGGAAAAACACTAATGGACATTCTGTCCTTCATTATTTCTATTCAACCACTCATTCTTCGCCATAGGTAAACGTGGTGTAAAACAGAGTGAATAAAATCAATTTCTAATGAAAATTAGAACTCTTTTGTCAATTTAATAGAGAATATAATGAAACACAGAATTAATTTATCATCTCAAAAAGCTTTGTCAGCTTTGATGAAGAACTACTTGTTAAAAACACTGGTAGTTGTACTTGGGATTTTTATCAATTTATCGTTGTTTGCTCAGGATACCAAAACCATAACGGGTACGGTTGTTGATGAGCAAGACAATCCGGTAATTGGTGCTACAGTAATCGTAAAAGGTACGCAAATTGGTGTGCCTACCGATTTTGACGGAAAATTTGAGCTGCAAGTTCCAACCGATAAGGAGATCCTGCTGATCTCGTTTATTGGAATGGAGCCACAGGAAATCGACATTACTAACCAAACTAAACTGGAGGTTGTATTGGCGCCATCGAGCGTACAACTGGAAGAGACTATTGTTGTTGGTTACGGCCAGCAAAAAAAGGAGAGTGTTGTTGGGGCAATCACCCAAACAACGGGCGAAGTACTACAACGTACCGCCGGTGTTACCGATATTGGAATGGCATTAACCGGTAACCTGCCGGGTGTAATTACCATTAACAGTTCGGGGATGCCGGGCGAGGAAGATCCGCAAATTATTATTCGTTCGGCAAGTTCGTGGAACAACAGCGACCCACTGGTGTTGGTTGATGGTGTTGAACGCCCGATGAGCGGAGTAGATATGAACTCGGTTGAGTCGGTTTCGGTACTGAAAGATGCTTCGGCAACAGCGGTTTTTGGTGTGAAAGGTGCAAACGGTGTAATCCTGATTACCACTAAACGTGGTAAAGAAGGTTCGGCACGTATCGATGTTTCGGCCAACATGACCATGAAAGTACCGTCGAAATTGCCGAACAAACTCGATTCGTACGATGCTTTAATGGCTCGTAACTACGCTATTGAGCACGAACTGGGTGTTTCTCCTGATTCGTGGGGATATATGACGCCGCAGAATATTATTGAAAAATACCGTTACCCGGCTGATTTAGCTGAGGCTGAGCGTTATCCGAATGTTGACTGGCAGGATGTACTGTTTAAAGATTATGCCATGTCGTACAACGCCAACTTAAACGTATCGGGAGGTACTAAGTTTGTTAAATATTTTGCCTCGGCAGATTTTGCACACGAAGGCGACCTTTTTTATGTTTTTGATAACGGACGTAACTACGACTCGGGTTATGCTTACAACCGTATTAACGTGCGAAGCAACCTCGATTTCCAACTTACAAAATCTACCGTGTTCCGGTTGAACCTGGCCGGATCGAACGGACAAAAGAAAACTCCCTGGGGACAAACCAATTCGGGCGACTGGGCTGTTGCACAACAGTGGGCCGGTGCCTATAATATTGCTCCCGACGTGTTTTTGCCACAATATTCCGACGGATCGTGGGGATTCTATCCAAACATCTCGAACGTGTCGAACTCGGCTCAAAACCTGTCGCTTTCAGGAACCATGCTTTCAACAACAACACAAA
This sequence comes from Draconibacterium orientale, assembly GCF_000626635.1. Taxonomy (GTDB): domain Bacteria; phylum Bacteroidota; class Bacteroidia; order Bacteroidales; family Prolixibacteraceae; genus Draconibacterium; species Draconibacterium orientale. Next base: position 548,999 of record NZ_CP007451.1, on the reverse strand, counting down.
TCAACACCGACTTCATTCTGGAGCAGGAGTTGGATTTTATCACTAAAGGCTTGAAGTTCCGCGGTGCCGTTTCATGGGATAATACTTTCCTTGAACGTAACAGAGGTATTAACGACCTTTACAACGATGCACAGCAAAAATGGATCGATCCGGCAACCGGTATCGCTACCTATAAAAAGGAATATGAGAATAACAATAAATTTGATTTCCAGCAGGGCGTATTGTGGAATACCTCAGATGGCTCGGTGGATAACAATTTTACGCAGCGTAACCTGGAATACCAATTGCGTTTAAACTGGGATCGCCAGTTTGGTAACCATAACATTACCGCAATGGGTATGTTTAGCCGCAAAGAACGCGCTCGTGGTAGCATTATTCCTAATTTCCGCGAAGACTGGGCATTCCGTACTACATACGACTATAAATCGCGCTATTTCTTAGAGTATAATGGTGCATATAACGGCTCAGAAACATTTTCGAAAGATTATCGTTTTGCCTTCTTTAGCTCAGGCGCAATTGGCTGGATGATCTCTGAGGAATCATTTATGGAAAGCCTCGGCTTCCTCGACATGTTAAAACTGAGGGCTTCGTATGGTGAAATCGGTGACGACTATATCAGTGGTCGTTGGTTGTACCTTACCCAATGGGCCTACGGGGGTAACTCATCGCTCGACTTAAACCATGGAACCAGCCCTTACGACTGGTACCGCGAATCGGCAGTTGGTAACCCCGATGTACGTTGGGAAACGGTTAAAAAGTTCAATGCCGGTATCGACTATGCTTTCTTTGATGGTTTATTAGCCGGTAGTGTTGAGTATTTCCGCGATAACCGTGTTGATATTCTTGTTGGCGGCGGCGACCGCGCTGTACCTTCTTACTTTGGTCCAACGCCTCCAACAGCTAACCTCGGAGAGGTAGAAACCAACGGTTACGAAATACAGGTGCGTGTAAATAAAGTACTGAATAACGGTGTTCGCTTGTGGGGCGATATGAGTATGACGCATGCTGTAAATGAAATTATCGAAAGAGATGACCCTGCATTGTACGAAGATTACCGTAAGCAAGCCGGTTACAGCCTTGGGCAAACAAGAGCTTATGTTGATGCCGGTTATTTTAACACCTACGATGCATTATACGGTAGCCCAATGCACGATACCAACGATCCGTATAAAGTTCCGGGCGACTATTATGTCCTCGATTTTAATGCCGATGGTATTATCGATAGTAAAGACCAGATTCCTTATGGTTACTCAGGTTCGCCACAAAATACTTACAATGCCACAGTTGGTGTTGAATGGAAAGGCTTTAGCGCATTCGTTCAGTTTTACGGTGTAAACAATGTAACCCGTAACGTACCATTAACCAGTTTCGGAAGCAAGCTGAATACGGTTTACGATTTCGGAACGTGGTGGTCGCAAGAAACGCCAAATGCCGATGTAACTGTTCCGCGCTGGTTGTCGGAACCTAGCTATAACTCAGGAACTCAGTACTTGTTCGATGGTTCGTATGTTCGATTGAAAAATGCTGAATTAGCTTATACCGTTAATGGCGGTTGGATCAATTCGATTGGTTTCCGCACCCTGAAAATATTTGTTAACGGTAACAACTTGTGGGTATGGTCGAAAATGCCGGATGACCGCGAATCGAACTTCGCCGGATCAGGTGGACAGGGAGCTTACCCAACTATGAAACGATATAATTTAGGAATAAGATTTACACTATAATTATGAGTACAATGAAAAATATACATAAGACGCTTTTGAAGAGTGGTGTACTGTTCATCATGTTATTGGGGCTCTTTTCCTGCGAAGAATACCTGGACAAAGCACCCGAATCGATCGTATCGGAGGAGGTAGCGTTTAGTAATTTCACCAATTTCCAGGGTTATATTGAAGAGATCTACAATTGTATCCCTGATAAAGAAAAGAAATACTGGACCACTTCGTGGAACTGGGGAGATGATGAGCTGTTTAACCTTGAAGGTAGCTGGCACATGACCAACCAGGTTGATATTGGTAACTTCTGGGCATGGCAAAACAACGCCGGTACCTGGCTTGACGACGATAATGCAAATCCCACTTCAACCAATAAATTCGATCATGGTTTATGGGCTCATGCATGGTATTGTATCCGTAAAGCCAATATGGGGCTCGAAAATCTCGACTTATTAACTGTGGCAACACAAGAGGAAAGAGATTTTATTGAAGGTCAGCTTTACTTTTTCAGAGCCTGGTGGCACTTCGAAATGATGCAATATTTTGGTGGCCTGCCATACATTGATCAGGTATTGCCTTCAGGCGAAAAACTTACTTTACCTCGACTGAGCTACCAGGAATGTGCCGACAAAGCCGGAGCCGATTTAAGAAAAGCCGCTAACTTGCTGCCAATCGACTGGGACGAAACAACTGTGGGTAAAAACACACTGGGTAAAAACCAGTTACGCGCCAATAAAATTATGGCATTGGGTTACCTGGGTAAAAACTACCTGTGGGCTGCAAGTCCGTTAATGAAAAACGGTGCAGAAACCGGTGGTGCCAATACTTATAACTACGACGAGGATTATGCACGCAAAGCTGCCGAAGCTTTTGGCGAGTTGTTAAGTCTGGTTGAAAGCGGACAAACACAATACTCGCTGGTCGATTTCGATTACGATGATATTTATAATCATAAGAAAGCGAGCGGTGTTGAGAGCAAGTACAGCGATATGTTCTATACTACCGGACAAAACTGGTTAATGCCGGGTTCAACCGAAGCTATTTTCCGTGGTCCTTCAACCGATTACAACGGTAGTAACTGGAACACCACAAAAACTTTCGGCCCAAAAGTAAAAGGTTTGGTAGAGCACGATAACATCATTCACCATCCTACGGCCAATTACGTGAAAAATTACGGTATGGCCAACGGTTTGCCTTTGGATGATCCGGAATCGGGTTTCGATCCTGAATATCCGTTTAAAGACCGTGACCCACGTTTCTATCATGACATTGTTTTCGATGGATTTAAATACGTGAATGCCACAATGCCTGCCGATATGGAGTACCTGCGTTACACCGGTTTGGCAACAAACGGAACAATGCGCAACCCTGCCGATGGTAGCCGAACCGGTTATCTGATTCAGAAACTGGTACCACATACCGCAAATAAATACGATGGAGCTTATAACTGGAGTTATAACCTGCATACTTACCTGCCATACATGCGTTTAGGAGATATTTACACCATGTATGCCGAAGCATGTGCCGCTTTTGGTGGCGCATCAGGAAAAGCCTCAAATTTCTCGAAAACGGCAGAAGAAGCCATCAACACACTTCGCGATCGTTGCGGAGCCGGACATGTTGCTGCTTCATATACTGCAAGCCGCGAAAAATTCATCGACGAGGTGAGAAGAGAACGTGCCGTAGAGCTTTCTTTCGAAGGTTTCCGCTTTAACGACTTACAACGTTGGTTGTTGCTTACCGAGTATCCTTACAATGTAAAAACTTCTCAAGAGTTTGACCGGGTAGAAAACCTTGAATTCTTCGAGAACAACGATCCAAGAGATGCAAGGGTGGCCAACTTTAGAGAAGAAGTTATTTTAACACGTCAGTTTGGTGTTAAACACTACTGGTTCCCGCTTAAAATCGAGGATGTATCAATGTATCCGGAGTTTGGGCAGAACCCGGGTTGGTAGCCAGATTGAGTTAAAGTTTTATGTAATTATAATCGAATAAGCAATGAAACGACCATGACAAAATCCGGCCACGTTGACATACGATTAAAATCATGGGAGTTACATCTTATACAGTTAAGAATTAACAATATTAATAAGATGAAACATATACAAAAGAGATTCATTTTATTTGCCCTGTTTGCAGTTGTTCCGTTTTTGATGAACGCGCAAACTCCGGCAGGAAATGAAACGGATACGATCATTATAACCGACGATCCATTAGTGCAGGTTCCTTATCGTAAGGTAGCTCAAAGCGACATTCTGGGTGGTGTTTCGGTGGTCGATCTCGAAGAATTAACCAAAAAGAACTATAATACCTATAGTTTAGACAATATGCAGGGCTACATTGGTGGTTTCACCGGTAATGCACTGTGGGGCATGGGCGACTACCTGGTGCTGGTTGACGGAGTGCCGCGTGCGGCCAACAATGTGCTGCCTACTGAAATTGAGCAGATTACATTCCTGAAATCGGCGGCAGCAGTGGTACTTTATGGTAGCCGTGCAGCAAAAGGTGCCATTTTAATTACTACCAAACGTGGTAAAAACACACCGCTTGAAATTAATGTGCGCGCCAACACGGGTTTTCATGTATCAAAAAGCAATCCTTCTTATTTAGGATCGGCACAGTACATGAGCTTGTATAACGAAGCACGTGTAAATGATGGACAGACGGCTTTGTACAGCGATGAAGATATTTACCACCACGCATCGGGAAGCAATCCATACCGTTACCCGAATGTGGATTTCTATTCATCAGATTATTTAAAGTCGTACTACAACCGTACCGACGTTTCTACCGAAATTTTAGGTGGTAACGAACGAGCTAAGTTTTACACCAATATTGGCTACTACCGTCAGGGCGATGTTTTCGACTTTGGCGAAGCTGCTGATAATTTTACCGACCGCCTGAATATCCGCGGTAACATCGATTTGAATCTGAATGATTTTATCAGTGCCTACATCAATACCAATGCAACCTTCTACAATGCAAGAAGTGCAAATTCGAGCGAAGAAGACGGCAATTACTGGACTGCTGCTTCTACACTACGTCCTAACCGTATTGCTCCGTTAATTCCTCTCGACTTTATTGATCCAAACGATCAGCAATCGTTGAATTTGGTAAACGGAAGTGCAAACATTATCGGTGGCCGTTATTTCCTGGGTGGTTCTCAGTTAGACCGTACCAATGTATTTGCAGATTATTATGCAGGTGGTTACAGCAAATGGACAAGCCGACAGTTTCAGTTTGATACCGGTTTGGATTTCGATCTGAAAGGTATTACTGAAGGTTTAAAATTTCACACACAGTTCGCTGTTGATTATGCTACTTCGTACAGCACATCGTATAATAATACGTATGCGGTATATATACCAAGCTGGTACGATTACAACGGTGCCGATGTAATTGCCTCACTGGCGAAGGAAGGTAACGATGAAAATCCGGGTGTGCAAAATGTAGGGGGAAGTACCAATAATCAAACAATTGCGTTCTCGGGATACTTTACCTACGACAAAACGATAAATGCCGACCATAACCTGAATGCGATGTTAATTGCCTCGGGTTATCAAATTACAAACTCTGGTCAGTATCACCGCACCAGTAGTGCAAATGCCGGTTTGCAACTGGCTTACAACTACAAGAATAAGTACTATGCCGATTTTAGTGCATCGGTAATTCATTCGGCAAAACTGCCCAAAGGAAACCGTCAGGCACTGTCGCCAACAGTGAGTTTAGGATGGAAAATCAGTGAAGAGGATTTTATGGCCAACTCATCGGTAGTTGATGAATTAAGCCTGAACCTATCGGGAAGTATCCTGAATTCAGACCTCGACATTGAAGACTTTTACATGTACGAAGCCACTTACGATCAGGCTGATGGTGCATGGTGGGGATGGTACGATGGTGCATCGGAACGTTCAACCAACTCGAAACGAGGCGGAAATGAGGAACTCGACTTTGTAAAACGCAAAGAAATTTCGGCTACTTTAAATGCCTCGCTTTGGGAAAAACTTTTAACAGTTAATGCCTCGTTCTTTATCAATTCTACCGAAGGATTGCCTATCGAACCGTCAACCATTTACCCGAATTATTTCTTTACCTGGTGGCCTGAGGCTTCATTTATTCCAACTGTTAACTTCAACAACGATAAACGCGTAGGATTCGACTTTAGCGCGAACGTAAACAAGCAGGTTGGCGAAGTAGATCTTAGCTTGGGTGTTTCTGGTATTTATTATACCACCGAAGCTACTCAACGTGATGAAAATTACGAGTACGATTACCTGTACCGCGAAGGAACTGCCATCGACGGACTTTGGGGTCTGGAAAGCGCAGGCTTATTCCAGAGTGCCGAAGAAGTAGCCAGTTCTCCTGAGCAAAAATTTGGTGGTGAGGTTAAACCCGGCGACATTAAATATGTGGATCAAAACAATGACGGTCAAATCGATGAAAAAGATGAAGTATACCTTGGCCGCGCCGGATGGAGTGGAGCTCCGCTTACTTTGGGTGTAAACTTTACAGCTAAATACAAAGGCTTTACCTTCTTTGCTTTAGGTACCGGAAATTATGGCGCTTATGCCTTTAAAAACGACGCGTACCACTGGGTTTACGGCGAAAGAAAATACTCGGAAGTAGTGCTCGATCGTTGGACAGAAGGAACAAAAGCTACAGCTACTTATCCGCGATTAACAACAACGAACGGAAGTAATAATTTCCGTAACTCTGATTTCTGGATGTACAAAACCGATCGTTTTAACCTGGCGAAAGTACAAATCACTTATGATTTGCCACAAAGCCTGATTCAAAACAGTGTGTTCGAAAGCATCTCGACATACGTAAGTGGAGCCGACCTGTTAACCATTTCAAAGGAAAAAGATATCCTGGAACTGGAATTCGACAGTGCTCCGCAAACGCGATTCTTTAACATTGGTTTAAAGGCCACATTCTAATAAGTAACACTAAAGAATTTTAACGATGAAGAATATAATAAAATTAGTGGTTCTTGTATTTCTGTTCACCGCCTGCGAAGACATGTTCGAGCCGGCTTTGGAGAACAACAGGGGACTTGAAGCGATGTACAACGAACCTACATATGCACAAGGTATTTTGGCCAACGCATACATATTATTGCCTTATTCGTCGGCTCCGCAAAGCGATGTGGCAACAGATGATGCAGTAAGCAACGATAACGAAAACGATTACCTGGCAATGGCCACCGGATCGTGGACTGCCAATACTAATCCAATGTCGCAATGGCAAGGCCGAAGAAATGCTATTCAGTATATCAACCTGTTTTTAGCCAATACCGATGAGGTGGTTTGGAGTAAAGACGAAGTGATAAACACCATGTATAACGACCGTTTGAAAGGCGAAGCTTACGCGCTGAGAGCCGTTCAAATGTTGGCACTTTTAAAGGCTCACGGCGGTTGGACCGCAGGTGGTGAACTGCTAGGTGTACCTATTGTTACCGAGCCTGAAACTGCTGAGTCGGACTTTAACGCACCACGTAATACATTCCAGCAATGCATCGATCAGATTATTGCCGATGCAAATACGGCAATGGATCTGTTACCATTGGATTTCGGCGATATTTCTGATGGCGAAATTCCATCAAAATACCAGTCGCTGGGCGTTACCAACGCCGGCGATTACAACCGCGTAAACGGTAATCACATGCGTGGCCGTATTACCGGGCGTATTGTTGAAGCCGTTCGTGCACAGGCTGCTTTGTTAGCTGCCAGCCCGGCATACAACGCCGGAACAACAGTATCGTGGGAAGATGCTGCAAACTTTGCGGCTGATGTGTTGGACCGTATTGGCGGACCAAACGGTTTGGCTGCCAACGGACATACCTGGTATGCCAATATCAGCGAAATTGAAGCTTTGGCATCAGGTGTAACACCTCCCGAAATTATCTGGAGAGGCGATATCGGCCAGAACAACGACCTGGAAACCGACAATTTCCCTCCGTCGTTATACGGCAACGGACGTGTAAATCCTACACAGAATTTAGTTAATGCATTCCCAACTGTTGATGGTTACCCAATTACCGATGCGGCAAGTAGCTACGATGCTGAAAACCCTTACGCCAACCGCGACCCACGATTAAACGATTACATTGTGGTAAACGAAAGTACGCAAGGACCAAACAGCGATGTAATTATTACCGGTACATACGCCGACGACAAAGACGGAATCAACCAGGAAAACGGAAAATCGACACGTACCGGTTATTACCTGCGTAAACTGTTGCGTTACGATTGTAACCCAAATCCTGAGTTCGATACCGACCAAAAGCACTATGCTGCACGAATTCGCTACACCGAAATATTCCTGGCCTATGCCGAGGCGGCTAACGAAGCCTGGGGCCCAACGGGAAATGGCGGAAACGCTTACTCTGCATACGATGTTATTAAAGCCATCCGCGAAAGAGCTGGTATTGGCCTCGAAAACGGCGATGCTTACCTCGAATCGGTTAAAGGCGACCAGGATGCAATGCGCGAGTTAATCCGTAACGAACGTCGTATTGAGCTTTGTTTCGAAAATCACCGCTTCTGGGATTTACGTCGCTGGGAGGTAGCAAACCTGAACGAAACGGCTCGCGGAATACAAATAGAAGATGCGAATGGTACCTATACATTAATTGATGTGGAATCGAGAAATTATGCCGATTACATGTATTACGGACCAATACCTTACGGTGAAATACAGAAATGGAGTAACCTGGAACAAAATGCAGGTTGGTAATTTTCTGAATATTAATTCAAAATATTGAAAGAGATGAAACAGATTAAATTTTTAATGATAGTGGCAGCCGGAATTTTTGCAATGCTATTCACGTCGTGCGAGAACCAGGATGTAGAGTTTCCGGATTTTGACTACAGCACCGTATATTTTGCCTATCAATACCCGGTAAGGACTATTGTGCTGGGCGAAGATATTATCGATAATACGCTCGATAACGAACATAAATGCGAAATTTATGCTACAATGGGGGGTGTTTACGCCAACGATCTAAGCATTGGTATCGATGTAACTGTTGACAATAATTTGTGCAGCAATCTGTATTTCGATACTGAGTTTACAACGCCGGTTCAGGCTATGCCAACCAACTACTATTCGTTGGCTGCCGATAAAATTTATTTGGATAAAACCTTACAAGATGGCGTTGAAGTTCAACTTTCGGATGCATTTTTTGCCGATCCGGATGCAATCAAAAATACCTATGTTATTCCTTTGCGAATGACAAATGTGGTAAATGCCGATTCTATTCTTTCAGGCGTTCCAAAATTTGACGGAGCACTTAGAGGAAACGATACCGACTGGGAAGTTTTACCAAAAGACTTTGTATTGTACTGCGTAAAATTCATCAATCCATGGCACGGTAACTACCTGCGCCGTGGTGAAGATGTAATTACCGAAGACGGAGCAACCACTACCGTTACCCGCGAGGCCGAATATGTTGAAGACGACGAAGTGGTGGCATTAAATACTGCCTCGTTAAGTTCGGTTGAATTCCCGGTTTCGCTTGTTGACGAAAACGGTGAAAACGTAACCTGTACCTTGTTACTTACCTTCGACGACCAGAATGCCTGCACTATTTCTTCTGCAACTGAAGGATTTACAGCATCGGGTAGTGGTTCGTTCGTAATCGATGGCGAGAAAAACAGCTGGGGAAACAAAGATCGTAACGCGCTTTACCTGGATTATACCATTGATATGGGGAGCAAAAGTTACGCTACAAATGATGTACTGGTTGTTCGCGACCGTGGTGTAACAATGGAAACATTTGCACCAGCATATAATGTAAACTAATCGCTTAAATCAAATTGAAGATGAAATACATAAATAAACTTTTGCTGGGTGCCGTTTCAGTTCTTTTTATGGCATCCTGCGTTGAAGATAGTTTACTCGACTATAGAGTCGATAAACCCGAAAGTGTTGTTCAACAGGAATATTTGAACGATTACGATGTGTTGAAATCATACGTTGACAGAAGCGCCAGCCCCGATTTTAAATTGGGGGCAGGAGTTTCGCTGAACGCTTTCAACGAAAGAGGGGTGGTTTATAGCCATATCATGTCGAACTTCGATGAGGTAACAGCAGGATATGCAATGAAACACGGTGCCATTGTGCAGAATAATGGAAGCATGAACTTTGCAGGAGTGAAGAATTTTATTGCCACCGCACAGGAAGCAGGTGTTACTATATACGGGCATACGCTTGCGTGGCATGCCAACCAAAATGCGGAATACCTGAACAGCACAATTGCACCAACGATAATTCCCGGAACTGCCGGTCCAACCTGGGATCCGGTAACCGAAATCGATTTCGAAACTGACGATGCTTCGAAGTACCTGGGTAATGCTGGTGCAGCTATGGAGTTTACTGCCGATGGTGGAGGTAAAGACGGTGAAGGACGAGCATTGAAAATTACCAACTCAGGAGGTCATGCTAATGACTGGGATTCACAGTTTTTCGTACTTATCGATCCGGCCGCACAGGAAGGCGAACAGTATGAACTTACCATGGATGTTAAGGCTGATGTGGATTTTAGTATCCCTACTCAGGCGCATAGTGTACCTTACGCTTACAGCTTTTATGATTTCTTTGGTGCTATTCCTGCATCTTCTGAGTGGATCACTTACACAAAACAAGTAACCGTTAGTGCCGATATGGCTAAAAATGGTGGTGCCGGTGCAATCGCTTTTAACCTGGGAGTAAATGCCAACGTTTTCTATTTCGATAATATTTCAGTAAAAAAATACAACGAGAGTGGTGGCGGAGGCCCGGTTCTCGAGGCAAGTGTTATTACCAATACTGATTTTGAAAACGGCGACGGCGGCTGGGGCGGCTGGGGCGGTGCCTCAACAAGAAGTCTGTCGGCCGATGGTGAAGGTTATGGCGGCAGTGGTTTTGCTTATACGTTTACCAATCCATCAGCCGGTAATTTCTGGGAGGCACAAGTGGCCTACGATTTGGCACCACTTGTTGAAGGATCAAATTATGTTCTTAATTTTCAGGTGAAAGCTACTGCTCCCGGAGCAATTCGCGCAGAAATTCAGTCATCGTCTGATTATTCAAGCGATGGTTTTGGTTCTTTCGATGTATCAAATGAATGGACAGAATATACCCTGGAAACAGTAGCGGGCAGAGATGATCGTAACCGCTTTATTATCAGTTTTGGAGATTATGTTGGAACGGTATATATTGATGATGTTACGCTACGTCGTTTAAATCCTGATGGTGGTGGCGAACAAATCATTGAAATGACACCCGAAGAAAAGAAAGACACCATTACTGCTGAACTCGATCGCTGGATTGCCGGAATGATGGAAGTATCGAAAGATTATGTACATGCCTGGGATGTAGTGAATGAACCAATGGATGATGGTAACCCATATGAATTAAAGACCGGTATTGGCAACAATAATTTGGCGGCCGATCATTTCTACTGGCAAGACTACCTGGGTAAAGACTATGCCGTTATGGCTTTCAACCTGGCAGCGCAATACGGTAGCCCTGAAGATAAATTATTCATCAACGATTATAACCTGGAATACAACATTGATAAATGTAAAGGGCTTATAAAATATGTTGAGTACATCGAAGAGCAGGGGGCTCGTGTTGATGGAATCGGAACACAGATGCACATTAACACCAACTCGGATAAGGATAAAATTGTGGAAATGTTTAACCTGTTGGCGGCTACCGGAAAACTGATAAAAATATCAGAACTTGATATGGGTATTGCCGACGGAGTAATAACAGCAAATGCAACCGAGGCTGACCTGCAGGCGCAGGCCGATTTGTATCAGTTTGTTGTTGAAAAGTACCTGGAATTGATCCCGGCCTCTCAACAATACGGTATTACTGTCTGGAGCCCGCTTGATAGTCCGAAAGAGTCTTCATGGAGGGCCGACCAGCCAATTGGTCTGTGGAATCTGAATTACTACAGAAAACCGGCTTATGCCGGATTCGCTGATGGCTTATCTGGTAACTAGTATCATATAGGTTTAGTTTAGGTAAAGGGACTGTCTTTTTTAGGCAGTCTCTTTTTCTCGTTTTTATAAACTCCGGATTTGATGCCAGTTAAGCAATCTCAATAAAAAACAGTTCAATAAAAAAACTATAGCTTTCTAAGCTAAATTCAACTAAAACGAATCCAATAAAACCTGAAAAGAAATGAAAACCATAAACCATCTAATGCTTGTTTTGTGTTGCTGTATTGCATTTCTATCGTGCAGTCGGCAACAATCAATCCCCAAAGTGTACAGTGTAGAAAACAGAGGAAAAGATTTTGAAAAACCGGTGTTGCCCGATCTGGACGAATTGCCGGTTGTAGAAGGCTTAACCGACCCTTTTGCCTGGTCGGACGGTAGCGGGCGTTCTACAAAATTCAGCGACTGGAGTAAACGTCGCAACGAAATAGCTGCCGAAATTCAACACTACGAAACAGGGCCCAAACCCGGTCGCCCCGATTCGATCTCAGCCAATTTTAAAAACGATACACTTACGGTTAATATCACCGTAAACGGAAAAACATTAACATTAAAATCAGGTATTATTTTACCTGATGGAGAAGGCCCGTTCCCGGCAGTAATTGGTATTGGAAGAGGCTCGGGAAGTTTGCCTGCCGATTTATTCTCGGAACGAAATATTGCTCAAATTACCTACGATTTCAGCCAGGTGGTGGCCTGGCAACAGAAACGCGGTAGCGAGCCCATAAATAAATTATACCCCGATTTGGCTTACATAGGATCGTATGCCGCATGGCCCTGGGGCGTTAGCCGCCTGATTGACGGACTGGAACTGGTGGCCGATGAACTGCCCATCGATTTGGAACACCTGGCGATAACCGGCTGCTCTTTTGCCGGGAAAATGGCGCTTTTTTCGGGCGCTTTCGACGAACGCATTGCCCTTACCATTGCACAGGAATCGGGTGGAGGAGGAGCCGCCGCCTGGCGCGTTTCCGAAACCCTGGGCGAAGTGGAAACCCTTGGTCGAACCAATTATGTTTGGTTTATGGAAAGTATGTCGCAATTTGCCAACCACGTGCAGAAACTGCCTTTCGATCATCATGAATTAATGGCCATGATAGCTCCGCGTGCCTTACTTGTACTCGGAAATCCGGATTACGAGTGGCTGGCCGATGAGTCGGGATACGTTTCGTGCCAGGCCGCAAAACGCGTTTGGGAAACGTTTGGTATTGCCGACCGGTTTGGATTTTCAATTGTTGCCGGTCATCCGCATTGCCAGTTGCCCGACGTACAACGACCCGAAGTTGAAGCCTTTCTCGATAAATTTTTGCTGGATAACGATACCGTAAATACCCATGTGGCCATTCATCCTTTCCCCGAGGTGGATTATAACAAATGGATCGACTGGCAGTAATCAGTTATTCAAAAAGACCTGTAGTAGTAGCATTTTCTTCTCTAAAATGATGAAATATGTGTAAAAGTAGAAATCAAATATTCAAAAACTAAAATCGCAAAAAGCACATCGGCTTATTTTTGAAGAAAAAGTTATAGGATTTCACTACCTGAAAAAGTGAAGGAATAAAATTTTGACTATTCGTGCTATTGATTTATCAAAACAAGTAAATGACAAATCAGTCCGAATACTGAATTAAACCAATAAAAATGAATAAAAAATTAGTTGAGCGATTTAGCGATGCAGGCGTTTGTTTAGGCCTTGTTCTGTTTGCATTTTTCGCACCATTTTTAACAACAGCTCAGGACAGGATGGATTATGTCGCGTTTGCACAGGAAGAGGGATCTTTTGCGCTAATCGAAAATAATCAACCAACTCCGGTAGTACTTGGTCCGAATGACTTTGCGGGAGTAAAAACTGTAGCCGAATGGTTGGTAAACGATATAAACAGGGTAAGCGGTCATACTCCGGAAATTATAGCTGCAAATACATCATTGCCTGAAGAAATAATCTTGGTAGGAACATTGGGTAAAAACGAATTAATCGACCAATTGATTCGCTCCGAAAAAATTAACGTTGCCGATATTGAAAGCGAGTGGGAACGTAGTTTAACCCAGGTGGTTGAAAATCCGTTTCCGGGCGTAAAAAAGGCCCTGGTTTTAGCCGGAAGCGATAAACGCGGAACCATTTATGCCATGCTCAACCTTTCGCGCGAAATGGGCGTTTCGCCCTGGTACTGGTGGGCCGATGTTCCGGTTGAAAAAAAGGAGGTGGTGCACGTAAAAGCCGGACGTTGGGTAAGCGAATCGCCAAAAGTAAAATACCGCGGAATTTTCTTAAACGATGAAGAACCGGCGCTTGGAAATTGGGCACGTGAAAAATTTGGCGGAATAAATCACCAGTTTTATGCGCATGTTTTCGAGCTTGTTCTTCGGCTGCGGGGAAACTTTATGTGGCCGGCCATGTGGGGAAAAGCTTTTTACGATGACGATCCTGAGAATGGCATTTTGGCCGATAAGCTGGGTATTGTTATGGGAACTTCGCATCACGAACCTTTGGGCCGGGCACAGGCCGAATGGCACAAATACGGTTCAGGCGCTTGGGATTACACAAAAAATAAAGATGTTCTATCCGATTTCTGGAAAAAAGGAATGGAGCGAAATAAAAACTATGAAACGCTTGTAACGGTTGGTATGCGAGGCGATGGCGATGAAGCCATGGAAGAAGGAACCAACATTGCCCTGCTGGAAAATATTGTAAAAGATCAACGAAAAATCATCAGCGATGTTACCGGTAAAAAACCGGAAGAAACACCACAGGTGTGGGCTTTGTACAAAGAGGTACAGGATTATTACGACAAAGGTATGCGTGTGCCCGATGACGTTACGCTTTTGTTGTGCGACGATAACTGGGGCGATGTGCGCAAACTGCCTGATGTAAATGCACCAAAACACGAAGGTGGTTTCGGCATGTATTATCATTTCGATTATGTAGGTGGACCCCGAAATTATAAGTGGATTAATGTTACGCAAATTCAGCGGGTTTGGGAGCAAATGAACCTGACCTACAGTCACGGAGTAGATCGCCTTTGGGTGGTGAACGTGGGCGACCTGAAACCGATGGAGTATCCCATTAGCTTTTTCCTTGATATGGCCTGGGATCCGGAACAATTTAATCCGAATAATTTAATGGATTATATTGAAAACTGGTGTGCCGAACAATTTGGCGAAAAATATGCCGCCGAAGCAGCGCGTATCCTGAATCAATACACGAAATTTAACCATCGGGTTACGCCCGAATTGCTGAATGCCAAAACCTACAGTCTGGAAAATTATAATGAATTTGAGCGGGTTCGGAACGAATATCGCGACCTGGCATTTGATGCACTCCGCCTTTACAACCTCCTTCCAAATGCTTACAAAGATGCATTCGATCAACTGGTATTGTTTCCAACGAATGCCACCGCCAATTTATACGAAATGTATTATGCAGTGGCCAAAAACCAGCAATTGATAGCGAACAAGGATACTGAAGCCAATTATTGGGCCGATGTTGTGGAAACCTGTTTTAAGCGCGATTCGGCGTTAACGGTTCATTACAATCAGCAAATTGCCGGAGGTAAATGGAACCACATGATGGACCAGGTGCGCATTGGTTACACCTATTGGCAGGAACCCCGACAAGCAACGATGCCAGCTGTTGAACGACTGAATACTCCTGAAGTGTTGAATGAAGAACTGGCATTTAAAGAAGCCGATGGTTATGTTTCTATTGAAGCCGAAAACTATCAGAAAGCAAAAGGTACTGAAACAATAAATTGGCAAGTAATTCCCGATCTCGGGAAAACAGTTTCGGCAGTAAGCACCTTCCCGCAAAATGCTTATCCCGGCGAAAACGACGAGGTATATCTGGAATATGCTGTTGATTTTACATCAACCGGCGATTTTGAAGTTCAGGTACTGGTATCGCCAACGCTGAATTTCAACGCTAACAAAGGATTACGTTACGCGGTTTCGTTCGATGGCGGACCGGAGCAGGTGGTAAATATTAACGGAAATTACCGGGGCGAATTAGGCCCCTGGCAAGCCAACCGTATCATTAAAACTTCTACAAATCACAAAATAGATAAAGCCGGCCTGCACCGTTTGCGTATTCGCGTGCTGGAGCCTGGAATTGTTTTGCAAAAAATACTGATCGACACCGGAAGCCTGAAACCGAGCTACCTGGGAGCACCCGAAAGTGAACGAGTAAAATTTTAATTAGATGAACAAATATAGAATACAGTACAGTTTTTTAGCGTTACTACTCCTTTTTGTCTTTGGCGGAAATCTAAACGCAGCTGTAAAATTACCCCGTTTGGTAAGTAATGGAATGGTGCTTCAGCGTAACGAGCCGGTTACGGTTTGGGGCTGGGCTGATGCCGGAGAAATGATTCAAATTGAGTTTTTAGGAGAAATATATAAAACCAAGGCAGACAGGAACGGCAACTGGCAGCTTGAGCTTGAGGCAATGGCTGCCGGTGGTCCGTATTCCATGACCATAAATGAGATAGAACTGACCGATATTTTGGTTGGCGATGTTTGGCTGGCTTCAGGGCAATCGAACATGGAGCTGCAATTGCGCCGCGTAATGGATTTGTATGCCGACGAGATTTTGAAAATAAATACCGACCAGATTCGTCTTTTCCGTTCGTCAACACGCGAAAATGCGGAGAGCAAAAAAGCCGATTATCCCGATGGAAAATGGCTGTCATCAACACCTGAAAATATTATGGAATTTTCGGCTGTAGCCTGGCTTTTTGCTGATAAAATTCATGAATCTCAGGATGTTCCGGTAGGCATAATCAGTACCGCAATTGGCGGTTCGCCGGCCGAAGCCTGGTTAAGTAAAATAAAGTAAGGCCATTTCTCGATGAATGGTTAGCGCAAGGCGAGAAGATGGACTCGATGCGTGCAGCCTACGTTGAAGAGCATGGCGAGATAAAACCATTCAACTGGTTTGCCGAAGTAAACAAAAACGATCCGGGTGCAGGAAAATGGTCGAAAAAAGGTGTTGATGTTTCCAACTGGCCTCAGATTTCTTTGCCGGGGTACTGGACAGATAAAGGTGTTAACTTCTGGAACGGTTCCATCTGGTTTTACAAGGAATTTGAATTGGATGAATCGTTGGCAGGCGAAGAAGCCATTTTACGCCTGGGCCGCATTATCGACAGCGACTCGGCCTTTGTAAACGGAACCTTTGTGGGCAACATTACTTATCAGTATCCTCCACGAATTTATACCATTCCCGAGGGCGTTTTAAAAGCCGGAACAAACAAAGTAATGGTGCGTGTATTTAGCCAGGGCGGACGCGGTGGTTTTGTGGAAGAAAAACCTTACGAAGTGCGTGTTGGAAACGAAGTCATCGATATTACCGGCGACTGGCAATACCATATAGGAGCCGAGTTAAATCCTCCGAAAACAAATTTTGGCGGACTGGGATTTCGTCCGGGAGGGTTGTATAATTCATTGATTAATCCGATGAAACAATACACTGTTAAAGGCGTGATTTGGTACCAGGGAGAAACAAATGCCGGACGTGGCTTTCAGTATCGTCAGTTGTTTAAAGACCTGATTGTGGATTGGCGTGATCAGTTGGAAAAACCCGCTTTGCCATTCTTGTTTGTACAATTGGCCAACCTGGGAATTCCGAATAAACAACCCGTTAAAAGTGGCTGGGCCGAAACCCGCGATGCACAACGTCGTGCGCTGGAACTTCCAAATACCGGGATGGCAGTAGCTTTTGATATTGGCGAATGGAACGATATTCATCCGCTCAATAAAAAAGAAGTCGCTCGTCGTTTAGCTTTGGAAGCCGAAAGAGTGGCCTACGGAAATGATGAGCTGGTTAGTGCCGGTCCGCTTTACGAATCGATGAAAGTGGAAGACGGTAGTATTTTGCTCACTTTCTCGTCGGTAGGGTCGGGGCTCTACGCGAATAGCTTACTCGAAGGATTTCAGATAGCAGGAGAGGATGGCAAATTTGTTTGGGCAAATGCCGTGGTGATGAGTAAAAACACGGTTAAGGTTTGGAGCAGAAAGGTAAAAGAACCGGTGGCCGTGCGTTATGCCTGGGATGATAATCCGGCCGGGGCGAACCTGAAAAATAAAGAAAACCTGCCCGCATCGCCCTTTACAACCGAAGACTAAATTGAAAAAATCAAATAATACAAAAAATCAAATGAAAACTACTTCACAGAAAGTTTCTGTACTGGAAAAAATAGGATACAGCCTTGGCGACCTCGCTGCCAACCTCGTGTTTCAAACCCTGGTTACTTTCCTTGCTTTTTTCTATACCGATATTTATGGACTGCAAAACGAACACGCATCAGTAATTATGCTGGTGGTAGGACTGGTGGCAGCCTTTGCTTTTAACCCGATTATTGGCGCTTTGGCCGACCGAACACGCTCACGATGGGGAAAATTTCGCCCCTGGATTTTGTTTACCGCTATTCCGCTGGGCGTAATTGCCTTGCTGGCTTTTACAACACCCGATTTTTCGTACAAGGGAAAACTGATTTATGCCGCCGGAACTTACACGCTATTACTGCTGGCTTATGCGGCAAGTAACCTGCCTTATTCGGCACTGAGTGGCGTGCTAACCGCCGATATGTCGGAGCGAAACAGCCTGTCGTCGTACCGTTTTGCGGCAGTAATGTTTGCGCAGTTTTTTGTGCAGGTGTTTATGCTGCCCATCATTTTGCATGTGGGAAAAGGCGATAAAGCTGCCGGCATTGAATCGGTAATGACCTGGATGGCTATTATCGGTACCGTTCTGTTGCTGATCACTTTTCTTACCACCAAAGAACGTGTAATTCCTCGCCCGGAACAGGAATCGAGTTTAAAAGACGATTTAAGCGATTTATTCAAAAACCGTCCATGGATCATCATGTTAACGCTAACAATTCTGGTATTTGTTACACTGGCTATGAAAGGCGGATCGTACGTTTACTATTTTAATAATTACGTTGATGAAGCCACGCTGAAAAGTTTTATTCAGCCAATTTTAGATTCGCTTGCTGCTGTAGGCATGAACTTTTTTGAGTCGGATGTAGCATCAGCAGGCTTTGGATTATTCAATGCCGGAGGAATCATTTGTTCGATGATTGGTATCGCCGTTTCCAGTAAGCTGGCCAACAAATTCGGAAAACGCGATGTGTTCGGAACAACATTGTTTATCGCTACCCTGTTTATTATATCCTTCATTTTTTACAATCCCGAAGATGTTCGCCTGATGTTTTTAGCGCAGGCATTGCATATGTTTTTCTACGGTGTAACAACGCCAATTCTTTGGGCAATGATTGCCGATGTTGCCGATTTCTCGGAGTGGGTTAACAACCGCCGTGCAACAGCAATAATCTTTTCGGCAATGATGGTGGGCCTAAAGGCCGGATTGGCTATTGGTGGCGCAATTGTTACATGGATTTTGGGTTTGTACGGCTACGTATCGAAAGATGCTGTGGCAGCCGGCCAGGAACTGATTCAGCCCGAAAGTGTAGCTCAGGGAGCAAAAATGCTGGTTAGTATTTACCCGTCAATTCCGTTTTTAATTGGAGTTGCTTTGCTGTTCTTCTACGAAATCAATAAAAGTAAAGAAGTACTGATTCAGAAAGATTTAATTGAAAGAAGACAATAATAATGTACGCCGAAGTCTTCGGATGAAAAGAATATTTTAAACCATAAATACCATAAAAATGAGAAACAGGAATCGATTTGTTTTGATTATGCTACTTGCTGGCATTTTAATGTCGTGTAACAGCGGAACAACAACACGGTCGCAGAAAACACCAACATTAAAAGAAGCTTTTGCCGGTAAATTTCATATTGGAACAGCTTTAAACGAATGGCAAATTACCGGTAGAGATTCAGCCGGAGTTGAGGTAATAAAAAATCAGTTTCAGGCAATTGTTGCCGAAAACTGTATGAAAAGCGGACCAATTCATCCAAGCGAAGGCGAATACAACTTTGAATTGCCCGATCAGTTTGTAGAATTTGGTGTTGAAAACGATAAATTTATAACCGGCCATTGTTTAATCTGGCATTCGCAGGCACCACGCTGGTTTTTTACCGACAATGAAGGAAATGATGTTTCGCGTGAAGTGATGATCGAGCGCATGAAAGAACACATTTACACCGTTGTTGGCCGTTACAAAGGTAAAATTAAAGGCTGGGATGTTGTTAACGAGGCTATTATGGAAGATGGTAGCATGCGTAACAGCAAATTCCTTCAAATTGTTGGCGACGACTTTATTAAGCTGGCTTTCCAGTTTGCTCACGAAGCCGATCCTGATGCCGAATTGTACTATAACGACTACAACGAATGGTATCCCGGAAAACGCGATGCAATCGTTCAGATGGTGCGCGATTTAAAAGCCGATGGAATTCGTATCGACGGCATTGGTATGCAGGGGCACATCGGAATGGACAGCCCTTCGCTGGAGGACTATGAGGCAGCAATTGTAGCCTATGCCAACGAAGGAATGAAAGTGATGATTACCGAATTGGATATGTCGATTTTGCCAAACCGTAGCAGGGATGTTGGCGCAGATATTGCTACCAGCTTCGAATATCAGCAAAGCCTGAATCCTTATACCGACGGTGTTCCGGTAGAAAAAATGAACGAGTGGGACGAACGTATGCTCGATTTCTTCCGCCTGTTTTTGAAACATTCCGATGCAGTTACCCGCGTAACCTTGTGGGGGGTTTCTGATGCTACCTCTTGGAAAAATAATTTCCCAATTCGCGGACGTGTAGATTATCCTCTGTTGTTCGACAGAAACTACGAGCCAAAAAGCATTGTCGCAAAGTTAATTGAAGAAGCAAACAAAGCTGGTAAATAAAATATTAGTTAGTTAGTTAGTTAGTTAGTTAGTTAGTTAGTTAGTTAGTTTCTCCGGGAGATGCACATTTGTGCAGCTCCCGGAAAATTTGCTTAAATTAAGACGAAGAAAACGGAAGAACCAGTAAGAAAAATTTATTGAAAATGAAAAAAGCACGATACCTTGTTGACGACCTTTATACGGCCGATCCGGCAGCACATGTTTTTAACGGAAAAATTTACATTTATCCCTCGCACGATGTAGAATCGGGCATTCCGGAAAATGACAACGGCGATCATTTTGATATGCGTGACTACCACGTTTTTTCAATGGACGATATTGACGGAGAGGTAACCGACCACGGAAATGTGTTGGATGTAAAAGATATTCCCTGGGCCGGACGCCAGTTGTGGGACAGCGACTGTGCCTTTAAAAACGGAAAATACTACCTCTACTTCCCGTTGAAAGACCAAACCGATATTTTCCGTATTGGTGTAGCTATCAGCGATAAACCCGAAGGACCATTTGTGCCGCAGGAGGCGCCAATGAAAGGAAGTTACTCTATCGATCCTTGTGTTTTTGAGGACGAAGATGGCAGCCATTACATGTACTTTGGTGGTTTGTGGGGCGGCCAGCTGCAACGTTACCGCGATAACAAAGCCATTGAATGTGGCCACGAACCTGCCGACGATGAGCAGGCAATACCGGCTCGTGTGGCTAAACTAAGCGACGATATGCTGGAGTTTGGCGAAGAGCCAAAAGCTTTGGTTATCCTGGATGAAAAGGGTGAGCCAATAAAAGCCGGCGATCACGACCGACGTTTTTTCGAAGCTTCGTGGATGCACAAATACAACGGCAAATATTACTTCTCGTATTCAACCGGAAACACGCACAAACTGTGCTACGCTGTTGGCGACAATCCTTATGGCCCGTTTACTTACCAGGGCGTAATTTTAACACCGGTTGTGGGCTGGACAACACACCATTCAATTGTTGAATTTAAGGGCAAATGGTACCTTTTCCATCACGATTGTGTACCTTCAAATGGCAAAACCTGGCTGCGCAGTATGAAAGTTGTGGAGCTGGAGTACGATGCCGATGGAAAAATTATTACAATTGAAGGCACAGCAGAATAAATTTTATAAGAATACAAATGTTTAGTTTAAAAGATAAGGTTGCCATAGTAACCGGAGGTGGTGGCGTTTTGGGAGGAAGTATCGCCCGCAGTTTAATTGAGGCTGGTGTTAAAGTGGCCGTTCTCGATATTCGCGAAGAGAATGTAAATAACCGGGTTGAAGAACTGAAACAAATTGGTGGCGAGGCCATTGGTTTTGTATCGAGTGTTTTGGAAATGAATGAACTGAAACAAACCCGCGATACAATTCTTGAAAAATGGGGGCAGATTGACATTCTGATCAATGCGGCCGGAGGAAATCTTCCAGGCGCTACACTAACCGAGGAACAAACTGTTTTTGATATGAAAATCGAGGACTTTGAGCGAGTAAACGATTTGAATATGAATGGAACAGTTTATCCAAGTCTGGTGTTTGGCGAAGCCATGGCAAAACGCGGCGAAGGAAGTATTATTACCATTTCGTCGATGGCTACTTACTCGGCCATAACCAGGGTTTTGGGTTATTCAACCGCCAAAACGGCGATTAACATTTTTACCCAGTGGATGGCTATGGAAATGGCCACTAAATTCAGCGAAAAGATTCGTGTGAATGCTATTGCTCCGGGCTTCTTTATTGGCGATCAGAACCGGAATGTGCTGATCAACCCCGACGGATCGTACACCGAGCGCAGTAAAAAAGTACTGGCCCGTACACCAATGGGGCGCTTCGGCGACATAAAAGAACTGAATGGCGCAGTGCAGTTTTTATGCTCCGATGCAGCATCGTTCATAACAGGTGTAATTCTCCCTGTTGATGGTGGTTTTAGCTCGTTTAGCGGTGTGTAAAAATTGAACCCGATCCAATTTAATTTGTTTAAGTAATCAATAAAACGAAAGTGGTGTACCTGTTTTAGGTATAGCCACTTTCGTTATTTTTGAGGTGTTGAACGTTACGCGCAGATTTCGTCGATGCAATTAAACATTAAGCTAACTATCGGCGTAAATCAGTGTAATTTGCGAGAACTATTTTTTCAGTCTCGGTGGTAATACAAAAAGTAAATAGAAGAATAATGGCTTTAGAAAAAACGTGGCGTTGGTTTGGTGAGAAAGATTTGGTGACACTTGATGATTTGCAGCAAATGGGTGTGGAAGGAGTGGTTACCGCCCTGCATCATATTCCAAATGGAGAAGTTTGGCCGGTTGAAGAAATTTTAAAGGTAAAAACAGCCATTGAAAAACGAGGCATGCGTTGGAGTGTTGTGGAGAGCCTTCCGGTTTCGGAGGGCATAAAAATCTGCTCGAACGACCGCGAACGTCTGATTGCCAACTACCAGCAATCGGTGCGCAACCTTGGGCAGTGTGGTATCGATACCATTTGCTACAATTTTATGCCGGTTTTGGATTGGGCACGTACCGATTTGCATTTCAAACTAAAAAATGGCGGCGAATCAATGTACTTTGATTTTCCCACTTTTGTAGCCTTCGATGTTTTTATTCTGAAACGCCCGGGTGCCGAAACGGATTATCCTGCCGAAATTGTTGAAAAGGCCAAAGCGGTTTTCGAAAAAATGACGGAACAGCAAGCCGATGAGCTGGCCTACAATATTATCGTGGTTACACAGGGATTTATCGATGGTGTGATTGATGGTTCGGTGGCCGATCCAAAAAGCCTTTTCCTGGAGTTTATCGACCGTTACAAAAACATTGGGAAAGAACAGCTGCGTAATTATTTAAAAGCTTTTCTCGACGATGTAATTCCGGTGGCCGAAGAAGCCGGTGTGAAACTGGCCATTCACCCCGACGATCCACCGTTTCCGGTATTGGGATTGCCGCGAATTATTGGCCAACTGGATGACTACGAATGGCTTTTTAAAGCCAATGCTTCGCCCAACAATGGGGTAACTTTTTGCGCCGGATCGCTCTCGGCACGAAAAGAAAACGACTTGCTGGAAGTGATTGAGAAAACCCGCGAACGCATTCATTTTGTGCACTTGCGAAATACCCTGCTGCTTGATGATGGCAGTTTTTACGAATCGGGGCATTTAAGCGGTTCGCAGAATATGATGAAAATAATGTATGCCCTGCTAAAAGAACAGAAACGCCGGATACAAGCAGGCAGAAGCGATGTGAAAATGCCGGTACGCCCCGACCACGGCATACGTATTATGGACGATTATAAATACGATTACAATCCCGGATACCCGCTAATTGGCCGTTTAAAAGGGCTTGCCGAGCTTGACGGCCTAATGCACGGAATTGAATTTATGCTGGTGGATGAAGGGGAACCCAATTATATTTCTGCCCAAACAATAAGCAGGTAATCGGAATAAAAAAGCACCCAACCCGCAGGATGGATGCTTTTGTGAACCTTTAAAACAAAATTTGTAAATATTATTAATTATTCGTCGTTGGGAGCAGGAGTTTCATTTTCCTCGCCACTGTCTCTTCGGCCTTCGCGAATAGCAATCGTATTCTCGAAAGTTTTAATTTTCTGGTTTAGCTCTTTTATGAAATTCTCAATTTCGGGAGTTTGCATATTCAAACTCACCAAAGCATTTACCCGCTCAACCAATAGTTCGTACAACGGATCAATTTCAAGACGAACAGCCTTGGCATTGCCGCTGTTTTTGTTGGCCAATACGGTGTCGCGCTCGTTTTGTTTAGCTTTAAAAGCAATGTTTGCTTGTTTTAAGTGGTTAACCCAGGTATCGAGTTGGCAGGCGGTAACAATGTCGGTATTTTCCGGCTTTGTTAAATCGCCAATTAAATTGGTAAGACCTGCTGTTTCTTCGTTGTAGGTTACCCTGCGAACATCGCCATATAAATCGAACAAGCGTCGCAGGAGTTTGGCGGCCTCAACTTCTTGGTAAATGCCGCACAACATGGTAGCATTAATGCGCATATCTATAGCGCGCCAAATATTATCTCTGGCCTGATCTATACTTTGTAGTTGTTCGGTTAGTACGCTGCCCTGATCTACGCGCAACTCATCGTCGAGCTTCGTTAGCCGGGCATCGAATTCGGCAAATTCGGCCTCCGAATGTATGGCTGCCGGTGTAAGCGCTACGAGCAAACCTTTAAAGTCGCTCATAAACTGGAAGTATTCTCCGTTACGGAGTTTATACAAGAAAAGATTTAGAATTTTTTTCATGATAGTTTTTTTAAGGATTACAAAAGTTGTTTTTGAAAGGTTATTTAATTTTTTTGTTTTTGTGATAAGCGTTTGGCTGATCGAGCGTTTTATTTTTTGTTTAATAAAATTAGAGCAAATGTTTACCAAAGTCAATGCCGGTAATTATGTTATTCAGCATTCTTACCGATGCCGCATTTTAATCGCATCTGATTGATCCCGGAATTTACCACTTAATACTATTCCGGTGTGCAAGCAAAAAAAATGGCTGGCTTGCTGCAGCTGTGTTACACCGATCTCAGAAAAATTTTTAGCCTGTTACAAAACTGCGAGGGGGGTCTCAGAAAAATTTCTTGCCTGTTACAAAACTGCGAGGGGAGTGCCACAAAAATTATTTGCAGTTACATGGCTGCGGCAGGGGTCTAAAAAAAATTGGAGGCATGTTACACGGCTGCAGGAAGGGTCTCAGCAAAATTTTTTGCCTGCCGCAGCGCTGCAACAAGCCAGCCAACAAGTTTGCTGGCCAATTACACGGCTGCAGGAAGCCTGTAATCAGTGAGTTACAAGGGTGTGGAGGTTGTTTGGTTTTCGGAAAGCCGCCGGCAGCAAGGCACAGGGGCTGCCACCACCACATTCTATTAACAATAAAATATTTCCTCATTTTTTGCTACATTAGGGCTTCGTAAAAAACAGAACGATTACCCAATGGCTCTAAGCCAGAACGACGTGAAAGACCGGGCACTAAAACTGTCTCTTCAGTAGTTGTGTCGAATTCCTTTTTGAATTATATAACGAATACACTGCGCTGCTGCTAAAGAAAGGGAAGAAAAAGAGAAAATAAGAACTAAATGATTGACATATGGGAAACATTGCCACCGACACAGCTACACAAATAGCTCTTTTACAGGAGCGCGGAATGACCCTGGATTTGCCTGAAGCAAAGATAACTGAGCACTTGCTGGATATTGGGTATTACCGTTTAGGATTCTACTGGTATCCGTTTCAAAAAAACTCAGACCATGAATTTGTTGAAGGAACAAAGTTTTCAGACGTCATAAAACTTTATTATTTGGACACCGATTTACGGATTTTACTGATTAAATATACCAATAGGATTGAAATAAATTTTCGAACAAAAGTGATATACTATGTTTCGAATTATTATAAAGAATCGCCAACCTGGTTTGCCGATCCGGCAATAGTTAATAAAGAGGTTATAGACTTTGTAGACCGGAATTATAACCAACAGTTTATAAAAAATAACAAGCCAATTAAAGAGCATCATTTGAATCATATTAATGATAAATATGCGCCTGCATGGAAAACTTTGGAATTTCTTACGTTTGGTATCGTATTTAATATTTACCGTAACATACGAAACCAGGAACTTAAAGAACAAATTGCAAATGAATTTGGAGTGGTGAGCTTGGATAAATTTTATAATTTGTTTAAGGTCATAATCGATATTCGAAATAGCTGTGCGCATGGTGATGTTTTGTATGATTACCGGAGACCACGAGGTATGGCTGTTATTCCTTCTATTCCTTTTAATAATAGAGACAGAAGTTCACTTGATTCTTGTATTCGCGTAATCTCCTATTTTCTAGGAAATATTTCGAAGAACAGGCAGCTAGACCTTAAGAACTCGATCAAACAACTGTTTGGAGACTATGCTGATAATCCTGCACTTCAATCAATTATTAGCGAGAAGATCAATTACAATTATGAAGACAATATTTGATTTTGATGGTAAAATTTTTAACTTTGTACCGCAGTGCACTGCTATTCGATTATCGCTTTAGTTTCTGCACTTAAAAATATTCTAATAAACCCGGGTTCGCCCCGGGTTTTTTCGTTTGTATATGCTTATCTTGCAAAGATAGCGTAACGCTATTAAGCGATTCTGTCGCATTTCATTCTGATATTCAAAACACCATGCCCAACAAATTCAGAAATAAATACCGCATTTCGTCGGCCCGTTTGCATAATTGGGATTATGGGCGCAACGCGGCCTATTTTGTTACCATTTGCACGCAGGGTAGGGAACATTATTTTGGCGATGTTGTGGATGGGAAAATGCAATTATCGGCAATTGGGGAAATTGCCGAAACCGAATGGTTAAAAACATTTGATTTGCGCCCTGATATGAATTTAACCATGGGGGAATATATTATTATGCCCAATCATTTTCATGCCATAATTATAATTGGTAAAAACCAATATAATATTGATGGCGATGATGGCGGCAATAAAAACGATGTGGACGGCAGGGATGCCGGTGATCGCCACGCAGAGACGCAATACATTGCGTCTCTACCACCACCACCAACGCCACCGCCACCGACCAATCAATTTGGGCCGCAACGTAAAAATCTGGCATCAATAATACGTGGTTTCAAAATTGGGATAACAACCCGTGCCCGAAAAATAAACCCGGAATTTGCCTGGCAATCGCGGTATCACGAACTCATTATCCGAAACAATGAATCGTTTAAACGCATTTGCAATTATATACGATCAAATCCTGAAAAATGGAAGGAAGACAGATATCGAAAATTGTAGAAACCTCCAGTAGGGCATTTCTACAATTTTTAACCGATTCACTGCTGGTGCGCGATTCAATCGCGTTCTGAAATGCACAAAAAAAAAGGAACCCAAACGGCTTCCTTTTCTATTTTGTAAAACGATAATGGCTTATTGCAATTGTACCAAAACAACTGATTTTGATGGTAGCTCAACGGTTAATTTGCCGTTTTTGGGTTTGGCAACCTCAAAGTCTTTTAAGCTTACTGTTTCCTGCTTTCCAAAATCATTGTAGTTATTCATTTTGTCTGAAGTGATGATCTGTCCGTTTGCCGAAGCAAAATCATTTCCGGTTATTTCAATTTCAATTGTTTCGCTTTTGTTTGGATTGAGGTTACACATGGTAATTGAAACCACACCGTTTTTTGTTGAAGCCGAAGCGTGAACCGTAGGAACTGATTTTCCGTCGAGTTCATATTTGTCGGTTTTCAGGTTCGCAGGAATCAGTGTTGCATCCTGGTGAACGCTGTACATTTTAAATACGTAGTAAGTTGGTGTCAGCACCATTTCATCTTCTTTGGTAAGAATAACCGATTGCAAAACGTTAACCGTTTGTGCAATGTTACTCATCTTCACACGGTCGGCATGGTTGTTAAAAATATTCAGGTTGATACCGGCTACCAATGCATCGCGCAAGGTATTTTGCTGGTACAGGAATCCCGGGTTCGTACCTTCTTCCACATTAAACCAGTTACCCCACTCGTCAACGATTAAACCAACACGTTTGGCCGGATCGTACTTGTCCATAATGGTTGAATGACGGTTAACCAGCGTTTCCATATTCAGCGTGTTATTCAGCACCGAAATCCACTCTTTTTCGCCAAAATCGGTCGCATGTCCTTTATCTTCCCAGGCAGTTGTAAAGGTGTAGGCGTGTAACGAAACTCCCTGAACCAGGTGCGGGTGGCGCATGGTTTTTTGCATCAGTACTTCCATCCAGTTATAATCGGCAACGTTCGGACCACCGGCAATTTTATATTGGGCACCACCACAGTAGCTGGCAAAACGGTTGTATAGATCAGCATAATATTCCGGGGTCATGTTTCCTCCACATCCCCAGTTTTCGTTGCCAATTCCCCAGTATTTTACATCCCAGGGCTCTTCGCGGCCGTTCTTTTTACGCAAGTCGGTCATTGGGCTAACGTTTGATGAAGTAACGTACTCAACCCACTCCGAAGCTTCCCGAACAGTTCCCGATCCCACATTGATATTGATGTAAGGTTCGGCACCTATAATTTCACAAAAATCGAGGAATTCGTGTGTTCCAAAGCTGTTGTCTTCGGTAACTCCGCCCCAGTGAATATTTACCATCGATGGGCGTTCGTCTTTTGGGCCAATTCCATCTTTCCAGTGGTAGGTATCTCCAAAACATCCTCCGGGCCAGCGCAGCACCGGAATATCCATTTCCTGAAGTGCAACAATTACATCGTCGCGGAAACCACGGGTGTTGGAGATGTCGGAATTCTCTCCAACGTAAATACCACCGTAAATACAGCGGCCAAGGTGCTCGGCAAAGTGTCCGTAAATTTCTTTGTTGATTTTTGTTTCTGCCTGATCAGTGTGCAGCGTCAGTGTGCTTTGTGCAAACGACACCGAAACCGCCAACAGCAGAAAAGCAGATAGCGTAAGTTTTAATTTTAACATGATTCAATTATTTTTAATAGGTTTTTACTGTGATTTTTACTCTGTTTCGGATGGGCAGAAGCCCTTAAAACGAAAGTGCTAAATTAGCCTTTTCCGGTAAAGATTTCCACGAACTCAAGATGCTTTTCAGAAGTAATGGACAAATTACGGAACGGATAATTTCTGCGGGTAAATGCAGCCGGCGCTTCCCTGTAAATTGTTATTTCGTTATATCAACAACAGGCCAGTCGTTTTCATTCCACTTTATTTCCCTAATAATCAGTTTTTGTCGGGCATTGTCGTGCGCATCGTAGCCATGGCACACCAGATAGTCTTTTCCATTAAAAGTATAAGCGGCATTGTGCCCGATGGCATGCCAGTTTTCATTGCCTTTCAAAACCAGCGAGCCTCCACCTGCAAGCATCGATTTTCCTTGTTTGTCGAAATAGGGGCCATTGATATTTTTAGCCCGGCCAACCATAATTTTATAAGTACTCTCGGCCCCGCGGCAACAATAATCAAACGATACAAACAGGTAATAATATCCATTCTTTTTGAAGATAAACGGGGCTTCAAGAGCGCCATCACCTGCGTCTGTTTCATCAATATCGAAGCTTCTTTCGCGTTTGGCAATGGTGTGCCATTCCTGTGGTTCGGCAATCGATTTCAGATCGTCGTTAAGTTTTACCAGTTTTAGTCCATCCCAGAACGAACCAAACGACATCCATGGTTGCCCGTCGTCATCAAAAGCAATGGCCGGATCGATGGCATTCCAGTCATCTCTTCCCGGTACCGATTGAACAACTATTCCGTGATCAATCCACTCATAATCCGCATCCTGGGGGTTGAGTGTGCTGTTGGTAGCGACACCGATACACGAGGTGTTTTTACCAAATGCCGAAACTGAATAGTATAAATAATAGCGGCCATTATTGTAGATAATATCGGGTGCCCACATGTGCCCGGCAAAGTCGTCGAGGGTTTCCGAAACCCATTGTGGGGTTTCCTGAAAAACGCGGCCTTCCTTTGTCCAGTTTTTCATATCCGGCGACGACCAAATCGTTATTCCCAATCCTGTGCAAAACAAATAGTAGTTATCGTTCTGTTGAGTTATAACCGGATCGTGAACGAATATTTGAGAAAATGTCTTTCCTGAAAAAAGGAGCAGAACTATTATGATGAGAATTGATTGCTTCATTTTATTTGATTATTGAATTCCTTCAGATGTCATAATTACCCGTTTCATTGTACCATCCGGGTTATAGTGGAGTTCGTCGATACAAACCGACCGGCGAAAACTTCCGCCGTTGGGCTGAATACCTCCGGTGTGATAAATAAAATACCACTGATCGTTAAATTCGATAATAGCCTGATGATTTGTATTTGAATTGCCGGCCAATTCGTTTAAAATGCCTTTGTATTCCCACGGGCCTGTAATCGACTTGCTCATGGCATAGGCTGTTTTCTCGGGAAATTGATAGGCGTATGACAGGTAATACCAGTCGCCACGTTTATGAATCCATGGAGCTTCGGTAAAATTCGGTAAATCCACCGTATGAATTTCTCCGTCAAGCTCCATCATATTGTCTTTAATTTTTGCCCAGTAGCAAGCCGTATTTCCCCAATAGAGGTAGGCCTGGCCATCGTCGTCGATATAAACAGTCGGGTCAATGTCGTCCCAGGTGATTGCTGTTTTGTCAGTGGTCATGTCGTTTGTTATCAGTGCTTTTCCCAAAGCATCTTTAAACGGGCCAACAGGACTGTCGGCTACAGCAACGCCAATTGCTTTCCCCGGAATACTTCCGTGTTCAACGGTTACATACCAGTAAAATTTTCCATTACGCTCGATTACCTGAGCTGCCCACGCATCGCCTTTTGCCCACTCAAAATCTGTGGTTTTCAGTGGGACCGGGTGTTCTTTCCAGTTTACCATGTCGGTAGAAGAATACACCAACCATTCGTTCATGCGGTAAAAATTGAAATCGTCAGGTGCTTCGTCGTGACCTGCATAAAGATAAACGGTATCGTTATGTACCAGTGCTGCCGGATCGGCCGTGAATTTATCTGTAATAATGGGATTATTTATTTTCACTTCCTTTATGGAAGTATGGCTCGCAACTTGTGTTTTTTCATCCTTTTTTCCCGAAGTGCAATTCCAAAGAACTGAACCTAAAAGGCAAGCTGTAAATAGGTATGCTAATAATTTCATTATTCAGACTTTTTTCCCCAATAGGTGGCATTAAGATTTTTTTCGGTTCCGGCATAAACCAATGTCACCTGGCGCGGTGAGGCTTCCCAGTCCACTTCGCGTTCAACGCAAACAATTACGTTGCCCAGCGTAAGTTGCTTTTTCGTTTCGTCGTAGCTCCAGTTTCCTGTCAGGGCTCCTTCCATTGTTCCGTTGGCATTTAGGGTTAATGCTGTGGCTGTATTTTGCTGGGCATAGCTGTAGCTCAGGTTTATGTGCTCCCAGGTTCCTACCAGCTCGTTTTCGGTAATTGCACCGTAATCATCAGGAACACCGGCATATCGTTCGGGCAAGGCAATGGGCCACAAGTTATCGGGTTCGCTGGCCGAAGCCGGGCACCAAACAATTCGGCGCACATGACCCATCATTATGGCATTGGAGTAGGCATTGCCACCAACGTTTGCAGGCAATCGTCCCTGCGACATGTAAAACCACTCATCGGTATTTTCCTTTTGGAAAACGCAGCAGTGGGCAATTCCCACCCATCCGTAGCTTAAATTGAATTTATACGGATGTGTAACGATGGGGTAGGTGTCTCCATCGCCGTTTGTAAAATTACGTCCGTTAATATCGAGGTACGGACCTTCGATATTTGTACTTCGAACCACTCGGGTGTTGTAAGGTACATCAAGCCCGTCGTAGGCCAAAAACAGGTAGTAGTAACCATCTTTGTATATTACTTCGGGTGCTTCACTACCTTGCCAGCGCGATCCGGCTGTACGTGTTCCAATTCTTACGCCATAACGGGCTGTAAGCTCTGCAGCATTATCGGCCCAGGGATTTCCCAGCGTATTGAGCGGCTTACCGCTTGTTGGATCGACTTGCAAAAGTGCAAAACCACTGTGCCACGAACCATGTATGAGGTAATGGTCGCCTTCGGGCGAAACAATGTACGTTGGGTCGATGGCATTGTAGTAAAAGTAGCCACTCCAGTCGTTGGTGTTGGCACGGCTGTAGTTGAGTCCCCGGTCGGATGATGATGTTGTAACAAAACCCTTGTCTTCCCACACTGCCCCGGCCGGATCGGTTGATTCGCACATACCAATAAAGGCGCGTTCTGTCCAGCTTCCGTCGAAAGCATCAGATGTGGGATTACCTGTTTTAATATAGTTCTGGATAACGATGCTGTAGTACATACGCAATTTTTCTTGTCCGCCAACATTTACGCGGCGCACTACCGGTGCCCAGTAACCGTAAACGATGTCATCGTTGGCAATAGGAGCGAGATTCATGCGCGAACGGATGGCGTTGAGCGAGTCGGCAACCCATGAAGGAGCTTCATAGAAAGGTCCGCCTACCCAGTCCCAGTTTACCAAATCGCTTGAACGTTTTCCCTGAAAATGTCCGTGCCCTTCGTGCGCATTACCATACGATGCATCGGTGGCATACATATAGTAATAGCCGTTGTAGTAGGCAACCGACGGGTCGTGCACGTTCGCCAGGTTCCACTCGTCGCGCTTATCCCACGATGCTATTGCAGAATAATCGTCGGGATATGTTGGAATAGTGAAATCGGGATGGGTATCCGGCTCCTCGTCCGGTTCATCGGGTTTGGTTGTAATGCCGGTTGGTTCCAGGCCGTCATCGCTACATCCTGCAAACGAGAGAGCAAACAGGCTAATAATGATAATCAGTATGTACTTTAGTCTCATATATAAAATGTTTTCAGTTGAAAAAATTTCCTCGTCAACATCCAAAAAATGCGTTGACAAGGAAGTCTGTTTTTGAGATCAGTTCTTAGTCGAGATCTACCACAGGACGAACCGTGTAACCTTTTTCAAAGAAGGCAGGTCCGTTATCTTCGTTTTTGTTTGCCGAGTTTCCTACAAGGTTAGGGTTGGCATTTAGCGTGTTCTGATAAATCGGGAAATACTCATGTCCCTTGTAGAAGTACTGAAACGATGAAGCGCTTGCAGTTTCAGCAGTAAGCTCATCGGTATTGGCTGTGCCGTCGAGCACATAATACGCATGTTCGGTTATCTGGTTTAACCGATCAGCATCGTAAAAGAATCCCCAGCGCAGCAGGTCGATACCACGTCCGTTTTCGCAACCAAACTCTTTCGGACGTTCAACATTTGCAATTTGTTCGAAAAGTGCATCAGCCGACGGGAAATCAGAAAGCTTAAGATCTTCGAGCGCTACACGGCGACGTACTTCGTTTATGTAATCGATAGCCGTTTGTGTTGGGCCATTAATTTCGTTTTCGCACTCGGCTGCACGCAGCAGCACATCGCTGTAACGCATAAGCCGAATGTTTACCCCACAATGCAATCCATTGGTAATCGATTCATAAATATTGTTTCGCGCGTTGGTGAATTTGGCGATTGAAATACCTCCCTGTGCATTGTTCGATAACGGTGTTTTTGTAATCTCCTGCTGGTAAATCGTGTTACTGCGTGGATCGCCATCAGGGTAAGCTGCTGTTTTCAGTCCGGTGTAAGTACCATATTCAGGTTCGAAGGTTACCAGTGTCCAATACAGTCGAGGATCTAAACGACCATCGGTACTGTTCTCTTTTTTATACAGGTTGTACAACCATGGAGAACCTGCAAGGTCGCCCCAGCTACCCAATTCCTGCGAAGCATAGTTGCTTTCAACGGCATGTCCCTGAGTGGCTTCGGAGCTAATATTTACCGGAGTCCATTCTTCGTCAACGCCGCCTGTTCCGTAGTCTAAAAACTGAACTTCGAAAAGACTTTCCGAGTTGTTTTCTGTGTCTTCTCTGAAGTTGTCGCCAAAATCGGCAGTAAGCGCATACGTTCCGTATTTACCGGCAATAATGTCTTTCAGTACCGAATAAGCTTCTTCAAACTTATGACGGAACATTAAGGTGCGCGCCAAATATCCGGCTGCAGCACCGCATGTTGCACGACCTCCGGCCCATTCGCCACCTTCGTCGCGCGATGGCAACATTTGCATGGCTGAAGTGAGGTCGGCTTCAATTTGATCCAACACTTCGTCTTGCGTATTATTTGATGCATACATGGTGTTAATGTCGGCATACGATGCATAATCAGTAATCAACGGAACCGTTTGGTAATAGGTAGTCAGTTGATAGTAGGCCAAAGAGCGCAGGAACAAAGCTTGTCCGGCAATTTGGTTATACGCATCCTGCGATAGGTCAACATCGTCAACTTTCGATAATACAAAGTTGGTGCGGTTTACCACATGGTACAAATCGCGCCATGGCCATTCTGCCATAAAGAATG
This sequence comes from Draconibacterium orientale, assembly GCF_000626635.1. Taxonomy (GTDB): domain Bacteria; phylum Bacteroidota; class Bacteroidia; order Bacteroidales; family Prolixibacteraceae; genus Draconibacterium; species Draconibacterium orientale. The sequence continues at coordinate 514,596 of NZ_CP007451.1, read as the reverse complement.
TTGCCGGGCCATTCAGGTTGTCGGCTTCTAAATACCACTGTTGGGAAGAGTTCCATACCTCGTCGCCACGTACGGCATCCATGGTGTAACCAACGCGGGCAAATGTTCCTTCAAGGCGTATGCGGTTGTAACACGCAATAATAGCTTCCTGAAGTTCAGATTCTGAATCACCAAAATCAAAAGTAGTTTGGTTATTCGGATTTGTAATCTCCAGTTCATCGTTACAGGAAGCAAAGCCTCCAACGAGTGCCAATACTATTAGAATTTTATATATGTTTTTCATCTTATTAAAATTGTTCGTTTTCTAAGGTATAAGACGAAACTCGCATGATTTTACTGATTCGCTTATGTGTGATCCGCCAGCTGGCAGACTCATGCTCGTTTCATTTTGATATCCTTTTATTGATTTGATTATTAGAATGACAAGTGTACTCCAAACATTACAGTTTGTGGTGTTGGATACGATGCGTAGTTGTAACCCGGAGTAAATGTACCACCGGCAAAATCTACGTTGTAACCTTCGTATTTCGTAATTGTTGCAATATTCTGTGCCGAAACGTACATACGCACATTCTGAATATAACCACCAAACCATTGGTCGGGGAAGTTGTAACCCAATTCGATATTTGCAATTTTCAGGTACGATGCATCTTGAATAAAACGCTGACTAAACATATCGTTGGTAATTGAACCTGTTGATTTGTAAGCCACGCGAGGAACATTGGTATTTGTATTCTCCGGTGTCCAGGCATTCAGCAGGTCGGTTGTTTTATTCAGCATGCCATACGAGCTGCTTAAAGTAACACCAACAAAGTCTACTGCTTTAAATCCTGCAGCACCATGTGTTGAAATACTCAAATCAAAACCATTCCACTCGGCACGTGCATTAAAACCGAAGTTTATATCAGGTAAACCGCTGCCCAGGTACGTTTGGTCTTCGTTGGTAATTTCGCCATCGTTGTTCAGGTCGGCGTATGCCACATCACCAGGTTGTGCACCGGGTTGGTTAATGTATCCGCCTTCTGAATTCACGCGGGTGTCAATTTCTTCCTGCGATTGGAAAATGCCCTCGTAAACGTAACCATAAAATGAACCCACTTCGCGGCCAACTTCTGTTCTGCTGTAGCCATCGGTACGTGGTTCGCCCGAAACGCCCAGTTTAGTAACCTTGTTGCTGAGGGTAGATAAGTTGGCAGAAAGATCGAACTTAACCGCGTGTTGACGATTGTGATAGGCCGCCAGAAACTCTAAACCTGAGTTTTCCATTGTGGCCGCATTCATTGTTACTGTTGCGTTTGTAGCGCCCGCATTGGCCGGTACAGCTACACTGTACAACAGGTCTTCTGATGTTGATTTATACCAGTCGAAAGTAAATTCCAGCTGGTTGTTGAACATGCCGAGGTCTAGACCAACGTCAACCGTTTTCTTTTTCTCCCAGCGGATTGCAGTGTTTACATAGTTTGAAATGGCAGAACCGGTTACCTTGTCGTTGTTGAAACTATAAGTATAGTCGCCTCTTGCCATAATATCCATATACTGGTATTCGCCAATGTTTTCGTTACCCAGTTCGCCATAACTACCGCGCACTTTTAACAGGTTAATGATTGATTCGTCAACCGGGAAGAAGTTTTCGCGTTCGATACGCCAACCTGCCGACACCGATGGGAACCAGTCCCAGCGGTCGTCAGAAGAAAGACGACTTGAACCATCGCGACGTACGGTTGCCGAAAGCAGGTATTTATCGTCGTAATTGTAGTTTACGCGACCGATGTACGATGCCAGTACGTGTTCCGTTTCCTGGGTGTATCCCGAAGTTTCCTGAGCGTTACCTACTTGCAGGAAGTAAGGCTCGGGCATGTTAACACCTGTACCTGTAAGTGTGTGGAAAAGCTCGCGCTGGAAAGTTTGACCGGCAAGCATATTAACATGATGACGACCAAATGTACCATCGTAAGTTAAGGTGTTTTCAATCAATGCATCGCTAAAACTACGGTAGCCTTGTGTAAGTTTTTCGTTGCTTTTTGATAAGTAGTTGGTTGTACTCTGAATAAAAGCCGGAACAAATGTAAAGTCTTTTGCAGTGGTTTTGCTGTACGACAAGTTAAGGTTGTAACTCAACTTGTGGTTTTCGTTTACCTCACCAACCATGTCAATAAGATCAACATTTGCTGAACCCGATGCTACAACACGGTCAACCACTGTGTTTCTTTCCAAAAGGTTATTGGTAAGTAACAGGTTGGTTACACGTAAGTCGCCGTGCACATCGTCGTAATACGTACCATAACCGTATGAGTCGTAACTATATTCTGATGCTGAAGAAATTTTGTCGTCGAGCACCCAGGTCGATTCATCGTAGGCTTTAATACTCGGTGGAGTAAGCAGTGCCGATGCCATTACCGGATATTGTGCCCCGTATAAACCCTGTACATACTCGTTGGCATTACTCAGCGCCATATTATCCTGGTCGCTGTGGCTGTAAACCAGGTTGGTTTTGATTTTTACAAATTTAACATCCATGGTGTTATTAACACGTGCAGTATAACGTTCGAAGTTAGGGCCTGCACCCTCCATGGTTCCTTCCTGTTTGTAGTAGTCGAGCGCAATGTTGTAGGTATTGTTTTCGCCACCGCCAGAGATGTTTACGTTGTGGTTTTGGCGAATACCTGTTTTAAATGCCTCTTCAAACCAGTCGGTGTTAACCTGTGCCGGATCAACATATTTACTGCTTGTTGTATTATAACCGGCAGGAACATCCATATCGCTGTTACCAAAGGCCATGTTAATATATTCGCTATATTGGTAGGCATCCATTACATTGTAAACGCCTTCTTCAACCTGGTCGATACCAACGTAACCTTTGTAATCAATTTTCATTGGCTGGTTCTTTTTTCCCTGCTTAGTGGTGATGATTACTACACCGTTTGCAGCACGCGAACCGTAAATTGCAGCTGCCGATGCATCTTTAAGAACCTGAAGTGTTTCGATATCGTTTGGCGAGAAATCGCGGATTGTTGTTCCCATTGGCACACCATCAACAACGTAAAGAGGTGCGGTGCTTCCAAACGAACCAATACCACGAATACGCACTGTTGGGTCGGCACCCGGTTGTCCGTCGGATGTAATTTGCACACCCGAAACTTTTCCCTGAAGCATTGTTGAGATGTTTGAGTTCGATACTTTTTTCATCTCTTCAGCGTCAACAACAGCTACCGAACCGGTAAGGTCAACTTTACGTTGTGTACCGTAACCTACTACCACCACCTGGTCAAGTCCAATCATATCAGGCAACAATGCAATATTGCCCAGTGTCGTTTTTCCGTCAATGGCTACTTCAATACTTTTGTATCCGATAAACGAAATTGAAAGAGTCGCGTCAGCAGGAACAGAAAGCGAGAAGTTACCATCAATATCAGTAATTGTTCCGTTTGTAGTTCCTTGTTGTTGTATAGTTGCTCCCGGAAGCGGTTCTCCGCTTTCGTCAACAATTGTACCTTTTACTGTTATGTTGTCTTGTTGAGCCATAGACACCTGGTCGGCATTGTGGTTGCCTTTTGCGTATGTTGCCGTTGTAAATGTCAGCAGTCCCAACAGGATTAAATATAGATATTTCATACGATTAAATTTTTTATTTATTATGGTATCGTATGGAACTCGCACCGTAATCATTTTCAGTAATGTGAAGATTATTTGTGCTCGTTTCATAGTTTAATTATGTTTTATCTTAATGATTATTCAACAATTACGATATAAGAACCTTCCAGTACAATTGCATAGTTCAAATCAGAGCTGTCAACTGTAATTCCTGCATATTCCTGGAAATGTGTTTCGCCGGTTGCATAAGTAACATCGTAACGAATATCGGCCGTATTGTCGCCATTATTGGTTACTGTTATCTCAATTCTCGACCCGCTGATGTTTGCTCCAAAAATGTCGAAGTTCCAGTCGTTGCTAAGCGTTGCAGTGGCATAGCCGTCGCCCCATCCAAAGTTGTCCATACGAACTACACCGTACTCTGTCATGTCGGCTTTACGCAGGATTGTACTCGGACTGTTCCAGTTGTTAATACCATTTGAGTAAGCATACATGGTTAGTGTTTTACTTTCGCCTGAAGCCACCGGGTAATCATCAGAGAATTGCGACCACCAACCGGTAGAGAAATCGTAAGCACCTACCTGGCCAATGCCTTTTACAAGCGTTACGGGGCAGGTTGTAGTTACTGTACTTGTTGCGCCAACATAAGCTATTTCAACACTTTGATCACCTTCGGCTGCCGGAACCATTCCAAACTGTAACGCGTCGTTTGACAGTACTCCGGTTGTTCCGTCGGAATAAGTGGCTGTTACTTGTAAACCACGGGTGTTGAAAATAATGTCACTGGTGTCGTTATAAAAATAATAAGTGCTTATAACCGGCAAATTGGTAATTTCTAAGCTTGCTACCGAGTTGGTAACCTCAAGCGTGTAGAACGTTGTAACCGGAGCTGTTAATTCGCCTTGCTTCGATTTGTTGTAGGCAAGAATAACTGTTTTTTCGCCCAAAGTTGTCATATCCGGAATTACCGAAAATGAAATGTCTGCTGTGTCAACTTCGGCTGACGATCCGTCGGCGTAGGTTACCGTGGCAACAGCATTACCCCAGAAATCTTCGTTTCCGATTTCAACAAATTCAGGAGCTCCTGAAACCGAAATTGAAACCGGATTAACGTCTTCAACAACTGTTATTTTCGATGGTAACAGGTAGGCATTTTTCATTTCGAAATAACTGGCATCTGAAATTAAGAACGCCACAATGTCTTCGGTTGCCGAAACCGGTTGCTGATAGGTTTGTACCAACTCGGTACCATTTGTTCCAACGGCAGTGGCGGTTACAAATACATTGCCCGAAACTGAGTGATCGATTTCCATTGTAACGTGAGCACCGTCCATAGTTGCCCGGAAATCGTTCCAAATGTCGTCATCTCCGTCGGTATCCGGATAGTTTTGCGTAATCATGGCTCCGTCGTAATCATCGTTTCCCCAGCCGTAAGCATCCGACCGCAGAACGAAATATTCCGAATAATTATCGGCATCGCGATCGGCTACATTGGCTACGCCCAGGTTCCAGTTATTCCAGTTATTACTGCTTCCTCCGTTGTGGTTAATAAATTCCAAAACCAATAACTGGTTGGTTGGGATAGTAAAATAATCAGAGAATGCGGTCCACCATGCGGAAGTGTAATCTTCTGCTCCCACGATGGCTGTTGCAATGTTGATGTAGGTGGTATCACCCGTATCAATACTGGCTTTTGCAGCGGCAATTGAGTCGATTTTGCTTTGCAGATCAGAAGGTGAATCAATAGAATAAATATCCATTTCTTCGCAACCAACTAAGCTAAATGCTGCCAAAACAGCTACGCCCAATGCGTACTTTAATAGTTTAGATAATTTCATAAAATTTAATTTGATTAAGTTCATTCTAATTTTTGTTATATCTGATTCGAATACTTTAAATAAGATCCAGAATTAATTTCCAGATAAGGGCGATCGCCCTGTTTCTAAAATCGCCTGACAGATTGTTTGTACTGTTTCAATGGATTTTGGTAGATGAAATAGCCTTGTTGCATAAGTCAAGTTTTTTCATGATTAATAAATTGGTTTACTTGTAATTTTGAATGGTAAAATTACGGAGGGGAGTTTGTTAATGGGTGGATTATTTAATATTGAAAGTGGACGATTGTGGAAATCTGTTTTTAGCGGGTGTTTCCGGTGTTTTCAGCAGGAATTCAGGTTTTTTTCAGGTAGTCGCTGGGGCTGGTTCCGTAGAATTTTTTGAAGATACGGCTGAAATATTTTGGGTCGTTAAAGCCTGTTTTAAAGGCAATTTCGGAAATCGACAGTTCGGTTGATTTAATCAACTCAACCGATTTTTTCAACTTGTATGAATTAATAAAATCGGTAATATTTAGGTTGGTTAATGCTTTAATTTTTTTGTACAGCAAACTTCGGCTAACAAACATTTCGCGTGCAAATTGTTCCACCGAAAAGTTGGGTTCGTTGTAATTTTTTTCCAATATCTGGTAGGCTTTTGTAATAAACTCCTCGTCTAATTTGTTCGATGCTAATTTTTCGGGAGCTATCGGTTCAGGGCTGCTGAATGTGTTTTTAATCTTTCGGCGCGACTCGATGATGTTGCGCATTTTTATTTCCAGAATTTGCAGGTTGAACGGTTTCGGAATGTAATCGTCGGCACCGGTTTCCAGTCCTTCAATCCAGCTTTCTACCATATTTTTTGCTGTTAGCAGAATAATAGGAATGTGGCTGGTTTGGATGTTTTTTTTCAGACGGCTGCACAGTTCAATGCCGTCCATAACCGGCATCATAACATCGCTGATAATTAGCTCGGGCGAGTACTTTTTGGCCATTTCCAGCCCGATTTTTCCGTTTTCGGCGCCTAAAACCCGGAAGTCTGATCGTAGTGTTTGAAGCAGGAAGCTGCGCAGATCGAAATTGTCCTCCACAATTAAAATTGTAGGTTTTTTCTTGTTGTCGGATGTTACTTCATCCAGTTCGTAGTTGGTGTTACGTGCTACAATATGCTCGGTAAGTACATTTACCCGCCCTTCGAGATTTATTTCGGTTGGTATGCTTGTTTCGTTAATTTGGTCGCTTTCAAAACGGTCTTTCGAATAGGGCATGCACACGGTAAAAGTGCTGCCTTTTTGGGGTTCGCTTTGTACTTTAATTTTGCCATTTAGTGCCTGAACGATTTCGTAGCTCAGTGCCAAACCAATACCCGAGCTGGTAAAATCGGTTTGTTTTCCCGATTCTGCATCCTTGTAAAAGCGGTTAAAAATGTGTGGCATGTGTTCTTCCGAAATTCCACGCCCAGTATCGATAACGCTGATGGCCACAAAAGGTGCAGCAATGTAATCTTTTTGGTTTTCAGTTATGTTCTCAACTTTTAGGGTGATGGAGCCTGAGGCCGGAGTGTTTTTAAAGGCGTTTGAAAGCAGGTTGTAGAATACGTTTTCCACTTTCTCGGCATCAAACCAGGTTTCATCGTTTATTTCGGTTTTAATAAAGCGGTAGTTAATTTGCTGGTGCTCGGCCAGGTCTTTAAACGACTCGAAAATACCGTGTAAAAATTCCTGCAGGTTGCCTTTGCTTACATTTAATTTTAGTTTTCCGGTTTCAATACGGCGGAAATACAGCAACTGGTTAATAAGGTGCAGTAAACGCTGCGCGTTACGGTTAATAATGCTCAGTGTATTTTGTGTATTGGGGTCGGCTTTCATATTTTTCATTAACTGCTCAAGCGGGTCGATAATAAGCGTTAACGGTGTGCGGAATTCGTGCGAAATATTTGTAAAAAACCGGAGGCGCAACTGGTTAACCAGTTTCACTTTTTCGTTTAGTTCAATTACTTCGTCGCGCTGTTTGGCAATTTGCTGGTTTTGTTTTTCAAGTTCTTCTTTTTGCTCCTCAATTTTAAAAGTACGTTCGCGCACCTGCTGTTCCAGCTTGCGTTTTTGTTCTTTCAGGAATTGCGTACGGTAGCGAATGTAAGCTAAAACCATTGCAATAATAAACAGCACTGCCAGTAATTGAAACCAGGCTGTTTCCCAAAACGGAGGAACAATGGTTAGGATAAGTGCGGTGTAGTTTTCCGACCAGATTCCATCGCTGTTGGCCGCTTTTACCTTAAAAACGTATTGTCCTCCGGAGAGGTTGGTGTAGTTGGCAAAACGCCTCGATGCGGGCACTTCCACCCAATCCTGGTCAACACCTTCCATTTTATAGGCGTATCTTACTTTATCGGGGAGAAAATAATCGAGTGCTGAAAATTCGATGGAGAATACGGCATCTTTATACGACAAATTTATTTCGGCGGTTTGGCTTACCGGTTTGTTCAAAATAACCTGCCCATGATATTTTTTACCTATGGTAACCGGGTTGCTGAATATTGAAAACTCGGTAAAAACTGGTTTTAGTGTATTCGGATAAGTTTCAATCTGTTGTGGTGAGAAATAGTTTAATCCGTTTACACCTCCAAAATACAAGGTGCCTTTTTTGTCGGAGTACGAAGCAGTCCAGTAAAACTGATTGCTGAGTAAGCCATCGCTCGCATAATAATTCAAAAAGGTTTTTCTGTCGGGGTTAAACTTCGAGAGCCCATTGTCGGTGCTTATCCATAAATTTCCATCCAAATCTTCTTCAATTCCGTATGCAAAGTTGTTGCACAGCCCGTTTTGGGAGGTGTAGTTGGTAAAACTTCCGTTTTCGTTGTATTGGCAAATTCCGTTACCGTATGTTCCCATCCAAATGGTACCATCGGCGGCTTCGAACAGGGAGATGATATAATTGCCCGGCAAGGATTGTTTATCCTGCGGATTGTGCAGAAACTTTTCAAAAGGAAGTTTGCTATTGTTCAGGTCGGAATTCAGCAAATCGTTTTTATTAAACCGGTATAGTCCGTTTTCGGTGCCCACCCATATTCTGTTTTTTTTGTCGGTTAGCATACAGCCAACTTCAAGGCTGTAGCCCGGTTCCATTGCGTTGTGAACATGAGAAAAGCTATTGTTGGAAGGATTAAAAATATCGAGCCCTCCCCGGGTTCCAATCAAAAGCCGATTGTTGTCGAGTTGTTCGATACAGGAAACAAAACTGCTGCATATTGTTTTATCATCGTTGGGCTGGTTGATCCAGACTGCGAAGCGATTTTCATTTTCTGCAAGCAAACGGTTTAATCCGCCGCCCCAGGTTCCTATCCACAGCCGGTTCTGCTTATCGCGAAAGATTGATGATACAAAATCGCTGGTAATGCTTATGGGGTTTTCAGAATCGTTTTTTAACCGGGTGATTTTGTCTCCGTTAACCCTATTCAACCCACCACCGGCGGTACCAATCCATATAATATCATCTTCAACCAAAATAGAATTAATGGTGTTGTGGCTAATCGAATTTGCGTTACCGGGCTTGTGTTGGATGGCATTAAAGGGTTTTTGGTACGAGTTGTAATAATTTACCCCGCCAATTTCAGTACCTATCCAAATGTTTCCAAAATCGTCGGCATATAATGAGTTTACAAATGGGCTGCTGAGTTTCGAATCGTTGGAAAGGTGCGAAAACGTTTTACTGTTTTGGTTGAAATAATTCAGTCCGCCAAGTGTTCCAATTATAATTGTCCCGTTCTGATCTTCAATAATGTCGCGAACCGTCAAATGGTCGAGGTTTCCTTCGCTCGTGCTTGTTGTAAAAAAATACTCCAAACTTTCTGAACTGCTGTTAAAATAGTATAAACCCAAATCGGAGGTACCAATCCACAGGTTGCTTCTCGAATCCTGATAAACAGACTGAATACTAATGGGGCCAATTTCATTGGTTACAGAAGAATATTGGTCGATTATTTCCGTTGTGTTCAGCGAAAGCACAGCAAGGCCAATGTCGGTACCCACAAACAGGTTTTTCTCGGGGGAGATAAAAATATGGTTGATATTTTCTGTTGGAAGTTTATCGCTAAAACGTTTTTGACACGATAATGTGCCTTCGTTGCTTTCAGTTATTTGCCACAATCCGTTATTCTCGGTTCCAACCCAAATTGCACCGATTTCGTCTTTTACAATCGTTGTAACCGAGGAGTTTAGTATCTCGCTGCTTAACCCGTTAAGGGGTAAAAAACGAAATAACTGGTAGTCGAAAAACGAGAGGCCTTTTTCGGTTCCAACCCAAAGATTACCGTTATCGTCTTCGCATAAAGCCTGAATCATATTTCCTTTCAGCCATTCATGCTCTTGCGTATGAAAGGTTTTAAAAGTATAGCCATCAAAACGACACAGGCCATTCCAGGTTCCAAACCACATAAATCCCTTGCTGTCTTTTGTAATAACATCAACGGTATTTTGTGGAAGTCCGTCGTTTGTGGTAAGCACATTTAGCCTGATTTGCCCGGTAGATTTTGCAAATACAGCATCCGTTGTAATACCCAAAATGATAATCAGGAAAGCGACAACGTATTTACCCGACAGTTTTACCATAAGTATGCTCAATTACAAATATGGGCGTAAAAATACCCATTCTGACAAGACTGAGCAACAAGTATGTATTTAATTCGGGGATGATATGTGTTTTGCAGTTTTGGGAATACAAAATGTGCAGTATTGTTGCAGCGCCATTGGGCATGTAGCTTTTGAATATGGAGCAGAATAGAAAGTCGGGGGCTGTATTGTATTATTCGATACAGCCCCCTGACTTTGGGTTTGCCTTTTCGGCTTATTATCGTTCAACTAAAATCGGAATACCGGTCTGCCGTCAGCATCAAATGTTACTTTCATAACCCTTGCGTGGCGATTCGGATCGTAGAGCGGGTCTTTAACAATTTCTTCGAGTGGACGGGTGTCGCTGGCCGGAACAACCGACGGATCGCCAATAGCATTTTCATAATCTCTTGCATGATAAATGCACAAGGGCGTAACATCGTCTTCGGCTACCGTAAAACAGTTGTGTCCCGGGCCATATATTTTTTTTTCGTAGTCGGTTTCCAGCACCGGGTATCTCGATTTTTTCCATGAATCACGATCCAGCAGATCGGCATCTTCATTGGCTTCCATCAATCCCATACAATAACATGCACCTGTGGCACTTGCCGAGAAAGTAATATAAATTTTGCCTTTATTTTTTATTACTGCCGGTCCTTCGTTTACCCAGAAATCAATGCGTTCCCAATCGTAATCGGGAGTAGTAAGCATAAACTGTACAGTTTTCAGTTTTATTGGCGATTCCATTTCGGCCAGGTATAAATTGGAAGCAGCAAACTGCCCGCCGGTTTTTTCGGCCCAGCAAAAATAGCGTTTGCCGTTATTTTCGAATACCGTTCCATCCAACGAAAAGTCAATGAACGATTTCTCATCGCCATCGGCAGCCTGCATCATTCCCAGCTCAATCCATTCATCTTTTAAAGGATCCTGTCCGGAGCATTCCAGTACATATGGTCTTAATGCCCAAATGTCTTCTTCCTGGCTGGCGGCAAAATAAACATACCATTTGCCATCGAGGTAATGAATTTCAGGTGCCCAGATATGGCGACTCATTGGGCCTGATTCGTGCTTGAACCAAACATCGTAGGTTTCGGCGTTTTTTAAGCCTTCAATAGTTTTTGCTTTCCGTAGTTCGATGCGATCGTATGTTGGTACCGAGCCGGTGAAATAGTAATACCCATCGGTATGTTTATACACAAACGGATCGGCTCGCTGCTCAATCAATGGCGCATTTTTTCCTGTAGTATCCATTTTAAATATGAATTTTTGCTTTTATGGTTTCGTAATATTTATCGGTGATTTTGTAGCGGTAGATCAACATTCCGTTGATGACATGAAAAACACCCGGAATTAAAGTTAGCATAATTGCCAGTCCGGTAAGCGCTGTTTTTGTTTGAACCGCATCAGGAATGTATCCAAAAGCATCAAGCAATAAACCAACCACTGCTCCGGCAATTCCCATTCCTGCTTTTTGTGCGAAGGAAATACCTCCGAATGCCAGTCCTGAAATGCGTTTTCCGGTCTCAGCATGGCCGTAGTCAACTGCTTCGGCAATGGCCGACCAAAATACCGGGGCATGCACATCAACCACCAGCGACAGGATAAAATAAAGCACGTAAGCCATCAGCACACTGTCGGGTTGTGGTTTTACCAAAACAAACATCAAAACACTTAGTATGCCCACGCCAAACTGCGACATCCAGAACAGTTTTACCTTACAAAAACGTTTGGTAATAAGCGTGGATAAGGGCATGGCCAAAATGGCTGCTGCTACGCCGGTTCCCATGAACGTTGATTGCATTCCGGCATCGCCGCCCAGGTAATATTTGGCATAAAAAATAGCCACCGAACTGCGGATAACATAACCAACCGTACCCGAAAGGCATGATCCCCAAAGAATAAGCCACTGGTGGTTTTTTACCAGGTATTTTAGTTGCTGAAAAAACGGTGTTTTGTCAACCACATGTTCGATACGCTCGCGGGTAGTAAAATAGCTGAATAAAAACAACAAAGTTCCCATAAGCGCCATTAATCCCATGGCCAGTTGATAACCTCTTCCCATATCGTCGCGACCTAATTTTTCGGCCAGAATAGGAACCACGATCGACACCATAAATGCGGCAACCTTCGCAAAGAACAGTCGGTAGCCGTTGGCCGACAAACGTTCCTGCGGGTCGTTGGTTAATACCCCGATTAGTGAAATATATGGAATGGTAACCGATGTAAACATCAGCGTTACAAAAATGTAGGTAATGTAGGCGTAAATAAGTTTGCCGGCATAATCGAAACCGGGCGTGGTAAAGGTTAGAAACACCGAGATTCCGAAAGGAACCGACAGAAATAAAAAGTAAGGACGAAAGCGGCCACCTTTAAATTTATACTTGTCGGTTATTAATCCCATCAACGGATCGCTTATTGCATCGATCAGCCGAACGAGTAAGAACATTAGCGCCACGTCTTTGGGTTTCAGCCCAAAAATATCGGTGTAAAAATAAGTGATAATAAGAAACATGGATGAAATAACCACGTTTACGGCGGCATCGCCTGATCCATACCCGATTTTTTCGAGTATGCTTAGTTTTTGATTCTTCATTGATTTACTTCTGAAAGTTTGATTAATTTTAATACTACCGACGTTTGTCAGCTATAAAAACTTAGGATCAAAGATTGAAAACAAAAACAGAAACAGGGTGGAGTTTTGGGTATAACAGGTGGACAATAATGCATAGGAACACCGTAAAAATGCTTTTGTACCTGATTAACGGGAAGTATTATAAGGGGTTAAAGATTTTTCGAGTGCATTTTGTGCTTCATTCAAACAAAAAAGCCCTCCGCTATTGCGAAAGGCTTTCTGCTTCGTCGGGATGACAGGATTTGAACCTGCGACCCCTGGTCCCCCAGACCAGTACGCTAACCGGACTGCGCCACATCCCGATGATTATTTATATAATTAAGAATTGCATCTCTTTTTTTCCAGCCTTTTAACTGTTTTTCAAGTTTCATTGCTTCAGATCGAGAGTTGCAAATCTCAGAGTATATCAGTTTCCAAGGTCTTTTTGCAGAGGTAGAGCGATTGTAACCTTTATTGTGTTTTTTCAACCGTGCTTCTAAATCTGCTGTTTGACCAATGTAAAAACTATTGTCAATTTCCGATTCCAATATGTAAACAAAGAACTTCATCTTGTTAAAGGTCATTCACGACCAGTACGCTAATCCCGATTTTCTAAAATCTTTGATTTTTCCCGATGCCTTAGCATCGTGGATTCTCGGTGAAACCGGAACCGAATCAGGATTGCAAAAGTAAGCTTAGAAATTATTATTACAAAACTTTTTCTTTCTTTAATCAACTATTTTATTCATGTTATAGAATTCAGCTATGATTACTTCATAATTATCGATTGAATTTATAATAATCAATGGAGTATGTTTTGTATTTTTGTGCAACTAAAAATTTAAATGATGTTTAAACCACTTGATATTAACGATAACAACGAAAATAAAAACGTTGAACCAACCGATGTAGAAAAGGTAAAATGTTTGATCGTAGGATCGGGCCCTGCTGGTTATACTGCCGCAATTTATGCCGCACGTGCTAATCTGAGTCCGGTAATGTACGAAGGACTTCAGCCGGGTGGCCAGTTAACAACCACTACCGAAGTTGAGAACTATCCGGGTTACCCGGAAGGTGTTACCGGCCCGGTAATGATGGAAGACCTGAAAAAACAGGCAGAGCGTTTTGGTACCGATGTGCGTTGGGGAATGGCTACAAAAGTTGATTTCTCGGGCGATGTTCATAAAGTTTGGATCGATGACGCAAAGGTAATCGAAGCTGAAACCGTGATTATTGCAACCGGAGCAACTGCAAAATACCTCGGATTGGAAGACGAAAAGAAATATGCAGGCGGTGGAGTTTCGGCCTGTGCAACCTGCGACGGATTTTTCTACAGAGGAAAAGATGTCGCTGTTGTCGGAGGTGGCGATACTGCTGCCGAGGAAGCCATGTACCTGGCCGGTTTGTGTAACAAAGTTTACATGATTGTACGTCGTGATGTACTTCGTGCGTCGCGAGTAATGGCCGAGCGGGTGAAAAAAATACCAAACGTAGAAATACTTTGGAAACACCAAACAAAAGGTTTGATTGGCGACAATGGTGTGGTTGAAGGCGCAACTTTGGTTAAAAACCTTGGAGAAGAACGGGAAGAGGAAATTACGATTAAAATTGACGGTTTCTTTTTGGCTATCGGACACAAGCCAAACTCTGATATTTTTGCCGAATACCTTGATACCGACGATGTAGGTTATATTTTGACTAAGCCCGGAACATCAAAAACAAAAGTTCCCGGAGTATTTGCCTGCGGTGATGTGCAAGACTCGCAATATCGTCAGGCGGTTACTGCTGCCGGATCGGGATGTATGGCTGCAATAGATGCTGAGCGATACCTTTCGGAAAAACATAGTTAAACAAGGAATAAAAATCGAAATAAAAAAGAGGCTGTCCAAAAAGGCGGTCTCTTTTTTTATGCTGCAATTTCAGAATAGTAGTTTTTCATCCAGATTTTAGATTGTTGCTTTTTCAAGTTGTTGTTTTTTGTGCTTACTACTTCAAAAACAACAATAATGGCCCAAAAGACTGTTTTTTCCCGTTTTGAGGACATAATTATAGCTATTATCTTCCTCAGGTTATGCCCGATTGCCATTAAACCAAACTCGATTTCAACTTTGCTCAATCCCCGGAGGGTAAACCGGTTAAATTTGTTGTTCGATTTCAGCTGTCCGAATACAGCTTCGGGCTCAATGGGGCGTTTGCTCCGATGGTAAAGTCCTTCATCGCTCAACAGTTTATCGCGTGCAATTTGTCGTAAACGATTCAGGTTGTGGTTAACTTCGATTTTCCGATCTCCTTTGGCTTTGTGGCATTGCCCCCGTAGCGGACAGCCCGTGCAGTTTTGTGCCTGGTAAATACTCACCTGGTAATCGAATCCCAGCTCTGATTTCCGTTTTCCTTTACCTGCGTTATGCAGGTGTTGTCCCATGGGGCATACATAATAGTCCTGCTCCTGGTTGTAGTACAGGTTTGCCTGCAGAAAAACATTGTTCCTGTAGCTTCTTTTTTGTTCTTTATGAAAGTAGTTATACTTGACAAAAGCCTGGATATCTTTATTTTCCAGGTGCTGGTAATTTTCTTCGCTTCCATAGCCTGAGTCGGCCACAACGGTAGATGATTGTTTGTTGTAGAGTGCTTCAAACTGGTCGAGATGCGGAATTAGTGTAGCTGTATCGCCGGGGCGCTGGTGAAGTGAAAAGCCTGTAATAAACTGGTTTTCGGTACTGATTTGCGTGTTGTAAGCCGGCTTTAACTGGCCGTTTTTCATATGGTCTTCTTTCATGCGCATGAAAGTGGCATCGGTATCGGTTTTCGAGTAACTGTTACGGGTGCCCAGTGTTTCCAATTGCTGTTCATACTTTTGAAGTCGTGGCAATGCATCTTCTTCCAGTTGTTTTACCTGTTTTTGCTGTTTCTTATCCAGTTTCGACCGTTGCTCGTTTAGTTGACCGATTTTCTTCTTAAGCAACACTGCATTAACTGGTTGCGGCTGATCGTCTTCTGTTTGTTCAGCAGAATCGACATCAATACTTGCCTCAATATCTTTTAAAACAGTCTGGATTTTATGTTCAAGTTTCTCCTTGTATTTTTCAACCGACCCACGCCAAACAAAAGTATAGCGGTTAGATGCTGCCTCGATTTTCGTCCCATCTATGTACTGAACATCGAGGCTCACATAGCCCATCTCTGCCATTAGCTGTACCATTTGGGCAAACAAGGTTTGGATCTGGTGTTTCAGTTTCTGACTGCGAAAGTTGTTGATCGTTCGGAAATTAGGCGTTGCCTCGCCTGAAAGCCACATGTAATGGATGTTTTCTTCCAACTGGCGTGCAATCTTCCGGCATGAATAAACATTGTTCAGATAGCTGTAGAACAGGATCTTAAGCATGATCCGAGGGTGATAAGAACTGGTGCCACCACCTTTGTAGGTCGATAAAATATCGTCGATGTTTAAACCATCAACTATCTGGTTAACAAGACGAACAGGGTGATTAGCCGCTATTTTATCGCTTAAATTACTTGGAAACAGCATCGATTGCTGGGAAGTAACGCTTTTAAATCGTACGTTTGATCTTATTGTCATATCCACCTTTAAGATACAAATCTTAAAGGGACAATAAAAACAAAGGCTGTCCAATTTTACTTTTTGGACAGCCTCATTTTTGTTTTTGATTGACCTATGTGTCAGTTAGACAATGTTATAGTTGCTAAAATCAATGGGAGCCGAAATGTGAAAACGTTCCGGTTTTATCTGTTGGAATGAGCGAGGTCATCTCTTTTAATGGAGGTGAAGAGCTAAGGCAACGGGCACATAACCATTTTAACGACAGTAAGCAGAACGACAGGTTATGCGGCTGCTGGTTTTTCTGATTCTTTGGGAGTTTTGTGTTTTTTTATGGATTTGAAATTCAGGACTTTCTGAAAGTAAAACAGGAAGAAGTATCTTCAAATTTTACGCTAATTCTAACGGTCAATTATCACGATGATGGTTTATTCCTTATTACACTTTTGTAAGTTTTTTAAGGTACTGCTTTAATAAGGTGTGTGGAAGAATAATCACTCCGTCATGTTTCACCACAGCTAACTAAAAAAATGTAAAGTTTCAGTAATGTTACAGTAGTAAAAAGAAAAACTTCGATAACTAATTCTAATTGAATAAGATATCGAAGCTCCTCAGTGCCCAGAACAAGACGATTTTGTATTTTCTTATGTGCTTAAAATCAGCTTCTTATAAAGGTTGTAGATTTTTGTTCTCGGTAAAGTCTCTCTTAAATTTCAATGATGTTATTTCTTTGTCAAAGATATGAAAATAAGGTAAGAATAGAAATGTATTCTTACATCCCCATATGTTGTATCATACATTCGGGAACAAGTCAGATACAAATGGGAATCCCTCTTTGTCAAAAGTTACGGATTTTTACACTGTTATAAAATTCAATTTTCGTGATTAAATGTATTGCGCTACATTTAAATGAAAATTGAAAATAATTTTAACTGTGAGAAGGGTATTATTTTTCATACTGTGTAGTCTTCTGTGTCTTGGAAATGTTCAGGCAGCCAATTTTAATTTCAATTCATTAAGTGTTAAAGATGGATTGCCAGATAACTATATTCATGACATAGTGCAGGACAGCTATGGATTTATGTGGATTGTCACGGCAAATAAACTTAGTCGTTTTGATGGGTATAATTTTAAAAATTATCCGCTGATTCCGGAAGGTCCCGACGTGTATTCAATTAATGAGGATGCAAATAAAAATATATGGGTACAGGCGGGAAATAAATATTACCGGTACAATCGGGAAAAAGATATACTTGAGGAGGATATTACTTCTGCACTTCAATCTTTATCCATTCCTTCGAATAATATAGATCTTCTTGTTATAGACCATGATGGAAACCTTTGGTGCCAAACGGAAGATACATTAGTATTTTGTGATTTAAATAATAATTGGCAGTCTTGTATTATTTTACCTTATGGGAATAAACTAGAATGGATTGAGTGCAGGGAAGGTCATGCTTTCTTTCTTTTTGAAGATGGCATGATTGGAGAATTGAACCATGAATACAATAAAATAGTAGAGCGTTCAAGATTATCGTTGTCGGTTTACCCTCATCATAGGATGTATCTGGACCATTCCCTTAATTTGTGGTTTTATACATCGCATTCTCCTGAAGATATTTTACAGTATTATAATCCTGAAACAAAAGAGCTAAAAGCCTTTCGTAATAAGGATAATAAAGATTTCAGCTTTATAACATCCATAATGGATGATGGTCATGGTAATATTTGGATTGGTACGGATAGTGATGGAATAACGGTTTACAATTTGCATGAAAAATCATATAGAAATATCAAGTATGATCAAGAAAATTCGTTCTCATTACCTTCCAACCATATAAAATGTTTTTATTACGACAGTCAAAATATTATGTGGGTTGGAACCAGTAAAAGAGGAATTGGTTATACAGCCATTGACCAGTCTTTCTTTGAAAGATGTAATGTAAGTAATGAAGATGATATTAGTTGTATCCTTGAAGATTATAAGGGTAATTTATGGTTCGGCTTTGATGGGGAAGGAATTTCAAAAATTGATGTCATCACTGATAAATCTACTATTTTCAACCTCGAACAAGGAACTCTACCTGAAGATTTAGTTGTTTGTTCATTCATTGATTCTAAAGGTCGGATTTGGGTTGGAACGTATGGAGGAGGAGTTTGTTACTATGAAAATGAAAAGTTTAATGTTGTAGCTTATAAGACTGAAGCAGGAGAGGAGAATCCTCTTCGGTATATTAGAGCAATTGAAGAGGATGCTGAAGGGAATATCTGGATAGGTACAGTTGCGAAAGGATTGTTTTGTTATTCAAACAATGGTAGTTTCTCTAAATATAGTATTCAAAATAGTGATATACAGTCGAATGGGATTACGGATCTTTACTGCCGACAAGGAAATAAACTCTACATTGGAACTACTGCCGGAGCATGTATTTGGGATGTAGCTTCTGATAATTTTGTACGTGTAATGAACGTTGATCATGATGGATTAGGGCAGGATTCTTATGTAAATTGCATATTCAGAGACAGTCGAAATCTACTATGGATTGGGGGGAAAAATGGAATTTCTGTTCTAGATGATAACCAGAACCTTATTACACACTTAAAAGTAGAGAATGGCCTCACAAATAATTTCGTTAGGGCAATTTCAGAGGATTTGGATAAAAATTTATGGTTAACCTCTGATTACGGTGTCACAAATATAGTTGTTGATTATGACTTGAATTCAAAGACATATCATTTTAGATGTTATCGTTATTATGATGAAGACGGTCTTGGTGATGTAACCTTTAATAACCATTCTATTTTATGTAATACGGATGGTGAAATCTTAATGGGTGGAATAGGAGGCTATATTCGTGTATTGCCGGAATCGATACCAGATTTTAACTATAACCAGCAGATCGAATTCACGGCATTGTATATTGGTAGTGATCGAATTGAAGTAGGAGAACCGTTGAAAAATCAGGAAGTTATACTTGGAGAAAATATTCAATTGCTAAATGAAATTTCTCTGGATTACAAGTATAATAATTTTGCGATCGACGTGTCATCATTCGATTTTCGATCTTTGAATAAAACCATCTTCGCTTATCGTTTGAATGACGATTCGGAATGGATACAATTTAGAGGTAATACAATATATTTTAATGAGCTTTCTCCTGGGATATATAACCTAAATGTTAAGACCGTTACTTCCGATGAAAATAAGAACAGCGCATATTCTTCTCTATTAATAAATATGAGGCCACCATTTTGGCTTTCTCCAATAGCTTATTTCTTATATTTTATAATGATCATACTTACTGCTATTGCACTGGTCATATATTTTCGCCGGAAAAACATGCTGAAGATTAAAATGCATAAATTGGAAATGGAAATTGCCAACCAGAAAGAGATGGAAGAGGAGAAGATGCGTTTTTTTACTAATGTCAGTCATGATTTAAGGACGCCTTTATCGCTTATAATTACTCCATTAGAAAGATTGATTTCATCCGCCAATTTTGAGAAGAACATTATAGAAGAGTTGGAGCTAATATATAGAAATGCTCAACTTTTGATGCGCGAAGTTAACCAACTTCTTGATTTACGGAAATTGGATAGTGGAAGAAGTAAACTAAAATTATCTCATGGTAACTTAAATGATTTTATAAATCAAGTTTGCAATACTTTTACGCCTTATTCAATAAAAAGAGGAATTCCAATTGTCGTGCAGTTAAAGTCATCTTCTATCGAAATGGACTTTGATAGAAACAAGTTACAACGTGTTTTAACAAATTTGCTGTCGAATGCTTTTAAGTTCAATGTCGAAGGAGGAAGTGTTAAAGTTATTGTTGATGTGATAACAGAGTCAGGTAAACAATATGCTTTAATAGAAGTTGTCGACACCGGTATTGGAATAAAGGAAGAAAATCTAAGCAGGGTATTTGACCGGTTTTATCAGGAAACACATCAATCAACTTATATCGGCACTGGAATTGGACTCCATATAGCGAAAGAGTATGTTTTATTGCATGGGGGAGAGATTGAGGTTCAACAGAATGAACCTCAGGGTTCTATCTTCAGAGTAAAACTTCCAATTCAAAACAATCTGGAAAGTTTTATTGAGTCAGAGGAAAACATTGAGCACATTGGAGAAGAAACAAAGGGTGAGGTTCAAGAAGATCCTATATTGATTGTAGAAGATAACGATGACTTCCGACATTTTATTCGCAATTGTCTAAAAGATAATTATCCGGTTATTGAAGCAGGCGATGGGGCAAAGGCACTGGAGATAATGGATAAGCAGCCAGTTAAAATGGTCGTCAGTGACATTATGATGCCTGTGATGGATGGTCTTGAACTTTGTAATAGAATTAAAGGAGATATTCGCTTTTCGCATATCCCGGTTATGCTACTAACCGCGCGAACAGCCGAGGAACATATATTAGAAGGTTTAAAGGAAGGAGCAGATGAATACATTATTAAGCCATTTAATGTTGAGATTTTGCTATTGAGGATTGAAAAACTTTTAGAGTGGAGGAGAAATAGTCATCATAAATTTCAGACAGTTGACATTGAGCCTGGGGATATCACAATAAGTTCTTTGGATGAGAAACTGATTAAGCAAGCTATTCATTTGGTGGAAGAAAATATGGATAATCAGGATTTTTCAGTTGAAGAATTAAGTGCTGAAATTGGAATGTCGAGGGGGCATTTATATAAAAAACTTATGACTATTACTGGTAAATCACCCTTGGAGTTTATTCGTATTATTCGTATAAAAAGAGGCAAACAACTGGTAGAAGAAAGCCAATTGAGTATTTCCGAAATAGCCTATTCTATTGGATTTTCTCCAAAACAATTTTCTAAACATTTTAAAGATCTGTATGGCAAGTTGCCATCAGCATGGCAAAAGCATAATCCATAACAACATTTATAAACAAAATAAATCATTAAAACTTATGAAGAAAACCTAAAAAATTGAGAAAACAGGGAAATGCGCCAACATTCCCCTGAAGAGTTTAACATTTACCCTGACTACTACATACAGGGCAAACACTAACTTATAACAGTATAAAAGTATGAAAAAAAGAAAAGGTCCTTAATTGGATCTAATTATCGTAATTTATCAAATTACTTAACTATTATTTTTATAACAGTATCGCTTGTTTCTCGAACAAGTGCTGTTATCGGGGCTAATGCCACCAAAACAACCACAAGAACTTCCAGTACCTTTCAACAGGAACATGTTGTAAAAGGAAAGGTAAGTGACCAGACAGGAGCACCGCTACCTGGTGTTACTATAATTATTAAAGGAACAAATCAGGGGACAGTTTCCGACTCTAATGGAGAATTTGGTTTGGATGATGTATCTCCAGATGCTACCCTTCAATTTTCATTTATCGGGATGAAGTTGCAGGAACATAAGGTTGGAGATAAGACTTTCTTTGAAGTTATAATGGAAGCAGATGCCATCGGTCTGGAAGAGGTTGTTGCTGTGGGGTATGGAACCATGAAAAAAGGAGATCTTTCCGGTGCGTCTGTATCAATGGGAGAGCAAGATATTAAGGCTTCGGTTATAACAAATCTTGATCAGGCTTTGCAAGGACGAGCTTCCGGTGTAACATCAATGGCAACTTCAGGTGCTCCGGGCTCATCGGTTTCTATACGTGTTCGCGGACAATCCACAATCAATAGTAATGCAGAACCGCTTTATGTTGTAGATGGGGTTATTTTGCAAGGTGGAGGAACAAGTGGTTCTGATTGGGGACTCGGAGATAAATTGGGTAATGGAAGTGTGTCATCCATTTCTCCGTTATCAACAATAAACCCATCTGATATTCTGTCTGTAGAGATCTTAAAAGATGCATCGGCAACTGCAATTTATGGAGCTCAAGGATCCAATGGCGTTATCCTTATAACCACCAAGAGGGGAAAAACCGGGGAAGCAAAATTTACTTATGAAGGAATGATTGGTGTTCAGGACCAAAGAACTCGTCTTGAGATGATGAATCTTCGTGAATTTGCTGAATATAGCAATTCAGTTGCGATGGAAAACAATGCCTTGGAAAGTCGTAATGAGTTTCTTGATCCTTCATTATTAGGAGCAGGAACCAATTGGCAGGACGCTATCTTTCAAGAGGCTTTTATGCAGCAACATCAGGTTTCAGCCAGTGGAGGTACTGATGCTATAAGATATTACGTTTCGGGTTCGTACATGAACCAGGAAGGTACAATTATTGGTTCAAATTTCGAACGCTATTCGGTACGTACTAACCTTGATGCCCAGTTAAAACCATGGTTGAAACTTGGTTTGACAATAAACTATGCGAATACTAATGAAGATTTAGGCCTAGCCGAAGGAACAGAAGGAGTTGTCAATTATTCGCTGCTTACACCACCTGATATTCCTATTTATGATATTGAAGGTAACTATGCAAGTGTAATACGTGAAGGTTACACCAGGGTGAATCCTATTGCAAATACATTAGATAAGGATCTAACTCTTCAACGCGAGAAACTAAATGGTAACATTTTTATGGATATTTCACCTTTAAAAAATCTTACCTGGCATACCGAATTGGGATATGACATTAATAGCTCAAAAGGTGAATATTTTTTGCCCGTTGTTACCTATGGAAACTGGACCAGAAGTATTAATGAAAACTCCATACGAAGGAATAACGGTACATTTTACCAACTTAAGAATTATCTAACTTATGATAATAAAGTTGGTATGCATAACTATACCCTGATGGCTGGACAAGATGCCTGGTTGTCAAGTTGGGAGTATATGAGTATTTATGCTACCGGTCTTCCAGATAATGAAATACAAAATCCTGCACTTGGTAATGATCCAGTTATCGGGCATGCATTCAATAAAACCTCTATGTCTTCCTTCTTCGGAAGAGGTACCTATAATTATAACGATAAATATTATGGGACATATACATACAGAAGAGACGGTTCTTCCAATTTTGGCCCTAAAAACAGATGGGCAAGTTTTCATGCTTTTGCAGTTTCCTGGAGATTTACTAATGAAAAGTTTCTGGAATGGATGAAGCCGGTTATTACCAATGGAAAAATCCGATTTGGATGGGGGCAAACAGGTAATTCGAATATTGGTGGATACCTTTGGGGAGCTTCAATAAGCCGAATGCCGACCAGTCTTGGAATGGGTTATCGACAATCTAATATTGCTAATCCATATATTCAATGGGAAACACAAGAACAGTTAAATCTGGGATTGGATCTTGGCTTAATAAATGATCGGATTAATTTGACAGTTGATGTTTATGATAAAACCTCGGCAGATATGCTAATGGATCTACAGTTGCCATCATACATGGGAACACGTGGTAATGAATCTTCAGCCTTGGCACCACCTAAAGGAAATTATGGAGAAATTAATAATAAAGGAATAGAAATTAGCATGTTTAGCCGAAATCTAACCGGAGAATTTCAATGGGATACAAAATTTCAGATTTCAGCAAACCGAAATAAACTTGTTGCCCTTGATGGCACCGACAATGCTCATATTGAGGGGTATGGACAATGGTCGGATGTGGTAACGGTAACAAACGTGGGCGAGTCGCTTTACAACTTTTATGGTTATAAAGTTGCAGGAGTTTATACGGATTTGGAAGATATTGAGAACTCGCCTAAAACAGATAAATACCCATCGGATGGTGTATTTAACAGGTATAATACAGTTTGGGTTGGCGATTTGAAATTTGAAGATATTAGTGGACCTGATGGTGTGAAAGATGGTATTATTGATGCCTATGACCGAACAAATATTGGTTCTCCAATGCCAAAGTTTACCTACGGATTAGAGAATACTTTTCGTTATAAAAATTTTGATCTGACTGTTTTTGTTAATGGTACATACGGTAACAAAATCTTGAATTACACTGCGATTAACCTCTCGAATATGAAATCAATCTGGGATAACCAACTGGATAAGGTAACCCAACGTGCTATTCTCGAACCTATTAATGGTGATAAAGTATATGATCAATCTAATGGTATTTCAAGCTGGTATGATGACATTACTAATGTTCAGGTAACAAATCCAGATACAAAAGTACCTAGAGCAATTGCTAATGACCCGAATGATAATGACAGGATTAGTGATCGGTATATTGAAGACGGATCGTATTTACGTATCAAAAATATTACGCTCGGATATACGGTTCCTACTGCAATTACAAACAGGTATCATTTAGAGAACCTTCGTATCTATATGAATATCCAGAATCTATACACCTTTACAAAATATACCGGTTATGATCCAGAGATCGGTGTAAGTACGGTTAATCAGAATGTATATGGATTGGACAATGGTAAATATCCAATTCCTCGCATTGTGTCATTGGGATTGAACGTATCATTCTAATTTTCAAAATGAATAAAATATGAAACGAATAAATATTTTAAGCAAAATATTATCGATTGCTTTGGTTGTTTTAGGATTGTTATCATGCGAAGAGTTTCTCGACCGGCCGACTATCGATAACTACAATGTAGATAATTTCTACCAAACTGATGAACAGTGCTTTCAGGCCGTTAACCCGATTTATAATTCACCCTGGTATGATTTTCAACGTGGGTTTTTCAAGATTGGGGAAGTACTGTCTGGTAATTTTTATTGGGGAGCATCTCCATACATGACATTTACCATTAATTCTACCGATCAGGACCTAGTCAATATGTCTGCGTCATTGTGGGCAGTAAATGCATATTGTAATGGTACATTGGAAAATATTGATTTGAAAGCAGGTCCCGAAGTCAGTGAACAAACAAAGCTTACTGTAAAAGGTGAAGCATTGGTTTGGAAAGCGATGGCTTATTTTTACTTGGTCAGAATATTTGGGGAAGTACCTATCGTTCATAGCAATTCGGCCGAAATCTCAGAGGGTGATTATAATAGCAAATACAAAGCCACTATTCCAAATATTTACGACTATATAATCATGACATTGGAACAGGCAATTGAATGGCTTCCTGAAAAAAATGAGACAGGACGAATTGACCGATATAGTGCCTATGGATTATTGTCTAAAGTATATCTTACAAAATCGGGTTATGGTTTGGATGGATCACGAAATGCTGATGAGCTTCAAAAAGCAGCCCAATACGCCTTGAAAGTTATTGATAACAGTGGACGTGATCTATTGCCGGTTTATTCCGATGTTTTTCGTCTTGAGAGCAACGATAGTCAGGAAAGTCTGTTAGCATGGAAATGGAAAGCAAGTCGGGACCCATGGACTCAAAATAATAGTTTACAATCCGATTTGGCACTTCCTAAATTTTCAGAATTTGCTGATACGTGGGGAGGATACAATGGTCCGTCGGTTGATCTTCAGGATGCCTTCAATGAGAATGCATTAAGTCTAAACAGAGAAAATACCGATAGACGTAGAAAGGCTACTATGATGATGTACAGCGATAATTACGACTATTTCTGGGCGGATAAGGGTGGTTTCGATTGGGCCGACTTTTGTTTGAATGAGCTAAATGAAATACAATCGCCTACAGGAGCAAACTGCGTTAAGCATTTGGTTGGAAACAATAACGATCATGTTCTTGGAATTGGATATGGAATGCAGGGAATGGCAACAAGTTTAAGTACACATTTATTGCGGTTATCTGATGTGTATTTGATTTATGCCGAGGCTGTTCTTGGCAACGATGCTTCAAGTTCTGATGCCAAAGCTCTGGAAGTATTCAATAAAGTTCGCGCTCGCGCTTACGGTATCGATTATGCTGAATTTGTGGGAACAAGCTTAGCGGCAACTTCATTAAGTTTTGATAAAATTTGGAAAGAAAGAAGATTAGAGCTGGCTTGTGAAGGTGATCGCTGGTACGATTATGTAAGGCTTCATTACTACAAACCACAGGAGGCAATTGCCGAATTAAAAGCGCAAAGAAGAAGTTCATATACAGGTTTGTTCTCCTTTTATGAAAGTGGCACACTGGATACTGATGTAACTTATTACGATAAGAATCCAGTAATTCCGAATATTACTGATGATAGTTTTACGCTCCCGTTCCCTGATACGGACTTAACGATGAATAAGCACCTAATGGAACCTGCAGTTGAACACAATATTAGCGAGTATTCTTATTAAAACAACCAAAGTTAAGAATTATGAAAAACGAATATATAAAAAGGACAAGCCAATCAATAGTTTTCCTTTTGATTGGTAGCGTACTGCTATTATTGTCATCCTGCGAGAATGATAGCTATGAATTTGAATTGACCGATGGAAATCCTGAGGTGTTTTATGTGAGATTAACAGATCCAGAGTCTGCAGATTCTTTACTTGTGGCAGCCTATATGGATGATGTTATTTGTTTGGTAGGCAGCAATCTGCGCAGTATTCGTGAGTTGTATTTCAATGATCAAAAAGCTGTTTTAAATACAAGTTTTATTACCGATAACACCCTAATTGTTAATGTGCCGAAAACAATCCCTGACGAGGTAAGCAATAAAATTTATATGGTGTCCTCTGAAGATACAGTTTCATATGAGTTTAGCGTACTGGTTCCAAATCCGGTTGTAAATAGTATGTCGTGTGAATATGCGCATATTGGTAATGAGGTAAGTATTTATGGCGATTATTTTATTGATGATCCAAATGTTCCTTTAACCATAAATATGGCAGGAAATGTTCCGGTTACGCAAATTACGAGTATTGAGAAAACAAAAGTATCGTTTATAATTCCTGAAGGTGCACAAAAAGGCTACATCAATGTTGCCTCAATTTATGGAACAGGGCGCTCAAAGTTTCAGTATCTCGATGATCGGGGAATGATTCTTGATTGGGACAATCTGAATGCTTCAGGAGGATGGCGTTCTGGTGTAATTCGTAACGACAATCCGGTGGAAGGCATTTCCGGTGGCTATGTATATTTTAATGGAGAGATGCAGGGAGAGGTAGGAGCTACCTGGAATGAGGACGGTTTTTCTTTCAATCTGTGGGGTGTTTCCAACGGACGTCCGGAAGGAGATCTGTTCAATACTCCCGTTGAGGAAGCTGTAATGAAATTCGAGATTAATGTACCTCAGGCTTGGTCTGCCGGAGCGATGCAAATGATTTTTACACCTTGGGGATTGAGTGGAACAAACGCATATATTTATGATGATTCAATGCCGAGAGGTGTGTGGGAACCATGGGCAGTTACTGGTTCGTACACAACGGATGGATGGGTTACAGTATCAATTCCTCTTTCTGATTTTAAATATACACGATTTGGATATCCGCTTGAGCTTGCATCTGAAGGAAATTATGGAGGGTTAACGTTTTTTGTTCATGCCGGTATTAATCCTGGAACAACCTGTAATCCTGAAATATGTATAGATAACATTCGCGTCGTACCTGCTGAATAAAAGTAAAATCTAAATGAAAATAGAAATGAAAAGTAAACATTATATATTAACACTAATTATAGTCTTTTCAACGCTTTCTTCAAGCATGTTATTTACGGCTTGCGAGAAAGATGATGAGATGCTGGAAACAGACCAGATGGGAAGCAAGGAAATTACTCTTAAGTCTTATGGCCCATCTCCTGCTATGCGAGGTGGTGAACTTCGGTTTATTGGAACAAACCTCGATCAGGTTACAAGCATTGATATACCTGGAGCAACTGGCTTAACCGATATAACAGTTGTAACTCAATACGAAATAAGGGTAACAATCCCACAATCTGCTGAGCCGGGAATAGTAAAGTTAAATTTTCCTGAAGGAAGTATTTCTTCGCAGTCGGTTCTTAGTTATTCTGAACCAATTTCCATAGATAGTTTTGAACCAGCGCAAGTTAAAGCCGGTCAAAAATTAGCTATTTCGGGAGAATACCTTAATAATGTTGAAGAAGTGATTTTGGCGGATGGGATTCATGTTCTCAAAAAGGATTTTTTAAAACAAACCAGAGAGGCGATAGAATTAACCATTCCAGAAGAAGCACAAACCGGTAAAATAATTGTTTCAGATGGAGCAGACCTATTGTCAGGAGGTGAAGAAATTCCGACTTGGATTTATTCCAGTTCAGATTTAACCGTTGTTCTACCCTCTATTTCAACAATTTCACCTAATCCTGTAAAAGCAGGTAGTTTAGTAGCCATAACTGGTTCTGATCTTGATTTGGTGAAGAGCGTTGTTTTTAAAGGAGACTTTATGGTTGATTCTTTTCAAACTCAAACTGCAACCAAAATTGAATTGAATGTTCCAGAACGCACTGAGGATGGTTTACTTGTTATCATTCCAGCGTCTGGAGTTGAAGTAAGGTCAGAGTCTGAACTAATAATGGTAGTTCCTGAGCTTAATGTTTCTCCAACCACAATAAAGAACGGAGGGGAAATCATTGTAAATGGTACCGATCTTGACCTGATTGAAAAAGTAATTTTTGAAGGAGGTATAGAGGGTACAATCTCAGATCAAACAGTTACCGAAATGACAGTTGTTGTTCCAGATGAAGCTATAAGTGGAGTAGTGCGTTTTGTAACAAAAGCTTTGAAAGAAGTTAATGGGCCTGAGTTAACACTAATTGATCCCGTATTTTCATCATTCGCTCCTCAGGAAGCTAAAGCAAATATGAGCATAACCATTGAAGGAACTGATCTGGATTTGGTTGTGGATGTGGTATTCAGTGGTGGGCTTTCAGGTACTATTGAAAGTCAGTCGGAAACTCAACTTCAAGTTGGTATTCCTGTGGGAGCTTCCAGTGGAATAATTGAGCTTGTTGCTAAAAATGGTGAAAGAATATTTTCTCCTTCCGAAATTACTATTACTGCCAACTTACCTGAAATTACCGGATTTGCTGAGAATAAAGGAACTCCTGGAGAAATACTTACTATACAGGGAACTAATTTGTTGTTAATAAAAGAACTTATTTTCCCAGGTAATATTAAGGCCACAGCTTATGGTATAAAAACTGATGAAACAGTGCAAGTTTATGTTCCACAGGATGCTACAACCGGATATGGAAATATTACTCTAATTACATATGAAGGAGAGCAAGGTCTTTCTCCAGAGATTTTTATTGGAGGAACAGATCCGATTACTGACGCAACTATTATGGTAATGGATTTTGAGCAACATGGCGATCACAATGGATCGTGGGATAACAGCTGGAGCGGAAGCTCAGAAATTCTTACTGAAAATGGAAACACCTTTATACGTTACACATCGTCTTTTGATGGATGGGCATTGAATTGTAATCATCAGTCAAATGGGGCTCCGGCTCCCGTAATTCAGAATATAGAAAATTACATCTTGAAATTCGATATTCGTATTGAAGAAGGGGTAACTGGTGCCGAAAATGCCCAACTTCAGTTTGTATTTGCCGATCAATGGAGTTACTGGTATGGACCTAATTTGTTCCCATCTGAAACTGGTGGTGACTGGATTACTGTTTCAGTGCCTGTAAGTACGTGGGGATTAACCGGGACTTTCGACTTGTCTTCCGGAACGAATGGATTGTACGGCGGGATCATACCCGCAGGTATAAGCATCGATAATCTACGATTTGACCCAATTTAATTAATAGTCTAGTTAGTTTTATATGGATAGTCTTCTCTGTTTTTATACAGAGGGACTATCCTTAATCTGAATTGCTTATGAGTAGGTATTGGAAGTTATTGTGTCTGACGGTATTGCTGTTTGGATGCGGCAAAGAAGAGGAAGAAGTTCCAAATGATGTTATTGCTCCCGAAGTGGTGCAGTGTATGCCTGAAGATGGGGCAACAGCTGTTTCGCTGGAGACAAGTTTGTTTATAACATACAGCGAGGAAATAAAGCTGGGAAAAGCATATAATATTACCTTGAATAATCAGCATGTTGAGGCAAGTGTAGATGGAAGAGTGCTTACACTTAGTGCTGACATGGAGGAGAATACGGATTATATAGTTAACATTACTGCAACCTCGATTCTTGATTTAGCTAATAATTATGCTAAGGCGTATACTTATAGTTTCTCAACTAAGCCTGAAATAATTGTTGAAATCAATCCAACACTTGCGGTAACCAATCCTTCTGTTCAGGCTGTTAACGTATACAACTTTCTAATGGATAATTATGGTAATAAAATTATCTCTTCAACTATTGCAAATGTTAGTTGGAATACTAACGAAGCAAAATGGATTCACCAACATACCGGAAAATATCCGGCAATGCATACTTTCGACTATATTCATTTACGATGGTCTCCGGCGAATTGGATTGATTATTCGGATACAAAAGTTGTAGAGGACTGGTGGAATAATAATGGAATAATTAGTGCATGTTGGCATTGGAATGTTCCATCATATAATGGATCCAGTGAATACACATCAACAGCATCAGAAACAACTTTTAATGCAGGCAACGCCTTGAGAGAAGGTACATGGGAGAATGGGATTTTAAAGGCTGATCTTGAAAAAATGGTAGGCTACCTCAAATTGCTGCAAATCAAAAATATTCCTGTGGTATGGAGACCTTTACACGAAGCTGCAGGAAATATCTATGAGTACAATGGTGGCTCAGCCTGGTTTTGGTGGGGTGCAGATGGGGCAGAATCATTTAAACAGCTTTGGATATATATGTTTGATTATTTTGAGTTGCAGGGTTTGAATAATCTCATTTGGGTTTGGACCACGCAAACCAAAGATGATGATTTTTATCCCGGGGATGAATATGTTGATATTATTGGACGTGATATTTATGATGTGTCAGATGCTTCCACTATTTCTTCACAATTCATTTCTGTTCAGGAAAGATATCCAACCAAGATGGTGACTTTAAGTGAATTTGGCAGTGTTGCACCAATCTCCGAACAATGGAGTGCAGGTGCTAAATGGTCTTATTTTATGCCATGGTACGATTACGAGCGTACCAACAATACCTCTGAACCTGGTTTTTCCAGTACGAATCATGAACACGCTAATGCTGCCTGGTGGCAGAATGCATTTGACCAGAACTATGTCATTACACTTGATCAAATGCCAAGTTTAAAATAACCACATCACATCAATTATAATTATGAAAAAAGAAAGTATCCTGCTATATATTTTAATATTCTTATTCTGTGGATGTCAAAAAGTTTCCAAGCAGGACACAACCAGAGAGAAATTAATCTATGATTTGAATGAAATTCAAGGAAAAGGAATTTTGTTTGGACATCAGGATGATCTGGCTTACGGAGTTGGCTGGGAGTACATAGATGGCGAGTCTGATGTTAAGCGAGTTACAGGAGACTATCCGGCTTTATTTGGCTGGGAACTGGGAGGAATTGAACTCGGACGAAACGTAAACCTGGATAGTGTGCCGTTCTCGAAGATTCATGATTTTGCAGTATGGGTAAACGAACGGGGAGGAATCAATACTTTTAGTTGGCATCCGTATTCACCAATCGACTCTATTGATTCGTGGCACGGCGACATGGTGGTTGTGAAACATATATTACCAGGAGGTACTTATCATCAGGAGTTTAATAACCAACTGGATATAATTGCAGCATTCTTTTTAGACCTGAAAGACAAATCTGGTTCATCAATTCCTTTCATTTTTCGCCCCTGGCACGAGATGGACGGAGCTTGGTTCTGGTGGGGATCCAATTCTTGTACTCCAGTTGAATTTCATAAATTATTTCGCTACACCATCGATTACTTACGAAATAAAGGACTAAATAATATGGTCGTTGCCTATTCGCCCGACTGTAATTTCAACTCGCAGGAAAAATATCTGCAGTGGTATCCGGGTGATGCTTATGTAGATATTTTAGGTATGGATAATTATCACGATTTGAAACAATCGGGTGGAGAGAAGAACGCAATAGATAAGCTACACATAGTTATTGAAGTAGCTAAAGAGAAAAGGAAACTGGCTGCGTTGACCGAAACCGGACTAGAGCTGGTAAATGATTCAATTTGGTACACACAAGTATTAGGAGCCGTTTTAAATGATTCAATTGTGAACGAAAATCTAAGCTATGTTATGGTATGGAGAAACGATTCAGAAAAGCACTTCTACTTTCCATTTCCCGGTCATCAGGCAGCTGCAGATGCGAAGGAACTTTTAAGTCAACCCAACATTTTACTCCTCAATGAATTTAATCAAATTAAAAAATAAACGATATACAATGAATAATACAGAAACGCTGTTTGATGAAAGGTTGAGATTTATTAAGCAAAAGCATAAAAACCTGATTGAAAGGAAAAACAATGCTTTGTTCAGCGATAATGGAGTGTATAATCGCCATGAAATTCCAATTCTTACCCGCGAACATGTCCCTTTGCACTGGCGTTACGATTTGAACAAAGAAACTAATCCCTATCTCATGGAACGTATTGGTTTTAATGCTACGTTTAATGCCGGGGCAATTAAATTCAACGATAAATATGTTTTGCTTGTACGTGTAGAAGGTAATGATCGAAAATCATTTTTTGCCGTGGCAGAAAGTCCGAATGGGATTGATAATTTCAAGTTTTGGGATCGGCCAGTTACCCTACCTCAAACCGAAGAACCCGATGTGAACGTGTACGATATGCGGTTGACCCAACACGATGATGGATGGATTTATGGTGTGTTTTGCACCGAGCGAAAAGACCCGACTGCACCAGAAGGTGATACTTCTGGTGCGATAGCTGCTGCGGGTATTGTCCGTACACGGGACTTGGTCAAATGGGAACGTTTGCCGGATCTGATTTCTACCAGTGGTCAACAGCGTAATGTCGTTCTTTTTCCGCACCTTATAGGGGGCAAATATGCATTTTATACCCGCCCTCAGGATGGTTTTATTGATACAGGTAAAGGTGGAGGGATTGGATTTGGGATGTGTGATTATATTGAGAATCCTAAGGTAGAAGAGGAAGTTATCGTAGATGCAAAAACTTATCATACGGTTTACGAGGTTAAAAATGGATTGGGACCTGTACCGATTCGCACAGAATTTGGTTGGTTACAACTGGCACATGGGGTACGTAACACCGCAGCTGGGCTACGATACACACTGTATATGTTTATGACAGATTTGGAACGTCCGTGGATAATTACACACAAACCTCACGGACATTTTATCGCTCCACTCATGAACGAGCGTGTTGGTGATGTGTCGAATGTTGTCTTTTCGAATGGATGGATAAAGGACGAAGATGGGAAAGTGTTTATTTATTATGCATCGTCTGATACTCGTATGCATGTTGCAACAACGACGGTTGAAAAGCTGGTTGATTATTGCGTGAATTCGCCCCAGGATAAGCTCCATTCGCATTTATCGGTTCAAACTATCAATGGTCTGGTGAACAAGAATCATGACTTTATGAATTTAGTTTAATCGAGTTGTAATGGAGTTAGAATTGAAAGATAAGAAACAGCAACTACAACTTATGCAGCCAGAGCTAAAGTATGAGTTGTCCCGGATTCTCGATTTTTGGAGTACTAAAGCTGTGGATTTGGAATTTGGAGGTTTTGTCGGGCAAATTAATTCTGCCGGAGAAATTATTTCTGGAACAGGCAAAGGAGCAGTTTTAAATACCCGGATCCTTTGGACCTTTTCTACCGCTTATCGTTTATGTTCCGATGAGTTATATCTAAGGATGGCAGATCGTGCTTATGAGTATTTACTTTCTCATTTCTGGGATCGAGAAAACGGTGGTTTGTACTGGGAGTGTGATTATTTGGGAAATCCGCTAAATACACGAAAACAGGCCTATGCTCAGGGCTTTGGTATTTACGCATTTTCTGAGTACTATTTGGCTAGGGGCAAGGAGGAAAGTCTTGAATATGCGTTAAGCTTGTTTGATTTACTGGAAGATAAATTTAGAGATTCAGAATTTGAAGGCTATTTAGAGGCCTTAAGTGTTGACTTTCAGTCGTTGGGAGATATGCGTCTGAGTCCTAAAGATGCGAATTTTCCCAAGTCAATGAATACACATTTGCATATTTTGGAACCTTATACTAATTTTTACAAGGCATGGCCTGATGAGCAATTAAAAGAACGTATTCTGGTTTTGCTAAATCTTTTTCAGGAGCAAATTATTGATCAGGAAAGTGGTCATTTCAATCTGTTTTTTGATAGGGACTGGACTGTTCAATCTAACAATGTTTCTTACGGGCATGATATTGAAGGAGCCTGGTTGTTGAACGAAGCCGCTATTGAAACAAAGGATCTTACTGTTATTCAGTCTGTGCGAGAATCAGCACTTAAGTTAGTTGAAGTTACGCTGGATGAAGGAACTGACATGGATGGATCAGTTTGGTATGAGAGAGAAGGAAATTATATTGATAAAGATCGCCATTGGTGGGTGCAAGCCGAAGCAATGGTTGGACTTATGGATGCGTGGGAGATTTGCAGTGATGAACGGTATATTCAGAACCTGACAAGGACTTGGGAATACATTAAAAAGAACTTACTGGATACTAAAAATGGAGAGTGGTTTTGGAGTATAAACAATGGCGGACTTCCAAATTTGAAGGAAGATAAAGCTGGATTCTGGAAATGCCCTTATCATAACAGTAGAGCTCTGATTGAACTAATAAAACGGATCTCAAATTTGGAATTAAAAAGATGACAGAAGCTCTTAAACTTAAAGAAAAAGTCGCTTACGGTTTCGGAGATTTTGCCTCTTCCTTGTTTTGGAAGATATTCTCGATGTTTTTAATGTATTATTACACCGACATCGTTAATCTTTCTCCTCAAAGTGTTGGTACCATGCTATTACTAACGCGTTTATGGGATGGTATTAATGATCCACTTATGGGAATTATTGCCGACCGGACAAAAACTAAACATGGGAAATTTAGACCATTTCTTTTATGGGGGGCTATCCCTTTTGGTCTAATTGGAATTATTACTTTTTCCATGCCAGACTTAGGACCAGGTGGAAAGTTGATTTATGCTTACATCACATACACAATGATGATGATGGTGTATACTGTTGTGAATGTACCTTATTCTTCACTACTGGGTGTGATGACAGACAAACCGAAAGAAAGAACGAGTTTATCATCGTTTAGGTTCATCGGTGCTTATGCCGGAGGTATGGTAATGACTGCCTCTATTCCTCATTTGTTACAATTCTTCAATTCGATGGAATTATCAGATGCCCGTGGTTTTCAATTGTCGGTAATAATTTATGCAATTATAGCCGCATTTTTCTTCATCATGACTTATGCCTGGACAAAGGAGCGTTTGAAACCCGTTAGTGAAAAAGTTGCCATTAAGAGCGATTTAAAGGATTTAGCGAAGAACGGACAATGGTTTATCATGCTGGGAGCTTGCATTTCTGTACTCATATTTAACTCGCTACGCGATGGCAGTATTCAGTATTATTTTAAATACTATATACAGGATCAGAATCTGCCCTTATTAGGCGAGGTTGCGTGGGAGAAATTATCCGGTGCTTATATGACCGTGTGGTTAGGAAGTAATATGCTTGGAGTATTATTTGCAAATCCAGCATCTGGTTTTCTGGGAAAAAGAAATGCTTTTATTTATGCGATGCTTTTGGCAGCAGCACTAAGTGCAGTGCTATTCTTTTTGAAGCCCGAGCAAATACTGCTGATTTTTATATTGAATTTATTAATCGGCTTAGCAGCGGGCATTGTTTTACCTCTGATTTGGAGTATGTATGCTGATATATCTGATTATTCTGAATACAAAACTGGTCGTCGTGCTACCGGTTTGATATTTTCTTCGTCCAGCATGTCTCAGAAAATGGGATGGACATTGGGAGGCGCAATCACAGGATGGATACTGGCTGCTTATGGTTTTGAAGCGAATACCGTTCAATCTAAAGAATCAATTACCGGAATACGGATGTTGATCAGTATATACCCGGCAATAGGTGCAGGGGTTGCTGTTTTATTTCTTATGGCTTATCGTTTGAGTGATAAGTTTATGGAAAAGATTACCCTTGAACTTCGGGAAATGAGAAAAACTAAGAATTAAAAATACACAAATGAAACGAGCATAATTAAGTGCCTCTTTCTTTAGAGGAGCGGGCTTATGCGAGTTATATGAGTCACCTTTTAAAGTTATTAAATTTAAACTAATGAAAAAGATACAATTATTAGCGCTTGGCCTTTTGCTTTCTGTTGTAATGTTTGCAGCAGAAGGAGATTTGTTAATTTCTACAAAAAATACATCTTTAGTGCTATCTGCACGTGTTGGAGAGGAGTTGCAATTCATTTACTATGGAGAAAAGATATCCTTAAATGAAGTTTCACAGATTTATGACACAGGAGTTGCTGCCAATCGTCCTGCTTACCCTGTATTCGGTATTGAGTGTTCATCAGAAGCAGCATTGCAGGTGCAACATGCTGATGGTAACTTATCGTTGGATATGGTTATTTCTGACATAAATGAAAGGGAAAGCGACAAGGCTACCTTTACTGAAATTACCATGAACGATAAAATATACCCTTTTGAAATTAAGGTTGTATATAAATCATATAAAAACTCTGATATTATTGAAACCTGGAGCGAAATAATGCACAACGAGAAAGGGGATGTGAAATTACAGCAATTTGCATCTGCCTATTTACCTATTCGTAAGAATGACGTATGGATTTCTCATTTATATGGTTCCTGGGCAAATGAAAGCAGAGTGGTAACGGAGCCACTACAGCCAGGCATGAAAGTAATTAAAAATAAGGATGGTGTGCGCAATTCACATACTGATCATGCGGAGGTGATGATCTCTCTAAATGGTAAGCCACAGGAACAGGAAGGTCAGGTAATTGGCGCTGCACTTTGTTGGGGAGGTAATTTCCGCCTTCGTTTTGACACCGATGACAGCAATTATCACTCATTTTTTGCAGGTATTAACGAAGATGCTTCAGAATACATACTGGAAGCAAATGAAGTTTTTGTTACCCCGGAACTGGCTTTAACATATAGTAATGATGGTTTGGGGGGAGTAAGTCGAAATTTTCATGAATGGGCGAGAAATGGAAAAATTCATGGAGGTAAGCAAAAGAGAGACATCTTGTTGAATAGTTGGGAAGGCGTTTATTTCGATATCAGCGAGCAAGGTATGGAACAAATGATGGAGGATATTGCCGATATGGGAGGCGAGCTTTTTGTGATGGATGATGGTTGGTTTGGAAATAAATATCAACGAAACAGCGATAACTCATCGTTAGGTGATTGGGTTGTAGATAAGAACAAATTACCTAACGGAATTGATGCATTGGTGCAAAGTTCAGAAAAAAACGATATAAAATTCGGAATATGGGTTGAGCCGGAAATGACGAATACGGTAAGTGAGCTTTACGAAAAGCATCCAGACTGGATTATTTGTCAACCTAATCGTGAACCCCGGCCTGGTCGTGGAGGAACTCAATTGGTGCTGGACTTATCAAATCCGCAAGTACAGGATTTTATATACACAACTATCGACAACCTGATGACCCGTAATCCAGACATTGCTTACATAAAATGGGATGCTAATATGAATATTGCCAATTATGGTTCCTCCTATTTACCAGCCGGTAAACAATCCCATCTTTATATTGACTACCATAGGGGATTTAGAAAAATAATGGAAAGAATCCGGGCTAAATATCCCGACTTAGTAATACAAGCCTGTGCCAGCGGAGGAGGACGTGCTAATTATGGGGTATTGCCTAATTTCGATGAATTTTGGGTAAGTGATAATACGGAAGCCCTGCAAAGAATATATATGCAGTGGGGAGTGTCCTATTTCTACCCGGCTGTTGCTATGGCCTCTCATGTTGGTTCTTCTCCTAATCATCAAACAGGACGAATAATGCCTTTGAAATTTCGTTTTGATGTGGCGATGACAGGACGTTTGGGAATGGAGATGCAACCCAAAGATATGACAAATGAAGAAAAGGATTTTTCCAGGGAAGCAATCAATACTTATAAAGAAATTCGTCAGGTTATCCAGCAAGGCGATTTGTACCGACTAATCTCTCCATACGATGATAAAGGCGTTGCCTCACTAATGTATTGCACTCCAGAGAAAGACCGTGCTGTATTTTTTGCATTTAAAACTGAACATTATCATGGTCAAGTAATTCCTCGTTTTCGCATGTCGGGTTTGGACAAAAACAAAAGATATAGAATAGTGGAAATTAATAAGGAAGATAAAGAAACTCTTTCAATAGAAGGGAAAGTATTTAGAGGTAATCTGTTGATGGAATTGGGAATAGAGCTACCACTAGCAGACGAGTACTCAAGCCGTGTTCTTCAACTATACGAAATGAATTAAAGTGACCATTTTAAATATTTGTTTTGAAGGAGGTTTTAGAAAAATATTAATCAGAATTAAAAGTATTTTCTATAAAAAAATAAATCTTTTTTTGAAGAATGTGTCCAATGATTAGTATGCTTAGTTGATTCAAATTAGATCCATCTGTGATAACATTCCAAGTAGAATAAATACTCACAGGGCATTCTTGAGGTATAGACGAATTGAGTTACACAAATATTATTGTTCTGAAGAGAAATACTAGGATCAGAAGGAGTATAGAACACATTATTGTAAGTTTTGGTATTAATCTTCAAGTTGCATATCGCAACATGTATTACGAGGCACTATATGCTTCCAGAATTTGCGATAAATAAAAATTTAAATTTAATCTATGAAATAGAAAATTCACATTACACCATTTATATACAGTTTGGACTATATGGTATTGTTCGCTGTATAAATAAAAAAGCATAGAATCATGGATAACCAATCATACAATAAAACCATCGAGGAACTGGAAGAAACCTTATCCCAGTTAAAAACACAGACACAAAATTTTGTGGAGTTAACCGAAAAAGCCATGGGGCTATGCGATAGTGTAATGATGAAATTGCGTGAGTCAGTAATAAAGAACGGTTTTAAAAGCGAAGAAGAAGAAATCTACTTTTTCAAGCATATTAAGCCTCGGATCAATAGTAAGCTTTTCTTTTACACGGAGGTTTTTGATTTAGAATCCTACAGACCAGAAGGAGGGAAGAAATTGCAAGTGAAATTCTTACAGGACAAGAGTAAGGAAATCTGTGATTATGTAAATGCGAACAAAGCATTTTATCAGTACTATAAACGATCACGAACCGACTTTGATCATATCTATTTTCTCAGAGGAAATGTAGATTCACGCATTCATAAAGACAGTATTCATGCACATGCAAATCCAAAATTTTCTACCGGCTATGATTATACGCTGGCGAAGATTATGGCCTACGAACAACTGAAAAAGTACATTCGTAACGAAATTCGGAAACTAAAAGGTAACGAAGAATTTGTCAGCAACTTATACTGGACAAATCCTAATATTGATGCATTGGAAATAGTGTATTCACTTTTTTTGGCTAAAGCCATTAATAACGGGAAGGCTAGCCGAATAGAAATTGCCCGTGCCTTCGAAAAAATGTTCAATATTAAATTTAAGGACATTTATGGCACATTTAAAGAAATGCGCGGCAGAAGTGAGCAAATCAGTTTTCTGAAACATTTAATAGAAGTTTTACAAAAGCGAATGGATGATATGGATGAATAAGTGTAAACGAATAATTGAATAGAAACATCAAAATGACATAAGAAATGAGTAAGAATTGAATTATCTTTGTAGTAGAAATACGAGATCTTCTCACCAACAGGGAAAGGTGAGCGAAATGATATTAGAGCGTTAGCTTTTATTCTTGAACTGAAAAACCGCTAATTTTTAAAGTATAACGAGAATGTAAGTATGACGCCCACGATTTGCGTGGGGCGTACTTGTCCGTTATACAAGGGTTTAGCGGCCCTTCAGTTCAGATAATGTATTAGTCCCACGCTACTTTTTTAATTTACTGTTTTAGGGACAGAACAGTAACCAAAATAACAACACATGACTTTTTCGGAAAGAAGCATTAAGTATGCAGATTTACTTGTGCCTTTAAAAAAATGCCCGCTTGGCGAAGCTGTGCCGGATTGCCCCTTTGTGGAATACTGGCAGATTGAAGACCTGGCGAAACGTATGAACCTTATAGAGGAACTGTCGGAAGAAAAACTGGATGAACTTCGAGAGTTTCACCGCAAGTGCCTGGCAATAAAAATTAAACAGGCACAAAAGGAATCGGCAGAGCATTATAAAAGTCAAAAAGTATAATTTTTTTTGTTTTTATAATGAGTTGTTGTTGAGTATATTGAATACTTGACAGGTCACACTTACCTCCAAAAAACAACACCCCAGTAGGGTGTTCATGGGGAATAAAATCCAGTTAGACTTTTCAAATTTGGCAAAACGCAAATTGTATCATTTAAAAACAAAACGTTATGCCAACAGAAATTGTAACCACCGACGATCTTCGGGAATTCAAACTTGAATTACTCAAAGAAATCAAACTACTCTTCGCCGCTCATCACGGGCAACCCACCAAAAAATGGTTAAAATCTTACGAAGTAAGAAAGCTTTTGGGAATCTCTCCTGGAACCCTTCAGAACATGCGTATAAACGGGACTCTGGCCTTTACCAAAATTGGCGGTGTAATCTTCTACGACAGCGAAGAAATCCAGAAAATGATGGTAAAAAACCGGGTGCATAATCGCTTTGACCTGGGCCGGAAAAAATGAATTATATCCGGCACCTGCGCGGTTTTTTTGACCACCTGGAAACAGATGCTAACATCACATCACAGCACATCAGCCTGTATATGGCACTTTTTAACCTCTGGAACCTGAACCGCTTCAGGGAACAATTTGAAATCAACAGGCAGGATGTGATGGCCATGGCCCGGATCGGATCCAAAACCACCTATTCGAAGTGTATGAAAGAATTGAACGACTGGGGATATATCCGGTATTCGCCGGGAGCTAATCGCTACCAGGTAAGCAAAGTTAGCTGTACCAGATTCGGGACCGCTACTGGGACCACTACCGGGACTGCTACCGGGACCACTAGTGGGACACCTTTTATAAACTATATAAACAAGAAAAACAATAAAGAAGATTCCTCCCAAAATTTGAAAAAAAATGGAAGAAAAAAACAAAACGGAAAAGCCAATCCCCTCCATGTCGAAACCGATAAAGATTATTCCGAACCCTTATAAGGAGATCGCCAGTTTTGAAAACGGGAAACACCAGTTTGGGTTCAAAGCCTGTCGAAAGTGGCTGGAAGACCTGGGGAAAAAAACTTACGGGGCACAATTCCGTTTGTATCCTGAGGATTCAGAATTGCTTTACCGTTTGATTGTTTATGCCATTGAAGACAAAGACGTAGCCCCAAAATGGAACCTGGACCTGAAAAAAGGAATTTTACTTACCGGCCCCATAGGTTGCGGAAAAACCACACTAATGAGCCTGGTAAAATATTTTTTTCAACACGGAAAGCAATTTCGGGTAGTGTCAGCTCGTGATATCAGTTTTGAATTTGAAAAAGAAGGTTACAAGGTTATTAATCGTTACAGCAAAAATCCTGCAAACCTGTCTTATTCCAATCCCGTTCCAAACATTTATTGTTTTGATGACCTGGGGGTCGAGCAGGTTCAAAAGCACTTCGGTAATGAATGTAACGTGATGGGAGAGATCTTGCTTAGCCGTTATGACCTGTTTGTTTCAAAAGGAATTCCTACACACCTGACCACCAACTTATCTGCCAGTGAAATAGAAGAAAAATACGGCAATCGTGTCCGCAGCCGTATGCGTGAAATGTTTAACCTGATTGCATTTGACAAAAATGCCGGAGATAAACGGATATAATTGATATTGGCTACGGATTAATCATAGTTGATTGGCCGTTTCATCATTATGTCTGTCTGCTTGTCATCACCCAACTGGAAAACATGCTTGTCAAATTCTGTAAATCCATTTTTCTTATAAAAGTGGATTGCTCGAGGATTCTCCTCCCATACACCAAGCCAAATAAATTCTACGCCTTTTTGTTCTGAAATCTCAATTGCTTTTTCATACAAAATTTGTCCAACTTTCTTTCCATGAAATTCTTTTAAGACATAAATACGCTCAATTTCAAGTGCATTTTTATCCGAATTTTCAGTCTGTGATTCTCCCCAGTTAACTTTAAGGTAGCCAACTACTTTTTCATCGGTTAGTGCAAAATAAAATGCAGAATTATGGTCGGATAATTCAGTTTCCAATTTTGATATGGAGAAGGAGTTGTCTAAATACTCTTGCATATTTTCAGTACTGTTACTGGCTTCAAATGTCTCTTTAAAAGTCTTTTTGCCAATCTCCTGCACCAAATGAATATCATCTGATTTTACTTCTCTGATTTTTATATCGTGGGCTTTCATGACTTAGTTTGTTTATATCAAAGGGATAATTGAATCTTTTCTGTAAAACGGGACAAATTTAGTAATAATGAACTAAACCTTGAAAGTTGGAGCCGAATTTTAATCTTCCATTGCATCGGCCCATCATTCCGCATGCTGAATCTGTTCTACTCATCATTCTCAGGAATTTTCTCTCCTGTTGATATCCCGGAATGAAAAGCCTTATGCACCCCACGGCAAGAGCCGGAATTCCGGTATGCTTTGCTCAAGGCCTTCCCCTGTATTCCCTTCACCCGCCCCGCATTTTCGTCCGCCCCTGATCCGCCCAAAGCGAAAACCCGGAACAGGCTCCGGTCAGCGCTTCCTTGTTTCGCTGAGCTTCCCTGCATTCCTGCACTTGCCTTTAGCCTGCCCGCAATTAAAATTTTACAGGTAATTTAAGGTATTTTTCCAGTGCCCCGGCACATTCCCCTGACCGCCTGCAACGCTTCCTAAACCCGTTCGCCCACTCACGGGAAACGGTCGCTTGTTTCGCCGTTACAGGGGAAAGAGCCTACAGGCACCGCACGAAAAGAGCCATCCTTTTGTTTCACACCAGTCCTGCACTTTTCTTTAGCCGCCCACAAATACGGCTTTACAGGTGTTAATAAGTTAACAGGTAGAAAAACCAAAAAGAAACCCAAGATCGCCAGCCTCCCCACAAAACCCTCCCACAGAAAAATGCAAGATCAAGATGAATGCCCCGGATTACTGATTTTACAGGTTTATTTAGCTGTAATTACTGGTTCCGTGGCAATCCTGCATTTTATCCACGGCTGTCAGTTTCATTGGTTTCTTTTCTTTTTTTCCCTTTTTTCTTTTCTTTTGAGGGAAAGTTATTTTACTATTTAAAAACAATTGAAAGCATTTTAAATGTAATTGTTAATAGTATTTTCAATCAAAGCTTATTTTCCTCCAGATACGAATAATTCTGATGATATAGAAGGAATTTATTTAACCATATAAAACACCCCAGTAGGGTGTTCATGGGGTGAAACTTAAGTTGAAGTCCATCACATTTGCAAAACCGGATAGGTGCCGAATTCAAGCCATCCGGAAAGAAAAGAA
Organism: Draconibacterium orientale; assembly: GCF_000626635.1. Taxonomy (GTDB): domain Bacteria; phylum Bacteroidota; class Bacteroidia; order Bacteroidales; family Prolixibacteraceae; genus Draconibacterium; species Draconibacterium orientale. Next base: position 471,123 of record NZ_CP007451.1, on the reverse strand, counting down.
ACTTAAAACTTAAGGCAAATGTTTGGAATCAATCAAATCACCTGGTCAGAATTTTTATCCTTTCTCGCGCTATGCCTGGCAGCATGGTACATGCTTATAATTCTTTATTCCTGGTCCAAATCAAAGAAAAAAGAAAATGAGCAGCACTATGAAACCAGTGAGGCTGAAATTATCCCCGGAACAGGATTACAACCCATCGCTGTTTATTCCAATGAACTTCCCTCAACGATTTTACCGGTAAATCCTGTCGAAAACCAGCGGGTTGAAGCATCGATGTATGAAGAGACCGGAATAGATGATGGAATGGCACTGGACCATTTTACACAAAAGAACCATCCGGCTCTGGCAGCTAAGATCGACGATTTTCAATGTCAACAATAATCCATTAAAAATTAAAATTATGAGAAAACAAATGCAGGCGATTTATCGCAGGGGCATGGCACTAATGGCTATGCTGGTATTGGGAGTGTATAACGCCATGGCACAAAGCTCGGCCGGGATCGATCAGGCAACCACGGAAGTCAATTCTTATGTGGATCCTGTGGCTAACCTGATTATTGCCATCGGGGCAGTAGTGGGACTGATCGGCGGAGTGCGTGTCTACATTAAATGGCAGAGTGGGGACCAGGATACGCAAAAGGCCATTATGGGATGGTTTGGAGCATGTCTCTTCCTGATTCTTGTTGGCGTAGTAATCCGCTCATTCTTTGCTTAACAAATTATCGGTGGGGAGACCGGACAGTGTGACTATGTAGTTATTGAGGGACGATCCTGTATCGTTCCTCAATCTTCTCTCACCATCTAAATCAACAAGTAAAGATGAAAAAATACACCATTCAAAAGATAGACACTAACCTTTATATCAAAGGATTTTCCGGGCAGCTGGTTTACCTGGCACTTTACGGAATACTGCTTACACTAATCGTATTTGTAGTGCTCTATATGGAAACGCCAGTCAAATTGACCACCCAAGGCCAATTTAAATTGACCATCGACGCCGGAGTAAATTGACCACCGACCATTTTCCACAAAAAAGAGAACGTTTTTCTTCTGTCAGATTACAACAAATTTACTGTTTTTTTATTCACTATAAATGTTTCGTTTTTTTCTCATCGATTCGCCCATCAGCTCAATCCTGTGCGATTGATGTATTAAACGGTCGAGTATGGCATCGGCAATCGTTTTCTCCCCGATTATTTCATACCACTTACTAACGGGGAGCTGGGATGTTACAAGCATAGATCCTTTATTGTGCCTGTCTTCAATTAACTCTAACAGAGCTATTCGGTTTTGGCTATCTAAGGGTTGCAGACCAAAATCATCAAGTATTATTAACTGATGCCTGGCCATTTTTGCAAGTTCTTTAAGATAAGATCCATCGGCTTTTGCCATTTTTAGTTTAGAAAACATTTTGGTTGTGTTAAAATACAAAACCCTGTATCCCTCAATACAGGCCTGATACCCTAAGGCTGTTGCAATATAGCTTTTGCCGGCACCGGTGCTGCCCGATATTAATACATTCTCGTTTTTATTAATAAAATCGCATTCTGCCAGTCTTAACAGTTTTGTCCGATCGATATTTCTTGCATGTTCGTACACCACGTTTTCAATGGTTGCCTTATAGTGGAACCTTGCATTTTTTATCAAACGCTCTATCTTTCGGTTGTTGCGATCGTCCCACTCGGCATCTGTTATCATCGATACAAACTGGTCGATGGTGTAATCATCGGTTTTACCCGTTTCGATAGCTGTTTTAAAAGCCCCATGCATACCATGGAGCTTCATCTGTTTCATTCGTGTTAATGTTACTTCGTTCATTGTTCTTTTACTTTATCAGTTGTAATATTTTCTTCCTCTTATGTTGTTATGAAAGGGAAGTTCCGGTTCGTCCGGTGTTTCATCGTCAAGTTTATCCAACCCTTTTTCCAGTATCTTTTGTATGATTTTGTAGTTGTAAACCTGGTGTTCCAATGCACGTTTACACGCGTTGGCAAGCCTTTCTTCTCCCACCTTTTTAGCAAAAGCCAATACGCCCATACAGCTTTTATAGGATTGTTCAGGGTGTTGTTTTCTTTCCAGCACATTGATTATAAATTCTTTTACACTCTGGTCAATTGAAGCTGCCCAGTTGATAAAACGCTGCGGTGTCCAGTCGGTAACAAACTGGTGTGTTGTTGCCAGGTGGTCTTTGTTTGTGGTGTAGAAGTATTTACGTCCATCTCTTTTGTGCAAAGCTATGCGGTTGTATTTATAGTATATTTCAACGGTTTTTGATGTAAACACCAGCTTAACCTTCTTCTTTAAATACTGACACGGAACGCTGTAATAATGTTTGTCTTTGCTCAGCAGCACATGCCCGTTCATGGCTACGGTGGCTATTGCTATTTCTTTAATCTCGTATTTTTCTACAGGTAATGCGGTAAGCTTGCCTTTTTCGTCTTCAACGAATAATTGATACCGGGACGTTGGCCTGCCGGTTAACTTTTTGTTGTTATGCTTGTCCAGTTCATCCCAAATTGCACTATTAAGCTCTTCCAAACTGTAAAAGTCTTTGTCGCGCAAGGCCGGATATATTCTTTGGTACAGTATCTTAACTGCCCCTTCTGCCAGTGACTTGTCCCGGGGACGGTAAGTTCGTGCCGGAAGAACTGTTGTGCCATAATGGTCGGCAAAGTCCATAAACGTTTCGTTAATGGTAGGTTCAAACCGGCTGCTTTTGGTTACGGCAGACTTTAGGTTGTCAGGGACAATAGCTGCAGGAACTCCCCCGTAAAAGTGCAGTGCATTTTCAACCGAAGCAATAAAGTCTTCTTTTTGTTGGCTCGGAGAGGCTTCTGCATAGGTGTATTGACTGGCCCCCAGTATGGCAACAAAAAACTGTACCTCTTTAATCTCGCCTGTTTCTTTATTGATAATTCTCAGGGTTTTGCCAGCATAGTCAATAAACATCTTATCGCCTGCTTTATGCTCCATATGCATCACCGGGTTAACTTTCTTGCTCCAACGCAGGTAGTGGGCTTTAAACTGGCTTAATTTAAGCCCGTCGGGATGTTTTTCGTGATATTCTTCCCACATCAGCTGTTTGGTAACGCCGGTCTTTTTTAGTTCGCGCTCCATGTAGGGAAAGAAGTTATAAACCTTTTTTAGCTTGAGGGAAAGAACATCTTCGGTATCTCTGCTAAAGATTTTTTCCAGCTCGGAATCACTCTTTTTATCAATATCATCAATAGTAAGGTTTAATACCTTGTATAGAGCGATATACTTCTTGACTGTGTTGCGTGAAAGGCCCAGGTACCTACTGATAAATTGCTTTGCTTTTCCCTGGTGGTGTAACTGAATGACTTTTCTTACTTTACTCATGTCGATTAATTTATTAGCCATGTTTTCATATTAATTTGTTTAAATCAGTATGAAATTATGGCTTCGACAGAAGTAAAATCAATCTCTTTTGATGGGTGGTCACTTTAGTCCGGCGCAGGTGGTCAGTTTGCTCCGGCACGGGGTGGTCAGTTTAAACTGGCGAGGGTGGTCATTTTATTCCGGCATTGGGTGGTCACTTTGACCGTTTTTTCCAGGTAAGCAGTATTTGGTTTGCTTCACCCGATGCAAACGGAGGAACGTCGGTATCGTTGAATTTTACCCAGCAGAATGGTGAAGTATTACTTACAGTACCTCAACTAAAATATTGGAGCACAATTGTTCTGGAGCTTGAATAGTTTGTGGCCAATAAATAGGCTTTAAAATCAGAAAAATATGACACGACTTATTGCAATACTATTCATTCTGTTTCTTTTTGCGGGCTGCCAAAAAAAATCAGATATGCTCTATAAAGGAAATGAATTCTCGGTTTTTAAGAATAAGGTTGTTCAGGGAAATTACGAATCGAAAGCGAATTCCCGGACAAACCTGGTTTCAAACTATGTAAGTACCGCATCCGACAATTATTCGCGGCTAATTACCTTCAAATTCAGTATTAATGAAAAGGATAATGAAATGATTTCCGGGGAAGACCACTGGATTATGATTGGTGACGAAAACAGTTCTCCATTAATAAAGTTTGGTGAGTCAGACGGTAAAGTCGCTGAAAATAACGGATCCAAACTTCCGGTTAATTATTTGTACACCTTCAGGCTGGATATGTCAGAAGTTTTAGAAGCTTTCGACAAACAAGGCTATTATGAAGCTTTTGACGGAAGCAGAATTGCAAAATCTGATTTTAAAGGAGTTTATATTGCTGGTGGTTCTGAGCCACTAACCTGGGACTTTTCCAATCTGGAAGAAAACAATCTGGAACTGAAGGATGAAAACCATGATGGAATTTATGAGCTGACAGTTTTGCTAAATCCTACTAGTAGCGACGAACATCAGGCAAAACAGTGGAATTTATCTCGAAATGTTGCTGCAAAACCAGCTTATCATTCGGAGCAGATTATTGTTGATGCACTGTACAATCTGGCCCTTGAAGAAGCTTTATTGAATATCGAGCCGGATAGCACACTTCGTACAGGAGCAAAATGGGGAGGAGTTTGGACCCGCGATGTGAGTTACAGCACTTTGTTAGCTTTTGCTTATCACGAGCCAGAAGTAGCCAAAATCAGTTTAATGAAAAAAGTGAAGCGTGGACGAATAGTTCAGGATACAGGCTCCGGTGGTGCCTGGCCTGTTTCGTCTGACCGCACCACTTGGGCATTAGCTGCCTGGGAAATCTACAAAGTTACCGGAGAAGAGGAATGGCTGGAATACGCTTTCGATGTTATTAAAAATACCCTGGATGATGATATGAAAACTTTGCGATCAGGGACCACCGGAATGTACAAGGGAGAATCGTCGTTTCTCGACTGGCGGGAGCAAACCTACCCCAAGTGGATGTCGAACATGGATATTTACGTTTCTGAGAACCTGGGAACCAACATAGTTCATTACCAGGCTCACATTATTCTGGCTGAAATGGCTAAGCTTTTAAACAAACCTTATGACGAATATTTGGAGAGAGCGAACGAGATCAGAACAGGTATCAACAAATATCTTTGGATGGAAGATAAAGGTTATTACGCACAGTATCTTTATGGACGAAATTCATTGATGCAATCACCGCGTTTTGAGGCATTGGGAGAAGCGCTTGCGGTTTTGTTCGATGTTGCCGATAAAAATCAGGCTGAAAGTATATTGACTAAATCGCCGGTTACTGAATTTGGAACTACCTGTATTTATCCTCAAATCGCTGGAATTCCACCTTATCACAATAATGGTATCTGGCCTTTTGTACAATCATTTTGGAATTTGGCGGCAGCAAAGGTTGGTAATGAAAAAGCAGTAGAATATGGCCTGGCTTCTATTTACCGGGCAGCAGCTTTATTTTTATCAAACTATGAAAATTTTGTAGCCGAGAATGGCGATTATATAGGTACCGAAATAAACTCGCACCGAATGCTTTGGAGTATGGCTGGTAACCTTGCTATGGTACATCGTTTATTTATAGGGATGTATTTTGAGGTAGACGGAATACGATTTAATCCCGTGATTCCCAAATCGTATAAAGGAAAAAGAACTTTATCGAATTTTAAATATAGGAATGCAGTTCTTGATATTGAAGTCGATGGTTTCGGAAATGAAATTGAATCTTTCCTCCTTGACGGGCAACGTATTGAAAATGCATTTTTCCCGGCTGAACTGGAAGGGAAGCACATTGTGAATATTAAAATGAAGAATGAAAGCTTTTCTTCTTTAGATATAAATTTAGTTGCTAATAAATTTAGCTTGCCTAATCCGCAAACCAAAGTCGAAAATTCAAAAATTATCTGGAATCCGGTAAAGGGAGCAAAGTCATATAAAATATATAAAGACGGAGCCTTTTTGAAATCAACCAATACAGAATATTTTATTCATGAGAAAAATGGATTTAGTGAATATTCGGTTACTGCAGTTAATGATGAGGGAATCGAATCGTTCGGAAGTGAGCCATTAGCAATTTATTCATCAGAAAATGAATTAGTACTGGAGTTAGAAAACTATATTACTCTTTCGGGTACCAATTTCACCAACTTTTCTGGTACTGGATTTATTGAAACCAGTCACAAAACAAATCGTGAAATTGAAGTTCCTGTAAATGTTGAAACTTCCGGTAATTATCTAATCGATTTTCGTTATTCAAACGGGACAGGACCATGGAATACCGATAATAATTGTGCCGTACGTAGTTTGTATGTAAACGATGCTTATCAGGGTGTTCAGGTGTTCCCACAACGAGGGCAGGATGAATGGTCAGACTGGGGATGGTCGAATTCAATGAAAATCAATCTCCATAAGGGTAATAACAATATTAAACTGGTTTTGGAAGAATGGAATACCAATATGGATGGTGAAATTAACACGGCAATGCTGGACTATGTTAGATTTATCAAGTTTGATTAATTAAATTGGGTGTATAATTTAGATTTAGTGTCATAAAGCCTTCAATTATTCTGGATCATCAGGATTCTTCAGATAAACAAAAACCAGTTAAAAAAATAAAAGAAAAAAGGTTGAATCGTTGAAGGTAAGTTTCTAATTATTCCTTCGTTAATCCCTAAACTCTTTACCATATTCACTTTTACTTAGTATTCCATAATGGCTCCTGCTCCCAGTCTGGCGGAAATCCCATTGCGCCTGGGTCGATATTATCGTATTTCGTTAATAATATTTTTAGATCTTCAACAAATGTGTGACCATTATCAAGCGATTGGAGTAGGTAAACTATTATTGAAAGGATATAATACGTTCTGTTATTATGAACTGACGAATTTTTAAGCCATTGATTTAAGGGAGCAGTAGGATATGTAGGTTGTATTCGCATTACACGGTTCCACAATCTGGAATGGTGTGCACAAACATTTCTAACGTAGACCAAACTGTGTAACCAGGAGCCAAATGATTTATCGTCGAGGCCAAACCAATGTGCCAGTTCTCTCTTGCTTTTTCCTGGTTTGAAATTGTTATAAAGCTTAGACAATGAGCCGAAAGAGATTATCTCAAATGCTGTCCAGCAAGGTGGCAATGGATCGGAATATTTCTTTTTAAAGGCTCGGATGAACTGAGCATCACTTCTGTTGAATTCGTCTGTAATTTTATTAATTGTCTCGGCGTGCCATTTTTTATTGACAAATAAATTTGAGTTGGTATACCAATAGGGACCGAAATTGTGTGCAAGAATATAAATCATTTTAGCTCTGACTGCAATCTCTATCTTTTCCATTTCATTGGTTACCAGCTGCCGAAGTTCCCTGTCGAATTTATAAATGCTAAATGCTGTTTTAAAACTGGAACCCGGTTTGAATATGTGGTTTTGTTTGTCAGCCAGCAGCGGATACCAGTAGCCACTTAACCGATAATAACTTTTTAACTCTAAAAGACTTAAAAATTCTTCTTCGTCTGGAATAATTAAACCACGGAATTTTACTTGTGCAAGTTGGTCGGCATATGTGAGTGCCGGTTTGTTATATGGCACTTTCTTCATGGGTATATAAATAAAAAGCTCACCCTGAGCGCGCTGTTCTTATGGGAAGCGGGGTAAGCATGTTGATACAAAGATACACAATTGTGTGATATAAAAGAAAAAATCATTCTGTATTTTGTTTTTGATGTTAATTACTGTTAGGTTGATTTATATTATATTCTTATCTCTTTTTTCAGATAATTTTGACTGGAGCATACTCATATCTTCCGAAATCTTCTGATCAAGAATTTTTGCGTAAATCTGTGTCGTTTTCAGAGAGGAATGTCCAAGTACTTTTGAAACGGTTTCAATAGGAACTCCATTTGCTAAAGTTACGGAAGTTGCAAATGTGTGCCTGGCCATGTGCATTGTAATACTTTTATTGATACTACAAATATCACCCAGCTCTTTCAGATAACTGTTCATTTTCTGATTCGTTAGAACGGGAAGCAGTAGGTCTTTGTTATGATTTTTTGGATAATTCTTGTATTTCTCCAAAATCTCTTTGGCTTTCGGTAGAATCGGAATTCGGCACCGGTTATTGGTCTTAGACCTGTCAATGATTATCCATTCGTTTTTATCGATACCCTTTTGCAAATGCTGTTTACCTAATTTGGAAATATCTGAATAGGAGAGACCAGTATAACACGCAAAAACAAATATGTCACGAACTGCAGATAGACGTTCAATCTGAATATCTTTTTCTTCGATTTTAGCAAGTTCTTCAGATGTCAAAAATTCACGATGAGTTTCCTTTAAGTCTACTTTGTATTTGTTGTATGGATTTTTTTGTATGTGATCCATTGAAACTGCGAGATTTAAAACACGTCGTAAATGTTTATGATAATTCCATGCCGTATTCTGGTGAACTTTGAACCTTTTTTTCAGATAAACATCGAAAGCATCTAAAAATTTGTAATCAATAGACTCAACCGGATAATCGGCCTTTTTATATTGGTATTTAATAAAGGCTGCCAATCTCTTTCTGGACGACTTATAGTGTTTATAGGTTTCCATGGAGTAACCTTTATCCAGTTTCTCAAGAATACTATTTAAGTAGTAATCGAATATTTTAAGGATCCCCTTACTTTCATCAATGTTGAGTAGTTTGTTTTTTATGGTTGTGACATTAAATTCTTCACCGGAAGATTTTAGCTTATTATAATGATCCTGAATTTCATTTTGGATTTTGTCCAGCCTGTTATTAAGAATCCTGGCGGATTCATTCCTCCCTCGGATTTGTTGCCCAACATCATCCCATTTATCAGAATGGCAGTAAATTCCGGTAGATAGTTCTACTCGTTTTGAATTCATAGTAAATCTCACGTAAACAGGGATTTCACCATTGTTTTTCTGTCTCGATTTTTTCATCAAAAAGTTAATCGTCAATCTCATAATTTCTTCATTTTAAAGTTTTAGAAGAATTGTTCTCGATTGTTGGTCAAAAATACCCATTCTGACCATGTTTTTCAACACCAAATCGAGTCAATTCGTATCAATTTAAATGTTGTAAAAGAGAGAGTTACACGATTTGCCGAGAACAGTTTTTGAAAAAAATGCTTGTTCTCGATAAAGTCTCGTTTACTTTGACTTTTTTTGTGCTTTTTTGACTTTCTGGAAAACAAAAAAGCGCTTAAAACATTGATTTTAAGCGCTTTTGATTTTTGATGGTTTTTACGTCGTGCCCAGAACAAGACTCGAACTTGCACGGGAAAATTCTCCCACAAGGCCCTCAACCTTGCGTGTCTACCAATTCCACCACCTGGGCATTAATTTTTTTGAACGTGCCTGCAAAACTATAAAATTTATTGAAACCTAATTAATACAATTTGTTTTTTTGCAGTTATTGGCAGATTTCGGTCGATTTATTTATTGCGTTCGTATTGTTCTTCCAGTTCAATTTTTGTTATTACGCCATCAACGACAGTGACTGTGTAATGCGATGTTTTTTTCACCTTTGGTGTCACCATCGGATCAAGTGTTAGCTTATGCTGGCTGATTTCGGTGCTTTTTAGCATTTCAATTTTTTCAAAAATATAAATGTCACCGCTTTCTTTGTTAAAAACGGTGTGGGGCTTACCCAATTCCGATTCCAACGCCGATAACGGTTTCCCAACATATGTTTTTTGTAAACTTCGTTGCGGGCTGCACGAGACCATAACTACTACAGCAACAATAAATAATAAAGCTTTCATGTACTTAATTTTGCCCAAAGAAAATCAGAAAAAATGAAATCTATTGTGTTTTAACCTGATTAATTCATAAAAATGAATTAATCACCCGTAGGGCTGACGAAATAATTGGGAAACAATTATTTGTCAGGTTTGACATTGACAATCATTAAATAAGTATTGTACAATACTTATGGTTGGTTGATTTTCATTCGTCAACACTGCGTGTGAAAAATTGATAAATTTTTCTGGTTAATCCTATTTAACGTTTGCACATTAAAAAACTGTTGTCTTATAGTTGCAACTTATCCAATATGCCAATTATTATTTTTTATCTTTGTGAGGTGTTTTACAACATGTTCTTAAATTAATAGTTCGCTGCAACATGATTCAATTCTTTAAAACTCAAAGTAACAGTATTATCGCAGTTTACTCTGCACAGCCCTTAGGCGCCGAAAATATCGAAAAACTGGTTTGGTTATTTTCAGGTGCCGAAAGTTTAAAACCGCAAAAAATCGATGGTTGGTTTGTAGGCCCGCGTAAGGAAATGCTTACGCCATGGAGTACCAATGCCGTTGAGATCACCCAAAATATGGGTATTGAAGGAATCCGCCGCATGGAGGAATTTTTCGAGGTAGAAAACGAAAAAGCAAAGTTCGATCCAATGCTTCAGGCGATTTATGAAGGGTTGGATCAGCAGATTTTTGCGATCGACAAAGAACCCGATCCGATTTTGAATATTGAAGATATTGCAGCGTACAACGAACAGGAAGGGTTGGCTTTAAGCGATGATGAGATTCAGTATCTCACTTCGGTGTCGAAAGAAATGGGGCGTCCGCTTACTGATGGTGAGGTTTACGGTTTTGCCCAGGTAAACTCGGAGCACTGCCGTCATAAAATATTTAACGGAACCTTCATCATCGATGGAAAAGAAATGGAATCATCGTTATTCCAGCTGATTAAAAAGACATCGAAGGAGCATCCCAATAAAATTGTTTCAGCATACAAAGACAACTGCTCGTTTGTACAAGGACCGGTTGTTGAACAGTTTGCACCAAAAACACAAGATAAACCCGACTTTTTTGAAGTAAAAGATATTGAAACGGTTCTTTCGCTGAAGGCCGAAACACATAACTTCCCAACAACAGTTGAGCCGTTTAACGGTGCGGCAACCGGAACCGGAGGCGAAATTCGCGACCGTATTGCCGGGGGTAAAGGAGCTTTGCCAATTGCCGGAACAGCCGTTTACATGACTTCTTACCCGCGTACAGAATCGATGCGTTCGTGGGAGCAGGCAACCGAAGAACGTGATTGGTTGTACCAAACACCGGAAGAAATTCTGATCAAAGCATCAAACGGTGCCAGCGATTTCGGTAACAAATTCGGTCAGCCACTGATTACCGGATCATTATTGACTTTCGAACATTTCGAAAACTTTGTGAAATATGGTTACGATAAAGTAATTATGCTTGCCGGAGGTATCGGTTTCGGAAATAAAAAAGACAGTCTGAAAGACGATCCTGAAAAAGGCGATAAAGTGGTATTGCTTGGTGGCGATAACTACCGCATTGGAATGGGCGGAGGCGCTGTTTCATCGGTTGCAACCGGCGAATTTGAAAACCACATTGAATTGAATGCGGTGCAGCGTGCCAACCCCGAAATGCAAAAACGGGCTTATAACGCCATTCGTGCCTTGAGTGAAGCTGATGATAACCCAATCGTATCGATTCACGACCACGGTGCTGGCGGTCACCTGAACTGTTTATCAGAGCTGGTGGAAACTACAGGTGGAAAAATCGATACTTCGAAATTGCCTGTTGGCGATCCAACGCTTTCGCAAAAAGAAATTATTGGTAATGAGTCGCAGGAAAGAATGGGACTGGTTATGAAACCGGAACATGTTGAACTGCTTCGTAAAATTGCCGAGCGCGAGCGTGCACCGATTTACGAAATTGGTGAAACAACCGGCGATATGCAGTTTACATTCGAGAACTCAACAACCTGCGAAAAATCAATCGACTGGCAGTTGGGTTATATGTTCGGAAATCCTCCGAAAACGATTTTGGAAGACGAAACCATTGTTCCTGAGTTTGATGAATTAGAATACAACTGGGAAGAAATATACGATTTGGTTGAGCAAACCATTCAGCTGGAGTCGGTGGCATGTAAAGACTGGTTAACCAACAAAGTTGACCGCTCGGTAACCGGACGAATTGCCAAACAGCAATGTGCCGGCGAATTGCAATTGCCACTGAATAACTGTGGTGTAATTACACTCGACTACCAGGGAAAAGCCGGATTTGCAACTGCAATCGGTAATGCACCGGTAGCAGCATTGGTTGACGCCGAAAAAGGTTCGGTGCTTTCAATTGCCGAATCGCTGACAAATATTATCTGGGCACCAATGCCCGATAAAATCAAAAGTGTATCGTTGAGTGCCAACTGGATGTGGCCGGCAAAAAATCCGGGAGAAAATGCCCGCATTTACAACGCCGTAAAAGCAGCCAGCGACTTTGCCTGCGCCCTGGGAATCAACATTCCGACTGGTAAAGACTCCATGTCGATGACACAGAAATACAAAGACGATGTGGTGTTGGCTCCTGGTACGGTAATCATTTCATCGTCGGGCGAAGTTACCGATGTGAAAAAAGTGGTTGAGCCGGTATTGGTGAACGACGAAAGTAAAGAGATTCTGTACATCGACTTGTCGTTTATGGAACGTGCATTGGGCGGAAGTGCTTTTGCTCAGTCGATCAATAAACTTGGTCGCACAGCTCCAACAGTTGCCGATCCAGCCAAATTTGTAACTGCATTTAATAAAGTTCAGGATTTGATTCAACAGGGACTTATTCTTGCCGGACACGATGTGGCTTCGGGAGGTTTGATTACTACCTTGCTTGAAATGTGTTTTGCCAATGTAAAAGGCGGAATGAAAATCGATGTTACTGCCTTTGAAGAAGAAGATCTGGCGAAAATATTATTGGCTGAAAACCCCGGAATTGTTATTCAGTGTGCTGATAACGACGAGGTGAAAAAGCAACTGACAGAAGCAGGAGTTGAGTTCATGTCGTTAGGTTTCCCTGTTCCTTACCGCAAAGTAAGGGTGATGAACCGCACGGTTGAAGCCGACTTTGATATCAACTCGTTACGCGATATGTGGTTTAAAACTTCGTATTTATTAGACCGCAAACAGAGTGGAGAAGAAAAAGCGCTGGAACGCTTTAAAAACTATAAAGATCAGGCTTTAAAATTCGACTTTAAAGATTTCACCGGTAAGGCTGCCGATTTGAGCATCGACCTGAAACGTCGCACAGCATCGGGTGTTAAAGCCGCGATTATCCGCGAGAAAGGGGTAAACGGCGACCGCGAAATGGCCTACGCTATGTACCTGGCTGGAATGGATGTAAAAGATGTTCACATGACCGACCTGATTGCAGGACGCGAAACGCTGGAAAACGTGAATATGATCGTTTTCGTGGGTGGATTCTCGAACTCCGATGTACTTGGTTCGGCAAAAGGCTGGGCCGGAGCTTTTAAATTCAACGAAAAGGCAAGATTAGCATTGGAGAAATTCTACCAACGCGAAGACACGCTGAGTTTGGGTGTTTGTAACGGTTGCCAGGTAATGGTTGAGCTCGGAGTTGTTTATCCGGAGCACAGCATTCAGCCCAAAATGTTGCACAACGAATCGGGCAAATTCGAGTCGTCGTTCCTGAATGTTGATATTCTTGACAACAAATCGGTGATGTTGGAGAATATGGCCGGCATGAAACTGGGAATCTGGGTAGCGCACGGCGAAGGTAAATTCTACCTGCCGTTTAACGAAGATCAGTACAATATTCCAATGAAATACAGCAACGAAGGTTACCCAGGTAATCCAAACGGATCGCACTTTAATGCGGCTTCGCTGTGTTCGGATGATGGCCGTCATTTGGTAATGATGCCTCACCTCGAGCGTGCGTTTAAACCGCACCTGTGGCCCAATTATCCTGCCGACCGGAAAGCGGATGAAGTGGCACCATGGATTCAGGCTTTTGTTAATGCCAAAAACTGGATTGCCGAAAAAACGAAATAATGCATAACGGGTCATAATATCACTGCAAGTGATGCTATGACTTCTCTAATAAAAGCCGCCTCGTTTAACGTAACGAGGCGGCTTTTGTTTTTTACAAAGTTGATGACGAAAAGTAGGGACCGCATTGGGAATACTGCGGATCGTATCGCAAAATCGCAGCTTTTAATTCTCAATCATCTTCACCGCCAGTTCATCAGCAACTTCTTTCCCATTAAATAGCTCCACAATTTTAAGTGCAAATTTGATGGCAACACCGGCACCTTTGCCTGTTATAATATTTTCGGTTTGTTCCACCGCTTCTCCTGTAATAATAGCTCCGTGTAGTTCTTCTTCAAATCCCGGGTAACAAGTTGCCCTTTTTTCTTTCAGCAAACCCAGATTCCCGAACACCATTGGAGCAGCACAAATGGCTGCCAAAGGTTTATTCATGTCATAAAAGTTTAAGATTTCCTCTCTTAGTCCGCTGTGTGCTTTTAATTTTGCCGCTCCCGGCATTCCTCCCGGAAGCACGATCATATCAATATTATCGTAATCCAAATCTTCAAACAACGCATCGGCTTTTACGGTAATTTCGTGCGAACCGGCAACGTCCATCTTTTCATTCATGGAAACAACTGTAACTTGAAAACCTGCTCTACGAAGTACATCAATAATACTTATGGCTTCTATTTCTTCAAATCCGTCGGCTAAATGAACTGCAATTTTTTTCATGGTAATAATTTGTAATTTGAAACAGTACCCCTCTGTCAATCCGCCCCCAGGCCTTACGCTGACATCTCCCCTAACATTAGGGGAGAAAATAAGGTATAAATTATTTTATAAAAGTAAAAAAGATTTAGGGTTCGTGTAAGCAAAACGGATGTCATCTTTTACAAAAGATGACATCCGTTTTGTCCATAAAAAAAGGTCTTCATTTTTGAAGACCTTTTAAAAACCAATACACGTTATTTCTATTATTAATTTTCTGAATATTCGTTCAATGCTTTTTCCAGTTTTTTACGGGTAAAGAAAATCCGACTTTTAACAGTACCTAAAGGTAAGTCAAGTTGTTCAGCAATTTCTTTGTATTTGTACCCTTCTAAAAACATACGGAAAGGAACTCGATATTCATCTTCTAGAGCGTTAATGCTCTTATTAATTTCTTTTGAACTGTAGAACGAATCCGGCGCAGGATAAACTTTGTCTTTCGAGAACATCAGGTGGAAATCGTTGTTTGAACCATCAAAGGTGTTCTTTGTTTTTACGTTTCTACGGTAATCATTAATGAAGGTGTTCTTCATAATGGTGTAAATCCATGCCTTGAAATTCGTGTTCTGTGTAAACTTGTCACGATAAGTTAATGCCTTAAGGAAAGTTTCTTGTAACAGATCGTCAGCTCTTTCCGAGTCAGCAGTTAAACTAAGTGCATAGTAATGCAATTTGTCACTCAAGCCGAGTAAAGCGTTGTTAAATTGAATCTGAGTCATGGCGTCTTATTTTTAATTTGTCTAAACAAATTTAAGTCATTGTTGTCCTTAATTGCAAAAAAACAGAGCGATATTGCAGTTGATTCTGTCTATGCTATATAAAGATTCTCTATAGTGCCTAACGCATTGATTGGTTAAAGGTTACGAAACCCTTTGTTAAGTCTTTGTTTCCTTAGGAACTACCCCTTTTCGAGGTTATTGATATGTGATTGTAAAGCGTATATTTGTCGTTCGAATTTGAGACGGGATAAGTCGATAAACAAAAAATCAAGCGTTTTTAAAATATCCTGTCTGTTAAAGTTCAATTAGTATTATAATGAAAAATTTAAAGTTTAATCATGATGCGCAATCTGTTTTAACTTTCCGGAAGTGGGGGAGGAAGAACTATTCTTCTTTTCTGACCGTAAGGAAACAAGTTGTCATTTCAGTATTGTCGGTGGTGTATTTCCTATCAACACCGGTAATTACAATGGCGACTGTTCAGGATACTTCTGAAGTTAAAATGGAATACGACCTTGATGAGATCGAGGTAAGTGCGCAACGAACACCTGCATTGTATTCGCAGGTTGCACGGATAATTTCCGTGATGGAGCGAAAAGAAATTGAGGCGGCGCCGGCTCAGAGTGTTCAGGACCTGTTAGAGTATGTTGCAGCTATCGACGTACGGCAACGGGGAACTGAAGGAGTACAGGCGGACGTGAGTGTTCGCGGTGGTACTTTCGACCAAACGTTAATCCTGCTGAACGGCATCAACATCACCGACCCGCAAACCGGCCATCACAATTTAAATCTTCCGGTAAGTTTAGCCCAAATCGAGCGAATCGAGATTCTCGAAGGACCTGCTGCACGTGTATATGGACCCAACGCTTTTTCGGGGGCCATTAATATTGTAACACGTCAGTCGGCAAATTCTGAGATTTCTGCTGCAGTTTCGGGTGGTAGCTTTGGTTATTTCGATGGAAATCTTTCCGGATCATTTTCAACAGGAAAAATGCAACACATGCTTGCGTTTAACGGAAAACGATCGGACGGTTACACGAACAACACCGATTTTGATGAGCTGAACGGATTTTATTCCAATCAATTGAATACCGAAAAGGGTGTGTTGAAATTCCAACTGGGTATTTCGGAAAAAGGATTTGGTGCGAATAGCTTTTACACGCCGAAGTATCCGAACCAGTACGAAGCAACAAAAACAGTGTTTACCTCGCTGAAGTGGGAGGGGAATGGACCGTTGCATCTGACTCCGGTGGTTTATTACCGACGTCATCACGATCGGTTTGAATTGTACCGAACCGATAAATATGCTTTAACCAATGATGGTTACAAGGTTTGGCAAAACGACACACTGCCGGGCTGGTACTCGGGGCCCAATTATCACCTGACGAATGTTTATGGTGCTAACCTGAACTCGTGGATTAAGTGGGCGGGCGGAAAAACGGCGTTTGGTGTTGAATTCCGCCGCGAACAGATATATAGTAATACGCTGGGAATTGACATGGACGAGCCAAAAGATGTGCCGGGAGAAGATGCGCAGTTCACCAAATCGGATGACCGGAATACCGTTTCCGGATTTTTGGAACACGCATACTATGTAAATAAGTGGGCGTTTACAGCCGGATTGATGGCCAACTACATTTCGGGAAGCGATTTGGGGTTAAATGTTTTTCCGGGAATTGATGTAAGTTATAATGTATCGGATGCGGTGAAATTGTACTCCAGTTACAACACGTCGTTACGAATGCCAACTTTTACCGATTTGTATTACGATGGTCCGTCGAATAGTGGTAACCCCGATTTGAAACCTGAAAAGTCGGCCACCCTGGAAGGTGGTTTAAAACTACGATCGAAACTGGTGCGCGGACATGTGGTGTTGTTTTACCGCCAGGGAAAAGATATTATCGATTGGGTAAAGGAAGATGTGACTTCGGAAATCTGGCAACCCCAAAACCTTACCGAAATCAATAATCGGGGTGCTGAGATTCAGGCGCAGGTGTTGTTCCGAAATGCGTTTGGTAGCCACTATCCAAATATTCAAATCAGTTACCTATATAATAATGTAGAAAAAGGGAATGCCGGTTTTGTGTCGAATTATGCTTTGGATAACCTGAAACATAAACTGGTTGGTTCGCTTAGCGAGCAGCTGGCGAAAGGTTTAACTCTCGATCTGCATTTTGTTTTTCAGGATAGGGAAGGCAGCTACACCCAATTCGAAAATAAAATGCCGGTTGGAGAAGTAGCCTACGATCCGTTCTGGGTTTTCGACGGCAAGTTGAGCTACCGGAGAAATCAGTTCTCGTTTTTTGCTTCGGTAAACAGCATTTTCGATAAACAATACAACGATATTGGTAATGTTATTCAGCCCGGGCGTTGGTTTAAAACCGGGGTGATTTATAAAATCGGATTTAATTAAAATGTTTTACGCTTGATTTAATATCTTAAAAATTAATATTTTGAGCCGGGAGTTCGCCAAAACAGGCAGGCTTCCGGCTTTTTACTTTATGTACTTACTTTTTGAAATCTACAAAAATTGTATCTTCGCCGAAAATTAGATAGTCATGTTAAAAGGTATATTAGCAATTTCAGGACATTCGGGACTGTTCAAAATGGTTGCCGAAAGTAAAAACAGCATTATTGTTGAATCGTTAGACACGCAAAAGCGCATTCCGGTTTATTCAACTGCCAAAGTATCGGCATTGGAAGATATAGCCATTTACACGTACGAAAGTGATGTGCCGTTAAAAGATGTTTTCAAAGCCATTTCCGATGCAGAGGATGGTGGAGCGGCCATTTCGCACAAATCGTCAGGTAATGAATTGAAGACTTATTTCGAGAAAGTACTGCCCGATTTTGATCAGGATCGTGTATATGTTTCCGACATTAAAAAAGTACTTCAGTGGTACAATGCTTTGCAGGAAAAGGACATGCTTGACTTTTCAGAACCTGAAGAGGACGAAACAAAAGAAGAAAAAGCCGATTAAAACAATTTGTAATTGTTAACGGCTTTGGGATTTCCCAGCGAGTCGTTTCGGTCAACAAGAATATCAAAAAGTTTTGCAGTGGCCAGTGCATCGCCTGCAGCGCGGTGCCTGCCATTAATCTCAATTCCTAAATCGGCACAAAGCTTCCCTAACGAATACGACGGATGTCCGGGAAGCAGTTTTCGCGATAGTTTTACTGTACACATTGTTTTCCGGTGATAATTGTATCCAAGGCGCGCATATTCTTCCTTTATAAATTTATAATCGAAACTGGCATTATGGGCAACAAAAGTTCGTCCCATTGTCATTTCAATAATTTTTTTGGCCACCTGATAAAATTTAGGAGCAGTTCTTACCATTTCATTATTAATTCCGGTTAACTCGGTAATAAAAAAAGGGATGTCCATCTCCGGATTAATAAGGGTCGAAAAAGAGTCGGTCACCTCTTGCCCGTTGTGTTGATATATAGCAATTTCGGTAATTTTACCGTTTTTATAACTTTGGCCGGTAGTTTCGATATCGATTATTGAGAACAAAATGTATAATATTTTGAATTAATTGAACTTAAATATTTAAATTTGTGAAAAAATATTCTAAAGCATGAAATTAAGACGGCTAACTTTTTTTGATACCTGCGAATTAATTTCTAAATTGCCCGTAGAATTCAACAAACAACAAAAAAAATAATTTCAAAACTATGAAAAAAATTACTCTTTTCTTATTTGCATTAGTTTTGTCCCTTGGTTATACCATTGCACAAAATGCAGACAACAAATGGGGCATTGGCGTTGGCCCTGGATTGGAATATAACATTGAAACCGAAGCTACGGGAATTTTAGCTGATTTCTATGTTAGCCGATACCTGTCTCCAAGGTTCGATTTAATGCTCGACAACAGGTGGTCGTTCAATGATGCCGGAACTGATGTAGTTGCATCATTATTAAACCTGCGTATAAAACTTTACAATGACGATATGGCTATTCAGCCATACCTCTTTGGTGGTCCTGGTTATATGTGGGATAATGATGAAAGTGATTTTACATTCGATTATGGTGCAGGATTAAAATTCCCTGTTGGTGAAAAAACTTCACTTTTCGTTTCAGGATCTTATGTGAACAGCATTAAAGGATACCATTCAGATGATCCAAACAATGCTTACGGATGGACTGACGAACATTTTCAAGTTACCAGTGTACTTGAATTCGCATTGGGTAAAGCCAAAGATGAAGACGGTGACGGTGTAAGTGATCGTAAAGACGAATGTCCTGGTACTCCTGCCGGAGTACAGGTTGATGAAAAAGGTTGTCCGATCGATACAGATGGCGACGGCGTTCCTGATTACAAAGATGACTGTCCTACAGAAGCTGGACCTGCATCGTTAAATGGCTGTCCTGACAAAGATGGCGACGGAGTTGCTGATAAAGACGACGACTGTCCTGATACTCCTGGATTAGCTAAATTCAATGGCTGTCCTGATACCGACGGCGACGGCGTTCCAGATCCAAAAGACAAGTGTCCTGATACACCAAAAGGATGTCCTGTTGACGCTGACGGTTGTCCGCTTGATTCAGATGGCGACGGTGTAATTGACTGCGAAGATGATTGTCCTTCACAAGTAGGTCCTGCAAGCAACAATGGTTGCCCGGATTGGAGTGAAATTTCAATTCCAACTATCTACTTCGATTTCGACAAGTCAACACTGAGACCAGAAGCAAAAGTTGAATTGGACAAATTAGCTGACCAGTTGAATGCTGCTAAAGAATACGATATCGTAATTGGTGGTCACACTGATAATATTGGTACTGAATCATACAACATGGGATTGTCAGAAAGACGTGCTCAGGCTGTTGTTAAGTACTTATTGCAAAAAGGTGTGAACAACGCTTATGTAGGTTCTAATAACTATGGTGAAACTAAACCGGCTGTTCCTAATACAACATTAGACAACAAACGTAAAAACCGTAGAGCAGAATTTGAAGTAGCAAAAATTCGCAAGTAAGCTTTAATTAAATATTTTCGAAAAGCTCTGTCATTTGGCAGGGCTTTTCTCGTTTATGGCTGTAATGTGTTATATTTGCGGTCTCAAAAAAATAAGCTTAATTATGAGTATCGAAAGTTTGATTCAGAAAAGAACCGTTGAAGCAATGAAGTCTTTATACGGCGCAGATTTACCGGAAAACCAGGTACAGGTACAAAATACCCGAAAGGATTTCGACGGCGATATTACCGTTGTGGTATTTCCTTTTTTGCGATACTCAAAAAAGGGGCCGGAGCAAACTGCCGAAGATCTTGGAAAATATCTGGTTGAAAATGTTGAAACAGTTGAAAACTTCAACGTTATTAAAGGCTTTTTGAATCTGGAGATCAGCCAGAGCTATTGGCTCGATGTTCTAAAAAGCAGTTTCACCAATTCAGAATTTGGCTTAAAACCGGTAGCCGACGATAGCGAGCTGGTAATGGTTGAATACTCGTCGCCAAATACCAATAAACCACTTCACTTGGGGCACATCAGAAACAACTTATTGGGATTTTCGATCTCAGAGATTTTGAAGGCCAATGGTAAAAAAGTGGTAATGACCAACATTGTAAACGACCGTGGTATCCACATCTGTAAATCGATGTATGCCTGGAAACAATGGGGCAACGGAGAAACGCCTGAAAGTACCGGAATGAAAGGCGACCACCTGGTTGGAAAATACTACGTTGAATTTGACAAACATTACAAAGCAGAAATAGCTGAACTGGTTGAAAAAGGTATTTCAAAAGAAGAAGCCGAGAACCAGGCACCATCAATTATTGCAGCCCGCGAGTTGTTAAGAAAGTGGGAAGCAAAAGACGAGGAAACAGTTGAGCTTTGGAAGATGATGAACAACTGGGTATATGCAGGTTTTGATGTAACCTATAAAACGCTTGGAGTTGGTTTCGATAAGATTTATTACGAATCGGACACGTACCTTATTGGTAAAGAAGAAGTGTTGAGAGGGTTGGAAGAAGGCACTTTTACACGACGCGAGGACAACTCGGTTTGGGCCGATCTTACGGGTGAAGGATTAGACCAAAAAATATTGCTGCGCAGCGATGGCACCTCGGTTTATATGACCCAGGACATTGGTACGGCTAAAATGCGTTTTAACGATTATTCGATCGATAAAATGGTTTATGTGGTGGGTAACGAGCAAAATTACCATTTCCAGGTGTTGGCTATTTTGCTGGATAAACTTGGATTTAGCTGGGGAAAAGATTTGTACCACTTCTCGTACGGAATGGTTGAATTGCCATCGGGAAAAATGAAATCGCGCGAAGGAACCGTTGTTGATGCCGATGATTTGGTGGATAACATGGTTGAAGTGGCTCGCGAAATGTCGGCCGAGTTAGGAAAACTTGACTCATTAACCGGAGACGATGCCGAGAATACCTTTAAAATGATTGCTCTTGGAGCGCTGAAATATTTTATTTTGAAAGTGGATCCAAGGAAGAACATGATGTTCAACCCGGAAGAATCGATCGATTTTAACGGAAATACCGGGCCATTTATTCAATATACCTATGCACGTATTAAATCGGTGTTGCGGAAAGCTGCCGATCAAAATATTACGATCGACGAAAATGTAGCAGTTGAATCACTTTCATCAAAAGAAAAGGATTTGGTGAAACGTATTTCGTTGTTTCCTGCAGCAGTTGAGGAAGCGGGCGACAACTACAGCCCGGCGATTATTGCCAACTACTGCTACGAGTTGGTAAAAGAATTCAACCAGTTTTATCACGATCATTCAATCCTTGGAGAAGCTAACGAAAGTGTGAAAAACTTCCGCCTGGTGCTGGCATCAGCAGTGGGGCAGGTGGTGCAAACTGGTATGGGCTTGCTGGGAGTTGAAATGCCTGAAAGAATGTAGTTTCAGTAATCTCACCAGTCATAAAAAAGAATTACAGAAAGCTGTATTAATTTTATAGCTAACAACCCGTTTCAAGACTTAATTTGAAACGGGTTGTTCTTTTTTAGCTATTTGTTTTATTGAAATTTCAGGTGGAAACGCCTTTTTAAAAAGAAAGGAGGCCATCTTCAAAGCCTCCTTAATGTCTTTCGCAATTTAATATTGCACTTCTGATTTAATGGTTGAAAGAGGTTTGCACTTCCTTCCTTGTCCACTTATATATTCGGAAAAAAGGAGAAAGGTAACCTGTAAATCTTTAGATATGTTGCTATTTAAAATGGTTCTATTTGCAATGTTTTGGAGCCTAACGGCTTACAAATAATCGCCCCAGCGTTTTATTAAATCACGTTTGCAGCTTTCGGCAATTAGCGGATCGTTTACTGCTTTTTTTACTTTTTCATCGAATTCGCCGGCATAAAGCAGGGTGTAAACTTCGTGGATTGACAGCGATTGTTTTCTTTCGATTAGCTGCATATTGTCGCCGGGATTTACGTGCCCTTTTTGCAAAACTCTGACATAAACGCCCGATAAACCGGAGTCGATAAACTGGCGCACAATATTGTTGTTGTTAAACCGGAATTGCAATTTAAAACAGGGCTGGCGTGGTTGAGTAACCTGCACCACCGCTTCTCCAATTTTATAGGTGTCGCCAATATTCGTTTCCTTCTCGTGCAGGCCTTTCACTGTAAGGTTTTCGCCAAACATTCCCCAAGGCATTTCCAGGTGAGGATAAAGATCTTGCCAGTACTGGTAATGATCCGCAGAATAGAGGTAACAGGCTTTATCAACGCCGCCATGGTATCTGCGGTCCATCACGTTGTCGTGTTTCACATCTTCTTTGCCGAGAAAAATCCCCTTGTCAACGCCAAATTTGTACAACCCGGTTGGGACTTCTTTTCCCTTCCAGTTAATTATCCGGGCTTCTGCAATATTTGTTGAGATGATTTTCATTGTTTTGTCATTTCGAACGAAGTGAGAAATCTGTTTCCGGTAGCTGCAAAGTAACAGATCTCTCAGTCATGCTTCCTTCGAGATGACAATGAAAACTGCTAACTGAGACTGTCAACTGATTACGCTATCTTTCGTTCCTTTTTAATGTTTTCGTAGGCCTGATTTACTTTCTGGAATTTCTCTTTTGCCGCATTCTGAACTTCGTCGCCCAGAGTGCTTACTTTATCAGGGTGGTATTTCATGGCCATACGGCGGTAGGCCTTTTTCACATCGTCGTTGCTGGCCGAGCGTTCGATTTCAAGTATTTTGTAATCGCCATCGGTGTTGGGCACAAACATGGCCTGAATCGATTCAAAATCGTTATTTCCAATGCCCATTTGGTTGCAGATGTGGGTAATCAGCTTTTGCTCTTGCACATCAACCTGCCCATCGGCCTGGGCAATTCCAAACAAAAAATGCACCAGCTGCAGACGTGCCGAATAATTCATATTTACTTTAATCTGCTGGCAAACTTCGTTAACCGGAATGGTTTGTTGCAGCAGGTCGCGCAACATTTTTATAGCCTCCTGTGCCGAGTCTTCGCCAAAGTTGTGCACCATAAATCTCTTTACATAGTCGAGCTCCGATTTCAGCACTTTGCCATCGGCTTTCATTATGGCAGCAACCAAAACCAAAAGGCTCATTACATAGCCGCCCGTGGTTGTTCTGCCGGAGTATCCCGTTC
The DNA here is from genome assembly GCF_000626635.1 of Draconibacterium orientale. Classification (GTDB taxonomy): domain Bacteria; phylum Bacteroidota; class Bacteroidia; order Bacteroidales; family Prolixibacteraceae; genus Draconibacterium; species Draconibacterium orientale. The sequence goes on along the minus strand of NZ_CP007451.1, from coordinate 447,352 downwards.
GTGTTCCGCGTTTTACGGCTTCCTGTCCACCATCGAACATCGAACCTATTGTAAAACCTATAATTGCGCCGATAGGACCGCCGGCAAAAGCACCTAGTCCGGCTCCTATCCATTTACCAAATTTTGCCATATTCTTTTAATTTCTTATCGATTTCAATGATCTGAGGAATCAATAATGTTTTGTTGTCATTTTTAATTTCTAACGAAGCGAGTTCGCGTTTTTGCTCATCTCCCCATTGTTTGCCCATCCGTTCTTTAACGGCTTCCATTGTTGAACCATCGCGTTTCGTTACGCGGTCGATCCGCATCTTTTCGGGGGCAGTTACCAAAATCGTATGATCCATCATTTTATAGAAACCGCTTTCGAAAAGAATAGCCGCTTCGTGAACGACGTATGAACTGTTTTGTTTATCCGCCCAAATAATAAATTCCTGCCGCACCACGGGATGAATTAAACCGTTTACTTTCTGCATCGCTGTGCTATCTGTAAAAATGATGCCAGCCAGCTTTTTTCGGTCAATTGTGCCGTTTGGTGAATAAATGTCGGAGCCATACCAGTCAATAAGTCCGGTTTTAATTTCAGGGTGCGAGTTCATCAGTTTCTTTGCCCAAACGTCGGCTTCAAAAACAGGCGCTCCCAGAAGTTTGAAAACCTGGCAAATTACCGATTTTCCACTTCCAATTCCACCTGTAATTCCAATTTTTAAAGCCATTTTTAATACGTTTCAATGAGGTATTCTACCGATTCGGGAGAGTAGCGCGAGATCTCAACAAACGATGGTTTATCGGTTATTTTCACCTTCAGACGGCTTTCGCTGTTACTCATCGATGCATAATCAACCACCGCCCGAAAATCGGCTTCCGAAATATTGTCGAATTCGCTCAAACCTACAATGCAGTTAAGCGTAAGTTCCGATGGGAAAAGTTTAATCCGCACATCGGCCGGTTTATTAATAACCTGTATGGGAAGGCGAACCTGTTTCTCGGTATGTTTTTCCACCTCAATTTGTAGCAACACTTCTGCCGGAACAACCGTGGTTGTTTCAGGATGTATGAGTTTTATGTTGCGGGTAATCGTTTTATCCACTTCTTCAAACGATTTTTTTGTAGTTGAAAGAAAATGAACGGTATCGACAACCGACGCCGGACCGGTAATCTTAACTTGTGACGGTTTTACCTGCACCTGATTTTTTAAATTAAACTGCGATTTAAAGTTGATTGAAACATTGGCTTTTACCGGAACTGTTTTAGTTTTTAAACTGTCGAGAACTATTCGTATGATATCAGGATTTACCTGTTGCAAGCTGATTTCGCTGCTTATCTGGCTCGAAATTCGTCGGTTTAAGGTATTTGTTGGCACCAGATAGGTACCATTGTCCGATTCCAGGTTTTGCGTAATATTCGTCAGGTTTAAAATTATAGGCGAATAGGAAAAATTGAGTTTATGGCGCAAAAGTGTAAAGCCGTGTGCATCAACTTTCAAATCGAGTTTTTCGGGAGGTTTGTTCGCTAAAAACTGGTGGTTTGGCGGACTTACATACCGAACCGGGTAAGCAATAGTTGTAGAGTAATCCTTTTCCAAAGCATTTAAAAACCAAAGCACTGTGGCAATAAGCACGCAAATCAGATAAACGATTACGCGCTTGTCGTTTTTAAGTTGCTCAATTTTTAAATAGCCCGTTATTTTTTCAATGTTCTTTTTCATTCCGCTAAAACTGCAAAACTAACGAAAAGTAGCAATTAATACCGACATGAAAAACGAAGCTTGCCAATTTCATGTTCGTTTCATAAAGCAAGCTTCGTTTTTTCTTCGGAAATTTTTAATTCAAAGTTTTATTATGCCAATGGTAGTTAAATTCCGGGAATACTCGATACCAAAGGTGTAAAATTTGAGTCATCGATGATTACTGTATTTCCAACCGAAACATCGCGTGCCGAGAACAGCCCCAGAATACGCTTTCCGTTGTTGGAAATCAGGTTGCCGGGTACATTTGCCGGCGGCACACTAAATGGGCTTCCGGCCCAGGCTTGGTCGCTTAATCCCCAGTAAAATTCGTATGCAGCTTCCGAAATGGAGAGTTGCTCCACCACAACGCTATCTCCCGGATGAAGTATTTTGTCTTCTTCTTCGTCCTCCCAGTCGAGGAGGATTAACATGTCGTAAATATAATTTCCATCCACCAGTTCATCGCTGGCAAAGGCCAGGTCCTCACCGTCATTCAAAAACGCTCCGTTTATATAAATATCCCATTTGTAATAATGGCCCAAACCCGGAGTTTCCTGCGAGTTAATAAAGATTCCCAGGTAATCGTAATTGCCACGGTCGCTTAAATTCACTTTTACTGTATCAAGCGTTTCAACTTTCTGTAAATACTCTTCCCCGGTAATTACTGTGCCGTCAGGAGTGGTAATTGTTAGCGTATAAGTGCGGCCGGTAACACCCGGATAACTTGTTCCGGCAGGCAATACATAAATTCCGGTGGTACCTTGTTCTTCAAGTGTTACCGTATTTGGCGATGCCGCATTGTCGCTTAACTGAACCAAGGCGTTGCTGATTGCCGGGTTTTGTGCTGTTTGATTTACTGCAAGCGTGCGTTCAAGCTTTACGTAAACGTTGTTTTCGGCCTTGGTATTAATGTACGCTTCAACGGCTATCAGGTCAATATCTTCGTCGTTTAGTTCCACCTCAACCACATCTTCGCATGCGGTGAATGCAACTATGGCAAACAGAAGAATGATAATTCCTTTTATTATTTGTGCTGTTTTCATGACGATTAAAATTTGAAGTTATAAGTGACTGATGGGATAGGAGCTCCGATAATCGACAAACGAATAAATTCCGTTTGGTTCGGATTGTCTTCATTGGCTTCCGGAGTAATTGAGTAGGCATTTCGTCGTCCGTAAACATTGTAAACCGATACGTTTATCGATTGTTTAAAACGGCGGTTTGCATTCTTTTTAAAGTCGTAGGTAAACGACAGGTCGAGGCGGTTGTAATCCGGAATGCGGTTGCTGTTGCGGGCCGAATATTCGTACACCTGGTTGCCCTGAACATAGTATTTGGCCACCGGGTACGATGTTGGATTTCCGGTTGCATAAACAAAGTTGGCGGCAAAATTCCAGCGGTCGTACAACTGGTAACTCGATACCAGCGAAAGATCGTGTGTGCGGTCGTACGACGACGGGTATGGATTTCCGTTGTTGATACCCGGAATTTCGCGTTCGGTTTTCGACCAGGTGTAACCCACCCAACCGGTAAGTTTTCCTTTCGATTTTTTAACCAGTGCCTCCAATCCTTTCGAAGTGCCTGAACCATGCAGCAACTCGGTTTCAATAGCATCGTTCAGAAACAGTTCTGCTCCCTCAATGTAGTCCAGAACATTTTGCATGTCTTTGTAATAAACCTCAACCGATGTTTCCCACATATTTTGCTGAAAATTTCGGAAATAGCCGAGCGACACCTGATCAACTTTCAGTGGTTTTATGTAAGTACTCGATGGCAGCCAAATGTCGAGTGGCGTGGGCGACTGCGTGTTCGAAATAAGGTGCAGGTTTTGCACCATCCGGTTGTACGATCCTTTTACCGAGCTGTTCCGGTCGAGGGTGTATTTCATGCTTAAACGGGGCTCCAGATGAACGAATGCATCACCAATTTTATCTTTTTTGCCGTAGCTGATGGTCTCAATAATTTCGTTTTTATCAGGATTTTCCGGATCCGCGTAAATATTCACTTCTCCTTTGCCTACCTGCTGAAAATGACTTAAACGTACGCCGTATTGCATGGAAAATCGTTCGGATATTTTCTGTTCGTTCGAAAGATAAACCGCACTTTCAATAGCATTGTAGTGTGCCAGTTCCATATCCGAAAACATGGAGTTATCGCCGTTGGTAGTAATTTTACCCGGGCGGAATTCATGTCTGATGGTGTTCAGCCCAAATTTTACCGTGTTTTGTGGATTCATAAACCAGGTAAAATCTGCTTTTCCGTTGTAGTCTTTTATCCTTGATGACCAATCGAAATTATCGGCATTATCTCCCGGAACTCCAAGTTTGTAATCGTAGTTAGAAAAAATGGCCGAGATATTCATAAAAATCTTATCGCCGAAAATGTGGTTCCAGCGTGCCGTTGCTGTGGCATTTCCCCAACGCATATACATCGATTCGCCTATTTCAAAAACATCTTCGCCCATATACCCCGAAAGGTAAATGCGGTTATTGTTGTTGATGACGAGATTCGATTTTCCGTTTAAATCGTAAAAATACATGGTGTTGTCTTCCAGTTCATCCAAACCGGCAGCTTTTCCCAAAATATCATAATAGGTGCGGCGACCGGCCAGCAGAAAACTCCATTTGTCTTTAATAATCGGGCCTTCCAAAGTTAATCGGCTCGACAGGTTTCCAATTCCACCATCGAAACCAAACTGTTTGGAGTTCCCGTCTTTTTGTCGGATATCGATTACCGAAGAGGCTTTTCCGCCGTATTCGGCCGGAATTCCGCTTTTGTAAACTTGAATATCTTTTATGGCATTTGAATTAAACACCGAAAAGAAACCCATCAGGTGCGAGGCATTGTAAACCGGCGCTTCGTCCAAAATCATCAGGTTTTCATCGGGGCCACCGCCACGAACGTATAATCCCGAGCTGGCTTCGCCGCCACTTTGAATGCCGGGCAACAGCTGAATGGTGCGGATAATATCCACTTCTCCCATAAATGCCGGAAGCTTCTGAATGGTTTTCACCGGAAGTTTTTCCATTCCCATTTCAATACGTTCAACATTGGCATTGGCAGCTTCGCCGCTTACAATAATCTCTTCCATTACTTCGGTATTTTCCTGTAACGAAAGCGAAATGTTCAGGCTTTCCTTGGCATCAATTTTCTGTTTAATGGTTTGGTAACCGATAAACGAAATCTGAAGCGTGTAGCTTCCTTCGGGAATGGTAAGTGAGTAAAATCCGTAGGCATTTGACGCGGTACCCTGTTTCAGTTCTTCAACATAAACCGTAGCACCAATCAGTGCTTCTCCGTTGGAGGCGTCTCTGAGGTAACCGCTTAAGGTAATGTTCTGTGCTTGAACTACAACTCCAACAGAAAGGAGAAGGAGTAACATGATTGTTTTCATCATTTTTTGGCTTTTGTTTCTATTTGTTTTCTGTTTTGGATGTTTGGCCAAACATCCACATCGTTTTTTAGCTCCAACAAAAGTAGTACATCAAATAAATCTGTTTTTATAAATCCGACCAATGGACGTTTTTAGTCGATAAGCGATGCGAATCCAAATTTTTGTTGGTTCTGTAAACAGTGACTGCAAAAAATGACAAGGGTTACAGTTGGAGGAAATGTTTTTGAAATCAGTGTTGAATAGTAATTTGTTGTGAATGCTGAAAATTATCGGAATTAACAGAAATAATGTATGTTCCGTTTGTTAGCTCCTGAACCGGAATGCGATCGTTGCTGTAGGTGGTTGTATAAACTTTGCTTAGCTGACCTTTTATATTATAAATTTGAACGGTTAACTGCTGGTCAAATTCCGGTTCGGGAAGGAAAAACTGGAACGATTCAGCTACCGGATTAGGGAAAATGAAAGCCTCTTGAGACGAAATATGGCTGGTGTTGTCGCGCCAATCGCGAATGCCGTTTTGGTTTGAATCGCCCGGAGAAGAACTACTGGCTGTTGAGTTTTGCCAGTTCGAGCCTTTAATAACCAGGTCGAAAAGATTGTCGAGCCCGTCGTTATCCTGGTCGGAATGCAGCAATTGTATTCCGGCTTTGTCATCAGTATTAGAATAGAATCCCTCCGATAAATCACTTCTTCCGTCGTTATCCGAATCAGTGTCGGTCAGGTCGGGTATCCCATCCCGGTCGGTGTCCATTGGCTCGTAGTACGTGCCCCCCATTTCCGGGTCGTAGGCATCGTCCCATCCATTTTTGTTGGCATCAATACCTGAAGGCGCAATATAGTTATGTTCCTGTTGCCACTCAATATTATCGGTTATGCCGTCGTTATCGCTGTCGATATCGAAATTGTTCGGAATACCATCATTGTCGGTATCCAGCCCAATACCATCCAAAAAGTCGGGAAGGCCGTCGTTGTCGTTATCCTGGTCGGCGTAATCCGGAACATCATCAAGGTCAGCGTTTTCTATTATTTGTATCAATACTCTGGCCGCTGCACTGTATTCATTTTCAGTAAGTTCTTTAATGTAATAGTCGAAACGAATTGTTCCGTCACATTTATTTGGTATCTCCAACCTGAAGTGCCCGTCTTTGTCCATTGTCAGGCTTCCTTCTTTGGGAGAAGCAGCAAACAGAATTTCAATTTTGTCTCCATTCGGATCATAATCATTAACCAGTACATCTCCGTGGAATATTAGGTTGTATTGGGCAGCAAGAAAGAAGGTATCGTTTTGCGCCACAGGAGGAACATTCAATCCATCTTCTTTATTGATAAGATTGGATGCTCCATGTACACTAAAATAGCTAAAACTGAAGAACAGGAGCATGCCCAGGTTTCCTATGTTGGCTCGTATTTTCAAAACGGATTTGTTTTATTCAAATTTACACAGATAATGAGGGCTTTAGTGTATAATAAGTGCTGAATAAGCGGGTTGAAAAGTTTGTTTTTGCAGGCCGTTTTACTTAGCGCTGCTAAATATTATTGTGTTATGCGTGAGGCATTGTAGCCGGTGGAGTTGATTTTACTGAGTACAGGTTAAGGAATTTGGAAGAAAAGAATGTGAATGTTTTATTTTCTAGTTAATGGTTAAAACCCTGCAATTTTATTGCAGCTACTTTAGTTTCTATAAATTTCCATTATAAAAGGAAGTAGATTTGAGTACAGAGATTTGAGTATTGAGACTGATTTTAGTTTTTCTCTCTACTCATTACTCAATACTCATGTCTGCTTTGTCAATTATTCTTCTTTGAATTTCATTCAATCTTAAACCTATGCACTTCCAGTGCATAGTGGTTTATTTTCGTTGCGATGAATTTCGAACGATCAGTTCCGTTTCCATCATTATCGTTTCATAGGCTTTGGGTTTTGTTTTGCTGCCAATTTGTTTAATTAAAAGTTCGGCTGCTTTTTGCCCCATTTCAAATCCGGGCTGTTTAATTGTGGATATTGAAGGAGTTACCAGCTCGCTAAACGGCTCGTTGCTAAAACCAACAATTGCAATATCTTCCGGAACTTTAATCCCTCTTTCTTTAAGATGAATAATAGCACTTAATGCGGTGGTGTCGTTGGCGCAAAATATGGCATCGGGTCGTTCTTTTGTTTTCAGAATACTTTTAATGGCATTTAGTCCGTCTTGGCGGGTAAGGCTGTTATGCAAAATCTGGTTTTCGTTAATCTGCAGTCCTGCATCGCTAATTGCCTTCCGGTAACCGGCTTCGCGTTTCGCGTAGATTTGCAGGTTAAGAGGTCCGCCGATATGTGCCACTTTTTTACGACCCTGCTCAATAAGGTGCTGAGTTGCCCGGTAAGCGCCACCAAAATCGTCAACAACAATTTTATGCGCGGGAATTTCTTCAACTATCCGGTCGAAAAACACCAGCGGAATATTTCTTTCCGAAAACAGTTTCAGGTGATCGTACGACTGCGTTTCCATACCAATCGACAGGATCAATCCGTCAACACGGTTCGAAAACAGCGAGTGCGCAATGGTGCTTTCCTTTTCCAGCTTATCGTTCGATTGCGAAATTGTTACGGCAAATCCCTGTTTGTAAGCCACATCCTCAATGCCGGAAATTACCGACGAAAAAAAATGGCGGTTAATCAGCGGAACAATTACACCGATAGTGTTGGTACGCCGCGTGCGTAAATTGGCTGCCATAACATTGGGGCGGTAACCCATTTCGATGGCCGCTTTTTTGATCTTTTTTCGTGTTGCTTCGCTAATCAACGGATTGTCTTTTAAAGCACGCGAAACTGTAGAGGCCGAAATATTCAGCTTTTTGGCTATGTCGTGTATTGTAATTTCCGGTTTTGGCGCCATTTGTTGTCTTATTTACCACAAAGTTAAGAATATTTTTTAATCAATGCAATCGATTGCATTTCTGTTTCTTTCTTCTTACATTTGTACAATTAAATGGTTTAAGAATTAAAAAATAAATACTATGGCAACAATTTACGAGAGACGGTATGCTTATCATCCTGAGGATTTTAAGAAATACGATACAGAAAAGATAAGAAAAGAATTTTTGGTGGAAAACCTGATGGAAGCAGGTAACGTTCGAATGGTTTACTCATCGATTGAGCGCTACATCGTTGGTGGTGCAGTTCCCGTAAAAGAAGAACTTTTGCTGGAAACCATCGACCCGCTTAAAGCTGAATACTTTTGCGAGCGCCGCGAAGTGGGTGTAATGAACGTTGGTGGTATCGGCACCATTTTGGTTGATGGTACAGCATACAAAATGAACTATAAAGATGCTTTGTACATTGGCCGTGGTAGCAAGGAAGTAATCTTTAAATCGGACGATGCAGCCAAACCGGCACACTTTTATTTTAACTCGGCACCGGCACACAAAGAATATCCAACCAAACAGGTAACACTGGCCGATGCCAATGTGTTGCATATGGGAAGCCTGGAAACTTCGAACGAACGGAATATTAACCAGCTGATGATTAACACGGTTGTTGACACCTGCCAGCTGCAAATGGGGATGACTGAGTTGAAACCAGGTAGCGTTTGGAACACCATGCCTGCACATCAGCATACGCGTCGTAATGAGGTTTATTTTTATTTTGAAGTTCCTGAAGAACAAGCTGTTTGTCATTTTATGGGCGAGCCACAGGAAACGCGTCACATCTGGATGAAAAACGAACAAGCGGTGATTTCTCCTGAGTGGTCGATTCACTCGGCTGCCGGAACATCAAACTACATTTTTATATGGGGAATGGCGGGCGAAAATCTCGATTATACCGATATGGATGTTATTCAGCCACGCGAATTGAAATAGTACACAAAAACAAACAACAAAAAAATTGAAATGATACAAGAATTATTCAGCCTTAGTGGAAAGGTAGCATTAATAACAGGTGGTACCCACGGAATTGGTATGGCCATTGGAAAAACCCTTGGTCAGGCCGGTGCTAAAATTTGTGTAAACGACATTTCTGATGAGAAACTTGCCGAATGCAAAGCCGAATACGCCAAAGCAGGTGTTGATGTATACACCTTAAAATTTGATGTTACCAACGAGGAAGCGGTTGATAAAGGGATTTCTCAAATTGAAGAAGAAGTTGGCGATATTGATATTTTGGTAAACAACGCCGGAATTATTAAGCGTATTCCTATTTTGGATATGCTCGTTGCCGATTACAAACAGGTAATTGATATTGATTTGGTGGCGCCACTTATTTTGGCAAAACGTGTTGCTCCAAAAATGATCGAAAAACGTGCCGGTAAGATCATTAACATGTGCTCGATGATGAGTGTTTACGGACGTAACTCTGTATCGGCATATGCCTCGGCAAAAGGTGGTTTGAAATTATTAACAGCAAATATGTGTTGCGAATGGGCGAAATACAATGTGCAGATTAACGGTATTGGTCCGGGCTATATTGCAACAGCTCAAACAGCGCCAATTCGCGAGGGCGGCCATCCGTTTAACGATTTGGTGATGATGCGTACACCGGCAAACCGCTGGGGAGAACCCGAAGATGTGGGAAATGCTGCCTTGTTTCTGGCATCGAAAGCAGCCGACTTTGTAAACGGTCAAGTGCTTTATGTTGATGGTGGTATTTTGGCCAATTTCGGTTACGTAAAAGGCGAAAACGATATTTAATAATTAACCGGAAAAGAGTGTGTTAGAAACAGAATTGCGAATGCGAAGCTTGTTTCTGATACACTTTTTTTCATTGGTGTCCGTGGAAAAATAATTACATAAGAACAGATTGCTTCACTGCATTCGCAATGACAAGGTTTTTAGATAGTTAGTTTTGAGGTTGGGTTGGTTGGCGGCTATGCCGCCAACCAACCCAACCTCATGCGAAAACTCTTGAATTATGCGTCATCGCGAGAGTCCACCCATTTTTAATGGGCATAATGAGGTAATGACAGTAGATATACCGAACTTAGCAGCAAGCCTGCACAGTTTGACCGTTCTTTGTATAGTGTTTTAAACCTGTTTGCGAGTTTGGTTCCAAAAGATTGAGGCATAATGAGTGGTACTGTTTGATTTTTCAAATATGTCCGAATGGCAGCCTGCCGACATATAGTCAATTTGCCCTTTTGGGTGTGGGCATTAGTAAAATTAAGATTTAAAAAAGATGGAAAAAATCAGGACTAATGCAGCGGGCATCGATATTGGTGCCAAAAAAGTTTTTACAGCCGTAGAGGGGCAGCCGGTAGTAAGCCATTTAACTTTTACCGAAGATTTTTACAAATTACGGGACTATTTGGTCGGACATAAAGTTGAAACAGTTGCGATGGAAGCCACCGGTGTTTACTGGGTGATTTTATACGACATTCTGGAAGAAGCCGGTATCGATGTTTGGCTGGTGGATGGTCGCCAAACCAAACAAGTTCCAGGCCGAAAAACCGACGTAAAAGATTGTCAGTGGATCCTACAACTACATAGCCATGGCTTGTTAAACCGGTGCCTTGTTGTTGATGCTGACATAAAAGAGTTAAGAAGCTATCTGCGATTACGGGAAGACCACATCAACTCTTCGGCGATGTACATCAATCAGATGCAAAAGGCATTAACGTTAATGAATATCAGGCTTAAAGAAGTTTTGAGCCAGATACACGGGGCAAGTGGGCTGGCAATAATAGAAGCAATCCTAAATGGAGAACGGGACAAGCAGGTACTGGTTAGCTTGTGTCACCGTAGTGTTCTCAGTAAGAAAAAGGATTTGGTTATAAAAGCTCTGCAAGGCAAGTATACCGATGCCGGATTATTTGCGCTAAAACAGGCTTATGATGGATATAACTTTTGTTTGCAACAAATTAATGAATGTGATAGCAAAATAAATGTTGTAATCAACAGGCTTGGTGAATCAGGCAAAGGTCAGGATCTAAAAAAAAACGTAAAGCAGTACGTCACCACAAACCAAACGTTGAAAGGCTTGGCCCAAACCTGTTGAATATTTTTAATGGCAACGATGCAACCTTAATATCAGGTATTACCGATTATACATGGATGCAATTATTGGCAGAAACCGGTCCTGATTTAACAAGGTGGCCAAGTGAAAAACATTTTACAAGCTGGTTGGGACTGTCTCCGGGGCAGCATAGCTCTGGAAAAATGCGACGAAATGTAAAGAAAAAAGGCAGACCAAAGGCAGGGCAGATTTTTAGGGTAATTGCTCAGGGACTTATAAACAGTAAAGACATTGCAATAGGCTCATTTGGAAGACGATTACGTGGGCGAAAAGGTCCAAGAATAGCAATAAAGGCAATGGCCCGAAAACTGGCAGTCCTTTACTGGCGCGTAATGGTAAAAGGGCTTGACTATGCAGAACAAGGAGTACAACTATATGAAGAACAAATAATGATAAATAAAATGAGAACAGTAAACAAATTGGCAAAAGAACTAAACATGGAAGTAGTAAATTGTCAGAATGTAAATTAATTCTGTCATTGGCAGCGTAGCGAAGCAATCTTAAACTTTTACCGGACACTAATAACTTTTTTAATCAGTAAATCTAAACCTAACATGAAGAATAGTTTTCCATTTGGTGTTTTATTTCTGATGCTGTTTGCCTCGTGTACGCAGCAACCTGTAATTACGCTAAAAAATCCTTTGGCGGAAGAACGAACTGATGAAGTGATCGTACTTTCACGCAAAGAAATTGCCGCAAAAATAGCTTTGCAAGAAGGCAAACTTCCGGTTTTTAAAAACGGCGAAAAAACAATTCCCAGCCAGGTTGACGACTTGGATGGTGATGGAAACTGGGATGAAGTAGTTCTGTTGGTAGATATAAAAGCCAGCGAAACCATTGAGGCAACAATCGAACTGCTTGCTGAATCGGATTATCCAAAAGTTGAAAAACGTACGAATCTGCGCCTGGGAATTCATCAGGAAGACGGAACGTACAAGGAGGTGGACAACTACAAAGCTGTGCCGGTAAGCGAACCTTTTAAAATTATTGCCCAGGGCGAAGGCGTTACATGGGAAAATGACAAGATTGCTTTTCGGGTTTATTTCGATTGCCGGAATGTAAAAGATTTGTTTGGCAAACGGAAACCGGTAATGGTGGCCGACGATGTTCACACACCTGCCATTCCTGATTATCATGTTCTGAACGATTGGGGAATGGACGTTTTGCATTGTGGCAGTTCGCTGGGATCGGGTGGAATTGCGTTAATGAGAAATGATTCGCTGATTCGGTTGGGATCGACCGATGTGTATGAATACCAAAAAATTGTTGAAGGCCCCATTCGGTCGGTTTTCGACCTGAAATATTCGGGTTGGGATGTTGATGGCGAAGAACTGGAAGCCGTGGAACGCATTACCATTTACCCCGGTAAATACTGGTTCGAGTCGGATGTAACGGTTTACGGATGTGCTGAAAACGATCAGATTGTAACAGGTATTGTTACCTCTCAACTTAAAAAGGAGCCGTTCCGCTTTGAGGCAGCTGATTTTTCCTGTATCGGCACACACGATGTACAGTCGCTAAACAACGATGAATTGGGAATGGCAGTAATTGTACCGAAAAACGAAACCGGTAAAATCGGACGAACCAGCGATGTTAACTGGTTCGAAAAAGGGTTTAAAACAGTGCCGGAGAAAGGTTTTAGCAACATCATTTCAGAGACGTATTACATTGGTCAGCAATGTAAAAATGCCCAACCAGCAAAGCATTATTTCTTTTCGGTTTGGGGACTGGATAAAGAGCAATGGAAAACGGAAAAGGGATTCCGGGAATACATTGCCGAAGAAGCTGAAAAACTATCATCACCAATACAAAAACTGTAGTGGCGATTATTTGTCATTTCGAAGGAGGAACGACTGAGAAATCTGTTCTAATGGGAGAGATTTCTCCTCATTCTTCGTCGAAATGACAATCTGATTCTTACAGAATAATTTTACTTTAAAAACTTCAAACTTCCCCCTTTTTGCAGATCTTCGTGATTGATGTACGTTGCACTTTCTTTGCCGTTTAATTTAACGGATGAGAAAATGGTTGAAGACCTTGCTTCTTCAGCGTTTAATACAAACTTGCCTCCCGGGTAATAGTTTTTATCCAGCTTGAGTGTTACCTTTTTGAATATTGGCGATGAGAGTTGATATTCGTTGCTTCCCGGGCACATCGGGTAAAAACCCATTGCACCAAAAACATACCATGCCGAAAGTTGCCCGGCATCGTCGTTTCCTGAAAGTCCGCCGCGGCCTAAACCGTATTCGGTACGAAGAATGTATTTTACTGTTTTTTGTGTTTGGTCCCACTCATTGGTATAATTAAACAGGAAGGGAATATGATGGCTTGGCTCGTTACCATGCCAGTAACGTTTATCGTCAATTAATTGATTCAGTTTTTCACTAAAAGCATCTTCTTCGCCTATCAACCCAATCAGTCCTTCAACATCGTGCGGAACAAACCAGGTGTAGTGTTTGGGCGTACCTTCGGTTATAAAAAATTGCTCAGTGTTAGCATTGAAGTCTTCATAAAACCGGCCATCGGCATATTTACCGTTCACCCAGCCCTGGCTTTCATCAAAAACGTTTGAATAGTTGTACGAGCGGGTAAGCAGGTCATTATAATCGTCGGTTTTGCCCAGTTTCTGAGCCAGTTGTGCAACGCACCAATCGTTGTAGGCGTATTCCAGGGTGCGCGAAACCTGCTCGTTGGAGTGAAAAGCATCGGCTACAACATCGTCAAGCGGAACATATCCAAATTGTATATAGGAAGTTAGTGCACGGCGGCCTTTCCCGTCTTTATAATCTTCTTCCTCAGGTGTTTCGTAGGCATTTTTTCGCATAAACTGGTAGGCTTTCTCCAAATCAAAATCAAAACCTTTCATGGCGGCATCGCAAAGAATGGCAGTGCTGTGGTCGCCAATCATTGCCGAGGTGTAATTGTTCCATAGCGGGAAAATGGGCAGCCAGTCACCGTCTTCGGCTTTTGCCACAAGCGATTTTACCATATCGTTATATTCTTTTGGGGCAATAAGGCTCAACAGCGGCATTTGTGCCCTAAAAATATCCCAGTTCGAGAAATCGCCATAATAGTCAAAATCGCTGTTGTTGCTGGTCTCGTATTGTTTTGAAAAAACCGGGTAGTCGCCATTTACATCGCTCATTAAACGCGGGTGAAACAGTGAGTGGTATATAGCGGTGTAAAATTTGGTAAGCTCCTCCTGGTCTTCCGATTCAACATCAATGCGACCGAGATAATCATTCCAGGTGTTCTCCAGTTTTTGTTTGGTGGCGTCAAAATTCCAGTCGGCAATTTCGGTTTCCAGGTTTTTGCGCGCATTTTCAATACTGGTAAACGAGGTGCCCACTTTTAGTTTTACCGGTGTATTTCCTTCAAGGTTAAATGTTACATAGGCGCCAATTTTTTGCTGATCCTTGCGTTCAGCACTCCCGTGTTCGTATTCAAAATTGCCCCAGGTGCCATACTTCACAATCTCCTGATCGAATTTAGCCACAAAATAACCTGAAATCCCAGCAGGTTCATCCTGCCCGCTGTATATGCGGTAGGCCGGATTATAACCATATACTTCCTGTTTCTCCAAATCGATTTTTATATATCCTTTGCCTTCGTCGCTGTTAATGTCGAACATAATGGTTGGATTTTTCTCTTCCAGCCACGAGAAACGAAAAAAGCCACATCGTTTGGTGCCGGTAATTTCCGACAATATGTTTTTTGCCGGAAACAAAAAGGAAGCGTAAGCCGGCGACAGATCTTCGGTTTTCATTAAACACAAGGTTTGGCGCTGCACCGGTTGAAAACTAAAGCTGCTACCTAACACCGTGGGGAAGATGGTAAAAGAACCATAATCCTGGGTACACGAACCGCTAAGCCAGTGGCTTGCCCTAAAGCCTTGAATCATGGTTTGGCCGGTATAAAAAGGAGCGATACATTTTTGCTCGTTATCGTAAATTTGCGGTGTCCATTGTGTCATCCCAAAGGGAGCTGTAACAGCCGGAATCGTTTGTCCGTTACTTACATGGTCGCCGGGATGCTCTTTCGCAGCTATTGTTGATGCCGGCCCCGTTCCAATAAGCGGATCGACATAACTGAGGTAATTTTTTTCCGTGTTGTTGGTGCAGGAAAACAGGAGTACAAGTACAAGCAGATACCAGTTCTTCATATTAGTTTGATTTTGTTAGGAATGCCAAATTTAAAATTTTCGGGAAAAACGGATAATAATTTTTGCTTTAAATGATTAACAGTTGAATCCATCCCTGAATGATCTCGCCGGTTTCCGGATCAAGTTGCGAGCCATACATACTGTGCGGAATAGAATAAATAATCAACATAACTATTGATGCCACAATGGTGAACACAGGACGTTCTTTTTTTCGGTTCATCGCAACTGCCAGTATCCAGAAAATAAAGGCCACTAGTGTTTTATTATCGGTTAAGTCCCACGCAAAGGGAACACCGGCCCAGGCTTCGCCAAAAGCATACAACTGAACAATTGGCCCCAGAATCATACCACCAATAAGTAAGGTAATAAGTGTAATGGTGGTGTAAAATTTATACCGTTGATGTTTGAAAATGGCCATAATTCCGGCCAGGTTACCCAATAACATGGCAAAGAACATAAAAAAGATATGCGGCGCTAAAACCACTGACGGAACGGCTCCTTTAAAACGTATTACAACCGGCGTTTTATTCATATACATTTTGGTTCCTTTTGAGTCGGTAACTTCAAAATAGTACTGAATTTTCCCGGCAGCAGGTTGTTCGGGTACCGGAGCAAACCACCCTTTGTCTTCGGTTATTTTAAACACTTTAT
Organism: Draconibacterium orientale; assembly: GCF_000626635.1. Taxonomy (GTDB): domain Bacteria; phylum Bacteroidota; class Bacteroidia; order Bacteroidales; family Prolixibacteraceae; genus Draconibacterium; species Draconibacterium orientale. Next base: position 431,431 of record NZ_CP007451.1, on the reverse strand, counting down.
TCATCAGATACGAATCAACCGGTTTTTCTTTGTACTCAAAGTCAACCGATTGGTACGGATCATCAGACATGAACTGTTTGTAAAATAAACGGGCTGCGATAGTTTTATCATCAATGGCCAGCTTTACTTCGGTGTTACTGCCTATTTCAATACTACGAACCAATTTTACCTCGTAACGGGTATCATTAACGTTTACCGATAATTTTTTATCGTAGGTAGGGCCGGTTTTTCGTTGGTAGATAACTGCCACAATCGTGATTACAATTGCAAGAAGCCAATAAAATGTTTTTTTCATAGGTTTAAATTTATTCATTTATATTGGTATTAAATCTGGTTTTTGCAATCTAAAATAGACCTGTTAGCATAAAAATTGTTCATAGCAATTATCTTTTTTTTTGCATGAATATCTAATTTTAAGTAGTAATTAAACCTGATTTTTAAGGTTTAGTAATACATATAATAATGTATGTGATTAATTTCTACTAAACTAACAGTTTCCTGAACAGCCGGTGTTATTGTTCAATTGACAATAGTATGTTATTTAACACATGTCATACATGTTCAATGTTGAAATGAAAAACATATTTTAGCAATCGAAAAAAAAATAATTAACCTGTATTTTTGGTGCAGAACTAAAACTAACGAAGAGGCTATTTTACTAACTAACTAATTAATTAAACTTATGGATAAACCACACTGATCCTTATGTAGAATTGTAGGTTCACTACAATTCAATTCAGAATAATTTTTTATTCAAATTTCTATTTATTAATACCAAAACTTAAAATCTATGGAAAAAAATCCTTTAAGAGGTTTTTTAACCTTGCTTATGATGTCTGTATTCATGGCATTTTCTCTAGGTTCTTATGCGCAAACAGCTGTTACCGGTACTGTTACCGGTGAAGATGGCACGGGAATACCTGGTGTGTCGATTGTGGTTCAGGGAACCACTCAGGGAACAATTACCGACATTGATGGTAATTACACCTTAACGTTACCTGAAGGTGCAGAGAAATTAGCTTTCTCTTACATCGGTATGTTAACGCAGGAAATTGAGATTGCTGGTCAATCAACAATTAACGTAGTGATGAAAGCCGACGTGATCGGTGTTGACGAGGTAGTTGTTGTGGGTTACGGTACTCAAATGAAAGAAGAATTAACAGGTGCTGTTTCTTCTGTTTCGGCTGAGAAACTGGAGGCTACATCAGAAACCAGTGTTGCCAACCGTTTGCAAGGACAGGTGGCCGGGGTTACTGTAACCACTGCAAACCGTCCGGGTGCTGACGCAACAATCCGTATCCGCGGAGTTGGAACGATTAACGACCCGAATCCGTTGTACATCATCGACGGTGTACCTGCAGGACCGGGTAACAACATTCCTCCAGGCGATATTGAAAGTATTTCAGTATTGAAAGATGCTTCTTCGGCAGCTATTTACGGTACACGTGGTGCAAACGGTGTTGTAATTATTACTACCAAACGCGGACGTGCAAACCAGCAGCCAAGTGTTAAATTCTCGGTACGTACAGGTGTTACCAAAGCAACAAATCAATACGATTTGTTGAATACGAAAGAGTATGCCGATGCAGTTTGGTTGCAATATGCTAACCAGGGAGTTGCTCCTAATCATCCTCAGTATGGTTCAGGTTCTTCTCCGGTTATTCCTGATTATATTTTGCCTGCTGCCGGTATGTCTGGCCAAGTTGATGAATCAACCTACAGTTATCCGAATGGTGTAATATTTAAGGCAAATAAAGAAGGAACAGACTGGTACGACGAAATTTACCAAACCGGTATCATTCAAGAGTATGACCTTTCGGTAAGTGGTGGTGGTAAAAACTCTACCTACGCGTTTTCGGCCAATTACCTGGATGAGGAAGGTATTTTGAAATGGACCGAATTTAAGCGCTATACCATGCGTATGAACTCGGATGCCAAGTTTAACAATTGGCTAAAAGTGGGCGAATCGTTACAAGTTGTTTACATCGACGAAAATGGTGAATTTGGTGACAACGGTGAAGGAACTGCAGTTTCGTTTGCCTACCGTTCGCAACCAATTATTCCTGTTTATGACATCAGCGGTAAAGAGTTTGCAGGTAGTAAAGCCAATGGTATGGGTAATGCTTCCAACCCTGTACAAATCCTTTGGGATGCACGCAATAACAACGGTAAATATATGCGTATCTTAGGTAATGCATATGCTGAGCTTACTTTGGCCGAAGGTCTGACAGCTAAAACATTATTTGGTGCTAACTGGGGGCAGTGGAACTACAAAGGTTATGTCCTTCCAACTTACGAACGTTCAGAGCCCAATACCGTTAACGGTGTAAATGCTGACTCAAACTACAGTTTGCAGTGGAACTGGTCGAATACATTGAACTACAACAAAACTTTCAACGACGTTCATAGATTGAATGTATTGGTGGGTACCGAGGCTGTTGAAAATACTTATCAGTCGTTGAATGCCAGTCGTCGTGTTTATTTCTCTGAAGATCCTAACTATATGCAGTTAGATTCAGGTGAAAGTAACAAAGAAAACAGCGGTAATGCTTCAGAATGGTCATTGTTCTCTGTTTTTGGTCGTGCAAACTACAACTACATGGGTAAATATTACCTGGAAGGAACAGTACGTCGCGATGGTTCTTCTCGATTCAGTGATGAAAACAAATATGCTGTGTTCCCTGCCGCATCTGCTGCGTGGGCAATTTCAGAAGAAAGCTTCATGCAAGGATCTCGTAGCTGGTTAGATATGTTAAAACTACGTTTAGGATGGGGTATGTCGGGTAACGACCGCATTGGTAACTACAACTCGTACTCCACTTATGCAACTGATGCTTATCGTTCATCGTATGCTATCGACGGATCAAATACCGGTGCTGTTTCCGGATTTAAGCCTGATGCATTAGGTAGTGAGGATGTTACCTGGGAAACTACTAAAACATTAAACATAGGTATTGACGCAAATATGTTGGATAACCATCTGGCAGTTGCTATCGATTTATGGAAACGTAATACTGAAGATATGTTGTTCCGCGAGCCTATACCTCAGGTAATGGGTATTGCAACAGCTCCTTATGTTAACGTTGGTGAAATGGAAAACAAAGGTATCGACTTTGAAGTATCGTATAATAATACTGCAGTGGGTGGAGATCTTACCTACAATATCAGTATGAACCTGTCGCACTACAAAAACGAGATACTGAAACTTTCAGGAGATCCTGACCGTTACGTAGATGCAGCAACAGAACGTCAGAAAGTATATACCCGTTTTGCGGCTGGTACTGCTTTCCCTGAATTCTATGGTTATATTGTTGATGGTATCTTTCAAACTCAGGCAGAAGCTGATGCTCATGCACCTTATAGCGATACTGAATACAATCAACCGGGGCACTTCAAATACAGAGATGTGAATGGTGATGGAACAATCACTGCTGCCGACAGAACATTTATCGGAAGTCCGCATCCTGATTTAACAGGTGGTATGAATATCAATCTTGGTTATAAAAACTTCGATTTAACCATGTTCTTCTATGGTAGCATTGGAAACGATATGGTTAATTACGTAACTCGCTGGATTGACTATGGTCAGTTTACAGGTGGATTAAGTAAAGATGCATTGTACAATTCATGGGGAAGTCCTTACCTGGATGATAACTCAAAAGCTGAATTGCCAATGCTCGACCTTAGCGATATCTCTCAGGAGCCATCGACTGCATTTATCGAAGATGCATCGTACTTGCGACTGAAAAACTTACGCCTGGGTTATACTGTTCCAAAATCGTTGCTTGACAGAGCAGGTATTAAAAGCTTAAGACTTTACGGACAGGTTTCTAACGTATTTACGTTAACCGGTTACAGTGGTCTGGATCCTGAAGTAAATGCTTCTGGTACTTATATGGGGATGGATATGGGAGCATGGCCTACACCACGTCAGGTTATGTTCGGTGTTCAACTCGGTTTATAACAGTTAATTTAATTTGAATATAAAACAGATAAGTATTATGAAAAAACTATCAATATTAATGGTTGTAGTGTTCTTACTAACCATGTCATATTCATGTTCTGAAGAATTCCTGACCAAGGAACCTCCGGGCTCATTATCAGAAAATCAGCTCTACAGTGCTGATGGTATTGAAGCACTGATGATTGGTACCTATGCAATGGTAGGAGGTAGTTCTTTATGGGAAATCTCGTGGGGAGCTTCTATTCAAAACTGGACTTATGGTTCAATAGCATCTGACGATGCGTATAAAGGATCAGAACTTACCGACCAGTCGCCGGCAAATGATATCGAGCACTGGGTGGTACAATCTACCAACAATTACCCTGCCGACAAATGGCAATGGGCTTTGGGTATGGGCGTAGACCGTGCTAACAAAACTTTAAGAATTATCGATTTGGTTGAATCAGAAGGTGGTATTACTTCCGACGACGCTAATGCATACCGGGCAGAAACCCGTTTTCTGCGTGCCTTATTCTATTTTGAAGCCCGTTTGGTATTTGGTGATTACTTGCCAATTTTAGATGAAAACGTTGAAGATCCTACTCAGGTTACCAATGTTAATGCCGAGGGTGCTGTTCTTGACTTTATTATCGCGGATTTAACTTTTGCCGGTTCCAATCTTCCTGCATCACAGTCTCAGGTTGGCCGTGCTACCAAGTGGGCAGCTAAAGCGCTGGCAGCAAGAGCTTATCTACAGGATTTGAGATACTCTGATGCAGAACCACTGCTTGACGAAATTATTGCGAGCGGTGAGTTTACATTGGCTGCAGATTTTATGGATAACTTTAATATTGCAACCAACAATAACGAAGAATCAATCTTTGAAATTCAGGCAAACGTAAACGATATTAACGAATCGCTGAATGCAGAGATGGGTATTGGTTTGAACTGGCCTCACGGTGGTGACATTGGTATGTGCTGTGGCTTCCACCAACCATCGCAAAACCTGTTCAATGCCTATAAAGTTGATGAGAACGGTTTACCAATGTTCGATACATTTAATGATACCGACTTGGCTAATGACCAGGGTATTGCATCAGAAGCTGAATTTAATCCTACTGATCATGCACTAGACCCACGCGTTGACCATACCATTAGCCGTCGCGGTATTCCTTACAAAGACTGGGGTATTAACAGGGGAAATAACTGGATCAGGTATCAGGCTGATGGTGGACCATATTTGCCTGTTGCTAAACCATTCTTTAAAAAATCGGAGCGTTTCAGCTTATCGACTACTACAGGATGGCAAACCGGTATTAATGCCAATAACTATCGTTATTTACGTTATACTCATGTTATACTTTGGAAAGCGGAATGTGCAGCAGCATCTGGTGATATCGATGAAGCGCGTACTTATGTAAATATGATTCGTCAGCGTGCAATGGATAGCGAGCAGGTTATGGGTAAGGTTTTAATTAATAAGTTACCTGGTGGTTCTGATGGCGTATATCCATGGGGCTTCAATACAACTGATGCTGATTATAAAACTGGAGGAGATGTTGACTGGACTAAACCAGCAGCCAATTACCAGATTGGTTTGTACACTTCGTTTGCTGATGCAAATGAAGCGATGGAAGCTGTTCAGTGGGAGCAACGTTTAGAGTTGGCTACCGAAGGTTTCCGTTTCTTCGACCTTCGTCGCTGGGACAATCTTCCTAACCAGATTGGTGGAAAAAGCATGGCAGAAGTGCTAAATGGATTCGCTCGTGCTGATGAGAGAATACGTACATCAGAAGCGAGTATGGTGGGGTATACATTTTCTGAAGCCGACAAATATATGCCTATTCCACAGGCTCAGTTAGATCAACAAGTTGGTGTTCTGGAACAACGTCCGGAATACAAATAATAAATGGAGATTTGGTTTGAAATTAAAGAGGGACTTTTAAAGTCCCTCTTTTTTTATGTTTGTAGAAATGAAAACTTCATCTATCTTTAGATGCCAAACTTATGAAGCACAATTTTTAGCGGAAATTCTTTATTCAAAATCAAAATTCAATTGGCAGAATGGCACTGAATTACCTTTTTATTTTCTTTTTTATAATCGCTTTTCTGATTGCCCTGGTAAAGCTCGTATTTTTGGGCGATACACAGGTTTTTACCGACATGGTGCAGGCCACTTTCGATATGGCTAAAACAGGTTTCGAAATATCGTTGGGGTTAACCGGTGTGCTTACTTTGTGGATGGGGATTATGAAAATAGGGGAGAAAGGCGGAATCGTTCATGTGTTTTCGAAAGTGATTGGCCCGTTTTTTAATAAACTGTTTCCCGAGTTGGGAAAGGAGCATCCGGCGCACGGTTCTATTTTAATGAATATTGCTGCCAACATGCTAAACCTCGATAATGCTGCAACGCCAATGGGATTGCAGGCCATGAAAGAAATGCAGGCAACCAATCCCAATAAAAAAACAGCATCGAACGCACAAATTATGTTCCTGGTGCTGAATACCTCAGGGCTTACCCTGCTGCCCATAAGCATTATGGTTTATCGTGCTCAACTGGGCGCCGTAAATCCTTCCGATATTTTTATCCCGATTTTGCTGGCTACCTACTTTTCTACCATTGCCGGACTAATTTCTGTAGCTATTTACCAGAAAATAAACCTGCTTGATAAAACCATTTTAGCCTACCTGGGCGGATTAACGGCCATTATCGTTGGTGTTATCTGGTATTTCTCAACGCTCGATAAAGATGCCATTACTCAGGTGTCGAATGTGGCCAGTAATTTTATCCTGTTTACAGTAATTGTGGCCTTTATTCTTATGGCATTGTTTCGTAAGGTGAATGTTTACGAGGCTTTTATTGAAGGGGCAAAAGACGGCTTTAAAACCGCTGTGAAGATTATTCCGTACCTGGTTGCTATTTTGGTTGCCATTGGTGTATTTCGTGCATCGGGTGCTATGGATTGGCTGGTTGCCGGTGTAACCTGGGCATTTGAACAAATGGGAGTAAATGCCGATTTTACACCGGCTTTACCAACTGCTTTGATGAAGCCGTTGAGTGGAAGTGGTGCCCGCGGAATGATGGTGGATGCCATGACAAATTATGGTGCCGACTCGTTTGTTGGCCGCGTGGCCAGTACGGTGCAGGGAGCAACTGATACAACATTCTATATTTTAGCCGTATATTTTGGAGCCGTTGGGATTAAGAACACCCGTTATGCCGTGGTGTGTGGTTTAATAGCCGATTTTGTTGGAATTGTCGCATCCATTTTATTGGCGTATCTCTTCTTCTATTAGTAGTTTAGGTTTTTTTAATCGCGTCGGAAGTTTCCGAAAGCTTGTTTTCATTTTATTTCAGGATCTTGGGAAGATCCGACGAGTGGTTTTCAGGCTCGTTTGGGATTTCGGGTAATCCCGATAAGCAATTTCTTTATGGCGGGAGAAGATCCGCACTTGCGGAAACCTTGTTTCAAACTTTTGACAGGCTTTCCGCACGCCGGGAAATCCGGAAATAACTTTTAGGCTAGCTATCCGCACTTGCGGAAACTGTAAAATGAATTTCTGGCTGACTTTCCGTAGGCGTGGAAAGCTTGTTTTGATCTTCATACAGACTTTCCGCATTCCGGGAAACTTACTTTGTAGCTTACAGCAAGCTTTCCGTTATTGGGGGTTAGGTATTTTCGGATGTTATCACTAATCGATCGAATCGTAAACCACAACCTTATTCCAAAGGTGCTGGTTTTCCTCCACAAACTTCAGATGAATTGGATCAACCTGGTACGAATCCTGGTCGGCCTGGCTATCGAATAGGGCCATATACGACACCGAATACGAATGGTCAACAACATCGCGGTCTTCAGTTGATGCCGGAAAACCAATGTGGCTAAGTTTTATGGTTTTTACTTTGGTGAGTTTGTTCAAAGCCTCAACCAGTTGTTTTTTGTGTGCTTCGTTTGCCGGTTCTTTTAACCAGAAAAACACATGGTGTACCAGTGCATCTTTAAGTTTTACCTCGCCGGCAGTGGCGCTTTTTGTAAAAGGAAGCAGGGCCGATAAAGTAACTCCCGCAATGGCTTTCTTTAAAAACGATCGTCTTTTTTGCATCTTATTATTGGTTTAATAGTTCTTCAATTTCGTTGATGTGCAGTTTAAAATGGCGTGGGAAATCCTCAACCATATCTTTTAACGAAACAAACTGGTTGGTATCTGCGCTCCACTGCTGATCGAGTTTCTCCGCATTTACATTTCGGATAACGTGACTAAAATGCAGATGGGCAAATTTCCAATAATTTACCAGCAATTTCCAGTCTTCTTCCTGGTAATTCTGAATGGCTATCCAATTGTCGTTGTTGCCATAGGTGGCATAATTCGGAAATTCAACCGGCGATTCGCGGTACTGCAGATGAACAACGCGGTGGGTATTATTCGAGGCCGAATCAACCATGTGGCCAACAATTTGCCGGATCGAACGATCCTGGCTGTTTCTTTGGTTGGCAATGGTTTCCGGAGGCAAACTTTCCAGCTTATTTGCCCAGCTTGTTACCAGCTCGTTCAATTCCTTTGCAATTGTTTCAAATGCCATTTATCCCAGTTGATTAACGGTTTGTTTGAGTAAAACCAGTTTGGTTAGCAAGGTTTCGAGCAAATCGAGTCGCAACATATTTGCACCGTCCGATTTTGCTTCGGCAGGGTTTGGGTGTGTTTCAATAAAAATTCCATCGGCACCAACGGCAATTCCGGCACGGGCAACAGTTTCAATCAATTCGGGTTTTCCACCGGTTACTCCGCTGGCCTGGTTGGGTTGTTGCAGCGAGTGGGTAATGTCGAGAACAACCGGTACATTCATTGCTTTCATAACAGGAATACCACGGTAATCCACCACCAAATCCTGGTAGCCAAATGTTGTTCCGCGTTCGGTTAGCGCGATATTGTTGTTGCCACTTTCGCGCACTTTGTTCACCGCAAACTGCATGGCATCTGCCGAAAGAAACTGTCCCTTTTTAATATTTACCAACTTGCCGGTTTGTGCTGCAGCCACCAAAATATCGGTTTGGCGGCACAAAAATGCCGGTATCTGCAGCACATCAACATACTGGGCAGCCATTGCGGCTTCATCGGCCGTGTGGATATCGGTAACCACCGGAATGTTGAAAGTTTCGCGTACTTTCTGCAGAATCTTCAGCGCTTTTTCGTCGCCAATTCCTGCAAACGAATCCAGACGCGAACGGTTGGCTTTTCGGTACGAACCTTTAAAAATGTATGGGATCTTTAATTTCTCGGTTATGGCAACTACTTTTTCGGCAATTTCCATCGCCATTTTTTCGCCTTCAATGGCACATGGGCCGGCCATTAAGAAGAAGTTTCCGCTATCGGTATTTTTAAGTTTATCTAGTTGTGGAATCATGGTATTACTTTTTGCGCTAAAAGTAATAAGAATTTCATGTGTTTCAATGTGATCGGTTTATCCCATTGCTATAAAACACAAATGGGAACTATTTTGTTACAAATAGCTCCCATTCACTCTCAAGTAACCGAAGTTACTATTGGTGCCAGGTTACGGTTATTGCGACCGGCGTTGGCTTTTTCTTTCGAATCGGCTTTTGCCTTAACGTTCCGGCTTTGCTTTCTACGGCTCAGCCTTCCGGTTGTTCTTTCGGTAATCGCGCTTACCTTCCTGAACGAAGTGTCTTTCAGTGTATTCGGTTTCTCCCTAAGGATGTTTCCTTTCCAATCAACGGGTTTGAGTTGCCTCGTTTTCGTTGTGCAGTTTCGCAGTTAAGACCTTGATCTTTTTACTTCCTGCCTGATGACCCAATCTTGAAAGAACTTCTGGAACTTCTTTCAGATGATTGCCTGAACTTTGATACTCCAGAATATCGCGTTCAAACTTCAGCTTTTTCATTGTGCCGCCCCGAGAGGTGGGATGAAATGGTTCCGGTTCCGACTAAGAAACTTTTCCCGTTTCCACAATTTTCAAGCAGCCTTTTATCGCTCACCTGATAGATCAAATATACAGCGAAAAATGAAAAATGCAAGTGGTTTTCAGTCGTTTATATCCACCGTGAATTAACCGCAGTTATTAACAATTGTTAATAAGGTCGTTTAGTCTTTTATGCGCGAATCGGTTTTGTTTTCTAGTTAATGGTTAAAACCCCCGAAATAGTTTCGGGGCAGGCTCTGCAATTTTATTGCAGCTACTTTAGTTTCTATAAATTCCCATTATAAAAGGAAGTAGATTTGAGTATTGAGACTGATTTTGCTTTTTCTCTCTACTCATTACTCAATACTCAATACTCATGTCTGCTTTGTCAATTATTCTTCTTTGAATTTCATTCAATCTTAAACCAGTGCAAAGTGGTTTAGTTAATCCACAACCACTGAAACTTGATCGGGTCTGCCTCAGTTGGCTGAATGCTGAGCTCAATGGTGTAAAAACCGGGTTGGGGAAAATCGATTGTACCTATTTCGTTCGATTCAAAATTATCGATATGCCAGTCCTGGTTAGGTTCGCCAACGGTTTGTCCGGTGGGGTGCACCGAATGATACAAGGATTGCCCGGAAGCTTTTAAAACAATCTGGCTGTTGTTTCTGTTGCCCTGAAAACTATACGACACATCCACTCTTTTTGTGCCCGGTTGGTCAACGTATATTTTCCAGCTAAAATCGGTAACGCCATCTGCAGCTACAAAAGCCGGAATCGTTCCGTATTTTGCCGGCGGTGTTATTTTAATTGGTTGAGGCTGTGGATTTTGATTTCCGGGAAGCAGCGAATAGCCATCATCGCTTGTTTTGGCTACAAGCCCATCTGTAATCTCCGGTTTCGATGGGTATTCCACAATAACTACTGAAACATACGGATCGGGTTGGTCAGCAGGTAAAGCAACTTCAGTAAATGCGCCGGAGTGCGAAAACGAGAGAGGTGATTTTTGCTTATCCGCCAACAGGTATACTTTTTGGGGAGTAGCTGAAATTCCTGTAAGATTCAGCTGTTTGTTCAGTGGCCAGTTATAAATATGCAGGAACAATTTAAAGCTGCTTTCGTCTTGCTTGCAGGTAATTTTTCCCCAGTCGTGCAGGTCTTTGTTCAGGTCGAAAGCCTCTGCGCCATAAATCGATTCTCCATTCACCTGTAGCCATTTGCCCATTTCAAGCATGCGCTGCGAAATTTCATAAGGAACATCACCATTGGCACGCGGCCCGATGTTCAGCATAAAATTACCGTTCAGACTAACGTTTCCGATTAAGGATTTCAATAAAGTTGTTGTTGATTTCCATTGCGAATCGGACGAATGAAAGCCCCACGAATGAGCAACCGTTGCCGGCGATTGCCATGGGAAATCTTCTTTTTTGTCGCCAAGCTGGTTGTCGCCCAATGTTTTGTAATCAATGTCGGGGTCTTCGTCAATCGACAAGCCCAAACGCGAATTTACCAGGCAGTTGGGCTGCAAGTCGCGTATCAGTGATTTTAGCTGAAGTAATTGTTCTTTGCTAACGATACTTTCCGAGTGATGAATCCACATATCGAACCAAAGCATCGAAATCTCTCCGTAATTGGTTAACAGTTCGGTGATTTGTGGTATCACTTTCTGCTGCCAGTAGCGGTCGTAATCGCTGGCTGATAATTTGTAAATTTCGCGGCTATGATCCCAGCCCAGCGGGTGTTCCCAATCCACCCAGTGCGAATAGTAAAGGCAGAGTTTGATGCCGTGTTTTTTACAGGCCTCGGCCATTTCGGCAATAATATCGCGTTTTGGGTTGGTATAATCGCCCAGATCGTAATCACTCACTTTGCTGTCCCACAAACCAAATCCATCATGGTGTTTGGCGGTTATGGTTATATATTTCATTCCTGACTTTTTCGCCAGAATTACCCACTCTTCCGGATCAATCTCGTCCCACTGAAAAAGGTCAAGCAGCGTAACATATTCGTCGCGATCAATACGGTTTCGGTATAAAATCCATTCAGCATAGTCGTTGTCGTGACGCAGCTTTTCGCCTTTCCAGTAGCCTTCGGCAGCGCTGTAAACGCCCCAGTGAATAAACATTCCGAAGCGTGAATCGGTGAACCATTGGGCGCGTTCGTTGGTATTTTTCTGGGCAAATGAAGTTATACTGCAAAGCAGGCAGGCAAAGACAATCAGGTTTTTCATCTGTTTAAAATTTTTTGATTTCTGAATGTTCAAAAAATTTGAAGACATTCAGGAACTCACATAAATTTTAATCATTCTTGTTTTTGAATTTAGAATGAAGAAAATTCATGTTCGTTTCATACGTTGGTTTATTTAATGTAGCAAGTTGTTTTATTATGTATCAAAAAAAATACATCGATGAAAACAAAGTCGCAAAGTGTGATGAGTTTCAATATGAGACAAAACTCTGTGGCTTCGCGACTTTGTGTTTTTATTCTCCTTGTTAAACGAATGGATTTTTAACCCAAAGAAGTTCGTTTACGACAAACGGTTTTTAAAATCTTCGTACCTGAATTTCCGGACGATGTTTAGTTGTTCATCTTTTGTCCAGATGGCAATTGCCGGATGATTTACACCGTTAAACATGGTGGTTTTTACCATGGTGTAGTGGATCATATCGAGGAAAATGATTTGTTCGCCAATTTGCAATTCACGTCCAAAATCGTAGGCTTCCATAAAATCGCCGGCCAGACAACTACCGCCTCCCAAACGATACAGGTATCGGCTTTCTTCTGATGGATCTTGTGCTCCAATAATTTTTGGGCGATACGGCATTTCAAGTGTGTCGGGCATGTGGGCGGTAAACGAAACATCCAAAATGGCTGTTTTTACGCCTTTGTGCTCCACAATATCCTGAACAGTTGAAACCAAAACGCCGGTTTCCCAGGCAATGGCACTGCCGGGTTCCAAAATTACTTTTACGTCGTATTTTTTCCGGAAATCCTTTAGTAGTTTGATGAGGTGTTGATGGTTATAGCCTTCCCTTGTCATCAGGTGGCCACCGCCCATATTCACCCATTTTGCCCGATGCAGGTATTTACTGTATTTGTTTTCGAGGATCTTGAGGACTTTTTCCAGACTGAATGAATCCGATTCGCATAACACATGAAAATGGATGCCTTCAATACCTTCAGGCAATTCATCGGGCATTTCATCGCTGCCAACGCCCAAACGCGAGCCCGGTGCACTTGGATTGTAAAGATCGGTGCCCACGTCAGAATATTCAGGGTTTACCCGTATTCCGCATGAAATTTTATGACCGGCAGTTTTCGTGCGTTGGGAATATTTTTCAAACTGTTTAACCGAATTAAAAACAATGTGGCTGCTGTAGCTCATCAGTTCATCAAATTCATGATCGAGGTAAACCGGCGAATACAAATGTGCGCGGGTTTTCATTTCCTCGAAACACAAACGCGCCTCATACAAAGAGCTGGCTGTTGCGCCTTTTAAATACTCGCGAACAATGGGGAAGGCGCTCCACATGGCAAATCCTTTAAAGGCCAGGATGATTTCAATGCCGGCTTCTTGCTGAACGTTGTTGATTAGCTCCAGATTTTTACGAAGCAGTTTTTCATCGAGCACAAAAGCCGGAGATGGTATTTCTTTATAATTCATTTTGAAAAGGGCTTAGCGCAAAGAACAGAGGGCAAAAGCACTGTGCTATTTGCCCTCTGCGCCTGGCTTGTTACACTTCCAGATCGCCATTAATCTCTTCGTTCCACGGCAAACCGTGCTCGCCGATTTTTTCCATAAACGGATCCGGATCGAATTCCTCAACGTTAAATACGCCTTTGCCCTGCCATTTTCCGGTAAGCACCATCATGGCGCCCAGCATTGCAGGAACGCCGGTGGTGTAAGAAACACCTTGTGTTCCGGTTTCTTCAAATGCTTTTTGGTGGCTGCAGTTGTTCCAAACGTAGTAGGTTTTTTCTTCGCCGTCTTTTACACCTTTTATGCGGCATCCGATTGATGTTTCGCCAGTGTAGTTGTCGCCCAGGTCTCCCGGGTTTGGAAGCACCTCTTTCAGGAACTCCAATGGAATAATGTCAATTCCTTTATATTTAACCGGATCGATGCGGCTCATTCCAATGTTCTGGATCACACGAAGGTGAGTCAGGTATTCCTGGCCGAAAGTCATCCAGAAACGAGCCCGCTTTAAACTGGGGAAGTTTTTGGTCAGCGACTCCAGCTCTTCATGATAAAGAACGTATGAGTCTCTGGCTCCGATATTTGGGTAATTCAATGCCTGTTTAATTTCAAAAGGTTTGGTTTCCACCCACTGGCCATTTTCCCAATAACGTCCGTTTTGAGTGATTTCACGAATGTTAATTTCCGGATTGAAATTGGTGGCAAATGCTTTCCCGTGCTCGCCGCCGTTGCAATCTACAATATCAAGGTAGTGCATTTCATCAAAATGATGTTTGGCTGCGTACGCCGTGTAAATACTGGTTACCCCGGGGTCGAATCCGCAACCCAGCACCGCCATAATACCTTTTTCTTTAAACCGGTCGTGGTAAGCCCACTGCCAGCTGTATTCGAATTTAGCTTCGTCTTTTGGCTCGTAATTGGCAGTGTCCAAATAGTTTACGCCGGTTTCGAGGCAGGCATCCATAATCGGAAGATCCTGGTAGGGAAGTGCCACATTAATAACCAACTCGGGTTGAAATTCTTTGATCAGCGCAACAGTGTCGGCAACATTATCGGCATTCAACGAAGCCGTTTTAATTCGGCCTTTACCAACTTCTTTTGCAATTACATCGCACTTGGAAACGGTACGACTGGCTAACAGAATTTCTGAAAAAACTTCCGGATTATCTGCACACTTGCTGGCAACCACACGACCAACACCACCTGCACCAATTATTAAAACTTTACTCATTTTCTTGTTTAATCATTTTAAATTCAATAACATAGAAAAGATTCACACGAATATTGTAATTTCGTATGAAGTGTATTCAATTAAGAGACAAATTAAGCATTTTTTTTGATGAGTGAAAATTTCAAAATTAAAGATTTTTTATCTGAAAGAATATTCGTTTTTAACGAATGCGAAACAGGAAATCCGGAATGTAATGCGAACATTGCAGCTTACATTGTGAATATACGAAGTTCTCTGGCAGGATGATTTTGCCCTACAATGGTTATTAATTAACTTTGGGTGATTAGAGGAAAATAAAGACCGCATTTTGAGCAGTTTTTTGCTGAAATGGAAAAAAATTAAGCTTTTGCTCCGTTTTTACTTTCAGTACAGGAATTATCGGAAAAAATTAATTTTATTTGCGGTTTGAAACTTGAGCAAAAACACTGATAATTTTTTATGGCTACGTAGATGAAGAATACTTATTTTGATTTGATTGAGCAAAGCTACTACTTTCCGCAGGAAGGCTTTGATTTAAGAGGCGATTCATTAACCTTTCACGGAATCTCTTTAAAATATCTGATTAAAAAATATGGCACCCCGTTTCGGTTTATATATCTGCCAAAAATTGGGGAACAAATAAAAAAATCGCGTAACCTGTTTAATAAGGCCATTAAAAAGAACAATTATAACGGCAAGTATTATTATTGTTATTGTACCAAGTGTAACCACTTTTCGCATGTGGTTAACGAGGCGTTAAAACATAATGTAAACCTCGAAACTTCGTCGTCGTACGACATTGATCTGATTCTGCATCTGTTTAAGGATAAGAAAATTGATAAGAATCGGAAGATTATTCACAACGGCTATAAAACGCAGGAATACCTGTCGAAAATTATTGAGCTGCAACGGCTTGGGTTTAAGAATAATATTATTGTTTTAGATAGTATTAACGAGCTGCAACGGATTGAAAAACTGGCCAATGGCGAAAAGGTAAAAGTGGGTATTCGTATGGCGATTAACGAAGAATCGCAGTCGGCCTATTACACCTCGCGTTTGGGAATCAGGCACACCAATATCCCGGAGTTTTTCCAGAATCAGATTAAAGGAAAGAAAAACATCGAATTAAAGATGCTTCACTTTTTTGTTGATTCGGGAATTAAAGACAGTCTGTATTTCTGGGGCGAGTTTCAAAAAGCAATGAAACTTTATGTGGAGCTGAAAAAGCAATGCGACACACTCGATTCGTTTAACCTTGGTGGAGGTTTTCCAATTCGTAACCACCTGGGTTTTGAGTACGATTACGAGTACATGATAAAAGAAATTGTTTCGAACATAAAAACAGCCTGCTCGGCTGAAAACCTGCCTGACCCGGATATTTACACCGAATTTGGAAAATATACGGTGGGCGAAAGCGGTGCGATCATTTTCGAGGTGCTCGAGCAAAAACAGCAAAACGACACCGAAAGCTGGTACATTATAAACAACAGTTTAATGAACACCATCCCCGATTCGTGGTCGATTTTCGAAAAATTTATTTTGCTGCCGATTAACAAATGGAACAACGAATACAAACGTGCCAATATTGGAGGTATCAGTTGCGACCATTCGGATTATTATAACTCGGAAGACTTTAACCAGGAGGTTTTGCTGCCTGCTTATTCCGACGATGATAAAGAGCCGCTTTATCTTGGATTTTTCCACACCGGTGCCTACCAGGATGCCATTAGTGGTTATGGTGGAATTAAGCACTGTTTGATTCCGGCACCAAAACACGTGATTATCGATCGCGACGAGAAAGGAAATTTCTTCGATTATGTGTATAGAAACGAGCAGTCGGCAGAGGAAATGTTTAAAATTCTGGGTTATACAAAAGACGAGGAATAGTTTTCAGTCGCAGTATTCAGTTTTGATTTTTTGTGATTTCGGGCAAAGAGAGAAGTCTTTTCCCGGGTGAAGTTACTGATTGATTAATAGTTTTACATGATCAGGAGGAATGGGTATTTAATTTCAAAGATCAATCTTTGACCATTCTCCATCAATCTTTTTCAATCTCTGATCAATCCCTTCCGGTGGCATAAAGGCTTTGAAAAATCATTCAACTTTTTTAGGGGAACTGTGTTTTTCTTAAAAAAACTATATGTCAGTTACTGAAATTATAAAGAACCGAAGAGCAACACCGCCACGATTATTTGCCAAAAAGGACCTGCCAAACGGCTCGGTAGAAGAGTTGTTACGAAGTGCCAACTGGGCTCCCAACCATAAAAAGACCGAACCCTGGCGGTTTAAGGTTTATCGTGGCGAAGCCAAAGCCAAACTGGCTGCCGAAGCCAAAGCTTTACTCTTGGAAAAGCAAAAGGAAGGTTACCCGGTTGCATCAGAGAAAATCGAAAAGTTTGCATCAACCATTGAGCGTGTGCCCGTAGCCATTGCAGTAATTTTGCAGCCCGATTCAGCCGGTCGGTTACCCGAGTGGGAAGAAATTGCAGCAGTATCGATGGCCGTGCAAAATATGTGGCTAACCGCTACCGAAATGGAATTGGCTGCGTTTTGGGCAACACCGGGTTTTATCGAGCTGTTTGATGAATTACTGGAGTTGGAAAACAACCAAAAAAGTTTAGGTTTCTTTTATGTTGGGCAGGTAATGATGGATTTTCCTTCGCCCGGGCGCCGCGACTGGAAGGAAAAAATTGAATGGAAAGATTGAAATTCTTACCTTCAGCTTTTTAAAAAATCTGAATCATGCGAATAGTGGGAATCTTTTTATTGCTGGTTATGTGCCTAACTACACAGGCACAAACCGATCAGGACTTATCAACTTTGGTTGACGGGGTAACTTTTCCGAATCCTGTTTTTGTTTCGCCCGATCCGCCAAAGCCCATAAAAGGCTGGGAATTGACAAGCGTTTCGGACGAAAAGGTGCTGAAAGGAGAATATCCCGGAGAGATAATCAAATTCCGCTTTAAAGGAACAGCTGTTGGTATTTTGGTGTACTCCGATAACCACTCAGGAATTATTGAATACAGCCTGGATGGACAACCCTGGTTTGAATTGGATACTTTTTCGAAAGATGCAGAGACAACGCTTAAAGGCTATACGCTGGATAAGGATTTGAAGAACAGAAAACACACGCTGCAAATCCGGATTATGGAAAGGAATAATCCTGAAAGTTTAGGAACCAACATTGCGTTACGATCATTTTATACCAATTGTTCTTTAAAAAGCTGCATGGAATTTTAAAGATTACAATGGTTAATGCCGATGCTACAATACTGGAGCATTCGGAATGAAATGAAAGAATGCGACATTTTGTTGTTAAATCGGTATTATTTTAACAAAGAATAAAAAAGCTGTTTCAAAATAACCATATACGTCATTCTGAACTTGTTTCAGAATCTCACCTCCAGCGAGTACAGACCCTGAAACAAGTTCAGGGTGACGTTTCAAATAGCACCTTTTTGAAGCAGCTTTTTCCTATTCTATTACTTTATATTTTCAAGCACATCAACCAGGTGTTTCCAGAATTTTTCGGTGGTTGAAATGTCCAGTCTTTCATCGGGCGAATGGGCTCCTTTAATGGTTGGTCCAAATGAAACCATATCGAGGTGCGGGTATTTTTCAAGGAAAAGTCCACACTCCAGTCCTGCGTGAATCGAGCGAACAACCGGTTCCATGCCAAACAATTTTTTATAAGAATCAACGGTAGTTTTCAAAATATCAGAATTAGGATTTGGCGTCCAGCCAGGATAGCCGTCGCTGTGTATTACTGCTGCTCCGGCAAGATTAAATACCGCTTTTACGGTTTCGGCGGCATAATATTTCCGTCCTTCAATTTCGCTGCGCTGGCTGGTAGTTACCACGATTTTATTGTCGTTGGTAAATTTTACTGAAGCCAGGTTTGTTGAGGTTTCCACCATATTTTCCATGCGCGAGCTCATTTCCAAAACACCGTGTGGACAGGCATAGATGGCATTTAAAAGTTTGTTTTGCGTATCAGTATCAACAACAAAAGCAGGTAGTTCGGTTTCCGTGCAACTGATTTCCAATTTTGGCTCGGCAAACTGAAATTCATCTTTTATCGAAGCGGCCATTTTATTGAATGAAGCGAACACTTCATCTCGTTTTTTTGCAGGAATTGTAAAAATACCAAAAGCCTCGCGTGCAATGGCATTACGTAAATTTCCGCCGTTAAAATCGGCAAGCCTGATTTCAAAACCCTCGTTCCAGTTCCACAAAAAGCGGTTAAGGATTTTGTTGGCATTACCACGGTTTTTGTGGATATCGTCGCCCGAATGCCCACCTAAAAGTCCGCTAACCGAAACTTTTACTGCGATTGAATTTTCAGGCGTTTTTTCCTGTTGGTAATTAAAAGTGGCAAGCGTATCAATTCCGCCGGCACAACCAATAAACAGTTCACCTTCATCTTCCGAGTCGAGGTTCAACAAAACCGACCCGGATAAAAAGTTCGGCTGCAGGTTAAAAGCACCTGTTAATCCGGTTTCTTCATCAACAGTAATCAAACATTCGATTGGGCCGTGTTTTAATTCTTTTGAAGCCAGTACAGCCAATTGGGCTGCAATGCCAATTCCGCAATCGGCACCCAATGTTGTTCCGTTGGCTTTCACCCAGCCGTCAACAATCATTGGCTCAATGGCATCGTTATCGAAATCAAATTCTTTGTCCGAATTCTTTTCGCAAACCATGTCCATGTGCGTTTGCAGAATAACGGTTGGCGCCTGCTCCATTCCTTTACTGGCAGGCTTTTTTATCACTACATTTCCAATTTTGTCGGTGTGGGCTTCCAGTTTATTTTCTTCTGCGAATTGCAATAGGTACGCTCTTATTTTTTCCTCTTTTTTCGATGGCCGGGGTACCTGGCAAATGGCTTCGAAATAGTTAAAAAGTGGTTGCGGTTGCAGTGTTGCTAATGTTTTCATTGCTTACTATTTTAAATTCCCAAAGGTGCAAAAAATGAAGTAAAAATTCATTGACAGATGGCAGTTCCTGTTATGTTGAAATCGGTTTTTGTTTACATGCTCAATGTTTTTTATTACAGCGAGCCTTATTGGTTATGGGCAGACATTGAATAGTTGCAGTTTGCTATTTGTTGAGCGAACCTTTTTGACTCAGTAAAATGGCAAAGGGCCTTGTACCCGGGAATTCAGACATAATTATTATCAGAATTACCGTAATAGGAACACTGAGCAGCATGCCTGAAATGCCCCAGATGACACCCCAGATGGCAAGGGTTAAAAATACCACCAGAGGGCTGATGTTTAGTGAATTGCCCATTAGGCGCGGCTCGATAAAGTTGCCAACAACCAACTGAATGGCTCCAACAATCGACAGTACCAGAATTCCCGGAGTGATTTCGCCAAACTGTAAAATGGCAAATATTGCCGGGAACGCTGTGGCAATTAGCGACCCGATTGTTGGAATAAAGTTGAGAACAAAGATGAGAAAAGCCCAAAACAATGGCGCATCAATGCCAATAAACAGCAGCGCAAAATAACTCAGAAAACCAGTTAACAAACTGGTAAGTGTTTTTAGTGCCACATAGTTTCCTATGGAATGATCGATTTTATCTACCAGTTCTTTTACATGTTCATAACGTTTCTTGTCCGGATACATGGCTTTTAATTTCTTGGGAAAGATCGGTTCTTCCAACAGTAAAAACAGCAGATAAAGTAACACCGTGAAGGCGTTGCCAAATAGCCCGGTTAGTGTACTTAACAGCGATGAAAGAATACTGCCGAAATTCAGATCTTGGGCAAAATTTCCCGCCATATTCATAATGTCAACATCAAATTGCTGATTAATTTGCTGTGCAATTTTATTTACATTGGCTTCGTAAACCGGCAGGGTTGTCGATAGAACCTTAATGTTTTTTGATATCATGGAAACAGCGAGCACCAAAAAGCCGATCAACACTAAGGTTGAAAACAGAGTGATGATCCATTTAGGCATGCGGCCAACAAATTTTACTTTTAGCAGTAACTTTTTAATTACCCGGATAAGAAACCAAAACAGAATGGCCAGAATAAACGGAATGATGATGGATTGTGCATAAATACAAACCACCACAATTGTAATTACGATTAGAAAAATGTAAATTTTTTTACTTGTTTCCATGCGGCTGAAATTATTGGGGAAAAATACAAAAAACTACGCTCTCTGATTGTTTTGCTTAATTTTTGAACGTTCGTTGTGGTTTTTAAACTAAACCGTCGGTTGGTAATGCACACTCAAAAATGAAAGTATATTCGATTAAAACCGGCGAAACCCGCAACTAGTTGTTAATGGGCAGTCCCCATTCTTCTTTCATGGCAATGCCAAGTTTTTCCAGTTCCGTTAAAATAGGCTCGTAAATACTTTTTGATACCGGAATATGAACGCCTTTGTCCGTAATTCTTCCATCCAAAATCATTTTAACCGCAATGGCTGCAGGTAGCGCAACTGTTCTTGCAATCGATGTATCTTCTTTGGTGGCAAAATCCAATAACCGCGATTTTATAACTTCTTTGCTTCCGTTGGCATTTTCAATTAAAAACGAGTGAAGCATGATAACCATGTCGCGGGCACCTTCGGGGAGCATCATTTTTTTGAGCATCAGGTAGGTAACCAAATCAAAATTCGATCCTTCGTCCATTGCAACCATATAATCGCTGAAAAGACCCAGCCATTCCATAGCCCGAATAGCAGGACTGTCGATCGGCAACCGCAGCCGTTCAGCTACTTTTTCTTTAATGTTGGCCGGATAAACTTCCAGCTGGCGTGCCATAACTTTTTTGTAAGTTTTGCCGGCAAAATTTTGCTTCTCGTAGGTAAACAAGCCAAGCGTTTTCATGGCATCCATAATTTCGCACCAGTCGGGGTAACGGAACGTGCCGCGGTACATGGTGGTAACATCTTTTAATCCGTAAATATCGATGTAAGCCAACGAGTTGCGATTGGGGTAAACTTCCATCTCTCCAACTTCGGGAAAATCAATTTTCAACGGATCTTTGAAAAGCTTTTCAGTGGGGAGTTCAACAATTTCGCCGTCTTTTAAATATTTCGCTCCGTTATTTCCGGCCATAATTACACCTTTTGGCGACCACGAAAATTTATACTTAAACGGATTGTCAATTTCTTCGGGGGCGGCCAGTGCTCCGCACAACGAGTAAAATTCCTTGATCTTGCCACCTTTTTCTTTTACCTTATCGATGATTCGCATGGCAGTCATATGGTCAAAGCCCGGATCAACACCAATTTCGTTCAGAATAATAATTCCGGCATTTTTTGCTTCAGCATCCAGTGCCTTCATTTCTTCTGATACATACGATGTGGTTACCATGTTTTTTTTGTGCTTAATACACAGTTGGGCAACCGTTACATGGTGTGCATACGGCAACAGGCTTACAGTTAAATCGTGCGAAGCAATCAGTTCATCCAGTTGGTTAAGATCGTCGATGGTCCATTGCAGCGCTTTACCGTTTGCATGGTTTCCGATTAACTTTTCGGCTTTTGCAAGTGTGCGGCTGGCAATGGTTAATTCTATTTGGTTGTTAAGAATATAATCGGCAAGTGGTTTGGCTACCATTCCGGCGCCAAGTAATAGTACTTTCATTTTTTTCTGTTTTCTGTTTCCAATTATTCAAACGAAATTAATAAGAATTCGTTCGATAAATATTACTCTGGTTTTTGCTGAATTTTTGGTCGTGTTAACGAATTAAACGTCTTACTTTTTCGGCAAAAAAATACTTTTTAATAGCCCCTTAAGTTGCTAAAAATTTATTTAACAAAAGATGATATCTTCCATTTTTATAAATTATCACAAAAATCATGGACTTCTGATTTAAATTTTCATAAATTGGGCACATGGTACAATCGTATTCATGTCCTGTTTTTTTCTATCAAGGCATGCCAGAGTGCCTCGATGATGATAAGGTTTCACATTAGCTGCAACCGCAGTTGGTTTTATTCCACAACTCTTATTGGCGCCTGTCAATACTTTTTACTGTTAAAATGCTTTCAAATCAGTGTCGGTAAGACGGATTCGGAATGAAGCGCAACAGCCTTCCTGTATGGCTCGTATAAGGCTATGCATTGGGTCTTGAGTGTTTTCTAAATTTTCAATAGTAACTTTTAAATTCAATTGAAATGAACAGTACGAAAGAATCATTAAATGTTGATGAAATGATGCGTGCTTACAATTTTACGCCCGAAACAATACAAACCATTAAAAACGAGGAGCTTTTATCAGCAGGATTAATTCACCGCCTGCAAAAATGTTATCCTCAGTATTCCGGCTTTTCAAAAACGGGTACTCCACTTTTTACAGGAAAAACCCATTACACCGGGTTAGCCGGTTTTCGTGAAATTTTAAATGTATTGAAAGCTAATGGAGTAGAGCTCGAACGTGTAAAAGAACGTGAGTTTTTTCTTGAAGTGTACCGTTTTATGGCGACCAAACATATTCTGAATACCATTGATTGGAGCAACTATAAAAATGATCCGAATTACTACCTGGTGTTTCCGCAGCCGGATATGATTAACAAAACTGATGTACAAAAATACCTGGATGCCCAAAGCGAAGAAGATCGACGGAAAGTTGTTGAAGCTTACCAGTTAAAAACCAATCCGCACGATGGGAAACAAAAACTGAACAAACCGTTTTTTTATAACGACGAGGGGCAGATTGAAATTCTGGAAGGAAGCCAGCACAAGTATCCGCCGATAAAACTGATTCTGGATGCCGGAACACAAAACTGTTTTGCTTTTTGCACCTATTGTTTCCGTCATGCACAGGTGCGTGGCGACGAAGATATGTTTGTTCAGCACGACATCGGGCAGGTGCATAATTACCTGAAAAAGCACAAAGAAGTTACCGACATATTAATTACCGGAGGAGACGCGGGCTACATTTCATACAAGCGATTGAAAGAATACCTCACTCCAATTCTGGAAGACGATGAGTTGTTGCATATCCGCACATTACGAATTGGCTCGCGGGCTATCACTTTTCATCCTGAATTTCTGCTCACCGATCGGTTTAAAGAAATTCTGGAGCTGCTGAAAACTACCGTTGAAAATGGTATCCAGGTGGTTTGGATGTCGCATACCTCAACACCGCGTGAGCTGTTGAATCCGGGAGCACTTGCAGCTATTCAGCGCCTGAAAAAATACGACATAAAAGTGAAGAGCCAAAGTCCGATTATGAACACCATTAGTTTGTATAAAGATGAAAACGGCAAAGTGGATGTCGATCGGTCGGCACAAAACTGGATTGATTTAGGCAATATACTGGCCATGGTTGGTATTGGTTTCCATTCGATGTACTGCGCACGGCCAACCGGCGAGCATCATCATTTCACAGCACCGCTGGCCGATATCACCAAAGTATTCAACAAGGTGTATCGCAGTCTGGCATCGATAAATCGTCCGTCGCGCTACATTACGATGACTTCCTCTGCCGGAAAAACCTCGCTGATGGGCACAACAGAAATTGATGGCGAAAAAGTGTTCGTGCTAAAATTCAACGAAGCCCGGAACATGGAGTGGATGGACCGCGTATATTTTGCCGAGTACAACGAGCAGGAAAATACAATTGAAAAATTAAAGCCTTACAAGGCCGATAAGTATTTCTACGAAGATGAGTTGGAAGAGATTGAGGGAAGACTGGAAGAAGCGCTAAAAAAAGAATCGTTAAAAATGGCAGGCCATGATTAACAAGATCGTGCATTCGGCAAAAGAAGCGGTTGCCGGCATTTTCGACGGAGCAACCGTAATGATCAGTGGTTTTGGTGAAGCCGGTAGCCCGGTAGAATTGATTCACGCGCTGGTTGATCAGGGAGCAAAAGATCTGACGGTAGTGAGTAACAATGCCGGTAGCGGACATGTTGGGCTGGCCGCACTTATCGAAAACCGTCAGGTGAAAAAGATCCTCTGTTCTTTTCCTCGTACTGCCATTTCTGTTGTTTTCCCAGAGTTGTACCGGGCCGGCGAAATTGAGCTGGAACTGGTTCCCCAGGGAACTCTGGCCGAGCGCATTCGTGCCGCCGGAGCAGGAATCCCTGCTTTTTACACGCCAACAACAGTAAATACTCCTTTGGCAGAAGGCAAAGAAATACGCGGGTTTAACGGCAGGGAATACGTTATGGAAAAAGCCATTCAGGCTGATTTTGCCTTGGTGAAATGTGCCGCTGCCGATAAATACGGAAACCTTATTTACAACAAAACAGCCCGCAACTTTGGGCCGGTTATGTGTATGGCTGCCAAACAAACTATTGTGCAAGCTAAAAAGGTGGTTGAACTGGGGAATATTAATCCGGAACATGTGGTAACACCGGGAATTTTTGTTCATCGTGTAGTGGAAATTTCCAATCCTGCCGACGAGTCGAAACTGGTTTCCGAAAATGTAAAATACCATGGAATTAACTACTAAAATAACAGGTTGGAGCAACGCCGAAATGGCACAAAAAGTGGCTATGGATATTCACGATGGTGCCTACGTAAATCTGGGAATCGGTATTCCCGAAATGGTTGCCGGTTTTATTCCTGAAGGACGTGAAGTGATCTATCATACCGAAAATGGATTGCTTGGGATGGGAAATGTTGCAGAAGAGGAGCATGAAGATCCGGAGTTGGTAAATGCCGGAAAAAAATATGTCACGGCTATTCCCGGTGCGGCTTATTTTCATCATGCCGATAGTTTTGCGATGATACGTGGCGGCCACATCGACATTTGTGTGCTGGGAGCTTACCAGGTTTCGGAAGAAGGTGATCTGGCCAACTGGTCAACCGGAAATCCCAAGGATATTCCGGCCGTGGGGGGAGCTATGGATTTGGTGGCCGGCGTAAAAACTATTTATGTAATTACAAAACACACCACCAAAACGGGCGGCTCCAAAATTGTAAAACAGTGCACTTATCCTCTAACGGGAAAAAATGTGGTGAGTCGCATTTATACCAATTATGCAATAATTGATGTCAGGAATAAACAGCTTTATGTGCGGGAAATGGCTCCCGGAGTGAGTTTCGAGTTTCTGCAACAACACACCGAAGCGCCATTGCAACAGGATTAAATCAGTAAGAACAAAAAGATGGCTAAAAAAGAAAATAGCGAGGAAATTTACAACAAGGCACGTCAGGTAATAAGTGGTGGAGTAAGCCGGAATACCGTTTTCCGGATGCCTTATCCGAATTATGCCAACAGTGCATCGGGCTGTTACATTACCGATATCGATGGCACAGTGCGCACCGATTTTGCCAATAACATGGCGGCACTTATTCACGGTCATTCCTTTCCGCCAATTGTTGATGCGGTTATCGAACAGCTAAAAAAAGGAACTGCATACACGCTGGCTTCCGAAATTGAAGTGGCTTTTGCTACTCACCTGATCGAACGCGTGCCGAGTTTCGAGCGTATTCGTTTTATGAATTCAGGTACTGAAGCGGTAATGGCCATGATAAAAGCATCGAGGGCATTTACCGGCCGGCCAAAAATTGCAAAGGCCGAAGGGGCTTATCATGGAACTTACGATTTTGCTGAAGTCAGCCAAATGGCAGATCCGTCAAACTGGGGAAAGGAAGATCAGCCCAGCAGTGTTCCGCTGGCTCACGGAACACCACCATGTGTAGCCAAAGACGTGGTTATATATCCGTACAACAACATTGAACGAACGCTGAATATTCTGGATAAACATGCGGAAGATATCGCCTGTGTTATCGTCGATCCTGTTCCTCATCGTGTAGGATTAGTACCCGGGAATCATGATTTTATAGAAGCGCTTTATGCCTGGACAAGGAAAAACGAGGCTTTACTGGTTTTTGATGAGGTGGTAACGTTTCGGGTGAATTACGGTGGCGCACAGGAAAATTATTCAGTGAAACCGGATTTGACATCGCTTGGAAAGATAATCGGTGGTGGTTTCCCTGTCGGTGCTGTGGCCGGAAGAGCTGATGTGATGCAGGTTTTTGATCCGCATGAAAAGAATCTTTTGTTGCCGTATTCAGGAACCTTCTCGGCTAATCCGATCACGATGACTGCCGGTTACCAGGCCATGAAATATTTTGATTCGGAAGCGGTTCAGCAGCTTAATTCGTTGGCTGATATTGCCGTTAAACAAATTCGCGAAGCCATAAAACTCGCCGGTGTTCCGTTTTCGGTTACCGGTGCCGGCTCGATGTTTCGTATACACCTTCGGCCCGATCCGCCCACAACTTACCGCGAGGCTTATCAGGATAAAGAAGGGAAAAAGCTGGTGAATGAGTTGCTGGATTACATGTATTATAAAGAAAATACACTGATGATTAACACTTTTTCGTGTATGCTTTCAACGGTAATGACACAAAAGGAAATTGATCAGTTAACAGAAGGTTTGTTCAGGGCTTTTAAAGCGCTAAAACCAAAGATTGAAAAACTAAATAATGATTAACGAATGGAGACGAATGAATAATGATTTGAGAATTGCCAACTGTCATTTTGCTTTTTGCCTGTTCCATTTCTCTACTCAAAGTCTCAATACTAAAATCTAAACTATGACAGATGTTTTTATTTGCGATGCAATACGCACACCTGTTGGAAAATATGGAGGAGGGCTGTCTGCCGTAAGGGCCGATGATCTGGCAGCTATTCCCATAAAAACATTGTTGGAACGAAACCAGCAGATTGAAGCAGTAGCTTTCGATGATGTGCTGATGGGATGTGCCAACCAGGCCGGCGAAGACAATCGTAATATTGCCCGAATGGCTTTGTTGTTGGCCGGAATGCCGGAGTCGGTGCCGGGCGTAACCATTAATCGTTTATGCTCCTCGGGAATGGAAGCCATTGGAATGGCAGCACGCGCCATAAAAGCTGGTGAGGCAGAACTGATAATTGCCGGCGGCGCCGAAAGTATGTCGCGATCGCCTTTTGTAATGCCAAAACATACAAGTGCGTTTTCGCGTCAGGCAGAAATTTACGACTCAACCATTGGCTGGCGTTTTGTGAATGAAAAATTTCAGAAAAAATACGGAACCGATCCGTTGATTTGTACGGCTGAAAATCTGGCCGCAGAATTCAGTATAAGTCGAGAAGATCAGGATCGGTTTGCACACAACAGTCAGTTGAAAACGGCTGAAGCACAACAAAACGGAGCACTGGCGCGGGAAATTATTCCGGTTTCCATTCCACAGCGAAAAGGCGATCCGGTAATTTTTGAAAAGGACGAACACCCGAGGCTGACTTCATTGGAAAAACTGGTAACCTTAAATCCGGTTTATGGCCCGGGAACAACAGTAACTGCCGGCAATGCTTCGGGCATTAACGATGGAGCTGCTGCTGTAATTGTTGCATCGGAAGCGGCTGTTAAAAGGTTCAATTTAACGCCGAAAGTCCGGGTTCTGGGAACTCAGGCAGCCGGTGTGCCGCCTCGTACCATGGGAATCGGACCGGTACCGGCCACCAATAAGTTGTTGAAACGGCTGGGAATGAGTCTGGACCAAATGGACATTATTGAATTAAATGAAGCATTTGCCGCGCAATCGCTGGCCTGCACTCGTTCGTTGGGAATGGATGACGATGATCCGCGTCTGAATCCGCTTGGCGGCGCCATTGCACTCGGTCATCCGCTGGGAATGTCGGGAGCGCGCCTGGTGACAACAGCAGTTTATCAGCTGCAAAATAAAACTTCAAAATACGCGCTTTGCACCATGTGTGTTGGCGTGGGGCAGGGAGTTTCAATGGTTTTGGAGAAGGTATAGATATTAAACAACTATACCCTTTTGTCTGCCGACATTTTCCCTTAATAAGGGAAAAACGTAAAATGTAAAGAGGGAGGCTTCAAAGAAACGCAGGAAGTTTGTTTAACGCTTGTTCCCCTTGAAAGGGGAACTCCTGAAGGGTAAGGGGTAAAAAAGAATTTGTAAACAACTAAAAATAAATAAAATGAAAATCGACATCTCAAAAGAATTAAAACAGTTAGGAATTAGTGAAGTTAATAATGGTGTTTGCACCGGAACCGAATGGAAAACAACCTCCGGTGCAGTTGTGGAATCGTTTTCGCCATCGGACGGGGAATTGATTGCAACCGTGAATCAGGCAACTGCGGCCGACTACCACGAGGTGGTGGAAAAAGCAAAAGACGCTTTTAAAGTGTGGCGAATGGTGCCGGCACCAAAACGTGGCGAGATTGTGCGTCAGATTGGTCTGGAACTTCGCAAATACAAGGAGCCGCTCGGAAAACTGGTTTCGTACGAAATGGGGAAAATTTATCAGGAAGGCTTGGGCGAGGTGCAGGAAATGATTGATATCTGCGATTTTGCTGTGGGCCAGTCGCGCCAGTTGTATGGTTTTACCATGCATTCGGAACGCGAAAAGCACCGCATGTACGACCAGTATCATCCGCTGGGAATTGTGGGCGTGGTTTCGGCCTTTAACTTTCCGGTGGCCGTTTGGGCCTGGAACGCAATGATTGCAATGGTTGCCGGCGATGTGGTGATATGGAAACCTTCATCGAAAGTATTTTTATGTGCCATTGCTGTGCACAATATCGTTGCCAGAGTTTTAAAAGAAAACGATATTCCTGAGGGGGTTTTGAATCTTGTAGCAGCAGGATCACGCGAATTGGGCGATGAGTTTTTCAGCGATAAAAATATTCCGCTGGTGTCGTTTACCGGCTCTACAAAAATAGGTAAAAAAGTTGGCGGCCTTGTTGGGCAGCGACTTGGGAAAACCATTCTGGAATTGGGTGGCAACAATGCCATAATTATTACTCCTGATGCCGATCTGGAAATGGCGCTTCGTGCGGTGGTGTTTGGTGCGGTGGGCACTTGCGGCCAACGTTGTACTTCAACACGTCGTATTATTGTTCACGATTCGGTTTACGATGATTTTAAAAAACGTTTGATTGCCATTTATGAGCAGTTGCCAATTGGCCATGCTCTGGATGAAAAAACACTGGTTGGCCCGCTGGTTGATCGTTGGGCCGTGGATACTTACCTGGCCGCCATTGAAAAAGTAAAAGCAGAAGGCGGAAATCTGCTGATTGGCGGAGAAGTGCTGTCGGGAGAAGGTTACGAATCAGGATGTTTTGTAACTCCTGCTATCGCCGAGGTGGAAAATCACTACGAAATTGTTCAGGACGAAACGTTTGCGCCGCTGCTTTATATGATTCGTTATTCCGTTTTGGAAGAGGCCATTCGTATTCATAACGATGTTCCGCAGGGATTATCGTCAGCAATTTTTTCAACGCACATGTTAGAAACCGAGAAATTCCTGTCGCACGAAGGATCAGATTGTGGCATTGCCAATGTAAATATTGGTACTTCGGGTGCTGAAATTGGTGGTGCTTTTGGTGGCGAAAAAGAAACCGGTGGTGGCCGCGAGTCGGGTTCCGATGCATGGAAAGCCTACATGCGACGTCAGACTAATACCATAAATTACAGTACAGAGCTTCCGTTGGCTCAGGGAATTGAATTTAATGTATAAGAAGCACATAGTGATACGCTCACTCTGAGTGAGGGTATCACTCAAAAGCAAGGGTATCACTAAAACGGTTCGACGGTATTCACCCGGTGACTCGAAGTCACCGGGTGAATAAATACCAAGCTTGTAACTAATTGCTAAAAATTATGAAAAACATATTAATATTCGGAGCCGGCAGATCGAGCGTATTTTTGCTCACCTACCTGGCCGAACGTGCATCAAAATACCACTGGCACATAAAAGTTGTGGATGCCGAAGAAAGCGACCTGGCAAAATCCTTGAGATTGTCTTTTTCCATTTTAAATGTGCGCGATGACTTTGCCCGCGAACAGGAAGTGAGTCAGGCCGACCTGGTAATTTCGATGTTGCCGGCGCGGCTGCATAAGCTGGTGATGCAATCGTGCCTGAAATTCTCGAAAAGTCTGTTTACCGCTTCGTACGAAAGTAAGGAAGCCCAGCAGGTTGAAGAAGAGGTGAGAAGTAAAGGGCTGCTGTTCTTGAACGAATGCGGCCTCGATCCCGGCCTCGATCACATGTCGGCAATGCGTGTGATTAACCAGATAAAACAGGAAGGCCATCGGCTGGAGGCCTTTGAATCGTTTACCGGTGGTTTGGTGGCGCCCGAATCGGATGACAATCCGTGGCACTATAAGTTTAGCTGGAATCCGCGAAATGTGGTGCTGGCAGGGCAGGGCGGCCCGGCAAAATTTATTCAGAAAGGGAAAGTGAAATACATACCCTATAACCGTTTGTTCCGTCGCACAGAACTCATAAAAATTAATGAATACGGTTGGTTTGAAGGCTATGCCAATCGCGATTCGATGAGTTATATCGATAAATACGGATTGCAGGAAGTACCCACGGTTTTTCGCGGGACCTTGCGTCGCCCGGGATTTTGCAAAGCCTGGAATGTTTTTGTGCAACTGGGGGCCACCAGCGACGAGCACTATATCGACAATGTGGAAGACATGACCTACCGCGAGTTTATTAACTCCTTTTTGTATTACCATCCGGCCGATACCATCGACCTGAAACTGTATCATTCCATGCAAATTCCGATGGATTCGGAAATCATTCCAAAACTGGAGTGGCTGGGGATTTTCGAAAAGAAGAAGATCGGGTTAAAACGCGCTACTCCAGCTCAGGTGATGGAAAAATTGCTCTCGGAAAAATGGCAGCTGATGCCCGACGATAAAGATATGATTGTGATGTGGCATAAGTTTGAATACCTCAATCGCGACACGAAGGAAAAGGTGGAAAAGAACAGTTCGCTGGTGGTTGTTGGCGAATCGGGCAGAAGAACAGCTATGGCGAAAACAGTAGGTTTGCCGCTGGCAGTGGCCGCCAAATTGTTTCTGACTGACAGGCTAAAACAAAGCGGCGTTTTAATTCCTACCCAGCCCTATATTTATGAGCCGATTTTAAATGAGCTGGAACGTTTTGGGATCAAATTTGATGAAATGGAAAAAACTTCATGTTTAATCGAGAAATAATCGTGTAAAATAAAACTTTTTTTTGTGATCAAAATAAATCGGAATGTGTTCCGGTAGTCATAAAAAGCAGGGTTAATTGATGGTCATTTTGTTCCCAAACTAGTAGCCAGTCTGGTTTTAAATGACATTCATATAACCCTTCGTAATTTCCTTTCAATAGGTGAGATCTGTATTTGGCAGGGAGCTTGCCTGTTGCTTGCAGGATATCAATAGCTTCGGATAACAAAGTAAGGTTGTAACCTCTTTTTTGACAAAGTTTAACGTCTTTCTTAAAGCGGTTGGTATATTGGATGGAATACATTATGAAAGACATTGATTTAATAAATCTTTGGAATCATTAGCAGAGAATGTCCTTCCTTGATTTATGTCTTCTAAGGCTTCATCGATGGCAGCACTTCGTTCTACTTTTTTTATCGAAACAACATCTTTAAGTGATTTTAAAAAAGCAACGAGGTTTTTACCTGCTTTAGTTTTCTCGTTAATTTTAATGGTGTAAATTCCCATGATTACCTTTTTTACAAAAATAGCTAAAAAATTGAGGAACAAAAAGTGATGATTTTTATTTGAGATAGTTCTTTTCGTCTGCTTTCAATTCATCGGGTGATGATATTTGCTGAAACAGTCATCTGGAGAGTTAGCCAAAACTTTACGTTTAAAAAAGATTATGCCCGGAAAAAAGCCGCTGGGATTACAACCAGCGGCTTTTTTGTGGCTTTTCCAAAGTTTCAAACTTTAGAAAAGGTTTTCCACCAGCATACCTTATTTCACCAGCCTTAAAACCGAAAGCAGGGCACAGTGGTCGGAAGCAATTTCATCACAAATAACTTTAGTTTCTATCACTTGCCACTTTTCGGCAGGCCTGAAAAAGATGTAGTCGATCTTTATTTCTGGATCGTCGGATGGAAAAGTTAAGGTTTCATTCTCGTCGCTGGCTGTCCAGTATTTTTTTAGAATTGTGATTGGTTCGCTGTTGGGTGTAGCGTTTAAATCGCCGGCTAAAATAGCGGGGTATTGGCACGAGGCAAAAGTTTGATTGATGGTGTTTACCTGGTCGATTCGGTCGGGGCTGCTTTCCTGGTGTTCCAAATGCGTACCGATAAAGCTGATTGTATCGCCCGATTCCAATTGTACCAGCACCTGGAGTGCAGCGCGTGGTTCATTGTTGGGTGAATGCGGAAGTGCAACATTGCGACTGGAAAGAATGGGCATTTTTGTCAATATTCCTTCCCCGTATCCGCCACCATCAAAAGGCATGGCAATGCCAAACAAGGGCGCCATTTTGGTTCGCCAGCCCAGCTCGGTAGCCAGATCGTAGTTGCGGGCGCGGTTGGTTTTAAAGTCAACTTCCTGTAAAGCTACCAAATCAGGATTCGTTTCATGAATAACTGCGGCAATTTTATCCAGATCAAAGTCTCCATTGGTGGTGGCTCCGTGTAAAATATTAAAAGTCATAACCCGAATCGTTAATTCTTCATCGCTGTTATTCTGCGCAGAAAGGGCGTTGAATGTAAAAACAAGCGTAAGTATTGAAAGTAGCAGTTTAGTCATTTTCATCAATCTTAAATTAAAAGGGTGAAGGTAGAGATTTAATTTTTGAAACTCCATTTTTCGATTAACTTTGATTTCAAACAAACTAAACCTAAAATGATGACCAAAAAAAACAACTTTACCGCGTTTATTTTCTTGCTTTTTGTATTGGTTTCGTGCCGGAATGAGCAGCAAAACTGGACTCATTTCCGTGGTTCAGCCATGGATGGACACGCCAATGTGGAAACAGTGCCATTGCACTGGAGTGCTTCCGAAAATATAGTGTGGAAAGTGCCCGTAAAAGGATTGGGCTGGTCGTCGCCGGCAGTGTATGATGGCCGGGTTTGGGTAACTTCGGCCGAAAAAGACGGGCACGAATTTTACCTGTTTTGTTACGATTTGGAAACCGGCAAACTGCTGAATGAACAAACCTTATTTACTGCTGAAGATCCGCAACGTATCCACGGAACCAACTCGTATGCCACGCCAACTCCGTGCGTTGAAGAAGGACGCGTTTACGTGCATTACGGAAGTTTTGGAACTGCCTGTGTCAATATTGAAAATTTCGAAGTGATCTGGAAACGTGATGATATGCCTTGTGACCATATGCAGGGACCGGCTTCGTCGCCAATTATTTACAAAGACAAATTGATTGTACATTTGGAAGGAACCGAAGATCCTTATGTAATTGCGCTGGATAAAAAAACAGGAGAGACCATTTGGAAAAGTGTTCGCCCAAAAGAAATTTATGATACCCTGGAACCGGTTTACCGGAAGTCGTACCAAACGCCAATTGTAATTACTGTTGGCGACCGCGATTTGCTGATCAGTAACTCTGCTTTTATGTGTTTTGCACACGATGTTACTACCGGCGAAGTCGTTTGGTCGTTTAAATATGGTTACGATTCAACTGTAAGTCAGTCCTTGTATTATAACGGCCTGGTGTTTGTAAATTCCGGTTGGATATTTCTGGATGGAAAACCGAATTTTACCCGTCAGTTTGCCATCGATCCAACAGGTGCGGGCGATGTAACAGAAACACATCAGGTGTGGATGTATGAAGATGAGGTGCCGCAAATTCCAACTCCGCTTATTGTTGATGGAAAAATGTACATGGTACACGACCGCGGAATGGCAACTTGCCTGGATGCCATGACCGGCAAAGTAATCTGGAAAGAAAAACTAAGAGGCAACTTTAATTCGTCGCCCATTTATGCCGGTGGAAATATTTACTTTATTAATGTAAAAGGATTTTGTACGATCATTAAACCCGGCGATACGTTCGAGAAAGTTGCTGAGAATGATATCAGCGAAACGGTTAAAGCGGTACCGGTATTTGTTGGCGATAAAATGCTTTTACGATCACAAAATCACCTTTTTTCAATTAATTAATACCTTTTTTCATAAAAAAAGCATGTGTATTTGCCCGAAATCAAGCGTAGCTAGTTATAACTGTTGAAAAACGCAACACCTGTTGAAAAATACAACATCTATGTAACTTGCACATAATCAGAACGGAAGGTTGTTTGGTGAAAATAACTGTTGAAAAATACAACACTTTGTTTTGCCTGAAAATCAAGGTGGAATTGTGTAATATTCAGTTAGTCAGTTGTTTGTGTTGTTGGCATTAAGATTGGATTAAGCGTTTTTAACTGGAAGAGAATCTGTAAAAAGGATTCTAATCCAGTAAAAAAAACGATAAAATTAATTCAACAATGAGAACCAGGATTTTAACAACCGTAGTGCTGCTCCTGCTAATAGTTAGTGGTGCGAGAAGCCAAAACGCCGAAAACGCGGCGATAAACGATCAGGTAAAGATTTTTACAACTCCCGAAATGCGCAACCTTACTGAGGTGTGGATAGCCAAATACCTGCAAACAAACACTGATTTTAATTTTGAACTTACTCCCGTCAGTCGTGCTGAGGTCAAAGATAAAGTTGCAGGTAATCAGTCGATTGGTATTGTTATGCAACAAGCTGATGTTTCATCAACTATTGGTGAAATGTGGCAGCTGCCGCTGGGACGCGAAGTGGTGGTAACGGTTTTTAATAAGGCAAACCCGTTGGCAAAAGAACTAACTGAAACAGGAGTTTCTGCTAATGAGCTGGCAACAGTTTTTCAAAACAACGATAAAAACCGGGGCACATTAGCGGACAGTAAAAATCGTGAGAACCTTAACTTTTACGTGCTGGACGAGCCGGAAGTAAAACTATCGGTAGCGAAGTTCCTCGAAGTTGATCCAACTGAAATCAGCACATTGGAAGCCCTGTCTCAGGATAAATTTCTGAAAGCTGTACAAAGTGATATAAATGCCATTGGTTTTTGCAGGTTGTCGGTAATTACCAATCTGGAGCAAAAAGATTTTGCCGAAAATATCGCGCTGCTTCCAATCGACCGTAACAAAAACGGACGGCTGGATTATTACGAAAATATTTACGCCAGTTCGGAACAGTTTGAGCGGTCGGTTTGGATCGGGAAATATCCGCATTCGATGATATACAATATATATGCAGTTTCTTCTGCTTTCCCGGAAAATGCTGAAATAAACAACTTTTTAAGCTGGCTTACCTCCTCTGGTCAAGTATTGGTTGCACAGAATGGATATACTGAATTGGTTCATTCCGAGAAACAATCGAATCTCGAAAAGCTTACTCCTCCGGTTTTAATGGCCGAATACGAATCGGCAAGCACCGGATCCGCTGCGTTTTTCAGTATTTTTGTAGCTGTTTTAGGGCTTCTGTTGGTGTTTGTTATTGTTCGCTATTTCATCCGCAAACAAAAGGCCAAAGCCCCTTTGTTAAATAAAACAAGGTACGTAAAGTTGTTAAACGAAGCCTCTCTCGATTTCCCCAATGGCCTGTATTTCGATAAAACGCATACCTGGGTTTTTATGGAAGAAGGTGGCCGGGTAAAAATGGGAGTTGATGATTTCATTTCGAATGTTACCGGCAACTATACCCGCCTTATTATGAAAAGCCCGGGAGAAAAGGTTAAACGAATGGAGCCGGTGGTAACCTTAATTAGAAAAGGTAAACAAATTACTCTGAATTCGCCGGTTTCGGGAACGATAAAAGAGATTAATGAAAGTTTAGTTGCCGATCCGTTTATGATTAATAACGAACCTTATGGTGAAGGTTGGGTGTATAAAATTGAGCCTTCGAACTGGCTGAGGGAAACCCAGTTTTTAAAAATGGGCCGTAGCTATCGCGAATGGATTATCGGGGAATTCAGCCGCCTGAAAGATTTTCTGGCCTGTTCACTGAATATTATGAACCTGGAAGAGGGAAAACCGGCCTTTCAGGAAGGAGGCGAATTGATGCTGCATCCATTAAAAGATTTGGATCCCAGGGTATGGGAAGACTTCCAGAATTATTTTATCAATACTGCTGATACACACTAAATACCTGCTAACCATCTAAATTAACAAACCATGAGTATAAACAGAAGAAGTTTCTTCAAAGCTTTGGGTATTACGGGGGCTACGTTTGTTCTGGGGAAAGAAGCACCGGCAAAACCCGTCAACGAAGAAGTGATAGAATTCAAAGCTATTTTATATGATTCTACAAAATGTATTGGTTGCCAAACTTGTGAATTTTCGTGTGCAGAAGCTCATAATTTGCCCGAGCCGGAAGATTTCCCGGAAATGGGTGTGGTTCGGAAAACCAATGAAACCCGGCGTACCGTTGTAAATGCCTACGAAACTTCGCTTGGCGAAGTCTATGTAAAACGCCAGTGTATGCACTGTAATCAGCCGGCTTGCGGCGCTGCCTGTTTAACACAGGCTATGCATAAAACCAAGGAAGGCCCGGTAATTTGGCGCGAAGACAAATGTATGGGCTGCCGTTATTGTATGATTTCCTGTCCGTTTGATGTGCCTAAGTTCGAGTACAACAGTCCGAATCCAAAAATTACAAAATGCAACATGTGTTTCGAGCGGCAGGAAGAAGGTAAATTACCAGCCTGTGTGGAAAACTGTCCGGGTGAAGCGCTTCTTTTTGGAACCCGTCGCGAATTAATTGCTGAAGCCCAACGAAGGATCAGCGAAAATCCGGATGTTTATTACGATCATATTTATGGCGAAACCGAAGCCGGAGGAACTTCCTTTTTGTATTTGTCTCCCGTGCCTTTCGAAGAAATCGGATTCAATACCAATGTGCAAAACACATCGTATCCGGCACTTACCAAGGGGTTTTTATACAGTGTGCCTGCTGTTTTTGTTCTCGTACCGTCGTTACTTTTGGGACTCAATAAAGCCTCTAATTTAAACTTAAATAAAAACGAAAATCATGACTAGCCCTGCATTTCCGCTAAAAAAAGAAAAGAAGTCAGTTTGGCGCTTTTTAGTAAATGAATTGAAACCAAGAGGTAAATGGTTAACACCTTTTAATATTATTTCAATTCCGGTAATTGTGGCTGGGCTGGCCATTATCGTTTTCCGCTTTATTCATGGCATTGGAGCGGTATCCAACGTAAGTCAGGAAATTCCATGGGGGCTATGGAAAGGATTTAATGTAATTACAGGAGTTGCCTTTGCCGGAGGTGCCTATGTGCTCACTTTTGTTGTGTATGTTATGGGGGTTCAAAAGTTTCATTCCATCGTGCGTGTAACGGTGTTGAATGGTTTTCTGGCTTATGTTTTTTATGCCGGAGCTTTAGTGCTCGATTTGGGAAAACCATGGAACATTTTTAATCCGATAATCGGGAATAATTTTGGTGCCAACTCTGTATTATTCCTGGTAGCCTGGCATTTTTTGCTCTATATTGTTGCTCAGTTAATTGAGTTTTCGCCTGCCATTGCCGAGTGGCTGGGAGCACGCCGTATTCATAAAATTCTTACTGGCTTAACGCTGGGAGCCGTTATTTTTGGTATTACTTTATCAACCTTGCACCAGTCGGGGCTTGGGGCGCTGTTTTTAATGGCTAAAGAAAAAATCCATCCGTTGTGGTATTCCGGGTTTATTCCGCTGTTATTTCTTGTCTCCAGTGTCTTTGCAGGTTTGTCCATGGTAATATTCGAGGGGTCAATCAGTGAAAGGGTCTTTAGCGATCAGATTACCGAAAATGATAAAAAGACAAGGAAAGAAATCGTGCTTAGCCTCTCGCGTATTTGTGCATTCAGCATGTTTATTTACCTGTTTTTGCAGGTACTTGTTTTTGTTCACGGGCACCGATGGGCGTACATAAATTCGCAAATGGGATACTGGTTTATGCTCGAAATATTTGGTTTTGTACTATTGCCCATGCTCCTTTTTATTCAAAGTTTCAGAAAAGGAAGCATTTTCCGGGCAAGGGTAGCCGCAGTGATTACCATAGTGGGGATTGTGTTAAATCGGTTGAACGTATCAATTATTGCATTTCGTTGGGATTCTGCGATGCACTACACACCTTCCTGGATGGAAATTGTTGTATCCTTCGCCATTATATTTATAGAAATATGGATTTTCAGATGGTTCATCAGCCGAATGCCTGTGTTACGCGAATCGCCATCGTGGGCAAAAAATAAACATTAACAATTTAAAAGCGAATAAAATGGAAGGATTTACATATACTGATTTGTTTGAAACAAAAGGAATTGAATACATCGTAGTAATTGTATTTCTTTTGTTGTTGATCCCTTTCTGGGTGATGGTAAACCGAAAAAGCGAAGTTGTACAGCATATTCAGCAAGGCATTCGGGTTCTTGCTCCCAAATTTTTACGTATCCCGAAAGGTTTGTTTTTTAGTCGAAACCACACTTGGCTGGAGTTGGAGAAATCGGGCCAGGTAAAAATCGGACTGGATGATTTTCTGCAAAATGTGCTGGGAAAAATTTCCATACAACCATTGAAATCGGCCGGTGACACGGTAAAAAAAGGAGAAGCACTGGTGCTCATTCAGCAGGGAGGAAAGCGGTTACGTGTTCAATCGCCCATATCGGGAGAAATTGTGGCTGCCAACGTTTTGTCAGGAGATAGCGACCCGTATGGCACGAACGAGCTTGAGGCAGGTTGGTTGTATTCCATAATGCCAGACAGTTGGCAAAAAGAAACTTCGGGATTTTTGCTGGGTGATGAAGCCGCTAAATGGTTTGCCGACGAGATAACGCGACTTAAGGATTTTCTGAATATCAACCTGGCACGGCAGGCTGGAGTTTCAACCATTATGGCATTTCAGGAAGGTGGTGAGCTGGAACTTTACCCGCTTGCAAAACTGGATGCCGGTATTTGGGATGAATTTCAAAATGAATTTTTGGAACAGGGTTGATGGGAAAAGGTTTTAACAGAGACTGTTTTGATTTTATTGATGAGAAAGACGAATAATAGGATTAAAGGAAAAATTCAAGACAGTCTCTTCATCATTTGTTCTTTTTCGTACCTTGGAGGTTTATTATAAAAAACCGATTGACTGACGCGTGATGAATAAAAGCGATAATTACAGGACAACTATGTCTGGCCGGAAACAGCGGGATTCCTTTCCAAAATTTATACGACGTTACCTGAGTTTTCGTTCGTCGATATATGCCCGGGTAATTTACATAATTGCTATACTTTCGTTGTTTTTGTTTGTTTCTTATAGCTTGATTTTCAGGTCGGTTTACGAAGGATATCTCGGCACCGTTATTCGTCAGCAGGGAGATAATATCGGGTCGATTGTTGAAGGCTCGCTTTATTATTCTATGTTGGAAAACGATAAAAGTTCCCTGCAAAGTACGCTCGATATTATCAATTCTCTGCCGGGAATTGACGAGGTGAACATGTACAATAACCTCGATAGTTTGGTGTATTCTACTTCGCTTGTTGCCGACTCGCTCGTTAAAAACGGACCTAACTGCGTGAGCTGTCACCAAAATCTTTCCGACTTGTTTCCTCCAAGGCAGAAAGCGTATCGCATCATCGATTTTAAGAGCCCTTGTAACATCGATCAAAAAGACAAAAGCCACCGGCAACTGTTGGTGCGAACGCCAATTTTAAACGAACGCTCGTGTTATGTAAGTGCTTGTCACGCCCATAGTCAGGATGAAGAAATATTGGGATCGCTGATTATTAAAGTACCTTTGTCGGAGTTGGATTCGGCTGTAACCAAATCGTCGAGCGAATTCTTTTTACTGGCCATTCTTGTTACCATTATTTTAATGTCGCTGCTTATTTTTTTTACAAAGAATAAGATTCAGAAACCGCTGAACGAAATAATTGTAGCCAGTGAAGAAGTGTCGAAAGGAAACCGGAGCCGCCGCCTGGAAATTAAACCCTACCTGTTGGAAGATATGCGTTCAGTATCGCTGGCTTTTAACAACATGCTCGATAACCTGGATGCGGCCAACCGCGAGCTCGAAAACTGGTCGCATCAGTTGGAATACAAGGTGCAACGCAAATCGGAAGAGTTGGCCGAAATTCAAAATGAACTGATTCATATCGAGCGTATAACTTCGCTGGGGAAATTGTCTTCGTCGGTAGCTCACGAAATTAATAATCCGCTTTCCGGAATCCTGACTTACAGTAAGTTGGTAGCCAAAAAACTGGCCAAGCTTGATTTGCCCAATGATTCAAAAGACTCGATGCTGAAACACCTGAAAGTGATTGAAAACGAATCAAAACGTTGTGGAAATATTGTTCGGGGACTGCTTGATTTTTCAAGGAAAGACCAGGAGAATTTTGAGCAACATTCCTTGAATCATATTCTTAAAGAATCGTACACCCTAATGGCGCACCAAATGCACATTGCCGGCATTCATTTTTACACCGATTTTGCGGCAACATCCGATTTGATTCTTTGTAACGACAACCAGATTAAACAGGTGTGTGTGGCCTTATTGGTAAATGCTCAGGAAGCGGTAACCACGAACGCCGAGGTGCTGATAAAAACATCGAACCCGGATGCCGATCACGTAAAAATGGACATCATCGACAACGGTGTTGGAATAGCCAAAGAAGACATTTCGCGCATATTTCAGCCGTTTTATTCGGCAAAACAACGCGCCAGCGGAATCGGGCTCGGACTGGCCATCGTTCATGGAATTGTGCAAAGCCACAAAGGTAAAATCGAGGTGGTTTCGGAACCCGGAAAAGGAACCACCATGTCGGTGGTATTTAATTTGATAACCAAAGAAGATCAATAATATGAAGACAAGCATTTCCATATTAATAGTTGACGATGAAGAATCGGTTAGGGATTCGCTCTATAACTGGTTTATTGAGGATGGATATGAGGTTGATAGCGCCGCCAATGCCAAAGAAGCGCTTACAAAAATCGAATCGGGAAATTTTGACATTATACTGGCCGATATTAAGATGCCCGGTATGGACGGATTGGAAATGCACCGGCGCATTAAAGAATTTAACAGTACTGCCATTGTAATTGTAATGACAGCTTTTGCATCGGTTGAAACAGCCGTGCAGGCATTGAAAGATGGCGCTTTCGATTACATTACCAAACCTTTTGATCCGGACGATCTTTCGCACCTGATACGTAATGCGGCCCGGCAAATCTCGCTGCGAAGTGAAAATGAAACACTAAAAAACAAAATTGTAACGCTGGAGAATATCGAAGATATTGTGGGCAACAGCGAGAATATGATCAGGGTGTTAAAGGAGGTGGAGAATGTGGCCGCTTCAAGTTCGTCGGTAATTATTACGGGAGAAAGCGGAACAGGGAAGGAGCTGATTGCACACGCTATTCATTCCAATTCGCCGCGTAAATTTTTCCCGATGGTGACGGTACATTGCGGAGCTTTGTCGGAAGATTTGCTCGAGAGTGAATTGTTTGGGCACGAAAAAGGTGCATTTACCGGGGCAATGTTTAACCGCAAAGGACGTTTTGAAATGGCCGACGGTGGTACCATTTTTTTGGATGAAATTGCAACCATTTCAATGAAAATGCAGGTGGAACTTTTGCGGGTGCTCGAATCGAAAACGTTTACCCGGGTAGGCGGAAACAAAGAGATAAAATCGGATTTCCGGATTATTTGCGCAACCAACAAAGACCTGAAAAAAATGGTTGCCGACGGTTCCTTCCGCGAAGATCTTTACTACCGGCTGAATGTGGTGAATATTGCTATTCCACCACTTCGGGATCGAAAAGAAGATATTCCTGTGCTGGTGTCTTATTTTATTAAAAAATACTGCACTTCAATGAGCCGCGATTTGATCACCATCGATCAGGCAGCTTTGCAACGACTCGAAGAATATAATTATCCCGGTAATGTTCGGGAGCTGGAAAATATGATTGAACGAGCCATTGTAGTTGGAAACGGGAAGGAGGTTCGCCTGAAAGATCTTCCGCTGGAACCCGATAGTGTTATCGATTCCAACGACAGTTTGGATGAACTGGAGAAAAAATACATTCAGAAAACACTGGAAAAATACGATTGGAATATCAGTCGTTCGGCCAAAGTTCTTCAGATCGACCGGGTAACGCTGTACAATAAAATTAGAAAGTATCAGCTTAGTTCACCTAAGAATTAATGGCAGCTCAACTTTAATAAACGCGCGTAACCGCCGGCTGGTTGCGCAATTTAAATACTAAACTTTTGAAAGAAAAAGGGATAACGCTGGTTGTTCAGGGCAAGTTCGAAAAAAGGGTGCTCGACCAATTAATTTGGGACATAGAAATCGCCTTTGGGTGGCCGGTTTCGCTTGTTCCTTTTACGCACGACATTCTCCCTTATTTTGATGCAGCCCGGAAACAGTACGATGCCAATCGTTTACTGGATCTGGTTTATCGTGAATACTCAGCTAACTCCGTAAAGACCATCGGGCTTTTTCAGGTCGATCTGTTTATACCCATTTTAACTTACATTTTTGGGCAGGCGCAACACAACGGAAGCACCGGGATTGCCTCCCTTTATCGTTTGCGAAATCAACAGTATGGCATAAAAGGAAACGAACGTATTTTATACGACCGTTTCCGAAAAGTTGTGATTCATGAGTTGGGGCACGCTTTCGGACTCATTCATTGTCACGTGCCGGTTTGTGTTATGCGCCCCGGAACTTATGTGGAGGACATCGACCAGAAAAAGTCACAGTTTTGTAATAAATGCAGGGAGCAACTGGAGTCTTCTCTCGCTTCTATTTAACTTGTATTTGATTCGTTTTGCGTTTTCAAGATTGGCAAGGCAGGCATTCATTTCTTTCGAAAAATGATACAAAGCCAGTTTGGTATTTTCCTGTAACTCTGCTAACTCATGTCATCCTTTACGAGCTCTTGCTTTTGTGGATTACGTTTAAATGCCGGTTTCATAACACGGCTAAGGTAAAAAATGCAATAAAATTGGTGTTATTCAATATTGGTGGCTCATTTTTAGTGTGTTGTGATGGCTGATATTAAATTTAAATGTAAGAAGTACTTTATTCATCGCGATACGCATATTCCACTGCAAAACTTTCTTACATTTGCGCGCCGATTCGGGAGACTGGTTTTTCATGTCATAAATAATTGATTGAAAACAAATAAAGTCTTTCGGTGTTGGTTAGTTGGATTAGAAAAAAGTAAAATGACAGAAATCAGAAACATTGCAATTATTGCACACGTTGACCACGGTAAAACTACGCTGGTTGACCGAATACTTCACCAGGTAAAATTGTTCCGCGAAAACCAGGAGGTTCAGGAGCTTTTTCTGGATAACAATGACCTGGAACGCGAGCGTGGAATTACGATTCTTTCGAAAAACGTTTCGGTACGCTATAAAGACACCAAAATTAACATCATCGATACTCCGGGGCACAGCGACTTTGGTGGCGAGGTGGAGCGCGTATTAAACATGGCCGACGGTGTTTTACTGATTGTTGATGCTTTTGAAGGCCCCATGCCGCAAACCCGTTTTGTGCTGCAAAAAGCCATTGAACTGGGATTAAAACCAATGGTGGTGGTTAACAAAGTCGACAAAGAAAACTGTACTCCCGAAATTGCTCAGGAAAAAGTTTTCGACCTGATGTTTAGCCTTGATGCTACCGAAGAGCAGCTGGATTTTCCAACCGTTTACGGATCGGCAAAAGCGGGTTGGATGGGCCCCGACTGGCAAACTCCAACTGAAGATGTGGTTTATTTGCTCGATCAGATTCTGGAACATATTCCGCCAACAAAACACAAGGAAGGTACCGTGCAAATGCGCATTACTTCGCTTGATTATTCGTCGTACACCGGCCGTATTGCGGTAGGGAAAGTAACGCGTGGCGAATTGGTTCCGGGATCGCGTGTATC
This sequence comes from Draconibacterium orientale, assembly GCF_000626635.1. Taxonomy (GTDB): domain Bacteria; phylum Bacteroidota; class Bacteroidia; order Bacteroidales; family Prolixibacteraceae; genus Draconibacterium; species Draconibacterium orientale. Next base: position 387,017 of record NZ_CP007451.1, on the reverse strand, counting down.
GTTGGTAAAACGCGATGGAAGCATTATAAAATCGGTAGCCAAAGAGTGCTACTTGTTTGAAGGGCTTGGAAAAGAAAAGACAAAAGATCCGGTTCCGTGTGGCGAGATTTGTGCCGTGCTTGGACTGGAAGGTTTTGATATTGGCGATACTGTTGCCGACGCTGAAGAACCGGAAGGATTGACTCCTATTCAGGTAGATGAACCAACCATGAGCATGACATTTGTTTCGAATAACTCACCGTTTTTCGGTAGGGATGGGAAGTTTGTAACTTCCCGACAAGTGCGCGACCGCCTGTTTAAAGAAACCGAAAAGAACCTGGCCTTACGTGTTGAAGAAACCAATTCGGCCGATTCGTTCCTGGTTTATGGCCGTGGAATTCTTCACTTGTCGATTCTGATTGAAACCATGCGTCGCGAGGGCTACGAAATTCAGGTGGGCCAGCCACAGGTAATCGTGAAAGAAATCGACGGTAAAAAATGTGAGCCGATTGAAGCTTTAACTGTTCAGGTACCTGATGAATTTTCAGGAAAAGTAATTGAATTGGTTACAGCCCGAAAAGGTGAAATTTCGAATATTGAAGTAAAAGATGATCGTGCACATCTGGAATTCTTTATTCCATCGCGCGGTTTAATTGGTTTGCGTAACCAAATGCTTACAGCCACCGAGGGTGAGGCCATTATGGCACACCGATTAAAAGGTTATGAGCCATGGAAAGGCGAGCTGGGTGTAAAACGAAGCGGAGCACTTATTTCGCTTGAAACAGGAACTGCTATTGCCTATTCAATCGATAAAATGCAGGATCGTGGTCGTTTCTTTGTTGAACCGGGCGAGGAGGTTTATGCCGGACAGGTGATTGGTGAATATACGCGTCAGGATGATTTGACCATTAATATTATTCGCACCAAAAAAATGTCGAACATGCGTTCTTCTGGTGCCGACGAAAAAACATCGATTGCACCGGCCATTAAATTCTCGCTTGAAGAAGCAATGGAATACATTCGTAACGATGAATATATTGAGGTAACGCCAAACTTTATGCGTATCCGTAAAATTTATCTCGATGAGCATGAGCGTAAACGTCGTGCAAAGGTAATAAGCGAATAAGAAGCTAAAGAAATACAGGAAAGGCAGGTTGATGATCAATCTGCCTTTTTCTTTAAATCACTTTGGTAAAACAAAAAAGTTCACGCAGAGTAGATCACTAAGTTTTCGCAAAGCACGCAAAACAGATTCTATCCCTTTGCGAATTTTGCGCTTCTTCTTTTCTTTGCGTGAAACAATATGGATGTCCTTTCATCCCTGTTGGTGATTCCATAAATCATGAATGTTTTTTGTGGAAGTCTATTGAATGAATAGAACCTATTGACCCCACCTAGCCTCCCCCAAGGGGAGAAATTATCCCCCCTTGTGGGATTATAAGGGGCTTGGGGATAGGATTTATCAGAAACCAAATTTGTATCCAATTGTTACTTATTCCCAAAAACAGCTAATTCAGACAATTCAATTCCTGCCGTTTTAGCAATTCACACATATGTTTTAAATCCACTTCTCTGGTCCCTGATTTGTTAACGATCTCTAAATAACTTCTAAACATATCTTACTATTTAGATAGCTGATAAATTGCTGCTGAGCATTGCTAATGTGGGGTTTTGGTTCTATTTTTAGGAGCAAAACTTAACGATAAAGTCATGATTAGAAAATGCTTGTTTCTTGCTTCGGCACTGCTTTTTTCAGTAACTATTCTATTTGCCCAGGAACCTACGGTTTGGCGGGGCGAAAATAACGGGATATACTCCGAAACCGGTTTGTTAAAAGAGTGGCCGGCCAATGGTCCCGAGATTTTATGGACCGCTGAAGGATTAGGCGAAGGACATTCATCGCCGGTATTTGCCAACGGTAAAATTTACCTTTCAACTTTGCAGGGAGAAGACGGATATATAATTGTTTTTAACCAGGATGGCAAGGTGGAGCAAAAAGTGAATTACGGAAAAGATTTCAAGGACAGCTACCCAGGTAGTCGTTCATCTGTAGTTGTTGCCGGCGACCTGATGTATATATATTCCGGGTATGGCGATTTGGTTTGTATGGATGCCAATTCAGGGGCAAAAAAATGGACAAAAAACGCATTTACTGATTTTGATGGTGAAAATATTCGCTGGGGTGTTACCGAAACTGTTCTAATTGATGGCGACGTGTTGTATTTAACTCCGGGCGGAAAGAAAAATAATGTGGTGGCCTTAAACCGTTTTAATGGCGATCTGATCTGGACATCAACCGGAAAAGGCGATTTGTCAGCCTATTGCACGCCGCTGCTGGTTAACCTTCCGGCACGAAAACTTATCGTTACACACACCGCCGATCATATTATTGGTGTTGATGCCAAAAACGGACAATTGCTGTGGGATTATCCGCACAAAAACCAGTGGAGCGTTCATCCGAATACGCCGCTTTTTTACAACGGCGATCTGTTTTGCTTTAGCGGCTATGGTAAAGGCGGTTTAAAACTCGACCTTAGCAACGATGGCAGCAGTGTAACAAAACAGTGGGAAAAACCGGAACTCGACAGCCGCATGGGAGGAATGGTTGTGGTTGAGGGTTATCTATACGGATCGGGCGACAAAGGACGCGAATGGCGTTGTGTGAATTGGGAAACCGGCGAAGAAAAATATGCATCGAAAGACATTGCAAAAGGTGTTACCATTTATGCCGACGGCATGTTGTATTGCTACAGCGAACGTGGCGAACTGGCATTGGTTGAAGCTACACCCGAAAACTTTAACATTGTAAGCCAAACAAAAGTTGAATTGGGAACTGCGCAACACTGGGCGCACCCGGTAATCAACAATGGCCGCTTGTTTGTTCGTCACGGCGATGTGTTAATTGCTTATAAAATAAAATAGAAGGAGGAACTGAAAAAGGATGTTTGCAAAGTAAACATCCTTTTTTAGCCTGTATTTGTCGCATGTTTTTGACGACCAAAAGCTCAAAAAGTATATTTGAGAAAAAATCATGAACCAAAACCAACTACCAATATTTTTCCGCTACCGTTTTCTGTGGCACCTTTTGTTTTGGGTGGTTGTTTTTATTGGCTACTGGCTAACCTACGGCGGATATCTCGATCATTATTACGCGGAATTCATCATCGGGCTGACATTGTTGCCCGCACGAATCATCGGTACTTATACGATGATTTATTTGATTTTGCCCTTTGCACTGGAGAAAAAGAAATTCATAACATTTGGCGTGCTTACCTTAATCCATGCGCTACTGTTTGGATTTCTCATTTACATATCGTACTATTTTCCGAATTTATTTCCTGAGTTTTTCGATTACTCGCAGTTGCCGCTGTTTTATGTTCCTAAAATTCTGAGTAAGATTATTTCGAACTACGGAATTCCGGTGTTGGCAGCTTTTATAATTGTATTTAAAAAGTGGTATATCGACGAGCAAAAAAATAAAAAACTGGCTGAAGAAAAACTGGCTGCCGAACTGAATTTTCTGAAGTCGCAGGTTCATCCGCATTTTCTTTTTAATACGCTGAATAACCTGTATGCTTTAACATTGATCAAATCGGAAAAAACACCCGATATTGTATTGAAATTATCGGGTTTGCTCGATTATATGATCTATAAAAGTAACGACGATTTTGTGCCGCTAAAAGAAGAAATTAAGATTATTGACAGCTATGTGGAACTGGAAAGCATGCGCTACAATAATCGCCTCGATTTGAAATACAACATTGAAGGAGATGTTGACCATCACCGGATTGCACCGCTGATTTTGCTGCCATTTATTGAGAATGCATTTAAACACGGCGCAAGCAAAGATCGTAAAAACCCGAAAGTAGAAATAAATATAAAAATTGATGAAAAATGCCTGGCATTGCAGGTGAAGAATTCAATCCATCCTGAGAAGGAAAAGGAAGAGAAGCTGAACGAAGGAATTGGATTGAAAAATGTACGCCGGCGTTTGGAACTGCTTTATCCGAAATCGCATAAACTAACGATTGATAAGCAGGATACGAAGTTTGAGATTAACCTAAAAGTATGCTGGGGCAATGAGTAAAACAAGGTGCATAATAGTGGATGACGAACCGCTTGCCATTGAAGTGCTGAAATCGCATATTCAAAAGCTGGATTCGTTGGAGATTGTTGGGACTTGTGCCGATGCCATTGAGGCTTTCGACTTTTTAAAGTCGCACAAGATCGACCTGGTTTTTCTCGATATTAATATGCCCGAAATGAAAGGAACTGATTTGGTGAAAACCCTGAAAAATCTGCCGGCCATTGTTTTTACTACTGCTTATCGCGAATATGCCATTGAAAGTTACGACCTGAATGTGCTGGATTACCTGTTGAAACCCATTTCTTTTGAGCGCTTTTTGCAGACAGTAGAAAAATATAATCAGCAAAATTTATTGATGGAAGAGGTTTCGCTGCATAAAAACAACGGCGATTCAGAATACATTTACCTGCGCGAGAAAAATGTGATTCATAAAATACCGGTTACCGAGATTGTTTATGTTGAAAGTTTTGGCGATTACCTGAAACTACACACACACGACCGCGAAATTAACAGCCGCTGCACCATGTCGGCACTCGAAAAAGCTTTGCCCGATAAGGGCTTTATCCGGGTGCATCGCTCATTTTTGGTTGCAGTCAGCCGGATAACCAGTTTTAGTCCGGTAATGGTGGCCATTGGCGATAAAGAATTCCCGATTGGAACCAGGTACCGTGAAAAGACCTTTGAAAAACTCGATTATAATTCATTCTTGAACAAATAAAAACCATAAATAAAAAACATGAAGATTGCACTAACACTTTTAATTACCGCATTTGCTTTTTCAATAAGCGCCCAGGTTACACAGTGGCGCGGGCCAAACCGCGACGGGCATTTCCCCGAAACAGGTTTGCTAAAAGAATGGCCTGCAGATGGCCCGGAATTGCTGATGCAGGTGGAGAAAATCGGAAAAGGATATTCGTCGGCAATTCCCGAAGGCGATATGATTTACACCACCGGAATGATTGATACCATGGATTATCTGACTGCGATAAATCCTGATGGTTCGTTTAAATGGCAGGTAGCTTACGGTCGGTCATGGAATAAATCGTTTCCCGACACACGTAGTACGCCTGTTGTTGAAGATAGTCGGATTTATGTTCAAAGTGGAACCGGACAGGTGTCATGCATCAACAAAGAAAACGGGGAAACCATTTGGAAAGTTAACGTTGACGAATATTTTCATGGAGAATACCACATTTGGGGAAATTCTGAAACAGTTCTGATTTGCGACGATAAAGTAATTGTATCGCCCGGAGGAAAAGAAACCAGCGTTGTGGCGCTAAATAAAATAACTGGCGAGAAAGTTTGGCAAACCAAGTCGCTTGGCGGCCCGAGAGCTTATGCGTCGGCAACTATTTACGAATGGAATGGCTTCCGCTATATTCTGGCGGTAATCGGCACCGATCTTATGGCAATTGTTCCCGAAACCGGCGAGATAGCCTGGAGTTACAGGTATTGGAATTCTGCTCAATGGGATCAGGACGGATTGATTTGGACCAATACGCCTGTTTTTAACGACAACCGTATTTTTATTACCATGGGCTACGATTATTCGGCCGTGATGCTGGAAATGGATTCAACAGGAACTTCTGTAAGCGAAAAATTTGTTGATCATACCTTTGATAATCATCATCACGGCGTAATTCTGCACGATGGATATTTGTACGGCTCAAATTGGTTCGACAACAAACGCGGACGCTGGATTTGCATGAACTGGGATTCTGGCGAGATAAAGTATGTAGCCGATTGGGACACAAAAGGCTCAATCGTTATGGCCGACGGCCTTTTATACTGCTACAACGAACGTGGAAATGTTGGGCTGGTAAAACCCGATCCTGATGGTTTTGAAGTAATTAGCCAATTTAAAATCCGGGAAGGTGCCGGACCACATTGGGCGCATCCGTTTATTGCCAATGGGAAGCTGTACATTCGTCATGGCGACGTGCTGATGGTGTACAATATTAAAGCTTAACCCCGCGTTAACTCAAGTTTGCAGCAAAACTATTATCTTTCTGTTTTTAACCTGAATTGATGACTAAAAGAACCATAAATATCATTCTGATCTCGATCGGTACCATTGGATTTATTTCCATTTTTTGGTGGTTAAATGCCGATCCTACAAAAGATTTTACAGTTAATCTTGAAGGTGCCGATAACAGGGGAAAAGGCGTGCCTCCGCAAGACGTAACGATAGGTGAACACTTTGAAGAATTGTCTTCGGATTACCAGGTGCTGGAAGAAACATGGACCAACTTTCGTGGGGCCGATTACGATAACATTTCAAAGTCGCCGGTAAAACTGGTGGAAAGTTTTGGGGCGGAAGGGCCGAAAATTCTGTGGTCGAAAAAATTAGGTGAAGGACACTCAGGAGCTGCAATTTACAAAGGTTTAGCGTATGTGCTTGACTACGACGAAGAGGAGCGCGCCGATATTTTGCGCTGTTTTTCGGTGGTTACCGGCGAAGAGCAATGGATACGCGGTTACGATGTGGCCATCAAACGAAATCACGGCATGTCGCGAACCATTCCGGCAGTTACTGAAGACTACATTGTTACCATCGGGCCAAAGTGCCACGTGATGTGTCTTGATCGTGAAACCGGAGATTTCCGCTGGGGACTCGATGTGGTAAAAGAGTATCAGAATGAAATTCCTTTTTGGTACACCGGGCAATGTCCGATAATCGACAATGGCGTTGCAATTATTGCCACCGGAGGTAGTAAAATGATGGTGGCCGTTGATTGCGAAACCGGTGAGAAATTATGGGAAACACCAAATCCTAATGGTTGGAAAATGTCGCACTCATCGGTTGTCCCTTTTACTTTTCGCGGACGAAAAATGTATGTCTATAGTGCCATCGGAGGCCTGCTTGGCGTTGCTGCCGACGGACCTGATGCCGGACAAATATTATGGGAAACATCGCAGTGGAACCACTCGGTGGTTGCGCCATCGCCGGTTTGTATGCCCGACGGAAAGCTATTTATGACCGCGGGTTACGGAGCCGGAAGTATGATGTTGAAATTAACCGAAAGCAACGGCACTTTCACCGTGGAACCTCTTTACGAATATGCACCAAAAGAAGGACTGGCATGCGAGCAGCAAACACCGATTTTCTGGAATGGATATTTGTTTGGTATTGTTCCGAAAGATGGTGGTGCCAACCGAAATCAGCTGATCTGCGTGAGTCCTGATGATACACGAAAAGTAGTGTGGACGAGCGGTAAGGAAACCCGTTTTGGCCTCGGACCGTATTTTATTGCCGACAATAAACTGTTTATTCTGAGCGACGACGGAACACTTACGATTGCGCGTCCAAGTACCGAAAAATACATTCAGTTGGAACAGGTGAATGTAATTGAAGACGGGCACGATGCCTGGGCTCCTTTTGCACTGGCCGACGGTTATTTGTTGCTGCGCGATGCAAAAACAATGATCTGTATCGATTTGAATGTGAACGGATAGAAAAGCATTAATGCAAATATATAGTCATGAAGAATAAAGGAATCGTACTATTTCTGATTGTACTGGCGGTGGTAATCGTTGGCATAATGGTGGTTGACTGGTACTCGAAGCGTCCGGATAACATGGCGGCCAATAAATTTGAATTCAGTGTTGATGAGTTTCGGAACGTTCCGGAAGAGCTGGTGAAATACAAAGAGACCCGGAATTTTAACCTGGGCTTTGTTTTGGCAGAGGCGCTTGAAGTTGCCAATAATAAAATATATGCTGTTGGCGACCAGGAACTGAAGATCGTTGATTTTTCAGGGACGCTTCTGGGCGAGGTTGGTTTTCTTGACGAACCGCACGGGCTCGATGTGGTTGGCGATACCATTTATGTGATTTTCGAGAAATTTGTGTGGATCGTTGATGAAACGGGAACTACCATTGATAAGTGGGAAGTTGATGGTGAAGACACGTATTTAACTGCTGTTGCGGTGGATGGCGAGGATATTATGGTTGCCGATGCCGGTAACCGCCGCATTCTGCGTTTTAACCATCGGGGCGAAATTGTGAATGAGTTTGAAGGGAAAACCGACGACGATCTGGCACATGGTTTTATAATTCCCAGCCCGTATTTCGATCTGGATATAAATGCTTATGGCGATTTGTGGGTGGCCAATCCGGGCATGCACACCATGGAAAATTACACCAAAGAAGGGCGTTTACGTGAGTTCTGGAAAGCTTCAGGTAATCAAACCAAGAATTTTAGTGGTTGCTGCAATCCTGCTCATTTTTGCTTCTTGCCCGATGGCAGTTTTGTCACCAGCGAAAAAGGTTTGGTTCGCGTGAAAGTTTATAAAGCTTCCGGCGAATTTTCAGGAGTTGTTGCGCCGCCAACCAAATTCGATGAAAAAATTGAAGGACAGGCACCTGATGTTGCTGTTGATGAGGAAGGAAATATTTATGCGCTTGATTTCGACAGAAATGTTTTGCGGGTTTTCGAACCAAAAATTTCAGAATAGATAATATTATTGAGATGAAACGAAAAGAATTTATAAGAACAACAGGCCGGCTTTTACTTCTCGGAGGAATTACCGCTTCTGCAGGTTATTTGGTTGTGAACAAAAAAGTGTCGGCCGCTTGTTCGGTTTCACCCACTTGTAAAAACTGTAGGAAGATTTCGGCATGTGTAAATCCGGAAGTTAAACAGGAGAGGGGAGAAGTGGAGATAACTCCATAAGAATCCGGATTTTATAGCTCCGGGTTTTAACCCGGGGGGAACGAGTGAAACGAGTATAAAGGCGCTTTTAGAAAAGCTGATTGAAATAGTCAAATAGCTAAGCGCTGCAAAAACGAATGTAGATTAGAGAGGAGATATGGAAAATAACAGCAAATCACAAAGCCGCCGGAAATTCATCCACAACGGGGTGCGCGCTTCCTTGTTATTATCGTTGGGCGCGGTAAGTGTTTCGGCGCTTCGTAAGGTAAGTGGCGATGATTATGTGTGGCAGATCGATCCGTTTAAATGTACGCAGTGCGGGCGATGCGCAACGGAATGTGTGTTGAATCCTTCTGCCGTAAAATGTATCCACGCTTTTGATTTGTGTGGCTACTGCGATTTGTGCGGCGGCTACCTGAAACCCGATGCCAACGCGCAAAGTACAGCTGCCGAAAACCAGTTGTGCCCAACAGCAGCCATCGAACGTCGGTTTATCGAAGAACCTTATTTCGAGTATCATATTAATGAAGATTTGTGCATAGGTTGTGCAAAATGTGTTGCAGGATGTACTTCGTTCGGAAACGGTTCGATGCACCTGCAGATTATGCACCATATTTGCGTGAATTGTAACGAATGTTCCATCGCCAGGGTTTGCCCGTCCGACGCCATTAGCCGGGTAAAAGCCAGTGAAGCTTACAACGTAAAAGGCGACTTTACAAACAATCCTGAAGCCTGATATTTACAATGAGAAATCAACTTAACCAAAATAGCCACAAGTTACAAGCTACGAGCCACAAGCAAAGTAGATTCTTCGGATTTAAATCAAAATCTGTGCTTTTCACTTTTGCCTTTATACTTTTCACTTTTGCCTTCAATCTTTTGTCTCTTAACTTGTCGGCCCAGAAACAACGGTTTCCAAAGCCTGAGTTTGAGACAGGTTACGAGCAACCATCGCCGGTTACACCCGAGCCACGGGCGCTGGCAATGGAATATTTCGATGTGCTTATTCTGATCCTCGTTTTGGCGGCAGCAACTTATTTTGCACTGAAAAGCCGCTCGCGACAAGGTATTTTGTGGCTGTCGATATTTACGCTCGTTTATTTCGGGTTTTACCGAAATGGGTGTATTTGCAGCATCGGGGCGATTCAAAATGTTACGCTCACCTTTTTCGATCCGGCCTATGCCATATCATTAACGGCCTTGCTGTTTTTTATTATACCGCTTGTTGTTACGCTCTTTTTTGGGCGAACATTCTGTGCCGGTGCCTGTCCGTTAGGTGCTATTCAGGATTTGGTGGTGGTAAAACCGATAAGTTTGCCAAAGTGGTTGAATAAAACGTTGGGATTAATTCCGTATTTATACCTGTCGCTGGCTGTGCTTTTTGCTGCCACAGGAACCGATTTTATCATTTGTCGATACGATCCCTTCGTTGGTATTTTCCGTATGGATGCTAAATTCCTGATGATCGTTTTGGGCATTGCTTTCCTGTTAATGGGAATGTTTGTTGCCCGTCCTTATTGTCGCTTTTTGTGTCCTTATGGCGTGCTGCTCAGCTGGATGTCGCGTTTCTCAAGCCGGCACCTTACTATCACGCCGTCAAAATGTATTCAGTGTAAATTATGCACACACTCGTGCCCGTTTGATGCTATTGATTTCCCAACCAACGAAAAAGAGGTGGTAAAATCAGGATTGGGGCCAAAACGATTTATAACCTACGCGCTGGTAATTCCGTTGTGGATTGCACTGGGTGTTTTTGTGGGCGCAAAATCGCATACTTTCCTGTCGAAAGCGAATCAGGATGTTTACCTGGCCGAATTGTTGATTGCACACCCTGAGTTGCGAAACGATCCGGATAATATTGATGTGCAGACTTTCCTGGCCTCTGGAAAACCGATGGAGCAGCTGGTAAGTGAAGCCACCGCAATTCGTGAGAAATTTTACATTGGAAGTATGATTGCCGGAGGATTTATGGGATTGGTAATCGGAATGACTTTACTGAATACAGTGGTGTTCCGAAAACGCCAGGATTACGAGCCGCACAAAGGGAATTGTTTCAGTTGTGCACGGTGTGTGGATTATTGTCCGGTGGAAAAATAACGTTGCATAAAAAAGAAGAACCAAAAATAAAATGAACAACCAGGATAAATTAAAACTATCGCATAACATTGCTTTAATTGCAGGTATTTTTTGCGCGGCTGTTGCGCTGCTGCTTTTATTGAATTTTTGGCAGATCACCAAAACCGATCCCATCGAAAGTAAGGCTTTGGAGGCCTTGGTTGAGCGCCTGAAAGACGATGCCAACAATGAAGAGCTGAAAGAGGAGATTCGCAATTTCGATTTGCTGGCCCGAAAAGCTTATTTTAACAGTCAGTGGCAGGTGGAAACGGGCGCTTATATGTTACTTTTTGGCGCCATTGTGTTGGCACTTGCCTTGCGGCTTTATTACTCTGCCAAAAGCAAAATTGAAGAACCGGAGAAAGTATTGGAAAACGAAATTGCCAGTCGCATAATTGCTCAAAAGGGAATTATAATTGTTGGGGCGGCGGTTATGGTTTTGGCGCTGCTGGCTTCCTTTCTTTCGGTAAACCAGCTAAAATCATACGATGCAAGTGCTTTGGTAGCTGATAATGAAACTCCGGTCGAGGAAGCTGTTGAGGTAATAAATGTTGCTCCGGCGCAAACCACAAGCAACGAAGTTTCGGTAGAAGCAACTGCCGATGAATCTGCTTCTGCCGAAAATGTAACAGAAGAAACTTCAACAGAAGTTCAGGTTGAGGAAACGTCTTCTGAGCCGGTTGCCGAAAAATCGGCTGTAGAAACCAAACCGGCAGCGGCATCATCAGGAATAACACTTGCCGAACTTCAGAAAAATCATAACTCTTTTCGCGGGCCTTTGGCGCAGGGAGTGGTCATGCATAAAAATATCCCAACCGAATGGGACGGTGCTGCCGGAACAAATGTGGTTTGGAAAGCTGAGGTGCCAAAACACGGATTCAATTCGCCGGTAATTTGGGGCGATAAACTGTTTGTGTCGGGTGCCGATAACACCAGCCGCGAAGTGTATTGTTACAACCGTAACGATGGGAAATTAATGTGGACAGGAGTGGCCGATAATATTTCAGGTTCGCCGGCAACACCACCGCGGGTAACGGAGGATACTGGTCTTGCCGCATCAACTTTAACTACTGATGGAAACGCAGTTTTTGCCATTTTTGGTACCGGAGACGTAATCGCTTTCGATATGAATGGCAAACGTTTGTGGGCAAGAAACCTGGGAGTTCCGGATAATCATTACGGACATTCTTCGTCGTTGATAACTTTAAACGGTAAACTTTTTATTCAATACGATACCAACCGCGCAGGGAAAGTGATGGCGCTGGATAATAAATCAGGCGAAACAGTTTGGGAAACACAACGAGATGCAAAAATATCGTGGGCAAGTCCGGTATTGGCCGAGGTGGATGGCAAGTATCAGTTGGTGTTAACGGCCGACCCGATTGTGGCCGGATACGATGTGGGAACTGGAGAAGAGCTTTGGTCGGTTGAATGTATGATGGGCGAAGTGGGTGCATCGGTTGGGTATGCCGACGGAATAGTGGTGGCAGCCAACGAATATGCGCGAATGGTAGCCATTGATATTCGCACACAGGAAATTCTTTGGGAGGATGATTTTTACCTGCCCGAAGCAGCGAGTATTTTAGCACACGAGGGATTGGTATTTGTCGCAACCAGTTATGGCGTTTTTGTGTGCTACGACCTGAAAGAGGGAGAATTGCTTTGGGAAGATGATTTCGGTTCGCCGGTATATTCATCGCCGGTTTTGGCCGATGGAAAAGTGTATCTTATGGATAACGAAGGCGTAATGCGCATCTACGAATTTTCGAGAGAATTAAAAAAGGTTGGCGAAAATGTATTGGGCGAACTATCCGGTCCTACGCCGGCTTTTGCCGATGGACGGCTTTATATACGTGGAGAGAAAGACTTGTTTTGCATTGGGAAGTAGGACTTTGAGGAGGAATAAATGACAGAAGAAAATAAATATATCGATCAGCTTATTCAGGAAAAAGGCGCAACCAAAAAAAGCCTGATTCCTATTCTTCAGGCCATTCAGAAAGAGTATAACTATCTGCCTGAAGAAGTGTTGAGGTTGGTGGCTGAAAAATCAGAGATCAGTCTGGCGGAGATTATTGGCGTGGCCAGTTTTTACTCGCAGTTTCGTTTGCAGCCGGTTGGCGAGCACATCATAAAAGTGTGTGTAGGAACAGCATGCCATGTTAAAGGTGCCGGTCAGGTTTACGATGCTTTTCGCCGTGAACTAAAGTTGGCAGAAGGACAGGAAACCGAAGAATCGGGAAAATATACGCTGGAACAGGTGGCCTGTTTGGGCTGTTGTACGCTGGCGCCTGTAGTGCAAATCGATGAAACTACCTACGGCCATGTGGCTTCCGATCAGGTTGGTCAGGTAATTGCCGATTTTGAAAGCATTAAAGGAGCAAAAAAATCAAACAAGGCACGAAAAGCAGATGGTTCAGAAATTCAGGGTGAGATTCGTATTGGGCTTGGATCGTGTTGCGTAGCCAGTGGAAGTAAGGAAATTCAGGAAGAGGTTCAGCATGTGGTAAACGATAGTGGTTTACGTGTCAGCCTGAAACATGTGGGCTGCGTGGGCATGTGCCACCAGGTGCCACTTGTGGAGGTGGTTCCAAACGAAGGCGAGCCGACCCTTTACGCTAAAGTAAAACCCGAAGACGTTAAAAACATTGTAGAAAGCCATTTCCAGGCACCAGGCTATTTTACCCGTCTAAAAAATAAACTTTTCCATGCAGTTGAAGAAATTCAAACCGACCGAAACTGGGACGGAATTGAGCGCTACGAAATAAGCATGCGCGAAAAACCGGTGGCTTCATTTTTAGGAAAACAGGTGCCAATCGCCACCGAATATCGTGGCATCATCAATCCGCTGGATATTAATGAATACCTGAGCCGCGGAGGTTTTTCAGCCGTAAAAAAAGTGCTGAATAAAATGGCCCCGGAAGAAGTGATCCGCGAGGTAAAAGATAGCGGAATCAGAGGTCGTGGTGGTGCCGGATTTCCAACGGGCCTAAAATGGGAGCTGGTAAAAAAACAGGAAGATCCTGAAAAATATATTATCTGTAACGGCGATGAGGGCGATCCCGGAGCTTTTATGGACCGGATGTTACTTGAGTCGTATCCGTACCGGGTAATTGAAGGAATGATCATTGCGGCGTATGCGGTGGGCATTCATCAGGGATATTTTTATATCCGTGCCGAGTATCCGCTGGCGGTAAAACGTATTCGTGAGGCCCTTAAAATTTGTAAGGCTAAAAATTACCTGGGAGAAAATATTTTGGGCAGTGGTTTCGATCTCGAACTGCAGATTTACGAAGGCGCCGGTGCTTTTGTTTGTGGCGAGGAAAGTGCACTTATTGCATCCATCGAAGGAAATCGTGGTTTCCCGAGAATGCGTCCGCCATTTCCTGCTGAGAGCGGTTTGTGGGGAAAACCAACCCTGGTAAACAACACCGAAACATTGGCGCAAATTTCCTTCATCCTGCGCGAGGGAGCTGAAGGATTTTCAAAAATTGGCTCCGGAAAAAGCACCGGAACAAAGGTGTTTGCCCTGGCCGGTAAAGTGGCTCGTGGCGGACTGATTGAAGTTCCGATGGGAATTACCATAAAACAGGTGATTGAAGAAATTGGCGGAGGAATTGCCAATGGACGAAAGTTTAAAGCGGTGCAGATTGGTGGCCCGTCGGGTGGATGTATTCCGGCCGAACATTCCAATACGCCAATCGATTATGAATCGTTGGGTGAAATGGGAGCGATGATGGGATCCGGAGGCCTTGTGGTGCTCGACGATACCGATTGTATGGTGGATATTGCCCGCTATTTCCTTTCATTTACACAGGAAGAATCGTGCGGCAAATGTACTTTCTGTCGCGTTGGAACAAAACGAATGCTCGACATTCTGGACGGCATTGTTAGTGGAAAAGGCAAAAAAGGCGACATTGAAGAGTTGGAGCATCTGGCGGAATGGACTAAAAAAGGAAGTTTGTGTGGACTCGGAAAAACAGCGCCAAACCCGGTGCTGAGTACTTTGAAACATTTTCGCGATGAATACGAAGCGCATATCAACGGAACCTGCCCAACCGGAAAATGTGCTGAGCTCATTACTTATTCGGTAAACGATGATTGTATCGGCTGTACCAAATGTGTGCAAAAATGTCCGGTTGATGCCATTCCGTTTACGCCGCACGAAAAACATACCATCGATACGGAATTGTGTATAAAATGTGATGCATGCCGCGCTGCTTGTCCGGTTGATGCAATTGATGTAAAGTAGTTAAGCCGTAATGAACGAGATACTTATTATAGGAACAGAACCGCCGTGCCCGCGATGTGGATTGCTTACACATTTCATCGAAAAGAAAGTGGAAGAATTGGGACTTGATGTGGAAGTGAGGCACTTAAATTACTTAGGCGAAGAGGCTGGAAATTTTGCAAGAAGTCAAGGTTTAAAAGTCGGAACTGCAAAAGATGTAGCTGTATCGATAAAAAAAGAAATCGATAAGACGCAACTCACCGGATTATTGACGGGTGGCGTGTCAGCGAAAGTGAATGAATACGCGGCCTATAATAAAAGTAACTGGAGTTATGAATTGGATGAGTTTTTACGACCATTTGAAGAAAAAGCCACAGCGGTTGGAATAATGATGATTCCCGTAATTGTAATCAATGGAGAGCTGAAACATCAGGGGAGTGTGCCGGAGATGGGAAAAATACTTGAATGGCTTTTGCAACTCAAGTAATCATCCTTGTTCATTTTTGTGAAATAGCGATTAACACTATGATTAAACTAAAGATAAATAACAAAGTAATTGAAGTTGAAGAAGGAACTTCGGTGATGAAAGCCGCGCAGCAACAGGGAATTGATATTCCGAATATGTGTTGGCACGACGAGCTGGAGCACTTTACTTCCTGCATGCTTTGTATGGTGAAGGACAAGAAAAACGGACGACTTTATCCGTCGTGTTCGGTAAAAGCAGTGGAAGGAATGGAGGTGATTACTGATGATCAGGAAATTGCCGAATCGCGAAAAACTGCACTGGAATTGCTGTTAAGCGAACATGTTGGCGATTGCGAAGGTCCGTGCCAGGTGGCATGTCCGGCGCACATGGATATTCCGCGGATGAACCGTTTAATTGCTGCCGGAAAATTCGATGAGGCCTTGGCTGTGGTAAAAAAAGATATTGCTTTGCCCGCAGTTTTGGGGCGTATTTGTCCGGCTCCCTGCGAAGGTGCCTGCCATCGGAAAACAGTTGACGAGCCAATATCAATTTGTTTACTGAAACGAATTGTTGGAGACGATGGTGTTGAGTCAACGCTTCCTGAAGTTGAGAAAACAGGAAAGAAAGTGGCGGTTGTTGGTGCCGGTCCGGCCGGATTGGCAGCAGCGTATTACATGCAGTTGAAAGGAATTGATGTTACACTTTTTGATAAAAACGAAAAAGCCGGAGGTTTGCTTCGCACAGAATTAAGCGAAGAAGTTTTGCCGATGGATGTGCTGGATAAAGAAATTGATGCGATTCTGAAAACCGGAGTTGAATTTCGCGGAGGTCAGTCGATTGGAGCTGCGGAGTTTGAACAGTTGAAAAAGGATTTTGAGGCCGTAGTTTTAGCATCGGGTGTAGTTTCTGATGATTCTGAAAAGTACGGATTGAAAGCCAATCCAAAAGGAATTGACGCCGATAAAACAACTTATCAAACTTCTGATGAAAAGGTTTTTGCCATCGGAAATGTTTTGCGTTCATCAAGGTTGGCAGTACGTTCGGTTGGTCAGGGAAAAGAGGTGGCTTTTTCAGTTATGCAATTCCTCTCGGGGCAGGAGATAAAAGGTGAGCCGCGCTTATTCAATTCGCGTTTTGGAAAAATGGTTGCCGACGAGTTTGCCGAATACCTCAAAGAGTCGGTAGAAGGTAAGCGGAAGATTCCTGAACAAGGGAAAAATTCCGGTTTTACCCGTGAGGAAGCCATTGCCGAAGCAAAACGTTGTTTGCATTGCGATTGCCGTGCTATAGATAATTGTAAACTGCGCGAATATTCCGATCAATACCAGGTGGATCAGAAACGCTTTAAAACCAGTGAGCGCCGGAAGATTACAAAACAAATCAATCACAACCTGGTGGTTTATGAGCCACAAAAATGTATTAAATGCGGAATTTGTGTGCGCCTCACTGGAAAATACAAGGAGAAATTCGGCTTTACCTTTATTGGCAGAGGTTTTGATGTGGAGATTGGCGTTCCGTTTAACGAAGACCTTAAACTGGGATTGACCGAAACGGCACGAAAAGTCGCTGAAGCTTGTCCGACGGGAGCAATCTCGTTGAAAGAATGATGAATAATGAATGTCGATTAACGATTTATGATTGAGTCGGCAATTGGCAAATCGCAATAGGCAAAACGCTATTGTGTCCTTATGTGTCTATGTGGTTCGAAAAAGAATGAAGAGTGTTGAGTAACGATTTTAGTAGTAAATCTGCAAACGAAATTCGTTAATCAATATTCACAAATCAAAGAAATAATGAAGTATTGGATAGTAACTTTTTTAATCGTCTTGAGTTTTGGAGCTGTTGCTCAGCCTGCCGGTTCGTGGCCAATTTTTCGTGGTGAGCAGCATCTGACAGGTGTTTCAAAGACGACACTACCAGATTCTCCGGATCTTTTATGGGTTTTCGAAACCGGCGACAATATCAAGTCGGCACCGGTAGTTGCCAACAATAAAGTGGTGATCGGCTCTACCGATGGATTTGTTTATTGTATTGATACTTCGGGTGAATTGTTGTGGAAATTCAATACTGAAAATTCAATTGAAGCACCTGCGCTCATTCTGAATAATACGGTTTACGTAGGAAATTTGGATGGATTTTTATTTGCCTTGAACCTGGACACCGGCGAAGAATTATGGAAGTACGAATGTGAAAACCAGATAATCGGATCGGCGAACTGGTGGACCGAAGTCGGAACGACCTATATTTTTATGGGAAGTTATGATTACTACCTCCATTGTGTGGATGCCAAAACCGGTGAGCTGAAATGGAAATACGAATCGGATAATTTCATTAACGGAGCAGCGGCCTGTGCCGACGGGAAAGCCATATTTGGTGGCTGCGATGGCTATCTTCACGTGGTTGACGTAACAACTGGCAAACTTGTAGAAAAAATTGATGTGGCTACCTATGTAGCCGGATCGGTTACCATTGAAAACAATAAAGCTTATGTGGGCGATTACGACGGGCGTTTTTTTCAGGTGGATATAAAAAATGATAAAACTACCTGGGTGTGGTCAGATGAAAAAACCAATTTGCAGTTTATTGCTTCGCCGGCTTTAATTGGAGATAAGGTTTTAACGGCCAACCACAACAAGTTTTTGTATTGTTTCAATAAAAATACAGGAGAGAAACTTTGGGAATACAATACCGGGCGCCAGGTGGAGGCTTCTCCGGTAATTGTTAAAAATAAGGTAGTTGTGGCGAATATGCGCGGCGATCTGGCCATTGTGAACCTTTCGGATGGAAAGCCTGTTTGGACTTATGAAATAGGAAGCCAGATTATTAGTAATCCAGCCGTGGCCAACGGGCAGCTTTTTGTGGGAGCTTACGATGGAAACATTTATTGTTTTGGCGAATAGTCTGAACACAAAGACACGGAGACACAAAGCAAAAAAGTTCTGATTATGTACTTTTTCGTGTCGATTTTGTAGATGTTCATTTAATTGGAAGCGATAAATGTTGATAGAAGCAAATCAATTGAAGACGAATATAAGAAGTGCTTATAACTCTTTGGGAATTAGTGTCTTCGTGTTGAAAGGAACAAGATGAATATAATTCAAATCATACCCGGATCAGGTGGCAGCTTTTACTGCGGAAATTGCCTGCGCGACAGTAAATATGTGGATGCTTTACGAAAACTGGATCACCAGGTAATAAAAATCCCGATGTATTTACCGCTGTTTTCCGATGAACACGACATTTCCGATATCCCGATTTTTTATGGTGCCATAAGTACTTATCTCAAGCAGGTTTATCCCGTTTTCAGGAAAGCACCGGCTTGGTTCGATAAGCTGCTGAATTCAAAGCCCATGATGAAAATGGCTGCTTCAATGGCCGGCTCAACCCGCGCAAAAGGACTGGAAGACATGACCATTTCGATGTTGCTGGGCGAACAGGGCGAGCAAAAAGAAGAGCTGGATAAAATGGCCGATTGGATTGCAGAGCATTGCAAACCCGATGTAATTCATATTTCAAATGCTTTGCTACTTGGCCTTGCAAAACGACTGAAAGAAAAAGTTGGTGTTCCGGTGGTCTGTTCCCTGCAGGATGAGGATGTTTGGGTGGATGCCATGCAACCACAGTTTCAGCAATCCATTTGGGATTTAATGCACGAGCGGGCGAAGGATGTTGATGCGCTGGTGGCTGTCAGCAATTATTTTGCCGGTGAAATGCAAAAGCGCATGCGCCTGGACGAGCAAAAGGTGCATACTTTTTATCTTGGTGTCGATGTGGAGGATTATCCCTACATTCCTGTAAAAGCGAAACCAAAAAATGTGGGTTATATTTCGAGAATGTGCCACAAAGATGGTTTCGATATTGTGGTGGATGCTTTTATCGAATTGAAAAAGAAAGCCGGTTTTGAGGAGGTGAAACTAATTGCCACGGGAGGGTTGACCGGCGATGATAAAAAGTTTTTTAAAGACCAAAAACAGAAACTGAAAGAGGCTGGTTTATTGCACCAGTTTGAAGTGGTGGAAGAGTTTGAAGGAGCAGCCCGACACGAATTTTTTAAGCAAGTGGCCATGATCTCGGTCCCGGTTCGTATCGGCGAGGCATTTGGTATGTATTTGTTGGAAGCCATGGCATCAGGAGTTCCTGTAGTGCAGCCTGCATTGGGAGCATTTCCGGAGATTGTAGATGTGTCCGGCGGCGGAATAACTTATTCTCCAAATACGCCGGAAAAATTGAGTGAAAGCTGGGCTGAACTATTGAAAGATACTGAAAAATTAGAAAAACTGAGCCAGACCGGTTACGAAGGAACAAAAACAAAATTTAATATCCATAATCATGCAGCCGAGATTGTTGAGCTGTACGAAACCCTTCGACTCCGCTCAGTGTGACGTCATCCTGAGCGGAGTCGAACTGTCATCCTGAGCGAAGTCGAACTGTCATCCTGAGCGGAGTCGAAGGATGAATTCAACCAGAAATACTTAAATGAAAACATTCTATGTATATATTCTGAAGTGCAGCGACGGCAGTTATTATGTGGGCGTTACAAATGATATAGAACGAAGATTAGAGGAACATAATAAAGGAGTATCTGCCAATAGCTTTACTTTTAAAAGGAGACCAGTTGAGCTGGTTTTTTACGAAACCTATAATGATTTTAAAATTGCGGAGCAATGGGAAAAGAAATTAAAAGGTTGGTCGAGAAAGAAAAAGGAAGCATTGATTGAAAGGAACTGGAATAAATTAAAAGAGTACTCTGTTTGCCAGAATGACTCTCATTTTTCTAATTTTAGAGATAAGAATATTAATCATAAATAACGACCCTTCGACTACGCTCAGGGTGACAAAAAAATGCTACTACAACTAAAAAACATATCAAAAGGTTACGGCGAAGCCGGTACACACAGCTTTCGTCCGGTGTTAAAAGAACTGGATTTGGAGCTGGGCAAAGGACAAAAAGTGGCGATAATCGGGCCAAGCGGCTCCGGAAAAACAACTTTGCTGAACCTGGTGGGGGCGCTGGATACGCCCGATTCCGGTGAAGTACTATTTAACGGAACAAATATTACCGGATACACGTCAACTCAATTGGCGGCTTTTCGGAATAAAAATCTGGGCTTTGTTTTTCAAATGCACCATTTAATGCCACAGCTGAGCTTATGGGAGAATGTGTTGCTGCCGCTTTTGCCAAAAGGAAAAGTAACAAAGGAGCAAAAAGACTGGGCAGAATACCTGATCAAAAAGGTTGGTATTTCCGATCAGCGTAACCAGAAACCATCAGAAATGTCGGGAGGAGAATGTCAGCGAACTGCTGTAGTTCGTGCGCTGATTAATAAGCCCGAATTAATTCTTGCCGATGAGCCAACCGGAGCGCTTGACGAGGCCAATGCCAACGCACTTTCCGAGCTGCTTATTCAGCTCAGCGAAGAGGAAGGTGTAACGCTGGTAACTGTAACTCACTCAGCAGAATTGGCCAGTAAAATGGACACAAAATTCTTACTGAAAAACGGACAATTGGAAAAAGAATAATCTCCTCTCTTTGAGGGGGGTAGGCGAAGCCGGGAGGGGTGACTATGACCAAATTTCAATACATAATAAAATCTTTTCTTCATTATTTTAAAGCCAATTTACTGGTGGCAATTGGTGTGGCTGTCAGCACCATGGTTTTAACCGGCTCGCTGGTAATAGGCGATTCCGTGCGACACAGTTTAACCCAGGCAACTTTTTATCGTTTGGGCGAAACAACGCATTTAGTAGCTGTAAAAGAGCGTTATTTTCGTCAGGAAATGGCTTCGGAGATGGAAACTGCAAATTCTGATCTGACAGCTACTTCAGTGCTTTTATTGGAAGGAATGGCTGTGGCTGATGGCGGCCAGCAACGAGCCAATAAAGTTCAGGTAGTTGGTGTTGATGATGATTTTGAGGAAATTACAAATACACCGTTTTTTGCCGAACTACAAAATAACGAGATTGCCATAAGCGAAAATCTGGCAGAGCGCCTACAAAAAGGAGCCGGCGACAATATCCTGGTTCGTATAAAAAAGGCCAGTCTGATACCGATGAATGCTCCGTTCGTCTCAGCCGAAGAAACAAGTGTGGCTTTGCGCGCAACCATTAAAAAAGTAGTTAGCAAGGAAGACTTGGGGCGCTTTAGCTTGAAAAATTCGCAAACGGCGCCGTATAATATTTTTATGTCGATCGATCGGCTCAATCGATTAATGGAATTTGAGGGGAAGGCGAATCAGATTCTGGTTTCAACGGAGCTGGAAACAGAAGTGGTTTCAGAGGTTGTGAATACCTGTTTAACGCCTGCCGATGCCGGATTAACCTTGATGAAAATGGATGATGGGCGAGAGGTGGAAATTTCTACCGAGCGGGTTTTTATGGAGCCAAAAATTTCTGATCTATTGGGAAGTTTGCCTGGCGCAGATATGATTCTGACCTATTTTGTAAACGCTATCGATCATAATCAATCTTCGGTTCCCTATTCATTTGTGTCATCGGTGAACGACCCAAAACTGGCTTTAAATGAGATAATTTTAAATCGTTGGGCGGCCGATGATTTTAAAGCGAAGATAGGAGATATCATTCGTTTGCAATATTTTGAGATTGGCCCTTTGCGCCAGTTGATAAATAAAGAGGCGAAGTTTGTTTTAAAAGAAATTGTTTCGATGGATTCGCCACTTGCTGATCCAACACGTGTACCGCATTTGCCGGGATTGTCGGATGCAGGGCATTGCCGCGAGTGGGAAGCCGGAGTTCCCATTGATTTGGATGCCATTCGCGAAAAGGATGAAAAATACTGGGACGATTACAAAGGTACACCAAAGGCGTTCATCTCAACAGAGCGGGCCTTGCAGTTGTGGTCGAACCGATTTGGTGATTATACGGCTGTGCGTTATCCGGCCGCTTCATTTAATCATGATAAGTATAAAGTGGAATTTTCTGCAGCAATTTCTCCTGCCGATTTGGGAATGATCGTTGAACCCATTCGTGAACAGGGCGTGCACGCTGCTCAAAACGGTACCGATTTTAGCGGACTGTTTATCGGTCTGAGCTTTTTCATTCTGATCGCTTCAATCATTTTAACGGCATTGCTTTTCCGTTTAAATCTTGAAAGCCGCTCAGCACAAATCGGATTACTTGTTGCTCTTGGTTTTCAGCAAAAACACATTCGAAGTTTCTACCTGTCAGAGGGTTTTGTGGTTTCGCTGTTTGGTAGTGTTGTTGGGCTGGTGATTTCCTATTTTTATTCCACGCTGGTTTTCCGCATTTTAAATTCCTTGTGGTTTGATATTGTTCGCACCAATGTGCTCGAAATCCGGTTGTTGCCTTCTACTTTGGTAATCGGGTTGGTCATCAGTTTGGTGGTTTCTTTGGTGGCCATTGCCATTTCGTTGCGACGCTATCAAAAACAAAAAGCAGTTGAATTGCAAAAACAGATAACCGTAAAAGAAAGCCGTTTAAAAACACGATTGCTGAATGGCATTTTGTGGGGAGCATTGACTTTGTCGGTTGTGGTTTTTGTTCTGCAGTTACTGGCAGCGCAGGCCGATGCTTCAATGTTCTTTATGTCGGGCGGGTTGATGCTGCTCGGATTATTGTTGCTTTTCAGAAATCTGCTGATGAAACGTGAGGTTAAAAAATCCCGCGAATTTCAGTTTCGTCAGTTGGCAGCCATAAATCTTACGCGAAACATTAGCCGATCGGTTACCATTGTTACGCTATTTGCATTGGGAACCTTTATTGTTATATCAACCGGCTCGTACAAAATGGATTTGATTGCCGGAGCCAACAAAAAAACAAGTGGCACCGGAGGCTTTTTGTATTTTGCCGAAACTACGATGCCCGTTCTTTTTGATATTAATAACGAGGAAAAGAAGGCAGAAGAGGGCATTTACGAAGATTTTAATGTGGTGCAGTTTCGCAAAGTAGATGGCGACGATGCCAGTTGCCTGAACCTGAATCGTATTGCACAGCCTGCAATTTTAGGTGTTAATGCCGAAAACTTGGCAGGCCGGTTTGATTTTGCAGCAAAAATGAAAGGCCTGGATGCTGATCCGTGGCAAAGTCTGGAAACTGATTCTGATGACGGAACAATTCCTGCCATTGCCGACCAAACGGTTATCCAGTGGGGGCTGGGAATGAAAGTTGGCGATGTGTTGTTGTATCAGAATGAGCTGGGTGACACATTAAAGTTAAGACTGATCGCCGGAACCAAACCATCTGTTTTTCAAGGTTACGTAATTATATCGAATAAACATTTTCTGAAAAACTATCCAACCAGTTCAGGCTCAAACATATTTTTGGTAGGTGGCGATGCCGAAAATGAAGCGGCAATTGGCGACGAGTTACAATCCGTATTTCGCGATTATGGCTGGGAAATGGAAAGCGCAGCAAAGCGACTGGTTGAGTTTTATTCAGTAACCAACACTTATTTATCGATATTTCTGGCGCTCGGAGCTTTGGGATTAATACTGGGAACCATTGGGTTGGCCGTTATCCTGGCCCGAACAATTTTGGAACGCCGGCAGGAGATTGCTTTGATGCAAGCCATTGGATTTACAAAAAGCTCTGTTTTTAAATTACTGAGAAACGAATATTTATTGTTGTTGGTGTCGGGTGTTTTGCTTGGTTTTGTTACAGCTGTTGTTGCAACTTTACCGGCATTTTTGTCAACAAATACCGATGCGTCATTTTCTACAGTTGCAATTGTTGTAGCGTTGATCCTTGTAAACGGAGTAGTTTGGATTGTTGGTTTAAGCTGGTTTTCTATAAAAGGAAAGGTTTTGATATCTGGCTTGCAGGTGGAATAATATTCGCATTTCTTCAAATGAAATTCAAAATGTCAAGAATAATTTTATTGAATCTACTTATTTTCTGTTTTACATTTCAGCTCATAGCGCAGTCTCCGGTTAAATCCAGAGTGGTCGCTTTTTATACCGGAAAGAACGATGCTGCTCACGTAAGTTTTGTGCATGAAGCCGACCGTTGGTTGGCAGAATTGGCGAAAGATTCATGTTTTGAATATGAATCGACAAACGACTGGAATAGGTTGAATAAGGATAATCTTTCAGATGTGGATGTGGTCGTTTTTCTAGATACACGTCCGGATTCATTACCAGGTCGGCAGGCCTTTCAAAACTATATGGAAAATGGGGGAGCCTGGCTGGGATTTCATTTTTGTGCGTTTGCGCTTGATGGGTCTTCGTTTCCACAAAACTGGGACTGGTACCATGAAATCTTTTTAGGGGCGGGACAATACAAGGGGAATACCTGGCGACCAACCACGGCAATTATGAATGTAGAGAATAATACTCATCCTGTTACAAGGGATCTGCCAAACAACTTTGTTGCTGCTCCCAATGAATGGTATAGTTGGGAAAATGATCTCAGAGAAAATCCCGCCATTGAAATTCTTGTCTCCATTGATTCGTCCAGTTTCCCTCTCGGAACAGGTCCGAAGAAACATGAAATATGGCACGACGGATATTATCCTGTAGTGTGGACTAACCGGCATTTTAAAATGCTTTATATAAATATGGGGCACAACGATATTGATTATGAGAGCGGAACGAATAAGGAGCTGTCTTTTACATTTAAGAACGATGTGCAAAACAAGATGGTAATTGATGCCTTGTTTTGGTTGATGTCACGTGATTCATCCTCAGTGAAGTGATGAGATAGTTGCATCAGCTTTCATTTTAACAATAACTATTTTAACTTTACGAGTTCGTCATATAGGTTGGAAAATTATGGAAGAGCAGAAGGAAAAATTCATGCAGGCAGCAATTACGCTTGCCCGGAAAGGGATGGATGGTAATCATGGCGGGCCGTTTGGAGCTGTTGTGGTAAAGGATAATAAAATAATCGCAAAAGGATATAATCAGGTAACTTCATCAAACGACCCTACCGCACATGCCGAAGTTGTAGCCATACGGGAAGCGTGTAAAGTTTTAAATACCTTTCAACTGGAAGGATGTACAATTTACACCTCGTGCGAACCTTGCCCAATGTGTTTGGGAGCTATTTATTGGGCGCGCCCCGATAAGGTGGTTTTTGGAGCAACAAAACAGGATGCGGCAAACGCACAGTTCGACGACCAGTTTATTTACGACGAACTGGAGACAGAATTGAGTCGGCGCCACATTCAATTTGAAAATATGATGCGCGATGAAGCCCGCCAGGTTTTCGATGCGTGGAATAAAAAGGAGGATAAAAAGGAATATTAGTTAATAGACAAATTCCTTTGGGCTGTAACAGTCCACTGTACTCGATATTTTTCTTACTTTTATTGCATGACCGGCGAAAAAAATCAGGAGCAAAACAAACGAACAGAAGAACTGGAGCAAGAGCTTTCGAAGCTAAAGTTGGAGCTGGAGAATGCCCGGTTTCAGGAAGAGCAAGAGCGGGAGAAACGTTTGTTTTACCAGTTGATCGCCGAGTTTGCTTTTGCCTGGGAATTGTGGTTCGAACCCAATGGCAGCATAAAATATTGTTCACCTTCGTGCTCCGATCTTACCGGATATACAGCTAACCAGATTATTACTTCCCCGGGAATTGCAGCCTTGCTGGTTTATGATGCCGACAAAGAGAAATACAGTAACTTTTTAACCGGAGCTTTAAATCAGACAATGGTTAACCAAACCCTCGAATTTCGTGTGCTTACGCGTACCAAGCAGCTTCGGTGGTTTATGATGAATGTGCGAGGTGTGTACGATAAAAATGGCAAATACCTGGGAATCCGGGCATCGGTGTTGGATATTACCCGCGTGAAACAAGCTATGGGGCACATTTCGGAAATGGAACGCACAAAAGAATTCGATAGCCGAAACAAGCAGCGATTGCAAACCGAATTGGAGATGAAGGACCGTGAACTGGTTTCGTTTTTATTGCAGCTGTCGCAGAAAAATGAGTTGTTGAACAAAGCGGTTCACCTGCTTCAGTCGGAAGGGGCTACTAAGCCGAAAGCAGCTGTTTCGATGGTTCAGCAATTAAAAGAATTGTTGGAAGCCAATGCCGTTCAGCCGGTTGATTGGAGCATGGTAGAAAACCAGGTGGATAAAATTCATCCGGGCTTTCTCGAACGACTGCAAAAGCGACATCCGGTGGTTTCGGTTAACGACAAAAAATTGTGCTCGTACATTCGTTTAGGCTTGTCGAGCAAGGAAATTGCCGGGCTGCTGAATATTACTTCCAAAAGCGTGGAAATCTCACGTGTACGATTGCGTAAAAAACTGGGCATAAATGGAAAAAATCGCCTGGCAAACTATCTTGAGCAATTGTAATATTAGGTATTTTATTTGTTGTACGATCTTTTATGATATGTTTTGATGTTGTTTAAAATGCACTAGAATAGCATTTTGAATATATTTTGTTAGGTTTATGCCGTTTTTTGTTGTGGTGTTGTTAGGTTGTTTTGTGTGTTGGTATAATGTTTTTGCAGTAACTTTGGTTTTCAAAATAGTCCGCAATGTCACAAAACACCGACAACAATTACCGAAATCTCTACGATGAGGAAATCGGGCAGCTTGTTCATCAGGGATGTTCGTCTTCCGACTGGAGTTTAATAAAAGTTTCGCACGATTTTATTCCCGATTGCATTGAGAACAGTAAGTTTTCAGGAAGTGTTCGCTTAAATAGTTTTGCCGGATCAGTAAAGCTGATTGGAGGCATTAACTTTAAAACAGGTATATACAACGCCTGGCTGCACAACTGCGAGGTAGGGAAGAATGCACTAATTCACAATGTGAGAAGCTACATTGCAAACTACAGGATTGAAGAAAATGTAGTAATTCATAACATCACCACGCTGGCAGTTGATGGCGAAACATCGTTTGGTAACGGAGTGGTGGTTGAAGCCATTAACGAAGGCGGAGGCCGCGAGATTCCGATTTATGATTACCTCTCAACGCATGTTGCCTACATGATGGCCTTGTACAGGCACCGGCCCGAAGTGGTACGTTCGCTAAAAACTATGGTTGACGATTACACCCAATATGTTCGCAGTGAAATGGGGGTGATTGGAGCCGATTCAAACATTCTGAATTGTAACACCATTTTGAATGTAAAAACCGGTCCTGCGACGATAATCGATGGGGCAAAAAAACTACACAACGGAAGTATAAACAGCAATTACGAAGCGCCTGTAAAGATTGGCGAAGGAGTAATTATGGATAACTTTATTGTTAGCTCAGGATCGAAAATCACCGACGCCACGCTGGTTTCAAAATGTTTTATTGGCCAGGGCTGTGTGCTCGATAAGCATTATTCGGCCGAAAACTCCCTGTTCTTTGCCAATTTTCAGGGATTTCACGGCGAAGCCTGTTCCATATTTGCAGGGCCATACACCGTTACCCACCATAAATCTACTTTGCTGATTGCCGGCATGTATTCCTTTTTGAACGCCGGAAGTGGATCGAACCAAAGCAACCACCTTTACAAACTGGGGCCAATTCACCAGGGAATTATGGAGCGCGGAGCCAAAACTACCAGCGATTCCTATATGCTGTGGCCAACGCGTATTGGCGCATTTACGTTGGTAATGGGCCGGCACTACAAACATTGCGATACCACTGATTTCCCGTTTTCGTACCTGATCGAAAGTAAAGACGAAAGTATTCTCGTGCCCGGTATTAATCTGAAAAGTATCGGGACCATTCGTGATACCCAGAAATGGCCAAAGCGCGATAAGCGTACCGATTCAAATCTTCTCGATCTGATTAATTTCAACCTGCTGAGTCCGTACACCATCGATAAAATGATTAAAGGCCGGGAGAAATTAATGGAGCTTCAAAAATCATCGGACGAAAACACTGAGGTTTATACTTACGATCGGATGAAGATCGAAAAACATGCGCTCAACCGGGGGATTCAGTTGTATGAAATGGCGATCTGGAAGTTTTTGGGGAATTCGTTAATTACCCGTCTGAACGGAAATGAGTATGAAATCGCAGCAGATATCCAAAAAGCGTTGCAACCAGACATGAAATTCGGGAAAGGATATTGGGTTGATCTGGCAGGAATGATCTGTCCTTTTGAGGCGCTTGATCAACTGCTTCAGGCGATAGAAAATGGCTCGGTACAGTCGCTTGAGGAGGTGAATTCGGCATTGGCGACCATACATAAGAATTATTACAATTTCGAGTGGACATGGGCGGTTGATGTGCTGGAAAGTTTTTATGGAAAAAGTATTTCTGAGTTTGAAGCGTCGGATGTGATAAGCATTGTAAAGAAATGGAAAGAGAGTGTACTGGGAATCGATCGCTTTTTATACGAAGATGCCCGGAAAGAATTTTCGATGAGTAAGATGACCGGTTTTGGTGTTGACGGACAAAACGGGGCGCGGGAGCTTGATTTTACCGAAGTGCGCGGCGAGTTTGAAAACAATGATACAGTAAAAGAAATTAAAGAACACATGAAGAAAAAAGAACGTCTGGGAAGCCGGGTGATTGAACAGATGGTGCAGGTGCGTGAAAGCAGACAACCCGTTGAAAATTAAAGAACTCTCCTTTAATCCCTGCGCAAACGAATAAGAACGATAATTGGGTGAAAGGCGCAACGGGCGATTGTAGCAAAGTGGAAATATATTTTCCATCGGACTATAAATAACTATAAGAAAAAAATTATGTGTGGAATTGTAGGTTACATAGGAGATAAAAAAGCGTTCCCGATTTTGATCGGAGGGCTGAAACGACTGGAATACCGTGGGTACGATTCGGCAGGTGTGGCCTTGCTGAACGGTTCGCTCGAAAACTATAAAAAGAAAGGAAAGGTTTCAGATCTTGAAGACTTTATAGCAGGTAGAGCAGACGAAGGAAGCGTTGGAATTGGGCATACCCGTTGGGCAACGCATGGCGAACCCAGCGATAAAAATGCGCATCCGCATGTGTCGATGAACGGCGATTTTTCCATTGTACATAACGGTATCATCGAGAATTATGCGCAGCTGAAACGCGATCTGGAAACACACGGATACACGTTTGAAAGCGATACCGATACGGAGGTGTTGGCTAACCTGATTGAGTATTTTTATTTACAGGACGATGAAATAACATCGGAAGCGGCGGTGCAACTGGCCTTGTCGAAAGTGGTGGGTGCCTATGGAATTGCCGTGCTTTGCAAAAAGGAAACCGGTAAAATTGTGGTGGCCCGAAAGGGCAGCCCGCTGGTGGTGGGCCTGGGTAGCGGCGAATATTTTATTGCCAGCGATGCCTCGCCAATTGCGGAATACACCAACCAGGTGATTTACCTGAACGACGAAGATATTGCCATTCTGCAAAAGGATGGGTTTACGCTAAGTAATGTTCGGAATAACCCGGTTTCGTTGAAGATCAGCAATATCGATATGGAAATAGGCGCGATGGATAAAGGCGCTTACGATTATTTTATGCTCAAGGAAATTCACGAGCAGCCAAAAACCATTGAAGAAACTTTTCGCGGACGTTTGCAAAACGATTATTCCGAGATTGTGCTGGGAGGCTTGCTAAATGTCTTTCCAAAAATCGAAGCGGCAAAGCGAATTGTAATCATTGGTTGCGGAACATCGTGGCATGCCGGGCTGATTGCTGAATACCTGTTTGAAGAATATGCACAGGTTTCGGTTGAAGTGGAATATGCCTCTGAGTTTCGGTACCGCAAGCCTGTGCTGTCGTCCGACGATGTAGTAATTCTGATCAGTCAGAGTGGTGAAACGGCCGATACGCTGGCGGCATTGGAACTGGCCAAATCAAAAGGGGCAACCGTGCTCGGAATTTGTAATGTGGTGGGCTCAACCCTGTCGCGCGAAACCGAAGCCGGGGTTTATACACATGCCGGTGTTGAAATTGGTGTGGCCTCAACAAAAGCATTTACCGCGCAGGTAACGGTGTTGACGATGATCGCCCTGAAACTGGCCAAACGTAAGGGAACCATCAGTAACGAAACCTATAAAGTGTTGGTAAAAGAACTGGCCGAAATTCCTGAAAAAGGACGTGCCATTCTCGACGACGGAGAAAAAATAAAGGCCATTGCCGAAAAATACCACGAAGCCGTAAATGCCCTTTACCTTGGGCGTGGTTACCTCTTCCCTGTAGCATTGGAAGGGGCGTTAAAGCTGAAGGAAATTTCCTATATCCATGCTGAAGGTTATGCCGCCGGCGAAATGAAACACGGGCCAATTGCGCTGGTGGATAATAATTTGCCGGTTGTGGTGGTGGCGCCTCAGGATGATTATTACGAAAAAGTAGTGAGCAATATCCAGGAGGTAAAAGCCCGCAAAGGAAATGTAATTGCCATTGTAACCGAGGGCGACAAAGGCTTAAAAGAGATGGTAAACGATGTTATCGAAATACCAAAATCGCATCCCGCAGTGGCGCCTTTGCTGGCGGTAATTCCGCTGCAATTGCTGGCCTATCACATTGCCCTGCTAAAAGGTTGTAATGTCGATCAGCCGCGTAATCTGGCCAAATCGGTTACCGTGGAGTAGTGTGCTTATCCCATAAAACTGTTCGCTTAACGAGGTTTTTAAGTCGGTGGTCGATAAAATTAGACGCAACAAATCATTTGCGTAACTTTACGATCAGATTAGTTATTGACTTATAATCCTGTTTTACAGATGAACGGCAAAATAGCAATACCCAAAAAGTTCTATTTTATCTTGTTTGCTTCGGTTGTTGCTATTTGCCTGTTCTCGTTCACCATCGGTCGCGAACTCTATGCCGATAAAACAGAAAGTATCTTTTCCTTTGCCCTTGTCCACTTTGCCAGATACCTTTTCTTTTTGCTCATGCCGGTTGAGCTGGCGTTTATTTATTATTTGCCTTATTATTCCGGATTTAATCTGATTGCCACAGCCATGGTAACAGCGGTTACGGCGCAGTGTATCGATTATTTTATTGGGCGCTTGTTATGTCCGAACAAAATTATTGAAGTGATGGGGCGGAAGCGGATTGAAAAAGCTGAGCAAAAAATTAAACGGTTTGGAATGCTTACTATTTTTGTATTCAACCTGTTTCCCTTGTCATCTCCGGTAATTGCATTGGCCGCCGGAATATTGCATTACAATTTTCGACGATTCCTGGTGGTAAGTACTTTGGGGCTTTTGCTGAAATATGTGGTTATTTACTTTGTATTTAAAGGTTAAAGTGTTACGAGCTACTAGCTGCCAGCTACTAGCTTCTAGTATCAAGAGTCCAGTATCGAGTATCCAGTATCCAGCATCCAGCATCCAGCATCCAGTATCAAGGCAAAAGGCAAAAGTAAAAAGTCAAAAGGGGTAATAAGCTAAGTATCGAGTTGCAGGTTTTACAATCTTACAATTAGAACAATTTTACAATTTAACAGTTTGTGGCATCGAGCATCAAGCATCCAGTTGGGCGTAGCGAATTGAAAATCGGCCGCAGCCAAATCCCGACCGTAGCGTCGGGAGCAAAAGTAATGTGAGTTGCTAGCCACGAGCTACTAGTATCGAGGATCTAGTATCAATCATCCAGTAACCGATGGCCAATGACTAATGACGAATATCCAATTTTTAGTATCCAGCATCCAGAATCTCATTTTCCCAATTATCGACCCGAATAACCTGATGTTCGATTTCGTATCATAAACTTTGTCAAATTATTGGCAATGATGCGTAGAAGGATTTTGTCCTTGTAAAATTAATGTAACTTTGTGGCCGGATTTTTAAAACTGAAAAATTATGAAGGCATTTGTATTCCCTGGTCAGGGAGCGCAGTTCCCGGGAATGGGAAAGGATTTATATGAAAATTCTGCTGAAGCAAAGGCATTATTCGAAAAAGCAAACGATATTTTGGGGTTCAATATCACCGATATTATGTTTGAAGGTGAAGTTGAAGATCTGAAGCAAACAAAAGTAACCCAACCTGCCATTTTCTTACACTCGGTATTGTTGGCGAAAACCCTGAAGGATTTTGCTCCTGATATGGTTGCCGGCCACTCATTGGGCGAGTTTTCGGCACTGGTTGCCAACGGAACACTGAACTTTGAGGACGGTTTAAAACTGGTTGCTCAACGTGCAATGGCCATGCAAAAAGCATGCGAGGTTGAACCGTCAACAATGGCAGCAATTGTTGGTTTGGAAGACGATGTTGTTGAGGCTGTTTGTGCCGAAATCGACGATGTGGTGGTTCCTGCAAACTACAATTGCCCGGGGCAATTGGTAATTTCTGGTTCAGAAGCCGGAATAGACAAAGCCTGTGCCTTGTTAACCGAAAAAGGTGCAAAACGTGCTCTGAAACTGGTTGTTGGTGGTGCTTTCCACTCGCCGTTTATGGAGCCTGCCCGCGAAGAACTGGCTGCTGCCATTGAAGCAACTACTTTTAATACGCCAACCTGTCCGGTGTACCAGAATGTGGATGCTAAACCGGTTTCCGACCCTGCATTGATTAAAGAAAACCTGATCGCTCAACTTACTGCTCCGGTAAAATGGACACAGATCGTACAAAATATGATTGCCGACGGTGCTACTTCGTTTACTGAAGTTGGACCGGGTAAAGTGTTACAGGGCCTGGTTAAAAAGGTGGATCGCAAAATGGAAACTGTTGGCGTTAACAGTTACGAAGGATAGAAGTATTCGACTTCGCTCAGACTGACATTGGGGTTAACGATAAATTAAAATCCCGATCTGTACATCAAATAAACAGATCGGGATTTTTTTGTAAATACATTAAATGTTTTGCAAAGCTCCCCTCCTTTGGAGGGGCTGGGGGAGGCTGCTAGTCCATATGTTTTTGGAGCATCCGGTAAATGGTGGATTTCCCGATTCCTAATTTCGACGCTACCAAACGTACATTCTGGTTGTATTTATTCAAAAAGAACTTTACAATTTCGTTGTTGTATTCTTCCAGTGTTTTTTCCTGTGCCAACAGATTTTGTACGCTTTCATCAACATTCATATTCAGGTGGCTCGGTTTAATCACGTCGCGGCTGCACATTACGCAAGCTAGCTCCATAATTGCTTTTAGCTCTCTGATGTTGCCGGGGTAATGGTAGTTCGACAACATTTGTTTGGCTTCGGACGAAAGGGTTTTGGGTTCCATTTCATTGTCGCGGCAAAACTCATCAACAAAAAACTTAGCCAGCAAAATTTTGTCGTTTCCACGTTGGCGTAAAGGCGGAATTTCAATGGGTAAACCCAGTAAACGATAGTAAAGGTCTTGCCGGAACTGATCGTCGCCCGACAACGTGGCCAGGTTTTTATGTGTTGCCGAAATAATGCGCACATCAAGAGGTATTACGTCGTGTCCGCCCAGGCGCACCAACTCGCGTTCCTGTAAAACGCGCAATAATTTTGCCTGAAGGTTTAAATTCAGGTCGGCAATTTCATCAAGAAAAAGTGTACCTCCGTTGGCCGCCTCAAATTTTCCGATCTTTTGGAAATCAGCACCGGTAAAAGCACCTTTTTCGTGCCCGAACAATTCGCTCTCGATCAGTCCGTCGGGGATGGCCGACACGTTTACCGCAATAAACGGTTTGGCGCTGCGTTTCGAGTTGTAGTGAATGCCTTTGGCAACCAGCTCTTTTCCGGTTCCGGTTTCTCCCGAAATGGACACGGAAATATTGGTTTGTGTGGCTTTGTTCATTAACTCGAACACGTGCTCAATTTCGCGGCTGTTACCTTTTATAAGGTTTTTAAAATTATATTTCTCGGCAACCGCTTCTTTTAAATTTGTGTTTTCGGTTTGAAGTTGGTCAGTTCTGTAAATATTCCGGATAATGTTACTCAGCTTTTCCCGGGTATCGGGCGCTTTCATAATGTAATCGTAGGCACCGTTTTTCATCAGCTCAATGGCGGTAGAAATATCGTCCTGTGCCGAAATTACGATGACGTGAGTATTGGGAATTTTTTCCTGAATTTTGGCGAGTACTTCTTTCCCTGTCATATCGGGAAGCGTGTAGTCAAGCGTTACCACATCAGGCTTTTCGCTCATTGCGTTAATGAAATCTGTCCCGTTGTGAAACACTTTTACCTGTAGTTGATCATCCAGAAGTTGCTTCTTCAACACTCTGGCGTAAAGTACATTGTCTTCTACGATGTACACTTTGTAATTGTTCCTGGGTTTTTGGTTGGCCATTTCTATTATTTAGAGTGCTTAAAAATAGTTAAATGTGAGAATCTATCAAACAAAATGTCCAAATATTGGAAATTTTTTAGATGAGATTCCCAAATTTAAATAATTTGTGCCTAATTTCCATGGTTTAGCGTGGATTTGTAAATTTTTTTCTTCACTGCTTTGCGTGCCAAAAAAGTTTTCCATGCTAAATTGTTACCTTATTATCTTCCTATTTTCCGGCAAGTGTGTTTCTTGTTCTGAACTCCGGCTTCCTTTTGGTGTTGTAGTTTCGAAAATCGACATACATTTTTTTGCTGCCGATAAACAGTGCTTTTATAAAATGTTAGAATTTAAAAGGGTGCTGATAGGTGAAATTGAAAATGTATTGTTAAATTTAAACAAACGAATTACAAAAATAGATTAGAATGAATTATTCCGCCTTTCATAAACTAAGTTATGGCTTGTATTTAATTGCTACCGAATTGAACGGTGAAAAAGCCGGCTATATAGCAAATACGGCCTTTCAGATTACTGCCGAGCCATCGAAAATTGCCATAAGTTGTAATAAAAATAACTACTCGGCCCAAAAGATTATTGATAGTAAAAAGTTTTCAATCTCGGTGCTGAAGAAAGAGGTTGATACTTCGTTGATTGGCAAGTTCGGATTTATGTCGGGGGCCGATATCGACAAGTTCCAGGGCATTGAAACCATAAGGGCAAAAACCGGTGCTCCAATTGTTATTGATTCGTCGGTGGCTTGGTTTGATTGCGAAGTGATTGACTACGCCGATGTTGGTTCGCATTATTTAATCACTGCCGAAGTGGTTGATGGTGATAAACTATCAGACGAAGAGCCGCTGACCTATGCGTATTATCATACTAAATATAAAATGCGGTCGCCGAAAAATGCACCAACTTATATTGATAAAGATAAACTGGAAGAAGAGCCTGAACCTGTTGAGTACGAAGAGGTAGAAGAGGAAAAGCACGAGCATACGGTGAGTGCCGACGGAATCTATTCGTGCAATATTTGTGGTTATCAATACGATCCGGAAGAGGGTGATCCAGCACTTGGAATACCTCCGGGAACGCCTTTTGAAGATTTGCCCGACGACTGGAAATGTCCGATCTGCAACGCTTCAAAAGACGATTTTACGAAGGTGTAGTAAACTTTAATAGCTATAAGGTTCGATGAGTGCCATCGCAAAATGGTTTGTTTTTGGAATGTTTGCATTGACAAAGCCAAACTTCCTTTTTCTCATCGATATCGAAAGGTAGTGGAGAAAATTCCGTGCCCTGGTGCGATCCGTCGCAAAAGGGTTGGTTTTTACTTCGTCCGCAGGAACACCAATAGTAAGTGCCCGGTTCAAGCGTAAGTGCTTTTGGTGCTTTTTCAGCTATTACAGGTTTCTTCATACTTTTAAAATTTTTGTTATACATTGGCACAAGATTGAATTGATTCCAAGAAAAACAACTTCGAACGATTCAAATTGTGCTTATTTTTTGTTTTACGTTCATTAAATATACAAATATGTTGCGTACTATTTTGTTTAACTGCGTGCTAATTTTATTTGGTGTAACTGCCGGATTTGCACAGCAAAAACAGCTTTTTTATGTAGGGACTTTTACTTCTGAAGGTGCGGAAGGAATAAACTACTGCAGTTTGAATACTAAAACCGGAGACATTGAGTTGCTCACCACTTTTAAGGGAATCGATAATCCGTCGTTTTTGCGATTAGGGCCTGAAAAGAAATTTTTGTATGCTGTTTCGCGCACCACGCCCGAAGTTGAACCATCGGGAGGGTACGTGGTGGCATACAAGCTCGAAAAGAGCGGAGGTTTGCACTTTTTGAATAAACAAATTGCAAATGGAGGCGGGCCATGCCACATTGATGTTTCTCCTAATGGAAAATATGTGGCCATTGCAACGTATGGCGGAGGAACAACTTCCATTTATCCGGTCGATGCAGATGGCAGTCTGGAGAAAGCACTGGCAGTTGTGTATAACTCCGGAAGTAGTGTGCATTCTAATCAAACGCAGCCACATGCTCATTCCGTAAAGTTTTCATCTACCGAGCCGAGCATTTTTAGTGCCGACCTGGGAACTGACCAGTTAAATATTTTCCACTTCGAGGATGGTAACTTGGGGCGTTATGAACAGGAATTTGTAAAACTCCCGGCCGGTTCAGGGCCCAGGCATTTTGTTTTTCATCCAACCGAAAATGTAATTTATGTAATAAACGAGCTAAACTCAACTATTTCGACAGTTCGTAAAACGGGGGAAAAGTGGTCGGTATTTCAAAATATCTCCACCTTGCCAAAAGATTTTGCCGGCGAGAGTTATTGCGCTGATATTCATTTTTCGAAAGACGGGCAGTATCTGTATGGCTCAAACCGGGGGCACAACTCCATTGCTGTTTTTAAGGTAAAAGTCGATCAGGAATTAACATTTTTGGGAACTGTGCCGGTAGAAGGTGACTGGCCACGGAATTTTGGAATTACACCCGATGGAAATTGGATGTTGGTTGCCAATCAACGAAGCCATAATATCACCGTTTTTAATTTGGATGAGGAAACCGGGATGCCCAGGTTTAGCGGAAAACAAATCAATTTGCCGGCGCCGGTTTGTATCGAGTTTCTGTAGCTTTTAGCTCAGTTTGGTACTAATTAATTTGATAAATTCTTCGCGGGTAGCTACTTTTTCAAAAGCACCCGTAAAATCCGAGGTAGTTGTAATGGAGTGTTGTTTTTGTACGCCCCGCATTTGCATGCACAGGTGTTGGGCTTCAATAACAACGGCTACTCCCAGCGGTTTTAGCGTGTCCTGAATACAATCTTTTATCTGAGTTGTTAGTCGTTCCTGCACCTGCAAACGGCGTGCAAACACATCAACAACGCGGGCAATTTTACTTAAACCTGTTATTGTTCCGTTGGGAATGTAAGCAACGTGTGCTTTTCCGATAAACGGAAGCATGTGGTGTTCACACATCGAATAAATCTCAATATCTTTTACAATTACCATTTGGCGGTAGTCTTCCTTAAACATGGCCGATGTTAAAATTTCAACCGGATCCATTTGGTAACCCTGCAACAAAAACTGCATGGCTTTGGCCACTCTTTCCGGCGTTTTGTCAAGTCCCTCGCGCGATGGATCTTCACCAATAATTTGTAAAATCTCTTTATAATGCCCTGAAAGCTGTTCCGTTGCTTCTTCGTTGTACAAATCAGTTCGCAGGTATCCGTTTGAGTTATTATTTTTTAATGAACACATTGTTGTTAGAATTTTAATCGATACAAAGATTAACTTTTTTTTATAAAAACAGTATGAATGAGTATATGGATTTGATGAGGAGTGAGACAATGACTTGTGTTAAAAGCAAGAATGGAATACAGATTAAGTGTGATGATGGACACTGTTCCGAAGTGTATCGGAAGCAAAAATTACAAAATTTAACTTATGGAAATTTTGATTGTAGCAGCCACTACAATGGAAATAAAACTGATTGTTGATGAGCTGGAAAAAGTAGAGGAGGAAAGTCATTTTGTAAAAACTTACCGGTTTGGTGATTTCAATATTGATATATTGGTAACGGGTATAGGAAGCTCGTTTGCAACTTTTCATTTAACAAACGCACTTCGCGAAAAAAAATACGATGCTGTTATTAATATTGGTTTGGCCGGAAGTTTAACGCAGGAGCTTAAAATAGGCGAGGTGGTGAATGTAGTTAGCGAAGAATTTGCCGACCTGGGTATTGAAAAACAGCATGAATTTCTTACGCTTTTTGAGTCGGGGTACATTGGAATGAACGATTTTCCGTTTGAAAACGGATTGTTGAAGGCCAGTAATTCAAATGGCTGGATAAAACTGAAAAAGGTAAAAGGAGTAACCTCCAACAAAAGTTACGGGCGCGATACCAGTATAGCCGAAATGCGCGAAAAATTTACAGCGCACGTAGAGTCGATGGAAGGAGCCGCTGTTTTTTATGTGTGTAACTGGATGGGGGTAAAATGTTACGAAATACGATCGATATCGAATTATGTAGAACCCCGTGACTCGGCAAAATGGAATATTCCGTTGGCACTTGAGCGCCTGAAAGAAGCATTATCGGTTATTTTAAAACAAGTTCCTGCTCCTGTGGAATAAGGAGCTTGCACTCATTTCTCGTCTGTCTGACAAAAAAAACAGGCTTTAATTGTAATGGCACAAACAATCCGTATTATTTTGAGTGTTGCGTTTATGCGCAATTTTTTGGCAAATACGAAAACTTAAATTTATTTTGCCACGCGTACAATAAAAAGCAAAGTGGCTGGTTTTTTATTACAAAGCCACATTTTTCAGAAAACAGCGTTTTTGCGTACCACACGAAACCGCTTTAAGATGATAGTTGTAACAGGAGCAGCCGGATTTATCGGAAGTTATTTAGTAGGAAAACTCAACAAAGCAGGATACAAAGATCTGGTATTGGTTGATAAGTTTGATGACCCCTGGAAGGATTTAAATCTTCTGAAAAAAAATTACCGCGAGTACATTGACCGGGATGAGTTTTTTAACTGGTTAATAAAAAATGCCCACGATGTGGATTTTATTTTTCATTTGGGGGCACGTACCGATACCGTGGGGCAGGAGCCCGAGCTCTACCAGCAGCTAAACTTAATTTATTCGCAGCGCCTCTGGAATATTTGTTCCGAAATTCAGGTTCCACTTCTTTATGCATCGTCAGCTGCCACCTATGGTAATGGCGAAGAGGGTTTTTCAGATGAACACCAAAAAATTCAGGATTTACGACCGCTTAATTTGTATGGCTGGTCGAAACACGACTTTGATGTGTGGGCACTAAAACAGTTTCGCACGCCGCCGTTTTGGGCAGGTATGAAATTCTTTAACGTTTACGGACCAAATGAATATCACAAAGGCCGAATGGCTTCGGTGGTGTTACATGCTTATAAAACCATTAAAGAAACCGGGCACATGCAGTTGTTCCGTTCGCACCATAAAGCCTATAAAGATGGCGAGCAAAGCCGCGACTTTATTTACGTGGACGACATTGCCGATGTAATGATGTACTTTATGGTGAACCAGGATAATACAGGCATTTACAATGTGGGCACCGGTAAAGCCCGTTCGTTTCTCGATCTTACTCAAGCTGTTTTTAGCAGTATGAAAATGAATCCGGAAATTTCGTTTATTGATACGCCTGTTGATTTGCGCGGAAGATACCAGTATTTTACTGAAGCCGAAATGCAGAAACTACGCGATGCAGGTTATAAAAAGCCTTTTGTTGAATTAGAGGAAGGCGTAAGCGAGTACGTGAACAAATACCTCATGGCGAAAGCCTGTTTTTAAGCTTAGGTTTCGTTATTTTCCTTAATAGTTTTAAATTTACCTCAAACAGCGATAGATGAAAAAGATTTTTCTTCACCTACTTTTTGTGGCAATTGTGGCAGCCGATTTAATCGGCGAGTATTTGCAAAATCCCCAAATCGATCATATTGCAAAACCCTTACTTCTGATATGGATTGCCGGTTATTTCTTTTTGCATTCAAAAAATATCGATAAAAAGGTATTGCAGTTTGCCGGAGCCGGGTTTTTCTTTTCGTGGATGGGCGACTTACTAATGATGTT
The DNA here is from genome assembly GCF_000626635.1 of Draconibacterium orientale. Lineage (GTDB taxonomy): Bacteria > Bacteroidota > Bacteroidia > Bacteroidales > Prolixibacteraceae > Draconibacterium > Draconibacterium orientale. Next base: position 346,822 of record NZ_CP007451.1, on the reverse strand, counting down.
TTCTGCCGATTTTACCTGGTTTGTATTGGGGATTGGATCGTTCTTGGTGGCACAGGTATTTTATGTTTTCCTGTTTTTACGAACCATCGATCTGTCGGGAAAAACTTCGTTTTTGCGAAAGAAACCCATGTGGCTTATCCCATATCTTGCGTTTGGATTGATTGTTTATATTGTGCTTTTCCCACAACTGGATTTAGTATTGCGTTTTGCCATTTTTGTGTATATGGTTGCCATCTTAACTATGTCGGCAATGGCACTGAATCGCTTTGGTAATGGTCACCCTCAGAGTTTTAGCCTGGTGTTTGCCGGTTCATTGTTTTTTGTTTTGTCCGATTCGCTGATTGCGGTCAATCGTTTTCTGGTGGCAATACCTTACGGAGGTTTATTTATAATGATAACCTATATTGCTGCCCAATACTTAATAATGATGGGATTACTAAAGCAGTACGAATAAAAAAATCCCGACTGATCAGCCGGGATGAATCATTTTTCTGAGATTCTTACAATGTATTTGTGCCCATCCTCTTAAACTTCTCTGCAAGCAAATAAGCCTACTTGTCCCTTTAGGCAGGGACGATCGGTTGGTGGTTTAAAACAAATTCGATGCAATTATTTCAATTGGTTATTTCTTATGGAGGTCAATCGTCTTTCCCTTCCGGGAAGGGAGAGACAGGAGAGAGGGTAGTGATTTGTATTCCTGATTTTGAATAAAAATCAAAAGTTTAAGTTTAGGCAAATATCTTACTGTTCGAGCTAATAATTTTGTCAATAAATATGAGTACTGAAACGCCGATAGTAATTCCGGCAATACTTAATGGCAAAGTTCCCAGTTTGCTGAAGAACGACTCGTAGCCTTCTGTTAGTCCTTGTCCGGCTTCGGGTAATAATTGCCCGATTTGGCTGTCGGCCTGCATGCCGGTGTTGCTTACAACGAAAATGGCTGCCAGTAACACCACAAAAAGTATTGAAATAATCCAGAAGCCTTTTCCAAGGATTCTTTCCGATTTAATTTGTTCGAGTGCACTATCTTCGGCAAAAATCTTATTCATTACCTGCACCGTAAAACCGGAGTCTGGTTTTTCCAGTTCCAGGTTTTGCAGAAATGCTTTTAATTTTATGTCTTCCAGCTCGTTCATAATATGGTGTATAATTCGTCCTTCATTAATTCATTTAAAATAGTATAGAGCTTTTTACGTAGCCCTGAAAAGCTTCACTTTTGTATTGCTTTCCGAGAGTTTTGTAACTCTGCTGATCTCTTCGATCGATTGTTCCTCGAAATAATACAAAAGTATCAGTGTGTATTCATCTTCCGGAAGTTTGTCCATGGCAGTTTTTATGGCTTCTGCCCTGTTTTCTGCCGGAATTCCATCAAGGTTCATTTCTTCAGCTTCGTCGGCAATCTGCACATCGTCGGTTGATGCAAAATACATTTTTCGTTTCCTAACCTCCGAAATACAGTTGTTATAAGTAATGCGGTACAGCCAGGTTGAAAATTTTGCGGTGCCTTTAAAAGTGTGCAACGACTTGTAAGCTTTTATAAAACTTTCCTGTGCCATTTCTTCGGCGTCTTCACGATTTTTAAGAACTTTCATTGCAATGGAAAAAACAATATCCTGATATCGCTCAACGATATACGAAAAGTAATTGGTCTGTCCGGCCTTTACCTTTTCGATGTAATAGATATCATCTTTCTGCTCCATCTGTCCTTTTGACGTAAGAATGATTTTCTGGTTACAAGTTACGAAGAAAATATTTCTCGCAGATGGCGCTGATTACACAGAAAAATAAAAAGCACTAAGCCACCAAGACACGAAGTAGTTATTATTTTCTTTTGCCCTTCATCTGTCAGCCGACGGAAACCTACATCAAAAGGGAGCGAGCAATGAAGTTTCTTTGCAATAATGCCGGGAACTTAGTTGTTGTAATATTTCCCCTTGCGAGGGGAAATGGCTACAGCCAAAGGGGTAAAGCTAACTGGCAAATCAAAATCTTTAAATAAACTAATGACTTCAACAGTGTCTTTATAAGGTATAACAATCTGCGTTTATCCGCGCAATCTGCGAGAAATTACTCATCAGCAAGAAAAAAATCTGAAAAGTTGTAACCGCAGAAACAAAGTGGCGTCAAAAGAGCGAAAACAGAATAAAAAAACAAATTAAAATTTAATATCATGGAAGGAATTTTCGTACCAATCGGTTTTTTTCTGGCAATCTTTGCCATCTTGTATGTTTATTGGACAACACGCACCAAAGAGCGCCTGGCGCTGGTAGAAAAAGGGATGGATGCCGGAATATTTAAAGGTGAATGCTCGCAGCTTTCGCTGGTAAAATGGGGAATTTTTTTAATTGCAGTTGGATTGGGAGTAGTTGTTGGCTATTCATTGTCGAATGTAATGGATGAAGTTGTAGCCTTCTTTACCGCAATCCTGGTTCTTGGAGGAGTTGGTTTAATTGTAGCTTACTTTATCACTTCGAAACTTTTGAAGAAGAAAGAGGAATAGTTAGTGGAGGCGATACAATAAAAAAGCGGATGAGTTATTTAGCTCATCCGCTTTTTTTTCATTCGGAATAGAATTACGTTTAGTTATTTTCTTCATAATAATAAGAATAATCAATCCCTTTCATAAACATTTCGCGGTCATTTATTTTATTGGTAAGTGCATTTTTCAGGAGCGATTTTAGTACAATATCTTTAGTTGGGCTCAGTATCATTGCGTTCATATAATCCGCCTTACTTATAGTGCTCCAATCAACACATTTTTTCAGACGTTTTTTCAGTATCAAATCCAGCCATATTCGGGTACTTCTGCCGTTGCCTTCCATGAAAGGATGTGCAATATTCATTTCTATATATTTCTCTACAATTTCTTCAAACGTAGTTTCGGGCATTGCTTCTATTTGTTTGAGCGTGTTACCAAGGAAGTGTGAAACCGCAAATTGAAATCCTCCTTTTGAAATGTTTTTTTGCCTTATTTGTCCTGCAAAACCATACAGCCCGCCAAATAACCAGGCATGTATTTGTTGCAATCCTTTAGTGGTGCCAACCTCTATGCTATTGATAAAAGAGCTTTCAAACAGCGCATAAGCTTTTGTTTTGCTTTTTCCGTCAATGCTTTCATCGCTAAAAGTAAACCATTCGATAAACCGGTTTGCCTTTTTGCCCGGAAACTGTTTGCCCAACTCAATTATCCCATGGTAATCTAATACGTCTGTCAATCGTTTTTTGTCATCTGGCGCTAGAAGTTTCAACTGGGTAGTGGCACTAACCACTTCGCTGTTTTCTTTCTTTAATTTGGTTTTTAGGTATTTCCAATAGTTGCGGGTTTTAGTATAATCGTCCTGGTTGGTAAGTACGGCCACAATATCTAAAACCGAAAACCACCATTTACTGTTTTTTTCGTCCCAAACGGCACGAACCTCGCGGTCGTCGAAAAAGCGAATAGATATTTTAGCATTACCCATAATTTAAAAATTGCTCAATCAATTGTTTACTTATGCCGGTATTTAATTCATGTTGATTTGTTCTTATCGTTTGGCATAAAGAAAGCTTTATCAAATATATAAAATCTGAAGTAAACAGCTTCGTCAACATTAAAATGATCATGCCATAACGTTTGGCCTAATTATTTTCTAATGTGCATTTGTAATTAGTTCCTTTACTGAGGAATATTTTAACGAAAAACAATATCATTCTATATTTCAATTACATACCGCATTATTCGTGTCCACCGCTGTGGAGCTACTACTATTACTCCGAATAAAATCGAATTACTTTCCGAATAGCTTCCTGGCACACCGGGCAAAAACCTTCGGCCTCGTTGGTATTCATGCGGCAGTCGATATGCGGACTGTAAATTCCTTCGGCCATATAACCGCCACCTTCGTAAACACCAACGGTATTTCGGTATTTGTCTTTTCGCGGTGTCGGAATCGGTGTGTCTTCATCCACCATGTCTTTCCATTTCTTATCAAAATCAACTAAGGTGGTAATGTTGGGTTCCCAAGGCTCAATTTCCAGGTTGTAGAAATCTTCGTAAGCCACGGCCGAGTTGTAATATTCGTCGCCCAGTCCGGCAAATCCATGGCCAAATTCGTGTACAAACACCTGGGGCGTAAGCTCGTTGTCGGCAGTGCAAAGCGATACAAAATTATAAAATCCGCCACCACCGTAGCGCTCGGTGTTTACCAGTACGTAAATATGGTCGTATGGAACGCTGGCCGCTGCATCGTAAACGGTTTTCATGTCGGTAGTTGTGAGGTAGCGCGGAATATCGAAAGTGTAATAGCTGGTATTGAAAAAAGTGTTTTTGTAAAGGTGTTCGCCCGGAACATCGGTTCCCGGATCTTCCGAGGGAGTAAAAACCGCATACACATTAAAGTTGGCTTTCTCCGATTTAAACGGTTCGGCATCGAATAAATAACCCGAAACTTTTGCGGCATCAGCATAGAAATCTTCCATTTCGGCAACGGTATAACCTTCGGCTAAAATGGCAATATCTACTTTTTTTGCCGGGTCGCCATTGTTAACAATATCCTTCGTTTTAAAATCGGGCGTATCTTCCTTTAGAATAAAATAGTCTTTCGGATCGATATCAGTGGTGTAAATTGTTTTAAACGTTCCGTCCCACTGGCGGGCATCAATTTCAAGGCGCACATCGTTTTTCGGAAATGGAAAAAGTGCAGCCTGGTAAAATGTTTTGTTGCTGGTTTTGGCGTCGGCAGTGGTTTGCCATTCCTGGAAAAGCGTGCTAAAACCTTTGCTGTAAATCATACTGTCCGATTTCAGATCGAAAACACGGTAGCGGTAACTTCCGTAGTTAAACACATCGATGAGGTTAGTTTTCGAACCACCCCAAAAGGGCTCCTGTTTCATTTGCTGCGGATACACCACAACCTCTTTACTGTTTCCGCCCAGCAGAAAATCGAAGCGAAAGGTTTTGTCTTTAAAATAAGTGTTGAATTTGGGCTGTGCAAACGATAAAAAGGGGATTAATAACAGAATAAAAGAAAACTTCAACTTCATTTTATGCTCATTTATTATTTTTGGCTGAAAATAAAGATACATATTAACACAAAGAATGACAATTGCAACCACTTTTCTGTTAACAAGCTTCATGTGGCTTAATTTATTAAATATTCAGAATTAACGAAGGATTTTTATTCCCGACTTTGTGCTAATAAATTGTTGGTGGAAATGAGCAGGAAGTGAGTTTTGAAGTTGAAAAATAAACGAAAAGAATAACCTTTAGAACGATGAAAATTATTTACCGCTATTTACTTGATAGTATCCGTGAAATCGGGACAATGGAAATTTTAGCCAAACCTTTAGCTGCATTAATATGCCTTGTGCTAATTGTTTTTGTGGCATGGTTTACACATTTTGTAACACGGAAGATTCTTTTGGCGATTGTACAGCGTATTGCCAATCGTACCAAAACAAACTGGGATGATATTTTAATTGAAAACCGGGTTTTTAAAGGGCTGGCGCATTTGGTTCCTGCATTTATACTGTTTTATAGTGCCGATTTCTCGTACCCGGATATTCACCAGCAAGTGGGCGAGCTGGCTCCCGAGGTGTACAAGTCCCTGTCGCAGGATTTTTACTGGGGGCTTAGTGCTTTGCTGACGAAAATATCGCGCATTTATTTTATTGCCATTATTGTTTTTGTGGCCAACTCAACTTTAAATGCTGCCCTACAGATTTATAATACAACCGAATTTTCGCATAACCGCTCGATAAAAGGTTATGTGCAGCTGGTAAAGATTTTTGTGTTTTTTATGGCCGGCATACTGTTGATTGCAATTTTGCTCGAGAAAGATCCAACGGCTCTGTTGGCTGGTTTGGGAGCCATTGCAGCGGTTTTATTGTTGGTATTTCGCGATACGATATTGGGGTTTGTGGCTTCTATTCAGCTTTCGGCAAACGATATGGTTAAAATTGGCGACTGGATTCAGATGGAAGGGCACAATGCCGACGGAACGGTTATCGATATCAGTTTAAATACGGTAAAAGTTCAGAACTGGGATAAAACCATAACCACTATTCCCACTTACGCGCTGGTTTCCGAATCGTTTTTTAACTGGAAAGGGATGGAAGAGTCGGGGGGGCGCCGTATAAAACGATCGGTTGCCATCGATACCAATACCATTAAATTTTGCGATACGGCCATGTTGGAGCGTTTCGAAAAGTTCGATCTTATACGAGGGTATGTTCAGGAAAAAGAAAGAGAATTAAGAGAATATAACAAAGGGAAGAACCTGGCCGAGGAGGATTATATAAGTGGCCGGCATCAGACCAATGTTGGTATTTTTAGGAAGTACCTGGAGGTATATCTTCGTCAGCATCCAAAAATTAACCAGGATCTTACATTTTTAGTGCGCCAGTTGCAACCGATGGGAAAAGGTTTGCCCATCGAAATTTATGTGTTTAGCGCCGATCAGGAATGGGCAAAATATGAAAGTATTCAGGCCGATATTTTCGATCATATTTTTGCGGTTATTCCCGAGTTCGAGCTGAGGGTGTTTCAAGAGCCTTCAGGTGCTGATATTGAAAAGATTGCACTTCGGTAATTCAGGTGTTAAATGCACTGGTTTTAACTTCTTTAAAAAAATAAATTTCTTACAGTTTGTAAGCAATAATATGTTTTAAAGCATCTGAGATTAGTGATTGTAAATTTTGCCTACATTTGTGCTATAATTTGAAACTAACTCAGAAGATTTGAAACATGAAGTCGAATGATTATTTAGAAGAAAAACCGGCTGATATTGATGAGCTGGATGAAAAGATATTAAAGCTAATTACAAAAAATGCCCGAATTCCTTTCTTAGAAGTTGCCCGTGAATGTGGCGTTTCAGGTGCCGCTATTCATCAGCGTGTTCAGCGCCTGTTGAATATAGGCGTTGTACATGGAAGCGAATTTGTTGTAAGTCCGCAAAAACTGGGGTACAACACTTGTGCATATATGGGGATTTATCTTGATAAAGCAAAGTACCACACACAGGTTGCCGAGGCATTGCGGAATATTCCGGAAGTGGTTGAGTGCCATTATACCACAGGGCCGTATGCAATTTTTGTAAAAATTCAAACAAAAACCAACAAACATTTAAAGCGTCTGATCGATGAGCAATTACAGGACATTGAAGGAATTGCCCGAACAGAAACATTCATGTCATTGGAAATGGATTTTAAACGACAAGTTCCGATAAAATAAAAAAAAGGCTGGTATTAACCGGCCTTTTTTATGCATCAACGTATTGTGTCTTAATCTTCTGAGTAAACAAAATTGTACGATTCGTCGTGTTGACTAATGTCCAGGCCAACTTTCTCACCATGAGGAGAAATTCGTATCGGAACAATCATATCGGTAATCTTGTACATTAACATCGAACCGCCGAAAGTAAAAATTCCAACAATTACCAAGGCCAGTAAATGATAAAGGAAAGTGGTAATTTCCCCATGAATTAATCCCACTTCGTTGGCAAAAACAGCGGTGAACAACATTCCGGTAATACCTCCCATACCGTGAGCAGGGAATACATCCAGTGTATCATCCAGTTTCGATTTTGTTCGGAGTGTAATGGCGTAGTTACTAATAATAGCGGCAATTACACCAATAAATATACTCGATCCAACATTTACAAATCCGGCGGCCGGTGTAATGGCAACCAGGCCAACAACCAGTCCGATAGCAGCGCCAACTGCAGACGGTTTTTTACCTTGTGCGGCATCAAAAAATATCCAGGTTAACATGGCCGCTGCCGATGCTGTATTGGTATTTACCAGCGCCGATGCAGCAACAGAATCGGCTGCCAATGCAGAACCTGCATTAAAACCAAACCACCCGAACCAAAGCATGCCGGCTCCTAGTAAAATGTAAGGGATGTTTGCCGGTTTAATTTCTTTGTTTGCATCTTTCCTTCGTCCGAGGAATATGGCTCCGGCCAAAGCCGCAAAACCTGCCGACATGTGTACTACTGTTCCGCCGGCAAAGTCAAGTACTCCCCAGTTACGCAGGAATCCATTCGGATGCCAGGTCCAGTGCGCCAGCGGTGCATAAATAAATAATATAAACAGTACCATAAACAACATGTAGGCTCTGAAACGTACCCTTCCGGCAAACGATCCGGTAATAAGAGCCGGCGTAATTATGGCAAATTTTAGTTGAAACATGGCAAATACAGCAAACGGAAATGTTGGTGCAAAATCGGGATGTGTTCCTCCATTAACTCCTTTAAACATAAAGAATGTTAATGGGTTCCCAAACAATCCGTATCCTTCGCCACCGATACTGTCGCCAAAGGCAATACTAAAACCAACTACCACCCACAACACACTCACAATTCCCATGGCAATGTAGCTTTGCAGCATGGTAGAAATAATATTTCTCGACTGAATCATTCCTCCGTAAAAGAATGCGAGGCCCGGAGTCATCAACAATACTAAACCTGTTGCTGTTAACATCCAGGCCGTATCTCCGGCGTCGAGGTTCGAAGTGTCGATTTCTGCAACCCCGCCAGGTATAATTACACCGAGAGCGGCAACAATTATTAATAGGGCCAGAATAAACCACCAACTTGTTGAATTTCTCATGTCTATAATTTTTAGGTTACTAATTTTAAGTCTGTACAGCACCATGCAGCTCATAACTGTAAGTTATAGTTGAGTTGTTTTTTATTGCTGAAAAATAAGCTGTCGATACCTGTTTTAGATTTTAACCGCTGTCTGTTTTGATAAAAAATTATCGTAAATGTATTAAAGGGAATTAAAAAAGGCGCAAAAAATAGAATAATGAAAGCGAAAAGCATAATTAATTAACAAAGAGGTAATGTTTTTGTGTTTTTTGTGAGTCTGTGCTTCGTTGTTGTTATTTTGTTACTATATTGTGATTAGTTGCACTTTACTTTGAAAGAATGTTAGTTTTTTGATACTTTTGTAGAAAATTGTTAAAGATGACTTTGAGGAATAATTTAGACGACTGGGATTTGAAAATTCTGGATATAATTACCAAAAACGCAAGAATACCTTTTAAAGATGTAGCAAAAGAAGTGGGTATTTCCCGTGCGGCTGTGCATCAACGAGTTAACCGAATGGTTGATTTGGAAGTGATTGTTGGATCGGGCTATCATATCAATCCTAAAAAGGTTGATTTTAAAACCTGCACCTACATTGGTATTTACCTCGAAAAAGGTGGTTTGTTCAGCGAAGTGGTAAAAGGTTTGGAGGAAATTCCTGAGATTGTTGAGTGTCATTACACCACCGGAGCTTACGCGATCTTTATTAAAGTTTATGCAAAAGATAACGAGCACTTAAAAAATATCTTAAGCGGAAAAATTCAAAAAATTAGTGGTGTTGCCAGTACCGAAACTTTTATTTCTCTTGAAGAGTCGTTTAAACGTACTATTCCTGTTAATGTCTAATTCCGTTGTCTGACTGCCTCGTAAATCATTAAAGCGGCAGATACCGAAACATTTAATGATTCGATCTGACCTAAGATCGGGATTTTTAATTGTTCATCGGCAAGTTTCAGAATTTGAGCAGAAACACCCGTGTCTTCTGAGCCCATAACAATGGCCAGTGGCGATTTCATATCGGCATCCGAGTAAAGTTTGTCGCCTTTTTCGGTGGCAGCAATTATTTTAATACCCGAATCTTTCAGAAAGCGGACGGTATGGTACAGGTTGCTGGTTTTGCAAATTGGAATGTTATGAATAGCACCTGCCGATGTTTTTACAGCATCGGCACCAATACGTGCCATGCCTTTTTCGGGGATAATAATAGCCTGTACGCCGGCACATTCGGCCGATCGGGCAATGGCCCCGAAGTTGCGCACGTCGGTTATCTGGTCTAAAACAAGCAGGAGGGGAGTTTTGCCTTGTTCGTAAATTCCAGGAATTACGGTCTCGATATTGTCAAACTCAATGGGTGAGACAAAGGCCAGTACTCCCTGGTGATTTTTTCGTGTAATACGGTTTATTTTTTCAATGGGAACGTACTGAACGCCAATTTCGTTTTCTTTTATCAGTTCCTGCAGTTCGGTAATCAGCTCATTTCGCAAGCCCTTTTTTATCAGTACTTTGTCGATTGTTTTACCTTTTTTTATGGCTTCTATTATGGCTCTTGTTCCAAACAGAAAATCTTCTTTATCTATTGCTTTTTGTCTCATCTTTTCTTTTATTACCAGGTTTTTTTAGCCTTCCAGTTTTCAAGTTCTTCGTGGGCATTCTCCCAATCGAGCATACTCTGTTCCAGGTCTGTTTTTAATTGTTCGTACTGCTCAAAAACCGAATGGTCGTCAATATTCTCGGGTTTAGCAAGCAGTTTGTCCATGTCTTCGATTTTGGCCTCCAGTTCCGCAATTCTCTCTTCGGTTTGAGCTACACTTTTCTCCATTCGCGAAATGGTGCGGTTTATTTCTTTCTTTTCATCAAACGAAAGCTCATCCTTTTCTTTTTCCGAAGTTACAACTTTTGCGGCTTTTGTATTCTTTTTCTTACTTTCCAGTTCTTTCAACGATTCCATTTTCTTTCGGTACAGAAAATCGAAAATGCCGCCCAGGTGTTGTTTGGCCTTTTTATTTCTGAATTCGTAAATGCAATTCACCAAACCATCCAGGAAATCACGGTCGTGCGAAACCACCAGTACGGTTCCCGAGAAATTGGCCAGTGCGTTTTTTAAAATCTCTTTCGAACGCATGTCGAGGTGGTTGGTTGGCTCATCCAGAATAAGAAAGTTTACCGGTTCAAGCATCAGGCGAATCATTGCCAGTCGCGACTTTTCGCCACCACTTAATACTTTTACCTTTTTATCAATGTCTTCGCCACGAAATAAAAACGCAGCAAGAATATCTCTGATTTTTGTGCGGATATCGCCAACAGCAATTTCATCAATGGTTTCAAAAACCGTAAGTTCTCCGTTTAACAGCTGCGCTTGATTTTGGGCAAAGTAGCCAATTTTTACATTGTGGCCCAGCTTCATTGTGCCACCGTGTTCCAGCTCGTTCATGATAATCCGGGCAAGGGTAGTTTTTCCTTCGCCGTTACGGCCAACAAACGCTATTTTTTCGCCATTCTCAATAGAAAGGTCAATATCGTCGAGCACATGAAGCGAATCGTAATATTTGCTAATGTGTTTGGCTTCAATCACAATACGCCCCGAGCGCGGTGGTGGTGGAAAATTAATTTTTAATGCCGAGTTGTCTTCTTCTTCTATTTCAATGCGGTCCAGCTTTTCAAGCTGTTTTACCCTCGATTGAACCTGCACGGCTTTTGATGATTTATACCGGAAACGTTCGATAAACCGTTCGGTGTCTTCAATCATTTTTTGCTGGTTCGTATAAGCTGCCAAATTAATCTCGCGTTGTTCGGCTTTCCAGTCCATGAAACGGGAATAATTCATTTTTTGGTCGGTAATTTTTCCCAGCGAAATTTCTATTGTGCGGTTACAAACGGCATCAAGAAAGGCTTTATCGTGCGAAACCAAAATAACAGCTCCACTGTATGTTTTCAGAAAATCTTCCAACCACTGTATCGATTCGATGTCGAGGTGGTTAGTTGGCTCATCCAGTAAAAAAACATCTGGTTTTTTAAGTAACAATTTTGCCAGCTCAACACGCATACGCCAGCCTCCGCTAAATTCGGAGGTCATACGGTCGAAATCAGATCTTTCGAACCCCAATCCCAAAAGCGTTTGTTCCAGCTCGGCTTCGTAGTTGTCGCCGCCTAAAAGTTGGTAACGCTCGTTGTATTCGGTAACCAGGTCGAGTTTCTTTAAATACTCATCAGAATGATAATCTTCGCTTTCGGCAATTTCGTGGTTTAGGTTTGCTATTTTCTTTTCAATAGCTAAAAGCTCCTCAAAAGCCTGTGTAACTTCATTTTTAAGTGTGCGGGTATCAGAAACCACCATTTGCTGAGGTAAATACCCAACGCTTGTTTCTTTCGGAACGGCAACTGTACCGGCCGTTGGTGATTCGGTGCCTGTAATAATTTTTAGCAGGGTACTTTTCCCGGCTCCGTTTTTACCAATTAGTCCAATCCGGTCTTTTGGGTTAACCAGAAAACTGATTTCCTTAAACAGTTCGAAACCGCCAAAACTTAGATTTATTTTATCTATCGATATCATTCTGTACAAAAATTGCCCAAAGATAATTATTTCGTACAGACGTGACAGTGCAAAAACAGTGGCGGGATTTATTTGCCTTTTGTTTTACAAAAACAGGCCTGATTTTAATCTTGGGATTAAAAAAGAAAAAGGAGCCGGGTAATTACCTGACTCCTTTTTTCAGTAGCGAGAGGCGGGCTGTTTGGGTATTTCCTGAACCTTCTGTAAATACTGTAAACACTGACTTCTTTTAATTAAAAATTCTTACCTTTACATACATTTACATGTATTACGACACTGAATGAGACACTGGTATAAATATGAGTTATAATACAAACGTCAGATTTGTTCTGAAAAATATTAATTCAAAAGATGTAGGTTGTGTAAATCTTGAGATTGTATTTATACATAAAGAGAATAAGAAAAAAATCCGCAGGTACGTCAATACTGGCGAATATGTTAATAAGAATAATTTTGATTCTAATGGCATAAAAAGTCACAGGCATTCATTAAAAAGTGCAAAGTTACTCGTAGAAAAACGGAAACTAGAAATTGAAGAGTTACTTCGAAATTTGGAATTAAATAATGGTGAGATAACACCTGATATTTATGACGTTTCACAAAGAATAAACGAAGATGCGAAGAAGAACATATTTGAATTGTTTGATAAATTCATTGAGTATAAGACTAAAAAGGTTGAGTCTCGGACAATTCAGAAGTATAACACATTGAAAGTTGTTCTTGAGGAATTTATACCAAAGAAAAAGCATAAAAACACATATACGACTGATATTACATTAGATTTTTTGGAAGAGTTAACAACATACCTAAGCGATAAAAAGGATTTAAGTATTAACACCATCGCAAAATATCAAAGTGTGCTCAATACATTCATGGACTATTTGACCGACACATTGAAAGTTAATAAGAATCTGGCATATAAGGAATACCAAAAAATATCCCGAAAAAAAGAATCTGAATCTAAGGTTGTGTTATTGAAAGAACATGTGCAAAAAATTATTGATTGGACAACTGACGATAAAACTTTGGAAACAGTAAAAGATTTGTTTCTTTTCCAAATAATGACAGGGGTAAGGATTTCAGACCTTTTACGCATTAGTAAGTATTTTGTGAAGAATCAAATGCTTTCCTTTCAGATGTTTAAAACAACCACAACAGTTAATATTCCGCTTCATCCAATGGCAAAAGAAATATTAACGAAGTACGATTACAAGATTGGTGCAAAATGTAAGGAGATAGGGGAGAACCAATATAATACCTTCATTAAGGATGTGTGTAAAAATGCTGGACTTACAGAGGAAGTTTCAAGTTTAAGAATAACCTTAAACAAGAAAATTCCAGTGGAAACACCGCTTTATAAACTTGTCAGCAGTCATGTTGGTAGGACTACTTTTGTTACGAACTGCTTAATTTCTGGGATTTCACCTTTTATTGTGATGGGGTACACTGGGCATCGAAAAATTGAAACGCTACATTATTATATGAAAATTGCAGGTGATATATCACAAGATGCGTTTATTAAATATGAAGATTATTTTAAATTCAAATGAGATATTTTAAATCGAAACATTCACTTATACGGTTTGTTTTACGGGAATTATTGCGCCATGATTTCAAAGGGAAAGGTATTCGGGAAAAATTTAATTATCAATTTAGAAATTCGAATAAAAAATATAGTTCGATTGATGAAATGATAGATGAACTAAAGCAAAATAATTTATTGTTTGAAATTCAACAAATGTCGGAAGAAGCAGAATACTCTTTCGATTTTGCAGGTTATGTATTGTTGCACAGCCAACTGGTTAAATTATTAGCTGGTGATGAAAACCTAAATAACGACATCCTAAGATTCAAGTTACTTACAGTCAATCAAACTTGTGATTTTCTTCAATTATCTCGACCGTCCGTATACAAACTGTTAAAAGATGGTGATATTCCGCAAGTAGAGATAATGGGGCAGAAACGGGTGCAAATGAATGACTTGTTATCTTTCATTTCTGAAAAGAAGAAGGCTTAGGGAATATAAAAATTAATCATTCAACATCAACAGTTACAAGATGAAAGTAGATATCAGGTAATAACTTTGGATTTAATGAGAATATTATGTTCAAATATTTTGTAAATTACAACCCAAATTAACCTGACATGAAAAACCAATCTCTAAATACACAACTTTTTAAATTCAGGATAATAGTTTTTAAGGGCAAATATATCCATCGGGTTATTGCCTTAGCAAGAATCTGCATATCCCAGAGATTGTTTGGAACAAACCATTATTACAACAAAAGGGTGCCAATTATAGTAAATTCAAATGCGTAAGGCTTAATTTCAACCTTCAGCAATGATGTATAATGATAAATACAAAAATGGATTTACAGTTACGGCCATTGCTAACAGAGAAAAATAGAAACACAATTTAAAAGTATAAGCATGAGTAGAATTAACATACAAGGAACTATTGAAAATATAAGGAGTAAATCAAATGTTTATACTCCAATAATTGAAGCTATTGTCAATTCGATTCAATCGATTATTGAAAAAGGAAATGACAACGGTAAAATTGAAATTATTCTGCAAAGAGATAAGATTCTTGAATTTGATAATTCAACTCCTGAAATAAAATCAATTGAAATTAGAGATAACGGATTAGGCTTCACACAACAAAACCGTGACTCATTCGATACTTTTTATAGTGAGCTAAGAAAAAACATTGGAGGTAAAGGTTTTGGCAGATTCATGTTTGTCAAATACTTTAACAATGTAAGAGTTGAAAGTGTCTTTAAGGATGGTAATGAAAACTTTAAATTACGAAAATTTAGATTTGGGAAACAGTATGAAATAATTGTGGATGAAACAATTGATGATACTAAGGCAGTAGACTCTTATTCCAGCTTATTTTTAGAAAACCTTAAAGAAGAGCATTCATTTGAGAAACAAATAGAAACAATTTCAAAAAGAATCCTCGAACGAATACTTATTTTCTTTATAAATGATTCTTTCAAATGCCCTACTATTATTGTAAAAGAAGCAGATTCATCACAAAACATTATTCTGAATGACTATTTAACTGGGAAAAATGAGATTCAATTATTTAGCAGTAAAGACTTTGAAATAAAAAACAATGGACATTCAGCACTTTTTACTGCAAAAATATTTAAGATATTTTTTCCTGGAAGTCAAAAAAGTAAAATTAGTCTTACCGGTCACAATAGAGAAGTAACTGAATCACCTTTGCATAAATATGTACCTGAATTTGAAGATGATTTTTATGACGAATCCAATGGTAGCAAAAAAAATTATATAATCAAGACTTATGTTTTAGGGGATTATCTTGACTCAAATGTATCTACAGAAAGAGAAACTTTTGATTTTCATCGTGATGGAAGTAGCATTTACTTCCCGTATTCACAAATTGAAATTGAAACAAATGCAGCACTAATTACAAAAGAAGTATTTGGGACTGATGTACAAATACGTACAGAAAAGAAAAGCCAGAGAATCAGAAACTACGTTAATAATTCTGCTCCTTGGCACAAAGTTTATTTACCGGACCTTGAAATTTCACGTATTGCGTACAACCTAAAAGATGAGGATATTGAGGTAGAATTACAGAAAGTAAAATTTAATAAGGAATTACAAACAAGAGCTGAGATTAAAGAATTGCTCAGTGATGACAATGAAGATATTGATGGGAATATGGCAAAAGCCATATCCAAAATTTCTGAGATTGGGAAAAGTGATTTGGCCCATTATGTTTTTAATCGGAAGAATGTTTTAGAAGCGTTTGTGAAATTATTAAAACGCAGGGATGATGGGAAAGGAGAACTAGAGAAAGATGTTCATAATTTAATTTTTCCAATGGGTAGAGATTCTGAAAACACAGAATATCATGAGCATAACTTATGGTTAATTGATGAAAGATTGGTTTTTTCAGAATACGTTGCCTCTGATAAAAAGATATCTACAAAAAAAAGATGCGTTAGGTGAACCTGATTTGGTCGTTTTTGACAAAAAGCAATCGTTTAGAAACGGAGATAATAATTTTAGTAATCCAATAACAATCTTTGAATTCAAAAGACCCAAAAGAGAAAATTATAAAGAAGAAGATGACCCTATTTTACAAATAGGAAACTATTTAGATAAAATAAGAGACGGAAAATATGAAATGCCTGAAGGATTAGAACAAATAAAAGCAAATGACAACACTCCAGTCTATGCATACGTAATTTGTGACCTAACTTCCAAAATTCACGGTTTTGCTAAGAAACATCAATTAACTCTAAGTCCTGACCAAGAAGGATATTTCGGATTTCATAACGGATACAAAATGTATGTCGAGATAATTAGTTTCAAGAAGTTATTAAGCGATGCAACATTACGAAATAAGATATTTTTCAAAAAACTACAAATAGAATAAAACACAAATGATTGGAAATAATCGCTATTCGATATGGGGAATAAAAGATAGTGGTGAAGACATTACTAATGAAATTCTGAGCATTTTAAATAATGCAAATTCTTTCATTATTGTTGGGGGGTATAATTTTACATTCAAAACTGCTGGCTATTCCTTCTTTAGAATTCTTCAAAACAAGGTAAGACAAGGTATTCCCGTTTTAATGATAATTCCTTCGAATCTGACCGGTTATAATAATAGCCAACCAGCAATAATCAATTTTTGCATCACAAATGGAATCGGATTAATATTGAATGGGAATAATCACTCAAAATGGTTGATGACAGAAAATGACCTTTATTATGGTTCAAGCAATTTTACCGAGACAAGTTGGCGGCAAAGAATCGAAGTTGTAACGATTCACAGGCATAATAACCTTTATGGAAGTTGGAAAAGACGAACATTATTAGATTTTCGACTTTTTATTCAACGTGAAATTAGTAAAATTAACAGACGCCCGACAATGAATGCTATTCCTGGTTTAATTGCGAATACAATTGCTGTATGGAATAGAATCCTTCCATTAGTATTAAGACTAAATCCTTCAATTGAAAAAGTAATCTATACTTTAAGAAATTATGGTGAAGTGGAGACATTATTAAATGAAAATATTGAAGAATGGTTTCAATTATACGATATAAAATTATTCAAACAAGTTTATGAATATAATGCCAACATATTAAAGAAATACAATGACCTATGTGATTTTGCTTATTCAAACATTTATAACGAGACAACTGAAAACAGAGAATTCAGAAACGAAGACATAATTAATGAATATAATTTTCTTCACTCAGAGTTTGTAAAAACCATTGAAAGAGCAACAACAGAGTTGAGAGATAATGAAACCTTATTTAGTGAAATTAGCTTTCAGACATTAGAAGAAAATTTAAATGTCCTAAAAAGGATAGAAATAAATATTTCAAATACAGATAATTACGAATAATGAATACTAAACCCGTGCAACTGTAAAACTTAAACCATGATTAAAAAAGAACAACAAAAAGAATTAATTGATATTAAGAATCAGATTGCAAAACATTTCACAAAATCAGATTGGTTGGATTTGGGATATTCTTTAGGATGTTATGATGTTATTGAGGGACATTCACGACTATTAAAAAGCCTTAGTTTTGGTGACGAAGATTATGAAGGAAATATATTGGAAGTTCTGACTGAAATATTAAAACGAGACCAAAAAAATTTTAATGAAATAAAATCATACATAGAAAACAAGTTTGCTACACCATTAGTTTCTGATTTTATTTCCACGGCTCATACTGACACACCAAAAAAAATAATAACCTTTTCGCCACAAGTTTTTCAAGTTCCTTTAAAATCGCAAAATGACAATCTAGTAACAATGATGCTTCCTTTTAAGCAACAAAAATCATTTGATGCAGTAAAAAATGCTTGTGATAAATTGAATTTAGATTGTATGAAAGCAGATGATATATGGGAGAATTCAACATTTATTCAGGATATTTTTGAATTAATTTTCACATCAAGAGTTGTTGTTGCTGATTTTACAGGTAAAAACCCGAATGTTTTTTATGAAGTTGGTATTGCACATACATTAGGAAAAACAGTTGTTCCGATTACTCAATCAATTGATGATGTCCCAACTGATTTAGGTCATCATCGGGCATTATTGTATTACCCAAACGAGCAAGGATATAAGGACTTAACTGTTGAAATCGAGAAACGACTTAAAACACTATTCCCAAACCGATTCGAATTTTAATTCTTAATAAATGATATTGATGGAAACTAAATCAAAGAACATTTCATTAAAAGCTATACTTATAATTATAGCTATTGGTATTTGGGTGATAATATTCCAAAATGCAGGTATAATCCCAACTAATCAAAATGTCAGAGTTATCAATTCTGTTGATGCTTATGTGAGTGGTAGTGTTGATGTTGATAATACTGTGGATATAAATATTCACGAAATTAATGGTCACAGAGATGTGTTCTTTAATAATCCAAGAAGAGGAGAAAAGAACAAATATTATGTACTTCCCGTAAGCACAGAATAAAAACTACTTCAATTTGTTTATGTCGCCAACACACTAAAAATCCACCAGGTTATCTTTTAATCAACTAAAGTCAAATTCTTTTTTATTAGATTTAGGTCATTAAAAACGAGTACCCAAATCAACATTTTTAAACAGATTTTCATGTCAATAGAACCAGGTCAAATAGTCAAAAATCTTATTCCTAACGAGCCTGTTACAATAAACCAGGTGCAGCTTCTGGGGAATATGGTGTCACTTAAATATACTGGTGTCAATACAAACAAATCAAATTCAAAAGTAATTTCAGCTACTGAATTTGAGCAATTAGTTGTTCTTACCGAAGAAGGTTCTTTCAATTTTAAAGGCGACCCAACACGATTTGCACTATTTGCTGAAGCAGAACGTATCAATTCAGCTTATCAATTCGACCCACTGTTTGCGGTAAATTGTAGTATTATTGACCCCTTGCCACACCAAGTAGAAGCAGTATATAAATTTTTACTACCGCTACCTAAAATCAGATTCCTGCTTGCTGATGATACAGGTGCAGGTAAAACTATTATGACAGGTTTGCTCATTAAGGAAATGTTGATGCGCAGCCTGGTCGAACGGATTTTGATTGTCACACCTGGTGGATTAACTAAGCAATGGCAGGAAGATGAAATGGGGGTTAAGTTTAATATCCCGTTTACTCTTGTCAACAGAAGCCTGTTTTCATCAGACCCTAACATTTTTCATACTGCTCAACGAATTGTGACATCTATTGATTTTATCTCTCGTGAAGATGTGCTAAATGTCGCAAGTAATTCTCACTGGGATTTAATTGTATTTGATGAAAGCCATAAGTTATCAGCATATGACTACGGCCAAAAACAATACCTGTCTCAACGTTACAAAGCTGGTCAGGTATTATCGCAACAATGCGAACACATACTTCTGTTAACAGCAACGCCTCACAGGGGAAGAATAGATACGTTTAAAAAATTATTACAGCTTTTAGACGAAGATATTTTTGCCACCGATGAAATTGCATCGACCCGAGTAAAGGAGTTAGAACATAACGGAATAAATAAATTTTTTATTCGTAGGCTGAAGGAAGACATGACGGATTGGCAAGGTCAACCGTTGTTTAAAAATCGATACACCAGGACTGTTGCATATCAGCTTACACCTGAAGAAAAAGAATTATATGATGATGTAACAAGGTATTTGAGTAAGAAGAAAGAAGAAGCATCTGAAACAAAGAATATTCATGTTTCCCTGGCTTTAACCGTAATGCAGAGAAGGCTTGTAAGTTCCATTTTTGCTATTAAAAATACGTTGGAAAGAAGATGGAAAGCACTACAAGGCATTATCGATGAAGTCAACAAAAATCCCAATTTGTGGAACCAAAGGCATAAACTGGATGGTTTCAATGTGGAAAACATCGAAGATTTTGAAGAACTTGAAGATGACGAAAGAGACGCATTGGAAAATATTCTATCCGACCCTCGTAAATTCCGTTTGTTCACCACGGCTAAGAGTTTACAGGAAATCCAACAGGAAACCAACGAAGTAAAGAAGTTGTATGAACTGGCACAAACACTTTATAATCGCCAGCAGGAAGAAAAGAAGTTCCAGGAGTTACAGGCATTACTCAAATCAGAGGGAGTGCTGGATAATGGTGAAAAACTGGTAATTTTTACTGAACACAAAGATACACTATTATACCTCGAAGAAAGATTGACCAAATCTGGTGGTTATAAAGTAGCAACTATCCATGGTGGGAAAACGGTTGATGAACGCAGACAGGCACAATGGGATTTTGCTAAACCTGATACTCAAATATTGATTGGAACAGATGCAGCCGGTGAAGGAATCAACTTACAGTTCTGTCGTTTGCTGATAAATTGGGATATTCCCTGGAATCCCAACCGTTTAGAACAACGAATGGGGCGAATCCACAGGTATGGTCAAAAACAGGATGTGTTGGTTTTCAATATGGTAGCTAATAATACCAAAGAAGGAAAGGTTCTTGAAAGATTGCTCACTAAATTAGATATTATCCGAGAAGGAATTGGTGATGACCGTGTATATGATGTGATTCAGGATGTGCTGGAGAATGTCAATTTAGAATCAATTATTAACTCGATATTCAACGGTCAGGAAACTGCTTTGAATGATTTTCTTGCGCAGGATGATGAACAGTTAAAAGTAAAATTTAAGCAGAAAATTCAGGAACAAAAGAAAAAACTGGCCCACAGTACAGTTGATTTTAAAGATGCCAGAGTTCTAAAAGAAAATTCAGACGAAAAAAGGCTACAACCTATTTATATTCGTTTGTTTTTCGAGAAAGCATTCAAATACCTGGGTGGTGAATTTACCGAATTACGTAAGTCAATATATCGTATTGATAAGCTACCAGACGAAGTTATTCAAACGCTTAAAAATGATTACAATATCTATGCTGATACCATCCGCCAGATTCAGTTTTGTTTCGATAAAGATATATTTCTGGATTATCAGAATATTTGTGATTTAGGTAGAGTACATTATATCAATCCAGGGAATCCTTTATTCGATAGTCTGGTAAAAGTTGTTCGAAACAAATTCAGGGAAGATATGCTCAAAGGTACGATACTTATCTCTCCTGATGACAAAGAGGATTATTTTGCATTTTTTGTAAAGTCCCAGATTGTGGATAACAGGGAAAGCAAGAAAGATGATAGTGTTGCTGACGAAAGGTTAGTAATGGTTTATAAAAAACAGGATGAAGACTTTCAACTTACTTCACCTGCAAAATTTATCGATTTACATCCACCAACAGCATTTGTTAAACCCATCGAACCACCACCGGTATTGAGTAATGATGATGTGGTGCAGTGGAGTTTTATAAACATTACTCAACAGCAATTCGAAGATACGAAGGTACATGTGCAAAAAGATTCTTCAGATAGAAAGTATTATCTCGAATCAGCATTCACGCAGGTAATAATGGATTTGCAAACACAAATACAGGAACTCCAGGGCAAAGTTTTGTTAGGTGACGCTCGGGTACAGGAAAAAATATTGCACAAACAAAAACGAATTACCGAACTAATAGATAAGAAGCATTTTCGTTTGGAGAATCTGGAGTTAATGGCACAACTTAGTCCAAAGGCTCCTGAAGTATTAGGTTGTGCATATGTTGTTCCTTTAACTCAGGTTGAATATCAGGGGCATTATGGTATGAGTCGGGATGATGAAGCTGAGGCTATTGCGATGAAAACAGCCATGGATTTTGAAACAGAAGCTGGATGGCAACCTACTGATGTTAGTGCCAATAATGAAGGATATGATATTAGAAGTATTAGTCCCGATGATTTAAAACGATATATTGAAGTTAAGGGTCGTAGTGGTGCCGATGGAAGTGTTATGCTGAGTGAAAATGAAATGAATCGTTTGGGCCAGTTGGGTGATACTGCCTGGTTGTATATCGTTGTGAGTTGCAAACATGCACCAGTGCTACATCGTATTCAAAATCCTGCGAAAACATTAAGGTTTGAATTGAAATCGAAAGGAGTTCAATACTTCCTTCGGATGGAAGAATGGAAGTCAAAAATAATAGAGTAACAATGATTCCTCTGAATGCTTGCACTGCTTCTTTATCTGGAGATTCCAGACAAGATTTAAGTATTTCCCTAAATAAACATGCTAAAGGTGGTAAAACTGCCCCTTTTAATGCTGTTTTGTCTGGAGATTCCAGACATGAAGTTTATAAGTGTAATTATGTGTTGCATTCTAATATTGTTTTTAATTCTTGTTTTGCTTTTGCAAATGTTCTTTCGTCTGGAGATTCCAGACAAGATTTTAATATATTTACAGTTTAATCTCCAAAAGCAGGGAAAACTGCTCTTTTTAATGCTGTTTCGTCTGGAGATACCAGACATGTTGATATAATTTAAACTGTTCCTAATGGAAAGATTAATTAACAAGTTATATGAAGATATCATTGATGTAACCCAAAAGTGGAATCGTAAGAATATCAATGAACTTCGATTTAAAATAGGTGAAACAATTTCCAACTTTTATGCTGAAAGCAAGGGAGTTTTTAAGGAAAAGTCAGAAATAATTGAAAAGGAGATTTCTGAATTTTATAGAAAATATCAACTTAAAGAGGACCAACTCAAAACTGATAAATACAAAAAATCAGCTCCATGGGATAAATTAAAAACTGCTTTATCTGATGTATTAAAAACAGATTCAATGGGAGTAGGATTCAGTACTACGAATCTGGGACTAATGCAGCAATTTTACCGCAAATACAGAAATACACCAGATAGTCTTGAATTAGCTTTTCAACTGGACTGGAGTCATAATGTCGAGTTAATTAAAGACAAGCTAAATGAAGATGAACGTAAGTATTACTTAAAAAATGCTGTCGATAAAAAATGGTCTGTAAAAGAGTTGCAACGACAAATAAATGAAGAAAGTTACGATGACTTTCTACGTGTTTTGGAAGAATCAAATTACAGATTTAAAATTAACCGACTTGAAATTAATAATTACAAATCCCTTGTTGATATTGAACTTCCGAATCCTTCCTCACTTCTTGTTTTTGCAGGGGCAAATGCTTCAGGGAAGTCAAGTGTTTTTGAAGCAATTGAATTTCTGATGCATTCATCTATGACTACTGGTAAAATAGCACTTGATATTTTCGGTGGGCCTGAAAAGATTGTAAACTTTAATGCACAAAAACTCAAAAATGAGAAAGCAACCTTAACAATTAAATTAGGTCTTGAATTTGAAAGCAATGAAAATAAGGAAATCATCGATTTTGGTTTGAATTATGAATTGGGGACAGAGAAAATTCAAAAAGAATTTACCGACATTACTACATTGGATACCAGGATTATGGAATCATTTTCACGAATCTATATCGATAATTTTAAACGGGCAGAAAACAAATTAAAACTTTACAATAAACTTTGGCTCGATGCATCAAACCTGAATAAAATTCTTAAAACAATCCTTGGTGATACAACTAAGAAGGACGAAATTATTGAATGGATGCAAGTTTTAATCCCTGGGATTGAAAGTATTAAAATTGCTGAAGATTTATCAGGGAAAGAAGAACTTCAGGTATTCGAAAAAGCATTTCCAGATAAGCCAATAACAGGTGGATTAATTTCTGAGGGAACATTTAATATCATTGCGCTGCTTGCGGTATTTTACCAGGCAGATAAACAACAGTTTATTTGTATTGAGGAACCTGAAACCGGATTAAATCCTGCTATCTTGCAGGAGCTGGTTCCGTTTTTCAGAGAGATGGTAAATAAATATGGGCACCATATCTGGGTAACAACACATTCAGTTTCGCTGGTAGCTCAATTGAATGAAGAAGAATTGGTTATTGTAAATAAAAAAGATGGAAAAACAAATTTGTATCCATGTCAGGAAGGTGATTTCGAAGAATTGAGAGGAGATGAGGCCTGGATGAATAAAATGCTGAAAGGTGGTGGATTGCCATGGTAAAAATTGGATTTATATCTGAAGGTAAATCCGATAGGACAATCCTTAATTCGGAAAGATTCAAGAAATATTTGGAACACCAATTCGGAATAACATACTCTGAAGAAGAAATACTATATGGTGGTGGTAAATCGAGAATAAAAACAGATTTCAAATCTCTTATTCAAAATTTATACAAAAAAGGTGTTGAATACATTTTCATTATGGTTGACCAGGATGATAAGGAAGCGCAAAGAAGAAACAGAAAATATAAGCCTGTTGACTGTCCAATGATTGTGGTCAATGAAATAACAGGCTATAGGGATAATGGTCACTATTTAAAAGATAACCAGATTTTCATTATAATGACAAAAGAAATGGAAGCATGGTTTTTAGCTGATGAAAAACTGAATTTTGATTGTGGCGGTCAACGACCTGAAGAAATATTAAATCCTTCTGACTTGGTTGGTAAACAATTAGGAACATCATCACATGGAAGGATAGCACATAAATTAAAAGACAAATTTTCTTTGGCTCGTGCAGCCGAAAACGCCCCAAGTGCAAGAAGATTTTTAAATAAACTTGAACAAATCAGCCAACAATAAAATGACTCAAGCAAAAAAATTAATTGAAGTTGCGATGCCGATAAAAGAAATATCGGCAGAAAGTGTTAGAGACAAATCAATAAGACATGGACATATTTCCACCTTACATTTATGGTGGGCCAGAAGACCTTTGCCAGTTTGCCGTGCGGTAGTTTTTGCCAGCCTGGTTCCGGACCCATTGGACCCAAATTGTCCAACGGCATTTAAAGAGGCTGTTCAATTATTGTTGGGTAGAGCGAATAATCCTGGAGACCCTTACAAACCATATGATGATATACCCTATACTGCTGTAATTGACCCCATGGAAGATAATGGCAGAAACAGGTTGATGATGTATATTGGCAAGTTTTCAGACACTTTTATAAAAAATGAGCACCTTGGTAAAAAAACAAGTGCAAAAGAAAACTTATCATTTGCCAGTCTCATAAAGTGGGATAATAAAAACGATGAAAGAATTATTGGCATTGCCCGAAAATTGATTTGGGTGGCTCATAACTCCGCATCCGGGAAATCGGCAAAAGGAATGATTGCTGATTTCGACAGTCATTATGAAGCAATAAAAGATGCAGAACAGGATTTGTATAGTACACCCGATAGACATATTTCTTCTGATGCTATAATTGCAAAAGAAAATAAACTAAATGAAGCTATTGAAGCATTTTTAAATAAAATGCCAAAGGTATTTGACCCTTTTGCCGGTGGTGGTGCAATTCCATTAGAAGCAGCACGTTTGGGATGCCGGAGCTACGGGAACGATATAAATCCGGTAGCCCATATTATACAAAAAGGGAGCCTTGAATTTCCTCAGAAATATGGTAAACCCATTACATACAGTATAAAAGAATTTGCAAAACAATATGGTGAAGAAGAATTAAATAAGGTGCCAGTTGACTGGAAAGTATTTACTGGAAATTCACAATGGACATCTGTAAATGTTCCAAACAGACTTGCATTTGATGTGGAGTTTTATGCTAAAAAATTATTGAAAGAAACGGAAAAAGAAATTGGGAATTTATATCCTGTGGATTCAAAGGGCAACAAGCCTATAGCATATTACTGGAGTAAAATTGGTGTTTGCTCAAATCCAAGTTGTAAAGCAGAAGTACCCATGTTAAGGGGATTTTATTTATGTAATAAATCCAACAAAAAAATATTTCTGAAACCAATTATTAATGGAACTAAAATTGAGTTTGAAATAGAATCGGGAAGTACCAATGAACCAGGTTGGATGGAAAGAGCAAATCTTAAATGTCCATGCTGTGGAAATATCACTGAAGCTAAGTTATTAAAGAATCAATTTAAGAAAGAGTTACCTAAACAAAAATTACTTGCTGTAATTTATGATGGTAGAGACGGGAAAGAGTATAGAAAACCAACACCTAATGAATCTAAAATTATAGAAAGAGAGGTTAATGTGGAAAGGTCAGATGAACTTATGCCACAAGGGGATTCTCAAAATATAAAAATACCTCTTTGGGGTTACAAAAGGTGGATGGATATGTTTTCAGATAGGCAATTAAACTGTATTCAAACATTTATTTATAAACTTAATGATTTTAAAAAGGAAGTTCTTGTAAAGGATGAATATTCAAAATGTATCTTAACATACCTTGCCATCTGGATTGACCGAATAATCCCTGTAAATACTTCCTTTGGACGTTGGAATGTTCCAGGTGAAAAGATAGAAACTCCCTTTTCACGGCAAGCTATTCCCATGGTTTTTGATTATCCAGAGTCAAATCCTTTCTGTGAATCTACTGGAAGCGCAATAAACCAACTTGATTGGCTAATACGATATATTAATTCAGAATCAGTTGTTGAATTTTATTCAATTTGCAATAATGCTTCAAGTGGGGATAAAAGTCAATTCAAAGAAAAATATCTAACATCTGTTATTACGGACCCCCCTTACTATGATGCAATTGCGTATGCTGACCTTTCTGACTTCTTTTATGTATGGCATAAACAATCTCTTGGTGATATATATCCTCTCAACTATGCAACACCTCAAACTCCAAAAAGTGAAGAATGTACAGCAATTAAGTATCATCATCAGAATAATTTGAATAATGCAAAGAAACATTTCGAGGGGAAATTACTTTCGATTTTGGATGCAATTGAACATCAAACTTCAGATATTGTAAGTATTATGTTTGCCCATCAAAGTACAGAAGCATGGACAACTCTTTGTAATTCTATTCTTGGCGCAAGAATGAATATAACAGGTAGTTGGGCAATTGATACAGAAATGGGGGCAAGAATGTTAGCAATGGGTAATGCTGCTTTATCATCCTCTGTAACAGTATCATGTCGTCCAGCTCAAAGAAAAGGATTTGGAGATTATAGGGAAGTAAGAAAAGCAATAGAAAAAACAGTAACAATACAAGTTGATGAATTGTATCGTCTTGGTTTTAGAGGTGCGGATTTGTTAACCGCTTGTTTTGGACAAGCTGTAAGTGAGTTTGGTCAATATGAAAAAGTGGAGAAGGCTGATGGTAGTGAAGTAACTGTTGCTGAGTTACTGGAAATAGCCAGAGAAAGTGCTTTTAATGCTTTATTAAAAGGATTTGACGGAGATGATTTCACTAAATTTTACATTGGATGGTTACAACTATATGGTTTTACCGAAAGTGAATTTGATGATGCAGCCAAATTCAGTCGGGTTGGACTCAGCATTAATGTTCAGGAACTTTTTACCGAACATATCCTTATTAAGAATGGGAACAAACAAACCTTGGGTGGATTTCAGGAAAGATTAAAAGCCAATAAAAACATTGGAGAAAGAGCAAATAACCTATTGATTGACCAGGTTCACCGTGCCATGGCTCTTTACAAAGGAACAAATAGAAATGCCTTATTACAATACATCGACAAAGTGGCATCCAGTCCAGAAAGCAGCTTCTGGCGTGTAGTTACATCCCTTTGCGAAGTACTTCCGGCAGGAAGTGAAGACCTCATACAAGCAACTGGGGTGTTATCAAATAAAGATAGCCTCATTCGTGACAGTAAAACGGTTATTACAACATCTTCAGAACAAACCAGACTTTTTGAATAGCTAATCAATAGGAAATGAATACAATACAAAAACACCAATCGGATAATTTATATAAAGCCTTTGGACTTTTTATTGAAGGGTTTCGACCCTATGTGGTTGAATTATTAATGGCAGAGGCAGGTGACAAATGGCCGGCCTGGTTTGTAGAATCATTATATCCCAACCAACAGGATAACTGGAATATGGGTATCAAGGCAGGTACTCCACCTGAAGCATTGATTGATTATCCTTATTTAAAGGCTTTTTCGTTGAAGTATAAAGATTTGCTTAAAAAAGACTTTGAAAAGGATACAAATAAATTAGCCACACGTTTCGAAACGATTTACGAAACACGAAATAAGCTGGCTCATTTCCAGGAAATTTCGGTAGACGAGTTTTTGGAAACATTCATTAGCATGCGAAACATTGCCCGTGCATTGAAAATGGACGAATTGGAGACTATTTTGCAGAATCTACAGGAAGGGAAAGCTAAAGTTGCAGAACCAAAGGTTTCTGAACCACAAATTACGTATTCAGGTAAATTGCCCTGGTTTAAAGTTGTTACTCCCCATTTGGATATTAAGCAAGGTCGGCTCGATGAATCTGTATTTGCAGCAAACCTTGCAGAAGTTGCTTTGGGTTATGGTAGAGAGATTTATACCAATCCTGTAGTGTTCTTTTCAAAAACCTATTTTACTGCTGGTTTATCAAATATTGCCAAAAGGGTTATTAAAGGATTAAATGGTGGCGCAGATACCGATAATCGTGTTATCAGTCTGCAAACTGGTTTTGGAGGTGGTAAAACACACACACTTATATCTCTTTACCATTTGGCGAAGTGGGGTAAAAAGGCGACTCAAAGTGAATATACAAAAGACTTGCTGGCTATTACAGGTGAACCAACTTTTGATACAGCCAAAATTGCGGTTTTCACCAACACCACCAACGACCCTATCCAGGGAAGGAAAGTAGATGATGTACACATCAGAACGCTGTGGGGAGAACTGGCATACCAATTAGGTGGAAAAAGTGCTTACGAAATTATTCGGGAAAACGATGAAAAAAGAACTGCACCGAAAGGTTTATTTAAGTCAGTATTGCAAAAATGCAAGCCAGCTTTGATACTTATTGACGAGTTGGCAGACTATTGTGTAAGTGCATCTGCGGTTAAAATTGAATCATCGAATTTAAGCGACCAGACCGTTAGTTTTATGCAGGAACTAACTGAGTCGGTTTCAGGAACGGATAATTGTGTAATGATTGCAACATTACCTGCCAGTGCACAGGAATTAGCTGCATCACCTGTTTCTTCACAAATTCTTTCAGCTTTGGAGAATCGTATCATCCGAGTTGGTGCAAATCTGAAACCAGTTGAAGATGATGAAATTTTTGAAGTAGTTCGTAGACGACTTTTTGAAGAATTGGGAGACAGCGCTGAAATTGAGAAGGTGGTTGCATCATATGCACATTTGTATCAATCCTTATTTTCAGAAATTCCAAGTTATGCTGTTAAATCAGAGTATAAGGAACGTTTACGGAAATCATATCCTTTCCATCCTGAACTGATTGATATGTTCCGCCTTCGTTGGGCCAGCAATCCATACTTCCAGCGTACTCGTGGTGTTTTACGTATCCTTGCTTCGATTGTCTCAGACCTATGGAAAAGGCAATCATCCTTGGCAGGTAGTCAATTTCTTATCCATACCTCTGATGTTGTTATGGCGAATGTAGAAGCCCTTACCAGTCAAATTACGATACTGAATGGCCCCAGTTGGGATTCTGTCATTAGTGCTGATGTATCGGGTTCATCTTCCAATGCGTTTCGAATTGATTCAGAAATTAAGGAACTGGGGAAACATAACGTTTCACAGGGTATAGCTGCCACTGTTTTATTAGGTACCTTCGGTTCAAAAGGACAGAACAAAGGAGTTGGTATTGATGAAATTAAGTTGTGCATGTTAAAACCAGAGAGTTTTAATCACAACGACATCAACGGAGCATTGGATAGGATGGAAGAAAATGCTCATTATCTGTATTATAGCACTACTGGTCAAAAAAGATATTGGTTTGATACTACACCAAATATCAACATCCTCATTAATCAGGCAAAGGGGGATGTAAAGGCGCCAGATATTACGGCTGAAATCCTTCGCAGGGTAACAGAAAAAGCTAAAATGGTTCAGCTATTTAATACGCTCGTAAATCCTTCAGAAGATATCCCTGAACAGATGAAACCAACACTGGTTATACTTAGTCCGAAATATCTCGCAAATCCAAACGAGGTAAACGGAAAGACTAAACCAGTTATTGAAAAGCTGGCCACAAAGAAAGGAAACAGCGAACGAATTTACAGAAACACAATGCTTTATTTGGTGTGTTCTGAACTGGGAATTGGGAAGCTGAATGATGAAATTAAAAACTATCTGGCTTGTCAAAAAATCAGTAGCGAATATGTTTCACAATTAACGAATGACCAAAAAATTGATATTAAAAAGCGAATCGATGATGCCAGCAAACAGTCCGATTCTTCAATTGTAACCGCTTATTCAATAGTTGTGAAGTATTCAGTGAAGAATGGTGCTGAGAGATTATTGATTAAGCAGTTTAAAGACCGATTAGATTACCAGATTAACGATAACGTTATTTCAGCATTGAAAGAAGAAGAATGGTTACTTGATGCTGTTGGATTAAGTACACTTAGGAAAAATAATCTCCTTCCTACAACGGAACAATCCATTAAAGCAAAAGATGTTTATGACGCATTCCTTCGTTTTGATGATAAACCGATGATTACCGGAAGTCCAGCCATTGCTAAAAGTATCCTGCGGTATTGTATGAATGGTGAATTTTGTGTTGCTACCGGTGACGGTAATACTTTCACTAAATATTACTTCCAGGAGAACATACCATTTTTTGATATTATGGACAGTACCTATTGGATGGTAGAGAAAAGTTTAAAACCTGCACCAGATGTTCCAAAACCGGACACACAACCTACCACTGGTAGTGACACCCCAGGGGGTGGAAATTCAACACCACCAGTAGTAAACGAACCTGATGGTAGCACAAATACCGGTAGTGCCAATGATGCGGATGTAAAAAGATTTTCATCAATAACTGTTTCAGGGAAAGTACCGCTTGAACGTTATACGGAGCTATTTAACTATTTTATTACCCCTTTTGCTATGAGTGGGAATAAAATCGATATAGAAGTAAAATTCAAAATAAAATCATCCGAAAGCAGTCCGATTGATGAAAGTAAACAACAGTACAAATCGGCAAAAGAAGCAGCTAAACAATTGGGATTAAATTTCGAGGAAGAATAAATCTTTTAATACATATCAAATTACCTGATAGAACCAATAACAAAATCCAAACAAGTAAGTTGAACAAATGGCTCAGATTGGATGGATAGATTTTTCAAAAGCACATCACAACAAAGTAATGTTAGTGATGGATATGTTCAAAGAACAAGGTGTTATTGACGAACTTGGTTTGGGAACAATCCGGGATGCTTTGAGTGATTTGTTATTTCCAGGAACTTCTACAATCCAAACGAGGGCAAAATATTTCCTGCTGATTCCCTGGATAATTCAGGATATCGAAAAAAAAGGAAGACTTGACCGGTTTCAGTCAGAACTGGAGCAATCAGAAATTCATTTTGTAAAAACGTTAAAAAAGAACTCACCAACAAAAAGCAGAATCATTGGCGAAACTTTACTGAATTCAAATCCAAAGCGGAAACCTTCATCAATTTATTGGAATGGATTAAGAATTTACGACATTCTTAGATTTCATGGTTCTTTAAGCGATTACATAAAAAATCAAAAATATTACTTCCAAAAGGAACAAAAAACAAAAAATCAACTGGCAGATGCAACTGGGAATGTTCCTGGAGATGATAAAGATGCGAATCATCTCTACCAGCATAAATTGTGGGCATCGGTTCCAAGACCACCCAAAGATTGGAAAGAAAACCTTTCCATTGAGCTATCAAACGATGAAGCTAAATTTTTAAATGAAAGCATAGTCCGAAGCAATAGTCAAACTTTATTTGCCTTTGCACTTACAGATTGTTTAGAGGATGCAAAGGATTTTTCGGGTATTGATGATTTTCTTTCTGTTCCTAATCTTCCTGATGATTTACAAAAAATTATAAAAGTTGCCATTGACTTTAATTCAATTATGCAGGGTGCTTTGATTCGGTATAATCTACTGATTCAGTCAAACAGGGAAAATGGGAATACAAATCAATTGCAACTCGTTTGGGAAAATTATTGGGACGAGATGCAACGTTTTAATTGGAATGATTGGCAAACAAAAGTACTTTGGGGATATTGCCCATACATAAAGCAATCAACAAGAAGATTCGTTGAACAATGGATTGAATTTGTCAAAGCTGATTATTACAATCAGACTGAGGCTGACCTGATGTTGAAAAATAGAGAATTACGATTAAAAGGATTACGCAGAGCCAGACTTAGTGATAAAGCAATTGCCCAAAAGCAGGAAAATAATACGGGTATTTCCATTTACCAGGATGGTTCTGTTTCATATCTAACCTACAGATGGAATACTGTAAAAACTTATTTAAATGACATTTATAACGGAATAGCAAATAATGTTACAACCCAGTAAAGACAGATTAGATTATGGAAGTTTGCTAATGCCACCAGAAGGATATTATCTGGAAAATGCAATAGCAACAAGTTATTCAATTAACCTGGATGCGCTAATTTCTATTCCGGTTGCATTATATTTTTCACATTCGTTAGAACTCGATTTAAAACAAGACATAGTTCAAGTTTTAGATTCCATTCGGAGAGCAAGTGATACCATAAAAGTCTTTTGTCAAAAAGGTCAGATTTCCGTACCCGATAACCAACACCGGCTCTACAGTTTTATTGAACCATGTATTGTTCAGGTTCCACCAAGTCACCGACATTCATTCCATCCAAAAGTTTGGGTTATTAAGTACAAGAATAACTTAGGCGACATAAAATTCAGGGTGATTGTTTTAAGTCGGAATTTAACATTCGACCGTAGCTGGGATGTTGCATTTCAGTTGGATGGAAATTTTATAGAAGAAAGACAAAGAAATTACGGTAATACAAAGCCACTTATTGATTTTATTAAATATTTGGGAACCTATGAAGAAGCCGATTGGTTTGAAGACTTTATCTCGGATTTAGGAAAAACAAACTTTCAGTTAAACTCCAACGAATTCGAAAGTTTCACTTTTGAACCTTCAGGTTTCCCTGGTTATAAAAAGAACGTACTTTTTAATAATCAGTTTTATGATGATATGCTTATTATCAGTCCCTTTCTCACCAATAGTGGTTTGGATATAGCGAAAAAGTATTCAATTAATAAGGCAAAACTATTTAGCAGAGAATATGAATTAAACAAGATAAATCAGCAGTATTTAGGGGATTTTTCAGTCTATCATTTGGTAAATGAATTTGTTGAAGGTGAAGAAAAAATTGAATCTGATACAGATGAAAACATTTCCGCCCAATTACAAGACTTGCATGCTAAAGTCTATTCTTGCAAATTAGGATGGGATGCAGTTTTGCTATTAGGTTCAGCAAATTGCAGTGAAAGAGCCATGCATCGTAACGTGGAATTTATGATTCAACTAAAAGGGAAGAATTCAAAAATTGGCCCCGATGCATTATTTAAAGAATTGGTGAATGAGGATTTGAATGTATTCCAACTTTATACTCCTTCTGAACCGCTTTCAGAACAACAAGAGGAATTGAACAGTCAGGAAGAAGTTTTGCAGAACCTTAAAGTAGATATTGTCAATTCAATAATTACAGCAAATGCAAATAAACAGGAAGACTCAAACTTTTCAATCGAATTTGTTTGTGACCTGGCCAACCTAACTTTAAATGCAAAAGTAGAAGCAACGGCATATTTACTTAATAACAAAGAACAAAGTCAAGAGCTAAAATTAGGAGATAAAACTCAATGGACAGTTTACAATATTGCTGAAATAGATTTATCCTGTTTTCTAATAATTGAATTAAGAATAAAGGGAACCATGGTTGCCCTACGTTTTGTTCTAAAAATTCAAATTAATAATTTACCCGAATCGAGAAGTTCAAGGATTTTTAAAGACATTATCTCAAATACTGCAAACTTCTTTAAATACATTCGTTTCCTGTTGGCAGAGAATTATTGGGACGAGGAACATACTTTCAATGGAATAAACGGAAAACCTTACAAAGGACATGGTCTTGGAGATTACATGGCACGTGAAGAACCCATCTATGAAAATATGCTAAAAGACCATTTCACGAGAACCGGAGAAATTGACAGAGATAAAAACTGTGATGGATAAATTAAGCGAAGAAGGAAATGGGGAAGAATCAATTATCCCAGAGGATTTTAAAACTCTGTGGAGAATTTTCGAAGAAATAAAACTAAAAGATAAATGACATCAAATCCTCATAGTCAGTTAAAAGATTTTCAAATAGCTACAGTAGATTATGTATTTCAAAGATTTACTGATTCAGAAAATCCATGTAATCGCTTTTTGATTGCTGACGAAGTTGGATTGGGTAAAACATTAGTTGCCCGGGGAATCATTCACAAGTTCTACGATTATCACAAATCAATTGAATTAAATCAGTTAAAGGTCATTTATATATGCTCTAATCAAAGCATTGCAAATCAGAATATAAGTAGATTGAATATTGAACGTGAAAAAAAACATTCGCTTTCACAAATTCATCGAATTAATGATTTGGCAGTCACAAACATAAACCATGATGGAAAATCATTTTTAGATATTATAGCATTATCTCCCAATACTTCATTCAATATCTCAAGGGGTGGCGGAATCGTAAAGGAAAGGGCGATAATTTATCATATCCTAAGAAAACATCCAGATTTTCGTCCATATAAACGGAAGCTAAAAAGGATTTTTCAGTTGGATGTCAAGGACGAAAACTGGGAATGGTGGGTAAACTTTGTTGAAACCCAGTTGAGAGACGAAATTGTTGCGAAATTCAATCAAAAGTTAGACCCAACAACTGACATGTATTGGGCATTATTTAAAGTCTGCGAAGACAGATTTGGCAAAAAGGAATTTGCCGATTATAGGAGATTGATTGGTAGTTTAAGAAGGTTACTTGCATCAATTTGCGTGTCCTATTTACAGCCTGATTTAATTATCATGGATGAATTCCAAAGGTTTAAATATTTAATTGATTTGGATGAAGATAACGATGTAAAACTTATTACTGAAAGTCTGTTTACTAATGATAAAATAAAAATTTTACTGCTGTCTGCAACCCCATATAAAATGTATGTGATGCAGTCAGAAGAAGATGAAGGTGAAAGCCACTTTGAAGAATTTAAATTCATTGTTGATTTCTTATTAAACGATGTAATCAAAAGAAAGCAGTTTGAAGAAGCATGGAAAGTTTACTCCAACTCGTTAATTCATTTGCAGCAAGGGAACTGGGACTTTATAAGAAATGAAAAGA
Source organism: Draconibacterium orientale (assembly GCF_000626635.1). Taxonomy (GTDB): domain Bacteria; phylum Bacteroidota; class Bacteroidia; order Bacteroidales; family Prolixibacteraceae; genus Draconibacterium; species Draconibacterium orientale. Next base: position 311,621 of record NZ_CP007451.1, on the reverse strand, counting down.
ATAAGGTTGAAAGGCTTCTTAAAGATGTAATTGCAAGAACTGAGCGTATAACGGTTTCAGACGACAGAAATACGATGTTGCAACCATCAAAATCAGATATTCTGTGGATAAACCAAGATGATATCCTAAGTTTTATTTCTGCTGATTCTGTTGCATTAAAACTTAGTAATGTAAACAGTCCCATTGAATATTGTAAATCATCTGCATTCCCCTTTTCATTTATGGAAGGTTACCAACTTCAAAAAATTGCACAAAAGGAAATAGAAAAAGGGAACGGTGAACTAAAATCTGCTTTAAAAAAGAATAGTGGCTCATTCCTTCCTGTTTCAAAAATGGACGAATACCAAAAAATTGGAAGTCCTAATGCAAAACTGGCCTATCTTTTAAATGACTCACTATATAACGGTGGAAGCGATTTACTTTGGATACCACCCTCATTGCCATATTACGATTTTGAAGCACCATTTGCAGGAAATGAACTGTTTTCGAAATGTTTGGTATTTTCTTCCTGGATAATGGTTCCAAAGATGATAGCAGCACTTTCATCTTATGAATGCGAAAGACTAACAATTGGTGACGAAAGTGCCATTAATAATGCTGATGACAGAAGCGAAAGAAAATATTTTCAAACAGGTTCAGAGAGAAATCCAAAAGCACGATTAAGATTCAGAATTGAAAGAAATAATTATAGTACACTTTCAAGTTATGCCTTACTTTATCCGTGCATTACACTTAGTAATCTTTGGAAACCTGCTATTAAAACTACCAACCTAACCAACCTAATTTCTACCCTTACCACACAAATAAAATCTTTAATTAGCGGAATCTCAGTCAAGGAATTCATTTCTGAACCCAATAAAAAGAATGATGACCGGTGGGCATTGATTTATATGCTTCTGCTCGACAGAAAGAATAATTTGGAGCAAATAAATCACATCAAGCAATGCGAAAGTGAATATAATTGGGATTGGTTAAAAGGTGATTCAGAAGTGTCAGTTGCCAGTGAATATTACAAGAAAGTATTTACAGAAATTTTATTTGCTGAAAGACCAAAATTTATTCCAGCCTGGGAATTAGCTCGTGGTGTTAGACCTGAAAATGCAATAAGAAATACATTAATTCAATTAAGGCTTGGACAGCCACCTGCTGACATCGCACAAAAATTGGCATACCTTACAATTTCATCTCCTGCAATTTGCTCTTATCGGCTGTTGAATTCATTTTCCAGGTTGGAGAAAGATATTGATTACATTTCATTTTTCGGGGCATTTCAAATTGCAGATAGCTTCAGAAAGTTTTTTAATGTATCTGAGAACATTGCTGTAGTTGATAAATATGCCATAAAGGATAAATCTTATTGGGAGAATGTATTAATTTATTCAGCCTCGGGGAACTTTCAATCCATGTTAGATGAATTCTCCAATGCAATGGTTGACCATAATGGCTTGTGGAATATTACTGTTAAAAACAAACTACAAAAACTAATTACCATACTTTCTGAAAATATCGGACTCAGGACAGTTTCAGTAGCAGGTCACACTTATGATAGTTTTGTAAAAGATTCTAAACCAAATCATTTCCGTTGTCACTTTGGTGTTGCCTTGAGCCAATCATTAGATAATGAAAAAAACGTTATTCGAAGTGATAATGTTAGAGATGCCTTCAATTCTCCATTCAGACCTTTTATATTAGCAACAACCTCAATTGGTCAGGAAGGTCTTGACTTTCACTTGTATTGTCGAAAAATATTGCACTGGAATCTTCCAGCAAATCCAGTTGATTTTGAGCAAAGAGAAGGAAGAATAAATCGTTTCAAAAATCTTGCTATCCGGCAAAACCTTGCTCTGAAATACAGAAATAAATTGGAAAAAATTGATTCCTCAAACATTTGGGAACAACTTTTTCAATTGGCGATAGACCATGAGAAAGGTAACAAATCTGACCTTGTTCCATATTGGCATGTTGAACCGGAACATGTATTCATTGAACGCCAAGTACCAACAATACCTTACAGTAAGGAAGTCAAAAAATTGAATAATTTGCTGAAAACAATTTCTGTTTACCGAATTGCTTTGGGACAACCCAGGCAAGAAGAACTCGTAAATCACTTGATTGAAAATTTAAGTGCTGAAGAAATAGAAAATGTACAAAAAGAATTTCTGATTAATTTATCTCCCATAGCGAATCATAAACCAACGAATAATTGATTTTAGCCTGCAAACGAATAGATTGGTATTAAAAAAGGGTTCAGCTATAAATAGCTAAACCCTTGATATTTTCAACTTATTATCTTGTGAAACTGTATCGTATTAAAATTCCAATTATATTGGCAATGATATCACACATGATTTCTACTTATCCACCGGCACCCATTCAACTTCATTTTTCTGTTGGTTTACTACTTCTCCATTCTTTATTTCAAGGTTCCATGAAATATAGTAGTCTTCAAATGTGTATTTAAGAGTTACATCGGGAAAAATCAAACTTAGCTTTATCATTAAATCAGGAACTCCATTCCAGGCTGTATTAAAAAACACTACATTATTTTTTTCAAGTGACTGGGTATATGCATTCCATTTTGTACCCCAATTTGCATAACTCCAATCGTACCAATCTGAATACCCGAACTTTTCAAAATTGGCTTGTCTAGCTATAGCTAAATTAAATCCTTTGCGGAGTTCCTTGGAATTGAACCTTTTTATGAAATTTTGTTCTTCTTCAATATTTTCTTCCTGAATTCCACTCCTTGTTCCAAATAAAAGAAATTGGATAGTCGTACTAATACTATCAGATTTAATATTTAATTCTTTTGGCTTTTCAATGATTTTATTAAAATCAATGTACATTTCTGAACCATTTTCAAAAGGTTCTCCTTTTATGAATTCTAAAACTTGTTTTACTTGTTCATCTGTTCCGATGACTTCAAGTCTATTATATATATGATTTGGCATAATTTTTTATTTTTTAATTAATATTATTTTTATCCTACTAATCCCTGAACATTAAGTCTCCAAGATTCGGAGTCGTTTCCAAGAATTTGTAAAATTTTACTTTTTCTATTTATTTCATAACCAGATGTACGGTTACTTCCTTTTCTAACCGAATTAAAGTTGCGCTCTACCATTTGTTTACCGATGGAGACCACGTTAATTCGTTTGCTGAACTGCGGAAAATTGCGGGTTAAACTCAGGACAATATCAAGGGTTGAGATATAGTAGATGTCACCTATTGTTTCTGGCAGCATAATGTATTCATCAAGCAATAAATCAACATCGGATTTTTGCACATAATCATCATAGATTTGCTTTAGTAATACCATGTCATCTCGCTGATATGAGTATCGAAAACCACCAGAATACAGATGATAGGCTTCCATAAACAAATCAACTAAATTAATTGCAGCTAGTCTTTCGAAATGAAATTTTTCGACTTCAATTGGAATGATTCTACGGTTTTGTTGTTCTCTTACCACTGCAAGATTATTGCCACTACCAGCAAAACTGCATCTACGTTTTATTGTACTGATTCTCCTGTCGTATTTCCTTCGCATGGTGAGTTCTTTAGTACTTAAAACCGTCTTGAATGTTTTGTCCTCACCAAATGTTCGACCATCCATCTCATCATCCACAATGAGCATTGCCTGAGACATCAATACTTTAAAATCGTCATCAAAACTAAGTGAGTGTTCCTTTCGATAACTATGTAGTTGCTCGGGAATAGTATAAGTTCTAAGGAATGTAGTTTTTCCTACACCCTGCTCAGTGGATAATAGAGTTAGAAAGAACTCATTTGGATATTCTGCACCTAATGCCTGAGCAATCATACCCACGTACCACCTTTTCAGAAAAAATAAGACATTGGATTTGCTGATGCTTTTGTTTTTTAATTCGATGCAATCCAGCCATTTTTCAAATGTACCTGATGGCTGTCTTTCCTTATTGGCTTCAATAAAATCAAGAATCGGGTTTACCGTTTGTATATAATGTGACTTGATGGTTTCTTCAAACCTAGTTCTGGGTATTTGCTTATCGAAGTGTTTTTTCAAATCGATATAGACAGTATTGTAGTCCATTTCCTCAATGATTTTACCATTAAGGGTAAGGTCTTGAATGAAAGAATCGTATCGAACACCTATATTATTTAAGTACAATGCAATGTCATCTACATCAACCTTATCTGGTTTAGTTTTCACATCGTAACCATATTTCGATAACAGTCTCAATGTTGTTTTGTAGTCGTTTTTTCCTTCAAGAACCTGAAGTATCTGGAAGTTGTTATATGGCTTTTCAGTTTTGAATTCAGTTGAGGTACTAAAGCAGAAGAAGGTCTTGGTTGCTTTAAAATAATACCCTGAATGGCTAGCAGCAGAACCGTCACGAAGTAAATAGAATTTGTCATCATCTTCATTAACAACAGACCAATTATCTTTTGTAAATAATTCAATTATGTCGTATTTATTATTGAACTCATTGATTGCAGGTTCTTTGTAATTAAACGATTTATTGTTCTTTGAATTAGTATTTCCACTGGGAAAATATCGGGTAAGGCTTCTGGCAGTCTCTAGCAGAAGATTACGTTCCTCTGCTGTGATAATTGGTACGTCAACCTCAAGTGTTTCAAGGTTGAATTTGCCTTGCATTATCTCGTTATTGGTTTTGCTAGTGCAAAAATATCCACCCTCACCACGGGTTTCGAGTATAATTTCACCATTGGAATGACGTGCGAGTTTGAGATTTTTATCAATAACTGCTTCAGGGCATCTATAAATATAATGTAGACCGCCACTTGGAGTTGATTGGATAATGAGTCTGTTGAGCAATTCATCGGGAATCAAAGCATTAAACTCTGTTATGATAGTTTTTTTGGGGTCGTTTTTAGTGTCAATGTCAATACATTCGAGGTTACCACTTACTTTACCTGCTATTATGCCAACAGTTCCTTGGTTAATATAATGTGAATGCCAGAGTGATATCGGGGCGATATTGCTTTGGTACTCCGTCCAAGGGGTGAAAGGAGTCTTTTTTGAACTTACGGGAATTATTGATAAACCAATGTCGAGCTTATCGATATTTTCTGACTGTTTGTTATCACATTTCTTTTTCATTTTGAATTAAACATTTAGAATCGCTGTTATTTTTTTCAAGCAGGTTCTTCATTAAGAATTGCTTTGTCCATGTTGCTACTTTAACATAGTCTCGTTTTGCATTAGCCTGAAGTAGCTCATAGAAGTCTCTGTCCAGAGACAAGTTCATTTTTACATTTTGTTGGTTTTTCATCTTTTTCATTTTTTTAAGATTAAATCCTGTTATTTTTTTGAGGTACAATTAGCACCCATCTAAAACTAAATACTCAGAAAAAAAGTAAACGCCATTTTTTGTGGTATTTTCTCGTAAATAATTATTCTTTTTATTGTTTTTTAGGTCGGATGGACAAGGAGACAAGATAGAAACAGGTTTTAAACAGGAATGTAGACAGTGACAGTTGTTATTTAGTATACTGATTTATTACTGTCACTGTTTAGTAATTGGTTGAAAACTCAATTTCATCCTGTCACCCTGTCGTATAATAAAAAGAATACCATATCTAAGTGAAAAGATTGTAATTACTTTCTACAAAATAATTACCCAATTCAGCATTGGTATATCTACTTAGTTTTTGTAAACTTTCTTTAAGGTAAATTTTAGGCTGCTTAATCTGATTAAGCCATTCAACAAAGTTCTGCGATTCTAAAACATCATATTTTCCACCGCTTTCTAGTCCTATTTTAAATAAGTCGCAGAAATCTTTACTCGCTTCAATAACGTTTTTCGCACTTCTAAAATCAATTATAGGTTCAATGCTTGCAAATGTTTTATACCCAAACTTTTTTGCTGTTCGAAGCATCTCTATTCTTTCTTTATTGCTCTTTGCATTTGGTTCTAATTCATCGTGCCCTGTTAATGTAACACCAAAAGCTACCATCCCTTTGTCACGCCCAGCATTAAGGGTGTAATCATCATCAAACACTTCAAAAGCAAGCAATCCCATTTTAGTTAATATCTTTACAGGTACGCCAAAATCTACAGCGTATTTTGCCGCTTCTAAGGTTAGCTTTATCGTTTCGTTTAACATTGGGTCAGTGGTGAAACTAAAGAATAAACCATGCTGCTTTAACTCATTAATATTTTTGTGCAATTCTGCCGAAAATATATCAAGTGCATGAGTCTCGTTATTAAAACACTTTTTCAGTACAGGTGTACTGCCTCCTAATACCTTTGCTGTAATTCCTTTTTTCAAATAACAGTAACTGCATTCGTTGGAACATCCTACATAAAAATTACAAGCCCAATTGCTATATTCACCAGCTTTACCACTTGGATTATAAATTGCTTTTCCTTTGTACACGTTTTTCATCTTTTCTGTTTTTAAATTTTCTTTTTTCATCTTTTATTGTTTTTAAAATTATTACTCAATCTCTTTACCTGTCCAATTCCATTTGGACAGACCTATCCCACTATTAATGCCTTGCATCAATTTTACAATTGGTTATATTTTGTTTTGGTTATTGTTGTAACCAGCATTGGTTACATCGACAGTGCAGTTTCCTTTGTTTTCAGGCTATTTCGACTGTCAGTAGTGGAATAGTAAAACTTAAACTATCCGTTGTGAGGGTTTAAATCCAATTATTAGTCAATGAATATGCAATATCCGTCTTTATAAAATCGTTAATATTTTCGGGTCTAATCGCACCTTCAATACCTGTGTTTACTTCTTCATCCAAAAATATTTTAGATTCACAAACTACGATATAAATTAGTCCGAAAACTAAAGGACTCATATTCCACACCTTTCTTTTAAGCCTCTCTGGATAATTATCATCTATGAATATCTCCTCATTGATACAGTCAATTGCAAACTTCTTCTTTTTCTTTATTGACATCAGGTCTATAGTATAAGAGGAGTCGTTGAAGTCAAAAAATATTGTCCAAAGGTCTTCTAGGCTAAAATTCGTAAGAATATAATTAGCTGCTAAGGATTTTAGCTCTTTAAGATTGCCGTAATCGTACGATTTAGGAGTATTTGCAAGATATGCCCCCGAGTGTTTGGGTGTTTCTTCGATATAATGATTTAGTTTTAGTTCGAGGTAAGCAGCGTGCTCTGGTGGCATTGGCTGTTTTGCTTTCAATGATTGCTCCGTCAAAATTTTTGTTTCCATGTCATTAGAATTTTAATTGTTAATAATGAAACAAATATATTGGGAAGGCAATGGAAGGACAACCGACCTTTATGTATGGTCGGGTCAATGGTCAGGTATGAAGCCACGTAAAGGCGAAAAAGTACGGGTAATTAAATGTAAAAAATGTTGAATTTTATTTTTTCAATTCTGAAGAAGGTCGGGTCTTTAAGTTCAATTTATCTACAACCATGTTCTTGATATCGACATAAGGAAACTTGGTTAGGTCTTTAACATCTCTTTTAGTGCCACTCTGTCTAAAATATTTGCCATCCTCTTTCTCGTAGAATAGATTTCTTGCGATGATATTGAAAGAAGGTTTTTTTGTGTTCGGGATAAAATCTGCATCCACTAAACATTTTATAAAATGCAATAAGTGACTATATGCAGACAACCATATTATTGGCTCAGGAGTTTTCATTCTTTTTTTTCCCTCTGGTCTGAACAGCATTTTAAATTGTTCTGGAGTACAATTGATATACTTTAAATCATCTTTAAGTCCGTAATATAAATTATTAAGGTAAATATCATACTTATATTTAAAATCATTCTTAACAGTGAAATAGTAGACGATATCTTTTGCACTAAGTTCGGCATGTGTTGGATTTGAAGAAATAAATTCGTTTAATCTTTTTAAAATTGTCAGTTTAACATTAAACAATTCTTTCAACGAAGAATTATTCGAGTCCATAACTTCTTTATACGCTGGAGTGAAATCAGTAAGTATTCGATTAAGACTTGCAAGCATAGTGCTGTATAATTCATCCTTTCTGTCTGAGTTGACACCAAGATATTCTCGTTTAAATTTCCGAAAATGTTTTTCAAGATATTTCTTTAATTCCTTCGAGGAAGACTTCCCATTCAATTCGCAGTAATGTTGGACATCAGCCTTATATTCATTATCGGCAAATACTTCTACAAATTGGTCGATGAATGTGTTCATAACTACAAAGTGCTCAAAAAGATATTTAAAATACCAATTAAGGTTTTAAATTTTAAGAATCTAAAACTACAAAAATAAATGCTTAATAAATTTCTAGGAATAATTGATTAAGTGGTAATTGAACTGCTGTTAGATATTTACAGATTGTCAGAAATGAGGTTGGTTCTGCTGCCTCTAATCGAATTACTGATGATTTGCTTAATCCACTAATTTTACAAATCTCTTCCTGTGTTAGCTGGCTGAGCAACCGATACTCCTTTAGAAAAGATGCAATTTCCTTTAATCTGGTTTGGTTTTCAGTGCTTACTTCTGATTTTCTCTGCTGTTTCATAATAATAAATACTGAAAATTTTGATACTGTCAAGGTTTCAAAAAAGCCATATGTAGGGGGTAATTAATAGCGTTTTATTGTACTTTTTGATGCAATTAATGCTGGTTTACCGGGGTGATTAGAGAATCCAGAATCCAGCCCCGTTGGGCAGTAGAACGCTAAACACCTTAGTTTTTAAGGCATGTTGTCCGTAAAATTGTCCAAGTATGCCCAACATCAAGAGCATCGACAAGAAAATAAAAAATAATTATTGGGAATTATAAATTTTCAAGGTAGTTGGTTTCAATTTTCACTAATTGTAATTCTTTGAAGAAATGTGAAGCGAAATTTCGTGATAATCAAATATTAGCACTAAGTGAACAATTAAAATCATAATTGATTTTCATGGATAATAAAAAAAATTAGAGTGTACATCAAAATTTTCTGCAATGAATAAATTTTCGTGCCCTAGAAGTCAACAAAACCGTTGAAATAATAGATAAATTAAAACCACCCTAATAATTTCTATTTTGAAACTTTTTTCATATCTTTGGATTATGGAAAAGAAAGCATTGTACATCCGTGTGAGTTCTGGTTCACAGAGCACTTTAAGGCAAGAAATAAAAAATTTCAATGGCAAAGTGTTTAAAGATACTTGTAGTGGTGTGATACCATTTAAAGAAAGACCCAGTGGAAGTAAATTAGTTAAATCCATTGAATCAAGTGAAATAAATTTTGTTCAGGTTAAATCAATTGACCGACTTGGTAGAGATGCATATGACATCCAACAGACCATTAAATATCTTGAAGACCACAGTTGCCAGTTATTAATCAGCGAATACGGTCTAACACTTTTTAATAGTGGCAAAATAAACCCGATGTTCAAGCTAATCACAGACCTTTTAGCCAATATCGCACAAATGGAAAGGGATAACATTCGAGAACGTCAACGTCAAGGTGTTGAATTGGCGAAAGCCAAAGGTGTGTATATCGGAAGGAAAAAAGGAACTGCTGAAAATTCAGAAAAATTCCTAAAGAAGTACACACCTATTGTGAATATTATTAAAAATTCAAATGGGAAACTTACAGCTAACGCAATTTCAAAAATGGTTAAAGATGATACTGGTAAACCAATAGCGACACCACCTACTGTTAGAAAAGTTATGGAGTTGATTAGGTGATATTTATTAGATTGATGAAGGTTGCGATTTGATTATGCTTTTAATTAAAAATGTTTAGATGGGTGATTTGATATAGTTTTAATTAAAAATGCATGAAATGGAGATATGGCATCATTTTTAATTAAAAGTCACTTTCTAAACGGTCATCCTTGAAGATGTTCTTATCCAACAGAACCCAGTTGCAAATAGAATTAGTCTTATCGATATTGTGCAGTCTTGTTATAATAACCTGTTTGTTGATATCGTAGACAATTATTTTTAAATATCCATCCTTGACCAAAGCATGCCAAAACATAACCGTTCGATATTTTATTTTTCCACCATCCTCAAATTCGACAAGTAGATAATGACTAAGTACATTAACTATTTGAGAATCGTTGGTCATGATGCAATCATAATCAAGAATAAAGAATCCTTTAAGTCGAAGAAATCCAAATGTGTTGTGAGTATCATGGTTTTGAATATGTTTTTTAATCTCTGGAGTCATAGTCTCTGCTTTAATATAAATACTGAAGCAAACTGGTTTAGACAATAATGTTCAATATTATACCCCCCACGGTAACCCCCACTGCCGATATTCCCACCCAGCCCCCCTTCTGGTGCTGTAGGTGCGCCAAGCAGTTGTTTTACAGGTATTTGCCTAATTCTGGTTTTCCAGAGTCGTAAATAACTGATTATTATAATTTTTTATAAAAATTTCTGCCAAAAAAAATTGGGAATCCAGATAGGGAAAGCAGTTTTTGCATATTGTGATTGCCAAATTTTTTATAAAAAAATCTGAGGGTATATAGAAAAGTGCTTTTATTCGGGTCAGTGAAAAATTTACAGAAAATGAAATTTGGTTTCGAAAAAGTAAGGTTTTAAAAAATTCTGGGTAGAAAAAATTGGATGTTGAATTAAACGGTTTTTTGAGTTAGAATTGCATGAAAATTTGTATCTTTAAATGTGATTATATTGACAAGGTTAAAACGTTTTTAATTAAAAACAAATTTATTGAATTTGACACTGAATAAGACACTGCATTAAAATAAAAAGACCTGTAATAGTTGAAATTACAGGTCTTTTGTTGTTTGATTCGTAGCGAGAGGCGGGCTTGAACCGCCGACCTCATGATTATGAATCATGCGCTCTAACCAGCTGAGCTACCTCGCCATTTGTTTTTCAAAATTGCGGTGCAAATATAGTGTTTATTTTTATTCTCACTAATCATTTTTTAAAATTTTCGAAATAACTTTCTTGCCGCGATTTTAACTAGTTGTAAGTTACATTCTTATTAATTATATTGCCAAAAATCAAACTTATGACTAGTAAAGTAAAAATCAATCTGGAATATATTATCAATTGTTCTCCTAAGGTGCTTTATAACAGACTAAGCACGGCTTCCGGGTTAACTGAGTGGTTCGCCGACGATGTTCGCGTTCGGGGAAAACGCTATACTTTTATTTGGGACGGATCGGAGCAAACTGCTGAAATGACATTGCACAAAGAAAACCGTTTGGTACGGTTTAGCTGGATAGATGAAGAAGATGATTCGTACTTCGAATTTAAAATTACACGCGATGAACTTACCGGCGATGTTTCGCTTTTAATAACCGATTTTGCCGAAGAAGATGAAGTTGAAGAAACCCGTGGCTTATGGGATTCGCAGGTAGACGCTTTAAAACATGTGCTGGGCTCGTAATTCGTTTTTCAGTTTATTAACAGCTGTGTTCCGGCAGTAATAACGTTTCTTAACCTTTTTTGCTTTACTAATTCCTAAAATAACTTAGTTTTGTAAGCGTTTCCAGATTGAAATAAAATACATGAAACGTCTGCACCTTTTTATTATAAAATCATTTCTTGGGCCATTTTTTATGACCTTTTTTATTGTGGTCTTCGTTCTGCTTATGCAGTTTTTGTGGAAGTATGTTGATGACCTGGTGGGTAAAGGGCTGGATTTTAAAGTACTTGGCGAAATGATGTTTTATGCATCGTTCGCTTTGCTTCCCCTTGCTTTCCCATTGGCCATGTTACTGGCATCAATTATGACTTTTGGAGCATTGGGCGAAAATTACGAGCTGGTAGCCATGAAAGCTTCCGGAATTTCGCTGTTCAGAATCATGCGTCCGTTAATAGTTATTGCAATTCTTATTACCGGAACCGCCTTTTATTTTTCCAATAATATTCTGCCGAAAACAAACCTGAAATTCTCGACGCTTTTATACAGTGTAAAAAAGCAGCGACCCGAACTGGTTTTGCAGGAAGGGGTTTTTACCAACGAAATGGATGGCTACAGCATTAAAGTTGGCAAGCGCGATAACGATACAAAAATGCTATATGACCTGCTGATATACGACCACACAAAAAATAAGCCCAACGAAAGTGTTACGGTTGCCGATTCGGGATTGCTTCGGATTACGGAAGATAAAAAGTACATGGTACTAAATCTGTTTAGCGGAGTGACGTATCAGGAGCAGAAATCGCAAAGCCGGGGTAAAAAAGAAACGTATCCTTATCAGCGCAATCGTTTTGAAGAACAAACGATAAGGGTAAAAGTGCGCGATTTTGAATTTAACCGCCGCGATGAAAGCATTTTTAAAAATCAATACCGTATGCTTACTATCGATCAGTTGATGACTGCCGATGATAGTTTAACGGACGATTATTACGGTCGGCTTCGAAATTATATGATGCAGATTAATATAAATCCGACAATTACCCGGAGAATGTATAATCTGACTGCCAAAGCCGATTCGTTGAAACGCGATATTGATGAAGTTGAGGCCGATACGATATTTAATTTTGATACTTTTTATGCAGGCCTGGATAAATGGGTGCAGGCTGATATTGCCAAAAGCGCACTTGATAAAGCCCGAAGCAATATGCAACAGGTAAACATGTTTCAGGGGCAACTTTATAATAAAAAGAAAACATTGAATAAATACCGGATGGAACGACATCGGAAGTTTACGCTGTCGGTTGCCGTGTTAATTTTCTTTTTTATCGGAGCACCTTTGGGAGCAATTATCCGAAAGGGAGGACTTGGAATGCCGGTTGTTGTATCTATTTTTCTGTTTATTTTGTATTACATAGTTTCCATGAGCGGCGAAAAAACTGCCCGCGAAGATGTTTGGGCAATGTTTAACGGAATGTGGTTTTCGTCTTATATCTTTCTGCCCATTGGTGTGTGGTTAACGTATAAAGCAGCTACCGATTCCGCTATCATGACGGCCGAAGCTTATACCAAGTTTTTTGCGCGCCTGGGGCTCGAACGGTTTTTCAAGAAAAGAAAATCAAACGATTAAACCCGAATGAACATATTGCAGGTAACAAATAAGGTTCCGTTTCCGGCCAGGGATGGTGGGGCCATTGCCTGTATGAATTTAACAAAAGGATTCTCGCAACTTGGAAATCGGGTAACCGTACTGGCGATGAATACCTTGAAACATCATGTTCATCCGGATGAAATTCCCGATGAAATAAATCAATTGGCAACATTTAAGCTGGTTGATGTTCCGGCACAAATAAATGCTTTTGCCGCATTGGCAAATCTCCTCTTTTCACGAAAACCATATAATGCCGTTCGTTTTATAAATAAAAATTTTAGCACGGCGCTGGTTGATTTGATAAGTGAAAACCAATTTGATATTATTCAGTTCGAGGGCCTTTATGTTTGTCCGTATATTCCGTTAATACGAAAATACTCCAATGCAACACTGGTCTATCGTGCCCATAATATTGAGTTCGAGATTTGGGAAAGGGCGGCAAAACTATCACGAGGGCTAAAAAAGATTTACCTGCAAAATCTTTCAAAAAGGATTAAACGGTTCGAGACAGGATTGTTAAACTCATACGATTTGTTAGTCCCGATTACTGATCGCGATGGCAATATTCTGGATTCGTTGGGAAACATAAAAGATAAGCAGGTTTCTCCAACCGGAATCGATTCGTCGGTTGTTGTGCCGGATACAAGCAGTCTCGAATTTCCATCACTTTTTCACATCGGATCGCTGGAGTGGGCGCCCAACCAGGATGGCCTTTTGTGGTTTATTAAAAACTGCTGGACGAAGATTCACAACAAATATCCCGATTTGCGTTTTTACATCGCCGGAAGAAATGCTCCGCGGTGGCTAATCGATAAATTGAATGTTGAAGGGGTGTTTTTTGAAGGAGAAGTTAACGATGCTTATCAATTTATGAATTCGAAAGCCATTATGATTGTTCCGCTGTTTTCGGGCAGTGGCATGCGCATAAAAATTATTGAAGGAATGGCCCTGGGAAAAAGTATCGTGTCAACTTCGATCGGCGCTGAAGGTATCAATGTTAGCGATGGGGCAAACATTTTAATGGCTAACGAGGCAACCAGGTTTATTAAAGCTGTTTCCAACTTGCTTGAAGACCGTGACTGTTTTGAACGTATTGGAAGAAATGCCAGCCTTTTTATCCAACAGAATTTTGATAATTTAGTGCTATCGAAAAGGCTGATCGGATTTTACAAACAATACACTAAATGATTTTAAGCGTTTTATTCTGGGTATGTTTAGTTGTGCTTTTTTATACCTACGCCGGGTATGCACTTTTGTTGTGGTTGTTTGTGGGGGTGAAAAAACTATTGGCCCAACCTGAAAACTCACCGGAAAGCAATGGTTACGAACCCGAAATTTGTTTGTTCGTAACAGCATTTAATGAGAAGGATTACGTTTATCAGAAAGTGAAGAACGCTTTTGCGCTCGATTATCCGAAAGAGAAAATACAGTATGTGTGGGTAACTGATGGCTCGGACGATGGAAGCCCGGAAATGTTAAAGCAGATAGAGGGACTGGAGGTTTATCATCAGCCGCAACGACGCGGGAAAACGCATGCTATAAACCGGGGAATGAAATTTGTTAAAGCACCCATTGTCATCTTTTCCGACTCGAACACGGTTCTTGGAAAGCAATCGATACGTGAGATTGTAAAATGTTTTAACATTCCGAAAGTTGGTTGCGTGGCAGGAGAGAAACGGATTGTGCAGAAAGATACAGAAGCTGCTGCCGGTGCCGGCGAAGGTCTATATTGGAAAATGGAATCGTGGATAAAGCGTAAAGACTGGGAATTGAATTCGGCAGTTGGAGCAGTAGGTGAACTCTTCGCCATACGAACCGAACTTTTCGAGGAGGTGGAACCCGATACTCTGCTTGACGATTTTATTATCTCGTTGCGTATTGCCCGGCGCGGCTATAAAATCGCGTATGCGCCAAATGCATACGCCGAAGAAACTGCTTCCTTAAACGTAAAAGAAGAATTAAAACGTAAAGTAAGAATTGCTGCCGGGGGAATTCAAACTATTATGCGATTAAAAGGACTGCTCAATCCATTTAAGAATGGCATTTTGAGCTGGCAGTATTTTTCGCACAAAGTTTTGCGCTGGGCTGTTGCTCCGCCGGTTTTATTCCTCTTTTTTATTATAAATTTGCTGCTGGTAGTGAGTTCAGTTAATTGGAATTGGGGCAATTTTTATGCTCTATCACTGTATCTGCAGGTTTTGTGTTACCTGATGGCGGCATTCGGGTGGTATTTCGAAAATAGAAAGCTGCGAATGAAAATGCTTTTCGTACCGTATTATTTTGTAATGATCAACTATGCTTCTGTTTTGGGGATTCTTCGTTACGTAAAAGGCCATCAATCGGTTAACTGGGAAAAATCAAAAAGGGCAGGGTAGTTCTTATGTATATGATCAGGAATTTCCACTTGAACGGAAGGAGTTTTCTTTTCTCCAATGATTTTAGAAAAATTGAATTTTGAATGATCATTAACCAATGCAAAATTACGAAGTAAGGCTCAATGCATGTTTCCTTAGCAATCGACAATCAGAAATCGTTAATCAAAATTCGTCATTTAAAGCCGGCTTTCGTTCGCGAAAAGTCATAAAATAGTAAGATATGGCTTTGTCATAAACCAGCGGCTTATTTCTTTTTGTTCTCTTCCCAAAAGCGTTTCTCAATCAGTTCGCTTCGTTTTATGGTTTTTCGAATCCATTCCATTTTAAGTTCATCCTTTTCATCATTACTCAACTGCCAGTGCAGGTCTTTGCTATCTCTCATTTTCATGGTTAGGTGATGTAGAATAATTGCAGCAGAAACGGAGATATTAAAGCTTTCGGTAAAACCATACATCGGAATTTTCAGAAATTCATCGGCTTCCTGCATAATGGTTTCTGTTATTCCCGGTAGTTCCGATCCGAATACCAGCGCCGTTTTTCCTTTGGCAATATCAAAATCCTGTAATCCCAAATCGTTATTGTGCGGAGTGGTGGCAACAATCCGGTAACCCTGCTTTTTTAGTGTTTGTATTGCATCAAGTGCGTTATTCTCTTTGTTATTGTATTTATGTAACGACAACCATTTTGAAGCTCCCATGGCAATTTCGCGGTTAACCTGAAATTCGTTCCGGTCTTCAATAATATGTACATCCTGAATACCAAAACAATCGCAGGTGCGCAAAACTGCACTTGCATTTTGTTTCTGGTAAATGTCTTCCAAAACAACTGTGAGGTGCCTGGTGCGCCTGTTTAACACTTTGTCATAAAGTTCCAGCCGCTGTGGGGTTAGGTAACCGGAAAGGTAATTAATAAGTTTATTGTTCATTTTAGCTCAAGATTGATGTTGTTAAAAGAAAAAGGGAAGCATTTGGCTTCCCTTTAATCAGTTTTTTTACCTACTCGTATTTCGTTACGATACAGCATCTGCTAATTCAGCACCAGCTTTAAATTTAACAACTTTTTTAGCTGGAATTGTAATTTCTTTTCCTGTTTGAGGATTTCTACCAGTTCTGGCACCACGTTCTGAAACAGAGAAAGAGCCGAATCCAATAAGTGCAACACGGTCTCCAGCTTTAAGAGCGTCTGTAGTAGCACCTACAAATGCATCAAGAGCTTTTTTAGCATCAGCTTTACTGAGGCCTGCTTTTTCGGCCATCGCATCAAGTAATTGAGCTTTGTTCATAAGGCAAAATTTTAAATAATTAATTAAGTGATTGAAAATAAATAACTTAGTTCTATGTACTTTATAAAGAATATTCAGAATCTATCTACTCTTTCAAGGGTTAAAATTCGTCAAACATTCAGTAAAATCAAGCGTTTCAGAGAACTTTTTTAAGTTTTAGCTAAATTCATAAATATGTTTTAAAAAACCAAACCCTGGCACCCTTTTTTTTTAAGTAATTTCTGAAATTTTTATTGAAAAGTGTTTTGTACTTTGAAAAATTAATCTACTTTTGCAGCGCATTCGGAGAGATGGCAGAGTGGTCGAATGCGGCGGTCTTGAAAACCGTTGTACCGCGAGGTACCGGGGGTTCGAATCCCTCTCTCTCCGCAAAATCCATCAGAGTTTTCTGGTGGATTTTTTTTGCTGCAACCTGTTAATAACTTTTTGTTTTACCTGTGTTTTAACTGGTTCTTTTTTAAGAGAATAAGGCATTTGTTCGTCTGTTTTTGATGACATATTACAAAATTATGTTTCAAGCCTCGTTCTTTTATCCATTTAAACAGGTCAAATCAATAAGATTTTAGTACTGTTTTATGCTTATGTTTTTCACCGATTCTTTAACCGTGTGGATTTACATTAAAATTAACAGCAAAGCGGCGCAGGAAGGTTTGTATTTCCAGGTACTTTGCAATTGCGCTTTTAAATTTTTTATCTATTTACCCAGGGGCTTTGTTCTCGGTTGAATTAAAAGATGATTCGAAAAGCGCAAACGGAAAGTTCGGTGAAAAAGGTTTATTGTTACGCCGCATTCCTTTGGTGTAGATATTTTAATTTATATGAGTATAAAACGTAGGATAAATTAACTTATCGCGATGTTAAAAACGCCTATCGAATTCTAGGCAGTTTGCTGAAATAGGCTGAAAAAGCGGGTCGTTCCAAGGTTTTTTGTAATCGTATTTGTAATTTTGATTAACAACGATCGAACAAATTGTTGTTGGGAAGATGAAAATTGATCAGGGGGTTATTCAAATACCTTTTTCAATTCAACATAAACGATTTAGTTTAAATAAGGCACAATTCTTTTACATCTTACTAGGACGTAAGAAAATATACAAAGGCAACTGTTGAGTTGCCTTTTGTTTTATAACAGTCCATTTCTTTCAACCTGTATTTCTTCCCAAGTATTTTCATCCAAAAATTTGCAAACCAGAAAAGAGTGAGTGGTTCATTTGAGTTCTAAATAGAGAAAAATGTCCCAAGATGAGACTATGGGTAATAAGTGTGGTCTGCTTAACTATCAGTAAATGAAGAGATAGATGTTTTTGGAACATCGATTGCTATTAGCAGAACAAATTAGGAAAATAAAAATATAGGGTTTGTATAACAGGGTAGAACGACTTCTAATTTGATTGGTTTTGTATAAAGGGGTTTGTAAATTATCAATCATCACTAAAAAGCGTCCTTAAGTTCTACCCTTTCTTTTTATCTCAACTTTAATGTTATGTTAATAAAGCTTGGGGAGGTATCGAATTCACATGATATTATAGAGGGGCCAGAATAAAAAAAACCGTTCATCTGCATGAACGGTTTTGTATTTACAAACCACTTCAAAAAGTGTACTGAAAATGTAGTACCATTCAGGGAATGGATCACAACAGTATTTTAATATTTTTCGATTATTATGTCTGGCTGCAAAAGTATAAACAATAAGAGAAAAAGTAGCAATGGCAACACTCGATTCCGCTTATTTTACGGTGTTAATCAGTTTTTATGAAGTTGTTGCTAAGTAATCAGTTCTTTTCGGTGGTAGCGATGGAGTCCATATCCGTTTTTAATTGATTCTCCAGGGTCTTTTTCAAATAAATAGTTTTCCCCAGCAGGTCATCCGAAATGTTATTAGCCGTAATCTCAACATTTTTGCAATACTCAAGGCTAAAGGTATAAAGCCGGTTGTGAAATGGCGAAAAATCGTAACTTCGGCTTATGGTGTTACCCGTAAATGTTAATTCTTTAACAGAAAGCGCATAAAGTAGTGGATAATCGAATGCATTAAACTGGTTATGCTGAATGTTGATGTTGCGGTGATAAGCCGGAGTATTATCATGTAAAGCAGGAATTACTGGGTTAATGGAAATAATAGCCTCGTTGTACCGGTAAGTACTTGTATGGCATAACGATGTAAATATATTGCCCGAAATGGATACATCGGTTACGCCGCCTGTTTGAAGCGAGGTATTGGCATCGCCGGCAATAAGTATGGCACTTCCGCTCGATTCAAATGTATTGTTTTCGATTACAACTTTTCCGGGTGTAGCCAGCACCATTCCACTGGCCCGGCTACTTTTAAAGTTACTGTTCTTAATGGTCAGGTCAGGTGTCCAGCTCAGATTTTCAATAATAGCTCCGGCTTGCAGGTTTGTTGGTATCGGTTGTTCCAACTGTAATGAAAAATGTTCTTCATTAATTGGGTTTACCGTTTTAACCGTGTTCGTAGTAGTCGCTCCGATAAAATTTACCAGATCTCCCCGACGAGCCCAATTCTGAATCTCACTTTGTTTATCCAGGAAGCTGCATTTCACCTCGTTTTCCGATAAAATTTCGTCAACACGAACGCTGATGCCGTAAACATGAACCGGTTCATTAACCAGCCCCTCGAAAGTGCAATTGTTAACCCAAACGTTGCCCTGGCAATTTACTATCCGTAAGCCATCAAAGCCTCCTCCAAAGTAACGTATTTTAGAACGGTTGGGAATTGCCTGGTACCGGTCGAACTCCAGATTTTTGCTGTATTGCGCTAATATACCCGAGCCGGCAGCATGATACAACCTGGTATTTTCAACCGTAATGTTCTCCGATTCTGAAATAAAAACACCTGCATGTGTAGGTGTGGCGTGTTGCATTATAAGGAAATTCCCAATTTGGGGCTTGCGTTTAAAGTTAAAATGAAGGCGTACAATCCCCGGCATGCTAGCCTCGGCTGTATAAGCCTCCCAGTCTTCTCCCAAACAAGGTATATCGCCGGTGCCAGGTACAATGTACCTGCCGTTTCGGTCGAACTCCAGTGTCTCTTTCCATTCATTGGTCCGGCCATTTCCCACATCAAAATAGATCTTTCCTTCCTCTAAATGATAGGGAGTTTCTTTGGGATTAAGGGCAATATCAATATAAAGGTCGGTCGCCCGGAGAACTTCGGCCTGGGCAATAACTGGTTGTTCCCAATCAATAGTAAGGTTTTTAAGGGTAATGTTTTCACAATTTTCGAAGGTAAAGGGCTGCATTTCCTGGTGAAAGATCAGGTGGCTGCCGCGCCCGTCGATTACCAGGTTTTTTATACTCTCAAAATGAAATGCACAAACTTTCGGACTTGCATTTAAGGTGTTTGCCTGGTAGTAAACACTGGTTTCGCAACCGTCGGGATAAAAATGATAGGTGCCTGTGGAGAATACCAGTACTTTTGGTTGATCGGTATTCAGGTCTTCCAGTGCTTGGTAGAAGTATTTTATGGCATTGTTTTTCCGTGTTTTGTATAAGCCGTAATCTTTCAGAAAAATATAAGTGGTATCGTTCGGAGATGCCGAGGCCGAAGCCTGCATTGTAAAGGTAAACAGCCAGGAAAACAGGATTATTAGAAATGTATATTTCATGGTAATTGCTATTTTTTTGCAATATACAATTCCTGCCAATGATTTAAAATAAGTAATTAAATAAGGTTTTTAACCTCCCCGATGGTTTGCAGTTTTATCCAGTTCGGGTGTTCTTCCATTTCTTCCGCTTTTTCGTGAATCCAGGTAATATGAAACGGAATATGCAGGCCAAAGCCACCGAGTTGCAGTACCGGATCAATATCTGATTTATACGAATTCCCGATCATCAGAAAATCCTCCGGCTCAATTTCCAGGTGGTTGATGAGTTTTTGGTAATCGGCAACTTTTTTGTTGCTCATCACTTCCACATGGTGGAAATATTTTTCCAGTTTCGATTTTTGCAGTTTTCGTTCCTGGTCGAGCAAATCTCCTTTTGTAGCAACAATTAATTTGTAGCCCTTTTGTTGCAAATATTCCAGCGTTTCAATAACGCCATGGAGCAGTTCTACCGGCTGATTGATTTGTTTTTTTACCAAGCTCGATAATTTGCTCCAAAGTTTGTTGAGGTACTTTGTTTCCGGTAATTTTCAAGGCAGTTTCTAGCATCGAAAGAACAAATCCTTTGGTGCCGTAACCGTAATCTTCCAGGTTTTGTAGTTCGGTGGCATAAAGCACTTCCATTGTCTCATGCGAAGTACTGAAATCGGATAACAAAGCACAAAACTTTTTCTCGGTTTCGCGGAAGAAGGTTTCGTTTACCCAGAGGGTGTCGTCGGCATCAAATGCTATTACTTTGAAGTTGGTTTTCATAATTATTTTTCTCGCAGATTTCGCTGAAAACGCTGATTGCATTTTTGATAAATGTACGGAACTAGCTGCTTTATAAGGCTAAATTAACGACTGTAATTCCCGCGCCGCCAAAGTCAACATGCTCGTCTTTGTAGCTACGAACCATGGGTTCCGAGCGCAGGTAATCGCGAATAATTTGTCTAAGAATTCCATTCCCTTTTCCATGGAGGATTCGAAGTTGACCCGATTCAAACATTATTGCTTCATCAATAAACGCTGTGATTTTAGAGATTGCTTCATCAGCTCTTTGCCCGCGAATATCAATTTCGGGTTTAAAACTCAGGCGGCGCTCCGAGAAACCTTCGGTGAGAACCGATGCTCTTCCGCCGCGGTTTTTATCCAGCTTTTTAGCTTCGTTATTACTGATTCGTTCCAGGTTTTTACTTGGTATTGTTGTCATCAGCTGGCCAAAAGCAACCACCGCATTTTTTTCGTTAATTTCAATAAGGTCGCCAATGGTATCTTGCCCCTTTATTCTCACTTTATCGCCGGGGCGCATTTCAATACTTTTCTCCAGCTTTTCTTTGCTTAACGGCTTTTTCGACTCATCGGGACGGTGCTTGTTCCGGTTGTCTTCGCGTTGGCGTAACTTCTCCATCTTTTTCGAGATCTGCGAATCGTTGCCCGTTGTTTTGCGGTCGATATCTTTTTTCAGATCGCTCAGTTTGGCGCGTGCTTCTTTTGTTTTTCCTTATCGGCCTGTGCTTTTTTTATTTCCTGGATGGTGTTTTCAATTCGCTTGTTAACACCTTTCAGCAAGGCATCGGCTTCTTCTTTGGCTTTTTTCAGAATTTCTTTCCGCTGCTTTTGTATTTCCTGCAATTCCGATTCGTAGGTTTCCGCCGTGTCGTCGATAATTTTTTCCACTTTGCGAATCTTCATTCGTTTGGTTTCCCAGTAGCGTTTGTCGCGGTTAATTTTGCGCAGGTTGCGGTCGAAATCAATATGGTCTTTTCCCACTTTTTCGGTGGCTTGTTCCAAAATATCTTCGGGTAATCCTATTTTTCGTGCAATTTCGAAAGCAAACGAACTGCCCGGTTTGCCAATGTCCAGTTTAAACAAAGGATTCATATGCTGCGAATCGTAAAGCATGGCGCCGTTTATTATCCCCTCGGCCGACGAGGCAAAGTGTTTCAGATTGGTGTAGTGTGTGGTAATTACACCAAAAGTGCCGAGCTCAGTTAACTTTTCCAGAATCGATTCGGCAATGGCGCCACCCAGCATCGGCTCAGTCCCGGTACCAAATTCATCAATCAGAATCAGCGTTTTTTCGTTACAGTTGCGCACAAAATGTTTCATGTTCATCAGGTGCGAACTGTAAGTACTCAGGTCGTTTTCCATCGACTGCTCGTCGCCAATATCGATAAAAAGTTGCTCGAAAACTCCGGTGCGGCTGGCTTCGTTCACCGGAATAAGCAAACCACATTGCAGCATGTATTGTAGTAATCCTGTGGTTTTCAGGCAAACTGATTTACCTCCGGCGTTTGGTCCTGAGATGAGTAAAATATGTTTCTCGTCGGTAAGTTTTATATCGAGCGGAACAATTTTCCGGTTTTCCTTTTGTAACGTTTTTAAAAGCAGCGGATGAATGGCGTTGTACCATTCAACAATTGGCTCCTCTTTAAATTCGGGGCGGATGGCATCAAATTCAACGGCCAGCAAGGCTTTTGCTCTGATAAAATCCATTTCGCCAAGGAAATCGTACGAATACGCCAGCTCCTCTAGGTAAGGACGGATATCGTTGGCAAAATTGGTGAGTATTTTAATGATCTCGCGGCGTTCGGCATATTCCAGTTCGCGGATTTCGTTGTTCATTTCAACAATTTCGTTGGGCTCAACATACGAGGTTTTTCCGGTGGCCGACTCATCGTAAACAATACCTTTTAGTTTACGTTTGTTGGCAGCCGCAACAGGAATAACGGCACGCCCGTCGCGGATCGATACCGACGCATCTTCATCTACCCAACCATCTTTTTGTGCCTGTTTTAAAATGGCATGCAATCGTTTCGACATGTTCGACTGCATATTCATAATGCTGCGGCGGGTTTGTGCCAGCTCGGGCGATGCGTTGTCGCGAATTTTTCCAAATTTATTGATGATTACATCAATGCGGTCGTAGATGTACGGAAACACCTGCACGCGCGATGTTTTCTGTTTCAGGATAGGGAAGACTTCATCTTCCTGTTTCGAAAAGAAATTAACGATGGCACGAACGGATTCCAGCGAGCGTTTCAAATCGAACAATTCTTCGGGTTCGAGGAAGCGGCCTTCCAGTCGGATTTTTTGCAAAGCCTCGCGCAGGTCGTAAAAATGCGTAGCCGGAAAACTATCGAATTCGCGGACGATTCGGCAAAATTCATTCACCTCATTCAGTTGTTGCAAAATGGTGTCGTACCCCGTTTGAAAATGCATTTCCTGCACCCACTCGTCTCCCATGGTGCTGATGCACTTGTTGGTGAGCATTTCGCGAATGCGGTCGAAACCAATTTTTGCCTCGAAATTATTTGGATAAATGTTTTGCATAGCCTTTTCTTAATCAGCTGCAAAAATACGCTTCATTGTTTAAAGTACAAAGTGGCGCGTTCATAGTTTCACTTTTCTGTTTGCTGTAACAAAATGATAGCGTTGTTATTGTTTATCAACTATTCCAACTTTTAGTCGCTTCAACGGCTTAATTTATTTTTAATTGGAGTAAGCAACTTCAATAGATTAGTTTAGAACTTTATCAACCCACTTCCGAAGTTCCTACCCCTACCTCAGAGGTACTCCCACCCACCTCCGAGGTACCCTGACCCACCTCGGAAGTACCTACTCCCACTTAAAAGCTTAATGTAAGGAGAAAATAGCTTTAAAGAAGAAGCTCAGAGCTTCAAATACCGAGGAAATAGCTTGAAGAGGGGACTTCAGAGCTGCAAACAATGAGCTCCGAACTTAATGATTTTAGAAATGAAGTAGGGAGGGGGGACTTCTGAGCTGCTAACTTTGAGCTCAGAGCTTAAAATAAATAGCTTTTATCTTAAAGAATTAGGAAATGATGTAGGGGGAGGTACCTAATAACTTCAAACTTTGAGCTCCGAACTTCAAAATAGAATATAAAAGGTACTTCAATTGAGCTCTGAGCTCAGAATTAGAAGTAATGAGCTGGAATGTTGAGGCAAAAAGCAATACTGCTTACCTTTTATAATGTAAAACAGGACACTTTGTGGACTAATTGTTTCCGAAGGTTCAATTCTTATTCGAAAAAAAACAAATTCGTAATAAACAGCTAAAATGTTTGAGTTAATATTAATGGTTGTGTTTAATTTGTAGGCTATTAATAAACGATTAAACTTACCAAATGAAAAATTGGCTATTGTTAACAGTAATGCTATTTGCGATTGCCGCTTGTACTTTTCAAAAGAAAATTACGAACAAAGCATTGTCCCATGGTATTGTTGGACAAAAGGAAAAAATAGTGTATTCAAGAGTTGGACTGCCTACCGAAATTAATACCGCCAATGAAGGTGAAAAAGTTTTGGTGTACGAAGTATCAGAGAGAATGATGGTTGGTTATTCGAAAAGCATTAAGCCGGCTGTAACTTCACAATTTGATATGGATGGCCAACGAGATTATGATGTTGATGTTTGGCAGATTGGCGATGCACTTTCTGATGCGAAAAGCAATACGGAATACCGAACCAACAAGGCATTTTTAAAGGTTTATATTGATAGTACCGGAACATGTACAGGATTCGAGCAGAACTTACCAAAACTTCAGCAGGAATATTACTACGATCGTTTAAAAAAATACATTCCCGAAGAATGATTATACCCCTCTAGTTCGAAGCACTTAATACTACATGTTTAATTTTGCGCCGGTTGTAGGTGTACGAAATGTGAATTAACCCGTCAGTTGTTTGAATAATGCACGGATAGCTGAATTCGCCTTCTGCTTCGTCTTCCAAATGCATGATGGTTTGCCACGATTTTCCGTCGGCGGAATAATAAAGATCGAGTTTGTTTCGTCCGGCCTCCCATGAATCGCCACCTGGCAATGGATTGTTTACCAATAACTTTTCTCCTGACTGAAGCGTGATAGCGTCGATTCCCGAATTGGGATGCGGAATGGTTGTTGGCTGAACTTCCGACCATGTTTTTCCTTCGTCGTACGACCAGCTTTGCATCACAACATTTTGGTTGCTGCGCAAAAGTGCCTGTATGCTTTCATCGGGATAAACAAGCAATGTGGGCTGAATAACTTTTACTGAATCGGGTGAAGGAATAGCAATTTTTGTCCACGTTTGCCCGCCATCTGTTGATCGTTCAATATGAGATTTCCAAAGCTCGTGGCTTTCTTCGGTGCTCGACGGACTAAGAATTATACCGGAAGCCAGTTGAATCGGTTTATTTCGGATAGGGCCAAAAATTCCGTCGGCCAGTTTTTCGGGTGTCGACCAGGTTTTTCCTTCGTCGGTTGAGTGCATAACCATTCCCCACCAATCGTTTGGACTGGGGCCAACTTTATAGAAAAGGTCAATTTGATTTTTTGCACTTCTGAACAAAACCGGATTCCATGTTGGGAACAACGTTGTGTTAACTTTGCCATCGGTTACTTTTTGTGGTTTTTGCCATTGTTCGCGTTCAAAAGCAGCTGTGTAAATGCTAACCCCGGGGTGCCGCTCGTAAGGCCCGGCAAAGAACGATACCAAAAGTCCGTTGTTGGTTTCGATAATTGTTGAAGCATGGCATTGGGCGTATTGGGTTGAGTCGGAAATGTAGCTTTCGGAAACAATTGTATAGTTTATGTTTTTACTTTGGCGGCAACTCGCAATTAGTAGAAAAAGAAAGTTTAGCGCCAGGATTGATCTTTTCATAAATCAAATGTCGTGATTTTCTTTTTATTGAAAAAGGGATGTCATCTTTTCGAAAAGATGACATCCCTTTCCCGTTTAAAATACTGAGTGTATTTTTGAAAGCTATCCTTTGGGTACTTTCTCGTCAGGGAAACGTTTTCCATATTCTACCCAGAATAATTTCACCTCGCTCTTCATTTCTTTTGAAAGGAAAAGCAGACCGATGAGGTTGGGAATCGTCATCAATGCAATGGTAATTCCCGAAAGTGTCCAAACAATTGTCGTGTCGGTAAACGATGCCAGGAAGAAGCCGATAACATAAACCAGGCGGTACCAAACAACGCCCTTCACGCCAAACAAATAGGTAACCGCGCGGCCGCCGTAATACGACCAGCTAATGGCAGTTGAGAAGGCAAACAGCAACAGCCCGATTGAAACGATGTATTTTCCGTAGTCGCCAAACCAGCTGCGTGTAAAAGCAATGGTGGTAAGCGGAGCACTGTGCATCAGCGATTTTCCTTCCAGCACCAGGCCTTTGGGATTCGGGCTGTCCGGCGACCGGTCAATCTTACCGCCGGTAATTATTATTTCTCCCGAATAGGGTTGGTTGTCCACAAAAACGCGAATATCTTCGGCTACCGAGCGTGCATGTAAGATGGTTGGCTGGTTTACAATTTCTCCGTTTTGTACCTGAAGACTATTGTTGAATAGCGGCAAATCAGCTTTTCCAACCAGGTAGTTGTGTAACTGCTTAACATCGTTTTGGTTGGCTTCCGAATATGTTCCGTCGAGCACTACAATATCGGTTTCCTGAAAAAGGTTCTGGTGTTTTTCGGTCCAAACCCCCGACGATAAAAGCACAAGCCCGGTTAGTGTACAAATAATAATGGTATCGATAAATGGTTCCAATAAGGCAACCAACCCTTCCGAAACCGGTTCGTGAGCACGGGCAGCGGCGTGGGCAATTGGCGCCGATCCTTGTCCGGCCTCGTTCGAGAACAATCCCCGGTTTACGCCACGGTTAAAAGCAAAAGCAATGCTTCCGCCCAAAAAACCGCCAACTGCTGCCGAACCATTGAAAACGTCGCCGAAAATAGCAGCGATAGAAGGAATAATATTTTCGTAATTATAAGTGATAACAGCCAGCGCTCCTACAAAATAAATAATGGCCATTAGTGGCACCAGTTTCGAGGTAACATTGGCAATACGTTTAATTCCACCAACAATTACCAGCCCAAGCAGTACGGCCAAAATACCTCCACTTACCATGTGGTTAATGCCAAATGTTTCGAACAGCGAGTTGGAGATACTGTTGATTTGCGGCAGGTTTCCGGTGCCAAACGACGAAAGTATGGTGGCTATAGCAAAAAGCCCGCCCAGCAAAGTGCCTGTTTTTAAAAGCTTGTTATTTTTTAAAGGAATGTTCAAACGTTTTTTCATGAAATACATGGGGCCACCGGCAATCGATCCGTCGGCAGCTTTGTCGCGGTATTTGTGCGACAGGGTAACTTCCACAAATTTGGTGGTCATACCCAGGGCTGCTGTTACCAGCATCCAGAAAAGGGCTGCCGGACCACCCAGGTGGATGGCCAGCGCCACACCTGCAATATTTCCGGTTCCCACTGTTCCCGACAAGGCTGTTGTTAAGGCCTGAAAATGGGATGTATCGCCCTCGTCGCCTTCTTTGTCGAATTTTCCTCTTACAATTCGCAGCGAATGTTTCATGTAACGGAATTGGGGAAATTTCAGATAAATAGTAAAAAAGATACCGGTTCCGAGTAATAAAAATACAAACCATTCCGAGCCTCCAATATGGTCGTCGATGGTTGAGAGAATCTCATTGAGTTTGTTCATTATTTGCAGTTTTTTTTATACGTTGAATTGTTCATTCAAAAGATGACTTTTGAACCCCGCATCGCCCAATACTTTTATTCGGATAAAAGGCATTATTGTATGCTCGTTTCAAAAACTGAGTTAAAAATAGCAATCCTGTTCAATTTGCTAAAAAATGAGATTTTTATTTTTAAAATGTTATTAAATGAAGACACGAGATGACTTTGATGCGCTGCGGTTGATTGAAGATTGAGAAAAGATGGATTGAAGATTGAGGAGGATTGATAAACTGTTAAATTGTGAAACTGTTAAATTGCTAAACTGTGAAATTGTAAAATTGTTGCTTAATACCGGAAATGACCAGTGACCAGTGACTAATGACTAATGACCAGTGACTAATGACCAATAACCAGCATCCTTTCTTTTTATTTTCAGTACCCTTCTGTTCCCGATGTAAAGTACGGGATTTCGCAAGCTCAACTGACGGATGAGGGGTACGGATATTAAAATAAAAAATGTATTGAAAACTGCTTTACCCTTTTGTCTGTCGACATTTTCCCTTAAAAAGGGAAAACAGCTTCAATGAAACGCAGAAAGTAGCTTGATGCCGGCTTTCCTGATCAGGGGAGCTTCCGTCAACCAATGACCAGTGCCCAATACCAAACTAAAACCGAATTTCCATTTTCTTTCAGATAAATGACCAAAGCGAAGGTATTTTCTCGTAATTTCGCATAAACAACATAAAAAACAATTAATCATGTTACCAAAGTTTTTATTAGCCGACAATTCGCAGGAAACGCCTGATACTATTTTTGTGGTTCATACCGAAACTCCACGTTTTATTATTGAAGCAGATATTGATGATTTCTGGAACAACCAGGAAATTCACTGGATTGACGGAGAACCAGGAGATGAAAAATTTATTACAGAACTGGTGGAGGCAGCCGAAGAATTTTTGGAAAAAGAATTTGAAAACGAAGAACTACTGGCAGAAGACGACGAGGAGTAGTTTCTAACGCGCTGATTTAATTCAGCAAAATACACAGAAGAGCAATGGCAGCAGATCGTTTATATCGTTCGCGTAACCGGGTACTTGGAGGTGTTTTGGCCGGCTTTGCCGAATATTTCTCGATAGATGTGGTTTTGGTACGGGTAATCTATGTGCTGCTATCGCTTTTCTCTGCCGGATTTCCCGGCTTGCTGGTTTATATTATTTTCTGGATTGTAACGCCTGAGAAACCTTTCAATCCTTATAATGAGGAAACTAATTCGTAAGCTCTTCAAACAAAAGATCCATTAACGGGAAAGGCTTCCCAAACGTTATAATCGAAATACCACCATTTCTCATCATTTATTCCTGATCAACACCTTTTAACGACAACTGAATGCGTTTGCGCGGAATATCCAGTTCTTTTACGCGCACTTTTACATGTTCGTGCAGTTTTACAATTTCATTCGGATCGGAGATAAAACGATCGGCCATTTCCGAAACGTGAATCAATCCCGACTCTTTAATGCCCACATCAACAAAAGCGCCAAACTTGGTAATGTTGTTCACAATTCCGGGCAGTACCATGCCCACCTGTAAATCGGTGATGTTGAAAATACCATCGGCAAATTCAAAAACTTTGATTGGTTTTCGCGGATCGCGACCCGGTTTAAGCAATTCATTTTTTATGTCGGTGAGGGTAGGGAGGCCTACTTCGGCAGTTACATAATTCTTGAAATCAATTTTCGAAATCAGCTCTTCGTTTCTGATCAGGTCTTTCACTTCACACTTCAGGTCTTTGGCAATTTTCGATACGATTTTGTACGATTCGGGATGTACACCTGAATTGTCCAACGGATTTTTCGCATCAGGAATACGCAGGAACCCGGCGGCTTGTTCAAAAGCTTTTGGTCCCATTCGCGGAACTTTTTTTAGTGAGTCGCGCGATTCGAACATCCCGTTTTCTTTTCGGTAAGTGGTAATATTTTCTGCCAGTTGCGGGCCAAGCCCCGAAATGTAGGTGAGCAGGTGTTTGCTGGCGGTATTTAAATTTACGCCAACCGCGTTTACGCTCAGCTCAACCACTGAATCGAGACTATTTTTCAGCTGTTTCTGATCAACATCGTGCTGGTACTGCCCAACGCCAATGCTTTTCGGATCGATTTTCACCAGCTCAGCCAGCGGATCCATTAAGCGGCGGCCAATTGAAATGGCTCCTCGCACAGTTACATCGTATTGCGGAAATTCCTGACGGGCGACCGACGAGGCCGAATAAACCGAAGCACCATCTTCACTTACGACATACACACGCACTTCGCGGTTATAACGCAGCTTTTTTATAAAAGCTTCCGTTTCGCGGCTGGCGGTTCCGTTTCCAATGGCAATGGCATCAATCTGGTACATTTCTACCATCGACGATACTTTTTTTGCCGCCATCTTTTTTTCTTCCTGCGGTTTGTGCGGGTAAATATTTTCGTTGTGCAGCAGGTTTCCCTGTTCATCGAGGCAAACCACTTTGCAGCCTGTGCGGTAGCCCGGATCGATGGCCAGGGTTCGTTTTTGCCCCAGCGGAGGTGCCAGCAACAACTGTTTCAGGTTTTCGGTAAAAACGTTTATGGCTTCTGCATCCGCTTTTTCTTTCGATAGTTTGGCAAATTCTGTTTCTATCGATGGCTGGATGAGGCGTTTTAGGCTGTCTTTAACGGCAAGTGCTACTTGTTGCGAGCTGTCGTTGTTGCCTTTTACGAAAAAACGTTCGAGGTTTTCCAGTACCCGCTCTTCGTTTGGCGAAATGGAAACACGCAAAAATCCTTCGTTTTCGCCGCGGCGCATGGCCAGCAATCGGTGCGAAGGGCATTTTTTCAAGGGTTCGCTCCAATCGAAATAGTCGCGGTATTTGGCGGCTTCTTCCTCTTTTCCTTTTATAACTTTTGAGCTAATGTAAGCTCCCAGGTCAAATCCTTTTCGCACAATATTCCGGGCACGTTCGTTTTCGCTTACCCATTCGGCAATAATATCGCGGGCTCCCGAAAGTGCATCTTCAACTGCAGGCACTTCATCGTTTAAAAACGGATTGGCCCGGTATTCCGGATCGCGTTCCAGCTGTTTCATTACAATTTTTGCCAGTGGTTCCAATCCTTTTTCGCGGGCGATGGTGGCTTTGGTGCGGCGCTTGGGTTTGTAGGGCAGGTAAATGTCTTCCAGCTCAACCGAATCAAAACAATCTTCAATTCGCTTTTTCAGATCCGGAGTTAATTGTTCTTGTTCGTTAATGGTTTTCAGTATGGTTTCTTTGCGCTTGGCAAGTTCAGCATATTTATCGTTTTGCTCCTTAATTTGTAGCACCTGCACTTCGTCGAGACTGCCGGTGCGTTCTTTTCGGTAGCGCGAAATAAACGGAACGGTGGCGCCTTCATTCAGCAAATTTATGGTGTTTAAAACCTGGGTGGTGTTCAGTCCCAGGTTGAGGGCAATTAGATCTATGATTTTGTTTTGCATATTTTGTTTTTCTTGAATCGCAAAGGTAGACAAGCATATCATCATTTCAAAAAGATGACTTCCTGTAAATCTGTAAAGAAACTTCATACAACCGGCTTCTTTCTTCAAACTTTTTTCCCTATTTTTGCACCTCATTTTCAAAAAGAAGTAAAAGCATGTTTGATAATTTAAGCGACAGGCTGGAGAAGTCCTTCAAACTACTTAAAGGACAAGGGAAAATTACCGAGATCAATGTGGCGGAAACGCTAAAAGATATTCGTCGTGCGTTATTGGATGCCGACGTTAACTTTAAAATTGCCAAAAAATTTACCGACGACGTAAAAGTCAAAGCTTTGGGGCAGGATGTTTTGTCTGCCGTAAAACCGGGGCAAATGATGGTAAAGATCGTGAAAGACGAGCTGGCGCAATTGATGGGTGGTACTTTTACCGATATTAAGCTTGAAAATAAACCGGCGGTCATCCTGATGGTCGGGGTTGCAAGGTTCGGGTAAAACCACTTTCTCCGGAAAACTGGCAAATATGCTGAAAAGCAAAAAAGGCCGTCATCCGCTGTTGGTGGCATGCGACGTTTATCGTCCGGCTGCAATCGATCAGTTGAAAGTTCTGGGCGAGCAGATCAATGTTCCGGTTTATACCGAAGAAGGAAACATGGATCCGGTGAAAATTGCCAAAGCAGCAATTGCACATGCAAAAGCCAATGGTAACGATGTGGTGATTGTGGATACCGCCGGTCGTTTGGCCGTTGATGAGCAGATGATGAACGAGATTTCTGCCGTTAAGAAAGCCATCAATCCGGATGAGATTCTTTTTGTGGTTGACTCGATGACCGGTCAGGATGCGGTAAATACAGCAAAAGAATTTAACGACCGCCTGGATTTCGACGGCGTTGTTCTTACCAAACTCGATGGTGATACCCGCGGTGGTGCTGCCTTATCGATTCGTGCAGTGGTTGAAAAGCCGATTAAGTTTGTGGGTACCGGCGAAAAAGTTGATGCGCTCGACGTTTTCCACCCCGATCGTATGGCCGACCGTATTTTGGGAATGGGTGATATTGTGTCGCTGGTTGAAAAAGCCCAGGAACAATTTGATGAAGAAGAAGCAAAACGCCTGCAGAAAAAGCTGCAGAAAAATACATTTGATTTTAACGATTTCCTGAAACAGATTAACCAGATTAAAAAAATGGGTAACCTGAAAGATGTGATGGGAATGATTCCGGGCATGGGAAAAGCGTTAAAAGGAATGGATATCGACGATGACGCATTTAAGCACATCGAAGCCATTATTTTTTCAATGACACCGGCCGAGCGTGAAAATCCATCGTTGATTAACGGAGGCCGCAGAAAACGTATTGCCAACGGATCGGGAACCGATATTCAGGAAGTAAACCGTTTGCTGAAACAATTTGGCGAAACACGTAAAATGATGCGTATGGTATCGCAGGGGAAAAATGTTCAACGCATGATGGCCGGAATGCAAGGGCAGGGACGTAAGTTTTAGTCACTGGTCACTGGTCATTGGACACTGGTCATCAGTCACTGGTCATTGGAAAGTGGCAATTATCCACTGGCGATTAAAAAACGCAATTGACAGTTCTATAATAATAACCTGGCGTCTTAGCGCCTTTGCGAGAAATTAGACAATATGAATTTGATCGACGGAAAAAAAGTTGCTGCTGAAATTAAGCAGGAAATAGCAGAAGAGGTTAAACAAATCATCGACAACGGAGGAAAACAACCTCATTTGGCAGCTATTCTGGTTGGTCATGATGGGGGTAGCGAAACCTATGTTGCCTACAAAATTAAAGATTGTGAAGCCGTTGGTTTTAAGTCTTCGCTGATTCGTTATGAAGACGATGTAACCGAAGAGGAATTGCTTGCCAAGGTAGAAGAATTGAACAACGATGACGATTTGGATGGTTTTATTGTTCAATTGCCACTTCCAAAACATATCTCGGAGCAGAAAGTAATTGAAGCCATTGATCCGAAAAAAGATGTTGATGGATTTCACCCGATAAACGTTGGACGCATGGTAATTGGTTTGCCGTCGTTTGTTTCGGCAACTCCCTACGGAATTGTTGAATTGCTGAAGCGCTACAACATTGAAACCAGCGGTAAAAACTGTGTGGTTTTGGGCCGCAGTAATATTGTTGGCCGCCCAATGAGTGTATTGATGTCGCAAAAGGCAATTAACGCCACTGTAACCGTTGCTCATAGTCGCACTGCTAATCTGAAAGAAGTTTGTGCCAATGCCGATATTTTAATCGTTGCGATGGGAGTTCCTGAGTTTGTAACGGCCGATATGGTTAAAGAAGGTGCCGTTGTTATCGACGTGGGTACTACCCGAGTAAAATCGGATAAAACAAAGTCGGGATGGAAACTGAAAGGCGATGTTTTGTACGATGAGGTAGCTCCAAAATGTTCGTACATCACACCGGTTCCGGGTGGAGTAGGACCGATGACACGTACCTCGCTGTTGTTAAATACCTTGCTGTCGGCAAAAAAGGAGATTTATAAATAAAACGAAATTATATCGTAAGAAAAGGGGACATAACGGTGTCCCCTTTTTTTGGTGTGCCGTGCATGGTAGATAGCTATAGGGTGAAAGTCCTGAATGGGGGTTTGTAGTGCCAACCATTAGCCGAAGGCAAGGGTGTCCATCGTGAGGTGGAATCTGAAGGAAGCTGAAAGCAAATTTCTGACCCGAGGAACACGAACATCATTAGGCATTTCCAATGGGATAAGTTTGCCAAACAAAACGAAGTCCAAAACTACACGGACATTGGAGTGTAGATGGTGCGGGAGGATGGAATGAAAGTTATTTATCTTACCGCGGGAGGTCTCACGGAGGTGTGGAAACAGAGTATGAAACACGGTTGGAAAAGATTTATCGTGAGAAGTCAGCCGAGGCCATAGTACCATAACCGACAACTTATGGGAAGGGCCGAACCTTAATGAGTGAGAAGTAAATGAATGTTACTCAATGAAAGGAACAATGCAGAAAATCTTTGATGATTCGAAGACCTGTCCGCAAAAGAATAGGACGGCATCCGAAGGCTATGCGGGAGGGCAGACTTTTATAGAGATAACAGAAAACAACCTCACTCCCAACTATCAGTCAGAGAATGGATTGTTAGAACGTATCCTTTCATCCTCCAACCTAAACACAGCTTACAAACAAGTTAAGCGGAATAAAGGAGCAGGAGGTGTTGATAAGATGCAAGTTGAATCCTTAAAGGATTATCTTGTCTGTCACAAGGATAAGTTACTGGCCTCTATTCATAAAGGTAAATACCGCCCCAATCCTGTGAGACGGGTGGATATACCTAAAGAAAACGGGAAGAAGCGTCAGTTGGGTATCCCCACAGTCGTAGACAGGGTTATCCAACAAAGTATCGCACAACAACTACAGTTGATCTTTGCCCCCGAGTTTTCGGATCACAGTTACGGTTTCCGTCCAAAACACAGTGCCCATCAGGCACTTCAAAAATGGCAGGCTTACATCACGCAAGGTTGTGGTTATGCAGTTGATTTAGACCTCGAACGTTTCTTTGACACAGTATGCCACAGCAAACACATTGAGGTATTATCCCGAAAGGTAAAAGATGGGCGGGTCATATCGCTTATCCATAAATACCTTAATGCAGGAGTGATGAAGGACGGTAAGTTTGAAGAAAGCTATGAAGGGGTGGCGCAGGGAGGACCGTTAAGTCCATTATTGAGTAATATTTTTCTTAATGAACTGGACAGGGAACTAGAGAAGCGGGGCCATAAGTTTGTTCGCTACGCCGACGACCTGGTCATCTTCTGCCGAAGCCAACGAAGTGCCGAACGGACAATGAAGAACATCGTTCCTTTTATTGAAAAGAAATTGTTTTTAATAGTCAATCGGGACAAGAGTAAGGTTGCATCAAACAGGAACATTAGGTTTCTTGGTTACTCTTTCTATAAATTTAGAGGGAAATTTAGAGGGAAAGGCAGGCTGCGCATTCACCCGAGAAGTGTGGATAAGATGAGAGCTAGAATCAGAGAACTTACATCCCGCAGTAACGGTTGGGGAAACGACCGAAGAAAGGTTGCGCTCCGGCAGTACGTCACTGGTTGGGTGCAATACTTCAAGCTGGCAGATATGCAGAAGCTTCTAATCAAAGTTGATGAATGGTATCGTCGAAGGTTGCGCATGGTTATTTGGAAACAATGGAAACGAATAAAGACCAAGGGTAAGAACCTGATTAAGTTGGGTGTAAATAAGTACAAGGCATGGGAGTGGGCGAATACAAGGAAAGGCTATTGGCGATTAGCGCATAGCTGGATCCTTTCTACCTCCATTACCAATGAAAGGTTACGAATTACTGGCTACGTTTTCTTTTCGGATTGTTATCGTAAGGTAAGAAGTTGTTAATTAAGGAACCGCCGTATACGAGAACCGTACGTACGGTGGTGTGAGAGGTCGGAAAATAAAGTAGGAGGAAAACTATTTTATTTTCCTCCTACTCGATCTGCTGAGTATTTTATAGATCCACAACTTTCAAATAAATCTGATTTTCCATTAAACTGGAAGCTTCTTCCGGAAAGTTATCGGAAATCGTTTTCCAGCCCTATTTGATGAAGTAATTAAACTCGTCGTTATTTCACTATTTCCATTGGCAAATTTACCAACTACGGTTCTATTATTTTAAACTTTAATTTGGTTTTGCTGATTTCCATCATTTCAAAAACGGCTGGTAAAAGGTTGATTTATGCCTGCATTTTTGTACCTTTTTAAAACAAACAGTAAACAGCAGCAGAATGAAATTATTACTTGAAAATATAAAAGAGCTGGTTCAGGTGGAGGATCAACCCGTTTTGTTCAGGGCCGGAAAAGAAATGGCAAAGGTGAATACCATAAAAAATGCTTTTCTGATTATCCGCGATGAAGTGATTGAGGATTTTGGGCCGATGGACCAGCTAAAAGACAAATATTTGGATGATGACCTGCTGATTGAGATTGATTGCTCGAACCGATTGGTTTACCCCAGTTTTTGCGATTCGCATACGCACCTGGTTTATGCAGCACCGCGCGAAAAGGAATTTGTGGACCGGATAAAAGGCCTGTCGTACGAAGAGATTGCCCGCCGGGGTGGTGGTATTTTAAATTCGGCAAAACTGCTGCACGAAACCTCGGAAGAAGAACTGTATGAAAGTGCCATGGAGCGCCTTTGGGAGATTGTAAAAATGGGAACCGGAGCCGTGGAAATAAAAAGCGGGTACGGCCTGAATACCGAAGACGAATTGAAAATGTTGCGTGTAATTCAACAGATTAAACGCACTTCGCCCATTTGTGTGCGTGCGAATTTTCTGGGGGCTCACGCTATTCCGCTGGGGTATAAAAATAATCCATCGGAATATGTCGATATCATCATCAACGAAATGATTCCGCAGGTTGCTGCCGAAGAACTGGCCGATTTTATTGATGTGTTTTGCGATCAGGGCTTTTTCTCGGTAGAGGATACTGAACGTATTCTTATGGCCGGATTAAAATATGGCTTGCGGCCAAAAATTCACGCGAACGAACTGGGATTAACCGGCGGTATCCAGGCCGGGGTGAAATACAACGCACTTTCGGTCGATCACCTGGAATATGTGGGCGAAGATGAAATTGCCGCGCTCATAGATTCGGAAACGATGCCGACTGTTTTGCCGGGAGCTGCTTTCTTTCTGAATATGAAATTGTCGCCGGTGCGCGAAATGATTGAAGCCGGTTTGCCGGTAGCGCTGGCATCCGATTTTAACCCCGGTTCGTCGCCCAGCGGAAACATGAGCCTGATTTCGGCAATGGGCTGCATTAACTTTAAAATGTTGCCCGAAGAAGTGATTAACGCCACCACACTAAATACAGCCTATGCCATGGGAATTAGCGAAAGCTACGGAAGTATTGCCCGCGGAAAAATTGCGAATCTGTTTATTACCACTGAAATACCGGGAATTGAATATCTGCCGTATGCCTACGGTTCAAACCTGATAGAAACGGTTATCATTAACGGCGAGGTTCAAAACTTTTAGGCTTCGACACCACTCAGCGTGATTGTTTTTAATTCTACTTTTACAGATTATCTTTATATCAGATTTTATGGATTTTTACCGCTTTGAAGAGCAATGTAATTAGGTTAAGGCTGTAAGCCTTTGTTAATTCAGCCCAAGGCGACGCCTTGGGGCCAACGATTGATGTTTTTGGTCGCCCTGAAAGGGCAGCTAAATTGCCTTTTGGGATTAGGGGAAAACAGATTGATTTTATTAATAGATTAATGAATCTGTTGAAGTGGAATTAATCACTGCAAAAAATCATAAGCTAAATCTTTTGCTATTTATACATTCGCATAAATTGTCATTTCGACGAGTAGGCGAGGAGAAATCTGTTGCAAAACGAAGAGATTTCTCACTGTGTTCGAAATGACAGAAATAAACCGAAACAAAATGAAAAAAATAATCGAATGCGTTCCCAACTTCTCTGAAGGGCGTGATATGAGTATAATCAAGGAAATTACCAATGCCATTGAAAGTGTGGCCGATATTAGTTTGCTGGATGTCGATCC
Organism: Draconibacterium orientale; assembly: GCF_000626635.1. Classification (GTDB taxonomy): domain Bacteria; phylum Bacteroidota; class Bacteroidia; order Bacteroidales; family Prolixibacteraceae; genus Draconibacterium; species Draconibacterium orientale. Next base: position 273,877 of record NZ_CP007451.1, on the reverse strand, counting down.
CGGAAAAGCAACCAACCGTACTGTAGTCACTTTTGTAGGTACGCCCGATGATGTGATTGAAGCTGCATTCCGTGGAATAAAACGCGCTGCCGAGTTAATCGATATGCGACAGCACAAAGGAGAGCATCCCCGTTTTGGTGCCACCGATGTTTGTCCGCTGGTGCCGGTGGCTAACGTAAGCATGGATGAAGCCATAGAATATGCACGAAAACTGGGGCAGCGTGTTGGCGAAGAACTCGGAATTCCGGTGTTTAGCTACGAGTTTGCCGCTTTTAAAGAAGAACGCCGCAGTTTGGCCAATTGCCGTTCAGGCGAATACGAAGCCTTGAAAGAGCGCATCACAACAGAAAAATGGAAACCTGATTTTGGCCCCAATGAATGGAACGACAGAGTTGCCGGAAGTGGTGCAACAGCTATTGGGGCCCGCAACTTTTTGGTAGCTTACAATATCAATCTGAATACAACATCAACACGCCGTGCCAATGCTATTGCTTTTGATATTCGCGAAGCCGGACGTGTAAAACGCGAGGGAAACCCCATTACCGGAAAAATTGTAACCGATGAAAATGGTGAGCCGGTTCGTATTCCGGGCAGCCTGAAAAAGACCCGCGCCATTGGCTGGTACATCGAAGAATATGGTGTGGCTCAAATCTCCATTAACCTAACCGACATAACCGTTACACCGGTATATGTGGCTTTTGATGAAACCTGCAAAAAAGCAACCGAACGTGGAATTCGTGTTACAGGTTCGGAGTTGGTGGGTTTGATTCCATTACAGGCGATGCTGGACGCCGGAAAATATTTCCTGCGCAAACAAGAACGTTCAACCGGTATTTCGGATGAAGAGCTTATAAAGATTGCCATCAAATCATTGGGGCTGGATGAACTGGCACCTTTTGATCCGAAAAAGAAAATCATTGAATATGTGATCGAAGATAAATCAGTGAAAAAGCTGGTTGATATGACTTTAACACAGTTTAAAGATGAAACAGCTTCGGAATCGCCGGCTCCGGGAGGTGGTTCCATTTCGGCTTATGTTGGTGCTTTAGGTGGCGCTTTGGGAGCGATGGTGGCCAATCTTTCGGCACATAAACGTGGTTGGGACGAGCGTTGGGAAGAATTCTCTGATTGGGCTGAAAAAGGCAAATATTACCACAGCGCCTTGCTGAATTGTGTGGATGAAGATACCGATGCATTTAATAAAATTATGGCCGCTTTTGGATTGCCAAAATCCAGCGATCAGGAAAAAGCCGAGCGCAAACAAGCCATTCACGATGCTACAAAAAATGCCATTGAAGTGCCACTAAAAGTAATGCAACTGGCGCACGATTCATTGGAAGTAATGCAGGCGATGGCAGAAGTTGGTAATCCGAATTCGGTTTCCGATGCCGGGGTAGGAGCCTTGTGTGCACGAACAGCTGTTCATGGTGCCTACCTGAATGTAAAAATTAATGCAGCTGGTTTTGCTGATGCAGATTTTCTGGAAAAGGCTTTGGAAACAGCTGAGAACTTACTAAAAGCGGCAAAAGAAAAAGAGGCTGCAATTCTGGCAATTGTGAAGCTTAAAATAGAAGGCTAAAATCCTTTGAGAAACTTTGTGACCCACTTCGTGTACTTTGTGGTTAGAAATTTAACCACGAAGTTGCGCAAAGATCGCTCAAAGTTTCACAAAGTATGCTGAACAAATTAAGGCGTTGAAGCCAAATTTTATCGCCTTAATTTTTGAATTTTATCGGCAACCGTGCCACGTTCGGTCCATCGAATAATTTGGAACAAGAAGTTGAGAACTTTCCCGGGATCGGTTATCAGCCGGGTTTTATCAGCAACTTTTTTGTCTCTGACTTTAATCGTTTCGGGCCAGTCGTTTTTGTCAACAGCAACAATTTCTTTGGCAAAGTTCCAGGCACCATCCCGCGCAATTTTCATACTAAAATCTACCAGAAAATTATCGGCCTGACCCAGCCACAAAAGCAACTTTCGGAGAAAAGGCCAAATGGAAGAGAGCCCGTTTTGCACTTCATCTACCATCGATGCCAAAATCTCGTTTATCCGTTTAAAATCATCTTCCAGTTCAACAATGTTAGTGTTGTTTGAAATTTCAGCGGCCGCAATGCCAAGATCAAGGTTAATGTGTGCGTTCATTCCCAGTAAAAGGTGTTGAACCACCAGATGGTTATTGTTTTTGGCTTCAGTAAAGGCAATGTTCCATGAGTGAGTTACCGGGTTATTCTTCCCGGCAAAATACGCATCGATGTAGCGTTTGGCAAAAACAACATCAAGCTTTTCCATTCGCGGGCCGTCATCAAAATAATTATTCTGGATTTCCTCTTTTACCTTAATCGTTACCTTTTGGTAGAGTACGGCAAAATAACCCAGCGTACTTCCGGTTCTCAAAGACTCTTCAATAATGGAATTCAGTGCAAGAATAACATCATCAATATTTTCGATTGGTTTCATTTAGTGCATCATTTGGTTGCGTTATAATTAAGCAACAAAAAACAGGGGTAAGTGTTGAAATTATGCGCTAAGCGGACCAAACCGCAAAGTGCACAAAGCAATGGAATGACAGTATTGTTTAATTGTTTTCGTGTGGCTGAAAGTTCTTTTGCATACTGATAAGCACAACAATTCCCAGTCGTGTTAAAGCAAATACCAGAATGCCGCACAAAGGAGCAATCAATGCTATTTTTAGTCCGTCAGCAAAAACACTTGGCGCTACATCGCCCATTGCCTGAACTTTATCGAAGATCATAATAAGTCCGAAAACGCGCCCCAAAAATCCCCAGGCAACTGCAAACCAGCTTATTTGCTTCATTAATTCAATGGTTTTGTATTTTTCTCCTTTCATTAATATTCCGCGTACAAACAGCCCGATAAGTACAAAAAATGTCAGTAAAATAATGTAGGTAAAAGCAGGACCGCCTTCGTTAAGTTTGTCGATAATTGCATTCATAATTTTAGTTTTAAATAAATACTAATCAAATGTACGTCAGAAAATGATGGCATTTATTTTATTGCGACAGATGGAACATTCTATGCGCGTTTTTTCAAAATTAATCTTATAAACCGAAAACGGAATGTTGTAAATGCAACAAAACGATGAAAACCCGTAATTCGTCGCTAAAAAAATGCCGGTTCACGAAAATTAAGTAGTATTGTATTAATGAACTTTTGGAAGAAAATAAATTTTAAAACGATCCTTTTTCATTCGCTGTTTTGGGTGGCGGTGTGGTTTTTCTTTTTCTATTTTTTTAGCTATAATTCGGATAAAGTGGATTATGCACTGTGGTTTTCGAGCGGGTTATTGCCCTTAACCATTGGCGTTACCTATTTTGTAAATTACCGCCTAATTCCGCGGTATTTGCTGGCCAAACGTTATTGGAAATTCGCACTGTACAGCTTTTATACCTTCGTTTATATTTCATACGTTATCTCTTTGCTTATTTATACCTGCCTGATTTTGGTACTTAAATTCAACCTGAACGAGATGCCGCCAATGAGCAAAAATTTCTTCTTTGTTTTGCTGCTGGTTATTATCGTTGTTGGTGTAATTAGTTTTGTAAGCATATTAAACCAGAGTTTTAAAACCGCTACAGCAAATAAGGAATTGCAGAACAAAATTCTGGAAACGCAACTTCAGTTAAAGGAGCAGGAGTTGCTTTATTTGAAGCGCCAGATTCATCCGCATTTTTTGTTTAATACTTTAAATACCATTTACGGTTTTGCCTTGAAACAGTCGAAACAAACGCCCGATATTATTCTGAAACTCTCGAATTTGCTCGATTATATATTGTACCAGGTAAATAAACCGCTGGTAAGTTTGAAAGAAGAAGTGCTTCATATTCAGGAATACATTGAGCTGGAGAAAGTGCGTTTTCAAGACACCTTGAAAGTAGATTTTCAGTCGTCGGAAGTGAAGGAGGAAATTCAGGTGGCGCCAATGTTACTGATTCCCTTTGTTGAAAATGCCTTTAAACATGGTAACTTAGTGGATGGATTTTTGCAAATTAAAATTGAGGTGCAGGTTGACAATGACTGCCTGGAATTTGAAATTGCAAATTCGTTTATTAATGAGGATAACGCACACAAAAATGGCGGGCTGGGATTGCTGAATATCAGAAAACGGCTGGATTTGAATTATCCGCGAAATTATGAATTAACACACGAGATAAAAGAGAACTGGTATCGCGCGAAACTAGTTATTTGCGACCTGGCAAAAAACGAACAATCGAACCGGAAAGATGAGTAAAAAAATACCTTGCATAATAGTTGACGATGAGCCCATGGCACGTGAAATTCTGAAGAGCCACCTCCGGAAAATTGAAACGGTTGAAATTGTTGCGTTGTGTAAAAATGCTATCGAGGCTTTTAATGTGATCAGCAACCAGTCGGTTGACCTGATTTTTCTTGATATAAATATGCCGGAGATTTCGGGGCTGTCGTTTGCCAAATCCATTAACAATTCGGTGAAAGTAATTTTTACCACAGCCTATCGCGAGTATGCGGTTGACGGTTTTGATTTGCAGGCCGTGGACTATTTGCTGAAACCCATTTCGTTTGGCCGGCTGATGCAAAGTATTAATAAATACCTGAGCGAAAATCAGCAGGTAGATTTTGATGAACCTGTACGAATTGAGCCCGAAAAAAGTGAGTCGATATTTGTTCGCTCCGACCGCAAAATGATTAAAATAAATTTCCCGGAGATCCTGTATATCGAAAGCCTGGCCGATTACATAAAAATTCATTTAAGGGATAAAACCATTGTAACACGCGAAACCATCTCGAGCATTGAAGCCAAATTACCACAGCACGATTTTTTGCGGGTACACCGCTCGTTTATTGTGGCCGTAAGGGCAATTAGCTCGTTTACTGCCGAAATCATTGAAGTTGGTAAAAAGCAAATTCCGGTAAGTCGCAGTTATAAAGATGCAGTGCTGAAAAAGCTTCAATCCTGAATGTTTTTCATTAGTACGATTTCTATATTAATTTAAGTAGGGGAGAGATGCTGAATCGAGTTCAGCATGACGTTTCAATTTATTTACTGTGTTTGTTCTGGCGTCAACCTGAACTTGATTCAGGGTCTTTAATTGTCTGTACAAAGACGAGAGGTTGTTGTAAAACATGATCCATTTATAATATATATGACCACTCAGTCATTTTATTATTTTTACATTTGTGACTGAGCAGTCATAATTATGCCAAAAGAAACATTTATAAAGCTGAAGGAGGAAAAGAAAAAGCAGATTACCGATGCTTTTTTGAGGGAGTTTGCGGTGAAAACCTACGACGAAGCTTCCATTTCGATGGTGGTAAAAAGGTTGGGAATTGCCAAAGGCAGCGTTTACCAATATTTCAATGATAAACTCGATTTGTTTATGTATCTGGTAAACGAATCGGTGGCTGTTAAAATAAAGTACACCGAAGCCGTTAAACGCGAAAATTACCCCGACTTTTGGGCTTTCTTTTCAGCTTTGTACGAACACGGATTTCGTTTCGATGACGAGAATCCCTTGCACAGCCATTTTTTGCATAACCTAACCCAAAATCTTAATTCGCCTTCCATAAAACATTTGTATAACGAATTGCTTTCGCAGGTGGTGGCAGCTTTTGAAAATATGGTGGAATATGAAGTGGAAAAAGGTTTATTCCGTTCTGATATTCCGATAAATACACAGGGATTTTTTTTGTATAAACTGGGCGTAAGTATTCAGGAGCAACTGGAAGTGACAGGAATAATTCACCCCAAGGAAAGTATTGAAAAGCTGCAGCCGGTTTATTTTGGGAAAAAGAACGATTTAATGCAAGTGGTTGCTGATTATATAAAGCTGGCCAGACGGGCTTTTGATAAAAACTAAACGAATGATACAGGTTGAAAATTTGGTGTTTCAATACCCCGGAAATGATGAACCAACGTTAAAGGGGCTTGATTTTTCGATTGCCAAAGGCGACATTTTTGGTTTTCTCGGGCCATCGGGAGCCGGGAAAAGTACCGCGCAAAAAGTTCTGTACAAAATTCTGGAAGGCTACAAAGGACAGGTGAATATTGATGGGAAAAATCTTTCGGAATGGAACAATTCGTATTTTGAACGAATCGGCGTTGGTTTTGAGTTGCCCAACCATTACCTGAAGTTAACGGGGAAAGAAAACCTGGAGTTGTTTGCGGCTTTCTACCCAAGTGGTGAAAAACAAAACAATGCACAGCTGTTTGAAATGGTTGATTTGCAAGATGCCATGGACAAGCCGGTTGAAACCTATTCGAAAGGCATGAAAATGCGCCTGAATTTTATCCGGGCCATACAACACGATCCTGATATTTTGTTTTTCGATGAGCCAACCACCGGCCTCGATCCGGTGAATGCACGTAAAATAAAACAGCATATTCTGGATTTGAAAAACCGGGGTAAAACCATTTTTGTAACTACGCATAGTATGGAAACCGCCGATGGTATTTGCGATCGTGTGTCGTTTATTGTAGATGGGAAGTTGGTGCTTACCGACACTCCTCGCAACCTGAAGAGTATTTACGGTAAAGAAGCGGTAACCGTTGAGCTGAAAAACGGGCAGTCGGAAGAGTTTCCGCTGAAAGACCTTGGTGTAAATCCGAAATTTCTGGACTTTATAAAGCAGGATGAGGTAAAACGCATTCATACGCTGGAAGCTACTTTGGAAGAGGTTTTTATTCGTGTAACCGGAAAATCGTTGGGTGATGAATAGTTTTGGCTCGCAACTAAAATGGCAGTTTATTTTGCTGCAAAAGAACAGCATTATAACAATCAGTTTTGCTGTAACATTGGTATATGGCCTTCTATTATATTTCTTAAGAGACATTGGCAGTTTGGATAAATTGCTGATTGCTCTTGTGCTGAACGATCCGTCGGTAATTGGTTACTTTTTTATTGCACTGGCCATTTACATCGAGATGAAACACCGGATTTTGCAGGCCATTTTTGTAACGCCGTTTAACCTGCATCATCTGTTTTTGTCGAAAGTTATTTCGGTCTCGTTAATCGGGATGGTGTGTTCGTTGGGGTTGGCATTTTCCGTAAAAGGATTTCACTTTAATATCGCCTGGTATGCAATTGGTTCGCTTTCCATCTGTGTTCTTTCTTCGTTGTTGGGCTTGTATATGCTTACATTTTCCAACGAGTTCTTAAAATTTGCCATGACCTCAATTCCTGTTTTTCTGATATTTGTAAACCTGCCACTTCTTCAATATTTAAATGTTGTTGAAATGGGATTGGTGAAATACATTTTTCCCATTCAGGGAAGTCTCGATCTGATTGATTATTCGGTAAGCGGCACAGCAATTAATTTTGCATTTGCAATCGCATCAATTGTGGTGTTTATTCCGTTTTTTTACTGGCTTGCATTTCGCCGCTTTTCACGAAAAATTGTTCATCAATAAAACACCGGAGATGAAAAAGTTATTAAAACTGGCTTTTACTGATTTTAAGCTGATTTTTCGCGATCCGTCGCTGAGATCGTTTTTGGTGTTGCCCGTAATTCTGTTTGTGCTTATTATTTGGGGCGTGCCTCCTTTAATCGAAAAATACGATTTTTTGTTTCCGTACCTGTCGTTGTTTTTGGTGGTTGGCGTTATCGAAAACACCCAAATGTTTTGCTTTATAAATACCATGGTTTTGATAGACGAAAAAGAGTCGGATGTGGCAAAAGTTTATGGAGTTGTTCCGTTAAGCAAGATGGAATATGTGTTTTCCCGTTTTTTGCTTCCGTACCTGTTTACTGTTGTTTTGAACCTGATTTTATTATTTGTTCAAACAATTTGCGATATTTCGACGGCATCAGCACTGCTTATTTCGTTTCTGGCTGCGCTGGTGGTGCCGGTTTATGCCTTGGCAATAAATTCACTTGTGCAAAACCGCATGCAGGGAATGGTGTATGTAAAAGCATTTAATATGCTGGTGTTGATTCCGCTTGCTGCCTTTTTTGTTCCCGAAAAGTTCGTGCATTGGTTTGGTGTTTTTCCAACGCACTGGGTATTTCAGGCAATCGATCGGGCAACACAAAACCTGTCGATAGGAGTATTTGCGGCCATTGGATTTGTTTTTTTCCTTGCTTTGTTGTGGTTGGTAAGCCGAATTTTTGTACGGAAACATTTTGTGTAAAAGCTTCTACCAAATTCCACTCAATCCATCTTCCAGCGCTTTTTTGTAGCTTTCGCGGTTAAATTCGTACAAAAACGGTGCTTTATGGGCGCCGCCGGTTTTTCGCTCATTCAGTTTGTTCAGAATTTTATACGATAATATTTTTCGCTGAAAATTTCTACGGTCGAGTTCGCGTCCCAATATCGTTTCGTAAAGTTTTTGCAATTGCGGCATGGTAAACTTCCGGGGCAGCAATTTTAATCCAATGGGTTGCTGATTTAGTTGAATGCGCAAGGTTGTCAGTGCTTTATCGATAATATCCTTATGGTCGATAAACATCTCAACATCGGCAAAGGGGCTTATCCATTCGCAGGATTCCGAAAGTGCATCGGGCTGGGGATTTACTTTCGAGAATTCAACCAGGGCATAAAATCCAACTGATATGAAACGTTTTTTGAAAAATGCTACAATTTCAGGTGGTTTATTTTTTAAAAATTCAGGATCGTCTTTTTTGGGTTTATCCCTGTACGGGTCGCTAAACACATTAAACTGTTTCAGAAAAATGTTGTCCAATCCGGTTCGTTCTTTAAGCGTGCGCTCGGCTGCCTGCTCCAATGTTTCTTCGTGCTTTAAAAAACCACCGGGCAAACCATAGGCATCCGTATGTTTTAACCGAAGCATTAAAACCTTTAGTTCATTATCGTGAAAACCAAATATTACACAATCTAAAGAAATATGATCGAGTACCTCTGAAACGTTGAGTTGATGTTTATTAGCCAATGTATAAATATTTAAAAAAACACAAAATAACCGATTTTTTTTGAATCTCAGCTGCTTCCGCGAACTTAGATGGGTTGGCGGTTAAAAGCAATGACATTTACATGTTTTTTGAGACATGCTTCTGGAATGGCAGTATCCGTTTTTTTTGAAACGCTTTTTTTGCAATTAATTCACACGTTTACGAAATTCCGAAGGATTCATGCCCACTTTCTTTTTAAATATCAAACTGAAATAGTGAATGGTTTGAAAGCCAAGCTCAAGGCTGATCTCCTTAATGCTTTTATCGGTAGAAATCAGCAGTTCTTTGGCACGTATTATACGCAGTTGCAAATGATACTGGCCGGGCGAAACACCGGTGTATTTTTTAAACATTTTACGAAAATACGAATAGCCAACATTGTGCCGGCATGCCAATTCCTCTAAGTCGAATTCCTGCGCCGCATTTTGTCGCATTAAAAAACGTACTTCTTCAATTACCTTCGAAATCTGCTTTCCGGAGAAACCTTTTCGTTTTTCAATTGAAATAATGTAACCCAGCAGTTTTACCACCATTCCTGATGCGATTTGCTGATAGCCGGGGTGTTCTTTTTCAATCAGGTCGAATATTTTTAAATACGAATCGATAATATCTTCGCGAATGCCACATTGTATAACCGGTTGCCGTACCGAGAATGTGGGGTGTTTTAATAGATGGCTGGCTACACTCCCGTTAAATCCTACATAGTTTTCTACCCAGCCTGTTTTTTTTAGGGGGCGATACCGGTGCCATTCATCCGGGAAAATAACGAGCAAACTTCCCGGCTTTACCTGGAATTTTCCGGCTGAATTTTCAAATATTCCTGTGCCTTCTGTTATGTAATTCAATTGAAATTCATGAAGAACCCGTCCGTTTTTCCATTCAAAATAATATTCCGACGGATGTTCTTTGGTTGGGTAATGTGTATTGGCTTTTATTCGGGCATATCCGGCCACCTTTAAATATAAGCCCCAGTTTATATCCTCTTCACTTGTTGTTAGATATTTAAAATACTCGTTCATTTAAATTGTGCCAAAAAATATAAATTATTTGCCAGTTTCTGTATTGATGCGCAAGAAAAAGCATAATATTTTTGACTTGTCTTTACATAACAGAACTTAAAACTTTTATAAACCAATTAAAAATTAATCAAAATGCAGGCTCTACTCGGAATTATTTTTCATTCGCTTGGAGGTATGGCATCCGGAAGCTGGTATATGCCGTATAACTGGGTGAATAAATGGCGGTGGGAAATCTACTGGATTACAGGCGGAATATTCTCGTGGCTGATTATGCCTTATCTGGCTGTTGTTTTTACGATACCCGACTGGCAGGGAATTCTTCAATCAGCCGAAGGAAGTGTTATCCGCAATACCTACATAATGGGATTACTTTGGGGGATTGGCGGATTAACCTATGGTTTGGCCATTCGCTATCTGGGTATGTCGCTGGGTAATTCCGTATTGTTAGGAATAACTTCAGTGGTTGGGTCGCTGGGCTTACCTATTTTGCGTAATATTCCGGGAGTTGCCGATTTGCTCCCCGCAGGACTTTCTTTCTCCGACCTTTTTGGTAGTACCGGCGGTAGAATTGTGTTACTGGGTATTGTTATTTTGGTAGTTGGAATTATTTTGAGCGGACGCGCCGGAATTATGAAAGACCGCGATTTGGCAGGGAATAAGGAAGGTGTTAACGAAGAATTTAAACTGGCAAAAGGACTTATTATAGCCGTTATTTCGGGTGTTTTAAGTGCATTTTTTAGTTTCGGAATCGATACCGGAAAAGAAATGGCAGAAGTGGCCCGGTCGATGGCTGTGGAGCAGAACTATTCTTTTATAACAGAAAATGGCAACGGATTTAAATATCTCTTCGAAAACAACATTATATTTTTTGTGATTTTGTGGGGTGGTTTAACAACCAACTTATTGTGGTCGCTTGCGCTGATCTTAAAAAATAAACCGGCAGCGATTTTGTCAACAAAAAAACACCATTGCTGCGTAACTATCTTTTCTGTGCCTTGGCAGGAACCACCTGGTTTCTTCAGTTCTTTTTTTACGGAATGGGCGAAACGAAAATTGGCAACGGCGCCAGTTCGTGGACACTGCACATGGCAACCATTATTCTTACTGCCAACTTGTGGGGATTTTACCGGAAAGAGTGGAGAAGTGTTTCACGGAAGGCTTTCAATATGATTCTTGTCGGAATCGGAACCATTCTGTTGTCGGTTATCGTAATAGGAATTGCCAAATGGTTATATCCTGAATTAAATGCCCTGGGATAATGGAACGGATAGCTTTTAAAATGTACCTCAACGAAGGGCAAAAGGAAGAATATAAAAAACGACACGCTGAAATTTGGCCCGAGCTGAAACAATTGCTGAAAGAGGCCGGCATAAGCGAATATTCGATTTTTTTTGATGACGAAACAAACACCTTGTTTGCATTTCAGAAGGTAACTGGCGAAAGTGGTTCGCAGGATTTGGGAGCAACTGAAATTGTACAAAAGTGGTGGACTTATATGAAAGACATCATGAAATCAAATTCGGATAATTCGCCTGTTTCGGTTCCACTGGAGGAAGTTTTTTATATGGAATAAATAGAAATCGATAAGACAATAATTATGAGTGAATTAATAAAAAAAGCTTACGAAATAGCTAAAGAACAATATGCTGCAATTGGTGTAGATACTGATGCTGCTTTGAAAAAAATGAACGAATTAACCATATCGCTGCACTGTTGGCAAACCGATGATGTTGGTGGTTTTGAAACACCCGATGCAACACTTTCAGGTGGAGGTATTCAAACTACCGGAAATTATCCCGGTAAAGCAAAATCAGTTGCCGATGTTCGTCAGGATTTGGAGAAAGTAATGTCGTTGCTTCCCGGAAAACAACGTGTAAACCTGCATGCCATTTATGGCGAGTTTGGAGGCGAAGTGGTTGATCGTGACCAGATAGAATTGAAGCATTTCCAGGGCTGGATCGACTGGTGTAAAGAGCAGGGAATAGGTATGGATTTTAACGGTACTTTCTTTGCGCATCCGAAAGCCTCCGATGGTTTTACCTTGTCGAGTAAAAATGAAGAAACCCGTAAGTTTTGGGTAGAGCACCTGAAACGTTGCCGGGCTATTTCGGCTGAGACCGGAAAACAACTGGGAACGCCTTGTGTACACAATACGTGGGTGCCTGACGGATCAAAAGATACACCGATTGACAGAAACGGGTATCGCACTTTGCTGCAAAAATCGCTGGACGAAGGTATGGCTGTAAAGTATCCGAAAGAACACATGAAAGATGCTGTTGAAAGTAAAACTTTTGGTATCGGGTTGGAATCGATGACAGTTGGCTCAAATGAATTTTATGTGGGTTATGCCGTGAAAAACAATATCCTGATGTGTATCGACAATGGTCACTATCACCCAACCGAAATTGCTGGTGATAAAATTTCTGCCGTTCTTCAGTATATTGACGGTTTGTTGCTTCACGTAACCCGTCCTGTACGTTGGGACTCTGACCACGTAGTTACACTTAACGAGGAAATCCAGCTGATTGCATCAGAAATTGTACGTAACGATTTTATGAGTCGGGTAAATGTAGGGCTCGATTTTTTCGATGCATCTATAAACCGTATTGGTGCTTATGTAACCGGTACACGTGCTGCCCAAAAGGCGTTCTTAATTGCCATGTTGGAGCCAACTAATGATTTGGTTGCCATTGAGGAAGCCGGAAAAAATTTCGAGCGTTTGGCAATGCTGGAAGAACTAAAAACAATGCCGTTCAGCGCTGTTTGGGATTACTACTGTTTGCAGGAAGGCGTCCCAACCGGAATGGCTTACATTGGTGAAATTCAACAGTACGAAAAAGATGTGCTGTTAAAAAGATAAGTTGAGTTTATAACTGGAATCCTTTTTTGCCTGATAGTAAGGTGGAAAAGGATTTTTTATTACCTGCAAAAATGACCGAAGTAATAGCTGTTTTCGACATAGGAAAAACCAATAAAAAAATATTGTTGTTCGACAGTAACTTCAAAGTTGTGAAACAACACGAAGAGAAGTTTCCGGTGATAACCGACGACGATGGATTTGAATGCGACGACATTGATTTGATTACATCGTGGATAGGTAAAAGCCTGCAAGAAATTGTAGCCGACATTGCGTATGATTTAAAAGGGGTAAACTTTTCAACTTACGGAGCATCGCTGATGTTTTTGGATGAGAAAGGACAGCGCCTTGCACCGGTGTATAACTATTTGAAGGAAGTGCCGGAAACGATTGCAGCGAGTCTTTTCGAACAGTATGGAGGTAAAAATGAATTTTGCCGAAAAACGGCCAGTCCGGCGTTGGGGCTGCTGCTGAATTCCGGTATTCAGATTTTATGGCTGAAAAACCAAAAGCCTGCCGTTTACGATAAAGCAAAAGCGGTGTTGCATTTCCCACAATTTTTGTCGTACACTTTGTCGAAACAAATAGTATCGGAGCCTACATCAATCGGTTGTCATACTTTTATGTGGGATTTCGATCAAATGAAATACCATCAGTGGATTGCTGATAACGAAATTGCTTTGCCGGAACCTGTTAACAACGATGTGGTTTTTCCGGCCTGCGTGGGAGGAAAAGAAGTAAAAGTAGGAACCGGGATTCACGACAGTTCGGCTTCGTTGGTGCCTTACTTGAAGGCCAGTCCTGCAAAATTCATCCTCGTTTCAACCGGAACATGGTGCATTAACATGAACCCATACAACAAAGAGCCCTTAACTGCCAGTGAACTGGAACAGGATTGTTTGTGTTTCTTAACTCCAAACAAAGAGCAAGTGAAATCTTCGCGTTTGTTTATGGGGCATTTTCACGAAGTTTGGGCCGAAAAGCTGGCCAAACATTTTGGTGTTGCGCAAGACCGGTTTAAAAAGGTGAAAAACGATCAGGAATTGGTTGATACGCTTTCAAACAAATATGGCGAAAGCTCCGTATATTTTCCCACAGGCAAGGAAAGTTTCGAGGATGGTTTAAAATTGGTTGATCTGAGTATCTTTGCAAATTACGAGGAAGCCTACACCCAGTTGATGATCGATCTGACAGCACTTTGTGTAACTAGTATTAATCTGGTTATTCCTGAAAATGATGATTCAGAGATTCTTTATGTTTCAGGAGGTTTTGCCCGAAACCCAATTTTTATCGGCTTGCTGAAAAAAAGTTTACCGGCTAAAAAAGTTCTGATCTCAGAAGTTGATAACTCCAGTGCCTTGGGGGCTGCAATGGTTATTTCCGATACTTTTTCGGATGCTGATGTGTCGAAGCTTGATCTGGGGATTCAAAAGTAAGAATGCAATAATTTACAAGACAGAAGACGAATAGTTTAAAATTTAGAAAATGAGAAAATTGAATACGAAGTGGATGCATCCGCGTGATCAGATCATCATGATTATTGATAAGATTTACAAAGGAGGACTGACGACAACTTCCGGAGGTAATATCTCGATAATTGACGATGATGGGGATGTGTGGGTAACACCTTCGGCTATTGATAAAGGAACGCTGCGCCCTACAGATATTGTTTGTGTGAAAAAGGATGGAACCATCGAAGGGCGCCATAAGCCGTCATCGGAGTATCCGTTTCACATCGCCATTTACAAATGCCGTCCGGAGATTAAAGCCGTAATTCACGCGCACCCGCCGGCATTGGTTTCGTTTAGTATTGTTCGTCAAATTCCAAATACCAATGTAATTCCGCAGGCAAAACATGTTTGCGGGCCAATTGGTTATGCGCCATACGCTTTGCCCGGAAGTAATGAGTTGGGCGATGTAATTGCCGATGAGTTTGCAAAAGGAGTAAACGCCGTAATTATGGAAAACCACGGAACAGTGGTGGGCGGAAGTGATTTAAGTGATGCTTTTCAGCGTTTCGAAACCATGGAATTTTGTGCGCGAACACTGATAAACGGAAGCACAATTGGTAAGCCGAATTATTTATCGGATGAGCAGATTGATGCATTTGAGAATCAGATTCCACGGTTATTGCCCGAGATGGAGAAAGTGGAACATCCATCGGACGAGCGAGCTATTCGGGAGCAGATACAGCGTATTGTTTTACGCGCCTGCGATCAGGGAATGATGATCAGCTCATACGGAACTGTTTCGGTGCGATGGAAAGGCGATGACTTTCTGATTACACCTACCAATGTTGCACGTTGGGATATTCAGTTAAAAGACATTGTGCAGATTAAAGATGGTAAACGCGAGCCCGGAAAGCTTCCGAGTCGTTCAACATGGCTGCACCAGGAAATTTACAAACGTTTTCCGCACATCAATTCCATCATTCTTACGCAAACACCTTACCTGATGGCTTACAGCGTAACAGGTGAAAAAATTGATGTTCGAACTATTCCGGAGAGCTGGATCTTCCTGCAAGACATTCCGAATGTACCGTTTGGTTCTCACTTTGCCGGCGAAGAAACCATTTTGAGTACCTTGGGAGAAAATACACCGGCAGTAATCATTAACAACGATTCGGTACTGGTAACCGGCGATAAATTACTGGGTACATTCGATAAACTGGAAGTGGCAGAGTTTAGTGCTAAATCGCTTACCATGGGAGCATCGCTCGGGAAATTGGTTCCAATCAATCAGGAACAGATTGAAGATTTAAGGAAGAAATTTCTATCGTAACGATATATAATGAAAAGGGCTGCGGTTGCAGCCCTTTTTTTATGAAAATTTTTCGCATCGTCTAATTTCCCCAGCTTAACATTTGAGCTGTTTTCCCTTTGTAAGGGAAAATGTCGATAGACAAAAGGGTAGAGTTTGTATTTTATATTCTTTACCCTTCATCCTATCGGGAGCTCCCCTTAAAATGGGAGCATGATCAAAGATATTCTGTAGTGTTACAAAATTATTCACTTTCAATCCCATTCATGAATCTCGGAGTAATGAATATTTTATGCTTGTTGGTTTTTAAAACGTTCCAAAAATAGCGTACTTCTCGCTGTTGCAATACACCTGGCTGTAAATAAAAAATCCTTCACGACTGGTTTCCATTTTGCGGTTGAGGTGAAGTATCGGGTGCCCTTCTTTTACATTCAGGTATTCCTGAATTTTCTTGTCAGCCAAAATGGCCATCAATCGCTGCTCGCCACCGGTAACTTCAATGTCGTACATGGTGCGCAAAATGTTAAACAAGGATTTATTCTCGAGGTTACGGCTGATAAAACGACGCAGGTTGATGTTGGGCATCATGGTAATATCATAAAAAACCGGCTGCTTGTTCATAATGCGCAATCGCTCGAAATAAATACAACCAAATTCTTCCTCATTATTCAAGAGCGGATAGGCAAGATTTGTGGTATCCCACTGCCGGATCTCCGGTTTTACAATTATCTCAGTAATAAGGTTTTCCTGTCCAACAGCACTCGTTGTTCCCGATAACGACAGGATTCCAACACCCTGCGGAACGCCCATTACAATACTCCCTTTTCCTTGTTTCTTTTTAATGTATCCTTCGTGAACAAGGCGGTCGAGTGCTTTGCGAATCGTTGGCCGGGTGGTCTGATGCACCGTACAAAGTTCGTTTTCTGAAGGTAGAATATCACCTTTCAGATATACGCCATCGGTTATGTGTTTGCGAATGATTTCGTAAACAACTTTGTATTGCGGTAAATTTTTACTCAGACGCATATTTTTACTTTTTTCAGGAGTGACAAATATAAACGATTTTCTCTTTTGATGTGAATACAAAAATGTATAAATGTATTTACAAGTTACTTGTAAATGTCTTGAAAAGATTGTAGCTTAAATGTTTATGTAAAAACAGTGAATTAACTTGTAAATACAAGTTGGCTCGTTTAAGTTTGTTGAAAATTAATAGAACTATGGCTACACCGATAATAATGCCCCGTCAGGGGCAGTCTGTTGAATCCTGCATCTTTACCGAATGGACGAAAGAAGTGGGAGAGGAAGTTAAAAAGGGCGATGCGCTCTTTGCTTATGAAACCGATAAAGCATCATTTGAGCAGGAAGCTGAGGAAGATGGTGTTTTACTGGCTGTGTTTTGCGAAGAAGGAGATGAGGTTCCTGTTTTGCAAACCATTGGCGTAATTGGCCAGCCGGGCGAAAATATCGATGAGTTAGCTGCCGGAACTGCAC
This sequence comes from Draconibacterium orientale, assembly GCF_000626635.1. GTDB lineage: Bacteria > Bacteroidota > Bacteroidia > Bacteroidales > Prolixibacteraceae > Draconibacterium > Draconibacterium orientale. Next base: position 256,843 of record NZ_CP007451.1, on the reverse strand, counting down.
CTGCAGCGGCCACTGAAGTAAAAGAAGAAGTGGTAGAAAAGCCTGCTGAGGAAAAAGAAGAAGTTAAGGTGGTTCTGAAAGAAAAGGCTGAAGGCGGGAAAGTAAAAATTTCTCCACGCGCCAAAAATCTGGCTGAAAAAGATGCAGTGCCTTACGAATCTATTGAAGGCTCAGGCCCCGGTGGACGCGTAATCGAGCGTGATGTTAAAGCTTATGAAGCATCGCAGCCGAAAATGTCGCCGCTGGCTAAAGAAGTTGCCAAAGCTGAAGGATTGGAAGCAGCCGGAGAAGGTAGCGGATTGGCAGGAACAGTAAAAGCATCCGATCTCGGAACAAAACCTGTTTATGCCGATGATTTCGAGATCAGGGAAATGCCACATATCCGCAAGTTGATCGCCAAAGCAATGTTTCAATCGTTGCAGTATTCGGCACAGTTGACGCATCATTTAGGTGCCGATGCAAGAAGATTGCTTGCCTTGCGTAAAGAAATAAAAGCCCAGGAAGGCGCACCGAATATCACACTGAACGATATGGTTTGTTTCGCCGTAATTAAAGCCCTGAAACAATTCCCCGATGTAAATGCTCATTTCCTTGGCGATAGCGTAAAATATTTCAATAAAGTACATCTTGGGTTGGCCGTTGATACCGACCGTGGTCTGATGGTTCCGGTGATAAAAAATGCGGATGACCTTTCAATTACAGGTTTGTGCAACCAGTTTAAAGAGGTTGCCGATGCTTGTCGTACCGGAAGTATCGATCCTGAGTTGCTTTCTTCTGAAGCTGCATCGTTTACCGTTTCAAACCTTGGAAACTACGGTGTCGAAATGTTTACACCGGTTATCAACCTGCCACAGGTAGCTATTCTTGGTGTGAACACAATTGTACCACGACCCAAAGATCTTGGCGACGGAGTTTACGGATTCGTACCTTACATGGGCTTGAGTTTGACTTACGATCACCAGGCGCTGGACGGCGGAATGGCCACACGTTTTGTGAAGCAGGTGGCTATTGAAATTGAAAACTTAACGATTGAATATTAGCCCCTCCGCACCTCCCCAGAGGGGAGGAATAGAGAAGCTGATCTGTATTTGTTAAAGAGCTTACGATGTTAAAAAAAAGGTGTTTGAAAAATAAATTTTAAAGAAATAAAACCCTCCCCCTTGGGGGAGATGGAGGGGGCTTATGAAGTACGATTTAGCAATAATAGGTGCCGGACCTGGCGGGTATGTTGCCGCCGAAAGAGCCGGAGCAAAGGGACTGAAAGTGGTTCTTTTCGAAAAGAAAGAACTGGGCGGTGTTTGTTTGAACGAAGGTTGTATTCCTACAAAAACATTGCTTTACAGTGCCAAAATTTACGATAGCGCAAAAAGCGGAAGTAAATACGGTGTGGAAGCAAACGATCTGTCGTTTAGTTTCGATAAGATGATGGCCCGTAAGAATAAAGTGGTGAAGAAACTGGTTGGCGGCGTTGGCATGAAAATGAAGCAGTTTAATGTGGATGTGGTCAACGAGGCGGCAATGATAAAAAAGAGAAGTGCCGATGGTATTGAGATTGAAGCAGGAGGTAAAGCTTATGTAGCTGCCAACCTGATGATTTGCACCGGCTCTGAAGCTTTTGTGCCTCCAATTCCCGGAGTACAGGATAATGATGATGTACTTACCAATCGCGAAATTTTGCAACTGAAAGAGCAGCCAAAATCATTGGTGATCATTGGCGGAGGTGTTATCGGAATGGAGTTCGCCAGTATTTTTAACAGCCTTGGAACGAAAGTTACCATCATTGAAATGTTGGACGAGATCCTGACCGGAATGGACAAAGGCCAAAGTGCCATATTGCGCCAGATCTACGCGAAAAAAGGCATCGAGTTCAATCTGTCGTCAAAAGTTACCAAAGTTGACGGAACAAAAGTAAGCTTCGAAAAAGACGGTAAAACAACCGAAATTGAAGGTGATAAAATATTAATGAGCGTTGGTCGCAAGCCGGTAACCACAGGTTTTGGTCTGGAAAATCTGGGTGTTGAATTATTCAAAGGCGGAATAAAAGTCGATGAAAAAATGCGCACCAATATTCCTAACGTTTACGCTGCCGGCGATGTAACAGGTTTTTCATTGTTGGCACACACTGCCAGCCGCGAAGGTGAAGTGGTGGTAAACAACCTTTCAGGTCGCCCGGATAAAATGCGTTACAATGCCATTCCCGGAGTGGTTTACACCAATCCTGAAATCTCGGGTGTTGGTTTAACCGAAGAAACTGCAAAAGCAAAAGGAATCGACTATAAAATTGCTGAATTGCCGATGGCTTACGCCGGACGGTTTGTTGCTGAAAACGAGGGTGGCAGCGGATCGTGCAAAGTATTGGTAGGTGCAAAGTACGGCGAGGTGCTGGGTGTTCACATGATCGGAAATCCATCGAGCGAAATAATCTACGGCGCCTGCATGGCCATTGAAGCAGAAATGACACTGAAAGAAATGGAAGAAGTGGTTTTCCCGCATCCAACCGTTTCGGAGATTTTTAAAGAAACCGTTTTCAGTTTTGGGCACTGATTGTTGAAACAGAGACCCTGAAATAAGTTCAGGGTGACGTTCAGTGCATAAGCAAGGACACAACCGACTACGTCATGCTGAACTTGTTTCAGCATCTTAAAAAAGAAAACAAGTAAAAATTAATAAAACAATATACCATGCCTAAATCGCAATTTATTGATCCGGTTGAAGTAAGAAAACCGGGTTCAATTCAATTCAAAGAAATACCTGTAAATCAATACAACAAAAGTATTGAAGAGGAAAAAGCAAACTTCTCGAACGAAGAATTCGTCGATATCTTCCATGATATGGCTTTGATTCGTGAGTTCGAAACGATGTTGAACCTGATTAAAACAAAGGGGGAGTACGAGGGAATTGAATATAACCACCCGGGACCTGCTCACTTGTCAATCGGACAGGAATCGGCAGCTGTTGGTATGGCTTATCACCTGGGAGTTGAGGATTTTATCTTTGGTTCGCACCGTTCTCACGGAGAGATTTTGGCCAAAGGTATGTCGGCCATCCATAACATGAGCGACGACGAATTGATGGATGTAATGACCAACTTCTTCGACGGTACAATTCTGAACATCGTAAAAGAAGGTCACGAAGGCAACGTAAAATCGTTGGCACGCCGTTTCTTGATTTACGGAACACTGGCCGAGATTTTTGCCCGCGAAACAGGTTTCAATAAAGGTTTAGGCGGATCGATGCACGCTTTCTTTACACCGTTTGGAGTGTATCCGAACAACGCTATTGTTGGTGGTTCTGGCGACATTGCTGTGGGTGCTGCATTGTTCAAAAAAGTAAATAAAAAAGAGGGTATTGTTGTGGCCAACATTGGTGATGCTTCAATGGCTTGCGGTCCGGTATGGGAAGGTCTGGCTTTTGCATCGATGGACCAGTTTGAGCAACTTTGGGAGGGTGCCTACAAAGGTGGTCTGCCAATCATTTTCAATATCATGAATAACCAGTACGGAATGGGCGGACAAACCTGTGGCGAAACGATGGGCTACGACATTGCCGCTCGTATTGGTGCAGGTGTAAACCGCGATAGCATGCACGCCGAGCGCGTTGATGGTTACAATCCGCTGGCGGTAATTGATGCCTACAAACGCAAAATGGAACTGCTGAAAAACAAAAAAGGTCCTGTTTTGCTCGATGTTTTAACGTATCGTTACAGTGGTCACTCACCTTCTGATGCTTCGTCGTACCGCAGCAAAGAGGAAGTGGAAGCCTGGGAGAAGCAGGATTGTATTGCTTCTTACGCTAGCGAGTTGGTTGGTGCCGGTGTGGCAAAAGAAGCAGAGCTTGCAGATATTAAAGCCGACATTGTTGAGTTGATGAAATACGCCATGAAACTGGCTATTGATGATAAAGTTTCGCCTCACATGGATATGGAAAAATATCCGGAACTGATCGGCGATATGATGTTCTCGAACGAGAGCCTGGATAAAATGGAAGACCGCGAAGTGGAGGTGAATCATCCGATGGAGGAAAATCCACGTGTACAGCAGCTGGCTAAAAAAGAACGTTTTGCTTTTGATGCGAATGGAAAACCATTCTCAAAAATTAAACAATACCAGTTACGCGACGGTATCTTCGAAGCTGTTGTTGATCGTTTTTACAAAGATCCTACCTTGGTAGCTTACGGTGAAGAAAACCGCGACTGGGGTGGTGCTTTTGCTGTTTATCGTGGATTAACAGAAGCGTTGCCATATAATCGTTTATTCAACTCGCCAATTTCGGAGGCGTCGATTATTGGTACAGCCATTGGTTATGCCATGTGTGGCGGACGCGTAATTCCCGAAATTATGTACTGCGACTTCCTCGGTCGTTGTGGCGATGAGGTGTTCAACCAGATGCCGAAATGGCAGGCCATGTCGGGTAATGTAATTAAAATGCCCGTGGTGGTTCGCGTTTCTGTAGGATCGAAATACGGCGCACAACACTCTCAAGACTGGACTTCGCTGGTAGCGCACATTCCCGGATTGAAAGTGGTATTCCCGGTAACTCCATACGATGCCAAAGGTTTAATGAACACGGCATTGCAGGGAACCGATCCTGTGATTTTCTTCGAAAGCCAGCGTATTTACGACATTGGCGAGCAATTCCACGAAGGAGGTGTGCCGGAAGGATATTACGAAATTCCATTTGGCGAACCGGATGTAAAACGCGAAGGTAAAGACATTACCATTCTTACCATTGGGGCAACGCTGTACCGCGCTCTTGAGGCTGCCGATAAACTGAAAGAAGAATACGGAATGGAAGCCGAAGTTATCGATGCCCGTTCAATCGTTCCTTTCAACTACGAAAAAGTGCTGGAGTCGGTTAAAAAGACCGGTAGAATTATCATTTCGGGCGATGCCAACTCAAGAGGTTCGTTCCTGAACGATATGGCAAGAAATATTACAGAGCTGGCCTTCGATGATTTGGATGCACCTCCTGTAGTTGTTGGTTCGCGTAACTGGATCACTCCGGCGCACGAACTGGAAAAATATTTCTTCCCGCAGGTTGACTGGTTCCTGGATGCGATTCACGAAAAAATCGTTCCGCTTAAAAAACATGTTGTGAAAAACAACTATACAAATGCCGAGCAAATTCGTAGAAATAAGTTAGGTATATAATCTTGGTTAGTTGAAAAGCATAGTGTGAATACATTTTTGGTAGGAAAGGATTTTTTATATTCACACTTGCTTTTAACCAATAACAATTAACTGATATGAATTTTCTTAGAGAATATCCGGATATTGAAACATTAATGCGAATTGGAGGCGATGTTAGCATACCTCATGTTAATGGTCACATTCATACACCATACTCATTTAGTTCGTTCGATAATATTGCGCAGATTTTTGATCTGGCAAAAGACGAAGAGGTTGATGTGTTGGGGATTAACGACTTTTTTGTTTCCGACGGCTATAACGAATTTTATAACTACGCGGTAAAAAACGGCGTATTTCCATTGTTTAATGTTGAGTTTATAGGGCTGATTCCTGAGCTGCAACGCCGCAATGTTACCATCAACGATCCGAATAATCCGGGGCGCATTTATTTGAGTGGCAAAGGGCTGAATTATCCTTACCGGGTATCGGAAGAAAGCAAAAAGTTTTTGGACGACCTGATTGCAGAAAGTCAGAAACAGGTGACGAGGATGATTGAAAAGGTAAACTATCTTTTGCAATCGATTTACCCGGAAATGAGCCTGACCTACAATGATGTAAAATCGAAATACGCGAAAGAATTGGTGCGGGAAAGGCACATTGCCAAAGCTGTTCGGATTTTAGTGGAAAAAAACTATCCGAAAAAATCGGGCAAAATGATGTTCTATACCGAGCTTTTTGATGTGGAACCCAGGTCGAATCCTGAAGATATTCCTGCCATTGAAAATGAAATCCGCAGTAAGCTTTTAAAAGCCGGAGGTTCTGCCTTTGTTCCTGAGTCGCCTGCATCATTCCCGCCGGTAGAGCGCATAAGCGAGTATATTTTGGATGCCGGAGGAATTCCGTGTTATCCTGTTTTACTCGATGACAGAAAAGGAAATGTGATCACCGTTTTTGAACGAGACTGGGAATTTATGGACGAGCAACTAAAAGCAATGAATGTGCACATGATCGAATTGATCCCGTCGCGGAATTCAGTGCCGAAATTGCGCGAATTCATTAAATATTTCACTAAAAAGGGTTATGTAATTTCATTGGGTTCGGAGCACAATACACCGGGCGTTTTTCCAATAGAGGTAAAAGTTGATGGGGAAGACATTCTGCCCGAAGATCTGAAAAAAGTATCGTACGATGGGGCTTGTGTTATTGCAGCTCATCAATACTTAAAAGCCAATGGCGAAGAGGGATTCGTTTCCGCAAATGGCGATCGTACACAGCGTGCGGTAGCCGAAATGATTACCCTTGGTAACGCGGTTATAAAAGAAATGATCGCATAAAAAGAAGTTTCTCGCAGACAACGTAGAAAACCGCAGATAAACGAAATTCAAAAGAAATCATCTGCGAAAATCTGCGTAATCAGCGTGCAAAATTCAAAGCGAAAAGTTAATTATGGAAGGATTAGAAAATCTTATCAAGATATCGCAGTTCTATGGCAAAAATCCGGAGATGGTGATTGCCGGAGGTGGAAACACTTCCTATAAAAACGACGAAAATATTTGGGTGAAAGCCAGTGGTCATGCGCTTGCAACAATTACCGAAGATGGTTTTGCAAAGCTCGATCGTAAAAAACTGGGAGTGATCTCTGAAAAAACATACAGCGCCGATCCGTTCGAGCGTGAGCGCCAGATTAAAGATGATCTGATGGAAGCTACCATCACAAAAGATCGTCGCCCATCGGTGGAAACATCCATGCACGATGCCATTGATTATGCTTACGTGGTGCACCTGCACCCGACAAAAGTAAACGGACTGATGTGTGGCAACGAGGTTGAAAAATACCTCGAAGAATTGTTTGGCGACCAGGTGGTTTATATTTCGTACATCGATCCGGGGTACGTGTTGTTTAAAGAGGTTGAAAAGCAACTAACCAAATTCAAAGCGGATAATGGCAAAGCTGCCCAAATCATCTTTTTACAAAATCACGGAATTTTTGTAGCAGCCGATTCTGTTGATGAAATTGGAACGATTTACAGTGATGTATTTGCTAAACTGAACAGTGGATTAAAAGTAGAATTGTTGGAAGAAGCACTTCCAATTCGCGATGACATTGCGGAGTTTATTCCTGCTATCCGAATGATGGTTTCTGAAGAGGAAATTAAAACGCTGAAGCTTCGGAACAATGCAGTAATCGCACAATTCGCCAAAGATGCAACGGCTTTTGAAAAAGTGGCCAAGCCATTTACTCCGGATCTGATCGTTTATTGCAAATCAAAATACGTATTTGTTGAAAATACCGAAAACGTTGAAGACTTGTTGAAAGAGGCTAAAGAAAAAATTGCAGCTTTTATTTCAGTAAACGGATTTGTGCCAAAAGTAATTTTGCTGAAAGGAATTGGTTTGTTGGCTGTTGGCGATCATGCGGCACAGTGCGACACCATTCTGGATGTATATGAGGATGCAATGAAAATCAGCGCATATTCAGAATCGTTCGGAGGTCAGCATTTTATGACACTAGAACAGATTGCCTTTATCGATACCTGGGAGGTAGAAAATTACCGCCGCAAAATTGCTGCCGGAACATCTGTTGGCCGCGTTCAGAATAAAACCATTATTGTTACAGGCGCAGCCATGGGATTTGGCGAAGGTATTGCCCGCCACCTAAAAGAAGAAGGGGCTAACATTGTTGTGGCCGATATTAACGAAGAAGTGGGGCAGAAAACGGCTGCCGAACTGGCTGCCATGAAAGGCAATAACAGTGCGATTTTTGTAAAAACCAATGTGGCCGACATGGATAGCCTGGCTAATTTAATGAAGGAAACGGTTGCTACTTTTGGTGGGCTTGATGTATTTGTTAGTAACGCTGGCGTGTTGCGGGCCGGTGGTTTGGAGGAAATGACTCCCGAGAATTTCGAGTTTGTGACCAAAATAAACTACAACGCTTATTTCTACTGCACCAAAGTAGCCTCCAAAATATTGAAACTTCAAAATGCTTATAAGCCGGATTACTATTCTGATATCATTCAGATCAACTCAAAATCGGGCTTAAAAGGAAGCAAGAAGAATTTTGCCTATGCCGGGGGTAAATTCGGAGGAATCGGGCTTACTCAGTCGTTTGCGCTGGAACTGGCACCCGCGAAAATTAAAGTGAATTCGGTTTGTCCGGGTAATTTTTACGAAGGCCCGCTGTGGAGCGATCCTGAAAACGGTTTGTTCATTCAGTACCTGAATGCAGGAAAAGTGCCGGGTGCAAAAACAATCGATGATGTGAAGCAATTTTATTTAGACCAGGTACCGCTTGGAAAAGGATGTTCGCCAAAAGACGTGGTGAAAGGAATTTTGTACCTGATCGACCAGGAGAATGAAACCGGACAGGCGCTGCCAATTTCGGGCGGACAGTCGATGTTGCACTAGGATTAGAGATATTGAGAATTTGAGAGGGTGAGACCGTGTGAAATTGTCCGGGAAACCTTAAGGAATGCGCGGGAAACCAGAATATATGCACAAGTAACGTTAAGGAATAGATGGGGAACAGTAAGGATCGCGTGAGGAACGACAAGGAATACACGGGGAACATTAAGGAACTCATGAGCAACGTTAAGGAAGGCATAAGGCCGGTAAGGAATCCAAGAGAAACTGTAAGGAGCGCATGAGGAATGTTAAGGAAACCATGGAAAAACAAGGATTTCCGGCATGCCCATAAAAATAACAGTTAATAAAACAATGTAGTAATTAAGCAGAGGGACAAAGGTTGGGAAGGATTAAGGATGAACGATGAGTGATTAAGAAAGCTTCGGGTTACGAGCAAGGAGCTTCAATCTTCCATCAATCTAATTCAATCTTTTCAATCTGAAAATAAAAAGGAAAATGAAGACAAAAGCAGTTCGATTATACGGTAAAAAAGACCTTCGTGTGGAGGAGTTTGAATTACCACAAATCAGTGATGATGAGATTTTGGCAAAAGTGGTAACCGACAGTCTTTGCATGTCGAGTTACAAAGCAGCCAACCAGGCCAGCGATCACAAACGTATTCCGGATGATATTGCTGAGAATCCGATTGTAATCGGTCATGAGTTTGCCGGTGAGATTGTTGAAGTAGGGGCCAACTGGCAAAGTAAATTTACGGCCGGGCAGAAATTCTCGATCCAGCCGGCCATTTATTACGAAGAAGGTCCGGTGGGCGTTTTAAGCGCTCCTGGTTATTCGTACAAATACATTGGCGGCGATGCCACTTACGTGATCATTCCAAAAGATGTACTCGTGCAGGATTGTTTGCTGGCATACGAAGGACCGGGTTATTATCCGGCATCGCTGGCCGAGCCTTTAAGCTGTGTTATTGGGGCCATGCATGCCAATTACCACACCACTGCCGGAAGCTATGTGCACAAAATGGAAATTGTTGAAGGTGGGAAAATGGCCATTCTTGCCGGTGTTGGTCCAATGGGGTTGGCAGCAATCAATTACGTTTTGCGCCGCGAGGACCGGAAACCATCGCTGCTGGTGGTTACCGATATCGATCAGACAAGACTGGACCGTGCTGCAGAACTTTATACTGTTGAGTTTGCCAAAGAGCGTGGTATTGAGTTGAAATACATCAATACAGCAGAAATGGCTGATCCTGTTGCAGGATTGAAAGATTTGACCGGCGATACAGGTTACGACGATGTTTTTGTTTTTGCTCCGGTGGCTCCGGTGGTAGAGCAGGGCGATGCCATTCTTGGTTTCGATGGTTGTCTGAACTTTTTTGCCGGCCCATCGAACACCGAATTCACTGCAAAAATGAATTTTTATAACGTACATTACGCCTATACCCATATTGTTGGAACATCGGGAGGTAACACTGATGATATGAAAGAAGCGCTGGAAATTATGACCGCAGGACTGGATCCGGCAGGTTTGGTCACCCATATCGGGGGTTTAAATGCCGTGCCGGAAGCTACTTTGAATCTGCCAAATATTCCGGGAGGTAAGAAGTTGATTTACACGCATTTTGATTTTCCGCTTACAGCAATTGCTGAATTTGAAGAGAAAGGAAAAGAAAATCCGGTGTATGCTGGGCTGGATAAGCTATGCAAAAAGTATATGGGATTGTGGAATGTGGAAGCCGAAGCCTATTTACTGGAAAACGGCGATAAACTATAGTGTCAAATCAAGTGTAAGGTGTTGTTTAAACCGTCGTAATTTTTTGTGTTTTGTGAAGTTAGAAAAAGTAAGCATAGCCAAAGCTACGTGAGTCTTTTTATAACAAAACAAAACCGAAAAAGTACAAGGTTTGGGACGATAGATTATACTTGATTTGATACACGAATTTAATCGAAGATTGGTGTGTTGACATCAATCGGGCGTTAGATATAAACTTAAAAATAAACGTAAAACAACAGCAGCGAGGACCTCTTGCTGCTGTTTGTTTTTTTGTAAAAACTGGAAAGCTATTCCTGAACTTGGTTTTGAATTTCAACAAAATTCTCTCCCGGATTTAATAGGAGTACGCCATTTTTTACGCTTGCCTTCTTCCCGTTTATTTTGATGGTTGAAGATTTCGGATCATCCAAATAAAAAAATGCATGCATGTTACCGGGAATCGTTATCGTATATTTCCGGAGTTGATCATTTTCTTTTTGGTAGCTGCATTTTATTGCCCCACGGATGGTAGGAACGTTTATTGACGATTGCTTTAAATACCCCGGCTGAGGACGAATCGCCACTTCTTCAAATCCGGGCTTGGCAGGTTGTATTCCCCACATATTTCGTGCAATTATATTGGCAGGTACAGCACCCCAGGCATGGTTCCAGTCTGAGTTTGGTTTGTATTTCATGTCCCAGGCTTCCATGGTAATTGTTGAGCCAACCTTAATCATATTGTACCAGCTTCTGTCGTGTGTGGCAGTCAGCAGGTCTAATGCATAATCAGCAGCACCGGCGTTATATAACGCTTCCATTAAATACTGAGCGCCATAAACACTGCAAGCCATTCCACGCGTTTTTATGTAGCTTGCCACATTTTCTTTATACTCATCAGGAACAACCCCAAAAGCAAGTGCAAACATATTGGCGTGTAACGAAGCATGATCGGTGCCAACGCCATCGTAATAACACCCTTTTGTTTTGTTGAATAGCTTTTGATTGATTGCTGCTTTTACCTTTTCGGCTCTGTGTTCAAAATCAAGTTGCTCTTTATTTTTACCTAATATGCCGGCAAATTCGGCCATAATCTTCATGTTTCCGTAATACATGGCGTTTACCACCGTATTAACCGGCTGAAAAACAAAACCGTCATCTTCGCCCATTACACCGCCGAAACCGCCTTTTTGAGGCCAGTCAACAATTTCGCGTAAACGTTGCGTGGTATCCTGAAAACCAAGTTTGGCCATAAAATCACCGTTGTGATTAGGCGATGCTGTTGAAATAAAACCGTCTTCTACCTCAAGGTTCATCAGGGTTTTGTATTTCAACGATTCGTAATATTTTTTTATCAGGGCCGTGTTTCCGGTGTACATGTAATCCTGATAAACCAGTAAAGCAACATGAAGTTGCCACTCGGTAGGCCAGGTCGGATGCGGCATAAAGTATTCAATGGTTTTTCGGGCCATTGTATATTCATTATCTACCGCATAATGGCTCAGTTGGTTCAGGTAAGCATCTGCTTCATACGGTATTCTTTCGCGGTCGCCATCGATGTAATAGCCGGTAAATGAAGTTGCTTTAATGGAATATTTGCATAAATCCCAAACCTGGTTAAGTAGGGTGTCGGAACTGGAGAAACTTCCGGCATTATCATCGAAATAATTAAAATAGGCTTTTTGAATAATTTGTGTGGGATCGAAATTGGCTCCGAATCCATCAATTTCGGCGAAACGAAAAGGCATAAGAACCGGAAATGAATCGGGTAGGGAGACGGCTTGTGAAGCGGTATTTCGTTGATCGGGTACCAGTTGAATTTCGTATTGTTCTTTGCCCGGATAAACATTAAGCGAAAGCTCCTGGTAGCGTATTGTTCCACCCGGATTCTGATCAATTCGTCCATCCTTAAGTTTTTCTCCCAGCCTGATTTTTAGTGTCTCTTCCTGTAATGGCTTGTATTTAAGCGAAAGTGTTGAAAAAGCATCCTTCCCAAAATCAAAAAAGTAGCTCTCGTCATCATTTTGGCGAATTAGTGAAGGTTGAATATTCTCTATCGTAAAAAAGTTGGAAGAGGTATATAGGTCGGAATCGAAATTTCCGGTTTTAAATTCATGAACATCAGAGTACTTACCTGCCTGATTGTTGCTGCCGGTAATTTTTACTTTCCAGTAGTAGTTGGTATTGGCTTGCAGTTCTTTTTCAATTTGAATACGGTTTGAATTCGGGTTTTTCACCTCGCCGCTGTCCCAAACATCGCCTGTGTTCGCCGCAAGTTTTTCTTTTGATGAAGCCACCAACACCCGGTACGCCGACTGATAGCCGATACCGGAAGGAACAATCCAGCCCAAATGTGGTTTTTTGTTGATGATTTTTGTGTGCTGAGCCTGGCGTATGGTTTCAACATGTAAGCCGAATGGTTGGGTGTTCTCCGATTCTGCTAACTTGTTATCGGCGGCTCCAATTGTTACAGCGAAATCATTACTGTAGTGCAAACTGATGAGGTTGACACTGTTGAAAGCCAGGCCGCTTTTCGTAACGAGTAGGATTAAAACTATCAGATTGAAATACCCACGAATTTTCATAACCGATAAATTATTAGTCATTAAAAAGTTGTTGTCCTTGCAGCACTTTTTTCATACGCAGAAGCGCTTCGGTAAAATAATAGTCGGCGTAGCTTAAAGGTACGTTAACTTCGCTTTTATTTGGCATATGCCCAACGCTGTGTTTTAGTATAAAATTTCCGTTAGTGCCTGGTGTTGCCAGATATTCGTCAGAGCTCAGTGTGCGAATCTGTTTTTCTGCAATTTGAAGATACTGTTCTCCTTTTTCTGATGAGATGTAGGTGCTTAATTCAATTAATGCCGAGCACATAATTGCACCGGCCGATGCATCGCGCAAGGCATTGGGAATATCCGGTGCATTAAAATCCCAGTATGGAATTTTGTCTTCAGGAAAATTGGGATGATTGATCATAAAATCGGCAATATGTTTTGCCTGATCTAAATAAGTTTTGTTTCCGGTTTTGCGGTACATCATGGTGTAACCGTAAAGGCCCCAGGCCTGTCCGCGTGCCCATGCCGAATCATCAGCATATCCTTGCGAGGTGTTTTTTTTCTCCACGGCTCCGGTAATCGTGTCGTAGGAAATTACGTGGAAACTGCTGTAATCATCGCGGAAATGGTTTTTCAGGGTGGTGTTGGCATGTGTGCGAGCTACATGGCTAAATGTTGTGTCGTTAAAAGTTTTGGCGCTCCATTCCAGCAGTTCCAGGTTCATCATATTGTCGATGATAACCGGGTATTGCCACTGAGCGCTCCAACTGGAATAATCCCACGAACGAATGCAGCCAATGGTTGGATTAAAACGTGTGATCAACGATTTTGATGCATTGTGGATCACTTCTTTGTACTCCGGATTTCCGGTAAGGCGGTAGCCGTTGCCAAAACTGCAAAAAATCATAAATCCAACATCGTGATTATCGGTGGTGTACTGTTGGTCTTCAACACGCAAGGTGAAGTTTTCGGCCCATAGTTTTAGCGAATCTGAAGGAGAATTTTCATACAAATACCACAATACGCCTGGAAAAAATCCGCTTACCCACCAATCGGAATTACAGGTAACCAGCTTGCCGTTTTTGTCAATCGTTTGCGGAAGTTTGTCGGGTTGATTTTTTAACGATTCAGCCATTCGTAAACTTTGTTGTGTGGCAAACTCCAATGATTGGTCGATTACAGAAATTAATGATTGACTGTTACTTTCTGGTGTTTTACAACTGAAAAACAGGATTAGAATGACAAAAATAGAAGTGGCTTTTAACATGATGAATTGTTTTATACATGAAATCAGTAACAAGTATAACAAAAAGAAATGCCCCGAAGGGCATTTCTTACATACTAACGTAGTTTTACGAACTACCTAACTCAAACTAACATACTAATTATTTGAAACCATTGCGGTTTTATTTGTTTAGTTGGTCGAAATTTTAATTGTAACCCGGGTTTTGTTCCCACTGAACATCTTTGTTACGTTGAATTTCGCTTAACGGAATAGGGAGCAACAGGTTGTTCGAACTAATTCCGCTGATTGCACCTTTAATGGTACTTTCGGTATTAAGTGCAGCGCGCTCAACCAAAGTACCGGTACGCATCAATGTCATACGTCGGTTTTCTTCAGTAAACAATTCGCGTGCACGTTCATCCAAGATAAAATCAAGGTCGATATCAGCTGCCGATACTTTTCCTAATTCGCTGTTACCGCTTTCTTCGCGGGCAGCTTTAAAGGCACGGTCGCGTAAAACATTAATATCATCAGCGGCTCCACTTGTATTATTTTGTTTTAAACGAGCCTCAGCACGAAGCAGGTAAGTTTCGCCAAAACGCATAATCGGGAAATCCTTAATGTTTGTCCAGCCCCACTGGTCGGTAGGGTCGAATGAATCCCATTTACGGGTATATGGGAATGCAACTTCCAGCGTATCGCTGGCTGCAATTAATGCGGTATCACCTTCCGCCACATTTTTTACCATAACTGCATCCGGTGAATCTGCTGCAACTCTGAAACCGTTTGCATCTACACCCCAGGTTGCACTGTAACCCGCAGAGTTGTAGTAGAATGTTCGTGTAATGTTGTTTTCCGAATTACGGATGTCGCCCTCTTCGTACAATTCGTATTTAACCCAGTTACTTGGGCGGATACGACCGTTTCCACGACCTCCGTATGGGTGTACAAAACTTTCATCAACACCATCGTAAACATAAGTCATTCCTGGTACATTGTGATAAGCCGGTACCCAGTTACGACGTTGCTGAGGTGCGTTGGTAAATCCGCCTGAAATTCCACCTTTGTTGTATTCCAGTTCGAACGTCCAGATGGCTTCGGTATTTCCTTCAGAACGACGCTGATTACCGAATTTGAACATGTCGCTGAAATAGTCGCCGTTTACATCTATAGCAACACCGTAGCGTTCCTCAACAAGCGAGAAAAGTCCGCTGTTGATAATGTTGGTCAATACCGTTTCTGCTTCAGCAGGTTGATCCAGACGCAAATACACTTCTCCCAAACTTTGCATAGCCATGTGTTTGTTGGCGCGGCTTTCGCTCACTGTACCAGTAATGTCAGGTAAATTCTCTGCTGCATATTTCAAATCTGCTACAATTTGTGCATTTACCTGAGAAACAGGAGTACGCTCCAAATCGGTGCGTGCAGAAGATGTTGGCTCGGTAAGCAAAGGCACGTCGCCATACAATGTTGCCAGAATATTATAGCAGTATCCGCGGAAGAATTTGGCTTCGGCCATTTTTGCCGGATCACCATCTTCGCCAATAGCAACAAGTGCATTATTTGCATTGTTGATGATTAAGTAACATATTTCCCACATGTACTTTACTGCGGCATTCTCCGAGTTCAGGTCTTCGTATTTGAAAAACGGAATTTCAACGCCTTGAACACCGCCGGGAGAACATACATCAGTTCCATCCTGCCAAACACCAGCCCATCCTTGTTGGTCAGACCAGGTGTGAATTCTACCAAAATTATAGTGCAAACCTTTCAATGCGGCTTCAATACCGGCTTCGTCGGTTAAAGTTTCAGGAGCATACGAAGAATACGGTGTCTCGTCCAAAAAGTCTTCGCTGCAAGAGATGGCTAAAAACGTTAAAGCCATCACTATCAATATATGAAATTTATTCTTCTTCATTGTTGTATTCTTTTATAGAGTAAGATTAATACCAAAAACAATTGTTCTTACTGCCGGATAGTTGATTTCCCAATTACTCCAGCCACGTTGCGTATCGCGTTCTTCAGGGTCCCAGCCGATCCAGTCGGTAAAGGTGTACAGGTTGCGTCCGCTCAGGTATACGCTTAAAGCGCTGATACCGGCTTTGTCGAGCAAATGTTGAGGTATATCGTAGTTAAGTGTTACGTCTTTAATACGAGTGAAGTTGTTTTTAACCGGGAATCCGTATCCGTGAGGATTGGAGTTTTTGTTCAATGAACGCCACTCGTTGCTTTGATTTTCCGGTGTCCAGTAGCCAATTTCAGCAAAACTGTTACGGCGCTCAATTTCGTCAGAAGCCATACCTATGTGCGAGTTGTTACGCATAGCTCCCTGAACGGTTTGAATAAATACGTTCAGCGTAAAGTTTTTGTAGGCGAAAGTGTTGGTTAAACCACCTGTCCATTTTGGAGCTGTTTGGCCAAGGATAGTACGGTCGTCGTCGGTAATAACACCGTCTGGCACACCGTCAGGGCCACTAATGTCAGCAAGTTTTACATCGCCGGCTTTAGCTACAGGGTCCCAGTTTAAATGATCGCCATTGGCAATTTCGCTTTCCTGCCAGATGCCCACTTTTTTGTAATCGCGGATAACACCGATAGGTTCGCCAAGAAACCAGCCACTACCTATATCATCAAGGCCGTCGCCATACAATTCCGAAATCTCGCTTTTGCTGTTAGAGAAAACGATAGAACTGTTCCATTTGAAGTTGGCAGTAGCAACGTTAACGGTATTCAGTGTAAGCTCGATACCTTTTGTAGTTGTTTCGCCGATGTTTGCTGTTACAGAGCCAAATCCTGAAGCAGATGGCAATTTACGTGATAATAACAAATCAGAGTTGTTTGCAGAATACACATCCAGCGAACCGTTGATGCGGTTGTTGAAGAGCCCAAAATCCAAACCAAGGTTAAAACTTTCTTTTGTTTCCCAGCTTAAGTCACTGTTTCCTAAGCGATCGGTAACCATGGCAATATTTGTTGATCCGCCAAATGGAATTTGTCTGTCGGCCATTGTAGTAAACGTACGGTAAACGCTAACAGCTTCGTTTCCTGATTTACCATACGATAAACGCAGTTTCAGGTTGGTAATTTTTTCGGCATTTGCCATAAAACTCTCATGACGAATATTCCAACCAAGGGCTACTGAAGGGAATGTACCGTATTTCATACCATCAGCAAAAACTGATGATCCATCGCGACGTACGGTAACTGTAAACAGGTAACGACTGTCGTACGAATAGTTTAAACGGCCCATTTGCGAAACTGCTGCGTAACGGTCGGCATAGGAGCTAACACTTGAGCTGGCACCTGCCTGCATTCTGTTCCATCCAAGCTCGTCGTTAACAAAATCGCTGGCCTGTGCCCAGTTAGTGTTGTATTCTCTTTCCTGAGATGAATAAACTCCGGTAAGGTCGATGTGGTGTTTGTTCAAATCATAGTCGTAACGCAAAATGTTTTCGATGGTATATGCCTGCGTTTCGCTACGGTCGATAGTTGCAGTTCCCAGTAAGTCGTTTACCGATTGACCAGTGTAGTTACTGTTGCGGCTTTGAATGGAAGAATGACCGGCATTCAAACGGTAAGTTAATCCGGTAAGCGGTTTCCATATGTCGCCAAAAGTAACATAGGCAAAAGCATTTAAGTTTACGTTGAACTGACGACGCTCAGGACTGGTAGTGGTAGCAAGCATTGGGTTGGCCCACAGCGTTTCACCAAACATTGGGTAAATGGTGTAGGTGCCATCTTCTTCGTACATTCTTCCGTACGGGCTCATTGCTTCCGCATTCAGCAGGTTGGCGCGGCCACCGTCGCGGTTGTGGTAAACAATCGATGAGTTGGTTCCGATTTTCAGGTAACTGGTAACCTGTGCATCAATGTTGGTGCGAATTGAATTACGTTTGTAATTATAACCTTTTACAACACCTTTTTGGTCTAATAAATCTCCGGAGATGTAATAGCTCATCTTTTCGCTTCCACCGGAAACACTGATGTTGTGATTCTGCTGGATCCCGGTTTGTGATACTTCATCGATCCAGTCGATAGTATGACCATTTTTGTAGTTTTCTACCTCGTACTGGTATTTTACCGGAGCTTCGTAAAGTGGTGAACCGTTGATGCGGTTACCTTCGGCATAGCGTGCAAGCAATTCATCAGTTGATACCATTTCCGGAATATGGGCAAATTCTTCAACACCAACATAACCGGAATATTTAATAGTAGGTGTTGATGATTTACCACTTTTGGTAGTGATAAGAATAACACCGTTGGCACCATTCATACCATAAATAGCAGTTGCCGAAGCATCTTTCAAAATCTCGATTGATTTGATGTCGTTAGGGTTGATGTCATTAATCGATCCTCCCATTTTAGAAATAGGAATACCATCAACAACCACATACGGACTTGTTGATGCTGTTAACGAACCGCCACCGCGAACAAGAACTGAAGGCGCTTCACCGGGAATAGACGAAACCTGTGTAATGTTAACACCTGAAACGGCACCCTGAACGGCCTGCATAACGTTTGAAACCGGTATTTTGGCCAGTCGCTCTTCCGATACCGAACTTACCGAACCGGTAATGTCCGATTTCTTTTGCGTACCGTAACCAACAACCACAACCTCGTCAACACCAATAACGGCGTCTTCCATAGTAACCTGAATGCTGGTTTGGTCACCCACTGTAAGCTCTACTTCTTTCATACCAATAAAAGAGAAAACAAGAATGTCGCCAGCCCGAACATCGCTAAGCGAGAAGTTCCCGTCGATGTCGGAAACCGTTCCGTGTGTAGTTCCTTTTACTAAAATCGAAACACCGGGTAATGACTCACCGCTAGTGCTAAGCACCTTACCAGTGACAGATTTTTCCTGTAAAGTAGTTCCGGAACCGGCAAATGCTGCAGTTCCATGAACAATGATTAACATCAATGCCAAAGCCATGGTTTTTAAAATCCCATTGCTGAAATAGCATTGATTCAATTTACTCTTCTTTTTCATAAAGATTCGTGATTTAATTATTAAAATTGAAATAGTTATAAAATTGAATATTTAGTTGGTTGTCTCTTTGTACACTTTTACATAGTCAACCTCAAAGCGAATGGGGAATTCCGTGTGCGTAGGATCGCCACCGTTTGCCCCAATTGCCAGGTTAAGCAACAGGTAGAATTTCTGATCGGAAGTAAACGGATTGCCTCCGTCAGGATTAATTGTTTGTTGCAGATCGATTTGGTTCAGTAACTCGTTATCCAGGTAAATGCTGATCTGTTTTTTATCCCAGTGCATCGACCAGGTGTGGAATTTCTTGGCCCAGTCGGGATCGTTTTGAGTAAAATGTGCGAAAGGAATTTTTGCCTCATCCCACCTGGCCTGGTAATTGATTTCCGAGCCCCAGGCAGCGTTTGCCAGTAGGTGCGGAATAGTATTTATACGATAGAACTCCATAATATCTATCTCGCCACAATGCGGCCAGCTTTGCTCGGTTCCCAGTAGCCAGATAGCTGGCCAGGAACCTGGAGAAACATTAATTTTTGCGCGTATCTCAAAATAACCGTAAGCCGGCCACTCCTGCAGTCCTTTTGTTATAATGCAGGCCGATGTATATTGTGCATTTTCGCGGTTAAACCGCCAGTTGTCGCTGAGTGGATTATAATTTGGATTGACGGTTTCTTGGCGGCGTGCTTCTATTGTTAGAAGGCCATTGGCACAACTTGCATTTTGGGGTTGATACCATTGTAGTTCGCGGTTGCGCACAAACCCATATTCAAAATTCCAGTTTTGTGGATTTGGAGAACCGTCGTTATCGAAATTATCCTCCCAAACCAGTTGAAAATCTTTAGGTTTTGTTTGCTGTTTGTTTTGTTTGTTGCTTGCATAACAATTGGCGGTAACAAAAATGCACAGAAGCAAAAACAGCTTTGTAAGAATAGTCTTCGTATGGTTAGTACGATTCATAGGTAAAAGTTTTAGTTCATTGGTTTGTTTCCCTTTTATCAGGAAAACATTACAAAGCTCGGGTAAAAAAAATGGAATGATTTGAACAAAATCGATGTACACTTTCAATTAATTGAAATCGATTGCATAAAATTGAAAAAAACTGTTACAAATTTGACGGGCAGGATTTGCGCAATTAGTCAATTGTGTGTAGTGGTCAGATTTACAGTGTTTTGCAAAGACGAGATTTCGGGGCGTAGGTGTTGTTATGTTTTTAACGTATATTGAGTGGTGCAAGCCATATTTTTCAAAATTCATATAAATTTGCACAAAGCAAAAACTAACATGCCACGAATTATTAAACTGCTTTTTGTTCTGCTTTTTTGTTCATGTGCTGCATTGGCACAAAACGAGCTATACTTTTCTCATCTGGGAACAGAAAACGGACTTACCATCGATAAATCAAACACCATCACACAGGATCAGAATGGTTTTATGTGGATTGGCACCTTAAACGGCCTGACACGTTTTGATGGTTACGACTATGTTACTTATCATCCTCATTTTCATGATTCCACTTCAATATCCAACCGCGAAATTACGAAGTTAATGGTTGATAAAGCCGGTAATTTGTGGATTGGTACAGCAAGTGGTTTAAATTTTATGAACCTTGAAACCGGAGCTTTAAAACGATACAAAATCCGAAGCCGGATTTTATCGTTGGCAGAAGATCACGATGGTTTTATTTGGATTGGCACCTGGAATGATGGATTGTATAAGCTGAATCCTGAAAACGATGAAATGAATCATTACCTGGCAAACGAGGTGGTGAGCGATATTTACGAAGACTCGCGCCGGATATTGTGGATAGCCACTTACAATGGCCTGCTTCATTTTTATCCTGAAAGCGGTGAATATAAACGTTATATTACAGAGGCCGGTAAAAATTCGCTTTCAAATTCTACCACTACCCAAATTGTTGAATCGAGAGATGGAAACCTGTGGATTGGAACATGGGGTGGCGGTTTAAACAAAGCAGAGGTAAATAACGATGGTGAAATAATCCGCTTTACCGCTTATCGTGAAACCGCCAAAGCAAACAGTTTGGGCGATGATGTGGTGTTTAAATTGTGTTACGACCAGTTTGATAATCTGTGGATCGGATCGTGGAATGAAGGTTTAAGTTTACTGAAATACGATCAGCAGCAACTTCCGCCTGCGGAAGCAGGTTTTTGGAATTATCAGGCATCGGTTAATAATCCTGGAAGTTTATCGTCAAATGCCGTATCGGCTATTTTTGTTGATAAAAGTGGCTTGCTTTGGGTAGGCTCGTCAAAAAATCGACAGAGCCTCGATAACTGATAATGGATTAAATCGTTACGTGTTGCCGTCAACGGTTGATAATCTCGGAAACAAAATCTACATAAAAAGTTTTGCTGCTTTTAACAATCAGCTGTGGATTGGCACTTCGTACAACCTTTTGCAGTACGAAAACAAAAATGGGGTATATGTTTTAAAGAAAGATTACGGCGAGCAGAAATACACACACAACGGCCGCGAATTTATTGCCTATACTATTTTCGATATGTATGCCGATAGCACAGGACTTTGGATTGGTACCGAGGATGCAGGGCTTATTCATTATCAGTTTACCCGCGATATGGAACTCGATCTTTCAAGCCGGGAGTACTATAACGAGAATACTGAAATAGCGATTCCGGGCAATAAAGTCATCGAATTAGTTCCATCAAAAAAATACCCGGGCGTAATTTATGCCGGAATAACTGAGCGTGGTTTTGTGATTTTAAAAACCGACAGGAATAAAATTGTTTCAGTTGAAAGCTTTTCGTCCGGCCCCGAAAATCACCAGATAACCAGTAATATCATCCGGGCTTTACACGAAGATAGCTCGGGAGATGTATGGATCGGGACGGAAAACGGTTTAAATTGTTACCATCCCGAAACCGGGAAATTCGACAAATATTTTTACTCAACCACCGATAAAAAATCGTTGAACGACAATGCGGTAAATGCCATTCTTGAAGACTCACCTGGCAAGCTGTGGATTGGAACAACATCCGGTTTAAACCGGAAAATCAAGGAAGTTGATTCATCAGGAAATGAAGTAGTAAAATTTAAAGGTTTTCCAGAAATTGAGTACCTGCAAAACGACCTCATTTCGGGATTAATGGAAGACAAATCGGGAGATTTATGGATTCGTACTTACCGCGGTATTGTTGAGTTCGATGTACAAAATGAGGCAATTGTAAGCCGGCACTTTTCGCAGGATTACCAAAATGATCGTGTGGAAAGAAACGCCCAGTTCGTTCTTGAAAATGGAAAAATTCTTGTTGGCAACCTCTCCGGATTTATCGTGCAGGAGCCCGAAACTATCAGCCAAATGGAGCAAACAGCAAATGTAGTGATTACCGACTTGCTGATTTACGACAAAAGTATGAACGATGAGCTGGAGCTCAGAACGGAATATGGAATCGATACCGACATTCCTTACGCCGAAAAGGTGAAGCTGTCGTACAAAGACAAAATGCTGACCTTTAGTTTTTCGGATATGGATTATAAAAATCCGGGAAAAAACGAATACTTTTTTCGGATGGAAGGTTTTGACGAACAGTGGAACAGTGCCGGAACGCGAAATACAGCCACCTACACCAATCTTCCGCCGGGCAATTATACGTTTAAAGTTGTGGCGAGCGCCGGCAACAGGGTTGATTACGCTAAAGCCAGCACCTTTCAGGTTTCCATGTCGCCACCCTGGTGGAAATCAATTGTCGCCTATATCGTTTATGGCCTTTTGTTTATTGCCGTTATGTATTTTTTTATGAAATACTCGATAATAAATGCGCAAAAGAAAAGCGAGCTGGCCTTTGAGCACTTAAGGGCCGAAGAGTTACGCAATCTGAATGAACAAAAAACGCTGTTCTTTACCGATATAACACACGAATTAAGAACGCCGCTGACACTAATTCTAGGGCCGTCGAAAGAATTGCTCGACGATACAAAACTAAGTGAAGAATCGCACAAACTGGCGCAATTAATAAACACCAGCGCCTATAAACTTTTGCGTTTGGTGAATCAACTGATTGAGTTCCGTAAAATTGAAAAAGGTATTCCTGATAATCTTTACATTCAGCATTGTAATCTGGTAAATCTGCTTCACGAGGTTTATAATTTCTTTAAGCCAATGGCCGATTCACGGCAAATCGAGTTCAAATTAAATGCTACTCCTGAAATTATCATGGCGAATTTCGATCCTGATAAGATGGAGAAAATAATCTTTAATCTTTTGTCGAATGCATTTAAATATTCGCCCGATAACAGCGTAATTTCTATAACGGCTTTTGAGCGGGAGAACACAAATGCGGAAAAGGAGGTGATAATTGAGGTTAAGGACAGTGGTGTTGGAATTGCAAAAGAGCACCAGGAGAAAGTTTTTGAGCGTTTTTTCCAGATAAAGC
Organism: Draconibacterium orientale; assembly: GCF_000626635.1. Lineage (GTDB taxonomy): Bacteria > Bacteroidota > Bacteroidia > Bacteroidales > Prolixibacteraceae > Draconibacterium > Draconibacterium orientale. Next base: position 233,423 of record NZ_CP007451.1, on the reverse strand, counting down.
AACTGCGCACACAAAGTACCGGTGGAATTGGTTTGTTTATGGCCAAAGCAATGATTGAGCAGCACGACGGAACGATTGAGCTGGACAGCGAAGAAGGTAACGGAAGTTGCTTCCGGCTGGTATTGCCACAGAACAGCGAGCTTGCAGCAAATGCCGAAAAAAGCGAAAAATGGAAACCCGAAGATTCGATAACAAGCTTGGTGCAGCCTGAAGACGCCACTTTCGGGAATATTTTACACGACACTTCTTTTAGCGAAGTGGATAAGTCAAAACCGCATGTGTTGGTTGTTGAAGACGATGCGAATTTGAAGGCGTTTTTGTGCACCGGCTTATCGAAACACTTTAATGTGGCATGTGCCGATAATGGTATGGAGGCGCTTGAAAAAATAGAGGCAAACACGCCCGATCTGATTCTTTCGGATATAATGATGCCCGAAATGGATGGTTTTGAATTGTGCACCCAATTGCGAAACGACCTGAATTTCTCGCACATCCCGGTAATTTTCCTTACGGCCAAAACCATGCACGAAGACCAGGTTAGAGGATTAAAGCTCGGGGCGGTGGATTATATTTATAAACCGTTTAATATGGTTTCTTTATCGCTAAAGATTTACAATTTATTGAACCTGCAAAAACAAAAGCAGGAACGCTTACGCACAGAGCAAATTCTGGAGCCCGAACACATTGAATTGTCTTCTTTGGACGAGGAATTTCTGAAAGCTGCGGTTCAATCGGTGCAGGATAATCTGGACAATACCGCTTTCGACGTGGAAGCTTTTAGTGCCGAACTGAAAGTAAGCGCCAACCAGGCCTACCGAAAAATAAAAGCACTTACCGGGCAAACGGCCAACGAGTTTATCCGTACTCAACGATTAAAGGTAGCATCGGGGCTGCTGGTACAGAAAAAAAGATCGATTAGCGAAGTAATTTACATGGTTGGATTTACCAGTCCGTCGTATTTTAGTCGCTGCTTCAAAGATTTTTACGGTTGCACACCAAAAGAGTACATTGAAAAAAATACCTGACTGAGCAGGTAAACCGGCATGAAAGGCGGTTTATCGAATATGTACAATTTTACGTTGAATTTATGCCAGTGATTGAAATTGCGGACTGATATTTTTGCTTCACTTTCTAATGAAAGCTGAGAAGAAAATCAATAAAGCAAAATTGCCGTTATCATGAAACCACAATCAAACCAACTTTATCCCATTCTCTTTACTTTTTTTTGTGCCTCGTTAATGGTTGTATTAATGGGATGCAATTCGAAAAAAGAAGAGCCGCAAGGATTTCAAAATTTTAATCCGGGGCAATCCTGGCCCGATGCCGACAGTGTGCATATTAATGCTCATGGAGGTGGAATTTTGTTTCACGATAATACCTATTACTGGTTTGGCGAATACAAAAGTGAGCATACCAGCTCGGCCCAGGTGGGGGTGAATTGTTACTCTTCAACTGATTTGTACAACTGGAAACCTGAAGGTGTTGCACTTCCTGTAAGCGACAGTATTGGCAGCGACATTGAGACCGGTTGTGTTATGGAGCGCCCAAAGGTGATTTACAACGCCAAAACCCAGCAATTTGTGCTGTACTTTCATTTGGAGTTGAAAGGTAAAGGCTACAGTGCTGCGCGAGTTGGTATTGCCGTTAGCGATAAGGTTACCGGGCCTTATACTTATCTGCGTTCATTACGTCCGAATGCCGGCTTTTGGCCGCAGAACATGACTGAAGCCCAGAAAAACAGCAGCCTTACAATGGCTGATTTTTCCGATTGGTGGACCGATGATTGGATGGCTGCTGTTCATGATGGTTTGTTTATCCGCCGTGATTTTGAAGGCGGGCAAATGTCGCGCGACATGACTCTTTTTGTTGACGATGACGGAAAAGCCTACCATATTTATTCATCGGAAGAAAACCTGACGCTGCACATTGCCGAATTGAGCGATGACTATTTAAGCTATACTGGAAAATATATTCGTGTTGCTCCCGGCGGACACAACGAAGCGCCAGCTATTTTTAAAAAAGACGGGAAGTATTTTATGATCACATCCGGTTGTACAGGTTGGGATCCGAATGCTGCCCGACTATTTACGGCCGAATCCATTTGGGGCCCCTGGGAACAACATCCAAACCCATGTGTTGGCGACGATGCCGATCTGACCTTCCACTCGCAAAGTACCTATATTTTGCCAGTGGCCGGGAAAGACGATGCTTTTATTTTTATGGCCGATCGGTGGACGCCCAAAAAGCCAATCGAAGCAAGCTACATCTGGTTGCCCATTCAGTTTGAAAATGGATTGCCGGTATTAAAATGGATGGATCAGTGGAACCTCAGCATTTTTGACGAATCAAACGAATTATAATAAGTAGAAATAATGAAGAAATTAGCAGTATTTGCATTGCTCTTGTTGCCCTTTATGGGTTGGGCGCAGGATGTTTTTATTCAGCATGCAAACGGACGGGAATTCACCAGCCTGAACGGGAAGTGGAAATATGTACTCGATCCTTACGAACAAGGGCAAATCGGTTTTATGCCCGTTTATGAGAATGTAAAGCAAAAGGACAAATCAGATCGTATAGAATACAGTTTCGATGATGCGCAATCGCTTTGGGTACCCGGTGCGTGGGATGCACAAAAACCTGAGCTCGCCTACTACGAAGGAAGTATATGGTACCGCAAAACCTTTGATAAATCGGATCTGTCGAACAACAAGCGTTATTTTGTATACGTTGGCGCGGCAAATTATAAGAGCACCGTTACGCTTAACGGAAAAGTGGTGGGTACACACGAAGGTGGATTCACGCCTTTTGCTTTCGAAATCACCGATTTGATTCAGGAGAAAGACAATTTTCTGATTATCGGAGTAAACAATAGCAGGCTTAATGATGGAATTCCGTCGAAAGTTACCGATTGGTTTAATCATGGAGGAATTACCCGCGACGTGCTGTTGGTTGAAGTGCCTAAAACTTTTGTGAGCAATTATTTCCTGTCGTTAGACAAAAACTCGCTTAACGCAAAAAGTAAAAAGATTAACGGGAAACTTCAGCTTAACGGAGCATCATTTCCGCAGAAAGCACGAATTGAAATCCCTGAATTAAAGGTTAACGAAGAAATTAATGTGGAAGCCGACGGGGGCTGCAATTTCTCTATCGACGTGAAAAATATGGAGTTGTGGTCGCCTGGAAATCCAAAATTGTACGAAGTTTCCATCTCTGCAGGAAATGATAAAGTTACCGACCAGATCGGATTCAGAACAATTGAAACCGAAGGCAAGAAGATATTATTAAACGGCGAACAGATTTTCCTGAGGGGAATTTCGCTGCACGATGAAAATCCGCTGCGTGCCGATCGTGCCAATTCGGTTGATGATGCAAAACTTGTATTGGGCTGGGCAAAAGAACTGGGCTGTAATTTCGTTCGTCTGGCTCATTATCCGCACCAGGAAAATATCCTTCGCGAGGCCGATAAAATGGGTATTTTGCTTTGGGAAGAGCTGCCTTTGTATTGGGGAATCGACTGGAGCAACCCGGAGGTTCTTGAAAATGCAAAAAGACAGTATTCAGAAGTGATAAACCGCGATTATAACCGGGCGAGTTCAATTATCTGGTCGATTGCCAACGAAACAACACCTTCTGATTCGCGAAATGCATTTTTGGGTGCTGTGGCCGAGCATGTTCGTTCGCTGGATAATACCCGCTTATTGTCGGCTGCTTGTAAAAAGGATCAGCCCGGCGATGGAAATACGGCCAAATATTACACCATCAACGATCCTTTGATGAAGTATCTCGACGTGGTGAGCTTTAACGAATATTTGGGTTGGTACGGCGGTTTGCCCGACGAGTGTCGCGAAAAAGTAATATCATCGGATGAAGACAAACCAATTATTGTCAGCGAATTTGGAGGCGGTGCCTTGCAGGGATTTCATGCCGACAGTCTGACACGCTGGAGCGAAGAGTTTCAGGAATATTTGTACCACGAGAGTATTAATATGTTCGACAAAATTGATGGGTTGGCAGGAATGACACCCTGGATTCTGGTTGATTTTATGTCGCCGCTTCGGCAGTTGCCAAACGTACAGGATGGCTGGAACCGAAAAGGCCTGATTTCTGAAAAAGGATATAAAAAGAAAGCTTTTTTCGAACTGCAGAAGTATTACAAAAAGAAAGAAGCAGAATACAAATAATTTTTTTCAATATTGATTGTATTGAATGTTTGATTGCAGCAGCGGGAATTTCTTGCTGCTGTTTTTTTATGAAGTCTATTCTTTATCTCCAATTATCGACTCCACCTTACCTTCCCAAAGGGGCGGAATTATCCCCCTTTGGGGGATTACAGGGGGCAGAACAAAGAGAATGCAAAATACTATCAATCCTTCTGGAGATATTCAAGAATCAAAAATATTATTCAGGAGCTCATTCCAAACTCCTTCCTGTAGCGCGCTGGAGAAATGCCGGTACTTTGTTTAAAGATGCGGGAAAAATGGTAGCGATCGGCAAATCCTGTGTTTAGTGCAATTTCGTCGATACTCAGGTTGGAGTGGTGAAGCATGATACAGGCCCGGTCGATGCGTTTATTGCGGATATACTTTTGAACCGAAATTCCCACTTCGTTCGAAAACAGCCGGATAAAAGCATTGGTTGCCATTTGCGCTTTTTCGGCTAAGTTCGAATTGCTTAAATTACCAGCTATATTTTCTTCGATGTAGCGTAAACAACGAATAATCCGGTGATCGTTTGAAATCAGATCCCAGTTCGATTCAGGTAAATCCGTAAGTAAATCAGAAATTAAAGCTTTTATCACCAAGCTGATGTGGAAGCTAAAGAATTTGTGTTCTTTGTTCAGGTGGTTTTTTATCAGTTGCAGTTTCGACTGGAGATGATCGGTGAGTTCAAAACTGAAAACTCCGGGTGAGATATTATCGTAAGGAATTCCAATATTAAAGTGAATAAACAGATGTAAAAGGCTGGGTTTTGACGACGCTTCCTGTCGGTCAGAATTTACATCAACACGTCCTCCTACCAACGAAAATCCTTCTTTGGGTATTTCATAATCATACAAACGAGTGGCATACGAAGTATTCGGCGGAATCAGTATAATTTTATTGGGAGATAAGTCGTATTCAGTATCGTTATAAATGATTTTAGCCCCTTCGGCGCTGTTGTGGTAAATGCGCCAGTAAGGGAATGAAAGTTCGTTGTATTCCCAGTTCTCAAGCCACCAGTGCCGGCAGCAAAGCAGCTGAGTATTATAGTTCGGGAAAAACTGAATAACATCAGAAGGATCGCCTTTTTCCGGCTTTGTTTTATAGGTATTCATATCTGGTGATGTTAGAAACAGATACAAATATAGTAAAATCAGCCATTGGTTTCGGTAAGGCTTAATCGTACTTTGTGAGCACTAAGTAATACAATAAATTTTAAAAATCTAAATAGGTAATTATGGCTAACAGATTAATTGGCGACTTGCCAAAAGTGGGCATCCGCCCGATTATCGACGGACGTGAGCGAGGCGTTCGCGAATCGCTAGAACAGCAGGTGATGGACTTGGCAAAAGCTGCCGCAGCTTTTATTTCCAGCGAATTAAAATTCCCCAGTGGCGAAACGGTAGAATGTGTTATCGCCGATACCTGTATTGGCGGTGTGGCTGAAGCAGCCCTATGCGCCGAAAAATTCAGAAAAGAAGGCGTAGGGGTTTCTCTCAGTGTTTCGCCTTGCTGGTGTTACGGAACCGAGGTGATGGACACCGATCCGCTGATTCCGAAAGCAGTTTGGGGCTTTAACGGAACCGAACGTCCGGGGGCTGTTTATCTGGCTGCAGCTTTGGCCGGATATACGCAAAAAGGATTGCCAACTTTCGGAATTTATGGTCGCGATGTGCAGGATGCCGGCGACACAACAATTCCTGAAGATGTAAAAGAAAAAATACTGCGCTTTGTAAAATCGGGGCTGGCAGTGGCCCAAATGAAAGGGAAATCGTATTTGTCGATTGGCTACAGCTCAATGGGTATTGCCGGTTCGATGGTCGATTCAGGTTTCTTTCAGAAATATCTGGGAATACGAACCGTATTTGTGGAGTCGGTAGAAATTCTGAGACGAATCGAGGAAGGTATTTATGATGAAGAAGAGTTTCAGAAAGCATTGGCCTGGACAAAGGCAAACTGTAAAGAAGGAAAAGATATAAATAAGCCTCAAAATCAGGCAGACGCGGCCCGAAAAGAATACGAATGGGAGATGGTGGTGAAAATGACACTGATTTGCCGCGACATGATGATTGGTAACAAAAAAGTGATTGAAAAAGGCTTCCACGAAGAAGGGGTAGGACGAAATGCCATTCTGGGCGGTTTCCAGGGGCAGCGCCAGTGGACCGACTATCAGCCAAATGGCGATTTCACCGAAGCCATTTTAAATTCGTCGTTCGATTGGAATGGTATTCGTCAGGCTTTTGTTTTGGCTACCGAAAACGATAGTTTGAATGGTGTTTCAATGTTGTTCGGGCATTTGCTAAGTAATACCAGCCAGATATTTTCTGATGTGCGCACCTACTGGAGTCCGGAAGCTGTAAAACGCGTTTGCGGTAAAGAACTGACCGGTTTGGCCGAAGGTGGAATTATTCACTTGATCAACTCCGGCTCAACAACGCTCGACGCTACTGCGCAGCAACGCGATGCCGAAGGAAATCCCGTTATGAAACCTTTCTGGGAAATTAGCGAAGAAGAGGTACAAAAATGCCTGGAGAACACTTCGTGGCCACAGGCCGACAGGGAGTATTTCCGTGGTGGCGGTTATTCGTCGTTGTTTAAAACTGCCGGACAAATGCCGGTTACCATGAGTCGTTTAAACCTGGTGGATGGTTTGGGGCCGGTGTTACAAATTGCTGAAGGCTGGACGGTTGAATTGCCCGATGATGTGCACGAAATTCTCGATGAACGGACCAATCCAACCTGGCCAACCACCTGGTTTGTGCCACGCGTAAATGGCGAAGGAGCTTTTAAAGATGTATATTCGGTAATGGCCAACTGGGGTGCTAATCACGGTGCAATTAGTTACGGTCATATTGGTGCCGATCTTATCACACTGGCCTCGATGTTACGCATTCCTGTTAACATGCATAATATTGATGGCGATAAGGTTTTCCGGCCAAGTGCCTGGGCGTCGTTTGGCGAAGCGAAAGAAGGTTCCGATTTTCGTGCCTGTGAATCGTACGGGCCACTTTACGGTAAAAAATAATTCGTATGCCTGAAAAAGATCTGGCAATAGTATTCGATTGCGGAGCCACAAACCTGCGGGTAATTGCCATGGATGTGCATGGCAAAATTGTGGCTTCGGAATCGACTGCAAACAATACAAGTCCCGATCCTGAATTTCCGGGTGGCGTAATTTGGGATGTGGAAGAAATGTGGGGAAAACTTTGTTCTGCCTCGCAGAATGTGATGACAGCAATCGATACAAAACGCATTGCGGGCGTAACTGTTACTACTTTTGGTGTTGACGGTGCTTTTGTTGATGCGCAAGGCAAATTGCTTTACCCGGTAATTTCGTGGCAATGTCAGCGCACAACGCCTGTTATGAACGAGATTGGAAAATATATTCCGCTTGAAGATTTGTATGCCGAAGCTGCTACTTTCCCATACGCATTTAATACCATTAATAAAATGGTTTGGATGAAGGAAAACCGACCGGAGGTAATTGAAAAGGCCCATCGTTTTTTGTTTATCACCTCACTGTTTATTTTTAAACTGACAGGCGCGTTGAAAAACGATGCGACCATGGCAGGCACTTCCATGTTGATGGACATGCAAAAGCAGCAACCATCGGAGAAGATATTTGCAGCGCTGGACATTCGGAATGATATTTTGGGAGCTATTGCAGAATCCGGAGAACGGGCCGGAACCGTTCATCAAAAAGCGGAAAGTGAGACAGGCATACCCAAAGATGTGCCGGTGTTTTTTGGTGGTCACGATACACAGTTTGCTGTATTTGGCTCGGGAGCCAATGAAAACGAACTGGTGCTGAGTAGCGGAACCTGGGAAATAATCATGGCCCGAAGTGCCGGTTTTAAGTCGGGCAAAAAGGAACTGGCAGCACAGTTAACCACCGAAATGGATGCCGAGAAAGGACTGTTCAATATTGGACAGAATTACCTGGCTTCGGGAATTTTGGAATGGTTTGCCAAAAACTTTTACCCGGAACTTCGTGACGATGCATTGTACCGCAAAATGATCGATGATGCGAGTACTGTTCAGCCCGGAGAATCATCAGTTTGGGTGAATCCTTCGTTTTACGGCGAAGGCGGAGCCAATAATTTTGGGGCGATAAACGGTTTAACCATACACACCAAACGAGGTGAAATATACCGGGCATTTCTGGAAAGTCTGGCCTGTAGGTTACGATATGGCATAGAAGCGCTGGAAAATGCAGGCGGTTTTAAAGCTGAAAAAATAATTTGTGTGGGTGGTGGATCAAAAAACTATCTTTGGAATCAATTGCGTGCTGATGTTTGCAATTTGCCCATACAATTGGTCGATCAGAAAGAAACAACCGTTTTAGGTGCAGCCCTGTTTGTGTTTGCAGGAAGTGGTTTGGCAAAATCGCCCGAAGCAGCGCGGCAGCTGGTGGATTATAATCCAAAAATTATTGTGCCATCCGAAAATCAAAAACTGTACGGCAAATTGTATCAGAAATTTAAAGAACGCATGCAGTACGTTTAATTGAAGAGTTGAATAACAAAACTTAATTATTAATTGTGGAGGCAATAAAAAATCTTCCGGCAAAGGTCATAAATCATATTATTCAGGTTAGCGAAGTTGCCGGTTATTTATGGGCAAAAGAATGGGCTGAAAAAAGCTCGGGAAATATTTCCATTGATTTAAGCGGACTTTTCCGGGAGTCAGCAATCAACCGCATTCATGACGAAGTTCCCTGCGATTTTCCAAAAGAGGCCGCCGGAATGGTGCTTTTTGTTACCGGTTCCGGTTGTCGGTTGCGGCATCTGGTGGATCGGGTAGATGAAGTTGCTGCAATTATAGCTGTCAATTCAGCAGCTACGGCCTATTCGGTTTTGTGGGGAGGTAAAAGTGCCGGTTTTAAACCCACTTCAGAACTGAGGGCGCACATAAAAATTCATCTTTTTAATGCGGTTAACCATACCGGCAAAAAAGCTGTTGTTCATGCACATCCGAGCGAGTTGGTGGTTTTAAGTCACCATAAATTGTTTAAAGATGAGGCCTTGTTTAATCACTCGCTTTGGAAGATGTGCCCTGAAATAAAACTGTATGTTCCGCGTGGAATAGCTTGCGTTGAATATGCCCGATATGGAACCGAAGAACTGGCAAATCTAACGCTGGAAGGATTAACCAACCACGATGTGGTTTTGTGGGAAAAACATGGTGCTTTAGCCACCGGAGTTGATATGGAAGAGGCCTTCGACTTTCTGGATGTAGCCAATAAAGGTGCAAAACTACTGTTGTTGGCCTGGAGTGCCGGATTTGATCCCGAAGGACTTTCGCCCGAACAACTGGATGAGCTGAGCTGAATAATTCCCTGTGGTTTTGCCTCTGGATACGTATTCCCTCCGCTGCTGAGCTACCTTTTTTATATAATTGAAAATCTGAAAAACAAAAAAATTATCAATAATCAATATCCAATGTACAACAACGTTAATCACATTTATTTGAAGAAGTTGATTTGGATATTGATTATTCTAAATTGGATATTTTACATTGTAAATGGTGATAAACAAAAAGTGTAATATCTAGGGAAAGGATGTTTCTAAAGGATGGTAATGGTCGACTTCAAGAATTTTCTTTTATTAAAACCTGATACTGTTAAATTCTGCAGTGCTATAGCCTTAATAATTCAGGTCTTCGTTTTAAACTTATACCTTCGCGCCAAATTGAAACAAAAGAAGTATGAGTTTAAACCGTTCAGGCAAATTCTTTATTCCCGTATTCACAATGGTTATGGCTGCCATGGTGGCTATGTCGCCATTTGCAATTGATACCTATATAGCTGCCTTACCCGATATTGCTGAGTTTTTTGGCGTAAAGCTAAACGTAGCCGAGTTGACCATTACGTTGTACTTTCTGGGATTTGCTTTTGGTAATTTTTTCGGCGGTCCCTTGTCTGATGCCTTTGGGCGAAAAACAATTGCACTCACCGGAATTGCGCTTTACGGCTTGGCCTCGTTACTTATAACTACCTGCACTAAAATTGAATACGTGCTGTTGTTGCGTGTGCTTCAGGCTTTTGGCGGAGGTTTTGCAACGGTTACGGGTAATGTGTTCATTCGCGATTGGTACAGCGGAAAACAGGTAGCTCGCTTTGTTACCATTATTAGTATGATTATTATGCTGGCTCCGTTGTTTGCTCCGGTTATGGGCGCCGCATTAATTCACTGGTTTGGTTGGGTGAGTATCTTCTGGTTTTTACTGGCATTTGCTATTCTGTTGTTTTTGTCCATGTGGTTGCTTATTCCCGAATCACGGGCGCCGGAACTGATTACCCGTAAAATTACAGGCCGGCAGCTGTTGGAAAAATACCGGGTATTTTTCTCGAATAAACAAAGTACAATTTTGCTGTTTGCCATTAGTTTGCCCATGTCGGGATTATATGTTTTTATTACAGCAGCTTCGTTTATCTACATCAAGTATTTTGGTGTATCCCAAATGCGCTTTCCGTTGTTTTTTAGTGCAAATATTGTTCTGAACATCATGTTGTCGTTTTTAAATACCATTCTTTTAAAGAAACACGATGCAGAAAAGATTTTACGCTACGGATTATTGTTGCAGCTGATTTCGGGCATAACACTGGCCATTTCGGTGTTGATGCCGGAGCCGCAATTGTGGTCGGTATTTGCATCAATTGTATTGTATGTTGGAAGTTTGGGTTTGGTTTTCGGGAACGGAACAGCCACCATTTTGAACCACAATCCTGAAGTGGCAGGATCGGCAAATGCTACCATCGGAATTGCCCGTTTTGCCATTAGTGCCTTAATCGGAAGTATAATGGCCCTGTTTCATACCGGCGATCTTATTCCCTTCGGACTGGTACTTTTTTTCTGTACCCTTTCCGGAAATATTCTGTATAATTGGGCCTTGCGGATTAAATCCTAACAGTTGTAGTTACGCTCATCCTGCGCATTAATTTCCCGTCCTGCAATAGTTCTACATCCTCCTGCTGGTTTTTTTGCAATCCTGCAGGGGTTTGCTCCGTCCTGCATCATTTTTTTCAAATCCTGCAGGCATTTTTGTGATTCTGCTTAGCAGGAAAGCATCAACATATGGCAGGGAGGTATTTCAGTGTGCAGGACGCCTCAAAGGGCTGCAGGATGGGTAAATGCTTAGCAGGGTGCTGTTAATTAGTGGATTAGTTGTTTTTTATTGTTACCAGATTCCACTTAAACCTTCTTCAAGTGCTTTTTTGTAGCGTTCAACATTAAACGAATAAAAGTAGGGCGACTTGTGCGCACCGCCGGTTTTTCGCTCTCTTAGCTTATCCAGAATATTGTAGTTCAATATTTTTCGCTGAAAGTTACGGCGGTCAAGGTCGCGACCAAGAATGGTTTCATAGAGAGTCTGAAGTTCGGGCATGGTAAATTTATGAGGCAGCAATTTTAAGCCAATGGGCTGCTGGTTAAGCTGTAAACGCAAGGTACTGATGGCTTCCTGAATAATTTGTTTATGGTCGAGCAGCATCGTAACATCGGCAGTTAAAGAAACCCAGTCACAGCGGTCGGAAAAAAGATCAGGTGTGGGTTTTACTTTCCGAAAGTCAACCAAAGCATAAAAACCTACAGAGATAAAACGTTTACCGAAAAAAGTCATGTCGGGTTTTGTACCGGCCATGTCGGCATCGAATATCGCTTTATTCGATTTTGATCTGTCGGGATCGCTAAATGCCTTAAATTGCTTCAGAAAAAGATTGTTTAGTCCGGTGCGCTCTTTAACTATGCGTTGTGCAGCCTGCTCCAACGTTTCATCGTGTTTCAAAAATCCTCCGGGAAGTGTATATTCTTTCGAATATTTTAAATGCAAAAGCAAAACTTTAAGCTCGTTGTTGTTAAAACCAAATATCACACAATCGAGTGATATATGATTCATAAACTCTGCTGAATTGAAAGGTTTAGTCGCTGTCAAAGTCCTTAATTTTTAAGCTCACAAATTAAAAAAAATCTCGAAGTATTATTTGAGTATGTTTAAAAATATAATAATGTGTCGAAATGACACTGGCAATGGAATTTATTCCTATCTTCAACCCGGTCGATATAACTTTGTTAGTCGGCTAAAACGGTAAAACTAAATTAGAACTAAATTCTTCACCATGATTATGAACGAATCCAGACGTATCAGTCTATTAATTTTAAGTATTCTATTTCTTGCTTCCGGATATGTGTCTGCAAGCGTCTCACAACAAAAAAGCGTAAAAGAAATCGTTAAGTCGATGAGCCTGGAGCAGAAAGCCCAATTGGTAATCGGTACCGGAATGTATTTTCCGTTACCCGACTCGATTCGTGAAAAAATGCCGCCATCGTTTGGTGGAGGCCTCGACACCAGCACTCCTTACGGAAAAATGGTTGACAAAATCAGGGGATATTTGCCCGGAACTGCCGGAGTAACTGCGGAATATCCTGAACTGGGAATTACCAGCCAGACATTAGCTGACGGCCCTGCCGGATTGCGCATTAGTCCAAGCCGCCCGGGAGAAACCGACACGTACTATTGTACAGCTTTCCCCATTGCAACCGTAATGGCTTCATCGTGGGATACTGAGTTGGTTGAATCGGTAGGAAAAGCCATGGGAAAAGAAGTGCTGGAATATGGTGCCGACGTGCTTTTGGCACCTGCACTGAATATTCAGCGCGATCCCCTGTGCGGCCGTAACTTCGAGTACTATTCAGAAGATCCGCTGGTAGCCGGAAAAATGGCAGCCGCGATGGTAAAAGGTATTCAGTCGAATGGCGTTGGAACTTCAATCAAACACTTTGCGGTTAACAACCAGGAAACCAATCGTATGTCGGTTGATGTGATTGTGAGCGAACGTGCGTTGCGCGAAATTTATTTGAAAGGTTTTAAAATCGCGGTTCAGGAAAGTGAACCCTGGACAGTGATGTCGTCTTACAATAAAGTAAATGGTGTTTATGCTTCTGAGAGTCACGACTTGTTGACTAAAATTCTGCGCAACGACTGGGGATTTAAAGGTTATGTAATGACCGACTGGGGCGGCGGTAGCGATGTTGTTGCTCAAATGAATGCCGGAAACGATATGATCCAGCCGGGTTCTACTGCGACCATAAAAACGCTTATCGAAGCTGTTGAGTCAGGAAAACTCGATGAAGCAGTTTTGGATACAAATGTTGAGCGTATTCTGAATATAATGGTGGAAACACCTCGTTACAAAGGAACTAAAATCTCGAATAAGCCTGATTTGAAAGCGCATGCCGAGGTTACCCGCCAGACAGCTGCTGACGGTATGGTATTGCTGGAAAACAACGGCGCACTTCCTTTTGCAAAAAACATTAAAAATGTTGCCGCATTCGGAAATTCTTCGTATGATTTTATTTCAGGAGGAACAGGTAGTGGCGATGTTAATGAAGCTTACACGGTTTCGTTGTTGCAAGGCTTGGAAAATGCCGGGTACAAAACGTACGACGAACTTAAAAATACCTACGAAGCCTATATGGAAGAAGCGCGGAAAACACAGGATAAATCCAGAAACTTTCTGGCCGCTTTAATGGGCGGAAAAATTCCTGTTGACGAAATGGCACTGGATGCAACTGTTGCTGAAGAGATGGCTGCAAAAGCTGATATTGCCCTAATCACTATCGGACGTAATGCCGGTGAAGGTGGCGACCGCGAAGCTGTTGAAGGCGACTTCTACCTGAATAAAAATGAAAAAGACCTGATAAAAACCGTAACTGACGCTTTTCATGCGAAAGGCAAAAAAGCAGTGGTTATTCTGAATATTGGCGGCGTTGTTGAAACCGCCAGCTGGAGCACTATTCCTGATGCCGTTCTTTGTGCGTGGCAACCGGGGCAGGAAGGCGGAAACTCGGTAGTTGATGTGCTTTCAGGAAAAGTAAATCCATCGGGTAAACTGGCACAAACCTTCCCGGTGAAATACGAAGATGGTTCGTCGTCGGATAATTTTCCCGGTGTGGCTGTAAAAACAGAGGGGGCAGAAGATAATACGGCCGATCAATCGGGTTTCTCGATGATGCGCCGCGTACCGTGGGAAGTGGTTTACGAAGAAGATATTTACGTGGGGTATCGCTATTTCAACACCTTCGATGTGCCGGTGGCTTACGAATTCGGATACGGAAAATCATACACCACATTCGAATACAGCCACCTGAAGCTGAGCGACAAAAAATTTGATGGAAAAGTTACTGTCTCCATCGATGTAAAAAATACCGGTGATGTTGCCGGAAAAGAAGTGGTTCAGGTGTATGCCAGCGCGCCGGGTAAACATTTGGAAAAACCGGAAGAGGAGTTGGTGGCCTTTGGAAAAACTGCTTTGTTAAAACCGGGTAAATCGGCAACGCTTTCGTTTGATATTGATGCTTCACTTTTGGCTTCTTTCGATGAAGCAAGCACAAGCTGGATTACAGAGGCCGGTGATTATACCGTAAAAGTTGGAGCTTCATCAAAAGACATTAAAGCAAAAGCAACATTTTCTGTTGCCAACGATATTACTGTTCAGCAGGTATCAAAAGCAATGGTGCCTCAAAAAGACTTTGAAAAAATGCATAGGTAGTGGGACTTGGTTAAATACTCTCACCCTGGAATTGTCCGGGGGAGAGTTTCCTTTCCTTTAACCTGTGAATAAACAACCCTTTTAAGACGAAACAAATTTAAAACCTGCTACTTATGAAAAACGTTCGCGTGATTTTGTTTTTTTGTATTGCCGTTGGTTTTGGGGCATGTTCAACTAAAACACCCCAACAAATAAAAGATAGTGTAACCCTTGCCGACGGAACGGTAAGTGGTTCGTTTGACGAGAGTACCGGAATTACCACTTTCAAGGGAATTCCGTTCGCTGCTCCTCCGGTGGGCAATTTGCGCTGGAAAGCGCCTCAGCCCGTTGAACCCTGGGAAGGCGTGAAACAATGCACTGAATTTTCAGCCAGCCCGATGCAGGCAACGCCAATGCCGTTTAGTATGTGGACACAAGAGTTTATTGCCCCCAAAGAGCGGTTAAGCGAAGATTGTTTGTACCTGAATGTGTGGACTCCGGCCAAAGATGCCTCTGAAAAACGGCCGGTGCTGGTTTACATTTACGGTGGTGGTTTTTCAAGTGGCGGAAGTGCTGTGCCTATTTACGATGGCGCAGAAATGGCGAAGAAAGGCCTGGTTTTTATCACTATAAACTATCGTGTTGGAACCTTAGGATTTTTGGCGCATCCGGAACTTACGGCTGAATCGCCAAACAACGCTTCAGGAAATTACGGTTTGCTCGACCAGGTTGAAGCCCTGAAATGGGTAAACAAAAATATTGCTGCTTTTGGCGGCGATCCTGAAAATGTTACCATTGCCGGACAGTCGGCAGGTGCGTTTAGTGTAAATTATTTGGTGGCTAGTCCGTTAACAAAAGGCCTTATTCACCGGGCCATTGCCGAGAGTGGTGGCGCCGTGCTTTCAACCAATGCGTTGGCACGTGGTGGCAGCCTGAAATCGGGAGAAGAAGCCGGTGTAAAATTTGCCGAGTCACTGGGCGCATCAACTATTGAAGAACTGCGTGCCAAAAGTGCCGAAGAGATTTTAAGTGGCAAAGGTGGTGGTGCACCCATTGTTGATGGTTATTTTTTGCCCAAACCGGTTGGCGAGATCTTTGCCAACGGCGAACAAAACGATATTCCTGTAATTATTGGATGGAATGAAGATGAAGGTTTTGGAGGAGCACCTGTTTCTGCCGATCAGTTTAAACAACGTGTAAAGCAACAATTTGGCGATATGGCTGATGAATTTCTGGCTAAATTTCCGATAAATACCGAAGAAGAAGCCAAGGCCATTCAAAATGATCTGGGAGCGCTGCAAACTTTTGGTATCCAGTCGTACAAATGGATGCAGCTGCAAAATGAAAAGGCAACATCGAAGGTGTTTATGTACCGTTTTGAGCGCGATGTGCCTTTTGCCGATGAAATGCAGGATTTTGGAGCTTTCCATACCGGAGAAGTTCCGTACGCTTACAATAACCTGAAAATGAGCCCGCGCCCGTGGACAGAAGCTGATTATAAACTAGCCGACCTGATGTCGGATTACTGGGTGAATTTTGCTACATCAGGCAATCCAAATGCTGAAGGTTTGCCCGAGTGGGAAGCGACCTCGCCCGATAACCTTAAAGCGATGCATTTTGACACCACATCAGCATGTGGCGATTTGCCAAGTGTTGAACTGCTCAAATTTCTTGATAAATATTATTCCGAAACCAACTAAAACAAGATCTATATGAAAAAACAAATTTCAGGAGTACTGATTGCGATCGTTGCAATTACTCTACTTAATGGCTGTGGCCCCAAGTGGACAGAAGAAGAAAAGGGAGACTTTCATCTCGTTTACAACGAAGGAGGAGCAACTTTAGGTTATTCTCCAAAGTCAGGAGTAACACTTCTTACCGATGGAGGTTATGCTTTTAAAGACCTCAACCGGAACGGAGAGCTGGATGTGTACGAAGACTGGCGCAAACCGGTTGATGAACGCGCCAAAGATCTGGCCTCAAAAATGTCGGTGGAACAAATTGCCGGATTAATGTTATACAGCGGACACCAGTCGATTCCTGCGGGAAGTGGTGGTTTTGGTGCCGGAACCTACAACGGCAAATCGTTGTTGGAAAGTGGTGCAAAATCAAGCGATCTTACCGACCAGCAAATTAAGTTTCTTACTGAGGATAATTTGCGTCATGTGTTGATTACTACCGTTGAAAGTCCGGGCGTGGCTGCGCAATGGAACAACAACATGCAGGCGTTGGTTGAAGGACTTGGTTTGGGAATTCCCGGAAACACAAGTACCGATCCGCGCCACGGAACCAGGGCGGAAACCGAATACAATGCCGGTGCCGGTGGCGATATCTCCATGTGGCCCACCACATTGGGTTTGGCAGCCACTTTCGATCCTGCTGTAATGAAAAAATT
This sequence comes from Draconibacterium orientale, assembly GCF_000626635.1. Lineage (GTDB taxonomy): Bacteria > Bacteroidota > Bacteroidia > Bacteroidales > Prolixibacteraceae > Draconibacterium > Draconibacterium orientale. Next base: position 216,301 of record NZ_CP007451.1, on the reverse strand, counting down.
TGGCGAAATTGCTTCGATAGAATACCGCGCTTTGGGAATTGCAACGGCGCTTTCTCCACAAATTGATTTATCGACCGAGCCACGTTGGAGTCGGTTTAGCGGAACAATGGGCGAAGATCCCGGGTTGGCAGCCGACCTCACGCGTGCTTATGTCGATGGATTTCAAACTTCATCGGCGGATAAAGAAATTACCGGCGGCTGGGGATTTGAAAGTGTAAATGCCATGGTAAAACACTGGCCGGGCGGTGGCCCCGAAGAAGGTGGCCGCGATGGCCATTTTGGTTACGGAGCTTACGCCGTTTATCCGGGAAATAATCTGTCGGATCAGTTAAAACCTTTCACTGAAGGTGCCTTTAAACTGGATGGCCCAACGGGCAAAGCAGCAGCCGTAATGCCTTATTATACCATTTCGTACAACATCGATCAGAAGAATGGCGAAAACGTAGGAAACGCCTACAATAAATACATTATCACCGATTTGTTGAGAGGCGAATACGGATACGATGGCGTGGTTTGTACCGACTGGATGATTACTGCCGATACGCGCAGTGTGCACGAATTTATGGGGAAATGCTGGGGAGTAGAAAATCTTTCAGTTGCCGAACGTCACTACAAAGTTATTGAAGCCGGAGGAGACCAGTTTGGCGGAAACAACGAAAAAGGGCCGGTTCTGGAAGCGTACGAAATGGGTGTGAAAGAACATGGAGAAGAATACATGCGCAATCGTTTTGAGCAATCGGCAGTGCGTTTACTGAAAAATATTTTCCGCCCGGGATTGTTTGAAAATCCGTACCTGGCAGTTGCCGAATCGGAAGAAATTGTTGGTAATCCGGAGTTTATGAAAGCCGGTTACGAAGCACAACTGAAATCGGTGGTGATGCTAAAAAACAAGGATGGTGTTTTGCCGGTTGAGAAGAAAGTGAAAGTTTATATTCCTCAAAAATACAATCCGGGTGGCACAAACTGGTTTGGAATGGTTACCAAACCAAGCTGGAGCGACGCTGCAAATATGGATATCGTGGTCAACTATTTTGAAGTTGTTGATGCTCCTGAAAAAGCCGATGTTGCCATTTGTCTGATCTCAAGTCCGCAGGGCGGAACAGGATATTCGCTTGATGACAAGGAAAAAGGCGGTAACGGATATGTTCCTATTTCGCTTCAGTACGGACCATACACTGCCGCGTATGCCCGCGAGGAAAGTATTGCCGGCGGAAGTCCGTTTGAGGATTTTACCAACAGGCGTTATAAAGGAAAATCAATCGAAGCAGCCAATGTTTACGATATGAAAATGGTGAACGAAACAAAAGCGAAAATGGGTAACAAACCTGTAATTGTTGTGGTAAATGTGGCCAATCCGTTTATTCCTGCCGAGTTTGAAAAGAGCGCCGATGCTATTCTCGTTCACTGTGGTGTGCAGGATCAGGCAATTATGGATTTGGTTACAGGTAACGCCGAACCATCTGGTTTGTTGCCTTTCCAGCTTCCTGCCAACATGAAAACAGTGGAAGAGCAGTTTGAGGATGTGCCGCGCGATATGGACTGTTACACCGATGAAATGGGCCATGTTTACGACTTTGCCTACGGAATGAACTGGAGCGGAGTTATTGATGACGAAAGAGTAAATACATACAAATAAAACAAATGTGGTTTTTCGTGGACCTTCGGAATCTTCGGAGGTTCACGAAAAATTTCTTAACCCGAATTCCCAAATTTTACGAATATTTTTGAAAGAGTTTTAGCCATAACGGATCGGATCCTAACTTTTTAAAAGGAAGTAGATTTGAGTACAGAGATTTGAGTATTGAGACTCATTTCCCTTTCTCTCTACTCATTACTCAATACTCATGTCTCCTCTGTCAATTATTCTTCTCTGAATTTCATTCAATCTTAAACCTATGTACTTCCAGTGCATAGTGCTTTAGTTGGAATTTTCCTTTCGAAACAGCCCGACAACTCGGCTTTTACGTTCTTTGGGAAAATCTACCCTCTATCTGATACGTTTTAATTCTTGAAAATCTCGCAGGTAGATTAGTTTTGTAATCAAACAAGATTAAACCAATGAGAACATTTTCTATTTTCTTTCTATTTGTTGCCCTTATCGGATGCAATTCAAAAAATACCAAACAAAATTCAGCACAAACTGCCGAACCTTTGTGGTCGGTAAAATTTGCCGAAACCGTATTGCATGAAGCCGACAGTCTGATCTATTATCAGCGCGAAAAACCCAAATACGAATACGATTATGCTTTTCTGGGCGATGCCATTTACAAACTAAAGGATGTTGATCCGAAGTACGGCGCTTATCTGAAAGATTATATCGACTATTTCCTGCACGACGATGGAAAAATCGACGGGCAGAAAACATCGGATTACAACATCGACCGGGTGCGCCCCGGAAATAGTATGATTACCTTGTACCAGGACTACGGCGATGAAAAATATAAATTAGGAATTGAAACGTTGGTGGATCAAATGAAAGGGCAGCCACGCACCAATTCGGGTGGTTTTTGGCACAAAAAAATGTATCCCTACCAAATGTGGTTGGATGGGTTGTACATGGCCTCACCATTTTTGTCGCGCTATGCCAACGAATTCGGTCAGCCGCAGTGGTTCGATGAGGTTACTTTTCAGTTGCAGGAGGTTTACAAACATACGCTTGATGAAAAAACGGGGCTGGTTTACCATGCCTGGGACGAGAGCCGCGAGCAGCGCTGGTGCAACAAAGAAACCGGGCAGTCGAAACACTTCTGGAGCCGTGCCACTGGCTGGTATATGATGGCTTTGGTTGATGTGCTGGAGAATTTGCCCGAAGAGCATAAAGACAGGGAAACGCTGATAACCATATTAAATGATTTAAGCGAGGCCGTTCTTAAGGTTCAGGATGCCAAAACCCAATTGTGGTACCAGGTAATGGATAGGGGGGGCGAAGAACGCAACTACCTGGAGGCATCGGGATCGGCAATGATTATTTACACTTTTGCCAAAGGCGCCAAAAACGGCTGGTTGCCGCAAAGCTACCTGGAGGCTGCCAACTCGGCTTTCGATAGTATGATTGAAAACCTGGTTTCGGAAGATGAAAACGGTAGGTTAACTTTAACCAATACATGTGGTGCCTGTGGTTTGGGAGGAAATCCGTACCGCGAGGCCGATTACAATTATTACGTGTCGGAGAAAAAGGTGGATAACGACCCGAAAGGCGTTGCCCCGATGATTATGGCTGCCATTGAATTAAATAAATAATTTCAAACAAAAACGAATACGAAAATGAGAAGATTTGTCCTACTATTATTTGCCGTTATTCTAATAACACAGGCCCATGCACAAAATACAACCGACGTGAGTTTATTTATGCGTTCGGATAGTTTGCAGCAGAATGAAATTAGTGCCGAATCAGGCGATTTATACAAAACAATCGGGCATCATGGACCGGCTGTAGAAAACGAGTGGATGGCACTGCGTATTTATTTTAGTGATAAAGCAGCTATCGATGTTTATTCAAAAGCGAAAGCGCAGCTTGAGCTGAAGGAAAAAACGTGGTATCCAACCGCTGAAGATCAAAAAACGGGTTGGGGAGCCGATTATTACAAAGTGGGCCAAACAGTTGGTTTAGGCGGAGTGCGACTTTGGGATGGAGAAAAAGTTGTAAAACTGAATCCTGTTTCAAACCGAACAGCGCGTGTTGTAAAAGAACCTACCTGCTCGTACATGGAAATGTTATCGGAAGATGTGCCTTATAAAGGGAGAAATGTTGATGTGCTGGTGCGCGTAACTGTTTATTCAGGAGAAAGAAATGCCAAGGTTGAAGCGTTTGCGTTAACCGACGAACCCGTACAATTTGTCACCGGAGTAAATTACCACAAAGGACAGGAGATATACAAAAAGGATGGATTGATAGCTACCTGGGGTTTACATCCGGAAGATGTTGCTGCTGAATTGGTTGAAATTGGCGCCGCTATAATTTACAATCCGGCTGATTATGTACAAACAGAAGATGATGGCACACAGTTTCTTCTCATCAGTAAACCGGGCAAACAGTTAACAACATGGGTATCGTCGGCTTGCGGTCGCGAGGCGGAGATCAATACCATGAAAAAGTTTATTGACTTTCTTGAAAAATGATAAATGGATGCAAAGCAACTTAAAATAAAGTGTCTTTTCCTTTTTTTTCTGACACTTCATTTTGTTGGTTTCTCGCAGCACGACACTATTCGTTTTTCGCGCGATACCTCGTTTAACGTACAAAGTGCCTACCGGAAGATTGCGAAAGATTTTACGCAGGCAACCATCGTTAAAGCGTTTCCTATTCGGGCAATCAACGAAAAACGCAACATGGTTTATCATTCGTTGGGTGAGCGCGATTTACACATCGATATCTTTTATCCAAAAATCAGTAAAGTCAAACCGGTTCCCGGTGTACTGCTAATTCATGGCGGAGGCTGGGCATCGGGAACAAAATCGCACCTGGTTCCCATGGCGCAGAAATTAGCCGAAGCCGGTTATGTGGCTGCAGTTGTTGAATATCGTTTGTCGCCTGAAGCCAGATACCCGGCAGGTGTTATCGATTTGAAAACGGCCTTAAAATGGCTGCGGATTCATGCCAGTGATTTTGGCCTCGACACCAGCCGGATAGCAACTTTGGGAACTTCGGCCGGAGCAACATTGGCTACCCTCGTGGGAACTACCGCTGGAAATCCCTTGTATTTGTCTCATCCGAAAAGCCAGGCAGTAAGTGATAAAGTGCAGGCCATTGTTAATATCGACGGCGTGCTGGATTTTACCGATCCCAACGAAAGCGGCAAAGATCACGACCCCGCCAAACCATCGGCCGCAGCACGTTGGTTTGGTGCCACCTACAAACAAAATCCGGAACTGTGGGTAGAAGCATCGCCATTAACTTACGCGAGCGGAAAAACGCCACCAACACTATTTGTAAACAGCGCATTACCCCGCTTTCATGCCGGCCGCGATCAATATGTGGCTGTGTTGAATAAAAACGGAATTTACAACGAAGTGCATACCATTGACGAAACACCGCATCCTTTTTGGCTCTTCCATCCTTGGTTTGATAAAGCCGTGCCACTTGTTATTTCTTTTTTGGATAGGGTATTGAAATAGGATCTTTTGTTATCCCTTTTTATGGCTGAAATGGTCCAATAATAAGCAGTTTATCGCCCGAATCATCCACCTCAAACAAATGAGGAATCCGAACGTAACGGCCGTTTACATCTTTATGACTGTGTGCCGACAAGAGTAATTTCCCCTCGAATGTGCGGAACAGCATACCATGGCCAAAGTTTGGAGGAGTAATCGGTTCTTTCTCCTGTATCCACGGGCCATCCAAAGTGCCGCTTTCGGAGTAGGCCACGCCCTGAACATAATCGCTAAAAACCCAGCTGGTCCATAACATGCCCAGCTTGCCGGTTTGCGTTTCGAATAACCATGGTCCGTCGGTAACTTTATTCGGGATACTATTTCCGTGCTCATCTTTCTCGCGGCTCCATGGCGAGTCAAACGCGGTGAAAAGAACTTTTCCTTCTCCAATTGATCCCGAAAGATCCGGTTTCAATTCTATCTTTTCAATGGTGCCGTTCCAGTTTTGGAGCCATTCGTAGCAATAAACCATGTAAGGTTTTTTGTCTTTATCCACCCAGAAAGTTCCGTCTAAAGTGGGTTTGTCTGCCGGCAGGTACAAGGAGTCTTTCATCGGAACATAAGGCCCGTCGGGTTTGTGGCTCACCAAAACATGACTGGCTCGCCGTTCAATTTCATTCCCTTTTACCGTGTCGATAATCACTTTTCGATTTGTGAAAGTGGCAAAGTAGTAGTACCTGTCTTTGTATTGGTGTAATTCGGCCGCCCAAATCATGGGGTGCGGTCCCATCCACGAATCAGGATCGGTTTGTGCTACCACAAAAGGGCCTGTCCACCATTTCAGATCTTTACTTTTCCATAGCAGTCCGCCCGTTCCGGTCATGTAATAAGTGGCGGTGTTTGTATCGGCCATAATACACGGATCGCTTAAACGAATGGAATCCAGTGGAATATTTTCTTTAACTACGGGTTTCCAATTTTGCGCAAAAAGGGGAGCAAATACGGCGATTAAAAGTAATAGCGTTAAAAGTTTTTTCATTGGTCTCATTTTATCCTGTTATCAATTCCGAGGGATGTGTTATTTACACAATTTGTACACTTCGCTGCCTGCCAAAAGGAAACAGCCCAAACCGTAATCTTCAAAATCGGGTTTACTGGTGTAGCTTACCGGTTGCCCGTCCTTGGGTTCTTTCCCGGTGCCTTGTACATAGCCCAAAAAACCATTTTCGTGAACCGATTCGGAGGCCAGTGCATTCCAACCTTTTGTAATGGTTTGCATGTATTTTTTTCCACTCAAAATACCATTGTTCACTCCCCAGGCTATTCCGTACACAAAAAGAGAAGTGCCGGTTGCTTCTTTCCCTCCGTAATTGTTCGGATCGTGCAAACTGGCGTTCCAAAAACCGTCTTCGCGCTGAAGGGGAAGTAGGGCTTTCATCATCGCTTTGTAAGTTTTCAGGTACTCTTTGTAGTGCGGATCAGCTTCCGGTAAAATATCCATTACCCGAACCAGTGCGGCCACCACCCAACCGTTGCCGCGGCTCCAGTAACAATCTTCACCATTGGGCTCGGTGTAGGGCGGTTTAAAATCGGCATCGCGCCACCACAAACCATCTTTTTTATTGTACAGGCCCTGCGTTACTTTCGTGTCCATATACATTTTGTACATGCGCTCGCTGTATTTATCATCTTCGGTAAGCACCGATAGTTTAGCGAATACCGGCATGGCCATTTGCAGCGCATCAATCCAATTCCAGTCGTCTGTTTTTTCCGTTTTCAGCATTAAATCCACCGACGTTTTTATGTCTTTTATGCGCTCCGGTTTTTGATCGATGTTATATAAATCGATATAAGTTTGTCCGGCGCACTGGTTATCCGCGTTTCGTGTTTCTAACCCGTCGCGCAATCCCCATTGGTGCGCTTCTCCCCATTCGATGGCATATTGCAGGTAGGCCGGATCGGGCTTTATCGAATAAAAAGCCATTAATCCTTCGTAATACACAGCGCGGGTCCACAGGTTGCTGGTGCGTTCTTTATTCGTGATGACATTCACTCCCGGATCGGGCCACTTTTTCATCAAATGCGCATTGGTAAGTGTCATTTTATCAATCACTTCCTGTTTGGCAGGAAGCAGCTGTGCTGTTGATATTGTAACTGACAGAATGAGTAAACTCAGTAGAAAAAACAAGGATTTAATTTTCATGATGAATATGTTTTTGATGATAAGCTACATGGTGTTATTTATAGAATCAGAAATACAGAGTTCTTTGCACGGGATTTGCCCAGCCGAAAAATACCGGCGGGTGGCAGGGAGAAATGTTATGTTGGTTTTTAGCTGCCCGATCATTGTTTCGGTTTTAATCATCTATTTGGATGGAAAAGTTTTTCCCTTTAACTTGAATAATGGCCTGGCGTGTATTTTCCTGGTAATTCCAGTTATCGGCGCCATAAATACTTTTGGGTTTGGTTGCCCGGTTAACAAACAGGGTGTAATCATGGTCTTTTTGCCCTTTTACCTGAATAAGATTCCCGTTTTGGCTGGTAATGACCTCCACTTCCGAGTAGTAAAATCCATCGCCAAGCGGTTCGTAGAAATGCAGTGTGGCATCTTCTTGTCTAAGAATATACAGGCTGAATTCCTTCGAATACAAAGTGCTGTCACCATTCGTTAAAGCCTTTGTTTCTGTTGGATTTACCGGAATGATAACCACATCGCCATTTCGGTTTATGGTTTGAAACTGTTCTTCCAGCGTGCGATTTGTTTCTTCCTGAATGGGTTGTGAATTGGTTTTTATTAATTCGGGTTGCTGAATATTATTGCAATCAATTAGCGTGATGGGCTGCCCGGTTGCCGTTTTTAGCACAACATCATTCATGGTCCAGTTGCTGGCATAACTCAGCTGGCCGCTTTCTTCGGCTTCAACCGAAACATTTTCCCAGTTAATGTGGTGAATAGGACGCTCGGGATAAGCGTTGGCATAAAATGCACGTTTAGCTTTTGTTACCTTTATATCGCTGAGTTTGATATTCCTGAACTCGGGAATTCCCTTTTCTTCAGGAACAACGCGCTGGCTCAGCACCCGCCAACGGTCTTTTATTTCTTCCTCGGGAATATCGTCGGGAATGGTGCAGTAGCTGTATTCGGGATACCAGTTCAGCTCAAAATGAAAAGGGTTGGCCACATTCTCCATTTTTATGTCGTGAAAGTGGATGTTTTCGATAATTCCACCGCGTACTTTTGCCGATTTAAAACGTATGCCAATATTGGTGCCCATGGCTTTTAATCCATACACTTCGATGTTGCGCATGCCACCCGAGGTTTCGCTTCCCAGGGTTATTAAACCATGCCCGGCGCGTGTGATGCAATTTCGGTAAACGATATTTTCGGCGGGGCGGTTTACGCGCAATCCATCGGCATCTTTACCGGCTTTTATACAAAGGTTGTCGTCGTTACAGTCGATGTCGCAATTTTCCACCAACACATCTTTTGACGAGTCGGTATCAATACCATCAGAGCTTGGTCCGTGGCCGCCAATGTTGTTACGAACCACCAGTCCATCCACATGCACGCGGGTACTGTAGGTTAGCGAGATGGTCCAGAACCCGGCGCGTTTTACGGTAAAGTCTTTGAGCAGCACATCTTCCGATTTCCAGATAACGACCGGGCGCACACGCTCGCAATCGTAATCAACTGACCAGCGAATTCCTTTGTCTTTGTACTCGCCCCACATGCCGCCACTGTATTTGGGGTCGCCCCAAAATTTATCCCACCAGTATTTGCCGTTTCCATCAATCACTCCTTTTCCGGTAATGCGCACATTTTTCTCATCGTAAACATTGATCAATGCTGCCGGCCACTCCATTTCAATTCCTGCTATGCGGGTCCACTTTCGCGGGTAATAATCGTTGTTTTGAATGGCCTGAATTATAACGCCTTCTCCGATATGAAGTTCCACATTCGACTTTACAAAAAGAGCTCCCGACAAATAGGTTCCTGCCGGGAAAATTACTTTTCCGCCTCCGGCTTCTGCCGCTGCATCAATGGTTTGCTGAATCGCTTCGGTGGCCAGGGTCTTTCCGTCTGCTATGGCACCAAAATCGGCTACATTAAAAGATTTATCTGGTATTACAGCAAAGTCATCGTTGTAAAAAATGCTTTCCAAATGTTTCACCAACTCACTTTTGTGGGCTTTCTGCGCCTGCTTTTGCGAACAGGATAAAAGCAGCGAAAAAAGTAGGATGGCTATCGATAATCGTTTCATTTTAGTTGTTTTTGATCTTTTTCAGTTAGTTGAATTAAGCGCACCGGCCCCAACAAACCGGAGGGGAGTGGCTCCCAGTTGGCTGCTGTAAAAGTACCGTTGGTCCCAACGTTTTCCCTATGGTGAGCAGCAAAGTTGATGTTGTAGAATTTTTTGTAGTTCACCTGGTTTTTGTCCATGTCGATTATTCGGTTGGCCATCAGGTTGGTAACTTTTAGTTCGAGCGTATTGTGCGCCTGCAGTAATTCTTTTGGCAGAATGATTTGATATACCGGCCCAATCAGTGTTCCAATTTTATGTTCGTTTAGCCACACTTCGGCCGATTCGTGTACTTCGCCCAAATCAAGCAGGTAATTATTATCGCCGCTTTCAGCATTTTCAAAATTGGTTTTGTAACTGGCTGTTCCGGAGAATTTTTGCAACTCTTCGGATTGTACAGACCACGATTTTAATTCATTGGTTTTTAAAGAAGCTGGTAAAGTCGGGCCTCCTTTCTCAAATGTAATTTCCCACTCAACGGTCAGTTCTTTTTTTGTGTCTGCTTGTTCCCAAAGTGGATAATCTTCAGCTTCAACTTGGTTCGAATACCACTGCAGGATCTGTGTTTCGCCGGGTTTTAGTTGAAGGTAAACTTGTGTTTGTCCCTCACTATTTTTTTTGCGTACAAGCTTTCCCAAAAGTGTTATTCATTGGATTGAACCAAACCGCTGTTTTGCCTGATTTCTGAAGAGTGATCCATTTATCCATTTCGTTTCCGGTCCAGTTCGAAATGAAATAACAGGTTCCTTCCTGTCGTTCAACTCTGTTGTACCAAAGTTCTTGCTGAGCCAGTTCTTCACCATAAACTCCGCTTGCATTTAACAGGATTTTTACATCATTGCCAACCATGATTTTTCCATTACCAATTGTGGCCGATTGGTAATTTTCTTCGGGTTGAAATTCTAGTTCACCAATCAGTTTCTTTACCTCCGCTTGTTGGCTTTCAAAGTTGTTTAACCCGGGAACTTTTACGGGGATTTCATTCTTAAAAATGATGGTAGCTCCGTTTTGCGCCAGTGAAAAAAGGTGTTTCAAGGTTTCCAATGGAATGGCTGTACAAGAGGGAACTACAATGGTTTTATAGTCAGCTCCGGCAGCTTGAATTTTCCCATTGGAAGTGTTTAACTTTCTGATTTGCCTGTCGGAAATGTAATCGAACGAAAGTCCCCGGGCAAGGAGTTCGTTGCTGATTTCAGCTGTTAGTTCTTCGTTGCTTCCGCCAAAATGTGGAAGGATATTTCGGTCTCTTTCCGTCCATGCGTCGTATATTGGGAAATACAACAGGATGTCGTTATCGGGTGTTGAATTCTGCATAAACGACTGGCAATTGGTAATGTATTCATTCACTACTTTTAAATCGTTCCACCAGGTGTTTGTTGGCGCAAAATGTACGGCGGCGTAAAACATCCACCCGGGCCATTTTTCTTCTACAGGCGAGTACGGCGTACCATGATAAACGATGTGATTAACACCGTTGCGCAGGTAATTGTCGGCATTTTGTTTTACATCGGCCAGGGTGCTTAAAAAGTGCTCGTTGAGCCAGGTGGCAGCTTCGCAGGCAATTAGCGGTTTGCCCGAAGTATGTCCGGCAGAAGTGGCCATTTTTATGCGCATCGGACTGGTTCCTTCGGTTTCGGGAATATGGCTGGCTTCGTACAAATCGAGAATGGCAGCCGGCGAACCGTGTGCCTGATTACGAACGATCGTTTTGTACGATTCGGCCCAATCGGCCCAAACTGTGGTGAATTTTTCCAACAGTAAATCGGAAATAGTTTCGCGGTAATCGCACAAAACACGCCGGTTGGTTTCTTCGTCCAGATCGCCAAAAAGCGCAGGAAGTGTTGTTTTTAAATCGTATCCTCTGCGTTTTTCAAACTCCTCAAAAAACAGGGGAGTCCAGTTGGCATCGCCGTAAGCATCGTCCACTTCGTACGAATCGTTAAAAAATGCCCGAAGCCCTGACAAGTCGATGTTTCTGGCATTTTTATCAAAATCGGTTAAAAACAGTTTAGTGGCTTCTTCCGAAAAATGGTCAATCACATTTCCTTCGCCACCGGTTCCTGCGCGCTCTACCATTTTACCGTGCCAGCCCTGAAAAACGGCGTATAAATCCCAGTTCCCTTTGGGAGCTGTCCAGTCGAGAATTCCGTTGGCGTTAACGAAATTGGTCAAATCAATAGTTTCTCCCTGCTTATTAACAGCCATCAGCGTTTGCAGTGGCAGCGGCTTTTCAAAACGTACCTGGTCGAGTGCCAAATCCTGTAAATTAGTATTGCTGCGAATGGGGAATTTTACTTCCGAAATATCAACTTTTTTATTTACGGCACGCACCAGCGACGGCTGGATAAACTCAACTTTCTCCTTCAGTCGTTCACCCGTTTTTAATTGGTATTTTTTGTGTTGAACGTTTTTACAGGCATGTTCAGCATCAATCCAAGGGCCTCCAAACGGCCACCCTGATGCATTGGCCAGATCGACACCCAACCCAAGTCGTTTCGCTTCTTGTAAGGTAAACTCAAACATTTCCATCCACTTCGCCGATTGAAATGAAATGGATTGGTCTTCGTAGCCTTTTACATCGTAAATGGGTGTGATTTCTACTCCTCCAAAACCGGCTTCAGCCAGTTCTTCCAGGTTGGCTGTTAGATTGGTTTTGTCAACAGCGCTTCCGTGCCACCACCAGCGTGTCCACGGTTTGGTTTCGTTGGTTTGTTCAGGCCACTGAGGGACAATTGTTTTTTCGCACGATGAGAATATCAAAATGACGAAAATTAGGATGAACGATCGGTTTAGGTTTATTGCTTGTGTCATCGGCAGAATTTGCGTTATCGTTGCTTTATTTTGTTTTCCAAACCAATACGCCGGCAGTTGGAAGAGTTGTGTTACCTATCAGAATTTCGGTACCGGCAGGCAATTCCATCGGGTAGGCAATGTTCGAGTAATTCACTGCAATTCCGTAACCATCGCGGTATTCCACCATTACACCTTCAGGATAATCTTTTACTTCGATAGCAAGACGATCGTAAAGTTTGTCCAGAACTGCACGCTCCAGTTTGCCATCGTGACTGTCGACGCCAACGTAAGTAACTGTTCCGTTACCCAGCTTATTAAATGTTACTGCAGTTTTCCCTGCATAATAATCGCCGCTGAAAGTTCCCCAGCTTTCGGTGCCTTTGTTGGTGTGCATAATATCGCCCCAGCTTGTCCATGCGTATCTTTTATTGTCCATCACCACGGTGTCGGGTGCAAATGGGCGGAGCAAATCGTAGAATTCAATTTCGCCGCCAATCAGTTCGTAGAGCGGCTCGGCATGTTTTGCCTGCCATAGATGCCCGAACTCATCCTGATGCCCGGTGCGAACCGACATTACCAGGTTGCCGCCATTTTTTACATATTCCGTTAGCTTGTCAATCAGCTGTAAACTCATTTGCTGGTAGGCCGGGGCAACAATCACCGGGTACTTTGCAAAATCCATGCTGTCGCGAATAAAATCAACCGGTGCACCAAATGTTTTCAGTGCTTTGTAGTATTTCAGTACATGGCCTTCGGTATCCCAAACGTTGGTTTGTTTGTTGTTGTTTATGGCAACGGTATTGTCGGGATCGTACAAAATAGCTGTTTCCCGATTTAAGTAATCCTGTGGAATTTGCCCCTTGGAAGGATTGTTGCGAAGCATTTTTATTTCTTTTATAAACGCTTCGTATTCCAGTCCGCCCGGAGTCGGTGTTACGCCGTCGGGACCCACAATTCCGTAATGATATTGCTCGTAGCCATAAATGGGTGCACGAAAACGATAGGTAAAAGTGAATTTGCTACCTCCGGCAAAAACGTGCCACAACCACAGGCGAACGGCTCTGGGCAAGGGTTGCGAGTTAATCGATCCCCAGTTTACCTGTCCGGGTTGCAGTTCCATAACACCATAAATTGGCGATAGTGGACGGTAAAAATCGTTGGCCATTGCAATGCGCGAGTATTCGCCTACACGGTAACCTTTCGGGCCAATTCCATGGTGCTCGCCGTAAATCATGTAGCGGGTGTAGCTAATAAAATCCAGCTCTTTGCTGGCGCCGGCATAGCGCGCATCGTAGTAGGGGATGTAGTTGGTAGTAATCCACTGATTAGGATTGGCAAACTGACGAATAACCACTGCCTGGTCATCCAAAAAGCTTGATGTTTCGTAATCACAAAAACGACTGTGATCCAAACGCTGGTACAAATTCATTCCCCATTGCGTGTGTTTTGGGATGTTTATCTGGTCGAAAGTAGTATAAGTACCACTCCAGAAGTTGGTTCCCCAGGCATCGTTCAGTGCTTCAATGTTACCATATTTTTCTTTCAACCACGCTCTGAAACGTTTTTGGGCATCATCGCCAAAATCAACATTGGCAGCAGGTTCGTTGTCGAGTTGCCAGCCAAAAATCCGGTCATCGTTGCCATAATGTTGGGCCAGTTCTTCAATCATTTTCAGCGAATAACTTCGGTAATACTCATTCGAGAATGACGCATGTTGGCGCGATCCGTGGTCCATTTTTGTGCCGTCTTCATGCTGTTTCAGAATATCGGGATGTTTGCGCACCAGCCAAACAGGTGGGGTAGCTGTTGAAGTGCACATTACTACTTTCAGGTTATATTTGTCGGCCAATGCCACAGCACGGTCGAGCCACGAGAAATCGTAAACGCCTTCTTCCGGTTCCAGTTGAGCCCAGGCAAATTCAGCAAAATGGGTAAATTCAAAACCCATTTCTGCCATTTTTTTTAATATCGCGTTCCCACTGGCTTTCGTCCCAGTGTTCGGGGTAATAATACGCGCCAACGGAAGTTAAATCTTCAGGAGGAAAATAATTTCGACTTTGTGCTAATGTGCTTGTTGAAAACAGAGTAACTAAAAGGAAGTTAAGAAGTAAGAATCTGAAAAGTTTTTGTTTGCTCATGAATTTTGGTCTTTATTTGAATTGTGGATCGATTGCACATTATTACGACGTACAATTTTTCGAAAATGTCTAATCGGAAGCAATAAAATTACGAAAAGTAGGAGATTATTCAGGCTCAGTACAAATTGTTTTGACGTTTATTCTAATCGTGACTTGTACAACAGGATTCGGTATTCGAAGAATTAAAACACAGCTATTTTTCTGGTATGAATTTTATTATCTGAATCCAGAACACGAACGAGGTAAATTCCTTTACTACCTACAGAAATTGGCATTTGAACCACCACTGAATCAAATGTTTGTTTTGCGATAAGTTTGCCTGTAATATAATACAACTCAACGCTTTTTACCTCAGTGGAATGATCGATAATCAAGTTTTGGTTACTTCCGTTATAATAAATGCTGATTGTTTTCTCGTTTCTTGCAATATCGTTAATTGCTGTGTGTATTCCACCTTCATCTTGTTGTTCAGTAATTTCAGCTACAAGCGAATTAAGGTAAACTTCAACGTTTGGATAGAGGCCGTCAACAGTGGTTAGCTGCACATCCGATGGATCGTTCGGATTTAATGCATTTGCAGTTTCCCAGTCATCTGGCATACCATCTTCGTCGGAATCATCAGGTGCTTCATTTGATTTTAACAGCGGCCAACCCCCAACTGATCCCTGCGTATCGATTAAACCGTTTGTGCTGCCATTTCCTCCATCGGTAAAAGTGACGGTTCCGGTAGCTGTTTCATTAAGAATTCGGATATCAACAGCATCGTATATCAAGCTGGCACCGGCAAAATCCAATACTTTCAAAAAGGCTTCTTCTGCGGTGTGTGTGATTACTTCTCCGGCTTCGTATTCCATTTCCGCTTTAATGTCGTCTTTGGTAACACCCCGCGCATAAGTTGAAAAAGTAGAATGCATGTTTACGCCCAACCAGTTATCCTGCGTAACCTGATCACTGGCAGTTGTAATATTTCCATCGATGTAAAACGTTCCGAAAGTACCCGCCGGTTGGTTATTTTCACCATTATCGGCATAGGGTTGGATAATTCTGGATTTGTTGGATGAAGCCGGTCCGGCCTGGTAATAATTATTAACCAGGTTGTAGCGCCCACCTTCAGCCGCGTAAGCGCTGTTGGCGCCCCAGTTGTAAATTACGTTGTTTCTGAAATCAACCAATTCGTATTCCGCGCGATCAGAATAGCGACTTCCGCAAAAGCGCGGATTACGACTGTCGTGATGAGCCAGCAGGTTGTGATGAAACGAGGCCTTTTCGCCGCCCCAGATTCCGCCGTAACCATGTGTTCCCTTTTCGTGCACCGAAATACGCAAACTCTCCGAAAGAATGCTCCATTGCAGCGTGAAATTCTCGTTGTTGTAAAACGAAGCACATTCGTCGGTTGACCAGCTCATGGAACAATGATCGATTATTATATTTTTTTGATAACGTCCGCTAAGGGCATCGTCTTCCTGCAAGGCTTCGTCGCCCATTCGGAAACGCATGTAACGGATGATGACATTATCTGCCTGAATTTTTACCGGGTAATCGCGCAGAGTAATCCCATCGCCCGGTGCAGTTTGGCCGGAAATGGTTATATCGTTATTGGTAATTTTTAATGCCGATCGGAGCTGGATTGTTCCCGAAACTTTGAAGATCACAATTCGCGGATAAGCCTGATTCACTGCATAACGTAAAGTGCCTTCCTGAAGATTGTCTTCCAGCGAGGTAACAAAAATTACCTTTCCGCCACGTCCGCCGGTGGTATATTTTCCAAAACCTCCGGCACCCGGAAAAGCCGGTAGTTTATCTTGTGCCAGTACAGGAACAAGGATTAGTAACAGCACGAGCAGACTGAAAATTGTTTTGAAGAATTTTTTGGGGCTTACTCGTTGATTTGTGTTGTCCATTCTCCCAGAATATTTTTAAGGGTGTATTTTGCTGCTTCTTTGCGGCTTAACTGCTTTGCCCATTCTACCCGGTTTTGACTGGCACCGGGGCCTGTGCTGTTGTACTCGGCATAAAATGTGGTGCCTTTATCTTCTTTGTTGCTCCATGCTGCCCAACCTTCGCTGCAAATGTGTTGGCCCAAAAAGCAGTTTAAAAACACGGTTTTGGCGTAAGGCCGCCACGGTCGTCCGAGGTAAACTTGCTGAACTCCTTCGTCGGCTTGCAGGCTGCAATCGATGAATACAAAACCAAAATCATTGTTTTTCCGGGTACTTGCCGCCGTTATGTAGGAATCTTTTTTGCTGATTATGGTACAATTCTGAAAAACAACAGTTGCCGAACCAAAAATAAAATCGGTACTTCCGGTTATGATACAGTTCTCGAACAGCTGATGACTGTTTTCTCCATCGAGAAATACAGTATCCTGATTGCCCAGAATTTTACAGTTTTTAAACCGACACCGATTACCTTCAACATGCAAGGCCACGGCTTGTCCAACCGGGCCGGCAGCATTCGAAATAGTCAGATTCTCGGCATAAAAATCATCGGCTTCCACTTTAAAGGTGTAAGTGAAAAATGTGCTGTTTCGTCCCCGGTTAATTTGGTCGAAATAATCATCCCAAATGATAATGGTTTTATCCCGGTTTTCGCCGATAAACGAGAGCTGATTATTCCACGCGGGTACGCACACTTTTTCGCGGTACAAGCCATTTTTTATAAATATCGTGATTCGTTGCGGAGGGTAGGCTTTGGTGGCATCAATGGCTTCCTGTATCGATTCAAAATCGCCGCTTCCATCTTGTGCAACAGTCATTTCGAACTGAATATTGGTTTGCGCCCCAGCGAAAAATACCGAGCATGCAAACAACAGAATAAAGCCCAATTTTCTCATAATTACTTTAAATTCGTTGCCAATTCAGGTATGTTTTCTTTTAGTGCTTCGGTAGCCAACTGAGCTACTTTATGCGCCCCTTTCTGCGATAAATGCGTGTCGTCTTTTCGTGGTTCCGGGTGGCGTTCATTCGTAATGTCAGTCCACAAATACATTTGTTTTGAGGCTTCATCGCCAAGCGAATTTACCCATTCTTCGGTAATTTTTTGCAAATCGATAAGCGGTACATCCAATAAATCAGCCACTTTGCGGGTAGCCACCGGATAATCGCCATGTGTATCGTTTAACTTCCCATTCTCTCCAAACTTTCGCCGAACTATGGAAGTGAAAAGCACAGGTATTGCACCTTTTTCACGCGACTCATTTATAAACTTACTGAGGTTTTCGGTGTACGAACCAAACGGAGTGGTGTAGCGTGTAGAGTCGTACGCTTTCTGGTCGTTGTGTCCAAACTGAATAAAAACATAATCGCCGGCCTGTAAGCTGTCGAGCACGGTTTGCCACCTGCCTTCGTCAATAAAACTTTTTGAACTTCTGCCATTTCTCGCATGATTTTTTACGGCAACGTTTGGAGTCAAATATTCGTCTAGCACCATACACCATCCGGTTTCCGGAAAAGCATCAGCCTCTTTGTTGGCCATCGTGGAATCTCCAACACAATAAATGCTGAATTGTTTTGGCTTTTGGCAGGCGCTAAAGAAGATCAGAATAAGTACGCAGAAATAGAACAGTCGTTTCATGGTTCACGCTATTAAAATTTAACTGCTTTTTCAGGTACCTCTGATCCAATTGTTGTGTATTGTTTTACATTGGTTTTCGGGTTCGAAATGCTTATGTTGTTACACTGCGAACCATTGATTGTAATGGCATCAGCCGCTTGATAATCATAGGCAAGATCATTAACATCAACATCTGCGCTGTTAAAAATATGCAGGGCTATATCGTTACGGGTTATCAGTTTTGTATCGTTGATTTTAACCCCTTTCGCATCAATAATCTGGAATCCGTTATCGGCTTTCAAATAGAGGTTATTCAGCTCAATATTTTCAAGGGGCATTTCCGGAAGTCCCTGAAGAAAAACGGCCTGCTGTGCTCCGTTAACCGTAACATTGGAGATTTTGATGTTTTTAAACTGCGGTGTTTCTTCGGTAACAGGAACAAGTTCTGTTGATGTTTTCATTCCGCCTGCAGCCAACATTTCAGAAATGGATTGTCCGCCGTAATACAGGTTAAACGAAATGGCATTTGTTGGTATGTTGGTCATGTAAACATCGGAGATAAAAATATTCTCGACAACGCCGCCACGGCCGCGGGTGCTCTTAAAACGCAAGCCCACATCGGTGCCCATAAAGGTGCAGTTCGAAACGTGCATGTTGCGCACTCCGCCCGACATTTCGCTGCCAACGGTAACACCACCGTGCCCGTGGTAAACAATATTGTCTTTAATGATGAGGTTTTCGCACGGAATTCCGTAACGTCGCCCGTCTTCGTTTTTTCCCGATTTTATACAAATTGCATCGTCACCCACATCGAAATTACAGTTTTGTACCAGTACATTTTTGCACGATTCGATATCGATTCCGTCGCCATTTTGTGAATACCATGGATTACGAACGGTTAGGTTTTTTACGGTCAGGTGTTCAACCCTTAACGGATGAATATTCCAGGCGGGTGAATTCTGAAACACAGGGCCATCGAACAGGATGCGTTTACTGTTTTGTATGCTTACAAACACCGGACGTAAATAATCACGTATGGTTTCAAATTCTTCTTTTGTTTGCAGATCGTCGCGCACGTTTTGGTCGCCACTTCCTTCGGCACCAATTTTATATTGCTCTGACGGATACCAAACATCGCCTTCATCGCTTACAATACCTCCTGATTTTACCAGCTCTTTCCAAGCACTCTCCGTAAGTTTCGATTTTTTTACTGCACGCCAGGCGTCGCCGTTTCCATCCCAAACGCCTTTACCGGTAAATGCAACATTTTCAATGTTTCGTCCGTGTATGGGCGACAGACAACGATAAGTATCCAAACCTTCGAAATTGGTAGCGATAACCGGATAATGATCTTTGTTGGCTGAGAAAAGAATCACTGCACCTTGCTCGGCATGCAATTCCAGATTGCTTTTTAACTCAATGGGGCCGGTTAGCCAGATGCCGGGAGGAATGGTTACTTTCCCGCCTCCTTTATCTGTAACCTCGTTTATGGCAGCTGCAAAAGCTTCGGTATTTATTTCAATTCCGCCACTTATTGCACCAAAATCGGTTATCGATACAGCGTAGTCAGGAATTTGTGGTTCCTGAATTATCGGCATTTCAAACTCAATTGTTTCGTACAAGTTATTGGCGGTTTTGGGAGGTGCACTTTTTTCAGTACATCCCACCGCGAAAACCGCAGCGGCAAGTATTAGATTAGAGATCTTTTTTACTATCATTTTTCAACGTTTTTAATTTCTTCCAGGTTGGAGAACAGTTCTTCTGTCCAGTCTCCAAAAATCTTTTCAACAGCGTATTCTTGTGCTTCTACATCGCTTAGCTGGTGCGACCATGCAACTCTGTTCCCGGTGCCGGCACCTTCGCCGGTATTTTTGTATTCAGCAAAGTAGGCTGTCTTTTCTTTCTCAGGATCGCGCCAGTTGTGCCAGCCTTCAGGTTTTATTTGTTTTCCCAGCTTGCAGCCGATAAAAACGGATTTGCCATAAGGTCGCCACGGACGGCCCAGGTAAAACGAGTTTTCGGGAGCATCACCGGTGATATTACAATTCAGAAAAACAAAGCCATACTCTGTATTTTCTTCTGTTGATGGGGCAGTAATGTAACCAGCTGTTTTGCAAAAAATGGTGCAGTCTTCAAAAACGGCTGTCGACCAACCGAAAATAAAATCAACTGTACCTTCGATGTAGCAATTCCGGTAGTACTGTCGGCTGTTTTTTCCGTGCGGATAAAGGGTGTCCTGATTTCCCAGGAAGCGGCAGTTCTCGTAAGCCACTTTGTCGCTCTCGATACGCACGGCAACCGCTTGTCCAACCGGGCCGGCCGAGTTTTGAAATGTTATGTTTTTAGCAATAAAACCTTCTCCAAAAATGAAAAACGAAGAGGAGCCGGTAGTGCCCATTTCTTCGCCAAAGCGGTTCTTTTTGCTGGCGTAATCATCGTACGTAAGGATGGTTTTTTCGAGCTCCTCGCCAATAAAAGTTACCAGCGTTTTGCTGGCCGGTAATACAAGTTTTTCTTTATAAACACCTTTTTTTATGAAGATTGTAGTGCGGTTTTTCCTGAAATCGGGAACCGCATCAATAGCTTGCTGAACAGATGTGAAATCGCCGCTTCCATCTTTTGCCACCACAAAATCCCAGGCTTTTGCCGAGGCAGCCATCAACAGTAATACAAATGATATGAAGAGTTTATTTTTCATTGCTTATTTCTCTACCCTAAACCAATCAATATCAACTGTTCCCGAGTCGTTTGTAATGCCTTCGCGCAGGGCAAAGTAGCCTATTTTTGCACCGATCCATCGGCCCGGTTTTGCTGTAAATGCTTCGCCAACAGTTTTAAATGTTTTTCCGTTGCTGCTATAACTAAAAGTGCATAGCGCATCTTTTTTTACATTTATTCTGAAGTAGATTTCATTGCTGTCAAAAGTTTCCGAATGTTGTTCAATTACCTTTCCGCCAGTTCGTGCATTTTCGCATTTTGCCACACGCAGCTGAAGTTGCTTGTTTATTTGTTTTAACGAAATATACTGGTAATCTTCGCCCATTACCACAAAACCTGTTTCTTCATTGTTGGTGCGGGCATTGAATGTTATTTTAGTAGTGGCCGTAAATTCTTCGGAAGGGAACTTTTGTAACAACAGGTTTGGAATGCTCCAAAGTCCGTCTTCTCCCTCGGGTCGCACAATACAATTCAAACGATAAAAACCAAGGTTTCCCGATGGAAAGCCATAGGAAATGTGTTTATTGGCCTGCCATTGCCATTGAATTCCCAGCTGAGAGCGATTAAACTCATCACTCTCAGGAGGAGTTGAAATCGGGTAAGTAGCTCCAACATCCGGTTTTTGGTAGGTAAGCACCGGTTCGCCAATTCCATCGCCATCTTTATCAATGCCAATTACCGGCCAGTCGTTTTGCCAGGTCATCGGATTTAAGTGAACAACACGCCCGTAAGCTTCTTTATCCTGAAAATGGATGAACCAATGTTCGCCGCTTTTTGTGTTGACCCAGGCTCCCTGATGCGGACCGTTAATAGCGGTTTTGCCCTGAGCCATTACTGTTTTTGTTTCGTACGGGCCATACACATTTTTCGAGCGGAGCACAAGTTGCCAACCGGTTGAAACGCCACCTGCCGGAGCAAAAATGTAGTAATATCCATTGGCCTTGTAAAATTTCGGTCCTTCAACGGTAGGATGAGCGTCGTGCCCATCGAAAACCATTACTTCGTCGCCGATAACCGCTGTTCCTTCGCTGTTCATTTCCTGAACAAGGAGCACCGATTTTATGCGTGCTCGACTACCTGCAAAGGCATGTGTTAAATACACTTTCCCGTCGTCGTCCCATAGTGGCGACGGATCGATCAAACCTTTTCCGGCTTTTACCAGAATTGGTTCCGACCACGGACCTTCAGCCTGTTTGGCTTTAATCTGATAGATTCCAAAATCAGGATCGGGGTAATAAATATAAAATTCGTTATTGTGGTAGCGGATGCAAGGCGCCCAAACACCGTTTCCGTGTTGCGGAATGTTAAACACGTCTTCAGGAACCTGTTTCGGCAGAGCATAAGTTATAAGTTGCCAGTTTACCAAATCTTTTGAATGAAGTATTGGCAAACCTGGAACACAATTAAATGATGAGGCTATCATGTAATAATCGTCGCCAACGCGCACCACATCCGGATCGGAATAATCGGCATGGATGATCGGATTTTTATAGGTTCCGTCGCCGTTATCGGCTACCCAAACCTTTGAAATCTCCGTTTGTGCACTGCAGAAAAGCGACACACCGCAAAGGATTATCAGGATTATTATCGTTGGTTTCAGGTTCATGTTATTTCTTTTGGGCTACAATCGAGTTCAGGTAAACTTCAATGTTGGTATATTCTTTATTGAGCTTGTAATCGTTGTTATCCACTTGTTCCGGATTCAGCCCGTTTTGTTTTTCCCACTCATCGGGCATTCCGTCGTTGTCGGCATCGGGTGGAGGAGGAGTGGAGCGTAAAAGCGGCCAGCCTCCCACATCGGACTGGCTGTCGATGATTCCTTTTCCGCCATCTCTGAATTGTTTGCCGACGCTTTCTTTTCCGGTGTTGGCTTCGCGAATTATGCGTTTGTCAACGGCGTCGCGCTGAAAACTGGCACCGGCATCGCGCAGTACTTTTTTGAACGCTTTTTTTGCGTCATCAGTTTTTATGGCAGTATGTTCAACCGGACTGGTGAGCCGCGATTGATCGATCATTTCCTGTGTGAGGTGTTTTACCTGCACACCGCCATCCCAGTTATTTTTTGAGATTTCTTTATTTCCTTCAATTATATTTCCGGCAAGGTAAAACCAACCTGCGCGGAGTGTGTCGGTATTTCTGCTTTCGCTGAAAAAACTTTGTGTGAGGTTTAGGATGCGGTCGCGCACATCTTTTTTTGTTGCCGGACCGGGTTTGTAATAATTATTCACCAGGTTGTAATGGCCTTCTTCGCCACCATAAATGCTGTTGTTTCCCCAGTTGTAAATTACGTTATTTCTGAAATCGGCTTTTTCAAATTCCGGATTGTTGGTGTAGCGCGATCCTTGTAGCCGCGGATTCCGGCTCACATGATCGGAAATAAGGTTGTGATGAAAACTGGCATTTTTTCCGCCCCAGATACCGCCATAACCGTGTGCTCCTTTGTGATGATCGGAAAGGTTAAAACTTTCGCTGATAATACACCATTGCAGTGTGAAATTTTCGTTGTCGTAAAACGAAGCTACTTCGTCGTTGGCCCAGCTAAAACTGCAATGGTCTATTATAATATTTTTATTTCGCATTCCGGTAATGGCATCCATTTCCTCGTGTGCATTGTCGCCGGGGCGTACACGCAGGTAGCGTATAATAACATTGTCGGCGTCAACGCGTACTCCGTAATTTTTCAGGCAAATTCCATCTCCCGGAGCGGTTTGCCCGGCAATGGTAAGATCGCCGTTTTTTATGTGAATGGTTTTCTCCAGTTCAATGGTTCCTGATACTCTGAAAATAATGGTACGCGGTCCTTCTGCCTCAATGGCTTTTCTAAAACTTCCGTTGCCTTTATTATTCAGGTTATCAACAAAAATAATCTTGCCACCGCGACCTCCGGTTGTGTATTTTCCACCTCCTTCAGCCCCCGGAAAGGCGATTTGCTGTTGCCCGAAAACCGTTTGAAAAAGGAGAATCAGAATTATGCTTACCTGTACTTTCATGAAAAAATTAATGATAGAATCCCCGGGATCCATACTCCCGGAGATTCTTTTTAACTAACTAAAAGACTAACTAATTGATAACTTAAATATATCGTTTCGTTATTTATTAAATTATTTCCATCGTGGGTCGCCTGCGTCAACAGCATCGAAAGCGAACGAGAAATCGCCATTGTCAGGATCTTCCCACAAACCGTCGTAAGTAACACCCAGCGAAGTCAACTGATCAACAATTGAATAGTCGGAGTTTACAAAGTCGGTGGTTGCATATGAATTGGTAATGGTTACCACCACATCTTCGGGTGCACGAATACCAGTGATTGATGGTTCGTCGCCATAAGAAGTTGTGCCGAAAATACAGTTCGTAACCTGAACGCCGCTTGTGATAACAGCATTTCGGATATCCATTAAATAACGGCCCGAGCTAAACGGTGTTTTGTTGAATGTACAGTTTTCAACAATAATACTTTCGCATGCCACAGGATCGTCGTAGCGGATGAAATGGCATTTTAAACTGTCGATGGTTGAGTTGGTAATTTTTACAACAGTTGCATTTGTATTGGTTTCGGTAGCGCAGAAAACGCCATAACTACCACTGCTTTTACCCAGGTTGTGAATGATACAGTCGTCAACCAGGAATTCGCCAATGGTTTGGTCTGAACCACCACGCAGACGCATAATCTGGCGGCCCATGTAGTACATTTTACAACCAATGAATTTAACGGCGCCAATGTTACAGGCTTCGCTTTCCATATCAAAAACACCACGGATTTGCCCTTGCGAAGCGTCCATATTCGTGTAACCGCTCATATTCAGGTTCTCGAAAACAATTTCTTCGGTTGGGAGAATGCTTGCTCCAATGTAAAACATACGGTCGCCGCTTGTGGCATAAATTACCGGAAGATCACCATCGAGTCCTTTAATTTTTATGGCTCTTTCCAGCATCATATCGCCTTCGAAACCAAATTGTGCCCCGGCAGCCAGAATAAGCACATCGCCCGATTCGGCACCGCTGATTGCTGCAGCCAGATCTTCGCCGGCATCAACAAATACATCGCCTTCCATGATGTAATCCTGTACTCCGCGACCTTTGTTGCCATTCAGGATCGTGATCACATATTCGCCATTTGGCAGATCGGTGATCGATTTCATTCCGGCAGTTTTCTCATCAGCAGAGATATCATAGGTAATTTCACCTTCGCTTGAAACAAAGCTTAACGCAGTAACTGCTTTTCCGGGAGTCCAGCTAACATCGATGCTGTTCAGCCCGGTCATGGCTACGTCATACTTATTAAAAATATTCTCGGGCAATGATTTAAATGCCAGTTCTGCCCATTTTGAGTCGGCAATACTGTCGTTCATCCCTTTTACACGTGCCGAGTATTGCGAGTTACCGGCTGGCAATTCGTAAACGTAAGGCAGATCGTCGGGGCCAACCGTTGCGGTATGAATAATATTGGCAAACGATAAGCTGTCGTCGCTGATTTCCAGTTCATACGTTTGTACTTTTTTGTTGAATCCCCAGCTTAAGGATACTACCGTTTGGTTGCTGATTTTAGCTTCCAGCTCCAGGGGCGTAAATACCCTGTCGAATTCCAGTTCTTCAATAACCGGAGTGATATCATCTTCGCAGGCGTTTATTGCGAATAAAGCAACAATGCCCAACAAGATTCCAATATTTCTAAATATTTTTTTCATCTGATTCTTTTCTTTAATTCACAAAAACGATTTTAGTTAACCGGGTCGTTGTTCAACATCCCGTTACTTGCATCAATAAACACCTGCCAAATTGGCCAGTACTGGTTTTGGTCAGGATCGTTGGTATAGAGCGAATTGATCTTGTCGTCTTCAAGCTGATCTGGTCCGGCCCAGTTTTCTGCGTAATCGTATTCGGTCAGCATATCGTCGGTTTCGCCTCTTTCCAGTCCGTAAAAATCGAGCGTTTCGCCATCGGGCAGGTAGTTGTAGTAAATTTTTGACGGAACATCGGCATATTCACCGGTGCGGTTACGCAGGTCGTCCATTTTCTGTTTTGTTTCGTCCATTTTCGATTTCAGCAAATTCCAACGGATAAGTGCCTGTTTGCGTTCCATTTCGCCACATAACTCAAAACCATGTTCATCAACAATGGCGTTAAACATCGCTTCTTTTGAATTCAGAGCATCAACATAAGCATCAACTTTTGTCGACCAGTCTTCTTCATTAAACGCTCTTTGGCGAATCATTTTTAAATAAGGTGCTGCTGCTGAAGGACCGTTCAATTCATTTTCAATTTCGGCGGCCATTAAAATAACCTCGGCATAACGCATGTAAATTTTGTTTACACCATCGTCGTTGGTTGATGTTACGTAACGAGTCATCCACTCGTAACGCCATTTTCCGAAATACCAGGTATCAATTCCCATCAGTTCCTGAACGGCAGGATTTGATTTACTCCAGCTGTAAGGAACACAAGTTACATCGCGGCGGGTGTCTTTAGCATCGAAATCGTAAAATACATTTGGAGTAGGACCGTAGCTACCTCCGCGTGGCTGACCGGTGTATTGGTCGGCTGCCTGGTGACGCACGGCGTAAGTAAATAAATGGCGTCCGCGACCTTCGGCAAACGGTACTTCCCAAAGCGACTCGCTGCCAGCAGTAATTACCTCTTCGCAGTTCTTCCGCCAAACGGTTTCGAAAGAAGGCTCGAGCGATGCCGTTCCACTGTTTATAATGTCTTTACATTCCTGCAAAGCGATTGGATACAAAGTGCTTACCGATAGTTCAGGATCAGAACTTCTGCTGATAGAACTTCCGCGTTGTGAATATCCGGCTGCTGCCATGCATAAACGTGCGCGCAAACCTTTTACAAATGCTTTGTTCACCTGCTCGGTGGTGGCAGTTGCTTCGGTTTCGCCCGGCCAGGCTACCAACGTTGCAGCCTCTTCCAAATCGGCAATTACATGCTTGTAAATCTCGTCTCTGTTCGATTTTGGTAAGTAAATCGTTTCAGAAGAAATAGGCTCGAAACGGGCTACAATATCGCCATGCGATTTTAACAGGTCAGCGTAGTAAATCGACCGCAAAGTAATCGCTTCACCCAAAAGTTGACCCATTGCAGTTCCCGGCTCAGGATTTCCGTATGTGCGCAGTCCTCTGATACAAATGTTGGCACGCTCAATTCCGCGGTACAACATTGCCCAGTATACGTTATCACGGTTCATATCCGAGTTGGTTGGTGAATTTACGTAACGCGACAAATCGCCACGGGCATTTTCAGAGGTTGAGTTGTTCCACTCAATATCGGTGTTCGAACCGTAGTGGGTAAGAAATCGACCACGATACGAGTTGGTTTGTCCCATCGGTTCTTTAATTCCATCGATGGCTCCCTGCGCCAACTCAACGTTCGAGAAGATCAACGATTCATCCATTGTTGATTGCGTAGGAGCATCAAGGTATTCATCGCATGAGGTGAAAACCACCGCGAAAAATAATATCGTTATATATGCTATTTTATTCATTTTCATCGTAGTTTCAATTAAAAGTTAATGTTTAAACCAAAAATGAATTGTCTGCTTTTTGGGTAAGGCGAGTAATCAACACCTGGTGTAAGTGGTGTTTTTCGTCGAGTTGAAACCTCAGGATCAAATCCAGAATAATTGGTAAGAACAAATACATTGTTGGCTGTGGCGTACAACCTTAAATTTTCAATATGTACTTTTCTAGTAAGTACCTTAGGAACTGTGTATCCCAATGTTAACGTATTCAGTCGCAGGAACGAGCCATCTTCAACAGCCCAGTCGCTAAGAACATATCTATCCATGTATGGCGACCACATTGTGGTATTGGCATTCATGGCTTCTAATGTTGCCGGATCGTTTACCAGCTGTCCGCTTTCGTCGATGTTGGTCCAGCGTTTTCCGTCGGCCATAATATCGATCATATTTCGGTAAGGATATCTACTTGTTGATGTGTACTCGATTTTGTTGGCGTTGTAAACGTCGTTTCCAACACTCCAGCTAAAAATGGCCGAAAGATCGAAGTCGTAAACACGAGCCGACAAGTTAAAACCACCTGTAGCTTTTGGATTGACATCGCCGATAATGGTATTATCGTCAACGGTAACTTCGCCGTCGCCGGTAATATCTTTCAGTTTCATCGATCCCGGACGAACGGTACCTATAATGCTGGTATTGTCGGCAACGCCATCTTTTAAAATCCACTCATTGGCATCTGCGTCGTAGCCCTGGAAATCGGAAACTTCGTACCTGCCGTCAGAGAGGTAACCGCGAATCTGGCCAACCGGACTTCCCTGTTCGATCCAGTAATCGGTACCAATTTCGGTAGAGGCCCAGCCTGATGCCACGCCAAAGTCTTCCATAATTCCGAGCGACTTAATTTTATTCTTGTTCATTCCGAAATTAAAGCCGAAGTTCAGTCCGAAATCCTTTTTATCAACGGCTACCCAGTTAATTGAGGCCTCGATACCTTTGTTTTCGGTTTCACCCATGTTTCTGAATTGCGAGCTGTAACCTGTTCCCGATACCGGGAAGTCGATCAACAAATCGGAAGTAGTATTCAAATAAGTTTCCACAGTTCCGCTCAAACGGTTGTTGAACAAGCCAAAATCGAGACCAACGTTTCGGGTTACGGTTGTTTCCCAAATCAGATCGGGATTCGCCATCCGCGATGAAACTGCCCAGTACCCCGATACATCATTAATGTAAGTGGTATTGCTGGAACTGAATTCCTGTACCATTTGCCCCGATACAATATTGTTGTTACCGGCGGTACCGTAGCTCACTCTTAGTTTTAAGTTGCTGAGTGTTGAAGATAGGCCTTCCATAAAGCTTTCTTCCGAGATGCGCCATGCAACAGCTGCCGATGGGAAATAGCCCCAGCGGTTACCTTCGGCAAATTTACTTGAACCGTCGGCCCTGAATGTTGCAGAAACGAGGTATTTTCCTTTGTAATCGTAATTGGCACGACCAAAAAACGACAGCAGTTTATTGTCGGCACTGATTTCATTATCGATACTTAACGGAACGCCTTGCGTTGTTAAACGAAATACTTCGCTTGAAGTAAAGAATGACGGGTATCCCTGAACGATATCGGTAAGTGTGCTCGATTTTCCGTAAAGTATTTCCTGACCTGCCAGTAACTTCACGCTGTGGTCTTCATTATTAATAATGTTTTTAAAGTCGAAATTCAGTGTATTTGTATTCCTGAACGTTTCCTGTTTGCGTTTTTCCATTTCGGCAGCCGGTAAACCCTGGTAATCGGCGTCGGTGTAGTTTTTTACGTAGTAGGTACTTGGTCCGTAAAAACGATCGCGATCGAGGTCGTAGGTTTGGTAACCCACTTCAGTTTTAAAAGTTAAACCGTCGATAATGTCCCACTGGAAACTTGCACCCAAATTCAGAGTGGTTCTTCTCTGCTCCTGATCGTTATCAGCAACAGCAGTCAATGGGTTGATCATATAACTTGAAACTTCTTCATCGGCATAATCTTCCAGTCCGTTCAATGGAATAGGAGAGTAGATCATGGAGTGTTTTACACGCGAATCGGTTGGAGTAGCTGTGGTTTGCTCGATGGCACCACCACCTCCAATTTTTGTCTGCGCGTAACGCATCGAGTAAGATAGCTTCACATTGTCAGCCGGGTTGTGATCTAATTTAAAGTTCACATTATCACGTTTATAATCCGATCCTAACATGATTTCGCGATTTTTAACACCGGCGTAACTGAAATTGTAGGCAAATTTTTCCGATCCTCCGCGAACACTTAAATCGTGGTTAAAAACGCGTCCGGTACGGCCATAAACCTGTTCCATCCAGTCGTTACCCACTTGTCCTGCATATAAATCGATATCCTGGTATTTACCAAAATACCGTTCGTACGATTGCAGGTTGTTTTCTTCGTTGCGTAAATTGGCAAGTTCGTACTGCCAGTGTACAAAGTCTTCAACACTTAACGTGTTAAGTGTATTGGCAATATTTTTAAAACCACTGTACATGTTGTAGCTCACTGATACTTTTCCTGTTTTTCCGCTTTTAGTGGTAATAATAATTACACCGTTTGCACCACGTGCTCCGTAAATTGCGGTTGACGATGCATCTTTCAACACGTCGATCGATTGAATTTCGGAGGCAGGAATATCCGATATTGTACTCACCGGAAATCCATCAACAATATACATTGGCGAGTTGTCCTGAGTGATAGAACCGCCACCTCGAACACGGATTTTAATTTCGGCGTCAGGCGATCCTTCAGTGGCCATTACCTGCACACCGGCCATTTGTCCGGCCATTGCTTCGGCAGCCGAAGTAACCGGAATGGCTTCCAGCGCTTCACCACTTACCGATGATACCGATCCGGTAATGTCTCTTTTCTTTACGGTACCGTAACCAATTGCCACCACTTCTTCCAGTTCTGTTGCCTCCATTTCAAGCGCAACATTTATTTCGGTTTGGTTATTTACAGGAACCTCCTGGATTGTATATCCGATAAAAGAAAACTGTAATGTGGCGGTTGGGCTTACGTTAAGTTCATAGGAACCATCTGGCTGGGTAATTGTACCGTTGGTAGTTCCTTTTACAACAACATTAACTCCGGGAAGCCCTTCTCCGGAATCCTGGTCGGTTACATTCCCTTTTACTGCAATGGTTTGCGACCAGGCGGTAAAAGAAAGAACTGTTTGAAACATAATCAAAGCTGCAATAGCAAGAAACTTGCTTAAGTGCAGACTCCGACTTTTTCGTTTAAGATTTACCATACTTCACATTTTAGGTTATTATAGAATTTTTATTTGGTTTCAACACCACGAATTATCCGGCTTATTTAAAAATGAGATTGATCAGGATTATGATCAGAATGATAAGGACGATCGTAGCGATGATGATCATCCCGTCAGTTTTTTTCAATTTTCGTTTGATCTTACTCATTTAGTTAGGCGTTCAATTTCAATGTGCAAGATAGTGTAGGCGCCGCAAAACAAATTGGCGGTATTTCCCAATATAAAATGGGCGCCTTCCCGATAAGGGCAAAATTTCCCAAATGGCGGGATAAATTTCTCGGTCATAAAGTCAGATGATTAACATGTGTTGTGGTATTGTGTTGTGGCTTAGTGTATTAGCGTTCGTTTGGCTGGCTTGTTTCTACTTTCTTATTTGTAAGATATTCCGAGGCACTCATACCAAATTCGCGCTTAAAACATTTGCGGAAATGGGAGAGATCTTTGAAGCCAACCTGATAGGCAACTTCCGAAATATTCAGCTTTTGCTGTTCGAGCAATTGGGTAGCTCGTTTTAAGCGGATATGACGGATGAACTCTTTTACGGTCATGTTGGTAAGTGCATTCAATTTGCGGTACAGTTGCATGCGGCTCACTCCAACTTTTAATGCAAAATTCTCGATATCCAGTTCGCTGTCGGCAATATTTTCTTCTATCACATCAACTACACGTTTCAGGAATTTCTCGTCGGGCGATGCCAGCACTACGTTAGTAGGTTCGAGCACCATTGTTGAGGTGTATTTTTCTTTCAGCGAATCGCGGATAGAAAGCATATTTTCCACTTTGGCCTGCAACACCGACAGGTCGAATGGTTTTGTTATGTAATCGTCAGCACCTTTGGCTAAGCCTCTTAACTCATGGTCTTTCGAGTGCATGGCGGTGAGTAAAAGCACCGGAATATGCGAAGTTCGTTCGTCGTTTTTTATTCGTTTGCACAACTCGTAACCATCCGATTCGGGCATAATAATGTCGCTGATAATTATATCGGGAACCACTTCCAGCGCTTTCTCCCAACCTTCTTTACCGTTTACTGCCTGGTGAATCTGGTAGAAGTTCATAAAATGCGAACTGATAAACTGGCGAACGTCGGCATTATCTTCTACAATCAGCATAATTTTTGAATTTTCGTCGGTAGGTTGAACGGTTGCCGTTTCCGGTGCCGGATTAATTTCCTGAACACTGGTTGTTACTTCCGGTGCAATGGTTTTATTGCTTTCAGTTCCTTCGTTGTACGGAATGCGAATGGTAAAACGTGTTCCTTTACCCTCTTTGCTGGTAACAAAAATTTCACCTTTGTGTAATTTTACCAGGTCTTTAACGAGAGCAAGCCCAATGCCCGCGCCGGTTTTGGCATCGGTTTCATCCGACTGGAAAAAACGCATAAAAATACGGTCGATATTTTTCCGCGAGATGCCTTTTCCGGTATCTTTAATGTTGATCTCAATGTATTGTTTCTCTTCGCTTTCGTCGCTAAAATCCTCATTCTCCGAGTCGAAAACCAACGAGAGGTTTACCGTTACCGATCCCTGTGCTTCGGTGTATTTAAAAGCATTGGTTAGCAGGTTATTAATAATTTTCTCGATCTTGTCCGGATCGAACGACACAAACAGTCTTTTTTTCAGCGTGTTAAAAGTGAGTTTTATGTCTTTTTCAATGGCGTAATGGTTAAACGATTCAACAATATTGCGAACAAAACTAACGATGTCGGCTTCAGTAAGGTTCAGTTTCAAATTCCCCGATTGTAATTTCCTGAAATCCAGTAACTGACTGATAAGCCGGTCGAGGTTTTGTGCATTTCGCTGCATTAAATGCAGGTTCTCTTTGGTTGATCCGTCCAGCGTTTTTGATTGGATCATTTTATTAAGCGGCCCCAAAATAAGTGTTAAAGGTGTACGTATTTCGTGCGAAATATTAGTAAAAAACTTCAGTTTCATCATATCTATCTCATGCAGTTTTTTTGCATTCGAACGCTCAATGATTAACTGCGATTTTATTTTTTCACGATTGATGAAAAACTGGATTATGGTGTAAATAAGTGAAATGATCAGCAAGATAATCAGCCCCAGGAACCAGTTGGTTTTCCAGAATGGTGGTAAAATGGAAATGGCCAGTTGCAGCTCGTTGCTTTCGCGCTCCTGCCCCGGAATTACACGTTTTATGCGAAGGGTATAATCACCGGGATTCAGGTTGGTGTAGGTGGCTGTGCGGTTTTTACTCGGTTCGATCCAGTTGGTGTTAAAACCTTCAAGTTTGTAGGTGTACAGGTTGTTTTCGCTGTTTACGTAATTCAGCGCGGCAAACTCAAGGGTAAATACATTTTGTTTGTGGTTAAACGTAAGGTGTTTTGTTTCGGTAATACTTTGCGGTAAAATTGCCTTTTTGTCGTTATCAATCGGAACCGATTTATTAAACACTTTCAAATCGGTAAAAACCAGTGGAACATCCGTGTCTTCGGCATTAATCTCGTTCGGATTAAAAACGTTAAAACCGGAAACGGTACCAAAGAAAAGTGCTCCGTCGTCGGCTTTTAATGCGGCTCCGTAACAAAACTGGTTGTTCCCGAGGCCATCGTTGCTGGTGTAGTTGTGAAAAATTTCGGTTCCCGGATTAAATTTCGAGAGCCCGTTTAAGGTGCTTATCCACAAATTTTTATCGTCGTCTTCCAAAATGCAGAGTGCCTGGTTGTTGGCCAGCCCTTCTTCTTCGCCGTAGTATTTCAGCGCACCACTATGGGCCGAGTATTTGGCTAGTCCTTTGTCGTTTGTGGCAATCCAAATCTGGTTCTGCGAATCCTCGAACATGTGGCGTGTACGCTCGAACCAACGGTTTATTTTGTTAGTTTGCTGGTTAAAAACGATTAGCTCATCATCACTTCCCATCCACAGATTTCCCTGCGAATCGTTATCGATCCATGTAATTTGCTCGTTTCCGTTTAACTGCGGATAATGAAGAAACAGGTTTGTTTTTTTATCGAAGCGATCAATTCCTTTCGAAGAGGCGATCCAGATTTGCTCGTTTTCGTCGATGCAAATATCCCACACCCGGTTGTCGGATAAACTTCCGGGAACATTGGCCTGGTGACGATGGTTTTTTATTTTTCCGGTTGCCAGATCGATTATGTCAATGCCACCAAGAAAAGTTGCCACCCAAAGATTTCCCTTATTATCAGGAGCCAGGGCTTTAACACAGTTTTGTGCAATGGTGTATCCCGGTTCTCCTTCGGTTGTCAGGTATTGGTAGGTTCCGGTTTTCGGATTGTAGATATTAATTCCCCCATCTTCGGTACCGCACCAAAGCCGGCCGCTTTTATCCATCCAGAAAGTATAAATGGCGCTGCTGTTGAGGTAACGGTTATCGTCGGGTTGAGCCGTAAAACTATGAAAAACCTGTTTGCTTCTGGCCAGCAGGTTTAATCCTCCACGCGTTCCAATCCAAGTTTCTCCTTTGTTATCGTGAAAAATGCTGAGCACAGAATTGTTGGAAAGGCTGCGCGGTTCCTGAATGTTGTGCCGGTAAAAACCTTTTACACCGCTTTTTTAGAATAAAGAAAAAGTCCTCCACGGGTGCCTATCCAGTAATCGCCAAACACGCCTTTTGAAATGGCTTTTTATGGTTTCGGTGCGTTCGGCAGCAGGCTTAAGGTTTATTTTGTTGAGCTTTTTTGTGCTGGTGTTTACAATAAACAAACCGATTGAATAGGTTCCGATCCAAAGGTCGCCGTCGTTATCCAAAAACAGTTCCCAAATTTCTTTGTTTTGTGCCGATCCGAAAGGGAGTTCAAAGCGTTCGAGCGTATTAGTATGTTTGTTGTAAATATACACGCCATTGTTTGTTCCGATCCACAAATTATCCTGGTTATCGTAAGCCAGGTTGCGGATAAAAACTTCTTCGATGCCTGCAGTTTCTTTTCCTTTTATCGGATTGAGCGGTGTAATCATTCCCGTGCTGTCCATTTTCAGCACGTTAAAATCGCTGGCCAGCCAAAACGAGCCGTCGGGATTTTCAACAATGTCGTTCACCGAAAAATCTTTATCGCCATAAACCGGATCGTATTTAAAGGGCTGCGAAAAAATTTCTTTTTCACGATCGAAAATATTTAGTCCGCCATTTTCGGTACCAACCAGCAGATTTCCTTTAGCGTCTTCTTTTATTACCCTGATGAGGTGTCCGCTCAGGGAACATGAGTCTTCCGAATCGGGCAAAAAGTTGGTAAAATTATAACCGCTAAACCGGCTAAGGCCCTGGCTGGTTCCAATCCAAATCCAGCCTTTGTGATCCTGGTAAACACACTGTATCTGGTTATTGGGCAAACCATCTTCAAGTGTAAAAATATCGAAACTAAGCTCGGCCTGTGCCTGTATTTTTCCTGTTGTAAAAATGAAAATGACTAACAGAAACAGAGTAAGTTTTTGATTTAATGTGTAATTCATTTTATCGATCAGTTTTGCAACGAACATTGGACTTAGCGCAACCAACATTTAATGCGTCCAATGTGAAACAGGTGGAAATATAATCAAATATTTTGCATTTATAAAAAGTACAATAGCATGGTTTTGTAGGTGCTCAAAATTAAAAACAGTACCGGAAATCTGTTAGTTTTGTGTGGTCAACTATTTTAAATATTAGCGATAGATTATGGCAAGCGAGAAAGTATTAAGAAGCAGTAAACGCTGGGAAGACCTTGGCAATGGCATGGCGCGCCAGATCATGGGCTGGGATAACCAGATTATGATGGTAAAAGTAAAATTCGAGAAGGGTGCCGTTGGTGCCGAACATTCGCATTTTCATTCGCAAACTACTTATTGCGAAAGCGGTAAGTTTGAATTTACCATGGCTGGCGAAAAAGTAATTGTTGAGCCCGGCGATGGTTTATACATAGAGCCCAATATGTTACACGGAGCGCTTTGTTTGGAGCCGGGAATTCTGATCGATGTTTTTAGCCCGATGAGAGAGGATTTTTTGTAAGGACTGAAGGACAGAGGGATTGAAGGACAGAGGGATTGAAGGACTGAAGGTTTGAATGCATGAATGCCGAAATGCTTTAATGCGTAAATGGGAAAACTCTGTGATTAATACTTTTGAATTGTAAATCTGAAAACTGCGACTGAGAACTTGTAAACGATCTCTCGCTGCGCTTCGAGATGACAGTTGTTTTTAGGCTTTTGCCTTTCACTAAGAAAATTTGTCTTTTACATCATCTGACAGATCGTTTGTGGTCTTGCGGTTTTTCTCAATATATTCCGATGGTAGCATTTCATATTCTTGCGAGAAATACTTCGAGAAATAGCGCGGGTTATTAAATCCAACACGATAAGCCACTTCTGCTACCGAAAGCTGACTTGTTTCGAGCAGGTGAGCAGCTTGTTTTAACCGGATAACGCGGATAAATTCGATGGGTGTACGATCGGTTAAAGCCAATAGTTTTTTGTAAAGACTTACGCGGCTCATGCCCATTTCGGCGCCAAAATCTTCAACGGTAAACGACGCTTCTGCCAGGTTGGTTTCAACAATTTTTAAAGCCTTTTTAATAAATTTCTCGTCTTCCGAGTCGATCGTTATTTTTTCAGGATTTAAACCTGTTATCGACTGGTACGAAACACGCAGTTGTTCGCGCGAGCGCAGCAGGTTCTCAATGCGCGATTCCAGCACTTTAAAATCAAAAGGTTTGGTAAGGTAGGCATCGGCACCCGATTTGTATCCTTCAACAACCGGAGCGGAATCGGTTTTTGCCGTTAGCAGAACAACCGGAATATGACTGGTTTTCCTGTTCGATTTTATCTTGGCACACAGCTCAACGCCGTTCATTTGGGGCATCATTACATCGCTAATTACAATATCGGGCAATTGTTTTTCAAAGTTCGCCCAGGCTTCAGCGCCGTTTTCGGCCTCAATAATGTTATAGGTATGTTTAAAATTCTCTTTTAAATA
Organism: Draconibacterium orientale; assembly: GCF_000626635.1. Taxonomy (GTDB): domain Bacteria; phylum Bacteroidota; class Bacteroidia; order Bacteroidales; family Prolixibacteraceae; genus Draconibacterium; species Draconibacterium orientale. The sequence continues at coordinate 180,021 of NZ_CP007451.1, read as the reverse complement.
GAAACGCAAATCGGAGCTGTCTTCAACAATGGCAAGCGTTTTTTTCGCCCGGTCGAAAGCCGGAGTTTTATCGGTTGCTGCTGATGTGTGCTGTTTGTAGGTTTTGCGTTCTGTCGTTTCAAGCTGCTTGTTGGCGGCAATTTCTTCGTTGGTAAACAATTCCACCGGAATTTCAACAGTGAATGTACTTCCTTTATTCAGCTGGCTGTCCACATTTACATCGCCACCTAACAGCGTAAGGTATTCTTTTACCATCGACAGGCCAATTCCCGAGCCCTGGTTGATTTCAGTTTCCGAATTATCGGTTTGGTAAAAGCGGTTAAAAATTTGCATTTGCTGCTCGGGTGCTATCCCAATTCCGGTATCCGAAACTTTTATGGTTAAAACAGGCTTTTCGGCCGATGAATTCAGCTCAATTGCCACGTTTATTTTTCCGCCGTTTTTGGTGAATTTACAGGCATTGCTTAGCAGGTTGGTAACTATTTTGTCGGTTTTGTCCTGATCAAAATAGGTATAAAGGCTTTTGTGGCTGCTTGAAAATTGAAACGCGATATTTTTACTTTCCATCAGGTCTTGAAACGACGCTGAAATCTCGTGAATAAAGCCGATTATTTCGCCCCAGTCTTTTTTTACTTTAATTTTTTGAAGCTCCATTTTTCTGAAATCGAGCAGCTGGTTTACCATGGCCATTAGCCGGCGGGCGTTTCGCTGAATTAAAATAAGGTGTTTTCTATCGTCGTCGTTTTTACTGCTTTCAATTAACTTGTCGATGGGCGCGATAATTAGTGAAAGTGGTGTGCGAAATTCGTGACTGATATTTGTAAAGAATCTGGTTTTTAATGTGTCAACCTGGTGAATTCGTTCGGCTTCGCGATGTTCTTGTTCGGCCTCAAATTTCAGGCGCTGACGTTCGGCCAAAATCTTCCAGGTAATAAATAACAAGGCGGCAATAAGCAAAAAATAAAGCAGGTAGGCATAGCCGGTTTCCCAAAATGGCGGAAGAATTTTAATGCTTAAAGGTGGGCTCATTTCGCGCCAGTTGGAATTATCGTTGCTTACCCTGATGCGCAGCTGGTAATCGCCGGGATTAAGGTTGGTGAATGTTAGCTCGTGCATTCCGCGGTTAACTTCCATCCACTGGTTGTTAAAACCACTCAGTTGGTATTGAAAATTGTTTTTCTCGGGATGAAAATAGCCGATGGCGGCAAATTCAACCGAGAACACATTCTCTTTATGCTTTAAGGTAATTTGCTTGCTGTAGGTAACCGATTTGTCCAGAATAATCCTCTTATGGAAAGGCTTGTTAACTTCAATATTCTGATTAAAAATTTTGAAATTGGTAAGCACTATTTTTTCGTTTGGGGTTTGTACCACAATATCTTCGGGATGAAATAAATTGAAGCCGTTGGCCCCACCGAAAATCAATTCTCCCGAACGTGTCCGATAGGCAGCCTTTTGGTTAAATTCGTTGCCCTGCAGGCCATCGTGCAATCCAAAGTTCTCGATATCAACCTCCAGGTTTGCAATGGGCAGCTGGTGCGCATAATTTTCGATGCTGATTTTTGATATGCCTTTTAAGGTGGCAATCCAAAGGTTTCCGTATTCGTCTTCCTGAATGGTTTTTATGTTTGAATTGGCCAGCCCGTCGGCTTCGGTATAAACTTTAAAAGTGCCCTGTGTTTTATTTAAAACATTTAAACCTTGCGCAGTTGCCGCCCAAATTAAGCCCCTTTGGTCTTCGTGAATGTCGTTTGCATTGTTGTCGCTTAACTGTCCGGGTATTTTTGCATCGGCATTGTAATGTGTAAAACGTTTGGTGTTCAGGTTTAACACATCAAGCCCGCCGGAAGTGCCCAGCCAGAGGTTTTGCTCGCTGTCTTCCATTATCGACATGATAAAATTAGAGTTTACCGAGTTTACTTCGTTTGTTGTGTAATGAATAAACGTTTCTTCAGCGCGGTTAAAAAGGTTCAAGCCGCCATTTAATGTGCCAATCCAAAGGTTTTGTTTCGAGTCTTCGAAAACCGACCAAACGCGGTTATCCGACAATGAGGCGGGATTGTCGGGGTTGTGCAGGTAATGTTTAAACGTTGTTCCGTTAAAACGGTTTAATCCGCCCTGGTAGGTTCCGGTCCAAAGCATTCCTTTGCTGTCGATGTGCAGCGCAACAATAACATTTGCACTAATGGAGTTGGGATTGTTGGCATCGTGCAGGTAGCTTTTGAAGGTGTTTTTACTGCGGTCGAAATAAATCAACCCCCCACCGTTTGTACCAATCCACAGGTTGCCCCGATTATCTTCAACAAAACAGTTTACATCGTTGTAGGGCAGGCTGTTTGGCACCTCGGCCGAGTACCGGTAGTGGTTAAACGGAATAAGGTTTTTGTGGTAATAGCTAAGGCCTTTTTTATAGGTGCCGGCCCAAATAATATTTTCGTTGTCGCGATACAGGCAGGTAATACTGTTTTGTGCAATTCCAAATGTATTCTGGTTATTGTTTTGTAAAGCGGTAATGGTTTTGTTGTGCTTGTTAAGGATGTTAATTCCGCCGTGATCAGTACCGATCCAAATGGCTCCGTTATCGTCTTCAATAACCGACGAAACCAAATTGGCCGAGAGCTTAAACGGGGATGACGACTGGGTATATTTGCTTATTTTTTTGGTTTGATGATCAAAAAAGAACACGCCATAAGGTAGGCCGGGCGAATAAATCCAGATATCGTTATCGGAATCGATGAAAAGCCGGAAGTTATTGTGTTCGTTCAGCACTTCATCGCCCAGAAAAAATGTCTGCTCGGTTTGTTGGGTTTCCGGGTTGATTTGCAAGAGCTCGCCGGCCCGGGAAATAATCCAAATCATGTGCGCGCTATCTTCAGCAATATCGCTTAAGGAGTTATCGTAATCAGGTCTGTCAACTTTTGAAACGAATTGAATGGAATCAACAGTTTGGCTGGAAGGATTGTATTTGTATAAACCGTAGTTGGCATTCACCAGCCAGGTGTTTTTTTTGCTATCGGTAAATAACGAATGCAAACCGGCCACGGGAATACTGGTTTCCCGGTAATTTTTTCCCGGTGCAGAAAAGCGTTCGAGGACGGGATCGTAAATCGAAAACTCGGCATAGGAGCGAATCCACAAACGGCCGTCAAAGTCTTCAAACAAATATTCAATTCCGTTAAATGGTATCGAGGTGCTGTCGTTAAAATCGTGCAGAAAGGTTTTAAAACTTTCGCCATTATAGCGGTTTAATCCCTGCGCCGTTCCAATCCACATAAAACCTTGTTGGTCTTTTACTATCGCCCTTATTTCGTTATTTGATAAACCGTTGTTAATGTTAAGGTGCATAAACTTATAAGGCTCGTTTCCGGGAATGGAAGTGGCCTTAGCGCTTCGTACAGGTAATAGTGCAAGGTTAACAATGAATAAAAACAACAAGAGTTTATGCCGTAAAGCGTTCATTTCAGGTTACAATCGGTTATACAAAAAGTCCGGTTTCAGACTCTTGCGAATGTAAGCATAAAAATAAAAACGGGAAACAGAATGGCATTTCTGTTTCCCGTAATTGAAAATCAACTAAATCTTGTTGTTTATAATTCTACCTTAATTTCTTTTCCCTGATATTGTACTGATTTAACATTACTTGCTTTTCCGAGCATAGCTACTGGTTTATCGCGCGAAACTTTAACAATTCGGAATTCGCGGTTTTTAACCATTTCCGGATATTCGCCATTTCGTGCGCCAATAACCAGGCTATTATCACTTTCTGAATAGGTAAATTCAATGGTGCTGAATTTTCCACCTTCGTAAGCGTAGGTTGTACCTTCGTCTTCGTATAATTTAAACGAAGCATCTTTTCCTGTATAGACGTAAATATCAATCGGTGCACCTTTTTTCTCGTCGGTGTACTGAATTTCAGGTCCAACAGGAATAATTGATCCTTCGCGCACAAACAGCGGCATTCTTTCGTAGGGCGCATCAACGCTTAACTTTTGGCCGCCGGCCAGGAATTCACCTGTGTATAAGTTATACCAGCCACCATTGTTCGGGAAATATACGTCGCGTTTTGTGGCTTTATATTCGTAAACCGGGCAAACCAGCAACGACTGGCCAAACATAAACTGATCGCCAATATTCAGTACGCGGCGGTCGTCGGCGAAATCCATCGCCAAACCACGCATAATGGTATAATCGTCGTGATAAACGGCACCGGTTAAACTGTAAATGTAAGGCATTAAACGGTAACGCAGTTTGTTGTAGTACAACATCGATTTGTAGGCCGGATGATTTTCAGGCGCAATGTTGTAAATTTCGCGGTAAGGATACTGGCCGTGAACCCTGAACAGCGGTGCAAATGCACCAAACTGGTACCAACGGGTATTTAATTCACGCCATTCTTTCATGGCTTCGCTGCCTTCGGTGGCACGCTCAAATTTCTTTTGCACGCAGAAACCGCCAATGTCCATGGTCCAGTAGGGGAGTCCCGACATGGAGAAATTGATACCTGCCGAAATTTGCGCTTTCATATCTTCCCAGGTGGTGCCAATGTCGCCACTCCAGGTGGTTGTTCCGTAACGTTGCATGCCGGCAAACCCCGACCGGGTAAGAATAAACACGCGGTCTTTCGGGTTTTCTTCGCGCTGCCCCTCGTAAATTCCTTTGGCGTTCATCAGTGCAAAGGCGTTAAAATATTGCGTTGATGATCCTAACGCAGTTGGATTCATTAATTTTTTACGGTAGGCCATGCTTGCATTCGAAAGAATGTCGGGTTCGGTAGCATCCAGCCACCACGAGTCGATTCCCAGCGAATATAAGTGCTCGTTAATTTGTTCCCAGAACAATTTTCTGGCTCCCGGATCGTAAGCATCGTAGAACGAACCAATATACCCCGGATAAATCCAGTCGCGAATGCTGTCGTTAATGGCTTGTTTATACATCCAGCCATTTTGGTCAAATTCGTTGTAGTGTTCGGTTCCTAAATAAAACTTAGGCCAAACCGATATTAATATTCTTGCATGGTTGTCGTGCACCATGTCTATCATGCCTTTTGCATCGGGGAAACGCGCTTTGTCGAACTCGTGGCTTCCCCATTTGTCAACTTCCCAGTACGACCAGTCCTGCACAATATTATCGATAGGAATTTCTCTTTTTCTGAATTCCTTTAACGTACTTTCCAGTTCTTCCTGCGTTTTGTAGCGCTCGCGACTTTGCCAGAAACCCATGGCCCATTTTGGCATTACCTGCGCTTTCCCGGTAAGTGTGCGGTAGCGGCTGATCACATCGTCCATGCTGTTTCCTTTCATAAAGAAATAGTCGATCTGGTCGCCCATTTCAGACCAGAATGAAATATTGTTCTGCGCATCAGGATCAACCGGCGATAAGGCTTTCAATCCGATGTACGAAACGCCACCATCAGGAATCCAGTCGAGTTTTACGTGGTACTTTTCGCCGGCTTTCATGTCGTACTGAAATTTAGCCACCGACGGGTTCCATGCTGTGCGCCATTTGTCGGCCATCAGTTCGCCGTTCACCCAAATTTTGGTGTAACCAGCGTAGTACAACAGAAAACGGAAGATGCCACTTTCTTCGGGCTCAATATCGCCTTCCCAAACTATGCGGGCCTGGTTAAAATCGAAGCCTTCAGGGAAATTCTCGATGGTTTCCAGGTTTTCGTAATCAATTGTCGATTCAATACGACTTGTATAAACGTGGTTGTTTTCGTTGTTGTCGATGTAGGTAGCAGTTAAACCGCCTTCATTACCTTCGGTATCGTAAAGTTTAAACTGATCGATTTGTCCGTAAGGGCGCGGATCGCCAAAACGCGAAAGCGAGTAGTTGTCCCAAAGCAAACCGTAGTTATTTGTTGAAACAATAAACGGTACCGATACTTTTGTGTTGTATTGGAAAAGCTCCTCGTTTTTTCCTTTGTAGTTCATTTCGTCGGCCTGGTGCTGGCCAAGTCCGTAGAGGGCTTCATCGTTTGACGATTCGAAAACCTGGCGCGTGGAATAAGCATTTACGCCATCCACTTCAATCGGCTCGAACCATTTTCCACCGTTTTCCTTTTCCTCAAGAATTGGATTTCCGTTTTCATCCAGAAAATCGATTTTGCCGGTTTCTGTTGATACTTTAACTTTTGTTTTGGTGGTTGAAATGATCAGGTGATCATCATTTTCTTCAACTGTAAAAGGTACTGTTTCGTTTTGCGGAAGTGCAACAAGGCTTTCCTTCGCGACAAAAGTTTTTGTGGCGCTTGCCGATACTTTAATAATCTCGTCGTGTACCGGTGTAATTTTAATGGCCTGCGCCTGTTGCTTTCCGGCTTGTTGGGGGTAAACAATTACAGCATCCTGGGTTTTTTCCCAATTCTTTTGCGAACAGGAAACAGCCAGAATCCCGATGAACAGGAATAGAAATAGTTGTTTCATTTTGTATAGATATTTGTTTTGTATTAAAGTTATGGATTATTTGCATGAAACGCCTATGGATACAGGGATTTTCATTTTTGTGTCAGTTTTGTTTTCCGAGGATCTAAGCTTCGGACAGGCCTGTGTAACCTGCCCGAACTTAAATCCATGTAAAACATCTAACTAACTTAATTATTGAACTTATGATTTTGTTCTGTTTTTAAAATAAGGGTGAAACCCTTGGTAAAAACTTTGTTCCATTAAAAACGATTTTTGGTTAGGTAATCTTATTTTATTGCTGCTGTAAAAATAGATTGAAATGACGAAAAATGCCTGAGAATTTGTTTCGTGCCGGGGGGTATTTTGATAATGTTACGGTATAAGATGTAAAAATAAAGTGTATAAAATGTTAAGGAGCTACTGGTTATTTCGTTCAAAAAAGAGGCACTGTAAAGCGTAAATGGTTCTGCTTTATACAGTTGTTTAGTGAAGAAGCAGAGGGCGAATAGCTTGTTTTTAACCGGAAGGTTTTTATCATTCTATAAAAGTCTGTTTTTTTGAATATTTTTAATGTGTCATTTAAACATATTGCATTGTTTGTAGTCAAAAACAAATCATATTTAATATAAAACGGTGAATACAATTCTAAAATTTAAATACGACCCAATTATGAAGAAAAGATAGATGCAGCGCCCGGAAAAGGACATGATGGTTTTTACAAGCCAAATTTTATGGCGTCAAAAACCATGGACCGAAGCTATAAAGCCAATTTTATGGATATCATAAAGTTTGTAGAAGGCAACTATCGCGTAAAAGCAGATAAAGCTAATCGTGTAATTGCAGGCCTTTCAATGGGAGGCCTGCATTCATTCCATATTTCACGATACGATGAAAATACCTTCGATTATGTGGGGTTATTTTCTGCCGCATTAATGCCCCGCGAAGATGCCACCGGAAAAGTTTTTATGATGATATGGACGGCACGCTAAAACAGCAGATGGATAATGTTTATAAACTTTATTGGATAGGGATTGGTAAACCCGATTTCCTGTACGATGCAAATAAAGAATACAGAGCAAAGCTTAATAGCATGGGAATGAAATATGCCTATACGGAAACCAACGGTGGTCACATTTGGCGAAACTGGCGGATTTACCTGTCGGAATTTGTGCCACTACTGTTTAAATAATATCTTAACAATTTAACTAAAACCAAAAAATTATGAAGACTAACAGAAGGACCTTTTTTCAAACCATGGGAGCCGGAGCCGCCGGATTTGGACTGGCTTCAACATTACCGCTGGCCTCATGTGCAGCCCCCGCTGAATCTACAGCAGCAGCCGACGACGAGCAAGTTCTTTTTATTGGCGACGATATTGCCATTGCCGACACGGCGTACGGAAAAGTAAAAGGATTTATACTTCGCGGAATAACGCAGTTCAGAGGCATTCCTTACGGCGCTGATACCGGTGGCAAAAACCGTTTTATGCCTCCGCAAAAACCTGAACCATGGAATGACATTAAACCTGCCGTGTGGTGGGGAAATACCGCTCCGCAGTTAATGGATGGCCGTTATGCCAACGCTTATTCTTCGTTTGTTGACCATTGGAATTACGACGATGTAAGCGAAGATTGTTTGCGCCTGAACGTTTGGACACCGGCTCTGGATGATAAAAAACGCCCTGTTATGGTGTGGTTGCATGGCGGCGGTTACACCAACGGAAATGGTATTGAGCAAGACGGTTACATGGGCGAAAACCTCAGCCGAAAAGGCGATATTGTTTTTGTCTCGATTAACCACCGCCTGGGGCCAATCGGGTTTTCTGATCTGTCGGGTGTTGGTGGCGAAAAATATAAACACTCGGGCAACGTTGGTGCGCTTGATATGGTAGCCGCATTGGAATGGGTGAACGAGAACATCGCCAATTTTGGTGGCGACCCTGAGAATGTTACCATTATGGGCCAATCGGGCGGAGGTGCCAAAGTTTGTACGCTTGCCGCCATGCCTGCTGCAAAAGGTTTGGTGCACAAAGCTGTTCCGTTAAGTGGTTCAACCACCGAGGGCATGAATCAGGGCTATGCGCAAAAGCTCGGAGAATATGTACTGAAAGAAGCCGGTTTAAAACCTTCGGAAGTTGATAAATTGCAGGAAATTCCCTGGAAAGAATACATTCTTATTGCCAATAAAGCCAATGAGAGAATGCGTGAAGAAGAAGGTGGAAGCGGATTGGTACGTATCGGATTTGCCCCTGTTGCCGATGGAGTAAATATACCGAAAGGAACATTTTATTCGGAAGCTAATGGTGTTTCTTCGGATGTGCCAATGCTGATCTGTACTACTTTTCACGAGTGGGGAATGGCGCGTACCATGCCCGAACTGGAAAAAATGACAGCTGAGCAGGCCAAAGAAATGTTGAAGGAACGAGCCGGTTTCAGAGGGGGCCTGGGCGACAAAGCACCGGAAGTTTACGATGCCTATGCAAAGGTATTTCCGGATGCCAAACCTATTGAGATTATGACCTTGGTTGCCAGTAACCGAAAAGGCGCGGTTGAAACAGCTACTGCAAAAAGTAATCAGCAGGCCCCGGTTTATATGGCCTGGTTTGGCTGGGAACCTCCCTTGTTTGATAACCGAATGCGGGCCTTCCACTGCCTCGATATTTGTTTCTGGTTTTACAACACCGACCTGATGCTGACACACACCGGAGGAGGTGCCCGGCCCCGTAAATTGTCGGAAAAAATGTCGGATGCGCTGCTTGCATTTATGAAGACCGGAAATCCGAATTGCGAAACTATGCCGGCGTGGCCAGAATTTACGGTGGAGAATGGCGAGGTGATGATTCTGAATGATGTTTGCGAGGCCAAAAATGATCCCGATCGCGAAGCCCGAAAAATGTTGTAAGGCTATAGTCGTAAAAGGATATAAATAAGAGTGAAAGGGCAGCAAGTGTCCTTTCGCTCTACATACAAATTAGCTGCAGTAGCAAGCCCTTGAAAACCTATTGGAACGAGATAGTTTATCTGTGCTGTTTTAACGAAGTTATATTGAATTGTGATCTTTATTGTTCTCGGAACCAGGAAAATGCAGATAGAAATTAATGCGTAGTTTGTATTTTGTACAATAAGTCAGCTTATTCCGTTGAAGTATTTGTATTTTTGGAAACAATAAAATAACAAACAAGTATTACGGCCCATCTGCTGTAGGTAATGGGTTACAAAATTTTAAATCAATGAAAAAGTTTACACTACTTTTTGTTCTATCCCTTTTCTTATTTAGCTTATCCGATGCCCAAACCCGTTCAATATTAAAATCGTCTAAGCTGGTAGAAGCGGCACCCGAAAGTGCCGGTATTTCTGCTGAACGATTGGCTCGTATTGATAAAATGTGTGAAGAGGAAGTGGCTAAAGGTAACCTGCCAGGAATTGTTTCGCTGGTGGCAAGAAACGGAAAGATCGTTCATTGGAAGGCTTACGGAGTTGCCAATGAAAATGGCGATGAAATGAAACGCGATGCTATTTTTCGTATCGCCTCACAAACAAAAGCAATTACTTCAACGGCGGTGATGATGTTGTGGGAAGAAGGAAAATTTCAGCTGGATGATCCGATCTCAAAATACATTCCGGAATTTAAAAATCAGCAGGTTTTAACGAATTTCCGTTACAGCGATACCACCTGGACAGGCGTTCCTGTAAAAAACGAAATTACTGTTCGTCATTTATTGACACATACTTCGGGTATTGGTTACGGAATTATCGATAGCGATGAACGTTTTAAGATGTTATACCAAAAGGCTGGTGTTACCGACCTGTTCACTACAAAAAATATTACCATTAAAGAGAGTGTGAAAAATTTGGCTAAAATGCCATTACACTGCGAACCTGGAACACAGTACAGATACTGCGAAGGGCTTGATGTGTTGGGATATTTCATTGAAGTGGTTTCGGGAATGCCATTCGATCAGTATCTGAAAATACATATTTTCGATCCGCTTGGAATGGAAGACACCTGGTTTTACCAACCCGAAAAAATATCGATCGCGTAGTTGATGTTCTGCAGGTGGTTAATGGCGAATGGCAAAAATATCCGGTAACTTTCTACGATGCTGATTATCCGGTAAAAGGAGCCAAAACATTTTTTTCGGGAGGTGCCGGTTTGTCGAGCACCGCAAAAGATTATGCCATTTTTCTGCAAATGTACCTGAATGGTGGCGAATACAACGGGATTCGTTTATTGAGCCGTACAACCGTTGATGTTATTCTTTCGAACCAAATAGGAGATCTTTGGGTTGATTCGGATAGCAAATATGGCCTGGCTTTTGGACTGTTAACAGCAAAAGGAGAGAGTAAAGGAGGTATGGGAAGTGAGGGGACTTTCAGCTGGGGTGGTTATTTTAATACGCAGTATTTTGCCGATCCCGGGGAGAACGTAATCGGAATAATTCTGAAACAAACTCAGGGGCCGGTTAACGATGTTACTGGTTGGAAATTCGGCCAGCTGGTATTTCAAGCTATCGATGATTAGTAATGATACAGGAAATGAAAAAAAGCCTCGCAAATTGCGAGGCTTTTGTTTCTGTTTTCTATTGCTTTGTTATGCCAAAAATGATTCCAGCATCCATATTTCTTTTTCAGTATGTCCAATCCAGTCGCTCATTAGTGCAGCAGTTCCTTCGTCGTTGTTTTCTCCGGCAACTTCCAGAATTTCGTGAAAGCTATTCAGGAAATAACGCTGGCTTTCCAAAACACTTTCTACAGCTGGTTTCGCCTCCGAAACGTTAGCTACCACACCCAGTTTTGCCGTTTTTGTGTAGTCTTCGAAAGTGTGCAAAGGCTGGCCTCCCAGCATTAAAATACGCTCTGCAATTTCATCCACAACTTCTGATGCCTGGTTGTAGTATTCTTCGAAACGGGCGTGCAGCGCAAAGAATAACTGGCCTTTAATGTTCCAGTGTAAACCGCGCAGGTTTTGGTAATGAATTTGATAATCTGCTAATAACTGATTCAATTTCTCTACTGTAAGCTGATTTTTTGCTTTCATAATAATTAATTTTTAAAGTTTTAATTTTTGTTCTTTTGTTTTAACACCACAAATATACTATTAGCAGTATTTATTATATTTATGGTGTTATTAGTAATTCTTATGCTATGAATATCGTACAACTGGAGTATCTGAAAGAAATTTATGTATCTGGTTCCTTCTCGTTAGCTGCCGACCGGCTGGGAGTTACACAGCCCGCCTTGAGTTTGCAAATACAGAAACTGGAAGAAGAGCTGGATTTCAAATTGATCGACCGCACGAAACGGCCCTTTCAATTTACTGATGAGGGGAAAGTGTTTTACGAAAAGTCGCTGGAAATTTTAAAGCAGATTGAAGCGTTGAAACAGATTTCCATCAATATAAGCGAAGAAGTGAGCGGTAACCTGAAAGTCGGGATTATTCCCACGCTGGCGCCTTATCTTGTTCCGCTTTTTATTCATCAGTTGGGTAAAGATTATCCGGCTTTGCAGCTGGAAATATACGAGCTGAAAACCGAGGAAATCATCGATGAAATTAAAATGGGCGATATTGATTGTGGCATTATTTCTACGCCGGTTTCGGCAACAAATATCTCTGTAACACCACTGTTTTACGAGCGGTTTTATGCTTACTTGTCGGAAGATCATCCCTTATTTGAGCAGGATGCTATCGATATCAAATCAATCAACCCGGAAGAGATCTGGTACCTGGAGGAGGGGAATTGTTTTCAGAATCAGGTGAATTCGATTTGCCAGATCAATCCGCAAAAGAAAAACAAACAACGGCTGGTGTACCACAGTAACTCCATTGAATCGTTGCGGCGTATTGTGGAGTATAAAAGTGGCCTGACTTTTATTCCCGAGTTGGCAACAATAAATATTCCGGCCGGGCAGGAAGAGCTAATCAAGGAAATCGTGCCCAACGAACCTGTTCGCGAAATCAGCCTGATAACTGCCAAACGTTTTGCCAAAGAACGGCAGGTTGATGCCTTACAAAAGGTTATTAAAAGCAGTATTTCGGCACGCATGCTTAAAAAACCCGAAGGCAAAACAGTGGATACACTTTTGTAATACCAAATTGACCACAAAATGCCGCATATAAATTTGTTCTTTTCCGTTTCTACTGCGTTGAAAAACTATAACGTAGCCCCAGCTATGCTAAAATTTTTCGCCTTGTACAAACAGAAAATAACCGGCATATCCAATACGGCATTTTATAATCAAATTGGTATAAATTATAGTGATGCTCTCACTCAAAGTGAGGGTATCACTACTAAAAAATCACAAGTTCTTGGGATTGATTTGTATTTCGTTTTGCGCTTATTTTGTGTTGTATCAAAGAAAAGTTCAGCAAATGGAAGTACTAATAGAAACACAAAATGGGAAGATTTTTAAATGCGTAAAATGCGAAGCTATACATGTTGAGTACAAAAATCTAAACTTCAATCTCAAGGAAGAAGACTTCTGGAAGTTTGCCAGTTATATCCAAAATCTTGATGGCGAAGAGTGGATATTGCGGAACAAAACATCAAACTTTAAGCGAAAAATTATTATTCCCGTTGGCAGTCATATCTTTAATGCATTGCTTGATAGCAAGGAGCTGAATGAGCTGAGAAGCTTGCTTAATTTTAAGAAAGATTCAGCGTTTTTTCAGCAAACCATAAAAGCTGGTGGGCTGGAGTTTACCTCGCATTTAAACTAAAATCGTCGGTTGCTATATTTTCCATTGATAAAATGTCATGCTGAACTTGTTTCAGCATCTGTTCGAGAGGAAGCTGTATTTATTAAACAGAATCCTGAAACAACTTCAGGGTGGAGTATTTAATGTGACTTTTTTTGAAAATTCAGAAAGTTAAGATGAATCATTATCCCAGATTTTTGCTATTTCTCTTTGGCATAAGCATACCAGTACAAAGTGCCAACAAAAAAGCCGCCTCCAACAATATTTCCAAGTGTTGCCGGAATCAGGTTTTTTACCACAAAGGTTACCCAGCTAATATCTACTCCTTCAAAAATGGCCAGAGGAATAAAAAACATATTGGCAATACTATGCTCGAAACCCATGGTAACAAAAGCCATAACGGGCCACCAGATGCCTAAAATTTTTCCGCTGGTATGTTGCGCCGACATGCCCATCCACAGTGCCAGACAAACCAGCCAGTTAGCGCCAATCCCTTTTAAAAATGTAGTGAAAAACGGATTGGAAATTTTTCCAATGGCAATCTTTTCTACCATATTTATCCAGGGGGCGGCATTGACCAAATGGGTGAGGTGCACCAAAAAGTAGGCAACAAATACAGCGCCTACAAAGTTTCCCACATAAACCAACGACCAGTTGCGAAGCGGTGCGGTCCAGCGTTGTTTGCCACTAAATACATTGGGCATGAAATAGGCGTTGTTGCCGGTAAAAAGTTCGGCCCCGGCCATAACAACAATCATTAGTCCAACGGGGAACATGGCCCCCATAAGAAACTTCGGGATTCCCGGGTTTTCAGCTCCTATTTCCGGAACACCGCCACCAACCAAAATTGCCAGCAGTCCGCCAAAAGCAATGTAAGCTCCGGCTAAAAATGCCAGTGTCAGTATTTTTTTTGCCGAGTAGCTGTCTTTTGCAATGGCCAGTTTTCCGGCCTGGTTAATTATTTCTTTTGGTGAATATAAACTCATGGATATTTCTTTTTGCGATACCTGATGCCAGAACTAGATACTAGTACTGGATACTAGATACTAGTACTGGATACTAGATACTAGTACTGGATACTAGATGCTGGATACTAGATGCTGGATTCTCGATACTTTTAACTTGTTGTGGCTTTCTTTTGCGGTTACTGTTTTTTTGCCTTTTACTTATTTCACAATTACGTCTTTAAAATGCGGTTTCAGCATTTCAAAAGCCCGTTCGATTTGCTCGGGCGTATTCTCTTTTATTTCTTTAAACTGATAATCCATTCCCAACGATTCCCACTTGTAAATTCCCAGTTTGTGGTAGGGGAGTATCTCAAGTTTTTCCAGGTACTTATTCCCGGAGAAAGTTTCGATTAACCAACGTAACGATTCTTCGCTGTCGGTGTAGTCGGGCACGAGCACGTAACGCAGCCAGTACGGTTTTTTACTTTGTTCACGAAGTTGAATATTCTCCAACAACCGACCAAGTCCTTTTGCTCCTGTAATCGTTTTGAAACCTTCTTCAGTTGTGGCTTTCACATCAAACATTACGAGGTCGGACAGTTCCGAAATCAGCTGTTTGGCTTCCGGTATTCGTATCAATCCGTTGGTGTCGATATTGGTGTGAATACCTTCTTTTTTCAAGGCTTCAAAAAAGGGAATCAATACCTTACTTTGTAACATGGGTTCTCCTCCCGAAACCGTTACTCCGCCATCGTCGCCAAAGTACGTTTTCATATTTACGGCACGTTTTACCAGGCTCTCCATTTCGGTTGGTGTTCCGCCTTTTAAGGCAATGGTATCCGCATTCTGGCAGTATTTACATTGCAGGTTGCAGCCCTGTAAAAATACCACCAAACGAATTCCCGGACCATCGTGTGTGCCAAACGATTCGATGGAATGGACGATTAATTTATTTTCAGTTGAAGACATACTGTTTAACACAAAAGCATGCCAGCAGTTTAAACCGGCCGGCATGCAAGTGTAGTATTTTGTGAAAATTTACATTGTTTCGTGGAACGAGCGCGTAAGCACTTCCTGCTGTTGTTCGCGGGTTAAACGAACAAAGTTTACGGCGTAACCCGAAACCCGAATTGTTAGCTGCGGGTGATCTTCAGGATGCTCCATAGCGTGAAGCAGCGTGTCGCGGTCGAGCACGTTTACGTTTAAGTGCTGGGCGTTGCAGCCAAAGTAACCATCAAGCGTGCGAACAAGGTTTTCAATACGCATTTCAGGTGTTGCTCCCAGCGATTTAGGTACCACAGAAAGGGTATTCGAAATACCATCCTTCGAATCTTTATAATCGATTTTGGCCACCGAATTCAACGACGCAATTACTCCGTGTGTATCACGTCCGTGCATCGGGTTAGCTCCCGGCGCAAAAGCAACGCCTTTCGCACGTCCGTCGGGAGTAGCTCCGGTTTTCTTTCCGTAAACCACATTCGATGTAATGGTTAACACCGACATGGTTGGCATGGCATTTTTGTACACCGGAAGTTTTTCCAGCTCCAGGTTAAAATGCTCCACCACATCGCGGGCAATGTGGTCAACACGGTCGTCGTCGTTACCATATTTCGGGAAATCGCCTTCGATTTCGAAATCTACAGTCAGGCCGTTTTCATCGCGAATTGGTTTTACTTTGGCGTGTTTAATGGCCGAAAGCGAGTCGGCAACAATCGATAATCCGGCAATACCGTACGCGATATTAATTTTCGGGTTGGTATCGATAAGCGCCATCTGGGCTTTTTCATAGTAGTATTTGTCGTGCATAAAGTGGATGATGTTCATCGCTTCGTTATATACACGCGCCACTTCTTTCATGGCTATTTTAAAGTTGGCAATTACCTTGTCGTAATCCAGGTATTCCTCTTCAATAAACGGAATCCCATCCACCATTTGCGTTCCTGTATTTTCGCAGCGGCCACTGTTAATGGCTAAAAGCAATGTTTTGGCCAGGTTGGTACGCGCTCCAAAAAACTGGATGTGTTTTCCAAGCTCCTGCATCGATACGCAACATGCAATTCCATAGTCGTCGCAATTTGAGCTGGTACGCATCAAATCATCGTTTTCGTACTGAATTGATGAGGTTTCGATGGATACTTTGGCGCAATAATCTTTAAAACCTTTTGGCAGGTTTTTCGACCAAAGAATAGTTATGTTTGGCTCAGGCGACGGCCCCAGGTTGTAAAGCGTATTCAGGAAACGGAACGATGTTTTGGTTACTTTGCTACGTCCGTCGATGAGCAAACCACCAATACTTTCGGTTACCCAGGTTGGGTCGCCGGCAAAAATCTGGTCGTAAGCTTCCATGCGCAGGTGGCGAACCATTCGCAGTTTCATTACAAACTGGTCGATGTATTCCTGTGCATCGGTTTCGGTGATTTTTCCGTCCTGAATATCTTTTTCAATAAAAATATCGAGGAACGATGAAACACTTCCCAACGACATTGCAGCACCGTCTTGTTCTTTAACCGCTGCAAGGTAGGCCATGTAAGTCCACTGAACGGCTTCCTGTGCATTTTGTGCCGGGCGCGAAAGATCTAAACCGTAAATGTTACCCATTTCAATCATGTCGCTCAAAGCGCGGATTTGCTCCGAAACTTCTTCGCGCAAACGAATGGTAGCATCACTCATCGGGCCGGTAATTTTTTGCAGATCCTCTTTTTTTGCTTCAATCAGGCGGTTGATACCATACAAAGCTACACGGCGGTAGTCGCCAATAATTCGCCCGCGGGCATAATTATCGGGTAAGCCTGTTAGGAAACCCAGCGAGCGGAATTTCCGGATTTCATCGGTATAGGCATCAAAAACACCGTCGTTGTGGGTTTTGGTGTATTTGCTAAAACTCTCGTGAATGATCGGGTTGGGTTTTAAACCGTGTTCCGATAATGCTTTTTTAACCACGTTGTAACCTCCGTAAGGTTTCATGGCACGTTTTAGCAACTTGTCGGTTTGCAAACCAACAATCACTTCGCTTTCTTTGTCGATGTATCCGGCCTCGAAAGCCGTCAATCCCGAAACTACATTTACATCCACATCGCGTAAACCATTGTTCTGGCGCTCTTCTTTAAGGGCTTCTTTGCAGATATCCCATAATTTGCTGGTGCGCGCCGTGGGGCCTTCCAGAAATTTGTGATCGCCGGTATACGGGGTGATATTTAAAGTTACAAAATCTTTCACTTCAATGACTTTACACCATCGTCCTGTTTTGAAAGTGTTTTCTAAATCCATAAACTAACCTTTTACAATAAAACAATAACTAAACCAATTTATCCTACAAAAATAGTAGTAAATAACGATTAATAATATCCCTATTAATAGGGATTTGATTTAAACTATAATTGTTAATATTTGTATTACTTTAAAACGAAAAAAATGGCAGGTCATCATCACGATCATGGGCATCATCACCACCATAATCACGAAATAAGAGGGAGGAAATTACTTTGGGTAACGGTTTTAAATCTTTCGATTACCATTGTGCAGATTATCGGTGGAATTATTTCCAATAGTTTGTCGTTACTATCTGATGCACTGCATAATCTGGGCGATTCGTCGGCAATTTTTATTGCGTTCCTGGCGGGTAAACGAAGCCGCAAACCTTCGGATGAACAAAAAACCTTTGGGTATAAACGCGTTGAAATACTGGCCGCTCTTTTTAACGGAGTGGTACTGATTGGCATTTGTTTGTACCTGTTTTTTGAAGCCTACGAACGGTTTGTAAATCCTGAGCCGATAAAAGGCAAAATCATGTTTATTGTGGCAACCTTTGGTTTGCTGGCCAATCTTATTTCGGTTTTTGTGCTGAATAAAGATAAAGACCATAACCTGAATGTACGCGCTGCTTACCTGCATCTACTGGGCGATACCTTTTCGTCGGTAGCCGTAATTATTGGTGGTATTGCCATCTGGAAATTCGAAGTTTTCTGGATCGATCCGTTGATTACCGTTCTGGTGGGGATTTATATTATTTATCACACCTGGGATGTGGTGAAGGAGACGGTAGATATTTTAATGCAATCGACACCCACAAATATTGATTTGGGAAGTATAAAAGAGGAAGTTGAAAAGATTCAGGGGATCGACAATATTCATCATATTCATGTTTGGAAACTCGATGATACCCAGATTCATTTAGAGGCGCATATTAATATGGAAAGCAACATTAGCATGTTGGAGTTGATGGAAGTTCGCGCAAAAGCCGAGAAACTGCTTCACGATAAATTTGGCATTGAGCACATAACGCTGCAGGCCGGTTACGAATGTTGCAGCAATAATGCGGAACTGCTTGCACATTAAGAGATTAATTTGTCTGAATTCCCCTTTTTAAGGTAGTGATCTTGAATCAAAATCATCATTTTACGCGATTGTCAGCCCGTTAAAAAACACTGAATTTTACAGGGGCAATTTTAAAACGACAAGCGTATGATTTTTTCATTTATATCGTCACTCACGGTTAACTCATCGCAAAACGAATTGGTGTCGTCGGTATTTATCGATTTTTCATTTTATCTCATCATTGCAGGGTTAGTCGGGTGGGCCTTATTCCGAAAAGAAAAAGGAAAATACATTAGCAAAGCCTTGATAACCATAATGATTGTAGCTCCTTTGCTCTTTCTTATTTTAAAGTGGGGAAAATAATGAAGCTTTTATTCGGTAAAGCCATCAACATCGATTAAACCGTTGGCCACAGCATAAATAACCAGTGCGGCTGTTGATTTTACGCCAATTTTATTACTGATGTTTTTGCGGTGCGAAATAACGGTGTGGATACTGATAAACAGTTGTTCAGCAATTTCTTTATTCGATTTTCCGGTGGCCAGCAGCTTCAGTACATCTACTTCTCTTTCGCTTAAGGTATTGTCGATGTCGTTGTTTCCGGCAGGTGTTGTTTTAAACCGTTTCGAAATAATCTGTGTAATGGTTTCGTACCTGTCGGTAATAAAAATATTATCGGCAAAATTATCGTAAAGCGTGCGGTCGTAGTGGTTGGAAATCAAACCCACAACATTGGTTTTATGATAAAGCGTGAGCAGGTTGTTCAAATTCTTTCTCGAATTGTTTAGGGTAACCGGATTAATGAATACAATTTTAAAAAGATCGGATTGCCCGAATCTCAATGCCTCTTCCAGCGTGTCGGCAAACGACAGTTCAATGCTGTCTTTCATTTGATGCAGAATGGCAGCAATTCCTTCGCGTATAATTGCCGAAGGTTCGATGATCAGTATTTTACAGCGCGTTCCCAATTATACGAGGCCTTGTTTTTCAAGTTGTTCCACCTGCGGAATTAAAATCTCATTCTCAATTTTTGAATGCGTTTGCAGATCTGCATCTAAATCGAAGAGCGCAAATAATATTTTACGTCTCAGGTTGTTGTCAGCCTTTTGCGGAAGATGCTCGATAAGCAGTTTTTTTACATCGTCGAGTTTTTCCTGAATATCATCGTGATGTTCGCGGTAATCAATCACCGAATAATTCCCGGCGGCGTTGGCCTCAATCAGGTTTAAAATGTACGGGAAAACGGTGTGGTTTTCATAATCAAAATGCTGGTCAACTTCGTGTTTGTAATCATTAAAAAAACGCTCAACAAGCTGCATTTCCGGTTTTTGGCTGAATTCGCTCATCAAATGAATGTTCTGAATAATCTCCGGGAAAACCTCTGCCGAATAATAGGCATGCGATTTCATCAGGTAATTTACGACCTGTTTAATTTCAGGAGCGCTGAAATTCAAATCCTGATGGTACGAACTGTCGATGTTAAGATTGGCCACCATTAAAAATACTTTGGGGCTGATATTGTTTTCTAGGCAAATTTCCTCAACAGTTTTTTCACGAACGCCTAACTTTATTTCAAACCGCTCCAACACCAGGATTAACTGTGGGTGGCTGAAAAGCAGTTTCGACATTTTTGTGGTTTTCTGAATTTGTTCCTGCTTTAATCCCATGGATAATAATTTGACGACAAAATTATAAATTTTATTTAGACAGAATTAAAATAGTGCGAAGGAGATGAAATTTTTAATACAACTGGATTATCGCTCAGGATATTCTGTTATAGGAAATTATTTTTTACAAAATTATTGAAGTTGTCTTTGTACTGGTCGCTTACCGGAATGTAAACTTTTCCAAAAACAATCCGGCTTCGTTCAATAGTGTCTATCTTTTCGAGGTTTACGATAAACGAACGGTGAACGCGCATAAATTTCCCTTCAGGAAGTTTGGCTTCAAGTGCTTTTAGCGAGCTTAACGACATAATCGGTTTTGCCTCGTGCTGAAGAAATACTTTAACATAGTCTTTTAAACCTTCAACGTAAATAATGTCGTTAAAATTAATTCTGCGGATTTTGTATTCCGATTTCAGAAACAGAAATTCGTTATTCGAATCCACTTCATCGCCTTTTTTATCGGCGCGTTCGTAAGCAATTTGTTTTTTTGCTTTTTCGGCGGCTTTATAAAACTCTTCGTAACTGAATGGTTTTAAGAGGTAATCAATAGCATCGAGTTTAAAACCCTGCAGTGCGTATTTTTCGTAAGCCGTTGTAAAAATAATTTTTGGTTTGTTGGTAAGAATACGGGTAAATTCCAGACCACTTAAATCGGGCATTTCAATGTCGAGAAAAATAAGATCCACCTCGTTCTGATCCATAAATTCCATGGCATCGATGGGATTATCAAAAGCACCCGCCAGTTCCAGTGTTGGCGTTTTTTCCACATAAGAAGTTACCAGTTGAAGTGCAAGAGGTTCATCGTCGATGGCAATTGTTCGTATCATTTTGCGGTATCTATTTCAAGTTTTACGCTGAATATATTTGTTGAAGATTCGATGTATAAATCGTATTTTCCGGCGAATAAAAGTTCCAGTCTTTTTTTTACATTTTCGAGTCCGATTCCCGAATGGTTTTCCTCCCGCTTTTCTGTTTTTTCTTTGGCCACGCTGTTCTCGCAGCTGAAATATACTTTTTCAGCTTCTGTTTTCATTTCCACCTTTATAAACGATTTATCGCGGTAACTAATTCCGTGTTTAAATGCGTTTTCGATGAATGGAATAAAAAGGAGTGGCGGTATTTTCAGGTCGTTCTGTTTACCGGGAAGATCGATGTGGATATCGACCTTTTGCGATACGCGTAACTGCATTAAATCAATGTAATGACGCATAAATTCTACCTCGGCCGAAAGCAGGGTTTCGCCGTGTTCCGACTCGTATAAAAGGTAGCGCATCAGTTTCGATAGTTTTAAAATGGCAGCCTGCGCATCGTCGGTATTTATGGCTACCATCGAATAAATATTGTTCAGCGTGTTAAAGAAAAAGTGTGGGCTTACCTGGTTTTTCAGAAAGGCAAGCTCCGAGTTAAGTTTCTCTTTTTCCAGTTCTTTCTGGCGTTTTTCGCTGGCCGTATATTGCTCAATGGCACGTAAACCAATTGAAAAACCAACAATAACAATGGCCAGCAGGCTAAAGCCATAAATTTGCATGAGCTTAAATGGCGGGCGCTGAAATCGTTGCTCGTTGCGTGCCTGCTCTTCAATCGACTCGGCAATTCGTCGGTCGCGCTCCGGATTATGAAAAATATGATTAGAGTAATCGAGCACAAAATAAAAGCAAACAACAACAGCAAGGGCCAAAAGAAAGAACAATGCCTTTTTATGGTTCATATAGAACTTTGGAACGAGCCAGAAATAGTTAATATAAAATATAACGCCTATAATAAAGGCATTTACATAAAAACCCCAGGCAATAAAATTGTTGTTTCCTGAATAACGGCTTATTATAATTTGCGGTAAAATAATTAAAACCAGCCACACCAGCAGGTGCATTATAATGGGAAGACTATGTCGTTTTGCCTGAAGTTTGTTCATTCTTAGTGGTTTTCAACAAAGTTAAATCAATTGTTAAATAAAATGCAGCCAAAGCAAATTTTATATTTATTCGTGTCGTATGGCGTCAATCGGGTCGAGGTTAGCAGCTTTTCGTGCCGGATACCAACCGAAAAATATGCCAATTACGCTACAAACAAGGAACGATAAGGCTACTGCCTGCGTGTCGATAACAAAAGGCATGTCGAGGGCAAACGATGCAAGATAGGAGAGCCCTGTGCCAAAAATTATACCAATTATTCCGCCTAAAATACTTAGCAGAACGGCTTCAATCAGAAACTGCATCAGGATGTCGAAACCTCGTCCGCCAACCGACATGCGCAGCCCGATTTCTTTGGTGCGTTCGGTAACCGATACAAACATGATATTCATAATTCCGATACCGCCAACCAGCAACGATATTCCTGCTACAGCTCCTAAAAGCAGAGTCAGCATATCGGTTACCGATGAAACCATTTCCACCATTTCGGCCTGCGAACGTACCTCGAAATCATCGTCGTCGCCTTCCTGTAATTTGTGTTGCCGACGTAAAATTGTTTCAATTTCTGCGATGGCTGCCTCCGACTGTTCTTCGCTTACTGCCGATGCATAAATCGATTGAATGTGTGTAATGGCCAGCATTCGTCGCTGAACCGATGTGTACGGGGCAATAATCATATCGTCCTGGTCCATTCCCATGCCGTTTTCACCTTTCTCTTTTAAAACGCCAATTACCTTAAGCGGAATGCCGCCAAAACGAATGGTTTGTCCGATGGGGTCGACATTGTTGTTGAAAACATTTTCAACAACAGTTTGCCCAACAATGCACACTTTTGCCAGCGATTTAATTTCCTTTTCGGTAAAAATACGTCCGTCTTTCAGTTCGTATTTCCGGATATCGAGGTACGAGGCATTAACACCATAAATAGTCGTTGGCCAGTTGTTGTTGCCGTTAACTGCCTGTCCGCTGGTGCTTACCTGTGGCGATACTTCGGTAATGTTTTTTGCTTCTTTCCGAAGTGCATCAATGTCTTTTAGGGTAAGCGATTTTGTATTTGAATTCCCCATCATAACTCCGCCACGACGTTGCTGACCGGGCATTACAAATATCATATTGGTGCCCATGTCCGACATTTCCTCGCGAATGCTCTGCTTCGATGATTCGCCTATGGAAAGCATCGCGATTACCGAGCCAACACCGATAATAATACCAAGCATGGTCAGTATTGCTCTGAATTTGTTACGTTTCAGGGCGGTGGTTGCTATTTTTGTGAGATTTGTGTAGTTCATTTTTCGCTGCTTTTAAGATTCATAATCTTCATCTACCGGAAGTGCTTCGATCAACTGTGTCGCATTAAATCGATCGGTTACCGCCGATTCTTTTTGTATCCGGCCGTCACGGAAAACGATGTTGCGTTTCATAAAACGGGCAATGTCCGATTCGTGTGTTACAAATACAATGGTTTTGCCGTTGTCGTTTAACCGCTGGAAGAGTTCCATAATTTCGTAAGAAGTCCGGGTGTCGAGGTTACCTGTCGCCTCGTCGGCAAGGATAACCACCGGGTCGTTCACCAGCGAACGGGCGATGGCCACACGCTGCTGCTGACCACCTGAAAGTTGGTTGGGCATGTGATCCATCCGGTCGGCCAGGCCCACCTGCTCCAACGCGTAAATGGCACGTTCTTTTCGTTCTTTCGATTTTACTTTTGAATTATAGAAAAGTGGCAGTTCCACATTTTCCAGAGCCGTTGTACGCGGCAGGAGGTTGTACGACTGAAAAATAAATCCCAGTTTGTTATTGCGCAATCCGGCCAGCTGGTTCTTGTTCATTTTTCCCATGTTTACTCCATCCAGGTGATATTCGCCATAGCTTGGTTTATCCAAACAGCCAAGAATATTCAGCATGGTAGATTTGCCGGATCCGCTGGCTCCCATAATGGCCGCAAAGTCTCCTTCGTAAATTTCCATATCAACTCCACGAAGTGCATGTACGGTCATTTCTCCTACATGGTAATCTTTTCGCAGTTCTGATACTTTTATAATTGCTTTACTCATTTTTTTCTTTTTTTTGATTCTGGATTCTGGATACTTGATTCTTGATACTTGATACCGGATGCTGGTTATCCGAAATTGCAACTTGCAACAGATCTCTCCTCGTTCCTCGTTGTGATGACAGTAACTTTTGCTCCCGATGCTTCGATCTGGATTTCGTCCGGTTAAACCGTCCTTAACTTTATCCTTTTGCCTTTATCCTTTTTCCTTTTTCCTTGAATTCCTATCTTCTTCCCGGAGGGCCTGGCATAAATGGATTGCCGCCTGATCTGGCTGCTGATTCATTTGCTCCTTTTTGTTCCATGCTGAGCAGAACCTCCTGTCCGCTTTTTATTCCCGAAAGGATTTCAGCGTTAATGTCGTCGTTCATTCCTATTTTAACCGGAACAGGATGAATATTGGTGCCTTCTTTTACCCAAACCATTGTTGCATCGCTTGGTGCTTGTTCAGGCATACTTCCCATTTCAGGAGGAGTTTGTCCTTCCGGCATTTCAGGTTTAGCCTGTTGGCTCATGTAGCTCATTAGTAGTTTTTGGTCGGGATTAAAACGAAGTGCTTTACTTGGAACCACCAGTATATCGTTTTTCTCCAATATAAAAACCTGAATAGTGGCTGTCATTCCCGGCATCAGTTTGTAATCCGGGTTTGGCGCGTCAATAATAATGGTATAGGTAACTACATTGTTGGTAACAGTTGGCTCCCAACGCAATTGAGTAACTTCTCCTTCAAAAGTTGTTTCCGGATAGGCATCCACAGTGAATTCAACACGTTGTCCTTCTTTTATATGGCCTATGTCGGCTTCATCAATGTCGGCCTCAACCTGCATTTGCGTAAGGTCGTTGGCAATGGTAAAAAGGGTAGGCGTGTTAAAACTTGCTGCAACAGTCTGTCCTTCTTCAACTTCTTTGTTCAAAACCACTCCGTCGATAGGCGAGTAGATCAGCGCATAATCCAGATTGATCTTATTGCGTTTGTGTTGCGCCATAGCATTGTTGTAACTGGCTTTTGCTTTGTTTAAATTGTAAACCAACTGGTCGAAATCAGTTTGTGAGATCAATTGTTTGTCGTTCAACGGCGCCATACGGTTGTAGGTAGCCTGCTGGTAATCGAGTTCCGCTTTTGCATTGTCTAACGTTGCCTGACTTTGCTCCAATTGTGCTGCCAGGTTTGTGGTATCGATTTTTGCCAGCAACTGGCCTTTTTTTACATACGAGTTGTAGTCAACAAAAAGTTCATCTACAATTCCTGAAACCTGTGTTCCCACTTCAACGGTTGTAATGGCTTCCAATGTTCCGGTCGATTCCACAATAGTACTAATGTTTCCTTTTCCTGCTTTTGCGGTTTGAATATCGATCTGACTTATATCAACCTTATTAGGTTTTAAAACTAATGCTGCCGATACCAGAACGATAAGCAGTAATGCGATAATGATGATTGTTTTTTTCTTCATGATATTTCGTTTTAATTATTTCGGTTTATAAAGTGATTGGATTGCCCTGGTAGAAATCAAGGATTTTATAGCTGAATATCAGGTTGAATTTTGATTGTAACAGCTGACTTTCTGCCGTGATCAGGTTGTTTCGCTCGAAAAGGAAATCAACCGAGTTGATCAGTCCGTTATTGAATTTTTCCTGCGCCAGTTGGTACGATTCTTCGTAAGATGAATAACTCTCCTGGTTGGCTTCAAATTCAATCTGTGCCGAAAGCACATCAACACAAGCTTGTTCAATCTCTTTACGTAATTGGTTTTTGGTATCAATTTCCTGTAATTCTGCATTGCTGTAACCAATTTTTGCCTGTGCTACACTCGTTTTAATCTGCTTTTTCTGGAAAATAGGAATGGATACTGAAACGCCAACCGATGGTGTAAACTGATCGCCCAATTGTCCGAAATAATTGGATGTATTGTAGCTCGAATATCCGGTTGACAAACCTGCATCGGCACTGATGGTTGGATAAAAACCGGCCGCTGCAATTTTTTCATTCAGCGCAGCACTTTCTTTTTGGTACTCGGCACTTTTAATCTGTGGTTTAATGGCCAGTGCAGTGGCATAAACATCTGATGCAACCGGAGTAAGATTTTCATTTGCTAATTCCTCCAGGTTCGGACGAAGCACCTCAAAGTTGTCGTCAACCGGTAGCTCCATTAACTGCATCAAACTTACTTTTGAAATGGCAAAGTTGCTCTGCGCATTGGCTAAACTCAGTTTCTCGTTTGCCAGTTGCGATTTTACCTGCAGGTAATCGGAGCGTGAAATAATGCCGGACTGTAAACGGGCTTCCGACAGCTTCAGTTGCTCGGTAGTAGCGTCTAACTGGTTTTGTGCATTTTTTACATTCTCCTCTAAAAACACAACCTGCAAAAAAGCATTTAAAATGCTCAGCGAAATTGACTCTTTTATGGTTTCCGAATCGTAAATTCCACTTTGCATATCTAATTCGGCCTGTTTAATCAGGTTATTCAAACGTTGTGCGTTGTAAATGGTAACGCTCGAGTTTAATCCGTAACTGGTATTGTTGTTTCCTGAAAAATCAGAATCGCCGGTAAGCAGATCTTTCGATTTCGACCAGCTAAAATTCTGGCGTGCCGAAGCACTTAACGAAGGAAGTTTGTTGGCTTCCGCCTGATTTTTGTTCAATTCGTTCGATGCATTGGTTAAAATGCTCTGGCGCACCGAAACGTTTTGCGTTAGGGCGTAATCGATACAATCGTTTAGGCTCCAGGCTTTATTTGTTGTGCCGTTTTGTGCAAACAACAAAGTCGGAAGACTAACCGCGATTACGAAGAAGATTGATTTTATTCTATTCATAGCTTTTTATTATTTATTTCGGGTATAAAGCTACTGGTGCCGAATTGCTTAAAAGAATAGAATAGAAGAACTGGCTGATTTTATCGACGGATTGTGAAAGTTTACGTAGGGTGATTCTGATGATGGAGCCAACTGAAGCTTTTCTTTTTTTTTCGGCGCAATTAAATATGGGGCATATGCATCTGTTTTTATCCTGTAAAAAGTGGTTGGAGTTGAATTTGTGATCTTTTTTGCTGAAAAACTATTAGCTCCGGCTATCGAATATTTGTAATTTCGTTGCCATTAACAACGTGAAAATTGTGTGGATTTATAACAATTTATATTTGAAGAAGATGTTTCGCCCCGGATCATCGTAAAAAATATAGCTGTTCGCGTAGTCCTCCCGCAGCCTTTTTGCGTCATAATAGTAGAAAGAAATACTAAAACCAAAATAGATGAAGTTAAGAGCGATTATTTTTCTGATGGCCATTTGCAGCCAAAGTTTGTTTGCCCAAAAGAATTTTGTAGTTGATGTAAAAGAAACGGGAGCCGAAGTACAACCTGACATGTACGGGGTGTTTTTCGAGGACATAAATTTTGGCGCCGATGGCGGCCTTTATGCCGAGTTAATTAAAAACCGTTCGTTCGAGTTCGACCAACCATTTGTGGGCTGGTTGCCTTTCGGAAATGCAGAAGTGAAAAATGAAAATCCTTGTTTTGATCGTAATCCGAATTATGTGCGTTTGAACGAAACCGGTTTGCGACGTGGAACCGGACTTGAAAATAATGGTTTCAGAGGAATTGGCTATAAAAAGAACGATACCTATCGTTTTTCGTTTTACGCCCGCTCGTTGGATGGTGGCGAAAAGAAGTTCGGAATTGAGCTGGTAAGTTCAGGTGAAGAAGTTATCGGCAGGGGAGAGATTCTTGTTTCGGGTAACAGCTGGGAAAAATACCAGTGCATTATAAAATCGAATGCTACCGATGCAAAAGGTAAAGTGCGTGTGGTTTTGAGATCGGCCGGTGAAGTTGATCTGGATCACATCTCGATGTTTCCAACCGAAACGTGGAAAAACCGTGAGAACGGTTTGCGCAAAGATTTGGCAGAAGCGCTTTACGAATTAAATCCGGGTGTATTTCGTTTCCCCGGCGGATGTATCATTGAAGGAAATACACTTGAAACCCGCTACCAGTGGAAAAACAGCGTTGGCCCGGTTGAAAATCGTCCGCTGAATGAAAACCGCTGGAATTATACCTTTAAACACCGCTTTTTCCCCGATTATTACCAAACCTACGGTTTAGGATTTTACGAATACTTTTTACTGAGCGAAGACCTGGGAGCAGAACCACTGCCGGTAATTAGTTGCGGTTTGGCTTGCCAGTACGAAAGCACCGAGTGTGTACATGTTGATGATTTGGAACCCTATATTGAAGACGCAGTAGATTTGATTGAATTTGCCAACGGACCGGTTGACTCGGAGTGGGGAAAAGTACGCGCCGAAATGGGGCATCCCGAGCCGTTCAACCTGAAATACCTGGCCATCGGAAACGAGCAGTGGGGCGAAGGATACGTAGAGCGGTTGATTCCGTTTATGGAAGTATTGCGTGAGAAACACCCTGAGATTAAAATCATCGGAACAGCAGGCCCTACACCCGACGGAGAGAATTTTGATTTTCTGTGGCCAAAAATGACAGAGCTGAAAGTTGACCTGGTTGACGAACATTATTACCGCAGTCCGGAGTGGTTTTTGGCAAACGCCGAACGCTACGACAGTTACGACCGCAACGGACCAAAAGTATTTGCCGGCGAATTTGCTTCACATCACGAAACCCGCGATAACAACCTGCGTGCAGCCATCTCGGAAGCTGCTTTTATGACCGGTTTGGAACGCAATGCCGATATTGTTCAGCTGGCAACTTACGCGCCGCTATTTGCACATTACGATGCCTGGCAATGGAAACCCGATATGATTTGGTTTGATAACCTACAGGTGGTGCGCACGCCGAATTACTATGTGCAGCAAATGTATGCGCACAACACCGGAACGAACGTATTAAATATTACTGCTGACGGTGCGAATATTACCGGACAGGATAGTCTTTACGCCAGTGCCGTAATCGATGAAAATACTTCTGAAGTGATTGTGAAAGTGATAAATGCTTCGGATGAGGTGCAGGATATTGATATTGACTTGAAAGGACTAAAGCATTCAATTGAAAAGGCTGAAGTGAAAATAACCTGTTTACACAGTAACCAACCCGGCGCAATTAATACACGCGAAGCACCGAATACCCTGGTGCCTACGCATTCATCGGTTTGGGCTGATGAAAGTGGCTTTAAACTGAAAGTTCAGGGAAATGCATTTTATGTGTGCCGTGTAAAAATTGGCAAATAGAAAAATACGATTCGAAGAATTGTAAGAATCAATAAAATTAGAAATGTTTTTCTAAGCATTACGGAAGCTGATCCTTATGGTCAGCTTTTCTGTTTGTATAAGTTTGAAGACATTTTATTTCTAAATTGGATATCAAATGTCAAAATAATGTAAGTTCGTGCAGGGCATGGAATAATTAAGTTATTAATAAGATAGTTAGTGTGATGAGAAAAGTATTAGGTTCGTATTTCGTTATCATTAATGTGTTGTTTTTTTGCAGCAGTAGGCTGCTGGCAGGTGAGATTTCTGAATCTGTAAAAAACGATACCATTGATTATAATCAGAGTGTTTTAACGTTTGGTCTTCCTGATTTTAATCTTGAGTTAGTTAAATCATCGCATACCGTTGCCGGATTGCACCCGGTTTCGGAGCCGGAATTTGATTTTACTCCGGGTGAATTGCTGGCCAAAAGGAATAAAGCAGGTTTTTATCATCTTGGCGATATTAACTTTCGTGTAAAAACAGAAAGTGCCAGCGATTGGGCATCGTTCTCATCAGCTGCTTCGCGTAAAAGTGTTAGAACCGTAGCTCCTGAAAACGACAGCCAACTGGCCGTTTCCGATTTAAGCGGAATTTTTGAAAACAGCCCGGTTCAGGTACTGCGTTACTGGGAAAAGCACGACGGACATCTTGTTCTGCGTTTCGAAATAAAAAACACTTCATCTGAAGATGTAGAAATTGGAGCCTTAGGAATTCCATTGATTTTCAATAATAATCACGACCGGAAAACACTGGACGAAGCACATGCCGAAAATGTTTTCTACGATCCGTACATTGGTATGGATGCAGGTTATTTGCAGGTAATCCGTTTAAAAGGAAGCGGGCCGGTTTTGTTGGTGTTGCCACATGGCGAAACACCTTTTGAGGCGTGGAATCCGCTGCTTGACGATCCAACACGACGCGGAATTACTTTCGAAGGTTTTCACGAGTGGATGCCCTTAACTAAAGCTTACGCCGAGAACGAATGGAAAGAAGCTACTCCCTGGAACACTCCTTCATCGAAAATACTAAAACCCGGAAAATCGGTTAGTTATGGTGTGCAGTTTGTTCTTACTGATGCCATTAAAAACATCGAATCGGCGTTAATTGAAAACGATCGTCCGGTTGCATTTGGTGTGCCTGGTTACGTTGTTCCGCAAGATGTAAATGCCGATTTGTTTGTGAAGTACAGCCAAATAGTAAAAAGCATGCAGGTTGAACCGGAAGGTGCGCTGGAACTGAAAAAACTGGAAACGACAGAAAATGGTTGGGTAAAATATGCTGTTGCCGCAAAAACATGGGGCAGAGCACGTTTAACCATCAACTATAAAGATGGCTTAACCCAAACCATTAACTACAAAGTTATTAAACCTGAAGAAGAGGTAGTTGCCGACAACGGAAACTTCTTGATGACAAAACAGTGGTTTGATGACGAAGACGATCTTTTCGATCGTGGTCCGTCGGTTATCACCTACGATTACGAAGAGCAAAAACAGGTGACAGAAGATAGTCGTGCCTGGATTTGCGGATTGAGTGATGAAGGAGGTGCCGGTGCCTGGTTAAATGCCATTATGAAACAACTGATCCAACCCGATAAAAAAGAGGTGGCGATGCTGGAAGACTTCGTCCAGAAAACCATCTGGGGTGGAATTCAGTACAATGAAGGACATGAAAAATACGGTGTTCGGAAAAGTATGTTCTACTACGAACCTGATTCAATGCCAGACGGTACGTACAGCAAAGATGTAAATTACAATACCTGGGCTGCCTGGAATAAAGAGCATGCCGAAACCGTGGAGCGTTCGTACAATTACCCGCACGTTGCTGCTGCATATTGGGTAATGTACCGTTTGGCCCGAAACTACGAAGGTTTGGTGTCGCAACAAACCTGGGATTGGTATCTGATGAGTGCTTACCAAACCTCGATGGCGATGGTTGAATTGGCGCCTTATTATGCACAGTTCGGCCAGATGGAAGGTAGTGTTTTTGTTCACATTTTAGATGATTTAAAAGCAGAAGGATTGTGGGAATATGCCCGCAAACTGGAAGGAATGATGAAACGTCGTGCCGATCACTGGGCGTCGTTAAACTATCCGTTTGGTAGCGAAATGCCCTGGGATTCTACAGGTCAGGAAGAAGTTTATATGTGGTCGCGTTATTTTGGTTATGGTGAAAAAGCTGAAACAACTTTAAAAGCAATTTTGGCGTACATGCCAACAATCCCTCACTGGGCCTACAACGGTAATGCGCGTCGTTACTGGGATTTCCTTTACGGGGGCAAACTTTCGCGTGTCGAGCGTCAGATTCACCACTATGGCTCGGCATTGAATGCCATTCCTGTTTTATACGAATACAAAGAACATCCCGAAGATTTGTACCTGCTGCGTGTTGGTTACGGTGGTTTAATGGGAGCTATTTCGAATATTACGCAAGATGGTTTTGCACCGGCAGCATTTCATTCGTTCCCGTCAACGCTTAAAAACGATGCCATTTCAGGCGACCACGGAACCGGCTATTACGGTTATGCCATAAACACATCAACCTATTTAACGCACGACGACGAATTTGGCTGGTTGGCTTTTGGTGGTAATGTTACTAAAGATGGCGATGCGGTGAAAGTTAATTTAACAACAGCTGCGAAGTCGCGTGTTTATGTAGCTCCGTTAAAAATGTGGTTAACGCTTGATGCCGGTAAGTTTGAAGCTGTTTCTTATAATCCGGAAACCCAAAAGGTTGAGCTGGTGTTAAACGAAGCAAACGAATTTACTACAAATGCTTATCTCCGGATTAAAATATTCGGCGATGAAACTGCAAAATGCCGTGTTGTCGGTTTTGAAAAGAATGAGATTGGGCAATATGTAATTCCGTTAAAAAAGGAAAAGTTAAGAGTTGTTCTGGTTATTTAAACGTTGCCGGAATGATATTAATAGTACATCGTACTCGTAACAAAGGAGCTTTTGGGCTCCTTTTTTTTATAGAATCAATTTAAATATGCCACCGGTGAAAAAACAAAAATCGCTTGGTTTCAGGATATGTTTATAATTTGCGACGCGATTGTAATATTCAGAAAATTAATTTGTTGAGATGCATTGGTTCTGGGGCTTGACAATGGTTTTTATTTATGTTTTTCAGCATAAATATTTATTTTGTCGGATCTTTAATAATAAAAGTTAAAAATACTTTTATAGATTTGGTCCATCGATATTACTATGAAACACTATACTAAACATCCGAAGCATTTTGTAGCAGTTGACTGCGTAATACTGGGTTACAACGAAGGGGAGCTTTGTTTGTTACTTTACCCGCGGGGTTTCGAGCCGGTAAAAGGAGCGTGGTCACTTATGGGGGGATTTATACAGGATAACGAATCGTCGGATGATGCGGCAAAACGCGTATTAAAACAAACCATAGGTCTTGAAGATATTTTTATGCAGCAGGTGGCTGCATTTGCCAATCCCGACCGCGATCCGGAAGCAAGGGTAATTAGTCTTGCTTACTATGCTTTGGTGCGAATGGATGAACACGATAAGGCCTGTGTTCGAGAGAATGGTGCACACTGGTGGCCCATTTCTGAATTGCCTGAAATGATTTTTGATCATGGCAAAATGGTGGAACAGGCTCTGGTAAAACTGCAACAGGAAGCCGGCTATCGCTTAATAGGAAAAGAGTTGCTGGCCGACAAGTTTACCTTACTTCAACTACGCAAATTATACGAAGCTATATTTCAGCGCGAATTCGATCCCGGAAATTTTAGAAAAAAAATTTTATCGCTTGATGTGTTGGAACGCCTTAATGAAAAAGATTTATCAGAATCAAAAAAAGGTGCTTTTTATTACACCTGCAAAAATGAAGTTACCGAACGTGGCCTCGATCGTATTGTAAAAGTTTAAAAGCATATAAAAGTAATACATACATTTAAAATAAAATCAAAGAATATGAGCAGTACATTAAAAGAAATGGAAGTATGGTTTGTAACAGGTAGCCAACACCTTTACGGGCCTAAAACATTGGAACAAGTTGCAGAGCATTCAAAAGAAATTGCTGCTGCATTTGATGCATCTACCGAAATTCCGGTAAAAGTTGTGGTTAAACCAACAGGAACCGGATCAAAAGAAATCCACCGAATTTGTAAAGACGCAAACAGCAATGATAACTGTATCGGTATCATTACCTGGATGCACACTTTCTCTCCTGCAAAAATGTGGATTCACGGATTGAAAGAATTAAACAAACCTTTGTTGCACCTGCACACTCAGTACAATAAAGAAATTCCATGGGACGAAATCGATATGGATTTCATGAACCTGAACCAGAGTGCACATGGCGACAGAGAATTTGGCCACATTACCGCACGTATGCGTTACAACCTTAAAGTGGTTGTTGGTCACTGGCAGGATCCTAAAACGGTATCGCAAGTTGCCTCATGGGCACGTGTAGCTGCTGCCTGGGCCGATTCGCAAGATATGTTAATTGTTCGATTTGGCGACCAGATGAATAACGTGGCAGTTACCGATGGTGATAAGGTTGATGCCGAAAGAGTTTTCGGATATCACGTTGATTACTGTCCTATAGCTGAACTTGTTGCCGTACAAAATGAAGTTACCGATGAAGAAGTAGCTGAATTGGTAAAAGTTTACGAAGCAGAATACAATTTTGTAGATAACTGTAAAGAAGGTGGAAAAGACCGTGCGCAGGTAGCTCACGCCGCTAAAATTGAAATTGCATTGCGTCGTTTACTGGAAGCAAAAGGTGCAAAAGCTTTCACTACAAACTTCGACGACCTGGAAGGTATTGATCAGTTGCCGGGATTAGCATCGCAGCGTTTAATGGCCGATGGTTATGGATTTGGTGCAGAAGGTGACTGGAAAACAGCTGCTTTATACCGTACCATGTGGTTTATGAGTCAGGAAATGCCAGGCTACAAAGGATGTTCTTTCCTTGAAGACTATACCTTAAACTTCGACGGCGAAAACAGTGCTATTCTGCAGGCTCACATGTTGGAAGTTTGTCCGTTAATTGCCGATGGCAAACCAACACTTGATGTACTTCCTCTTGGAATTGGTGGTAAAAACGATCCTGCCCGTGTTATCTTCAAAAGTAAAACCGGACCAGGTGTTGCCGCTACAGTAGTAGATATGGGAAGCCGTTTCCGCATGATTATTAACGCCGTTGATTGTATCGAGTCGAAAGACTTACCAAAATTACCGGTAGCCAGCGCACTTTGGATTCCTCAACCTAATTTCGAAGTAGGAGCTGCTGCATGGATTTTAGCGGGTGGTACGCACCACACTAGCTTCTCTTACGACTTAAGCGTTGAAGATTTATTGGATTATGCTGAAATTGCAGGAATCGAAGCGGTTGTAATCGATAAGGACACTACTATTCCTAAATTTAAAAAGGAACTGCGTTGGAACGACCTTTACTATCATTTGGCCAAAGGATTATAATTAGAAACTAAATCAAAAAAATAAATCAACTTTTATGGAATTACTAGATTGGATTGTAATTGGCCTTTTTGGTGTGGCACTTATCGGCATTATCGTTTGGGTGTTAAGTCAGAAAGAAGAAACTTCTGGCGACTATTTCCTGGCAGGACGAGATGCTTCATGGATTGCCATTGGAGCTTCGATTTTTGCTTCGAATATCGGATCAGAACACCTTATCGGATTAGCCGGAGCCGGAGCATCAAGTGGTATGGCAATGGCACACTGGGAAATTCAGGGATGGATGATACTGATACTCGGTTGGGTGTTTGTACCGTTCTACTCACGAAGTATGGTACTTACCATGCCCGAATTTTTGGAGCGCCGCTATAACCCTGAATCAAGAACAGTGTTATCACTTATTTCTTTAGTGAGTTATGTGTTAACTAAAGTTGCGGTAACTGTTTATGCTGGTGGTTTGGTTTTCCAGCAGGTTTTCGGTATCGAAACCATGTGGGGAATCGATTTCTTCTGGATTTCTGCTATCGGTCTGGTGTTGTTAACGGCTCTTTATACCATTTTCGGAGGAATGAAATCGGTGTTATACACCTCGGTACTTCAAACGCCGATTCTGCTTGGAGGATCGCTGGTAATTGTGGTGCTTGGTTTAAAAGCTGTTGGTGGCTGGGATCAGGTACTGGAAATTGCCGGAGCTACTCAGGTTAACGAATATGGCGACAGTATGATAAATCTGATCAGGGATAACCGCGATGCCGATTTCCCATGGCTGGGTGCTTTAATCGGCTCCAGTATCATTGGTTTCTGGTATTGGTGTACCGACCAGTTTATTGTACAAAGGGTACTTTCGGGTAAAAACGAAAAACATGCCCGTAGGGGGACAATTTTTGGCGCTTACCTGAAATTGTTACCGGTATTCCTTTTCCTTATTCCTGGTATGATTGCTTATGCAATGAGTGCCAAAGGAGGAATTATGCTAAACGGACAAGAGTATGTGTTGCCAAGCCCCGATGCTGCTTTCCCATCGTTGGTGGCCCAGTTGCTTCCTGCCGGTATTAAAGGCTTGGTGGTTTGCGGTATTTTGGCTGCTTTAATGAGTTCGCTGGCTTCGCTGTTTAACTCTTCGGCCATGTTGTTCACCATCGACTTCTACAAACGATTCAAACCGGAAACTCCGGAGAAAAAACTGGTGAAAATCGGTCAGGTGGC
The DNA here is from genome assembly GCF_000626635.1 of Draconibacterium orientale. Classification (GTDB taxonomy): domain Bacteria; phylum Bacteroidota; class Bacteroidia; order Bacteroidales; family Prolixibacteraceae; genus Draconibacterium; species Draconibacterium orientale. The sequence continues at coordinate 144,179 of NZ_CP007451.1, read as the reverse complement.
AACAGTGGTAATCGTAATTCTGGGAATTCTTTGGATTCCGATTATGAGAAGTATTGGCGATGTGCTTTACGAATACTTACAAGACGTACAATCCGTTCTGGCTCCTGGTATTGCCGCAGCATTCCTGCTGGGTATAACCTGGAAACGTGCTTCTGCCCAAGGTGGATTCTGGGGACTGATGGCAGGATTTATAATTGGTATTACCCGTTTGGGGGCAAAAGTATATTACGAGAACGTTCAGGGGGCAGCCGACAACTTGTTTAAAAGTCTGTTTTTCGATATGAACTGGTTGTTCTTCTGCGGTTGGATGTTGCTGGTATGTTTGGTCGTTGTTATTGTTGTTAGTTTGTTAACCAAAGCGCCAAGCGCCGAAAAAATTCAGGGCTTGGTATTTGGAACTAATACACCGGAACAAAAAGCGGCTACACGTGCCAGCTGGAATGGCTGGGATGTATTCCATACCGCTGTTATCCTTGGATTAACAGTAGCCTTTTACATCTACTTCTGGTAGAATAAAAAAGAATAAATTATGCTTGAACAGTTAAAAGAAGAAGTTTTTAAAGCGAACCTGGAACTGGTAGAACTCGACCTGGTAATTTTTACCTGGGGAAATGTGAGTGCTATTGATCGCGAAAAAGGTTTGGTGGTAATTAAGCCAAGCGGTGTTTCGTATGAAGATATGAAAGCCAGCGATATGGTAGTGGTTGACATGGAAGGAAACGTGGTTGAAGGAAACCTGAAACCATCGAGCGACACCGCAACTCACCTGGTGCTTTACAAAGCTTTTGAAGGAATATCGGGAGTTGTACACACGCACTCGGCATGGGCAACCAGCTGGGCACAGGCCGGAAGAAGCATTCCTGCATTGGGTACAACACATGCCGATTATTTTTACGGTGCAATTCCATGTACGCGTAAATTAACAGAGGAGGAAGTAACTACGGCATACGAAGTGGAAACCGGAAATGTAATTGTGGAAACTTTCAACGGGCTCGATCCGGTTGCAATTCCGGGAGTTCTGGTAAATAACCACGGTCCGTTTTCGTGGGGAACAAGTGCCCACAATGCCGTTCATAACGCAAAAGTTATGGAAGAAGTGGCAAAAATGGCGCACACTACTTTACAGTTAACTCCGGGAGCTGAGATCGATCAATTCTTATTAGATAAGCATTACCTGCGCAAGCACGGTAAAAATGCATACTACGGACAGTAATTGTTCATCTGTAACAAAAAAATAAAGGACGAAAAGTTGGTGGAGAAGCGAATTTTCCACCGGCTTTTCGCTCCGCATAAAATCAAAAAAAAATGGCAAAATATACAATTGGACTGGATTATGGTTCTGATTCGGTTCGTTCATTAATCGTAAACGTAGAGACCGGCGAAGAGCTGGCAAGCGTGGTGTTTGAATACCCGCGTTGGAAGCGAGGAGAATATTGCGATGCGCCAAACAACCAGTTTCGTCAGCATCCTTTTGATTATTTGGAAGGGCTGGAATACACCATTGTGGAGGCGCTGAAACAAGCTCCCGAGGGTGTAGCCGAAAATGTTGTGGGTATTTCTGTTGACACCACCGGATCGACTCCGGTAGCGGTTGATGAAAAAGGTACACCACTGGCATTAACTCCGGGTTTTGAAGAAAATCCAAATGCGATGTTCGTACTTTGGAAAGACCATACAGCTGTAAAAGAAGCGGCAGAAATTAACGAATTGGCTAAAAAATCGGATATCGATTTCACCAAATACGAAGGTGGAATTTATTCGTCAGAGTGGTTTTGGGCCAAGTTATTGCATGTAACACGCGAAGATGCAGGTGTTTACCGTGCAGCTTACTCGTGGGTGGAACATTGCGACTGGATTCCGGCAGTGCTTACCGGAGATACAAATCCAAAAACATTAAAAAGAAGCCGTTGTGCAGCAGGGCATAAAGCAATGTGGCACGAAGCTTTTGGTGGTTTGCCGTCAGAAGAATTTCTGACTCAGCTTGACCCTATGTTAAGCGGTTTAAAAGACCGTTTGTTTAAAGAAACATACACCTGCGATGTAGCGGCAGGAACACTGAGCGAGGAGTGGGCGAAGAAACTGGGCTTATCAACCAACGTGGTAATTGGGGTAGGAGCTTTTGATGCTCACCTTGGTGCTGTTGGCGCGCAAATCGAGCCTTATCACTTGTCGAAAGTTATGGGTACATCAACTTGCGATATGTTGATTGCGCCGCTTGAAGAAGTGGGTGATAAACTGGTAAGCGGTATTTGTGGCCAGGTTGACGGCTCGATCGTTCCCGGAATGTTAGGTTTGGAAGCCGGACAATCGGCATTTGGTGATATTTACGCCTGGTTCCGTCGTTTACTGGAATGGCCCATGCAAAATATTCTGGCTGACTCTGATTTGATTGATGAGGCTACCAAGAAAAAACTGATCGATGAAACTTCAGGTAAGATCATCGCGAAATTAAGCCAGGAAGCTGAAAACATTCCAATCGCTGAAAGTGGAATCGTAGCACTCGACTGGATGAATGGTCGTCGAACCCCGGATGCCAACCAGGCATTAAAAGGAGCGATTATGGGCTTGAATCTGGGATCGGATGCACCGCGTATTTTCCGTGCATTGGTTGAAGCTACTGCTTTTGGTTCGAAAGCCATTAACGACCGTTTCATTTCAGAAGGAATCCGCATCGACGGAGTGATTGCACTGGGTGGTGTGGCCAAAAAATCGAAACTGGTAATGCAAATTGTTGCCGACGTACTGGATATGCCAATTAAAGTAGCTCGCTCTGAACAGGCTTGTGCATTGGGTACTGCGATGGCAGCCGCAGTGGCAGCCGGTGTTTACGAAAACCTTGGCGAAGCGCAGGCAAAAATGGGTGGCGGATTTGAAATGGAATACCATCCAATTCCTGAAAATGTAGAGAAATACAAAGCGCTTTACGAGAAATACAATAAGCTGGGTAAGTTTATTGAATTTGATTTGAATTAATAACCAATAAAATAAAACCGATGAAATACTTAGGAATTATAGCTTTAGTTTTAATGGTTTTTGGCTGTGCACAAAAAGAAGCCACAGTAGGACTATCAAGCGAGGATTTTGCGTTTGATTACAATGGAAAAACCATCGAACTTTTTACCTTGAAAAACGATAACGGAGTTGTTTGTCAGTTAACCAATTTTGGCGCAAGGGTGGTGAGTTTGTTTACCCCCGACAAAAATGGTGAGTTGGCAGATGTAATTGTAGGTTACGGTTCGGGAAAAGATTATGTAGAAAAGCCGGAGAATTTTTACGGAGCAGTGATCGGTCGTTACGGCAACCGCATTGGCGATGCTAAATTTTCGATTGATAGTGTTGAATACCAGTTACAGAAAAACGACGGCGTGAATCATTTGCACGGCGGAACCAATGGTTTCCATCGCCAGGTTTGGAATGCCGAACAACTAAGTGACAGCGAAGTTGTTTTTAGTCTGGTTTCGCCCGATATGGAAACCGGTTACCCGGGTACTGTGGAGGTGAAAGTAAAGTACCAGTTAACAGCTGCAAACGAGCTGAAAATTGAGTATTTTGCCACTACCGATAAAAAAACGGTATTGAATCTCACTAACCACTCGTATTTCAACTTAAAAGATGGTGGAAGAACTTCGATTAACGATCATTTGATGTACCTGAATGCCGATTACTATACACCTGTTGATGGTGGTTTAATCCCAACAGGCGAATTGGCAGCAGTTGCCGGAACTCCATTTGATTTTACTACTCCAAGAGCCATTGCCGACAGTTTGGAAGTTGATAATGCACAGCTAAAAGTTGGAGGTGGATACGATCACAACTGGGTATTAAATACAAATAACGATGTAAGCGCTTTGGCAGCAAAAGTCGTTGATCCGGAGTCGGGAAGAGTATTGGAAGTTTACACCAACGAACCGGGTATTCAGTTTTACGGCGGTAACTTCATTAATGGAAGAACAGCAGGAAAAGAAGATATTAAATACGATTTCAGAAGTGCATTTTGTTTAGAAACGCAACACTTCCCTGATAGTCCTAATAAGCCTGAATTTCCGAGTGTTATTGTAAATCCGGGCGATGAGTACTACTCGGTTTGTATCTACAAATTTGGTGTTGAAGAATAGGTTAAGAAGGATTTTTTGTTTTAAGTTAATTAATAGTTAGTTAAAAGTTCTGATTTGTTTTAGCAGGCAGGAAGAACCTAAAAAAAAGAGGCTGTCCAAAAAGGCGGTCTCTTTTTTTATGCTGCAATTTCAGAATAGTAGTTTTTCATCCAGATTTTAGATTGTTGCTTTTTCAAGTTGTTGTTTTTTGTGCTTACTACTTCAAAAACAACAATAATGGCCCAAAAGACTGTTTTTTCCCGTTTTGAGGACATAATTATAGCTATTATCTTCCTCAGGTTATGCCCGATTGCCATTAAACCAAACTCGATTTCAACTTTGCTCAATCCCCGGAGGGTAAACCGGTTAAATTTGTTGTTCGATTTCAGCTGTCCGAATACAGCTTCGGGCTCAATGGGGCGTTTGCTCCGATGGTAAAGTCCTTCATCGCTCAACAGTTTATCGCGTGCAATTTGTCGTAAACGATTCAGGTTGTGGTTAACTTCGATTTTCCGATCTCCTTTGGCTTTGTGGCATTGCCCCCGTAGCGGACAGCCCGTGCAGTTTTGTGCCTGGTAAATACTCACCTGGTAATCGAATCCCAGCTCTGATTTCCGTTTTCCTTTACCTGCGTTATGCAGGTGTTGTCCCATGGGGCATACATAATAGTCTTGCTCCTGGTTGTAGTACAGGTTTGCCTGCAGAAAAACATTGTTCCTGTAGCTTCTTTTTTGTTCTTTATGAAAGTAGTTATACTTGACAAAAGCCTGGATATCTTTATTTTCCAGGTGCTGGTAATTTTCTTCGCTTCCATAGCCTGAGTCGGCCACAACGGTAGATGATTGTTTGTTGTAGAGTGCTTCAAACTGGTCGAGATGCGGAATTAGTGTAGCTGTATCGCCGGGGCGCTGGTGAAGTGAAAAGCCTGTAATAAACTGGTTTTCGGTACTGATTTGCGTGTTGTAAGCCGGCTTTAACTGGCCGTTTTTCATATGGTCTTCTTTCATGCGCATGAAAGTGGCATCGGTATCGGTTTTCGAGTAACTGTTACGGGTGCCCAGTGTTTCCAATTGCTGTTCATACTTTTGAAGTCGTGGCAATGCATCTTCTTCCAGTTGTTTTACCTGTTTTTGCTGTTTCTTATCCAGTTTCGACCGTTGCTCGTTTAGTTGACCGATTTTCTTCTTAAGCAACACTGCATTAACTGGTTGCGGCTGATCGTCTTCTGTTTGTTCAGCAGAATCGACATCAATACTTGCCTCAATATCTTTTAAAACAGTCTGGATTTTATGTTCAAGTTTCTCCTTGTATTTTTCAACCGACCCACGCCAAACAAAAGTATAGCGGTTAGATGCTGCCTCGATTTTCGTCCCATCTATGTACTGAACATCGAGGCTCACATAGCCCATCTCTGCCATTAGCTGTACCATTTGGGCAAACAAGGTTTGGATCTGGTGTTTCAGTTTCTGACTGCGAAAGTTGTTGATCGTTCGGAAATTAGGCGTTGCCTCGCCTGAAAGCCACATGTAATGGATGTTTTCTTCCAACTGGCGTGCAATCTTCCGGCATGAATAAACATTGTTCAGATAGCTGTAGAACAGGATCTTAAGCATGATCCGAGGGTGATAAGAACTGGTGCCACCACCTTTGTAGGTCGATAAAATATCGTCGATGTTTAAACCATCAACTATCTGGTTAACAAGACGAACAGGGTGATTAGCCGCTATTTTATCGCTTAAATTACTTGGAAACAGCATCGATTGCTGGGAAGTAACGCTTTTAAATCGTACGTTTGATCTTATTGTCATATCCACCTTTAAGATACAAATCTTAAAGGGACAATAAAAACAAAGGCTGTCCAATTTTACTTTTTGGACAGCCTCTTTTTGTTTTTATTTCACACGTGTTAATGTTATTCCATCCTGTCCGCCTGGGCCTCCAGGACCCTGAGGTCCGCCTTCCGGCATTTCTATTTTTAATTTAATTACTTCACCGTCCAGTTTCCCGGTATGTTTAATGGTGCTGTCCATCATCTTTGTCTCGAATGAGATGGAGTTGCCATCAACTTTTCCATTACTGATCTCCTGATCACCCATCGGAGTAGAAACGGTTCCAGTAAGTTGGTCACCGTTTACTTTAAAATCGAAAGTAATCACCATGTCGCCGCCTGGCCCCATCGTTGCTCTCCATTTTCCGGTAATGCCTTCGCTCGCTGTTGCGCTAATGCCCAGCAAAAAGGTAAATACCAATACTGAAGAAAATAAAATTCTTTTCATCGTTTTTGAAATTTTAAGTTATTAATCGGTATGTAGTTGGTATCGCTAATTTTTACGATACCCCACATTTTTAATTGTGCTCAACAAGTTATGAATGAATTCGCTATTGAAGGAACTAAATAGAAGAACCCGGGATATTTATCGATAGAATAGGTATTTTTATAGAAACTGTTTTACTCGAAAACGAACTCAGGTTACTATTTACTGATTGATTATTGCCTGAATTTCATTCATGTCGTATGCTGGTGTTGCACCTGCTTTCGATGCCACAAAAGCTCCTGTGGCGCAGGCAAAGGTAATAGCTTCTGCAGGTGATTTCTTTTGCAGGTATGCTGCTACCAAACCGGCAAGAAAAGCATCGCCGGCACCAACGGTGTCTACTGCGATAACTTTAAATCCCGGGTGCTCGTAAAACTTGTTTTCATGAAACATTGCCGCTCCTTTGTCGCCACGGGTAACACAAAGCATTTCTACCTTGTAATGTTGTACAAACCATTTAATCATTTCTTCCTCGGTTTGGCCTTCAATTCCGTTCCAGTTCGCAAAAACACGAAGTTCTTCATCGTTTAGTTTTACAATGTCTGATTTGGCCAGTAATAGTTCCAGTACTTCTTGTTTGTCGTAAGGATGGCGCAGGTTTACATCAATTAATTTTACGGCATCGTTATCGAGTAACTTTAAAAGTGTTTCGCGTGTAGTTTGCTTGCGAGCAGCCAACGAACCATAAATGATCAAACCCGATCTTTGTGCTTTTTTAGCCAATTCATCGCTAAGCTGAATATTGTCCCAGGCTACCGGCTCACATATTTCGTACTTAGCATTGTTATTTTCGTCGAGGTGCACCAGAACTTTACTGGTAGGTAATGTCTTATCGGTTTGAACCAATGAAGTATCTACTCCTGAATTTTGCAAAAAGTCGATCAGTTTCCGCCCTGCATCGTCGTTGCCAACCGAGCTGGCAATTGCAGCATTAAGCCCTATTGCATTTAGGTGTAAAGCCACATTCATGGGAGCACCACCGGGTTTTGCTCCCGATGGAAGCCGGTCCCACAAAACCTCACCAAAACAAAGTATTTCCGGGGTAGTTATATTCATTTTAAAATCTCTATTGTAACAAGATAATAATTTCAGTTCAATTTATAATCCTTTCGGAATAAATCGAACAAAGGATTGGAGTAAAAAACTTGGGGCTTTCCTCTAAATCGATGTGTTGGTAATTTTGAAAAAGGTACGGGGAAATAAAAAGAGGACTTTACGGCCCTCTTTTTAATTTTTCTGAAGTATTGATTATTCTCTAACTACAATAGCTAAACATTAAGTTAGGTGAGTAGTTTGTATAAAAAATTTATCTGCCGCTGCCCTGGCGTTCAATCATCCAACCCGGGTATTCCGGAGACAGTTTGCTTACTTCGTTTAAATGGTCGAGTTCTTCTGCTTCCAGTTTTACATCAACCGAACTTAGGTTATCCGCTAGTTGTTCGGGTTTATTGGCGCCAATAATTACCGACGTAACCGCGGGCTGATGCAGCAGCCACGACAATGCGATTTGGGCCACGGTAACACCTTTGTTGTCGGCAATTTTTCGCATAACATCAACAATGTCATAAGCTTTTTCTTTGTTCACGGGCGGAAAATCGAAATTTACCCTTCGGCCTTCTTTGGTTTCTGCATCGCGACTGTATTTGCCACTTAATAATCCTCCTGCCAGCGGACTCCAAACCATTAAACCCACTTTCTGGTCGAGAAGCAGCGGAACCAGTTCGCGTTCCAAATCGCGCCCGGCAATAGTGTAATAAGCTTGCAACGAAACAAATTTGCTTAGGTGTTGCTGTGCCGAAATACCAAGTGCTTTCATCAGCTGCCAGGCAGCCAGGTTGCTACAGCCAATATACCTCACTTTTCCGCTTTTAACCAGCGAATCGAGTGCTTCAAGTGTTTCTTCCAGAGGAGTGAGCCTGTCGAAACCATGAATCTGGTAAAGGTCGATATAGTCCATGTTTAAGCGTGTAAGACTTTCGTCGGCTTGTTGTAGAATATGTTTTTTGCTCAGCCCGACTTCATTGGGGCCGTCACCCATTTGTCCGCGTACTTTTGTGGCAATCACGAGGTCGTCGCGTTTAAGCCCGAGGTCGCGGATAGCCTGCCCGGTCATTTGTTCGCTCAAACCTTCGCTGTAAATATTGGCGGTGTCAATAAAATTTATTCCGCCGTCAACCGATTGTTTAACGAGACTGTTCACCTGGTCCTGTGGCAAAGTGCCAATAGCTGTCCACATACCGCGGCCACCAAATGTCATGGTGCCCAAACAAAGTTCTGATACGTATAATCCTGTGTTTCCTAATAAATTGTACTTCATGATATATGTCTTTTACGTTAGCAAAATAATCACCTTTTATCGTGTGCTTTCATTTCTGTAGAACAGTTAAATGCAAAGGAGTGAAAATGATTGCTGATTCGATTTCATCATTTGTTGATTGTAGATCATCCGCAATTATTTCGTCGTCAGGGCTGATTCATATTGCAATTTCTCACTGCTCATTGAATTAAAATTCACAAAGAAAAGAATCGCATTTGTAAAGTATTTGTGAGTAATAAACTTCGTAGGTGTAATTTAATACATTGCCGACTTCTTTGCAAGGAATAGGAGGGATTCCTTTAAAATTGACTCTTCCGCGAGGCGATATTGGATTAAATTATATTCGGATTTTTGAATATCCGTATTTAGTCATAGTCCAGTAATTCCAGCAATAACCAGCCTGTCAAAGAGTTTTTCTCCAAAATACCTCCGGTTTAGCTTGTAGACGAACTCATTCAAATACATTTGAAGGTATTTCCCCTTAATCTTGTGGTAATTACCAAGGAAGTTTCGTTTAGCATTGCTTATTGTAATATGAACCCAACGCAATGTTTCTTTGGTGAGCTTTTCGCTTGACTTTTCAGAAAAATGAAGTTCCACATAATCCGAAATATCAACATAAGACGTACTGTCGTCGGTAAATACAATACTTTTTTCATCAAAAGATTCCCTGACCGTATCATTAATTTCATCTGCATGGTGACTCTCAAGAACCCTGGCTTTGAAGTAACGGCATTGACTTGTTTTTTCCCCGGTCTCTACATCTTCAAGCTGAGCCGACTCTGCCATTACTGATACCGGCGACTTGCCTGCAGCACCACGTCCTCTTTTCCCTCTCGACTTTTCCACTTCAGAAGATTCTACTGTAAAATATCCCTCGTCCATTTCAATCATCCCCTCCAAGGTATAACGCGCATCGCGGTTACCCATGGCTTTACGAAGTTTGTGTACCATTGCCCAAACAGGCTCATAGCGTTTCATTCCAAGTTGCTTTTGGATTTCCTTGCTGGAAAAACCTTTTTTGGTGGCAGTCATTAAGAACATGGTTTTGTACCAGATCATGAACGATAGGTTTGATCCCTGCATTATAGTGCCACTACGCAATGAAGTACGGTGTCTACACTTTTTGCACTCGTAACTCCAGCGACTTTTTATCCAGTAATGCTCTGTATGTCCACATTCCTTGCAGACTACACCTACCTTGTCCCTTTCCTCTTTAAAATGGTTTCGGCAAGCTTCCTCGCTATCAAAATGTGCTGTGAAAGTAAATAGGTTCATCTATATCGTTTTAACTACCTTAAAGATAATGAAATAAATCAAATTATGAGTATTTACGGATATTCAATTCGGATTTAATGATGTGAAGTCAATTATTTGCTACCCGTGATAATTTTTTGGCGATACCCCAAAGTGTTTTTTGAAGCTCACTGAGAAATGTGATGGTGTGCTAAATCCTGTAATATCAGCAATTTCGGAAATATTCATGTTGCCTTCCAAAATCAGCTCGGCAGCGCGGTTTAACTTGTAGGTTTTAAACAATACACCCGGATTTTCGCCAGTCAATCCTTTAACTTTATAGTAAAATTTTGTTCGCGAAATCTTCAATACATCAGTCATCCTGTTGATATTCAATTCCGAATTTGAAAGTTCATTCTCCATCAACTTATACAATTCGCTCATAAAAGTTTTGTCTTGTGGAGTAAGAATATCCTGTTCAATTTTTTCGGTTTTCGTAACACCTATCAACATACGCTGTGTCTTCTTTCGGTTACTTAGCTGAGAATTAATAAGCGCCAGCAAGTAATTCGGATCAAAAGGTTTGGTAACATAAGCGTCGGCGCCGGTGTTAAGTCCTTCAACCTGGTTTTCTACTGTGGCTTTTGCCGTAACCAGAACAATTGGAATATGGCAGAACGAAAGACTCTCTTTCACTTTTCTGCTGAATGTAAAACCATCAGTTCCCGGCATTACCACATCACAAAGAATCAGGTCAGGCTCGGTTTCGTTCAGTTCTTTAAACGCCGAATCGGCATCAAACTTATAAATAACATCGTAGTACGGCGACAACAAGGCTTTCAGGTAATGAATAATTTCCGATTCGTCATCAATAATCAGCAGCTTTTGTTTTTGCTTGTTATTATCATTGGCAAACTCATACTTATATTTTTTTTCCGGCGGGTAAGGAATATATTCATTTTGTTGAGCATCGGTTTCAGGTTGTCTTTCTTGGGGAGAATACGCCTGTTTCGATACCGGAAGTACAAACGTAAATGTTGCTCCTACTTCGTCGTTGTTATCGGCTTTAATATAACCGTGATGTATTTCAACCAAACGCCGCGAATAGTATAGCCCTATGCCGGTGCCCCAGTTGTAATATTCTTTTGTTTGATTATCGAGCTGATAATAGCGTTCGAATATTTTTTCCAGTTTATCTTCCGGAATACCTCTACCTGTGTCGCTGATCGCAACTTTTACCCATTGTGTGCTGGCATCCTGCACTGTTAACGGGAAAATACCGGCAATCTCGTCTCGCGAAATAACATCGAATGTGATATTGATTTTACCTTTTGAACCACTGAATTTTATTGCGTTGATAAGTAGGTTTGTTACAATCTTTTCCAGTTTATCCAGATCGAGCCACATTACAAACCGATCTTCCAAACCATAGGTGTTTATATCAATCTCTTTTTCTTTTGCGTTCAATTTAAAAATGTCGATGGTACGATTTAGCTCCGATATAATATCGAGGGTTTTTACCTTCAGTTTAAGCGTGTCGTTCTCCAGTTTATTAAAATCCATTAACTGATTTACCAATCGCAGCATTCGGTTTACACTGCGTTGTACAATGTATATCAGTTGTTTCGATTCATCTTTCAAACGGTCATCGTTACTCAAAATGGTTATCGGCCCGCTTATCATGGTTAATGGCGTTCTGAATTCATGAGATAAATTGGCGAAGAAACTCATGTTCATTTTATTCACCTTATGTTCCTGCTCAATTTCGATCTGCGCTTTCAGCGCTTTGTCTTTATTTGTTTTTATTCGACGTTGCATGCGCACAACAAGTACTACTACAAATAAAAACAGAATGGTATAAAACGACAGGGCTGGCCAGCTCAACCATGGAGCCGGTTTAATCCGTACAAAAATCTCGTTTTGGGTTTCGTTAATGGTGTTTTCGTTATTAAATATTTTTACCCGAAACGTATATTTTCCGGCCGGTAAGTTGGAATAATAGGCCTGTCGGCTGCTGTTGGCTTCTATCCAAACATTATCGTACCCATCCATTTTATAGGCATATTTTACCCGTTCATATTCGCCGTAATCAATAGCCGAAAACGAAATGGTAAAACTATTCTGGTTATAATTTAAAGTTATATCAGGGTTGTACGACAGGTGTTTATCGATGCTTGAGCTTGTGGCCGGCTGTTCAATTTTGTTGTGTATCTTAAGGTTTTCGAAAACCAGCGGAATATTTTGCTTGTAATTAATATCAATCGGGTTGAAAAAAGTTAATCCATGTGTTCCTCCAAAAAACCAGCGTATTATCCGAAAGCCGGCAAACACTCTTTTCGTTAAACTGATTTCCTCCAATGCCGTCGGTGGCATAATAATTAATAAAGTGTTGGGTAGTCCGATCGAATTTACTTAGCCCAAACAAAGTGCCAACCCATATGTTACCGGCTACATCTTCAGTAATACTGCTGATATCGGTACAGCCAATTCCGTTTACCTGTTCAATGGTGTTGTTGCTGGTTGAAAGCCGGTAAACTCCATTGCTAATAGTGCCAATCCAAACATCTCCAACGGCATCTTCATAAAGACACACGGGAATAAAGGCTGTTTTTTTATTTAGATGTTTGATGGGGATGGGGGTAACTTCTCTCGAGTTGGCATCGATTAATTGTAGCTCATGATTAAAGGATGCAACCAAAATATTACCCGACGATAACGTTAACAAAGTCGGGGTAAAATTATATTCTTTTCCATATAAGTGAAATCGCTCGAAATACTCTTCGCCTTTGTTAAGAACGAAAATGGATTGATCCTTTCCACCCAGCCAGATAGTGCCTTTGGCATCTTCGGTAATCGATAATATGCCTGTAGGGAAATAGTAATGTTTTTTTCGCACCAGCTTCTCTTTTTCGAGGCGCATTTTAAGCAACATCCAATCTGATCGTACCCAAATGGTATTGTCGCTGCCAATATAAATGCTACCGGCGGTATGTTGAAACGAATCCCAAAATCCATACAATTCCTGGTTGGAGAAATGTTGGATTTCGTTGTTGTCGTTGCGGTACAACATAATACCATCTGAACGGGTAACAATCCATAAATTTTTGTCGTGGTCGGTAGACACCGAAAGAACAGACTTGCCTTTTAACTTCGATTGTAAGAACTGGTTGTTATTAAATCGTTCTTTATAGTGGTATATCACTTTATAGCCCTGATCGAAAGATCCCATCCATAGATTTTTTTGCGAATCGGTAAAAATGGAAATGATATCGAAGTCAGGTACAATAAAGGGAAATCCGCTTTCTGATTGATGAACAATGGTTTCGGTGAATTTATTGTAGATGAAAACTCCGTCTTTTTGGGTTAAAATTAATACCGCCGAGTTATTGTAAGGATGCATGCGGTAAATAATTGCATCTTTCAAAACCGGATGTTGAGCGATAGCTTGCGGAGCCTGCTCATATTTTCCTGTTCGGGTATCATAAACCTCTAAATTATGCCACGATGCAAGCCAAAGTTTTCCATTTTCATCGAGGTACGAAAACGTAGTGTACTTATCGCGTTTCAACTCTTGTTTTAACTCGTAATTATGACTGTTATAGCATTTTACCTGCCATGGAGTAACAACCCAAATATTATTTGATTTATCAACTAAACAGGAGGTCCCAAAATTCTGATGATCCAAATCCCTGATCACCGGCTCAAACTTATTCAGCTCTTCGTTGTAAACACAAATCTCAAAATTCAGGTTTAAAAAGAGCTTCCCATCATCGTCTTCAAAAAAATAGATGGAATTTTTACTTAAACTTTCAATCGGAATACGGTCAAAACAGTCCTGATCGTTGTATCTGCAAACACCATCTACAGTTGCTACCCATAGCCGTTTTTTCGAGTCAGTATAAATTTGTTGTATTCGGTTGTTTGGAATGCTTAATGAATCATCGGTACTGAAATATTGATGATACTCGTTAATATTGTATTTGTTGAGTCCCCGAATTGTGCCAATCCAGATATGTCCGAATGCATCTTCAGCAAATGAGGTTACCTGCTGATTGGATATTTCGTTTGAGACAACCAAATTCATTTCAGACTGGCTAAGCTCTTTTGGATTTCCCCAAACAAGAACCGATATTAAAATACTTAGTATAAAAAAGCTTGTTTTCTTCATTCGAATTCAATCTGGAATGTCAAAAATAGCAATAATCGCCACCTGCCTTCATTTTTTATGTTCAATGCTGCCGGGATTGTATAAATAGATAAGAATTTGAACAAATAGAAAAGTGGAATTGAACAGATACTAAAGTACTTAGCACAAAACGGAAAATTATTTGCAGCGGTAATGCCTAGCATTGTAACGTCAAATTTTAATGACGTTGAACCAATAGCTTATGAAGTCAATAAAACTAACCATTCTAATTTTTCTTGTTCTGAATTTTGGAGCGTGTACAACGACCAAGGATAATGTGCAGGCTACATTTACTTGTCATGAAATTGTAACATCTGCCACTTCCACTGTTGTTTCAACCGAAGCAGGTGAGGTTGCCGGGTATATTGAAGATGGCATTTATATATATAAGGGAATTCCTTATGCCGAAGCCGACCGCTTTATGCCGCCACATTCGCCTGCTCGCTGGGAAGGAGTAAGAAGCAGCCGCGCTTATGGTCCGGTTTGCCCGCAGGAAAAGCGAATGGGCTGGTATTCGGATGAGCAGGCTTTTGCTTTTGACTGGGACGATGGTTATGCCGACGAGAACTGCCTCCGCGTAAATATATGGACACAAGGGATTAACGATAAGAAAAAACGCCCGGTAATGGTTTGGTTGCATGGCGGTGGATATTCAGCCGGATCGGGGCAGGAGTTGCCGGCCTACGACGGAGCCGCGCTGTGTAAAAAGGGCGATGTGGTTCTGGTTTCGTTAAATCATCGCTTAAATGTTCTGGGTTTTCTTGATTTATCAGCTTTTGGCGAGAAATATGCAAAATCAGGAAATGTTGGTTTGCTCGATCTTGTAGAAGCTTTAAAGTGGATTAAAAACAATATTGAACAATTTGGTGGCGATCCGCAGAATGTTACCATTTTCGGTCAATCGGGCGGAGGAGGAAAAGTTAGTACACTAATGGCTACCCCGGCTGCCGCTGGTTTATTTGATAAGGCAATTGTGCAAAGCGGTTCTTTATTAAATAGTATGGAAGCCAGGTATTCCAGAAAAATAGGTTTGGCCACTTTGCAAGAACTTGGTTTAAAAGCATCGCAAATTGATGAGTTGGCAAAGCTACCTTATGAAAAATTGCTGGAAGCAGGAAACAAAGCAGTTTCAAAAGTAAGAGAAGAGGCCGGAACAGAAGGGCTTGATGCCTTACTTTTTGGGTGGGAACCAACGGTTGACGGAAATGTGTTGCCCTGGCAGCCTGCTGATATAAAAGCACTTGAACAATCAAAAAACATTCCTTTGCTGGTGGGAACCACCTTGCATGAGTTTACGGCAACTACCTACAATCCTGCATGGCGAACTATTGATAAGACCGGCGCCATAAATATACTTGAACAACGCTATGGTGAAAAAACACATGAATTCTTATCCGTTTTTGAAAAGGCCTATCCCAATTATCAAGCTAAAGATTTACTTGATGTAGATTTTCTTTTTCGTCCGAAAGCGGTTGAACAAGCATCGCTAAAATACAATATACAGGGTGCACCTGTTTATTCTTATCTGTTCACCTGGGAATCGCCGGTGTTGGATGGAATGTTTCGGTCAACACATTGTATGGAACTTCCCTTTGTATTTAACAATATTTCGCGTTGCCGAAAAATGACAGGTGGCGGCGAGGAGGCTCTTAAACTTGCCGATAAAATGAGTTTGGCCTGGATAAATTTTGCAAAAACCGGAAATCCAAACACAAATAACCTGCCCGAGTGGAAACCATATACTCCCGACAATGGAGCTACTATGCTTTTTAATAACAAATGCGAACTAAAATACAAGCATGATAAAGAATTGATTGAATTGGTGAATTCATTTCATTATCAGCTACTGGCGCAATAAACTAATATGATCTATCCTAATTTAATAGTAACTAAAATTTAAACTATGAAGTACTACAATTTAAGTCAAAAGCGGTATCGATTAATAGCGCAACGGCTTTTTTCAAAAATGCTGATCGTTATGTTTTTAATGATCTCTTCATTAGCATTTTCGCAAACCAATATTGAAGTAACAGGTACTGTATCGGGCGGTGACGGGGAGCTGTTACCCGGAGTTACGGTGCTTGTAAAGGGAACAACAAACGGCACAATTACCGACATTGATGGTAGCTATGCACTTAAAAATGTTCCTGCAGATGCTACTTTGCAGTTTTCGTTTATCGGCATGAAATCGACTGAAGTTGCAGTTGGTGGCCAAAGCCTTATTAATGTAACATTGGAAAGTGCCAACATCGCGCTTGAAGAGGTGGTTGCAATTGGTTATGGTGTTCAGAAAAAAAGCTCGGTTACCGGTGCTATTTCGCAGGTAAAGGCCGAAGACATGGAGAACCGCACCATTACCAATCCACTGCAGGCAATTGCCGGTAAAACTGCCGGAACACAGGTCTATTCCAACTCGGCAGCGCCGGGTAGTTCGCCAACAATCCGTATCAGGGGTATAAATTCTAACAATTCAATCTCTCCGCTATATGTAGTTGACGGGCGTATTGCCTCGTCGATTGCAGGTATTGAACCTAACGATATCGAGAGTATGGAAATTTTGAAAGATGCTGCATCAGCAGCGATTTATGGTGCTCAGGCCGGTAACGGAGTAGTTTTAATAACCACGAAAAAAGGTAAAAAGGGAATAGGTACCCTTTCTTACGATTTCCAATATACTATACAAAGTATAGGCAAAACGCCTCAGGTAATGAACTCTGAGCAATTTATCGATTATTGGACCGAAGCCGGCAAGTTTAGCATGGACCGTGTTTACCAATATTGGGATTTTGAGCAAAATACCGATTGGGTGAACGAGATTTTTGAATCGTCAATAATGCAGCGTCACAACATCAGCTTCCAGGGAGGAAACGAAAAAGGAAGTTATTATTTGTCAGGCAGTATATTGGATAACGACGGTATGGTTGTTGGCGATGCCGATACTTACAAACGCTATACCGGTATGATAAACACCAACTACAACATTAAGCCCTGGTTAGAAGTTGGCACAAACAATCAGTTGGAATACTACGAAAGAAGATCGGTTTCGGAAGGCTCGGAATACGGTTCGCTTATTCTGAGTACGTTGCAGCTCGATCCGATGACGGCAGTAACCTACACCGAAGATAATATGCCGGATAATATGGCATCTGCCCTGGCCAACTACCGGGCTACTGGTGTTGGAGAGCTGTTGAGCGATGGAAACGGTAACTACTACAGCGTTTCACCATTTCTTACCAGCGAAAACCTGAATCCGCTTATTATGCGCGATAATGCCTATTCAAAAAGTTCGGGTTTTAATATTAACGGAACAGCCTTTTTAAACCTGAAACCAATTGAAGGGCTTGTGGCAACAACACGTTTTTCGTACCTGCTAAGTGCCGGTGAAAGTTATGGCTATTCGCAGGATTATTATGCCAACTCCCAGTCGTATCAGAACTATATGGGATTAAACGCATCCAGTTCGAATAACATTCGGATTCAGTGGGAAAACTTTGCCACTTACAACCGTTCGTTCGATAAACACAACCTGACAGCGATGGTGGGTACATCGTTTACAAAAATCCGTTCATTTGGTGTTTCCGGAAGTAAAACCGGTACCGATGATGATTTTGGTGTACAACGAGATGATCCACGTTACTATTATTTTGCTTATGCTACTTCAGAGGCTATTAAAGATGTTTCAGGTGGCGAACCAACTTTACGAACTCAAAACGCTTATTTTGGGCGTTTCGGGTATAACTACGATGAAAAATACCTGGCAGAAATTGTAATGCGTACCGATGCTTTCGATTCGGCTTACCTGCCGTATGACAACCGTTGGGGCTACTTCCCCGGAGGATCTGTAGGTTGGGTAGTTTCTAAAGAATCATTTATGCAGGATGCTTCATCATGGATCGACTTTTTGAAATTGCGTGCCAGCTGGGGACAAAACGGTTCATTGGCCGGCCTGGGTAGTTTTGCCTACCGTACTGCTGTAACAAGCACCGGAAGTTATCCGTTTAGTTCCGATCCGGTATACAGTATTGGTTACAAACCATCAACAACCGGTAACCAGGAATTAAAATGGGAAACCAACGAACAAACCGACCTGGGTATTGATGCCCGATTTCTGAAAAGCAGGTTATCGATGACTTTTGACTATTTCGTTAAAAAAACCAAAGACCTGATTGTAACCGGAATTACTCCGTCTACCATTGTAGGTAATACAGCTTCGCCTATTAATGCAGGTAACATCGAAAACACCGGTTTTGAGTTGGAACTTGGGTGGAAAGACATGAAAGGTGATTTTTCCTATGATGTGAGAGGAAATATCTCATCAATTAAAAACAAAGTAACCAATATTCACGAATCGCTGGATTATATCCCCGGAACAGGTTTCCATACCACCAGTGGTATTACCCGTTTTGAAGTTGGGAAACCAGCCTGGTATTTTTATGGTTACGAGTTTGAAGGCATCGATGCTGCTACCGGAGATCCTGTTTTTGTGGATCAAAATTCGGATGATATCATGAACGACGATGATAAAGTTGACCTGGGAAAAGGTATGCCTGATCTGACTTACGGTATTACTTTAAATGCAGCATATAAAGGTTTTGATGCAATCGTGTTCGGTCAGGGATCGTATGGAAATGATATTTACTCTTGTTTGAACCGTACTGATTATGCCGTTAACAGTTTAACCTATTTTACTGAAAACAGATGGACCGCGGATAACACGAACGGAATAAGACCTCGTGCAGGAGCTA
The DNA here is from genome assembly GCF_000626635.1 of Draconibacterium orientale. Lineage (GTDB taxonomy): Bacteria > Bacteroidota > Bacteroidia > Bacteroidales > Prolixibacteraceae > Draconibacterium > Draconibacterium orientale. Next base: position 125,286 of record NZ_CP007451.1, on the reverse strand, counting down.
ATGATCTGGATAAATATTATACCTCTTCGGCTGCAGTTTTCGATGGTTCATATTTCAAAATCAAACAAATTCAGTTAGGTTACACACTTCCTAATGCTGTACTTAATAAAATGGGTATTAACAGACTGAGGGTTTATGCCTCGCTTGAAGATTACTTCACCTTTACAAAATATAAAGGTTTCGACCCGGAAGTTACAGGTGTTGGAAACGCATTGGGAGTTGATAAAGGAAGTTATCCGAACTCAAAGAAAATCATATTTGGTTTTAATGTGTCATTCTAATCTTAACCAAAAAATCGAATTAAAATGAAACGAATAACATTAATATATTTAGCCGCCATTGCAATGGTTTTCACCATGCTTTCGTGCGAAGATGAATTGGATATAGTGCAAAAAGGTGCTATTAGTTTAGAAGAATATTATGGCAGCGACGAAAGTGCTGAAGGTGCAGTAACCGCAATTTATGGCGAATTGCGTGGAATGATGTACAATTACAAATTCCTGAAAAATATTTGTTCAGATGATGTATGGGCTGGTGGTGCCGACCGTGGCGATAACAACGATCTGGAAAAAATGAACGAATTTACCTTTAGTGCCGAACACGGTTTTCTTTCGGGATGTTTCCAGAGCTACTACAATATTATCTACAATGCCAATATTGTGATGCAATATATCCAACCCGATTCAGATGTTAAAAAGCAAATGATTGCTGAAGCAAAAGTATTTCGTGCATTGGCTTATATCGATCTCATTTCGTTGTGGGGAACGCCTCCTTTGGTAGATCATCCGCTGGATCCGTCGGAATATCAAAAGACAAACGGAGATCCGGCGGAATTATGGGCCTTGGTTGAAACCGATTTAACTGAAGCCATTGCCTCGGGAAGTTTGATGGAAAAATCTGGCGTAAATGATAAGTCGGTTTACCGTGTTACCAAACAATTTGCACAAACGTTATTAGGTAAAGCCTACTTGTACCAAGGGAAAAATTCGGAATCGGCTGCAGCTTTCGAATCAGTAATCAGCTCAAATCTTTACGCTTTATATGAGGGCGAATATGATGATATCTTTGCTTTCTCGAATAAGAACAATAGCGAATCGATGTTTGAGGTGAACCGTGTTGTAGATGCAAACAACGTTTGGGATAACTTCGATTTTTGGCATTTAATGATTCATTTCCGTACCGACCGTTTTACAACTAAACCGGTTACGGCTTTGGGATTAGCAGATCTGGGCTGGGGCTTTTGTTTACCACAAAAGGAATTGTATGATGCATTTGTTGCTGAAGAAGGCGAAGACGGATATCGTTTGAACCGTACGCTGAAAACCTATGAGCAAATTCAGGAAATGGGAGCAAGCATGGATGCCGGAAAAACAATTATTGCTGAAGGATATTTTTTCTGGAAAACAAGAATAACCAAAGATGCAGTACCGGCAGCAGGTTCTAACTTCACCTGGGATCACAACGTGCGTATTATGCGCTATGCCGATGTGCTTCTTATGGCGGCAGAAGCCAATTTGCTGGCAGGTAACCAAAGCAAGGCCGATACTTACCTGAATAAAGTTCGTTCACGTGCTAAATTGGAGAATAAAACTGCAACAATGGAGGCCATTAAAACTGAGCGTAGACTTGAACTCTGTTTCGAGGATGTTCGCTACCAGGATTTAATTCGCTGGGGCGATGCCGAATCAGCATTGTCAGCTCAGGGAAAAGAGTATCCGGTTATGTCTTCAAACGGAGCTGTTACTTTTAAATCAACCGGAAACAGCGAAGGAAAATACGGATTTCAGGAACGAAATACCTTGTTCCCGTTTCCATCAACCGAGATTCAGTTAAATAAAAATATTGTTCAAAACCCGGGTTGGTAATTTCTCCGGTTTACAGAACTTAAAAAAATAAAAATAAATCATATGAAATGAGCATGAGTATGGAATTCACACCAGTAGAGATAATTACATCTCATGCGAATTCCATCTTTTGCCATAAAAAATTTAAAATTCAAAACAGATGAAAACTATATGGAAATTATTGATGTTCCTCCTGGCCGCCAATTTTGTGCTGGTTTCGTGCGAGGAAGATTCGCTAGATCCACTTACCGGGAAATATTCACCTCCCGAGGTGTATGATCTTACTGTACTTGGAACACAGGACCGGGTAAAAGATGGTCCGCTTTATACATTCTCTGTAAATTTGACGGACGAGGGGTCGAATACTTTAAGTATGAAACTTTTTTCAACCGAATATATATTGCCGGCTTCTGACTTTACGCCAAGTAACCAAGCCGCTAATAAAACCTATTTGCTTGGAACAGAGGGCACAACTTTTAACGGACAACAAATTACGGACGGTACAATAAGTATTGCAGCTCAGGACAGTAATTATACTGTTAGCGGAATTCTTTATCTGGCCGATGAAACCGTGCTTAAACTTACCGGAGCATTTACTTATGCTTATCAACCCGATCCGTACACGCCAACCTTCACTTACACGGATGAAACAGCATCTCCGGCAATGGGTGGTGCGCAAGGAGCAACACCTATTGAAGGAAGCACAATGCACAAAATTACGGTTTTTGCAGATGATGTTTTTTATGCATATTTGGAACTTGTTGCCGATGCAAATGCAACATCACTTTCAGGAACCTACTCGGTGAAAGATGGAATTGATGCCATTGGCCAGTTGTCAAATGGATATTATGTTGACCTTACGTGGTATGGTATGGAAGGTGTAATGGTTGGTGGCTCTTATTACATGAACGGTGAAAACACGATGTACCTGCGCGAGGGGGAAGGTGGTATTACCATTCTAGATAATGGCGGAACATTAACAATTACAGGAGACAATCTTGGTATTTTAAATCTTGAGGCATTGATTAGCTCCGGGGGAGCAACATGGTCAGTGCTAGAAACACCGGGAAGTGTGAATATTACAGATGCTACCCAATTATAATACAGGAAATTATTCACTGATAAACTATTAATAATAAAATGAAATTAAAAATCTCAATTACCAGTTTGGTAGTCATGCTTCTCGGATTTAATATTTACGCGCAGCAAGCACTTTGGGGAGGACAACAAATTATCTCCCCTGAAATAAACAGCGATAACAGTGTTACGTTTCGCTTTAATGCGCCTAATGCCGATACAGTACAAATTACCGGCGATTTCTTGCCAACAGAGAAAATTAATACGCAGTGGGGAGTTTTCGATGGCCCCGGAAAAGCATTGTTGAAAAAGGATGCAAACGGCATATGGAGTTTTACTTCACAACCTCTGGAGTCTGATCTGTATAGCTACTCATTTAGCGTAGATGGTGTAACCAATACCGATCCGAATAATGTTTATATGATTCGCGACGTGGCTTCAATTACTGATGTTTTTATTGTTGGTGGTGGAAAAGGCGATTTGTACAATGTGCAGGATGTGCCACATGGCTCGGTTACACGACGTTGGTACGATTCTCCGGGAAATGATATTAAGCGACGCATTACCATTTATACGCCTCCGGGTTACGAAGAAAGTAAGGATAAATATCCGGTTTTGTATTTGCTACACGGAATGGGTGGCGACGAAGAAGCGTGGATTGCTCTTGGACGAACTTCTCAGATTTTGGATAACCTGATTGCGCAGGGAAAAGCAAAACCTATGATCGTGGTTATGCCCAACGGCAATGTAGCTCAGCAAGCAGCTCCCGGCGAATCACCAAAAGGATTGTACAAACCAAACATGCAATTGCCAAACACCATGGATGGTACGTATGAATCAACATTTATGGATATTGTGAAATTTGTTGAAAGCAATTATCGGGTGAAGGCCGACAAACCCGACCGTGCCATTGCAGGTCTTTCTATGGGAGGCTACCATTCTTTGCACATTTCACGCTATTATCCGGATACTTTTGATTACGTTGGTTTGTTTTCCGCTGCAATTATGCCGGATGCCGCAATGAAGTCGAAAGTTTATGAGAATTTTGACGAAACACTAAAAGCCCAAATAGATAACGGGTACAAGCTGTATTGGATTGGAATTGGCAAAACCGATTTTTTGTATCAGAACAACACAGACTATCGTGCCAAACTTGATAGTATGGGAATGAAATACACCTATGTGGAAACTGAAGGCGGTCATGTTTGGACTAATTGGCGGATTTACCTCAGTGAATTTGTTCCATTACTTTTTAAATAAAATACCGATCCGGTGCTTTAGTATCGGATCTTTTATTACCTGCTTAAGATCTAAATTATCAACATAGTAAACTAAAACAAATGAAAAAGACATTTTTACTAGTCGTTGCGAGTCTTGCAATCATGCTGGGAGCAAATGCACAGGAGTTAACTAACTTTATGAATAGGGAACCAATTGTTTCACCGGAAATAGGTGAAAGTCAGGTGACCTTTCGGTTTTTGGCACCCAAAGCTGATACTGTAAAAATTACCGGGGGATTTACGCCTACCGTTAAAATGAAAACTTTGTTTGGCGAAATGGATGTGCCGGGAAGCCTTGATCTAACAAAAGATGAAAAAGGCTTGTGGTCGATTACACTGCCATTGCCAGAGCCCGAATTATATACCTACAGTTTTATTGTAGATGGTACAACCGTAAACGATCCGAGGAATACTTTTATGCAGCGCGATGGCTCGCGTTACCTAAGCGTACTGCTGGTGCCGGGAGAAAAAACAGAGAATTATTTTGAAGCCGAAAAACGCGGAAATCTGCATCAGGTGTGGTACGATTCTCCAACATTAAAAATAAACAGGAGAATGTTTGTTTACACGCCTTATGGCTACGAAAACAGCAATAAAAGCTATCCGGTTTTATACCTGCTTCACGGGGGCGGTGGCGACGAAGATGCCTGGACTTCTATGGGACGTACCCGTCAGATTTTGGATAACTTGATTGAAAAAGGCCTTGCCGAACCGATGATTTGTGTGATGCCCAACGGAAATCCAAATCAAATGGCAGCGCAAACTACACAATTGCCTGTAAGCGATGTGGATTACAGAGATCCGTCGAACAGGAATAACTATGTCCACAGTATTGTTAAGGATATTGTACCCTACATTGAAAAGAATTACCGTGTTATTGCCGATCCTGATCATCGTGCTATTGCCGGTCTTTCAATGGGCGGTGGTCACACCATTGCTGCAGCTAACGAATATCCCGGAATGTTCCAGTATATCTGCCCGCTAAGTATGGGAATTAGGGGCGAACAACCCGATATTGATGAAAAGCTGCAAGGATTAAAAAAAGCAGGTTACAAACTTTATTGGCTGGCTTGTGGCAACACCGATTTTCTTTATGAAAGTGCACAAAAGCTGGATGCCAAACTAACGGAGAATGGCTTGGAACACACTTTCTACGTTACAGAGGGAGGGCATACCTGGGCCAACTGGCGTGTTTATTTAAATACATTTGCCCCGCTTTTATTCAAGTAGCATTATTTATACATAAGTTAGATGTTTAAGGCAACAACGCTCAAATTTCCTTAAAAGTAAAAGTTTAAAGAAATAGTTGTTGCCTTTTTTTCGCCTCCAAATGAACAAGGTCATATTTCGTACATCTTTATTTATTTTTGTTATTTCGAAGAACCTAAATTTTAACTATGAAACGAACATGAATTTTCCTCATTCTAAATTCACAAACAAGAATGATTAAAATTTATGTGAGTTCCTGAATGTATTCAAATTTTTTGAACATTCAGAAATCAAAAAATTTTAAACAGATGAAAATCCAGTATCTATTATTCATTGCATTTCTAAATGTATCGTTACTATCTTTTGCTCAAAGCAATAAAGGAACAGTAGTTACCGATACGCTTTATTCCAAAAACCTGGAAAACGATTTTGGCGAGAATCCTAGCCGGGCTGTTTCGGTTTATCTTCCTCCCAACTATCAAAACAGCGATCAGCATTATCCGGTTATCTATTTTCTGCATGGTTTTATGGGCGATAATAAAATGATGGACATGATGGCGAGTCTGCTTGATTATGCGATTGCCGATAAAAAAATAAAACCTTTTATAATGGTTATTCCCGACGAAAAAACCACTTACCAGGGAAGTTTCTATAGTAACTCGGGTGTTTTTGGGAACTGGGAAGATTTTACGGCTTTCGACCTCGTGAAGTATATGGATGAAAATTACCGTACTATTCCGAAAAAAGAAAGCCGTGGAATTACCGGCCACAGCATGGGCGGATATGGCGCATTAAAAATGGCCATGCACCATCCTGATATATTTAGTACGGTTTATGCAATTAGCCCGGGAGCCTTAACCATTGTTGCCGAGTATGGGCCAAACAGCAATACTTTCAGGGAATTGTCGGCAATAAAAACAATTGAGGGATTAAAAAAATCCTATTTTGGCGCAGTGATGATGGCCTTTGGCCGTGCATGGTCGCCAAATCCCGATAAGCCTCCGTTTTATTGCGATTTTCCGTTTGTTTACAACGACGATAAGCTCACGGTTAATCAGGAGGTGTTGCAGAAATGGTACGACAATATGCCTGTTCATATGATTGATGAGAACCTTGAAAACCTGCAACAGCTAAAAGCCATAAAACTCGACTGGGGACGAAATGCCGGCGACCGCTTTACGCTGCAGTGCGATATGTTTAGCCAACGTTTGGAAAATGTTGGAATCACCCATTTTGCTGAAGAATATATTGGTACGCACGGCAGTGGAATTTATACCAAAGAAGGGCGTATTCCTCAACAAGTATTGCCGTTTTTTGATTTCTATTTAGAGTTTTCAGAATAAAATTTCTGGTTTATTGATATCGAAAGAGGCTGTCCGGAGTTACTTTTCAGACAGCCTCTTGGTGCTTATGGTAAGCCCGATTTATTGAACTTCTCTGTTGTTTTCATAATTCTTGCTTTTATACATTGTATTTTCCATCTGCTTCTGGCTGGTATTCAATGCGCTGTATTGTAATGTCCACTTCGCCCTTGGGCGCGCTAAACTGAACGATATCTCCAACTTTATACCCCAGCAAAGCACTTCCTAACGGAGAAAGCACTGAGACATATTTTTTCTTAAAATCAGCCTCGTGGGGATAAACTATTTTTACCATCATTGTTGATTTTGTTTCTTCGTTAATTACCTGAACAACTGAATTCATTGTGACAAACTCGGGTGTTATCGATTTGGAATCCACTTTTTCAGCCCGGTATAGTTCGTTGGCAAGAAAAGTAAGATTTTTAACCTCAATACTTTTGTCATTTCGTGCGGCTTGAATAAGTTTACTTATCCTCAAATAGTCAAGTTGTGTAATTTTTATATTTCCTTTCATGTTATTTAATTTGCGTACGGGATCTCTAATAGATCAGTTAAATCTGCTGGTATTATTACGGGATAAACAATCGATTTTTCGATATGTAATTTCTGCAACGTATCTTTATACTGAAAACACACCTGGTTTCCTTCTTTAGCTCCCAAACAGGCAATCGCAATCGGATTATAAATCGATATATCAGAGCTATTCTGAATGTTGTGAGGCAATACAATTCTAACCAGTTGCTTTTTATTGTGCTCAGTTACCAAAATAAACGCTGAGTTTAACCTGATAATCTTTTCGGAGATATTCGCCGGATTATATTTCTTTGAAAATGTGATCATCATGAATAACTTATGAAAATTAGAAGGTGCGATGTGAGGTTTGCCTAAATCGTTATTTAAAAGACTTAGAATCTCATGATAATCGCTGTTTGTAATAGCTTTGTTATGCCATTCAAATGCTGCGATAGCTTGTTTTGATGTTTTATTATTATTCATTTCTTGAGTGAAATTAATAAAATTATAACAATAACGAATACGACTTAAAAAATAACGAATACGATTTAAATTTACAGTGCGTTATATTTGCGTGAAATGATTTTGATAATGTTTATTGCAAATCTTTTGAAGCGCTTAAACTGCCACTTTTCCTTTTATTTTATTCCAAACTTCTTTAATGGTATTTCCATGGCAGTTTCCCTCATCAATTTCTAAAACAACTTTATGGTTAATTGTTGCATTCTGAATTAGCAGGTTATAAGGGAGGATCCCAAGTGGTTTATGGTGTATGGACTCCGATTCAATTATATTCTCACAGTTCTCTTCGGTTTTTGTATATACAAATCCAAGGCGTTTTCTACTTTCCGGTGCGGTTTCTAAGTAACTTTTTAACTCGGTTTCTATTAATGGTTTCCCTTCTGAAAAGACTACAGAATAATCAGAACCAGAGATGATTTGTTTAATTTCATTTAAATAATTACCAAACGGAAAATAGACAATTAAATAGTTACAATTTTTAAGAGAATTGAGTGATTTAATGTATGCTATTACATTTTTAATGAGTTGAATACCTGGTTTTTCAGGAAACTGTAAACTTCTGATATACAGATTATGAAATCGGCAAAAGAAAATTTCTAATTCATAAAAGTTTTTGTTGTTGAAGTAATTAAATTTTGCGTATTTGTTCGTTTCCTCTAAGGTAGGTGTAATCCCTAATAAACACTCCAAAATACTGTGCTTATTCGTGTCGAGTATAATTAAGTTTTCTCTCTCAATCATAGCAAACGAACTTAAGTATTGGCTGATCCCCGTACCCCTTGTAAGCTCAATCATCGATAAGGTTTTCATATTTAATTACATCTAATTTTCTCTTATATTTGTATAACAAAGAGTGTGCCATGTGTCGGATACGATGTAAATAATATCGATATAGATGTAGGGTGGTGACTGGTATCTAAAAAATATTCGAAATAAACTATGGATAGTAAATACAAAGCAATTAAGCAGCTTATTGATTTTTGGGCTTTATACGAAGACGAAGAAAAAGGTGAGCAAACTTTATTGAATTTTTCACAATGGATAATTGACCAGATTGAAAGGGAAAAGATTTCTGATACAAAAATCAGAACAAGAAATGAAAATAAATCGCGCTCAGAAAGTTTGGACTATCTAAACCGGCTCGACCCATTATCTCGTTTTCAGGAACACATATTACGAATTGCGAGGTTGGAAGAGTTTTATTTACGGAAATATTTGGTTGACTTACCATTGAACTCCAGATTAGAATATCTTTTCCTGTTTACTGTTGATAGTTTGGAAAAGGCTAAAAAAACAGACCTTATTAATATTCATTTGGTTGAATATACTACGGGAATGGATACAATAAGACGATTAATAAAAAATAAATTGTTATATGAACTGCCTGATGTGCAGGATAAAAGAGCAAAATTGCTCGTGCTGACCAAGGAAGGAGATGGGGTTTTAAAAAGAGCCAACCGGAGAATGGATGAAGCACGAGATAAATTCTTATTATGTATTAGCCCGAACAAATGGAAAAAAGCATTACCCGTTTTAAATGAGATTGATGCATTCCATAGCGAGATATACTTAAATCACTACGATAAACCTTTTTCCGAGATATCGAACCTAATGGATTCGTTGAAACATTTAAATAAATAACACAAATTGTTGTGTTTGATCTGAAATTCGAACAAAACTATAACTGATGAACAAATTAAAAATTTACCTTTTTTTACTGGTTCTACTGGGTGTTTCCAGCTCCTGTTTAACAGATAAAAAAAACACGCCACAAAACTCAAATAAGCCCAATATCGTTATTATTTATCTCGATGATCTTGGCTATGGCGATTTAAGTGCCTATGGTGCAACAGAAATTCAGACGCCAAATATCGATCGATTAGCAAATCAAGGCGTAATGTTTACTGATGGTCACTCTTCTTCGGCAACCTGTACTCCTAGCCGTTATGCCTTGTTAACCGGCGTTTATCCGTGGCGAAATAAGGATGCAAAAATTTTACCGGGTACCGCACCATTAATTATTGATACGGCACAAGTAACCCTTCCAAAAATGTTAAAACAGCAGGGATATACTACCGGAGTGGTTGGAAAATGGCACCTCGGGCTGGGGAGCGGCCAGGTAAATTGGAACGAGCATGTTTCGCCGGGGCCAAATGAAATCGGTTTCGATTATTCGTACATAATGGCTGCTACGCAAGATCGTGTGCCTACGGTTTATCTCGAAAATGGTTTGGTTGAAGGGCTTGACCTGAATGACCCGATAGAAGTGAGTTATAGCAGTAATTTCGAGGGAGAACCAACCGGAAAAGACAATCCCGAATTGCTAACCATGAAATGGCATCACGGACATAACAATTCAGTTGTTAATGGTATTCCGCGAATTGGCTTTATGAAAGGAGGAGAGAACGCCAAATGGAGCGATGTGGATATGGCAGACCACTTTCTTGCAAAAGCACAAGACTACATTAAGCAACACAAAAACGAGCCTTTCTTTTTGTATTATGCCTTGCAGCAACCCCATGTTCCACGTACGCCACATCCTCGGTTTGTTGGCAGTACCAATCTTGGGCCGCGTGGCGATGTAATTGTGGAGGCCGACTGGTGTATTGGCGAATTTTTGAAAACGCTGGAAGATGAGGGAATTCTGGAAAATACACTGATTATTTTCTCAAGCGACAATGGCCCCGTACTCAACGATGGATATTACGATGATGCTGTTGAGCGAATTGGCAACCACGATCAAAACGGCGGATTACGAGGTGGAAAGTACAGTTTGTTTGAAGCAGGAACCCGTGTTCCGTTCATAACTTACTGGAAAGGGAAAATCGAACCTAAAAAATCGGATGCGTTAATCAGTCAGATTGATATTCTCGCATCGGTTGCGAAACTGACAGGTGCTGATTTGAATTCATCGGATAGTGAAGAGTTATTGGATGTGTTACTGGGAAAATCGGATGACGGACGTGATCAACTCATCCTGGAAGCATCAACACGCACCGCATATCGCAAAGGAAACTGGTTGATGATTCCTCCATATAAAGGGCCGGCAGTTGCAGCGCAGGTAAATATTGAACTGGGAAATTCACCGGATTTCCAGTTGTATGATCTGGGTGCAGACATCGGTCAGCAGGAGAATCTGGCAAAAAGTAATCCTGACAAACTAGAGGATATGCTTGCTGGTTATAAGGAAATTATGGGAGTCTTGCATTCAGAGGTGGAGGCACTTGAATTAAAATAGCAGAAGAGAATATAACTCTGCAATTGTTTTTAAATTCAGGAAAAGCAGCCGTTTTTTAGAGTTTGAAACAACTCAGTATAAGTGTTAAAGCATTTGTTAGATTACTACCTTTGCCACAGCACCTCATTTTTGTAGAACAATAAACATAAGCAGTTAATGAAAATACTCCATACATCCGATTGGCACCTCGGTAAGAAGCTTGATGATTTTTCCAGAATGGAAGAACAACAAGCTGTTTTGCAAGAAATTTGTGAAATTGCGGACCACGAACAAGCAGATGCTGTGTTGGTGGCAGGCGATTTATTCGATACGTTTAACCCGCCCACGGAAGCGGTCGACTTGTTGTACAAAACTTTGAAGCGCTTAACGCAGAATGGTCGCCGTCCGGTAATTGCCATTGCCGGCAACCACGACTCACCCGACCGCATTGAGGCACCCGATCCGCTGGCACGGGAATGCGGGATAATTTTTGCCGGCTATCCAAATTCCCGTATTGCTTCGTTTGAACTGGAATCAGGTATGAAAGTGTTAAACAGCGAAGATGGTTTTCTGGAAGTACAACTCCCGGAAACTCCCGTGCCTTTGCGAATATTACTTACGCCTTATGCCAACGAATACCGCCTGAAAACCTGTCTGGAAGTGGAAAACAGCGAAGACGAATTAAGAGCAGTACTTCAGAAAAAGTGGGAAGCACTGGCAGAACAATACTGTGATGATAAGGGAGTAAACGTGCTGGTTTCACATCTTTTTATGGTCAGAAAAGGAGATGAGTTGCCCGAGGAGCCCGAAGATGAAAAACCCATTTTGCATGTGGGTGGAGCGCAGGCGGTTTATACCGAGAATATTCCTGCGAAAATACAGTACACAGCATTGGGGCATCTTCACCGGATGCATCGCGTCGATAATAATTCCAATCCGGTTTACTACAGCGGCAGTCCGCTGTCATACAGTTTTGCCGAGGCCAATCAGAAAAAGTTCGTTTTGTTGGTTGATGCAGACCCCGGGCAGATTGCGGCAGTCAGAAAAATCGAATTAAACAGCGGAAAGCGATTGTTACGCAAACGTGCAGAAGGAATGGAAGACGCTTTGGATTGGTTGTCCGAAAATCAGGAGGCTTTAGTGGAATTAACGCTGGTAACAGAAACTTACCTGAACGCCACTGACCGCAAGCAGTTAAATAAAGCGCATGCCGGAATAGTTTCGATTATTCCCGAAGTAACAAATCCTGATAATTTGGTTGGAAACCAACAGAAACAGATTGATTTGAGCCGTAGCATGGAGGAGCTGTTCCGCGATTATTTCATGCACGAAAAGGGACAGGAGCCGAACGATGATTTGAAGAATTTATTTACTGAAATTTTAGCTGAAGAAGAACAATGATACCCGTAGAACTCACCATACAGGGTTTGTATTCCTACCAGGAAAAGCAAACCATCGATTTTACAAAACTCACAGCTGCCAATCTGTTTGGGATTTTCGGAACCGTAGGAAGTGGAAAGTCCTCGATTCTGGAAGCTATTACTTTTGCCATTTACGGACGAACTGACCGGCTTAATCTTTCAGGAGACAATCGTTACTACAATATGATGAACCTGAAATCGAATGAGCTGCTCATCGATTTTGTATTTGAAACTGGTAAAGAACAAACGGCCTATCGGGCAACGGTTAAAGGCAAGCGCAACGGCAAAAACTTTGAAGATGTTAAAGCCCTGAACCGGTCGGCTTACCGGAAAAAAGGGAACGAGTGGATTCCCATCGAAGCAGCTGAGCTTGAACAGGCAATCGGATTGAGTTACGACAATTTTAAACGTACGATTATCATTCCGCAGGGACAGTTTCAGGAATTTCTCCAATTGGGAAATAAAGACCGGACTCAAATGATGAAGGAACTTTTTAACCTCGGGAAATTTGAATTTTATTATAAAGTAACCGCCCTCGAAAGCAAAAATAATGCGCAAAAGCAGAACATCGAAGGGCAGTTGCAGCAATTGGGAAGCGTTGACGCTGAGCAATTGAAGCAATTCAAATCTCAACTGGAGCAACTTGAGAATGAACTTAAAGAGCAGAATACAAAATTGGCTGACTATCAGAAGTCGGAAGAAGGACTTCGGAAACTTCAGGATTTAGCAGTGCGAAAATCAAAGGCTGAAAAAGCATACAAATCGTTGCAGGAACAAGAGCCGGTTTTCAAACAGTTGGAGCAGAAAATCTCCCGTTTCGAACAGTGTGTAATTCAGTTTAAGCATTTGCTGGATGGATTGAAATCGACAAACGAGAAAGTGCAGATCCGCGAAAAACAGCTTAAGCAGGATGAAGAAAAACTGAAGTTGCAGGAGAGCGAAATCGGAACATTGAACAAGAAACTTGAGGCACTAAAACCGGCTTATGAGAAACGGGAAGAGTTAAAACAAAAGGCAGATGAACTTGGCCGCTTAATACAAATGAAAACGCTGGAGCAAACCATTTCAAAAGAAAATGTAAGGCTACAGAAAGGAACTCAGGTTTGTAACGAAACTGAAAAAACACTGGAACAACTAAAGACTCAGAAACTGGAGTTGGAGGCGCTGATAAAAGTCTCGAAAGGGAAGATGCCCGACCTGGAACTGTTAGCTGCGGTAAAAACCTGGTACACCGAGAAACATCTGCTCGAAAAGGAACTTCCGGCAATTCAAAAGGAGTTGGAAGAAAATCAAAAAACAACTTCAACGCTGCAAAATTCTGTGGCCAAACTATTGGAAGAAGCCGGTCTCGGGAAACTCCCGGAAACAGAATATTCCAGTATCGTTCAAATCTTAAAGGATAAAACCGGAAAAGTAAAGGAAAAGCAGAAAGCACTGAATGAGCAGGAAAGTCATCTCCGGGTAAAGGCGCAGTTGAAAGCTTATTCCGAAAACCTGGAAGAAGGAGCGCCATGTCCGCTTTGCGGTTCGTTGCATCATCCCGATGTTTTAAAAACCGAAGACCTGAACGATACGCTGTTGAAGCTTTCGGCAGAAAAACAGGCAAACGAAAAAGAACAGGAACAGCTATCGGATTGGATAAGCCGCATAAATCTATTCAGCAAACAGCAGGAGATGATTCATCAGCAGAAAAACTCTTTGTTGCAAAAACAAAAGGCTCAGCAGGAAAGAATCGAGGCTCATGCAAAGAAATTTACCTGGGAGAAATATCGCGTGGAAACCGAACTGGAAAAGGCGTTTCAGGAAGCAAGGCGTATTCAGGGCGAATTGAAAAAGCAGGATGATTTACTGGAGAAGTTAGGGAAGGATATGGATAAGAAAGGGAATGATTTTAAACGGTTTCAGGTGGAAGTCGATAAAATCAGAACCGTTTTAACCGTACAGCAAACTGAACTAAAAACGCTGGAAAAGCAACTGCGGTTGATAAAAGCCGAAACTTATCAGGAAGTTAAAATTGAACAGATTGAAACAGAAAAAAGTAAGCTGCAGAAGGAACATAGCCAGTTGGAAAAATCTTTCTCCGAAATAACTCAGCAAATAACCGAGAAAAGCAAACTGCGCGACACCTTGTTTGGTTCGGTACAGGCTGGCAAAAAGGAGCTGGAGCAGGAAAAACAAAGCATGGAGAAGCTGAAACAGCAAACAAAGGAACAGCTGGAGAAATCGACGTATAATTCCATCGATGAGGTTACGGCAATCTTGTCGGAACAGTTTAATCCGGATCAGGAAAAACAACGAATAGCGCATTTTAAAGATCAGTTTTTACGTGCCAAGTCGTTGCTGGAAGAATTGCAGAAAGAAATCGGCGAACGTGTTTATGATAAGGAAACGCATCAGAAATTAAATGCCGACATTGCTTTGTTAAAGGAACAGCTTGTTCGGAAGAACCAGGAGCAGGGGAAAATTTCAGAACAGCTGAAAAAGTTGCAAAAAGATTTGGAAAGCCAGGCTGCTCTTCGGAAAGAATTGGAAAAACTGGAGTTGCGGGCCGAGAATCTGAAAACGATGAAATCGCTGTTCAAAGCCAGTGGTTTTGTCAACTACATTTCGTCGGTTTATTTGCAAAATTTGTGCAATGCTGCCAACGACCGTTTCTTCCAGCTTACACGACAAAAGCTGAGTTTGGAAATCACGCCCGACAATAATTTCCAGGTACGCGATTTTATGAATGGTGGAAAAATAAGAAGTGTAAAAACGCTTTCCGGTGGACAGACATTTCAGGCAGCTTTGTCGCTGGCTTTAGCGCTGGCCGACAACATTCAGAAAATTACTGAATCGAACCAAAACTTTTTCTTCCTCGACGAGGGTTTTGGTTCCCTGGACAAAGAATCACTGGGAGTTGTTTTTGACACGCTAAAATCGCTTCGAAAAGAAAATCGAATTGTAGGCGTGATTTCGCATGTGGAAGAAATGCAACAGGAAATTGATGTACATCTTCGAATTGATAATCAAGAGGAACGCGGAAGCAGAATTTGGGCAAGTTGGATGGAGTAAGTTAATTTTTATTACAAATTCCGGCAATGACTATGGGCATATTCTTATACAGTACTTGGCAGTAATAGATCAATCGGGGAATTTATTTTTAGTGATTTATGTATGCCGAATAGTAATAACCAACGAAGGTCGTTTTAAGCCAATTATCAGGCTTCATTCGAAATAAAAGGGAATGTTTGCTATGCATTTTTGTTGTTTATTAACTGGTATGTGTCTGCAATTTTTCAAGATGAGATCAGGCTAAACGATTGTTGAAAATAATATAATTTGTTGAGGTTCTGTGACTTTTTGTTAAAAAATCTTCTTCAATATCGTTATGGGAATGGAAAGAAAGCGCTGTTGGTGGTCGGTTTTATTACGAATTTCATTCGCTTTTTGAGCTATGGATTTTCAATCGATCATTGTTAAATCGGCATAATAACCCCATCTCAAAAGACTCTTTCTAAATTTTATTATTTTTTATTGGATGTCCGCAATTGGTCACAACCAGCACGTCACCCTGAACTTGTTTCAGGGTCTTTCTTGCAAATAGTTGATTATTAGATGCGAGAGATGCTGAATCCGTCAGCTGATGGACAGCATGACTTGCTAAATAATAATTATGACATAGAACGGATAATCAATATTTTTTTCTTTCGTTTAATAAATACAATCCCGTTTAAATTTTAATCAATACATTTGCGGCCGATTTTAGGTGATTGTTCCTGAAAACATCAGGAATAATAAAAGGGAATCCGGTGAAAAACCGGAGCTGTACCCGCAGCTGTAAGCCCTGTTGAAGGATTGAAAAATTCTTTTGCCACTGTACCGAATTTTCGGAACGGGAAGGCATTTCAATCCGGGGCGAGCCAGAAAACCTGCCAAAATCAGTAATATATACATTTTGCTTCCGGGTAAGAAGTTAATGTTGTGAACCTACATAGTTCAACATTATTTTTATTGTATCGTCATGGGGTTGACGATGGAAAGCAAGGTGCAATTGTTTAACATTTAAATAATTAAACCATGCAAAAATTCAACTGGTTTTTAACTTTAATTTTATTGTTCAGTGCATCCAACCTTTGGGCACAAAATGTATCGTTCACAGGAACGGTAAGTGAGAAAAATTCGGGCCAACCACTTGTAGGTGCCAATGTGTATTTTAATGGAACAACTTTGGGAACCGTAAGCGACAAAAATGGTGAATTCCTTATTAAAGATGTGAAACCCGGAATTTATGAGGTAGTTGTTTCATGCATTGGATATCACCGGATGAAAGAACAAATTACCCTTTCCGGTGCAGAAACGAAGTTCGATTGTGAGCTTGAAAAATCAACCAGCACCTTAGGTGAAGTTGTTATTACCGGAACCGGAACGCCACATCACCTGAAAAGCGCACCTGTTCAGACTGAGCTCATTAATAAAAATCTGATCAACCGAATTGCTCCGTCCGATTTCAACGATTTGATGTTAGCAGTAAGTCCTTCGTTTGATTTCACCCCAGGCGTAATGGGACCTTTTATGCAGTTGAACGGCTTGGGTAATGACTACATCCTGGTTCTGATTGACGGAAAAAGAACTTACGGGGATATTGGCGGACAGAGCGACCTAAACCGTATAAATCCTGACAATGTGGAACGAATTGAAGTAGTAAAAGGTGCTTCTTCCGCATTGTATGGTTCCGAAGCCATTGCCGGGGTTATAAACATCATCACCAAAAAAGCCAACAACAAAATCAATGTAGTTAACAATTCAAGAGTGGGCAGTTATGGTGAGTGGATACAACACAACAGTCTTAATCTGAATTTTGGGAAACTATCTTCCACAACATCGTTTGACCGAAAAACTACGGATGGCTGGCAGTTAAGCAAATACGAGCTGGATGATGATGAGTTGGTGGAAACCGAAGCCATGGCACAAAATCAGTCGACCGACTTTACGTTTAATCAAAAATTGGCTTACAACCTGACCCAAAAACTTAGCGTGTATGCACAAGGATCAAAATACGAACGAGATGTTGAGCGTCCCGTAAGCGTTGGAAAATACGGCTATTCGTATGATGATTTTAGCTATTCCGCCGGAGCCGGGTACCTGCTTGGAAAAGAAAACAAATTATCGCTCGATTGGAATTCCGATAATTTCAATTACTTCTATAAATACAATCAGGAATCAGGCGACTTTGTGACAGGAGACAAAGCCAAACAAACCGAACAGTTGCGTCAATCGTTAAATCTGAAAGGAATTTTTAAACTTTCGGACAGCCATCAGTTCTCGGTAGGCGGAGAATATGTGAACGAGGAACTCGAATCGGAAGGACGCTTGCCTGGAACTTCAGCCGATGCCTACACAATGGCCTTTTATGCCCAGGACGAGATGAAATTCTTCGAAAATTTAATACTGGTAGCAGGTGCCCGCTACGTTAATCACAAAGAGTTTGGAAACGCCTTTTCACCCAAAATATCAGCACTATATAAATTGCACGATTTTAACTTTAGGGGAACCTATGCCCGTGGCTTTAAAGCACCAACCCTAAAAGAACTATATTATTACTATGCAAAAAGAAGTAACCTGTATTTAGGAAACCCGGACTTGAAACCACAAACATCAGATTATTTTGCACTTTCGGCAGAATATATAATCAACCGGTTTTCGTTCAGTGTTACCGGCTACCAGAATACCGTGGATGATTTGATTGACTACCAAACGATAGAAACATCACCAGAAGATGCCGCAAACGGTGTGAAAACTACTCGCCAGCATTACAATATTTCGGAAGCCGGCACAAAAGGTTTTGACATTCTTTTTAATGCAAATATTACTGCCGGATTTTCTGTTGGCGGAGGTTACAGTTATGTCAATGCCCAGAATAAAACAGATAATATTCGTTTGGAAGGAGTTGCTCAGAATTACGGCAACATCCGCTTTAGCTATATGCACAACTGGAAAAAATACCAACTGACTGCCAACCTGAATGGCCGTTTCCAGGATGATAAATTTTATGATGATGAATATGGCAATGCCAAAGGCTATAATTTGTGGAAGCTGACTACTATTCACCGTTTAGAAACCAGGGGAGCCTTTGATTTTGAATTGTCTGCCGGGGTTGATAACCTGTTCGATTATGTAGATGACAGCCCTTATGGTTCGCATTATGGAACAATCAGTCCCGGACGCACTTATTTTGTGGGCTTGCAAATCGCATTCAACAACTAACAGCTCATGCATCGCTTAAAAAAAACACTTTTAAAAATTCATCAGGTTACAGGCATTGCCCTTAGCCTGATGTTTTGCATTTGGTTTGTTTCGGGAATCGTGCTTATTTATGCCGGGTTTCCCCATGCCTCGCGCGAAGATCGGTTTCTTTTTCTAAAGCCTTTTTCTCAAACCGATTTTGAACACATCCTTCCCTTACCCGATTCTGTAAAAGGATCAGTAAAACTCGATAAACTGAACGATACGCCGGTTTATCGCGTATCTGCCGGGAAAAAGGCACAAAAGATTTATAATGCCGAAACGCTCCAGCCTATCGGTAACTTTTCTGAAGAATTGTGCCAACAGGAAGCACAACGTTTTCTGGGAAGTTCGATATTGAAATCAGTAAAAATCAACCAGCTCGATCAGTGGATGCCGTGGAGTTATTACCAGCCTTTGCTTCCGATTTACAAATTTTATATGAATGACAGTCGGCATACTGTTCTGTATATGTCGTCGAAAACCGGAACCATTGTTCAGCAAACTGACCGAAAAACACGGTGGCTGGCTCGTATTGGAGCTATTCCGCACTGGATTTATTTTCGCTCGTTGCGGCTGAATGTGCAACATTGGAACCAGGTAGTAATCTGGATTTCTGTTATCGGTCTTTTAACCAGCATTTCCGGAATTATTGCCGGAATTATCCGTCTCAACAAACGCAAAAAAAGAAAGAAGAACGGAAGCATTACTTCGTACAAAAAATTCTGGTACAAATGGCATCACCTTGCCGGCTTCTTTTTCGGGCTATTTGTATTCACTTTTCTGTTAAGCGGTTTGTTTTCTGTTGTCGATTTCCCGGATAATAACGCTTCAAAAAACAAATATTCGAACCTCGTAAACTTTGGGATAAAGGGGCCAAAGCACCAGTAAACAGCGGACATTCTTTTTCCGAATTGTGGCAGGTTCTCCAGAATAAAAACGGGGTACGAAAACTCGAATGGGGAACCAGCATGGGCAAACCTGCCTGGTTTGTTTATTACAACAATTATCAGGTGCCGGAAGTCTATATTGCCACTCGCGACACCATTTGCAGGCAACAGCCATACTCCCTGCAACAAATGAAACAGCGGGCTGCACTATTATTTAATGACCCGTCGTACTCCATTTCTGTTCAA
Organism: Draconibacterium orientale; assembly: GCF_000626635.1. Lineage (GTDB taxonomy): Bacteria > Bacteroidota > Bacteroidia > Bacteroidales > Prolixibacteraceae > Draconibacterium > Draconibacterium orientale. The sequence goes on along the minus strand of NZ_CP007451.1, from coordinate 105,442 downwards.
TCAGAATTCGATAATTATTACCAATCATCGGGCATGTTTTCGCGCCCGCTTCCGGTATATAAAATCAGCTGGAACAATGAAGCTCAAAACCTCATGTATGTCAGCCCCGGTACAGGAAAAGTGCTGAGCTCATTTACCCGGAACAGTAAAATTCACCGGTGGCTCTACCAGGGCTTACATAAATTTAATTTCCAACTGCTTGTTGAACACGAATGGCTGCGAAAACTACTGCTCATTATACTATCGTCAGGAGGTATTGTGCTAAGTTTTTCAGGCGCGGTATTAAGTTGGAAACGGATAAAGCGGAAAATAAAATAGAAATGCTAATCCTACTTTCCGTAGGCTAAAGCAAATAAAACCAAAGTTACCACTGAGAAGAACTATTTACAAGCTATTAAATCGTAACGATGAACTTAAAAATAAATAACAATGAACATTGTAACTAAATTATACCTGTTGGGAGTGCTTCTGTTCTTGTTGAATTCCTGCAGTCAACCGGCAAAAAAACAGGCATCGGAAGAACAGTTAACGCTTAGCCCATTAAAATATGCCCATAGTTTTGAGTTGCAAAACGGCGACGATTTCAAACTGTTAAAAATCTTCAGCACAGGTGGCGAAGGTGCCAGTTATGAGTCATTCAAACTGGTTCCGGCAGCGAAAATAAAAGGGGCACAGCCAGGAGTAATTCCCATTCCGTGTAAGCGAATTATTTGTTTATCATCAACTCAACTTACCTATTTCTTTGCGCTCGATAATATCGAAAACATTGTTGCGATAAACAGCAGCCGCCATCTTTATCATGAAGGAATGAATAAAAAAATAAAGGCTGGATTGGTAAAACGTGTAGGAAAAGAAGGCCATTTTAACACCGAATTAATTGCCAGCCTGAATCCTGATGTTATTTTCGTTTCGCCCTTTAAAAGTGGTGGTTACGATGCCTTGAAAAGCTTGGGTTTTAACCTGGTTCCTATGGCAGCTTACGAAGAAGAAACTCCGCTGGGACGGGCCGAATGGATAAAAATGATTGCCGCTTTTACCAATCAGGAAGTAAAAGCTGATTCTATTTTTAAAGGTGTTGCCAATCGTTATGAATCATTAAAAGAACGGGCAGCAAAAGTAAAAAAACGCCCAACCATTTTTTCCGGGAAGATGCGCTCGGGAACCTGGTATGTTCCTGGAGGCGACAGCTTCTATGCCCACTATTTTAAGGATGCCGGCGCTGAATATATTTTTAAAGACGATAAAAAAGCGGCCTATCCGCTCGATTTTGAAAGTGTTTATTCCGCTGCAGCGAACTGCGATTACTGGCGCATATTGTTGCCCGATCCGGTTGGTTACAATAAAACCTCGATGCTGGCCGAAGACCCGCGTTATGGCGATTTTAAAGCCTTTAAGGAAAATCATGTTTTTGCATGCAACATTCGGCAGAAACCTTATTACGAGCAAAATGCAATGAAACCCGATGTTATCCTTGCTGACTACATCCATTTTCTTCATCCATCACTTTTGCCCGATCATCAGCCGGAATTCTATGAATTACTGAAATAGAAAAAATCAGCTACAACAAGTCTCTTCCTTTTATTTGGAAGAAAAACCGAATTATAATGCTAAAACAAAATACCAAAATATCAACCAAAGCCCTGCTGCCCTTTTCTATTGCGGCCTTGTTGTTTTTAATCCTGCTGAATATGGCATTGGGTTCAGTAAATATTCCTTTTTCGGAAGTACTGCTTAGTGTTACTGGCAAAGGTTCAGAAAATATTATCTGGCACAATATATTAATTCGCACGCGGCTGCCACAAACATTGGTTGCGGTAAGTGCAGGAATGGCATTGGGTGTTGCCGGATTGCTTATGCAAACACTTTTCAGAAACCCATTGGCCGGACCATCAGTCTTAGGAATTTCTTCGGGTGCAAGCCTGGGCGTTGCTTTTGTTCTGCTGGTAGCCGGACAAACATTCGGATTTTCATTTGCTCAAATAGGCATGTGGGGAGATCTGGCCGTTGCCGGCGCATCACTGGGGGGAGCACTGGCGGTATTGGCTCTTATTTTGTTTATTTCCCGAAAAGTAGGTGGAACACTCAGCGTACTCATAATGGGCGTAATGATTGGTTATCTTTCGAATTCAGTGGTTGGGATATTGAAATTTTTACAGCCTCGAAGAAGATGTTCACAATTATGTGATTTGGGGACTGGGAAGTTTTAGCCGGCTATCTTTGGAACGTGCAGAATTGTTTGCTGCAATTACAATTCCCTTGTCGATCGTGAGTCTGTTATTGAGCAAACCATTGAATTTGCTGGCGCTGGGCGACCACTACGCACGCAACCTGGGACTCAATATCCGGAAGGCACGATTTCTCATTATTTTCACTTCGGGAATATTAACGGCACTGGTTACAGCCTTTTGCGGCCCGATTGTCTTTATCGGAATGGCCGTTCCGCATTTGGCAAAAATGATTTCCCGCACATCGAATCATTTTACACTTATTCTGAATTCGATTATTATTGGCAGCGCAACTGCTTTGTTGTGTAATCTCATTGCCAGGCTTCCCGGCATCGACAGTGAACTGCCGATTAATTCAGTCACCGCATTTGTTGGTGCTCCGGTGGTTATATCGGTCATTTTAAAACGCAGAAAAGAAAAAATACTGGAATAATGAGTAGCACCGACTTTCTTACAATCAATAATTTGTGTATTGGCTATTCCTCGGGAGCGAAGCAAAAAACAGTTGCTGCAAATCTGAATGCCCGGATAATAAAAGGAGAGCTGGTCTGTTTACTAGGCTCAAACGGTGCCGGAAAGAGTACACTAATGCGAACACTTTCGGGCTTTCAGCCTTTTTTCGAAGGCCAGATCAGCATCATGGAAAAAACCATGAACAACCTGAATGAAAAAGAAATTTCCCGCCTGCTGAGTATTGTGTTAACCGACCGGATAGCGGTTCCCAATGCCACCGTTTATGAATTGGTAGCCTATGGCAGGAGTCCTTATACCGGAACCTTAGGACGTATTAACAAAAACGATCAGAAAATTATAGACAAGGCCATTGAGCAATGTGGCATTGCACACAAAAAAAATGCTTTTTTGTCGGCAATTAGCGATGGCGAGCGACAAAAAGCATTTATAGCCAAAGCCTTAGCGCAGGATACTCCAATTATCTTGCTCGATGAGCCTACCGCCTTTCTTGACCTTCCGGCCCGGGTCGAAATTATCCAGCTTTTGCGGCGCATTTCATCGGAATCGGGCAAATCGGTTTTACTTTCTACGCACGACCTCGACCTGGCTTTACAAATGGCCGACCGGTTGTGGCTTTTACACAAAAACGGCCCACTAATTACCGGAAGTCCAGAAGATTTATTGCTACAAAATGCTTTTCAAACCCTATTTCAAAATAAAGGAATTGAGTTCGATACCAAAACCGGTTTATTTCGTGTAGAATACGATCACTTTCACGAATTGCCGGTCAAAGGCCATGGGTTCGAATATGTGTTGCTCCGCCGTGCTTTTGCACGTAAAGGAATAAAAGTTACAGGAATGAAAGAAGACGCTGGTTTTTGGATTGAAATTGGAAAAAACGGGCAAAGTGGTTTTCACCTGTACAACACAGATAAAAAGATAACAACGGAAAACTCGGTTGAATTAATCGTAAAACAGACAATGAATTGTTTCGGAAAATGAATAAAAAATTAAAATACCCGATTATGTTTGTGGGCACGGGATCCGATGTGGGTAAAAGCGTGCTGGCTGCTGCATTTTGCCGCATTTTCAAAGAAGATGGTTATCGTCCTGCCCCGTTTAAATCACAAAACATGTCACTCAACAGTTTTGTAACGGCTAACGGCGGCGAAATTGGCCGGGCGCAGGCAGTTCAGGCCGAAGCTTGTGGAATCGACTGCCATACCGATATGAACCCGGTGTTGCTGAAACCCAGTTCCGATAAAACCGCGCAGGTTATCCTCAACGGGAAAGTTTTTGGCAACTATTCGGCAGGCAGTTACTTTCGGGGCGAAATAAAAGAACAGCTTTTTGCCGAAGCAATGAAAGCCTTTCAGCGGCTGGCCCAAAAACACAATCCGATGGTACTGGAAGGCGCCGGAAGCATTTCGGAATTGAACCTGAAAGAAAATGACATTGCCAATATGCGTGTGGCTGTAGAAACCAACGCTGCTACTATTTTGGTAGCCGATATTGAACGTGGCGGCGTTTTTGCCAGCGTTTACGGCTCCATTCAATTGCTCACGCCCAACGAACGCAAACAGATTAAAGGTATCATCATCAATAAATTTCGTGGCGATATCAGTTTATTTGATGAAGGCCGCAAAATCATCGAAGAAATTACCGGAGTGCCCGTGCTGGGCGTTATCCCGGCGTTTAACCATATTCAGATTGAAGAAGAAGATTCGGTATCGCTCGAACGGAAAGCCACTTTTGCCAACGACAATAAAATAAATGTTGCAGTGGTACTGTTGCGCCGAATTTCCAATTTCACTGACTTTAACCGCCTGGAACACGACGAGCGGGTGCATTTGTATTACACCAACAACCGAACTGAACTTCAAAAAGCGGACATTATTATTCTGCCCGGTTCTAAAAACACCATTGCCGACATTATTGAACTTCGCAGAAACGGAGTGGCTGCTGAAATATCGAAACTGGCACGCGCCGGTAAAACGGTTATCGGAATTTGCGGTGGTTACCAAATGATGGGACAACGCATTGAAGATCCAAATGGAATAGAAAGTAATGTAGAAGCAGTACCGGGACTAAATATTCTGCCTGCCACAACAGTTTTAGAAGACAAAAAACAAACCATTCGCAGTTCGTACTATTTTAAAAATTACAAAACACTTTGCTCGGGTTACGAAATTCACATGGGAAAAACAACTTTTGCCGCTAACGCGAATCCGCTAAATCGGCTGGATAACGGCTCAAACGAAGGTTGTTGGGTAAGCGAAAAATGCTGGGGAACTTACATGCATGGCATTCTCGATAATCCTTTGGTGATTGACGATTTGCTGGCACCTTTTGCCGAAGGACCTGGCACTACCGAAAATTACAACGAGTTTAAACAAAAGCAATACAAATTGCTGGCTGCACATATTCGCCAAAATGTGGATATGGATGCCATTTATAAAATGCTACAGAAATGATTCACGGACATGGCGACGACACATACAAATTCGAAAATATTCGGATAAATTTTAGTTCGAATGTAAATGCGCAGGGAATCAATGCCGGGTTGCAGCAACATCTGAAATCCTGTATTCAGAATCTGAATAGTTACCCCGAACCATTGGCCGAAAACCTGGCCCGGCGCATCGAAGAAGAAAAAAATATGCCACCGGAAAGCGTGTTAATAACCAATGGCGCAGTGGAAGCGTTTTACCTATTGGCCTCCCTGTTTCAGGCTAAAAAATCGCTTATTTACACTCCTTCGTTTTCGGAGTATGAAGATGCCTGTAAAATGTACGACCACAACATTGAATTTTGCAGGAACACTCATTTTTCAGAAGAAAGCAAAACACCTTTCGATGTGGTTTGGATTTGCAATCCCAATAATCCCGACGGGAGGATTTTTGACAAAGACATCTTAAGAGACCAGATTCAGAAAAATCCCGGAACATTGTATGTGTTGGATGAAGCTTATGTTGAATTTATAAACAAAAACATTTCGCTCGAAAACGAAGCCCCCGACCGTCCCAATTTAGTGGTAGTAAAATCGTTAACAAAACGATTTTCGATCCCCGGCTTGCGGCTCGGGTATTTGGTTTGTTCGCCCGAGTTAATCACAAAATTAAAAAAACAGCTGATGCCCTGGCGGATTAACGCATTGGCCCTGGAGGCCGGTTTGTATTGCATTTCCGAAGATTATAACGACAATTTTAAGTTGCCGGAAATATTGCGTGAATGCCAACACTTTCAAAATGAACTCGCCCAAATTGAAGGTTTTGAGGTGGTACCATCTAAAACTTCTTTTTTCCTGGTAAAAGGGCCCGTAAAAGCAAGCAAATTAAAAAAATGCTTAGCCGAAAAATACGGGATCCTTATTCGCGATGCATCCAATTTTAGGGACTTGTCTGATTTTCATTTTCGACTTTCTACACAATCACCGGAAAAAAACAATGCCCTACTAAACGTATTAAAAACATGGAAATATTAATTAACCATACGATTGCATTGTGGGCAGGATTTCTACTCGACAAATTACTGGGCGACCCGCTGTGGCTTCCACACCCGGTCGTGGCTTTTGGGAAAAGTATTTCCTTTTTAACTAAAAAATTAAACAACGGCAAACACCGCATTTTAAAGGGAACAATAATGGCCATCGTTTTAATTGCCGCAACTTTTACATTCTTTTTCTTTCTGATTAAATATGCGTATTGTATTTCCCCAATAGCAGGGATTGCCATCGAAACCATTTTCGTGTTTTTCGGTATGGCCGGAACTACATTGATCAAAGAAGGAAAAGCTGTTTTTAAGGCTTTGGATGAAAGCCTGGAAGCAGCACGAAAACAGGTAGGGCGCATTGTTGGCCGCGACACCAGCGAACTCAGTGAAAATGAAATAAAAGCCGCCACCCTCGAAACACTGGCCGAAAACCTCAGCGATGGGTTTATTGCTCCGCTTTTCTGGTTGGCCATAGGGGGAGTTCCCGGCATGATGGCCTACAAAATGGTTAACACGCTCGATTCGATGATTGGCTACAAGAACGAGAAATACCTGCTTTTTGGGCGTGTTGCTGCCCGCATCGACGATATTGCCAATTTTATTCCTGCACGAATAACAGCATTTATAATGGCCTTTTGTAGTGGAAGCAAACGCGCTTTTCATTTTATTTTCAGATTTGGCAATGCCCACAGCAGTCCAAATGCAGGATACCCCGAAGCAGCTTTGGCCGGCGCATTAAATGTTACTTTTGGTGGCCCTCATCTCTATTTCGGCCAGTGGGTCAGTAAACCAACCATCGGAAAAACAAAACGAGACTTTACTAAAAACGATTTACTTAACACGATAAAAATAGTGAGGCGAACCGAAGTTGTTTTTGTGCTTTTGCTCACCCTCTGTTTTGTCCTGGCAACCCAATTATAAAATATTACCATCTATACAGATTATGAAAGCATTAGAAAATTTAAAAATCGCCACTGTCGAGAATGAAGAGTTGCAAAATTTGCTTCAGTATAACATCGACCAAAAAACGAAACCTGTTGGTTCGCTCGGACAGCTGGAAGAATTGGCCATGCAAATTGGGCTGATTCAACAAACCACGCAGCCATCGCTGAACAAACCGGTGATGCTTACCATTGCTTCCGACCATGAAATTACAAATGAAAAAGTAAGTCCTGTGCCAACAGAAATTACCTGGCAACAATGTCTTAATTTTTTGAATGGTGGTGGCGGAATCGGATTCTTATGTCAGCATTTTGGTTTCGATTTATATGTGGTAGACGCCGGTGTAAATTATGATTTCGAACCGCACCCCAAATTGATAAACAAAAAGGTACGCAAAGGAAGTCGCAATTTTTTAAATGAACCGGCCATGACCCTGGAGGAATGCAACCAGGCACTTCAAAATGGTCGTGAAATTGTTGCTGGCTTTGCCGATAATGGCACCAATGTAATTGGTTTTGGCGAAATGGGAATCGGCAATTCTTCCCCGGCAACAGCCCTGCTTTCTGTTTATGCCGGAATTCCGGTTGAAACCTGCACTGGCCCTGGTTGTGGCTTACTTCCCGAAAGCGTTCAGCGCAAAGCGCAAGTATTAAAACAGGCGATAGAAAAATTAGGTATTGCCCAAACTCCGGAAGAAAATCTGGCACGTTTTGGAGGACTGGAGATTGCAACTATTGCCGGAGGTATGTTGGAAGCAGCCCGCCAAAGAATGCTGATTCTGGTGGATGGATTTATCTCCACTTCCGGATTTTTAGCTGCCTATGCCATCAATCCGGCCGTTAAAGATTACGCCATTTTTTCTCACTGCTCACACGAACCGGGGCATCTTAAAATGATCGATTTCGTTGGGGGAAACCCGGTACTCGATTTAAAACTCCGGCTTGGCGAAGGAACCGGCTCAGCGCTGGCATTCCCAATTGTTCAGGCCAGTGTTGCTATGCTCAATAAAATGAATTCGTTCACCGAAGCCAAAGTTTATAACATAACAGAATAAGTAATACCAGTCGATTAGGTGCTGTAAGCTTTTTATAATGTAGAAAAAATGCAGGAACAATTTATTATTTCGAAAACCAGAAGAAAATGGCAATAACGACAAAGACAGGAGATACCGGACAAACTGCGTTATTCGGGGGAAACAGAGTTGGTAAAAGCCACATCCGCATCCGTTGTAACGGTTTAATTGATGAAGTAAATGTGCGTATTGGAATGTTGCTGGCCGAATTACCTGAAAACCATCAATGGGGAAAAGGTTTGTTGAGAATTCAGCGTGATATGATGTTGATGATGTCGCACATTGCAACACCTGTCGATTCTCCTAAGCCCAATAATAAACCGCATGCTGAGAAAGGTTTGCGTGCTTGTGAAACCTGGATAGAAGCATTAAATGATTTTCTGAAAGATGAAAAGCTGGCCTTTGTTCTTCCGGGTGGAAATAAAGTTGCGTCCTTATGTCATTTTGTGCGAACCGGAATCCGCACTGCCGAGCGGGAATTGGTGGAGCTGAACCAGGTGGAACAGGTCGCTGATTACATCCTGCAATATTTTAACCGGATGAGCGATTTATTTTATCTGCTGGCCATTGTTGAGTTAAAACAAAACAATGTGAAAGTGGCGAAATTCAGGCTGTTTCCATCCCAAAAGTCAAAAAATGAAAAGCAATAAAACATCTGCATTTTTAATTGCCGCTCCCAAAAGCAATTCGGGAAAAACCATGATTTCGCTTGCTTTGATGAAAACGTTGGTTAATCGCGGAATCACGGTACAACCGTTTAAGTGCGGCCCCGATTATATCGACCCGATGTACCATACCAAAATTGCAGGTCGCACTTCCTATAACCTCGATTCGTGGATGGCTTCGGAAGAACATGTTCGCTCGGTTTTCGAAAAAAACATTCCTTCATCCGGAGTAGCTGTGGTGGAAGGTGTAATGGGTTTGTTTGATGGCGCTCAAAAAGATAAGGGAAGTTCGGCAAACATTGCACGGTTATTAAACATCCCTGTAATTTTGGTGGTAGATGCGGCCAGCATGGCGTATTCTGCGGCTCCGCTTTTATTCGGATTCAAAAATTTTGATGAAAATATAGCCCTTGCAGGTGTTATTTTCAATAAAGTCAGCGGCGAGTCGCACTACCGTTTTTTGAAGGAAGCCGCCGAAGATGCTGGTGTAGAGTCATTGGGCTATCTTCCGCGCGATGAGCGTTTGTTGGTAAAATCGCGGCACCTCGGCTTGCTCCTGCCCAATGAAAATAACCAGGAATTATTTACCACCGCGGCGGAATTAGTAGCAAAGCACATCGACATCGACCGTTTACTGGAATTGACTGCAAAAACAGAAAAAACTGCGCCCGCAAACCCGCCAAAACAGGACAAAAAATTAGCGATTGCGCTGGCGCATGACGAGGCGTTTAACTTCTCTTATGCGGCAAATATCGACGCAATGGAACAACTGGGAACAGTTACCCGCTTTAGCCCTGTTCATGATAAAACAATACCTGCTGCCGATTTGCTTTGGCTTCCGGGTGGTTATCCCGAACTTTTTGCACGCCAACTGGCCGAGAACACAACGATGCAGCAATCGATAAACGAATTTATTGAGCAGGGGAAAATGGTTATTGCCGAATGCGGTGGGATGATGTACCTCGGAAAAGAAATTATTGATGAGAACGGGAAAAGAGAGAAAATGTGTGGTGTTTTCAATATCTCCACCAGTTTCGAAAATAAAAAACTGCATTTAGGTTACCGCCAAATTAATCGGGATGACTTTAAGTTGAAAGGTCACGAATTTCATTATTCAAACTTAATTCAACACGAACCTTCTTCCATAAATATTGAAGTAAAAAATGCCCGTGGAATTCCGGTAGAAATGCCCGTACTTATTTCTAAAAATTGCTGGGCATCGTACATGCACATTTATTTGGGTGAAGAAGGTAAATTGGAACAATTTCTAGCGAAAAACTTCGGCGAAGATTGGCAAAAAAAATCGGCATTAACCGATCAGAAAAAAGAGCAAATATGAATAAAGGAACATTTACAGGAGTCGGGTTAGGTCCTGGTGATCCGGAGCTGATTACATTAAAAGGCTTCCGCGCATTACAGGCGGCCGACATTATTTTTTACCCGGTTTCAGCCGAGAGCGAGGGCCAATACCACTCATTCTCAGCTAATATACTCGACCAACTCCAGGTTTACAAACCTTGTGAGCCGCTTCTGTTTCCGATGAAAGGAAAGGGAACTCAGAAATTTTACGATGAAGCTTTTCTCCGGATAAAACAGGAATACGAAAACGGAAAAAATGTGGTACTGGTAAGTGAAGGCGATTTGTTTTTCTACAGCACTTTTGGCTACATTTTTAAGCTGGCCAAAGAAGCAAAAATCCCTTGCCGTTTAATTCCCGGCATTCCGGCATTTATTGCAGCCTCTGCCTTGGGAAATCAACCACTGGCGGAAAAAACAACCGGGCTGGAAGTAATAGCCAAACCCGAAAGTTTTGACGCTGTTTCGAAGGCTCTAAAGCATCAGTCAACCATAGTTATTATGAAAATGAGCGTACTTAAAGGATGGCATTCTTTCTTAAAAACAACTGGTCGCCCGTTTCTGTATACTGAGCGGGTGGGAACCGGCAATGAGTTTTTTACCGACAACGCCGAAGAGTTGGAGTTTCGAAAAATTCCATACTTCGCACTACTGATTATTTACCCTGAAAATGCGAACTAAGCCACCATATCGTTAAGCATTCAAAACAATTAATTGAAAACATTTGCGGAAAAAACGCGGATATATTCGCGAAAACAATAAAAAATAAAATGAAAATCTACTGTATAGGAATAGGCCCCGGAGACGAAAAGTACTTCACCCCAGAGGCCATACAAGCCATTAAAAAATCGGATGTTTTGGTGGGCTACAAATACTACATGAGCTATGTGGAAAATTTGACTAAGGGAAAAAACAAATCAGCACAGGCATGAAAAAAGAACAGGAACGTGCCGAAGCCGCATTCGCCGAAGCAGAAAAAGGAAATACAGTTGCTGTAATAAGCAGTGGCGATGCCGGGGTGTACGGAATGGCTCCCTTGCTCTGGGAACTGAAACAAAAAATAATTCGGCGGTAGAAATCGAAGTGGTACCCGGAATAAGTGCCATGTTTGCAGCGGCGGCCAAACTGGGAGCGCCGCTGGGTCACGATTTTTGTTCCATTTCCATGTCGGATCTGCTTACTCCGTGGGAGAAAATTGAAAAGCGGATTAAAGCTGCTGCTGAAGCCGATTTTATCACGGCAATTTACAATCCGCTAAGCCAGGGGCGCTTTTGGCAATTGATGCGGCTAAAAGAACTTTTTCTGGAAGTCCGCTCGCCGGAAACCCCGGTAGGAATTGCCCGCCAGGTTGGACGTGAAGAGGAAAACACAGAAGTTATTCAACTGAAAGACCTGGATACTTCGATGGCCGACATGTTTACCGTGATCATTATCGGAAACAGTCAAACCCAAAAATTTGAGAACCGCATGGTAACGCCGCGTGGTTATTTGTCGCGGAAAACCGATGAAAGTTCAACCGGAAAAGTGGGGCGCCAAATTATGAACGAAAGCTTCCGTACCATTTTACAGGAAGTTAGTTTTGAAGGAAAATCGTTAGCGCATATTTGGGTGGCGCTGCATTGTATTCATACTACAGCCGATTTTCAGCTAAATGATTTTATTGATTTAAAAAACAATGTTGTACCGGCTCTTTATGAAAAATTTCATTCCGGAAATCCGCCGGTAATTGTCACCGATGTATCGATGGTAACCCGTGGAATTCGTAAAGCTATTGCCCAAAAGCTGGGCTTACAAATTAAATGTTACCTCGACGACGAACGGGTAAAAACAGTAGCCGAAGAAAAAGGTATAACACGCAGCCAGGCAGGAATCCGCTTGGCAGTAGAAGAGCATCCCAATGCCGTTTTTGTTTTTGGGAATGCCCCCACCGCACTTATCGAACTGGTAAAGCTTGTTCGCAACAAAAAAGCAAATCCTGCGGGAGTAATTGCAGCCCCGGTAGGCTTTGTTAATGTACAGGAAAGCAAATGGCAGTTGAAATATGGATGCCCCGATATTCCTGCAGTATTTGTAAATGGCCGGCGCGGAGGCAGTAATGTTGCCGCTACCATCATCAATGCCATACTGAGTTGGAACGAAGCAAAAGCCATGAACCCGGGAGAAGGATTATAAAAGAGATCAACAATGCAAATAACCATCATTGGCATCTACGATAAAAAGCCGGAATTTTCGGCAGAACAACAAAAGGCTATTGCTGAAACACGGCTTTTTGCCGGAGGCAAACGGCATTACGAATTGATAAAACGCTGGTTGCCTGAAAATGCCTGCTGGGTAGATATTACCGTTCCCTTGTCCAATTTTTTTGATAAGGTGAAGAAATCCGGGGAAAACTGGCTTGTGTTTGCTTCGGGCGACCCGCTGTTTTTTGGAATCGGAAATACCCTGAAACGCGAACTGCCGGATGCAAATTTTGTTTTCTATCCGGTTTTTAATTCCCTGCAACTTTTAGCACACCGTTTTGGAATAAATTATGGCGAATTTAAAACAGTTTCGCTTACCGGACGTGACTGGCATGCCTTTGACAAAGCATTGCTGCATGGCGAAAAGCGCCTCGCCATTTTAACCGACCGCAAAAATACACCGGCCACCATTGCCCAACGAATGCTGGAATTTGGATACAACAATTACCGTATGTTTTACGGCCAATGCCTGGGCGGAGAAAACGAGCGTATTGTTGAACTTTCCTTACAGGGTGCAGCAACTTTTCCGTTTTCGCACCCCAATTGCTTTTTTCTGGAAATGACAGAAGACCGGATTCCGCGAAAAGGGATTCCGGAAACTGATTTTGAAATTTTGGAAGGGCGTCCGAAAATGATTACAAAAATGGCAATTCGTATGCTTACTCTGGCGGCGCTTCAACTTCACAACAAAAAATTATTTTGGGATGTTGGAGCCTGCACCGGAAGCGTTTCGATAGAAGCACGCCTTCATTTTCCTGATGTTAAAGTTGTTGCTTTCGAAAAACGAAAAGAATCGTTGGAAATCATCAAAAAAAATGCACGCAAATTTCAAACTCCCGGAATACAACTTTTCATTGGCGATTATGCCGAGATGGATAAAGCAAATCAAGAGCAGCCTGATGCCGTTTTTCTGGGAGGTTACGGCGGAAAAATGGAAGTTATTCTTAACGATGTAAACGCTCATCTGCTTCATGGAGGTATAATTGTTTTTAACTCCGTAAGCGAGCAGAGCGAAAACAGCTTTTTATGCTGGGCCAGGAAAAACAATTACCAACTTCAGATTCAGCAAAAGTTAGCGGTTGACGAGCATAATCCGATAAGCATTTTAGCCATAAAAAAACAATAAGAACAAGCAGTATTTTATGCGATGAGTATGCAAATATCTGTAATAAATAAGAAACTATGATTTCAATAATAACACATTCAGAAACAGGAAAGGCACTGGCAGAGAAAATTCTGAGAAAAGAACCGGATGCCAAAATGATTCAAAAGCCAGTTGATTATAACAAACTGTGGCAAACAGGACATGCGCTGGTTTTTATTGGTGCGCTGGGGATTTGTGTCCGCGAAATTGCCCCTTTTCTGAAAAACAAAAAAACCGACCCTGCAGTCATAAATATTGATGCCAATGGCCAATTTGTGCAGCCGGTAGTTTCGGGGCATATTGGAGGCGCAAACGAACTGGCAAAAAAACTGGCCAACCTGCTCGGTGCTACTCCTGTACTTACCACTGTTAGCGACACATCGGAACTTTGGGCGCTGGATGTGTTACCCCGGCAGTTTAACTGGAAAATGGAATGTTCCGGCAATCACACTTCCTTAACGGGCCATTTTGTAAACCGTAAAAAAACAGCATTATTGCTGGAAACCCGCGACAAAGGCACTCTGTTTCTTGAATCCGGTTGTCCGGAATTTGTTGACGTATTTTATTCCAGAAAAGAGTTGAATACTGAAAATTATAACCTGATTCTGGCCATCACGCCGTTTTTACACGATTTTGGTGACAAGGCCATTTTTTATCGTCCGCCAATGGTATGTTTAGGATTGGGCTGTCAACGCGGATTGCCTTACGAAGAATTTCAGCAAACACTGGAAAAAAGTTTGAAAGAGCAAGGCATTTCTTCACTATCGGTGGCTTCGCTGGCTACGGCAGAACTGAAGAAAGACGAAGATGCGTTTCTTCAGTTAAGCCGCGAATGGGGAGTTTTATTGCACAGTATTAGCAGCGAAGTGCTGGCAAAATACAATGTTCCCAACCCTTCGGAAAAAGTGGAAGTTGTTACCGGAAGCGCCGGAGTAGCCGAAGCTGCTGCAATGCACCTCGCTGAAAATGGTTTGTTAATTCAAAAAACAAAATTGCAGGCAGGTAATAAGTTTTTCACCTACGCCGTGGCCATTGACGCCCAAAAAGAACGTAAAGGTTTTGTGGAATTTGTAGGCGCCGGACCGGGCGATCCGGAACTGGTGTCGGTAAAAGGGAAACGCCTTTTACAAACGGCAGATTATATTCTCTATGCGGGAAGCCTTGTTCCACGCGAACTTACAGAATACGCAAAATCAGGATGTGTGGTGGAAAGCTCAGCGGGGATGGATTTGTACACCCAGCTCGAAAGTATGAAACAGTATTACGACAAGGGTTTATCCGTTGTGCGTCTCCACACCGGAGACCCGTGTATTTACGGCGCTATTCAGGAACAAATGGCAATAATGGATAAATGGGGCTGGCATTATCATATTACGCCGGGAATCTCCTCTTTTCAGGCGGCAGCAGCGGCTTTGCGGTCTCAATTCACCATTCCCGAAGAAGTGCAAACCATTATCCTCACCCGTGGCGAAGGGCGCACACCCATGCCCGAAAAAGAACAACTGAATAAACTGGCGCAGTCGCAAAGTACCATGTGTATTTATTTAAGTGCTGCCATTGCCCAAAAAGTTCAGGCAGACTTATTAGCGCATTATCCGCCGGAAACACCGGTTGCAGTCTGTTATAAATTAACCTGGCAGGATGAAAAAATCTATCGCTGTACTTTGGAAACGCTGGCGCAAACCGTAAAAGAAAACAAGCTCACCATGACCACATTAATCGTTGTTGGAAAAGCCATTGACAACCGCTCGGGGGAATCGAAATTATACGACCGGAAGTTTGCACATGCTTTCCGGAAAGGATGCGAATGATTATGATTTTAGTTTTTGGCGGTACCACAGAGGGAAAAAAAACGGCAGAGATTCTCGATTTTATCGAAGAACCGTATTATTATTCAACAAAAAGCAAGGTAGAAACAGCTTTGAAAGGAAAACTCATTTCCGGGGTCATGGAACCGGCGGAGATGATTTCCTTTTGCCGTAAAAATGGAGTTCGACTTCTTATTGATGCCGCGCATCCGTTTGCTGTTCAGCTGCACAAAAATATTTACGAAGCAGCTCAACAACTTGAAATTCCTGTTTTGCGCTACGAACGAGAATATAACGAATCACAGCATCTTCAAAATGTTACTTTTTTTGATTCGTATGAGCAACTTACTGCGGCACTTTTAAAAAGCAATTTCCAACGAATTTTATCCTTAACAGGCGTTCAAACCATTCCGGTATTAAAAAATGTTTGGGAAAGCCGAACCTGTTTCTTTCGGATTTTAAATACAACACTTAGTCGGCAAAAAGCAGCACAATCAACAATTTCAACAGAATGGATTATTCCGATGAACCCATCGGATGATGTTGATGAATTATTACAACTGGCGAAACAGAAAAAAGCCCAGATTTTGTTGAGTAAGGAAAGCGGCGTTTCCGGTTTTATGGCAAGTAAAATTGCAGTTTCCGAACAGTTAAACATTCCTTTGTGGATTGTAAAACGCCCTGTATTGCCCAACTTCAATTTCAGTGTTCATTCGGAAAAACAATTGCTTCAGCAACTTTATATTTTGCGAAAAAGCATTTTAAGGAAAGACGGAGAATTACGTGCTGGTTTTACAAGCGGAACTTGCGTTACAGCAGCAGTTAAAGCCTGTTTTATCGCTTTGGCCGAAGGGGCCTTCCCGAAGTCGACAGAGGTGTCTTTGCCCCACGGAGAACAAACCCGTTTTTGGATTTTCCCCGAGTGGATTTCCGAAAAATCGGCTGCCTGTACGGTAATTAAAAATGGCGGCGACGACCCCGATGTTACACACGGGAAAGAAATTGGATGCGAACTAAAACTGACCCACCAAAATGGTATCCGTTTTTTGCAGGGAAAGGGCATTGGAAAAGTTACCTTGCCCGGATTGCAAGTGGCGGTTGGTGAACCTGCTATTAATCCCGTTCCGCGAAAAATGATAACAGAAGCGCTGGAAACACTGGCCGCAGAATATGAAATGGATACTGGTTTTGAGGTAAAACCATTTGTGCCGGAAGGAGAAGCGTTGGCCAAACAAACTTTTAACCCGCGGGTTGGTGTAGTGGGCGGTATTTCAATTATTGGAACCTCTGGCAAAGTGAAGCCGTATTCCAATGAAGCCTTTTTGTCGACTATTAAATACCAGATGTCTGTGGCATACAATTCCGGATGTGAGGAGGTTGTGCTGACTTCTGGCAAACGCAGCGAAAATCGGCTTCGCTCTGAATTCTCTTATTTGCCCGATACCGCTTTTATCCACTTTGGAAACCTGGTGGGCGACTCTGTAAAACTTGCTGTTCAGCAGGGAATAACGAAAATAAATCTGGCGCTTATGCTTGGAAAAGCTGTAAAATTAGCAGAAGGAAACCTGGATACGCACAGCAAAAATGTACAATTTAATCCTGCTTTTTTGGCTCAAATTGCATCTGAGTGTGGCTATTACGATGATATTGTTTCGCAGATTGGAAAATTACAAATAGCGAATGCTATTTTTCCTATTTTACCTGTGACTGAAAATTTGTTGTTTTATCAGGAAATAGCCAGGAAATGTTATCGGGTTTGCCATGTATTAATGCCTGATTACAATGTGTTTAGATTTGTTCTTTTGCTTGAAGGGACTCATGTTTTTGCGGAATAACCCGGAATCGATTGTGTTTGATTTTTTTACGTTCAATAAAGCTATTTTATAGCTGTTTTTTTCTTCTTTTGTTTTATCAATTAATCTCAATCACATCTGTCCTAAACAAAGCCAATTAGGCTTCCAAAAGGTGGAGCAATTATTTTTGTAGTTCCGAATTATAAAAATACAACTTGGCTATGAAGACAAATTTAACACTCTTTGCTCAGATAATTCAATCGTTGTGTCGTAACTCGTTTAAAACTTTGGTAAAAAATTACCACACAGATAAGCATAACAAGGGTTCTGGGCGACAATGGCAAACCGGCACGTTATCCCATTCGCTTGTCGAATTTTAAGAATAAACCGAAGTTTTATTCCAAAGAAAACGAGCTGGCAGCGAAAGAAAAGGAAACAGTGGAAAGAAAACTAAAGCGCGATAAAACACGAAATAGATATACACAAAATTGGTGTACTTGCCGTGATTTAAATAAATTATACGAAAGAAATCAAAGGGCGCAGCGCACAACAAAACCTAAAATAAGAAGAAAGAACCCGAAGAACAGGAAAAGATTTAACTGAAATTGAAAAGTTGATAATTTGTCCATTCGTCTTTCTTAATGAAGGATAACAGTAGTTCGGGCCGGTTAAAAGCTGCGATTGGCTATTAGTACTGCCAGTTTAATTCGTGTACGACGCAACCCAAACACCAACTAATGCATCATTATATAAAATCGACCAAGATGACATAAGCCAAATTGCAAGAATATTCCTCATTATTTAAAGTAACTGATAAAAAACAAAACTATTCTAAACATGAAAACAAATCTATTCACCGCCGCAGTTGTACTCTTGTTCTTATTTAATGCTTGCACTGAAGATGATGTAAGTGATGTTAAATACAATGAAATGTCCCTGGCTGCTTTTATGGATTCCGGTCAGGATAACTACCCGGACAACTATCCGGACAACTATCGCGAAAATTACAATGACTATGAAGAAAATCCTTTCATAAAAGTTAGCGATCAACCAGTTTCTACATTCTCGGTTGATGCCGATGGTGGTTCGTATGCGAATATGAGACGCTTCTTATATTTAGGCCAAACGCCACCTAAAGCGTCGGTGCGAATTGAAGAGTACCTCAATTATTTTACTTTCGATTATGCCGAGCCTCAAAATGGTGAAAATGTTTCTTTAAATTCTGAGCTGTCTAGCTGCCCCTGGAATACGGAACATTACCTTATGCGATTAGGAATGAAGGGAAAAACCATTCCTGAAAATGAGCTTCCAAATTCGAACTACGTTTTTTTAATCGATGTTTCCGGGTCGATGAATTCGCCTGAAAAATTAGGTATTCTTAAGTCGGGATTTAAAACCATGACAGATAACCTTAAGGATCAGGATAGAATTGCAATTGTAACCTATGCCGGTGAAGCCGGTGTGTTATTGCCTTCGACTTATTGCGATGAAAAAGAAAAATTAAAGCAGCAATCGATAAACTTGGCGCTGGTGGTTCAACAGCAGGTGCAGCAGGAATAATTACCGCCTATGAGATTGCGGAAGAAAACTTTATTCCGGAAGGAAATAACCGGGTAATTCTTGGTTCGGATGGCGATTTTAATGTTGGCGCTTCGTCAACCGATGAGTTGGTTGAATTGATTGAAGAAAAACGCGAATCGGGTATTTATCTAACTGTTTTGGGGGTTGGAAGCGGAAATTTAAATGATTACATGATGGAGCAAATTGCCAATAAAGGAAATGGGAATTACGAATACATCGATAATGCCAAGCAAATACAAAAGGTATTTACCCATGAATTCGGTAAATTTTTCACTGTAGCTAAAGATTCAAAGATTCAGCTTACATTTAATGAAAATACGGTTGACTCGTACCGCCTTATTGGTTACGAAAACCGAAGCCTGGAGAATGAAGATTTTGAAAACGATTCAACAGATGCAGGTGAAATTGGTTCGTCGCAAACCATTACTGCTTTGTACGAACTTGTACTTGCAAATGCTTCGCCAAATGAAAAATTCGCGCAATTCGATTTTAGATACAAAAAGCCAAACGCAAGTGAAAGCCAGTTGATTATGCACGAAGTTAATGCTACGCCGACCAATATCTCCAATTCTTCAGAAAATATGCAATTTGCAGCAGGTGTAGGCGGATTTGGTTTGATGATGAAACAATCGGAATACCAAGGAGAAGTTTCCAAGCAAATGGTACTCGGATTACTGGGGAACTCGCTTACGTTTGATCCTTTCGGATACAGACAAGAATTTGTTGACTTGGTTTCCGCTTGGCAAGAATAGTTTTGTGTGTTTCCATACATGATGTAGTAAACTAAAGCATAAAAAAAGAGCCATTCAATAATGGCTCTTTCAATGTTAACCCCCAAACACACGGATGATCAGAACGATCACCCGATGTAAATATAATTATTTTTATATTGGAGCAAGGTATAAGGCCATCGATAATATCTATCAAATTGTTTCTTCTGATTTGGTTAAATGATTTCCCGCTTTTTATTCACAATCCCTTCAAAATAAAATCTATTTAACTAAATATACCAATCATGTATTTCTTCCTTCCTACTAAATACATTGTATTAGAATAATATACCATTAACCGAAACTATAAATATTTCTATGGCCAAAAAACAAAACGGAAAGCAAAAGAGTATGTAAGAAAACCTCTGGGATTCGGCCAATAAGTTGAGGGGAACCGTTGAATCAAGCGAGTATAAACACGTGGTTTTAGGACTCATTTTCCTGAAATTTGCCAGCGATAAATTTGAAGAGCGCCGCGCAGAACTGATGAGCGAAGGCAAAGAGAAATTTATTGAGATGGTGGAGTTCTACACCATGAGAAATGTGTTCTTTTTGCCCGAAACATCGCGGTGGACTTACATAATCGAGAACTCGAAACAAGACGATATTGCACAGATGAATGCCCGGGTGAAGAAGCTGAACAGTGAGGCGATATCCAGCGATGGGGTTGAAGAGATCTTCAAACTGGGGCAGGACGGACAAACGGAAGTGGATATTTTTGATGACGATTACCTGGCTAAAATCGATAAAATCAAACTGCCAAATACAAAAATCAAACTGCTGCGACAATTGCTTGCCAAAGCTATCGATGAATTTAAAAAGGTAAACAAGTTGAAAGGCATCGATTTTTCGCATAAAATGCAGTCGTTGGTCGAGCGTTACAATGAGCGAAAAGAGGCTGATGTATTACGCAGCGAAGTTCTGGAAGAGTTCACCGATGAAATTATTGACCTATACCATGCCTTAAAAAAGGAGAAGGAGTCGTTTGCGGAACTGGGAATTGAATTTGCCCCTGCAGTTCTGCGGCTATTAACTTTTCATGTAAGGTAATCCCGGGCAATTTTGCGGCAGGTAATTTTTTGATTCGGGCAGGCCCGTTCAAAACTGCATCTGGAAACTTAAGTTCGAATAATGATCTACGAAATTTTGAGGGAAAGTGATGTTCCGGTGTAACAAATTCTTCGCTGCGCTGCAGAATGACAGCATCCTGCAACTCAGGGATGTCATCTTTATGTATGCTAAAAATAGAGATAACATCCTTGCAGCAAAGCATTCTTTATCAATGATCAAATGTCCAATAATCAATTTCGAATAACCAATATCCAACGATCAAGGATCCTGTTTCCAGTGACCAATGACCAGTGACCAGTGACCAATGACCAGTGACTACTGACCAATGACTTCTTCCACCTCTTCCTCAACAACCTCTTTCTTCTCAGGTCGCCAGAAAATATCGTTTTTCGACAGCGGACGAAGTTTTATTTTCCATTCGAAACCAGGTAACGTTTTTTCGCCTTCATCAAGTTCTAAAATGGGTTTTAGCTGTCCTTCGGGTTGTTTTTGGAATGCAATGGCATCAATCTTTCCTTCTTTAAAACGTATGCTGATATTGCTGCTTTCTGCTCTGTTCAGGCCAATCACAGCTTCCTTATCGCGTGCATAATACAGGGTTTGCCCGTTGCCATCCACATCAATATTGCGTAGTTTGCCGTTTACAATGTAGCCGGTCATGTCCTTTCCTTTAATCTGGTCGTAGCGCCCCGAATCCTGTTTCGAAATGATAAAACTGTTTTTCATCATATGCATTTCGTTGGGGGCGGTAGTGTGCTGAATCATTTCAACATAATCGGCACTAAGCTGGTGCTGTTCGCTCCAGATAACCGGGTTGCTGTGCATTTGAACCAGCGAATCTTTGGTAAAATACATCAGCGAATCGCATAGCCCCTGTATGTCGGTACGGAAAAAGCGTACGCCGTAGTAGGCCATCACAATATTTTCGCCATCAACAGTGTCGGGGATACTTTTTAAGGTGTCGGCATGCAGGAACAGGCTGTCGGCTTCGCTGTACGAAATAAATACGGCCGAATCGGTGGCAATGGCTGTTTCTTTAGCGTCGTTGTAAATTACCTTGTTTCCCTGAATTATGGTACGGTTTTCAAAGTCTTCGATATGTACGTTTCCTTCGGCATAACCATCGCCATTTTCTTTGTTGTAGCTTATTTGTTGGGCGGTTAACAGTTGCGTTTCGTTAAATACGCTTGGTTTATCTTTCAGGTCGGCCTCGCCGGTTTGGGTGTTGTACCAACCATCTTCGGCATAAAGGGTATTCACCGAATCGCGGATGGTAGTTGGCCCCATAAAATAGATCACCTCGGTTTGCGTATTGTAGCGCAGGTCTTCGCTGTTGATCGTATATTTATCGGAGAAGCCAACAACGCTGTCGGTAAAATGTGCTTCGTTGTTGTCGAGGTAATATTTCCCCACATTGCTGGTAAGGGTGTTGGTGCTGTCAACAATTTTTCCGAAACAATCGTAGTAGCCAACGTTCAGGTTCATGTCGTAATCCAGCGTGTCGGTGTAAAGCGTTACCTCGTTATTCACCAGCTTTACATTGTTTATGGCCTGTGCAAAACTGCGGTCGCCATCGTAATAAATTTTTCGTGCATAAAGGTGCAGCGTGTCGCCCTTGTTAATATGTACATTGCCAAAAGCATCTACGCGGTTCGATTGATCGTAGGTATAAGCACTGTCGCAGTACAGCAGAATATCTTCATGACGGATGATTACGTCGTTGATCAGGCGCTGGGCATTGGCAACGTTTTCGCTTTGTTCCAATGTTTCAGCCTGAATGATTTCCACGCGTTTCTTTTCCTGCGAGAATCCTTTTGCGGCAATAAACAAAAGGAAAAGAAAGAAAATTGCAGGGGTAAATTTGCGCAACGAGGCGCTGGTATTAATACGGTAAAAAGACATTAAAGCAATTTGTCGATGATTTCGTCGATTGAAATATTTTCAGCTTCGGCTTTGTAGTTTTTAATAATGCGGTGCCGCAGAATAGAAGGCGCAACGGCTTTTACATCTTCAATATCGGGCGAATATTTACCACGCAAAGCAGCATGTGTTTTAGCGCCCAATACCAGGTACTGCGATGCACGTGGCCCCGCACCCCATTTCAGGTACTGGTTACTGATCTCGGCTGCATTTTCATTCTCCGGACGGGTTTTTGCCGCCAGCGTAACTGCATAACGCAACACATTGTCGTTTACCGGAATTTTACGAATCAGATCCTGGTAGAACAGAATTTCTTTTCCTGAAATAACCGGTTTTAACTGGGTGTTTTGTATGGTAGTTGTATTTTTTACGATGGTAATTTCGTCTTCCAGTTTTGGGTAGTCGAGCCACACCGAAAACATAAAACGGTCGAGCTGTGCCTCGGGCAGGGGATAGGTTCCTTCCTGCTCGATTGGGTTTTGCGTAGCCAGCACAAAAAACGGTTTGTCGAGCTCGAAATGTTGTCCGGCGGCAGTAACCGATTGTTCCTGCATGGCTTCCAACAGTGCCGATTGCGTTTTTGGCGGCGTACGGTTAATCTCGTCGGCCAGAATGATATTGGCAAACAAAGGCCCTTGTATGAATTTAAAGTTACGTTCGTTGTCAAGAATTTCAGTACCGATAATATCCGATGGCATCAAATCGGGCGTAAACTGAATACGGTTGTACTTAAGCCCCAGAATTTTTGCAATGGTAGTTACAAGCAGCGTTTTTGCCAGCCCGGGAACACCGATCAGCAAAACATGACCGCGGCTAAACAGCGAGATCAGTACCTGATCGATAATTGCATCCTGGCCATAGATAACGGTAGTAATTTCCTTTTTCAGGTCTTTAAATTTGGTCTGAAGTGCATCTAAGGCTTCAACGTCGTTTTTTAAATTCATAAACAAAATTTCGTGGGTTATTATTTAATCCAGTTGTCGAAATTAAAGTTACAGTTGGCGTAAGTTCTGTCGATACGGATGTAGGTTTGCGACTGGCGCTCGGCAATCCATTCTTCCAAAACCTGTTCTTTCTTTTTCGCCAGGTACAATTCGGCAAGCGTTTGGTAATCGTCCTGCAGATTGGCCTTATGCGAATCGATTTTTTTTAACAGCTTGATTATTTTATAAACCTGTTGCTGGTTTTTGGTATCAATGGTTTCAAACGGCTCTGAAATCTCGTTGATGTTCATTTTTGTAATGATTTTACTTACATCGGGATCAACCTCTTCAATCGAAAATTTCGACGACATGGTGTTGGCGTTAATGGCAATACCACCATTGTTACGCGTATTTTTGTCGTACGAGAACATTTGCGCTGCCTGATCAAACGCAATTTCATCTTTGCGAATGAGGTTGGCCAAACTGTCGAGGCGTTCGTAAGCTTCTTCTTTTGCGTCAACCGAAACTTTTGGTTTCATTAAAATATGGCGGGTATTTACTTTTCCGCCTTGTTTATCAACTAATTGAATGATGTGGTAGCCAAATGCACTTTTTACTACGTTTGATACTTTATCGTCTTTAAGGTTGAAGGCCGCTGTTGCGTAAGCCGGATCAAGTTGTGCCCGTCCTGAATAACCAATAACGCCACCATCTTTAGCCGAAGGACCTTCGGAGTAAATTACGGCCATTGCGGCAAAGCTCGAACCGTTTTCAATTCGTTTTTTAATCTCGCGCAGTTTGGCTTTCACCCGGTTTTCTTCTTCCAGTTCTATTTTGGGTTCCACAGTAATTTGTGCATACTCGTATTGCGTTGGTATGGTTGGAATTTCATCTTTGCTTAGGTTTCGGTAGTTGTAACGCACTTCCGATGGAGTAACGGTTACATTTTCCACAATCTTCGAGCGCATTTGCTGACTTAGTATCTGCTCGCGAATGGCTTCCTGCATGTCGGCTTTAATACTGGCAATTGATTTTCCGAAATAGGTTTCAACAGCGCTTTCGGTACCAAAGTGTTGCATATACATTTGCAACTGCGCATCCATTTGTTGGTTAACCTGGCTGGGTGTTACCGTAATCAAAGTGTCCAGTTCGGCCTCGGCAACCAGCAGTTTGTTAATCAGAAAATCTTCCAGTATCTCGCATTTCATGTCTCCTTCCGAAGTAATTCCCTGCGCCTGCTGGTTAATGTTCATGGTTTCGATGTCCGATTTCAAAATAACGTTACCACCAACCACGGCTACAATCTGGTCGATAACCTTATCCTGAGCATTTGCTCCGGTAAGTACCGCAAGCATTAGCATCGTTGTTACAAAAATTCTAGTCATCATATTTTCATTAATTCGTTTTCGTGTCATATATTCTGAATTTCTTTTTACGTACACCTTCCGTGTAAATATTTTCTTCAATTTCTTTTAAGAATTTGATCTTACGCTGATTCAGGATCAGATTTTTAATATTGTCCCGCACAAATTCAATCGGAGCCAGATCGTTACTTAGCTTATAATCATGAATGCTGACAATATAGTAATAATTTGAATCATTCATTTCATACAGCTGGTTCCGCTTCAGAAAGGCCTCGGGGTCTTCCACTTGTTGCGGGAAGTTTTTTTCCAGCATTTGGAAGCTGATCCATTCATCGGCCGATATGTTTGCTTTTTTTGCATACTGACTGCAATAGTCGCGCAATTCGTCAATTCCTTCGGGCGAAGTGTCGTCAATCAAGGCTTTTACCATGTTGGGATCGGCCAAATCGCCGGGTATCATCACAAACGTAGCTTTTACAATGCTGTTAGTCAGGTTAAAATTTGCCGGATTATTGTTGTAATATTCTTCAATCTGCTGGTCGGTAACAAGGGTGTCCATCCGTTGTTTTATCAACTCGTTTTTATACTTATAGATAATTAGCGAATTGCGGTATTCTTCAATTTCATTGCGAAGGTCTTTTTGCTCTTCGCTCAGATTTTCATCGGCTTTTTGAATGAGCAGTTCCTGTTTAATCCATTTGTCGATGTAATTCTGGCTCATCGAAATGCTGTCTTCCTTACTAACTCCTTTGGGCAGAATTTCGTTTACCACCGATCGGTAGAGCACTTTTTCTCCAACGCTGGCAAGCGGTTCATCGTTACTTTCCGACGAACACGAAGCAAAGGCAATTGCCAGTGCAACGATAAAACCATATTTAATTTTTCGTTTAAACACCCTCGATGGAATTTAGCAGTTTTTTATTCACTTTAACCTTGTACTTGCGGCGTAGTTCTTTAATCCATTGTTCTTCCAGGTAATCCTGGTAATCGGATATAAAAAGGCCGCGCGCTTCATCCAGTGTTTTTGGCTCCGGTTTAATTTTATCGCCGCGAACAAAAGTAGTGGCACTGTCAAAATTTTCCGGCTCTTTGCCATTCCAAACGTAATAGTCCACTACCGGATCTTGGGCTTCTTCCCAGGCTCCGCTTTCAATGGAAATCAGTTCTTCGCCATCGGTATTTATGTGTGCAAGCACTTCGTCGGCATTCAGGCCGGCACCAAACAGGTTTTCGGCCTCTTCGCGAACCGATACATCCTTACAGGTAATTATATGACCTTTAAAACGATCGCCCCAAAGGTGTTTATCCTTGTTTTTTTGGTAGAATGCTTCCAGCCCCGCGGTGTCTTGCGCGGCATAGTTCCATATTTTTTCCTGCGAAATATTAAACAGCAAAATGCCGTCGTGGTATTCGTTCATCAGGTAGCGGAACTCGGGGTATTTCTCTTCCAGTTTCGCGTCTTCCAGATTGGTAATTTCAGCTGTTACCCAATCGTCGTAAACCGAACGGTAAGCTCCTGTTTTTATATTTTTTCGTGTAATAAACGCTGTCAGTTCTTCTGCTCCAAAGTTTTTGTTGTCGATAGTAAAGAATGTCTCTTCCGGTAAAGCGGTATTGGCAGCAATAGATAGCTCAGCCAATTTGGCTTTGGCAGCTTTGTTTTCCGAGAAGTTGTATTCTTTCTTCAGTTTTTCAACAAATACTTTTTTCCCGGAAGCCAGTCGCGTAGCATCTTTTTTAATTTGACTTTCGATTAATGTGCGGGCTTCTTCGAAAGGAGGAACAGGGCGCGCATTTAATCGTTTTATAATGTGGTAACCATAGGGCGTTTCCACAGGTTCGGAAATATCGCCATCGTTTTTCAGTGCAAATGCCGGATCGGAAAATTCCTTTACAATTCTGCCTGCCGCAAACCGGGGCATTTCTCCGCCACGAACAGCAGAGCGTCGGTCCTGCGATTCACTTTTGGCCAAAGTTGCAAAATCAGCTCCGTCGAGCAGCAGCTGATAAATAGAGTCGATGGCCGTTTTGGCTTTGGCTTTTTCTTCGGGAGAGGCATTCCGTCCCACGTTTTTCATAATGTGGGCAACCTGCAGTTCTCCTTTGTTGGGGCGGGTGTCGTGCACTTTTATCAGGTGGTAACCAAAATCGGTGCGCACCGGCTCCGAAATTTCTCCAACGGGCGTGTTAAAGGCAGCATCTTCAAAAGGAGCTACCATGGTAAAAGCCGTAAAATAATTCAGATGGCCTTTGTTCGTTTGTGCCGACGGATCTTCAGAGTACTCCACAGCAGCATCCTCAAACGGTTTCCCTGCAATAATCTGCTTACGAATGTTGGTGATTTTATCGAGTACCTGTTGTTCTTGTTCTGCCGATGCATTTTTGTCAATACGCAGCAAAATATGGCTGGCATCTACCTCCAGTTGCATGCGGCGGTACAGCTCCTCAACCTGTTGCTCGTTAAAATCAATATCGGTAAGATAAGGCGCAGCAATTTCTTTCCGGTAGCCGGCCAGTTCATTAATAAAGGCCCGGCTGGTGTCCATCTTTAAGTTTTCAGCTTCAACAACTTTCAACTTAAAATTAATGAACAGTTCCAAGTATTCTTTAGGTGTTTTTCTGTCGGCATCAGCATACAGGTTGCTGTTATTCTTCTTGTAAATGAATTCAAATTCTTCTTTGCTAACTTCTTGTCCGTCAATAGTTAGTAGTGCTCTGGCAGGTTGAGCCAAAGCCTGTAACGTAATGACAACAAAAAAAATCAACGAAAAGAAAATTCTGTTCATTTTACACCATTGGTTTATAGTTGAACAACACTGCCTGAGCAAATTGTGATTGTTTTATGCCCTTTCGGGAAAAAGCAGCCCGCGCTTACTGGCGGCTGCTGTAGTTCGGTGCTTCGCGTGTAATGCTTACATCGTGCGGATGGCTTTCCTGAACACCTGCATTTGAAATACGGGTGAATTTAGCCTGTTGAAGCGCTTTAATATTTTGTGCTCCGCAATAGCCCATTCCGGCACGAATACCACCAAGCAATTGATAAAGCACTTCGTATAATGATCCTTTGAAAGGAACACGTGCAGCAATTCCCTCAGGAACCAATTTCTTAATGTCGTCTTCCATATCCTGGAAATAGCGGTCTTTCGAACCTTTTTGCATGGCTTCAACCGATCCCATTCCACGGTAAGCTTTAAATTTTCTTCCCTGGTAAAGAATGGTTTCACCGGGCGATTCTTCAACACCGGCAAATAGTCCACCAGCCATCATCGAGTCGGCTCCCGCAGCCAAACCTTTTACAAAGTCGCCCGAGTAGCGTAATCCGCCATCGCCAATTACAGGAACGCCTGAGCCTTGAATAGCTTTTGAAACATTGTAAATAGCCGATAGCTGTGGTACACCCACGCCTGCAATAACACGTGTGGTACAAATCGATCCAGGGCCAATTCCAACTTTTACCGCATCGGCATCGGCGCTAACCAGTAATTTTGCCGCGTCGGCAGTAGCAATGTTTCCGGCAACCACATCTTTCTCCGGATATTTTGATTTTATACGTTTCAGCATTTCAACAACACCTTTGGTATGGCCGTGGGCAGTATCCAAAACCAATGCGTCAACCTGTGCTTTCACCAGTGCATCTACACGATCCATGGTGTCGCCCGCAATACCAACACCGGCAGCTACACGCAAACGGCCTTTTTCGTCTTTACAGGCCAGCGGTTTGTCTTTTGCTTTGGTAATATCTTTATAGGTAACCAGCCCAATCAATTTATTTTCTTTATCAACAACCGGAAGTTTTTCAATTTTATGGCGTTGAAGAATTTCTGCAGCTTTATGTAAATCAGTTGATTCTAGCGTAGAAACCAGGTTTTCGCTGGTCATTACTTCCGAAATCGGACGGCTCATGTTCAACTCGAAACGAAGGTCGCGGTTGGTAACAATACCTACCAGGTGCCCGTGACCATCAACAACCGGAATACCACCAATTTTATACTTGGCCATAAAATCCAGTGCATCCTTTACTTTTTTCTCTGGTGTAATGGTAATCGGGTCGTAGATCATACCATTTTCGGCACGTTTTACAGTTGTTACCTGGTGCGCTTGCTCCTCAATACCCATATTTTTGTGAATCACACCAATACCACCTTCGCGGGCAATGGCAATCGCCATTTTACTTTCGGTAACTGTATCCATTGCTGCCGAAAGAATCGGAGTATTGATGATAATGTTACGGGTGAATTTCGAAGAAAGATCAACTTCGCGTGGTAACAATTCTGAATATGAGGGAATTAAAAGAACATCGTCGAAGGTTAGCCCTTCAAACTGTATTTTGTCTTCTAGAAACGACATGCCTAACTATTTTAATGTTTTTATTAAAGCGCAAAACTACAAAAAAATAGTGGACCAGAACTGATTTATTTACGCAGTGCTTACTTTTGAAGACTAAAAATTGTTAAAGGTTAAACTGATTTATTAACCCGAAAAATTCATAAAATTTTTCACACGAAGTGTTGACGATTGAAAATCTGCACGATACGTTCTCTGTTTAGAGGTTGTTTTATGATTTTCAATGTCAAGGCTAACCCTGACAAATAATTGTATATCAATTATTTCGTCAGCCTTGTAAATAATTAGTTTATTTTTTTGAATTAATTAGGTTAATTTGTAATGATGGAAGACTTCAGGCAGATACTTACCCGCTATTGGGGTTACCCCGAATTCCGGCCGCTGCAGCTCGAAATAATTGAGTCTGTTGCAGCGGGGAAGGATACCCTTGGTTTAATGCCAACCGGTGGCGGAAAATCCATAACTTTCCAGGTTTATTCGCTGGCACACGAGGGCATTTGTGTGGTGGTAACACCCTTGATTGCTTTAATGAAAGATCAGGTGGAAAACCTGAGCCGAAAAGGGATAAAAGCACTGGCGGTGCACAGCGGTATGTCGGCGCGCGAAATAAAACTTACGCTCGATAACGCCGTGTGGGGCAATTACAAGTTTTTATATGTATCGCCCGAACGCCTGAATTCAGAGCGTTTTGTAGAGCGCCTGGAGCAAATGAAAGTGAACCTGTTAACGGTTGACGAAGCACACTGTATTTCGCAGTGGGGCTACGATTTTCGCCCCAGTTACCTCAGCATTATTAAAGTGCGGGAGCTGCTGCCCAAAGTAAAAATACTGGCCTTAACAGCAACTGCAACGCCTAAGGTGGCCGACGATATTCAGGACAAGCTGGGTTTCAAAGAGAAGAATTTGTTAAAAATGTCTTTTCACCGCGAAAACCTGAGTTACTTGGTGCGTCATGTTGAGAATAAAACCGGTTATCTGCTCAATACACTGAAAAAAAGTAAAGGCTCGGGAGTGGTGTATGTGCGCAGCCGCAAAGCCACTCGTGAGATTGCTGAAGAACTAAGGCAAAACGGAATCTCAGCCAGTTATTACCATGCCGGTTTGGGAAATTTTGTGCGTAGTGCACGGCAAGACGACTGGCTGAGTGGAAGAACACGTGTAATTGTGGCTACCAATGCTTTTGGAATGGGAATCGATAAAGCCAACGTTCGCTTTGTAATTCACATTGATGCGCCCGATTCGCTGGAGGCTTATTACCAGGAGGCGGGCAGGGCAGGGCGCGACGGTAAGAAATCGGCAGCAGTACTATTATATAATAATGCCGATACCACCAAGCTGAAAAAACATATCTCAACTTCGTTTCCTGAAATTGATAATATTAAGCGTATTTACGATTCGTTGTGTAACTATTTCCAGATTGCCGTGGGGTACGGAAAAGGACAGGTGCGAGAATTCAGCTTACAGGGATTTGCACAGGCCTACAAATTTCAGCAGGCGATGGTTTACAATAGCCTAAAGATTTTGCAACGCCAGGAATACCTTGAATTTACCGAGCAGGTTGACAGTCCTTCGCGCGTTTATTTTCCGATTTCGCGCGATGAATTGTACAAATTTCAGGTGGCCAATGCCAAACTCGACGATTTTATAAAACTGCTTTTGCGCTCGTACACCGGTTTGTTTACGGGTTATGTATCGGTTGATGAAGAGTTGTTGTCGAAACGTTCGGGGCTTAATCGCGACCAGGTGTACAATTACCTGAAACACCTTCGCCAGTCGAAAGTGATTGATTACGTACCGAAAAGTCAAACGCCGTTTATTTACTTCACCAAAGAGCGTGTGCATATCGACCGCATAAAGATTTCGAAAGAAAACTACGATCTGCGTAAAAAAGACTACACCGAAAAAATTGAGTCGGTAATTCATTATGCCACCGATTCGGCCACATGTAGAAGCCAGATTCTTTTAAGCTATTTTGGTGAAACCGATACAGCAGCTTGTGGCACCTGCGATATTTGTAAAGCAAAAGAAGCACTGGCGCTAAGCGATTACGAATTTGGCACCGTTAGTA
Organism: Draconibacterium orientale; assembly: GCF_000626635.1. Taxonomy (GTDB): domain Bacteria; phylum Bacteroidota; class Bacteroidia; order Bacteroidales; family Prolixibacteraceae; genus Draconibacterium; species Draconibacterium orientale. The sequence continues at coordinate 74,211 of NZ_CP007451.1, read as the reverse complement.
AACGTGTGCAAAAATTGCTTGCTGATCCATGTACTTACGAAAATCTCTTGTTCAAATTAAAAGGCGACCAACAAAAAATGCGCGAAATAGTAAAGTGGCTACTCGATAACAAAAAAATTATCTACCGCGTTGACGGGCTGCTGGAATGGAAGTAGCTGAAGTTTTAAGGCAAAAGTGAAAAGTGAAAAGGCAAAAGTTGTCATTCGCCGTTAGTCATTGGTCATTAGTCACTAGCGAGTTTTTTATTTCATGAGTTTTTATTAAAGCATTTAAAGCATTAAAGCATTAAGGCATTTCTTCCTTCAGTCCTTCAGTCCTTCGCAAGGCAAAAGTAGAAGGTAAAAGGCAAAAGTTGTCATTCGCCATTAGTCATTTGCCATTAGTCACTGGTCATTAGTCACTAGCGAGTTTTTACTACATGAGTTTTTATTAAAGCATTTACGCATTAAAGCATTTCTTGCTTCAGTCCTTCAATCCTTCGCAAGGCACAAGTAAAAAGGTGAAAAGGCAAAAGTTGTCATTGGTCATTAGTCATTAGTCATTGGTCACTAGCGAGTTTTTACTTCACGAGTTTTTATTAAAGCATTAAAGCATTTTATCCTTCAATCCTTCGCAAAGCAAAAGTTGCAGTATCCAGTCTCAGTTCTCTATTGACTGATTCGCTTTCAATCTACTTCAATCTTGAAATCAATCTACATCAATCTTAAAATCAATCTACATCAATCATCTCAAAGAAAGCACTGTCCGCAATAATACTATCACGCCAACTTAAGCCTTTAATCTTTCCACTTCCATCATTCCACTCCTGTCTTAAAAATCTTTACTACTTTTGCAGCAGTTTAAATTATTGGGAAATCAGGTGTGAGTATGGATCAGGTCGTATATTCAAAAAATGTAGTTGAATTTGTAACAGTGGCTAACGAGTACTGTTCTACCATCGAGAATGTTTCGCATCTCACTGCAGAAGAAAATCTTGCAAAGCTGCAAAAGTTGCTGCCATTGCTCTATTTAAAGGCTTCGGTTGTTGAGAAGATTGAAATGGTAATGGACGAGGAACTGGAGAAATTTGTAAACGAACTCGACTACAATATGTTGCATCAGAAATGGTTGCAGTTGTTGGGCGAGAACGATGGTTTTTACGAGGTTTTCGATCCCAATATTCAGTTTGGAGAAGAAACCGTTCGTGCAAGTGTTTCCGAAAACCTGATGGATATTTACCAGGATTTAAAGGATTGTATCACCAATTACAGCATTGGTAACGAAGAAGTAATGAACGATGCAATTTCGGATTGTATTTACCATTTCGAGGAGTTTTGGGGGCAGCAGCTGGTAAATGTGATGCGTGCCGTGCACATGCTGGTTTACAGCGATGCCGATTTTTCAACTGATAGTAGTAATGACGAAGTGGTTCCCGGGAAAGGAAATCCTGAATGGCTGGATAAATTTTGGGGAACCGATCAAGACGAAGAGTAAATGTTTAAAGAAAAAATATCAAACGAAGAGTTGACGGAGCTGCCTTTAAAACGTTTTGAAGGCCAGATTATTTTAGTCGATTCATTGCAAATGGTAAAACATGCCATGGAAGAGCTCAACGGAGCAAGCATAATTGGCTTTGATACCGAGACAAAACCGTCGTTTAAAAAAGGCGTGGTAAACAAGGTGGCTTTGCTGCAATTGTCAACCAAAAATAAGGCTTTTTTATTCCGGATTAATCGCATTGGTTTGCCACGCGAGATTGTGGAATTACTGGCCAACGAAAAGGTAATAAAACCGGGTGTTGCCATCCGCGACGATATTAAAGGCCTGCAGGAATTTGTACCCTTTAACCCGGGTGGTTTTGTTGAGTTGCAGGATGAGGCCAAGGAAATGGGCATTCAGAATTTTAGCCTGAAAAAACTTACAGCAATTGCCTGTGGTTTTCGCATTTCGAAAGGACAGCAGCTGACCAACTGGGAAGCCAGCGAATTAACCGAAGCACAACAAAATTATGCAGCTACCGATGCGTGGGCTGCACTGGAAATTTTCGAAAACTTTTCAAAAAATTAGAGATGGCAAAAGAGTTTGTCAAAGTTGTATTAAAGTCGGGTAAAGACCAGTCATTGCTGCGTTTTCACCCGTGGGTATTCTCCGGAGCCATAAAAGAAATGTACGGTAAACCGGCTGAGGGCGACATGGTAAAAGTATATTCGAACCAGGATCGGTTTTTGGCAATGGGCCACTACCAGATCGGATCGATTGCCATTCGTATTGTGTCGTTTGAAGAGGTGGAACCGGATTACAATTTCTGGAAAAGCAAAATAGAAAGTGCGTGGAACCTGCGTAAAAAGATGGGGTTTGAAAATAACCCTGAAACAAATGTTTTTCGTTTGATTCACGCTGAAGGCGACGGAATGCCGGGCCTGATTGTTGATTTTTACAACGGTACAGCGGTAATGCAAACGCACTCCATTGGAATGCACCTTATACGCGAAGAGTTGGTGAAAGCTTTGCAGGAAGTGATGGGCGACCATCTGAAAGCCGTTTACAATAAAAGCGAAAAAACATTGCCGTTTAAAGCCCAGGTAAAATCGGAAGACGGTTATTTGTTTGGCGGCCCCGATGCTTCGGGCGCACACGAAGTGCTGGAACATGGCCTTCGTTTTAAGGTAGATTGGGAGAATGGTCAGAAAACGGGGTTCTTTGTCGATCAGCGCGAAAACCGTAAGCTGGTGCAGGAATTTTCGAAAGACCGTGATGTGCTGAACATGTTCTGTTACACCGGAGGTTTTTCGTTTTATGCCATGCAGGGAGGTGCCAAATCGGTGCACTCGGTTGATGCGTCGGCAACGGCCATTGAATTGACCGATGAGAATGTGGAGTTGAATTTTCCTGGAGACCAGCGCCATAAATCAACAGCGATTGATGGTTTTGAGTACCTGAAAGACATTAAAGATAAATACGACCTGATTATTCTTGATCCGCCGGCATTTGCCAAGCACCGCAAAGCACTGACGCAGGCTTTAAAAGGTTATAAACGAATTAATACACGTGCTTTCGAGCAAATTCGTAAAGGCGGAATTTTGTTTACCTTCTCCTGCTCGCAGGTGGTGTCGAAAGAGAAATTCAGGGAAGCCGTTTTTTCAGCAGCAGCCATATCCGGACGAAAAGTTCGTATCCTTCACCAAATGAGCCAGCCGGTTGATCATCCGGTTGATATTTACCACCCCGAGAGTGAATATTTGAAGGGATTGGTTTTGTATGTGGAGTAGGAGAGAACAAGATAAAAGGCAAACGTAAAAAGGCAAAAGGACTCAGAAGCGAATGAGTTATTGAGCAAATGAGGAAGAACTTTGTGGTAAAATATAATTACATGAAAATGCAAGAACTAACAAACAAGTATAACACACAACTGGAAGAAAAAACGATTGTAGAGAAATTACAATTTCTGGTTGAACAGCACCTGGGGAAAGTGGTTTTTACCACTAGCTTTGGATACGAAGATCAGGTGATTACCGATATTATCTTTAAGAACGACCTGCCCATAAACGTGGTTACTTTAGATACCGGCCGTTTGTTTCCGGAGACGTATAAAGTGTACCGCAGTACGCTCGAAAAATACAACAAGCCGATTAAAGCGTATTTCCCGCCAACCGAAGAAGTGGAAAAACTACTCGACGAAAAAGGACCTTTCAGCTTTTACGAGTCGCTGGAAAACCGCAAAGAGTGTTGTTGCATACGCAAGGTTATTCCATTAAAGCGTGCCTTGAAAGGAAACGAGATTTGGATTACCGGCTTACGTGCTTCGCAATCGGAAAATCGCAGCGACATGAAATTTTTTGAGTACGACGCCGGAAACGATATCGTAAAATTCAATCCGCTAATGGAGTGGAGCCTGGAAGAAACCATCGACTGGGTGAAAAAATATAACGTACCCTACAATGTACTGCACGATAAAGGATTTGTGAGCATTGGCTGTCAGCCTTGTACTCGCGCCATTCAGCCGGGCGAAGATTTCCGTGCCGGACGTTGGTGGTGGGAGCAGGGCTCAGGAAAAGAGTGCGGGCTGCATTCCGTAAAAAAATAGATCTTAAATCTATTCATATATAGGGCACGGAAAACTCCGTGCCTTTTTTATTGTCCTTATTTACGGTGATTGCACAGTGCTCGTCCTCCTTTTGAAAGGAGGTGCCCCGATTTTTCGATCGGGACGGAGGATTAGATTAGTTCGCTACCCCTGTAACGATTTGTAATGTACCAGGACAAAAGCAGCGGACAGGAAAGAATCGTGCCGGGACAAAATAGGTCATTGACCGCTGCAGGTTTAAACATCCAAAGAATGTCATTGGCAAGGAGGAACGACTGAAGCAATCTGTTCTATCATCTATAAAGCAACCTTAAACCACGAAGAAACTGCCGGGGATGAGCCGGTGGCTGTTGCCCGTTGCGACATCCCTTTCATCTGTCTACCACGACCACCGCCGCCGCCTGACATTCCTCCCATTCTGCCACCTGAGCCTTTTTCTCGTCCCGAGCTGCTCAAACCTGACATAGAACCGCTTCCGCGCATTGGAGATGATGTGGAATTACCGGTTTCCAAACCGGCAGAGAATGTTTGGTCATCGGCAACCGGAATCTCTTTTAATGGCATCTGCAATTCTAAAACCAGCTCATTGTACTCGTTTGTGGTAAAATTAACCTCGATGGAATACAGGTGTGGACTGGGGTAAAAAGTAAATTCTTTGCCGTTGGCATTCCATGTCACTTTTTTTAGCGCGTTGTTTATGGCTGCTGCCACATTTCCCTGTATTGCCAGATCAGGAGTTTGTATAGCCTGGAAGCTTTGTCGATTCATTTGATCGATTGAACGTTCAATTTTTAGTGCATATTTTTTTCCTTTTTTCCTTGCGGATCGAAATACAGGTTCAGTCCGCTGCGCATAATTCGCTGATAACTGGTTCTGTCGCTCAATGTTGCTGTAAAAAAGAAGTTGGTATCGTTAACCGCCACACCATAACGAATACTATTCTTTTTATCAAAATGTGTGGTTGGAATGGCTGAAAACTCAGGAGATGGTTTCCCTGAAAAATCCTGACTTTGATATACCGGAAGTTTAGCGCATGACAACGAAAATAAGGTAAGTAAAATGTAGCCAATCATCTTTCCTGATTGCTTGTTAAGTAGATTCATGAATTGCAATTTTTGTTTAATAAAAACTCTGTTTTCAGAATTAGACACAGACCTGAATCTAAACTTGCGAACGTACTGCAATTGATTTGATTTTTTCAATAGAGGTACATCATGCCCTTAAATAAAAAAGTCCCGATTGATAGTGGCATCTGTCAACCGGGACTTAAAAAGTATGTAATGTATAACTTTTGCGTACTATAGCTGAAGCTTTTTCAGTAGTGCCGTTTTGTTTTCCACATCAGCGGTGATGGCATATACCGAGATGGTGGCACCTGAAATGGCATCGATGTTTTTATCTACTTTTAACGAATCGGAGCCGTTAAACCCAATGAACTGTTTTAACCAGCCCTTGGCGGTAATTTCGTAGCCGTGCGTGGCCTGGTAGTTATATACTTTTACTGCCTGCACAGTTTTATGCTCGTCGAATAAAATATAATAATCAAAGTATTCCGAATCGAGTGTTGGCGGTAAAGCGTTCGTTACCGAGCATCCTCCGGCGCGGCAGCTGTTTACCCGCCCGATGTAAATGTAACGGTAAGCATTTTCGTTGTTTTCAGTTATCCGGAAGTATTTGCCGTTTATTTCGTTGCAAGCCTGGGGGGTAATTTTCATCTCCTGAACTCCCGACAGCGTTTCGATACCCGATTTTTGCAGGGTTTTTTTCAGCGCTTTTGGCTGAAAATCCACCTCGTTTTGGGCAAAGGCCCAACAGGCACTAAATAATAAGGCAATCAATACTATTCCTGATCTGAATTTCATTTTTCTATAGTTTAAAACATTACACCAATTCCTGCACTAAACGTTTTTGCGTAAGTATTGGTAGCGGCATTTTTTACAAACTGTATATCGGTTTTTACAACGGCTCCTTTTGTTAATGCCAGCGTAAGTCCTGTGGTAATAGCTGTTTTCTCGTAAGCTGCGTTTTTAGCAATAGTGTTTTCTACCGAACTGTGGGTATTTAAAAACTCGTAACGTACAAACGGTGTAAGTTGCAATTCGGTGTCAACCGTACGGAAAACATTGTAAGCAGCTTCGGCGTAATACCCGATCATAGCGCTTCCAACATCATTCAGGCTACCGTCTTTGGCAGTAAAAGTATTGTACTCATCGGTGTTTGATAAGCCGGCATAGTATAACTGACCACGCAACTGAAGTCCTTTTACCGAATAACGGGCATCCAGTCCGAACATTGAAATACCAACTACCGACGAATCAGCCATTGCAACAGCGGCATCATCATCCTTGTCAATTCCGTTGTATAATTTGCTTTGTGTTTTTCCGAGGTAAGTCGATAAGCCCAGGTTCAAGCCCCTGATTCCGAAATACTCGATCTTTCCCGCAAAATTTGGTGCACTTACATACGATTCTGCTCCTTTTTGGCGGCCGCTGCGCATTCCTTTTGCGCCACTTAGTTTGGCCGAACCATCGTAACCGTTAAAGCCGTTCATTACGTAAGCCTGGTATTTTAACGATGCCGGCAACATTGTTCCGGTAACACCAAAACCAATTTCGCGCCAGGTAGTTGGTGTAATGGTATTGTCGACCAGCGGGCGTTCAACACCATTAAAAGTTGTAGGCTCGTGGTACTCGTTAATAATTCCCATTGGTACCAGCATCAATCCGCCTCTGAAATTAATGGCGTTGTTCAGTTTGTACTGCAAAAAAGCCTGCTCTACATAAACCTCTTTAACGTGTTCGTATTCAATTTCGGTAATAAACTGTGTTTTTTCGTTGAAGTTATACCCCAGCAACATTACAACACGGTGCACGTCTAGTTTGCCGTTGTTATAGGTGTCGCCCGATAAAGGTTGGTTATAATGTACTTCGCCGTAACCGCCAATCAGCAGTTTGCTGTCTTGAATTAAAAGATTATCGGCTGAATTCGTGTATTGGTTGGGATTGTTTTCATCTTCTTGTGCGAAAGCCAAAAGGCCTGCGCTTACAATTAAAAATGATAGCAATAGTTTCTTCATGATTCCTGGATAAAATTGTTAAATGTTTATGCTGCAAGGCTAGTTGGAAGCCCCAAGGTGTGAAATCCCAAAAAGTGGTGATTTTTTGAATGGGTAACTATTATTAGTGGTGATGATTGATGGCTATATCACCTGAAATTGGGATTGTGGGGAGGAATGACTGAAGCAAGCCGAATGAAAGGATTATTGATTAAGGATTAAGCTGCGAGCCACTAGCCGCCAGCTATTAGTTAATAGCATGATGAAGCAATGTTTTTAAAGATGCGCAAGTGGATTTTTTGCACCGTCCTTTAGGGCGGTGTTTTGGAAGGAAACAGCTTGTAGGCTTTAGCCTTTAATGAAAATATTAATGACTAAAGCCGCGGTGCAAGAAATTGTTTCAATTTCATCGCCCTAACGCGACGATGCTTTGAAGTATCGGGGTGTTGCCCCTAAAAAGAACAGGACCAAAGGTCCGTCACGTATAAGCGTTGTCCGGGAGGGCAACGATTGATTACGAACCGAATAAAAGGATTAAGGATTAAGGATTAAGGATGAATGGAGTTACAAGTTTTAAGCTTCCAGCTGCGCGTTACTAGATACGCGTTGCTGGTCACTGGTCATTGGTCACTGGTCATTGGTTGTGGCAACATTTATTGTTGGGACAAGGGCAGCGGGCAATAATGATTTGTGTGGAGAGGACAAACTATTCTCCGCTGCCCGGGATAAAACCGAAAACTACTGGATTTTAAAGGCTAGAGGAGCCACTAAGTCCAGATTTTCAGGAAGCGTAATGTGTAATCCGTCTTCATTAAAATGGTACGAAACTATTGTACCTCCCAGCAGCTCAACGGTGTCGAATGTTTGGTTAAAATACGCGCTTTCGGTTGACAACGATTTTATCAATACCTTTTGTTCGCTCTCGGGTAATTCCATAACTACAGCATAAAGTACATCTCCTTTTTTGGTAAAGCGCACATCGTTGGAGGTGTATGGCCCACCTTTTCCTTCGTTAAAACCCTGTGCATTTATCGGATTGGCATTTTCGGCTTTTGGCCCTTCGCCATAAATGCTCCAGGGGCGTGTTCCGAAAATACATTCGTTGTTAATATCCATCCAGCTGGCAATGTCTTCCACAATTTTTAGCTCTTTTTCATCGATGGAACCGTCGCCGCGAACAGGAATATTCAGCAAAAGATTACCATTCTTACTCACAATATCGATTAACATTTGCATTACAGTTTTTGCCGATTTGTAGTCGCTTCGGTTATATACGCCGCGGTCGTAGTGCCACCCTCCAATGCATGTGCACGATTGCCATGGTTTTTCCTGAATAGTATCGGGGGCACCGCGCTCAACATCCCAAACCATACATTCTTTTTGTTCATCGGTAAGTATTTTGCCAAAAAGAACAGCCTCCAGTTTGCCGTTGTGTTGTTTCATGTTGGAGTTGTAATAATGTGCGGCTATTTCCAGACCAACGTTGCTTACGGGCCATAAAGGCAGCGCCGTGTCGTCGAAATAAATTAAATCGGGATTAAACTGGTTAATCATATCAACAGTGCGGTTATAAAAATTCAAACAATATTCGCTAGACGGGGGAGTGGCGCCATTTTCCCAACCCCATTGTTTATGAATGCTTCCTATATTTTCGCTCTCCTGGCTTAAGGCGTGGTTTTGCGCATATAAATTTTGCGGATCGAGGCCTTCCCACCATTTGCCTTTGCCATCGGCTTTTGTTAGTTTTCCATCGTACGGAATACCTGCAAATTCGCCTTCTTTATCGGCCTGCTGAGCTGTTTCGTACCAGCGCCAGGCGTGCGCCGAATGGATGCTTACGCCAAAGGGCAGGTCATTATTTTTTGCCGCCCTGGCCCAACCGGCAAGTATATCTTTTTGCGGACCAACTGCAACTGAATTCCACTCCTGGTATTTACTGTTCCACATATCAAGATTGTCGTGATGGTTGCCCATTGCAAAAAAGTATTTGGCACCGGCTCTTTTATACAAGGCAACTAATTTTTCAGGATCCCACTTTTCTGCTTTCCATTCATTTATTACGTCTTTAAATCCAAATTCAGATGGATGGCCATATTTGTTTAAATGGTAGTTGTATTGCCAATGTCCTTCGGAATACATGTGCCGCGCATACCAGTCGCCGGCTTCGGGTTGACACTGAGGCCCCCAGTGCGCCCATATCCCAAATTTGGCATCGCTAAACCATTCGGGTGTTTCGTACTGTTTTAACGATTCCCAGCTGGGGCTAAACATGCCGGTCTGCATTTTTTCTTTTGCATTTTCCTTACAAGATATCGTTGAAATAATGCATATCAGAAGTGTAATAATTCCTTTTGTTTTCATGTCCGGTTTAATTTGAAATAGTTTGTTTTTATCACTTAAGTTTTATTGAATACGGTTATTTTTTTGCTTGTAGCTAAAGGTTTGCAAGTTAATTACACTTTTATCGCGAATAGCATTAATTCCGGTATTTCTTAGTAAGATGCTTAATATTGGCCATATACCCAATGGAGTGAAAGGATTATTGATTAAGGATGAAAGATAAATGAATCAGCAGGTTATAAGGCAATAGTTTTTATCCTGTGGAATGTGAGAGAAGCATGCTGTATAACCAACCACACCAAAAACGATTAAGTATAGTTAAAAATGCTACCCCAGAAGTTTTGATACTCTTTTATTTCGCTGGAAAACGAATTAGAAATAACTGATTGAATAGAGATTAATTTGTTAAACCCGGATTATGCGTTAGAACTTAGTAATGAAGGTTGAAGGAGCAAAACACAAGAACTTTTGGAGATGAGGCGAAGCACCGCTATGGTGCATTGAGAAAAGTTAGGAAAGCGACCTGTGTTGAAGCTGTTTCAAAATGTAATAGATTTTCTAATTCATATTTCGGGTTAAGCAGGCATTCACTTTTTCAATTCCTTCCTGGCTATCAGATAGAATAAGTAAAATATCATTAGGTTCAATTATGGTAGAACCGCTTGGTGTTAAATACTTGTCTTTTCTTTTAATCATCGCAATTATAGCTTCTTTCGGGAAGCTTATGTCCACAATCTTTTTGTTTACTGCATTATAATCGGGCAAAACAGTAATTTCTTTCATTGCCGTTTTAGTAATGTCCGAAATAAATTTGTCGGTTTCAGAAAGAGGTTTTTCTTCTTGGGGTAATGAAACACGCAGCCATTTTGCTAGAACAGATAACGTTGTGCCCTGAATTAAAACCGATGTAACAGAAATAAAGAATACGATATTAAAAATCATGTCTGCTTTTTCTATTCCGGCCAATAATGGATAGGTGGCAAATACAATTGGAACAGCACCACGTAGGCCAACCCAGGAAATATAAAAACGCCTGCTTAACTTCATCTTGAAAAACATCAGGCTGATAAAAACACTAATAGGACGCGCAACAAGAATTAAAAAAACAGAAATAAGCAGGCCAATACCAATATACGGAATCACACGCGTTGGAAAAACCAGCAACCCTAAGGTCAGGAACAATACGATTTGCATAAGCCAGGCCAGGCCGTCGTACATTTTCAGGATGGTTTTCTTATGTATCAGGTCTTGATTTCCTAAATAAACCGCACAAATATATATAGCAAGAAAACCATTGCCGCCGATAAAGTCGGTTACCGAAAATGTAACAAACATCAGCGCAATCACCAAAACGGGATACAGGCCTTCATAAACCAGTTTTATTTTATTTATAATTATCTTACTTAGAAACCCAAAAACAAAACCTGCAATACCGCCGAAAATCATTTGTTGCAGAAAAAGCGGAATAAGTGTAACAACACTTTGGTCTTGGTGAATTACCAAAGTTAGAAAGGCAAGTGTTAGCACATAAGCCATTGGGTCGTTACTTCCGCTTTCCAATTCTAAAGTTGGTCGGAGGTTTGTTTTTAAAGCAAGACTTTTTGAACGTAAAATGGAGAAAACTGCTGCTGCATCGGTTGATGAAACAATCGAGCCCAGCAACATACTTTCAGGGAGCGTGAAATCTGTAATCAACCATACAAAAGCGCCAAGCGATAATGCTGTTAGTAAAACGCCAAGAGTTGACAAAACAATACCTTCCCGGAGTACTGGTTTTACTGATTTCCAATTCGTATCAAGCCCGCCCGAAAACAAAATAAAATTAAGAGACACAATACCTATAAATTGGGCTACCTGAGGATTGTCAAAATTAATACCACCAATGCCATCAGAGCCTGCCAGCATCCCGATAACTAAAAACAGTAAAAGTGTTGGTATGCCAAATCGGTATGAGGTTTTGCCTGCAATAATGCTTATCAAAAGTAGAAGTGAACCAACTAATAGTATATTTTCAATTGTTAAATTCATTTATGTTTTTCTGATAAAAGTCCCCCCCCAAATATACATTATCTTACTTGGAAAAATTTACCTGTTTTATCTGTATCGGTGTCTTTTTTTCATGAAACCTGTTAGTAGCCACTAGCCTCTAGTTACTAGCCGCGAGTTCTCATTTAAGCATTATCGCATTAAAGCATTTATGCATTTCTTCTTTCAGTCCTTCGTAAGGCAAAGTAAAAGTAAAAAGGCAAAAGTTGCTGCGAGTTGCGAGTTCTCATTAAAGTCATTATCGCATTAAAGCATTTATGTCATTCTTCCTTCAATCCTTCGCAAGGCAAAGTAAAAGTAAAAGTAAAAAGGCAAAAGTTGCTGCGAGTTGTCGAGTTCTCATTTAAGCATTATTGCATTAAAGCATTTATGCATTCAGTCCCTCAATCCTTCAGTCCCTCAGTCCTTTTTTTTAAGCACTAACCACAAAGTTTTCACAAAGGATGCACAAAGTTTCACAAAGTCGATCAACTATTAAAGCATTAAAGCATTTCCGCATTAAAGCATTCGCAGCTCAATCCTTCAACCCTTCAGTCCCTCAATCTCTCAGTCCTTCAACTGTTAAAAGATGTTAGCCAAACAGGTCTTACATAATGTAAGGCATTGGGTTATTGCCTATCTTCGTAGCGTAAAAGCCGAATAATGAAAATTACACTAACAATGTTGCTAATGGGCCTGATGTTTGCAGGCTACAACACTTTTGCGCAGGAACTTTTTGGGCAGGAGAAAAACACGTTGGCCGATCACTGGGATATTGGTGATAGTGAAAACGACGATAAAGATTTGTTTGTAATACGTACCTATAAACCGGTTTATGTATTGGTAGCCAAAGTGTCGGACAATGTAAACCGCATGCCCCACAGCGCTAATCCCGAAAGGAATATCGATGAATCCATTCCGCTGAATAAAACGGAGCAAATGTTTCAGCTGAGCCTGAAAACAAAGGTGTTTAACGATGTATTTGGCGATAAAGTTGGCGGCGATATTTGGGCCGCGTATACGCAGGTATCGTTCTGGCAGGTGTTTAACACCGACTTGTCGCGCCCTTTTCGCGAAACAAATTACGAGCCGGAAGTGATGTTTGTCCTTCCTGTTCGTTATCGCCTTTTTGGGTTGGATGGTGTTTTTCTGGTGGGGTATAATCATCAAAGCAATGGCCGTGCAAATCCGCTGTCGCGCAGCTGGAACCGTATTGTGGCACAAGTGGCGCTTGAGGGAAAAAATGCATCGGTGGTATTTAAACCGTGGTGGCGTTTGCCCGAATCGGATGAAAAGGATGATAACCCGGGAATTGAAAATTACCTGGGGCGCAGCGAGCTACTATTTGCGTGGGGAAAAGGAATTCATACGGTTAATTGTACCGCTCGTCATAGTTTACGTTTTGGTGATAATAACCGCGGCAGCCTTCGCCTGGCTTATTCCATAAAAATTATCGATAACCTTCGATTTCGGGCGCAGGTATTTTCGGGCTATGGCGAAAGTATGATCGATTATAACCACCGGCAAACAGTTGTTGGGTTTGGGCTGTCGCTGGTGGAGTGGTAGGGGAGTTCAAGGTTCAAGGCAAAAGGTAAAGGTAGAAAGTCAAAAGTTTTGATTTTCAAGCTACTAGCCGCTAGCTTCAAGCTTCAAGTTCAATTTTGCAATTTATCAGTTTTACAATTTCAAGCAATACAATCACTGAATTTAAGCATTTCTTCCCTTAATCCTGCAGTCCATCAGTCTTTCAATCCCTCAGGCCTTCGCAAGGCAAAAGTATAAAGTAAAAAGTAGCCACTAGCTTCTGGTTACTAGCTGCGAATTTAAATTTAAGCATTTTAGCATTAAAGCATTCACGCATTTCTTCCCTCAATCCCTCAATCTCTCAATCCTTCAGTCCTTCAGTCCTTCAGTCCATCACCCCATCAATCCGTATGCGTCAACCGGGGCAGTGCAATATTAAATCGAATGGCCAGTATCCGAATAGCGATAATGGACGATACGGTTGCTGTTTCGCAAATCACTTCTGAAACGCCCAGTCGGCTTAGCACGAGGTACACCAGCGCTCCGGCAATACAGGCGGTAGCATAAATCTCGCGGTGAAAGATCAGTGGCACTTCGTTACACAAAATATCGCGGATAACGCCTCCCACCACTGCCGTCGACAGGCCCATCAACACGGCCATAGCCGGATCGATATTAAAAAGCAAAGCCTTTTTTAGTCCCAGCAAGGTAAAGGTGGCAATTCCAATGGTATCGAAAAGAAAAAGGGTGCGCTTTAGTCTCATTACATGGCGGCGGAAAATGATGGTTACCACAACGGCCGCAATAATCATCCAGAAATAATTGTTGGTTCGCATCCATGCCACTGGGGTATCGCCCAGCATAAGGTCGCGCATAGTACCACCGCCAATGGCTGTAACAAAGCCGGTTACGGTTGCTCCAAAAAAGTCGAGGCGTTTGTCGGCCGCAGTCAGTGTGCCGCTAATTGCAAAAACAAATGTTCCGATGTAGTCAAACCAAAGTAAAAGATCCATACTGCAAAACAACAAAAAAAATTAATCCACCTTAATGTTATACTTACTTAACAGTCCGGGAAGCATGTCGAGCGAGAAGTGAGCTCCGGCCAGCTGGTTTTGTTCCGGATTGAGAACCAGGTTGATCGAATTGCGCAGATCGGCCTTTTGCAGGTTGGAACGGCTAAAAATAGCTCCGGCCAAATCGCATTCCGAGAATATGGCTTTGCTAAGATCGGTTTCGCTAAAATCAACCTCGTGCATGGTGCAGCGGTTAAAATGTGTGCCTTTTATTTTTAACTGGTAAAACGAGGCGTAATTCAGCATGCATCCGTTAAAACTGAATTCAAGCAAAAAAGGATTGCATTCGTCGAACTGCAGCCCGATGAGTTTGCAGTTTTTGAAGCTCACATTTTTAAAGGCAACATTGGTAATTTTTGTGTTGCTGAAATCGCAGTTTTCAAACGAGCAGTCTTCGAAACTGTAACTACTAAGGTTGGCCGATGAAAAAATGCAATCGTTAAAATTACAGTTTTCGTAGTCGGCTTGTTCCAATCCTTTTTCGGAGAAATCCTGGTTTTTAAAAACTTTGTCGGTAATGTATGTCATTTGTATTTTTTAAGGCAAAAGTAGAAATTGAAAGGCAAAAGTAGTCATTGGTCATTGGTCATTGGTCATTCGCCATTAGTCATGCCGCGAGTTTTTATTAAAGTATTTTTGCATTGATGCATTGTAACATTCAAAAAACTTAACCACAAAGTTTCACAAAGAAAGCACAAAGCTACACAAAGTTCTTCCTCAATCCCTCAGTCCCTCAATAGACTAAAGGCAAAAGTATAAAAAGCCTCTAGCTGCGAGTTACAAGTCGCGAGTTTTTATTAAAGCATTTACGCATTAAATCATTCACGCATTTCTTCCTTCCGTCCTTCAATACCTTGTAAATCGGTCAAAAACTTCAATTACCGGTTGCACATTTCCATCGGCATCAAAAAAAGTACGGTAGCCAAAACCTTTGTTTTCCACGGCCGGTTCCCACCAAAAAACACCAACACCCAAACCATTCGGTACATTTAGTACCACGCGGTTAACTTCCTCCAAAAACTGACGTTGTCCTTCGGGCGACTCCACAAATGGTGCCGGTTTACCGATGTACTCGGCCGGGGCAAAGTTGTAGGCGGCTTCCACCACAATAATTTCTTTTTGGTAGGCACGTGCCATAAAATTTAGTGTTTCGCGCAAATCGAGAATGGAGCCGTGCCACCACGGGTAATACGATTGTCCCATTACATCAAAATCCACTCCGTACGAAAGAAGCTTATCGAACCAGTATTTGGTGAATTGCTTATCGCCGCCTTTGTCGATATGAATCATGATCTGCGGGCATGGATTGTTGCCGCAGCTGGCATAAAACCCATTAATTCCGGCTTGTATCAGTTCGGCCAGATTATCCCAGTTGTCGGGCAGTTTGCCATCGGGCCAAAGCATTCCGTTACTTATCTCGTTGCCCACCTGCACCATGTCGGGGAAAACTCCGGCTTCGCGAAAAGCGATCATGGTTTGTCGCGTGTATTCGTAAACCGAGTCAACCAGTGTTTCGTGCGAAAGTCCTTCCCATGCTTTGGGAATGAATTGCTTTGCAGGATCGGCCCAGGTATCGGAATAATGGTAGTCGAGCAGAAATTTAAAACCATGCTCTTTGGCCATTTTTGCCGTAGCAATGGTGTATTCCAAATTATTTGGTAATTGTGTTGGCGTGTGGAACAGCCGCAAACGTATCCAGTTGTATCCGTGGTTTTTGAATATTTCGATGCCTTTTTTCACTTCTCCGTTTTCCTTGAACTTAAAACCATTGTCTTCGGCTTGTTTTAAAAACGAGAGGTCGGCACCAACGGCATATTCCTGTGCATTTGTTGAAACGTTGAACAGTACAAATAATAAAAGAACAGTTAGAGTGCTTAATCTCGTTGGAGCCAGTTTTGATGATTGTATCGTTAAATATTTTTTCAGAAACTTAAAGTTAATTGATTTCTATAATTTCAATGGTTTTACCCATAAAACTAATCTTGTCGCCAACGCATTTATTGTGCAGCGCTTTTCCAATGGGCGAAGCCAGGGATATACAAAAACAGCTTTTGCCATCCACTTCAATTTTACCAAGGGCTGTTGCTATGAAATACAGGTTTTTGCCATCGGAAACGAGACTGCCAAATTCTACTTTGCCGAACCTCTTTTTAAGGTCGATGTTCTCCAGTTCGGTTTTTAGTCTTTCGGCTTTATGCAACTGAACACGGTTTTTCTCCACTTCCTGTTGCATTAAGGTGCGGCCGGTTTCGTATTTGTCGCCCACGCTGCTTTTGGTTTCGTTATCGCGCGACTCTTTAGCCAATGCAATAGCCATTTTTGCCGATTCGATCCGTTCATCGATCAGCGCCATAATTTTTGTATAAAGCTTATCTTTGGTCATTTTGTTTAAAACAACCAAAGATAAAAAGCTTAACTGTTATGTTATGCGTTGGATATAACTATTTAGGAAGTTGAATAAAAAAAGTTGTTCCACTTTCTTCGGAACTGGTAAAACCAACTTTGCCATTCAGGTATTTTTCACCCAAAAGTTTCATGCTGTAGGTACCAAGTCCGCGGCCTTTTCCCTTGGTGGAGAAAAAACGTTTGAACAGCTGAACTTTTGCTATGTCGGCTACAATGCTGTTGTTGTGTACCGATAGTTTCACGATAGTTTCACTTTCCTTGCAGTCCAGTGTTATTGTATCGTGCGGCACATTCATTTCAATGGCATTCTTAATCATATTACCCAGAATACGTCGTAGTAATACAAGATCGGATGTAAATGTGCAGTTGGTTGAATCCATGCTTATTTGAATAGGTTTGCCGTTATTCAATTCGTGTTTTGCATAGGTTCGCTGCAGGTCTGAAAGGAGGTTGTTACTGTTCACTTCACGAAGTTGCAATTGAAGTTCGCCTCTTTCTGCTGCCCCTAATTCACGCTGTGCCTGTATCTCTTCAATAAGGTTTTGCGAAGCGTATTCAATTGTTTGAGCGATGTCTTGTATTTGTTCAGGATCATCAACTTCTTTAAGAATAGCAGATAGTCCGGAAATAGCTCCTGCGCTGTTTAATATATCGTGAATAAAAACCCGTTCCAGCGATTTTCTTCTTTTATCGGCGCTTATATCGGTTACCGAAAATATTGTCAGTTTTTCTCCGTCGAGATCTAAAGGATTAGCTGTCACTTCAAGGTCCAGGGCATCATTTTCGAGTGTGAGTATCTGACATTCTTTTGTTGAACGTTTCCCTTTTTGCGCTTCCAGAATTGCATTTACAGCTCCGCATGATTTGCAGGCATTGCTGGTTCCGCATCCGGCAGCCGAATTGAATGCATTGGCGCAATTGAACGTTTCTCCCGGGCGTTTCCCTATAAGAGGATCATGATTAAGCTGTTTGCAAAAATCCTTGTAACTTTTGTTGGCATAAACTACCTGGCGGTGCTTGTTTAATATGATCACCATTTGTGAGATCGACTCCACAAAATTCACCAGTTGTTTATTTTCAAGGATTGTTTTGAATTGGCTTTCAAGCTGCCCGTTTGTATAACGCGTTGACGGAGCATAACTTGTTAGGGTTTGTTCTTCAAGCATGAGTACGTCCTTTCGATAAATGGTTTGTACAACAAATGTAATTAATGTGTTGAATAAATGAAAGTTTATTGCTGATTATTAGATAAATATTATAAATTATTTAGAAAATAATGACCGTAAGGTGTACATGATATGAAAAAAATAAAGGGCTGTATCGGTTACCGATCAGCCCTTTTCTATCGTATTGATACTAAGAAACTAGTTTGCTTTTTTTGCCCATGCAGTACCAAGTGGCAGAACTGTTTTTCCGGCAAGGTCGTTAATAATAATGGCGGCCATCATATACCAGGCCGACAAAGCGCAGAAAATAAGCTCGTAACCGGCAACAATATTCATTTTAGGGTTTCCAAAATGACCAATAACTAAAAGAATAAAACCCAATTCGAGCAAAATAAAAGTAATAGCCATTGCTTTGTGTACATAAAACGATGCTGCAAGCATAATACAGGTGTACAAAGCCCAGGCAACCAGGTACCAACCCACATCGGTGTGCGAGGCGGAGTAAATATTGAAATGGTTTAGTAGCCAGATAATTGCCAGCCCGATCCAAAACGAACCGTAAGCAACAAAGGCACTGAAACCAAAATTGTTGCCCACTTTTTGTTCCATAAATCCGGCAATCATTTGTGCCAGCCCGCCAAAAACAAGGCCCATGGCCAGTACGGGGCCAATGCCTAATAAGCCGATGTTGTGAATCTGAAGTAAAAGGGTAGTTAATCCGAAACCGGCCAGACCAACAACTGCCGGATTTCCAATTTTTTGAGTACTCATTTTGTAATGTTTAAATAGTTGAAATTTTGAGCCCGCGAAAATAGCACTAAACGTGTATCCTAAACTCTGGGTTAATGGAATGAAGCACTGTTTAATAATTTAATGACCTTGCGATTTTGAAGGTGAAAGGGGACTGTATTTAATCGCTGATAAAAAATGTTTCAAGGTCTGAAATTCGCAATGATCGGATGTTATGCTTTCTGCAAAGCTTAAAAGTTTCTTCCAGGTAGTCGGGGCTAATGGAATAGTTTGTCAGGCTCCTGTCAATGCGGTGCGCATGAAGAATGAGTACTTCATTCTTTTCTTTAGCACGAAGTAATCCGGTTTCGAAATTTTGCAAAGAAATATTGTAGTTGGTATCAATTCCCATTGAACTGGTTATCCGGTAGTTGTTTTTTGTAGCGAAAATGTCGTCGTAATAATCAATGGTTGTGTCTTTTATATTGTAAGTGGCTTTTCGCAGGTAGCCAAACTGATCCAATAGCAGCGTATCAATTTCAGGTAACGATTTCCCAAACGGATGGGCAAACGACCTGATTTCGAATCCGTAATCTGCAAGAATTTTTATAGCGGGTATTATCTCGGAGTTAATCAGTACATCCGGCGAATCTTTAAAGTCAACCACATTTCGGTGATTCAGTCCGTGGCAAGCAATTTCGTGCCCGTCAGCTTCCAGTTGTTTCAACCTGGCTACCTGGTCGGTGCTTAGGTTTTGCGGGCGGTTTATAAAGAAAGTAGCTTTTATATTGTACTGATTGAAAAGATCGCGCTGCTTGTACCATTCATCAATGTATTGGTCGTCGAACGAATATACGACCGCACCTTGTTGTTTTGATTTTTGGCAGGCCAACAATGCTGAGCATCCAATTAAAACAAGAACCAACTTTTGAAGTACTCTTCCTACTACACTTTTACGCTTCATCTTTTCCTTTTATCCGATATAAAGAAAACAAAAAATGCCACCTCTTCAAAAAAAAGAGGTGGCATTCATTTTTATATAACTGTAGTTATTACATGCTCTTAATTTCGTTAACCAGGCTGGTAATCGATTTTTTAGCATCGCCAAACAACATGCGTGTTTTGTCGTTAAAGAACAGGAAGTTTTCGATACCTGCGTAACCTTTACCCATACCACGTTTCATGATAATAATGTTTTTGGCAAGGTGTGCATCGATGATTGGCATTCCATAAATGGGGCTTCCCGGATCGTCGTAAGCTGCAGGGTTTACAACGTCGTTGGCACCAACCACAATTGCTACGTCAACATTTGGCATATCCGGATTAATGTCATCCATTTCTACCAATTGCTCGTAAGGTACATCGGCTTCTGCCAACAGAACATTCATGTGCCCTGGCATACGACCGGCAACCGGGTGAATGGCATATTTTACTTCAACGCCCTTGCTCTCCAGCAACGAATCCAGTTCGTGAGCAATGTGCTGTGCCTGTGCAACAGCCAGTCCATAACCAGGAATTATAACCACTTTTTGCGAGTAACTCAACAAAACAGCTGCGTCGCTCAGGGTAATTTCCTTAATACTTCCCTGAACATCAGCATGGCTTGCACCACCGCCACCAAATGCTCCAATTATCACGTTGATCAAAGATCGATTCATTGCTTTACACATTTGCAGCGTAAGAATGGTTCCGGCTGCACCTACCAAAATACCACCAAGAATCATGGCCTCATTCTGATAGATAAAACCGGCCATAGCAGCTGCAATACCCGTTAACGAGTTCAGTAGCGAAATTACAACAGGCATATCGGCGCCACCAATTGGCATAACAAAACTTACTCCGTATATAAGGCTTAATACCAGTAGTCCGTAAACAAGGTAAGAAACGGTTATCTGATCGAATCCGCCAAATAGTACCAGCAGAATGATGACAACAATCAGCAACATAAAGAACAGGTTCAGGTAGGTCATAAATTTGGCAAAAATATCACCCACTTTCCCATCCAGTTTACCATAGGCAACCATACTACCACTAAAGGCAATACTACCTACAACCAAGCCAAGTAAAGTGACCAAAAGTGCCTGACCCGGATTTTTTGTAAACTCGATTAAAGCCACAGCTGCTGATGCCGCACCACCGGTAGCATTAAAAAAGGATACCATTTGTGGCATGGCCGTCATTTTTACTTTTCGGGCCATTACGGTTCCAAACTACTGCACCGGCGGCAATAATCAGGATTACTGCTGCTGCATTGGCCAAAGATATTCCTTCGCCGGCAGCATCTTTATTTAGTAGCAGGGTTGTGATCATTGGAAGAATCATACCCGAGGCAGCCCAGAAGTTTCCTTTACGAGCGGTGGCAGGATTACTCTCCAGTTTCAGACCGATGACGAACATAATGGCTGAAAGAAGATAACTGTATTCCAGAACAACTTGTCCCGGCATTAATGTATTGAGTATAATCATAGCGTTCATCGTTATTTTTTCTTCTTTTTAAACATTTCGAGCATGCGGTCGGTAACAACAAATCCTCCGGCCACGTTAAGCGTAGCCATAAACAGGGCAATTGCACCCAGTATCCACTCGAAAGTAGATGACGCGTGCCCAACAAGGATAATTCCTCCGATAATAATTACACCGCTAATTGCGTTGGCTCCCGACATAAGGGGAGTGTGCAATACCGACGGCACGTTTGAAATTACCTCGAATCCAAGAAATATCGATAACACTATAATGAATATCGCATCTTTATTTTCGGTTAAAAAAGTTAATATACTTTCCATAATTCATTCATTTATTTGGTTTCGATAACTGATTTAACTCGTTCGTTGTAAATCTCTTTTGCATGGGTAATGCAGGTTCCTTTTACAATATCGTCTTCAAAATTCAGGTTGAGCTCGCCTTCTTCTCCAATCATTAATTTCATGAAGTTCAATACGTTTTTGCCGAACATACGACTGGCATCAACCGGTTTTTGTGCCGGGTAATTTGATTGGCCGATTATTGAAACGCCTTTGTATTCAACAACCTCGTCGTTTTTGGTAAGTTCGCAGTTTCCGCCTGTTGAAGCAGCCAGGTCGATAATTACCGAACCGGGTTTCATGGCATCAACAGCTTCTTTCGGAATCAAGAGCGGTGCTTTGCGCCCCGGAATCTGCGCGGTACAAATTACCACATTCGATTTGGCCGCCACCTCATTGATTCTATCCTGTTGTTTCTTTTTATATTCTTCGGTTTGTTCCACGGCATATCCGCCGGCAGCTTTGTCTTCTGTTGCTCCTTCCACTTCAACAAATTTACCACCAAGGCTCATTACCTCTTCTTTTACCGCCGAACGCACATCGAAAACCTGTACCTGAGCACCCAGTTTGCGCGAGGTTGCAATGGCCTGTAATCCTGCAACTCCGGCCCCCAGAATAAGCACATTTGCCGGACGAATTGTACCGGCAGCTGTCATAAACATCGGGAAGAAAGTGGGCAGTTTTGCCGCAGCCTCCAACACCGCCATATAGCCCGAAACCGTTGCCATCGACGATAAAATGTCCATGGCTTGCGCACGTGTGGTACGCGGAATCAAATCGAGACTAAACGTTGTGATCCCTTTGTTGAGGAAAGTTTTTACCAGCGCCGTATCCCAAAGCGGGTTAAAAGCGCTAATCCAAACCTGAGAATCTTTAATTCGCTCAGTATCTCCTTCAGCGGGTGGCTGAATTTGCAGCAGAACTTCGGCTTTGGCAAACACATCGTTGCGCGAAACTGTTTTTGCTCCAACAGCTTCGTAGTCGGCGTCGGATGCAAATGCTTTTTCGCCGGCTCCCTGCTCAACCAATACCTCAACTTTCAAATCGGTAAAAGTTTGCACAGTTTCCGGAAGTAAAGCGACACGTGTTTCTTTACCGTGTTCCTTTAATAATCCAAGAATCATAAATTTTTATTTAGATAGTTATTCTGTAAATCTATAAAAATTAATTCACCGTGTTCGTACACGGAAAAGTTTATTGTTATGATTTATAACAGTTTTTTGGCTTGTGCTGTTCACATAACTTACTTATTTATTGTGCTGTTTGCCCGATACTACTTTGGATATGGAATACTTTAAGGCCATTTAATTGCCATTTAGGAATATTGAGTGAAAATAAGAATTAGCAGCTAAAACATGCCGGCTGCCGTACAAATTTCTTTTGCCTTTAAAACGGGGAAGGAACAGTACTGAATGTTTTCTACAAATTCTTATTGCAGTTGAGTTAAAAATTGAAAATTGTGTTGGCTTAAATTGGAATAAAAATAATTTTGTAAGATGGTTGTTCAGATTGCCTTAATATTAGCCGTTGTTGTACAGTTTATTGCTTTTGGTATTACAATCAGTTTAATTACCAAAACACGGTTTAATATTGCCTGGATTAGTATTTCTGTTGGATTTTTATTAATGGCACTGCGGCGGGTGATGGAGTTAATTGCAACATTTTCGTCGCAAGCCGAACAGAGTACTTCGCATGTAAGCAGTTGGATAGCCGTGGTAATTTCGATAGCAATGTTGTTGGCTGCAGTTTATATTCGTAAAATATTTTTACTACTTGATCATTTACAGAAGTTACGCGAGAAAAACGAAACTCGCCTTCTTTCGGCAGTTATTTCAACCGAAGAGAAAGAACGAAAACATTTTGCCAAGGAGCTGCACGATGGATTAGGGCCTGTTCTTTCAGCTGCAAAAATGGCTCTGTCGGCCATGGATAAAAAGGAGCTGGGTAAATTTAACAGTCAGATTGTTACCAAAACAGAACACTCGATTAATAATGCGATTGTTACCACCCGCGAAATTTCAAATCATTTAAATCCGCAGGTGCTTGAAAGGTATGGTATTGAAAAGGCCATAAATACTTTTTTAAAAAATATTATTTCGAAAGACTCGCCCGAATTTGTTTTGAAATCAAACATGGGAGAACTTCGTTTTAATCATCATTTTGAAGTGATTATATACCGGATTGCCTGCGAGCTAATTAATAACACCTTGAAATATGCAAATGCTAAAAAAGCGGTGCTAACCATTGCTGCAACAGCTGATGTTGTTCATTTTCAATACGAAGATGATGGAATAGGATTCGATCAGGAAAATACGGAATGGAAGGGCATGGGTTTAACAAATATCAAGTCAAGGGTTAAATCGTTGAACGGTACAATCGACATTAACAGTCAACCTCTTCATGGAGTAGCTGTTGACATTAAATTTCCGCAAGATAAAACGCAAATTCTTACAACTCAACCTTAAAACAATGAGCAAAGGCCTGAAAATATTTATTGTAGATGATCATTCGCTTTTTAGAGAAGGATTGCGGTTTTTACTTTCAACCTGGAGTAGGGTAGAAGAAATTTATGAGGCCCAAAACGGATTGGAATTATTAAAAGTAGTTGAAAATATACAGCCGGATATTGTTTTAATGGATATTGAAATGCCCGAGCTAAACGGAATTGATGCGACCCTGGAATTACAAAAACTGTTGCCCGAAGTAAAAGTTATAGCCCTTTCGATGTATGCCAACGATGATTTTTACACCGATATGATTCATGCCGGTGCCAAGGGGTTTTTATTAAAAGACTCGAAATTTGAAGATGTGCAACAGGCGATTAACGAAGTTTACGAAGGCCGGAATTATTTCTCGCCCGCGATTCTTACTTCCATAATTAATACGATTAGCGAGAAAAACTCAACGGGGCAGCAGAAAGAGATTTCGAAACGCGAAAGCGAGGTTTTATATAATATCTGCAAAGGCTTGTCGAATCAGGAAATAAGTGATTTGTTGAATATTAGTAAACGGACAGTTGACAAACACCGCGAAAATATTTTATTAAAAACACAATCGAAAAACACGGCTGAATTAGTAATTTTTGCCGTAAGAAATGGCTTTTTTAAAGTTTAAATTTTCTCGCACTACGTATAAAAGCGTATAGTAAAAATACGATTATTAACTGTTTTTTTCACCGTATCTGTTTCCGACTTTTGTTGGTGTAAAATTCGAACAGATATATGGAAATCATTGAAAGTATTACTATTAAAGGAGGCATTGATAAAAAGGGAATGCCTGAATTGTTGCAGGAAATTACCGTAACACGCGGCGAAATAATTGGAATTGTTGGACCAACCGGAAGTGGGAAAAGCCAGCTTATTTCAGATATCGAGCAAATTGCGCAGAAAGATACAAGTACCCAACGAAAAATACTGATTAATGAAAAGGTGCCCGGTGAAGCCGAGAGAAATGATCCGCGGAAGAAAATGGTGGCACAGCTCTCGCAAAACATGAATTTTTTTGCCGATATGGCGGTTTTCGATTTTCTAAGTCTTCATGCCAGGTGCCGCAACAAAACCGGGGTCGATATCGATGAAATTATTTTTCTGGCCAACCAGTTAACCGGAGAACCCATTCACAAAACCGATAATCTTACCATTTTAAGTGGCGGACAAACCCGTGCTTTAATGGTTGCCGATGTGGCGGTAATAAGTTCTTCGCCAATTGTTTTAATCGATGAGATTGAAAATGCCGGTATTAAAAAACACAGAGCATTGGAATTATTATCAGGCCAGGGCAAAATTATTTTGGTGGTAACACACGATCCGGTGTTAGCACTTAGTTCCGATAAACGAATTATAATGCAGTGTGGAGGAATGCGGGATTTAATTGAAAGTACAAGTCAGGAAAAACTTGTAGCTCAACAATTAAACCGGATCGATCACGAAATTCTGGCTTTGCGCGAAAAAGTTCGTCAGGGAAAAATGATTGAATACATTGAAACAGAACTATTAGGCAGCTGTTTCAATTCGGCCTGTTACCTATAGAAATCGAAAAAATGAAACTTACTATATTTGCAGGAACTCCGGGAGCCGGAAAAACTGCAGTGCTGCTTCATATGCTGAAAACCCTTATTCGGCAGGGAGTTCGCCCATCAATTGTAAAAATAGATTGTTTATATACCGACGACCATGAACGGTTTTCGCAATGTAATATTCCGGTTTTACTTGGTTTATCGAAAGATATGTGCCCCGATCATTTTTCGATTTATAATACCGAAGAAATGATAAGTTTTGCAGAAAAAAATAATTCCGATTATTTGATTGTTGAAACCGCCGGATTGTGTCATCGTTGTGCGCCTTACACCGAAAACTGCGTTGGAGTTTGTGTTACCGACGCCACTTCCGGCCCTAACAACCCAATGAAAACCGGTCCGTTTTTAAGCTGTGCCGATATTGTGGTGGTAACCAAAGGAGATATGATATCGCAAGCCGAGCGCGAAATTTTCAGAGAGCGGGTGCTGGAAAGTAATCCACAATGCAAAATTGTTGACGCCAACGGACTAAGCGGACAAGGTTGTGCAGAGCTGGCACAATTGATTGGCGATAACAAAAAGGAAGTTACCCGGCACGAGCAATTACGGCATAATGCCCCATTTTCGGTTTGTACACTTTGTGCAGGCGAAAAACGTGTGAATCGGAATTTTCACCGCGGATTATTGCGAAATATGAATGGATTTCAGGAATATGTTGGCGAATAAAAAGCAAAGCATGGAAGCACAAATTATTAAATACTTACCGGGCTACAATTGTGGAAACTGCACCTACCGAAACTGCGATGAGTTTGCACAGGCACTAGTAAAAAATGAAACTAAGCTTTCTGCTTGTACAGTGCTGCACCAGGAAAAATTCAGGAAAAATAAAGTCGAACTAAACCTTTTGCTGAATAGTAGGGACGAGGAATTTTGTAAAGAACATAAAATAAAGGGTGTTATTGATGAATATGAAGCCGATATGGTACTCGATCCGCTGGATGGAGAAAACTCCTGTCGCGAGGTGTTGCTTCATTTTTCGACCGAAGTGCTAAACGTGGGCGATATTATTGAGTACCGTCCTCTCGGATGCCCGGTGGTTCATTATGCAAAAATTCTGGAAAAGGAAAATAGTTTATTAACGGTTCATATTATTGGTCCTTGTAAGCGGATCGATGATAATTTAAGCTATAGGAGTCTGGGGCCATGTATGGTTATTGCTTTCGAAGGAAAAGTGGCCGGTACAAATGTGGCCGTTGGGCAAACGGTACGTTTTTTACCCAATCATTGTATGATGCAAAAAATACATTCCGGAGTAATTGTAAACCTCGAAGCCAACAAAATCCGAATTGAATGTATTGATTTAAAGGTATGGGCTCCGCCGGTAGTGGCCGTTTAAACTTATAATTTAAAGGGTACTCTGCTTATTTTTCTACCGTTTCAACATAAAGCTGTTCCACCTTTTCGCGTGCCCAGGGAGTTTTGCGTAAAAATTTCAGGCTCGATTTTAAGCTGGGATTATTCCGGAACGAATTGATGCGGATGATATCTCCTAACTCCTCCCATCCGTAGTAGCTTACCAGGTACACTAAAATGGCCTCAAGAGTTTTCCCATGCAACGGATTGTTGGGTTGCTTTTGAGGCGTTTTATTTGAATTTTTTTCCATATTAAACTACCGTTATAAGTTTATCCTGTTTTTCAGTTAATTGGCCGAATGGAGTAGCCCGGATATTGAATTTTGCCAAACACGCTTCCACTTCCGAAAGTGCTTCCGGCTCAACAGCCAGTAACAAACCACCGCTGGTTTGCGGATCGCAAAGAATGTTTTTAAAGTTCTCCTCTTTCATCGAAACGTTATGTCCGTAGCTTTCCCAGTTGCGCAATGTTCCGCCCGGAATGCAGTTTTGTTCCAGGTAAGGTTGAAGCATTGGCAGCGTTGGTATTTTATCGTGTTCAATGTGAGCCGAAAGCTTGCTGCCTTCGCACATTTCGGTAAGGTGGCCCAGCAAACCGAAACCGGTAACGTCGGTCATGGCTTTTACGCCATCGATTTTTGCCAGTTCAAAACCGGGTGTATTTAACCGGCACATCAACTCGGGAGCCGTTTGTTCGTGCTCGCTGGCCAAAACACCTTTTTTCTGCGCGGTGGTTAAAATACCCACTCCCAGCGGTTTTGTAAGAAGTAACTTACAACCTTTGGTCGCAGTGTCGTTTTGTTTGATGTTTTTTAAATCCACCTGTCCGGTAACAGCAAGGCCAAAAATTGGTTCCGGGCTGTCGATACTGTGTCCGCCGGCTAAACTTATTCCAACTTCTTTACAAACCTGACGGCCACCTTCAACAACTTCTCGGGCAATTTCGGGCGCCAGTTTATTTATCGGCCAACCCAGAATCGCAATGGCCAATATTGGTTTTCCGCCCATGGCAAAAACATCGCTGATGGCGTTGGTGGCAGAGATACGGCCAAAAGTAAACGGATCGTCAACAATGGGCATAAAAAAGTCGGTGGTACTGATAATGGCAGTGCCGTTTCCTAAATCCAGAACGGCGGCATCGTCGCGACTATCGTTGCCTACCAAAAGATTGGGCTGAAGTCCCATATCAAGTTTCGTTTCAAGAATGGTACTTAAAACTTTGGGCGATATTTTGCAACCGCAACCGGCTCCGTGGCTATACTGTGTGAGCTTTATATTTTTTATTTCTGATGGATTCATAACATTCAATAATTGCTTTACTAATAATTTTTGGAGAAATGGAGTCCCACATCAGGGTAAAAACCTCCTGGTGATCCCTGTTGCGTAGGCCTCTCAGGTAATATTTATCGTAATACAAAAGGCAGATTGTGGCCACATCGTAGAGTTCGTTTCTTTCAAGGTGTTCCAGCGCATTTTTAGTATTTAATCCTCCCAGTCGTTTTTTTATGCGAAGAATGGAGTCTTTCAGCATGGCTTTATCAGCAGCCGAATAATCACGAACTAAAAACTGTGCTCTTTCTTCCAGCGCAATATCAAGAAAAATCACCGGATGACTGCGCATGTTTTCAAAAAAGTTCATGGGAATATTTACTTGGCCAATGCGGTGACTTTCGTCTTCAATCCAAATGGTTTTGCTGTAATCCAGGTCTTTCCATTCCCAAAACAGGTTGTTTTCAAACTGCTCTATCGTTGGCTGACTGCCGTTTCCCAATCGCCCGAAAGCCGATCCTTTGTGATTGGCCAGTCCTTCCAAATCGATAATTTGTTCACCCTGTTCTTTCAGCGCATATAAAATATGTGTTTTTCCGCTGCCGGTATAACCGCCCAGAATACAAATATTCGCTTCTGTTTTAAACGATTCTAAAGCATGGTTACGGAAGGCTTTGTAACCGCCGGTAATTACATAAACTTTCGAAAATCCATTGTCGGAAAGGTGTTGGGCAAACGATCTCGAGCGCATTCCGCCACGCCAGCAATGCACGGCAATTACACCATTCGGGGCCAGCTTTTGCGATTCCGAAATAAACCAATTTAACTTTGGAGTTACGTACTTATAACCCAGTTCAATGGCTTGCTCTTTTGATTGCTGAACATAAACCGTTCCCACAGCAGCCCGCTCATCGTTCGAAAACAACGGAATGCTAAAAGCTCCCGGTATGTGTCCTTTTTCGTACTCGCCCGGCGAGCGAACATCAACAAGCGGAACCGTGGTGTTTAGCTGTAAATATTCTGAAATACTGATCTCCTGTAACATGCTGACAAAGTTATTCATTCGGGCAATATTTCATAAATACAACGCACATAATGTTTAAAAGTAGTTGGTAAGTATTGATTTGGCGGGTATAACCCTAAAATCAAATTAACGTAATGATGGTATAATTACAAAGCTAAACCATTATGGATGAAAGGTTAAAGGAAAAGATCAAACAATTTGTTTTACAAGAGGTAAATGAAACTAAAGTAAGTGCCGTTTCTGATTCTTTTTGGCAGGGATTAAAAAACACGGGTACAGAACTTTGGCTCGACACCGGCGATATGGAGGAGGCCGAAAAAAACTGGTCGGCCGAAATGACGGCTTTAACTACCAACAACACGCTGGTAAACAAGGAAATTCAAAAAGGAATTTACGACGAATTTATTGAGCAGGCCGTTGAAATTGTGAAAGACCTGCCAATAGAAGAGCAAATTGTTGAGATCGCGTTTATTCTAAATGCCAGGCACGGTATTCGGCTGGCCAAAAAGTTTAGTGGCTTTGTAAGTGTTGAACTTCACACCAATACCGCTTACGATTTCGATTCCATTGTTGATTATGCATTACGCTACTTCTCCATTTGCCCCGATCAGTTTATTATAAAAGTACCTTATACGGCAACCGGATTGCTGGGAGCGCGAAAACTGCGCGAACTGGGCGTGAAGATTAGTTTTACGCTTGAGTTTTCGGCCCGGCAAAATGCAATGGTGGCTGCCATTACAAAACCCAATTACTGCAATGTGTTTCTGGGGCGAATTGGTGCTTACATAAAAGATAACGAACTGGGAAGCGGCAGCGGAGCAGGCGAGCGAACCGTGATTTCCGCACAGCATATTGTTTCTGAATTGACCAAAAATAATGAAACACCTACCCAGTTAATTGCCGCAAGTTTGCGCCATTACTCGCAGTTGGATGCGCTGGCCGGAACCGATGTGTTTACCATGCCCACAAAAGTGGCTGCCGATGGAAAAATAAATATGGACGGCAACTTTCAATCAAAACTAAACGAAGTTTATCCGGTGGATTTGACTGATGAGGCGGCCAACTATTTCCCCGAAAAATTGTGGGAGGTAAGTGAAAAAGAACTGCAACTGGCAAAAAGTCTGGATGCCCAACTTCCTAAAAATGAAAATGAGCTGATCGACCGGGTGCATGAAGCAGGTTGTGGCGATATGTTTCCGTACCTCAGCGAAAAAGATTATAAACTGATTTACGATGATGGAAAAATACCCAATCATCAGCGATGGGCACAACGCATTGCCAGCGGCGAACTGGCTATCGATACTTTGTTAAACCTGGCCGGACTGGCAAGTTTTACAGCCGATCAGGCTGCGCTTGACGATCGTATCAGAAAAATAATAGGTGGCTGATTAGTGCTTGCTAGAAAACTCAGCCATTTCTTTGTCTTCTTGCAAAGACTAATTACAGCTTTAGTTCTTCCAGTAGCTCGATGTAGCGTTCAATTCCTGCAATAATTTCGCTTTTGTGAATGTATTCGTCTGCGGTGTGCGAACGTGCCGAATCGCCCGGTCCCATTTTTACAGATAGGAAAGGAATAATGGCCTGATCGGAGGTGGTTGGCGAGCCGTAAATATTTATGCCTTTTTCCTTAACCAATTTTGCAAACGGATGATGTGCCGAAATGCCCGATGAGTTTAATCGAACGCTACGTGGCTTAACTTTCGAATCAATCAATTGGTTGATAATTTCGGCGGCTTGTTTGTTGGTGTAGTGTTCGTTGGTGCGCACATCAACCACAAAATGGCAAATATCGGGAACAACGTTGTGTTGTGTTCCGGCCTCTATTTGGGTAACCGAAAGTTTTACTTTTCCGAGTACTTCCGAAACCTTATCGAACTCGAAATTACGCAGCTTTTCAATGTCATCCATTGCTTTGTATAAGGCATTTTCGCCTTCCTCGCGGGCCGCATGCCCTGATTTTCCATGGGCGTAACAGTCCAGCACCAATAAGCCTTTTTCTGCAATGGCGAGTTCCATTTGGGTGGGTTCGCCAATTATGGCAAAAGTTATGGGGCTAATCTCAGGCAGAACGATCTCCATTCCGCGCCGGCCCGAAATTTCCTCTTCGGCAGTTGCCGCATAAACAAGGTTGTAGGGCAGGTCTTCGCGTTCGTAAAAATGAATAAAAGTTGCCAGAAGCGAAACCAGTGGGCCACCGGCGTCGTTGCTTCCCAGTCCGTACAATACATCGCCTTCTTCAATGGGCGAAAACGGATCTTTAGTGTAGCCTTTTGCCGGACGAACCGTATCGATATGCGAGTCGAGTAAAATGGTTGGCTTTTCGTCCGAGTAATATTTATTGAAGGCCCAGGTGTTGTTCTCTTTTGTTTTAAACGGAATACCTTCTTTTTCCAAAAAAGCACGCATAACGGCGGCCGCATTTTCCTCCTCTTTACTAAACGACTGCGTAGCGATCAGCGTTTTTAACAGCTCGATGTATTTCTCCATAGTTTACCTATTGTAACGCTGCAAAAATGGGAAAAAAAACATAAAGTTGCTCAATATCTGCACAACAGTTATTTAAATAAGTGCTGCCCCATTTCAGGTATTTCTGAAATTTAGGAATTTTGTGGAGCGCCTTGTGTAACTTGTTGAAATATAGCGCCCTGTTGGGTTTTGGGCCTCCCTGTAGGTTGTTCACCCTCCCTGTCGGGTTTTTGGCCTTCCCTGTTGAACAGGACGGGAAAAAAGAGTACAGGACGAGCAAAAAAGTTAACAGGGCGGGTAAAAATGTAACAGGGACACTAAAAAAACAACAGGGACGCCTAAAAGTGTAACAGGGCGCCTAAAAAGTTAACAGGATTAGAGATAAGGGCGCAGGAGGGGCTATTTAAGAGAAATAGGTAAGGCCGAGCCTGTTTCGGAAACTCTTAATCTTCTGTTATATTTGTGCCTCACAAATTGAAACAAAGCAGCTATGCACGAAATACTTTTCTGGATCATTATCGGAATTCTTGTTGTTGATTTTATTTTCGAGAAATACCTGTCGTACCTGAATACCACGACCATGAGCGACACCATTCCCGAAGAGGTAAAGGGAATTTACGACGAAGAGAAATACAAAAAGCAGCAGGCTTATCAGCGCGAAAATCATCGCTTCGGAATATTAACCAGCAGTTTTAGTATGGTAATTACACTGGCTATGTTTTTGTTGTATGGCTTTGCCCTGGTTGATGGCTGGGCGTGGAGTTTTACCGGAAATGCAATTCTGGCAGCGCTTATTTTCTTTGGAATTATAATGTTCGCGTCCGATATTATAGGCACTCCTTTTGAAATTTACGACACTTTTAAAATCGAGGAGAAATACGGTTTTAACAAAACCACACCAAAAATATTTGTTCTTGATAAGGTAAAAGGATGGTTGGTAAGTGCTGTTATAGGAGGTGGTTTACTGGCACTGGTAATTTTTATTTATCAGCTCACCGGAAATATGTTTTGGGTGTATGCCTGGCTTGTAGTTTCGGCATTTTCCATTTTTATGGCCATGTTTTATTCGAACCTCATTGTGCCGCTGTTTAACAAACAAACGCCGCTTGAAGAAGGCGAGTTGCGCGATGCCATCAGTGCTTTTGCGCATAAAGTGGGATTTAAACTGGATAATATTTTTGTGATCGACGGATCGAAACGCTCGACAAAAGCCAATGCTTATTTTACCGGTTTGGGCGCTAAAAAACGAATCGTGCTTTACGATACCTTGATTAACGATTTGGAAACTGAAGAGCTGGTAGCGGTTTTGGCCCACGAAATTGGCCACAATAAAAAGAAACACGTGGTGCAGGGGCTGTTGATCGGATTGGTACAAACGGCCATTGTTTTGTTTGTTTTTGGTTTGCTCATCGACAGCCCGGTTTTAAGTGCAGCTTTGGGAGTTGAAGAGCCAAATTTTCACATCGGCATGGTGGCTTTTGGGGTGTTGTATTCGCCTATTTCGTTTTTTACCGGCATTTTTATGAATATGCTTTCGCGGAAAAACGAGTATCAGGCCGACCGTTTTGCTGCCGAGAATTATAAGCCGGAAGCGCTGGCATCGGCATTAAAGAAGCTGTCGATCAATAACCTGAGTAATTTAACACCACATAAAACCTTTGTGTTTTTTCATTATTCACACCCAACTTTATTGCAGCGCCTGGCGTTTCTAAAATCGTTCGAGAAGTAGGACGAAAATTCTCGCAAAGGCGCTAAGACGCGAAGATAAAGGTTCATGTTTCTCTCGGAGATTGCCTCGAAAATTTATTAAAGCATTATAGCATTGCAGCATTAAAGCATTTCCGCATTAAAGCATTTGAAAACTTAACCACCAAGTTTCACCAAGGAGCCACGGAGTTGCGCAAAGTTCCTGCCTATTAAAGCATTGCAGCATTTGCGCATTGTAGCATTTACGCATTAAAGCATTTCCGCATTCAAGATTGAACCTCCAAGTTTCACAAAGCAGAAAAGTAGAAGTTTGCAATAAAGCCAATTTATTTCATTGGAATAATTTTTCATTTACTTTTGTGCAAACAAAACAAAATTCAAATGAATTCTTTCAAAAATACACTCATTCAAATCACGCAGAACGGAATGGGATCAGGCAATGAAGAACTGGGACAGCTACTGGCAAAAAACTACCTGACATTGCTTTGCGAAGAAACAGAAGTTCCTCAAGTGATTACCTTTTACAATGAAGGTGTAAAACTTATCTGCTCCGGTTCTGAAGCACTTGAGCCTTTAAAGCTGCTCGCGGAAAAAGGCGTAAAACTGGTGGCTTGCAAAACTTGTCTAAACCATTTTCAATTGCTTGAAAAAGTTGAAGTAGGTATAACAGCAACAATGGTTGACATTATGCATTTTCAGAAAGTGGCGGAAAAGGTGGTGAACCTTTAGGTTAGTGCTGAATATTTTAACGCAGTAACACGTTACAAGCAGAAACTTTGCGAAGCTTTGTGCCTCCTTTGTGTAACTTAGTGTTTAACTCTTCAGTATCGATAAATCGTTAAATTGCACTCGCGGCTTGTAACCCGAAGCAATATGCTTTTTTACTTTTACTCCCGGCGCTTCGATCGGGATTTGGCTGTCGCCGATTTTCAATTCGTCTGGTAAGACCGTCCTCAACCTTTTACTTTTGCCTTTTTACTTTTTACTTTTACTTTTTACCTTTCCACATTGTCCTTTTGCCTTTTATAATGTTAAATTTGTTTGTCGGAAAACAGCACACAACTTTTGGCTGTACATTTAAACTAAAAGAATGAAAGCAGAAATTATTACCATAGGAGATGAAATACTGATAGGACAAATTGTGGATACCAACTCGGCCTGGATGGGCGAGCAGTTTAACCTGAACGGTATTGAAATTTACCAGATTACTTCGGTTCACGACGATCACGATCATATTATGCGTGCCATAAAAAATGCAGAAGCGCATGCCGACCTGGTGGTGATTACCGGTGGCCTTGGCCCAACAAAAGACGACATAACCAAACACACACTTTGCGAGTATTTCAATACCAAACTGGTTTTTCATGAGCCAACGCTCAATGCTATAACCGAGCGCTTTAAACACCGGGGCGTTGACATGAATAAACTGAACCGCGATCAGGCAATGTTACCTGAATCGTGCACTATTTTACCTAATAAAATGGGAACAGCTCCGGGCATGTGGTTTGAGAAAAACGACACCATTTTTGTGTCGATGCCGGGCGTGCCTTTTGAAATGAAATACCTGGTAGAGTTTGAGCTGCTGCCACGCCTTCGCCAAACCAAACGAACAAAGGCAATTTTTCATAAAACCGTATTAACGCAAGGCGTTCCGGAGTCGATGCTGGCCGAACGAATTGCGGCCTGGGAAGAAGCTTTACCTGCGCACATTAAACTGGCGTATTTACCCAATCCAATGGCCGTGAGGCTGCGGCTTTCCGCAATTGGAGATCGTGTTCAGGTGTTGAAAAGCGAGGTGGAGAGTGAAATTGAAAAGCTACAAAAGATAATTCCGGAGGCCATTTTTGGTTACGATACCGAAACCATGTCGGAAGTAATTGGTAGGGAATTGGTGAAGCAAAACAAAAAACTGGCTGTTGCCGAAAGTTGCACCGGCGGTTATATTTCGCATCTTATCACTTCTGTTTCCGGAAGTTCGGCCTACTACAACGGTTCGGTAACCTCGTACTCCAACGAAATAAAGGAAAAGTTGCTGGGCGTTAGCCGCGAAAATCTGGAAAAATACGGTGCGGTAAGCGAACAGGTGGCACGCGAAATGGTAGAAGGTGTAAAGCGTGTGATGAAAGCAGACTATGCGGTAGCAACCACCGGAATTGCAGGTCCTACAGGAGGAACAGAAGAAAAGCCGGTGGGAACAGTCTGGATTGCTGTTTCGGGGCCGGAGAAAACGCTAGTGAAAAAGTACACTTTTATTGGCGATCAGCGCGACCGGAATATTGTGCGCTCGGGACAAACGGCGCTGCAATTGCTGCGGCGAATGGTGCTTGGCGAGCTATAATTTTCTGCTTCGGTCTTCCGCCTTCAATCTTCACGCTTTTTTAACAACTTCTAACGTTTTGAAACGTTCTAAAGATGTATTTTTGAATCAGAAAACAGAAAAATATGAAACGAATTATTGTAATTATACTCATTGTAATTGTAGTGCTTTTGGGAGCAATTTTGGCCATTCCGGTGTTCTTCAAACAGAACATTTTAAATACTGCAAAAACCACACTCAATAAACAAATGAATGCAGAGGTGGAGTTTGCCGACCTGAAACTTTCGCTTATCAAAAATTTCCCCAAAGTTACGGTAGAGCTTCAGGAGGTGATGATTAAAGGTAAAGGAGAGTTTGCGCAAGACACATTGCTGAATGTACCGCGTTTTGCGGCAACCATGAATTTATCGTCGCTATTTAGCTCCAACCGCAGCATTGAGGAGGTGATTCTTGAAAAACCGTTACTGAACCTGGTGGTTGCTGAATCAGGAAACGTGAACTGGGATGTTGCTCCGGCATCTGCTTCGGCAGAAAAGGAAAATGCAACAGTGGCTGATGGCGAAGAGTTTCAATTGGCGCTGGAAAATATTGACGTGAACGATGCGCGTCTGGTTTACAACGATAAGTTGGCAAAAATGCGTGCTGATCTGGAAGACATCAACCTGGATATTTCGGGCGAAATGTTTGGCAATACCACGCAGCTGAACATTGGGGGAGTGGTTCGCAATCTTACTTATTCGATGGAGGGGGTTAACTATGTTTCGAATACTTCGCTGGATTTGAAAACTTTGCTTGATGTTGATTTTGAATCGATGCTGTTTACCATTGCGGAAAGTGAGTTGCTGGTAAACCGGCTGCCACTTGAATTGAGCGGCGATTTCAGCGTGCCCAACGACACTACTTTTCTGAATCTTCAGTTAAAAACAAAAGCTTCGGATTTCGAGAATTTTTTGGCGTTGGTTCCGAAAGACTATGAGGAATATTTAAAAGACATTACCACCACCGGCTCGGCAACGATTTCAGGAGGTGTTTCAGGATATTACATCGATGAGGATTACCCGAAGATCGACCTGCAGGTAAAAGTTGATAATGGCAATTTTGAGTATGCCGAAATGCCGGAGGAAATCAAAAACATGAGTGCCGAAATGCTGATCGGGAAACCTCAGGGCGATCTTGATTTGCTGAAAATAAACATCAATAAAGCACACGCCGAAATTCGTAATAACCCGGTTGATCTGACTTTGAAGATTTCGAATCTCGTTAGCGATCCCTTATTCGATGGGGCATTTGTAGGCAAAGTAAATCTCGATCATTTAAAAGATGCGCTGCCAATGGACAGCGTAAATATTTCGGGAATTATTGATGCGAATTTGTTTGCACAAGGTCGTTACTCGGATGTTGAAACCGAAGCTTACGATAAGATTAAATCGGATGGTGTTGTGCTGTTAAGCAACTTTGTTTACGCCTCGCCCGACCTCACCCAGCAAGTGGTAATTCCATCGGGACGGCTGGATTTTTCGCCGCAGCATATTAACCTTGGAAATTTCATGCTTAAAGTTGGTGAAAGTGATTTCCGTTTATCGGGAAAAGTGAGCAATTACCTGAATTATGTGCTGAAAGATGGCGAGCTAAAAGGTAACATGCAGCTCAATTCAAACTATGTTAACTTAAACGAGTTGCTTCGTTTGCAGGTAATGGAAGAGGATGCTCCTGCTGAAACAGACGACGAAGCCGTACTGGCTTTTGATGTGCCCGAAAATATCGATATCACCTTCCGTTCAACTATTAACCGTGCCGTTTTTAACCGCATTCCGATTACTGCTATAAAGGGTGAAGTTCGGGCAGTAGATAAAAAACTGATTCTCGACGGATTGGACATGAATATGCTGGATGGAAAAATGATGCTGAACGGATCGTATGAAAATACCGCTCAAAATCAGCCTTTATTTGACTTTGGATTTGATATTGCCGGATTTGATATTCCTACCATGTACCATACAGTTGCGGGATTCCGGAATCTGATTCCCGGAGCGGGGAACAGCACCGGAAAACTCAGTACAAGCCTGGGTCTGAAAGGCCGGTTGAGCCCACAGTTAAAATTAATTGCTGCAACAACCAACGGAAAAGGATCATTCAGCACCAATAATGTAGAAATTAAAGATTCGCCCTTGTTTAACCAACTGAGCGGCATTCTGAAAAAAGAAAAACTAGGGAATGTAACCATCGGTGATTTTACCGCCAATTTAACTGTTGAAAACGGCAGTTTGTTGCTGCGTCCGTTTACTACAAAAGTAATTGGGCAGGAAACAAAAATTCAAGGAAGTTTGAATGCCGAAAGTTTACTCGATATGCGACTGGATTTTAATGTTCAGCGCGAAATGTTTGGCCCTGATATTCAGAAAATACTGGCTGTATTACCCGGAAACGAAAAAATTACCATGTTGCCGGCCGGTGTTGTGCTGAAAGGACCTGTTGGCGATGCAAAGGTAAACCTCGATTTAAGCGCCACACAAAAAGCCGTTACCGATGCCACAAAAGACGATCTGAAAAATTCGCTGAACAAGTTGGGAGACGGACTTAAGAAATTATTCAAATAAAGGGTTACTGTTGATTTTGATGAGGCTGATCGCAGGCTGTATTTATCGTAATACATTTTTTATTTATATTTACAAAGGTTGTTGTATAATAGTAAAACATCAGGCATTTAGAAACATAAAAATGCATACTTTTGCAGCACAAATTAACTGGGATACCAGACAGCATTATCAATTAAGATATTAAATGAGAGACAAAGTAGTTGTAATTACCGGAGCTTCGTCAGGAATAGGAAAAGCATTGGCCGAAAAGTATGCCGCAGAAGGGTTTAACCTGGTGTTGGCGGCACGTAGAATTGAGCGTTTAGAGGCGCTGAAAGAAAAACTATCGAATGTGGAAGTACTTCCGGTAAAAACCGATGTCTCGAACGAAGAGGACTGTAAACATTTGATTGATATGGCCATTGAGCACTTCGGGAAAATCAATATTCTAATTAATAATGCCGGAATTTCGATGCGGGCTGTTTTGGAAGACGTTGAAACGGAAGTATTACGAAAAGTAATGGACGTGAACTACTGGGGCACCGTTTATTGCACCAAATATGCGCTACCGTATTTGCTGGAGCAGAAAGGTTCTGTTGTTGGTGTAATCTCAACAGGTGGTTATATTGGTTTGCCCGGTCGTACCGGTTATTCCTCATCTAAATTTGCTGTTCGGGGATTCCTGGATACACTGCGTGTTGAAAACCTGCGGGCCGGACTGCACGTTTTGGTTGTGGCACCCGGGTTCACAGCTTCCGATATTCGTGAAAGTGCACTGGTTGCCGATGGAAGCCAGCAGGGAAAAACACCACGCGACGAAAATAAAATGATGTCGGCCGAACGTTGTGCAGCTATAATGTACCGCGCCATTAAAAATCGCCGGCGTAAAATGATCGTTTCTTTCTGGGATGGAAAAGTGATTGTTTTAGTGGCTAAACTCTGGGCCTGGATAGTTGATCAGATTATTTATACCGTTTTTAAAAACGAACCCGATTCGCCCTTGAAATAGACGCTGGCTGCGAGTTAGGGCATTCAGTAGCCAAATAGAAGGATGTCATCTTTATTCATTTAAAAATCATTGTTGTCCGGGAAACCGGATCTAGTTTAAATTCATATCTCTAACTTCTTGATATTCAAGTCAGGTATTTTTATTTTTCAAAAGTAAGCCCCCTGTACTTCTGGGAATAGCGAATGTTGGTATTTGTATTTGTCTTGCTTTATCAATATGAGCCAGCTTTTCTCTGGGTTTTCCAGGAAGGCATATATGTTGATGTAGTTCATTAATTGCTGTCTTATAATGGACACCATATTCGAGAATGCCCACTTTCTCTTGAGTTTGCTCTTTACCAAAGTAATTAGCAAGTTGGCAAGCATAGCTGCCCATATCTGTATCTCAATGGCGTTCTCATTGTCACCAAGAAAATATTTTAATGGGAAGTTCTGTTTTAGCTGTTTGAAAAGCAGTTCTATTTGCCAACGTTTTTTGTAAATCCAAGCTATCTTTTCGGCAGCTAGTTCAAAGTTATTGGTTATAAACTCAAATAAACGTTGGTTTTCATTATCCCAATAAGCAATTCTACGAGCCTTGTGTTCTTGCGTTTTATTATCTCCATACAGAAGCACCACTTCTTCATCTTTTAGGACACCAAAATCTGTGTCGTCTGGTATATCAAACTCTTTCCCGGCTGTATAAAATGCATTCTCTTTCAATCGGGTTACATACCAAATCGACTTTTCTGAAAAAGTTTCATATTGCGCATAATCAACATAGCCTTTGTCAAAAGTTATAATCGATCCTGATGGCAAAGCTTCCACTTCTTGTAGAAACATATGGTCGTGTCTGGCTGCTTCGCTGTACCGAACTAAACATGGAACATTTTCACTGGCTTTGATAATTGTATGGGCTTTAATTCCGCCTTTCTTTTTACCACTCTTTGGATTACGACCAACTCCTTTTAAAATGTCCTTAAACAAGGATATGGTAGATGAATCCATGATATAAAGTCGTTTCAAATCCTTGTCTGTTAACCGGCTGTCCGCTAAAAAACGAGAATGCTTTTGGTAAACGGTCATATAAATATCCTCGAACACCTTGCTGCTCCTACGTTTATTAGCTTCTGAAAAAGTGCTGCGCCGTACCAGATAACTTAAACCTAAATGGGACAGTTTGTGGGCATTGGCAAGTAAACCAAGAATAACCTCCCTGATGGAATGATATCCTTCAAAGACTACGAAGAGCATAACTACTAAGTGATTATAAGTAGTAAACTTCTTGACATAGTACTCACTGCCGTGTTTCTTCGCTATTTTTCTAATCTCACTCTTGTCAATGAACGTTAACAGCTGATTAAATATAGGCTGTCCGCTAAAAATTGTATTTTTACCCATGTCTAACTTTTTGGTGTGGTAACTCAAAAGTAGACATACCGGGTGGTTCTTTAAAATGTACTGCCCGGTAAATTTTTACCGGACACTAATGTTTAAAAATGTAAAGATGACATCCTTTTTCAATTATCCGAGCTGCGAGGATTGAGTATCCAGAAATCAATATCCAATATTGAATGTTCAATACCCAATATTGAATGTTCAATACCCAATATCCAAAGACTCTACAAAAAATAAGGTTTATAAGGTTATTGCAGGGGGAACAATGATGGCTACTAAGGTTTTCTGAGGAGGGAATAAGGTTATATGGCAGCACAAAAAAAACTTGGAGCGTTTAAACAAAACAATCAAACAATTCTATAGCATCTGGTATCCAGCATCCGATATCCTTTTTCAATTTCTCGATTATCCGAACTGCGAGTTCTCATTTAAGCATTATCGCAATAAAGCATTTAAGCATTTCTTCTTTTAATCCTTCGCAAGGCAAAAGTGATTCGTGGGTTGAGCAGCGAGTATCGAGATTCCAGCATCCAGTATCCAGTTGAGCGAAGCGAAATCCCGACCGGAAACGTCGGGGTATCCAGACAAAAAAAATCCCGACAAAATGCCGGGATAAATTAAAAACGAAAATGTATCACTGTTAATTATCAGTTGTTAATTCTGAACCAGTTTATTTTTAATCTTGTCTTCAAAGGCTGAGAGGGCAGCTTTCGATCCTTCGCCCATTGCAATTACAATTTGTTTGTAAGGCACCACCGAAACATCTCCGGCGGCGTAAATGCCCGCTTGTTTTGTACGGCAATGTGCGTCAATCTCAATTTCTCCTATCCGGTTGGTATCAACCATTTCGGAGAATACCTTACTGTTGGCTTGCAATCCAATCTGAACGAATACGCCATCAGTGGTAATTGTTTCTGTTTTTTCTGTTTCTCTGTTTTTGTATTCCAATGCGATAACTTTGTTGCCATCACCTTTAACGGCAGTTGTTTGCGCATTGGTGTGAATTTTTACATTCGGTAATGTTTTTAGCTTGTCTTGCAGAACCTGGTCGCCTTTTAGCTCGTCCATAAACTCAAGCACTGTAACTTCGGCTGCAATTGATGAAAGGTCGATGGCAGCTTCCAAGCCAGAGTTTCCTCCACCCACAACAACCACTTTTTTGCCTTTGTAAAACGGGCCGTCGCAGTGCGTACAGAATGCCACGCCAGAACCGATGTATTCGTTTTCTCCGGGAACGCCCAAACGTCTCCAGCTGGCACCGGTAGCAATAATCAGTGCCGGAGTTTTAAATGTTTCGTTTAACGAAGTTTTCACTTCTTTAAGGCCGTCTTTTAATGATACGTTTTCAACCCGGCGGTTTTCAAGTACGTCGATTGGGTAGTCTCTTAAGTGGCTCATTAAATCGGCCGAAAGTTTTGTTCCGGTAGTCTGAGGGATCGAAATCATGTTTTCGATTGAAACGGTTTCGTTCAGCTGGCCTCCAACTTTCTCGGCAACCAATGCTACCGAAAATCCTTTTCGTGCTGAATAAACTGCAGCAGAAACTCCGGCAGGTCCGCCGCCTACAACAACTACATCGTATTCTTTTTCAACGGGTGCACTTGCAACCGGTTCCGATCCTACTTTGTCTTCCAGTTTTGCCAGCAACTCACCAATTGATGAACGGCCTACATGCAATTGTTCGCCATTGGCGTAAACCGTTGGAACAGCTTGTATTCCCAGCGCTTCAACTTCTTCCTTGTTAATTTGTCCGTCGATAATTTCGTGACGAATATTTGGGTTTAACAAGGTTAAAACATTCAAGGCCTGAACCACTTCGGGGCAATTGGTGCAGGTTAAGGAAATGTAGCTTTTCAGCACAATCTCGCCTTTTAATCCTTTAATTTGATTGGCAACCGCTTCGTCAGGAAGGTTCTTGCCAATACCGTCGAGGTTTAAAATTGCGGTTAACAACGATGGAAATTCGTGTCCGTTGGGTATTGCACGAAAAATAATATTCGTAGGCGTATTGTTTTTTAAAATAGTAAATTCCAGCCCTTTTCCTTCTTCAGCAGTAACATTAATTTTTTCAGAAGTAGATGCAACATCATCCAACAAACCGGTTAGTTGGGCTTTGTCTGGATGTGAATTTGCAACTGCAACCTGAAAGGTGTAATTGTTTTTTAGCGGGCTGAAAACTTCTTGTAATTTATCTTTAATGGTTTGTTGTAACATGACT
This sequence comes from Draconibacterium orientale, assembly GCF_000626635.1. GTDB lineage: Bacteria > Bacteroidota > Bacteroidia > Bacteroidales > Prolixibacteraceae > Draconibacterium > Draconibacterium orientale. The sequence continues at coordinate 31,639 of NZ_CP007451.1, read as the reverse complement.
TTGGTTTTTTGAAGGAGCAGCAAAAAATGCTGCTCCTGGTTTTTTGAGTTTCTTTTCTGGCGTATTATTAGATCACACCAACAAGGTCGATGCTTGGCTCTAATGTTTTCTGTCCTTCTTGCCATTTTGCAGGACACACTTCCGATGGGTGCTCAGCAACAAACTGAAGTGCTTTCAAACGACGAAGCAGCTCGTCTGCATTTCTTCCAACGTTTCCGGCTACAACTTCGTAAGCAACAATTTCGCCTTGTGGATTTACAATAAAAGTTCCACGCTCGGCCAAACCTGCTTCTTCAATCATTACATCAAATCCGCGAGCTAAAACACCTGTTGGATCGGCCAACATCGGGTAATTGATTTTTTTGATTGTATCTGAAGTGTCGTGCCATGCTTTATGAACAAAGTGTGTATCGGTTGAAACCGAGTAAATTTCTGCGCCGGTGGCTTTAAATTCTTCGTACTTGTTTGCCAGGTCTTCCAGCTCGGTAGGACACACGAAAGTGAAATCGGCAGGGTAGAAGAAAAAGATTGACCATTTACCTAATACATCTTCTTTTTTTACGGTTTTAAAAGCGTTGTTTGCAAATGCTTGTACTTCAAAATCTACTACTTGTTTTCCAATTTGTGACATAATTTTTTCTTTAAATATTTAACTTAATTGTGTTGTTCTAAAATTCTGTTGCAAACATAATGCGAGTTGATTTATTAATCAAACAGATAAATTGTATATTTGTATTGATAAAATCAATATTATGACATTGCAACAATTGGAATATATTTTGGCGGTGAATAAATACCGGCATTTTGTAACTGCATCGAAACAATGTGGGGTTACACAACCTACTTTAAGTACGATGATACAAAAGCTGGAGGCCGAACTGGAAGTTGATATTTTTGACCGGTCGAAACACCCGATAGAGCCAACTGCGCTGGGCAAAAAAATTATTGAACAGGCTGAGCGGTCGATAAAAGAGATACAAAAAATCGGTGAATTGGTATCGAATGAAACGGATTCGTTAAGTGGGGCCTTACATGTTGGTGTTATTCCCACTTTGGCCAACTATCTGGTGCCTCGTTTTATTAAATCGTTTGGCGAGAACTGTCCAACAGTACAATTGACCATATCGGAAATGAACACGGCCACTTTGGTTGATATGCTAAAAAAGGACCGGATTGATATGTTTATTGCGGCCACACCGCTTGATGAGCCCGACTTTTTGGAGATACCTCTGTTTTACGAACGGTTTTATGCCTATTTCGCTGCCGATCATCCGCTGAAAGATGTTCCGTTGAATCCTGCAAATATGCCCCAGGAGAAACTCTGGGTACTGGAAGAAGGGCATTGTTTGCGCGACCAGGTTTTTAATTTTTGCACCACTAAATTGCCGTATAATCATGTTTTCGAAGCGGGAAGCATTGATACGCTGGTGCGAATTGTTGATATAAACGGTGGCTATACTTTGATACCGGAATTGCATTTGCCTCTGTTAAGTGATGAGCAGCGCAAAAATGTACGCGAAATAAAAGACCCGCCGGCTATTCGCGAGGTGTCGATTGTTATTCACAAGAATTTTGTGAAAGAGCGGATCATTAATGCTGTTGGTGATGCGTTTAAAACAATTATCCCCGATGAAATGATTAATGAGCGTTTAAAGAGGTTTGCGATTCGTTTGTGAATGGTTAGTAACTATATTTAGAGTCCGGGGCTGTATATACGAAATTCATACAGCCCCGGACTTTTTTATTTACTATGAGCTAATCAAGCTTCAAACTCTTTCAGCGTAGTTTTTATAATTTCAATTGCATGCATCAATTGCTCTTCGGTAATTACCAAAGGAGGGGTAAAACGGATAATGTGTTCGTGTGTTGGCTTGGCAATCAGTCCGTTTTCTTTTAAGGCAAGGCACACATCCCATGCAGTTTTTCCGTTGATTGGTTTTATGGCAACAGCATTCAGCAATCCTTTACCGCGCACCATTTCAATCAGTGGCGAATCAATCGATCGCATTTCTTCACGGAATATTTTGCCCAGTCGCTCGGCATTTTCAACCAGCTTTTCTTCCTGAATAACATCAAGTGCAGCCATGGCCACTTTTCCGGCAATCGGGTTTCCTCCATAAGTGCTGCCGTGCTCGCCGGGTTTTATGGTCAGCATAATTTCATCGTCGGCCAGCACGCACGAAACCGGGTAAACCCCACCCGACAGTGCTTTTCCCAGCACCAAAATATCGGGGCGAACATTTTCGTGGTCGCAAGCCAGCATTTTTCCTGTGCGGGCCAATCCGGTTTGCACCTCGTCGGCCACAAATAACACATTATATTTTTTACACAACTCACTGGCTTTTTTCAGGTAGCCATCTTCCGGAACATAAACGCCTGCTTCGGCCTGAATGGGTTCAACAAGGAAACCTGCCACATTCGGATCCTGCAACTCTTCTTCCAATCGATTAAGATCGTTGTACGGAATATTTACAAAACCGGGTGTGTATGGCCCGTAATGGCTGTAGGCATCCGGATCGCTCGACATGGAAATGATGGTAATCGTTCGCCCGTGGAAATTACCATCGCAAACTACAATTTTGGCTTCGTTGCCTGGTATTCCTTTTACTTTATAAGCCCACTTGCGAATCAGTTTTAAGGCTGTTTCATCCGCTTCGGCACCCGAGTTCATGGGCAACATTTTATCGTAGCCAAACAATTTGGTCATGTATTCTTCCCATTCGCCCAGCACATTGTTGTAAAAAGCCCGCGATGTTAATGCCAGCGTTTGTGCCTGATCGGTAAGTGCCTTCAGAATTTTTGGGTGAGAATGTCCCTGGTTTACCGCCGAATAGGCTGCCAGAAAATCGAAATACTTTTTTCCCTCAACATCCCATACAAACACGCCTTCGCCTTTCGATAGAACTACCGGCAGCGGATGGTAATTGTGAGCGCCAAATTTATCTTCTTTGGCCATGTAGTCTGCAGAACTTAGTTTAGTCATAATAAGTTGTTTAATTTTAATGCAGAAATACAATTTTTGCGCCGAAAAAGCAACCGGATTAGTGGTGTTAAAGAGCAGTGAGAAAAATCAGTTAATTAAGTTGATATTAACTGTAAGGTTTATTTCCAGAAACGCGCAATGAGCACTTCACAGAGAATAAAGAACAATGCCAGCAGTAAACACCACTTCCATAATTGGCGGCCGTTCTGAATATCGTCGAATAGTTCTGAAAAATTGCGGTCAACTTCTTTAATAACCGTTGCGTTGGTTAATTGATTGGTTTGCAGTCGGGTGATCAGTTCGTTGCTCTGAAAATAACGCAAGTCCGATTCTAAACGATTATAATTGAAGGCCATTGAGGCAATAGTATTGTCGTCGTTTTCAATCAGGTAATGGCCGTCGGTAGTTATCTGTTCGCCAAACTCGAGACGTATATTTCTGCCGGTAATATTTTTTACTGGAATAAATTTTTCGTCTGTTCCGGCATGCTCGATTTCTATGGATGAGTTTAGGTCAACCGTCAGGTTTCGGGGCAGGTTGATAAAGCTGTTTTTACCAACAATAAACGACATTTCCTGTTTGGGCAAACTATTCAGAACAATATTGTACAGTGTTGGCACAAATAATACATCGCGGGCAAACGATTCGTTTTTTTGCGACAGCGGAAATGCAAATACCCACACTTTGCCATCCCGGTAATTGAGTTGCGAAAGTGCTTTGTCGCCATTTTGAAATGCCAGCAGTGTGTGTTCATCGGTTTGCATGGTTTGAGCAAAACGGAAGTGACCATCAACCTGTGGCAAAACCGGGTTTTCTTCCCGCTTTTTAAAAACATCGGCGTAAAACTTATTCTCGTAATCGATGGCCGAAATATCTTGCTTTGTGGAGTCGATACGCACCATCCGGTTGGCTCCAAAAGTGGCCAGTAAACGGTTGCCTGCCGTCATGTCGCTTATCCATTTCGGGAATAGCACTATTGAAGTTCCGGCGCTTACAACAGATTCCAGCTCGTTTAACAAGCCGCTTGAGAAATTGTCGATATTCAGCAAAAATATAGTGTTGTAGTCGCTCAGTCGGTTGGCCTGCAGGTTTTTCCGGTTCATCTCGTCGAGCACCACGTAATCGTCGTTATTGAAGAGGGCGCGTAAATAATTCAGCCCTTCCTGCGAGTCGGCAGCATCGGTGTAAAGTGCCAGTGCTTTTAATTTGGGCTCCACAAAATAACTGATGTACCAGTTGTTATCGTGCGTAAACGGATAATCGGTGATTTCAATTTTCCCCAACTGCACTCCGCTGTTGGTATTGTTATATTTCAGACTGGCAATAATTTCGTTTTTCGCTTCAACCGAAAAATTCGTTATTGATTTTATCGAATCGTTCAGAAATAGCTTTAAGGGCAAATTCCGGTAATTGTGGTTTGAGCTGTTTTTAATGCGTACGAACATATTTTCTTCCTGCCCCAAGCGGTGCGCCGGGTATTCCACCCAACACGAATCGATATAAAGATTAGCCACCTCGTTGGCAACCAGCGGCAGATAATAGCTGAAAATTCCGTTATCCGAAAAATTATAGATGTCGGTAATGCTGCGTTGAAAATCGGAAATAAAATACAGGTTTTTGTCGGCCTCGTTATCGTTCGTTTCGCTGGCAAAGCGGTTGTAAATAATCGATAACGGTACCACTGCTGGGCTGGCCTGAATGCCTGAAACCTGCTGAATAAACTGTTCTTTATTAAAAATGTGCCGGTGTTTCGGATTTAAATCGTTGGTAAATAACCTGAATTTTGTTCCGGGAGGGTAGGCCATACAAATCTCCAGGGCTTTGTTGCGCGCCACTTCCAGCAGCTGTCCCTGTTTCGAAAGGGCATTCATCGAAAAGGAGTTGTCGATGTAAACGGCTACCAACTGTTTGTTTTGTTTTTGTGTATCGGTGTTGGTGGGAATAAAAGGCTGCGCAAAAGCAAAAACCAGGAAAATGATGGTAAGAATTCGTGCGGCAAGAAGGAGCAACTGTTTCAGCCTCGATTTCTTTTTCGACTCTTTTTTGATGTCTTTTAAAAAACTGACATTGCTAAAATACACGGTTTTATAGCGCTTGAAGCTAAACAAGTGTATCAATATTGGGAGGACAACTGCCAGTAGTGCAAACAAAAATGTTGGATAAAGAAACTTCATGCCGTTTTATTGCTGTGTCTTTTTTATTATGGGACAACAGGTTTTTTATTCGTTTTCAAAAATAGCAATTTCTTTTTCGCCGCTCGATTTTATGTAACCACGAAACATTCCGCTGGTATTAAATTCCATGGCAATATTACCATCGGCATCAACAGCAATAACGCCGCCGGTGCCTTCAAGTTCGCTCAGCTTGCCGATTTCTTTTTTACAGGCTTCGGTAACACTCCGATTTTGGTATTCCATCATGGCCGAAATGTCGCGGGCAAAACCCAGCCGAATGTAGTATTCGCCATGGCCGGTGCACGAAACCGCGCATGTTTTATTGTTGGCGTAAGTACCGGCTCCAATAATTGGCGAGTCGCCAATGCGGCCATATTTTTTGTTGGTCATTCCACCGGTTGATGTTCCTGCGCATAAATTTCCGTGCGTGTCGAGCACTGCACAACCCACCGTTCCGGTATTGTCTTTTTGGGTGCGCTCGCGTTCGTGTTTCAATAAACTTTGCAGCGACTGGTAACGGCGTTCGGTATAAAAGTATTTGTTCGGAACGATTTCAAGTCCCTGTTCTTTCGCAAACTCCGAAGCGCCTTTGCCGCTCAGCATAACATGTTCAGAGTTGTCCATTACAGCGCGTGCCGCATTTATCGGATTTTTAATATCCTGAACACCGGCAACGGCACCGGCATTTAATGATTTACCTTCCATAATTGATGCATCCAGTTCGTTTACTCCGTCGTGTGTAAATACGGCGCCTTTGCCCGCATTAAAAAGTGGCGAGTTTTCCATTACGTTAATCACTTTCACCACAACATCGGTGGCGGCAGCGCCATTTTTTAGCAGTTGTTCGCCCAACTCAAGTGCTTCGTTTAACCTGGCTTTGTATTTGGCGCGGGCCTTTTCATCCATTTTGTCTTTCGACATAACGCCGGCTCCTCCATGAATAACAATGGCGTATTTCTGAGCATGAACGGTGAGTAATCCTGCCACAAAAAACAGGGCGAGAAATAAGGTCTTTTTTAACATGGTGTGCAATTTCTTACAAAAATGACATAAAATTTAACATGTTGAAGCATTCAATCTTCAATGTTTCAAAAATTTATTTGAGCAGAATGTAATGTATTTTTGTTTATTATTTATAGTTTTAACATTAAACAAAAAACCGGTTGCCTGTGTTGTAAGTATAGTTTTGATACGCATGACAACATAATTTCTCGAAAAATGAAAACAGAAGGATATTCAATAAAAGACTTGGAAACCCTATCGGGTATAAAAGCGCACACGATACGAATTTGGGAAAAGCGGTATGATTTACTGAAGCCCGAACGAACCGATACCAATATAAGGTATTACACCGATGACGACCTAAAACGCATGTTGAATGTTTCGTTGTTGGTACGCAACGGCTACAAAATTTCGAAAGTAGCCGCCTGGAAAGAAGATGATATTAAACAAACGGTGCTTGATGTTGCCAAAACAAAAAAAACGGAGGCAGATTATGTCGATCAGCTTCTACTATTTATGGTAAACTTTGATAATGTTGGTTTTACTGCACTGGTTAACGAGATTATTGAGAAATATGGCATCGAAGAGGCAATGCAAAATTTATTCTTCGCCTTGTTCGAGCGTATTGGTACCTTTTGGCAGGTTGGTTCTATTTTTCCTGCGCAGGAGCATTATGTTTCCAATATTATTCGGCAGAAGATGATCGCTGCTATCGATGCGCATGGTATTACCAATACCAAGGGAAAGACTATTCTGTTTTATCTCCGTGAAGAAGAATTGCATGAATTGAGTTTGTTGTTTTATTCTTACCTGGCGGTAAAGTCGGGGTACAACGTTATTTATTTGGGGCAGTTTGTGCCGTTTGCCGATTTGGAGAAACTTCGGAATCACGTGGAGCTGGATTTTATTTTTACTGCATTCATCACTCCAATTCAAAAAGAGGATTTGGAAAATTACCTTGAAAAATTGAAAGAATTGTACCAGCACCAAAAGGTATTTATAACCGGTTGGCAGGTAAAAGAACATGCTCCGAAATTACCCCGAAACTTTAAGGTGGTTAAAGATTATCGAGAGTTTAAAAAATACCTCGGATAAGTTGCTGATACTAATCGGGGTAATGGTTTTTGTGCTTGTCGGGGGCAAAAACATTCACCCATATCAGAAATAATAACAGCAAAAGAAGTATCGCTATCGATGTATAGATAATGATGGTGTAAATTCTTTGATTATCAAATGCTATTGGAAAAAACAGAACTATCGATGTTAGAATGGTAACCACGCCAACAACGGGTGCTGCATTATTTTTTAAGATTTTCATTTCCCCTCCTTGTATGATTTACAATTTAGGGAAAATAACAACTTAAGTCAATCAAAAACAGTAAAATGAACAAAGATTTTATAACCAATCGGTTATTTACAAAACTTATTTTTCTTTAGAAGTGGTATTGGCTTCCTGTGTCATTCCGGGGTATAGGCTGAAGCGTTTTACATCGGTGGTGTAAATTTCAATCATCTCGTCGTCATCGTTTTGTGGGGTGTTACTGAAATATAAATTGTAGGCAGCGTGCATGGGCACCATTACTTTGCAGTTTAATTTCGGAGGAATACGAATATCCATAAAATCGCAGTAGTTTTTATCGTCCCAAACCAAATCTGTAAGCATATTCACGTAAATGGTATCGTTTGTGGGATTTATCAGTTTGAGCTTTTTAAATTGCTGTTCAGAAGGAATGTAGTCGATTTCGCACTCCAACATTGCACCAACAAAAGCCGATCCTAATCCTACCATTACTTCGGCAAAAATATTTCCTCCCCGGCTGCTGCGCAATTCTTTTTGTCGTTCGTAGCTCGATTTATCATAAATATACCTGGGGCTCGAACAACTTTGAAAAAGAAGAAGGATGCTTATAATCAGTAGAAATGGCAGGTGTTTTCTCATGGCCAATTTGTTTTGAAAGTAAATTTTACAATTTTCATGCCTGAATTGTGTGGAAAAGATACGGAGACATTTATAAAAACAAAGTATACTTGAAACCGAAATTTAGCGTTATAAACAAAATACAAAACGAATAGTTATGAAACGAACATGAATTTTCCTCATTCTAAATTCACAAACAAGAATGATTAAAATTTATGTGAGTTCCTGAATGTCTTCAAATTTTTTGAACATTCAGAAATCAAAAAATTTTAAACAGATGAAACGATTCCTTTTTGCTTCTCTCTTTGTTTTAATTGCAACGATTGGTTTTGCCCAACCTTTTTTTGATTTGGGAGTGAAAGCCGGTGTACATTACTCAAACATGAGTTTTGAAGGAGATAACGACCTTAGTTCAGATGCCATTACCAAAATGCATTGGGGAGCCTTTGGTCGGGTAGGGGTTAACCGTTTGTATGTTCAACCCGAGGTTTATTTTAGTAAAAAAGGTGGCGATTTATCTTTCAATGCCTTATCTGGAGGTTTCGATTATAAAAACGTTGATGTACCGGTTCTTTTGGGATACAAACTGGTAAAAACTCCTGTACTCGATATTCGCGTTATGGCCGGCCCGGTATTTAGTTTTGTAACCGATGCTGATTACCCGGACGGTTCGGATAGATTTAATGATGAGTTTCTCAACGATAATTTATTTGGGGTGCAATATGGTTTGGGTGTTGATGTTCTGTTCTTTACACTTGATGCCCGCATGGAGCATGCAGGAAAAGTGTACGACGACCCGGATTTTGTTGATGGAAAATCAACATCGTTTATGTTAACACTTGGTTTTAAAATTTTGTAATAGAAAAACAGGAGGCTTCGGTTTTAATCGAAGCCTTTTTTTGCACTTAATTTTCAACAACTTCAATAAGTGATTTGAATCGTTCGTATGAAATGTTTTTTGTTTATTTCTATCGGAATTCAATGAACCATCTTTCTTTTAAGAATTGATTTGATTTCTGCCATCTGGCTCTTATTAAGCGGGCCAAACTCCAAAGCACCGGCATTTTCTTTAACCTGTTTTACGGTTTTAAATCCCGGAATTGGAATCGTTCGTTTGTTTTTGCCCCATATCCACGATAGTGCTCCCTGTGCCAGTGTACGGCCATCGCTTCTTAAAATCTCGCCGATAGCTTCCAGTTCTTTCAGTAGTGCAGACTTTGGTTTTCCTTCTTCGAAAAACATGTAATATTCATCGCCCAAAAGATGTACGATTGAGCGACAGTCATCTTCAGGAACGATTGACTGGTTGTTGTATTTTCCGGTAAGTACACCCATTGCCAGTGGTCCGCGGTTAATGCTGGCGAGTTTTCGGTTTTTGCACAGTTTCAGTATTTTTTTGTTGCCAACAAAAACATTCAGCTCGTGTTGAACGGCAATACAGTTATCTCCGTCGGCAAAAAAGGCGGCACGTTCTTCATCGTCGGTACTCCAGCCATAACCTCTTATTTTTCCTTCCTGCACGAGGTCTTCAAGCGTATCGCGAATAAGTCCGGCAGCTTCCAGGTTCAGATTGGCAATGTGCAGCTGGTATAAATCAATGTAATCTGTTTTCAGGCGTGCAAGGCTGCTCTCCAATGCTTTTCGGGTGTATTCAGGTGTTACTTTTATCCCGAGAACAGCTTCCTTCGTTTGCGGATTATAGCCCATTCCAAATTTAGTGGCAATCACCAATTTATCGCGACGGCCTTTAATCACCTGAGAAATCAATTTTTCAGAATGGCCGGCACCATAAACATCGGCTGTGTCGATAAAATTAATGCCCATTTCAATTCCTTTTTCCAATGCCCGTATCGATTCCGCATCCTCCACTTTCCCCCAGCCAAGCGGTAACGATTGAAGGTTTGTTGGGCCGCCAATAGCCCAGCAGCCTAGTCCCATGGCACTTACTTCAATGCCAGAATGTCCCAGTTTTCTTTTTAAATTGTTTTCCATAATTGTTGCTTTAATTTATTTTACCACATATTCCATTTAGTTATCAGGTCGCATATTTGTACCTGGTTTTTTTTGTCGTGATATTTATCGGAGAATTTTCCATTAACCATCACGTCTTCATCCATAAAGGCTGCAACCGGTTTTGCTACAAAAACGGTGTGATCTCCTGTGATATAACTGATGATTACTTTGCATTCGATATTCATAAAACATTCTTTTATCAGCGGGGCGCTAATTTTTTTGCCGGTCATGGGTGTTAAACCGGCTTCTGAAAACTTGTTTACCACGTTGCTGTGTGTTGTTCCCACTTTTAAAATGGCCTCAGTTAATTCCGTTGTTGGAATATTCAGCCCGAATTCTTTGGTTTCGTTAATCAGCGAATGACAAAAGCGATAGGCCTCGGTGCCTTCTTCTCCATTTCCAATAGATGCTGTCAATAAGAGCGGATCATGAGAAGTTGGTGTTATCCAGCAAGCTGTAATTATTCCGTTTATCGTTTTATCGGCATTGGTACAACTGAGCATAAAAACCTGGCCATTACTGAGTAACCACGATAGTTTTATTGTATCTGGGCCGTTCAGATCAAACTCTGTTTTTTTCATGATTATTCGTTTTATTGATTTTTAAAACTGATTAAACCTTCCTCTTCATCCTTCTCAATTTTCGATGTGTGCAGCGTTAGCAATTGAGATTTGATCGGGCTAATTAAGGCATCATTTCAATCTGATTAATCACAATGCCCAAACCTGTAATAATATCCGATTCTTCAATGGTACAATGTCCGAAGTTCGATACAGGAAGACTTGTGTGCAGCATTTCGTTACCATTTGATACTATCTTCCCCTGGTAAATTTCATCGTGCCAGAAAGGCGTAACGTGGTCTCCAGTAGTGTGTATGGTTACAAACGGGATTTGGATGTTGCCTGTGGTTTCATATTTTTTTACGCTCATCGTTGCAGCCAGGTAACTGTTTGCGTTAATTCGCAGAATGTTGTTGTTTAGTGCGTCATCGTTCATAGAACCACTGTAAACGGTTTCCAGGTTATTAAACGGAACAATTCCATCCAAACGATCAATCAAATCGTCGGTAATCATTATGTTGTAACGCAAACATTGGAGTGCTGCAGTTCCCATGGCCACCGGATCTTTCATGTCTGTTGTTACATGGGCACAAGTTAATAGTTGTAATAGTTTTAGGCCTCCTTGCAATGCATCGGCATATAAAACCTGTTGCACGGCCGCAGAAAGTTCTCCTGATCGCCACTGGTCCATAATGTCTTCGCCAACTCCCAGAGGACTGCCGATACTGTAACCTAGCGCAGCAAGGTCTTCTCCAAAGAAGTAATTGAATAGAACATGGAAATTTCCGTTGTACTGAACTTGTTCAAAGAAGTTTCCGATGGGACCGCATATCGACAGAGCTCCGTCAAAGCTCTTTGGGTATCTTTCAAGTGTAAGCGCAGTAACCAATCCTCCTTCTGATGGACCTCCAAGAATGAAAACATCCGGTGGCATTTTTTTTAGCACTTTACATACTTTTTTATGTAGCGCCTGAATATCTTCTACTGCTTCGTAAGCAATAAAACCATCATCACGGTAACTGGTGGTAGCATAACCCAATCCCATTCCGGTTATAATATCCTCAACTGACCTGTTACTTATTGTGTCGTTTGGTAAATTGGGACCTTCTTCCGGATCTTGCAACCCGTGGGCATAAAAAATCATGTAGCGGGGATACATGTCTTCCCAGCCTTCGGGTAGCGAAATATACCACTCGGCTGCTCTTGGGAGGATTCCTTTATATTTTCCTTCTTCAATTTGATGACTTTTTAACAAGTCATCGTCATCGAGAACTTCTTCTGCAACTTCATCTTGAACGCAGGATGCCATTGCAAATAGCAAAAACGAAATAAGAATTGATAAATAAGTTTTCATGACAATCAATTTTTAGTTTGATTAAAGTTGATTTTATCACAAAAACGGGCAGTAGGCAGGGCGTGTAAACGTCAGAAAGTCAGGTGTTCAATATTTTCTTCGTTCATTACATCGCTCAGGCTCCAGAAATGTACATCGCCGGCACTTACTTTGAAGATCTCGCTAAACGGCTCCAGGTTTCTTCCTGAGATATCGTCGAGGTACAGGCGTTCTTTGTGTAGTCGGTGTATCAATTTCGGATCGTCAACAAATTCTACGGTACCAGTTAAACGAAGCTGTTTGGCTTGTGCCTGATTGTGGGGATTGTTATAGAAACAAACTTCAACTTTGGGGTTGAGGTGAAGTTGTTTCGACATGTCTTTTGGTGAGAGCGTGCCAAAATAAAAGCCCGTTTTATCGGCAAAAAACAAAAGTACGGTTCGCACACGGGGCTGGTCGCCTTCGCAGGTTGCCAAATAGCAAACCGGGTTTGCTGAGGCAAACGAAATATAGTCATTTATATTCATGGATAACGATTTTTGGTGTAACACATAAGTTACAAAAAATCGGTGTGAAATGCAAGATGAGAGACTGCTCTTACGGGGTGAAATTCAAGTGGTTTTATTGGGTGGGAATTCTTAAGTTTTAACCGTTTTGTTCCTTCTTTTTAAACCAGTTTAGCGGATTTAACCGGTTTTTATATTTGGTGAAAAGTTCTTTGCCAACCAGTAGTCCTCCGGCCCAAAACACCACTTCCATCAGTATAAAACTGGTGGTTGATGCAGCCACTTTGGTTTTGGTGGGCAAATCAAAAAACGGGATGATTAGTGTGGCGGCAAAGAATACCCCGGAAAAGATCATCAAGAAAATCCCGATTTTTATTTGTCTGTTTTTTCGACTCATAAAATCCAAAACAGCAAACGCGGGGGATTGTTTCGTCATTTATTTTCTAGTTAATGGTTAAAACCCTGCAATTTTATTGCAGCTACTTTAATTTCTATAAATTTCCATTAGAAAAGGAAGTAGATTTGAGTACAAAGATTTGAGTATTGAGACTCATTTTGCTTTTTATCTCTACTCAATACTCATGTCTGCTTTGTCAATTATTCTTTTTTTGAATTTCATTCAATCTTAAACCTATGTACTTTCAGTGACAATGGTTTTTTTTTGCTGCAAACTTTGCAAAAGAATGGTGTAAGCATTTGGCCCTTCGTTAAAAAGCAGATCGAGGATGCTTAAATTCGGTAAAAAACCGTATTTGTCGGAGAATACCTGGGTATAAGTTTGCGGTTGAAAGTCCGCATCAGGACTGTGTTTTAGTTTTGGCGAAATACCATCGCGCAAATTGAAGGTGTTTTCTGGTACTTTTTCAAAGTCATCGGTTAAGCGGATTTTATTTTCTACCTCAAAAAAATCGCAAAGTTGTTCGTGAATTTGCAGGTTGTAGTCGAGCAGATATTTTGTTTTGCGCTCAAAAAACGGATACAGTTCATCCTGGTAATACTCGAAATATGGTGACGAGTTGTAGGCCGAAACAATGGTTTGCCAGTGGTTGCGCTGCCAGTTTTCTTCGTACGAAATCTGCAGATCTTTTATCAGCACTTTAGGGCCGCGCCCTTTTACCACCGGAATAACGAGCGAAATTGGCCCGTTTCCTCCCAATATCTGGCAGCGGTTGCGATAGGTTTGTTTGGTGAAGTTCTCGAATTGTTCGATGTAAACTTCATAATGGTGTAAATAGCGTGTATAAAAATGTACCGGCGCAAAGTATGCGGTACTTAGTAAAAGTGCTCTGTTATCCATGTTTAGTCTTTAAAAAAGGTGTCGTCGGTATCGTCGTCATCGTCCAGTTCAATACCTTCCGGATCGGTTTCTTCCTCCGGATTTTTAGTAGCGTTCATCTGGTGTAATTCCTGTAGTTCTGTGTTGAATTTCAGCATTTGTTTGTATTCGCGTTTTACCTTCCACAGGCGCGGATAAAAATAAAATGCTGAGATTAAATAACCCAGAAAAATACAGCTTAGTAAAACCAGTACCAACGGAGCATCCTTAATTTCCCAGAAAAATATATTGAGGGTGATGTCCATAGCATTTTGCAGGGTGAAAATTACCAGCAAAACGGCCAGAATAAGTAGAATGACAACGATTAACTGCATAACTGATGGTTTTCAAGTATCAATCCCGAAATTATAAAAAAAAGGATAACAGTTGTCTGCTATCCTTTAAACGAATATAATTTGTGTAAATTGTTAATGCACTTTGGTAAACAGACGTTTAAAACGAATGTTTGCCGGGAAGCCTTTGTCTTTATCCAACGAAAGCCAGATAAATTTAGCTTTTCCAACCACGTGGTCTTCCGGCACAAAACCCCAGTAGCGCGAGTCGGCCGAGTTGTGGCGGTTATCGCCCATCATCCAGTAATAATCCATTTTAAAGGTGTAGGATGTGGCTACTTCTCCGTTAATTTTTATCTGGTCGCCGTTCACTTCCAAATCGTTCGCTTCGTATATGTCGATTATACGTTCGTAAAGCGGCAGATTATCAACAGTAAGATCGATTGTTTCGCCTTTTGCCGGAACGGTTAGCGGCCCAAAATTGTCAACATTCCAGGGGTAACGACTGTCGGTTGGGAAAATAGCCTGTTCCCAGTCGCCGGGCTCTTCCAGCATTTTTTCAACCGAAGTAACGTTGGCAAATTCTTTAATTTTTCCAGCTGCCTCTTCGGTTAGCGGCAATAAATATTGTTTGCTTGAAAAAGTGTTGCGGTCGGCTTCCGAAATGTGCAGTCGGTCGAGCGCTTTCGGATTAATTGCTGTTCCGTTGGTTTCAACCAGGTAGTTGTACTGAACGCCATCGTACTTTTTCTGCGCCTCGTCGTTAACATACAACTGGCCCATTTTAATTTCGATTTTATCGCCCGGAATACCAACACAGCGTTTAATGTAGTTTTCGCGTTTATCCACCGGTCGCGAAATAATATCGCCAAAATTTCTTTTATCTGTCCAAACTCGGTTACGCCCATACGATCTGATCAGCTGGTAATAACTTTGCGTTGGCGCTCCTGTAGCTACCGTGTCGCCTTCCGGAAAGTGGAAAACAACCACGTCGTTATTCTTTACTTCGGTAAAACCTGCCAGTCGTTTGTAAGGTCGCTGAATGGCTTCAGAGTACGATTTTCCGCCAACAATTGGCATGGTATTGTGCACAAACGGAAACGATAGCGGCGTGTTTGGCGTTTTTGGCCCGTAAGCCGTTTTGCTAACAAAAAGGTAATCGCCCACCAACATCGATTTTTCCATCGATGAGGTTGGAATGGTGTATGCTTCAATAAAAAACATACGAATAAAAGTAGCTGCAATTACTGCGAAAATAATAGCGTCAACCCATTCAACAACTTTGGTTTGTTTGCCGTTGGGCGGGTTTTTCTTTTTCCAAAAAGCCCAGTGTACTTTTTCGGTAATGTAAATGTCGAAAATTATGGCCAGTCCCAGGAACCACAGGTAGCTCCCCAGCCAGATTACCCAAAGCGAGTAAAGAATTCCTACAGTGATGAATTTAAACCACTTATTTGTCAGGATGGAACGTATCATTAATTCTTATTTTATAGTTTTAGTAAGTCTTTCATTGTAAGAATGCCTTTGTTATCAAGGCAATATTCGGCTGCCAGTACGGCGCCCGATGCAAATCCGGTGCGACTTTTTGCACTGTGTGTAATTTCAATAAAGTCGATTTCCGATTCGTATTTTACCGTGTGAATACCGGGTACTTGTCCAACGCGCTCCGATTTTATGTTCATTTCATTGTTGGCAGGCGTTTTGTCGTTTACCCAGGCATCTTTTCCCGGAAGGTTTTCCAGAATATCTTCTGCCAGGCTAATGGCTGTTCCGCTAGGAGCATCAAGCTTTTTGGTGTGGTGAACTTCGGTCATTTCAACACCATACTCCGCACGTGGAGCCATCAACTCGGCCAGTTTTTTATTCAGCTCGAAAAACAGGTTTACACCCACCGAAAAGTTACTTCCATAAAAAAATGTACCATCGGTTTCGGCACATTTACCATACACTTCGTCTTTTTTATCGAGCCATCCGGTTGTTCCGCTAACCACGGGAATGCCCGCTTCGAAACATAATTTATAATTATTTACTGCCGATGCAGGAATAGTAAATTCAATGGCAACATTGCATTTTTTGAGATTCTCTACC
Source organism: Draconibacterium orientale (assembly GCF_000626635.1). Taxonomy (GTDB): domain Bacteria; phylum Bacteroidota; class Bacteroidia; order Bacteroidales; family Prolixibacteraceae; genus Draconibacterium; species Draconibacterium orientale. Next base: position 15,454 of record NZ_CP007451.1, on the reverse strand, counting down.
GTAAGGTCGTTTTGATTATCGAGATCAATGATAAGGCCAATTTCGTGCCCGCGTGATACCGCGATTTTTTCAATTTCCTTTCCCATTCTCCCGTAGCCAATTAGTGCTATTCTCATTATTTTGCTGATTATCTGTTTTTAGAATAAGCCACAAATATAAAACAATACTCAAATGTAGCCATAGTAGTTATGCACTTAAAATTATTTCGATGAACACAGGTGGATAAGGGGTGAAAAGGGTTAACAGAAATTTAAAGCCGCAAATATTCAGACAATTGATTTTTAGCTAATTTTATCGGAATAATTGAAGGTGATGAAAAACATAAAACTGGTTGCAACCGATTTGGATGGTACTTTTCTGAAAAACGACCGTACCGTAAGTGCCGCAAATATTGATGCCTTGCACAAACTGGGCGAGAAACAGATTGTTCGGGTCGCAGCAACGGGCCGGAATTTGCAGAAAGTAAAAGAGGTGTTGCAGCCCGATTTGCCGTTTGATTATGTGGTTTTTTCGTCGGGTGCAGGCGTTTACAACTGGCAAAAAAAGGAATTGATCGCCAACCAGAATATAAAAGTTTCGTCGGCACAAAAACTGCTAGCTCACTTTATTAACCGCGATGTAAACTTTCATGCTTTTTACCCGGTTCCCGATAATCACAAACATTATTACTACCGCGGGAAGGACGATTGCGAAGAGTTTGAACGTTACTTTAAATTTAATGTCGCTCATGCCGAACCTTTAAAAACCGACGATTTACCAAAAGGAGAATTGTGCCAGTTTCTGATTATTATTAAACAAAACGAAGAGCGGTTTAATTGCCTGAAAGCAGAGATTGAAGCCTTATGCCCCGAGATCAGAGTTATTCGTGCATCGTCGCCAATTACGCCTGGATTTATTTGGATTGAGGTGTTTCATCATTCCGTTTCGAAAGGAAACGGTGTGAATGAAATTTGCAAGCGACTGGGAATTTCGAAAGACGAAACCATGGGGCTGGGAAACGATTACAACGATTTTGATTTGCTCGAGTTTACCATGCACTCGTTTTTAACCGACAACTCGCCCCACGAAATAAAACATAAATATCCGGTGGTGCCCAGCAACGAAGAGGATGCCTTTGCTTTTTCAGTGAAGTCGTTATTTGCATAGCATCTTTACCCAATACAGGAAACTTTTCTTTCTGTTAAAGTTGGTAGCACTATCTCTTTTTCGAAAGGCCGTAAGGCTTAATTCTTAACTTATTAAAGCCATTGGTTCGGGGGTGTTGTTTTGCGCTTGTGGCAGGAACTCCGGAGAACACTATTCTTTCCAAAAAAATGTTGCTTTACCGGGCGGCAGTATTTCACATTGGTTTAATTATATGCCTAAAAACGAGTTGAATTGTTCCAATTTTTCTAATTTTGAAGCTTCTGGAAAAATTAATTTCGATATAAATAATTATGAAAAGAATTTTAATATCTTTTTCGCTACTGTGCATAGTAGCGATTTCGGCGCATGCACAAATGGATAACCTGGCCAATATGAGTGCCAAATGGATTCGGTCGAATGTGCGTAATGCAGCCCTTGATGGTGGTGCTGATATGGTAAATTATAACCCGGCCGGGTTAGCCATTTTACACGATGGTATTTACCTTAGTTTTAGTAATCAAATGTTGTTTCGGAGTCCGCAGCATGCCTTTAATTTTGGAGCCGGAGAGCTTTCGTACGAGCAAGATGGAAGCGATCCGTTTTTGCCCATGTTTTACGCGGCATATAAAAAAAATAAGCTGGCCGTTTCAACCGGTGTTTATGTAGTTGGTGGCGGTGCTACCGTGGATTATCCGTATGGCTCGTTTAATACCAACTTAATCGGAAATATGATGCTTCCGGTAATGGGAGGTGATTATAGCTCGCTGGATAAGCAAATGCTGGAGGCTTCATCGTATTACCTGGCAGTGCCGCTGAATTTTTCTTATGCCATTTCTGAAAAAGTGGCCGTTTCGCTTGGTGGTCGTTACATTCGCGGGATTAACAACACCAAAGCCGGAATTACTTTCTCTGGCTCGAACCTGGCTCCCGATTATGCCTTAAACATCGATTATAAAAGTAGTGCAACTGGTTATGGCGCAATTGTGGGAGTGAATTATAAGGCCAACGACAAACTAAATATTGCTATTCATTATGAAAGCAGGGTAAAACTTGAGTTTGAGGTTGACGATAACAGTGGGAACTACGAGTTGGAAAGCGATGGAACAAAACGCCGACGCGATTTGCCGGCAGTGCTGAATACCGGACTTACCTACCAGTTAACAAGTAAGTTGATTGCCGGTGCCGATTTTAACTACTATTTCCAAAAAGGTGCCGAATGGGGAAAAATGCAGCATCCGGAAACTGGCCAATATGTTGATGCATCGGACGCAGCAGGCGATTGCTTTACTGCCAACCTCGGATTTACCTATTTGTTAAACGACAAATGGCAATTGAGTGCCGGGGGTAGTTTTACGAATTTTATGTACGATGATATGGAATTGTATTATACAAAAATGGGGCTTTACGAAGCCTTAAAATACGATAACCTCAATATCGGGCTGGGTGCCGGCTACAACATCACCAAAAATATTATGGTTGATTTGGGTGTGGCACGAGCTTTCTGGCAAGACAAAACAATTCGTTCGTTGCATGCCGGAATTCCGGTGTCGGTAACCGATAAAAGTTATGTAGCCGCCATTGGTGTCGACATCCGGTTTTAATCCGTTGAATCGCCACAAAATTAAAAAGTGTAAAAACTGATTATCCTTTTAATGGGAATGAATACCTGGAGAATTTATACCAATTTGATTATAAAATGCCGTATTGGATATGCCGGTTATTTTCTGTTTATACAAGGCGAAAAATTTTAGCATAGCCGAGCTACGTTATAATTTTTCAACGCAGTAGAAACGGAAAAGAACAAATTTATATGCGGCATTTTGTGGTCAATTTGGTATAAATTCTTCAGGTATTTTTTTTGCTAAAAGATTCGATCCTGAATTGCGAAGTTATGTAAATGCCGGGTAGCAGAAATGATAAAACTAACAGTAAACCTTCGCTGACTTAGTCGTTTTTCAAAAGAATTACCAACACAACTTTTTACGCATTAGCTGCCATAAATCCGGCGGGCCTCCTCCAGTTGAGCCGGTTTGCCAACATCCATCCACAATTCAGAAGTGTCGAAATAGCCTTTTATACTTTTTGTTTTTGCCAGTTCGAGGTACACCTGAACAATTGAAAAGCGATCTTCTGCAGGCATAAAATCAAAAATCTGTGGCTCAACAATGTGAATTCCGCTAAAAGCCATTTCTGTGGCTTTCTCGAAATTTCCGGGCCGCGATACTTTTGTTTCGCTCGTTTTTTTATTGATCCAGCCCACCAGGTTGTGCTCCGAATCAAATTTAAAGTAGCGTTGCGTTTCGCGCTGCCGAACCACTAAAGTCGCAATTGCATTTGATTGTTTATGTGCCGAAATAACATCCTGCAAATTAATGTTGCTCAGAATGTCTACATTATAAATAAGTATCGGTTCGTTGGGCGTAAAAAGATGAGATGCGAATTTTAGTCCGCCACCTGTTTCCAACAGTTTGTTGCTTTCATCGGAGATAAGAACCGGAACGCCCCAATCTTTACTGTTTATAAAATTGATTACCTGAGGCGCAAAATGATGAACGTTCACCACGATTCTCGAAGCACCTTCATCACTCAGTTTCTCAATGGCATGCTGTAGCAACGGTTTCCCGCCAACATCAACCAGGGCTTTGGGTTTATCGGCCGTTTCGTCTTTTAAACGGGTGCCCAAACCGGCGGCGAATAGCATTGCTTGCATAGTTCAGATTTTAGGATTTGAATTTCGAATGTAGATTAACGAATAATGATTTCAGAAGTCGCTAAACACGAGTGTTGTTTGTGCTTCAACAAATCATCAATCAAAAATCGTTAATCAACATTCGTCATTCGGTTTCTATCTTATTCGATCCAGACTTCTTACCAAAGCTTCGTCTTTACCGATGGCGCGAATAGCCAGCCAGTCCAGAATAACACAAACAAGCGGTAGGGCAACGGCAACTTTAAAGGCCACTTTTACTTCCTCGAAACTGGCGTAGGTGAAATAAAAGAAAAGTCCGAAAAGGCCCAGCATCAGGATTATTGTAAATGCAAGAATACGGATTTGCAGTATCCGCTTTTTGTATAAAAAGATGGTTACCAGGTGAAGCACGGCAATAATGCCAATTAAAATCATAAGCGGCAAACCACTAAAAAGCAGCTCTTCGTCTTTAAAAATTCCAAAAGCGTTGAAAATATGCAGTTGGTCGTTAACGATGATGTTTGCAAATTTCTGAAGGTATAACGAACCGATCAGCATGCCGGCTGCCAGTATAAACAAGGTCTGAATTCTTTGAATCATTGTCGTAATTTTTCAGCAAAAATAGCCAATCAAAATATTTCTCAAAACCAAAATGGCTGTGCGTGGCTAAAAATCATCAGGAAAGCTTAATTTTGATAGGAAAAAACTATGATTGCCGATAAACAATAAAAAAACTGCATTGTTTCTTGAATATCATATAAAAGTTAATTAAAAATCAACTATGGATAAATTTTCGTCTGTGGGAAACCAGGAAATCGAGGCGATTGAGAACCTTTACCAGGCTTATCTTGAAGACCCGGAATCGGTAGATAAAAGCTGGCAACAGTTTTTTTCGGGTTTTGAACTGGCCCGGAAGCAATACCCTGAAAAAACGTCGGGAATAAAGCTCGATAATATCGATAAAGAATTTGCCATTTTAAATCTCATTCATGGCTATCGTCAGCGTGGACACTTGTTCACCAAAACCAACCCTGTTCGTGCGCGTCGTAAGTATTCACCAACGCTCGATATCGAAAATTTCGGACTGGAAAAGGCTGATCTCGAAAAAACATTTCAGGCCGGTAACGAAATTGGAATCGGGCCGGCAAAACTAAAAGACATTATTTCGCATCTTGAGGCTACTTATTGCCGGTCGATTGGTGTAGAATACGTATATATGCGGCATCCGGAGGTAGTGCAATGGTTGCGCGAGCGAATGGAAAGCACCAAAAACTCGGAAGAGTACACTGAAGAAAAACGAAAACACTTTTTCTATCACCTGAAGCTGGCTGTTGGATTCGAAAATTTTATCCATAAAAAGTTTGTTGGGCAAAAGCGATTTTCGCTTGAAGGAGCGGAAGCAATAATTCCGGCGCTTGATGCGGTTATTGAACGTGGAGCCGAACTGGGCATGGAAGAATTTATCATGGGAATGGCACACCGCGGACGTTTAAACATTTTGGCAAACATTCTGGAAAAGCCTTATCAAAATATATTTAAAGAATTTTACGGAACGGAATACGAAGATGATATTGCGCAGGGCGATGTAAAATATCACCTGGGTTACGAAAACGAAGTAGTGACCGATTTCGGCAAAAAAGTAAAGCTGAAACTGGTTCCCAATCCGTCGCACCTGGAGACGGTTGCCCCGATTGTGGAAGGAATGGTTCGGTCTCAGATTGAATACGAATACCAGCGCGATTACAGCAAAGCAGCAGCCATTGTAATTCATGGCGATGCGGCAATTGCAACGCAGGGAGTGGTTTACGAAACCGTACAAATGGCGCAGTTACCGGGCTATAAAACCGGTGGAACCATCCATTTGGTAATCAACAACCAGGTTGGATTTACAACTCCATATCTCGAGGCGCGTTCGAGTACCTATTGTACCGACGTGGCCAAAGTAACACGTTCACCCGTTTTTCATGTAAATGGCGACGATGTGGAGGCGTTGATCTGGACGATAAAACTGGCTATGGAGTTCCGTCAGAAGTTTCATTCTGATGTGTTTATCGATATTCTGTGTTACCGCAAATACGGCCACAATGAAGGCGATGAACCGCGTTTTACGCAGCCGATGTTGTACAAAGCCATCTCAAAACACAAAAATCCACGCGATATTTATGCCGATAAACTCAACAAGCTGGGAATTATGACTCATGAAGAATCGCGAGAGAAAGTTCGTGAGTTCGACCAGTTACTGGAAGGTAAATACAAGGAATCGGAAAAGATTGAAAAGTTGAAGATTCGTAAATTCCTTGTAAAGGAGTATGAACAATACGAAATGCCTTCGAAAGCCAACTTTAATGAGCCGGTTGAAACAGGCGTTGGAGAGGAAACCATTCGAAATATTGCTGAAAAGATTTATACGCTACCTACTGATGTTCCATTTTTCAAAAAAGTAAATCGGATTATTTCCGACCGGAAAATGATGATTCATGATAACCGTTTGGATTGGGCAATGGGAGAGTTGCTGGCTTACGGAACACTGGTTGCCGAAGGTCATCCGGTGCGTTTAAGCGGACAGGATACCGAGCGCGGAACCTTTGCACACCGTCATGCAGCTTTTGTTATTGAAGGTACGGAAGACAAATATTTTCCGCTGAAACATGTGTCGGAAAATCAGGCGCGGTTTAAAGTATATAACTCACCGCTGTCGGAGTATGCCGTAATGGGGTTTGAATACGGTTACGCCTTGTCGGAACCCAACGGACTAACCATTTGGGAAGCCCAGTTTGGCGATTTCCATAATGTGGCGCAGGTGATAATCGATCAGTACATTACTTCGGCTTTCGAGAAATGGGGGCTGATGAATAACCTTACGCTGTTGTTGCCTCATGGTTTTGAAGGGCAGGGGCCGGAACACTCGTCGGCACGCCTGGAGCGTTTCCTTGAGCTTTCGGCAAACAACAACATTCAGGTGGTAATGCCAACTACGCCGGCCAATATGTTCCACCTGTTGCGCCGCCAGGTGAAAATGAAAATGCGCCTGCCGCTGGTGGTGTTTACGCCAAAGAGTTTGTTGCGTCATCCGATGGTGCATTCAACCATTGAAGAGTTAGCAGAAGGACATTTTAAAGAAATTATCGACGATCCGGTTGCAGAACCCGATTTGGTGGAAAAGGTGGTATTTGTTTCCGGTCGTTTGTATTACGATCTGGCAAAATACAAAACCGAGCACGGCATTTCGAATACGGCAGTTGTGCGTTTGGAGCAAATTTACCCGATTCCGAATAAGCAGATCAATGAAACATTGAGTAAGTATTCAAACTCAACCGAGTTGATTTGGGCACAAGACGAACCCGAAAATATGGGAGCGTGGCCGTTTATCAATCGTAAGTTAGACTGCCTGGGCTTTAAAGTTGTTGCCCGCCCTGAAAGTGCCAGCCCAGCGGTTGGACTGATGGAAAAACACAAAAAAGGCCTCGACCAGATTTTGGAAACCGTGTTTAAACAAAAAGAAGTTGTAGCGTCATAAAAAACCAAAATATGATTATTGAAATCAAAGTTCCCAGTCCGGGAGAATCCATAACCGAAGTTGAAATTGGCAGCTGGCTTGTTGAAGACGGAGCCGTTGTTGCCAAAGATCAGGAAATAGCCGAAGTGGAATCGGACAAAGCCACACTGACCATTGTTGCCAGCGAAGGTGGTAAAATAGCCATTAAAGCCGAAGAAGGAGAAGCCGTGGAAGTTGGTGCAGTGGTTTGTACCATTGATACAAGCGTGGAAGCACCGGCTGCAGAAAGTAGCCAGTATCAGTCTCAGTCAACAGATAAGGAACCTGCAACCAGCACCAAGGATCAAGAATCCAGTATCGAGTTGAGCGAAGCGAAATCCCGACCGTCAGCGTCGGGGGATCCAGTATCCAGTACCGAACACGACAAAGTAAAAGTAACATCGGTAGCTAAGGAAATGATGAAAGAGCATGGCCTGTCGGTTGACGATGTGATTAACGGCTTAAAACGCTTAGGCAAAAAAGAAGTGGAAGCTGTGGTAAATGCACCGCAGGCCGCTGCTGCCGCCATTCCGCAAAAAGAGGCTACACGCGATGAGAAACGTGAGCGGATGTCGAGCCTGCGACGAAAGTTAAGTGCGCGCCTGGTTTCGGTGAAAAACGAAACGGCAATGCTCACCACATTCAACGAGATCGACATGAGCTACGTAATGGATATGCGCAAAAAGTATCAGCCAAAGTTTGTGGATACACACGGATTCAAACTGGGTTTTATGTCGTTTTTTACCAAGGCGGTTGCTACGACTATGGACTTCCATCCGATGGTGAATGCACAAATCGATGGCGAAGAAATTGTGATCCCTCAGTTTGTTGATGTGGGAATTGCCGTATCAACACCAAAAGGTTTGATGGTGCCGATTGTGCGTAATGCCGAAAGTAAAACGATTCCGGCAATTGAGTTGGAAATAAAAGAACTCGCCGAAAAGGCACGGAATAAAAAAAATATCGGTTGAAGAACTCACCGGCGGAACATTTACCATTACCAATGGTGGTGTTTTCGGGTCGCTGTTATCGACGCCGATTATTAACCCGCCGCAATCGGCTATTCTGGGCATGCACAATATTGTTGAGCGCCCTGTGGCGGTAAACGGTCAGGTGGTAATTCGCCCGATGATGTATGTGGCCTTGTCGTACGATCACCGTATTATCGATGGCAAAGACTCGGTTGGTTTCCTTGTAAAACTAAAAGAATTACTGGAGAATCCGGAACGCTTATTCACAGGAGGTAAAGATGCAGGTGAACTGATGCTGGGGATTTAGGTTCAGTTGACACAGTTGCTGTCATCTCGAAGCGCAGCGAGAGATCTGTTCCAAAGAAGTTGCAAGTTGCAAGTTGCAAGTTACAGGTTGCAAGTTCGCAGTATCCAGAATCCAACATCGAGAAAAAAGGATGCCATCCGTATAAGTTGAAAAACTTAGGGATGGCATCCTTTCTTCTTACAAGTTGCAAGTTACCAAAATGTTCAATAATCAATATTGAATATCCAATATCCAGTATGCTACTGGCAATTGTATCGTATTCTGGTTTGTTTGCTTTACCCTTTTGTCTGTCGACATTCCTGCCTATCGCAGGCAGGTTCCCTTAAAAAGGGAAAACCGCTTCGAAGATATGCAGAACTTGGCTTGATGCCGGCTCCCCTTGTGAGGGGAGTTTCCGTCAATTGAAGGGTGAGAGGTAGTGAAATTGATAAAGAAACACTAACTTTATGATTCAATAAAAACCCAAAACAAAACATCATGCTTTACGAACATATTAAACAAACAACCCGAAATTTAAGAGGAAACGCAACATCTGCAGAAAAGAAATTATGGAGATACTTACGCCGAAAACAATTATGTGGAAGAAAATTTTTGCGTCAACATGCAATCGTTTATGAATCGGTAGGCGATGAACATTTCTTTTTTGTGCCAGACTTCTACTGCTTCAAAGAAAATATGGCAATTGAATTGGACGGTGAAATTCATAAATTCAATAAAAAGAGAGATGAACGCCGCGATGAAATATTGAAGAATATGGGAATAAAAATATTGCGTTTCAAAAATGAAGATTTAGATGACATAGATTCTGTTTTACAAAAGATTTCTACTGAGTTTACGGATTAAACACTACCCTTTTGTCTATCGACATTTTCCCTTAAAAAGGGAAAACCGCTTCGAAGATATGCAGAACTTGGCTTGATGCCGGCTCCCCTCATGAGTTTCCGTCAATTGACGGGTGAGGGGTAAAAAGAATTAAAGTGGATAGAGGTACAACTTTTGGCCTGCCTAATAACAATTGCGCATAAAATAAAAGATCCGATCCGTTTAATTTTTAACAATACGGATCGGATCTTTCTGCTCACTGCGACTGCAAACTGAGAACTAATTCTGAGGAGGGAAGCCACCCTGGCCTCTGCGTGCTCGTCTTTCTTCCTGCATTACCTGGTATTGCTCCCATTGCTGTTCCGAAAGAACGGTTTTCATTTTGGCATCTTGCTCCTCGCGTACTTTTTGCATTTTCTCGCGCATGCCTTCAAAACCGGCGCCGCTGTTTTGCATTTCTTCGCGCATGGCAGCCATATTCTCAAAATTCTCTTCCATAATTTTACGGATCTGGTCTTCCTGTTCGTTGCTTAAATCCAGTGTTTCGTCCATATCGTCCACCATGCGGTCCATCATGGCCTGCGGATCAAAATTTCCGGGGCCCATTCCGCCACCGTTGCCAAATGGTAGTTGACGCGAATTATTTCCTCCGTTGTTGCACGAAATTACCAGTGCACTTACCAGCGCCATTACTAAAAATACTGTTCGTTTCATTTCAATTTTGTTTTTTATTGTGAAGTTCAACCGCTTTAGATGATAACCAAAAGCAAAAGTTTAATTCCCGGAGTAGTTTTTCATGAAGTATTAGAGAACCACACCGCAAATTGAGCAGCGCCGGGAGGAAATATCTCATTGTATCAAAAAAACAAGCACTTCAACTTAAAAAATAACTGCTTCAATTCAAAAAATAAGCGCTTCAACTCAAAAAATTACCACTTGAACTCAAAAAATAAGGACTTGAACTCAAAAAAGAACCGCTTCAATTCAAAAGATTGACTGTCGAAAACAAAAAAGCACTTAAAATATTGATTTTAAGTGCTTTTGATTTTATTTGGATTTCTCCTGGTGCCCAGTAAAGGACTCGAACCTTCACATTCATAAGAATACTAGTCCCTGAAACTAGCGCGTCTACCAATTCCGCCAACTGGGCAAATCTGTTAAGAACTTTCCAAATCGCTCAGTGTTTATAGCTGTTCGATTTTGGTCGTGCAAATATATAAAAAATCCGCCTTCTTGTTTCTTTTTAAAGGCGGATTTAGCTGAAAACAGTTATTTCTTACAACATTTTTATTTGGTCTTCTGCCGTTATCTTTTCGCAGTATTTACATTTTAAAGCAACCGGGTTTGTATTAATTACTCTAAAAGAGGTAGTTATCTTTTCGTGGTTGGTAATACACTTCGGATTAAAGCATTTTACAATTCCTGTAATTTTTTGTGGGATCTCAACAATTTTCTTTTCGGCCACCTCGTAATCTCTGATGATGTTGAGTTTGGCGTGTGGTGCAATCAGTGCAATTTTGTTGATCTCGTCGTTTTCAAAAAACTTATCCGATACTTTTATAATGGCTTTTGCCCCCAATTTCCCACTTTCCAGATTGGTTCCGAAAGTGATTTGGTTTTCAATTTTATCGAGCCCTAATATTGAAATTACCTCAAATAAACTTTTTGCAGGAATATGGTCGATCACTGTTCCATCTTTAATGGCGCTAACTTTTAATTTTAGCTTCTTTTTCATGTCATTCTTTTCCATGGCGGTATTATTTAAGGTTCATTACGTGAGAGATAATTGCTTCGCGGGTGAAAACGCCGTTCAGTGCCTGATCGAAATAGTAAGCTTTTTCACTACTGTCAACATCGGTGGCAATTTCGTTAACGCGTGGCAGTGGATGCAACACCCGAACATTTGGTTTGGTGTTTTCCAGCATCGCTTTATTTAAAATGTAAACATCTTTCACTTTTTCGTACTCCATGGGGTCCGAAAAACGTTCTTTCTGAACACGGGTCATGTAAATAATATCGGCTTCCGAAATAATATCGGTAAATTCTTCGTGCTCAAAATAACGAATACCTCTTTCTTCCAGGTGGTGTTTATAGCCGCGTGGCATTTGCAAACTTTCTGGTGCAATGAAGTTAAAAATCGGATTTTCGAATTCGGACATGGCCTGCAAGAGCGAATGTACTGTCCTTCCGAATTTCAGGTCGCCAACCATAAACAGGTTAATGTTGTCGAGCGTTCCCTGCGTTTTTAAAATCGAATACATGTCGAGCAGGGTTTGAGTTGGGTGCTGGTTCGCTCCGTCGCCGGCGTTAATAATAGGCACGCTGGAAACCTCAGCAGCATAGCGTGCTGCTCCTTCCAGCGGGTGGCGCATAACAATCAGGTCGGCGTAGTTGCTTACCATCCGTATGGTGTCGTGCAGTGTTTCGCCTTTTGTTGCACTGGAGCTATCCGGATCGGCAAAGCCAACAATTCGTCCCCCCAAACGATTAATGGCTGTTTCGAAACTTAAGCGTGTGCGTGTTGATGGCTCAAAAAAAAGGGAGGCAACAACTTTCCCTTTCAACAGTTCCTGGTTCGGATTTGCTTCAAAATCTGCAGCCAGGTCCATAATTCTCAGATATTCATCTTTCGAGAAATCTGTGATTGAAATTAAATCCTTCTTCATTGCCTTAAATATTGAATTTGATAAATTGATTGACCTAAAAAACGAAGACCAACATTTTGGAAAATAAAATGTTGGTCTTCGTTATTGTGAAAAAAAGTAGAACCTTTTTTATAGAAAAATACGATTGCTTTTAAAAATCGTCTGATGCAGCGATGGGAAAGAGAAATCTTCTCAAAGCAATTTTTAGTGCCTCGCTCAAGAAAATTAAAGTGGAATATCACGCGTAGCATCATGGTTCAAAAATACAGTGTTACTTAATGTTTGTCAAAAATAGTGTAGCGTACTTATCAGCATTTTATTAACACCGATAAATACTAATCCAGTCGTTTTATTTCTATCCCGTAGATTTCGTTAAACGATTGGAAAGCCTTTTCAGCTTCCGACTTTCGTGTTTTAAATATCAGCCGGCAGCTTTCCTGAAAATCGGTGGTTACAATATCGTAATTATCCTGTTTTAGCTTGTTCATAACGGTATTCAGCAGGGCGTATTCAAATTTTAGTTCATGCTGAATTTCAATGAGTTTTGATAAAATATCGGCATTGTTCAGTGCTTCAACTGTCGCCTGGCGATAGGCATTGATAAGGCCGCTAACGCCAAGCAGCGTTCCGCCGAAATAGCGAACTACCACCACCAGAATATTGGTTAGCTCGTAGCTTTGCAATTGCCCCAAAATCGGTTTACCGGCCGTTGATGAAGGTTCTCCGTCGTCGTTGGCGCGGGTACGGATTTCTTCGGTGCCCAATCGCCATGCATAGCAATGATGGCGGGCACTGTGGTGTTCTTTCTTTAATGCGGCAACCAGCTCTTTTACTTCTTCTTCATCTTTTAATGGGTAGGCATACGAGTAGAACTTGCTGCCTTTATCTTTAAAGTAGCCGGTACTTGGTGTTTCTATGGTTTTGTATTGATCGTCCATTACAACAAAAAATATAAACTGATGAGTGCTAAAACAACACCCGCAAAGTTAATTTTATTCAGGCGTTCTTTAAAAAGTACCTTGCCTAAAATGGCCGTAAAGGCGACGATTGCCATATTATTCAGGGCGAAAACGAGCGAACTTTCCAGTCCCGAATTATTCAATGCTTTTATTATAAAGTAGAGTGAACCAAAATTTACCACACCCAAAAGTGTTCCGAATAGTAGTGTTGCCGGATTCAGTCGTTGCCGGTATGTTTTTGTGAAAACAGTAACGAGAACTCCACATAAAAAGGCTACCATAAACACTAAAATGGTGTATAGCGAGGTTTCACTGTCGGAGATTTTTTCAGCCTGAACATATTTTACCAGCGAGTCGATTACTCCGCTTCCTAAAAACAAAAACAGCGGCAAAACAATATAAATGAGGTTTGTTCTGGTTATTTCTTTTTTGTAAACTGTTAATCCAACGGCAATTATGGCGGTAACTATTCCAATAGCTTTTATTATTGAAAGCGCTTCGTTAAAATAGATTAGCGAGAATGCCACCGGAAAAACCAGCGATAATTTATTGGCCAGTGTGGTTACGGTAATTCCTGCTTTTTGCGAGCTGTACCCAATAAGGTAAAACACGGCAATAAAAAGGATGCCAAGGATTACAGCGAAAGGCATCCAGTGGGGAAGTGCTAACGGGTTTTCGTTTTCGGCAAAGGGTTGAAACAAAAGGATGCCCAGCAAACTGGCTGCCAAATAATTTATTGTGATTAGCGACTGGAGTTTACAATTGTAATTTTTTGCAACTCTGAAAATCACATAAATCATTGACGATGAAAGGATGCACAGGATCAGATAAATCATACGGGCAAAAAAAAGGCAGGCTTAAAAGCCTGCCGGTATTACATTTTTAATTTCTTTTCTATGTCTTCAACAAACTGTCGGAAATTCTTATCGGTATCCTTCAGGTTGTTTACCGTTTTGCAGGCGTGGAGAACCGTGGCGTGGTCTTTACTGCCAATTTGTGCCCCAATACTTGCCAGCGAGTATTTCGTTAAACTTTTCGAGAAATACATGGCGATTTGCCGTGCCTGAACGATTTCGCGTTTCCTGGTTTTGGTTTGCAGTGCATCAACGGGCATGCTGAAATAGTCGCAAACAACCTTTGAGATGTACTCGATAGAAAGCTCGCGTTTTGAGTTTTTAACCAGTTTGTTGATCAGCTTGGCTGCCAGCTCCAGGGTGATTTCGCGTTTGTTCAACATCGACTGCGCCAGCAACGAAACCAATGCACCTTCCAGCTCGCGTACGTTATTGGTTACATGCGATGCAATGTATTCCATTACTTCTTCCGAAAGGGTAATGCCGTCTTTATAAATTTTCCGACGCAGAATTTCCATGCGGGTTTCAAAGTCGGGAGTTTGCAAGTCAGCTGTTAGTCCCCACTTAAAACGCGACAGTAAGCGCTGTTCCATTCCTTTTAACTCAATAGGCGGCTTGTCTGATGTTAAAATCAGCTGCTTACCCATTTGGTGCAAGTGGTTGAAAATGTGGAAGAATGTTTCCTGTGTTTTTTCTTTCCCGGCAAATTCATGCACGTCGTCAAGAATTAACACATCAACCATTTGGTAGAAGTGTAAAAAGTCGTTGCGGTTATTATTACGTGTTGCCTCGGTAAATTGTGTTTGAAATTTATTTGCGTTTACATACAAAACCACTTTGTCGGGGAAGTTTTCTTTTACCTGAATACCAATGGCTTGCGACAAGTGTGTTTTTCCCAAACCAGAGTTACCGTAAATCATTAAGGGATTAAAAGCTGTTCCTCCCGGATTTTGTGCAACGGCAAAACCTGCACTGCGCGCCAGTCGGTTACAATCGCCTTCAACAAAATTTTCGAAGGTGTTGTCTGCTTTTAATTGCGGGTCGATCTGTAATTTCTGGATCCCCGGAATTATAAACGGATTTTTTATTGTTGCTTTTTCCTCTGCTTTTAAAGGCACAGTAAGTGGTTTATTTTGAATTTTGTTGTTGTTATTCGTTGGATAACTAACAGTATACGGTTCATTACTGTTTTTATTGCTTAAAACAACGTTATATTCCAATTTGGCTCCGTTACCCAAAACCATACGAAGTGTCTTGCGAAGAATATCGATAAACTGTTCTTCAAGGTACTCGTAAAAAAAGGCACTTGGCACTTGAATAGTTAATACTTTATTTTCCAATTTAACCGGTTCTATCGGCTCAAACCAGGTTTTAAAACTGCTGCTAGGAACGTTATCTTTAATAACGTTGAGGCATTTTTCCCATGCAGATCTGTATTCGTTGTTCATTTACAATTGCTGGATAATGAGGTTCTACAAAAAAATTTCCCTAGTGGTATTCCGAGGACAAAAGTTGCGAAAAAAAGTTAAAAAAAAATCATAATTCTA